>NZ_PISM01000009.1 GCF_002929225.1 Stutzerimonas kunmingensis | reverse complement strand
CAGAATATGCATCAGGTAGATCGTCATCGACGAAGCGCCGATGAACAGAAACCAATCCACGCGAAACTGACCTAGCCACATCGACAACGCGATCATGAAAAAGATGGATATGGTTGCAAGCGCGAGTACCGCCATGCCGCCATCGGCATAGTTCAGACCGAAGGTCACATGAAACAGGTACTGCCCCAGGATGAACAGCGCACCGAAAAATAATGTCAGCTGTGTATAACGCGCGAGGAAGAACGCCTTGACCTCGTTGAACCAGACGCCCAATGCGAAGAAGACGGTGTTGCCCAGGATAAAGCGGGTCATGTTGTTTACCGTCAGATCCTGCTGGAAGACATACAGCAAGCCAAACAGGACCACGAATGGCAAGAAATAGCGCCGATCTGCCCGCGCATAAAGAAACGCACAAACCACGAACACCAGAAACAGAGCGTACAGGAACCAGAACTGCGCTCGCGGCATCCAGAGCAGCGAGAACACCTCAACCAAGGTGACCTGACCGTTCGTGTAATTCGACAGGACGACTTCGAACAGACCTTGTAGTAAAGACCAGACAATAAAGGGATAGACGATTGTGTCGACCTTGTTGATGATCAACCCGCCCCGGCCCCGCTTCTGCAACGAATCGAAGAAGAATAAACCCGACAGGAAGAAG
>NZ_PISM01000008.1 GCF_002929225.1 Stutzerimonas kunmingensis | reverse complement strand
GGGGAGCAACGTACTTTGGCCTCGATGCTCACCTTGAATGAAGCGCTTCATGGGTGACCCTTGCGATGGAATCGCCCGAAAGCATAGCAAGGGTTCGATCAGACGTTTTTACACACTCTGGGCCGGGAGCGGGCGTTGGTAGCAGGCAGCTATCGACCCAAAGCGACCGGTTGCGACAGGCAGAAGTCGGCCAAAAGCAGCCATTAGCCAGCCATACATGCAGGTGTCCGCTGATACAGAGTTGACGTATTCGTGCCGCCTATTGGTTGATGCGTCGACGGCGCGCACACAAGAGTCACCATTTACAGGTGCTTTAGCGCTGAATCTTCAGGTGAGCCAAAAATTGAATCGGTGGGCGCCAGCCCAACGCCCCTTAGTGTGAGTTGGGCTGGCGCATGAAAGTATTCATACCGTACGGGAACAGCATGCTGTCCGTGGAATAAGTGTGAAGTCTCAGCGCTGTGGCATGCCCATATGCTGCTGATGCTGCATCATCTGATCCATCATCATCTGCTGCATACCCATGTACCTGTCCATCATGTATTGATGCTGCTTCATCTGCTCAGGCGTCATCTGGGAGTAGTGGCTGCCCATTTGATCCCAGCCCATCATGTGACCCCCACCCATCATCTTACCGTTACCCATCATGTGGCCACCGCCCATCATCTGACCGTCACCCATCATGTGACCGCCCTTCATGCCCCCTCCGCAGCACCCCATCATTCCGCCACCACGCATTCCGTTCATCATGTGCATTCCTTGCTGCATCATGGTTTGGTGCTCTTGCATCAGTTTCTGACGCTGTGCAGGGTCGCTAGCTTTCTGAATTTGGCTCATTTGCTCCTGCATTTTCTTCAGGTTTTCTTGTGCCTTCGCCATCTCTTGATCAAATTGCTCAACGCTCATTGGCTGCTGTTGAGCCTGGCTGGTGGCGCTGGAGTCCTGCTGCGCAAAGGTTAAGGCCGGAAAAAGCGCAGCCGCCAAAGCGAAGGCGGCGAGTTTTGGTGCTTTCATTGCTCAGTTCCTTGCAGGTGAAAGTGGGTCGTGGGGTGAGTCACCAGTAGTCAATATAGACCTCGAAGACGGGTGTAGCCTGATGCAGGTCAAAAGTTGACCCCGTACCTGCTACAGGTTGTATTAAAGCTGCCCCGACCAAGGAGGTTGCCTGGGGGAGCGAATTTTCAGTGGCCAAGAGGTATTGCTCTCTAGGTGAGCAGCCCTGTCTGGGCATGGCGTGCTTCAGTAGCTAAAGCCATTTGCCGCCAAAGCTGCCCAGCGGCGCTGACGGTGGGCGTAAAACTGACGCGCAAAAAGCCACACGAACGGGGTGAGGATGCCGGCCTCGATAGTCACGCGATCTCGGTAAAGCGTTCCGCCACTCACTTCTTGAGCCGTAATGACGTGATCCCACTTGGTGATCAGCGGGCTATAGCCGTTGTCTCTAAGCATGAAGGTCTGAGCGTTTTCCATCTGCGGGTAGGTAATCACAATCGCCTGACGGCCAATGGGAAGTACGCCGAATAACTTCAGCTTGACCCAGTAGGTGCCCTCGCTCCAGGTATCAGGAAACTCAGCCGGAGCCAGCGGGCTGAAACTCAATAAGGGTGAAGCAACCTGACGCAGCAGGCGTGGTGTGCGCACCTGGGCGATCACCTCTGCAAGTGGGCACGGCAGTTGGGTGGCGAGATCGACTTGCATGGGCGCAATCACCGGCTGGATAGGTTTTGCTCGTCACTCGCAAGCAAGGTCTGGAGTTCTTCAGGAACCGGCATGGGCTTGAAAGCACTGACTCTGGAGCGGCCTGTATTGCCGAGGGGCACCCAGATTCTGGAGAACAACAAGGCCGCGAAAATGCGCGGTATTTGCCCGGCCACCTCGCGATAATCGCCAATCTGCCAACCGAGCGTGAGCATCAGCCAGTGTGATCTGGCGTGCGGCAAGGGCTGGCGTTGAGTCAGGATGTGCGCACGCTCCAGCCATTGAAAGGCCTCGGTATTACGCCTCTGCTGCATGGCGTGCTCGGCCTGTTGAAAGGCTTGTTCAATTGCAAGTTGCAATGCTGCTTTCATCTTCAATCCTCCGTTCCTACTTTTTAAGCAGGCGCAGGCCGTTGAACACCACCAGCAGACTGACACCCATGTCTGCAAAGACTGCCATCCACATCGTCGCCTGTCCCGTTAGAGTAATGGCGAGAAACAGAGCCTTGATCCCTAACGCCAGCACGATGTTCTGCTTGAGGATGACGGCGGTCTGTTGGGACAGGCGGATAAAGGCCGGGATCTTGCGCAGGTCATCATCCATCAAGGCTACATCCGCAGTTTCGATAGCCGTGTCCGTGCCGGCAGCGGCCATGGCGAACCCGATTTCGGACTTCGCCAGCGCCGGCGCATCGTTGATGCCATCGCCGACCATCCCAACAACGTAGCCACGCGCCTGCAATGCTTCAACGGCCTGCAATTTGTCGACTGGCAGGAGATTACCGCGTGCTTCGTCGATGCCCACTTGCTGTGCGATGGCTTCTGCGGTGTGCGGGTTATCGCCGGTCAGCATCGTGGTCTTCACACCCAGCGCATGAAGCTCCTCGATTGCCTGGCGGCTGGAGTCTTTGACGGTATCGGCAACCGCGAACAGGGCAATGGCACGCTGCGGATTGCACAACACCACCACTGTTTTGCCTTGGCGTTCGAGACGTTCCAGCGTCGCCTCCAGCTCGGGTGAGCAGAGGCCAAGCTCTTCCACCAGACGGTGGTTACCCAGGTGGAAATCCATGCCATCAATGGTGCCCCGTACACCTCGACCCGGCAGGGCTTCGAATCCCTCAACGGTAGCGAACGTCAGGCCATTCTCAGTGGCATGCTTGGCTATCGCTTGCGAAACCGGGTGGTCAGAGCGACTGGCGAGGCTGGCAGCATGGGTGCGATTGAGTTCTGAGTCCTGTTCAACCAGCGGCATGTAGTCGGTTTGCACGGGTTTGCCATGGGTAATGGTTCCGGTCTTGTCGAGGGCCAGGAAGCCAAGCTTGCCGCCAGTTTCCAGATAAACGCCGCCTTTGATCAGGATGCCTTTGCGTGCAGCCGCAGCTAAACCACTGACAATGGTGACAGGTGTCGAGATGACCAAGGCGCAAGGGCAGGCAACCACCAGCAGTACCAGGGCACGGTAGATCCAGTCGTACCAGGGCTCGGCCATGAAGAGTGGCGGCACGATGGCGACAGCCAGGGCGAATAGGAATACGACAGGGGTGTATACCTTGGCGAATTGATCGACAAAGCGCTGGGTCGGCGCGCGTGAACCCTGCGCCTCCTCGACCGCGTGAATGATACGTGCCAGCGTGGTGTTGGCAGCGGCGGCCAGGACGCGGTATTCCAAGGAGCCGGCTTCATTGATGGTTCCAGCAAAAACCGGATCGCCAATGGTTTTCTCTACAGGCAAGCTTTCCCCTGTGATCGGCGCTTGGTTGATGGTGGAGTTGCCGGCAGTAACCTCGCCATCGAGGCCGATTCGCTCGCCCGGTCGAACCCTAACCAATGCGCCTACGGCGATGGTTTTAACGTCAACTTCCAGCCATGTGCCATCAATCTGCTGCACCGTGGCGCGCTCTGGCGTCAGATCCATCAGGCCACGGATGGCATTGCGAGCCCGATCCAGCGACTTCGCTTCGATCAACTCGGCGACAGAAAAGAGGAACATGACCATGGCCGCTTCTGGCCATTGCCCAATCAGCACCGCACCGGTCACCGCGATACTCATCAGCGCATTGATGTTCAGGTTGCGGTTCTTCAGCGCGATCCAGCCCTTTTTATAGGTCGTCAGGCCGCAAAGCAGAATGGCGAGCAGCGCCATGCCAGCCACAGCCCAATCTGGCGCAAGCTCGGCAAAGTGGATCACTTCCGCCGATACGGCGGCCACCCCCGATAGCGCCAAGGGCCACCAGGCCTTCTTGCGCGGGGTGCCTTGCGCTTCTTCGTTTGCTGCTGCGGAACCCTCAACCACTGGCGTGAAACCAAGCTCGCGAATAGCTGCCAGTGCTACTGGCAGGGCTTCTGCTGAGTGGCTGAGCGTCAGTACACGTTGAAGCAGGTTGAACTCCAGCGCACTGATACCGGGTAGTGAGGTCAGCTTGTCGCGGATTAACTTTTCTTCCGTTGGGCAGTCCATCTGTTCGATTTTGATGCGGGCTTGCCCTTCAGCAGATAGCGGCTCTGCTTGCATGCCCAGGGACGAGATCGCCGCTTCGATAGGCGCGGTCGACGGCAAGCTGTGCCATACCCCAAGAATCCGATTGATCAGGTTGAAGTCGAGCTTATCGATGCCTGCGAGCTTGCTCAGTTTGTCCTGAATCAGCGTCCGCTCGGTAGGGCAGTCCATTTGCGCAATGCGGAAGCTACTGAGCCTGGAGCCGGTTACGGTATTTACCGCTGTAGCCACTGTGGCAGAGCAGTTGCTTGCTTCGTTGGCGTCACAGCAGACATCCTTTGAAACCGCTTCAGGTTTGTATTCGTCACCGCAGCAGCCAGCCATGAAGGTATCCTCATTGATCAGTTGTGCAGAGTGAACACCCTGAAGCCACTTCAGGGTCAAGCGTTTGTCGAAGAGGTGCTTCATGAAAATTGGAGAGCTGGCCAAGCTTGCCGATTGCCAGGTTGAAACGGTTCGCTATTACGAGCGTGAGGGGCTGTTGCCGGCTCCGGCTCGCAGTGAGGGCAACTACCGCCTTTACAGCAGTGAGCACCTTGAGCGGCTTACGTTCATCCGTAACTGCCGAACACTGGACATGACCCTGGACGAGATCAGAAGTTTGTTGGCGCTGATGGATCGGCCAGAGGGAAACTGTGAAGGTGTGAATAGCTTAGTGGATGAGCACATTGCGCATGTGCAAGCGCGCGTGACCAGCCTGCTGGCCCTGCAACAACAGCTGGTTGAGTTACGACACCGTTGCGCCTCTGAGCGGGGCGTAGACGAGTGTGGAATTCTCCAGCGCCTGAACACCACTGGCGGAGTCAGTGCGCTTCCGGATGACGGGCACACCCATGTTGGGAAAAGCCACCGTCATTGACCATCGCCTTAGAAGAGCGCGGAAAAGTAGTTACAAGCCCCCGGCGCGATTCACGTTGTAGTGGCCACCCCCGGCCTTAATGGGAGCTTCGTCATCAAGATGAACCGCCCAGCTCGATAGCTGCTGTGCATACTGGTTGCAACGCCAAGCTGCTGACAAAGTTCGGCCCTGAGCCGCTGCTAGAACTGGTGCAGAGCGAACTGCAAAAAGTGCGCTAAACATAGCGACTGGCGCAAAAGTCATGGCTGCTTAATCGGGAGTTTTTATGCGAGCACTGGAAAACAAGATACCCCCGCCGGTTGTGACCGCTCTGTTTGGGCTGTTGATGTGGCTGGCCGCCCGCTATGTGCCGGGCCTCGACCTGGCGCATTCAGTGCGGGTACTGGTGGCGCTGCTAGTGGTGGCCGTTGGCGTTTGCTTCAGCGTGGCCGGCGTACTGTCGTTTCGGCAGGCGCAGACCACCGTCAATCCGCTGAAGCCTGAAACCGCATCGGCACTGGTGCGCTCGGGTATCTATCAATACTCACGCAACCCGATGTACGTCGGCTTTGCCCTGTTGCTGCTGGCCTGGGCCTGCTACTTGGCCTCACCAATTGCCTTGTTTGGGGTACTGGGGTTTGTGCTGTATATGAATCGCTTCCAGATCAGGCCCGAGGAGCGTGCTCTGATAACTCTGTTCGGCAGCGAGTATTCGGCTTATCAAACCCAGGTTCGCCGCTGGCTTTAACATTAGTTTGTCCATCGTTTAGAGTCGCCATCTGGAAGACAGCGGTCTTCCAAAGCAATAGTTCGTGGCAACGGCCTAGAAGTTGAATGGCCGCTTTTGGCCCAGAGCGTGTAAAAACGCTGCAAGCCGGTGTTCGGTGCGCGGCGATCCCTGTCGGCTGACTGACAACGCTGGTCGTCGCCCACAGAGCGCATTAGTAGCGGCCAGGACGTGTCTCGACCC
>NZ_PISM01000007.1 GCF_002929225.1 Stutzerimonas kunmingensis | reverse complement strand
ACTTCCTACTTGACAGGCTTCTGAACCAACCATAACATACGCAAACATGCGCATACATGCATGTGTGCGTATGTTGGAATGATGTCATTAATCGGGAGATAATTTATTATGCAAGAAAGTGATTGGGGAATAGTTTTGGATGAGTTCCTGCATATAGGAAGCGGGCTATTATTGATAATTGCCGCAGTCGCAATTATTACTGGCCTTGTCCGGCATTACGTGCCACAGGAGAAGCTACAAGAAAAGTTAAGCAAGCATGAAAGTAAAGGCCCGATAATCGGGGCGCTCATGGGAATTTTAACCCCTTTTTGTAGTGCTGCAATGATTCCAGTTATGATTGGCATGGTGCAAATGGGAATTGCTACTGGAACTGTATTTAGTTTTTTGATTTCAGCTCCTTTAACAAACTTTGTTGTGGTTGGATTAATTGCAGCTACCTTTGGAATCAAAGTGGCCTTTATTTATTTTTTAGTGACATTTCTGGGAGCGATAGCGGCAGGATATATAGTCAGCTTTACAAGTCTGCGTAATGCAGTAAAGCGCGATATAGTTGAACCTAAACAGACTTGTAGTGTTTCTACAAAGAAAAATGAGGTGAAAAATTTACTGCAGGTTGAAGATCAAGCATTAGGGCTAGTTAGTTGCTCTTCGACACCAGTTTCTGGCTATTCTTCAGTGCCGGCATGTAGCCTGCCTTCAGCCTCACAAAAAACCGAGTCACATAAAGAACGCCTTGGTTTGGCTATACAGTTTGCTTGGGCTTTATTTAAAAAAATTACTCCCTATGTTTTGATTGGTGCAGCAATTAGCGCCTTGTCAGCCGCTTTTTTGCCTGCTGATATTGTCGAAAGATTCGTTGGTAGTGATAATTGGTTTGCCATTCCTATTGCTGCTGTTATTAGTATTCCGCTCTACCTACGAATTGAAATGGCTCTACCATTACTAGATGTGTTAATCGGAAAGGGGATGGGGATGGGGGCTGCAATGGCATTGATTATTGGCGGCACAGGTGCTAGCTTACCCGAGATAGCAATTATATCCACTGTCTTGAAACCTAGGGCTGTAATAGCATTTGTTGCAATCGTGCTTGCCATTGCGACCATAGGTGGGATGATTTTTAGCTTTGTCTTATAACTCTATAGTATATAATGCTGCTTCACGTAGCATTATATAACTTTGATCGGAGGTAATTGCGTTGATTTCGAGCTACATTGATATTATGAAGGCTCTATCTGAGCCTAATAGATTAAGATTAGTCTGGTTAATGTCATATATAGATCAAAGAATTTGTGTTAGTGAGGGTATGGATGTCCTGGGAGAGTCACACTACAATGTTT
>NZ_PISM01000006.1 GCF_002929225.1 Stutzerimonas kunmingensis | reverse complement strand
TCGGACGGCGTTAAGACAAAGCAGGCGGCGGGTTTGGCCATGTGGGTTATTAATCAGTGGCTTTGGAGTCGCGCCAGTATATCGATATGTTGTTAAATAAACGAACTACCCGCTCGGGACACTAGGTGCCCATCATGATTTAGCGGCGACCATCTTGAGCGAAGATGGCAGAGTGCTCTTTTCTGATCCCAAGACAGTCGACGTCCCGGAAAGCTATAGGGACGCAGAACAGCAGAATATGTGGGAATGGAAATATGCCGGCCGCCTGTATAGAGGATTGACTGCCCGAATCTCGGTAGCAGACCAGCCCGAACCACTTACAGCACTGTTGATTCTTGATGTCACTAACCACGCGCATTTCTTTCAGACTTTGCAGCGTTGGTTCGGCGTTGGATTAAGCGTCAGCGCTCTAATTAGTGCTGCGCTTGGCTGGATGGTAGTTAGAAGCGGTCTCAGGCCTCTGAGGCAAGTTACCCATCTCGCCGCATCGATGTCAGCAAGGTCGTTGCAGGAACGAATGCCGCTTGAACCGATACCGCTTGAGTTACAGCAATTGGTTCTGTCCTTCAATGCGATGTTAGGTCGCTTGGAAGATGCCTTTGTTCGGCTTTCCAATTTCTCGGCGGACATTGCTCATGAACTGCGAACCCCTGTTAGCAACCTCATGACCCACACCGAGGTGGTGCTGACCAAAAAGCGGAATATTGATGCTTATGAGGAGAATCTTTACTCCAATCTAGAGGAGTTGAAGCGTATGTCACGCATTATTGACGACATGCTCTTTTTGGCCAAATCCGACAACGGCTTGATTATTCCCGAACAAGCGTCTATCGAACTAGCTGATGTCGTTGCTAAACTGCTTGCGTATTACCACTTAGTGGCTGACGAACGCGATATCCGTCTCTCAGGATGGTCTGAAGTAGTTGTGTATTTCTGGCTGACTTCAGCCCCTGCCGATTTTAAAAGCGGCAAATCGATCAAAAACGCTCAGATCACCCGCTTATTTCTGTGTTTTTAGCCGCCGCGAGCAC
>NZ_PISM01000005.1 GCF_002929225.1 Stutzerimonas kunmingensis | reverse complement strand
TGGCCCAGAGCGTGTAAAAACGCTGCAAGCCGGTGTTCGGTGCGCGGCGATCCCTGTCGGCTGACTGACAACGCTGGTCGTCGCCCACAGAGCGCATTAGTAGCGGCCAGGACGTGTCTCGACCCATTTTGAGGCGTTCAGGGCGATGCCTAACGCGCTTTTTTTAGGCCGACATTGCCTTTATCAAACCGCTGGTTCCTAGGATGTTCATGACTCGCTTCAAGTTATAGGCGAGCACATTCAAGCTCATCTCCGCACTAACACCCGGCAGCCGGCGTGTCAGGAAATGGGTTGCGCCCATCCATTGTTTGAGCGTCCCGAAGGGGTGCTCAACAGTTCGTTTTCGGACTCGCATCATCTCCGGTGCGTTACTCAGCCGGTTCTGCATTTCCTCCAACACCGCTTCATGTTCCCAGCGCCGAACCCGTCGTTGCTTGCTCGGTGTGCACTGCAATTTCAAAGTGCAGCCTTGGCATTTCGAACTCCAGTACCGGTGCAGCTTCATGCCTTTTTCAATACTGGAAAAACGCCAGATCAGCGCCTCTCCAGCCGGGCAGGTATATTCGTTTTTCGCCGCGTCATAGATAAAGGCATCATTGTTGAAGCGCCCGTCGGCTTTGGCTGCCGAGGTCATCGGTTTGGGTACATAGGTGATGATATTGGCATCTTGGCAAGCCAGGATTTCCTCGCTCTTGAAGTAACCTCGATCAGCTACAACCGACAGCGTTTCTGATGCCATCGCCTCCTGTGCCTGTTTGGCCATTGCGCTGAGCTGATCGCGGTCTGAACCGACGTTGGTGACCTCGTGAGCAACGATCAAATGGTGCTGGGTGTCGACTGCGGTCTGGACGTTGTAGCCAACGATTCCAGTGCCGCGAGTCATCATCGAGCGGGCATCCGGGTCGGTCAGTGAGACCTGTTTGTCCGGCGATTCGTTGAGCTGGATTTCAGTCGCCTGAAGCTCCTTCATCTGGGCCTTCAGCTTGGCGATTCGCTCTTCCAGGCGCACTACTTTTGGCTGAGGGGATTTAGGCTCTTCCTGGTCAGCGGCGTCGAGCGCCGTGAGGTAACGGTTGATGCTCGATTCAATTTCTTCCATTCGCCGCTTCAGTTTGGCGCTGGTGAAATTGCGGTCGCGATTGTTGACCGCCTTGAATTTGCTGCCGTCGATGGCAACCAGATTTTCTCCGAACAGCCCCAGCTGCTGACACAGCACAACGAACTGCCGGCAGACGCCTCGGATGGCCTTGCTGTTATTTTTCCGGAAGTTGGCGATGGTCTTGAAATCCGGCATCAACCGCCCAGTCAGCCACATCAGTTCGACGTTGCGCTGAGTCTCTCGCTCAAGGCGCCGACTCGATTGAATACGGTTGAGATAGCCGTAGATGTAGATCTTCAGCAGGATCGCAGGATGGTAAGCAGGCCGGCCTGTATCCGCTGGAGTTGCGCTTTCAAAACCCAACGAAACTAGGTCAAGTTCATCAACGAAGACATCAACCACTCGCACCGGATTGGTATCGCTGACGTAGTCGTCAAGGCTTTCGGGGAGCAACGTACTTTGGCCTCGATGCTCACCTTGAATGAAGCGCTTCATGGGTGACCCTTGCGATGGAATCGCCCGAAAGCATAGCAAGGGTTCGATCAGACGTTTTTACACACTCTGGGCCG
>NZ_PISM01000004.1 GCF_002929225.1 Stutzerimonas kunmingensis | reverse complement strand
CAACGAGCTCTCCGCCAAGCCATTCAAATGGAACAAAACGGCTGAATCGATCATCAGCTCAGTCCACAAAGCTAAACTTGGCGCGATGAAAAATAGATTATTGAACTAACCGCTCAGGCCACTAGGGGCGGCTTCAAAACACCGCAATCAGCGTCACACAGCTTGCTCTAGCGCTGCACTAGAGCTAAACAGTACATTCTCTGGATGGCTTTTCGCGAGAGCAGCCAAAATTGGCTAAAGCCTGATGCGGGACTAAGAAGTTGCACCCTTTCCGCCCATGCGCGGCAAGGTAAGCACCGTTTTTAAACCAAAGGAGCAATCACAATGAAAGTGATGAAGTGGAGCGTAATCGCCCTGGCCGTATCGGCGGGCACCTCCCAGATGGCGTTGGCCAGCCAGCAGTCGGAGTCCAAGGGGTTCGTGGAAGATGCGAGCCTAGATCTGTTGCTGCGAACCACTTATTTCAACCGTGATTACAAAGACGGCAGAGGCGATGCACGCAGCCTGGGCCAAGGCTTCATTACCACTTTTGAATCAGGATTCACCCAAGGAACCATCGGTGTAGGCGTTGATGCCTATGGCCTGCTGGGCGTTCGCCTGGATGGTGGCCGCGGCTATACCTATGGCGCAATGTTCGAGCGCGACTCCAACGGCGATCCGGAGCGCGACCTTTCTCAGGCCGGCGCAGCCATCAAAGCCCAGTTCTCCAATACAGTGATCAAGTACGGCAACCAGTTCCCGTCCATGCCAGTCCTGGCATACGATGATTCTCGCCTGCTGCCCGAATCTTTCACCGGCACCTTGATCACCAGCAATGAAATCGAAGGTCTGGAACTGAATGCTGGTCGCTTCACTGCAGACAGTGCGATGCAAACCTCTAGTCGCGACTCGGTTAACTACCTCGGCCAAACTCTGAAGAGTATCGATGTCGTAGGCGGCACCTATGCATTCAATGACAATCTGAGCGCCTCTCTGTACTACGCAGATAACGAAGACGTTGCCAAGAAGAAGTACGCTAACATTAATTACGTCATGCCTTTCGCTGACGCCCAGTCTCTGGCCTTTGACTTCAACATCTACGATAACAAGTACGACAAACAAGCCTTCGACGAGACCCAAGACACCACTATTTGGAGCCTTTCAGCCAAGTACTCCGTAGGTTCGCATGCTTTCATTCTTGCCCATCAGCGCGTAACCGGTGACGGCAACTACGAGTACGATATCGGCGACGGCGGCAGCTCCATTTGGGTAGCTAACTCCTACTACTCCGACTTCAACTCCAAGGACGAGCGTTCCTGGCAGGCGAGCTATGAGCTGGACTTCGGCGGTTACGGCGTTCCCGGCCTGTTCTGGAAAACCGCCTATGTCTACGGCGACAACGTAGACACCGGCACTGGCGAAGGTAAGGAACGCGAGTTCTTCAACCAGGTCCAGTACGTCGTACAGAGCGGCCCGGCAAAAGATCTGTCGCTGAAGCTGCGCAACTCGATCTACCGCTCCAACAGCGACATGCGTGACTACTACAGCCCGGACCTCAACGAGATCCGTGCATTCATCGAATACCCGCTGAGCATCCTGTAACCCAGGCGCTCGGACCATTCGATGCAAACGGAGCCCGGCAAAAGCCGGGCTCTTTCGTTTCGCCGCACATCCAGCGCGGCGCCCCGCGCCTGTACGCCGCAATGCGCGCGCCGTACAATGCCGAGCCAAATTCCAGCCTCTTCTGCAAGGACACAACGGCCACATGCGCACCAGTCAGTTCCTGCTCTCGACCCTCAAAGAAACCCCATCCGATGCAGTGGTCATCAGTCACCAACTGATGCTGCGTGCCGGGATGATTCGTAAGCTGGCGTCCGGTCTCTACACCTGGATGCCGATGGGGCTGCGTGCGCTGCGAAAGGCCGAGGCCATCGTTCGCGAGGAAATGAACAAGGCAGGCGCCCTGGAAGTGCTGATGCCGGCCATTCAGCCAGCCGAGCTCTGGCAGGAGTCCGGCCGCTGGGAGCAGTACGGCCCGGAGCTGCTGCGTCTGAAGGATCGCCACAATCGCGAATTCTGTGTCGGCCCGACCCACGAAGAGGTCATCACCGACCTGGCACGCAACGAGCTTCACAGCTACAAGCAGCTGCCGATCAACTTCTATCAGATCCAGACCAAATTCCGCGACGAAATCCGTCCGCGCTTCGGCCTCATGCGCGGCCGCGAGTTCCTGATGAAGGACGCCTACTCCTTCCACCTGTCCCAGGAATCGCTACAGGAAACCTACGACCGCATGCACGAGGCGTACTGCAATGTCTTCACTCGCCTCGGGCTCGACTTCCGCCCGGTGCAAGCCGACACCGGCTCCATCGGCGGAACCGGCTCGCACGAGTTCCACGTACTGGCTGAGTCTGGCGAAGACGACATCGCGTTCAGCGACACCTCCGACTACGCCGCCAACATCGAGAAGGCCGAAGCCATTCCGCGCGAAACCGATCGTGCGGCACCAAGCGAAGAAATGCGCCTGGTAGACACACCGAATGCCAAGACGATCATCGAACTCGTCGAGCAGTTCGGCCTCGCCATCGAGAAAACGGTAAAAACGCTGGTCGTTCATGGCGTCGAAGAAGGCCAACTGATCGCCCTCATCGTACGCGGCGACCACGAACTCAACGAGATCAAGGCCGCCAACCTGGAGCAGGTTGCCAGCCCGCTGGTATTCGCCTCGGAAGCGGAAATCCGTACTGCCATTGGCGCGGGCCCCGGCTCGCTGGGCCCACTGAACCTGACGATTCCCTGTGTGATCGACCGTTCTGTCGCGCTGATGAGCGATTTCGGTGCCGGCGCCAACGTCGACGACAAGCACTACTTCGGCCTGAACTGGGAGCGTGACCTGCCGCTACCGCAGATCGCCGACCTGCGTAATGTGGTTGCCGGTGATCCGAGCCCGGACGGACAGGGGAATCTGGTAATCAAACGCGGTATCGAGGTCGGCCATATCTTCCAGCTGGGCACCAAGTACAGCGAGGCGATGAACTGCCGGGTGATGGGCGAGAACGGCAAACCGGCCACTCTGATCATGGGCTGCTACGGCATCGGCGTATCCCGCGTGGTTGCCGCGGCGATCGAGCAGAACTACGACGACCGCGGCATTCTCTGGCCAGACGCGCTCGCGCCTTTCCAGATCGCCCTGGTACCGATGAAGTACGAAAATGAAGCGGTTCGTGAGGCTACCGACCGACTCTACGCCGAACTCACCGCAGCAGGTTACGAAGTGCTGCTCGACGATCGTGACAAAAAGACTAGCCCCGGCGTCAAATTCGCCGACATGGAGCTGATCGGCATCCCGCACCGCATTGTCATCAGTGATCGCGGGCTGGCCGACGGCACCCTGGAATACAAGCACCGCCGCGACGCGCAGCCTCAGCCAGTCGCGACTGCTGACATCCTGTCCTTCATCAACTTGCGTGCTCATCGCTGATCGGAAATCATGCTCAACCGACGTTTTGTCGTTTCAACCAGCGCCGCGCTTTGCGCGGCGTTGCTCCTTGGCGGCTGCGCCAATCACTTGCCGCAGCGCAGCGAGCACGAGGCGCGTGTCGAGCGCAAACTGCTCGACCACAGCCTGCGCATCGAACTCGGTGAACCCCAGGTGCTCGAACTGCCGCAGCGGCGTATCCGCGTGCAAGAGCAGATGACATTCGAAGTCACCGATTTCGAAGTAACCCGCCGTTACGATCGCTATACGCCTTACCAGCCCTGGCGAGAGCTGTACGAGATTCCGCTGGGCGTCGTCGCAGTGGTCGCCGGCGTAGGCGCAAACGTGCTCAACGTGGTGATGCTCGGCAACATGCCAGAGAGCGCGACTCGCGACTGGATCAGCTACGGCTTCGCCGGCATCAACCCGTTCATGAACGCCGAGTCCAATGGCCGCTCGCAGCAGAACCTGGCCAGCCTCGACGAGCAACGCCGGGATGCGCGGCTCGAGTACACCAGCCTGCCTTGGGCGGAGCGTCCGGTGCTCGTCAGCGCCGGTCCGCACACTCACGAGCTGTCGACCGATCGTCACGGCGTCTTGCGCCTGAATCTTCTCGACGGGCCGTTCGCTGATCAGGACGTCACGCAGATCGGCAAGTTGCAGCTGTCGGTTGAGGATGAACAGGATGGCACCCGGGCCGAGGCCACGCTGCTGGTCAGCCACAAGCTGCGCGGCAAGCTGCAAGAAGCTCACGACCTGATCTTCGATGACCTGGAAGGCGACGACGTCGCGCAATGGGTGCATCGCGTCCGGCGCCTGTCCGAACTTGGTCTGGAAGAAGAAGCCAGCGAACTGGAGCAGAGCCTGATAGAGCTGACGCGCAACGACCCCGAGCTGCAACAGCACTTTCTGCAAAGTCTGATCGAAGGCAGCAACGGAAACTGAAACCGATGAAGACGCCTGCTCTTCTTCTCGCATTGCTGCTGGTGAGCGCCCTGCCGGCAGCAGCCAATATCCGTCAAGCGCCCGAACCCGAACTCCGCGACCTCATGCAGAGGACAGTCGCTGAGGCGGACAGCTTTCAGGATCGCTTCGATGCAGAGGTCTGGCTGGTCGACATGTCCGGCCGACTCAAGCGCTACATCCCCGATGCCGAAGAGCGGCTGTCGCTGCTCCGACTGGTGCATCGCGAGGCGAGCAAGGCGGGCCTGAAGCCGGAACTGGTGCTGGCGCTGATCCATGCCGAAAGCCTATTCGACCGATTTGCAATCTCCAGCGTTGGCGCGCAGGGCATGATGCAGGTGATGCCATTCTGGAAAGCGGAACTGGGTCGACCACAAGACAACCTCACCGACAACGCCACCAATCTTCGCTATGGCTGCACCATCCTCAGCTATTACCTGAACAAGGAAAATGGCGACATCAACCGGGCGCTCGCGCGCTACAACGGCAGCCTCGGGCAGAATCGCTATCCGGTCAAGGTGATCGGCTTCTGGCAGGATTTCTGGTACGTCAAACCCTGAGTCACCAGGCGGGCTACTCGCCCTTCAGCCGCGCCAGATGCACAAGGATGCCCTCGGCAGTCTGTTCGCCAACCAGGCGCTCGCGCACCTTCCCCTGGTCGTCAACCAGATAGGTCACCGGCAGCACCTCGCTACGCGGCAATTGCAGACGCTCGGCGGGATCATCACTGAGCACACGGAAGTCGATACCCAGCGCCTTGGCGGC
This sequence comes from Stutzerimonas kunmingensis, assembly GCF_002929225.1. Classification (GTDB taxonomy): domain Bacteria; phylum Pseudomonadota; class Gammaproteobacteria; order Pseudomonadales; family Pseudomonadaceae; genus Stutzerimonas. The sequence continues at coordinate 1,118,155 of NZ_PISM01000004.1, read as the reverse complement.
CTGAGCGAGCTCTTCGCCGCGCAACTCGTCGAAATTCACACCCAACACTGCCAGTCCCTGCTCGGTTTCGGCCAAGGCGTTCAGCTCCGGAATCTCGGTGCGGCAGGGACCGCACCATTCGGCCCAGTAATTGATCAGCAGCCACTGCCCCTGCAGCTGTGCCGCAGTCACTTCACGCCCGTGCTGGTCGATCCCCCAATCCTTTTCGCAGGCAGACAGGAACAGGCAGCTCAGCAGGAGCAGCAACGAGGCGATCGGTTTGGTCATGGTGCTCATTCCTTAACGTATACGGCCGAGGATACCGCTGCGTTGCAGTCAAGGCACGCCTGGGACGACCCGATCCTGACGCAGACCGTGGCGGCGCCAAGTAACCGTCGCGCTTTTCGCCGTTATGCGAGTCCGATCACGCGCGGCGGCGCTCAAGTGCACAGTTTTGTCGGACCTGCACTGCCTATAATTCCGCACCCACCACCGTATGCCAGTAGCGAAGCCATGTCCCAACTCCACGACAAACTGATCGGCACCGTACCCTCACGCATCGTCGAGCAAGCCGCCATCGCCCTCACTACCTATGACGGGCGCGTAGCTGAATTCAATATCGCCAGCTGGTTGCAGCTGCAGGGACACGCAGGGCTCATGGTGTCTCTCGTCGCCAAATATCGCGATGGACAGCAGCAGCGAGAAGCGATCATTGATCACGGACGCACCGATGGCGCAGGCAAGATTCTGCTGTCCGGCGTCGCGCGGCTACCGGTCCGACACAAGATCGAGGAGTTGCAGATTCACCTGCGTCCTGCCGCCACGGTAGCTGCAATCACCGTCGAAGAGCTGTTCGCTCACCCGGTCGAGCCCGTAGCCGCCGAAATGAAAGCCGTCCAGGCCTGACTCAGCCGCTGACCTTTTTCGGCTCCAACTGCTTGCTTGCCAGAGCGGCGTGCGGCGCGCCGGTTGGAGCATCATCCCTGACGACCAGCGATTCCGGCCATTGCCTAAAGCGAAGACCGGTAAGGCGGTTCAATGCCTCGAGCGCCGCGTCTGGCGCTCTCTGATGCAAATACAGAATGGTGCTGCGCTTGCCGTCCATTACGTCTTCCCCTCAACTACTCCGAGCCATAGCCAGAAGCGTGCCATCACCTCGAAAACGCCGTCACGGCCTGTAAGTACGCATCTAATCGCTCGAACAACCTGCCACCGAGCGCAGCGCCTCCACGTAAACACTCCCTTACTGACGATTTTTGTCACCGCCCGATTGCAACCAGTCGGCCAGGCTGCCACTGAACAGGCTGGCCTGTTCCTGCTGCAGTAGCTCCAGTGACTGGCGCAAAGTCGGATACCAGGGTTCGTTCAGCTGCTCGGGCAACGTTACGCGCGCTGACAGTGGCCACGGGTTGCAGCGCAATAGTTTATCCAGACTGTAGTGATTCAGATCTCGACAAAGCACCCAGCCCCCGGAACCCGTCCGACAGACCAGCTGTTCCTGTTCGAAGAAGCCGAGTATGTCGTCCCACTCATCCTCGGGAAGGCGCAGGCCGGCCCTGTGCAGATCACGCAGGCGCAGCTCCCGTCCCTCCTGCTGACGCTGGTGCAGGTTGCGCAGCAGCATCAGCATGACCAGCAGGCGTGGCAGCGGCCGACGGCGCCATTGCTGCGACGACGACAGGCCGCAGACCAGCTCGGCGCCGAACAGCACGATCATCCAGGACAGATAGACCCATAACAGAAACAGCGGGACAGCCGCGAAAGCGCCGTAGATCAGCTGATAGCTCGGGAAATAGCTGACGTACAGGCCGAACAGTTGCTTGGCCGCCTCGAACAACACTGCGGTGAATACACCGCCCACCAACGCATGCCGTAACGGGACACGGGTATTGGGCACCGCGGCGTAGATCAGGGTGAAGGCCGCCACGCTGAGCAGCAATGGCATGACCTTGATCAGCGTGCCGACGCCAATGAGCGCGTACGGCCCCGAGATCAGCGAAAGCGAGGCGATGTAAGTACTGGTGGCAAACCCTGCGCCGAGCAGCAGCGGCCCGAGGCTGAGAATCGCCCAATACAGCAGAAAACTGGACACCCCCCGTCGTGGCTGTCGTACGCGCCAAATGGTATTGAAGGCCTTCTCGATGGTCAGCAGCATCATCAACGCGGTAGCCATGAGAAACCCGACCCCGAACCAGGTGAGTTGCCGCGCCTGGCTGGTGAACGCGAGCAGATATTCCTGGATGGTCGCGCCGGTGGACGGGATGAAATTGTTGAATATGTAGAACTGGATCTGCTCGCCAACACCCTTGAAAGCGGGAATCGCCGACAGCATGGCGAACGTGACGGTCATCATCGGCACCACGGCGAACAGGGTCGTGTAGGTCAAGGCCGCCGCGCTATGCGGACCTTGATCGGACAAAAAGCGCCGAACCAGGAAGCGACCGAACTCGAGGGCATTGTCGATGCGCTGATGCATCCCTTCTCCTTGTTACAGCTGCCTGGAGCCGTTGGCTCGACAGTGCTCATCGTCAAAAGACCCGGATCAGACCGAAAGCCTGCCCGGATCACCAGCGCTGCACATTTCGGTGAGCGCCACGTTGGGGGTTAGAATGGCCACCTCATCCGGCGAGACGCAACCACAAATGACCGAACTCACGCTGTATCACAACCCTCGCTGCTCCAAATCGCGCGGCGCCCTGGAGCTGCTTGAAGCCCGCGGTCTGACGCCCGAAATCGTGCGCTACCTGGAAACGCCCCCCACCGCAGCCCAACTCTGTGCTCTGCTGGACAAGCTGGGGCTCACCGCCCGGCAACTGCTGCGTACAGGCGAAGAAGAGTACAAAAGCCTCGACCTGGCCAATCCTGAACTCAGCGAAGCAGAACTGATCGACGCCATGATCGAGCACCCTCGCCTGATCGAACGCCCGATCCTGGTCGCGGGCAACAAGGCGATCATCGGCCGCCCGCCGGAAAAAGTGCTGGAGATCTTGCCGTGAGCACGCCCTACATTCTGGTGCTGTACTACAGCCGCCACGGCGCTACAGCCGAAATGGCCAGACAAATTGCTCGCGGCGTGGAAATGGCCGGGCTGGAAGCGCGTCTGCGCACCGTACCTGCCGTGTCCACCGAGTGCGAAGCGGTCGCGCCCACCATTCCCGACGCCGGTGCACTGTATGCGACCCTCGAAGACCTGAAGAATTGCGCCGGCCTTGCGCTAGGTAGCCCCACTCGCTTCGGCAATATGGCGGCGCCGCTGAAATACTTTCTCGACGGCACCAGCGGCCTGTGGCTGACCGGCGAGTTGGTCGGCAAGCCAGCCGGCGTGTTCACCTCGACCTCCAGCTTGCACGGCGGACAGGAAAGCACGCTGCTGTCGATGCTGCTGCCGCTGCTGCACCACGGAATGCTGGTGCTCGGCCTGCCTTACAGCGAGAACGGGCTGCTGGAAACCCGCGGTGGTGGCACGCCTTACGGCCCTAGTCACCATGCCGGTGCGGACGGCAAGCGTTTGCTCGACGAACATGAAATCGCCCTCTGTCGCGCCCTCGGGCAGCGCCTGGCACACACGGCACAGCGGCTGGAGATGTCCCTTGGCTAAGAAGCGTAAACCGCTGCCATCACTGGAGTGGCTGACCCCGCGGGTCAAATCCAGCCGAGCGATAAGCCTTGCCAGCTTCATCGGCCTCGCAGCGCTACTGGTCGTCTGGAACCTGGCCTTTGCCGACCTGCACGGAGCCAGAACCTGGGTTGTCGTCAGCATCCAGCTCATTCCACTATTGCTGGTTGCACCAGGGATGATCGCTGGCAGCCCGAGGGCGCACGCCTGGCTCTGCTTTATCGTCAACCTGTACTTCATTCAGGGCGTGCTCGCGGCGATCGACCCGGCGCGGATGATCTACGGCCTGATGGAGGCCGGACTGAGCCTGACATTGTTCATCGCGGCGCTGCTCTACACCCGGTGGAGCTATCAGTACGAACGCAAGGCCGCGGGCGAGGCGTGAGGGCAGCTGATCACGGCGAAAACTGCTTCAATGTTTTCGCCGACGTCGCCTAGTGGCCTGTGCGGTGAGTTGGTTGAGGCAAGTTCGGATGAACGTGGCTGCGAGACAAGGCGCTGAACTTACCAAGCAGGCCACAAGCTACCAGCCGAGCGTTTCCTTGAGGAAAGGGATGGTCAGTTTGCGTTGCGCCTGCAGCGAGGCCTGATCCAGCTGATCGAGCAACTCGAACAGCGCGTTCATGCTGCGTGAGCCTCGGGTCAGGATGAAGCGACCAACGTCATCCGGCAGATTCAGCCCACGACGCGAGGCTCGCAGCTGCAGGGCGCGTAGCTTGTCCTCGTCGGACAGCTGTTGCAGCTGGAAAACCAGCGCCAGACTCAAACGAGATTTGAGGTCGGGCAGCGCGATCGACAACTCGCGCGGCGAGGCGTCCGCAGCCAGCAATAACCGTCGGCCGGCGTCACGCAGGCGGTTGAACAGATGGAACAACGCCTCCTCCCATACCGCGTCCCCGGCCACCGCATCGAGATCGTCCAGGCAGACCAGCTCGCTCTGCTCGAGGTTGTCGAGCAAGGCCGGACCATATTCGGCCACTTCCGCCAACGGCAGATAGACAGCCAACTCTCCGCGCTCCTCCACCCGCAGGCAGGCAGCTTGCAGCAGATGGCTACGGCCGACACCGGCCTGCCCCCAGAGATAGATCAACTCATCGGACCAGCCCGCAGCAGGTGAACACAGCCGCTCGACATAGCCGAGTGCGGCTGCATTGGCGCCAGGGTAGAAGTTGGCGAAGGTGGCGTCGTCGCGCAGACGGACGCCCAGGGGGAGCTGGATGGGTTTCATGGCTGGCTGGGTGGTTCGGCCGGTGCACCGGCGGGCTCGGCGTAAAGGTCCGAGAGTTTATAGAGATCGTGCACGTGGCGCAGCAGAACCATGATCACCGCCGCCACCGGCAGTGCCAGCAGCACACCGGTAAAACCGAACAGCTGACCACCGGCGAGCACCGCAAAAATCACCGCCACCGGATGCAGCCCGATGCGGTCGCCGACCAGTAACGGCGTCAGCAGCATCCCCTCGAGCATCTGCCCTACCGTGAATACCGCCGCCACGCCCAGCAGGGGATAAGGTGCCAGCCCGAACTGAAAGAGCACAGCGACCACCGCCGCACCGATGCCGACGACGAAGCCCATATAGGGCACGATGCTGGCGAGGCCGGCGAGGACGCCTATCAACAGCCCCAGTTCGAGCCCGACCAGCATGAGGCCGGACGCATAGATGATTGCCAATGCCAGCATGACCAGCAACTGGCCGCGGAGGAATGCGCCGATCACCTCATGGCACTCGCTCATCAGACGCACCACCATGCCCTCACCGCGGCGCGGCAGCAGGCTGCGCAGCTTGAGCATGATCAGATCCCAGTCGCGCATCAGATAGAAGCTCACCACCGGTATGAGCAGCAGGTTGCCGATCCATGCCAGCAGGGCCAGCCCCGACGCGGTGGCTCGGCTCAACACCATGCCGAGGACGTCAGTGGTGCTGCCCAGGTGTGCAGCGAATGCGGCCTTCAGCTGATCGAGACGCCAGAAGTTGTCTTCCAGCCCGAACTGCGCTTGCACCCAGGGCAACGCCTGATGCTGCAACCAGTCCAGCGCCAGCGGCGCCAGCTGGTAGAGCTTCACCAGCTGCTTGCCGAGCATAGGCAGCAACACCAGCAATATCAGCAACATCAGTAGACTGAACAGGGCGAATACGACGATCACCCCCCAAGTACGCGACAGCCCCCAGCGCTCCAGGCGATCAACCAGCGGATCTCCGAGATAGGCCAACAGGATGCCGATGAGAAAAGGGGTGAGGATCGGCGTCAGCAGATATACCAGCCAGGCGCACAAGAGCACGCCTGCCAGCCAGAGCCAGCGGTTCGAATCGTTCATGGTCACTCTATGCCTTCCGTGCAGGACAGTCGCCGATATAGGAATTGCGTCATCACCAGCGGTAACGCATCACCGTGCCGCTCTCGGGCGACGCAGGCGCATTGTCGGGCTCGCCAACCACACCGCCCTCATCCATCGGCTGCCGTGCATCCAGTGGTGCCTCGTCTTCGGCGACTTCATGCAAACGCGCCAGTGCCAGCTGAGCGCGCAACTGCTCCGGACTGGCGTTGACGCGATATACCAGGCGATCACTTTCCACCCGCAGCAGGTTGCCACCAAAGGGTTCGAGCAAGCGATCCAGCTCCGCGAATCTCGCGACATCGGCCCCTAAGATCTCCAGGGTGATGTCCGACGCGGCGCCTGGCGCAACCACATAGCGTGGCGCCAGGTACTCACTGACGGACAGCATTACCGCATCCGCCAGTCCCTCGAGGGTTTCCGCCTCAGCCTTGCCGTCGCGCTGCTCGTCGTCGAGCCAGACGTTCCACTGAGCCTGCCAGCGGGAATCGGCTTCTCGCGCATGGACCGCCAGCAGTACGTCGGCATCGTAGCGCTCGGACGCCTCGCCCAGCGTCACCCGGCTGTTCGCGCCGAATGCGTCCGGTGTTGCCAGCAGCTGTTCGGACAGATCCGCCAGCGGCAGGCGCAACGGCAGGCCACGGTGCTGCGCGGCAGCACGCACTGGCGCAGCGCTGCGCTGATCGTCGCCAAGCAGCTGGGTGCCCTCGACCCGCTCGTTCAGCCACCAGACCAGAAGCGTCGGCCGGTTCGCCCCCCACAGCGACAAGCCCGCACTACGCAGGCTGCGCTCCGTGGTGCCTGGATCGAAGTCGACGACGATATGGTCGTGCTCGTAACCATACTTGCTGATCAGTTGCTGCGGGTCCTTGCGCAGCTCAGCGACGGCCTCGCGCTTGCTTGCCTGCGCATCGCCGGTCAGGCGCAAGAGCAAGGTATCGAAAGCCCGCTGCAACGCAGCTGCGCGCTCCTCGCTCTGCTCGCCGGAAACAGGCTCACGCACCTGATACAGGCCCTTGAGCTGTTCGGCCTGACCGGGCAATGACGCCCCCAGCGCAAGGCACAGAATGAGTAAGCGGTAGACAAGGCGCATGATTGATTCTCGCAGGCCGCCGGACCCCGGGGCAGGAAGTAGAGGAAACAGGACGCTACACCTTAAACAGCCGGCCCAGAGCCGGCAACCGCCTACCTCACAGATGCCAGACTCAAAATGCGCCCCGCCCGCGCCATCGCAGCTGCCGGGATGGCCGCTGCGCGGCAAGCCTGATAAAATCGCGCGTTTTCCGCAGACCGGTTCCGGCGCTTGTACGAGCCCGGCATTCAGTACCCAGGCAAACGCGACGCAGGTGGATTCAGCCCCGGCGTCAACCGGCCACTCTGGTGACAACACCAGTCGCCGGAAACGGTTAGCCCTGGCGTGGATGCAGCACCTGACCGGTCGACACCCGCACTCCTTTCACAGGTCCGGACTCTATGAGCAAGCAACCCTCCCTCAGCTACAAGGACGCTGGCGTCGATATCGATGCAGGCGAAGCGCTGGTCGAACGCATCAAAGGCGTGGCCAAGCGCACCGCACGACCTGAGGTAATGGGCGGCCTGGGCGGCTTCGGCGCCCTGTGCGAAATCCCGGCAGGCTACAAGCAGCCGGTGCTGGTATCCGGTACCGACGGCGTCGGCACCAAGCTGCGCCTGGCACTGAATCTGAACAAGCACGACAGCATCGGCCAGGATCTGGTCGCCATGTGCGTCAACGATCTGGTGGTCTGTGGCGCCGAGCCGCTGTTCTTTCTCGACTACTACGCCACCGGCAAGCTCAACGTCGACGTGGCCGCCACCGTGGTGACCGGCATCGGTGCCGGCTGCGAACTGGCCGGCTGTTCGCTGGTAGGCGGCGAAACCGCCGAGATGCCCGGCATGTACGAGGGTGAAGACTACGACCTGGCCGGCTTCTGCGTCGGCGTAGTGGAAAAGAGCGAGATCATCGACGGCTCGAAAGTCGCGGCGGGCGACGCGCTGATCGCCCTGCCCTCCTCGGGCCCGCACTCCAACGGCTACTCACTGATTCGCAAGATCCTCGAAGTATCGGGCACCGACATCGAGAACACCCAGCTGGACGGCAAGCCGCTGGCCGACCTGCTGATGGCGCCGACGCGCATCTACGTCAAGCCGCTGCTCAAGCTGATCAAGGACACCGGTGCGGTCAAGGCCATGGCCCACATCACCGGCGGCGGCCTGCTCGACAACATCCCACGGGTACTGCCTGACAACGCCCAGGCGATCATCGACGTCGCCAGCTGGCAGCGCCCGGCAGTGTTCGACTTCCTGCAGGAAAAAGGCAACGTCGACGAACACGAGATGCACCGCGTGCTCAACTGTGGCGTCGGCATGGTCATCTGCGTCGCCCAGGATCAGGTCGAGCCGGCTCTGGCCAATCTGCGCGCATCCGGCGAATCGCCCTGGGTAATCGGTACGATCGCCACCGCGGCGCAAGATGCCGAACGAGTCCAGCTGAACAACCTGAAACAGCACTGATGACCGCAAGCTGCAATGTGGTGGTGCTGATTTCAGGGTCCGGCAGCAATCTGCAGGCGCTGATCGACAGCCAGGCCGAAGACAATCCGGCGCGTATCCGCGCCGTGATTTCCAACCGGGCCGATGCATTCGGCCTGACGCGGGCGCAAGACGCCGACATCCCCACAGCAGTGCTCGATCACAAGGCCTTCGATGGCCGTGAGTCGTTCGACGCCGCACTGATGGAAGTAATCGACGAACATGCGCCGGATCTGGTGATCCTCGCCGGGTTCATGCGCATTCTCACGCCAGGCTTCGTCCGCCACTACCAGGGCCGCCTGCTGAACATCCATCCTTCGCTACTGCCCAAGCACAAGGGCCTCGATACCCATCGCAGAGCACTGGAAGCGGGCGACAGCGAACACGGTTGCAGCGTGCATTTTGTCACCGAGGAGCTGGACGGCGGCCCGGTCGCTATCCAGGCGGCGCTGGCGGTGGAGCCTGGTGAAAACATCGAGCAGCTGACGCGGCGCGTGCATTCGGCCGAGCACCAGATCTACCCGCTGGCCATGCGCTGGTTCGCCGAAGGGCGCTTGCGCCTCGCCGAACAAGGCGCGATGCTGGACGACGTCAACCTGCCGGCCTCCGGCTATCAGATCAGAATCTAGGAGATACCATGCGTCGCGCTTTGCTGCTCGCTCTCGCCGTGCTGACCCTGCCGGTCCAAGCCCTGGAGCTCAAGCCCTTCTCCGCTAGCTACACCGCCGACTGGAAGCAGGTTCCGGTCAGTGGCACAGCTCAGCGCAGCCTCGAGCAGCTGGACGATGGCAACTGGAGGCTCGATTTCGAGGCCTCCATGCTGGTCGCCAGTCTCAACGAGCGCAGCACGTTCCGCACCGAAGGCGATACCTTCCTGCCACAGACCTATCGCCTCAAGCGCAGTGGCCTGGGCAAGGGCAAGCGTGTCGAGCACCGCTTCGACTGGGACAACAAGCAGGTCGAAGGCAGTGACCGGGGTGATCCGGTCAAGCTGCCGCTGCATCGCGGCTTGCTGGACAAATCCACCTACCAACTGGCGCTGCAGCACGAAGTCGCGGCCGGCAAGCAGAGCATGAGCTATCAGGTGGTCGATGGCGACGAGATCGAAACCTACGATTTCCGCGTACTGGGCGAAGACAAGGTCAGCACCAAAGCTGGCCAGGTCGATGCCATCAAGGTCGAGCGCGTGCGCGACCCAACGCAGAGCAAGCGTGAAACCATCCTCTGGTTCGCCAAGGACTGGGACTACCTGCTGGTCCGCCTGCATCAGGTCGAGACGGACGGCAAGGAATACCAGATCATGCTCGAAGAAGGCCGTGTCGGCGGCAAGACCGTCAAAGGCAACTGAGTCATCGCGGCGGGCCTTTGCGACCGCCGCCTCCCACCTGCTTCGAGTTTTACGATGACCTCTTCACGCCCCCTGCTGATTGCACTGCTCCTGTCCCTGGCCGGTTGCCAGTCATTCTTCGCCGAGCGCCCTCCGGCCAAGGCAGCAACCGAACGCCTGCAAGGTGAAGTTCGACAAGTCGACGGCCAGCTTCAGTTGCAGAGCTGCCAGGGGCAACGGACGTTGAAACTGCTGAGCCAGGACACCGGGTTGCAGGACGACGCGCAGGTGCTGCGAGTCGATGATCAGGATGCACTGTTCGCCGACCTGCGCGGCACCCTCAGTCAGGCCGAACCGGACGGTACTGGCCAACTCGCGTTGACCCGCATCTATCGCCTGCAGCGCGAAGGCCACGGCTGTGACGAGGAGAACTTCAAGCAGCTGATCCTGCGCGCCAGCGGTCATGAACCAGGCTGGATGCTGACCGTGACCACCCGCGGCATGCTACTCGTTCGGCCGGGGCAATCACCGATCGCCCTGCCTTATCTGGAAGAGCAGCTTCCCGGTGGCCAGCTCAGTTTCACCAGCGAGGCCAACCAGCAGCGCCTTGACCTGTGGGTTGCACCGCAGCGCTGTGTCGACAGTGCCAGCGGCACGGTCAGCCACCTCAGTGCGGAGCTCCGTCTGGACGGCCAGACATTGCGCGGTTGCGCCTACTACGGTGGCGCACGCGACGACTGATCTCACGAATGCGGGGCGTTCGCCGCGCTCATCCTGAAAGAACTGCATCCATGAACAACGCCCTGAATCTGCTGCACCCATACCCCTTCGAGAAGCTGCGTGGCCTGCTCGCTGGCGCACAGCCGCCTGCCGACAAGCGTGCCATAGCGCTGTCGATTGGCGAGCCGAAGCATCGCTCGCCGGACTTCGTTGCCCAGGCACTGGCGGACAACCTTGATCAGCTGGCGGTCTATCCGACCACGCTCGGCATCCCGGCGCTGCGCGAAGCCATCGTGCGCTGGTGCGAGCGGCGCTTCGGCCTCGCCGCAGATGCACTGGACCCGGCGCAGCACGTGTTGCCGGTCAACGGTACGCGCGAGGCACTGTTCGCCTTCACCCAGGCCGTGGTGGATCGCTCAGCGGACGGTCTGGTGGTCAGCCCGAATCCGTTCTATCAGATCTACGAAGGCGCAGCCCTGCTCGCCGGCGCCACGCCTCATTACCTGCCATGCCTCGAGCAGAACGGCTTCAACCCGGACTTCGATGCCGTGCCGGCGGATGTCTGGCAGCGCTGCCAGATTCTCTTCCTTTGTTCACCGGGCAACCCGACCGGTGCGCTGGTGCCGCTGGAGACGCTGAAAAAGCTGATCGCGCTGGCCGACCAGTACGACTTCGTCATTGCCGCCGACGAGTGCTACAGCGAGCTGTACTTCGACGAGGCTAATCCACCTGCAGGGCTGCTTACCGCCTGTGCAGCACTGGGCCTCACCGATTACAAGCGCTGCGTGGTGTTCCATAGCCTGTCGAAGCGCTCGAACCTGCCGGGGCTGCGTTCGGGCTTCGTCGCCGGTGATGCCGAGATCCTCAAGTCCTTCCTGCTGTACCGCACCTATCATGGCTGCGCCATGCCCGTGCAGACCCAGCTGGCGAGCATCGCTGCCTGGAACGACGAGATTCACGTGCGCGCCAACCGAGAGCTGTATCGCGCCAAGTTCGATGCCGTGCTGGAAATACTCGCGCCGGTCATGGACGTGCAACGCCCCGATGGTGGCTTTTATCTGTGGCCGAAAACGCCGATGGACGATCAACAGTTCACCCGCGAGCTGTTCGCCCGCGAGCATGTCACCGTGGTGCCGGGTTCCTACCTGTCGCGCGAAGTGGACGGCATGTCACCCGGCGTCGGCCGCGTGCGTATGGCACTGGTTGCGCCGCTGGCCGAATGCATCGAGGCGGCGCAACGCATTCGCCACTTCATCGAAACGCTCTGATTGCGCGCCGGGCGGTTTGGCCGCCCGGCCTGACGAGGTTCAGGCAACGCCCGGCGGGATCGCATCCTTGCCATAGTCGCGCAGTTTTTCCAGATTCTCCGGCTTCATGTGCTCGGGTATGTCTGCGCCCTGTTGCTCGTCGCGGGATGTGGAATTGGCCTTATCAAGCGCCTCCTCGGTACGCTCGTCGTGATCGCTCATATGCTGCCTCCTGTTCAGATGGCGTGTTCTTCCCAGATCAGCTCGCCTTCGTCGCTGACCTCTATAACTTTAGTCAAAGCTGCCTCGGCAATCGCGTCGGCTTCGGAGGCCAGGTCGTAGCGACGGCCATCTGCGATCTTGAATACGTGTACATGCTCGTCGCTGTCGCGCCGTTTGATGGCGATAACCGCTTCGAACGCATCCTCGGCAGGCACCGCCGAAGAAATCGCTTCGAAATTCTCGAAATGCTTGCGTGCCATTACTCGTCACCTCACCGTTGCGATTGTCATCAATGGACAACACCATCGGTGTAAAAGGTCGAGAGCCCTCGCCGAACGACGGCCCGGCGGCAAGTTCGAACGTTGGAAGGCACACGGAGAACCTGCCATGAACATGACTGAACACTACGTACAAAACGAGCCCAGCCGTACAGAGGTCGACGCCATGCAGGGGCCGCTGCTGCTGGAGTTCGGCACTGCCTGGTGCGGCCACTGCCGAGCAGCTCAGCCACTACTGGCAAAGGCCCTGGCTGAGCGCAGCGGCATTTGTCATCTGAAGATCGAGGACGGCCCGGGCCGCCCGCTGGGACGCTCGTTTCGGGTCAAGCTCTGGCCGACCCTGATCCTGCTGAAGAATGGCCAGGAGCTCGCGCGCGTCGTGCGCCCGCTGAACGAGCAGGCGATCGAGCAGGCACTAGGCGAGACGGGAAAGGGATGAGAGAGACAGTTCGCGAGCCACCTGCCGCGCAGCGCTCTTCGAGGCGAGAAGGCATGCTCGCCTCCATAGCCCGGCGAGGCGTGGCATAATCCGCCGTCCAGTTTTGCAGGAGTCTTGGAGAGTCGTTTATGTCCGAATCAGATCAGCGGTTGTGCCTATACGGAATCAAAGCCTGGGACGCCGCACGGATCAGGCTCAACGCCTAGTGCTGCGCGGCTTCAAGCCAGTTTTCACGCTCAGAAATCCGCTCTTTTGCGCGATCTCCCGCACAAACAGAATCAAACACTTACGTTCGCGTTTTGGGGAAGGAATTTCCCCTATCTCAGCCCGTCCGGGCAATCTCAATTCCCCTTCGTTACTTCCCTCGCCCACTCCTGCAGCGCGGTCAGTTTCACGGCGCAGGCGTCGGCGTCTCCGGTGATACCGACAATACGTCTAGCATCCTCTTCGTGAATGTCGGCTCGCTGGCTTCCATCATCCACGCGGCCAGCGCCGGTGGAGGCGGACACGCCACCTGCTGAGGCTGGACAACTGGCGCGGACTGACAGCCGGCGAGAGCCATCAGCGACAGCAGCAGACAGCCGCTCAATTTCTTGCTGTGCATGGCGCAGCTCTCCGTATCGTTGTTGGTCGTTTGCGGCCAGGCGGCCTTCGAGATCCTGACGCTCGGCCTGCTGCTTGAGGATCACCGCAGCATTGGCCTCGGCAGCCTGGCGCAGGAATGTCTCGTGAGCCGTCGCCCGATCCGCCAAGCGCTTGCCGTAGGCGTTCCCCTGCCACTGCCACGCCCCGGCAGCAGAAAGCGCCATCAGCGCAAGCACAGCGGCTCCTGCGGCGATCAGCTTGTACTGCTTGAGCAGGGCGATCATGGTTTGCTCTCGAACAATGCACGCTCGGCAGCGCGGCGGCGAACCAGACCGGCAAGCACCTTGCCCCCAGCCTTGTTCCAGCGGTCGAACTGAGCTGCGGCCCCGGCGTAGTCGCCCGCATTAAGCAGACGCAGCAGTGTCGAGTTGCTGAGATTGCCCGCGCCCAAGTTGTAGACGAATGAGGTCAATGCGTCGTGCTGGCCCTGCGTCAGCGGCACCTTGACCAGTCGCTCCACATAACCCTCGAACCGCTTCACGTCCTCGCGCAGCAGCTCTTCTGCCCGCTCCTTCGTAATGGTCTGGCCTGCCTTCACGCCTGCTGTGGCGCCATAGCCGATCGTCCAGACATCGGCCGGGCATTTATAGGCAGACAGGCGCAGCCCCTCGAAGGACTTGATCAGGTCAAGCCCCTTCTGTGATATGTGCATGTTTTCTCCAGGCAGAAAAAGCCCCGGCTGGCGGGGCTGATGGCTAACTAATACTCATGTATTATGCGAATGGAACGACAACAACACGATGACGCAACCTAGGCTACCGCCAGCATGATAAAAAGCATCCAGTATCTAAGGTTTCTTGCCGCATTTATTGTAATTTTTGCCCACTCCAACGCACAGATGTACGGAATTTCAGCAAAGTATACGAATATGGGAGGATTTGGAGTTGATCTCTTTTTCGTGATAAGCGGCTTCATCATGCCGTTTATTATATTCGGAGGAAAGTACCATGGGCAGGCGCCAAAGATAGGCGCTGCTGAATTCATGGCTAGGCGAGTTAGCAGAATATGGCCAATGTATTTCCTGGCTACCGCTGCTGTAGTTGTTTTGTCCTGGATGGTTGCCAATGGCAAGTTCTCCGACGTGGGCGCCGAATTTGCATATCACTACAACGCATACCGCGTAAATCTAGCGTGGATTTTTGACTCCCTGACATTTACCCATGGGGCAGACGCCCCAGTCCTCGGCACAGGCTGGACCCTGCAAGTCGAATTCATGTTCTACTCAGCAATTGCTGTAATACTTCTTTCAAAGCCGGAAACCTTGTTTCAACTAGAGGCCAGGCTTATCGCTCTTTTCGCCCTATTCTTCTTTATTAGCTCGATAGGTGTCTCAGCATCCAGCTTCGCAAAAGCGTATGCGACCCCGATGATTATTGAGTTCGCTTTCGGAATGATCATCTACCGGCTTTACTCTGCCGAAGTTCTTATAGAAAAGAAATTTGCTATTTTACTTGGTATAGGCGCCTTTACCGCATTTATTTTTATTGAAGTAACATCACTGACTCAATGGGGCGGCCATTTCAACAGGCCTATAATGTGGGGCGGGTGCGCGTTTTTTATCGTTTGGTCGGCATTAAGTTTGGAAAAATACATATCCGAAAACAAGACGCTCCTCCTGCTAGGAGACTCGTCATACAGCCTCTATTTAGTTCATTACATAATTGGCCCAGTGATATTTCACTACTGGCATAACTATTCTCTCGCAGACAGCATTCCGCTTTGGGCATACCTCTCCATGTTTATAGTCGTATGCCACTTAGCCGGGATAGCGTGTCATCTTTACCTAGAGAAACCGATCAACTCAACAATTCGCAAGATCAAGATCGGAAGACGCGCTAGCAGCCCGGCGATTGCGTAGCCGTATGCCCCTCACAATAGAGGGGCATAGCCGTTATGGCTGGACCTTAAGCACCCCCGCATCCACATAGAGAGTGCCCTTCCTCTTCCCTGCGACAGTCAAAGCATCCTTCAGTTCTTCCATGTAAATGCTGCCATCGCTCTCGATGCCGAAGGCTACGGCGGCGCGACCGTTTACGCGCAGCTTTATTTCTCCTGCCGCCGATCCGCTGTTCGGATTAGTCCATTCAATGTCCAGGATTGCGTGACTGAGGCCCCCGCTATTCAAGCCGCGAAGGGCAAAATGAGAACTGCCGAAACTATCAGTCGTGATGGCGCAGGTCTGCCCGTCGCCCAGGTCGATGTCGACCTCATGTTCTAGCTCTCTACTATTGTTGATCCCGACAAAACCCCGGCCAGACAGGCCAGGCTTCTGCATGCGGAGCGATTTAGATTGATAGCCGATTGTTACCGACTCAGGATCGCCAATTATGTGGTCACCGATGACAATCCCGTCCGCGACGATATTGTCATTACCGATAGCGTGCCCTTGCCCCGCAACATTATTCCCCCGACCTATCGCACTGGCGCCTACTGGATCAGGTGTTGCCGCGCTTGTGCTGCCAGCCTGCCTCGGTCTGAGTGAAGAACTCGCCCAGTACAGCAGCAACCTCGGTCACGTTGGAGCGCATGCGGATAACGCGTGCGATTGCATCCGGCTCGCCTTGAAGAGGCTGCTCGTTGATGTAGTACAGGTCCAGAAGGCGGCGGTAGGCCAAGTCTTCGATGAGATCAAGGTGAGCAGTGCGGAGCATGTAATCGCCGGGATGGAATGGATAGAAATTCATGCTCAGATCTCCAGCTCGTCAGTGACGCGCTTGATGAACTCGTCGTAGCTTTCGGCCATCTTGATCCCCTGGCATTCAAGGGCTTCTCGGTAGGCCTTGGCTGATCCGTAGAGCACCCAGCGCTCACGCTCAGGAAGATGCTTAAGCGCGGAGTAGCTAGGCCATGGGCCGGCGATAACGGCGCTTGCACGCTGCTGGTCGATGGTGTTGCGGTGGAAGTCTTGTTGGCGCATAATCTTCTCCAGTGAAGTTGTACCGCTGTTGAGAGCCCGCCCTTGCCCGGCGGGCTTTTTGTTGCCTTCGAATCAGGTACTGGATAAATCCTCACCCTCTCCGCTTCGCTTACCTGTCCGATCCGTTGGTCCTAAGATGGGGACCATGGAAACCACTGACAGGGATGTCTCTTATGCAACTGCCGCAGAACTACCCGGCTCGTCTTCACGCTTGGCGATCAACTTCCGGCGAGACTCTTTCTCAAGAACGCACTGCATCGGGTAGGAAAAACCTCCTGCTGCACGGCACTGGGAAACTCGGCCGCTGCTGACACCAAGCGCATCTCCAATGGCTCGACCCGAGCCAAAGAACGCCAATGCTTCGTCGAATGTCATTTCAGCTCTCCGCTATTTGTGCGGTCAGTTTAGGCATCTTAACACGCAAAGGCAAGGAATCTAAACAACGTAAGCCTTTAGAATCCTAAACATGGAATTCAAAGACCGATTGACTCAGCGTCTGAAGGAAACCGGCCTGACTCAAAGCGAGCTGGCCAAGCGGATCAACGTCTCCAGGACGACGATCACTTTCTGGAAGACAGGCGTGAATAAACTGAGCGGCGAGAACCTTATGGCGCTCGCCAAGGCGCTCCGCTGCTCTGCTCGCTGGCTCGCTACAGGTGAGGGCGCCCCCGTTCCCGAAGGCATCAGCCTGGACAAGCCGTGGCTGGATATGGACGACGCCAGCAACGTCGAGCAAGGCCCGCCAATCGTCAGCCCGTACCGCGCTATCCCTATCGTCGGCACTGCACAGATGGGTGCCGAGGGCTATTGGTATGCACTGGATGAGGGGGAAGGCGTCGTTGACGTGCCATCCAAAGACCCTGGCGCCTACGCCCTGCGGCTGCGCGGCGATTCGATGGCTCCTGCTATCCGTTCGGGCTGGATCGCGGTCTGCGAGCCAAACGGAAGGCTTGTGCCTGGCGAGTACGTGATGATCCGGCTAGTTGAAGGCGAATGCATGCTCAAGGAGCTGCTGTACGCGAACGACGAAGAGGTCAGCGTGATGTCGCTCAATCCCGCATACAGCCGGCGCACGATTCCGATGGAACAGATCGAACAAATGCACTACGTCGGCCACATCGTGGCGCCGAGCAAGGTTAGGGTTTAGAGCGGGAGGCAGGATGACGAACGGGGTCGAGCCACTAAGGGCAAGAGCTGACGGCAAGCTGTATGCGGCCGATATCACCATGGATCAATACCTGGCCGTGTTGCGGAGCCTTCAGCCAACAGACAACAATGCATGCCCGGCTTGCGGAAACTTGCACTGGGATGTTCACCGCGACGGCTCTCTAGAAGACGCCGCAGAAAAACCTGTTTTGCTGGCTGCACCTTCGTTTCGCAACGACGAGTTAAAGCAGCTCTTCTTCTTCACATCGTGCTCCCGGTGCGGTTACATGCGACACTACCGCTCTGAAAGCATTGCTCAGCTGGCGAGTAAACTTTCATGAGTGATAGCGATCACTTCAATGTGGTTCCTTTTCCTGAGCTTGGCTCTACGAGAAACGGCAACAGCTCCAACGGTTCTGGCGGGGTACCGCCTGGAGGCGACGGTATGGACGGGCGAATAAGAGACTTAGAGCGAGACATGACCGATATGAAGGTTGCTCTCGGAAAGGTAGAGACGCGCCTCGAAAATATCTCGCAGAACATGCTCACCAAGGCCCAAATGGCAATCTACACCCTTGGTGTAGGTATCGTTGTGTTCAGCGCTGGTTGGTGGGTAGTGCAGCAATACCTAGCGCCATTGGTAGCGAACCTTCCGAGGTAACTCCAAGCCCCGCACCAAGCGGGGCTTTTTTGTATCTGCACCACATTTGCCATGTTGGGAAGGATGAATGGAAGGAAACGCACGCCGACCCATTCGGCCAGCATGGATTTGTTTATCGCCCTGACTGTGCTCAGGGAGCAGCTTGGTCGGGCGAAGGCCTGCCGCCAGCCGGGACGGTGTGCGAGGTGCTGAACAACACGCTAGACCGTCCAGAATGGGAGCGCTGCACGATCCTGTTCATGGGCAAGTTCAAGGCGATCTACGAAAGCGAGTCATGCCATGAGCGAGTCGTAGACGTATCGGAGAGCTGGATAATCAGCTTCCGCCCTATCCGCACGCCCGAGCAGATCGCTGCCGAGGAGCGCAGAGAGGCGATCCTTGAAATGAAGGGTTTCCTGTCATTCAGCGACTACAGGGAAGCCGAAAGGCACTGCGCCGACCTGTATGACGCCGGCTACCGCAAGGTGACCCCATGAACCGCCCCCAATCCCTCCCCTACGACGACACCCCCACAGGCCACTCATTCGCAGCGGCGTGGAGAGTCATCTGGATCTTCTCAGTACCGGCCGCGGCGCTGGTTCTCGGCCTCATCGGTGAGGCGGCGATTCAATACTTCTTCGGATAACCAAACCTACTGACAGGCTGCGCGAGACGCGGCCAGGGAGCCCATGTGTCTACAGAAACCCAACTGGCCATCGTGCCGCCGAAAGAAACCGCCCTGCAAGTGTTCCAGCAGGCGAACGGGCTTGACCCGTACCTGCAGCAAATCCGCGCCGAAATCGACAGCTTTGTGCCGGACGTTTCGACCAAGAAAGGTCGCGACGCCATCGCATCGATTGCCCACAAGGTCGCCCGATCCAAGACGGCGCTCGACAACGTAGGCAAGGAGCTGGTCGCCGAGCTGAAGGAGATCCCGAAGAAGATCGACGCCGAGCGCAAGCGGATGCGCGACACGCTGGACGCTTGGAAGGATGAGGTGCGGGCGCCGCTGAATGAGTGGGAGCAGGCTGAGGCGGATCTATGTCAATCAAATGGGATTCCTATTCGCGCTATTTGAAGTCTGACCGGTGGGATGTCGTCAGGCGGATTGCTTTAAACCAAGCCAGGCATTCGTGTTCGGTCTGCGGTTCGCGAGGGAAGCTAGAGGTTCATCACCGGACGTACGACCACGTATTTAGCGAAACCTTGGACGACGTGATTGTTCTATGTGATCGCTGCCATGCAACACACCATAGAAAACTCGGACGCCTCCCCGCCAAGGTTTTGTGGTCTTCCTTCTTTGATCTGGTTTCGGCGGAGCGATCGGCCTCGCCAGCCCTCGTTCAACTGATATCCCGAGCAGAGCCTGAGAAGATCGATAGGAACACGGTTTTCCTGACTGACGCCGAATACAGCGAATCAGAAGGCTACACACAATCTTTGATTGAGATGGCGGAATACTTGAATCGCTTCATCCCCGGCTATGTCGCCTTTATCGGCCCCGTGGAAATTCAGCCTCTTTTCGCGGCAGCGCACCCCGCCTAACCCCACACGCAGCAGGAGATAGACATGCACACAGACAAGGCTATAGCGGAGTTCGAGGCGTGGTGGGATAGGCAGCCGTTCCGCGATCAGTTCGAGGACGTGAAGGACCAGATGCGGAATGTGTGGCTGGCGTCGCGGCGGGATTTGGTCGTGACCATCGAGCCGGGCGACTGCTTCAGCCCGAACGACTGCGGTGACCTGGCCATATGGCGTGATGATGCGAAACGCTTGCTCGAAGCAGCCGGCGTAACGGTGAGGGGGTGAGGGATGAAATTGAGCCTTGAGAAATGGGCCGAAGCCAACTTCGATCCGGTGCCGACGCTCAACACGCTGCGGCGATGGGCGCGGGAGGCGAAGATTTTCCCCGCCCCAGTGAAGCACGGGCGCAGCTATTATGTTGAGCCAGACGCACAGTACATCGAGCCAGGCACGCTTGCCGGGCGCATCGCGAGGGATCGACATGGCGCCAAGGCCGCGTAAGACCGGTTCGAAAGACCTGCCGCCGAACCTGTACCGCAAGACGGACAGCAGGAACGGCGTCACCTATTACAGCTACCGCGACCCGTCGTCAGGGAGGTGGTACGGGCTTGGCACCGACAAGGCGCTGGCCGTGCGTGAAGCTGTGCACGCCAACCATACCGGCGCCAAGATGCAGCCGGCCCTGGTTGAGCGTATAGCAGCGGCGCCGGCCCGCAGGTTCTCGGAATGGATCGATGAATACCGCACGCTGTACGCAGAGCGCGACGTGTCTGACCGCAGCAAGGAAACCGTGCGCATGAGGCTGAATCGCCTGAGCGAAGCTCTTGGGCACCTCGACACGGCAAGCATAGGGACGTTTGAGGTTGCCGGCTATCTGAAGACCTTCACGGATGAAGGAAAGGCGCAAATGGCGCGGGCCATGCGCTCACTGCTGAGCGACCTGATGCGCGAGGCGATAGCGGCGGGATGGCGGAAGGACAACCCGGTCGAAGTGACGCGGGCCGCGAAGGTGAAGGTCAAGCGCGAACGGCTGACCCTGGAGCTATGGAAGGCGATCTATGCTGAGGCCAAACAGCCTTGGCTGAAGCGCGCCATGGAACTTGCAGTGTTGACCGGCCAGCGGCGAGACGATATCGCGGCAATGCTGTTCAAGGACGTGCAAGACGACCATCTGCATGTGATCCAGGCGAAGACCGGCGCCAGGCTGCGGATTAGCACGAAGCTACGCCTGGAATCGCTCGGGCTCGAGCTTGGCGAGGTGGTTAAAGCCTGCCGGGATGCGGTAGTGTCAAAGCATCTCGTGCATCACAGCCGCACTGTGAGCCGCGCGACGCCGGGAATGCCAATCATGCTGGACACATTGACCAGCGCATTTGCAGCAGCCCGCGACCGCGCCGGCAAGAAGGCCGGCATAGAGTTCGGAGAGAGTCCGCCGACCTTCCACGAGATGCGTTCACTGGCTGCCAGATTGCACGCGGCAGAAGGCCGAGATCCTCAATTGATGCTCGGCCACAAGTCGGCAGCGATGACCGCGCTATACCGCGACAGCCGGGGCGCCGAGTGGATCGACGTGGCATAATCCGCGACTGAGTTTTGGCGAGGTTTTGGGGAGAATTTGGAGAGGATGGAAACGCCCTGTAAAATCAAGCACTTACACCTATACGGAATCAAAGCCTGCGACACGATGAAAAAGGCCCGTACCTGGCTCGACGAACACGGACTGGACTACGACTTCCACGACTACAAGAGCGTCGGCATAGACCGCACCCACCTGGAAGCCTGGTGCAATGAACACGGCTGGCAGACCGTTCTCAACCGTGCAGGCACCACCTTCCGCAAGCTGGACGACGCTGCAAAGGCCGATCTTGACCAGGCCCGGGCCATCGAGCTGATGTTGGCCCAACCGTCGATGATCAAACGCCCTGTACTCGACTTGGGCGGTAAGACCCTGATTGGCTTCAAGCCCGATCTTTACGCTGCCGAAGTGGCAGCGCCGAACTGATAGCCGCCCAACAGACGGCGCGGCCGACAAAAAGGAAATTCTATGTCCGCAACCCTATTTAGCCTCGCCTTTGGCGTTGGCACCCAGAACCGTCAAGGCGACTGGCTGGAAGTCTTCTACGCACAACCGCTGCTGCAACCTGCCGGCGAGCTGGTAGCTGCCGTCGCCCCGCTGCTCGGCTATGCCGGCGGCAATCAGGCAATCAGCATCACCACTACCCAGGCTGCACAACTGGCGGATGCCCTGAAGCCGCTCGACGCTACCCAGTACGCGCTGCTGACCCGCCTGGCCGAAAGCCAGCGCCCGCTTGTCGCCACTCTGCTCGCCGAAGACGCGCCGCTTACCTCGACCCCCGAGGCCTACCTCAAGCTGCACCTGCTTTCACACCGGCTGGCCAAACCGCATGGTCTGAACCTGACCGGCATCTTCCCGCTGCTGCCCAACGTCGCCTGGACCAACCAGGGCGCGGTGGACCTGAGCGAACTGGCCGAGCGCCAGCTGGAAGCACGCCTGAAGGGCGATCTGCTGGAAGTCTTCTCGGTGGACAAGTTCCCGAAGATGACCGATTACGTGGTCCCTGCCGGCGTGCGTATCGCCGACAGCGCGCGCATTCGCCTCGGTGCCTATGTGGGTGAAGGCACAACCGTGATGCACGAGGGATTCATCAACTT
The DNA here is from genome assembly GCF_002929225.1 of Stutzerimonas kunmingensis. Classification (GTDB taxonomy): domain Bacteria; phylum Pseudomonadota; class Gammaproteobacteria; order Pseudomonadales; family Pseudomonadaceae; genus Stutzerimonas. The sequence continues at coordinate 1,095,898 of NZ_PISM01000004.1, read as the reverse complement.
CAACGCCGGTACCGCCGGCCCGGGCATGATCGAAGGCCGCGTCTCCGCTGGCGTGTTCGTCGGCAAGGGTTCGGACCTCGGCGGCGGCTGCTCGACCATGGGCACCCTGTCCGGTGGCGGCAACATCGTCATCTCCGTCGGCGAAGGCTGCCTGATCGGCGCGAATGCCGGCATCGGCATTCCGCTGGGCGACCGCAACACCGTGGAGTCGGGCCTGTACATCACGGCCGGCACCAAGGTCAGCCTGCTCGACGACGGCGATCAACTGGTCAAAGTGGTCAAGGCGCGCGAGCTGGCCGGCCAGAGCGACCTGCTGTTCCGTCGTAACTCGCAGACCGGCGCTGTGGAGTGCAAGACTCACAAGTCGGCCATCGAGCTGAACGAGGCGCTGCACGCGCATAACTGAGCAGGAGCAGCGGCAAGCTGCGAGCCATGAGCGCCTGCCTTGCCGCATCCCCTGCAGCTGGAGGTTTGCCGCTTATGGCCCTGTTTTCTCCCTGGCGTGCCGACTTCCCTGCCCTGGCGGTGCTCGAAGCGCAAGGCCAGACCTATCTCGACAGCGCCGCCACGGCACAGAAGCCGCAGGCGCTGATCGATGCTCTCAGCGGCTACTACACCTGCGGCGCCGCCAATGTGCACCGCGCCCAGCACCAGCCCGCCGAACGCGCGACTCGCGCTTACGAAGACTCCCGCATCAAGGTGGCGAAATGGCTGAACGCGGCTTCGCCCACTGAAATCGTCTTCACCCGCGGCGCGACGGAAGCGCTGAATCTGCTCGCCTACGGACTGGAACATCTGATCGGAGCCGGTGACGAGATCGTCATCAGCGCCCTCGAACATCACGCCAACCTGCTGCCCTGGCAACAGCTGGCCAAACGGCGCAACGCCAGACTGCAGGTGCTACCGATCGATACCGCCGGGCGCATCGACCTGGCCGCAGCTGCCGCGCTGGTCGGGCCGCGTACCCGACTGCTGGCGGTGAGTCAGCTGTCCAACGTGCTGGGTGGCTGGCAACCGCTGGACGACCTGCTGCACCTGGCCAAGACCCAAGGTGCGCTTACCATCGTCGACGGCGCGCAGGGCGTGGTGCACGGCCGTCACGACATGACCACGCTGGGTTGCGATTTCTACGTGCTCTCCAGCCATAAGCTCTACGGGCCGGATGGCGTCGGCGTACTGTACGGCCGCGGCGAATCGCTGCTGGAGCTGCGTCACTGGCAGTTCGGCGGCGAGATGGTACGCATCGCCGATTATCAACACGCCGAGTTCCATGCCGCGCCCCTGGGCTTCGAGGCCGGCACGCCGCCGATCTCCGGCGTCATCGGTCTCGGCGCCACGCTGGACTATCTGGCTGAACTCGACGTTGCGGCGGTCGAGCGCCACGAGCAGGCATTGCATGACCAGCTGCTCGCCGGGCTTGCCGCACGCAACGGCGTTCGCCTGCTCGGCTCGCCGCAGGTTGCGCTGGCCAGCTTCGTTGTCGAAGGCGTGCATCATTCCGACTTGGGGCATCTACTCACCGAACAGGGCATCGCGGTGCGCAGCGGCAATCACTGCGCCATGCCGCTGATGAAACACCTTGGTCTGGATGGCGCGACACGCGTCTCGCTCGGACTGTACAACGATAGTGCCGACCTCGAGCGCTTCTTCAGCGCGCTGGATCAGGCCCTGGAGTTACTGCGATGAGCGACTTGCCGCAAGCCGCTGGCGAAGCGCTGGAGGCATTCAGCCAGGCGCCCGGCTGGGAGCAGCGCGCACGTTTGCTGATGCAATGGGGTGAGCGGCTGGCACCGTTGGATGAAGATGAACGCAGCGAAACGAATCAGGTATCGGGCTGCGAAAGCCGCGTGTGGCTGGTCGGCGAACGACAGGACGGCTGCTGGCATTTTCGTGCCGGCAGTGATGCCCGGCTCATCCGCGGCCTGTTGGCGGTGCTGCTGGCTAGAGTCAATGGCCTGGAAGCTGCCGATCTGGCCGAAGTGGACATGGCCGACTGGTTCGCCCGTCTTGGCCTTTCGCGGCAATTGTCGCCTTCGCGCAGCAATGGCATGAATGCCGTGCTGCAGCGAATGTGTGAGCTGACCGGCTGAGCCGGCCAGGGCGAATCAGCGCTTGCGCAGGATCACGCTGCCGATCGAGTAGCCCGCACCGAACGAGCTGAGCACACCGAGGCTGCCGCTGGGCAGGTCGTCCTGGTGCTTGTGGAAGGCGATCACCGAGCCGGCCGAACTGGTATTGGCGTAGGTATCGAGGATCACCGGCGCCTCTTCCTCGGTGGCGTCGCGGCCCAGCAGGCGGCGCACGATCAGGTGGTTCATGTTCAGGTTGGCCTGATGCAGCCAGAAACGCTTCACCGATTCCACAGCGATGTCGTTCTCAGCCAGGTGCTCACCGATCAGCTCCGCCACCATCGGGCAGACCTCCTTGAACACCTTGCGACCTTCCTGGATGAACAGCTTGTCCGGATCGTTCATGTGCTCTTCGGCAGCACGGTTGAGAAAGCCGAAGTTGTTGCGGATGTTGTTGGAAAACTCGGTCACCAGCTTGGTACTGATGACGTCCCACTGCTGCGCCGAGGTCGCCAGATCTTCGCGCTCGATGATTACCGCGGTGCAGGCGTCGCCGAAGATGAAATGGCTGTCGCGGTCGCGGAAGTTCATATGCCCGGTACAGATCTCGGGGTTGACCATCAGGATCGCGCGCGCCTGGCCCAGCTTGATGCTGTTGACCGCGTTCTGGATGCCGAACGTGGCCGACGAGCACGCCACGTTCATGTCGAAGCCGAAACCCTTGATCCCCAGTGCCGCCTGCACTTCGATGGCGACTGCCGGATAGGCGCGCTGCAGGTTGGAGCATGCGACGATCACGCCGTCGATGTCCGCAGCGGTCTTGCCGGCGCGGGCCAGCGCTTCTTCGGCTGCCTTGACCGACATCTCGCAGAGAATCGACCACTCGTCATTGCTGCGCTCGGGAATGCGCGGAACCATGCGCTCGGGATCGAGAATGCCGGCCTTGTCGGTAACGTAGCGGCTCTTGATGCCGGAGGCCTTTTCGATGAAGGCGGAGCTGGACTCGGGCAGCGGCTGGATCTCGCCGGCCTCGATGGCAGCGGCATTCTCGCTGTTGAAGCGATGAACATAGGTGTTGAAGGACTCCGCTAGTTCATCGTTGGAAATGCTGTTGGCAGGGGTATAAAGGCCGGTACCGCTGATGACGACGTTATACACGGTCGTTCCTCTCGAAGGGCTTGATCGTTTCTGACGTTGGGACGGCAGCAACAGGACTCGGCCAGTCACGATCATTCCAGCGCCTCTTATGGCGGCTATTGTGCATGAAAATCTGAAAGAATCCGTAACATTGCGCTTATAACGGACAGGTAATTAAGCCTTTTGGCACATCTGAAGGTGACCGCCCAGTCCGAAAATGAAGAGAGCGCCGAATGGCGCCCTCTTCTGTCCGCAATGATGTACTTAAGTCTCTATTTGATGCCCTGTCCAAGTACGACGCCATCCACCTCCTGTCCATAGAGATTCACTCCGTCGTTGGCGTGGTAGCGAAGCCGCGTCTTTTCCACCGTGCCGTCGACCAGACGCGGGTCCTGCGGCCGCTCATGGCTGTTCATGTATGCGGCCACATGCCAGGCGTCCTCGTCGCTGAGCGAACCACCCTTGCCCAGCGGCATGCTCTCCTTGATGAAGGCCGCGGCGGTGTTGATCCGGTGCATGCCGGCACCCCAGTTGAACGAGTCCTTGCCCCATAATGGTGGGAACACATACGCGCCACCCGCCTGCTGGCCCTGGCCGTTGTCGCCGTGACAGACCGCGCACTGCTCGGCATAGATCTGCTTGCCCTTGGCAATATCGAAACCACCTTTGGGCTGTGGGACTTCAGGATAGGCCCGCCCCGGCAGCTCCTGGCCTGTCGGAGCACCAGTGGAAAGCCAGTAGGAATAGGCCGTCAGGGCATTGATCACATGGCTATCGGCTGCCGGCGGCTTGCCGTTCATGCTGAACTGGAAACAGCCCTGTATCCGCTCGGCGTAGCTGTTGACCTTGTCATTCTTCTTCCGGTAAGCCGGATACATCGGATACGCGCCCCACAGCGGCGCTGAGTTGGCCTTGCGCCCCTGATCGAGGTGGCAGTTGGTGCAATTCATGCCGTTGCCGACGTACTCGGCGGCGTACTTCTGAGTGTCGACGAAGATCGCCCGGCCCTGCTGCACCAGTTCGCCATAGGCGTTGGCCGGCAGATCCTTTTCCTGCGGGGGCTGGAAGAAGTTCTCACCTGCGCCCTTGGCAGCTTTCTGTGTCAGCTGGGACTGATCGTCCATCTTGATCTCGGCCGCCAGCGGCGCACCGCTGACCGCCATGGCCAGCAGCGTCAACCAGTAGGTTCTCATTGGCTGCCCCCCTTGTGCTCCAGGCCGGCAAAGTACTCGGCGACGGCCTGCACTTCGTCGTCGGTCATCGCGCGGGCGATATGACCCATCAGATCGTTCGGATCGTTCTTGCGCGTACCCTGACGCCAGGCATTGAGCTGCGCGCTGAGGTATTGCGTCGACTGCCCGGCCAGCGGCGGGAAGCTCTCACCGACCCCAATGCCAGCGGGGCCATGGCAGGCCACGCACTCGGGAATGTTGCGTTCCCAGGCACCACGAAGGGCAAGGCGCGGCCCCACACCTTCCGCCTTTTCCGCCCGACCGATACTGGCGAAAACCGGCGCTGGCCTGGCTTCGAGCATGGCCGCCACGGCATCCATCTCTTCGTCGCTCAAGGCCGCAGCAATTGGCTGCATGACCGGATTGCTTCTGGCACCGGAGCGGAAGTCCTCGAGCTGCTTGCGCGTGTATCCGGCGGATATCCCGGCGAGGCGTGGAAAGCCGGCCGCCGCCATCCCCATCGCATCGGCACCGTGGCACGTGCCACACGCCATCGCCGCAGGGTTGGCGCCGCCCTGCGCGTAGATTTTTTGCCCATCGGCAGCCTGTGCCTGCATCGTCAGTAACAACGCAGCCACACCGGCCAGGGGCCAGTGAGTGAGTTTCATGAAAGGGCCTCATCAGCGGTTGTAGTTATGCTTGCCGCCACCGGCGTGGTCTTCGCCGACGCTCGGGTTCTATCGATGGTGTGCGGCAGCTTGTCGCAGAAGCGACGCTATCACATCGCCACGGCAGCCCTCCAGAAACAGAATAAGCTTAGAACTGCTTTGCATATACCAGACACAGCGGCCCGCTGCGCAACCAGCGGTGCACACGAGACAACGACCTTGGTTATCCTTGCGTGCTCACTCGCGCAGGAACACCCATGAAAGACCAACTTGCCGCACTGATCAGCCTTATCAGCTCCGGCTGCATGACCGACGACGAAATTGGCCGCGTCGCGGCAGAAGCCGCGGAGGCGTACGCCGATCCGCAGGCATTTCTACAGGCCAACCCAGACATCAATTACGACGACAGCTTTCCCATTTCTCTCGGCGAATGGGTGGTGGTCGGCAGCCTGCCGGAGACGGTGTTGTTCCAGGCTGATGATTATCAGGAGCTGTTCACACAGATCGTCGCCTCCTTCGGCGACAGCGTGACCTTCGTCCTCAAGCCCAAGCAGCTCGCCAAGACCGAGCCGCTGACAGCGCTGAACCGCATTCAGGTGCAGCTGAGCAGCCTGTATCCGGAGAAAGGTGGCTACGTGCTGGTGGACTTCAGCGAGCCGCTGGACGATGAGCTGCAGGCGGTGCTGGTCTACACCTGCGATGTGCCACGACTGATGGCGCTGGCGGTGGAAGTAGGCATCTATGCCGCGCCGGCCCTGGAGGTGTTGCGCGAGCAAACCGAGCAACCGTGACGGTAGGCACTCGCCGGCGATCAGCCGCGCGAGGCGTTGCGGCGGCGCAAGGGTTCCAACAGGGCTGAAAGCCCGTTGTGGTCGATCTCGTGCATCAGCTCCAGCAGCTGGCCGAGGCTGCCAGGCGGGAAGCCGACGCGGGCGAACCAGTTGAGGTAATTACCCGGCAGATCGGCTATCAACCGGCCCTTGTACTTACCGTAGGGCATCGTCTGGGTCACCAGGCGTTCGAGATCTTCAGGCTTCATCGCTTCGGGCATCGGAGTGTCGGGCCGTCGAATACTGCCACAACCGCACCGGCTTCTGGCATGCGAGCCTGATCCGATGGCGTTCCGATATTCCTTCGGACTGGCCATCGCCTCGGACTGGGCGCACATACAGAGCGCCTATCCGCAAGATAGAAAGCCTTGGTTGGCGCATCGCCAGCCCGATCACGACAATGGCTTTCGACACGGCAGGCGAACTGCTGACAGCCATGGAGAACCGCGATGCAAACGCCCAGACAACTGCCAGAACTGGATGATGCCACCCTCGCCTTCGCCGAGCAGGTGTTCGACAGCGCTCGCAACGGCGACAGCTCGCGCCTTGGTGAACTGCTCAGGCAGGGTATGCCAGCCGATCTTCGCAATCACGCCGGTGACAGCCTACTGATGCTCGCCAGCTACCACGGCCACCTCGACGCCAGTCGTGTGCTGCTCGAGCATGGCGCCGATCCGCAGCTGCGCAATATTCGCGGTCATACGCCGCTGGCGGGCGCAGCCTTCAAGGGCGACCTGAACATGATCGAGTTGCTGCTGGCGCACGGCGCCGATGTCGAGAGCCCCTGCGAGGACGGCAAAACCGCTCTGATGATGGCAGCCATGTTCAACCGTACCGAAATCATCGAACACCTGATCGCCCGGGGCGCCAACCCGCAAGCCGTCGACGCCAACGGCGCCACAGCACTGGTCGCCGCAGCCATGATGGGTGCTCAGGACGCCCAGGCGTTGTTGCGAAGCCTGGTCTCCAGCTGACGCACGATGTTTCGGCGCAGTGCAAATTTTCACCTCGCTTGACCGGACCCTCGCAGCTATCAGCTATCAGCTATCGGCTATCAGCCGCGCCCGATCGACGCAAAAACAGCCTTGCTGTGCTCAGCCAGCACGGCTGGAGCCAACTCGACTTCCAACCCGCGACGACCAGCGCTCACGTAGATGCTCGCCTGCGCCTGCGCAGAACTGTCGATAAAGGTACGCAGACGCTTCTTCTGCGCCAGCGGACTGATACCACCGACCAGATAACCGGTGGCCCGCTGGGCCGCCATCGGATCGGCCATCTCCACTTTCTTCACGCCGGCCGCCTGGGCCAGCGCCTTGAGATCGAGGGTGCCGGCGACGGGCACCACGGCGACCAGTAGCTCGTTCTTCTCGCTACAGGCGAGCAGCGTCTTGAATACCCGCGCCGGATCAAGCCCGAGCTTTTCCGCCGCCTCCAGTCCATAGGACGCAGACTTGGGATCGTGTTCGTAACTGTGTACGGCGTGCTCGGCTCGGGCTTTTTTCAACAGGTCGATGGCAGGTGTCATGGCTTTGTAGTGCTAATGATTGATGAATGGCGGTAACGTACGGCGACAAAGAATCGGTAGTTATAAGCGCCCATGAATCATCCTCTTCTTGCACCGCTCGCGGAAGTCTACGACCTGGCCGTGGTTGGCGGCGGCATCAATGGCGCAGGTATCGCCGCCGATGCCGTCGGGCGCGGCCTGTCGGTGTTTCTCTGCGAACAGGGCGACCTGGGCGAACACACCTCCTCTGCCAGCAGCAAGCTGGTGCACGGCGGGCTGCGCTATCTCGAACACTACGAGCTGCGCCTGGTTCGCGAAGCGCTGGCCGAGCGCGAAGTGCTGCTGGCCAAGGCGCCGCACATCATCACCCCGCTACGCTTCGTGCTGCCCTACCGTCCGCATCTGCGCCCGTCGTGGATGATCCGCACTGGCCTGTTTCTCTACGATCACCTCGGCAAGCGCGAAAAGCTCGGCGGTTCGCGCAGCCTGCGTTTCGGTGCCGACAGCCCGCTCAAGGAGGAAATCACCCACGGCTTCGAATATTCCGATTGCTGGGTCGACGATGCGCGGCTGGTGGTACTCAACGCCATGGCGGCACGCGAGCTGGGCGCGCATATCCACACCCGCACTCGCTGCGTCAGCGCGCGCAGCAGCAAGGGGCTCTGGCATCTGCATCTGGAGCGTCAGGACGGCAGCCGGTTTTCGATCCGCGCCCGCGCGCTGGTCAACGCCACCGGACCGTGGGTAGCCTCGTTCATCGAAGAGCAGCTCCGGCAGACTTCGCCTCACGGCATGCGCCTGATCCAGGGCAGCCACATCGTCGTGCCGAAACTCTATGAGGGCGATCACGCCTACATCCTGCAGAACGAGGATCGGCGCATCGTGTTCATCACGCCGTATCTCGGCCAGTTCAGCCTGATCGGCACCACCGATCACGCGTACCACGGCGACCCGGCGCAGGTGCGGATCACCGATAAGGAGATCGACTACCTGCTGGCCATCGTCAACGCGCACTTCAAGCATCAGCTGCACCGCGCCGACATCCGCTACAGCTATGCCGGGGTCAGGCCGCTTTGCGATGACGAGTCCGACCAGCCCTCGGCGATCACCCGCGACTACACGCTCACACTCAGCGATAGCGCCGGTGAGGGACCGTTGCTCTCGGTGTTCGGCGGCAAGCTGACCACCTATCGCAAGCTCGCCGAAGCGGCACTGGCACAGCTGGCGCCGCTGTTTCCCGAAATGAAACAGCCCTGGACGCATGACGCCGCCCTGCCTGGCGGTGAGCATCTGGACGAGCCATCGGCGTTGGCCCACGCGCTCTGCGCCAGCTATCCATGGTTGCCCGGTCCGATTGCGCGGCGCTGGGCGCGCACCTACGGCAGCCGCAGCTGGCTGCTGCTCAAGGGTACCGATGCGCTGCAGGACCTTGGCGAATGCTTCGGCGCCGGCCTGCATGCGCGCGAGGTGGACTACCTGATGGTCGAGGAATGGGCGCAGACGACAGAAGACATCCTCTGGCGCCGCACCAAGCTCGGCCTGTTCATGCAGCCCGCGGAAGTCGCACTGCTGCAGCGTTATCTGGACAGCCGGACAGCCGAGCGCCTGACCCACTTCGACCACGTCGCCCAGGGCTGACGCACCACGGCGCAGCGCCCGCACTGGAGCGCTGCGCCCGCGTCGACCTCAGGCGACCTTGGCGTTGCGCGAGGCGCGCAGCTGACGGGCCGCAGCCACCATGTTCACCAGCGCTGCCTCGGTCTCCGGCCAGGCGCGGGTCTTCAGCCCGCAATCCGGATTGACCCAGAGCCGCTCGGCCGGGATGCGCTCGGCGGCCTTCTCCAGCAGCTGCACCATTTCGGCAGTATCCGGAACGCGTGGCGAGTGGATGTCGTAGACCCCCGGGCCGATGTCATTGGGATAGTCGAAGGCGCGGAAGGCTTCGAGCAGCTCCATCTGCGAGCGCGAGGTCTCGATGGTGATGACATCGGCATCCATCGCCGCGATGGACTCGATGACGTCGTTGAACTCGCTGTAGCACATGTGCGTGTGGATCTGCGTCTCGTCGCGCACGCCGCTGGCACACAGACGGAACGCCTCGACCGCCCAGTCCAGATAGTGCTGCCACTGCGCGCGACGCAACGGCAACCCCTCGCGGAACGCCGCCTCATCGATCTGGATGATGCGGATGCCGGTGGCTTCCAGATCGCAGACCTCGTCACGGATCGCCAGCGCCAGCTGCCGTGCCTGAACCTCACGCGATACATCCTCACGAGCGAACGACCACATCAGCATGGTCACCGGGCCGGTGAGCATGCCCTTCATCACCCGGTCGGTCTGCTGCTGGGCGTAGCGAATCCAGTCGACGGTCATCGGCTGCGGGCGGCTGAGGTCGCCGTAGATCACCGCCGGTTTCACGCAACGCGAGCCGTAACTCTGTACCCAGCCGAACCGGGTAAAGGCATAGCCATCGAGCTGCTCGGCGAAATACTCGACCATGTCGTTGCGCTCCGCTTCGCCATGCACCAGCACGTCCAGGCCGATCTGCTCCTGCACCGCCACCGCATGGCGGATCTCGGCCTGCATCGCCTCGGTGTAATCACCGAGCGGCAACCGGCCCTGCTTGTAGGCTTGCCGCGCCAGACGGATAGCCGGCGTCTGCGGGAACGAGCCGATGGTCGTGGTCGGGAACGCCGGCAGGTCGAGCCGCGCGCGCTGGTGTTCGATGCGCGCAGCGAACACCGAGGTACGCTGGCTGTCTTGTGGCTGGATGGCATTCAGGCGTGCCTGGACCTGCGGCTTGTGGATGCGTGGCGAGTGCTGACGTGCCGCCTGCACCGCACGGCTGCGCGCCAGCTCGACCGCGACATCCTCATTCGTCGGCTCGTTGATGGCTCGGGCCAGGGTCGCCACTTCGGCGCATTTCTGTACGGCAAAGGCCAACCAGCCATTCAGTTCATGATCGAGCCGGTCCTCGCGCTCAAGGTCCACCGGGCTGTGCAGCAGGGAGCAGGACGGCGCCAGCCAGAGGCGGTCACCCAGCCGCTCGGCGGCATGCCGCGCCACCTCTAGGGCCTTCTCCAGGTCGCAGCGCCAGACGTTGCGACCATTGACCAACCCCAGTGACAGCACCTTGTAGGTCGGCAACCAGTCGAGAATCAGCGGGTACTGCTCCGGCGCACGCACCAGATCGATGTGTAGGCCGTCCACCGGCAGCGCCGCCGCCAGGCTGAGGTTGTCCTCCAGTCCGCCAAAGTAGGTGGCGACCAGCTTCTTCAGCGGGGCCCGCTGCAGCAGGTTGTAGGCGCGCTCGAAGGCATTCTTCCAGTCCTGCGGCAGGTCGAGGGCGAGGATCGGCTCGTCGATCTGCACCCACTCGACACCCTGCGCCGCAAGCCGGTCGAGCACCTCGCCATAGACCGGCAGGAGGCGTTCGAGCAGCTCGAGCTTGTCGAAACGCTCGGCAGCCTCGCCCTTGAGCTTGCCCAGCCAGAGATAGGTTAGCGGGCCGACCAGCACTGGCTTGATCGTGTGACCCAGCGCCTGCGCCTCCTCGACCTCTTCGAACAATTGCGACCAGGACAGCTGGAACTGCTGGTCAACGGTGAACTCCGGTACCAGATAGTGATAGTTGGTATCGAACCACTTGGTCATCTCCTGGGCCTGGCCGCCACCGCAGCAGCTGTTGGTCACGCCACGGGCCATGGCGAACAGCGTGTCCAGCGTCGGTTGGCCATCGGCCGGGCGGAAGCGCTGCGGCACCACGCCGAACATCAGCGAGTGCGTAAGAACCTGGTCATACCAGGCGAAGTCGCCCACCGGCAGCAACTGGATACCGGCATCGGCCTGGGCTTGCCAGTGTTGTGCACGCAGCTGGCGACCAACCAGGCGCAACCCCTGCTCGTTCAGCTCGCCCTTCCAATATGCCTCCAGGGCTTTCTTCAGCTCGCGGTCCACACCAATGCGTGGAAAACCGAGGTTGTGCGCTACAGCCATTTCTCACTCCAAATGTCGTTCTGCATGAATACGCTGATTGTCCGCGCCATGACTGCGTGAAACAAACTCATGTAATTACATTTGAAATATAGAAATATTCATGCAGGAGCATTTCGGGGCCTCGGGCCTCTAAGGAAGGTCTGAAAAAGCCGCCTGTTTTTTGACCGACTTCAGCCCTTGCCGATTTTGAAAGCGGCAAATCGATCAAAACCCGCCCGATCACCCGCTCATTTCTTGGTTTTTAGCCGCTGCGAGCTTACAGACCTTGTAGTAAAGACCAGACAATAAAGGGATAGACGATTGTGTCGACCTTGTTGATGATCAACCCGCCCCGGCCCCGCTTCTGCAACGAATCGAAGAAGAATAAACCCGACAGGAAGAAGAACAGCGGCATGTGAAAGCTGTAAATGATGCTGTCGACCAGCACGAATCGCGCCTCATCCATCGGCAACCCGGCATTGAACACGCCTCGCGCGACATGCCCGTAGACAACAAGAATGATCCCGATCGCCTTGGCATAATCAACCCAAACGTTTCTCTCCTGCATTTGATTGTTCTCCTTGTATTCAGCCAATGAGCAGGCGGCACCCTCTTCCAGAGAAAGTGGATGGAGGAGATAGACAACAGGATTTTTCGTTGGTTTAGCTGAAGCACTCCTGGGTCGCCGAAGCGCGACACAGATTCCAATAACCCGAGCGCCTGGCCTCCACACCTCCCGTGCGCACGCTGCCCGACCGCCAGCCCGAGCGCTATATGCAAGCTTTTCTGGAGCGATGATATGCCCGACCCGCTACTGCCTTCCTGCTCCATCCTGCTTCTGGCGGGTGGCCGTGGGCAACGTATGGGAGGACAGGACAAAGGACTGGTCGAATGGCAGGGACGCCCGTTGATTGCATGGTTGCATGAGACCGTTCAGCCATTGACAGACGACCTCCTGCTGTCCTGCAACCGCAATCGAGCCCGCTACTCGGCCTATGCCGATCGATTGATTAGTGATGAAGAGCAGGGATTCCCCGGGCCCCTTGCTGGAATACGCAGCGGTCTTGCAGCTGCTCGCAACGCCTGGATGCTCGTACTGCCGTGCGACACCCCGTTGATTGATCGCCCCTTGCTGCAGTCGCTCTACCAGACCGCGCTCGAAGAGCCAGACAGGCCAGTCATGCTGAGCTGCGAAGGCCAGTGGGAGCCCCTGTTCAGCATAATTCCCACCGGCCGACAGGCCGAAGTTGACGCTTGCTGGCATTCTGGCGAACGCAGCCCTTTGCGTGCACTTCTTCATCTTGACGCCCGTGCGCTTGAGGTACACCGGGGCGACCCCCGCCTCGCCAACCTGAATACACCGGAGCTGCTCAAGATCACTGGTTCGAGGGGAACTTCGTCCTAGTGGGTTTCGTCCCATGGGTATCGAACCCGCAGAAGGAACAGCGTCATGCAACCACGCATCATCCCCGCCCTGCTACTCACGCTGGGCTTTACCGTCCTTGCCGGCTGCGCGAACCCCAGCGTGATCACGCTCAACGATGGTCGTGAAATTCAAACTCTGGACCATCCCGATTTCGATGACGAGTCGGGCTTCTACGAATATGAGCAAATCGATGGCAAGCCAGGCAAAGTGAACAAGGATCAGGTTCGCACCGTACGAGAACTCTGAGCCAGGTCGACCTTCGCACAAGGTAGATCCTAGGTTATCTGCCGCGAAGGTCGATTGTTCCGCTAGCAGCTCGCAAAAGGCTGGCCGCCCCCAAAAAAACCTCTCCTAACACCTTGTGCAACAAAACTTTTTCTGTAGAATGCGCGCCATCTTCGGAGCGTAGCGCAGCTTGGTAGCGCGTCTCGTTCGGGACGAGAAGGTCGCTGGTTCGAATCCAGTCGCTCCGACCATATCCCGCTGTTCAGCTAGCTGCTTAGCTGAACAAAAAACCGGCAAACATGCCGGTTTTTTTATGCCTGTAATTTGTTCAATATCACGTCGAACCCTGAAGAAAGCTCACCACCTGCTCTGCCTCGAACGGCCAGTTCAATTCGGAACCGGTATCGACGCGACGAAGCACCGGGATTCGCAAACCATAATCCTCGACCCAATCAGGGCGCTCAGCGATATCGATCAACTCGACCAGCAGCCCATATTCGACCAAAGGCATGAGCACTTCCTCGGCCTGCTCGCATAGATGGCAGCCCAAGGTCCCGAACAGTTGGCATTCCGGTAACATCTGACGTTCTCGCAATGTTATGTGCTCGAATTCTAGCAAGCGTTATTCGGCGCGCCATTGATAAGTGACTTCGGCCGGCAGACGCACCAGCAGCAAAAATGTGAATTCAGCCTCACTCATCAGGCGATTATGCGATGGCCATTCGACTCTGCCCGAGCAAAACGCTAGGATGCTGCCACCCGCGGCGACGCAGATTGCCCGGCACACCCTTTAGTCTTTAACCGCCAGGCCGTTGTCTTGTGCAACTTTACGGGTCGTACGCGAATATCGCGCACATGCACGATATGCCTGCGACCGTCTAGCACGTTGACTTGCGGGACTTGGCGACTAAAGTCTAAAGGTTGAAAAACCTCTGTAATGTTTTATTGCATGGCGCCGTAAAGAGCGACTTCAGAGCGTCATCCAACGAGGAGAAATAATAAATGCTCAAGACCCCCATCGCCCGGGGCGTGGCCCTCGCCACTCTGGGAGCAACACTGGCTATCCCAACCATGGCCCAAGCCGCCTTCATCGAAGACACCAAGGCTGGTCTGGAACTGCGTAACTTCTATTTCAACCGGGACTATCGCGAAGGTTCCGGGCAAAGCAAGCAAGAAGAGTGGGCGCAAGGTTTCTTGCTGCGCGTTGAATCCGGCTACACCGAAGGGACAGTAGGATTTGGCGTGGACGCGCTAGGCCTTCTAGGCGTGAAACTAGATTCCGGTGGCGGTCGCTACGGCGACGGTTCCCAGCTCCTTCCGGGCGATGGTGACACTGCAGCAGATGACTTTTCGGAATTAGGGTTGACAGCCAAAGCGAAGATGTCAGAAACCGTGCTGAAGGTCGGTACGATGCAATTTAAGAACGTAGCTGTCGCAAATAGTGACAGTCGCCTTCTTCCAGCTCTGATGCAAGGCGCAAATCTTGTCTCGAAGGAGATCGACGGTCTGACACTGGATGTCGGTTACGCCAACCGCAACAATCTGCGCGCATCCAGCGACAATCAGGTCCTTAGCTTAAACGGAGCCTCTGCTGGCGCAAACACACGCAACATTCGTCTGACCAGTGGAGCGGCGAACGAATCTGATGATTTCCGCTTCGCGGGCGCGACATATCAGTTCAATAAGAACCTCACTGGTAGCTACTACTACAGTCAACTGGAAGATCTTTACAAGCAAAACGCGTTTAACCTGATTCACGTCCTGCCGATTAGCGAAGGCCAATCGTTGAAGACGGATCTGCGCTACGCCCGTTCCAAGGATGACGGTAGCTCCAACGTAGACAACAAGTCGTTCGGTGCGATGGTTACTTACTCCTTGAGTGGCCATAGCTTCGGGCTTGGCTACCAGAAGATGAGCGGTGACACCGGCTTTGCTTATCTCGGAGGCAACGTCGACCCTTACCTAGTGAACTTCATTCAAGTCAACGACTTTGCTAACGCTGACGAGAAGTCTTGGCAGGCACGCTATGACTACAATTTTGCAGCAGTCGGCATCCCTGGCTTGACCTTCATGACTCGTTACGTCACCGGCGACAATTTTGATCGTATTGGTGCAGACGCAGGCACTGAAGGCAAGGAGTGGGAACGCAATACAGATATTGCCTATACGTTCCAGACTGGCGCGCTTAAAAACCTCAATGTGAAGTGGCGTAATGCGACATCGCGTAACAACTACAGCCGCGGCACAAACATCGACGAAAACCGTCTGATCGTCAGCTACACCATCCCGCTGATGTAATAGCGGCTACTGCATTCGCTGCTGTAGACAGGAAACCCGCTTCGGCGGGTTTTCTTTTTTGTTCCTTGCCGTTATTGCCAGAACCAGCGATTGAAAGCTGTCTACAACGCTCAACGAAGCGGGGAACCTTTGATGAGGCGCAGTGCTCGAAACTTGAGGCAACGGGGCCTTTTGCCCCGAAGAATCAAGAGGAGCTGCGCATGTCTACCGAGTCCACTTTCGGCACCAGCGATAACACCCCGATTCCCGAAGGTCCCGCTGGGAGCACCCGCCCCCTGATCGATACATCTGCCCATCGTCGCAACCTGCAAGCTGCGCAGAACGCACTGATTGAAGAGTTTCATACTCTGATCGGCGACACTGAGCGTCTGCTCAAGCACACTCAGGAAACCGCAGGCGGCCAAACCGAAGAGCTGCGCAGCAAGATCAACGCAAACATTGCCAAGGCTCGTGAAATGCTCAAGGAGCGGGAAGGCTCGATGCGCGAGCAGGGTCAGGCTGCCATCCAGTGCACCGAGGAATATGTACACACCCATCCCTGGCAATCGATCGGCATCGCTGCCGGCGTCGGCTTTCTGCTCGGTCTGATTTCACGCCGCTGATGGGAGAGCCAGCAATGGAAGCGAAGCCCGGCACCGAAGCCCCCAAGCCATCGCTGAAGAAGCTGGGCGGCGCATTCGTCGGCCTGCTCCAGGGGCACCTGGAACTTGTAGGCATAGAGGTCCAGGAAGAGAAAGCCCGAACCTTTCGGCTATTTCTCCTGGCCGGTGTCAGCCTGATTCTCGGCCTGCTGATCCTGGTTGGGCTTTCCGCGGCTATCGTCATCGCCTTCTGGGAAACTCATCGCATCGCGGCGATTCTTACGCTATGCGCGATCTACGCAGTGGTGATGATCATCTGCGTGAGCCGGGCCGCTTCGCTCGCCAAACAATGTGCCGCACCGTTCCAGGCCACGCTTGAAGAACTGGAGCGCAACCGGGAGCGATTACTGCCATGAGCCAACCGTTGAGCACATCGAATGATCTGAGCATGCGCAAGGATCTGGTGCGACTGCGCATGGAAATGCACCGTCAACAGATGCTCTACCACGCGCAACCCCTTTCACATCCACTGCAGCAGATGAAGAGCTTCGTAAGTTCGCGTCGAACATCCAGCGAACACAGTTCAGGCAAGGGACCGATGATGATCGCTGCGACTGTCGTACTCGCGCTGTTCGGACGCAGGATGGGGAAAATGGGAAAGCTGGCTCGCGTGGCGCTGACGCTATATCCGCTAATCAAGGGTCAGCAAAAGCTGCGGGAAAAGCTGCACTAGCCCAGCCGCCTACCCTGGCTGAACAACACTGTACCCGCGGCCAACCGCGGGTAGCCTGCCACGCCTCTGAACTGGTTATCCTTCTAATACGCCAGCACCGATCAGCGATTCGGCAGTTGTGGTAGCTTTGCACCAGCCCGCTATTGGCAATACGGAGATGGTCCTTGGACTGGCACACACTGCTTACCCGCGAACGACTCGGAAAATCCGCCCACAGTAGCGACGAGTTGGGCCGCAGCCCTTTTCACAAGGATCATGATCGGATCATTTTTTCGGGCGCCTTTCGCCGGCTCGGGCGCAAGACTCAGGTTCATCCAGTTTCCAGCAACGATCACATCCATACCCGCCTCACCCACTCGCTGGAGGTAAGCTGCGTAGGCCGCTCACTCGGTATGCGTGCCGGTGAAGTATTGCGCGATGACATGCCAGAATGGTGCAGCCCGGCCGACCTTGGCATGATCGTCCAGTCGGCCTGCTTGGCCCACGACATTGGCAATCCGCCCTTTGGCCACTCCGGCGAGGATGCTATCCGCTGCTGGTTCCAGCAGGCCGCAGGGCGCGGATGGCTCGACGATATGAGCGACGCGCAACGCGCGGACTTTCTCAACTTCGAAGGCAACGCACAGGGATTTCGAGTGCTTACGCAACTCGAATACCACCAGTTCGACGGTGGAACGCGACTGACCTACGCCACCCTCGGCACGTATCTCAAGTACCCCTGGACTTCACGCCATGCAGAGGCGCTGGGGTACAAGAAGCACAAATTCGGGTGCTATCAGAATGAGCAGCCACTGCTCGAGCAGATCGCACAGAAGCTGAACCTACCCAACGTCGCTGAGCAACGCTGGGCTCGCCATCCTCTGGTTTATCTCATGGAGGCAGCAGACGACATCTGTTACGGCCTGATCGACCTGGAAGACGGCCTCGAGATGGAGCTGCTGGAATATTCGGAAGTTGAAGCGCTGTTACTGGCTCTGGTGGGCGATGACATTCCGGAAACCTATCGTCAGCTGGGCCCGCGGGATTCAAGGCGGCGCAAACTGGCCATTCTGCGCGGCAAGGCGATCGAACACCTGACCAATGCGGCCGCTGGTGCCTTCGTCGAGCAGCAGAGCAACCTGCTTCGTGGCGAGTTGCACGGTGACCTGGTCGAACATATGCATGGGCCGGCCAAAGAGTGCGTGCTGCAGGCGAAGGCGATGGCACGGCAGAAGATTTTTCAGGACAAGCGCAAAACCCTGCACGAGATTGGCGCCTACACCACGCTGGAAATACTGCTCAATGCATTTTGCGGCGCAGCACTGGAACAACATCGCGGCGGCACCCCCTCGTTCAAGAATCAGCGGATCCTCGACCTGCTCGGACGCAGCGCGCCCTCGCCCGAGCTACCGCTCTACCAGTCGTTCCTGCGCATGATCGACTTCATCGCAGGCATGACCGATAGCTACGCCACGGAGATGGCCGGCGAGATGACCGGCCGCTCCAGCCCGGTTTGACCCACATGAAGCGCCTGCTGCGGCAAAGCATCCACTGGCACCCCGCGCGCCCCGCCTGGGGCGCTGCCATGGTGGCCGGCTTTGGTTGCGCCTTGCCGTTGCTGCTGGGGCTGTTCAGCGGCCATCCCGGCTTCCTCTGGGCAACGGTCGGCGCCTTTCAGGCGGCCAAGGCCAACCCACTTCATCGCTTCGGCATGCTGCGCATGCTGTTACTCATCGCGTTGGGCGCCGGGAGTGCCGGACTGGGCTTCTGGTCGGCAACTCATCCATTGATCAGTCTCGGTCTTTTCGCCTTCTACGGCCTGCTGCTGGCCTGGTTACAGCGCTACGGCAGCGAAGCGGGAAAGCTCGGTATCGGTCTGGCGATCTGCCTCTGCCTCGGCCAAGGGCAGCACGGCATTGGCGATTTCAACAACCCGTACGCCATAGCCTTTCTTTTCGCGCTCGGCGGGCTCTGGGTTACCTTGCTCGCCTTCGGCCTGCGGGGGATGCATGGGCTGCGCATGTGGCCATATATGCCGCGGCTTATGAGCATCCTGCGGGTGCTGCGCAGGCACGCTCGCCGAACGCCGATCCGGCAATGGCGTGTGCACGCCCTGACCTACATCCTGGCCGGAGCATTGGGTGGGGTGATCGTGAATATGGCTGAACTGCCAAGAGGCTACTGGTTGACGCTGGCGGTGTTCACCACGCTGCAGATGGATCTGGAGCGGAGTCTGGTGCGGGCGCTACAGGCCAGCCTGGGAATATTGGCGGCTGCGGCCATACTGATCTACATTGGCCACGGCCTGGCCGACCCGCCACTGATGGTGATGATCCTGCTGCCGCTTATC
Organism: Stutzerimonas kunmingensis; assembly: GCF_002929225.1. Lineage (GTDB taxonomy): Bacteria > Pseudomonadota > Gammaproteobacteria > Pseudomonadales > Pseudomonadaceae > Stutzerimonas. The sequence goes on along the minus strand of NZ_PISM01000004.1, from coordinate 1,076,951 downwards.
GTGCTGGGCAGAGCGTTTCAGGCGAATCACTATGGGCTATTCGTCCTGCAGACCACGCTGCTGTTCCTGCTGCTGGCAGAGACGCTGGCCCAGGACTGGAACCTGCCGCAGATACGGCTCATCAATGCTGCCATCGGTGTAGCTGTGGCGCTATTCATCGCAACACTGATGCACGTGTTGCAGATGCTGCTGGCCAGGCGTTCGCGCAGGAAGGCCCAGCGGGCAGCATCGCAACGATCAGACGAAGAGACTACTTCTCAGCCCTGATCGGGTTTTCCGGATACCACACGTCCATCAGCGGGCTGACACTGTACTCAGCCAGCTCGCTGCGGCCTTTCAACCAGGCGTCGACTTTCGCACGCTGCTCTTCGCTGACCGAGCCGCGACGGCCGAGGCAGACAAAACCGTAGTCTTCACCACCGATATAGCCGAGTTCATTGGCTTCCATCGCTTCGCTGATAAAAGCTTCGAGGAAGTCGTCCACAGCCTTGCTTTCGATACCTTCGCGGTAGGTGAGATTGACCTCGAAGCCGAGTTCCTGGAACTCATCGACACAGAGTTTCTTACGCAGGCGACGCGAACGATTGGTAGCCATTTGGGGGCGATCCTTTTTCTACTTGATGACGGCGCGCACTCTAACAGCAACCCCGCGCCAAGGCGATGACCGACAGCAGCGGTTGAGCTCATCGCAGCCTGGTGCGCATCTGTCTTTGCAGTAACCTGTGTACCGCAGCTACGCTTATCGGATAGAGGCACGACGCCTCTACAGCACGGGCATAATGGCCCGCATTCGTTCCCTAAGAGCAGTGGGAAACACATGCCAAATCAAACCGCCAGCAGCTCCCTGTGTTTGCCCAGAGGCGCTCGTACGATGAGCTCCATCCTCCGCGGCATCACCTTAGCCATCTTCGCCCTGCCCTTGACCCTGCCAGCCCAGGCAGCCGGGGTGAACCAGACACTGCCACCGCGCGTCGAACAGGCACTGAAAGCCAACAAGATCAGCAGCGACGCACTGTCCGTAGTCATGCTGCCACTGACCGGTGACGCCGCACCGACGTTCGTCAACGCCGACGTATCGGTCAACCCCGCCTCCACCATGAAGCTGGTTACCACCTACGCCGCCCTCGAACTGCTCGGCCCCAACCACCAGTGGAAGACCGAGTTCTATGCCGACGGCCCGCTGGTGGACGGCACCCTCAACGGCAATCTCTACCTCAAGGGCGGCGGCGACCCGAAACTGAACATGGAGAAGCTCTGGCTGCTGCTGCGAGATTTGCGTGCCAACGGAGTCACCAAGGTCACTGGCGACCTGGTGCTCGATCGCAGCCATTTCGTCCAGCCCGACCTGCCCGTCTTCGATGACGACGGCAATGACAAGAACAAGCCCTTTCTAGTTGGTCCCGACTCACTACTGGTCAACCTCAAGGCGCTGCGCTTCATCGTCCGCAACGATGGCGGAAAGGTGAACATCGCAGTCGAGCCGCCGATCGCCAGCATTCGAATAGACAACCGGGTCAAAGCGCTGCCCGCAGGCAAATGCCCAGGCTGGCCGGACGTGCTCTACAACCCGGTTGCGGATGGGGATGGCGTGACCGTCGTGGTCACCGGCAAACTCGCCGACGGCTGCAGCGCACAGACCTACCTTTCACTGCTCGATCACCAGCGCTATGCCGCCGGCGCGGTGCGTGCTATCTGGGCCGAGCTCGGCGGCAGCATTCTCGGCATCGACCGTGTGGCCCAGGTGCCTGACAAAGCAAGACTGTTGGCGAGGGCCTATTCGCCGGATCTCACCGAGATCATTCGAGACATCAACAAGTACAGCAACAACACCATGGCCAAACAGCTGTTTCTAAGCCTCGGCGCCGAATTCCGTAACGAGGCGGATGCCGATGACGCCAAAGCGGCACAGCGGGTCATCCGCCAGTGGCTGGCCAAGAAGGGGCTTATCTCGCCGCATCTGGTGATCGAGAACGGCTCCGGGCTTTCCCGCGCCGAACGCGTCAGCGCACGCGAGCTGGGGAGCTTGCTGCAGGCCGCCTGGCGCAGCCCTTACTCGGCCGAGTTCATTTCGTCGATGCCATTGGCCGCCGTGGACGGCACCATGCGCAAGCGCCTGCGCAATACACCTGTCGCCGGCAAGGCGCACCTCAAGACGGGAACCCTGAACACCGTGCGCGCCATCGCAGGTTACAGCCGTGACGGCGACGGCAATGTCTGGGCAGTCGTGGCGATCCTGAACCATCCCCGCCCATGGGGCGCAGCCTCGATTCTCGATCAGGTGCTGGTCAGCCTCTATGGTCAGCGCAACCAGAACACCGCACAACGCTGATGTGACTCAGGCAGGCCGAACGGCCCGCCTATATCACCGGATGATCACCGCGCCTGGAATTTCCAGGCGCGGTGGATCCGGGGATTACGACGGAAATCCTCGTCCAGCGTTGCGCTGCTGATTTCCTCTACGGCGTAGCGGTCGCTCAGGCTGGCATCCAGCACGAATTTGCGGAAGTTGTTGGAGAAATACAGCGCTCCGCCCGTCGCCAATCGAGCCATCGCCAGATCGAGCAGCACCTGATGGTCCCGCTGTACGTCGAAAACGCCTTCCATGCGCTTGGAATTGGAGAACGTCGGCGGGTCGATGAAGATCAGGTCGTACTCACCACGGTCTTCTTCCAGCCAGGCCATCACGTCGCCCTGTTCCAGGCGCTGGCGATCCGAAAGGCCATTCAACGAGAGATTGCGACGCGCCCAGTCCAGATAGGTTTTCGACAGGTCGACGCTGGTGGTGCTGCGCGCACCACCCTTGGCCGCATGAACCGTGGCGGTTGCGGTATAGCAGAACAGGTTGAGGAAACGCTTGCCAGCCGCTTCACGCTGAATGCGCAGGCGCAATGGGCGATGATCGAGGAACAGGCCGGTATCCAGATAATCGGTGAGATTCACCAGCAGCTTGACGCCGCCCTCGGTCACTTCGAGAAATTCGCCCTGACTGGCCTGACGCTCATACTGGCGTGTTCCCGTCTGGCGCTCGCGGCGCTTTACCACCACCTTCTCGCGAGGAATGCCCAGTGCTTGCGGTATGGCAGCCAATGCATCGAGCAGGCGCACCTGGGCCTTCTCCGGATCAATGGAGCGCGGCGGCGCATACTCCTGCACGTGCACCCAGTCACCGTACAGATCGATCGCCAGGGCGTACTCAGGCATGTCCGCGTCGTATAGCCGGTAGCATTCGATACCCTCACGACGCGCCCATTTGCCGAGCTGACGCAGATTCTTCTGTAGGCGATTGGCGAACATCTGCCCGCCTTCGCTGAGGCGTGCCTGCTCGACCGGCACCTGCTGCTGTAAATGTTCCTCATGGCCGGCGCCGCGCTGACCTGTCACGAACTGATCCAGCTCGACCTTGATCAGCAGCAGCTTGCACGGCAGCGCACCGTTCCAGAACGCGTACTGCTTGTGACTGCGGATGCCCATGCGCTTGCCGAGATCCGGCGCGGCGGTGAATACCGCGGCTTCCCAGCCCAGGCAGGCCTGGCGCAGGCGTTCGCCGAGGTTCTGGTAGAGATAGAGAAGGCTCGCCTCGTCGCCGAGGCGCTCACCATAGGGCGGATTGCAGATCACCAAGCCCTTCTGATTCTGGTCCGGGCGCGGCTCGAAGTCGCCGACATCACCCTGGTAGACCTTGATCCAGCCGGCCAGCCCAGCGCGTTCGATGTTGTTGCGTCCCGGCTGGATCAGCCGCGGATCGGCCTCATAGCCGCGAATCCATAAGGGCGGCTTGGCCAAGCCAACCTCTGCCCGTGCCTGAGCTTCGGCATGCAGTCGCGACCACAGCGCGGGTACGTGCCCCAGCCAGGCACTGAAACCCCAACGCTCGCGCTTGAGGTTCGGCGCGATGTCCGCCGCCATCATCGCCCCTTCGACAAGAAAGGTGCCGACGCCGCACATGGGATCTGTCAACGCGCCACCAGCAGCGGCGATACGTGGCCAGCCGGCACGCATCAGGATCGCGGCAGCAAGGTTTTCCTTGAGCGGCGCTGCACCCTGCTGCAGTCGATAGCCACGCTGGTGCAGGCTGTGCCCGGAGAGGTCGAGCGAAAGCACCGCTTGCCCCTTGTCGAGGCGCAGATGCACGCGCAGATCAGGATCGAGCTTGTCGATGCTGGGCCTCTCGCCAGATGCGGTTCGCAGCCGATCCACGATGGCGTCCTTGACCTTGAGCGCACCGAAATGGGTGTTGTCGATGCCCGAGCCACGACCACTGAACTCCACTGCCAGGCTGCCGGCAGGCTGCAGATGGTCAGCCCAGTCGACGGCGTGAACCCCTTGGTAAAGCGTCTCGGCGTCTACAGTGGGAAAACGGCTGATCACCAACAGCACGCGATTGGCCAGGCGCGACCATAGGCAGAGCCGGTAGGCCACCTCCAGCGTACCGAAGCCGCGAATCGCGGATGTCTGCTCGCGACTCTCCTCCAGTCCAAGCGCGGTGGCTTCCTCGAGCAGCAGGCCTTCGAGTCCCTTGGGACAGGTCAGGATCAGTTCATGGCGGTCGGTCATGGAGTTTCCACAAAAGGTGCTTCGGACCGTCGCGACCCTTTCGTCGGAACAGGCCCAGCAAAGAAAATTAGAAAGAGGTTACAAACATCATGGTTGCAATCATGCAGAAGTGGCCAAGCAGTGCACTTCGCATCCCTTGCCCTTTCAGGCTTATGGGTAGAACCATAGATTCGTTACCTACTTATGACAAAACGATCATTCCAGCGTCTTCAGCATTGCGTTAGAACTCACCTCAGGCCGACATCGCAATGGTGCCGGCGAAGCGCGCCACGCCGGCAGCGCGCTTCATTGGCAGTCTATCTGCCCGGCCTCGCCATGAGGCCACAGGAACACCAGTCAACCACTGAGGGCAATACCCAATGAGAAGACTCAAGCGTGATCCGATGGAACGAGCATTTCTACGCGGTTATCAGCACGGCATACATGGCAAATCTCGCGACCTCTGTCCTTTTTCCCATCCCAATGTTCGCCAAGCCTGGATTAACGGCTGGCGGGAGGGTCGCGGCGACAACTGGGATGGTCTGACCGGCACGGCCGGTCTGCATAGACTCAACGAACTTCACGCGGTCGGCTAATTCACCGATCCACCCGACTTGATAGCGCGCCCCACCCGGGCGGCGGGCGAGAAGCCCAGGGGCTCCCAACAGGAGCCCCTTCCGGGCAATCATCAATGCGCTTTTGAACGCAGCGCCGCGATGGCATCCACCGCCTCGCGGATCAATGCCGGTCCCTTGTAGATGAAACCTGAATACAACTGAACCAGGCTGGCACCCGCCTCGATCTTCTCTGCCGCGTGCCTGCCCTCGGTGATGCCGCCCACAGCAATGATCGGCAGCCGTCCGCCTAGCGTCTGTGCCAGCACCCTGACCGTATGCGTGCTCTTCTCCCGAACGGGCGCACCAGACAGGCCACCAGCTTCGTCAGCATGAGCCAAGCCGGCAACGCCTTCTCGGCCAAGGGTAGTGTTGGTGGCGATGATCGCGTCCATCCCGGCCTGAAATACCGCCTCGCCCACCAGAGCGGTTTCTTCGTCGGTCATGTCCGGAGCGATCTTGATCGCAAGCGGCACGCGCTTGCCATGCATGATCTCCAGATCCTCACGGCGCAGTCGCAACGCATCGAGCAAATGCTTGAGCAAGTCGCCGAACTGCAGGCTGCGCAAGCCAGGCGTGTTAGGCGAACTGACATTGACGGTGACGTAGCTTGCGTGGTGATAGACCTTGTCCAGGCAGAGCAGGTAGTCCTCCTCGGCGCGCTCGACAGGCGTATCGAAATTCTTGCCGATGTTGATACCGAGGATGCCCTTGAACCTGGCGGCCTCTACCCGAGCCAGCAGCGCATCTACACCATGGTTATTGAAACCCATGCGATTGATGATCGCCTCGGCCTCGGGCAGGCGAAATATCCGTGGCTTGGGGTTGCCTGGCTGCGGGCGCGGCGTCACGGTTCCCACTTCGATGAAACCGAAGCCCAGCTGCGACATTCCGCGAATGGCTTCGCCGTTCTTGTCCAACCCTGCTGCCAGGCCGACCGGATTGGGGAAATCGAGCCCCATCACCTGAACAGGAAGACTTGCTGGCGCTTTGCCGAGCATTGCATTGAGCCCGAGACGGCCACCGGCGCCAATCAGCTCGAGGGAAAGTTCATGGGAAGTTTCCGGAGATAACTTGAACAATAGCTGGCGGGCCAGGTTATACATACGCAGCCTAAGGTCTCGGTAAATGTGGACGCGGAGTATAGCAGCCCGAGAGGGCTTCAGCCGCTGCCGCCAGTGAGGAAATAGGCCGGTCGAGCGCACCGACCGACGGGTTCATTGCAGACGCCGCAAACGCAGCAATTGTCCCTGCTCAGCGAATTCGAGCTCGAAGGAACCATATATCCCTTCGTGGGTCAGAAACGGGCGCAGATGATGCGCCGGCAAGCTGACTCGCGTGCCGTCGCGACTTCGAATCAGGACTCGATTCGCATGGCCCTGGTAGACCGCCTTCATTCGTTCGGCGGACAGCGCGATATCCAGTACCAGATTTGGCATGGAGGCTCCTCAGTGATCTATTCAGCGATATTGCCACATCGACACGCGATCTTTGCCCAAGGCTGTGACGCAGGCCAGCGCTACGGGTGGCGCAAAGCCCGTGCGCAAATGACACAGGTCTGCCACACTTCGGCCGTAGCCCTGAGAGCTCAAGCATCATGATGAGCCTGCCCGAGCCAATGCCTTCACTGACTTCTCAAATCGCACGACTTGCGCAACGCCTCGGGCTGCGCTCCAAGGCTTCGCTTCCCATTCAGGATCGCGCCAGCAGCCTGCAGCTGCCCTTTTCCCGCCTACCCGAGCCTGAGCCCAGCATTTTCTGGAACGATGGCCCCTGCCTGCAACGCTTGCTGGAGCTGCCACGTGGTGCGCTCTCCGGTCCGGTGCAGGAAGACAAGGCCCGTGCCCATGCTGCGCTGACCCGCTTGATCAGCAAGGATTGCACCCGGTCACGGCTCGACCTGCGGCAGATCGACGGCTTCGGCGGGCAGCGCAAAAATGAACCGAGTTACCCGACCTTCGAAGCCTTTTCCAGCACGGCGGGTTGTCGACAGGTACGAATCATCAGCTACAAGGATTTTCTTCGAGCACTCGGTACCGCCTTGCCCGGCTTCGACAAGGGGGCAGCGATCGATGTTCGCCAGGCCAGCTGGCTCGGGGAGCGGCTTTATTGGGCCGGCGAACACCATCTGGAAGCCTTTGCCTGCGCCGTGGCCTACGCGCGCTTGCGCGGCCTGGAAGTCATGCTGCCGGCGGAGGTCACCGATTACCGCCTCGACCGCTCCGGTGTTCACGCGCTGGACGCTGACTACCACGCCGTGACGATGCCTGCTCAGGCCTGGAGCGATCGTGAATTCATGGCCATGCTGCTCGACAGCCAGGTTCCCTATGCCCGCTTGACACTACTGCGCGATGCCAGCAATTCCGAGTTGCTGTTGCTGGAGAAGCGTGACCCCACAGCCAATGCCATTGGCGAGGGGCTGAAGCTGGCAGGCGCACCCGACCTGATTCGCTACCTGCGCGATCTGCCGCAGATCACTCGCTTCAAGGTCGGACTGCCTGCGCAGGACTGAGCGTTTACCGCCACGGACTCCCTGCGCAGCAAACACCCATCCGCTAAAAAAAAAACGCACCGCCCGAGGGCAGTGCGTTTTTCAGTTGCGCCGCATTAATGGCGCGGCCTCTGCCGCGGACGGATCGTCCACAGAGGAAGCCGCAAGGCCTCGTCAGCCATGCCCTACCGACTGCGCCAGCCCCTGCAGCTCGCGGCTGGCGACTGCATAGATGGCGTAGTCGGTGCCGCTGGCGCCGCGCAGCTCGGACAGCATCGAGCGCCAGCGCTCCATTAACACTGGTCGTTGAGACAACCAGGCGTCGACCCGCTCGCTGATCGCCTCCGGACCGTTCTCCATCTGCAGCACCGATACCGTGATGCTGCGCTGCTGTGAGTCGAGGTCGTCGCGGAAGCTTTCACGCGCCAGGGCCTGCCAGTTGTTGGCAACCGGCAGGTTGGTGAGCAGATGCAGATACCAGGGAAGCTCCAGCGCACCACCGACGGCGAAGTAGGTTGCCGCCACCTGCGCAGGCACCTGGCCAGTTTCGTCAGCGGCCTCCAGAATCGGCAACAGCGTGTACAGATGGCTGGTACCGGCCACCATGCGCGCCAGCAGCTCCGGCACCCCGGCTTCGGTGTAACGCTTATAGCGCTCCTGCCAGCGGTCACGCGTCGAGCCTTGCAGCAGTTCATCGAGCTTCAGACCAAGGGCAGCGACCCGCGGGCCAAAGTGCGCGACGTCGCGTGCGGCATCCAGCTCGCTACGACGATTGCGCAGGAACCAGCGCGTCGCGCGTCGGCCCAGGCGCATCAGCTCATCCATCAAGGCCAACTGCAGCTCCGCCGGTACCTTGTGATCCAGCGCCTCGATCTGCCGGAACCAGTGAGGCAGATGGAAGATGTCGCGCACGATCACGTAGGCTCCGGCGACATTCGCCGCACTCATGCCCGTCGCCTCATTCAGGCGCTGAACGAAAGTGATGCCCATGTTGTTGACCAGATCGTTGGCAATCTGGGTAGCAACGATTTCGCGCTTGAGGCGATGTTGCAGCATGGCATCGTGGAAACGCTCGCTCAGTTGCTGCGGGAAGGCACTTTCCATTTCGCGGGCGAGGTAGTCGTCGTCCGGCACGCGCGAATCCAGCAGCGCTTTCTTCAGTTCGATCTTGCTGTAGGAAATCAGAACCGACAGCTCCGGCCGGGTCAGCCCCTTGCCGATGCTGGCGCGCTCGGTCAGGGCGTCATCGCTGGGCAGGAACTCGAGCGCGCGGTCGAGCTGCCCCGCCGCCTCCAGCGCATTGATCAACCGAACATACTCGGCGGCCCGCTCCCGCGAGCGATGCTGCGCCTGGGACAGCGCCTGGGTCTGCTTGTAGTTGTTCTGCAGCACCAGCTCGGCCACCGCGTCGGTCATTTCGAACAGCAGTTGATCGCGCTGCTTGGCGGTCATGTCACCGGCGCTGACCACCTCATTGAGCAGGATCTTGATGTTCACTTCATGATCCGAGCAATCGACGCCGCCGGCATTGTCGATGAAGTCGGTATTGCTCGATCCGCCATGCAGCGCGTACTCGACGCGTCCCAGCTGGGTCATGCCGAGGTTGCCGCCCTCGCCCACCACTTTGGCGCGCAGATCGGCACCATTGACCCGCACCGCATCGTTGGCCTTGTCGCCGACTTCGGCGTGGCTTTCGCCGCCGCTCTTCACATAGGTACCGATACCGCCATTCCATAGCAGGTCCACCGGTGCCTTGAGCAGCGCGTGGATCAGCTCGGCTGGGGTCAGCTGATCCGCCTCGATGGCGAAGCGCTCTTTCATCTGTGGCGTGATCGCGACTCGCTTGGCCGAACGCGGGAAGATGCCACCGCCTTCCGAGATCAGCGACACGTCGTAATCGGTCCATGACGAGCGCGGCAGGTCGAACAGGCGCTTGCGCTCGATGAAACTGCGCGCAGGATCGGGATTGGGGTCGATGAAAATATGCAGATGGTTGAACGCGGCCACCAGCTGCAGGGTTTCGGACATCAGCAGACCGTTGCCGAACACATCGCCAGCCATATCGCCGATTCCGATGACGCTGATCACGTCGGTCTGCACGTTGATGCCGCGCTCACGGAAGTGCCGCTGGACCGAAACCCAGGCGCCGCGCGCGGTGATGCCCATCTTCTTGTGGTCGTAGCCTGCCGAGCCGCCCGAGGCAAAGGCGTCGCCGAGCCAGAAGTCGTATTCGGCGGCGATGCCGTTGGCGATGTCCGAAAAGCTCGCGGTGCCCTTGTCCGCAGCGACCACCAGATAGGGATCGTCACCGTCATAGCGCAGTACATTGGCGGGCGAAACGACCTGACCTTCATGCAGGTTATCGGTGATGTCGAGCAGGCCACTAATGAAAATGCGATAGCAGGCGATCGCTTCGGCCTGAATATCATCCCGCGTGCCACTGGTAGGCAGACGACGCGGCACGAACCCGCCTTTCGCGCCGCCGGGAACGATCACCGCATTCTTCACCTGCTGCGCCTTGACCAGGCCGAGCACTTCGGTGCGGTAGTCCTCTTCACGGTCGGACCAGCGCAACCCGCCACGCGCCACCTTGCCGCCGCGCAGGTGCACGCCCTCGACCCGTGGCGAATAGACGAAGATCTCGTACATCGGTGCCGGGCGCGGCATCTCCGGAATCGAGCGCGGATCGAGCTTGAAGCTGAAATACGACTTGGGTTTTCCGTTGGCATCCGGCTGATAGAAGTTGGTTCGCAGGGTGGCCTGAATCAGCGCCAGATAGCGCCGCAGAATCCGGTCCTCGTTGAGTACCGCCACCTCATCAAGCGCTGTGAGAATCGCCTGTTCCAGCCGTTGCTGCTTGTCTGCCAGATCCTCGTCACCGAGCTTGCGCGCCAGGTAGAAGCGCATCTTGAACAGCCGCACCAGCTCGCGGGCGATATCCGTGTGGTTGAGCAGCGCGCTGGCGATATAGCCAAGGTCGAAGCCCATGCGAATCTGCTTGAGATAGCGCGCATAGGCGCGCAGCAGCGCCACTTCCCGCCAGGCCAACCCGGCGGTCAGCACCAGACGGTTGAATCCATCGTTCTCGGCAAAGCCGCCGTAGATATGGATGAACGCATCCTGCAGCGCCTCGTTGATCTCCAGCAGGTCGATTTCCAAACCTTCGGCATAAGTGAAGGCGAAGTCGTGTATCCAATACTCGCGGCCGCTGCGGTCGCGCAACCGGAACGGAAACTCGCCGAGCACCCGCAGCCCCAGGTTCTCCATGATCGGCAGGATGTCCGACAGCGGCAGCGGTGTATTCAGGTGGTAGAGCTTGCAGTGCAGGCGGTTCTCTTCAGCCGTGATCGGCTGATAGAAGCTCATCACCAGCGGGCGTTCCTCGCTGAGGTCGAGCACATGCTGCATGTCGACGGTGGCCGATTGCGGCGAGAAGCGCTCGCGGTAGCCGGCCGGGAAACCTTTCGGAAACTCGCTGAGCAGATGGGTGCCCCTGGCCTCGCCGAAGCGCTCGACCACTAGGCTCTGGTAATCGTCCTGCCAGGTACGGCATGCCTGCAGCACTTCCTGCTCCAGACGCACCGTATCCACCTGTAGCGCGCGGCTGGGGTCCAGACGCAGGATGAACTGCACGCGCGTCAGCACCGATTCGGAGAAATAGGTGGAGAACTCGCAGTCGCTGGCTTCGAGCCGCTCCTGCAGCACCTGCTGGATTTTCAGCCGTGTCTCGGTGGAGTAACTGTCACGCGGCACGTACACCAGGCAGTAGCAGAAACGCCGATAGGGGTCGAAACGCAGGAACAGCCGCAGCCGATTGCGTTCCTGGATCTGCACGATGGCGATGGCGTTTTCGAACAGCTCGTCGATTGGCGCCTGGAACAGCTCGTCACGCGGCAGCACCTCGAGAACCTGCACCAGCTCCTTGGCCAGATGCGCGGAGCTACCGAAATTGGCGCGCTGCACGACCGTCTCGACCTTGCTGCGGATGAACGGGATGCGTCGCACGCTCTGGGTGTAGACCGACGAGGTGAACAGGCCGAGGAAGCGGCATTCGCGAACCACCCGCCCCTCGTCATCGAATTCACGCACCGAGACGAAGTCAGGGTAAGCCGGACGGTGCACGCGGCTGGGCATGGCCGCCTTGGCGAACGACAGCAGCAGCCGCTCACGCAGGTAGCTGACCGATTGGCCGGTGAGCGATTGCTCCTCCTCGGAAAGCCCGGTGCGCATGCTGCGCGACAGACCCAGCAGCGAGCTTTCGTCATAGACGATGCGCCCGCCATCGGCCTGTTCCTGCACGGAGAACTCTTCGTAGCCGAGGAAGGTGAAATGGTCGTCCGCCAGCCACCGCATGAAGTCGCGGATCTCTTCCAGCTCGTCGCCGTCGATGCTCAGGTTGACCTGCTCCAGACGCCCTTGCAGCTCGACCGCCTTGCCCTTCATCGCCGCAAAGTCACCCACCACCTGACGCACATCAGCCAGCACACCCAGCAGTGACTGCTCGAGCTCGCGCAGGGCCGTCGGGCTGGCGCAGCGATCGATCTCGACGAAGATCAACGATTCGGCGTGGCTGTCAGCGGCACGCTCGTCCTTGGGCAGCAGCTCCAACAAGCTGCCGTCGGCCCCGCGACGCACCTGCAGCACGCTGGTTTGCAGGGTATGGATGCTGTAGCCGCGGCGCGTCAGCTCCATGCGCACCGAATCGACCAGAAACGGCATGTCCGGATGCAGCACCTCGACCACGCTGTGGGTCGATTGCCAGCCGTGCTTCTCGAAGTCGGGGTTGAATACCTGCACCTCGGGTTTGGCGGGATCGAAGCGCTCCAGCAGGCGCCAGCTGGCCAGTGTCGAGCCGACCAGATCGCTCATGCGCCGTTCGGTGAGTTCGGGCAGCGCGACGATGCCGAAGAACTGTTCGGCGAACAGGCTCAGTTGCGGCAGGATTTTCGGGTCTACGTGTTGCGCTAACGCTGTCTGCAATTGCTGCTGAAAGTCGGCCTTGCTGGCCGCTGAAAAGAACGCCATGTATGGCTCCGCTTGGCTTGCTGGGGAAAGAGACGTCGGTAGTGACTGACGGCACAGGACGAAGGTTCAAGGTTAGTCTAGTCGAGGGTTAATGCAGTAAAGTGGCGCTTCTCCTGCAGTCGCCTGCGACTGTCTGTAGCAGCCAATAGCAGCCGGCGTCTCTGCCCGCCGCGCCAGCCGATTTGCCGCCCACCTGGAAGACTCGAAACGATGGATCACCGTGAATCGATAATCGCGCTGCGACAGTTCCTGTCCACCCAGATCCTGGGGCAGGAACGGCTGATCGAACGCCTGCTGATCGCCTTGCTCGCCGACGGGCACATGCTCGTCGAAGGGGCGCCGGGCCTGGCCAAGACCCGCGCCATCAAGGAACTCGCCGAAGGCCTGGAGGCGGAGTTCCATCGAATCCAGTTCACCCCCGACCTACTGCCCGCCGACATCACCGGTACCGAAATCTATCGCCCGGAGACCGGCAGCTTCGTCTTCCAGCAGGGGCCGATCTTCCACAACCTGGTGCTCGCGGACGAAATCAACCGGGCACCGGCCAAGGTGCAATCGGCGCTGCTCGAAGCCATGGCCGAGCGCCAGGTCAGCGTCGGCCGCAGCACTTACGATCTGCCGCCGCTGTTCCTGGTGATGGCGACACAGAACCCGATCGAGCAGGAAGGCACCTACCCCCTGCCCGAAGCACAGCTCGACCGCTTCCTGCTGCACGTGAAGATCGGCTTCCCCGACGCCTCGGTGGAACGACGCATCCTGCAGCAAGCCCGGGGCGAGGCGATCAATGGCGAGGCGGCGCCGGAACATCGGGTCAGCCAGCAGGCGATCTTCGCCGCGCGCAAGGACATCCTCGGCCTGTACATGGCCGATGCGGTGGAGGAATACCTGGTGCAACTGGTCATGGCCACGCGCACGCCGGCCAAGTTCGATGCCGAACTGGCCGAATGGATCGCCTATGGCGCGAGTCCGCGGGGTTCGATCTCGCTGGACCGCTGCGCCCGCGCCCATGCCTGGCTGGCCGGACGCGATTTCGTCAGCCCCGAGGACATACAGGCGATGCTGTTCGATGTACTGCGTCACCGCCTGATTCTCTCCTTCGAGGCAGAAGCCGCCGGCATTGATCAGGACCGGGTCATCCAGCGCGTTCTCGACGTGGTCGCGGTGGCCTGATGCAACCGCAGGCTTCCGCCGCCGGGCAGCCAACCGAGCAGGGCTCCGGTATCCGTGTGAGCCTGGCCGAACTCATCGATATGCGTCATCGCGTCCGTGAAGTGCCGCTGTTTTCCACACCGCATCGCCGCAGCCCGCTGGTCGGGCTGCATCATTCCAAGCTGCGCGGGCGTGGCGTGGACTTCGACCAGGTCCGCATCTATCAGCCCGGCGACGACGTGCGCACCATCGACTGGCGCGTCACCGCACGCACCCAGGAGCCGCACACCAAGCTGTTCCATGAAGAACGCGAGCGGCCGATCTATATCGTGGTCGAGCAAAGCCCGCGATTGTTCTTCGGCAGCGGCCGACTGTTCAAGTCGGTGCTGGCGGCGCAGGCGGCGAGCCTGATCGGCTGGGCGGCGCTCAGCCACAATGATCGGGTTGGCGGGCTGGTGTTCGGCGATGAGCGTCAGGAAATCAAGCCGCGGCGCAGCAAGCAGAGCCTGCTGCAGCTGCTGGATCGCGTCACCCGCGCCAACAATCGCCTGCAGCCAGACAACCCGATCGACCCCGACGCTTTCAGCATGGCCCTGCGCCGGGCACGGGAAGTGCTGCGTCCGGGCAGTCTGTCGGTGATTCTCTGCGACGAGCGCACCCTCACCGATGCCGCCGAGCAGCAGCTCAGCCTGCTCGCGCGCCATGTCGACCTGCTGTTGCTGCCGCTGTTCGATCCACTGGATCACGCCCTGCCCGCGGCCGGCCTGCTGCGCTTCAGCGAAGGCAATGCGCGGCTTGAACTGGATACGCAGGATGCGGATCTGCGTCAGCGCTACCGCGAGCAGGGCGAGGCGCGCAGCGCCCGCTGGCAGCGTCTGGCCGATCGCCTGCGGGTGCCGCTGATGCCGCTGGATACCCAGCACGATCTGGTCGAGCAGTTGCGTGAGCACCTGAGCGTCCGCCATCCGAGCGCACGGCGATGAATCCGCTCGATCAACTGGCTCCGCTGATCAGCCCCGAGCCGATCAGCTGGTGGCCTCCAGCGCCGGGCTGGTGGCTGCTCGGCCTGGTGCTGCTGATGGCGCTTGGCTTGCTCTGGCGACTTCGTCACCGGCTGCTCAGGCGCAAGCCCCGTGTGCAGCCGGAGCCACCGCTGGAACCGCAGCGTCAGGAGGCGCTCATCGAGCTTTCGCGCTTGAGCAAACCCTACGGCGGGCAACCGGCCAGCCAGTGGCTGCAACAACTCAATGGGCTGCTCAAGCGGCTCTGCCGCATTCGTTACCCCAACGACCACCCGCACACGCTCAGTGGGCGCGCGTGGCTGGCCTTTCTCGACAACCGCTGCCCTGCCGCCGGGCTGACCCGCTGGATGATTCTCGTCGAAGGTGCCTACCGGGCCGAGTGCCGCCTCGACGACAAGGCCATCGACGGGCTCGAACAGGCCGTTGACATCTGGATCCGCAAGCATGTTTGAACTGGCCTGGCCCTGGGTCTTCCTGCTGCTACCGCTGCCCTGGCTGCTGCGCGCACTGCTGCCGCCGGCCGATAGCGGCGAAGCCGCGCTGAAGGTCAGCTTCCTCGACGAACTGCAGCAGCTGTCCGGCCGGCGCGCGCGTGTCGCCCTGCCCGCCTGGCGCCAGCAACTGCCCTACCTGACCATCTGGCTGTTGCTGCTGTTCGCCGCAGCACGCCCCCAGTGGCTGGGTGAACCACTGCCGCTGCCCACCAGCGGCCGCGATCTGCTGCTGGCAGTGGACGTCTCCGGCTCGATGGATTACCCCGACATGCAGTGGCAGGACGAGGAGCTGACGCGGCTGGAATTGGTCAAGGTACTGCTCGGCGACTTCATCGAGGAGCGTCGTGGCGATCGCGTCGGCCTGATTCTCTTCGGCAGCAAGGCCTATCTGCAGGCGCCACTGACCTTCGATCGCCACACCGTGCGAGTCTGGCTGGACGAAGCCCGGGTTGGCATCGCCGGCAGCAACACTGCGATAGGGGACGCCATCGGCCTAGCGGTTAAACGCCTCAGGGAGCGACCGACGAACAGTCGCGTGCTGGTACTGATCACCGACGGTGCCAACAACGGTGGCGAAATCGAGCCACTGCTGGCGGCCTCGCTGGCCGCCGAAGAAGGCGTACGGGTCCACACCATCGGCATCGGCGCCGTGCCGGGAGAAGGTGGCGTGCTCAGCCGCTTCGGTTTCAACCCTGGCCTGGACCTCGACGAGCCGACTCTGCGCGCCATTTCCGAGCAAACCGGCGGTGAGTATTTCCGCGCCTCGTCGAGCGCAGAGCTGAAGGCGATCGGCGATACGCTGGATCGTCTCGAGCCGGCAGCGCAGCAACCAGCCCAGGCCCGTGTGGCCGAGGCCCTGTACATCTGGCCGCTGTCGGCGGCTTTGCTGATCAGCCTGCTGATGGTCGCGGCCAGCCTGTGGAGTGCACAGTTGCAACGCCTGGCCTGGCGACGGGAGCAGCGCCGATGAACGAACTGCTACCCCATCTGTTGCGGCCATACTGGCTGCTCATCCTGCCGCTACTGATCTGGCTGCTGTGGCGGCTCTGGCATCGGCAGTTGCAGGTCGGGCGCTGGCAGCGTCTTCTGCCGGAAGCCTTTCATGCCGCCTTGCTGACCCGTGGCCGACTGCGCCACAGTCGCCTGCCCTGGCTGGTGCTGGGCCTGGCCTGGCTGCTGGCGGTCATCGCATTGCTCGGGCCCAGCTGGCAACGCTTCGAACAGCCGAGCATCAAGCGCAGCGATCCCCTGGTGGTGCTTCTGGAACTCACGCCATCGATGCTCGCCAGCGACGCACCACCCACTCGCCTGGAACAGGCCAAGCGCAAGCTGCTGGATCTGCTCGAGCGCCGACAGGACGTACAGACCGCCGTCTTGGTATTCGCCGGCAGCGCCCACACCGTGGTGCCGCTATCCGATGACCTGGCGACCACCCGCAACCTGCTCGATGCCCTGCACCCGACGCTGATGCCCGAGCAGGGCCAGCGCGCGGACCTTGCCGTGGCCAAAGGCCTCGCCCTGCTCGAACAGGCTGGCCTGGGGCGCGGGCGCTTGCTGCTGATCGGCAGCAGCCTGGACGAGCACGAGCGCAGCGCCATCGTCACGCTGATGGAGGGCAGAAACGAGCAACTGCTGATACTCGGCGTCGGCACCGAACAAGGCGCGCCAATCGCCGGCAAGGACGGCAGTTTCATCAAGGATGCCCAAGGCGCAATCCTCATCCCGCGCCTGGACAACGCCAGACTGCGACGCCTGGCCAACGAGCTGGGAGGGCGCTATCAGCGCGCGCGGCTGGGTGACGACGACCTGACGGCCCTCGGTCTGCTCGATCAAACTGGCACGTTGCGCCAGGACGATGAAATCACGCGGCTGGAAGCCTGGCTGGATCAGGGGCACTGGCTGCTGTTGTCACTGCTCTTGCTGGCCGCCCTCGCCGGTCGCCGCGGCTGGTTGTTCTGCCTACCGCTATTGCTGCTGCAGCCGCAGCCTGCCAATGCCTTCGAGCTAGAGGACCTCTGGCTACGTCGCGATCAGCAGGGCCAACGCCTGCTGGACGCGGAGCGGCCGGCCGAGGCCGCCGAGCGCTTCACCGATCGCCGCTGGCAGGCCACCGCCCGCTATCAGGCCGGCGACTATGCCGGCGCGGCAGAACTGTTCGCCGAAGGCAACACGGCCGCCGATCACTACAACCGTGGCAATGCCCTGGCTCGTAGCGAAGCCTTCGAGGCCGCCATCGAAGCCTATGACCAGGCGCTGGACCTGCAGCCTGATCTACAGGCGGCGCAGCGCAACAAGGCGCTGATCGAAGAGCTGCTGCGCCGCCAGCAGGAACAGCCCGAGCCCGAGCAGGAACAGAATCAGCAGGACGAGCAAACCGAAGAACCACTGCCGCAACCCGAGCAGCCGCAATCACAGGAAGCGGGCTCTGCCCATTCCCCTTCGCCGGAGGATGCCCAGGGCGAGCCGTCCAGCGAAGCCAGCGGCGCCTCGCAGACATCGACAACCGAAGCCACGCCCGAGACCGAAGAAATGGATGGCAGCGCGGCCCAGGCGCAACACGAGGCGCTCCCCGAGCAGGAACGGCAACAGGCGATGGAGCAATGGTTGCGGCAGATTCCGGACGATCCCGGCGAGCTGCTGCGAAGGAAATTTCTCTACGAACAACGCAAGCACCAGGAAACCAATCGATGATGCGCCTGATGGCTTTTCTTCTGCTCGGCCTCCTTGCTGGTCAGGCCGCAGCCGCCGGCCTGTTCGCCCGGGTTGACCGCACCCAGCTGAGCATTGACGAAACCCTGGAGCTGAGCCTGGAAAGCCAGGGCAGCACGGTATTCGGCAAGCCCGACCTGCAGCCGCTGGAGCCATTGTTCGAGGTGTTCGACACCCGTCAGGTCAACCAGCTTTCCAGCAGCAACGGCGAAGCCTATGCGATCACACGCTGGTTGATTACCCTGCGGCCGAAGCAGACCGGCTACGTGATCATCCCGCCGCTGCAACTGGGCGACTGGCGCAGCGAGCCGATCACATTGATGGTCCAGGAATCGCTGAAAAATACCGAAAGCGACCAGCTGGCGCCGATCTTCATCGATGCCAGCGTCGATCAGGAAAACGTTTACGTTCAGGCCCAGGTGATTCTTACCCTGCGCATCTATCATTCGGTTTCGCTGTACGACGACAGCACCCTCTCGCCGCTGCAGATGCCGGAAGCCCTGGTCGAACGGCTCGGTGAGCCACGCACCTACGAGAAAACCATCAACGGCATTCGCCACGGCGTCATCGAAGTGCGCTATGCGCTGTTCCCGCAGAAGTCCGGCGAGCTGACCATCCCTGCCCAACTGTTCAGCGCCACCACCGTGACCAATGGCAGCAACCCGCTGTTCGGCTCGCGTTCGGGCCGCTCGACGCAGGTCAGGTCACCAAGCATTCCGCTGACGGTCAAGCGCAAACCGGCGGACTACCCCGCCGCGGCGCCCTGGCTGCCGGCACGCAGCCTGACCCTGGTCGAGGCCTGGAGCCCGGAGCCCGATCAGGCACAGACCGGCGAATCGCTCACCCGCAGCCTGTTGCTCAAGGCCGAAGGCCTGACCAGCACCCAGTTGCCCGCCATCGGTTCTGCCCAGAGCCCCGACCTGCGCCGCTACCCGGATCAACCGATCCTGGCCAACGAAGTCAGTGGCGCGGGTCTGGTCGGTAGCCGCGAGCAGCGCGAGGCGCTGATTCCCACGCGCAGCGGCGCGTTGCAGCTACCCGCGGTGGAAGTGGTCTGGTGGAACACCGTGGAAGACCGGCTGGAACGCACCACGCTGGACGAACGGACCCTGAATGTCGCCGATAATCCGAATCTCGCGCCGACGCCCGCCGAGCAACCGGCCGCAACGCCACTACCTGCCGAGCAGCAGCTATTGTGGCCCTGGCAGCTGAGTACCCTGCTCTTCGCCCTGTCCACCCTCGCCGGCTTCGGACTGTGGCTACACGCGCGGCGGCAACCCGCAGTGCAGCGCGCACTGCAGCCTGGCCCGACCCCACGCAGCCTGCTCGACGACCTGCGTCGCGCCTGCCAGGCCAACGACTCGCAGGCCACTCGCCAGGCGCTGGATGCCTGGGCGCGGCAACAGCCGGAGACGCTGGCCGACATGGCTGCGCGCTTCGTGCCGCTGTCCGATGCGCTGGACGGACTCAATGGTGCGCTGTACAGCGAAGCCGGCCAGCGTTGGCAGGGAGAGGCGCTGTGGCAGGCAATCCAGACGCTCCCTCCAGCGACCAGTCCGAGTGTCGAGCAGGACCACAGCGCCCTGCCACCACTGTATCCACGCTGACCGGCAACGCCACACCGCTTCACACCAGACGCGCCTGACCAACGCGGTGCACGGGCACCGCATGGCGCACCACTTTCTCGCTGGCATATCGCTTGCTTCAGGCTTGGCATAGACCACTCCTGATCCGTCGTGCACGGTTACCTGTGCCGCACGCTTCGCAATCGAAAGGCCCACAGCATGACCGAACCCTCCACGTCGCCCCGCCACGATGCACTGGCATGGGTCGCCGGCAGCGATGCACCGGAAAAGAGCTCGCTCAACCTGGGCTTTCTGCCACTTACCGATGCCGCCTCGCTGATCGTCGCCGCCACCCAGGGCTTCGCCCAGCCCTTCGGCCTGACGCTCAACCTGCACCGCCAGAACTCGTGGTCGGGCCTGCGCGACAAGCTGATCGGCGGTGAACTGGACGCAGCGCACGGCCTGTACGGACTGATATATGCCGTGCACCTGGGAATCGGCGGCAGCCGCGCCGTGGATATGGCGGTGCTCATGGGGCTTGCGCAGAACGGCCAGAGCATCAACCTGTCGACCCCGCTCAAGGCTGCCGGCGTGACCGATCCCGAGGCATTGCGCAACAGCGTGCGCCAAAGCGGTGCACGCCTGACTCTCGCGCATACCTTCCCCACCGGCACCCACGCGCTGTGGCTCTATTATTGGCTGGCCGCCAATGGTATCCACCCGCTGCAGGATGTGCGGACGCTGGTGCTGCCGCCATCGCAGATGGTGGCGTACCTGCAGGCCGGGCGCATCGACGGTTTCTGCGCCGGCGAACCCTGGGGTGCGCAGGCGATCGCCGAGGGGGTCGGCTTCACCCTCGCAACCAGCCAGTCGATATGGCCGGATCATCCGGAAAAGGTGCTCGGCTGCACCCGCGCATTCGTCGAGCAGTACCCCAACACCGCGCGCGCACTGGTGATGGCGGTGCTCGAAGCGAGTCGCTTCATCGACCAGAGCCAGGAAAACCGCCGCAGCACCGCACAGCTGATTGCCGGGAGCGAGTATGTCAACGCGCCGCTGGCAGCCATCGAATCACGCTTTCTCGGCTTGTATCAGGATGGGCTGGGCAACGCCTGGAATGACCAACACCCGCTGCGCTCCTTTGCCGATGGCGCGGCGAACATACCCTACCTGTCCGACGGCCTCTGGTTCATGACCCAGCTGCGGCGCTGGGGTTTATTGCGCCAGGACCCGGACTACCAGCTGGTGGCAAGCCAGGTGCAACAGATCGAGCTGTACCGACAGGCCGCCGGAGCGCTGGGCATCACCGTGCCGGAGTCGCCCCTGCGCAGCGCCACGCTGATGGATGGCAAGACCTGGGACGGCAGCGATCCGGCAGCCTACGCCCGCAGTTTCCCGCTGCACGCCATGGCCGATCAGGCCATGGTGGCTGCACTTTGAGCAGGAGATCAGGCATGTTGCGCATCCTGCTGATCGACGACACCCCACGCAAGATCGGGCGCCTGCGAAGCGCGCTGATCGAGGCCGGCTTCGAAGTCATCGATGAATCCGGCCTGACCATTGATCTGCCCGAGCGGGTCGAGGCGATCCGTCCGGACGTGGTGCTGATCGACACCGACTCACCGGGCCGCGATGTGCTGGAGCAAGTGGTGCTGGTCAGCCGCGATCAACCACGGCCCATCGTCATGTTCACCGACGACAGTGACCCGGATGCCATGCGTCAGGCCATCCGCGCCGGGGTCAGCGCCTATATCGTCGAGGGCATTCAGGCCCAGCGACTCAAGCCGATCCTCGATGTGGCGATGGCGCGTTTCGAGGCTGACCAGGCGATCCGTGCGCAATTGCAGGCCCGCGAGCAGCAACTCGCGGAACGCAAACGCATCGAGCTGGCCAAGGGCATGCTGATGAAGATGCGCGACTGCAAGGAGGAAGAGGCCTACACCCTGATGCGCCGCCAGGCGATGAGTCGCCAGCAGAAGCTGATCCAGGTCGCCGAGCAGATCATCGCCATGAACGAGCTGCTTGGGCAGTGAGCTGCCCGACCGCAGTGCAACCGCTCGACCAAACGCACCATCGGCGAGCGTGCTCTCGGTCCCTCGGCATGGACCGTAAGACAGCTGCAACGCCGCCATCCGCCACGACGCGGCGTTCAGCCGAAAGCCTGCAGCAAGCGGCAGGCTGGCAAGCAGCTTGCTAGATGGGTTGGCCGAGCCAACGAGGGCGTCCGGCAAAGACGAAGGCGTCCCTGCACCGCATGTTTCGACATGCCGGTCCGGACGCCTTTTTTGTTGCCCGCGCGGCAGTGCCGCGCGCTCACTTCAGGGATTTGTAGAATGACCATCACCGCGACCTTGGCGATCGCCTGTGCACTGTTGATGCTGGGCCACTATCTGAACGGCATGGCCAGCGCACAACATTCCCGACGCGTAGCGCAGTTGCGCCTGCTGGCAGTTCAGGAAGATCTGGAGATTCTCCGCCTGCTGCAACAGCATCGCGGTCTGGGCGTACAGAGCGAACCCACTGCGGTAGCGCTGCGCTGCGCGCTGGCGACAAGCCTGACGCAACGTCTGCAACAGCGCAGTGCCCTGCCCGATGCGTATTCGATAACCGAAGGCTGGCTGGTTCTGCGCAACAACCCTGCCGATTTCGACGGGCATTGCGCTCTGATCGAAACCCTTATCGATGCGCTTGAGAAGCGGGCGCCGATATCGAGCAACGAACCCACCGAAGCCGCTCGCGCCTGCCGCGAACTGGAAGACGTGGCACGCCTGCGCGGCCTCTGCGTCGTCGCCTCGAATCAGGGCGGCTGCACGCCGGCGTTGCAAAAGCGCCTGAAAGCACTCTGTCGGCGCATGGTTACAGACACCGATATGGAGCTGAAGCGGCTGGTCGGCAAGCTGGAGCGCAGCGTGATCCATGCAGCCCAACCGAGGCTGAGCCCGCCCGAGTGTTTTGCCCTGGTCACTCCCTTCATCGACGCGCGCCTGCAGTTGATCCAGCAACGTCTGCAGCACAGTGGCGTACAAGCGCAGCGTGGCTTGCATCGGGCGGGCTGACGGATCGAGGTTGCGGGGTCTGCCTCCGCTCCATTCGTAGCCGCCAACGCATGGCTACGTGCAGGCGCCGCTCCACCTAGGGCCTCCAGTAGGAGCGACCTCAGCCGCGAATGGGCCCGCCCGGTGCCGGCTCATTCGCGGTCAAGACCGCTCCCACGAGCCCGCATCTAACCTGGGCGAATGACACAACGCTAGAATGCGCACCTTCGACCGATTACCGAGCGACCCATGGCGCGTCTTACCCTGCATTTCCCGGAAGACCAGTACTGCTTTTCCACCCAGCTCACCGTGCGAATCACCGACATCAACGCCGGCAACCATCTGGCCAACGACTCGATGATCTCGATGATTTCCGAGGCGCGGGCGCGCTTCCTGTTCGCCTACGGGGTTGCCGAGACCCGTCAGGACGGTGCCGGGATCATCGTGACCGACCTTGCCACGACCTACAAAGCCGAGGCCCATGCCCGTGATGCGCTGCTGTTCGAGGTCGGCGTGATGGATTTCAACAAGTACGGCGGCGATATCATCTTCCGCATCACCCGCCCTGCCGACGGCACACTGATCGCCATGGCCAAATCCGGTTTCGTCTTCTACGACTATGCCCAAAGCCGCGTCGTCGCCATGCCCGAGGCGTTCGCCGGCAAGTTTCCGCGGGTCAACCGGATCGACTAGGGGCGTCAGCCACAGATTGCAGCAACCGCTGGACATCCTCGCGATGACACAGCTCGGTGCCCGGACGCATCACCGTCGCGGCACCCGCGGCAATGCCCCGGCACACCGCATCCTGTAGCGAGCGCGCCTCGGCCAGCGCCAGCACCATGGCGCCGAGCATGCTGTCACCCGCACCCACCGCGCTGACCACCGGGACATCCGCCGAGGGCAGGCGCTGCAGCTCATCGCCACAGGCGTACAGCGCACCCTGGGCTCCCAGCGACAACACGACCACTTCGGCGCAGCCCTGAGCGATCAGGCGGCGCAGCGCTGCCGCCTGTTCGGCCTCGCTGGAGATGGGGTAGCCCACAAGGCTGGACAGCTCGTCGAGGCTCGGCTTCATCAGGTATGCACCGCCCTGCCGGGCGGCGTGGCGTAATGGCTCGCCGGACAGATCGACGACCAGCCGCGCACCGATACCGCGCGTCAATGCCAGCAGCTCGTCGTAGAAACCCAGGTCGACGCCAGGTGGAAAGCTGCCGCTCAGCACCACATAGGCCGGCGTTGGCTGCAGCGCTGCGAGGCTGTCGAGGCAACGCTGAAGTTCCTGCGCGGATAGCGTCGGACCGGGCAACACGAAACGGTACTGCAGGCCTGAGCCCAGCTCATCGACAGTGAAGCTCTCGCGGGTATCGCCAGTAATGGACACCGGACGATGCACCAGACCCAGTTCGTCCAGCGAACGTTGCAGGAGATCGCCAAAGGGCCCTCCAGCCGGATAGATGGCGATCGCCCTGCCCCCGAGCGTCTTCACCACCCGCGCCACGTTGATCCCGCCGCCACCCGGGTCGTGGCGCGGCAGCGAACACCGCAGCTTTTCGGTACTGATCACTCGCGGAGTGCTGACGGAAAGGTCCATCGCCGGATTAAGAGTCAGGGTCGCAATCAGGGGCATCGCTCGCTCCTTGGCAAAAGCCGCTCAAGACTAACAGCAAGCGCGCCTTGGGTTTTACGAGATGCCGTGCCCTGATTTGGCGCGCGGTTGCGCGCTATCTGTGCGCTTTGTCGTCGTGGGGCATCTGCTTAGCCACGCCGAACGCACAGAATTGGCGGCCTCCGCAGGCTGGCACGCTAGATGCTAGTTCCGCTTCAGGCAGGCCAACGGCGGTCTGCAATATCACGACAAAGGCGTCGCACCACACCTGCTCCGGCAGGCGTGCTGCGGCGCCTTTTTGTTTTCCGCCTCGACGAGGGGGCGGTCTGAGCAGCCCTAGCGGCCAACGCCGCGTCACGAACGCCCTGGAGCCGATCCAATGAGCACGAGTTTCTGGAAAGCCGGCCACGCGCCGACCCTGTTTGCCTCCTTCCTCTACTTCGACCTGAGCTTCATGGTCTGGTACGTCCTCGGCCCGCTGGGCGTGCAGATCGCCGCCGATCTCGGCCTGACCACCCAGCAACGCGCCTTCATGGTCGCCACGCCGATCCTCGCCGGTGCCGTACTACGTCTCGCGCTGGGCATCCTGGCGGATCGCACATCGCCGAAAACCGCGGGGCTGTTTGGCCAGAGCGTCGTCATCGTCGCGCTGCTCGTCGCCTGGCTGCATGGCATCCACAGCTACGAGCAGGCACTGCTGCTCGGCCTGTTCCTCGGCATGGCCGGCGCATCCTTTGCCGTCGCGCTGCCGCTGGCCTCACAGTGGTATCCGGCAGAGCACCAGGGCAAGGCGATGGGCATCGCCGGTGCCGGTAACTCCGGCACTGTGCTGGCGGCCCTGTTCGCGCCGGTGCTGGCGGCGATCTTCGGCTGGAACAATGTATTCGGCCTGGCGCTGATCCCGCTGGTCCTCACCCTGATCATCTTCGCCAGCGTGGCGAAGAATGCCCCCAACCGCCCAGCACCGAAGTCGCTGGCCGATTACATGAAGGCGCTGGGCGACCGCGACAGCTGGTGGTTCATGTTCTTCTACAGCGTGACCTTTGGCGGCTTTCTCGGCCTGGCCAGCACCCTGCCCGGCTATTTCCACGACCAGTACGCCTTCGACCCGGTCAAGGCCGGCTACTACACCGCCGCCTGCGTCTTCGCCGGCAGCCTGCTGCGGCCCCTTGGCGGCGCTCTTGCCGACCGCATCGGCGGCATCCGTGCACTGCTGGTGATGTACACCGTCGCCGCCTTCTGTATCGCCGTGGTGGGGTTCAATCTGGCCAGTTCGACTGCAGCGTTGGCGCTGTTCGTGGTCGCCATGCTCAGCTTGGGTGCCGGCAACGGTGCGGTGTTCCAATTGGTGCCGCAGCGCTTCAACAAGGAGATCGGCGTGATGACCGGACTGGTCGGCATGGCCGGCGGTATCGGCGGCTTTCTACTCACCGCCGGGCTTGGCGCAGTCAAACAATCGACCGGTGACTACCAGTTCGGCCTATGGCTATTCGCCAGCCTCGGCGTGCTCGCCTGGTTCGGTCTCTATGGCGTCAAGCGTCGCTGGCGCACCACCTGGGGTTCTGCTGCGGTAACCGCGGCACGGGTGTGATGCCCTCGCAGATCCTGCAGGGCGCGAATATTGCTCTGCTGCAGTACGCAGTCATTCGAGAACGACCATGCCCCTGCGATTGAGCTATGGCGAGGCCAGCGCTGCCGGACCGCGCCCGGAAAACCAGGATGCGATACGCATCGTCACCCCGGCGCCCGGGCTGGCAACCGGCAAGGGCTATCTGTTCGCGCTGGCCGATGGCGTCAGCCAGTGCGCCGATGGCGGCCTGGCTGCGCGAGCGACCTTGCAGGCGCTGGCTTTCGACTATTACGCGACGCCGGAGACCTGGGCCGTCGCGCAATCACTCGACCGCGTGCTGGTCGCGCACAACCGCTGGCTGCAGGCCAACGGCGGCAACCAGCCGCTGTTGACCACCCTCACCACACTGGTGCTGCGCGGTCGCCGCTTCACCCTGGCGCATGTTGGCGATTGCCGCGCCTACCGCTGGAACGGCTCCCAGCTCGAGCGACTCAGCGAAGACCATGTCTGGGAGCAGTCGGGCATGCAGCATGTGCTCAAGCGTGCGCTGGGACTGGATCAGCACCTGGTGATGGACTACCTCGACGGCGAGCTGCAAGAATGCGAAAGCTACCTGCTGCTGAGCGACGGCGTCTGGTCCTGCGTCCCCGAACGCGACATCGCGCATATCCTGCACGATCAACCCGACCTAGGCGCCGCGGCACGGGCGCTGGTCAATCTGGCGCACCAGAGCGGCAGTCAGGACAACGCCAGTGCCTTGCTGTTGCGCGTCGAAGCCCTGCCCGAAGCGGTGCTGGCCGACGCCCTCGCCCAGCTCGATCATTGGCCGTTGCCGCCGAAGCTGCGCCCCGGCCAGCTGTTCGAGGGCTGGCAGGTGAATGCACTGCTGCACGAGTCGCGGCAGTCGCTGATCTACCGGGTGCAGGATGCTCAGGGCCAGGCCTGGCTGCTGAAGACGCTGCCACCCAGCCGGCAGGACGAGGCAGACGCAGGACCGGCGTTGCTCCAGGAAGAATGGTTCATGCGCCGGGTTGCCGGGCGCAACTTCGCCGAACTGCATCCGCTGCCAGAACGCCAACACCTCTATTACGTGCAGCGCGAGTACAGCGGGACGACCCTGGCGCAACGCTTCGAACGAGACGGCCCGCTGCCACTGGCCGATTTGCTGCAGGTCGCCTCCCGGCTGATCCGCGCGGTGGGCATGCTGCATCGGCGCAATATCCTGCATCGTGACATCAAGCCGGAAAACCTGCTGCTGGGTGAGGACGGCGAGCTGCGTATCCTGGATTTCGGCCTGGCGTTCTGCCCCGGGCTGACTCGCGATCTACCCAATCACCTGCCCGGAACCCCGAGTTTCATTGCCCCGGAGGCATTCACAGGGGCCGAACCCAGCGCAGCGCAGGATCTCTATGCGACCGGCGTGACACTCTATTACCTGCTGACCGGGCACTACCCATACGGCGAGATCGAAGCCTTCCAGCATCCACGCTTCGGCAACCCGACACCGGCCAGCCGCTATCGCCCGGACGTGCCGACCTGGCTGGAGGAAAGTCTCGCCCGCGCGCTAGCGGTCGATCCACGACAGCGTTTCGAAACCGCCGAGCAATGGCTGCTTGAACTGGAACAGGGCGAACAGCGCAGCGCCAGCCTTCGGCCGCGCCCGCTGCTCGAACGTGAGCCGCTCAAGGTATGGCGCGGCATGGCACTGCTTTCGCTGCTGCTCAACCTGCTGCTAGTGGTGTTGCTGATAAAAGGCGCGTGACGCTCAGCGACGGGTAATCAGCCCTTGGCGCGCCACCCGGGTCAGCTCGCGCACGCATTCCTCCAGGCGCTCAGCGGTCGGTGCCTGAATCACCGCCAGATCGAAGCTGTCGGTGGCAAAACGCGCCAGCGACTCGTCGGCCGTGGCGAACTGGATAAGCAGGGCGCGGGATTTGCGATGACGTCGCGGCCAACCTTCGAGGTAGCGCAACAGAGATGGCTGGTGAGTACCGCCGAGGAGGACTTTCGGATTGCTGGGGTGCAGGCCGCTGGTGATCGGGGCCAGGCGCAACTGGGCGTGCTTTGCGTTCATCGATTTCAACTTCCGCCTCGAGGATTCCGCTGGGCAGCGGTGGGAGGCGACACCGGAACCAGCGCTTTAGCGGTATTTCGAAGCCATCGGCTCCAGGCGCCCCGCAAGTAGCTGACTAAATCGGCGCATGGGCGAAACTTTAGAAAGCTGGCCGCAGCCTGTCAACGGCGTTTTTGGAGTCGCTTCGATGGCGATTCGCACCATCAGGGCGCAAGCCGCTGCATATCAGTGCAACGATGCTCCGCGGCCAACGCCCCATCAACCGCTCAAGCCCTTGAAAATTGGTGTATTTGCAAATTGGCATAACCTCTGCAAAGCAGAACCTCGAAGAATCATTACGACCTGACCCTCAACGTGGAGCGGCAGGTCTCCCGAGAGAGCGGGACACGGACAAAGGCGTCCTCACTGGGTAACCGGTGGGACGCCTTTTTTGTTGTTGAAAAATTTCGAGCAGGCCGGACGGCAGCTGGCACGGAGAACGGGCATGAAGAAACTCAAACTGGTAATGATCGGCAACGGCATGGCCGGCGTGCGGACCCTTGAGGAACTGCTCAAGCTCACCAACGAGCTCTATGACATCACGGTGTTCGGCGCCGAGCCACATCCCAACTACAACCGCATCCTGCTCTCCCCGGTGCTGGCCGGCGAACAGCAGTTCGAAGAGATCGTGCTCAACGACCTGAACTGGTACGCAGAGAACGATATCCACCTCAAGCTCAACCGCAAGGTGGTGAAGATTGACCGGGTCAAACGCCGGGTGATCGCCGATGACGGCAGCGAGGCGGAATACGACCGCTTGCTCATCGCCACCGGCTCCAACCCGTTCATCCTGCCGATTCCCGGCAAGGACCTTCAGGGCGTAATCGGCTACCGCGACATTGCCGACACCCAAGTGATGATGGAAACCGCCAAGACCCACAAACACGCGGTGGTCATCGGCGGCGGCCTGCTCGGCCTGGAAGCGGCCAACGGCCTAAAGCTGCGGGGCATGGACGTCACCGTGGTGCACATCGGTGACTGGCTGATGGAGCGCCAGCTCGACAAGACCGCCGGCACCCTGCTGCAGAGCGCGCTGGAAAGCCGTGGCCTGAAGTTTCTCCTGCCCAAGCACACCGCCGAACTGCTCGACAACGGCGAAGGCCGGGTATGCGCGGTCAAGTTCAAGGACGGCGACGTGATCCCCGCCGACTTGGTGGTGATGGCCGCCGGCATCCGCCCCAACAGCGAACTGGCCGAACAGGCCGGCATCCCGTGCAATCGCGGCATTCTGGTCAACGACACCCTGCAGACCTACGACCCGCGCATCTACGCCGTCGGCGAATGCGCTAACCATCGCGGCACCGCCTATGGCCTGGTCGCACCGCTGTTCGAACAGGCCAAGGTCTGCGCCAACCACCTGGCCATGCTCGGCTTTTCCCGCTATCTGGGCTCGGTGACTTCGACCAAGCTCAAGGTCACCGGCATCGACCTGTTCTCGGCCGGCGATTTCATCGGCGGCGATGGCACCGAGACCATCACCCTCTCCGACCCCATCGGCGGCGTCTACAAGAAGCTGGTGATCAAGGACGACGTACTGGTCGGCGCCTGCCTGTATGGCGACACCGCCGACGGCGGCTGGTACTTCCGCCAGGTGCGCGAAGGCCAGAACGTGGGCCAGATACGCGACCATTTGATGTTCGGCGAAGGCGCCATCGGCGACGCTGGCCACCAGGGCCAGAGCAAGGCCATGTCCATGCCCGACGATATGGAAGTGTGCGGCTGCAATGGCGTGTGCAAGGGCACCATCGTCAAGGCGATCCAGGAACACGGGCTGTTCTCGGTGGACGAGGTGAAAAAGCACACCAAGGCCGCCAGCTCTTGCGGCTCCTGTGCCGGGCTGGTCGAACAGATCCTAATCAACACCGTCGGCGGCGCCGCCGACGTCAAGCCGAAGAGCGAGAAGGCCATCTGCGGCTGCAGCGACCTCAACCACGGTCAGGTGCGCAAGGCCATTCGCGAGCACCACCTGACCAGCATCCCGGCGGCCATGGCCTTCATGGATTGGCGCACGCCAAACGGCTGCGCCACCTGCCGGCCGGCGTTGAACTACTACCTGATCTCCACCTGGCCGGGCGAAGCCAAGGACGACCCGCAATCGCGCTTCATCAACGAGCGCGCCCACGCCAACATCCAGAAGGACGGCACCTACTCGGTCATCCCGCGGATGTGGGGCGGCGTTACCAATGCCGCCGAACTGCGGCGCATCGCCGATGTGGCGGACAAGTATCAGGTGCCGATGGTCAAGGTCACCGGCGGCCAGCGCATCGACCTGCTGGGCATCAGGAAGGAAGACCTGCCGGGTGTCTGGAAAGACCTGGATATGCCTTCCGGCCACGCCTACGGCAAATCCATCCGTACCGTGAAGACCTGTGTCGGCAGCGAGTTCTGCCGCTTCGGTACGCAGAACAGCACGCAGATGGGCATCGACCTGGAACACGCGCTGTTCAACATGTGGTCGCCGCACAAGGTCAA
Source organism: Stutzerimonas kunmingensis (assembly GCF_002929225.1). Classification (GTDB taxonomy): domain Bacteria; phylum Pseudomonadota; class Gammaproteobacteria; order Pseudomonadales; family Pseudomonadaceae; genus Stutzerimonas. The sequence goes on along the minus strand of NZ_PISM01000004.1, from coordinate 1,046,553 downwards.
GCTGGCCGTTTCCGGCTGCCCGCGCAACTGCGCCGAATCCGGCATCAAGGACGTCGGCATCATCGGTGTGGACTCCGGCTGGGAGCTGTACATCGGCGGCAACGGCGGCATCAAGACCGAGGCCGGCGAGTTCTTTGTCAAGGTGAAGAGCGCCGAGGAGGTCATGGAATACAGCCTGGCGTTCCTCCAGCTCTACCGCGAGGAAGCCTTCTACCTCGAGCGCACCGTGCACTACATGCAGCGCGTCGGCATGGATCACATCAAGAAGGCCGTGCTGGACGACGCCGAGCGACGCAAGGCGCTGCATCAGCGGCTGTTGTTCTCGCTCTCCTTCGAGCAGGACCCGTGGCAGGAGCAACTTTCCAAGCCGCAGCTGAAGAAGGAATTCGACCGCATCGCCGTCAAGCAGCTGGAAAACGCCTGAGAACTTGATCTGGAGGGACACCGCATGAACTGGCTCGATATCTGCGCACTGGATGAGATCAACCCGCTCGGCTCGCGCATCATCGCCGGCCCCAAGGGCGACATCGCGATCTTCCGCACCTCGGACGATCAGGTCTTCGCCCTCGACGACCGCTGCCCACACAAGGGCGGCCCGCTTTCGCAGGGGATCGTCTACGGCAAGCAGGTCGCCTGCCCGCTGCATAACTGGCAGATCGACCTGCAAAGCGGCGAAGCACTAGCGCCCGACGTCGGCTGCGCCCACCGCCACGAGGCGCGCGTCGAGAATGGTCGCGTGCAGCTTTCGCTTAACCAGCGCAAGGAATGCGCGGCCTGAACACACCGCAGTTGACCAGCACCTTTTCCCAGGAGACGACGCCATGCGTATGACAACCGCCTCGACCTGCTGCTACTGCGGTGTCGGCTGTGGCGTGCTGATCGAGCACGACGGCGAGCGCATCCTCGATGTGGCCGGCGACCCCAGCCATCCGGCCAACTTCGGCAAGCTGTGCAGCAAGGGCTCGACCCTGCACCTGACCGGCGATCTGGACGCTCGCGCGCTCTACCCCGAGCTGCGTCTGGGCAAGGGCCTGGCGCGCAGCCGTACCGACTGGGACAGTGCCCTGGAGCACGCGGCCAGGGTATTCGCCGAGACCATCCGCGAGCACGGCCCGGACAGCATCGCCTTCTATGTCTCCGGCCAGCTGCTGACCGAGGACTACTACGCCTTCAACAAACTGGCCCGCGCCCTGATCGGCACCAACAACCTGGATTCCAATTCGCGGCTGTGCATGTCCTCGGCAGTAGTCGGCTACAAGCGCAGCCTGGGTGCCGATTCTCCGCCCTGCTCCTACGAAGATATCGAGCAGGCCGATTGCCTGCTGATCGTCGGCAGCAACATGGCCTATGCGCATCCGGTGCTGTTCCGCCGACTGGAGGAAGCCAAGGCGAAGCGGCCGGAGATGACCATCATCGTCATCGACCCACGCCGTACCGACACCAGCGAGCTGGCCGACCTGCACCTGCCGATCCTGCCGGGCACCGATGTCGCGCTGTTCCACGGGCTGCTGCATATCCTCATGTGGGAAGGCTGGATCGACCGCCGCTTCATCGACGCCCATACCGAAGGCTTCGATGCGCTGAAAAGCCTGGTGCGCGATTACACCCCGGCGATGGTCGCCGACCTCTGCGGCATCAGCGTCGACGACCTGCAGAGCTGCGCACGACTGATTGGTAGCGCGCCTAGTTTTCTAAGCCTGTGGTGCATGGGCCTTAACCAATCCACCGCCGGCAGCGCCAAGAACAGCGCGCTGATCAATCTGCACCTGGCCACCGGACAGATCGGCAAGCCGGGCGCCGGGCCCTTCTCGCTGACCGGCCAACCGAACGCCATGGGCGGACGCGAAACCGGCAGCCTGTCCAACCTGCTGCCAGGCCACCGCGACGCGACCAATGCCGAACACCGTGCCGCAGTAGCTGACTACTGGGGTGTCGAGCAGCTGCCGAAACAGCCCGGACTATCCGCCATCGAGCTGTTCGACGCCGTGCGCGCCGGCAAGATCAAGGCGCTGTGGATCGCCTGCACCAACCCGGCTCAGTCGCTGCCGGACCAGCAGAAAGTCCATGAGGCCCTGGCCGCCTGCCCCTTCGTCGTGGTGCAGGAAGCCTTCTTCACCACCGAAACCTGCCGCCACGCCGACCTTCTGCTGCCGGCCGCGAGCTGGGGCGAGAAGGAAGGCACCGTGACCAACTCCGAGCGCCGCATCAGCCACGTGCGCCGCGCCGTACCGGCCCCAGGCGAAGCCCGTGCGGACTGGGCGATCACCTGCGATTTCGCCCGACGGCTGGAACGTCGCCTGCGCCCCGGCGCGCCGAGCCTGTTCGCGTTCGAGAGTGCCGAAGCGCTGTTCGAGGAGTACAAGCCGCTCACCGCCGCCCGCGATCTGGACTACAGCGGCCTGAGCTACGCACTGATCGATACCCTCGGTCCGCAACAATGGCCGTTCCCACCGGACAGCGAACACGGTACCGCGCGGCTGTACACCGATGGCCTGTTTCCGACGGCCAATGGCCGAGCTCGCTTTATCGCCGAGCACTACCAGGCGCCGAAGGAAAAGCGCGAGGCGCGCTACCCGCTGACGCTCAATACCGGCCGACTGCGTGATCAGTGGCACGGCATGAGCCGCACCGGCACCGCCGCACGACTGTTCGGCCATGTCGAGGAAGCACTGCTCGGCATGAACGCCGAGGACATGCGTCGCCGGCGTCTGCTGGACGGCCAGCTGGTGAGGGTGAAGAGCCGTCGCGGCAGCCTGATTCTCCCGGTGCAGAGGGATGACAGCCTGCGCGCCGGCCAGGCGTTCCTGCCGATGCACTGGGGCGATCGCTTTCTCAAGGGGCTGGGCAGCAACGTCCTGACCCTGGCCAGCGTCGATCCGCTGTCGAAGCAACCGGAACTCAAGCACGCCGGCATCGAAGTCGAACAGGTCGAATTGCCCTGGCAGTTCTTCGCACTGGTCGAGGGTGATGTGCAGCGACGTTTCGAGGCGCTGCGGCCATTGTTCGAGACCTTCGACTACGCCAGTTTCAGCCTCGGCGGACGCGAGCGCTCGGCATTGCTAATCCGCGCAGCCCGGAACGCGGCGCCAAACGCTGCCGAGCTGGACGCCATCGACGGCCTGCTCGGCCTCGACGAAGGCCCGGTGCTGGCCTATGACGACCCGCGTCGTGCAGTCGGCAAGCGCGTACGCATCGAGGACGGTCGCATCGTCGCCCTGCGCCTGGCCGGCGAAACCGCCGCCCGGCAGTGGCTGCGCGGGCTCTGGGAAAGCGGCAGTGCCGACGCCGAACTGCGTCGCTGGCTGCTGGCGCCTCTCAGTGCGCCGCCTGGCGGCGCGACGATCAACACCGACCGCACCCTGTGCAATTGCATGAATGTAAGCCAAAGCAAGGTCCGTGCAGGCATCGAGCGCGGTCTCGATCTCACCGGCCTCAAGCAGGAACTCGGTTGCGGCACCAGCTGTGGCTCCTGCGTGCCCGAAATCAAGCGTCTGCTGGCCAGCCAGCCGGAACGCGCACTTCTCTGATACCAACCAAGACGAGGATTACCCCATGAGTGCAAAAGTCTGGCTGGTAGGCGCCGGCCCTGGCGACCCGGAACTGCTGACCCTCAAGGCCGTGCGCGCGCTGGGCGAAGCACAGGTGGTGATGATCGATGACCTGGTCAACCTCGCCGTGCTCGAACACTGCCCGAACGCTCGCATCATCCCGGTGGGCAAGCGCGGCGGCTGCCGCTCCACGCCGCAAGCCTTCATCCACCGTCTGATGCTGCGTTACGCCCGCCAGGGCAAGTGCGTGGTGCGCCTCAAGGGTGGCGATCCGTGCATCTTCGGCCGCGGTGGCGAAGAAGCCGAATGGCTGTCGGCACGCGGCATCGAGGTCGAGCTGGTCAACGGCATCACTGCCGGCCTGGCCGGTGCCACGCAATGCAGCATCTCGCTGACCCAGCGCGGCGTCGCCCGCGGCGTCACCCTGGTAACAGCGCACACGCTCGACGACAGCAGTCCGGAATGGCAGGCGCTGGCCAAAAGCGGCACCACGCTGGTGGTGTACATGGGTGTGAGCAAGCTGGAACAGGTCCAGGCTGGTTTGCTGGAGGGTGGCCTCCCGGCCGGTACACCAGTGGCGATGATCGAGAACGCTTCACTGCCGCAGCAACGCGAATGCCGTTCGAGCCTCGCCGGCATGTGCCGTGATGCCTTGGCCTTCAAGCTGAGGAGCCCGGCGATCCTGGTGATCGGCGAAGTGGCCGCACAGGCCGTTATACAGGTGCAGGGCATGACAGCATGACCTAGGGCGGGCTACGTTCCCAGATAGTCGAAGGCGACACTGATGCTCAGCATGTCTGGACTGGCTTCGGCCCAACATGCAGCCGGTAGTGATGATAGCAATATGATGGTAGATTCCGCGCCCCAACACATATGCTTGGAGCCGACAGAATGAAAACTTCCGCCTATCTCGCCGCCTTAGTTGCATCAATGCTGCTTTCAGGCTGTGTGGTACAGAGCACATACAGCAAGACCGTGACGGTCACCAAAGACCCTAGCGGTAAATTTCTAAACATCGTCGAAACCGAAACCGTAGTACAGCCTGCCCAGGGCTATCCGCTCGAACTGAAATTGATTGACGGGGTTCAGCCTTAACCAAAGCGCTTGCAACAAAAAACCCCGCAGAGCGGGGTTTTTTGTTGCAAGCGCTTTGGCCTTGTCACGCTTTCTGACGCAGCTTCTCCGGTTTGATCAGGAAGCGAGCCAGGGCCGGCAGCAGCCAGATCGCGCCGACCATGTTCCAGAGGAACATGAAGGTCAGCATCAGACCCATGTCGGCCTGGAACTTGATCGCCGAGAACACCCAGGTGACCACACCGATCGCCAGGCAGACGCCGGTGAAGATCACCGCCTTGCCGGTGGATTTCAGGGTCTGGTAGTAGGCTTCCTGCAGGGTCATGCCCTGGCGCAGGAACGACTCCAGACGGCTGTAGATGTAGATGCCGTAGTCCACACCAATACCCACGCCCAGTGCGATCACGGGCAGCGTCGCCACCTTCACCCCGATGCCCATGAAGGCCATCAGCGCGTTACCCAGGATCGAAGTCAGCACCAGCGGCAGGATCACGCAGAGCGTGGCCGCCAGCGAACGGAAGGTCAGCAGGCACATGATGCTCACAGCCAGGTAGACGGCGATCAGCATGGTGGTTTCCGACGCCGCGATGACCTCATTGGTGGCCGCTTCGATACCGGCGTTACCTGCCGCCAGCACGAACTCCAGACCTTCGCGGTTGTTCTCCTCGGCAAACTCCTTCGCCGCGGCGACCACGTGTTCCAGCGTCTCGGCCTTATGGTCGTTGAGGAACACCAGTACCGGTGCCAGCGAGCAGTCGCTGTTGTACATACCTTCGGCACGGGCGATGGAGTTGTTCAGCACATGCTGGTTACGCGAAAGCGTTTCCCATTTAAGGCTGCCCTCGTTCATGCCCTTGATGCCCTGGCGCGCCACCGACACCATCGACACCGCCGACTGCACGCCCTCGGTGTTCTGCATCTTCCACATCAGCTCGTCCATGGCGGCGAGCGTGTCGTAGTGCGAACAGCCTTCCGGCGCGGTCTTGACCATCACTACCAGCACGTCGGAACTGGTCGAGTAGTTGCGGATGACGAAGTCGTTGTCCAGGTTGTAGCGCGAATCCGGATGCAGCTCCGGCGCGCCCTGATCAAGGTCGCCGATCTTCAGGTTCTGGCCGTACCAGAGGCCACCCGCCAGCGCGACCACGGCGATAGTGATGGAGATCGGTGCCACCTTCGGGCTGGCGAAATTCGACAGCGCACGCCAGAACGGATGATCGCGCGAGGCTTCTTCGCGGGCCTGCTTGATCGCCCGCTGACTGATGCCCATGTAGGAAATCGCAACCGGCAGCAGGATCAGGTTGGTCAGGATGATGACCGCCACGCCCAGCGAAGCGCCGATGGCCAGCTCGCGGATCACGCCGATATCGATCAGCAGCAGGGTTACGAAACCCACCGCATCCGACAGCAACGCCACCATGCCCGGGATGAACAGCTGACGGAAAGCCATGCGCGCCGCCGTCACCGGATCTTCGGTATAGCCGGAGGCCATGGCGATGCCGTTGATCTTCTGTACGCCGTGGGAGATACCGATGGCGAAGACCAGGAACGGTACCAGCATCGAGTACGGATCGAGCCCGAAGCCCAGGGTGTGCAACAGGCCGAGCTGCCAGGTCACGGCGATCAGCGTGGTGATCAACACCGCAATGGTGCTCTTCAGGCAACGGGTGAACCACAGCAGCAGGACGAAGGTGATGCCGATGGCGACGATGAAGAACAACGCCACACCGACCAGCCCGTCGATCAGGTCACCGACCTTCTTGGCGAAGCCGATGATGTGAATCTCCACATTCGGGTTCTGCGTCTCGTACTTGTCGCGAATCTTCTCTTCCAGCTCGTGGGAGAACTTCTGGTAGTCCAGCTTGATCTGCTTGCTGCGATCTTCCGGATCCGAGTAGGACTCCATCAGCGGCACGTCGATGATGCTGGACTTGAAGTCATTGGCGACCAGACGCCCGACCTGACCGGACTTGAGAATGTTGCTGCGAAGGTCATCGAGACTTTCCGGCGACCCGTCATAGGTCTGCGGAATGACCTCACCGCCGGCGAAGCCTTGCTCTGTCACCTCGGTCCAGCGAACGCTGGGACTCCAAAGCGACTTCATGTTGGAGCGATCGACACCTTGGATATAGAACACTTCGTCATGAATCTGCCGCAGCGTTTCCATGTAGTCCTTGGCGAAGATGTCACCATCTTTTGCTGCCACGGAGATCCGCACCGTGTTGCCGAGGTTGGCCAGATCATTCTGGTGCTCGAGCATCTTCTGGATATACGGATGCCCCAGCGGAATCATCTTCTCGAAGCTGGTCTGCGGCCGAACCTGGGCCGCCTGATAGAAGAGAAATGCGCTGATCAGCAGGCAGAGTACGACGACTGCCGGCCGGTTGTTGAAGATCAGGCGCTCGAGGAACGACGCCGGCTTCTGGTGGTGCTTGGTCATGCAGACTCTCCCGGCTTTATTGTTGTGTGGCCAGATCCGCGCCCGATGGCGAGGCGATGCGAACACCACCCTGCCCTACCAGGATCAGGTTGCCTTGGGAATCGGAGGTGACACCCGACAGCGAACGGCGGTCGGGGCGATTGAACAGCTTGAAGCTACGGCCCTGATCGTCGCTGGTGAGTACCGCGCCGCCGTGACCGACCACCACGATGCGCCCATTACGCAGCAGGTTGCCGTCGGCCAGCCCGGACTCCAGTACATTGCCGTTGCCGTTGACGAGCTCGATGCCTTCCCAGCTGTCGCCGAAGTCGATGGAGCGGAACAGGTGGCCGCGCAGCCCGAAGGCAACCACGACCCCCGGTTCCGAACCGCCGACTACCCCGAAGAACGACCCCTGATACGGCGACTCGACGCGCTCCCAGGTTTCGCCCATATCGGCAGAACGGAACATTCCGCCCAGTTCGCCTACGACAAACAGGCCCGAGCCCTGAATATGGGTGATGGCGTTCAGGTGATAACCGTCCTCGTTGTCGAGGCGCTCACTGATGTCCTCCCAGCTCTGACCGCCATCGATGGTTTCGAGCAGCGCACCGTAGGCGCCAACCGCGATGCCGTGCTGGGTGTCTTCGAACCAGACGTCCAGCAAGGGGGCCTCGCGTTCGCGATCCTCATACTGCGCCGTCCAGCTCTCACCGCCGTCGGCTGTAGCCAGGATCAACGCGTCATGGCCAACCGCCCAGCCGTGCTTGTCGTCGACGAAGTCGATGGCCGTCAGCAGCTGGCGCGTCGGCACCTTGGCCTGCATCCAGCTGGCGCCACCATCGTCGGAATAGAGAATGTGGCCTCTATCGCCTGCCGCAACTAGCCGTTCGCCGGCTTGGGTGATATCGAGCAGAAGATTGGAAACCGCCTTGGCCGACTCGATCGAGTAGCGGGCCTGGCCATCGGTAGCAGCCTGGGCGGGCGCCGATGCTGCGAGCAGCAGGAGTGAGAAGGCGCCGCACAGCGAAAGCATGCCGGCAACCGATGAGTGAAGACGCGACGCCCTCGCCTGGCATGGAACCACGGCGCGGCCGGATAGTGTGCGCCGCTGAACGGGCTCACTCATACATACCCCCTTTATTCTTATTAGGTAAGGCCTGTAATGCAGGCTCGGCCATCCTAGCCAGCTTCCGCAGACAGGCACAATTGGCTGGACGTTATGAATTGTTAACTCTCACGCAATGATTGACGCGTGATCACCCAGCGTGATTGGGCCAGTGGCCAGTATGTGCCGACCGCCCCTTTCGATCCCGCAGTGACGATCCGACGCGAGGCGCCAGAGGATGGTCACGATACGCAGGAAGGTTGTTTGCCGTGGATAGTGCCTGGGAACGGGCCCTCGTAAAAGAAAGGCCGATCGCATTGCACGATCGGCCTTGTCGAGTCAGGCGAGGCTCTTGCTCACAACTTCGTAGACATCGCTGGACAGCTCTCCGGACGCCAGGATGCGCTCCAGCTCGGCCCTCATCAGCGCCTGCCGGGCGCTGTCGTACTTGCGCCAGCGGGTCAGCGGTGCCAGCAGGCGCGAGGCGATCTGCGGGTTCAGCGCGTTGAGGGTGATCACCTGGTCGGCGAGGAAGCGGTAGCCGGCGCCATCGGCGCGGTGGAAGTTGACCAGGTTCTGGTTGGCGAAGGCGCCGATCAACGCACGCACCTTGTTCGGATTCTTCAGGGTGAATGCCGGGTGCTGCATCAGCGTCTGCACCCGTTCCAGCCCGCCGGGCAAAGGGTTTCCGGCCTGGACGCTGAACCACTGATCCATCACCAGCGGGTTGTCCTTGAAGTGCTCGGCGAAGGCCTGCAGCGCCTTGTCGCGCTCGGCCTCGAACGGCGAGTTGACCAGCACGGCCAGTGCGGTCAAGCGCTCGGTCATGTTGTCGGCCTGCTCGAACTGTTCCAGGCAGGCTTCCACGACTTCGGCTTTTTCGCTCAGCATCAGATACGACAATGCGATGTTTTGCAGGGCGCGACGGGCGAAATGTTCGGCCGAGGCGACATAGGGCGTGCTGCGCGAGGTTTCGCGATTGGCCTGGTAGCGCTGCCACAGCGGCTCGAACAACGCATCGGCGATGCGCTGGCGGGCGAACTCGCGTGCCGTATGGATGGCATCCACGTCCGCCACTTCGCTGATTTCGGTCAGATAGGCCTCGCCCGGCAGCGAGAGCATCTCGGCGACCATCGCTGCATCGAGCGTCTCGTTTTGCAACAGGCTGCGTAGCGCCTCGACCAGGCGCTCATCCATCACCAACGCTTCCCCACGCTGATGCTGACCGATCAGCTCCTGCAGCACCTGCACCGACAGCTGCTGACCCGCTTCCCAGCGATTAAAGCCGTCGGAATCGTGCTGCATCAGGAACATCAGCTGGTCGCGGTCGTACGGGTAATCCAGCTTTACCGGCGCGGAGAAGCCGCGCAGCAGCGATGGCTGCGGACGCTCGGCGACGTCGACGAAGGTAAAGGTCTGTTCGGCTTCAGTCACCGCCAGCACGCGGCTGGTTCCGACGGCGGAGGCTTCACCGTCCAGACGCAGCGGCATGTCCGAACCATCGGCGGCGAGCAGGCCCAGCGCCACCGGGATCACGAACGGCTCCTTGGTCGGCTGGCCCGGTGTCGGCGGACAGCTCTGGCGGAAGGTCAAGCGGTAGGTCTTCGCTGCCTCGTCGTATTGCTCGCTGACGGCCAGGCGCGGTGTACCGGACTGGCTGTACCAGCGCTTGAACTGGGTCAGGTCCGCACCGTTGGCGTCCTCCATCGCCTTGACGAAATCGTCGACCGTCACGGCCTGGCCGTCATGCCGCTCGAAATAGAGGTCGCTGCCCTTGCGGAAGCCCTCGTCGCCCAGCAGCGTCTGGATCATGCGCACCACTTCGGCGCCCTTCTCGTAGACGGTCAGGGTGTAGAAGTTGGAAATCTCGATGAAGGATTCCGGGCGCACCGAATGCGCCATCGGGCCGGCGTCCTCGGCGAACTGGTGGGTGCGCAGGTAGGCGACGTCCTCGATGCGCTTGACGGTCGGCGAGTTCATGTCGGCGCTGAACTGCGAATCGCGGAAGACGGTGAAGCCTTCCTTGAGCGACAGCTGGAACCAGTCGCGGCAGGTCACGCGATTGCCCGACCAGTTGTGGAAATATTCGTGGGCGACGATGGCCTCGACGCGCTGGTGCGCGGCATCGGTAGCGGTTTCGGCGCGGGCCAGCACTGCGCTGGAGTTGAAGATGTTGAGGCCCTTGTTCTCCATGGCGCCCATGTTGAAGTCGTTCACCGCGACGATCATGAAGATGTCCAGGTCGTACTCGCGACCGTAGGACTCTTCATCCCACTTCATCGACTTCTTCAGGCTGTCCATGGCGTGCTGGCACTTGTCGACGTTCTCCGGCTCGACATAGATGCGCAGCGCCACGTCGCGCCCGCTCATGGTGGTGAAGCTGTCTTCGATCGCCCAGAGGTCACCTGCAACCAGGGCGAACAGGTAGGCCGGCTTCTTGAACGGGTCTTCCCAGGTCGCCCAGTGGCGGCCGTCGTCCTCGCTGCCGCTGGCAATCGGGTTGCCGTTGGAGAGCAGCACCGGATAGGCCTTTTGTTCGGCGCTCACGGTGGTGGTGAACTTGCTCATCACGTCCGGGCGGTCGAGGTAATAAGTGATCTTGCGGAAGCCCTCGGCCTCGCACTGGGTGCAGAACATGCTGCCGGACTTGTACAGCCCTTCCAGCGCGGTGTTGGTTTCCGGATGGATCACCACCGAAGTGTCGATGACGAAGCGTTCGCTGTCCGGCTGCAGGGTCAGACAGTCTTCGCTGATCTGGTAGTCGCCCAGGCTCAGCTCGCGGTCGTTCAGCGCGATGGCCTGCAGCTCAAGCTCCTGGCCGTGCAGCTCCAGCGGCGGCAGCTTGCCAGCCGGGCGCTCGGGATTGCGGCGCATCACCAGCTGGGCGTGCACCAGGGTGCGGTCCTCGTACAGTTCGAAGGTCAGGTGGGTTTCATCGATCAGGTATTCAGGCGCCTGGTAATCCTTCAGATGAATGACTTTCGGTTGTTCGGTACGCATGGAAACCTCGTCGACTGAGCTTCAAGCGGCTAGCTTCAAGCAGGAATTTGGCGATGGACTGCCAGCCCGGAAACCGGGCTGCGGATGAGTTCGAGCTTAGCGTCTGTCGCGACGGACTTGTAGGGTGGAAACGGAGAAGCCTTTTCCACAGGGATGTTCCAGGCCGCTCATCCTTGAGCCCGCCGGCCGTAAGCGGTGGATAAGCGAAGCGTTATCCACCCTACGCGGTAGCGCTGGCGGCGACCTGATAAGCGGTGAACTTGCGAATGTTGATCACGCCGGTATCGAGAATCAGGTACTGGCCCTTGATGCCCCTGAGCGTACCTTCGACTACGGGCGTCTTCTCCAGATCGAGACTGACAACCTTGGTCGGATAGGCGTCGACCGGATAGCGAATCTCCAGCACCTCGGCGTCCGCCACCGGCTGGATCGCCTGCAGCCCGTAGCGCTGTTGCAACTCGCGCAACCCATCGGCACAGGCATCGAAGATCTGCTCGCGCATTTCGATCAGGTCGATGGGTTCGGCATCGCCCTTGAGCAGCGCGCGCCAATTGGTGCGATCCGCTACCTGGCTGCGCAGCAGGTCTTCGACCATTCCGGACTGCTGGCGTGTGGCGACGCGCATGATCGGCAGCGCCTGGCTGGCGCCCTGATCGAGCCAGCGCGTCGGCAGCTGCGTGGCACGGGTGATCCCGACCTTGATGCCCGACGAGTTGGCCAGGTAGACCACGTGGTCGGTCATGCAGAAGTCCATGCCCCACTGCGGGTCGCGGCAGGTGCCGAAATCGTGGTGGCACTTTTCCGGGCTCATGATGCAGACATCGCACTGCGGCAGCTTCTTGAAGCAGGGATAGCAATAACCCTGGCTGAAGCTCTTGTTGGTCTTGCGCCCGCAATGGGTGCAGTTGATGGCGCCGAGGTATTCCAGACGCAGGGTCTTGCCGATCAGCGGATTGACCGGCACCAGCTCGTCGTTCAGACGGAAGGAATACTGCGCCGGTGCGCCGAGCTGGATCGACATCTTGCTCAGCGCACCGCGTCCCAATTCGAGCATCAGTGGCGGGTTCCCGAAGCGGGAGCGAACAGGCTGGTATCGATGGCCGGCTCAGCCTTCTTGCTCTTGGAAGCACATTCCTGACCGCCCATGAAGCCGGTGCGCTGTTCTTCCGGGAGGTTCTTCATCTCCCAGGCGATCACCGCCTGCATGCAGGTTTCCTTCTGCTCGGGGGTCAGCTTGCGGCCGTCAGCCCATTTGCCGAGTTCAAGCGCCTGCTTGAGGTTCAGGTAGATTTCGGGGGTGATGTTTTCGGCGGTTTGGATAAAGGTCGACATGGCCAGCTCCGAGGGAAACGAGCGGCCATTCTACCGGGCAGCCGTGCTTTAGGGAAAAGCCTCAGCGCTGGCGCCGACGGCGCGCCAGGGTGCCGCCAATCACGCCGGTCACGCAGCCGGCGACCAACCCGCCGACATGGGCGGCATTGGCGATGGCCAGCGCGCCGAAACTGAGCACCTCGATGACGCCGGTGAGGCAGATCACCAGCCACACCAGCATCAGCACGACCACCCCGGGTGGCAGCCGGTAGGCCTCGTTGGGCGCAAGCTTCTGATAGAGCCAGCAGTGCCCGAGCAGCCCGTACAGCACGCCGGAGAGCCCACCGAAGATGCCCGGCCCGCCGAACAGGTACTGGGCGAAGTTGGACACCAGACCGAACAGCAGCGTCAGCGCCAGCAGCATCCAGGCGCGCTGAAGGGCTTCGATGCGCCGCCCCAGTTCCCAGAACCACATGCTGTTCATGGCCAGGTGGAGGATGCCGAAGTGCACGAAGATCGGCGTGATCAGTCGCCACCACTGCCCGGCGGCGAGTGTCTGCTCCAGCGAGGCGAAGTAGGCGTATTCACCATCGACCCGGAAGTCGACGAAGTTCAGCCAGCGGATCGTCGCGAAGTTCTCACCGAGCATGGTGATAGCCGCGACAACCAGGGTGATGACCAATACCGCCGCGGTCAGCGGGCTGGCGCGCAGGGCGGCGACGAAACCGCCGCGGCGACGCGGCTGTTCGATGACGACGCTGTCATCGCCATGGGGATGCCGTGAGTACAGGTCACGAACCTGCTCGACGACCTCAACCGGCACGCGCAGCACCTGTTGATCGCCCTCCTCCGACACCCGGCACGGCACCCGCAGACGGCGCAGCAGGGCGATGAAGCCGCTGAGGTCTTCCGACAGCGGCAGGCGCAGCGCTTCACTCACCTCGACACTCATGTTCGGAACACCGCGCAGACATCGACCCAGACGAACTTCGCCGGGTCCAGACAGACTTCCTGATCCAGCCGATAGGCCACCAGTTTGCCGTTCTTCACCGCGCTGTAGTCCAGGCAGGCCAGATTGTCGCGCAGCGGCCCCGGCTGGCCACGCCGCCAGTAGTGGCCGACGAACAGCAGCGGCTCGTCCGGACCGTAGAGGAAGAGGCGATTCTTCTGTTGCGCAGATAGCGGCATGCGCGCCGCATGGTCCGGCAGGCCGTCGGGCTGGAACACCACGTCACCGTAGGTCTGTGGGTTCTCTTCCCAGAATTTGGTGCGGAAGAAGGTGCGCACGAAACCTTCCTCACTGGTCAGGGTCATGCCCTCGGGCAGCGGCATGTCTGTGCCGCGCAGCAGCCGATCCAGCGCCTGGCAGATGAAGGTGCCCGGCAGGCCGGCTTCGCGCAGGATTGCCGGATTGAGGCAGGCGTCGTTGAGAAACGGACGCAGGCGTGCGATCACCCAGCTGTCCCAGCAGGCATGCACCACGCGGAAGCGCTCGGATTCCAAGAACAGTGGCAACTCGTAGAACCATTCGCGGAACGCTCGCCACTCGTCCGGATACCGTTCGAACTGCTCGAACGTCTCCTGCAGCAGGCGGGCGAAGCGCGGCGTGCGGTCACGCACGAACTCCCGGCCGCTGCCCGGCGGTGCCGGCATGTACCAGCCCAGCGCATTGAACTCGTGGTTACCCATGATGCAGTAGGCTTGCCCACGATCGACCATGTCGTAGACCAGATGCAGCGCCTCGCGGATATGCGGGCCGCGGTCGATGATGTCGCCGAGGAAGATCACCTGTCGCCGCGAATGGCGCCAGACCCCGCCCTGCAGGCGGTAGCCCAGCTGATCCAGCAGCCGCGCAAGTGCACGACCGCAGCCATGCACATCACCGATAAGGTCGTAGCCGCGTTCGGGATCAAGCTGCATCAATCGCCCCCGCCGAGGCGACTGCCCCAGCCCAGCTTGGTCCGGCAAACTTCGTAGTAGTTGTGGTCCAGCGGATGGATCAGGTGCAGCTTCTGCGGCTTCTTGCGCACCGTCACGGTATCGCCCGGGGCACAGGTGAAGTGGTTCTGGCCGTCGCAGGACACTTGCGGATAGATCTGCATGTTCGGCGACACCACGATCTTCAGCTCGCTGTTGCCATCGACCACGATCGGACGGCTCGACAGCGTGTGCGGGTACATGGGCACGACGACGATGGCGTCCAATCGCGGATGCATGATCGGCCCGCCCGCCGACAGCGAATAGGCAGTGGAGCCGGTGGGGGTCGCCACGATCAGACCGTCGGCCTTCTGGCTGCAGACGAACTGGCCGTCGATGTACAGCTCGAATTCGATCATGCGCGTGGATTTGCCCGGATGCAGCACCACATCATTGAGCGCGTCGCCCTCGCCGATCGGCTCATCGAAGCGTCGCGCCTGGGCCTCCAGCAGAAAGCGATTTTCCAGGGTGTACTGGCCGTTGAGCACTTCGGCGACTTTCTCTTCCAGCTCATCCGGACGGATGTCGGTGAGAAAGCCGAGGCTGCCACGGTTGATGCCGAGTACCGGCACCCGGTGCTTGGCCATCGCCCGGGCGGCGCCCAGCAGGCTGCCGTCGCCGCCGACCACGATCACCAGGTCGCAGGATTCGCCCAGCCGCTGCCGCGACGAGGTCTGCATGCCGTGTCCCGGCAGCACCTCGGCGATGTTCTCTTCAAGAATCACATGCAGATGGCGTTCGACGAGGAATCGCTTCAGCCGGCGGATGGTATCCAGCACCTGGGAGCTACCCAGGCGGCCGATGATGCCGATATTGCGGAATTGCTCCATTGACGTTCCCTGGTGTGGCTGGGCGGATGGTTGCGGGCAGTCGCAGCGCTAGAAAATAACACGCAGCACGCAGGCGACGACGCCGATACGAATCGGCTATTCGCCTGAAATCCAGCACAGGGGTTAGAGCCCCTGCTCGCCGCGGTGTTCAGCGGCAGCGGATTATCAGCGAAACGCCGGACCATCAGCAAACCGACAGCTATGCTGCATTCATGAGCCTGTGCAGTCTTTCCGCCCTCCCCAACCGCCTCCAGCATCCGCAGGTGCGCGATCTCGCCTGGACGATCCTCTCGCCGCCGCTGCTGAACGAGGCACCGCAGTGTCAGCGTCACCCGCTGTCCGCGAGCTGCTGGAACAGCGAGCCGGAGCGACTGGCCAACTGGTTGTGGCAACAGGATGCCGAGCCATCGATTCTCGAAGCCTGGCTGTCGCTGCACCGCATTCGACGACTGGGCCTGTACTACGAGCGACTGTGGCAATACGCGCTGTCCCACGCACCCGATATCCAGCTGCTCGCCGCCAATCTGCCGATCCGGCAGAACGGCAGCACCCTCGGCGAGCTGGACCTGCTGTTCTGCGATGACCAGGGCGTGCACCACCTGGAGCTGGCCGTGAAGTTCTACCTGGGGCTCGGGCAGGGCGATGGCAGCCGGCACGCGCATTGGCTTGGTCCCGGCAGTCACGATCGACTCGATCTGAAACTCGACCATATGTGCCAGCGCCAGCTGCCGCTGTGTACCCAGCCAGCAACGCTGGCGGTGCTCGCCGAACTTACCGGCCGCCCGGTGCAAAGCAGCTTCTGGCTCAGCGGGTACCTGTTCCGCCCCTGGCCGCAGAGCTGCACGTCGCCGCTCGGCGCCAACCCGCACCACCTGCAGGGCAGATGGCTGCGCCAGGCTGACTGGCCGCGGTTCCAGGCCGAGAATCCCGACGCCGCCTGGCAACCCATCGCTCGCTCGGCCTGGCTCGCGCCAGCACGTGTTACGCCAGCCGAACTGTGGACTGCAAACCGGTTCGCCGACTGGCAGGCCGCCAATCCGGCACAGGCGCGGGCGCAGCTGCTGGCGCGGCTCGAACCGGATGCGTCGGGCGTCTGGCTGGAGCAGGAACGGCTGTTTCTGGTCGCCGATGATTGGCCCTGCAACGGCGCTGCAGCGCGTCCGTTGTCATCCACCTGACACCTTGAACAGCTAGACTGCCTGCCCGACTCGACCCTACAGATCGATAGCCGACGGACCCGCATGCCCACCGACTCGCAGCATCATTCGACACCCTCCCGACTCGACGCCTGGACCATTTTTCTGGTGTTCCTGCGCCTGGGCCTCACCTCCTTTGGCGGTCCCATCGCGCATCTCGGCTATTTCCGCGACGAGTTCGTCCAGCGTCGCCGCTGGCTGGACGAGCGCAGCTATGCCGATCTGGTCGCGCTCTGCCAGTTTCTTCCAGGCCCGGCCAGCAGCCAGGTAGGCCTGGCGATCGGTTTGCTGCGCGGCGGTTACCGTGGCTCGCTGGCGGCCTGGGCAGGCTTCACCCTGCCATCGGCGATCGCGCTGACGCTGTTCGCGCTGGGAATCGCCACATGGGGCGACGCGCTGCCTGACGGCGTCCTTCAGGGTCTGAAGATCGTCGCCGTGGCCGTGGTTGCCCAGGCCGTCTGGGGCATGGCACGAACGCTGTGTACCGACGCGCCGCGAATCGCCATTGCGCTGGCGGCGGCGAGCACCGTGCTGCTGCTCCCGTTCATCTGGAGCCAGGTTGCGGTCATCGCCACGGCGGGTCTGATCGGGCTGATTGTCTTTCGCCCAGCCTCCACGGAAGCACATGTCGCATTGCCCGTTGCGGTGAAGCGTCGGGCCGCGCTCACAGCACTGGCGCTGTTCTTTGCGCTGCTCATGCTGTTGCCGCTACTCGCCAGCGGCACGGACAACCCGTTGTTGGCGTTGCTCGATGCGTTCTACCGCGCTGGCGCGCTGGTGTTCGGTGGCGGCCACGTGATGCTGCCGCTGCTGCAGGCCGAAGTGGTGCAGCCAGGCTGGGTAGACCGCGATACGTTCCTCGCTGGCTACGGCGCGGCCCAGGCGGTACCCGGCCCGCTGTTCACCTTTGCCGCGTTTCTCGGCGCCTCGATGAATGAATCGCCCAGCGGCTTGCTGGGAGCGGCGGTGTGCCTGGTTGCGGTATTCGTGCCGTCGTTTCTGCTGGTCATCGGCGTGCTGCCGTTCTGGGAGCGCCTGCGCAGCAACCGGCGCACGCAGGCAGCCCTGGCGGCGGTCAACGCGGCGGTGGTCGGGTTGCTGCTGGCTGCGCTGTACGATCCGGTATGGACCAGCGGCATCAAGGCCCCAGAGCATTTCGTCCTTGCCCTGCTCGCCCTCGCCGCACTGATGTACTGGAAACTACCGCCCTGGCTGGTGGTGATCGGTGGCGCTGTGGGTGGTGGCCTGATCGGCCTGACGGGCTGAACGACTGGCGGGATCGCGCCGATCAGCTTTCCATCGCCAGCAGCACGGCGCTTGCCACCAGAAAAACACTGAACAGCAGTCGCAACAGACGCTCCGGCAAGGCGTGCGCCAGTCGCACGCCCAGGCTGATGCTGAGCAACCCGCCTACCGCCAGCGGCAGGCCCAGCGACCAGTTGACCTGATGATGCAGCGCATAGGTGACCAGGGTGACACCGGTGCTCGGTGCCGCCAGTGCCAGCGACAGGCCTTGGGCGACCACCTGCGAAGTGCCGAATACACTGGTCAGAATCGGCGTGGCGATGACCGCGCCACCGACACCGAACAGCCCTCCCAACGCTCCGGCACCCGCGCCGAGCAGGCCCAGCCATGGCCAGGGATGACGCAGCTGTCCGTCGCCGGTGGCCGGGCGCAGAAACACCCGTAGCAGGGTGTAAGCCGCCAGCGCCAGCAGGAAGCCGACGAACGCCATGCGCATGCGCCCGGCATCCAGCGACACGGCAACGGCCGCACCGGCGATGGCGAACACGAAACTGGCGCTGCCCAGCGCGAGCGCATGCCGCCAGTCGATGCGATTGCGCTGGTGATAGCGCCAGATGGCGAGCAGTACGTTGGGCACGACCATCACCAGCGCGGTGCCTTGCGCCAGTTGCTGATCCAGGCCGAACAGCACGCCCAGCACGGGAATCGCGATCAATCCGCCGCCGATACCGAACAAGCCACCCAGCGTGCCTAGCGCCAATCCGAGCAGTACGTTCAATCCGATATCCAGCAGCATTCCGACGCTCCAATTCACAGGGGCGCTCATCGTACGCGACCGCCGCTGGCTTCGGTACGCATAGCCACGCACAATGGCTTTGCATAGATCGCACAAGCAAGGAATTCGAATGCTGCCCGACGCCCTTTCCGCCCAGCTCAGCCTGTTCATCGATGTGCTCGACGCTGGCAGCTTTTCTGCCGCCGCGCGCCGCCATGGCCTGACACCTTCGGCGGTGGCGCGCCGCATCGATGCACTGGAACAGGCGCTGGGCTGCCAGCTGTTCAGCCGCAGTACCCACGCGGTTCGCCCGATGCCCGCCGCGTTGGCATTCGCCGAACGCGCCCAGCGCATCGTGCAGGAACTGCATCTGGCGCGCGCCGAAGCGACGTCGCTGGACAGCGCACCGGAAGGCCGCATCCGGATCGACGCGCCGGCCCCCTTCGGTCGACGTCACCTGGCGCCGGCCCTGGCCGAATTTCTCCAGGCCTATCCGGGAGTCGATATCCAGCTGCGCCTGATCGACAGCTTCGTCGACCTGCACGGCGAGCATCTGGGTGAGGTCGATCTGGTACTGCGCATCGGCCCGCTGGCCGACACCCGTCTGGTCGCCACACCGCTGGCACCGATGGTACGAGTGGTCTGCGCCAGCCCCGCCTACCTGGAACGTCGCGGCGTGCCGCTGCGACCGGAGGATTTGCCCGACCATGATGGATTGGACTGGGATGCGCTGGCGCCGACCCATGCGTGGCGTTTCGAGCGCGACGGGCGACCGCAACTGCTGCGCCCGGGCCGCCTGCGCATGGTGGCGAACAATGCCGAAGCGCTGCTGGCCGGGGCTTTGGCGGGACTTGGCATCGCCCACCTGCCGACCTGGCTGATCAGCGACCAGTTGCTGCGTGGCGAACTGCTGCCGCTGTTCTGCGAAGGGGGATTGCCGCAGCCGGAAGCCAGCGGCATCTATGCGCTGCGATTGCGGCGCGAGGCCGACTCGCGGAGCCGCCTATTGCTGGAGTTTCTGAAAAACCGCTTCGGCCCGGTCCCTCCCTGGGACCAGGCACTTCAGAGTGGCTTCAAGCGGGAGTGAGGATAGGATGGTCAGGTGTCCTGACCTTCGATCTCCTGGGTGACGCCCCAGCCATCGAGCACCCCACCGAGGGGTTCGACCAGGTATTCCAGATCCTGCTCGAAATCGCCGATGCCATCGAACGTCGCGTACATCACCTTGCTTACCTGCAGATTCCAGCTTCCGTCCTCACGCGGAAACACCTGGGTATTGATGGTTTCGCCGCGAAAGTTCTGCGCGGCTCTCTGGGCGCGGTCCTGTTCAGGGAATACCGCATAGAAGTCGATTGGATGGACTCGGGCGAAATCGAAGCCGCCCTCCTTCATCCTGCGCAGAACGGTGCTGCTGACATCCTCGTGGAAGGTGGTACTCATGAAATCAACCTCCTCTCGAGCGTGGATGGTGGTTGCCGCGTACCCGACGGGAGACCGGCTCCGGCGTCGAGGCATCGGCAGACGGGTCATGACTGCGTGAGTGAAACGGCGCGGGCATCCTCCATGCCCACGATGACAAGCTAGCAGGCCGCCAGCCCGGTTGCACGGACAGGCCGCAAGGCGGCCTCTCAATCCAGATAGAACCCCGGTGCGGCCGGCAGTTCAACCAGCATGCGCCGCAGGTTGCTGCACCATCGCTCGCGGATGTCCTCGTAGTAGGCGTCGCCCTCCTCCACCCGGTAGCCGTCGGGCACCTGCAGGCTGTCCCTGCGGTAGACCAGCACGTCCAGCGGCATGCCCACCGAGAGGTTGCTGCGGATGGTCGAGTCGAAGGAGATCAGCGCGCAGCGCAGGGCCTGCTCCAGCGCCGTCGAGTGGCGCAGCGCGCGGTCGAGGATGGGCTTGCCGTACTTGCTCTCGCCGATCTGGAAATAGGGCGTGTCGACCGTCGCGCAGATAAAGTTGCCCTGGGGATAGAGGTTGTACAGCTGCGGTTCCTCGCCCGCGATCTGCCCGCCGACCAGGAACGAGCTGCTCATGTCGATCCCCGAGGCCATGCTCGGCGAGGCGTCGTGCTCGATCACCTCGCGCAGCGTATCGCCCACCAGGCGCGCCGCGGCGAACATCGACGGCACGTTGTACAGGTTCGCGCCCTCGCCCAGCAGGCGATGGCGCAGCAGGCTGACCACGGCCTGGGAGGTGGCCAGGTTGCCGGCCGTCTGCAGTACGATCAGCCGCTCGCCGGGGATGCCGAAGCGGTAGAGCTTGCGAAAGGTGGCGATGTGATCGACGCCGGCGTTGGTTCGCGAATCGGAAACGAACACCAGCCCATCGGCCAGGTTCATGGCGACACAGTAGGTCATGGTTCGTGTGGCTCTAATGGATGAGGAGCTGCCGCGGGCGGCGCGCGGATGGTAACCCAACCGCCGCCCGCCGCAAGCCCGGGCGGCACGCGATCATTGCTGGCCCATCTGCATCGGCATGACCTGCACCCGCGCATGCATCGACTCGCCGCCACCGCCGCGACGCATGCCGCGCACCGGGCAGGCATCGAGGTAGTCCAGGCCCACCGCCAGCTTCAGGTGGCGGTCCGGCCGCAGCAGCCGGTTGGAGACGTCGAAGCTGTACCACTGCCCGTCGATCCAGGCCTCGACCCAGGCATGGCTGGCCAGGTGGTCGCTGTCGTCGGTCAGCAGGTAGCCGGAGACGTAGCGCGCCGGGATGCCCAGGCTGCGGGCGCAGGCGATGAAGGCATGGCTGTGGTCCTGGCATACCCCGGCGCCGCCGGCGAAGGCCTGCGCCGCGGTGCTTTCCACCTGGGTCGCGCCGGGGGTGTAGAGCATGTGGTCGGCCAGTGCGTGCATCAGTTCAGCCAGGCCGTCGCGCCCGTGGCGGCTGCCGCACTGGCGGCGGGCGAACTCGGCCAAGGGCTCGTCGGCCTGGGTCAGCGGGCTGGAACGCAGGAACGGCAACGGCGAGCCGTCCTCGGCCTCGCATTCGCAGGTTTCGTCGATTTCCACCTGGCCGCGGGCGCGGATGACGATCTCGTCGTGCGGCTCGTCCAGGGTCAGCACGTGCAGCACGTTGCCGTAGGGGTCGCGCTGCGCCCGCGCCGGGCGCGGCAGCTCCAGCTCCCAGCTGAACACGCGCTGGCGCTGGCTCTGCTGGGGCGTCAGGCGCAGGTACTGGATGCTCGCGCGCACCTGGTCTTGGTAGCGGTAGCTGGTGTCGTGGCTGATGGATAGCTTCATGCGGCCTCCAGGTAGGCAGAGTGAATGGCGTTGCCCAGCCGGCCGACCTGCTCGACGTAGGCGGTGATCCAGTCGTGCAGGCCGATTTCCAGCACTTCGTCGATGCTGGTGTAGCGCAGGCCCGCCTCCAGCTCGGAGGCCAGGCGCTGCGCCGGGCGGCCGTTGTCCCCCGGCAGGCTGGCGAGGATCAGTTGCAGCTCCACCAGGCAGGCGCGCAGCGAGCGCGGCACGTCGGCGCGCAACAGCAGCAGCTCGGCGACCTTGGCCGTGCGCGGCGAGCCGCGGTAGATCTCGGCGAAGGCCTCGAACGAGGACAGCGCCCGTAGCAGCGCGCTCCACTGGTAGTAGGCGCGCGCCGAGCGGTCGTCGAGGTTCTCGCTTTCCTCGCCGAGCAGTTCGTGGCGGGCGTCGAGCAGGCGCAGGGTGTTGTCGGCGCGTTCGATGAAGGTGCCCAGGCGGATGAAGCGGTAGGCGTCGCTGCGCATGATGGTGCCGACGGTGGCGCCGCGGAACAGGTGCGAACGCTCCTTGACCCATTCGCAGAAACGGCTGATGCCATAGCGCCCCAGGCCCTGCTCGGCGATGCCGCGCATCTCCAGCCAGGCGGCGTTGATGTTCTCCCACATGTCCGAGGTAATGCGCCCGCGCACCGCGTGGGCGTTGCTGCGCGCCAGGCGCAGGCAGTTGAACAGGCTGGCCGGGTTGCCTTCGTCGAGGGCGAAGAAATGCAGCATGCGCTCGGCGTTGAGCTGGCCATGGCACACCAGGTAATCGTCCAGCGTGCCGGTGATCAGCAGCGGCATGGCCAGTTCGTCGAGGCCGTCGCCACGGCCGTCCTGCGGCATCAGCGACAGCGAATAGCTGACGTCCAGCATGCGCGCCATGTTCTCGGCGCGCTCCAGGTAGCGGGACATCCAGTACAGATCGGCCGCGGTTCTACTCAGCATTCAGCAATCCTCCACGATCCAGGTGTCCTTGGTGCCGCCGCCCTGCGACGAGTTGACCACCAGCGAGCCCTCGCGCAGCGCCACGCGGGTCAGCCCGCCGGGCACCAGGCGGGTTTCCCGGCCGCTGAGCACGAACGGCCGCAGGTCGATATGGCGCGGGGCGATGCCATTCTCGACGAAGGTCGGGCAGGTCGACAGGCTCAGGGTCGGCTGGGCGATATAGGCGCCGGGATTGGCCTTCAGCCGCGCGCGGAAGGCCTCGATCTCCTTCGCGCTGGCCGCCGGGCCGACCAGCATGCCGTAGCCGCCGGAGCCCTGGGTTTCCTTGACCACCAACTGCGGCAGGTGCGCCAGCACGTGGGACAGTTCCTCCGGCTTGCGGCATTGCCAGGTCGGCACGTTGGCGAGGACCGGCTCCTCGTCCAGGTAGAAGCGGATCATGTCCGGCACAAACGGATAGATCGACTTGTCGTCGGCCACGCCGGTGCCGATGGCATTGGCCAGCACCAGGTTGCCCGCCCGGTAGGCCGACAGCAGGCCGGGTACGCCCAGCGCCGAGTCCGGGTTGAACGCCAGCGGGTCGAGGAAGGCGTCGTCGAGCCGGCGGTAGATCACGTCGACCTGGCGCGCGCCGGCGGTGGTGCGCATGTAGACGCGCTCGTCGCGCACGAACAGGTCCGCGCCCTCGACCAGTTCCACGCCCATTTCGCGGGCGAGAAAGGCGTGCTCGAAGAAGGCGCTGTTGAAACGTCCCGGCGTCATCACCACCACGCAGGGATTGTCCAGCGGGCTGGAATGCTTGAGCGTTTCCAGCAACAGGTTGGGATAGTGATTGATCGGCGCGATGCGCTGCGCGGCGAACAGCTCGGGGAACAGCCGCATCATCATCTTGCGGTCCTCGAGCATGTAGCTGACGCCGCTGGGCGTGCGCAGGTTGTCCTCGAGCACGTAGTAGGTGCCGTCGCCGTCGCGCACCAGGTCGACTCCGGCGATGTGCGCATAGGTGTCGCGGTGCAGGTCCAGCCCCTGCATCGCCGGCTGGTAGCCCTCGTTGGCCAGCACCTGCTCCGGCGGGATGACGCCGGCCTTGAGGATGCGCTGCTCGTGGTAGAGATCGGCGAGGAACAGGTTGAGCGCCTGTACCCGCTGGATGCAGCCGCGTTCCACCATCCGCCATTCGCTCATCGGGATGGCGCGCGGGATGGTGTCGAAGGGAATCAGCCGTTCGGTGCCCTGCTCGTCGCCGTACAGGGTGAAGGTGATGCCGGCGCGGTGGAACAGCAGATCCGCCTCGCGCCGACGTTGCGCCAGCACGTCGGATGGCGTATCGGAAAGCCAAGCCGAAAAGGCCCGGTAGTGCGGGCGGCATGCGCCGTGCGCGTCGTGCATCTCATCGTAGAAAACGCGGTCCATGCGGAGCCCTCGGACAAAAACCTGCCCAACGACAGTGCAAAGCTCGCGCCACGCCGGATAACCCTTGTAGAACAAGGCGTTGGAGATGAAACGAAAGCGGCCCGCACCGTTTCCGGGCGGGCCGCGAGGCCTGGTTCGTCTGAATGCCCCGTTATGAGACAGCCATCACAGGCGGATCAGTCGTTGCTGGGCTTGGCGATCGCATGCAACACGTATTGCGGCAGTGCGAAGGCGCCAAGGTGCACATGCGGGTTGTAATACCGAGTAACGATGCCGCTGCCGGCGAAGCGCTGCATCAGGGTTTCCAGCGGCAGCTTGCGGCTCTCCACGCTGCACGCGCCCCAGGCGAAGGACATGGCACCACCGATATAGGTCGGCACAGCCGCCTGGTAAAAATGCCAGTCGGCGAACAGCCCCTGCATGCGTCTGGCAGTGGTCTGCAGTTCGCCCAGTTGCATGAACGGCGTACCGTTCTGCGCGACGAGGATTCCGCCTTCGTTCAGACAGCGGCGACAGGCCTGGTAGAAGTTCTCAGAGAACAACACTTCACCTGGGCCGATGGGATCGGTGGAGTCGGAGATGATGACGTCGAACTTCTCTTCAGTGGTCGCCACGAAGCGCATGCCGTCGTCGATCACCAGATTCAGCCGCGGATCCTCGAAGGTGCCGGCGGAATGGTTCGGCAAGAACTCCCTGCACATTTCCACCACCGTGGCATCGATCTCGACCATGGTGATGCTCTCGATATCGCGGTGGCGCGCCACTTCACGAAGGATGCCGCCGTCGCCGCCACCGATGATCAGCACGCGACGCGCCAGGCCATGGGCCAGGATCGGTACGTGGGCAAGCATTTCGTGGTAGATGAATTCGTCGGCTTCGCTGGTCTGGATCACGCCGTCCAGGGCCATGACCCGGCCCATGCGCGGGTTCTCGAAGATCACCAGATGCTGATGCGCGGTGCGCACCTCGTGCAGCAGCTTGTCGACCTGGAACCGCTGCCCGTATCCCTCGTAGAGAGTTTCCTGAAAGTCGCTCATGGGGTATCTCCCTTGACCGGCGACGAAGCAGCGCTCCGCCGCATGATGGCAATCTGGCTTGACGGGCGATGCAGCCTGCCCACCGAAAAGAGGCGCATTCTACGTTGGCCAAGATGACAGCGGAAACCGCAGGCAGCAAAAGCACACTTCGGGACGACAAGGCCATCGGGAGATCCTAGAGTCGGGTCATGAGCGAAATCATCCAATTGCCCTACCTCGAACCCTGGGACTGGCAGCAGTTTCACCACCACTTCGCCCTGCGTCTGTTACCCGGCGTGGAACGGCTGGACGTTGACGGCTACTCGCGCACGCTGCGCGTTGGCGAAGCCAGCGGCTGGCTCCGCGTGCGCGCGCAGGCCGACCGCCCGGCGCTCGAACTGATGCTCAGCGACTCTTTGCAACATGCCACCCAGCCACTCGTCGGACAGGTTCGCAAGATGTTCGATCTGGATGCCAATCCGCAGGCCATCGCCACGCATTTCGCTAGCGATCCCGCACTCGGCCCGCTGATCGCCGCGCACCCCGGCCTGCGCCTGCCGGCCGCCTACGACCCGTTCGAACAGGCGGTGCGGGCGGTGGTCGGCCAGCAGGTCACGGTCAAGGCGGCGGTGACCATTACGCGGCGCCTGGTGGAACGCCTCGGCGAGACGCTGCGGGACGCCCCGCCGGGGCTGGAGCGGCTCTTCCCTAGCGCACAGGCCATCGCCGATGACCCGCTGGAGAACATCGGCATGCCATCCAAGCGAGCCCAGGCGCTGCGCCGCCTCGCAGCCGCGGTGGCCGAAGGCGCGCTGCAGCTGCACGTGGAAGATGGTGCCGATGCGCTGGTGCGACGACTCTGCGAATTGCCGGGGATCGGTCCCTGGACCGCCGAATACATCGCGCTACGGGGCTTCGGTGTCGCGGACGCCTTTCCCGCTGCCGATCTGGGATTACTGAAAGCGCCACTGTGGGGTGCAGACGGCATCAGCGCCAAGGCGCTGGCCGAACGCTCCGAAGCCTGGCGTCCGTGGCGCGCCTATGCGGCCATCCATATCTGGGACAACTATTCCAAAGCGGCCAAGGGCGGCTAAGGCGGCGCGATGCGCGTTAGCACCCTGGGCGGACTCGTTAGCGGGCGCTCCAGAATCAATCCCTCGCCCGACTGCGGGAAGATGCCCGTCAGTGCGGTGATGTTGACCTGGTGAGTGACCAGCACCGCTATCTCACCGACCGGCAATTGCTCGACGGCCTCGCGCAAGGCGTCGGTATGCCACTGCTCGTTTGCCGGCGATGTGAAAAACGAATCCAGCGCAGGCAGTGGCTCCACCGGGCCCAGCGCCATGTGCTCGGCGGTCTCCAGCGCGCGGCACCAGCGACTGCTGAACAAGCGCACTTCATTCAGCCCCGCTTCGCGCAGCCGCGCGCCCCAGCGCCGGGCCTCATCCTGGCCGCGCTGATTCAGATTTCGCTGGGTTTTGCAGTCTTCGAGAACGAAGCCTTCGGGATCACCGAAGCCAGGCGCGCTGGCGTGACGCATGACAAGTACCGCCCGCCCCTCGCGCAATGCCTGCCAGGCCACCGCGTCGTCAGCCAGGAGCGGCTCAGCAGCAAAGGCCAGCAGACCGATCAGCAGACCGCTGCGCCACATGTGTCACAACCGCGCCTTGCCGAACGGCCCGGCCGCTACCGCCCACATGATCAGACCGACCACGGGCAGCAGCAGGATCACACATGACCAGACAACCTTGCGCCCGACCTCGATGCGACTGCGCCACACATAAGCGATGGCGAGGATGTCGAGCACGAGCACCGCGATGGCCAGCGGGCCGCTGAGGCTTTCCATCGACGGCTACCGATGTGGCCCGCGCGCGTCGGGACGATTGCCGCGCGGCCCCATGATTCCCCAGATGATCAAGCCGAGCACTGGCAGCAGAACGATCAGAAGCACCCAGAGCACCTTCTTGCCGCCGGTGCTGTCGCTGCGAACAATGCTGATGATCGCCCAGATATCCAGTATCAGGATGAGCAGGCCGAAAATACCGCCGAAGGCATCTCCCATGGGTTCGCTCCTGTTTGGGTGAGTACCTAAACTAGGATGCCAGCGCGGCGGCAGGGTTCAGTAATCGCCTGGCGGCTCAGTAACGCCGCGGGTCGATCTGCGCAAAGCTGGCGACGGTTTCATGCTCACCGAGCGCACCGCCATCGCGGCCCAGCCCGCAGACGTGCATGCCGGCCTGCTGCGCGGCATCGAGTTCTTCGACCACGTCGGAGAGGAACAGCACCTCGGCGGCCGGCACGCCGATAGCTTCGGCGATGCGCTGGTAGGAGGCCACCTCGCGCTTGTGCCCGCTGGTGGTATCGAAATAACCGGAGAACAGCGGCGTCAGGTCGCCGGCCTCGGAACAGCCGAAGATCAGCTGCTGCGCCTGGATCGAGCCGGAGGAATACACATACAGCGTATAACCCTGCGCCTTCCACTCCCGTAGCGCGGCTACTGCGTCCGGGTAGACGTGGCCCTTGAGCTGACCGGCTCGATAGCCCTGGGCCCAGATCATGCCTTGCAGCGCCTTGAGCGAGGTAGCCTTGCGATCACTGGCGATCCAGCCGAGCAGTATCTCGATGACGCGCTCGATATCCGCATCGGCCTCACCGCTTTCGCTACGCACCGCCTCGAGCTGCGCGGCGACCGCAGGCTCGTCGGCGTGGCTGCGGATGTAAACCGGCAAATGCTCGCGGGCATAGGGGAACAGCACGTCGAAGACGAAGGCGACGGCGCTGGTGGTGCCTTCGATGTCGGTGAGGATCGCCTTGATCGGCATCTCAGTCGTCCAGCCGCGGGAACTGATCGGCGATGCTTTCGCCAGTGAATTCCGCGACCCAGCCGTCCGGATTGTTGAACAGGCGGATGGCGACGAAGTGCGGCTCTTCGCCCATGTCGAACCAGTGGCGCGTGCCGGCGGGCACGGAGATCAGGTCGTTCTTTTCGCACAGCACGGCGTAGGCCATGTCGTCGATATGCAGGGTAAACAGCCCGCGCCCGGCAACGAAGAAGCGCACTTCGTCCTCGGCGTGGCGATGCTCATCAAGAAACTTCGCGCGCAGCTCATCCTTCTGCGGGTGATCGCGGGTCAGGCTGATCACATCCACCGTGACATAGCCACGCTCGGTCATCAGCTTGTCGATCTGCGGCCGATAGGCGGCGATCACCTCTTCCTGGCTGGCTCCGGCGGCGATTGGTGCGCTGGCCTCCCAGCGCTCCAGCTGCACACCGACCTTGGCCAGCGTCGGGGCGATGTCTTCGAGGTGGGTCAGCACCTTGAGCGGTTGGTCTGGGCGGGACTCGTGATAGACGCTGAGGACACTCATGTTCGGCTCTCCGAAAAGGTCGTCTGACCGGTCGCTACCGGGCAGGCTGGAATTTATCTGGGCTGCAGGGCACGCATCTTCAGTTCGCATTCGAACAGAAATTCGAACGCCTCGATCTGCCGCAGCGCATCGCTCATCGCCTCGCCCCAGGTGTACAGGCCGTGACCGCGAATCAGGTAGCCGACGCAATCGGGATGCTCGTCGAGCCACGGCTGCACCCTGGCGGCCAGGGCGGCGATGTCCTGATCGTTGTCGAAGATCGGCACCAGCACCTGCGATTCATGGCTGGAGATACCGCTGAAGGCCTTTTGCAGCTCGTAATCGGCGAACACCAGCGAATCGGCCAAGGCGACGCGGGACAGCACCGTGGCATTCACCGAATGGGTGTGCAGCACCGCGCCGATCTCCGGTTTCCAGCGATACAGCTGGGTATGCAGCAGTGTCTCCGCCGAAGGCCTCTTGCCCTCTTCCAGGCTGTTGCCGTGCATGTCGACGGCCAACAGGTCATCGGCAGTCAGCTCGCCCTTGTGCCTCCCGGAAACGGTCAGCAGCAGCTCGGCGCTGGTCAGGCGCGCCGAGTAGTTGCTGCTGGTCGCCGGCGACCAGCCACGACCATACAAGAAGCGTCCGGCGTCGATGATCGCCTGGCTCAGGTGCTGGCGGGTGGCAGTCATGCGCGGTCCTCCTGCAAACGGCAGGCAATGATAGCGGCTGCGGCCAGCGCCGCCAGACTGGCGATGGCGAACGACCAGCCCGGTCCCAGACCGGACCAGGCGTAGCCCGCGTAGAGCGCACCCAGCGCTCCACCGATGCCGGACAGGCTGGCATACAGCGCCTGGCCCTGGCCCTGCTGGCGATGGCCGAAACTGCGCTGGACGAAGTGAATGGCGGCGGCGTGGAAACTGCCGAAGGTCGCCGCGTGCATCAGCTGCGCGACCAGCAGCACGGCCAGATGCTCGGCGAACTGCCCGAGCAACACCCAGCGCAGCGCAGCGATCAGGAAGCTGGCCAGCAGCACCTGACGCAGCGAGAAACGCTCGAGCAGCCGCGCCATTACCAGGAACAGCAGGATTTCCGCGACCACCCCCAGCGCCCACATCAGCCCGATAAAGCTGCGGCTGTAGCCCAGTGCTTCCAGGTGAATACTGAAGAAGGTGTAGTACGGACCATGGGCCAGCTGCATCAACGCCACGCAGCCGTAGAAGGCCAGTACGCCAGGCCGCCGCAGCTGGGCGAGGAACCCGCCCTGCCCGGCCGCCTCGCTACGTTGCCGCGGATGAGCGTTGGGCACCCAGGCACTGCTCAGCACGATACCGACCACCACGAAGGCCACCGCGGTCGGGTAAAGATCGAGGCTCAGCCGCTGGAACAGCAGTCCGAGCCCTACCACCGCGAAGATGAAACCGATGCTGCCCCACAGCCTGACCTGGCTGTAGCGCTCAGTCTGCTCGTGCAGATGCGCCAGGGTGATGACTTCGAACTGCGGCAGCACCGCGTGCCAGAAGAACGCATGCAACGCCATCACCAGCGCCAGCCAGGCAAAGCTCTTGTCGAAGAAGATCAGCCCGAAGGACAGCAAGGTGCACAGCGCGCCGAGACGGACGATTTCCAGCCGGCGACCGGTTGCATCACCCAGCCAGCCCCAGAGATTCGGCGCCACGCAACGCATCAGCATGGGAATGGCGATCAGCTCGCCGATCCGCTCCGGCGAGAAACCCAGATGATCGAAGTACAGGCCGAGAAACGGCGCCGTGGAGCCGAGCAGGCCAAAGTAGAAGAAGTAGAAACCGGACAGACGCCAGTACGGCAGAGCAGCGGCCATAGGCTACAAGCTACCGACTGCGGACAACGGCCGCCTTATGCTGCCGCCGTCGGTCTGCCGTCTACGGCCCGGATTCACAGTTGCGGCAGCACCGGGGTGAGCACTTGCACATCGGCGTTCTGCCCACGGTGGCGCAGCAGGTGATCGAGCAGAACGATGGCCATCATGGCCTCGGCGATCGGCGTGGCACGAATGCCGACGCAGGGGTCATGGCGACCCTTGGTGATGACCTCGACCGGCGCGCCATTCACATCAATCGACTGCCCTGGCGTGGTGATGCTGGACGTGGCCTTGAGCGCCAGGTGGGCGACGATCGGCTGTCCCGAGGAGATGCCACCGAGAATGCCGCCGGCATTGTTGGAGAGGAATCCCTGGGGCGTCAGCTCGTCACGGTGCTCGGTGCCACGCTGGGCTACCGAAGCGAAGCCGGCACCGATTTCCACGCCCTTGACCGCATTGATGCTCATCAGCGCATGGGCCAGCTCGGCGTCCAAACGGTCGAAGATCGGCTCGCCAAGGCCCGGCGGTACGCCATCGGCGACCACGGTGATCTTCGCGCCCACCGAATCCTGATCGCGACGCAACTGGTCCATATAGGCCTCCAGCTCCGGCACCTTGTCCGGGTCCGGACTGAAGAAGGCATTCTGCTCGACACTGTCCCAGGTCTTGAACGGGATCTCGATCGGGCCGAGCTGGCTGATGTAGCCGCGCACCTGAATGCCCAGCGTCGCCAGGTACTTCTTGGCGATGGCGCCGGCCGCCACACGCATGGCAGTCTCGCGCGCGGAGCTGCGGCCACCGCCGCGGTAGTCGCGCAGGCCGTACTTGTGGTGATAGGTGTAGTCGGCGTGGGCCGGACGGAACTGGTCCTTGATCGCCGAGTAGTCCTTGGACTTCTGGTCGGTGTTGCGGATCAACAGGCCGATGGGGCAACCGGTTGTCCTGCCTTCGAAGACGCCGGAGAGGATTTCCACCTCGTCGGCTTCCTGGCGCTGAGTGGTATGCCGGCTAGTGCCCGGCTTGCGGCGGTCGAGATCGCGCTGCAGATCGTCCAGCGACAGCTCCAGCCCGGGCGGGCAACCGTCGACGATGGCCACCAGCGCAGGACCATGGCTTTCGCCGGCAGTGGTGACGGTGAACAGCTTGCCGTAGGTATTGCCGGACATGCAGGACGCTCCGCGATCGACCGAAAAACAGGGGCCGGAAGTATACCTGAGGCCGCTACGGTGTCATCGCTCCTGTTGCCGGCGCATACTGACCTTTACGTCGATTGCCGCGTCCAACCTGCTCCGTGACCAACGAAATCCTTCCATGCGTGCCCTGCTGATACTGCTGCTACTGACCATGTCCCCTTCGTTCCTGCAGGCGCAGACCCTGCTCAATCAGACCCTGAACCTGGATACCGGCAGCGGCGTACTGCAGGGCAGTCTGTTGCTGCCGAAAAGCGACCAACCGGTACCGGTAGCGCTGCTGATCGCAGGTTCCGGCCCGACCGATCGCAACGGCAACAACCCGGCCGGACGCAACGATAGCCTCAAGCGCCTGGCCCAGGGCCTGGCCAAGCTGGGCGTGGCCAGCCTGCGCTACGACAAGCGCGGCGTCGGCGCCAGCCTGGCGGCCGCACCGGACGAGCGCGAGCTGAGCGTCGAGGGCTATGTCAGCGATGCGCTGGCCTGGAGCGCGAAGCTCAAGGGCGATCCCCGTTTCAGCCGACTGATCCTGATCGGCCACAGCGAAGGAGCGCTGATCGCCAGTCTCGCCGCGCCGAAGTCGGGCGCCGCGGCGCTGATCAGCATCGCCGGCAGCGGCCGACCGATCGACGAGGTGCTGCGCGAGCAACTGCAGGGTCGCCTGCCGCCGGCACTGCTCGCCACCAGTTATTTTCTGATCGACGAGCTCAAGGCCGGCCGAACCCACGCCGAAGTGCCGGAGCCCCTGCAGGTGCTGTTCCGCCCCAGCGTGCAGCCGTACCTGGTTTCGCTGTTCGCCTACGACCCGGCGGAGGCCTTCGCGGCCGTCGAGACACCCGCGCTGATCGTCCAGGGCCGCCACGACATCCAGGTCGGCATCGAGGACGCCGAAGCCCTGCGGCGCGCAAAACCCGACGCCAAGCTGGCGCTGATCGATGGCATGAACCATGTGCTGCGCATCGTCCCGGCGAATGCGCAACAGTTGGCCTCCTATGATGACCCCGACCTGCCGCTCGCCTGGGGCCTGCAGGAACGTATCCGACACTTCCTGCAGGCCAATGGCATCCTGCCAGCCTCCAGTTAGGCGCCGCGCTGCCGATAGCCCGCATGACGAGGGCCCGATCGGCTCCTGAACGAGCCGCCGCGCAGGCCCAGGAACGCGCAGATGACCGACAGCGAAACCACCCAGAGCACTGAAAAAGACCAGCCGGCAGCACCGAAGCATCCGTGGACGGAGCTCAAGCCCGACCGTTTCCGCCTGCTGCGCCTGGCACCACTGCCCACCGAGCGCGACGGCGGCGTGCGCCCGCTGCGATTCGTCGAACTTGCGCAACTGGAACGGCATACGCCGGAGCAGAGCCTGCTGCGGATGTTCATCAACATCCCCGGCCAGGTGCGCTCGCGCAAGCACAACGTGCTGGAGGTGTGGGCCGATCACCGCAGCAAGGAACTGCGCTTCGGGCCGGATAGCGGATTACAACTGGACCCGGCCAATCGAGGCCTCGGCCGCTTTCTGCTGGCCCAGGGCGCGGCATGGGCGCAGAAGCGCTGGAGCCACTATCTGGTCGAGGGCGGCGCGTTGCCGAAGGATGTGGCGAGCGAAGACCAGCGCCTGCGTCGCGATCACTGCCTGCGCACCCAGGGCTTCGATATCGACTACCCCCAGGCGACGCCGCTCAAGCCAACCTACGGCGCACCGCGGGTCAGCGCCCTGCGAGCGGACTGGAACAGCGAGAAGGTGCAGGTAGTGGAGCTGCAGGAGGCGGCGGCGATGCTGGAACAGGCCGACCGCAACCTGCAGGCACAGGAGAACCAGATTCGTGAACTGCAGGAGCGAATCGCCCGCTTCCGTCGTGAGGACGGTGCGCTGCGATTCACCATTGTTTGCCTGATTGCGCTGGCGCTGTTCCAGGCCGGCCTGCTGATCTGGATGGCAACGCGCTAATCCGCGACTTTTACCACCAATGCTCCACCTGCACGCCGAAGTTCGAACCATGGCGGGCATTGCCGAATGCACCGGTGTCCGACAACGCCGAGCCTTCGGCCATCAGGTTGGCGGCACGCTGCGCCGCCTCATTCCAGCTGGCATAGGTGTAGTACAGCCGGAACTCCGGCCGTGCCCAGAAGCCAGGGCCGGCGGGTGACCAGGTCGGCGCGATGGTGAACTTCGTCAGTTTGCGCGTGCCGTCGGTGGCGTCGATCTGATCATGGCCGACCTCGGCGACGAGCTTGAACTGCTCGCTGAACGCATAGACCGGGCGAGCCCCCACCGACCACCAGTCCTGATCGCCACCGTCGGCGCGCTTGTCCTTCTGATAGACCACCTGAGCCTGGCCACCGAAGCGCGGGGTCACCTGCCAGTCGAAGTACTCCACCACCCGCCAGCTCTTGGCGCTGTCGTCCAGGGTCACGTCGCCGGTATAGCCGAGGCCGGTGCCCGGCCCTTCACCGTATTGCAGTGCCAGTGTGTTCTTGCCGCCTAGAAAGTCCGACTGCACATGCTGCACCGTCACCGCCCAACCACTGTTGGCGTCGTCACGACTGGGCTTGTCGAGGTAGCTCAGGCCGAATTCCAGCTCACCGCCCGGGTTGCTATCGAAGCCGCCGACGTTGAAATCGTGGCGAGTGACGTACTCTTCCTGAAACACGCTGTCCTTGCGCGAGAAGGCATAGCTGTACTTCAGCCCGCCGATCTCCATGTCCTCGACGCCGGCGCCGGTAGCGCTCTGGTTCCAGTAGTAGAAGTCGGAGATATGGATGTCGTTACGCTTGTAGAAGCGGCGGCCCGCCCACAGCGAGCCGTTGTTCAGCGCCGGCACCTTGCTCCACTCGGCGTAGGCCTGGACCATCCGCGCCCAGCCATGGTCGCCGGTGAATTCCGGGGTGTGGTTGTACTGGTTGTACAGCGCCGCCATGCCTTCCAGGCTCAGTACCGAGCCATCGGCGAAAGTGTAGAGGTCCTGGCGCAGGTCCAGCTCGGCGTACTGCTCGCACTCGTTACCGAGACGGTACTTGCTCGGCGCGCCGGGCAACTGGAAGCATGATTGCGAATCGCTGTTGACCGATTCACCCACGCCGCTACGCATGTAGCCGGTGAATTCCAGGGCATGGCCGCTCAACGGCAGGGCCATCCCGACAACGGCAGTCGCAACGCCCAGGGCTGTCAGTGTTCTTTTCATATCCACTCCGCTTTTGTTGTTATTGATCGCTGGATCGAGCCGAGACGGCTCTGTTCATTCCTGTAACCGTCCACTTTCATCGACCGCCTGCTGGCAAGGCAGGCGGCAGTTCACTGCGCTGTGCCCGCTCCGTTGGAAACCAGCCGGGGGACCTTGCTCTCGCGCACCGGCTCCGGCTGCACAACGCCAAGCCGCTCGCCGGTCTGCGCATCGAAGAGCAGCGCCTTGCGCGGGTCGAACTGCAGATTGAGCGTTTCCCCCACCCGCGGCGCCTGATCCGGCGCCAAGCGGCAGCAGGCCTTGACCTGATTCAGCGTGAACACCACCAGGGTGTCTGGCCCGGTGGGTTCCACCACTTCGATATCGACCGCCAGAGAAAAATCCGCTGATCCTGCTGGAGCCAGGCCGATTTGTTCCGGTCGGATGCCGAGAATGAGTTCGCGATCACGCAACCCGTCGTCGCTGGTAATCGGCAACGGCAATTCACAGCTGCCCTGCTCGCTGTTGAGCACACCCACCCAGCGTCCGTCGCGCTGGCGGATGCGCAACGGTACGAAGTTCATCGGCGGCGAGCCGATGAAGCTGGCAACGAACAGATTGGCCGGGTTGTTGTAGATCTCGTGGGGCGTGCCGAACTGCTGGATCACGCCATCCTTCATCACCGCGACCTTGTCGCCGAGGGTCATCGCCTCGATCTGGTCATGGGTGACGTACACCGTGGTGGTCTTCAGCCGCTGGTGCATCAGCTTGATCTCGGTGCGCATCTCCACCCGCAGCTTGGCATCGAGGTTCGACAGCGGCTCGTCGAACAGGTAGATCTTCGGCCGCCGCGCCAGCGCCCGGCCCATGGCCACGCGCTGCTGCTGGCCACCGGAGAGCTGCGACGGCTTGCGCTCGAGCAACGGTTCGATCTGCAGCAGCTTGGCGACCCGCGCCACCTCCTCCTCGATCTTCGCCGCCGGCACCTTGCGCATCTTCAGGCCGAAGGCAATGTTGTCGCGTACGCTCATGGTCGGATACAGCGCGTAGGACTGGAACACCATGGCGATGTCGCGATCCTTCGGGCTGGCCTGGCTGATGTCCTCGCCGTCGACGAGAATCTCGCCGCCGGTGATGTTCTCCAGCCCGGCGATACAGTTCATCAGGGTGGATTTTCCGCAGCCCGAAGGCCCGACCAGGATCAGGAACTCACCGGCGTCGATCTTCAGCGCGATGTCCTTCAGCGTTGCGACCTGGCTGTTGCCATAACTCTTTTGAACATTGCGCAGTTCCAGGGAAGCCATCGTTGTTCTCCTCAACCCTTGACGGCGCCGGCAGTCAGCCCGCGCAGGAAATATTTGCCGGCGACCACGTAGACCACCAGCGTGGGCAGGCCGGCGATCATCGCCGCGGCCATGTCGACGTTGTATTGCTTGGCGCCAGTGCTGGTGTTCACCAGATTGTTCAGCGCCACAGTGACCGGCTGGGTGTCGCCACTGGCGAACACCACGCCGAAGAGGAAGTCGTTCCAGATCTGGGTGAACTGCCAGATCAGGCAGACCATGATGATCGGCACCGACATCGGCAGCAGGATGCGGCCGAAGATGGTAAAGAAGCCCGCACCATCCAGCCGCGCCGCGCGCACCAGCGCGTCCGGCACGCTGACGTAGAAGTTGCGGAAGAACAGTGTGGTGAAGGCCAGGCCGTAGACCACATGGACCAACACCAGACCGGTGGTGGTATTGGCCAGGCCCAGCTTGCCGAGGGTGAAGGACGCCGGCAGCAGGATCACCTGGAACGGCAGGAAGCAGCCGAACAGCAGCAGACCGAAGAACAGCTGCGAGCCACGGAAGCGCCACATTGACAGCACATAGCCGTTCAGCGCGCCCAGCGCGGTGGAAATCAGCACGGCTGGGATGACGATCTTCACCGAGTTCCAGAAGTAGCCGCCGATACTGTCCCAGGCCGTCAGCCAGCCCATGGCGCTGAACGCTTCCGGCCAGCTCAGCAGGTTGCCGGTACGGATGTCTTCCGGGGTCTTGAAGCTGGTCAGCAGCATCACGACCAGCGGTACCAGGTAGACGGCACAGGCCAACAACAGGGTGGCATGGATGGTCAGGCGCCCGAGGGTCAGGCGCGGTTGCGCGAAGTCAGACATGGCGCTTGTTCCTTAGCTCGGAGTACAGATAAGGCACGATGATCGCCATCACCGCGCCGAGCATCAGCATGGCGCTCGCCGCACCCAGGCCCATCTGGCCACGGGTGAAGGTATGGGCGTACATGAACATCGCCGGCAGATCGCTGGAATACCCCGGACCACCGGCAGTCATCGCCGCGACCAGGTCGAAGCTCTTGATCGCGATATGGGCCAGAATCATCAAGGCACTGAAGAACACCGGGCGCAGGCTCGGCAGCACGATGCGCAGGTAGATGGTCGGCAGGCTCGCACCATCCACCTGGGCGGCGCGGATGATCGACTGATCGACGCTGCGCAGACCGGCGAGAAACAGCGCCATGACGAAGCCCGAGGCCTGCCACACCGCGGCGATCACCAGGCAATAGATGACCCGATCCGGATCGACCAACCAGTCGAAGCGAAAGCCTTCCCAGCCCCAGTCGCGCAGCAACTTGTCCAGGCCCAGGCCGGGATTGAGCAGCCACTGCCAGGCGGTGCCGGTGACGATCATCGACAGCGCCATGGGGTACAGGTAGATGGTGCGGATGAGCCCTTCGCGGCGAATGCGCTGGTCCAGCAGTACGGCGAGCACCACGCCGATCAGCAGACTGATGGCGATGAACATGCCACCGAACACCAGCAGGTTCTGGCTGGCGACCCACCAGCGATCGTTGTCCCACAGGCGCTCGTACTGCTGCAGGCCGGCCCATTTGTAGCTGGGCATGAAGCGTGAGTTGGTGAACGAGAGCAGGAAGGTCCAGCCGATGTAGGCGTAGAAGCCGACCAGTACGATCAGCATGCTCGGCGCCAGAACCAGCTTGGGCAGCCAGCGCTGCAGGGCGTCGAGCGGCGAGGCTTTGGCAGGCCTGGCTTGAAGCGCGATGGAGCTCATGGGTGTGATCCCTCATGGAAATCGGGGATGTCGTCGCCCGCGGCACAGACCGAGGCCTGTGCCGGGACGAACGTTTCGGGAAGCGGGCGGAACGGTCCGCCCTCAGCGTTACTGCACGGCCTGGATCGCCGCCGCCAGTTGCTTGGCCGCCTTTTGCGGGTCGGCCTTGGGGTCGTTGAAGAAGTTGGTGACGACGTCGAACACCGCGCCCTGCACATAGCTCGAAGCCGCCATGCCATGGGTCAGGCTGGGCTGCAGGCCGCTGCCCTTGGCGGCCTCCTTGAAGTCGGTCATCGACTGCTGGGCGCAGGCGTCGAACTCGCTCATGTCCTGGTCCTGACGAACCGGGATAGAGCCCTTGTTCTGATTGAAGAAGGTCTGGAATTCCGGTTCCAGCACCGTGCGCGCCAGGTCTTCCTGAGCCTTGCGGTTGTCATCGTTGCTGAGCTTGAACATGGCCAGCGAATCGATATTAAAGGCAAAACTGCCCTGGGTGCCGGGGAACGGCAGGCACTGGTAGTCCTCGCCAGCCACCTTGTTGGCGGCGGTGAACTCGCTCTTGGCCCAGTCGCCCATAATCTGCATGCCGGCCTTGCCGTCGATGACCATGCCGGTGGCACGGTTCCATTCGCGCCCGGCCGCGTCGGCGTCGATGTAGTCGCGCAACTTCTTCAGTGCGGTGAAGGCCTGAACCATCTTGTCGCCGGTCAGGGTGTCGTTATCCAGCTCGACGAAGGCCTTGTGATAGTCGTCCGGGCCGAGAATGCTCAGTACAAAACCCTCGAACACGGTGCCGTCCTGCCAGGGCTGGCCGCCGTGGGCAACCGGAATGAAGCCGGCAGCCTTGAGCTTGTCGGCCGCGGCGAAGAACTCGTCGAGGGTCTTCGGCGGCGTGGCGCCGGCCTTCTCGAACACCTCCGGGTTGATCCACAGCCAGTTGACCCGGTGTACGTTGACCGGGACGGCCACATAGGAACCGTCGTACTGCATGATCTTGCGCACCTGCTCGGGCAGCATCTCGTCCCAGCGTTCTGCCTTGGCGGTGTCATCGAGATTGGCGAGCAGGCCGAGTTCGCCCCACTCCTGGATGTCCGGGCCCTTGATCTGTGCGGCGGACGGCGGGTTGCCGGAAACGGCGCGGGTCTTCAGTACGGTCATGGCAGCCTCGCCACCACCGCCGGCGACGGCGAAGTCCTTCCAGGTATGGCCTTTCTGCTCGACCAGCTTCTGCAGGGTATCGGCCGCGCGCTTTTCACCGCCGGAGGTCCACCAGTGTAGAACTTCGACCTCGCCGGCATGGGCGAGCAATGGCAGGGCAAGGGAAACGGAAAGAGCGAGACGATGGATCGCGTTCATGTAGAGGCACCTTCTTGTTTTTATCCGGCAAGTCATGGTCGCTTGCGATGGACCGAGTCTATGCGCAGGGAAATGGACACTGGGTAACGAAGGGATGGGCGATGGTCACAGAGCCGTTACAAAGCCGCAGCGATCGTAACGAGGTGCACTGAGCCAGATCAGCGCGGCAAGGTCAGCGTCACCCTCAGCCCTCCCTGCTGCAGATTGCGCATGCTCAGTTCGCCACCGTGGGCGTGGGCGATATTCCGTGCGATACCGAGCCCCAGCCCGTAGCCCTGCTGCTGCCCCGAGAGCCGCACGTGGGGTTCGAAGACATGCTCAAGACGCTGCTCGGGCACGCCCGGGCCCTCGTCATCGACGTGCAGCACCAGCGACTCCTTGCCGTCCTCGACATGCAGGTGGGCGCGCTCACCGTACTTCAGGGCATTGTCCAGCAAATTACCGATGCAGCGCTTGAGAGCCAGCGGTTTGCCCGGATAAGGTGCCGAAGCCCGGCCGTCAAGGGTCACGCGGGTCTGGTCGCAGGCCTGATAGGGCTCGACGATATGCTCGAGCAGCAGATTTAGATCCACCGCCTCGATGTTCTCGTGGATGTCGGTGTCCTTCACGCATTGCAGTGCGCCCTTGACCAGCAGCTCCAGCTCGTCGAGGTCACGGGTGAACTTGATCTGCTGGGCTTCATCTTCCAGCAGCTCGACACGCAGACGCAGCCGCGTGATGGGCGTGCGCAGGTCATGGGAAATCGCGCTGAACAATTGGCCTCGCTCGGTCAGGTAGCGACTGATGCGCTGGCGCATGTTGTTGAAGGCACGGCTCACCTCGACGATCTCGCTGGCGCCGGCCTCGGTCAGCGGCTGCACCTCGGCGCCCAGCGACAACTCCCGCGCCGCCTTGGCCAGGCGCTTCAGCGGCCGGCTCTGCCAGCGCACCAGCAGGCCGATGAACAGCAGCAGAAAGGCGCTGGTGAGCACGATGAACCACAACTGCTGGGCCGGCAGCCCCTCGTCCTCCAGGCTGACGTAGGGAGCCGGCATCAGCGAGGCCAGATAGAGCCATTCCTGCGGGGCGATCTGGATCTGCGTCACCAGCACCGGCGGTGACAGTGGTTCAAGGCCCAGCGCGTAGTGCGCCCAGGAGCGCGGCAACTCATCGAGCGTGATGCCGCTGTTGAAGATGCGCAGGTCATCGGGGCTGACGAACTCGATGTTCAGGTCCACCGCGCCGCCCAAACGCTGGCGCAATATCTGCTCCACCTCATGCAGGACAGCACGCTTGCGCGGCGTTTCCGGGAGGATCTCCATGTCCAGCGGCTTGTCGTTGAGCGACACGAAGAAACGTGTACCGCCCATGCTGCGCAACTGATCGAGCACCAATGGGCGATAGCCCAGCGGCAGCGAACGGAAGTAGCTGACGCTGGCCGCCATCGACTGCGCCAGACTGCGGGCGCTGGTGAGCAAGCCTTCCATCTGGCTGGCGCGTAGCTGGGACAGCCAGATCAGGCTCGAAAGCCCCTGGGCCAGCAACACCGCCAGCAGGGTCAGCAACAGCATCCGTCCGAGCAGCGAACGTGGCACCAGCCGCAGGCGCCCCCGCTCAGTGCGCAGATTCATGGTGCGGCGTCACCTGGGTAGCCAACAAGTAACCGCTGCCACGTACCGTGCGTATCAGCCGCGGCGACTTGCCGGTGTCGCGCAGGCGCTGGCGCAGGCGACTGACCGCCATGTCGACGATACGCTCCAGCGGCATCACCTCGCGACCACGGGTGGCGTTGGCGATGGTGTCGCGGTCGAGGATCTGCTGCGGATGATCGAGAAACAGCTTGAGCAGGGCGAAATCGGCGCCGGAGAGAAAGACCTCCTCGCCGTCGGCGTGGAACAGGCGGTGGCTGATCATGTCCAGGCGCCACTCATCGAAGGCCAGCACGTCGCTGCCGCGCTCCTGGGCGAAGCTGACGCGTCGCAGCAGTGCCTTGATCCGCGCGAGCAATTCGCGCGGGCTGAACGGCTTACCCAGGTAGTCGTCGGCGCCCAGCTCCAGGCCGACGACCCGATCGGCCTCGTCGGAGCTGGCGGTGAGCATGATGATCGGCATCGAAGCCAACCGCTCGTGCTGGCGAATCCAGCGGCACAGGCTGAAGCCGTCCTCGTCGGGCAGCATCACGTCGAGAATCACCAGATCGGCCGGCTCGGCACACAGCGCCGCGCGAAACTGCCCGCCGTCCGGCACGCCGCGCACATGAAAGCCCGAGCGGCTGAGGTAGGTCTGCAACAGTTCGCGGATTTCCTGATCGTCATCGACCAGAAGGATGTTCTTACCTGCTTGGCTCACGTCACGTCCCTTTTCTTGTTGTTATGGGGTCACCCGTCGACCCGTCATGTCGCAGCCTAGGCTCCCTCCAACAACGGTTGCAATGCCACGCCCGCGCCCTCGAGGCCCGGATACGGCGCGGTCACCAGCCAGACCGGCAGGCGATCGAAATAGCGGCTCATCTGCCCCTTCTCACGCAACGCCTCGCTGAAACCGCTGCGCAGGAACATCTCGGCGAAACGCGGCACCACGCCACCGACGATGTAAACGCCGCCGCGGGCACCGAGGGTCAGCACGTTATCGCCGACGATACGCCCCAACCAGCGGCAGAACTGCTCCAGCACCGCCGCGGCGTAGGCATCGCCGGCCAGCGCGGCCTTGGTGATAGCTGCGGGCGAATCGAGCGCCACCTGCTGTCCATCCAGCGCGCAGCATGCGCGGTAGAGCGTCAGCAGCCCTGGACCGCTGAGCACTGCCTCGGCATTTACATGGCCGAGCGAACGATGCAGATGCGCCCAGATCGCCGCCTCGCGCTCGCTGCCGACGGGAAGGCAGATATGCCCGCCCTCGCCCGGCAAGGCGCGCCAACCGCCGCCAGACAGTGGCAGCAATCCGGCGACTCCGAGCCCGGTGCCGGGCCCTATGACCAGCCGCGGCCGCCCCGGTTCAGGCTCGCCATCGCAAACCGTGATGCGCTCACCATCGTGCAGCCGCGTCATGCCGAGGGCCATGGCGGTGAAGTCGTTGATTAGCAACAGCTCCTTCACACCCAGCTCGCGGCAGAAGGCTTCGCGGCTCAGCTGCCAATGGTTGTTGGTGAAGCGAAACAGATCGCCGCCGACCGGCCCGGCACAGGCCAGGCACACCGCCTCGAGGGTTTCCAGCGGCTGATCGACTTCACTCAGGTACGCGAGGATCGCCAGCTCCGGCCGCGCATGGTCGGCCGTGGGAATCACGCGAATCTGCTCGATTCGCTGGTCGCGCCACAGCGCGAAACGTGCATTGGTACCGCCAATATCTCCAACCAGCGCCGTCTTCACTTCAGCGCCTCCAGACTCTCGGTAAAGGCACTGGCGCCCTGCTCTGCCGTGCTGAACGAGGCGCGCATGAAGGCAAAGAGCTCCCGACCGCAGCCGATGCCCATGTCTTCAGGCCGAATCGCCGGTTCCCGCGCATCCCATTCGGCGGGATCGACCAGTGCTCGCAGTTCGCCGTTCTCGCCGTCGACGCGGAGGATGTCGCCATCGCGCACCCGCGCCAGCGGCCCGCCGTCCAGTGCCTCCGGGCAGACATGAATGGCCGCCGGCACCTTGCCCGATGCACCGGACATGCGCCCGTCGGTGACCAGCGCCACCTTGTAGCCGCGGTCCTGCAGCACACCAAGAAACGGCGTGAGCTTGTGCAGTTCGGGCATGCCATTGGCTTTCGGCCCCTGGAAACGCACCACGGCAATGAAGTCGCGCTCAAGCTCGCCGGCCTTGAACGCTGCCGCCAGCTCGCTCTGGTCGATGAATACCCGCGCCGGCGCCTCGACAAAACGGTGCTCGGGCGCCACGGCAGAAATCTTCGTCACGCCGCGGCCGAGGTTGCCTTCCAGCACACGCAGCCCGCCCTCCGGCGAGAATGGCCGCTCGGCCGGGCGGAGGATGTTTTCGTCAAGGCTCTGCGCCGGGCCATCGCGCCACACCAGCTTGTCACCGTCGAGGAACGGCTCCTGGATGTAGCGCCGCAGGCCCTTGCCGACGACGGTATGCACGTCCTCGTGCAACAGACCGGCGTCGAGCAGCGTGCGCACCATGAACGGCACCCCGCCACAGGCGTGGAAATGGTTCACGTCGGCCTGGCCGTTGGGGTAGACCTTGGCCAGCGTCGGCACCACCTCGGAAAGATCGGCCATGTCCTGCCAGGTCAGCTGGATGCCGGCGGCGCGGGCGAACGCAGGGATATGCAGGGTGTGGTTGGTCGAACCGCCGGTGGCATTGAGCGCGACCACCGAGTTGACGATGGATTTCTCGTCGACCACCTGACATAGCGGTGTGTAGTTGCCGGCCTGATGGGTCAGGCGCGTGACCTGATGCGCCGCCTCCCGGGTCAGCGCATCGCGCAGCGGCGTGTAAGGGTTGACGAACGACGAGCCCGGCAGGTGCAGGCCCATGATCTCCATCACCACCTGATTGGTGTTGGCGGTGCCGTAGAAGGTGCAGGTGCCGGGGCTGTGATAGGACTTCATCTCCGACTCCAGCAGCTCCTCGCGGCTGGCCTTGCCTTCGGCGTAACGCTGGCGCACCTCGGCCTTCGCCTTGTTCGGAATTCCCGAGGGCATCGGCCCGCCCGGCACGAAGATGGTCGGCAGATGGCCGAAGCGCAGCGCGCCGATCATCAGACCCGGGACGATCTTGTCGCAGATGCCGAGCATCAATGCCGCATCGAACATGTTGTGCGACAGCGCGACTGCCGTGCTCATGGCGATCACTTCGCGGCTGGCCAGGCTCATTTCCATGCCCGCCTCGCCCTGGGTCACGCCATCGCACATCGCCGGGACGCCGCCGGCGTACTGGCCGACCGAGCCGATCTCACGCAGCGCCTGGCGAATCATTTCCGGGAAATGCTCATAGGGCTGATGCGCCGAGAGCATGTCGTTGTACGCCGAGACGATGGCCACGTTTGCCGCGTTCATCAGGCGCAGGCTCTGCTTGTCCTCGCCGGAATTGCAGCCGGCGACACCGTGGGCAAAGTTGGCACACTGCAGCTTGCCGCGCTGCGGACCCTCACTGGCGGCGGCGGCCATCATCGCCAGATAGCGCTCGCGGGTCTTGCGGCTGCGCTCGACCAGGCGCTCGGTGACTTCTAGAACTCGCGGATGCATGCCTCACTCCTGCTGCAAAATTCAACTGTGGTTGAAGGGCTCAACGCTTGGTTGAAAGCTCAGACAACCATAAACCATCCAGGGTCAGTTGGCGTTCGGATACGACGCGATGCCGGCGTGGAAGCGGCAACCAGGAGCCTGAGTACGCCGGTTGGGGTGGCTTGGCGCTTAGTGCGCGGGCTCGTCTCCGCGCGGCTCGTCTACCGATGTCTCTTCGGCTTCCAGCAGATCGTCGAAGTCGGTCTTCAGGCCCTGCTCCATGC
This sequence comes from Stutzerimonas kunmingensis, assembly GCF_002929225.1. Lineage (GTDB taxonomy): Bacteria > Pseudomonadota > Gammaproteobacteria > Pseudomonadales > Pseudomonadaceae > Stutzerimonas. The sequence continues at coordinate 1,002,044 of NZ_PISM01000004.1, read as the reverse complement.
CGTCGAGTTCGGCCAGCAGGCTGCGGAAGCTGGTCTGTTCACGCAGCGGGGCCTGCGGCTCATCTGCAGCTTCATCGGCCCGCGCCTGCAAGGCGACAGGCACGGGGGCATCCTCGTCGTCTAGCATCGGACGGAGCTCCGGTTCCATCTCGCGCAATACAGCGAGTGGCGGCAGCTCATCGAGGTTCTTCAGGTTGAAATGGTCGAGAAACTGCCGGGTAGTGGCGAACATCGCCGGGCGTCCCGGCACGTCACGATGGCCAACCACACGAATCCACTCGCGCTCCTGCAGCGTCTTGACGATCTGGCTGTTAACCGCGACGCCGCGGATGTCCTCGATCTCACCACGGGTAATCGGCTGGCGATAGGCGATCAGCGCCAGGGTTTCCAGCATCGCCCGGGAGTAACGCTGCGGACGCTCTTCCCAGAGCCGACCGACCCACGGCGAAAAGCGCTGACGCACCTGCAGGCGGTAACCGCTGGCGACCTCCTTGAGTTCAAAGGCGCGGCCCTTGCAGGACTTTTCCAGCACTTCGAGGGCCTTCTTCAGCTGTGCCGAAGACGGCCGCTCGGCTTCCTCGAAGAGTTCGCCGAGGCGCTCCAGGGAGAGCGGTTTGCCGGATGCGAGCAGAAAGGCTTCGAGCAGCGAAGCGAGATCCTTTGGATCGGACAGGTCCACGATTGACTCCTGCAAATGCCTATTCGGTACGGCTGCGCACATGAATCGGCGCAAAGGGTTCGTTCTGCACCAGCTCGACCAGCGACTCCTTGATCAGCTCGAGCACAGCCATGAAGGTCACCACCACGCCGAGTCGCCCTTCCTCGATGCGGAACAGCGTCACGAAGGGGACGAAACCACCGTCCTTCAGTCGTTCGAGCACTTCGCTCATGCGCTCGCGGGTCGACAGCGCTTCGCGGGTGACCTGGTGACTCTCGAACATATCGGCGCGGCGCAGCACTTCGGCCATCGACACCAGCAGCTCTTCCAGACTGACTTCCGGCAGCAGCTTGCGCGCCCGCGCCTCGGGTGCATCGAGACGCGGCACCTGCAGGTCGCGGCCGACCCGTGGCAGCTCGTCGATGTCTTCGGCGGCGGCCTTGAAACGTTCGTACTCCTGCAGCCGGCGGATCAGCTCGGCGCGCGGATCATCCTCTTCTTCGGCGACCTCGGCCGAGCGCGGCAGCAGCATGCGTGACTTGATCTCGGCGAGCATCGCAGCCATCACCAGATACTCGGCGGCCAGCTCCAGGCGCACCGATTTCATCAGCTCGACGTAACCCATGTACTGCCGGGTGATCTCGGCCACCGGAATATCGAGGATGTCGATGTTCTGCTTGCGGATCAGGTAGAGCAGAAGATCCAGCGGGCCTTCGAAGGCTTCGAGAAAGACTTCCAGCGCATCCGGCGGAATGTAGAGGTCCAGCGGCAGCTCGGTCACCGCCTCGCCATAGACCAGCGCCAGGCGTAGCTGCTCGCCGGGCTGGATCGCTTCGGGACTGGGGGACTCGGTGTGCTGCATGAAAATCCTTCGGAGCCGGCCGCTTAGGCGCCGCTCAGCGGTAATTCAGGCCCATCGCCTGGCGAACTTCGATCAGCGTCTCACGGGCCTCGTCACGAGCGTGCTCCGCACCTTCTGCGAGGATGCTGCGGACCAGGTCGGGATTCTGCTCGTAGTCCAGCGCGCGTTCCTGCAGGGGTGTCAGATCAGCCTTGATCGAGTCGATCAGCGGCCCCTTGCACTCCAGGCAGCCGATGCCGGCGCTGCGGCAACCCTGCTCTGCCCACTGGCAGACGGCCTCTTCGGAGTGCACCAGATGCATCTGCCACACCGGGCAGCGCGTCGGTTCACCAGGGTCGCTGCGATGCACGCGGGCCGGATCGGTGGGCATACGGCGAATCTTCTCCTCGATCTCGTTCGACGTATCACGCAGGTAGATCGCATTGCTGTTGGACTTGGCCATCTTGCCGCCATCGAGCCCGGAAATCTTCGGTTGCTCGCCGAGCAGCGCCTGCGGTTCCGGCAGCAGCAGCTTGCCGCAGCCTTCCAGGTAGCCGTAAAGCCGCTCCTGATCGCCGATGGTGATGGTCTGCTGTTCCTTGATGACCGCACGGGCGGTGTTCAACGCCTCGACGTCGCCTTGCTCCTGATAGCTCTTACGCAGGCTGACGTACAGCTTGGAGGTCTTCTTGCCGAGCTTTCGGATCGCCGCTTCGGCCTTATCCTCGAAATCCGCTTCGCGGCCATAGAGATGGTTGAAACGTCGCGCCACGTCGCGGGCGAATTCGATATGCGGCAGCTGGTCGGCGCCGACCGGCACCAGCCCGGCACGATAGATCAGGATGTCCGCGGCCTGCAGCAGTGGATATCCGAGGAAGCCATAGGTATCCAGGTCCTTGTGCTGCAGATTCTGCTGCAGCTCCTTGTAGGATGGCACCCGCTCCAGCCAGCCCAGTGGGCAGATCATCGACAGCAGCAGGTGCAGCTCGGCGTGCTCCGGCACCTGTGACTGGATGAACAGCGTCGCTGAACTGGGACTGACGCCGGCAGCCAGCCAGTCCACCGCCATATCCATGATGTTCTGCGAGATTTCGCCGGAGCTTTCGTAGTCGGTGGTCAGCGCGTGCCAGTCGACGATGCAGAAGAAACACTCGTACTCGTGCTGCAGCCTGACCCAGTTCTTCAATACGCCGTTGTAATGACCGAGATGAAGCCGGCCGCTGGGACGCATGCCGGAAACCACGCGCCGCTGTGAATCCATGGAGCTCAAAAGGGTGTCCTTGATTAATTGGCCTGTTTGGTAAGTTCAGTTGGTCAATTTCGGCGGCCATGGCCCAGATACCGCGTTGCTGCGCCCTGTCTCGGAGCCATGTTCACCCGAACTTGCCTCAACCCTCTCACCGACAGGCCAGATGGTGTACAGGCACGCTCGCCATCCAGGCTCAAGCCATGAAGGGTTCGGGATCGCCGCAGCCGACCCGTATCACTTCAGGCCGATCGTCGACCAGACTGACCACCGTCGATGCTTCGAGGCCACCGTAACCGCCATCGATGATCAGGTCTACCTGATGCTCCAGCGCGTCACGCATCTCGTAGGGGTCGCTCATCGGCAGGTCTTCACCGGGAAGGATCAGGCTGACGCTCATCAGCGGCTCACCGAGTTCTTCCAGCAGCGCCTGGGCGATCGGCTGTGCCGGCACGCGCAGGCCGATGGTGCGGCGCTTGGGGTGCAGCAACATGCGCGGCACCTCGCGGGTAGCCGACAGGATGATAGTGTAGGGACCGGGCAGATGAGCCTTGAGCAGGCGAAAGGCCGCGGTATCGACCTTGGCGAAAAGGCCAAGCTGCGACAGATCGCGACAGGCCAGCGTAAAGTTGTGCTTGTCATCGAGCTGGCGCAGCCGGCGAATGCGTTCGATGCCGGCCTTGTTACCCATCGAGCAGCCGACGGCATAACTGGAGTCGGTCGGGTAGACCACTACCCCGCCCTTGCGGATGATTTCCACGGCCTGTTTGATCAGGCGCGGTTGCGGGTTGTCCGGATGGATCTGAAAGAACTGGCTCATGGAAACTCCCTGTTCAGCTGGCAGCAGGTATGCGGCGCTCATGATCGAAATGTCTCCAAAGCGGCGACAGGTCCTCCGGCAGGCTGCGGTACAGCCCCAGTTCCGACCAGTCGCCGGGCGCATGGAAATCACTGCCCACTGTGGCCATCAGGCCCAACTCACGTACCAGGATCGACAGACCGCCGACCTGTTCCAGCGGCTGCATGCCGTTGACCACCTCCAGCGCGTGACCGCCGGCCTGGGCGAAATCGATCACCAGCCGGCGCCGCTTGCTGCGAGTGAAATCGTACTGCCACGGGTGCGCCAGGCTGATCCACGCACCTGCGTCACGCAAGGTCTGGACCGTCTGCTCCAGGCTCGGCCAATGCTGCTTGACGTCGCCGAGCTTGCCCGAACCCAGCCATTTGCGAAACGCTTCGGCACGGTCGCGGACATGACCGGCACGCACGAGAAAATCGGCGAAATGCGGCCGCGCCGGTGCGTTGCCACTGTCGCCGAGTTCCTGCTGAAGCGCCCGCGCGCCTTCCAGCGCACCCGGCATCCCCTTCGCTTCGAGGCGCTGGCCGATCAGTTCGGCGCGGCGCCAACGTCCTTCGTGCAGTTGTGCGATCGCCTGCTGCAGCGCAGGCGCATCAGCGTCGAAGGCGTAGCCCAATACATGAATGGTAGCCCCGTTCCACAGGCAAGAAAGCTCGATGCCATTGACCAGCTGCATACCGAGCGCCTGCGCAGTTGCCCGCGCCTCGGCAAGGCCGTCGACCGTGTCGTGGTCGGTGAGCGCCAGCATCTCGATACCACGCGCATGGGCTCGCTCCACCAGCTTGGCAGGCGCCAGCGCGCCGTCCGAGGCGGTGCTGTGGCAATGCAGATCGACAATCATCTGGTTACGCGCTCCAGTGAGATGCAGACACCTCGATAAGAATCCGTAAGCCTGCGGCGGTAAGGCTTCACCGGCCCGAAAGACGGGGTGCTCCGGCGCAAACGGCCGACTAGTCTAACGCCGCACCGGCGCTTTGGCTCGTGTCGTCACCGTCATTACGGCCAGCCAGCGCTGCAGGCGCCGCAAACCGCTCTTACTTCGACCGCCGATACGATCCTGCGTGCCATCAACCGCTGCAGCGGGGGAAAGCGCAGCGCTTCCGTCGCAAGCGCCGTTTGCTATGATGCCGCGCTGCACGGCGCGGTCCGTTGTGTGTAGCGCCTGGACCCGCGCGACAAAGAAGCCGCGCCGGCACTGTCACCATGCCGGGCTTTCTGTACTTTTTATATACGCCCCTACGCGAACGAGGATCGACCATGCTCTACGCCGTTATCGCCACCGACGCACCGAATTCCCTGCAGGACCGCCTCGCCACTCGCCCGGCCCACCTGGCACGCCTGGAGCAGCTGAAGAACGAAGGTCGCCTGGTTCTCGCCGGCCCGCACCCAGCCATCGACAGCAACGACCCGGGCGAAGCCGGGTTCAGCGGCAGTCTGGTAGTCGCCGAGTTCGATTCGCTGGAAGCCGCGCAGCAGTGGGCCGACGCCGATCCGTACAAGGCCGCCGGCGTATACGTGAACGTGGTGGTCAAGCCCTTCAAGAAAGTACTGCCCTGAGCCGACACAGCAGGGAATAGCCCGGCCGCTGGCAGCCCACGGCCTCGTAAGGAAATAGGAGTTCCGATGCGTCAACGATCGCTTGCCCTGCTGTTTGCCCTGACCCTGCTCACCCCGCCGCTGTATGCCGAGGAAGCAATAACGGAACCTGCTGTTCCGGTGACCGAGCCCGGCGACCCCGCCGAATACGACGAGCTTGACGCCGTAGCCGAGCCAGAGCCTGCCGGCCCGAGCACCGACACCACGGAGGCCTTGCTGCTGCGTCTGCGCGAGGAAAATCGCCGCTTGCGCCTGCAGTTGCAGACCGAGCAGGCAAAAGTGCTGCCCGCGATGTTGAACGAACAGCAACAGTGGTTCGCCGTCGGTGGTGCTGTCGGGGTCGTCAGTTTCACCCTGGGCCTGCTGGTCACGCGCGGTCGCCGTCGACGCCAGTGGCTCAACTGAGTACCTGAGCCGACATGAGTGAATTGCTGCTTATCGACGATGACGAAGAACTCTGCGAGCTGCTGATCAGCTGGCTCGCTCAGGAAGGTTTCGTCGCCCATGCCTGCCACGATGGCAACAGTGCACGCCAAGCGCTGGCGCAGCACCAGCCAGCCGCGGTGGTCCTGGACGTGATGCTGCCCGACGGCAGTGGCCTGGAGCTGCTCAAGCAACTGCGCAGTGAACATCCCGATCTGCCGGTGCTGATGCTGTCGGGTCGCGGCGAGCCGCTGGATCGGATTCTCGGCCTCGAACTTGGCGCAGACGATTACCTGGCCAAGCCCTGCGACCCGCGCGAGCTCACCGCACGCCTGCGTGCCGTGTTGCGCCGCAGCCAGCCGACCGCGACGCCCAGCCAGGTCGAGTTCGGCGATCTCTGCTACAGCCCGGCACGCGGCGTGGCCAGCGTCGGCGGTCATGACGTCAGCCTGACGCTCTCCGAAGGCCGCATCCTCGAAACGCTGCTCGCGCAACCAGGCGAGCCGATCGACAAGCAGACCCTTGCCCAGCACGCCCTGGGACGCAAGCTCACCCTCTACGACCGCAGCCTCGACATGCACGTCAGCAACCTGCGGCGCAAGCTTGGTCCGCACGCCGACGGCAGCCCACGGATCGTCGCCCTGCGCAGTCGCGGCTATCTGTACGCCGTCTGATCGTCTTTACCGAGGCTTTACCCTGAGCTGACTGCCCTTGACCTTACCCTGCGTAGACTGAACTCATCCGGTCACAGACCTGCCGCCAATGAGCAACGCGTCGGTATGGCCGGTTTACCTACACAGGAGAGTTTTCACCATGCGCAAATCACTCGTAGCCCTACTGTTCGCCGCTGCCGTTCCGACCCTCGCTTTCGCCATGCCTGGCGGCATGCAGGACGGTCATCACGGCGGCAAGAACGCCCCGCACATGTTTCAGGACCTGGACCTGACAAAGGACCAGCAACGCGAAATGCGCAAGCTGATGGGCGAGCAGATGCGCCAGCGCCAGCAGATCACCCAGCGCTACCTCGACAAGCTGCCCGAAGCCGAGCGCAAGGCCATGCAGAACGATCTCGACGCCAGCCGCGAGAAGACCCACCAGAGCATGCGCGCGCTGCTCAAGCCCGAGCAGCACAAGGCCTTCGACGAAGGCATGAAGAAGATGGAAGAAAAGCGCGCCGAACGTGCCGAGTTCCTCAAATGGAAAGCGGACCGCGATCAGAAGAACTGATCTGCGCCCTTCCTGAAACCTGCCCGACAGGCTCCGCCAAGCGTTCAGAACGCCGGTGGGAGCTGCCGGGCTTTGCCGTGGAGAGATCCAGTGCGATCACTGTTCTGGCGCATACTCGCAACCTTCTGGCTGGCCATTGCGCTGGTTGCCGGCTTGGCCATGCTGCTCGGCCATGCGTTGAACCAGGACGCCTGGATTCTCGGCCGCCACCCGGCGCTGCAAGGTCTCGCCGAAACCTGGACCGAGGTCTACGAGCGCCAGGGCCCCCTGGCTGCACAGCGCCTGCTGGAACAACACCGCCATCGTGCACGGGTCGATGTACAGGTGCTGGCGGAAAACGGCCAGCCAATCATCCGCGGCACCTTCCCCGCCCGCGCCGCCGCCTTCGAGGCGCGCCATCAGGATCGCGAGCGCCCACTGCCCTGGCGACGCCTCACCGCCGATTACACCAGCCCGACCAGCGGTGAAACCTACCTGTTCATCTACCGCATTCCCTATCCCGAACTGCAGGCCTGGCATCGCGGCAGCCTGGCGTGGCCGCTCAGCGCGCTGGGCATCGCGCTGGTGGTGCTCACCGGTTTCAGCCTGCTACTGACGCTGTCCATCACCCGCCCATTGGATCGCCTGCGCCGTGCCGTGCACGATCTGGGACAGACCAGCTATCAGCAGCAGTCCCTTGCCCGCCTGGCAACACGGCGCGACGAACTCGGCGTGCTGGCGAGCGATTTCAACCGCATGGGCGCACGGCTGCAGGCGCTGATCGGCAGTCAGCGCCAGTTATTGCGCGACGTATCCCATGAACTGCGCTCACCGCTGGCGCGCCTGCGTATTGCCCAGGCACTGGCCGAGCGCGCCAGCCCGAGCGAACGCGAAGTGATCTGGCCGCGACTGGCAAAGGAATGCGATCGGCTGGAAGCGTTGATCAGCGAGATTCTCGAACTCTCGCGCTTGGATGCGGAACCCGGCACGACAACGGCCGTCGACCTGCCAGCGATGTTCGAACAACTGGAGGACAACGCCCGGATCGTCGCGCCCGCTCAGCGTATCGACAGCCGGGTCGAGCCAGGCCTGGCATTCACTGGCTGGACGGAAATGCTCGAACGTGCGCTGGACAATCTGTTGCGCAACGCCCTGCGCTTCAACCCCGAGGGCGTGCCTGTAGAGCTGCGCGCGCAGCGCGACGGTGACGAGCTGGTACTGAGTGTGCGCGACCACGGGCCAGGAGTCGCCGACGAACACCTGCCGCAACTGAGCCAACCCTTCTTCCGAGCGCCAGGACAAACGGCGGCCGGGCATGGCCTCGGATTGGCCATCGCCCGCCGTGCGGCCGAGCGCCACGGTGGGCAGCTGCAGCTGGCCAACCACCCCGATGGCGGCTTCATCGCGAGCCTGCGTCTGCCGTTGGCAAACGCTGCAGGCACGGTGTCAGAAATCCAGGCCCATCACTGACCATTCCAGGCGCTGACGAAAGCCTCGGGCTCGAGCACCGGAGCGCTACGGATGCGGCCCTCCGGCGTGCCCAGGTACAGGAAGCCCAGCAGACGTTCCTGCTCGGCCAGGCCCAGCCCCTTCATTACATGCGGGTCATTGGCGAACTCACCGGTGCGCCACACCGCGCCGATCCCCTGAGCATGGGCGGCCAACAGCAGACCATGCGCCGCGCAGCCGGCAGCCAGCAACTGTTCGCCTTCCGGGACTTTCGGGTGCGCCTTCGGACTGGCGATCACCACGATCAACATCGGCGCACGCAGCGGCATGTTGCGCGCCTTCTGCAGCGCTTCGTCCGAGGCATCGGTCTGCCGGGCCTGCAGAGCGGCGGCAAACAGCTCACCGAGCTTGCCGCGCGCATCGCCCTCGACGGTCAGGAAGCGCCAGGGGTGCAACTGGCCGTGATCCGGCGCACGCAAGGCTGCACGAAAAAGCAGATCGAGTTGATCGGCATCGGGTGCCGGCTCGCATAGCCGAGTGACAGATACACGGTTGAGCAACAGGTCCAGAGCGTCCATCCATTACCTCCTGAAAGGGTCGGACATTCTAGAGGGTGTTGGCGCCGTACCGCGAGTGATGGCCGGCCGACAGGCAAATACGCACCGACTTGCGCTAGTGGCCCGTGCGGTGAGTTGGTTGAGACAAGTTCGGATGAACATGGCTCCGAGGCCAGCCGCTGCGACGAGCCATGGCGGGGCTATGGTGAGGAGCAGACAACGCAATATCGGGCCATGGTCGCCGAAATTGACCAACTGAACTTACCAAACAGCCCACAGGTCAAGCCACCCGATCCGGCGAAAGATGCGGCTGCAGCGGCGGCACCAGCGGTGGCAGGCCGTGTGCCGCCCGCGCCGCGTCGCAATGGGCGTTGTGCTCGCCGTTCTCCCAGGACGCCTCGAACTCGCGGCAGGTGCTCGAACGCTGCTCGTACATGCTGCAGCGCACGCCACAACCGACATCGCCCAGCAGTCCGACGCAGCGCGCAGGCTTGCCCTCGGTACCGAGCATCGCCACATGGAACGGCGAAACCTGAACCGTCAGCTGGTCCGGCACCGCACCGCCGGCAGAAACGCATTCACCAAAATAGAAGGACACACGAAAGTACGCGCAGCAGGCGCCGCACGTGAGGCAGGGATTGTCGATTGACATGGAAGGTGAACACCCAGATACCGGAAATGGGCCGGCGCCCGGGCGGCTATTCTATTCATGGCGCTGCGCTTGGGAAGAGGCTCCGCGGCTGCCGAGAAAACATTTTTATACCAGCCGTCGGGCGGTTTACTGGCGGAGCGACGCGAGTAGAATGTCCGCCCTCTTTCACCGTGCCGAGCACCCTCTACATGGCCCTGCCGACCTTACGCATCATCGGTTTCATCCTCGGCATTTTCCTGATCACCCTGGCCGTCAGCATGATCATTCCGATGCTGACCCTGCTGGCATTCGAACGCACCGATGACCTGCAGGCATTCATCTGGGGCAGTCTGATCACCTTTTCCTGCGGCTTCGCCCTTGTCGCACCGGGTAGACCGGCCAACACCAACCTGCGGCCGCGCGACATGTACTTCCTGACCACGATCAGCTGGGTGGTGGTCTGCTGTTTCGCCGCCTTGCCGCTGATGCTGATTCAGCACATCAGCTATTCGGACGCCTTCTTCGAAACCATGTCCGGCATCACCACCACTGGCGCCACCGTGCTCTCGGGACTGGATAGCGCATCGCCCGGGCTGCTGATGTGGCGCTCGCTGCTGCACTGGCTAGGTGGCATCGGCTTCATCGGCATGGCGATCGCGATTCTGCCGCTGCTGCGAGTCGGTGGCATGAGGCTGTTCCAGACCGAGTCCTCGGACTGGTCGGAGAAGGTGATGCCGCGCTCGCACGTGGCCGGGCAGTACCTGCTGGTCATCTACGTGACGTTTACCGTCGCCGCGTTTCTGGCCTTCCTGTTGACCGGCATGAGCATGTTCGATGCCATCAACCATGCGATGTCGACCGTCGCCACTGGCGGCTTTTCCACCTCCGATGCATCGATGGGCAAGTTCGGGCCGTCCGCGCACTGGGTCGCAGTATTCTTCATGCTGCTCGGCAGTCTGCCGTTCACCCTTTACGTGATGACGCTGCGAGGCCATCGCACGGCGCTGCTCAAGGATCAGCAGGTGCGAGGCTTCGTCCTGATGCTCACCATCACCAGCGTGCTGTTCAGCGGCTGGTATTGGCTGAACAATGACATTCCGGCGCTGGATGCACTGCGCATCGTGACCTTCAGCGTGGTTTCCGTGGTTACCACGACCGGTTTCGCGGTGGATGACTACACCCAGTGGGGCGGTTTCGCCGTCATGGCATTTTTCTACCTGACCTTCGTCGGCGGCTGCTCGGGCTCGACGTCAGGCGGGCTGAAGATGTTCCGCTTCCAGGTGGCCTACTCGCTGCTACGCGCCAACTTCAAGCAGCTGATTCACCCCCGCGCGGTAATCCGCCAGCAGTACAACGGGCACAATCTGGACGAAGAAATTGTTCGCTCGATCCTGACCTTTTCCTTTTTCATCACCATGACCATCGGCGTACTGGCGCTGTGCCTGGCGCTCCTAGGCCTCGACCCGATCACCGCGCTCACGGGCGCGGCGACCGCGGTCTGCAACGTCGGCCCGGGGCTGGGCGAGATCATCGGGCCAGCCGGCAACTTCTCCACACTGCCCGACACGGCAAAATGGCTGCTGTCGATCGGCATGCTGCTGGGACGCCTGGAGATCATCACGGTGCTGGTGCTGCTGACCCCGGCCTTCTGGCGCCACTGACTCAGGCCGCGGCGCCGGAGCCGCGCTTGAACAGCCGGCCGCCAAGCGTAACCAACGCCAACACCACACCGCCGGCGATGATGCCGAATGCGGCGTCGAGCAGCGTCGGCAACAGGCCGCCGAGTACCGCTCCGATATAAGGCAGTCCGAGCGCTTCGTGGGCGCTGTTCTCGATGAAATGATGCACAGCGCGTATACCGTGCGTGAGGATGCCGCCGCCCACCATGAACATCGCCGCGGTGCCGATGACCGACAGCGACCTCATCAGCCACGGCGCGACGCTCAGAATGCCTCGCCCGATGGCGCTGGCCACACCGCTGGCCCGCTTGCTCAGGGCCAGACCAAGATCGTCGAGCTTGACGATGGCGGCTACCAGCCCGTAGACGCCTATCGTCATCAGGATGGCGATGCCCACTAGAACCATGACCTGCTGACTGAACGACGCGGCCGCGACCGTGCCGAGGGTGATGGCGATGATTTCGGCGGAGAGGATGAAGTCGGTACGCACCGCGCCGCTGATCTTTTTCTTCTCGAACGCCACCATGTCCACGGACGGGTCGGCGAGCGCCTTCACCGTCTCCGCGTGATCGCTGTCATCGCTATGAAGGAAGCGGTGTGCCAGCTTCTCGAACCCCTCGTAACAGAGAAACGCGCCGCCGAGCATCAACAGCGGTGTGATTGCCCAGGGCAGAAAGGCACTGATCAGCAGCGCAGCGGGGACCAGGATCGCCTTGTTGCGAAACGAGCCCTTGGCCACTGCCCACACCACAGGCAGTTCCCGGTCGGCATTCACCCCGGTCACCTGCTGCGCATTGAGTGCCAGATCGTCGCCCAGTACGCCAGCGGTCTTCTTGGCCGCCACCTTGGTCATGAGCGAGACGTCGTCGAGTACGGTCGCAATATCGTCTATTAACGCGAGCAGGCTGGTGGCCAATTGGGTCACTCCATCATGGAAAGGCGCATATAAGTAACCGATCTGCTCTAGCTAAGGCTATGTGGGCTTTCACAGGTTCCTACTGGCGTGAGCGCGCGGCCAGACGGTATTCGCCGGGCGTGACGCCGAACCAGCGCTTGAACGCCCGGTAGAAATTACTCGGATCGGCGAAGCCAAGCAGATAGGCGATTTCCAGCGGCGCCAGGTCCGGCTGGGCGAGGTGCTGCACCGCCAGATCGCGACGCGTATCGTCGAGCAATTGCTGGAAGCTGCTGCCCTCCTCCTGCAGACGCCGCTGCAGGGTGCGCTCCGACAGGCACAGCGCCTGCGCCACGACTTCGCGCCTGGGCTCGCCCTGCGGCAGCAATCGACAGAGTATCTGCCGCGCGCGATGCATAACTTTGCTGTCGGAGAAGCGTGAGAGGTACTCACCGGCGAAACGATCATGCAATTGCGCCAGCGCTTCATTGGCGGTCGGCAACGGCATTTCCCCATCCTCTTCGCGAAACAGCAACGCGTAGCGAGGCGCGTCGAAGCGCAAAGGCGCCTGGAACAGCTGCCGATAGGGCTCCAGATCATCCGGCGGTTGGCCCTGAAAGCTGACTTCCAGCGGCAGCAACGCCGTTCCGGTGAGCCAGCGGCAGAATGTCAGGCAGCCTGCCAGGGAGCCTTCGGCACTTTGCCTAGCTGGCGGCAAGCGGTCGCCGATTATCGTCAGACTCAACCGATAGCCCTGTGCGCAGGGCTGGAAATCCAGATCGGCACCCTCGGCGATGATCCGCTGGTAGCGCACCAATCTGGCGAAGCCTTCCTTGAGATTGCGGCTGGACATCAGCGCATAGCCGACCACGTTCAGCGCAGCCGGCCGTGCCTGGCGCGCCATGTTCAGGCCAATGGCGGGGTCACCGGAAACCGCCACCGCGCGTTGCCAAAGGCGCGTCATGTCATCTTGGGCAAAGCGCGCGTCGGGGTCGTCCAGAGCGGCATAGTCCAGATGCAGCTCAATGAACAACTGGCGGCAATCGATCCCGGCGGATTCCAGGGCCTGGACGATACTCAGCGCCCAGCTCGAGGAAGTGGTGCGTTCGGTCATGGGGTTTTCTTGTTCTTCGATAGGTGGGGCAGCTGCGCCCAAGGCTACTAAACTGGCCCTGATTGTCACTGACACGCAAGGTTAGCGATGACTAGTCTGTGCGCGACAATAACAGGAGGTACGCCATGAGTACGCAAACCGCCGAACGCTTCAGCCGCTTTGCCGATTTCTATCCGTTCTATCTCGCCGAGCACAGCAACCCCACCTGCCGTCGCCTGCACTTCGTCGGTAGCCTGCTGGTGCTGGGCATACTTGGCTACGCACTCCTTACCCAGCAGTGGCTCTGGTTGCTGGCGATGCCGGTGGCCGGTTATGGCTTCGCCTGGGTCGGCCACTTCATCTTCGAGAAGAACCGGCCGGCGACATTCCAGTATCCGCTCTACAGCTTTCTCGGCGACTGGGTGATGTTCAAGGACATGCTGACGGGCCGGATTCGCTTCTGAGCCTGATGACAGCGGCTATCCGACCGGTGCCATCATTGTTTTCATCCTCTGGTTTGGCGATGCGGCGTTGCTTGGTTATGATCTGACGGCTTTCGCGCGGGCCGGCCATCGCCGAGCTGGCCCCGTGATCGCGAGGCTGTCGCTGATGTGCTCGAAAGCTGTCGCCTTCGCAGGGTGACCCGTCGATCGAGCCTGGCGTCAGTCTGCAAGGCGCGAGAGAACGGCGTCGAAAAAACTACCAGGGATCGTACGCACACATGACTTCCACTCCGGTTGAGCGCCGCAATGGCCTCGCCACTCGCCCGTTGCGCGAGTACTACTCCCGCGTGCTCGCCTACCTGATCTGCGCCGCCACGCTTGCAGCTGGTACCTACACCCAGTATTTCTCGATGGACCTGCTGTGGATGGTGCCGTACACCCTGCTCTATCCACACCTGGCCTACCACCTGAGCTATCGCTTCAAGCGCGATCATCCCGAGCGTACGGCGCTGGCTCTGCTCTGCCTGGATGCGTTGAACGCCGGTGCCGGCATATTGCTGCTCGGTTTCTCGATCGTGCCCAGCCTGATGTTTCTGCTGACGCTCAGCTTCAGCGCGCTGGTGAGCGGCAGCCTGCGCAACCTCGCCATCTCGCTGATCTGCGCGGGTGTCGGGATCGGCCTGGCATCTCTCGTGGTTCCCCTGAGCTACCGCGGTACGACACCGCCGCTGGTTTCACTGGTGAGCATCCTGTTCACGACCTTTTACATATGCGCCACCGCCTACTTCGTGCACCAGCAGGGCCAGCGCCTCGCCCAGGCGCGCAAGGAGATCGAAACGGAGCAGGCCAAGGCCGCGCGCCTGGCACGCAACCTCGCCAAATACCTCTCGCCCCAGGTATGGGAGTCGATCTTCACCGGCAAACGCAGCGTTCGCCTGGAAACCCAGCGCAAGCGGCTCACCGTGTTCTTCTCCGACATCAAAGGATTCACCGAGCTGGCCGAGGAACTGGAGGCCGAGGCCCTTACCGACCTGCTCAACAACTACCTAAACGAGATGTCGAAGATTGCCCTGAAGTACGGTGGCACCATCGACAAGTTCGTCGGCGACTGCGTGATGGTGTTCTTCGGTGACCCTTCCAGCCAGGGTGCCAAGAAAGACGCGGTGGCAGCGGTTTCCATGGCCATCGCCATGCGCAAACACATGAAGGTGCTGCGCCAGCAATGGCGCGCACAGGGCATTACCAAACCCATGGAAATCCGCATGGGCATCAACACCGGTTATTGCACGGTGGGCAACTTCGGCGCCGATACGCGCATGGACTACACCATCATCGGGCGCGAAGTGAACCTGGCCAGCCGTCTTGAAAGCGCCGCCGAGGCCAGCGAGATCCTGATCTCCCACGAAACCTATTCGCTGATCAAGGACGTCATCATGTGCCGCGACAAGGGCCAGATCGCGGTCAAGGGTTTCTCCCGCCCGGTGCAGATCTACCAGGTGGTGGACTTCCGCCGCGACCTTGGCGCCACCTGCAGTTTCGTCGAGCACGAACTCCCCGGCTTCTCCATGTACCTGGATACCAACGGCGTGCAGAACTTCGACAAGGAGCGCGTGATTCAGGCACTGCAGCAAGCGGCCGAGAAACTTCGCGACAAGGTCATCCTCTGATTCTCTGACCGCTGGCGGCCAGCCGTTGACTAACCAATTTCGGCACCCAAGGCCCCGATACGGTGTTGCAGCTCCTCGCCATAGCCCGCTATGACTCGTCGCAGCGCATTGTCTCGGAGCCATGTTCACCCGAACTTGCCTCAACCAACTCACCGCACAGACCAATGGTCAGCGGGCCTGCTTCGGGACAGCCGCCAGATGCTATCGCTGCGCAACTACCATCACCACCTCATCGCCCATAGCCACGAACACCCGCAACTGGTGTTCGGCCTGAAAGGACTGCTGGAATTCGAGATTGCCGGGCGCGGCAGCCGCGTCGGCGAGCAGAGTCTCGCGGTAATTCCGTCCGCCACTCACCATGCCTGTGCCAGTGTCACCGGCAGTCACTGCCTGGTGCTCGATCTCCCGTCGGAGAGCTGGGTTCGTCAGCGCTTGGGCCACCACACCGAACCCAGCCTGCGTCTGATCGATCGACCGGATACCGTGCGCCTGAACGCCAGCCAGCAGCGCCTGGTCGCCTGGCTGGCGCACAGCCCGATCAATGATCCATTGATTGCCGAACAGGGCGCCGTACTCCTGCTCGCCAGTCTGGCCAGTGGACAACATATCCACCATGACCAACACGCGCTGCCGGTCGCCGCTATCGACGCCTTCATCGATCAGCATCTATCCCACCCACTTCAGGTTGCCGACCTGGCCCGTATCGCCGGGTTGTCGGTGGCAGGTCTGCACGCGCGCTTTCTTCGCGAGACGGGCCGAACGCCGATGGAACACGTACGCCAGCGCCGCTTGCAGCATGCCGAGGCGCTGTTGCAGGACACCCTCCTGCCGATCGGCGAGATCGCCGCGCAGGTGGGCTATGCCTCGCAAAGCGCCTTCACCGCCGCACTGGTTCGCGCACGAGGCTGCGCACCCCGCGCACTGCGACGCGAGCTGCGCGACAAAACCGGTGACTGACGCGACAGACACACTCCAAGCCACGGCCTAGCATGGTCCTGATTCGCAAGGTTCAGTAGCCATGACCCTACTCATCCGTTCACACCACACCGCACGCACACACCACTCGCTCGGGTGGATCGTTCCATGACGCCGCGCAACGCCCTGTTGGCCATCCATCTCGGCGCGCTGATGTTCGGCCTGTCCGGCGTGCTCGGAAAACTGGCCGAAAGCTCGGCGCTGATCATCACCTTAGGTCGTGCACTGTTCGCCGTGTTGGCCCTGCTACTGGTGGCGCAGTTGCTGCGACCCAGCGGGGCGACGCCAAACTGGCGGCAGCGTGGCGGTCTGGCCTTGGGCGGGCTGTTGCTGGGTGCGCACTGGTTGACGTTCTTCATCGCAGTGAAGATCGCTGGCGTCGGCATTGCGACCCTGGGCTTTGCCAGCTTCCCCGCCTTCACCGTGCTGCTCGAAGGCCTGTTGTTCCGCGAACGCACCCGCGCCATCGAGTTCGCCATGGTCGGGCTGGTCTGTGCCGGCCTGCTGCTTGTCGCGCCGGCGTTCGATCTCAGCAGCGGACCGACTGCAGGATTGCTCTACGGTGTGCTTTCCGGCCTGCTGTTCGCGTTCCTGTCGCTGCTCAACCGTGCCGTCACCCGCGGCCTCGATCCGGTTCGCTCGGCGCTCTGGCAGAACCTGGCGATCCTCGCAGCCCTGCTGCCATTCAGCTGGTCGGCGATACCTGCGATACCCGCGCAGGACTGGCTCTGGCTGGCTCTGCTCGGCGTGCTCTGCACCGGACTCGCACACAGCCTGTTCGTCGCTAGCCTGCGGGTCCTGAAGGCGCGTACGACGTCGGTGATCTTCGCTCTCGAACCGGTCTACGGCATCGCCTTCGCCTGGTGGCTGTTCGGCGAGCAGCCAACACTGCGCATGCTGCTCGGCGGCGCCTTGATCATCACCGCCAGCGTGGTTACCAGCCGCTTGAAAAGCCCGCCGAGTGTCGTTCCGAAACTGGCCAGCTGACGCTCAGCGGTCGTTATGCCCCAACGAGCGCTGCGGGTCGATGCGATCACGCACGCGCTGCTTGAGCTCCTTCGCCTCGGGAAAGCCGCCGTCGAGCTTGCGCTCCCAGATCTGCACGCCATCGCAGCTGATATGGAAGGTGCCACCTGTGGCGGGCACCAGACAGACGCGGCCCAGGTCATCGGCAAAGGTCGACAGCAGCTCCTGTGCGAGCCAGGCAGCACGCAGCAGCCACTGACACTGGGTGCAATACGTAATGACGATTTCCGGTTTGCTTGCGGTCATTCAGGACAGCTCCGAAGGGGGATACGGCAGCCTATAATAGCCGCCTCTCCACCCTTCCCCGGTTCAGCCATGCTCCGCCTGTTCGTTTCCCTGCTGATGCTGTTAACCCTGCCGCCGCTGTTCGCCGAGCCGGCTCAGCCGAAGACCGGGCTCGTCCTGTCTGGCGGTGCGGCGCGCGGGCTGGCTCATGTCGGCGTGCTCAAGGCGCTGGAAGAACAAGGCGTACGCATCGACGCCATCGCCGGCACCAGCATGGGCGCGGTGGTCGGCGGGTTATACGCAGCAGGCTATAGCGTTGCCGAACTCGAGCGCCTGGCATTGACCCTCGACTGGCAGCAAGTGCTGTCCGACGATCCGCCGCGCCAGGACATCCCCTACCGCCGCAAGCAGGACGACCGTGATTTCCTCATCAAGCAGAAGCTCAGCTTCCGCGACGACGGCAGCCTCGGCCTGCCGCTGGGCGTGATTCAAGGGCAGAACCTCGCGCTGCTGCTCGAGCGCCTGCTGGTGCACGCCAGCGACACCCGCGACTTCGACCAGCTGCCGATCCCCTTCCGTGCGGTGGCCACGGATATTGCCAACGATGAAAAGGTGGTCTTCCGCAGCGGCCACCTGCCCCAGGTGATTCGCGCCAGCATGTCGATTCCGGCCGTGTTCGCACCGGTGGAGCTGGACGGCCGCCTGCTGGTGGATGGCGGCATGGTCGACAACATCCCGATGGACGTGGCACGCGACATGGGTGTCGACCGCCTGATCGTGGTGGACATCGGCACGCCGCTCAAGCCGCGCAAGGAATTGCTGACAGTAGTCGACGTGCTCAACCAGACCACCACCATGATGACCCGCCGCAACTCCGAAGCGCAGCTGGCCACCCTGCAGTCGCAGGACCTTCTGATCCAGCCGCCGTTGGCCGCTTACGGCTCCACCGACTTCGCCCGCGCCGAACAGCTGGTCGATGCCGGCTACCGTGCCACGTTGGCTCTGGAGGGACGTCTTGCCGAAATGCGCATCACCACCGGTGGCAATCCGGCACTGAGCCTTGCGCGCTCCAGCGACCCGCGAACACCGGTCATCACCGCTATTAGGGTGGAGAACGACTCGAAGGTCAGCGATGCGGTGATCCGCCGGCATGTCCGCCAGCCGATTGGTGAACCGCTGGATCTGGAGGACCTGCAGAAGGACATGGGCACCCTCTATGGCCTGGACTATTTCGAGCGCGTGGAATATCGCGTTCAACGCGGCAAGCTCGGCAATACGTTGGTCATCAACGCCCGCGAGAAGCGCACCGGCACCGATTACCTGCGACTGGGCCTGAGCCTGTCCGACGACTTCCGCGGCGACAGCGTATTCAACCTCGGTGCGAGTTATCGGAAGAACGGCATCAACGAACTGGGTGCCGAGTGGCTTACCCGGCTGCAGCTGGGTGATCGGCAGGAACTCTACAGCGAGTTCTACCAGCCGCTGGATGCCGGCTCGCGCTGGTTCGTCGCGCCGAATCTGTTCCTCGAGGCGCAGAACGTCGAGTCCATTCTCGACAACGATCCGATTGCCGAGTACCGCCTGCAACGCTACGGCTACGGTCTCAATCTCGGCAGACAGATCGCCAATAATGGCGAGATCCGCTTTGGAATCGGCCAGGCCTGGGGTGAGGCCGATGTGCGAATCGGCGAACAGGATCTACCCGACTTCAGCTTTACCGAGGGCTACTACGAGCTGCAGTACTCGTTCGACACCCTCGACAACATCGACTTTCCCCGCGAAGGCGAGGATATCCGCCTGACCATGCGTCAGTACGACCCCAGCCTGAGTTCGGACCAGCGTTATCGACAGTGGCACCTCAAGCTGGACAAGGCACTCAGTCACGGTGCCAACACCTGGGTGCTCGGTGGCCGCTATGGCCGCACGCTGGATGACGCGGAAGTGGTGACGTCGAGCTTTCTGCTTGGCGGCGCGCGTCAGCTGTCGGGCTTCCGTCAGGATGCCCTGGCCGGCCAGAACGTCAGCCTGGCGCGCATGGTGTACTACCGTCGCGTGACGCCGCGAGCGTTTCAGCCGCTGGACTTCCCGCTCTATCTCGGTGGATCACTGGAGCGCGGTCGCGCCTGGAATGCCGACAATGCCTTCGACAGCGGCTATATCAACGCCGCGAGCATCTTTCTCGGCTACGACACGCCACTGGGGCCACTGAACTTCGGCTACGGCTTCAATGACGAGGACGAACAGGCGCTGTACATGAATCTGGGGCGCAGCTTCTAGCCGGCGTGCCCGGCCTGGATCAGCGCCGGTCGAGATTGGCCAGGATCCGTGCATGCACCTGCTGGCACTTGCGCAGATCTTCCTCGTCGATCCCGGCAAAGGCTTCCTGACGCACCTGTGTGGAAATCGCCTCGATCTTCTCGATCAGCGGCCGTGCCGGCGCACCCAGGGAAATACGTTTGGCCCGGCGATCCTCTGCAGACGCCTTGCGATGCACCAGCCCCTGCGCTTCGAGACTATCGAGCAAGCGGGCCAGCGTCGGCCCTTCAACGGCAACGCTTTGGGCCAGCTCGCGCTGGGTGGGTTCGTGATCGAAACGGGCCAGGTGCAACAGCACCAGCCAGCGCGCCTGCGAGAGTCCGAGATCAGCCAGGCGTCGATCCAGTTCAGCGCGCCAGCCACGAGAAAGTTGCGCCAATTGCATGGCAAAGCGATGTTGCTCGGCGTACATGTACGGCCATTCCTGCAAAAACTAATTATTAGTGAGCTAACCACAGCTCCGGAAAGCAGGCAAGACGACCTTCGATCCCTGATCGAGCGACAGAAGTCGTAATGATGGCACGGCGGGCGTTGCAGCCCGGCAGACACCCGCTGTCGCAGCAGCTTCCGACCGAGCTGCAGGGATGCACCTGGTTACAATTCGAACTCGACCTGCAGTGCGGCACGCACGCAATAAAGCACCTGTTCGGGTACCCGCCCAGCGAACTGCTCGGCCACGGCGCTCACCGGTGGCAGCTCGCCCTCGCCGTCGAGAAAGGCCTCCTGGATTTCCCCGAGCAGATCCTCGGGCAGATCCAGCGCCTGTTCTAGGCTCAGCTGTTGCAGACCGATGGCTTCGGCGAGCATTGCGTAGACGTTCTTCTCACTGCAGTCGAGCTGACGCGCGATCTGTGCAGGGGTCATGCCTGCGCGCGCCAGCGTGATCAATTCGTGTCGTATATCGGCAGGTGACTTGGCCACTTCGACGCTGCCTTGCAGTACCTCCAGGAAGGCCTGACCGTAGCGCTCCAGCTTGCGCGCGCCGACACCGCTGATGGTGGCCATGTCCGACAGCGAGGCCGGCTGGCTGCGTAGCATCTCCAGCAGCGTGGCATCCGGGAAAATCACATACGGCGGCACACCGTGTTCTTCGGCCAGTTTGCGGCGCAAGGTGCGCAGCGCTTCCCAGGTTTCCCGTTCCTCGCTGCGCACCAGCTGGCTGGCGGCACTGGCTGCCGGCTTCGGTGCCTTGCTGGTCAGATCACGGCGAAGTTCGAGGCTCACCTCTCCACGCAGCAATGGCCGGCAGCTGTCACTCAGACGCAGCCCACCGAAACCATCCAGGTCAACGTCCGCCAGCCCGCGCGCCACCAGCTGGCGAAACAGCGAACGCCACTCAGCCTCAGCCAGCGCCTTGCCCATACCGAACACCGACAGATGCTGATGGCCCAAGCCGCGGACCTTGTCATTGTCACGCCCGAGGAGGATGTCCACCAGATGGCCGACGCCGTAACGCTGGCCGCTGCGGTAGATCGCCGATAGCGCCTGACGGGCGGGCTCGGTGGCATTCCAGGTCTGCACGCCATCGACGCAGTTGTCGCAATGGCCGCAGGGCTTGGGCAGCTCTTCATCGAAATACGCGAGCAGCGCCTGGCGCCGGCAGCGGGTTTCCTCGCAAAGCGCCAGCATGGCATCGAGCTTGTGCTGCTCGACCCGCTTGTGCCGCTCATCACCCTCTGAGTTGTTGAGCATCTGCTTGAGGAAGATCACATCCTGCAGGCCATAGGCCATCCAGGCGTCGGCAGGCAGCCCGTCGCGCCCTGCCCGTCCGGTTTCCTGATAGTAGGCTTCCAGCGACTTGGGCAGATCGAGGTGGGCGACGAAGCGCACGTTGGGCTTGTCGATCCCCATGCCGAAGGCGATGGTCGCGACCATGATCAGGCCTTCCTCGTTGAGGAAACGCTTCTGGTGATAGGCGCGCAGCTCGTTGGGCAGGCCCGCGTGATATGGCAGTGCCGGAAAGCCCTGCTCGCTGAGGAACGCAGCCAGGTCATCGACCTTCTTGCGCGACATGCAATAGACAATGCCGGCATCGCCGCGGCGTTCGGCTAGGAAACCCAGCAGCTGCTTGCGCGGCTGCTCCTTGGGCACGATGCGATAGAAGATGTTCGGTCGGTCGAAACTGGAGAGAAACCGTTCGGCGTTCTCCAGATGCAGACGCTGGACGATTTCTTCCCGCGTCCGCTTGTCCGCCGTCGCGGTCAGCGCAATACGCGGCACGCCAGGAAACAGTTCGGCCAGCTGGCCCAGCTGCATGTACTCGGGACGGAAGTCGTGCCCCCACTGGGAGACGCAATGGGCCTCGTCGATGGCAAACAGGGCGATCTCCAGCCGCTGCAGGAACGCCAGCATGCGGGGCTGCACCAGCCGCTCAGGCGCGAGATAGAGCATCTTGATCTCGCTGCGCCGGATGCGCTCAGCGATCTCGCGCTGCTCATCGGCGCTCAGCGTCGAGTTGAGCGCAACGGCCGAGACGCCCAGCTCGTCGAGTGTCGCGACCTGGTCGTCCATCAGCGCGATCAGCGGCGAAACCACCACCGCCAGTCCTTCGCGCAAGAGCGCCGGAACCTGGTAGCACAGGGACTTGCCGCCGCCGGTCGGCATCAGTACCAGCGCATCGCCGCCACTGCCGACACGCTCGATGATCGCGCCCTGGTTGCCACGAAACGCGTCGTAGCCGAATACGTCTTTAAGGATGCGCTGTGCCTGGTCGAGCATGCCGGTCTCCGAAACAAGGCGCGCAGTATACGCGAGCGAACCATGGAGTTCAGGATCGCGCGGCCAATACGGACGAGGCGTCATCCGAAGGCACGAGTAGCCTGCGCCCCGCGCCTCGTCTAGAATCCGGGTTGTCTTCCAGCCCCCAAGGTAGTTCCCGATGTCATTCGCCGAGCAACTCGCCCGCCTGCAAGTCTTTCTTGATGCAGATGACCTGCACGAGGAAGCACTGGATTACATCGCCGCCCATGGCTACCTGACAGCGCTGTGCATCTGCTCCGAACAGGTGCCCGAGCGTGAATGGATCGACGCGCTGTTCTCCGAACCACCCAAGTACAAGGACGACACCGAGCGGGAAGCCATCGAGGCCACGCTGGTTCAGCTCAAGGCACATATTGCTCGCCAGCTGGCCAGTGACGAGGACATGGAACTGCCGTGCGACCTGGACCTGGGTGAAGAGCCGGATGAATCCGATCTGCGCGGTTGGTGCATCGGCTTCATGGAAGGCGTGTTCATGCGCGAGGCGATCTGGTTCGAGGACTCCGAAGAGGAAGTCAGCGAACTGCTGCTGCCGATCATGGTCGGTTCGGGCCTGTTCGACGAGCAACCGGAATTCGCCGATATCGCCGACAACCCGGAGCTGGTCGACGAAATGGTGGCGCAGATCCCCGAGCTACTGACGGCCCTCTACCTGATCTGCCATGCCCCCGAGGAAAAGCCAGCCCTGCTCAAGCCGCGTCGCCACTGACCGGCTGCGACATGGCCAAGCGTCAAGGTGGGCGTCACGCTCACCTGCAACGGTGCGACTGCCGGAGCGCAGTCGCCGGCGCGTCGCCCCACTGCCGGACCTGTCCCGCTGGCTAGCACCACAGGAGGGAAAGGCATTGTTCTGCTCATTTCGATGCCCATCGCGAATATCTGACGACGCTGACGTGAGCCAGCCGCGCACAGATCGCAGCGAATCGAAGAACCGGGCTGACTAGTACCATGGCCCATCGCGATATCCGGCAGCATCGCAACCCTCTGATCCGATCGATCCTGCTCGGCGTCGGCTGGCTGGCCGTTGTGCTGGGCGTCGTCGGCATCTTCCTGCCCGTCCTGCCGACCACGCCATTCCTGCTGCTGGCCGCGGCCTGTTTCGTGCGTAGCTCGCAACGTTTCTATGACTGGCTGGTAGGCCACCCACGGCTCGGTCCGTGGTTTCGTGACTACCTGGAAGGGAACGGTATTCCGCTCAAGGGCAAGGTATACGCCATCGCCACCATGTGGATAAGCATCGGCATATCCTGCTGGCTGGTGCCACTGATGTGGGCCCGCATCGGGATGCTACTAAGCGCGACGCTGGTGACGCTCTACATCCTCAGGCAGAAAACATTGCCGGTCAGCAATGACACTGGCTTCAGGTAAATCAGCTCCGCACGGCCATAGCGCTTTCGCTCGCATACCTTAGGTGTCGGCATGATTACGCTGATATACCTCCCGCCCCATCGCATCGATCTGGCCCTCGATCAAGGCGTCGAACGGACAAAGCAACTCATCGAATCGGCTGGGGCTTTCCAGCAGGTTAAGTGCCGTAACGATCGCCTCGATGGTCGACAACGCGCCGGGCATTGGCGCTTTGCGCAAGCGATAGCGGGAGCTCAGCCCTTCTGGCAGCGCGACCCGCGGCAACCCAGTCAGCCATGGATTAACATGCAGGATCTTGCGCGCCTTTCGCCAGGTCCCATCCGGCACGATCAGGCGCAAGGGTTGGGCGGCATCGGCCAGACTCTCGAGCGGCATGGCATCTTCCCCGGGAAATAACAGGTAGCTCGGCCGTGCGGCATTGCAATCGTCCTCGAAGCGCTCGCCCACCCGCAGTTCTGCATTGCGCAGCCCCAACGCGGCCAGGCGCGCCGTATTGAGCGCATGACTCGCTTCACTGGCATGCTGGAGGACGAGCACCTGGGTACGGCTATCCAGCGCAGGTATCAGCGCGCAAAGGCACAGGGAAGACGGGCGCTGGCAGCGTGAGCATCGTGGACGGGACATGGTTCACCTCGGCGGCGGAGTCTGCCATAACGGCCACTGCTCTGCAGAGCGGCTATGCTTGCGACGTCCCCGCATGAGGAGCAGGCATGATCACCGTCCACCACTTGAACCACTCCCGCTCGCACCGCGTCCTGTGGCTTCTGGAAGAACTGGAACTGCTTTACGAGCTGAAGCGTTACCCGCGCGACCCGAAGACCATGCTCGCGCCAGCAGAGCTGAAAGCCGTACACCCACTGGGCAAGTCTCCGGTGATCACCGACGACGACCTGACGCTGGCCGAATCGGCAGCCATCCTCGAATACCTGCTGGAACGCTATGGCAACGGACGCCTGATGCCGCAGGGCGGCACTCCGGAATACCGTCGTTTTCGCTACTGGATGCACTACGCGGAAGGCTCTGCGATGCCCCCACTGCTACTGCGGCTGGTATTCGACCGCGTCGCCAATGGGCCGATGCCGTTCTTTGTTCGCCCCATCGCACGCGCAATCGCCAAGGGCGCTAACAGCGCCTTCATCGGGCCACAACTGAAGACCCATCTCGATTACATGGAAGCGGAACTGGAGAAGGCCGACTGGTTTGCAGGCAACACGTTCAGCGCAGCGGATATACAGATGAGCTTCCCGCTGGAAGCTGCCCGTGCCAGAGCCGGCCTGGACGAGAGTCGCCCACGCCTGATGGATTTTTTGCAGCGGATACAGCAGCGGCCCGCTTACAAACGAGCCGTGGAGCGCGGAGGACCCGCCTTGCCCACCGCGTAGACGCCACCAAACTCAGCGGCGACGGTGATCCTGCTCGCGCGGGGCACGTACCGGGATAGGTTGCATACGAGGCGGTTCGATCAAACCAAGAGCGACCGCCAACTTCCAGAACATCTCGTTGAGCCTTGCTTTCATGGTCACACCCTCCTGCGAAATAACGGGCTACATCGGAGCCATGCGGGCTTCGTGGACAGCATAATTCAACTTTGGCTCCGGCGCTCGTGCCCTTTGCAAGCGCAATCCCCGAATGGAGCGCCGCTTTGTTACGGCGCTTTACAACTGCGACCGAGGCGGCGCTGAGGCGTTCAAACGAATTCGCCGCCGGTCTTCAGTTGCGATCGGCCTTGCGTCGATAAGGGAACACATCGATCACGTTGCCGCTGCTAATGGCGTCCTGCAGCCCTTTCCAGTAATCAGCATCGTAGAGCTCGCCATGCAAGCTGGCGAAAAGCCGGCGCTGACCATGGTCGGCGAACAGAAAGCGCGGGAATTCCTCGGGAAATACATCGTTCGGCCCCACCGAATACCAGGGCTCGGACGCCATTTCATCCTCGGGATAGCGCGGCGGCGGAATATGGCGGAAATTCACTTCGGTTAGAAAGCTGATCTCGTCATAGTCGTAGAACACCACCCGACCATGGCGGGTGACGCCGAAGTTCTTCAGCAGCATGTCGCCGGGAAAGATATTCGCCGCCGCCAACTGTTTGATCGCCAGCCCGTAGTCTTCCAGCACCTCGCGCACCTGCTCGTCGCTGGCATGCTCGAGGTAGAGATTCAGGGGCGTCATACGGCGCTCGGTCCAGCAGTGGCGCACCAGCACGGTATCGCCCTGCACCTCGACCGTTGACGGCGCCACCTCCAGCAGTTCGGCCAGACATTCCGGATCGAATTTCGCCTTGGGGAAACGGAAATCTGCGAACTCCTGGGTGTCGGCCATGCGCCCTACCCGGTCGACGCTCTTCACCAGCCGATACTTCTCGATCACAGTGGCTCGGTTGACGCTCTTGATCGGCGAGAAGCGGTCCTTGATCAGCTTGAACACCGTATTGAAGCCCGGCAGCGTGAACACCGTCATCACCATACCGCGAACGCCGGGCGCCATGACGAAGCGGTCGTCAGTATTGGCCAGGTGATCGATCAGCGCACGATAGAACTCCGACTTACCGTGCTTGTAGAAGCCGATCGAGGTGTACAGCTCGGCGATGTGCTTGCCGGGCAGGATGCGCTTGAGGAAGCCGACAAACTCCGCCGGAATCGGCACCTCGACCATGAAATACGAGCGGGTGAAGGAGAAGATGATCGACACCTCCGCCTCGTCGGTGATCAGCGCGTCGGCAATGATGCCTTCACCCTCGCGGTGCAGTAGTGGGATGACCAGCGGCCACTGTTCGTCGCGGGTGAAGATCCGCCCAAGCAGGTATGCCCCCTTGTTGCGATAGAGCACCGAGACGAACAGCTCCACGGTCAGCTCCGGATCCTTGCAGACCCAGTCGGGCAGGGTCTCGTGCAATTGCGCCTGCAGGCGCCGCTGGTCTCCTGGCAAGTCGCAGTAGGGCACGGCGAATGCGTAATCGCCAAGGATCTGTTCGAGCATCCCGCTCAAGTCGCCGTTGGGCTGGTAGGTACGGGTTTGCGCCAGCCGTTCATGAGCACGCACCGCCGGTCGGGTGGTATGGATGAACATGGTGCCGTCGCTGATGCAGTCATGGCTGAACAGCCCACAGAAGATGGAGTTGTACCAGGTCTCCGACAGCTCGTCGTCGAAGCGTGGGTTGATCAACTCGATGTAGGCACTTTTGATCTGCGGCCAGGCCTCGACCTGAAGCAGGTCGGCGTGATCGAAACCGGCCAGCAGGCCACGCCGGGTTTCACCAACCTTCTCTTCGTAGAGGTTGATCCGCGCCGCCGATGCGCGCTGCGCTTCCTGCCATTGCGCCTGCTCGAAGCGCGCCCGCGCGCCTTCGGTGATCAGGCGAAAGTGCTCTCGGTAGTCGTCGAAGCCCAGAAGGATCTGCCGAGCGATTTCAGCGGCCAGTTTCTGCTGCACCATGATGCACCCACTGCAGGACATGAACGTCCGCCGAGCTTAGCAGCACGCAGTTTGAAAGTCGGTTTCGGATTGCCAGTTGGCTGATGGGCGACAACACTTGCAGCTCCCTTCCGGTGGAGCCGCCCCATGCGCCCGCTCGACATGTTCCGCCTGCTTGCTCTCGCCGCCATCTGGGGCGCAAGTTTTCTTTTTCTACGCATCATTGCCCCAGTGCTCGGCACCTTTCCCACGGCGTTCTTTCGTGTGTTGCTGGCAACCGCAGGGCTGCTGGTCATCCTGCTGTTACTGCGCACGCGCTGGGATTTTCGCGGCAAGCTGGGGTTGTGCCTGGTGCTGGGCGTGATCAATTCCGGCTTGCCGTTCGCACTGTATTCGGTGGCCGCGCAGCTGGTGCCGGCTGGCTATTCGGCGATCTTCAATGCCACCACGCCGATGATGGGCGTACTGATCGGCGCCCTGTTCTTCGCCGAGGAGTTGACGCTCGCGAAGATTATCGGCGTTTTCAGCGGGCTCGGAGGCGTGGCATTGCTGATGCGAATCGGGCCGGTGCCATTCGACACGGAGCTGCTGCTCGGCGCACTGGCATGCCTGGGCGCCACCGCCTGTTATGGCTTCGGCGGCTTTCTCACCCGCCGCTGGATCAACCAGGGCGAAGGCCTGGACAGCGAGGTGGTCGCGTTCGGTAGCCAGCTCGGTGCGGCGCTGTGCCTGTTGCCATTGTTCGGACTGTCGTTACTGAATGCGCCGCCGGTGAACTGGGGCGATTCGACGGTCTGGCTGAGTCTGCTAGGTCTGGGGCTGGTCTGTACGGCGTTCGCCTACATCCTCTACTTCCGCTTGCTGGCGGATATCGGACCGGTCAAGACACTGACGGTGACCTTCCTGATCCCGCCATTTGGCGTGCTGTGGGGCGTTATCTTTCTTGATGAGCCACTTTCCTGGGCTTACGTCCAGGGCGGTGCGCTGATCGCGCTCGCGCTGTGGTTGATTCTGCGCCAGGCGCCAACCACACGGCCAACGGCGCAGTTGCGACGCAGCTGAATTGCTCAGCTGCGTCGCACCGCATCACTGCACCAGTTCCTGCTCGCTGAACATGTCGGTGAACAGCATGCTGGATAGGTAGCGCTCGCCGGAATCCGGCAGGATCACCACGATGTTCTTGCCCTGCATCTCTGGACGCTCAGCCAGACGGACCGCCGCCGCCATCGCTGCGCCGCAGGAAATGCCGCAAAGAATGCCCTCTTCACGCATCAGCCGCAGCGCCATCTGCTTGGCCTCCTCGTCGTCGACGAGTTCGACCTGATCGACCATGGACAGGTCGAGGTTCTTTGGCACGAAGCCTGCGCCGATCCCCTGAATCTTGTGCGGGCTGGGCTTGACCTCGTCACCCGCCAAGGTCTGGCTGATAACCGGCGAGCTGGTCGGCTCCACGGCAACGCTGAGGATCTGCTTGCCCTTGGTGTTCTTGATGTAGCGCGAAACACCGGTAATGGTGCCGCCCGTTCCGACGCCGGCCACCAGCACATCGATGCTGCCGTCGGTGTCGTTCCAGATCTCCGGGCCGGTGGTCTTTTCATGGATCGCCGGGTTGGACGGGTTCTCGAACTGCTGCGGCATGTAGTACTGCTCGGGGTTCGAAGCCGCGATTTCGGCGGCCTTCTCGATCGCGCCCTTCATGCCTTTCGCCGGCTCGGTAAGCACCAGTTCGGCACCAAGAGCTTTCAGCACCTTGCGCCGCTCAAGGCTCATGGAAGCCGGCATGGTGAGCATGAGCTTGTAGCCGCGTGCAGCGGCAACGAAGGCCAGACCGATCCCGGTATTGCCCGAGGTTGGCTCGACCAGCGTCATGCCGGGCTTTATCCGGCCGCTGTCTTCGGCATCCCAGATCATCCCGGCACCGATTCGGCACTTGACGGAGTAGGCCGGGTTCCGGCCTTCGATCTTGGCCATGATGCTGACGCCCTTGGGACCAAGGCGGTTGATCATGACCAACGGGGTGTTGCCGATGGAGCGTGCGTTGTCTGCGAATATGCGACTCATGGGAATGCCCTGTCCGAGGTGTACCAGACCAATCAGCCTATGCGCAGTCCAGGCGTCAGTCCAGCCGAACTCACGGCGGAAACCTGGGGTCCATCGTCAACACGCCCACATCCCCGGAATGCCATGACCCGTCGCCTGCTTCCCCTGTGGATTCTTCTCGCACTCGGCCTGCTGCTGATCGTG
Source organism: Stutzerimonas kunmingensis (assembly GCF_002929225.1). Classification (GTDB taxonomy): domain Bacteria; phylum Pseudomonadota; class Gammaproteobacteria; order Pseudomonadales; family Pseudomonadaceae; genus Stutzerimonas. The sequence continues at coordinate 972,479 of NZ_PISM01000004.1, read as the reverse complement.
GTGCACCTCGCCCTGCCCCACCTGGTACGCAATTACCTGAACGAAAAGATGGCCGACATGGGCGACTATCAGGGCCATGTCGAAGACGTCGATCTGGCTTGGTGGCGCGGGGCTTATCGCGTCGAAGGGCTGTTGATCGAGAAGAAGGACAAGCGCGTACAGGCGCCGCTGTTGAAGGCGCCAGGTATCGATATCGCCATCAGCTGGGACGCAATCCTGCGGCACCGCGAGATCGTCGGTGAGGTGATCTTCGAACAACCGCACCTGAACTTCGTCGATGGCGGCGACAGCGGCGATTCACAAAGCGGTAAAGGAGTCGATTGGCGCGACCAGCTCGATGCCCTGATACCGATCACGCTGAACGAGATTCGCGTTGTCGATGGACAGCTGTCCTTTCGCAACTTCTCTTCCGACCCACAGGTGCACGTCTACGCCAGCGACATCCAGGCCAGCCTGTATAACCTGACCAACACCGATGATACCGATGGCACCCGCACGGCAGCGTTCGAGGGCACCGGCAAGCTGTTCGACCAGGCGCCGATCGAGGCGACGGCCAGCTTCGACCCATTTACCGACTGGGAGGACTTCGAGGTCAATCTGCGCGTCACCGAGGTACCGCTAAAGCAGCTGAACGACCTCAGTCGCGCCTATGCCGACTTCGATTTCGCCGGCGGAACGGGTGATCTCGTCCTCGAAGTGCAGGCCACCGACAGTCAACTCGACGGCTACATCAAGCCGTTGCTGCGCAACGTGGATATCTTCGATTACGAACAGGACGTGGCAAACGAGCACAAGGGCTTCTTCCGCGGCCTCTGGGAGGCCGTGGTTGGCGGCGGCCAGGAGGTGCTGGAAAACCAGCGCAAGGATCAGTTCGCGACCCGTGTCGAGCTGTCCGGCACCACCCGCGAAACCGACGTGAGCCCATTCCAGGCCTTCGTCGAGATACTGCGCAACGCCTTCGTCGAAGCTTTCTCGGCTCGATTCGAACGATCCGTGAGCGATGACGAGTGACCAAGCGGCGCCACCAGAAGCGCACGCGCAGCCATTCAGTGACTGAATGATGCTCTCGCGTTCACACTCACACGAGCTTCCCTTATAGTCCCCTCCTGACTACAACGAGCGCCTGCGTGCCAGGCCCGCCGAAGGAATCCGCAATGAAATTCGAAGGCACCCAGTCCTACGTCGCCACCGACGACCTGAAACTCGCGGTCAACGCCGCCATCACCCTGCAGCGCCCGTTGCTGGTCAAGGGCGAACCCGGCACCGGCAAGACCATGCTGGCCGAGCAACTGGCCGAATCCTTCGATGCCAAACTCATCACCTGGCACATCAAGTCCACCACCAAGGCGCATCAGGGCCTCTACGAATACGATGCGGTAAGCCGCCTGCGCGACTCCCAGCTGGGCGTGGACAAGGTCCATGACGTCCGCAACTACATCAAGAAAGGCAAGCTGTGGGAGGCCTTCGAGAGCGAGGAGCGGGTCATCCTGCTGATCGACGAAATCGACAAGGCCGACATTGAGTTCCCCAACGACCTGTTGCAGGAGCTCGACAAGATGGAGTTCTACGTCTACGAGACCAACGAAACCATCAAGGCGACCCAACGGCCGATCATCATCATCACCTCGAACAACGAGAAGGAGCTGCCTGACGCCTTCCTCCGCCGTTGCTTCTTCCACTACATCGCCTTCCCGGACCGGGAAACGCTGCAGCGCATCGTCGATGTGCACTACCCCGACATCAAGAAGGATCTGGTCAGCGAGGCGCTGGACGTGTTCTTCGACGTGCGCAAGGTGCCAGGGCTGAAGAAGAAGCCCTCGACCTCAGAGCTGGTCGACTGGCTGAAGCTGCTGATGGCCGACAACATCGGCGAGGCAGTGCTGCGCGAGCGCGACCCGACCCGCGCCATCCCGCCGCTGGCTGGTGCTCTGGTGAAGAACGAGCAGGACGTGATGCTGCTGGAGCGTCTAGCCTTCATGAGTCGACGCGCCAACAGCCGCTGATCGGTGCCGGCTTCGGTGGCGCCGGTCGCGCACTCACTGGAGGAACAAACCATGCAAACGCATACCGGTAGTTGCCTGTGCGGCGTCGTGCGCTATCGCATCGACGCCCCCATCGACGAGTTGACCCACTGCCACTGCAAGATGTGCCGCAAGGCCCATGGCGCCGCCTTCGCCAGCTACGCGAGCGTGCCACTGGACGCCCTGCACTTCATGTCAGGCAAGGATCAGCTGGGCGTTTACCACTCCTCCGAACATGTGACGCGCACCTTCTGCATCCGCTGCGGCTCCAATCTGCTGTTCGTCGACAACCGCGAGCATGAGGTCGGCGTCGCTGCCGGGACCCTCGATTCACCGCTGCCGGCACCGCCGCAATCGCACATCTTCGTCGACTCCAAGGCGGCGTGGTACGAGATTCACGACGCACTGCCCCAACACAACGGCGACAGCCCCCGCTGAGCGCCCCGAACATTGCGCACTATCCACGGTGCGTCAGAGGTTTTCTGCCATGCTGCTTGGCCTGTTCAATGAGATGCGCGCTGCCAAGGTGCCGGTATCGGTGCGCGAACTGCTGGACCTGATCGATGCGCTCAAGCACCGCGTCGTATTCGCCGACATGGACGAGTTCTATTTCCTGGCACGCACGGTTATGGTCAAGGACGAGCGCCACTTCGACAAGTTCGACCGGGCCTTCGGTGCCTATTTCAAAGGTTTGGAAAATCTCGATCAGCATCTCGAGGCGCTGATCCCCGAAGACTGGCTGCGCAAGGAATTCGAGCGCAGCCTGACGGACGAGGAACGAGCGCAAATCCAGTCCCTAGGCGGCCTGGACAAGCTGATCGAAGAGTTCAAGAAGCGTCTCGAGGAACAGAAGGAGCGCCACGCCGGCGGCAACAAGTGGATCGGCACCGGCGGCACCAGCCCCTTCGGTTCGGGCGGCTACAACCCCGAAGGCATCCGCATCGGCGACGCCGGCAAGCGCCAGGGCAAGGCGGTGAAGGTCTGGGACCAGCGCGAGTACAAGAACCTCGACGACCAGGTCGAGCTCGGTACGCGCAACATCAAGATCGCCCTGCGCCGCCTGCGCAAGTTCGCCCGCCAGGGCGCGGCGGACGAGCTGGATATCGACGGCACCATCGACCATACCGCGCGAGATGCCGGCCTGCTCAACATCCAGATGCGCCCGGAGCGGCGCAATGCGGTGAAGCTGCTGATCCTGTTCGACATCGGCGGTTCGATGGACGCCCACGTGAAGGTCTGCGAAGAGCTGTTCTCGGCCTGCAAGACCGAGTTCAAGCACCTCGAGTACTTTTACTTCCACAACTTCATTTACGAGTCGGTGTGGAAGAACAATTTCCGCCGCACTTCGGAACGCACGTCGACCCTGGACGTGCTGCACAAGTACGGCGCGGACTACAAGGTGGTGTTCGTCGGCGACGCGGCGATGGCACCCTATGAGGTCACCCAGCCGGGCGGTAGCGTCGAGCACTGGAACGAGGAAGCCGGCTACGTCTGGATGCAGCGCTTCATGGAGAAGTACAAGAAGCTCATCTGGATCAACCCCTACCCAAAAGACACCTGGGGCTACACCACGTCCACCGGCATCATCCGCGAGCTGGTGGAGGACCGCATGTATCCGCTGACGCTGAGCGGGCTCGAAGACGGGATGAAGTTTCTGGCGAAGTGAGTTGATCCGTCCGTTCGCCAGCCGCTACCCGGGCCGCGACTAGCCCAGGCAATCGGCAGTGCAACCATCAACTCACGAGCGAAAGGCACGGTAGCGGCGCCGCGAGCGGAACGGGAAGCTTGCCGCCAGCAGCAGGCTCTCCACCAGCCAGGCCAGCAACAGTGCGCAACTCAGCCCCCAGGCAATGGCTTCGGGCGCCAGCAGGACCTGGAAGCGATAGCTGCTCCATACCTGCTCGCGCAGACTGCGCTCGGCGCCGAGCAGTACGTGAATGGCGCGTGCGTACCACGGTCGCTGCATCGCCTGCCACTCGCGCTCGAGCAGGCGGGCCCGCGCCACCAGATGCTCGACGCTTTGAGCGTCGTTCTGGAAAACCGGGTCGTCGCTATCTCGATAGTGCTGCACTAGCGCATCCAGATCGCCGCTGAAGAAGCGCCGCGCTGTGTCCTGAAAGCCGTGCAAACCCTGCTCGGCCTCAAGGCGCCTCGCCTCGACGTGCTTGGCATAGGCATCGATGAATCCCGGCACCTGTACGCCCACCAGCAAGCCGAACGCAAACAGGGTCAGGCGCAGATAACTTCTCAGCATGCCGCCACCTTGCCCTGCGCGACGCATTCGCCCTGTTGCCAGAGGCTCCATTGACCGGGCTCGTGCAGGGTCCATTGCTCGTTATTGGTCAGCGGTTCGGTCGCCAGCACGGTGACGACATCGTCAGGGGTGGTTTCGGCATGGAAGTTCACCGTCAACTCGGCGTCTCTGAGTTGAGCAGGGCCGAACGGGGCGCGCCGGGTGATTTCCGCAAGCTTGGTGCTGCAGAAGCTGAACAACCATTCACCGTTGCTGAGCAGGCAATTGAACACGCCCTTGCGGCGATACTCGTTGCAGGCGCCGAGCAACACGGGCAGCAGGCTCTGCGGGTCGCAACGGTCAGGGAAATCCAGTCGGATGCGGTTCAGCAGGTCGCAGAAGGCGCGCTCGCTATCGGTGTCGCCGACCGGGCGATAGATGCCCTTGCCAGGCTCGAAGTCCGAAAGCTGACCATTGTGCGCGAAGCACCAGTGCTGCCCCCAGAGTTCGCGGACGAAGGGGTGGGTATTGACCAGGGAAACCTTGCCGACATTGGCGTGACGAATGTGGCCGATCACCACTTCGCTCTTGATCAGGTAGCGCTGCACCATCTTCGCCACCTCGGATTCGCAGCTGGCGACGGGGTCCTGAAACAACCGCAAGCCGCGCCCCTCATAGAAGGCGATACCCCAGCCATCCTTGTGTGGGCCGGTCTTGCCGCCCCGCTGCATCAGACCGGTGAAGCTGAAAACGATATCGGTTGGAACATTGGCGCTCATGCCCAGCAGCTCGCACATGCGTCATCTCCGCTCGGTTTCTGTGAATCGCTCGACTAGAGCCTGGGTTCGGTGCGCATCCGCCCGCGTGACGGCGTGTAGTCCAGCTCGTCATCGCTGTCATCTTCCATGCGTTCGCGCAGCGTCCGGCTGTCCTCGGCTTCGTCCGCAGTGTCGCGGCGGCGTCGATACTTTCGCTCGATCGGCCAGCGTATGGCGACGAGCAGCAGATACAGGCCGAACGCGATCAGCCCGTACATGGCCAGATCCGCCACGGCGCGCCAGGCGTTGTTGCCCACCTGGAAGATCATGTCCATGGCGGTAATGGCCACCGCTGGCGCGAAGAGTTCCTTCGCCGGGTCAACGATGGTCGGCGTGAACAGCAACACAGCCGCGATCAGTCGTAGCGGCTCGCGCAACCAGCGCCACATTCCGCGCGTCACCCGGAACCAGAACAGCAGGCATCCCAGCGCGGCTATCCCGTAGAGAGCCCAGGCGAGCGAGTAATCGGAGTCGAACATCAGCATGGTGTTTTCTCGGTGACAGCCGTTCACAACTGCCAGCGGCGGCTGGCCAGGCAACAGGGCGCATTCAGCGTCGCCACGGGCATGCTATGCGTCGCAGCGACAAGGGCGGCCATGATAGCAGCCTGTGTCCCTCAGCCGTCATCGATGGTGACAACAAGCCACTGGCGAAGGCCGAAGCAAGGTCGTATAAACCTCTTAAACGAGGGGTTATCCCCAAACATCGCCGGGACGGCTGCCTCAGGCAACCGGCAAGCAAGGAGAAACACGCCATGCCCTACCAACACATACTGGTCGCCATCGACCTGACCGAAGAGTGCCATCCGGTCGTGGCTCGTGCCCAGGCGCTGGCCAGCACCTCGAATGCCAAGCTGAGCCTGGTGCACATCATCGAGCCGATGGCCATGGCCTTCGGCGGCGACGTGCCGATGGACCTTTCGATGCTGCAACAACAGCAGTTCGACCAGGCACGCGAGCGCATGAACGGCTTCGCCGACAGCTACCCGGGCCTGGCACCGGAGAATCGCCACCTCGCCTACGGACAGCCCCGCCAGGAAGTACACCGCCTGGCGAAGGAACAGGGCTGTGATCTGATCGTGGTCGGCAGCCATGGTCGCCACGGACTCGCCCTGCTGCTGGGGTCGACCGCCAACGACATCCTCCACGGCGCGCCGTGCGATGTACTGGCCGTGCGTTTGAAAAAGGCCGATTAGCCAGGGCGCAGCGCAGGGTGAAGCCACTCTGCGCAAGCTGGCGAGCTCAGACCGCTTCGACGCCCTCGCCCGCACTCATCACCAGCGGGCGGATCTTCTGCAGTTGCGTCTCGAGCGAATAGGTCAGGCTCGACGCCATGGAAAAGAAGGTCAGAAAGGCCTTGAGATTGGAGTCGGCGTGACAGGTATCGTGAATACGCTGCCAGAACGCCTGGTTGACCAGTTGCAGCTGCTGAAATGAACGCACCAGCCCGCGCAGTTCCCAGTCCGCATGGCGACCCTCGCGCAGGTTGAAATACTGCCGCGCCAGATAGAGCGATACCGCCCGCAAAACGAACTCGTTGTTGCTGGCAAATGGCAAATGCTGCTTGGCCATGGGCTTGAGTCCGCCGAGCACCGGGCAGGCACTGGTAGCCATGATCACCCCGAGCAGTGCCCGCAGCCCCTCGTCCAGACCAACCTGCTTGGTGTACTCACGCTCCGGGGTGCGCACCCATACCAAGGCCTTCTTCACTGCCGGCAGGCCCTGGAAATCCTCGATCACCCGGTGCAGGTCGACCGCCGCTGGGCAATGGCTGAAATCGTCCTTGCTCAGTGGGCAATTCGAGCAGCGCTGATGCTCCAGACGGGTCCATTTCGGCGCCTGCGCGGCGACCTCCCTGTCGTACTCACGATCCAGCTCGATCCTGTAGCTGAAGTCGTGTTCATCATCCAGGGTAATGCGGTATTCGATTGCCATTAACGCTCCATCATTACTGCATGATCCGATGCGGATACTTAACTACGCGCCAGCACGCCGGGCATTGATCCATCTCATAAGCCGTGATGGGGAGCCGCATCGTCGGGCAGCGATTGGTGTGGCGCGGGCCCCAGCAACCCGCACTCCTGCTCGCCAGTGTGGCGGGATTACTCCTCCAGCTCTGCCCAGCGCTCCAGCAAGCCGTCCAGCTCCAGCTGCAGCGCTTCAAGGCGACTCAGCACCGCAGCGGTCACGTCTGCCGGCTGCTGATAGAAGGCCGGATCGGAGATCTGCGTCTGGAGCGCCTCGATAGCCTGTTCCGCCTCATCGATCTTGCCCGGCAAGGCCTCGAGCTCGCGCTGCAACTTGTAGCTGAGCTTCTTCTTCGCCGGCGCGACCTCGGCAGCTGCCGACGCGACCGGAGTCTGCTGCGCTTTCTTGGCGTCCTTCGTCTCGCCGCCGGACTCTGCAACACCCAACAAACGCGGCGAACCACCCTGGCGCAACCAGTCCTGGTAGCCGCCAACGTATTCGCGTACCTCACCGCCGCCCTGGAACACCAAGGTGCTGGTGACCACGTTGTCGAGAAAGGCCCGGTCGTGGCTCACCATCAATACGGTGCCCTGGAAACCGAGCAACACCTCTTCGAGCAACTCGAGAGTTTCCACGTCGAGGTCGTTGGTCGGTTCGTCGAGCACCAGCAGGTTGGCCGGCTTACTGAACAGCTTGGCCAGCAAGAGCCGTGCCCGCTCGCCTCCAGACAGCGCCTTGACGGGCGTCCGTGCCCGCTGCGGGCTGAACAGGAAGTCGCCGAGATAGCTCAGGACATGACGATTCTGGCCATCGATGGTGATGAACTCACGTCCTTCGGCGAGGTTGTCGACCACGGTCTTTTCCAGCTCCAGCTGGTGACGCAATTGGTCGAAATACGCCACTTCGAGCTTGGTGCCGAACTCTATGGAACCGCTGCTCGGATGAAGCTCGCCCAGCAGCAGCTTGAGCAACGTGGTCTTGCCGGTACCGTTGGCACCGAGCAAGCCGATGCGATCTCCGCGCTGGATGACCATGGAGAAGTTCTTGATCAGCGGATCGCCGCCGACATGGGCGAACGTCACATCCTCGGCAACGATGACCTGCTTGCCGGACTTCTCAGCGGTTTCCACCTGGAAGGTTGCTTTGCCCTGCACGTTACGGCGCTCGCTGCGCTCGGCGCGCAGCGCCTTCAATGCCCGCACGCGGCCTTCATTGCGGGTACGCCGCGCCTTGATGCCCTGGCGAATCCACACCTCTTCCTGTGCCAGCTTCTTGTCGAACAGCGCATTGGCCGTTTCCTCAGCCGCCAACTGCTGCTCCTTGTGCACCAGGAAGCTTGCGTAGTCGCCATTCCAGTCGATCAGGTGGCCGCGGTCCAGTTCGAGGATGCGGGTCGCCAGGTTCTGCAGGAATGCCCGGTCGTGGGTGATGAACAGCACGGCACCGTTGAAACCGGTAAGCGCCTCTTCCAGCCAGGCGATGGCACCGATATCCAGGTGGTTGGTGGGCTCGTCGAGCAACAGCAGATCCGGCTCGGACACCAGTGCCTGGGCCAGCAGCACGCGGCGGCGCCAGCCACCTGAGAGTTCGGCCAGGGTGCGGTCAGCCGGCAGCTGCAGGCGGCTCAGGGTGCTGTCGACCAGTTGCTGCAAGCGCCAGCCATCCTTCGCCTCGAGCGCTTGCTGCACATGCATGAGCTTCTCGAGATCGGCGTCGTTCTGGATGTTCTGGCTGAGGTGATGGTACTCGGCGAGCAGCTCGCCGACCCCGGCCAGGCCTTCAGCGACCACATCGAATACCGTGCGGTCGTCCGCTCGCGGGAGCTCCTGCGGCAGTTCGCCGATCTTCAGCCCCGGGGCACGCCAGATTTCCCCATCATCGGCGGCACGATCACCTTTGACCAGGCGCAGCATGCTGGATTTTCCGGTGCCATTACGGCCAATGATGCAGACCCGCTCGCCTCGCGCGATTTGCCAGGACACGCCGTCCAGCAACGGCGTGGTGCCGTAGGCGAGAGATACATCGGTGAACTTGAGCAGGGTCATGACTACCTCCGGAAAACAGGGCGCGCAGTCTAACAGATCGCCATGGCCCACCCGCTGTGAGCAAGCTTTATCAGCCGCACGGGGCTATCGCATCCGTTTGCTGTCGATGGCCACACGAGCCATGGCAGGTACGCTCGTCGGAAGTCTGCCTTTGTTTGTTACGGGAGCTTAATGCGCGTTTAACTGCCCCGTGCGGCAGGCTAAGCTAGCCCCTGCAACAGGCCGATTGCGGCTGTGCCCAGGCGCAGCCGATCACCTGTCATCTCAAGCCCCCGTTTTACGGATGTACCATGCGCGGCCGACTCTCCAGTTTGTGTTTCTGCCTGTTCGTTTCAACCCTCGGCCTGGATGCGTCCGCCGCCAGTCTCAGTCAGCAGCGCCAGTATTACGACCAGGCCAAGCAGGCCATGGCCAAGGGCGACAGCGGCCCCTACCGGCGTTATTACAACGCCCTGCGCGACTACCCGCTCGAACCTTATCTCGCGTACGACGACCTCACCCATCGCCTGAAATCGGCCAGCAACCAGGAGGTGGAGAAGTTTCTTGCCGAGCACGGTGACCTGCCACAGATCAGCTGGATGAAGCTGCGTTGGCTGCGTCTTCTGGCCGCGCGTGGGGACTGGCAGACCTTCATCCGCTACTACGACCCGAAGATGAATTTCACCGAGCTCGACTGCCTGTTCGGCCAGTATCAGCTACGCAACGACCTGCCAGGTGCCGATGCCACGGCCGAGCGCCTTTGGCTGGTCGGCAAGTCGCAGCACAACGCCTGTGATCCGTTGTTCGAACTGTGGGATATCAAAGGGTTGCTGACCGAAGAGCGCCGCTGGAAGCGCACCAAGCTGGCAGTCGAGAGCGGTAACTACGGCGTGGCCAGCTATCTGGTCAAACGCCTGCCGACCCTGCAACCTCAGGGGCAGTTGATGATCGATGTCGCGCAGAAGCCGCAAATGCTTCGCCAGTCTGATCGCTTCGTGCCAACCAGCCCGGAAATGGCCGACGTCGTGTCGCTCGGATTGCGCCGCCTAGCCCGTCAGGACCCGGAGCAGGCGCTGAATCTGCTCGACGGCTACGCTCGGCGCTTCGCCTTCTCGGCCGAAGAGAAGGTCGCCATCGCCCGGCAGATCGGTCTGACGCTGGCCAAGCGTTTCGACGCACGCGCCCTGAAAGTGATGGCCGAGTACGATCCCGAACTGCGTGACAACACCGTCAGCGAATGGCGCGCCCGGCTGCTGCTGCGCCTGGGCCAGTGGGATGACGCGTACCGGCTTACCCAACGTTTCCCCGAAGACCTGGCCAATACCAATCGCTGGCGCTACTGGCAGGCACGCAGCCTGCAACTGGCCAAGCCCGAAAGCCAGCAAGCGGCACAGCTTTACCAGCCGGTTGCCAAGGAGCGGGACTTCTACGGCTTTCTTTCTGCCGACCGCATTCAGGCACCGTACAAGCTCAACCACCAGCCACTGGCGCTCGATAGCAAGGTCGTGCAAAAGGTGCGCAACACCGCTGGCATCCGCCGCGCGCTGGAATTTCACGACCGCGGGCAGATCGTCGATGGCCGCCGCGAGTGGTACCACGTCAGCCGTCTCTTTAGCAGGGACGAACTGGTGGCGCAGGCGCGGCTTGCCTATGAAAAGGAATGGTATTTCCCGGCGATCCGCACCATCAGCCAGGCGCAGTATTGGGACGACCTGGACATTCGCTTTCCCATGGCCCACCGCAGCACGCTTATTCAGTCAGCCAGGGCCCGAGAGATTCACCCGAGCTGGGCATTCGCCATCACCCGCCAGGAAAGCGCGTTCATGGCCGACGCCCGCTCCCATGTCGGCGCCACTGGACTGATGCAGCTGATGCCGGCCACGGCCAAGGAAACTGCCAGACGTTTCAATATCCCGCTGGCCTCACAGCAGCAGGTGCTCAACCCCAACACCAATATCCAGCTGGGCACCGCCTATCTGAGCCAGATCTACGGCCAGTTCAACGGCAACCGCGTGCTCGCCTCGGCCGCCTACAACGCCGGGCCGGGTCGCGTACGTCAATGGCTGCGCAACGCCGAGCACTTGTCATTCGATGTCTGGGTGGAAAGCATTCCGTTCGACGAAACCCGCCAGTACGTGCAGAACGTGCTGACCTACTCGGTCATCTACGGGCAGAAACTGAACTCGCCGCAACCGCTGGTGGAATGGCACGAGCGCTTCTTCGAATCTCAGTGATGCGGCGGCTTTCAGGCAACCGAACAGGCCTGCTCACTTGGGCAGGCCTGGCTGAAATTACTCCAGCACTTCCACCGGCATCCCCACCTCCAGCTCACCGGTGCCTTCGGCGATCAGGTTCTGACCGAAGAAGACACCGCCCTTCCCTTTGCGATATGTGAGCAGCGTATTCAGCGGTTCACGATCGGGATCGCGCTCGGCGGTGAACGGGTCGAGGGTGGGAATGACGCAGCGTGAACAGGGCTTGACGATGCGAAACGCCAGCTGACCGATGCGAATACGCGTCCAGCCGTCCTCGGCATAAGGCTGCGTACCGCTGATGACCAGATTCGGGCGAAACCGCAACATTTCCAGCGGGCGCCCAACGCGGCGAATCAGGTCGTCCAGAGAGCCCTGACCGATCAGCAGAAAGGGAAATCCATCGCTGAATGCCGTGCGCTCGCCCAGCCTTGCGTAGTCAAGATCGACTTGAATGCCGTCGTCTTCGGGCAGATACACCAGACGGCAGGGCTGACCGAGAAAATCCGTCAGCCAGGCCGCTGCGGCATCGCCGGCATCAGGCACCACGGCATTGGAACTCCAGATCTGCACGCAGCGCATTACCTTGGCATCCGGCACGGCAACCAGCAGCTCCTGCATGCCGGGCGCAGTCAGCCGCAGCGCGGTTTCGCCGTCCCAGTGCGCCTGTAAAAGCGCCATTGTTGGTACAGCACGCTGGGTAAGAAAGCGACCTGTGCCGGCCGCAACCACCATCCAGCGCCGATCACCGACCAGACCCAGCGCGTCACTCGCGCATTGCTGCAGCGCTTCGCCAGCGGCCGATTTGAGAGGGAAGCGATAGAGCGAGGAGAGATGCATGCGGCGCCTCCTGAGGGGAAGCGCAGCAGCATATCAGGGCTCGACTGCGATGTTCAGCAGCCGACAGAGCGAGGGACTGATCAGTCCTGCTCTTCCATTTTCAGACGGTCCTGGATCACGTCCACGAGCTTTTCCGGCTGGAACTTGGAAAGGAAGTTGTCGCAACCGACTTTCTGCACCATCGCCAGGTTGAAACTGCCCGACAGCGAAGTGTGCAGCACCACGTACAGATCACGCAGGCGCGGGTCGTGACGAATTTCCGTGGTCAGGCGATAGCCATCCATCTCCGGCATTTCGGCGTCGGTGAAGACCATCAGCAACTTGTCGGTCAGCACCTCGCCGGCATCGGCCCAGGCCTTGAGCATGTTCAGGCCCTTCAGTCCGTCGCTGGCGGTGTGAACCTTCAGCCCGAGCTGGCTGAGGGTTTCGCGCAGCTGCGAGAGGGCGACGGTGGAATCGTCCACGCAAAGCACTTCGCGGCCTCTGGCGCGCTCGAGCATCGGATCAGCCAGGCGTTCGGCAGAAATGCTGGTGTCGTAGGGCACGATCTCGGCGAGCACCTTCTCCACATCGATCACTTCCACCAGCTCGTTATCGACCTTGGTGATGGAAGTGAGGTAATGCTGACGACCGGCCGTGGTTGGCGGCGGCATCACTTCTTCCCAGTTCAGGTTGACGATGCGATCCACGCCGCCGACCAGAAACGCCTGTACGGTGCGGTTGTACTCGGTGACTATGATGGTGCTGCGCTCATCCGGCACCAACGGTCGCAGCCCGATGGCGCGAGACAGGTCGACCACCGGCAGCGTCTGCCCTCGCAGGTTGACCACGCCGCAAACCGAGCTGTGGCGGTGCGGCATCAGGGTCATCTTCGGCAACTGGACGACTTCCTGCACCTTGAAGACGTTGATGGCAAACTTCTGCCGCCCGCCGAGCCGGAACATGAGAATCTCCAGGCGATTCTGCCCCACAAGACGGGTACGTTGATCGACTGAATCGAGAATGCCGGCCATTTCCAGGCTCCTTGGGAAAACATGGTAAAAGGCATATCGGCCGGATGCTCCAACGCTTTATGCGACGCAGCGTGTTTTTTATGCCGCGCGTCGCAACCGTCGGAATGGCAAACAGGGGTTATTGCTTGTCGGCATTGTGCAACAGCAAGGGAGAGTCAGGCGGCAGGTGCATGCGCAATGCGCCGGCGCGCACTTCGAAGCGCAGATGGGCGCTGCGGAACGGCTCGCCGTCCAGATTGATGTCGATCTTCGTCGGCGCCTCTACCTCGAGCCAGGGCACCCGCGCGCTGACGGACACAGCCTCGACTCCGAGCAATCCGCCGCTGAGCAATGTTCCCAGCGTACCGACGGCATCGGCCGGCGCAGGCACGATGCAGACATCGAGCAAGCCGTCATCGACGCTCGCCTGCGGGCATAGCAGCTGGCCACCGCCCGCCTGGCGGCCATTGCCGATCCCTAGCGCCAGAAACTCGCCCTCCCATTCGAAATCCGGACCGCTAAAGCGGCCGCGGGCCGCATCGATCTCGGCAAAGCGCGTCAGCCCGGTCAGCAGGTAAGCACCACCACCTAGGAAACGCTTGAGTTCTTCCGGGGTGCTGGCAGTTACCCGCGAACCGAAGCCACCGGTAGCCATGTTGACGAATGGCCGACCGTTCATCATGCCGATGTCGACGGCCTGCGCAGGCTCGTCCAGCAGCGCCAGCGATTCGAATGGATCGAGCGATATACCGGCAGCCTTGGCAAAATCATTTGCGCTGCCCAGCGGCATCAGTGCCAAGGTCGCGTCTGCCCCGATCTCCAGCATGGTTTCGGCAACTTCACGCAGGGTGCCATCGCCACCACCGGCAACCAGCATTCGGTAGCCCGCACTCAAGGCCTCCTGCACCAGCCGTTGGGCGTCACCAGGTTCCCAGGTCACACGAACCGCCAACTCCCAACCCAATTCACGCTGCTGTTTGACAGCCTCGCGTACCTCCTCATTGAGCGCCTGTTTTCCATGCAGTATCAGCAGCGCCTTGGCATCGCTCATGGCTGTTCATTCCTCGCTATTCGCACCGTTTCATAAGACAGGACCCAGCGCCGGAAGTTGTGCGAAACAAGCGCAGCGGTATTAATCCAAAAGTTCGATCAATGGCGCCGTCGGTCACCGAATGCGCGCACCCAGGTCTTCCAAGACATCCGCAAGTTCCGTCTAAACCTCTTTCAAAACAGTGGTTTGCAGGCAGATCGTGGTTTTCAGCATTTTTTTGGCAGGCCTTTGACTAGTACTGAACTCATTCTGAGAGGCACGGTCGGAGCAGGAGTCCCGATCACGGTTGCGATGGCGGCCTGCTATCACCCTCCCGCGTGCCGCGGCGATTAATTCGAGATTTGAGCCAGCTTTGAGCTGAGGATGGAGCCTTGTATGCGCGTACAGTCAGTTGGAACCCTTGAATATGCTCACCCGAGTTTCGTCGATTACTTCCTTGCCAGCATTCGCCTGATACATGCCCTGACGGCCATCCTGCCGGGGCTCCTGCTTCTGGCCTTCATGGAGCTGCCCACCAGCGGCCCGTTCAGCGCCTTCCTCGGCTTCTTCGCGGTACTGAGCGTCATCATTTTCCAGACCGTTGGCATCTACAGCGAAGAGGTGTTCAGCACCCTGCTGCGCTTCCGCGTGATGTTCGTCGCCTGGGCGGCAGCGTTCAGTTTCCTGGTCTTTATGCATCAAGGCATGGGCATGTTCGGTTATCTCGAGGCCAAACACCTGGCGTTCTGGTTCCTCACCAGCACCATCCTGTTTGGCGCCGAACGCCTGGCGATGCTTGCGCTGTTCCGTCGCCTGATGGCACGCGGCATGTTCCTGCAGAACGCCGTGATCCTCGGCGGCACCGACAATGGCGTACGCGTTGCCGAGTACCTGCAGAACCACCGCGATATTCGCACCGGCGTGCTCGGCTTTATCGACGATCGCCTCGAGCGTCTGCCCAAGGAGCTGGCCAACCTGCCGCTGCTGGGCAACACGCGTGATCTCGAACAGATGATCCGTGAAGAGAAGGTCACCCAGGTGCTGGTCGCCCTGCCCTGGTTCGCCGACAGCCGGATCGGCCAGTTGATCGCCGAGCTGCGCAAGCTGCCGGTCAATGTTCTGCTGGTACCCGACATGGTCGCCTTCCGCCATGCCGACAAGCGCATCACCGAGGTCGGCGGCCTGCCGACCCTGATCGCGTCGGATCTGCCGCTGCGCGGATGGTCGCCGATGTTCAAGCGTCTGGAAGATATCGTCATTTCCAGCATCGCCCTGCTCGCCGCCGCGCCGGTCATGCTGGCGATCGCCCTGGCGATCAAGCTCGACTCGCCAGGCCCCGTGCTCTTCAAGCAGAAGCGCTACGGCTACAACAACCGCCTGATCGAAGTTTTCAAGTTCCGCTCGATGTACCACGAGAAGTCGGACGCCAACGCCGATCGGCAAACCACCCGTGGCGATGATCGCATCACCCGTGTGGGCCGCTTCATCCGCAAGACCAGCCTCGACGAGCTGCCTCAGCTGCTGAACGTCTTCCTCGGCAGCATGTCAATGGTCGGTCCGCGCCCTCATGCCACGGCTACCAAGGCTGCCGGCGTGCTGTTCGAGGATGCCGTGGCCGAGTACTCCGCGCGCCATCGGGTCAAGCCAGGCATCACTGGCTGGGCACAGATCAATGGCTACCGCGGTGAAACCGACACGCTGGAGAAGATCGAGAAACGCGTCGAGTTCGACCTGGATTACATCGAGCGTTGGTCCGTGTGGTTCGACCTCTACATCCTGGTGCGTACCCCGCCAGCGCTGCTGCTCAACAAGGATGTGTACTGATCGGCAAACGCGCTGAACACCGCCGAAAAAGATCAGAAAAGCCGCATCACAAGATGCGGCAGGAAGGAACTAATGACACTCCCAAAAATCTCACATTCGTTCACCCCGGGCCGCACCCCGGCGGCTGCGAAGTTGCAGCCACGAGGTTGATCCCATGTTCAAGAACATCTTGATCGTCTGTGTCGGAAACATCTGCCGAAGCCCCACGGCCGAAGCGCTGTTCGCACACAGACTCAGCGGCCAGGACCTGACGATCAGCTCGGCAGGGATTGGTGCATTAGTAGGTAACCCGATGGACAAGACCGCCCATGAAGTACTGCAGGACAACGGGCTGGAGCTACCAGCTCACTGCGCGCGCCAGGTCGACAGCCACATGCTGCACCAGGCGGATCTGATCCTAGCGATGGAGCATAGCCACATTCAGCACATTCGCCAGATCGCACCTGAAGTGCACGGCAAAACGTTTCTCATCGGTAAATGGCAGGACGAGCTGGAAATCCCGGACCCGTACCGCCAATCCAAACCCGCGTTTGAACATGTCCACAATCTCCTGACGAAATCCGTCGAGAGCTGGCTTCCTTACCTGAAATGAAGAAGGAACTTCGATGACAACCATGCCCCGCCCGATCTATGAAACCAAAGAGGACAAGGACATCGACTTGGCCCACCTCTTTGACACCTTCATCAACAACCGCCTGCTGATCCTGGGCATCACCGGGTTCTTTGCAGCCCTGGGGATCGCCTACGCCCTGCTTGCGACGCCGGTCTATCTCGCCAGCGCGATGATCCAGATCGAACCGAAGAACGGGCTGCCAAGCCTGACTGACGTGGTCAACACCAATCCGCCGGTGTCTCCGGCGCAAACCGAGATCGCGCTGCTCAAGTCGCGCTCGGTGGTTGGTGGTGCCGTTGCCAGCCTGAATCTCGACATCCAGATCACCCCCCACCACTTCCCGATCATCGGCGGCTTCATGGCGCGCCGCTTCGAGCCGAGCGAAGAAGGTGAATTGGGTTGGCACCCTGCCGGTCTGGGCGCTTACGCCTGGGGTGGCGAGACGCTGAAGGTCACTCAGCTGGAAGTGCCGGACAAGGTCCATGGCAAGGAGCTGACACTCGAAGCGGCAGAGAACAACGGCTTCATCCTGCGTGACAAGGACGACGAGGTCGTGGTTCAGGGTGTCGTTGGCGAGCCGGTCGAGACAGAGGACTACCGCGTCACCGTGGCTGAGCTGAATGCACGGCCGGGCACCACCTTCACCGTCGTCAAGAACCGTACCTACAACACCACGGAAAGCTACCAGCAGCGTCTGTCGGCTGCCGAACGCGGCAAGCAGTCGGGCATCGTCAACGTGACCCTCGAAGACCCCAACCCGGAGCACGCTATTCGCGTTCTGGAAGAGGTCGCCAGCCGTTATGTAGACCAGAACGTCGCGCGCAATGCCGCCGAAGCCACCCAGAGCCTGGAGTTCCTGAATGAGCAGGTGCCAGCCGTACGCAAGAAGCTGGAAGCTGCGCAGACAGCCCTGAACAAGTACCAGACCGGCTCGGGCTCCGTGGACATCACTGCCGAAACGCAATCCGTGCTGGACCGCATCGTCGATCTTGAGAAGCAGATCTCCGAGCAGAACCTCAAGCGTACCGAGATGGAACGCCGCTTCACCCGTCAGCATCCGAACTTCCAGGCATTGATGAACCAGATCAACCAACTGCAGATGCAGAAGGAAGAACTGGAGAAGCAGATCGGCACCCTGCCGTCGACCCAGCAGGAACTGCTGCGCCTGACCCGTGACGTGGAAGTTTCCTCGGAAACCTATTCCATGCTGCTGAACAAGACCCAGGAGCTGGACATCATTCGCGCTGGCACCGTAGGCAACGTGCGCATCATTGACCATGCAGCCGCGGATCTGGAAAACCCGGTCAAGCCGAACAAGCCGCTGGTGGTGATCGTCGCGACCCTGCTGGGCGCCCTGCTCGCTACCGCATTCGTCTATGTGCGTGAAGCACTCAAGCGTGGCGTCGAGAACCCGGAAGACATCGAGCGTACCGGCACCCCGGTGTATGCCTCGATCCCGTTCACCGACAAGCAGGCCGCGCTGGAAAAACGCCTGGCCAACTTCAAGCGCGACAAGAGCACCGCCTCTTACCTGCTGACCATCAACGACCCGGCCGACCTCGCCACCGAAGCCATGCGCAGCCTCCGTACCAGCCTGCACTTCGCGATGATCGAGGCCAAGAACAACGTCCTGATGATCACCGGCCCGAGCCCTGCGGTGGGCAAGTCCTTCGTCACCACCAACCTCGCCGCGGTCGTTGCACAATCCGGCAAGCGCGTGCTGCTGATCGATGCCGACATGCGCAAGGGTTACCTGCACAAGGTCATGCGCTGTGACGGTGACAAGGGCCTGTCGGACATCCTCTCCGGCCGCATCACCCTGTTCGATGCCATCCAGAAGACCCAACTGAACAACCTGCACGTGATCACCCATGGCCAGCTGCCGCCGAACCCCTCGGAGCTGCTGATGCACGAGAACTTCTCGCGCTTCGTCAAGGAGATCAGCCACATGTACGACCTGGTGATCTTCGATACCCCGCCGATCCTGGCGGTCACCGACGCCGCGCTGGTCGGCAGCCAGGCTGGTACCACACTGATGGTCACCCGCTATGCGCTGAACGGTGTGAAGGAAATCGAGGCAGCCAAGCGTCGCCTCGAGCAGAACGGCCTGATCGTCAAGGGCGTTATCTTCAACGCAGTGGTTCGCAAAGCTTCGACCTACGGCGAGTACGGCTACTACCAGTACGAATACGCCAGCACCAGCAAATAAGGTGAGTGCATGGCGACGGCTCACCGTCGCCATGCAGAACACTGCAGCTACCCCCACTTTCCTCACTGCCGAGCAACTGGCCTTCCGAGCGTCAGTGGAACTTACTTTTGCCCGAAGATAGGTGTTAGCAATGACCAGACACCCCAACCGGCCAGCACAACGCCTCACACGACTGGCTGTGGCACTGGTGGCCACGCTGTCCGCAGTCGGCGCGAGCGCCGCCGATTGGCCAACCAGCGACAAGGGCCTCGCCCTGCTCGGGGTCAATATCTCCGGCGCCGGATTTGCCCCACACGTGACTCCGGGCAAGAACGGCACGAACTACTTCTATCCGGAAAAAAAGCACTTCAAGTACTACGCCGATCAGGGCATCCGCCTGATCCGCTTTCCCTTCATCTGGGAGCGGGTTCAACACTCGCTCGATGACGGATTGAACTTCGACCAGATCCGGTTGTTGAAGAAGACCCTGGATCTGGCCGCGATGAATGGCCAGAAGGTCATTCTGGACATGCACAACTATGGTCGTTACCACGGCGAACTCATCGGCTCGAGCAAGGTGCCTTACGACGCCTACGCATCGGTGTGGCGCGAACTGGCCAAGCGCTTCAAGGGTCACCGCGGCCTGCTCGGCTACGACATCATGAACGAGCCACACGGCACCGTTGGACTCTGGCCAGGCGCGGCGCAAGCGGCGGTCGATGCGATTCGCGAAGTCGACGATCAGACGCTGATCTTCATCGAAGGCGAGCGCTGGTCCAGCGCGTACCACTGGCCGCTGGTGAACGCCAACTTCCTCATCAACGACCCGGCCGACCGCATCGTCTACGAAGCGCACCTGTATTTCGACCAGGATTTCTCCGGCAAGTACATGGCGCAGACCAGCCGCGATATCGACCCGATGATCGGCGTCGAGCGCGCTCGCCCCTTCATCGAATGGCTGAAGAAACACGGCCAGCGAGGCTTCCTCGGCGAATACGGCATTCCCGATGACCTGCCCGAAGCGGCGGTCGCCATGGACAACCTGCTCGCCTACCTCAATGACAACTGCGTACCCAGCGCCTACTGGGCCGGCGGCCCCGGCTGGGGCACCTACAAGCTTGCAATCGAGCCGCGCAAGGGCGAGGACCGTCCTCAGATGGAGCTCATGCGCAAACACCTGGCGAACGACTGCACTGCCATTGGCCCTACCCCTGCGCACAACGCTGACTGATTCTGGAGTGACTCGAACATGAAATTCGGACTGCTATGGCACTCGTTCTCTTCCGGCAACCTCGGGGTTGGCGCCCTGAGCATTTCCAACATGCTGCTGATCGACGAGGCCGCGCGTAAATGCGGGATCACCCCGGAGTTCCTGATCATCGGTTCGTCCGGCCCCTGCGACTACCCGCCGTCCACCGAGCGTTTCAAGTACGAATTCATCGAGTTCAACGAGAAGGCCCTGCTGAAGAATCCCCACGGCCTGTACCAGGCGATCAGCTCCTGTGATGCGGTCTTCGATATCGGCGAAGGCGACAGCTTCTCCGACATCTACGGGGCCAAGCGCCTGATCAAGCTGCTGGTCAGCAAGGGCATGGCGCTGGGCGGTCGCGTGCCGCTGATCCTCTCGCCGCAGACCATCGGCCCGTTCAAGTCGGACTGGGGCACCAAGGCTTCGGCCTGGGCAATGAAGAAGAGCACCATGGTCTTCGCCCGCGACCACCAGTCGTTCGACGTCCTCAAGCAGCTGAACATCCCCAATCGCGACGAAGTCATCGACGTCGCCTTCGCCCTCCCCTTCGAACGCCAGAGCGAACAGCGCGATCCGAGCAAGCTGGCCGTCGGCCTCAGCGTGTCGGCGCTGCTGCATCACGGCGGATACGAAGGCACGGCCAATCAGTTCGGCCTGCGTGCCGACTACAAGGCGCTGACCGACCGGCTGATCCGCACGCTGCTCGAGCGCGGCCACGAAGTGCACCTGGTGCCCCACGTGATCCCGATCGGCTTTCCTGCGGAAGACGACTACACCGTGTCCCAGCAACTGCAGCAGCAGTATCCCGAGCTCAAGCTGGCGCCGCGCTTCAAGGGGCCGATCGAGGCCAAGTCCTACATCAGCGGCATGGACTTCTTCGTCGGCGCGCGCATGCACGCGACCATCGGTGCGTTTTCCGCCGGTGTGCCGGTCGTGCCGCTGGCCTACAGCCGCAAGTTCGCCGGGCTCTATCAGTCGCTTGACTACCACCGCGTGGTGGACCTCAAGACCGAGGACACCGAGAGCGCACTGGAGCTGGTTCTCGCGCATCTGGACAACCGTGAACAGCTCAAGGCCGAAGTTGCCGCCAGCGGCACGATCATCCGCCGCAAGCTGGACGCCTACGGCGTGGCGCTGGAGCAGATCCTCTCCACCCTGCACCAGCCTCAGGCCGCGTATCAGAGATAACCATGCGCGATCACGCCCTGATGGGGGTTACCACGGCGGCCCGCACCGCCGTGCAGCTCGGCACCCTGCTGATCCTCGCGCGAACGCTGGGGCCGAGCGACTTCGGCTTCATTTCGATCGTGATCACCTGGTCGACCATCGTCGCCCTGGTGACCGACTACGGCTTCGGCATGCGCGCCTTGCGCGACATCGGCGCCGAGCGCCATCGCGCGGGCGAGATCATGTCCGCCAGCCTGGCGGCGAAGTCCGTACTGGTACTGCCGGCCTGCATCGTGCTGCTGCCGATCATTCTGTTCGTCCTCGATCTGCACACCACCGAGCGCTTCGCCGCAGTGCTGTTCCTGCTCGGCACGATTGCCTCCTCCTATGGCGACCTTGGCCTGACGGTGTTTCGCAGCATTGGCCAGTTCCATCGCGAGACGAAGATCGTGGCTGCGACGGCACTGGTGCATTTCGTCCTGATCGGCGCGGCGATCCTGCTGCGCAACGATGTGCTGGCCATCGGCGTCGCCTTTCTGGTGTCACGTCTGATCTACGCGACTTTCGCCCTGCGCGCGCTATCGAAAATCCTCGAACTCGGCGGCATCCTGCGCAACTCCTGGAAGGTGCTGGCCGAGCGCTTCAGGTCTTCCACCAGCTTCGCGGTGGACAGCGGTGCGACCAACATCTTCGCCCAACTGGACGTCATCCTCGTCAACCACCTCGCCGGGCGCGAAGCCGCAGGCATCTACTTCGCCGGCTCGCGCCTGATCCAGGGCGCGGTGCCGTTCAGCGTGCTGCTGGCCAGCGTGCACATCCCGCGTTTCGCCTACCAGCTGCACAACAAGACCGCCGGGCTGGCCCGCTATGGCCTGCGCATCCTCGGGGAATACGCGGGCATGGGACTGGTGTTTGCCCTGGCGTTCTTCTTCATCGGTCCGCTGTTCACCGACTATTTCCTCGGCGCCGAGTACGCCGAGCTGAACACCCTGTGGCTGGCCTTCGCCTGCTTCACCGCGGCGCGCTTCATCGCCGCCGGCCTGGGTGTACAGCTGATGGCGATGGGCACGGGTTTTCTGCGCACCTTCGGAATCATCGCCTCGGGCGTGATCACGGTGCTCTGCTACTGGATTTTCATCCCCTCGCACGGGATACAGGCGGCTCCCTGGGTGTCCACTCTGGGCATGGTCGTCCTGACGCTTATCTACGGTTATGCGGTGCTCAACATCTATCGCAAGCGGCGCCAGCCGGCATGACCGAACTCGTTAAATACTGCTGGTCGCGCATCGCGCTCGACCGGCCGCTCAAGGGAAGGCAGGTATGAAAGCTTCATTAAATCGCGTGCTGAACAACGACTTGTGCAGCGGCTGTGGCATGTGCAGCTCGGTCGCAGACGACGACGCTATCAAGATTCGTCTGACTGGCGATGGCTACCACCGTCCGGTCCTCAACAGCCAGTACCAGAACAAGCCAGTAGCCAACGCGCAGACCAGCGCCGCTTTCGCCAAGTCCTGCCCGGCGCTGAATCTTGATATTCGCCCGTACAAGTCGGAGAACTACCACCCGATATGGGGCGAGATCCTCGACACACTCAAGGGCTACGCCGCCGATAACGAGATCCGTCAGGCTGGCTCGTCCGGCGGCGTGATCTCGGCGCTGGCGCAGTATTGCCTGGAGAACAAGCTGGTCGACGGCGTGATCCAGATCCAGGCTTCGCAGACCGATCCGCTGGAGAACGTCGCCACCATCAGCCGCTCGCGGCAGAACGTCATCGCCTCTTCCGGCTCTCGCTACGCGCCGGCCAGCCCGGGCGAAGCGCTGAAGTGGGTGGCCATGTCCACCGAGAAGTACCTGTTCATCGGCAAGCCGTGCGACGTCGCCGCCGTGCGCCAGATGCAGCAGCACAACCCGCGGCTGAAGGACAACATCCCTTACATCGTCTCCTTCATGTGCGCCGGCACGCCGAGTCTGCAGGGCACCGAGCAGGTGCTGGACAAGCTGGAGGTCAAGCGCAGCGACGTTACCGCCTTCCGCTACCGCGGCGACGGCTGGCCGGGGCTGACCAAGGCCACGCTGAAGAATGGCGACGAACGCACCATGACCTACAACGACTCTTGGGGAAAAGTGCTCAACCGCCACCTGCAAACCCGCTGCAAGATCTGCCCGGACGGCATTGGCGAATTCGCCGACATCGTCTGCGCCGATGGCTGGGAAGGCGATGAGAAGGGCTACCCCTCCTTCGAGGAGCGCGAGGGCAATTCGCTGATTCTGGTACGCACCGCAAAAGGTCGCGAACTTTTTCGCAACGCGGAGGCTGCTGGCGTTGTCAAAGCCGAGGCTTTCGATACGGGCAGCATCTTCTCCATCCAGCCGTTCCAGTATTACCGCCGCACGACGATCCTGCCGCGGCTGCTGGCGATGAAGCTGCTGTTGCTCAAGACCCCTACGTACAAAGGCTTCGAACTTGGCAAAGGGGTAAAGGAGATCGGGTTCTACCAGAGCTTCAAGGCGTTCACCGGTCTCCTGGTGCGGCGCAAGAAGATCAAGAAGCGGGCGCTGGAAACAGCTTGAAAGGCTGTGGCGCTCAAGGAACCAATACCTAAGGACTCAGGTTGATGACGAATTTCAGTTCACGCTTCTTCTTTTTTCCGTTGCTGATACTGGCACTGATACTGCACTTCTCGGTGTTTGGTGACAGCCCGCACAACCCCTACGGCATCAAGGGGCTGAACGAGCTGTACCTGGCAGTCAGCATCGTCTTCACCATTCTGCTGTTGCTGGCATCGGCGGAAAACGCCCCGCGTGAATTTCGCATCCTGATGTACTACTGCCTGTACAGCACGGTCGTTTTTCTCGTGATGCCGGCGGTTTTCGCCTATTACACCTACGGTCAGCCGGTGGTGTTCGGGCTCATCGAAGAACGCCGCGTGCTTTTCTGCCTGGGCTTTGCACCGCTGCTGTTCCTCGGCAAACGGGTCAGCACATTACAGTTCGAACGTGGCCTGCTGTATGCGGCGCTGATCGCAGCGTTCTTTTCCTGGTGCTTCAAGTTCGGCGTAATTCCGGATATGCGGGCTGAAGTGCGATCGGATGACCGCCCAGATCGGTCCTCAATCGGTCCGTACCTCATCTGTTTCGGTTATTTCTACTGCATCCAGATTTGGTCGAAAGGAATCTCTCCGATCAACGGCGCCGCTCGTAACAAGACCCTTTATATGGTGATCGCCGCTCTGCTGCTGCTGACACTGGTATTCGCCACCCAGACCCGCCAATTGATCGTGCTGTGCCTGCTGTTCACGCTCTTTTGCCTGCGTGCCAAGGCAGTCATATGGGCGGCTTCGCTATCAATTCTGCTGTCACCTTTCTATTTCTTTCCAAGCCTGCTCGAGGTTCTCGGCCTCAACACCGAGTTCTACGACAGCACGCTCGAAGGCGTAGAGGATGGCGTACGCACGTACACCATCTCCTCGATCTTCGCCCATCTCGATCAGGTCAACTGGCTACCCAGCGGCTCGCTGTCGCTGATGTGGCAGGACGGCTTCATCCCCTACTTTGGTGAGCACTTCTTCCTCTCCGATGTGGGTGTCTTCGGCACGCTGTTCCGCTTCGGTTTCCTGACCTTCTTTGTCATTCCGATGACCCTGTTCGTCTATCAGCGCATCGCCAAGAACATCACCACCGATATGACTTTCATCTACTCGACGATGTTGGCGTTCTTCGTCATCTGGCCACTCAACGGATTGTTCGAGTACGGCCAGCCGGTCATCGCGATGCTATTCGTCATTCACGCCCTCAAGGCCCGTCACCTTCGCAGCCAGGAACCCATCCATGAACGTCGCGCTTATCCTCAACTACAAGGCAGCTACTGAAACCATCAGTTGCGTTGAGAGCCTGCTCGCTCATTGCCCGGCTCTCAACCATGTGGTGGTCATCGACAATGACTCCCAAGATGGCTCCGTGGTGGCATTCAACCAGTGGCTGGAGGCCCAGCCGCGCCACAACGTCACCGTTCTCGCCAACCCGGAGAACAACGGCTACGCAGGTGGCAACAACTACGGCCTGCGTTGGGCGCTGGACAACCTGCCAGTGACAACTTTCTGGATCGTCAACAACGACACCTATGTCGACAGTGATGCCTTCACGCCGCTGCTCGATGCGCTAAAAGAGAACGATCGCCAATTCGTCGGCTCGGTCATCCTCAGCGCCGACACCGGGCGCCTGGAATGTTACGGCGGCGGCAAGCTCTACCCGCTGCTGGGCAAGGCCAAGCTGCTGGGCAAGGACCAGACCCTCGAAGCCATGGCAAACACCAGCGAGCAGCCGGATTACCTGATGGGCTGCAGCCTTGCGTTCTCGGCCAAGCTGATCGATCGCATCGGCCTGATGGACGAGGCGTACTTCATGTATTCCGAGGAAGTCGACTGGCAGTTCCAGGCCAAGAAGAAAGGCATCTCTATCCGCGTCGTGCCAAGCAGCAGGCTCTTCCACTACGGCTCGCTGAGCTCGGGCGGCCGCTCGGCCTTCTATCACTACTACCGCAATCGCGCCGCGACCCGATTCAACAAGCGCTTCTACGGCCAGGGTTTCGCCTTCGCGTCGGCCTGTTTCCTGTCGGCGATCACCGTCATCAAGGAGTTCAACCACCCCAGCCTCGCCTGGTCCGGCATCAAGGGCGCCTTCAAGGGAGTAACGATGAGTGTCTAACGAGACTAACCACGCGTTCGGTGTGAATTTCTATACCGGCAGCAAGGCGACGCTGCTGAACTGCATTCGCGAGGGGGTCAAGCAGCCCTACTCGTTCGTGGTGACCCCCAATGTCGACCACCTGGCGCAACTGCAGGATAACCCTGCACTGCGCGAGGCTTACGCCAAGGCTCGCCTGCGCCTGTGCGACAGCCGAATCCTGCAGCCACTGCTGCAGCGCCTCGGTGTACAGATCGAAGAAGTGATTCCGGGCAGCGACCTGACCGTCGACCTGCTGGAATGGGCAGACCGCGAGCGCCTGCGCATCGTCCTGATCGGGGCGACCGAAGAGGAATGCGTAAAACTGCGCGCGATCTACCCCGGAATCACGCTCTATCACCACAATCCGCCGATGGGCTTCATCAATCGTCCAGATGAAGTGCAACGGGCATTGCAGTTCGTTCGGGAAAACCCGTCCGAATTAGTGCTCTACGCAGTCGGCGCGCCGCGCCAGGAAATACTTGCCAGTTCAATCGAAAGCCACGAACGGACCGGTATGGGCTTTTGTATCGGCGCATCCATTTCGTTCGCTACCGGTAGTATTAAACGGGCCCCGGTGTGGATGCAGAACTGCAAACTCGAATGGTTGCATCGCATGCTTTCCGAACCCAAACGGCTGGTTAAACGCTACGCGCATGACGCGATGTTCATAGTTCCGGCATTCATGCGGGAAAAAAACTACCGCGTGCAGAAGGCCAAGCCGGCGAAACAGGACAGCTAATCCCAATGATCGAAAAATTGGGCGAAATTGCACTGAACAACGGTGAACCCAGCGAAATCGAGACGGTCTATCCCTTCTGTGTGAGCGTGACAGGTTGGCAATTCAACATCTAACTAAACATGAGCGCCATCCCGCCTCGGTGGTAACGCAGCAGCCGTATGTGAAGAACTTAGGAATTAAACCTGCCCCACCAAACAGCCGCTGACTTTACAACCAGGAGGGAAATAAAAACGCGTCTACGTAGCTGAATAGATAGCTGCTGGAGATGAACAATTCAGGAAGGAGAAAAACTTTGGCTACCGATCCAATTTGGTCGCTGAGGAGTGTGGAGTGATGACTCCGGTCCTCTTGGAAAGGCGAAAAAATTACTCAAGCGCCTCAGGCAGAAAAGTGAATCAAGCCGTCTCACTCTTTGAACAACAACCACTCCCTCAAGGATGAACAACCCATGAAACCATTTATCGCTCTAGCTTTTACTTCCGCCTTGGTATTGCAGGGCTGTGCGTTCGCCCCCGGCCAGTACCTAGATCCCGATGAGTTCAAGGAAGGCGCCGAAGCCGAGCACGGCACCGTTCAGCTGATCCGCATCACCCCCGAAATGCTCAAGGGTCACCTCGCCTCTGACGCGGGCACCTCCAGCAAGCAGGAACTGCTCAACTACAAGCCCGGCGCCTACCGCATCGGCGCCAACGACCTGCTCTACATTACCGTCTGGGACCACCCGGAGCTGACCGCGCCGTCCGGCCCGCAGCAGCAGCTGGATGCCAACGGTCGTCTGGTACGCCCCGATGGCACCCTGTTCTACCCGTACATCGGCAACATCGAAGCCGCGGGCAAGACCATAGAAGAACTGCGTGCCCTGATTGCGCGTCGCCTGACCAACTACATCGACAGTCCGCAGGTCGATGTATCCATCCTGCGCTTCGGCAGCCAGCGCGTCGTCGTATCCGGTGCATTCGACACCGCCGGCGAAGTCCCGGTGACCACCGCTCCGATGACCATCACCCAGGCTATCGGTCAAGCCGGTGTGGATACCGAAACCGCGGACCTCACCGGTCTGACGCTCAAGCGCGACGGTCGTGAGTACATGCTTGACATGGATTCGCTGAACCGCCCGGACTCGTGGCTGCACCAGGTTTACCTGAAGGACGGCGACCAGCTGCACCTGCCATACAACGACCAGCGCAAGATCTACGTGCTGGGCGAGGTCAACCTGCCGCAAGCGCTGTCGTTCAAAGCCACCAGCATGAACCTGATGGACGCAATCGGCACCGCAGGCGGCATTCGTCAGGAGACTGCCGACGGTGAGGCGCTGTACGTCATTCGCGGAGCTGAAGACATGATGACCGAGCCGGCCAAGGTCTTTCAGCTGAACGCCGAGTCGCCGACCGCCCTTGCCCTGGCCAAACACTTCCCGCTGCAGCCGCAGGACGTCGTGTTCGTCGGTCCGGCCAACATCACTCGCTGGAACCGTTTCATCAGCCAGCTGCTGCCGTCGGCTAACGTTGTTGGCATCGGTGCCGCAGCGGAATACAACATCAACCGCTAAGCCGCACTGCGTGATCGTCTGACGATCACGCAAAAAAAGAAGCCGCAGACTCAATCGATCTCTGCGGCTTTTTTGTGCCCATGCTACGCATCTGACAACTACCAGACGCCTGTCAGATATAGGCCCCTATGCGGCCAGCCGATCAGGCTCGATAGCACGGCTCGGCTTTATGGCCGGCCAAAAGAAAACGGGCCTGCTACGGCTTCGTAGCAGGCCCGTCTCAAGACGGTACACCAAGCTGTTAGCGCAAGGCTTCGAACAGGCCGGCAGCCCCCATACCGCCACCAACGCACATGGTCACCACGCCATAACGCAGGTTGCGCCGCTGCAGCTCACGGACGATATGCCCGGCGGTGCGCGAACCGGTCATGCCGAACGGGTGCCCGATCGAGATCGATCCGCCATTGACGTTGTACTTCTCGTTGTCGATGCCAAGCGTGTCGCGGCAATACAGACATTGCGATGCAAAGGCCTCGTTGAGTTCCCACAGATCGATGTCGTCGATCTGCAGCCCCTTGGCCTTGAGCAGACGCGGCACGGCGTATACCGGCCCGATGCCCATCTCCTCCGGCTCACAGCCTGCGACGGTGAAACCACGGAAAAAGGCGCGCGGCTTGAGGCCAAGTTCGATGGCCTTGTCCAGGCTCATCACCAGCGTCATGGACGCGCCATCGGACAGCTGCGAGGCGTTGCCGGCGGTGACCGAGCCGTCTTCAGCGAACACGGGCTTGAGCCCGGCCAGGCTTTCCAGCGTTGTGTCCGGGCGGTTGCAATCATCACCCTCGACCACACCCTGATGCACGGTGCGCTCGCCGGTGTTCTTGTCCTCGGTGTAGTACTGGACATTCATCGGCACGATTTCATCGCTGAACAGCCCATCGGCCTGCGCACGCGCAGTACGCTGCTGGCTCTGCAGCGAGTAGAGATCCTGCTGCTCGCGAGTCACGTTGTAACGACGTGCCACCAGTTCGGCCGTCTGCCCCATGGTGTGGTAGATGCCCGGCACACGCTCCTGGATGATCGGGTTGAACAGGTGATCGGTATTGCGGCTCTTCAGGGTCAGGGTGATCGACTCCACCCCGCCGGCGACAATGATGTCACTGCAACCGGAGGCGATCTGGTTGGCGGCCACGGCGATGGCCTGCAGGCCCGACGAACAGTAGCGATTGAGCGTCATGCCGGCGCAGCCGATGCCCAGACGAGACAGCACCGCGACGTTGCGACCGATGTTGTAGCCCTGGGCACCCTCATTGGAGCCAGCACCGACGATGCAATCCTCGACGAGTGCGGGGTCGAGATCATTGCGCGACAGCAACGCATTGACGCAATGCGCGGCCATGTCATCAGGACGGGTCATGTTGAACTTGCCACGGAAGGACTTGGCCAGGCCGGTCCGTACGCTATCGACGATCACTACTTCACGCATGACATACCTCGGAGACTAGGAGCGGTCGCGGGGATGTTGTGACGGCGCTGCGCGCACGGATTGTTCCACGACCGCAGGGTGGACGGTGACCCGAGCATAGTTCCCGCTTCGCAGCGCTGGCGACGACCATTCAGCTCGGATATGCACGGCCATCGGCTTACCGGCCGGATAGCGCGCTTGGGCAGGCTTTTCAGGCTCGTAGATAGGGTGCAACTGCAGATCGATTCGCGCGACCAACCCTGCGGCGGCTCCCCGGTCACGGGACACCGTCGCCCCCGTACGCAACAGCCAGGCAACGCCGCCCGGTTAACGTCCCTTCTCGATCGCCGCCTCCAGCGCTTCATTCAACGTCCGCAGCACCTTGACCCTGGCGAAGCGCTTGTCGTTGGCCTCTACCAACGTCCAGGGTGCGATTTCGGTACTGGTGCGGTCGACCATATCGGCTACGGCATGCCCGTAGTCGTCCCAACGCTCACGGTTGCGCCAATCCTCCTCGGTGATTTTGAAGCGCTTGAAGACTGTCTCCTCGCGCTCCTTGAAGCGCTTGAGCTGGGTTTTCTTGTCGATGGTCAGCCAGAACTTCACCACCACGATATCGGCATCGACCAGTTGCTCTTCGAAGTCGTTGATTTCCGAATAGGCGCGCAACCACTCATCCGGGGTACAGAAACCTTCCACCCGCTCGACCAACACGCGGCCATACCAGGAACGATCGAAGATGGTGAACTTGCCGCGCTCCGGCACATTGCGCCAGAAGCGCCAAAGCCAGGGCTGCGCGCGTTCTTCCTCGGAGGGCGCGGCGATCTGTATGGTTCGGTACATCCGCGGGTCGAGCGCGCCGGTCACGCGGCGAATCGCACTCCCCTTGCCCGCCGCATCATGACCCTCGAACAACGCCAGCACGCCCCGCTTGCGCAGACGGCGATCCCGCAACAACTGCGACAACCGCGCCTGCTCCTCGGCGAGCTGCTGCTGGTAGTCGTCCTTGGTGAGCTTCTGGCTCAGATCCAGGCTGTCCAGCAGGCTCAAATGATCCAGATCGATCTGCAGCGGCGCCGAATGCGGCTGCGACGCCGCCTGCCCAGGCTGCTCCGCGGCGGCCAGCGCGGCCTGCAGACCTTCGAGCAAGATGCGGCCGACGGTCAGGCTGCGGTAACGCTCGTCCGCACCCTCGATCACATACCAGGGCGCAAAATCCCGGCTGCTGAGCCGCAGGATCTTCTCACCGTGGCGCACGAACTTGTCGTAAGTCTTGGACTGTTGCCAATCCAACGGGCTGATGCGCCAGCTGTGCAGCGGATCGTTCTTCAGCGAATCGAGCCGGGCGTTCATACGCTCCTTGGACAGATGGAACCAGAACTTGAAGATCAGCGCGCCCTCGTCACAGAGCATCCGTTCCAGGCGCTGCGCCCGCGCAGTGGCGAGTTTCAGCTCGGCACCATCAATGCGCCCGTGCACACGATCCTCGAGCATCTTGCTGTACCAGTTGCCGAAGAAAATCCCGGTGTGGCCCTTCGGCGGCAGGCGTCGCCAGAAACGCCATGCCGGTGGATGCGCGAGCTCTTCGTCGCTGGGCACATCGAAGCTGTCGACACGTATCAGCCGCGGATCCATCCACTCGTTGAGCAGCTTGATGGTTTCCCCTTTGCCGGCGCCCTCGATGCCATTGATCAGTATGAGGACCGGGAACCGCGCCTGGG
This sequence comes from Stutzerimonas kunmingensis, assembly GCF_002929225.1. GTDB lineage: Bacteria > Pseudomonadota > Gammaproteobacteria > Pseudomonadales > Pseudomonadaceae > Stutzerimonas. The sequence goes on along the minus strand of NZ_PISM01000004.1, from coordinate 941,122 downwards.
CCTTGAGCCGGTACTGCGCCTGCAGCAGCGCTTCACGCAACTCTGGCACCGCCGCATCGTAAGCCTCCTTGCCGATGGAGTGACCAATTTCGGCTGATTCGAACATCGCTTTCTCCGTCCAGGTGATGCGCTCAACCCTAGCAGGCACCCTGAAGGCATAGCGAGCAGCGCGTGAAAAAATAACCGCAGCCTTGATACGGTTTATTCCTCCTGAAGCGGAGCTGCAGCCGTTAGCAACGATGGCGTGCAGTTGATTTGCACACCCTCTCCCTGCGGGAGAGGGACGGCGGGAAGCAGTCCAGGTGCCAAGCATCAACCTGGAACGGGACCGATGCCGGTGAAACAGCGCGAGGAGCAACGGGTCGGCGCGTCCGCCGCAGCGCGATGACATTCACCGCCAGCCTTGAGGCAGAATAGCGGCCATGAACGATCTGCCTTCCTACCCACGCTGCTGCACGCCACTCACCGACCACTGGCCGCTACCGCAAGCCTTGGCGGGTGTCAGCCTGATGAGCACACGCTTCGACCCGGCATTGCTCGATCCCGAGGATTTTAGTCGCTGGGAGATTCCCGCACAGAAAGGCGTAAGCAAGCGGCAGGCCGAGTTTCTCGCTGGACGCTTGTGCGCTCGGGAGGCCCTGCGAGGCCTGACCGGCACTGCATTCGTGCCGCCAGTGGGTGAAGACCGCGCACCGCAATGGCCGGCCGGCATCGTTGGTTCCATTACCCACGGCGCAGGCTGGGCAGGCGTCGTGGTGGGTTCCAGTCAACAATGGAGCGGACTGGGACTGGATATCGAGCGCATTCTTGCCCCCGAACGAGCCGACCGCCTGGCCGCCGAAATCCTCACACCCCGTGAACTGGAACTCTACTCTCCGCTAAACGAAGACGAGGGCTCTGAACTGGTTACCCGAACCTTCTCGTTAAAGGAAAGTCTGTTCAAAGCACTGTATCCGCTGGTGAAGCGACGCTTCTACTTCCAGCATGCCGAAGTGCTGGACGCCACTCATCAAGGAGCTGCGCGCCTGCGTTTGTTGATCGATCTATCCGCAAACTGGCGCAACGGCATCGAGCTAGGCGGCCAGTTCACTACCTTCGAAGGCTACCTGCTCAGTTTGGTCAGCATTCCAGCCCAGCCTGGCTCGACCAAACCAGGCTAGTACGTCGCCCTGTTGGCGAGCCGCTAGAAGGCTCGCTTTCTGGCGTAGCCAAGCTGGCGGCCCAACAATCGCCTCATCCGAAAAACCGAACCTGCGAGCTATAAGCGAGTCAACCAGACACCCCAATTCACTGGCGCGCACGCCTATAATCGCGCCTTTCAGAAAACCGACACAGGTGAACACATGGCCAATCCATACCACGATCACAACCTGGCCCTGCTGGCCCATCTGCGCGGCATCCTGCTCGCCATGGGCGAGGCCGAACAAGTCTCGGAAGAAAGCCACGCACTGTTTCTCGAACGCTTCGACGAACTGATCATGAACCTGCAGAACGTCCCGGAAGAGCGCCACATGGGCCAGGACCTGATCTGCCAGGTCTTCCACCGATATCCCCAGATCGCCCACCTGGTTCCGCGCGATTTACTGTGGTACTTCGGCGGCGACGGCCTGCACTTCATGCCGGATGACGAGATTGCCGTCTTCCAGCAACTCGAAGAGCGCCGCTACGAAGCCGAGCAGAACGACGAACCGTTCGACTGGAACCGTGAAAAGCAGCTATTGAGCATGCAGGACGAGGGTGCACGGCACTGATCTCTGCGCTTCCCAGCCGTATGAACCTGCTGCTTCCGTACTGTAATAAACATCAAGCGTCACCACGATGAAGGAACAGATGGATGAGTAACATCGATGTGCGCTGGCAGCAGCGGCTAAGCAATTTTCGCCGAGCGCTCACTCAATTGGACGAAGCAATTGAACTCATGCAGCGGCGCGAGTTATCCCGGCTCGAAAAGCAAGGAGTCATTCAGGCCTTTGAATACTCGTACGAACTCGGCTGGAATACCCTGAAAGACTTTCTCGTGTGGCAAGGCATAGAAGGTATCGTCGGTTCTCGCGACACGATACGGGAGGGATTTAGCAAGGGTTTGATCGAGGACGGGCACGGCTGGATGCAGATGCTCACAGATCGTAACCGCACCTCGCACACCTACAACGAGGAAACCGCCGAAGCCATCCTCGAGAATATAAGAAAGCAACATCACTCATTGTTAAAGGCCCTAGTGAAAACTCTGGCAGACCGGGCGGATGCTACGTTATGACCGGGACTAGCACTGGGCTCAGGGAGCTGGACATCCAGCTCATTCACAATGTACTTCGACAATACCCAAAGGTAACCGAAGCGATTCTTTACGGCTCACGAGCCAAAGGAAATTATCGCCCCGGCTCCGATATTGATCTTACCCTCAGAGGCGACCAGCTCTCACATAGTGATTTGCTTGATATAGAACAGTCAGTGGATGATCTGCTTTTACCCTACAAAATTGATCTTTCCTTGCTCCGCCAAATTGACAACCCGGAACTGATCAAACATATCGAGCGCGTTGGGCAGTCGTTCTATCGGAACACGGCGGGGAGCAGCCAAGCCGCGCGCTAAACATTAGCGGCTTGATGTGTGATGGCCCGCGGCCCGCGGCGGCCCGAACGCTAAAAGAGCCAGATCAAGTACTGTACTACTCCGGCTCTACCCGCCGCTGATGGTAGATCCAGTCGACGATCTCCCCCTCCGGCACATACCCGCTCACCACTTCACGAAGCAGCTGCCGCACCTGCGGGTAATCATCGCTTTCCACCGCCTTGAGCAGCTTGGCCAACCGGTCCTTAAGCACATCCCAGTCGAGGTGTTCCTCATTGGCGCGCATGATCATCGGATGTTCGGTAGCGCTCACGTTGTCGCCGATCAACAGCTCTTCATACAGCTTCTCGCCGGGCCGCAGGCCGGTGTATTCGATAGCGATATCCCCGTGCGGGCATTTCTCAGAACGAATGCTCAGGCCGGACAGGTGAATAAGCTTCTCGGCCAGTTCGGCAATACGCACCGGCTGGCCCATATCCAGCACGAACACATCGCCACCCTGCCCCATGGAACCCGCCTGAATCACCAGCTGCGCGGCCTCGGGAATGGTCATGAAATAGCGGGTGATCTTCGGGTGGGTCACCGTCACCGGTCCACCGGCGCGGATCTGCTGGTAGAAACGCGGAATCACCGAGCCCGACGAGCCCAGCACATTACCGAAGCGCACCATGGTAAAGCGCGTCTTGTTGACGTGATGCACGCCGTCCCGGCTGCCGAACAGCACCGGCGCCGGCTCCCGGCTCAACGCCTGCAACACCAGCTCAGCCATGCGCTTGGTGCTGCCCATCACATTGGTGGGGCGCACCGCCTTGTCGGTGGAGATCAGCACGAAGTTCGCCACCCCCGCCTGCACCGCGGCCTGGGCCGTATTCAAGGTGCCGATCACATTGTTCAGCACGCCCTCGGCCACGTTGTGCTCGACCATCGGTACATGCTTGTAGGCGGCTGCGTGATAAACCGTCTGCACGCCCCAGGTCTGCAACACGTCCAGCAGCCGCTCGCCATTGCGGATCGAACCCAGGATCGGCACCAAGCGGGTCGCCAGCGCTTCACGCTCGATACGCCGCTCGAGTTCCAGATGAATGCTGTAGAGGTTGAATTCGCTGTGCTCGAACAGCAGCAAGGTATCCGGCTCGTTCGCCAGGATCTGCCGGCACAACTCCGAGCCGATCGAACCGCCCGCGCCAGTCACCATCACCACCTGGCCACGAATGCAGCGCTCGAACAGCGCCTGCTGCGGTGGTACCGCATCCCGGCCCAAGAGGTCGGCGATATCCACTTCCTGGATGTCCTCGACCTGAACCTTGCCGCTGGCCAGATCCATAAAGCCGGGCACGCTGCGCACATGCAGCGGGTAATGCTCGAGCTTTTCGAGAATCTCGCGCCGACGAGCGCGTGACGCGGAAGGGATGGCCAAGAGAATCTCACCAGCACCTGTCTCTTCGACCATCCGTTCAATGTGCCGGGCCGAATACACACGCAGCCCCGCGATGGAGCGCGCATGCAGGTTGGGATCGTCATCGATGAACGCCACCGGCCGCATCGCCCGCCCCATGCGCAACGCCGCAACCAGCTGGTTACCCGCGGCCCCAGCGCCATAAACCGCCACCTTGGGCAGCCCTGCATCCCTGCCCTTGAACTTGCTCGGCGACGCCGGCGAGAACCAGTCACCCATGAAGTACTGCCGCATCACTAGGCGCAATCCACCGATCAGTACCAGGCTGAGCCACCAGTAGTTGAACACCATCGAGCGCGGAATCAGCTTGGGCGCATCGGTTCGCCAGTAAACGGCAAGCGACAATAGCAACGCCGAGAGCGTTACGGCCTTAGCGATAGCCATCAGCGCGTCATTGCCGAAATAGCGCATCACCGCGCGGTACATGCCGAAGCGAATGAAAAAGGGAATGGCAATCAGCGGGGCGATACCGAACAGCCAGGCATGGCCGTCAAGCGGCTCGATATTCTTCGAGTCCCCCAGCCGCACCACGAATGACAGCCAGAGCGCCGCCCATACCAGCACGATATCTGTAGCCACCTGGATAAGGCGCTTATAGCGCCGCGGTAGCGTTACCAGACGGGCACGTAGTTTTTCAGCAAGTCTCAACACGCCTAACATCCTTATCGATCGACGGCAGCCTTCATGACTTCGGCAAGGACCGAACAAGTCTTATCAATTTCACCAGCTGTCAGCGTCGGGTGAACGAGGAACATCAGGCTAGTCTCGCCCAGCTCCTGTGCGACCGGAAAACGCTCTGCGGGGCGCCAACCGGTACCGTCAAAAGCCTTTTCCAGATAAACCTCGGAGCAGGAGCCAGAGAAACAGGGCACCCCTCGCGCGGATATCTCGCCAAGAACCCGATCCCTGTTCCAACCTGCTGCCAGCTCTGCCGGTTCCACAAATACGTAGCATTTGTAGCCCGCATGTGTGATGCCCTGAGGTACCTCGGGAACGCGCAGCCCTCTCAGGGCCTTGGCGGCTGCCCAGATACGCTCGCAATTGGACAGACGAGCCGCATGCCAGTCCGACATCCGCCGCAGCTGAATCCGGCCGATCACGGCCTGCACTTCCATCATTCGCCAATTGGTGCCAAAGCTTTCGTGCAGCCATCGGAAGCCCGGCGCATGTTCGCGCTCGTAGACTGCCTCCCAGCTCTTGCCGTGATCCTTGATCGACCACATCTTCGACCACAACTCCCGGTCATTCGTGGTGACCATCCCACCCTCACCGCCGGTAGTCATGATCTTGTCTTGGCAGAACGACCATGCACCTACGTGCCCTATCGAGCCGACCGAGCGCCCTTTGTAGCGCGCGCCATGGGCCTGGGCGCAGTCTTCGATGATTTTCAAGCCATGCTCGGCCGCCAACTCCATAATGGGATCCATATCGCAGGGCCAACCGGCGAGATGCACACAAATGACCGCACGCGTCCGCGGAGTGAGCACTGCGCGAACTGTTTCAACGGTTATGTTCTGCGAGTCGCGATCCACTTCGGCAAACACCGGCGTAGCCCCGGCGTTCACTATGCTCGATACCGAAGCCAGGAAAGTGCGTGGGGTCACGATGACCTCGTCACCCTCCCCGATACCCAACGCCTGCAGCGCCACGTCCAGCGCCACCGTGCCGTTGGCCAATGCAATCGCATGATTCGTTTCGGCCCATGCCGCAAATTCCTTTTCGAATTCGCGACACTCCTGGCCGGTCCAGTAGTTGACCTTGTTGGAAAGCACTACATTGCGGACGGCGTCTGCTTCCTCTTCGGTAAAGCTCGGCCAGGGAGCGAACGGTGTGTTAAGCATGAATCACCTCAATCTCTTTGCCGGTACGCCAGCGACCGTCACGTTATCCAGAACATCGCTGACCACTGCCGAGCCAGCCCCGACAACTACGCACCGCCCAATCTTCACCAATTGGCGCACGCTCGCACCAATACCTACCCAGCTCTCATCGCCAACCTGCACACCACCAGCCAGGCGAGCGCCAGGGCTGATGTGCGCGGCCGTGCCTAACACGCAATCATGATCGACACTGCAACCCGTATTGAGAATGACCCCCTGTTTGACATGGGCCGATGCATTCACCACCACCCCGGCAAAAACAACCGTGCCCGCTTCAATATTGGCATAGCGGCTAACGGTCGCGGCGGGATGAATCAAGGTCGTCAAGCGCCCGCCCGCGGACTGCAACTGGCGCAGCTTCTCGTAGCGAATCCGATTGTTGCCGATAGCAACAACGACGCCGTCGTAGTTAGCCAACCGTTCAACAAGAGCAGAGGTGCCTCCGACTACAGGCCACACACCGTTGTGTTGAAGATCAGGCCAGGCATCATCGAAAAAATCCACCGACTGCCAGCCACAACACTCGGCAGTGTCGGCAACCACCTTGCCATGCCCGCTGGCACCCAAGATGGCCAGGCGTTTCATGATTTGCTCCCGGTGAACTTACTCATAGTCGCCTCGCCTTCGGCGCTGATTCCGTCTCGCACCAGAACCCTTTTGACGGTGAGAAATAGAATCTGCAGATCCAGCAAAAATGACCGGTTATCCACATACCAGACATCTAGTTTGAACTTCTCGTCCCAGCTCAACGTATTACGGCCATTGACTTGAGCCCAGCCAGTCACGCCAGGGCGGGTCTCGTGGCGGCGATACTGCTCGGGACTGTAGAGCGGCAGGTACTCCATCAACAGCGGACGAGGACCGACCAGGCTCATATCGCCCTTGAGCACATTCCAGAGCTCCGGTAACTCGTCGAGGCTGGTCGAACGCAGGAACTGGCCGAACGGCGTCATCCGCTCTGAGTCCGGCAGCGGATTGCCTTGGACATCCATGGCGTCGCGCATGGTACGGAACTTGATCATCTCGAACGGCTTGCCATCCAGACCCGGACGCACCTGGCGGAACAGCACTGGCGAGCCGAGCTTACGGCGGATCTGCCAGGCGACGATGGCGATCACCGGAGAAAGCAGCAGCAGGCCGAGGGCGGAGGCGAATATATCGAACAGACGCTTGAGCGCCGGTAGTGAGCGGGTCTTCGGGCGGCACGCCATCTGAGTGAACAGCTCGCCAAAGCGGCTGGCGCCTACAGTCAGGGACAATCGCTGTTGGTAGAACGCTCGACTGTTCTCGGCCATCGTCCGGCGCTGCTGCGGGCTGGAATCATGCAGCGCCAGCGCCGCCTCGGCGATTGATTCTGGGTTCTCCGATTCGGCGCCCCGTCCGCAGCCACTCTCGCGCACCAGATCGGCGGCATCTCCGTCCACGGCCATCAGGATCGGCTTGCCCACCGCCATATAGGCCTGGGTCTTGGAGGGAATGGTGATGCTGAATAGCGGATCCTTGCGCAGGTGCACCAGCAGCGCGTCGGCGGCATCCAAGTAGCTGCCAACCTCCGCCATGGGCACGGCTGGCAGGAAAGTCACGTTCGTCAGTTGCTTCTGCACTGCCAGTTGCTGCAGGCGTTGCACCTCCACGCCGCCGCCTAGGAAGACGAAGGCGATATTTGCCGCTTGCTGCTGCAACAACTCTGCCGCCTGCAGCACGGCATCCAACGCCTGGGCCTTACCCATGTTGCCGGCGAACAGAATGCGGAACTTGTCCTTGCTAGGAAAGGAGGCGGTGAGCGCGCCCTGCGGCGCAGCTAGCGAGTCCTCTGCACACCAGTTGTAGATCACCTCGACCCTATGCTCCGGGACGCCTCGGTCGATCAGCAGGCGCTTGAAGCCGGGCGAGAGCACCACGATTTGATCGACCCGGCGATATACCCAGTCACAGACCCTGGATACAACTTTCAGGGCCTTCTCGTTGGAGAACATACCAGTGGCGCGCAGTGTGTCCGGCCACATGTCCTGAATGTCATACACCACCGGCACGCGACGGAACAGGCGAATCAGCGCAGCAGCGATACCCACGGTGAGGGGCGGATGGTAGGCGTAGATCACATCCGGGCGCTTGGCGCCGAACAGCCCATAGATCAGCGCGGCAGCTGCGAAACTGACATAGTTCAGCACGCGGCCCACCGCGCCCTGATCATGACTGGGATACAGCGGTACCCGCGTTACCCGAACGCCATCGATCACTTCACGCTGCAACAGCTTGAGTTTGTAACCGGGGTAAATCTTGCCGCCAGGATAGTTCGGAAAGCCGGTTAGGACTTCCACCTCGAAGCCTTGCCTGGCCAACTCACGGGCAAAAACCAGCCCCTTGAAGGTCGGCTCAGGGTCGAACCACTGCGTGATGAGGAGAACGCGGGTTGCCATGCCTCAGTACCTTTTCCAAACAGCCCGCATTACATAGTCGCGATAGCTGTGAAGAATACGCACCACCTTATCGGCCACGTTGGGCATGCTGTAATCGGCCACCAGCCGCAGGCTGCGTTCGTCGCCACGCGCCTGGCTCTCCAGAATCCGCAGGCCCTGCATTACGCGCTCAACCTCCAAGCCGACCATCATCGCCGCGGCTTCCTCCATGCCCTCCGGACGCTCGTGCGCTTCCCGAATGTTCAGCGCCGGGAAGTTGAGGATTGACGACTCCTCATTGATCGTGCCGCTATCAGACAGCACTGCCTTGGCAGTGAGTTGCAGCTTGTTGTAATCCTTGAAGCCCAGCGGCTTGAGCAGGCGAACATTGGCGTGGAACTGCACGCCCATCGCATCCACGCGCTTCTGGGTGCGCGGATGGGTAGAGACGATTACCGGGAAGCAATAGCCCGCAGCGACGGTATTCAGCACCTCAACCAGCTTGAGGAAGTTTTTGTCGGAGTCGACATTTTCTTCACGGTGCGCACTGACCACGAAAAACTTGCCGGCCTCAAGGCCTAGCCGTTCCAGCACATCGGAAGCCTCGATACCCTCGCGGTAATAATTCAGCACCTCGAACATCGGGCTGCCGGTCTTGATCACCATGTCCGGGGACAACCCTTCGCGCAGCAGATAATCGCGGGCAATAGTGCTGTAGGTCAGGTTGATATCGGCCGTGTGATCAACGATGCGGCGATTGATCTCTTCCGGCACGCGCATGTCGAAGCAACGGTTACCCGCTTCCATATGGAAGGTGGGAATCTTGCGGCGCTTGGCCGGGATCACAGCCATACAACTGTTCGTATCGCCCAGTACCAGAAGCGCTTCGGGCTGTACTTCAGCCAGCACTCGGTCCACAGCGATGATCACATTACCGATGGTTTCCGCACCGCTGGCACCTGCGGCATTGAGGAAATGATCCGGCTTGCGAATGCCCAGATCCTGGAAAAAGATTTCGTTCAGTTCGTAATCGTAGTTCTGGCCGGTATGCACCAGCACATGCTCGCAGCATTCATCCAGTTTGGCCATCACCCTCGACAGGCGAATGATTTCGGGGCGAGTACCTACTACGGTTACGACTCTCAGCTTCTTCATTGCGGTTTCCTGTTCGTACTCAGGCTTCGGTGCCGACTGGCCGAGCATAGGTATCGGGGTGTTCACGATCAAAGATTTCGTTAGCCCACAGCATCACGATCATCTCCTCCTCGCCTACGTTGGTGATGTCATGCGTCCAACCCGGGACAGTTTCGACGATTTCCGACCGCTCTCCGGTGGTGAACAGTTCGTAGAACTGACCAGTCAGGATATGCCGAAAACGGAAGCAGGCCTTGCCCTTGATGACCAGGAATTTTTCCGTCTTGGAATGATGGTAATGCCCACCACGAGTAATACCGGGATGAGCCGTAAAAAAGGAGAACTGCCCCGAATCTCTGGTTTTGAGCATTTCCACGAAGACGCCGCGTGGATCACCATACCTCGGCACCTCGTAGGTGAAGCGCTCGGGTGGCAGGTAGCTCAGATAAGTGGAATACAACGCTCTGATCAAACCTCCACCTACAGGCTCGGTGAGCATGGACTTGCGGCTATCACGGAAGGCATACAACTGCTCGGCCAGTTCGCCAACCGAAATGCTGTATTGCGGTTCAACACCGACGAAAGGCTTCCCGGCCAACTTGCCATCCATGATCGCAACGAACTGACTGATCACATCATCGATGTAGACGAGATTGATACGCGCGGCGGAATCATTGATCTGGATTGGCAGATCACGCGCGATGTTATGACAGAAGGTCGCCACTGCCGAGTTGTAATTTGGTCGCGCCCATTTTCCGAAAACATTGGGTAAGCGGAATAGATGAACCGGAGAACCCTGGGTGGATTGCAGCTCCAGTAACACCTGCTCAGCGTCCCGCTTGCTGCTGCCATAGAGGTTATTCAGCTCCGCTTGGCTGGAAGAGGTGTAAATCACCGGGATCTGTCGGCCACAGGACTTGATGGCTTCGCACAGCGTACGGGTCAAATCGGTGTTGCCGGCCTGGAATTCCAGTGGGTCTTGCGGGCGATTGACGCCGGCGAGATGAAAGATGCATTCCACCTGAGCAACCAGGCAAGGCAAATTTTCCAGCGAATCCTCACGAGTAAACCGCAGCACCTCGATGTCGGCGCGCTCGGCCAAGTGTGCGATGAGATTCTGGCCGACAAAACCATTAGCCCCCGTAATCAGAACCTTCATTCTTCACTCCTCGGGCGTTGCGTACTCACCGCGCTGGATAGCGCGCATGAACTCAAGCTTCAGCAGCAGCTGCTGCATCCCTGCTACATCCAAACGCTCGGTATTATGCGAGTTGTAGTCTTCGGTGCGGGAGATTTTCATTTCGCCCTGCTCAACGAACTTTGCGTAATTGAGGTCGCGCAGATCAGGCGGCACACGGAAGTACTTTCCCATATCCTCGGCGCAAGCCATTTCCTCGCGGCTGAGCAAGGCTTCATACAGCTTTTCGCCATGACGGGTACCAATCACCTGGATTGGATGATCAGGCTTCCTAACCAAGTCGGTTAATGCAAGCGCCAGCGTTTCCACGGTTGCGGCCGGCGCCTTCTGTACGAACAAGTCACCGTTGTTACCATGCTCGAAGGCATAAAGCACCAGATCTACCGCATCGGCCAGCGTCATCATGAAACGGGTCATGTTCGGATCGGTCAAGGTTAACGCCTTGCCAGCGCGGATCTGCTCAATGAAAAGAGGAATCACTGACCCACGGGACGCCATGACGTTGCCATAACGGGTACCGCAAATGACCGTTTTGCTCTCATCCACGTTGCGCGACTTGGCGACCATGACCTTTTCCATCATCGCCTTGGAAATACCCATGGCATTGATCGGGTAAACAGCCTTGTCGGTACTCAAGCACACCACACGCTTCACTTCGTTTTGGATCGCAGCTTCCAACACGTTCTCAGTGCCAAACACATTAGTCTTCACCGCCTCCATCGGATGAAACTCACAGGACGGAACCTGTTTGAGCGCCGCAGCGTGAAAAATGTAATCAACGCCACGAGTGGCATTCAACACACTTTGGTAGTCACGTACATCTCCGATATAGAATTTCAGCTTGGAACTGGCATAGCGCTTACGCATGTCGTCCTGCTTCTTCTCGTCACGGCTGAAGATACGAATTTCACAGATATCTGTATCAAGGAAACGTTTGAGAACGGCGTTCCCGAAAGAGCCTGTACCCCCAGTAATTAATAATACCTTTCCTTTGAACATAAACGACCTCGGATATTTCGATAAATTAGACTTCAGCTATCGTCTTTTCGCTTCGCCCTTGGCCTATCCATACAACCAGCCAGAACACAAATGCAAAATAGGAGTCCAGCGTCTGTGTCAGCTGATTATTAGCCGGCATATAGAGTATCGACAGACACAAGAGCAAAAATACCAGTCCACCAGCTTCGCTTCGCCATAAAACTGCGCTTTTCCAAGCATTTCCCCAGAGGAAGCTGAGCACAGCGATTACCAGCGGAACCATGGGAAAGCTCACATCGCTTGCGATCCAAGTAAACATGGTCGACCATTGGGCCTTATCACTCCAACCAGCCTGATCGACCTTATGAAGATAGCTGCGCTCATAGAGCGACTCATCAACGACCTTCGAAAACGTTGCAATCAGAAATGAAGAATGACCTAGGCCAAGAGTCGAAGTGAAGTCTTCTTTAAGAGCCAGCGACAAACCGTAATAGCCTTGGGCTAAATATGCGGAAAGCATTTCCGTTGTAAAGCTCAATTTACTGATAAACGGGTCATTTACTGACGTGCGCTGGGAGCAGACGACGCCCTCTGCAATGCAGAATTCTGAGTCTCCGCCCATTCGCGCCTCTTTGCGCTCGACGAAAAGCCCTATAGTTAAAAAGAACACCATAAGTAAAAACAGGGTCGAAGCGAGAATCTTGCCGAAGCCCAACGGAATACGTCCGTGTCGCACGACCGCTTGGCCACCAAGGATCAGGAAAGATACCAGTGAAATGACCAGCAGATCTCCCGTCTCGCGATCAGTGCCTCGCATCAAGGAAAATATTAAGATCGCCGCAATGTGGCCGAGCAACAGCAGGACGTCGAAAAAGCTCAGCGAACGCCAGTTCAGAATTGCAAATGGAATAACACAATAGACGAATGGCGCTGCCATGGCTCGCCCAAGTGCAACATAGCTACGAATGCCCGACTCATTTTGTTCTAGAGCATTAAGCATTTCGCGATAAGCTAAGCCCTGATCGCCCAAGGTATTAACCACCTCCCAAGGCCACTTGCCAGTGTATGCGTAGGTAGATGGAGCCAACAGGAAAATACTTAGTAAAACACCTAACCGAAAGAATCGTCGCCAGCCGGCAAGACTCCCACTTGGCGACTGGGCGTAAGAGCCGAGCATATAGCCGAGACAGAGCGCAACCAGCGTCACGAACAAAAAAAACAGAACTAAAACGTCATTCCTAATTGGCCACTCAAAGGGGCCAAAGAAGAATAATACAATAGTAAATAATAGATAGGCCACTCCCAGTTGGAGAGGGAGGAAGCGGAGACTGACCGATAGTTTTTGCACGCTATCGCTCCGACTGCTGTGCTTGCGCGATTAGCCGTGTGGCGACGTGCTCGACAACAAAGTGCGACTCCATGCACTGAGCGCCGCGGCTGCTCATCTTCGCGAGCCGCGCTTTGTCCGCCAATATCTGCTCGATACAGGCGTACAACCGGGAAGGACGCCCGGCCTCAACACTGACTCCCACGCCCTGCTCGACTAAAAAGTCACCATAATCCGTGCTTTTTTCCACCGAAGCGATAATCGGCAATCCTAGGCGCAGGTAGTCGATGGTTTTGGAAGGAAAACTGGGCACATCGACATCGCGTACAGTGCAAACCAGCGCGGCATCACAAGCTTGAGCAATTTCTAAATATTCGTCGCGCGGCACGCGAGCAATCCATGTGAGATTGCCGTGGCGCTCTTCGAGGTACGCCTTTACTAAGCTCTCCAAGGGACCACTACCCATTATTAAAAAATGGCTACTCGAGCCGCTCTGCACCGCGAGCCGGGCTACTTCTAGCAGGTCCTCCACACCACGCCCTTTGGCCAGCTGGCCGCCGAAAACTATTACCCGACGGTTAATCGGCAGACCGACACGCAACCGGACTTTGCGATGATCTACCGCCGCCAAGGGTACGTTCCTGCCCCAAATCGGCAAAATGTGTACCTGTTGCCAAGCACGAAGTGAGTAGTGTTTTTTAAGGTACGCTACATTGGCCGGCGACATGCAGCCAATGTGATCGAAAAAGCGAATCAGTTTGTTCTCAACCCATTTAGCTACCCGGAACATCATCCCGAGCGGCATCAGCCCTATTTGTTGTTGATGGTGCGGAAAGAAATCCCAAAGCACCATGTACGAAGGAATGCGCCACATAAAATGGTGCCAAAATATTGGAAGGGCCATTGTTACAGCAGGCGAGAACCCGATTAAAAGGTCTACGGGCTTGTACTTTACCTCCTTTCTTAAAATTTTGACGATTCGTAGCGATGAGCCTGTCCATTTAGCCAGCTGCGACAGTAGCGGCACCCTCGAACGCAGATTTAGCGGCGCAACGGAAATGACCCTGACACCCGTAGAAGTGACGAGACGACAGTCAGGCGCGCCCGCTTTCGCTGCCCAATCGAGATTAATCACCGTGACTGAGTGCCCCTGGCCTTGCAACGCGTCCGCCAACTCGTTGGTCAGCCAAGGATCATTTTCCGTTAGTGAAAATTTCGTGCACAACATGAAAATATTCACGACGCGCTCCTTTTCATCCAGAAGAACAACCCGAAGGCCATTACCAAAGTCAATGATAGATAAGTAAACAAGTGCGCATAAACAGGCGCCATCACGCCCTCACTGCCAAACATAATATTAAAAGCGCAGACCAATATTAAGCCTTGCAGAAGTTCGAAGACAATAGATACATGCACAGCGCCGCGGGCCATAAAAATATAGGAAATGGAAGCCGCCACAGTGCGAGCCACGTCGCCAGCCATTTGCGGCGCAAGGAGTTGTTTCATTGGCAGGAACGCATTAGAAAAAATCAAAGAAACGATGAAGTTGCGTAAAAAGTAAAAAACTATAAAACCAATAAGCAAAACAGCAACGAGCACTGATACACTAATGAGCCACTCATTGAATAATCGCTTCTTGTCTGAAGCAGCGGAGTAGCGAGGCATTACAAAGTGAAGCAACATAACACCGACGAATTGCATGTATACGTCGGAAAGCTTGACGACGCCCTGCCATAGTCCCGCCTGCTCCCAACCCAGCGTCCGCCCTATTACATCTCGGATGAACATTTGCGCAAGTGGCACGGAAAGCGCGCCAATCAACGTAACCAAAGAGAACATCATCAAATGCTTCATCCGCGCAGACGCGAACAACCAGTAGCTGCAAGCGAAAAGTTCACGGCGGCGTGTCACTAGGTAAACCAGCGCGGCCACACCGACCATGGCTGGCATTATCGCCACTGCGTAAGCCGCACCTACGAAGCCAACCGCCAGGGCTGCCAACACGATCAAGCCAGACCCGAGAACCGTACCGATAATATTAATCAACGCATATGTTCGCGTGTCGCCACGACTGCTCGCTTCGGCCAGTGGCAAATTGCCTACGGCAACTATCATCTGACTAAACCCTAGGGTTACAAATAGTAACGCACCGACACTTGGCATGAAGTACTCAGAAAGCACGCCGGAGAATGCGCAAAGCAGAAGAGCCGCACCCGCAGAGATAAGCACCGATAGCGTAGCAGCCGAGGCGAACCACGCTTTGCCTTCAGGCTCCGTAACTGGTGCCTTGGCCAATACTTTGATCAGCCCATTGCTGACACCACCGCCCGCCAGCATTCCTGCAATCGCTACGAGCGCCATCAATTGACCAAATAGGCCGAACCCTTCGGGACCCAAGCTCCATGCGAGTACTTTGATCACAAGCAGACCTGCGAGAATCCGAATAAAAATCGTCAAACCAAAATGTAGGCCTGCATTCAACCGGGTCAAATATGGTGCCTCATTAGTTTTCCTCTTCCGTTACGCACGTAAACAGACGAACGGCGCCCGCTCCACACGAACAGGCTCTCTGACTTATCATGAAGAAAAGGAATAAGCTGTAGAGCAATATCGGTCCAGCGCGATAGTCAACTCTCGTTTTGCTCTCTCCTCACCATGCACCACCCGTATCTCACTCGGCCACTCCTGCATCCCCGTCACAAATTTCAGCAATCCTTTCTGATCCGCATGAGCCGAGTAGCCTCCGATGCTCGTGATGCCGGCACGGATGTCGATTCGCTCGCCGTCGAGATCGACGTAGCCGTCTTTCGGGCCGTAGGTTTGAATTGCGTGACCTGGCGTGCCCTTGGCCTGGTAGCCGACGAAGAGCACGTTGTGCCTTTTATCGCCCAACATAGCTTTGAGGTAATTGACGATACGGCCGCCGCTACACATACCGCCTCCGGCTATGACGATAGCGGGTCGTGCGGTTTGGGTCAGGTGGTTGACGATGCGTTGATGGTCGCTGTGGCTGTCTATCGTGATCAATTGTTCGAAGGCCAGCGGGCGGCGGCCGGATTGGATGCGGTCGCGGGCTTCCTGATTCCAGAAGGGTTTTAGGCTTCGATAGGTCTCGGTGAAGCGGCTGGCGAGGGGTGAGTCGAGGATAACTGGGAGTTCGGGCCAGTTGGGTTCGGTGACCGGTTCCACATTGATGTTGTTTGCCTTGCCCCTCACCCCGGCCCTCTCCCCGGAGGGGAGAGGGGGTTGTGCGGTGTTGGGGCGGGCCGTGTTGATGATCTCTTCGAGTTCGTAGAGCAGTTCTTGGGTGCGGCCGATGCTAAATGCGGGGATGAGGACGGTGCCATGGTCTTCGAGGGCTTGCTCGATGACGGCTTCGAGTCGCTTTCGGCGGTTCTGCCGGTCTTCGTGGAGGCGGTCGCCGTAGGTGCTTTCCAGCACAAGGATGTCTGCTCGTTCGGGCGACTTGGGCGGCATGAGCAACGGTGCGTGCGGCGCGCCAAGGTCGCCGGAGAAAACGACGCGTATGTTCTCACCGGTGGCGGGATAGGTAAGGTCTATTTCGACATAGGCGGAGCCGAGCACATGGCCTGCGCGCTGTAACCGTATACGCGCCACGAGCTGGCTGGTCTCCAGCAATGTGAGCCATTGCTGATAAGGCAAGGGCCGCAAGCGCTGTTCGACCAGCCTGAGGTAACGCTCAATATCGTTCTGGTCACGGCTGAAGCCCAGCTTGAAAGCATCTTCAAGGACGATAGGCAGCAATTTGGCCGAAGGCTCGCTGCAGTAAATCGGGCCTTTGAAGCCGGCAGCTAGGAGGTAGGGAATCCGTCCCACATGGTCGATATGCACATGCGTGATGACGAGCGCCTGGATGGTCGCCAAGGAGAACTCGATATCCAGCCGTCCTGTAGCAGCACGACCATCGCTCGAAGTCTCGTTACCCTGGAACAGGCCGCAATCGACCAGCAAGCTATGGCTCGCGTCCATGTGTAGCTGATGACAGGAACCGGTTACGCCATCCTTAGCGCCGTGGTGTTCGATATCTGGATAGCGCACGGTTATTCCTTTAACGATGTCAACCAACGCCTCGCGACATGCTAGTCACGAGCCACCTTAAAAAATAGGCGGGAATACTACCGTCTTTCGGGGCCGTTGAGGTCTCAACGGCACGCCGGCGGATGGATGGTCAGATCGCGGCAACCGGACGGCGAAGGTTGCGCACCAGCGCGACGAACACTCCGAGCATGCCGCCCAATACCAGCGCGAGAGCCACGATCAAAGCCTTCTTGGGCTTGATGGGCTGACGGGGCTCAACTGCTCGTTGATCGATGGCGACCAGCTTGAGCGAACCAGCATCAAACTGCAGGGAGCGCAGCCTCGCTGCTTCCTCGCGCCAACCGGCCAGGTCTTTCAGGAACAGGTCTTCGTTCTCTCGACTTTGTAAGACCTCGATCTGGCGGTTGTGTTCAAGCAGCTTCAGCTCCCGGGCAATCTGTGCAATGCGCGGCTCGGTGAAGTCGTCTGAGCGACGAGCCAAGAGCGCCTTACGCTCGGCTTCCAACGCTTCGCTACCCATGAAATACAAAGGAATCTGCTGGTTGTTGACCTCGGTACGTATCACGCTGCCTTGGCTCGTGATCTCAGGCGCTCCAAGGGACGAAGGTGTGGTGGGTTTGCTTATACCCAGCGAAGTCGCGATTCGAATCGCTTCGTTGAGCTGGTTGATGCGGTTATCGCGACGCGTCCGGAGCTGCTGGCGCAGAGCAGCCAACTCATCATTCAACTCTGCACGCTTGAGCGCATCAGCCTCGGTCAGTTTGGCGATCTTGATTTCCTTGCTGGCCTCATAGCTGGCACGAGCAGCAGCAATCTTCTTGTCAAGCTGACTAAGCCGGTTGCCGATAAGAGTATCCAGATCAGCCGCTATCTCCTTTTGGACGTTAATCAGGGAGAAATTCACAAAGCTGTTGACGATCTCAACCCCATCCAGCGCTTCAGGATAGGTGAGCTGGAGGCCGACATACGGGGACGTCCCCTCGGGCTTCTTTGGATCTGGTTGCAGCAACTTGAAGGCCTCATCGTTGAAGGCTTCAAAGGTCTGCTCAAGTGTTCGCCCAGGCTGGGCCAGATCAGCGAAAAGCTGGGGATGCTGACGGAAGAAAGCTAGCCGATTCTCGTACGAGTCAAGCGTCGCCCCGACTTGAGCCAGCGCTTGTTTCGGCGACAACTTGTAGATACCAAGATGATTCAACTCATCGAGGTCTTTGATGGCGGCCGGTCGTAGCACGCTTTGAACGGTGTAATAACGAGGCGCCAGCATGGCGTAGAGCAACCCGACGAGCGTGCACACCACAGCTACGCCGCCAATCAGGAACTTTTGCTTCCACAAAGAGCGAAAGAGCTGGATCAGGTCAATTTCATCAGGCGTTGCCGAAGCAAGGACTTGCGGAGGAGTTACTGCGTTCACTTGAGGTCCGTCTCGCTGAATGCGGCGACGCAGAGCGCGCGCCAGGGGCTATACCGCAAGCAAACGGAAAAGTTCCGTCATGCTGCGGGCCGTCATTTTGCCAGCCAGTTCACAAAAAACAAGTGACGCGCATCAATTTAATTTGGCGATTGTGGGCGCCTATAACGTCCTGCTAGATGCCGGCCGATCTTCAGTTACGCTGCCAGGCAAAGCGTTCAACGCCTTGCCTGGCTCTTCGCAGAAAAAAGGGACGCGGCAATTTACGACGTCGATGGGGCTTGCAGCTCGCGGCCGCGATTCGCAAGGCTGCGTACCAAAGCGGCGAATACGCCAAGCATGCCGCCAAGCACAAAGCCCAGTGCGAGAATCAGGGCTTTCTTGGGTTTGATTGGCTTGGACGAATCCAGCGCAGGCTGATCCAGGCGCACAAGCCGCAACCGATCGGTATCGAGTTTGATTCCCTTCAAACGGGCGGCCTCTTCGCGCAACTCAGCGAGATTGGTCAGGTATAGGTCTTCACCCTCTCGCTCTCTGAGAATTTCCACTTCGCGATTGTTTTCTAGCATTGCGAGCTCGGATTGGATCTCGGCGATTCGAGGCTCCATGAAGTCATCCGACTTGCGACTCGCGAGGGCATCACGCTCCGCGGATAGTGCTTCTGTTCCCATGAAATACAGCGGGGTTTCCCGACTGTTTACCTCCGTCCGAATAACTTGCGCGCCGCCTCTGGCCAAGTCGGACATTGCAGACGGGCTTGTTGGCTTACGAATACTCAACGACTCGGCTATGGATATCGCCTCAGTCAACTCCTGAATTCGGTTGTTCCGTCGAGTTTTGAGTTCCTCACGCAGAACAGCGAGCTCGTCCTGAAGCTGGGCCCGCTTCAGCGCGTTCTCTTCGAGCAGGGACGCGATCTTCGCCTCCTTGGACGCTTCGTAGTTTGCACGCTGCGCCTCAATGTTCATCTCAAGGCTGGCCAGACGATTGTTGACCAGGCTTTCCACATCCTCAGCGATTTCGCGGCGCTCCAGCTCCAACACATAAGCGACAAAGCCATTGACTACCGAAGCACCGGCGACCCCCTCAGGGTAAGTCAGCCTCAGACCCACGAAGGCGCTGCGGTTCTCCGTACGCTTCGGATCAGGGAACAGCATCTCAAACGCCTCTTCATTGAACTCAGCGAACGCCTGCTCCAATTGCTCGCCCCGCTCGGTGAGATTCGGAAACAGCTCCGGATTGTTCATGAAGAACTCCAGACGGTTGTCATAAGACGACAGGCCGCCTGCTACACGATTGATGGCCTCTTCTGGAGTGAGCTTGTAGATGCCCGTTTCATTGAGCTGGTCCAGATTGCTCTGCGGCACTGGACGAAGATAAGTTCGAACTTGAAAGTATGGCGTCGCCAGGAAGGCATACAGGGCCGCCAGCACTGTGGTGAGAAGCGTGACGCCGATGATTAGAATCTTCTGGCGCCAAAGCGCGCGGAACAGCTCGACCAGGTCGATCTCATCGTTGGGCGAAGTAGGTTGCTGCACGGTCATCCGAAATCCTTGTTATGTGTGCTCTTCACTGCGGAGCAAGCGAACCGGATTTTGTACGTACAAACCGCAAAAAGTTCAGCCGAATGATGGCTTTTAACAACTATTTAGGCTGATGCCTCGCTGCTACAGGGAGAGCTAGCCTAGCCGCTTATCAGTCCTCCTCATTCACCCGATCCCGCAACTCCTTCCCTGGCTTGAAATGCGGGACGAATTTTCCGTCAAGGCTGACGGATTGGCCGGTTTTGGGATTGCGGCCTACGCGGGGGGCGCGGTAGTGCAGGGAAAAGCTACCAAAGCCGCGGATCTCGATCCGGTCGCCAGTGGCCAGAGCCTGAGCCATTTGCTCAAGCATGGTCTTGATGGCCAGCTCGACATCCTTCGACGAAAGCAGCCCCTGCTGGGTGACGATTCGCTCGATCAACTCCGACTTGGTCATGGTTTTCCCTTCGTTTTCAAGCGGCTAGATCATTCGGGTTGCGGTCGTTTGTAGCATGTTGTTCAGAGTTTGAACAGCCCGAGCGGGATTGACGAGCAAGGAGTGCTTCGTTTATCGGAGCACGACACGGAATGCAAAGGGACGGATGAGTAACCACTCCTTGGCGTGATCGATGGAAAGCAAGAGCCGAGGTGGATCTTTCTTTGGGCAATAAAAAAGGCGGGCTAATAAGCCCGCCTTTCGTTTAACCAACTACCGATCAATCCTCGCGATAGCGACGCAGCTTGAGCTGCTTGCCGCCGACGCGGGTGTCCTTGAGTTTGCCGAGCAGGCGGTCAAGGCCGTCTTCCGGCAGCTCGACCAGGCTGAAGCTGTCGCGCACCTGGATGCGGCCGATGGCTTCTCGGGCCAGGCCGCCTTCGTTGAGGATGGCGCCGAGCAGGTTGCGGGCAGCGATGCCGTCACGCGCTCCAAGCGGCGTACGGCAGCGAGCGCGGCCTTCGGCCAGCGGGACCGGAGCGCGACGCTCGCGATCACCACTACGCTCAGGACGATCCGAACGCTCGGTGCGCTCACGCGGGCTGCTGGTCGGAACCAACGGCTGCTCTCTTTCCACCTCGGCCAGGGTCAGAGCCTGACCATTGGTGGCCTTGCGCAACAGCGCAGCGGCCAGAGCACGTGGGCTGCAACCGATGTCGGCGACCAGCTTGTCGAGCAACTCGCCATGGGTGGCTTCGGCATCGGCAACCAGCGGCGCGAGGCTGTTAGTGAGTTTCTTGATGCGGGCGTCCAGCACCTGCTGCGCATTCGGCAGACGGGCTTCAGCGACCTTCTGGTTGGTCACGCGCTCGATGACCTGCAGCATGCGACGCTCACGCGGGGTGACCAGCAGCAGCGCACGGCCTTCACGACCGGCACGGCCGGTACGGCCGATGCGGTGTACGTAGGACTCCGGATCGTAGGGCATGTCCACGTTGAATACGTGGGTGATGCGCGCCACATCGAGACCACGGGCGGCGACGTCGGTGGCGACAACGATGTCAAGGCGACCGTCCTTGAGCGATTCGATAACGCGCTCACGCTGGTTCTGGGCAATGTCGCCGTTCAGCGCAGCAGCCTTGTAGCCCTTGGCTTCCAGCGCGGCGGCCAGATCCAGGGTGGCTTGCTTGGTGCGAACGAAGGCGATCAGGGCGTCGAAATCCTCGACTTCCAGCAGGCGCAGCACAGCTTGGATCTTCTGATCGGCATGGACCATCAGGTGTGCCTGCTCGATACGAGCGACGGTCTGGGTCTTGGCAGCGATCTTGATGTGCTGCGGCTCACGCAGGTGCTTTTCGGCAATCGCGCGAATGGAGTGCGGCAGCGTAGCGGAGAACAGAACAGTCTGACGGCTCTCTGGCATCGCTTCGAAGATCACTTCGAGGTCGTCCATGAAGCCCAGCTTGAGCATCTCGTCCGCCTCGTCGAGTACCAGGAAGCGGATGGTCGACAGCAGGCCACTGTTGCGGCTCAGGTGGTCAACCAGACGGCCCGGGGTCGCAACGATGACCTGCGCGCCCTGGCGAATGGCCTTGAGCTGCGGGCCCATGGGTGCGC
Organism: Stutzerimonas kunmingensis; assembly: GCF_002929225.1. Classification (GTDB taxonomy): domain Bacteria; phylum Pseudomonadota; class Gammaproteobacteria; order Pseudomonadales; family Pseudomonadaceae; genus Stutzerimonas. The sequence goes on along the minus strand of NZ_PISM01000004.1, from coordinate 919,136 downwards.
CACCGTAGACCGCGACGACGGTCAGGCCAGGCATCTGCTTGGAATAGGTTTCGAATGCAGTGGCGACCTGCAGGGCCAGTTCGCGAGTCGGCGCGAGGATCAGTGCCTGCACTTCCTTACGAGCGGGATCGATCTTGGACAGGATCGGCAGCGCAAAGGCCGCGGTCTTGCCGGTACCGGTCTGCGCCTGGCCGATCATGTCGTGACCGCCAAGGATCACCGGGATCGCCTGAGATTGAATAGGGGATGGTTCTTCGTAGCCGACTGCGCTGATGGCAGCCAGAACAGCGGAGTGAATACCGAGTGCGGCAAAGCCGCCGATTTCCTGGGTCATGGGTCTTGTCTCTGATGCTCCGCAAGACCCATTGTTCCGAAGCTGCGCATGCCGTGCAAAACCCGAAGGTCACCCTGGCAGCCTGGTCGGCGGGGTTGCGAAAACGTATGAATGATGAATCGTCAAGGATAGCCCGCTCGAAGCGGACAGCAGCCGAAGCAGTGCTTCGTGTGTTGCAGTACCTGAACGCAGGCTGGGTTTCAGCCGGCGCGTACTATACCGGATTAACGTGAAGCTGTGCGGGTATTTTGCGCGGGCGGTTGGGCTACCGGGCGCACCGTTGGCCAGCAAGCCCCGCCGCGTGGCTCGCCTGCACCGAGCCAGGTGCACAGCAGCGGCACCGTGGCAGGTCTCGCCCTCGCGGCGGGCATCACTTTCAGGCAGCCTCGCTAGTGGCGGCGCTGACGCGGAAGCGGCCGACCAATTGGTGCAGTTTGCCAGCCGTATGACGAACACGTTCGGCGCTGTCCTGCAGCACGCCGAGGGTCTGCCCCATCTCATTGGAGGCCTGGTCGACGCCACGGATGGTCTGGCCGTAATGCAGGCTGCGCTCGTTCAGACCCTTGATGATGTCGAACATGCGCTCGACCGTGTGATGCAGATGCACATTCTCCGAGGATGCCTCCTCGGTCAGGCGCAGGCTGCTGTCGACATTCTGGACGCCACCCTCCATGAACGACACCGCCTGGCGCGTTTCCGCCTGCAGGCTCTCGACCTTGTGCCGAATGTCCTCAGCCGCCTTGGCCGTACGTTGCGCCAGTGAGCGGACCTCACCCGCCACCACGGCGAAGCCGCGACCATGGTCCCCCGCCCTGGCCGCCTCGATTGCCGCGTTCAGTGCCAGCAGATTGGTCTGCGTGGTGATGTCGCTGATCAGCCCGACGATCTCATCGATCTCGCCCATGCGGCTGTCAAGCAGCTGAACGCTCTGAGCCGAGCGCTGCACCACATCACGGATCGATTCGGTACCGTTACGCACGGTGTCGAAACGCTCGCGGGCACGCTGCATCACCTCGTCCATGGCGCCCTTCATTTCCTCGGCGGTCATCGATGCCTGCTGAATTTCGCCAAGTTGCTCCTCCACCAGCAGCAACAATTGATGGATCGATTCGGCCACATCGCTGGTGGTCTGCCCCGCTTCGCTGCTGCGTTCGAGCATCAGCTCGTTGTCCTGACGAACGTGTTTCGAGACCTGGATCACCTGGCCGACCACACCGTCCAGGCTGTCGATGAAACTGTTGATCCAGCGCCCCATGTCGCCACTCTCATCGCGCTGCATGGTGCTGCTGTCGACCCTTTGGCGCAGATTGCCCTCGCCTTCGGCCAGCGTACGAATCACTTCGGTCATCTCCTGCATGCGAGCAGCCAGCCGTCGCGGACCGAAGGACGCGAACGCCCAGGCCCCCAGCAGGAGCAGCAAACCGTTGACCAGGTGCAGCGCGGTGGTGGGCAGACCGCTGAACTCCTGCAGCAGACTGCCGATGGCGAACAGCGTGGTCACCGTGAGCAGATAGGTCTTCATCAGCCCGACGCTCAGCGAACGGCGACGATAGACCTCCTCCAGATCCGCCTCACACATCATCCCCCAACGGTCTGGCGAGCCTTGCAGCTGAAAGGTAACGCCCTTGCCGATGACCGGAATGTGTCGGTAGTCCGAGTAGCCAGGATAGGTGACGAACAGGTTGGCACCCTTGGCAATCGTCTCCCGCACACCAGGATGCAACTGGCCGGTGGCCGGATCGGTAAAACGCAATTCCAGCTCGGTATGCTGCTGCACGCGCACCGTTCCCCAGCGCGTGTGCACACCGCTTTTCAGGTTCTCGCCGTGGCTGAAGGTGGCATCTTCGAAGCGCGAGCGTGACAGCGCCGTACCGGTCTGAACACTGCTGTCGAAGCGCGACTCCACCATGAACAGGTAGTTGTCACCCGATTCCGGGTAGACGTGGCCGGCCTCGCGCTGGATGAGGTCACCGATCACATCATTGGGCACCCGCGCGCAGATGCAGCCGAGACACTTACCGCCAACATGCACCGGCTGGTAGAACATCAGGGTGACCGCATCATGGAAGCGCGACGTGCTCGCGCCCAGGCGCTGGGTCAGCGGATCACGATAGGGCCCATGCAGGAACGGCTCACTCATCCCGCGCGCTACCGCTCGGCCATCAAGATCCTGCTGCCCGACATGAGCCGCACAGGTGGATGCCAGCACGCGGCCTTGCGAATCGATGACGAACAGCTCGGAAATATCCGGCAGCTGTGCTCGTTTCCCCTCTAGCACATCGCTAGCGACGTGGCCAACGGCTTCGCCCAGATTGGCGGCGAGGTCCGCCAGATGACCCCAGTGACTGGCGACCCAGTTCTGCAGGATGCGCACCCGTGACTGCGCAACGCCCTCGAAGACCTGCTCCACCACGGGATACACGCCACGATTCAACCAGCACGACCAGCGCATCGCCAGCTTGCCGGTTGGCCCCGACCACGGAAGCCAATGGCGCTCGCTAGCGGACAGATGCATCAGATTGCTTTGAAGATGAGGCACGGGCGATTCCTTACTGCCGACAAAATATGCTGGCGTTTTGCAATTAGCAGACCAGCCATGCCGTCACGTTTGCTCATCAGCGCGGCAAGACACAGCGCTCCAGCATTGATTAACTGCTGGCTTCGTGGGACCCAGATATTGAGTGGGACGAGTGAGGCCCCGCGATAGAGCCGCGCGTCGCGCTTTTCCGTGCGGGACGGCGCCGGTCAGTACGCACCGATATGGAACAGCCACAAACCTTCACTACCGTCGACGCACCCGTTCGGTGCAGAGTTAGCTCGCGGGCCGCAGTGCCGCAATCAACGAATCCAGCGAATAGCCCAAGCGCGGTGCCAACACTTCGGCCCGCTGGCGCAGCCCGGTCATGTCCAGCTGCTGATCGAGATCCGCTGGCACCAGCAGCACCACGTTGCCCTCCTTCACGGGGCACTCCCAGTAATGCCGATGATAGAGGCCACGCAGCAGCGCCGCGCCCAACGGGCGATCGTCATCGGTGCCCCACTGATTGATGATCAGCCAGCCGCCCGGATTGAGTTTTTCCTGACAGCGCTTGAGGAACGACCAGGCCAGATGCGCGGCATCCGGGCCTGCATCGTTGTACAGGTCGACGAAGATCAGATCGGAACTCTCGGCGGTATCCAGCAACTCGGTGGCATCGCCGATGCGGATATACAGCCGCGAGTCGTTCTGCAAGCCGAGGTACTGCATTGCAAGCTCCGGCACCGCCGGCCGCAGCTCGATGACCTCGACGTCCTCCAGCGGCAGGAACTGCAGACAGGCCTGCGTCAGGTTGCCGGCACCAAGCCCTAGAAACAGTGCGGTTTCCGGTTCTGCATGACACAGCCCACCGAGCAGCATCGCGCGGGTGTAATCGTATTCAAGCCAGGCAGGATCGGCGGTGAATACGCAGCTCTGTTCGACCGCCGCGCCAAACTCGAGAAAACGGTAGTCGCCCACCTCGAGTACGCGAATCAGCCCGAAAGCGTCATGCACTTCGGCGAGCAGACGTTCCTCTTTGTCCATCAATGTGCTCCGCAGCTATCCGATCACCAGCGTGTCGGCGAACGCATCTTACGCAGCCCCATAGGCCATCGCTATCTCCGGGGCCCGGGCGCTTCAGGTAAAATCGCCGCACTTTTATCAGTTGGAACGATCATGAACGACGCCTGGAGCCCCGATAGCTGGAGAAGCAAGCCGATCCAGCAGCAGCCCGAATACCCGGATGCCGAACACCTCTCGCGCGTTGAACGCACCCTGGCCGGCTTGCCACCGCTGGTCTTCGCCGGCGAAGCACGGGAGCTGAGACGGCAGTTCGCCGAGGTGACCCAGGGCCGCGCGTTCCTGTTGCAGGGCGGCGATTGCGCCGAGGGTTTCGCCGAATTCTCGGCCACCAAGATTCGCGACACCTTCAAGGTGCTGCTGCAGATGGCGATCGTCATGACTTTCGCGGCCGGCTGTCCGGTGGTAAAGGTCGGGCGCATGGCCGGCCAGTTCGCCAAGCCCCGTTCGGCCGGCGACGAAACCGTCGATGGCGTGACACTGCCGGCTTACCGGGGCGATATCGTCAATGGCATCGACTTCAACGCACAAAGCCGCGTGCCGGACCCGGAGCGTCTGCTGCAGGCCTACCATCAGTCCACCTCCAGCCTGAACCTGCTGCGTGCATTCGCCCAGGGCGGTTTCGCCGACCTGCACCAGGTGCATCAGTGGAACCTGGACTTCATCGCCAACTCCCTGCTGGCCGAGAAGTACCACCAGCTCGGCGCACGCATCGACGAAACGCTGAAATTCATGCGCGCATGCGGCCTGGATGGCGCGCCACAGTTGCGCGAGACCAGCTTTTTCACGGCTCACGAGGCACTGTTGCTGAACTACGAGCAGGCTTTCGTCCGCCAGGACAGCCTCAGCGGCGGCTGGTACGACTGCTCCGCGCACATGCTGTGGATCGGTGACCGCACCCGTCAGCTCGACGGCGCGCATGTCGAATTCCTGCGCGGAGTGGGCAATCCCATCGGCGTGAAGGTCGGCCCGAGCATGGACAGCGAGGAGCTGATCCGCCTGATCGACATCCTCAACCCGCAGAACGACCCCGGTCGCCTGAACCTGATCGTGCGCATGGGCGCCGACAAGGTCGAAGCCGGTCTGCCGCGACTGGTGCGTGCGGTGCAGAACGAAGGTCGCCATGTGCTCTGGAGTTCCGACCCAATGCATGGCAACACCATAAAGGCTTCCAGCGGTTACAAGACGCGGGACTTCGAGAAGGTGCTCGCCGAAGTGCGTCAGTTCTTCGATGTGCATCGTGCCGAGGGCAGCTACCCCGGCGGGATTCATATCGAGATGACCGGCCAGAACGTCACCGAATGCATCGGCGGTTCGCGGCCGATCACCGAAGCCGGCCTCAGCGATCGCTATCACACCCAGTGCGACCCGCGGTTAAACGCCGATCAGTCGCTGGAAATGGCGTTCATGATCGCTGAAACCCTGAAGCAACTGCGGCCCAACTGATGGCGAGGTAGAAGCCGCAGGCTGCCGGTCACGGTGCGCGACACTTGTCGCGCACCGATCGGCAAGTGAAAGGGCATAAAAAACCCGGCGCCAGGCCGGGTTTCTTTTTCGAGCAGTCTGCGTGGCCTATCAGGCCTTGACGCGGGACTTGTACTCGCCGGTGCGGGTGTCGATTTCGATCGAGTCGCCGATTTCGCAGAACGCGGAAACCTGCAGCTCGGCACCGTTCTTCAGGCGAGCGGTCTTCATGACCTTGCCGGAAGTATCCCCACGTACGGACGGCTCGGTGTAAACGATTTCGCGAATGATGGTGGTCGGCAGTTCGACGGAAATCACCTTGTCGTTGTAGAAAACGGCTTCGCAGACGTCGGTCATGCCGTCTTCGATGAAGGTCATTACACCTTCCAGGTCGTCTTTTTCGATTTCGTACTGGTTGAACTCGTCGTCCATGAACACGTACAGCGGGTCGGCGAAGTAGGAATAGGTCACTTCCTTGCGCTCGAGGATGACCGGCTCCAGCTTGTCGTCAGCCTTGTAAACGGTCTCGGTAGCCGAACCGTTGAGCAGGTTCTTCAACTTCATCTTGACCACGGCACTGTTACGGCCGGACTTGTTGAACTCGGCTTTCTGGATGACCCAGGGTGCGCCGTTGATGATGGCCACCTGGCCGGCACGGAACTCTTGTGCGGTTTTCATACGAAATATCCGAAGGGGAATTAGAGACAAAAAACAGGCCGCGTATCATAGGGTCTGTTCCCGCCTGGTCGCAAGCCACGTTGCTGCGCCAAATGGCGCCATGCGGAGCGGCGTACAACAAGGCGCGGAGATCAGGCCACGGCGTTTCCCCACCATAATTGAAGGTGCGGTCGCACGCTAAGCGTGAACAGCACCTAGCCAATCGGTGAAGAAAAACACCAGCTTCCCGGCCAGATCGCCATTGGCTACCTGCTCGTGGGTCCAGGCTTCGGCATGTTGCAGCAAGGGCGGGTATTCGCGGACCAGAGCCGTCCAGGCTTCGCCAGCCCCCTGCCCGGCGTTCCAGGCACGCCAGAATTCGCGTAGCGCTGCGTTGGCCGTGGGCGACAGCTCATGCGCGTACAGATCGAGAAAGGCATGGAGTTTATCCCAGTGGGCATCGTCTTCCTGAGGATAGATGTGCCACACCAGCGGTCTGCCGGCCCACTGGGCGCGGATAAAGGACTCCTCCCCGCGCACTGCGTTGAAATCGCAGCTCCACAGCAGCAGGTCGTATTCGTCCTGAGTCATGAACGGCACGATGCAAAGCTGCAAACTGCCGCGCCGATGCTGATCGCCCGCATGCAGGCTAGGCACGCCAAGCCAGGCGGCAACATCGCCGAGCACTCGCCCTTCCGGGACCAGCAGCTGGTTGCTGCGCGAATCGGCCGCGAGGGCGTCCAGCCAACCGGCGACCGCAGTGTTTTCGTAGGCGAACAAGGACAACAGGCGCGCGCCGGGCTGTCGCGCTACGCCGAGCGAGGCAAGAAAAGCGGTCTGTTGCGCCATATCGCTCTGAAATTCCGCACGGCGCAACATCAGATCAGCTTCACGGATCAGACCGCCGGTCCGGGCTTCGAAGCCCGGGAAGAAGAAGTACTTCTGCAAGCCGTTGGCCTGCAGTGAGGGCAGCGCATGGCAGCCGACGATCCAGTCCTCGGCGCTCAGATACTCGAGGTTCAGCCAAAGGATGCGACGACCGCTGGCAGCCATGGCATTGATGTAGGGCTGCGGCAGATTGCAGGCGAACGCCTCGATGACCACATCGGCGGGCTCGGTAGCTGACCATTGGCCGGACCAGCGCCGGACCTCCACACCCTCGTGCAGCTGCTGTTCCGCCTCGGCATTGGCCGTCGGGCACAGCCGAGCGAAGGTATCCAGGTCATCCACCCACAGCCGCACGTGCTGACCGTGTTCCGCCGCCAGCTGCCGGGCCAGGCGCCAGGTGACGCCGATGTCACCGAAGTTATCCACGACTGCGCAGAAGATGTCCCACTTCGCTTTTACAGACAAAACCGTGCTCCTCGAGCCGATACCGGCACTTCGTGCCTCTGGAAACACTGTGCAGGATACAAGGTTGGCGCCAGCAACCGGTTGCCATGCCACAACCCAGGAACGGCAGACGCGCGTATACGCCCGAGCCTGCAAAGGCGTCAGCGGATTCAGATAAGAGAGAAAGGAAAAACGAGAAGATCGTTATGGAGGTGAACCCTACCAGCCACACCCCGGCACACAATGTCACCGCTGCGGCTGCTCCCTTCCGGGCCTGACCGGGTTCACGGCTGATCGTTGCGAGGGGACCGGCAGGGCCCACCATAACGAAACCCGCCTGGCGGCGAGCGGCGCCATTGTACCGGCTTATCAGCAACTTACAACCACAGACTGCTGCCACGCTTACGGCAGGCCAATTGCATCCTCTTCCATGAAGCGCCAGCAACCCGACTATCAATGGATTGAACCGGCGAGCGGTATGCGCATTGCGTCGAAAGCCTCTAGCCAAAGACCAACGTCTGTCCGAGGATGGACAGGCTCAAGCGCTATCGAACGCTTGTCATGAAACCATGCTGTGCAGCGAATTCGCTGTGCGGCTGATGGCAACAGCACACGAGGTAATCATGAGCAAGGCTCCAATCGCCGTCATCGGAACCGGGATCGCGGGGCTCTCCGCTGCGCGCGCCCTCCACGATGCCGGGCAGGCAGTACATCTGTTCGACAAGAGCCGCGGCAGCGGCGGCCGCATGGCCAGCAAACGCAGCGATGCGGGCTCGCTCGACCTGGGTGCGCAATACTTCACCGCCCGGGATCGTCGCTTTGGCGAAACCGTCCGCCAATGGCAGAGCGAAGGCTGGGTCGATCAATGGTCGCCCAGCATGTACCAGTCCCATGACGGTCAACTGAAACCATCTGCCGACGAGCAGGTGCGCTGGGTCGGCACACCGACGATGAGCTCGATCACCCGCGGGTTGCTGGGCGACATGCCGGTCAACTTCAGCTGCCGCATCACCGAAGTGTTTCGCGGCGAGCAGTTCTGGACGCTGGTCGATGCCACAGGCGTAAGCCACGGACCATTCAGCCAGGTGGTGATTGCCGTGCCGGCGCCGCAGGCGGCTGCGCTGCTCTCCAGCGCGCCCAAGCTCGCCGCCGTCGCCGCCAGCGTAGCCATGGAGCCCACCTGGGCGGTCGCGCTGGGCTTCGCGATTCCGTTGAACACCATGCTGGAAGGCTGCTTCGTTCGCGACGATGCGCTGGACTGGATTGCTCGCAACCGCAGTAAGCCCGGCCGCAACGGCGAGCTGGATACCTGGGTTTTGCACGGCACCAGCAGCTGGAGCCGACAGCACCTCGACCTGCCCAAGGAGGCGGTGATCGAGCGCTTGCATGGCGCATTCGCCGAGCTGATCGATTGTGTGGTGCCGGCCCCGGAGTTCACCTTGGCCCATCGCTGGCTGTATGCCCGCCCGGCCCAGGCCCACGAATGGAATGCCCTGGCCGACGCCGGGTTGGGTCTTTACGCCTGCGGCGACTGGTGCCTGTCCGGCCGAGTGGAAGGCGCCTGGCTTAGCGGCCAGGAAGCGGCGCGCCGGCTGCTTGAGAATCTGTAGAGCGGCTGCCAGCGGCTGATCTGACCCAGGTCAGCCGTACGCGCAAGGCCAGCTGCTATGATCGCGCGCTTTCTGCACTGGCCCCTTCAGCGGAGTTCCGATGAATCCCTCCACCCTGATCGGCATCGTCGCGAGCATCGGACTGCTCGCCGTCGTCATGCTCTTCGCCGCCAAAGAACCCGCGCTTTTCATCGACCTGCCAAGCCTCGGCATCGTGCTGGTCGGCACCCTGGCGGCGACCTTTATCAGCTATCCGTTGCGCGAAGTCACCCGAGTGTTCGGGCTGATCTGGACCGTGATGCGCAACGAGCGCCTGTACACCCGGCAGGATCTCGATGAGCTGGTGCAGATCTCGCGACTGTGGATCAGCGGTGATCTACCTGCGGTGGAAAAAGCGGTCGAGCAGGTCAGCAATCCCTTTCTGCGCACCGGCGTGCAGCTGGTGATCGACAACACCCCGGAAGAAGACATCCTGGAACTTCTGCAATGGCGTATCGCACGACTGCGCGCCCGGGAGAATGCCGAGGCACAGCTGTTCCGGGCGATGTCCAATTATGCGCCGGCGTTCGGCATGATCGGCACGCTGGTCGGACTGATCAACCTGATGTTCATGCTCGGTAGCGGCAATATGGACCTGATCGGCCGCAGCCTCGCGGTCGCGCTGATGACGACCTTCTACGGCGTGCTGCTGGCCAACCTGATCCTCAAACCAGTGGCTGTGAAGCTCGAACGGCGTACCGAGCAACGCGTGGCGCTGATGAATCTGGTGATGCAGGGCATCTCCATGATGTGCAATCGCCGCAGCCCGGCCTACATGCGAGAAACGCTCAAGTCGTTCATCGCCCACCACGACGACGAAATTCGCGACGGCAGCCCCGCCGCACCGCGCAGCGAGCCGCAGGACGAACGCACGTGAACGGCCAGGCATCGCAGGGCAGCCGCTTCTCCCGCTGGCATATCGAGCCGCAGCGAGAGGAAGAGCAGGAAGCCTGGCTGATCACCTACCTGGACATGCTCACCCTGCTGTTAGTGATGCTGGTGATCATGCTGGCGCTTGCCGGCAAGGGCGAAGGCCAGCAGAGCGAGCCCGCGATGGTAGAAGCCACGCAGCAGGCGGCTGGCGATCAGCTGGTAGCACTGCAGCCAAGCGCTTCACCCATACCATCAATCGTGCCGCTACCGGCTCCGGCGGCTGATACGCAGCAGCACGACATGAGCGAAGCGAAGCCCGATCTGGCGCTGGGCGACGACATCGAGGTTATCGTCAACGATGGCAGCATCAGCTTTCGAATCAGCAGCGAAATTCTGTTCGGCTCAGGGCGGGCGGAGCTGGAAGACGCCGGGCTGGATGTGATCGACCGATTGGTCCCGACCCTCGCCGCAGGCGGTCATCGGATCATCGTCGAGGGCCATACCGACAATCTGCCCATCCAGACCGAGCGCTTTCCGTCCAACTGGGAGCTTTCCGCCAGCCGCGCCAGCAGCGTGGTGCGCTACCTGCAGCTGGCCGGCATCGAATCGACGCGGCTGAGCGCAACCGGCTACGCCGACACGCGACCGCTCGCCGACAACGGCGACGAACAGGGTCGCGCCAGCAACCGCCGCGTCGAGCTGATCATGCAGACCGAGGCGGACAAGCCCTGACGCGTCAGCCCAGCGCGGTATCGAGGAACATCATCACCGCGAAGCCCACCATGAGGCCCAGCGTGGCGGGCGTCTGATGGCCGTTGCGGTGGGTTTCCGGGATCACCTCGTGGGATACCACGAAGATCATTGCCCCCGCGGCCAGGCCGAGGCTGATGGGATAGGCGATGGCGAAGCCGCTGGACATGCCGATACCCACCAGCGCGCCGATCGGCTCCATCAGCCCGGATGCCGCGGCGACCAGCACCGAACCCAGCGCCGACAATCCGGTGGTGCGCAACGCCAGCGCGACGGCCAGGCCCTCGGGAATGTCCTGAATGGAGATCGCCGTGGTCAGCGGCAGGCCAACGCTCAGGTCGCCATTGGCGAAGCTCACACCGATGGCCATGCCTTCGGGGATATTGTGCAGCGCAATGGCGAGCACAAACAGCCAGACCCTGTTCAGGCGTTCGCACTCGGGACCACAGGGGCCAGTGCTTTCATGCTCGTGCGGCGTGAAGTAATCCAGACCGAGCATGAGCAACACGCCAAGACCCAGGCCGACCACCACCGTCAGCGCCGCAGCCGGGCCGTTACCGAACAATTCACGCCCCGCTTCCAGCCCCGGAAGGATCAGGGAGAAAGCGCTCGCAGCGAGCATCATGCCGGCGGCAAAGCCAAGCATGCTGTCCTGGGTGCGGGTAGAAATGTCACGCAGGCCGATCGCCAGAAACGCGCCGACCGCCGTCGCTACGAAACCGGCGCTGCCGCCCAACAGCGCGTAGCGAACGTTGCCCGCCTCGCTGCTCTGCAAAGCGTTGGCGGTACCCGCCACTAGCAGTAACAGCACCGCCACTGCAGTTGCCGCAAGGCCGAAGGTGATCCAGGGGTTGGCTTGCGCCTGTGCGAGCCAGGCAGCGCGCAGAGTGGCCGTCGGGCTTTGAACGGTGGACGCCATGATTTCAGAATCCTCGATGCGGGCGGCCAGTGTACTCCGCCACGCCCTGCTCCAGAGCCTATGGTCACGATAGCCGCAGACCATCGCCCTACCTGCGCGCAACGCCCGCGTTGTACCCCCATGGGTATAACCGTAAGCTTGGCGGGTTCGATGGCCCGGAGGGGCCGCATTAAGGAGTGGTCGGTCGTGCCCGCTGCAAAAACCATTCGTCGCGCGCTTTTGCTGATCATCCCGGTCCTGCTGCTGGCCGGCTGGATGATCTGGCGCCAGCTTCAAGGGCCGGAACTGCCCGGCTATCGCCTGGAAACACGCCCACTGGTGCAACGCGTGGTCGCCAGCGGCGAGGTGGACAGCCAGTCGCTGGCGCAGGTCGGCAGCGAAATCACCGGCGTTATCGCCGTGCGCCATGTACGCGAGGGCGATGCGGTAACGGCTGGCGATCTGTTGCTGGAGCTGCGCGACGACGAGCAGCGCGCCCGCCTGCGCGAGGCGCAAGCGGCCCTGCGGCAGCTGATTGATTCCAGCCGCCCCCAGGCACAGGCCACCCTACGCGAGGCACAGAACAACCTCGAACAGGCCGATCGCGAACTCCAGCGCCGGGAGACACTGTTCGAACGCAAGCTCCTGGCCTCCGAGGCGCTTGAGCAGGCTCGCCGCGCAACGCTGACTGCCCGTGTGGTTCGCGATCGCGCCCGCTTCGCCGCCGCGGCCGTGGGCGAAGGCGGCAGCGAGGAACAGGTCCTGCGTCAGCGCCTGGAAGCGGCGCGCGCGAACTTGGCGAAAGCCCGCATCCACGCCCAGGTCGACGGCATCGTGCAGACGCGCGAAGTCGAACCCGGCGACCTGGTACAGCCCGGCCGCACCCTGCTGACGATCGCCCGCTCCGGCAGTAGCGAAATCCTGCTGCCTCTGGACGAAAAGAATCTGGCCCCGATCGAACTGGGCCAGGCCGCCAGGATCATCGCCGATGCCTACCCGGATCGAGTGCTGCCGGCACGCGTCAGCTTTATCGCGCCGAGCGTCGATACCGCCCGTGGGACCATCGATGTCCATCTCGACCTGCTGGAGCCAGCCGACTTCCTGCGTCAGGGCATGACCGTCTCGGTGAACATCGAGACCGGCCGACGCGAGCAAGCCCTGGTATTGCCCAACGATGCGCTGCGCGCCCGCGACGGAACACGTGCCCAGGTATTGCGCGTCAATGATGGCGTGGTGGAGCGGGTCAGCGTGCGTCTGGGAATGCTCGGCACCGCGCTGAGCGAAGTCAGTGAAGGGCTGGCGGCAGGTGATCTGGTGTTGATCGGCGACGCCGAGAAAGGCCAGCGCGTACGCGTGCATGAGCAAGCGATTCCAACCGGTATTCAGGACTGACTGCATGCGCCTGGCCGACTCGCTGTGGACCGAATGGAAGATCGCCCTACGCTTCTTGCTGGACAACCGCATGCAGACGTTGCTGATCATGTTCGGTATCGCCGTCGGCTCGGCGGTGATCGTGTTCATCACGGCGCTGATCACCGGCCTGCAGGCCAATGTGGTCGAGCGCACCCTGGGCACCCAGGCCCATATCCGCATCCTGCCGCCGGACGAGGTCAACCGCATTCTGCCCGCCGATGACCACAGCTGGCCGCTGGTGCTGGAGAGCCCGCGGGCCCAGCGCCTGCGCTCGATCATCAACTGGCAGGACGTACGCGACGTGCTCGACCAGGACGCACAGATCCTCGCGGTGTCGCCGGTGATCAGCGGCCCGGCCATCGCCCGACGCGGCGTGGCCCGCGCCTCGGTGGCGCTGCTCGGCATCGACCCGCCGCGCTATCAGCGCATCATCCCGCTGGCAGACGACCTGATCGCCGGGCAGTTCACCGTGGGCGCCGGCCACGCGATTATCGGCAAGGAACTGGCACGCGACCTCGGCCTGGGCATCGGGGACAAGCTGCGTTTGGACGCCGGCGAAGGCCGCGAGGCAGTCGTCGATATCGCCGGTATCTTCGAGCTGGGCGTACGCGAGCTGGATGCGCGCTACGTGTACCTGGACCTGAAACAGGCGCAGACACTGCTCGACCTGCCCGGCGGCGTCACGGTGATCGATACCACGGTCGCCGAGATCTTCGAGGCCGATCAGGTCGCCGAGCGCCTCGCGCGCCTCACCGGGCTGCGCGCCGAAAGCTGGATGGAAACCAATGGGCAACTGCTCAACGCGCTCGCCTCGCAGAGCATGACCACGGAGATGATCCGTGTATTCGTCGGTATCTCCGTGGCCTTTGGCATCGCCAGCGTGCTCGCCGTGAGCGTCGTCCAGCGCACCCGCGAGATCGGCATCCTGCGCGCCATGGGCAGCCCGCGCGGGCAGATCCTGCGCGTGTTCCTGCTGCAGGGCGGGCTGCTCGGGCTGCTCGGTTCGGCCTGCGGCGGAGGCGTCGGCTGGGGCCTGGTGCAGGTTTTCAATCTATTTGGCCCGCGGCTGTTCACCATTCCGGTCGATCCGACACTGGTGCCGCTGGCCATGCTGGTAGCGACAATCACCGGCGTGCTGGCGGCGGCGATGCCGGCGCGGCGTGCGGCGCGCTACGACCCTGCGGTGGCGATTCGATATGTCTGAAACCCTGTCAGCCAGCCCGGCCAATGAGGTCCTGCGCCTGGAACAGGTACGCAAGGCCTTCAACATAGGCACACCACTGGAAACCGAGGTGTTGCACGGTATCGACCTGCGTCTGAGCCGTGGTGAGCTGGCCGCGCTGATCGGCCCGTCCGGCTCAGGTAAGAGCACGCTGCTGAACCTGATCGGCCTGCTCGATACGCCCAGCTCCGGCGAGCTGTACGTGCTCGGCCAGGCGACACGCGACAGCAACGACGAAGCGCGCACGCACCTGCGCAACCAGGCAATCGGTTTCGTGTTCCAGTTTCACCACCTGATTTCGGCATTCAGCGTGCTGGAGAACGTGCTGATGCCGCTGATGATTCGCCACGGCAAGCCGTCACACGCGGATATCGACCTGGCTCGCGGCCTGCTCGACGAAGTCGGACTGGCGCAGTTCGCCGACAAGAAGCCGACGCAGATCTCCGGCGGCCAGCAGCAACGAGTTGCCATCGCCCGGGCGCTGGTGACCCGCCCGCCTCTGTTGCTGGCCGACGAGCCGACCGGCAACCTCGATACCCGCACCGCGCAAAGCGTGTTCGAGCTATTTCATCGCATCAATGCCCAGTTCGGCTGCGCAATACTGGTGGTGACCCATGATCCACGGCTTGCGGCCGATTGCGGGCGGACCATACAGCTGGTCGATGGCCATATCGTCAGTGACGCTGCCAATCCGCCCAGTCGCTGACCCGACAGCCGCTGCGCCCCTTCCATAGCGGGTCGCGGCGAATGTCCCGCCACCAGCTAATAACTATTAAGTCTAAGCATATAACCTAAATCAGGGCTAACATCACCCCACATGCATACCCCCACCGGTATTAATCTTTGAGAGGAGCGCGTCCATGAATGCCCATATCGAACCCTTCTTCGATCCCGCGACTTTCACCTACAGCTACGTGGTCAGCGATCCGCAGACACGCCAATGCGCGGTGATCGATTCTGTGCTGGACTACGATCCGGCATCCGGCCGTACCTCCCATGCTACCGCCCAGCGTCTGGTCGACTATGTACGCGAGCAGGACCTCAAGGTGCAGTGGCTGCTGGAAACCCACGTGCACGCGGACCATCTGAGCGCCGCGCCGTACCTCAGGCAGCAACTAGGTGGTCAGCTGGCGATCGGTGATCGCATCACCGTGGTGCAGGACACCTTCGGCAAGCTGTTCAACGCCGGTACCGGCTTTGCGACCGATGGCCGCCAGTTCGACCACCTGTTCCACGATGGCGATACCTTCCAGGTCGGCAACATCCAGGCGCGCGCCATTCATACCCCGGGCCACACCCCAGCCTGCATGACCTATGTCATCGGTGATGCGGCGTTCGTCGGCGACACGCTGTTCATGCCCGATTACGGCACTGCCCGTTGCGATTTCCCGGGCGGCGACGCGCGCACGCTGTACCAGTCGATCCAGAAGCTGTTCGCCCTGCCGGGCGACACACGGGTATTCATGTGCCACGACTACAAGGCGCCCGGCCGTGAAGAGTTCCTCCATGAAACGACCATCGCCGCCGAAAGCGAATACAACGTGCACGTGCACGCAGGCATCAGCGAGGACCAGTTCGTCGCCATGCGCACGGCACGGGATGCCACGCTGGGCATGCCGACGCTGATCCTGCCCTCTGTGCAGATCAACATGCGCGGCGGCGAGCTACCCGAGCCGGAAAGCAACGGCACGCGCTACCTGAAGATTCCCCTGGACGTGCTGTAGCCCCAAGCGTGGAGGACGTCGACATGCAAACAATAAAACGACTGACCCCTTTCATCTCCGTCGCTGCCCAGTTGCAACCGGCGGACATGGCGCTGCTGGCCGGCAGCGGATTTCGCTGCGTCATCAACAACCGCCCGGACAACGAGGACGAAGGCCAGCCGTCCAGCGAGGCCATGCGCACCGCCGCCGAGGCGTCCGGCCTTGAGTACCATCATCTACCGGTCGTATCCGGGCAGATCACTGATGCCGACGTCGCGGCCTTCCGAGCGCTACTGGCGCGGATCAAGGGGCCAGCACTGGCATTCTGTCGCACCGGGACACGCTCGGCCTCGCTCTGGGCACTGGCCGAGGCCCATCACCTCGACCCGCAGGTGTTGCTGCAGACAGCCCAGCAAGCCAGTTACGACCTCAGCGGCCTGCTGCCACGCATGCAGGGTTACTGGCAGTCGACAACCGATCTGCCGCTACCGGGTGCTTCGAAATTCGCCGTCACGCCGCGCTACGACGTGCTGGTGATTGGCGGCGGCGCGGCCGGCTGCGCCGTGACAGCCAGTTTGCTCAAGCGCGCCCCCGAACTGCGCGTCGCAATCATCGAACCCCGTGAGCAACACTACTATCAGCCCGGCTGGACGCTGGTAGGCGCCGGCGTGTTCGACCGCGCCGCCACCGAGCGCGCGATGAGTCGCTGCATTCCGTCCAAGGCGCAATGGATCCGCGCGGCTGCCGAAGCCTTCGAGCCGGAGCACCAGCAAGTGGTGCTCGAAGACGGCAGCCGCATCGGCTATCGAGCGCTGGTGGTCTGCCCGGGCCTGAGCCTCGACTGGGACGCCATCGAAGGCGCCCGCGACAGCCTCGGCAAGTTCGGCGTGACCTCGAATTACGCCTTCGAACTGGCGCCCTACACCTGGCAACTGGTGCAGAACCTGCGCGGCGGCAAGGCGCTATTCACCCAGCCACCCATGCCGATCAAGTGCGCCGGCGCACCGCAGAAGGCGCTGTACCTGTCCTGCGATCACTGGCGCCAGCAAGGCGTACTGAAGGATATCGAGGTCGACTTCTGTTCGGCTGGCGCGGTGCTGTTCGGCGTCGCAGACTTCGTGCCCGCGCTGATGCAGTACGTCGAGCGCTACGGCGCGCGGCTGAACTTCAACCACAATCTGGTGGCTGTCGACGGACCGGCGCGCAAGGCCTGGTTCAAGGTGACCGACAGCGCCGGGCAAAGTACCACGGTGGAGCGTGAGTTCGATCTGCTGCACATGGTGCCACCGCAGCACGCACCGGACTTCATTCGCCACAGCGCCCTGGCCAACGCCGACGGCTGGTTCGAGGCCGAGCACGAGACGCTTCGGCATCCGCGCTTCGGCAACGTTTTCAGCCTCGGCGATGTGTGTTCCGCGCCCAACGCCAAGACCGCAGCAGCGGTGCGCAAACAGGCACCGGTGGTCGCCGAAAACGTGCTGAGTGTGCTCAAGGGCAGCGGCCCGCGGGCGATCTACGATGGTTACGGCTCCTGCCCGCTGACCGTCGAGCACGGCAAGGTGATCCTCGCCGAGTTCGGCTATGGCGGAAAGCTGCTGCCGACGTTCCCGCTCGACCCGAAAGTGCCGCGCCGCCTGGCCTGGAAGCTGAAGACCCAATGGATGCCGTCGATCTACTTCGAGATGATGCTCAAGGGCCATGAATGGCTGGCCGAGCCGAAGCATCTGGACTTCGAACCGCGCCCGGCCGAGGCACCCGACGCTTGCGACTTCACCCAGGAGAAGAAGGGATGAAGCAGCGCTTGGCCCGCTACATGCCCATATTGGAGTGGGTCAGGCACTATGATCGCGCGGCCGCGGCCAAGGACAGCCTGGCCGCGCTGATCGTAACGCTGATGCTGATCCCGCAGAGCCTCGCCTACGCCATGCTCGCCGGCCTGCCGCCAGTGACCGGCCTGTACGCCAGCATGCTGCCGCTGATCGCCTATACCCTGTTCGGCACCAGTCGCACCCTGGCAGTCGGCCCGGTGGCAGTGGTATCGCTGATGACTGCGGCCGCCTTGGGACCGTTGTTCGCCCCGGGTAGCGCGGAATATGCAGGCGCGGCCATGCTGCTGGCGCTGCTCTCCGGCGCGGTGCTGCTGCTCATGGCCGTGCTGCGCCTGGGCTTTCTGGCGAATTTCCTCAGCCATCCGGTGATTTCCGGCTTCATCAGCGCTTCGGGCATCCTCATCGCTCTCGGCCAGCTCAAGCACATCCTCGGCATCTCAACCGGAGGTGAAAACGCCGTGGAGCTGGTTTTGGGCCTGCTCGGAGCGTTGTCGCAAATGCATCTGCCGACGTTCATCGTCGGCACGACGAGCCTGCTATTTCTCTACCTGGTGCGCAGCCGCCTCTCCACTTGGCTGCAGCGTTTGGGTATGAGTCCGCATATCGCCGGCACGCTGAGCAAGATCGGGCCGGTCGCCGCCTTGCTGCTGGCGATAGCGGCGGTCAGCGTCTTTCAGCTCGCCGATGCCGGCGTGCGGGTAGTCGGTGCGGTGCCTGGCGGCCTACCCAGCATGAGGCTGCCGACGCTGGATATGACGCTAGCACTGCAACTGCTGCCTGCGGCGGTGCTGATCAGCCTGGTCGGCTTCGTCGAGTCGGTTTCCGTGGCGCAGACCCTGGCGGCCAAGCGCCGCGAACGCATCGAGCCTAACCAGGAACTGATCGCGCTTGGCGGCGCCAATGTCGCCGCGGCCCTCAGTGGTGGCTTTCCGGTAACCGGCGGCTTCGCCCGCTCGGTGGTCAACTTCGATGCTGGCGCACAGACGCCGCTGGCTGGTGCGCTGACCGCAGTGGGCATCGGCCTCACCGTGCTGCTGTTCACGCCACTGTTCCGCAATCTGCCACACGCGGTACTGGCCGCGACGATCATTGTCGCTGTGCTCAGCCTGGTGGACCTCTCCGCCCTGCGCCGCACCTGGCGCTACTCCCGACAGGACGCCGCGGCCATGGCTGCCACCATGCTCGGTGTGCTGCTGATCGGCGTGGAAAGCGGCATCCTGCTCGGTGTCGGCCTATCGCTGTTGCTGTTTCTCTGGCGCACCAGCCAGCCGCATATTGCCGTGGTCGGCCAGCTGCCGGGTAGCGAACATTTTCGCAACATCGAGCGCTTCGCCGTAATACAGAGCCCGAGGGTGCTCTCGGTGCGCGTCGACGAGAGCCTGTATTTCCCCAATGCGCGCTTCCTCGAAGACCGCGTCGCCGAGCTGATCGGGCGCTACCCGCAGGCCGAGCACCTGGTGCTGATGTGCCCAGGCGTGAACCTGATCGACGCCAGCGCTCTGGAGAGTCTTGAGGCCATCACGGCCCGCCTGCACACCGCAGGCATCCAGCTCCATCTTTCCGAGGTCAAGGGGCCGGTCATGGACCGATTACGGAACACTGATTTCCTCGCTCATTTGGGCGGTCAGGTTTTCATCAGCCAGTACGAAGCGCTGCTCGCACTGGACCCGGACACCACCCACCATGCCCGTGAACGGCAGCGCGAATGTTTTGGCAACATCAAGGAGAACGCAGGATGAAGAACGCACATGACCTCGTCGAACTGGCCCGGGCCCACGTACAGGAAGTCGCAGTCGCGGATGCCGACGCCGCGATCCAGGCAGCGGACGTGCTGATCGACGTGCGCGAGGCGGATGAGTTTCGTGAGGGCCATATCGCCGGCGCCCTCAACATTCCGCGGGGGCTGCTGGAGTTCAAGCTCAGCGGCACACCGGAACTCGCCGCGCGCGACATGAACATCGTGCTCTATTGCAAGACCAGCGGTCGCGCCGCACTGTCCGCAGCAGCGCTGCAGGACATGGGCTACCTGCATGTCCAGTCGATCGCTGGCGGGTTCGACGCCTGGGTCAGCGCGAACAAGCCCGTTGTGAAGCCGAGCCTGCCCAGTTTCGAATAGCCGGACCGCAGCGCGCAGACAAAAAAAGGCCGACATCGATGTCGGCCTTTTTGCTGTGGAGCTTCGCAGACTCTCAGGACTTGGAATCGCACGCCTTGCAAGTCTTGATACCGAGCAGCGTATAGGCTGGGCAGAAACGGAAGATGCCAGTCGCCAGCGGCAACAGACCGATCCAGCCCCAGGCACCGATCACGCCGCCCAGGCTCAGACCGATAAGCACCAAGCCGACAACGATGCGCAGTGCCCGATCAATGGTTCCAACGTTGACTTTCATAAAGACCTCCCGGTCAGCAAGCGCGCCGGCGTTCCAGCGCGGAGAACAACAGCATTCCGCCAAGCATGGCGAGAACGAAAAGCACGACCTGCCAGTGCCCGCCGAGCAGCATGGCGACGGCCGGGCCCGGACAGATGCCGGCGATTCCCCAGCCCACACCGAACAGCAGACTGCCACCGATCAGCCTGCCATCCAGCTCGCGCTTGGTTGGCAGCTGCATCGGCGCATCGAGCAAAGAGCGCTCGTGTTTCCTCGCCCAGGTGAAAGGCACCAGCGCCGTAGCGATGGCACCGACCATCACCAGCGCCAACGAGGGATCCCAGGCGCCCGCCAGATCAAGGAAACCGATGACCTTGGCCGGGTTGGCCATTCCGGAAAGCAGCAGCCCCAGCCCGAATAGCAGACCAGCAGCAAATGAAGTCAACTTGCGCATGCTCAGCCTCCCAACAGATGACGTAGTACATAGACCGTGGCGAAGCCGGCGACCATGAATGCCACGGTCGCCACGATGGAGCGCGGTGACAGTCGCGAGATCCCGCAGACCCCATGCCCACTGGTGCAACCGGAGCCGTAGCGAGTACCGACGCCGACCAACATCCCGGCCACCAGCAAACCGATCCAGCCGGACTGAAACTCCATCGCTGGCAGGGTGGCAAACAGCATCCACAGGAGCGGCGCGAGCAGGATGCCGAGCAGAAACAACAGTTTTTCGCTTCGCCCCTCGCCCCCCGTTTCCAGCAGGCTGGCAAGCAGCCCGCTGATCCCGGCGATTCGGCCATTGAGCAGGACGAACAAGCTGGCCGCGGCACCGATGAGGACACCACCAGCCAATGCCGCCCAAGGTGTGAAGTTGATCCAGTCGATGGTCATTGCTTGCCCCCTTCGCAGAACAGCTGATAAAGCGTCGTGATCACCGCCAATGCTTCAGCGCTGCTGATCCGGTAGTAGACCTGCTTACCTTCGCGGCGCGTTGCAACAAGCCCCTCCCGGCGCAATACGGCGAGCTGCTGCGACAGCGTCGGCTGCTGAATGCCCAGCAGCTGTTCCAGCTCGGAGACGTTGCGCTCGCCCAGCGACAACTGGCAAAGCAGCAACAGGCGGTCAGGGTTGGCCAAAGCCTTCAGCAAAGCCCCCGCGGACGCCGCATTGGCGCGCAGTTGCTCGATATCCAGATCGGCAGTCATAGGTCAGCGATCAAACACTTAAGATGATGACAATATATTTTTTTATATATTGTTTGGCAAGCCCTGACCGAAAGAAGTTGGCCGCCAGCGGCGGCATCGCTAGCATGCCCCTACCCGTATATGAGCCGCGACCCTAATCGGAATCTTCGCAGGCTCTCCATCCAGTCATGTCGAGGTAGCCGCATGAATGACCAGACCCTCCCCGTGGAATCCGCAGAGATGCAGGCCCAGCAGCAGGCCATGCTGAAACGTTTAGCGAGAGTCGAGGGGCAGGTGCGCGGCATCCAGGCAATGATCAAGCGAGGCGAAGATTGCGAAGCCATCGCTCAGCAGTTTTCCGCTGCTCGTAGCGCGCTGGACAAAGCCTACCGACTGATGCTGACCTGCCTGATCGAAGAGGCGCTGCACGACCAGACGCAAGATACAGGCGAGACCCTGGAACGGGTGCGCAGCATCTTCACCAAATACACCTGAGGGGACGCCCACCACCTTGAGCCTCCTCCGGCAGCCCGCCGCGCGATGCAGTAGGCTGGCCTGAGGTAGCGGACGGCGCCAGCGCATGGCAAGCCACGCAGGCGCTGGGCATAAAGATCAGCAAGAACTGAGATCTGAAAGGGATCGACTGAAACGAAAAAAGCGACCCTGAGGTCGCTTTTTTCTTTCTTCGATCACCTTGAAAAGGTCACCGAAGAGAATTTGGAGCGGGAAACGAGACTCGAACTCGCGACCCCGACCTTGGCAAGGTCGTGCTCTACCAACTGAGCTATTCCCGCGTTGTCTACAACAAATATGGCGTCCCCTAGGGGACTCGAACCCCTGTTACCGCCGTGAAAGGGCGGTGTCCTAGGCCACTAGACGAAGGGGACGTTGCCCGGAAACCACAAGCTTCATTCCGGCTTGCCGCGCTCTGTTTGGTGCTTCACGCTGCAAGTGGCGCGCATTCTATGGAGGCCCTCGGGAGTCGTCAAGCATAGTTTTAAAAAAAATTTGAAGGCCATATCCGGGCAGCACGCAGAGCTATCGGCCACATCATCAAGCCACTACACTCAAGCGAAAAACCAGCGGCTCGAGAGGTGCAGTCAAGTGTCTCCATTAATGATCACTGCGTTGATCCTGGTCGGTGTGTTCCTGCTGGTCGGCATCGTCTACACCATTCAGATTGTCGAAAAAGGCAATCTGGAAAAGGCCCGCAAACGGGCTGACCTCACTGACCGCTGCCGCCGCTGCGCGGAGCTGTCCGACGGACTCCCGGGACAGATGATGACACCCGCGCTGAAGCTATTGCTGACCCGCCTCGAACTTGCGCTGAGCGAACGGCTGCGGCCGGTGGACAAGGGCAATGACAAACTGAGCGCGCGAATGCAGGCGCTGCAGGCCGAGCTGGCCAAGGGCGAAGCGATCGAGATGCGCAATGCTCCGCGGCAGATCGTGACGGAAGCACAGGCCAAGGAAAGTCGCTTCATGCTCGAGGATCTCCACGCCCAGATCGTTCGCGCCACCAAGGACGGCCTGATCGATAAGGCCGAAGCCAAACGCTGGGTGCAAGACATCCAACGCATGCTGGCTATCCTGCACATCGAATTCTTCACCGGCTTGGGAAAACTTGCGCTGCAACAGAACCAGCCGCAACGCGCACGCCTGGCGTTCGAACGAGGCATTCAGCATATTCGCCGCCAACCTGCACCGGCGCCTTATCAGAGCCAGCTCAAACAGCTGGAAGCCCTCCTCGCACATGCCGACGCTCTGGTGTTGAAGAACGATGTGCCCAAGACAGACGAGCCCAACGAGCTCGCCGAAGGCATGAAGGCGTTCGATGACGAAGATCTCTGGAAGAAAAACAACGTCTATTGATCGCTCATCAGCCCTGATCTGCTACGGAGAAATCCCATGACCTTGACCGTGTATGGCGTTCCCCTCTCCCCGTTCGTGCGCAAGGTGCGCCTGTGCCTCAGGCAGAAGGGGCTCGAGTATCAGCTAGAGACGGTCATGCCCTTCACGCCTCCGCAATGGTATCTGGCCCTCAATCCACTGGGACGCATCCCGGCACTCAAGGACGGCGACTGCACACTCGCCGACTCCAGCGTGATCTGCCAGTACCTCGAGGAGGCCTATCCCGATACGCCGGCCCTTTACGCTGGTAACGCGCAGGAACGCGGGCGGGTCCGCTGGCTGGAAAAGTACGCGGACTACGAGCTGGCGCCACTGACCACCTTTACCGTTTTCCGCAACCGAATTCTCAAGCCGACCGCCGGTCAAGCCTGCAATGAAGAGGCGGTGCAGGCCGCGCTGAAGCAGAAGCTACCGCCGCATTTCGATTACCTTGAGCAGCAACTCGCCGGGCGGGAGTTCCTCGTCGGCAACCAACTGTCGATGGCGGACATCGCCCTCGCCTGCCAACTGATCAACCTGGCGCACGGTGGCGAACAGCTCGACGCGCAGCGCTGGCCCGACCTCGCAGCACATCATGCACGCATGCTCGCATTGCCATCGGTCGCGGGCATCCTGCCGGACGAGCAGCGCATGAACGCCAAGCTCAAGGAAATGGGCAAGGCCGCTACCGCCTGAGTTCCGATCACGCCCACGGTGAGGTCAGGCAGCAGGCCGCCTTGACGCGTTATCTCAGCAGATACGTCAGCCTCGCGCTTCGAGCAGACGCTTACCCACCCACTGCCGAGCGTACTGGTAGGCGCAGCGACCGTTGCGGTTGCCGCGCCCGGTCGCCCAACGAATCGCATCCTTCTCCAGGGCTTCGCTCCACGCCCAATCGAGGCTGGCCCGCCGCGCCAACGAATCGATCCAGTGGCGTACCACACTGAGGTAGTGCTGCTGGGTGAAGGGGTAGAACGACAGCCACAAACCGAAGCGATCGGACAACGCGATCTTGTCTTCCACCGCTTCGTTCGGGTGCAGTTCGCCGTCGACCATCTGCCAGTTCTCGTTGTCACTCTGACGTTCCGGGACCAGGTGCCGGCGATTGGACGTGGCGTACAACAGCACGTTCTCCGGCGCGCGCTCCAGCGAGCCATCCAGCACACTCTTGAGCACGCGATAGTCGCCCTCTCCCGCCTCGAACGACAGGTCGTCACAGAACAGGACGAATGCCTGTCGTAACCCGGCCAACAGTTCGACAACGCGTGGCAGGTCCGCCAGATGGTCACGCTCGATTTCGATCAGACGCAGCCCGTCCGCGGCGTATTCGGCCAGCAGCGCGCGAATCAGCGACGACTTGCCGGTGCCACGGGCGCCCCACAACAGCACGTGGTTGGCCGGCAATCCATCGACGAACTGACGCGTGTTGGCGGACAGCAGATCGCGCTGGCGATCAATGCCGATCAAATCAGCCAGACTCAGATCCAGACTGACTTCCAGCGGTGCCAGATAGCCGCTGCGAGCATCACGCTGCCAGCGCGCCGCAACGGTACGATCCCAATCGATGACCGGTGGCTGGGCAGGTAGCAGCGGCTCGATACGCACCAGCAGTCCCTCGGCACGCTGCAGGAAGGCTTTCAACTCGACATCCATGATGACTCCAGAGACGAAAAGGCCCGGCTGGACCCGACCCGACAACAGACAATCAGGCAATCAGGCAATCAGGCAATCAGGCAATCAGGCAATCAGACAATCAGGCAATCAGGCAGGCGAAACGCAACCTCACTCAAGCAGCAGTCAAAGCAATGTTTCGATTTCCGCGGCCATTGCCTCCGGCGTGGTGCGAGAGGAAAAACGTCTCACCGCTCTACCCTGGTCAGAGATGAGAAACTTGGTGAAATTCCACTTGATCGCCTTGCTACCCAGCAGCCCAGGTGCGCGCTTTTTCAATTCAATGAAGAGCGGATGAGCATCCCCACCGTTCACCTCGACTTTGGCAAAAAGGGGAAAGGAAACGCCGAAGCGGCGTTCGCAGAATGCTGCGATTTCCTGCTCGCCGTCTGGCTCCTGCTTGCCGAACTGGTTACAGGGAAATCCGAGCACGATCAATCCGCGCTCGCCGTAACGCTGCCACAACGCTTCCAACCCCTTGTATTGCGGGGTAAAACCACACTGACTGGCCGTATTGACCACCAGCAGCACCTTTGCATCGAAATCCGCGAGCCTCTTCTGCTCGCCCTCGATGGTGACGCAGGGAATGTCCAACAAAGGGTCGTGCATGCGAGGCTCCTTGCAACCGACGATGCTCAGGCTTCGCGCGGTTTCAGGTTGAGAGAGGCGGAATTGATGCAGTAGCGCAACCCGGTCGGCTGCGGGCCATCGGGAAAAACATGACCGAGGTGTGCATCGCAGCGTGCGCACCTGACCTCGATCCGGTGCATACCGTGACTGAAATCATCCAGGCTGGCGATAGCGGTATCACTGACCGGCTGGAAATAGCTGGGCCAGCCGCAGCCGGAATCGAACTTAGCATCCGCATCGAACAGTGGCGTGTCGCAGCAGGCGCAATGGTAGATGCCAGGTGTCTTCGTGTCGTTGTACTTACCCGTGAAGGGACGCTCGGTGGCGCCCAGCCGGCAGATCTGGAACTGCTCATCGGAGAGTTCCTCGCGCCAGACGTCGAGCGGTTTTTCCAGCTTGTCCATCGATACACTCCTCAGCTCAAAAAAGGCCGATCTGTACCTTTTCCGGTGGTCGGGGCGCACGTATCATGCGTCCCTCTTCGACGCCTAGTCTGGCAGCGGGGTTTCCGACTGCCAAGGCGCCCGGGTTCATGCCAAGCGCGGCCAGCCATTTCCGGAACTGGCGCGTTTTCACTTCGGGACACTCAGGATCATGCAGGTCAGCAAATCGAACAAGCTTGCCAATGTCTGTTACGACATCCGCGGGCCCGTGCTCAAGCACGCCAAACGCCTGGAAGAGGAAGGCCATCGCATCCTCAAGCTGAACATCGGCAACCCGGCGCCGTTCGGTTTCGAAGCGCCGGAGGAAATCCTCCAGGACGTGATCCGCAACCTGCCCACTGCCCAGGGCTACAGCGACTCCAAAGGCCTGTTCAGCGCCCGCAAGGCGATCATGCAGTACTACCAGCAGAAGCAGGTTGAAGGCGTCGGCATCGAAGACATCTACCTCGGCAACGGTGTGTCCGAGCTGATCGTCATGTCCATGCAGGCATTGCTGAACAATGGCGATGAAGTGCTGATCCCTGCCCCGGATTACCCGCTGTGGACCGCTGCGGTGAGCCTGGCCGGCGGCAAGCCGGTGCACTACCTTTGCGACGAGCAGGCCAACTGGTGGCCGGACCTGGCCGATATCAAGGCCAAGATCACGTCTAACACCAAGGCGTTGGTGCTGATCAACCCGAACAACCCCACCGGCGCGGTCTACCCCAAGGAAGTGCTCGAAGGCATGGTCGAGCTTGCCCGCCAGCACAAGCTCGTTCTGTTCTCCGACGAAATCTACGACAAGATTCTCTACGACGACGCCGTACACATCTCCACCGCCTCGCTGGCGCCGGACGTGCTCTGCCTGACCTTCAACGGGCTGTCCAAATCCTACCGGGTTGCCGGCTTCCGTTCGGGCTGGGTGGCGATTTCCGGGCCGAAGCACAGGGCGCAGAGCTACATCGAAGGCCTGGATATCCTCGCCAACATGCGCCTGTGCGCCAACGTACCGTCGCAGCATGCGATTCAGACTGCACTGGGCGGCTACCAGAGCATCAATGACCTGGTATTACCGCCGGGCCGCCTGCTCGAGCAGCGTAACCGTACCTGGGAGTTGCTCAACGACATCCCGGGCATCAGCTGCGTCAAACCCATGGGCGCGCTGTATGCGTTCCCGCGCATTGACCCGAAGATCTGCCCGATCCACAACGACGAGAAGTTCGTGCTTGATCTGCTGCTTTCCGAGAAGCTGCTGATCGTTCAAGGCACTGCATTCAACTGGCCATGGCCGGATCATTTCCGCGTGGTCACCCTGCCCCGCGTCGACGATCTGGAGCAGGCCATTGGCCGCATCGGCAACTTCCTCAAGACCTACCACCAGTAAGCGATGGATTTGCAGATCGACGATTTCTACAAGGATGCGGCGGGCGGCCTGCTGATGCTCTATCAGGCCTTCCCACGCAAGGTCTCGCTGTATGTAGAAGATCTGATCGGCCGGGAAGAGCCGGATGAGTTCGGCCTTCCCTCCAAACGCCACCAGAGCTGCCTAGGTGCCCTGCTCTGGCTCGCCGAGGAGGGCTATCTGCGTTACGAGAGCACCATTCATTTCCAGGCGCTGGACCAGGCGGTGCTTACCGAAAAAGGCTTCGTGCGCCTGTCACGAGCGGTGCCTGGACAGATCGCCGACGACCTCAGCCTCCCTCCCAGCGTGCTGCGCATTCAGGCCAGCCTCGCCCATCAGCTTCGCGAGGCATTGAAGCGCGCGAACAGCGAGCGCATCGCTCAGCTGGCCCGATTGATGTTCGAAAGCCAGTCCGGCGCACCACTGCATCCCAGCCTCCATGGGCAAGCGACATAGCTTGAAATAGTCGCCCGGTTGAATAGCTCAAGGGCGCACCTTATATAGCCTATCGTTCTTCAATTCCTACCCTGGAGTCTGCCGCAACATGATGCGCATTTTCTTGTTCCTGGCCACCAACCTTGCGGTACTGGTCATCGCCAGCATCACCCTGAAGCTGCTCGGGGTCGATCGCTATACCGGCCAGAACTATGGCAGCCTGCTGGTCTTCTGTGCGGTTTTCGGCTTCGCGGGCTCGCTCATTTCGCTGTTCATCTCCAAATGGATGGCGAAGATGAGTACGCGTACGGAAATCATCAGCCAGCCGCGCACCCGTCACGAGCAGTGGCTGCTGCAGACAGTCGAGCAACTGTCGCGCGACGCCGGCATCAAGATGCCCGAAGTCGGCATTTTCCCGGCCTACGAGGCGAACGCCTTTGCCACCGGCTGGAACCGCAACGACGCACTGGTGGCGGTCAGCCAGGGGCTGCTCGAGCGCTTCTCGCCGGATGAGGTGAAAGCGGTGCTTGCCCACGAGATCGGCCACGTGGCCAACGGCGACATGGTGACCCTGGCGCTGATCCAGGGTGTGGTAAACACATTCGTCATGTTCTTCGCACGTATCTTCGGCAACTTCGTCGACAAGGCGATCCTGAAAAACGAGGACGGCCACGGCATTGGCTACTTCGTCGCGACGATCTTTGCCGAACTGGTACTGGGCCTGCTCGCCAGCATTATCGTCATGTGGTTCTCGCGCAAACGCGAGTACCGTGCCGACGAGGCCGGTGCCCAACTGGCCGGCACCAGCGCCATGATTGGCGCCCTGCAGCGCCTGCGTGCCGAACAGGGCATGCCGGTTCACATGCCCGACACGCTCAAGGCATTCGGCATCAACGGTTCGCTGAAGCATGGCCTCGCCGGGCTGTTCATGACCCACCCGCCGCTGGAAGACCGCATCGAAGCGCTGCGCCAGCGCGGCTAATTGCACTGAACGCAACAGGGGCGACGCAAGTCGCCCTTTTCTTTTGTCTATGCAGACTCAACCCGCATACAAGGAATCGCCATGCGTCGTTTCATATTCGCCTGCTTCGCGCTGCTCGCGCTCGGCGGCTGTCAGAGTGCCTACTATTCAGCGATGGAGAAGGCCGGTATCCATAAGCGCGATATCCTGGTCGATCGTGTGGAGGAGTCGCGTGACGCGCAGCAGGAAGCCAAACAGCAGTTCAAGGATGCTTTGGAGCGCTATCGCAGCGTCGTCGAGGTCAAGGGCGGCGATCTGGAGAAGCGTTACGACGCACTCAACGAAGAGTACGAAGCCAGCGTAGCGAGTGCGCGTGACGTCCGCGCCCGCATCGAAGCGGTCGAAGACGTGGCCGACGCGCTGTTCAGGGAATGGGAAAGCGAACTCAAGCAATACAGCAACGCCAGCCTGAAAGCCGCCAGCGCCAAAGAACTCAACCGCACCCGCGCCGAATACCGAACGCTGATCCAGCGGATGAAAGCGGCGGAGAAACGCATCGACCCGGTGCTCAGCGTTCTGCGCGATCAGGTGCTGTTTCTCAAGCACAACCTCAATGCTCGCGCGATAAGCGCCTTGCACGGGGAATACCGCACGCTGCAGGGCAACGTCGACCAGCTGATGGCTGACATGCAGCGCGCCATCGACGAGGCCGACACGTTCATCCGCCGCTTACAGGCCGACGGCTGATCGCTGCAGCATTACAAGCGGCGGGTCAGACCCGCCGTTGCAGCCAATGGAAGTGCTCCTCGAGCCGCGTCAGACCGCGCTCGCGCATCCGCGGATTACGCTCCAGCACTTCCTTGGCTTCCAGCAGTTCCACGCCCCACTCAGCGGCGTACAGGTCGCGCACCTCGCTCGTACCCACCGCGAAGGGCGGGCCTTCCATCTCTGCCTGGTCATAATCCAGCGTAACCAGAAGCTGCTGACAGCCGGCCGGGAGGATGCTCGACATCAGTGCCGCGTACCGCTGACGCATCGCGTGCGGCAATGCGATCAAGGCGGCGCGATCATAGACCGCCTGGCACCCGAGGACATCGGCCGTACCGAGCGCGAAAAAGTCGCCGCAACGGATCTCCAGGCTATCGGAGCGATAGACCTTGAACGGCCCACGCTGGGAAATTTCAGCTTTGAGCTGCTGCTCGGAAAAAAAAGCGTCTACAGCCTTCTCACTCAGCTCCACCCCCACGACATTGAACCCTTGCCCGGCCAGCCAGGCCAGATCCAGACTCTTGCCGCACAACGGCACCAGCACCGTCGCACCATCAGGCAACGCCAGTCGCGGCCAGTGGCGACGCATGCCGGGATGAACATCGTCAAGGTGGAAACCAATCTCGTTGCGAGCCCAGCGCTCCTGCCAGAAGTCTTTGTGCACCTGGAAATCTCCATCATGAGGATGGCGGCAGCTTATCAGAGCGAGGTTGAGGGGAGCGCGCTCAGCCCGCGTAGAGCGATGCCTCGACATCCATCCCGGCGTCGCGCATCTGCGCCAGCTTGTAACGCAGGGTGCGCGCACTGATGCCCAGGCGATCAGCCGTCTCCTTGCGCCGTCCACGTTCGGCACGCAGGGTATCGATGATCAACTGGAACTCGCGGCGGCGCAGATCATCCCCCAGTCCCGAACAGGCCCCCGCCTCCCCTGCAGCGCCCTCGCACGGTTGTGCCGCGCTGCTGGCGACAGGCAAGCTGGTGACACCGCCCACACCCGCCAGGCACAGATCCTGCGGCTGGATCACGCCGCTCTGCTGAAGAATCAACGCTCGCTGTATCGCGTTGTCCAGTTCGCGTACGTTGCCCGGCCACGCGTGCGCCACCAGGCAGCGCTGCGCCTCGGCCGAAAGCCGCGCAGGCGCCTGGCGCATCTTCCTGGCGTGGCTGACCAACAGGCGTTCGGCGAGCGGCAGAATATCGGCCGGGCGCTGCCTCAGCGGCGACCACGCCAGTGGGAAGACCGAAAGACGGTAATAGAGGTCCTCACGGAAGCGACCCGCCGCTACCTCGCTAGCGAGATCACGGTTGGTGGTGGCGAGCACACGAATATCCAGAGCGATAGGCTTCCGCCCACCGACCCGCTCGACCTCTCGCTCCTGCAGCACACGTAGCAGTTTCGCCTGCAACCCCAACGGCACCTCGGATATCTCGTCGAGCAGTAAAGTACCGCCGTCGGCCTGCTCGAACTTGCCAGGCAGACTGGCAATCGCGCCGGTGAAAGCGCCCTTCTCATGCCCGAACAGGGTTGCTTCGAGCATGTTGTCCGGAATGGCAGCGCAATTGATGGCGATAAATGGCTTGCCGTGCCTCGGTGACTGCTGGTGGATATAGCGCGCCAGCACCTCCTTGCCAGTGCCTGACTCACCGGAGATCAGTACAGTGGAGTCACTTTGCGCCACCCGCCGGGCAAGAGCCAGCAGCTGCTGGCTGGACGGCTCGAGCGCCACCGGCCCTTCTGCCTCGGTAGCAGCGATGCCGTTCACATGACGCCCCAAGAGCTCAAGCAATGTGCCTGGCTCGAACGGCTTGACCAGATAATCGACAGCGCCCTGGCGCATCGCATCCACCGCCCTCGTTACCGCGCCAAAGGCGGTCATCAGCAGCACGGGCACCTGCGGGTAGCGTTGCCTAACCAGCGAGAGCAGTTCGTGGCCGTCCATGCCGGGCATGTTCACGTCACTGATGACCAGGCCGAATG
Source organism: Stutzerimonas kunmingensis (assembly GCF_002929225.1). Classification (GTDB taxonomy): domain Bacteria; phylum Pseudomonadota; class Gammaproteobacteria; order Pseudomonadales; family Pseudomonadaceae; genus Stutzerimonas. The sequence continues at coordinate 887,704 of NZ_PISM01000004.1, read as the reverse complement.
ACTCTTCCTGCAGCGCACACAAGGCCGCTTCGGCGCAATCGACGGCACGGTACTCGTAGCCCCCAAGCTGCAGCGTGATGCCCAGGGCTTCGCGCAGGGCGTGATCGTCTTCGACGAGAAGTATCGTGGCGGCCATACAGGTCACTCCGGTTTGTGAGTGGCGGGAATCAACGGCAGGCTCATCAGCGCACAGGTTCCGCGGCCTGGCCGCGAGCGCAACTGCAGGTCACCTTGATGGGCTCGGGCAACGGCCTTGGCCACTGCCAGCCCCAGGCCGGTTCCCGTGGTTCGGGTGGTGAAAAACGGCTCGCCCAACCGGCCCAGTGTTTCGGCGTCGATGCCTTTACCGCAGTCGCTTATGCACACCCGCACCGTTTCGTCGCGGCGATACAGGTGGACCTTCAGACGCGGCGCCCCGACGCTGGCCTGTAACGCATTTTCGATGAGATTGAGCAATGCTCCGACCAACGTATCGCGATTGCACAACACCTCCACCCCCTGCACGTCACACTGCCAGCGCACGCTGGCGCCGTGCAGACGTGGCTCGCCGGCCGAACGCAGCGCCGACAACAGCGCAGCCGGACTCAGTCGGTCGTTCAGCGGCAGATCACCGCGGGCGAAGATCAGCATGTCACGGACCTGATGCTCCAGTTCGTGCAGACGAGCCTTGAGGCTACCGGCGAAGCGCTGCTGTTGCTGTTCGCTCAGCCCCCCCTGCTCGAGGTGACTGGCATATAGCAACGCGGTGGACAGCGGAGTGCGAATCTGGTGGGCAAGCGAAGCCACCATGCGCCCTAGCGACGACAGCCGTTCATGGCGCGCCAGCTGATCCTGGAGTCGGCGGGTCTCGGTAAGGTCGGTGAGCAGTACCAGCTGACCAGGTTCCCCGGCAAGCGAGCGCGTAGCGATGGATAGGCGGCGACCATTGCGTAGCGATATCTCGTGCCCGTCGTCCCGCCGCGGTGCAAAACAGCGGCCAATCACCTCGCGCCAGGGGTGCCCCACGAGTGGCTCGCTCAACAGCTCAAGAGCAACCGGGTTCGCATCGCGCACTACACCCTGCCCATCGATCACGATGACGCCACCTGGCAGCAGGTCGAGAACGCTCTGCAATCGCTGCGCGAGACGCTCTTTCTCCTCCAGCTCCTGTCGTCGAAGCTCGCCGGCCTCGGCAAGTTGCCCCTTGAGCTCGGCGACGCGTACCTGCAATAGCTCCTCGGATTCACCAAGCTGTCCGGATACCTGACGAAAGAGCTCCAGCGATCGAGTCAGCGCCAGCACGTCTAGGGCATCGAATGAACTTTCGGATGGCTTGGTGACGGAATTCACGGGTCGCTTGCGCCTGTCAAAAGAAAGTCGGTTGACGGGGACCAGCAATCTTCGTGCCCGGCGCTCAGCACTTCCCAGCGACCGCCATCGGCACGACCAGCCAAACGAAAAAAGCCACCTGATCCAGGTGGCCTTTTTGAACGTCTTTTTAGAACCGACTAGCAGCGTGCTAGTCGCCCATATCGTCGTCGCGACGATTCATGCCGTACTTGCGCATTTTCTCGACCAGCGTGGTTCGGCGAATCCTCAACCGCTCGGCTGCCCGAGCCACCACGCCACCAGCATCTTCGAGAGCCTGATGAATAAGTCCCTGCTCAAGATTGCCGAGGTATTCCTTGAGATCCAGACCCTCGATCGGCAGCATCGCCTGAGCTTCGGGTACCACCATTGGCGCGCTGATTGCCGCGCGCTCCTCCATCTCATCATGCAGGCTGGTCGCGTACTGCTCGTCATCGTCGTCGACGTGGCGAAACTTCTTCGGCAGCTCCATTACCCCGATAACGCCATAGGGATGCATGATCGCCATGCGCTCTACCAGGTTTGCCAGCTCGCGGACATTACCCGGCCAGTCGTGCCGGCATAGCGACATGATTGCTGCCGAGTTGAAACGTATAGAGCCGCGCTTTTCATGCTCCATGCGCGAGATCAGCTCGTTCATCAGCAACGGAATATCCTCGACACGCTCCCGTAGCGGCGCCATCTCGATGGGGAAGACATTCAGACGATAGTAGAGGTCCTCGCGGAAGGTCCCCTCCTCGATCATTTTCTCAAGGTCCTTATGCGTCGCCGCGATGATGCGCACATCGGCATTCTGCGTACGGTTGCTGCCAACACGCTCGAAGGTGCGCTCCTGCAGAACCCGCAGCAGCTTGACCTGCATCGGCAACGGCATGTCGCCTATCTCATCGAGAAACAGTGTGCCGCCCTCGGCAAGCTCGAAACGACCCGCGCGAGCAGTAATCGCACCGGTAAAGGCGCCCTTCTCGTGACCAAACAGTTCGCTTTCCAGCAACTCCGCCGGAATCGCTCCGCAATTGACAGGTACAAAAGGCCCCTGACGCCGCTTCGAGTGATAGTGCAGATTTCGCGCAACCACTTCCTTGCCGGTGCCGGACTCACCAAGAATCAGCACACTGGCTTCGGTGTCGGCGACCTGTTCCATCATCTGCCGGACGTGCTGCACCGCTCGGCTGGTGCCGACCAGGCTGCGGAAAAGATTGGGCTCGCGCTGGCGACCACGGGACTTTGCCTGGTCGTACATCTCGCGATAGACCTGCGCACGGTGCAGGGAGTCGAGCAGCTTGTTATAGCTGGGTGGCATTTCCAGGCTGGTCAGCACTCGGCGTCGCAGATCGTCCGGCCAGTCCGCCGGAGCGGGCTCACCGATCAGCATCAGCGGGACATTTTCATCCCATTTGCCCATCTGCTTGATCAGTTCGACAGCGCCGCCCTTGGAGGACACGTCGCCCAGCATGACACCGTTGACAACACGGCTGGATTCGAGGCCGGCGACCGCCTCCTGCCATTCACTGCTTGAACAAGCCAGATGATCCTCGCTGAGAAAGTTCAGGATGACGGCCAGGTCGCGCCGGCGGTCGTGATCATCGTCTATCAACAAAATCTTGGTTTCACGCCACATCTTGTTTATAGGGCTCTAAAGAAGCTGAAAGAAAGCCTGCGCTCGCATCCATGGAAGAACGGCGATCACACTGATGGCAGATGGAACGTAGATTAATGAAAAAATGAACTGAGTCAAATTTATGGCGTGAATTAGCGACCAAAGAACGAGCCAAAAATCAGTACCTTGAGAGACGCCTCAAGATCGATTTGAAGACTTCGGTGCACGATGACCGCGAAGATAGGTATTTACCAGGCAATAAGCGCCAATTAGCCGCTCGCCAACAAAAGGGTAGCGGCATAATGCCACATACTTTGTAATGATAAATATTGAGGAAGAATTCAGCCCCAGTGATCCTGGGAAGAATTTGAAGCTGTCGGGCCTGAGGCCACGCTTAGGCGAATAGCTGGTAGACCTTGGTACCCTGTTGAGACTGATTCAGCTGACGCAGCTCGCTTGCGACCCGTGCCTGTTCAATCTGGCAGGTCATTACCAGCTCACCATACATATCAAGAAGCTCCTGCAACCGCTGACGAACCACGCCGCTGTCGCGCTCATGTGCCTGCATCGCCTCGTCGACGGCATTACGGCACTCGCGATCCAGCATACTGATTGCGGCCCAGTCCTGCTGCGTCAGCGCATCGCGTAGAGCGGAACCAGTTTCTTCGAGGCGCTTGACGGAAGCATTCATTATCGACTCCGGGGCATGAGCCCGATGGACGGCATAGGCCGAGCCAGCTGGGAACGTTGCAGTGCAACGGTGCTGAACCTTTATCGGCAATAGGCAAGCCGCCTTTAGGCTGAAGCGCAAAAAGTTAGCGCCTGCTGCCGAGGAGTAACATCAATAGCGGTCACGAAGACCCGGCGGAACACTGGGCGGCGCGACCGGCTCCCACGGGCCATCGGGGCGCCCAGCACAGTACCAGTCGCCATCCCACCGGTAATACAGGCGCTCCCGGTAAAAGAGATCACGCCCCTCCACGACATAGACCCCAAGACGATTGTCCCAGTGCGCAGCCACGTGCGGTGGTGGCGCATAACGCGGATGGCTCTTCTGGGTAGTTGGAGCCCTGGGTGCCGGTGGCGCCTTGATAGGAGGGGGTGAGATAACCGGCCCACTGGGCTCGGGCGCACGCGGCACCGGACTTGGAGCAGGCCCCTGAGGCGCGGAACCGTAGGGATTACCTGCGCAAGCGCCGAGCGCCAATGTCAATCCGAGCAGTACGACCCGCGGGCCGAACCGCGCAAGCCTAAGCGGGTGTGCTGACGAATTCGTGTGCATCTCTACCTCATGGGTGTTCAGGGAGCCTCGGCGCGGTCGATCACCAAATCAATGGCGTTATCGCTCGCAGTATCAAGCGCTTCGCTTTGACCCATCCACTCACCTTTTGTTGCGTCGCCGGAACGGGAGACCCGCGCCATTACCGTGACCTGCTCGACGCTGGATATCTTCATCGAAGGCACCATCGCATCGGCATCGCCAAGCGTGACGGTTGCAGGCAGATCGGCAATCGTCAGGCGTTTTGCTGCCAGCGGAACGGGTGGCCCCGCTACTGCGCGAGCGAATACGAAAACCGTATCCTGCGGTGAAACCGATTCCGCCACCTTCGGGTCCAGCGCAACCTGAATCTGCAGCGTGGCCCCTGCGTTATCAGCCTTCTCGCTTGCCGCTGAGGCCTGTTCGGTGGTGGAGCTGCCCCCCTCGATCTGCTGCCGCGCCCGCTCGATGCCGCCACGGATCGCTTCGCGCGAAGGATCTTCTTCGGGAAGCGCCGCAACCAGTTGCTCCCAGAAGCGCACGGCATCCGGATAACGCGCTTCCTCGAATGCCGCGATGCCAAGCAGGCCGAGACTGGTCACCTCCTGCGGATCGCCCTGCAGCGCTTCGTCAGTAAGGGCTTGAAGCTTATCGGACCACTGACGGTCACCGGCGAAATAGAGCGCCTGCGCCAGCTGACCGAGCAGCTCGGGCTGACGGCCCGCAATTTCCACCACGCGCCCGAAAGCCTTGGCTGCGTCGGCTGGACGCTCCTGGTTCATATAAGTACGACCCAGGAAGTACCAGGCTTCGGCAGAATCCGGCTGCTCCTTTACGGCCTGCTCCAGATGAGCGGTCATTTCTTCGACTGTGCGAGGCTGCTCCGAAAACTGTCGAGCCATCTGAACTTTGTCGCTGGCGCCCCAATACATATAAAGCCCGTAGCCCATCAGGGGCACCAGAACCGCCGCAATCAGCGGAACGCTGCGACCAAGCTTGGCGATTCGCGGCTTGTCGCTATTCTCGGTGTCCTCCAACAGCTCGCGTGCAGCATCTGCTCGCCCAGCCTCCAACTGCTCGGCGGTCAAGGTTCCGGCAGAGTGCTGAGAGGTCAACTCGGCAAGGCGCTCTTCATACAAGGCAACGTTCAGCGCCGTACGATCTTCTTCGGCCTGGGCTCGACGGCCACGCAGGATGGGTAACAACAAAAAGGCCAATGCCACCAGCAGCAAGGCGCCGGCGGCTATCCAGAAATCGATCATGAGTCTTTTTTATCCAGAAGCTGGGCGAGACGTTCGCGCTCGGTCTCGGAAAGGGTTGATGCAGGTGCCTTTTCGACCCGGCGACGACGCACCAAGATCACGGTCAGCACGCCGAAGCCGAGGACCAGCAAACCAACCGGCCCATACCAGAGCAGCATGGTTTTCGCGTTTACCGGCGGCTTGTAACGAACGAAATCGCCGTAGCGAGCGACGAGATAGTCGACTATCTGGTCATTGCTTTTGCCCTCATCCAGCATGCGGAAGATTTCCTGGCGCAGGTCCATGGCGATCGGCGCGTTGGAATCGGCGATGTTCTGGTTCTGGCACTTCGGACAGCGCAGCTCTTCGGTTAGGGTGCGGTAGCGCTCACGCTCGGCTTCGTCCCTGAATTCATAGGTATCGATTGCTGCCTGGGCGGTCGTGACCAGGAACAGACCAAGCAGCGCGCCGCGGATCAGTCGTTTCATTCGTCCACCAGCTCCTGATAGAGCGCTGCCAGCTGTTCCCGCCAGACCCGATCGTCGATCACGCCGACGAATTTGTGGCGGATGATGCCCTGCTTGTCGATGAGGAAGGTTTCAGGAGCGCCATAGACTCCCAGATCCAGCCCAAGACTGCCGCGTTCGTCGCGGATGTTCAGCTGATAAGGATCGTGGAACTCGTTGAGCCACTTCAACGCCGCGGCGTTGTCGTCCTTGTAGTTGACTCCATGAATCACCACACCCTGAGCTGCAAGACGGTTCAGCACTGGGTGCTCGACCTTGCAGGCGACGCACCAAGTCGCCCACACGTTGACCAGCGCCGGCTTGCCCTTGAGGTCCTCGGCGGTGATGACGCGCTGCTCGTCTTCCACCGAGGGTAGCGAGAACGCCGGTAGTGGCTTGCCGATCAGCGCCGAAGGCAGCTCGGAAGGATCGAGGAACAGGCCGCGATAAAGGAACACTGCAACCACCAGGAAAATCACCAGCGGCAGCAACATCAGCAATCGTTTCACATCAGGCTCCTTGTGCGGCCATGCCCAGCGCTTCGCGCACGCGGGTCTTCACCTTGACTCGATAACGACGATCACTCGCCGCCAGCACACCGCCGAGCCCCATCATCAGCGCTCCGAGCCAGATCCAGCGAACAAAGGGCTTGATATGAACACGCACGGCCCACGCCCCATCACCCAGCGGCTCACCCAGCGCGACATAAAGGTCGCGGGTGAAGCCCGCATCGATACCCGCCTCGGTCATCGGCATCTGCTGCACGGTGTACAGGCGCTTTTCCGGGTGCAGCGTGGCGATCTGCTTGTCGCCGTCGAGCACGCGAATGGTCGCCTTGTCTGACGTGAAGTTAGGTCCTTCGTGATGCACCGCGCCTTCGAAGACGAACTCATAGCCGCCAAGCGACAGCGACTCCCCAGGAGCCAGGCGCAGATCGCGCTCCGCACTTTGGTGGCTGGTGAGTACCACGCCAATGGCACAGACCGCCAGCCCGAGGTGCGCCAGATGCATGCCCCAGTAGCTTGGCGCGAGGCTGCGCATGCCCTTGAACAAACCCTTGTGGCGCGTCTTGTCCAGCAGATCACGGACGCCAGCGATCACCACCCAGGCCGCCAGCAAGGACACTGCAAGCACCGCCCAGTTGAAGTCACCGAACAGCAACGAGCCCAGACCACCAAGCACTACGCTGGTGATCAGCACTGGCGTGAGCATGCCGAGCAACCACTTCAGCGGAGTGTCCTTCCAGCGCACCAGGATTCCGACACCCAACGTCAGCATCAGCGCGCCAATCAGCGGAACGAACATCGCATTGAAGTACGGTGGACCGACGGAAAGCTTGGCACCGGACAATGCGTCCAGCAGCAGCGGATAGAGCGTGCCGAGGAGAATCATCGCCGTGGCGACGACCAACAGCAGGTTATTGACTAGCAGCAGAGTCTCGCGCGACCACAGGCCGAACCCGACCTGGCTCTTGACCACAGGCGCGCGCATGGCAAACAGCGTCAGCGAGCCGCCTACCACCATCAGCAGAAAGACCAGAATGAACACGCCACGCTCGGGATCAGTAGCAAACGCGTGCACCGACGTCAGCACGCCGGAGCGGACCAGGAAGGTCCCAAGCAGGCTCAGCGAGAACGCCGCGATTGCCAGCAACACGGTCCAGCTCTTGAACACGCCGCGCTTCTCGGTAACTGCCAACGAGTGAATCAGCGCAGTACCGACCAGCCAGGGCATGAAGGAGGCGTTTTCCACCGGATCCCAGAACCACCAGCCGCCCCAGCCGAGCTCGTAATAGGCCCACCAGGAGCCAAGGGCGATGCCCAGGCCGAGGAAGGCCCAGGCGACGAGCGTCCAAGGACGCGACCAGCGTGCCCAGGCCGCGTCAAGGCGACCACCCAGCAACGCGGCGATCGCAAAGGCGAACGCCACCGAGAAACCCACGTACCCCATGTAAAGCATGGGCGGGTGGACGATCAAACCGAAATCCTGCAGCAGTGGATTGAGGTCGCGTCCATCCATTGGAACCTGCGGTAGCAGCCGCTCGAAGGGGTTCGAGGTGACGATAAGAAAGAGCAGGAAACCGATGCTGATCAAACCCATGACGCCGAGCACGCGCGCCAGCATGTCTTCCGGTAGCTGGCGGGAGAAGATCGCCACGGCAAAGGTCCAGCCGGCCAGGATGAAGGCCCACAGCAGCAAGGAGCCTTCGTGAGCGCCCCAGACCGCGCTGAACTTGTAGTACCAGGGCAAGGCACTGTTGGAGTTGTGGGCGACGTAGGCAACGGAGAAATCGTCGACCATGAAGGCGTAGGTCAGGCAGGCGAAGGAGAAACCGAGAAAGGCGAACTGACCCCAGGCCGCTGGTTGGGCCAGGCCCATCCACTGTCGGTCACCGCGCCAAGCACCGATCAGCGGCAGCGTGGCCTGGACCACTGCCAGGCACAGCGCCAGAATCATCGCCAGATGGCCGAGCTCGGGAATCATTTCGCGTACTCCTGCTTACCGCCCTCGTAGTGCTTCATCATGCCGCTCTTCTCCAGCGCCTGAGTTACTTCGGGCGGCATGTAGTTTTCGTCATGCTTGGCCAGCACTTCGTCGGCAACCAGAACACCCTCGGAATTGACCCGACCCAGCGCGACGATACCCTGCCCTTCGCGGAACAGGTCCGGGAGAATTCCCTGGTAAGTGATAGTGATCGCCTTGGCGCCATCAGTGACACGGAAGGCGACGCTGAGTGAGTCGTTGGTACGCTTCACCGAACCCTCTTCGACCAGGCCGCCTGCTCGAATCCGGGTGCCCTCAGGAGCCTCCCCCGCTGCGATCTGGGTCGGTGTGTAGAACAGGTTGATGTTCTGCTGCAGAGCGGACAACGCCAGCGCCACGGCGATACCGACACCGGCGAGGATCGCCAGGACGATGAAAAGACGTTTCTTGCGCACCGGATTCACTTCGACTCCTCCCGGCGCAAACGACGCGCCTCATCTTGCAGGTAACGCCGGCGTGCCAAGGCTGGCAGCGCGACGTTGAGAATCAGGACAGCCAGGCTGATGCCATAGGACGTCCAGACGTACACGCCATGATTGCCCATGGCGATGAAATCCGCGAAGGATGAAAAGTTCACGAGTTGTTTCCTACCAGAGCCTTGACCTCATTCTTCACCCAGCTGGCGCGCGACTCGCGACGCAGCACTTCCAGGCGCATGCGCATCAGCAGCACCACGGTGAAGAAGCAGTAGAAGCCGATCACCATCACCAGGAGCGGCAGCCACATTTCCACTGGCATCGCCGGTTTTTCGGTGACGGTGAACGTTGCCGGCTGGTGCAGCGTGTTCCACCACTCCACCGAATACTTGATGATCGGGATGTTCACCACTCCAACGATGGCCAGCACAGCGCACGCCTTGGCCGCGCTGTCACGATTGCTGATCGCCTGTCCGAGCGCAATGATGCCGAAGTACAGAAACAGCAGGATGAGCATCGAGGTCAGCCGCGCGTCCCATACCCACCAGGCACCCCAGGTCGGTTTGCCCCAGACCGCGCCGGTCAACAGGGCGATGAAGGTCATCCAGGCGCCGATGGGGGCAGCCTGCTGCAGAGCCACATCGGCCAGCTTCATCTTCCAGACGAGCCCGACCACCCCCGCCACGGCGAGCATCACGTAGATCGACTGAGCGAGAAACGCAGCCGGCACGTGGATATAGATGATCCGGAAGCTGTTGCCCTGCTGGTAATCCTCAGGCGCGAACGCCAGACCCCAGACCACACCCACGCTGACCAGCAGCACGGCTGCCCAGGCAAGCCAGGGCAGCCAGCGGCCGCTGATCTCGTAGAACCATTTGGGTGAGCCCAGCTTGTGAAACCATGTCCAGTTCATCGGATGACTCGTCGTCCAGCGGGACCTTGCAAATGCAGGCCCCGAGATTCGTTACATCGACCGGGTGTGAGCGCCGGCCATCTGGGTGTGTCGCTATTCGCCAACGCTGATCTTCAGCCCGGCAGCTATCGCAAAGGGTGTAAGGGTCACGGCCAACGCAGTCAGACTGGCCAGCCAAAGCAGGTGACCGACTGCCGGCAGACCTTGCAACGACGCTTGCAGGGCGCCGCTGCCGAGAATCAGTACCGGGATGTAGAGCGGCAGGATGAGCAACGCCAGCAGCAAGCCACCCCGCTTCAATCCTACCGTCAACGCCGCGCCCACCGCACCGAGCAGACTCAGAATCGGCGTCCCCAGCAACAGTGAAACCAGCAGCACCGGAATGGTCCCAAGCGGCAGACCCAACATCAAGCCCAACAGTGGCGCCAACAGCACCAGCGCCAACCCGGAAAAAGCCCAGTGCGCCAGTACCTTGGCGAGAACCAGGAGCGCGAGCGGGTGCGGCGAAACGACCCACTGCTCGAGCGAGCCATCTTCGAAATCACTGCGAAAAAGACCATCCAGTGACAGCAGAACGGCCAGTAATGCTGCCACCCAGACCAAGCCGGGAGAGATGGTTTGCAGAAGCTGAGTCTCCGGCCCTACCGCAAGCGGGAACAACGCGATAACGATGGCGAAGAACACCAGCGGGTTGGCCAGCTCAGCCGGGCGACGGAACAGCAGACGCGTCTCGCGCGCCAGCAGAAGAGTGAATACGCTGCTCATGCGGCTCGCTGTCCCAGATCGAGCTCACAATAGCCGGTAGGCTTTTCCGTCAGGCTGTGGTGAGTGGTCAGTACGACCAGTCCGCCCTGCTCGCAATGCGCTGCGAGATGCCTCTCAAGCTGCGCCACACCATGTTTGTCGAGCGCGGTAAATGGCTCATCGAGAATCCACAGCGGCGGTGGCGAGAGATACAGACGCGCCAACCCCACGCGGCGCTGCTGGCCAGCAGAAAGGGTATGACAGGGCACGTCTTCGAACCCGCGCAGTCCCACTTCGGCAAGTGCATGCCATATCGCCTCGCGGCTGGCCGGCTGGTGCAACGCACAGAGCCAGGTGAGATTCTCTTCAGCTGTCAGCAAGCCCTTGATGCCAGCAGCATGGCCGATCCACAACAGGTTGCGTGCCAGTTCACCACGCTGAGCGCTGAGCGACCGGCCCTTGAGCAGCACCTCGCCTGCGGTTGGTTGCATCAGGCCGCATAGCAGGCGCAGCAGACTGGTTTTGCCGCTGCCATTAGGCCCGGAAATCTGCAGCATTTCCCCACTCTCGAGACGCAGATCCAGCTTATCGAAAAGCAGCCGCCAATCCCGTTCGCAAGCGAGGGCTACGGCTTCGAGAAAGGGAGTTGACACGGCTGGCGACACCTCAAGATGAAAAAGGCCTGGCCGCTATACTCAGGAAGCAGGGCCAGGCGGGCGGAATTATACATGGCAACCTTTGGTGCCGAGGGCCGCGAACGCGAAAGGTTGTAAGAGCATTTGAGGAAAGATGACCGAGATCAAGAGTACCACTGCCCTGCCCCCAAGCAGCGCGCCGCGCCAGGCGGCAGCGGCGAATGACCTCGCTTTGAAACTGCTGCAACCGATGCAAGGCCTTCTGGCGGCTGGCGAAAACGCCGAAGCGGAGGTAGTCAGCATCAGGGAAGCGGCGCAGGCATTTCGGCTGGTGCTGCGGCTGACCATGGGCAGCGGGCGCCAGGCGACCGTCGAGGTCAGCAGCAACAAGGCGCCGCCACCCGGCACCGCATACGTCATCACCGCCCTGTCCGACACCCGGTTGCTGGCCGCTCCACAGATCGCCGGGCGCCAGCCCGCCTCGATGATCGACCTTCAGCAACTGCCGGTCGGCAGCGTCATCCAGGGCCGTGTCGTGGCGACCAGTCAACAGCAGTCGGAGGACGGGCAGAAGATCTTCAAGGCGGTCATCAGCCTGCTCAACAGCCCCGTCGCTGGACAGAAGCTGAATATCGAATCAGCCAACCCGCTGGCACTCGGCAGCCTGCTGACAGCGCAGGTCAAGGGCGACCAATCCCTCGCATTCCTTCCGCTGAGCGGGCGCCTCGATCAGCTGCATCTCGGCGAGCAACTGGGCGCCCAACACCACCGCCAGGCCTCGCTGGAAGGCCTGTTCAAGGCTCTACAGGGTGGTACCGGGGCTCTCCCCGAGGGGCTGCGCGGCGCCGCCGAAAAACTGCTGGGGCTGATACCCGAAATGCAGCAACTGGGCGATCCCAAGGCACTCGCCGCAGCGCTGGCCAGGAGCGGCGTGTTCCTTGAGGCGCGCTTGCTGGCCGGGCAAACCGAAGGACTGCAGGGCGACCTCAAGGCCGGGCTGCTGCGCCTACTGGCGCAAATGCCCAATCTTCCATGTAGCACGCCGCTGGCCAGCGCCCAGGCCAGTGCCGCCATGGGCCAGGCGTTGCCTGCATTTGCGCGGCAAGCGCTGGGCTCCCTGGCGCAAAGCAATGTCCGTCAGCTCGCGCTGGGGTTCCCGCTACCAACCCGAATGCCGCCTGGCCTGGAAGAAGAAGCCGACCTCGAAATGCTGCTCAAGCTCGCAGCCGCCGCGGTATCCAGGCTGCAGACCCATCAACTGTCCAGTCTCGCGCAGACACAAATCGGCCCGGACGGCGCCCTCCTCACCACCTGGCAGCTGGAGCTGCCAATGCGCGACCAGCGCGATATCGTGCCGCTGCAAATCAAGCTGCAGCGCGAAGAAGAGCCTAGAAAGCAGGAAAAGGAGCGTGGCGAGCCGCTCTGGAAGATCGAACTCGCATTCGATGTCGCACCACTCGGGCCACTGCAAGTTCAAGCACAGTTGACGCGCGGCACCCTCACCAGCCAGCTGTGGGCCGAGCGCAGTGCCACGGCCCAGTTGGTGGCGACCGAACTTACCCATCTGCGTGAGCGCCTACAGGCAGCCGGGCTGAGTGTCGGAGAACTGAGCTGCAGGCAAGGAACGCCACCGCAGGGTCCGAGCACCAATCTGGAGCAACGCTTCGTGGACGAAAAGGCATGACCGACAAGCAGCCACGCCAGGCAATCGCGCTCAGCTATGACGGTGTCAACGCGCCAAGTCTGAGCGCCAAGGGTGATGACGAGCTGGCCGAGACGATCCTCGCCATCGCTCGGGAACATGAGGTGCCGATCTACGAGAACCCCGATCTGGTGAGATTGTTGGCGAAACTGGAGCTGGGCGACGAGATCCCGGAAGCGTTATACCGCACCATCGCGGAGATCATCGCCTTTGCCTGGTACCTCAAGGGCAAATGCCCACCAGGGTTCCACGAACGGAGTGCAGGCGAACCAGCTCCGCCCCTGCCGCGACTCAGTGGGCCTGCGCGTTGAGTACGACTGCTGCACGATCCTCACCAGTGACCTGAGGGAGATCATGCAGCTGCCAGGCGAAATAGCCGGCACGGAAATAGAACACCCGCTGGTAGCCCCAGGCCACGGCCATTCTTGCGGCTTCCGCGCTACGCGGGCAGATTTCGCTGTCGCAGTAAATCACCAGCGGAAGCTCACGCGGCCACTCCGGCCCGGCCAGGCTGACGAAATCACTGGCCAGATCGAAGTGCACGGCGCCTTCCACGTGGCCCCATAACCATTCGCGGTCGGCACGCACATCGATGAAGACGGCGCCCAGTTCATGAAGGCGCTTGGCTTGAAAGACGTTTACGGTCATTGCGCCGTCCACATCGTCTGGCGCCTCGACGGCCTGAGCGCCAAGCGAAACCATGAACAGCAACAGAATGAGAGTAAGCCGCATCATTGTCCTCCTCGTCCCAAGCATGGGACCTGGACAAGCTCAGCAATGCCAAGCTGATACGGATTGGAATGTGCAGGGTGTGGGAGGTTCCGGCGCAAGACCCGGAAGGGACGACCAGTCGACGGAAAAACCGCAATCAGGGTTTCTTGCGAGCCTGATGCAGTTTGCTCATCAGCTCCGCCTCGGATTGCGACAGGCCACAGGACTGCGTCAGGTCGTCGACGCTTGCGCCCATGCCGACCAGTTTGGCCGCCTGGGAGAAGGAGAAGTTGTTGGGGTCGCGCTGTTCCAGCTGGGTGAGCTTGTCCGGCAACGGCGCCAGCGTGCGACTCAACTCACGCAACTCATCACCCATGCGCAAGCTGCCTTCCAGATAGGCATCCAGGCGGCTGCTCAGCTCCTTGATGCGCTTATCCCTGTTCGCATCGCGTTGCTGCTGTTGTTCGGCCAGAAACCGCTGCCGCCTGAGCAGCCACAGGCAGAAGCCCAGCAGCCCAAGACAGCAGAAGGCCAGCGCAACCAACGATGCGACCAGCGACGCGATCAGCATGTATCAGATGCTCTCAAGCTCGGCCCATTCTTCCTCGCTCATCATCTTGTCGAGTTCGACCAGAATCAGCAGCTCGCCGTTCTTGTTGCAGACGCCCTGGATGAATTTGGCCGACTCATCATTACCGACGTTGGGCGCAGTTTCGATCTCGGATTGGCGAAGATAGACCACCTCGGCAACGCTATCGACCATGATGCCGATGACCTGACGATCCGCCTCGATGATCACGATTCGAGTATTGTCCGATACCGACGCGGTTTCCAGGCCGAAACGCTGACGCGTGTCGATCACCGTCACCACATTGCCGCGCAGGTTGATGATGCCGAGCACATAGCTCGGAGCACCCGGTACCGGCGCGATCTCGGTATAACGCAACACCTCCTGGACCTGCATCACGTTGATACCGTACGTCTCGTTGTCCAGACGGAAGGTCACCCATTGCAGTACAGGATCTTCGGAACCCTGCGCAGACGTCATCTTCATAGCCCCACCTTCTTCAGTTACCGCAATGGCGGTCGATTCTATCGCCGGGCCGCGCAACAGGCGCGACCGTCAATTGTTTGCTTTCAATGCGTCCGCGGCTTCGTCGCGCCCTGCATCTGTTTCACAGCGCCACTGGCGATCAGCTCGGCCAGCGCAGTCACGTCGACCAGCGCGCACATATGCTCGATTACCGTACCGGCCAGCCATGGACGCTGACTGCGCTGCGTACGCCACTTGACCTCACTGGGGTCGAGGCGAATCGAGCGACTGACCTGATGGACCGCCAGCCCCCATTCGTAGCCCTGAACCGAGATCACGTACTGCAACCCCTCGCGGAAGTCGTCACGGTACCGATCAGGCATCACCCAGCGCGCGGTGTCCAGCACCTTCAGATTGCCTGACTGGCTCGGCAGTATGCCAAGAAACCAGTCGGGCTGACCGAACAGCGGCGTCAGTTCCTGCCCGGCCAGCGGATAGATGGAGCCCAGGCACACCAGCGGCACCGCCAGGGTCAACCCTGCCACATCGAACAGCAGACACTCGAAAGGCTCCTCACCCCAACCCGGATGGGCGTCAGGCACGGCTTCGACTGGCTCGCTGGGCAGCTGCGGCGCAACCTCGAGCTCCACGACCGGCTCAAGAGTCAGCACCGACGGCATCGCCAGAGGCGCTTCCACCACGAGCGGCGGCGCCGGCTGGACTATTTCAAGACGCGGCGGTTGGCTCTGCCGCGTATCACGCAGTTGCTCCTCGAGCACGGCCGCCTGGAATTCGTCCTGACTGACCGAGTCGGCCAGTTCGATGGCAGCGTCCTGCAACAGCCCATCGAGATAGGACTGCAGCGCCTGCTGGGATCGGGTTTCGGTTAGGACGGTGCGGCTCATGGAACGAACTCGTTAGGAGAATCTGAACAGGCTATCGGCCACTGGCGCGACAAACTTGAGCTGGCAGGCGCCGAGCGGCATGGCACTTCACGCCACCTGCGGAGACACTTGCGACGCCAGCAGATGCTTGAGCAAGGCCCGATAGGCAAGAACCGCACGACTGGTCGGATCGAACTGCGAAGGCGTCAGGCCGGCGCGGCTGGCATCGCGCAGCCGCGTATCGACCGGGATGAACGCTGGCCAGAGATGATCGGCATAACCGGCTCGCAGTACCTTGAGCGTATTCATCGAGGCCTGGGTGCGGCGGTCGAACAAGGTCGGCACGATGGTGTAAGGCAGCGCTTGCTTGCGCGAACGGTTGATCATCGACAGCGTGCTGACCATTCGCTCGAGACCCTTCATCGCCAGAAACTCCGTCTGCACCGGAATCACCAGCTGCTGACTGGCAGCCAGCGCGTTGACCATCAGCACACCGAGCAGCGGCGGGCTGTCGATGATGGCGTAATCGAAGTCCTGCCAAAGCTGCGACAGGCTCTTGGCAATGACCAGCCCGAGGCCGTTCTGCCCGGGCGACTGGCGCTCGAGAGTCGCCAGCACGGTACTGGAAGGCATCAGCGAGATACGCTCGTGACTGGTGGCCAGCAGCAGCTGCCACGGCAGGCCATCCGGCACGGTACCCTGGTGCTGGAAGAGATCGAAGACGCTATGGTCCAGGTTATCGGGATCATGCCCGAAATAGCTGGTCATCGACCCATGCGGATCCAGATCCAGCACGACGACGCGCTTGCCGGAATCGGCCAGCAAGCCCGCCAGTGCGATCGACGTAGTGGTCTTGCCCACCCCACCCTTTTGATTGGCTACAGCCCAGACTCTCATTGATCTTCCACCCGGCGAAGCTGACCGGAACGGCATTGCCTGAAACGGCAAAGCGACGGTGTTTTGACGACTGCGCCCTGAAGCGCTTACATGGACACAGCCGGTGCAGATTGTGTGCCAGCCCGACGCAACGCATCGTCAGGCCGTACATTGCTGCTGCCCATTCCGGTGACACTCCGGCGCACATCGAGATTGCGCGACACCACCAGAATTACTCGCCGGTTGCGCGCCCGGCCTTCGGCCGTCGCGTTGTCCGCCACGGGCTGAAATTCGCCATAGCCCACCGCTGCCATCCGCGAAGGGTCCACCCCCTGCGCTGCAAGCATCCTCACAACGCTGCCAGCGCGGGCTGCGGACAGCTCCCAGTTGGTCGGGAACTGGCTGGTGCTGATTGGCAGATTGTCGGTAAACCCTTCGACATGGATCGGGTTGTCGAAAGGGGCCAGAATTCCGGCGACCTTGTCGATCAGCAGAAATGCCTGGTCGTTGGGAAGCGCATCGCCGCTGGGGAACAGCAGGCTGGAGTTGAGTTCGATCTCGATCCACAGCTCATTGCCACGGATCGTCAATTGCTCGTTGGCGATCAGCTCGCCGAACGTCTCGCGCATGCTCTGCGCAATCCGCTCCAGCGGATCGAGGGTCGGCTTCCCCGCCGACGAAGCCGGGCCCGACAGATCCTCGACCTGGGACACATCCGCCTCGGTGGTCCGAGGTCGCTCCTCACCGATGGGGATGGGCTTGACCGAACGATCGACCTGATTGAACACGCCGACCAGCGAATCGGAGAGGATCTTGTACTTGCCCTCGTTGATCGAGGAGATCGAGTACATCACCACGAAGAAGGCAAATAACAACGTGATGAAGTCGGCGTAGGACACCAGCCATCGCTCGTGATTCTCGTGCTCTTCCGGTGGTCTGCGTCTGGCCATGGCGGTCAGTCCATGAAGCCTTGCAGCTTCATCTCGATGGAACGCGGATTTTCGCCCTCGGCGATGGACAGCACGCCCTCCAGCAGCATCTCGCGA
Organism: Stutzerimonas kunmingensis; assembly: GCF_002929225.1. Taxonomy (GTDB): domain Bacteria; phylum Pseudomonadota; class Gammaproteobacteria; order Pseudomonadales; family Pseudomonadaceae; genus Stutzerimonas. Next base: position 870,248 of record NZ_PISM01000004.1, on the reverse strand, counting down.
TAGGCGGTCTGCCGCTGGACGACGCTCTTGAGCTTGTTGCCGACCGGCAGCACCAGCAGGTTGGCGAAAGCGACGCCATAGATGGTCGCCACGAACGCAACGGCGATGCCGCTGCCCAGCTGGCTGGGATCGGCCAGATTGCCCATCACGTGGATCAACCCCATTACCGCGCCGATGATGCCAATGGTCGGCGAGTAGCCACCCATGCTCTCGTAGACCTTGGCCGCGCGCAGGTCACGCCCCTCCTGGGTATACAGATCGACCTCGAGGATGCTGCGAATCACTTCCGGCTCGGCGCCATCGACAAGCAACTGCAGGCCCTTGCGCGCGTATGGGTCGGGTTCCGTCTCGGCGACCGGCTCAAGGCCGAGCAACCCCTCCTTGCGCGCAGTATTGCTCCAGGTAGTGACCATGAGGATGCCGCGCGCGAGATCGATGCGCGGCGGAAAGAATATCCAGCGACCGATACTCATCGCCCGCATGAACACGGCGATGGGCGTCTGCAGCAGGACGGCACCCAGGGTACCGCCAAGCACGATCAACGCGGCCGGCCCATTGAGCAGCGCCGAGATATGGCCGCCCTCGAGAAAATTGCCCCCAACGATGGCGACGAACGCCAACAGCAGCCCGATCAGGCTGAGCACGTCCATTAGAGGCGGGCCTCCATCAGATGCACGCCTCGGCCAGATTGCGACCGATATCGTCGAGCCCGTAGACCGCATCACTCAGGTTAGCTTTGACCACCGCCATCGGCATGCCATAGATCACGCAGCTGGCTTCATCCTGCGCCCACACCTGGCTGCCGCTCTGCTTGAGCAACCGTGCGCCTTCGCGACCATCGGCACCCATGCCGGTCAGCACTACCGCCAGCACTTTGTCGTGAAACGACTTGGCGGCCGAACCGAAGGTAACGTCGACGCAAGGCTTGTAGTTGAGGCGATCATCGCCCGGCAGAATGCGTACCGCACCGCGGCCATCGATCATCATCTGCTTGCCACCCGGTGCCAGCAGAGCAAGCCCCGGACGCAGCACGTCGCCGTCCTCGGCTTCCTTGACACGAATGCGGCAAAGCTTGTCCAGACGATCGGCGAAGGCTTTGGTGAACGCGGCCGGCATGTGCTGGATGAGTACGATCGGCGCGGGGAAATTCGCCGGGAGCTGAGTGAGCACACGCTGCAGCGCCACCGGACCGCCCGTAGACGTACCGATGGCCACCAGCTTGTACGCCTTGCGCTTGGGCGCCGGCGAACGAGCTGCCGGCGCCGCAGGCGCTGGCGTTGTAGCGCCGGTCCGGGCGGCTGCAGTAGCCAATGTCGAGGCAGTGCCGCGCGCGGACACCGGCGGCGTACTTACGCTCGAGGTACAGAACGTGCTGTAGCGCCGGTTGCTGCGCGAAACGGTATGTACCTTCTCGCACAGCAGCTGCTTGACCTTATCCGGGTTACGCGAAATGTCTTCGAAGTTCTTCGGCAGATAGTCGACGGCGCCGGCATCCAGTGCATCGAGGGTGACCCGAGCGCCTTCGTGCGTCAGCGAGGAAAACATCAACACCGGTGTGGGGCAGCGCTGCATGATCTGCCGCACCGCCGTGATGCCGTCCATCATCGGCATCTCGTAGTCCATGGTGATGACATCCGGCTTCAACGCCAGCACCTGGTCGATCGCCTCGCGTCCGTTGGTGGCGGTGCCGACGACCTGGATATTCGAATCAGAGGAAAGGATTTCCGAGACGCGCCGACGAAAGAAGCCGGAATCGTCGACGACCAGGACCTTGACTGCCATACATCACTCCTAGCGGCAGCGCTCCCATCCCATCCGAGGTAAGCGCTGCCTGACTGAATCAAATCCTGCGTGCGTAGCGCTTGAGCATGCTGGGAACATCGAGAATCAGCGCGATGCGGCCATCGCCGGTGATCGTCGCACCGGACATGCCAGGCGTACCCTGCAGCATCTTGCCAAGCGGCTTGATGACCACTTCTTCCTGTCCCACGAGCTGATCGACGACGAAGCCGATGCTCTGATTGCCGACGCTGAGAATTACTACATGGCCTTCACGCTGCTCTTCCTGAGCCGCATCGTTGACCAGCCAGCGCTTGAGGTAGAACAGCGGCAGCGCCTTGTCGCGGACGATCACCACTTCCTGGCCATCGACGACGTTGGTCCGCGACAGGTCGAGGTGGAAGATCTCGTTGACGTTGACCAGCGGGAAGGCGAAGGCCTGGTTGCCGAGCATGACCATCAGGGTCGGCATGATCGCCAGGGTCAGCGGCACCTTGATCACCACCCGCGAGCCCTGGCCCTTGGTGGAGAACACGTTCACTGTGCCATTGAGCTGGGAAATCTTGGTCTTGACCACGTCCATGCCGACACCGCGGCCGGACACGTCGGAAATCTCGGTCTTGGTCGAGAAGCCCGGCGCGAAGATCAGGTTATAGCACTCCAGGTCGCTCAGGCGATCGGCGGCATCCTTCTCCAGCATGCCTTTCTCGACGGCCTTGGCGCGCAGGACGTTGGCATCCATACCCTTGCCGTCATCACTGATGATCAACAGGATATGGTCGCCTTCCTGCTCGGCGGAAAGCACTACCCGTCCGGTACGTGGCTTGCCGGCGGCTTCGCGCTCCTCGGGCATCTCGATACCGTGGTCGACCGCGTTGCGCACCAGGTGCACCAGCGGATCGGCCAGGGCTTCGACCAGGTTCTTGTCGAGATCGGTTTCTTCACCAACGAGCTCAAGGTTGATCTCTTTCTTCAGGCTGCGAGCCAGGTCGCGGACCAGGCGCGGGAAGCGACCGAAGACCTTCTTGATCGGCTGCATACGGGTCTTCATCACCGCACTCTGCAGATCGGCCGTCACCACGTCGAGGTTGGAGACGGCCTTGGCCATCGCCTCGTCGCCGCTGTTGGAGCCCAGGCGTACCAGACGGTTACGCACCAGCACCAGCTCGCCGACCATGTTCATGATCTCGTCCAGGCGTGCGGTATCGACGCGCACGGTGGTCTCGGCCTCGGCCGGAGGCTTTTCCGCCGGAGCAGCAGCGGCCGGCTTGCTCACCGCAGCTGCCGGAGCGGCCTTGGCCGGAGCAGCAGCAGGGGCAGGCTTGGGCGCCGGTTTGATCGGCACAGCCGCAGCAGGTTCAGCCGGGGTCTCGACGACCGCAGGCTCGAACTTGCCCTTGCCATGCAGTTGATCGAGCAGTGCTTCGAACTCGTCGTCGGTGATCTCTTCAGCTGCACCAGCTGTACCACCGCCCTTTGCCGGTTCGGCGCTTGCCGGCGCAGCGGGTTCAGCCGGGGCCGCTTCGAACTTGCCCTTGCCATGCAGCTGGTCCAGCAAGGCTTCAAATTCGTCATCGGTGATTTCGTCACTGGTCGGCGCAGCAACGAACTCGCTCTCGGCAGGCATCGAGGCACCCGCAGCGGCAGAGAATTGTCCCTTGCCATGCAGCTGGTCGAGCAGCGACTCGAATTCGTCGTCGGTAATCTCGTCGGTGGCAGGGCCAGTCGCTACTTCGGCCGCAGCCGGCTCGCTGGCGGACGGCTGAATGGCATCGAGCATCAGTTCGAATTCGCTATCGGCGCCCTCGGATCGGGATTCGGCCACGACCTGCGGTTCGACTGCCGGCGCTGGCTCATCAGCCGAGGCTGGCTCCGCCAGACGTGCCAGCGCCGCAAGCAACTCACGCGAGGCTGGCGTCGGCTCGACGCGCTCGCGGACCTGACTGAACATCGCGTTCACGGCGTCGAGCGCCTGCAGAACGACATCCATCAGTTCGGAATCGACTCGACGCTCACCCTTGCGCAGGATGTCGAAGACGTTTTCGGCGATATGGCAGCACTCCACCAGCTCATGCAGCTGGAGGAACCCGGCACCGCCCTTGACCGTATGGAACCCGCGAAAAATCGCATTGAGCAACGCCATGTCATCGGGGCTGCTTTCCAGCTCCACGAGTTGCTCGGACAATAGTTCGAGAATCTCGCCGGCCTCTACCAGGAAGTCCTGGAGGATTTCTTCATCGGCGTCGAAGCTCATATTCACTTCCCCTAAAAGCCCAGGCTTGAAAGCAGATCATCGACATCGTCCTGGCCGGAAACGACGTCTTCACGCATATCGGCATGCATCTGCGGACCTTCACCCTTGGAAGGCTCTTTTTCTTGTTTTTTCTTTTCCTGCTCGGCGCGCATCGCCTCGCGGTCATGCTGGATGCCCGCCACGCGATCGACCTGCCCCGCCATCAGGACCAGGTTAAGCAGGTTGCTTTCGAGTTCAGTGATGAGGCGGGTCACTCGCTTGATCACCTGGCCGGTCAGGTCCTGGAAGTCCTGCGCCAGCATGATTTCGCTGAGGTTCTGCGACAGCTGGCCGCCATCGTTCATGCTGCGCTGCAGGTACTGGTCGATGCGCTTGACCAGATCGCGGAACTGATCGGCATTCATCTCACGACGCATGAAACGCTGCCAGTCGGCTGTCAGGCTCTGCGCCTCATAGCTCACGTAGTTCACCAGCGGCGCTGATTCTTCGACCAGGTCCATAGTGCGGTTGGCAGCCTTCTCGGTCATCTCCACCACGTAGGACAGGCGATCGGTCGCGTCCGTGATCGGCGACGGATCGCCGCCAGTGGCGCAGGTGTCCATCTCGAGCTTGACGATGGCGTTGTGCAGCTCGCGTGTGAGCTTGCCAACTTCCAGATAAAGCCCGTGATTACGCACCTGATTCAGCTCATTGAACATCTGCGTCGCTTCATCGAAGCGGCCCTGCTGCAGACTTTCGATCAACTTGGGTGCATGCGCCTTCAGAGTTGCTTCGAACTCTGCCAGGCTTTGGTCTGCTTGCGTCATAGTGCCCTCGCGGCGTTGCTGCTTCAGCCGTTGACGCGCTCGAAGATCTTCTCGATCTTCTCCTTGAGCACCTGGGCAGTGAAAGGCTTGACCACATAGCCGTTAACCCCGGCCTGGGCGGCTTCGATGATCTGATCGCGTTTCGCTTCGGCCGTCACCATCAGCACCGGCAGGTGCTTGAGGCGCTCATCGGCACGCACGGTGCGCAGCAGATCGATTCCGCTCATGCCCGGCATGTTCCAGTCGGTCACCAGGAAGTCGAAGCTGCCGCTCTTGAGCATCGGCAGCGCGGTAGTACCGTCATCCGCTTCGGCGGTGTTGGTGAACCCCAGATCACGCAGGAGGTTCTTGATGATTCGTCTCATCGTCGAGAAGTCATCGACGATGAGGATTTTCATGTTCTTGTCCAAGTCGACCTCCGTAAGTCCCAAAATGCCTCAGCAAACCGAGCACGTCATACCGCAAACAATCGTCAATTGGCGCGCCATTCGCCGAGGCGCGCGCGCAAGCGCGCAGCGCACTGGCTATGCAACTGGCTCACACGCGACTCGCTGACCCCCAGCACCTGACCGATTTCCTTCAAATTCAATTCTTCGTCGTAATACAGCGACAGCACCAGCTTTTCACGCTCGGGCAGGTTGGCGATGGCGTCGGCCAGCGCCTGCTGAAAACGTTCATCCTCGAGATCACGGAACGGCTCCGGGTGGAGACTGGCAGCGTCTTCCTCGAGCTCGCCATGATCGCCTTCCTGCAGCAGATCGTCGAAGCTGAACAGGCGACTGCCCAGCGTATCGCCCAGAATGCCGTAATACTCGTCGAGACTTAGCTTAAGTTCGGCCGCAACCTCGTGATCTTTAGCGTCGCGCCCGGTTTTCGCTTCGATCGCCCGGATCGCCTCGCTGACCATCCGCGAATTGCGATGCACCGAGCGCGGCGCCCAGTCACCCTTGCGGACTTCGTCCAGCATGGTGCCGCGAATGCGGATACCGGCGTAGGTTTCGAAGCTGGCCCCCTTGCCGGCGTCGTATTTCTTAGCTGCTTCCAGCAGTCCGATCATTCCAGCCTGAATCAGATCGTCCACTTGCACGCTTGCAGGCAGACGCGCCAACAAGTGGTAAGCGATTCGCTTGACCAACGGGGCGTACTGATCGATCAGGCGGTACTGCGCATCCTTTGCCTGAGCCTTGCTGTAATACATAGCGGATCCGGCACCTGTCATTCGTGGCTGGGTGAAGCGGGGCTGATGAGGCGCTCTACGAAGAACTCGAGATGACCCCGCGGCGTCGCCGGCAGCGGCCAGGTATCAACCTTCTGCGCGATCGCCTTGAAGGCTAGTGCACATTTCGAGCGCGGGTACGCTTCATAGACTGCGCGCTGCTTCTGCACGGCCTTGCGCACCGCCTCGTCGTAAGGGACCGCACCGACATACTGCAGCGCCACGTCGAGAAAGCGCTCGGTAACCTTGGTCAGCTTGGCGAACAAATTGCGGCCTTCCTGCGGTGCGTGCGCCATATTGGCCAACACGCGGAAGCGACTGATGCCGTAATCGCGGTTCAGCAGCTTGATAAGTGCATAGGCGTCGGTGATGGACGTGGGCTCGTCGGTGACCACCAGCAGCACTTCCTGAGCTGCGCGCACGAAGCTCACTACGGAATCGCCGATGCCAGCCGCGGTGTCGATGATCAGCACGTCGAGCTCGTCGCCAAGCTCGCTGAACGCCTGGATCAACCCGGCGTGCTGCAGGGAAGACAGCTGCACCATGCTCTGCGTGCCGGATGCGGCCGGCACTACGCGGATGCCGCCCGGCCCCTGGATCAGTACGTCGCGCAGATCACATTCGCCGGCGATGACGTCAGCCAGGGTGCGCTTGGTGGTAAGCCCCAGCAGCACGTCGACGTTGGCCAGGCCAAGGTCGGCGTCAAGCAACACCACACGCCGGCCGAGGTCGGCCAGCGCCAGTGCCAGATTGACCGACACGTTGGTCTTGCCGACGCCACCCTTGCCGCCAGTCACCGCAATCACCTGTACGGGATGCATACCCATGTTCACATGCCTATATCTTGCTGGGGCCTTGCGGCCGGCGATGCGTCCGCATGGCACGCATCTGATTCATTCGAGTACCGCTGTCGCAGCATCATCCAGCCCGCCGTGACGAGCCGTTGTACAACCCGGCGAACATGTCGGCCATGGTTTCTTCGCTCGGCTCCTCGCCGGACTGCAGGCTAACCGCCCGACTGACCAGCTGATGGCTGCGCGGCAGATGCAGGTCGTCAGGAATCCGGGGACCATCGGCCAGGTAGGCTATCGGCAAATGCTGGCTGATCGTGAGACCGAGCACATCGCCAAGGCTGCCCGCCTCGTCGAGCTTTGTCAGGATACAACCGGCCAGCCCACAACGACGATAGTTGTGCCATGCAGCCTTGAGCACCTGGCTCTGGCTGGTTGCCGCCAGCACCAGGTAATTCTTCGATTTGACGCCCTTGTCCGACAGCGCTTCGAGCTGCATGCGCAGCGTCGGATCGCTTGCCGGCAAGCCGGCGGTGTCGATCAGGATGATCCGCTTACGCGCCAGCGAGGCCAGCGATTTGCTCAGCGGCTGGCTAGGATCGATCTGCACCACCGGCACATCGAGGATCCGGCCCAGTGTCTTGAGTTGCTCCTGCGCACCGATCCGATAATTGTCCATGCTGGCCAGCGCAATGCTCTGCGCGCCGTGTTTCAGCACGTAGCGAGCAGCCAGCTTGGCCAGCGTCGTGGTCTTGCCGACGCCTGCTGGGCCGACCAGAGCAATCACACCGCCCTCTTCCAGCGGCTCGTTCTTGGTGACCTTGATTGCCTGCGCCAGATACGCCAGCACCATGCGCCAGGCCTGACGCGGCTCGTTAATGCCGGCGACCTTTTCCAGCAGGCTACGCGACAGCTCGGCCGGCAGGCCCAGGCGCTGCAGACGGCGCCAGAGGCCTGCCTGCTGCGGGCGACGGCTCTGCTCCTGGCCCCAGGCGATCGAGCCGAGCTGCACTTCGATCAGCTCGCGCAAACCGTGCAGTTCCGAGTACATCGCTTCGATGGCTCGGGAGTCGGCCGCGGGGGAAGGCTCGGCGACCGTATCGGGCTGCACCTTGCTGGCCGCGACGGCAGGCTTCTCGTCAACCAGTTGACGATCCTGCATCTTCGCGCGCGGCGCAGCGCTCAGCTCGGCATGTGCATTGGCCAGCCGCGACTGCGTCTTGCGCAATTCGGCTTCCAGCGCCGGGTTGGGCTTGTTGGCCGCCGGCGCGGACTGCATGGGGTAATCGAGCACAGCGGTCAGCTCGACGCCACCGGCCACCCGGCGATTGCCGATGATCACGGCATCGGCGCCCAGCTCGTCACGCACCATTTTCATGGCGATGCGCATATCGGCGGCGAAGAAACGTTTGACCTGCATGGCCTGCACCCTCGGTTAATTCTGACCCACCGTCGAGACGATGGTGACCTGCTTGTTGTCCGGTATTTCCTGGTAGGCCAGAACATGAATGTTCGGTACCGCCAGACGCGCGAATCTCGACAGCATCGCCCGTACCGGGCCGGCTACCAGCAGTACCGCCGGCTTGCCGAGCATTTCTTGACGCTGTGCTGCTTCTACCAGGGACCTTTGCAACTTTTCGGCCATTCCCGGCTCCAGCAAAATGCCGTCTTCGGAGCCTTGACCAGCCTTCTGCAGGCTATTGAGCAAAATCTGTTCCAACCGAGGCTCCAGAGTGATCACAGGCAGCTCCGGCTCTAGTCCCACAACGTTTTGCACGATTGCGCGAGACAGCGCGACGCGTACCGCAGCAACCATTGCGGCGGGATCTTGACTCTTGGCGGCCGCATTGGCGATGGCCTCGGCGATGGTCCGGATGTCGCGTACCGGCACCTGCTCCTGCAGCAAGGCTTGCAGCACCTTGAGCAGCGTGGACAGCGAAACCATCCCGGGCACCAGCTCCTCGGCCAGCTTGGGCGAGCTCTTGGCCAGCAGCTGCAACAGCTGCTGGACCTCCTCATGGCCAAGCAGTTCGTGGGCATGCTTGTGCAGCACCTGATTGAGGTGGGTGGCGACCACGGTACTGGCATCCACCACGGTATAACCAAGCGACTGCGCCTGATCACGCTGGCTCGCTTCGATCCAGACCGCCTCCAGCCCGAACGCCGGGTCTCTGGCGGTAATGCCATTGAGCGGCCCGAACACCTGGCCCGGGTTGATCGCCAGCTCCCGATCCGGATAGACCTCAGCCTCGGCCAGGCTCACACCCATCAGCGTCAAGCGATAGGCGTTGGGCAGCAGATCCAGGTTGTCGCGGATGTGAACCGAGGGCATGAGAAAACCCAGGTCCTGCGAGAGCTTCTTGCGTACGCCCTTGATTCGCGCCAGCAACTGGCCACCCTGGTTGCGATCCACCAGCGGAATCAGACGGTAGCCAACTTCCAGCCCCACCATGTCCACCGGGGTTACATCGTCCCAACCCAGCTCCTTGGTTTCGGCCGCACGCTGGGCCGGGAGCAGATCCTGCTGTTTCTGTACTTCCTGCTCGGCCTTCTTCACGACCTGCTTCTGCCGATGCCAGATCCAGTAGGCACCCGCTGCAGCCGCGGCGCCAAGGCCGAGGAAGGACATATGCGGCATGCCCGGGACCAGGCCCATGGCGATCATGATCGCCGCCGACACGGCCAGGGCCTTCGGCGAAGCGAACATTTGCCGCTGAACCTGCTGCCCCATGTCCTCGGAACTGGTAACGCGGGTCACCATGATGGCCGCCGCGGTGGACAGCAGCAGCGAAGGAATCTGCGCAACCAGGCCATCACCGATGGTCAGCAGCGCATAGACCTGGCCAGCATCGCTGAAGCTCATGCCGTGCTGCGCCATGCCGATGCCAACGCCACCAATCAGGTTGATGAAGAGAATCAGCAGACCGGCGATGGCGTCACCGCGGACGAACTTCGACGCACCGTCCATGGAACCGTAGAAATCGGCTTCCGACGACACTTCGGTACGGCGCTTCTTGGCTTCTTCCTGGTCGATCAGGCCGGCGTTGAGGTCGGCGTCGATCGCCATCTGCTTGCCGGGCATGGCATCGAGGGTGAAACGCGCACTGACTTCCGAGATGCGGCCGGCACCCTTGGTCACCACGACGAAGTTGATAATCATCAGGATCGCGAACACCACGATACCGACGACGTAGTTGCCGCCGATCACCACATTGCCGAAGGCCTCGATCACATGGCCGGCAGCGGAGCCGCCTTCATGGCCGTTGATCAGCACCACCCGCGTCGACGCCACGTTCAACGCCAGACGCATCAGTGTGGCAACCAGCAGAATCGTCGGGAACACTGCGAAATCCAGCGGGCGCAACGCATAGACGCTGACCAGCAGCACGACGATCGACAACGCGATGTTGAAGGTGAACAGCAGATCCAGCAGGAACGGCGGCACCGACAGCATCATCATGCCCATCATCACGAGCAGCAGCAGCGGCACGCCGAGGTTGCCGCGCCCCGCACCCGTCAGGCCATTGCGAATATTGATGAGTTGCGTGCGATCCAACGTAGCCCCCGGGGATACAGAACGAATTCTTGACGCGACAAGCGTCCTGCCCGGGTTATAGCAAGAAGGGGTCCAACTTCTGCGGCCCGTCGCAGAGCCCGCCGCACGGTCTGTCCCTAGCCAGACCTGCGAGCCGCCGCGCCAGCGAACGCCACCGACAACTGGCAGTCACACTAGCAACCGGCGACAGCCCGTCGCCGTTTGTACAAAGGAGCTTTCAGATGAAACAGTGGATCATCGCCGCGCTGGCCGGCTGCACTGCGGTCGCCGTTCAGGCTGATACATTGAACGTCAAGGTGAACGCCGTGACGGCCCAGGGCGTCGGCGAATCGGTCGGCAGCGTCAAGATCGAAAACAGCGAATACGGGCTGGTGTTCCGCCCCGAGCTATCTGGCCTGCAGCCTGGCGCCCACGGCTTTCACGTTCACGCCAAGGGCAGTTGCGAGCCGGCCGAGATCGATGGCAAGCAGACCCCGGCTGGCGCAGCGGGCGGTCACTGGGACCCGAAGAACAGCGGCAAGCATGGCGAACCCTGGGGTGACGGCCATATGGGCGACCTGCCGGCGCTGTACGTCGACAGCGAGGGCAAAGCCAGTCAGCCAGTGCTGGCGCCGCGCCTGAAGAGCCTGGGCGATATCAAAGGCTTGGCGCTGATGGTTCACCAGGGCGGAGACAATCATTCCGACCATCCGCAACCCCTCGGCGGTGGCGGTGCGCGGGTCGCCTGCGGCGTCATAGAATAACGCTGGGTCACGCGGCGAGCCGGCAATCGCCGCGTGATGCGCCTCAGTCGTCGCGGCGCAGATTCGGCGGGATGGGCACATCATTCAAGGGGTCCGGCCGCCGCCCCTTGCCCGCGCGGTACTGGCGCAGCTGATAGACGTACGCCAGTACCTGCGCCACTGCTAGGTAAAGGCCGGCGGGAATCTCCTGGTCCAGTTCGGTCGAGTAGTACACCGCCCGAGCCAACGCAGGTGATTCCAGCACCGTCACCTTGTGCTCCTGGGCGATTTCTCGAATCTTCAGCGCGACGAAGTCGCCGCCCTTGGCCACCAGCCGGGGCGCACCGCCCTTGTCGCCGTCGTATTTCAGGGCGACGGCGAAGTGCGTCGGGTTGGTGATCACCACGTCTGCCTCAGGCACAGCCTGCATCATGCGCCGCTGCGCCGCCTCACGCTGCAGCTGGCGGATGCGTGACTTGACCTCCGGCTTGCCCTCGGAATCCTTGTACTCGTCCTTGACCTCCTGCTTGGTCATCATCAGCTTCTGCTTGTTGTCCCAGAGCTGGAACGGCACATCCACCGCCGCGATCAGGATCAAGCCGCAGGCCATCCAAAGGGCGCACCAGCCAACCACCTCGGCACTGTGCATGATGGCCAGGTCCAACGGCTGCTTGGCGATAGACAGCAGATCGTCCTGATACGCCGAAAGCACCGCCAAAGCGACGCCGAGCACCACCAGAAATTTTCCAAGCGCCTTGAGCAGCTCGACCAGCGCCTTGGTGGAGAACATCCGCTTGAGCCCCGCAGCCGGATTCATCCGGCTCATCTTCGGCGCCATCGCCTTGGCCGAGAACAACCAGCCACCCAGCGATACCGGGCCGACGATCGATGCGATCAGCAAGGCGATCAGCAGCGGCATGATCGCCTCCAGTGCAATCATACCGCTGCCCATCAGCAGTCGTACCATGGAGCCTTCGTCGAGCAGCGTTTCCCGGCTCAGCTCGAAGGTACCCTGCATCATTGCCATCAGGCTCTGCGCCAGACCTGCGCCAGACGCCAGCAGCCCGCCGATACCGCCAAGGGTCACGGCGACCGTACTGAGCTCGCGGGAACGGGCCAACTGCCCTTTTTCGCGCGATTCGCGCAGGCGTTTCTCTGTGGGTTCCTCACTTTTGTCCGCGCCGCTTTCGCTCTCAGCCATGCGCGACCTCCGACCCTGTCGCTCTCATCAGCGCGCTCCCGCCAGCTCACGCAGCATGGCCAGCGCCTCGCTGACAAAAACCTGGTACTGCGCAAAGATGTCCGCCATGCCGATCCAGACGATGATCAGGCCCAGCACCAAGGTCAACGGAAAGCCAATGGAGAAGATGTTCAATTGCGGCGCGGCCCGCGTCATCAGGCCGAACGCCAGGTTCACCACCAGCAGTGCGGTGATCGCAGGCAGCACCAGCAGCAGCCCGGCGCCCAAAACCCAACCCAGCTTGCCCGCCACCTCCCAGTAATGATTGGTCGACAGACCACCACCTACCGGCAGCGTCACGAAGCTCTCGGCAAGAATCTCCAGCACCACCAGATGACCGTTGACCGAGAGGAACAACAGGATCACCAGCATGTTGAAGAACTGACCGAGCACCGGCACCGAGATGCCGTTGGCAGGATCGACCATCGACGCGAAACCCAGGCCCATCTGCATGGCCAGCAACTGGCCGGACACGATGAATACGTGGAAGAAAAGCTGCAGGACGAACCCCAGCATCACACCGATCACCAGCTGCTCGGCGATCAACAGCAACGAGGTCAGGCTGAGCGACTCAACCACCGGCATGGGCGGCAACGTCGGCACCAGTACCAGGGCGATGGCCAGCGACAGGTAAAGCCGCACCCTCATCGGCACCAGCTGCGTACCAATCAGCGGCATGCTCATCAGCAAGGCGGCGATGCGGAACAGCGGCAGCAGAAACTGCCCTACCCAGCCGCCGATCTGCGCATTGCTCAGCTCAAGCACGCGCTTACCCGATCAGCAACGGAATGTTCTGGACAAGGTTCTGGGTGTACTCCATCAGCTCGCGCACCAGCCATGGCCCAGCCCAGATCAGCGTCAGCAGCATCACCAGCAGGCGCGGCAGGAAGCTCAGGGTTTGCTCGTTGATCTGCGTCGCGGCCTGGAACATCGCCACCACCAGGCCGACCAGCAGGCTTGGCACCACCAGCACGCCGACGATCATCGCCGTCATCCACAGCCCCTCGCGAAACAGGTCCACCGCTACTTCTGGAGTCATATGCGTGGTTCCTAAAGCGTGCCGAAGCTACCGGCCAGCGTGCCGATGATCAGGCCCCAGCCGTCCACCAGCACGAACAGCATGATCTTGAACGGCAACGAGATGATCAGCGGCGACAGCATCATCATGCCCATCGCCATGAGTACGCTGGCCACCACCATGTCGATGATCAGGAAGGGAATGAAGATCATGAAGCCGATCTGGAACGCCGTCTTCAGCTCGGAGGTGACGAACGCTGGCACCAGGATGGTCATCGGTGCAGCTTCCGGCGATGCGATATCGGTGCGTCGTGACAGCCTGACAAAAAGCTCAAGATCGCTCTCACGGGTCTGCGCCAGCATGAAGCCCTTGAGCGGTACTTCGGCGCGGGCAATCGCTTCCTGCGCCGGGATCTGCTCGCTGAGGTAAGGCTGCAGCGCTTCCTGGTTAATCCGCTCGAACACCGGCGCCATGATGAATAGCGTGAGGAACAGGGTCAGGCCGATGAGGATCTGGTTCGACGGTGTCTGCTGCAGGCCAAGCGCCTGACGCAGGATGGAAAACACGATGATGATGCGGGTGAAGCTGGTCATTAGCATGACGAACGCCGGAATGAAGCTCAGCGCCGTCATGATCAGCAGAATCTGCAGGCTGACCGAGTATTCCTGCTGCCCTTCCGCGTCGGTGGTCAGAGTGATCGCCGGAATCGAGAGCGGGTTGTTTCCCTGGGCCAGGATGCCGGAAGGCTCCTGCGCCATGGCGAGCGGGCCGAGCAACATCAGCGCGACCACCAGCAGAATGCGCAACATCAAGGCTTATCCTTGTGGTCCTTGCCGAGCAGCTCCATCAGACGCTGGGCGAATTCAGGGTTGGCCGGCTCGGCGTCCGGCAGGTGCACCGGCTCCTGCATCACGTGCAGTGGCGTGATGCGGCCGCCACTGAGGCCGATCAGGATCTGCTCGCCGCCGACCTGGACCAGCACCAGCCGCTCGCGCGGCCCCAGCGCCTGGGTGGAGATCAGCTTGATCACCTGGGTGCCGCGCGGGTTCAACTGCTGAACCCGACGCAGCAGCCATGCGAGCAGGAAGATCAGTCCGATCACCAGCAACAGGCCGAGCATCAGCTTGCTCAGCTGCGCGCCCATGCCGGCGCTGCTCATGCTGGCTGCCGGCTCCGCGGCGAAGGCTGGCAGCGCGACGAACGCCGTCAGGAATGCGAGCGCGCGCATGTCAGCGCAGCTTCTTGATACGTTCGGTCGGGCTGATCACATCGGTCAGCCGGATGCCAAACTTCTCGTTGACCACCACTACCTCGCCATGGGCAATGAGGGTGCCGTTGACCAACACGTCCAGCGGTTCGCCGGCCAGACGATCAAGCTCCACCACCGAGCCCTGGTTGAGCTGCAGCAGGTTGCGGATGCTGATTTCGGTACTGCCGACCTCCATCGAGATGGAAACCGGGATGTCGAGGATCACGTCCAGGTTGGGACCGTCCAGTCCCAGCTGCACGCCATTGGACTTGGGTGCGCTGGCGAAGTCCTCCAGCGGGACCCGCGGGGCGGCTGGCGCAGCCGCTTCCGGCCCCTGATTCAGCAGCGCATCGATGTCGTCCTGGCTGGCGTCGCCAGCTTCGGCCAACGCCGCAGCCCATTCATCGGCCAGCGCCTGTTCCTCGGGGGAGGTGTTGTCGTGTTCGTCTGCCATCGCTAATCCTCGATCGGCTCGAATTGAGTAAAGGGCTGGCTCAGCGTGGGCGGACCACGGGCTCCAGCACCTGCAATGCCAGGTTGCCTTTGTGGGCACCCAGCTTGACCTTGAAGGACGGCATGCCATTGGCACGCATGATCATGTCTTCTGGCATTTCCACCGGGATCACGTCGCCCGGCTGCATGTTCAGAATGTCGCGCAATTTCAGTTGCCGCCTGACGACAGTCGCGCCGAGCGGAACGTTGACGTCGAGAATGTCTTCGCGCAGCGCCTTGACCCAACGCTCATCCTGGTCACTGACGTCCGACTGGAAGCCGGCATCCAGCATTTCGCGGATCGGCTCGATCATCGAATAAGGCATGGTCACGTGCAGGTCGCCGCCGCCGCTGTCCAGTTCGATGTGGAAGGTGGAAACCACCACCACTTCGCTGGGGCTGACGATGTTGGCCAGGGCTGGATTCACTTCCGAGTTGACGTACTCGAAGTTGACGTCCAGCACGGCGTGCCAGGCTTCCTTGAGATCGGTGAAGGCCTGATCGAGCACCATGCGTACGACTCGCAACTCGGTCGGGGTGAACTCGCGCCCCTCGATCTTGGCGTGGCGACCGTCGCCGCCGAAGAAGTTGTCCACCAGCTTGAACACCAGCTTGGCGTCGAGAATGAACAGCGCGGTGCCACGCAGCGGCTTCATCTTCACCAGATTGAGGCTGGTGGGTACGTACAGCGAATGCACGTACTCGCCGAACTTCATCACCTGCACGCCACCCACCGATACATCGGCCGAGCGGCGCAGCAGGTTGAACATGCTGATGCGGGTGTAACGGGCGAAACGCTCGTTGATCATTTCCAGGGTGGGCATGCGCCCGCGAACGATGCGGTCCTGACTGGTCAGGTCATAGCTCTTGATGGATCCCGGCTCGGAATCGCTTTCGGTATCCACCAGACCGTCGTCGACCCCGTGCAGGAGCGCATCGATCTCGTCTTGCGAGAGCAGGTCTTGAACAGCCATCTGCGGCAGCCTTCTATTGCAATACGAAGTTGGTGAAAAGCACTTGCTCGACGGCAAGCTTGCCAATTTCCTTCTGCGCCAGTTCCTGCACGCTGGCAGTCGCCTGCTGACGCAGCATTTCCTTGCCCACGGGCGTTTTCAACGCCTCGAAGTCCTGACTGGAGAACAGCATGACCAGTCGGTTGCGCAACAACGGCATATGCACTTTCAGTGCATCCAGCGCAGCCTGATCACGCGACATCAACGCAATGCTGACCTGCATGTAACGCTGGCGCCCCTTGTTGCTGAAATTGACCACGAAGGCCGGCATCAGGACTTCATAGATCGCCGGCTGCTTGCCGGAGGCAGTGGTCGCGGCCTCTTCGGCCTTGTCGTCACCAAGGTCGCCGCCCTTGTTCATGAAGTAAAGCGTACCGCCGATGGAAAGCCCTACGGCCACCAACATGGCGACCACGATCACCAGGATGAGTTTCAGCTTTCCCTTGCCTGCCGGTTCCGCTTCCGGTCCGGTTGGCGGCACTGTTGGTGGAGCCTGTTTCTTAGCCATGCCAAATATCCGTCATCAACAGCGTTCGATTCTGATTTCAGGAGTTAGGAGCAACAGCTGTGCCAACGTCAATGCACGCCGGTACGGCGCAGCCTCGGGCTCCAGGCAGTGCGCTCACAAGGTATCAGGAAAAGGATGGAGATAACGCCTGGATAGGCGACGCGAAGCGATTGCAGCGACGGGCGGCGGAAAACCGGCGCGCACCTGAACCGCGGCGCCGGATTATCCCTAAAAGCGGATGGCTCAGGCGTAGTAGTCGACGAGTCCGCGATCACCGGCGACTCGATTGGAGGCGATTTCCGTCACGCCGAGCTCCAGCTCCTCGCCTGCCAGGTCGCCCTCACCCGACGCTCCACCCCGCGAGGAGCCACCATCGGCTCCGCCTTGCCAGCCACGCGCCAGCGACTGATCGGATACGTTCACGTCCATCAGGTTCATGCCCTGCTGGGTGAACATTTCCCTTAGTCGCTGCATCTGCCCTTCCAGCGCGTCGCGCACTCCCGCATGCGGGCTGAGGAAGGTCACCTGCGCCTGATCCTTGGTCAGGTCGATACGCACTTCCATACGACCGAGTTCAGCCGGATCGAGTTGGATTTCCGCCGACTTGAGATTCTGGCTGGACAGCCACATCACGCGGTCGACGACCGCCTCGCTCCAGCCGGACTGCTGCATCTGTACCGGTTGACCCGGCACCAGTTGCGGACGCTGCGATTGCTGCACCTGCTGAGCGATGGCCTGGCTTAAGGGGTTGAGCCGTCCCGCAGCCAGTTCGCTGGCGCTGGCACGACTCTCCTTTGGCGCTTCCACGCTTTCCAGCAGGTCCTTGGCCAGCAGTTCCACGTCGAGCTCTTCGCCCTCACCCGCTTCCTGACTCGCCAGCAACGCGCTGGCAAAGCCATCGTCTGCCGTGGCCTTCGTCTGCGCATCGGCCAGCGGGTTCTGCAATTGCTGCTGGGCCGTCTTCTGCATGGCTGCCGGGGTTTCGGTCAGTGCACGCATGCCGGCCAGTGTTGCTTCGTCCGCATCGGCAGCCTCATCGCCGGCGATGCCGGCAGCGGTCGTCGGCAGCCCCGGAAGCAGGGAGACGGCATCGACCTCGGCTTCAGGCTGGGCCTCGGACTCCGCCACGAACTGCGTGCCAAGACCAAGCAGCAGCATTGGATCGAGCTCCGCCTCCGGAATTTCCTCAGCCGGCGTTTCGGGAGGCAAGGTATTGCCGCTTTCGGCAACCGCCGGCTTCTCGTCGGTGGTCGCCTCCGCCGTTTCCTGCTCGCGCTTGTCCTCGACCGGCTTGTCGCGGCTGGCCTCGTTGCGCACCGGGCGCTCGGCTGGTTTCGTCTGACGCTCCTTGGCGTAGACATCGGAGAAGCTGGCGCTGCCGCTGTCTCGCCCTTCGCGCGGCGCCTCCGGCGCTTTGGCCACCGCTTTTGGGCGCGCGTCGACGGATGGAGATCTAAGCAACAGGTCGGGGGAAACAGCCATGAGGTCATTCCGCTACGGATGGATCGTGGCGGAAGCAGAGCAAGTTCCGGGCCAGCGGCATGAATGCCGGAAAAACGCCGGGGAAGCGTGCTGACATGAACAGAAACGACGGCCCGGCGGCAGCGGCTCTGCTGTTAGAGGGCACCGGCGTCAGAGATTTGGCCACTCAGCCGTGGCGCTGGCGCTCGGCGCGGAACAGAATGCCGACGATGGCGAACTCCCGCTCGATGGATTCGATGAGCGCCGGGGCCTGGGCGAGGTTCTCCTCCCGAGCGGCACTCTCGAGCTCCTGGCAGAGGTCGGCCAGCAGCGTCGCGCCCATGTTGCTGCAGCTGCCTTTGAAGCTGTGCGCAGCACGCCGCAAGGTTTCAGACTGGTCGGCGAGACAGGCTTGGCGGAGCAGCCGAACGCGCTCCTCGGAGTCGGCAAGAAAGGTATCCAGCAGCGCCGGATACTCACTCTCCATCACGTCCTGCAGCGTGGTCAGCACGGCGCTGTCGAGATGAGTGTTGGACACCGGTACACCCCTGAGTGAAAGCGGACGATTATGCCTCAGCCTGCCAGGCGAACTCCACGCTCAGCCCGCGCCCATCCGACTGCCAGTCGAATCGGTCGCTCAACTGGCGCACCAGATGCAAACCGCGACCGCTGAAGCGATCGCTGCCAAACTGCGCCTGCAACGCGCGCGACACATCGAAGCCCGAACCGCTGTCGCTGATACCGATACGCAGCCGACCACCCTGCGGGCCGGTCTTGATGTTCAGCTGCAGATGGACATGACCGTCGACCAGCGCCTGCAGGCGCTGCTGGCGCAGGTCGTAGTACTGCTTGAAACCATCGGCATCGCACTTGAGGCTTGAATCAAGGCCGAGCACGCCATGTTCCAGAGCATTGGAATAAAGTTCTCCCAGCACGGTGTACATCTCGCCGGCACGCGCGCGCAGCTGATTGACCTGCAACAGGATTTGCAGCAGCGAAGGCAATGGATTGCCGCTGCGCAGGCTTTCGGCACGCAGCTCGACCCGAATCGACCAGTCCATCGGCCGTGAGCGGTGCGCGGCGGCCGGGGCAATCGACGGCATCGTGATCACCTCCGGGCTGACCACGACCTCGACCAGGCTCAAGTCGTCGTGCTGCTGGCCGTGGAAATCCAGCAGCGCCTGCTCGATCTCGTCGAACAGCCGTGCCGGATCGTCGTTGGCGTCCAGAGTGGCTAGCAGGCTCTGCTCGCCGAACAGCTCGTCATTGGCATTGCGACTCTCGACCACGCCGTCGGACAGCAGCAACAGCCGGTCGCCGGGGGCCAAGGGGTAATGCTCGAACTTGTCGTCCAGCGCCGCCGGGGAGACGACACCAAGCGGCAGGTGACGGGATGCCAGGGCCGTGCGCCGGCCGGCCGCGCCGATCAGGTAACCGTCGGGCAAACCGCCGTTCCACACCCGCAGGCTGCCCTGTTTGGGATCGATATCGAGCAGCGTCGCGCAGCAGAACATTTCCACCGGGAGGATCTGTTTGAGCTTGGCATTCATCTCTCGAAGGATGTCGGTGCTCGAATAGCCTTTCGCCGCCATCCCGTAAAAGGTTTCCGCCAGCGGCATGGCCCCGATCGCGGCGGGCAGCCCGTGGCCGGTGAAATCGCCGAGCAGGACAAACATCTGCCCCGCCGGGGCCTGCGCCGCCAGCAGCAGGTCGCCGTTGAACAGCGCCTGCGGCGACTGGCGGAAGCGGATGGTGGGCGCGCTCAGGCAACCAGCATGTGCGACTTTGTCGAAGATCGCCTTGGCGGCCCGATGTTCGTCGAGCAGCTGCTGATTGCGCCTGGCGATCAGGTCGCGCTGCTCGAGCACGGTTGCCTGCAGGCGGCGCAGGCGATGCATGGCCTGAATCTTGGCTTCGAGAATGATCGGGTTGTAAGGCTTGGCGATGAAGTCGTCGCCGCCGGCCTCGAGGCAACTGACCAGCGCTTCGTGCTCGGTCAGCGAGGTGAGAAAGATGATCGGGACCAGCTCGTCCCCGGCCAGTTGCTTGATGCGCCGCGCCGCCTCGAAGCCGTCCATTACCGGCATCAGCGCGTCCATCAGCACCAGCTGCGGCCGCTCCTCCTGAAACAGCTCGACCGCCTCCTGCCCATCGGCTGCCGTCAGCACCCGGTGGCCCTGCTTGGCGACGATGGTGGAAAGCAGCATCCGATCGACCGGGCTGTCCTCGGCGATCAGGATCGACAGCCGCATGGGCATGTCAGGCGATCACGAACAATTGTTCGAAATTCGACACCGACAGGATCTTGCGCACGTCGCCATTGCAGTTGAGCAGGCGGATGTCCGCCTCGTCGCCACCGGCGTGATCGCGCAACAGCAGCAGCATGCCCAGCGCCGAACTGTCCATGTAAGTGGTGCCTTGCAGATTGACCACATAACGCTGCGGATTCACGTCCTGACGTTGGTAAGCATCACGGAAGGCCTGATGCGCATTGAAGTCGAAGCGTCCGCTGATGGATATGGTCAACTCCTGGCCATCCGTCGAAGGCTGCGAGGTAATGGTCATGTGGCACTCCTGATCCGGTACGTCTTGAAAGCGGCTTGCGAGCAGCCGTCGCGATAAGCGAAATGAACAGCCGTGTACCGGCTGAAAGGCGGCCATCCAGTTCTGAGACTTATCCTCGGAAGAGCCAGATGGCAGCTGAAACGATCTGTTGGCGGTCGCCGCGCTGAAACGCGGTCAAGGTTTATCATCCAAGCAGCGGTACGGCAAGCACGAATCCGGCCTGAGACCGTGGCTGGATCACTGCTCACGCGTTCTCCCGGACAGCCGCTGGGCGTACTCGTCGAGCAACTTCTGCTCGCGCTTGTCCGCCGCGATCCGCGCCTCCTTCTGATAGCTTTCGACCAGCTTGCTCAGGCCTTCGACACGCGCATGGCGCTGGTGCCACTGCTGGCGCAGCTTCTTCAGGTTGTCGCGGTACCAGTTGACGCTGCGCTGCTGCTGCCCGATGGCCGACTCCAGCTGCGACAGGAAGCGCTGGTAATTCATCAGCCACTGCCCTGAGACGCCCTGACTGCCCTGCTGCATCCATTGCTGCTGGTAGTCGCTGAAGTACTGCTCCAGCTCACCGAGCTTGGCCTCGGCCTGATTCAGCTGAGTCTGGCCCTGGCCCAGCAACCGTGCGGCCTCCTGCTCGGCCTTTTCGGCCATCTCGATGACCGGCGCCAGGCGCGCCGCCCGACTGGCCGCCATCGGTTAGCCGCCCTGCCGTGGATTGAACACAGCTGCGAGTTGCGCGGCGCTGCGCGTCAGGTCCTCGCTTTCATCGAGGCCCTGGCGCAGGTAACTGACCATCTCGGCCTGGCGCGCGATGGCCATATCCGTTTCCGGATCGCCACCTGGCACATAGGCGCCGACACTGATCAGGTCGCGGCTCTGCTGGTAGCGCGACCAGAGCTGCTTGAAACGCTGCGACGCACGCACATGTTCGGCGCTCACCACCTGCGGCATGACCCGGCTGATGGAGGCTTCGATGTCGATAGCCGGATAGTGGCCTTCTTCGGCCAGACGGCGCGACAGCACGATGTGGCCGTCGAGCACACCGCGAGCGGCATCGGCGATCGGGTCCTGCTGGTCGTCACCCTCGGAGAGCACGGTGTAGAACGCCGTGATCGAGCCGCCGCCCTGCTCGGCATTACCGGCGCGCTCGACCAGACTCGGCAGCTTGGCGAACACCGACGGCGGATAGCCCTTGGTCGCTGGCGGCTCGCCGATGGCCAGGGCGATCTCGCGCTGGGCCTGGGCATAGCGCGTCAGCGAATCCATCAGCAGCAACACGTTCTTGCCCTGATCGCGGAAGTACTCCGCAATACGCGTGCAGTACTGCGCGGCGCGCAAGCGCATGAGCGGCGCCTCGTCAGCGGGCGAGGCCACTACCACCGAGCGTTTGATGCTCTCCTCACCAAGGATGTTCTCGATGAATTCCTTGACCTCTCGCCCCCGCTCGCCGATCAGGCCGACGACGATGATGTCGGCCTCGGTGAAGCGGGTCATCATGCCCAGCAGCACCGACTTGCCGACACCGGTGCCGGCAAATAGGCCTAGGCGCTGACCGCGACCGACGGTCAGCAAGCCATTGATACTGCGGATGCCGACATCCAGCGGCTCGCTGATGGGGTGGCGCTTGAGCGGGTTGATAACGGGGCCGTCCATCGGCACCCAATCCTCCGCTCTCATGCCGCCCTTGCCGTCCAGTGCACGCCCTGCGCCATCCAGCACGCGGCCGAGCATGGACATGCCCATGGGCAGCCGTCCGGTATTGACCAGCGGCACGACCCGCGCGCCCGGCGCGATACCGGCAAGGCTGCCGACAGGCATCAGATACAGCTTGCCGCTGGAAAAGCCCATCACCTCGGCCTCGACCTCGGTGGGGTGATAACTGTCGTCGTTGATCACCAGGCAGCGACTGCCAACGGCTGCGCGCAGCCCTTCAGCCTCCAGCGTCAGACCGACCATGCGCAGCAGGCGCCCTTCAAGCATGGGCTGGCTGGGCAGTTTGATCGCTTCGCCATAGGCTTCGAATCGCTTGGCGAAACTGGTTCGCTCAAGGCGCATCGGGCATGTCCAGATCGATGGTCAGATCGGCGGCAGGAGGACGGGTGGCATTCTCGCGCTGCTGTTCGAACAGTTGCTTGATGGCCTGGGTGAGGCGCGTCTCGATACTCGCATCGATGCGGCTGTGCTCGGTTTCGATATGACAGCCACCAGGCAGCAGGCTGCTGTCCTCGAGAATTCGCCAGCTTTCCTCGTGCCGCTCGCGCAGCGCCTTGATCAGCTCGAAGTCCTGCGGATTGACGTGGATTCGCACATTGCTGGCGCCCATTGGCAGCAACTTCAGCGCCTCACGCAGCACCTGACGGATCTGGCTGGAATCGATCAGCAGATCACGCTGGATCACTTCGCGCGCCATGTGACTGACCAGGGTCGCCATGGCGTGCTCGAGATTGCGATCCTGATCGGCAATCGGCTCGAGCAACTGACCCATCAGCTGCTCAAGGTTTTCCAGCCGCGGCGCCAACGCGGCCTCGGCCTCCTGCCGCGCCTTGAGCTGGCCGGCATGGAAACCATCTTTCTCGCCGGTGGCGAAACCTTCGTTGTATGCCTGCTGGCGGATCGCTTCGAGTTCGTCGAGCGTCAGCGGTTTGACTTCCTCGACCGGGACGTCCTCGCTTCGCGCCAGCTCTTCGGCGGGCTCTTCCACGACCCCTGCTGCCGGCAGCTCGTCTTCTTCGCCCTGCGGGTCGAAGCTGGGCAGCGACCAGCGATCGAACAGGCTGACGTCTTTCGCGCGTATGACGTCGCTGGGGTTGTCCTTGGCCATGTGTGGAATTCGTACCTGGTTAGATCATCTCTTCGCCGCCCTTGGAACCCAGGACGATTTCACCGGCCTCGGCCATGCGGCGAGCAATGGTAAGGATTTCCTTCTGCGCATTCTCGACATCGCTGACGCGCACCGGGCCCTTCGCCTCCAGGTCGTCACGCAGCAGCTCGCCGGCGCGCTTGGACATGTTCTTGAAGACCTTTTCCTTGATGCCGTCGTCGGCGCCCTTGAGCGCCATCACCAGCACGTCGGAGGATACCTCACGCAGCAGCACCTGAATGCCGCGGTCGTCGACTTCGGCGAGGTTGTCGAAGACGAACATCAGGTCTTCGATCTGGCTCGACAGGTCCTCGTCCACATCGCGGATGGCATCCATCAGCTGGCCTTCGATGGAGCTGTCCAGGTAGTTCATGATGTCCGCCGCGCGCTTTACGCCGCCCAGACTGGCGCGGCTGGTGTTGGTGCTGCCGGAGAACTGCTTTTCCAGGATCAGGTTCAGTTCTTTCAGCGCAGCCGGCTGCACGGTATTGAGCGAGGACACGCGCAGGACGATGTCCAGGCGCACCTTGTGGTCGAAATGCGAGAGCACCTCGCCAGCCTGGTCCGGGTCGAGATAGGCCACCACGATGGCCTGGATCTGCGGGTGCTCGTAGCGGATCACATCCGCCACCGCACGCGGCTCCATCCATTTCAGGCTGTCCAGACCGCTGGTGTTGCCGCCCAGCAGGATGCGGTCGATCAGGCCGCCGGCCTTGTCCTCGCCGAGTGCCTGGGTAAGCATCTTGCGGATGTAACCGTCGGAGCCGACGCCGAGGCTGGTCTGGTCGCCGACGATCTCGACGAACTCGCTCATTACCTGTTCGATCTGTGCCTTCTGCACGTTGCGCATCTGCGCCATGGCAGTACCGACGCGCTGCACCTCTTTCGGACCGAGGTGACGCAGGACCTGCGCAGCGTCGGTTTCACCCAGCGAGAGCAACAGGATGGCGGCCTTGTCGACCTTGTTGAGCTTGGCTTGAACTCGATTGTCATTCATCGGCGTTGATCCACTCTTTCACCACCTGGGCTACCCGTCCCGGGTCATCGGCCACAAGGTTCTTGATCGCGTTCAGCTGGGCTTCATATCCCTCGCTGGGGCTCGGCAGCAGAATGTTCTGCGGGCCGCTCAGACTGACCCGGTCGCTGGCCAGGCCGGAATCCAGTCCATCATCGTCACCCAGTTCGCCCGGACCGCTGGCAACCTGCAGGTCCTTGCCGCTGGACGGATTGGTGAGGCTCTTGAGCACCGGACGCAGCACACCGAACACCAGCACCAGGATGAACAGCACGCCGAGGACCTGCTTGACCACATCCCAGAACCACGGTTGCGAGTAGAACGGTATTTCTTCGAAGGTCTCACCGGCGCTGTCGGCGACGAACGCGGTGTTGATCACGCTGACGCTATCGCCGCGGCTGGCATCGAAACCCACCGCGTCTTGCACCAGGCGAGTGAAGCGCGCCAGATCATCGGCGCTCCACGGTACGCGAACCATCTCGCCGGCCGCATTGAGCGTCATCTGATCGTCGACCACTACTGCCACCGAGAGCCGGCGCAGGCGACCCTGCTGCTGCTTGGTATAGCTGATCGAGCGATCGAGTTCGTAGTTGCGCGTAGCCTGCTCGCGCTTGTCGGCCGGATAAGGCGCGAGCATCGGCTGACCGGTCACTGGATCCATGACCTGCTGACCATTGGCATCGAGCAGAGGCTGACCAGGAGCCACGGCACCCGCGGCGGCTGCGGCCTGATTGGCCTGCTCGGGCGCGGTCGCCGGGCCAGGAGGCTGATTGCTCAGGGCGCCCGGCACGCCTTGCGGCGGCAGGCTGCTCTGGCGCTGCTCGTTGACACTCTGCTCGCTGCGCAGCGCCGGCTGATCGGGGTTGAAGGTTTCCGAAGTGGATTCGACGGCACTGAAATCCACGTCCGCGGAGACTTCGGCCTTGTAGCGGCCGCTGCCCAGCACCGGCTGCAGAATGTTGTGCACGCGCTGGGTGTAGAGGCTTTCCATGCGGCGGCTGTAGTCGAACTGCTTGCCGGCCATGCTCAGCTCGGTCAGCTCCTGCTGATCGGACAGCAGGTTGCCCTTCTGATCCACCACGGTGATCTGCGATTTGCCCAGTTCCGGCACGCTGGTGGCGACGAGGTTGATGATCGCCATCACCTGGCTCGGCTCCAGCGCGCGGCCCGGGTAAAGCTCCACCAGTACCGAGGCACTGGGCTTGCGCTCGTCGCGAACGAACACCGAGCTCTTCGGGATCGCCAGGTGCACACGGGCGCCCTTGACGTTGTTCAGGCTGGAAATGGTGCGGCCCAGTTCGCCCTCGAGACCACGACGATAACGGGTCGCCTCCATGAACTGGCTGGTACCCAGCCCCTGTTCCTTGTCGAGGATTTCGAAACCGATGTTGCTGTCGGCCGGCGCGATACCCGCACCGGCGAGCTTGAGACGTGCGCGAGCAAGATCATCCGCCTTGACCAGCAGGGCGCCGGAGTTCGGCTCAACGGTATAGGCGATGTCCGCAGCGGCGAGGGTTTCCATCACCTGATTGGCATCCATCCCCGCCAGGCTGCCGAGCAGCGGACGATAATCGGGCTGCTGCGACCAGAGCACCACGGCAAAACCGATCGCCACGCTGGCCGCCAGCCCGACCAACAGGCCGACCTGCCGCAGCATGGACATATCCGAAAGGTTTTCCAGAAAGGACAAGCCCAGCAGGGGCTTCTTGACACCCTCGGGAGTAGCCGGCACCGGAACGTTCACCGCTTCAGCCATGATTCAACCCGCCTCACACCGGCATCTGCATGATGTCTTGATAAGCCTGAACCAGTTTGTTGCGCACCTGGGTCATGGCTTGAAAGGAAACGCTGGCCTTCTGGGAGGCGATCATCACTTCGGTCAGGTCGACACCGCCCTGCCCCATCTCGAAGGCAGATGACAGCTGGCTCGAAACCTGCTGGGTTTCGTGCACTTTATTCACCGCCTGGCCAAGCATGTCGGAAAAGCTCGGAGCGCCGACCTCCTGGGTCTTGACCTCCGGCTTGGCGCGCGCCATTGCATCGGTCTGCATGGCCCGCATTTCCAGCATCAAGCGATTGAATTGAACACCCTGACTCATCTAATCCTCCAACAGCCGCGGTTTTTTTGACGCATCGCGGCAGGCAAAGACTAGATAGCAACAAGGGTGCCAGATCGAATACCAGCGGCCAGGCGCGGCGATGACCTGCACTCACGCCCGTTGCAACTGTTACGTCCAATACGCGGGCGGCTGTACCGCGACGCTATCCGAGCACGGCCAATAGGCTTTGTACGATAGGCTGCCGCAGCCGCGCGACGTCATACCTTGCATAAGTAGAAATCAGCAATGAACGAAATCAGCCGTACCGCCCTGCGCCCCCTGAGCGATAGCTCGCCTTCGACCGTCGTCGCCGGCTTCATCGCCATGCTCACCGGCTATACCAGCTCGCTGGTGCTGATGTTCCAGGCCGGCCAGGCAGCAGGCCTGAGCACGGCGCAGATCTCTTCGTGGATCTGGGCACTGTCGGTCGGCATGGCGATCTGCAGCATCGGCCTGTCGCTGCGCTATCGCACGCCGGTGGTGATTGCCTGGTCGACGCCCGGCGCGGCCCTGTTGATCACCAGTCTGCCCGGCGTGCCGTACGCCGAAGCCATCGGCGCCTTCATCTTCGCCTCGGCGCTGATTGCCCTGTGCGGCCTGACTGGAAGCTTCGATCGGCTGATGCGGCGAGTACCGGCATCGCTGGCTGCCGCGCTGCTGGCGGGCGTGCTGTTCAATATCGGAAGCGAGATTTTCCGTGCCGTTGAGGTTCAGCCGGTGCTGGTGCTCGGCATGTTCTTCAGCTACCTGCTGGCCAAGCGAATGCAGCCCCGCTACGCCGTGCTCGCTGCGCTGCTGGTCGGCTGCCTGATCGCCGGTATTTCCGGCCTGCTGGACTTCCAGCGCTTCAGCCTGCAGGTCGCGGTGCCGGTGTGGACCACACCGGCGTTTTCCCTCGCGGCGATCTTCAGTATCGGCATCCCGCTGTTCGTCATCGCCATGGCTTCGCAGAACATGCCAGGCCTGGCCGTGCTGCGTGCCGAGGGATATCAGGTGCCGGCTTCGCCGCTGATCTCCACCACCGGCATCGCTTCGGTACTGCTGGCGCCGTTCGGCTCTCACGGCATTCACCTGGCGGCGATCACCATGGCCATCTGCGCAGGCCCAGAAGCTCATCCCGACCCGCAAAAACGCTATACCGCTGCTGCCTGGTGCGGTGTGTTCTACGGCATTGCCGGCATCTTCGGCGCAACCCTGGCCGCGCTGTTCGCCGCCTTCCCCGCGGCACTGGTGTTGTCCGTCGCCGCGCTGGCATTGCTCGGCTCGATCGGCTCGGGGCTGACCCAGGCGATGCAACAGCCCGACGAGCGAGAGGCAGCGCTGATTACCTTCATGGTCACGGCGTCGGGGCTGACGCTGTTCGGCATCGGCGCGGCGCTGTGGGGATTGATCGCAGGTGTAATCACCTTGCTGATTCTGCGCCGCCGTAACTGAGCGGCGCTGCAAAGGGGTGCCCGGCCAGACAGCGCCGGGCGCGCCGTCAGATCGCCGTCGCCCCGCCATCTACCGCCAGCGCATGACCGGTAGTGAAGGCGGCGCTGTCGCTGCACAGGTACAGCACCGCGGCGGCAATCTCTTCGACCTTGCCGATGCGCCCGACTGGGTGCATGGCCGCAGCGAACTCCGCCTTGCGCGGGTCGGCCTCGTAGGCACGGCGGAACATGTCGGTGTCGATCACCGCCGGGCACACCGCATTCACGCGAATCTGCTTCTTGGCGTACTCGATCGCTGCCGACTTGGTCAGGCCGATCACCGCATGCTTGGATGCCGCGTAGATGCTCATCTTCGGCGCAGCACCGAGACCCGCAACGGACGCGGTGTTGACGATGGCGCCACCACCCTGCGCCAGCATGACCGGCAGCTGGTGCTTCATGCACAGCCAGACGCCCTTGACGTTGACGCCCATGATCGCGTCGAACTCCGCCTCGCTGCCTTCGGCCAGGCGTCCCTGCTCGATCTCGATGCCGGCATTGTTGAAGGCGTAGTCGAGCCGCCCGTACTGCGCCAGCGTCTGCTCAATGAGCGCCTTGACCTCCGCATCGCGCGTGACGTCGCAGCGCACGGCGATCGCCTGGCCGCCAGCAGCACGAATGCTTTCTGCGCCATCGCGGATGCCCGCTTCGTCGATGTCGGCCAGCACCACCTTGAGGCCCTGCTCGGCGAACGCCTGCGCGGTGGCGCGACCGATTCCTGCTGCTGCGCCGGTAACCAGGGCAACCTGCCCGGAGAATGTCATGCTCATGATTGTTCTTCCCGAAGAATTCGACTCACCTTGCGCCCGCAAAATGACCGCACAAGGCTTCCCGGTCGAACTTATACCGCTATGCGCTCGCGCATTTAACTGCCGGCACGGTCATATCACCGAACTGGATGCCCGTTCATTCCAGCCTGCTGACGTAGCTTGCGGCGCGGCGCTGGCCGGGCTAAACCAAACCTTTCGCAAACACGAGGCTTATTCCATGACCCTGCTCAACCAGCAATTCCTGCTAGCCCAGCGGCCGATCGGTGCGCCGACCCGGGAGACCTTCGACTACGTCGAGAAGCCGGTGAGCGAGCCTGGCCCCAATCAGATTCTGGTCAAGGTCGAATACCTGTCCATAGACCCAGCCATGCGCGGCTGGATGAACGATGCCAAGTCCTACATTCCACCTGTGGGCATCGGCGAAGTAATGCGCGCTCTCGGTGTCGGCAAGGTGATTGCCTCGCAGCATCCGGACTACAAGGAAGGCGACTATGTAAACGGTGCGCTGGGCGTGCAGGCGTACTACCTCGGCGAGCCGAAGGGTTTCTACAAGGTCGACCCGCAACAGGCTCCGCTGCCGCGTTACCTGTCCGCGCTGGGCATGACCGGCATGACCGCCTACTTCGCGCTGCTTGCGGTTGGCCAGCCCAAGGCCGGCGAGACCGTGGTGATCTCCGGCGCCGCCGGTGCGGTCGGCAGCGTTGCCGGGCAGATCGCCAAGATCAAGGGGTGTCGCGTGGTGGGTATCGCCGGCGGCGCGGACAAGTGCCGCTTCCTGACCGAGAAACTCGGTTTCGACGGCGCCATCGATTACAAGAATGAAGACCTGGCAGCGGGCTTGAAGCGTGAATGCCCGAAAGGCGTGGACGTGTTCTTCGACAACGTCGGCGGCGACATCCTGGATACGGTGCTGCAGCGCATCAGCGTCGGCGCTCGCGTGGTGATCTGCGGGGCCATCAGCCAGTACAACAACAAGGAAGCGGTGAAGGGCCCGTCCAACTACCTGTCGCTGCTGGTCAATCGCGCGCGCATGGAAGGTATGGTGGTGACCGACTATGTCACGCGCTATCCCGAGGCGATGCGCGACATGGCCGAATGGCTCGCGAGCGGCCAGCTCAAGAGCAAGGAAGACATCATCGAGGGACTGCAGACCTTTCCGGACACGCTGATGAAGCTGTTCACCGGCGGCAACTTCGGCAAGCTGGTGCTCAAGGTCAGCTGAGCAACTGCCCGCTGCGAAAAAGGCTGAGCCGTGAGGCCCGGCCTTTTTTCGTCATGCCAGCTCGGCCACCACGGCTGCCAGCGCTTGCGCCGGATCGGCTGCCTGCGCGATCGGCCGACCGATCACCAGATAATCGGAGCCTGCAGCCATGGCCTGGACCGGAGTCAGGATGCGGCGCTGATCGTCCTGCGCACTGCCGGCCGGACGAATACCCGGTGTGACCAGCTGTAGCGCCGGGAACTGCGCCTTGAGCGGAACTGCCTCCTGCGCCGAACAGACCAGTCCATCCAGCCCAGCCTGCGCAGCCAGCCCGGCCAGCCGCAGCACCTGCTCCTGCGGTGCGATATCCAGACCGATGCCAGCGAGATCGTCCTGCTCCATGCTGGTCAGCACGGTGACACCAATCAGCAGCGGCGTGGGTCCGGCCATACCAGAAAGCGTGTCACGGCAGGCCGCCATCATCCGCAGACCGCCGGAGCAGTGCACGTTGACCATCCACACGCCCAGCTCGGCAGCGGCCTTAACCGCCATCGCGGTGGTGTTGGGAATATCGTGAAACTTGAGGTCGAGAAACACCTCGAAGCCCATTCCCTGCAATGCCTCGACCACCGCCGGACCGCAACGCGTGAACAGCTCCTTGCCGACCTTGACCCGGCAAAGCCGCGGATCGAGCTGGCGCGCCAATGCCAAAGCAGCATCACGGGAGGGAAAATCGAGCGCTACGATAATCGGAGTCTGGCAGGTCATGACACGTCCTCGGAAAAGTCGGCGCGCATTGTCGCAGAAAACACCGCGCGCGACGAAAGCCTCCCTGAGGGGTCAGAATAGCTATCGCAACGCCGATAGTGACCACCCTGACGCAGCCACGTAGAGTGCGGCTCGTCACTGCCGCCCAACCGCCCGGAGGAAAAAAATGCCCTGGTATTTCTGGCTTATTCTGCTCGTCGCGCTGGGCTCGATCGTCGGTAGCCTGCTGATGCTGCGCTCGACGGCAAAGAAGATTCCGCTGACCGAAGAACAGAAAAAACGCATCGCTCAACGCAATGCCGAGGCGGACGCGCAGGACTCCCGCGACCGCTAAAAGTCGATAGAACGCAGTCGCTCGAGCCAGTGGTCCGCGCAATTTACGATGATTTTGCCGAGCGGTAGTGGCACCATGCCGCCATTGCCGCGATCCAATGCAGTGCTGGCAGGAATCCCCTCATGCAAACTCTCCTTCCCGACGATGGCCCGGTAAAACCGAAGGCCAGACTGATTTTCGCTCGCCGCATTCTTCCTGGCATGGTCGCCCTACTGGTCATCGCCCTCATTGTGGCCGCTGTCGCACTCATCCACATTGCCCGGAGAATCGATCAGGATGCACTGCAGCAAAGCCACTTCCTCGTAGGCAAGGCGCTGCAGGCACAGCACGACTGGATGAACCGCTCCATCGTCGACTATGCGTTCTGGGGCGACGCCTACGTGCATCTCAACAGGCAGGTCGACCTCGACTGGGCTTATACCCAGGCCAATCTCGGCCCATCCTTGTACAAGGACTTCGACTACGAGGTGGTGCTGGTCATCTCTCCGGCAGGCGATACGGCCTACTCCGTAGTTCGCGGCGAACTCCAGACAATCGACGGTTTCGAGTTTCTCCACGGTTTACCGCAACTGCTGGCGCGGGCCCGGGAAGCTGTCGAGGAGGAATCGGGCGTCTCCGCCCTGCTCTGGGCTGACGGTCAGCCGGCGCTGGTCGCCGCAGCCGCGCTGAGCACCGGTGGTACGGATATCGACGAGAACGAAGGGCCGGCGTCGATTCTGTTGTTCGTCGACCTGCTGGACGCCGAGCGGCTGGCGGAGATCGGTGAGCAGTATGCGATCGAGCATCTGCGCCTGGCTCCAGACTCAACGCCAACCGATGATCCGCGCATCGAGCTGCCTCTGGAGAATGGCTCGACCATCCAGCTCACCTGGACGCCGGCGCAGCCGGGGCGCCTGCTGCTGTGGGTTACCCTGCCAATCCTCGCGGCCGTGGCCCTGGGGCTGGGGCTGCTCGCCTGGTTGCTCATTCGCCATGCCTTGCGCAGCCTGCACTTGCTCGACATCAGCTATGCAAGGCTGGCCGCCAGTCGCAGCGCGCTGGCGGAAAGCGAGGAGCGGTTTCGCGATGTCGCCGAGGCCGCTTCCGATTGGATCTGGGAAACCGACGCGCAAGCTCGGCTGACCTTCCTTTCCAATCGCTTTCGCCAGATCACCGGACACGAATCCAGCCAGTGGCTGGGCCGCCCGTTGCTGGAACTGCTGATCAGCGACAGTGCCGCGCTGCAGAACTGGCTCCAGGCACCACAGGTCGCGCCACTGCGCAGCAGCTATCGTGCCGCCGATGGCTGCGAGCGTTTCTGCCGGCTGGCTGCCCGCGCCATCCATCAGGACGACAAGCTGGTCGGCTATCGCGGCACCGCCAGCGACATCACCGAGGAAACCAAGGCGCAAGCTCGCGTTCAGTACCTCTCTCAGCACGATGCCCTGACCGGCCTGCCCAACCGCAGCCGGCTGCGCGACTACCTAGATCAGAATCTGGCGGCGCTTCGTAGCGGCTCGGCACTGACACTGCTCTACATCGACCTGGACCGCTTCAAACCGGTGAATGACACCCTCGGTCACGCCGCTGGCGACGAAGTACTGATCGGCGTGGCATCCCGCCTGCGCCAACACACCCGCGACGGCGACCTCGTGGCGCGGCTGGGCGGTGACGAGTTCGTCGTCGCGCTCCACCGGATGAGCGAAGACACCGATATTGACCGTCTCTGCAACCGCATCATCGAGGCCCTCAGCGCGCCCTTTGTCTACGAAGACCAGCAGATCAATATCGGCGCCAGCATCGGCGTCGCCCTGGCGCCCGACGATGCCAACCAGGCCAACGAACTGCTGCGTTGCGCCGACATTGCGCTGTACCAGGCAAAGGAAGCAGGCCGGGGAACCTGGCGTGCCTATGGCCGCGAGATGGATCAGCGGCTGCACGAGCGGCTCCAGCGCGAAGAGGAACTGCGCGTCGCGCTTGCCGAGCAGCAGCTGGAGGTGTACTACCAGCCGCGCTACCTGAGCCAGGGCATGCAAATCATCGGAGCCGAGGCACTGGTGCGCTGGAATCACCCCGAGCGCGGGCTGCTACTGCCGGAGCAGTTCATTCCACTGGCCGAAGAAACCGGGCTGATCATTCCGCTCGGGCGCTGGGTGCTGCATCAGGCCTGCAGCCAGGCGATTCGCTGGCCAGGCGATACGGTCGTCTCGGTCAACCTCTCGCCATTTCAGCTGCATGATGATCGGCTGCTCGATGAGATAGCCCATGCGCTCGGCGAGAACGGCCTGCCAGGGGAGCGGCTGGAACTGGAGATTACCGAGAGTGCACTGTTACGGGAAACGCAGGGCACGCTGGACCAGCTCAAGCGGGTCAAGGCGCTCGGCGTGCACCTGGCCGTGGATGACTTCGGCACGGGCTACTCGTCGCTGACCAGCCTGCGCCACTACCCCTTCGATGTGATAAAGATCGACAACAGCTTCGTCGCCGGTATCGGGCAGTCGATGGAAGATCATTCGATCGTACGCGCCTTGATCGAACTGGGCCGCGGCCTGCAGATGCGCGTGACGGCCGAGGGCGTGGAAACCGAGGAACAGCTGCGGCTGCTGAAAGACGACGGCTGCACCGAGGTGCAAGGCTTCCACATGAGCCACCCGATGCCGGCCGATGAACTGCAGCGGCTGCTATCGCAGCTGCCAGCCAGGGACTAAAGCGAAGGCCGGGGAACGCATGCACCTCAGCGCTTGAATTCGAGGCGAATCTCCGCGCCCTCGATGAGCTCCTCGTCTTCTGCCTCGCCGGAAATCAGCCGGCCGCCGATCTGCATCGATCGCGACGGCCCGCCACCCTCGAAAAGCGGCGGTAACAGCCGCATCGATTCATCACCCGGGCCTGGCGCCAGCTCCTCGACCAGTTCCTCGGGCAAGCGCAGATCGAGTTCCGGCTCGGGCAGTTCGACCTTCGCTGGCGGCGGCGTGGAGCGCTTAGCCGTCGATGGCTGCGGCGCCGGGGCAGGTGCCTCGTCCTCGGGAACGGGTTCGGGCAGGCTGATCTCCACTTCCGGCGGCTCGGCATCGGAGGTTTCTTCGATTGGCGCCAGCTCAATATCGAGATCAGGCGGCACCTCTTCCTGCTCGACGATACTCTCCGGTTCAGAGGGCTGCTCGACCGGCGCGGGCGCACGCGATGAAGTCGATTCGTCGTCCCCGCATCCCCCCAGCAAGGCCAACGACAGCAATAACAACAGCGGCCTTCGCATCCGATCGCTCCTTACAGCGGCAGGTTTGGGGCGCTACTGGGCATCCCGGCACAGTTCCGAAGCCAGCTGCCCGAGTGTCCGCAGCGCCCGCTCGGTCTCGTTATTCCAGGGCAGCCCACAGTTGAGACGAATGCAGTGGTTGAATTGTTCAGTGTTGCTGAAGATCAGTCCCGGCGCGATGCTGATCCCCCGCTCCAGCGCCCTGACGTGCAGGTCCTGGGTATTGACCCGCACCGGCAGGCTGACCCAGAGGATGAAGTTGCCCTTGGGGCGCGTCATCTGTGTGCCTTCCGGGAAGTAGCGCTGTACCGCCAGCTGAAACGCGCTGAGATTCTTGCGGTACTCCTGGCGGATGGCACGCAGGTGTCGATCGTAACCCCCGTTCTCCAGATAAGCCGCCACACCCATCTGAGTGACGCTGCACGCCGAATGGGTGCTGAAGGTCTGCAGGCGCTCGATCTCGGCCTGATGGCGCCCGGCGATGACCCAACCGATGCGCACCCCCGGCGAAAGCGTCTTGGAAAAGCTGGAACAGTAGATGACACGTCCGTCCCGATCATTGGACTTGAGCGCCTTGTACTGGCCCTGGTCGAACATCAGTTCGCCATAGATATCGTCCTCGACGATCTGGATGTCGAAACGCGCCGCCAGGCTCAGCAGCTGCTTCTGCCGGTGGTCAGGCATGCTCACGCCCAGCGGATTGCTCAGGCGCGCGGTCAGCACCAGCGCCTTGATCGGCCACTGCCCTGCCGCAAGCTGCAGCGCCTCAAGGCTCATTCCGGTATCCGGGTCGCTGGGTATCTCGATGACCTTCAGACCGAGCAGATCGGCCAGTTGCAGCAAGCCGTAATAGGTCGGCGACTCGGCGGCGATGAGATCGCCCGGCTTGGTCAGGACCCGCAGTGACATCTGCAACGCGTCAACGCAGCCATGGGTGATGACGATTTCGCTCGAATCCACCACCACACCGGCATCGCGCATGCGAATCGCCACCTGGCGGCGCAGCGGCTCGTAGCCCGGGCTGAACATGTAGCTGAATGCCCGCGGGCTGTGAAACCGCGTGACCTTCGCCAGCTGCTGGTGCAACGCCCGTACCGGCAGGTAATCCACATGCGGCACGGCCGCCCCCAGCGGAATCAGCCCCTCGCGGCGCGACTCGCTGAGCACCTGATTGATGATGCTGCTGCGGGTGACCAGTTTCGGCCGCTCGACCTGGGCAATATCCGGGGTCGGCGCAGTGAGTACGGGCGTCTGGTGGACGTAGAAGCCGGACTGCGGGCGCGCACGGATCATGCCCTGATCTTCGAGATTGGCGTACGCCTGCAACACCGTGGCGTGGCTGACACTCAGCTGTCGGCTCATCTTGCGTACCGACGGCACGCGCTCACCGGGGCGATATACGCCGCGCCGAATATCTTCGGCAAGCTGCTGGGCAATGCGCTGATAGAGCAACAGATTGGTCATCTAGCCGGTCTCCTGCCAACTGAACCGTAACAGTAGCGCACTGCTGGAGACCCAGACCAATACAGTTAGGTCACGTCTAGGCGAAACAGTCTGCTCAGATGGCCGCGCGACTAACGGTCGGGGCCGAGATTGCCTTCCGCGTCGGAGAACAGGATCTCAACGCGACGGTTCTGCGCGCGACCGCGTGCCGAGGCGTTCTCGGCCAACGGAAAGCGCTCACCATAGCCGCGCACCTCTACCCGCTCGGCAGCGACGCCAAGATTGATCAGCAGATCCGCCACCGTTTGCGCCCGCGCCTGCGACAGCGCGAGATTCTCCTGGGCATCGCCGCGGCTGTCGCTGTATCCCTCGATGCGAATCTTGCGCTGCGGATTGAGCTGGAGGAAATGCACCAGCTTGAGCAAAGTGCGATTGGCCGTGTGGCTGAGGTCGGCACTGCCGGCACGAAACAGCACGTCGCCCAGCGTCATGACCATGCCGCGATCGGTTTCGCTGGCAGCCAGGCTCATCATCTGGTCTTCCAGCCAGCGCCCCTGTTGCTCGGCGGTCATCAACCTGGCGTCCTGCAGCATGCGCCGCAGCCGGTCGCGCTCCATCTCCAGGCGTGCGACCTGTTCCTGATGCTGCAGCAGCTCACCCTGCTGCGCGGCGATTTCGCTGTAGCGCTGACTCAGGTAGGCGTAATGCCGGGCGTCGGCGGCGCCCCCCCAGTACTGGTTGAAACGCTCGGCGCGTTGCTGCGTTTCGAGTGCACGCTGAACATCCTTCGGCGCGCTGCGCTGGACCATGCTGTCCGCCTGAATTCGTTGCAGCGCGGCAGATGCGCGGTTCAATTCGAGCTCGGTCTGCGGCGTCGAGCAACCAGCCAGTACCAGCCCAGCCAGGGCTATCGCAAATCCACTTCTCACCTGGCCTCCCCCAGCAACTGCCGTAGCCGCTGAATGCGACGATTCAGATCGTCGATCTGGGCCTCGCGCTTGTCCTTCAGAACCCTGCTCTCCGCCAGACGCGCATCCAGCTCTGCCTGCTCGGCCAACAGCCGAGCTTCGCGATTATCGCCCGCCTGGAGTGCCGCCTGGGCCTTGCTCAACTTGCTTTCGGCCAGCACGAGGTCCTCGTACGCATCGGTTGCGCCTACGGAGCGCGCCTGGGCTACGGCCTGTGCGGTCAAACGCAATTGTTCTGTCGGAACAGGGTCACTGGCACAGCCAGTCAGGAAAACCAGGACCAGAAATGGGCTGGCGAGAAGTCGTTTCAACACGGCGAGTCCTACTTTTTCGAAGCCTTTGCCCGCTCTGACTGCTGGTTCTTCCAGACAGTCAGGTTGTGCGCCACCAGTTGCTCAGGCACACCGGCGGCGCGCAATTCTGTCATCTTCCGCGCCAGTTGTCCGCGCAGCCAGGGATCATTGCAGGCCGAGTCGTGCGAAATGGCCAGGTGCATATCCCGGCCTACCACTGGAGGTTCGAGACGCTGCACCTTGTCCAGCAGCCCCAATGCATCAGCCGCCGCGACTGCACTGTACCGCTCATGCAGCAAGTAGTCGCCATTGCCCGCCACGATCCGCTTCAGCCCCTGAGCGAGGTCGGCGACCGGCTGCAATTGCAGGTGTTTTTTCGCGAAGGCGTCGAACTCGCTACCGAAGCGGCTGGTGCCAGCGATCAAGCCGGCGTGGCCTCCCAGATCTTCACGGCTGGCATAGAAGAAGCCGGGCTCATTGCGTACCCAGGCGACGGTCTGCAATTGCAGGATGGCCGGGTGGACGAAATCCAGTTCTTCGAGTCGCTGCACCGTCAGTGTCGCATCGGCCAGTACGTCGACCCGGCCACTGCGCACCTCTTCGAGCGCTTTGGTTCGGTCACCGGTGTAAAGCAGGTCCAGTTTCAGATCGAGCGAGTCGGCGATCTGCCCGAGCAGGTCCGCATTAGCCCCGATCAGACGCTTCGGGTTCTGCGGATCGCGCCAGAGAAAGGGAGGGTTGTCCGCTGCGCCAGTCGCCACCAGACGGTCGCACTTCCCCGCTGCCGCTGCCGTGAATGGCGTTGCCAACACCAGCGCGACCATGGCCAATTTCAACGGAAAAGCGAAACGCATGAAGATCCCCTTATTGCGCGAGTTAACTGATGCTGATCGAAGTTCGCCGATGGTACACCGACGAACCCGCCCATCGCCCATGAAAAAACCCGCTACATGAGCGGGTTTCTTCAACAGCGATCAGCTTCAGACGAGCTTTTCCAGCTCCGGCACGATCTCGAACAGATCCCCCACCAGGCCGTAGTCGGCAACCTGGAAGATCGGCGCTTCCTCGTCCTTGTTGATCGCGACGATCACCTTGGAGTCCTTCATACCCGCCAGGTGCTGGATGGCGCCGGAGATACCCACCGCGATGTACAGCTGCGGTGCAACGATCTTGCCGGTCTGTCCGACCTGCATGTCGTTGGGCACGAAGCCGGCATCGACAGCGGCACGGGAGGCACCAACAGCCGCGCCAAGCTTGTCGGCCAGCGAGTACAGGTGCTTGAAGTTCTCGCCGTTTTGCATGCCACGACCGCCGGAAACAACGATCTTGGCAGCGGTCAGCTCGGGACGATCCGACTTGGCCAGCTCTTCGCCAACGAAAGTCGACTTGCCGGCATCGCCAGCGCCTGAGACCTGCTCGACCGCAGCCGAACCGCCGGTGGCATTCACGGCATCGAAGCCGGTGGCACGCACGGTGATGACCTTGATGGCAGCGCTGGACTGCACGGTAGCGATGGCGTTACCGGCATAGATCGGGCGCTTGAAGGTATCGGCGCTTTCAACGGCGATGATCTCGGAGATCTGATCGACATCCAGTTGAGCAGCAACGCGCGGCAGGAAGTTCTTGCCGTTGGTGGTCGCCGCAGCCAGCACGTGGCTGTAGTTCTTCGCCAGGTCGGCGATCAGCGGCGCGACGTTTTCCGGCAGCTGATTGGCGTAAGCCGCGTCGTCAGCGACCAGTACCTTGGCCACGCCTTCGATCTGCGCGGCTGCTTCACCGATGGCACCGCAGCCACTGCCGGCTACCAGTACGTGGATGTCGCCACCGATGGCCTGGGCGGCAATCCGCTTGGCGGCGGCAACGGTGTTCAGGGTAGCGGCCGCGAGAACGGCATTATTGTGTTCAGCGATAACCAGGATAGTCATTTAGATTACCTTCGCCTCGTTCTTCAGTTTCTCGACCAGTTCAGCCACGGACTTGACCTTGATACCGGCGCTGCGGGCAGCCGGCGCTTCGACTTTCAGGGTCTTCACGGTAGACGTGGTGGTGACGCCCAGCGCATCTGGAGTCAGCGTTTCCAGCGGCTTCTTCTTGGCCTTCATGATGTTCGGCAGCGACGCGTAGCGCGGCTCGTTCAGACGCAGGTCGGTGGTGACGATCGCCGGCAGGCTGAGCGCGACGGTCTGCAGGCCGCCGTCGATTTCGCGGGTCACGTTGACCTTGTCGCCAGCCACTTCCACCTTGGAGGCGAAGGTGCCTTGGGCATAGCCAGTCAGTGCACCGAGCATCTGCCCGGTCTGGTTGTTGTCGCTGTCGATCGCCTGCTTGCCGAGAATGACCAGCTGCGGCTGCTCCTTGTCGACCACGGCCTTGAGCAGCTTGGCGACCGCAAGGGAGTTCAGTTCGTCGTTGGACTCGACCAGCACGGCGCGGTCGGCGCCCAGCGCCAGCGCGGTGCGCAGCTGCTCCTGAGCAGCGGTCGGACCGATGGAGACGACAACGATTTCGCTCGCCACGCCCTTCTCTTTCAGGCGTACGGCTTCTTCCACGGCAATTTCGCAGAAGGGGTTCATCGACATCTTGACGTTGGCGAGGTCAACGCCCGAATTGTCCGCCTTGACGCGAACCTTGACGTTGTAATCGACCACTCGTTTGACAGCTACAAGAACCTTCATGGATTCCTCGTTACTCTCCGGTGAATAGAATTCCGCCGAGGCGAACCGAGCCTTGCTCGTGGCTTGGGTTTTGATAGCCGCTGCCCTGTTCGGCGAGTGCAAACCGTCCGTATCTTGACCGCAGGCCGCGGACGGGGTCAACAACGCATATGACCCGTCATAACGACGCGGTTCGGGCGATTCTAACAGGCTTCCAGAAAATTCAAACAAACGTTTGTATTGGACCGATTCGAGCGTCTATATATAATGCGCCGGCCCGGCTCGGTCAGGGACCGATCACAGCCCTCCACCACTTATATAACAACCAAGCCCTGAGTAGGAGAAAGCCCAATGGAACGCGAATACATGGAATTCGACGTTGTCATCGTCGGCGCCGGCCCTGCAGGCCTATCCGCAGCCTGCCGCCTGAAGCAGAAAGCCGCCGACGCTGGTCAGGAAATCAGTGTATGCGTCGTTGAGAAAGGCTCCGAAGTAGGCGCCCATATTCTATCCGGCGCAGTCTTCGAGCCGCGCGCACTGAATGAGCTGTTCCCTGACTGGAAAGAGCTCGGCGCCCCGCTCAATACGCCGGTCAAGCGTGACGACATCTACCTGCTCAAGACCGCCGAAGCCGCCAGCAAGCTGCCCAATGCACTGGTCCCCAAGACCATGCACAACGAAGGCAACTACATCATTTCCCTCGGCAACCTGTGCCGCTGGCTGGCCCAGCAGGCCGAGAACCTGGGTGTCGAGATCTACCCAGGCTTCGCCGCTCAGGAAGCGCTGATCGACGAGAACGGCATCGTGCGCGGTATCGTCACCGGTGACCTTGGCGTCGACCGCGAAGGCAATCCGAAGGAAGGCATGTACACGCCAGGCATGGAGCTGCGCGCCAAGTACACGCTGTTCGCCGAAGGCTGCCGTGGTCATATCGGCAAGCAGCTGATCAACCGCTTCCAGCTCAACGCCAACGTCGACCCGCAGCACTACGCCATCGGCATCAAGGAACTGTGGGACATCGACCCGGCCAAGCATGAGCAGGGACTGGTCGTGCACACTGCGGGCTGGCCGCTGAACGACGAAAACACTGGCGGTTCCTTCCTTTATCACCTGGAAAACAATCAGGTGGTCGTCGGCCTGATCGTCGACCTGTCGTACAGCAACCCGTATCTGTCGCCGTTCGACGAATTCCAGCGCTACAAGCACCATCCAGTGATCAAGCAGTACCTGGAAGGCGGCAAGCGCGTTTCCTATGGCGCACGTGCGATCGCCAAGGGCGGCATCAACTGCCTGCCGAAGATGGTATTCAACGGCGGCGCACTGATCGGCTGCGACGCCGGCACCCTGAACTTCGCCAAGATCAAGGGCAGCCACACGGCGATGAAGTCCGGCATGCTGGCGGCCGAAGCCGCTGCGGACGCACTGCTGGCCGGACGCGAAGGTGGCGACGAGCTGACCGCGTACGAAGAGGGCTTCAAGTCCAGCTGGCTGTACGACGAGCTATACAAGAGCCGCAACTTCGGCGCTGCCATTCACAAGTGGGGCGCAATCAAGGGTGGCGCGTTCAACTTCATCGATCAGAACATCTTCGGTGGCAAGATCCCCTTCACCCTGCACGACACCAAGCCGGACTACGCCTGCCTCAAGACGGCTGCAGAGTCGAAGAAAATCGACTACCCCAAGCCGGACGGCAAGCTGAGCTTCGACAAGCTCTCCTCGGTATTCCTCTCCAATACCAACCACGAGGAAGAGCAGCCGGTTCACTTGAAACTGACCGACCCGAGCATTCCGATCGAAAAGAACCTGCCGATGTACGACGAGCCGGCACAGCGTTACTGCCCGGCCGGCGTTTACGAGGTCGTGAGCAACGACGATGGCAGCAAGCGCTTCCAGATCAACGCGCAGAACTGCGTGCACTGCAAGACCTGCGACATCAAGGACCCGGCGCAGAACATCACCTGGGTCGCGCCCGAAGGTACCGGCGGACCGAACTACCCCAACATGTAAGACCATCAAAAAAGGCTCCCTCGGGAGCC
The DNA here is from genome assembly GCF_002929225.1 of Stutzerimonas kunmingensis. Taxonomy (GTDB): domain Bacteria; phylum Pseudomonadota; class Gammaproteobacteria; order Pseudomonadales; family Pseudomonadaceae; genus Stutzerimonas. The sequence continues at coordinate 828,433 of NZ_PISM01000004.1, read as the reverse complement.
TTTTTTGATCATGGGTAACGAAACAGCTACTCAGCGGCGCCAATCGGGAAGAACGTCCCGCCACTCCACACACCGAGGTAATCCTTGCCATCTACCTTGCCGGGCACCGCCAGCTCCACAAGCTCATAAAACACATTGCGATGGATCAGTGCCTCGAGGTTGGCACGCACATGCACATATGGCGCCGGCTCCTGCGTTTGCGGGTCGGTGACAACGCGCAAAGGGTGCTCTTCACCAGCCTCGACCTCGTCCTCGACATTGGTGATAAAGCGCAGGCTTTGCGTCTCACCCTCGCCACTGACTTCCAGCCGGACCGCAACGAAAGGCGCATCTTCGACCTGGATACCGACCTTCTCTACCGGTGTCACCAGGAAGTAGTCGTCGCCGTCGCGGCGAATCACCGTGGAAAACAAACGCACCATTGCCGGCCGCCCGATCGGCGAACCCTGATAGTGCCAGGTCCCGTCGCGCGCGATGCGCATGTCCAGATCGCCACAGAACGGAGGGTTCCACAGATGCACCGGCGGCAACCCTTTCTTCTTCCCGCCAGCGGACAGCTGCGCAAGCAGATCCCCAGCCTTGCCTATATCGGTCATTCGGTCCTCCTCGATTGAATGAGGTAATCGCCTGTTCCCGATACTGCCACATCGCTCAACGTGACAGGCCCAACAACCGACGAGCATAGTCCTGCAGTGGCGGACGCAAGAGTTGCTCCGGCTTTGCATCGTAGATGCCGAGCACGCCGCCACGATTACGAATGCGAGCGGTATCGACCAGATAGCGAGTTCCGGTCTCCACCAGCATCAACTGCACCACGCCGGAATCGACACCAAGGCGATCCAGTGCGCGCTGATCGTTCAGCTCGTCGAAACTGCCGATGCGATCATCAGCCGCGGCAAACCGCAGATACAGCAGATAATGCGCGCCCATTGCCGACGCTTCGGCCATTGCCTCCTCAAGCCCGAGCGGGCCACGGGCTCGACGAACCATTGGGAAGTACTCGACAAAACCGCTGAAGGCCTCTTCGGCCACGACGTTCGGCCGCGGGTATGCGTCTCCGGGCGGCACGAAATGTCCCTGCGCGATATAGATGAATGAGTCCGGCTGCAGGCGCCAGGAGTTGGAACGACGGGTTTCGCTGTGATCCAGAATTCCGGCATCGCGAAGGTGATAACGGGTACCCTCCGCCATGTCGCTGACCTTCATGCAGCCAGAAAGCATGAGCAATGCAAGCAAGCCAGGCACTGCCAGTAACAGAAATCGCATGAAACTCACCTCATAGGGCCGGCGACGAAAAACCGACGATTCGACAGCCAATGCAGCATCCACGCCACTTCCAGCACCGAGGCGAGCCGGTTCAGCTGGATGCTCTCGACTCCCCGCCTGAACGAGGCGGCTACAGGCCTCGCTGCCACTCCTGACGCAACGGGGCGTTACGCGGGTCTTCGATGGCCTCACGCACCCGACGCAGCAGGCCCGGCTTATCGGCACCCAAAATCCCCTTGAGCACCAGATAATTGGACGCATGGTCGCTGCGAAAAACCGTATCGGTCAGCTGCAGATCCTCCAGCAACCACTCCAGCTCGCGAAACAGATCGGCCGGCACCAGCGGCTCGAAATCCTCGAAGGTTTGCCGAAAACGCGCTTCACCCTGCGGAAAACTGACCACCAGCGTGGACAGAAACTCGGGCTGCGCTGCATTCATCAGCCGCGCCGAGTTGCGTGCGTGCTGGCGACTCAGTTGGCGACCGCCAAGCCCGTTGAGAATCATCACCGAGCGTGCGATGCCCGCCGCCCCCAGCTTATCCAGCGCGCTGAGCGTCGATTCGTAGGTCTCCCCCTTGTTGACCAGCGCCAGCACCTCATCGTCGCCGGACTCGGCGCCGACATAGGCCATGCCGAGCCCCGCATCCGCCAGTTCCTGCAGCTCGGCAACCGACTTCTTGCGCAGGTTGCGTGGCAGGCAATAGCTCGAGACACGTTGAACTTCGGGCAGGCACTGGCGGATCTGTTCAAGGATTCTCAACAGCCGGTGGGTCGGCAACACCAAGGCGTCACCATCGGCGAGGAATACACGCTGCACGATCAACTGCTCGCCGCAACGACGGATCTCGTCGAGCACCTCCGCCTCATCGCGAGCACGAAACTTCTTCTGCGGCGCGGTATACATGTCACAGAAGGTACAGCTGTTCCAGGAGCAGCCATTGGTCACCGGCAGGATCAGCGAATGCGCCTCGCTGGGTGGCCGAAATACTGGCTCGATGTAGCGGATGGAAAACTCGCTCGCGTTCATTGCGTCCACGCCTGTTCGATCTTCACGCTGCCGCCGATTCAGTCACGCTTGCGCTTGTTGCCCATGCGTACGCCGATATCCATGAGGAACTGGAAGAAGCCGTCCTGATCTTCCAGCACGTTGCTCCAGAACGGCGAGTGGTACAGCGCCACCGCACCATGTACCAGCGCCCAGGCGGCACAATAGTGGAAGTACGGTGGCACGTCTTCCAGCTTGCCTTCGGCGATACGGCCTTTGATCAACTGGGTCAGATGTTCGAAGTTGGAGGCGCGGATGCTGTGCAGCTGCTCGACCATTTCCGGCACCTGATTGCCCTTGACCACTTTCTCCTCGAGGCGGTCGAACAGCCGATAGCGCTGCGGGTCGCGCATGCGGAACTCGAAGTAGGCGCGCGAAAGCGCTTCCTTGTCGCGGTCCAGGTCGGGAGAGTGGAGGATCTGGTTCAGGTCGCGCTCGTAGTCCAGCATCAGCCGCAGGTAAATTTCGGCCTTGGACTTGAAGTGCTTGTAGATCGTGCCTTTGCCGATGCCGACCGCATCGGCAATCATCTCGACAGTAACGCTGTCCTCTCCCTGGTCGAGAAAAAGCTGCAACGCGGTATCGAGGATTTCCTGTTCGCGGCGACGAAATTCGCGGACCTTACGAGGTTCATTCTGCATAGGAAGGCTGCTTGAGGTGAAAAACGAGGCAGCCATTATGCCTAACCGGTCATGAAATGCACGGGACATCCAACCATGATTCAAATAAATGACGAATTCCCGCAAATAGTCGGTTTGCGATATCTGAACCATGCTGCCGTCGCTCCCTGGCCCAGGCGGGCGGCTCGGGCCGTGAGCGCCTTTGCCGAGCAGAATGCAACCCTGGGCGCGCGCGACTACCCCGAATGGCTCACAGTGGAACGCAGCCTGCGCCAACGCCTGACGCGACTGCTCAACGCGCCGAGCAGTGCCGATCTGGCGCTGGTCAAGAACACCTCCGAAGCGCTCTCATTCGTCGCCTTCGGGCTGGACTGGAAAAGCGGTGATCAGATCGTGATCAGCGACGAGGAGTTTCCGTCCAATAGGGTGGTCTGGGAGGCATTGCGGCCACTCGGCGTGGAAGTCATTCAGGTCAGTCTCAAGGGTGTCGATCCCGAGGCTGACCTCCTTGCAGCGTGTGGTCCTCGGGTACGCCTGATGTCGATCAGCGCCGTGCAATATGCGAGCGGCATGCGGTTGGATCTTCCGCGCCTGGGCGAAGGCTGCGAGCAACGCGGCGTGCTTCTGTGCATCGATGCAATCCAGCAATTGGGCGCCCTGCCCTTCGATGTCCAGCAGAACCGTTGCGCCTTCGCCATGGCGGATGGTCACAAGTGGATGCTCGGCCCGGAAGGACTCGGTGTTTTCTATTGTCGCAACGACCTACGCGAGCAACTGAAACTGCACGAGTACGGCTGGCACATGCTGGAGCACGCCGGCGACTACGACCGTAGCGACTGGGAGCCCGCACGCAGTGCTAGGCGGTTCGAGTGCGGCAGCCCGAACATGCTGGGGGCAATGGCACTCGAAGCCAGCCTGTCGCTGCTGGAGGAAGTGGGGATGGAGCAAGTCGCCAGATCGCTGGACGAGCGAATCGAATGGCTGACTCACGGGATCAGCGAGCTGAATGGAGTAGAAACCCTCTCGCCAGGCCAAGCGGAGAGGCGCTCCGGCATCGTCACGTTCCGCCTCGACGGCTGGTCCAATGCCGCTCTGTTCGAGCGACTCAAGACTGAACAGGTGGTGTGTGCACAACGCGGCGGCGGCATCCGCTTCTCGCCACATTTCTACACGCCGGAGCACGTCATAGACGAAACGCTAGGCCTGTTGCATGACCTGGCTGCGCACTGAAGGCGATCAGCCAGCGAGACTTGTATTCCAAATGCGTTTAAAAATCAGGGAAATCCGCCGGCAAACCCGCGGAGCAGCGTTAATACTTGAGTAACTGGCCGGGCAATCCCCCCACTGCCCAGCCAGATGAGGTCGCTAGGATTGCGATTTCATACTCCTAATGGTCTTGGCCCGGCTTCCCTGGAAACCGGGTTTTTTTTGCTCTCAGGTCTGGGGCTGCGCCAGCAAACGAGTCCGCAGCCGGTAGCACAGCCAGAGAAACCCGACCCAGACCGGAATCGCGAACACCGACATGCGGATGCCAGGTAGCCACAGCATGATGACCAGGATCCCGCTGACGAAGGCCAGGCACAGGTAATTGCTCAGCGGGAACCAGAACGCCTTGAAGCTCGGCTCAACGCCCTGGCGCTGCATGGCGCGACGAAATTTCAGGTGCGCAAGGCTGATCATCGCCCAGTTGATTACCAGCGCAGCCACCGCAAGGGACATCAGCAGTTCGAGCGCGCCCTGCGGAAACAGGTAGTTCACCGCCACGCAGAGCAGGGTTACCAGGGCCGACACGCCCACCGCTAGCACCGGGACACCGCGGGCATTGATCTTCATCAGGCTGCGCGGCGCATCGCCCTGCTCTGCCAGGCCGTACAGCATGCGGCTGTTGCAATACACGCCGCTGTTGTAGACCGAAAGCGCAGCCGTCAGCACGACGAAGTTCAGCAGATGCGCCGCCGCATCGCTGCCGATCAGCGAAAATATCTGCACGAAGGGGCTGCCGCTGTAGGGGTCGCCCGCGGAGCCCAGCGTCTGCAACAGTGCGTCCCAGGGATACAGCGCCAGCAGCACCGTCAGCGCGCCTATGTAGAAGATCAGAATGCGATAGACGACCTGATTGATCGCCTTGGGAATCACGGTTTTTGGCTCCGCCGCTTCTGCCGCCGTGATGCCGACCAGTTCCAGTCCACCGAAGGAGAACATGATGATCGCCAGCGCCAGCAGCATGCCGCTGAAGCCGTTGGGGAAGAAGCCACCGTGCGTCCACAGGTTGCTGATGCTTGCCTGCTCGCCCCCCTGGCCACTGACCAGGAGGAAAAGCCCGAGCAGGATCATGCCGACGATGGCGGCGACCTTGACAATGGCAAACCAGAACTCGGCCTCACCGAAAGCCTTGACGTTGCTGAGATTGATCAGATTGATCAGCACGAAGAACGCAGCGGCTGTGGCCCAGGCGGGAATATCAGGCCACCAGAACTGCACGTACTTGCCGACCGCCGTCAGCTCGGCCATGCCCACCAGGACGTACAGCACCCAGTAGTTCCAGCCGGAAAGGAACCCCGCATAACCGCCGCCATATTTGTGTGCGAAATGGCTGAACGACCCTGCGACCGGCTCCTCGACGATCATCTCCCCCAGCTGGCGCATGATCAGAAAAGCGATGAAGCCACCGATCGCATAACCCAGGATCATCGACGGGCCGGCACTTCTCAGAACTCCGGCCGAGCCCAGGAACAGTCCCGTTCCAATCGCTCCGCCCAGGGCGATCAGCTGGATATGACGATTCTTCAGACCGCGCTGGAGCGGTCCGGTGTGCAGCGTTTCAGCGGTCATACGCCACCTTGTGGATCTTCAGGGCAAGAAAAGCGCCGCTCGTGTCGGCGAGAAAGAAGGCAGCGCACCGGACGTGCTGGAAAGCACCAATCCTACGCGGCGGCGACGTCAGCTGCGCACCCTGGCCAGCGGGAACAGTGTCTTGAAATTGGCAGTGGTTTGCTCAGCCAGCGCCTCGAACGGAACGCCACGCAACTCCGCAACAAACTCGGCGACCTCCCGCACATACTGCGGCAGGTTGGCTTTGCCACGGTGGGGAACCGGCGCCAGATACGGCGAATCGGTTTCGACCAGCAAGCGATCAGCCGGCACTCTGCGAGCCACATCGCGCAGCGCATCGGCATTTCGGAACGTGACGATCCCCGACAGAGAGATATAGAAACCGAGATCAAGCGCAGCCTTGGCCATGTCCCAGTCCTCGGTAAAGCAATGCAATACACCCGCCTGCGGCAGCGCCGCTTCACGGAGCAGATCCAGCGTATCGGCGCGGGCAGCCCGGGTGTGCACGATGACCGGTTTGCCGGTCAGCCTGGCTGCTTCAAGATGCAGCCGGAAGGACTGCTGCTGCATCTGCGCAGCTTCGGGCTCGTAGTGGTAATCCAGACCGGTTTCACCAATGGCAACCACATGCGGGTGCTGGAGCTCGCCAAGCAACCAGTCCAGCACCGGCTGGCTCGTCGGCTCGAGATCCAGAGGATGAACACCGATCGAGCAATCCACGTCGGCATAGCGCTCGGACAGCGATCTGACCGCCGCTGCGTTGTCGGCGCTAACGCCGATGCAGAGGAAATGCCCGACACCGCGCGAGCGCGCAGCGTCCAACGCGGCATCCAGTGAACCGTCATGTGCGGTCAGGTCGAGTCGGTCAAGGTGACAGTGGGAATCTACCAGCATGAAATGCACTACTTGCTATCGCGAAAAAGGGGCGATTGTAGAGCAAATGGCCGGTTGTCAGGAAAGGCCAACGAACACCCTGCCGTCTGGCGAGGGATGACGTTCAGTGACTCAGAGCGTTACATCGTGTGGGTCGGACGGTCGGATTTGAGCGCACCGGCCAGATAGGTTTCGATCTTGTTGCGTGCGGTACTGTCGCCTTCGTTGAACTGCACGCCAATTCCAGCAGCGCGACTGCCCTGGGCGCCCTTTGGGGTGATCCAGACGACCTTGCCGGCAACGGGAATCTTTTCCGGCTCGTCCATCAGGTTGAGCAGCATGAACACTTCGTCGCCAAGCTTGTAGCTCTTGTTGGTCGGGATGAACAGACCTCCATGCTTGATGAAGGGCATGAACGCGGCATAGAGCACCGACTTGTCCTTGATGGTCAGGGACAGGATGCCATTACGCGGACCAAGATTTGCTGGCAGGCTCATGCGGTGTTCCTAACGAAAATTCCAGTCGATTCTAGCCCGCGCCGGGCAGCGTTGCCCACTGCACCAGCAGCGCTTCGAGAAGCAACACACGGTTGAGGTTGGCTTTGCCTAGCACTTTTTGCCGATGTTCGAGCAGCCAGTCCTGCAGCGCCATCACTTTGTGTTGCGCTGACTTCTGCGCAAGGTACTGCAACACCTTCTGCATATCGGCTGCACCGAGCTCAGCATCATCACCGGCCATCTGATACCGCAGGATCAGATGCGTCCACTCGCAAAACCAGTCGAACAGCAGGATCAGCGGCAGCGCATTCCAGCCCTCAGCCAGCTGACTGGGTGACTGTTGCTGCTTGAGCAGCTTCTTCACGCTGTCGACAACCTGCGCGCGCAAGTCCAGTACTTTCTGCTCATGCAACTTCAAGGCGGCCAGAGGTGACCCCGCCGCCAGTGTCAGTAGCTGCTCACGCAGCTCCGCTGCCAGCTCGGGGAGCTGTCCAGCCAGCCAGTCGAGACTCTGTTGCCGTCCCGGCAGAGGGCAGGCCTGCTGCACGCAACGGCTCTTGATGGTCGGCAACAGGCGACTCGGCTGGTGGCTGATGAGCAGCAGTACCGTATCGCCGGAGGGCTCCTCAAGGCTCTTGAGCAATGCGTTGGCCGCATTGAGGTTCATCGCCTCGGCGGGCTCCAGCAGTATCACCTTGCGCCCACCCAGCTGCGCAGTCTGGGTGACGAAGCCGACCAGATCACGCACCTGGTCGACCCGTATGGCCTTGTCGACCTCTTCCGGCTCGAGGATGTAATGGTCCGGATGCGTATGTGCAGCCAACAGCTGACAAGCCTTGCATTCACCACAGGCCGTGGCGTTCACGGGCCGCTGGCAAAGCAGCAGCGCCATCAATTGCTCGGCCAGCTGCCGCTTGCCGATGCCGCCAGGACCGTGCAGCAGGTAAGCGTGAGCATGCTGCGTACGACCTGCCAGCTGCCGCCAGAGCTCCGCCTGCCAGGGGAGGACGTCAGCCATCGAGGCGCCCCATCAGGTCGGGAATCAGGGCCTGTACATCCTGCTGCACGACATTCAATGACTGCCCTGCATCGATGATTCGATAGCGCGACGGCGCAGCCTTGGCGCGATCCAGATAGGCGCGCCGTACCGATTCGAAAAAGCGGAGGCCTTCCTGTTCGAAGCGATCCAGACGACCGCGCGCCGCCGCACGGGCCAGCCCCACCTCGACCGGCAGATCGAAGATCAAGGTCAGATCAGGTCGCAGCTCGCCCTGCACGAAGGCTTCCAGCTGGGCGATCCGCTCGATAGAGAGCCCTCGCCCCCCGCCCTGATAGGCATAGGTGGCATCGGTGAAACGATCGCAGAGCACCACCGCCCCGCGCTCCAGTGCCGGGCGTATGACCTGCGCGAGATGCTGAGCACGTGCGGCGAAGACCAGCAGCAACTCGGTATCCACCGCCATCGGCTCGTCGGCCGGGGTGAGAAGCAGCTCGCGGATACGCTCGGCCAGCGGCGTCCCACCGGGCTCACGGGTCAGCACGACATCCACGCCACATGCGCGCAAGCGCTCGGCGAGATATTCACGATTGGTGCTCTTGCCGGCCCCTTCAGGGCCTTCGAGGGTCACGAAGAGTCCTTTCATTGTACGTTTCCGTTGTCCGCCGGTGCCTGCCGTGGCGGCGGGCTGGAGCGGTAGTCGGCACGGCGCTTGAGCTGATACTCGCGCACCGCACGGTTGTGCTGATTGAGCGTATCGCTGAAAACATGGCTGCCATCGCCACGGGCGACGAAGTAGAGACTGGTGCCATCCGCCGGATGGAGCGCGGCGCGGATCGCCTCGCGCCCGACCATCGCGATCGGGGTCGGCGGCAGGCCGGCATTGGTGTAGGTATTGTAGGGTGTCGGCGTGCGCAGATCGGTGCGGGTGATCCGGCCCTTGTACTTCTCACCCATGCCGTAGATAACGGTTGGGTCGGTCTGCAGCAGCATGCCCCGCGCCAGCCTGCGCACAAAGACGCCGGCAATCTCTCCACGCTCGCCGGGCACGCCGGTTTCCTTTTCTATGATCGAGGCCATGATCAGCGCCTGATAGGCGTCCTTGTACGGCAGCTCCCTGGCACGCTGCTGCCATTCCTCTTCGAGAACCTGCTCCAGGCGGGCGAAGGCACGGCGCAGCAGGTCCTCGTCAGATGTACCGCGGGTGAAACGATAGGTATCTGGGAAGAAGCGTCCTTCCGGGTGCTGGCCCGACGCACCGATGCGCGACATGATTTCGGCATCAGTCAAACCATCCAGGGTTTGCTCCAGCTTGGGCTGACTCTGCAGGGCGCTACGCAACTGGCGGAAGTTCCAGCCCTCGACCAGGGTCAGGCTGTATTGCACCACTTCGCCACGCTGCCAAAGCCCGATCATGTCCCGCGCCGTCATAGTGGGGGTCAGGCGATACTCGCCGGTGTGCAAGCTCTGCCCGGACAGGTTCAAACGCCAATACAAACGCAACCAGAAGGCATCCTCCAGTACGCCTTCGGCCTCCAACCGCTGAAGCACGCCACTGGGCGTATCGCCCGGACGCACGTCGAGCAGCAGGGCCTCGTCGGTAACGGCCAGAGGCTGCTCGAGCGCAGCATGCTGTTTCCAGGTGAACAGTCCGAGCGCAATCGCCGCCAACAGCAACACTGTCAGCAGCAGAACAAGAATTTTACGGATCACGAATCACTCAACAGGTCGGCGACAACGGACTGCAGTTTACGGGTCAGCGGACCGACGGGCCAGACGCACTCGGCCAAAGCTGTCACGGGCCAGATGCCGTAAAGGCTGTTGCAGAGGAATACCTCATCGGCCTGCAAAAGCTCGGCATAGCTGATGTCGTCGATCACGACCGGGAGCCCGTGCTGTGCTGCGCGCGCAATGATCTCCGCACGCATGACCCCAGCGACTCCGCAACGAGTCAGCGGCGCGGTGCGCAGTTTGCCGGCTTCCACGATGAACAGATTGCTGAAAACGCCCTCCACCACCCGGCCGGACATATCGCGCATCAACCCTTCCGCGTAGACCGGATCATGCCACTCGGCACGCGCCAACACCTGCTCCAGGCGATTCAGATGCTTGATGCCGGCGAGTCGCGGTTGCTCGGCAAGCCGGGTCTCGCACGGAAATAGCCTGATGCCGGTTTCAGCATGCTGTGGCGGATAAGCTGGAGAGGACGAGCCTAACAGCAGACGCTGCGGCTGACACGGCTGTGGCGTTGCATAACCACGCTGTCCGGCGCCACGCGTGACGATGAGCTTGGCGACGCCCTGCCCCAGTGCCCGGCAGAAGCGCATCAGCTCATTGCGCAGCAGATTTGCATCAACGGGAATGGCGAGCCGCTCACAGCCATCTTGCAGCCGCTGCAGATGGCGTTCGACCAACCGCGCCTGGCCACCTGCGACGCGAATAGTCTCGAACAGCCCATCGCCGTAGGCCAGTCCTCGATCATGAATGGGCAGCCCATCACAGGGCTCCCCGTTCAGCCAGCTCAATGTCACTCGGCGAACCGGCGGAATACCAGCGAACCGTTGGTTCCGCCAAAACCGAACGAGTTGGACACCGCCACCTCAATCGGTCGGGGCTTGGCCTCGTGCGGAACGAAATCGAGGTCGCAGCCTTCATCCGGCTCATGCAGATTGATGGTCGGCGGCGCGACCTGATCACGAATAGCCAGAACACTGAAGATCGCTTCCACCGCACCGGCAGCACCCAGCAGGTGGCCGACCATGGATTTGGTCGAACTGACCGACAGCTCATAGGCGTGATCACCGAATACGCTGCGAATAGCAGCAGCCTCGGCCTTGTCACCTGCGGGAGTCGAGGTGCCGTGTGCATTGATGTAATGCACCTGATCGACATTCAACTGGGAGTCCTTCAGCGCATTGCGGATGCAGCGCGCAGCACCGGCGCCGTCGTCGGGCGGCGAGGTCATGTGGAACGCATCGGCGCTCATGCCGAAACCGATCAGTTCGGCGTAGATGTGCGCCCCCCGGGCCTTGGCATGCTCCAGCTCCTCCAGCACCAGCGCACCGGCACCATCGGAGAGAACGAAACCGTCACGCCCCTTGTCCCAGGGCCGGCTCGCAGCCGCCGGGTCATCGTTGCGGGTGGACAGTGCGCGTGCTGCCGCAAAGCCTCCGATACCAAGCCCACTGGCAGCCATCTCGGAACCGCCGGCCACCATGACATCCGCCTCGCCATAGGCGATGTTACGGGCGGCCATGCCAATGCAGTGGGTGCCTGTGGTACAGGCGGTAGCGATTGCATAGTTGGGGCCCTGCAATCCCAGATGGATCGACAGGAAACCAGACACCATGTTGATGATGGAGCCCGGCACGAAGAAGGGAGATATACGCCGCGGACCTTGCTCGATAAGTGCCTTGCAGCTGTTTTCGATATTGGTCAGGCCGCCGATACCGGACCCCATCGCGACGCCGATGCGCTCCCGATTGGCGTCAGTGACCTCCAGCCCGGAATCACGCACCGCCTGGAAACTCGCGGCAAGGCCGTACTGAATGAAGAGGTCGAGCTTGCGTGCCTCTTTTGCCGGCAGATACTGCTCGACATCGAAGCTTTTGATCGACCCGCCAAAACGAGTGGAATAGGCAGAAAGATCCATGTGCTCGATCAGGCCGATACCACTGCGGCCGGCGAGAATTCCCTGCCAGCTGCTTGGCACATCGTTGCCCAGTGGCGATAGCATGCCCATCCCGGTGACTACGACGCGTCTACGCGACACAGCGATTACTCCTATACCTAAACGTACTTGGCTCGGTTCCCGCCAAGACAGGAACCATCCCCGGCTGGGTGCAATGGAGCCCCCGCGACCTGGATGAATCCCTCTCAAAGAAAAGCCGCACTACCTCGTTCAAAGGCAGTGCGGCTGTTCCTGTTTCTGAAGCAGATTACAACTTACTGCGCGTGCGCGTTGATGTAATCGATGGCTTCCTGAACGGTGGTGATCTTCTCAGCTTGCTCGTCCGGGATCTCGGTCTCGAATTCCTCTTCCAGAGCCATCACCAGCTCAACGGTGTCAAGAGAGTCGGCACCCAGGTCTTCGACGAAGGAAGCGCTGTTGGTTACTTCCTCTTCTTTAACGCCAAGTTGCTCGGCAACGATTTTCTTGACGCGTTCTTCGATGGTGCTCATACCTTGTTTTCACTCCTATGGAAAAATCAGGCAGCTGGTTTGCGCGGTAGTGTATAGAAAGCGTTTTCCGCATTTCAAGCTGGAAGCAGGCAAGCATGACGCCGCCTTCAACCTTCTGTCTATAAACCAGCTGCGGTTTTATAGCTAATTTAAAGACAGCCTCTAAGACTGTCCTCCTGCGTAGGGCGTCACACTCAGCTCATGTACATGCCGCCATTCACCGGAACGGTAGCACCGGTGACGTAGGCAGCGCCGTCCGAAGCGAGAAACGCAACGACCTTTGCAATTTCTTCGGCCTGACCGAGACGCCCCAGGGGAATCTGCCCCACGAGCGCATCACGCTGGGCTTCCGGCAACTCGCGAGTCATGTCGGTATCGATGAAACCAGGCGCCACGGAATTCACCGTGATACCACGAGAACCGACCTCACGAGCCAATGCACGGCTGAAACCCTCCAGACCGGCCTTGGCTGCCGCGTAGTTTACCTGTCCGGCGTTGCCCATGGCACCAACCACCGAACCGATATTGATGATTCGACCCCAGCGAGCCTTGGTCATGCCGCGCAGCACGGCCTTGGAGAGGCGATACAGGCTATTCAGGTTGGTGTTGATGACGTCATGCCACTCATCATCCTTCATGCGCAGCATCAAGTTATCGCGGGTAATACCGGCATTGTTGACCAGAATTGCCGGCTGTCCGAGATGCTGCTGAATGTGCTCAAGAGTGCTGCTGACAGATTCATCGTTGCCAACATCGAGCACCAGCCCAGCGCCTTCGATGCCGTTTTCCTTCAGTGTCTCGGCGATGCGCTCGGCGCCGGTTGGCGTGGTCGCAGTACCAATTACGATCGCGCCCTGGCGGCCCAGCTCAAGGGCAATGGCCTGGCCAATACCGCGGCTCGCGCCGGTTACCAACGCCACCTTACCTTGCAGATTCATAGCATTCTCCTTGTTCAAGCCAATGCGGCACGAGCGACCGCGAAGGCCTCGGGGGTATCCAGATTGTAGGTGCTGACGCCCTTGACGCAGCGTTTGTTGAGGCCCGACAGAACCTTGCCGGGTCCGCACTCGACCAGCGAGGTGACGCCACGGTCTCCCAGAGCAACCATGGACTCGACCCAGCGCACCGGACTGTAGAGCTGTGCCAGCAGATCACGCTTGAGCACTTCCAGATCCGCGACGACTGCTGCGCTGACGTTCTGCACCAACGGAATCTGCGGCGCTTGCCATTCGATCGACTCCACCGAGGAAGCGAAGCGTTCGGCAGCCGGACGCATCAGATCGCAATGAGAGGGGACACTCACCGGCAAAGCCATCGCACGCTTGGCACCTTTGGCCTTGCACGCTTCGATCGCGCGCTCTACCGCCGCTGCACTGCCGGCAATCACCACCTGACCCGGAGCGTTGAAGTTGACCGCACTGACCACCTCACCTTGCGCGGCCTCGGCACAGGCGGCCAATACATCGGCATCTTCCAGCCCGAGAATGGCAGCCATGCCGCCCTGCCCGGCCGGCACTGCCTGCTGCATCAATTGACCGCGCAATTCAACCAGCTTGATGGCGTCAGCGAACGGCAGGCTGCCCGCCGCCACCAGAGCGGAGTACTCACCGAGGCTGTGTCCGGCAACGAATGCGGGCTGCGCGCCGCCTTCTGTCTGCCACAAACGCCAGATTGCAATGGAGGCGGCAAGAATCGCCGGCTGGGTCTTGTCGGTCTGATTCAGCTGTTCTTCCGGACCGGTCTGGGTCAACGCCCAAAGGTCGTACCCGAGCGCCGAAGATGCCTCGGCAAAAGTATCGACCACCACGCTTTGCTGGGCACCCAGCTCGGCCAGCATGCCAAGGGACTGAGACCCCTGACCGGGAAAGACGAAAGCAAGTGATGCGGACATGAAACGACTCTCTTGTGGTTCTGTTCGTCTGAAGAATACGCCAGGGACCGGCGTCGCGAATTTCAGTTGGATGGCTGGCCACCACCTGCGGTCACATCATCCACATCATCGTACGAATGAGGTGGCTGCAGAAAATGCCCCAGCCTGCTCCTCAGTTGCTCAGGGAGATCATGCTCGACATCCTGCGCCGCGCGCCGGATCGCTGCTTTGAAGCCGTCCGCACCAGCACTACCATGACTCTTGACGACAATTCCCTGCAGCCCGAGAAAGCTCGCACCATTGTACTGAGCCGGATTGAGATCCGCCCGCAGACGGCGCAACAACGGCAATACGACAGCACCGACAATGCGCGCGCCAAGCGAACGCTTGAAAAGCGCCTCGACTCTGGCGACCAGCATCCCAGCCAATCCCTCGCTGGATTTGAGCAATATGTTGCCGACAAAGCCATCGCATACGACCACGTCGGCTTCACCGCGATACAGCCCATCCCCCTCGATGAAGCCCTGATAGTTGAGATCAGCGGCCTGCTGCAACAGCAGCGCGGCTTGTTTGACCTGCTGATTGCCCTTGATCTCTTCGGTACCGACATTCAGCAGCGCGACCCTAGGCTGCTGTCGCCCCAGCGATTCGGCCGCCACAGCCCCCATGACAGCAAACTGGAAAAGCTGCTCGGGCGGGCAATCGACATTTGCGCCCAGGTCCAGCAGCAGGCATGGGTCAGCCTGCGTAGGGAGCGCTGTCACCATCGCCGGCCGATCGATACCTGGCAGCGTTCTCAGAACCTGGCGCGCCAATGCCATCAGCGCGCCGGTGTTACCGGCGCTTACACAAGCATTGGCTTTACCGTCGCGAACCTGCTCGAGGGCAATACGCATGGAAGAGCGTGGCTTGCCACGCAATGCCTGAGCCGGGCGTTCAGCCATACCAATGATTTCAGGCGCATCGACGATTTTCAGGCGCGAACGATCGACCCCAGGATGCTGGGCGACAAGCTGTTCGAGAAGGGAAGATTGGCCGACAAGGACCAGATGCAGCGAGGGGCTTTCAGCCAGACAGGACAGACTGGCCGGAACAATGCAGTGGGGACCGAAGTCCCCACCCATTGCATCGATCGCGATGACCGGAGCGGACAAGGATTACTCGTCAGCGCCCTTGTCGATCACCTTGCGACCACGGTAGAAACCGTCCGGGGACACGTGGTGACGCAGGTGAACTTCACCGGTGCTCTTTTCCACGGACAGAGCGTTCGGCTCGAGAGCGTCATGGGAACGACGCATGTCACGGGCGGAACGGGATTTTTTGTTCTGCTGAACAGCCATTTGGATCAACTCCTAAACGTTTGGGTCACGCTTTAACTGCGCCAGTACGCTGAACGGGTTGGACCGCGTTACCTCGTCCTCACTCGGTTCAGGCTCATCTGGCCCAACCGGCGGCTGGCAAATTTCAGGGTCATGGAGTGGAACAATCGGCAGAGCGAGCAATAGCTCGTCTTCGACCAGCGCCAGCAGATCCAGAGGATCCTCTCCCACTTCCAGCACGTCGTACCCTTTGGGCAGGTGCTGGCTGCTCGCCCCTTCATTCACAACCGCGTAATCGCACTCGCTGTGAATCGGCAGAACAACCGGCTCCAGACAACGCTGGCAAATCATTTTGACTTCAACGTCGAGCTGACTACGGATAACCGCAGTACGCTGCTCGTCGCGCCCAAAGGCAAAACTGGCGCGCACCACACCCTGATCATCCTCAAGAGGATCGGCGAGCCGCTTCAGCTGCGACAATTGCAGCTCACCGGCTAGGGTGGCCGCTCGGTCGGCGAGCTTGCGCGGATCAACGTGCGGTGGTATCGGTCCTTTCAACATAAGCGCGGCATTCTAGGGACGCGCCCGCAGCCTGTCAAAGGAATTCCGCCCAGCTTCACGACGCAACGCATACAATCTCGCACCTATATATAAAGGAGGAATCATGCGCCGCCTGCTGCTTGCATCCAGCTCACCCTATCGACAGGAATTGCTCTCCCGGCTGGGACTGCCGTTCGAAAGCTGCGCCCCGGATATCGATGAAACCCATCTACCCGGAGAAAGCGCCGAACAACTCGTAAACCGACTCGCCGAGCAGAAGGCCAGAGCGCTTGCCGAGCGGTATCCGAATCACCTGATTATCGGCTCCGATCAGGCTGCAGTATTGGACTCGAAGATTATCGGCAAACCGCACACCTTCGAGCGGGCAAAACAGCAACTGCAATCCGCCAGCGGCAACAGCGTCCGATTTCTGACCGGACTGGCGCTCCTCGACAGCGCGACAGGCAGAATTCAGACCGACTGCATACCGTTCACCGTACACTTCAGAGAACTAGATGAAGCCCGAATCGAGCGCTATCTGAGAATTGAAAAGCCCTACGATTGCGCGGGCAGTTTCAAGGCTGAAGGATTAGGCATCAGTCTTTTCCGCGCCACCGAAGGCGAGGACGTCACCAGCCTGGTAGGCCTTCCGCTCATCCGCCTGGTGGACATGCTACTGAACGCAGGCTACGACGTTCCGTGAGCGCGAGCCGGCTGCTATCGCAACACCGGCCCCTGCACCCCAACCAGAATAGCCAAGCGTTCGGCGACGCCAGCACCAAGTTTCTTGGTAAAACGATCCAGCGGCGACTCTTTGACAGTGAAGTCCACCAGCTCGGGCTCACCGATCACCTCGCGCGCGACATGCGCCGTACTTCCCAAACCATCGATCAACCCGAGCTCCAATGCCTGCTCCCCAGACCAGATCAGACCTGAGAACAACTCCGGATGCTGCTCCTCCTGAAGGCGATCGCCGCGACCACGCTTGACGCTGTCGATGAACTGCTGATGGGTGGTAGCCAGCACGCCTCGCCAGAACTGGGTCTCCTCAGGCTTTTCCGGCTGGAACGGATCCAGAAAAGCCTTGTGCTCACCCGCCGTATAGACACGCCGCTCGACGCCGAGCTTTTCCATGGTATCAACGAAGCCAAAGGTGGCCGCGGTTACACCGATCGACCCCACCAGACTGGACTTGTCAGCATAAATTTCGTCCGCGGCGCTAGCGATGTAGTACGCACCCGACGCCCCCAGGTCGGTAATCACCGCATAGACCTTGATGGTCGGATGTTCGCCGCGCAAACGCCGGATTTCGTCATATATATAGCCCGACTGCACCGGACTGCCCCCCGGGCTGTTGATTCGCAGCACCACACCCTTGGTATTGGCGTCCTCGAAGGCCGCCCGCAAGGCACCGACGACGTTATCGGCGCTGGCAGGCTCTTCATCCGCGATCATGCCGCGCACATTGATGACCGCCGTATGACTACCCTCCGCGCCCTTGCTGGAACCAAACTGCAGCGCCGGGGAAAACAGTGCCAGCGCGCCGAACAGGTAAATGAAGGTCAATAACTTGAAGAAGATACCCCAGCGCCTAGCGCGCCGCTGCTCGTGAACCCCTGCAAGCAGCGTCTTCTCCAGCAGCTTCCAGCTATTACGATCACCCTTGGACTCGTCTACCGGAGCCTTCCACTCATCCGACATTTGCATTCACCTCAGAAACCGCCAAGGAGCGCAGCCAATCACCAAGCTCCGAAAAATGATTGATCGCAGTGCGCGGCTTGCACTGCTGCAGGATGTGCAGTGGTTGTGCGCCATAAGCGACAGCTACGCCATCCACACCCGCGCGATGAGCCATCTGCAGGTCAAACACCGAATCACCGACCATCAGCGCCTGCTCCGGACGAGCACCGCAGTGAGAAAGAATCTGGTGGATCATCAGTGGATCGGGCTTGCTTGCCGTCTCGTCCGAACAACGGGTGATATCGAAGAAGTCCTCCCACCCCTGCCCAGCCAAAACGCGATCAAGGCCGCGACGCCCCTTTCCAGTCGCGACAGCGAGCATATACCCGGCGTCACGGAACTCGGATAACGCCTTGGCGACTCCCGGATAAAGAGCTGAAGGCTGGGTCTCCAGGGACAGATAATACTCGCTATAGCAGTGACGAAAATCCTCGATCAGCGCGACATCCGCCTGATCCGGATACAACACGCCAATCGCTTCCGGCAAGGCCAACCCGATGATGCCCTTGACCGAGGCATCATCGACCTGCGGCAAACCACAATTTTGCGCCGCAACATGTATCGATTCGACAATACGCCCGATCGAGTCGACCAGCGTGCCATCCCAATCAAATATCAGAACCCGGTACTCACTCACCGAGACGCTCCAGCGTTCGCGCCCACATTTCGTCGACGGGCGCCTCCAGGGATAACTCACCGCCATCAGGCAAGGGAACCTTCAGCGCGTATGCATGCAGGAACAATCGCTTGCCGCCTAGTTCGCGAATCTCGCGAGTGAACTCCTCATCACCGTACTTGCTGTCGCCGGCGATGCTGTGCCCGGCATGGCGCGCGTGCACACGAATCTGGTGCGTGCGACCGGTAACCGGCTTGGCCTCCACTAGCGTTGCGAAGTCACCAAAGCGACGAAGCACGCGAAACAATGTCAGCGCTTCCTTGCCGTCCTCGGTCACCTCGACCATTCGCTCACCAGAGCGCAGTGTGTTCTTCAGCAACGGCGCATTGACCTGCTTCTTCGACGTTTCCCAGCGACCACGCACCAGAGCCATATAACGCTTGTCTACACCGTCACCGCGCAACGCCTGATGCAGGTGGCGCAACATGCTGCGCTTCTTGGCGATCATCAGCAGACCGGAGGTATCGCGATCCAGTCGATGCACCAATTCAAGCTCCTTGGCATCAGGACGCAGTTGCCGCAAAGCCTCGATCACCCCGTAGCTGAGCCCGCTACCACCATGCACAGCTATGCCGGCCGGTTTATTCAGTACGATGAGCGCCTTGTCCTCGTGCACGATGGCCTTTTCCAGCCTTTCCAACAGTCCTTGAGCAAGCGGCTCAGGCTCGTCGCGCTCGGCCAGGCGCAGCGGCGGCACGCGCACCAGATCACCGGCTTGCAACTTGTACTCAGGCTTGATGCGCCCTTTGTTCACACGCACCTCGCCCTTGCGCAAGATGCGGTAGATCAACGTCTTGGGCACGCCTTTGAGCTGGTTGCGGAGAAAGTTATCAATGCGCTGGCCGGCAAGTTCCGGCGCGACCTCGAGTATTTGCACACCGGAGGTCTGGGAGGGGGTATTGGTCATCGCGGCATCATATCAATTTTCATGGAATTGAAGCACTTAAACATTGCTGTTATAGTCGCGAACGCCGCCAAAAGCGGTCAGGTCCAGGGATGCCAGCGATACCGCCAACCCAGACCGGCAAAAAAATGTTCTAGGACGTGAGGCCGTCCGACGGAGCTTCCCTCAAGTAGCGGAGAAGTTGCGAAACAAGCCTTGAAGACATGATGCGTGCCCCCTATGGGAATCGCGATAATCGACAACCCGCTCCCCGGATTCTGCGAGCGGCACCCGATTTTCAAAGTATGCGTGTTGGGTGGAGATGCACAGCATCGGATTGCGTAGCAAAGGCTTTCACAGACGCTTCATTCCGTCCGCTACCGATGCCTGATTCCTCCTCCCGAACCATTGCTTCTGTTCCGACAGCAAGCAGGAGACGTCGTCGCGACGCCGGCCCATTTGGCCGCACATCGCTGGACACTGGAGTGCTTTACAACCATTCCTGACTCACCTGACACCGACCGCGAGAGTCGTGTGTGCCGAACGCCGTTTCCGGATGCCACGGAAACCGACGGTACTACATGAAAAGAATGCTAATTAACGCAACTCAGCCCGAAGAGTTGCGTGTCGCACTGGTCGACGGCCAACGTCTGTTCGATCTGGACATCGAATCAGGTGCCCGCGAGCAGAAGAAAGCCAACATCTACAAGGGCAAGATCACCCGCGTCGAGCCCAGTCTCGAAGCTGCTTTCGTCGACTTCGGCGCCGAGCGCCATGGCTTCCTCCCCCTCAAGGAAATTTCTCGCGAATACTTCAGCAAGTCGCCTGAAGGCCGCGTGAACATCAAGGACGTCCTGCGCGAAGGCCAGGAAGTCATCGTTCAGGTCGAAAAAGAAGAGCGCGGCAACAAAGGCGCTGCACTGACCACCTTCATCAGTCTGGCCGGCCGTTATCTGGTCCTGATGCCGAACAATCCGCGCGCTGGTGGCATTTCGCGCCGCATCGAAGGTGAAGAACGCAATGAATTGCGTGAAGCCCTGAACGGTCTCGATATCCCCGCTGACATGGGTCTGATCGTCCGCACTGCCGGCCTGGGCCGCTCCAGCGAAGAGCTGCAGTGCGACCTCGACTATCTGTTGCAGCTCTGGACCGCAGTCAAGGATGCTTCCCAGGATCGCCCCGCGCCATTCCTGATCTATCAGGAATCCAACGTCATCATCCGCGCCATCCGCGACTACCTGCGCCAGGACATCGGCGAAGTGCTGATCGACAGTGTCGAAGCACAGGACGAGGCATTGAGCTTCATCCAGCAGGTGATGCCGCAGTACGCCAGCAAGATCAAGCTGTACGAAGATTCCGTACCGCTGTTCAACCGCTTCCAGATCGAAAGCCAGATCGAGACGGCCTTCCAGCGTGAAGTAAAACTGCCTTCCGGCGGCTCCATCGTCATCGATCCGACCGAAGCATTGGTATCCATCGACATCAACTCGGCTCGCGCCACCAAGGGTGGCGACATCGAAGAAACCGCCCTGCAGACCAATCTGGAGGCGGCCGAGGAAATCGCCCGCCAACTGCGGTTGCGCGACATCGGCGGACTAATCGTCATCGACTTCATCGACATGACCCCGGCCAAGAACCAGCGCGCCGTCGAGGAGAAGATGCGCGAAGCACTGGAAGCCGACCGTGCACGTATCCAGGTCGGCCGCATCTCGCGCTTCGGTTTGCTGGAAATGTCCCGCCAGCGTCTGCGCCCCTCTCTGGGCGAGACCAGCGGCATCGTCTGCCCACGCTGCAACGGCCAAGGCATCATTCGTGACGTCGAATCGCTGTCGCTGGCGATTCTGCGCCTGATCGAAGAAGAAGCCCTCAAGGACCGCACCGCCGAGGTTCGCGCCCGCGTGCCGTTCCAGGTTGCAGCATTCCTGCTCAACGAGAAACGCAACGCGATCACCAAGATCGAGCTGCGCACCCGTGCGCGCATCTTCATCCTGCCGGACGATCACCTGGAAACGCCGCACTTCGAAGTTCAGCGACTGCGTGACGACAGCCCAGAAATCATGGCAGGCCAAGCCAGCTACGAAATGAGCCCGACCGAGGCCGAAGAAGCTCAGCCGGTCAGCTCCACACGCACCCTGGTTCGTCAGGAAGCGGCGGTCAAGACCGCACCGCAGCGCACCGCACCGGCGGCAGCCGCCGCAGCGCCAACCGAAACACCCGTTGCCGCGCCGGTGCAGGAACCAAGTCTGTTCAAGGGCCTGATCAAATCCCTGGTCGGACTGTTCGCAGGCGAGACGAAAGAACCGCAGGCCACAGCCGAAGTCGAGAAGAAGCCCGCCTCGCCGCGCCCGCAGCGCAATGACGAGCGCCGCAGCGGACGCCAGCAGAACCGTCGCCGCGATTCGCGCGGTGGCCGTGATGAGGAGCGCAAGCCGCGCGAAGAACGCCAGCCCCGTGAGGAGCGCCAAGCTCGCGAGGAGCGTCAGCCACGCGAAGAGCGCCAGCCGCGCCCACCACGCGAGGAACGCAAACCCCGTGAACAGGCCGAAGTTGCCGAAAGCCAGCCGCGCCGCGAGCGAGCCCCACGCGAGGACCGCAAGCCCCGCGAGGAGCGTAAGCGCGAACTGCGAGCACCAATCGACGAAGCTCCGATCGCTGTAGCAGCAGAAGAAGAGCAGGCCGAGCGGCAACCACGCGCCCCGCGCGAAGAGCGCAAGCCGCGCGCCGAACGGCAAGCCCCGGTAGCCGCCGATGAGCTGCTGCAGCAAACCGAGGATGCGAACGAAGCCGAGGACGCCCAGGACTCCAACGAGGGCAGCGAAGGCAACGACGGCGACCGCCCACGCCGCCGCTCCCGCGGCCAGCGTCGTCGCAGCAATCGCCGTGAGCGTCAGCGTGACGCCAACGGTAACGAAATCGACGAGGTCGACGAGAGCAACGCCCCGGTGAAAACCGAGGAAATCGCCGTCGCAGCAACAGCCGCCGCCCTGGCCGCGAACACCGCCGACACCGAAGCGGCGCCACAGGCCAAGCTCGCTGATGACGCCGTGATTCAAACCAGCACCGAAGGTGTAGCGACGATTGTCGAGCATGCGCCAAGCGTGGAAAGTGCGGACGAGCAGCGCACTGTGGCCGAGCAGTCGATAGCTATCGAAGCTGCAGACGAGACATCGACACACGCTGCCGAAGTTGCGCCGAGCGAAGCACCACAGGTCGTCCAAGCCAACGACACCCCACAGCCTGCCCCGGAGCCGGTGGTCGAGAAAGTCGAAGTCGCACCGGCCGTGGCGCCAGTGCTGACGCCTAGCGGACGCGCGCCTAATGATCCGCGCGAGGTCCGTCGCCGTCAGCGTGAAGCCGAGCGTCTGGCCAAGGAAGCGGCAGAAGCCGACGCCAAGGCCGCAGCGGAGCAACCTCTGGCCAGCCCGGAGATCGTCGCCAGCGAGCCAGTCGTCGAAGCGCAAGTTGAACAAGTTGCGGAACCGGTGCCTGCCGACGCCCAGCCTGAGCAGTTCGCCGAGCCAGTCACCACCCTCCACGAGCAGCCGCTCGCCGAGGCTGACGAGCCCGCCGAACAAGCACAGGTGTCGACCGCTGAAGTAGACGAGCAGAAGCCAGAAGCACCGACAACTGAGGAAGTGGTTCAGCCATCACCCCAGGAGTCGGAACAAGCTGCAGAAGGTGACCAGCCAGATAACCGTGAGAAGCCGCAAGGCTAAACACCGCTGGCCTAAAAAAGGGATGCTTCGGCATCCCTTTTTTTTGCATTGTCCCGTCCTGAATAAGGTTTACACCTTCGTCTTATTCATCGAGAGAACGCTCATGGCAGAAGGGGTGCGGCGCAGTCAGCAAGGCTATTCACTGCCCCATCTCTCCCCGAAAAAGCCGTCACGGCGAGCTTGAGAAGCCGGACCGACTGCAGGTCGAAATTGAGCTCGCTTACATCCGATGCACATCGCAGGTTCTGCTTGGTTGCCCGCGCTAGGCGAACCGAGTGCGAGATCAGTACAGCTCAAGCGACCAGAACCAGATATCTACACCACCGCACGGCCTGGCTTTAAAGCAGCCAGAACTGACCGTACCAGTCGTAGTCAGAGCACATTTGGCTCGATCTCAAGGCTGACGCCGAAGCGCTCCAGCACATCGGCCTGGATACGTCGCGCCAGGTCCAGCAGCTGCACCCCCGTGGCCAGGCCATGATTGACCAGCACCAACGCCTGCAGCCGATGCACCCCGGCGTCGCCGTCACGAAATCCCTTCCAGCCAGCCTTCTCGATCAGCCAGCCAGCCGCCAGTTTCACTTGACCGTCGGCTTGCGGATAACCGACCAGCGCGGGGTAACGATCGCGCAGCGTCTGAGCAGCGGCAGCCGGCACCAGCGGATTCTTGAAGAAGCTCCCGGCGTTGCCCAGCTGCTGTGGATCCGGCAGTTTTTCACTGCGGATGGCACAAACAGCTCGGCTCACATCCTGCGCGGAAGGTACGGTAATCCCCTGCTCCGCCAAACGCTGGCGGATCGGCCCATACTCAAGATGCAGCGCTGCCTGGCGACGCAACGCGAAACGCACTCGCAGAATCAGAAAACGCCCTGGCTGCTGTTTGAACAGACTGTCGCGATAACCGAATGCGCAGTCGTCCTGGCTGAACTCTCGGAGGCTCCCTGTTTCACTATCCAGTGCAGTGAGCCCTGCAAATACGTCCTTGATCTCGACACCGTAGGCACCGATATTCTGGATTGGTGATGCACCAACGGTACCTGGTATCAGGCTCAGATTCTCGAGGCCCGCCAAGCCTTGATCCAGCGTCCAGAGCACGAATGGGTGCCAGGGCTCGCCTGCCTCCGCCTCGACCAGAACCTGCTCGGCAGACTCATCGATGATGCGTTTGCCACGGCTGGCCATATGCAGGACAAGCGCCGGCACGTCACGAGTCAGCAGCAAGTTGCTGCCGCCACCGATCGGCAGCAGCGGAACGTCGAGCCGACGCGCCTGGGCGAGCGCGTCACGAACATCCTCATCGTTATGAGCGGCCGCGAAGTAGCGCGCACGCTGATCGACAGCGAACGTGTTGAATGCCTTGAGTGATCGGTTTGATTCGAGGGTCAGGCTCACAGTCGTCCCTTCAATTCCACGAGCAGCGCATCACAGGCCTCCTCGAGGAGATCCAGTACTTCCTCGAAGCCATCTTTCTCGCCGTAGTAAGGGTCTGGCACCACGCCACGCGCCAGGTCGTAACGGCGTAGCAACAGATCAAGCTCCGCCCTGCTCGCTTCGGGGCGCAAGGCCTCCAGTCGAGCCAGGTTGTCGTGATCCATCGCCAGAATAAGGTCGAAATGCAGGAAGTCTTCCGGCTGCACCTGGCGTGCGCGCAGCGCTGTCAGCCGATAGCCGCGTTTGCCGGCCGCGGCGCAAGCACGCGAGTCCGGAGCCTTGCCCACATGCCAATCGCCGGTCCCAGCAGAATCGATCTCGATCCGACTGCCGAGCCCAGCCTGCTCGACGCGCTGGCGAAACACGCCTTCGGCGGTGGGCGAGCGGCAGATGTTGCCCATGCAGACGAACAGGATTCTCATCTCAGCCGCCCAGCAGACGACGGACCCGCTCCAGGTCTTCCGCGGTATCCACCCCCGCAGGCGGTGCCTGTACCGCGTCTGCAACGTGAATACGCTGGCCGTGCCAGAGCGCGCGCAACTGCTCCAGACACTCGGTATCCTCGAGCCAGCAAGGACCCCAGGAAACGAAATCAGCGAGGAAACCGGCGCGATAGGCGTAGATACCAATGTGCCGGCGGTACGGCACGCCAGCAGGCAGTACGCTGCGATCGGCGGCAAACGCATCTCTTGCCCAGGGCAGCGGCGCCCGGCTGAAGGTCAGCGCTAGGCCATTGGTGTCCGAGAGCACCTTTACCACGTTTGGATTGAACAGCGTCTGCACATCGCTCAATGGTTCGGCGAGCGTGGCGATGGCCGCCTCGGGGTGCGCAGCCAGATTGGCGGCAACCTGATCAATAACTGCCGGGGGAATCAGCGGCTCGTCGCCCTGCACGTTGACCACGATGGCGTCACTCGGCAGACCAAGCTGCTCGCATACCTCAGCCAGCCGGTCGGTGCCGGAGTTGTGGTCGGGGCGGGTCAAAACAACCTGCGCACCGAATGCCGAGCAGGCATCGACGATGCGTGAGTCGTCGGTGGCGATGACCGCGCGCTGAGCCGTGCTCTTGCTTGCCTGCTCCCACACGTGCTGGATCATCGGCTTGCCGGCAATGTCCTGCAACGGCTTGCCAGGCAGGCGGGTCGAGGCATAGCGGGCGGGAATCACGACAGTGTAGGCAGTGCTCATTTGTCGAGGCGCTCATCCACGTCCAGCGTACGGGCCTCGCTCTCGAGCATCACCGGGATGCCATCGCGCACGGGAAACGCCAGGGCGTCGGCCTTGCAGATCAGTTCCGACTTGTCATCGGTCAGCTTCAGCGGCCCCTTGCATAGTGGGCAGGCCAGTATGTCGAGCAGTTTGGTATCCATGCGCAGTCCTTGGAAGCGTTCGACTGCGATGGCAGTGCGAGCGGCTTAAGAGTGATCGGGCAGCAATCGCGCCAACTGGCCGTCGAACCAGGTGACGAAAGCCGCAGAAGGTACGGCGTGCACCTGAAGATATGACCAACCCGGCGGTGCGAAGGCCCGGCATTTCACCGCATCCTTCTCGGTCATCACCAACGGCAGGGCGGGGCTGAATTCCAGCTGCTCCTGGCTGTAGGCGGCGTGATCGGCGAAGGGGTGCGGAATCGGACGCCAGTGTAGCGTTTCGAGCGTGGTGAAGAAACGCTGCGGGTTGCCGATGCCAGCCACCGCGTGCAGCAGCTGGCCGGCGGGAAAGTGATCGAGAGGCCAGCGCTCGCCGGAGCACAGTTCGACCAGCGCGACCGGCTTGAGGCTGAACGCATAGCCGTCGGCGGTATCCGAATCGGTGCCGTTGACCAGCACAGCATCCACGCTATTCAGGCGTTCGGCCGGTTCGCGCAAGGGGCCAGCCGGCAGGCAGCGCCTGTTGCCCAGCCCGCGTGCCGCGTCGATCAGTACGAGTTCGAGGTCCCTGGCCAGCCGATAGTGCTGCAGGCCATCGTCGGAAAGGATCAGGTCAAGCGATTCGGTCTCCAGCAGGCACCGTACCGCGCGTGATCGGTCGGGATCTATCATCAGCGGTACGCCGGTACGCTGCACGATCAACAGCGGCTCGTCGCCTGATTGCTCCGCCGAGTGTTCGGGTTGAACGCGCCAGGGCAGCGCCGACGGCTTGGCACCGTAGCCGCGGCTGACGACGCCGACGCGCAGCCCGCGGCTACGGCAATGCTCGATCAGCCAGAGAATCAGTGGAGTCTTGCCTGTTCCACCTACGGTGATGTTACCCACCACGATGACCGGCACTGGTGCGCGATAGGCAGCGCTTTCACCTTTGAGAAAGCGCCGTCGCTTTGCCTCGACCACGCGCCGATAGAGTAGCTCCAGCGGAGCCAGCACACATAGGGCCGGATGCCCCTGATACCAGGCGCGTTGCAGGCGATCGGCGAATGACATCAGGGAGAGGCCTGCGCCTCGACCGTGGTGATGCGCAGTTGGCCGAAGCCCAGCTTGCCGGCGGCATCCATCGCGGTGATCACCGCCTGATGCGGGGTCTTACCATCGGCGCTGATGACCATCGGCAGCCGATTGTCGCCGCCAGATTCCTTGCTCAACGCCGCCATCAGCGAATTGAGGTCGCTCTTCAGTAGCGCTTTGCCGTTGAGCGAATAATTGCCGGCCACGTCGATCAGCACTTCCAGCTGGCGGACCTCGGCATCCTGGGGCGGTGTACCGCTGGCGGCTTCCGGAAGATCGACCTTGAGCTGCGTTTCACGGGTGAAGGTCGTGGTGACCACGAAGAACAACAGCAGAATGAAGACCACGTCGATCAGCGGTGCCAGCCCAATCTCCACGTTCTCCCGGGGTTTGCGACGGAATTTCACGCCTTGTCCTCACCGAGATCGACATCGCGGTCGCCCTGCACCACTTCCACCAGCTTGATCGCTTCCTGCTCCATGCCAACGACCAGCTCGTCGACGCGGCGTTGCAGGAAACGATGGAAGAACAGCGCTGGGATACCGACCATCAGGCCCGCCGCGGTGGTGATCAGCGCTTTGGCGATGCCGCCGGCGAGCAGGGGCGCATTGGCCATGCCCGAGTCCATGAAGGCACTGAAGATTTCGATCATGCCCAGCACCGTACCCAGCAGCCCGAGCAAGGGCGCGATGCCGGCAATGGTGCCCAGCGCGTTGAGGTAACGCTCGAGGTCGTGAACGACCCTGGCCGCGGCTTCCTCGATGCATTCCTTCATGATCTCGCGACCACGCTTGGAGTTGCTGAGGCCGGCGGCAAGAATCTCACCCAAAGGCGAATCCGCGCGCAGCTCCTTGAGCTTCTGGTTGCTGAGTTTCTTGTCTTTGATCCACTTCCACACCTGGCCAAGCAGATGCGGCGGCGTGACACGACTCGGGCGCAGCGTCCACAGGCGCTCAGCAACGATGCCGGCGGCGGCGATGGAACACAGGATGATTGGCAGCATTATCCAGCCGCCTGCTTTGACCAGCTCCCACACGAGATGAATCCCCCTCGAAAAAGTGGCGCCACTCTAGCATAGGGTCGAGGGGTCGCCGACGGCCGCCGTTCTCATTTTTCCCGCCAGAACCGACGTTCCGCACGCTGTATCTCCGCCACCGAGAAATCGCCGAGATCGATGCGGATCGCGCCGTGCAAGGCGGTGTCGTAAACGTCGATTGCGGACGCTTCGAGGCGAGCGGTCACAGCTGGATGAGGATGACCGAAAGCGTTGTGCAGGCTGCGCGAGATCAGCGCGGCGCCCGGTTTCACCGCTCGCAGGAATGGCTCCGACGATGAGCTGCGGCTGCCGTGATGAGGCAATAGCAACCACTGCGCCTTTACGTCCTGTCCGCTGAGCAGCAACGCCTGCTCCGCGGCCTGATCGATATCGCCGGTAAGCAGCACCCGTTCGCCATTGGCCTCGACCAGCAGAACGCATGACGTCTGATTGCTTTCCCGGGCCGCCTGCCATTGCCAGAGACTGAAACGCACGCCGTTCCACCGCCACTCGGCACCGTTTTCACAGGGCTTGGCATTCAGATCGGTCGCATGTCGTTGCGGCTCCCCACTGACGGTCCGCGCGACCGGAAGCAGTCGACGGATCGCCTGAGCGCCACCGGAATGATCGTTATCCGCATGGCTCAGCAGCAGTATGTCCAGCCTCTTCACGCCCAGGCTTCGCAGCGACGGGAACACGACACGCTCGCCGGTATCGAAATCACCCTGCCTCGGTCCCGCATCGTAGAGCAACGCGTGCTCCCGGGTCCGCACCAGTACCGAAAGCCCCTGCCCCACATCCAGCACCGAGACCTGCGCCCGTCCTTCGGCTACTTCGGAATACGGGGGATACACCAACGGCGCCAGGAGCACCAGTCCGAGCGCACGCACCGGCACACCTGACGGCAATAACATCAACAGCACACCCAGCCCAATCATCAGCAAGGCCCAGATGGGTATACCGACCGCCAGCCAGGCGGGTTGCCAGGTAGCCATGGCGAACAGCAGCTCGAACAGCAGCGCCAGCGAGGTGCCGACCAACCAGAGTAGCGTCTCGCCGATAGCGCCCAACGGCAGAAGCAACGTACCGAGCAGCGCGAAGGGAACGGTGAGGCTTACCCAGGGTACGGCAATCAGATTGGCCAAAGGCCCGCTGGCGCTGACCGGCAGTCCCAGCGTCAGTAACAGAGGCAGCAGGCCGAGGGAAGCTGCCCATTGGGCGCGCGTCAGCGTCGCCCACCACTTCCATCGGCCGAGCCGACCGGAGAACGCCAGCGCGAGCACCGCAACGGCCCCGAATGAGAGCCAGAACCCCGGCAGCAACGAGACCAGGGGATCGACCAGCAGGACACCATTCAGCGCCAGCAACAGCGGCTGCCAGACACCCAGATGACGAAAGCGCAAGCGCCAGAGCAGGACCACGGCGACCATGAGACACGCACGACGCACCGGCACATCGAACCCCGCGAGCCATCCATAGGAAAGCGCACCAGCGAGAGCCAACGCGCATGCGCATGGAAGCCAGGGCCAACGGCTGGGCCAGAAGCCCCATCGAGCTGCTAGCGCAACCAGTCCGTATAGCAAGCCAGCCAGCATGCCGATGTGCTGTCCGGATATGACCATCAGGTGCACCGTGCCGGTGTCCTGCAACACCTGCCAATCCTCACGACTCAGGCCGGAGTCATCACCGACCACCAGTGCCGCGACCGCGCCTTGTCGACCGGACGCGGAGACCTCCATCAGACGGAGCCTCAAGCGGTCGCGCCAACTATTCACGGAGTGCGGCGCGAAGAGGCGCTCTCCCGCCTTGACCGAACCGGTCGCGCCAATGCGACGCGCCAGCAACCAAGCTTCGTAGTCGAACGCATGCGGATTGACCAGGCCACGCGGACGTTTCAGTCGAGCCGCAAGCCGCCAGCGCTCGCCGGCCCGCACTTGCGGGCCGCCGTACCAGGACAGACGCACCTTCGACGGCAGCCCAGCATGCCTCGACTCGATATCCTCCAACTCGAAGCGCACGACATCGCCCGTGCTGGTGGGCAATCCACTGACCGTTCCCTGGATCCAGTATGTCCGGCCATCTTGCGAAACGGGCAGGCGATCATCAATGGCACTCTGGCACTGCCAGCATGCCCAGGCGAACCCAAGGAGAAGCAACCCAGACGACGCCCAGCGCCGACGCGAAAGCAGCAAGCCCCCCAGCACGCCAAGCACGCACAAGATCCAGACAGAGGGCAACGCCGGTAAGAAACGGGGCAAGACGAGGCCTGCCGCGAGCGCCAACATCCATGTGCGCATGCTTTTTCGACTCCTGGAATCCATTCCGGGACCGCTGTGGGCGGATGGTCAATTTGTCGCGGGCGTAGACCTAATGTCACAAGACTCCTGTCAGCGCCGCATCGCGATTCGAGGCATAATCGCCGGGCTGCAGCCTGCCAGAGAACCTTCATGCCGCGTCGCTTTTTCAAACGCTACATGCCGCACCCCGATCGCATCAAGACTAACAAGTCCCTGCGTTTTCTCGGCGCGCTGATTCACGATCCCAATCTCTGGCATCTCAATAGGCACTCGGTGGCGCGAGCCATGGCTATCGGCCTGTTTTGGGCGATGATTCCGATGCCCATGCAGATGCTCGCGGCGGCCGTCTGTGCGCTTCCCGCGAGAGCCAATCTGCCCATCGCGGTAGGTTTGGTCTGGCTGACCAACCCGCTGACCATGCCTCCGGTGTTCTATTGCAATTACAAGGTCGGAACCTGGCTGCTGGATACACCGGCCTCTGACATGCCGGCAGAATTGAGCCTGGCCTGGGTAAGTCACATGCTGCAGCACAACTGGCAGCCGCTGTATCTGGGCTCGCTGGTTTCGGGCGTCGTTTTCGCCATTCTCGGCTACGTTCTAACTCAGGCCTACTGGCGCTGGTGGGTCGGGCGCAGCTGGCGCCGGCGACAGAACGGCCGGCGCTAACGGCCATCACTCGTAGCGCAGTGCCTCGGCCGGCTGGGTCTGCGCGGCTCGCCATGCCGGATAGAGCGTAGCCAAGAAGCTCAAGCTCAGCGCCGCGACCGATACCAGCACCACGTCCTCCAGACGCAGCTCCGATGGCAGGGTGCTGATGAAGTAGACGTCGGAACTAAAGATATGCTGGCCTGACACTTTTTCCAGCCAGGCCACCAGAGCACTTACGTTCAGCGCACCGAGTACGCCCAGAATCACGCCTATCACGGTGCCACTGAAGCCAATGATGCTGCCCTGAACCATAAAGATCGACATGATCTGCCGTGGAGTCGCGCCAAGCGTGCGCAGAATCGCGATATCGGCTCGCTTGTCGGCAACGACCATGATCAGCGTCGCAATGATATTGAAGGCAGCCACCGCAACGATCAGCATCAACAACAGGCCAATCATGGTCTTTTCCATCTTCATCGCGCTGAATAGGCTGCCCTGCGTATAAGACCAGTCCTCCACGCGGTAGCCATCACCGAGCATTTCAGCCACCTGCGCTGCCACTTCCGGCGCCCGATACAGGTCGCTCAGCTTGAGCCGCACGCCCTGCACCTGCTGCGGCGCCCAACGATGGATCTGCGCAGCATCGGCGCGGTGGATCATCCCCAGGCTGCCGTCCAGATCGGCGCCCACCTTGAATACGCCAACCACATTCAGCCGCTGCATGCGAGGCGTGACTCCACCGGGCGAGGAGCTCACTTCCGGCACGATCAGTGTCAACTTGTCGCCCAGCTTCAGACCGAAGCGCCGGGCGGTCATCAAGCCGACGATGACGCCGAACTCACCTGGTTTCAGCGCATCCAGACTGCCTCCGACCAGGCGATCACCGACGATGGATACATCCGCCTCAGCCTGCGGATCGATACCGCTGATCTGTATCGGCTGCATGCTGCCCTTGAATGACAGCATGCCTTCGAGCTGGGTGACGGGTGCGCTGCCGACAATCTGAGGATGCGCCGACAGGCGCGACGCGACGGCCTGCCAGTCGTCCAATGGCTGATCACCAATGACGGTGGCGTGGGACACCATCCCGAGAATGCGCGAACTCATCTCGCGCTGAAATCCGTTCATCACGGACAGGACCATGATCATCGCCAACGCGCCAAGTGCCAGGCCGATCAGCGAGGTCAGGGAGATGAACGAGATGAAATGGTTGCGCCGCTTGGCACGGGTGTAGCGGCTGCCGATAAAGACACTCAGAGGCCTGAACATCATTCGACCACCAGACGTCCGTCTTCCAACCGCAGAATCTGATCCATCTGCGCGGCAAGCTGGCGGTCATGGGTAACCACCAGGAAGGCGGTCTGCAACGACTTGCTGAGCTCCAGCATGAGGTCCTGGATGCCTTGCGCCGTGTGATGGTCAAGATTTCCGGTAGGTTCGTCGAGCAGTACCAGCGCCGGCTCGTTCACCAGCGCCCGTGCAATCGCCACACGCTGGCGTTCACCGCCAGAGAGCTCCGCCGGCTTGTGCTCGAGGCGATGCCCGAGTCCGACACGCGTCAACAGCGCAGCGGCCTTCTGCCGCGCTTCCGGGATCGGCGTCCGCCCGATCAGCAACGGCATGCAGACGTTCTCCAGTGCAGTGAATTCGGCAAGCAGGTGATGGAACTGGTAAACGAAGCCCAGCGCGCGGTTACGCAATAACCCGCGATCCTTTTCGTTGAGCGCCGAAAGCTCCTCACCGGCCAGCCAGACACTGCCCTCACTGGGCGTATCCAGCCCGCCAAGCAGGTTCAACAGGGTGCTCTTGCCCGAGCCGGAACTGCCGACGATGGCGACGCGCTGCCCCGGGAACAACTCGAGTTGCAGGCCGGACAGCACTTCCACCGACTCCGGACCCTGCTCGTAGCGTTTGCCAAGATTGCGGCAGCTCAGCACCGCGTGCTTTTGCGAAGAAAGCTCGTTCATAACCTGTTCACTCATAACGTAGCGCCTCTGCCGGCTGGGTGCGCGCAGCGCGCCAGGCGGGATACAGGGTCGCGAGGAAACTCAGGACCAGCGCGGCAACACAGACCTGGATGACGTCGGCCGCCATCAGCCGTGACGGCAGATAGTCGATGAAATAGACGTCGGCGCTGAGAAACTTGTGTCCGATCAGGCGTTCCAGGGCAGCGATCCAGCTGCTGACATTGACCGCCGCGAACATGCCCAGCAGCGCCCCGACCAAGGTGCCGACGACGCCGATCACCGTACCCTGGACCATGAATATCGCCATGATCTGTTTCGGCGTCGCGCCCAGCGTGCGAAGGATGGCGATATCGCCGCGCTTGTCGGTTACTACCATCACCAGCGTCGAAATGATGTTGAACGCCGCCACCGCCACGATCAGCAGCAGCAACAGTCCGATCATGGCCTTCTCCATGCGAATCGCCTGGTACAGGTTGCCATGGGTGCGGGTCCAGTCACGGGAATAGAAATCGTCGCCGAGCTGGCCGGCCAGCTCCCAGGCAATGCGGGGCGCCTGGAACAGGTCGTCGAAACGCAGACGAACCCCCTGGACCTGGTCCGGCTTCCAGCGCTGCAGCCGTGCTATGTCAGCGATGTTCGCCAGCGCAACGTAGCCATCGATCTCGCCGGCTCCGACGTGAAAGATTCCGGTCACGGTAAAACGCTTCATGCGCGGGAACATCCCCGCTGGAGTCACGGTGACTTCGGGCGCCACGAAGGTGATCTTGTCACCCACGCCGACACCGAGCTTAGTCGCAGCCTTGTCACCGATGACGATGCCGAACTCGCCTGCGGCAAGATCGTCCAGCGAACCTTCACGGAAAAACTGATTGATGATCGAAACCCGCCGTTCGGCCTCGGGGTCCACGGCGTTGATCAGGATCTTCGTCACCTGGCCCTGATGGGTCAGCAACCCCTGGCTTTGAATGAAAGGTGCCGTCGCCGCGACCTGGGAGTGCCCTTCGAGGCGCTTCCCAAGTGTCTGCCAGTCGCCAATTGGCGTCGGGCTTTCGATCGTCGCATGCGGCACCATGCCCAACACGCGGGTACGCATCTCGTGATCAAAGCCGTTCATCACGGAAAGCACGACGATCATCACGAGCACACCCAGGGCGAGCCCGATCATGGATGTCAGGGAGATGAAGGAGACGAAGAGGCTACGACGTCTGGCGCGGGTGTAACGCGCGCCGATAAAGACGGACAGCGGTCTGAACATAAGATCGACGGGTTCGCTGGCGGGGGAAAAAACAACATGCAGCTGACGTCACCGCGGGGCCTGATACACTCTGGCCATTACTGCATCCCGGGTATCGCCATGCCTACACAAGACACTGAAGAACGCCGCGAATACTACCGTATCGAGGATCGTGTGGCACTGGAAATCATCCCGGCCGACCAAGGCCAGGAGGCCGACGCAGCGCCCCTACCGCCGCTTTTCAGCCTGCTCGGCGAGCTGCACCAACTTGATTTCGAAGCGCAGCATTTGTTGCGGCAGATTGCCGAGAGCAATCGCACGCTGGCCAACTACCTGAAGGTGCAGAACAAACGAATCGAACTCCTGGGCCAGGCACTGGCGCAGGATCTGCTGAAGGATCAGGGCGCACCGCAGCCGGTGATATTGTCCGAAGGCGGTATCAGCTTCGCCAGCGAGCAGCCCAGGGCTGAAGGAGAGAGGCTCACGCTGAAACTGATTCTGCTGCCCCAGGGGCTTGGCCTTGTGCTGGCCGCGCGGGTCATCTACTGCACGCCGATGGATGACGGGCGTTACGATATCGGCACAGAGTTCGAAGCGTTGACTGATGCACAGCGACAGTTGCTCGCACGACATATCCTGCAGAAACAGGCGCTGGAGCGGCGCCTGGCCCTGGAAAGCCTGCAAGGAGATTGACCGATGCGCCGCCTGGCGACTCTGCTGCTCGTACTGACATTCAGTCCACCCCTGTTCGCCGAAGACATTCGGATACCTGTTGGCCAACAAGGCCTGCCGGAAATGACCATGCCGACTCGTGGCGACTCGAAGAACCAGGTACTGGACCGCTTCGGCCTGGCCGATGAAGAGCGACCCGCCGTCGGCCAGCCGCCGATCACCCGCTGGGATTACCGGGAATTTTCCGTGTACTTCGAAGGCGATTGGGTGATCAACAGCGTGCGCCATCATCAACGCGCCCCATCACCCCCTAAGGAAGACTTGCAACCGTGACACTCATCTACGGCCATCGCGGCGCCAAAGGCGAAGCGCCAGAAAACACCCTGGCAAGCTTCGAGCAATGCCTGCAGCATGGTGTGCGCCGCTGCGAGCTGGACCTGCATCTTTCCCGCGACGGCGAACTGATGGTCATCCACGACCCGACGCTCAAGCGCACCACCGGCCGCCGGGGAAAGGTCGTGCAACATGATGCCGACGAGCTGGTTAACTACGACGCCAGGGAAGGGGGGCCTGGCTGGAAGACGCCCTGCCCTATTCCCAGGCTGAGCGAGCTATTCGAAAAATGCGATTTCGAGCACTGGCAGCTCGAGGTCAAGAGTGCTTCGCGGGTGCGCGCCGCGCGTACGGTCATAGCGATCAAGGAGCTGGCCGAACGGTATCGATTGCTCGATCGCATCACCGTCACGTCGAGCTCTCGTGAAGTGCTGCGTGCGCTGAAGCGGCTTGCGCCGGAGATCTCACGCGGGCTGGTAGCCGAGTACAACTGGCTCGATCCACTGAAGGTCGCCCGTCAATATGGCTGCAACCTACTGGCGCTGAAGTGGACGCTGTGCACCCCGGAGCGTCTGGAAAAAGCCCGTAAACAGGGCCTGCATGTATCGGTTTGGACAGTCAATGAACCGGCCCTGATGCGCCGCCTGGCCGACTTCGGCGTCGACAGCCTGATCACCGACTACCCCGGCCTGGCGGTCAGTACCCTATCGCGATCCTGACAGCCAACACACCGCGGCACGATCCGGCAGCGCAGGCCGCTGCCGGATTCACCCTCACCTGATCAGAAGCTCTCCCGGTTAGGCCAATGCCAATCACGGGAGTCGCCGCCCTCTCCAGCCGCCTCAGGCCAGCGGCCGGAGCTGCTCAAAAAAGCCGGTTGAGCCCGTCGAACGCAGCGACGCGGTAGGCTTCGGCCATTGTCGGGTAGTTGAAGGTGGTGTTGACGAAGTACTTGATGCTGTTCGCCGGCCCCTTCTGGTTCATGATCGCCTGGCCAATGTGCACGATCTCCGAAGCCTGATAACCGAAGCAGTGCACACCGAGCACTTCCAGCGTTTCGCGGTGGAAGAGAATCTTCAGCATGCCCACTGGCTCGAACGAAATCTGCGCCCGCGCCATGCTTTTGAAGAACGCCTTGCCGACTTCATAGGGAATCTTCGCCTGGGTCAGTTCGCGCTCGTTCTTGCCGATAGAGCTGATCTCGGGAATGGTGTAAATACCGGTCGGTACGTCATCGACGAAACGCCAGGAGTCATTCTCGACGATGCTGCCCGCTGCCGAACGGCCTTGGTCATAAGCGGCACTGGCCAGCGACGGCCAACCGATCACATCGCCGGCAGCGTAGATATTGCCGATCTCGGTGCGGTAGTGCTCATCAACCTGGACCTGACCACGACTGTTAGCCTTGAGCCCGATGTTCTCCAGCCCGAGCTTGTCGGTATTGCCGGTACGTCCGTTGCTCCAGAGGAATGCGTCTGCCTTGATCTTCTTGCCCGACTTGAGATGCAGGATCACGCCGTTCTCCAGCCCCTCGACCCGCTCGTACTCTTCGTTGTGGCGAATCAGCACGTTGTTGTTGCGCAGGTGATAGCTGAGCGCATCGGAAATCTCGTCATCCAGGAAGCTGAGCAATTGCTCGCGGTTGTCGATCAGGTCGACCAGCACGCCCAGACCGCTGAAGATTGATGCATATTCGCAACCGATGACGCCGGCCCCGTAGATGATCATCCGGCGCGGCGTGTGACTGAGAGTAAGAATGGTGTCGCTGTCGTAGATACGCGGGTGATTGAAGTCGATATCAGCCGGTCGATACGGGCGCGAGCCGGTGGCGATGACGAACTGACTGGCAACCAGCTTTTCCACCATGCCATTGAGGCAGACCACTTCGACGCTCTGCTCATCGGAGAAGCTGGCAGTCCCGAAGAAGGTATCGATGCGGTTACGCGCGTAGTAACTCGTGCGGGAAGTGACCTGCTTGCTGATGACCTTCTCGGCACTCTTCAGCACGTCCGGAAAGGAGAACCAGCGTGGTTCGCCGATCTGGCGGAACAGCGGGTTGGTGTTGTACTGCATGATCTGCCGTACCGAATGGCGCAAGGCCTTGGACGGGATGGTGCCCAGGTGTGTGCAGTTGCCCCCAACCAGCGGACGGTTATCTACCACGGCGACCTTGCGTCCCGCCTTGACGGCATTTATTGCCGCGCCCTCCCCGGCCGGACCGGAACCCAATACCACCAAATCGTAGTTATAGACCGCCATATACACTCCTGAAAACGCAGCGGGAGACGCCGCTGCTGTCAACGAATTCGCCGATGTCCAAAGACGCAAACCAGCCACTTCTTTCAAGCTCTGCGCGCGCCGTGCCCGTCAGCGAGCCCGGCCAGGCAAGTCCGCTCAGGGCTGCCTGGACGCGCAAAGGTTCACATCAACGCTTGGTGGCGTCGTAGGCGAGATCGGCGTTACCCGCGTTCTTCGCCTCGTTCACTTCTTCGCACTTCTCGCGGCTACCGCCACAGATGGAGCACTCCTTCTCGATGCCCAGATTGGCGATACCCCCGCAGGAACCCGCGATGGGCTTGCGTCCCATGATCACGCCGATGGCCATGCCGAATACCACAAGCAGCATCACCAGAAAAACCAGTAACCAAGTCATTGCTCTACTCCCGCACCGAACAGCTCGTCAAAAGCCTTGGTGCTCGTTGTTACGAAGCCTTGCCCCTCGCGCACGACGAAGAACGCGGCGATCGCATTACGCTCTGCCAGTGCCAGCCCCCGCTCGGGGCCGAGCACCATCAACGCGGTAGACAACCCGTCAGCACGCAAAGTCGATTTATCGATGACCGTCACCGCAGCGAGGTGATGCTCGATCGGTCTGCCGCTTTGCGGGTCCAGGGTATGTGAATAACGCCGGCCGTCCTGCTCGAAATAGTTTCGATAGTCGCCGGAGGTGGATACGCCCAGACCATCGAGCTCGACGATCTTCTGCGCAACCCGCTGGTCATCCCTGGGCGCTTCAATGGCTATGCGCCACGGAGAATCATCGGGCTTGCGGCCCTCAGCCCTGAGCTCGCCAGTGATCTCAACGAGGTAACTCTTTACGCCGAGCGCCTTCAAACGATCGACAACGCGATCAACCGCATAACCGGCAGCGATGCTGTTGAAGTCCAGCTGCAGCGCCACCGTCTTGCACAACTGATCGCCATCGATACGTAGATGCCGATGGCCGGTCAACGCCCGCGCCGCCTCGATATCCGCCGCGGATGGAACCTGCTCGGCACGACCTTGCGGACCGAAGCCCCAAAGGTTCAGCAATGGCTCGAGTGTAAGATCGAACGCGCCATCGCTGTCGGCCGATAGCTGATCGCCCGCTGCGACCAATTCGCGCACCGTATCCGGCATCGGCTCGCAGCTTCCGGCGGGCAGCGCATTGAAGCGCTCGACATCGGAATCGCTTCGGTAGGTGGACAGCTGTTTGTCGATATCGCCGAGAATGGCCTCGACTTCACCGTGCAGCTCCTCCCTGGACGGGACGTCGCCGCTGCTTACGTACTTGACGGTATAGGTACTGCCCATCGTTGGGCCGCTGATGACCTCGACCCTGTCCTGAAACAGACAGCCCGTCAGGGCTGCCGCGAGAGCGACAGCGATGACGGGCCGGAGGTACACGACAGCATGGAGAGCCTGCAGTGACGCTCGGGTCATGCTAGCCGCCGAAGTCGTCGAGCAGAATATTCTCCGGCTCGACGCCGAGGTCGGTGAGCATCTTAATCACCGATGCGTTCATCATGGGCGGGCCGCACATGTAGAACTCGCAATCTTCCGGAGCCGGATGATCCTTCAGATAGTTCTCGTACAGCACGTTGTGGATAAAGCCGGTCGGGCCATCCCAGTTATCTTCCGGCAGCGGATCGGACAGGGCCAGATGCCATTGGAAGTTCGGATTCTCCGCCTGCAACTGGTCGTACTCTTCCACGTAGAAGGCCTCGCGCATGGAGCGCGCGCCATACCAGAAGCTCATCTTGCGCTTGGACTTCAGGCGCTTGAGCTGGTCGAAGATGTGCGAGCGCATCGGTGCCATCCCCGCACCACCACCGATGAAGACCATCTCGGCGTCGGTGTCCTTGGCGAAGAACTCGCCGAACGGTCCGTAAACGGTGATCTTGTCGCCCGGCTTCAGGCTGAAGACATAGGATGACATCTTGCCCGGCGGAATATCGTCACGGCCTGGCGGCGGTGAGGCGATACGGATGTTGAACTTCACCAGGCCACGCTCTTCCGGATAGTTGGCCATGGAGTAGGCGCGAATGACGGTCTCGTCACACTTCGACACGTACTTCCACTGGTCGAACTTGTCCCAGTCGCCGCGATACTCTTCCTGAATGTCGAAGTCCCGGTAACGCACTTCATGCGGCGGGCACTCGAGCTGCACATAACCACCAGCGCGGAAGTCGACGTTCTCGCCTTCCGGCAGCTTGAGTGTCAGTTCCTTGATGAAGGTCGCGACGTTGGGGTTGGACTCGACGGTGCATTCCCACTTCTTCACGCCGAAGACTTCTTCCGGCACTTCGATCTTCATGTCCGCCTTGACCGGAGTCTGGCAGGACAGGCGCCAGCCCTCGCCTGCCTCGCGACGGGTGAAGTGCGACTCCTCGGTGGGCAGCATCTCGCCACCACCGCTCTCGACGATGCACTTGCACTGCGCGCAGGTACCACCGCCGCCACAGGCGGACGAGAGAAAGATATTGTTGGCAGCCAGGGTCTGCAGCAGCTTGCCGCCGGCGGGCACGGTAATGGTCCGTTCGCCATTGATTTCGATGGACACGTCACCGCTGGATACCAGCTTGGCGCGTGCAGCCAGGATGATCACCACCAGCGCAAGCACGATGGCGGTGAACATACCGATGGCGAGGAAAATTTCGTAACTCATCAGTTCGTCCCGTCCTTACAGCTGTACGCCAGAGAAAGACATGAAGCCCAGCGACATCAGTCCGATGGTGATGAAGGTGATACCCAGACCCTGCAACCCATCCGGAACATCGCTGTATTTCAGCTTCTCGCGAATACCGGCCAGCAAAGCGATGGCCAGCGCCCAGGACAGGCCGGAGCCCATGCCATACACCACGCTCTCGCCCAGGTTGTAGTCGCGCTCGACCATGAACAGCGTGCCACCCATGATGGCGCAGTTCACGGTGATCAGCGGCAGGAATACACCCAGCGCGTTGTAGAGGCTCGGCACATACTTATCGAGGGTCATCTCGAGGATCTGCACGATGGCCGCGATCACGCCGATGTAGCTCAGCAGACCGAGGAAGCTGAGGTCCACTTCAGGCAGTCCGGCCCAAGACAAAGCACCGGCCTTCAGCAGGTAGGTGTAGATCAGGTTGTTGGCAGGCACGGTGATGGCCTGCACCACGATGACCGCGATGCCCAGGCCGATGGCTGTTTCCACCTTCTTGGAAATCGCAATGAAGGTACACATGCCGAGGAAGAACGCCAGGGCCATGTTCTCGATGAACACGGCGCGGACGAACAGGCTGATGTAATGCTCCATTAGTAAGCCTCCTTGTTCGAGACTTGCGGCGCCATCTTGAAGGCAGGCTTCTCAACCTGCTCCTTCTTCCAGGCACGAATGCCCCAGATGAACAGGCCGATCAGAAAGAATGCCGAAGGCGGCAGCAGCATCATACCGTTGGGCTGATACCAACCGCCGTCGTTGACCACCGGCAGAATGGTGTAACCCATCAGTTTGCCAGCGCCAGTCAGCTCGCGAATGAAGCCGAGTGCAATCAGCATGGCGCTATAGCCCAGACCGTTACCGATACCGTCGAAGAACGACAGCATTGGCGGGTTCTGCATGGCAAAGGCTTCCGCACGCCCCATCACGATGCAGTTGGTGATGATCAGACCGACGAACACCGAGAGCTGCTTGGACAGCGAGAACGCGTAGGCCTTGAGCACCTGATCCACCAGGATCACCAGCGAGGCGATGATCACCATTTGCACGATCATGCGGATCGAGTTGGGGATCTGGCTGCGGATCATCGAAATGAACAGATTGGAGAACGCCACCACCAACGTCAGCGCGACAGACATCACCAGCGCCGTGTTCAGGTTGGAGGTGACCGCCAGCGCCGAGCAGATTCCGAGAATCTGCAGGCCGATGGGGTTGTTATTGAAGATCGGATTGAGCAGAACTTCTTTGACAGTGGGTTGCGACATGATCAAGCCTCCCCAGCGCGCAGATTAGCGATAAATGGACCGAAGCCGTTCTCGCCCAACCAGAAGTGCAACAGCGAGTTGACACCGTTGCTGGTCAGGGTCGCACCGGCCAGGGCATCGACCTGGTGGTCGGCTTTCGGGCTCTGAGGGTCGACACCGCCCTTGACGATCTGCACCGCCAGGTTGCCGTTGTCGTCATACAGTTCCTTGCCAGGCCACATGCCGCGCCACTTCGGATTGTCTACCTCGCCGCCGAGACCCGGGGTCTCGCCGTGCTGATAGAAGCCGAAGCCGGCTACCGTATTCAGGTCACCCTCGACCGCCATGAAGCCGTATAGCGTCGACCAGAGACCGTAGCCACGCACAGGCAGGATCAGCGTATCGATCTCGCCCTCGCCCTGCCCTTCGACGATATAAACGGTGCTGTAACGCTCGCGACGCTTGATCGAGGCAATATCCTCTTCGCTCGGCAGGGCCTCGGACAGTGCAGGATCCTTGGCCGCGGCGAGCGGATCGAAGGTCTTGGCTTCGAATTCGTCGCTGAACTTGCCGGTTTCCAGATCGACCAGGCGGGCAACGATGCGTTCGTTGAACAACTGCTTGACCTGATTACCGGACATTCCCGCCTCGCCCAGCCCGGCGATCGCCAGAATGCTGCGCTGCTTGTCCAGCAGGCGGTTTTCCTGCTGAGTCGGGCGAAGCGCCACGGCGGCGCCAGCCACGAAGATGGAGCACACCAGGCAGACCAACAGGGCTACCGTCAGCGTGCGAACGGTGGATTCTTTCTGACTAGACATTACGTGCCAGCCTCCGCTTGATATTGGCCTGAATGACGAAATGGTCAATCAGCGGCGCACACAGGTTGGCGAACAGGATCGCCAGCATCATGCCTTCCGGGAAGGCGGGGTTGACCACGCGGATCAGCACGACCATCACACCAATCAGGATGCCGAACACCCACTTACCGGTATTGGTCATGGAGGCCGAAACCGGGTCGGTCGCCATGAAGATCATGCCGAAGGCGAAGCCACCGACGACCATGTGCCAGTACCAGGGCATGGCGAACAGCGGATTGGTGTCCGAACCGATCAGGTTGAACAGGAAGCTCAGACCGATCATGCCGAGCATCACACCGGAAACGATGCGCCAGGAGGCGATCTTGCTACCGATCAGGATCACGCCGCCGATGAAGATTGCCAGCGTGCTGGTTTCACCGATCGAGCCATGAATGGTGCCAACGAAGGCGTCCATCCAGGTGATGCCGTTGTCGATCACATTTTCGATACCGCCGGCAAAGCCGAGGCTCAGCGCAGTGGCGCCGGCATAGCCATCGACCGCAGTCCAGACGCCGTCACCGGACATCTGTGCCGGGTAGGCGAAGAACAGGAACGCCCGCGCAGTAAGCGCCGGATTCAGGAAGTTCTTGCCGGTACCACCGAAGATTTCCTTGCCGATTACTACGCCGAAGCTGATACCCAGCGCGACCTGCCATAGCGGAATGCTCGGCGGCAGGATCAGGGCAAACAGCACGGACGTAACGAAGAAGCCTTCGTTGACCTCATGCTTGCGGATCGAAGCGAACAGCACTTCCCAGAACCCACCGACGATGAAGGTCACCGCGTAGATCGGAAGGAAGTAGGCTGCGCCCTGGATGAAGTTATCCCAGAGACTGTTCGGATCGAAGCCCGCCAGTGCGCCGATCAGACCGAAGCGCCAGCCTTCTTGAGCTGCGAGCAGATCAGGGCTCTGCGCGAAGATCAGGTTGGCCTGGTAGCCGGTGTTCCACATGCCGAAGAACATCGCCGGGAAGGTACACATCCAGACGGTGATCATCATGCGCTTGAGGTCGATGCCGTCGCGCACGTGGGCCGTGGTCTTGGTGACGCTGCCGGGACGATAGAGGAAGGTGTCGGCCGCTTCGTAAAGCGCGTACCACTTCTCGTACTTGCCGCCTTTTTCGAAATGATGCTCGATCTTGTCGAGGAATGCGCGAATGCCCATGCCTTAACCCTCCTTCTCGATGCGGGTCAGATTGTCCCGCAGGATCGGGCCGTATTCGTATTTCCCGGCACAGACATAGCTGCACAGCGCCAGATCTTCTTCATCCAGCTCCAGGCAACCGAGTTTCTGCGCCACTTCGGTGTCACCCACGATCAGTGCACGCAGCAACTGGGTCGGCAGGACGTCCAGCGGCATGACCTCTTCGTAGTTACCTACCGGCACCATCGCCCGTGGGCTGCCGTTGGTGGAGGTCGAGAAGGCGAACTTCTTACCGGCCATCAGTTTGGAGATATAGATGTTGAGGATCGAATGCTTGTCGACGCCCGGGCGCATGTAATGGAGCATCTCGCGCTCCTTGCCCTCACGCAGGCAGGAAACCTGCTGGTGGTAGCGACCAAGGTAGGCGAACGCACCATGGGCGGTACGACCACCCAGCAGCGAGCCAGAAACGACGCGATTGGCTCCGGGTTGCAGCTCACCAGCGGTCAGTTCGTCGAGGTTGGCACCGAGACGGGCACGTACCAGACGTGGCTGCTCGACCACCGGGCCGGCCAGGGAGACAACGCGCTCCACCGACAAACGCCCACTGGTGAACAGCTTGCCCACGGCAATCACGTCCTGATAACCGATGGTCCAGACGCTTTTGCTGGCACTTACCGGGTCGAGGAAATGGATGTGGGTACCAGCCAACCCGGCAGGATGCGGACCGTTGAAGCTTTCGACCTGAACCTTGGCCAGGGACTCGCCTGGCAACGAGGCATTTGGCGCCTTGCACAGGAACACTTTGGCCAGATTGGTCAGGACCTTGAGCCCGGCTTCAAAGGCTTCGGGCTGTTCAGCGATGACGATCGCCGGATCGGCTGCCAGCGGATGCGTGTCGATCGCGGTCACGAAAATCGAGGCAGGCGTGGCATCGACGGCCGGCACCTTGCTGAACGGGCGCGTGCGCAGTGCGGTCCACAGGCCTGACTGCTGCAGGTTTTCACGCACCTGCTCGCTGCTCAGACCATCCAGCTGGGCTGGCGAATAGC
This sequence comes from Stutzerimonas kunmingensis, assembly GCF_002929225.1. GTDB lineage: Bacteria > Pseudomonadota > Gammaproteobacteria > Pseudomonadales > Pseudomonadaceae > Stutzerimonas. Next base: position 784,067 of record NZ_PISM01000004.1, on the reverse strand, counting down.
TCGTGAAGGTGACTTCTTCATCGCCCTCGAGGTCGATGACCACCGATTGCAGCACGCGCTTTTCGCCGCGGTGAACTGCACTGACGACACCGGCGCCGGGCGCGGTGTAATGCACGCCTTCGGACTTCTTGTCGGAAAAAAGTATCTGCCCCAGCTTAACCCGATCACCGACCTGAACAGCCATGGTTGGCTTCATGGTCGGATAGTCGAAGCCGACGACGGCGACGCTGCGCACCGGCCTGCCGGCCTCGATACGCTGCGCCGGCGCACCGGCTATGGGCAAATCAAGCCCTCGTTTTATATTGATCATCGGTTTGCCTAACCACTGATTTTAGAAAGCTTTTTTTGCAGACCCAGCGGCATGGCGCAAAGTAGGATTGCGCCGCGCGCGCCAATACGTTATTGACGCGACACCATGTCGCGGACCCAGGTAAAAAATCCGCCCGATTATAGAGGTCGCGGACCTTGACTGACCACCCAAGCATTGCGGATTTTTGACTCGAAACAAGAGAAGCAAAATTAGCGGCGCACGAAATCGAGCCGACCGCTCGGCCGCTCAACCCCGGCAGCTCGCGCTACTACTACCGCCCAGAAACGCGAAACGGGAGCCGAGGCTCCCGTTTCGATTTCACCGTCCGCAGCGTTTAGCGCGGGAAGGCTGGCGGGTTAACCCCCGCCATGTCTTCCATCACCCGCACGACCTGACAGCTGTAGCCGAACTCGTTGTCGTACCAGACGTAAAGCACGACACGGTTGTCGTTGCAAATGGTCGCTTCGGCATCCACCACGCCGGCATGGCGCGATCCGACGAAATCAGTGGATACAACTTCCTGCGAGTTGACGAAGTCGATCTGTTTCTGCAGATCCGAGTGCATGGCCATCTGGCGCAGGTACTCGTTGATCTCTTCGCGACTGGTGGCCTTCTCCAGGTTCAGGTTGAGAATTGCCATGGACACGTTCGGCGTCGGGACGCGGATCGCGTTGCCGGTCAGCTTGCCTTTGAGCACCGGCAGCGCCTTGGCTGCAGCGGTGGCGGCACCCGTTTCGGTGATCACCATGTTCAGCGCAGCGCTGCGACCACGACGACTGCCCTTGTGGAAGTTGTCGATCAGGTTCTGGTCGTTGGTGTACGAATGCACCGTTTCCACGTGACCGTTGACGATGCCGTACTGATCGTTCACCGCCTTGAGCACCGGCACGATGGCGTTGGTGGTGCAGGATGCAGCGGAGATGATCTTGTCATCGGCGGTGATGTCGCCATGGTTGATGCCATGCACGATGTTCTTCAGCTCACCCTTGCCCGGCGCGGTCAATACGACGCGAGCAACACCCGGGCACTTGAGGTGCTGACCCAGGCCTTCGGCGTCACGCCACTTGCCAGTGTTGTCGACAAGCAGTGCGTTTTCGATGCCGTACTGGGTGTAATCCACAGAAGACGGATCGTTGGAGTAGATCACCTGAATCAGGTTGCCGTTGGCGGTGATGGTGCTGTTCTCTTCGTCGATGGTGATTGTGCCATCGAAAGGACCATGCACCGAGTCGCGACGCAGCAGGCTGGCACGCTTGACCAGATCGTTGTCCGCGCCCTTGCGCACGACGATGGCGCGCAGGCGCAGGCCGTCGCCACCACCGGTTTTCTCAATCAGGATACGCGCCAGCAGACGACCGATACGGCCGAAACCGTAAAGAACCACGTCAGTGCCTTTGTGACCAGCTGCGGCGTGACGCTTATCGGCCACCTCAGCCAGCTCTTCACGGACGAACTGCTCAAGATTGCGACCGTTGCCCACTTCCTTGTACTTGGCGACCAGCTTGCCCAGGTCCACCGAAGCGGCGCCCAGGTTCATTTCGCTCATCGTCTTGAGGATCTGGAAGGTGTCGTGCACCGACAGCTCGGTTTCGTCGGCGATGCGGTGACGGGCGAAACGGTGTGCCTTGAGGATGGCGATCACCGAACGATTGATCAGGCCACGGCCGTAGATCGAAGTCACCACGTTGTTGTTGCGATACAGCTGACCAATCAGCGGAATCATCGCTTCGGCGAGCGCTTCGCGGTCAATCCATTCACCAAGACACTGGTCGGGCTTCTGAGTCACGGGCAGTTCCTTCCAACATGTAGGGGCTGAGAAAAGGGGCTACATTATGACGGCGCACCCTAGCGCCGGCAATCTGCAGCGGACGAAACACTGACAGCCAAGCGCCTCGATAGTTACAATCCCGGCGGCCTATTTTTTGATCGGAGCCACGCCCACTCGTGTCCGTCTTGCGCCTTCCCCCCCTGCCTGCCGCCAGCGGCAAGCAACATTGGGGCAATCTTCCAGGAGCTGCGCTAAGCCTGGCGATTGCCGAAGCAGCCAGCAACGCCAAACGCTTCACGCTCCTGCTCACTGCCGACAGCCAGAGCGCCGAGCGCCTGCAGGAAGAACTCGCCTTCTTCGCGCCACAGCTGGCGGTATTGCATTTTCCTGACTGGGAAACGCTGCCCTACGACATCTTTTCGCCGCACCAGGACATCGTCTCCCAGCGCATTGCCGCCCTCTACCAACTACCGGAGCTGAGCCACGGCGTGCTGGTAGTGCCGATCACCACCGCCCTACACAGGCTAGCGCCAAAGCGCTTCCTGCTGGGTTCGAGCCTGGTGCTGGACGTCGGGCAGAAGCTGGATGTGGAGCAGATGCGCCTGCGCCTGGAAGCAGCCGGCTATCGCTGCGTGGACACCGTGTACGAGCACGGCGAGTTCGCCGTGCGCGGCGCGTTGATCGACCTGTTCCCCATGGGCAGCCCCCTGCCCTACCGCATCGACCTGTTCGATGACGAGATCGAGACACTGCGCACCTTCGATCCGGAGAACCAGCGCTCGATCGACAAGGTCGAGTCGATCCGCCTGTTGCCAGCACGCGAGTTCCCCCTGAAGAAGGAGGCAGTCACCGGCTTCCGCGCGCGTTTTCGCGAGCGTTTCGACGTCGACTTCCGCCGCTGCCCGATCTACCAGGACCTCTCTACCGGCATCACCCCAGCGGGCATCGAGTATTACCTACCGCTGTTCTACGAAGAAACCGCGACGCTTTTCGACTACCTGCCTGAAGACAGCCAGGTGTTCTCCCTGCCCGGCATCGAGCAGGCCGCCGAGCAGTTCTGGAGCGACGTTCGCAATCGCTACGAAGAACGCCGCGTCGACCCCGAGCGACCGCTGCTGCCGCCGGCCGAACTGTTCATGCCGGTGGAGGACTGCTTCGCTCGGCTCAAGCTCTGGCCGCGTGTGGTCGCCAGCCAACAGGATGTCGAGCCTGGCATCGGCCGCGAACGCTTCACCGCGCAGGCCCTGCCGGAACTGGCAATCGAGGCCAAGGCGAGCGAACCGCTGGGCAAGCTGCGACGCTTCCTCGACGAATATGCCGGGCGTGTGCTGTTTACTGCCGAATCAGCCGGCCGCCGCGAAGTCTTGCTGGAGCTGCTCGCCCGTCTGAAGCTGCGCCCGCAAGAAGTCGAAGGCTGGGAGGAATTCCTCGCCAGCCAGGAGCGCCTGGCGATCACCATCGCTCCGCTCGACGAAGGCCTGCAACTGGACGACGTCGCACTGGTCGCGGAAAGCCCGCTGTTCGGTCAGCGCGTCATGCAGCGCCGGCGACGCGAGAAGAGTCGCGACGGTGGCGAGAACGTCATCAAGAACCTCACCGAGCTGCGCGAAGGCTCGCCGGTGGTGCACATCGATCACGGTGTCGGTCGCTACCAGGGCCTGGTCACTCTGGAGATCGAAGGCCAGGCGCAGGAATTCCTGCTGCTGCAGTACGCCGAGGATGCCAAGCTCTACGTACCGGTCGCCAGCCTGCACCTGATCGCCCGCTATACAGGCAGCGACGACGCGCTCGCGCCACTGCACCGGCTCGGCTCGGAAACCTGGCAGAAAGCCAAGCGTAAGGCGGCCGAGCAGGTCCGCGATGTCGCGGCCGAGCTGCTGGATATTTACGCCCGCCGCGCCGCACGCGAGGGTTATGCCTTCAAGGACCCGCAGGTCGACTACGAAACGTTCGCCGCAGGCTTTCCGTTCGAAGAAACGCCCGATCAGCAGGCCGCCATCGACGCGGTACGCGAGGACCTGCTGTCGGCCAAGCCGATGGATCGTCTGGTCTGTGGTGACGTCGGCTTTGGCAAGACCGAGGTGGCCATGCGAGCCGCCTTCATCGCCGTCCATGGCGGCCGGCAGGTTGGCGTACTGGTGCCGACCACCCTGCTCGCTCAGCAGCACTACAACAGCTTCCGCGACCGCTTCGCCGACTGGCCGGTGCGGGTCGAGGTGATGAGCCGCTTCAAATCCGCCAAGGAAGTGCAGAGCGCCATCGCCGAGCTGGCCGAGGGCAAGATCGACATTCTCATCGGCACCCACAAGCTGCTGCAGGATGACGTCAAGTTCAGCAACCTGGGCTTGGTCATCATCGACGAGGAACACCGTTTCGGCGTGCGCCAGAAGGAACAGCTCAAGGCATTGCGCAGTGAAGTGGACATCCTCACGCTGACCGCCACGCCGATTCCACGCACGCTGAACATGTCCATCGCCGGCATGCGCGACCTCTCGATCATCGCCACGCCGCCGGCGCGCCGGCTGTCGGTTCGCACCTTCGTCATGGAACAGCAGAACACCGTGATCAAGGAGGCGCTGCTGCGCGAGCTGTTGCGCGGCGGCCAGGTCTATTACCTGCACAACGACGTGAAGACCATCGAGAAATGCGCCGCCGACTTGCAGGCACTGGTGCCGGAGGCACGCGTCGCGATCGGCCACGGGCAAATGCGCGAGCGTGACCTCGAACAGGTCATGAGCGACTTCTACCACAAACGTTTCAACGTGCTGGTGGCCTCGACCATTATCGAAACCGGCATCGACGTGCCCAGCGCCAACACCATCATCATCGAGCGCGCCGACAAGTTCGGCCTGGCGCAGCTGCACCAGCTGCGTGGCCGGGTAGGCCGCAGCCACCACCAAGCCTATGCCTATCTGCTGACCCCGACCCGCAAGGCAATGACCGATGACGCGCAGAAGCGCCTGGAGGCCATCGCCAATGCCCAGGACCTCGGTGCAGGCTTTGTCCTCGCCACCCACGACCTGGAAATCCGCGGCGCCGGCGAGCTTCTCGGCGAGGGTCAGAGCGGGCAGATCCAGGCGGTTGGCTTCACCCTTTATATGGAAATGCTCGAGCGCGCGGTCAAGGCGATCCGCAAGGGCGAGCAGCCGAATCTGGAGCAGCCGCTCGGCGGCGGGCCGGAAATCAACCTGCGCCTGGCAGCCCTGATCCCGGAAGACTACCTGCCGGATGTGCATGCCCGCCTGATCCTCTACAAGCGCATTGCCAATGCGGCCGACGAAGACGGGCTGAAAGAACTGCAGGTGGAGATGATCGACCGCTTCGGCCTGCTACCGGAACCGACGAAGAACCTGGTGCGCCTGACACTGCTCAAGCTGCAGGCGGAAAAGCTCGGCATTACCAAGATCGACGCAGGCCCGCAGGGTGGGCGCATCGAGTTCTCGGCCGACACCTCGGTCGACCCGATGGTGCTGATCAAGCTGATCCAGAGTCAGCCGAATCGCTACAAGTTCGAAGGCGCCACGCTGTTCAAATTCCAGGTGCCGATGGAACGCCCGGAGGAACGCTTCAATACGCTGGAAGCGCTGCTCGAGCGGCTGGCGCCCAATGAGCAAGGATCGTAGATGCCACTTCGCTATCTAGTCTTGCTGCTGACGCTGCTGGCGCCTCAGGCTCACGCCGAGGCGCTATATCGCGTCGAGCTGATCCTGTTTCGCCACGCCCCGCCACTGGAAGCCAGCCAGCACGCTCCCTACGACTGGGCCGATAGTGCGCAGGTGCTGGACAGGCGCGCCGAACGCCAGCCAGCCCTGGAGCATATCGCCGCCAGGCTTACGCCAGACCAGGGCTACCAGGTGCTGTTGCAACGCGCCTGGCAGCAGGCGGTCAGCGAAAAGGCCTCAACCATCGCGCTGCACCAGGGGCAGCGCCACTTCGAGCACTACCCTATTCAAGGACTGCTAACAATCAGGCCCGGGCGCTACATGCAGACGGACATGACCTTCTGGGTCAACCGTTTCGGCGACTACGGAGAGCTGCTCAGCAGCGAACGCCTGACGCAGCGGGTGCGCCTGGTGCCTGGCCGGCTGACCTATATCGATCACGACAGCCTCGGGCTGCTGATCGAACTGAAGCGGTTATGAGCAAGCTCCCTCGCGCTTCCCAGCCCGAGACTGGTCTGGCGCATCTCGCATTTGCAGTGAGGAGCTGAGCCTTGGCCCCTCCTCTGGTTCCCCGCAAGGAACGACTGATCGACGACCTGCGCCCAGTCGCGCTGCTCAGCCTCGGCAGCCACCTGGCAATCAATTACCAGCCCGGCAACCAGCGCATGGTCAGCGAGCATCAGCACCGCGCCGGGCTGTCGTTCATCTACGGTGATGCCTGCGTCCATGGCAAACGCGACGGCGAGCGCATCCGCCATCTGGCCGGTGACGAGCTGCAGCTGATCGCCCGCCACGCCCAGGCCGAACAGGCACTGCGCAAGCAACTGGAGCAGCTCGGCTTTCGCCCGGCATTGCGCCAGAGTCAGGCGCTGCCGAAAGACTCGGCGGAAATGTTCCAGTTGCCCGGTGAAGAAGCCTGGCTCGGTTTCGTTCAGCAGCATCTGCCCGAACTGCGCCGCCAGGGCTGGCAGATCGACATTCATCCAGGCTTCGCCTATGACCTGACGGCCATCGACAGCTGGTACGCAGAAATCGACGAGGCAGCCGATGACGACTGGTTCGATCTTGATCTGGGCATCGTCGTAGAAGGCCAGCGCATCGGCATATTGCCGGTGCTCTTGCGCCTGATCCGCCAGAACCCCCAGCTGCTGACGCCGCGCGCCCTCGCTCAGCGCAGCGACGAGGAGCAACTGCGCGTCCAGCTCGATCGACCGGGTCAGCGTGACGGGCAAACCCTGCAGGTCGCCCTGCCGTTCGCCCGAATCAAGCCGATTCTGACAACCCTCGGCGAGCTGTACCTGCGTGAGCCGATGGATGGCGCCTCGCTGCGGCTGAGCAAAGCCGACGGCGCGCGGTTGGCCGGGCTGGAGGAACTCAGGCCAGACTGGCGAGGGGGCGAACGGCTGCGGCGGTTCGCCAAGCGACTGAACAGCCCGAGCGCGCAGGCATGCCCGGCACCGGATGCACTCAACGCCACGCTGCGCCCCTATCAGCTGCAGGGTCTGGCCTGGATGCAGACCCTGCGCGAGCTGGGCGCGGGCGGCATCCTCGGCGACGACATGGGCCTGGGCAAGACGCTGCAGAGCCTTGCCCACATCCTCGCCGAAAAGCAGGCAGGACGGCTCGATCGTCCGGCGCTGGTGGTGATGCCGACCAGCCTGATTCCCAACTGGCAGGACGAGGCCAGCCGTTTCGCCCCGCAGCTACGGGTATTGACGCTCAAGGGCAGCACCCGGCAGAAACACTTCGGCGAACTTGGCGAGCACGATCTACTGCTGACCAGCTATGCGCTGCTGACGCGCGACATAGCCGCACTGCGTGAGCAGCCGCTGCACCTACTCATTCTCGACGAGGCGCAGCACATCAAGAACCCGTCCGGCAAAGCGGCCCAGGCCGTACGCGAAATGCAGACCCGGCAGCGCCTGTGCCTGACCGGCACACCGCTGGAGAATCACCTCGGCGAGCTCTGGTCGCTATTCCACTTCCTCATGCCCGGGTGGCTTGGAGACGCCAAAAGCTTCACCCAGGAGTACCGCAATCCGATCGAAAAACACGGCGACGATGCACGACTGGCGCACCTGCGCGCCCGCATTCGGCCGTTCCTGTTGCGGCGCACCAAGGAACAGGTAGCCACTGAGCTGCCGGCCAAGAACGAGTTCGTCCACTGGGTCGAACTGAATGACGTCCAGCGCGAGGTCTACGAGACCTTGCGGCTGGCAATGGATCGCAAGGTGCGCGACGAGATCGAGCGCAAGGGACTCGCGCGCAGCCAGATGGTCATCCTCGAGGCGCTGCTCAAGCTGCGTCAGGTCTGCTGCGACCTGCGCCTGCTGAAGGGTGAGTCGGCACGAGCCGCACGCGGCAGCAGCTCCGGCAAGCTCGACAGCCTGCTGGAGATGCTCGACGAGCTGATGAGCGAAGGCCGGCGGGTGCTGCTGTTTTCCCAGTTCACCTCGATGCTGGCGTTGATCGAGCAGGCGCTACACAAGCGCGGCATCGAGTACGTCAAGCTGACGGGTGAGACCGATGATCGACGCACGCCGGTCGAGCGCTTCCAGGCCGGCGAAGTGCCGCTGTTCCTGATCAGCCTGAAGGCCGGTGGCACCGGGCTCAACCTGACGGCGGCGGATACGGTGATCCACTACGATCCCTGGTGGAATCCCGCTGCGGAGAACCAGGCGACCGACCGCGCCTATCGCATCGGCCAGGACAAGCCGGTCTTCGTCTATCGTCTTATTAGCCGCGGCTCCGTCGAGGAGCGCATCCGCGAGTTGCAGGCGCGCAAGGCCGAACTCGCGGCCGGTGTACTCGAAGGTGCAGTCGACGGCAGCTTGCAGCTTGGCGAACGCGACATCGACGCCCTGCTCGCACCGCTACCCTGACGCTATAGCGGCATGCAAACTTGTGACACCGGCGAGTGCAGCAGTTTGCGCTTTGCCAGATCATCGCCACCTCGCTTACGTTTCCGTCCCGAGGCGCCCCGCCGCCTCCACGATCACTGGCATCGGTTACAAAAGGAACCGCACCATGAGTCTCTACGAGATCGCCTTTTCCGGCCAACTGCTCCCGGGCGCCAAGCTCGAGCAGGTCGAGGCCAACCTGACCAAGCTGTTCCAGGCCGACGCCCAGCGTATCGCGCTGCTGTTCTCCGGCCGGCGCATCGTGATCAAGCAGAATCTGGACTTCGCCGCGGCCGAAAAATATCGCCAGGCGATGGAGCGTGCCGGCGCGCAGGTAGAACTCAAACCGCTGCCCGTCGATGTGGAGGAAATCGAACTGGCGCCGCCTCCGGCATCGACGGCGACCAGCGCGGCCAGCACCGAGAGCAGCGCAGGAAAAACGAGCGACGCTCCGGCCACACTCAAGGTGACGCCGCGTGACGAATACATGGCAGCCTTCGCCGACGTCGAGGCACCGGACTTCGGTATTGCGCCGGTCGGCGTCGACCTGCAGGACGCCCGGCCCGAGCCAGAGGCGCCGCGCGTGGATCTTTCTCAGTTCAGCCTTGCCCCGGTGGGCAGCGACATGGGCGAAAAGCCGCGCGACACCACCGCCGTGGTGCCGGATATATCGCATCTGAAGCTGCAGGACTGACGGGCACACGTTCGGCAGTGAGCGCCGCAGAGACTCCTCAGGCGCTCAGCTTCAGACCAACCAGCCCAGCCAGCAACAGCAGCACGCTCACCAGCCGCGCGGGCGAGGCGCTTTCGCCGAAGATGAGAATGCCCAGCAGCACGGTACCCAATGCGCCGATACCGACCCAGATGCCGTAGGCGGTACCCACCGGCAGAACCTGCATGGCACGCGCGAGCAGGAAAAAGCTGCCAGCCATGGCCGCTATGGTGAGCACGCTGGGTAGCGGGCGGGTGAAGCCTTCGGAAGCCTTGAGGCCAATGGCCCAACCCACTTCCAGAAGGCCGGCTACGATCAGCATGATCCAGGCCGAATGCATGACGATGACTCCATCAACTGCAGGGTCGTCCCCGCACGAGTCGACATGCCAGCGGGTCGTCCCGCGGCGGACGCGACCCTAGCACAGCGGCGCACTGTTTTGGACCACTCGCAGCGCCCGTCGATCGCAGGTTTACTGATTGCTGAACGGAGATCGATGTTGGTCCCATGCTCCAGCGTGGAACCATCAGCAGCTCCCGTGTCCGCGCCGGAGCGTGGGTATGGTCATCAAAGATGTAGCCGATGCGGTCCCATCGCGAATGCCACGCGGTGGATGGGTGAAGCGTCATCCACCCTACGAACCACCCCGTAGGGTGGAAAACTGCGAAGCATTTTCCACCTTGGATAGCGGACAGATGAGCCCCTGCCTACGCCACCTCATGCCCGCGGGCCGCTTCGCTCAGGTAGAACCAGGCGGGACGGTCCAGCTCTAATTCAGCGCCGTGCAGCGCCTCCTCGATCCGTTCCCAGCGCAGGCTGCCGAGGATCGGCAACGGGCGGCCGGGCAATTCCCGAAGCCAGGCCAGCGCCACCTGATTGGCCGTTGCGCCCCGATCCGCGGCGACTTCTTCGAGCGCACTGCGCAGTCGCTCGCCGAAACGCCCACCGGCCATCGGCGACCAGGCCAGCACTTGCAGACCCGCGGCCTGCAAGGCATGCAAACCGCCGTCCCATACCCCTTGCTGGGCCTGCAACGAGAGTTCGATCTGGTTGCAGCGCAGCGGCACGCGTTGCGCCAATGCCTGGCAATGCAACACCCCGGCGTTGGAGAGCCCGACCCAGCCGACCTTGCCGCTGGCGATCAGCTCGTTCAGCGTGTCGGCCACCTCGTCGACCTGCAGCAGCGGGTCCGGGCGATGCAGCAGAAAGCCGTCGAGCCGCTCGACACCCAGCCGCGTCAGGCTGCCGTCCACCGCCTGGCGCAGATAGCGAGCACTGGTGTCGTAGTGCTTGACCCGCCAGCGCGAGCATTCCTGCCCGGCCGGCACGATATCGGCCTTGCCGATGATCTGCAGGCGCTGGCGCAGCCCCGGTGCCAGGCGCAAGGCCGCACCGAAGTGCGCCTCGCATTGCCCGCCGGCATAGATGTCGGCGTGGTCGAAACCGTTCAGCCCACGCTCGACGCAGCGCTCGATAAAGCCCAGCAATGCCTGGGGCTCACCCAGCTCGGGGTATTCCAGCAGGCGCATCATGCCCAGCAACAGCGGTTGGTCGAGCACGGGCGAGGCCATGAAAAGCTCCGTCAGAAGATGTAATCGGTGGTCAGGAAGCTCGACTGGCGGTCACGAATGATCTGGTCGACCAGTTGCTTGTTGGCCTCGTTGAAGCGGGTCGCCACAAGGGTGCGGATGGAGAACACCCGCAGCGCATCGTGTACCGACAGCGTTCCCTCGGCCGAATTCTTGCGGCCGTTGAACGGATAGCTATCCGGCCCGCGCTGGCACTGGGCATTGATGTTGATGCGACCGACCTGGTTGACGAAGGCATCGACCAGCTCGCCGACCTGCGCCGGATCGTTGCCGAAGATCGACAGCTGCTGGCCGTAGTCGGAGGCAGTCACATAGTCGATTACTTCCTGCAGGTCGCGGTACGGCACTACGGGCACCAGCGGGCCGAACTGCTCTTCGTGATAGACACGCATGGACGAATCAACCGGGCTCAGCACCGCCGGATGAAAGAAGGTCTGGTGCGACTCGCCGCCGCCGGCATTGACCACTCGCGCGCCCTTGGCCACGGCGTCTTCGAGCACGGCATGCAGGTAATCGGTCTTGCCCGGCTCGGGCAGCGGCGTCAGCGCGACGCCTGGCTCCCAGGGCATGCCCGGCTTGAGCGCGTTGACGCGAGCGGCGAAGCGTTCGAGAAAGCCATCGAGCACCGCCTCATGCACGAAGAGGATCTTCAATGCCGTGCAACGCTGGCCGTTGAACGACAGCGCGCCGGTCACGGCCTCCTCCACGGCATTGTCCAGATCGACCTGCGGCAGGACGATGCCCGGGTTCTTCGCATCCAGCCCCAGCGCGGCGCGCAGGCGGTGCGGGCGCGGGTGCAGTTTCTTCAGGTCGGCGGCGCCCTTGTGCGTGCCGATAAAGGCGAACACGTCGATCTTGCCGCTGGCCATCAGTGCGCTGACCGTCTCGCGGCCGCGACCGTAGATGACGTTGATGACCCCGGCCGGGAAGCTGTCGCGGAAGGCTTCGAGCAGCGGATGTACCAGCAGCACGCCGAACTTGGCCGGCTTGAACACCACCGTGTTGCCCATGATCAGCGCCGGGATCAGCGTGGTGAAGGTTTCGTTCAGCGGGTAGTTGTACGGGCCCATGCACAGCGCCACGCCCATCGGCACGCGGCGGATCTGGCCGAGCGTGCCCTGCTCCAGCTCGAAGCGGCTGGAGCTGCGGTCCAGCTCCTTCAGCGCATGAATGGTGTCGACGATGTAGTCGCAGGTGCGATCGAACTCCTTTTCGGAATCCTTGAGGTTCTTGCCGATCTCCCACATCAGCAGCTTGACCACTGCCTCGCGCTGTTCCCGCATGCGCGCCAGAAAGCTCTCGACATGGGCGATGCGCTCGGCCACGCGCATGGTCGGCCAGGCACCGCGACCGTAGTCATAGGCGGCGACAGCGGCGTCCAGCGCACGCAGCGCGGCGTCGGCATCCAGCAGCGGCGTACTGCCAAGAACTACCTGGCGCTCGCTACCGTCCGCCTCGCGCAGGAACACCGGGCTGCGTACCTCGGCCAAAGGACCGTCCCAGTTCATCAGCTCGCCATCGACCAGATAATCGCGCTGCGTAACCGGTGCATCCGGACGATAGGCCTCGGGAATCTCATCCAGACGGGGGAAAAGCTCGGAAAGCGGGCGCGCGTTGCTCATGCAACCTCCAGGTAGCGAGAAGATGGGGAAGATGCGGCGGGCCTTCGCCCGCCGCGAGGGGATGGGACGATTACAGCTCGCGCTGCTCGGCACGCTCGGCGCGCAGGTCGAAGTCGCGCGGCAGTTCGGCTGCCGACGCGCTGTCCAGCGCCTGCAGGGCCTGGCGCGTGGCGCTTTCGATGGCGGCCCAATCGCCGGCACGCACGGCCTTGGAGTCGACCATCCAGGTACCGCCGACACACATCACATTGGCCAGACTCAGGTAATCCCGCGCATTGCGCGCATTGACGCCACCGGTCGGGCAGAAGCGGATGTCACCGAACGGCCCGCCCAGCGCCTTGAGCGCTGCCACGCCGCCGCAGATCTCGGCGGGGAACAGCTTGAAGCGGCGATAGCCAATGGCGTAGCCGAGCATGATTTCCGAGGCGCTGGCGACGCCCGGCAGCAGCGGCAGCGGCCCTTGCAACGCGGCCTCGAGCAGCGCCGGCGTGCTGCCGGGCGAGACGATGAACTGTGCACCGGCGGCCTCGGCCTGCTCCAGCATGTTGGCGTCGAGCACGGTGCCGGCGCCGACGATCAGCTCCGGGCGCTGCTCGCGCAGCAGGCGAATGGCGCCCAGGCCCAGCGCCGAACGCAGGGTGATCTCGAGCACGCGCAGGCCACCGGCGGCCAGAGCATCGGCCAGCGGCAGGATGTCCGCCTCACGCTCGATGGTGATCACCGGCAGGATGCGCGCAGCGCTGCACCACTTGTCGATCAGGGCGATCTTGTCGTTCATGGCGTCAACGCTGGTTTGGATAGATGTCATGGATAATTCCTTGCGGCCTCAGGGGCACCAGTAGATTTCGAGGGGACGGGCGAGGAAGGCGCGGATCGGCATCGCTTCGTAGGGCTCGCCAGCCAGGGCCTGATTGAGCGTGGCCAGTTTGCCGCGACCATGCAGGGCGAGCAGCGTCAGCCGCGCGCTGGCCAGCAACGCCAGGGTCATGCTCAGGCGCTGGCGCGGCACGGTCGGCGCCTGCATCGGCAGGCAACGCCGCGTGCCACGCGGGTCGAGCGCCTGCTGCAGATTCGGGCTGTCGGGGAACAGCGAGGCGGTGTGGCCGTCTTCACCCATGCCCAGCACCAGCACGTCGATTGGCGGCAGTTCAGCCAATACGGCATCGGCACGATCAGCGGCCTGCTCGAGGCTTGTCGCGCTCTGGTAGAGGCCGACCAGGCGCGCCGCGGCGGCCGGCCCCTGCAGCAGGTGGCGACGCAGCAGGCCTTCATTGCTGTCGGGATGGCTGACCGGCACCCAGCGCTCGTCGGCGAGGCTGACGGTGACCTTGGCCCAATCCAGTTCCTGCTGCGCGAGGCGCTCGAAGAAGGCGATCGGGCTGCGGCCGCCGGAAACCACCAGCGTCGCCGCGCCACGCTCGGCAATCGCGCCGCGCAGAGCGTTGCTCACGGTCAGCGCCAGTTCGCCGGCCAGCTGCTCGGCGTCACCAAGGCTGAAACCCAGGGTCTGCACCGGCAGATCGAGATTAGAGATCGTCATACCAACTCCTGCCATCACGGCTGATCAGGGCAATCGAAGCAGCCGGTCCCCAGCTGCCTGCTGCGTAAGGTTTGGGTGGGGCGCCGACGCGCTGCCAGCCGTCGATCAGCTGGTCGCACCACTTCCAGGCGTATTCGATTTCGTCCTTGCGCACGAAGAGGTTCTGGTTGCCCTTCATCACTTCGAGCAACAGTCGCTCGTAGGCATCGGGGATGCGCGGGCTCTTGTAGGTTTCCGAGAAATTCAGCTGCAACGGGCCGCTGCGCAGCTGCATGCCCTTGTCCAGGCCCTGGTCCTTGGTCATCACCAGCAGCGAGATGCCCTCCTGCGGCTGCAGGCGGATGATCAGCTTGTTGCCGATAAGCTGGCGCTGTTCCGGGGCAAAGATGTAGTGCGGCGGCGCCTTGAAGTGGATAACGATCTGCGACAGCTTCTGCGGCATGCGCTTACCGGTACGCAGGTAGAACGGCACGCCGGCCCAGCGCCAATTGCAGATTTCCGCCCGCAGCGCGACGAAGGTTTCGGTGTCGCTCTGGGTGTTGGAGTTTTCTTCCTCCAGATAGCCCGGCACGTGGCGGCCAAGGATGCTGCCGGCGACGTACTGGCCGCGCACCAGCTGCTGGCCAAGATGTTCTGGCGCAATCGGCGCCAGCGCCTTGAGCACCTTGACCTTCTCGTCGCGGATGCTGTCGGCCGAGAGGTCGCTGGGCGGGTCCATGGCGATCAGGCAGAGCAGCTGCAGCAGGTGGTTCTGGATCATGTCGCGCAGCTGGCCGGCCTGGTCGAAGTAGCCCCAGCGGCCTTCGATGCCGACGGTTTCGGCAACGGTGATCTCCACGTGGGAGATGTGATTCTGGTTCCACTGCGTCTCGAACAGGCTGTTGGCGAAACGCAGGGCGATCAGGTTCTGCACCGTGTCCTTGCCCAGGTAATGGTCGATGCGATAGGTGCGGTCTTCCGGGAAGAAGCGCGCCACCGCGTCGTTCACTTCGCGGGACGACTCCAGGTCGTGGCCGATGGGCTTTTCCAGCACTACGCGGGTGCGCTCGGCCAGGCCCGCCTCGGCCAGCCCGGCGCAGATCGCACCGTAGACAGATGCCGGCGTCGCAAAGAAGGCGACGATGCTATCCGCGTTGCCGGCCTTGTCCGCCAGCGCGGCAAAATCCTCGGCGCGGCGGAAATCCATGCTCAGGTAGTCCAGGCGCGCCATGAAGCGCTGCAGCACGGCTTCATCGAGGTCGCGTTCGCCGACGTGGCGGCGCAGATGTTCTTCGATCAACGCCAGATGGCTTGCCGCCTCGCCGCTCTCGCGAGCCAGAGCGAGCAGGCGCGTTTCGGTTGGCAGCAGACCGGCGCGATCGAGCTGATAGAGCGCGGGAAACAGCTTGCGCAGGGCCAGATCACCGAGGGCGCCGAACAGCGCCAGGGTGCAGGGTTCGACAGATAGTGGCGTCATGATGTTTGTTCTTCTACTAAAACTGCACTATGAATACACGGCGATGCCCTGTTATTCAAGTTCAATGTAGTAATAAAAACAACATTTACTGCAAAACAAGATTCCTATGGTCGCTCCGCATCTCGCTCAGTAGCATAGGCCACCCCTTTGGCAAGCCGCATCAGGACCGACATGGACCGCGTACACAACCTGCTCGAGCAGATCCAGCGCCGCATCGAAGACCTCAACAAGGCCGAGCGCAAGGTCGCCGAGGTGATCCTGCGCAATCCGCAGCAGGCGACCCGCTTCAGCATCGCCACCCTGGCGCAGACCGCGCAGGTCAGCGAACCGACAGTGAATCGCTTCTGTCGCTCGTTCGGCGTCAGCGGCTACCCGGAACTGAAGATGCAGCTGGCGCAGAGCCTGGCCAGCGGCGCCGCCTACGTCAGTCAGGCGGTGGAGCCCGACGACGGCCCGGCGGAATACACGCGCAAGATCTTCGGCTCGGCCATCGCCTCGCTGGACAGCGCCTGCCAGAGCCTCGATCCGCAGCTGGTCAGCCGAGCCGTCGACCTGATGATCCAGGCCCGGCAGATCCACTTCTTCGGCCTCGGCGCCTCAGCCTCGGTGGCACTGGATGCGCAGCACAAGTTCTTCCGCTTCAACCTGGCAGTAACCGCGCATTCGGACGTGCTGATGCAGCGCATGCTGGCCTCGGTGGCGCATACCGGCGAGCTGTTCGTGATCATTTCCTACACCGGGCGCACCCGCGAATTGGTAGAGGTGGCACGTATCGCGCGGCAGAACGGCGCCTCGGTACTCGGCCTGACTGCCGCCGGCTCGCCACTGGCGCAGGCCAGCACGCTGAGCCTGAACATTCCGCTGCCCGAGGACACCGACATCTACATGCCGATGACCTCACGCATCATCCAGCTCACCGTACTCGACGTGCTCGCCACCGGCATGACCCTGCGCCGCGGAGTGGATTTCCAGCCGCATCTGCGCAAGGTGAAGGAAAGCCTCAATGCCAGCCGCTACCCGGCGGATGAAGAGCCGGGCTAAAGCAACCAAGTCCGCACAAGACACGGGATGTTGCTATAACAACATCCCGCCATCACCACGCCCAATACCGCCACGTCAGCACGCCAGCGCCTGCTCCAGCGCCACCCCGGCGCCCTCCAGCCCCGGATAGTCAGCGGTGACCAGCCACACCGGCACATCGCCGAGATAGCCGCTCATGGAACCCTTGCTGGCGAAGCCGCGGGCGAAACCACTGGCCGCGAAGAAATCGGCGAAACGCGGCACCACACCACCGACGATATACACCCCACCGCGCGCGCCGAGCGTGAGCACGTTGTTGCCGGCGACCCGCCCGAGCCACACGCAGAACTGCTCCAGGGTCGCCACCGCGACATGATCACCAGCGAGCGCAGCCGCCGTGACCTCAGCCGGCGACGCCAGTCGCGGCATCAAACCGGCCAGGGCACAGACCGCACGATAGAGCAGCAACAGGCCACCGCCACTGAGCACGTCTTCCGCGCGCACATGGCCAAGCTGGGCGAACAGCATCTGCCACAGCGCCGCCTCGTGCGCATCCGCCACGGGCAGATCGACGTGTCCGCCCTCCCCCGGCAGCGCGCGCCAGCTGCCACCACCCAAGGGCAGCAACGCGGCGACGCCAAGCCCGGTGCCCGGCCCGATAACCAGCGCCGGCGCATCGGGCTCGGCCTCGCCAGCACAGATCATGCGCCGCCCCGTCTCGCTTACCCGCGTCATGCCCAGCGCCATCGCGGCGAAGTCATTGATCAGCAGCAGCTCGTCCAGCTGCAGGGCACCGCAGAAGTCGCGCCGCGTCAGCCGCCAGTGATTGTTGGTGAACGTGAACTGCTCGCCCTTGACCGGTCCGGCACAGGCCAGGCACATGGCGCGAATGCTGCCCGGCGCCAGGCCGAGCGTTGACAGGTAATGTTCGACTGCCTGCTCCGGGGTTTCGAAGTCCGCCGCAGCCAGCACTTGCACCGCCTCCAACTGCGAGCCGCGCCACAGCGCGAAACGCGCATTGGTGCCGCCTATATCTCCGACCAGCGCCAGCCTCATCGCAGCGTCTCCAGCCCCGCAGTGAACACGCTGGCGCCCTGCTCGGCGGAGCTGAACGCCGAGCGCATAAAGCCGAACAGCTCGCGCCCGCAGCCCTGCACACCCACAGGCGGCGCAGCAGCCGGCGATCGATCGGCCAGCTCGACGGCATCGACCAGCACCTCAAGCACCCCGCTCTGCCCATCCACGCGCAGCAGATCGCCGTCGCGCACGCGCGCCAGCGGGCCGCCATCGATTGCCTCCGGGCACACATGAATCGCCGCCGGCACCTTGCCCGACGCACCGGACATGCGCCCGTCGGTGACCAGCGCGACCTTGAAACCGCGGTCCTGCAATAGACCGAGATAGGGCGTCAGCTTGTGCAGCTCGGGCATGCCGTTGGCGCGCGGCCCCTGGAAGCGCACCACTGCAACGACGTCGCGCTCCAGCTCGCCCGCCTTGAACGCCTCGACCAGCTCCAGCTGATCGGCAAAGACCCGCGCCGGCGCTTCCACGACCCGATGCTCGGGCGCCACGGCGGACACCTTCATCACACCACGACCGAGATTGCCGCTCATCACCCGCAGCCCGCCTTCGGCCGAAAACGGCCGCGCGACCGGCCGCAGGATGCTTTCGTCCAGGCTCGCCGCAGCGCCTTCACGCCAAGTCAGCCGACCGTCTTCGAGGAAGGGCTCCTGGGTGTAGCGATTGAGGCCGCGCCCCATCACGGTATGCACATCCTCGTGCAGCAGGCCGGCCGCGAGCAGCTCGCGCACCAGCAGCGCGACGCCGCCCGCGGCATGGAAGTGATTGATGTCGGCTGAACCATTGGGATAGACCCGCGCCAGCGTCGGCACCACTGCGGAAAGGTCGGCCATGTCCTGCCAGGTCAGCTGGATGCCCGCCGCCTGGGCGATGGCCGGCATGTGCAGGGTGTGATTGGTCGAGCCGCCGGTGGCATGCAGCGCGACGATGGCGTTGATCAATACGCGCTCGTCGACGAGCTCACCGAGCGGCGTGAAGCTGCCGCCCTGTGGCGTCAGTCGAGTGACCTGCCGCGCGGCCTCGGCGGTCAGCGCATCGCGCAATGGCGTGCCCGGGTTGACGAAGGAAGAGCCCGGCAAGTGCAGGCCCATGACCTCCATCAGCATCTGGTTGGTGTTGGCGGTGCCGTAGAAGGTACAGGTGCCAGGGCTGTGATAGGCCTGCATTTCCGCCGCCAGCAGCTCATCGCGACCTGCCTTGCCTTCGGCATAGCGCTGGCGCACCGCGGCCTTGTCCTTGTTGGCCAGGCCGGACGGCATCGGCCCGGCCGGCACGAACACAGCGGGCAGATGCCCGAAGCGCAGCGCACCGATCAGCAGTCCGGGAACGATCTTGTCGCAGATGCCGAGCAGCAGCGCCCCATCGAACAGGTTGTGCGACAGCGCCACCGCGGTGCTCATGGCGATCACCTCGCGACTGGCAATGGCCAGCTCCATGCCCGGCTCGCCCTGGGTGACACCGTCACACATCGCCGGCACACCGCCGGCCACCTGCCCCACCGAGCCGATATCGCGCAGCGCCTGGCGCAGGAGCTCAGGGTAGTCCTCATAGGGCTGATGCGCCGAGAGCATGTCGTTGTAGGCCGTGACGATGGCGATGTTGGCCGCATCCGGCAGCCGCAGGCGCTGCTTGTCCTGCGCGCCGCAACCGGCAACGCCATGGGCGAAGTTCGCGCATTGCGCGCCGTTGCGAGCAGGCCCGGCACTGGCAGCGCCGCGAACCATGGCGAGATAGGCTTCGCGCGTAGGCCGGCTACGCTCGATCAGGCGCTGGGTGACTTCGACCACTACGGGATGCATGAAAACCTCCTGATTTGTAGTTTTTATAAAAAATCAGGCGGCATCATAACGACGAGCGGGACGATTTCGAAGAAATATGTTTGTTAAAACAACAAAATCACCACCCTCAACGACGTAGCAGTTCTAGCTGACGACGTAGCTGGGCGGCTTGCGCCTTTTCCGCCCGCAGCCCGGAAGTCAACTCAGCCTTGTCCTGCTCCAGGCGCACGATCACCTGACCAAGGCCATCCAGCAGTTCGCGCAGCACTTCCAGTTCTCGGCATTGGCTCTGCCGGCCCATCCATAGCAGCCAGAGCAGTACCAGTAGCACCATCACGCCGCACAGCGAGGTGCCGATCAGCAGCCAGGCGAGGCTCATTGCACTCATCGTTTCGCTCCTTTGCTTGCGGCGCAATGCCGCTTCCAGAGGCTCAACGATATGTAGCTTATGACGACAGGTCGATAATGTTTACTTGCACAGGTAAACATTTGCAGCAGGTCATTGCCGCCATCTGCTAGTGAAGGACGGCTATAGACCACGCAGGCCGCCCGGCGATGTGCCAGCATGACGCAGCGACACTGCGACCACCTATCGTGATTCCTTACAGGTCGACAGAGGATTACTCGCCGACGTCCACCGGTCGCCGCACATCGTCGTCATGGCCAGGGTCGCGATGTTCCAGCTGCAGGAACAATGCGGCAGCGAGCATCGCCATACCGCCGACGCAGAGAAACGTCAGCTGAAATGCCCGCAGCACCTCGCTGCCCTGCGCGTCGTCCACGGTGAAGCCTCCCAGCAGCGCACCGGCGGTGGCGACGCCAAGGCTCATTGATAGCTGCACCACCACCGACAGCAGGCTGTTGCCGCTACTGGCGTCGGCATGACTAAGACCGACCAGGGTGACGGTGTTCATCGCGGTGAACTGCATCGAGTTGACCATGCCGATCAGACCCAGATGCACCAGCAGTAGCCAGGTCGGCGTTTGCGTATCGATCGTCGCCAGGCTGGCGATAAGGCCGCCAAGCAACAGGGTGTTGCCGATCAGCAGGCGGCGATAACCGAGACGGTCGATAATCGGCTTGGCCATCGATTTCACTGCCATCGCACCCAAGGCCAGCGGAATCATGCTCATCCCGGCCTGTGCCGGCGAATAGCCAAGCGCCACCTGCAGCAGCAATGGCAACAGGAACGGCAGCGCGCCACCACCCAGCCGGGCAAACAGGTTGCCGAAGATGCCCACCGCAAAGCTGCGCGTATGGAACAGCTTGGGGCTGAACAGCGGCGCATCGATGCGCCCGGCGCGCAGCCAGTAGGCCGCCATGCACGCTGCGCCGCCGAACAGCAGCAGCATCACGCGGGCATGCGACATGTGCATCTGGCCGAGCCCCTCCAGCGCGATGGTGACCAGCACCATCGCTGCGCCGAACAGCAGGAAGCCGAGGGTATCGAAGCGCACCCGCTCGGGCCCTTTGAGATCGGGCATGAAGCGCAGCGCGGCGATGCAGCCAATCACGCCCACCGGCAGATTGATCAGGAATATCCAGTGCCAGGAGGCGTACTCCACCAACCAGCCACCCAGGGTTGGCCCGAGCAACGGGCCGACCAGTCCTGGCAGCGCGATAAAGGCCATGATCCGCACGAAGTCGCTGCGCGGAAATGCCCGCAGCACCACCAGCCGCCCCACCGGCAGCATCAGCGCTCCGCCCAGCGCCTGCAGCACGCGGGAAGCCACCAGCTGGTTGAAGCTGGTAGACAACGCGCACAACAGCGAGCCCACGGAAAACAGCACGATGGCGGTCACGAAGATCCGCCGGCTACCGAAGCGGTCAGCAATCCAGCCGGATGCCGGAATCAGCAACGCCACCGTGAGCATGTAGGCGATCACAACGCCCTGCATACGCAGCGGGTTTTCCGCCAGATCGCGCGCCATGGCGGGCAGCGCGGTATTGAGAATGGTGCCGTCCAGCGTCTGCATGAAGAAGGCGATGGCCACCAGCCACGGCAAAATCCGCGCGGTACGGGCGTCGAGTGAGACGGGCGGTTGCATGAAGTCCCCGGATACGAAAGGTGCACCATCTTAGAGGATTCGTTCGGCGCCGGTTCGGGTCGCTGCACCCTGCACACCCACACCAAGTGCCACTGTGACGACCTGTCGCAGTTAGCCTGCAGCGCCCGCAAACAGCCGTCTGCAGCGGCATACAGCTTTGCATTCAGGCACTGGTAACAAAATATTTCTTGGGAAATTGACGCGAATCATTATCATTCGGAAGCGCAAGTGCAATCTTCGCTCCGTCCTTTTCTGTTTCCGGAGAATTCCCAATGCGCATCCCCGCCACACTGGCCATCACCACCCTGCTGCTCACCCCGCTCGCCCAGGCGAAGGAATACCCCATCGGCGAACCGCAGCAGTGCGGCGGCATGGAGGTCGGCGCGGTGTATCTGCAGCCGGTCGAAATGGACCCACCGGGCATGATGCGTGCCGCGGCCGAGTCCGACGTACATCTCGAAGCCGATATCAGCGCCACCGAAGACAACCGCAACGGCTGGCAGGAAGGCAGCTTCGTGCCATACCTGAGCATCCACTACACGCTGCGCAAGAAGGGTTCCGACGAAGTCGTCGAAGGCGATTTCCATCCGATGGTGGCAAACGACGGCCCGCACTACGGTGACAACGTCAAGCTGCTCGGCCCAGGCAAGTACCAGTTGACCTACAAGATCCTGCCGCCAGGCTCGGGGCACGCCATGTTCGGTCGCCACACCGACAAGGAAACCGGCGTCGCCCCCTGGTTCGAAGGCTGCGAGCTGACGTACGAATTCACCTACGCCGGCATCGGCAAGAAAGGGGGCTACTGATGCGTCGCGCCGGGCAATCGCTGCTCGGCGTGCTGCCGCTACTGGTCGGGCTCGCGAGCCCGGCGCAGGCCGCGCTGCCGACGTACGAGCTGACCATACGTGACGGCCACTTCGAGCCAGCGACCATCGAAGTCCCTGCCCGCCAGCGCTTCAAGATCATCGTGCACAACGCCGGCAGCGGGCCGACCGAGTTCGAGAGCACCCCGCTACGCGTCGAGAAGGTGCTGTCCCCCGGGGTGACCTCCTTCGTCGTGATCCACCCGCTGAAGCCGGGCCGCTATCCATTCTTCGACGAATTCCATATGGATCTTCCCGAAGGCGAGATCGTCGCCAAGTAGTTGCTTTTCTGAGGAGAGTCCCATGGGCCAATCCATGTTCATCGTCTGGCGCGAAAGCGTCGAGGCCCTGCTGGTCATCGGCATCCTGCATGCCTGGCTGCGCCAGCAACCAGGCGCGGCCAATGCGCTGCGCATGCTCTGGGCCGGTGTCGCTGCCGGCCTCGGTCTGGCCGCTGCGCTGGGCTGGGGCGTACTGCAGGCCGGCGACTGGCTGGCGGGCAGCGGTGGCGAATGGTTCCAGTGCGCGATGCTGCTGGTAGCCAGCCTGCTGATTCTGCACATGGTCGGCTGGATGCATCAGCATGGCCGCACGCTGAAGAGCAGCCTGCAGAACAGCGCCGCGGAAAAGCTCAGCCAGGGCAGCGGCATCGGCCTGTTGCTGCTGGCCATGCTCGCCGTCGGTCGCGAAGGCAGCGAGACGGTGGTGTTCCTCTACGGCATCGGTAACCAGCAGGCGGGTATGGACCTCACCCGCTTCGTCATCGGCGGTGTACTCGGTTTCGTCCTCGCCCTACTCAGCTATGCAGCCCTGCAGGCCGGCAGCCGCTACTTCAGCTGGCGGCGTTTTTTCCAGGTCAGCGAAGTGATGTTGCTGCTGCTCGGCGGCGCATTGCTGATGGCCGCGCTGGATCGCTTCAGCGGCCAGCTGATGGGTATGGACGTACCGGAAGTGCTGTACACGGTGTTCGGCGATCCGCTCTGGGATACCTCGGCCCTGCTGGATGATGGCGGCGCGCTCGGCGGCACCCTGGCCGGCCTCACCGGCTATCGCGCCATGCCTTCGCTGGCCGCCGCGGTAGTTCTGGGCCTTTACTGGCTCGCCGCGTGGGCATGGCTCAAACCGCGGGCACAGGTGCAGCTCGCTGCGAGGCCAGCATGATCACCCAGGCGCCGTGGCTGGCGCGACTCGGTGACCTGCTGCGCCAGCATGCGAAAGCCATTCGCACGCTGCAATGGCTGGTGGTGGGGTTCTACCTGACGCTGCTGGTGATCCCCGCCTTTCTTGATCTGCCGCCGGCCCAAGCCGGCATGCTCGACAACCTGACGGTACTGGCGCAGTTCATCTTCTGGGGCCTGTGGTGGCCCTTCGTGCTGCTGTCGATGATCTTCTTCGGCCGCCTGTGGTGCGGCGTGCTCTGCCCCGAAGGCTCGCTCAGCGAGTGGATCAGCTGGCGCGGGCTGAACAAACGCACCCCGCGCTGGGTACGCTGGAGCGGCTGGCCGACCATCGCCTTTATCCTCACCACTGTCTACGGCCAGCTGATCAGCGTCTATGACTATGCCCAGGCGGCACTGCTGATCCTCGGCGGCTCCACCGTCGCGGCGATGCTGGTGGGCTTTCTCTACGGCCGCGGCAAGCGGGTCTGGTGCCGCCATCTGTGCCCCGTCAGCGGCGTGTTCGCCCTGCTCGCCCGCTTGGCGCCGGTGCACTACAAGGTCGACGAACAGCGCTGGCTGGAAAATCGCGAACCGCACCTGCCGACACCCAACTGCGCCCCGCTGATTGACATCCGTCGCATGCAGGGCAATGCCGATTGCCATGCCTGTGGCCGCTGCAGCAGCCAGCGCGGTGCAGTGCAGCTGAGCGCCCGTTCGCCCAATTCTGAAATCCTCATCGTCGGCGGTCAGCAGCAAAGCGATCACTGGGACAGCACCCTGTTGCTGTTCGGCGTGATCGGTCTGGCCATGGGCGCCTTCCAGTGGACGGTCAGTCCCTGGTTCATCACCCTCAAGCAGGCCGCGGCGGAATGGCTGGTAGATCGCGACATCTTCTGGCCGCTGGAAGCCAACGCGCCCTGGTGGCTGCTGACCCATTATCCGCAGGCCAACGATGCCTTCACCTGGCTCGATGGCGCCGTGATCCTCACCTACATCTTCGGTGCCTCGTTGCTCGTTGGCGGCGCGCTGTGGCTGCTGCTGCGTGCGGCCGTGCGGGTGATGCGCCGTGGCGACAATGTGTTCCAGCACCTCGCATTGGCACTGGTGCCGCTGGGTGGCGCCGGGCTGTTTCTCGGCCTGTCCGCCACCACGGTCAAGCTGCTGCGCTACGAGGGCTTCCTGCTGGCCTGGGCGCAACCGGCTCGCGCCGCGCTGCTGATCGGCGCCGTGGCGTGGAGTCTGTACCTGGCCTGGAACGTGATCAGCCGTCACGGCGGCAACGGCCTGCGCCGGCTAGTGGCGTTCGCCTGCGTCAACGCCGGTTGCGCGCTGGTGGGCTATGGCTGGTGGCTACAGTTCTGGGGCTGGAGCTGAGGTCGATGAGGCATTGAGTGGGCCGCCCGCTGCGGCCCACATACACCTAACCTCGCAAAACGAACGAAGGGAACAGCTGGTCCAGCCGTTCCCACAGGCGCTGCTGATCGTAGGGTGCGCGGCTCTCGGCGAGGCTGTCGTCGAGCATGCGCGCGGTGCGCACGCACTGCACGGCGAAGCGTTCGACACCCAGCCGGCGCAGGCGCTGAGCCATGTCCCACAGCATGTTGGCGTCGAACAGTTGCCAGTGCACGGTGGTCCGGCACTCATGCTCGACGCCGCTTTCCAGCAGGTGTTCGAGACTCTTCCAGTTGGCCTTGCCGCTGCCATCCACGCCGGTGATCGCGCTGCTGTGCTCGGGTAGCGCCTTGATGTCGAAACCGACCCAATCCACCAGCGGCAGGATGTTGGCGAACAGCTTCGGCTTGATGCCGGCGCTGTGCAGGCCGACCTTGTAGCCCAGCGCCCGCACCTGGGCGATGGCCTCGGGCAGCGCGGTCTGCAGGGTCGGCTCGCCACCGCTGAACACCACCGCCTCGAGCAGGCCGACGCGCTGTTCGAGAAAGGCGAGAATCTCCGGCCAGGGCTTTTCCTCACTGCCGCAGGCGGGGATCAGCTGCGGGTTGTGGCAGTAGCGGCAGCGCCAGCCGCAACCCTGGCAGAACAGCACGCAGGCCAGATGGTCTGGGAAATCCAGCGTGGTCAGGGGGACCAGCCCCCCGACGCGAAGTGCTGCGGTCACCGCGCCGCTGCTTCAGTGAAATGCAGGCGCTCGCGATGCTCGGACTGCTTGCCCGGATTGAATGCGGTAACCGGGCGGTGATAGCCCATCACGCGGGTCCAGACTTCGCAACGTTGGCGCTGGTCCTGGGGCAGTTGGCTGGCTGGGTTCATGGTGACGCTCCTTTTGCTTAGGGTTGATTATGCGGCGCCGCACCTCTTGGAGCGGCGTGACACGGGATCGCAGCTCAGACCGCCACGGCCGCTTCGGCTTGCTGCTTGTGCAGCAGCGCCTCATCGCACTTCGGGCAGAACTCGTGCTCGCCAGCGAGATAACCGTGCACCGGGCAGATCGAGAAGGTGGGCGTTACCGTCAGGTACGGCAGGCGGTAGCGCGACAACGCATTGCGTACCAGCTTCTTGCAGGCCTCGGCCGAGGAAATCTGCTCGGCCATGTACAGGTGCAGCACAGTGCCGCCGGTGTACTTGCACTGCAGCTCGTCCTGCAGCTCCAGGGCCTCGAAGGGGTCGTCGGTGAAGCCGACCGGCAGTTGCGAGGAGTTGGTGTAGTACGGCGCCTCGGCCGAACCCGCCTGGAGGATGTCGGGGAAGCGCTTGCGGTCTTCCTTGGCGAAACGATAGGTGGTGCCTTCGGCCGGCGTCGCCTCAAGGTTGTAGAGGTGCCCGGTGTCTTCCTGGAACTGCACCAGCCGCGCCCGCACGTGGTCGAGCACCTCGATCGCCAGCGCGCGACCGGCAGCGGTCTGCAGCCCCTCGGTGTCGTCGGTGAAATTGCGCACCATCTCGTGCAGACCGTTCACCCCGATGGTGGAGAAGTGATTGCGCAGTGTGCCCAGATAACGCTTGGTGTAGGGGTAGAGCCCGGCATCCATATGGTGCTGGATGACCTTGCGCTTGACCTCCAGACTCTGCCGCGCCATGTCCAGCAGCGCATCCAGCTGCTCGAGCAGCGCCGCCTTGTCACCGCGCAAGAGATAGCCCAGGCGTGCACAGTTCACCGTCACCACGCCCAGCGAACCGGTCTGCTCGGCAGAGCCGAACAGCCCACCACCGCGCTTGAGCAGCTCGCGCACGTCCAACTGCAGGCGGCAGCACATCGAACGCACCTGGTTCGGCTGCATGTCCGAATTGAGGAAGTTCTGGAAGTACGGCAGCCCGTAGCGCGCGGTCATCTCGAACAGGCGCTCGGCGTTCTCGCTGTCCCAGGGAAAATCGTGGGTGATGTTGTAGGTCGGGATCGGGAAGGTGAAAACCCGGCCGAGGCCGTCACCGGCCTGCATCACTTCTATATAGGCACGGTTGATCAGCTCCATCTCGGCCTGCAGCTCACCGTAGGCGAAGGGCATCTCCTCGCCGCCGATGTAGGGGATCTGTTCGCGCAGGTCTTCCGGGCAGACCCAGTCGAAGGTCAGGTTGGTGAACGGGGTCTGCGTGCCCCAGCGCGACGGCACGTTGAGGTTGTAGATGAACTCCTGAATGGCCTGGCGGATTTCGGCGAAGCCAAGGTTGTCCTTGCGCACGAACGGTGCGAGGTAGGTATCGAAGCTGCTGAACGCCTGCGCGCCGGCCCACTCGTTCTGCAGCGTGCCGAGAAAATTGACCATCTGCCCCAGCGCGCTGGACAGATGCTTGGGCGGGCCGGCCTCAACCCGCCCCGGAATCCCGTTGAAGCCCTCATTGAGCAGGGTCCGCAGTGACCAGCCAGCGCAATAGCCGGCGAGCATGTCCAGGTCATGGATATGCAGATCGCCTTCGCGATGCGCCGTGCCGATCTCCGGGCTGTAGACCTCGTCCAGCCAGTAGTTGGCGGTGACCTTGCCAGACACATTGAGGATCAGCCCGCCGAGTGAGTAGCCCTGGTTGGCGTTGGCGCGCACCCGCCAGTCTTCGCGGGAGAGGTATTCGTTCATCGAGGCGGCGACGTCGACCACCACCTTGCGATCTCGGCGCAGACGCGCATGGCGTTCGCGGTAGACGATGTAGGCCCGGGCGGTATCGAAGTAGCCGGCTGCCATCAGGGCACGCTCGACGCCGTCCTGCACCTGCTCTACCTCCACCGCCGTGCGATGGGCCAGTTGCTGACGAACGGCCTCGGCCAATGCCTGCGCCATTGCCACCTCGAACTCGCCGGTCGCCGCGCCTGCCGCCGCGATGGCGCGCTCGATCTTGTCCACTTCGAACGCCGCCAGTCGGCCATCGCGCTTGCGCAGTGAAACCGGTTTCGCCACCTCTGCCTGCCTGGGCATCAACGCCTCCATAACCATATGTAGTGAATTTATTCACCGAAAACACAATATGGCGTGACTTTAGAGGTGGAACCTCATTACCGAATTGATCATCGTCAAGCACGGGCAAGTGATCGCCGGACGGCGCCGACGGCTCATGGCCGACACTCTTGTCCGTGATCAAGGAAGCGGCGGACACCGGGCTCCTAGGATGCAGGCTGATAAACCCGGTTCAGTCCGGGGGAGGACACATGCTCACTGAAAAAACCCTGGTCGCGGAATTGCGCCGCCACCATCTGTTCAGCCGACTGCCCGAGGCGGCGTTACAGGAGGTGTGCACCTCTGCCAACCTGAAGCGCCTGCCTGCGGGGGCCTCGCTGTTTCATCAGGGCGATAAGGCCGACCGCTTCTATTTCCTCTTCAGCGGCCAGATCAAGCTGCACCGCGTAGTCTGCGACGGGCAAGAGAAGCTGGTGGAAGTGATGCGTGCCGGTGAATCGTTCGCCGAAGCGCTGTTGTTCAAGGGCACGCCGAGCTATCCGGTCAGCGCCACCGCGCTAAAGGCCAGCCTGGTGGCGAGCCTGAACGGGCCGCATTACCGGCGCATTCTCGAGCAGCACCCGGATATCTGCCTGGACATCCTCGCCACCCTGAGCATTCGGCTGCACCAGCGTATGACCGAGATCGACACCCTCACCCTGGCCAACGCCAGCCATCGAGTGGTGCGCTTTCTCGCGCAATCGCAGCAGGACGACAGCGGCGTGGTGGTGCTCGATGTGCCGAAACGCTTGATCGCGTCGAAACTGGGCATTCAGCCGGAAACCTTCTCGCGCATCCTGCATCGGCTGATCGACGCCGGGACCATATCGGTCCAGCGGCGACGCATCGAGATTCTCGACAACCGCAAGCTCGCCGCCTATGACGAGTGACCTGCGGCAGAACGCCCCAGTGATCTTGATTGCTGTCAAAGCCAGTCGACGGCGCGCCTTGGAAAATGACCCGCGTCACGCCACCGTCAGGAAAACGCGATGATCACCACAACGCCTGCGCCCCTGGTCTATTCATGCTCCGGTTGCTCGAATGTCGCGCAGCTGGCCAACACCCTGGCGGTGCGCCTCGATCGCGCCGGGCTGGCGGAAATGTCCTGCATCGCCGGCGTCGGCGGGCGCGTTGCAGCGCTGGTGAAGAAAGCCAACTCCGGCCGCCCCATTCTCGCCATCGACGGCTGCCCGATGCATTGCGCCCGAGCCTGCCTCGCGCAGCACGGCGTGACACCCGACGTGCACATCACCCTCAGCAGCTACGGCTTGCGCAAGCGTTATCGGGAAGACTGCAGCGAGGAGGAGATCAGCGCGCTGTTCGATGACATGAAAGACATTATCGCTAGTGACCGGATGCAGCTGCGCACGGCCTGAAACCCACGGACTGAGCGTGTCGCTGGAATCGCAGAACAGTTCGTTCCAGCGGGTAGCGCGCCCTGCCGTCCCCCGCACTGTTGCGCCGCGCCGGGGTCGGTGCCAATACCTCGGCCCGCCTCCGGACGCTATCCAAAGCAGGCTCGCTGCTACAGCGAATCGTCGGGGCGGTCCGCCAGCCTGAGCCTTGCGGGCGCAGGCAGTTTGCGACGGCTGCGGGCGGAACAATCGGTCAGGCTCTGGCCGCCTGTGCCCGGCCGGCCGCCGCTACCTCCTCACCGGCACCCTGCAGCAGTTTCCACAGCCAGCTCGGCAGCGTGTCGGGGTCGAGACTGTCGATCAGATTCTTGATCGCCAGGCCCAGCTCGGTATCACCCTCGATAACCAGCCGGCGGCGGAAGAACAGCGTGTCCGGGTCTTCCTGACGGCTGGCCAACAGCAGGAATTCGCGCCAGTTGCCGCGAATGGTCACCTCCACCGGTGCCTGCGCCGCAATGCGCAGCTGCTCGCGCTCGCAGGTCAGGCACCAGGCAAGGCCGAGGTCGGCGACTTCGAGCTTCATCCAGTGGCCGTCAAGCACATCGAAGGCGCCGTCGCTCAGTGCTTCGGCGAATACCTGATTGAGGCTGCGCTCCAGCGCCAGGCGCTGGAGCAGGAATGGCGTCTTGGCCGCAAGCGGCAACAGCCGCCCGCCGAGATTCACCAGATGGGCACGTGGATTCAGCATAATCCGGCCTCCTCGGCGCGTAGCATGCCCGGCTGGCCATGCCAATACCCATTGCAACCGTCCACCGCCAGCGGCGGCAGCGCGCCCTTGCGCACCGCATCGAAGGCAGCGATCACCTCGTCCATACCGGCAGCACGCGGGCTCAGGCGCAGCAGATCGGCACCGCTGTCGACCAGGCCCGCGTAGTCGGCGAGCAGGTTGCTGACCGCTGCGGACATGGTCTGGATACCGTTGATGGTGAACAGCGCCTCACCCTCCTGGCTCAGCAGCGGAATGCCCTCGGGATAGTTCTGGCAGCAGAACTGGCAGTCGTCCTTCGGCCGGTTCTCGGCACGGGCGGTGAAGCAGCGCGCCGAATAGGCGAGCGGCAGATGACCGTAGGCGAATATCTCGATTTCCGGCAGCGCCACGCCCAGCTCCTGCAGTTGCGCGCGGGCACTCTTGATCAGCTTGCCGGAGGCTTCCACCGGCGGCACCCAGCGGGTCATGCCGCTGGCCACCAGCTCGGCCAGGGCGTGGCCGTTGTAGAGATTCAGCGCCGGGCCGCCAACGAAGGGCAGCTTGCGCTCGGACATCAGCTGCACCGCGCCCATGTCGTTGGCTTCCACCAGCAGCTCGCCGTTGTCGCACAGGCGACGCAGGCTTGATAGCTCGGAAGCGGCTTCGACCAGGGTCAGGCCGGACAAGACCAGTTGCGCCGAGGAGGCCTCAGCCAGATCACGGGCCAGACCAAGCCAGTCATCGAGCATCAGCGCGCGGCGCTTGGAGCAAACGGTTTCGCCGAGGTAGATAACATCCAGCGGCTGGCTGGCCATGTTGGCGTAGAAGTCCAGCGTCTGCTGGCGATCCCAGTAGAACAGCACCGGGCCCAGAGAAAGTTTCATGGGTGACTCCTCGTTCATTGCCAGGCCCGGTGGTAGGCACCCAGGGTGGTTTGAGAGCCTTCGGAGAGGCCATCCAGCACCTGCCGCCAGCCGGGTTCGACCACGTAGCGCTGCGGCGCCTTGAGATAGCTGTCCAGCGCCGCGCGCCAGACCCGAGTGACCTGCTCGACATAGGCCGGGCTGCGCTGGCGGCCCTCGATCTTCATCGCGGTGACGCCGATGGCGGACAGCTCGGGGATCAGATCCAGGGTGTTCAGGCTGGTGGGTTCTTCCAGCGCGTGGAAGCGCTGGCCATTGACCATGAAGCGACCTTTGCACAGCGTCGGGTAACCAGCCGATTCGCCTTCGGCGTAGCGGTCGATCAGCACATTGTTGAGGCGCGAGGTCAGCCCTTCCGGCTCCTCGCTCCAGCGCACCGCCTTGGCCGGCGAGCAGACGCCACAGAGATTGGGTGATTCGCCGGTAAGGTACGAAGACAGATGGCAACGACCCTCGGCCATGATGCACAGGCTGCCAAAGGCGAACACTTCGATCGGCACCGGACTGCTCGCCGCGACCTGCTTGACCTGCTTGAGCGAAAGCACCCGCGGCAGCACAGCGCGGCTGATTCCGTAGCGCTGCTGATAGAAGCCCAGCGCGGCGGCACTGGTAGCCGACCCCTGCACCGACAGATGCAGATTGAGTTTGGGATGGCGCTTGCTGGCATAGCCGAGCACGCCGGGGTCGGCCGCGATCAGCGCATCCACGCCCATGTCGGCGGCCTGATCCACGGCGCGCTGCCAGCGATTCCAGCCGTCCGGCTGGGCATAGGTGTTGACGGCAATATACAGCTGCCGGCCCTTCTCGCGGATCAGCTGCAGACCCTTGTCGAGCTGCTTTTCATCGAGATTGAGGCCGGCGAAATGGCGGGCGTTGGTGTCGTCGCGAAATCCGACATAGATGGCATCGGCGCCCTGCTGGACGGCGGCCTTGAGCGCGGGCAGGCTTCCTGCCGGGCAGACCAGGTGCATGACAACTCCTAGACATTCGGGTACATGCGCGCCACGCACCGATGGCGTGGCGGTCGTTCGGCTGAACGGAAAACAGCCGGCAGTCTAGGCAGCTGACCATTGGCCAGCATTGATAGGGGTCAAGTTTGCTCGGACGTCGCGACTGCGACGAAATGCAGCGGAAGGTGCGCGCCAGCCGTGCCATGGCTGGCGAGCAATTGCCTCAAATGCCCTCGTCGCCCTCGAATTCCTCGGTGGCACGGGCGACCATCTGCCGCCACGCGCCGGACTCCTCACCAAGCAGGCGTATGGCCTTCAGGCTCGCAGCGAAGGCGTCGCGATAGTGCAGCGGATTGTTTTCGCTGGCGGCGCGCTCGGCGAAGGCCTGCGCCTCGCTCAACAGCGCTTCGAATTCGTTCTGGTCCAGTGCCATGGAGCTCTCCTCGCGTGGTGATGTGAGGTTAGACCATGGCTGGTCGTCTGCGACTCTCGCTGGCCGACGGGCGCTACTTGAGCTTTAGCCGTCGCGCCAGTTTGTGCAGGTTGCTCGGGTCGACATCCAGCAGGCGGGCGGCCTGCGCCCAGCTCTCGCCGCTGGCCTCCAACGCCCGGACGATGGCCTGGCGCTGGGCAGCATCGACGGTGTAGCGCAGCGGCAGCACCTCGTCGGCGACTACCGGCTCATCGGCCACCTGCGCCGCGACCACACCGACGGCATGGCTGTCCAGATCCAGCAGATCGGGCTCCAGCGTCAGGATCTCGCTGCGCGACGCGCCACGGCTGAGCAGGCGCAGCGCCGCGCGGCTGACCACATGCTCCAGCTCGCGCACGTTGCCCGGCCAGGAATAGGCCAGCAGAGCGCGCTCGGCGGCCGGCGACAGTCGCATGCTGCGCAGCCCCAGCCGCGCGCGATTGAGTTCGAGGAAGTGCCCGGCGAGGATCAGCACGTCGTTGCCACGCTCGCGCAAGGGTGGAATCGGCGCCGGATAGACCGACAGCCGGTGATAGAGATCGGCGCGGAAATGCCCGTCACGCACGCTTTCGCGCAGGTTGCGGTTGGTCGCGGCGATGATGCGCACATCGACCTGGCGCGGCTTGTCCGCACCGAGGCGCTGGATCTCGCCATTCTGCAAGGTGCGCAGCAGCTTGGCCTGCACCGTCAGCGGCAGCTCGCCAACCTCGTCGAGCAGCAGCGTGCCGCCATTGGCAGCGTCGAAACGACCGGGCCGATCGGTGGTGGCACCGGAGAACGCGCCTTTGACATGGCCGAAGAGTTCGCTCTCGGCCAGGGATTCCGGCAGTGCCGCGCAATTGACGTGCACCAGCGGCTTGTTGCGCCGCCGCGAATGCCGATGCAGCCAGCGCGCGAACAGCTCCTTGCCGACACCGGTCTCGCCCAGCAGCAGCACTGGCAATTCGGAATCGGCCACCACCTGCAATTCGCGCAGCAGTTCGCGGATCACATCGCTCTGACCGAGAATTTCGCCATCACCATGATCGAGTGCGGCTTCCATCACATCGCTACGCGCCAGGCGCAGACCGCGATTCTCATGCTCCAGCCGGGTAACCCGCACCGCGGCCTCGATCACCAGCGTGTAGCGCTGCAGGTCGCAGCGGGCATCATCGCCAAAGGTGCCGGCATGCAACGCATCCAGTGTCAGCGCACCCCACAGCTTGCCTTCGACGTAGAGGCTGACGCCCATGCAGTCATGCACCGGCAACGGCTCGCCGATGTGCTCGTCGAGCAAACCGTCATAGGGGTCCGGCAGGCGGCTGTCGGGCTCGAACCAGGTCGGCTCGCGCTGGGAGAGGATCGCCGCTAAACGCGGATGCTGCGCCACGACGAAGCGCCGGCCCAGCGCCTCCTGCACCAGCCCTACCGCCGCCAGCGGGCGCAGGCTGTCCTCGTCGAGGCGCAGCAGCACGACGGCACCGCAGCGAAAGTGCTGGTGCAGGGTGTGCACCAGACGTTGCAGGCGCACCGCGTTGGGCAATTCGGTGGTCAGGTCGGCAAGCAGTGCGTCAGCCATCATGGTGCTGGATACCCTCATGGTTTTTCGAACCATAACCGCTTCGGGTAATTTCCACCAGCAGCGTGTCGCAGTCGCCAGTTTCCGCGGTGTCGGTGCCTGGCACGGCTGTTGCGATGGACTGGTCATATCCATCAGGACCACTGCCATGACCACCGACCTAATCGACCAGACCCTCGGCAATCTCGCCTGTTCGGTGCCGGGTGCCACCCGGGTATTCCGCCAGTTCCGCCTGGACTTCTGCTGCGGTGGCGACCTGCCGCTGCGCGACGCCGCGGCGCGAATCGATGTCGATCCGCACATCATCGCCGGCGCCCTGCTCGCCCTCGAGCCGGAAGAATCCGAGAAGGACTGGCGCGCCGAGCCCGCTGGCCAGCTGATCGAATACATCCTGGCGCGCTTCCATGAGCGGCATCGCGACCAGTTCCCGGAGCTGATTCGCCTGGCCAGCCGGGTCGAACAGGTCCATGGCAGCCGCCCCGAATGCCCCAACGGTCTCGCCGAACACCTGTGGCATATGCAGCAGGAGCTGGAAAGCCACATGCTGAAGGAGGAACAGATTCTCTTCCCGATGCTACAGCGCGGCATGCGCTTCCCGCAGGCACAGGGGCCGATCTCGGTAATGCGCTACGAGCATCAGGAGCACGGCAATGCGCTGGAGCAGCTGGCGGCGCTGACCAACGACATCACCCCGCCGGCCAACGCATGCAATACCTGGCGCGCGTTGTATCGCGGGCTGGAGGAGATGCGCAGCGACCTGATGCAGCACATCCACCTGGAGAACAACGTGCTGTTCCGTAACGCGGAAATGACCGCGCCGACAGCGAGCGACGAAGGCGTACAACGTATCGAGGTGGCTCAGTCATGAAACAGTATCTGCAACCTATCGCCTGGGGCGTGGCAATGGCCTCGGTCGTCGCTCTGGCCAGCAGCTTCGCCCTGAGCATGGCCGTCGGCACAGCGCAGGCGGCCACTGCACACGATCACAGCCACCCAACGCCCGTCGCCGCCCAAGCTACGCCAGGCGAGCGCTGGGCCACCGACGCCGCTCTGCGCGAAGGCATGACCCGTATCCACGAAGCCGTGCAACGCAGCATGCCAAGTGCCCCCGGCCAGCCGGTCAGTGACGAGTCGGCGGCCGCGCTGCAACGCGACATCGAAGCGGCGACCAGCTACCTCATCGCCAACTGCAAGTTGCCGGAAGCCGCTGACAATGCGCTGCATGGCCTGTTGATCGACCTGCTCAAGGGCGCCGAGGCGCTGTCCGATGCCGAGCAGCGTGAACAGGGCCTGCAGCGCATTTTCGACGCACTGGAACGTTATCCGCAGCTGTTTGCCGAGCCGGTATGGCGTGACGGATTCGTCGCTCATCTGCACTGATCGCCGACGCGGTACCGAGCCGCGTATGGCCAGATCATGACCGTCATCAACTTCTAACCTGCGTCATCGCCCATCACATGCGCTAGGCTGAAGGCCGACGTTTGTTGTTGTTCAATTGAAACAGGACGCCTTGCATGGTGCTTCACCGCGTACACCACCAGATTCTCCGCAGCCACCACCTGTTCGAACCGCTGAATGAAGAGCAGATGGAAGAACTGCTCAATGCCAGCCAACTGCTCAACCTCGACAAGGGTGACAACCTGTTCCACCAGGGCGAGCCGGCACACAACTTCTACTTCGTCATCTCCGGTGCGGTTAAGGTCTACCGCCTGACGCCCGACGGCCAGGAGAAGGTCTTCGAGGTCATCGGCAACCGCCAGACCTTTGCCGAAGCCATGATGCTGATGGACACGCCCAACTATGTGGCCTCGGCCCAGGCGGTCTGCCCGTCGCAGGTCTACCGGTTCTCCAACGCGGCCTACATGCGCCTGCTGGAAGCCAACCAGCGCCTCACCTTCGCCCTGCTCGGCAAGCTCTGCGTGCGCCTGCACCAGCGCATCAACGAGATCGAAACGCTGTCGCTGAAGAACGCCACCCACCGCGTGGTGCGCTATCTGCTGACGCAATTGGCGCGAGTGAAGGACGGCAGCAACAGCTTCGAGCTACCGATGGCCAAGCAGCTGGTGGCCGGGCACCTGTCGATCCAGCCGGAGACGTTTTCGCGGATCATTCGGCGACTGATCGACGAGAGCATCATCACCCAGGAAGGCCGGCAGATCGCTATCCTCGATCGCCAGCGGCTCGAGCAGTTCGAGTGAGTTGATCGTCGTCAAAGCCTGCGATTTTTCCGCCGTGTCAGGCTTTACCGACCGAGAGGAGCACCGCCATGCCCAGATGCCTGTACTGCCAGCAGGACAACCCGCCGAAGCAAGCCGAATGCGGCAACTGCGGCATGCCGCTGCCGGAACACGCCGACAGCGCCCCGGAGCGCCGGCAGCGGCGCTTCCTGTGGTTCTGCATCGGTCTCAGCGTCTTCTGCGCGGTGATGATCGTCTGGCTGCCACGCCATCTGTTCTGATGGCGCCCCACCCAATGATGTCTACAGCGGATAGTCGCTTCGCTGTGAAACGCCGCCCCGTGCTGAAGCGGATGTGCCGCGAAACAGCTCAGCGACCAGCCTTCCCTTGCCCACAGCAGTCCTTCAGCGTGGCCCCATGATCTGCGCCAGCGCATCCGGCTGCGGTGCACCCTGGTGCTGCTGCAGACGGTCGTTGTCGTCGAGATAGAAGATCGCCGGAGTCGCCTGGGCACCCAGTTCGCTCATCAGCATCAGGTTGTTGGTGAGCTGTTCTTCCAGTTCTGCCGGGATCTTAACCAGCGCCTTGAGCTTGCTCGCCTTGCCGGCCGCCTCGTGCTCGTTGAGCGCTGCCTGAGGATCCTTGGCACTGAGCAGCGCGGCGGATTTGCCGGCGCTGTCGGCGCGCAGCATGCCGACCATGATGTGCCGCAACTGCACCTTGCCGGACTCGACCCAGGGCCGGGCCTGCTTCCA
The DNA here is from genome assembly GCF_002929225.1 of Stutzerimonas kunmingensis. GTDB lineage: Bacteria > Pseudomonadota > Gammaproteobacteria > Pseudomonadales > Pseudomonadaceae > Stutzerimonas. The sequence goes on along the minus strand of NZ_PISM01000004.1, from coordinate 747,242 downwards.
GAACATATTGCAGTACGGACAATTAGGGTCGCTGAACATGTAGATAATGCGCGGCGCGTCGGCCTTGCCGTCGGCGATCCAGGTGCTGTTCTCCATGCGCGTCCACATTTCCTTGCCCAGGGGTTCGTAGACCAGCTTCTCCAGGTGCGCGCGGGTCAGGTCATCGCCTTTTGCATCGAGCAGGCTACCGATCAGCACGTGCTCGCCATCCGGGGTGAGATACAGCGCCATGCCCTGCCCGTTGTAACGCGCGGCATAGCCCTTGAGCCCGCCGGGTGCCTCGAAACGGCCGACGACCTCGGCGCCACGCGCCTCGACGGCCTTGATCGCCTCCGGCAATTCCTCGGCCTGCGCCATGGGCAGGGCCAGCAGGCTGACGCCGGCCAGCAGGTAGGGTAACGGCTTGAATCGAATCACTGCGCAGCTTCCTCTTTCAGTTTTTCCAGCGCGCGCGCCAGGCTGGCGTGCGAGAGTTCACCAAGATGGCTGCTGACCTGGCGGCCATCGGCGTTGTAGAACAGCGTGGTCGGCAGCGCCGTGGAGCCCACGTGCTGCCCGAGACGCCCGCCACTGTCGAGCAGGACGTTATCGAGACTCAGCCCTGCGGTTTCCAGGAAGCGGTTGATCTCCCCCTCCCCCTCGCCCTGATTGACGAAGAGAAACAGGGTGTCGCTTTCCCGTGCCTGGGCGTCGGCGAGTACCGGCATCTCGCGCCGGCACGGCGGGCACCAGGTCGCCCAGAGATTGATGACCAGTGGCTGACCTGAATAATCCTCCAGCGCCACCGGACGCCCCTGGTTGTCGCGCAGGGCCATTCCCGGCAGCCGCGTGCCCTGCTCGAAGGAGTGCCAGGCCAGGTTACTGAAGCCCCAGCTGAGGATTCCCACCGTCAGCGCGATACCCAGCGGCTTGCGCAGTTCGCGGTCGCGCCAGCCCCACCAGATGCCCAACGCCAGCGCAGCGACCAGCCCGGGCCAGGCGATGAAGCCACCGTCACGGATATCGATGACGCTTAGCCAGTCATCCCGGTAGTACGCCCAGTACAGCGCGACAAAGGCCAGGCGAGCCACCAGCAGCGCCACCAGCAGTAGGCGAAACAGCTGCCGCTCCGGGTTGCGCTCGCTGCGGCGGCCGACCCACCAGCCGGTCAGGGTCGCCAGCAGCAGGCTGCCTAGCAGCAATACATGGGGCACCGCCAGGGCCAGCGGCCCGATATTCACAGTCAGCATCAACCTCGCTCCCGGGTCTGGTTCCAGTTCTGCAGAAAGTCCCCGGCACCGACCTCACCGGTGATGCGGCGTTCGCGGCGCTCGACGCCATCCGGGCCGATCCACAGCAGCGTCGGCGGGCCGAGCACCTGGTAACGGTCCAGCAATTCGCGGCTTGCGGCGTCGCTGCGGGTCACGTCGGGGCGCAGCACGCGCACGCCGTCCAGGCTCGCCTGCACCTCGGCATTGCCGAAGACCTCCTTCTCCATGACCTTACAGGAGACGCACCAGTCGGCGTAGTAATCGATCAGCACCCACTGGCCCTGCGCTTTGGCCGCTGCCAGCTCACGATCCAGCACGGACGGATCGCTGAAACCGAGCGCGTGAGCGTCGGCGGAGATGGCACCCGCCCCACCGCCGGCATAGATCGCCAGCGGCCGGCGTGGATCGTCCGCACCGCCGGCGGCACCGAGCAGCATCGCTGCGCCCCACAGGCCCAGCAGAATGCCGCTGGCCTGACAGAGCACGCGCTGGCGTCGCACTGCCTGCGCCACATGCAGCAAGGCGGTGGCGAGCACCACCAGCAGCGCCCCCCACAGGCCCAGCCATAGCCAGTCGGCCAGCAACGGACGCGCAACGAACAGCGCGGCCGCGAGGAAGAGAAAGCCGAATACCACCTTGACCCGGTCCATCCAGGCGCCCGGCTTGGGCAGAAAACGCTGGCCGACCGTCACCAGCAACAGCAACGGCGTGCCGATGCCGAGGCCCAGCGCGAACAGCACCAGGCCACCCTGCAGCGCACTGCCGCTCTGTGCGATGAACAGCAGCGCGGCGGCCAGTGGCGCGGTCATGCAGGGGCCGACCAGCAGGCCGGAGAGCACGCCCAGCGCGCCGGCCCCCGCGAGGCTGCCCCCGCGCTGGCGATCACCGACACGCTGCAGGCGATCCCGCAGCGCCACCGGCAATTGCAGCTCGAACAAACCGAACATCGGCAGCGCCAGCAACACGAACAGCACGGCGAAACTGGTCAGCAGCCAGGGCTGCTGCAGCGCCGCCTGCAGGTTGGCGCCGAGCAGCGCCGCCAGTACACCGAGCCCGGCGTAGACCAGCGCCATGCTGACTACGTAGGTCACCGCCAGGGCAAAACCACGGCGCGAGGTGGCACCGCTGCCGACCACGATGCCCGCCAGGATCGGCAGCATCGGCAGCGAACAGGGGGTGAAGGCCAGCAGCAAGCCGAGGCCGAAGAAGACCAGCAGGCTCCAGGCCAGTGCCTGATTTTCGAGGCCGCTGACCAGTGCCTGATCTTCGGCCAGCCCAGGCGCTGCCGCCGTGCCGTTGCCAGTCAACGACACCTCGCGGGTCTGCGGCGGATAGCAGAGCCCGGCATCGGCGCAGCCCTGCCAGCCGAGACGCACACTGTTCTCCGCGCCCGGCGGGATCAGCAGTTCGAGGCTGTCGCGGTAGATCTGCGAGTCGCCGAAGAACTCGTCGCTGTAGGCCTCGCCCTCGGGCAGGGGCGGCTGGCGCTTCGGCGGCAGGCCGTCGAACTGCAGGCGCTGCTGATAGAGGTAATAGCCCGGTGCGATCCGCCAGTGCAGCCGCGTCGCGCCGTTCTCCTGCGGGCTGACCGTCAGCGCGAACGCCTCGTCCACCGGCAGAAAATCATCCTGCGAGTTGCCGCCAAACAGCCCACCGGCCGGCAGCGCCAATCCGGGCGCCAACAGAAACAGCAGAAGAACCAATATGCGCATGAGAGTCCTGGCCGAGAAATGACTGCCGCGCAGCATGCCGCGACGGGATTAACGCGCCATTAACACCGTGGTACGGGCTGCATAACGCTGCCTTAATCGCTAAGGTCCACCCTTGAGCTTTTTCTGCGGACCCTACCCATGCACGTGCTGCTTGCCGAAGACGATGTACTGATCGCCAGCGGCATCGTCGCCGGGCTCAATGCCCAGGGCTTGATCGTCGACCATGCTGCGACCGCGGCGGATGCCGAAGCCCTGCTGCGTGCGGCGCACTTCGATGTGCTGATCCTCGACCTCGGCCTGCCCGACGAAGACGGCATCACCCTGCTGCGACGCCTGCGCCAACAGGGTCTGGAACTACCGGTGCTGGTGCTCACCGCGCGCGATGCGGTCAGCGACCGGGTCACCGGCCTGCAGGCGGGTGCCGACGACTACCTGCTCAAGCCGTTCGACCTGCGCGAGCTGGCCGCGCGCCTGCACACGCTGATGCGGCGCATGTCCGGCCGCAGCGTCAACCTCATCGAACATGGCCGGTTGAGCTACGACCCGAGCCGCTGCGAAGCACGCCTGGACGGCCGCCTCGTCGACCTGTCGCGCCGCGAACAGGCACTGCTGCAGGCGCTGCTCAACAACCAGGGCCGGGTGCTCAGCAGCGAGCAGCTCAAGGACGCGGTCTACGGTTTTGCCGACGACGTCGAGAGCAACGCGCTGAACGTGCATATCCACCATCTGCGCCGCAAGCTCGGCAGCGGCATCGTCGAAACCGTCCGAGGCCTCGGCTATCGCCTCGGCCTCGCAGGCGACGAGGACGCGCCATGAGCCTGCGTCTGCGCCTGACCCTGATGCTCGGCTCGGCCTTCGTGCTGCTCTGGGCATTGGCTGCGACCTGGATGCTGGTCGATCTTCGCAGCCAGATGATGCTCTCGCTCGACCAGCGCCTGGCGGCCTCGGCGCGCATGGTCGCCGGTCTGCTGGTGCAGTTGCCGCAGCCGGTGCCCGGCGACGGCCCGCCGCAGCGTCTGAGCGCCGAGCAACTGGGCATCCCCAACGGCCTGGCCTGCCAGGTCAGCTCGCTGCGTGGCGGGGTGCTGGCGCGCAGCCACAGTGCGCCCGACCAGCAGCTGGACGCCGAGCAGAACGGCTTTCGCGACCAGTTGATCGACGGCGTGCCCTGGCGCAGCTTCACCCTGGTGCAAGGCGAGCTGCGCATCACCACGGCCGACCGCCTGGATGAGCGTGCCGCGCTGAAACGCTCGGTGTTGCTGGCGGCGGCGCTGCCGGTGGCGGTCGCCCTGCTCGGCAGCCTGGGTCTGCTCTGGCTTGGCCTGGGCCGAGGGCTGGCGCCCGTGCGGCGGATTCGCGAGGCACTGACCCGACGCAGCGCCGACTCCCTCGAACCCTTGCCGGTCGAAGGCCTGCCGCCGGAACTGCTGCCGCTGGTGCAGACGCAGAACCAGCTGTTCCAGCGCATCGCCCAGGCCATCGAACGCGAACGCCGGCTGACCGGCGACGCCGCCCACGAACTGCGCAGCCCGCTGACGGCGATCAAGACCCACCTGCAGGTAGCACGCATGACCGAAGGCGCCGCCGCCGAACAGGCGCTGGCGAACGCCGAGGCCGGCGCCGACCGCCTGCAGCGCACGCTCGAGCAGTTGCTGTTGCTGGCCCGGGTAGAAGGCAGTCTGGATTTCGACGATGGCCTGCAGTGCACGGCCGCCGAGGTCGCGCGGCTGGCGATTCAGGACGCCAGTGGCGGTGACGGCGCGCCAATCCTGTTGCAGGTCCCGGCAGACCTGCCCGACACGCCGCTGGCCATGCCGCCGGTGCTGGCCATCGCCGCGCTGCGCAACCTGCTGGAAAATGCCCAGCGCCACACCGCGCCGGGCAGCGCCGTCACGCTGACCCTGCAGCCTGAAGCCGAGCGAGTACGCTTCGAAGTACGCGACCAGGGCCCGGGCATCGCCGCCGAGCATCTCGAGCACCTGACCCGCCGCTTCTGGCGACACGCCGCCAGCAGTGGCAGCGGCCTGGGCCTGGCCATTGTCCAGGCGATCGCGCAACGCTTCGACTGCACCCTCATCTTCGACAGCCAAGCCGGCGGCCTGCGCGTATCGCTGACGGTGCCGCTGCAGCGCTGAGCACGCGCTTAGCCAGGGAATTCCAGGCGGAAGGTCGTCCAGCCCTGCGCGGAGCTGCAGTGGATTCGGCCCTGATGGGCCTGGACGATGGAGCGGGTAATTGCCAAGCCCAGGCCGGCATTGCTCGGGCTGCCTTCGCGGCGCGCCGGGTCGACCCGGTAGAAGCGGTCGAACAGTCGCTCCAGATGCTCTGGCTCGATCATAGCGCCGGGGTTGGCCACGCTGAGCGCCACCTTGTCGACGGCGCCCTCGATCTGCACCCGGATCACTCCATCATCTGGCGTGTAACGCAGCGCATTGGACAGCAGGTTCGACAGCGCCCGGCGCAGCATCAACAGATCGCCCTGAATGGTGCCGGCACCGGAAAGCTCGAAGCGCACCCCGCGCTCGTCCGCCGAGAGCTGGTAATAGTCCAGCAGCTGCGCGCACAACGCCTCCAGCGCGACGGGCTTGGCGTCCGGCACGATCAGCCCGTTATCTGCCTTGGCGAGGAACAGCATGTCGTCGATCATCCGGGACATGCGCTGCAGCTCCTCCAGATTCGAATGCAGGTTGTCCTGGTACTGATCCACCGTACGCGCGCGGGTCAGCGCCACCTCGGTGTGGGTCATCAGGTTGCTCAGCGGTGTGCGCAGCTCGTGGGCGATGTCGGCGGAGAAGTTCGACAGCCGCACGAAGGCGTCCTCCAGTCGCGCCAGCATGGCGTTGAACGCCTGCACCAGCTGCTGCAGCTCGGCCGGTGTCGACTCTTCGGGGATGCGCTCGCGCAGCGACTTGGCCGAGACGGAGGCGGCCACCTGGGTCACCTCGCGCAACGGTCGCAAGCCGCTGCGCACCAGCAGCCAGCCGAGCAGCCCGCTGAGCAAGGCACAGAGCACCAGCGCCGACCATAGCCAGCCGCTGAACGTATGGAAGAAGGCCTTGTGCGCGGTGACATCGAGCAGGATCAGCAAGGTCAGCCGCTGCGCGCCGATCGCGACATGCCCGGCCTCGCCACGCCAGACGTGGCCGTCCAGTGTCAGCTCTCCCGCCTCCCGGCCGATCAGCTCGAGTAACGGCGGTTCCGCTTCATCAACGCCCGGCTGAGGAAACAGCTGTGCACCGCGTTCATCGAAAATGAAACCGCGCATCTCGCTGTGCCCGCCGAGCAGCGCCTGCAGCTGTGGGCGAACGCGCTCGAAGTTCTGCAGGTCGTCCAGCTCCCCTAGCAGGCGTCGGCTTGCCTCGAGCTTTTCGTGCAGCGTATGGCGGTCCAATTCGTCGAAGTGATGCTCACTGAGCTGGCTGAAGAAATAGCCGGCCGCCGCCAGCACGCCGGTCACCGCGAGCATGAACATCAGGCTCAGCCGCGCGGTCAGCGACAGCCGCTTCATGGCGCGTCCGGCTCGTCGAGCATGTAACCCATGCCCCGTGCGGTGTGGATCAGCTTGGGCTCGAAACCATCGTCGATCTTCACACGCAAGCGACGGATTGCCACCTCGATGACGTTGGTGTCACTGTCGAAATTCATGTCCCACACCTGGGAAGCGATCAGCGACTTGGGCAGCACCTCGCCGCGCCGACGCAGCAGCAGTTCCAGCAGGGCGAATTCCTTGGCAGTCAGGTCAATACGCTGGCCGGCCCGCACCGCGCGACGCTTGAGCAGATCGACCTCCAGATCGGCGATCTTCAACTGGGTCTGCAAGGCCGCCGCGTTGCCTCGTCGCAGCAGGGTGCGCACGCGCGCCAGCAGTTCGGAGAAAGCGAACGGCTTGACCAGATAATCGTCGGCGCCCAGCTCCAGCCCCTTGACGCGATCCTCGACGCGATCGCGCGCGGTCAGAAACAGCACCGGCACCTCGTTGCCCGACGCCCGCACCAGGCGCAGCACTTCCCAGCCATCCAGGCCCGGCATCATCACGTCGAGAATCAGCAGGTCATAAGGCGCACTCAGCACATGCTGCAGCGCGTCGGTGCCGCTGGTGACGCGGTCGACGGTGAAGCCGGCCTCGCTCAGCCCCTGCTGCAGGTACATGCCGGTTTTCGGTTCGTCTTCAGCGACCAGCAATTTCATGGCGGCGAGTTCCTTCGGTGGCGACGCCGCAAGTGTGGCAGTGCCCGCAGCTGGGACGCCACGAAGCTGACAAAAAAGTAATCTTACGATCAGCCTCTTGTCAGGCCGCCGGGGTTAGCGTGGTACCCAGAAAAATGAGGCTTGACCTTGCCATCGCGTCAAGGTTGAGCATCAAGCCAGTGCTACCAAACTGGCTAACCGAGGACCATCCCATGACCAGCATTCAACTCAAGGTATCCGGCATGACCTGCGGCGCGTGCGTTCGGCATGTAACCGCGGCGCTACAGCCCTTGGCGGGTGTCGAGCGCGTCGAGGTCGATCTGGCCGCCGGGGTCGCCCGGATAGACGGCTCGGCCGATAGCGCGGAGCTGATCGCCGCACTCGACGAAGCCGGTTACCCTGCCGAGGTCACCACCGACTCGCCTGCCCCGACGCCCCGCAAAACCGGATGCGGTTGCGGCTGCAACTGAACATCGCTCTGGAGAAGCCCATGAAACTCTACCTCACCGCACTCGCCGCTCTGCTGATGTCCGGCATGGCCCACGCCGCGGATGTCATCGATGTGCACCGCGATGCCAACTGCGGCTGCTGCAAGGACTGGATCAAGTACCTGGAGGCCAACGGTTTCGAGGTGCGCGATCACGTCGAAAGCAACATGTCGGCGGTCAAGCAGAAGCTGGGTGTCGCGCCTCGCCTGGGCTCATGCCACACCGGTGTGATTGACGGCAAGTTTGTCGAAGGCCACGTTCCGGTTGCGGCGATTCATGAGCTGCAGAAGCGCGACGATCTCGCCGGTGTTGCCGTACCGGGCATGCCGGCGGGCTCGCCGGGCATGGATTATGGCCAGCCGCACCAGCAGTACCAGGTGATCGGCCTGACCACCAAGGGCCGCGATCTGGTGCTCCGCGACTATCTCGGCGCGCAGCCGGTTCGCTAAGCCGCGCTGCCATCAGGATACGCGATGCCGCTCGGCATCTCCGGCAGGGCCAGCCCGATTGGGGCTGGCCACGCTGCCAGCTGACAAAATCGTAATTTTCGCTTCAGGTCGCTGACAGATGCACCGCGCTATGGTGCTTGTCACAAGCGTTGCAACGTCGCGCCTGCGCGGCGGCAAACCAACAATTCGATCGACCGAACAGGACCCGCATGCAATTGACCAGTTCTCGGCGCACCTTCGTCAAAAGCCTGGCTGCCGGCGGCGCCGTCGCTGGCCTCGGGCTGTGGCAACAGCCCGTCTGGGCGCTGACCAGCCCAGGTCAGCCGACGGTGCTCAGCGGCACCGAGTTCGACCTCACCATCGACTCCATGAGCGTGGACTTCACCGGCAAGCGCCGCACTGCCATGGCCATCAACGGCAGCATCCCCGGCCCATTGTTGCGCTGGCGCGAGGGCGACACCGTGACCTTGCGCGTGCGCAACCGGCTGCCCCACGACACCTCCATCCATTGGCACGGCATCCTGCTGCCGGCCAACATGGACGGCGTACCCGGCTTCAGCTTCGCCGGCATCGCGCCGGATGGCATGTACGAATACCGCTTCAAGGTCGTCCAGAGCGGCACCTACTGGTACCACAGCCACTCCGGTTTTCAGGAACAGCTGGGCGTCTATGGCGCGCTGATCATCGATCCCAAGGAGCCGGAGCCTTTCAGCTACGATCGCGACTATGTGGTGTTCCTTTCCGACTGGACCGACGAAAGCCCGGCGCGGGTACTGGCCAAGCTGAAAAAGCGCTCGGACTACTACAACCAGGGCCGGCGCACCCTTGGCGATTTCATCGACGATGTCGCCGACAACGGCTGGAGTGACACCGTCAGCGAGCGCTGGGCCTGGGCGAAGATGAACATGTCGCCGACCGATCTCGCCGACATCAGCGGTGCCACCTACACCTACCTGCTCAACGGCCAGGCGCCGGACGGCAACTGGACCGGCCTCTTCCAGCCAGGCGAGCGCATCCGCCTGCGCCTGATCAATGGCTCGGCGATGAGTTATTTCGACTTCCGCATTCCCGGTCTCAAGCTCACCGTGGTCGCCGCAGATGGGCAGAACATCGAACCGGTGCAGGTGGACGAAGTGCGCCTGGCCGTGGCGGAAACCCTCGACGTGATCGCCGAGCCGGACGGCAGCCAGGACGCCTACACCCTGTTCGCCCAGTCCATGGACCGCAGCGGCTACGCCCGCGGCACCCTGGCCGTGCAAGATGGTCTGCAAGCGCCGGTGCCCGCACCCGACCCGCGCCCTGAACTGAGCATGGAGGACATGGGCCACGGTGATCATGCCGCCCACGGCCAGGCTGCTGCGCCTGCGCCGAGCGACGATCCTCACGCCGGGCATGGCGACATGAATCACGGCGCGATGAATCAGAATGAGATGAATGGCCAGATGGACCACGCCACCATGGGCCACGGCTCGTCCGGCGGCGGCATGCAGACGCATCCGGCCAGCGAAACCGACAACCCGCTGGTGGACATGCAGACCATGATGCCGGTGCCCAAGCTGGACGATCCCGGCATAGGCCTGCGCGATAACGGCCGGCGCGTGCTGACCTATGCCGACCTGCACAGCACCTTCGCCGATCCGGACGGCCGTGAGCCGACGCGCACCATCGAACTGCACCTGACCGGCCATATGGAACGCTTCGCCTGGTCATTCGACGGCATTCCCTTCGCCGACGCCGAGCCAATCCGCCTCAAGTACGGCGAGCGGGTGCGCTTCGTCCTGGTCAACGACACCATGATGCACCACCCCATCCACCTGCACGGGCTGTGGAGCGATCTGGAGGACGAACACGGCAATTTCCAGGTGCGCAAGCACACCATCGACATGCCACCGGGTTCGAAACGCAGCTATCGCGTCACCGCCGACGCCCTCGGTCGCTGGGCCTACCACTGCCACATGCTGATGCACATGGACCTCGGGATGTTCCGCGAAGTCCGCGTAGAAGAATGACGGAGAAAACCATGAAGACAATCAAGCGCACCGCCCTGCTCGCCTTCGGCCTGGCTGCGACGTTCGGCCTCAACACTGTCTACGCGCAGAGTGAGCACGATGGTCATCATCCCGCCAACGCGCCAGCCGAACAGGCCGCGCCGCAGGCCAGCCAGCCCAAGCCCGGACAAAAGCAGGGCGACATGATGCAGGGCATGGACCACGACAAGATGCAGGACATGCACGACCAGCATATGGGTTCCGACCACATGGATCACGGCAGCATGGGCAACGGAAAGATGCAGAAGGACCTGCCAAAGGGCCCCGAACAAGGCAAGCCGCATGATCATTAAGACACTGCCGGTCGCCATCGCCCTCGCACTGGCTGCGACGGCGAGCCAGGCGCAGCAGGCCATGGATCATTCCGGACACGCCGGGCACGCTGCGCCAGCGGACCAGCGCCAGGTGGATCCTGGGCAGATGGATCACAGCCAGATGAACCATGAGCCCATGAACCAAGGCGGCATGGATCATCGCGATCACAGCAGCATGGATCACAGTTCAATGGCTCACCCACCGGTCACCGGCGTTGGCACTGGACAGGAGCCGCGCACGCCAATCCCTACGATCAGCGATGCTGACCGCGCCGCGGCATTTCCCTACCTGCCGCCTCATTCTATGCACCAGGGCGGCAGCAATTTTCTGTTCCTTGCCGATCAGCTGGAATGGCAGGACGCAGATGAAGGCAGCACGCTGGCCTGGGACATTTCCGGCTGGTATGGCGGCGATATCGACCGCCTCGCCTTCCGCTCCGAGGGTGAGCGCACCAATGGCCGCACCGAGGAGGCCGAACTGCAGCTGCTCTGGAGCCACGCCATCGGCCCCTGGTGGGAAACCGTCGCCGGCGTGCGTCAGGACTTCAAGCCCGGCTCGCCGCAGACCTGGGCCGCTTTCGGCGTGCAGGGCATGCCGCTGTTCGGTCTGGAAACCGAAGCCACGGCTTTCCTTGGCGAGGGCGGCCAGAGCGCGCTGCGCCTGGAAGCTGAGTACGACATCCTGCTGACCCAGCGCTGGGTGCTGCAACCCACCGCGGAGCTGAACCTGCACGGGCGCAACGACGAGGCGCGCGGCGTCGGCTCCGGCCTCAGCGACGCCAGTGTCGGTCTGCGCCTGCGTTACGAGATAAGTCGTCAGTTCGCGCCTTATGTGGGCGTCAGCTGGGGCCGTGCCTACGGCAACACGGCCGACCTGCTGCGTGCCGATGACGAAGACGTCAGCGAGGCGAAGCTGGTAGCCGGTATTCGCTTCTGGTTCTGAGGCCCCACGTATGAAGACTGTCCTGGCGACACTGGCACTAAGCACCCTGCTGGTCGCAATCGGCGGCGCGCTGGTGGTGTATTCCGGCCTCATCGATGTCGGCGCGGACGCCCCGCACAGCGCGCCACTGCACGCCGTGCTGGAGACCACCCGTGAACGCGCCGTGGCCGTGCGCGCCCGCAACCTCGAAGTGCCGACGCTGGGGTCTGCGGAGCAGATTCGTTCCGGGGCGGGCAACTACGCGGCCATGTGCGTCGGTTGCCACCTGGCGCCCGGCGTCGAGCCGACCGAGCTGAGCCAGGGCCTCTACCCCGCGCCCCCAACGCTTGCCGAGGACTCCCGCGACAACGACCCGGCCGCGACTTTCTGGGTCATCAAGCATGGAATCAAGTCCACCGGCATGCCGGCGTGGGGCAAGTTCATGGAGGACCGCTACATCTGGTCGCTGGTCGCCTTCGTCGAACAACTGCCCTCACTCACCCCACTGGAATACCAGACGCTGGTGGACTCCAGTGACGGCCACCAGCACGGTGGCGGTGAATCGGACATGCACGATCACAGCGGCCAGCATCCCACTCCTGCCGCCGATCAGCAGCCGGCAGGCGCAGACCATCATCAGGGCGCACACGACGGCCATGCGCCGGCGCAATCAGAAGCAGTACCGGAAGCCGACGTACACCACCACCCGGACGGTAGCCGCCACGTGCATTGATGCGCTGCGCCATGAACGGCGCAATCGTCCTTCAAGCCGTTCGCTTCAGCGCTTCGCCTCGATCCGTGCGACTCGCTCCAGCCAACCCGACTCCAGGCGTGGCTGGTCGGTATCCATGTTCCGAGCCTCCATCGCCTCGCGGTGACGGTCAATCTCGGCAACCGAATCGCTGAGGCCGCTGGAGTTGCCATCGAGCCGATGCATCTGCGTCAGCCCCAGGTGATAGAAGCGCAGCAGCTTCATCGCATCCGGATCGCCCGCACTTACGCCTGCCTTGACCTGGTGCATCATGTTGGTCACACGCATCAGGCTGCGCTTGAGCTGCCAGCCGTATACCGCTGCGGCCATCCACGGCTGCTGCCAGTACAGCCACCTGACGATTCCGATCGTCAGCGCCAGTCCGGCCACGACACCAATGATGTTCAGCCGCAGGTTGTCGCCACCGGGCTCACCGAACAGCGCCACGGCAAGGGTCGACAAGCCCATGGCGAGGACGGCAAAGGTCGCGGCGACGATCAGCGTGCTGCGCCGGGTCTGCTGGCGATAGGTTTCGGGGCTGAGCGGAACGATCTCGAATAGCACCACAGGGCGATGTCCTTGGCTGAGGCGGAAGATGAGCGGTGGCCATTATCACCTCAATCGGCGAGCGATGACTGACGCAGCGCAGTTTCTTCCAGGACCCGGCTATGCTGGAGCCGTCCCAACAGGAGAACCCCATGCGCCGCCTCGCCACGCCCGCCGATCAGCAGCGGGTCTACGACATCTACATGCACCCGGACGTGGTGCCCTACCTGGGCTTCGATCCCATGCCGCGCGAGCACTTCGGCAAGGTTTTCGAGCCGCTGTTCGAAAGCGCCAGCTTCTATGTCTTCGAAGACGACGGCATGGTGCAGGGCTTCTATAAGGTGCAGCGCCACCTGGGCCGCGCCGCCCATGTGGCCTACCTCGGCACCCTGGCCGTCGCGCCCGAGGTCAGGGGCAGCGGCCTGGCGCGACGGATGATGCGGGACGCCCTCGACAGGCTGGCCGCCAGCGGCATTCGTCGTGTGGAATTGACGGTGGAAGCGGACAACCCGCGGGCGATCGCCTTCTACGAGCACTTCGGTTTCGTCTACGAAGGCACGCAGCGCGCCGCTTACAAGCGCAGCAGCGACGACGGCTTCGTCGACGAACTGATGTATGGACTGTTGCTGGGACCCGGGCGGGTCCCAGCGTAGGTACTGCGCGGCAGATCAGCCCTTGAGCTTGCTGGTGATCTTCGCCACGTGCTCGCCCTGGTAGCGTGCGATGGCCAGTTCCTTTTCCGAAGGCTGACGCGAGCCGTCGCCGCCGGCGATGGTCGTGGCGCCGTAGGGCGTGCCACCGTTGGTTTCGGAGATGTCGAAGAACTCGCTGATGCCATAACCGGTCGGCACGATGACCATGCCGTGGTGTGCCAGGGTGGTCCAGGTCGAGGTGATGGTCATCTCCTGCCCACCGCCGGTGCCGGTCGAGGCGAACACGCTGGCGACCTTGCCGTGCAGCGCGCCCTTGGCCCAAAGGCCGCCGGTGCGGTCGAGGAAGTTGCGCATCTGTCCGGACATGTTGCCGAAGCGGGTCGGGGTGCCAAAGATGATTCCGTCGTAGTCCGGCAGCTCGTTCGGATCGGCGATATCGGCTGGCTGATCGACCTTGCCGCCGGCGTTGCGGAAGGCGTCTTCCGGCATGGTTTCCGGCACGCGCTTGATCGTCACCTCCACGCCCGGCACGCGGCGCGCGCCTTCGGCGACGGCATTGGCCATCGTTTCGATATGGCCGTACATGGAGTGATAGAGCACGAGAATCTTCGCCATCTTGCTTTCCTCTTTCGGTGGGTGAGTCTGAATTAAGGGTGGATGGGATAACGCGCCAGACGGGTCGTTCCGACAGCAGGCGTCAGAGCGACTCGACCAGGACAACTTCGCTGTCTGCCACGGCCCTGATGCTCAGCCGTGTCTCATCACGCACGGCCACGCCATCGCCGGCGGCGACAGCAAGTCCGTTGATCTCGATCTGGCCGCTGGCCGGCACCAGATACACCCGGTGCCCGGCAGCAATTTCGTAGTCGGCGCTCTGCCCTGCTGCAAGCGTAGCCGCTGCCAGCCTGGCTTCAGCACGAATCGGCAGCGCCTCGTCATCGCCGGACAGGCCACTGGCGAGCGTGACGAAGGCGCCGGCGCGCTCGCCGGTGGGGAACTGGCGAGTGCCCCAGGCCGGCGGCAGTCCGGTCTGCTGCGGGTGAATCCAGATCTGGAAAATGCGCGTTTCCACATCCTCCAGGTTGTACTCGCTGTGCACGATGCCGGTGCCGGCGCTCATCACCTGCACATCGCCGGCGACGGTACGGCCGCGGTTACCGAGGCTGTCTTCATGAGTGATGGCGCCCTGGCGGACATAGGTGATGATTTCCATGTCGCGGTGCGAGTGCGGCTCGAAGCCCGATTGCGGCGCGATGCTGTCGTCGTTCCAGACGCGCAGGCGGCCCCAGCGCATGCGCTCGACATCGTGATAATCGGCAAAGGAAAAATGGTGGCGCGCGTTCAGCCAGCCGTGCTGCGCATGACCAAGCTGGGCATATGGACGTCGTTCGATCATCTCGCTCTCCGCAGATGGGACACCGGGCAACCCGGCGAATGAGGGAGATGATCCATTCAATCCGATCAACAATGTCTGCAATTTTCCGCCAATAACTATCGAATAAATCGATAATCAGGCAGGCCGACTATCCCGGTGAAAGCGGCGCGGCGGCCGGGTCTATTGCCCGCAGCGCGTTTACCTGCGACAAAGCGCTCCCTTTCTTCAGCTTTCAGGAAGCGCATGAATGAACGATGAATTGCGGGTCGAAGACATTCAGCTCGGCGACGGTAAGGCGGTGGTCAAGGGCGCGCTGATCACCACCCAGTACCGCGGCACGCTGAGCGATGGGACGGAGTTCGACAGTTCTTACGCGCGCGGCAAACCCTTCCAGTGCGTCATCGGCACCGGCCGGGTGATCAAGGGCTGGGACATCGGGCTGATGGGCATGCGGGTCGGCGGCAAGCGGCGGCTGTTCGTGCCGGCGCAGCTGGGCTATGGCGAACGCCAGGTCGGCGCGCATATCCCGCCCAATTCGGATCTGCACTTCGAGATCGAACTGCTGGAAGTGCTGACGCGCGACGACTGATCGCCCTTTCTGGCGGCCCTGCGGACCGCCAGAAAGTCGCGCGTATCAGGCCTCGCCCGCGAGGTCCGGGCGCGCCACGCCGTGGGGATACTGCTCGCGGTAGCGTGCCAGCCAGACGGCCCCGGCCGGATCTTCCCAGGCGTGACGGTGCAACAGCGCCATGCCATCCGGATCGTTCAGCAGGCGCCAGCGCGCCGCCTCGGCATCCGCGCCGTCCGGGCCGACCGCCAGCACCTGACCGAGGCGCTGCTCGCGCAAACGCTCGGCGCCAGTGACCACCCTGGCATGCCGGGCGCGCGCCATGGCACAGACCAGCGCGTTGTACAGCGGATCGACCACCGCCACGAGGAAGCCATGGCGCAAGGCAACCGCCTGGTTCTGCTGCTGGTACAGGTCGGTATTGGCCAGCTCGGTGGGCGGTGCGTATTCCTCCGGGATCAGGAACAGCTTGCTGCGCCGCGCGGCCAGGCCGAGACCGGTACGGCTGGTGATCACCGAAACCGGCGCCGAGAGGATCAGCGACACCACGATTGGCGCCAGCCACCAGAGAAAGGCCGCATCCAGCCAGGCAACCAGGGCCGTCCAGAGCACGCCGATGACGATCTGCGAACCATGCCGACGCAGCGCCTCGCCCCAGGGCGTGGCGTCATCGCCGCGCTGCGGCGATTTCCACTGCACCGACCAGCCGAGGAACGCCGCGGTGACGAACACGCTGTGAAAGAGCATGCGCACCGGCGCCAGCAGCACCGAGAACAGCGTTTCGATCAGCATCGACAGCAGCACCCGCAGCCGCCCACCATAGGCTTCAGCTCCCTGGATGCAGACCAGCAGCACGCTGAGCAGCTTGGGCAGAAACAGCAGTGTCATGGTCGCCGAGAACAGCGCGATGGCTTCCTGCGGGTGCCAGCGCGGCCACAGCGGGTAAAGCTGGTTCGGCTGCAGGAAGTACTCCGGC
Source organism: Stutzerimonas kunmingensis (assembly GCF_002929225.1). Lineage (GTDB taxonomy): Bacteria > Pseudomonadota > Gammaproteobacteria > Pseudomonadales > Pseudomonadaceae > Stutzerimonas. The sequence goes on along the minus strand of NZ_PISM01000004.1, from coordinate 731,002 downwards.
TCCATCAGCGTATGGATCGCCAGCAGGCCGGTGGACAGCAGCAGGAAGAGAAACCACAGCGGCGCCGACAGGTAGGACATCACCCCGGTGAGAAACACCATGCGATGCACCGTGTGTACTCCGCGCACCATGAACAGGCGGAAGTTCATCAGGTTGCCGTGGCACCAGCGACGATCACGCTTGAGTTCGTCGAGCAGGTTCGGCGGCAGCTCCTCGTAACTGCCCGGCAGGTCGTAGGCGATCCACACGCCCCAGCCGGCGCGGCGCATCAGCGCGGCTTCGACGAAGTCGTGGGAGAGGATCGCCCCGGCGAACGAGCCGGTGCCGGGCAACGGCGCCAACGCGCAGTGCTCGATGAACGGCTTCACGCGAATGATCGCGTTGTGGCCCCAGTAATGCGATTCACCCAGCTGCCAGAAGTTGAGCCCGGCGGTGAACAGCGGACCGTAGACGCGCGTGGCGAACTGCTGCAGCCGCGCATAGAGCGTGTCCATGCCCGACGCCTTGGGCGCGGTCTGGATTATGCCGGCGTTGGGGTTGGCCTCCATCAGTCGCACCAGGCTGGTCAGGCATTCGCCGCTCATCACGCTGTCGGCGTCCAGCACCACCATGTAGCGGTAGCTGCTGCCCCAGCGACGGCAGAAGTCGTCGATGTTGCCGCTCTTGCGCTTCACGCGGCGCCGGCGGCGACGGTAGAAGATGTGACCGAAGCCATCCACCGCACGGCACAACTCGACCCAGGCCTTCTGCTCGGCAACACAGGTGTCGGGGTCGTTGCTGTCGCTGAGCACGAAGATGTCGAAATGCTCGAGCTCACCGGTTGCCTTGAGCGACTCGTAAGTCGCGCGCAGGCCGGCGAACACACGCGGCACGTCCTCGTTGGCAATCGGCATCACCAGCGCCGTACGCGCCTCGGCCGGTATCGGTTCGGTGCCGGGGCTGCTGGCCGAGATGCTGTAACGGTCCTTGCCGCGAAGTAGCTGGAAGAAGCCCATCAGCGCGGTCCAGAAGCCCACCGAGACCCAGCAGAACAGCAGTGCGAAGAGCAGCAGGATGCTGGTCTGCACCACATAGGGAAGGATCTGCCGGGCCGATTCGGACAGCGGCTGGACGAACACTTCCTGCATGTCGACCAGGAACCAGCCCTGGTAAGGCAGCACCGCCTTCATCTGCCAGGTGGCAAAGGCGGTCTGGCCGAGCATCAGCACCAGCAGTGCCGCACGGCGCAGCGCCGCGACCCGGCGCCAGCGCGCCTCGTCGAGCGGCTGCGGACTGGGCTCGAAGTGACGCCGCGGCGGCGTGCGGCCCAGCATCCGGCGCCAACCGCGGCGCAGAATATTGGTATGCCAGGGCTCCGGCACCATGCGTGTGCGCACGATCGGCGGGGTCGACTGCACATAGGCGCGGCCCTGGTGGTCCTCGGCGATCACGCCGGCGCGGTCGAACAGATCGCCCCAGCCCAGCCGCAGTCGCGCGACCACCGAGTCGAGCAGACGCCGCGACGGGCTGCGCTGCGCGCTGGTCTCGGCAGACAGTTCATCATGCAGCGCGAACAGGCCGCCCCGCTCGGCCGCCTGCCGGTATCTGGCCGGGTCCTCGGTTTCGTTCAATGCCAGGCCGTCGCAATAGTTTTGCGTCAGACCATTCACTGCATGCTGCTCATTCATGGGGAGGAATCTGGTAGGTCCAGGTTTCGGAAAGGGTCTTGTCGCCATCGACCAGCGCCGCACGCATCTCGACCGGGCGCGCCGGGTCGCGAACCTTCACGCGCAGCGTCAGGCGCCAGCCCTTGGTGACGGTGTTGTAGCGCAGGTTGTTTTCCACCAGCTCGGCATTGTCATCGACGCTGACGCGCGTGCTGACCGGCGCATCCTCGGCGAGCTTCTCCAGCACCGGCCCGACGAAGTCCACGACCAGCGCCGTGCTGCCGTCAGGCTGGCGGATCAGGTTGGCCTGCTTGACGTCGCCGGTGGAGATACGGGTCTGCTGCACCCACGCCAGCTCAGGATCGTGCAGGCTCGGTTCGTCCATGGAAAAGTGCAGGCGGTATTCCAGATCCAGCGACTGGCCGGGCTCCGGCTGCTTTTCCGGGGACCAGAAGGCGACGATGTTGTCATTGGTCTCGTCAGGCGTCGGGATCTCGATCAGCTCAACGTGGCCCTTGCCCCAGTCGCCGCGGGTTTCCACCCAGCCGCTCGGGCGCAGCTCGTAGCGGTCGTCCAGGTCTTCGTAACGGCCGAAATCGCGAGTGCGCTGCATCAGCCCGAAGCCGCGCGGGTTCTCCACGCTGAACGCACTCACGGCCAGCCGCTTCGGATTGTTCAGCGGACGCCAGATCCATTCGCCACTGCCGGCATGAATCGCCAGACCCTCGGAGTCATGCAGTTGCGGACGGAAGTTGGTGACATTGCTCGGCTGGTTGGCGCCGAACAGGAACATGCTGGTCAGTGGCGCAATCCCGAGCTTGCCGACCTGCTCGCGGAGAAACACCTTGGCCTGCACGTCCAGCGTGCTGTCCTTGCCCGGCGTCAGCACCATTTGATAGGCGCCGGTGGCGCGCGGCGAATCGAGCAGCGCGTAGATCACCAGGTTGCGCCGATCAGCCTGCGGCCGCTCGACCCAGAATTCGCGGAACCGCGGGAACTCCTCGCCCACTGGCAGTGCCGTGTCGACCGCCAGCCCGCGCGCGGAGAGCCCGTACCACTGGCCCTTGCCGATGATGCGGAAGTAGCTGGCGCCGAGCAGGGTCATCACCTCGTCCTGCTTGTCCTTCTTGTTCAGCGGATAGAGCACCTTGAAGCCGGCGAAGCCCAGCCCCTCCAGCGAGGCCGGGTCGATGTCGACACCGCCGAACTCGAACATCGACGGGTCGTAGCGAATCTCGCGCACTTTCGTCGCGGTGATTTCATTGATGCGCACCGGCGTGTCGAAGTGCATGCCCTGGTGATAGAACTGCAGATGGAACGGGGTTTCGACGTCCTTCCAGTAGGCATGCTCCGGGTTGAAGCGCACGCGCTGGTAGTCGGCGAATGCCATCTTGCGGAATTCGTCGGGCAGGTTGCTCACCGGCTCCTCGTAACCGCTGGCAGCCAGTTCCTGAGCCCGCTTGGCCACATCGTCGAGGCTGAACGCCAGCGCACTGCCGGCCATCAGCATGCACAGGCCACCCGCCAGACCGGCCAGCATGCGCGCCGGCTGATTCCCCGTGTTCCATTGAAAAATGCGTAACACACCGCCTCCGAATTACACGTTTGTGCAGAGTCCGCTCTGCTTCGCTGTTTCTGATCGCCTACAACCCACGTATTCCGCCGCTTTGCTCTACAGCGCGGCAGCGATCGCGGGCTGGATGCAGATCGCCATACAGAAAAAAGTCTTACAACAACTCGAATCGCGCGCTTTGCACCGACCGCGAGTCGAGCCCCAACTGGACCTCGAACTCGCCGGGCTCGGCCACGTAGTCGAGTCGCGCGTCAGGAAACTTCAGATCGCCCTCGCCCAGTTCAAAGCGCACTACCCGCGACTCGCCTGGCTCTAACATGAGCTTTTCGAAGCGCTTGAGTTCCTTGACCGGGCGCACGCTGGAGCCGACCAGATCCTGCAGATACAGCTGCACTACCGTCGCGCCGGCGCGTGCTCCAGTGTTCTTTACCGTTACGCTGACCTCCAGAATCTGGCCGCGTTTCAGCTGATGTCGTGAAAGCTGCGGCTTCGCCAGCTCGAACTCGGTGTAGCTCAGGCCATAACCGAACGGGTACAGCGCACCGTTGGGTTCTTCGAAATACTGCGAGGTGTAGTTGCCGGGGCGACCCTCGACGTAGGGTCGGCCGAGTCGCGGGTGGTTGTAGTAGGTCGGAATCTGGCCAACCGAGCGCGGAAAGGAGATCGGCAGTTTGCCGGACGGGTTGTGCGCACCGAGCAGCACCTCGGCAATCGCGTGCCCGCCCTCGGTGCCGGCGAACCAGGTTTCCAGCACCGCATCCGCGTTGTCCTTGACCCAGCCCAGTTGCAGCGGCCGGCCATTCATCAAAACCACCACCAGCGGTTTGCCGGTGGCAGCCAGCGCTTCGAGCAGTGCCTGCTGGCTGGCCGGCAGCGTAAGGCTGGTACGGCTGGAGGATTCGTGGGACATGCCGCGTGACTCGCCCACCGCCGCGACGATCACGTCAGCCTCGCGCGCTGCACGCACGGCCTCGTCGATCATCGCCTGCGGCGGGCGCGGGTCCTGCGTCACTTCCGGGCGATCCCAGTTGAGAAAGTTCAGGTACTCGATCAGTCGCGGATCGTCGGTGACGTTCGCGCCACGAGCATGAATGACCCGGCCGGAATCGCCCACTGCAGCCTCGAGTCCCTGGCGCAGCGTCACCGTCTGTGCCGCCACACCGGCCGCCGACCAGCTGCCGAGCATGTCAACGTGGGAATCGGCCAGCGGGCCGACCAGCGCGATGGTCGCGTCCTTGCGCAGTGGCAGCGTCTGTTGACGGTTCTCCAGCAGGACCAGCGAGTCACGCGCCACTTGCCTTGCCGCCTGGCGATGCAGGCGGATTTCGGCATTGACCTCGACGGGATCGTCCGCCGCCTTGCCGATACGCCGATAAGGATCATGGAACAGGCCGAGGTCGTACTTGGCACCGAGCACACGCCCCACGGCCTGGTCGATCAGCTCTATCGGCACCTCACCGCGCTCGACCAGCCCCGGCAGTTCCTGCAGATAAAGCGAGTCATGCATGCTCAGATCGATACCCGCCTCGATCGCCAGGCGCGCAGCCTCGCGCCCGTCGCGAGCCACGCCGTGGCGCAGCAGTTCGTCGATGGCGCCGTGGTCGCTGATGTTCAGCCCACGGAAGCCCCAGTCGTCGCGCAGCAGGTCGCGCAACAGCCAGCGGTTGGCGCTGGCCGGCATGCCGTTGACGGTGTTCAGCGCGATCATCACGCTGCCTGCCCCGGCGTCCACCGCGGCACGGTATGGCGGCAGATAATCCTGATGCATACGCTGCGGGCTCATGTCGACCACGTTGTAGTCGCGGCCCCCTTCCACCGCGCCGTACAGGGCGAAGTGCTTGACGCTGGCCATCACGCTGTCCGCGGCGCTCAGGCGCTCACCCTGATAGGCGCGCACCAGCGTGCCGGCGATCTGCGATACCAGGTAGGGATCTTCGCCGAAGCCTTCGGAGGTCCGGCCCCAGCGCGGATCACGGGTGATGTCGACCATCGGTGCAAATGTCAGGTCCAGGCCGTCGGCGCTGGCCTCGATGGCCGACACGCGACCGCTAAGGGCGATGGCCTCGAGGTCCCAGCTCGAAGCCAGCGCCAGGCTGATCGGGAATATGGTGCGGTGGCCGTGAATGACGTCGTAGGCGAAAAAGATAGGAACGCCCAGGCGGCTGCGCAGCGCCGCATCCTGCATGGGTCGGTTGTCGGCGCGGGTGACCGAATTGAAGGTAGCGCCGATGCGTCCGGCAGCGATTTCTTCGGCGATCCGCTCCCGGGGCATGTCACCACCGATGCTGATCAGGCGCAACTGGCCGATCTTCTCCGCCAGGGTCATGCGCTCGAGCAGGGTTTCGATCAGCGCCTGCCGGTCATCCAGCGGCAACGCGGGCTGTGCCGCACAGGGGAACGAGCCCATCGCGCTGGCAAGCAGGACAAACGGCAACAGCCTTTTCATCATCACGTTCCGCAACCCCATTCGTTGAACCGATCAGCCACACACAGACACACCCATCGCGCCGCCTGTGAAAGCCGATCGCAATGGGTTGAAGACTATTTTTAAAGTTCGATGGTGCCGTCGAGATAAAGCACGGCCTGCCCGGCCACCATCACACGATCCGCCTCGACCCGGCAGTGCAGGATGCCGCTACGTTTCGAAGCCTGCAGCGCCACCAGTTCGTTGCGCCCAAGCCGCGCGGCCCAGTAGGGAGCGAGCCCGGCATGGATGGAGCCGGTAACCGGGTCCTCGTCGCCGCCGTTGGCTGGCCAGAAGTAGCGCGAGACGAAATCCTGCTCGCTGCCTGCGGCGGTCACCACCACGTCCAGTGGGGCCAGCGTACGCAGCGCATCCAGATCGGGAGCCAGCGCCCTGACCTCGCGCTCGTCACGGTAGACGGCGAACCACGCCTGCGAGCTGCGCAGCACCGCTTCCGGCTCGCACCCAAGCCCCTGCAACAATGCCGCCGGCGGTTCGGCAACTGGTTCCGGCGCGCGGTTGGGAAAGCTCATTTCCAGCATGCCATCAGCCCGTCGCTGCACCGCCAGGTCACCCACGGCGGCAGCGCGGAAGGTCAGCGGTGCCTGAGCCAGGCCCGCTTCCAGCAGCACAAAGGCGCTGGCCAGCGTGGCATGGCCGCAGAAGTCGATTTCAGTCAGTGGCGAAAACCAGCGGATGTGAAACGCCCCGTCCGCTTCGCGTACGAAAAAGGCCGTTTCAGAAAGGTTGTTTTCGGCGGCGATGGCTTGCATCAGCTCGTCCGACAGCCAGGTTTGCAGGGGTATCACTGCCGCGGGATTGCCCCTGAAGCGCTCGGCAGTGAAGGCATCGACCTGGAACATCCGCAATTTCATGTTTGCACCCTGTGCACGGTCAAGCGACCGCCGCCTACTCTAACCGGGCTGACGGGGTGCTAGCCAGTGGTGCGTGAAGGCTGAAGGGCCCGGAATCCGTCCGGTTCACCTACTTTCGGCAGCGCCGCGTATCAGCCCAGGGCAAAGGGCAGCAGCAGCGCGATCAGGATGCCCAGCAGACTCATGCCCAGCGCGGCGAAAGCGCCGCATTCGTCACCCTCTTCCAACGCCCTCGCCGTACCGATGGCATGCGCGTTGATGCCATAGCTGAGGCCCCGCGCGGCGGGATGCTCGACACCGGCCCAGCGCAACAACAGCGGCCCCAACGCGGTGCCGATAACGCCGGTGAGCATGACGAACACCGCCGCCAGCGAGGCCAGCCCGCCGAGCTGCTCGGCCACCAGCATGGCGATCGGCATGGTCGCCGACTTCGGCGCCAGGCTCATCAGCACCGGCAGCTGCGCGCCCAGCGCCCAGGCGATCGCCAGCGTCAGCACCACGCTGAGCACGCCGCCCACAGCCAGGGTAATGACGATCGGCCAGAACAATTGCTGAATCCGCTTGAGGTGACGATGCAGCGGCACCGCCAGCGCCACGGTTGCAGGCCCCAGCAACATGGCGATCAACGAGGCACCCTCGCGGTAGCGCGCGTAGTCCAAATCCACCAGGGTGAGCGTGCCGACTACCAGCAGCATGCCGATCATCACCGGCTGCAGAACCAACCAGCCGCTACGCCGATAGAGCATCAGCGCGAGTTGGAAAGCGATCAGCGTCAGCGCCACGGCGAACAGCGGATGCACCACGACGGCCGCCCAGGCCGTGCGCCAGTCGAGAACCGTCATGCCTGATCCTCCCGCTTGAGGTCGAGCCGGCGAATCAGCCGCTGCATCAGCCAGCCGCAGAACGGCACGGTGATCAGCAACGACAGCACCAGCCCGGCGGCGATGGCCGGCAGGTCATCCAGCAGTGCGGCGCCGCTGGTCATGATTCCGGCGGCGGGCACGATCAGCAGCAGCGGCAGGTACTGCAGCAGCAGCGCCGCGGTCTTCTCCAGCGACTCGGGAATGCTGCGGCGCAGCAACAGGAGGCCGAACAGCAACAGCATGCCGATGATCGGCCCAGGCAATGCCGGCAGCAGCACCAGATTGATCAGGTTGCCGAGCAGTTGCAGCAGCACCAGCCAGGTCAGGCCCTTGAGAATCATCGGCGGTGCTCCATTGGCGGCAGGTCAGAAATCATGACGACAGCTCCTCAGTGCGTGGCAAAAGGTTTCGACTATGGCTGCGTTGGCAGCGGCGCAACAGATGCAGATTGGCACTAAAAAAGCAGATCAGCCGATCTCGAAAGGTTCCACTGATACAGGTCAACCCATTGTCCGAAGCCGTTGCAGGGCAGGCAGCCGATGCTCATCTGATCTGCATTTTGGCCGTTCATCTGAGTCTGTTATGCAGCACCACCGGCAGGGATCATCCGCTTCGCCTGAAATGCCTATGGGGCGAAGCCTAATGACCGACCGCATACCCGCGCAGATCATCGAAACCGTTGATCCCAGCCAACCGATCCGCCTGACGCCCGCGCAGAGCGGCGGGCCCATTCATACGCGCAGTTTCAGCGGCCGCTTCCGCAACCTGCGCCTGTTGGGCGGCGCCCTGCTGATGCTGCTCTACTTCGGCACCGTCTGGCTGAATTGGAACGGGCGTCAGGCGGTGCTGTGGGACCTGGACCGGCAGCAGTTCCACATCTTCGGCGCCACCTTCTGGCCGCAGGATTTCATCCTGCTCTCGGCGATCCTGATCATCGCCGCGTTCGGCCTGTTCTTCATCACCGTGCTGGCCGGGCGCATCTGGTGCGGCTACGCCTGCCCGCAGAGCACCTGGACCTGGATGTTCATGTGGGTGGAAAAGATCACTGAAGGCGACCGCCTGCAGCGCATCAAGCTCGATGCTGCACCCTGGTCCGCCGCCAAGCTGCTGCGCCGTGCCGCCAAGCACACGCTGTGGCTGGCCATCAGCCTGGCCACGGCGCTGGCCTTCGTCGGCTATTTCACCCCGGTACGCGAGCTGGTGGCCGACCTCGCCCGCTTCGAGCTCGGCGCGACCACCGGTTTCTGGCTGCTGTTCTTCACTGCTGCGACCTACATCAACGCCGGCTGGCTGCGCGAACAGGTGTGCCTGCACATGTGCCCCTACTCGCGCTTGCAGAGCGTGATGTTCGACGCCGATACCCTACTCGTCTCCTACGACACAGCCCGTGGCGAGAACCGCGGCGCGCGACGCAAGGGCAGCGACCCGCGCGCGCAGGGCCTCGGTGACTGCGTCGACTGCACGCTGTGCGTGCAGGTCTGCCCCACCGGCATCGACATCCGCGACGGCCTGCAGCTGGACTGCATCAGCTGCGGCGCCTGCATCGACGTCTGCGACAGCGTCATGGACCGGATGGGTTACGCTCGCGGCCTGCTGCGCTACACCTCCGAACGCGCGCTCAAAGGCGGCGCCACCCGCCTCTTGCGGCCGCGCCTGATCGGATATGCCGTGGCGATGACGGCGATGATCGCCGCCTTCGTCTGGGCACTGGACGCGCGGCCGCAGCTGCAGCTGGACGTCACCCGCGACCGCACGCTGTACCGCGAGAACATGCAGGGGCAGATCGAAAACATGTACCGCCTCAAGCTGATCAACAAGACCCAGCAAGCGCGCCGCTACGCGCTCGGGCTGGAAGGCGGGCCGTTCGCACTGCAGGGACCGCGCGAGATCGCCCTGGCCCCGGGCGAGATCGCCGGCCTGCCGGTCAGCGTTGCGCTGCTCGACAACGCCCGCGACTTCAGCCGCGAGCTGCGTTTCGAGGTCAGCGACCTGGCCGAGCCAAGCAGCCGGGTGAGTACACCGAGCACCTTCGTCGCCCCCATCGCGGCGCTACGCCAGTAGACTGGCCATGCCCAACCGCCACGGCCCGGACACGATGAAGCGCTACGAGAAATTCGCCGACGAGATTGCCGAACTGATCCGCAGTGGCGTGCTCGCGCCGGGAGAAAAAGTGCCCTCGGTGCGCCACGCCAGCCGCACCTACGGCGTCAGCCCGTCCACCGTGTTCCAGGCCTACTACCTGCTGGAAGACCGCGGGCTGATCCAGGCGCGGGCGCGTTCGGGCTATTTCGTCCGCGAACATGCCAAGCGCCCGTTGCACGAACCGGACATCAGCCTGCGTCCGGCGGAAACCACCGATGTCGGCGTCAGCGAGCTGGTGTTCTCGGTGCTCGCTTCGCTGCGCGACCCGGCCACGGTGCCCTTCGGTTCGGCGTTTCCCAGTCCCGAGCTGTTTCCCCTGCAGCGCCTGGCGCGCTCGATGGCACAGAGCGTGCGCGACATGCCGGCACGCGAGGTGATTGCCGAGATGACCGCCGGCAACCCGGACCTGCGCCGGCAGATCGCCCTGCGCTACATGGTCAGCGGTGTGATGCTGCCGATGGACGAACTGGTGATCACCACCGGTGCGATGGAGGCTCTGAACCTCTGCCTGCAGGTGGTGACCGAACCGGGCGACCTGGTGGCCATCGAGGCGCCAGCGTTTTACGCCACGCTGCAGGTACTGGAACGGCTCAAGCTCAAGGCGGTGGAGATTCCGGTGCACCCGCGCGAAGGCATCGACCTCGACATCCTCGCCGATCGCCTCGCGCACTTGCCGATCAAGGCCTGCTGGTTCATGAGCAGCCTGCAGAACCCGCTGGGCGCGAGCATGGGCGAGGCGAAGAAGCAGCAGCTCTATGAGCTGTTGCAGCGCCACCAGGTGCCGTTGATCGAGGACGACGTCTACGCCGAGCTGTACTTCACCCGCGAGCCGCCCAAGCCGGTGAAGAGCCATGACCGCGAAGGTCTGGTGATGCACTGCGGTTCGTTTTCCAAGAGTCTCGCGCCCGGTTACCGGGTCGGCTGGGTTGCCGGCGGTCGCTATGCCGAGCAGATCGCCCGGCTCAAGCTGATGACCACCATCTCGCCGTCAGTGCCGGCGCAGGCCGCCATTGCCGATTACCTGCAGCACGGCGGCTACGACCGTCACTTGCGCAAGCTGCGCCATGCGCTGGAGATGCAGCAGGGCGCGATGCTCGCCTCCGCGGCCCGCCATTTCCCAGCGAGCACGCGAGTCACCCGGCCCAGCGGCGGCTACTTTCTGTGGTTCGAATTTCCCGAGCAGGTGGATTCGCTGCAGCTGCTGCAACTGGCGCTGGCCCAGGGCATCAGCCTGGCGCCAGGGCCGATCTTTTCGGCGACCCAGCGCTTTCGCAACTGCGCGCGGCTGAATCACGGCCATCCATGGGACGCCCGCAGCGAGCAGGCGATGGAGTTGCTGGGCAGGATGCTGAAGTCGTTCTGAGGCGCGGTGCCGATATGTCCGGGACCTTCAGTCGCAATCCTGCGGCTGGCCGCCACGGGCCTTCATCAGATACATGCGGTCGTCGGCCTGCTTGAGCAGCTGGGCCTCCGCATCACCGTCTTCGGGATAGAGCGCGGTGCCGATGCTCAAGCCGATATCGAGACTGTGCTCGGCAATCTGCATCGGCTGCTCGAAGGCCGCGCGGATCTTGTCGACGACGCGGCGGGCATCCTCTGCCTCGGCGATGCTTTCCAGCAGCACCACGAACTCATCGCCACCCAGCCGCGCCACGGTATCGGTGTCGCGCACGCAGTGCGTGAGGCGATCGGCCACTGCACGCAGCAGCTGGTCGCCACCGCTGTGGCCGTAGGTATCGTTGACCTGCTTGAAGCGATCCAGATCCACGTAGAGCAAGGCGACGCGTCCGCCATTGCGCCGCACCCGCGCCAGGGCCGTGTCCAGGCGATCGCGAAAACAGGCGCGATTCGGCAGGCCGGTGAGTTCGTCGTACTGTGCCATCCGGTGCAGTCGCGCATACAGCTGCTTGCGCTCGATTGCCGTGACCACCTGCATCGAGACGAACTGCAGCAGCTCCTGATCCTTCTCGGTGTAGGGCGCCGCCGTGCTCTTGAGCAACAGCACGCCGATCACCCCCTCACTCGAACTGAGCGGCACCCCCAGCCACCAGGCATGGGTATCCCCATCACCGAGCGGGAGCGCCAGCGCTGGCATCGAGTCCGCATTGAAGCGCAACGGCTGCGCGCCATGCAGAACGGAGAAACACAGGGACGCCTCGGGCTCCGCTGGCAGCCCGGTCGAATCGAGCGCCAGCGCCTGGTAGGGATAACTCAGCTCGCCGCTGGCAGCATTGCGGATGGCCACGATGAAATCGTCCACCGGCAGCAGCTGGGCGATGGTCAGATGGATCTGCTGATACAGCGCCGCGAGGTCCTTGGCCCCGTGCGCCGCCTCGGAGATCGAATAGAGCGCCGCCTGCATCGCTTCGGACTGCTTGCGCTGGGTGATGTCGCGCGCCACGCCGATGCGCAGCTTGTTATCGGTCGACCAGCAGGCCGACCACATGATGTGCACCACACCGCCGTCCTTGCGCACGTAACGGTTCTCGAAGTGCAGCAGCGGCTGATCAGCCATGACCCCCTTGGCGGCGGCCAGGGTCCGGGCACGGTCTTCGGGATAGACCATCTCGATCATCCGCTTGCCGAGCATCTCCTGCGGGGTATAGCCGAAGATGCGCTCGCAGGCGGCGCTGACGTAGACGAAGTTGCCCTGCGCATCGACCACGCAGATGGCATCCAGCAACAAATCGATGACACTCGCAAGAGGCGCGTAGCTATCCGTCTTCACAGCGGCAGACCTACTTCGGCCATTGGGCACGGGCCTGGCGATCGGGGCGGCGCCGTCGCGCGGCTGATCGCTCGTTCCCATATCCTAAGCATCGCCCAAATCCGCAGCGGCCGCGCTGTTTTTTTATTGTCCGGCTCCCTCCACCCAGCGCGGATAGAAGCCGAGAGAAGCCTGGGTGTTGGCATCCTGCAGCGCGATAACGTCCTCTGGCGCATCGCCGGCGTCCCGTCCCAGTTGGTCGCCGCGAAAGAAGAAGCGGCGGCCATCGGCAAGCGTGAGGAACAGACCGACCGCCCCATGGCCATCCAGCGGCACCAGCACGACCTGGCCGTCGCCGAACAGATCCAGGCTACGACGGTGCTCCCGATAAGGGCTCGCCTGGAACTCCAGCGACTGCCAGCGGACCGGGTGGCGAAACTGACTGGGCAACACCGCTGGCGGCGTGGCAGCCTCCAGATAGCCCAGGCTGTCCGCGCTGGCCAATACCGGTACCTCGGGATAGTCGACCAGCCCCGAAGCGTGCTCCCAGCGCACGCACCCCAGCACGATACGATCGATCTCCAGTCCGTCCCCCTCCAGCTGATCGCGCACCGGGCGTACGTCCGCGTAGCGCTTGATTCGCCAGGGCACCTCGGCGTCCAGCTGCGCGTCGATCTGCCTACCGAGCCCGGTTCCAAACAGCAAGCGGCTGCCGCGATGCTCGATCAGAATCGCGATGTGCTGCGTGGGCGGCGCCTCCTGCCAACCGTTCCGTCCCAGCAAGAAGTCGCCACTGTCGCTCTGCGCCGTCTTCACCAGGCTGAAGCGCAACCCTTGCACAGCCGAAGCATCCTCGACGAAGCCAAACAGGGAGACTGCCAGCCCGATCACCAGCAGCAGCGATACTCCGATCCGCCGGCCCGGGTGCCGGTCCAGCTCGCCGGGCATCCGACCATTCTGCACGTTCATGGCGTCACAACCCCGGCATGCCGACATAGCCCGGCAGCGCGCGGACGCGGGCGAACCAGGCCTGCAGCGCCGGATAGGCAGCCAGATCGAGCCCGCCGTCACCACCCAGCGCGACGTTGGGGAAGACGGCAATGTCGGCGACGGTCGGTTTGCTGGTCTGCGCCAGCCAGGCGTGCTGCGCAAGGTGCCGCTCGAGCGTACGCAGGGCGCTGGCGGCACGTGCCTGCGCCAGCGGCTCGTCGATCGGCCGGCCGAACAGCTTGCCCAGACGCACGGTGGCCGGGCCATGCTGCACCTCGTTGGCGGCAAAGCTCAGCCAGTTGGCGATGTGGCCCTGGGTTTCGGCGTCCTGCGGATACCACTCATTGGCATAGCGCTGGGCCAGATAGACCAGGATTGCCTGGGAATCGCCAAGTCGAAAGTCGCCGTCCTCGAGCACCGGAATCTGTCCGCGCGGATTGATTTCAAGGAACGCCGGCTGCTTGTGCTCGCCCGCAAGCAGATTCACCGGCACCAGCTCCACCGGCTGGCCGATCAGGCTGAGAAACAGACGAACCTTGTGGCAATTGCCGGATAGGGTCAGGTCGTAAAGCTTCATGGTGTTGCCCTTGTGATTGGCTGCGACTGGATAATAGACAGACCTGTCTGTACACTGCAAGCACCAACGCAAATCCACCCCAACTGGAGCAAGCCGCGAGCGCTCCCGCATAATGTCGAACCACAGGAGGTATCCATGGCATCGAACAAGCGCGACCAGTTGCTCAACACCGCAGAGAGTCTGTTCTATCGCGAGGGTTATCACGCCACCGGCATCGATCGCATCCTGGCCGAATCCGGCGTGGCCAAGATGACGCTGTACAAGCACTTCAAGTCCAAGGACGAGCTGATCCTGGCCGTGCTGGAAGCGCGCCACGAGCTGATGCTGACGCGCCTGCGCGAGCGTGCCACCAGACTGCCGCCGCGTGAGGCGCTACTGGGAATTTTCGATGGATTGCACGGAATGATTCACGGCAACGACGCCTTCTGCGGCTGCCTGTTCATCAACGCAGCGGCCGAATATCACGACCGCGACCACCCGATTCACCGCCGCTCCTCCGCCTACAAGGCAGAGCTGCTGGCCTACCTTCGCGAGCTACTGGAACGCCTGGATGCGCCACAGCCGATGCAGCTGGCGCGCCAACTGCAGTATCTGCTCGAAGGCGCGCTGAGCATGGCGCATATCGAAGGGCCGGGCGAGCAGGCACGGGACGCGAAAGTCGCCGCCGAACGACTGCTCGAGGCCGCCGGAATCTAGGCGCGTCGCAGTGGGCGCGCCCTCTTGCCGATCAGAGGGTGCCGGCTTCGTCTTCCCGAACCTTGAACCAGGCGGCATACAGGGCTGGCAGGAACAGCAGCGTCAGCGCCGTGGCAACGATCAGGCCACCCATGATCGCCACCGCCATTGGCCCGAAGAAGATACTGCGCGACAACGGAATCATCGCCAGCACCGACGCCAGCGCGGTCAGCACGATGGGCCGGAAGCGGCGCACCGTGGCATCGACGATGGCGGTGAAGCGTGCCTGACCGGCACCGATGTCCTGCTCGATCTGATCCACCAGAATCACCGAGTTACGCATGATCATCCCCGACAGCGCGATGGTGCCGAGCATCGCCACAAAGCCGAACGGCTGCCCGAACAGCAGCAGAAACAGTGCAACACCGATGATGCCCAGCGGCGCGGTGAGGAACACCATGGCCGAGCGCGAGAAACTCTTGAGCTGCGCCATCAACAGGGTCAGCACGACGATGACGAACAGCGGCATGCCGGCATTCACCGAACGCTGGCCGCGTTCGGAGTCCTCCACCGTTCCGCCGACCTCGAGCAGATAGCCGCCGGGCAGCTGATCGCGAATGTCGGCCAGGGTCGGCTCGATCTCACGCACCAGTGCCGCCGGCTGCTGCTCTCCGTACACATCGGCGCGCACGGTGACCGTTGGCAGGCGGTTGCGGTGCCAGATCACGCCCTCCTCGAAGCCGTACTCGAGCGTCGCCACCTGCGACAGCGGCACGCTGCGCCCGCTCTCGGTGGGAATCGCCAGGCTCGGCAGCATCGACAGCTCGAGCCGCTCGCGCTCGGTGCCGCGCAGGAGTATCTCGATCAGCTCGTTGTCCTCGCGGAACTGGCTGACGCTGCTGCCGGTGAATGTGCGCCGCAGGAAGCCGGACAGCTCGGCGGTGGTCACGCCCAACGCCCGGGCACGATCCTGATCGACGTTGAGCCGGACCATCTTGCTCGGCTCCTGCCAGTCCAGATGGACGTTGGCCACGTGCGGGTTCTCGTTGACCTTGGCAGCGACCTGACGAGCCAGCCCACGCACCACGTCGATATGCTCGCCGGTGACACGGAACTGCACCGGATAGCCCACCGGCGGGCCATTCTCCAGCCGCGTCACGCGACCGCGCAGGCTCGGGAAATCCTCGCGCATGCGTTCGATCAGCCAGGCGCGCAGGGACTCGCGGGACTCGATGCTGTCGGCCAGCACGACGAACTGGGCGAAGCTGGTCGCCGGCAGCTGCTGGTCCAGCGGCAGGTAGAAACGCGGCGAGCCGGTGCCGACGTAGGCCACATAGTTGTCGATGCCGGCCCGATCCTTGAGCAGCTGTTCCAGCCGCGCCACCTCTGCTTCGGTCGCCTTCAACGAGGCGCCTTCGGCCAGCTTGAGATCGACCATCAGCTCCAAACGGCCGGAAGCGGGGAAGAACTGTTGCGGCACCAGACGGAACAGCACCACCGCGGCGACGAAGATCGCCAGGGTGAGCAGGATGACGGTCTTGCGCCGGCGCACGCAGAAGGTCACCACGCGACGCACTCGCTGGTAGAACGGCGTTGCGTAAGGATCGTGGCCTTCACTGCTCGCGCCGTGCTTGTGTGCCGATTTTTTGGCCAGGTCCGGCAGCAGCTTTTCGCCGATCAGCGGCACGAACATTACAGCGGCGATCCAGGACGCGATGAGCGAAATGGCGACCACCTGGAAGATCGAACGGGTGTATTCGCCGGTACTGGAATTGGCAGTGGCGATCGGCAGGAAACCCGCCGCGGTGATCAGCGTGCCGGTCAGCATCGGGAATGCCGTGCTGGTCCAGGCGAAGCTGGCGGCCTTGAGGCGGTCGTAGCCCTGCTCCATCTTGATCGCCATCATCTCCACCGCAATGATCGCGTCGTCCACCATCAGCCCGAGAGCCAGGACCAGGGCGCCAAGGGAGATCTTGTGCAGGCCGATGTCTAGATAGCTCATGGCGGCGAAAGTCATCGCCAGCACCAGCGGAATCGACAGCGCGACCACCAGCCCGGTACGCACGCCTAGCGAGAAGAAACTCACCAGCAATACGATCACCAGCGCTTCGATCAACACCTTGACGAACTCACCTACGCTGGTCTTCACCGCAGCGGGCTGATCCGAGACCTTGCGCAGCTGCATCCCCGCCGGCAGCTCCTGCTGCAGGCGGGCGAACTCCTGCTCCAGTGCCTCGCCCAGCACCAGGATGTCACCACCGCTTTTCATCGAAACCGCCAGACCCAGGGCCGGCTCGCCCATGAAGCGCATGCGCGGCGCGGGCGGGTCGTTGAAGCCGCGATGCACCTCGGCAACATCGCCGATACGGAAGGTGCGGCCGGCAACGCGGATGGGGAAATCACGAATCTCCTTGACCGTCTCGAAGCTACCGGTGACGCGCAGCTGCACCCGATCGCTGATGGTCTCGACGAAACCGGCAGCTGTTACCGCGTTCTGCGCCTCCAGCGCCTGGCGCACGGCTTCCAGCGGGACGCCGAGCGTGGCCAGCTTGACGTTGGAGAGCTCGATCCAGATCTTCTCGTCCTGCAGGCCGATCAGCTCGACCTTGCCGACGTTCTTGACCCGCTGCAGCTGCAGCTGGATGCGGTCGGCGTAGTCCTTGAGGATCGCGTAGTCGAAACCTTCGCCGGTCAGGGCGTAGATGTTGCCGAAGGTGGTGCCGAACTCGTCATTGAAGAAGGGCCCCTGTACACCCGGCGGAAAGGTGTGCTGGATGTCGCCGATCTTCTTGCGAATCTGGTACCAGAGGTCGGGAATGTCCTTCGAGCGCATCGAGTCGCGTGCCATGAAGGTGACATTGGATTCGCCCGGTCGGGAGAACGAAACGATGCGCTCGTACTCGCCGGTTTCCATCAGCTTCTTCTCGATGCGCTCGGTGACCTGGCGCGACACTTCCTCGGCGGTAGCGCCCGGCCATTGCGTCTGGATGACCATGGCCTTGAAGGTGAATGGCGGGTCCTCGCTCTGGCCGAGCTTGCTGTACGACAGCGCGCCGACGATCGCCAGCAGCAGCATCAGATAGACGACGATCTGCCGGTTCTGCAGCGCCCAGGCGGAGAGATTGAAGCGCATCGCGATTACTCCTGGGCGGCCAGCTCGACGGGGCGATTGTGGCGATCCACCGGGCGAACCGGCTGGTTATCGCTGAGCATCTGCACCCCGGCCAGGACGATCCAGTCGTCGGCCTCCAGCCCTTCGAGGACCGGCACGAGCTGCTCACCGAAGGGCCCGGTCCGAACCTCGACACGCTCTACGGTGGAGTCGGCCTTGAGCCGCCATACGTGCGCCCTGCCCTTTTCCGCACTGAGCGCCGAGAGCGGCACCGCCAGCGATACCTCGCCATCGCGGCGAATGCTGACCAGCGCGCTCTGGCCAAGCTCTGCGGGCACTTCCTGCTCGCTGAAGGCGACGCGCGCGGAATAGGTTCGCGACTGCGCATCGGCGGCTGGCGAGAGTTCGCGAATCTTGCCGAGATAGTGGCGCCCCGGTTGCGACCACAGCTCGACCTCGACGTCCTGGCCAACCCGGTAGCGCTCCAGCGATTGCTCCGGCAGATCGATGGCCACTTCCCGCTCGCCATCCGCCGCCAGCACGAACGCGGTCTGCCCAGCGGCGACCACCTGCCCCACCTCGACTCGGCGCTGCGCGATCAAGCCATCGCTGGTGGCGCGCAGCACGGCGTAATCGACCTGGTTGCTGGCCACATCGAACTCGGCCCGCGCCTGCTGCAAACGGGCAGCCGCGGCGCGATAGGCGTTGTCGGCATTGTCGAACTGCGACTGGCTGACCAGTTGGCGACCAAGCAGCGCCTTGTAACGGTCGTGTTCCGCTTTGGCTACGCGCAGATTGGCTTCCGCCGCCGCCACCTGCGCCCGCATACCGTCCAGCTGCAGCCGCACGTCCTGCGGATCGAGCCGCGCCAGAGGCTGATCCTTGCGAACGCGATCACCGGCTTCCACCAGACGCTCGACAACCTTGCCGCCTATACGAAACGCCAGTTCCGGCTCGTAGCGTGCGTGCACCTCACCGGGATAGCTTTCGCGTGCTTCGCTGGCTGGCTGCGGGTGCACCACCATGACCGGACGAGGGAGCTGCTGCGGCGGTTCACCGTTGCCGCAGGCGACCAGGGCAAAGGCACAACCGAACATGGAGGCAAGGGACAAGGCATGTCGGAACACGATGAAGTCTCTCTGTCGCGAAGCGGATTGGAATACTTATACTGCGCGGTATAGTAAAAATAGCGTACCAGCCAGTCCACTATTAAAACGCCCATGACAGAAATCCATTCCGTATCGCCCGGCCCAGGCCGCCCGAAGGACCCCGCCAAGCGCGAGGCGATCCTCGCTGCCGCGCAGGTGCTGTTCCTCGGCAACGGCTACGAAGGCAGCAGCATGGAGGCCATCGCCGCCGAAGCCGGCGTTTCCAAGCTCACGCTGTACAGCCACTTCAAGGACAAGGAGGCGCTCTTCAGCGCGGCCGTGAAGACCACCTGCGAAACGCGCCTGCCGAGGCGGCTGTTTCAGGTGGAGGCGGATTGCGACATCGAGAAGGTGCTGCTGGCGATCGGTGGCGCCTTCAATGAGCTGGTCAATAGCCCCGAGTCCATCGGTCTGCATCGGGTGATGGTGGCGATGGCGACGCAGAATCCGGGGCTGGTGAAGATGTTCTTCGATGCCGGCCCGCAGCAGCTGCTGTGCGATCTGCAACAGCTGTTCAGCAGGGCCGACGCGCTGGGCCTGCTGGAGATCGACGACCCACTGCGCGCCGCCGAGCATTTCTGCTCGCTGATCAAGGGTGCCCAGCATTTCCGCCTGCTGGTCGGCTATGCCGAGGCGCCAACCGATGAGGAAGGCAACCTGCACGTGCGGGACGCGGTGAGTGTGTTTCTGCGCGCCTATCGTTGCTGACCTGAGCAAGCGAGAGGTTCGCGGACTGCGGAATCAGCCCTGCAGCTTCTTCTTCGGATAGATGTCGTAGCGGCTGGATTTTCCTTCCAGGCTGTAGCCGGGCTTGGCGCCTTCGATGGCCGGCGCCTTGCGCGGACGCTTGACCACCACACGATGGCTGGCCAGCTCCAGTGCCGCGGCCAGCAGCGCCGGCGCGTCCGTATCGTCGCCGACGAAGGGTCGGAACAGGCGCATCTCTTTCTTCACCAGCGCACTCTTGTCGCGATGAGGAAACATCGGGTCGAGGTAGATGACCTGCGGCGCCTCACTCTGCCACTGCGTCATCAGCTCGATGGCATTGCCCTTGAGCAGGGTCATCCGCGCGGCGATAGCACCCACCTCGGCGTCCCCAGCCGCGCGACCCAGACCATCCTCCAGCAGCGCGGCAATCAGCGGCTGGCGTTCGATCAGGCTCACTTCACAGCCCAGCGTCGCCAGCACAAAGGCATCGCGCCCGAGCCCCGCTGTAGCATCCAGCACCCGTGGCCGGATACCGGGTTGGATGCCCACGGCCTTGGCGATCATCTGCCCACTGCCACCACCGAACTGACGCCGGTGCGCTGCGGCCCCCTCGACGAAATCCACCCGTACCGGCCCCGGTGCCTGCGCCTCGAGCAACTGCAGCTGCAAGCCGTCCGCGCCAATCTGCAAAGCGAATTCGGCCGCGTCCTGAATTTCCGGCAAGTCGAGACGCTGCGCCCATTGATGGGCGGCAGCGGCGAACTGAGGAGTCAGCGGTTCGACTCGAACCACAGGGTTGCGTGCGGACATAGGGCATCCAGCGGTGATGGAAAGCCGCGCATTGTGCCAGAGCATTCCAGGCTGCGCGCGAGCGTTCAGCGGCACATGCCGAAGCCACCCATGTCGACGTGAAAGTGGTCGTGGTGGGCCGCGTTGTATTCCGGCCCGAGCGTCACGTTGAACGCATCGCAGGCCGCATCGCGAACCAGCCGCAGGAAACGCGCCTTGTCCCCCTCGCCCTGCCAGTCCCGCGCCACGGTGATGCGGGTGCCATCCTCAAGGTGAAAGCCCGCCATATCCAGCGCATTGGCGCTGGCGTGCTGGCTGCGGCGGTTGCTGCGGGCGATGTTGCGACAGGCAAAGCTGCCGAAGTGATCAATGCGCACCACCGGCTGCTCGAATACTGCCTGGGCCGCCGGCTGAAGCCCGTGCAACTCGAACATCGCATAAGCCGCCGCCAGCGGACAGGTGGCGAGAAAAGGCCCGTTGAACCGCACGTCCGAGCCCTGCACCCGAACGCTGTTCTCGACCGGACAGCCGGGCTCCGGCGTGCTGTCCGGCACGGCTGAATAACGCAGCGGCGCCGTGGAGAGCGCCTGTTCGCAGAGCGTTCGGTCCTGCTGCAGGCGCCGTAGCTTGAGTGACGTCAACAGGTTCGGCGGCTCACGGATGTCCAGCGGCGCCCAGGGGTTCCAGCGCGGCGGGATGTCGATCAGATCCTGCCGCACCGCCAGGGCGAAGCCGGCAAGCAGCAGCAACAGGAGAAGAAAGAAGCGGCCAAAGGTCATTCCTTATGGGCAACAGCCAACCCGCGAAGTTGAAAGGGATGTTTTACAAAACTGGTCGAAATCGCTCGCTCAATCCGTCAGCAAGGACATCTGCGGCGCAGGGTGCAATGCAGGCAGGGCCGGCAGGCCGGGCAAGCGCTCGCTCAGCAAGCCGTGAAAACGCATCGCCAGCTCGGGCGCACGATGATTGTCGGGGGTATGCAGATAGACGTGCGGCGTCTTGCCGGCCTCGATCCAACCAGCCACCTTGTCCAGCCAGGGCGCCATGAATGCGTCGTTCGTCTCCAGCTCGGGGTGACCGACGAAGCGCACCTGCGGCGAATCGCTGAATGCCACCGGGCGTACCGGCAGACGCGGCTTCTTGCTCTGCGCATGCAACACGGCGGGGTCGTGAGAGTGGCAGCTGAACAGCGCGCGGGTATCTAGGCAGATGCGCTCGATGCCGCGATCACGCAGCAATCGGTTCAACGCGCGCTCGCCATCCCCTCGGTCGAAGAATCCGGGATGCCGCACCTCGATCGCCAGCGCTCCGTCGAAGCCATCGATGAACGCCGCAAGCTCGCTCAATCTGGATGGCCCAACGCTGGCGGGCAGTTGCAGCCAGAACGGCGTTACCCTTCGCCCCAATGGCAGCAACAACCGCTGGAAGGCATGCGCCTGCTCCAGCGCCGCACGCAGATCGCCGGCCTGGCTGACATCGCGGGGAAATTTGGCACAGAAGCGGAAGCTTTCGGGCATCTCGCCGGCCCAGCGCTGGACCTTCTGCTCCGATGGCCAGGCGTACAGCGTGGTATTGCCCTCGACTGTATTGAAGGTGGAACAGTAGGCGGCAAGGAAATCGGAAGCCGGCGTAGCCGTCGGGTACAACGATCCGAGCCAGGCACTCTCGTTCCAGGAGGGACAACCGAGGTAATAGGGAAGCTCTGGCAGATCGAACCGCCTCAGGCGTAGAGGTCGAGCCCGAGCACCTCTGCGCCGTCGAACTCGACGCTCATGCTGGCGGTGCTGGCGTAGCTGGCCAGCGCCTGGGCCACGCGACTGGTCAGTGGGCGCTCGGGCTGCGGCTCGTCATAGCGGAATGCGGAGTAGCGTTCGACCAGCGCGCTGGAATTGACCCGCTGCTGCGGACGATCGGCCTGGGGCTGGTAATCCTGACCGGAGCGGCTGTCGACCCCGCGCTGCGCCTGCGCGACCCGCTGCGTTTCCCCATAGCTATCCGCCGCCCTGCCGGTACGGGCAGAACGATCCGTTGAATAGGGAACGGGAAAGGAGCTTTCGACGCGCATCATTGGACTCGATCAGAGGCCCGGCGACTCTAACGGGCAGGCAGGAGTTTGGCAACGTTCCTCGTCATTTGATCCCTTTGGGCGTCGCAACATTGTCCCGCAGGTAGACCGGCTGGGCCTGATCGGCCTCCAGCGCCTCGCCTCGGTGCCAGGCGAAACTAGCCAGACTCAGCAGATCTTCGGCATGCGGCAGCATCCCGGCGTCGTGTGCACGTACGGCCGCGGCTATCCGCTCGGCGTAACCCCAGCCGGTACCGGCGCCGAACCAGTCGTCACCTGCATCGCGCGGCAGCACGGCCTGCTCGGGCGGCAGCACGGCCTCATTGCCGACCAACTGCATCTCCCCGGCCTGCTCGCGATAACAGCCCCAGTAGACCTCGTCCATGCGCGCATCGATGGCCGTCGCGACCTGCGCTGCGCCGTGCTCACGCCAGGCCCGTTGGGCAATGGTCGCGAGGGTAGAAACCGGCAGCACCGGCCGCTGCAGCGCGAACGCCAGGCCCTGCACCACACCGATGGCAATCCGCACGCCGGTAAAGGCACCTGGTCCCCGCCCGAAAGCGATGGCATCCACCGCGGACAGCGCAACCCCGGCCTCGCCGAGCAGCGTCTGCACCATCGGCAGCAGCCGCTGGGCATGCAGGCGCGGAATCACCTCGTAGTGACTCAGCACCTTGCCGTCGTGCAACAGCGCGACTGAGCAGGCTTCGGTGGCAGTATCCAGGGCCAGCAGAGTGGTCATCGGGTCGGTCCGGTCGGTAAAAAGGCGCCGATTCTAACGTATTCGCGGAGCGGGTTCTTTCGCGCCTGCCCTGATCTCTGGGCAAAAAAATGCCCGTATCTTTCGATACGGGCATTTCTATCGCTCGTGTCAGGCAGCTTCGATCAGCTAAGTGCAGCGAACACCTTGGCCGTAATCTCGTCCACCGAACCGACACCTTCGATGCAGCTGTACTTCGGCGTGCCTTCCGCGGCTGCCAGGCTCTGGTAGAAGTCCACCAGCGGCTTGGTCTGCGCATGGTAGACGGACAGGCGATGACGCACGGTCTCTTCCTTGTCGTCTTCGCGCTGGATCAGCTCATCGCCGGTTTCGTCGTCCTTGCCAGCAACCTTCGGTGGGTTGTGCTCGGTGTGATAGACGCGGCCGGAAGCCGGATGCACACGGCGACCCGCGATGCGGCCGACGATCTCCTCGTCGTCCACGGCGATCTCGATAACGTTGTCGATGCGCACGCCTGCTTCCTTCAAAGCTTCGGCCTGCGGAATAGTGCGCGGGAAGCCGTCGAAGAGGAAGCCATTGGCGCAATCCGGCTGCGCGATGCGCTCTTTGACCAGATTGATGATCAGATCATCGGAAACCAGGCCACCGGCATCCATCACGCTCTTGGCCTTGAGGCCCAGCTCGGTGCCCGCCTTGACTGCGGCACGCAGCATGTCGCCCGTGGAGATCTGCGGAATACCGAATTTTTTGGTAATGAAGCCAGCCTGGGTACCTTTTCCGGCACCGGGCGCTCCCAGCAGAATCACACGCATGATGAGTCCTCGAGTTTCTTAGAAGGGGGGCGATCCTGCCAGCGGGCCGGAGTGGCTCTTCGCTGACGAATCAAAAATTCTGGTTTGCCGCCATGCGACAAAAGGTTGAACACGATACACAGCGCACCGAGGCGGCACAAGCCGTCCCGAAAGCGTCTATCGACCCGCATAAATGTCACGATTCGACGCGAGTTGCGCTCAACGACTACGCATCGCGCAGCCGTTGAGCGCCGGGAGCCGCCACTTCAGCCCGTGTTGCGCAAGCCCGCCGCGATACCCGCCACACTGACCAGCAGCGCCTGCTCGAGCGGGCTGTCTGCCGGGTTCTGCTGCTGCCTTGAGCGAGCCAGCAGTTCTATCTGCAGCAGGTGCAACGGATCAAGATAGGTGTTGCGCAGACTGAACGCCTCCTGGGTCTTCGGACTGTGGTCGAGTAGATCGGCCTGGCCGGTCACGCTCAGCACAGCGCCGACCACCTGCGACAATCGGTCACGCAAATCGCTACCAAGGGAAAGCAGTTCCGGCTGCACCAGGCGCTCATCGTAACGCCTTGCGATATCGGCATCGGCCTTGGCCAGCACCATCTCCAACATGTCGATGCGCGTAGTGAAGAACGGCCATCGCGCACGCATTTCGGCCAGCCGCTCGCCCTCCCCACGCGTCAGTGCGCTCTGCAGCGCCTGCTCCCACCCAAGCCAGGCGGGCAGCATCAGCCGCGTTTGCGTCCAGGCGAAAATCCATGGAATCGCCCGTAGGCTTTCCACCCCACCCTCGCGACGTTTGGAGGGGCGACTGCCCAACGGCAAACGGCCCAGTTCCAGCTCGGGTGTCGCCTGGCGGAAGTAATCGACGAACTGCGGATGCTCGCGTACCACGCCACGATAGGCCGCCACCCCTTCGGCGGACAGGCGATCCATGGTCTCACGCCAGTCGGCCTCGGGCATCGGCGGCGGCAACAGAGTCGCCTCGAGCACCGCGGCGAGGTACAGATTGAGGTTCTGCTCGGCGATGTCCGGCAGGCCGAATTTGAAGCGGATCATTTCGCCCTGTTCGGTGGTACGGAAGCGCCCGACTACCGAGCCCGGCGGCTGCGACAGGATCGCCGCATGCGCCGGGCCACCGCCGCGCCCCACGGTGCCGCCGCGGCCATGGAACAGCAACAGTTCGACGTCGTGCTCCCGGCATACGTCCACTAGCCGTTCCTGAGCGCGGTACTGGGCCCAGGCGGCGGCAGTAGTGCCAGCATCCTTGGCCGAGTCGGAGTAGCCGATCATCACCTCCTGCGGGCCATGCAGACGCTGGCGATACCCGGGCAGCGCGAGCAGGCGGTCAATGATCGGCGCGGCGTTATTCAGGTCGTCCAGGGTTTCGAACAGCGGCACCACACGCATCGGTCGCTGCAGGCCGGCTTCCTTGAGCAGCAACTGCACGGCGAGTACATCGGAGGCCGCATGGGCCATGGAAATGACATAGGAGCCAAGTGACGCAGCTGGCGCCTCGGCGATCACCGCGCAGGTGGCGAGCACCTCGGCGGTATCGGCCGACGGATGATAATGCGCCGGCAGCAGCGGGCGGCGATTGCCCAGTTCAAGCTGCAGCCAGTCCAGTCGCCGCTGCTCGTCCCACGCCTGATAGTCGCCCAGCCCGAGGTAATCGGTGATTTCCGCCAGCGCTGCGGCATGCCGTGCCGCGTCCTGGCGAATGTCCAGCCGTACCAGGAACAGCCCGAACACGGCCAGTCGCCGCAGGCAGTCAAGCAGCGCGCCATCGGCGATCATGCCCATCCCGCGGGCATGCAACGAGCGGTAGCAGAGTTCCAGCGGCCGACGCAGCTCGGCGCAGTCCTGCAGCACTTCCGCCGGAGCCGGCTGGCCATGCTCGATGGCCGCTCGCGCCCACTCCCGGGTCGCCCGCAGCCGTTGACGCAGGGGCTTGAGCAGGACCCGGTATGGCTCGGCCGAATCACCGGTCAGGCGCAGCAGTTCCTCACTGGCTTCGCTCATCGACAATGCGGTGATCAACCCTTCGATCTCCCGCAGGTACAGATCGGCAGCCACCCAGCGCGCGGTCAGCAACACTTCGCGGGATACCATCGCGGTCACGTTCGGGTTGCCATCGCGGTCGCCGCCCATCCAGGAGGCGAAGCGGATCGGCGCGGCTTCCAGTGGCAGGTGCAGCCCGGTCGTCCGCCTGAGCGTCGCATCGGTCTGACGCAATACATTGGGTACGGCCTTCCACAGCGAGTTCTCGATGGCGGCGAAGCCCCACCGCGCCTCTTCCACCGGCGTCGGTCGGTTGCGACGGATTTCCTCGGTGTGCCAGACCTCGGCGATCAGGCGCTGCAGCTGCAGCTCGATCTTCGCCTGCTCGGCGCCGGAGAGGTCGGTGTGGTCCCGTGCGGCCAGCTGTTCGGCGATGGCGTCGTACTTCTGGATCAACGTGCGCCGTGAAACTTCGGTGGGGTGCGCTGTCAGCACCAGTTCGATTTCCAGGCGGCTGACCTGCCGTGCAATGAACTCGTCGCCGTGTCCGGCGGCCTTGAGGCGTTCGATCAGATCGGCGAACACGCTGGTTTCGAACGGTACCGGCTCGCCTGCCGTACGGCGACGAACCTGATGGTACTGCTCGGCGATATTGGCTAGGTTGAGGAACTGGTTGAACGCCCGTGTCATCGGCAGCAGTTCATTCTCGTCAAGGCTGTCGAGCGTCTCGGACAGCAGTTGCGCACCCTCGGCCGAGCCTTTGCGTGCCGCCTTGGCGCCTTTGCGGATGCGTTCGATCTTGTCGAAGAACTGGTCGCCATGCTGGGCGCGAATGGTGTTGCCGAGCAGTTCGCCAAGCAGGTGTACGTTGTCGCGCAGGCGCGCGTCGATGATTTTCGCCATGACCTTCTTGCTCCTCCTGGGCTGCCGCCTTCACATGAGCGACTCGCCGCTGCTTATCAGACGCGCCGCGGAGAAAACGATCCTGAACGGCTACGCTGAAATTACCTCCAACCAGAGTGCCCACCGCATCCGGTCATGACAAGGCGTCAACGCCGACGACCCTGTTGCGGACAGCACGATTGCACATGTCATCACCGCTCGTAAGCGCGGGCAAAGGAGTAATCATGAGAATTTCCGAGCTGGTCAGCCATTGGGAACGCGACGCCAAGGGTCACATGAGCCAGACAACCTACAGCATTCCGCTGGACGTCGAGAGCGCGGCGCGGCTCGCGGCCCTCGCCGAGATGTACCCCAAGCGCAGCACCGAAGCGCTGCTCGGCGAGCTGGTTGGTGCGGCCCTCGAAGCCGTCGAAACCAGCCTTCCGTATGAGCGCGGCACCCAGGTCATCGCCACTGACGAACAGGGCGACCCGGTCTACGAAGACATCGGGCCCACCCCGCGCTTTCTCGAGCTCTCGCGCAAACATCTCAAGCGCATGCTCGACGAGGAAGCGTCTTCTACCCCACCGGCCTGACCCGAAAGCGCACCCTGTACGCTCGGCGCCCGCTCAGGGCGCCATCACACAGGTCACCCTTGTTGCATACGCCCGCCCTGCCCGCGCAGGCCAGTCCCCACCCCGTTAATACCGCGCTGGTAGCGGATTCCCCGATGACAACCGCTCTAGCCCGCCAACTTTCACTGAACGATTAGCGCCATTTGGCCTCACAAAGATATGTCCCGACATCGGTAGTGCCCTATTCAGCACACTGCCCGGCCAGGGACGGTAGCTATTCGTTGAGCAATTCGAACTGGAGACTGACCATGAACAAAGCTGTCGCAACCCACGCTTCGAGATTTCAGCTACCCAAGCTGGCGGCCATTGCACTTGGTGGCCTGCTGCTGACCGCATGCGCCGGCAACCCACCGACCGAGCAGTTCGCCGTGACTGAATCGGCCGTGCGCAGCGCCGTAAGCGCTGGTGGTACCGAGTATGCCGCAGTGGAAATGCGCGCCGCGCAGGAAAAGTGGAAAGAGGCCGAACTGGCCATGCAGAAAGAAAACTACGAACAAGCCCGCAAGCTGGCCGAACAGGCCGAATGGGATGCCCGCGTAGCCCAACGCAAGGCTGAAGCGGCGAAGGCTCAGAAGGCCGTCGAAGATGCGCAGCAGGGGATTCAGGAATTGCGCGAAGAAGGCATGCGCAACGTTCGCTGATTCCTCGCCACGCCCGCCATTCCGTTTATAGCCAATAGGATGAACTCGTCATGCACAAGCTTGTAACCCTACCTACCATGCTGGCCCTGAGCATCGGCCTAGTGGCCTGCGCCAACCAGCCCAATCAGAACCTTGAAGAGGCGCGCAGCAGCTTCTCCGCTCTGCAGAGCGACGCCCGCTCAAGCAAGGTCGCAGCCCTGGAAACCCAGGACGCCAGCAACATGCTGGACAAGGCCAACAAGGCATATCTGAACGATGCCGACGAAGAAACGGTGGATCAGCTGGCCTACCTGACCAAGCGCCGCATCGAACTGGCCGAGCAGACTATTGCCCTGCGCGCGGCCGAAGAGGATCTCGGCAAGGCCTCCGCGCAGCGCGCCGAAGCCCGCCTCGAAGCCCGGGACGCGCAGATCCGCAAGCTGCAGGAGGACATGCAGGCCAAGCAGACCGAGCGCGGCACCCTGGTGACCTTCGGTGACGTTCTGTTCGACCTGGACAAGGCCGAACTTAAACCGGCCGGTATGCGCGGCATCCAGAAGCTCGCTGAGTTCCTGAACGAGAATCCGGAGCGCAAGGTGGTAGTCGAGGGTTATACCGACAGCACCGGCTCCGACTCTTACAACCAGCAGCTTTCCGAGCGCCGCGCCCAATCCGTGCGCCGCGCATTGACCCACGCGGGCGTCGATCCACAGCGCATCCAGGCGGTGGGCTATGGCGAGCAATACCCGGTTGCGAGCAACGACTCGCCGTCCAGCCGCGCGATGAATCGCCGCGTCGAGGTGACTATCTCCAACGACAGCCAGCGCGTCGCGCCACGTTCGTCGATGGAGTGACCACGGACCGTGGGCATGGCGAGCTGATGCCCTGCCCCTTTAGCAGCCCGTCGCCCTGACGGGCTGTTTTATTTGCTCTCCTGCGGCGCATCCTGACCCATGCAGCGCACGGCGCGCTTCTTCCTGTCGACCAGCACGCCTGTCAGGCCCTTCTGTTCGGTATCGAACAGCACCAGCACACCATCGATGCACTGAGCCACCTGCGACGCCGGCTTCAGCGATACCCGGTAATCCTCGCCGGGAACGGTCTTGAGCATGGTGTAGTCAGCCAGCAGCAACGCATCCTCTGGCTTGGCGATATGCACGTAGCCGTAATAGGACAGCACCGCGACCGTGCCAAGCACGCTGCCGATGGCGGTCAGGATCAGGGGAATGGGATTGCGTTCGGACATGGACGGTCTCATCGAGGCAAAGAGGCGCATTGTGACAAATTCGAAGGTCGCCTGCGGCTCATTTACCGCTGGCGCGGGTTTCACCGCGGGCCTGTGAGGTCGCCTCGTAGACCCGCTCGGCCAGGCGCGAGAAGGGCAGGCTCTGGATCCAGACGCTGCCGGTGCCCTTGAGGGTGGTGAGCAGCAGCCCTTCGCCACCGAACAGCATGCTCCGGAGGCCGCCGGCAAGCTGGATGTCGTAGTCGATGCCCTGCGTGAAGGCCACCAGGCAGCCGGTATCCAGCCGCAGGGTTTCGTTGTTCAGCTCCTTGCGAATCACGGTGCCGCCGGCATGCACGAAGGCCAGTCCATCGCCTTCCAGGCGCTGCAGGATGAATCCCTCGCCACCGAAGAAGCCTGCGCCGATGCGCTTGCTGAAGCTTATGCCGATGCACGTGCCATAAGCCGCGCAGAGAAAGGCATCCTTCTGACAAAACAGCTTGCCGCCCACAGCAGCAAGATCAATCGCTACCACTGTGCCCGGATAAGGCGCGGCGAAGGCCACGCGTGCCTTGGCCTTGCTTTCATTGGTGAAGTGAGTGAGGAACAGTGACTCGCCGGTGAACATGCGCTTGCCCGCGCCCCACAGCTTGCCGAGCACGCCGCTCGCCGAACCGTCGCCCATGCGCGCTTCGAAACGCACGCCGTCGGTCATGTAGTTCATTGCTCCGGCTTCGGCGATCACCGTCTCGTCTGGATCGAGGATGATCTCCACGCTTTGCGCGGACTGACCGAGGATTTCGTATTCGAGTTCGTGGCTGGACACGGCGAGCTCCTGAAGCGATCGGGTTGCGGCGCTGCAAGGATCCGGCAGCTCCCCGCCGTTGCCTATTTGCGCCCGAGAATGCGCAGGATACGCAGGAACAGGTTGATGATGTCCATATAGAGCGCGGCTGCGCTGTCAATCGCATTGTCCAGCGTCTTGGGGATCTGATTCGCCCGGCCCCAGTCCACGCCGACATAGCCGCAGAAGATCAGCACGACGATCCAGTCGATCACGCCGTGATGAATGCCGAGGATGAACACCTCGACCAACTCGACGACGATCACCAGCAACAACGCCACTGTCAGCGCACCGGCGATGCTGGCGAAGAACTTCGGAAACAGCGTGCCGAGCAGCATCATGCCCAGGGTAACCAGCGCGGTGATGCGTATCGCCTCATGCACCAGAGAGGCGTCGTAGCGGCTCACCACCAGGTTGACGATAAGCCCGAACGGCACCACGACCAGGTTGTAGCCGAAAAAACTCACCCAGGGCTGGTTCGAACGATGAAACAGCCAGGCGCCGGTGAGGCAGCTAGCGAAGTAGCCGCCAAAGAACAGCCAGGGATGGATGCTGCGAATGGACTCGACCGGGATGTTGCCGACCATCCACCAGTTGACCCAGAAGCCCCAGCAAAGCGTGAGGCCGATGACGAGGTTGTAGGCGCCAGCCGAGAGGGTGCGATCGAGCGGACTGGACTGGCGGGCAAAGACCGGGTTTTCCATATCGTTACGCTTCCTTGCGTGGGTGGTGTCGGATATCCGGGATCAGAGAATGTTCGCGTAGTCGGCTTCGATGCGATCCAGGCTCAGGTGATTGAGGAAGTTGGAGAAGCACATCCAAGCCGACAGCGCATTGAGGTCCTGAAATTGCTGCGGCAGATACTTGGGCGGGACGACCATGCCCTCGTCTACCAGCTGGCGCAGCGTGCGCATGTCCTCAAGCGTGGTCTTGCCGCAGAACAGCAGCGGGATCTGCTCCAGCCGGCCTTTGCGCACGGCTAGCTGGATGTAGTTGTAGATCATGATGAAGCCCTTCAGGTAGGACAGGTCCTTGGTGAAGGGCAAACCATCGGGGGTCGAGCCGCGGAACACCCGGCTGGCATTGCTGTAGCAATCGTCGTCGCCATAGCCCTGCTCGCGGAAGAAGGCGAACACGTCGAGGAAATCCGCGCCCTCCTCGGCCATGTGGATGGCGCGGGTGCGGTTGGTCAGCTTGCGCAGGCGCGTCGGGTAGGAGGCGAAGGCGATGACTTCCATCAGGATGGCCAGGCCCTCCTGGGTCACCGTCGAGGACGGTGGCCCCTTGGCGAGGAAGGTGCAGATCGGCTGGTTCTGCCCGTTGAGCGTGGTGCCGACATGCACCAGTCCTTCGTGAACCTCCAGCGCGCGCACGTCACGCTCGTTGAACAGCGCGTCGCTGCGGATCTTGATGTAGTCGGCGCCCGCTGCCGCATCGGCGAGGATGCCGTCGGATTCGAAAACACGGATCACGCCCTCGCCTTCGCCGAACACCACATCCAGCCGCTTCTGCAGCAGCTCGACGGCCTGCGGCGCGGTGAGATTCTTCGGCTCGTCACGCAGGTCGCCACGGTCGGCGATGTTGTTCAGATAGTCGGAGAGCATAAGGCCGAGGTCGGCCAGGGTTGGATCGCCAGCATGGAAGGCGTCGGATGCCGCGCCGTAGAGCTCCTGGGAGATCATGCCGAAGTCCGGTGTGCCACGCGCCTCGAGCATGCGGATGACCATGCGGTATTCCTTGCACATGCGCCGCATGATCTGCCCGACGGGGTTGAACTGGCCTAGCTGGCGGGTGATGTCGCGCTCGATGTCCTGGAATTCCTGCTTCTTGGCGCTGGAATCGAAGGCCAGTGGCCGGCCCTCGTAGTAGCCGCGATCGATCTTCGGCAGCTCGCGGCCCTTGGCGGCGAAAAAACCCTGGCGGGTATTCTCGTCCCACTTCACCGCGTCCAGTACGCGCACTGGCGTCTGCGCCTCGACGATGCGGTCGGACAGCCCGCGCACGATGGTCTGATACTCGTCCAGGTTGTTACGGCTGTTCATCAGTCCCTCTTCACGGATGACCCGTACCCTTGAGGTTATACCCGCAGCGGCCGAGGCCGGCACACTGCGGGTCGGTCGACGCTCAGTGGATCAGAGTTCCGGACGCATGTGCGGGAAGAGGATCACGTCGCGGATCGAAGGCGAGTTGGTCAGCAGCATCACCAGGCGATCGATGCCGATACCCTCGCCCGCGGTTGGCGGCATGCCGTACTCCAGCGCACGAACGAAGTCGGCGTCGAAGTGCATGGCTTCGTCATCGCCGGCATCCTTGTCCGCCACCTGCGCGTGGAAGCGCTCGGCCTGATCCTCGGCATCGTTGAGCTCGGAATAGGCGTTGGCGATCTCGCGGCCACCAATGAACAGTTCGAAGCGGTCGGTGACGTTGGGGTTGCGATCGTTGCGTCGGGCCAGCGGCGAGACCTCGAACGGGTACTCGGTGATGAAGGTCGGCTGTTCCAGCTTGTGCTCGACCAGCTCCTCGAAAATCATCACTTGCAGCTTGCCCAGGCCTTCATGGCCGAGCAGCTTGGCGCCGGCCTTCTTGGCGATGGCACGGGCCTTCTCCAGATCGTTGAGATCGGAGGCCGATATCTCCGGGTTGAACTTGAGGATCGAGTCGAACACCGACAGCCGCGCGAACGGCTCGCCGAAATGGAACACCTTGTCGCCGTAGGGCACGTCGGTGCCGCCAAGCACGGCCTGGGCCAGCTCGCGGAACAGCTCCTCGGTGAGATCCATGTTGTCTTCGTAGTCGGCGTAAGCCTGGTAGAACTCGAGCATGGTGAACTCGGGGTTGTGCCGGGTCGAGACGCCTTCGTTACGGAAGTTGCGGTTGATCTCGAACACGCGCTCGAAGCCACCGACCACCAGACGCTTGAGGTAGAGCTCCGGCGCGATGCGCAGGAACATCGGCATGTCCAGCGCGTTGTGATGGGTCTCGAACGGTTTGGCCGCAGCGCCGCCGGGAATGGTCTGCAGCATCGGCGTTTCGACTTCGAGGAAGTCACGCTCGGCGAGGAACTTGCGGATATGCGAGATGACCTGGGAGCGCACACGGAACGTTTCACGCACCTCCTCGTTGACCATCAGGTCGACGTAGCGCTGGCGATAGCGCTGCTCGGTGTCGGTCAGGCCGTGGAACTTGTCCGGCAGCGGGCGCAGCGACTTGGTCAGCAGGCGCACGCTGTTCATGTAGACGTAGAGGTCGCCCTTGCCGGAGCGCGCCAGGGTGCCCTCGGCGGCAATGATGTCGCCCAGGTCGAAGTGCTTGACCGCCTCGACCTGCTCGGCCGGCAGCGTCTTGCGATCGACATAGACCTGGATGCGCCCGCTCATATCCTGCAGCACCATGAATGGCCCGCGGTTGAGCATGATGCGCCCGGCGACCTTGACCGGAATGGCGGCCGCCTCCAACTCCTCCTTGGTCTTCTCGGCGTACTGTTTCTGCAGGTCGCCTGCATAGCGGTCGCGACGGAAGTCATTGGGGAAGGCATTGCCCTGCTCGCGCACGGCAGCAAGCTTTTCCTTGCGCTGGGCAATCAGCTTGTTTTCTTCCTCTTGGATGGCGTGCTGGTTCAGCGGTTGTTCGCTCATTGCGGGTCGTCCCGGTCAAATCGTTTCAATGGAGGTGCTTGCGGCTTGAGGCTTGCAGCTGCTCTCAGAGCCCCTGTTTCAGGCTGGCTTCGAGGTATCCGTCGAGGTCGCCGTCGAGCACCTTCTGGCAATCGCTGCGCTCCACACCGGTACGCAGATCCTTAATGCGCGAGTCGTCGAGCACGTAGGAACGGATCTGGTGCCCCCAGCCAATGTCCGACTTGCTGTCTTCCAGCGCCTGAGAGGCGGCGTTGCGCTTCTGCATTTCCAGTTCGTACAACTTGGCCCGCAGCATTTTCATGGCGGTGTCCTTGTTGGCATGCTGGGAACGCTCGTTCTGACAGGCCACTACGGTGTTGGTCGGTACGTGGGTGATACGCACTGCCGAGTCGGTGGTGTTGACGTGCTGACCACCAGCACCGGAGGAGCGGTAGGTATCGATGCGCAGGTCGGCCGGGTTGATCTCGATCTCGACCCTGTCGTCGATCTCGGGCGAGACGAACACTGCCGAGAACGAGGTGTGGCGGCGCGCGCCGGAGTCGAACGGACTCTTGCGCACCAGGCGGTGCACACCGATCTCGGTGCGCAACCAGCCAAAAGCATATTCACCCTTGATGTGAACGGTAGCGCCCTTGATACCGGCGACTTCGCCCTCGGACAGCTCGACGATCTCGGCAGTGAAACCGCGCTTGTCGGCCCAGCGCAGGTACATGCGCAGCAGGATGTTCGCCCAGTCCTGCGCCTCGGTGCCGCCGGAACCAGCCTGGATGTCCAGGTAGCAGTTATTCGGGTCCATCTCGTGGCTGAACATGCGGCGGAATTCGAGCTTTTCGAGGATTCCGCGCAGACGGTCCAGCTCGGCGGCCACATCATCAACGGCGCCTTGATCATCTTCTTCGACCGCCATGTCGAGCAGGTCGCGAGAGTCGGCAAGTCCGCCATCGAGATCATCGATGGTTTCGACAATCTGCGCCAGGGTGGCGCGTTCACGGCCCAGGCTCTGGGCGTATTCGGGCTTGTTCCAGACGTTGGGGTCTTCGAGTTCGCGGTTTACTTCGACGAGACGATCATGCTTCTGATCGTAGTCAAAGATACCCCCGAATTGACAGGGTGCGCTCGGACAGGTCCTTGATGCTGTTGAGGATCGGGTTGATTTCCATAGGTAGGCAGCTCTCAATCGGACGGTGCAAAAGCCGGCGATTATAACTCAGCCGACCCGTGCTGACAGCCCGCCGGACGTGCCGGCGGACGGTCAGGAAACGGATTTGCCCTCATGACGGTCGATCAGGCACTCACACCGCGTACCTGGCTTTCCAGCTCGGCTTTGAGTTGCGGATCGAGCTGCAGACAGCGGGCAAGTTCATCCAGATAGGCACGCTCCATGAAATGCTCCTCGTCGACCATCAGCACGCTGGCCAGATACATCTCCGCAGCCATCTCCGGGGTACTGGCGACACTGGCCACGTCAGCCGGGTCCAGCGGCTTGTTCAGCTCAGCCTCCAGCCAGTGCTGCAGATCAGCATCGGCCAGCTTGCCCAGCTCCGCCTCGATCAGCTGACGCTCTCGGGCATCGACATGGCCGTCGGCCTTGGCCGCTGCCACCAGTGCCTTGAGAATGCCCTGGCTGTGGACCTCGACCTCTGCCGGCGGTAGGCGATCGATGGTCTGTGGCGTCTGCTGCTGCGTCCCGCCCTGCTGTGCCTGCCAATTGCTGTACGCCTTGTAGGCCAGCACCCCGAGTGCAGCCAGACCGCCGTAGGTCACCGCCTTGCCGCCCATCTTGCGTACCTTGCGGTTGCCCAGCAGCAGGCCCATGGCACCGGCCGCCAGCGCGCCGCCACCGGCACCCGACAGGGCATTGCCGAGCGAACCGCCGCCAACGCCGGAAAGCAGGTCGCTCAAACCGCCTTTGCCGGGCTTTCCGCCTGCACTGGATTGCTGCTTCTGCAGCAGGTCCTGACCGGACCTGAGCAGTTGATCGAGAAGGCCACTGGTTTTCATCGAAGTCCCCAAACGGATTGAATCAGGATTTGAACAGCAGTGCTCAGTCGAACGACTCGGGCACCTGACGAATCGGCGTGTCGCGATGGGCGGCACGCACGTACTGCGCCGGCCAGGCCACGGAACTGTCACGCAGGTCCTCGGCGGCATGCAGCGGCCAGTACGGATCACGCAGCAGTTCGCGGGCGAGCAGAATCAGGTCGGCCTGACCGGTGCGCAGGATGTGTTCGGCCTGCACCGCCTCGGTGATCATGCCGACCGTGCCGGTGGCGATACCCGCCTCCTTGCGCACGCGCTCGGCGAACTGGGTCTGGTAGCCCGGCCCGACTGGAATATAGGCGTTGGCAGCAGTGCCGCCGGATGACACGTCGATAAGGTCGACGCCAATTTCCCTGAGCCGCCGCGCGAGTTCGACGGTTTCGTCGGCATTCCAGCCATCATCGACCCAGTCGGTCGCCGAGAGGCGGACGAACAGCGGCAATTCCTCGGGCCAGACCTCGCGAACAGCCGCCGTAACCTCCAGGAGCAGGCGGATACGGTTATCGAACGAGCCGCCGTAACGATCCTGGCGCTGATTGGATAGCGGCGAAAGGAACTGATGCAGCAGGTAGCCATGGGCCGCATGCACCTCGGCGACCTTGAAGCCGGCTGCCAATGAGCGCTCGGCCGCCTCGACGAACGCCTGCACGACGCCCGCGATGCCGGCATCGTCCAGCGCCGTCGGCACGGCATGTTCAGGCGAGAAAGCAATGGTCGAAGGGCCGACCGGGGTCCAACCGCCAGCGGCGATGGGCACGCTGCCATGCTTGCCGAGCCAGGGCCGCCACGTACTCGCCTTGCGCCCGGCATGGGCCAGCTGCACGCCGGCGAACGCGCCCTGCGCCTCGATGAAGCGGGTGATACGGCGTAGCGGCTCGACATGCTCCTCGGACCAGATGCCGAGGTCGTCCGGCGAAATACGCCCCTCAGGGCTGACCGCCGTCGCTTCGATGATCACCAGCCCGGCGCCACCGACGGCCCGACTGCCCAGATGCACCAGATGCCAGTCGTTCGCCATCCCGGCCTTCGCCGAGTACTGGCACATGGGCGATACGGCAATCCGGTTGGGCAGTTTGAGCTGGCGCAGGGTAAGCGGCTGGAAAAGCTGGGACATGTCGGCCTCTACTGTCGGTGATGCGGATTTGACACCCGTCAGTAGAGACCGTTTCGCCGCTCATGCCCAGCCCGACATCGGTGGAACTGTCTGCCTCAGGCAGCGCTAACCTGCACCGGCACACCGTTGAGCGCGGCATTGCCGGATACATCCAACTGGCGCTCGTCAGTCAGGTCGTTACTGCTGGCGCCCGGTTGCTGCCGGGCGATATCCATTTGCACGCCAGGACGGGCGTGGCCCCAGCCATGCGGCAGGCTGACCACGCCGGGCATCATCTCCTCGCTGGCCAGCGCCTCCACCTCGACCACGCCGACCCGGGAATGCACGCGCACCCGCTGGCCATCCTGCAAAGTCCGAGCAGCCATGTCCGCAGGGTGCATCAGCAGCTGGTGACGCGGCTTGCCCTTCACCAGGCGCTGGTAGTTGTGCATCCAGGAATTGTTGCTGCGTACATGCCGGCGGCCGATCAGCAGCAGCTCGTCGCTCTTGGTCTGCGGCTCGGCGGCGAAACGCTGCAGATCGTCCAGCATCAACGCCGGCGCGGCCTGGATGCGCTTGCTCGGCGTTTTCAGGCGCCTCGCCAGATTCGGCTTGAGCGGCCCGAGATCCAGACCGTGGGGATAATCCTCCAGCGCTGCCAGGCTCAGCTTGCGCTCTGACTTGTCACCGTATGGCCCATGGCGCAGCGCCAGGTCCATCATCTGCTGCGGCGGCATGGTGGGCTTCAGCTCGACACCCACCCGCCCCGCGTAGGCCTTAGCCAGCCCGATGAAGATTTCCCAGTCGTGCAGCGCGCCCTCGGGCTTGGGCAGCACCGGCTGGTTGAAGCGGGTGACGTTGCGCACGGCGAGCAGATTGAATGTCGCATCGTAATGGTCGTGCTCCAGCGGCGCGGTCGGCGGCAGGATCACGTCGGCATAGCGAGTGGTTTCGTTGATGTAGAAATCCACGCTGAGCATGAACTCCAGGCCATCCAGCGCCTGCTCCAGCTTGCGCCCGTTGGGTGTGGAAAGCACCGGGTTGCCGGCCACGGTGATCAGCGCACGCACCTGCCCTTCCCCAGGCTCGAGCATCTCTTCGGCCAATGCCGCTACCGGTAGTTCGCCGCCATATTCGGGCAGTTGCGACACCCGACTACGCCAGGCGTCAAAATGGCCGCCCTTGGTGGTCTCCACCAGATCCACCGCCGGCTCGGTGCACAGCGCGCCGCCGACCCTGTCGAGGTTGCCGGTGACCAGGTTGATCAGCTGCACCAGCCACTGGCAGAGCGTGCCGAAGGCCTGGGTCGAAACGCCCATGCGTCCGTAGCAGACCGCCCTGTCCGCCGCCGCGAAGTCCCGCGCCAACTGGCGGATCTGTTCGGCCGGTACTCCGCAACGGGCGCTCATCGCCTCTGCCGTAAAGGCGGCGATTGCCTTTCGCACCTCCTCGATGCCGTCCAGCGGGAGTTCGGTGGTACGTGTCAGGCCTTCCTCGAACAGAGTATTGAGCAGCCCGAACAGCAGCGCGGCGTCCTGTCCGGGGCGCACGAACAGATGTTGATCGGCTATCGCGGCGGTCTCGCTGCGCCGCGGGTCGACCACCACCAGCTTGCCTCCGCGGGCACGGATCGCCTTCAACCGTTTTTCCACGTCAGGCACGGTCATGATGCTGCCGTTGGACGCCAGCGGATTGCCCCCCAGGATCAACATGAAATCGGTGTGATCGATGTCCGGCACCGGCAGCAACAGGCCGTGGCCGTACATCAGATGGCTGGTCAGGTGATGCGGCAGCTGATCGACCGAGGTCGCGGAAAAGCGATTGCGCGTCTTCAGCAGCCCAAGGAAGTAGTTGCTGTGGGTCATCAGCCCGTAGTTGTGCACACTCGGGTTGCCCTGATAGATGGCCACGGCATTGGCGCCGTGGCGCTCGCGGATCTCAGCGAGGCGCTCAGCGACCAGTTCATACGCCTCGTCCCAGCCGATCGCTTGCCACTCATCGCCGCAGCGCCGCATCGGGTGGCGCAGCCGGTCAGGGTCGTTCTGGATGTCCTGCAGGGCGACAGCCTTGGGACAGATATGGCCGCGGCTGAAGCTGTCGAGGGGGTCGCCCTTGATCGAGAGGATTCGCTCGCCTTCGGTCTGGATAGTCAGACCACAGATGGCTTCGCACAGATGACAGGCACGGTGGTGGACGGTCGTGTCGCTCATTTCGGATTCCCGCATGGCGCTGTTGTTGTCCAGCCACTCTAGGCGCCACGGCCATGGGCAACAATCAGACGTCTTTACGGGGAATGGCGCTGGATTCAGCCGGCCTATCGTCAGCCGGCATGCATCGATCAGCGCGGGGCGATATGCGCCACCATCAGCTGCACGCTTTCCTGACCGCGGTACTCGTTGACGTCCAGCTTGTAGGCCAGCTCCGCCCAGCGCACCGTCGGATTCGGCCAGATTTCGCGGTCGACGTTGAAGGCAATGCCGTCGAGGGTCAGCGATCCACATTCGCTCTTGAGCACCAGCTTCAGATGGCGCTCGCCGACGATACGCTGCTGCACCAACTGGAACACCCCATGAAACATCGGCTCGGGAAAGTGCTGGCCCCAGGGCCCGGCGTTGCGCAGCGCACGCGCCAGTTCCAGGTGGAACTCCTCGACGCTGAGCTGGCCGTCGGTAAGCAGCCGACCGGTGAGATCGTCCTCGCACAGCTGGCGGCGCACTTCGGCATCGAAGGCGGCGGCGAAGGCACCGAAGTTGGCTTGCGGCAGCGACAGCCCGGCCGCCATGGCGTGCCCGCCGAACTTGCTGATCAAGCCAGGATGCTTGGCGGCAACCGCATCCAGCGCATCGCGGATATGAAAGCCCGGCACCGAGCGCGCCGACCCCTTGAGCAGCCCGTCGCCAGCATCGGCGAAGGCGATGGTCGGGCGGTGGTAGCGCTCCTTCAGGCGCGAAGCCAGGATGCCGATCACGCCCTGATGCCAGTCCGCCTCGAACAGGCACAGGCCGAACGGAAGATCCTCCAGCGGCAGGTCCTTGAGCTGCGCCAGCGCCTCGCGCTGCATGCCCTGCTCAATGCTCTTGCGGTCTTTATTCAACTCATCGAGCTGGACCGCCATGTCGCGCGCCAGTGCCTCGTCCTCGCAGAGCAGGCATTCGATGCCCAGCGACATGTCATCCAGCCGCCCGGCCGCGTTGAGCCGCGGTCCGAGAATGAAGCCCAGGTCGGTAGAGGTGATGCGTCGATGGTCGCGCCCCGCCACTTCGAGAATCGCCCGCAGGCCCGCCCTCGCCCGCCCCGCGCGAATCCGCGCCAAGCCCTGATGGACCAGGATGCGGTTGTTGGCATCCAGCGGTACCACGTCGGCGACACTGCCCAGCGCCACCAGATCGAGCAGCTCAGCCAGATTCGGCTCGGCCCAGCCCTGACGGGTGAACCAGTTCAGCTCACGCAGGCGAGCGCGTAATGCCAGCAGCACATAGAAGATGACCCCGACACCGGCGATGCACTTGCTGGGAAAGGCGCACTCAGGCTGATTGGGGTTGACGATGGCATCAGCCGCCGGCAGTTCGTGGCCCGGCAGGTGATGGTCCGTGACCAGCACCTTGAGCCCTGCGGCCTTGGCCGCCGCCACGCCGTCGACACTGGAGATGCCGTTGTCCACGGTCACCAGCAGATCGGGCTCGCGCTGCAAGGCAACGGCAACGATTTCAGGGGTCAGACCGTACCCGTACTCGAAGCGATTGGGCACCAGGTAATCGACGTGGGCAGCGCCAAGCTGGCGCAAGCCAAGTACACCCACGGTGCTGGCCGTCGCGCCATCGGCATCGAAATCGCCGACGAACAGGATGCGCTGACGCTTTTCCAGCGCCTCGACCAGCAGTTCCACCGCGGCATCGATGCCCTTGAGCTGCTTATAAGGAATCAACCGCGCCAGCCCCTTGTCCAGCTCCTCAGCGCAGGTCACGCCACGGGCCGCGTAGAGGCGCTGC
Source organism: Stutzerimonas kunmingensis (assembly GCF_002929225.1). GTDB lineage: Bacteria > Pseudomonadota > Gammaproteobacteria > Pseudomonadales > Pseudomonadaceae > Stutzerimonas. The sequence continues at coordinate 690,190 of NZ_PISM01000004.1, read as the reverse complement.
AGCAGCGGCGGCAGCTCGCCAAGGTCGGGCAGCTGCTCGGGCAGGGGGCGGGGTTCGATACGCATGGAATTCCGGGCTCGGTGAAGGTCGTTTACAGGGAGGTGGCGGCGCGAGCGGCCTGGTCGTACAGCCCGGACATGGCACGCAGCATGCCGGCCAGGCGGTGGATCTCATCGGGATCGATATTCAGGTTCTCGAACGACGCGATCAGGCATTCGCGGCGGATGTCGGCGTATTCCTGGCAGAGCGCGCGACCCTTTTCGGTGGTGCGATAGAACATTTCCTTGCCCTGCTTGGCACCTTCCACCAGGCCGAGTTTGCTCAGCTTCTTCAGCGCGTAGGTCACGGTGTGCGTGTCTTCCACGTTGAGCAGCAGGCAGATGTCCGCCTGTCGCTTGGCGCGGCCGCGACTGGCGAGGTTGTGCAGCACCATGACGTCCAGCGCGTTCATCTCTACCGTGCCGCAGGCCTGCATGCAGCGCTCCATCCAGCGCATCAGCGCGGCGCTGGCGACGATGATGCCGTACTCCAGTTCAGAGAGTTCCTGCGACTGCTCGGCGAGGTGCGCCGAAGCGACGATCGAAGATCGCAACGGGCGGGGGCTTTTGGCGTCAACCATCTTGAGTTCCTGATTGATGAAGCGGCAGCGCCGTTCGTATCGATGGGGCGGGCAAGGATACAGCAATGTCCGCTCAGGCACTTCAGACGCCCGACGGAAGAAATACGTTGATAATTTATCAATACTTTATCAGTGTATCGATCCTCGACACCGCCGCAAACGCACCAGTCCATTTCGAAAGGAGCAGCCATCGTGAGTCGTCTCTTACTCAATTGCGACATAGGGGAAAGCTTCGGCGCCTGGACCATGGGTCTGGATGCCGAGGTGATGCCTTTCATCGACTGCGCCAATGTCGCCTGCGGCTTCCACGCGTCCGATCCGCAGATCATGCGGCGCACGGTCGCGTTGGCACGCAAGCATGATGTGCGCATCGGCGCCCATCCGGCCTATCCGGATCTGGTCGGCTTCGGCCGGCGCTCCATGGCCTGCAGCCCGGCCGAAGTGGAGAACATGCTGCTCTACCAGATCGGCGCGCTCGACGGCATCTGCCGCGCTGAAGGCACGCAGGTCCGCTACGTCAAACCCCACGGTGCGCTGTACAACGACATGATGCGCCAGCCCGACCTGCTGCGCGCAGTGATGAGCGCCATCAAGGCCTACAGCGCCAACCTGCCGTTGATGCTGATGTCCACCCGCGACAACAGCACGAGCCAGGCGCTGGCAGCGGAAATGGGCATCACCCTGTGGTTCGAGGTGTTCGCTGACCGCGCCTATGACGCCGCCGGCATGCTTGTTTCGCGCAGCCTGCCAGGCGCCGTCCACCACGATGCAGAAACCGTGACCGACCAGGCCCTGTGCCTGGCCAAGGGCGAGGCGCTGATTGCGAGCGATGGCAGCGCGCTGATTCTGCAGGCCGATACCCTCTGCGTGCATGGCGACAACGCCGGTTCCATAGCCGCCGTCCAGCGCATCCGTCAGTCGCTGCAGGCGCTTCCCGCATGAAGCCGCGGATCGAAGTGGTCGGCGTCGACAGTCTGTTGCTGCGCCTGTTCGATCAGATCGATGAAGACAATATGCCCTGGATGCTCGCCGCCAGTCAGCGTGTGCGCGAAACCTTCGGCGCGGCACTGATCGATCTGGTGCCTTCCTACACCACCCTGCTGGTGCATTACGACCTGACCCGGCTGAACGATCAGCAGGCCCGCCAGCATCTTCATCAGGCCCTTGAAGGTCTTCAGCCGGCCGCTGCCGAAAGTGCTCGCCAGCACGATATACCGGTGTGGTACGACCCGAGCGTCGGCCCGGAACTGCAAGCGCTGGGCGAGCGCAGCGGCCTCGGTGTAGCCGGCGTGATCGAGCAACACAGCGCGCATATCTATCAGGTATTCGCATTGGGCTTTGCACCGGGCTTCGCCTTTCTCGGACTGGTGGACGAACAACTGGCAAGCCCGCGCCTGGCCACACCACGCAAGCGGGTGCCGGCCGGCAGCCTGGGCATCGCCGATCGGCAGACAGCGATCTACCCGCTGGTTTCGCCGGGCGGCTGGAATCTGATCGGGCGCAGCCCGGTTCGTCTGTTCGACCGCGAGCTCGACGGCTACAGCCTCTGGCAGCCAGGCGACCGGGTGCGCTTCGTGCCCATCGAGCGCGCCGAATTCGTCCGCCTGGGCGGTGACGACAGCCCCTTCGAGGAGACCGCTGCATGAGCCTGCTTATCGAACGCGCCGGCGCATTGGCCAGCCTGCAGGACGGCGGCCGTATGGGCGTCCGCCACCTCGGCGTTACCCAGGGCGGCCCGGTGGACTGGATTTCCCACGGCTGGGCCAACTGGCTGCTTGGAAATCCTGCGCAGGCCGCTACGGTGGAAATCACGCTGGGGAATTTCAGCCTTCGCGCGCAAACCGATACCTGCCTGGCGATCTGCGGTGCCGATCTCGGCGCCGCGCTCGATGACGAAGCCATCGCACCGGGGCGCAGCTTCGAGGTCCGTAAGGGTCAGCTGCTTGCCTTCGCGCATCCAAAGCGAGGCGTTCGCGCCTATCTCGCCGCACCAGGCGGCTTCCAGGCGACACCGGTGTTGGGCAGCTACGCCACGGTCCGGCGCGAGCAGCTCGGCGGCTTGGCCGGTGACGGCCAAGCGCTGGCCAAGGGCGACCGCTTGCACTGGCTCAGTGGTGTTTCTGCTGCTCGCCGAGAGCTGCCAGTGCAAACCGTCACCCCACTATCGAGCCCGACCCTGGCGGTCGTGCTCGGCGCGCAGATTGGTGATTTCAGCGGCCAGAGCCTGTTCGATGCCTTCAACAGCGACTGGACAGTCGATCAACGAGCCGACCGCATGGGCGTGCGCTTGCTCGGCCCCACGCTTCACAGCACGCGCTCATCCATGATTTCCGAAGGCGTGCCGCTGGGGGCGATCCAGGTTCCGGCCGACGGGCAGCCGATCATCCTGCTCAACGACCGCCAGACAATCGGCGGCTATCCACGCCTAGGCGCGCTGACACCTGCGGCGGTGGCCCAGCTGGCGCAGTGCCTGCCCGGTACCTCGCTCAGGCTCAAACCGATTTCACTGGAGGCCGCGCAACGCGCGCACCGCGAACTGCTCGCCCAGTGGCGGTAGTCGCTCATAAGGAGCCGCTGACCAGCAGCCAGTTATTCCTACAAGAACAACATTGCCGGGTATGACCCGGGCGCATTTCTACCTGCCCCAACGCCAAGAAAAAGAAGGTATCCAATGCAAGCCACACAAGCCGAACGCGGCACTCCCGCCCAGCGCAACGTCCTGCGCGGCGCCATTTTCATCATGGCGACTTCGTCCATCGGACCCGCGTTTCTAACCCAAACGTCGCTGTTCACCGAGAAGTATCTGGCGAGTTTCGCCTTCGCGATCCTGATCTCTTTGCTCATCGACATCGGTGCCCAGCTTAATATCTGGCGGGTGATCACCGTTGCCAACCTGCGCGGCCAGGACGTCGCCAACCGCGTGATACCCGGCGTCGGCCATCTGATATCCGCCTTCATCGTGCTTGGCGGCATTGCCTTCAACATCGGCAACATCGGTGGCGCCGGCCTGGCGATGAATGTGATCTTCGGCGTCCCGCCGATAATCGGCTCGCTGATCGCCGCGGTGCTGATCATCGGCATCTTCCTGCTGCGCAACGCCAAGGGCGTGATGGACTCGGTGATGCAGGTTCTCGGCCTGGTAATGCTGTGCATGATCGGCTACGCCATGCTGCAGTCGAATCCACTGCTGCTCGAAGCGATGAGTCGCAGCTTCAATCCGGACGACCCATTGATCCTGCTGCTGCCGATCGTGACATTGGTGGGCGGCACGGTCGGCGGCTACATATCGTTTTCCGGTGGCCATCGCCTGGTAGAGGCCGGCATCACCGGGGTAGAGAATGTCAGGCTGGTAACCCGCGCGGCTGTGATCGGTATCGCTACCACCGGCGTCGTGCGCATCTGCCTCTTTCTTGCCGCGCTCGGGGTCGTCAGCCAGGGCCTGACTCTCGACCCGAGCAACCCCGCTGCGTCGGTGTTTTCCCATTCGATGGGCACCATCGGCTACAAGACCTTTGGCGTAGTGCTGCTGGCCGCTTCGGTTTCATCGGTGATCGGCGCCGCTTATACCAGTGTGACCTTCATGTACTCGCTGCATGACAGCATCCGCCGGCATAACCAGCGAGTGGTGATCGCCTTTATTGCCTGCTCGACGCTCATCTACAGCTTGGTCGGCCAGCCCGTGAAGGTTCTGGTGGTAGCGGGCACGCTGAATGCCCTGGTGCTGCCGCTGGCACTGGGCTGCATACTGCTCGCATCGCGCAAAACGAACATCGTCGGCGACGCCTACCGCCACCCCACCTGGATGCTGGTGTTCGGCATATTGGCCATGCTGGCCACGGCGGTCGGGGTGGTGATGTCGTTCAATGCGCTGCTGGAGTTCTGGCAAGCGTGACTGGCACGGCGGGCGCTCTCAGCGCTCGCCGAGCAACCAACCCAACTTCACTTCGAACTGGCCACGCTCATCGGTGATGAACAACGTGCCGTCACTGATCATCACGCCCCACTGCAGACTACGCGGCAAGTCCTTGACCAACGCGGCAAGTGACTCCGAGTCGATGGTGGCAATGGACAGATTCTTCAATCCCTTCACCGCATCGATCACCTTGCCCTGCCAGACGCGCAGATTGCCATAGGCAACCAGACTGACGCGTTCGGCTCGTCGCGAACACCAGGTCAATCGCTCTGCATCCGGCTGACCCACTTCGATCCAATGAAGGACGCGGCCATCCAGACTCTTTTCCCAGAGTGCTGGCTCGTCCACATCAGAGAGGCCGCGACCAAAGGCCAGCTGCTCGCTATACCAGAGCGCATAGGCAATCAATCGTACGCCGAGGCGTTCTTCGGTTTCCGACGGGTGTTTGGCGACCGTAAAGCGCAGATTCTCGTAAACCCCGCGGTCCAGGTCCGTGAGATTCAGCTCGACTTTGTATGGTGTGGCTTGCAGGGCCATGAACGGCCTCCGTTGCGAAAAGGCGCGCAGTCTACCGCAAAGCGGTCAACACCGATCCTCGCTGCGGCCTTCGACACCGTCGGTACGAACGGAAAAATACGCTCATCAGGAGAAACCCCCGACGAACGAACTTTGACAATTATTCTCATTCTGATTAGCATCCCAACCGTCAACGAATTCAACGGGTAGTGCTTCTATGTACGTCTGTCTTTGCCAGGGTGTCACCGACGGCCAGATTCGCGATGCCATCTACGAAGGCTGCTGCAGCTACCGTGAAGTACGGGAAACGACCGGCGTCGCCACCCAGTGCGGCAAGTGCGCCTGCGCCGCCAAGCAGGTCGTGCGCGAAACGCTCAGCAACGTGCAAAGTGCCCAGGCCTCACTCGCCTACCCTGCCAGTTTTGTTCAGGCTTGACAGACTGAAGCCATGAAGCCGGGCCATGCCCGGCTTTTTTTTGCCTGCAAATCAGCAAGTTGCTCAGAAGGATGCGGAACGCAACTATTCTCGCTAGGGTTTAGCTTTAGCATTCAATGACTTAGGTTTGACAGGTCACCTGAGCGTGGCCAGACTGCTTGCATTCCCACCGCGTCAGGCAGGCTAACTACATGAAAGGCGACAAGCTGGTCATTCAGCACCTCAACAAGATCCTCGGCAATGAGCTGGTAGCCATCAACCAGTACTTCCTGCACGCGCGCATGTATGAGGACTGGGGTCTCGGCAAGCTCGGCAAGCATGAGTACGAAGAATCCATCGACGAGATGAAGCATGCGGACAAGCTGATCAAGCGCATCCTGTTCCTGGAAGGCCTGCCGAATCTGCAGGATCTGGGCAAGTTGCTGATCGGTGAGAACACTCGCGAGATGCTCGAGTGCGACCTCAGGCTGGAGCAAGGTGGCGTGCAGGATCTGAAGGTCGCCATCGCTTATTGCGAAAGCGTCGGCGACTACGGCAGTCGCGAGCTGCTGGAAGACATCCTCGAATCCGAGGAGGAGCATATCGACTGGCTGGAGACGCAGCTGAGCCTGATCGACAAGGTGGGCATGGAAAACTACCTGCAGTCGCAGATGGACGACTGATTCAGTAGCAAGCCCATATAAAAACGCCCCGACTAGATCGGGGCGTTTTCGTTTGCAGCGAAGAGAACCGCTTATTCCTGCTCGGCTGCTTCAGCAGGCTGCTCGGCTGCGGGCTGCTCGGCCTCGCCACCCTTGATATCCAGCAGCTCGAGATCGAAGACCAGCACCGAGTTGGCCGGGATCAGCGGGCTCGGGCTTTGCTCACCGTAGGCCAGTTCGCTCGGGATGTAGAGCTTGTACTTCTCGCCCACATGCATCAGCTGCAGACCTTCGACCCAACCTGGAATCACACCGCCGACCGGCAGATCGATCGGGCTGCCGCGCTTGATCGAGCTATCGAAGACGGTGCCGTCGGTCAAGCTGCCCTCGTAGTGCACGGTCACCACGTCGTTCTCGGTCGGTTGACGGCCTTCGGCCGCCTTGACGACTTCGTACTGCAGACCGGATTCGGTGGTCTTCACACCTTCACGCTTGGCGTTGTCTTCGAGGAACTTCTTGCCAGCCTCGACCGCCTTGGCATTCATCTCAACCATGCGCTCTTCGGCACGGGTCTGCAGGAAGGTGAAAGCCTCCATCAGCTGCTCATCGGTGAGCTTCTGCTCCTTCTTGCCGATGGCATCTTCAATACCCTGCGCAACAGCCTGGGAGTCGAGATCATCCATACCCTCCTGCGCAAGGCTCTTGCCCATGTTCAGGCCGATACCATAGGACGCCTTCTGCGCCGGAGTGTCCAGTTTGACACTGGTCTGCGAGTCGCAGCCGGCCAGCACCAGGCCAACCAGGGCAACCGCAGGCGCCAAACGATGATGTCTCAGTCTCATGCTGTTTCCTTAAATACGCTGTTGGGCATTCGAAAAACCGATGGTCGAGCTTAGCAGCGCATCCCGGCACTGGCTACCGCACCCCAAGGCAAGGACCGTAAAGAGATTGCAAAGAACGGACGCGCGTAGCAATCCCGACAGCAGGATCGAGCCGAGCGAGAAGCGGCACCCGCAGCTTCCGCCCAAAAATATCCAGGCAAAAAAAAACGGCCTAGATGGCCGTTTCTTTCGTTGCTTCAGGGCGTTCAGTGGACCCGTGAAGCGAATATGGCGCAGCGGACGGGACTCGAACCCGCGACCCCCGGCGTGACAGGCCGGTATTCTAACCGACTGAACTACCGCTGCGCTAAACCTCGAGTGGTGGGTGATGACGGGATCGAACCGCCGACCCTCTGCTTGTAAGGCAGATGCTCTCCCAGCTGAGCTAATCACCCGTTTGCTCTCGAAGTGGGGCGCATTCTAGAGAGGGTTCCGCACCTTGGCAACCCCCTTTCGAAAAAAAAATTGCAGAAGTTCCAAAGACTTAGGAAAACCCTCGATTTACCAGCCGATTTTTCTCGTTCGCCGTGCATTAACATCCCGCAGGGTTGGCCTGAACTGGCCAGGCAGGAATAATGCACCCCTTTGCTTTCCGGAGATCTACCCCGCCATGTGGTTTCGTAACCTGCTCGTTTACCGTCTCACCCAGAACGTCGCTCTAGATGCCGAGACACTCGAAGCTGCACTGGCCGCCAAACCTGCCCGCCCCTGCGCCAGCCAGGAGCTGAGCACCTACGGCTTCGTCGCCCCTTTTGGTAAGGGTGAAGACGCCCCCCTGGTGCACGTCAGCCAGGGTTTCCTGCTGATCGCCACGCGCAAGGAAGAACGCATTCTTCCGGGCAGCGTCGTCAAGGATGCCCTGAAGGAAAAGGTCGACGAGATCGAAGCCGAGCAGATGCGCAAGGTCTACAAGAAGGAGCGCGACCAGATAAAAGACGAGATCATCCAGGCCTTTCTGCCGCGCGCCTTCATCCGCAAATCCGGCACCTTCGCCGCAATCGACGCCGAGCGCGGGCTGATCCTGGTGAACTCGGCCAGCCCGAAGAAGGCCGAGGACCTGCTGTCGACCCTGCGTGAAGCGATCGGCTCGCTGCCGGTGCGCCCGCTGACCGTGAAGATTGCGCCAAGCGCCACCCTGACCGATTGGGTCAAGACGCAGAAGTCCGCAGACGATTTCTTCGTGCTCGACGAATGTGAGCTGCGCGATACCCACGAGGACGGCGGCGTGGTGCGCTGCAAGCGCCAGGACCTGACCAGCGACGAGATCCAGCAGCATATGGAAGCCGGCAAGCAGGTCACCCAGCTGTCGCTGGCCTGGCAGGACAAGCTGTCCTTCGTGCTGGACGACAAGTTGATCATCAAGCGCCTGCGCTTCGAGGAACTGCTGCAGGACCAGGCCGAGCAGGACGGTGGTGAAGACGCCCTTGCCCAGCAGGACGCCAGTTTCCTGCTGATGATGATGACCTTCCGCGAGTTCCTGCCTGCGCTGTTCGAGGCGTTCGGTGGCGAAGAAGTCCCCCAGGGCCTCTGACACCCGCCCGGGGCGCTGATCGGCGCCCCGCTCCCCTCAACGCACCTTCAGCTGCAACGCCAGCGCCCCGCCCAATCGCTCCCCCAGCGACCAGATCAGAAAACGCTCGATGAACTCCGGCGCATCGACGAACAGCGCCCCGCAGACCAGCACGCTGAGCAACGAAACAGTCAGAAAAAGCTGCGGTATCGAGAGCTTCAGCAGCACCAGCAGGACAATTGCGATGATCGCCGACGCGACCATGAACAGCGCATTGAGAATATTGTTCGCTGCCACCACTCGCGAGCGCTCGTGAACCACACTGCGTGACTGGATCAGGGCATACAGCGGGACGATGTACAGCCCACCGAAAATCCCCAGCCCGAGGATATCCATCAGTACCCACCAGGCAGAAGGCTCGCCGAGCAGCGCAAGCCAGTCGACCGTACCCACAGGCTCCACGTGGCCGCTCGCATGCCACCACAGCAGCACTCCGCAAAGGCTCAGGCCAATGGCTCCGAACGGGACCAGGCCGATCTCCACGTGATGCCGCGACAGCCGCTCGCAAAGCAGCGATCCCAGCGCGATGCCGATCGAAAACAGCGTCAGGATCAACGTCACCACGCTTTCATCGCCACCGAGATAGTCCTTGGCAAACGCCGGGATCTGCGTCAGGTAAGTCGCACCGAGAAACCAGAACCAGGAATTGCCCAGCATGGCCCGGGACACCGCCCGCTGCTGACCGAGCCCCAGCCGCAGAATGCGCCATGACTGACGCAACACGCGCCAATCCATATGCAGGGTCGGCAGCGCTGCCGTACCGGCTGGAATGGCCAGACTGGCGAGATAACCGACGAGCGCGATCAGCACCACGCTGATCGCCACCAGCTCGGCGTAGCCCTCACTCGCCATCAACACACCCGCACCGATGGTGCCCCCGAGAATCGCCAGGAACGTTCCCATCTCCACCAGCGCATTGCCTCCCACCAGCTCATCCTCGGCGAGCTGCTGCGGCAGGATCGAGTACTTGACCGGACCAAACAGCGCCGACTGGGTGCCCATGCAGAACAGCACCGCAAGCAATACCGGCAGGTTGCCGAGCAGCATGCCGAGCGCCCCGACAAGCATGATCAGGATCTCGGCGAACTTGATTCGGCGAATCAGCCAGGCCTTCTCGAAGCGCTCGCCGAACTGGCCACCCAGCGCGGAGAACAGAAAGAACGGCAGGATGAACAGCAGCGCACAAAGATTGATCAGCAGACTCTTGTCGGCGCCAGTGCCGATCTTGAACAGAATCGCCAGGATCAACGCCTGCTTGAACACGTTGTCGTTGAATGCACCGAGCAGCTGCGTGCAGAAAAAAGGCAGGAAGCGACGCTTGCCGAGCAGGCGAAACTGCGAATGCGTGGTCGCCGGCCCGCCAGCTGGCACACGCCTTGTCGAGCTAGCCCCGGTCGATTCCTGATTCATATCGGCAACTGCCCGAAAGCCCAGCGCAGCAGAAAGAAGCTCAGCAGTCCGCCGGCGATAGTCGCCAGCAGGTTGCGGCTAAACGCGGCTATGAGGATCGCCAACAGCCCCGCTAGCAGATAGGCATTGTCCGGGCGCAACGCCCACTGCCCTTCCGGCATCAGCATTCCCGGCACCACGATGGCAGTCAGTACCGCCACCGGCACGTAATGCAGCCCCTGCTCGATAGCGCGGGGAAAGCGCAGGTTGGGCCAGGCGAAAAAGCTGTAGCGGATCACGAAGGTGATCGCCAGCATGCCGAAGATCAGCAACCAGGTCGTCATAGCGCCCCCTGCATGCGCGCAGCCGCTTCGGCGCGACGTTCGAGCCAGACGCCGACGACGATGCCGGCCATGGCGGCGGCGATCAGTCCGAGCTTGTAAGGCAGCTCCCAGGTCAGCAAGGCCACCGCGCCAGCCACCAGCGCCGAGGCCACCTGCGGGCGCGTCCGCATCATCGGCACCGCGATGCCGATGAAGGTGGCGATCATGGCGAAGTCCAGCCCCCAGCTGGCGATATCCGGAACCGCCTGACCGAAGGCGACACCCACCAGTGTCGACAGCTGCCAGTTGATGTACATGGTCAGCGCAGCGCCGAGAAAGAACCAATGCTTGTACGGCGACTCATCGTCGCGGGCATAGCGGTTCTGCACCACGGCGAAGGCCTCGTCCGTGAGCCAGAACGCCAGAGGGGCGCGCCAGCGGCCCGGCAGATGACGAACGAATGGCTGCAGCGCGGCGCTGTACAAGGCATGCCGCAGATTGACCACGAAGGTGGTCAGCAGTACCACGGCTGCGCCTACGCCACCGGTTATCAGCGTGATCGCGATGAACTGTGCGGAACCGGCGAAGACCAGCGAAGACATGCCCATGGTCTGCCAGGGCGTCAATCCGGCGCCGACGGCCAGCGTGCCGAAGATGACGCCGAACGGAATCGCACCGAGGATCAACGGCAGAATGTCACGGCATCCGTGAACGAACTCTTGCGAGCGGGACATTGGAACTCCTGTAGCCAATTTCGCACCGAACCTTGCGTTGCCTATCGACCTCGTAGCGAAAGGCGTGGGGGGCGGACAGATCGACGCAAGACATGCGGCAAAGCACCGCACGATAACCGAACTGAGACGCCCAGGCGATGCGTCGCAGAGCAGTCAGTCGGCCGCGAGCCGCTGCTTGAGCTGCGGCCAGTCACGGTCGGTGATGCTGTACAGCACGGTATCGTCCAGACGACCGGCTGCCAGTCGCCGATGGTTACGCAGCAATCCTTCGCGTAGGGCACCTAGCTTTTCGATGGCCCGCTGCGAGCGGAGGTTACTGGCGGCAGTCTTCAGCTGCAGGCGAACCAACTGCCATTCTTCGAATGCGTGACGCAGCAGCAGGTACTTGATTGAGGCATTCAGCCCGGTGCCATGCTCCGCCTGATCCAGCCAGGTCCAGCCCAATTCGGCCGCCGGCAGGCTCAGGTTGAAGTCGGCGAAGCGCGTGGTGCCGACCAGCTGCTCGGCCATGCGCACACTGAAGACAACCGCGCGCCCCTCGCGCTGTTCCGCCAGCGCATGGCGGTACCAGTCCGGCCGTAGCGGCCCGGCCATATATGTCAGCTCGGCGCGGTTCCGCTCTGCCAGGGCAACCAGCTCCGGGATATCCGCTTCCATCAGCGGCTCCAGGCGCAGCGCCCCGCGTTGCAGGGTTACCGGATGGGGGCTGAGCATGACATTCTCCTGTTATTGCGTTCGGGCAAATCGGCGGTTACCAGACAGTAACCCATGGCGCAGGAAACGCCGTACTTCGCGGACGACCGGCGATATTGCTGGCGGGCCCGCGCTAGACGCATGCGACCTTGGTCGCAACCCTGCACACGGGGTGACCATTGCTGCGAAACTTCGCGAACTCAGCATATTAACGAGTCGCCAGGGCTGATTGAATTCGGCACCGTTACCGGCCCGCCGAGGCCTGCCTGGCACTCACCTTTCGTTTTCTGGAGTTTGCATGACGCTGTCAGGCGGGCTGATCGCCGCGGTCGCCCTCGTCTATATGGCCATTCTGTTCGCCATCGCTTTCTACGGCGACCGCAACAGCGCTTCCATGTCGCCGCGCCTGCGGCCTTGGGTCTATAGCCTTTCACTGGCGGTGTACTGCACCAGCTGGACCTTTTTCGGTGCCGTTGGCCAATCCGCCGAGCAGCTCTGGGCGTTCCTGCCGATCTATCTGGGCCCGATCCTGCTGATGCTGTTCGCACCGCATGTGATCCAGAAGATGATCATGATCAGCAAGCAGGAGAACATCACCTCCATTGCCGACTTCATCGCCGCCCGCTATGGCAAGTCGCAGCTGCTCGCGGTGGTCGTCACGCTGATCTGCCTGGTTGGCGTACTGCCGTACATCGCGCTGCAGCTCAAAGGCATCGTACTCGGCGTCAACCTGCTAAGCGGCATCAACATCGAGGCAGCCGGCACCGGCACGCGCGACACCGCGCTGATCGTCTCGATCGTGCTGGCGCTGTTCACCATCCTCTTCGGCACGCGCAACCTCGATGTGACCGAGCATCACCGCGGCATGGTCCTGGCAATCGCTTTCGAATCGCTGATCAAGCTGCTGGCATTCCTGGCGGTGGGCGCCTTCGTCACCTTCGGCCTGTTCGACGGCTTCGGCGATCTGTTCAATCAGGCCTATGACTCGCCGGACCTTGCCGGATTCTGGAGCGAAGGTGTCAACTGGTCAGCCATGCTGGTCCAGACCACCGTCGCGATGATGGCGATCGTCTGTCTGCCGCGGCAGTTTCACGTTTCTGTGGTGGAAAACATCGAGCCGCGAGACTTCCGTATGGCCCGCTGGGTGTTTCCGCTCTATCTGGTACTCGCCGCGGTATTCGTGATCCCGATCGCGCTGGCGGGGCAGATGCTGTTGCCCGCCGGCGTAACGCCGGACTCTTTCGTCATCAGCCTGCCGTTGGCCGAACTGCATCCCTGGCTCGCCCTGCTCGCCTTCATCGGCGGCGCCTCGGCGGCAACCGGCATGGTAATCGTCGCCAGCGTCGCACTGTCGACCATGGTTTCCAACGACATGCTGCTGCCCTGGCTGCTGCGCCGCCAGGAAACCGAGCGCCCATTCGAGGCGTTCCGTCACTGGATGCTCTCGGTACGTCGCATCAGCATCGTCGTGATCCTGCTGCTCGCCTATGTCAGCTACCGCCTGCTCGGCTCCACGGCATCGCTGGCTACAATCGGCCAGATCGCCTTCGCCGCCATCACTCAGCTGGCCCCGGCGATGGTTGGTGCGCTGTATTGGAAGCAGGCCAACCGTCGCGGCGTGTTCGCCGGCCTGACCGCCGGCGCGGCAATCTGGTTCTATACGCTGATTGTTCCTCTGCTGGGCTGGCCGCTGGAAATGTTCCCGGGCCTGAGCTGGATGTACAACGGCGGCCTCGGTTTCGGCCTCAGCGGACTGACCCTGGGCGTGACCCTGTCGCTGATCGGTAACGCAACGCTGTTCTTCTGGGTATCCATCCTCACCCAGACTCATGTGGCGGAGCACTGGCAGGCCAGCCGTTTCATCGGTCAGGAGATCGCCTCCCCGACCGGTGCCCGCCGTCTGCTCGCCGTACGCGTCGAAGACCTGCTGGTCCTGGCATCCCGCTTCGTCGGCGCCGAGCGCGCCGAGCAGAGTTTCCAGCGCTTTGCCCGTCGCCACGGCCAGGACTTCTCGCCCAAGCTGCAGGCCGATGGTCAGTGGATCGCCCATACCGAACGCCTGCTGGCGGGCGTGCTCGGCGCGTCGTCCACCCGTGCGGTGGTTAAGGCAGCGCTGGAAGGCCGCGACATGCAGGTCGACGACGTGGTGCGCATCGTCGGCGAAGCGTCGGAGGTGCTGCAGTTCAACCGCGCACTGCTGCAAGGCGCGATCGAGAACATCACCCAGGGCATCAGCGTGGTCGATCAGTCGCTGCGCCTGGTGGCATGGAACCATCGCTATCTCGAACTCTTCGAGTACCCGGACGGGCTGGTCTACATCGGCCGCCCGATCGCCGACATCATCCGCTACAACGCCGAACGCGGACTATGCGGTCCCGGTGATCCCGACACCCACGTGGCCAAGCGCCTGTACTGGATGCGCCAAGGTCGCGCGCATACGTCCGAGCGGCTGTTCCCCAACGGCCGCGTCGTGGAGCTGATCGGCAACCCGATGCCGGGCGGCGGCTTCGTCATGAGCTTCAGTGACATCACCGCCTACCGCGAAGCCGAACGCGCCTTGAAAGATGCCAACGAAGGTCTCGAACAGCGCGTCAGCGAGCGGACCCAGGAACTGTCGCAGCTCAACCAGGCGCTGATCGAAGCCAAGAGCACCGCGGAAGCGGCCAACCAGTCGAAGACCCGCTTCCTCGCCGCCGTCAGCCACGACCTGATGCAGCCGCTCAACGCCGCACGGCTGTTCTCCGCCGCACTGTCGCATCAGCAGAGCGCGCTGCCCAGCGAGGCCCAGGAACTGGTGCAGCATCTCGACAGTTCGCTGCGTTCGGCTGAAGACCTGATCACCGACCTGTTGGATATCTCGCGCCTGGAAAGCGGTCGGGTGACTCCGGATCGCAACCCCTTCCCGCTCGCCACGCTGTTCGACACGCTGGGCACGGAGTTCACCGCCCTGGCCCGCGAACAGGGGGTCAACTTCCGCGTGCACGGCAGCAAGCTGCGCGTCGACAGTGACATCCGCCTGCTCCGTCGCGTGCTGCAGAACTTCCTCACCAATGCCTTCCGTTACGCCAAGGGCCGCGTGGTACTCGGCGTGCGCCGGCAAGGCGCATCACTGCGGCTCGAAGTCTGGGACCGCGGCCCGGGCATCCCGCATGACAAGCTGAAGGTGATCTTCGAGGAGTTCAAACGCCTGGACAGCCACCAGACCCGCGCGGAGAAAGGTCTGGGCCTGGGCCTGGCCATCGCCGACGGTCTCTGCCACGTACTCGAACACCCGCTGGAAGTGCGCTCCTGGCCGGGCAAGGGCAGCGTGTTCAGCGTCACCGTGCCGGTCGCCCGTGCATTGAGCCAGCCGCGCCCGGCAGCCAAGCGTGGCGAGCCGCAGCACACCGCGTTGACCGGCACTCAGGTGCTTTGCATCGATAACGAGGACAGCATTCTGGTCGGCATGAACAGCCTGCTCACCCGCTGGGGTTGCCAGGTATGGACCGCCAGCAACCGCGCCGAATGCGAAGCGCTGCTGGCCGAGGACATTCGCCCGCAACTGGTACTGGTCGACTACCACCTCGACGAGGGCCAGACCGGCACCGAGCTGATGGCCTGGTTGCGCACTCGGCTGGGCGAGCCGGTGCCCGGCGTGGTGATCAGTGCCGATGGCCGCCCGGAACTGGTGGCGGCGATTCACGCAAGCGGCCTGGATTTCCTCGCCAAGCCGGTCAAGCCTGCGGCGTTGCGCGCCCTGATGAGCCGGCACCTGACGCTTCAGTAAACAGGCGACCTCGGCCAGCGGGTGAAACAATCGCGGCCGAGGCCGGTTACACTGCTGGCAATTTGCACACTTGGCGGCAAGGTGGCCGATGACGCTCGAGCTTTTTCTCAACCTCGCCACGGCGCTTGCCGTCGGGCTACTGATCGGCACCGAACGTAGCTGGAGCGGCAGAGACGGCCCCGGCCAGGAGCTGGTCGCCGGGGTCCGCACCTTCGGCCTGTCGGGCCTGTTCGGCGGGCTCGCGGCGGTTAGCGTCAGCCATCTCGGCGGCTCTGCCTGGGTGGCCATGTTCGCCATGCTCGCGCTGCTGGTCATTGCCGGCTATCTGATCGATGCGCGTCGCAGCGGCGACCATGGCATGACCACCGAGGTCGCCATGCTGCTGACCTTTGTTCTCGGCAGCCTGGCGGTCGCGGAGAGCCGGCAGCTCGCCGCCGCATGCGCCATCGTCGTGGCGCTGCTGCTGAGCCTGAAAGCCCCGCTGCATCAGGCGCTGAAGCGGCTCAGCGAGGCGGAACTGGGCGGCGCGCTGAAGATGCTGTTCATCTCCGTGGTGCTGCTGCCCA
Organism: Stutzerimonas kunmingensis; assembly: GCF_002929225.1. Classification (GTDB taxonomy): domain Bacteria; phylum Pseudomonadota; class Gammaproteobacteria; order Pseudomonadales; family Pseudomonadaceae; genus Stutzerimonas. The sequence goes on along the minus strand of NZ_PISM01000004.1, from coordinate 674,143 downwards.
CGCTGCCGAACCAGGGCTATGGCCCCTGGCAGGCACTTAATCCCTACACGACCTGGATGATGGTGGTACTGATCGCCGGAATCGGTTTCGCCGCATACGTGGCGATCCGTATCCTCGGCCCTCGTCACGGCCTCTTCGTCACGGCGCTGCTTGGCGGCATCGTCTCCTCCACTGCGATGACCATCACGCTGGCGCGGCTGAATGCGCCGAAGCTGCGTGCCGCGCTCGCAGCCGGCCTGCTGGCGACGTCGGCGCTCATGTTTCCTCGCGTTCTACTGGAGGTGGGGCTGGTCAATCCGGCGCTGCTTCCCGGCCTGATCCTGCCTCTGGCGTGCGCCGGCGCCATCTATACAGCAGGTGCAATCTTCTATTACCTGCTGGCAGCCAAAACGCCCACAGACACTGCCGAGCCCCTGCTGAAGAACCCGTTCGAGCTGGGACCAGCGCTACGCTTCGCCGCCTTGCTGGTGTTGATCCTGCTGCTGGTCGAGGGTGCACGGCGCTGGCTGGGCGATGCCGGCATCTACATGGTGTCGCTGGTCGCAGGTCTGACCGATGTGGATGCGATCACCCTCTCGCTGGCCAACAATGCCCGCGACGGGCTCAGCCATGAGGTCGCGTCGCGCGGCATCGTATTCGCCGCGCTGAGCAACAGCCTGGTCAAGGCCATGCTGATCGCCTTCATCGGTGGCCGTGAACTGGCTATCCGTACCCTGCCGATCATGTTCGCCGGGCTGCTGACTGCGCTCGCCGTGCTGCTGTTGCGTTAGCGCCGCGATCTAGTCGCCCGCCTCGCTGAGTTCCTCGGCACCGGCACGCTCCAGCCAGTCGCCCGGCAAGCGCTTGCTGGCCCGTGCACCGAGCGACTTCAATTGCTCGGCCCGACCAACAAGGTTGCCGCGACCATCGCTAAGCTTGTTGCGCGCCGCCAGGTAAGCACGATCCACCTGCTGCAATCGGCTGCCGATCTCATCGAGATCCTGGATGAAGGCGACGAACTTGTCGTAAAGCCCGCCGGCTTTCTCGGCGATCTCCCGGGCGTTCTGGCTTTGCCGCTCCTGCCGCCAGAGGCTGTCGATGACCCGCAGGGTGGCGAGCAAGGTCGTCGGACTGACGATCACGATGTGCCGCCCATAGGCTTCCTGGAACAGATCGGGATCTGCCTGCAGCGCGGCCGCGAAAGCCGCCTCGATTGGCACGAACAGCAGCACGAAGTCGAGGCTCTGCAAGCCATCGAGGCGCTGGTAGTCCTTCAGCGAGAGCCCCTTGAGGTGGCTGCGCAGCGATTGCACATGCTGCTTGAGCGCCAGCGCCCGGCTGCCTTCATCCTCGGCGCAGGTCAGCGCCTGATAGGCGGTCAGACTGACTTTGGCATCAACCACGACCTGTTTGTCGCCGGGCAGATGGATCAGCACATCCGGCTGAAAACGCTCACCGTCCGGGCTCTTCAGGCTGACCTGCGTATGGTACTCGCGGCCCTTCTCCAGCCCGGCGTGCTCCAGCACCTTTTCCAGCACCAGCTCGCCCCAGTTGCCCTGTGTCTTCTGCCCTTGCAGCGCACGGGTCAGGTTGGTCGCTTCATCACCAAGGCGTTGGTTCAGCTGCTGCAGGCGCTCCAGCTCGCGAGCCAGGGAGAAGCGCTCGCGCGCTTCGTTCTGGTAGCTCTCCTCGACTCGCTTCTCGAACGACTGGATGCGTTCCTTCAACGGTTCGAGCAGCTGTCCCAGGCGCTCATGGCTGGACTCGCTGAAACGCTGCTCACGCTCGTCGAAGATCTTGCCGGCCAGCTCGGCGAACTGTGCCCGCAGGTCGTCACGCGCTGCCTGCAGGTCTGCCAGCCTTTGCTGATGGGCGTTGTGCTGTTCGCGCAGTTCGGCTTCGAGTGCGGCATGGGTCGCGCTCAACCGGCGCAGTTCACCTTGCTGGGCGTCGCGCTCGGCTTGCAGGTCGGCAATGGTTTCATCATGGCCGTCACGCTGCGTGCGCAACAGTTCGGCCTCGCGGCGCAGCGCAGCCAGCTCGGCCTGCTGCGCTGATTTGATACTACTCAACTCGGCCAGCTCGATCCGACAGCCCTCCAGCTGCGCCGTCAGCCCCTCCTGCGCCAGGGTGGCCTGTCGGAGCCGCTCATCGAGCAACGCCTGTTCGGACTCGCTGGCGGACAGGCGGCGCTGCAGATAAAGGCTCAGCCCAGCCAGGGCAGCCAGGCCGAGCGCCAGACCGATCAATAGATGAAGAGGATCAAAGGACATGAAGGGCTCCGGCAAAAGTGCCGGGCAGTATAGCGAGCCGCAGGTGGGTGGTCAGGCGGGTGTCGTCAGCCCTTGATCCGCTGAAGGAAGCTCGCAGCCTCCTGGGAACCCTGTGCGGCGGCTTGCTCGAGCCACAGGCGCGCCTTGGCAGGTTCGCTGTGGTCGGGCTGGCAATAAAGGCGCCCCAGCTCCAGCTGTGCCTGGCAGTCGCCTGCACGGGCCGCCTGACGCAGCAGCTCGAAACCGATACGGCGGTCGCGCTGACCATCGCACTCGCAGCACAGCAGACGCCCCAGACGACTCTGCGCTTCCACCACGCCCTCACGCGCCGGCTGCTTGAGCAGGCGCCCTGCAATCCGTTTGACACCCTGATTTCTGCCCAGGTGCTGGCTATCGAGCAACCACAGCGCCATGCGCAGCGGCAACCGTGCCGTAGGGGCGGTAGTGGCGAAGGAAGCGGAGGAGGCTGTACGCGTTCTCATGCACATCTGGGGGCTGGATGAATAAGGTCGCGCACTCTACTCCTTTTTTCCGAGAGTTAAAGTCTTGTCAAAAGCGAAAAAATTAGATCCGGATCACACCAAAAATTAATCCACAGAAGCTGTGGATAAGTCAGTGGACAAACAGAAGACAAATCTATGAATGCCACGTCTCATGGGGCTGCGCTTAAACTGACGTTTTTTTCGCCAATGAAAAAAGTTCTTATTTTTCAATTGGTTATTAACGATCTATGAGTTCAGGCGATTTGCGACAGTTTGTCATAAGGCCTTGACAGGCGTGCTGCGCAAATGTGCACAAGTTCAGCGCACCAGGCGCGAAGCGGCTTGCCACAAGGGTTGCAGCGGCACAAGAGCGAACTTTCAGACAAGGCTGTTGTCGTCCTGCGCACCTTGCCGGAGCACGGTAGCTACGCTTGTTCTGCGGCTATGCTGTACGCCTCGCATTCTGGAACTGGAAATGACGAAACCGTCGAGAATACTGCGCTGGCTGCTGGCTGGCCTGCTGCTACTGCTGCTGCTTGCCGGCGGTTTCGCCTGGTATCAATGGACAGCGTTCAAGCGCGAACAAGGCATCGTCGAACTCGACTGGCAGGGGCTGCGTGTCTCTTTCAGAAGCATATCGATCCGCCAGCTTGACTATGCACAGCTGACCGGGAACGGCCTCAACCTGACCGTCCGGGCTGAAAATATCGCGCTGCAAGTTCCCAGCATTTTTCAGCCATTTCCACCACAATCGCTTCAAATAGATCGTCTCAGCACGACCCTACTCTCGCTACCGCATGCCGGGAACGAGAGCTCGCCTCCGCGCGACGCCGAGCAATATGCACGCTGGGTGGCGTGGCTGCCGGAGCGAATGACCATAGCTGATCTGAGGATGGACCTCCCCTGCGCGAAGGGTCAGTGCGACGAACGGGGTAGCCTGTGGCTGGAACACGCCGGCGAAACACTGCTGCCTGTCGATGCCCGGCTGGACCTGCGCCGCAACGAACACCGTGTTTCGCTGATCGTCAGTGCACAGGGACCAGACCCCATGCACAGCCTGATCGAAGCCAGACTGCTGATCGACGAGCAGTCGCGCCTGGAAGGCCGTAACCGGTTCAACCTCCTCGGCAACACCCTGCGATCCGATGGCACCCTTGCCATGGGCAGCTTGCCGGAAGCGCCCTGGCTGTTGAGCTGGCTAAGCGATTGGACCGGCTACGAACCTACCCCGCTGCCAGACATGCCAGCTGACATGCGGCTTGGCGCAGGTTGGGCGCTTAGCGTGCCTCGCTCGACAGACGGCACGCTCGAATGGCGCCGTGCCGGCGGGGATCTGCGTCTCTCCGGCCACTTGCCGGCGCCGTGGCCGATCATCGGGCTTGGCGAGGTGCAAGGCGATATCGACCTCGCGACTAATGGACAGGATGGCCAGTGGCTGCCTACCGAGATGAAAGCCAATGTCCAGCTACGCCCCGAACCGGCGCTCGTCGCCGAACTTCCCGAGAATCTGCGACCTGAGCGGCTGGACATCCAGATCGAGCCCTTGGATGCCGAAACCGATCAAGACAAACTGCCGCTACAGGTCAAGCTGGACGCCCAAGGCGCCACACCGGCGACCCTGCAGGCACGGGTGCGACTGAATACTGCACCGCCATATGTACTGCAGATCGAGCAGGCGCAACTGCAACTGCGCAGTAGCAAGCTGAAGCTGGATGCACTTTCGCTAGGAGGTCTGGAGGCCACGCTGGACTTCTCCGGTCGTGCGAACCTCGAGCAGATCGATGTACAGCTGCATAAAAGCTCACGGGCCACCCTCACCGACCTGACCAGCGGAGAACTCACTGCCCGCCAACTGCAGGCCCTGCTCTCCCAACCGCTCAGCCTGCATCTCGACCGCCGCAACTCAGAGCCGCCTAGCTGGCGCGTACAGGGGCCGCTGGACCTGCGCGTCAGCCGACTGGATCACCCACGACTGATCTCCCAGGGCTGGCACTGGAGCGGGCACCTGGAAGCTGATGCCACAAAACTGGCAGCGACCGGCCCATTGAGCAACGATGTCGGGCTGACACTGGCAGCAAACCTGAACAAGCGCTGGAACGGCCCACTACAGGCAAGCGGCAAGCTACAGGAGATCTTTCTGCGCGCCGGCAACCCGCTTGCCCGCAGCTTCACAGCCTGGCCGGAGATGCTCGAACTGAACAGCGGGCGCCTGCTGGCTGATGGCACGCTTTCTGTGCCAGCTGGCAGCACACCGCCATCCGCCAGGCTCACGCTGGAGGCCCGCGGACTGGCCGGCATCATCGACCGCGCCGAGATATCCGGGCTCGACGCAAGAATCGCTGCAAGCCTCGAGCGCAACCGCCTGGAGCTGGATATAACCGAGCTGCGCCTCGCTCAGCTCAATCCCGGATTCACTTTTGGCCCGCTGCTGCTGCGCGGAAACTACCGCACCGATCTCGATCATCCAGTGCAAGGCCAACTGCGCTGGGCAACCGCGGAAACCCAAATCTTCGGCGGCAGGTTCTGGCTCGCCCCCGCCACGCTCGACCTGGCTGCACCGCAGCAACAATTAAGCGCCAAGCTGCAAGGACTGCAACTGAGCGACATGCTCGCCGCCTACCCTACCGAAGGGCTCGATGGCAGCGGCCTGATTGATGGCAGCTTCGACATTCGCCGCAGCGTACTCGGGTTCAGCGTCGACCAGGGCGAGCTGGCCGCGCGCGCACCCGGCGGTGTACTGCGCTTTCGTTCGCCGAAGATAGAAGCCCTTGGTCAGTCGAACCCGGCCATGAAGATCGTCACCGAAGCCCTGCACGATTTTCATTATGATCGGCTGAGCAGTGACGTCCGCTATGATGAGAGCGGCAAACTGAACCTCGCGCTGCGCCTGAACGGCCGCAATCCAGCCCTGGAAGGAGGCCGCCCGATCAATTTTTCGATCAATCTGGAAGAGGACATTCCGGCGCTGCTGACCAGCTTGCAACTGAGCGACCGGGTAAGCGAAACAATTCAACGACGGGTGCAGGAACATCTTCAACGCCTTCAATGAGGCCTTGCAGCCACTAGCCGACACAGGAGAGACCGCCATGCGGTTGCGCCAATCGCTGACCATTCTGCTGCTGGCCGTGCTCGCCGGCGCCTGTACGCCGCGGGTGGAACTGGCCGTACCGAACGAGCCGATCAACATCAACCTGAACGTAAAGATCGAGCATGAGATTTACATCCGGGTGGACAAGCAGCTCGACTCGATCATTAACGAAGACAGCGGACTGTTCTGAGGACGACGATGAAAACCTATCTGAAATTGGCAAGCCTGCTGTTGGCACTCATGATCGCTCTGCCAGCGGCAGCCATGACGCTCAACGAAGCCATGTCCGCCCTGGGTGACGCCAAGGCCAGCGGCTTGCTTGGCGAGAAGCCCGACGGCTATCTCGGCGTGGTGCGGTCCAGCCAGAACGCCGAGGACATCGCAAGCCAGATCAATCAGGCGCGCCGAGCCGAGTACCACCGCGTCGCCAAGCAAAACGGCATCAGCGTCAGCGACGTGGAAGCCATCGCCGGCAAGAAAGCCATCGAGAAGACGCCCTCGGGCCAGATCATTCAGCTCAACGGCAACTGGGTTCGCAAGTAACCAACGATGATGGCCGGGTCTGCCGGCCATCGCTCTTCGCGGCAGCGCCTACAGCAGCGTCAGAGCGTGTGCCCGGATCACCAGGCTCTCCTGCCGAAACCGGCGCTCCAGCTCGGCGCGATAATCGGCCCACCAGCCCCTGTCCAGATCATTGGCCATGACTTCGTAGACCACCGACTCGTCATGAACCGCGTTGTCGCCCTCTTCCAGCCAATAGCCACTCGCCGGGGCTCGCGAATAGGTGGTCAGGCCACCGAAACGCTCGATGAGCTCATCACGCACAGCACGGAAAGACGACTTCGGCAGCGCCTGCTGATCGTTGTCGTAAAGCGGTAGCAGCAACTGAATCAGGTACATGTCGGAGCTCCAGAAATGTTGCTCGACATATGACCGGTGCGGCACTAGATAGATGCCGCGAGCCGGTGAACTCAGAACAAGCCGAGCTGCCCATCGACGAGCGACGCGAAGTCATCTCCCACGAAGGGCAGAATCGCATCCGCCACGGGCTGCAGTTGCCGCGTTACATAGTGGTCGTAGTCGACGGCCGATGACCGTGTTTCCAGCGGCTCGGGCCCGGCGACCGTCATCAGGTAGCTGATCCAGCCACCGTTCTGATACTGCCGAGGCCGCCCCTGACGGTCGTTGTAGTCATCCGCCAAACGCGCCGCACGCACATGGGGTGGCACATTGCGCTGGTAGTCATCGAGCCTGCGGCGCAAGCGCTTGCGATAGATCAGCAGCTCATCCAGCTCACCGGCCAGCGTGCGCCGTACGTAGTCGCGCACGTACTCCCCGTGCGGCTGGCGGTGGAAGATGCGTTGGTAGAGCTCCTGCTGAAAGCGTTGGGCCAATGGCGACCAGTCGGTACGCACGGTTTCCAATCCCTTGAAGACCATACCGTCGCTGCCATCGGGCCGGGTGATCAGTCCGGCATAACGCTTTTTGCTGCCCTCCTCCGCACCACGAATGGTCGGCATCAAAAAGCGCCGGAAATGGGTTTCGTATTGCAGCTCCAGCGCACTACCCAGCCCGTACTCGGACTGCAGATACATTCGCCACCAATCATTGATGTGCTGTACCAGCTGACGGCCGATCAGCGCCGCCTCGTCATCCGAATGCGCTTTGCGCAGCCAGACAAACGTGGAATCGGTATCGCCATAGATGACGGCATGCCCCTGCGCCTCGATCAGCTCCCGTGTGCGCCGCATGATCTCGTGACCGCGCAGGGTGATGGACGAGGCCAGGCGCGTATCGAAGAAACGGCAGCCACTGGAACCGAGCACGCCGTAGAAGGCATTCATGATGATTTTCAGCGCCTGCGACAACGGCTTGTTGTGCTCGCGTTTCGCCGTTTCGCGCCCCTCCCAGACGCGCTCCACGATTGCCGGCAGACAGTGCCTAGTCCGCGAGAAGCGCGCACCGCGGAAGCCGGGAATCGACTGTTCGTCATCCGGCTGGCGCAGCCCGTCGATCAACCCCACCGGGTCGATGAGAAAGGTTCGTATGATCGACGGATAGAGGCTCTTGTAATCGAGCACCAGTACTGATTCGTAAAGCCCCGGCTGCGAATTCATCACGAAGCCACCCGGGCTGGCCTCCGGCTGCCGCTCGCCAAGATTCGGCGCGACGAAGCCCTGGCGATGCATCAGCGGCAGGTACAGATGCTCGAAGGCCGCGACCGAACCACCACTGCGATCGGCAGCCAGCCCGGTTACCGTGGCGCGCTCGAGAAGGAAGGTCAGCAGTTCAGTGCGGGCGAAGATGCGTGTTACCAGCTCGCAATCCTTGAGGTTGTAGCGCGCCAGAGCCGGTTTGTCCTCGGCGAACATGCGATCGATTTCCGCCATGCGCTGGTAGGGATTGTCGATGGCCTTGCCTTCACCCAGAAGGGTCTGGGCGACGTTCTCCAGGCTAAAGGAGGGGAAGCTCCACGTAGCCGAGCGAAGCGCCTCGATGCCATCAATGATCAAGCGCCCGGCGGCCGCGGCGAAATAATGATTGCCGCGACCGCCGTGCTCGCGCCACTCCATCTCCGCACCACCGCGCCCCAGACGCAACGGCACTTGCAGGCGCTGCGAATGATCGCGCAGCACGCGCAGATCAAACTGCACCAGATTCCAGCCGATGATCGCATCCGGGTCATGCTCGGCAAACCAGTCGTTGAGCCGCTCGAGCAACTCGCGTCGGCTATCGCAATACTGCAGAGAAAAATCGACGGTCGTGCCCTGCCCGTTTTCCGGCCCGAGCATGTAGACCTGACGCTGGCCACAGCCCTCCAAGGCAATCGAATAGAGCTCGCCGCGGGCGGTAGTTTCAATATCCAGCGAAACCAGTCTTAGCTTCGGCCGGTAGTCAGGCGCCGGTTTGAGCTGCGCATCGATCGACGCACCGTCACCGCCAGACGCATCTGAAAAGGACACCGGCGCGGTGATGAAACGCTCCATCAGGTAGCGCTCGGGCGGACGGATATCGGACTCATAGACGTCCACCCGGGCCTCACGCAGCAACCGCGCGCAATCCAGCAAGCGACGGTACGAACGGCTGTACAACCCCATCACTGGCCGATGGCGGAAGTCGCACAAGGCCAGCGATCGCAATTCCACATCGCGCTCGCGACGTAGCAGCGCTTCAGCAAGAGGACGCTGCTCTTCGGGGATAAAAGCGACGGAATCTTGATGCGGGACACGTAGCTGCCGTGCGCCAGCGTCGGTGGCCAGCCAGAAACTGACCTCCGTACCCTCCGGCGCATCCCGCCAGTGCCGGGTCAGGATAAAGCCCCGCCGTAGCTGCGACATCACCCTCCCCTCGCTTCGCACAACACTGTGATGGCCATGCAGCAGACTGCACCTGCCGTTGAAGCGTAGCCATCATCAGACAAACCCGGCCGCCGCATACCGAGGGCACAAAAAGCAAAAACCCCCGGACTCTGTCGAGTTCAGGGGCTTAGGCTATATGTAATGGCGGAGAGATAGGGATTTGAACGCTGCCATCTACACGCCTGCACCGCTCCACGCTCCTCTACAGCCCAATGAATACGCCACCTCATGGTTTTGGACGGTTTGGAGCGGCCTGGATTTTGCCCCCACTTTTGCCCCCAAAATCCACGGGGCAATCAACGCATGAACTGATCTCTAGGGGGATGTTCAGCACCCTCTCCATCCAGGCTGGGCGCGAATTTCGGCAACCGCGTAGAATAGACACAGACTATCAGTAAAGGCTTCTGCCCGTTCCACCTGAGCCTTCAGTTACTATCGGTTACCCTTCGCTTCTTGTGCAGCCAGGCGTACCGAACGGAGTCAATGCTCTGCAACTGGCTGATCACAGAATCACGTTTCTCAAATGACATACGTCCCATCAACGACCCAATTTCCGACTCGATGCTGCCTGGCTTAGCTACTCGCTCCTCTGCCTTTGAATACCACTGGTGGCCCGATACGATTTGGCCTATCCCGATATTGAATGCGCCTAGAAGGGTGCAGGGTCGAAAGCTATCCGGCGAAAGCCGATGTGCCTCGCTCGCCAACTGAAATGCCTCGTTGTAGCGATCCAGATCGCGCATCACACCACCGTGGGTGGTACGAACCGCTGACTTCAGCTTGACCTGCTTGAGGGCAACATCGTTGATGTTGACGAGAAGATTATGGGTCTTCTGCGAGGCCTGGCATTTGCAGTATTGCTTCGGCACGAAGGCGCTTATCGGCGTTGATGACGAGCCCGGCCTGTTGCGCAGCGTGGTCGGGACGGCAGCCAACGTTGCAGACGTTACTCAAATCGACAAACTGCTACACGGCAAGGAACATTTCTGGGGCTGACGCGGGTTACACCGGCGTAAAGAAGCGCCCGGAACATGAAGACCGTGAGGTGATCTGGCAGATCGCGGCCCGGCGTAGGGAAAATGACCGGCGCGAGGTGCTCGCGCCGGTTAAAAACCCGGAAAGAGCGGATGATTTGATCGTTTTTTAGCCGAATCGCCGTTCTGAAATCGGCAAGGGCTGAAGTCAGCCAGAAATACATGACTACTTCAGGCCAAGATATGAAATTGTTTTTACACACTATGGGCCAGAAGCGGGCATTTAAGCATCAGCCTTTGACTCGAAGGTCAAGGTGGCGACAGACAAGAATCGGTTGTGGTTCAACTAATCGAAGCAACAGACTAGTTACTTTGTCTAGATATAAGGGAAGCCTCCACCGTTAGGTTGACTATGTATTCTTCACGCGTTCGAAAATTGCTCCAACTCCATCGCGACTTTGAACGATCATTCGATCCGTTGCGTTCATCTTATCATCTACGGAACTGGCACTTTCCCCAATCTGGGGAGTCAAGATCAAGTGTGCTTCAGATACTGGTGGGGCGTTATCAGACAACAGGTTCTCAAACGCCTCCTCAAGAACATCAAGTCTACAGAACGGCTGCATTGACCACGCCCCTTGGCTTCCCAGATCTATGACCCTTCTAACGCCTGGGAACACGGCACCACGGTTATCGATATCTATGGCGCTGTGGCGGGCCCAGCTCAATTGGGCTCTAGCCTGGCCCACCGGCCCGCCAACGAAATGGGCTGCTATCGCATTCAGTCCTAGAAAATAGAACGCATTAATAAAATTAATTTGCTGGACGGATTTAATCGCGTTGATAGTAGCGCTAGGCAACGTAGTAATCAACGTGCCAGGAGAAGAAGCAGCGCTCGGAAACCGCCCATAAGCCGTTACCAAGCCAATCCCGTGAGGATGGGCCAACGATGTAGCGATAATACGACCTTCGGTAGCTGTACCACCAGCTCTTAGCTTGGCCAGCCTGTTTGAGTAGATTTGACGTTTCCATTCATTTTTTGCAATCGACCTGACGTCCTTCATCGACCGAGAAGATCCTTTAGCGTCGACTAGGCAAACATCACGGGATGAAGCAAAGACGAAATCAGGAGTCGGTACATTTGACTTGGGCGCACAAGACCCTTTCGATTTTTTTGATGTCGGGCTTTTGGCTATAGCAGACGGTGAGGTGCAGTCTTCCCAATGACCAGTCCATGCGTATCCCAACCTCTGCATTTCCAGGTAAGCCAACGAGGCTCCGATCGTGCCTTTTATACTTGATCCAACAAAGTCTTTGGTGTGATCAAAGTTATGATGAAGAAAGATGTTGGTTGAAGACATCCGAGCCGAGCCGGAAAAAATTGGAGTAAGGTAACAGAGAGCAGCTGATCCCAATCCGAGCCCAGCTAATTGCCCCCGCAAGCCTAGCTTTTTTCCAAGTATAGAAGCGCGAGTCGACGCATAAATAAAGTGTAGTGGGTGAACGGAAAGCGGTAGGCCCTTTGGAACGATGGGCTTTTCCCAAATTGCGTTCGTAAGGACTCGCTTTAGTCTATGAAGTTCGTAAAGTGGAATTTCCTTAAACCCATAGAACCACATTGGGCACCTCCATTTTTTCAAACGAGATGTTGTAATGAGCCCGAGCAGAGATGACATCGTAGAGCCACTGTGAGCTAAACGAATAGAGAGCGTCCAGCAGCTTAAGTAAGCAACTCGTCTGCAAACCCAACGCAGTTCGTTTATCGCATGGAAGGCGAGGTTGGCCTTAACTGGTTCAGAGTCGGTAATCATCGCGACACTAATGCAAAGCCCTACTTCACTTATGAACCGAAACTTTGCCAGACATAATCAGTACAGCAACATGGTCGGGAGTTTCGGTTAAAGCTATAGAGCAGCTCAGAATATTAAATTGTAGATACTCCTGGTATGGACTACATAGTAAATTACTGAAACAGCCAACATTAAGAACACTAAAACCCCTATTGCTTTAATGGCTGCCTTTTGCCAACACAATCTAGACTTTATCGATAAAAAGCTCGAAGTGTAAATGGAAGCATCGTTTAAAAACTTACGCTCGAATACTAATTCCTGCCTCTCCACCTCCGACTTTATTGTATCCAATGTCGAGTTTTGATTTACAAGAAACCCAACCAGCAATACACAAAAAACTATCACTCCGAGAAATATTATTGAGTTAGTAGCAAACTGACCGTTAAGGGAGTTTGTTACTTTGAGCTGACTCAATGCGATAAATGTGGCTATTGGGATACCTAAGACCTGAGCCTGTATATCAGTTAAAGCTTGGTGTATCTTGGTTATGGCCTCTATTTTAAAGGAATTTACCTCAGCTAATGCTTTTTCGTAACTGTGATCAGCAACAAAAAGCTCATAACTGGTTTGTATACGCTTATACAGCCCAGCGACGCTATCAACCAAATATGCAAAACGCTTCTGCTCTGGAATAGCTCCAAGTATGCTCAAGAGATTCTCGCTCAGCATTTTTAGCTTTTGATCTCTGTGTAAAGGATCTAAAACAAAGCGCTCTAAATTTTCAAAGCTTTGGACATCTAGTCGCCTGATTACCTCTTCATCATAGTTTAGAGGAACAACGAATCGCCCATCTTTATAAAAGATCATTTCCTCTTTCATCTCATCCAAATAGTGAGCCGATTGAGACAGAAGCGCTACAAACCTAAGAAGCTGCCGATATCTGCTTACGACAGGCGGTGCAGTGCCCGCTGAGCCGGAATAGAAAGATGATTCGATTAGATAAAAATTTTTCCGCTCCTTGACTTTAGCACCCGGAGCCTTTAAGTAAGTAGCAAAATCCGTTGCCAGAATCCCAAGCCCTAAACGCGGTTGTTCTACATTCAGAGTAAAAACATCACCAATGTTTATAGCGTTATAATCGCCATATATTACGGTCAATCCAGACTCATCGGCGTTGCCTTCATCTAGCGCTAACTCTAGGGAGCGCAGAATCAGCTCGTTTGTAACTACTAATTCATATGTATTCCCATGCTTGTTCTGCATCGAAATATAAATTGGTAACAGATCAGTAAACTTAATCCTCTTCGCCATCTTGGTTCACTTCGGCCCTGAGCCGCGCAAGCAATTCATCTGGTAAATTATTAATCGTAAGGCTATCTGTTTTAGGATCGAACTTAATCTCATTATCAGAGAGCGCAGCTCTATCGAAAACTATACGCCAATTCTTGGTATTTCCGCTAAATTTTACAAGTCCTCGTAGTGACCTTTTATCTGGAACGAACCCATCAGATATATCCAACCCAGACTTTTCAAAAGAGTCAGCTAGCAGTAGAGGATTGTCTGGCCATACCTCGTTTGCAAAAGGCTCCAATTCAAATTCTAAATCTTTTTCAGCGTAACGTTTACATACAGCATAGGCGTTTTGAAATAGATCTTCACGCTGAGCATCTGTCATGCTCAGCTCGACTGCGAAATTCTCTAGCGCGGTGCTCAGCTTTTGTGTTTCAAGGATGGCAGCAACTGAATTGTTACAACCCAAAAATAGCTTAAAAAATTCAGAAACTTTATCTTGCCCGCGCCCCTTGATAAAGCTCAGGTACTTATCGTTTCCGCCTTGCCAAGCAGTAATATTTACGCGTCCCGCCAGACGAAATCCTTTGATATCTAAGTGCAGTGCATCGACGACATCTTTCGCCTTGTTCAATGCAGTGCCTAATTCATCGCTCAAAATAGCAACAATCAGATACTCAGATTGGTCTACAGTGCGTTTGAAGTGTGAGAAAAATACATGCCCTCCCGTGGAGGCGGTTCCCTGCATCGACTTTTTAAGCGTTTCTGCCATTTGGTAGGTAGTTGCTACAAAGTCTGACTCATGTTTGACGCAATACGCCTCTAAAAATTTAGACACGGGATAGTTATCTTGATCCTCCTCGAATCTCCCATGCGACTTTCCTGTTTTCCCGGCGTATATCTTGGCAAGTTGGTCGATAAGTCTTTGAACGGTATCTCCAACTTCCAGCACCTCTTTTCGATCATCCAGAATGAAGCCTTCACTCGTCCTATTAAGGCTATGGACAATGACGTTCTCGATCTGATTTTCAATATCTTTAGGCGCAGCTTGTCCGTCCGGCATATAAATACTCGCTATCTAATATTGGCAATATGTCGCGCGATAAATGCGCATAATCTGGTTCACTGACGCGACGGGATATTCGAGTAATTCATATACGATGATATGGATCTTGATGGCCAACCGCTAACGAAAATCGCTTGCCATAATGACATTGGCTTACCTGCTCAACGCAATTCCCAAGGGAACAGACTATGCCAGCCTTCTGGCATCAGCGACAACCGCCTCCAGCCAAACCAGGCCGAGATCGAAGCGCTTTTCTATTCCCCGCCTGGTGTATGCGTTGCTGCGAGTGTTCATCAATGCTTCGCCCCCAAGTCAAGATGATGCTACGCCCCAGCGGAACAGCTGCACTATCATGTGGAGTATTGAGTCTGGGTCTCCCAAAGTAGTTTTTTTGACCTAGACGGCCTCTACCTGCCGAGTATCGTTCTTTTTGCGCAAACCTAACGTGGCTCATGCTTCGTCTAAGCAAATAGCAGACAGCAGCAAGCAGCAAGCAGCTCACGCTCGTATTTCGACGGCTCAAAATCTATCGAGCACCAGCGAGCGCGAGCTTTGGCCGTGAGCTGCCTTGGTAATGATTGGGTTCAGCCGAAAGCAGCCGCACAGAGATTATGGGAGCAGGCTCGCAAACAGAAAGCCAAGCAGTGCCTGGCTTTTCATCATCGAGGACGCTCCCTTATTGCAGCCATCCTTCCACCTTCTCAGCTCCGTACTGCTCTTTCCAAACCTTCAGCACTTTGTGGTTGCCGCCCTTTGTCTCAACCACCTCGCCGGTTTCTGCGTTCTTGTACACCTTAACTTTGCGTTGCCGACGTTGGCGGGATGCAGCCGGAGCCGTAATAGGCGTGATCCCGTGCGCTTGCGGATCTAGCATAGAAGTAATGCCTCTCAGGTTGACACCGTACTCAGCCATGAGCCCACGAAGTTTTTCCTCAAACTCGATTTCGCGCTTCAGTTCACCGTCGTTCTTCAGCGCGTCTAGCTGTTTGAGTTGGGCAGCGAGTTCAGCTTCAAGGGCTTTAAATTCAGCAAGTTTGGACATGGATATGCCTTTGTGGAGGGAGCGCAGGTTTCATTGTGGCATCACTTTCCGCGGTATCCTAGCGGGGACAGCGCTAGCGGGTGGCTGGATCATGCGGTGTCTGAATGGCTAATGAGCGATGAATGGATAAACGATTGCGAGCGTACTCGCGCGGGTGGCATTTCGAAGCGGTGGACGCTCCAGACGAGGGTGCCACTCGGCACGGGCTCCCGTATTCGGCAGGCTTTGCTACATCGAACGCCGCCACCGCCGTTTTTGCTGGTGCGGCTGCCTTTAAAGTCAGTGCCTTACGGGATCGCTCATGATCAGGACGGTTGCGCTGGACAGCGCTGCCAGCTTCGACGCGTAATAACCTTCCGCACATGGCAACTATCTGTCTCGGTGTATCTGTTCCTAATGGAAGAAATTCTTTGGGCATGCATTCCGGAAAATGCCAATATGCATAAACCCAATTTCAATTAGCGGCGCGCGATATGGCACTAATTATTAATGCGGTATTAGTCTGGACGCCTCTAATCTAGGGCGTGCCATGGGCATATAACATATGCAACATGCCCATCACAGTAACTCCCCACGTGAACGCTATGATGTTTGCTGCCGCGACCCAGACGTTGACCGAGCCTCTACGCTCGGCTTCAATGGATTTTTGATTCCGAACCAAAAAGGACTCGATTTTTGTTAATCTGTTAGAGATATCACTCAAATTCAGACCTGACGCTCGCCCGCTCCACCGTTCAACCCTATCAATCTGAGAAGCCAGACTCTCTACCACTTCGATGAGCCCTGGCGCACCAACAACCCCGTTAATCATTACTTCCAGATGATCTAGCTTATCGGCAGAGCTATTCAGTACTTCTAGCTTCTGAATTAGTTCATCCGCATGCATAAAAAGAAGCCTTATTTGGTTTTCATGCCTTGACAGCGGCCTATCTCTATAATTTTGCATTACACACCTCCGATCAGCGCGTTAAAAGCTTCGTCCAATTGCACAGATGTATTAATAGCTTTTTTGGCAACGTTTAGCTTTTTCATAGCAAACGCAAACTTTGCCGGATCATGCGCAACGCGTCTTAGGTCACCCTTCAACTCCTTCAAATCGTCACATGCCATAGCGCACGCATCATTTAGGGGCAAGCTTAGATCAGCTAAATCCTCATAAATATCGTTCTCAAATACCATGCACTCCGGATTTGCGATAAAGCATTCCAACTCAGCCGCCAGATGTAGTAGCTCAGGAAATTCATCTTCAACGCTGCGTTTCACTCGGTTAAATACAACTCTAATCTTATCTTTTTCTACCCCCATTGCCTCAAGCATACGAGCTGTCAAGACTGACTCAGCCTGCTCTTTAGCGCCCGGCACAACAGGTATTACGAACAAATCAACCTCATCATAACCCTCGCTAAATGAAGACAAGCCTTCAAAAAATGCTTCGGCATTTGAAGCACCGACATCTACGACAATATCATCGTGCAGCACCAACTCCATATATATTCTCTTGAAATCCTCGCCGCGTATTTTCTCTGAAGCACCAACGAGTTCTTTGGTGTCTTGATTGATTGACTCCACAATCAATAACTTGGCGTTTTTCATGCGAGGCACAAGCATGTGCGCAGACAACGTTGACTTACCCAGATTACCACTAATACCCGCCACTACTATTTTCATGCATTTCACCTTTTCTCTTTTAGAAATTTTTTCATATCACTCGGATTTGTAATACGCTCGCGCTTAGCCACGGCATAACTAGTCGGTATATATTTTTTCGCAAATTCTGAATTACCGTTGGTGCGACGACTACTCATTAGCCCCCTGCCTGTGCACCTAAGATATTCTGCATAATATTCACCTAAGTCGCTTACCATATATCTGTACAGGCTAGAAACCGAAACCTTTACCCCGTCCAACTCAAGGGCAGCTGCGATCTCATACAGCGTCTTAAAGTCCTTTAGTGCGTCCACCAGAAATGCTTGCTTACCATAAAGTAAAATTCTTGCCTGCCCCTTAACCATATTGCCACCTCATTTTTATTTATTATCTCAATGAGTCGTTTGTAATGGAATATACCGCCTCATTCAATTTCTGGTATACAAACAAAAATAATGACATGTTACGACACCAGCTGCTTGTAAATGAAAGGGCTCGACAGCAACCGACTGTACGTGACTACATATGAATAGACATGAATAGAAAAGAAAGTCGATTAACACTGCTGCACCTTCTTCAAAGGTTGCACCAGCGCAAACCCCCAGCGCAAATAGCTGTTGCATCGAAGCATGCTCATATGCCTCTACTAATGATGTAGTACGCATATTCAATGAGGCATGTTATGAGAAAAATCTACAGTCAGAGCATAGAGAGCCATGCAAACCAAATAGCATTGGACAATCTTGTCAAATCCCTCGGCATCGCTCAAAGCCGGGTTCTTGAAAAAATAATAACGTCGATTGAGGTTGACGACCTTGTAGCCATTACCACTCGCCAACTCTCTTTAAAGACAGCAAGAATAATCCAGCTAGATCGCGCTACGGCCCAGGTTATTCAGGATGAAATAGCTCGCGCACTTACCCTGTTGAGCGCTAGGGTCACTGACGCCGCGAACGATGGAGCAAGGGCCGGTTTAATGTCGATCCTCGATTTTGAGGATCAAACATGAGCATCTTTACTATCGATAAATTCAATACAGAAGACATCCAAGCGCGTGCCGAATACCATGAAACTGGAGAGGAGATACCTCACAAATCGTCAGGTGCTGAAGACTATTACTTCAAACCCGATGGCGACACTCTACTGACTGCTTTTGTTGGCAGCGGATCAAGCGAACTGAAACTCGGTGCCAGACCAAAGAACGGGGACTATAAAGCCCTTATGTCTGGCATCAATCCGAGGACGGGAAAATCATTTTGTAGCAAGACAAGGCGGACTCAGCTAAGTAATGCGAATCGAGCCCTGGCCGGATTTTCTACATCTTTTAACGTCGAAAAGTCGCTATCACTGTTGTACGCCACCCTTCCCCGCGATCAGCAAATGGCATTTGAGCGTGCAATGATGGAAGCCACCGGTCGAACCATCTTGCACCTCGAAAGTCGTGGCATCTTCGCTTACCGCACTGGCGCACAAGGCAGCGAGACTAATCCGGGCGAAGTCGTGGCAGCGACTTATCTTCATTTCACGAATCGCAACCAGGAGCCGCACCTTCACGTGCATGCGGAGTTTCCGAATCTGGTTCTCGGCAGCGACGGCCAATGGAGAACGTTGGATGCCCGCGAGTTATACCGCCGCCAAGTGGAGATTGCCGCTCTGTTTGATGCCAGCCTTGCCAGCATCCTGCAACGCGATCTCCCAAGAGTCGCCAATCATCTTGAGTGCGCTCCTGAACGCAGCGGCCTGGTCGTCGCCGGCATTGATCACAGCACAATCATGCGTTTTTCCACACGCCGCCAGGAAATTCAGGATGCCCTGAAGGCCATGGGGGCATCAGGCGCTGACGCGGCACGAGCAGTCGCGAAAAGAACACGCCAAACCAAAGCCAGGGTTGGAGGGGAAACGTTGCGAGAGGAATGGAAATCCTGCCTAGCTGACCTGTCACCCGAGCCTGGAGATCTCACGCCAACTACCCTGCTCGCCGCCGAAGCCCTGGTATTCAAGAACAACTCTGTCTTCAGACATCACGATCTCGACCGCGCTGTCGCCATGCTGAGCATCCTGCATGGCGGTATTGGATCACTCTCAGAGATTGAATCCGCCGTCTCCCAGCAACTGGGAATTGTGCGCCTGCCGGACAGCCCTGGTGAGGAGCCATATTTCACTACTGAAACCTTCAGGCAGCTCGAAACCGACCTGCTGCGCTTTGCTCGCCAAGCATCAAGACATAGGCAGCGCTTCACCCTGCCCGACCTTCAAATCCAGCAAGCATTGCGGCAATGCGAACGGGAGAAAGGATTCCCCCTTCGTGATGAGCAGGTTCAGGCCATGCTGCATGCCACCGATGGACGCCAAATCGCAATCATCCAAGGTGCTGCGGGCACTGGAAAGTCCGCATCACTGGCCGCGTTCAAAACTGCCTATAACGCTGCCGGGCATCGCGTACTCGGCTTGGCTCCATCAGGGGCAGCTGCGGCCGAGCTGCAAAAAAGCGCCGGTATTGACTCGCAAACCATCCATGCGCTGCTCATGCGCCTGGAGAGCGATAACGCCAGAAAACCATTTACCTTGACCAACCTGGACGTAATCGTGCTGGATGAAGCAGGCATGGTGGATACTCGCACGCTGCATAAACTCCTTGGCCATATCGAGGCTGCGGGAGCCAAGATTGTGCTAGTAGGAGACTCTAAACAGCTTGAAGCTGTTGGCTCGGCATCCACGCTTCATATGCTTACCCGGCACCTCGGTGCAGCGCGGCTTGAGCAGATAGCCCGCCAGCGTAGCGCTGAGGATAGAGGTATCAGCCAGGCCTGGTTTTCCGATACACAGGATGCCCCTGCAATGATGCAACGACGCGGATTGCTTCGCGGAACGAGCCCCGAGCATCGATCCCCCCTTGAACGAATGCTCAACGATGCCGCGCAGGTACACAGGGCTGGCACTGACTGGAGCGAAATCCTCCTGCTGGCTGATCGCAACAGCCATGTAAACCAGCTCAATCAGCGCGTACGGGAAATACGCATGGCACATGGCGAGCTGGACGAATCTGCCGAAAAGGTTATCCAGGTGAGCAATGACAGAGGGTACTCCCGACAGCTTGCGCTCTGCCCAGGCGACCGGATCATGCTGCGCAAAAACGCAAAGCTTGGTCAGACGCCAGTGTTCAATGGAGACCGAGCGACGGTCACCCATATCGAGTGTCACGAATCGGGTAATGATGAAGCACAGTTTAAAACGCTTGTGTATGTCCGTCTGGATCGTTCAGGCACTGAAATCTGCTGGCATCTCAGCGACTACGACAAGCTCGATCACGCTTACGCCATGACGGTACACAAATCCCAAGGACTTACCGTTGAGCATGCGTTCTATCTGGTCAGTGAAACAACCGACCGCCGTTCTGCCTACGTCGCCTTCACACGCGCCAAGACCGCCTGCCCGTTTTACCTGTCCCCGGAGTGCGAATCCGCTTTCGCGAATCGGACGAATCTCTTCAAAGCGAAAATGACAGCGCTCGATGCAGATCCAGAAACGAAGCGGCGGACGCTCCAGACGCCCATCCGCACAGATGACACTACTATTAGAGCGCAGCAGCCAAAAATAAAGGAGCTGCTGGAGAAATCAGGCGTTTACTTTTCATACACTGGGACGCCGGAAATCCTTCGGTCTGCTGCCCCTGATGCGTTAGCCAAGCAAATTAGGAGCCGACCGGCCTACCGGCTTCAAACCCGCTCACGAGCAAAGCTCGACCTCCTGCTTCAACGCCTGCGGGAACGTTTGAGCACCTTCAAGTTGGCAGGGAAAACTATTCTCAAGAGTAGGTTTTTTCCTGAGAAACCTGAATCACTCGGTGAAGCTGATGCACAAACAAGGCTCCACTCTCGTGAGACCCAAGGTTGCATATTGCGATACAACCTTCAGCCGGGCAGCCAGAGGAGCGCGCATGATGCGTCTGTACCTGGATACTGAGTTCACCCAACTGAACCGCTTTACCTACCGGCTGATCAGCCTTGCGCTGGTTTCCTCGGACGGTCAGGAGTTCTATGTCGAGCTTGCAGATAATTGGACGGAAGACGAGTGCTCCGACTTCACCCAGTCCATCGTTTTACCCCAGCTAGATTTGCTTCAACATGGTAGAAGCACAGAACAAGCCAGGCTGGACTTACTCTCGTTTCTCCGCTTGGTTGGCTCAGCTGAAATCATCAGCGATGCCATAGCCTGGGACTGGCCGTTGCTCCTCTGGCTGGCAGGGTCATCAGGCCTCCCTGATGGTATTGAGGCTGGGACTTTTCCAGCTGCGATCCAGAGCGATACCGAAGAGCTCGACGACGCTCCGCACCATGCACTTTTAGACGCTAGGCAACTAGCCGAAACGATAGAGCGTCATATCCGCTGCTCCAGCACCCGGGACAGGAAAGAATTGATGACCGTCGCCCAATTGATTCAGTTGCTACAGCAATTTCCCGACGACATGGCGGTGCTCGTGGAGGGCTACGAAAACGGCTACGACCCGATCCACTCGCTATCCATCCAAGAATTGGCCGGGGTTCAAAATGCCGCTGATTATGATGGTCTCTTCGACACCCCGAACAATCTTGTGATGGAGATTCCGGGCGAGAAACTGACAGGCATACGAGCCATAGCGCGGAAGGAAAACGGGGAGCGGCTGAGTTGCGTGGTGATCGCAGGGCTTAGGGGGCAAAGAAGATAGCGTCGATGTATCAGACAGCAAAGACCCAGCTCGGTCTCTACTGCCCGGTAATCATGGCCAGGATACCGGGACTGAGTACCTCCAAACGCTTTGCCAGCTCACGAAGTAGCTCAATGTCGAGCTTTTGAGCCCAAGACGCGTCATACCTCATCAGAAAGATATCACCACCACCTTGATAGAACGCTATCAAGTCTGGCTCCAATTCAGGGCTAAGCCAAAGCAGTACCCGGTCATTGAAATGCCACTTTCTACGTCGAGGCAGATGCGAAGTTATGAGTGGCTTAAGCTGCTCGGAAAGCTCAAAAGTAAGGGGAAAGCAGTCCCCTGAAAAGCCATAGCTGAGACGCATTTCAGTAACTGGGATGATTGCTGGCCTGTTGAACTGCCCCTTGCCCATTGCTCCTCCGAACCCTAATCATTTGCTGAACAACCCTATTCATCAATGCCTTAGGTCACCCCAAGCGCTTTGAACACCGCATCCACCGGATCGCTGTAGAAGCTGGTTTGGAACTTAGCAAACAGCTCACCAGGTACGGTTGGGATGTCCGTCACACTGGCCATGGGCAGGAGGATGCGTTTCGCTCCCGCATCGAAAGCCACCTGCATGCATTCAGCCAGGTTCTCCACTGGCACCACGTTTCCACCCAGGCTCATATCCCCCAGCACCACCATCTGCGCTTGCAGTGGTCGCTGCATCAGCGCTGAGCAGTAGGCAACAAAGCCGGCGAGGGTCAATGCCTTGGGGGCACCCGTGTTGTGAAGCTCAACGGCATGCAGGTGATAGTCGTGATCGCCCACTTTTGATGCTGCGCTCACGCGATTGATGTTGGCTTTGAAGTAGTCGAAAGCAACCTTCAGAGCCTCTTTAGCTGAAGAGCTGGTTCCGAGGCCGGACATATTCAGTTTGCCGCTACCAGCCGTGATCTGGGTTTCCAGCCGGTAAAGCCCCAGGTGCCCATTGGCTCCAGTCGACACCAAGTGCATTGCTCCTGGCTTACCTTGCCCTTCGGGAATCAGCCCGCCCCCGCCCTGCTCCGGCACGCTGATGAATGTCTCCTCCAAGGTGTCGGCGTCGATGTACGAGAAGTGGACATCAAAGAATTCCATCCCACCGATTTTCTTCAGCTGCTCCTTCACCCGGCGCCGGGTCTCCAAAGCGTACTCAAGGCAGCGGCGTACAGCTTCTCGGTCGTAATCAGCGCTCGGATGTAGCAGCTTGAGCAAGCCAGATACCGTCCGGCGCACAGCGATGGTGTCACGCTGATTTAGGTTGTTGCCCAGCTTGAAGAAGCGGTCGATGGCATCGGCAAAGTTTCGTTTGCGCATCTCGCGCATGAACTCGGCCAAGTAATCGGTAATCAGCCCGTAGCGATTGGTGAAAAATTCAGGGCGCATCTTCGGCACTTCCCAACCTGGAATGTAGGCATGGAAACGGTCGAAAAACGCAGAGTCGATCATCGCGCTTGGAAACGGTGCCAGTAGGTGGCTGGTCTTAACCAAGGTGTCCACTGGTTGGTTGATGTTGCCGACAAACATCATGCTCGCAGATGCTGAGATGGAATCACGCCCACGGGCGAAGGAGCCCGAGGCCATATAATCCTTCATGATCTGGACGCCGTCCTTGTCCTTGAACGAGATACCTGCCACCTCATCGAAGGCAACCACATCCCACATCCCGACCAACCCTACTTGCCTGCGCGACATGTTGTAGAACAGGTTTGCTACGGTGGTCTGGCCACCAGAAACCAGGATGCTGTTCGGGCTAACTTCCTTATAAATATGGCTCTTACCTGTGCCCCGGGGGCCAAGCTCGCAGCAGTTATAGTTGTTCTCGACGAAGGCAATCATCCGCGTCAGCAGATGCCATTTCGTGCGCTCATTGAAATGAGCTGGCTCCATGCCCGTTGAGCGCAGCAACACATCAATCCACTCGCTTTCACTGAACGCCTTGCGCGCTTCCAGCAACGCATCCATATCCATGTTTGGCATCTGGATAGGCTTGAGATCATGCACTGTGAAAGGCGAACCTTTGGCCCCTTCCTCGAAGAAGTAATTCAAGGTCACGATGCACCAGATACCTCCCGCAAGGAGCTTCTCAAACTCCTTGATGAAGCGACTGGGGATCTCGGCATCTTTGACGCCAAGGTTCATGAATAGCGCCTGGTAGATATCCCGGCGCTCGTTCAGGCTGACTGAAACCTTGTCGATGATTTTGAAACTGCCGCGCTCGCGGATCTTCGACTTAACCTTTTCGGCCTCGTCGGGGCGAACGTAGTTTTCAGCAAGGATACGCTTAACGGTTTCCAAGCCATCGGCAATGACCTCCTCGTTATCCGAAGCGCAGTACATACCGAGCAGATACTCAAGCACGTACACCGGTACGTTGATGCCTTCCTTCAGACGCTTGGTCAGATCCTTGCGCACTACCTTTCCGGTAAAGAACCGGTTCAGCAGAGCATCAAGATCCAGGTCAAGGTTGCCGCTATCAGAAGTCAAAGTCATTGCTAATCGCCAGGTTGATACGGACATCAATTCGGAACTGCTCGACGTCGGTTTCGGCGTCTAGCAGCTTAAAGAAATAGCGTTCACTGGAAGAGAACGGACGGTTCAATAGCGTCAGAATCACCTTGCGTTGGCGCTGGTCAAGATTCTGTGAATCGCTATCTAGAGAGATCAGCTCCACCGCTGATACCGCCTCTCCAGCATCATCATATAAACCTACACGCAGCACCGCCGGAAGTACCCGCTCGGAGACTGCCTCCGTCTGCAACAGGTTGAACACATAGCGGTTGGTGGTGATGGTGAAGTTGTTACCAAGCACCGTGACCTGCGCCTTGCGCACTGCCGTGTCTTTGGCCTTCTGGCCGCGCACCTGCTGCACCTTGAGCACCGGCACAGCCACTTCCTGCAACGCAGCTCCGCCATGAATAAACCGTGCGCCACCGACAAAGTGGAAACGGTTCACCCCGCGTGGCGACCAGAACATCATGTCATCGCTGATGCCTGCGGTGTCCCGGATGTAGCCAGCATGCACCTGGTCGCAAATGCCCAGATTTCGACCAATCAGATAGCGCTTTTTCGAGACCACAGTCCCAGAGGGCTTGGTGACCAGCTTGCTCTTATCTAGAGCCTCAAGCGCTGAATCCTGGAACAGGAAGCCGTGATCCGCTGTAACCACCACCCGATGACCGTTGAGATTATTGATGATGCGACTAATGATGGACTCCAGCTCTTCAATGGCATCGCGACAAGCACTGAAGGTGCTGCTCTCAGTGCTGGCGGTATCGCCAACCGCATCAATCTTGTTGTGATAAATGTAGATAACACGGTACGGCTTGATTAGCTCTCGCCCATCGGTCTTGTTCATAGTCAGGAAGTCTTCGGCACGCAGGGCCAGACCATTCACACTGGCTAGAATCTTGTTACGCGCCTCAAGACCATCACTGCTCAGTCCATCCACCTGAACCAAGCCCGCATCGGTATAGCTCAGTGACTTGTGCGGCAGCAGGCTGGCCATACCGAGCTTGGTGTATGACGGCAGCACGCCCAGTTGGCTGCTCAGCTCTGCGGCAAACCGATACTTACCATTTAGCGACTCACTCAGCTCCTGAGCCACCTCGTAGCGCAGCGCATCGCTGATCACCACGAACACCCGACGATCCTCGCCACCTTTCAGATAGCGATCCACCTGCTCGGCATAGAAGTTTTGTTGATTGGGTAGGTCAGGCAATTGCCACTGTTGCAGCAGGCCGCCATCGACGAAGCTGCCCCACTTCTGTGCCAGCGGTTGCAGGAAGCCATTCAAGTAGTCCTGTTCAACTCGGGAGGTCAACGGGGACAAGGCGTCCGGACTACGTGCGTACACAGAATCAGCGGCTTCGTGATACATCCGGTAGAGCTGATCGAAACGATAAAGCTCACCGGTGTAAGCGCTGTAGCAAGCCTCAGCGGAAGCAAAAGAAAAACCACCGACGTAACGTAGCTTCAGCTCGAACAGTTCAGATGCTGCAATCAGCGAGCGGTAGTAGGCGTACCACACCGAACGGTTGGCGTCCTCGTTATCTGGCCAGCGAGGATTGGCCCAGTAACCATCCATGCGCCGGCTAGCCATATCCCGCAATTTCAGGCCAACCGCTTCGCTGGTATTAGAGAGCACGGCATCTCGCAAACGCTCGGCAATCTGACGCTCAACATCAACAAACGTACTGACGGCCATCAGTGCCTCCAAGGGCACCTGAGCCAACAATTCTGTCGGGCGCAAATCTGCCGCCACCCGCTTCGATAAACGATCATATGCACGCTGCCGCAAGGTGCTGTCGCGCCACTGCGACAAGAAGACCGAGACATTTGCAGCGCGTGCGGGGTTGAGTTGAAGGGCCTTGAGGTTGGTCGGGGCATGGGTATGCAAGGCATGCCCGATATCAGTTGCAAACAACCGCACCAGAAAATGCCGCAGGGATGGTTCGCCATGCTGATAACCGAAGGCCTGCAACATCAGCTGCCAGAACACCAGTTGCATGTCGAACTTGCAGATCGACTCCCACAGGGGGTTATTCTCCAGCTCCTCAGCTTCAGCCAACGTCGCAAAGATAGCCGTGAGCACTGCAAACAATTCAGCCTGCTCAACCTTCGCCAGCACCGCGAGGATCTTCAGATCTAACGCAGCCTCATCGTCATCGGGATTGAGCAGCCGCTGGATCTTGGTGACTCGATCTTTGCTGGCGAAGAACGCACTACGCAACTTCAGGTGCTCACGCAAACTGTGCTTACGCAGTCCCAGTTCCTGCAAGAGCATGGACGTACGATCCGCTGCAAATGGCGCGGCATACAGTCGAATATCCAGCAACCAATCCTGCTCTGGCTCGGGGCGATGACTGTCTTCATAAATAAGGAAAAGGCCACTCGGATTCAGCAACTCGACCTGTTGCTTGATCGCCAGCGCTGGCGTCTGCGAGCGGCGCAGAACCTGAACATTCTGCAATGTCAGCACTTCCAACGTCTCGCTGAACTCGCCCAGCGGATCTTCCCACCAAACCACTCGGCTGACGGCAAACTGCTGCTGTAGGCCGTCGATGATCCGTACGATTTGTGCAGACTGCTCAGACATCAATTACCGCCTCCAGCGGGTTTATAAAACCCACCTAAAATAAACTTTCAGTGCTTTTTTAGAGCAAAAAATAAACCATCCGAAAGGGATGGATTTCCAACCAATGCTTTATGAGGAGCTTTGAACCACGGAGATTTACTGGCAAGACTTCACCATCAAACGCAGTAAAACCTGCTCCAGTCGAGCCAAGGACTCTGCGCGCTTACCCTCAGCCATTGCACGAATATTTGTTAGCTTCCAGTTAACGGCTGGCAGCTCTGAAATACCAGCCAGATCGAGCAGCGACCAGTCTGGCTGGCCACGTTTAAGTGATAACAAAAACGCGACATCCCGTTGCTCGATCTGCGCTCGAATGGCATCCATTAACGCGGCCTGGGTGGCTTCGAGCTGCTCAAGACCGACAGTCTCGCGCGTCATGCCAGAAAACTCAGCCTGATAGATCTGCTTCAGAGGTTTCCAGCGTGGCTCCAACAAATCGGCCATCGGTCGTCCATGGCTGATTAGATACACAAGAAAGCCTTCAAAGATTTCCCGCGTCAGCCCCTCCTCCCTGAGCATCAGCATCACATCAAACAGATCACGAGGATGCTGACGGTCGAGTGCAGCGCAGATTTTACCTCCGTAGAGATCCGGCAAAGACACGACCGGCATACTGGCAAAGCCAAACTCATCCTCGACTTCTGCGACCACATCCCGCTGCACAGGCAGATGCACAGTACCGCGCAGCACCGGAGAAACCTCGACTTTGATCTGCGCCGTTGCTGAGCGCACAAGAATGCGCAGCTCATCCGGTCGATTGGTTTGCAGAGTGGCTTTGACGCCTAGCATGCCCCGCTCGATGGATGCTGCAATACGCCCCAGTGCGGCACGCGCATCATCTAAGGCTGCTTGCCGTGAAGCATTCGGCAAGTAAGCCAAGTCGATATCAACCGAAAGACGAGGCAAATTGCGCACGAATAGATTGATGGCGGTTCCGCCTTTCAATGCAAAACAGTTTTCCACCGCGACCAAGGGTAGCGTCTGCACTAAAAGACGAACCTGGGCTGCATAACGAGCATCAAGAGGCATCAGCAAATTGCTCCGGCACCGTAATCAGAAATTGCTTGTCCAGACACCCACCCGCAATTAACTGCCGTTTGCCAGTACCCAGGTCGACTCGCGTCAGGTCGAGACGGGAATACCACGCATGCCCAGAATGGCGTGCCAGCAACAGAAAGACCCGTTTCACACGTACTGAGCGACAGGCCTCCAGCAAGCGTTGTAAACGCCTGGGGCTGAAGGTAGCCAGCCCGTTTAGCAGCTCCGCTACCGAACTGAACAATGCCTCATCTTCACTGGCGTGGATCAGCTCTAGTACCGCCCGCTCAGGAGAGGAAATCTGCAACTCGAACTCGCGATGAGCAGGCTTGAAGGTTTGCCAGGCAGTGGAATCAAGCTCGCTGAAAAGATTGGCCGCAATGCAGCGAATCGACACCTCCCACTTATGTTCAGCAAACCAGCCAGGCAGTCTTAAGCCAGGGGAGGCAAACAAAGTCACCACATCCTCGCCTAGCGGCAGATAGTGGCTATAGCCTTGCAAAGCAAGGGCAGTTTGGCCGCCCGGCCAGACTTTCAAGAGGCCGTCCTGCTGCAAGCCAAATACGCCTCCCAGCCAGTCGACGCTATCGCCACGTCGCTGCCAGGCACCATGGCCAATCCGCTCAATCCAACCGGACTGCTGGTACTTACGCGCCAGGCTGCTGCCAACACCGTGCTGGTGTAACCAGCTCTGAGTGGCAATAACTCCAGAGGGCCAGTCTGCAATCAGATGGTTTATTTTCACGCAAAAAACCTAGCAAAATGATCATCTAATTGAAAAATTATAAACCAACCCATCATTACCGCAAGCTAGAAATACCCCGGGGAGCGTCCATGCAATATGGAGTTATCAAGATCTGAGTGCCTCAATCACTACGAATCAAACCCAACAGAATCTGCTCCAAGCGATCCGCTTCGGCAGCTACCGAGGCCGCTATAAAGGCTAGCTCCTCACTATTGAAATGAACGACCGGATGACAGGCCCTGACAGCCAACTGCCCACGCTGGTCAACGTGGAAAGCCGTCGAGAACAAGGAATTCATGATTTGTCGTGTGGCTGCTTCCTACTGGAAGCCAACTGTATTGAAGGCAATCACGCCTCTTCTCAGGAAGGTGAAGCTGCTCCGGTCAGTTTGAAAGCGCTGCACGTTAAATTTATTCACAGCAAACAGCTCAGGTTTGAAGTACTGAGGTGCAAAAAGATCAAAACCTGCCTCCCTTAGCACATGCTCTGGTACCACATAGGATTGATCCACAACCCCCCAGAACGTCCAGCCAGACTCAACACAGATACCCAGTACCTTGTTGTTCGCGTAGCTGACGCCTACTGCACCAATTGTCGAGCCAACCAGATTGCCAAGCAAAGCGCCCAGTATCGGCACGGGGATAAGCATCTGACCGAGAGCAGCACCGCCTCCGCCCATCATCAGTGCCACCGCATCTCTTGAGGAATTGAAAGCAAGCTCTTTTCCAGAGATCTGCCCCTGGGCATAACGCCAGGAGTTTTCGATGGAATTCAGTGCCATTGCAGTGGCCATACCAATAGCATTAGGCGACACCCCCTTGAGAGACTGTCCCATCAGACCAGATTTACAGGATCCAGTGATAACAGCTGCAAGCCCGCCACGTAATCCTGCGGCAGATGAACTCGACAGGACGTGGCCTGCGCCCTCACGGATAAGCTTTGCATCTAACTCACCCGTTTTGAGGCACTTGTCAATGATGCGGTAGACATGGGGCGCAGCAGTCAGGGCAGCGGAAAAGGCGGCCGCGTTAAGTGCTGCGCTACCGGACTCTCTAAAAATATCCGACCATTCGATAAAACCTTCAGTATTAAGACCATACTTATCAGCATCAATCTCACCATCTTGCTTTAACTCTGACGCAATGCTTTTTGCATCGCCTTCGGTTAAAGGCTTTGAGGTTACGCCGTCGACCTCAATTCGATCACTGACAGTATCAGCTGTGTCTTGGTATGCCGCAGATACCTCGGGACGGCTATCCTGGTTACGTGCAGCTTGTTTCTGCGATTCCGCAACAACGCCTTCTAGCTGATCCGAAGGCACAATTTTCTGGCTGTCAGAATACGCAGGATTACCTAACTGCCTTGCTGTATCTTCAGCCGTCTTGTAATACTTCAACTCAGCATGCGAGGCCGCCGAGGCATTCCCGTAAGCCACATCCTCGCCGGTCTTGTTATTACTGAGAGCTGTCGCCCATACATCATCATTGCCTTTTGCGACCGCAGAAACCTTAAGTGTTTCTGCATGCCAGACTTCTGCAATATTGCCTTTTACGTAGTCGACGCCCACATTTGCACGACGCTCAGCCTCCTTGGCCATTGCGGCAAGAGCCGTATCGATTGCTGACTGCACATCTGAAACAAAGGCTGCCGACTCAAGAGCACCGCTTACCCCAGAGAAGTCTCTACTGGCCCTAAAATAGGCGTCAGCAAAATCGCCCATTATTCACGTCCCTTAGTCCAAATTTCGAGCTCTGTCAGTAAAAAATTATAGATCGCCATTTTAGTTTGTTCATAACGAAGTACTCGGCGCGCCTTTTTATTCATAAAGAATTTAGCAACACTATAAACGCCACCACCGATTATCGCGGCCGGAAGAGCAGGTACCGCAACTAAAAACCCGGCGCTCATCACTGTACCTAACGTGGCCGAAGAAGCGATACCGGCAGCCGCAGAGCCATATCCTAACTTACTTTTGAATGCGTCAAATGCTGGTTTCTTTTCTAGGTTACCTTCGCCGAAAATAATAGCCTTACTGCCATCCCAGCCCAAGCACGCCCCATTTACGTTAACTATTTTTGAGATTTGCGGTTGATACATCTTGGTGAATCGATTTTCGTCTGGCGTTCCCAGAAAGACCGCATAGCTACGCCCCGAGAGCGTAGGGGCGTTTTGTTTATAGTGCTCGATAGACCATGCCGAACAATCAAAACTATCCACCTTTGAAATTTCATGCTGCATGGCAACCGCCAGATCTTCGTAGTCATCAGGATAAACTACGATTATTTGTTTGTTTGGAAACACCGTAACACCTCAGTTTTAACAAACGATTAGTCTTCTTTACCGCCAGTAACCGCCTTGACCTCAGCCAGCAGATTACCGAATTTTCCATAGTTGACCTTAACGCCATCATCCAGGTCGAGAGTGATGCGCTGGTCGGCGTAGGGGCGTAGGTTTTCGTCGAAGCGGCGGAGTTCTTCGAGCTGCTTGGTGAGTTTATCTTTGCGCTTTTGCAGGGCTTTTTGTTGGGCGCTGCTGGTGGCGCTGTCGATGTCATCGGTGAGCTTGTCGATACGGGCCTGCATACGGCTTTGCAGCGGCACGACGTATTCCATGCGCATACGCGAGAGCGTGCCCTCGTTATAGCGGTGCAGGTACACCAGGCACTCGAAGGCCTTTTGCTTGCCGCTGGAGAACAGCCAGTAGATTGGGCGCTTCTTGTAGGTTTGCAGGTGGTCTTTGTAGAAACTGGCGGACAGGTAACGGCGGATGGCATCGTCAGCGGACTCACCAGCCTTACGGCCCAGGCTATCGGCCAGCCACTCCATATTTTCTACAAGCGTTTCAGCACCCCAGACCACCTTGACGAACTCACGTACGCGCTCGGCGGCATCGTCCTCGAACCAGGACTCATCGGTGATGGGAATAATACCGTCGGCATCCGCAGGAAACTTCGTATAGCGCGAGGGATCAAAACCGAAATTGCTGTTATTAGCATATACAAGGCCTTGCTCGTTTAGACTGTAGCGACCATTCATACAGCCAACGGCATAAGAAACTAATCGCACCGCGTCACCTTCGCGACTGGCTGTTTTTAGAGAAACTTGATCACTTTCAACCTGCTGAAGAAGTGATTGATCAACCTTATAAGAGATCACAAGTAACGACTCAATTTCACGCTCTAAACACTCAAGATTGTATACCCTAGCCTCGCAACTTGATTTAAAACTTAACCAGCTATCCGAAAGTGACCGCCCCCCTAGCTCGAATGGATATCTAAAGCCCCATGACATCTCATTCAAGTCCCAATCCTCTTTCGAAATATCAATCGCCCTCTGCACAAGATCATTAATGGCAGACCTATCATCTAAAGATGGGACACAAATAGGGATAGAATCCACATCCTCGATGTTTGTATTAATAGTAGGATTTAAAATATTTATTGCAAGTTTTGAAAACCTACTACACAAAATCGCCAAAATTAGTTTTGAGTCATCCGTGTTTTTTGGAAAACCAATTGAACCAGAAACATCCCATAAAAAACCCGGGGGACAATATCGAGCAGCGAAAGAGCTTGAACCAATCAAAGTCCAGGTCACACAAGGCTTAAGATAAAACTCTGAGTTCTGAGTCCTCGCTCTAACTAATCCTCGCCCTTCATCTTTCCAGTTAATAACATATTCATTATTTCCATACCACTTTCTAGGCTGCCCACCTTTTGTATAGGGGATCCAAAAAATAGAATTCAAATCAATTTTAGAAAAATCATCGACACCCAAGGCTATTTTAGAAAAAGATATTTCCGGCCAGAGCCTAATATACCGCTGCGTATCACCAGTAATAATTCCTTGTATACAATGCGCAGCAGAGGCTATATTAGGATTTTCAACAAAAACATCTCTAGTATTATCATCGATCCAGTAAGCTAGCGGGCTACCAGGAACCTTAGAAAAATCAGACTGGCAGGTTTCATCAAAGCGCTGCCCACTAGCCAGAAGCAAATCTTGCTTTTCCTGCTCTGAACCCTCTATCAACCTGTTAAACACAGGCCTCGCTTCTGAAATATTTGTCTTCCCCAAGACAAATGCAGTAGTCTGAACAATCTCCCCTGATATTTCACTAAACGCCCTTGCCCCTAGATGAGCCATGGTAATAACGGCCCTATCTGTAAGAATTTTTTCCCTCATAGACTGGTATGAAGAAAGAAACATCCAACTCTGCATAGTCACCATGCTGTTGAAACCGTTTGACCGGCACAACATGAAACCTCGCTCCATAAACATCGCGAAAAGATCTGCTTTACTGTCTGGAAACCCCCTTTGGGCAAAACTCTTGAGGAAGGCGTTCATACCCTTGCTACCCATATACGGAGGATTCGCCACCACCGCATCATATTGCAATGCCAGTAAACTGGCAGGCCAAGCAAACTGCTTTAACACCTGATTCGCATAGCTGCGCGAAAGATCATCGCCCTGGTTACGTACGCTAGCCAGCAGATCAACGATATTTCCCAGCTTTGCATTAAGAGCTTTCGGTAGACTGATCAGAGAACCGAAGTTCTTACCATGCTCAAATAACTGAATTAGTTGGCGTAAATCAAGCACCGTAAGCCCTGAGCTATGTTGCGTTTCCAACTGCCCACCGCCGAATAGCTGTCCTGAATGGAATGCATCGCCGCCCTCAATCTGGATAGCGGCATTAAGAATGACCTGGGCCATTTCCTCATCCGGCAGGCCAACACTTTGCTGAATGGCCATAACATTGAGATGTGGCGGATTTCCTTCCTCATCGAATAGCCGGCGATCATCCTCGCGAGCCTTCATCAGCAGGGCGAAACCAGCCAGCTGAGCAGCTCGGTCGTCGATATCGAGGCCGAATAGGTTCTTTTGCAGGATCAGCCGTGGGATCTCCCGCAGGCGGTAGCCCCGCTCTTCATAAATGGCTCGCAGCAGGTTGTAGGCTTCCACCAGGATATGGCCCGACCCACAGGCTGGGTCGAGCACGGTCAACGACTCAGGATTGAGCGTGCCGCCATCTTCATCCATCCGCACCTTGATCAAGGCATCAAGCTGGGCTTGCACCTCCAGTGTTTGCTCGGCGGGCTCGATGTAGTAAGGCATTTTGTCTTTGAGGTTTGAGCCTGGGTTGGCCATCAGCCAGAGGCGACCGAGGCTGTTTTGCACCAGGTACTGAACGATCCAGTTGGGGGTGAACAGCTGGGTGGCGGCGGGAATGTCCTCGCTCTTGACCACCTTGCCGATCACTTCGTCCTTTTTGTCGCTGATATAGAACTGATAGAGCCAACCGATGACCTCGACCTCTTGCCAGTCGGCCTCGTCGATATCGCTGACCAGGTGAGCAATGGGCGAGTCGGTACGCAGGAGGTTGTCCGGGAGCAGCAGCTCGGTGGCATCGTCTAACGCCTCGAAGAGGAACGGCATATTGCGGTGCAGCTCGTGGCACTGGGCGAGGAGAATCTCGCGGTAAAGCGCTTCGTCCTGATTACCTGCGGTTTTCAGGCGAATGACTTCAGACTTGTCCAAACCAGGCAGATCAAGGTGCTGAACGTGATCGAGAATCTCTGGCTGCTGACCTTGTGGGTGGCTGAGCACACGGTAGCCGTGGCTGAGGTAGCCCTTGAGTTCCATAAAGCGAATGGCTACCAGGCGGTTAAACCAGGTGTAGGCCAACGCCTCGACCACGGCATTAAAGCCCTGCTGCTGAATACGCTGAGCCAGCGCGGAGCGCTGCTTGGCAACACTGGCCGGGAACGGCTGGCCAGCAATCAGCAATACGTCGCCCGTTTGTTCGACACTGACCGGCAATGTCGGATCAAGCCCGAGGCGACGGGCACGCAGGGTGACGGCCTCGATAAAGTCGAGACGAGCCTGGGGGGCGTATTTTTTCAGAGCGGAGCGGTTCATAAACTTCAAATCCTTCCAAGGCTCAACAGCAATCGATTTTGATCGAGGAGCGCTTAACGATCTTGTGTTGGAGTGAGTGGCATCCAACCCATATGGGTATTGCAGTGATGCAGACTATGTTTCTCGATGCTGGATGGTTTCAAACTCGATGTCATAACGGCCTTTCACGATTTTGGCCTGAACAAGATCAGCATTGAGGTCACGACAGATTCGCTGAATATCTTCCTGACTACCGTGCCAGTTGCTGCCCAATATCACTGACTTCACCGGGCCTGGCAGCGGGTGTTTTTGATTGCCTTTGTCCTTCCACAAGCGCCACTCTTTTTCGTAGGCCCAGTGGTGGGACTTGGTGTACACAACCTTGTTAGTCAGGGCACGAGGATCTAATACCAACTGATCCACGCTGGGGGTCGGGTACATATCCGAGTAGATAACTGGCCTGGATTTTTCGAGGATGCCGGAGTCCTCGTCGATGTTGCGCTCAAACTCGATGCAGATGCCTTTGTGCTCATCGGCGTAGTGCGACCAGAGCAGAATCGAGTCTGGCACCATCGATAATGAGAGCACGCCAAGGCTCCGAATTTGGTCTCGGGCCGCTTCAACCTGCTGCTTCACCATGGCCTTGAAGTCATCGCTGAGAACAAGGCTGTTATGCCGGGAATGAAGCACCCTTGTGCGGATGTATCCTTCAACTTCATCCCAATGACAATTCGCTTTGTATTTGACAGCCAGGGCGATGGCTGCATGCACGGAGATGTCATTTTGAATGTCGTAGATTCCCTCGAACGGATCATTGAAGGCCGACATGCTGGAGTACCAAATCCTCTGTTCAAGCAGTGTCTCCCTGGCAAAGCCTGGCCAGGGCATGTACTTGAACAAAGAGGTCACTTCCGGATAGGGAATCATGCTCACATCCTTATGCGCATCGTGCCGCCCACAGGGCAGCACGGCTGTTGGCTATCGAATTTCTACACGCTGGTTATCAGCGATTGCCTGCTCAAGCTCTTTACGCAGTTTGGCGAGGAAATTGTCGATATCGGCTTGTGTTTCGATATAGCCAGAGCCCGCGAGCAGCTGAGCATCGATAACCCGGCGTTTTTTGACCGGTACGACCGGCGCGACTACAGCCGCAGGCGTATTCACCACCTGAGCGCTGGGTTCGGCTACAGGCACACCCGGATTACCGCTGCCCGAGACCACGGGCGTTGGTGCCGGTGCGCTGGCTGCGGCCTTGGCTTTGGCGGCAGCCTGTTCGGCCAACAGGTGTAAATGGTCGATGGCTGCATCGGCTAGATCGCGCGCCTCATCCTGCATTTGGCTGATATGGGCCAGGCTGCGCTGTTTGCTAATACGCTGCCGGAGGTTTTGCAGGGCGAGCAGGCTCTTGTTGCGCTGATCCGTGCTGGCTTGCAAATCATCCAGTTCCGCATTGACCTTGGCCAACTGCTTGTCCAGCCAGGCATCCGCGCGTGCGTGGGCATCCTTGAGGAAGCCGTCGTTGATCTGAGTGATGGTTTGGATCAGCCCTTCACCTTCGCGAATCAGGTTGAATGGAGCCTTGGCGCTGAGGATTTCGTCGATGCGTGCCAGGGCACGAGCGGCTTTTTCATCCTTCTCCAACTTGGGGCGGTTGGGCTGGAAGTCCCGCTGCGCCGCACCTAGCTTGTCCCAGGCGGTTTTCTGGCTGCTATAGAAGTTATCCAGGTCACCGTAGCTGTCAGAGAGGTCGAGCAGCGCGCTGCGCTCCTTGAGGAATAGTTGGATAGCATCGAAGCTATCCGGCGCAGCCTTGAGTTTGCCAATCAGCTTGATGCCCTGGTCGATGTCGTCCAACCCTGGGTACTGGCCGGTCTGCGCCAGTGCTCGCCACTGTTTGAACTCACTCTCCCAGCTGGCCAGGCTGCTTTGCAGGAGGGTATAGAGGCTGTCCTCGCCATCCGGGGCGATCTTCTGAAACACCTCTTTGAATTGCTGACGGGCTTTTTGCAGCTCGCCTGAGCCGACCTGTTGGCGCTTCTGAATTTCAGTGGTGCGCCAGCGAGCCGGGGTGGAGATTTCAGCCCAGATTTGCTGCGGAGCCAGCGGGCCACCATTGCCGATCAGGCTGACTTCGCCCTTGAGCATTAGCCGCACAATCAGCAATACGGTTTCCCATTCTGGCCAACCATAAGGGCGACGACCGTAGTGGGTTTCCGCGAGGTCATGCAGGACGATGCGACGTGATTGCCCCGCCAGCAATTCAATGTGCTGACTCACCTCTTTCAGTGCGCGTGGATTAGCTTCGCCGGTGCTCTCAAGACCCAGGCCTGGTGTTTGCTGTGTGGCCAGCATGGCCTGGATTTCTTTTTGCGGGTCGCTGCTCAGATGCTGGATGTAACCCAGTTTGCTGAAGGTATTACGCACCAGGTAGTCGAGTGCTTCTTCGGCCAACATCGGCGCGCTGGAAGCCTTGGTCTCCAGTTTGTTGCCGGCCACATAGACCTCAGCCTCACGCAGCAGACGATCCACAGTGGTACTCAGGCGCTGACGGCGCTGGCGGTTTTCCTCGGCACGATCCTGAAGGATGCGCTTGGTGTTGTGCGGCAGCGTGCCGTCGTTTTTGCGCGTGATGTATTTGTCGGTTTGCAGGTACAGACGCAGCTCACGGGCCAGGTCGCGTTCGTCCTCAAGGCGCAAGAGCACACTGCCCTCCCCCTGGCTGGACTCAAGAATGCAACGTTGCTCGCTCCAGGTGTCTCGGTCATCCACCAAGGGGCTAATAACTGAGATCAACAGGTCACCATCTACGCGGTTGCCCAGGGGATGAAGATCACACTGGCGGTTGAGGCCAAAGTCTTTGCCATTGTCGGGGAAGCGGAACTTGCGCTGACCGCGTAGTGCTTCATCAAACAGCAGCTGCCCCAGCTCGCGGGCCTCATCGGCACTAGTGAGATCCATATCCTTGATCTCACGGCTGATGTCGCGCTCTTCGTTGGTCAGGAAGAAGAAGTCATCGCCATTCCGGCTGACCAGGGTTTCCTTCTCCAGGCGCTGGAGGCTGTCTTCGATCTGCTTGCGCAGGCCTTGGCGATCAGCGTCGATCTCATCGATAAACAGGGTGATGAGGTTATCGACGTTACCCTTGATCTCATCAACGTAGCGGATGAGGAACAGGGTCTTCAGCACCAAGGGGTCGAACTCTTGCAGGCTTGGGTTGCTGGCGGCGTTATCGATGGTCGATTTGACCACTCCCTCAAGGAAGCCTTCGATGGACGGATAGAAGCGGTACAGCGGTACCAAGACGCCGACGTTGTTTTCACTGACGGCCTTGGCGGCTGACTGGAAGGCATCCAGCAGTGAGCGCTCCCCCCGGGCCAGGTGAGTACCCGTGGCACCGGCCTTGCGAATGCTTTCGAAAATGCGCTGCACAAGCTGGAACTGGTACGGCACAAAGGGGTAAACGGCGGCGAAGTTATCTTCGTCGGTGAACGCTTTGTACGTGCGCCCGGTGTTGGTGAAGCTGAGCTGGTTGCGCAGGATGTCGGCCTTTTCGCGGTAGATCTTGCGCAGGGCATCTTTGGGCTCAGGTTCTTTGTCGAGCAGGCGACGCTGGATGACCTCATCAACGTTACCGCTGGACAGCGACAAGCGGGTTTTGAAACGCCCCTGAATCTTGGAGAAGTCATTGGCCTTGGAGGCGCGGACTTCGCCCAAGACAGCATCGATATCTTCCTGCGAGGTGACTAGAACCCAAGCGCGGCCACCGCAGATCGTGCCGAGGTTTTCGGTGATGGTTTGCAGGCTGAGCATCAGGTGGGTGTCCTGGCCAATGAACTGGCCGACTTCGTCCACCAGGAACACGATGCGCTGATCCTTGCCGCGTTTATCCAGGTATTCCTTCACCCACTTGGCGAAGCTTTCGACATTGAGGCTGAAGTCGTTTTCGAAGCGCTCCACCCAAGCGTCGGCATCTTTGATTTCCTGCCCCAGGGTTTGGGAAAGAGCAGTAGCCAGTGCATCAACCTGGAAGTGGTAGGCGTCGCGCTCATCTTCCCAAGTGGAATCTGATGCATCGGCAAACGCCTGCTTGAACGCAGCAAACTTGCCCTGGTCGTCCAGGTGACGCTCCATGTGGGCGATGTGCGGATGATCCCCACAGAAGCCCAGGCGCTCGTTGAAGATCTTCAGGAAGACGCGAAGGATGGCATCACGCCCATCACCGCTATCGGCCTTGCTGTCGATGTTGAACAGCAGCACATCGGTCTCAGCAGCGATGGCACGCTTGATGTCGGCAGCGAGCATCGGGTCGGCAATTTTGCGCTCGAAGAAATCGATGGCCTGGCGCGTTTCGCCGTCCTTGCTGACCTTCTTGTTCTCCAGCAGATAAGAGAGAATTTTCAGGAAGTGCGATTTACCCGAGCCGAAGAAACCAGAGATCCACACCCCTACTCGTCCGGATGCATCCTGGGGATTGTCTAGGGCCGCCAGATAGCTTTCAAAAAAACTACGCAGGTGTTGATCCAACTCGCGAGTGATGACGTACTCATCCAGCTCCTGCCAGACCGACTCAGCGTCATCCTGGTCAGCTTTGATAACGCCATTGATCGAGCGGTGAATGGAGCGGGTAAACAGACTCTTGATTTGCACGGTGGACATCCTTTTCAGCTCACCAAACGGAAAGCGCGGTAATAAGGTTTCTCGCCCAGCTGACCGAACAGCTTCAACGATTGGCCGTCATAGAGGCCTGGATAAAACACCACCAGCGGGGTCTGCCCCATGAAAGGCTGGAGGTTGTTCAGGAGGTTGTGGGTGCGGATCAGTGGATAGGCACTGCCGACACCATTGATGACCAGCAAGCCGTACTCACTGGGCGGATAGCGATCAACCAGCTCTTTGGCGACCTTGCCTGCATCCAGTGGCGCCTTGAGGGCTTTTTGCATAGCCTCGTCGCCCTTCTGCGCTTGCAGGCCGATGGACTTGTCTAGCAGCTTGCGTTTGTTGAGCATGTCCAGAAGCAGTTCAAACAGGTTGATAAACGCAACCTTCAGCTCAGGACGGCGTTTGCTGATAGCACCTTCAAGAAACCGGACATGCTCACGTACCTTCACTTCATCCTGCGGCGGATAGTCAAAGGCATAAAACGGCACCTCGTTGCCCAGCCCTTGACCGCCGAGAAAGTCATCGGAGGTGACTTTTTCCAGGATTTTATTGAGACGTTCGTCGAGGTCGTTCACGGGCATACCTGAAGGCAATCGAGCACGTACTGCTCGTTGTGTTGACGTAAATAGTGAAGAACCGCTGGCTCAATCTGCTGACTGCGTAGGCGCAAGCTACGGGTGGCCTCGATGAAACCAGCCTCCGCCAGCATACGCATGGCATTTTGCCTTAACTTAACGCGTGTGGAGTCGCTGAGAGTAGGCATGTTCGGCTGCGAGCGTAGGCTGTCTTCGATATAGGCGTCCCAGTGACGAACCTCCAGGCGCGTTGCAAAACGACGAAACTGATCCCGCACGACCGTACGCAGGAAGTCGCCAAACAAGGGCGAGAATTTCACGGTAGCAGCCAGGACGGCATGGGTCGCAACAGGCATGCTGCCGTCACGCACCAATTGCCAGAGATCTGCATCCATCGTTTGCAACCGGGCACGCGCCAAATCGGCATAGCTCGCTGCCGTCTTGGCCGTGCGTTTTTGCAGTACATTCAGCTCATGTACTTGCTTTTCCCATTCTTGAGCTTCCACTCCCTGCAACAGCAGACCAGCAACGATGCGGGTCTCGGGCACAATTAATGAGCATTTGGTGAAATTGGCCAGATAAAGAGTGCTCATAAGGGCTTCGAACTCATCAACGACATCAGAGCGCCTATTTTGAGTGCCGGCCGGACTGAGCGCCAGCGACAAACGCCCTAGCGCCGACCACATTCAAGAGTGCAAGGTGATGGGCAAATCGAGAACACACTCGATACAACGCGCATGAAGAGTTCTTGCTCTCGTGTCGTTCCTGCTGTCGGTAGCCACACAAGACCGACCATTTCGGATTGGCAAGGCAATCGACTTGTCCAAAGGACACACCTATCCATCCCGTGATGGTCATGCTTTGCTCCTGGCTGCATGTAGGGATTCATCCTGCATGGCCGTCTCTAGCAGCAGGGCTTTGCGCTTTAACTGCTCAACATGTGCATGCTCTGCGCGCAGCGCGGCTTGCAGCTCAAACTGGTGGTCTAGAAGCTCGCGCTTACCATTGCTCAAAGCTTCAACCTGTTGGAGCAAATCCCGGCGCGTCGAGGGCAAGCTGCTTATACGCAGTTGCTGACAGATGAGAACCAAGGCGAGCAGCAAGCCCAATCCTGCGGCCAGACCTACGACTGCCCAAAGCTGTGTGAATGACGCCATCTCGAATCCTCTGACTGCTGGCTCCTTGCCCTCAGGAGGAATATATGCAATCAAAATTTACACATCTGTAGTGTTTACATTAACAGGTAAACTTTTCAAGCATACGAGGGCATGCCCCCTGGCTCAAAAATAATGCAGCGACTCGCCACTGCCTTGTGGGTGAGGCTGAATACTGTGACTCACGGAATGTCTACAACCTGTAAGTCCAGCCCAACCATAGATTCTTGGCTGAATCCTGTTTCTGAGACCAACAGATCAGTCACGAACTCAAGCCCCAATTTCTGCTTACGCAGCCAATCCCTTGCTTCAACTTGCCTGGTGTAGTCTTCCGGCTTATCTAAGCCCCTGCGAATCAGTTCAGAGCGCGCGCTCCTGGTTGGTATCATCAACCCGCCGGCCTTGTCGGTACAGAAACTGTTGAGCAGCCCTTGTGGATCGAAATCTGGAAAGCAGATAACCCTCCTGACGCCCGCCAACGCCGTAGCTACAGCTGCGGGCGAATACTGAGGGCTTCCACGGAAAATCATTGGTATCTGGCTCATCCCTTCAGGCCAGATGTAGCGATGAAGGTGATACATAGGGCTGAGGTTTTCGACCAGAACGACCTCTTCTGCTCCATGGAGCGCGCTTGCCTGAAGCTGAAGTACAGCCCCCTTGGGCAGAGTGAAATCCCCCTGAGGTAGAAACAGGTCGCCACTCCCAGAGCTGACCAAAATAATGTCCCTGCCCACCCCTTCGCCCGATAGCTTTTCGCTTCGGGTCTTTTGCGCCAATGACATCCGATCGAGCTCACCGTCGAGCGGCCTCTCCTTCAAAGGGTCGAAGCCATACTCGTTCCTCACAATATCGCGAAGGTACTTGTGATCCGCCGCCGTTAGGCTAAACCGTGCCCCTTGCTTAGCGCCTATCCCGTACTGTGCATTAATACGTTTCCATAATTTGTTGGCCGTGACGTAATCCTTTGCTAAAGCTACCGTTTCGGCGATAGCTCTGATATCACCTGGCTGGATCATAGGTGGGGGCACACATGGTATTCAGCATGCATCAGCAATGCATGGCTCTGACGCGAGGTTGATCAAGGGCATGCTCTGAGCAAATCCAAATATCCGTGATGTACTGATTCGCTGAATATCGGCTCATTGGAAGC
This sequence comes from Stutzerimonas kunmingensis, assembly GCF_002929225.1. Classification (GTDB taxonomy): domain Bacteria; phylum Pseudomonadota; class Gammaproteobacteria; order Pseudomonadales; family Pseudomonadaceae; genus Stutzerimonas. The sequence continues at coordinate 632,081 of NZ_PISM01000004.1, read as the reverse complement.
TCTTCGGGAACGATGCTGAAATTCAGCTTTCCTCCCGTATTTTTGACTTCTGACTGAAGCACAAGCAGATAGTTGTCCAGAGCACATAGCCAGACCTTGAGGTCATCCTCAGGATGGGCATTCAACAGCCAATAATCCACAGCCGATTGAGGAGCCTGAGCCTGCTTGTAAGCCTCCAGCATCGCGATAAGATGAGGCTCAGCAAATGGCGGCACCTCTTCCTCCTGCTCCAACTCAACGTCGGGCACTAACGGGTACTCACCTTCTTGCCTTTGAGCAACATCCCGTAAAATCCGCTCCTTGGGGGGAGGCAGACTGGCGATAATCGACTCCAACTGAGCGACGTAATCAGCATCTGTATGCCCTGCAACCGCATGCGCAGACAGACTCATACTCTGGGCACGAATACTCCCTGAGTAAGTCTTCGCGTCCTGCATGGGGAGCAAATCCAGAATATTTCCACTATCAAGCCAGGCATCAACAACAAGGATTAGTTGCCGTTGCCGCTTGCGCTTACGAACAGCGACACTGAGCTTGTTCAGACGAGAAATGAGGTCGTGCAGGTGAACGCGTTGCTTGGAGAGTGCGCTGAGAAAAAACTTCACAATCACTCGATGTAAGGTGCGGTCATCATGACAAAGCGGCGATAGGCTCTCGTACGTGAATAAGCTCAGCCGGTCATGAATATGCACTAGACGATCCGCCACATGGCGAATTTCACGCAGCTGGTCGGAGAGGCTATTAGAAAAATTGAAACCGGCCTCAACAAACATTCTTGTCGAAACAATCTCGCTGCGAATTGCTTTGATGATCTGGCGTAGCCGCAGGCTCAGCTTCTTCTCAACGCGTGCCATTCTGTCGACGCTGCCGCTATCACGTGCGCTCCCGTAGGATTCGCAAAGATTCGTAATGGCTATGATGCTTTCTTCCAAATCTAGAGCGGCTCTCTCGAATCCTGTCATCGAGATTTGAGCGCCCAGATCCAGCATCAACGACGACAGGCTGTAGACCCCATCATCAACATCAATAAGGTTTTTTGCGATTAGCCATGACAGAAGCTTCTTCTGCCCCTTTTCTTGGGTAGTGACTCCGAGCTCGTCTGAGTTTGCCAGCAACTCAAGCAGCTCCGCGTTGGCGGCGACGCTCTGCCCAAGTCGCTTCCAGTCTTCAGCCTTCAAAGCTCCAAGCCTCCCTGCACAGCAGCCAGCTCGTGACGATTCTCGGGCTCGGCAATTTCGTGATACGCAGCCACCCATTCCAAGGCCATGAAGACATAACCCATTTTTCCGGTCACTACATAATTTGCGCTTTGCGTGTTGGCTCGCACGAGGAAGCCCTCATCTGTTAAGGCCTCTAGCGCTCTCCCAAGGCTGTCTTTGTTATCGCGGGCTGAACTGATACGCCTAAAGATTTGGTGTCCCGCAAGGTCACGAAGCATCTCTGCGTATGTGGTATTGGCCTCGATAGCCTCGATCAGCCTAGAGAAAGAAACCTCCTCACCGGGTGCCAAGTACACATCACTGCCTTCAGCCCGGCTATACAGACGAATAAAGTCCAGTAAAGGTTTGATCTGATCACGAAGCCACGTCAGCTCACTGGCCACAGACTGGCGATCCTGAGGTGAGTCGAGCGATGCGTAACCTGCATAAAACGTATCCGGTGCAGCTTCATCACCAATACATGCCAGCACCCGCCCCACTGGCAGCAACCCTTGCTCTACTCGCACAGCTAGATCCTGATCAAGCATTGCCTGGTGAAGATCCGGTTGACTGAATGGGCAGATGAATCCCCCTCGAAGCAGTGTTTCAAGGCACTCACGCAAACGACTCATGCGTATATCCCCGCTTCCTTGCTCTCACCAATTTCGTCATTTAATACCTGGAGTGGATTCGTGCGAGGAGGCAGGTACTGAGTGACGATGACCCGCTCCCTCTGCCGACGTAGGGTGTAGCAATGCTGAAAGCGGCGAAGTAATTCAGGTGCGCCGCCTGGGAATCCAGCCAACATCCTGATATGCCGATTGTTGAAGTAGCTCACCAACGCGATGACGTTTTCTGGCGCGATTTCGAGAGCCTCATCGAACGGAATAGACATCTCAAAATCGGCCGTATCCCGCAGCAGCTCAAAAAGCGATACATAGATCATGTAGACGATGATCCTTGAAAGGCCCTGACTGCTGATCCCAATCAGTTGATTGTTCGTGGTTGCGACCTTATTACTGCCCTGGTCATCCACTCGAACCGACACGTCAAAGCAGTTGGAAAGTGTTGCGCCAAAGGCACCTTCCGCAAGCTTCTGCACTACCTGCTTCATCGCCGAGATAAACGAGGCCGATGGCAAGAGATCGGCTCCCAAAGCCTTCCAACGCGCAAACTCTCGCACATAGGCTTCTAACTCATCCCAGAAATCCAGCGCATGAATTCGAGATGACACATGAAACTCAAAGTTTCTGATCGCCGGGAAAGCACCTAATGTCTCTCTGGCCTTGTCTGTAGCCCTTCGGCCTAGTTTCAGGATCGTTTTGTGCAGATCCTTGAGCTGCCCTCGGCTATTCTCCAGCTCGGTGGACAGGTTGTGAATTTGCATGATCAGCAACCGTTTGTGATCGGGCTGACTATTGAGCAGGTCTAGCAGTGGCGGTGCTGCGTAAACCCACGCTTGGTATTCATCGTCAGCATCTGCTGTGGCCTGGCTGTAGATCCTGCTGATCTTCGCACCTTGGTGGGTGTGGGCAAGAGAACGTGCAGGGCTGCGTACAAACCGGTCATGGACAGTACGAAGCAATTCACGCCCTGAATCTGCAAGACGCTTACGGTTAACGGCCAATTGCGATGCCTGGTATTCCAGCTGAGCTACGGACATCCCTGTAGGTATGGACTCCGACGTGTTCGCCGCAACACTCGATAGGCGAGCAATAACCTTGGCCAGTCGATCTTGGTCTTTACTGACAATGTCCCATGTTTCGCGAAGCAGCTTGCGTGCATTGCTATGTAGCTTTCGTTGCGCATCAAGATCCTGCTCAAGACGTACCCTTTCCCTATCAGCCAGCTCCAGTGCTGCCTGCTTCCTTGATAACTCAAGGCCAAGCTCGGGTAGCCGAGGAAGATCATTAGCCAGAAAAAGCTCATAGCTTTCAATAAGGCTACGCGACTCGTTGCAGCGTTTGATTCTCTGCTCTAAATCGTCAATTTCTTTCAGGAGCTGATTGCGCTGAAGGTTATTGATACCCTTGGCACCAAGATCGTATTCAAGCGCCGCATTCACTCCTTCGATCTGCTGTTTTTCCTCACGCCTGAATCCATCTGCCTGGCTGTCATAGCTTTGCTTGTAGGTAGTTTTTTCTGCGTCGAGGGCATCAACGTGGAGCTTGGCTTCATTTTTAATGGCCAGGCGCTCCCGGCCAAATGCTGCTTCTAAAAGCTTTAACGCCTGTGCAGCCTCCCCGGCCAAAGCTGTCATCTCGATCAACTCAGCATTCAAACGCTCCAAGCTCTCGCGATGCTCAGCTTCAGCCCGCTCACACAAGGCTTCATGAGCACTAATTTGAGTTTTCAAATTTGCGTCGCACTCACTCCACTTCCTGCTGAGCTGCTCTGATACAAGCTTCTGATGCTTCAACTTCCCAGTGAGCTGGTCAGCCTCTTTCTGAATCCTTAACTGCTCTTGGTCGAGATCATCGAGCTGAATTGCCAACTCAGCAATCTGCACACGCATTTGCTCAAGGTTGGCAATCAAGCCATCGTCAAGGCGATCTAGATCAATCTCGTACCCATAAAGTGAGCTCCCTGAATCGCCCTTTCCCGATATTCGGGGAGAAAGATCAGTACGCAAGAGAATCTCAGCTGGAACGATCTTAGAAATGGTGGATACCCAGTCTGGAGAGCCCTCTGGACAGTAGCGAAGGAATCCAAGGAACGAATCCCGACCGGGTTCGCATTGACGCTTGAGCTCCTCCTGGAGCCTGACAAGCTCATTTCGATTGTTGGAAATGTTCTGTGTGCCACGGGCGCAGTCATCAAGACCTTCCTGAATCTTTCGAGTGTCTTTTTGGCATTGCGCAATCAGCTCATTCGTTTCGCTAAGAGCTGCATCCAAGCGGCGTATCGTTGCATTAGCTTCATCAATAGCGACCTGACTTTCGGGAGGCACCTTCATCCTAGCAAGCTGCGCGTGCTCACTTTGCAATTGCCCGCGACGCACCTCCAGCCCAGTCAGTTTTTGCTGGAGCGCGAGAGTCTCGACTCGCTCCCTTGCCTGGCAGTCGTCTAAGCCTTGCTCTCTTTTGGTCGTGATGTCTACGTAGCGATGCTCAAAATCCTCGGCAGCTACCTTGTAGTTCGCTTCCAGAGATTCTTTACCACGTGCAAAATCGTTTTTAATTTGCTGGATTCTGATCTCAGCGAAACGGCGTAGGTCAGCGCCCTCACGCTCAATATGTTCCTGTAGCTGGCGCTTCTCACTGACCGAAGAGCACATCCCCTCAAAGCGTTGATGCAGAGCCCGTAGCTCGTCAATGCCATGCTGCTGAAAGCGTTCCTGCCTATCTTCGACCGCTTTCAGAGACTGTTCAGCAGTCGTGGCGGCAACACCCGCTTCACTAACCTTAAGCCCAGCTTTACCCCGCAAATCGCTGGCCTGCTCGTTAAACTCACTCTCCTTCGCGGTTAGCAATTTAGCTTCGTCATCGAGCAGTCTGCTGTCTGCCTCTCGTTCTTCATTGAGCAAAGCTGCCCAACCCCGTAGCTTGCCCATTTCGGCAATACACGCTTCAAACTCATGACGAGTCGCATCAAGCTCAACGATGGTTTTGCCCAGCTCTTCAAGTGCTAGGTATCCATCTCGCGAGTCCAGGATTTCCTTGAAAGACTGCACCGAAAAGGTCTTAAGCATGTCGGCAGGATTGGCACTGTCCTGATCCAAAATACTGGCCATAGTCGACTTCATGGAGTCGAAAGTACCTTTACTCTCGATAAGCGCGACCGTTAGGCGGTCAAGCCCAGACAGATGCTTGCCACGCGGAGCCAACGAATATGCTGATCGCATCGTGCGAACCAGGTTTCGCTTGTCGATGCCGTCAATACCTTCAAGGTTATTGGAGTCGGTGTTGAATAGAATTGTGCGACCGTAATACAGCGGCGGGATTTGCGCGGTGCAGTCCACCCCCTGCTTCGACATGTGGCGCTGGAGTTCGGACGACATGACCATGCGTCCGGCTTCAATGTCGTCGTAGATGAGCTCGCTGCGCCAACCACTTTTCACAAAACGATAAGCGTAGGTATCGCTGCTCCTATGCATGACGACACAACGCAGGTGGCTCTCCCAATTCAGATACTCAAACACGATGAAGCTAGTCGGGTTGGGCAGGTACCAATCGGCAAATGATTTCTTATTCGAGTCGGCTGAAATCAACTCCCCTGGCTTTATGCCATAGAAAATCGGGATCAGACGCATGAAGCTGGTCTTGCCAATGCCGTTGGTACCCATGATGGCTGTGTTGCCATCTAGGCAAAGGTCAGCTTTGGTGCCACGACACAACGAATCAATCAGTACGATCCTAACCAGCCTCGACATAAAACACTCCTTTGTGGGTTGCCAGCCGCTGAGCTTTCCTTGGTAGCGGAAGTGCCAACCATATGCTTATAGAATAGATACCAAGCCCGATGCATCGCCAGAGCATTCATCGCCGTTGAAAGCCACCCCTAATATATGTCGCATAACCCTACATACCTATAGTGTTTACCTGAACAGGTAAACTATTCGCACACGTGGAGAAGCCATGAAAAGGTCACAGGCAGTCGAGCAGGTTCGCCGGGATCTGGCGCTGCGCTACCGCCTAATCGAAACGGTCGAAACGGTCGAAACGGTCGAAACGGTCGAAAATACTTCGCAAATTTGGATGAGCTCCAGCCATGGCTATATAAACGAGCACATACAAAGTATCTAAAACCTCACTGCGTTCAGCAGGTACTGAATCGCTCCCGTTTTCGTGCAAGGCTACGTCGTTTAAGTTAGGCAGCCATGGCCTGACCTTCTAGTTGCCGGTGGCAAGCTTGCCTAAGCCTCTTTCGGGAAGAGCCGATTGAGCTCAGCAGGCGCTGGTGGTTTTACCAGTGAGTCGATTTCAAGGCCACCATCCCCACGGCCTTACGTTCCTTCATTATGGACGGTGTTTCAGCTCGGTCAGGCGCGCGGTATAGCGGATCGAGTCGTACTGGCTGTCCAAGGCCGCGGTAGTAGATCAGCCTCATGTGCGACGCCGCTGACGTGACATGCAGCGCCTGCTTGAGGCATCCAGCACGAGCCGACCTTCATGCTGGCACTGGCTCTCCAGCAACGATGCGGGGCGCAAAGACGTCGATGACGGAGGCAGTGAAGGGGGGCATCGAAACGCTCATGCCTGAGCTACATCTATCCTTTGGGATCGTATCATCTCGTTCGCGTTGCGCAGCTCGCCATACTCTCGCCCGGGCGCTTCGGTGCGCTCCGCTAATCAGCGGTCAAGGCCAGATGATTGAAAGCTCGCGATGGACGGCGCAAGAATGATTGAAAAACAACTGTAATCGCAATATATGGTGCTTTAAGCAAAAACAACCACAACATCTTGCGTTTTAGCCAAAAAAATTTTGGCCGTTTCATTTTTTTGTTGTCAAACCTTAAGCCGCAGCCTGTCGGCCGCGAAGGAGGCGATCCCTAGGGAGAGGGAGGTGCCAGCTGCACATGCTCTTCAAATTTAACGGTCGTGCTTGATCAATGGATGCCACAAAATCGCGTCTCATCTGACACAAAAAATTCAGGATTCACATCACTCGCTTTTTTTTGTTCTCAAATATATAGATCCGTCTCGCGAATTTTTTTTCAACCCCCCTCTATTGGGAAACCCGACGATCGGTCGCTATTAGCAAACTGTAAATCCAGAAAGGTTTTCTATTTATCGTTTATTATCAATAACTTACAGACCATAAGACATAAAATTGCGGAACAAAGGTTTTATACGCGTTTTGTCATGGGGCCTAGCGGGAGCGAGAGATTCTCACGTGATTTAAACCAGTCGGTTTCATCCAAATTGCGGGCCGACAACCGCTCCGGAGCGGTTCACGTTCAGCTCATCCTATATAGCGGGTAAGCCTGACCAACGATTCAACGCCCCCTTCCTTAGCAGCTAAACCCATAGCATTAGAACCGGGATGCGTCACGCTGTACCGCGCCCCATCTCGCTGTAGAGTTCGGATTGCTACCCACCCAGCGGATGGGCGCCGGCTCGCATATGTCGCAGCGCGGCGTGATTATTCATAGCCGCCAGGCAGAAGTATTTGCTCATTCATTCCAGAACAGCCATGCCAGCCCCACCCCGCTCGGCAAGCTACCGCTTCCTCCATGGGCTAGATCAAAGCCCCACTGACACTTGATTGAGTTCTGGTCTAGCACCTGCATAGCAGTTCCCGACTGTTTCCGACACTCTGAGACGAGCTAATCTAGAATAACTTAGCTATGTGAACGATAACTTACGCAACCAAACCCTTTTTGCAGTAAAGAATATATCAAAAATATAACTAACTAGGCCAAACACCCAAGTGAAGGTTGATTGACTCACAAACACCGCGCATGCATATCCTGTACTGGTTCGGCACACAAGACAGGACATCCTCATGCGCTTATCTTATAAAATCAACGAAAAAACCTGTAACTTCCATTTTACAAATAACGTTATTTATCACGAAACCAACGACCTCTTATCGCTGCTAAACGTTACGTCAGATAAAGTTAATGCTTTTGCAAGTCAAGGGGTTACATTTGTCTACATGCCAGATGCAGAACCTAGAGAAACCTACAAAGCCGTTAATTACATTCGATGCATCCATGAGAACCAATTGATTATTTTCTTAGACGCCGCACTACAGACCGAAAAGAATCGATTAGTCCCAACGATTGAAAGGCTATACCGTATAATCTTGGACAAGCGCTTCGACTCGATAGTAGATATGTATACGAGCCAATTGTCTTTTCGGAGCGACATGGACGACAAGGAAATAGCAGCAACAATCGTGGTGATGTATCGCTTCACGTACGAATCCATGGAGATGTACGCGAAACGTGGAGCGCTAGGCGACAGCGCAAAGCTAGCATGGGTAAAAACAAAAAAGATCTTTCCGCCAAAATGTAAGACCATAAGCGAACAGCGCCTGTTTTCCCTGCTCACCTTGATCGCACCTATCTGGCCTCACCATGCGCAGCCCGTCTTCAAAAGATCTCCCAGTGTGAAAACTCACGAGAGACTTTGTTCTGTAATGAAGCCATTCAATACTCCCGGCCTTAGCAAGGAGCTCAAGGTGGACGCTTTATTCTCAGTGATCAGCTCATTAAAAACGGAGCTCCCAAAATTGAAAAGTGCAACTGATCAGATGCCAACGCCTTAACTTGGCTGAGTAAATGAACGTCTAAGCTTACTCAATGATGCATCATGGATCGTAATGCAGTCTGCTCACTTATTTTTACTTGAGAATGTAAAGCTCATAAGCAGGTAACCAAGCAATATCAGTGCGCTTGTCTAGTCCAGCCGACGGGATAGCAAATAAAATCGAAGCTTGGCTTACGGCCCAGATTTCGGGCAAGTCGAAAAGCACGTCCACGAATTACCGAAGCCGCGCCAAGCATGTACTGGCGGCTTTTGGAGAGCGGTTGCTCGCGGACGTGACTACTCAAGAGCCAGCAATTCAGAAATCAGCTGGTACGTAGCCGAGCAAATCCGGACGGCTTGTCGCCAAAGACCACTAATGATGTGCTGACGGTGTTACGAGGTGTCTGGGAGGATGCTAGGAAAAAAATGACATCACAAGCGCAAACCGCGCTGACGGGGTCGCAAACCATGTCCTAGAGCCTACCAGTATTGCTGATCCTTTCGATCTCGAAGAAATGCAGAAACTGCTCTGGAGATATCCGCAAAATATGGCGCCTGCGCGGATGCTGGTTTGCAACTGCTGGCTCGGCCTCTCGCGTTCCGAACTGACAGCCCTCGCGGCAGAAGACATCGACCTGGAGCGCAGAAGAGTTAGAGTCCGCCTTAAGCGACAAGGGGAACGTACATCGCGGCCAGTCAATAGCGGAGGCCCAGCGCAGTCACAACTGAACCAGCTACTGTGCAATGGCAGCTACCCCGCCGATTCGAGCCTACGGTAGTATAGGAAGCGGATCCAAAGCGACGCAGACATATCCGCCGGTTTCGCTGTCAACGTAACTGATGCCCATTTTGAGCGACGGATCCAGCTTCGCAATAAATGCAGAGGTTACGTAGCTCAAATACCTGTGTTGATGGCCTTCGTACGTGAACGCCAGGATGCCCTTGGATGTGTTGTAGAGATCATTCTCCTCTCGTAGCCACTGGACAAAGTCTTTTTGCGACGCAGGGAGCTTAGCGTTGCGTACATCCGCCAGGTGGCTCCCAAGCACCGACGCCACGCCCCCGGCAATCAGGAACAGAATCCGCGCCTGCCTGACTAACCTCTGCTCATCGTACGCGCACACGTCAGCAGCAAATATTCTGTTGACGCCGCTCTGTGAGAACAGCGTTGGATAACCGACTTCAAACGAGATGAGCGATTGCATATTCCCACCAAAAAAAAGACGTGAGCTTGGATGAAACCGACCGGCGTAATGGCCGTACATCAGCATCAGTGAAGAGACGGGGGAGCCGGATGAACGCCGGTCAGGAGAATCGTCAACATCGTATAAAGCGACTCAAGACCGCCCTCCTCCCGAAATGTCACCACGACATAGAAGCTGCCGCTATACGTGTGTAGAAGCCAAAATTCTCCATATCGGTGCGCCTCAATTATTTGCGAGGTTCGAATCCGATGACCGTCCGCGAATCGCCCATGAATGTCATTTCGAACATGTCTGTGTGTAATACCAAGACAGCATCCGGTAAGGAAATAACAGTCGGTTAAATAAGCTGTCACTGGGCGGCCGAACGAGGTGCTAATGGCACGTTCAAGCTTGGCTGCTGCCGTAGTCGTCGCCTCCCCGCTGTTATGGATTGGAAGCTTCATATCGTTAGCACCAAATCAGGATTGAAACCCGTCTCTTCATTTGGATAACCGCGGGGGTTACAGACAACCCGGGTGCCCTCAAAGTCGTAGTCGACCGCTGTGTGCGAATGCCCATGCACCCACAGCGCAACGCGCTCACCGCACATCAAATCTTCACAGTCATGGACATAGGCTGCATCAAGCAATGTGCCGGCATCGGGACTATCGACCAACGAGCGAAGCGAGGGCGCGTGATGGGTAATCACCACTGTTTTTCCGTCGAACGGCTCGGCTAGTTTCGAGCGCAGCCATGCGCGCGCTTTAAGAGACTCCTTCACCAGATCGTTCGGCACGATCCGCCGGAGCGACTCGGTGCGGATGTACCGAAAATCGTTCATGCAAGTACGCGCATGCCACCCGGCCAGGTGCGCATTACCCATTGCCGCGTAGTCCGTCCACATCGTGCATCCGAGAAAACGAACGCATCCAATCACTGATTCGTGCATATTCATGACCTGTACACGACCGTCCCGAGCGGAGGAACGCATCGTCACCAATGTGTAGGTCAGGTGGCCGGAATAGAACTCGTGATTACCGGGCACGTAGAGAACCGCTCCACTAAAGTTATCCAAAGCCCAGCGAACGCCACGGGCTTTGGTGTGAACGTCACCCGCCAGAATGACCACATCAGCGTCCGTGATGACCGGCTGGTAAGAGCTCACCTCAAGATGCAGATCGGATAGCAGGTGAATACGCATGACAAGACTCGGTTGGCTCGAAAGAAAGATCAAGAACGCCGCAATTCGGCCTGAATACACGCCTAGCTGTCGGCCCAATAGTCGTCGCGAGCGATGCGCCCAAAATCGTGGTCGTCATGCTGCGGTGCCTCATCAAACAAGTGATGTATGCGTCGCTCCTGCCGGAGGTGCGCCAAAGCCATGAAGAAGCAGGTCTCACACAACCGGACGCGGTAACGCTCACCGTCATGGCGCGCGCCATACCCCCAATGCGCTTTCAACAGAGCGAACTGCTCGCCGTACCCAGGCACCCGCGTGGAGTTACCGCAGACGTCGCAATGCACGTCAGGGTGACGATTGGCCGTCATTGCCATTTCGCCCCTCCCCATACCGAGCCTCTACCAAAACATCTTAAGAACTGTGGAGGCTTCGGCGCTCTTACGAACGCCTGGGCCAACAAGCACATATCGGGTATTGCGTGTTCTAAAAATGCACCCGTCAGCAAACTCAACAAGTTGCGTCGTTCTTACACAATCACCAAAATTGAATCGCTGGGCGCTGTCGTACAACACTTGGCTTGCATACACCATTACCGGCTGTTGACCGGACGCCTGTAACGCTTCTCGTAGTGCGTCGGGCACGATAAGATCAATCCAAATCCAGTCACGCACGACACAGAATGGTTTTTCATCAATAAACCCAGCCGCAGCCCCCCGCGCACATGCCTCCTCCAACGACATGTCGATACCAGGCATTACCTCACCCGGGGCGTATAATAAATCGGATACTTTCTTTAAATCGTCCATACCCTCTCCTTATCTGGGTAATCAAGATCTAATAAGGCAGAATTTTGGCGAAACTCCCCTGCCTGGTGAACAACCTGCCCCAAGGATGAAAAAACTGTGTCCCAATAAATGTCAGTACTGACTATTGCCTATATATAGCTTGAAGATCGAATATGCGGTTTATAGTTATTAACCCTAAACCACCTAACAAAAACTAGGCTGGACAGGCAGCAAGCTGATCCGGCTGGAGAGGACTGTAGATCCAAGATTTTTTAAAGCGAGAATGCTTTACTGAAGCTATTAACGGCTTAGCTACATTGTCAAAGTACGACGACGTAAGATGACAACATCTAAGATCTGCCCCGCCGATACGCGCATCCAAAAAGGAACATTGGGAGAAATATGAACATCGTAGATCTGCTCCTTCCAGATTAGCGCCGCTGAGGTCAATCTGGCCCAGTCGAATGCCCGGCCCAATTACTCCCGTATCGTCAGAAGAGTAGAACTTGGCCTCGCTCAAGTCAGCGCGGACAAAACTACTCACAGACATCGCCCAAATACCCGAGATCAACGCGCCGCGTCCCCGCAAGCCAGCGAAGCTAATGGTCGACCTGCAAAGCCTAGCCCCGAACCGCCACGCCAGTGCGTCGCTGAATTCGAAACCATCGAAGTTTGCGCCTTGCAGATGCGCAGCCACGGCAAGAGGTATCCTTTTGCTCAAGGCGTCCTCAATCGCCTCAACGCAACGCGTGTAAGCTTGGATCGACGGTCGAACGGGGCGAAAGCTGGGCCAAATCCTAGCTTTGAGATTGAGTTCTATGTACGCCGCTAGATGTTCCTGATTTCTATGAAAATCGAGATAACCGCCGAACCCCCATTGCCGCGCAATGAGCTCAAGGCATTGTTGGTGGTTCGGGATATAGCCTGGAACGAAACCTGCCTCCTCGGCCAACTGAATAGCATGTCGATGATTTAGCATCATAGCTTGGCGCAGCTTCGCCGCCTCTAACCTTAAGCCTACTGGATTAACCAAACGATTAAACATTAATCACCACCGACACATATAATGTGTAGGCATAGTCCAACCGTTTAACTTAGGCGTCAAGTACTTTTTATATTCGCCACACACACTTTCTCGACAAGCGGTATTTCTAATACATGTATATTGTCAAGTTAGTGGTTAACGCACGCAAACATATAAAGCGTTGCCTGATTGCATACCCGACAGACCTACTAATGAGACATGCGAAATCTGTCCAACCTAATGAAGGCAGCACATCAGCGTAGGCATACATTACGGATGGATGTTGATGCCGCCGGTGTCTCCACCTTGTTTCCGGGCAACGAACAGCGAAACTAGCTAGCGAATGTCTCGGGGGGGTCACGCTCGCAACTGACGGTTCCAATGAAGGGGCCCCTGAACCGAAGGCTCGCCAAGGCCGCGCTTGTAAACTGATCAGAGTAACATCGCGGACTCGCCCGGTTATTGACATCGGCGGGTGGGCGCTGATGCGCAGCCGGATTGCCCAAAAGGCCCTGCCTTCGGTCAACGCCAAGCAGCGTTAGGGCTTAAGCATCTGTCAGCAGTTTGCGCATTCGCTGATAGTCGCAAGCACGCACACGCATTGCTGCACAGGTGTCAGCCGTTAGACGGGTCTCGTAAGGGAAGGCCTAAAGCAGCAACCGAATTGTTGCTCCAGACCTGGCGGGGTAGGATCCGGTATCCGAGAATGCTAGATTTCCGCCAAGTCATAACTGAAAGTGGTTTCAGCTTTGGCACGCGGCAACCATGAGCGTCAACGCCTCAGTAGGCCGTCAGAACTACGGCGCAGCTGGCCCTCTATACATTGCTCTATCGCGCCTGCCCTTCATACTTCGACGGCCGCGCCGCGCCCCGTCTCGCTATCCGACGCATACATTTGCCTTTTTCCTTTAACAACGAGAGGCGAAATCCAACGATAGATGAAGGTTCGGTCACCTAAGCGAGGCCCTTTCCAGAAACCATGCCAGTGACCTCTTCGCAGATGCGCTTTTACCGACCGCCCATTCAGCTGAGCCTCATGCTCATTTCGAAAGCTCCGTCCAACTTTACTGCCTACGTTGAAGATCTTCGGCTTCTCTGGCGTGAAGAGATATAGACCACTCTTTCCCTTTTTAAAAACTGATTTGCGGGATGATGGCTCAGGCATCAGGGCTGGATCGATGTCCGGCTCTTCAGAGCATAGATATAACAAGATCGAGATAAGCGGTCTTAGCTGTTTAACCTTGTACTCCTGCAAAAGTGATCCAAGCTGCCCGGTATCAAGAAGCCCTCCGAGATTCGTGCTCACGACCTTGAGTACCTTAGTCACCGCCTCCTCGACTGACCATTCACCCAGATGTAACGGCTCAGGGATCAGGCCTTGGGTGGTATTCAATACCAATCTAAGCTCCTCTCGCTGAAGATTCATGTCCCATTCCAAATGCGCCCAAAAGCCATGTAGCGCGGACTCGAAATACGTTAATCCAGGCGTTTCAATGTAGACACACCATTCAGGCAGCCGCCGGAGTACGTCACACGGCAGTACGCCTGAACACTCAGTCCTAGCAAGTTCAGCAAGAAGATGCGCGTCCATACGGTAAATGCCCTGCGAATAGCGCCAGGTGCCGATTGCCGAGAGCGTGCCTACTGTAGCGGCAACTTCCATGGGGCTCGCGTACCGATTACTTTTACGAGCCTGCGTCTGGATTATGGCTGCCCAAGCCGCCATTGGAAGAAAACACCAGTTCGGCCATTCTTGCTCCCCCGGCTCGCCCTTAGCCTTGAGGAACGTCGCGACCCAAGAAGACATGCTTGGATATTTTTTCGTAGCCTGCCTTAGGTGCTGCATCGGGCTGACATTATCCATTCTGCGGCTCCCACTCCAATACGCGCACCAGTGTTGAACCCACGGTTTTGTAGATTTTCAGGAAAGCATCTTCGTGCTTAGTAAACCTCTTTCTCTCTCTCACGCTCTCGCCTCACCGTCAGCTTGATTTAATAGCATCTGCTATGGCCGCCTATATTAATAAGCATTTGGCTATTGTCAACAGCTTTTATTGACAATGCTATTACCGATGAGTACTATTCAGCCAATACAGAGGAAACGATGCTGATGAAGCCTATCGACCCAAACACACTCGGCGGCCGTATTGCACTAGCGCGCAAAACCCGACAGCTCACCCAAGCCAAGCTTGCCAAGCTGGCCGGTATCACTCAGTCGAGCATTGCTCTACTAGAAAGCGGGTCATCGAAGACCTCAAATAACGCGATGGAGCTCGCTCAGGCTCTTCATGTACCGGTGGAGTGGCTTCTTTACGGGGATAGTTTCGACGGAACCTCAGCGGCACATGCTCCGGAAGGAAACCGCCCGGGAGGACAGGACAAAAGCAACAGTGACGTAACGCTCGTAATGCATCGAGCACTGGATAGCTTTGCGGCTAGGCTGACGTTCCGAAGAGAGCAGTGCGGCCTCACGCAGGCTCAATTGGCCTCCAGATCAGGGCTCTCCCAGGCAACCATTGGCAATCTGGAAACCGGGCGAAATAAAGGCACTAAAAAGATTCTCGAATTGGCTAAGACGCTGCATGTCACGCCTGACTGGCTCGTTCACGGCGGGAACCTTGATAAGGCTAGATCTGCGGCTGTACGCCAAGATTTTGGGCTTCTGCCAAGAGAAGAGCTACAGCAAAATCGGTGGCAGACTTTGCTCAACGGCGCCGTAGTTCAACCCGAAACGGAAGATGTGCCTTCACAACGATCTGCTGGGACGCATTTGCGTTCACCATCAGTGCTGCCGATCATCTCTTGGACAGACCAAGCACTGCGGAGCCCAGAGCGGGCCCACCTGAGCCCTTCAGAGGAAGGATATTTTCTTAGCCCCTTCGAGCAGAGTCCCCAGGCTTTCTGGATGAGGATTTCCTTCGACGTTATGGAACCTGAATATCTGCCAAACGACCTCGTCCTAGTCGATCCTGCCGTAACACCGAAAAGTACGGATGACATTGTGATCCTTGATCCAAAAGGAGCACCAGGATTCGGTCGGCTGCGGCAAACTTTGAATGGGCGGTATCTCGAAACTCTCAATGACCATTACCCGGACAGGATGCATCGTATCGAAGATGATGCTTTGGTCGTGGGTACGGTCATAGCTTCATTGAGGCAGCGCCGCGCCAAGGCCTAGTTTGCGGTTTTTTTTACCCCCATTAATAGCATTTGCTATTTTAACTACCGAAAGGAAAAGCAATGACAGCAACAGCGGAACAACTCATCAATAACTATGACGTTCCCGCCCTTGGGGCTAAGCATTTATTCGTCATCCATCCTGCTAAGTGGGTCAGACAGGAACTGATATTCCCGATTTTTGGCATCAGTACCGAGGCCGCTCGGAAATATCGTGCCAGCGGCCAGTGGCATGAGGGCAAACATTGGGATCGCGATCCTGCTAGACGGATCGTATATAACCGCGAAGCCATCGAGAAATGGATGTCAGGAGCGCTATGACTATGGAGATGCCAAAAGGAGTTGAAATTCACAACGGGAAAGTCCGGATCAGCTTCATGCTTAATGGCAAACGCCAGCGTGAGGTGATCCGGGACATGTCGGTGAGCGCAAAAACCATCGCGTACGCCAAAAGCGTTCGCGAACTGGTGGTCGATGAGATCAAGCGCGGCGTGTTTGACTACCAACGTCGATTCCCCGACTCAGCAAAGGTGACTCAGACTGAAGCGGCCGGTCAGGTGCAGCGTCCTCTTCCTGTCCAACCTACTGCGACGCATTCAGAGCCCGCATCCACAACCATGACGGTCAAAGAAGGCGTGATGCTCTGGCTGCGTGTATCGAAAAGCGATAAGGCGTCGACGACGTACCTAAACTACAAGTGCAAAGCAGGACATGTCATCCGGTACTTTGGCGACACCCCCATTGACCGGGTAACGATTCAAGATCTCAGATTATTTCGCAATCGCCTTGTGAAGCCTGAGAACGGTACGAAGGGGCTGTCTCCAAAGACCGTCAATGACGTTCTGACAGTAGTCCGCGGGGTATGGGCTGATGCCAGTGCAAATGGTCTCATCGCCAACAACCACCTGAAGAACATCCATAACCACAAGGTGAAATACAAAAGCCTGGCTGATCCGTTCACACGTGTAGAAATCGACCGTATCCGCCGTGCAGACCCTGAAAGGCTGCGTGAAGCACGCGTGGTGGTTATGAACTGCTGGATCGGCTTGTCACGCTCTGAGTTGATGGGACTGGCCCGTGAGGATGTCGATCTCGATAACCTGGTGATCCATGTCCGGCGGGCGTACGTGGATGGCATCTACCGCATCCCAAAGGAGGAGACACGTGAACGCTTTGTCGAGCTGATCAAACCTGCGGCTGAGTTGATGAAACTTATCCTGGAAGACACCGCTGCCTGCAAACCACAGCAGATTGATGTCACTCAGCGGGACAACCTAACCAGCGAACAGGAGCGAGTCACCTTCCTGTTCAGAGACTGGACTACGGACAAGGCCTGGAATCCTGACCACCTGGATGAATGGTTTAAGGAGCATCTGGTCAAGTCCAAGGTGAACCACCGAGGCATCAACCAGTGCCGTCATACGTTTGCGAGCCAGGCCCTATCCAGTCACGTCAAACTGGAGTGGCTAGCCAAGCAGCTTGGTCACGCTGACACCACCATGATTAAGAAACACTATGCAAAGCTGATCCCTGATGACACAAAACGGATGGGTAGTGATGTCTCCGAGCAAATGGGATTTGGGGTGGATTGGAGCGGTGCGTAGCGGTCTCGGAGGCTTAGATTTTGCCCCCAAATGCCCCCAATTTTGCCCCCAAGCGGTTTTTTACCTATCTGAAAGACATGAAAAAGCCCCGTAACTCATTGAATTACGGGGCTTTTTTGTGTGGCGGAGAGATAGGGATTTGAACCCTAGGTACCCGCGAGGGTACAACGGATTTCGAATCCGTCCCGTTCGGCCACTCCGGCATCTCTCCAGCGGCGCGCATCATAGCAGCTGGAGCAGGTTTGTCGAACCCCAACTGCATAGATTTTTTACCGTTTTCAGTCTCTTGCGTCCCACCATGAGCGGACGAAGGGCGAGCCTGGTCATGCAGTTCGGTCAGGCCGTCAGACGGGTCAGCGCCTCGCGGTACTTGTCGGCAGTTCGCTGCGCAACGTCGGCCGGAACAGCTGGAGCCGGCGGCTGCTTGTTCCAGCCGGTCGATTCGAGCCAGTCACGGACGAACTGCTTGTCGAAGCTCGGCGGGTTCTTGCCTTCCTCGTAGCTATCGGCTGGCCAGAAGCGGCTCGAGTCAGGAGTGAGCACTTCGTCCATCAGTGTCAGCGTGCCGTCGTCGTCGAGCCCGAACTCGAACTTGGTGTCGGCGATGATGATGCCGCGCGTGGCTGCGTACTCGACTGCCGCGCTATAGAGCGCGATGGACACGTCGCGCACCTGGGCAGCAAGCTCCTTGCCGATGATAGCCTCGCACTGCTCGAACGAGATGTTCTCGTCGTGATCGCCCACTGCCGCCTTGGTCGAAGGTGTGAAGATTGGCTGCGGCAGCTTGGCAGCTTCTTTCAAACCAACCGGGAGCTGGATGCCGCAAACCGTGCCGCTCTTTTGGTATTCCTTCCAGCCGGAGCCGACGATGTAGCCACGCACAATCGCCTCCACTGCTACCGGCTTTAGACGCTTGGCGACCACGGCACGGCCTTCTACGAGCGGCAACTCGGCTGCCGGCACAACGTCTTCGACTTTGTCACCGGTGAAGTGGTTGGGGATCAGGCCGTTGAGCTTGTCGAACCAGAAGTTGGAGATCGCGGTGAGTATCTTGCCTTTCTCCGGAATCGGTTCGGCGAGAATCACGTCGAACGCCGATAGACGATCGGTGGCGACCATGAGCATGCGTTTGTCGTCGATCTCGTAGAGATCACGAACCTTGCCCGAATAGATCTTCTTCAGGCTGAGGGCGGTGGGAGTGGTCATACGAAACTTCCGCGGTTGGCAGGTCGGCAGAAACGAAACAGGCGAAACCGAGGGTTTCGCCTATCCGTGTCGTGTTGCAAGGGCAGCTCTCGCTTAGCCCAGGTTGTCCTTGAGCAGACTGAGCACCCGGCGTGCAACATCGGCCGGTGCGACGGTGTCGACGCTCTTGTCGAGCGAGACCTGAACGCCATTGCCGACACGGGTCAGACGTACCTGATAACGCTCAGCCCGCGCCTCGATCTCTTCCTTGTCCGGTGCACCACCGAACAGACGGCTGAAGAAGCCGGGCTTGTCATCCGGATCGTCGGCACGCTCGCTCAGATTCACGTAATACACGCCGAGACTGCGGTCCAGATCGTCAACACGTACGTCCGCCGCCTGAAGGGCTCGACCGATACTGGACCAGGCGCGATCGAAATCGCTATCCAGCTGCAGCAGAGGATTGCCGCTACCGTCCTCGGTCAGATTCACCCGACTCGGCGCATCGAAATCACGCTCTGCCAGCAACGATACCGATCCGCCTTGCTTGGCGCTCTGGGTAAGGCTGGCTTGCAACTCGTCGAGCAGTACCCGATCGAGTTCCTTGTTGTTGGAAGTCTCCGGCCAGGCCACGTCGGCGGTGCTGCCGGCTGGACGCTTGACGCTGACCACGAAGATCTCGCTGGTATTGCGCTGTACACCCGGCTCGACGCGAACACGTACCCGGGTTTCGCCATCCTGAATGCCCAGATTGCGTACCAACGCGTCGTTCAGCCCCGCGGCGCCTTGCCAGGCCGTGGTGAACTCGCCGGTCTGGCGGCGCTCTTCAGCAATGCTGAAGCCGTTGTCGGTGAAGAACTGCCGCGCGGCGGTCCAGACCTGTGACGGTGTGTACTGTGCCACCAGCCAGCGAGAATCCTCGGATGACTGCACGCTGAAATCACTGAGTTCTGCCGCCACTTGCAAACGCTGAGGGCGCGGCACTTCGTACTTGCCGGGGACGCCAGTGCTGTCAGCAACCTGCTGCGGAATCGGCAGCAGCGGGTCGAGCGGGCGGGTCTCGCCATCGACTGCAACCTGCATCGGTGCGGTCTGACGCGCCGAGAGGTAATCACTACCGCGGTCACGGAAATATCCATCATCGCCCCACAGCCAGCCGCAGCCACTGGTTGCAGAGATCATCAGGGCAAGGGTCGAAAGTCCGGCCAGTCGCTTCATGCGTATTCCTTTGTTATTAAGCCAGTACGCCGGTTTGGCGCATTGCCTGGCGTAGCGGTTCCTGGAAGCTCTGACTCAGCCAGGTCAGCGGCAGACGGATGCCATTACCCATCAGGCCCATCTCGTGCAGTGCCCACTTGACCGGGATCGGGTTGGCTTCCAGGAACAGAGCGCGATGCAACGGCATCAAACGCTCGTTGATTGCGCGAGCAGTGACGGCATCGCCGGCCATCGCCGCGGCGCAGAGATCGCTCATGGCGCGTGGCGCCACGTTTGCGGTCACGGAGATGTTGCCCTTGCCGCCCATCAGCATCAGTTCGACGGCAGTGGGGTCATCACCGGAGTACACGAGGAAATCCTTGCTGACGCGATCCAGCACTTCCTGGCCGCGCTTGAGGTCGCCAGTGGCCTCCTTGATCCCGATGATGTTGGATATCTTGGACAACCGCTCGACGGTATCCGGCAGCATGTCGCAAACGGTACGACCGGGCACGTTGTAGAGAATCTGCGGAATCGCCACGGCCTCGGCGATGTGTTTGAAGTGTAGGTAGAGGCCTTCCTGGGTCGGCTTGTTGTAGTACGGGGTCACCAGCAGGCAGGCATCGGCGCCTGCGGACTTGGCGTTCTCGGTCAGCTCGACGGCTTCGCTGGTGGAGTTGGCGCCCGTACCGGCGATGACCGGAATCCGGCCATTGACCTGTTCGACGACGCGCCGGATCACTTCGATGTGCTCGGCGACGCTAAGCGTGGCCGACTCACCGGTAGTCCCGACAGCAACGATTGCATTGGTGCCTTCCTGCAAGTGGAAGTCCACCAGTTTGCTCAGGCTGTCCCAGTCCAGACCGCCCTGCGCATCCATGGGCGTGACCAGCGCCACCATACTGCCCGCAATCATGCAACCACTCCTGCCGGAATAATAAAAAGAGGCGTAATGGTACAAGGCTCCCCAGCGCTTTGCGAGTAGCCTGAAGCACGCTGCACAAAGCCGATGGGGACCAGGCGCCGAGCCCTGGCCACGGGGGCCATTTGGCAGTGCGCATTCCCTCTGCCCTCGGTTTTCGCTACCCTTAGCCGTTTTCGGCTTGGCTGGCCGACCGATTCACCACCGCCAGGAATGCTGCATGTCCACCCCCCCTCTACCCCGCGAACAATTTCTCGTCATCAGCGCGCTCGGCGCCAACCCGATGGAGCTGACCAACGTGCTCTGCCGGGCCGCCAACGAGAATCGCTGCGCGGTTGTCAGCACGCGGCTGACCCGCCACGGCGAATGCAGTGCACTGGTTCTGGAAGTCACTGGCAGCTGGGACGCATTGGCCCGGATGGAAACGACCCTGCCGGGGCTTGCGAAGAAGCACGCCTTCACCGCCAACGTGGTGCGTAGCGAGGCGCTGGAAAATCGCCCGCAGGCACTGCCCTACGTCGCTTATGTGAGCGCCGCCTTTCGTCCCGACATCCTCAATGAGCTGTGCCAGTTCTTCATCGACCATCGCGTCGAACTGGAAAGCCTGACCTGCGACACCTACCAGGCCCCACAGACCGGCGGAACCATGCTCAACGCCACACTGACCGTCACGCTCCCGGCGGGTACGCAGATCAGCTGGCTGCGCGACCAGTTCCTCGATTTCGCCGACGCACTGAACCTCGACGCACTGATCGAGCCCTGGCGTCCGCAGAACCCTTGAGATCAGTAACCAGGAGCCCACAATGGCCGTTGAAATCGACCGCCCCGTCCCGCCCTTTCAGGCTCAGGCCACCAGTGGTCAGCTGATCGAACTCGAGTCGCTGGCCGGCAAGCAGGTCGTGTTTTACTTCTACCCGAAGGACAACACACCCGGCTGTACAACCGAAGGCCAGGGCTTTCGCGATCACCACCAGGCTTTTATGGCGGCGAACACCCTGGTATTCGGCGTTTCCCGTGATAGCCTGAAGACCCATGAGAACTTTCGCGCCAAGCAGGGCTTCCCGTTCGAGCTGATCAGTGACAAAGAAGAGCAGCTCTGCCAGCTGTTCGACGTGATCAAACTGAAAAAGCTCTACGGCAAGGAATACCTCGGCGTGGATCGCAGCACCTTTCTCATCGACCGCAACGGCGTGTTGCGGCAGGAGTGGCGTACGGTCAAGGTGCCGGGCCACGTAGAGGCGGTCCTTCAAGCCGCGCAAGCACTGAACGCCGAATGAAAAAGGCTGACCACAGCGCCAGCCCTTCCCGCGTCATTCAGCCACTTCTACCAAACCCGCCTTAGGCTCGCCTGGCCACGCATTGAGAACGGCTTTGAACAAGGTCGCCAACGGAATGGCAAAGAACACGCCCCAGAAGCCCCACAACCCTCCAAACAGCAGTACCGCGCAGATGATCGCCACCGGGTGCAGATTCACCGCCTCGGAGAACAGCAGGGGTACCAGCACGTTGCCATCCAGCGTCTGGATGATCGCGTAAGCCACCATCAGATAGAAGAACTGGTCGCCCAGCCCCCACTGGAATATTCCGATCAGCGCGATCGGAATGGTCACGACCGTCGCGCCGATATAGGGCACCACGACCGAGACGCCGACCAGCATCGCCATCAGCGCGGCATAGTTAAGCCCCAGCGCGGCGAAGACTGCATACGACACCACGGCACAGATCAGGATCTCGATCGCCTTGCCACGGATGTAGTTGGCGATCTGCAGATTCATTTCCTGCGAGACCTGAGTGATCAGCCCGCGCTCGCGCGGCAGATAGCTCTTGATCCAATCGCTGATCTGCTGCCGGTCCTTGAGGAAAAAGAACACCAGGATCGGCACCAGGACCAGATAAATCATCAGTCCGATCAGCAGCGGCAGGCTGGACAGCGACGATGTCAGCACCAATTGGCCATAACGGCCGATCTCGCTTCGAATAAAGTCGATGCCGCGCAGCACCTGCTCCTCGGTCACCAGCTGCGGGTAGCGCTCCGGCAGCAATAGCAGCAACGACTGCCACTCGACCAGCATGCGCGGCAGCTCGTTGAACAGGGTCAGAACCTGCTGCCAGAGCAAGGGCACAATGAACAGCGTGCAGACCACCATCACACCGATGAACATCAGAAATACCAGCCACACCGCGAGCAGATGCGGCACTCGCAGCCGTTCCAGCGCGCCCACCAACCCCTGCATCAGGAACGCCAGCACCAATCCCGCCAGTACCGGCGCCAGCATCCGACCAAAAATCAGGACAGCGGCGAAAGCCAGAAACAGTAAGACCGCAAGAACCACTGCCTCCTCATGGGAGAAGTAACGCTGCATCCAGCCGCGTAATACCTTGAGCATTTCATTCCTCGAAGCGAATCGTCAGGCCTTGCGCAGCCAGTAGCGATAAAGACCACCTTCGACCTCTTCATGCAGCAATGCATGACCGGCCAGTTTGGCGAAGCTGCGGAAGTCCCTTTGCGAACCCGGATCGCTGGCAATGACCTTGAGCACTGCACCGCTGGACATACGGTTCAGCTCCAGCTTGGCCTTGAGCAGAGGCATCGGGCAGTCAAGCCCAACAGCATCCAGTTCGGCATCGCATTCAAGCGATTGCGGTCGCGCTTCGGTCATGGTTCGCCTCCACAGAAAAGCCTCGCAGCATACCTAGCACAGCGGGCCTCTGGCCAGCCGGCCAAGGTCAAGGCTACAGTAGCCGCTCTCAACTCAACGAGCCTGTCTGGATGAAATTGCTGCGCCCCGCCCTGCTCACGCTCGCCTGCCTGAGTGCACTGCCAGCATTGGCCAACGACCTGCCTTCGCTCGGCGATGCCAGCTCCTCCATCGTTTCACCTGAACAGGAGCACCAGCTCGGCCGGGCATGGCTCAGCCTGCTGCGCGGGCAGGTAAGCCAGCTCTCGGACCCACAGCTCAAGGACTATGTAGAAAGCAGTGTCTATCGCCTGGCCGAGACCAGTCAGCTGCAGGATCGTCGCCTCGAATTCGTCCTGCTGGACAGCCCGCAGCTGAATGCCTTCGCAGCTCCAGGCGGGATCATTGGTGTCAACGGGGGCCTGTTCATTTATGCCCAGACCGAAGCCGAATATGCCTCGGTGATGGCTCACGAACTGGCGCACCTTTCCCAGCGCCATTTCGCCCGCGGACTGGAAGCGCAACAGCGCATGCAACTGCCTCTGATGGCCGCCATGCTGGCCGGCGTCGTCGCAGCCGCAGCCGGCGCAGGTGATGCCGGCATCGCCGCCATCGTGTCTACCCAGGCCGCTGCCATCCAGGCCCAGCGCCGCTTTTCCCGGCAGAACGAACAGGAGGCCGACCGCATCGGCATCGTCAACCTCGAGCGGGCCGGTTACGACCCGCGTGCGATGCCCTCAATGTTCGGTCGCCTCATGCGCCAGTATCGTTACGATCAGAAGCCACCGGAATTCCTGCTGACGCACCCGGTCAGTGAATCACGCATCGCGGATACCACAAACCGAGCGGAACAGTATCCACAGGGTGGAGCACAGGACAGCCTGCGCTACCAGCTGATGCGCGCTCGAACGCAATTGAAGTTCGAAAGAACACCGGGCGTCGAGGCCAAGCGATTCCGCGCGATGCTCAGCGAAAATCCAGAGATGGATGCCGCACGCTATGGCCTTGCGCTCGCGCAAGTCAAAGCTGGGCAACTCGACGAAGCGAACAGCAGCCTTGCCCCGCTTCTAACCAAGGCACCGGACGACATCACCTACAACCTCGCGCAGATCGAACTCGACATCACCGCCAACCGCCTGCAACAGGCGCAGACCCGTTTACAGCGGTTGCTGCAGCTATATCCGGGCAACTACCCGGTGCGCCAGATGCACATTGACCTTCTGATGGAGAAGGGCGAGACACAGCAAGCCGAGCGCGAGCTGGACAAGCTGGTGGAGCAGCGCCGCCAGGACCCCGATATCTGGTATCAGGTCGCCGAAGTGCGCGGGCTCAGCGGCAACATCGTTGGCCTGCATCAGGCCCGCGCGGAGTACTTCGCCCTGGTAGGCGACTATGACCAGGGCATCGAGCAACTCGACCTCGCCAAGCGTCGTGCCAGCAACTTCCAGATCGCATCACGGATCGACGCGCGCCAGAAACAGCTGATCGAAGAAAAACGAATGGTCGAGGAAATGCTGCGCTGAGTTGAAAACGGCGCTGAACATTCAGCGCCGATGCAAAGGCTCAGGCGTTGCCGGCCTGTTTCAGCCGCGCGGCCTGGGTGAAATCGAGCATCCGCTTGAGGGGCTTGACCGCACGCGGAATGATCGCCGGATCGACGAAGATTTCATTGCTGCCAGCGCGCAGGCATTCCAGGGTCCGCTCCAGCGTGTTCATCGCCATCCAGGGGCAATGCGCACAGCTTCGGCAGGCTGCACCCTGGCCGGCGGTCGGCGCTTCGATGAACGTTTTTTCAGGGCACAACTGCTGCATCTTGTAAAAGATGCCCCGATCCGTCGCAACGATCAGCGTCTGCTGCGGCAAGGTCTGCGCAGCCTTGATCAGCTGACTGGTCGAACCTACCGCATCGGCGAGTTCGACCACCGCCTGCGGGGACTCCGGATGCACCAGAATCGCGGCATCCGGGTAAAGAGCCTTCATGTCAGCCAATTGCTTGGCCTTGAACTCTTCGTGGACGATACAGGCGCCATCCCAGAGCAGGATGTCGGCACCGGTCTCGCGCTGTACGTAGTTGCCCAGATGCTTGTCCGGCGCCCAGATGATCTTTTCGCCGTTATCCATCAGGCTTTCGACGATTTCCAGCGCACAACTGGATGTCACCACCCAGTCAGCCCGTGCCTTTACCGCCGCCGAAGTGTTGGCATAGACGACCACGGTGCGCTCCGGATGCTGATCGCAGAACGCTGAAAACTCTTCGACAGGGCAGCCCAGATCAAGAGAACAGGTCGCCTCGAGCGTGGGCATGAGCACGCGCTTCTCAGGATTGAGGATCTTCGCCGTTTCGCCCATGAACTTGACGCCGGCTACCAGCACGGTCTGGGCCGGGTGCTCGTTGCCGAAGCGCGCCATTTCCAGGGAGTCGGAAACGCAGCCGCCGGTTTCCTCGGCCAATGCCTGGATCACCGGATCGGTGTAGTAATGCGCCACCAGCACCGCATTCTGGCGCTTCAACTCGGCGGCTATCTCACTGCGCAGCCGCGCTTCCTGCTCAGGCGTAAGCGGCTTGGGCTGCTTGGCTGCCAAGTGAGCCTGCACGAGAATGCGTTCGGGTATCTGCGTCATGGACGGGTCCTGCCAGCACGGGATTGCACGAAGCGCCGAGTATAACGGCCCAGGCCGGGAATTCGGGCTTGTCAGTAGAGACGAGGCGCGCAGGATTCAGACACGCCTCCTGCCTTTCAACGGGGCAGGAATACTAGCCGAAGCCTCTACAAAAGGGAAAGCACGGTAAAAAAGCGTGAAAAGCCGGGCATTGCACCCAGCCAAACGAAAACCGCCGGCATCAGCCGGCGGTTCTTTTCTTCTGGATCACTCGCCCTTGAGCATGTGTCCACGTTCCTCCAGGTTGATGTGCCACTGCATCGCTTCACCCAGCAGGTGCGGCGTCTGGCCGCCCTTCTTGCAGGCGTCGTCGAAGTACTTGTTCAGCGCATCGCGGTAGGACGGGTGCACGCAGTTGTCGATGATGGCGCGGGCGCGCTCGCGCGGAGCGAGGCCACGCAGGTCAGCCAGGCCTTGCTCGGTAACCAGAATCTCGACGTCATGCTCGGTGTGGTCAACGTGAGCAACCATCGGCACGACGCTGGAGATGTTGCCACCCTTGGCGATCGACTTGGTCACGAAGATGGCCATGTGAGCGTTACGCGCGAAATCGCCCGAACCGCCAATGCCGTTCATCATCTTGGTGCCGCCCACGTGAGTGGAGTTGACGTTGCCATAGATGTCGAACTCGAGCGCGGTGTTGATACCGATGATGCCAAGACGGCGCACAAGCTCAGGATGGTTGGAGATTTCCTGAGGACGCAGGATCAGCTTGTCCTTGTACTTCTCCAGGTTGCCGAACACGCGATCATTGCAACGCTCGGACAGGGTGATGGAGCAACCGGAAGCAAAGGTCATCTTGCCCGCATCGATCAGCTCGAAGGTGCAGTCCTGCAGTACTTCGGAGTACATCACCAGGTCTTCGAACGGCGAATCGATCAGACCGCACATCACTGCGTTGGCGATGTTGCCGATACCGACCTGCATCGGGCCGAGGTTCTTCGCCATACGGCCGGCTTCGACTTCGCTCTTGAAGAACTCGACCAGATGGTTGGCGATGGCCTGGGTTTCTTCGTCCGGCGGAGTGACCGTGGAGTAGGAATCCGGCTGATTGGTGATGACGATGGCGGCAATCTTGGCCGGATCGACCGGGATCGAAGTCGCGCCAAGACGATCATCGACCTTGGTCAGCGGGATCGGGCCGCGGTTCGGGCGCTCACCCGGGAAGTAGATGTCGTGCAGACCTTCCAGGTTCAGGTTGTGTGCCAGGTTCAGCTCGATGATCACCTGGTCGGCGAACATGGCCAGGTTGGCCGAGTTGCCTACTGAAGTGGTCGGTACGATGTGGCCCTGCTCGGTGATGCACAACGCTTCGACGATGGTGACGTCGGGACGCTTGATCTGATGATTGCGCATCTGCTCGACGGTATGCGACAGGTGCTGGTCGATGAACATGACCTCACCGGCGTTAATCGCCTTGCGCAGTACCGGATCGGCCTGGAACGGCATGCGACGGGCCAGTAGACCCGCGGAAGCCATCTTGCCATCGAGATCGTTACCCAGGCTGGCGCCAGTGACCAGGCTGATCTGCAGCTTCTCGTCCTTGGCACGGTCGATCAGCGCGAGGGGCACAGCCTTGGCTTCGCCCGCACGGGTGAAGCCGCTCATGCCAACGGTCATGCCGTCGCGAATAAGGGCAGCTGCCTCGTGGGCACTCATGACCTTGTTCTGCAGAGAGGACAAGCGGATACGATCAGAATACATTTGAGCCTCGAACCAACGGTAATCGGAAGGGGCCGCAGTCTATTACGTTTAAAAACGCTTGAGCCACCTACTAAGGTCGTAGAGAAAAACGCTTCTTATGACCGAACGTAGCAGCCTGCAGCAACGCAAAATTGCAGCCATTAAAAAAGCCGGATAACCCTGACAGGTCTCCGGCTTCTTGTGCTCTCTCTGGAGCGATATGGTGGGTCGTGTAGGATTCGAACCTACGACCAATTGGTTAAAAGCCAACTGCTCTACCAACTGAGCTAACGACCCAATGCGGGGCGCATGATACTGATTTGATTGATGAAAACAAACTTTTTTTTGAAAAAGTTCGTGATCGCCTTCGTTTGACGCCCCCCCCAGTACTGGCGCAGGCCGCTCAGAAATAGCGAGTGGGGTCAGCCAGCCCCGCTTCGGCAAAACCGGCGGCGCGCAATCGACAGCTGTCGCACTTGCCACAGGCACGCCCATCCGTGTCGGCCTGATAGCAGGAAACCGTCGCCGCATAGTCCACGCCCAGACGAGACCCCTCCTGCACGATCCGCGCCTTGCTCATCTCCTGCAGTGGTGCCTGGATGCGAAACCCCAGCCCTTCTACGCCTGCCTTGGTGGCCAGATTGGCCATTCGCTCGAATGCCGCAACGAACTCCGGTCGACAATCCGGGTAGCCCGAGTAATCGACCGCATTGACGCCGATAAAGATGTCACGGGCACCCAGCACCTCAGCCCAGCCAAGGGCCAACGAGAGAAACACCGTATTGCGCGCCGGGACGTATGTGACCGGAATACCCTCACCAGGCACCTCAGGCACATCGATGCTGTCGTCGGTCAATGCCGAGCCGCCGATGCCATTGAGGTCCAGGCCGATCACCTTGTGTTCGACCACTCCCAGTTGTTGAGCAACACGTTCGGCCGCCTGCAGTTCGGCGCGATGACGCTGGCCGTAGTCAAAGCTCATGGTGTAGCAGGCGTAGCCCTGAGCACGGGCCATGGCGACCACCGTAGCCGAATCAAGCCCGCCGGACAGCAGGATGACTGCTTTCTTCTCGTTCATTTCGCGATACCTTCAAAACGGATGAGCACGACCAGCCAGGGACGAGCCGCCAATGCCAGCGACTCAGTGGCCGGGCGCGTCGTTCCAGATAATCTTGTGCAACTGAAGCTGCAAGCGCACCGGCAGATTGTCAGCAACGATCCAGTCCGCAAGGGCACGAACATCGACCTGACCGTGACTCGGCGAGAACAACACCTCTCCGGCACGTCGATCCAGCCCGTACTCGATCAGCTTGCTGACAGCCCAGTCATAATCCTCGCGGGAACAGATGACGAACTTGACCTGATCGTTGCGCGTTATGCAGGCGATGTTCTCGTAGCGGTTACGCGCGACCTCGGCGGAACCCGGTGTTTTCAGGTCCACTACACGGCTGACACGCTCATCCACCACGGAGATATCGAGTGCACCACTGGTCTCCAGTGAAACCTCATATCCCGCATCGCACAATCGCTGCAGCAAAGGCACGCAGTTGGGCTGCGCCAGCGGCTCTCCCCCGGTCACGCAGACGTAACGGGGATTGTAGGAGGCAACCCGCTCGACGATCGCGTCGAGCGTCATCAACTCTCCGCCGCTGAATGCGTAGGCGGTATCGCAATATTGACAGCGCAGGGGACAGCCGGTCAGGCGAACGAACACAGTAGGCAATCCACTGGTCCGCGTCTCCCCCTGCAGCGAGTAGAAAATCTCGGTAATTCGCAGGGTCATATCAGCCACGGGCGTGACGGCTAAACAGGCCATCCGCCTCCGTTGCGGGAAATAGGGGCGGCGATTCTAACGAAAAAACCCGCGCGATGGGCGGGTTTCGTTCGTCTCGCCAGTGTGCCTCAGCGATTGAGCTGACGCTGAGCCAATTGTGCAGCCGATGTATTCGGATACTGGGCAATGACCTCACGCAGAATGCCCTGCGCCTTGTCCCGATTACCCAGACGGATCTCAACATCTGCCAGCTTGTAGAGGGAATCCGGCACCTTGTTGTGCTGCGGATACGCCTGGCTCACTCGAGCGAACGCCTGACCGGCCCCTTGCAGGTCGCCCTTTGCCAGGTTGACCTCGCCAAGCCAGTACTGGGCGTTGCCAGCGTACTGACTGTCAGGGTACTTGCGCAGGAATGCAGCGAAAGCCTGGCTGGCCTTGTCGAAATCCTTCGCCTTGATCAGGTCGAAAGCAGCGTCGTAATAGAGCTTTTCCTTTGCAGGATCGCCCGATGCGCTTTGCGACTGGCCGTGGCTGGCAGCGGCGGGTGCCGAACTTCCAGCTGACGCCGCCGTATTACTGGACGGAGCAGGCTGATTGCCTGCCGCGGATCCGCTGGACAGACGGCGATCCAGGTCCTGATAGCGTTCCAGCCCCTCTTGTTGCAGGCGCTGGATCTGATTCTGTTGTTCCTCAAGCATGCCGCGCAGTTGCGCGATCTCTTCCTGCATCTGCTGTAGCTGCATGAAGAGCATGCCCTGTGCCGAAGATGGAGCGGTGGCTCCACCTCCGGCATAGGCACCGTCACCGCTCGGCGCGGCGGTGGAGTAATCCGAGTTGCCACTAGCGGCACCTTCTTCGTAATCCACCACCGGCACTTGAGCCACCGCCATCAGCGGCAGCGCGAGCACTGTAAGAGTCAGAGCATGACGGTACTTACGCATGACGAATTACTTGCGCAGTTCGACGCGACGGTTCTGGGCCCAGGACTGCTCGTCGTTACCCATGGCAACTGGACGCTCTTCGCCGTAGGAAACCAGCTCCAGCTGAGCCGGGGAAACGCCCTGCAGTACCAGGTAACGCTGTACGGCCTTGGAACGGCGCTCGCCCAGAGCCATGTTGTACTCACGGGTACCACGCTCGTCGGTGTGGCCTTCCAGAACGACGCGAGCGCCGTTGCCTTTCAGGTCCTTGGCGTGAACGTCCAGAGCGCGCATGGCTTCCGGCTTCAGGTCGGAGCTGTCGTACTCGAAGTAGAAGGTAGTGATGGCGCGCAGAGCGGCTTCTTCGCTCATGCTGCTATCGACGGAACCGGAATCAGCACCGTAACCTGCATTCGGATCGATCGCGCCCGAACCTTCGCCCGAATCGTCGCCGCCTTTGGAGGAACAACCGACAGCAACAGCCATGGCCAGAGCCAGAGCGGTGAACTTACCGAATTTCAGCATTTCCATTTGTAACAACCCCAGGTGTGTTTTGGTTAAAAGCGTTGATACCGCATCAGTTCAGGTAAGGGGACCAGGACGGCTCTCGGACTTCGCCTTGAGCTGTAGGAAGCGGGAGCCTAACGCGTCCATTGATGGACACGAGCATCAAGACTCCCCGGCCCTGCTGGCGGGTGGCGTAGATTAGCATGGTGCCATTAGGCGCAACAGTGGGCGATTCATCCAGACTGGTATCCGAGAGTATTCGCAAATTGCCACGCTGCAGATCCTGCGCAGCAACCTTGAAGTTTGTGTAACCGTCCTGGCGATGGATCATGACCAGCGTCTTCTCGTCGGCCGACAGCTTCGGGTTGGCGTTGTAGTTGCCAACGAACGTCACACGCTCAGCCGAATTGCTGCCCAACCGCTGCTTGTAGACCTGAGGCTTGCCAGCACGATCAGAGGTGTAATAAATGGTCTGACCATCAGCACCCCAGAAGGGTTCGGTATCGATCGCGTAGTGATTGGTCAGGCGCTGCAACTGCCGCGAGCCGAGGTCCATCACATAGATTTCCGGATTGCCATCTTTCGACAGTACGAACGCCAGGCGATTGCCATCTGGCGAGAATGCCGGCGCACCGTTCAAACCTTCGAAGTTGGTGACCTGTTCGCGGCGACCCGTGTCGATGTGCTGGATGAAAATACGTGGACGCTTCTGCTCGAAGGACACATAGGCAATCCGGCGTCCGTCCGGCGAATAACGCGGGGAGAGGATGGGCTCGCGCGATTGCAGCAGAGTCACCGCCCGAGCGCCGTCATAATCCGAACGCTGCAGCGTGTAGCGCGTGTTGGCGCCACCCAGCCGCTCAACCGTCACATACAGCAGACGCGTGGAAAACGCGCCCTTGATGCCGGTGAGTTTCTCGAAGGACTGATCCGCCGCATGGTGCGCCATGTCGCGCAACTGATCCGGGGAACCACCAACGGTTCCAGTCATCACCTGCTGTTCGGTCGTTACGTTGAACACTTCGTAACGGACCTGAAGGCGGCCACCGGCCGGCTCGATATTGCCGACCATCACGTACTGGGCGCCCAGAGCCTTCCAGTCGCGATAGATGATCTCGCTGCCGCGGGTCGGCATGCTGATCATGTTCTGCCGCGGAATGGGCTGGAAAATACCGGAATTGCGCAGGTCGTTGCCGACGATTTCCGCCATGTCCTCAGGCAGTACGGTGCCGCCCTGCCAACCGAATGGAACGACCGCGATCGGGATCGCACGGTCGGCACCACTGGTGACGACGATGTTTTTTTCCTGCGCCACCGCCATTCCCGCCAGGCAGCAGAGCAGGACAAGTAGACCTCGAAGGGAGTTGATCACAACGCAAGATCCTCAGGCGTAAATGTCATTTTGAAGGACCGGTAAGGCTGGAAGTCCTGCGGGCTCAGGCCCTGCATTTCCGTCAGCCGACCGATGTTCTTTACTGCGGCAACCGCAGAATTGTCGAATGGCACATCTCCGCTCGATCTGGAGACGCTGACGTTGGTGATAGTGCCATCCGGAAGCATGTTTACCTGGAGCTGCACGGTCATGTTATTGCGCGCCGACGGCGGTCGGGTCCAGCCTTCTGCTGCACGCAGCCGGATCAGATCATCGAAGTTGCCGGCAACCTGATCACCATGGGTATCAGCCAGTGCCTGCTGGCGCTCGGTAGTGTCAGAGAGCAGCTCGGCAAGCGCCTGCGCCTTCTTGTCTTCTGCCGCTTTGCGCGCGGCCTCTGCCGCAGCCTTCTTCTTGGCATCTTCAGCAGCTTTTTTCTTGGCAGCTTCGGCGGCAGCTTTCTTCTTCGCTTCCTCAGCCGCCTTGCGCTTGGCTTCTTCAGCGGCCTTCTTCTTGGCCTCCTCTGCTGCCTTCTTCTTGGCCAGTTCTTCAGCAGTCTTTTTCTTGGCGATATCGGCCTGCTTCTGCTGTTCGACCTTCTTGGCTTCCTCGGCCTTTTTCGCCGCAGCCGCTTTATCGGCTGCAGCTTTCGCTGCATCCGCCTTTCGAACCTCTTCCGCCTTCTTTTG
This sequence comes from Stutzerimonas kunmingensis, assembly GCF_002929225.1. Lineage (GTDB taxonomy): Bacteria > Pseudomonadota > Gammaproteobacteria > Pseudomonadales > Pseudomonadaceae > Stutzerimonas. Next base: position 599,144 of record NZ_PISM01000004.1, on the reverse strand, counting down.
TTCCGCAGCACGGGCGGCAGCGGCCTGCTTCTGCTGCTCGACCTTGCGCTGTTCCATCTGCTCGCTTTCGAACTGCTTGGCAGCAGTCTTCTTCGCTTCGCCGGCAATCTTCTGATTGGTCTGAGTCGTCGCCTGGCTCTGCGACTTCAACTGATACAAGGTGGCCTGAACGATCGGCTTGGACGGCGGCAGCTCGGGCGTCATCGAAAAGCTGACGAACAGCATGCCGAAAATAATGACGTGCAGAGCGACCGCCAGCACGGTCGGCCAGAAGTAGCTCTGCGAAGGCGATGACTCACGCTGCTGCATCAAGGCGCCTCGGTGATCAGACCGACATTACCCACGCCGGCTTCCTGCAGACCGCCCATGGCCTCCATCACCGAACCATAATCAACCGCGCGATCGCCACGGATGAACACCTGGGTATCCGGACGCTGGCGCATAATGGCAACGACAGCCTGCGTCATGTCTGCCAGTGCGACGGCCTCGTTGCCCTTGCTGTCGGTATCGACCTCGCTACCGACGTTCCAGTAATAGGTTTTGTCAGCCTTGATGGAAATGGTCAGCACCTGCTTGTCGTTATCCTGCGGCAAGGCTTCGCTGCTGACCTTGGGCAGATCGACCTTGACGCCCTGATTGAGCATCGGCGCCGTGACCATGAAGATAACCAGCAGCACCAGCATCACATCGATGTAAGGCACCACGTTCATCTCGGCGACGGGCTTGCGTCTGTTGCGGATTCTGGCCATGGCCGTGGGCCTCAGTCTTCGGTGGTGTGAACTTTGCGGTGGAGGATGGCCTGGAACTCATCGGCAAAGGTGTAATAACGACCGATGAGCATCTCGCCCCGCGCGGCGAAACGGTTGTAGGCGATCACCGCAGGAATCGCGGCGAACAAACCGATCGCCGTAGCGATCAGCGCTTCGGCGATGCCTGGCGCCACAGTCGCTAGAGTTGCCTGCTGAACCTGAGCCAGGCCGCGAAAGGAGTTCATGATCCCCCAGACGGTACCGAACAGGCCGATGTAAGGGCTGGTGGAACCAACGGTGGCCAGGAATGGCAAGCTCTGCTCGAGCTTTTCCTCTTCACGGGAAATCGCCACGCGCATGGCGCGATTGACCCCATCCATCACCGCATCGGGATCGACACCCTGCTGCTGACGCAGACGGGAAAATTCCTTGAAGCCGGCGCGAAAGATCTGCTCGACGCCAGAATCCGGATCCGGGTTGCTGCCTGCCTGGCGATACAGCTTGGACAGGTCGATACCGGACCAGAAGCGCTCTTCGAAGGTATCAAGTGCTCGCTTCGCGGCACGCAGCATACTGCCGCGCTGAAAAATCAGAATCCATGATGCGACCGAAGCGGCCACCAGAATCAGCATGACCAGCTGCACCACGAAGCTGGCGTTGCTGATCAGGCTCCACATGGACATGTGATCGACGTTGGCTTCCACGCTTACTCTCCTGCAGGGGATAGACCCGAGCCAGCGAAGGCGACACGCAGCGCTTCGGGAATGGCTCGGGGTTTCAAACTTTCGGCACGCACGCAGGCAACCAGCACCTGCCCCTCACAAAGCAGAACATCATCTAGTGCACGCCGGACCTGCTGGCGAAACCGCAGACTGGCGCGATTCACCTCAACCACCTCGGCCGTCACCAGCAATTCATCGTCCAGGCGAGCCGGTGCTCGGTAGCGGGCTTCGACCGAATGCACGACGAACAGCAAGTCCTCACCGGCCAGCTGCGACTGGGCGAATCCCAGGCTGCGCAACCGCTCGGTACGAGCTCGCTCCATGAATTTGAGGTAATTGACGTAGTAGACAATGCCGCCCGCGTCGGTGTCCTCGTAATAGACTCGACAGCGGTGGGTAAAGATTTCAGCTCCGGCTTGCGCGCGCATACTAGTGCTCGGCCCTGTAAATGCCAATCGGGTAACAGAACAATATTTTCTTCAAACTATGTCGCCATCGAACAGATCCGGCGTTGGAGCATCGCTCATGCGCTTGGGCAGGTTGAGGCCGAAATGGAGATAGGCGTGACGCGTCACGACCCGACCGCGCGGCGTGCGCATGATGTAGCCCTGCTGGATGAGGTACGGCTCGAGCACATCCTCGATGGTGTGCCGCTCTTCACTGATCGCAGCGGCCAGGCTGTCGATCCCCACCGGTCCACCGTCGAACTTCTCGATCAGGGTCAGTAGCAGCCGGCGATCCTGATGATCGAAGCCTCGCTCATCGACGTCGAGCATGTTCAAGGCAAGGTCGGCAATCTGCCGGGTGATCTCGCCACGACCCCGCACTTCTGCGAAATCTCGCACACGACGTAGCAAGCGGTTAGCGATACGCGGCGTCCCTCGCGCCCGACGGGCAATCTCGAATGCACCCTCCGGCTCGGTCGGCAGACCGAGGATACCGGCGGAACGGCTGACGATGGTCGCCAGGTCCTCGGTGGAATAGAACTCCAGACGCTGGACGATACCGAATCGGTCTCGCAATGGATTGGTCAGCATACCGGCCCGCGTGGTGGCGCCCACAAGGGTGAACGGCGGCAGATCCAGCTTGATCGAGCGAGCCGCAGGCCCCTCGCCGATCATGATATCCAGCTGGAAATCTTCCATCGCCGGGTACAGAACCTCCTCGACAATGGGCGAAAGGCGATGGATCTCGTCGACGAACAGAACGTCGCCCGCCTCCAGATTGGTCAGCAATGCGGCCAGGTCACCCGGTCGCTCAAGCACCGGGCCCGACGTGCTCTTGATCGACACACCCATCTCTTCGGCGATGATGTTCGCCAAGGTAGTCTTGCCCAGCCCCGGCGGACCGAAGATGAGCGTGTGATCGAGCGCTTCCTGACGGCCCTTGGCGGCGCGGATGAACAGATCCATCTGCTCGCGCACGACCGGCTGACCGATGTACTCGGCCAGCTTGAGTGGCCGAATGGCACGATCCAGTTGCTCGTCGCGATCGCGACTGCCTGCCGTGACGATACGATCCGCTTCGATCATGGCTTACACCATGCCCTTGAGGGCGCGGCGGATCATTTCTTCACTGCTCAAATCATCTTCCTGTATGGCGGACACTGCACGGCTGGCTTCCTGTGGCTTGAAGCCCAGGGAGATCAACGCGCTGACCGCATCATTCTCGGCGCTTGTGACTGCCATTTTGCTCCCGGGTTCAACCACGAAGGTCGCGATGGCGGGCATGCTCTCCCACGCCTTGAAGCGGTCCTTCAACTCCACCAGAAGCCGCTCGGCGGTCTTCTTGCCAACGCCTGGAATGCGCACCAGGACCGACGTATCCTGCGCCTGTACACAACGCACCAGCTCATCCACTTCCAGTCCGGACATCAACGCCAACGCCAGCTTCGGTCCCACACCGTTCAAACGGATCAGCTCACGGAACAGCTCGCGCTCGCGCTTCTCGGCGAAGCCATAAAGAAGTTGTGCGTCTTCACGCACGACGAGGTGCGTATGCAGCGTCACCGGCTCGCCGACCGCCGGCAGGCGATACAGCGTCGTCATCGGCACTTCGACCTCATAGCCGATACCGTTGACATCGAGAATCAGATGTGGGGGTTGCTTTTCCACCAGCGTGCCACGCAAACGTCCGATCAAGCTGTTTCCTCCATGGCCATCGCATCCGCTGACGACCAGTCGATTATTCGTTCAACCAAGAGAGTTTGCGCCGACTACAGACGCAACCGCCCGCCTCGTCGCTTGGCGCCGGCCAGGCCGTGCGGAATGAGGCTTTGCCGGTGATGCGCATGACATAACGCAATGGCCAGCGCGTCCGAAGCATCGATCTGGGGTTTTTCCAGAAGCTTGAGCAGGTGCATGACCATCATCTGCACCTGCTGCTTATCAGCCCCGCCCGTTCCGGCGATGGCCTGTTTGACCTGCGTCGCGGTGTACTCTGCGATCTGCAGACCTGCCTCCGCGCCAGCAACGATGGCTGCACCCCGAGCCTGGCCGAGCTTGAGCGCGGAATCGGCATTACGCGCCATGAATACTTGCTCGATGCCCATCGTTACCGGGCCATAGGTCCGAATGACCTCGCTCACACCACTGAAAACGGCACGCAAGCGATCAGGCAGCTCGCCGGTGCCGGTACGAATGCAACCAGAGGCGACGTATTCACAACCGCGGCCGGTGTCCCGTACGACGCCGTAGCCGGTGATTCGAGAGCCGGGATCGATACCCAAAATCAGCGTCATGCCGTGCCGTGCTGTCTATTTATCCAGTGGCGAGTATACGGAGGCGCTGCCGTCTCCGCCACCGACAACAATATGCGCCCAGATAGTCACTACGTTGCCAGCGATGCGTGCCTATAAAAAAGCCGGGAGCCCAGCAATGCGGCTCCCGGCTGCGGACACCACGACATTCAGCCCAGCTGCTGCATGATCTCGTCGGAGATTTCCGCGTTGTGGTAGACGTTCTGCACGTCATCCAGATCTTCCAGCGCATCGATGAGACGCAGAACCTTCTGCGCCGTCTCGACGTCGGTGATGGGCGCCATGATGGAGGGAATCATCGCCACTTCTGCTTCGTCGCCGCGGAATCCGGCTTCTGTCAGCGCTTCGTTGACCGAGAGGAAATCGGCGAAGCTGGTATAGACCTCGACCGACCCATCCTCCTGACTGACGACGTCGTCGGCGCCCGCCTCCAGCGCCGCTTCCATCAGCGCGTCTTCATCGACGCCGGGCGCATAGCTGATCTGGCCTTTACGATCGAACATGTAGGCGACCGAGCCGTCAGTACCGAGATTGCCACCGTTCTTGCTGAAGGCGTGACGCACTTCGGCCGCGGTACGGTTGCGGTTGTCGGTCATGGCCTCGATGATGATCGCCACCCCGCTTGGCGCGTAACCCTCATAGCTCAGCTCGGTCATGTTGTCCGCTTCGCTGGAGCCTGCGCCCCGGGCGATGGCGCGATCGATGACGTCACGCGACATGTTGGCTGTCAGCGCCTTGTCCACGGCCAATCGCAGACGCGGATTGTCCGCCGGCACGCCGCCGCCGTGCTTGGCCGCCACGGTCAGCTCACGGATCAGCTTGGTGAAGATCTTGCCCCGCTTGGCGTCCTGACGCTCTTTGCGGTGCTTGATATTGGCCCATTTGGAATGACCAGCCATAACTCACTCCATTCTTCGACTGAATCAGAAAATCTCGATAACCGGATCCGTCTGTCACCACTCGATAAAGACAGCGGCCGGCTATCGCCGTAATGTCTCGCACTCAGAGCTGCAAGACGAAGAAGCCTGGCAGAACCAGGCTTCGGGTAGCGCTTACTCCGCCTTCGGTTGCTCGCGCAGACGGATATGCAGGTCGCGTAGCGCCTTGCTGTCCACCGCACCCGGCGCCTGGGTCATGACGTCCGCCGCACTCTGGGTTTTCGGGAAGGCAATCACTTCACGAATCGACTGCGCACCGGTCATCAGCATCACCAGGCGATCCAGACCGAAGGCCAGACCACCATGTGGCGGAGCGCCGAATTTCAACGCATCGAGGAGGAAGCCGAACTTCTCTTCCTGCTCGGCCTCATCAATGCCGAGAATGCGGAACACAGTCTGCTGCATTTCCTTGCGATGGATACGGATCGAACCGCCACCCAGCTCGGTACCGTTGAGCACCATGTCGTAGGCACGCGACAGCGCCGCAGCCGGATTGGCCTCGAGCTCCTGAGGCGAGCACTTCGGCGCGGTGAACGGGTGGTGCAGCGCGCTCAGCGAGCCGTCATCGTTCTGTTCGAACATCGGGAAGTCGACCACCCATAGCGGCGCCCAGTCGCAGGTCAACAGCTTGAGGTCGTGACCGATCTTGACGCGCAGCGCACCCAGGGCCTCGGAAACGATCTTCGCCTTGTCTGCACCGAAGAAAACGATATCGCCATCAACCGCACCGACGCGATCGAGAATCACATTGAGGTTGTCTTCCGGGATGAACTTGACGATCGGTGACTGCAGGCCTTCAACGCCCTTGGCGCGTTCATTGACCTTGATATAGGCCAGGCCCTTGGCCCCATAGATGCCAACGAACTTGGTGTAATCGTCGATCTGGCTGCGCGGCATGCTCGCCGCACCCGGGACGCGCAGCGCGGCAACGCGGCCTTTCGGGTCATTGGCCGGACCGGAGAACACCTTGAACTCGACAGCATTGAGCTGATCGGCAACATCCACCAGTTCCAGCGGGATGCGCAGGTCGGGCTTGTCCGAGCCGTACCGGCGCATGGCCTCTTCGAATGGCATATGCGGGAATTCGCCAAACTCCAGATCCAGCACTTCCTTGAACAACTTGCGGATCATGCCTTCGGTGATACCGATGATGTCCGCTTCATCGAGGAAGCTGGTCTCGATGTCGATCTGGGTGAACTCGGGCTGGCGATCAGCGCGCAGGTCTTCGTCACGGAAGCACTTGGCGATCTGATAGTAGCGGTCGAAACCGGCAACCATCAGCAGCTGCTTGAACAGCTGCGGCGACTGCGGCAGCGCAAAGAAATTACCGGCATGGGTGCGGCTCGGCACCAGATAGTCACGCGCGCCTTCAGGTGTCGGACGCCCCAGGATCGGGGTTTCCACATCGAGGAAGCCGTTGTCATCCAGGTACCGACGAATGCTCGCGGTGATACGCGAGCGCAGCTTGAGCTTCTCGGCCATTTCCGGGCGACGAAGGTCGATGAAGCGATAGCGCAGTCGCGTCTCCTCGCCCACATCGCTGTATTCGTTGAGAGGGAACGGCGGGGTTTCGGCGTCGTTTAACACCTCCAGCTCGTAGCCCAGCACCTCGATGGCACCGGAAGCCATATTCGGGTTCACCGCACCAGCGGGGCGCAGGCGGACCTTGCCGGTGATCTTCACTACATACTCGCTACGCACCTTGTCGGCGGTCGCAAAGGTTTCGGCGCGATCCGGATCGAAGACCACCTGAGCCAGGCCCTCACGATCACGCACATCGAGGAAGATCACCCCGCCGTGGTCACGACGGCGATGTACCCAGCCGCAAAGAGTGATTTCCTGGCCGTCCAGGCTTTCGTTCAATTGGCCGCAATAGTGGCTGCGCATCATGGTGAAGTTCGCTTCTCGTATCTTGAATTCGATGGGGCGCCAGAGCCGCGACAGACTGACAAGACCGTGACTGCTCTGCGCAAGCGGCATGTACCGTACGCGATACCGCATTGACGCCGGGCGCCGCAGCACGCACTGGGACCGCCAGGCACAAGCGCGGGATTATATCGACATAATCACCGCGGCGCAGCCGTTGCCCTCGCCAACTCGAAATCGGGCCATTGATGGAACCCTGAATCGATCAGAGCCTTCCAACGGTGAGCATTCGACCAGAAACGTATCGCTTTACAACACCACGCATTTTTCTGGCATAACTAACGGCTGAACCATCCACCAGGAGAAAAACATGGAAATTAACATTGGCATCGCCGAACAGGACCGGGCAGCCATCGCCGAGGGCCTGTCGCGCCTGCTCGCCGACACCTACACCCTGTATCTGAAGACCCATAACTTCCACTGGAACGTTACGGGGCCGATGTTCAACACGCTGCACACCATGTTCGAAACCCAGTACACCGAACTCGCCATCGCCGTGGACGATATTGCCGAACGCATCCGCACGCTGGGATTCCCGGCGCCGGGTACCTACGCGGCATACGCCCGCCTGAGCTCGATCAAGGAAGAGGAAGGCGTCCCCTCCGCCGAAGAGATGATCAAGCTGTTGGTCGAAGGCCAGGAAGCCGTTGTACGAACCGCCCGCGGTATCTTCCCGCTACTGGATAAGGTCAACGACGAGCCGACCGCCGACCTCCTGACTCAACGCATGCAGAGCCACGAAAAAACTGCATGGATGCTGCGCAGCCTGCTTTCGGCCTAAGTTTCGCTACTGGGCGGAGCGCCACATGCGCTCTGCCCAGATCGCAACGCATCTGCTACGAAACAGCCCGTCTTCGAGCATTCTCCGCACCCGAAGCCACGACGGCGAACAGGCTTATTTGAGCCCCCTCCTCCTTTCCTGTTAAATACGCCGCGCTGCAGCCCGGACCCGCGCGGTTTCTCGAACAGTGTTCAGCCCTGACCCGACGAACGTTTTCCACGAGCTCCAGGCCTGCGGCTTCTCTGTCGTGTTATCAACCGTGAGCCATACAGAATGTTAAAGATCGTCCATGTCCTGGCGGGCGTCATTGCCCTGCTGCTGTCCTTTGTTCCAAGCCTGCGCGGCGCAATGCCACTACTGCTGCAACCCGACGCCTTGTGCCTGCTGATGCTTGGCCTGCTGAACGTTCAATTCGCCCCATCTGCCCAGTTGATCGACAGCCGCACCCGGCCAGTCATAATCGCTGCGTCAGCGCTGCTACTCCTATCTATCGCGCTGCAGGCCGTCATCGTACTTGTAGCTTTGCCGCAGATCGCCGGCCAGCCCGCAACACTCGCCAGCCTGCTGCTCGCCCTTGTGGCCGTGCTGCTGCACCTCGCCACGCCACGCGGCCTGAGCAAGCAGGCAAAACCGGCTCGCACAAACACCCGCGCGCCATCGGCAGTAGGGCGCGAGGCTGGCACCGTAAAATGGTTCAACACATCCAAGGGGTTCGGATTCATTTCCCGGGACAGCGGAGATGATGTATTCGTCCACTTTCGCGCCATCCGCGGCGAAGGGCACCGCATCCTGGTCGAGGGCCAGCGCGTGGAGTTCACCATCATGATGCGGGACAAGGGACTGCAGGCCGAAGACGTCGTCCCGATCGAGTAGGAGGACCGAGCAAGCTGCCACGGGGCGAAGTCACCACGCCGCCCCGTTTCACAATTCAATAATGCGGTGGAGGCGCCTCGTCCTCACCAGCGTCCATTGGAACCTGCATTTCCTCCTGACGTTTTGCCAGTGCGCGCAGCTGAAGCTGCAGACGCTCCATGATCCGCTGTTGCTCGACGAGCACATCGTTCAGCGTCTGGATCGTATCGTCCTGAAACGCCAGACGCGTTTCCAGATCCATCACTCTCGATTCAAGGTCCACAGTCATACTCCAAAACGAAAGTGATCGGTCAGCACCAACTTTAGCTTGTCCCTGATGGCTGCCACCTGCTCGTCACTGTAAGGCTTCGCCGGATGCCTGCCCCACACCGGCGCTGGCCAGGCAGCATCATCGCGTCGCCGCGCAATGACATGCATATGCAGCTGCCCGACGACATTACCAAGCGTGGCGACATTCATCTTGTCGGCGCAGAAGGTGTCCTTGACGGTCTCGGCCAGCGCAGTGGCCTCCTTCCACAGCGCCAGCTGATCAGCCGCATCCAGCTGAAACAGCTCACTAATCTCATCGCGACGCGGCACCAGAATGAACCAGGGATACTGGGCGTCGTTCATCAACAGCAACCGGCAGAGCGGGAAGTCACCAAGCAGCAACGTGTCCTGCTCCAGACGTGAATCAAGTACAAACATAAGACTCCCCTTGCGAAGCAAACCCCGCGCGAATGCGCCGTAGGAAACAGGTAAAAAGGATACCTCAGACATCCCAGACGACAACCTGGCAACCGCGCACAAGATTGGTGCCTGACCTGAGAAAACGCGCCGCCTTTCAGTGCAATGCGGCTCCAATATTTCTCCGCAACGCCCGATTAGCCCGATCATGAATTCTGAGTACGATTCTTGCTAGACGATCTATGCGAACGCTAGTGTCCCGAGCGGGTAGTTCGTTTATTTAACAACATATCGATATACTGGCGCGACTCCAAAGCCACTGATTAATAACCCACATGGCCAAACCCGCCGCCTGCTTTGTCTTAACGCCGTCCGAGTGCTCGCGGCGGCTAAAAACACAGAAATAAGCGGGTGATCTGAGCGTTTTTGATCGATTTGCCGCTTTTAAAATCGGCAGGGGCTGAAGTCAGCCAGAAATACACAACTACTTCAGACCATCCTTAAGGAAGTTTTGAAAAGTCGATTCATGACGGCACCTCTGCTTTTGTGCTTGTTATGAAATACGCAATAGCAATGCGTATTCCTGAGACAAGCATGTAAACCCTGAGACTGCTCAAAGGAATCGACGAATGACCGGCTTTTCATGCAAAACAATAGAAAAAAGCGTCAATTCGATGATTTTTATAAATTTAGCCTTGAGCGCAATACTGTTATGCCAGCACAACAGCCTTCAAATAGATATTAGAAAGGCAGTTATAGAATCGTTGCGTGATATACATATAAACCTGTCCATTCAATCAGCCAGCCACATCCGCACTCTTCTCGTGAAGTTCAAGCGCATCATCTTCCCGTTCATCATCGAAATAACGGCTGAACGCGAGATACATCCACACGGGTGTCAAGGCCAACCCAACGGCGATACATATCCACGCCAGCACAGAACTTCCTTCCGGCTGTGGGAACAGCAACCGCCCCACGCCGATCAATAACGTGTAGACCGATAGCGCCGTAACGCCTACCGCAAACAGGCGTACACCGAGGGCCTTGAGCGACTCCCGGCGCGAGACGCCACAACGCACGGCGGTCTGTCCCCAGAAGCCGAACGGCCGCACCCTGCGATAGAAGCGATCCAGCGTCTCCTTGTCCGTGGGCGGGGTGATGTAGCTGACCAGAATCGCGGCGCTGCAGGTAACCAAGGACATGATGCCCAGACGTATCCACTCACGCTCCGGATCGGTGCCCAGGTAGTAGAGCAGCAAGGGGGCGGTGATCAGCGATGCGATCATTGCCGTCAGCTCGGAGTACAGATTGATCCTCTCCCAGAGCCAGCGCAGTACCAGCACCGAACCCATTCCGGCACCGAACAGCAAGGAGATGAACCAGGCCGTCTGGATCGAACCGAGGTTGGCCATGATGACCATCGCGATCAGCAGGATCAGCACGTTGGAAAGACGCGCAACCAGAACCAGCTCTTTGTCCTTGGGCTTGCGCTTGAGCAGCTTCGGCGCGACGACCCCACCATAGACATCATTGCTCCAGTACGAAGCGCCCCAATTGAGATGCGTATCCACGGTCGACGCCAGGGCCGCCAGTAGGCCCACCAGCATCAACCCGCGGAAACCCGGCGGTAGCAATTCTTCGATACCGGTGACGAACAGCGCCTCGCGCGCAGCGGTGAAGCCTTCACCACTCATCTCTTCCGGACTGAACGGGTACAGCACCAGCAGACCGATCGCGATCGCCAGCCAGAACAGGCTGCGCAGGAATATCTGCAGCCAGGTGAATACCAAACCGGCAATACGCGCCTCACGATCTGTCGGGCAAGCCATGCTGCGCTGCGCCAGGTATCCGGTACCGTCGGAATTCATCTGGAACAGCCACTGCAAACCGACGATCACCAGGAATGGCGTCAGCGCCTCGCCAGCATTGCTCGGCGGCGAGAACGAAAGCATCTTGGCCGCCTGCTCGCTGCCATACAGCTCGACGATCCGATCGGTCAGGCCGCCCAGTCCACCGGCTGCGTCCACCACGAACCAGGCGTATACCAACGTACCCAGCATCGCCACGCTGAACTGCATGACATCGGTCTGCACCACCGCACGCAGGCCTCCGGTGATCGAGTACATCGCCGTGAAGGTCAGGATCAACAGGATAGAAATGAGATTGTTGGTGCTGGTCGTCAGCTGATCGAGCCCACTGATGCTCTTACCAAGCCGTATGCCGCTGGCTTCCACTGCGCCCATGATCACCGCGTAGACGCCGCCCGGCAGCCACTCGTGCCATGGCAGAAACACCTCGGCAATGCGAATGGCCGCGACCAGTACCATTGCCAGCACCACACAGTTGATAACGGTGCCGTAATAAATCGCCTTGAACAGCCGCAACGGCACCACTGCGGGACCGCTGTAGCGCACACGAGTGAGTTCGGCGTCGGTGAGCACCCCGGCACGGCGCCAGCCGGAGGCGAATACCCATGCCAGCAGCAGGAATGCCAACCCATATATCCACAGCCGCCACAACGCAAAAACCCCGGCAGTCGCGACCAGACCGCTGACCAGCAACGGCGTATCGGCCGCGAACTGCGTGGCGGACATCGACACACCTGCACGCCAGCCCTTGATGGTTCGTCCGGCAAGAAAGTATTCGTGAAGGCTCTGCGAGGCTTTGGAGCGGGCGCGCATCCCTGCCGAAAGGCCGTAGAAAACGAATGCGAGCACAATCAGTAGATCCAACATGTTGTTATTCCTGTCGTTGGAAACGCTAAGGGTGAGAGCGCCAAGACGACGGAAAAGATGCAGCGAACGGATGAACGGCAGCGGTCGGATACAGGGCGTTTGGTGATCGCAGCACAGGCGCTAGACTAGCGCCCTCGAAGAATCCACGGTCGGTCATGCCCACTCTCGACTATTCGCCGCTCCCCAAGGCTTTGCAGCCGCTGCTGGTCAGGTTCTATCGAGCCCACAACAGCCGTAACCGCATACGTCCCGAGGCCACATGCTGGGTGGCCCGGCGCGGCGCCATCCTGGGTGGGCTCTGCCTGACGCCAGTAGCGGATGGGCATTTTCTGACCGGCTTGTTGGTGACCCCTTCGCAGCGGAGCCGCGGCATCGGCGCGCAGCTTGTACGCGAAGCGCTGATGTCGAACAGCGGACCGGTCTGGCTGTTCTGTAAACCGGAACTTCTGGATTTCTATACGCGACTTGGCTTCGTCATGACGGACCAGCTGCCTGACACCCTGGCCGACCGACTGGCCCGCTACCGACGGACCAAGGCACTGATTGCCCTGCTCCATGACCGAAGGATGATGCCCATGCCAGCTGCAACCCTGAACATCGCCATCGCCTGCCTGATCGACGAACGCGGACGCCTCCTGGTCGTGCGCAAACGCAGCACCCGCTTCTTCATGCTCCCCGGGGGCAAGGCAGAGCCGGGCGAAACACCTCTGCAAACCCTCAAGCGTGAGCTTCATGAAGAACTCGACCTGAGGCTCGAGGATGATGACCTCGAGTCGTTCGGGCACTTCCGCGCACCGGCTGCCAACGAGCCGGACCATCAGGTGGAGGCGGATGTGTTCATCGGACGCCTGCCCCACGCAGTGAAGGTGCAGGCCGAACTGGAAGAACTGGGTTGGATGGAGATCGCGCCATGCGCGAGGGAGGATGTGGCGCCGCTGTTGCGCAGGCATATCATGCCTGCGCTATTGATGCGTACGGAGGGGAAGGAACAAGCCGTTTGAGCGTGCGCCTCCGGTTGATCAGGGCGAGATCGGATCGCTGGCTGGAAAGGTTTCTTCGATAGCCTCATCGAGCTGATCTTCGTCAGCCTCATCCGGCCGACGGGTCACGTCGTCCTGCTCTTTGGTGGGCTGGTCGTTGTGCTGGTCGCCGTTCATGTGGTTCTCCGCTGATGGACTGTTCCCATTAGGCCGTGCCCCGGCCACTCGGTTCAGCGGGAGTTTCTCGCAGGCAAAAAAAAGGGGCGGGTTTGACCCCGCCCGCCTCCTTCCTTGTTCCCTGTATCCCTTCTCATCTTCCTAGATGACACCGCTTCCTGCGGCGGTCCTTGACCTTCATCCTGAAGGCCGCGCTAATCCCTGAGCACGGGTGCGATATTAATGATCGGCGTGACGACAACAAGCTGTGGCATCCAGCCGCAGCACTGCCTGGCCCATCCAGAGCATCTAATAATTTATATAAAAATCAGTAATTTGCGTAGTGAGCCGGGCATAAATCGCCGGTCGCCGTAGTTGTTTCGTGGGCTTTGCTTACAACGCTTGTAAGCAAATGCGTACACAGGGAGAGGACAACCAGGAAAATCGACCGCGGCGGATTAAGCCAAGGGATCGACCCAAGGCCGCGTGTGTAAGGGGTCAGGAAGAGTGCAGCAGCGGCGGGATTGTCGTCGGGCCCGGCACCAGACCCGACGACATTGATGTCACTGGAACAGCGCGTCGCTCGACAGGCCGTTACGCTCGAGAATCTCGCGCAGACGGCGCAGCGCCTCCACTTGGATCTGGCGAACACGCTCGCGGGTCAGGCCGATCTCCTGCCCCACCTCCTCCAGCGTCGAGGCTTCATGGCCGCGCAGGCCAAAACGACGGATAACCACCTCCCGCTGCTTTTCGGACAGATCAGACAGCCATTGGTCGATGCTGTTGGACAGATCGTCATCCAGCAGAAGCTCGCAAGGATCGGTCGGGCGATCGTCGGTAAGTGTATCGAGCAGCGTCTTGTCCGTGTCCGGGCCAAGCGACACGTCCACCGAAGTGACGCGTTCGTTGAGCCCCAGCATGCGCTTGACCTCACCGACCGGCTTCTCCAGCAGGTTGGCGATCTCTTCAGGGCTGGGTTCGTGGTCGAGCTTCTGGGTCAGCTCGCGAGCGGCCCGGAGGTAGACGTTCAATTCCTTGACCACATGAATCGGCAGGCGAATCGTGCGGGTCTGATTCATGATCGCCCGCTCGATCGTCTGTCGAATCCACCAGGTGGCATAGGTGGAAAAGCGGAAGCCGCGCTCGGGGTCGAATTTCTCCACCGCGCGAATCAGACCAAGATTGCCCTCCTCGACCAAATCGAGCAGGGAAAGACCGCGATTGACGTAGCGTCGGGCGATCTTGACCACCAGGCGAAGGTTGCTTTCGATCATGCGCTTGCGCCCCGCCGGATCGCCTTTCTGCGCCAAACGCGCGAAATGCACTTCTTCTTCGGGGGTCAGGAGGGGGGAGAAACCGATTTCGTTGAGATACAACTGGGTTGCATCTAGCGCCCGGTTGTAGTCGATGAACTTGTGCTGTTTGCTGGATGTGGCCTTGGGTCTGCCTGCACTGGCAGCCTTGGTCACTTTGTCTTTCTGGTCGAAGTGGATCGGCGTTTCCATGAGCAGAACCGCATCATCGACGTCAAACTCCAGCGCGTGGTCTTTAAGTGCCATTTTATTCTTGTCCTGTTCCGAGTTCGACAACAGGCCCAAGCGGCGCGGGTCCCTGGCTACGCTCAAGCCCAACCTAGTGCTGGAACAGGCAGGTGACAGGTCAACGTCTTGGCAGGTATTGCAGCGGGTCTACGGGTTTGCCCTGGCGACGAATCTCGAAATGCAGCTTCACCCGGTCGGTACCCGTCGATCCCATCTCGGCGATACTTTGCCCAGCCTTGACTTGTTGACCCTCCCGCACCAGCAGCCTGCGGTTGTGTCCGTAGGCGCTTACATAGGTATCGCTGTGCTTGATGATCACAAGTTCGCCGTAACCCCGTAATCCACTGCCGGCGTACACAACAGTCCCATCAGAAGCAGCCAGGACAGGCTGTCCCAAATCCCCAGCGATATCAATTCCTTTATTCAAACTACCGTTTGAGGAAAAACGACCGATGATCGTGCCGTTCGCTGGCCATGCCCAACCGCTTGCAGAGCGGGTCACAGGCGTAACCGGAGTGCGCGCCGGCTGGCTAACCGCGGGCTTAGGTTGTGTGGTGATCGCCGGCTGGCGCGGCACCGGATTGGCGACCACGACCGGGGTGGATGGGGCGGGACTAGAAGGCTTGGGCACCGGCTGCGGGGTAGCAGCGGCCGTTCGGGTGGCGCCGCCGCTGAAGCGAATCCGCTGACCGGGATAGATGACATGCGGCGGCTGAATGCCGTTTACGCGGGCCAGATCGCGCCAGTCCCAGCCGAAGCGGAAAGCGATAGACCACAGCGTGTCGCCGCGGCGCACGATGTACTGCCCACTGGTGACACGATCACGCTGGTTGCGATCGACGACCTGCACACCACCGCCCGGAGGCGAGGATGCGCAACCGACCAGCGTGCCGGCGATCACCAGCACGCCGACCATCGAGCGGACCAAAGGGTCGCGAATCCACCGCCGTACTGCTGTGAGCCTCAATGCCCGCTCCCTTTCATAGACACGTGCGTCAAACGCCTTCCGTCATCGGCTGGCGTCGCCCGGCGAACCACTCGAGACCCAGCACCAGGACGATGCCGCCCACGGCCAGCAGTATGGCCAGCAGCAACTGCGGGTCCTGGCCGGTCAGATCGCCATAGGCGCCGGGCAGCAGATTCTGCTGCAGGACCGGAACGTTCTCGCCGCTGGAGTTGGTACGCCAGGTCAGCGTTTCCTTCCACGGCCAGACCTTGTTCAGCGAGCCGAGCATCAATCCGGTCAGAAACGCCAGGGTCAGGTCGCGCCAGCGCTTGAGCAGCCAGCTGAGGAACTTGGCAAAGCTGAGCAGACCCACCAGGCAACCGGCAGCGAAGATCGCCATCACGCCGATATCGAAGTTCTTTACCGCACCCAGCACCACCGGATACAGCCCCAGCAAGACGAGGATGAAGCTGCCGGAGATCCCCGGAAGGATCATGGCGCAGATGGCGATGGCACCGGCGAAGAACAGGCTCAGGCCGTCACTGCCCCATTGCACCGGGGCCGCCACCGTTATCCAGTAGGCGAAACCGATACCCAGGCAGAAACTCACCAGCCGCGACAGGTTGCGCCGCTGGATCTCCTTGCCCACCAGATGCACGGAAACCAGGATCAGGCCGAAGAAGAAGGACCAGACGGGAATCGGATGCTCTTCCAGCAGGAAGGTAATCAGCCTGGCCAGGCTGAGGATGCTGGTCAGGATGCCGGCAAACAGCACCACCAGAAAACTGCCGTTGGCGGTCTTCCACGCCTCGGCGACGCGCCCCCGCAGCAACGGGCGGATGGCATAGGGCACCGCACTGATCGAACGCAGCAGCTCGTCGTAGATGCCGGTGATGAAAGCCACCGTACCGCCCGAGACACCGGGCACCACATCCGCTGCGCCCATGGCCATGCCCTTGGCGTACAACAATAAAGCGTCTTTCATGCTTTCTTCCGCTGAATGATCAAATCACGGGGCCATTGAGCAGCGGCACGAAACGTACGGTATCCAGAAGATGACGCGAAAAGCCGTTCCCCTCTCGAATGATCAGCATGAGTTGCTGGACCTCGCCGGCCCCTACCGGGATCACCAGACGCCCACCGGGCGCCAACTGATCGAGCAGGGCCTGCGGCACATCGGCTGCCGCTGCGGTGACGATGATCCCGTTGTAAGGCGCCAATGCTGGCCAGCCTTCCCAACCATCGCCCCAGCGAAAGACCACATTGCGCAGCTTGAGTTCGGCGAGGCGCTCCTTGGCTCGGTCCTGCAGCGCCTGAATGCGCTCGACCGAGAAGACCCGCTCGACCAGCTGCGCCAGCACGGCGGTCTGGTAGCCGGAGCCGGTCCCGATTTCGAGAACCTTGTCCAGCGGCCCGTCGGCCAGTAGCAGCTCGCTCATGCGTGCAACCATGAACGGCTGGGAAATGGTCTGGTTGTGTCCGATCGGCAGCGCCGTATCTTCATAGGCACGGTGCGCCAGGGCTTCGTCTACGAACAGATGACGTGGCGTGCGGCGGATGACTTCGAGCACCTGGGCGCTGGAAAGACCTTCCTCGTACAGGCGCTGGATGAGGCGATCACGGGTGCGTTGGGAGGTCATTCCCGACCCATGCAGCAGGCTGTCTTGTTCGCGATGTCTCACAGCACGTTCTCCAGCCAGCTCTCGAGACCGTTGAAGGCCTCATGAAAAGTTCGATCCAGCTGCAGCGGGGTAATCGATACGTAACCCTGCATCACCGCATGAAAATCGGTACCCGGTCCGCCATCCTCGACGTCCCCGGCCACGGATATCCAGTAGCCCTCCTTGCCCCGAGGGTTGGCCTGCTTGACCGGCGGCTTGGCACGGCTGCGATGCCCCAGACGAGTGAGCTGGATACCACGAATGTGATCAAGCGGCAGGTTCGGCACGTTGACGCTGAGCACCGTGCGCGGCGGCACTTCGAGCTGGTCGTGCTTCTCCACCAGCAGGCGCGCGATATGCGCAGCGGTCGGCAGGTTTTCCGTGGAGCGAGAGACCAGCGAGAAGGCAAAGGCCGGGCGGCCGGTGAAGCGGCCTTCGATGGCCGCGGCAACCGTGCCGGAATAGAGCACATCGTCGCCCAGATTGGCGCCGAGGTTGATGCCCGAAACCACCATGTCCGGTGTTTCTTCGAGCAGCCCGTTCAGGCCCAGATGCACGCAATCGGTGGGCGAGCCGTTCAGCCCGATGAAGCCGTTCGGCATGCTGACAGGATGAAGCGGGCGGTCCAGGGTAAGGGCGCTGCTGGCGCCGCTCATATCCTGGATCGGGGCTACCACCTTGCACTCGGCATAGTCGGCCAGCGCGTCATAAAGCGCGGCGAGCCCGGGTGCATACACCCCGTCGTCGTTGGCGATCAGAATACGCATCAGATGTCCGTCTGCCCTGCCAGGCTGACCAGCTCACGCACCACGGCGGTGGCGAAGCATCCGGTCGGCAGGACGAATTCCAGTTGCAGAATGTAAGGCTCGGGATAATGCCACGACAAACCGCCGATGGGGAGGCGAAGAATGCGCCGTTCGTGCTTCATTCCTGCCTGCGCCAACCAATTGACGACCGCGGGTTCAGTTTCGGCGACGGCGTTTTCCAGTGCCTGAATTTCGTCACATGCTGGAGAGCCTTCCATGCCCCATAAAGGGCCGGTCGGATGCAGATCCAGAATCGTCAGGCGTGGGTCGCCGCACTCCTCCGGCCCGGCCGGGAAAAAGCTGCGACTGTCGGTGAACGCCAGAAGATCGCCTACCCGTGCCTGATCCCAGCTGCCATCCCCAACCCGTTCGGCGAGCACACGGTTGAACAGGTAACTGCGGCCAGCCGAAAGCAGCCGCGAACGCATGTTGCGCTGCTCCGGAAGCTCGCCTTTCGCCGCGAAGTGCCGTGCACCGTGCAGGTTGCTGCCCTCATAGCCGAAACGCTGCAGGCCGAAGTAATTCGGCACGCCGGAGGCCTTGATCCGCGCCAGCCGCTCATCCAGCGCGGCATGCTCACCGCGCAGCTCCGTCAAGCGTAGGCGGAAGCCATTGGCCGAGTGCGCGCCGCGCTGCAGCTTACGCTGATGCCGGGTGCGCTTGAGGATCGCCAGGCCGTCGCCCTCGGCAGCGGCAAGATCCGGATCGCTCTTGCCCGGCAGATGCAGGCTGAACCACTGGCGAGTCAATGCCTGGCGGTCCTTGAGCCCGGCGTAGCTGATCATCTTCAGCGGCACGCCAGCGGCGCGGGCGATGCGTTTGGCGGCTTCCTCGGTGTTCAGATTGCGCTTTTCCACCCACAACCAGAGGTGCTCGCCTTCGCCGGACAGCGGGATATCGAGCACTTCATCGACCTGAAAATCCTCGGCAACCGCTTTCAGCACGGCACTGCCACAGGGCTCGCCATGGGCGCGCGGCCCGAGCAGCTGATCTTCGGTCATGCGCGGACCAGCAAGGCAACCGCGTGAACGGCGATCCCCTCCTCACGCCCGGTGAAACCCAGCTTCTCGGTCGTGGTGGCCTTGACGTTGACCTGGTCCAGCTCGACCTGCAGGTCGGCCGCGATCAACGCGCGCATGCTGTCGATGTGCGGTGCCATCTTCGGCGCCTGGGCGATGATGGTGGCGTCGACATTGCCGACGACGTATCCCTTGGCCTGGACCTGGACGAGCACATGGCGCAGCAAAGCGCGGCTGTCGGCGCCCTTGAATTGCGGGTCGGTGTCCGGGAAGTGCTTGCCGATATCGCCCAGCGCAGCGGCACCGAGCAACGCGTCACTCAAGGCATGCAGCAGCACGTCACCGTCGGAATGAGCCAACAGCCCAAACCTGTGTGGAATCCGCACGCCGCCAAGCGTGATGTGATCGCCCTCGCCGAAGCGGTGCACGTCGTAACCGTGGCCGATACGCATAGATGCAAAACCCTGAAAATCTCGAGGCGGCGATTCTACAGGAGCCGGGTGCTGCTTGAGTGTCCGCGGCACCTCCCGATCATCGACACAGCCAATAACCACCATCAGTCGAATCGATCTCATATCGGAAAAAAGCGATATATAGTTCGCCTCATTCCGATATACAGCCCAGAGCCATCCCATGCCGGACGACTTTGACGACATCATCAAGGCCCTCGCCCACCCGCTGCGTCGCGACATCCTGCGCTGGCTGAAGGAGCCGCAGCGGTATTTCTCCGAGCAGCACCATTCGCTGGAAAACGGCGTCTGTGCCGGGCAGATCGATCAGCGTGCCGGCCTGTCGCAGTCAACCGTATCGGCCCATCTGGCGACCCTGCAGAAAGCCGGGCTGATCACCAGCCAAAAGGTCGGCCAGTGGCACTTCTTCAAGCGCAACGACGCGATCATCGAGTCGTTCGTCGAGCGCATCGGCCAGGAACTCTGAGTCCCTTTTCGCACCACCAGTAAAGGAGCGGTATTGCTATGCCCACACTTTTCGACCCGATCAAGATCGGCGATCTGGAACTGAACAACCGCGTCATCATGGCTCCCCTGACCCGCTGCCGCGCCGAGCCCGGCCGCGTTCCCGGCGACCTGATTGCCGAGTACTACGCCCAGCGCGCCGACGCCGGCCTGATCATCAGCGAAGCCACCTCCGTGACCCCGATGGGCGTCGGCTACCCGGACACCCCCGGCATCTGGTCCGCCGAGCAGATTCAGGGCTGGAAAAAGGTCACCGATGCAGTGCACGCCAAAGGCGGCAAGATCGTCCTGCAGCTCTGGCACGTCGGCCGTATCTCCGACCCGATCTACCTCGACGGCCAGCTACCGGTCGCACCCAGCGCCATCAAACCAGCCGGCCATGTCAGCCTGGTGCGACCAATGAAGGATTACGAGACGCCTCGTGCGCTGGAAACCGCTGAGATTCCGGGCATCGTTGAGGCCTACCGCAAGGGTGCGGAGAACGCTAAGGAAGCTGGTTTCGATGGGGTCGAGATTCATGGCGCGAACGGCTATCTGCTCGACCAGTTCCTGCAGGACAGCACCAACCAGCGCAGTGACGCCTACGGTGGCTCGCTGGAAAACCGCGCCCGGCTGATGCTGGAAGTGACCGATGCCGCCATCTCCGTGTGGGGCGCAGGGCGTGTTGGCGTACACCTTGCGCCGCGTGCCGACTCCCATGACATGGGCGATTCCAACCGCGCCGAGACCTTTGGCTATGTTGCCGGTGAACTGGGCAAGCGCGGTATCGCCTTCATCTGCACTCGCGAAAAAGCCGGTGAAGACAGCCTCGGCCCACAGCTGAAGAGGATATTCGGTGGCATCTATATCGCCAACGAACGCTTCACCAAGGAACAGGCCAACGCCTGGCTGACTGAGGGCAAGGCCGATGCCGTGGCCTTCGGCATCCCGTACATCGCCAACCCGGATCTTGTCGAGCGCCTGCGTCAGGACGCACCGCTGAACGAGCCGAAACCCGAGCTGTTCTACGCCCAGGGCGCGGCTGGCTATACCGATTATCCGTCGCTCTAAGCTCCTGGCGATGGAAAGGCCCGACCGGCATGTCCGGACGGGCCTTTTTTATTCCTGCCGCACAGGCACCTGACGTATCGACCAGCGCGGCGAGCCGAACCGGACGCGCGGCTGAGGCTCCACCGTCATCCACCCTACGCCTTCAGCGCCTCGGCATGATGACGCAGGTGATCATCGATAAAGCTGGCGATGAAGTAGTAGCTATGGTCATAGCCCGGCTGGATGCGCAGCGTCAGCGGGTGCCCGACAGCGTCCGCAGCGGCACGCAGCGCCTGCGGTTTGAGCTGACCCTCCATGAAGTCATCACGATCGCCCTGATCGACCAGCATCGGCAGCTTCTCGCCGGCATCGGCAATCAGCGCGCAGGCATCCCACTCGCGCCAGCGCGAATGGTCGGCGCCCAGGTAGCGGCTGAACGCCTTCTCGCCCCACGGGCAGTTGAGCGGATTGCTGATGGGTGCGAAAGCCGAAAGCGACTGGTAGCGACCCGGATTCTTCAGCGCACAGATCAGCGCGCCGTGGCCACCCATCGAGTGCCCGCTGATACCGCGACGATCGGAAACGGGAAAATTTTCCTCGATCAGTGCCGGCAGCTCGTCGACGACGTACTCGTACATCCGGTAATGCTGAGCCCAGGGTTCCTGGGTGGCGTTGAGGTAGAAGCCGGCGCCAAGGCCGAAGTCCCAGGCCCCTTCGGGATCGTCCGGCACGCCGGCGCCGCGTGGACTGGTATCCGGCGCGACAATGATCAGGCCGAGCTCGGCAGCTAGCCGCAACGCCCCGGCCTTCTGCATGAAGTTCTCATCGGTGCAGGTCAGCCCGGACAGCCAGTAAAGCACCGGCAGCTGTTCGCCCTGCTCCGCCTGCGGCGGCAGGTACACGGCGAACACCATGTCGCAGTTCAGGCTGCTGGAACGGTGGCGATAGCGCTTGTGCCAGCCGCCGAAGCTCTTGTTGCTGGAAACGATTTCAAGGGTCATGAACAGGCCTCGCGAAGGTGGAAACCGCGCGGGCTTCCACCGGTCGAGGTGGACAATCCGTCTGGCGACGGCGTTATCCACCCTGGGATCAGAAGTGAATGACGGTCCGGATGCTCTTGCCTTCGTGCATCAGGTCGAACGCTTCGTTGATCTGGTCCAGCGGCATGTTGTGGGTGATGAAGGTATCCAGTGGAATCTCGCCGCTCTGCGCCTTCTCCACATAGCTCGGCAGCTCGGTACGACCCTTCACGCCGCCGAACGCCGAACCGCGCCAGACGCGTCCCGTGACCAGCTGGAACGGACGGGTACTGATCTCCTGCCCCGCACCGGCTACGCCGATGATGGTCGATTCGCCCCAGCCCTTGTGGCAGCACTCGAGCGCCGCGCGCATCAGTTGAACGTTGCCAACGCACTCGAAGGAATAGTCGACGCCGCCGTCGGTCATCTCGACGATCACGTCCTGGATCGGCTTTTCGTAGTCCTTCGGATTGACGAAATCGGTGGCGCCCAGTTCTTCGGCAATGGCGAACTTGCCCGGATTGATGTCGATGGCAATGATCCGGCTGGCCTTGGCCATCTTCGCACCGATGATCGCTGCCAGACCGATGCCGCCCAGGCCGAATATCGCCACGGTCGCCCCCTCTTCCACCTTCGCGGTGTTGAGCACGGCACCGATACCGGTGGTGACGCCGCAACCGAGCAGGCAGACTTTTTCCAACGGGGCCTCTTTCGGGATCTTCGCCACCGAGACTTCCGGCAGCACGGTGTACTCGGAGAAGGTCGAGCAGCCCATGTAGTGGTAAATCGGCTCGCCCTGATAGCTGAAGCGGGTGGTGCCGTCGGGCATCAGGCCCTTGCCCTGAGTGGCGCGAACCGAGCTGCAGAGGTTGGTCTTGCCCGACTTGCAGAACTTGCACTGCCGGCATTCGGCGGTATAGAGCGGAATCACGTGATCGCCGACGGCAACCGAGGTGACGCCCTCGCCCACCGCCTCGACGATGCCGCCGCCCTCGTGACCGAGGATGCACGGAAACACGCCTTCCGAATCCTCGCCCGAGAGCGTGTAAGCATCGGTGTGGCACACACCGGTGGCGACGATGCGGATCAGGACTTCGCCAGCCCTGGG
Organism: Stutzerimonas kunmingensis; assembly: GCF_002929225.1. Classification (GTDB taxonomy): domain Bacteria; phylum Pseudomonadota; class Gammaproteobacteria; order Pseudomonadales; family Pseudomonadaceae; genus Stutzerimonas. The sequence goes on along the minus strand of NZ_PISM01000004.1, from coordinate 575,757 downwards.
TGGGGCTACGTCCACTTCCACGATCTGCAGAGGCTGGTTGGGGCCGAAGGCAACGGCGGCGCGCGACTTGATGGTCATGGACATCACTCTCGATGTGACTGGAAAGCAGAGAGTGTAATTCATGGCCAAACGGGGATTAACGACAGCCCCGGGAAAACATTATTGCTGTTGAGGGACAATCGGCGCTCATCACGTTAAGATCTTTGCAACCCGCTTGCTGGAATCTGACACCGGAGAACCCATGAGCCGCTGGGAAGGTCTCGACGAATTCGTGGCTGTCGCCGAATGCGGCAGCTTCATGCGCGCCGCTGAGCACCTGCGGGTTTCATCCTCGCATGTCAGCCGACAGGTCGCGCGCCTTGAAGAACGCCTGCAGGCGCGTTTGCTCTATCGCACCACCCGCCGCGTCTCGCTGACCGAGGCCGGGCATACCTTCTTCACCCGTTGCCAACGCTTGATCGAGGAACGTGACGAAGCCTTTCTGGCCATCAGCGATCTGCACAGCGCACCGACCGGGCTGTTACGCATGACCGCTGCGGTGGCCTATGGCGAGCGCTTCATCGTGCCGCTGGTGAACGAATTCATGGCCCAGCACCCGCAACTGCGCGTCGATATCGAGCTGTCCAACCGCACCCTCGATCTGGTTCAGGAGGGCTACGACCTGGCCATCCGCCTCGGCAAACTCGGCGAGTCGCGCCTGGTCGCCACCCGCATCGCGCCGCGAGCAATGTACCTGTGTGCTGCACCGAGCTACCTGGAACGCTACGGACGGCCACACACCCTGTCGGAGCTGGCGCGACACAACTGCCTGATCGGCACGAGCGACATCTGGTCGTTTCAGATCGAGGGCCGCGAGCAGCACTTCAAGCCCAGCGGCAACTGGCGCTGCAACAGTGGCGAGGCGGTGCTGGATGCAGCCCTGCGTGGCTTTGGCCTGTGCCAGCTGCCGGACTACTACGTGCAAGGGCCGCTGCGTCGCGGCGAGCTGGTTTCGCTACTGGAAAGCAATCAGCCGCCAGATACCGCCGTGTGGGCGGTTTACCCGCAACGGCGCTACCCGCTACCGAAAGTTCGCCTCTTGATCGAGGCGCTCAAGACCGGTCTTGCCAGACGTTCGGAGTACGCCGGGACTGGCGACCGGAACGGGCACTGAACCGCGCGTCAGACGCCTCTAATGACGCGGAACCCGCCTTAATCCCCCACGTCGTACCCTGTGTAGCTGCTGCTCTTCGAGCCGCCCGCGCTGGACGAGCGCAGCGCTGCAATCAGGAGGAAACCATGCAGGTTCTGGTGAACAGTAACCACAGCATCAGCGTCACCGCCGATCTGGAAGAGCGAGTGAAGGCCACGGTCGAGACCGAACTGGAGCGCTTCGATGATCATCTGACCCGAGTCGAGGTCCATCTCAACGACGAAAACAGCAGCAAGAGCGGCCCCCATGACAAGCGCTGCCAGATGGAGGCGAGGGTCAAGGGTCACGACCCCATCTCGGCCACCCACAAGGCCGAAACGCTGGACCTGGCAATCAACGGCGCCGCGGAGAAGCTGAACCACGCACTGAGCCACGTTCTGGACAAGATCAACCGCCACTGACTGGCCCTCGATGGCCAATGAGCGCGCCATCGACACTTCTGCGAGGGACCGAACCACCGCTACTGGAGGCCACGCATGAACCGACTGCTCGACCGCGAAACCCTGACCAAACTGCTGTCAAAACGAGACGGGCCCTGCCTGTCCGTGTACCAACCCACTCATCGCAGCTTTCCCGAGCGTCAGCAGGACCCGATCCGCTTCAAGCACCTGGTCAAGCAGCTGGAAGAATCACTCAAGCAGCAAGGCCATGGCGACAAGGCACACACCCTGCTCGAGCCGTTCTACGCCCTGATCGATAACAGTGACTTCTGGAACCACAGCCTCGACGGCCTGGCCGCTTTTGCCGCCAAGGACTACTTCCAGGTCTATCGACTGCAACGCAGCGTGCCGGAAATGGCCGTGGCCAACGCGCGCATGCACCTCAAACCGCTGGTACGCATTGCGCAGTCAGCCGACCGCTTTCAGATCCTCTGCCTCTCGCGCGACTCGGTACGCTTGTTCGAGGGCAACCGTGATGCCCTCGACGAGGTGAAGCTGCACGACGGTGTGCCCCGGACACTCGCCGACGCCCTGGGCAGCGACCTCACCGAGAAGGGTCAAAGTGGGTTTCCCCAGGGTTATGGCCGCTCCAGCGAACGCGGCGACCCGATGCAGGTGGAGGCCGGCGGCAGCGGCAAGCAGGCGGAGATCGACCGGGACCGTGATCGCTACTTTCGCGAAGTCGATCGCGCCATCACCGAACATCACTCGCGCCCATCCGGCCTGCCGCTGATCCTCGCCGCTCTGCCCGAGCAGCAGTCGCACTTCCGACGCCTCAGCCACAATGACTGCCTGTTGCCGGAGGGCATCGAGACCGGCCAGAACGCATTGAGCGTCAATGAGCTGCGCGAGAAAAGCTGGATGGTGATGCAGCCGCGCTATCTCAAGCGCCTGGAAGGCTTGCTCAACCAGTTCGGGGCATCCCATGGCCAGGGGCTGGCATCCGACCACCTCGAGGATATCGGTCAGGCCACCCGCCAAGGCCGGGTCGCCACCTTGCTGGTGGAGGCCGAGCGGCAGATTCCCGGCCATGTCGACAAAACTGACGGAACGGCAACGCCGACCAGCGAAGATGACGTCAACACACCCGACCTGCTGGACGAGCTGACCATCTGGACACTCGAGCAAGGTGGAGACGTGGTTGTGGTACCGACTGAACGGATGCCGACCGGCACCGGCGCGGCGGCGATCTATCGCTTCTGATGTAAATGGCGGGCAGGCAACCCCTGCCCGTTCTCAAGACTCGCGGTCTGTCTTCCAGCGCTGCGCCAGCCACTCCAGATCTTCGGGCCGGGTGACCTTCAGGTTGTCCGCCCGCCCTTCTACCACCCTAGGCGAGTGACCTGCCCACTCCAGTGCCGACGCCTCGTCGGTAACCTGCATACGGGACGCGAGTGCAGCTTCGAGCGCGTCGCACAACATGCCCAGGCGGAACATCTGCGGAGTGAAAGCCTGCCAGATGACGCTACGGTCCACCGTCTTCACCACACGCCCATCCGGACCTACGCGCTTGAGGGTGTCCCGCGCCGGAACAGCCAGCAGACCACCGACCGGATCATCGGCCAACTCGACCAGCAACCTGTCCAGATCCTCACGCGCCAGATTGGGACGGGCCGCGTCGTGCACCAGCACCCAGTCATGCTCATTCGCGCCCAGCTCATCAAGGCGCTGCAGCCCACTGAGTACCGAATCGCAGCGTTCACGACCGCCCGGTGCAAGCTGCACGCGAGTATCGTGGGCGCAGGGCAGCGCCGGCCAGTAGGGATCGTCAGGCGCGATGCAAACCACCAAACCAGCAAGTGCCGGGTGGTCCAGAAAACAATCGAGGGTGTGTTCGATAATGCTGCGCTCACCCAGCAACAGATACTGCTTGGGACGGTCAGCACGCATACGACTGCCGACGCCGGCAGCCGGGATGACGACCCAGAAGGCAGGCTGATCGCGCAGGCTCATTCGATCAGCTGATAGAGGGTTTCGCCCTCTTTGACCATGCCGAGTTCCTGGCGGGCCCGCTCTTCGACGGTCTCCATGCCCTGCTTGAGCTCCAGAACCTCCGCCTCGAGGATTCGATTGCGCTCCAGGAGACGCTCGTTCTCACCCTGCTGTTCGGCGATCTGCTTGTTCAGGCCATTGACCTGAGCCAGGCTGCCCTCGCCCACCCAGAGACGGTACTGCAGACCACCCAGCAGCAGTATCAGTACGACGAACAACCAGTAGGGGCGACGCATAGAAGGCATGAAACGACTTCAGCTGAAATTCGGGTATTGGCAAACAGCGACGGCTCTGGAGGCACGAAGAGTTTGCACGCGGGCACGGAGCGATTGAAACAAAAAAGGGCGACTTGCGCCGCCCTTTTTTAAGTACCGCGGATCAGCCGCGGAATTCGGCGCGACCCTTGTACGATGCCTTGCCGGCCAGCTGCTCTTCGATGCGCAGCAGCTGGTTGTACTTGGAAACGCGATCCGAACGGCACAGTGAACCAGTCTTGATCTGACCAGCGGCAGTGCCAACAGCCAGGTCGGCGATGGTGTGGTCTTCGGTTTCGCCGCTGCGGTGGGAGATCACCGCGGTATAGCCGGCTGCCTTGGCCATCTGGATGGCTTCCAGCGTCTCGGTCAGCGAGCCGATCTGGTTGAACTTGATCAGGATCGAGTTGCCGATACCCTTCTCAATACCTTCCTTGAGAATCCGGGTATTGGTCACGAACAGGTCGTCGCCGACCAGTTGCACCTTCTCACCGATCTTGTCGGTCAGCACCTTCCAGCCGTCCCAGTCGGACTCATCCATGCCATCTTCAATGGAGATGATCGGATAACGCTGGGCCAGACCCGCCAGGTAATCGGCAAAGCCTGCCGCATCGAAAACCTTGCCTTCACCGGCCAGGTCGTACTTGCCGTCCTTGTAGAACTCGCTGGAAGCGCAATCCAGCGCCAGGGTCACGTCGGTACCCAGTTTGTAGCCAGCCTTCTCGACTGCTTCGGCGATGGCTGCCAAGGCGTCTTCGTTGGACGCCAGGTTCGGTGCGAAACCGCCTTCGTCGCCAACCGAGGTGCTCAGGCCACGTGCCTGGAGCACCGCCTTGAGGTTGTGGAAGATCTCGGTACCCATGCGAAGGGCATCGGAAAAGGTCTTGGCGCCAACCGGCTGGACCATGAATTCCTGAATGTCGACGTTGTTGTCGGCATGCTCGCCGCCGTTGATGATGTTCATCATCGGCACCGGCATGGAGTACTGGCCCGGCGTGCCGTTGAGGTTGGCAATGTGCGCGTAGAGCGGCAGGTCCTGATCCTGCGCAGCAGCCTTGGCAGCAGCCAGGGACACGGCGAGGATGGCATTCGCGCCCAGCTTGGCCTTGTTGTCGGTACCGTCGAGTTCGATCATCGCGCGATCCAGTGCCTTCTGATCGACCGGGTCCTTGCCCAGCAGCAGATCACGGATCGGGCCGTTGATGTTGCCGACAGCCTTCAGTACACCCTTGCCCATATAACGGCTCTTGTCGCCATCGCGCAGCTCCAGTGCCTCGCGCGAACCGGTGGACGCACCTGAGGGTGCACAGGCGCTGCCGACGATACCGTTATCGAGAATCACGTCGGCTTCCACAGTAGGGTTGCCACGGGAATCGAGAACTTCACGCCCCTTGATGTCGACGATCTTTGCCATTTTTATTAACACTCCGTAGATAGCTGCAAGGCTTCAAGCAGTTTCGATTGGCGAAAAATTCTTGATCAGGTCGTCCAGCTGCTTGAGCTGGGCAAGGAAAGGCTCGAGCTTGTCCAGACGCAATGCGCAGGGTCCGTCGCACTTGGCGTTGTCCGGGTCCGGATGGGCCTCGAGGAATAGGCCGGCAAGCCCCTGGCTGAGACCAGCACGGGCCAGCTCGGTGACCTGGGCGCGCCGTCCGCCGGCGGAATCGGCGCGACCGCCCGGCATCTGCAGCGCGTGGGTCACGTCGAAGAACACCGGGTAGTTCATCTGCTTCATGATGCCGAAGCCAAGCATGTCGACCACCAGGTTGTTGTAGCCGAACGAGGAGCCGCGCTCGCACAGGATCAGTTGATCGTTGCCCGCTTCCTCGCACTTGGTAAGGATGTGCTTCATTTCCTGGGGTGCCAGGAACTGGGCCTTTTTGATGTTGATCACCGCGCCGGTTCTGGCCATGGCCACCACCAGATCAGTCTGGCGGGAGAGGAAGGCCGGCAGCTGGATGATGTCGCAGACATCGGCCACGGGTTGCGCCTGATGCGGTTCGTGAACGTCGGTGATGACCGGCACGCCGAAGGCCTTTTTCACGTCCTCGAAGATCCGCATGCCCTCTTCCAGCCCCGGGCCACGGAAGGAGTTGATCGAGGATCGGTTGGCCTTGTCGAAACTGGCCTTGAACACGTAGGGAATGCCCAGTTTCTCGGTCACGCGCACATATTCTTCACAGGCCCGCATGGCCAGGTCACGCGATTCGAGCACGTTGATGCCGCCAAACAGCACGAACGGCTTGTCATTGGCGATTTCTATGTTGCCGACGCGGATGATCTTCTGGCTCATGCCTTGCTCGCCTTGTAATCCAGCGCCGCCTGGACAAAACCGCTGAACAGCGGATGACCGTCACGCGGCGTGGAGGTGAATTCGGGGTGGAACTGACAGGCCACGAACCAGGGATGATCGGGCGCTTCCACGACCTCGACCAGCGCACCGTCACCGGACCGTCCGGTGATTTTCAACCCCGCTTCCTGCAATTTTGGCAACAGGTTGTTGTTCACTTCGTAGCGATGTCGATGACGCTCAACGATGCGCTCCTGTCCATAGCAGTCGAACACCTTGGAGCCGGTCTCCAGACCGCACTCTTGGGCACCCAGACGCATGGTGCCACCCAGATCGGAGGCGTCGCTGCGAGTCTCCACCGCACCGGTGGCATCGGCCCACTCGGTGATCAGGCCCACCACGGGGTGCGTACTGTCCTTGTCGAATTCGGTGGAGTTGGCGTCGCTCCAGCCCAGCACGTTGCGGGCGAACTCGATCACCGCCACCTGCATGCCAAGGCAGATGCCGAGGTAGGGAATCTTGTTTTCGCGAGCGTACTGCACCGTGGCGATCTTGCCTTCCACACCACGCAGACCGAAACCACCCGGAACCAGGATCGCGTCCATGCCTTCCAGCAGGCCGGTGCCCTGGTTCTCGATGTCTTCGGAGTCGATATAACGGAGGTTCACTTTGGTACGGCTCTGAATGCCAGCGTGACTCATCGCCTCGATCAGAGATTTGTAAGCATCCAGAAGTTCCATGTACTTGCCGACCATGGCGATGGTGACTTCTTTTTCGGGGTTCAGCTTGGCGTCCACCACGCGATCCCATTCCGAAAGATCGGCACCACGGCACTCTAGGCCAAAACGTTCGAGCACGTAGTCATCCAGACCCTGGGCATGCAGCATGCCGGGAATCTTGTAGATGGTGTCGGCGTCCGGCAGGCTGATCACCGCACGCTCTTCGACGTTGGTGAACAGGGCGATCTTGCGCCGCGAGGACAGGTCGATCGGCACTTCCGAGCGGCACACCAGCACATCCGGCTGCAGACCGATGGAACGCAATTCCTTCACCGAATGCTGGGTCGGCTTGGTCTTGGTCTCGCCCGCGGTGGCGATGTAAGGCACCAGCGTCAGATGCATTAGCATGGCGCGCTTGGCGCCAACCTCAACACGCAGCTGGCGAATCGCTTCCAGGAACGGCTGCGACTCGATATCGCCGACGGTGCCGCCGACTTCAACCAGCGCCACTTCGGCATCGCCGGCACCCTTGATGATGCGCCGCTTGATCTCGTCGGTGATGTGCGGAATCACCTGAATGGTCGCACCCAGATAGTCGCCACGGCGCTCACGGCGCAGCACGTCTTCGTAGACACGACCGGTGGTGAAGTTGTTGTTCTGGGTCATGCGCGTGCGAATGAAACGCTCGTAATGGCCCAGGTCGAGATCGGTCTCGGCGCCGTCGTGGGTGACGAACACCTCGCCGTGCTGAAACGGGCTCATGGTGCCCGGATCGACGTTGATATAAGGGTCCAGCTTGAGCATCGTGACCTTCAGGCCCCGCGCCTCCAGGATGGCCGCCAATGAAGCCGAGGCGATGCCTTTCCCCAATGAAGAAACAACACCACCCGTGACGAAGATGTAGCGCGTCATGAAAAACCCTAGAAGTCTGCGTTAAGCGGCTAGCGCCGCGAGGGGAAAGCGAAGGTGCCATCGCGCCCGAGGCGGCAACGGCTCAGCTGCTACGGTTCGGAAGATCCGTGAAAGCTGTATTGAGACGGGAGCGTAGTCTACTGGATCAGCCCCACATGCTCAAACCTCAGTCAGCCGGCGGCAACGTCCAGACCAGCGAAACGGCAGCTGCGTCGAGTTGCGGCAGATTGCCCACCGCGATCAACTGGTCTTCGCAGAAAAGCAGCGGCAGGCGCGCCCGAACGAAGCCCGGCACGCCGTTCTCATTGAGCAAGCGCTTGAGGTCACGCCGGCCGCGGCCGGGCAGTACCAGCCACTCGCCGCCGGCTCGGTAGCGCACCTGCAGTCGGCCTGCCGGGGCCGTACCGATCAGGTGCAGGCTGCCATTGCCGGGCAACGACAGATCGGTCGATGGCTGCGGCCAGGCGAGCGGCCCCTCTGCCGGCAGCAACCATGAATTGCCCACCCACCAGACCCGCTCGCCGGTGCGCTGCAACTCGCCACGCCCCAGCCGCCAGCGTGGCGTGGCGTCGCCTCGCGCATCGCGCAGCGACTCCCAGCCGCACCAGTGATCGCTGTCCGGAAGCTCGGTGAGGTGCGCCAGCCAATGACGCAGGGCGTTGCGCTGTCGGGCTGGCGACAAGGCACGCAGCGCCGGCAGACAGAGACTGGGCAGTGCCAGCCAGTCGACCGGAGATGGCTGCTGCGCAGCAGCAAGGTCTGCCTGCGCCAGCTCATCCAGCAACGCCTGCGCCTCGGCCATGTGCGCGGCAGTGCGCGCCATGTTCGCCGACGCCTGTGGCCAGCGGCGGCTGATCGGCGGCAGCACCTGCAGACGCAGGTAGTTGCGCGCGTGATCATCACACTGGTTGCTCGGGTCTTCGATCCAGCGCAGGCCCTGGGCGTCGGCGTAGGCCTGCAGCTCGGCGCGCGAAACGGCCAGCAGCGGCCGCAGCAGCCTGCCCTGCCCCAGCGGCCGCTCCGCCGGCATAGCCGCCAGCCCGCGCACGCCGGCACCACGCAACAGACGAAACAGCAGCGTCTCGGCCTGGTCGTCGCGGTGCTGCGCGGTCAGCAGCAGATCACCTTCGCCGAGGCGTTCAGCGAAGGCGGCGTAACGCGCATCCCGCGCGGCACGCTCCAGGCTTGCGCCGTGCGCGACCTGCACCCGCACGATTTCGAGCGGCACGCCTAGCCCCTCGCAAACCTGCCGGCAGTGCTCCGGCCAGGCATCGGCGACCGCCTGCAGGCCGTGATGCACATGGACGGCGCTGATTGGCGGCAACCTTCGGCCCTGCGTCAGTCGCACCAGTGCATGCAGCAGCACCGTCGAATCGAGCCCGCCGGAAAAGCCGACCAGCCAGCGCCGCGCGGCTAGCCACGGGCGCAGTGCATCGAGCAGTTTGGATTCGACCGGCATGGAAATCGACTCATTCAGGCAAGGCGGCCAGCATAAGGCAGCGCACGCCACGACTACAGCCGCCAGCGGTGCGCACCTTTCAAGAGCACGACGCAAACACAGCGGCGCACCTTCGTTGACGCCCTCCGCACCGCGCCGCTCCAAAACAGTGCACACCCATGGCTATCTGAGATCGCCGCAAACAGATCGAGGCATTCAAATTCGAGCTAGGCCTCTGTAATCGTTGGCTTTCTCGTAGTTGGCAAGGGAAATGCAAAAGTCCGCTCAGCTTATTCCAAAAGCTGTTGCTGACTTACCAGCCGGGCTACTGAATACCCGGCGCCACCTTTAGGGACATACCACCATGCTCAAGAAACTGACCCTCGCCATCGCCGCCGCCAGCGCCGTGACTGCCAGCAGCTTCGCCGTCGCGGAAACCGTCTCCAGCCCCGTTGGCGACTTCGACGTCAGCATGAACGTCGGCCTGACCTCGGACTACATGTTCCGCGGTATCTCGCAAACCCAGGGCAACGGCGCCATCCAGGGCGGTCTGGACGTAGCCCACGAGAGCGGCCTGTACGTTGGCACCTGGGCGTCCAACGTCGACTTCGGCGGTGACGCCTCGGTGGAATTCGACTACTACCTGGGCTTCGGTAACAACATCACCGAGAACATCTCCTACGATCTGGGCTGGATCAAGTACGACTACCCGGGCGAAAGCGCGCTGAACTTCAGCGAGTACTACGGCAGCCTGAGCGCCTACGGCTTCACGGCCGGCGCGGCCTACTCCGACGACTTCGCCGGCGACGACACCACCCTGTACTCCTATCTCGGCTACGAATACGCCCTGCCCTACGACGTCGGTCTGGCCCTGCAGTACGGCAAGTACGATTTCAAGGACGCCACCTTCGGCAACGACGATACCTACAACGACTGGTCGGTCGGCCTGAGCAAGACCATGGCCGGTCTGGACTTCGGCCTGACCTACTCCGACACCAGCTTGAGCGGCAGCGAATGCGCAGGCTTCGTCGGCAAGGACGACTACTGCGACGCGACCTTCGTGGTTTCGGTTTCGAAGAGCTTGTAACTCCTGTCGGGACCGCAACAAAGGCCTGACCCAGTCACGTGTCGCATGGTCTGCAGGACGTAGAGCGGGTGACACCCGCCGAACGTGGCCCTCCGCCTTGTTGTAAGAGCGATGCAAGGCCCAGAAAAAACGAAACCCCGCCGCGAGGCAGGGTTTCGTTTGTCGGGCGGTGAGGTGTAACCGCGCGGGTTTCACCCGCCCTATAAAGCTACATACGCCAGGGGTTCAGCGCTCGCCGATGATGCCGCTGCGCCTGTTGCTGGACCCCGTCTGAACAGGCCCGGAAACGAAAAACCACGCCGGGTAGGCGGGGTTTCTGCAGCGGACAAAACGGCATCCGATCAGGCGATACCGTAGCTCATCAGGCGCGCGTAGCGGCGCTCCAGCAGCGCGTCGGTATCCAGCGCCTTGAGCATTTCCAGCTGAGTCCTGAGTTCGTCACGCAGCGAAGCCGCGGTGACGGCCGGGTTGCGATGCGCGCCGCCCAGGGGCTCGGAAATCACCTTGTCGACGATCCCGAGGTCCTTCAGGCGCTCGGCAGTCACGCCCATGGCGTCGGCCGCTTCGGGTGCCTTGTCGGCGGTGCGCCAGAGAATCGAGGCGCAGCCTTCCGGCGAGATCACCGCGTAGGTGGAGTACTGCAGCATGTTCAGCTGGTCGCAGACACCGATGGCCAGTGCACCACCGGAACCGCCTTCACCGATGACAGTGGCGATGATCGGCGTTTTCAGCCGCGCCATCACGCGCAGGTTCCAGGCGATGGCTTCGCTCTGGTTGCGCTCTTCGGCGTCGATACCCGGATAAGCGCCGGGGGTGTCGATGAAGGTGAGGATTGGCATCTTGAAGCGCTCGGCCATCTCCATCAGACGGCATGCCTTGCGGTAGCCCTCCGGACGCGGCATGCCGAAGTTGCGGCGTACCTTCTCGCGGACTTCACGGCCCTTCTGGTGGCCGATGATCATCACCGGCTGGTCGTCCAGACGCGCAATGCCACCGACGATGGCGGCGTCGTCGGAGAAGTGGCGATCACCGTGCAGTTCTTCGAACTCGGTGAACAGGTGGTTGATGTAGTCGAGGGTGTAGGGCCGCTGCGGGTGCCGGGCCAAACGTGCGATCTGCCAGCTGGTCAGATTGCCGAAGATGCTCTCGGTGAGCGACTCGCTCTTATCCTGCAGGCGGGTGATTTCATCGCCAATGTTCAGCGAATTGTCATTACCAACCAGGCGCAACTCTTCGATCTTGGCTTGCAGGTCGGCGATCGGCTGTTCGAAATCGAGAAAATTCGGGTTCATAGTCATCCGTCATGCGTCGACGGCCGGGGGGCCGGGAAGCTGTTCCGTTTTTTGCGCCCTACCTTACGGGACGGACGCATTCAGGTCGAACAAAAAATGTTCGCAATCATGACTCGATCAAGATCGGGTCGCTTGGGTAGTGGCCGGGTCATGCGCCAGTTTTCCTGGCGATAACTCGATGCTGGCCGCTATCGGTATTGCAGGAAGACGTTGTCGCGCCCGAACTGGTCACGCAATGCCTGAATCAAGTGATCCGCCGGATCGATTCGCCAGCTCTCGCCAAACTGCAACAGCGCCTTGGCGTCGCTACCGGTGTACTCCAGAGTGATCGGGCAGGCCCCGCGATGACGACCACAGACGTCTGCCAGCCAGCGCACCCGGTCACCCCTGAGCGCATCGCTGCCGACCTTGACCCGCAAGCTCTCGGCCAGACCTGTGCGCGCTTCTTCCAGGCTCATCACCCGCTTGGCACGCAGACGCAGGCCACCGGAGAAATCGTCGTTGCTGACTTCACCTTCGACCACCACCAGCGCATCGGTCTGTAGCAGTGCCTGAGCCGTATTGAAGGCTTCGGCGAACAGCGAGGCCTCGATGCGCCCGGAGCGGTCGTCCAGGGTGATGAAACCCATCTTGTCACCCTTCTTGTTCTTCATCACCCGCAGGTTGACGATCAACCCGGCGACCGTCTGGGTATCGCGAGCCGGACGCAGATCGATGATGCGCTGACGGGCGAAGCGACGTACTTCGCCTTCGTATTCATCAATCGGGTGGCCAGTGAGGTAGAGACCCAGGGTGTCCTTCTCGCCCTTGAGGCGCTCCTTGAGCGTCAGCTCCCGCGCCTTGCGGTGATTGGCATAGACATCCGCCTCGGGCTCTGCGAACAAGCCGCCAAACAGATCCATATGACCGCTATCCAGGCTGCGCGCAGTCTGCTCCGCCGCCTGAATCGCCTCTTCCATGGCTGACAAGAGCACCGCACGATTCTGATCAATGCCGGCCTGGTAGAGCTTCGGGTCATCGGAAAAATACGGTCCCATGCGATCCAGCGCACCGCCACGGATCAAGGCCTCGAGGGTGCGCTTGTTGATGCGCTTGAGATCGACCCGACTGCAGAAGTCGAACAGGTCCTTGAACGGCCCGCCTTCACTGCGGCATTCGACAATGGCCTCCACCGGCCCTTCACCGACACCCTTGATCGCACCCAGACCGTAGATGATGCGCCCGTCGTCGCTGACGGTGAACTTGAATTCGGAGTTGTTCACGTCCGGCGCATCGATACGCAGCTTCATGCTGCGACATTCTTCGATCAGCGTGACCACCTTGTCGGTGTTGTGCATGTCCGCCGAAAGCACCGCGGCCATGAACGGCGACGGGTAATGCGCCTTGAGCCAGGCGGTCTGATAGGACACCAGACCGTAGGCCGCCGAGTGCGACTTGTTAAAGCCGTAACCGGCAAACTTCTCTACCAGGTCGAAGATGTTGCCCGCCAGATCAGCATCGATACCGTTGTTCTTGCAGCCCTCGATGAAACCGCCGCGCTGCTTGGCCATTTCCTCGGGCTTCTTCTTGCCCATGGCGCGGCGCAGCATGTCGGCGCCGCCTAGCGTGTAGCCAGCCATGACCTGGGCAATCTGCATCACCTGTTCCTGATACAGGATGATGCCGTAGGTGGGCGCAAGAACCGGTTTGAGGCCTTCGTACTGGTAATCCGAATGCGGGTAGGAGATTTCCGCGCGACCATGCTTGCGGTTGATGAAGTCGTCGACCATGCCCGATTGCAGCGGGCCGGGACGGAACAGCGCCACGAGGGCGATCAGGTCTTCCAGGCAGTCGGGTTTGAGCTTTTTGATCAGCTCTTTCATGCCACGCGATTCGAGCTGGAACACCGCCGTGGTTTCGGCCTTTTGCAGCAGCGAGTAGGTGGGCTTGTCATCCAGCGGGATAAAGTCGATGTCGACCGGTTCGAGACCCTTACGTGCCTGTTCGCGGTTGATGGTTTCCAGCGCCCATTTGATGATGGTCAGCGTGCGCAGGCCGAGAAAGTCGAACTTGACCAGACCGGCAGACTCGACGTCGTCCTTGTCGAACTGGGTGACCAGGCTGCCGCCCTCGTCATCGCAGGCGATGGGGGCGAAATCGGTGAGTTTGGTCGGCGCAATCACCACGCCGCCGGCATGCTTGCCGGTGCCGCGGGTGATGCCTTCGAGCTTGAGCGCCATGTCCCAGATTTCCCTGGCGTCTTCATCGACGGCAAGGAAGTCGCGCAGCGGCTCTTCCATCTCGTAGGCTTTTTCCAGCGTCATGCCTACTTCAAAGGGGATCATCTTCGACAGGCGATCCGCCAGCCCGTAGGACTTGCCCTGCACCCGCGCCACGTCACGCACCACCGCCTTGGCCGCCATGGTGCCGAAGGTGATGATCTGGCTCACCGCATTGCGACCGTATTTCTCAGCCACGTAATCGATGACCCGGTCGCGGCCATCCATGCAGAAGTCGACGTCGAAGTCGGGCATGGAAACCCGCTCAGGGTTGAGGAAGCGCTCAAACAGCAGATCGTAGGCCAGCGGGTCCAGGTCGGTGATTTTCTGCACATAAGCCACCAGCGAGCCGGCACCCGAGCCACGGCCTGGCCCTACAGGCACCCCATTGCTCTTGGCCCACTGGATAAAGTCCATGACGATCAGGAAGTAACCCGGAAAGCCCATCTGGATAATGATATCCAGCTCGAAATTCAGCCGATCGACATAGACCTGCCTCTTCGCCTCGTAATCGGGCGTATCGCGGGGCAGCAGCACTTCCAGCCGCTCTTCGAGGCCATCGAACGAGACCTTGCGAAAGTAATCGTCCATGGTCATGCCGTCCGGCACCGGGAAATCGGGCAGGAAGTAGGTGCCCAGCTGCACCTCGATGTTGCAGCGCCTGGCGATCTCGACGGTATTTTCCAGCGCCTCGGGGAGGTCACTGAACAGCTCGTACATTTCCTCGGGCGTTTTCAGATACTGCTGATCGGAATAGTTACGCGGTCGCCGCGAGTCGTCGAGGGTGCGACTTTCGCCAATGCAGACGCGCGTTTCATGGGCTTCGAAATCGTCCTGCTTGAGAAAGCGCACGTCATTGGTCGCCACCAGCGGCACAGCACAGCGCTCGGCCAGCGCCACCGCCGCGTGCAGATGCTCCTCATCGTTGACCCGGCTGGTGCGCTGCACTTCCAGATAGAAACGCTTGGGAAACACCGATTGCCACTCGGCCAGCAGCGCCTCGGCCAGCGATTCCTCGCCGTTGAGCAGGGCAAGTCCGATCTCGCCCTCCTTGGCGCCGGACAAGGCAATCAGCCCTTCAGACGACTGCTTCACCCAGTCACGCTCGATGATCACCAGATCGTTGCGCTGGCCTTCGGTCCAGCCGCGAGAGATCAGCTCGGTGAGATTGCGATACCCCTTGGGATTCATCGCCAGCAAGGTCAAGCGGCTGAGAGGACCGTCCTCGTCACAACCAGCCATCCAGATATCGGCACCGCAGATCGGCTTTATGCCGGCGCCCTGCGCGGCTTTATAGAACTTGACCAGCGAGCACATATTGCTCATGTCGGTCACCGCCACTGCCGGCATGCCACCTGCCGCGACCGCCTTGATCAGCGGCTTGACCCGAACCAGCCCATCGACCAGCGAGTACTCGGTATGCAGACGTAGATGGACGAAGGAAACAGGCATGAACAGACCTTGAGCTGGCAGAACGACAAGCGCGGAATTGTACCGGAAAGCACGGACGGGCTGGCGACCGCGCTAACGGTAGCCGACACGGTAAAAGGGTGTTCGGCGGCCCAGGACCTCATGAAGCACCTGGCTGGCCCGCGTACAGTTACCCGCTAGACCAGCAGCACGCAGGCCGGGATGTCGGTCTCGATAACTGCCTGCTCAAGCAGCGTACGCACGGGGGCGAAAGAGCGCCGATGAATGGGCGTTGGTCCTAGCCGACGAAGCGCTTCCAGATGGCTTGGAGTCGGATAACCCTTGTGCCCGGCCAGCCCATAACCCGGATAGCAGAGATCCAGGGCCTGCATTTCGCGGTCACGACTGACCTTGGCCAGGATGGATGCCGCAGCGATAGCCGGCACCTGACCGTCGCCCTGGATCACCGGTGCGCTGGGCACGTTCAGCTGAGGGCACCGATTGCCATCGATGAGTGCCAGCCGCGGCGTGACACTCAGTCCATCAACCGCACGCTGCATGGCGAGCATCGTGGCGTGAAGGATATTCAGCTGATCGATCTCTTCGACCTCGGCTCGGGCAATGCACCACGCCACCGCCTTTGCGCAGATCTCGTCGAACAACGCTTCACGACGGGCTTCGCTCAGCTTTTTCGAGTCGTTGAGGCCTTCGATCGGACGCGCCGGATCGAGGATCACTGCGGCGGTCACTACAGGACCACACAGCGGCCCGCGCCCGACCTCGTCGACGCCGGCAACCAGCTCTTCGACCAGATTGAAATCGAGTCCGAACTGCATCAACGAACTCCAACCAGGCGCAACACGGCATCGGCGGCCTGACTCGACGCATCGCAACGCAGGGTGCGATGAATACTGTCGAAGCCTTCGGTCTGCACGTCACCATCGTCCAGCAGTGGCGACAGAGACTGCGCAAGCGCTTCGGGGGTAGCGGCGTCCTGCAGCAACTCGGGAACCAGCAGACGCTGGGCCAGCAGGTTGGGAAGCGCAACATAGGGGCTCTTCACCAGCCGCCGGAGGATGCGGTAAGTCATTGGCGCTACGCTGTAGGCCACCACCATAGGGCGTTTGAACAACAGCGCCTCAAGCGTTGCCGTACCGGAAGCAATCAACACGGCGTTGCAGGCGGCCAATGCCTCATGGGACCGGCCATCGAGCAGGGTCAGCGGCAAATCACGCGTAACCAGCATCTGCTCAAGCTGCAGCCGCCGCTCGGGGCTGGCGCAAGGCATGACAAAACGAATCCCGGGACGCATGGCGCGCAACCGCTCGGCAGCGGAAAGGAACAGATCCCCCAGTCGAGCGACTTCGCCGCCCCTGCTACCGGGCATCAGCGCGACGACCAGGCCATCCGCTGGCAATCCGAGCGCTTGCCGTGCCGCGGCACGATCGGCGCAAAGCGGAATGGCATCAGCTAGGGGATGACCGACGAAGCGAACCGGTACCTGGTGCTCGTCGTAGAACCTAGCCTCGAACGGAAACAGCGTGAGCATCAGATCGCAGGCGTCACGGATCTTCAGTACCCGCTTCTGACGCCAGGCCCAGACCGACGGACTGACGTAGTGCACGGTCTTGATTCCGGCCCGACGCAGCTTGAGCTCAAGCCCGAGATTGAAGTCCGGCGCGTCGATGCCGATGAATACATCCGGCCGCTGCTGGATCAGCGTGTCCACCAGGCGTTTGCGGCGGGCCAGCAGCTCCGGCAAACGACCGAGCACTTCGACCAGGCCCATCACTGCCAGACGCTCGAGCGGAAAGTACGACTGCAACCCTTCGGCCTGCATGCGCGAGCCGCCGACGCCGATGAATTCGACATTCGCGTGCTGAGCCTTCAGCGCCTGCATCAGGCCCGCACCAAGGATGTCACCGGAGGACTCCCCGGCTACCAAGGCAACCCTGAGCGGCCGGTTCATCTCAGCGAGTGATCCCACGAGTTGAAGCCTGAATCGAGTCGCGGAAGATCGCAACCTCGGGGAATGCCGCTGCACTTTCGGCCAGCTCGGTGAGTGCGGCCTCCACGGTCAACCCCTTGCGGTAGACGACCTTGTAAGCGTTGCGCAGGGCGTGAACGGCTTCGGCGCTGAAGCCACGACGACGCATGCCCTCGAAGTTCATGCTGCGCGCCTCCGCCGGATTGCCGAACACGGTGACAAATGCCGGTACATCCTTGCCGATCGCCGTGCCCATGCCGGAAAAACTATGGGCGCCGATATGGCAGAACTGATGTACCAGGGTGTAACCGGAGAGAATGGCCCAGTCGCCCACATGGACGTGACCGGCCAGCGCGGTGTTGTTGACCAGAATACAATGATTGGCGATCACGCTGTCGTGGCCGATGTGAGCATAAGCCATGATCAGGTTGTGATCACCGAGGGTGGTTTCGGAGCGATCCTGCACGGTGCCGCGATGGATGGTGACACCCTCGCGAATCACGTTGTGATCGCCAATCACCAGGCGCGTCGGCTCACCCTTGTACTTCAGATCCGGCGTATCTTCGCCGACCGAGGAGAACTGATAGATGCGATTGTGCCGACCGATACGGGTCGGCCCTTTGATGACCACATGCGACGCGATCACCGTACCCTCGCCAATTTCGACGTCCGGACCAATGATCGACCATGGGCCGACCTGGACGTCATCCGCCAAGCGAGCCGCAGGGTCGATGATGGCGCGCGGGTCGATCAAACTCATATCTTCTGTTCCGCGCAGATGATTTCTGCCGAGCAGACCGGCTTGCCCTCGACGCTAGCACGACAATCGAACTTCCAGATGCCGCGTTTGCCGCTGATGAAGGAAGCTTCCAGGACCAGCTGATCGCCCGGAACCACCGGCTGACGGAAGCGCAGCTTGTCAGAGCCGACGAAATAGTAAAGCGTGCCATCGGCTGGCTTGACGCCCATCATCTTGAAACCAAGCAGACCGGCCGCCTGCGCCATGGCTTCAATGATCAGCACGCCTGGCATGATCGGATGCTGCGGAAAATGCCCATTGAAGAACGGTTCGTTGATGGTCACGTTCTTGTAGGCACGAACGCGCTTGGCCTCGACGTCCATCTCCGTCACACGGTCCACCAGCAGGAACGGGTAGCGGTGAGGCAAATATTCACGAATCTCGTTGATATCCATCATGTCAGGAAAGAGCCTGTAAAAAAGTATAGGGCCGCCTGCGCTGAAAGCCCGCGCGAGCACTGACAGGCATTAACCCCGAAAAAAACCGGATCAGACGGTAAGCTCAGGCATCAGAAGCCGGATTCTGACCCTGAGTCACGGTAGCCAGGCTTTTCTCCAGCTGTTGCAGCCGGCGAGCCATGTCATCCAACTGACGAATACGCGCCGCACTCTTTCTCCAATCGGCAGCATTCTGCATCGCCGTGCCCGAGGAGTAGCTTCCGGGTTCCGTGATCGAGCGCGTGACCATCGTCATACCCGTCACGAACACGTTGTCGCACACTTCGATGTGCCCAACCATGCCGACGCCACCGGCGATCATGCAATTGCGTCCGATCTTGGTGCTACCGGAGATGCCGGCACAGCCAGCCATCGCCGTGTTGTCACCGATCTGCACGTTGTGCGCGATCATGATCTGATTATCTAGCTTCACGCCGTTGCCAATCAGCGTATCGGAAAGGGCGCCGCGGTCGATGGTGGTATTCGAGCCAATTTCCACATCATCCCCGATACGCACACCGCCGATTTGAGCGATCTTCTGCCAGGCACCTTTTTCCTTGGCGAAGCCGAACCCCTCACCACCGATCACGGCACCGGACTGGATCACCACGCGCTTACCGATCTGCACGTCGTGATAAAGCGTGACTCGCGGTGCGAGTCGCCCGCCAGCGCCGATTCGGCTACGGGCGCCGACGAATGACTGCGCACCGATCACCACATCCGCGTCGATGGTTGCGCCGGACTCGATCACCACATAGGGACCAATGCTGGCCGACGAATCTACATAAGCATCGGCAGCGACCACCGCCGTCGGGTGAATGCCGCTATTCGCTACCGGTCGAGTCTCGAACAGGTGCGACGCGCGCGCATAAGCCAGATAGGGGTCGCTAACGACAATTGCCGCGCCTTCGTAGCCTTCAGCATCAGCGGGAGCCAACAACACCGCGGCGGCCTGGGTGGTCGACAGGTACTTGCGATACTGAGCATTGGCAAGGAAGCTCAAATGCGCCGGGCCCGCCTCCTGCAGGGTAGCGAGCCCGCTAATAGTCTGGTCAGCATCGCCGCGCAGGGTGCCACCCAGTTCCTCGGCCAGCTGGCCGAGTGTATAGACTGCGCCTGCCATATCAGCGCAGCTGATTCATGCGCTCGATGACTTGGCGGGTGATATCGAACTGCGGTTTGACATCCACCACGGCACCACGCTCGAACACCAGGTCGTAGTTGCCCTTCTTGATGACTTCTTCGACAGCCTGATCAAGCTTCGGCTTGAGCTGCTTGAGCATGTCCCGATCCGCCACAGCCTTTGCCTCGTTCAATTCCTTGGACTGGAACTGGAAGTCACGGGCCTTTTGCTTGAATTCGAGTTCCAGACGTTCACGCTCGGCCTGCTGCATCTTGTCGCCGTCCTTGACCAGGCGATCCTGAATACGCTTGGCGTCGCTTTCGAGTGTTTTCAGCTTGCTCAGTTGGGGGCCGAACTTCTTCTCCGCGTCGACCGCGTAACGTTTGGCTGCATCTGACTCAAGCAGCGCCATCTGATAGTTCATGACGGCGATCTTCATTTCGGCAAATGCTGGGGTCGCTACCAGCGCGGCAACGACGAGAAACAGTTGAGTCAACTTACGCACGGTAAACACCACTCCTGAAAGAAAGCACTGAGGCATCACGCCGCAATGTTAGAACGTTTGTCCCAGCGAGAACTGGAATACCTGAGTATCGGCCTCGTCCGGCTTGACCACCGGCATAGCCAGACTGAAGCTCAGCGGGCCCATTGCGGTAATCCAGGTCAGACCGACACCCACCGAGCTGGCCATATCGCCGAAGTCGATATCGCTGCAATTACTCGACTCTGTTGGGCAATTGGTGTTGTACACATTACCTACGTCCCAGAACACCGAGGTACGCAGCGAGCGCTGATCCTTGACGAACGGCATGGGGAACAGCACTTCCAAGCCCCCCTGGATGAGTACGTTACCACCGAACGGCAGAGGATCCTGATCCGGGTCGGCGATGGTGCCTGGGCGCGACCCGTCACTCGGCGTGCTACGAGGGCCGAGGCTGCTATCCTCGAAGCCGCGTACCGAATTGAAGCCGCCGGCATAGTAATGCTCGTAGAACGGCAGGCTCGAGGTCGAGCCATAGGCGTCCCCGTAACCCAGGCGCGTATGCATGCGCAGGGTGTAATCCTTGCTCATCGGTACGAACAGCTGGCCGTTGTAGTCGAGTTTGTAGAAAGACAGGTCGCTACCCGGAATAGTACTTTCGAATACCAGGCTCTGCGAATGGCCGCGAGTGGCGAGCACGCCGCGATTGAGGGTCGACTCGGACCAACCTGCAGATGCCTTGAAGTTGAGGAAGCTGTCGCCCTCCTCCTCCATGAAGTCGAAGATCTCGTCCACGGTATAACGGCCAGTATCAAGATCATCCTGCTGCACAGTCAGGCCGAATGACAGTCGAGACGTCTCGCTGATCGGGTAGCCGATGTTGATGCCGCCACCAAGGCTATCCACCGAATAACTGGAAACGTCGTAATCGAGCTCGTCGTAATCGGTGGTGCGATAGAAGGCGTTATACCCCAGGCTGACACCGTCTTCGGTCCAGTAGGGGTCGACGAAACCGAAGTTGTAACGCGTCTGGTATTCGCTGCGAGTCAAGCCCAGGGAGACCCGGTTACCGGTACCGAGGAAGTTGTTCTGGCTGATGGAGCCACCCAGAATCAGGCCTGCGTTCTGCGCAAAACCGATGCTGGCCATGATCGAACCGGACGGTTGCTCCTCGACGCTGTAGTTGACGTCGATCTGATCATCCGTACCTGGAACCTGCGGCGTTTCTACGTTCACTTCCTTGAAGAAGCCCAGGCGCTCGAGACGAGTCTTGGATTGGTCGATCAAATAGGTCGACGCCCAACCACCTTCCATCTGGCGCATCTCGCGACGCAGCACTTCATCTTCGGTCTTGGTATTCCCGCGGAAATTGACGCGATTGACGTACGCACGCTTACCCGGATCGACGACGAACGTGATCGACACCGTATTGTCTTCGTCGTGAGCTTCAGGAACACCGTTGACGTTGGCAAAGGTATAGCCTTCGTTACCCAAGCGCCGTGTAATCAGCTCGGAGGTCGTAGTCATCACCTTGCGCGAGAACACCTGACCTTCTTTTGCCAGCAACAGCGCCTCGATCTCTTCCTGCGGAACCTTGAGATCACCGCTCAGCTTGACGTCGCGCACGGTATAGCGCTCGCCTTCGTCGATGTTCACGGTGACATAGACGTGCTTCTTGTCTGGCGTGATGGATACCTGGGTCGAGGTGATATCCATGTTGATGTAACCGCGATCCAGGTAATACGAGCGCAGGCGTTCCAGGTCACCGGAGAGCTTTTCACGCGCGTACTTGTCGTCGTTGCGGAAGAACGACAGCCAGTTCGTGGTCTTCAGCTCGAACAGATCCACCAGATCTTCGTCCGCGAAGACAGAATTGCCCACGATATTGACGTGCTTGATCGCCGCCACCGAGCCTTCGTTGATCTTGATCTTCAACGCCACCCGATTACGCGGCTGCGAAATGACCTCGGTTTCGATGGTCGCCGAATAGCGCCCCTGGGCAACGTACTGGCGCTGCAGTTCATTACGTACACCCTCGAGCGTGGCCTGCTGAAAGATTTCCCCTTCGGCCAGACCGGACTGCTGCAAACCTGACAGCAGATCTTCGGTCTTGATCGCCTTGTTGCCTTCGATCTCGATGCCGGAAATAGATGGTCGCTCGACTACGCTGATGACCAGCACATCGCCATCCCGCCCCAGCTGAATATCCTGAAAGAAACCGGTTCGGAAGAGCGCACGAGTGGCATCGACGAGGCGATTGTCATCGGCGGGCTCACCCACGTTCAAAGGCAGAGCGCCGAATACGCTGCCGGCGGAAACCCGCTGCAGGCCATTGACCCGGATATCGGAAATAGTGAAGGACTCAGCGTGAACTTCGGCGATCATCAATGCGGAGATAACCGCAGGTAGCAGCAGACGTTTCATGAAGTCCTTTCTTATTCAAACCTGATAAATGAACCGGCGATTCGGCATGGCGACACTACGGATTCGGCATTACAGACGGCCAAGGTCATTGACCAGTGCAAGCAGCATCACCCCAACCACCAGGCTGATGCCGATCTGTACTCCCCATCCCTGTACCCGCTCCGACAGAGGACGTCCGCGGACCCACTCGACGAGATAGAAGAGCAGATGGCCGCCATCGAGCACCGGGATAGGCAATAGATTGAGAACCCCCAGACTAATGCTCAGATAGGCGAGGAAATTGAGGAAATCCCCCAGTCCCGACTGGGCAGAAGCGCCCGCCACTTTAGCAATGGTTATCGGACCGCTCAAGTTTTTTACCGAGAGCTCCCCGAAGAGCATTTTCTTCAGCGAATCGAGGGTCAGCAGGCTCATGGTCCAGGTGCGTCTTACGCCTTCGACCACCGCTTCAAGAGGACCGAAGCTGACTTCGCGCAGCATTTCCGCTGGCCATTCACCACCTTCGACACCCGCCCCCAGATAACCGCGGCGCGCATCGCCTTCGCCACGCGCGGCCAGCGTCAACGACACATCGAGTCGCTCACCGGCGCGCTCCACCTGCAGGGATACCGGCTCACCGGGCAGTACCTTGACTGCGTCGATCACCTGCTGCCAATCGTCCAGTGGCTGCTGATCCATACTCAACAGGCGGTCGCCGAGACGAATACCTGCGGCCTGCGCCGGGCCTTCAGGGTCCAACTGAGCGACCACTGGGGCAATCTGAGGGCGCCAGGGTCTGATTCCGAGCGAGGTGATCGGGTCCGGCTCCTCCACGCCTTTCAGCCAATTCTGCAACGGGATCTGCAAGTGCTGCTCGCCAGAACCGCCAAGCTCTCGCACCGTCATATCGAGCTGACCGCTCTCGCCCAGGCGCCGTACCAACTGTAGATTGACCTCGGACCAGCCACTGACTGGCTTGCCATTGACCGCAACGATCTCCTGATCGACCGCCATCCCCGCCTGAGCAGCGAGACTGCCTGGCACGACAGCACCGACAACAGGCCGCACCTGTTCGCTGCCAAGCATCGCCAGCAGCCAGAAGAACACCATAGCTAACAGGAAATTGGCCAACGGCCCGGCGGATACGATAGCGAAGCGCTGGCGGACGCTCTTGCGATTGAATGCACTGTCGAGCAAAGCGGGAGGCACGTCGCCCTCACGTTCGTCGAGCATCTTGACGTAACCGCCAAGCGGTATCGCAGCGATGACGAACTCGGTGCCCTGCCGGTCATGCCAGCGAAGCAGCGGACTACCGAAGCCAACGGAGAATCGCAGCACCTTCACGCCACAGCGACGGGCAACCCAGAAATGACCGAATTCGTGAAAGGTCACCAACACCCCGAGCGCAACGAGGGTGCCGATGATCATGTAGAGCGCGCCCATATTTTCCTCCGGGAGTGGGTCTGTTGACGTTTCGCTGCAAGCCGCGAGGCCGGCAGACCCTATCGCCCGCGGCAGCTCAACCAGTGGTCGGCAGTTTCACGAGCCTGGTTGTCAGCTGCCAGTACATCTTCAAGGCAGACAGTCGGAACCGATGCCTCTCGATTCAACACGTCGTCGATGATACTCGCGATCTCGGTGAAGCGGATGCGTCGATTGAGAAAGGCGTCAACCGCCACTTCGTTCGCGGCATTGAGCATCGCCGGCGCCGTGCCACCGGTCTCCGCGGCCAGGCGAGCAAGCCGCAGACAAGGGAAGCGCAGGTTGTCCGGCGCCTGGAAATCCAGTCGCCCAACCTGCAACAGATCCAGCGCCGACACACCGGAATCGATTCGCTCCGGCCATGCCAGCGCATGCGCAATCGGCGTACGCATGTCGGGATTGCCGAGTTGCGCGAGCACCGAACCATCCACGTAGTCCACCATAGAGTGGATAACGCTTTGCGGGTGAATCACCACCTCGACCTGATCTGGTCGCGCGTTGAACAACCAACAGGCCTCGATCAGCTCAAGCCCCTTGTTCATCATGCTGGCCGAATCCACGGAAATCTTGCGCCCCATCGACCAGTTGGGATGAGCGCAGGCCTGCTCCGGCGACACATCCGCCAGAAGCTGCGGCGCAATATCTCGAAACGGCCCGCCAGAAGCGGTGAGCAATATCCGCCGCACACCGACAGCACCAAGCCCACGGGCATAATTGGATGGCAAGCATTGAAAAATCGCGTTGTGTTCGCTATCGATCGGCAGCAACACCGCATCGCTATCGTGCAGTGCCTGCATGAACAACGCGCCGGACATTACCAGCGCTTCCTTGTTCGCCAGCAACACTCGCTTGCCTGCCCGCACGGCGGCGAGAGTCGGCTTCAGCCCAGCGGCACCGACGATTGCAGCCATCACGACATCGACCTTGGGATGGCCCGCCACCTCGCTCAGACCGCCCTCGCCGCTCAGCACTCGGGTGGCAACGCCATCGGACTGCAACTGCCCCTGCAGCACGCCGGCTTGCGCTTCATCACCGACCACTGCATAGCTCGGACGATGCTTGAGGCAGAGCGAACGCAGGTCGGCGAGCCGGCTGAAGCCGGTCAGCGCAAATACGCTATAGCGATCGGGATGACGAGCGATGACATCCAATGTGCTAAGTCCGATCGAACCGGTCGCCCCCAGCACGGTTATCTGTAGAGGTCGTGTCACAGCACGCCCCAGCCAGCAAGCCAAAGAAGCACCGCAAAGATCGGAATGGCCGCGGTAAGACTGTCTATGCGATCCATTACACCGCCATGCCCGGGCAGCAGCTGACTGCTGTCCTTGATGCCCGAGCTACGCTTGAACATGCTCTCGGTGAGGTCACCGATCACCGAGATCAACACCACCACCGCTGCACCCAGCAGCGCTAGCACCAGCTCTCGCACCGACCAGCCGCGGTAAATGCCGACCGCCAGCGTGATCAGCAGACTGGTCAACAGGCCACCTATCAGCCCCTCCCAGCTCTTGCCAGGACTGACCTGCGGTGCAAGCTTGCGCTTGCCGAACGTCTTGCCGGAGAAATACGCCCCGATATCCGCAGCCCAGACCAGAATCATCACGGCAAGGATCAACCAGTTACCCAATGGCCATTGCTTGAGCACGACCAGCGCCTGCCACGACGGAAGCAGAATCGCCAGACCGATCACCAGACTGCCAGCGGAGCCACCCCAGAGACGACTGCTCTGCGGATAGGTCAACACCAGATAGGTTGCTGCCAGCCACCAGAGCACGGCGAGCGCCAACAGCCAGGGGGCCAGTGCCGGAAGTTGATACAGCACGGCAAGCAGCACCACGACCAGCGCCGCATAAGCGATTCTCACCGGCTGGCCCGCGAATCCAGCCAACCGGGCCCATTCCCAGGCACCTAGCGCAACGACCAGCCCAATGAAGATGGCGAAAGCGAGCCCATGAAGGAGAAAGAACCCAATGATCGCGACGGGCAGAAGGATGGCGGCGGTGATGATGCGCTGCTTCAGCATTCGGCCTTGACCTCGCTTTCGACCTGTTCGCCCGTTTTGCCAAATCGCCGCTGTCGAGTGGCGAAATCGGCGAGCGCCTTGCGCATGGCAACGTGCTTGAAGTCGGGCCAATAAAGATCGGAAAAATACAGTTCCGCATAGGCGAGCTGCCAAAGCAGGAAATTGCTGATGCGCCGCTCACCGCCGGTGCGAATGCACAGATCGGGCAACGGCATGCCGCCGGTCGCCAGATGGCTCTGAAACAGAGCAGGTGTAATTTCCGCCGGATTCAGACGCCCGGACTGCGCCTCGGCAGCCAAGTGCTGAGCCGCCTGAAGAATGTCCCACTGCCCACCGTAATTGGCGGCAACCTGGAGGACGAAACGATGATTGGCGGAAGTCATCTCTTCCACCTCCAGCATCGCGGCCTGCAATTCGGGATGGAAACGGGCACGATCGCCGATGATGCGCAGGCGAATGCCGTTCTCATCGAGCTTGCGCGCCTCACGCCGCAACGCCGACAGGAACAGTTCCATCAGCGCACCGACTTCATCTGCCGGGCGCTGCCAGTTCTCGCTGGAGAACGCAAACAGTGTCAGCACCTCGACGCCGGAATCGGCGCAGACCTCAATCACGGCGCGAACCGCGTCGACACCGGCTTTATGCCCGGCCACACCGGGCAGCAAACGCCTCTTCGCCCAGCGATTGTTGCCATCCATGATGATCGCCACGTGACGGGGTACATTCCGCCCGGCGATCTGCCTGACCTTTTCCATGAACAACTCTACTTGCGCTAAAACACGCTGCGAACCAAAAGAAAAAGCTGCAAGCAACAGCTCTGAGGCATCTGCACTGTCGCATCACGAACCGGTCCCCCGATTCAGGACACGACAGCAGCGATTCGATGCCGGCCTTATACGGCCATCAGGTCGCCTTCTTTGGCTTCGAGGGCCTTGTCGATCTCGGCAACGTACTTGTCGGTTAGCTTCTGGACGTCATCCTGGCCACGACGTTCCTCGTCCTCACTGATTTCCTTTTCCTTGACCAGGTCCTTCAGCTGCGCGATCGCATCACGGCGGATGTTGCGCACTGCGACTCGGGCGTTCTCGGCCTCTGCGCGGGCCTGCTTGGTGTAGCCCTTACGGGTCTCCTCGGTCAGCGCGGGCATCGGCACACGAATTGTGGTGCCAGCGGTGGCCGGATTCAGACCCAGGTCTGAGGTCATGATCGCCTTCTCTACCGCCTGGATCATGCTCTTGTCGAACACTGTCAATGCCAGAGTGCGGGAGTCTTCGGCGATTACGTTGGCAACCTGACGCAGCGGAGTGTCGGAACCGTAATAGGAGACCATAACGCTATCGAGAATACTGGGATGCGCACGGCCGGTACGGATCTTGGCGAATGCATGGTCCAGCGATTCCAGGGTTTTCTTCATGCGCTCCTGCGCGTCTTGCTTGATCTCGTTGATCATTCTTTCGATTCCTCGATCAGGGTTCCTTCAGCGCCACCTAGCACGATGTTGAGCAGGGCGCCGGGCTTGTTCATGTTGAAGACCCGCAGCGGCATGTTGTGGTCACGGCACAGACAGATGGCTGTCAGATCCATCACGCCAAGCTTGCGATCCAGCACTTCGTCGTACGTGAGCTCGGCAAATTTCTCCGCATTCGGATCCTTGAACGGATCTGCGGTGTAAACACCATCGACCTTGGTGGCCTTGAGCACGACATCCGCCTGGATCTCGATCGCACGCAGACAGGCGGCCGAGTCGGTGGTGAAGAATGGATTGCCGGTACCGGCGGAGAAAATAACCACCTCGCCGGTCTTCAAATGACGCATCGCCTTGCGACGGTCATAGTGATCAGTCACGCCGACCATGGAAATGGCAGACATGACCAGCGCCGGGATGTTCGAACGCTCAAGCGCGTCGCGCATGGCCAGCGCATTCATCACAGTGGCCAGCATACCCATATGGTCGCCGGTGACGCGATCCATACCGGCCGCCGAGAGCGCAGCACCACGAAAGAGGTTGCCACCACCGATGACCAGTCCGACCTCGACGCCGATGCCCACCAACTGGCCGACTTCCAGAGCCATACGGTCAAGGACCTTGGGATCTATGCCAAAGTCTTCGGAGCCCATCAGGGCCTCGCCGCTCAATTTGAGCAGAATGCGTTTATAGCGAGGATTGCGTGCACTCATCTGCTGAGCCATTGGCGTGTTATCTCCTGCGGCGTGCTGTGATCAAGTCTGAATGACTCAGACCAAAAAATATCTGCGCTTTGACAGCTCAACCCGGGGTTGGTGCCAGGCGATGACTATATCGTGACAAAAAAACAATTCCGCTGCCCAATTCGACAAAGAGGCCGCGCGCGTGAGCGGGCAGCCTCTTTGCCAGAACCACCGAAGCGGCCTTATTTCTTGGTCGCAGCGACCTGAGCAGCAACTTCGGCAGCAAAGTCGACTTCGGCCTTCTCGATGCCCTCGCCTACTTCGTAGCGAACAAAGGATACGATTTCGGCACCAGCTTTCTTGGCCAGCTCACCAACCTTGATTTCCGGGTTCTTGACGAACGCCTGCTCAACCAGGCTGGCTTCGGCCAGGAACTTGTTGATACGGCCCTTGACCATGTTCTCGACGATGTTTTCCGGCTTGCCGGCGATCTTGTCGGCATTGAGCTGCAGGAAGATTTCCTTTTCCTTGGCAACCAGCTCTTCGGAAACATCAGCCGGGCTCAGAACCGCAGGATTGCTGGCAGCCACGTGCATGGCGATATCCTTGGCCAGCTCGGCATCGCCACCCTTCAGGGTGACCAGCACACCGATGCGGTGACCGTGCAGATAAGCACCAACCACCTCACCTTCCACTGCGGTCAGGCGACGGATGTTGACGTTCTCGCCGCACTTGGCGACCAGCGCTTCGCGCGCGGATTCACGAGAAGCAATCAGCGGGGCCACATCGGTCAGCTTCTGCTCGAAGGCCTCGTCCAGGCTTTCCTTGACGAACGCCTTGAAGTCATCCTGCAGAGCCAGGAAGTCAGTCTGCGAGTTGACTTCGATGATCAGACCACGACCACCCTCGACGCGAACGGCGATCGAGCCCTCGGCAGCGATGTTGCCCGACTTCTTGGCGGCCTTGATGGCGCCCGAGGCACGCATGTCGTCAATCGCCTTTTCGATATCACCGCCAGCGGCGACCAGAGCCTTCTTGCACTCCATCATGCCCTGACCGGTACGCTCGCGCAGTTCTTTGACCAAGGCTGCAGTGATTTCTGCCATGTTGGGAATCCTCTCGATTTGGTTTCTAAACCACTCACCCAATACACGGGTGATCAATTCGCAAGAGACAAAAAGGGGGCCTAGCCCCCTTTTTGTTCATCGGGTGTCACGCTGCAGTGCGCCGCACTCAGCCCTGAGCCGCTTCGGAAGCAACTTCCTCGACGAACTCGTCAGCGCCACCGGCATCGTTCTGGCGACCGCGCAGAACAGCGTCAGCCATGGAGCCGAGGTAGAGTTGCACGGCACGGATGGCGTCATCATTACCGGGAATGATGTAGTCAACGCCTTCCGGGCTGCTGTTGGTATCGACGATGCCGATGACCGGGATACCCAGCTTGTTGGCTTCGGAGATAGCGATGCGCTCGTGATCGACGTCGACGACGAACATGGCGTCCGGCAGGCCGCCCATATCCTTGATACCACCCAGGCTGCGCTCGAGCTTCTCGAGATCACGGGTACGCATCAGAGCTTCTTTCTTGGTCAGCTTCTCGAAAGTACCGTCCTGGGACTGCCCTTCCAGCTCACGCAGACGCTTGATGGAGGCGCGGATGGTCTTGTAGTTGGTCAGCATGCCACCCAACCAGCGATGATCGACATACGGCGAGCCACAACGAGCAGCTTCTTCGCGAACGATCTTGCCGGCGGAACGCTTGGTGCCAACGAACAGAATCTTGTTCTTGCCTGCAGCCAGCTTCTCAACGAAACGCAGCGCGTCGTTGAACATCGGCAGGGTTTTTTCCAGGTTGATGATATGGATCTTGTTGCGCGCGCCGAAAATGTATTTATCCATTTTCGGATTCCAGTAACGGGTCTGGTGGCCGAAGTGCACACCGGCCTTCAGCATATCGCGCATAGTGACTTGAGACATGATCAGTCCTCGAATAAGTCGGGTTAGGCCTCCACGCGTCCCGATATCCAACTCTTGCGAGCACCCAGGATACCGTGTCGACACGTGTGTGGGGTTAGGCTCGACGGGGTCTACCCCGCTGAGCGGCGCGTTTTATAGCACAACGACCATCGAGAGGCTACTGCTTTGAACTCTCTACAACAGGCTCAGCAGTGCAATCAGCCCTGACCTGCAGGCCGCAGGCGCTTTGGTTTATCATCGCGACTTTCCGTTATTGCCTTCGCCTGCGGGCATACAAGAGGTTTGCATGACTGTCACCATCAAGACGCCCGAAGATATCGAGAAGATGCGCATTGCCGGGCGCCTCGCCGCCGAAGTTCTCGAGATGATCGGCGAGCACGTCAAGCCAGGCGTCACCACCGAGGAACTCGACCGCCTTTGCCACGAGCATATCGTCAACGTTCAGCAGGCCATTCCCGCTCCGCTGAACTACAAGGGCTTTCCCAAATCGATCTGCACCTCAATCAACCACGTTGTCTGCCACGGCATCCCGAACGACAAGCCGCTGAAAGACGGCGACATCCTCAACATCGATATCACTGTGATCAAGGACGGCTATCACGGCGACACCAGCAAGATGTTCATGGTCGGCAAGGTGCCCGAGTGGGCCGATCGCCTCTGCCAGGTCACTCAGGAATGCCTCTATAAAGGCATCGAGCTGGTTCGCCCGGGCGCACGACTCGGGGACATCGGTGAAGTCATCCAGAAACATGCCGAGAAGAATGGGTTCTCCGTGGTCCGCGAATACTGTGGCCACGGCATCGGTAAGGTCTTCCATGAGGAGCCGCAGGTTCTGCATTACGGCCGTGCCGGCACCGGCATGGAGCTCAAGGAAGGCATGACCTTCACCATCGAGCCGATGATCAACCAGGGTCGCTCGGAAACCCGACTGCTTGGCGATGGCTGGACTGCGATCACCAAGGATCGCAAGCTATCGGCGCAATGGGAACACACCATCCTGGTGACCGCTGACGGCTACGAGATCTTCACTCTGCGCAGCGACGACACCATCGCTCGCACCTCTACCTGAGATTTCACAGCCGCAGCCCCCACGGGAGGACGTTCGCATGCCCCAGGTTGACCCGGAGCTGTTTGACCGCAGCCAGTTTCAGGCGGAGCTGGCTCTGAAGGCCAGCCCCATCGCTGCGTACAAGAAGGCCATACGCCAGGCGCGGCAGGTACTGGACGAGCGGTTCAAGGCAGGTCGGGACATCCGTCGCCTGATTCAAGATCGCGCCTGGTTCGTCGATCAGATTCTGCGCTCGGCCTGGGATCGCTTCGACTGGAACAATGGCGCAGATATCGCGCTCGTCGCAGTGGGTGGCTACGGCCGAGGTGAACTGCACCCCTACTCCGATATCGACCTGCTCATTCTGCTCGACGCCAACGACCAGGAAATCTTTCGCGACTCGATCGAGGGCTTTCTGACCCTTCTCTGGGATATCGGCCTGGAAGTCGGGCAGGCCGTGCGCTCCGTTGCCGAATGCGCCGACGAAGCGCGCGCCGATCTCACGGTCATCACCAACCTCATGGAAAGCCGGACGATCGCCGGCCCGGAGCGCCTGCGCCAGGCCATGCTGCGGGTCACCAGCACCCAACAGATGTGGCCTAGCAAGGAATTCTTCCTCGCCAAGCGCAACGAGCAGCGCGCACGACACGCCAAGTACAACAACACCGAGTACAACCTGGAGCCCAATGTCAAAGGCTCCCCCGGCGGCCTGCGCGACATCCAGACCATCCTCTGGATCGCCCGTCGCGAGTTCGGCACGCTCAATCTGCAGGCGATGGTCGATCAGGGCTTTCTTACCGAGGGTGAACACAGCCTGCTGACCGCCGCCCAGGAGTTTCTCTGGAAGGTGCGCTACGGCCTGCACATGCTTGCCGGTCGCGCCGAGGATCGCCTGCTGTTTGACCATCAGCGCAGTTTGGCCGCGCTGCTGGGCTATGAAGACAATGATGCCAAGCTGGCCATCGAACGCTTCATGCAGAAGTACTACCGGATCGTCATGAGCATTGCCGAACTCAGCGATCTTGTCGGTCAGCACTTCGCCGAAGTGATTCTCTGGGAAGGCGAGTCAGGCCCGATCGTGCCACTAAACAGCCGATTTCAGGTACGCGACGGCTACCTTGAGGTGAGCAACGCAGCTATCTTCAAACGCACCCCTTTCGCGATCCTGGAAACCTTCGTGCTGCTCGCCCAGCATCCCGACATCCAGGGCGTTCGCTCGGACACCATTCGCCTGCTCCGCGATCACCGTTACCTGATCGATGACATCTTCCGCCAGGATCTGCGCAACACCAGCCTGTTCATCGAGCTGTTCAAGTGCAAGGAAGGTATTCACCGCAACCTTCGCCGAATGAACCGCTACGGCATCCTGGGCCGCTATCTGCCGGAGTTCGGCCACATCGTCGGGCAAATGCAGCACGACCTGTTCCACATCTACACCGTCGACGCGCACACGCTCAATGTCATCAAGTACCTGCGCAAGCTGACCAAGCCGGGCGTCGCCGAGAAATATCCGCTGGCCAGCAAGCTGGTCGAAAGGCTGCCCAAACCAGAGCTGATCTACATTGCCGGGCTCTATCACGACATTGCCAAGGGCCGTGGCGGCGACCATTCGGAACTCGGCGCGGTGGATGCCGAGCAATTCTGCAGTCGTCACAAGCTGCCGGCGTGGGATACCCGACTGGTGGTCTGGCTGGTGGAAAACCATCTGGTCATGTCCACCACAGCGCAGCGCAAGGATCTGTCCGATCCGCAGGTGATCAATGATTTCGCCCAACTGGTCGGCGACGAGACGCACTTGGACTATCTCTACGTCCTGACCGTGGCCGACATCAACGCCACCAACCCGACCCTGTGGAATTCCTGGCGCGCGAGCCTGCTGCGTCAGCTCTATACCGAAACAAAGCGGGCCTTGAAACGCGGGCTGGAAAACCCGCTGGGGCGCGAAGAGCAAATCCGCCAGACCCAACGCGCTGCGCTCGATGACCTGGTGCGCCAGGGCACCGATCCGGATGACGCCGAGCAGCTCTGGTCACAGCTGGGCGACGACTATTTCCTCCGGCACACCGCCACCGATGTGGCCTGGCATACCGACGCGATCATCGAGCACCCGGCCAACGGTGGGCCGCTGGTGCTGATCAAGGAAACCACGCAGCGGGAGTTTGAGGGAGGCACGCAAATATTCATCTACGCGCCAGACCAGCATGACTTCTTCGCGGTAACCGTGGCGGCCATGGATCAGCTCAACCTGAACATCCATGACGCACGCATTCTGACGTCGAGCAGCCAGTTCACGCTGGACACCTACATCGTGCTGGACGCCGACGGCAGCCCGATCGGCAATAATCCGAAGCGGATCGAGGAGATTCGCAGCGGCCTGATCGCCGCCCTGCGCAACCCGGACGACTACCTGACCATCATCCAGCGCCGTGTCCCACGGCAACTCAAGCACTTCGCCTTCCCGCCGCAGGTCACCATCCACAACGACACACAGCGGCCGCAGACCATTCTGGAAATCATTGCACCGGACCGGCCCGGCCTGTTGGCGCGTGTGGGCCAGCTGTTCCTCGATTTCGATCTATCGGTGCAGAACGCCAAGATCGCGACCTTGGGCGAACGCGTGGAGGACGTATTCTTCGTCACCGACGCAGACAACCAGCCGCTGTCCGACCCGCAGTTCTGCCTGCGCCTGCAGCAGGCGCTCGTCAAGGAGCTGCAGCAGGAGAACGAACAGCAACCCTCACCGAGCAGCATCCTGATCTGAAATGGCCTCGCCTGCTCACCTACCTGGCGCTGCAAGACAGGTAGGAGGCAGGCTCAATCCCAAGGCTGACCCCGCGTTTGTTCGACAGCTGGCAGTTTCTGCTGCATTGCAGCCTTGGCCAGCATGTGCGCACTGACCGGCGCAGTGAGGAAGAGAAACAGCGTGATCAGCAGCTCGTGCAGACTCAAGCCATCGTTCTGGCTGCTGAAGAAGATCATCGACGCGATCACGATACCGCCAACACCCAGCGTCGTCGCCTTGGTCGGGCCATGCAGGCGCGTGTAGAAATCCGGCAGCCGGTAGAGGCCGATCGCACCGATCAGCGCGAACAGGCTGCCGATAATAAGGAACACGCTTACCAGCACTTCGATCCAGAATGGCATGTCGTTTCCCTCAATCAATGATGTCGCCGTGCAGCAGGTGCTTACCGATTGCCACGGTACTGACGAAACCCATCACGGCAATCAGCAGTGCAGCCTCGAAGAACAGGTCGGAGGCGAGCCAGATGCCGAACAGCACGATAAGCGCGAGCGCGTTGATGTACAGCGTATCGAGCGCTAGCACTCGGTCGGGCATGTCCGGCCCCTGGACCAGACGAACGACATTCAACACCGCCGCCAGCCCCAAAACGGCCATACAGAACGGAATCACGTAGGCGAGCATTCGAAGATCTCCAGCAGTGGCGCCTCATAGTTACGCTTGACGTCAGCGATCAGCGCATCGACGTCAGGCACGTCCAGCGCATGCACCATAAGCATCTGGCGATCCTGACTCAGGCAGGCAGATACCGTCCCAGGCGTCAGCGAGATGATGCTGGTCAGTGTGGACAGGACGAACTCGTTCTCGATGGCCATGGGCACCTCGATGAACGCAGGGCGCAGGTTTTTCTTCGGCCCCAGCACCAGCTTGGCGACGTGCACATTGGCCACGACGATGTCAAAGAGCACCTTGAGCGAGAACACGCACAGCTGCAGCGGCTTGCGTATGCGCGGCACCTCAATGAGAAACCCCCGAACCAGAAGTGGAATCGCCCAACCAAGAAACAGACCGAGCAAGAACTGCCCGAAGCTCAGCGTGTTATTGAGCAGCAGCCAGAGAATGGCCAGCATCAAGGTCAGGGCGGGATTAGGTAACCAGCGCGCTTTCATGCCGCACCTCCCTGAAGGATCTGCAGATAAGGCGCAACATCCAGCAGCTGCGCAGCAGTTGCCTGCACGAACGCCTGCAGCGGGCCGGCGGCGACAACCAGCATCACACTACCAAGCAGCAGGCCGACCGTCGCCAGGACCCGAATGGCATCGGCAGGCTGCCCCACCGCCTCGGCACTGGGACGCCAGAACACCAGGCTGCCGGCTCGGCTCAGTGAAATCAGCATGCCCAGCCCCCCGACCAACACCACGGCCCACAGCGCGATAGCGTCTGCGCCAAGCTCGATGGCGCGCAGCAGCATCACCTTGCCGAGAAAGCCGGAGAACGGAGGCAGACCGGCCACGGAGATGGCGCCCATGAAGAACAGCGTACCCAGCAGCAGCGGCTGACGCAGCGCAGGCGCCGAAATCAGATCGGTCCCCAGGTCTCCGCGCTGACGAGCTATCAGATCGGCGAGCAGGAACAAGCCGCCCGCAACCAGCGTGCTGTGGACCAAGTAATAAAGTGCCGCAGCAAGCCCTGCCTCGCTGCCGAGCGCAATACCCGCCAGAAGCGTGCCCACCGACACGACCACCAGATAGGCCAGCAGCACCTGCAGGCTGCGAGCGGCCAATGCGCCTATCACGGCCGCACCGAGCGTCAGCAGAGCCAGCGGCCAGAGCCAGACATCGACCATGCCGCTCAACTCGCCCGCTTCGCTGCCGAAGACCAGGGTGAACACACGAATGATCGCGTACAGCCCGACCTTGGTCATGATCGCGAATAGCGCAGCGACCGGCGCGGTGGCCGATGCATAAGCCCGCGGCAACCAGAAGTACAGCGGCAGGATTGCGCCCTTGAGCGCGAACACCACCAGCAGCAGATACCCGGCGGCCGCCAGCAGCGGCGCATCGGCCGGATCGGCCGCGCTCACACGGGCAGCCATGTCGACCATGTTCAGGGTGCCCAGCAGCCCGTAGAGCATGCTCACGCCGATCAGAAACAGCGAAGAGCCGAGCAGATTCAGCACAACATAGTGCATACCCGAGCGCACCCTGCGCTGACCATGGCCGTGCAGCAGCAAGGCGTACGAGGAGATCAACAGGATCTCGAAGAACACGAACAGGTTGAACAGGTCGCCGGTCAGGAAGGCACCATTGATGCCGAGCAGCTGGAACTGATAGAGGGCGTGAAAGTTCGGCCCGCGCTCATCATCACCACGGCACGCATAAAGCGCTGCGAAACCAGCCAGCACCGCCGTCACCAGCAGCATCAGCGCGCTCAACCGGTCCAGCATGAGAATGATGCCGAATGGCGGCTGCCAGCTACCCAGCGCATAGATCCGCAGCTGGCCATCATCGGCAAGCAGCACCAACCATATCGCAATCGGGACCAGGGTCCAGGTTGCCGCCAGTGAAAGCAGGCGCTTGGTCGACTTGTTCGCGCGATGAGCGAACAGCAACAGCGCCCCCATGAACAACGGCAGCAGCAGCGGGAGAATCAACGCATGATTCATTTGCGCGGCTCCTCACCATCGACGTGATCGGTACGCAGCTCTCCGATGCTGCGCAACGCCAGCACCACCACGAAGGCGGTCATGGCGAAGCCGATGACAATGGCCGTAAGCACCAGCGCCTGCGGCAGCGGATCGCCATACTCCGCGCTCTTGCCTATCACCGCCGGAACGCCGGTCGCCAGCCGGCCCATGGAAAAGATGAACAGATTGACCGCATAGGAAATCAGCGTCAGCCCCATCACCACCGGAAAGATCCGGGCACGCAGGAGCAGATAGACGCCACTGGCCGTCATGATTCCCAGCGTGATTGCGAACAGCGCTTCCACTACAGCACCTCCCTGTTGGAATCGTCCTGGCTGACCTGGCCGATGTTGGAAAGAATCAGCAATGTCGCGCCGACAACCACCAGATAAACCCCCAGATCGAAGAGCATTGCAGTCGCCAGCTCGAACTCTCCGACGAGAGGCAGATGGAAATACCCGAATGACGACGTCAGGAACGCGTAGCCGAACGCCCAGCTGCCCAGCCCCGTCAACCCCGCAATAAGCAGGCCTGCGCCGCAGAGTGCGTGATAGCTGATCGGTTGCCGCGCCTGTGCCCAGCTCACGCCATGCGCGATGTATTGGAGAATCAGTGCCACCGCGGTGATGAGACCGGCAATGAATCCGCCACCCGGCAGGTTGTGCCCGCGCAGGAAGATGAAGGCGGAAATCAGCAGCGCCATCGGTAGCAGCGCGCGGGCAAGTGCATCCAGAACCATGGGGTGCCGGTCAACCGACCAGGGTCGCCCGCCGTAGTCGCGAACCGGGTGCGGCAGGCGCAGGCCTTTGAGTAGCGCATAGATGCCTACGCCGGCGATCGCCAGCACTGCGATCTCGCCCAGGGTATCGAACCCACGGAAGTCCACCAGGATCACATTCACGACGTTCTTGCCGCCGCCGCCGGAAACACTGTTCTCGAGGAAGTACGACGCGATGCTGTCATAGGGCCGGGTCAGCACGGTGTAGGCAAGCAGCGCGACCATGGTGCCGCTGCCGCCCGCGAGAACGAAATCGCGGAAGGCACGCAGACTGCTCGACTCGGCCGGCGTACGGTCGGGCATGAAGAACAGCGCGAGAATCAGCAGGATGATCGTCACCACCTCTACCGAAAGCTGGGTCAGCGCCAGATCCGGGGCGGAATAACGGGCAAACCCGAGCGCAACCATGAGACCAACGACACTGAGTACGATCAGCGCGGTCAGACGGCGGCGATGGAAAAGCACGGTCAGCAGCGAAGTCAGCGCCAGAATCGCCATACCCAGCACGGTGATTCCATCAAGCGGCGTCAGCGCGACCGGCCCATGCAGCGTTTCCAACGGGGTCAACGCAAAAACCACGAGCACCAGCGTACTGAGCAGCATGAGGGCGATGTAGCGTTGCAGCGAGCCGTTTTCCAGCAGACAGGTGACGTGACGTGCGGCGAGGGTCAGTCCGCCCATCACCCGTTCGAACACCTCCAGCGAATCGACCGTGGGCAACCCTTCGTACCAGCGGAACGCCCACTTGCGCAGCGAATAGATCAGTATCCCGCCAATCAGCGCAGCAAAGCTCATGGCCAGCGGCAAGTTGAAGCCGTGCCAGATCGACAGGCTGTATTCAGGCACGTTGCCATTCAGCGTTCCCGACACCGCCGCCGCCAACAATGGGCCTACGGTGAAAGCCGGTAGCATCCCCACCAGCAGGCAGAGCAACACGAGGATTTCCACCGGAATCTTCATGTAGCGTGCAGGTTCGTGTGGCGGGTACTTCGGCAGATCGATCGGCTCGCCGTTGAAGAACACGTCGTGAACAAAACGCAGCGAATAGGCGACCGAGAACGCACCGGCCAGCGTCGCTGCCGCGGGAATCGTCCAATAGAAGCTACCGAGCAGGTGCTGATCGAGCGTCTCGGCGAAGAACATTTCCTTGCTCAGGAAACCATTGAGCAATGGGACACCGGCCATTGCCAGCGACGCCACCATCGCGAGTGCCGCGGTGTGTGGCATGTACTTCCACATGCCATTGATGCGGCGCATGTCGCGAGTGCCGGTCTCGTGATCGATGATCCCGGCGGCCATGAACAATGAGGCCTTGAAGGTCGCGTGGTTGATGATGTGAAAGATCGCCGCGACCGCTGCAAGACGCGAGTCCAGGCCAAAGAGCAAGGTAATCAGGCCCAGATGGCTGATGGTGGAATAGGCCAGCAGGCCTTTCAGATCGTGCTGGAACAGCGCCATCACCGCGCCCAGCAGCAATGTCGCCAGCCCGGTGACGCTGACCATGTAGAACCACCACTCCGACTCGGCCAGCGCCGGGTACAGTCGAGCGAGCAGGAAGACACCAGCCTTGACCATGGTCGCGGAATGCAGGAAGGCCGACACTGGTGTAGGGGCCGCCATTGCCTGCGGCAACCAGAAGTGGAAAGGGAACTGCGCGGATTTGGTGAACACACCGAGCAACACGAGAATCAAAGTCAGCGGGTACAGCGCATTGGCGCGGATCAGATCGCCCGAAGCGAGCACGGTTGTGAGCTCGAAGCTGCCGACGATATGGCCGATCAGCAGAATCCCGGCGAGCAAGGCGAGGCCGCCCCCCCCGGTGATGGCGAGCGCCATGCGCGCGCCTTGGCGCGCATCGGCGCGGTGATTCCAGTAACCAATGAGCAGGAACGACGAAAGGCTCGTCAGCTCCCAGAACATCAGCATCAGCAGCAGATTCTCGGACAGCACCACGCCGAGCATGGCGCCCATGAACAACAGGAAGAAGCCGAAGAATCGCCCCATCGGGTCCTTCTTCGACAGGTAATAGCGAGCGTAGAGAATGACCAGAAGACCGATGCCGAGAATCAACAGGGCGAAGAGGAAGCCCAATCCATCAAGGCGCAGGCTCAGGTTGAGTCCGAGCTGCGGCAACCACTCGTAATGGATGATTTCGGTTTGGCCGGCAAATACGTCGGCCCGTTTGGTCAGCAGCAGAATCAGCGCTGTCAGTGGCGCCAGGCCCGCGCCAAAGGCACAAGCGGAGCGACCAAACCGCTCCAGGAGCAAAGGCAGGAAGATGCCCAGAAATGGCAAAGCGATGATCAGCGCAAGCGCCATGAACGAGACCCCTTAAGCCACCTGAGCGGAGGCATTCTTATCCTTGCAGGCACAGCAACTGCCTGAAACAGCACATAAATGTGTGCCCGATTATCCATACCGATGATGCTGGCGTCATGGATTCATGTATTTCGAAAAACAAAAAGCGCTGTCACCGCTCCGTTTACGGAGCGGTGACAGCGCTCTGACTTCAGCCTCGGGCAGCTGCTATGAAGATCAGGGCGCCACGCGACTGGTACCACTGACGGTGAGGATGCGAACCCGTTGTCCGACCCGAAACACCTGATTGGGCTCCACGGCCTGCACATAGGCGCGCATGTTGCCATCATCCTCGCGCACCGTGATCTCGACACCCTGGGTGCGGGTAATCCCCTCTTCCGCCGCCGACCCCAGCATGCCACCTGCCACAGCACCAATCACTGCAGCAACCGCACTGCCACGGCCACCGCCGATGCCGCTGCCGGCAACGCCGCCAACGACGGCACCGGCGCCAGTGCCGATGGGGGTCTTGGTTCCCTCGATCTTCACCGGGCGCAGCGACTCGATGGTTCCGTAACGCACAGTCTGTACGGCTCGCGCCTCATCCCGAGAATAGGTATCTCCGGTCAGGCTGGAGGCGCACCCACCCAGAGCGAGCGTCAGAGCTGTAAAGGAAGCGACATAAATGGACCTACGCATTGCAATTCTCCTGCGGACAGCTGTTTCTTTCTGAACGGCGGCATGAGCAGTAGCGACAAAAAAGCGCTTGGCAACTTCTCCGTCCTGACTCAGCATTTACTACCTTCCTAGCATACCTATGCGAGTCGAACCTGGCGCACCGGTTCCTCTCGCCGAGACGATCCATGGATTACTTCATCATAGCCATCACCACCATAGCTGGCCTGGCTTTTCACGGCTGGCTGATCATGCGCTTCCGACTTTGGGCCGATCGGGACCTGGCGCTTTCAATCGCCGGCAGCGACCCAGACAAGCGCAGCTGGATGCTACAACGCCTCGCCGACGCGAAGAGTCAGAAGATCAAGCGGCGGGAACTACAAAGCTGGCTGGAGCAGCAGGTACAACACTACCCCGACCTCTGATCGGCACTTTCAGAAGATCAGACCCGAACAGACAAGCCACGCTTTCATGGTCTCTGACCATCGGCAAGCACATCCCTAGCACCAGGTGATCGTTTGCTGGTTACAGAGCGTTACCAGCACGGCGCGAGAGCTTACCGGCTGGCGCTCCAGCAAAGCGCCGCTCTCCGGTACAAGAGGCTTGGAGCAACAGCGCCTGGACTAGTTCGTTGCTGGGAGACCATTTAGGGCGCCAAGCGCTCCCGCTGCCAGCTGTTTGCGATCAAACGATAGTCGAGACGATCATGCAGGCGGCTAGGCCGGCCCTGCCAGAACTCCATACGCTCCGGCAACAGGCGATAACCACCCCAGTGCGGCGGACAATGGGGTGCCGTGTCGAGAAAGCGCTGCTCGGTTTCCGCCAGCAAACGCTCAAGTTCGGCGCGATCGCGAATCACCTGGCTCTGCGGCGATGCCCAGGCACCGAGCCGGCTACCCAAGGGGCGGACTTGAAAATAAGCATCCGACTCCTCCTGAGTAACCTTCTCCACCCGCCCCTCGATACGAACCTGACGCTCGAGTGTCGGCCAGAAGAAAGTCATGGCTGCATAGGGCGAAGCATTCAGTTGCTCACCCTTGGCGCTGTCGTAATTGGTGAAAAAGGTAAAGCCTCGATCATCCAGCGCCTTGAGAAGCAGGATGCGACAGTGAGGACGGCCGTCGGAGTCGACCGTAGCCAGGGACATCGCGTTAGGCTCCACCGGCGCCTGTTCGGTTTTCGTGGCCTCGGTGAACCACTGACGAAACAATCCGAACGGCTCGGCTGGTGCATTGGCCTCGCTGAGTCCGTCACGGGTGTAGTCACGGCGCATATCGGCCAGGGTCTGGATCATCGCGGGGCTCCTTGTAGTCGAATAAGCAGGCTTCAGCCTACCAGGCGGCCATTCGCCGGGCGACGGTGGTTGAACCCAGCCGGCCTGCATGAACTAGCTTATCCGCGTGCTCAGGCAACGCGCTTGATTCAAGGCAACCATGCCCAACGAAAACAGGCCCGCATGCGGGCCTGTCGATATCCAATGCCTGGCAGCGCTACTTGGCGACCTCGGCTTGCGCCACCTGAGTCGCGGCCTGCGCCGGCTGCTCGTACTTAGCGATCAATGCGAGCATCGTCGCCTGCGGCGCCAGTACCATCTCGACCCGACGGTTCAGAGCCCGGCCTTCCTTGCTGTCGTTGGCTGCACGCGGCATGTCGGAACCCAGGCCTCGAATGCGCAGGCGG
Organism: Stutzerimonas kunmingensis; assembly: GCF_002929225.1. Taxonomy (GTDB): domain Bacteria; phylum Pseudomonadota; class Gammaproteobacteria; order Pseudomonadales; family Pseudomonadaceae; genus Stutzerimonas. Next base: position 533,711 of record NZ_PISM01000004.1, on the reverse strand, counting down.
TTATGCTTGAGGCCACTCAGGCGGAAAATGGCCGCCACGGCACCGGCACGCTCGCGACTTACGGTGCGATTGGTGTCCGCAGAGCCAGTGCTGTCGGCATGACCGAGTACGACTACGGCAGTCTTGTCGTCCTTCTCGACCAGCTTTGCAACACGGGTGATCGGCCCGAGGGTTACCGGCAGGAGCATGCCGGGACGATCCGGATTGAAGGACGAGTCCACCGGCGCAGTCACCACCAGCACGCTGTCACGGCGCTCCACCTCGAAACCACTGCCCACGAGCGCATCCTTCAACTGCGGCTCGTACTCATCGAGCCAGGCGTAATCCACCTTGACCGTAGCCGGGGCAGCGGCCTCGCTCGGTTTCTCGCTCTTCGAGCTGCACCCGGCAACGACGATCATGCAGAAAATCAGGGAGACGCTCTTCAGCAGGTTCATGAGGCAGGTTCCGTCAACCAGAAGCGTTCTAGGAGGGTGCGACCAATCGAGGTGAGGCCACTATTGAGTTCGAGTTGAAATTGTGGACGCAAGCCCTTCTTTTGAAAAGCCTGCGAGGCCAGAAGTGACGAGTGGTTCAACGCAGGCATGCTGCAACGCTGCGCGCCAGCGATTGAGCACGCGGGTCCATCAGCACATAGGGGCCGAGGGTATTGGTCACGAAACCGAACCCCAGTTCACGCTCCGGATCGGCAAAACCAACACTGCCACCGGCACCAGGGTGACCGAACGCCTGCTCTCCCATACCAAAGGTGGCATTGGCGACGTGCGGCTGATCCAACCAGCAGCCGAGGCCGAAACGCGTGGCCGCCAACAGAGTGCGGTCTTGTCCTGCGCTGTGCTCACTGGTCATCTCGCGCAGCAGCGACTCATCCAGAAGTTTGCCCTGCAGCAACCCTGTATAGAAACCCGCCAACGAGCGGGCATTGCCATGGCCGTTGGCTGCCGGTTGCGCCATGCGTCGCCATTCCGGTTTGTTACCACTGCTCATGATGGACGGTGGATTGTTGAAGGCCCGGACACTTATTGACTCCGGCTCGCTCATCAACGCCTTGAACAGGCGCTGCGCGGCAGCGTCACCGAAGTCGTTCTTGGTGCGCGTGAGATAAGCGACACGATGAGCCTCGGAGTCGCCGAGACCGATATGGAAGTCAAGCCCGAGCGGCACCGCCGTACGACGAACGATCGACTCCCCAGGCCCACAGCCATCGACACGACGCAGGAGCTCACCAACCAGCCAGCCGTAGGTCATCGCCGCGTAGCCCTGATCGGTGCCGGGCGTCCACCATGGCTCTTCGGCTGCTAGCGCGGCGGTCATGACGTCCCAGTCGTACAGCGCTTCGGCGGCTAGCGGTCTGCGAATCGCCGGCAATCCCGCCCGATGACAGAGCAGCTGACGCAGGGTGATGGTTTCCTTGCCATTGACTGCGAACTCCGGCCATATACGGCCGACGGGCTCATCCAGCTGCAACTTGCCTTCCTCGACCAGCTGCAGCGCAGCAACCCCGGTGAAGGTCTTGGTGCAGGAGAACAGGTTGACCACCGTATCGCTGTGCCACACCTGCTCGCCCTGATTGTCGGCAACGCCGGCCCAGAGATCGACGACCGTCTCGCCGCCGATCTGCACGCAGAGTCCCGCGCCGCGCTGCTGGGTGCCGTCGAACAGCGCGCCGAACGCATCGCGAACGGCCTCGAAACGAAGATCGAAATAGCCCTGAACCTGCACGCTGTCACCTCTCGCAATCAATTCTCGGGATTCTTGCAGCCGCCATTACGCAACAAAACCGCCAGACGAAGCGCTGATGGGGTGATATCGCGACCGGTTATCTCGCCTATCAACTGATCTCGCGACGGAACGGCGGCAGCGCATTGAGGATCGCCTTGCCATAGCGCTGCGTCACCACCCGCCGGTCGAGCAGCGTGATGGTTCCACGGTCCGCCTCGGTACGCAGCAGCCGCCCACAGGCCTGCACCAGCCGCAGAGAGGCATCTGGAACGGCGATCTCCATGAACGGGTTGCCGCCGCGCGCCTCGATCCACTCTGCCAATGCGGCCTCGACCGGGTCATCGGGGACTGCAAACGGAATCTTCGCAATCACCACATGCTCGCAGTATGCCCCCGGCAAATCGACGCCTTCGGCAAAGCTGGCAAGCCCGAACAGAACGCTGGACTCGCCGTCGTCCACCCGCGCCTTGTGCTTGTTCAGGGTTTCCTGCTTGGACAGGTTGCCCTGGATCAGCACCCGCCGACGCCATTCACGCTCCAAGCCGTCGAACACGTCCTGCATCTGCTTGCGTGACGAGAACAGTACAAGTGTTCCCCGTGCACCTTCGACCAATCCCGGCAGTTCGCGGACGATGGCTGCCGTGTGTGCTGCAGCATCGCGCGGATCGGCCTTCAGATCGGGGACGCGCAGCACCCCGGCATCGGCATGATGAAAAGGACTCGGCACCACGGCGGTGACCGCAGCCTTGGGCAAACCGGCCCGCATGCGGTAGCGGTCGAAACTGTTCAGCGCCGTGAGCGTCGCCGATGTCACCAGCGCACCAAAGGCGACATTCCAGAGATTGCGCCGCAATGTTTCCGCTGCAAGGATCGGGCTGGCATTGACCTCGATATCGAACAGCGCCCCGCCTTCCGCCAGGGTCAGCCAGCGCGCCATTGGCGGGCTATCCTCCGGGTCTTCGACGGTGAATGCGGTCCACAACTCCCAATTGTTCAGCGAACGCGTCAGCAGACTGCCGAACAGCGGGTACCACTCCTCGGCCTGATGGCTGGCGATTCCGCCACCTGCGTCGCCGTCCATGGCCTCCTTGAGCAGTTCAGCGATCCGACTGAACAGATCGGTCAGCTTGGAAAAACCCTTCTTCAGCTCGGTGCCCAGCTCGATCAGATGCTCCGGCACCACGCCACCGACGAAGCGGTGCCGCGGCCGCTCACGGCCCTCCATGTCCTCACCGGCCTTGAAATCGGCCAATTGCTCACAGGCGCTGAACATGAACTGCTGTTGGGTGCGCAGATCACGAGCCAGTTCTGGGATGCCCTCCACCAGCCGACCGAGCTCGCCCGGCAGCGGATGTTGGGCAAGCAGCTTGGTCAGGTTCTTTTCCACCTGCCCGAGCCAGTCAGCCGTGGAGCGCAACCGGGTGAAATGGGCGAAGTGACCGATGGCCTTGTCCGGCAGGTGATGCCCTTCGTCGAAGACGTAGATGGTGTCACGTGGATCGGGCAACACCGCACCGCCGCCAAGGGCCAGGTCAGCCAGAACCATGTCGTGGTTGGTGACGATCACGTCGACCTTGGTCATGCCCTCGCGCGCCTTGTAGAACGCGCACTGCTGAAAGTTGGGGCAATGCCGGCCGGTGCATTGACTGTGATCCGTGGTGAGCTGCGACCAGTCCGCATCGCCCAGCTCCTCCGGCCAGGTGTCGCGGTCGCCATCCCAGCGATTACCCGCCAACTTCTCGATCATGCCGGTGAAGAGCTTCTGGCTGCGCTCGTCGACCTCGATGCGGAAGCCTTCTTCCTCGAACAACTGGGCGGTCGCGCTCTGCGCCTGGCCTTCCTGCAGTAACAGATCCAGCTTTGACAGGCACAGGTAGCGCCCGCGGCCCTTGGCCAATGCGAAGCTGAAATTCAGTCCGCTGTTGCGCATCAGGTCCGGCAGATCCTTGTGCACGATCTGCTCCTGCAGGGCGACCGTTGCCGTGGCGATCACCAGCCGCTTGCCAGCCGCCTTGGCGGTGGGGATCGCCGCCAGACTGTAGGCGACGGTCTTGCCTGTACCGGTGCCCGCCTCGACCGCGACGACCGCGGGCTCGCTCTCGCGACGCCCTTCATCATCGGTCTTGATAGTGCCGAGCACCTTGGCGACCTCGGCGATCATCAGGCGCTGGCCATAGCGGGCCTTGAGCCCCTTGGCTTCGAGAAAACGGCTGTAGGCGCCCTGGATCTGGGACTTGAGTTCGGTGCTGAGCATGGGCGCGGAGCTGTATATATTTTCAGTACTTCAATGGGGCGGCTATGATAGCGCGCGTTCGCCCTGCCGCCACCGGAGATTTGCCCCATGACGTCATTTGCCCTGCTTTACACCCTGCATGTACTCGCCGCGACGGTCTGGGTGGGCGGAATGTTTTTCGCCTGGATGGTGCTGCGCCCCGCGGCGGTGGCGGTGCTGCAGGCACCGGAACGGTTGACCTTATGGGCAGATGTGTTCCGACGTTTTTTCGTCTGGGTGTGGGTGGCGGTGCTGGTATTGCCGCTAAGCGGCATCGGCATGTGGCACATGCGTTTCGGCCCGCTGGAAAGCGCACCGCGCTACGTTCACATCATGGCCGGTCTGTATCTGGTGATGCTGGCGCTGTTTCTGCGTATCCAGCTACTGCAGTTGCCGGTCCTCAAGCGCGCGGTCGAGGCCGAGCGGTGGCCGGACGGTGGTGCGGTGCTCGGGCAGATTCGCCGACTGGTGGGCATCAACCTCGTGCTTGGCCTGCTGGTGATCGCGCTGGCCAGCGTACGGCCGTCGTTCTGACAGCCGTAAAATAAAACAGCCGGACACTGGGCCCGGCTGGATCTGTTACCGCATTCGACTCAAGGGCGTGCTTCGACCTCAGCCTCTACGCGACGGTTGATAGCGCGGCCTTCTTCGGTTGCGTTATCGGCGACCGGGCGCGATTCGCCGTAGCCAACTGCATTCACCCGATCACCCTCGACGCCATACTGGTCGACCAGCACCTGACGAACCGCATTGGCGCGGCGCTCGGAAAGGCGCTGATTGTAGGCATCGGTACCGACGGAGTCGGTGTGGCCTTCGAGCACGGTCGTGGTCTGGCCATATTCCTTCATGAAATCAGCCAGATTCTGGATGTCGCCATAGCTATCCTGCTTGACCACATCACGATCGAAGTCGAACTTGACGTCCAGTTCGACGCGCACCGGCTCTGCCGCAGGCTCCGGTTCCGGCTCGGACTGAGGCATAGGCTCGACCGTCTCGACGACGGCGACCGTTTCCTCTTCCATGCCGTTGGCCCAACAATAGGCTGCCGCGACACCACCACCGATCAGCGCACCCCAACCGGCATAGGAGCTGCTCTCGATGGCCCCCAGCGCGGCACCGGTCACGCCACCCACGGCCGCACATGTCGGCCAATCCTGTTTCTGCACGCCTGCACAACCAGCCAGGAACGTGGTCATGACAATAACGGGTACTGCTGTCCGTAATGTACTCATCGATCAAAACCTCCAGTGTGGACATTCAGCCAGAATCGCCACGTACGGGAATCCGGGCGGCTCCGGTTATTTTCAGACTAGGCCGACAAACGGCACCGCGCTAGTCTTCACCTTTGAAACGAGGATTCTCTATTGACTGAAAACCCTGTAGTGCACACGCCACAACAAGCGCTTGCGGCGATGCTCGAGCACTATGCCCCAAGCCATCTATTGCACGTGGGGCGCAGTGATCAACCTGCTCTGGCTGCCTACGCCGAATGTCATCCGGAGTTTCAGCTAGACCGCGCCGATGCCGCGCCGCTATCAGAACAACTGGCCTCTCAGCGCTACGATTTGGCCCTGTTCGTCGACTGTCTGGAGCACATGCCCAAGCGTAACGGCCTGGAGCTGCTCGGCAGCGTTCGCAATCTGAATGCCAGCCGTATGGCAGTACTCGTGGATCTCGACGCATCCGAATGGAGGACCACAGACTTCTATGCACTAGCCCTGCAAGTCAGCGAGCGCTTCCAGCGCGACGGACAGACCTTGACGCTCTTCACCTACGACCTGCTCCAATACAAGCAGGTTCCGGACTGGCTGAATGCCAGGTTCTGGGCCAACCCGGAAAACTTCGGAAAGTACTGGTGGTGACATGAGCGAACAGCGCCCCCTCGCGCCCAACTGCCCTTGCGGCAGCGGCAATACGCTTGACCAGTGCTGTGGCCGTTATCACGCGGGCACACCGGCACCCAGCGCCGAACTGCTGATGCGCTCGCGCTATAGCGCCTACGTGCTGGGTCTGGTCGACTATCTGCAGGCCACCACGCTGCCGGTGCAACAGACGGCGCTGGACATGGACGGCATGCGCCGCTGGAGCCTGGACAGCACCTGGTTGGGGCTGGAAGTGAACGAGAGTGCAGTGCTCGGCGGCAAGCCTGAACATGCACGGGTGACCTTCACCGCCCGCTGGCACGACCAGGCGGGCGAGCATGTCCACCAGGAACGCTCGGCCTTCGTTCAACGCGACGGAAAATGGTATTTCATCGATCCGACGGTGCCACTCAAGGCCGGACGCAACGATCCCTGCCCATGCGGCAGCGGTTCGAAATTCAAGAAGTGCTGCGCCGCCTACGTCTGATGCCAGACCGCACCGGGATAGCCGCCGCGCGAGGCGGCGGCGTGGAGCGGATGCGCTACTTCTCGACGAATGCGCGCTCGATCAGGTAGTGCCCCGGATCGCCCATCCGCGGCGAGACGCTCAGACCGAAGCTGTCCAGCACCTGGCTGGTTTCGTCCAGCATGCTCGGGCTGCCGCAAATCATCGCGCGATCGTCCTGCGGATTGATCGGAGGCAGGCCGATGTCGCTGAACAGTTTGCCGCTGCGCATCAGCTCGGTCAGGCGGCCCTGATTCTCGAAAGGTTCGCGCGTCACAGTCGGGTAATAGATCAGTTTTTCTTTCACCGCCTCACCAAAGAACTCGTTCTGCGGCAGGTGCTCGGTGATGAATTCGCGATAGGCGACTTCGTTTGCGTAGCGAACACCATGCACCAGCACGACTTTTTCGAAGCGCTCGTAGGTTTCCGGGTCCTGGATGACACTCATGAATGGCGCCAGGCCCGTGCCGGTGCTGAGCAGGTAAAGATGCTTGCCAGGCAGCAGGTCGTCGAGCACCAGTGTTCCGGTTGGCTTGCGGCTGACCATGATCTGGTCGCCTTCCTGCAGGTGCTGCAGTCGAGAAGTCAGCGGGCCGTTCTGCACCTTGATGCTGAAGAACTCCAGATACTCTTCGTAGTTGGGACTGGCGATACTGTAGGCGCGCATCAGCGGACGGCCCTCGACCTCTAGGCCGATCATGACGAACTGGCCGTTCTCGAAGCGCAAGCCTGCATTGCGGGTGGTCTTGAAGCTGAACAGCGTGTCGCTCCAATGGTGCACACTGAGAACGCGCTCTACGTTCAGATTGCTCATGCTACGAATTCCTCGTGGTGTCGCGACGGGCGTCGTTACGTGGCGCCAGTCTAGCGATGGCGCCTTTATTCGTTAACTGGATAATAAAGATATAGGTTATCGGTTATATAGATATGCATTTTACTCTCCGTCAGATCGAAGTGTTTGCCGCTGTCGCCCGCCAGGAAAGCGTGTCGCGCGCAGCCGAGAGCCTCTCGTTGTCACAGTCCGCAACCAGTACGTCGCTGGCCGAACTGGAACGCCAGTCCGGCTGCCAGCTCTTCGACCGAGCCGGCAAAAGGCTTTGCTTGAACGCTCTCGGACAACAGCTGCTGCCGCAGGCAGTTGCCCTGCTCGATCAGGCACGCGCCATCGAGGATTTGCTCAACGGCAAGAGCGGCTTCGGCTCACTGGCGGTCGGTGCAACGCTGACGATCGGCAACTACCTCGCCACGTTACTGATTGGCAGCTTCATGCAGCGCCACCCGGAATGCCGAGTGAAGCTGCATGTACACAACACTGCGCACATCGTGCATCAGATCGCGCAACACGAACTTGATCTGGGTTTGATCGAAGGTGATTGCCAGCACCCGGACCTTGAGGTCCAGCCGTGGATCGAAGATGAGCTGGTGGTATTCTGCGCGCCGCAGCACCCGCTGGCCGGGCGCGGCGAGGTGGGCCTGGACGAGCTGACCAGAGAAGCGTGGATTCTCCGCGAGCAGGGCTCCGGCACGCGGATGACCTTCGAACAGGCTGTGCGACATCGGCCAGGCAAGCTGAACGTGCGGCTCGAGCTGGAGCACACCGAAGCGATCAAACGCGCGGTGGAGTCGGGACTGGGGATCGGCTGTATTTCTCGACTGGCGCTGCGTGACGCCTTTCGCCGTGGCAGCCTGGTACCGGTGGCGACGCCCGAGCTGGACCTGCGCCGCCAGTTCTACTTCATATGGCATTCGCACAAGTATCAGACCGCGGCCATGCTCGAGTTCGTCGAACAGTGCCGCGCCCTGACCTCAGGCGTGCGCCGCAGCGATGAAATCCAGCTGCCGCCGATCGCCTGAGGCCCGCATCCGGATCAGCTGGTTGGAATGGAACCCATCTGCTGCAGCAACAGGGCTGCCTGGGTGCGGGTACGCACGCCGAGCTTGCGGAAGATAGCGGTAACGTGAGCCTTGATGGTCGCTTCAGAAACGCTCAGTTCGTAGGCGATCTGCTTGTTCAACAGCCCGTCACAGACCATGGTCAGCACTCGGAACTGTTGCGGCGTCAGGCTGGCAAGCCCGGCGCTGGCGGCCTTGGCCTCATCGCTGACGTTGGCTACATCCTGGATGTTGCTAGGCCACCAGACATCGCCATCCAAAACAGCACGTACCGCTTCCTGGATGGTTTCCAGAGAACTGGACTTGGGAATGAAACCGCTGGCACCGAACTCACGGGAGCGCGCAACGACCGCTGCGTCCTCCTGTGCCGAGATCATGACTACCGGTAGATGCGGATACTGCCCCCTCAGCAGTGCCAACCCCGAGAAACCATAGGCTCCAGGCATGTTCAGATCCAGCAGCACCAGATCCCAATCGGCGCCCTGATTTAGAAGGCTTTCCAGTTCGGCGATGCTGGCCGCTTCCACCAGACGTACGTTTTCCCCTAGCCCCATGGTGAGCGCCTGTTGCAGCGCGCTGCGGAAAAGCGGGTGATCATCGGCAATGATTATTTCGTAAGCAGCCATTGGCAGACCTGTAGTTTTTATTGGCGCTTTTTCATCGGCTTGAGCAGCCGATGCCGACAAGATGACGGCAGAAACCCCGAGACAACGCTCCGGGGATGGTCCGATGTGAAATTTTCGGCCGGCCAGACCGAATATCGGCCGCCCGCCACAACAAATCAAGCGGCGCAAGCATGCCCACCCATGAATAAGTGGTCAAGCGCGGCGCTTTGTAGCAAAGTCTGCGACTTTTCCCGACCGAGCCGAAACATGCGTAGCCAAGCCCTCCGCGCCGACTTCCTGATGCTGATCACCGCCATGATCTGGGGCACGGCCTTCGTCGCCCAACGCATCGGCATGGACAACATCGGCCCGTTTCTATTTACCGGCCTGCGCTTCGCCCTGGGCGCTCTCGCGCTGCTGCCACTGGTGATCTACCAGGGCCGCACCAAAGCCCGGCACGAACCCTTTCTTCAGCGTGGCCTGCTGCTCGGCGGCCTGAGCATGGGGCTTGCGCTGACCGTGGGAATCAACCTGCAGCAGGTGGGCCTGCTGTTTACCAGCGTGACCAACTCGGGATTCATCACTGGCCTGTACGTGATCGTGGTGCCACTGCTGGGACTGATCATTGGCCACAGGACAGGCCTCGGAACCTGGGTCGGCGCCTTTCTCGCCGTTGCCGGCATGGCGCTGCTGAGCATCGGCGAGGATTTCACCGTTGCCTCTGGTGACTGGATCCAGTTGGCCGGCGCCTTCGTCTGGGGCCTGCATGTGCTGCTGGTGAGCTTCTTCGTCAGCCGCCACGACGCGATTCGCCTGGCCTTCCTGCAGTTCGCCACCTGTGCCGTGGTGAGCCTGCTGCTGGCATTGATCTTTGAAGAGATTGAGCCGACCAGCATCTGGCTCGCCGGACCGGCCCTCATCTACGGTGGATTGTTCGCCGTTGCGGTTGGCTACACGCTGCAGGTTGTTGCGCAGAAGCATGCGATCGCCTCCCATGCGGCGATCATCCTCTCACTGGAAGCGGTGTTCGCAGCCATCGCGGGCGCACTGTTCCTTGAGGAAAGCCTGACGCTGCGCGGCTACATGGGCTGCGTATTGATGTTCATCGGCATGCTCGCCGCACAACTCTGGCCGCGCAAAGCCGAGCCGCTAACCACAGCCAGTCCTGCCAAGGCCTGACGGCCAATCGAGTTCAGCGCGCAGGCTTCAATGCCAGATGCGCGGCGTTCTGCAGGTCCGGCTGGCGATGATACTTGGCACCCAGATAGTGCTCGGTGAACACGTCGAGCAAGGCATCGAGCGTGTTCGCCGCGGCCGAATCTCCAGCCAGATCCAGACAGAGCGCTGCGACCTCGGCGGTGCACAGATGGTCACTGCGAGTCGACCGGCGCAGCCGGTAGCGCGACAGCGCCTCCGGTCGCAGGCTCAGCACCGGCAGGCCATCCAAGTAGGGGCTCTTGCGAAACATCTTGCGCGCCTCGGTCCAGGTGGCATCGAGCAGTATGAACAGCGGGCGCTTAGCGTTCTCCCGCTCGACTTGCTCGACCACCCGCCTCGACTCGGCGTATTCACCCGGAAAGATCACCAGTGGCTGCCATTGCGGATCGGCCAGCAGCGCCAGCAATCGCGGGTCCACGTCCGTGCGCTGCCAGGTGAAGGCGAAGGTATCGCGCACCACATCGGCAATCAGCCAGCCCGTATTGCTAGGCTTGAGCGGCTCGATATCGTGCATCAGCAGGCAGACACCACAATCGCTTTCGATCGTCGGAAGCCAAGGGCAAAGGCAATGGCTGAATGGTACCCGGCAGCGCTCGCAGCGCGACGCCCGGGAGCCGCGGGCAACGAAGGGTTTGAGGCTCTTGGCCAGGCGCTCGCTGCGCAGACGGGCTACGGCATGGGGCATGAATCGACTCGAGGGTGACGATGAAGCGCGGCAGTCTACCAGCGCCAGGGAGACTTCTGCCCTGCACCGTTAAATGAACCGCACCCCAGGCAGCCGGTCGAAATAGCGCAGTCAAAAGGAGACCGCCATGTATCGTCTGACCACCCTGCTCGCTCTGAGCCTCGCCCTCCCCGTTGCCCACGCCGCCTCGCTGCAGGAGCAACAGCTGAATCAGCTGCTCGAGCAGGTCGCCCGCGAAAGCAGTGTCGGAACGCCTCGCGCGATCAACGAAGACATTCTTGATCAGGGCTACACCGTAGAAAACAACATGCTGGTAAACCATCTCAGCGTACAGCCGCGGCATGCGGCGCAGATGCGCGATAACCCGGCCGATGTGCGCAGCCAGCTCGCTGTTAGCGTCTGTGGCAATGAAGGACTACGCAAGCTGATGAGCCAGGGCGCAGTCCTGCGCTATGACTTCAGCGAGTACCAGAGCAACAAGCCCATCGCCAGCGAGCGCTACAAGGCCTCGGACTGCGACCGCTAACAGGTGAACGCTGGCAGGCGCAGGCCACGGCCCGCCGTCCTGCCAGGTTTATTTATCAAGCGTCGCCCCGCAGTATCTGCGGATCACCTTTGCCAGCTACAGCGGCAGCCTCTTCCCTGGTGAGCAGTGCCGTGCGCGGCACATTGCGCAGGCGCGCACAGGCCGCGAGCACATTGGCCCAGCTGGCGCGATTGGCGAACTGCATACCGAACTCATCCAGCGTACCTCCGCGGTTGCGATAGCCGAGCGCCGAACTCTTGCGCGCGTCCGGCAGAATCGGCCACAGGTGACCGCGCGCCACTTCTGGCCGCATGTGCGTCAACAGCACGCGCATTTCCATCGCATCCGGGAACAACCGCTCCGCCACGCCTTCGCTGGCGCGCGCCCCGACTTCCCAATGATCGCGCGGCCCGCGGAAGCGGCCCGGCTCCTGCAGATAGACAAGGCGATAAGCGCAGTCGGCCTCCTTCAGCCGCTTGGCCGCACGGAGCATCTCGCCCAGCTGATAGCTGCCGTTGGCAATCAGCAGCAATGCCTCGTTGCCCGGCTGCTCCTCGACCACGATGGCGCCGTCGCGCGCCAACTGCTCGGCCTGGGCCTGATCGAAGTAGCACGGCCGGTCGCGCTTGGGCATGACCACACAGGCAAGCTCGCCCCGCGCCTGGTAGATCGATGGCAGTAGCGCCAGGGCGCTGTTGTGATCGGCCGGAAACAGCACCCGGACCATGTCGTTCATCTCTCCGAGCAGCGCTTCGCAGAAGGTCGTGTCTTGGTGGGACTGCTGGTTCTTGCCGTTTTCCCAGGTGTGCGACGTCGCGATCAAGGGCCAGCCGAGCCAGCCTGCAGGCCTGCCAATCTCCTTTTGCTGCCGGGAAAAAATAATGCTCTGCCGCACCACGCCCAGCATCTTCACGCAGAAGGCTTCGTAGCTCGCCACCAGATTCAAGCCGCCCTGGTTGGCAAGGCAGGCGGATACCACCGCCTCCTCGTTGAGAGCGGTGATGATGGCGCCGTCCACGGCCTCCAGCTCGCTTTCCGGCTCGATGACGCGATGCTTGAGCGCCTTTAGCACGCCGCCCAAACGGTTGCTGGCCAGCTCGTCCGGATTCCCCACCCGCGGCCGCAACGCGGGGTTGGCGGCCGTCAACTCGACGAAAAAACGATCGACCGCTGCCATGGGTGAACAGGCGTCGTCGCGGTAGTTCAACTTCGGCATGGTCGGCGCAGGCGGGCGTCGCGAGGCGAGCGGGTTGTCGCGCTCCAGCGTTCGACCCTGGCGGCTGCGCGTGAACAGCTCCAGTGAAGCAGCCAACTCCTGTTGCGATACGAACAGACGCGCCGCGTGCTCGTTGAACAGGTCGCGCGAATGCTCATCGCGGCTCGGATTACCCGGCAATGGCAGGTTGTGCGCTGCGTTGCTGCCGGCACCATAGAAGCCGAAGCCTTTCACCGTCTCGGCGATGCCGTAGGGCATCGGCAGCGGATAGTTGAGAATGCCGCGCGCCTTCTCTTCCACGCGTCGCTCCAGGCGCAGCTCCATCTCCCACAGGGTGGTGACGAAAGCAGCAGGGTCACGCCCATCGAACGGCATCGGGTCGAAGCCGCACTGGCTCAAGTGCTGACGGAAATCCTCGAGCCCCTGCTCGGTGCCAAGCGCGGTACGCTGCTCGATTCGCCGCCCGTTGGCAATCATCACCGGCAGCGCGACGCCGCAATCTTCGGCACGCCACCAGCGGGGAATCCAGTCACTGCCGCGCTGCTCTTCCGCCGCGCCATCGGAGAGGAAGGCCACCAGCGTCTCGCCCGGCAGCGGCATGTGTGCGTATTGCAACTCGGCGAAACCGAGATAACCGCCCTCGGCAATGCCGCCTGCGGTGTGCGGATTGACATGGCTGCCCAGGGGCGCGAGCGGACTGCCGTCGGCGGCCTGGCCGTAACCGTAGAAATCCTGCAGCAGGCGATTCATGCCCGCCTCGCCGCCCGCATAGGCTTGCGCCTGTTCCGGATGCAGGTTGCCCGTCAGCAGATTGAGCGCATCGACGGCCGCCACACAGTGGCCCTGCCCCATCAGCCAGGCGCGGGTGCGGCCAGTCAGTGCATTCAGGGCGAGGTAACCGGCATAGGCCGGCACCATGTTCAGCGCGCCGCCGGTATGCCCCTCGGGGTTCTGCTTGAAATCCTCGGCAGCCAACGGCGAACCGTCCAGATGCACCTGGCGCGCGTAGGTCATGTGCACCACCAGCCAGAGTCCGGCGCTGGCGACCCGGTCGACCGCCTGCAGCAGCCGGTAAACACTGGCCAGATCTGGCTGATGACCTGCCTGTACCAGCTGATGTGCCAACCGGAACACCGCCGCCTGGGTCTCCAGCGCGTGCTCGAACGGCCCGAAACCTACACGCCAGGTGGCGAACTCCGGTTCGGCTTGCGCGTGTTGATCCAGCTCGACAAGGCTGGGCAGTAGCTGACTCATGGGTTCACTCCGTTGGTAAGCGGGTTATGCTGTAGTCTAGGCAGCGCTCGATTCGTTATCTCTGATATGTATCAAGTGGTCATGGCAACCGAGCGGGCAATGTGGACATCATCGTACAGACAGGAAGGCAACATGGCTTTGCTCAGTTTTCTAGGCGCCATTCAGCAGGTCACCGGCTCCTGCTATCTCATTGAGACCCATGACGGTGCAAGGGTTCTGCTCGAATGCGGCATGCATCAGGGCCGTCGGGAAGAAGCCGGCGGCGACCGCAGCACCTTCGCCTTCGACCCCAAGACGATCGATGCGGTGGTGCTGTCCCACGCGCATATCGACCACAGCGGCCTGCTCCCGCGCCTGGTCGCCCTCGGCTACCGCGGCGAGGTGCACTGCACCGATGCCACCGCGGAGCTGCTCGAACTGATGCTGCTGGATTCGGCGCAGATTCAGGAAAAGGATGCCGAGTGGGAAAACAAGTGGCGCGCACGGATCGGCAAACCGATGATCCAGCCGCTCTACACCCGCGTCGACGCGGAGCGCATGTTGAGCCAGCGCACTCCCCACGCCTATGGCGAGACGTTCGATGTCGCGCCAGGTGTCGCGGTGACCTTCCACGATGCCGGTCACATCCTCGGCTCCTCGATCGTGCAACTGGATGTGCACGACCATGGCAGAACACGGCGCGTGGTCTTCTCGGGCGACCTGGGCAACGACTGCTCGCCGCTGATGCATGCGCCGACCGTGCTCAAGGAAGCTGACGTGGTGCTCATGGAGTCCACCTATGGCGACCGCGACCACCGCAGCCACGAAGACACGATCGAGGAGCTGGCCGGCATCCTGCAACAGGCCCATCGCGATGGCGGCAACGTGCTGATGCCCTCCTTCGCCGTCGGACGTACGCAGGACCTGATCTACTACCTCGGGCGCTTCTACCGGGAAGGCCGCCTGCCGCAGCAAGCGGTATTCCTGGACAGCCCGATGGCCATCGGCGCCAACGCCATCTACTCGCACTACAAGGATCAACTGGATCTCGACGGCGTCGACAATGCCCTGAGCGGAGCCAGCGGCAAGCTTTACGCCGAGCGCTGGTTGCCGATCCTCCGATCCACGCCGACACCGGAAGAATCGATGGCGATCAACCGCTTCAAGAGCGGCGTGATCATTATCGCTGGCAGCGGCATGTGCACCGGCGGGCGCATCCTGCACCACTTCAAGCACAACCTCTGGCGCGAGGAGTGCCATCTGGTGATCCCTGGTTTCCAGGCACGCGGCACCCTCGGCCGTGCCATCGTCGACGGAGCGAAAAGCGTCAAGTTGCTGCACCAGCGCATCGCCGTGAATGCCAAGGTGCATACCCTCGGAGGGTTCTCCGCCCACGCCGGCCAGTCTCAGCTCATCGACTGGGTCAGCAACTTCGAAAACCGTCCGGAGCTCTACCTGGTGCACGGCGAGCTGGAGAAGATGCAGGCGCTGCAGCAGACCATCCGTGAACGTCTCGACTGGGAAGCACGCATTCCTGAACCTGGCGACCGAATCGCCATCTGAACGCAGCCCGCCGAAGCCGCTTGCGGCTTCGGCCGACTGCGCGCCACGCAACCGGCTTGAGCCGGCTGATCGCACCCTATAGCCTGAACGCGACGCTCATACATGGAGATGTTGTATGTCCTTTGATTCGGATGACTATCTGTCGCGGCATTTCAAGACCAGCGGCGCCGAGCTGGAAAGCAAGATCGATGAGCTGGCCGCCTTGGTCGTTCCGGAGAACAGTGCGAACCTGTCCCTATACCGGGAGATGCTGGTGACCGTCATGCGCATGGCTCAGGCCGACCGCAGCCGCTGGGATGCCAAGATCCTGCTGCAGACGATGCGCGAAATGGAGCACGCATTCAGCCGACTCGACCAGTTCAAGCGGCGCCGCAAGGTCACGGTATTCGGCTCAGCCCGTACGCCGGTCGAACATCCCCTGTATGCGCTGGCCCGTCAGTTGGGCTCCATCCTTGCGCATTACAACTTCATGGTCATCACCGGCGCCGGTGGCGGCATCATGGCCGCCGCTCACGAGGGCGCGGGGCGCGACAGCAGCCTCGGGCTGAACATCACGCTGCCTTTCGAGCAACACCCCAACCCGACGGTGGGTGGCACCGAGAACCTGTTGTCGTTCCATTTCTTCTTCGTGCGCAAACTGTTCTTCATCAAGGAAGCCGATGCGCTGGTGCTCTGCCCCGGTGGGTTCGGCACGCTGGACGAAGCACTGGAAGTGCTGACGCTGATCCAGACTGGCAAGAGTCCGCTGGTGCCGATCGTGCTGCTCGACGAACCCGGCGGCACCTACTGGAAGGATGCACTGCAGTTCATGCGCGGACAGCTGGAGGAGAATCGCTACATCCTGCCCAGCGACATGCGATTGATGCGCCTGGTGGACGATGCCGAGGAAGCAGCCAGGGAAATCGCCAACTTCTATCGCAACTTCCACTCGAGCCGCTGGCTGAAGGATCGTTTCGTTCTGCGCCTGAACCACGCACTGAACGACCAGGCGATGGAATACCTGAACGCGGAGTTCACCGATCTGTGTCTGAAAGGCGTATTCGAACAGCAGAACTGCTGTGAATCGGAACTGGACGAGCCCGAACTACAGCGCCTGCCGCGCTTGAGCTTCGTCTTCAACGGCCGCAACCACGGTCGCCTGAGGGAGCTGACGGACTACGTCAACGAACCGGCCAACTGGGCGCGGCCGCTGGCGAGCGAGGACTGATGGCCTTTGATGGCCTGGACTCTGGATATTGCGAGCGCTCGTAAGGCTGGTCGGCTTCAGCACCGACTGGTCTCCGGCGCGCACAACCTGGCATAGAGCCCCGTTACCGCATCAATCCGCCGAGCTGTCGCCGCGCAACACTCGACTGATCAACTCCAGCGGATAACCGCGATAGCTGAGAAAGCGCCCCTGCTTCGCCCGCTCTTTGGCATCGGCAGGCAACCGTCCAGCGAACTTGCGCTGCCAGAGTTCGCGCAGCTGCTCACCCCAGTCAAAACCACTGTCACGCAATGCCTGCTCGATATCCGCTCTGGCCAGCCCGCGCTGGGCCAATTCCTCGCGGATACGCAACGGCCCATAGCCGGCATTGGTCCGGCTTCTGACAAAGCTTTCGAGATATCGGGATTCGGAAAGCAGCCCCTGCTCGGATAGACGATCCAGGGCCTGCTCGATCAACTCAGGCGGGGCGCCACGCTGGCGCAGCTTGCGAGCCAGCTCGACGCGACCATGTTCGCGTCGAGCCAGCAGATCCATGGCCGTCCGCCGTACCGCGACGGGGTTATCGAGCACGGCAGCCATGGGGATCAGAGATCGGCGTCAGCCAGATCTTCGGTAACCGGGTTGGCCTTGGTGTTTGGCGCAACTACCAGCAACTTGTCGCGGATCTGTTGCTCGATCTCCTGACCGATCTCCGGATTGTCTTCCAGATACTTGGCGGCGTTGGCCTTGCCCTGGCCGATCTTGTTGCCCTTGTAGGCATACCAGGCGCCGGACTTCTCCACCAGGCCCTGCTGCACGCCGAGATCAATGACCTCGCCATTGCGGTAGATGCCCTTGCCATAGAGGATCTGGAACTCAGCCTGACGGAAGGGCGGCGCCACCTTGTTCTTCACTACCTTGACGCGGGTTTCGCTGCCGACCACTTCGTCGCCTTCCTTGACCGCGCCGGTACGGCGAATGTCCAGACGAACCGAGGCGTAGAACTTCAGCGCGTTACCACCGGTGGTGGTTTCCGGGCTGCCGAACATCACGCCGATCTTCATGCGGATCTGGTTGATGAAGATGACCAGGCAATTGGCGTTCTTAATGTTGCCGGTGATCTTGCGCAGCGCCTGGGACATCAGACGTGCCTGCAGGCCGACGTGCGTGTCGCCCATCTCGCCTTCGATCTCGGCCTTGGGTACCAGTGCCGCCACGGAGTCGACGATGATCACGTCAACCGCGTTGGAGCGCACCAGCATGTCGGTGATTTCCAGCGCCTGCTCGCCGGTGTCCGGCTGCGAAACCAGCAGGTCGTCGACATTCACGCCCAACTTGCCGGCATAGTCCGGGTCCAGCGCGTGTTCGGCGTCGACGAAGGCACAGGTGGCGCCCATCTTCTGCGCTTCGGCGATCACCGACAGGGTCAGGGTGGTCTTACCGGAGGATTCCGGACCGTAGATTTCGACGATACGGCCCTTGGGCAGGCCGCCGATGCCAAGCGCGATGTCCAGGCCCAGCGAGCCGGTAGAGATGGCCGGAATGGCCTGACGATCATGATCGCCCATGCGCATCACTGCGCCCTTGCCGAACTGCTTTTCGATCTGGCCCAGGGCTGCAGCCAAGGCGCGCTTCTTGTTCTCGTCCATCAAATCCTCACTTGATCAAGAGGGCCGGAGGCCACAACAACTGTATAAGTAGCCAGTATTAGAACATAGGCAAATTTACTCGCCTAGCCCCGAAACTGTTTTTCTCCGACCGCCAGCGCAAGCAAACCTTGCAAAGCCGCCGCGACCGTCTGCTCACGTACGGCCTCGCGGTCACCGGTAAATAGATAGCGCTGGGCCTGCACATGCGAGTCATCGGCCCAGGCAATCCAGACCGTACCAACCGGTTTTTCTGCCGTGCCGCCGCCGGGTCCGGCAATGCCGCTGACAGCCACCGCAAAGCGCGCACCACTGTTGCGCTGCGCGCCCCGCGCCATGGCCTGCACCACTTCGGCACTGACCGCGCCGACCTGCTCGAATAGCTCCGCCGGTACGCCGAGCTGGCGCGTCTTCTGGGCATTGGAATAGGTGATGTAGCCGGCCTCGAACCAGGCCGAGCTGCCGGCGATACGGGTGATGGCCTCGGCAATGCCACCACCGGTGCAGGATTCCGCGGTGCTGACCTGCGCACCCAGTCGTTGCAGCGCATCACCCAGCTGTGCCGCCAGTTCGGTGAGATTCATCAGGGCTCCGGCCAAAGGAAAGTGGCCGATACCCTACACCAGCGGGCTCCCGAGTTCAGCCATCCGGATGGCCAATGGTCGAGTTACGCGTCGCCCATCAGGCATCCTGGCGAACCGGCAGCACGACACGCTCGCCGATGCTCCGTCCGCGACGGCTTACCACTGCATCACCATAGCGCTGGATGGGATCTGCCAGGGTTCGCTTGACGAAGAAGCCGAACAGCGTCACCAGTAACAGCATCACCGCGATGTAGAGCGGGCCGGGAATGGCCAGCGCTCCAGCGCCGAAGCCCAGCCGCTCGGCGATTGCGAATACCGATGGATGAGACAGGAAGACGATATAGCCGATCCCGCCTAGCGGCGCGATCCAGCGCAGCCCCTTACCACTGATGCGTGTCGCGCCAATGAAGAGGGCAACACCCACCGCATAGCTGACGAAGTAGCGATACCAGGTTTCCCCGATACCGGTATCGCGCGAGTAGGCCAGCACGCAGATCGGCAACAGAAACAGGTAGAACAGGCCCACTGCGATGCGCGCGTAATGCCCGGTATCGGGTGCGCGACCGTTATCCGTGGCCTTCCACAATGCGCCGAGAAAACACACACTCAGCATCAGCGGCAGAGCCACCGGCAGCTTCATTTCCAGCTTGTAGCGCAGGAACGCGAGCAGCAGGGTGAAGACGTACTGGGCCAGCAGAAACAGCAGATCGCGCCTGGCCGAGCCGCCCAGACGCAGCGCGAAGATGACAATGCACAGCACGTAGAAGGTCAGCTCTATTTGCAGCGTCCAGTACAAACCGATCACGTTTTCGACAAACACGAAGCCTTGCAGCATCGTCGCATTGATCGCGATGACAGCCGGACTGAACACCCGAGCCGGATCGTCCCAGGGAAACATCACGCCGAGAAGCAGCGATAGCCAGTACAGGGGAAACAGCCTGAAGAAGCGCTGATAGACGAACGCCGCGATCGGCCGTTCGTATCGATGGCGGCTCTTGTACAGCGCCGCAACGACGAAATAGCCGCTCAGGGCGAACAGCACCAGCACGCTGGTCTTGCCGACATCCAGTACCGTTTTGCTGACAAGAAACAGATCGCTGGTCAGCCCATCGAAATGGCCGTCACGCTTCATTTTTGCGATCAGATGGGAATAGGCAACGCACAACGCCGCAACGCCGCGCAGGGCGTCGAGTCCGAGTAGTCGAGACATATCTGCTGCTCACTTGACCAGAAAGGGAGGTCGCCAGCATTACTGCAGGAAGAACTGACGCGAGGGGTAGAACAGGCATTCGCCGAGGCGGGATGGCCGGGGCTGCAATCCACAGGGCGGCGAAGCACGAGCGATAATCAGGCAAGCTACCGCGACAGGCACCGAGGGGCCTGCACGACTGCGTGATCGAGGGAGTCGCAGGCCCGGCGTACACGAGGCCCGAAGCGCACCGGCAACCTGTCGACAGACCAGAGTTACCAACAGCTCCGGTTCGCTTGTCAACGCCTTCTGTGCCCGGCCCGACAAATGACACCTGAACGCCGCTCAAACTGTCCCATGTCGTCACCTGTCGAGCCGCTCAGCCCGTGTTAACCTTGCCGGCTTTCCCGCGGGAACCTGGCTGCGGACGGTCCGACCGCACCGTCATCCGATAGCCTTCCCCGCCACTCAACGAACCGCACGCAAGCCGATGACCAAGCCCAACGCTGACCTTTCCGCCCATACGCCGATGATGCAGCAATATTGGAGACTCAAGCGCGAGCATCCAGACCAGCTGATGTTCTACCGCATGGGCGACTTCTATGAGCTGTTCTACGACGATGCCAAGAAAGCCGCCGCGCTGCTCGACATCACCCTGACCGCACGCGGGCAGTCGGCGGGCACGGCGATCCCGATGGCAGGCATTCCGTTCCATTCCGCCGAGGGTTATCTGGCGCGGCTGGTGAAGCTTGGCGAGTCGGTGGTGATCTGCGAGCAGATCGGCGATCCGGCGACCAGCAAAGGGCCGGTGGAACGCCAGGTGGTGCGCATCATCACCCCTGGCACGGTGAGCGACGAGGCATTACTCGACGAGCGTCGCGACAACCTGCTGGCTGCGGTGGTCGGTGATGAGCGCCTGTTCGGCCTGTCGGTGCTGGACATCGCCAGCGGCCGCTTCAGCGTGCAGGAACTCAAGGGCTGGGAAACCCTGCTCGCGGAACTGGAGCGCCTGAGCCCGGCGGAACTGTTGATCCCGGACGACTGGGCGCAGGGCTTGCCGCTGGAGAAACGCCGCGGTGTGCGCCGTCGCGCGCCCTGGGATTTCGATCGCGATTCGGCATTCAAGAGCCTCTGCCAGCAGTTCTCCACCCAGGACCTCAAGGGCTTCGGCTGCGAGAACCTGACGCTGGCCATCGGCGCCGCCGGCTGCCTGCTCGCCTACGCCAAGGAAACCCAGCGCACCGCCCTGCCCCACCTGCGCAGCCTGCGTCACGAGCGCCTCGACGACACGGTGATCCTCGACGGCGCCAGCCGGCGCAACCTCGAGCTGGACGTCAATCTGGCCGGCGGCCGCGAGAACACGCTGCAATCGGTCATGGACCGCTGCCAGACCGCCATGGGCTCGCGCCTGCTGACCCGCTGGCTGAACCGCCCGCTGCGCAACCGCGAGACTCTCGAAGCGCGCCAGGACTCGATCACCTGCCTGCTCGAGCATTACCGCTTCGAGCAGCTGCAGCCGCAGCTCAAGGACATCGGCGACCTGGAACGCATCCTCGCCCGGATCGGCCTGCGCAACGCCCGCCCGCGCGACCTGGCGCGCCTGCGCGATGCCTTGGCCGCACTGCCGCAGCTGCAGGCCGGCATGCAGGACCTGGTGGCACCGCATCTGCTGGAACTGGCGAAAAGCATCAGCACCTACCCGGAGCTGGCCGAACTGCTGGCCCGCGCCATCATCGACAACCCGCCGGCGGTGATCCGCGACGGCGGCGTACTGAAGACCGGCTACGACGCCGAGCTGGATGAGCTGCAGTCGCTTTCCGAGAACGCCGGACAGTTCCTGATGGACCTGGAAACCCGCGAGAAGGCCCGTACCGGACTGGCCAACCTCAAGGTCGGCTACAACCGTGTGCATGGCTACTTCATCGAACTGCCGAGCAAACAGGCCGAATCGGCGCCAGCCGACTACATCCGCCGGCAGACGCTCAAGGGCGCCGAGCGCTTCATCACCCCTGAGCTCAAGGAGTTCGAGGACAAGGCGCTGTCGGCCAAGAGCCGCGCCCTCGCCCGCGAGAAGCTGCTCTACGACGAGCTGCTGGAAATGCTCATCGGCCACCTGGCGCCGCTGCAGGAAAGCGCCGGCGCGCTGGCCGAACTGGACGTGCTGAGCAACCTCGCCGAGCGGGCGCTGAATCTCGATCTGAATCGCCCGCGCTTCGTCGAGCAGCCGTGCATGCGCATCGAGCAGGGTCGCCACCCGGTGGTCGAGCAGGTATTGGAGACGCCTTTCGTCGCCAACGACCTGGGCCTCGACGACGCTACCCGCATGCTGGTCATCACCGGGCCGAACATGGGCGGTAAATCGACCTACATGCGCCAGACCGCGCTGATCGTGCTGCTGGCACAGATCGGCAGCTTCGTCCCGGCCGCGGCTTGCGAGCTGTCGCTGGTGGACCGCATCTTCACCCGCATCGGCTCATCGGACGATCTCGCCGGCGGGCGCTCCACCTTCATGGTGGAAATGAGCGAAACCGCGAATATCCTGCACAACGCCAGTGATCGCAGTCTGGTACTGATGGACGAAGTCGGTCGCGGCACCAGCACCTTCGACGGCCTCTCGCTGGCCTGGGCGGCAGCCGAGCACCTCGCCAAGCTGCGCGCCTTTACCCTGTTCGCCACCCACTACTTCGAACTGACCGTGCTGCCGGAAAGCGAGCCAGTGGTGGCCAACGTGCACCTCTCCGCTACCGAGCACAACGAGCGCATCGTCTTCCTGCACCATGTGCTGCCTGGGCCGGCGAGTCAGAGCTACGGCCTGGCGGTGGCGCAACTGGCCGGCGTGCCGGGCGAGGTCATCCAGCGTGCGCGCGACCATCTGTCGCGGCTGGAAACCACCAGCCTGCCCCACGAAGCGCCGAGAATAGCGCCCGGCCAGCCGGTACCACCGATGCAGAGCGACCTGTTCGCCAGCCTGCCGCATCCGGTGCTCGAGGAATTGGCACGGATCAATCCCGATGATGTGACGCCGCGCCAGGCGCTGGACCTGCTATACAGCTTGAAAACTCGCATTTGATACGCCGCGAAAGCTGCTAGAATCGCGCGCATTTTTTTGATAAGCGGCATTTGCCTGTGCCGCCTACTCGCAGGGGCGTCACCGTAACGCCTACCTGACACGCCTGAGGAGATAGCTAGACATGACCTTCGTCGTCACCGACAACTGCATCAAGTGCAAATACACCGATTGCGTGGAAGTCTGCCCGGTGGACTGCTTCTACGAAGGCCCGAACTTTCTGGTGATTCACCCGGACGAGTGCATCGACTGCGCACTGTGCGAGCCGGAGTGCCCGGCCCAGGCGATCTTCTCTGAAGACGAGGTACCGGAGGATCAGCAGGAGTTCATCGAGCTCAACGCAGATCTGGCGGAAGTCTGGCCGAACATCACCGAGAAGAAAGACGCCCTGGCCGATGCCGAAGAGTGGGATGGCGTGAAGGACAAACTGCAGCATCTGGAGCGCTGATCGTCAGCCGATTCCAGACAAAAAATGCCCGCAGCGATGCGGGCATTTTCATTTGTACTGCGCAAGAACGTCGGCAGATCAGGCCTTGTCGATGCCTTTCTTCAGGGTGTCTTTCACATCACCCTTGACCTGCTGGGCCTCGCCCTTGACTTCCTGGCGCTGGCCTTCGCCCTTCATGCGCTCGTTATCGGTCGCCTCGCCCACACCTTGCTTGATCTTGCCGACGGCTTCGTTGGTGTTGCCCTTGACCTTGTCTTCAGTACTGCTCATGACGAACTCCTGGCTTCTCATTGGTGACATAGGGTGGACCGCCCGTGCGAAACGTTAGTTTCCCCCGGCCATCGGAACAGAGCGGCTCACGCATGGCGCGAAGGGACCAGGCGGCGCAGCAACGGTCGCCCTGCTAGGTGCAGGAACACCGGCGCGCCCACGATGAGATAGAAGTAATAGGTCACGAAGCGCCAGATCAGAATTGCCGCGGCCGTCGTCGACTTGCCCACCATCGGCGTCAGCAGCGCGGCCGACGCCAGTTCGGCACTACCCGCCCCCCCAGGCAGCAGGCTCAGCTGCCCCGCAGTCAGCGCCAGCAGCTGGACGAGGAAGGTCCAGGCCCACGCCAACTCGCTGCCCAGACCACGCAGCGTCAGATAGAGCACGCTGAAGCGCAGCAGCCAGTGCAGTGTGGTCAATCCGAACACCGCCAACAGAAGACGACGCGGCAGGCGAAAACAGTCGACCAGCGCATTACGGAAGCCCAGCACCTTACGTGCCCAACGGCGCTTGCGTGACGGCTTCATGCCGAGCCGGCCAACCAGCCAGCCATTGAGCAGAAATACCTGCCGGTGGAAACGGCCGAGCAGCGCCAGCAGCACCATCACACCGATCAATAGCGCGACGCTGAAGCCCAGCAGACTGGCAATATGCGTGTTTAACTTGTGGGTCAGTGCATAGAACAGCACGCCGACCAGCGCGCAGGCGAAGAACAGCAGATCGCTCAGCTGCTCCACGGCATAGGTCGCCGTGCCCTTGGCCGGCGCCACGCCCTGGCGCATGAGCAGCGCCATCAGGGTCAGCGGCCCACCGGCACCTCCAGGCGTCGCACAGATAGCGAATTCGGTGGCGACGACGATGCCGAATGCGCGGCGCTGGCCCAGCTTTCGACGCCCGAGCAACAAGCGTAGGCGCAGCGCATTCAGATTCCAGCCGACCAGCACCATGCCGAGCATGGTGGCCAACAGGCTACCCGGAAAGTGGCGCAGACGTTCGAACAGGCCGGTACCGCCAAGCAGAAGCGGCACCAGGGCCGCCGCGAGCAAGGCACCGCCCAGCAACCACCAGCGCCGGTTCATGCCACGGCGCTCGTCTGGCGGTACTGGCGCAGCCAGTCAATCTTGGTCAGCGGTGTCCTGCCGTCCCGCAGCATCCGTTCGAGCACATCGAGCCAGTAGCGGCGGGAGAACTCGTGGCGCATATCCACCGGATGCAGGCCCAATCGCAGCAATGGCGCCTGACGGCTCTGACGCAACTGGCGTTCGCTGACCAGCCAGGACACACCACGGCGCCAGGCGCTGCGAGCGCTCCAGACCAAGCCAGGAGCGACGATTGGAGTGAAATCCGGCAACAGGTAAAGATGGCCTGGATCACTGGTATAGGTCAGCCCGCTGTCGGCCAGTACACGCCGCGTGCCCTCGCTCATCAGCCAGGCGGGTGCGACGAAGCCATTCAGCGGCCATCGCTGGCGCCGGAACAGCTCCAGGCCATGCGCCAGCCGTTCACCAGCAGCCCGTTCGTCAAGGCCATAGAACTCGCCTTCATGGGTGTACACCCGGCGCATGAACCAGTCCCGCGGCGTCTTCGGCGCGGGCTCGAGATCGGCGTGGTAGCAGCCGTGCAGCACCAGTTCGTCACCGCGCTGCACACGCTGGTCCAGCAGCCGGCAAAACTCCGGCTGTCGCTCCAGCGGATTGCGCTGATGAAAGTCCGGGACCACCAGCCAGGTGATCGGCACGCCGCCGATGGCGTCCACCGCCTCGACGAAGGGCCTGTAGTCCGGCCAGGTTTCCGCGGCCACGTCGTGCAGCACCAGCGTCAGAGCAGCCTCAGCCATGTACGGCTACCGGCAGGTCCGCCGTGCCGAGCACAGCATGGTAGTGGGCGAGCAGCCCCGCCACCACGGCGTCCCAGGCATGGTGCGCCTCGACATGCTGGCGCGCCTGCTGTCCGAGCAGTCGCGGATCGTCTTCGAACAGCTCGCGCACGGTATGCGCCATGGCCCTCGGGTCGAGCGGCCGACACAGGCGACCGGTGTAGAACGGCACCAGCTCCGGTAACGCACCGGCACGCGCGGCGATCACCGGAATACCGCTGGCCATGGCTTCGAGCGCCACCAGGCCGAAGGTCTCCTGATTGCCGGCATGCAGCAGCACATCGCTGCTGGCCATGTAGCGCGCCACTTCGCTGGCACAACAGAAGCGGTCGATCACCGTGACGTTATCCGGCACCCGCTGCGGCATGCTCGAACCCACCAGCAACAGGTGGTACGGCTTGCCGAGCTGGCGCGCGGTTTCCAGCAGGACGTGCAGGTTCTTCTCCCGCGAACCGCGCCCGGCAAAGATCATCAGCCGGGTGTCGTCGGCCAGGCCCAGCTCGCGGCGCAGATCGGGGTCGCGGCGCTCGGGGCAGAAGGTGTCCAGATCAACCCCCAGGGGCTGCACGAAGACGTTCTTCACGCCGAGGTGCAAGAGCTTGTCGGCCATCACTTCGCTGGGTGCCAACACCCGATCGAAGCTGCCGTACAGCTTTGAAACGTAGCCATTGAGGTTGGTGCCCAGCCAGCTGCCGATGCGGTTGCTGACCAGCAGCGGCAGGTCGGAATGATAGAAACCAATGACCGGAACATTCAGCCGGCGCCCGGCGTCCAGTGCCGCCCATGCGGTCATGTAGGGATCGCCGACCTCGATCAGATCGGGACGCAGCGAACGCAGCAGATTGCGCCAGGGCGCGCGGCGGATCGGAAAGCGGTAGCCTTTGCCGAACGGCAGGATCGGTGCCGGCACCTCATAGAGGCCATCGTTGTGACTGTAGTCGCCCCCCGGCACCAGAATGCTGTGCCGCACGCCGGAGTAAAGCTGCAGCCTGCGATGCTTCGCCTCGAGGTAGGTGCGCACGCCACCACTGGCGGGCGCGTAGAACATGGTCATATCCGCGATATGCAAGGTACTTCTCCGTCGGTCCCATAGCAGAACTCCGGCCTCGCCGGGCACGTCGCGCGTCAGAGGCATGCTCCGCAATCCCTGCGGAATAATTCTGTAATGAAATAGATGACCGTTACGTAGAAGGGTTGTTCGCAGCGGGGCGCCAGACGGCGCCTCAGGCGTCCGGCACCTTCTCGCCCGGGTCCTTGCCTTCGACCGAAGCGTGTTCGATCACCGCATTGAGTTCGGCACCGAACAGCAGCACTGCCGAGGAGATGTACAGATAAAGCAGCAAGACGATGATGGCGCCGATGCTGCCGTAGGTCGCGTTGTAGTCGGCGAAGTTCTGCACATAGATGCCGAACGCGATCGAGGCCAGAATCCACACCAGCACGGCCAGCACCGAGCCCGGCGTGATGAAGCGAAACTCCTGCTTCACATCCGGCGCCACGTAGTACAGCAGCGCCACCACCAGCATCAGCATCAGTACAATCACCGGCCAGCGCAGCCAGGTCCAGAGCAGCACGACGACGTCCTTCAGGCCGACCTGCGAAGCCAGCCACTCCATCACCTGCGGCCCGACGATCATCAGCCCGGCCGACAACAGCAGCAGCACGGCGATGCCCACGGTATAGGCCAGCGAAAGCAGGATCAGCTTCCAGCTCGGTCGCCCCTCCTCCACGTCGTAGGCGCGGTTCATCGCATTCATCAGCGAGCGAAAACCGACCGAAGCCGTCCACAGCGCCACGACGATACCGAACGACAGCAGCCCCGCCTTCTGTTCCTGCAACTGGTCAATGACCGGATTGATCTGCTCCATCGCCATCGGCGGCAAGGCCAGCTCGGCCTGCATGCGCAACCAGTCGAAGAAATTCTGCAGATCGAGAAAGCCGAGCAAGGCGATAAGAAACAGCAGGAACGGAAACATCGAGAACAGGCCGCGGTACGCCAGCGCCGAGGCATAGGTCGACATGTCGTCGTTGCCGAATTCCTTGAACGTACGCTTGAGCAAGGTCACGGCCCCGATACCGCGGGTGTCCAGCATGGCCATCGATGTTTCCCCAATCAGTGAAATGTGCGGTCTAGAAAATGGGACGACCGCTCTGCTGGAGAGTTCGCTGCTAGTCGCTCGCGAGCGGCTCCACACGGATCGCATCGTCTTGCAGCACCGCTCGCCATACCCGCTCGGCGGGATCGCGCAACAGGGCTTCCGCCAACGCTGGCTCCAGGCGCGTGCGCAGCCGCCGGCTGAGGTCGCGCGCACCGAAGCGCGAGTCGTGCGCGCGGCAGATGGCGTGTTTGACGGCCTCATCGACCTGCAACCGTACGCCCTGTCGGGCCAGGCGCTGTGCCAGCTTGCCCAGTTCGACATCGAGCACTGCCTTCAGCCGATCGCCCTGGATGCTCTCGAACTGCAGCGTGCGGTCGATGCGATTGAGAAACTCCGGATCGAAATGCCGATGCAGCGCCTGCCCGAAGCTACGGCTTCGCAACGCGGCACGGCCCATGCGTGGGATCGGCCAGCGCTCCCACCGCGCAGCCTGCCGTGCGCCGACATTGCTGGTCATGAACACCAGCGTGTTGCGGAAATCCAGGGTCCGGTTGCCGGCGGCGAGCGTCAGTCTTCCACTATCCAGCACGTTTAGCAGGCTGCGTACGACTTCCCGGCTGGCCTTCTCCAGTTCGTCGAACAGCACGATGCCGGGCCGACTGAAACTACCGGCGATGGCCTCGGCATTGAACAACGTCGTGCCTTCCTTGCTGCCTACATAACCGGGGGGAGCCCCGGTGAGCGCGGCAGCATAATGCTCCTGCGCCAGTGTATTCATGTCGATGCGGCAGAAGGCGTCCGGCTTGCCATGAATGGCCTGGGCCAGCAGACGGACGATCTCGGTCTTGCCAACCCCGGTCGGGCCGAGGAAGAGATTGACCGTCAGCGGACGTTCGGGATCGCCGATTCCGGCCTTGACCACGCGAAGCATCGCCTCGATTTCGCCCAGCACCGCATCCTGACCAACGATACGACTGCGCAGCAGCGCCATGACGGCCTCGACGTCGAACAGGAAGCGCGACGCCGGCTTCGGCGCGTGGTCCTCCCGGTCGCTGGCTTGCGCGAGCTGGGTACGGTTGTGCTCGATCAGTTCATTCACGAATGGCATGAGCGCCCCGGTGCGAAGTATTGAACGTGCGGCCCATCAACCATTGGAGCGAAGGGGCGCGGGGAATGGGTGCGATTAACGCTGCGCGTCCGCCACTACCTGCTCTCCGAACGGCAAAGCCTGGATCGCAGCGAAGGCGGGCAATAGCCCAAAGCACACACTGGCCTGCAACCCTCGCGCGCTCCAAGGAGAGGGCCGGGGTGAAGGGCGCATGACCACGATGGCAAGCCCCCCGCTGGAACACATGTCCCAAGGCCGCGGTCCCCCCTTCAACCCAGCGTTCGCTCCCGCCCCGCGTGCGGCAGTTCGTACACCGGGCAGTCGGCCACGCCGACAGTGGCGCGGGTCATGGCCTCGACATTTTCCTGCGCCTTCTGCGCATCCAGCACCCAGGTGCGATAAAACTCGAACGGACAGTCAGCCACGCCCTTGTCACCGTCACCCGAGTTGTAGACGCCGGTGTAGCCGCGGTGCAGCAGCTTGAACAGGTGGTTCTGCGACTGGTCGTTGGCACGGGCGTCACGGATCTGCGAGATGGACAGCTGGGCGTACTGGATCCCCATTTCCTCCTCGCCGCACTCGCCCAGGGTGCGACCGTCGAAGCCGATGATCGCCGAGTGGCCGAAGTAGCTGTAGACGCCATCGAAGCCTGCGGCATTGGCCACCGCCACGTAACAGTTGTTGGCCCAGGCCATGGTCTTGGACATCAGCACCTGCTGCTCCTTGGCCGGGTACATGTAGCCCTGGCAGCGCACGATCAGCTCGGCGCCCTTCATCGCGCAGTCGCGCCAGATCTCCGGGTAGTTGCCGTCGTCGCAGATGATCAGGCTGATCTTCATGCCCTTGGGGCCGTCGCTGACGTAGGTGCGGTCACCCGGATACCAGCCCTCGATCGGGCACCAGGGAATGCACTTGCGGTACTTCTGCACGATCTCGCCCTGATCGTCGATCAGCACCAGCGTGTTGTAAGGCGCCTTGCCCGGGTCTTCGTTGCGCTCGCCGGTGAGCGAGAAGATGCCCCAGGTCCGTGCCTCGCGACAGGCGGCCGAGAAGATCGCGGTTTCCTCGCCGGGAATGGTGGTGGCGGTTTCCATCATCTCGCCGGGGTCATACATGATCCCCATGGTGCTGTACTCGGGGAACACCACCAGGTCCATGCCCGGCAGGCCGAGCTTCATGCCCTTGATCATCTCGGCGATCTTGCGCGCGTTGTCGAGCACCTCAGCGCGGGTATGCAGGCGCGGCATCTTGTAGTTGACGACGGCTACGCCGACGGTATCGGGACTGCTGGAAATATCACCGTGACGCATGGGTCTCTCCCTCTTTCAGGTTCTGTCGTGGTGAGCGGTGGCAAAGTAGAGCGTTGCCCACCCCATGAGCGGGTTGGCGCTGGCGCGACCGCGGCTGCAGGCTAGTGGCTGATCATCCACGGCCGGTTCGACGGGCTGGTCTTGAGCGCATGGGGATTCGCCTTGGTCGGCGCCACCGGCTTGCTCGGGCCGCAGCAGCTGCACCCGGCCGGGTGGCGCTTGTTGGCGGCATACTCGGCGACTGTCTTCGGCGCGTGGCTGGCGCGCTCATTGGTCTCATGCGCCGCGCGGGTGCTGCCGGCCATGGTTGCCAGGCCAGGGGCGGTGCGAATCACTCGCGGGCTGGGCGTGCCACATGCCGGGCAATCACAGGGTTCGCTGCGCACACTCATCGGGCGCAGGGCAGTGAAGTCACCGCAGGCGTCGCAGTCGTATTCATAGATCGGCATCGCATCATCCTCCGTGTCCCTCCATCCGGGCGGGCCAGGCCGCCGTCCAGAGCACCTGCCCCGCCCGGATGAACGAACTCATTTGTCGTAGGCGATCGGCAGGTCGATGCTGCCGTCGAGGAACCGGGTCGGCCCGGACGCGTTCGGGTGGATGTCGAACTCGAATATCTCGGTCGGCAGCCAGAGCGTGGCGCAGGCGTTGGGGATGTCCACCACACCGCTGATATGTCCCTGCACCGGCGCCGAACCGAGCAGCGAGTAGCCCTGTGCCGGCGAGTAGCCGAATTTGGTCAGGTAGTTGATGGCGTTCAGACAAGCCTGCTTGTAGGCGATGTTGACGTCCAGGTAGTGCTGCTTGCCGCTCTCGTCGACCGAGATGCCTTCGAAGATCAGGTAATCCTTGTAGGTCGGGACGATGGGGCTGGGCTTGAAGATCGGGTTCTTGATGCCGTACTTGGCCATGCCACCCTTGATCAGCTCGACCTTCATGTGCACCCAGCCGGCCATCTCAATGGCGCCGCAGAAGGTGATTTCGCCGTCACCCTGGCTGAAGTGCAGGTCGCCGACCGACAGCCCGGCGCCGTCGACATAGACCGGGAAGAAGATCTTCGAGCCGCGCGAAAGGTCCTTGATGTCGCAGTTGCCGCCATGCTCACGGGGCGGCACGGTACGCGCGCCCTGGGCCGCGGCCTTGTCACGCGCCTCGCCGGTGAGCTTGCCCATGTGCGCGGTGGCGGCGAATGTCGGATTGGCCAGCGGCGGGACGCGGTTGGGATTGGTGTCGATCAGGCCCTGCTCGCGCTCGTTCCAGGTCGCCAGCATCTTGTGGTCCGGCAGGCAGCCGATCAGGCCGGGATGGATCTGCCCGGCGAAACGCACGCCCGGGATGTGCCTGGAGCTGGTGAACAGGCCCTGAAAATCCCAGATGGACTTCTGCGCATGAGGGAAGTGGTCGGTCAGGAAGCCGCCGCCGTTCTGCTGCGAGAAGAAGCCGTTGAAGCCCCACAACGAGTCCTGCTTGGCGCCGATATCAAGCAGATCCACCACCAGCAGGTCGCCCGGCTCGGCACCCTCGACCCCGACCGGGCCGGACAGGTAGTGCACCGTGGTGAGGTCGACGTCGCGCACATCGGATGCATCGTCGTCGTTCTTGATCGCGCCTGCGGTCCAGTCGTAGGTCTCGAGAATGAAGTCGTCACCCGGCTTGACCCAGCAGGCCATCGGAATGTCCGGATGCCAGCGGTTGTGGATCTGCTCGTTCTCGGTGGCAGGCTGATTCAAGTCGACCTTGATCAGGGTATCGGTCATGACGAAGCTCCTTTGCGTTGGAAGGACATCAGCGTTGCGCTGAACACGGAGCTAGTCTTTGCCGTCGCCAGCTTTTCCGAAATACGTTGGATGACGTATGCGCGGAGCCAGCAAATACGCGGTCTTCAGGTCTATCAGACAGGCAGGCGAAGGCCGGCGTGCAGAGAACGCACACCGGCCTGAGGATCATGAAAAAGAGAAGAATTGCGTCGCCCCATCGCTCCGCGAAAGGCCCTTGGCGCGCGAACCAGCCTGCACGGTTCGCGCTCACGAAATAAGCACACTACACCGACAGGTAACGACTGATGGTCGCCTCGTCGGCATTGGCTGCGCTTTCCTCCAGCACGAAGCGGCCCTTCTCGATGACCAGGAAGCGGTCGGCGATTTCCATCGTGAATGACAGCACCTGCTCGGAAACCACGATGGTCAGATCGCGAAGCGAGCGGATCTCCTTCAGCGTGCGCGCGATGTCCTTGATGATCGACGGCTGGATGCCCTCGGTCGGCTCGTCCAGCAGCAGCACCTTGGGATTGGTCGCCAGTGCCCGGGCGATCGCCAGCTGCTGTTGCTGTCCGCCGGACAGATTGCCGCCCTTGCGCTTGCGCATGTCGTGCAGCACCGGGAACAGCGCGTAGAGATCATCCGGCACCTTGCCGCCGGCGGCTGCCGGCAGGCCGGTCTGGATGTTCTCCAACACCGTCATGCTGGGAAAGATCATCCGCCCCTGAGGCACGTAGGCCACGCCGCTGGCAACCCGCTGATGGGTCTCCAGCCCGGCGACTTCCTGCCCATCCACCTGCACGCTGCCTGCGGTCTGCGGGACGATGCCCATCAGCGTCTTGAACAGCGTGGTCTTACCCATGCCGTTGCGGCCCATGACCGCGACGATTTCCTGCTTTTCGACCTTGAGATTGAGGTCATGAAGGATCTGACTCTGGCCGTAGCCCGAAGCGAGGCTGCTGATCTGGAACATGCTGAACTCCTGTTTGTACCTGTCGGGTGCGACACGCGTGGACATGCC
This sequence comes from Stutzerimonas kunmingensis, assembly GCF_002929225.1. Classification (GTDB taxonomy): domain Bacteria; phylum Pseudomonadota; class Gammaproteobacteria; order Pseudomonadales; family Pseudomonadaceae; genus Stutzerimonas. Next base: position 500,850 of record NZ_PISM01000004.1, on the reverse strand, counting down.
TGCGGCGATGTCCACCCTACGGTGCGCGGGCCAGCCGTCGGCGTAGCGTCGATAACGGCAAAGCGTTATCCACACGCGCCAGGGCCCGCACCGCCTCAATGCCCCAGATAAACCTCGATGACCTTGGGATTGCTCTGCACCGCCTCCATGCTGCCCTCGGCCAGCACCTTGCCCTGGTGCAGCACGGTGACCTTGTGGGCGATGCTCTTGACGAACTCCATGTCGTGCTCGATCACCAGCACCGAGCGACCCTGGCTGATGCGTTTGAGCAGCTCGGCGGTCTGTGCCCGCTCGCTGACGCTCATGCCCGCCACCGGCTCATCGAGCATCAGCAACTCCGGGTCCTGCATCAGCAGCATGCCGATCTCCAGCCACTGTTTCTGGCCGTGGGAGAGCAGCCCTGCCTCGCTGTACAACTGCCCGGTCAGGCCGATTTCCGCCGCGATTTCCTCCACCCGGGCGACGACCTCGGCACTGCGCTTGAAGAACAGTGCGCCGAACACCTTGCGCCCGGCCGGATAGGACATTTCCAGGTTCTCGAACACGCTGAGGTTTTCGTAGATCGACGGGTTCTGGAACTTGCGCCCTACCCCGGCGCGAACGATGTCGAACTCCTTCATCTTCGTCAGCTCGCGCCCGTCGAACTGGATCGAGCCGCCGGTGGCGCGGGTCTTCCCGCAGATCAGGTCAAGCACCGTGGTCTTGCCGGCGCCGTTGGGGCCGATCACCACACGTACCTCGTTGCGGTCCAGATAGAGGTTCAGGTCATCGACAGCCTTGAAACCATCGAAGGATACGGTCAGGCCCTCGATGGCCAGCACCGGTTTGGGCATCTGAAATCCACTCATGGCGTGCTCTCCAGTTGCTTGGCGGGAACCGCATCGATCGTCGCGCCGCCCGCCCCCGGCTGCTCTGCCGGCGGCTTGGGCTTCATCAATGGCTGGCGCCGATCCGGCAGCCGCACACGCGCCAGCCAGGGGCGGGCATGGCTCTGCCAGAGGCCTGCCAGACCGTTGGGGAAATACATGACCACGGCGATGAACAGGCCGCCCATGAAGTACAGCCAGAGCTCGGGGAAGCTCTCGGAGAACACCGTCTTGCCGTAGTTGACCAGCAGCGCGCCGTACACCGCACCGAGCAGCGACATGCGCCCGCCCACGGCGGCGAAGATGACCATCTCGATCGACGGCACGATGCCGACGAAGCTCGGCGACATGAAGCCCACCTGCAGGGTGAACATCGCCCCGCCGATGGCCGAAAAGCTCGCCGCCACGCAGAACACGAAGATCTTGAAGCTGGCCACGTCGTAACCGGAGAAGCGCACCCGCTCTTCCTTGTCACGCATGGCCATCAGCAGGCGCCCGAGCTTCGAGGTGAGGATGAAGCGCCCGATCAGGATGCAGCCGATGAGCAGCGCCGCGTTGACGAAGTAGAGGATGGTCTTCGCCTCGTCAGTGCGAATGTCCCAGCCGAGCAGCGTCTTCAGGTCGGTGATGCCGTTCACCCCGCCGGTCAGGCCCTGCTGGCCGATGATCAGGATGGTCAGGATCGCCGCGATGGCCTGGGTGACGATCGAGAAGTACACGTCACCCACCCGGCGCTTGAACATCGCCACACCGATGATCAGCGCGAGGATCGCCGGTACCGCGACCACGGCAAGCAGGGTGAAGCCGAAGCTCTGGAAGGGCTGCCAGAACAACGGCAGCTCGGTGATCTGGTTCCAGTCCATGAAGTCCGGAATACCGGGCGTGGACTGGATCCTGGTGCTTTCCGGGTCGGATGCCTCGAGCTTGAGGAACATTGCCATGCAGTAGCCGCCGAGGCCGAAGAAGATCCCCTGCCCCAGGCTGAGAATGCCGCCGTAGCCCCAGCAGAGCACCAGTCCCACGGCGACGAAGGCGTAGGTCAGGTACTTACCCACCATGTTCAGGCGGAAGCTGTCGAGCAGCAGCGGAAACACCAGCAGGAGCAGCGCCGCGAGGATCAGCAGACCGATCCCGCCCTGCTTTCCGCCGAAGAATTTATCGAGTGTCGAGTTCATGCCTTGGCCCTCACGTCGTTCGCCATCGCCACCAAAAAACTGTTCATCATTTGCGCACCTTGGCCGTGAACAGCCCCTGCGGACGCAGCATGAGGATCAGGATCACTGCCGAAAGGGTCAGCACCTTGGCCATCGAGCCGCTGATGAAGAACTCGGCCATCGATTGCGTCTGGGCGATGGAGAACGCCGAGGCAATGGTGCCGAACAGACTGGCCGCGCCGCCGAAGACCACCACCAGAAAGGTGTCGACGATGTACAGCGAACCGGAGGTCGGGCCGGTCGAGCCGATGGTGGTGAACGCCGCGCCGGCGACCCCGGCCACGCCGCAGCCCAGGGCGAAGGTCATGCGGTCGACCTTCTTGGTGTTGATCCCCACCGAACGCGCCATCACCCGGTTCTGCACCGTGGCGCGCACCTGCAGGCCCCAGCGCGAGCGGTACATGAGGACGAAGATCGCCGTGGTGAGCAGCAGTGTCAGCGCCATCACGAACAGCCCGTTGAGCGGGATGTCGATGGTGTCGGTGGGCATCCAGGACCCCATCAGCCAGTCCGGCAGCGTGGCGCTGACCTCGCGCGCACCGAAGATCGAACGGAACGCCTGCTGCATCACCAGTGACAGGCCCCAGGTAGCCAGCAACGTGTCCAGCGGGCGATGGTAAAGCTTGCTGATCAACGCCCATTCGGCGAGCCAGCCCAGCGTACCGGCAATCACGAATGACAGCACGATGGCGACGAAGAAGTAGTAGGGCTGCAGCTCAGGCAGGTACTTGAGCGTCAGCACCGAAACCAGATAGGTGGTGTACGCACCCACGGTGAGGAACTCGCCATGGGCCATGTTTATCACGCCCATCTGACCAAAGATGATCGCCAGACCCAGAGCCATCAGCAGCAGCACGCAGAACACCGACAAGCCGTTGAAACCCTGCATGGCCGCGATGGCACCAAACTCCGATAGCCATTCCATGATGATGTCTCCTGATGGCAAAAGAGAGCGCCGCGGGCCTGCCGGCACGCGGCGCAGGGAGGGTTACTGGTAGCCTTTCGGGAAGGGGTTCGGCTCGATCAGGTCGGACTCGAAGACCACCTGGAACTGGCCGTCGGCCTGCACCTGGCCGATGCGCGTCTTGCTCCACAGATGCTGGTTCTCGTGCACCTTCACGTAGCCTTCCGGCGCGGTGTTCAGCTCCAGCCCGGCTGAGGCGGCGACCACCTTGTCGACGTCGAAGCTGCCGGCCTTCTCGACCGCGGCCTTCCACAGCCAGGGGCCGAGATAGGCGGCCTGGGTGACGTCACCGATCACCGCGTCGCTGCCGTACTTGGCCTTGAACGCCTTGACGAATTCGACGTTGTTGGGGTTATCGAGGCTCTGGAAGTACTTCATCGAGGCGTAGAAGCCGGCCATGTTCTCGCCGCCGATGCCGAGCAGTTCGTCCTCGGTGACCGAGAGAGTCAGCAGGGTCTGCTTGTCCGCGGTGATGCCGGCAGCCTTGAGCTGCTTGTAGAAGGCGACGTTGGAACCACCGACCACGGCGGCGAAGATCACGTCAGGCTTCTTCAGCTTGATCTTGTTGGTCAGCGAGCCGAACTGGGTGTTGCCCAGCGGGTAGTACTCCTCGCCCACCACCTTGCCGCCGAGCACGTTCTCGATGTGCTTGCGGGCGATCTTCATCGAGGTGCGCGGCCAGATGTAGTCGGAGCCGAGCAGGTAGAAGGTCTTGGCGCCCTTCTCCTTGGCGACCCAGTCGAGGCCGGCGAGGATCTGTTGGGTGGCCTCCTGGCCGGTGTAGACGACGTTCTTCGACTGCTCCAGGCCTTCATAGAAGGTCGGGTAGTAGAGCAGCCCGTTCTCCCGCTCGAAGATCGGCAGCACCGCCTTGCGCGAGGCCGAGGTCCAGCAGCCGAACACCGCGGCGACCTTGTCGCGCTCCAGCAGCTTCTTGGCCTTTTCGGCGAAGGTCGGCCAGTCGGACGCACCGTCTTCCTGCACCACCTTGATCTGCCGGCCAAGGATGCCGCCTGCCGCGTTGATCTGCTCGATGGCCAGTCGCTCGGCCTGGATCGAGCCGGTCTCGGAGATGGCCATGGTGCCCGTCGCCGAATGCAGCTGCCCGACCACCACTTCCGTATCGGTGACCGCCAAGCCGGTGGTGTTGACCTCGGCGCTGGCGCTCGAGGCGAAGATGCTCATTGCCAGCATCGAGAGTGCCGCAGCCCCCTGCGCAAGCCGGCGGGGAAGGCGGCGTGACGAACCCGTCAGTTTTGAATCCATGATGATTGCTCCTGTCTCGGTGGGCCGTGCTTGGCTTGCCGCAACATTGCTGCTGCGGGCCGGCATCGGGTCGGGAGCAAGAATGGGCTCGGCGGTCTGACCGGGGTATACGCAGGATGACGTAAGCGGGTACGTCATCTGACGTATCCGTTGCAGGCGCACTGCTGGTGCATCCTTGCGCCGGTATGGAGCACGCCGGCAGCCGGCAACCCTCGCCCCTGCCGATCACGGCAGCGCTGCGCCGGCATGCGTATCGGTGCTTCGCCGCGGTTCATCAGCAGTGCCGAACGGGGGCACGGAAGTTGCTCAAACCAGGGAAACGACAATCAGCCGGGGCCGCCAGCGTGCAGATCACAGGCACACAGCGCATCGTCAAGATCCGCCGCGACTACAACAGCTGGGTCGCCGACGAGACGCTGGAAGACTACGCCCTGCGTTTCACCCCCAAGTCGTTTCGCAAGTGGTCGGAATTTCGTATCGCCAACACCGCGCTCGGTGCGGTGTCGTTCCTGGCCCTGGAAGCCATCGGCGGCACGCTGGCCCTTTCCTACGGTTTCACCAATACGCTCTGGGCGATCCTCGCGGTGGCGCTGGTGATTTTCCTCACCGGGTTGCCGATCAGTTACTACGCGGCGCGCTACGGCGTGGACATGGACCTGCTGACCCGTGGCGCCGGCTTCGGCTACATCGGCTCGACCATCACCTCGCTGATCTACGCCAGCTTCACCTTCCTGTTCTTCGCCCTCGAAGCGGCGATCATGGCGCTGGCGCTGGAGCTGTATTTCGGCATCCCGCTGGCGCTCGCCTATGTGGTCTGTTCGATCATCATCGTGCCGCTGGTGACCTACGGCATCACCCTGATCAACCGCCTGCAGCTCTGGACGCAACCGGTCTGGCTGATCCTGCTGTTGCTGCCCTACATCTTCGTCATCGCCAAGAACCCCGATGCGCTGAGCGATCTGACCAGTTTCGCCGGCCGCGAAGGCGACGGTGGCTCGTTCAACCTGCTGTCCTTCGGCGCCGCCTGCACGGTGGCGCTGGCACTGATCACACAGATCGGCGAGCAGGTCGACTACCTGCGATTCCTGCCCGAGAAGACCCGGCAGAACCGCGTTCGCTGGTGGCTGGCGATGCTTGCCGCCGGCCCCGGCTGGATCATCCCCGGCGCACTGAAGATGCTCGCTGGCGCCTTTCTCGCCTTTCTCGCGTTGCAGCACGAAATCCCGGTGGACAAGGCGGCCGAGCCGACACAGATGTACCTGGTGGCCTTCAGCTACGTGTTCGCCTCGCCGGAATGGGCTCTGGGCGCCATGGTGCTGTTCGTCATCGTCTCGCAGGTGAAGATCAACGTGACCAACGCCTATGCCGGCTCCCTGGCCTGGTCGAACTTCTTCGCGCGCGTCACCCACAGCCATCCGGGGCGGGTGGTCTGGCTGGTATTCAACGTGTCGATCGCGCTGATGTTGATGGAACTGGGCGTGTTCGAAGCCATCGAGCAGGTGCTCGGGCTGTACGCCAACGTGGCCATCGCCTGGATCGGCGCGCTGGTCGCGGACCTGGTGATCAACAAGCCGCTGGGCCTGTCGCCGCGGCAGATCGAATTCAAGCGCGCACACCTCTACGACATCAACCCGGTGGGTGTCGGCGCCATGCTGATCGCCTCGCTGCTGGCGATTCTCGCCCACAGCGGCGTGCTCGGTGCGTTGGCTCAGGCAGCCTCACCGATGATCGCGCTGGGCACCGCACTGGTCTGCGCACCATTGATCGCCTGGCTTACCGGCGGGCGCTTCTATATAGCCCGCGAACGTCAGCCAGAGCTGCTCTACCCCTATACCGAGCGCGGCAAAGTCGCCTGCGTGCTGTGCAGCAACGCCTTCGAAGAGCCGGACACCGCCTTCTGCCCCGCCTACGGTGCGCCGATCTGCTCGCTGTGCTGCTCGCTCGATGCCCGCTGTGGCGACCTGTGCAAGCCGCACGCGCGGCTCTCGGCGCAGTGGGACAACTTCCTCCGCTGGGCCTTCCCGCAGGTGTCCATCCCGCGCCTGCACACCCGCCTGGCGCACTACCTCGGTGTGCTCGGTCTGATCATCGGCCTGCTTTCGCTGGCGCTCTGGCTGATCTACAGCCAGGTTTCGCCGAGCGTCGCAGCCAGCCCGCAGGAGGCGGGAGAAACCCTTTATCAGGCGTTTCTCAAGGCATTCCTGGTGCTCTCGCTGTTCGCCGGGATTCTCGCCTGGTGGGTGGTGCTGACCCGCGAAAGCCGCCACGTCGCCCAGCAGGAATCGGATCGCCAGACCCACCTGCTGATGCAGGAAATCGAAGCCCACCGCAAGACCGACGAACAGCTGCAGAAGGCCAAGGAGGCGTCCGAGGCGGCCAATGCCGCCAAGAGCCGCTATGTGACCGGCCTTTCCCACGAGCTACGCACCCCGCTGAACAGCATCCTTGGCTACGCGCAGATCCTGTTGCGCGATGGCGAGCTGCCGACGCGACACAAGGAAGCGCTGGGCACCATCCATCGCAGCGGCGCTCATCTGCTCTCGCTGATCGACGGGCTGCTCGACGTGGCCAGGATCGAGGCCGGAAAGCTTAATCTGGAGCCATCCGAGATCGCCTTTCCCGAGTTTCTCCTGCAGGTACGCCAGATGATCGCGCCACAGGCCGAGGAAAAGGGCCTGCGCTTCCACTTCGAAACCCAGGGCCGCATCCCGGCCGTTGTGCGCGGCGACGAGAAGCGCGTGCGGCAGATTCTCATCAACCTGCTCGGCAATGCGGTGCGCTACACCGACGCAGGCAGCATCACCCTGCGCGCGAGCTACCTGCGCGAAACCGCGACCTTCGAGATCGCCGACACCGGTATCGGCATCGCCCCCGAACAGGTGGAGCGTCTGTTCCAGCCGTTCGAGCGCGGTAATCCGTTGCGTCAGGACAGCGGTCTGGGCCTCGGCCTGACCATCACCCGCATGCTCACCGCGTTGATGGGCGGCGAGCTGTCGATGAAGAGCGAGCAAGGTCGCGGCAGCGTTTTTCAGCTGCGCCTGTTCCTCTCCGAAGTGCGCGTGCCGCAGGCGGTGGTCCATGTCGAACACGACATCATCGGCTACCACGGCCCGCGCCGCCGCGTGCTGGTGGTCGACGACCACATCGAACACCGCAAGGTGCTGGCCGGCATGCTCGAACCACTGGGCTTCGAGATACTCATGGCCAGCAACGGCCAGGAAGCGCTCAGCCAGGTCTCGCTGCACAACCCCGACCTGATCCTGATGGACCTTTCCATGCCGCAGCTCGACGGCTGGCAGACCGCCAGGCTGATTCGCCGCTCGGTGGGTTCGAAGGCGCCGATCATCGTCATTTCCGCCAATGCCTTCGTCGACGGCGCGAGCGTCGCTGCCGATTGCAGTGACTACCTGCCCAAGCCGGTGCATGCCCCGGTGCTGCTGGACAATATTCGCCAGCAGCTGGGGCTGGACTGGCTCAGACGCGATGCGGCGGCCACCACTTCGACCGCCGCAGGCCTGCCGCTAAATGCCCTGCATGCGCTGCAGCAACAGGCCTCGCTCGGGTATGTGCGCGGCGTACTCGAACTGCTCGACCAGCTCGAGCGCGACCTGCCGGCCGCCGCCGCGCAACTCCAGGAACTGCGCCAGCTGGCCAGGCGCTTCCAGCTGAACGAACTGGGCCAGCGCCTGGACCAGGCCATGAACAACGAGATTCAGACGCCCATGGAGAACACCCATGCATCCAGCTGATCATCCGCAGAACCAGGGCATCGTGATGATCGTCGATGACGTGCCCGACAACCTCGCCCTGCTCTCCGGCGCACTCGACCAGGCCGGCTACATGGTGCTGGTGGCGCTGGACGGCCTCAGCGCGCTGGAGCGAATGCAGCGGCTGAAGCCGGACATCGTGCTGCTCGACGCCATGATGCCCGGGCTCAACGGTTTCGATACCTGCCGCCGAATCAAGGCGCAGGTCGAACTGGAGGACGTGCCGGTGCTGTTCATGACAGCCCTGACCGAAAGCGAGCATGTGCTCGCCGGCTTCGAGGCCGGCGGCATCGACTACGTGACCAAGCCAATCCACCCGGAACAGGTGTTGGCCCGCGTCGCCGCACATCTGCGCACCGCGCGCACGCTGCAGAGCGCTCGCCAGGCCCAGGCACCGGCCGACGAGAAGCAGATCCAGGCCACCCTGACCGAGCGCTTCCAGCTGACCGGGCGCGAGGTCGAGGTGCTGCACTGGGTGTCCTGCGGCAAGACCAACCGCGATATCGGCGACATCCTCGGGCTCAGCCCGCGCACGGTGAACAAGCATCTGGAGCACGTCTACGTAAAGCTCGGTGTGGAGACCCGGACCGCAGCCGCGGCCATCGCCATGTCCGCCGGCGCTCGCTGACCGCACGACAAGCGCAGCCATCGCACTGGGAACGTTTTCAATGTGCGTCCTGTCACATAAAGGCAGATTGGCATCAGCCCATTCCGGGTTGATTCGCTCGACGAGCGTGGGCCATTACCCGCAGAGGACGACAGGATGTTTTCCAGCTATCTCTATGAAGCCGCACTCATCTATGGCCTGGTCTTCACTTCGGTGGGGTTCGTGCTGGGCATGTTCTACAACAACCGCAAGGTCTTCCAACTGGAAGACAAGGTGCAGCGGCTAAAGCGCACCGTGCGGCACCTGCAGCGCAGGGTCGAACCGCCTGCCGCCGCTTCGAGAAGCGTTCAGCGCGCGCGCAGCAGCGCAGGGTTGAGCAGCGTCCGCTGAGCGGACCGGCACCTTTACACGGTCGCCCGAACACGCCAGTAACTCGTTCGCGCTCAAATGTTCCGGGCCTTGAAAAATGCCGGGAACTTTCCCGACCGACGGAAATGGGCTGCAGGCCACGCCCGCCGCGGGCTTTTTGACCTGCGACAATAAAGCGCTCGGCGGTGCAACAAACACTGAAACTTTTTTTTACACCTTCACGTCCGAGCCATAGGAGCTCAGGGGAAGCCGGCCAAGGTGGCCGAAACCCGAGCGAGCACCCACTGATGGACCGAGGATGTCGCAAAGCCGACCAGGATGGATTGTCGGTGGCGTGGCGCTAGGACTTTATGGATGACTCGCCCCGCCTTGCCGGCGGCCTGGGCAGCGATGCACGTACGCTGAGCAGGGATAGGGAAAGATGCTTTTCAATTCAGTGGAATTCATCGCCGGCTTTCTACCGGTGGTGTTGATTGGATTCTTCGTGCTGACTGGATCGGGCCGACAGCGGCTCGCGGTGATCTGGCTGACCGTCGTCTCGTTGGTGTTCTACGGCTGGTGGAACCCGGTCTACGTACCGCTGCTGTTCGGCAGCATGCTGGTCAACTATCTGCTCGGTGGCTACCTGCGCCGGCACCCCTCACGTCTGGTGCTCGGGCTGGCGGTCGCGGCCAACGTGCTGCTGCTGGTCTACTACAAGTACACCGGTTTCCTGCTAGGCACGCTGGATGCGGCGCTGGATCTCGGTTGGCGGGTGGAAGACATCATCCTGCCGCTGGCGATCTCCTTCTTCACCTTCCAGCAGATCGCCTATCTGGTCGATGCCCATGATGGCGTGGTGGAAGAGCACGATTTCGCCAACTACTGCCTGTTCATCAGCTTCTTTCCGCAACTGATCGCCGGGCCGATCACCCACCACGGCGAGATGCTTGCGCAGTTCAACGACCGCGACAGCTTCCGCGCGCGCATCGACAACCTGTCGCTGGGCGCCACGGTGTTTCTGCTCGGCCTGTTCAAGAAGGTGGTGATCGCCGACACCCTCGCGCTAAAGGCCACGCCGGTCTTCAGCCTGGCTGCCGACGGCACCATCCCGGCGTTCTACGATGCCTGGACCGGAGCGCTGACCTACACGCTGCAGATCTACTTCGACTTTTCCGGCTACAGCGACATGGCCATCGGCCTCGCGCTGCTGTTCGGCATCAGCCTGCCGGCCAACTTCAACAGCCCGTTCAAGGCGCGCAACGTCATCGACTACTGGTCGCGCTGGCACATGACGCTGACGCGTTTTCTCACCGCCTACATCTACAACCCCATCGTGCTGCGCGTGACCCGCGCGCGCATGGCGGCCGGCAAGCCGCAGCCACGACGTGGCAAGATGACCGCCGGCACCTTCTTTGCGCTGGTCGCCTACCCCACCGTGTTCACCATGTTCATTTCCGGCATCTGGCATGGCGCCGGCTGGCACTTCGTTGCCTTCGGCCTGCTGCACGGCTTCTATCTGGTGGTCGCCCACGGCTGGCGTGCCTGGAAGGCACGTCAGGGCTGGAAGCTGGACAGCGACATCTGGTGGCACAAGGCGGCGGCCGTCGCGCTGACTTTCGGCTGCGTTGTGGTGGCGATGGTGTTCTTTCGCGCCAGCGACGTGCCGACCGCCATGGCGATCTTCGCCGGCATGCTCGGCCTGAGCCCGACCAGTACGGCGATGGATCGCTCCGACTTCGTCTATATCGCCGCGCTGCTGGTGTTTGTCTGGGGCATGCCGAACGTGCAGCAGTGGATGGGCCACTTCCGAACCGCACTCAACTTCCAGGCTCAGCCGCACTGGACCGAACGGCTGCTGCCGGTCAGCGCCTGGCGGCCGACGGCGATCCACGGCATGGCGGTAGGCGTGCTCGGTTTCTTCGCCCTGGCGATCGCCTTTTCCATGGCGCCGACCGAATTCCTCTACTTCCAATTCTGACCACGACAAGGAGTCCCAGGCATGCAACAACTTCACTGGCTGCCGGCGCACCCGGATCTCTCCGCCGCGATCAGCCAAGCCAAACGTATCGATGATCCGTTGCAGCGCCTGCACCAAGCCGCGCGGCTGGCCACCTTTCAACGGGATTTCACCCTGACCGCCCGACTGGACAAGCTGGCCGCCACGGGCATCGAGCAGCATGCAGCGGCAGCACGACTGACGCCGCTGCGGGTGGCATTGCTGTCCTCGCATACGGTCGATCACCTGCTGCCGGCTATCCGCGTGGCCGGGCTGCAACGGCGGCTGGCGCTGTCGCTGCACGTTGCGCCCTACGGCATGTACCGCCAGGCGCTGCTGGCTGATGACCCGGAGCTGAACGCCTTTGCCCCGCAGCTGGTGCTGCTGGCGCTGGACGCCCATGACGCGCCGCTGCAACTGCCCTTGCAGGCAGGCCAGGCGGAGGTGGATGCCGCCGTGGCGGAACGCGTCGATGAGCTGCGCCTGCTCTGGCGCCGGGCCCGCGAACGCTATGCCGCGCAGGTGGTGCAGCAAACCCTGGTGCCGGTCGCACCGCCCTTGTTCGGCTCTTACGAAGCACTGGTGCCGGCATCGCCACGGGCAGTCATCGAACGCTTGGACGCGGCCATCCGCGCCGCCGCCCGCGAGGATGGCGTGCTGCTGCTCGATCTGGCCTGGCACGCAGCTGCGTATGGCGACGGCCTGGCCGAGCCGGTGCGCTGGCATCAGGCCAAGCAGCTGGTCAGCCCGACGCTGGCACCGCTTTATGGCGAACATCTGGCGCGGATCGCGGCGGCCACTGCCGGGCTTTCGCGCAAATGCCTGGTACTCGATCTGGACAACACCTTATGGGGCGGTGTGATCGGTGATGACGGCATCGACGGTATCCAGCTCGGCCAGGGCAGCCCCAGCGGCGAGGCGTTTCTCGCCTTCCAGCGTTATGCCGCGCAACTGGCGCGCCGCGGGGTGATTCTTGCGGTGTGCAGCAAGAACGACCTGCACGTTGCCGAGGCGGCATTCGCACATCCGGAAATGGCGCTCAAGCGCAGCGATATCGCAGCTTTCGTCGCCAACTGGGAAGACAAGGCCGGCAACCTGCGGCGCATCGCGAGCATGCTCGATATCGGTCTGGACAGCCTGGTGTTCGTCGACGACAACCCCGCCGAGCGCGACATCGTGCGCCGCGAGCTGCCGGAAGTCGCCGTACCGGAACTGCCCGACGATGTCGCCGATTACCCCGCGCGCATCGCCGCGGCGGGTTACTTCGAGGCCGTGTCCTTTACCTCTGATGACGCCGAGCGTGGTCGCAGCTATGCGCTGAATGCCGAACGCAAGGCCGCGCTGAACCAGGCCACGGACATGGAAGGCTACCTGCGCGGGCTGCAGATGGTGCTGCGCGTCAGCCGCATCGGCGCCACCGAACTGGCCCGCTCCACCCAGCTGATCAACAAGACCAACCAGTTCAATCTCACCACCCGCCGCTATACCGAAGCCGAAGTCGAGCGCATGGCCAGCGATCCACAAACCATCGCGTTGGCCCTGCGGCTGGAGGACAAGTTCGGCGATAACGGCCTGATCAGCGTGGTGCTGGCACGACCGGATGCCGCCATCGAGGCTGACGAACTGCTGATCGACAGCTGGCTGATGAGCTGCCGCGTACTGGGGCGTGAAGTCGAGATGGCCGTACTGGAGGTGCTGGCCGATGCGGCAGCAGCTGCCGGCTGGGGTGCACTGGTTGGCGAATACCTCCCCACCGAACGCAACGGCATGGTCGCCGAGCACTATCCGCGGCTGGGCTTCGAGCAGCGCCCCGCCCCTGCCAACGCCGCTACCGATGCAAGTTTCTGGCGCTACGAGCTGGCCTCGCGCGCTTCCATCAACCATCACATCCAGGTGCAAGCATGAACGAAAAGGAAATTCTCCAGGCGCTGACCCAGGTCTTCCACGACGTGTTCGACGATGACGATATCGTCCTCACCTCCGAAACCACCGCCGACGACATCGATGGCTGGGACAGCCAGACCCATGTGTTGCTGATCGTGGCCGCCGAGCAACGCTTCGGCATCAAGTTCCGCACCGCCGAACTGGAATCGCTGAAGAACGTTGGCCACTTCGCGCAACTGATCCAGACCAAACTCGGAGGGCGTTGAGTCATGGCCAGATCCGTCGATACATGCCCGGACGGCGTTGCCGCCCGGGCCGAAGCAGACCAGCGGCGGATACGTGCCGGCTACCTGCTGGGCATGTTCGCCGGGCTGTTCGGGATGCTCGGCGGCTTTGCCGCCCTGCTCGCCTGGCTCAATCACACCGACAACCTGCCGCCACCGGCCTTCTCCAACAGCCTGTGTGTGGACGAAAAGCTGCACTTTCTGCGGCACAACCCCATCGCCGATCCGAACCTGCTGATCGTCGGTTCCTCGGTCGCCTGGCGCCATGTCGATGGTGACGTGCTGATCGAGCAGACGCCCGGCTTGCGTCCGCTCAACGGTGCGTTCTGCGGCCTGCACGCCAACCAGTCGACCTATGTCGCCAACTGGCTGCTGGATCGTGAACCGAGCGTCCGCCAAGTGGTGATGATCGTCGATCCGCTGGACTTCGCCGGCTGCTGGAAAGTGCCGGATGCGGTGTTCGACCGCGAGGATGCCGATCACTACGTTTATCAGCAGGCCTCACGCTGGGGTTACTACATGCGTTACTTCTCGCCGCGTTCGCTGTTGCGCAATGCGCAGACGGTCAAGGCGCAGCGGGCCAACGAGATCGAATGGGACCCGTTGGTGTTCACCCGCCACGGCGACGGGCCGCTCGAGCCGCAGGGTGATCGCGGCCTGTTCTACGACAAACCGGACGCGCTGGATGACAGCTGCTTTGTCGCCCTGGGCGAACTGTCGAAACGCCTGAAGAACGAGCAACGCCAGCTGCTGGTGGTTTCCACGCCCCTGCACCCGCAGTGGAAAGCCAAGGTCGATGCCGATGGCAGCTTTCTCGGCCGCTTCGACGCCAAGCTGAACGCCGCCATCGCCGGGAATGCCGGAGCGCAGTACTGGAACGCCGATCGCGAATGGGTTGCCCCACCGGCCGCCTTCGTCGATGCGATCCACCTGCGCTGGTCGGCCGTGCAGGGCTTTTCCGTGGCGCTGGCCGAGCAGCTACAGGAAGCCAGGCAGGAGATGGTCAGCAAGGCGGGACTGGCCAGAAACGGCGGGTACGACGCGCCCTGATCGACAAGCGAACCGCTGGAAGCGGTGATGGTCCGAGAAAGAACATACAAACAAGAACGTAAGCCAGGAGTTGAATCATGCATTCTCGTTCTTTGCCGTGCTTGTGCCTGCTCGCCGCATCCATCACCGCCCCCGCCGTCAGCCATGCGGACATCCTCGCCATCAAGGCGGAGAACGACATCATCGCCTCGGGCAGCGATGGTCACTACACCAACGGCCTGGAAGTCATCTGGGGTTTCGAACCGGACGACCAGAGCTGGACGCGGCGCTTCGCCGATCTGCTGCCCGGCTGGTCGGGAGCGGCAATCGACAACGTCGCCTATCGCTTCGGCCATCAGATCTACACGCCGGAGGAAATCGAAACTCGAGCACTGATCGAAGACGACCGCCCCTACGCCGGTCTGCTGTTCGCCGGCATGTCGATGTTTTCCGACACCCAGTACGACGGCTGGCGCGCCGCGCAAGGGTTGCACCTGGATGTCGGCATCGTTGGCCCGGCCGCGGGCGGCAAGCGTTTGCAGCGTGCCGTGCACAAGGCAACCGACAGCGACGAGCCCAACGGCTGGGATAACCAGCTGGAGAACGAACCCTTCGTCAATCTGGGCTATCAGCATCGCTGGTGGCTGCAGGAGCGCTTCGCCGGGCTGGAGCTGGAATACGGCCCGAGTCTCGGTTTCGCCCTCGGCAACCTATACAGCTACGGCTCGGCCGGGCTAGGTCTGCGCCTGGGTCAGAACCTACAGCGCAGCTTCAGCATCCCCGCGGTGACGCCGGCGCAAAGCGGCAGCCAGTTCTTCCGCCCCGGCGGCGACTTCGCCTGGTACGGCTTCGCCAATCTCGAAGGCCGCTATATGGCGCACAACATGCTGCTGGACGGCAACACCTTCGAGGACAGCCATTCGGTGGACCGCCGCGAGTGGGTGGGCGACGCCAAGCTCGGTGTGGCGCTGACCTGGAGCCGCTGGCAGCTGGCGTTCGCCAGCGTCTGGCGCACCCGCGAATTCCAGGGCCAGCAGGAACACGACCAGTTCGGCTCGATCACCCTCTCCACCGCGCTCTGACCCACTGACGGCGGGCATCGGCGCCCGCCGGTTCAGTTACGCGAGATGCCGTGTTTGCGCAGCTTGCGATAGAGCGTATTGCGACTGATCCCCAGCTGTTCCGCCACCCGACTGACCTGCCAGTGCCGTTCGCGTAGCACCGTGAGCAGGGCCTCGCGCTCGGCCGACTGCAACGGGTCACGAGGTGGCTCGACCTCGCCCATTTCGGCCGGCAGCACGGCAAGCACGTCGTCCAGCCCAATGCGCCCCTGCTCGCTCAGTGCGACCAACGTGCGCAGCAGATTGCGCAGCTGCCGCACGTTGCCCGGCCAGCTGTAGCGCAGCAAGGCTTGCCGCGCGGCCGGCTCGAGACAGATCGATTCGCCTTGCGCTTCTTCCGCCAGCAGGTGATCGAGCAGCGCAGCCTTGCCGCTGCGCTCGCGCAACGGTGGCAACGCAATCATCAGCCCGCCAAGGCGGTAATACAGGTCTTCACGGAACGCGCCGCCGGCCACTAGCGCGCGCAGGTCGTGATGACTGGCGCTGATCAGGCGGATATTCAGTTCGGTCGGCGCTGCAGCCCCCAGCGCGGTGACCTTGCGTTCCTCCAGCACCCGCAACAAGCGCGTCTGCAGCGCCAGCGGCATGTCACCAATCTCGTCGAGAAAGAGAATCCCGCCGTTGGCCTGCTCCAGCTTGCCGACCATGCCCTCGCGCCGCGCGCCGGTGAAACTGCCGCCGCGATAGCCGAACAGTTCGCTTTCGATCAGCGTCTCGGGAATCGCCGCGCAATTGAGTGCCACGAACGGCCGACCGGCGCGGCTGCTGGCGCGATGCAGTGCGCTGGCGAATGCTTCCTTGCCGGTGCCGGTCTCACCTTGCAGCAACACCGGCACGTCCCGCTCGAGCACCTTCAGCGCACGGCTGAAACCGGTGCACATTGCCGGATCGAGCAGACACAGGCTCGGCACATCAGCCGGCTCCTGGCGCGGCGCAGCAACCACGCGCAGCTGCGGCCCGCGCAGCTGGCAGAACAGCCGCTGACCGTCATGGGTATGCAAGGGCCAGCAAGCCCCCGGCTGCGGTCGCGCACGCTCCAGCAACTGATCCAGACGCACATCGAGCACAGTTTCCAAGGGCCGGCCTAATAGCGCCTCGCGGCTACTGGCGAGCAGGTTGAGCGCGGTTTCGTTGATCGCGGTGATCCGTCCCTCGCCGTCGAACGCCAGCAGGCCTTCGCTGAGCAGGCCGATGTATTCGGGCTGGGCATGGAAGCGCAGCAGGTAGTTGCCCTCGCAGTGCTGCAGGAAGAAACAGCTTTCGATGAGCTTGGCCGACAGGTTGGTCAGCGCCATGGTGTGAAAACGCCGCTGGCGCGACAGGTCTTCGCGCGCCGACGACACATTGAGTACGGCAAGCAAACCGCCTTCGGCATCGAACACCGGGCTCGCCGAACAGGTCAGTGCTGCGTGCCGACCACGGAAGTGCTCGTCACGCCGAATGGTCAGCGCCTGGCGCTCCAGCAGGCACAGACCGACGCCATTGGTGCCCTCGGTCGCCTCGTTCCATACGGCACCGAGCCAGAGCCCGGCGCGCTGAAATTCCGCCCGTTCGGCCTGATCCGCCACGCTGTCGATCACCACGCCGCTGGCGTCGGTCAGCAACACTGCGTGGCCGCTGCTGCCCAGCTGCTGGTGCAGGCTGTTCATCTGCCAGTGGGCAACGGCGATAACCCGGTCCAGCCGCTCGCGATGTTCATTGAGCCGCGGCCGCTCGATCACGCAGGGCGCGCGCGGGCTGGTGGGGTCGAGCTGATGCTGTTCCAGGCAGCGGCGCCAGGAACGCGCGATGGCGGGATCGGCAGCCGGGCCCTGGCTGGCTGCGGTGCCTTCACCGAAGCTGAGGACCTGATGCGCATGCTGACTCAGGCGAGAGGTCATTCTTGTTGTTCTCCGCGATGTTTCGAGGCGGCTTCGCGCCCAGCATAGGCCAAACGCCGGGCCGCCGCATGCTGTGCCATTGCTGGTACAGAGTGTCACCCCGGCCGTGCCAGTGATGACACGGCGCCGCCTCGACCGGCCAGTCCAGATACGACTCCAGGCTAGATACGACGCGGCGCGCCGCTTGCTGGCCCGCCGCTTGCTCTGCTGCAAGCACGGTATCCCCGTGAATAACAACAATGACCAGGAGAACCACCATGCGTCCCAGCAACGACGTTCCCTTCGATCTGAAAACCGATAACGGCAGCGACCTCGGCGGTGACCGCCAGACCACCGACACCCGCTCACCCACCGAACAACTGGCCGCCTGGGTCGAACGCCTCGGCCAGCGCCTGGCGCAACGCGACGTCGATGGCACGCTTGAGCTATTCGCCGACGACTGCCACTGGCGTGACCTGGTGCTGTTCAGCTGGAACCTGATCACCCTCGAAGGCAAGGCCGACATTCGCGACATGCTGGAAAGCCGCCTGGAAGCCACCCGGCCGGACAACTGGAAGCTCGAAGGCGAAGCAAGCCTGACCGACGGCGTGCTCGAAGGCTGGATCAGCCTGGAAACCGACGTCGCCCGCGGCAAGGGTTATGTGCGTCTGAAGGACGGCCTGTGCTGGACGCTGCTGACCACCATGCGCGAGCTGAAGGGGCACGAGGAACCGCTCGGACGCCGCCGGCCACTGGGCGCCGAACACGGCCACGGCCTGGCCGACAAGCGCAACTGGCTGGAAAAGCGCCGCGACGAGGAAGCCGCGCTGGGCATCACGGAACAGCCCTATTGCCTGGTCATCGGCGGCGGCCAGGGCGGCCTCGGCCTCGGCGCACGGCTCAAGCGCCTCGGCGTGCCGACGCTGATCGTCGACAAGGCCGAGCGCCCCGGCGACCAGTGGCGCGGCCGCTACAAGTCGCTGTGCCTGCACGACCCGGTCTGGTACGACCACATGCCCTACCTGCCCTTCCCCGACCATTGGCCAATCTTCACACCCAAAGACCAGATCGGCGACTGGCTGGAGATGTACGCCAAGGTCATGGAGCTGAATTACTGGGCGAAAACCGAATGCGTGAAGGCCAGCTTCGACGAAGCCGAGGGCCGCTGGACGGTCGAGGTCCTGCGCGACGGCAAGCCGATGACGCTCAAGCCCGCGCAGCTGATCCTCGCCACCGGCATGTCCGGTGTGCCCAACGTGCCGGTCTATCCGGGTGCGGAAACCTTTGCCGGCCAGCAGCACCATTCCAGCCAGCATCCCGGCGGCGACGCCTGGCGCGGCAAGCGCGCGGTGGTCATCGGTGCCAACAATTCGGCTCATGACATCTGTGCAGACCTGGTGGAAAACGGCGCGGACGTCACCATGGTGCAGCGCTCCAGCACCCATATCGTGCGTTCCGACACCCTGATGGAAGTGGTGTTCGGCCCGCTCTATTCCGAGGATGCCGTCGAGGCCGGGCTGACCACGGACAAGGCCGACATGCTGTTCGCCTCGATCCCCTACAAGGTGCTGCCGCAGTTCCATCGCCAGGCCTTCGAGCAGGTCAAGGAGCGCGACAAGGCCTTCTACGATCGCCTGGCCGCGGCGGGCTTCATGCTCGACTTCGGCGATGACGAATCCGGTCTGTTCCTCAAGTACGTGCGCCGCGGGTCGGGGTACTACATCGACGTCGGCGCCTGCGAGCTGATCGCCGACGGCACCATCAAGCTGAAAAGCGGCCCCGGCCTCGGCGTCGATCACATCGAGCCGGATGCCGTGGTACTCAACGATGGCAGCCGCCTGCCGGCCGACCTGATCGTCTACGCCACCGGCTACGGCTCCATGAACGGTTGGGCGGCGCGGCTGATCTCCCAGGACGTCGCGGACAAGGTCGGCCGCTGCTGGGGCCTCGGTTCCGGCACCACCAAGGACCCGGGCCCGTACGAAGGCGAGCTGCGCAACATGTGGAAGCCCACCCAGCAGCAAAACCTCTGGTTCCACGGCGGTAACCTGCACCAGTCACGGCACTACTCGCTTTACCTGGCACTGCAACTGAAAGCGCGTTTCGAGGGGCTGGATACCTCGGTCTACAAGCTTGCGCCGAGCTATCACCAGGGCTGAAGCCACATCGGCCAGCTCGAATGAAACAGGCCCGCATCAGCGGGCCTGTTTCGTAGTCAGCTCACCACCGCCCAGAGCAACAACCATCATGTTCAGCACAGGCAGAGCCAGGCAAGGCAGCGCCAGTTATCGGCTCCGCCAAGCTGCGCTGGCCGCCACAGCACATGGGGCCCGAGCTGCCGCCCAGATCAGGAAGAACACCCGCACCTCTCATTTGCCACACTGCGATAGTTGTACCAGCAGCAGGCGATTGACCCAGAGCAGGCCGCCAGCTCTATATGTATGAGAAGCCACTCGTCAGCCGCGCGCTGCCTGTATCATTCCCAGCCCTTTGGCTTCCGCTTGCCTGAAGCCCGACAGCAACCTCCATTGGCGCACGCCAAGCACGCATTCGGAGAATCGCGCTTCATGTCCCGGCTGGATCTACAGAAACTCACGCTGCTGCTGGCACTCGTCGCCGGCCTGCTGACCTTCGGTAACAGCTTCTTCGCCGGCTACAGCTCACAGCGCGATCAGTTGTTCGAGCAGACTCTGGAGGCAAACCGGGCCTATGCGCGCAAGCTCGCCGACACCACCGATCAGTTCTTTCTCAATAGTCGTCGCGAGCTCGCCTACGCGGCAGAGGTGCTGTCGACACGCTTCGCCGACCCAAGCGCGCGGGACAACGAGACCGAACGGCTCAAGCTCAAGAGCGAGCAGTTCAGCCGGGCCGTGATCGTCAGCGCCGCCGGGGAGATCGTTTCCGCCTCGCCTGAAAGTACTGACCTGGTTGGCCTAAAGGTGAACAGCATAGGGGCAACCCGCGCGCTGAAAGAGCGCATACCGCAGACCAGCGATCCCTACATCGCCACGGACGGCACTTACCTGATCGCGGTCACCCACCCCATCTTCGCCCCCGATGGCCGCTACCTCGGCTTCATCAGTGCGTCGCTGTTCCTGCGCGAGCGCAACGCACTGCACGGCCTGCTGGGCGTGCATTACTACCGCGACGGCTCCTACCTGTACGTGGTCGACACACAGGGCCGGCTGATCTTCCACGAAGACGGTAAGCGGGTCGGCCAGAACGTATCGAGCAATGCCGTGGTCCGGCAGGTGCTGTCGGGCCAGGAGGGCAGCCAGCGCGTCATCAATACGCTCGGCGTGGACATGCTCGCCGGCTTCGCGCCCATGCAGAGCACCGGCTGGGGCATCATCGCCCAGCGTCCGACCGCAGCCATCACCGCGAAGCTCAAACAACTGGCGCGGACCACGCTGCTCAACGCGGTACCGTTCACGCTTATCTCGCTCGCGGTGTTCTGGTGGCTGTCCATACTCATCTCCCGGCCCATTCGCGCCCTGGCCGATACCGCCGAACACTGGGGCGCACCGGAGGCAGCCAGTCGTATTTCGATGGTCAACTCCTGGTATTTCGAGGTCTCGCGATTGAAGGTCGCGATGCTCGCAGGCGTCTCCCTGCTGCAGCAGAAGATGGGCGCACTGGAAGCGGCGTCCATGACCGACCCGCTGACCGGCCTGCGTAACCGCCGCGGCCTCGAGCTGGCCCTCAAACAGTTCGACCTGCTCGACCAGCGCTACGCGGCAGTGACGCTGGATATCGATCACTTCAAACAGGTCAACGACCAGCACGGCCATGACGTGGGCGACGCGGTGCTGCGCTTTCTCGCCGAAATCATGAAGGAATGCTCGCGCCCCACTGACGTGCTGTGCCGCATGGGTGGCGAAGAATTCCTCATGCTGCTGCCCGAGACGGACGCCAGCGGTGCGGGTATCGCCGCCGAGCGCCTGCTTGCCCGCCTGCGGCAAACCGCAAGCCCGACCGGCGCACCGGTAACAGCCTCCATCGGCATCGCCTGCAGTGACCGCTATGCGTCCTCCGACGCGACTTTCAAGGCCGCGGACGAGGCGCTGTACCAGGCGAAGAGAGCCGGCCGTGACCGCGTCGTCCTGGCCTCCGCCTGAGCGCCGAGCAGTCGCCGGAGGTGATGCCGTGCCGCTTGGCAGCCCAGCTCATCCGCGCAGCGCGAAGCACTGAGTGCCTGCCGCCGCTCACTCGATCTCACCTGCGCCCACTGCGCCCTGTCGCAACCAGCGATAGCGCACAGCAGTTGAGATTACCTTCTATTTGATAATAGTTTTCGTTGCTATTAGGATGCCCGCCCTCGCTCCCTTCCCTCAAGGATCATTCGATGCGGCGCCTTCTCCTCCCGATGCTCGCGATTCCAGCCCTCACCTGCCCTGCCGTGGTTTCAGCCAACGACGAACCGCCTGCTGAACCGCTGGCATTGGAGGAGATGCAGGTCACTGCATCGGCCGAGCGCGCCGACGGGCCTGTGCAGGGCTACCGGGCAACCCGCTCGGCCAGCGCCACCCGAACCGACACCGCGATCCACGAAACCCCGCAGTCGATCAGCGTGGTCCCGGCGCAGGTCGTCGAAGACATCGGCGCAACGCGCCTGGAAGATGCGCTCGATTACGCCGGTGGGGTGGAACGTGGCAACAACTTCGGCGGCCAGGGCCTGACCGAATTCCTGGTGCGCGGCTTCAGCACCCAGGAGTTCTACCGCAACGGCTTCGCGGTGAACCGCGGCTACCCCAACATGCCCGACGCCAGCACGCTGGAGCGCATCGAAGTGCTACGCGGCCCGGCCTCGATGCTGTACGGTCGCGGCGATCCGGGCGGCACCTTCAACATCGTCAGCAAGCAGCCGCAGGCGGAGCGGCGCACGGTACTCGGCAGTCAGGTGAACACCGATGGTCTGCGTCGCGGCACTCTGGACACCACCGGGGCGCTGGACGAGAGCGCCGCGTTTACCTATCGCCTCAACCTGGTCGCCGAAGGCAGCGACAGCTTCCGTGATCACGTCGAAAGTGAGCGCTACAACATCGCGCCAGTGCTGCGCTGGCAGCTCAGCGACGACACCGCGCTGATCCTCGAAGGCGACTATCTGCACAACCGCCACCCCATGGACCGTGGTCTTACCCGCTACCCCAACCAGGCCGGCGACCTCTCGCGCGATCGTTTCCTCGGGGAGGAAAGTGCCGGCAAGCTGACCAACCAGAACGCCACCACGCAACTGCGCCTGGAGCACCAGCTGGACAGCCAGTGGATGCTGCGCGGCGGCATCCAGTACCTCGACGGCAGCCTGGACGGCGGCGCGGTGGAGAACAATGGCCTAGCCGCCGATGGCCGCACGGTAGGACGCAACTACAGCGAGCGCTGGCTGAACTGGAACGACCTGGCTGTGCAGGCCAATCTGGAGGGTCACTTCGATGCAGCGGGCCTGGCCCACACGCTGCTGCTCGGTGTGGAATTCGACGACTTCAACTACGACTCCCAGATCGATCGCTCGGGTGGTGCGACCAGCGACTTCCCGATCGACCTCTATGATCCGGTCTACGGCCAGCCGCTGCCGGTGCTGACCCGCACCACGACCTACGATGACGAGAACCTGAAGTCCTACGCGTTCTTCCTGCAGGACCAGATCGCCCTCACCGAGCGCCTGACAGCGCAGGTCGGCGCGCGCCTGGAACGCTTCGAGCAGCGCTATGAAAACAAGCTCACCCCCGCCGGCAGCTGGGACCAGGCGCATAACGCCGTCTCCCCGCGTTTCGGGCTGATCTACGACCTCACTGAGGAGTTGGCCGTCTACGCCAACACCTCACGCTCGTTCAAGCCCAACCGCGGCGCCGACCGCAGCAGCCAGGCGTTCGACCCGGAAAAAGGCATCGCCCACGAAGTCGGTATCAAGTACGAGCTGCCGGAGCACGACCTCAGCGTCACCGCGGCGCTGTTCCACATCACCAAGGAAAACGTGCTGACCAGCGATCCGCTCGACAGCAATTACCAGGTTGCTGCCGGCGAAGCGCGCAGCCGCGGCTTCGACATCAGCGTGGCCGGCAACATCACCCCGCAATGGCGCGTGATCGGCGGCTACGCCTACGTCGATGCCGAAGTCACCGAAAGCTCGAGCGCATCGATGCCGACCGGCACGCGCCTGGCCAACGTGCCGCGCCACAGCTTCAATTTGCTGGATACCTACGAAATCGCCGAAGGTCCGCTGGCCGGGCTCGGCGTTGGCATGGGCGTCAAGTACGTCGGCGACCGCAAGGGCGGCGCCACCAGCACCGCGTTCGACATGGACGCCTACACCACCGTCGACCTGCTCGCCTACTACCCGCTGACCGAACGGGTTCGCCTGAACCTGAACCTCAACAACCTGTTCGACGAAGAGTACGAAGAGCGCGCCTGGGGCAACATCTGGGCCTACCCGGGCGCCCCCGCACCCTCCAGGCCGGCATAGCGATCACGCTATAACGAAGAAGGGCGCAGCCTGTATGGCTGCGCCCCTCGGCTCCCCCTACCTCGGCCAACTGCGGTCGGGCTTACGGATTCAACTCAGCAGGCGCACGCGTCAAGCGACCTTGAACCGACCAACGAGCTGCTGTTGCTGCTCGGCCAGGCGCGCAAGCTCCAGACTGGTCATCGCCGTCTGCTCCGCACCGGCGCTCACCTGAATCGCGACATCGTTGATCTCGACGACGTTGCGATTGATGTCTTCGGCCACCGCGCTCTGCTCCTCCGCCGCCGTGGCAATCTGCAGATTGCGATCACTGATGGCAGAAACGCCGTCGGCAATCTCCGCCAGCAACTCCCCGGCACGGCCGATGTTGCTCGAGCCGGTCTGAGCCTTGGCGAGCGTCTCCTGCATCGAGCGCGCGGCCCGGTCAGCCCCGCCCTGGAGATTGGCAATCATGTCCTGAATGCTGCCGGTGGATTCCTGTGTCTTCTGGGCAAGCGTACGCACCTCGGACGCAACGACAGCGAAGCCGCGGCCATGCTCCCCTGCTCGTGCCGCCTCGATAGCCGCGTTCAGTGCGAGCAGATTGGTCTGATCGGCAATGCCGCGAATCACATCCAGCACGGACGAGATCGAATCACTCTCACGCTTGAGGTCCGCAATGATGCTTGCGGTCTGATCGGCCTGGCTCGACAGCTGGCGAATGAGCTCGATGGTGCTCTCGACTTCGGCCCGGCCTTGCGCAGTGTTGGCGTTGAGCTGCTGCGAGAGTTCGGCGGCATCGCTGGTGCTTCTCGCAACGTCACGCACGGTCGCGCTCATCTCGTTTATCGCGGTAACCACCAACTCGGTTCCCTGCCGCTGGCGATCGATGCTCTGGCTTGTCTGCACGGTCACCGCAGAGGACTCCTCCGCCGCCGTGGCCACCTGCGCGGTGGCGTTACTGATCTCGCCGACGACCTGCTTGAGCTCGACGGCCATGAAATTGAGGTTGCGCGAGATTTCGCCAAACTCGTCCCTGCCTTCGTAGTGCGCCGTTGCGGTCAGATCCCGAGCGGAAAGCGACAACAGCGCATGATTCACATCCTGCACCGCCAGTTTGATGTTGCGAATGATCAGGAAGGAAAGGCCGGTCACCACCAGCAGCGCAATGATCACCGCGGCGAGCGTCAGCCAAAGCGCGTTGCTCGCCTCATCGCGAGCCCGAGCGGCCAGTGTGCCCACTTCCTGCGACAAGGCCTGCTCCAGCTCCCCCATCAGGTCGATCCGGCTGGTCGCCGTATCGAACCAGCTCTCGCTGTCGATACCCAGGCTCTGCCCGATCGGCACCTCGAAAGCCAGACGTTGCAGACGTGCGACTTCAACGGCGCTCGGCTGCTGCAGCTTTTCATCCAGCAAACGGATGAAGTGCTCCGAGGCCGCACGACGGAAGCCGTCCATATAGGCTGAGAATTCACCCAGGTTCCGGCTGAAGGAGGCAAGCAGCGCCGCGTCGAACCGATCCTGACCGAACACCACGCCCAACAACGCCCGCTCGCGACCGGCCCGCTCCTTCATCTCGACGAACTGATTGAGCTCGCCTAGCGCTCGTGCAAGCGTGACGTCCTGCACGCTGCGCTCTACCTCGTGGGTAAAGCCGATCAACGCCTTGATGTAGCCAGTAAAGCGAGAACCGGAGTCGATGCTGTTGATTACGAACGAGTCGATTTGCGAACGTGTTGCCTGAAGCTCATCGAGCGAGGCCAAGACGCTCCCGATCTGCGAGCCTTCCTGCTTGGCAAGCACCTGCACGGCACTCAACGCTTCGTCAGTCGCTTGCCGCATCCCCGGCAGGCGCCGGGCCATGGTACGTCCCTGGCTCCCCAGATAGACGCCGCTCGCACCACGTTCACGTTGCAATGCAGTGATCAGCCGGCTCACGTTCTGCGCGGCCACGCTGGCCTCGACGGTGCGCTCCATTTGTCTCAGGGTGGCGTAGCTGTCAACGACATACAGGCTGGCCAGCCACAGAAAACCGAGCATAGGACACGCGAGGATCAAAAGAAGCTTCGCGCTCAAGGGAATGTTTCTAAGCATGTGTACCTCAGTGCTCCAGGTCATGGAGTTACCAGTGGCAGAAGGCAGGGTGCGCGCAACCGCCGCGCACCGTTCGGTACGCGCGAGGAAGCGATTTATCGGTTTATTGGTCGGTCGAACCGTGGCGTTGAATGCTGTAGCACGTCGCAGGACGAACGGCCCTTACAGGGCTTATCAGCGACCGTTTTGAACTGGCACACATTCTTTCTGTTGCACAGGCGCATAACCCTGACCAAAGTCAATAAATTAACGTCAAGCTACTGCCGGCTGTCGGACACGACGCCGGAAGGCAACCGAACAGGTCCAGAACCGTGAGGTTTACCCGGCTTGGCGAGACGGGGTTATGGAAGCTTGAGGCTTATATAACGACGCAGTTCTTCCTTGATTGAAAGCCCGGGGACGAGAAAGGAGGTAATGCAGCTTGAGGTTGATCACGAGGAGATGGTTCGGCAAAACCACCACAAACAAAAAAGGGCTAGCCGAAGCTAACCCTTTGATTTCATTGGTGCCGGAGACAGGAGTCGAACCTGCGACCTTCGCATTACGAAAGATCGGCACCTGTCATCGTAGAAGCTGGAAGCCAGTAAAATCGAGGCCTCCAGCGCACCTAACATGCCGTCCAGTGTGGCTAATGTCAGACTTCGGCCAATTTTGGGACACCACGTTGTTGCGTGTTGCGCAACATGCTAGGCTCAGCAAATGATCAAAACGTTCCAGCACAAAGGGCTACGCAAGCTCTTCGAAACCGGCAGCACGGCAGGCATACAGCCAGCCCATGCCAAGCGGCTACGGATGCAACTGGCGGCCCTGGATACGGCCATGACGATAGACGACATGGATATCCCCGGCTTCCGGCTGCACCCGCTCAAGGGCGAAATGCGTGGACGCTGGTCGATCATGGTGAACGGCAACTGGCGGCTGACGTTCGAGTTTCGCGACGGAAACGCTTATGTCCTGGACTATGAGGATTACCACTGATGAGCATGCACAACCCTCCCCATCCTGGTGAGTTCATCACCGATATCTACCTGGAGCCGAACGGCATCAGCGGGCGTGAGTTGGCCGAAAAGCTCGGCGTTGCCCCCTCCACCCTGAGCCGCGTCTTGAAGGGCACCAGTCGCGTCACGCCGGAAATGGCATTGCGCCTATCCGTAGCGCTTGGTCGCTCACCTGAAAGCTGGCTCTCCATGCAGGATGCCTACGATCTGTGGGTTGCCCGGCAACATGTGGATCTGCAGCATGTTGGCAAACTGGCTTTTGCCTGAAAGGCTTGAAAAATGGCATTTAAGGTACTGGCGGATGTTGCGGCATCAACAACCGACCTGAAAAGAAACCCGATGCGGGTTATCCGCGAAGGTGCTGGCGAAGCGGTGGTCATCCTCCATCGAAATAGGCCAGCCTTTTATGCCGTTCCGCCCGCGCTGTACGAGGCGCTGCTGGAGGTCGTCGATGATGCCCACCTCGCCGAGATTGCGCGTGCACGACGTGATGAGCGCGCTGTACGGCTAGATATCGATGAACTCATCGCGCTCGGAAAATAAATCCGTCCCCTTTTTCCGACTTCAATAGATAGTGTTTTCAGTATCCTTTAATCTAGCGAGCACAGCGCATGGATCTACCAGAGAACCTATTAAAAGTTAAAGCCTCCGTGCAACGGGCGATATCACCTATTAAACCAGCGACAAGCACGCCCTTCCCCAGCTCAATATTGCTATCAGGCCAACGAACAAACGCAGGACGAAGCCTTCCCCCGTATTATCTAACTTACTTTCTATTGGTTGATCTATTGGGATTTAAAAACCTTGGACAGTTCGAGAAGCTGGCTTGGTCTGTCCCCATCGAATATCTAGGAAGAAAATACCTCATTGAACACAGAAAGATGGGGCTTGGCATTTTTGCGGAAAAAGCAGAAGCACAAGAAATCCAAGCTCAAGAAATAGCAAACAAAATCAGAAAGGCTGCAAGAATAGCGAAACCTTACTTTGAATGGCGAGCCAAGGAAGCCATAGCAAACTCCTCAATAAATGTTAGAAACGTAACTGGAGAGCTCCACCAACGCTTTCAGTATTTCGTGCGCGAGTATGAATCTGCCTACACACAACAAAAGAAGGAGATAGAGCACCGAAGCATGGCGTCTTGGGAAGATATGAAAAACCTTAACAGTGGTTATTTTTCCCAGCCATTCACAATTTTTCAAAAGGTACGTTGGTTAGCAAATTCAGCGATTGATGCGTTTTTCAGCTTTACTGAACATGTATTTATTCATTTAGCCATAATCCAAGGGCGTATCAAAACGGGAAACGAGGTTGCCGAGCTAGTCGCATCAGACTGGAGCATTAAATACAAATCGGCATTCAATATTACGGAACCGAAAGCCAAAAGCTACCATGACGCTCTTTCTGAAATCAGAAGACAGCATCGAAATTTCGTTGCTCATGGATCGTTTGGAAAAAGAGGTGAAGCATTTTCCTTCCACTCCGACGCAGGAGCGGTACCTGTTCTACTTACAAATACTCATCGCCCATTATCATTAACCGGACCTGTAGACATTGCGGACGCAGAAGCGATAAAAACAATTAGTGACTTTATGGAGTATCTTTGGGCCGATGAAAGAGAGCCTGCACGCTTTTATCTTCAACGAACAGAACTTCCGATGATTCTAACACTCGCAGCTGACGGGACCTATGAAAAGGCTATGCAATCTGTAGAAGAAATGGAGCAACTTGTTGATTATTTGGAACACATAGCAGATCAAGCTGCGAATATGGACTGGTAGATTAACTGCTAACCGCGAAACCATATATAAAAATTATTAATTTACAACAAACGCTTCTGCATTTGGGTTGTAGCAGACTTACGACACGCCTTCAATTTGCGAAAACCATCGCCGAGCCGCATCGACTTTTCTTTACCGCCCGCACTTTGCTCGTCCAACCCTACACTTGTTATTCCTCACAATTCTCTATATCAGCAAGGGGCACGATAACACCGCTACCATTGAATGCAGCGACATACTCACATTCAATCTCGCCCCCTAACTGATTAAAGTATTGAAGCTTGCTGCTCCGATAGATTATGTGCCCCTGTTTCTTTACGGGGTTACCTCTTCGCAGAAGAAGGAAGACACCTTGATCATCCTCTAAGCCACGAACAGATTCTGGCTCTATTCCTAGATGGGCACATGCCTGCCTGAAGCCAATCGCTCTTTCTTTATTGGTGAAGTGGATTACGTCGAGATAGATTTCGGCGTCAGCATCGAGTGTGCTGATCTTGGTTACGGTCAGAGGGGGAAAGCCTGGAAGCTGCTCTAGGTTCGATGGCTCTTTGAGGCGGTATTCGGTGCTGTAGGTGCCGATGAAGACCGGCACTTCGTCTACCAGCTCGCCCTCAGGCACTAGCACTTTGTAGATATAGGGGAACGTTACGTTGGTCTTCGGGCATGTGTAGCGGTCATCCGTGTTTGACCTGCGGAGATGCTCGAAGCTTGCCATGTCGATGATGTTTCCCATGCCCTTCTCCCTGGAATCATGTCTTTCGGCTGAACCATCGCCGGGCCGCTTCGGCTGTTATTTGCTGCCCGCGTTTTGTCCTTCCAACTTTAGGTCCGCTTCGGCGTAGGCCGGACTGATTTGCCCTCGGCTTAAGTCAATTTCGCCCGTGCGTAGCCAAAGACTGTACTGCTGATAAGCGCAGGCAATGGCGTCCAGCTCGTTGGTACGCACCTGCGCATCTCGGTTGTAGCGAATTGTCTTGAGCCTTTCCGGCTTCAATCCAGTTGCATCGGCAACCACGCGATGACCCAGCATATGCACTAAGGCTCTAACGCGGTCTTGGGTTAATTCCATTCGTTCTTACCACTGCTAGGTAAAATATTTACCATCGCGGATCATAGGTATATATTTTGCCCAGGCGGTAAATATTTTACCTTCCGCCTGAAACACCCGATAACCACAGTTTATGAACATTTCAAAGGCAGGGATAGGCGATGACTACGCATCTAAACGAACCACCCTTCGACGTGAGCTTTGATCTGGACGGCAAGCGAGTGATCTATCTCGATTGCCGTAACGCTCTCATGTGCAGCAAGGAGGTCTACGCGGCGATGCTAGGCGTCAGCGTCGATACCGTAATTGCCTGGATGCAGAGCGGCACCATCCCCAGCGTAAAAATGGGTCGGCCTCGCGTGGTCAACCTCGCCCAGATTCGTACCGATCTGGCAAAGGGCAAAACCATCTTCGCCCAGGGGGACTACATCGATGAGTAAGCCGAACGCAGACCAAAACGGCAGCAACGTTGTGCCCCTGGGCGCGGCCATCAGCAACCTGTGCAGCATCGTGACCTTCGCCTCGGCCAGCGGCATTCCGGTGGAGGAAGTCACTGAGTGGGTAGAGAACGGCACGCTACCCAGCGTCACCTTCTCGGACTTCCGCATGGTGAACGTGGGCAAGCTGCGGGCCGACCTGCTGAGCGGAAAGGAGAACTTCGCCGCGGGGGATTACAGCCATGACTAGCCAGCATGTCGTTGTGGACGCCTCCACCGCCCAGGACTATATCGGCCAGACCGTTCTCGTTGAGCTGCACTGGGATGATGAGCCGGAATCCTATTGGCAGTGCCTGCATATCGTCGGCATGGTGGTGCCGATGGAAGGCGTGTACGACCACGGGTACTTCCTGACCTTCGATATGAACCGGGATGACTCTTACCCGAATGAAGTGTTCTTTTCGGACATTCGCACGATCAGGGTGATGCGGCACCGCGACCGGCATGGTTCCGGCAACGTACTGGGCCGTATCGCCCTTCCCAACTCTGCAAGGTCAAGGGCCGCGCTCCCGGCTCGTCGGAACAGCTTCACCGTTCCGGCGAACGGAAGCACGGGCGCAGCGCACCCTTGACCCTGCACGACCATGAACAGCCTATCGCTGGGAGTGTGGGGTAGCTTTTCCACCCCACGCTCCCGAGCCCTCGGCGGCAAGAGCGGGATGACAAGGGCAGCGCCCTTGGTGTTCTTCGTCCTCGCACGCCGCGCCTATCTCTGCCTCCCGCACCTGCTCCTCGGGCTGGCCAGCCTCGTGCTCTGTATCGCCCTTGCCGGCACGCCGCCGCCTGATCGTCCCTCCCTCCCGCCATTCACCCAGGAACAACCGTGCCTGGATGACCCAATCGAGTTCTTCATCGACGCCGTTACTGCATGGCAGCTAATGAGCGCGCGCACGGCAGCACAGTTCTACGCCGAGCGTAGCGAGCGCGTCGCCTGTGCCGGCGTGCGCGCGCCCCCGCGCTGACGTCCCTGTAACACGTCAGATAACCAGTTGTGGGTTCAGTGGCAAAAGCTCAATAAAGGTAAAACCGATGCAAGTTAAAGATTTCATCCGCGTTGATCGAACCACCGGCGAGGAAAGCAGCACCGGCCGGCTGTTTCTGGACATTGGCTATACGGGCTTCAAGGACCTGTCAGGCGTTCGCCTGCTGCGCTGCGGCGTGGATACGGTCCGCCAGCTGTACCGCGGGCTGATCCGCCCGGAGATCATGGCGCTATTCGAGAAACCGGGCGCGATGGTCGAGTTCGCCGGGGAAATCTGGCACTCGGGCCGTGTAGGTCGCGACTCGGGTTACCAGTACAAGCTGCAGAACGCTGACCTGGGCTTCATCCTGCTCATCAAGAACTTCAACGCGAAGCTGGAACACATCGGCCCGCACCTGAAAATCGAGGTATCACCGCACGCCATCGACGCGCTGTCGCCGGAACGGCTGCAAGAGCGGATGGACTACTACGCCGCTGCGGTGATGACCAACCGGGAGCGCAACCAGTGTGCCGTTCACCTTGCCCTGGATCTGCAAGGCTGGAAGCCCCCGGTCGATCTGGTGGCACGCCTGCATTGCCGGGCCAGGACACACCGGGATATCTCGGGCATCAGCCAGGTCGAGTGGGCCACCAAGTCCAGCGTCTACGGGCGCGGGGAAACGTCCATGTTCGGCTCGGCTGGTGGCGTGCAGCTCTGCATCTACAACAAGACCGAACAGGCCCGCGCAACGGACAAGCTCGACTTCTGGGAAAGCGTCTGGCGGCGTCGGGATTCGTTCGATGCGGCTGATCCGGACAACTACGATCCAGCCCAGGACGTGTGGCGGGTGGAGCTGCGCTATCACCACTCGGTCATCCAGCAATTCGCCAGCGGCTCGATTGACGTGAAGACCGGGGAAGCCATCGACACGGACTCCTTCGCCGCCTTCTCGGCCCATCTGGACGGCCTGTGGCGCTACGGCCTGCGCCAGTTCAAGCTCATTGCTCGCCCTGGTTACTACGAGCCGATCTGGACACTGATGCGCGATGACGTGCGGGTAGATGTGGCCGTGGATTCGCTGGTCGATGACACCGAATACAAGCGGTACTACAAGACCTCTCGAGGCTTCTCAGGCAAGAACGTGGAACTGTTCCTGGGAAACTTCGTAAGCCTGCTGGCAAGGGAGCGGGTGGGCGCAAAAAAGGCGTTTGAGACGCTGCAGCAATGGGACTGTTGGCCGGTGATCCGTGACCACTACGCCGCCAAGGAAATGACCGAGCGTGACCTGTACAAGCACATCAAGGCACTGCTCGAGGAGCGTCACGTTCGCTGGGGGCGTGCTGTTTGATCACCAAGGGACCAACCGGCTGGGACGTGGATTTCTGGCTGGATAGAACAGCCGGCATCCGCAAGCGCAAGCGTGGCTTCCGCACCAAGAGCGAGGCTGAACGCTGGGTAGTCGATATGCGCCGGGAGTACAGCCATCGGGGCCGCGACCCGGGCGAACGTCTCGCCGATCTGGTGCAGGTCTGGTACGAACTGCATGGCGCCACGCTCAAGGATCAGAAGCGCTATGGGCGCACCCTGGCGATAGTCGAAGCCCTGGGCAACCCGATTGCCTCCAGCTTCACCGCCCTGGATTTCAGCCGCTATCGGGCCGAACGCCTCAAGAGCTGCACTCCGGCAACGGTGAACCATGAGCATCGCTACCTGAAAGCCGTATTCAACGAGCTGATCCGCCTCGGCGTCTGGCATGAAGCCAACCCGGTCGCCAAGCTGCGACAACTGCGGGTCGATGAAACCGAGCTGACCTATCTCACCCTGGACGAATGCCGGTTGGTGCTGGATGAATGCGCCGCGTCGACCAACAGCCACACCCTGCCCGTCGCCAAGCTCTGTCTGGCTACTGGTGCTCGATGGGATGAAGCGGAGTCGATCACCCGTAACCAGCTGCTGAACGGGCAAGTTCGCTTCGCCAGGACGAAGAATGGCCGCGTGCGGACCATCCCCGTGCCGGATGATCTGGTGGACCTGATGCTTGAGCGTGGCTACCCTGGATCGGGCCGGCTGTTCAGCTCCTGTCGATCGGCGTTCCGCAAAGCCTACGAACGCACCGGCCTGCACACACCCGGCCAGCTGACCCACATCCTGCGGCACACCTTCGCCAGCCACTACATGATGCAGGGCGGCAACATCCTCACGCTGCAACGAATCCTGGGCCACGGCGATATCAAGATGACGATGCGGTACTCGCATCTGGCGCCGGATCACTTCGCGACTGTTCTCAGTCATTCGCCATTGGTGTTGCTCGAAGCACCCCGAGGGGATCGCTAGCGTTTTGCGGCCAGTGCTATACGATTGGCTGCGATTGAAACGGTGGTTGCAAGGAGGCAGACATGGGAATGGAAGATCGCGAGTGGTATCGCGAAGAACTGCGCCAGAAAGGCAAAAAGCCCTCCTGGGACAACTTCAGAGCTGATGCGGCACCCAAGGCGCAAACGACGGAGCCTCCTCGAGGCGAGATAACTCGAATCAAGCGGCCCGCCAAGACACGAACGCCACCGTCCTACGTGCACCTTCAGGCGCAAGAGATTCTCGATGCTCGAGCAGAGGCTAGAAAACGAAGCCTATGGCCGATCTATGGGATTTTCGGCGCCGCCTTTGGCGTCCTGGCTTACGTCGCGTACCGCCTGACAGCGTGATCGACGCCGAGACAAGAATGGGACACTTGTGAGACACCGGCCCAAAAACAAAAGGGCTAGCCGAAGCTAACCCCTTGATTTCATTGGTGCCGGAGACAGGAGTCGAACCTGCGACCTTCGCATTACGAATGCGCTGCTCTACCTACTGAGCTACACCGGCGCCAGGCTGCGGATTATCAGGGGTTCTGCGGTTGGACTCAAGTCCGCGCGCATCGCCCTCGATACTGCAATCCGCATCGGGCGATCAGTGCGGCCGCGACGCGGGCTGGCCGTGGTCGCGTTCGAGGTCGTGCTTGACCTGGCCGGCCAATTGCTCGCCTTCGGCGCTGGCCATCGCATAGCCCTCGCGAGCCTTGTCCTTGATCTTGCCGGTCAGCTCGTCGCTCTTCTGGCCCATCAGTTCGTCTTCACGACGGGTCGGTGGAACCGAGGCCGCCAGCAACGCGCCGAGGGCGATGCCCATGGCGCCCAATGCCAGCGGTTGCTCGTTGAGCAACTGAGTGAAACCGCCGCGCGCACGGTCTGCGGTATGTCGCAGGCTTTCCGCGGCGTGCCGGCTGGAGTCACCGACGCGATGACGGGCATTGCCCAGTGAGCTGGAGGCGCTATGGCTCATCTGCGCTGCCTTGTCCTTGATGCCGGTGCCCTGCTGCTTGAGACCAGAGGCCTTGGCGGCGAGCTTGTCGGTCATCGACGGACCGATCGAAGCGCTGTCGCTATAGTCCGGGCGCCGATTCTGCCCGGCCATCAGCCATACCAGGCCGATGGAGGTGAGCAGCGTCGGTACCGGATTAGCCTTAACGGTATCGGTGAGGTTATGCAGGAACTCGCCACCGCCGCCTTTGGCGTATCCGAGCGCGGTATCGATCATCTGCCCCGGGGAGAGCTTGCTTTCCAGCGCGTGGACGATGTTGCCGATTTCGGCGCGCTGCTGGTCGATCTCGCGCTCCAGCGTGTCGGGGTCCTTTTGTGCTTCTACGTCTACCTGGTTATGCGTGCTCATGCGTGCCCCCTTACGACTTCTTTATCCTTCTGCAGCGAATGGATGGTGCGGTCGGGTTTGAACGAAGAGGCTTCGAACTTCTTCTTGCCGGCCGAGACCATGATCATGCCGATGACCACCACGACTACGCCGACGATCAACGCGGCGAGCCAGGGTTCCATCATGGTGCTGAGGAAGTAGACCGCCGACATCAGCAGGATGATGAAGCCAGCCAGGAGCACCGCACCGCCGGTTGCGACGCTGGCAGCGCCTGCCTTGGTGGCCCGCAACGATTCGTTCAGCTCGGCCTTGGCCAGCGCCAGCTCCTTGGTGAACAGCGACGGCACTTCGCGGGTCAGCTGCCGTAGCAAACCGCCGACCGAATTATCGTGCTCGGGGTTGCCGGGTTCGTAAGGCGTATTGAGGTTGCGTTGTTCGTTCATCGATTAAGCCCTCCGTTCGTGCCTTTGCCAGTGCTGCCAACGCCGTTGCTGCCTACTCCATTGGTGCTGCCCTTGTTCGGCGCCATGCCAGCGTTGCTCACACCGCCGACGGTATTGCTCGGTGTGCCACTGGAAATGCGCGAGTCTAGGTCGGACTGGCTTGGCAGGGTTTCGGCGGTTACGTCTGCCGGCACGCCGAGCGGCGAAGTCGGATGCGGGCGACTGGCGTCGGAATGGCCGTAATCGGTCGTCGGTTCACGCGTTGTGGATTCAGTGCGATGGCTGGAAGCACGGGCGAAACGAGTCAGGCCGAAGCCAAGTGCAACGCTGCCGGCAATAAACAGGCCGGGATTGTTGCGAGCCAGACGGTTCACCTCGCCCACCAGCTCATCGACGCTCTTGCCGCGCAGGTTGTCGGCCAGGTCGACCATGCTCTGCGCCATGTCGGAGACGTAATGGGAAAGGCCAGTGCGATCCTGGTTTTCAAGTTCTGCCGCTGCTGCCTTGGCACTCTGGGCAACCTTTTCCAGCTCATCGGCGGCCGTACCGCGGTAGCTGTCCAGCTGCGCCTTGCCTTGGGTCTTGACCTGCTCGCCAGCTTCGCGCGCCTTTGCCTTGAGTTCCTCGGCACTCGGAGCGGAAGCGGAGCTGCTTGCCTGCGTGGTGCCAGCCTGGCCTGTTTGGCCGGTGGGTTGAGCGGGAGCGCTCGTTGACTGCGCGTTGGCGTCGGTTCTGGCTTGGCCGCCGTAACCTGTGATCTCTTCATCGGGTGTCGTCATTTTGTCCACCTTTTATAGGGTCATAGGGTTTGGCCGGATGACCACGGTCCGTGAAGCACAGCAGTGCGGGCTTCCGCGGCTGTGCGATTTCAGTACGCACATAAATGGTGACCGGACCCAAATTTTCGAGTTCCGTGTTTCTGGCCAAGCGGTACGGGGCTTCGAGAACCGAGTCAGCTATGCCGCACTGCAGAAAGGGAGGACGTGAAACAGCGAGATCTGGTGGCGATCTGCCCGCGATTGGCGCGCAGCCGGCATGCAGCTTGGCTTGGGGGAATGCGAAGGTCGAACAAGCGGAACGGCGGGAATGACAGCGATGGTGACCATCGGGTCAGCTCGTTGGCGATCACCCCGTCGCAGCGAGCCGACGAGCTGTAATCAGCCAATACAGTATAGGAACGCAAAAACGGGCCCTTGGGGCCCGTTCTTGTTTGGATCGTTGTCGTTACAGCGGACCGACGCTGGTGCAGCTGTTTGTGGCTTTGGCGTGCTTCTGCAGAACCGGCAGCTGCGGACGGTACTTGCCACTGCTCACGTCCAGCGACATGGCGTACTCACCCCACCAGGGACCGGCAGCCCAGTAGGTGCTCGGGATGCAGTTCTGACGCAGGTAAGCCAGCAGGTTGTCGGTAGCGACGATGGCCGAGGGCGAGAAGTCCGGTACGCCATGCTCACCGATGTAGCCGCGCAGCTTGTTCTGCTTGAGCCAGTCGACGAAGGGCTTGACGCGATTGACACCAATCATCGGGTCGAACTTCTCGGCCTTGTCGAAGTAGTTGCCCGAGAAATCCTTGTCCACGTACATGTGCGCTTCATAAACCAGGTTGTTCTTCGGATCACGCATCCACGGGTTGGTGACCAGCTGGGTGTTGTAGTGCGGCCAGTGGAAGGCGCTCGACCAGCGATCGCCCGCTACGTAGATCCAGCGCTGGGAGTCGACGGTGCGGATTGCCTGAGCAGCAGCCAGGGCAGCCTGCGGCCAGAGCCCATTGGTGGAGTGCGGCTCGTTCATCAGGCCGTAGCCCTCGACGGCAGGATGGTTGACCACCTGCTGTACGATCTGCTTCCACACCGCAGCGAAGGAACTGATGGGCACTTCGTTGGAGCCGATCAGCTTGCCGTAGTAACGGTAGTAGTTGTGCAGGTCGAGAATCACCTTGACGTTGTGCTTCTGCGCGAAGTCTAGCGACTGCTTCAGGCGGGCGAACTCCTCAGCGTTCAGCGGAGAGTTCAGCTTGGGCTGGATACGCTCCCAGAGGAACGGCAGGCGAACCAGCGGCATGCCCAGGTCGGAGTACTTCTTGTAGTACGACTCGGCCGGGTAGGTGTAGTTGGTGCCATGCTTGCCCGGAACAACCGACGGGCCGAAGCCTGCGCCGGACAGGTTGACGCCGACCAGCAGCGGCTTGCCGTTGGTGGTGTCAGGTGCGGTAGGCGCAGGCGCCGGTGCCGCTTCTACCGGCGGAGTAGTCAGAGCCGGAGACGAAGGAGTGCTGGTCGATGTGCTGACCACCGAGATGGTCTTCGGATAGCCCAGGGTGGTGCCGTTGATCACTGCACCGTCGAGGAAAACGCTCATGTTGCTGCCAACCAGCTGAGTGCGCAGCACCTTGCGGGTCTGGCCGTCAGCGAGCTTCACCACAGCGCCAGTCTTGAACGCTGCCACGTTGGCGCTGCTTGCCTGAATAGAGAAGGCGGCGGCAGTGCGGAACATACCGTTCAACCAATGAGTATTGGTGTAGTTGTTCAGGTTACTGGTCGCGATGACTGAGTTAGTCGGAGCAGTAGGCGCCGGAGCCGGGCTGGTAGTAGAGGTTGTCGCCAGCGACAACTTGTTGGGTGCGCCGACCACACTCCCGTTAACTGCCGCACCCTCGAGATAGACGCTCATATTGGCGCCGACAACTTGTACCTGGGTAACTTTGCGAACCTGGCCATCCGCCAGTTTTGCCGACGCACCAACTTTGAACGCAGCCTTGTTGGCAGTACTTGCCGGAATGGAGAAGCCCGGCGACTTGCGCCATACCCCATTGAGCCAATCGGTATTGGTGAATGCATTGATGCTGGTCGAGTGTGCAGCAACGGTAGTCGGTGAAGTGACCGGAGCGGTGGAAGTTACAGGCGCCGTTACGGCCGTACTACCGATGGTGACCACCTGCGGTGCGCCAACCTTGTTGCCGTCCAGCTTTGCACCTTCCAGAAAGATGCTCATGTTGCTGCCGACGATCTGGGCGCGGCTGATCTTGCGTACCTGACCGTCTGCCAGTCGTACCGAAACGCCGGACACGAACGCGGTGCGGTTTGCCGAGGTAGCCGGGATCGAGAAGCCGGCGCCGGTGCGCCAGACACCGTTCAGCCAATCGGTGTTGGTGAACGCGTTGATCTT
Source organism: Stutzerimonas kunmingensis (assembly GCF_002929225.1). Taxonomy (GTDB): domain Bacteria; phylum Pseudomonadota; class Gammaproteobacteria; order Pseudomonadales; family Pseudomonadaceae; genus Stutzerimonas. The sequence continues at coordinate 462,534 of NZ_PISM01000004.1, read as the reverse complement.
GGCGGAAACCGATACAGCGGCAACTGTGGATGCAGCGGCATAAGGCGTGGTGACAACAGTGACACCACCCAGAAGAACAGCGGCGGCGATGGAAGCGACGAGTGCCTTGCGGGCACCGGAAAACAGGTTGGTGGACATTGAGTCTCTCCGGAACTTACTACTTCAAAGGCCGAGCCTTTAAAAAGTGACGGGAGGTCGATAAGTCGTGGGGCGTTGCTCTTGAGGAGGGCCGCGGTGTCACAACAAACGAACCGTTCAACAAGAAATTTCCCGCCGTCCACCCCCTGAACAAACCGGCAAATCGTCTTGCGTGGCGGCTTTATAATAGGTTCCAAAAATTAATGGAAATTTTTTTGTCAGTAATAGATCGCCAGAAAAACGCCATATAGAGCAAATAACATTAAGTTGCCATTACTCATATGGCGATAGCTGTCGAATTGATATTACGTTTAACCGCCCTAGTTGGTTGTCTGGCGCCAAAATAAGCGTCGGCTTTTTGAACTTCCGAGGTCTTAAGAGGGATTAACCGCTATCGAGCTTGCCGACGAACGGTATATAGCGGAGGAGCTGATAGCCGTCTGTTAGGGATGAGGAACCAGCGGCCGGAAGTAACCGATCTTCGTCGGCATATGGCTGTCGGATGCCTTACCGAACGACGAAACGGAGGCACCATGAGCCATAAGTACAAAGTGGGCGATCACGTCAGCTGGAACTCGGAAGCGGGACGGGTCAGCGGTCACATCACCCGCGTGCACACGGCTGACACCGAATTCATGGGCCGCACACGGCACGCCAGCCCGGATGCCCCGCAATACGAGATCAAGAGCGACAAGACCGATCATGTGGCGATGCATAAAGAGTCGGCACTCAGGAAGCTGAGCTGAGGCATGGTTCAGCCAGCCACGGTGTGGACCATCGGCCACTCGACGCGCTCTCTGGAGCAGCTGATCGAGATACTGCGCCACCATCAGATCGAGGCCATCGCCGACGTCCGCCGCTTTCCCGGCTCACGGCGATTGCCGCAGTTCGGCGAGGCAGCGCTGCGCGAAGGTCTGGAAGCGCACGGGCTGCACTATCAATGGATCGAGGAACTGGGCGGCAGACGGCGGCCTCTGAGGGATTCGCCAAGCCTGGCCTGGCGCAACAGCTCCTTTCGCGGCTATGCCGATCATTTGCGCAGCGATGAATTCAACCGCGGTCTGCAGCGCCTACTGGAAATGGCGGCCCAGCGACGCACGGCAATGATGTGCGCCGAGGTGCTCTGGTGGCGCTGCCATCGTTCGCTGGTTTCGGACGTGTTGAAAATACGCGACATCGAAGTCCTGCATATCCAGGACGAGAAGCCGCCGGCCACCCACCCGTTCACCGCCCCTGCCCGCCTGGTCGACGGGCAGCTGAGCTATGCGGAGGGCAAGGGTGAGTCGTTGAGAAAGGAAATCGGCAGCGGGCAGATCAATCTGGATCTGTAGCGGCCACCGGGTGGTCATTGCGACCACCCCGCTATGGGGTTGGCTCAGGCGCGTTCGATGCGATCCGGGTGGATGACGATGCGGCCCTGCTTGTAAAGACCACCGATGGCCTTCTTGAAGTTGCCCTTGCTGACGCCGAAGCGACGTGCAATTTCCTCGGCCGGGCTCTTGTCGCTGACATCCAGCGAGCCCTGGTTTTCTTCCAGTTTCTGCAGGATCAACGCCTGCAGCGCATCGGTCGCTTCGCTGCCCACCGGCTGCAGGCTCAGGCTGATCTTGCCGTCGGGCCGCAGCTCCTTGATGTAGCCGCGCTCGCGCATGCCACCACGGAGAAACTTGAACGCCTCGTTCTTGTGAATCAGGCCCCAGTGCTGGCCGTTGATGATCGCCTTGAAACCGAGATCGGTGGCTTCGACGATCAGCAAGTCCACCGCTTCTCCTACCTTGTAGTTCGCCGGGGTCTTGTCCAGATAGCGGTCCAGTCGCGCCGTGGCGGTAATGCGCCGGGTGCGCTTGTCGATGTAGACGTAGACCACGCAGTAATCACCCACCTGCAGCGGCCGCTTCTCTTCCGAGTGCGGCAAGAGCAGGTCCTTGGGTAGTCCCCAGTCGAGAAACAATCCGACCCGGTTGATCTCGGCCACCTTCAGACTGGCGAATTCACCGACCTGCACCTTGGGCTTTTCGGTGGTGGCGATCAGCTTGTCCTCGCTATCGAGGTAGATGAAGACGTTCAGCCAGTCATCCACCTCGGTCGGCATGTCCTTGGGGATGTAGCGGTTGGGCAGCAGGATTTCGCCGTCCGGGCCGCCGTCCAGATAGAGGCCGAAACCGGTGTGCTTGACGATCTGCAGGCTGTTGTAACGTCCGATTGCGGCCATGTGGGCGGTCCCGAATATAAAGGCGGCGATTCTAGCGCCTGTCAGCGTGGCAATGCATAGGCGATCACCGAATCACCGGCTTTAGTGCCCAGCGAGCCATGCCCGCCGGCAACCACCACGACCATCTGCCGACCCGAGCGGCTCTCGTAGGTCATCGGCGTGGCCTGGCCGCCGGCCGGCAGACGCGCTTTCCATAGTTCGCGGCCGGTACTGACATCGTAGGCACGCAGGTAGTAGTCAAGCGTGCCGCTCAAGAACGCGACGCCACCGGCGGTGAGCATCGGTCCGCCAAGGCTCGGCACGCCCATCTTGAATGGCAGCGGAATCGGCGAACGGTCGCGAACCGTGCCGTTCTTGCGCAGCCAATGCGTCTTGCCGGTACGCAGATCGGCGCCGGCCACGTAGCCCCAAGGCGGCGCGGTGCATGGCAGGCCGATGGGCGAGACGAAAGCCTTCAGCTCAACCGCAAACGGCGATCCGAAGTTCTCGTTGAGGAACGACTCCTCCTCGGACACGTAGGTCGTCTCGGCATCCTCCCGGGGAATCAGCTTCGCGGTGAAGGCCAGATAGGCCGGCGTGCTGAACACCATCTGCCGCACCGGGTCCACCGCTACGCCGCCCCAGTTGAACACCCCGAAATTGCCCGGATGGACCAGGGTGCCCTGGGTCGATGGCGGTGTGTACCGCCCTTCGTAGCGCAGCGAGTGGAACTGGATGTGGCACATCATTTGGTCGATCAGCGTGGCGCCCCACAGGTCCTTGCCCTGCAGCTTCGGTGGCTCGTAAGACAATGCCGACGCTGGCTGCGTCTTGGCGACCCAGTCGCCCTCGGCCGCGCCCTGCGGCGCCGGCACCTCGCGCACCGGCAGGATCGGCTCGCCCGTGCGGCGGTCGAGTACATAGATGTCGCCCTGTTTGGTCGGCGCCACCAGCGCGGGTACCGGGCCGTCCGCGGCCTGGATGTCGATCAGGCTCGGCTGCGCCGGCACATCCATGTCCCAGAGGTCATGGCGCACGGTCTGGAAAACCCAGCGCAGCTGGCCGCTATCCAGATCGAGGGCAACGATGGACGAGGAAAAGCGCTCGCTGTTCTCGCTGCGCTGTCCGCCCCACTGATCCGGCACCTGATTGCCCAGCGGCACGTAGATCAGGCCCAGCGCCTCGTCTGCACTGGAAATGCTCCAGCTGTTCGGGCTGCTCGCGCTGTAGGTCTGCCCGGCGGCGATCGGCGCTGTTTCATCAGGATTGCCCGGATCCCAGTTCCATTTCAGCTCGCCGGTATAGACGTCATAGGCACGGATGACGCCGGACGGCTCGTTGGCGCGAACGTTGTCATTCACCGCTCCGCCGACGATCACCCGATCACGCGCGACCACCGGCGGCGAGGTGGAATAGTAGAAGCCTTCCTTCACGTGGGGCATGTTCGCCCAGAGATCCACCGCGCCGTTGTCGCCGAAGCCGGGGCAAATCTCCCCAGTCTTCGCATCCAGCGCGATCAGCCTGGCATCGGCGGTTGGCATGAACAGGCGCTGCCGACAGGCCTGGCCCTCGTTCGCCGGCGGCGCTGCATGGTAGGAAAGCCCGCGGCAGGTCAGGTGCTGGCGGTTGACCGAATGCGGCACCTCGGGATCGAAGCGCCAGCGCTCCTCGCCGGTTTCGGCATCCAGCGCGATGACCAGATTGTGCGGCGTGCACAGGTACAGGCTGTCATCGACCTTGAGCGGGGTGACTTCGTAGGTGGTTTCATCCGGATCGTCTGGACCGCGCAGATCCCCGGTCTGGTAATGCCACACCGGCTCCAGCCGCTCGACGTTGTGCGGCGTGATCTGTGCCAGCGGCGAGTAGCGCTGGCCCTGCTGGCTGCGTCCGTAGGCGTGCCAGTCGCCGGCCGGCACGGCTTGGTCCATGGCAGGCGCTTCGGCCAAAGGCGGCGGCAGCATGCCCTTGATGTCGTGACTGTCGTGCCCAACGGCGTACACCGCTGCTGCGCCCCAGAGCACGACCGCCAGCGTCAGCGGCAGCGCGGCGCCGCCCCAGGCGCGAAAACCGAAGTGCTGCCAGCCCAGCCGCTGCGCGATCCAGGGCGTCAGCAGCCACAACCCGAGCGGCGCGATGATGCTGCCGCGCGGCGCCAGTTGCCACCAGTCCAGCCCCACTTCGTACAGCGCCCAGCCGAGCGCCCCGAGCATCAGCAGCGCGTAAACCCAAAGCGCCGCGCGGCGGCGCATCAGCAGCATGACCCCGGTCAGCAGAAACCCTGCCGCGACGATGGCGAAATACCAGGTACCGCCAAGGCTGACGACCTTCGCTCCCCCTGCAGCGAGCGCGAGCCCGACGATGATGCAAAACACCCCGCTGATGACCACAGCCACGGCCTGTCTCCCTCGATCTTGTTATTCAAATCACCACACTGCGACGGCCGGCAGGGCTGGCCATCATTAGAGTGGGACAGGCGACGAGCGGGAATGCTCCGTGCACAGGGGCGATTGGCGCGACATGACTTGGCAAGACGGGGCCGGCAACCCCAGCCAGGCGAGACTTACTGGGTATCCAGGCCAACCTGAAGCAACTTGCCATTGCCCGCATCGGTCAGCACATAGAGGTAACCGTCGGGCCCGACGCGAACGTCGCGGATGCGCGCGCCCAGCTCCTTGAGCAGGCGCTCTTCACCCACCACGCGGTCGCCATCAAGCTGCAGGCGTATCAGCGACTGATCCACCAGCGCGCCGATGAACAGACTGCGCTGCCAGCCGGGAAAGCGCTCGGCGTCGTAGAACGCCATCCCACTGACGCCCGGCGATTTTTTCCAGACGTGGTGCGGCGGCTCGGTGCCCTCGACCGTTTCACCCTCGGCTTCAGGAATGGGCAGCATGCTGTAGTTGATGCCGTGAGTTGCCAGCGGCCAGCCGTAGTTCTTGCCAGCCTGGGGAATGTTGACTTCGTCACCGCCGCGCGGCCCATGTTCGTGGGTCCAGAGCACGCCGCTCCAGGGGTTGAGTGCGGCGCCCTGCTGGTTGCGATGGCCGTAGGACCAGATTTCCGGCCGCACGCCGTCCTGGCCGACAAAGGGGTTGTCCTCCGGCACACTGCCGTCCAGGCCGATGCGCACCACCTTGCCCTGATGCTTGTCGAGGTCCTGCGAGGTCGGCCGCTGATTGTTTTCGCCGAGCGCGACGAACAGGTGCCCCTTGCCGTCGAACACCAGCCGCGAGCCGAAGTGCACCCCGGTAGAGAGCTTCGGCAGCTGACGGAAGATAACGTCGAAGTTATCCAGCCGTGTGTCATCGTCACTCAGCCGGCCACGACCGACCGCCGTTCCAGCCTTGCCCTGCTCACCGGCCTCGGCATAGGTCAGGTAGACCAGGCGGTCCTTTTCGAAGTCCGGCGACAATCGCACGTCGAGCAAACCACCCTGGGAGCGGGCGAAGACCTCCGGCACGCCAGCAAGCGGCTCGGAGAGGCTGCCGTCCAGGCCGATCACGCGCAGGCGGCCGGGCCGCTCGGTCACCAGCATGCGCTTGCCGTCCGGCAGGAAGGCCAGTGCCCAGGCGTTTTCAAGACCGCTGGCGATCTCCTTGACCGTTACCGGCCCGGCCTCGCTGGAATGACGTTCAGTTTCGGCGACAGCCTGCAGCGAAGCGGCGATGGCAAAACCACAGAGCGTGGTGCGAATGGCATGGCGCAGCATGGTCTTCCTCTCAGGTGATGATCCGGCATCGAGAAACTCGCTTTCGCGGCTAATTGAAGACCAGGCGGCTCGCTGAGTGGTTGCAAAAACGCTTCAAGAAATGACGGCCTGCAAAAACCTGAACAAATTTTGATCAAATCTGTATAATGCCCGGTTCGACTGATTAAAGGAAAAGCGATCCATGGCCACTAAAACCACCAGCGCCAAGCGCAAGCCCGAACCCGCCACCGAAACCAGCCAGTCCCTCGCTGCGCAAATGGCCGCTTTCATCAAGGCAGGCGGCGAAGTCCAGACCATCCCCAACGGTGTGAGTGGCCAGACCAACGGTCCTTCCCGCCAGATCACCATCAGCAAGAAGTGATCTGAACCGCCTTCGGCGAGCCGGCTTTATCATGGCTCGCCGCGTTCTACCCCCTCCTTTCTCGTCTCCGAGCGCACCATGACCGACCCCGTACGCCTTGCCAAACGCCTCGCCGAGCAACTCGGCTGTTCCCGGCGCGAGGCCGAGCTGTATATCGAGGGTGGTTGGGTAACGGTCGACGGAGAACTGGTCGAAGCGCCTTTCATCAAGGTGAGACCTGAACAGTGTGTCGAACTGCAGGCCGGCGCTACCGCGAAGGAAATCACGCCTGTGACGCTGCTGCTGCACAAACCGGCCGGGCTGGTGATCGATGCCGACGTCGACAGCACCCGCCGCGTACTGCAGGCCAGCGAGCACTGGAGCGACGACCCCAGCCGCAATGAAGCGTTGCAGCGTCATCTGCTCCAGCAGAACCTGTTGCTGCCACTGGACGCCGACGCCAGTGGGCTGACCGTCTTCAGCCAGCAACGCGAAGTGATCCGCCTGCTCACCAGCACGCGCGACAAGCTGGAGCAGGAATACGTCGTCGAAGTGAGCGGCGAAGCCGAAGAAAACGGGCTGGCCCTGCTCGCCAAGGGCATTGGCCACCGCGGCAAGATCCTGCCCAAGGCCAAGGTCAGCTGGCAGAGCGAAAACCGTCTGCGCCTGGTGATCAAGGAGCCCGCGCCCGGCGAGGTCCGCTTGCTCTGCGAAGCCATCGGGCTGACGGTGCTTGCCTGCAAACGCATTCGCATCGGCCGCCTGTCCATGGCCAAACTACCGGCCGGCCAGTGGCGTTTTGTCGGCGAACACGAGCGCTTCTGACGCCGTACCCGCACGCCATCGCCAGCACCGGCTGGCGGAGCACGCTTGCTTTACCTGCCCTGCTGAATCAGTCTTGAGCGGCATTTCGCCACGACGGCGCTTTCACTCAAGACAGGACCGCGATGCAGAAACTGATGCTCCTGCTGCTGACCGTTTTCCCGCTGAGCATCCTGGCTGCCGAGCCTGTCGCCGTATGGGCTTACCAACCCTCGCCTCCCTTTGCCTCCGGGCAGAACCCCGGGCTCTCCGAAGCGCTGGTGCAGTTGCTCAACGAGCATCCGACCAACCAGGACCGCTATCACTTCCAGCTGACCCAGTTGCCGCGCAAACGTCTCGATGCACGCCTCGAGGACAAGGAGCCCGGCATCCTCCTATGGGCCACGCCGGAGTTCTTCCCCGAGCGCCTCACCGCCAGCGCCAGCTGGAGCCGGCCACTGCTGTGCGACATCCAGGATTTCGTTTCCCATAAAGACAAGCCGGTCGACTATCACGGCCCGAAGTCCCTGCATGGCCTGCGTCTGGGCGGCGTGCTCGGGCATCTCTACCGGGCGCTGGAAGGCGACATCGACAAGGGCCTGATCCAGCGCGAAGACGTGCACAACGATCTGCAGAACCTGAACAAGCTGCTCAACCGGCGCATCGATGTCGCGTTGATGCCGCGCTCCTCACGGCTGTTCTTCAGCCTCACAGAGGTGCCGGACGCACCGCTGCATGTTTCGCCACGCCCGCTCTATGTCTTCGACCGGCATGTGCTCATGACCGCCAGCCTGCCAGCCGAAACCACGCAGTTCGTGCATCAGCTCATCGCCGATCTGCCGCACAGCGCGCGCTGGCAGACCCTGCTCAGGCGCTACGGCCTGCAAGAGATGAGCGCGCCCTGTCCCAATTATTGAGCGAACGTAAGCGCCACTGGCGAATCGAAGCTGGCACGGCTCATACTGGCGAAAAGAGAACGGAGTACCAATTCAGCCATGAAAAAGGCACTGCTGGTCAGCCTGCTATTGACCCTCGGCGGCTGCGCCACTAAATCCTGCGACCGCGACTGGAACGACCAATGTCGTGCCGAACGGCTGCTGTACCAGAATGACCTGATGCAGGCGAAGATTCTGATTTCGATCGGCGACGAAGACAGCTACGAACTTGCCCAGGCGCTGCTCGATCGCAGTGCGAAGCTGGATCGGCGCGGCGAGACTGAGTTCTATCAGGCCCTGCTGCTGATTCGCCAAGGCCCGGAGTCATCGGAAGTGCTCGACCTGTTGGAGAAGGCCAAGCGCAAGGGCCACCCCCATGCGGTGGCGCTGCTCTACAAGATCTATCACGAGCCGTACCTGCTCAACGAAGCAGACGAGGATCGCGCGGAACGCTATCGCGACGCCTACGGCGAGCTGGATGTCGCGCGCAGCGGCTATCCATCCTTCGATAAATCACTGGAACTGGTGAATCAGCTAGTCGCTCCGCCACCGCCATCGGTCCCTTATCAGGCGCCCTGCCCGCAGCACTGCCTGGAACAGTCCCGCTAGTTACGGGCCCAGGCGCCTGGGATTACCGTTTCAGGGCGCCGGGGTCTGCGAGATCCGCGGCTCCTCGTCGCCATCGGCCACCGCACGCGCTTCCTGTTCGGTGGCGTAGGGGCCACCGACGATGGTGCCGTTCAGCTCCACTACCCAGCACACGACCCAGGTCGGGCGCCAGGCCTTGGGTACGTCTTCGCCGCTGAGGTGCTTGATCTGAGAGGTCATGGCTTTTCTCCACTGCTGCTGGGTAAATCGGCCGTCCCATATCGTCGGAACGACTCCATGTAGGGAAGACCACAGGCCAGCCACCTTTGCTCGCCGGCACCGACGAAACGGTCCGCCAGCCGAACCCCCGGCGCTGCCGTGGCTCTACAGAACAGCCGCCGACGCTCGAGGAAAGACGATGCGCCCCATTGCCAGCCTGCTCCTGCTGACCCTGCTCTGCGCCGCGCTGTTGAACGGCTGCAGCCGCGCCACCCTGGTCTATCGCAACCTCGACATGGTCGTGCCCTGGACGCTCAACGACTATCTCGACCTCGATAACCGTCAGAAGGACGAGCTGCGCGAACGCCTGCGCGAGCACCTGGCCTGGCACTGCAGCACGCAATTGCCGGAACTGCTGGCCAACCTCGAACAGCTTGAGCGTGAAACTGCTGGCGGCCAGCTCGATCGCCGCGATCTCGAACCACAGTACCGCGACGTCCGCGACGCCATGCACAGCGTTGCCGTGGAGATCACCCCCACCGCAACGGACCTGCTGCGTGCCCTGAGCGACAAGCAGGTCGCCGAACTGCGCAGCGCGCTGGAGGAAAACCGAGAGGAGTACCGGGAGAAATACCTGGCTCCGCCGCTGGAACGGCAGATTCGCGAGCGCGCCGAGCGCATGCAGGAGCGTCTGCAGTACTGGTTCGGCCAGTTGAACGCGGACCAGCGACAACGCGTGCTGCTCTGGTCTCACACCCTGAACGAGCAGAACAGCCGCTGGCTGGGCAACCGCGAGCGCTGGCAAGAGCTGCTGTTGGCTGCGGTCGAGCAGCGCCACCGCGCCGATTTCGACGACCGCATTGCGCAGCTGCTGCAGGAGCGCGAGGAGTTGCTGAGTACGGACGATCAGGCCGCGTTGCAGCGTGCCGAGCAGGCCGGATTGGACCTGGTGGCCGACCTCTATAGCCTTGCCGACGAAGGGCAGCGGACCCACCTCAGCGGGCGCCTGGCGCAGCTGCGCACCGACTTCAGCGACCTGAAATGCCTGGCGCCGACAGCCTGATCCCTGGTGGTTGGGCGGTGAGTGGGTTAAGGCAAAGTCGGATGAACATGGCTGCAAAACAAAGGCGCTGCGACGGGTCCTGGCGGGCCATGGCAAGGAGCAGCAACACAGTATCGGAGCCATGGGCGCCGACATTTACCAACTGAACGTACCAAACAGGCTACTAACTAACTACTCAGCGTCTGGCTGGCGTCAGCAGGCGGCGCGCCTCGCGCTGGGCATCCTCGTCCAGTTCGACCAGCCATTGCGGCTTGCCCGCCGCCAGCACAGCCACCGGCAGCCCGTCGCGAAACAGGATCCGGTTAGCCGCCAGAGCCGGCACCCTGGCGCCCGGTAACAGGGTGCCGAGCTGATTGAACGGATCGACCGCGGACACCGCCAGCATCTCGCCGGTCAGCGGCCCCTTGCGCACCTCGCGCAGCAAGCCAAGCGCCTCCGGCAGAGCGAACTGCTCGCCCGCCACCGCCGCGACAAAGCGTCCGCCGCGAATCTCGCCACGGGCTTCCAGCCGATGGTAGACCCGCAACAGGTCGCGCCAGGGCGGCAACCAGTCCGCTTCACGCGCAAGCAGGCGCCAGCACACCACGCCGTAACGGCGCAGCAGCACACGGGCAATGTGCTCCAGCGCCTCTGCATCGAACGCCGGTGTTCTTGCCTCCTCTTCGCCCGCTCCAGACTTGCGCACCAGTGCCCAGCGGCCGGCGTCGTCCATCCCGCCGATAAAGGCACCACCACGGCTTCGTCGGGCCGTACGCGAGCGCTTGCTCGCCGGCGCCAGCAATGCGCGCAGACCGGCGAAGCTGTCGGCGTTCACCAAACCCACCGCCACCAGCTCGCCAAGGGCATCCTCCAGTTCGCTGCGCAGCAGATGCGCGTCGTGCTGCAGCTCATCGAAGAACAGAGCGCCCTGGGCGTTCAGACATTCGAACACCCGCTGTGCCCGTGAAGACAGCTCCGGCGCCGGCGCGTCGCTGGCCAGTGCATACCAAGTCGGTAACTGGCGCCGCGGCAGCAGCACGATCGGCGTGCCGCGCACCGGCCCGCCGCTGGCCCTGAGTCGCCCGGCCAGCCGCGTCCAGACAATGCGGCCGGAGCGGCACAGCTCGTCCAGCCAGGTGCCGCCATAATCCTTCAGGCGCGCCGGCAAGAGATCGGCTTCCCACGCTGCGGCGGCGGCCTGAAAGCCCTCCAGCTGTTCGACGACCGTGGCCAGCGCCTCGCGCCCCTGCATGCGCGTGGTCGCGGACAGATGCTGCCAGTCAGCAAGAAAGCGCATGAAATCGACACGTTCGACCGGCTCGATCTCCCGTCGCAGGCGCTTGACCGTGTAGCGATGGATACGCGCCAGCAGATGCCGCTCGCACCACTCCTCCTCCACTGCGCCAGCGCTGAAACGCCCGCGCATCACGTAACCCTGACTTTCCAGACGGACCAGCGCCGCCGCGACGGCAGAGGCCGGTAACGCCAGCGGCCGCGCGATCAACGCCACCGGCAGCGGGCCGAAGCCGCTCAGCCGCGCACGAATCAGTTCGACCAGTGCCGCCTCTTCCTCGATTGGCTGATCGTAGCCGCCGGGCGCCTGCAGATGCGGCTGGAACGGAGCCTGCGGATAGATCGCGCGCAGCAGCATCAGGCGCTCGAGCGGCAACCAGAGGACGCGGTCGTGCGCCACGTCCATGCGCGTCGCGCGGCCACCACGGGCCAGTTCGGCCAGCCATTCGCTCCATTGCGGCTGTGCGGCGGTTTCGGCTTCGGCAATGCAACCGAGCGCTGTCAGCGCCTCGTGCAACTCGTCGGCACTGCGCGCCTCGGGCCAGGCCTCCTCACACACGGCGGCGATCGCTTCCGGGTCCAGCGCGCCCAGATCGTCAGCCGACTCCGGATCGCTCCAGCGCCGCGCGAGCACCGCCTGGGTGCGGCGCTCTTCCAGCGGTGCATCGTCGAGAAAGGCGTAAGGCCGTGCGCCGAGAATCTCCATGGCGAGCGGCGACGGCGCCGGCAGATCACGCGCCAGCAGTTCGACCTGGCCGCCCTCCATGCGCCGCAGCAGCGCGAGCCAGCCTTCACTATCCATGGCCTCGTGCAGGCAGTCATCGAGCGTCTGGCGTACAAGCGGATGATCGGGAATCTCGCGCTCGCCGACGATGTTTTCCAGGCAGGCAACCTGGTCGGGAAAGACCGTGGCCAGCAGATCGTCGCTCTTCATTCGCTGTAGCTGCGGCGCGACCTTGCGTCCGCCGGCCATGCGCGGCAACGCCAGTGCCGTGGTGGCGATCCAGCGCCAGCGCACACCGAACAGCGGCGCATCCAGCAGTGCCTGGATCAGCACCTGCTCGGCGCTGGCCGAATGCAGGTAGCGCCAGACTTCCGCCAGCGGAAAGCTGTGACTGGTGGACAGCGAAAGAATGATGGCGTCCTCGGTGGCCGCCGCCTGCAGCTCGAAGTTGAAGGTGCGGCAGAACCGCTTGCGCAGTGCCAGCCCCCAGGCGCGATTGATGCGGCTGCCATAGGGCGAATGAATGACCAGCTGGGTGCCGCCGGACTCGTCGAAGAAGCGCTCCATCACCAGCCGCTGCTGAGTCGGCAAGGCGCCAAGTGCGGAGCGGGCACGCGCCAGGTATTCGACGATCTGTCGCGCGGCGGTTTCCACCAGGCCAAGGGTGCCGGTAAGCCAATCGATGGCGGGCGACAGGTCCACCCTGCCCACCGCCGCCCCCTCAGCCAACCGCCGCTCGATCTCGTCACGCAGCCGCGCCACGGCAAAGGACAGCTCGTCGCTGCGCCCTGGCGCCTCGCCCAGCCAGAAGGGAATGCTCGGCGGCATGCCCTGGGCGTCTTCGACACGCACCCGCCCGGACTCGATCTTGAGGATGCGATACGACGTGTTGCCCAGCTGGAACACATCGCCGGCCAGGCTCTCCACCGCGAAGTCCTCGTTCACCGTGCCGATATTCAGCCCCTGCGGCTCCAGCAGCACGGCATAGTCGGCGTTGTCGGCGATGGTGCCGCCGGAGGTCAGTGCGGTCAGCCGGCCACCGCGCCGGCCACGCAGGCTGCGCGTCGCGAGATCACGGTGCAGATAGGCGCCGCGGGTTCCGTGGCGGGTCGTATAGCCCTCGGCGAGCATTCGCAGCAGTGCCTGGAAGGTCGCGTCGTCGAGCGCGGCATAGGGCATCGCGCGGCGGAACAGCTGGAGCAACGCTTCCTCCTCCCATTCCCGACAGGCCACCTCCGCGACGATCTGCTGGGCCAGCACATCCAGCGGCGCGTGCGGGATATTCAGCGTGTCCAGCTCGCCACGACGCACGGCGTCGAGCAGCGCGGCACACTCGATCAGGTCGTCGCGGGAGCTGGGAAACAGCCGCCCCTTGGACACCCCGGCGACCTGGTGCCCGGCGCGCCCAACCCGCTGCAGGAAAGCCGAAATCGAGCGTGGCGAGCCCAGCTGGCAGGCCAGCTCGACATCACCGATGTCGATGCCCAGCTCCAGCGAGGAAGTCGCGACCAGTACCCGCAACTCGCCGCGCTTGAGCTTCTGCTCGGCCGTCAGCCGCTGTTCGCGGGCCAGGCTGCCGTGGTGCGCAGCCACCACCGCGGCGCCCAGCCGTTCGGCCAGATGCCGCGTGGTGCGCTCGGCCATGCGCCGCGTGTTGACGAACACCAGCGTGGTGCGATGCTCGCCAGCCAGTGCCGCGAGGCGATCGTAGACCAGTGCCCAGGCGTCGTTGCTCATCACCGCTTCCAGCGGCACCGGCGGCACCTCCAGCGCAAGATCGCGGGCGCGGCCATGGCCGATGTCGACGATCTCGCACGGTCGCTCGACGCCGACCAGAAAGCGCGCCACCGCATCGATCGGCTTCTGCGTCGCCGACAGGCCGACCCGCACCAGCGGCCGATTGCAGAGCGCTTCCAGTCGCTCCAGCGACAGCGCCAGATGGCTGCCACGCTTGTTGCCGGCGATAGCGTGAATCTCGTCGACGATCACGCTCTGCACATCGGCGAGCATTTCGCGCCCAGATGCCGAGCCGAGCAGCACATAGAGCGATTCCGGCGTGGTGACGAGGATATGCGGCACGCGCTTGCGCATGGCGTTGCGCTCGGCCTGCGGCGTGTCGCCGGTACGCACCGCGGTGCGGATTTCCAACGCTGGTAGCCCAAGACGCGCCAGCTCCGCGGTGATCCCGGCGAGCGGCTCCTCCAGGTTGATATGGATGTCGTTGGACAAGGCCTTCAATGGCGAGACATAGAGCACGCGCGTCGCGTCGGCCAGGCCATCCTCGGCCAGACCCTGCTGCACCAGGCCATCGATAGCGGCGAGAAAGGCGGTCAGCGTCTTGCCCGAGCCAGTCGGCGCGGCCACCAGGGTCGAACGGCCCGCACGGATCAGCGGCCAGGCAGCCGCCTGGGCCGGCGTCGGTGCGGGAAAGCTGCGGGAAAACCAGCCCGCCACGGCGGGGTGGAAACTGCCAAGCGGATCGACGGATGACGTGGTCATGCCGATGAATATGGTGGCGCCCCGGCCTTTGCACAAGCGACAGCCGGTCGGCGGTCGGGAAACGGCCATGGGATATGGCGGTCAACTTGAAACATCCGCAACGCAACGGAGATGACCATGACCACCACCCCGCTCAGCCTCGACAACGCCATGCAACTGGCCTCGGAAGCCTTCCTGCCCTGTGGTTGCGTGACCAGCGCCAACCCCGAGGACGACAGCTTCGGCTTCACCGTGATGAACGGCAGCGGCGAGGAAATCACCCGCGTGGCGCAGGTGCGCGACTACGCCGACCCGCTTCGCATGGCACAGGTGATCGAGCAGACCCGTCAGGAGCTGATCGACAAGGGTTGCACCCTCGAACCCTGGAGCATGCCGTTCATCACCGACGACAGCGCCATTCCGGAAACCACGCCGAACTACTGAGGAGCGGCCATGAGCGACCACGTGCTGCTGATCACCGGCGCCTCGTCCGGGATCGGCGCGGCAACCGCACGTCTGGCAGCGGCGGCCGGCTACCGGCTGGCGCTCGCCGCACGCTCCGAGGACAAGCTGCGGCAGCTGGTCGATGAAATTGGGCCGCAGCGCGCCCTCGCCATTCGCTGCGACGTGACCGATTACGCCGAGCAACAAGCCATGGTGCAACGCGTGCTCGATCACTACGGCCAGCTCGATGCGGTCTACGCCAACGCCGGCATCCCCGGCAGCGACGGCGGTTTCAGCGGCGCCGATCCCGAAGTCTGGAAAACCATGCTGCTGACCAACGTCTACGGCGTCGGCCTGACCCTGCGCTGCACGCTGGCCGCCTTGAAGGCCAGCCGCGGTCATCTGCTGCTCACCGGCTCGGCAGCCGGGCGCTTCGTCATTCCCGGCTCGATGTACAGCGCCAGCAAATGGGCGGTGACCGGGATGGGTCTGAGCGTGCGCGAAGAACTGCGCGGCAGCGGTGTGCGAGTCACGCTGATCGAGCCGGGCATGGTCGACACGCCGCTGTTCGACAAGCCGCCAGCCTATGCCCTGCAACCGGAGGATGTCGGCCGCACAGTGGTCTATGCCCTGTCGCAGCCGGCCCATGTCGACGTTAACGAAATCCTGATTCGCCCGACGCCGCCGGTCGACGGCGAGTAACCTCAGCGTTCATCGCTGCGCTGTTGCTGTTGTTGCAGGCGTCCCGACTCGATGATTTCCGCCCGCCCAGCCCCATCGCCGTGGCGATGCTCGCCGGCCCCCCGCACCCGCTGCAGCTGAATCACTTCACCTTTCTCCCAGGCATTTGCCGCAGGATCGGCCGTCGGCTGCGGGATCGACTCGCGACTGCGACGGATCGCCTGGGTATCCACGTCGAGACGGTCGTCACGGGCCTGTTCCAGCGCCGGGTCCAGCTGGCCATCCGCGGTAAAGCCCATCATCAGCGCCGGAATTCCATAGGGCAGTTCCTTGTCGCGGTCGGTATGCCAGGTGTGCCAGGTCTTGCCGTAGGTGCTGACCACCTGCTCCATCAACTGCTTCTCCGCCACCTGCGGCAGGCCAGGTGCAACCAGCGAGCCGGACTTCACCTCGTAATCGTGGCTGTGCCAAAGCTTCTTCTCGTCCTCGGGCAGTGTCGCGAACAGGCGCGCGCTGATGATGTACTCGACGCCCATGAGCTTGGCATTGCTGCCATTGCCGTCGTAGATCAGCGCCTGCATCAGGTCCTCGTTCACCCGCGTGACGTAGTGGTGCGCCTCCATCTGCCCATCCATGTCGCCGTTGTAGAAGTGAAAGCCGTTGAGGTACGCGCTCACTGCATCCAAAGGCGCCTTGCCCTGCAGCAGCTTCGCGCCAACCTCGAGGGTGCGCGTTTCGGCGCTTTTCGGCGCGCCCGCAGCGTCGGTATAGGACGCCGTATTGTGCTGCCCGCAGGCAGCCAAAAGCAGCGCGGAACTCAGAACGAATAACTGTCGCATGGCTCGATCCCCTGCTTTGCTAATACAGAGTGACCAGAGCGCGGCCGCTTTTTCTTCATGGTCGCCAAGCCGGCCGGCAGAAACTTTTGCCCGCCGCGCCGGGTCGCTATGGGAGGCCGTTTCGGTCGTCAAACCCGAGGGGGACAGCCATGGGAAACCTGGCAGAGCAGCCACATCCGCACCCGGTACTCGCCGAACTCGACCTGTTGCTGCAGCGTTACCGGCAGGTACGCGCCACCAGCGAGGCGATCTGCACGCCGCTGCAGGTCGAAGATTACGTCATCCAGAGCACGCCGGAAGTCAGCCCGCCAAAATGGCACCTGGCGCATGTCAGCTGGTTCTTCGAGACCTTTCTGCTGTTGCCTTATCTGCCCGGCTACCGGCGGCTGAACGAGGCCTACGACTACCTGTTCAACTCCTACTACCAGACCCATGGCCTGCCCTTTCCGCGGGCGCGGCGCGGTGTGCTATCCCGCCCGGGTGTGGACGAGATCTATCGCTATCGCCGCCACGTCGACCAGGCCATGGGCGAACTGCTGAGCAATCCGCCGCGCGAGCAGGCTGCCGAAATCGTCCGCCGCGTCGGCCTCGGCCTGCAGCACGAGCAGCAGCACCAGGAACTGCTGCTGATGGACATCAAGCACATCCTCGCGCAGAACCCGCTGCACCCGGTTTATCGCGACGATCTCGCCCAGCCCCGGCCCAGCAGCCCCGAGCGCCCGCGCTGGCATGAATACACCGGCGGTGTGCAGCACATCGGGCATGCCGGCAGCGACTTCGCCTTCGATTGCGAAACCCCGCGACATCGCCAGTTCGTCGAGGATTTCCAGCTTGCCGAACGCCTGGTGAGCAACCGCGAATACCTGTCGTTCATCACTGACGGCGGTTATGCCCGCCCGGAGCTGTGGCTGTCGGACGGCTGGGACCTGATCCAGCAGGCCGGCTGGAATGCTCCGCTGTACTGGCTGCGCGAGGACGCCAGCTGGCACGAGATGACCCTCGGCGGCCTGCGCCCGCTGGACCTGGAGGCACCGGTCTGTCACATCAGCTATTACGAGGCCGATGCCTTCTCACGCTGGGCCGGTGCGCGGCTGCCGAGCGAAGCGGAATGGGAAGTCGCCGCCGCCGACCAGCCATTGCGCGGCAACTTCCTTGAAAGCGACTACCTGCAACCGGTCGCCGCGCCGCCCGGCCATGACGGCCCGAGGCAGCTGTTCGGCGATGTCTGGGAGTGGACCGCCAGCGCCTACCTGCCCTATCCGGGTTTTCGCCCGCTGGAGGGCAGCCTCGGCGAGTACAACGGCAAGTTCATGTCCGGCCAGATGGTCTTGCGTGGCGGTTGCTGCGCCACGCCGGAATCCCACCTACGGGTCACCTACCGCAACTTCTTCCAGCCGGCCATGCGCTGGCAGTTCGCCGGGCTACGCCTGGCCAGAGGGCTCTGAACATGGCGCTGGCAATTCACTTTCACGATCAGCTGCAACAGCCACACGACGCCTCGCTGCGCGACGAAACCCTCGCCGGGTTCGCCGCGAGCCCGAAATGGGCCTCGCCGAAGTTCTTCTATGATCGCCGCGGGTCCGAGCTGTTCGAGCAGATCTGCCAGCAGCCCGAGTACTACATCACCCGCACCGAGGAGCAGATCCTCGCCGAGGCGGCCAACGACATCCTCGACATCGCCGGGCCTCACAGCGACCTGATCGAGCTGGGCAGCGGCGCCAGTCGCAAGGTACGCCTGCTGCTGGAGGCACTGCACCCAACCAGCTATCTGGGCATCGACATCTCCGAGGACTTCCTGCTCAGCAGCACCCAGCGGCTGGCGGCGGACTACCCGTGGCTGGAGGTGCATGCCGCCTGTACCGACTTTTCCAACGAGCTGAACCTGCCGGATGATTTCTCCAGCGAGCACCCGCTGATGTTCTTCCCCGGCTCCAGCATCGGCAATTTCACCCCGGGCGAGGCCTCAGCCTTCCTGCAGCGTCTGCACGATGTGCTGCCGGTGGGCGGCGGCCTGGTGATCGGCGTCGATCTGGTCAAGGACCGCGCGGTGCTGGAGGCGGCTTACAACGACCGCGCCCATGTCACCGCTGCCTTCAACCTCAACCTGCTGCAGCGCATCCGCAACGAGCTGGACAGCGACATCGACCCGTCACGTTTCGTCCATCGCGCCTTCTTCAACGAGGCCGAATCGCGCATCGAGATGCACCTGATCAGCCCCGATGCGCAGGACGTGACCATCGAAGGCCGGCGCTTCCACTTCGATGCCGGGGAAAGCCTGCACACGGAAAACTCCTACAAGTACACGCTGGAATCCTTCGCTGCCCTGGCCGATGCCGCCGGCTTCGCCTGTCGTGGCCAGTGGACCGACCCGCGCGGGCTGTTCAGCGTCAACTACCTCGAGCGACGCTGAGCCATGCCTGCACGCGCTTGCGCCCTGCTCACCCTCGGCCTCGGGCTGTTGAGTGCCCTCGCCACCTTTCCGGCAGCTGCAGAAGACCCCATCCGCATCACCCAGCTCAAGCGCTGCGGCGACCTCTTTGCCGAGGACTCGCTGAGCTGGTGCCTGAGCGCCAAAGGCTTGCCTCGCGGCGAGGTGCAGCTGTACCTCAACGGCGGGCGAGTGGCTGCCGACAAGCTCCAGCGCGACGGTGAGCAGCTGCGCCTGGCCCTAGCGCCGGACGCGGTACGCAGCGGCCCGCTGTGGCTTGAGCGCGACGGGCAACGCAGCAATCCGGTCTGGCTCTCGGCCGGACGCAGCCAGGTGCTCGCCGCCAAACCCGATGAAGTGGCGCGCAACATGGATGACCTGACCACCTATGTAGACCTGGTCAGCCTGATCATCGAGGAGGACCACAAGGGGCTGGAAAAGGCCCGCCAGCTCGCCGAGAAGTACGGCGCCAAGGTGGTCGGCGCCATACCGCCGCTGAACACCTATCAGCTGCGCCTGCCGGTGAAAGACCTGACCGAGCGCGACGCCATGGTGCTGCGCCTGGGCAGCGAGGTGGGCGTGGATGCCGTGGTGATCGAGGAATCGGCCGCCGAGCACGACGAGCAGGAAACCGGCAAGACCGCGGATCAGAAGCGCCCGCAGAACCGCGAGTGGGCCGCCAACCGCTTCCTCGATGCGGTGGACTACTACCGCGAACGCATTCCCGCCGGCCAGCGCGCCGGGGAAAAACAGCCGGTGCGTATCGGCATCATCGAGCGCGCGGTGGATTTCGATGCACCGCATTTCGCCGAATATCTCGAACCCTGCGATCCACAGCAACAGCGCACGTGTCTCTACGCCCGCGACGCCGACCGGCCGGACAATCACGGCAGCAGCGTCGCCGGCATTCTCGCCGCCCACGCCAGGGATACCCGCGACCAGGGCTTTCTCAGTGCGCTGGACGGCACCGGGCCGGGCTTCGAGGTGATCGTCGAGCGCAACTCGGACGCCGGCATCACGGCCAACGTCGCGGCCTCGGTGAATCTGGTGGAGGACGGCGCGCGCATCCTCAACTGGAGCTGGGGCATCCACCGCATCGGCACGGTGGATGTGGAAGGCGAACCGGTGGATTCGCTGCTGCGTTCGGGCATCGCCATGAGCGGCTACGAGGAGCTGCTGGAGGAATTCTTCCTCTGGTTGCGCCGCGAACATCCCGACGTGCTGGTGATCAACTCCGCCGGCAATGGCTCGGCGCACTCCGGGCGTGACGACTATCGACTGCCCTCCTCGTTCATCACCGAGCAGCTGCTGGTGGTCGGCGGCCATGAGCGCAACGACCGGATAAAGGTCTCGGTGGAGCACCCCGACTACGTACGCAAGCGCAAATCATCCAACGTCGATATGCGCGTGGACATCACTGCCGCCGCCTGCACCCGTGCAGCCACGCTCGATCCCGAGCAGCGCGGCGACGTGCACTGCGGCACTTCCTACGCCACGCCGCTGGTCGCCGGTGCGGTGGGTGCGATGCTTTCGGTCAATCCCGGGCTGGAGCCGGATCAGGTGCGTGAACTGCTACGCCGCAGCGCCATGACCATCGGCCGCGACTCGGATTTCGAACCGGCCGAGGCGGATGACCTCACCGCGCCGATCCTGCCGTCCGAGCGTGGTTACCGGCTGGATGATCGCGATGTCGGTCGCTCAGCACGGCTGGACATGCGCAAGGCGCTGGAGCTGACCGTGGAAAGCCTGAAGAACTCGCGCTAGGTGTTCACTCCATGTCGCCGCACAGCTCGGCGGCACGCAGCAGCGCGGCGGTCAGCGCGTGGCGCTCCCATTGCGGCAAAGCGGCGAAACGCGCGCGGAATTCCGGTGGCAGCAGCGCTGGCGCCTGCTGCAACAAGGCGCGGCCGCTATCGCTGAGCAGCAGCCACTGGCGGCGGCGGTCCTGGTCGTCGCGCTGGCGCTGCAACAGCCCGCGCTCCTCCAGCCGGTCTATCTGCCCGGAAAGCGTGGCTGCGGTAAGGCTGACGCGCCGGCTCAGGTCACTCGCGGTCAACTGCCCTTCGCTAGCCAGCACCTGCAGGATCATCAGCTGCACAGGGCTCAAGCCTCCGTAGCGCGCCAGACGCTTGGCATGTACTTCGGCGTCCTGCTGCAACCGGCGCATGGCCTGAAACAGCGGCATCTCGAAGGCTTCCAGCCCGGCACTATTGCTTTCGTTTAAAACTGTTTCTTCAGTCATATGCGGCTTTTCTTGCGAAAACTAACTTTGACATCAAAGCATTTTTTTGTTTTGGTGTAAAAAGTTGACTGACCTGTTCCCGGCCGCATCGGCGCCGCTGCGCTGATCCGAAAGGCTGAACTTCGCGGGTGACGGGCCAGTCACACTCCCCAACGGCAAAACCGGTAAGGATCTTATGTGTGGCATAGCTGGAGAACTTCGCTTCGATAACCGCCCGGCCGATCTGGCTGCGGTTGAACGCATCACTCAACACCTGACTGCGCGCGGCCCCGACGCGTGCGGTTTCCACAGCCAGGGCCCACTCGCCTTGGGTCACCGACGCCTGAAGATCATGGATCTGTGCGAGGCGTCCGGCCAGCCGATGATCGACTCGGCCCTCGGCCTGTCGATGGTCTTCAATGGCGCCATCTACAACTACCCCGAATTGCGCGCAGAGCTGGAAGGCCTGGGTTATCGCTTCTTCTCCGAAGGCGATACCGAAGTGCTGCTCAAGGGCTTCCACGCCTGGGGCGAGGCGCTGCTGCCGCGGTTGAACGGCATGTTCGCCTTTGCCATCTGGGAGCGCGACAGCCAGCAGCTGTTCATCGCCCGCGACCGTCTCGGCGTCAAGCCGCTGTACCTGTCGCGCACCGGCCAGCGGCTGCGCTTCGCCTCGTCGCTGCCGGCCCTGCTCAAGGGTGGTGATATCGCCGGTGTACTGAATCCGGTGGCACTGAATCACTACATGAGCTTCCACGCCGTGGTTCCGGCACCGGATACGCTGATCGCCGGGATCGAGAAGCTGCCGCCGGCAAGCTGGATGCGCGTCGACGCCAATGGTGCGACCACCACCCAGCGCTGGTGGGAGCTGGAATTCGGCGCCCGAGAAGAAGAGCGCAACTACAGCTTCGAAGACTGGAAACAGCGCACCCTGGACACCATGCGCGAGGCAGTGGCGATTCGTCAGCGCGCCGCGGTGGATGTCGGCGTGCTGCTCTCCGGTGGGGTCGACTCCAGCCTGCTGGTCGGCCTGCTGCGCGAAGCCGGTGTGGCGGACAACCTGCTGACCTTTTCCATCGGCTTCGAAGACGCCGGCGGCGAGCGCGGCGACGAGTTCAAGTACTCGGATCTGATCGCCAAGCACTACAACACGCGCCACCACCAGCTACGCATCCAGGAAAAGGAAATCCTCGAACAGCTGCCGGCCGCCTTCCAGGCGATGAGCGAGCCGATGGTCAGCCATGACTGCATCGCCTTCTACCTGCTCTCGCGGGAAGTGGCCAAGCACTGCAAGGTGGTGCAGAGCGGCCAGGGTGCGGACGAACTGTTCGCCGGCTACCACTGGTATCCGCTGGTGGACGGCGCCGAAGACCCAGTGGCGGCCTACCTCGCCGCGTTCCGCGATCGCACGTACGAGGAATATGCCGAGACCGTGCAGCAGCAGTGGGTCCAGGGCGACTTCTCGGGCGACTTCGTCCGCCAGCACTTCGCCCAGCCCGGCGCCGATGCGGCGGTGGACAAGGCCCTGCGCATCGACAGCACGGTGATGCTGGTCGATGACCCGGTCAAGCGCGTCGACAACATGACCATGGCCTGGGGCCTGGAGGCACGCACGCCGTTCCTCGACTATCGCGTGGCCGAACTGTCGGCGCGGATTCCGGCGCAATTCAAGCTGCCCGAAGGCGGCAAGTACGTGCTCAAGGAAGCGGCGCGGCAGGTCATTCCTGCCGAGGTGATCGACCGGCCGAAGGGCTACTTCCCGGTGCCGGGCCTCAAGCACTTGCAGGGAGCGACGCTGAACTGGGTGCGCGAGATGCTGCTCGACCCCAGCCAGGAGCGCGGCCTCTACAACCCGCAGGCGCTGGAGAAGCTGCTCGCCGATCCGGATGGTCAGCTCACGCCGCTGCGCGGTTCCAAACTCTGGCAGCTGGCAGCGGTCAACCTATGGTTGAGCGAACAAGGCCTTTGATGGTGGCCGATGCAGGCGCCAGGCCACGACGGCCCCGATAACCCGCTCACGAACGGCTGCGGTTGCCACGCGCCACGGGGGCAAGCACAGCGCCCCGCCGCTGCCGGTTCGTGACTTAGCATCAAGGAACGCACCATGCAGAAGTCCCAAGCCTACGGTCAGCGTCTGTTGCGCGGTCAGGCTCCGACCTACCAGCGGCTGCAGGCACGCTTCGCCGAGGACGGTCAGGAGGAGCCCTGCGGCCCGGTGATCCTGCATTGCGGCTGGGGTCGCATTCTGGTCGGCCACACCTACTCCGATCCCGCCCAACTCGCTGCCGAACTGCTCAACGAGCAGGCGGGCGAGCGCGATATCGCGCTGTACGTCGCCGCGCCACATCAGGTGCTGTCCTATGCACCGCAGCAACTCTTCCTCGACCCCTCCGATACCCTGCGTATCTGGTTCACCGACTACCGCCCTGCGCAGAAGCGTTTCCGCGGTTTCTGCGTGCGCCGTGCCCAGAGCGAAGCCGACTGGCAGGCCATCAACGGTCTGTACCAGGCGCGCGGCATGATGCCCGTCGACCCGGAGCGCTGCACCCCGCGCGAACAGGGCGGCCCGGTGTACTGGCTGGCCGAGGACGAAACCTCCGGGCAAATCATCGGCAGCGTGATGGGCATCGACCACCACCGCGCCTTCAACGATCCGGAAAACGGCTCCAGCCTGTGGTGCCTGGCGGTTTCGCCAAGCTGCCCGCGGCCGGGCGTCGGCGAGGCGCTGGTGCGTCACCTGATCGAACACTACATGGGCCGCGGCCTGGCCTATCTCGATCTGTCGGTGCTGCACGACAACCAGCAGGCCAAGGCGCTGTACGCCAAGCTGGGCTTCCGTGATCTGCAGACCTTCACCGTCAAGCGCAAGAACAGCTTCAACCAGCCGCTGTTCCTCGGCCCTGGCCCGGAAGCAAAGCTCAACCCCTACGCCAAGATCATCGTCGACGAGGCCCGGCGGCGCGGTATCGAGATCGAGATCAACGATGCCGAAGCCGGTCTGTTCACCCTGACCCAGGGCGGCCGGCGGGTACGCTGCCGAGAGTCGCTATCCGACCTGACCTCGGCTGTCAGCATGACGCTCTGCCAGGACAAGCGCCTGACCCACCGCACCCTGTCCCAGGCCGGCATCTGTCTTCCGGCGCAACAACTGGCCGCCGGCCCGAAGGAAAATGCCGCGTTCCTAGCCGAGCACGGCAGCGTGGTGGTCAAGCCGGTGGATGGCGAACAGGGCATGGGCGTCGCCGTGGACCTGCGCGATGCGACCGAAATGGAAGACGCCATCCAGCGCGCCCGGCAGTACGACAGTCGCGTATTGCTGGAAAGCTTTCATCCGGGGTTCGACCTGCGCATCGTGGTGATCGGCTTCGAGGTGGTTGCCGCAGCGATACGCCGCCCGGCGGAAGTCATCGGAGATGGCCGCACCAGCATCGGTTCGCTGATCGAGAAGCAGAGCCGCCGGCGCCAGGCCGCTACCGGCGGTGAGAGTTCCATTCCGCTGGATGAGGAAACCCAGCGCTGCCTGCGCGACGCCGGCTTCGACTTCGAAAGTGTATTGCCGGACGGACACCGGCTCGCGGTGCGCCGCACCGCCAACCTGCATACCGGTGGCACGCTGGAAGACGTCACCGCGCAACTGCACCCCGAGCTGGTCGACGCCGCCGTACGCGCCGCCCGCGCGCTGGACATCCCGGTGGTGGGCCTGGACCTGCTGGTGCCGGCACCGGACCAGCCGGAGTACGTCTTCATCGAGGCCAACGAGCGCGTCGGCCTGGCCAATCATCAGCCGCAGCCAACCGCTGAACGCTTCATCGACCTGCTCTTCCCGCTCAGCACCGCAGGTTGAGTCTGGCGCGACCCGGCACCAAGCCGGGTCGCCACAGGTCGTTCGTCACTATGGCGAGTCCCGCTTTCCGACATTCACTCCATCCGGTGGCTGAAAAGGCACCGTCAACAGGAGCTTTCATGACCGCAAAACTCCCCGAACCCGATCTCAACTACATGCAACGCGTGTTGCTGGAAATGCTCGCCATCCCCAGCCCCACCGGATTCACCGACACCATTGTGCGCTATGTTGCCGAGCGCCTGGCCGAGCTGGGCATCCCCTACGAGCTGACCCGCCGCGGCACCATCCGCGCCACACTCAAGGGCCGTCGCTACAGCCCGGACCGCGCGGTCGCGGCGCACCTGGACACCATCGGCGCCATCGTCCGCGAGATTCAGGATACCGGCCGCCTCGGCCTGGCCCCGGTGGGCTGCTGGTCGAGCCGTTTCGCCGAGGGCAGCCGCGTCAGCGTCTTCACCGATACCGGAGTCATCCGCGGTAGCGTACTGCCGCTGCTGGCCTCGGGGCATGCCTTCAACACCGCCGTGGATGAAGCACCGGTGAGCTGGGACCACGTCGAACTGCGCCTGGACGCCTATACCTACAGCCGCAACGAAACCTGCGCACTGGGGGTCAACGTCGGTGATTTCGTCGCCTTCGATCCGATGCCGGAATTCACCGAGAACGGCTACATCAGCGCCCGCCACCTGGATGACAAGGCTGGCGTCGCCGCGCTGCTGGCGGCACTGAAGGCCATCGTCGAAAGCGGCCGCGAACCACCCATCGATGTACATCCGCTGTTCACCATCACCGAGGAAACCGGCTCCGGAGCCGCCGGCGCCCTGCCCTGGGATGTCAGCGAGTTCGTCGGGATCGACATCGCGCCGGCGGCCAAGGGCCAGGCCTCCAGCGAGCACGCGGTGACCGTGGCGATGCAGGATTCCGGCGGCCCCTACGACTTTCATCTGTCGCGCCACCTGCTAAAGCTCGCCAGCGAGAACGAGATACCGGTGCGCCGCGACCTGTTCCGCTACTACCACAGCGACGCCCAGTCGGCGGTCGAAGCGGGGCACGACATCCGCACCGCGCTGCTGGCCTTCGGCTGCGATGCCACCCATGGCTACGAACGCACCCATATCGACAGTCTGGCCGCGATGAGTCGCCTGCTCTGTGGCTACATGCTCAGCCAGCCGGTCTTCGCCAGCGACTCTCAGCACGCGAAGGACTCGCTGGAACGTTTCAGCCATCAACTGGAACACGATGCGCAGATGGAGAACGACACCCGCGTGCCGCCCGTCGACACGCTGATCGGTCGCCAGCACCACACCCAGGACCGCGACAGCTGAGCGATTGGCTTACGTGACCAGGCGCCTGCTTCGCGCAGTAGACGCTTGCCGCTCGGCGCGTAACTCGGCAAAGTTAACCGGACAAGGACGTGCGGCACTCTGAAGGCGCCATGTAGAGCCCAAGGAATCGGTACCGTCACATCGCTCTACTAATATGTGTCGCCCATTCGGGCGCGCCTCTTCCGGAACGAAACATGACGCCGCGTTCATGCCTGGCTTTGCTGCTGTTTTGCCTGTCGCTCCAAGCCTGGGCAATCTCGCCCGTCGTGTTCGATTCACCCGACCTGCGCAAGTCACTCGGAAGCGGCACCCTCTACCTCGAGGACCCGGATGGCGCGCTGGATGTCGATGAAGTCATGGCATTCGCGGACGAGCGCATGCGCACCGTCGAGAGCGGCCATGTGAACGAGGGCAAGAACAGCTCGACATGGTGGTTACGCGCCAGACTGGTCAACGAGCTGGACGCACCGCTCGGCGGCTTCGTCGAAATCAACTACCCGCTGCTCGACCACATCGAGCTGTTCCTGCAGTACCCCGACGGCAGCATCAGCAGGCAGCTGACCGGGGATCGCTACCCCTTCGCGGATCGTCCGGTAAAGGTCAGCGACTTCTGGTTTCCCGTCGATCTGCCTCCGGGCGAAACCACCCTTCTGTTGCGCATCAAGACCACCAGCACGCTCTACGTGCCGCTGTACTTCAGCAGCTACAACGCCAGCGCGGCCCAGCAACAGGAGTTGAGCGGCATCAGCGGCGCCTTCTACGGCGTGCTGTTCGCGATGTTCTGCTACAACCTGTTCCTGTTCGCCTCGCTGCGCGAGCCGGCGTACTTCTGGTATCTGGTCTACACCCTCAACGTCGGACTGTTCGCGCTCTCCTTCGACGGCCTGCTGGTCAAATGGCTGGCCGACGACGGCGGGCTGGTGGCCATGGGCATCTACGTCCTGATGTTCAGCCATTGCCTGATCGCCATCCAGTTCAGCCGCCACTTCCTGCACACCCGCGAGCTCTTTCCACGGCTCGACCTGGTGCTGCGCTGCACGCTGCTGATCGCCCTCGGCAGCATGGTTTCCGGGCTGCTGCTGGACGTGCAGACCTGGAGCATCCTGGCCAGCATCACGGTGATCGCCGCCTCGGTCGGCCTGCTTGCCACCGGCGCCTTCGTCTGGCGTCGCGGCGTGCGCTATGGCGTCTACTACACGCTGGCCTGGGGCGTACTGCTGGCCTCGTTCATCCTGGTTACGGCCGGCTCGCTGGGCTTCGAGCTGTTCGGCCTGTACGGCGCGGCGGTGGTCAAGGCCAGCGTCGCTTTCGAACTGATCACCCTGTCCATCGGCCTGGCCGATCGCATCAACCTGCTTAAGGAAGAGGGCTACCGCTCGCGTGAGGCCGCCGAGCGGGCCGCCAGCGAGAATGAAGCCAAGAGCCGCTTCCTGGCCAAGATGAGTCACGAGATCCGCACTCCGCTCAATGGCGTGCTCGGCATGCTGCAACTGCTGCGTGAAACGCCGCTGGACCGCAGCCAGCAGTTCTATCTGGATACCATCTCCAGCTCCGGCAACTCGCTGATGGCGGTGATCAACGACATCCTCGACTACGCCCGGATCGGCTCCGGCAAGCTCAGCCTGGAAGACATCGACTTCGATCTGGAAATCCTGATTTCCGAAACCATCCGGCTGTTCACCGCGCAGGCGCTGGAGAAACAGCTGAGCCTGCACGTAGGCCTGGAGCCCGGCGTGCCGCGACGGATTCGTGGCGACCCCACGCGACTCAAACAGATTCTGATGAACCTGCTGAGCAATGCGCTGAAATTCACCGAGCACGGCCACGTACTGCTCGAAGTCTCCTGCCGTCAGACTCAGGAAGGCACCCGGCGCCTGGTGTTCTGCGTCAGCGACAGCGGTATCGGCATGCGTCAGGAAGTGCTGGCGCAGTTGTTCGAATCCTTCTCCCAGGGCGATTCGAGCACCACTCGACGTTACGGCGGCAGCGGATTGGGCCTGGCGATCAGCAAGGAGCTGGTGGAAATGATGAACGGCCATATCGAGGTGCAGAGCGCACCGGGCCGCGGCAGCCGCTTCTGCTTCGAAATCCCGCTGCAAAGCGCCAGCGATGTGGAAGACCCGCTGAATCACCTGCTCGGCGGCCGCCCGGCGCTGCTTGCTTCGCAGGATACCGAGGGCCTCGAGGCGTTGAGCCATCTGCTGCGGCGCTGGGGCATGCGCACCGAGCGCTGCCAGACCCCGGAATGCCTGCCGGACTACCTGTCGGACTTCACCGCCCCGCCACTGATGGTTCTGCTGGCGCCCTGGCCGGGCAGTCCGGCGCAGTGGCTGGAGCGTCTTCGCCCGCATCTGGAGGCGAATCAGCGGGTGCTGATGCTCTATTCGCCGGTCCACGAGCCGCCACCGCCATCGCCCGGGTTACGTCTGATCAGCCTGGCGCTACCGCTGCAGAGCACGCCGCTGCGTGAGGCGTTGCAGGCGCTATACACTCCAGCGCCTCAGCAGGCTAGCGAAGCGACCGACGTTGCACCAGCAGAGCAGCCACCCCGCGAGCCCTGCATTCTGGTCGCCGAGGACAATCCGGTGAATCAGATGGTGGTGCGCGGCCTGCTGAAAAAGCGCGGTTACGCCGTTCAGCTCGCCGACAACGGACGCCAGGCCGTGGACCTCTATCGTCGCGATCCGGAAGCCGTGCAACTGATCCTGATGGACTGCGAAATGCCGGAGCTCGATGGCTTCGAAGCCAGCCGGCGGATACGCAAGCTGGAAGCGGAGCTTGAGCTACAAGCCGTGCCGATCATCGCCGTGACCGCCCACGTACTGGCAGAGCACCGTCAGCGCGGCCTGGAATCGGGTATGGATGAATTCATCGGCAAACCTCTGGAGAGCCGGCAGCTGTATGCTTGCCTGGACAGCTACCTGCAGGGCGGCGCGAGCTAACGTCCGCCCGGCCTTGTGGCAAACCGGCTCACCCGAAGAAATCCCATGCTCATACCGCACGACCAGCTCGAACCGGACACCCTGACCCGCCTAATTGAAGATTTCGTCACCCGCGATGGCACCGATAATGGTGACGAAACCCCGCTTGAAACCCGGGTGACACGGGTGCGCCGCGCGCTGGACAAGGGGGAGGCGGTCATCGTCTTCGACCCCGACAGTCAGCAATGCCAGCTGGCCCTCAGGCGCGATGTGCCGCGCGAGTGGCTGGACTGAACGCCGCCGCGCGTTTCAGCCGAACAGACCGCTCTCGCGCTCCCAGGCACAGCGCATGCGCAGGTCGCTCTGCTGCGGACTGTGGCTGCCGGTATCGGTTTCCCAGCGAAAGGTGTGGGTGCCGTTGAGCTCGGTTTCCAGGTGCACCACCGCGCTGGTCCAGTACAACTGTTTGAGCAGCTCCTCGAAGCGCTGGACCCAGAGCGCCCACTCGTACTCCACTGCGCGGTAGCTGGCACCGAAGTGGATCACCTGGGTCTGGTACAGGCCCAGTTCCTCGTTACGGCAGAAGGAAAACATCTCGCGACCGATGAAGGGCCAGGCCTCGCCCTGCGGCAACGCCTGCACGGCAGCCAGATTGTTCGCCCGGCGCTGGCGGCACTGCTCGGGGTCGGCGGAAGGCCAATCACGGATGCAGCCATAAACGATGGATTCAGACTCCACTCGAAACTCCGAAACGCAGGGATGAACTGGGACGGCGAGCTTTCTAGCACAGCGCGGCAGGCGGGTCACCCGCGTCTTGGGAAGTGGTGAAACAGGCCACAGCCTCGGGACGGTTCAGCGATCCTGATGCCGTGGCCGCAGGCGCATCGCCAACAACGACATGCATGCCGCCATGCCGGTGAGGACCAGGAATGGCATGCGATAGTCACCCGCCAGATCACGCCCGAGCCCGGCCAGTACCGGAGTCAGGCACGCCAGGCAGTAGCCGGTGCAGAGCATCATCGCGGTCAGCCGGCTGACCGCCAACGGAGTATTGGCTTCGTACATCGGCGAGATCAGCGCCAGGGAGAAGGTGCCGTTGAGCGCAACGCCGAGCAGCATGCAGACCACCAGGGGTTGCCAGCTCGGTGCCAGAGCGATTGCTGCCAGGCAAAGGGTCGCCAACCCGCCGCACGCCGCCATGATTCGATGCCGATTGCCCAACCGCTGCGCCAGCCAAGGCATGGCAAAGGCGCTCGGCAGGCCGATGAGCATGAAACCACTGAAGAACGCATTACTTTGCAGCAGGCTGTAGCCAACCTCGTGATAACGAGCCACCAGCCAAGTGGCCAGCGCGTAGAACAGCCCCGCCTGAAGGGCAAAGTAGACACTGAGCAACCAGGCCCGAGGCTCCTTCCAGGGCAAACCGGCACGACTCTCGCTGGCGGCTTCCGGCTGATTGGGCAAGCGCGACCAGATCAGCAGCGCAGCCAGGGCCGGCAGCGCCCAGAGCGCCAGGCCACGCGTCCAGTCCTGCCCCATCACCTCGGTGGCCGGCGCCGTCACCACTACGCCGAGGGTGCCGCCGACCGCCATGCTCAGCGAGTACCAGGCAGCGGTCTGGCCCATGCGTTCGAGGAAGTAGCGCTTGATGAAACCGGACAGCAGCGGCCCGGCGACGGCGATCCCGGCGCCAACCAGCCCGGCGGTGCCGATCAGCAGAACGGCGTTGTGGCCGAACAGCCGCAACAGCAATGCCACGCCGATCAGCCCGAGGCACAGCGCGATGCTGCGCTCCAGCCCGAAACGCACGGCCAGCCGCGGCGCCAGGGGCGCGAGCAAGCCCATCAGCAGAACCGGCAAGGCCGTGGTGAGACTGATCAGACCGCGAGAAAGCGAAAGCTCTTCGGCGATGCGCTCGATCAGCGGAGCGAAGGAGGTAATACCTGGGCGCAGGTTGATGGCAGCCAGCACAAGCGCAAGCATCAGCAGCCCGCGGGAGGGAAAATTCACAAGCGATCCATAGGGTTACGGCTAAAAAAGCCGGACAGGCAACCCTACTCCCCGCCCCTCCCCGAGGCAACCGCAGCGGCCGCCGAAGCGGCCGGGCAGTCTCAGAGCGCCTTGCTCTTGGCGCGTTTCTTTTCGGCCAGCAGCGCCATCTCGTCGTAGATCGCCTGAGGGTTCTGCTGCTTGACCTTCCAGGCCATACGGCCCTCGTCGTGCGGCAGGATCATAAACTCGCCCTTGGCGACCTGCTGGTGGATGTAGTCAGCGATGTCCGCCGCAGTAATCGGCGAGGACTCCAGCAGCTTGCCGATCTGCGCCTTCACGTTTGGCGTCGGGCCGCGGAAGGAATCCAGCAGGTTGGTCTGGAAGAACGACGGGCAGACCACATGCACGCCGACCTCGGCCTGGCGCAGCTCGACCAGCAGGCTTTCCGACAGCGCCACCACGCCGGCCTTCGCCACGTTGTAGTTGCTCATGCCCGGTGCCTGCATCAGCGCCGCCATCGATGCGATGTTGATGATCTTGCCCTTGCTCTTTTGTACTAGCGGCAGGAACGCCTTGCAGCCCTTGACCACGCCCATCAGGTTGATCGCGATCTGCCAGTCCCAGTCCTCCAGCGACAGCTCGTCGAAGAAGCCGCCGGAAGCCACACCGGCGTTGTTGACCACGATATCGATGCCGCCAAGCTTCTCCTCGCAGGCCTGGGCGAAGGCGATCAGCTGGCTGTAGTCACGCACGTCGCAGCGCATGGTGAAGCCGTCACCACCCGCTTCGCGGACCATTTTCAGGGTTTCCGCCAGGCCGCCTTCGTTGACATCGGAAAGCGCCAGCTGCCAGCCCTCACGCGCCCAGCGCAGGGCAATCTCGCGACCAAGTCCGGAGCCGGCACCGGTAATCATCATGCGGTTGTGCATCGTTGTGCTGCCTTTTGTTGTTCGGGTAGTGGCAGCGAGTCTAGCGAATGCCGGGGCACGGACCGGCATCCATCAGACTGCTGAATGCCCTTGGCAAACCCGCGGCTGATGGGGCTGACCGCGCGGTTCCGGGCAGGCAATATGGCAGCAGCATGGGCTCGCTATAGCTGCACGAGCGACCTGCGCACGAATAAAAAAGGGCAGCCCGAGGGCTGCCCTTGTTTCTACCAGCATTGCGTCAGTGCGCGACGGCACCGGTGGCACCCAGGCCGGTCTGCGAACGAACGAACTGGGCGAAGAAGCGCTCGCGCTCCTCGCCGGCACGCTTGGACTTGTCGGTGACCGAGAAGAACCAGATGCCGATGAACGCGGCGGCCATCGAGAACAGCGCCGGGTATTTGTAGGGGAAGATCGCCTCGGCATAACCGAACACGTCGACCCATACGGTCGGGCTGATGATGGTCAGCAGCAACGCAGTGAACAGCCCCAGCGAGCCACCGAACAGCGCGCCGCGAGTGCTCAGGCCCTTCCAGTACATGGAAAGGAACAGCACCGGGAAGTTGCAGCTGGCGGCGATGGAGAATGCCAGGCCGACCATGAAGGCGATGTTCTGCTTTTCGAAGATGATGCCGAGCAGAATCGCCACCACGCCCAGGGTCAGGGTGGTCAGCTTGGTCACGCGCATCTCGTCCTCTTCCCGCGCCTTGCCCTGCTTGATCACGCAGGCATAGAGGTCATGGGAAACCGCCGAGGCACCGGCCAGGGTCAGACCCGCCACGACGGCGAGAATGGTGGCGAAGGCGACCGCGGAGATGAAGCCGAGGAACAGGTTGCCGCCCACCGCGCTGGCCAGGTGGATGGCGACCATGTTGGTACCGCCGACGATGGCGCCGGTCACGTCCTTGAAGTCCGGGTTGGTGCTGACCAGCAGGATCGCGCCGAAGCCGATGATGAAGGTCAGGATGTAGAAGTAGCCGATGAAGCCGGTGGCATAGAACACGCTCTTGCGCGCTTCCTTGGCGTCGGAGACGGTAAAGAAGCGCATCAGGATGTGCGGCAGGCCAGCGGTGCCGAACATCAGCGCCAGGCCGAGGGAGATCGCCGAGATCGGATCGGAAACCAGGCCGCCCGGGCTCATGATCTGAGCGCCTTTCTCGTGGATCTTCACTGCTTCGGCGAACAGGCTGCCAAAGTCGAAACCGACACTCTTCATCACCATGATGGCCATGAAAGAGGCGCCGGACAGCAGCAGGACCGCCTTGATGATCTGCACCCAGGTGGTGGCGAGCATGCCGCCGAACAGCACGTACATGACCATCAGCACACCGACCAGCACCACGGCTACGTAGTAGTCCAGGCCGAACAGCAGCTGGATCAGCTTGCCGGCGCCGACCATCTGCGCGATCAGGTAGAAGGCCACCACGATCAGCGAACCGAACGCGGAGAGCAGACGGATCTGCGTCTGACCGAGGCGATAGGACGCCACGTCGGAGAAGGTGAACTTGCCCAGGTTGCGCAGGCGCTCGGCCATCAAGAAGAGGATGATCGGCCAGCCGACGAGGAAGCCGATGGAGTAGATCAGGCCGTCGTAGCCGCTGGTGTAGACCAGCGCGGAAATGCCCAGGAAGGATGCCGCCGACATGAAGTCGCCGGCGATAGCCAGGCCGTTCTGGAAGCCGGTGATGCTACCACCCGCGGTGTAGTAATCAGCCGTGGAGGTGTTGCGCTTGGCCGCCCACTTGGTGATGCCCATGGTGAAGACGATGAACACCACGAACATGATGATGGCGGTGTAGTTGGTGGCCTGTTTCTGGACTTCGCCGGTAATCGCATCGGCGAGCAGCGCAGGCGAGACTGCCAGGAGGAAGGCAGCCATCAGGAAACGCAGGATCATTATTTCTGTGCCTCGTTGAGGATTTCCTGGTTGATGCGATCGAACTCACCATTGGCACGCTGCACATAGACACCGGTCAGGATGAACGCCATGAAGATCACCCCGACACCAACCGGGATACCCCAGGTGGTCACGGTATTGGCGGACAGCGGAATGCCGAGGATCTTTGGCTCGAAGGCGATCAGCAGGATGAACGCCAGGTAGGCGCTGAGCATGACAGCCGATAGCAGCCAGGCAAAACGGCCGCGCTTGGCAACCAGTTCCTGGAAACGCGGATTGGCATAGATCTGCCGGTAAACATTTTCATTGTGCATTGGAATCTGTCTCCACGGTCGCTACCCCCCGGTGGGAGCAGGGGCGGCTACTTTAGGCTTGGGTCGGATGAACACCACCCCGACTTTGGTCTGAATGCAGTTCACAAAAACACCCGTCGTAGAGCCGTTCAGCCGCGGAAAATGGGGCGCCGCAACAAATCCACATACAAATAGTGTGGCGCTATGTCGCACATGCGAAACGTTGATTTCAGACATTGCCCGGGCTCGACCAGACTCTCTCCATCGCGAGAACGATTCTCGACTGCACAAGGAGACGGGGCCATGCTGAAGACCGTGACGTTCACCCTGATGCACTTCTGCATCGCCTTTTCGGTGACCTATGCACTGACTGGCAGCATCGCCATTGGCGGCCTGGTCGCCACCGTCGAACCGCTGTGCAACTCGGTGGGCTTCTACTTCCACGAGAAGCTCTGGCAGCGTTTCGAACGCAGTCCGGCAAGCAAGATGCCCATCCCCAAACATGCCTGGCTGCACCATCACGCCTGACGCCGTCGTCATTTCTCATCCTGCGCAGGGATCGAATCCGCAACCGCGCTGCCATAGTGAAGTTGGCTTGCATTGTGCGGCCGATGCAGTTCTATTGGGACAGGTAGCGCGGGACCCCGTCGCTGCCTTGCCACAGGCCAGCCGGGCCTGTTAACGGAGAAGCACCATGCAGCTGTTGTTGCGCCTGACCGCCCTGCTCGCCCTGGTCGTTGCGCCTGTCCACGCCGCCGATCTGACTGTCGAGGAGTACGGCTTCCCGCTGTCCAACCCCTTCGAAGCCACCATCGCCGGTACGCCCATCGAGCTACGCGCCGAAGTGCCGACCGATGACGATATCGACCAGGCCGACTACAACCTGCGTCTGCGTCCCGAACGCGAGTTCACCCTGCCGGACAACTTCTGGCCGGTCAAAAAGCTGCGTTATCGGCTCGCTCGGCAAAGCGGCCCCGCGCCACTCATGTTCATCATTTCCGGTACCGGCGCGCGCTATTCGGCAGGCAAGACCGAAGCCCTGAAGCGTCTGTTCTACGGCGCCGGCTACCATGTGGTGCAGTTGTCGTCGCCGACCAGCTATGACTTCATGTCCGCCGCCTCGCGCTACGCAACACCCGGGATCAGCAGCGACGATGCCAAGGACCTGTACCGGGTCATGCAGGCAGTCCGCGCGCAGCACCACAAGCTGCCCGTCACCGAATACCACCTCACCGGCTACAGCCTCGGCGCCCTGAATGCCGCGTTCGTCAGCCAGCTGGACGAAACCCGCCGCAGCTTCAACTTCAAGCGCGTGCTGCTGCTGAATCCGCCGGTCAACCTCTACACCTCGGTCAGCAACCTGGACAAGCTGGTGCAGACCCGCGTCGAAGGCATTAACGACCACACCACCTTCTACGAAGTGATTCTGGAAAAGCTCACGCGCTATTACCGTCAGAAGGGCTATATCGACCTCGACGAGGCCGTTCTCTACGATTTCCAGCAATCGAACCTGAAGCTCAGCGACGAGCAGATGGCGATGCTCATCGGTTCGGTGTTCCGCTTCTCCGCCGCGGATATCACCTTCACCTCCGACCTGATCAACCGTCGCGGCCTGATCACGCCTCCCGAGTATCCGATCAACGAAGGCACCCGTCTGGAGCCGTTCTTCAAGCGCGCACTGCTGTGCAGCTTCGACTGCTACATCACCGAGCAGGTGATTCCGATGTGGCGCGCCCAGTACGACGGCGGCAGCCTGACCCAGCTGATCCAGCAGGTCAGCCTGTACGCGCTGGAGGATTACCTGCGCCAGAGTCCGAAGATCGCCGTCATGCACAACGCCGACGACCTGATCCTCGGCGAGGGTGACCTCGGCTTCCTGCGCCGTACCTTCGGTGATCGCCTGACCCTTTATCCGCGAGGCGGCCACTGCGGCAACCTCAACTACCGCGTAAACACTCAACACATGCTGGAGTTCTTCCGTGGCTAAAGGAATGCTGCTGCCGTTGCTTCTGGCCAGTGGTCTGGCCTTCGCCGACACGCCGAAGGTGGATGAGGATGGTTTCACCCATCCGCTGCGCAATCTGGAGTTCAATCCCGGCCTGGATCAGCGCGAGTTCGAGCGCGCCACCTTCCAGGCACTGGACGTCTACGATCCGTTCGAGTCGGTCAACCGGCGCATCTACCACTTCAACTATCGGCTCGATCAGTGGGTGATGCTGCCGGTGGTGCGCGGCTATCGCTACGTCACGCCGCGGCCGGTGCGCACCGGCGTGAGCAATTTCTTCAGCAACCTCGGCGAAGTGCCGACGCTGTTCAACAGCCTGGCTCAACTCAAGGGCCAGCGCGCGGCGAACGCCACTGCACGTTTCCTGTTCAACAGCATCCTGGGTGTGGGCGGCCTCTGGGACCCGGCAACGCGCATGGGGCTGCCGCGTCAGAGCGAAGATTTCGGCCAGACCCTCGGTTATTGGGGCGTTCCCCAGGGTCCGTACCTGATTCTTCCGGCGCTGGGCCCGTCCAACCTGCGCGACACCACGGGCCGCGTGGCCGACTTCGCCGTCGAGCGGCAGGTGGAGTTTCTGCAGTATTCCGAAACCACCGGCGGCGAGTTGAGCCTGACGGCGCTGCGGGCCGTCAATGCGCGGCATGTCACCAGCTTCCGCTACGGTCAGCTCAATTCGCCGTTCGAATACGAGAAGGTGCGCTACGTCTACAGCCGGGCGCGGGATTTGCTGATAGAGGAATAATCCGCTTTATCGATCTTTTGTAGCGATATAACGCACCCATTGATCGAAGCCATGCACCTACTCTTGGCGAATTCAACCCGAGAGGCATTCGATCATGTCCCAGCGTGAAATTTTTTCCATCACCAGCGGCCGCGCCACGTCCGATGGCGCCGGCGTCAGCCTGACCCGCGTCTTCGGCGGCGCTGCCCCGGAGAGCTTCGATCCGTTCCTGATGCTCGACGAGTTCGGTTCCAACGACCCTGACGAGTACATTGCCGGCTTCCCGCCCCACCCACATCGCGGCTTCGAAACCATCACCTACATGCTCGAAGGACGCATGCGCCACGAGGATCACATGGGCAATGTGGGGTTGCTGGAGAGCGGTGGCGTGCAGTGGATGACCGCAGCGCGCGGCGTCATCCATAGCGAGATGCCGCAGCAGCAGGAAGGCACCATGCGCGGCTTCCAGCTATGGTTGAACCTGCCCTCCCACGCCAAGCTCGGCGATCCGGACTATCGGGATTTCGCCCCGGCCGAAATACCGCAACTCGCCCTGCCGGGCGGCGTGCAGGCCAAGGTCATCGCCGGCGCGTTCAAGGCCGGCGATATCGAACAGCACGGGATCGTGCAGCGGCCCGATACCGAGCCTCTGCTGTTCGACCTGCTGCTTTCAGCCGAGAGTGCCGTCTCGCCGCAAGTACCGGATGGCCATCGATTGCTGCTCTACGTCTATGAAGGGACGCTGCGGGTGGGTGAGCAGGCGGTGAGCAAAGGCCAGTTGGTTCAGATGTCCCAGGACGGCGAGCTCAATCTGTCCAGCGAACGTGGCGCCCGGCTGATGCTGCTGGCAGGCCGCCCACTCGGTGAGCCGATCGTGCAGTACGGGCCATTCGTGATGAACAGCCGCGAGGAGATCGAGCAGGCGCTGCGAGACTTCCGGGACGGTACGTTGGCCTGACCTGCGCGATCTGCCCGGGAAGACGCCAGGCCTGGCGCAAATGGCAGTCCACTAGACGGCCGAACGCGTCTTCCTCTTTTTATACAAGCTGGGCTCGCCTACCGGGCGGGTCTTGAAGCGGCGATGCGCCCAGAGGTACTGCTCGGGTACCGCACTGACCGCCTCTTCTATCCACTGGTTGATCCGCAGACAGTCCGCCTCTTCACTTTCACCCGGGAAATCCTGCAGCGGCGGATGGATCACCAGTCGATACCCCGAACCGTCCGCCAGGCGTTCCTGGGTGAAGGGTACGACCCGCGCCCTGCCCAGCCGGGCAAACTTGGTCGTGGCGGTGACGGTCGCCGCCTGGACGCCAAACAGCGGTACGAACAGGCTCTGTTTTCGCCCATAGTCCTGGTCCGGCGCGTACCAAATGGCGCGCCCCGCGCGCAATACCTTGAGCATCGCCCGCACATCCTCGCGCTCGATGGCACTCGCATCACGGTTGTGCCGTTCTCGCCCGCGACGCTGGACGAAGTCGAAAAGCGGATTCTTGTGCTCGCGATACATGCCATCGATGGTGTGCCGCTGGCCGAGCAGCGCGGCGCCGATCTCCAGCGTAGTGAAATGCAGCGCCATCAGGATCACACCCTGCCCTGCAGCCTGAGCCTGCTGCAGATGCTCGAGCCCATCGATCCTGGCCAGGCGCTGCAGGCGTGCCTGCGGCCACCACCAGCTCATGGCCATCTCGAAGAAGGCAATGCCGTTGGAGGCAAAGTTCTCCCGCAACAGACGCTCGCGTTGCGCCTGACTCAGTTCGGGGAAACACAGCTCCAGATTGCGCCGGGCGATGTAGCGACGCGAACCGGCGAAGCGAAACATCAGTGCGCCAAGCCCGCGCCCCAGTTTCAACAGAACCGAATATGGCAACTGGACCAACAACCACAGCACGCCCAGGCCCAGCCACAGCGGCCAAAAGCGCGGGTGCAGGAAGTACGCACGAAACTGAGGACGATCCATGAATAGCTCGACAACCGATGAAGCGACGCATTCTAGCGGCAAACGCCTGCGCTGACCGAGCCCAAGCGCACCGACGATCGCTTCACGGGCCGCTCGCGGGTTGCAGGCAGCGACGCGCCCCGCTATAAGTCCTCGCCATTTACCGTAGCAGACAGACCATGAGCCAAGCCGACCTCACCGATCAGTCCCCAGCCTTCCAGCTCAAGGGCAGCATGCTCGCCATCACCGTGCTGGAACTCGCCAGCAACGACATCGAGCGTCTCGACGAGCAACTCGCGGCCAAGGTCGAGCAGGCGCCGGACTTCTTCAATAACACCCCGCTGGTCCTGGCCTTGGACAAGCTGCCGGAGGCGGCTCGCGAGATCAATATCGCTGCGCTGGTCAGCCTGTGCCGCAAGCATCGTCTGCGTACCCTGGCCCTGCGCGCCAGCGAACCGTCCCACCTCGAGGCGGCCGCGGTGCTCGATCTGCCGGTGCTGCCGCCTTCCGGTGCTCGTGAGCGGCAGGTCGACCTGAGCTCGAAAACCCCGGCCAAACCAGCCGAGCCGGTCTATCGCCCGACCCGCGTCGTGACCACCCCCATCCGCGGCGGCCAGCAGGTCTACGCGCAAGGCGGCGACCTCATCGTTCTCGCTCCCGTGAGCCCCGGTGCGGAACTTCTCGCCGATGGCAACATCCATGTCTACGGTCCGCTTCGAGGTCGCGCCTTAGCGGGTATCAAAGGCGACACTTCGGCGCGGATCTTCTGTCAGCAACTCACCGCTGAAATGGTCTCCATCGCCGGCCAGTACAAGGTAGCCGAGGACCTGCGACGCGATCCTCTCTGGGCTGAAGCGGTACAGATCAGCCTCTCTGGCGACGTGTTGAACATCACCCGCCTTTAACGGATACTGCCGCGAATTTTCAAGGACCAAACGGGCAATCCTGACGCTGAAATCGGCGAAAGGTCCCGATTTTTTAAATATTTAGGGTGAATCACCTTGGCCAAGATCATCGTAGTCACTTCCGGCAAAGGTGGCGTTGGTAAAACCACCACCAGCGCCGCCATCGGTACCGGCCTCGCTCTGCGCGGCCACAAGACTGTCATCGTCGACTTCGACGTCGGTCTGCGGAACCTCGACTTGATCATGGGCTGCGAACGCCGGGTGGTTTACGACTTCGTCAACGTCATCAATGGCGACGCAACCCTGACCCAGGCCCTAATCAAGGACAAGCGTCTCGAGAACCTCTATGTGCTGGCCGCCAGCCAGACACGCGACAAGGACGCGCTGACCCAGGAAGGCGTTGGCAAGGTCATCGACGAGCTGGGCAAGAATTTCGAATACGTCATCTGCGACTCCCCGGCCGGTATCGAGAAGGGCGCGCACCTGGCGATGTACTTCGCCGACGAAGCCATCGTCGTCACCAACCCGGAAGTCTCTTCGGTTCGCGACTCCGACCGCATGCTCGGCCTCCTCGCGAGCAAGTCGCGTCGCGCCGAGAACGGCGAAGAACCGATCCGGGAGCATCTGCTGCTGACCCGCTACAACCCCGAGCGTGTCACCAAGGGCGAAATGCTCGGCGTCGAAGACGTCGAGGAAATCCTCTCCATCCGCCTGCTGGGCGTGATCCCCGAGTCGCAGGCTGTACTCAAGGCTTCCAACCAGGGTATTCCGGTGATTCTTGACGACCAGAGCGACGCCGGCCAGGCGTACAGCGACGCCGTGGACCGTCTGCTCGGCAAGGAAGTCGCGCACCGCTTCCTCGACGTCAAGAAGCCGGGCTTCCTGCAACGACTTTTCGGAGGCCGCGAATGAACCTTTTCGACTTCTTCCGTGAACGCAAGAAGAAGGAAACCCCAGCCGCGATCGCCAAGGAGCGTCTGCAGATCATCGTCGCCCACGAGCGGGGCCAGCGCACCGAGCCGGACTACCTGCCGGCCCTGCAAAAAGAGCTGGTCGAGGTGATCCGCAAGTACGTCAACATCGACAGCGATCAGGTCCAGGTTGCACTCGAGGACCAGGGCAGCTGCTCGATTCTCGAACTCAATATCACCCTGCCGGATCGCTGAGCGAAACCGGCGTACAGAAACGGCGGCCCACGGGTCGCCGTCTTCGTTTGTGGAAAAGCGAATGCCTCTAAGCGCTATCGAGATCGTCCATCAGGACGCTGCCCTGCTGGTCATCAACAAGCCGACCCTGCTGCTGTCCGTACCGGGCCGCGCCGAAGACAACCGTGACTGCCTGGTGACCCGCCTGCAGGAAAACGGCTATCCCGAAGCGCGCATCGTGCATCGCCTGGACTGGGAAACCTCCGGACTAATCGTGCTCGCCCGCGATGCCGATACGCACCGCGAACTGTCCCGCCAGTTCCATGATCGTGAAACGGAGAAGGCCTATACCGCGCTGTGCTGGGGCCAGCCGGAGCAGGACAGCGGCAGCATCGACCTGCCGCTGCGCTACGATCCACCGACCAAACCGCGCCACGTTGTCGACCACGAGCTGGGCAAGCACGCACTGACCTTCTGGCGCGTGCTTGAACGCTGCGGCGACTACAGCCGCGTCGAGCTGACCCCCATCACCGGCCGCTCCCACCAGTTGCGAGTCCATATGCTGTCGATCGGGCATCCGCTGCTCGGCGATCGCCTGTATGCCCACGAGCAAGCCCTGCAAGCCCATGAGCGCCTGTGTCTGCACGCCAGTATGCTCACCCTGACCCACCCGCAAACCGGCGAGCGCCTGCGCTTCGAGTGCCCCGCACCGTTCTGATGACGACAAGCACGTGCCATCGCTTGCACTTACTAAATGCAGGCGGTGCCGGTGCGCTTATTACCAGGTGTCGAATGCTATAGACTTCGTGACCTTGCAGTCCGGAGTCCGAAATGCGCAAAGCTCTCAACCAAGGCCTGATCGAATATCTGCAGGCGTCCCCTACCCCGTTCCATGCCACCCAGAATCTCGCCCAGGCGCTACAGGCCGCCGGCTACCGTGCGCTGGACGAGCGCGAGGTCTGGCATACCGAGGCGGGCGGGCGTTATTACGTTACCCGCAACGACTCGGCCATCATCGCCTTCCAGCTGGGCAGCAAGGCGCTCGTCGAACACGGCCTGCGCTTGGTTGGCGCCCATACCGACAGCCCGTGCCTGCGGGTCAAGCCGCAGCCCGAGCTGCAGCGCCAGGGCTTCTGGCAGCTGGGTGTCGAGGTGTATGGCGGCGCCCTGCTCGCTCCTTGGTTCGACCGCGATCTGTCGCTGGCCGGCCGTGTCACCTACAGCCGTGATGGCCGCATCGAAAGCCAGCTGATCGACTTCAAGGTTCCGATCGCGACGATTCCGAACCTGGCGATCCACCTCAATCGGGAAGCCAATCAGGGCTGGGCCATCAACGCGCAGAACGAGCTACCGCCGATTCTGGCCCAGATCGCCAGCCAGGAAAGCCCGGACTTCCGCGCACTGCTCGCCGATCAACTCGGCCGTGAGCATGGGCTGGTCGCCGACGTGGTGCTGGACTTCGAACTGAGCTTCTACGACACCCAGAGCGCCGCGGTCATCGGCCTGCACGGTGACTTCATCGCCGGCGCGCGTCTGGACAATCTGCTCTCGTGCTTTGCGGGCTTGCAGGCCTTGCTGAACGCCGAACCCGAGCACACCTGCGTGCTGGTCTGCACCGATCACGAGGAAGTCGGCTCCACTTCGCTGTGCGGCGCGGATGGCCCGTTCCTGGAGCAGGTCTTGCGTCGCGTGCTGCCGGATGAGGACGACTTCCAGCGCGCCATCAGCCATTCCCTGCTGATTTCCGCCGACAATGCCCACGCGGTGCACCCGAACTACGCCGACAAGCACGACGGCAATCACGGGCCGAAGCTCAACGCTGGTCCAGTGATCAAGGTGAACAACAACCAACGCTACGCCACCAGCAGCGAAACTGCCGGCTTCTTCCGCCATCTCTGCCTGGAAAACGAAGTGCCGGTGCAGAGTTTCGTCACCCGCAGCGACATGGGTTGCGGCTCCACAATCGGCCCGATCACGGCCAGTCAGCTGGGTGTGCGTACCGTCGACATCGGCCTGCCGACCTTCGCCATGCACTCGATCCGCGAGCTTGCGGGTAGCCAGGACCTGGCGCATCTGGTCAAGGTACTGACCGCGTTCTACGCCAGCAGCCAGTTGCCTTGAACCGCACCGGGCAGGTCTGCAGCACTGCAAACCTGCTCGATCCATCAAGGCATAGCGAAATCTGGCTCCGTCCACATCAGGACGATGCGGATCAGGAAAGCGCGCTATCGATCACCAGGGCCACCTTGCCGGACACTGTGTTGCTGGCCAGCGTTTCGAATGCAGCCTCCACATCACCGATGGCAAAGGTTCGCTCCAGACGCGGCGAAAGCTTGCCCTGGGTGAACAGCGGCCAGACCTTCTCTTCCATTTCCGCCAGCAGCCCGGCCTTGTAATCGGCGTCGCGGCTGCGCAGGGTCGAGCCGATCAACTGGATGCGCTTGGCCAGCAAACCAGCCAGATCCATCTCGGCCTTGCGTCCGCCCATCAAGCCGATCATCACCCAACGCCCATCCATCGCCAGCAGCTGCATATTCAATGCGGCGTACTTGGCACCGACCGGGTCGAGGATCATGTCGAACGGACCAAAATCGCGTAGCGCTTCGAGCGAGTCACCACGCAGCACACCACCCTGAGCACCGAGCGACTCACAGTAGGCCAGCCGCTCGGCCGAGCCGACACTGACCCAGCAGGGATTGCCGAAAGCCTTGCACAACTGGATCGCCGCCGAGCCAACACCACTGGCGCCAGCGTGCAGCAGCACCTTGTCGCCGGCCAGTAAAGCGCCCAGGCGATAGAGATTGAGCCAGGCCGTGGCATATACCTCCGGGATCACCGCAGCTTCATGCAGCGACATGCCCTCGGGAAC
This sequence comes from Stutzerimonas kunmingensis, assembly GCF_002929225.1. Lineage (GTDB taxonomy): Bacteria > Pseudomonadota > Gammaproteobacteria > Pseudomonadales > Pseudomonadaceae > Stutzerimonas. The sequence goes on along the minus strand of NZ_PISM01000004.1, from coordinate 418,684 downwards.
CGGCAGCGCGTGACGGGCATCGACCACCACCTCCTCGGCCATGCCACCACCAGCCAGCAGCGTGCACACGCGATCACCCACCTTCCAGCGGCTGCGCCCACTGACCTCGGCGACCACCCCTGCGCATTCCAGCCCCAGGATGTCGGTGACACCTGCCGGCGGCGGATAGTGTCCGCCTCGCTGCAGCAGGTCCGCACGGTTCAGCCCGGCAGCAGCCACACGGATACGGATTTCGCCATCGCCGCACGCCGGAGCCGGTCGCTCGGCCCACTCCAGATGCCCCTCGATACCTTGCAATGCCTTCATGCTGCCTCCATAGTGGTTCCTATCTATGCCCACCCAACTGATCGCTCGCTGGCCTTCTTTGACCACCTCAACCATCGGGCTTGTGCTTTCCACCGCCGGACGGAAAAACGAACCGGCGCCTACTTTAGATGGCCTAATATGCGTTATTCCCTAGCCTCACGTCGCCCCCAAGCCATGAAACGTACGCTGACCTGCACCGTTCTCGCCGTCCTTTTCGGCCTTCACGCTTCCCTGGCGATGGCCAAAGCCGTCAGCACGCCGGAGAACTGGGACTACCTGCAACCCGATCGTGACCAGGTCATAGCCAGCCTGAACGTCGTCGAACTGCTCAAGCGCCATCACTACAACAAGCCGCCGCTGAACGACGCGCGTTCGGCAAAGATCTTCGACAGCTACATCCAGATGCTCGATCCCTCGCGCAGCTATTTCCTGGCATCCGACCTCGAAGAGTTCGGCAAGTGGCGCAACCAGTTCGACGACTTCCTCAAGGGCGGCAATCTCGAACCCGGTTTCATCATCTACTCCCGTCATCTCGAGCGCTTGCAGAACCGGTTGAACTACGCCCTGAGCCTGCTCGACAAGGGCGTCGACAGCTTCGACTTCAGCGTCGACGAGGAGCTGCTGGTCGACCGTGAGAAGGCCGCCTGGGCCAAGGACACCGCAGAGCTGGATGACCTGTGGCGCAAACGGGTAAAGGACGAGGTATTGCGTCTGAAGATCGCCGGCAAGGAGCCGAAGGCCATTGAGGAACTGCTGACCAAACGCTACAAGAACCAGCTATCGCGCCTGAACCAGACCCGTGGCGAGGACGTTTTCCAGACCTACATCAACGCCTTCGCGCAGACCTACGATCCGCACACCCAATACCTGTCGCCGGACAGCGCGGAGAATTTCGACATCAACATGAGCCTGTCGCTCGAGGGCATCGGCGCGGTGCTGCAGAGTGACAACGAGCACGTGAAGATCGTACGCCTGGTGCCGGCAGGCCCGGCGGAGAAGAGCAAGCAGCTGGCGCCAGCGGACAAGATTGTCGGCGTCGGCCAGGCCAACGATGAGATGGTCGACGTCATCGGCTGGCGCCTGGATGAGGTGGTCAAGCTCATCCGCGGCCCGAAGGGTTCGGTCGTACGCCTTGAAGTCATCCCGGCGAGCAATGCGCCGAATGACCAAAGCAGCAAGGTCGTCGCCATTACCCGCGAAGCGGTGAAGCTCGAGGAGCAGGCAGCGAAGAAGTCGGTGTTGAACCTGGAACACCAGGGGCAGAACTTCAAGCTCGGTGTGATCGAGATTCCAGCGTTCTATCTGGACTTCAAGGCACTGCGCGCCGGGGACCAGAACTACAAGAGCACCACGCGTGACGTCAAAAAGCTGCTCTCCGAACTGGAAGCAGAGAAAGTCGACGGCGTGGTCATCGACCTGCGCAACAACGGCGGCGGCTCACTGCAAGAGGCCACCGAGCTCACCGGCCTGTTCATCGATCAGGGGCCGACTGTGCTGGTACGCAACAGCGATGGCCGCGTAGACGTGCTTGCCGATGAACAGACCGGCGCGCTGTACAAGGGGCCGCTGGCCGTCCTCGTCAACCGTCTTTCTGCATCGGCCTCGGAGATCTTCGCCGGCGCGATGCAGGACTACCACCGGGCCTTAATCCTCGGTGGCCAGACCTTCGGCAAGGGCACCGTGCAGACAATCCAGCCTCTCAACCATGGTGAGCTGAAACTGACCCTGGCCAAGTTTTACCGCGTATCCGGGCAGAGCACTCAACATCAGGGTGTGATTCCCGACATCAGCTACCCTGCCGATGTCGACACCAAGGAAATCGGTGAGAGTGCGCTGCCGGAAGCGCTGCCTTGGGACAGCATCCGCGCGGCGATCAATCCGGACATGAACCCGTTCAAGCCGTTCCTCGCCGAGCTGAAGGCACGCCACGAAGCACGCACCGGCGAGAACCCGGACTTCGTCTTCACCCGCGATCGTCTGGCGCTTGCCCAGGAGCTGATGCACGAAACCACCGTCAGCCTCAATGAAGAAAAGCGGCGTGCACAACAGGCCGATATCGAGAAGCGTCAGCTGGCCTTGGAGAATGCATTGCGCCTGGCCAAAGGTGAGGAGCCACTGGCAAAGCTGGAGAAGGAAGACGAAAACACGCCTCACGCGGAAGCGGACAAACCAAAGCCGGAGGATGATGCCTACCTCTCCGAGAGCGGGCGCATTCTGCTCGATTACCTCGGTCTCAGCTCGGCGATGGCCAAGCACTGAATCGAGTGGAACGCCGCGATGTCATCAAATTGACATCACGACATCGTGAAATGAAAGGGCCGCGTTGCGGCCCTTTTCTTTTCACACCCAGAGACCTCCATGACAGTCACCGAGCAGTTGAGCACGCTGGGACATATCCTTGCTCACGGCGACATCACCACCCTGTTCCAACCCATCGTCTCGCTTTCGGAGCGACGCATTCTCGGTTATGAAGCACTCAGCCGTGGACCATCCAACGGCCCGCTGCACTCCCCGATCAATTTGCTCGCCACAGCACGCCACGCCGGCCGGCTTAACGAACTGGAGATGACCTGCCGCGAAACAGCGTGCCGGCGTTACAGCCAGGGGGCGCTACGCGGCAAGCTCTTTCTCAACGCCTCACCGGAAACGCTACTTGACGCGACCCACAAGCCCGGGCGCACGCTCGAGCTGCTGCACACCTATGGGATTTCCGCGGACAACGTGGTCATCGAGCTGACCGAGCAGGCACCGGCCGACGATCTCGAGCTGCTGGACAAGGCGCTTCATCACTATCGCTCGATGGGCTTCAGCATAGCGCTCGACGACCTTGGTGCCGGATATTCGAGTTTGCGCCTGTGGTCCGAGCTGCGACCGGACTATGTGAAGATCGACCGCTATTTCATCGACGGCATCCATCTCGACCCCGTGAAGCGCGAGTTCGTAGAATCCATCCTGAAGATCGCCCGCGCATCGCGTGCCCACGTCATCGCCGAAGGTATCGAACTGCACGAGGAACTGGCGGTGCTGGCCGGCATGGGTATCGATCTGGTGCAGGGCTATCTGCTTGGACGTCCGCTGGAGTTGCCTGCCCAGGACATCGACGAGGTCCTGCCACCCCCGGAGGCCCAGCAGGCGGTCCTGGGCGAGGAGTCCGGCAACCTGTCCGGACTGCTTATCAGACAACCCGCCATGGCCGCAGAACGTCCGGTCGCTGAAATGCTCGAGGCGTTTCGACTGCAGCCGGCCCTGAACTCGATCGCCGTTTTGGACGTTGACGCCAGGCCGGTCGGCATACTTCACCGTAATCTCATTTCCGACGCGCTGCTCAAGCCCTACGCCACCGATCTGCTGGCACGCAAACCGCTTAGCCGCCTGATGAGCACGGATTTCCTCGCCGTCGAGCTCGACCAGTCGTTGCAACAGGTCAGCCGCTTGCTCACCAGCCGGGCGCGCCAAAGAATCGAGGAAGACTTCGTCATCACACAGGCAGGTCAATACCTCGGTCTGGGCCGCGTCATCGATGTTCTGAGGTTGATAACCGAACTGAAGATTCAGCAGGCGCGCCACGCCAATCCCCTGACACTGTTGCCGGGCAACGTACCTATCCAGCAGTGCCTGACCCGCCTGCTGCTACAGCGACGTAGGGCGATGGTCTGTTACGTCGACATCGACAACTTCAAACCTTTCAACGATCTGTATGGCTACGCCAAAGGCGATGAAGTGCTGCTGTGCCTGGCCCAATATCTGAACGACCGGGTCGACCCACAGATGGATTTCGTCGGCCATATTGGCGGGGATGATTTCATGCTGGTGCTAAGCGGTCACGACTGGGAGCAGCGCATTGCCGACTTGCACAGCACCTTCGCGCTTCGCAGCAGTGCCTTCTACCAGCCAGAACACCTCGCGGCCGGCTGCTTTATTTCCACCAGCCGTGACGGGCGTAAACAGCGCTATGCCCTGCTGTCACTCTCGATCGGGATCGTCAGCGTGCACCCGGAGCACACTGACCGCCTGGATGCAGGCAGGCTCGCCGCCCTTGCTTCGGAGGCCAAGCGCTTTGCCAAACAGGTGAACGGCCCGAGCTTCCACCTGATCGAGGCAGGGCAGCCAACGCAGGATGCCTACAACCCCAGTTGCTCCGCCTTCGCCTTGTAACGATCTGCCTGCTGGGGGTCTGCGGCCAGGCCGTGGCCGCCGGCACGATACAGTTGCTCGAGGCGAACCGCCGCCAGTGGATGCCCTGCCTCGGCCGCCTGGGACCACCAGCGCGCCGCCTCACTGCCATCCGGGCCGTGGGAGGCATCTTCGCTGAGGCTGATGACGCCCATCTGATATGCCGCTTTCACATCTCCCGCCTTGGCCGCCAGCCTTAGAAGGCGAACGCCTTCCAGCTTGGCACCATAGCCGCGCCCGCGGAAATACAGGATATGACCGTAGAAACTCTGCGCCGACACGTCGCCCAGCGCCGCCATCCGCGCGAATTGCCCTTCCATCCAACGCCAGATCTTCGGCTGCTGAACCGCGTAGTGCGACGTCATCAATTTGCGGGCAGTTAAATAACCGAGCCTTGCACGCAGCCTGCCCAGCATCAGAGTTCCTCCGAATAAACGAACTCGAAAACGCGCGCCACTTCTCCCGCATGCCAGGATGCAGCGGCGGCACCGTCCGCCGGCCCCGAGAAGCGTCCCAACCGCGCAGCACACTCGAAAAAGCCCGTGCGGGGCAACCGACTAGCACCCTGACTGATGACCAGTGCGCTGCGCAACGGGCGCTCCGAGCGGGCGTCCAGCGCAGCGAGGTGCTCCAGCGCGGCGGTAAGGGTTCGCATGGCGGGTGTGGGCAACTGGAGCCGCTCGACCAGCGCACGGTAGGTCACCAGATGTCTCTGCCGGCGAGCGGCATCCAGTTCGGCAAGCAGCGCCTGCCAGTGGTGCCGGCTGATGGATACTGACGTCAAGCGTCGCCCTCCCAGCCGGCAATTTCCAACGCACGTGCCAGTGCTCGACGAATCGCAGCATCGGGTTCGCGCTCTCCCGCCTCGATCAGCCCCAGGTAGGCTGGACTGATCCCCACAGCGCGCGCCAACGCCTCTTGTGAAAGCCCCTTGGCCTCACGCAGAGCGCTCAGCTCGACCAGGGACGGACGTGACTGAGCGCCACTGGGTGCGACATCAGTGGCAACGGCCGATTTGACACCGACCGCATTCAAAAGCGCCTGGTACTCGTCCCACGGCAGTACGGCGTATTCCGGCGAGCCGTCACGCATGATGACCTGTACATTCATCCGTATTTTCCCCAGGCGTCTTCGATCAGATGCGGAATCTTAACAGCCCTTGCCGCTCCTTGAAGCTACCAACCTGCCGCATGCGTTAGTGAATCGGGATAGAGACCGCAAATGCTCATCCGGCACCGACAGACGGCGGCGCTACACACGCCGCTGCTATCAGCTCGGCTGGCCGCCGGCCTTCGGTTCGTCCAACGCAGGCAAGCGTTGAAGCGATGCCTGCCGATCCGCAGTCTGGGCCTGCCTCCAGACCTTGAACGCCTCCAACTCACCAGACCACTTGCGCATTACCCAGCCCAGCACAGCCAGATCGTCGACGAACCCAAGACCAGGCAGCCAATCCGGGATGGCGTCGATTGGCGACAGGAAGTAGAGCAAGCCGGCCACCACAGCTATCAATGCATTAGGACTGATGGCCCGGTACTCGCCACGCCACCAAGCTACGCAAAGCGCCTGTAAAAGTGCCAGATCTTCTCGCAATCCTCTGAACAGCCCTCTTTTCGAAGAGGATTTGCGAGCCACCGCAAAGAGTAACGCGGGGATCTTTCCGCGTTTGATCAGACGCTGCGCGAGCGGAAAATATCGGATGAAATTCCAGGGAGCCTTCATCTGGGTTGCCTCCAGCCTGCGTCATCCCTGACCTCGTGAATGTTATCCACCGAAGCTGTGGATAACCTTGTGAACAGTTTATGGATGGTTGCCGCTAAGGCCCTGTTTACGGGGCCGCCCAACAGATCGGTGTTTTTTTATCCAGCCGCTTAAGGCCTTAAGAATCAATAGGTTACGATCATGCTGAAATTGTATTGAAACATGCCTGCAGGACACGCCGCGATCTATTCCGAATGTGCATAACCGCGGATTGTCAATGCTTTTACAAGCACTTTGACTGACGACGACACAGGGCGTTCGAACTTCCGGGGGCTAGGAATTGAGGGAAGAACATCCCAGGTGAGAATCAAAAAAGAGGTCGATCATTGCGATCGACCTCCCAAAACCTTACTGAATGCTGAGCTGCCCACGAATCTTGTCGAGGGTCGCCGAGCCGATGCCTTTTACCTCGAGCAGCTCATCTACCGAGCTGAACGGGCCATGCTCTTCCCGATAAGCGATGATTGCTTTTGCCTTGGTTTCACCGATGCCTCTCAGCTCACGGGAAAGCGTCTCAGCATCGGCAGCATTGAGGTTCACTGGGGCCGGGGCGACAGCCACAGCTGTCGGGGCAGGTTGTGCCTGAGTGGCGGCATAGCCACCGAAAGAAAAGCCGGAGAGTACGGCGAATGCCGCAGCGGCAAGAATAGCTTTACGCATAATCACGTCCTTATGAAAACCAAAGTATTCGTTCGCGGGACTTCCTGCTCCGCGTCAGCCAATCTAGTCGCCTGCCAGCTGATGTCAAAAACGAGGTTGCATATTTGCGAACCTCGTCAAGCTCAGCGCATGGCGTTGAACAGATTCAAGCCGCTGATTTTTACATAGCTCTGCTGCGCAGCCTCGAGGATCACTGTCTGGAAAGACAAACGCGAAAGCGCCTCGGCGTAGTCCAACTCACGCAGCTCGGCCTGAACGGACTTGTTCACCAGAGTAACGTCCTCGTTGTCGGTCTGAGTCGTCTCGATGACGTTCAGGCGAGCACCGATGTTGCCGCGAGCAGCATCGACGCTGATCATGCCGTGGTCGAGATTGGTCAGGGCTACGGCTACGGCGTCACGGACCCCACCACTGCTTGTAGTGGGCTCTTCCAGAGCAGAGCGAAGATTGGCGATGGTGTCGAGAATGCCTTGCTTTTCCGCGACCGGCACTTTGCCCTGAACGAGGATCTCGGAGCCAGTCGGCGGCAGCCCCCCGACAAATAGCGTTACGCCGCCGTACACAAGTTTGTCGTCGCTATCATTGTCGTTATCCAGATTGCTTGTGCCCAGCGAAACCTCCGCCCCACCGTCCCTAGGCATGCCGAATACTTGGTACTTGCCTTCTACAACCGGATCGAAGGCTATTCGGATTCCCCGATAGTTGGAGAACGCAACCTCGTCACTAACCAAAGGTGACGAAACAGGAAAACCGAGATTATTCGGGTCATCCACCTCAAGGCGCCCTGCATTGGTCACGTTTTCGAAAATCGACTTGCCGTTGTCGCTGATCGGGATATTGAGCGAACTGGCAATTTGCAGCTTCCGCTGCCCCTCGTCACCCTGGTAGCTATAGCTGCCGTTCCCTGCGCGCACGAACGGCGGCGTCTTGCCCTGAAAACCGGAGAATAGGTACTCGCCGCGCGCATTGCGAGTGTTCATCAGCGACAGCAACTCGTCTTCGCGCTCGGTCAACTCGGCTGCAATAGATTTGCGGTCTTCAGCGCTCAGACCACCATTGCCTGCCTGCACGGCCAGTTCTCGCACGCGCTGCAGGACGGTGTTTACCGAATTGAGTGTGACCTCCTCCTGGGTGAGGCTGTTCTTCGCGGCAGTCAGGTTGGCGTTGTACTGACCCAGCACATTCTGCTGCTGCTCCAGCTGCAGCAGACGCACCGACGCGACCGGATCATCCGCCGGCGTGAGAATACGGTTGCCGGTGCTGATCTGCTCCTGGGTGCGGGTCGCGTTGGCGTAGTTGCGCTGCAGACCGGAGACGCCGTTATTGAACGCTTGCAGGGTGGAAATGCGCATGGGCGGGCCTATTACCTGAAGGAGCTGATCAATGTATCGAACAAGGAACGGGCAACTTGAATGATCTGGGCCGAGGCGTTGTAGTACTGCTCGAACTTGATCAGATTTGCCGCCTCTTCATCCAGATTCACCGCCGACAGCGAGTCACGGTTGTCAGTGGCCTGCTTGAGGATCGAGCCCGTCGCTTCACTGTCCATTCGCGCCTGGGCCGTCAGCGTACCGACGCGCTCGACCAGTTCGCCGTAACCGTCGGTGAAGCTGACGCCCGATATGACATTCTCATCGGCGTCTAGCGAAACGTTAACAGTCTGCTTGCTTTGCAAGTCGACCAGCTTCAATGCGTTGCGGTTATCCGAAACGCCGCTCTGATTGAAATCAAGCGTGAAATCATCTCCAGCCTTTGGCGTACCGCTGAGCTGGACACTAAGTTCATACTTATAGCCGCCAGTCTCGAATGCTAGCTTGACGCTATTGGTTTGCCCCGCCTTGAAGCCACCATCCTCTATATCGGGTACGCTGGTAACTCCGGCCGGCAATAAGAAGTTGCCGTCGGCACCGAACTCCAACAATTTTCCATTGCCAAGGTAGCTCTGAAGAGCTTCCATTGCCTGCTTGGCATCTACAGCAAGCTTAGGGTTGCTAGAATCCAGCACCGATACAAGATCCGGCTGCGTAATTTTCCCCGTACCACTATTTTGTGGCCCCGCCTCAGCTCGCACCGGAGCAGCAAAGGCAAGCTGGTCCGCTTGGTCTAGCACTGCTGTAATATCGGCAGCACCGCGCCGGGTCGGCTGCAGACTGAACTTGTCGCCAACAAGTGGAGTTCCGCTCACCTGGACGCTGAAGCCCTGATCTCGACCTTTCGCATCGGCGAAAGTCAGTACTCCGGCGTCGAGCTGAACGCTCATTGGCTGGTTATCGCTCAATCTCCGGGCCTTGTAGCCGCTCGGGATGCTCCCGTCATACTCCAATAGGTAATCGCTAGTAGTAAGCACGCTTGTTTCGGTGATCTTCAGGGACGCATCTGCGGGCGTAACCGTGTTCAATGACGGGTTGCTGCCGAACGCTATAGCCCTGAGTCCTGCCAAGGCCTCATTGTTGTAATCGCCAAACAGAGCCTCCCCCACGTCACCTTTCAGATCCAGCCCCTGCCGCAGCTGAGTATTGACCTGATCACTGACGGCCAGCGAAAGGCGCCCTAGGGAGTTCATGGTCGAATCCAGCACTTCCTCACGATAGCGAATCAGCCCGCCGAGTTCGCCGCCGGTAATCTGCGAGGTGATGCCCTGCCGCGAGCCACCGCTGATGAACTGCACTTCATGACGGTTCGGGTCGCCCTGCCCTGGCACGACCTCCAGCTTGGCTACCGTACTGCCCACGACCAGCGGCTGGCCGCTGCCGATGAATACGTTGAAGCTGCTGTCATCCTGAGGAACAACCGTCACGCCGATGTAGCCCGATAACTGCCGAACAGCCTCGTCACGGGCGTCGAGCAGATCGTTCGGCTGCTTGCCGTTGGCCGCGGCGATGGCAATAGCCTCGTTGAGGCTACCGATGCTGCCTGCCAGACGATTCACCTGATCGGTGACAGCGGACATCTGCTTGTTGGTGAAACTGTTCTGCTCGGAAAGTCGGTCGTATACGGTATTGAAACGCCGCGCCAATCCCTCAGCCTCCGCCAGCACCAGCTGACGCGCCGGGATATTCGCCGGGTCCTCGGCAGCTGTCTGCAAGGCCGAGAAGAACTTTTGCAGCGAAGGCGTGATACCGGTGGTGGTGCCAGCCAGCAATGAATCGAGCTGATCGATCTGGCTTTTGTAAGCCTCGACATCACTGTTCAGCGATGTACTGCTACGCAGCTGGCTGGTGAGAAATTCGCTGTAGGAGCGACGCACGTCTACCAGCGAGGTACCCGATCCAATGTAACCGGCACCGCTGAATTGCGGCGAGCGTGTCGCCTGGCTCGCATCCTGGCGGCTATAGCCAGGCGTGTTGACGTTCGTGATGTTGTGTCCGGTGATGGAAAGTTGGGTTTTGCTGGCAGACAGGCCGGAAAGGCCAATGCTCAATAGGTCAGCCATGATTTAGCCTCTGGTCCGCATGGCGGGCACCGAATTCGCGTCGGCAACGGTCTGGTAAGTCTGCATCTTGCGGGCGATCTGGCTGATCTTGCGCGCGTATTGTGGGTCGGTGGCGTAGCCGGCTTTCTGCAGCTCCTTGACGAAGCGTTCCGAATCGCCGGTATTGCTCGCCACCTGAATGGCGGTCCGATAACGGTCGTTGTTTTCCAGCAGGCTGACGAAGTCGTCGAAGCTCTGCTCAAACGAATCGTAAGCGCGGAAGCCCGCTCTCTCGCGGGTTGCCGTACCGTTGACGTACTCGGTGGTCATCACGGTAGCCGACTCCCCTTTCCACCCGGTCGCCTTGATGCCAAACAGGTTGTGGCTGTTGCTGCCGTCCTTCTGACGGATCATGGATTTACCCCAGCCGGTCTCCAGCGCAGCTTGTGCGACCAGGAAACGCGGCTCGATGCCCAGGCGTTCGGCCGCCTTCTCTGCCATGGGCAGCATGGTGGCGATGAACTCCTCGGACGAATTGAACCGCGTCTTGCTCGGCGCGTTGGGCGCACTTTTCTCGACACCGTTGACGACCAACGGCTTGTCCTTGGGGGGCACAAACGCCGTGGCGGGTTTCCAATCGAGGTCGACCAGAGGCTGCGTACCTTCTGCGGCAGGTTTCTGCGCAGCCGCCGATACATCTGCCACTTGCCGCTCGATCGCCCGGCCTGGTAACGCAAGACGGCGCTGATTCAGCAACCGGGAATCATCTCGTGCGGACTCGACGGCAGCGGCCGGCTTGCTCGGCCATGCGGCCCCTTCGGTCTGCGCAACCTGGGCAAACGGATTGTTGCGTGTCGCGGTTTCGGTCTGCTTGCTCAACTGGCGCACCAGTACGTCTGCCAACCCGATGCCACCGCCTTCCTTCGAAAGACTGACAGACAGCTGCTGGTCATACATATCCTGGTATTGCTTGCTGGCCTGACTGTTCAGCGGGTTGTCCTTGGCCAGCACTTCGGTTGCCGAACGCATCGACTTGAGCATTTCGTTGAGAAACAACGACTCGAACTCCTGCGCAACCTTACGCACGTTCTCCTCACCGTCCCGATCCTTGCCAACCTTGAGCTGGCTGAGGCGATTGAGGTCGTTGTAGCTGCCGCTGTCGAGGCCGCGCGCTCCGCTTCCGAGACGATTTTCCATATCCCTGCCCTTAGATCACGATCAGGTCGGCTTGCAGAGCGCCAGCCTGCTTCAGTGCTTCAAGAATGGCCATCAGGTCGCTGGGCGCGGCGCCCACCTGATTCACCGCCCGGACGATCTCATCTAGCGTGGTACCCGGGCCGAACTTGAACATCGGCTTGGCTTCCTGATCGGCTTTTACCTTGCTGTTGGGCACGACGACGGTCTGACCATCCGAGAAGGGCTCCGGCTGGCTCACCTGTGGATCTTCGCTGATGGTGACGGTCAGACTGCCGTGGGTAACGGCGGCAGGTTGCACCCGCACGTTCTGGCCGATCACGATCGTCCCGGTACGCGAATTGATGATGACCTTGGCCACGGCCTGGCCAACCTCTACTTCGAGATTTTCCAGAATCGACAGGTAGTCCACGCGCTGACTCGGATCCAGCGGCGCGGTCACGCTGATCGAGCCGCCGTCGAGCGCCTGCGCTACACCCGGGCCTAGCAGGTCGTTGATCTGATCGACGATGTTCTTGGCCGTGGTGAAGTCCGGACGATTGAGATTCAGCGTCAGTGTATTGCCCTGATTGAAACCACTCGGCACCGGCCGTTCGACCGTAGCACCACCCGGAATCCGCCCAGCCGACGGCGAATTGACGGTGATCCGAGAGCCATCTGCGCCACCGGCATCGAAGCCCCCTACCACCAGGTTGCCCTGGGCGATAGCGTAAACGTTGCCGTCGATACCCTTCAGCGGCGCCATCAGCAGGCTGCCGCCACGCAGGCTCTTGGCGTTACCGATAGACGAGACGGTGATGTCGATGGTCTGTCCCGGCTTGGCGAACGGTGGCAGTTCGGCATGAATCGACACAGCCGCGACGTTCTTCAGCTGAATGTTGCCACCGGCCGGCACCTTGATGCCGAACTGGGCCAGCATGTTGTTGAAGGTCTGCACGGTGAACGGCGTCTGGGTGGTCTGGTCACCGCTACCGTTCAAGCCGACAACCAGGCCGTAGCCGATCAACTGGTTGCTACGAACACCATGGATGGTCGCGACATCCTTCAGACGCTCGGCCTGTGCGCCAGCACAGAGCGTGAGCAAACCCGCGAGCAGAAGCAGTTTTTTCCACATGACATCAGCTCCGGTCAGAAGGGCCACATCGGGCTCATGAAGAATCGGTCTAGCCAGCCAGGCTGGCTCGCATCGGCAAAGGCGCCGGTGCCCGAATAGGTAATGCGTGCATCGGCAATACGGGTAGACGGGACCGTGTTGTCGGTGGAGATATCGTCTGCGCGAACCAGGCCCGCAATGCGCACCAGTTCGTCGCCGGTATTGAGCGTCATCCACTTCTCGCCGCGCACGGCGAGGATGCCGTTGGGCAGCACTTCGGAGACGGTCACGGTGATCGAACCGGACAGGCTGTTGCTCTGTCCGGCCTGTCCAGAACCGGAAGTATCTCGTGACGCGTCGTACTCGGCGCCCAGGCTCATCGAGTTGCCGGTCAACGGATTGGCCATCGAGACGGCTCCTCCAAACAGCGAGCCAAGCCCGATGTTGGCGCTGCTGTCCTTCGAGAGCTGCGACGAGGCGTTCTTGCTGGCCTGAGTCCGCTCGTTGAGGGTGATGGTAATGATGTCGCCGACCCGATGAGCCTTGCGGTCGTCGTAGAGGTTGGTTTCGAAGCCTGCCTGATAGATCGCGCCGTTGTTCTGCGCCGCCGGCAACGGCGTGCGCGGCAGCACCGGAGCATAGTACGGGTCATTCGGTTTCGGCGCAGGAGCAACACATCCGACCAGCGCCAGGGCGGACGACATCGACACAACGATCAGCAAACGGCTCATAAACACCTCAAGCCATGACAGGCCATCGAAACTACTGCGAGCAGCACAAGGCGTGCGTGCCCGTATACAACGGCGAACGCGCGATCAGAGCTGCTGCGTGACGAACGACAGCATCTGGTCGGCGGTGGATATGACCTTGGAATTCATCTCGTAGGCACGCTGGGTGGTGATCATGTTCACCAGTTCCTCAACGACGCTGACGTTGGAGTTTTCCAGGGTGTTCTGCAGCACCGTACCCAAACCGTTGAGGCCCGGCGTGCTGACCTGAGGCGCGCCGCTTGCCGCGGTCTCCAGGAACAGGTTACTGCCCATCGCCTGCAGACCTGCCGGGTTGATGAAGTCGGCCGTCTGCAGGTTGCCAATGATCTGCGGCTGCGGATTGCCCACGGTGGTCACCGAGACAGTTCCGTCCTCGCCCACGGTGAAGGTCTGGGTCTCCGGCGGTACCACGATGGCCGGCTCCAGCGCATAGCCGTTGGAGGTCACCAATTGGCCATCGGAGCTCAGATGGAAGCTGCCGTCACGGGTGTAGGAAACCGTGCCATCGGGCAGCAGTACCTGGAAGAAACCGCGACCGTTGACCGCCATATCCAGCGGCTGCTCGGTGGTCTGCAGGCTACCGGCGGTGAAGATCTTCTGCGTGCCGGTCACCCGCACACCGGTACCCAACTGAAGGCCGGAGGGCAGTTCGCTGTCCTGGCTGGACTGACCGCCAGGCTGACGGCGAATCTGATAGAGCAGGTCCTGAAACTCGGCACGGTCACGTTTGAAGCCGGTGGTAGAAACGTTGGCCAGGTTGTTGGAAATGGTCGTCAGGTTCATGTCCTGGGCGGACAGTCCGGTCTTGCTGACCCAAAGTGCTGGAAGCATGAGCTTTCTCCTCGTGCGCCGCCGGCGCCACGCTATTAGCTGAGTTGCAGTACGCGCGCCATGGCAGCCGCGTCATCTTCGGCGGTGCGCATCATCTTTACGTGCAGTTCGAACTGGCGAGACAGTGCCAGGATGGAAGTCATTTCGGATACCGCATTCACATTGCTCGCCTCGAGAAAACCCGAGACGACCCGTACGTTCGCGTCAGGCTCGATAGGCTGGCCATCCTTCAGCCGAATCAGGCCATCAGTGCCCTTTTCCAGCTGCTGCGGATCAGGGTTGACCAGCTTAATGCGATCCACGGTGACCACAACGTTCGGGTCCTCGCCCAGCGCGCGAATACTGATGGTGCCGTCATTGCCGACGTCCACCTTCTCCTCCGGCGGAATCGCGATCGGCCCGCCATTGCCCAGCACCGGCATACCGTCTGCGGTACGCAACATGCCAAGCACGTCAATATTCAGGCTGCCGGTGCGGACGTAGGCCTCACTGCCATCTGGCGCCTGCACCGCAATCCAGCCCTCGCCTTCGACGGCGACATCAAGATCACGGCCGGTTTCCTGCAAGGTGCCCGGCGTGAAGTCGGTGCCCGGACGCTCGGACATCGCATACACCCTCGCAGGATGACTGTCGCCAAAGACCTGCATCGAGCGAGCTTGCTCGAAATCCCGGCGAAAGCCGGTGGTGGAAATATTCGCCAGATTGTTGGCATGGGCCTGCTGGGCCCGCGCATTCTGGCTGGCACCGGTCATGGCCACGTAGAGCATCTTGTCCATCGACATCTCCGAGACGCGAGTTTGACACTTGCGATTCTGTTGCAGATGAAAAATGCAAGGCGCGTGCCATCACCGAAAGGACCACTTAAGAAGCTGATTTATATAGGTTTTACAGAAAAAAAGAAGGCCCTTACGGGCCTTCTTCGAAAGGAGCGGCGGAATAATGCCGTCAGCGGCAACCTTCTTTGCCGCTGGCTATTACCGCAGATTGATGATGGTCTGCGTGATAGCGCTTTCGGTTTCGATGGTCTTGGCGTTCGCCTGATAGTTGCGCTGGGCGACGATCAGATTGACCAGCTGGTCCGAAAGCTCGACGTTGGAGTCCTCCAGCGCACCTGCCTGCAGGGCACCGAGCGTACCGGAGCCTGGCGTGCCGACCACGGGCTCGCCTGACTCGAACGATTGCACCCACTGCGACTTGCCCACCGGGGTGAGGCCTTGGACATTGGCGAAGTTCGCCAGGATGATCTGCCCCTGCACCTTGGACTGACCATTGGTGTAGCGAGCGAAGATCACACCGGTGTCGTCGATTTCCAGACCTGCCAGCTCACCGGTGGTGTAACCATCCTGAGCAACACTGTTCACCGCGAAGGCACTGGCGAACTGCGATGACTTGGAAAAGTCGAGAACGATGCCGTCCGGGTTGGCCAGCGCGCCGTTGGCCGCCCATGTAGCAGGCGTACCGCCGTCGGATATGGCAGGAATCCAGCCGTTGCCGGTTCCGGCGGCAGCCTCGGCCGCCGTCGCACTGTTCAGGGTGATCTTGTTATCCGCCGAAACGCTGAACATCGGCGACGCGCCGGTATCGATGCTCTGCAGCGCACCGGACGAATCGAATGCCAGCCCCATGACATAGGGCTGAGGCGGCTCCTGTCCTGGCTCAGCCGGGTTGCGTCCGTCAACCAGCACCTTCATGTCCCAGGTATTGGCGCTGGTCTTGACGAAATACTGCGTCATGACGTGCGCGTTACCCTGCGAATCGTAAATGTTCAGCGACGTGGAGCTGCTGTAAGTAGTGGGATCGGATGGATTAAACGTAGCGCCGGCAGCAGCCAAAGCCGCCGTGGCATCTCCAGAGCTCGCAAGCTCAGCATCGTAAGCGGCCTGCCATGTTGCAGGCGATTTCTGCGTCGAGTTCAGGTTGAAGGCCGTGTTGATCTGGCTGGTAGCCTTCGGCGCCTGATTGGTCGTCTGCACTTGCAAGTTACCCACGACGCCGTTCTGCAGATTGCCGTTGTCATCTACCGGGAAGCCTTGCAGCTTGTAGCCGAAGTTATCGACCAGGAAGCCCTCACGGTCGGTACCGAAATAACCCGCGCGCGTATAGCTGACTGCGCCATTGTTGCTGACCTGGAAGAACCCGTTGCCATTGATCGCCAGATCCAGCGCATTCTGCGTGTAGTTGATGTTGCCCTGATTGAACTGCTGAGAAATGTTCGACATCAGCACACCGCTGCCCTGCGGGTTTTTCCCGGTGCCGAGCACGGAGGCCGCATACACATCGGAGAACTCTGCACGCGATTGTTTGAAGCCCACGGTGCCGGCGTTGGCAATGTTGTTGCCGGTGACATTGAGATCTTTACTCGCCGCACGCAGGCCGCTAAGACCGATATTGAAGGACATTGAATCGCTCCTTTGCCGAAGTGCCGGCGGTTATTGTCCGATGACCTGGACTTGAGAAAGCCCGATGCTGCCAACACCGGCAAGGTTGAGCATCAGCTCCCCGCCGTTCTGCCCGAGGGTTACGCTGTCGACGTTAGCCGGCAGCAAGGTATACAACCCCTTGGTTTCGCCCTGATACGTAGCCTGCGCCTCGAATCGATAGGTGCCGGGCGGCAAGACCTTGCCGCTGGAATCCTTGCCATCCCACATGAAGGAGATGTTCCCGGCCTCTTGCGCACCCATGTTCACGCGACCAACCGCAGCGCCGGTACTGTCGTAGATGTTCACGAACACATTGCTGCTCGACGTCGGCAGGACCAGGCTGGCCTTGAAGGTTTCACTGGTATCGACCACGGCCTTGTCGGCCGGCACGATCACCTTGCGCCCGACCAGGGACGAGGCCTGGAGCGCCTGCGAAGACTGATAGCCGGAAAGGATGGTTTCCATGCTGGAATTCAGTTTCTCGACACCCTCGACGGTGCTGAACTGCGCCAGCTGACCGATGAACTCGCCGTTTTCCTGAGGTTCCAGCGGATTCTGGTTGTTCATCTGGGCAACCAGCAGTTCAAGGAACTCGTTCTTGCCAAGGTCGTTCCCCTTGACCTCGCGATCCTCTCCGAACTGGTACTGCTCGAGTATCGAACTGGTACCGCCAACGCCGCTTGTAGTGCTCATGAATGCGCTCTCGTAACGATCACTGACCCAGCGTCAGCACTTTCTGCAACATGGTCTTGGCCGTATTCATCAGCTCGGCGTTGGTCTGAAACGCGCGACTGGCTGAAATCATGTCGGCCATCTCTTCCATCACATTGACGTTCGGGTAATACACGTAGCCTGCCTCATCAGCGGCCGGATGATTGGGTTCGTAGCGCGCCTGCAGCTCGCCCTGATCCTCGACTACACCCAACACCTGAACACCTACGCCCGCCTGATCCTGCTCCGCGAAAAGCGACTGGTCGGGCTGGCCGCCGGCCTGCTGAAACACGGTCGCAAACACGGGATACCGAGCGCGGTAAGTCTGATCGACGCTGGATGAAACGGTTTCGGCGTTCGCGATGTTGCTGGATATAGTGTTCAGACGGGTGCTCTGGGCACTCATGCCACTACCGGCAATGTTGAAGACGCTGCTTAGAGACATGGGAAACTCCTTTACTCGCCGCGCAGGGCACTGATCAGCCCTTTAAACTTGCTATTGAGCAGGGTGAAGCTCGCCTGAAAGTCAACGGCGTTCTTCGCGTAGTTGGATTGCTCGATCTGCAGATCGACAGTGTTCTGATCAAGCGAGGGATGCGCGGGAGTGCGGAAGCGCAAGGAGGCATCGGCAATCTCCAACCCCTCGGCGGCAATATGCTTGTCACTGGTCCGCGTTACCCCGAACCCGCCCTGGCTGCGAGCGGACTGCTCGGCAAGCACGCTGCTGAAGTCCAGATCGCGAGCCTTATAGTTAGGCGTGTCGGCGTTGGCGATATTGTTCGCCAGCACTTCGGCGCGCTGCGAGCGAAAACCGAGTGCCTTCTCGTGTAAACCCAGTGCCTTATCGAAACTGATGCTCATGATCTGGCCCTCTGCCGGATACAAGTCTGCTTACGCAAACACCAGCAAAGCTCATGCCACTGAACGCAAATCATTGATTTTATTAGGCTAACCAGAGAACTCTCGGTTTGAGGGCGTCAAAAGCGGCAACGCTTTACCGCTTTTTTGCCGCACCCGCCATGCTGCATGACGGTTTTCTGCCGCCGGCGTCATGCCGGCTATTTCGCCTTGTAGATGATTCCCGGACTGCACTGGACCATCTGATACAGCTCAGGCAGGCCATTGAGCGCTTCGGAGGCGCCAAGAAACAGATAGCCGCCTGGGCGCAACGTCGCATGAATGCGCTTGAGAATGTCCTTCTTCACATCGGCGGAAAAGTAGATCAGTACGTTACGGCAGAACACGATGTCGAACTTGCCCAGCGCGGCATAGCTGTCGAGCAGATTCTGCACCCTGAACTCGACCCGCGAACGGATCGCGGGCTTTACCGCCCACCGCCCTGGTGCCTTGACATCGAAGTAGCGCTGCAGGCGGTCACTGGACAGGCCGCGAGCAATTGCCAGACTGTCGTATTCTGCCGCCTTGCACGCCGCAAGCATCGCGCCGGACAGCTCGGTAGCCACGATCTGCACCCCGGTTTTCGCCTGACTGGGATTGCTGCGCTCGTACTCATCGATGGACATCGACAGAGAGTACGGCTCCTGCCCGGACGAGCATGCCGCCGACCAGATCCGCAGACGCTGCCCCGCACCAGTCTTGAGCATCTCTGGCAGCACACGACTCTTGAGCACTTCGAACGGGTAGGTGTCACGAAACCAGAGCGTTTCGTTGGTCGTCATAGCATCGACCACCAATTCCCGAAGCCCGCTACGTGGCTGTGCCTGAATCTTCCGGACCAGATCGCCCAGCGTCTTGATGCCCTGTTGTTCCATCAGCTTGTTCAGCCGACTGGACACCAGATACTGCTTGTTACTGCCCAGCAGAATGCCGCACGTCTTTTCAAGAAACACCCGGAACTGCTCAAAATCCAGATCGACTGACACCAATCAAAGCCTCACCATCATGAGAGAGGAACTAGCCTCAGTTTGCATCCGCCTGCCTGATCCGCTCAGCCACTCGGGCAGCGAGATCATCAGGCTGGAACTTGGCGAGGAAGTCATCCGCCCCCGCCCGTTTCACCATGTTCTGGTTGAACACGCCGGAAAGGGAAGTATGCAGGAGTATATGCATACCTTGCATGCGCGGATCGTGCCGCACCTCGGTAGTCAGGGTATAGCCATCCATTTCCGGCATTTCAATATCGGAAATCATCATCAGAAATTCTTCAGCCGGTTTCTTGCCCTCGTCAGCCATTCGCTTCAGATAATTGAGAGCCTCCCGTCCATCATTCAGCTTGACGACCTCGATACCGATATTTTCCAGGCAACGAGCAATCTGCTTACGCGCCACAGACGAGTCGTCGACGATGAGCACGCGACACGAAAGCGCCCTGGCACGGGTATCGTCATCGACCACATCGGCTGACACCTCTTCGGAGGTCGGTGCAACTTCTGCCAGCACCTTTTCCACATCGATGATCTCCACCAGCTTGTTGTCGATGTGAGTTACGGCCGTCAGGTAATGATCGCGTCCTGCACCCTTTGGCGGAGGCAGGATCGCTTCCCAGTTCAGATTGACGATCCTTTCAACCGAGCTCACCAGGAAACCCAGCGTTCTGTTGTTGTACTCGGTGATGACAGCGAAAGAATTCTGCAAATCCATCAGCGCCGACTTGCCCGTGGCGAGTGACAGATCGAGGATAGGCAGGGTGCTGCCGCGAATGCTCGCAACGCCCCGTACCACCCGGCCGCATTTGGGCATCACGGTCAGGCGCGGGCACTGCAACACTTCGCGCACCTTGAACACGTTGATGCCATATAGCTGCTCGCCTTCGAGACGAAAAAGCAGCAGCTCCAAACGGTTTTGCCCCACCAACTGGGTACGCTGGTTAACCGAATCCAATACACCGGCCATGCCAGTCTTCCTCTCTGCTTGCAGATTATTGGGGCCGAGGACGCGGCACGCCCCTTGCTTTGGTTGGGATATGAACGTCCAAATGACCATTTTCCGGCGCGGCCGGCTACCGTACAGAAACGTGCTGCTATCAATGCTGTGCGTGTTTTCTCAGTTCACCCACGCGTCAACCTTGTCACATCCTCAGCAGCTTATCGACGTGACCGAGCAGTTTCTTGAGCAGACAGTAAGCGAGTATTTAAGCCGCAGCGCTATCGATGCACGCTACGAGGTCGAAGTAGCCAGGCTGGACCCTCGTTTGCGCTTGAATCAATGCGATCAAACTCTCACGACCAGCCTTGGCAGCACCGCTATCCCTGTAGGACGTGTGAGCGTACGGGTAAGTTGCGAAGGCAGCAGCCCATGGTCGGTATTCATCCCTAGCCACGTCCGCCTTTATCGTCAGGTCCTTGTCGCCAGCAGATCACTTCTGCGCGGCACAGTATTGACCGATGCCGACGTGAGCCTTGCCGAGCGGGACGTGTCCATCCTTACTCAGGGATACCTGACAAGACACGACGAGGCGCTGGGTAACAAGCTGACACGGCCGGCTCAGCCGGATCAGGTCATCACGCCTAATCAGCTGGAAATGGCGAAGGTAGTACGCAAAGGCGATCAGGTGGTCATCACGGCCAGGTCGGGCTCGATAAGCGTACGCATGCCCGGCGAGGCGATGGCCGATGGCGTTACGGGCAAACAGATCCCGGTCAAGAACCAACGTTCCGGTCGCACGATCAAGGCCCGAGTGACTGGTCCAGGCCAGGTTGAAGTGGCAATGTAGCATGTCCGCATGCCGCAGTTTTCCAGTGTGTTCGCTGGAAAAAAAGGCTAAAGTTTCCTCCATTGTTGCCGAACACATGGCAAGCGTCCTGATTCCTTCGAGGTTTGCATCATGGTCATCGACTTCAATCGGCCCAACAGTCCACTGAACGCCCCTAACGGGCGCAGCGGCGTACAAGGCAACGAGCGTACTGCCGGCACCCAGCAAGGGCCTGCTAGCGAAGCGCCTAAAACCGACAGCGTCAACTCCAACACTAGCGACACCGTTCAACTGAGCCCTGAAGCCCAGCGCCTGCAGCACGCGGCTGACAAATTGAACGAGCAGCCCGCAGTGGACCAGGAGCGCGTTGAGAAGCTGAAACAGGCGATCGCTGATGGCTCCTACCAGGTTGATAACCAACGCGTCGCATCCAAGCTGCTCGCGTTCGAGACCCAGCGCTGAACCTGAGCCGACACATACACGCGAGCAAGCCCAGAGCACGAAATGCAAGATACAGCCCTGCTTGAGCAGCTAACCGATGATATCGGCATCGCACGCCAGCTCCTTGAACTCATCGATCAAGAGTTCACCGCACTGGGTGAACGCAATCTGGCGGAGCTAGAGGCGATATTAGCGAAGAAGCAGCCGTTACTGGCACTGCTTGGACAGCATGGCACTCAGCGTAGCCAGTGGCTTGCGGGATTACAGCTGACGCCTGATCGCGCCGGACTTGAAGCGGCCGCAAATAGATCGAAGAACGGTGCGCTTATCCTTGAGCGAGCGCTATCGCTGGAGACAGAGCTTGAGCGCTGCCGTAGCGCCAATGAAAGAAATGGCCGTCTCATCCGAGCCAATCAAAGCGCCCTTGGCGGAATGCTGCACATTCTCCAAGGCAAGGACGATACACCTGACCTATATGACAATCGTGGCGGTTCCGCCAAGAACAAGCCGCAACGGCCTCTGAGCCAAGCCTGAACGATAGACCGCCACAAGGACGCAACGCGATGGTGACAACAATGCGCCGGAGAGCATCGGCCCGTGTCTAGCTTATTCCTCGGCGATGAAGGCCCGCAGCCTCCCAAGGCACTGACGGCGCCACTCGAGATTTACGCCAATCTGCGTCCCCTTCTGGACAACAACACGCCCCTCACGCTTCGCTTCCATGAGCGCAACCAGCGCTACCAGAGTTTTCTGGTTGAAATGAACCGTGAAACCGGCTGGATAGCGCTCGACGAATTGATCCCCAATGACGGCGAGAGACTGCTATTGCAAGGCGAGCCGATTCATATCGAAGGATTCTACGAAGGCGCACGACTCTCCTGGACGAGCGACCAACAGGTTCATACCGGCGAGATTGATGGCGCTCGCTGCTATTGGATCCCAACCCCGACAACGCTCACTTACCATCAGCGCCGCAATGCTTATCGCGCACAGCTGAAAGAGATCGCCATCGCTGCGCAGCTCGGCGGCTCAACAGTGAGAAAAGCCCTGGAAGGCAGGCTGCTCGATATATCGGCTACTGGCTGCAAACTGAGCGTAAAGGGCGACCAACAGGCCGTTCTTCAAACGGGGCAGGTCTACGAGATGATCGCGAAGTTGCCAATTGGCGCGATCCAGACGGAAGTCGAGCTTCGTCACGTGGCCATTGATGAAAAGTCTGGAACTTCGATCTGCGGGCTGCGCTTTCATCGCCTCAGCGGACTGACGCAACGGCAGATTGAAAAGCTCGTGTACCAGCTTCAACGCGACGCACGCCGCGACAATTCCGCCTCACCGTTCGGCTAACGCGCCGCGCAGCGCGCCTTGCCAGACCACCGCTCAGCTCAAGGCTTGTCGCGGAAAAGCGGCACAGCCGAGTCACAAGCCTTGCTATCTGAACGTGATCGCTGTGCGAAATCTTATGGCGTCCCAGGCGAGGTTCGAACTCACAACCTTCCCCTTAGGAGGGGAATATTTAACTGTTTCAGTACGTCGCTCCATATTCGATACAACCTTAGAATTCTTCGAGTTTTCAACGTTTTAGCTCAATTAGACAACATTGCATGTTTCATGACTTGCCGTAGTGTTTCAGAGAAGTGGTCCTGGAAGTGGTCCGCGATTCTTTGGGAGGCTCAGGTGAAGACGCCAGGCAAAAACACTGCAAAAATGGTTACAGACGCCCGCTTAAAGGCATTGAAAATTGGGCATACCGCGACTGACTCCGTGCCAGGGAGAGGCAGTGGAGCCATACTTTTTCACCGCCAGCATTCCGGCGTTGTAACAGTCACTTATCGCTATATGCATGAAGGAAGACGGCGTAAACACCAGATGGGAATCTATAAGTCTGGCGGCCGAGACGCGGGGGCTAGCCTCCAGCAGCTACGTGTAGAAGCACAAAAACTTGCTCAGATTGCTCGGGAGCATGGTGACGTCACAATCTATATGGCGGGGCTAGCAGCTGAAAAGGCGCGACGCCAAAGAGAACGTGAGCACCAAGCTGAAATTGCAGCTAGGCGCGGCACTCTGTGGGAAATGTTAGAAGCCTACGTAGACAGACTTGATCTGGACGGAAAAGCCAGTTCAGGTAAGGTTCGGTCTCTATTCCGTGTAAACGTACTGGAGCAGCGACCTGAGCTCGCCGCCAAATATGCAGACGAGATCACCCCTGAAGACATCAAATCTATTCTCGACGGAGTGCTGAGCAGACGGGCGAAAGGACGAGGAATTGGTAACAAAGCCAAAGCTCCAGAAACCAGCATGAGAAGCACGTGCGATGAGCTGCGTCGCTATCTCCGCCGAGCATTTACCGTAGCAGCTGCGATGCACTTAACTCCCGGAAAAAGCACCCGTAGTGAGCAAAAAAACTTCCTAATCAACATCAACCCGGCTGCTCTGATTCCGGCTTTATCTGACGCGGGCGGAGGAGCTACCGAGTCGCTTACCCCGCAGGAACTTTCGGCGCTTCTAAGTCACATTGATTCACTTCCTGAGCGGCATAGGGCGATATGCAAGGCTTTGATATATTTCGGCGGACAGAGACTTAAGCAGATCCTCGCTGTTACCTGGGACGGCGTTGGCGAAGATACTCTCTCGCTTGTGGATGCAAAGGGCCAGAAACGCTGGGTATGGGAGCATCTAGTACCGATCACGCCTCGGGTTAAAGAAATCCTTGCTCCGTTGTGGGATAAGCCAATCGGCCCAGGGCCTTTTAGCCTTACGCCTGGAAAGCTTATTCACAAAAGCACTGCTTCGAAGGCATTTACTGATGTAGGTCGCACGCTGTCCGCAAGCGGAAAGACGCGGAAATTCACTTGGCTTAACATTCGAGCAACGGTTGAGACTTTATTAGCCGCCCACGGTGTAAACGAAGAAGTCCGCGCATGGCTGTTGTCACACGGCCGAAAAGGTGTACAGAAAAAACACTACGACCGTTTCGCATATCTGCCCGAAAAGCGAGAGGCACTTGAATTGTGGGGCAGTTATTTAGATGAGCTGTCGAACAAGAACACAGTGCCATCTAAAGTCGTATTGCTGAAGAAAAAATTTACTCTCCCCTCACGATGCGCTTGACTTAAAAGGTAATACTTTAGCGTAGGCGAATTCGGCCGCATCGTTACAGCCAAAGCCCATGTAATTCATGGGCTTTTTTGCGTCTCGTTCTAGGGCTGCATGCTTCCATAAATCCGACCAGCCTGCCTCAGGCTATCGCGTGTTTCATTTATCGCCTAATTGCATATTTTACGAAATTAGGCCAGCCACGGAGCATTTACGAATCAGTACTCTGAACGTGTATTAGCTTTCACGAGAATTAAACAATGTTGCAAATCCAAAGCACTACCTACGCACCGGCCGCGTTCTTTTGCGCTGAATTTTCGATCAGCCGCACCACTTGGTGGCGTTGGTCTACCAAAACTCCCGACTTCCCAGTCCCGATCCGCTTCGGCCGTGCTGTTCGCTGGGAGGTAGGCAGTGTTCACGCCTTCCTCACTAATCAGTCCTAAGTAGCCGAAGGAGCATACGGTTAATCTGACATTTGCAGTCGATTGGCCACCTCTGACCTTCCGTTCAGGGTGGCCGTAGCAAAGTTTCAGAACATCCGCTTCTAAAACCATTGCTGCTTTGGGGCAGACGAGCTTTTGAAAGTCAACTGCCTAGTCTTCTTTTCACCCTCGAAGTTTTCAAGATACATTCTAACAAAGTCGCTTTCGCGGCCATTATTTCGTCGAACAATAACTGATACTTCTACTTCGTAAAATCCCTCCTGCACCTCTGCAAGCGTAACGATATCCTCAACGTGCTGATATATTAGTTCCATTCTCAAGCTCACCGAAAAAATTATGCACCTTTTGCCGTAGACCGGCCCCTGAAGTGCCCTTTAACACCGCGCGCTGACGGTGCTAAGTCCCCATACCGGCTGATCCAATCGCTTATGCGATGAGACCAACCTAACTCAAAAACTTAGCTCTGCAAGCCCCATAGCCTATAGGACAATCCCCTAAGAGCAATCAATGCTGTCTGTAGCGGACAGAAGAAGATATTCATCTAATTACTTACTGACCATTTTACAAATCAAGCTCACCCTTGAGCAGGCGCTGGAGTGCATCGATGACGAACTGGTCGAAGTGACGCCCAAGTCGATCCGCCTGCGCAAGAAGATTCTCGACGAGAACCAGCGCAAGCGCGCCGCCAAGAACTGATAGCTGCTGAGACAAAACAAAGGCGCCTTCGGGCGCCTTTGTTGTTTCAATTCACTGGATCGAGCATGCGCTCTTGAATCGCGACGTCTGACCGGACTACGCTTCCAGCCAGCATGGATGGCATTTCGCTATCCTCTCGGCAGGGAACGCCGCCATTCATCCCCATACGCCCTACCATTGTTCGCTCCACTGCTCACCCCAGCGGGCTGCGCACGCCCGCAAACGCCTGGCCCAGCACATGGGTATAGATCTGCGTGGTGCGCACGTCGGCATGTCCGAGCAACGTCTGCACCGTGCGGATATCGCTGCCCCGGCGCAGCAGCTCGGTGGCGAAGGTACGCCGAAAGGTGTGAGAGCTCGCCGGCTTGCCCAACCCACACGCCTGCACCGCCTGCTTGACGGCACGTTGAATGGACGTGACATGCACGTGATGGCGGACCGGATCACCGTCCGCGTCCAGGCATACCCCGACAGACGGAAACAGCCATTGCCATTGCAGCGAACCGGAGGCGCCGGGGTACTTGCGCTTGAGCGCGAAGGGCACTGTCAACGGCACCTGGTAGAACGCCTCCCGCGCCTGCAAACGCCCGCGAATCAGCGCAATGCGCTCCGTCAACGGCGCGATCAGGCTGGCCGGCAGCAAGGTGGTGCGATCCTTTCCGCCCTTGCCGTCACGCACGATGATGAGCTGCTTGTCGAAATCAATGTCCTTCACCCGCAATCGGGACGCCTCCACCACGCGCAAGCCTGCGCCATACATCAACGACGCCAGCAGATCATAGGGTGCAGCAAGCTGCCCGATGATTGCCATCGCCTCCTGGTGCGAGAGCACCACCGGCAAGCGCGGTGGACGCTTGGCCCGGATCGTCTCGCCAATATCGCCCAGCGGTCGCTCAAGCACACGGGCATACAGAAACACGATGGCATTCAATGCCAGATTTTGTGTGGCCGCCGCCACCTGGCGCTCGCTGGCGAGCCAGCTCAGAAACTGATTGACCTCGGAAGGCCCCAGCTCCAGTGGATGACGCATTTGGTGAAACCGCAGGTAAAAGCGTATCCAGTACCAGTAACTTTTCTCGGTGCGGATGCTGTAGTGATGTGCACGCATCAAGGCGTGAAACTGCTCCTGCAGGCGCGGCTTGGGTGGTTGGCTGTTCATGTGATTCCCTTCACTGGTTTTTTGTACAGTAGTAATGGGTTCACAAAAGATATCTGTCAAGCGAATACAGCCGAAGGCACCAGCACTCAGCCAAGGTCTTGTTTTACAAGGGGATTTATTCCCAGGACGACTCCAGATTTCCGGAGTTATATCGAACGCGGCCGTTATGCATTAACGCAGCATGCGGTCTAATCACTGTTATGCACTAAAGGAGTATTTGTGAAAAAATTATTCTCATGCGCAGTATTTATCCTTCTTGCGGGTTGTGCTACTTCCGCAAAATATGAAGCGGTTCTTGGTTCATGGGTTGGTTCTTCGGAACTTGACATCGTAAGAAGCTGGGGCCCGCCTGCACAAGCCTATGAAGCAGGCGGTAGAAAGTTTTTAGTTTATTCCTCGTCCAGGAATGTAGTGCTCCCCGGTACGGCGCCTACTTATACAACCAATATTGTTGGAAACACTGCATACACAAATAGCTATGGCGGTACTCCCGCACAAAACCTAGCATTTTCCTGCGAAACGACTTTCGAGCTAAGCAATGGAACAATCGTTTCTTGGAGCTATCGAGGAAATGACTGCACTGCTTTTTAATTATTCTGTGCGGTTATTGCATAACAATTGGTTCAAATCGTTCGCTTCGCTCACTGGGACGGGCTAAAGCCCGCCCCTTAACAAAACGTTATGTGCAACAAGAAAAAGGAGAAGTCGTGCAAGGCACTGTAAAATGGTTCAGCTCAGAGAAGGGTTATGGCTTCATTACGTCTGAAGGCGGAGAAGACCATTACTTTAATGTTCAGAGCATCAATGGTGCATCGTTACCATCAAATGGTGATTCGGTTCAATTTGAGTCAAAGCCCGGAAATAAAGGCCCAAGAGCAATTAATGTCACAATTACTGCGAAAGCGCCCTCGCAAAATACTCGGCCTGCTGATGACAGAATCAATTGCCCAAGTTGTGGTAAAAAAATTGTTCCTAGAATCATTACTTATCGAGGCAGCCCAGAAAAGTCGGTTTGCCCTTATTGTGCTACAACAGTAAAAACATTCAGTAATTGCTTCATTGCTACTGCTGTTTATGGCGATCCTTCGTGTTACCAAGTAAGAGAGCTGCGCAAATATCGAGATAACACATTATCAAAAAGTGTCGCGGGCAGAGCCTTCGTGAAGTCCTATTACAAAATATCACCAGCAATAGCCAACTGGCTAATAACTAAACCTGCTTTATCACGCCAAGTACGGGCTGTCCTGAACTTTGCCGTAAAGCACATAACAAACGCCTCCAGCGGACGCGCCAAAGGCGCGCGCCGCTGAGGCGAAGCGTTAGGCAACCACAAAGGAAAAACACCATGAAGAACGCAACACTTCTCGCAGCACTGCTTGTCGGCGTCACAGGCATGGCGCAAGCTGATGGATATTTGCATGGCCAGCCCGGGACTTCCTACAACAATATCGGCGGCACCACGTTTGGTTCCGATGGCACGAGCTATAACCGTATAGGCAATACCACCTTCGGTTCTGATGGTAGTTCTTCTAACCGCATTGGGAATAGCACGTTTCACTCTGATGGAACATCGTCTACTCAGATTGGAAATACACTGTTTAACTCAGACGGCACGTCAGTCAACCGAATTGGCAACACAACCTTCGGTTCAGACGGAACGACATGCACAAAAATCGGAAACTCCACATTCTGCAATTGATGCCTAACAACGCCATCAACCCGGACGTGCAAAAGCGCCGCTTCGCTCTGTTTTTGCACGCCAGTTATGGCGAACGTTAGACCTCACAAAAAGGTCGGAGAACACGAAATGCCATTACCGCTCATTCCAATTATCTCCGCACTTGCTGCCGGAGGCTCACTAGTCCCACATGCTGCTGGAGGAATGATAGTTACATCCGCAGCCGGATATGTCGCTGGCACATATTTGAGCACCGCAGCTATCGGAGGACTGTTGGCAGCAGCCTCTACTGTCCTTGGTGCAGGTGCTCTGTACCTGTCCGGCGCTGCAGGTAGCATTATTGGTGGCGCTGGAATATTTGGAACAACTGTCGGAGCGTCGGGAATCACAGGTGCTCTTATGTCGATTGGCATTATTTCCGCCACGCCCATCTGGGTGCCATTCGCGGTCGGTGGCGCCGCTGCCAGTGGTGCTGCTGGGCTTGGCTATGGCGGTTACAAAGTTTTCAAACTTAAACAGAAAATCCAAAAAACAGCAGAAGGTCAAGAAGCGCAATTCACAGAAACCGAGGCAAAGATGATCGAAAAAATCATCAAGCGCTTGGGTAAAAAGAACCAGGGTGGTGAAGCCTAACAACTGGTTCAAGTCACTCGCTTCGCTCGTTCGGGACCGGCTAAAGCCGGCCCCTTAACCAAACGTTATACCCATACAGCGATTAGCCTCTTGGCACGCCTAAATGATTGAGAAAAATTTAAAGAAATTTACCGCAGCAGTATTTATCCTAACGCTTATATTTCTGAAGCTTATAATCGGCCCTGTTACATGCAATAGTGGCTGGAAGTCATCATCGATTGGGCGTCAAGGCGCTTGCTCGCATCACGGTGGGGTGGCCGGCTGGAAAGGTTCTTTGCCAATATTGCTAAGCGGAGCCGCAGCATTTTGGTTCTATGTCACGTTTAGCCAAAAAGGCACTTCATCTAATGTAGGCACTAGAATCCATCAAGCTCCCGCTGAATCAAATAATTCCCAACCAATAACACCACCCATTCCGAGAACACCGAGAACACCGAGAACACATAAAGATCAAAAAAAATGTCCAAAGTGTAACGCCCTCATGTCTTTAAGAACGGCAAAGAAAGGTAAAAACCCGGGCAGTAAGTTTTGGGGGTGCAAAAAATACCCACGATGCAAAGGCACTAGACCATATGTGCCGGAATAACGGGTATAACAACTGGTTCAAATCGTTCGCTTCGCTCACTGGGACGGGCTAAAGCCCGCCCCTTAACCAAACGTTAGGCAAAACAGCAATCTCTTCCTTAAACACATATAAATCAAGGAGAATCACATGGCACGCAGTTATTTATTAATAATATTAACCACCGCAATATGCACAGGCTGTATGCAATCCGATGAAGATAAAATTAAGTCGCTAATATCTGCTAACAGCAACCTATACGACCCAAGCTCCGTCTTGATTCGCAACATCACCCTCCATCTAAATACATATTGCTTCGAATTGAACGCTAAAAATAAATTTGGCGCGTACACAGGATTTCAAAAAACCTATATCGACTATAGTTATGGCGAATTTTATATGCTACGAAAGAGTGACATCCCTGATGCTGGCAAGCACGGCGTGGACAATGCAGTCAAAGCCATTGACGCTATTGCTGTGTGTCTAAATGAATAGACCACATCTCCTGTGTAAACCATAAAAGTTATTTGGCTATGCTTCCAGCGACGTTGCACGCTCCAAAGTTATATCTATTAGATCTCCTGACACAGCCAGAATCACGAGAAACACATGAACATGACAATCGTTGCATTTGGGGCCTTTTCGATATTCACATTCACGCTTTCTGCAAATGCTGAAGCTACTGATGTAAATAAATTACGCGCGTGCACGGAGAAACAAGCACGAGCTGTCGGCTATCATGTCGCCGGACTGGATGGTTACGGCGGAAACTACTTAGATATTCGTCTAGCTCAGAGCGCTGGATCAGAAGTTAGTGTACGTGACATCGTGGCAGCAGATGAAGCACGAGGTGGTGGTATGTACGATATGCTGGTATCAATGCGAGACTCTATCAAGTTATGTGCAGGCTTCTATGGGCTCCTTGATATCTCAGACTTTGATGGCGCAGCCATTGTAAAGGACAGATAAATCAACAGAATCAGAGTAATTGAAGCCTAACAACTGGCTCAAATCGTTCGCTGTGCTCACTGGGACGGGCTAAAGCCCGCCCCTTAGCCAAACGTTATGTGTAAAAGGAGATCACAGTGACTCTATTAAAAATTATCGCTGTAGCAACCATGCTATTGGTTTTGGCTGGTTGCTCAACCACCAAGACAATGAATGGAATTATGTCTTCTTGGGAAGGCTCAAATATAAATGAGATTGTAGCTCAATGGGGCTACCCACATGAAGAAAGAGAGTTCCAAGGCCGAAAACTTTATATCTGGCACCACAATAAATCTGCCTATATACCACAAACAACAAATACAACTGGGTCGGTATATGGCAACTCTGTATATGCAACTTCTACTACATCGGGTGGTTACGCCATTCAAGGCAGTTGCCAAAGGGTTCTGGAAGTTGACAGTTCTGGTACGGTCGTGCGCTGGGAATGGCGTGGCAACAACTGTCCATTCGGTGAGCTAATGGAGTACGCAAATTGGCGCAAAAAAGAACCGGCTCAGTAACACATAACAAGCAAAGGCAGCATCGCCACTTCGTGGCTGGACGCGCTAACGCGCGCCGCTGCTTTGGGCGTTATGCCCACAAGGAGAAGCATGGAGACTTTTGACATCTCTTGGAGCGCCATCTTGAAGCTGATGCTCGCGGGGGCATTCACCTATGTGGTAATGCCAGCGCTATTAGTTCTCAGGGATTTGGTGCTTCATTTTGCCATCGGTAAATGGATCTTAACCGACCATCTGAGCACGCTAATAATGATGTGTGAGAATGATCGGTGGTTTCTGAATAATAGATACAACCGAAAGGTCAAAGTGACCTATGGAACTGATGGCGCGAGATTTGAAATTGACGGAAGCCCTGTCTCCAGAGAAGAGTTCAACGAATACGAGAAAGGTCGCAACTTCCACGCTAAGCGGTTCGAATATGCAGACTCAAAAATCACATTTCGCCACAATTTAATCACGTGGCTGACCAAGCATTACAAGCAAGCGGAAGGTGGGAACCCGATTCCAGAATTGCGTGAGTTTTACTATGAAACTGCTGGTGCTTCTGATCGGCAGAAGGCATAACAATCGGCTGCACAGCGACCGATTTTCCGCCGCTTCGCGGCTCCAAACCGGCGCATGAGCCGGGCGTTATGTGAAAAGACTACCTGCGGTTGAATTGGCAACATGATTTCTATGAAAAAGGAGGTTACATGCAGTTTATACTGAGAATTAGACCAATTAATCATTCCGACTTGGGTTCGGAATGCCCATATCTGGTGGATGAAGATGACTATGCGATGTACGCAAATGGACTTCTAGATGATATTGCATCAGAGGTTGGCGTTTTATCCGTTAGCAGAAGTGGAGACTCGCTGAATATTGATGTTGATGATAAAATTGATGAGAAACAAGTTAAGGAAATCGTAAAGCCATATTTTTCAAATGATCGGTTTTGCAAATATCGATTTGTTTCTCTCGATGTGATGAGTTAGAAGTAATCCAAGATACTCAATAAATTAGCTTCTTTATTATATGCGTTGGAGTAGTTATGTTCGGGTTTTTCAAGAGCAGTCAACGAAAGCTAGACGACCAATTCAAAAAGGATTTATATGAATTTGCTCAATTTTTTGCACAGCGGGTAGAATTCCTGAATCCCATTCAAACAAAGGAGATTGTTGCAACAGTAACATCAGTGTATTTGGAGCGAGATCCTGAGGATGAAGGGTCATCAGTTGCTGATTTCTTCTTTAATTCGCTGGTTGGGAATATTTGTGACGCAATTGGTCAGGGTGTGATAGATAAACACACAGGTTTGATTATGTGGAAGCAATCAAACAGGTTTTTGTCGGCTAACCCGGGATTCAAAGGTAAAGTAGTAAATGTATGTATGAAAAATTGGAAAGATTTACTACTTCATTTGGGCGTTGACAAAATGAACTTTGATTTTGCGTAGAAGTTTTAGAATTTACGTAGCGGTGTCTATTCGGTAAAAAATAAATTCACATAACAAGTCGGTCAATTCGCAGCCCTAAGGAAACTCTGAAAAAGACTTTCTGATTTTGGCAAAATACCCCGATCCTACCCGCCGAGTAGCCCGATGAAGCAGATGACTTTCTCCGACGCCGAGTACGCCGGCAAGCGCAAGCAGACCCGCAAAGAGTTGTTCTTGATCGAAATGGATCGGGTAGTGCCATGGAAGGGTTTGGTTGCCTTGATCGAGCCCCACTACCCCAAGGGTGAAGGCGGACGTCCGGCCTATCCGCTGATGGCGATGCTGCGGGTTCATTTGATGCAGAACTGGTTTGGCTACAGCGATCCGGCGATGGAAGAGGCGCTGTACGAGACCACTATCCTGCGCCAGTTTGCAGGGTTGAGCCTGGAGCGCATCCCTGACGAGACCACCATCCTCAACTTCCGCCGCCTGCTGGAGAAACACGAGCTGGCTGCTGGCATCCTGGCGGTGATCAATGGCTACCTGGGTGACCGTGGCCTGTCGCTGCGCCAAGGCACCATTGTCGATGCCACGTTGATCAATGCACCGAGCTCGACCAAGAACAAGGACGGCAAACGCGACCCAGAGATGCATCAGACCAAGAAGGGCAACCAGTATTACTTCGGGGCCAAGGCACACATAGGTGTCGACGATGAATCGGGTTTGGTGCACAGCGTGGTGGTCACGGCAGCCAATGTCGCGGATGTCACCCAGGTCGATAAGCTGCTGCACGGCGAGGAGAACATGGTCGGCGCAGACGCCGGTTACACCGGCGTCGAGAAGCGTCCCGAACATGAAGGCCGCGAAGTCATCTGGCAGATCGCGGCCCGCCGCAGCACTTACAAGAAGCTGGATAAGCGCAGCGCGCTGTACAAAGCCAAGCGCAAGATCGAGAAGGCCAAAGCCCAGGTGCGCGCCAAGGTCGAGCACCCGTTCCGGGTGATCAAGCGCCAGTTTGGCTACACCAAGGTGCGCTTCCGAAGCCTGGCGAAGAATACGTCGCAGATGGTTACGCTGTTTGCGCTATCGAATCTGTGGATGGCTCGCCGACATTTACTGACCTCTGCAGGAGAGGTGCGCTTGTAATGCGAGGAATAGCCGCTGCGAGGTGCTCGCAGCGGCTCAAGCATCGAATTGAGCAGGCGATGTGATCGTTTTTTGATCATTATCCCGCTTTAAAATCAGCAGTGCCTGAAGTCAGTCAGAAAAACTCGACTACTTCAGACCATCCCTAAAGGGCTGCTGGGACGCCGCTACGCGGCGCCCATTACCTCCACGTTAGTGCTCAAGAGGAACCATGAGCGAAAATTCATTCAAGTCGATCAGAAACGGAGCAGTTGCCTCGGTGATTGCGGGGATAGTTCTTCTGACAATCCCTGTACTGCGGGGATATGTCGTCAGCGTTATAGCTTGGTTATGGTCCGGCTTAGTTTGGGGCTGGGAAGCAATGCTTGCATCATATTCTCTACCTGGCTGGTTATGGCTATTAGTTTTTATTTTCGCGACTATTGGTGTGGTAAATATTTATATTACTGTAAAAGGCGAGCAAGAAGAGCCCGAATTTAAGAAGTACATCGAAGACTTCATTTATGGTGCTAAATGGCGCTGGAGCTGGAGTGGCAATCAGGTCTCAAACGCATGGTGTTATTGCCCTCGCTGCGATGCAACTCTTGTCTATGACGACAGGTCCTGCCGCAGCTTTCATTCAACTGTAAGAAAAACCGACTTCATTTGCGAGAACTGCGGCCATAGTACTATTGCATCCATAACTGGCGGCAACAAAGATTACGCGACCGGGGCGATAATTCGAGAAATAGAAAGAAGAATAAGAACGGGCGAGTTCAAACAGCACTAACAAATGGTTCAAATCGCTCGCTTCGCTCACTGGGACGGGCTAAAGCCCGCCCCTTAACCAAACGTTAGGCCATACGAATAAATATCAGCTCACCGGAGGTCACGTGACAACCAAGTCTATCTATTGCAGTAAGTGCCGAGACAATAATGGTCATTATATCGCTCGTGGCAAAGTAGGCTCAGAAATATTTCGACGGGTAAGTGTGGAGGGCCGGAACAATAATGGATCTTATCGCTGCAAGTGTGAATGCGGTCATACATGGCCCTCTGTGTCATCAGAGGCAGCTAGACTCTTCCATCAGGGTAGTGCTAGTGCAAACTAGCAACCGGTTCGCCCGCTCCGCTCACTAAGAATGATTAAAATCCGACCCTTGACATAAGAGCTACCCTAACCCGCCTAGAAGCACTACAAAATTCAACTATAACCAGGCAGGAATCCACTCAGGATACTTATGAGATATCGAATAATATTGGCAATCTCAACTTTATTTTTAGGCCAAGCTAGCGCGGAGGTCTTAAATTTATCCTGCATCAACCAACGAGACGGCAGCTCATATAGCTATATAATAGACACCTCAACCTCCCAAGTAACATCAAAAAGCACTGGAATTTCAACAAAAGCTTTAATTAACGAGGATATAATATATTTCAACGAAAAATACCCAAACACTCAGGATACCTTTGCCATCAACATAAATAGAATCACAGGAATAATGCGTATCTCTTTTCCTGGGCAACCACCAAACCCAAACGACCCACCTTATGTATGTAGCAAATCTCAGGCAATTTTTTGAGTTTTGGAATACCGCTCGGGTTTCGCGTCCCTGCCTAACACGCGGTTCAAGCCGTTCGCTTCGCTCACTCGGGACCGCGTTCCGCGGCCCCTTAACCTGAACGTTAGGTACCACATGACCGACCTCATCGCGAAACTAAAAAATCCAAAAGACTGCGTAGTCTTTGAAAGAAACGCGACAGAGCGTGGCCGTCCCGATCTTGCACTAGCCGCTAGAAAGCGCGCAGTCGAACTTAGAGCTATTGAGCACGGCGCAACAACAGACGTCGAGCGCGAGTGTTTAGAAGCAGTATTTGCCTACGAGCAAGTGCTAAGCGCAAAGAACGGAAAGAAAACCCGTGCTTCTCGTACATGGCCCATGATCGAGCGTCATGGAATACTTGAGGCAGTTGAGCGGGCAGTTAATCGAAAAGAGGAAACAGTTGGCTACACTGCTCTTGTCGAAATGGGACTTGAAGATTATGCATTTGAAGCAGTGATACTTCGGCATCCTAGTTACTTTTCTG
This sequence comes from Stutzerimonas kunmingensis, assembly GCF_002929225.1. Lineage (GTDB taxonomy): Bacteria > Pseudomonadota > Gammaproteobacteria > Pseudomonadales > Pseudomonadaceae > Stutzerimonas. Next base: position 382,861 of record NZ_PISM01000004.1, on the reverse strand, counting down.
CAAGCGCTGTTCAGCGTTCACAAGAGCGCATCAATCAGCACAATGGCACCTAACTAGTGGTTCAAGTCGTTCGCTTCGCTCACTCGGGACGGGCTAAAGCCCGCCCCTTAACCAAACGTTATAACCAAATTGGAGATGAGCAGTATGGAAATACTCATAGGGATAATTATCGCTTCAGTCATCTTGTTTTTACTAATAAAAGGCGGGCAAAGTCTTGAGTCGCGCGACGTCACAAAAATGCTCGACGCAGAACTTATTAAATACAAAAACCAATTTGAACAACGCGCCCACCTCAGCATAAAAGCTGGCGACAATACTAAATATGAGTTCTATACAAATAAAATCCAAGAACTAACCAACGAAATAAATAGACGCAGCACTGGCTTAGCACCAGACAAAATGCTTGAACTAAACGCGCTCATCAAAAAACATACCGCACTTGTCAAACTTCTAATGAGCAAAAAAGGCTTCACAGAAGAACAGGCAAACAATTCAATTTTAAATAAAATAGAAACTCGCCAACGGCAATATCAAGAAAAAGGTTTCAGTGCGGAGGAGTCCCTAGAAAAAGCAGGCGCCGACGTCTACGGCATATTAGAAAGGCAAAATTAAAAATCCGACCGAGTGTTTGCTTATAACTACTGGTTCAAGTCGTTCGCTTCGCTCACTCGGGACCGCGTTCCGCGGCCCCTTAACCAAACGTTAGGCATCAATATGAGATACATCGCAATAATCATCATTCTTTGTAGTTCGAGCGTAAACGCTGCCGAGGCTTTGCTTCTGTTTGGCGGCAAGAACCACGATGAATTTATCGGCTGCCTAAATTGCGGGAAGTACGACGACGGTTCGGTTTGTAATAAGTACGGGGATTACGGCTCCAAATATAACGACAAAAGTATTTGGAATAAGTACGGTGACTACGGTTCTAAATACAGTGACAAGAGCCCATGGAATAAGTATGCGTCAAATCCTCCGGTCATCGTAGACAAAGACGGTGGCTTTTATGGGTACTTCGCGGCGGGTAAGTATCAAGATAAGCGCACAAAAATTGAATCACTTGCATACATGCGGCGATTTTCAAGGTAGTTGTCGCGCGAGCGTGTCACGCTGCCTTTGGTGTTTGCTGCAGTACCGCTTCCCGCTCCGGGTTCAGGCACACGATTGGTGCCAGCACCCAGTTCCTGATGTTGCCGTCAATACTGCTTGGGTTTTGAGAAAACCCTAAACTTGGCTCAGCAATCGCAAATCTCTTTACAAGTAAAGAGTAACTCTCGAATAAACGAGTGTTGCTTTGTGATGCTGATAATCTATCTGACCACCAGTCTTACATTCACAAGCACCCACACGAATTGCTTGATTCAGTTGTTAAAGAGCGTTTCGATCAAGCCTTTCGCCTCAACCGAGGCCGCGCATTTTACAGCAGCCTTGTTACCTGTCAAGCTGTTTTTGAAGAAGTTTTTCTTTCTTCTCAACCGCTTGCGCTTCAGATCAACTTGCGTCTCTCGTCAGCGGGAGGCGAATCATACAGCGTTCAAAACCGCTGTCAACCACCTCTTTCAACCGCCCCCGATCAACCCGACCGAAGCTGCCAACAGGATTCAACCACCACCCTGCCAGCCCGGCGCATTCTACTCGAATCCGCCATCCGTGCAACCCTTTTATTTCGCTAATCTTTTGATTTACAAGAGGTTTTGCTTAAGGACTGCGCCGGAAGTGGTGCGCATTATAGGAGCCTGAAAATCAACGTCAACCGTTTATTTCAGTTTTATTCAGATGACGGGCAAGCGAGTCAAAAAGTACCGTCCGTACGAGCGATACCAGCCACAACTATATATAAGGATGCACGGCAAAAATCGCGGCTCTCTCGTTTCTTCAATCCTACGCCACCAGCCATTACACTAGCCCTCTTCTCCTCAGTCATGGCTTCACATGTCCCGGCAAAGTGATGCACCGCTTGATCTTCTTTTATTTCCGACCTGGCTCGTTCCGGTGGAGCCGGCTGGCGTGGTGTTGAAGGGGCACGGTCTCGGCGTTCGAGATGGACGCATTGCGCTCATCGCTCCGCGAGCCGTAGCACTCAAGTATCAGGCGATAGAAACGCGAGAGCTCGAGGGTATGCTTCTCGCTCCAGGTCTGATCAATGCGCATGGCCATGCCGCGATGACTCTTTTTCGTGGACTTGCTGATGACCTGCCCCTTCAGCGCTGGCTTAAGGATCACATCTGGCCAGCCGAGTCGCGTTGGGTCGATGAGGATTTCGTTCGCTGTGGCACCGAGTTGGCAATCGCCGAGCAACTAAAAGGTGGGATCACCTGCTTTTCTGACATGTACTTCTATCCCAGCGTCGTCAGCGAGCTGGTACACAAGCACGGTGTGCGAGCGCAGATCACCATCCCGGTTCTTGACTTCCCGGTTCCCGACGCTCGCGATGCGGATGAAGCGCTACGCAAAGGTGTAGCGCTGTTCGACGATCTCAAGCATCACCCCCGAATCACGGTCGCCTTCGGGCCTCATGCTCCTTATTCGGTTGCGGACGACAAACTTGAAAGCATTCGCGTTCTGGTAGCGGAGATGGATGCAGGCATCCATATGCACGTCCATGAAACCGCTCATGAAGTCCAGGAGGCGCTGCGGAAACACGGTGAGCGGCCGCTGGCGCGACTAGCGAGATTGCAGCTGCTAGGGCCGCGTTTTCAGGCAGTGCACATGACCCAGGTCGATGATGACGATCTCGCGCTGCTCACCGAGCATAACTGCAGCGTTATTCACTGCCCAGAATCCAACCTCAAGCTCGCCAGTGGCTTCTGTCCGGTCGAGCGCCTTTGGGAAGCAGGAATCAACGTGGCAGTCGGCACGGATGGGGCGGCAAGCAATAACGACCTGGACCTGCTAGGCGAAACTCGTACGGCAGCGCTGCTGGCGAAGGCCGTCGCCGGCTCGGCCACGGCACTGGACGCCCATCGCGCTCTACGCATGGCCACACTGAATGGCGCCCGAGCGCTGGGCATCGATGAGCACACCGGTTCTCTAGAGATAGGCAAGTTCGCCGATCTGGTCGCGCTGGATCTTTCCGGTCTGGCGCAACAACCGGTATACGACCCGGTATCCCAATTGATCTACTCCACCAGTAGAGACGCGGTGCGACATGTATGGATAGGCGGTAAGCAGCTGCTGGAAAGCGGCCGCCTTACGCGAATGGATGAGCAGCAAGTGATTGCGAACGCTCGCCAATGGGGCGAGAGAATTTCGAGCACCGATCAACGTTGAAGGTGTGAAACCAACCATACACAGCTTCTGCGCGACCAAATGACATACGAACCACGGCGGCTACGATGCCCCGACCTTAGCTGAAGCTGGCAACATGAGCCCTTGCAGCTCAAGCTTCTCCCTCAAGCTTTCAAACGGACCGGATCATGAGCAACGTCGACCACGCTGAAATCGCCAAATTCGAAGCCCTTGCACATCGTTGGTGGGATCGCGAAAGCGAGTTCAAGCCGCTTCACGAGATCAATCCACTGCGAGTGAACTGGATAGACGAGCATATTGCTCTGGCGGGCAAGAAGGTAATCGATATCGGTTGCGGAGGCGGCATTCTCAGCGAAGCCATGGCTCAGCGAGGCGCTCAGGTCACCGGTATAGACATGGGCGAGGCGCCGCTTTCGGTAGCGCGCTTACACCTGCTGGAATCCGGACTCGAAATCGATTATCGGCAGATCACTGCCGAAGCCATGGCCGAGGAAGCTCCCGAGCAGTTCGATGTGGTCACCTGTCTCGAAATGCTCGAGCACGTGCCGGACCCGGCGTCGGTCATCCAGGCCTGCTGTGCACTGGTCAAGCCAGGCGGGCAAGTCTTCTTCTCGACGATCAACCGCAACCCGAAAGCCTATGCATTCGCCATCATTGGCGCCGAGTACGTATTGCAACTATTGCCGCGCGGTACCCACGACTTCAAGAAGTTCATCCGCCCCTCGGAGTTGGGTGCCTGGAGCCGCGACGCGGGCCTGGCCGTCAAAGACATCATCGGCCTTACCTACAATCCGCTCACCAAGCACTACAAGCTGGCTGCGGACGTCGATGTCAACTACATGGTCCAGACCATCAAGGAGGCATGATGCGCCTGCGCGCTGTTCTGTTCGACATGGACGGTACTCTGCTCGATACCGCTCCCGACTTCATTGCCGTCGTGCAAGCCATGCGAGCCGCCCGAGGGCTGGCACCGGTTTCCGAACAACAGGTTCGTGATGTCGTGTCAGGCGGAGCGAGGGCCATGGTACTCAGCGCTTTCGAAGTCGACCCTCTATCGGCTGAGTTCGAAGAACTGCGTCTCGAGTTCCTTGCGCGGTATCAGGAGAACTGCGCGGTGCACAGTCATCTTTACGACGGCATGGCCGAACTGCTCGACGAGATCGAACGCGCGAACCTGATCTGGGGCGTAGTGACCAACAAGCCGCTGCGCTTCGCCGAACCGATCATGCATCAGCTGGGCCTGGCTTCCCGCTCCGCTGTGCTGATCTGCCCTGATCATGTCACCAAGAGCAAGCCTGATCCCGAACCCATGCTTCTGGCGTGCAGCCAGCTCGACCTTGACCCATCCGCGGTTCTGTTCGTCGGCGACGACCTGCGAGACATCGAATCAGGCCGCGCGGCAGGCAGTCGTACAGCCGCAGTGCGGTACGGCTACATTCACCCCGAAGACAACCCGGGAAACTGGGGCGCTGATGTGGTGGTAGACCACCCGCTGGAGCTCCGGCAAGTCCTGGATAGAGCACTGTGCAGTTGCTGAAACGGCGACAGCGCAAACCTTCCTAGCCTTATCGTCCGGCGAACATTCGTCCGGGCGCCACCTACCATCGATTCAAGAGGCATCCGATGTTCGAGTATTCCGCCCGCCCCGACTTGCTCGCTGGTCGCACCATTCTGGTTACGGGAGCCGGCCGCGGCATCGGCGAAGCTGCCGCGAAAGCCTATGCGGCACACGGAGCAACCGTACTGCTGCTTGGCAAGAATGAAGACAACCTGAACCGGGTTTACGATGACATCGAAGCCGCGGGCCATCCTCGTCCTGCCGTTATTCCGTTCAATCTGGAAACCGCGCTGCCGCACCAGTACGACGAACTGGCCGCCATGATCGAGCGCGAGTTCGGTCTTCTCGACGGCCTTTTGCATAACGCGGCGATCGTTGGTCCGCGGACGCCGCTCGAGCAGTTGTCTGGCGACAATTTCATGCGCGTGATGCAGGTGAATGTGAACGCAATGTTCATGTTGACGAGCACACTGCTGCCGCTGCTGAAGCTAGCCAAGGACGCTTCGGTGATCTTCACGTCGAGCAGTGTCGGCCGCAAGGGGCGTGCATATTGGGGCGCCTACGCTGTATCGAAGTTTGCCACCGAAGGGCTAATGCAGGTGCTGGCGGATGAACTGGATGACACCGCTGCGGTCCGCGCCAACAGCGTCAATCCGGGGGCCACTCGTACCGACATGCGCGCGAAGGCTTATCCCGGCGAGAACCCGCTGGTGAACCCACTCCCAGAGGAAATCATGCCTGTCTATCTGTACCTGATGGGCCCGGACAGCATCGGGGTGAATGGTCAGGCGCTGGACGCGCAATAACCAAGGCTTCCAAAACAAAAAGCTGCGCAGCGGCTTCGCCCACTGCGCAGCGCTGGATACAACGATCAGGTGCGTTTGCTACGCCCGAAGCCTGGACGCTGACCATCTCCGGCCGGCCTTTTACCTGGCCCCGACGGACGCCCTGCCCCGTCACCACGCTTACCACCTTTACGCGTCTCGCCCGGACGCTCAGCGACCGGCGTTCCGCGAGGCTTCTCACTACGCCCGTCGCTGACACGCGGCTTGCGCCCGCCTTCGCTACCCCTCGGTGCCCGCGGCTTGTCCGACACAGGCACATCGGCCTCGCTTGACGAACGCAACACCCGAGGTCGCCGCTCACCGCGGCTCAGCGGCTTCGCCACCTTACGCTGCATGCGGTCGATCTTTTCCTTGGCCTTGGCTTTCATGCTCGGCAGTGCAACTGGCTTTAGCCCGACTTCCTGGCTGAGAATGTCCACCTCGGTTTGCGACATTTCACGCCAGCGTCCCATCGGCAGATCGGAGGTCATGAAGACCGGACCGAAACGCACACGCTTCAATCGACTCACGACCAGTCCCTGCGATTCCCAGAGACGGCGAACCTCGCGGTTACGGCCTTCCATCACCACGCAGTGATACCAATGGTTGAAGCCTTCGCCACCTGGTGCTTCCTGAATATCGGTGAAGCGTGCCGGACCGTCTTCAAGCATCACGCCGGTCTTCAGCCTTTCGATCATCTCGTCGTCGACTTCCCCACGCACCCGCACCGCGTACTCGCGGTCCATTTCATAGGATGGATGCATGAGGCGGTTGGCCAGTTCGCCGTCGGTAGTGAACAGCAGAAGGCCCGTGGTGTTGATGTCGAGGCGACCGATATTGATCCACCTCCCCTCCTTCGGGCGCGGCAGACGATCAAATACCGTTGGGCGCCCTTCCGGATCGTTGCGTGTGCAGATCTCGCCGTCCGGCTTGTTGTAGATCAGTACGCGGCGGACTACTTCGCTGACTTCTTCCCGCTTGAGCAGGCGACCGTCGACTGCAATCGCATCATGAGAGTCGACGCGCTGGCCCAGGCTCGCAACCGCGCCATTGACCTTGACACGGCCTTCGGAAATCCATTTTTCGACATCGCGACGCGAAGCCATGCCCAGGCGGGCCAGGACTTTCTGCAGCTTTTCGCCGTGAGTAACGTGAGTGCTTGTTTCTTCGTGCTCGGTCATCTGGGCACCTCCCGGTGTGGCAATCCGATTGAAAGGGCGCGAATCATACGCGCATCGATGCGGCTACGCACCAACCACAGCGTAGCAGTGATCCTGACCTGCGCTGGCGAGATCACCCCAGTGCGGCCAGCGCCTGAACAGTACGTTGCTGAATGCCGGCCCAGTCGCCCGAACTGAGGCTCGCATCGTCGATCATCCAGGTACCACCGACGCACATCACGTTCGCCAGGGCCAGATATTGCGCGGCATTTGCTGCGTTTACGCCGCCGGTCGGGCAGAAACGCACGTCGGCAAAGGGGCCACCGAGCGCCTTCAGCGCAGCGATGCCGCCACAGATCTCTGCCGGGAAGAGCTTGAAGCGGCGATAACCCAGCGCGTAGCCCTCCATAACATCCGATGCGCTACTGGTGCCTGGCAGCAGTGGCACCGAGCAGCTCACCCCCGCTTCCAGGATTTCCCGCGTGGAACCGGGTGTGACGATGAACTGCGCCCCTGCCGCCTCCACTTCATCCATCATGCGTCGGTCCAGAACGGTACCAGCGCCGATACAAAGATCAGGACGCTCTTCACGTAGCCGTCGAACGGCTGTCAGGCCATGACTGGATCGCAGGGTGATCTCCAACGTACGAAGGCCGCCAGCAGCCAATGCATCAGCAAGAGGCAGGATCTGCTCTTCGCTACCGATGGTGATGACCGGCAGAATCCTCGACTCTACACAGATTCGTTCAATCAGAGCGTTCTTCTGGTCCATGGTCATGCGGAAGTCCTCGGGCCTCACGGGCACCAATAGATTTCGAGCGGGGAATGCAGGAATGCGCGAATCGGCATCTGCAGCGGATCGACATTCAGCGCCGCGCGCAGGGTTTCGAGCTTGTCAGCACCCTGGATAGCCAGGCACTGCATTCGAGCACCAGCGAGCAGCGGATAGGTCATTGTCAGACGTGCCTGCGGATCGACCGGCGCCTGCATCGGCAGGCACCGCTCCAGGCAGTCATCGCGCAACGCATGCGCCAGCTTTGGGTTGCCGGGGAACAACGAGGCCGTATGACCGTCATCTCCCATTCCCAGTATCAGCACGTCGATAGGCCGCTGCAGCTGCGCCAGGGCGTGGTCAGCAAGTGATGCGGCCTGCTCGAGGGATTCGGCCGGGTGGTACAGCTCGATCAGCCACGCCTCACGTGCCGCGTTCTGCAGCAAATGGCGCCGCACCAAGCCTTCGTTGCTAGCCGGATCGGTCGCAGGTACCCAGCGTTCGTCAGCCAGGCTGATCTGCACCTTCGACCAGTTCAATTCTCGTATCGACAGGGCTTCGAAGAATGCAATCGGACTGCGCCCACCGGATACGACGAGACTGGCGGTGCCATGGGTTTGAACCGCGTAGGCCAGCGCCTTGGCCACATTGTCAGCCATCAGTTCAGCTTGCCGCTGCGGATTGGCCGAACTATGCGCCACCACACCGGTAGGAAGATCCAGTTCAGAGATCGCCATACCACGCCCTCCCATCGCGTGTGATCAGTGCAATCGAAGCGACTGGCCCCCAGGAGCCAGCGGGGTAAAGCTTGAGCTCTGCGCCGAGACGATTCCAGCCCTCGATCAACTGATCGCACCATTGCCATGCGTACTCGATTTCATCCCTGCGCACGAACAGGTTCTGGTTGCCCTGCATGACCTCGAGCAGGAGGCGCTCGTAGGCGTCTGGAATGCGCGTGCTCTTGTAGGTTTCGGAGAAGTTCAGCTGCAAGGGACCGCTGCGCAGATGCATGCCCTTGTCCAACCCCTGCTCCTTGGTCATCACCTGCAGGGAGATGCCCTCGTCAGGCTGCAGTCGAATGATCAGGCGATTGCTGATCAGCGCTCGCTGCTCGGGCGCGAAGATGTAGAAGGGTGGCTCCTTGAAATGAATCACGATCTGCGAAAGCTTCTGCGCCATGCGTTTGCCGGTTCGCAGATAGAACGGCACGCCCGACCAGCGCCAGTTGCAGATATCGGCACGCAACGCGACGAAGGTTTCCGTACTGCTTTCGGCGTTCGAGTTCTCCTCATCCAGGTAGCCAGGCACCGAGACACCAGCAACATTGCCGGCTGCGTATTGGCCCCGCACCACCCGCTGATGAAGGGATTCGGCAGTGATCGGTGCCAGCGCCTTGAGGACCTTTACCTTTTCATCGCGGATACTGTCCGCAGTCAGGTTGCTCGGCGGGTCCATGGCGATCAGGCAGAGCAGTTGCAGCAAATGGTTCTGAACCATGTCGCGCAGTTGTCCAGCCTGGTCGAAATAACCCCAGCGTCCTTCGATGCCGACCGTTTCGGCCACGGTGATTTCTACATAGGAGATATGGTGCTGGTCCCACTGCGTCTCGAACAGGCTGTTGGCGAAGCGTAGCGCGATGAGGTTCTGTACCGTTTCCTTGCCGAGATAGTGGTCGATGCGATAGATGCGGCTCTCGGGAAAGTGCTCGGCGACCGCATCGTTGATGACACGCGAAGAAGCCAAGTCATGACCGATGGGCTTTTCCAGAACGACGCGCGCCTGCTCGGCGAGCCCTGCCGTAGCCAGGAACCTGCAGATATCACCGTAGACCGCCGCGGGTGTCGCGAAATAGGCGATCAGAGGCTGCTCGGCCGGCACGCAGTCACGCAGCGCCATGTAATCCTCGGATCGACGAAAATCCATCGCCAGATATTGAAGCCGGGCGCTGAAGCGACTGAGGGCCTGCTCATCGAACTCGGCCTTGGGAACCCGCGTACGCAATGCTTGCTCGATTCGCGCCTTGTGCGTGGCCGGCTCGCCGCTCTCCCGCGATAGCGCCAGCATCTGGGTATCGGCATGTAGCAGGCCGGCGCGATCCAACTGATACAGCGCGGGAAACAGCTTGCGCAACGCAAGGTCGCCCAGGGCACCGAACAACGCGAATGTGATGGGTTCTACCGTAATGCCTGGCATGGTCCGTCCGCTTGAATGCAGGGTTCAATGACGTGCAGCGCGAGCACGACGATGATCGGTCAACGATAGCGAGGATATCGCGCTCCTCGCCTTCCGATCAGACGCCACATGCTACAGACCACTCAGCGGCGCAAATGCTCAGCAGTCGACGGGAAAATCCCAAGGTTGCCCGTGCCCACAGGAACAGCGCAAACACCTGAGCGCGACAGCTCGGTCGTTAAAGGGCACGGAGCTGAGTCAGCTTCCCGCGACGCGTGCACGGAACAGGGCCTGATGCTTACGGCACTGCTGCGCCGCAAGCAGGAAGACACCATGCCCCCCGCGCGAGAACTCCAGCCAGGTGAAATCCACTTCGGGATAAATGGCCTGGACATGAACCTGACTATTTCCCACTTCGACGATCAGGATGCCATCGTCAGTGAGGTGATCCGCGGCCTCGGCGAGCATACGTCGCACCAGATCCAGCCCGTCTTCACCGCATGCCAGGCCAAGAGCCGGCTCGTGATGAAACTCAGCCGGCATGTCGTCGAAATCTTCGGCATCGACATATGGAGGATTGGAAACGATCAGATCGAAACGTTGATTTGGCAGCCCGTCGAAGCCATCGCTCTGCACGGTATAAACCCGCTCTTCGAGTCCGTGATGCTCGATGTTTTGGTTGGCGACCTCGATCGCATCGAACGACAGGTCAGCGAGCACCACCTCGGCCTTGAGAAACTCGTAAGCGCATGCGATGCCGATGCAGCCCGACCCCGCGCACAGATCGAGAATCCGCTTGGGCGTGCCAGGCAGCCAGGGTTCGAAGCGGTGCTCGATCAGCTCACCAATCGGCGAACGTGGGATCAGCACGCGCTCGTCGACGATGAAGGGCAAGCCGCAGAACCAGGCTTGCCCGAGGAGATAAGCGGTCGGCACACGTTCTTCAATACGGCGACGCAGCAGTTCCTGCAAATGCTCGCACTCGTCGAGCTCGAGGCGGCAATCCAGATAGCTGTCAGCCATTTCCCATGGCAGGTGCAGCGCACCCAGCACCAACTGGCGCGCGTCATCCCAGGCATTGTCGGTGCCATGGCCGAAGAACAACTGCTCCGCCTGAAACCGGCTGACGGCCCAGCGGATATGGTCACGCAGCGTACGCAAGCGGGAGAGCGAAGCGGTCACAAGGGCATCTCCTGTAAAAAGGGCGCGAGTGTAGCAGGCATACGAAAACCCGAGCCATGTCAGCTAAGGTCACGCGAGCAAGGCTCTCGAGCCATCCACTTGGGCTGTAAATACTCAATTCGTTTCAACACCAGGCGTGCGACCGGCATTACCCTTCGGCTCGCGGTCGGGACTCGATATCTCCGACATATCGTGCGCCCATGCAGTTCGACCGAGTAGTCAGCACAACGACCAGCGAAACATGAGCCGGACGGTTCACATCGGCGCATTCTGGCGCCACAATCAGCCCCCTCACAGCACAAGGAGCCGAAAATGACCAAGCCACAGACCATGCTTCAGCTCAGTGGCCGCAGCTACAACCCGGCGACGCTGACGAATGCCACCTTGCTGGTCATCGATGTGCAGGAAGAGTACCGCAGTGGTGTTCTTGCCCTGCCTGCCCTGGATCGGGCACTTCCGGAAATCACCCGTCTACTGGCAGCTGCGCGCGAAGCTGGCGCGCCGATCGTGCACGTGCATCACCTGGGTATCAGCGGTGGTCTTTTCGATCCGCAGGGCTTCCGTGGACAGATCATGCCGGAGGCTGCACCACTGCCCGGTGAGGCAGTGGTTGCCAAACGCCTGCCGAACGCTTTCTCCGGCACCGACCTCCACGAACTACTGCAGAAACTGGGTCGCCTGGATTTGATCGTTTGCGGCTTCATGACCCACTCCAGCATCAGCACAACGGTTCGCGCCGCCAAGGATTACGGCTATCGCTGCACACTGGTGGACAGCGCCTGTGCCACACGCAATCTGCCGATGGGCGAAGGCAGCATCGATGCCGAACAGGTGCACCGCATCGAGATGACCATTCTTGCCGACAACTTTGCCGTTTGCGTGCAAGACGCTGCGGCGCTGGCGCGCTGAAGACCCACTACCCGAACGCCGAACGAGCTGGCAGCCTCTCCAGATACTCTCTGCATGATGCAAGCAAAAGTACGCCTGGATGGAAGCTCGTCCGCCAGGCGCTGTGGCTGGGGTAAACTGCCATCCTGTTTGGAGGCCCCATGCAAGACGACGACTTCTCTCTCTTCCAATCGGCTGTGCGCGGTGTCAAGCCGATCAAGCACGACCGCGCCGAAACCGGCAAAGTGCGCAGCAATCGCGAACAGATCGCGACTCGCCGCAGCAACGCCACCGTCAGCAACGAAACCACGCGCGTCGACGGATTATCGGATCAGTTCGTCATCGACGTAGGTGCCGAGGACGAGCTTTATTGGGCCCGCGACGGGGTTCAGGACAGTCAGGTCCGCAAGCTCAAAGCCGGCCAGATCCCATTTGAGGGAAGTCTCGACCTGCATGGCATGAGCGTCGAGAAAGCCCGGGAGCTGTTATGGGACTTCATCGCCGAAGCGACGCGGCTCGAAGTGCGCTGCGTCCGCGTGACCCATGGCAAGGCGGCAAGACTCGACGGCAAGCGGCCACTGATCAAGAGCCACGTCAACACCTGGTTGCGGCAGCATCCGCAAGTGCTCGGCTTCACCTCCTGCCTGCCACGTCATGGCGGCACCGGCGCCATTTACGTGATGCTCAAACGCACCATGCTTGAAGGCCGGGACGAATGAGCCGAGGCCAGCGTCTCGCTCGCCATACTTGCCAGCCGAGCGGCGGCCCCCTACCCTTCGCGTTCGCGACCCCATGAAGCCTGACAGGTAGCTCAATGTCCCTGGAACAACACTACACCGCGATCCTCGGCCAACTCGGCGAGGACGTTAGCCGCGAAGGTCTGCTCGACACGCCCAAGCGCGCCGCCAAAGCCATGCAGTACCTGTGCAAGGGCTATCAGCAAACCCTCGAGGAAGTCACCAACGGCGCGCTGTTCACGTCAGATAACAGCGAGATGGTGCTGGTCAAGAATATCGAGCTGTACTCGCTGTGCGAGCATCACATGCTGCCTTTCATCGGCAAGGCACACGTTGCGTATCTTCCCAATGGCAAGGTACTCGGCCTGTCGAAGGTCGCTCGCATTGTGGATATGTATGCGCGCCGCCTGCAGATTCAGGAAAACCTGACCCGTGAAATCGCCGAGGCGATGCAGCAGGTTACCGGCGCATCTGGCGTTGCAGTGGTCATCGAAGCCCAGCACATGTGCATGATGATGCGCGGCGTGGAGAAGCAGAACTCGTCAATGGTTACATCGGTGATGCTGGGTCAGTTCCGCGATAACGCCGCGACCCGTAGCGAGTTTCTCGGCTTGGTGAAATAGCACCGAGCCCACAGTAAAACAGGGCCTTGCGGCCCTGTTTCGTTCAATCGTACATGCCTACATGCCGCGGATGACTGGCGACACGCTGCAGCCATCGGCGAATTGCGGGATAGCCTTCGAGGCTGAACCCTCCCTCTTCAGCCACATGCGTGTAAGCATACAGCGCAACGTCGGCAATCGAGTAATGCTCACCCACCAGGTAGGGCGTGCGTAGCAACTGCTGCTCCATAACGTTCAACGCATGGTAGCCATCGAGCTGCTTGGCCTCGTACTCCTCACGGCGATCCTCGGGCATGCCGAGATACACCTTGATATAGCGGGCGACAGCCAGGAACGGCTCATGGCTGTACTGCTCGAAGAACTGCCACTGCAGCACCTGGGTACGCAGCCGCGGGTCCGCTGGCAGAAACTCGCTGCCGTCGGCCAGATAGTTGAGGATGGCGTTGGACTCCCACAGGCAGGCGCCATCCTCCAACTCAAGAACCGGAATCTTGCCATTCGGATTCTTCTTGAGAAACTCCTCGGAGCGGGACTCACCACGAAGGATATTGATCGGAATCCATTCGTACGATTGGTCCAGCAGGTGCAGCATCAGCTTGACCTTGTAGCAATTACCCGACCGGTAATCACCATAGACTTTCAACATGCTCCCTCCCATCGACCCACAACGCAGGTCAGCGATATCTCAGGCGGCTTCCAGCGCTTTACCTTCGCGGATGACCTGCGCCAGACGACGCACCCCTTCTTCCATTCTCTCAGCAGCCACATGGCTGAAGTTCAGCCGCAGATAACCGGGATTAGCGTCCGGGTCCACGAAAAAGGGCTCCCCAGGCATGAACACCACATCATTGGCGAGCGCTCGATCAAGCAGGGTTCGCGTATCCAGCGGCTGCTTCAGCGTCAGCCAGAAGAACAGCCCTCCCTGCGGCAGCTGCCAGGTCGCGAGATCACCGAAGTGCTCGCTGAGCGCAGCCTGCATGGCATCACGACGAACGCGATAGAAATCGCGAAGCTCCGCCAGATGCGCCTGATACCGCTCGCTACCCAGCCACTGCAGCGCCTGCCACTGCCCAATGCGGTTGGTATGTAGATCAGCCGACTGCTTCAGTCGTAGCAAATAAGGGAACAGATCCGGCGAGGCGATCAGATACCCCACCCGCAAGCCAGGCAGCAGCGTCTTGGAAACCGTACCGGTGTAGATCCAGCTAGCACGTTTCAGACGCGAGACGATCGGCTTGGCACTGCCCTGATCGAATACCAGCTCACGATATGGCTCGTCCTCGAGCAGCGTCACGCCAAACTCATCCAGCAATGCTGCGACAGCTTCACGCTTGGCTTCGCTGTAGCGAACGGCGGATGGATTTTGGAACGTAGGAATCAGATAGGCAAAAGCAGGCGCGTGCTGCTCCAGCGTTGCGCGCAGGGCAGCCAAATCCGGACCATCGGCCTGCTGGGGAACTGCCAGACATTCAGCTCCGAACAATTGAAAGGACTGCAGAGCAGCGAGATAGGTTGGCGCCTCGACCAGCACCTCTGTTCCTGAGTCGATAAACAGCTTCGACGCGAGATCAAGCGTCTGCTGCGAGCCACTGACGATCAACACCTGACTGGCTTCGCAAGGCACGCCAAGCGCCCGCGCCTGGGCGGCAATAAGTTCACGGAGAGCGGGCTCGCCTTCGCTCATCCCATACTGCCCCATGCTTGCGGGCAGTTCTGCCCAATCAACGATCGGCAGCATCGCCTCAGCCGGCAACCCGCCAGCGAAGGACATCACTTCCGGGCGCTGGGCTGCAGCGAGGATTTCACGAATGAGAGAGCTTTTAAGGCGAGTAATACGTTCGGAGAAGGCCATTTCCATACCAGATGCGAGGCGCTGCAAAATAAGTCAAACTTCTTGACCGAAATTACGCCTCTCACGATAAATACGTCAATATGCCTGACCTAAAAAAAAGCGCAGTGCAGCGCCAGATCATGGAGAGTTTCTTTCTCGGCTATCAGGCCTTCACAGCCAAGCCTGACGAAATGCTCGCCCGCCGCGGCCTGTCCCGTGTGCACCACCGCATTCTTTTCTTTATCGCTAGCTACCCGGACCTGAGCGTCAAGGAGTTGCTGAGCTATCTCGGTGTGTCCAAGCAGGCACTGAATACACCGCTACGCCAGTTGATCGAAATGCACCTGGTGGAGAGCCTGACTGCAGAGGATGACAAGCGAAAGCGCATGCTGCGCTTTACCGCAGAGGGGGCGAAGCTGGAGCAGGCCTTGCGCAGAGAACAGGTCCGGCTGCTTCAAAGGGCCTTCGATGATGTGGGTGAACAAGCGGTAGACGGCTGGCTCGCGGTCAACCAAGCGCTCGCTATGGAGAAAGCCAGAGGCTAGCAGCCCTCAAGAGGCGGGCCGCTTCACCACGCCGGAATCGCGGGCACAAAAAAGGGCGACCGAAGTCGCCCTTTTTCCATGAAGAACCCGAACTTAGTTCTGGTTTTCCATCTGAGCACGGATCAGATCACCAATGGTGGTCGGGCCAGTGCTTTCTACGTCCTGCTTGGTGCGCAGCTCTTTCATCGCATCCTTTTCGTCTTCGACGTCTTTGGACTTGATGGACAGGCTGATCACGCGGGACTTGCGGTCGATGCTGATGATCTTGGCTTCAACTTCGTCGCCTTCCTTCAGCACGTTGCGCGCATCTTCAACGCGGTCGCGGCTGATTTCGGAAGCTTTCAGAGTGGCTTCGATATCGTTGCCGAGATCGATGATGGCGCCTTTGGCGTCAACTTCTTTCACGGTACCGCGAACGATGCTGCCCTTGTCATTGACGGCGGCGTAGTTGGAGAACGGATCGTCTTCCAGCTGCTTGATGCCCAGGGAGATGCGCTCACGCTCCGGATCGACCGACAGGATGACGGTATCCAGCTCGTCGCCCTTCTTGAAGCGGCGAACGGCTTCTTCACCCGGCTCGTTCCAGGAGATGTCGGACAGGTGAACCAGGCCGTCGATGCCGCCGTCCAGACCAATGAAGATACCGAAATCGGTGATCGACTTGATGGTGCCGGAGATGCGGTCGCCCTTGTTGAACTGGCCAGAGAAGTCTTCCCATGGGTTGGACTTGCACTGCTTGATACCCAGGGAGATGCGACGACGCTCTTCGTCGATGTCCAGAACCATGACTTCCACTTCGTCGCCGACCTGTACGACCTTCGACGGGTGGATGTTCTTGTTGGTCCAATCCATTTCGGAAACGTGCACCAGACCTTCGACGCCTTCTTCCAGCTCGGCAAAGCAGCCGTAGTCGGTGAGGTTGGTGACGCGAGCCTGAACACGGGTGCCTTCCGGGTAACGCGCCTTGATGGCAACCCATGGGTCTTCGCCCAGTTGCTTCAGGCCCAGCGATACGCGGTTGCGCTCGCGGTCGAACTTCAGAACCTTGACATCGATCTCGTCGCCAACGTTGACGATCTCCGACGGATGCTTGATACGCTTCCAGGCCATGTCGGTGATGTGCAGCAGACCATCGACGCCGCCCAGGTCAACGAACGCACCGTAGTCGGTGAGGTTCTTGACGATACCTTTGACCTGCTGACCTTCCTGCAGGGACTCGAGCAGAGCTTCGCGCTCGGCGCTGTTCTCGGCTTCCAGTACGCTGCGGCGGGAAACGACAACGTTGTTGCGCTTCTGGTCCAGCTTGATGACCTTGAACTCGAGCTCTTTGCCTTCCAGGTGGGTGGTGTCGCGCACAGGGCGGACATCGACCAGCGAACCCGGCAGGAACGCACGAATGCCGTTGACGTCGACGGTGAAGCCACCTTTGACTTTGCCGTTGATGACGCCCTTGACCACTTCTTCTGCAGCGAAAGCCGCTTCCAGAACAATCCAGGATTCCGCGCGCTTGGCTTTTTCACGGGACAGCTTGGTTTCGCCAAAGCCATCTTCAACCGCGTCCAGAGCAACGTGGACCTCGTCACCCACCTTGATGGTCAGCTCGCCCTGCTCGTTGTAGAACTGCTCGACCGGGATGACGCCCTCGGACTTGAGGCCGGCATGCACGGTGACCCAGTCACCGTCGATGTCGACCACGATGCCGGTGATGATGGCACCCGGCTGCATGTCGAGGGATTTAAGGCTTTCTTCAAATAGTTCTGCGAAGCTTTCGCTCATGTTGATTCCTGCTGTTTTCAGGCGAGAATCCGCCCAATCTCCACATTCCAGACAATGTGGGTTCATTCATATAAAAAAAGGCCTGTGGGACTGGATCTGGTCTCCCACATGCCTCCTTGTTAACGGCCCCGAGATGCACAGCCTGCTGGCTGTGCCTACTCAAGGTCCGTTTGGCCGCCTTTCGGCGTTCCGATCATCCAGCCAAATCGCGGTCGGCGACTTCGCTCAGAATCTTTTGCAACACCTCATCAATGGAGAGTGTAGTGGAATCCAGTTGAACGGCATCATCTGCCGGCTTCAGCGGGGCCACCGCACGTTGGGTATCGCGCTCATCGCGCTCCCGAATCTCCTCAAGAAGACTCGCGAGATTAACATCATCGCCTCGTGCCTTCAACTGCAAGTAACGTCTGCGAGCACGCTCTTCCGCACTCGCGGTGAGGAATATCTTCAACGGCGCGTCGGGAAACACCACAGTACCCATATCACGCCCGTCCGCGACCAGTCCCGGCGCCTCGCGGAAGGCCTTCTGTCGCTGCAGCAAGGCGGTGCGAACCACCGGTAACGCTGCGACCTGGGATGCGCCGGCGCCAACCTGCTCGTTACGGATCGACTCGGTGACCTCCTCCCCCTCCAGAATGATGATCATGCCGTGCCCATCGCGTGCGGCACCAAACTGGACATCGAGGTGCTCGGCGAGCACCTTCAGCGCTTCTTCGTTGGTCAGATCGACGCCGTGATTGCGCGCTGCGAATGCCAGCAGGCGATACAAGGCACCGGAGTCGAGGAAATTCCAGCCAAGCCTGCCCGCAAGCAAGGCTGCAACTGTGCCCTTCCCCGAGCCACTCGGCCCATCGATGGTGATGACCGGAACGGGCCTGATCATGAATCACCCTCCGAATGTACCTGCATGCCGGCGCGCTGCGCCAAGGAGAGGAAGTTGGGGAACGACGTCGCCACGTTGGCGCAGTCATGGATTCGAATCGGGCCATTGGCTCGCAGCGCAGCCACACTGAAGGACATCGCGATGCGGTGATCGCCATGCGCCCAGACTTCACCGGAACCGATCGCACCACCTTCGATGACAATCCCGTCCGGGGTCGGTTCAGCCTTGACCCCCAGGGTCTGCAGCCCGTCCGCCATGACCTGGATGCGGTCAGACTCCTTGACCCGCAGCTCTTCGGCACCGCGCAACGTGGTACGACCTTCCGCGCAGGCCGCAGCCACGAAGAGCACCGGGAACTCGTCGATCGCCAGCGGAACCAGGTCCTCTGGAATGTCGATACCCTTGAGCTGAGCGCCACGAACACGGATGTCTGCCACCGGCTCGC
Source organism: Stutzerimonas kunmingensis (assembly GCF_002929225.1). Classification (GTDB taxonomy): domain Bacteria; phylum Pseudomonadota; class Gammaproteobacteria; order Pseudomonadales; family Pseudomonadaceae; genus Stutzerimonas. The sequence goes on along the minus strand of NZ_PISM01000004.1, from coordinate 364,219 downwards.
CGCCCACCTCGCGCGGGTTCTCAAGAGAGATGTCGCCGCCCATCAACTTCAGAATATCGATCACGCCGGTACGGGTCGGATTCACGCCGACATGCTCGAGCACGATCTCCGAACCCTGCGCAATGCTCGCCGCCACCATGAAGAATGCCGCTGAAGAAATATCGGCAGGCACTTCAATATGAGTACCACGCAGCTTGTGCCCTGGCTCGACAACCGCAGTACTGCCCTTGACGGTCACCGGATAGCCGAAACCGCGAAGCATCCGCTCGGTGTGATCACGCGTCGGAGCCGGTTCGGTTACCGAGGTCTGATCAGCTGCATACAGGCCGGCCAGTAATAGGCAGGACTTGACCTGCGCGCTGGCCATCGGCATTTCGTAATGCATGCCGGACAGACGCTGGCCGCCGCGAATGGTCAGCGGCGGACGCCCTTCCGGTGCCGTCTCGATCACAGCCCCCATCTCGCGCAGCGGCTTGGCGACGCGATTCATCGGCCGTTTGGAGAGGGACGCATCACCCGTCAACGTCGTATCGAACGGCTGCGCCGCGAGCAAACCGGACAGCAGCCGCATGGAGGTTCCTGAGTTGCCCAGGTAGATCGGCCCGGGCGGGGCCTTGAGGCCGTGCAGACCGACACCATGGACCGTCACGCGCCCCTGATGCGGACCCTCGATGACGACGCCCATGTCCCGGAACGCCTGAATGGTCGCCAGAGCATCTTCACCCTCCAGGAAGCCTTCGACTTCCGTCACGCCCTCGGCAAGAGAGCCGAGCATGATCGAGCGGTGAGAAATGGATTTGTCGCCTGGCACACGCAGATGGCCGGTCAGGCTGCCGCCAGGGTTGGCGAGGAAAACGAGGTCATTGGAATGCATAACGTCCACATAGGCTCGGCGAGCCAGTATTTTGCTGAAATGTTCCCGGGCAGCCTTGGCGCGAGTGAAAACGCCCAACAGCTTGTGCCCGTCTCCTTCATCGACCGCGGCGCGCAGCGCGTCGAGGTCGGCACGAAAATCGTCCAGGGTATGCAGCACTGCCTCGCGGTTGGCGAGAAAGATGTCGTGCCACATCACCGGATCGCTACCGGCGATACGGGTGAAATCGCGAAAACCACCTGCCGCGTAGCGGAATATCTCGAGATTCTCATGGCGCTTGGCGAGCGAATCAACCAGACCGAAGGCCAGCAGGTGCGGTAAATGACTAGTGGCAGCCAGCACCTCATCGTGATGCGACACCTCCATATGCTCGACATCCGCACCCAGCGCCGACCAGAGCTTGCTCACCAGCGTGAGCGCTTGCGGATCGGTATTTTCCAGCGGCGTCAGGATCACCTTGTGCCGTCGAAACAGCGTGCTGTTCGCCGCCGTCACGCCACTGAGTTCAGAGCCGGCGATGGGGTGGCCAGGCACGAACCTTGATGGCATGTTGCCGAACACTTTACGCGCACAGCGCACGACATTGCCCTTGGCGCTGCCGACGTCAGTGATCACTGCGTCGCCCAGTTCGAGCTTCGCCAGTTCACCAAGCAGCCGCTCCAGCGCAAGGATAGGCGTCGCAAGCTGAATTACGTCAGCCCCATGACAAGCCTCTGCAAGCGTCGCGGCGCAGCGATCCACCACGCCCAGTTCGACCGCAAGCTCACGCGAGCGTGCATCCAGATCGAAGCCGACCACCTCGCGACAAAGGCCAGCCTCACGCAAGCCCTTGGCGAACGAGCCGCCAATCAGGCCAAGGCCGATCACAACCAGGCGATTCACAATCGGCGAACGCTGTTGCGCGTGACGAGCGTGATTCACTGAGCGAGCACCTGGCGCAGCACATCGAGAAAGCGTGCATTTTCCTGCTCGGTGCCAATTGAGATACGCAGGAACGTTGGCATACCGTATCCGGCCATAGGGCGCACAATCACCCCTTCGCGCAACAGCGCCTGATTGATCGGCGCAGCATCACGGGCGAAGTCCACCGCGATGAAATTGCCCCGCGAAGGGATCCACTCCAGTCCCAGCTGACGGAAACCCGTTTCCAGCTGAAGCATCCCGGCATCATTCGCCTTGCGGCTGGCAAGCAGGTAATCGACGTCATCCAGCGCTGCGCAAGCCGCCGTCAGCGCCAGACTGTTCACGTTGAATGGCTGCCTGACGCGATTCAGCACATCGGCGATCACCGGCGAACTGATCGCGTAGCCGACCCGCAGCGCAGCAAGCCCATAAGCCTTGGAGAAGGTGCGCGAAACCAGCAGGTTCGGATAGTCGGCCAGAAACGCCAGACCATCCGGCAACTCCTGCCCTTCGGCATATTCGATGTAGGCCTCGTCCAGCACCACCAGGACACGCTCCGGTACGCGCGCTAGAAATCCACCCAGCGCAGCAGCATCGAACCAGGTTCCGGTGGGATTGTTGGGGTTGGCGACGAAAACCACGCGGGTATTCTCGTCGATGGCCGCCGCCATTGCGTCGAGGTCGTGCCCCCAGTTCCTGGCCGGCACGGCACGTCCCTCGGCCCCGACCGCCTGCGTCGCGATCGGATAGACAGCGAAGGCATGCTCGCTGAACACGGCGTTGAGTCCCGGAGCCAGATAGGCGCGCGCAACCAGCTCAAGAATGTCGTTGGAACCATTGCCCAGGGTGACTTGATTGATTCCGACCGAATAGCGCTCGGCAAGTCGCTGCTTGAGCGCGAAGCCGTTGCCGTCCGGGTAGCGGGTCAACTCCGAAAGCTCAGCCCTGATCGCATCAAGCACTTTCGGGCTTGGCCCCAGCGGGTTCTCGTTGCTGGCCAGCTTGACGATTCCTGCGGGGTCCAAACTCAGCTCGCGCGCCAGTTCTTCAACCGGCTTGCCCGGTACGTACGGCGACAGCTTCTGCACCCCTGGCTGCGCCAGGGCAAGGAAATCACAACTCATAACAAAACCTCAGGCTGCAGGCTGCAGGCTTCAGGCGGCAGGTACAAGCCGGTCGCCTGCCCCACTGCCGCGACCTGAAGCCGCAATTAAAGAACCGCTTTGGGGTAGGAACCCAACACCTTAAGGGCCACAGCTTCCTGCCCGAGCTTCTCCAGCGCATCCTTGATCAGCGGATCCTGGTGGTGACCCAGGAAATCGATGAAGAACACGTAGGTCCACTTGCCGCTGCGCGACGGCCGCGTTTCGATTCGAGTAAGGTCGATGCCGTTGGCATGGAACGGCACCAGCAGCTCGTGCAAGGCGCCTGGCTTGTTACGCATCGAGACGATGATAGAGGTCTTGTCATCGCCGGTCGGCGGCACTTCCTGGCTACCGATAATCAGGAATCGCGTGGAGTTGTCCGGGCGGTCCTCAATCTTCTCGGCCAGCTTGGTCAGACCGTAGAGCTGGGCAGCCATGTCGCCGGCGATGGCCGCCGAATTCCACTCGCTCTTGACCCGCTTGGCCGCATCCGCATTGCTGGAAACCGCTACGCGCTCGACATTCGGGTAGTGGGCATCAAGCCACTTGCGGCACTGCGCCAGCGATTGCGCGTGGGAGTAGATGCGCGTGATCCGATCAGTCTTGGTCGTCTCGCCCACCAACAAATGGTGGTGGATACGCAGCTCCACTTCGCCGCAGATCACGATGTCGTGCTCGAGGAAGCTGTCCAGCGTGTGATTGACTGCACCTTCGGTGGAGTTCTCCACCGGCACTACGCCGAAATTCACAGCCCCCGCCACAACCTCGCGAAACACCTCATCAATGGCTGCCATTGGCGTACTGATGACCGCATGGCCGAAATGCTTGAGCGCCGCAGCCTGGGAGAAGGTACCCTCTGGGCCGAGATAGGCAACCCGGAGCGGCTGTTCCAGGGCCAGGCAGGACGACATGATCTCGCGGAACAGACGCGCCATTTCCTCGTTATCGAGCGGCCCGCGGTTGAGCTCCATGATGTGCTTGAGCACCCAGGCTTCGCGCTCCGGACGGTAGAACACCGCGGACTCGCCCTCGGCCAGCGCCGCGGTCTTGACCCGGGCGACTTCCTGGGCACAGCGGGCGCGCTCGCTGATCAGATCGAGAATGCGCTCGTCGAGGCTGTCGATTCGAACCCGCAGGGCCTTCAACTGATCGGCGTCGCTCATCAGCCGTGCTCCTTCTCGAACTCGGCCATGTAGGCCACCAGCGCTTCGACCGCATTCAGGCCTACGGCGTTGTAGATAGAAGCGCGCATGCCACCCACGGAGCGATGCCCTTTGAGGTTCAACAGGCCACGCGCGTCGGCGCCGGCCAGGAACGCCTTGTCCAGACGCTCATCGGCCAGACGGAACGGAACGTTCATCCACGAACGCGCATTGATGGCGATCGGGTTGGTGTAGAAATCGCTGGCATCGATGGCACCGTAGAGCATGTCCTTCTTGGCGCGGTTGCGCTGCTCCATCGCCTCGACGCCGCCCTGCTCCTTCAGCCACTCGAAGACCAGCCCCGAGAGATACCAGGAAAAGGTTGCCGGCGTGTTGTACATCGAGCCGTTATCCGCCGCGACCTTGTAGTCGAGCATGGTCGGGCAAGCGGAACGCGCATGGCCGAGCAGGTCTTCACGAACGATGACGACCACCAGCCCGGATGGCCCGATGTTCTTCTGCGCTCCGGCGTAGATCAGGCCGAACTTCGAGACGTCGATGGTCCGCGACAGAATGTCCGACGACATGTCGACGACCAGCGGCGTATCGCCGAGATTCGGGATCCAATCGAACTGCAGGCCGCCGATGGTCTCGTTGCTCGCGTAGTGCAGGTACGCCGCGCGCTCGCTCAACTGCCAATCGTTCTGCCCCGGAATGGCGAAGTAATCGAGAGATTTGGCGCTGGCCGCCACGTTGACGTTACCGAAACGACGCGCCTCTTCGATCGCCTTGCGCGACCAGATGCCCGTATCGATGTAGTCGGCAACGCCATCTTCCGGCAGCAGGTTCAGCGGAATCTCGGCAAACTGCTGGCTGGCGCCCCCCTGGAGAAACAGCACCTTGTAGTTCGACGGAATTGCCAGCAGGTCGCGCAGATCCTGTTCGGCCTTTTCGGCGATAGCGGTATATTCGTCGCTACGGTGACTCATCTCCATGACCGACAAGCCCTTGCCATGCCAGTCGAGAAGCTCCGCCTGGGCGCGCTGAAGGACGGCTTCGGGAAGCGCAGCCGGACCGGCACAGAAGTTAAAGGCGCGTTTGCTCACTGCAGTTCTCTCGCTCTTGCTCGATATTGAATCCCGCGGCGCGGCGACCGGTACCTCTACCGTCCGCCGCGCTACCACCTGATTGCGGATTGCTTTCGCCGATCAGTCTTCGTCGTCTGTCGGCACCACATCCGGAGATACGTCGCCAGCCCCGCCGAGCAGTTCATCCTCGCTCGGCTCAGTGCTGAGTACAGGCATTTCCTTCTCGAGGGCGTCGTCATCGAGCAACGCTTCGATGTCTTCCAGCACGTCTTCCTCGGATGGCTCCTGCACGCGCTCCAGACCAACCAGATGCTCGCCCTTGCTCAGCTTGATGAGGGTGACGCCCTGAGTATTGCGCCCCAGCGATGACACCTCGTCGACGCGGGTCCGGACCAGCGTGCCCTGATCGGAGATCAGCATGATCTCCTCGCCCTCAAGCACCTGCACGGCACCGATCAACGGGCCGTTACGCTCGTTGGTGACCATGGCGATGACGCCCTGACCACCGCGACCGCGGCGTGGAAACTCTTCCATCGCGGTGCGCTTGCCGTAGCCACGCAAAGATGCGGTAAGGATCTGTGCACCCAATTCCGGAATCAGCATGGAGATGATGCGCTGCCCTTCGGGCAGACGCATACCGCGTACACCGCGGGCATTGCGGCCCATGATGCGAACCTTGCTTTCCTTGAAACGGATGACCTTGCCGCCGTCGGAGAACATCATCACTTCCTGGGCACCATCGGTGACGGCCGCAGCGATGAGGGTGTCGCCTTCTTCCAGCTTGAGCGCGATCAGGCCGGACGTACGCGGACGGCTGAACTGCACCAGAGGTGTCTTCTTGACCGTGCCATTGGCGGTAGCCATGAAAATGTAGGAGCCGGTCGGCTCGTCTTTCTCGTCGCTGTCGGCGTCATCGCTTTCGACGTCGTCCGCATCATCGTGCTCGATGACCAGGCCTTCTGCTTCGTCCAGGTCGTCCTCACCTTCGGCGGCCTGCTTGCGCAGCGCTTCCAGATCGACCTGAAGCATGGCGGTGATGCGCTCGCCCTCATCGAGCGGTAGCAGGTTGACCAGCGGGCGGCCACGCGAAGTGCGAGATGCTTCGGGAATCTCGTAGGTCTTCAGCCAGTACACTTTGCCCTTGCTGGAGAACAGCAGCAGCGTGGTGTGACTGTTGGCAACCAGCAGATGCTCGACGTAATCCTCTTCCTTCACACCAGTCGCAGCCTTGCCGCGACCACCACGGCGCTGCGCCTGGTAGGCGGCCAGCGGTTGCGACTTGGCATAACCACCATGAGAGATGGTGACGACGCGCTCTTCTTCGGTGATCAGGTCCGCCAGCGTCAGGTCCAGACGCGACTCGAGAATCTCGGTGCGCCGTGCATCGCCGAAATCGCGCTTCACGCCTTCCAGTTCTTCGCGGATGACTTCCATCAGGCGAACCGGATTGGTCAGGATGCGGATCAGCTCGCCGATCTGGGTGAGGATTTCCTGGTATTCGCTGAGCAGCTTCTCGTGCTCGAGGCCGGTCAGGCGGTGCAGACGCAGATCAAGAATCGCCTGCGCCTGCTCCGGCGACAGAAAGTACTTGCCGTCACGCAGGCCAAACTGCGGATCGAGGCCTTCCGGGCGGCAGGCATCAGCCCCTGCGCGCTCGACCATGGCTTCAACGGCGCTCGATTCCCAGGCAGTGGAAATCAGCGCATCCTTGGCCTCGGCTGGAGTTGGCGAAGCCTTGATCACCGCAATGACCGGATCGATGTTGGACAGCGCGACCGCCTGCCCTTCAAGAATGTGCCCACGCTCGCGCGCCTTGCGCAGTTCGTAGACCGTACGGCGGGTAACGACTTCGCGACGGTGGCGAACGAAGGCTTCCAGCAGCTCTTTCAGGTTCAGCGTGCGTGGCTGGCCATCGATGAGCGCAACCACGTTGATACCGAAGACGCTCTGCAGCTGGGTCTGGGCGTATAGATTGTTGAGGATCACCTCCGGCACTTCGCCGCGGCGCAGCTCGATGACCACGCGCATGCCGTCCTTGTCGGACTCGTCACGCAGCTCGGTGATGCCTTCGATCTTCTTCTCTTTCACCAGCTCGGCGATCTTCTCGATCAGCCGTGCCTTATTCAGCTGGTAAGGCAGCTCGGTGATGACGATCTGCTGGCGGCCGCCGACCTTGTCGATATCTTCGATATCGGCGCGAGCACGGATATAAATGCGGCCACGGCCGGTGCGGTAGGCCTCGATGATGCCAGCACGGCCATTGATGATACCGGCAGTGGGGAAATCGGGGCCCGGGATGAACTGCATGAGTTCGTCGATAGTGATATCGGCGTTGTCGATCAGCGCTAGGCAACCATCGATCACTTCGCCCAGGTTATGCGGCGGGATGTTGGTCGCCATGCCTACCGCAATACCGCTGGAGCCGTTCACCAGCAGATTGGGAACCTTGGTCGGCATGACCGCCGGGATCTGCTCGGTGCCATCGTAGTTGGGCACCCAGTCGACGGTTTCCTTTTCCAGGTCGGCCAGCAGCTCATGGGCCAGCTTGGCCATGCGCACTTCGGTGTAACGCATCGCTGCAGCGCTATCGCCGTCAACCGAACCGAAGTTACCCTGGCCATCGACCAGCATGTAGCGCAGCGAAAACGGCTGCGCCATACGCACGATGGTGTCGTATACCGCCGAATCGCCGTGCGGGTGGTATTTACCGATCACGTCACCGACCACACGGGCGGATTTCTTGTACGGCTTGTTCCAGTCGTTGCCGAGTTCGCTCATGGCGAACAGTACGCGGCGGTGTACCGGTTTCAGGCCATCGCGCGCGTCCGGCAGCGCACGGCCAATGATCACGCTCATCGCGTAATCAAGGTAGGACTGCTTGAGCTCGTCTTCGATATTGACCGGGAGGATTTCTTTGGCCAGTTCGCCCATGGAAGCCTGGTTCCTTATAGTCAGCAGGGTCCTGTAATAAGCGCGGGATGGTAACACAGACGACTGCTATAAACTGAGCCTTGCACGGAGCAAAACCGGCTTGCACAGCACACCCGAGCGCGACCGATCGTGCTCAGTGCAGCCGCTTGCGGCTCATCAGTTCGGCCATCTTCGCGGCACTCGGCCGCTCGACCACGCCTTTCTCGGTGACAATGGCATCGATGAGATCGGCCGGCGTCACGTCGAACACCGGATTGAATGCCTCGACATCAGCCGCGAAGCGCCGACCGTCGACCTCAAGCAGCTCGCTGCCGGCGCGCTCCTCGATCTGGATCTCCTCGCCGCTCTCCAGCGCCATGTCGATGGTCGAACTTGCCGCCACCACCATGAAACGCACGCCGTGGTGCATCGCCAGGACCGCAAGCTGGTAGGTACCGATCTTGTTCGCCACATCGCCATTGGCGGTGATGCGATCCGCACCGACGATCACCCAGGAGATGCCTCTGGATTTCATCAGATGAGCAGCCGCCGAGTCCGCATTCACCATGGCCGGAACGCCATCACCGAGCAGTTCCCAGGCCGTCAGCCGGGAGCCCTGCAACCAAGGCCGGGTCTCATCGACGTATACCCGCTCCACCAGACCCTCGAGATGCGCCGCCCGGATGACCCCGAGCGCCGTACCGAAACCGCCGGTCGCCAGGGCGCCGGTATTGCAATGGGTGAGCAGGTTCTGCGGATTGCCCTGATGACGGCGGATGAGGTCGACGCCAAACTGCGCCATCGCCAGATTTGCCTCGCGATCGCTGTCATGGATGGAGATGGCCTGGGCTTCCAGCGCTGCATACGGGTCTTCACCCAGCTTGAGGCGATCCAGTCGTTCGCGCATCTGGTTCAGCGCCCAGAACAGATTGACTGCGGTGGGACGGGAATCGGCCAGCACCTTGAAGTCTTCCTCCAGGGCCTGCCTCCAATCACCGCCGTCGGCGATACGGGCACGCACGGCAAGGACCAGACCATAGGCTGCGCTGATTCCGATTGCCGGCGCGCCGCGCACGACCATATCCCGAATCGCCGCAGCGACCGACGCCGCAGAATCATGGCTGCACCAAATCTCTTCGACGGGAAGCTTGCGCTGATCGAGCAGGTTCAGGCGCCCGTCCAGCCATTCGATCGACTTAACCTTTTCCGCAGCCAACAAACGCTCGCGCATGGCATTTCCCTCGTTCAGCTTCGTCGACACAGGACCATCATGCGCCCCGAACAGCAAAGAAAAAGCCCGGATCGCGGGCGAACCGGGCTTTCCAATCTCGATATGGCCGGGAAGCAGCAACCATGAGCACTGCGGCCTCTTATCCCGGGCGCGAATGCTAATTGACGGGTTTTCCGAGCACAAGCAGTGATCAGGGCTTGGCGACGCCTAATGGCCGAGCAGCTTTCAGGCTGGCCTCGCCTTCCACGGAGAGAGCATGCGCTTGAGCAGATGAAGTGTCGCGCTCACTCATCGCGTCGCACTTGACCAACTCACGGCAGGCCAAATACTGTATCTATATACAGTTATTTTGGATGTCTCTTCATGACCGCAGTGGTCGCCCTCGATAGCCTGCTGGATACACGTCGCGTCTGGCGTGGCCAGGCCATAACGTCTCGCACGGCCGTCCAGCCGACCGGAAATGTCACACTGGATGAGTTCCTGCCCGGCGGCGGCTGGCCGGAGTCGGCCATCAGCGAGCTCCTCGTCGCGGCCACGGGCATTGGCGAGCTGAATCTGCTGTGGCCAACCCTTGCACGACTGACCACCGCCGGCGAGCGGGTGGTGCTGATAACGCCCCCTCATCGACCTTACCCCCAGGCCTGGCTGGCCGCGGGTGTAGACCTGCGGTGGCTGACCATCATCCAGGCAAAGGGCCGCGATGCGCTGTGGGCTGCAGAACAATGCCTACGTTCCGGCAGTTGTGCCGCTGTGCTGTGCTGGCCGCAACAAGCTGATGATCGTGCCTTAAGACGCTTGCAGATTGCCGCTGAATCCGGCCAAACCCTGGGCTTCGTCTATCGGTCACTGCATGAAGCAAATAACCCATCACCGGCGGCACTACGCCTGACCATCGAGGCCCAGCCGGCGCAGCTGCGTGTCATCAAGTGCCGCGGCGGCCTGGCTCCGGGACAGGCGCTCCCGGCCAGCGCCTGGCAACAGACGTGACGATGCTCTGGGCCTGCATTCTGCTGCCGCAACTGGCCATGGACGGCGTTTTGCGCCACCGCGACGATGCCGCCGCGCCACTGGCCCTGCTCGCCGGCCCGCCACAGCGCCGCGTGCTGCAGGCCGTCAACGCAGCCGCCCGCAAGCTCGGCCTCAAGCCAGGGCAATCGCTGATCGCAGCCCAGGCATTGACCCACGACTTCGCCACCGCCGATTACGACCCGCTGATGATCGAACGCTGGCAGCGGTTTCTGGCGGCCTGGGGTTACGGCTACAGCGCCCAGGTCAGCCTGCACTACCCGCGCTGCCTGCTGTTGGAGGTGCATTCCAGCCTCGGTCTGTTCGGCCCCTGGCCACGATTCGAGACGCGTCTGCGCGAGGAACTCACAGCCTTGGGCTTCCGCCACCGCATCACCCTGGCACCCAACCCGGCGGCCGCGCGCATCCTCGCCAATGCCCATGACGGGCTGGCCGTTACCGATACAGCCACGCTGCATCAGGCGCTCGGGGTACTGCCGGTCGAGCGCCTCGGCCTGCCCCGCGAAGTCAGCACATCGCTGGTACGCATGGGCGTGCGCCATCTTCATCAACTGCTCGCCCTGCCGCGGGATAGCCTCGCCAGACGCTTTCCGGCCGAAGTGCTGGCCCAGCTCGACACCCTGCTCGGGCATCGGCCACTGCCTCTGGAGTTCTACCGCCCGCCGGATGTCTTCGACATCCGCATCGAACTGAATTTCGAAGTCGAATCTCACCAGGCCCTGCTGTTTCCATTGCGCAGACTGACCGCCGACCTGGCCGCCTTTCTCGCCGGGCGGGACAGCGGCGTCCAGCGTTTCAGCCTGTACCTGGAACATCGCACCCTGCCCGACAGCGAGGTGCCGGTCGGCCTGCTCAGTACCGAACGCGAGCCCGCTATGCTGTTCGAACTGACCCGCGGCCGCCTCGAGCACCTGCAACTGCCGGCCCCCGTCTTGGCCGTGCGTCTGCTGGCTCGTGATCTGCCAGCCTTCACGCCGGCCCATCAGGCCTTGTTCGACGAGCGCCCGCAGCAGAATGTGCCTTGGGAGCAGCTGCGCGAACGCCTCCGCGCCCGACTGGGCGACGATGCCGTGGTCTCGCTGAGCGCACGAGCGGACCACCGTCCCGAATGTGCCTGGCGGGAAAGCAGCCTCGCCCGCACCGAACCATTGCCTCACGTGGGGTTGCGCCCCGGCTGGCTGCTGAGTACCCCGCAACCCTTGCGCGAAGAGGGCCTGCTCACCCTGACCGGCCCCGAGCGCATCGAGTCCGGCTGGTGGGATGGTGCCGACGCGCGACGCGACTACTACCGGGTGCAAACCGCTACCGGCCAGCAGGGTTGGGCGTTTCGCGCCCTCGCCGGAGGCCCCCTGCTGCTGCACGGCTGGTTCGCATGAACGCCGAATATGCCGAGCTGCATTGCCTGTCCAACTTCAGCTTCCAGCGGGGTGCATCCAGCGCGAGCGAACTCTTCGAACGCGCCAAACGCCAGGGCTATGACGCTCTGGCGATCACCGACGAATGCAGCCTGGCCGGTATCGTGCGCGCCTGGCAGGCCTCGAAGGACACCGGCCTGCCGCTGATCATTGGCAGCGAGCTGCAGATCGAGGGTGGACCCAAACTGGTCTTGCTGGTGGAAAACCTGACCGGCTACCAGGCCTTGTGCCAGCTGATCACCCGCGCCCGCCGAAGAGCCGAAAAAGGTCGTTACCAAGCGCTGCGCGAAGACCTGCGCGACTGGCCGCTGGAGGGGCTGCTGGCGATCTGGCTGCCCGGTCACGACAGCGCCGATGCCGAAGGCCGCTGGCTGCTCGAGCGTTTTCGCGAGCGGCTGTGGCTCGGCATCGAACTGCATCGGGGGCCGGACGACGCGCTGCAGCTGCGGCAATCCCTGACCCAAGCTTCACGCCTGGGCATATCCGCCGTGGCCTGTGGCGACGTGCACATGCATGCCCGCGGTCGCCGGGCCTTGCAGGACTGCATGACCGCTATCCGCCACCACCTGCCAGTGGCCGAGGCTGGATGCCACCTCTTTCCCAATGGCGAACGCCACCTGCGGTCGCGCGAGGAGCTGGCCCAGCTCTATCCAGCCGAACTGCTCGCTGAAACCCTTCGCATCAGCCAGCGCTGCCATTTCCAGCTCGACCAGCTGAAATATCACTACCCCCACGAGCTGGTCCCGCCCGGGCATGACACCACCTCATGGTTGCGCAAGCTGGTCGAGGATGGCGCACGCTGGCGCTGGCCGGACGGCATTACGGCAAAGGCCCGCGTGCAGCTCGAACATGAACTGGAGCTGATCGCCGATCTGCATTACGAAAGCTATTTCCTGACCGTGCACGACATCGTCCGCTTCGCCCGAGAACAGGGCATTCTCTGCCAGGGTCGGGGCTCGGCGGCCAACTCGAGCGTCTGCTTCGTCCTGGGTATCACCGAGCTCGACCCGGTGCGCAGCAAACTGTTGTTCGAGCGTTTCCTCTCCCGCGAACGCAACGAGCCACCCGATATCGACGTGGACTTCGAGCACGACCGGCGCGAGGAAGTCATCCAGTACGTCTTTCAGCGCTACGGGCGCAATCGTGCCGCCCTCACCGCCGTCGCCAGCAGCTACCGCGCAACCGGCGCCCTGCGGGATGTCGCCAAGGCGCTGGGCCTGCCGCCGGACCAGATCAACGCCCTGGCCGGCTGCTGCGGGCGCTGGAGTGAACACATACCCGACGATTCTCGGCTGTGCGAGGCCGGCTTCGACCCGGACAATCCGGTTCTGCGCCGGGTTCTGGTGCTGACCGATGCGCTTATCGGATTTCCTCGCCACCTTTCCCAGCACCCTGGCGGCTTCGTGATCTCCGAGCAGCCACTCGATACCCTGGTGCCGATCGAGAATGCCAGCATGGCCGACCGCACGGTGATTCAATGGGACAAGGACGATCTCGACGCAGTCGGTCTGCTCAAGGTCGACGTGCTGGCCCTGGGCATGCTCAGCGCGATACGACGTTGTTTCGACCTGATCGAGCATTATCGCGGTACGCGCTGGACCATCGCCACGCTGCCCGCGGAGGACAAACCCACCTACGACATGATCAGCCAGGCCGACACCATCGGCGTCTTCCAGATCGAGTCGCGGGCGCAGATGGCCATGCTGCCGCGCCTGCGCCCGAAGACCTTCTACGACTTGGTCATCCAGGTCGCCATCGTCCGCCCCGGACCGATCCAGGGCGACATGGTGCATCCCTATCTGCGTCGACGTAACCACGAAGAAAAGGTGGATTACCCGTCCGAAGAACTGATACCGGTGTTCGAGCGCACCCTTGGCGTGCCTCTTTTTCAGGAACAGGTGATGGAATTGGCGATCGTGGCGGCCGAATACACTCCAGACGAGGCCGACAAGCTGCGCCGTGCCATGGCCGCCTGGAAACGCCACGGCAGCCTTGAGCCCCACCGCGTGCGGCTGACCGAGCGAATGCTTGCCAAAGGCTACCAGCCCGACTTCATCGCACGGATCTTCGAACAGATCAAAGGGTTCGGCAGCTATGGTTTTCCCGAATCGCACGCTGCGAGTTTTGCGCTGCTCACCTATGCCAGCTGCTGGCTGAAGCGCCACGAACCGGCTGCGTTTGCCTGCGCCCTGATCAACAGCTGGCCGATGGGCTTCTACAATCCGGACCAGATTCTCCAGGACGCCCGTCGCCACGGGCTGGAAATCCGCCCGGTGGACGCTCGCCACAGCGGCTGGGATTGCAGCCTCGAGCCATGCCGCCAGGAGCAACCGGCCATCCGCCTGGGGCTACGTATGGTGCGCGGCTTTCGGGAAGCCGATGCCCTGCGCATCGAAGCCGCACGCCAACGTCAGCCGTTCATGGACATCCATGACCTGTGCCGTCGCGCCGAGCTCGAACCGCGCGCACGCGAGCAGCTCGCCGATGCCGGGGTCCTGCGCGGTCTGGCCGGTCATCGGCATCGTGCGCGCTGGGCCGTCGCAGGGATCGAACCACAGTTACCCCTGTTTGACGGCCTGCCCGCTATGGAGGAAACGCCCATCTACCTGCCCCTGCCTTCGGTGAGTGAAGACCTTTTCAACGACTACGCGACCCTCGGCACTACGCTGGGGCCGCATCCGCTGACCCTGCTGCGAAATGAGCTCAAGGCCAGGCGCTGCCAGAGCTCACGGGAACTGGCCACGATCGAACATGGGCGCCTAGTCAGCGTCGCCGGCCTGGTTATCGGCCGCCAGCGCCCGCAGACCGCCAGCGGTGTCATCTTCGTCACCCTGGAAGACGAGTTCGGCATGGTCAACGTGGTGGTCTGGCGCGACTTGGCCGAGCGCCAAAGGCGGCCGTTGATCCAGTCGCAACTGCTTCGTGTGGATGGCCATCTGGAGTCGGCCAGCGGCGTACGACATCTCATCGCCGGCCGCCTGAGCGACCTCACGCCCCTGCTCACCGGGCTCGATGTGCGTAGCCGCGATTTTCAGTGATCCGTACACGAGAGCGTTTTCGCAGATATTGGAAAGAACACTCGAGCATATCGGGTGCCTCTCTCTCGCCAATCCAGAGGACGTCACGACAGAACCAGATCGAGCCTAGCGAGGAAGACCTGGCCGTGCTGAATGGTATGGCATGTCTCGCTGACCGAATAAACAACTGACTGGAGAGGCGCGAGAAAGCGAAGAATCAAGGGTGCTTTCAAGCCAGATGGGTTGATGCCGATACGACTGAAAAAACTTTCACATTTTCAGATGCTTAATGTATAGTCCTATCCGCTTTCAGCAGTGCTGATGGTGACAGTCGGGGCGTAGCGCAGCCTGGTAGCGCACTTGCATGGGGTGCAAGGGGTCGAGTGTTCGAATCACTCCGTCCCGACCAATACACAAAAAATCCAATCACCTCGCGGTGATTGGATTTTTTTATGGCCGCTCCGGACTGAACAGCATGATGGCTCTGTTTCGCCCCCACCTCCTCAGAATCGTCACAGCCGGATTCCTGAACCCATCCAGATCGACTACTTTCTCAGCACCTGAAGAACCTCTTCCAACTCCGAGATCATCTGCCGAATGAGCTGCTTGTACTGAGTGGTGTCGTCGCGCGCTTCGTCGCCGGACATGCGCTGCCTGGCGCCACCGATGGTGAAGCCTTGATCGTACAGCAGCGCACGAATCTGACGAATCATCAGGACATCCTGCCGCTGGTAGTAGCGCCGGTTGCCGCGCCGCTTAACCGGATTGAGCTGAGGGAACTCCTGCTCCCAGTAACGCAGCACGTGAGGCTTGACCGCACAAAGCTCGCTCACCTCACCAATGGTGAAATAGCGCTTGCCGGGGATCGACGGAAGCTCGTCGTTATGACTTGGTTCCAGCATAGGCCTCGACTCTCGCTTTGAGTTTCTGCCCTGGACGGAACGTCACCACGCGACGCGCCGTGATAGGTATCTCCTCACCTGTCTTCGGATTGCGACCCGGCCGCTGACGCTTGTCGCGCAGGTCGAAGTTGCCGAACCCGGACAACTTGACCTGCTCGTTATGCTCGAGCGCCTGACGGATCTCCTCGAAAAACAGCTCCACCAACTCCTTGGCCTCGCGCTTATTCAAGCCCAGCTCTTCATATAGACGTTCCGCCATTTCAGCTTTCGTCAGAGCCCCCATACGCTATTTCCTTAACGTCGCGTTGAACCTTTCTTCCAGGGAGGTGAGAATTTTCTGCATCGCACCGTTCACCTCATCGTCGTTTAGAGTGCGCGATGGGTGCTGCCAGGTCAAGCCGACTGCCATACTTTTGCTAAGGGGATCAATACCTTTCCCCTGATAGACATCAAATAGCTTGAGGTCTGTCAGATTCTCGCCCGCAGCATCACGAATGCAACTCAGGATGTCTTCGGCCGCGATCTCCCGCCTGAGCAGCACAGCAAGATCACGCCGGACTTCCGGGAATCGCGACAACTCCGTGAAGGAAGGCATCCGCCCCTCGGCAATCTCGCTAAGCTTCAACTCGAACATGTAGACCGGCTGATCGATACCCAGGGTGCTTGCCAGCTCAGGATGGAGACTCCCAACGAATCCGACCAATCGGCCGTCGCGCTCGATACGCGCGGTCTGCCCCGGGTGCAGTGCCGGATGTTCTCCCGCAACGAAACGATAGACGCCAGCATTTCCGGCAAAAGCAAGCAGCGCCTCGACATCTGCCTTGATGTCGTAAAAGTCCACCGCCTCGCGCGAGTTCGTCCAACCCTCTGGCTGACGACTCCCGGTTAACACGCCAGCCAGCATGCTTTCCTGCTCAAGCTCTTGTAACTGACCAACAAAGCGCAACCCTGCCTCGAACAGACGCACGCGTGGTTGCTGCCGGTTGAGGTTGTACTGCAGCGCCTTGACCAGCCCTGGCCAAAGCGACGCGCGCATGGCCGCCATATCAGCGGAGATCGGGTTGGCAAGCTGCAACGGCTTCATGTCAGGACTGAACAGCTCGAACAACTTGGGATCGATGAAGCTGTAAGTGATCGCCTCCTGATATCCGCGGGCGACCAGTAAACGCCGAAGCAAAGGAAGCTCGGCACGAGCCTCGGGCTTTGCCTCAGGTGCAAGCCGGGCCTGCGGATAACGCACGGGCAAGCGGTCATAACCATACAGCCGACCCAGCTCTTCGATCAGATCGACCTCAAGACTGATATCGAAGCGGTGACTCGGAACACAGACTTGCCAGCGACCTTTAGCCTCTTCGGTAACCACCAAGCCCAAGGATGCCAGCAGGCGCACCACTTCGGCGCCATTCATTTCCAGCCCCAGCATCTGGTTGATGCGCTCAGCGCGCAAAGTTACTGGAGCGACTTTCGGCAAGTCGTCTTCGCTGACCACCTCAATGATCGGCCCCGCCTCGCCGCCAACGATATCCAGTAACAGACTCGTTGCACGCTCCATTGCCTGACGGGCGAGCTGCGAGTCGACGCCCCGCTCGTAGCGATGGGACGCATCGGTATGCAAACCGTAGGAACGAGCTTTGCCGGCCAACGCAATGGTGTCGAAAAAGGCACTTTCGAGGAAGATATTCTGGGTAGCGGTGCTTACGCCGCTGTGCTCTCCACCCATGACACCCGCGATGGCAAGAGCGCGCTGATGGTCTGCAATAACGAGCGTATCCGCACGCAGGGCGATCTCCTGACCGTCAAGCAAGACGAGCTTTTCGCCCTCCTCAGCCATCCGAACCCGGATACCGCCCTTGATCTCGGCAAGGTCGAAGGCATGCAGGGGCTGACCCAATTCGAGCATTACGTAGTTGGTTACATCGACGACCGCATCAATGCTACGGATATCGGAGCGGCGCAGACGCTCAACCATCCAAAGCGGCGTCGGGCGCGACAGATCAACATTACGGACAACACGCCCGAGATAACGCGGGCATGCCTTGGGAGCCAGGACCTCGACTGGACGTGTGTCGTCATTATGCAAAGGCGCCACGGTGAATTGCACCGGACTGACCAGTGAGCCATAAATCGCACCAACTTCACGAGCCAAGCCAGCGATGGAGAGGCAGTCACCACGGTTTGGGGTCAAACCGATTTCGATACTTGCATCGTCGAGACCGAGATACTCACGAACATCGGCACCGACCGGCGCGTCGCCGCTCAGCTCCATCAGGCCGCTATCGTCACTACCCACCTGCAACTCGGTTTCCGAGCAAAGCATGCCGTTGGATTCGACACCGCGGAGCTTGGCCTTCTTGATCTTGAAGTCGCCCGGCAACTGAGCGCCGATCATCGCAAAGGGGATTTTCAGGCCAGGCCGCACATTCGGCGCTCCGCACACAACCTGAAAGGTTTCACTTCCATTGCTGACCTGACAGACCCGAAGCTTGTCGGCATCAGGATGCTGCACAGTTTCGAGGACCTCACCGACAAACACACCGCTGAAGCTGCCAGCAACGGGCGTCACAGCATCAACCTCAAGCCCCACCATGGACAGACGAGCAACCAGCTCCTCGCGGGAAACCTGCGGGTTTACCCAGCTCCGCAGCCATTGTTCACTGAATTTCATGCTGTTCTCCTGGAAACTACAGCGTCATTTCTTAGCGGAACTGCTCAAGAAACCGCAGATCGTTGTCGAAAAAAATACGCAGATCCGTGACCCCGTAGCGCAACATTGCAAGCCGCTCGACACCCATTCCGAAAGCGAAGCCCTGATACCTATCCGGGTCGATTCCAGACATTCGCAACACGTTCGGATGCACCATCCCACAACCCAGAACCTCCAACCAATCCGACTTGGTTTCGCCGTTCTTGGTTATGACCCGCCGAATATCAACCTCGGCCGACGGCTCGGTGAAAGGGAAGAATGAAGGACGGAAACGCACCTCAAGATCAGCCTCAAAGAACTCTCGCAGAAAAGCCTGAATAGTGCCTTTAAGGTCCGCAAAACTGACGCCCTCGTCGATCAACAAGCCTTCGACCTGATGGAACATCGGAGAATGCGTCTGATCAGAGTCGCACCGATATACGCGACCTGGACAGATAATGCGTATCGGCGGCTGCTGCGACTCCATTGTCCGAACCTGTACCGAGGACGTATGCGTACGAAGAACCGTGTTGGCATTGAAATAGAAGGTATCGTGCATTGCCCGTGCGGGATGGTGGCTAGGAATGTTGAGCGCCTCGAAGTTGTGATAGTCGTCCTCAACTTCAGGCCCCTCGGCAACGCTATAGCCAATGCGACTAAAAATTTGTTCCATTCGCTCCAAAGCCCGAGAGATTGGATGCAATCCCCCGCTTGCCTGTCCGCGCCCAGGCAGTGTCACATCGATTCGCTCGGCTGACAATTTGGCATCCAAAGCAGCCTTCTCTAGGTCAGCCTTGCGAGCATTCAGGACATCCTGAACACTGCTCTTGGCGGCATTGATCAGCGCACCAGCCTGCGGCCGCTCCTCAGCAGAAAGCTTCCCCAAGGTTTGCATCAACTGGGTGAGCTCGCCCTTCTTACCCAGATATTGGACGCGCACCTGCTCGAGAGCCGCAATGTCTCCACTTCGTTGCACAGCCTCAAGCGCTTGCGAGACCAGTGCATCCAAATTTTCCATGTACATAACCTCCAGAGGTTCTTGCAGAACCGCGCTGGTATCGTCCCGTAGCGACCGACTGCCAAGCGCCCTTTTGCAAAAGCCCCTTCTCAGATACGAAATAGGGGAAGAGCACAAGGCTCTTCCCCTATCGATGACGTTGCAACGAACCCGAAGATTCGCGATTGCCGGGGCTTAAGCCAGAGAAGCTTTGGCTTTCTCGACAATCGCAGCAAACGCCGCTTTTTCGTTCACTGCCAGATCGGCCAGAACCTTGCGATCAATTTCGATGGCCGCCTTTTTCAGACCGGCGATCAGACGGCTGTAAGACAGACCGTTGACACGAGCACCAGCGTTGATACGGGCAATCCACAGAGCGCGGAACTGACGCTTGCGCTGACGGCGGTCACGGTAGGCGTACTGGCCAGCCTTGATTACCGCCTGCTTGGCAACGCGGAATACGCGCGAACGCGCTCCGTAGTAGCCTTTGGCGAGTTTCAGAATTTTCTTGTGACGACGACGGGCTACGACGCCACGCTTAACACGAGCCATGAGTTATTCCTCTGAGTCTTGACCGAATCAACGAACGCGCAGCATGCGCGCCACCTTTGCAACGTCGGACGGGTGCACTTGCGAGCAACCGCGCAGCTGACGCTTACGCTTGGTGGACATTTTGGTCAGGATGTGGCTCTTGAAAGCGTGCTTGTGCTTGAAGCCGTTAGCAGTCTTCTTGAAGCGCTTCGCAGCACCACTTTTAGTCTTCATCTTTGGCATGTTCGGTACTCCACATTGTGGGTGATTACAAATAACCGCAAGGCCTGCCAGTGCCCTGGGGGTTACTTTTTCTTCTTGGGAGCGATGACCATGATCAGCTGGCGTCCTTCCATCTTCGGATGCTGTTCGACCGAGCCATATTCAGCGAGATCGTTTTCGACCCGCTTCAACAGCTCCATCCCCAGCTCCTGATGGGCCATCTCACGGCCACGGAATCGCAAAGATACCTTGGCCCTGTCCCCGTCACTCAGGAAACGCACCAGGTTGCGTAGCTTGACCTGGTAGTCCCCTTCTTCCGTCCCTGGACGAAACTTTACTTCTTTAACCTGAATCTGCTTCTGGTTTTTCTTCGCCGCAGCAACCTGTTTTTTCTTCTCAAACAGATGCTTGCCGTAATCCATGATCCGACATACCGGAGGATTTGCATCGGCGGAAATTTCAACCAGATCCAGCTTGGCTTCTTCAGCTACTTGCAGCGCTTCATCAATCGAGACGATGCCAATCTGCTCGCCGTCAGCACCAATCAAACGGACCTCACGAGCCGAGATATTCTCGTTGATCGGGGCCTTGGGTGCAGCTCGTTTATCCTGTCTCATTTCACGCTTAATAGTCATTACTCCAATTCTTGGCGACCACGCCGGGAAACCGCCTGTGTCAACATCTGCGCGAACTGCTCGAGGGGCATAGAGCCCAGATCGACGCCTTCACGGGTGCGCACAGCAACGGATCGTGTCTCAACCTCCCGATCCCCGATAACCAAGAGATAAGGAGTCTTGAGCAAAGTATGCTCGCGGATTTTAAAGCCGATCTTTTCGTTTCTCAAGTCGCACTTGGCACGAAATCCGCTTTGGACGAGCGTTTTTTCCACTTCAGCGGCAAAAGCGGCCTGCTTGTCGGTGATATTCATGATCACCGCCTGCGTCGGCGCGAGCCAGGCCGGGAAAGCGCCCTCGTAATGCTCGATCAGAATGCCAATGAAACGCTCGAACGAACCGAGGATGGCTCGATGCAGCATGACCGGGTGCTGCCGATCATTATTCTCGCTGACATACTCTGCGCCCAGCCGCACCGGAAGATTGAAGTCCAGCTGCAGGGTACCGCACTGCCATACACGGCCCAGGCAATCGCGCAAGGAGAACTCGATCTTGGGGCCATAGAAAGCCCCCTCGCCCGGCTGCAGGTCGTACGGCAGCCCAGCACTTTCCAGCGCCGCCGCCAGCGCCGCTTCAGCCTTATCCCAGAGCTCATCGGAGCCGACACGCTTCTCGGGACGGGTCGACAGCTTCAGTTCGATATCCGAAAAACCGAAATCGGCATACACCGCTTGCGTCAGCTTGATGAACGCCGCCGACTCAGCCTGCATCTGCTCTTCGGTGCAGAAGATGTGCGCATCGTCCTGAGTAAAGCCTCGCACCCGCATGATGCCGTGCAGCGCACCAGACGGCTCATTACGGTGGCAAGCGCCAAATTCGGCTAGCCGCAGCGGGAGCTCGCGATAGCTCTTCAAGCCCTGATTGTAAACCTGCACATGGCAGGGGCAGTTCATCGGCTTGATCGCGTAATCACGACTTTCCGACTCAGTCGTGAACATGTTTTCGGCGTAGTTCGCCCAATGCCCGGATTTCTCCCAGAGCACGCGATCAACCACCTGCGGCGTCCTGATCTCCAGGTAACCGTTTTCGCGTTGAACCTGCCGCATGTACTGCTCCAGCACCTGATACAGCGTCCAACCATTGGGATGCCAGAACACCATCCCAGGCGCCTCTTCCTGGGTATGAAACAGATCCAGACGCTTGCCGATCTTGCGGTGGTCGCGCTTTTCAGCTTCCTCGATACGCTGGATATAAGCAGCCAGCTGCTTCTTGTCGGCCCAAGCCGTACCGTAGATGCGCTGGAGCTGCTCATTCTTCGCATCCCCACGCCAGTAGGCACCAGACAGCTTGGTGAGCTTGAAAGACTTCAGAAAGCGTGTATTCGGCACGTGCGGACCACGGCACATGTCGACGTACTCTTCGTGGTAATACAAGCCCATCGCCTGTTCGTCGGGCATATCTTCGACCAGACGAAGCTTGTAATCCTCGCCGCGCGAGACAAATATATCTATCACCTCCGCTCGCGGCGTCACCTTCTTGATGACGTCGTAGTCGCGATCGATCAGCTCTTTCATACGCTGCTCGATGGCAGCAACGTCATCAGGAGTGAAAGGACGTTCGTAGGCGATATCGTAGTAGAAACCCTCATCAATGACCGGCCCAATGACCATGCGGGCGGTCGGGTAGAGCTGCTTCACAGCATGCCCGATAAGGTGCGCACAGGAGTGGCGAATGATCTCCAGCCCTTCCTCATCCTTCGGCGTGATGATCTGCAGCGCTGCATCTTTTTCAATCAGATCACAAGCATCGACCAGCTTACCGTCGACCTTACCGGCAACGGTCGCCTTGGCGAGACCAGCACCAATGGACTGAGCCACTTCGGCCACAGTAACCGGATGATCGAACGAACGCTGACTGCCATCGGGAAGAGTAATGGTGGGCATGGCGCCTCCTCTCCTAGTGGTGACCCGCACCAAAGGCCACACGGGTTGGGATGAGCCAGTAAAGCGATTCGACGAGCACACCTGCCGCACAATGGCAGGAGCCTGAGGCTCACCCGACCGAACCGAAGTCACTGGAGGAAAACAAGACTGGCGATGCTTTCAGAAACCCCGACCTCTGACAAGCAAGCCAAAAAAAAGGGTCGCGCAAGCGACCCTTTTATTCGAAATTGGTAGGCACAATTGGATTCGAACCAACGACCCCCACCATGTCAAGGTGGTGCTCTAACCAACTGAGCTATGTGCCTTCGATGGGGGCGCATTCTAAAGCCAAGAAAAAAAGAGTCAAGCAGTTTTTTCTTCTAACTCACTGATATCTGGAAATTTTGAAAATTCCTGCTTGCAATGTTGCGACGCTGGCGAGCTACAGGGTCAAGCGCTAGGATGCGTAAAAAATTCAGAACAGAGAATCCAAGATGCCGCACAACAATTATCCCGCTTCCTACTACGCAGCGACGGCCAACGCGACAGGTGTTCGACAAGAACTTCAGGAAAACAAGCAGGCCGACGTGTGCGTGATCGGCGCCGGATACACAGGCCTGTCGACGGCCCTGTTTCTTCTTGAAAAGGGTTTCAGCGTAATCATATTGGAAGCAGCCAAGGTCGGTTTCGGCGCCTCTGGGCGCAATGGCGGGCAGATCGTCAACAGCTACAGCCGAGACCTTGACAGCATCGAGCGTAGTGCGAGCGCCTCGGCAGCGAAGTTGATCGGGGATATGGCATTCGAAGGCGGACGAATTATCCGTGAACGCGTAGCACGCTATGGCATTCAGTGCGACCTGAAAGACGGCGGCGTATTTGCCGCCTTCAATCAGAAGCAGATGCACCACCTCGAAGCACAGAAGGCCTTGTGGGAAAGATATGGCTACCCGCACCTCGAGCTACTGGATAAACAAGGCATACAGCGAGTGGTCGCTAGCGAGAGATATGCCGGAGGTATGCTCGACAAGCAAGGCGGCCATATTCACCCTCTCAATCTGGCACTCGGAGAAGCAGAAGCTGTTGAATCACTGGGAGGCAGCATCTTCGAGCAATCCCCCGCGCTTCGCATCGAATATGGCGACGCGCCGCTGGTGCACACTCCAAAGGGGACCGTGCGCGCAAGATTCGTCGTAGTAGCAGGCAACGCCTATCTTGGCAATTTGATTCCCGAGCTCGCCGCCAAATCCATGCCTTGCGGCACACAAGTGGTCGCGACGGAGCCACTTGATGATGAGCTCGCAAACAGCCTTCTGCCTCAGGACTATTGCGTAGAGGACTGCAATTATCTGCTTGATTACTACCGGCTCTCAGCGGATAAACGGCTCATCTACGGGGGCGGCGTAGTGTACGGCGCACGTGATCCCGCCGACATCGAATCGATCATACGGCCCAAGATGCTGAAGACCTTTCCGCAGCTGGAAAAAGTGAAGATCGACTTTGCCTGGACAGGCAATTTCCTGCTGACGCTTTCACGGCTGCCCCAGGTGGGGCGGCTGGGCAGCAACATCTACTACTCGCAGGGTTGTAGCGGTCATGGCGTCACCTATACACATGTTGCTGGAAAGGTGATCGCCGAGGCCCTGAGCGGCCAGGCAGAGCGCTTTGATGCGCTCGCCAGCCTGCCTCATTACCCTTTCCCTGGAGGACAGCGTTTTCAGGTACCGCTCAGCGCTCTCGGAGCGATGTACTACAACCTGCGCGACAGGCTTGGCTTCTGACCGAGATCACTTGGACACGCATGGCGGGCTCGGCAAGCATTGCGCCGCTCGCTTGCCCTCCAGGGCCGGCAGCGGCGCCCTGAGCCGATCATCATCCGGATCCATTCGCAGGGCACAGGCCTGTGCGTGGCGAGCACCCACGTCACAACCGTTCTCAGCCATTACCTGCGATAGATTGAACCAACCAATGGCGAAGCCCGGGTCGAGACGAACACTGCGCCGTAACGATTCCTCAGCCGCAGCCTTTTCTCCAGCCGCATACTGACTGTTCGCCAAAGCAAACTGCGTGAGCGCCGAGTTCCAACGCTTCGCGCCGGCTTCGTACGCCGCCCGAGCCGCGCGCAATTGCCCAACCTCTTCCAGATCGCTGGCACTGCGAAGCCAGACAGTTTCTTGCGCAGTTTGTGGTATCCGCTGTGGCTGCAAAGTAAGTACGGCCCAGCGCTCCGCCTTGCGCCACGAGCGCTCGAACTCGTGAAAACTCACCACCAAACGCTTGGTAGTGCCAGACCTAAGCACAATTTCCTGATCTGCAAGGTCATAGCCCACCACCACGGCAAAATGCCATTGAGGCCAACGATCGAAAGCGAGGTTCTGTAGAACCAGAACCGGGTTGCCCGCAGCGACTTCGGCAAGAAGATCACTGAGACTAGGCTGCAGCGGATATACAAGAAGCCCAGCAGAACGGGCGGCAGCAACCATCTCCACCTGCAAGCTGCCTTTGCGCTTGGGAATGTAGACCTGCTCTACAAGCGCTTCCGGCGTTACTTCGATGTCACGCTGCACGAGCATGGTTGCCAATGCAGCGGGTCCGCATTGGTAGTCTTCCTGCGGGTAGAACGGAACGTCCACCAACTCGGCTCTTGTCGGGAGCTGAGCATGATCGACAAGCGTAACCGTCGTTCGCGCACAGCCCCCGAGCAGACCGATCAGGAGCAGTATGAGTAGCCGCTGGCTCAACGATTGATGCAGTTGACGAAGTTGAAGATGTTAGTGGCGCAGAGCATATCCGTGATGATGAAGATCACTAGGAACAGCACGATCACGCCGACAACGCCTGCCCCTGCGGGGGCCTGATCAAGTTGCTGATTGAACTGGGCCAGTTCCGCTGCCGTCAGGCCGTTGATGCGCTTTTCAACCTGATCACGTTCGACGCCCATCGCTTCCAGCTTCTTTTGCACATCCTGATCATCCAGCATCGTCAGCAACTGTTGCCGATCGACCTGCTGCTGATGTTCAGCAACAACCTCAGGCGTGCCGATCATCGCAGCTTGCGCCAGCGGAACTTGAGCTACCAGAAGCAAGTGCAGAGCAGCTAGCACCGTAGCGACACGCTTGAGTAGGGGGGAATTGAACATAGCGGAACTCCTAATTTTTCTTGCAGCCAGGGGATTGCAAAGCGCCATCAGCCATTAAGACGAGCCAACGCCGCTTCGGTTCCCATCCACAGCTGTTTTTTCCAACTGGCATGGAGGCCTATCGGCATGCCCGTATCTTTGATAGTAGTTGCGCTCCGACAAACCAGACGAAAAAGGAGACGCTGTGCAGCGCATCAAACGAGCCCTACCAATTGCCATAGCCTCGGCCGCATTTGTACTGACAGGCTGTCAAACGACTTCTACAGCACCGTCAAACAGCAGCCCGACTGAGTCAGTCGGACGGTGCAACGCCGATGCCGTGGCAAGCTTGACGGGCCAAACCGTCACGCCAGAAATACTTGAACGAGCAAGGGAGCAATCCGGGGCAATCACCGCGCGGGTCCTGCGGCCCGACGATATAGTCACGCTGGAATACAAACTCGCAGAGACTGAATATCTATACCGACAAGGATATGACCATAGAGCGCATCGGCTGCGGCTAATACGGCATGCGTGATACCGCTCAGCAAGCATGGCCTGCTGAGCGGCATCTGCGTCGGTGCATGACAGGGCCGCGCTACTGGGCAACAGCCTTGCGCATATGGAACTGAGATGCCGAAATCTGCTTGGGCGGGGTGAGCAAGAAGTACAGTTTGTAGCGATTGATCACGACTTGCGCCAACAACGGAGCCGCCGTACCGATCAGCGTTCCGATAATCAGATGCGCTGTGATTGAATCAATACCGAGGAATTTGCTGAGTATTACCCGCACCCCGCTACCGGCGGGGAGCAACGTACTTTGGCCTCGATGCTCACCTTGAATGAAGCGCTTCATGGGTGACCCTTGCGATGGAATCGCCCGAAAGCATAGCAAGGGTTCGATCAGACGTTTTTACACACTCTGGGCCGGTAGCTGCCAGTCGTGACCGGCTGCAATTGCCCGAAGCCTTCGTGGTGGTGTTGTCCTTCGCTCGCTGGCATCAATTGAATCCCGTGACTACAAGGGCATTGCAGATGGATCTAGGTTTCGTTCCTCTACGCTGCAACAGGTTGTCTCGATAGGTACCGAACCGCACCATGCCGCTATTCCGCAGACTCCCTTAGTCAACGTGGAGCCACAATCGCCTATGCCCAGCTTACTGATTTCTAAAAACAGCGAGCCACTGCCCATTCCAGAGACAGACGGCTACGACGTGCTACCACAGTTTCCGAAGCAAAGCCCCCTACCGTTTCGGCGCACCATTCGGCGACAAGAGCTGAGACAGATCATCCCTCTGTCCGAAACGACCATCTACGAGATGGAGCGTCGTGGCGAGTTCCCTAGACGCTTTAACCTGACACCGCGTTGCGTCGTATGGGACTTAGCTGAGGTGGAGGCCTGGATCGAGGAGCGCAAGCAGGCGCCTCGTAAAGACATCAGTTGCCCGGATGTCCGCCTACGGAAAACCCGCCCGGTTCGGTCGAGCTCAGATTAGGTATGCGGCCGATGCAGGCCTCAGCCAACTAGAGCTTCCAGCTCCGTAGAAGTCGAGCGAGGTAGACGCCGACTTTCCTTCGCCAGATTGACCTGCAAAGCCACTTGAGCCACTTCCAGTACATCTCTGGCCAGCGAATAGCTGCCCCTGGCCTGCAACCAGGTCAGCACATCCGCCAGGTGCCAGATCGACGCACTGCCCTCGTGCACCGGTGCGGGGAAGCTGCCCGGATTGGCCAGCATCAGCTTGCGCATGTTTTGTCGCGATACCCCAACCATTTCGGCCACGTCGGTTAGACCGACCAGATCAGGGGCGACCTCGATCAACCTAGCTGAGGGCACTGCATGGCGCACATCGGCCAGTGCACTGCGCACAGCCGCATCCGCACTCTCCGCCTCTCGAGTGAACTCCAGCGCCAGCCGACCCGGCTGGCCGATGCCGACCAGGGCATCGTCGCAGCCCGCTTCGCCAAGGCGCTCGACCAGAATATCCGGGGTACGGTCATTGTCGGCGAGCTGGTATTTCAGGGTGAATGTGTATTCCATCGTGCTACTCCTCTGCATCGTCGGCAGTATCCTGCTGCTTACGATGCGTGGTGCAGTTGTCCACCACGCGGCGTAAGGCGCGTGCTTGGTTGCTGGGGTTCTTCGGCGTACTCCACACGCTGGTGATGCAGAACTCGCCGCAGCGACATTCCTCGTCGTTA
This sequence comes from Stutzerimonas kunmingensis, assembly GCF_002929225.1. Lineage (GTDB taxonomy): Bacteria > Pseudomonadota > Gammaproteobacteria > Pseudomonadales > Pseudomonadaceae > Stutzerimonas. The sequence continues at coordinate 336,280 of NZ_PISM01000004.1, read as the reverse complement.
TAGGGACAGTAGATCCGCCCCCAGGCGTGACTGCCGCCAACTTCGATGCGCCACCCCTGCCCTTCGGCATGTTTAAGCGCTTCTTCGATCTCTTTCTTCGGATGTGAAGGACGGGCCATGGATAGTCTCCAGTATTCGTATGATTCGACAGGTTGTCAACTGACAACCTGCCCATTCCTTTATACGGCTGCACTCAATACCGGCACGGACACATTGTCCGGCAACAGCTTCGGCAGGTGAGTCCGACCATCGATCCAGGCATCAACCATGTCTGCCCACTCTTGCAACATGTGGCGCCGCTGCTCCGCGTACTCGGCCTTGTTGTAGACCGAGCGCGAGGAACGCCCGTCCTCATGCGCCAGGCACTTCTCAATCCAGTCACCGTTGAACCCCACTTCGTTGAGTAGCGTAGAGCCAGTCCTGCGCAGGTCGTGCACCGTAAACGGCTCCAGCGGCAACCCCGCCTCCTTGGCCCGCGATGCGATCAGTTGCGTGATTCGGTTCAAGGTCGCGTGCGACATGCAACGGTGGATGTCGTAGCGAGAGGGCAGGACAAACCTCGATCCTGCAGCACACGTATGCAGTGCCACGAAGATATCCAGAGCCTGGCGCGACAGGTGAACCACGTGGGGATTGCGTCCCTTCATACGCTGCTTGGAGATCGTCCACGTGGCGTTCTCAAAATCCACCTCATTCCAAGTAGCTTCGATCAGCTCGCTTTTACGCACCAAGGTCAGCAGTACCAGGCGCAAGGCCAATCGAATGGTGGGGTACGCCGCAATCGACTCCAACTGGTGAAAAGCCAGGCGAATCTCGGTCGGGGTCAGCGCTCGGTCTTTCGGCACGAAGGTGGCGATCGATGCGGCCTTAACACCGTCGGCCGGATTCTCCACTTTCTCACCGTGCAGGATTGCAAACGCAAAGACCTGCTTCACGATGTCGCGAACGTGAACGGCTGTGGCCGGCGCCCCGCGACCCTTCACCCTGGAGCAGAGCGCACGGAGATCGTCTGCGGTGATTTCGGTCAGGAGACGGTTCTCGAAGACCGGCAGGATGTCGCGATCAATGATGCTCTTGCGCATGGATCGCGTGCTGTCGGCCATACGCGCATCAGCCAGCCATCTCTTCAGCATCTCACCAAACGACTTGGCAGCAGTCAGACGCCGCTTGGCTCGCTGCTTTTCCAAGGAAGGAGATATGCCTTGAGCAACCATTCGCTTGGCATCCAGCAGCTTTTCGCGCGCCATGGCCAATGAAATCCCCGCTGGTCCATATCGTCCGATGGTCAGCGTTTCCCGGCGTCCGTTGAGACGGTAATCGTAGCGAAAGGTGACGGTACCGCCGGGCGATACCGTTACGTACATTCCGTCGCGATCGGAAGCCTTGTAGGGCTTGGCTTTGGGCTTGAGATTGCGCAGTGCAGTGTCGGTCAGCATCGAGGTTTTTCCTCCGGTTCATGACGGCTTTTACCGTCAAGGGCCAGGAGACCTGCTGATGCCGGGAAAGCCGTATGGCGCAAGCTTTCCGGAGGAGAGATTTACCGTCAAAGACCGGTTTGGTCTCGATAGTAAACGGGAGGGTCCGAATCCGGGCATCGGTTCTTACCGTTACCAGTACCGCCAAACCATCCCGCTGCCTGGCGATAGCTACCGATAGGTGCCGCGACGTATTTTATTATAAATCAACACGTTACAGCATCTTATCGATAGGTACCGATAATCCCCGAAGGACCTGATATCACTCCCACTCGATTGTAAACAAGCCCTTTTTATCCTTTATATTCAATGGCTTATTTTCCTGCCAAACGGTAATACCATGAAAAATACCACGCTCAGAAATTGCCGAATGAACCCGCAAAATAACATGGATTAAAAACCAGTTGCCTATGATTCCACCCTAAGGAAGGTGTGAACAAGCCCCCCTCATGAGACAATCGCCCGATCATCCACATCGAGGATCACCGAATGGATCAGCAGCTCACATTCGCTGACAGCGAGTTCAGCAACAAGCGCCGTCAGACCCGCAAGGAGAAGTTCCTGGGCCGAATGGACAAGCTGATTCCGTGGGCACGCCTCGAAGCGATTATTGAGCCTCACTATCCCAAAGCAGGCAACGGTCGCCGGCCATACCCGCTGGCCACCATGCTGCGGATTCACTGCATGCAGCAGTGGTACAACCTCAGTGACCCCGCCATGGAAGATGCGCTGTACGAGATAGCGTCCATGCGACTGTTCGCAGGCCTGTCACTGGACAGGGCAATTCCCGATCACTCCACCATTCTGAAGTTTCGTCACCTGCTGGAACGACACGGTCTTGCCCGTCAGATTTTCAACGAGATGAGTCAGTGGCTATCCGAGTCCGGCATCCTGCTCAAGGAAGGCTCGCTGATTGACGCGACCATCATCGAGGCCCCCAGCTCCACCAAGAACAAAGCCGGCGAGCGTGATCCCGAGATGCATCAGACGAAAAAAGGAAATCAGTGGCATTTCGGGATGAAAGCCCATATCGGCGTGGATGCCCGCACCGGTATCACTCATAGCTTCACAACAACGGCGGCACATGAGCACGATCTCAATCAGGCAGGCCAGGTGTTGCATGGTGAGGAAGCTTTCATCTTTGCTGACGCCGGCTACCGCGGGGCTGAAAAGCGCGCAGAGCTGAAGAATGTGCGGGCTGACTGGCACATCGCCGAGCAACCGGGGAAGTTAAAGACCCTGAAAAAGCACCCGCGCATCAACAAGCTCAGGATCCGGACTGAATACCTGAAAGCCAGCATGCGCGCGAAAGTAGAGCACCCGTTCCGCATCATTAAGTGTCAGTTCGGCTTTGTGAAAGCACGCTACCGAGGCCTGATGAAAAATGATGGCAAGCTGGCCATGCTGTTCGCGCTATCCAATGCCGTGCGTGTGGATCAGATGTTGAGAGCAAGGGGTTAATCCGTCCGCACTGCCTGAAAAGGCGGCTGAAGGCGGTTAAAACCAGGCAAATATAGCTATTTTTGCTTCCGGTCGCCGTCAAACTGGATTTTGGAGCGAAGGGTGATGGCTTGTTCACACCTTCCCTAACCTATATTCATATTTATTAATTATGAATACTTGGAGAGTAACATGGCAACGACAAGTCTCAGCCTGGGAGAGCACTGGGAAGCTTACATCAAACGGTGAATTGGCCGTGTTGGCAGGTTTCCTGCCCTATGCCGACGTGGTGGGTTTGCCCGACCCCTGGCCGCTTGCGGCCAGCACGACCCCACCGCCAGGGGTGAGCCGTGGCTGGCGGAAAATGCGTCTGCAATCGCGCTTATTTGTATTGCGCACAATTAAATTGCTTGATATATTTATTTGAACCACTCAAACAGGAGATGATTCATGAACACGCTCTATTCCACCAAAGTGACAGCCATCGGCGGCCGCAACGGCTCCGTCAACAGCGACGATGGCCTTCTGGATCTGCCGCTGGCCCTGCCGAAGGCGCTCGGCGGCAAGGGTGACGCCCCCAATCCGGAGCAGTTGTTCGCCGCGGGCTATGCCGCCTGCTTCGGGAACGCCGTGATCCATGTAACCCGCAACCAGGATGAGAGGGTCCGCGACGACGATATCGTGGTGGTGGGAACCGTCGGCATGGCGCCCAACGGTAGCGGCGGTTTCGGCCTGTCCGTGGCGCTCGACGTCACGATCAGCGGCGTCGACCAGGCGACGGCCGAGGCCATCGTCGAAGCGGCGCATCAGGTCTGCCCGTATTCCAACGCGGTGCGCGGCAACATCGATGTCGCCATCACCGTCAGCGCCGACTAGAGGGGGTGGCATGGATTGGTCTGATCAGGAGGATGACCTGCTCGATCTCGATCGGCAGGTCTGCTTTCCGCTCTATGCCGCATCCAATCTGCTGACCCGTCTCTATCGCCCGGTGCTGGCGGAGATTGGCTTGAGCTATCCCCAGTATCTGGTCATGCTGGTGCTGTGGAAACAGACGCCCCAGACCGTCGGATCGCTGGGCGATCGCCTCAACCTCGACAGCGGGACGCTCACGCCGCTCCTCAAACGGATGGAACTGGCGGGCCTGGTAACGCGCACCCGCGATGCCGAGGACGAGCGGCGGGTGCTGATCGAGCTCACCCCCGAGGGGCGCGCATTGCGCGAGGCCGCCCGCAATGTGCCGGCGACCCTTGCCGCCGGCCTCGACATGCAGCCCGATGACGTCATCGAACTGCGCACGCGGGTCCAGGCCCTGGTCGCGGCGCTGCGCGGACCGGCGCGTGCAAATGACCGTTAACCGACTTTCTCATAACCGACTTTCTCAGGAGACTCCCATGCTCAAGGTTCACCATCTCGGCGTTTCGCAATCGGATCGCATCGTCTGGCTCTGCGAGGAGCTTGAACTCTCTTATGAACTGGTCCGCTACGAGCGCGATCCGGTCACCCGGCTGGCGCCGCCGGAGTACAAGGCCCTGCATCCGTGCGGCACCGCCCCGGTCATCACCGACGGCGATCTGGTGCTTGCCGAATCCGGTGCCATCATCGACTACTTGGTGGCGCGTTACGGTGAAGGCCGGTTGACGCTCAAGGCGGACGATCCGGCATTCTCCCGCTATCTATACTGGTATCACTTCGCCAACGGCTCGCTGATGCCGAGCATGATGATGCTGATGGCCGAGGGCGCGATGGCGGAGACGATGCGGGCGCGGGCCGATCGCGGATTCAAGGCGCTCGACGACCATCTCGCCGAGGGGCACACCTGGCTTGCCGGCGATACGTTCACGGTCGCCGACATCATGACCGCGTTTCCGCTCACCACCATGCGCCAGTTCGTACCGCTCGACCTCGCGCCCTATCCGAACATTCTCGCCTATCTGCAACGCCTGGCCGCCCGGCCTGCCTTTCAGCGCGCCATGGCCAAGGCCGATCCGGATCTGGTGTTGAAACTCGATTAGAGCAATCTGAGCTCAAGCGCCTGTGGATTTGTTGCAACCCCATTTTTCTGGTTTCCACTCACTTCAACCATCAGTACTTTGGTTCGCGACATGATCGTTCAGGCTGAGGAACGCCAGCGCAATGCCCCAGGGATGCAGTACGCCGGAGCGGTGCTACAACACCTGGTGGGAGCCAAGCTTGATTGCGCTCTGGGAATAGGCAACTTTGAGCATAATAGCTTTTCCACTTCGGACGCACAGTCAGGGCGCGCCGGTGATTTCTTTATCGGAGATGTCGCATTGCACGTTACAACAGCTCCGGGTGAAGCCGTTATTGGTCGGTGCCGCGACAATATCGATGACGGTCACCGACCGATTATTGTCACTACATCGCGAGGCGTTTCAGCCGCAGAAGTCTTGGCTGAGAATGCTGGGTTAGGTGATCGTATAGACGTGTTTGAGGTTGAACAGTTCGTAGCTCTCAACTTGTACGAGTTGGGCAAGTTCGCAGCCGAAGGGCGACGCACAGCGGTCGGGGACGTTGTAACTCGATATAATGAAATTGTCGAAAACTTCGAAACAGACCCGAGCTTGAAAATCGAATTTAAGCAATAAGGTCCAAATAGCATGAAGGAGACGCCGGAGCAACGCAGCCGCACAATGCGAGCTGTTCGCTCTCGCGACACAAAGCCAGAATTGACTGTTCGGCGCTTCCTTCATGCCGCAGGGCTGCGTTACCTCCTGCATGACCGGCGCCTGCCTGGCTCGCCTGATTTGGTATTCCCGAAATACCGCACTGTGGTTTTCGTGCATGGCTGCTTTTGGCATCAGCACCCCAACTGCGCCGCTGCGTCTCGTCCTCAGACCAACACGGAGTATTGGTCACGGAAGCTAACTCGCAACGTCGAGCGTGACGAGCGCAATCGTGCCGAGCTGGAAGCGTCGGGATGGACTGTTCTTGTAATATGGGAATGCGAGATACGCAAACGGGATGCACTTGACCGACTGGCCAAGGCCATTCGGTCAAGTCGTGGGCGATAGGAAATCAGAGGATCAAATCTTCCTCGTTACTCGTTCTGTCTTAACGTTCATCATATTCTGTCGCCTGCCGGATAGTGGCTAACGCCTCCTGGAAGTCCTCCTGCGTCGCTCGACCAGTCTCGGCTTGGTAGTACAGGATCGTGAACATATTGGCGACCGCTTCCGCGACGGGTGAAATCTGCCGGGCGGTTTCCTGGTCGATGAACTTCAGGGCGGACAGCTTGGTCGCTGCCTGATGAATTGCTTGCTGAACTTCGATATTATGCGTGGCTGTCATGTGTCACCTCTCTGTCAGGTGGTATGTGGAAATGCGGGCCGGTGCACCATCACCGGCCCGTGTGCTTTTAAAGCCCGGTACTGGAAAACCCGGCAGCTTCTGAAAACGGGGTTTTCCCAGTTCCAACCACTGCATCATTGCTAATGCGTGTGCTGCTCGATGCTTCCACCCTACCAGTCGGGTTCGGGCGGTTCACAAAGGCTGCAATCTCCGCCTCAGCGTCTTTCTCTCCCTCGGTTGTTGGTTCGACAACCGGCACAAAAGCCGTCTCTGTGGGGGCTTCCTGGACCTCGTCGATCATATCCAGGGCAGCCATGAAATTACGTTGTGTCATCGTGGTATCTCCTTACGTGGCCTGTGGGCCTCGGTTCACAAAGCTGGCAACCTCTTCGTTACGCTCCTGCTGGCGTTCCTGGGCATACGAAACGTAGTCCCCAACGTCGAAGGTGTGCTTTTCCGGATCGCGTGCTTGCCACTCAGCGTGTGATTGGCGGGCCTTGTCCTGGTCCTCGCTGGACAGAGCATCAAAGCCGCCTGATTGGTTTACCCAGCCGCCGCTTCCACCGCTCAAGCTATCGCTATCGAACGACGGTGAAGCACTGTCCGCCCCGGCATTGCTATCGCCCTTCGGCTCCATGCTTTCGCGGATCGAGGACGCCAAACGACCGCCGGCAGTCTGGTTTACTTTGTCCTGAAACTTCCCAGCCATCTTGGACCCAGCCCCTTTAGCCAGCTCACCCGCCGTACCAGCCACCAAGGAAGCCGCCCTGCGAAAGCCACCACCTGAAGAGCCAGAGCTGCCAGACGGTGAAGAACTGGCAAAGCCCGCCGCCTGAGCAAACGGGGTATCACCTGTGCTCACATTATCGCTGCCCGTGTCGCCACTACCCCAGCCACCGCCGGTATCACCAGAGCCACCACCGCCGAAACTTGGCATGTCCCCCCCAGACATATTGGACTGTGCCTTGGTAAAGGCAGCCTTGATGGCACTCGCTCCACCAACGCTATTTGCCGCACCTCCCAGCATCGCCGCACCGGCCATTTTGGCCCCGGCCATTCCCATGCTTGCCGCTGTCATCGCAGCCCCCACGGCGGCCCCGGCACCAAAGGAGCCAACTCCCATAGAACCGACACTACCTCCTGTCACCAGGCCGGAAATCATTGGGGGAACCTTGTTTACCAGGAACAGCAAGACCAGGGATATAACGAACATGACGGCCAGCTCCTGGCTTGCCATGTTTTCCGCCCGCATTTGGCCGTGGTAATCAACAAGAAACTGCCTACCAATCGCAACGATCAGCACCATTGCCAACAACTGGGCCGCTAAACCAAGAATGGCTTTGTAGTAGTTGATGGCCATGTCTGAAGTCCAACGCGAACCGCCAAAGCCTAGGAAGAAAATTCCGGCATAAAGCAGTATCCAACTGGCTGCCAATAACAGCAGCAGATTGATGGAAATAAGTGCCAGAACCACCAACACGGCCAAAGCCATCAGCTCCATCATTAACGCGGTTGGAAACTGTCGCCAGCTCAGTTCCGAAGTGGCTTCAACAGTCTTATCGTAAAGCTCGAATCCCATATCCAGGATGCTCGATGGCCCAAGCGTGCTACTACCAAGCCCCCCGGCTTCGGCCCCGAGTTGCTGCAATGAAGCGATGATGGTTCCGGCGATATTCATTCCCTGTGTAGCATTGGAAAGCAGCCACCAGAAAAAGCCGGTGAACATGATAAAGCGGACAAGCTCGGCAAAGAACTCGCCAATGTCGGCCTTGCGCAGCGCCATCATGCCGAACGTCCAGACCATCGAGATAACAACGAGGGTCCAAAACAACCGAGTGGCAGCGGCTTCAATGGCTGGTCCCCATGTTGATGCAGCGGCGTGAAAGCGGTCCAGCACATCATCCATGATGTTAGTGCTGGACAGTTCCTGGGCCATTGCCGTATCGGACAGCATGACGGCGGCCATCACAGCCAATCCGCCAAAGACAAATCGTTTCATGATGCCCTCCCTCAATATCTGTCGGGGGAGCTGGGTTTGAACTCCCATTCACCCATTTGCTGAGCTTTTTGGAAAGATTCGCACTCGGCAGCAAACGCCTGGCGTTTCGCCTCGCTGCTGATCTCGGAAAGGGCCTGTTGATAGGCATCGCCGGTGCAGGTCGCCTTATTGGGTTCCGGTGGTGTGTCCTCACACCCAGCCAACAAAACAGCAGTGACGGCCAGCATAAGGAAAATTGCTCTTTTCATGCTATGTCCTCCTTAGTAGCGATCTGCTGAGCTGGGTTGGTATTCCCAAGTACGAAGCTGCTTTTCTCGTGCCTCCCCTCTGGCACTGTCATCCAGTTCAGACGCCAGGCGTGTCGCTTCGGCATTCTGCTGAGCAATTAGCAAACTGCGGATTTGCAGGAGCTGGTTGGCTTGGTTGCTGGCGAGCTGGTTGGCGTAGCCAATGGCGGCCAGTTGGCCGTCTGCACCTTGAGCGGCAGATTGCAGGCGTGTGAGCTGACGGGCATCGGCTTCCAAGTTGTCTTGCTGCTGCTCCAGGCCCTTAAACAGTGCGTCGTTGGCCCGCTTCTGGGATTCGGACGCCAAGCGGCGGTTTTCTTCCATCGCGGCCCGCTCGGCATCGCTGCACCCTGTAGACGAGAAGCAAGGCGATCCACGGTAATAGGCCACGTCCTGGAACTTGCCTAAGTAAGCATCGAGGCTGCCAAGCTGGTTCTGGTAGTAGGCAAGCGTGTTGGTCGCCTGGTTCAGATCGTTGATGGTGCGCTGCGCTTGGTCCCAAATGTGGGCCGCCGGGGCCATCGTGTTTTGCAGTTGGTTTTCGTACTGCTGCAACTGCGTTTGGTACTGCTGAATTTGCTTGGCCGTCTGCGCAACGGCTTCCAGGGCTGACATGATGTTTTGCGTCAGGTTGGTGCCGTCGATGACAGGGATGCCCGCTTGTACAGGCTGTACCAGGGTGATGAGAATCGAGGTTGCCAAGGCAACCGGTAGGATTGGAATTTTAGCCGCTAAAATTTTCTTCTTTCGCATGGTCAATACCTCTCGATGAGTAAATGAACGCTTGTGATACAAGCGTTAAAGTCATCGAGAAGCTGCCGAAGCAGCTAATCGGTAATTGACCAGCCCGATGCCGAAAGGCGGCCTTTTTTCTGTGGAATCACGGCATCAATCTCAAACTTACTTTGCTGGGGTCTTGGCTTTTTCGCTTAATCCAACTTCTCGACCAATGACATCCAGCTCAAGCGGTTGCACTGCCGCTGCCAGTATTTCCCGTATTTCCGCATCAGTGCTCCTGTCGTTAAGCGCCGCACGCACTTTTAGCGCCCGGTGAACTTCGGGAGGCAAATTACGGACAAGTACATTCGCCATGTTAATACCTTCTTGATGCACTAGCTACTAATGATATCAAAGATAGCATAAACAACAACCATGTTTTCTACCCACCTCACAAATCGGCGGTAGCCGGTAGCCTCGCAGAGCAGGATTACCCGTTGAGCGCCTCCGGGGCGAATAAGGGGAAGTGAAGATAGTTAATCGGCTCCGCCGGTTAGCTAACTTCACCTATCCTGCCCGCACCACAGCGTTGATTCTTGCGCGTACGGTATGTGCATTTCTGTGCAGTAACCTGTTTATTCCTGTGCAAACCGTTTTTTCCGAGCAAATCGACACTTACAGCGGTATGACAGCGCACTTATAGCGACTCGGCAGCGCTAAAATAGCGGTCTAGCAGCGTTTTGAGATGACTACTTTCCTCGCCATTCACTACACACAAAAACACAGCTTTCCTGTGAGCTACCTCATGTGGCTACCTTGCTTGTAATCCCGCCCCTCAAATGTCAATGAAACACGTGAAAACCCGACACATTTCCCTGCTTTACAAAGGCTTACCTATTACTCCACCCACTTGGCGGCCTTTCATTGACTTTTTGGGGCCGGTATTAGTTGAGGCATTTTTGCTGCGCCGCGCGCCCACCTTCGGACAGGTTTCAAGCACAATGTATATGCGAATAGGAATGTAGCGTTGTAGTATGTTGTATGGTGCTACTACATACTACAATCTACAAACCGCACACATTTCAGCCTGCTACCAGATTTTAACTGCCTACTATCCTGATGTATGGGAATACAGCTTTCCTGAGCGTCCCTGTAAGGCGTTTCAGACATTACCTCCTCTTCACCACTGTCAGCCTATGATCGACGCTCCTAGGGCTTATGAGGCCGGTTTGGTCGTCCTTCGGACGGATTGAACGCCAAGGAGAAGGGTTTGCGCCTGGCGAGCATACAAAATCGGCCTCCCTCTTGGCGTTAAAACATCGGCCGGAGGCCGATAGAATTGGCAAGGCATGAACGCGCCATTAAGGCGCGGGCTATGCCGCGCATGATGGATATTCTTTGGAATATCTTGGATCGATTTCCAAAACAGGCCGGAAAGCCTTGTCCTGCAAGCGTTTGCGCGATTGGAGCGGATACCGTTATGCCGGGGATGGGATACTGTTATGCCGGGGGACGGGTGCTATTATGCCGGGGAAGGGTGCTGTCACGCCGGGGGTTGGCATGGTTGATCCCTGGCCGCCTAATCTCCCATTTCCCCTTGGCGTATTCATGTACAGTCCAGCCCACTAAAATCAGTTCAGTCAACGCTTTTCGGGCCGTTTGGCGACGCTTTTTCAAGGTGTTGGGGTTCTTCGTTTCGTCCGGCCAGACGTAGTTGCAAAGGGTATCCAGTTCTACGCGTCCAGATTTACCGGCATCAATCCAGCCCGATAATCGCTGATGAATTAATCGAGCGGGATCGGTCTGTAGCGCCCGAACCTCAGTCATGTCGAGGCGAGTATGTGGACGCTCTCCCATTACAGCCTCTGCTAATCGAGGGTTCAGGCTGACAAACAGCTTACCTTCCCGGTCGTCGCTGACGTAATCGGACAGGATACGGAACCCCTGACGCTGCCCGTTACGTTCCACAATGACAGATACTGCCCATAGTCGCTCGATGCTATCGCGGATAGTTTTGAACTGGCTGCCTCCATCGTCGGCATATCCAAGTTCCCGGGCCAGTTGTCGGAAGCTGCCCTTAGCAACCATCGCGTCCTTCTCAACCGCGTCCCACTTGAGGTCTAGCAAGAGGCGCAATTGCTGCCCAACCTCTGACTCTGTTTCGTTTCGCAGCACAATCCCGCGCCCCCCATCACCAGAAATTGCGGCCATAGCCACAAGCCCTTGTAGGATACGAAGATCATCAACTCCCAGAGGCTCAGGTCCCCAGAAACGGATAGAATCCTCGCCATGGGTATAGGTTACGTCCAGCTTAAGCCGTTTCCGCTCTCCACGCTTCAGGCTACGAAACAAGCCAGGAGCCAAGCAATGGGCTGGGTCATGTCGAACATGGGTAAGATCAAAGCTCATCGCGCATACCACTCTTAGATTTATTGAATGGCAGCACTCTATTGGATTTACTCTGCTTCTCTAATACGGCAGGCTTTAGTACCCCTCCTTCATGTCGTCGATACCACTTGTCAGAGATAGGGGCAGAGTAATTAAGCTTAGGGAAGGACCATCGCACAAAATGGCGGCGGCATTCTTCGTCTACTCCCCATGTTTCGGCTTCTGCCGCCCCCATGCCAATTAAATTCGCTTGAAAGCGGGCGTTATCCGTGAGCACAGAACTGCCTCGGCTAGCCTGCTGAGCGTCGCCACTGTTAAACGCACCGGCTTTGTTTGTATGGTGCAGGAATAAAATGCTGGTTCTATTAGCTCTGCAAAGTTGTTCCATGTAGGCCAACAACCCTGCCATATGGCCTCCATCATTTTCGTCCAACTGATGAAACCGGCGTAACGTGTCGATTACTACTAGGCGAGCACCTCGAGTGACGTTCTCAATCCAATTCCGCCACTCTCCACTCATCATATCGGCACTGAAACCGACCAGAGGGACAACCGCTAAGTTGTTATACATGGCCTCACGCTGGCTGGTGTTGAGGTGTCGACCTATAGCGTGAAAACGTCCATTTAACACGTCTGCAGGATCTTCTCCGGTTAAAAATACCACTGGACCAGTGACCAGCCGCCACGCACTGTCCATCTCAGACAAATTCAATAGATCCGCACCGGTAGCAACCGTTACGGCAACTTGTAGAGCAAGCATGGTTTTACCTGTTCCACCAGGACTTACCAATGCTCCAACTGTTCCTGATTTGAAACCAGGAAATACAAAATCAAGGGGTTCCGGCTCGTTCTCAACAGCACTTCTTAAATCGAGCCACGAAATTTCGATGGCCATGCTGTTACGCCTCTATGGTATTGCCAGGTCGAGCAGCCTGAATGCCTGAAGACCTACGCTCCTCAATCCATTGCTCTACTTCTGACAAGTCCCATGCGACGTTTCTGCTGGTAAGCGCAATTCGGCGTGGGAACTCCCCACGCTGTTCCAGGTTATAAATTGTGCGCGTTGAAAGAGGGATCATCTCCAGGAGCTGCTTCCTGTTGATGAGGGTTTTGGCAGTGTGCATGGTCAATACCTCTCAAATGAATGCGCTTGATGTCTCAAGCGGACTATTCATCGAGTAGCGTCTGCTAATCGGTAATTGACCTTCCCGATGCCGGAGGGCGGCCTTGAATGGAAATTTGGCATCAATGTACGCCAATTATGCTATCAAAGATATCAAAATTAGCAACCATCGAACCTTTAAAAAAATGACAACTACCCACTTTTAGGCAGTCCATTCATCAATCATGTCAGCCCAGTCCTGCAACATGGCTGTGCGCTGCTCGCGATACTCGGCTTTGTTATAGATCGCCCTCACACCCTTTTGCTCATGCGCCAGGCATTTCTCAATCCAGTCGGTGTTGTAACCGGCTTCATGGAGCAAGGTACTGGCTGTTCGTCTCAAGTCGTGCGGGCCGAATTTGGCAAGCAGCTGCCCCTCTTTCTGAGCCAGCTTGTAAGTCATCGTCATCACCCGGTTCAGCGTGGCACTGCTCATGGGCACGTCAGAATCGTAACGCGACGGCAGCACATAATCCGATCCACCGGAGAACGTCTTCAAAGCGATGAAGATGTCCATAGCCTGCCTGGATAGAAACACCAGGTGAGGATTACGCCGCTTCATCCTTTCTTTGGGGATCGTCCAGAGCGCTTCGCTGAAGTTGATCTCACTCCAGGTAGCATTCGTCAGCTCGCTTTTTCGCACCATCGTCAACAACAACAGTTTGACCGCTGCACGGATCGATGGTGATGTACCAATACGCCCCATGTACTGATACATGATCCTGATTTCTTCAGGCGCCAGAGTTCGATCTCTCGGCTCAAATCTGGCAATGCTTGCTGGCCGCACCAGATCTGCCGGGTTCTCAACCTTCTGGCCTCGCTCAGTGGCCCAGCGGTATACCTGGAGTACAATCTCACGCGCATGAACCGCCGTAGCAGGCGCTCCACGCTCTACGATGGCGTCGGTCAATGCTCGCAAGTCCTCGTGAGTGATTTCGGTCAGCTTTTGATTGCCGAATTTTGTTTCCAGCTCTCTCGTATAAACCGAGCGGCGCATATCACGGGTAGAGTCGGCCATCTGGTAGCCACGTAGCCATTTTTCCGCCCAGGCACCAAAGGTTTCAGCTCCTTTTACACGCGCCTTGTCTCGGGCCTTCTCCTTCGCTGGCGACTTTCCATCAGCGACCATCCGCTTGGCCTCACCAAGTCGCTCACGGGCTTCTGCGAGAGTGATACCCCCAACGCCGTAACGACCAAAGGTGATCGTCTCTTGCCTGCCATTGATCGAGTAGTTGTAACGGAATGAGATGGAACCGGCAGGGGTGACAGCCACATAAAGGCCGTCCCGGTCATTCACTTTGTAGAGTTTATCCCTCGGCTTGAGGTTTCGCAGCTTGGTATCGGTCAGCAAGAGTCTTATCCTTCTTCGATTCCGATACCATGCTGAAAGATCACCCAAAATTCAGGCTTTAATCACAATAAAAACAGTAACTTAAGCATTTTCGATACCATGAAAACACAGGATCAAGCAGCATGGTATCGGCTATCACTCATGGCATCATGCCTCGATAATACCACCTCAGATACCACGCTCAAGCGGTGCTTCCCAATGCCATTGGTTGCCAGACAATGCCAGACATAAAAACAAAAAAGCCCATGAAAACATGGGCTTAAGCGTCATTTAATGCCAGTTAGTACCAGCCAGTGCCTAACGTGTGATCACTCCCACTCGATGGTGGCCGGCGGCTTGCTCGACACATCGTAGGTCACGCGGGAGATGCCTTCGATTTCGTTGATGATGCGGTTGGACACCTTTTCCAGCAACTCATAAGGCAGGTGCGCCCAACGTGCGGTCATGAAGTCGATGGTTTCCACCGCGCGCAGCGCGACGACCCAGGCGTAGCGGCGGCCGTCGCCGACCACACCGACCGATTTCACCGGCTGGAACACCACGAAGGCCTGGCTGGTCTTGTGGTACCAGTCGAAGTTGCGCAGCTCTTCGATGAAGATGTGATCCGCGCGACGCAGCAGGTCGGCATATTCCTTCTTCACTTCGCCTAGGATGCGCACACCCAGACCCGGGCCCGGGAACGGGTGACGGTAGACCATGTCGTAGGGCAGGCCGAGTTCCAGGCCGATCTTGCGCACCTCGTCCTTGAACAGTTCACGCAGCGGCTCGACCAGCTTGAGGTTCATTTCCTCCGGCAGGCCGCCGACGTTGTGGTGGGACTTGATCACATGGGCCTTGCCGCTCTTGGCGCCGGCCGACTCGATCACGTCGGGGTAGATGGTGCCCTGGGCGAGGAACTGGATGTTGTCCAGCTTACTGGCTTCTGCATCGAACACGTCGATAAAGGTACGACCGATGATCTTGCGCTTCTTCTCTGGATCGGCCTCGCCCTCGAGGTTACCGAGGAACTGTGCCTCGGCGTCGGCGCGAATCACCTTGACGCCCATATTCTCGGCGAACATGGCCATCACCTGGTCACCCTCGTGCAGGCGCAGCAGGCCGTTGTCGACGAACACGCAGGTCAGCTGATCGCCGATCGCCTTGTGCAGCAGCGCCGCAACCACCGACGAATCGACACCGCCGGAAAGGCCGAGCAGCACGTTGGCATCACCGACCTGGGCACGCACCTGGGCGATGGCGTCTTCGACGATGTTGGACGGCGTCCACAGCGCTTCGCAGCCACAGATGTCGAGAATGAAACGGGAAAGGATGCGGCCGCCCTGGCGGGTGTGAGTCACTTCCGGATGGAACTGCACGCCGTAGTAACGGCGGTCGTCGTCACCCATGGCTGCGATCGGGCAGCTCGGCGTGCTGGCGAGGATATGGAAACCTTCCGGCAGCGTGGTGACCTTGTCGCCGTGGCTCATCCACACGTCGAGGCCGAACACACCGTCGTCATCCATGTGGTCTTCGATGCCGTCGAACAGCTTCGACTTGCCGACCAGATCGACGCGGGCATAGCCGAACTCGCGAACGTCGGAGCCCTGCACCTTCCCACCCAGCTGCTCGGACATGGTCTGCATGCCGTAGCAGATGCCGAACAGCGGCACACCGAGATCGAACACGGCCTGCGGCGCGCGCGGGCTGCCCGCCTCGTGAACCGACTCCGGGCCGCCGGCGAGAATGATGCCGCGTGGCGCGAAGGCACGGATGTCGTCCTCGCTCATGTCCCACGGATGCAGCTCGCAATACACGCCGATCTCGCGCACGCGGCGGGCGATCAGCTGGGTGTACTGGGAACCGAAGTCGAGGATCAGGATGCGGTGGGCGTGAATGTCTTGGTGAGCCATGAGCTTTCCTTCGGAAAGAGCCTGAAGCTGAAAGCCGGAAGCTGGAAGCCGAAGCCAGGATCTCTCCCCGCTCCCGCTGCCAGCTTCCGGCGCCTGTCTAGCTGAGCGGATCAACCCACTCGGTAATTCGGGGCTTCCTTGGTGATCTGCACGTCATGCACGTGTGACTCGGCCATGCCGGCACCGGTGATACGCACGAACTGCGGCTTGCTGCGCATCTCGTCGACGGTAGCACTGCCGGTATAGCCCATGGATGCACGCAGACCGCCCATCAGCTGGTGGATGATCGCGGCCAGCGAGCCCTTGTACGGTACGCGGCCTTCGATGCCTTCGGGGACCAGCTTCTCGGCGCCGGCGGCGGAGTCCTGGAAGTAACGATCCGAGGAGCCCTGTGCCTGGGACATGGCACCCAGCGAGCCCATGCCGCGGTAAGCCTTGTAGGAACGGCCCTGGAACAGCTCGATTTCGCCCGGGGCTTCTTCGGTACCGGCGAACATCGAGCCCATCATCACGGCGTTGGCGCCTGCAACGATGGCCTTGGACAGGTCACCGGAGAAGCGGATACCACCGTCGGCGATCATCGGCACGCCGGTGCCTTCCAGTGCGGCGGATACGTTGGCGATGGCGGAGATCTGCGGCACGCCGACACCGGCGACGATGCGTGTGGTGCAGATTGAGCCCGGGCCGATACCGACCTTGACCGCATCGGCGCCGGCCTTGACCAGGTCCAGCGCAGCTTCGGCAGTGGCGATGTTGCCGCCGATCACCTGCACCTGCGGGAAGTTCTCCTTCACCCAACGCACGCGATCGATCACGCCACGGGAATGGCCGTGGGCGGTGTCCACCACCACCACATCGACACCGGCAGCAGCCAGTGCTTCGACGCGATCACCGGTATCGGCGCCGGTACCGACCGCTGCGCCAACGCGCAGACGCCCCTGGCTGTCCTTGGAGGCCAGCGGGTAGGTCTTGGCTTTCTCGATGTCGCGGAAGGTGACCAGGCCGCGCAGGTGGAAATTGCCGTCTACCACGAGCATCTTCTCGATGCGGTGCTTGTAGAGCTCAGTCTTGATTTCTTCCAGGGCGGTGCCTTCGAGCACGGTGACCAGCTTTTCCTTGGGCGTCATGATCGCCGCGACCGAGTCGCCGGCATTGGGCGTGAAGCGCAGATCTCGACCGGTGACAATGCCGACCAGCTTCTTGCCGGACACTACCGGAAAGCCGGAGAAGCCCAGTTCATGCGCCTTGCGCAGCAGCTCGCTGATCTTGGTTTCCGGCGTGACGGTGACCGGATCGTGAACGATGGCGGTCTCGTGACGCTTGACCTTGCGCACCTCGGCAGCCTGCTGCTCGATGCTCATGTTCTTGTGGATGATGCCGATGCCGCCTTCCTGAGCCATGGCAATGGCCAGGCGCGCTTCGGTGACGGTGTCCATGGCCGCGGAAACCAGCGGAATGTTCAGCTCGATTTCGCGGGTCAGACGGGTCTTCAGGCTGACATCCTTCGGCAAAACCTCGGAATATCCCGGGATCAGGAGAACATCATCGAAAGTCAGGGCTTCTTGGCTGATACGCAGCATGGCGGGGGCTCCCAGGCGGGAAAAAGGAAGCGCGGCATTATACCCACGCACCCCTTCACGCTCAATGCGGATGTGAGGCGCGTCGCGCACGGCGAAATGCGCGGCATCGCCGAAATGACCGATCGGTCACGGCCGATCAATCACCAGCGCCACCTTGAAGCCCAGGCGTTCGGCGAATTCATCGAGAAACGACTGGCGAAGGCCGGCCTCGCCCCAGCCATTGAAGATAAAGCCGAGATTGGAAAAGCCGCACGCCGGAATGAACAGGAAGCCGTTGATGTCGTCTTCGAAGCCACACTCCGGACAGGTAAAATTGTCGGTCTGCTTAGGCATCCACTCGTCGAGGCTTTCAAACAACGCCTCGCCAATCTCGCGACGGCATTCGGGGCAGCCTGCCTCCTCGGCGAAATCCCGTGTTGGCGTGTAGATGCAGCGCTTGGTCACCACTTCAAGGCCGTTGATGGCCTCGCCAAAAGGCAAGCGTTCCGGATGCTGCACGACACTGCGCGCGCCGGAAGCGATAGCGTAGCCCATGCCGCCAACGCCGCGACCGCAGGTGGTCGGCAGCGCCTCGACGATGCGCCGCTCGGCCAGCCAGCGCAGAATCATCCGCGCCTTGGCTTCGTGCGCTGGAAACGTGGAAATGCGCGGCACAATGATCGCTTGACTGTGGCTCATGGCGGCTCGGAACGGGAGATGAAGAAAGGCCGCGCAGCTTAGCGCCACCCATTGGCCGGTCAAGGCCCGCTGGACGGACGCGAAGCAGTTTCGGTTTCCGCCTGGCCGCGCCCGGCTTATCATCGTCGCCATGCTCAAAGATCCCTTCCAGCGTCTCAATCTCGATCGCGAAGTACTGACCGTCAGCCAGCTCAACGGCCGCGCGCGGCTGCTGCTGGAGGACGTGTTCGCCCAGGTCTGGGTCGAAGGCGAGATTTCCAACCTCGCCCGCCCGGCTTCCGGCCACATCTATTTCACCCTCAAGGACAAGAACGCCCAGGTGCGTTGCGCGTTGTTCCGGCAGAACGCGGCGCGGGTACGCCAGGCGCTGCGCGACGGCCTGGCGGTGCGGGTACGCGGCAAGGTCTCGCTGTTCGAGGGGCGCGGTGATTACCAGCTGATTCTCGATACGCTGGAGCCGGCCGGTGACGGCGCTTTGCGCCTAGCCTTCGAGGCACTCAAGGAAAAGCTCAGCGCCGAAGGTCTGTTCGCTGCCGAACGCAAGGCTGCCCTGCCCGCCCACCCGCGGCGCATCGGCATCGTCAGCTCGCCGACCGGCGCGGTCATTCGCGACATCATCTCGGTGTTCAAACGCCGCGCGCCGCAGGTCGAGCTGACGCTGATTCCAACCGCCGTGCAAGGTCGCGAAGCCACCGGACAGATCGTCCGCGCACTGCAGCTGGCCGATGCCCAGGGCTTCGATGCGCTGATTCTGGCCCGCGGCGGCGGTTCGCTGGAGGACCTCTGGTGCTTCAACGAAGAAGCGGTGGCGCGCGCGGTGGATGCCTGTGTCACGCCGATTGTCAGCGCCGTGGGCCACGAAACCGATGTCTCGATCGCCGATTTCGTCGCCGATGTTCGCGCGCCGACGCCATCCGCGGCCGCCGAGCTGCTGGCCCCCAGCAGCGCCGACCTGCAACACCGGCTGAGCGGGCTGCAACAGCGCCTGGTGCTGCGCATGCGCGACCGTCTGCACCGTGACGCCATGCGACTGGAAGGCCTGACCCGTCGCCTGCGCCACCCCGGCGAACGGCTGCAGCAGCAGGCCCAGCGCATCGACGACCTCGAGCAGCGCCTGCTGCGCGCCGTCGACCGCCGCCTGTGCAGCGGCCGGGAGAGTCTGGCCCGCCTGGCAACACGCCTGGCCGCGCAACACCCGGGGCGTTCGCTGAATCTGTTGCGGCAGCGACTCGAACACCTCTCCTCGCGTCTGCCGCGAGCGATGCAGGCCAACCTGAAAGGCCGCCGGCAACAGCTACAGGGCCTCGCCCAGACACTTAATGTGGTCAGCCCGCTGGCCACACTCAGCCGCGGCTACAGCATTCTGCTCGACGAGCGCGGCCAGGCGATCCGCAGCGCCAGCCAGACGCAACCTGGCCAGCGCCTCAAGGCCAGGCTCGGCGAGGGCGAATTGGAGGTGCGGGTGGAGGACAATCATCTGGCACCGGTCACGCTGCCGCTGCTCTGACCGGCGGTCGCCAGATGGCCAGCCTTTTCCCCAGCGCAGCTTTACGCGAGGATGGGCCGTTTATTCCAGCGGATCCTTTCATGCCACGCCTTCTCGCCCTGCTGTTGTGCCTCGCCCTTCCCCTTTGCGCCCATGCCGAGGGCTTCATCACCCGTCTGCTGAACAAGCCTGTGCCCGGCGGCGTTGCCGTGATCGAGCTAGGTGACGACGTTAGCGCACCGCAGACTCGCTACCAGGGCAAGCCCACCCTGGTGGTGCGTGAGGATGGCAAACGCTGGATCGCCATCGTCGGCATCCCGCTGTCGGTGAAGCCGGGCGCGCAGCAGCTGGAGATCGATGGCCGCCCCCAAGCCTTCCAGGTCGAGAGCCGCGACTATCGAGCGCAGCACATCACGCTGAAGAACCAGCGCCAGGTCAATCCCAATCCGGCAGACCTCAAGCGCATCGAGCGCGAACTGGACGAACAGACCCGCGCCTACCGGCAGTTCAGCGCCAACCAGCCAAGCAATCTGTTGTTCGATCGCCCGGTGGACGGCCCGCTGTCGTCGCCGTTCGGCCTGCGCCGTTTCTTCAACGGCGAGGAACGTAACCCGCACTCGGGCCTGGATTTCGCCGCCAAGAGCGGCACACCGATCAAGGCACCGGCGGCCGGCAAGGTCATACTCACCGGTGACTACTTCTTCAACGGCAAGACCGTTTTCGTCGACCACGGCCAGGGGCTGATCAGCATGTTCTGCCATCTCTCCGAAATTGGCGTGAAAGTCGGCGACCAGCTTGTGCGAGGCCAGGTGCTCGGCAAGGTCGGCGCGACCGGGCGTGCCACCGGCCCCCATCTGCACTGGAACGTGAGCCTGAACGATGCCCGTGTCGACCCGGCCATCTTCATCGGCGCCTACAAACCCTGAACCACGAGGAAGCACTGCGATGCGTATCAAGGCAACGGATTCCACCCTGCTGATCATCGACATCCAGGAACGCCTGTTTCCGGTGATCCTCGACAATGCAGCCATGGCCGAGCACACCGCCTGGCTGCAACAGGTGGCGCAGCGAATCGGTGTGCCGGTGCTGCTGACCGAGCAGTACAGCAAGGGCCTCGGCCACACGATTTCGGCTCTGCGTGACAACGTCGACGAGACCGCCATTGTCGAGAAGCTGCATTTTTCCGCGGCCGGCGACGGCGAACTGTTCCAGCGCCCGGGTGGCGAACGCCGGCAGTTCGTCATCTGCGGCTGCGAGACTCACGTGTGCGTGCTGCAGACGGTGCTGGACCTGCGCGCCCGTGGCAACGAAGTCTTCGTCGTCGAAGAAGGCGTCAGCTCGCGGCGGGCCAGCGACAAGGCGCTGGCCCTGGAGCGCATGCGCCAGGCCGGCGCGGTGATCGTCTCGCGGGAGATGGTTGCCTTCGAATGGATGGAACGCGCCGGCACCGAACTGTTCAAGAGTATCAGCCGCGAATTTATCCGCTGACCAAGCCACACCGACAAGCCGGGCAGCGGCCAAGGCAATCTGCCAAGGCCGCGCCCTCACCTCTCAATGGAGATTCACATGTCTGACGATCTGGCCGGCTGGCTGGACTGGCTCAGAGCCCACCCCGAACTGCAGACGCTGCTCGCCAGTGCCACGCTGATCTTCGCCGCCTGGCTGTCCAACTGGATCGTCAAGCGCATCCTGGTGCGTGGCCTTTACCGTTTACTGCGCCACACCCGCGATGGCGAACTGCAGGATTTCGGCATCATCAAGCGGCTGTCGAACATCGTCCCGGCACTGGTGCTATCGCTTGGCGTGACGACCGTACCGGGCCTGCCGGAAGCCGCGGTGACCGTGGTGCAGAACGTCTGCGGCGGCTTCATCGTGCTGACCATCGCGCTGGCGCTCGGCGCGGTACTCGACATCATCAACGTGGTCTACCAACGCCGACCGGACGCGCGCCTGCACCCGATCAAGGGCTATCTGCAGGTGGTGAAGATCGTCATCTACGCGATCGCCACCATCCTCATCATCGCTACTCTGATCGACCGTTCGCCGCTGATCCTGCTCTCCGGCCTCGGTGCCATGGCGGCGGTGCTGATGCTGATCTTCCAGGACACCCTGCTTTCGCTGGTGGCCAGCGTACAGATCACCTCCAACGACCTGATCCGCGTCGGCGACTGGGTGGAGATGCCACAGCTCAATGCCGACGGCGACGTGATCGATATCGCGCTGCATACCGTGAAGGTGCAGAACTGGGACAAGACCATCACCAGCATCCCGACCAAGCGCTTTATCTCGGATTCGTTCAAGAACTGGCGCGGCATGCAGGAAAGCGGCGGCCGGCGCATCAAGCGCAGCCTGTATCTGGATCAGCAGAGCGTGCATTTTCTCGATGCCGACGAGCGCAAGCGGCTGTATCGCTTTAGCCTGCTGGAGGATTACCTGGTCAACAAGCGCAAGGAGATCGACGAGTGGAACGCCAAGCTCGCCGAGCGTGGGCAGGACCCGGTCAACACCCGCAGGGTGACCAATCTCGGGACCTTCCGCGCCTATGTCGAGCGCTATCTGCGCGCCCACCCCGGCGTGCACCAGAACATGACGCTGATGGTGCGCCAGCTGAGCCCGACTGCGGACGGCCTGCCGCTGGAAATCTACTGCTTCACCAATACGGTGGCGTGGACGCAGTACGAAGCCATCCAGTCGGACATCTTCGACCACCTGCTGGCGATCCTGCCGGAATTCGGTCTGCGGGTATTCCAGCACCCAAGCGGCGGCGATGTACGCGATTGGCGCGATTGGCGCGATTCACTGCGCCAGCCGGGCGCGCCAGCATTGCAGCAACCGGAAGGACATCCGGCCGAGGAAAGAAGTTAATCGTAGGTTGGCGCTGAGGCACGAAGCCGCTGAAACCGCCTTGAGCGCTGCCCATGCGTCATCCCTGATGCCAGCGCCGCGAACCGCTCCAGCACGCCCCGCGCCTCAGCGCCAACCTACGTCCGGAGCGAGGCGAACCCTCGCTCCTTTACCGCCGTTCTCTCGTTAGAAGCTCATGTCGACCCGCGCCCAGTAGGTGCGGCCCGGTTCGTTGACTCGGCTGGTGGGCTCAAGGCCGTAATCGGCGAAGCCCGCACTGCCGGCTAGATTGAGATGCTCGCTGTAGGCCTTGTCCAGCAGGTTGTCGACGCCCGCACTGAGCTTGAAGTTCTTGTTCAGCCGGTAGGCGCCGTTGACCGCCAGCACGCCGAAGCCGGCGCTCTCGTCGAAGTCCTTGCCGACCACCGTGCCCTGGTTCTCTGCGACCCGACCCTGCGAGGCGACCACGCGCCAGAGGCCACTGGTGCTCCAGTTGTCTCGCTCGTAGGTCAGGCCCAGACGTCCTTCCAGTGGCGGGATCTGCGGCATGGCACGATCGTCGCTGCGGTTCTTGCCCCAGGCATAGGCCAGGCTCGCATCACCCTTCCAGTTGCTGGTGAAACGGTAGCTGGCGCCCATCTCGGCTCCAGCGATGGTAGCGTCGATGTTGCTGACCTCGGCGCGAAGCATGCCGGGCATTACGCCGGGCACATAGCTGAACAGAATGTAATCCTCGACCAGGCCGGCATAGGCGGAAACCCAGGCCTCCAGCGGCCCCTTGGCGTATTGCAGGCCGACGTCCAGCTGCGTGGTCTTCTCCGGCCGCACCGAGTCAAAGGGTTGCAGCGTGCCCACCGGGCCGGGATTGGAAACGAACAGCTCCCAATAGTCGGGGAAGCGTTCGGCATGGCCGAGGCCGGCATACCAGGTCGCGGGCAGGCTGACGAGCTCCTCCTCATAGCGCAGGAAGCCGCTGTAGAGCGTGTCGCGACGCGTTTCACCGGCAGTAGGGTTGTCCCAGTTGCGGGAAACGATGGGCATGCTCGAAGCGTCATGACTGCGGAAGAACTCGCGCTCGTCGGTCGCTTCGTGCAGGTCCAGGCGCAGGCCGCTGATGAGCTTCTCGCGCTCGCTGAGCTGCCAGGTCAGCTCGCCGAAGACGCCGTAGCTGTGCAACATCGCGTCCGGCACCCAGGGCAGTGTGTCGCTTCCCGCAGCGGTGACCATCTGGTTGGCGGCGCCGGCCGGGTTCATGACCTTGCGGTGCTCGCTACGCTGAGCATCGACCCCGGCCTTGAGCTCGACATCCGTCCATTGCCAGGTGCCGACCAGCCGGCCACCCAGCGTACGCCGGTCGACCCGCGACAGCGTCGGGTTGGGCATCATCATCGACGGCACGAAATCGCGCAGGCTGTAATTGTCCATGATGTGGTCGGCGTAGTTGTAGTAGACCTGCGCCTCCAGCCCGTAGAAGGTCTCGCCGAGATTGGTCTTCTCGAAGCGCAGCCCCAGGCTCTCACGCTGGAACTGGCTGCCGTCCATCCCGCGCCCGGCATAGCGTGCGTAGCCATCGCCGCGGCCGGCGGTCAGCTCGACCAGGGTGTCCGCATCCGGCGTCCAGCCCAGGGCGATGTCGGTGTTCCACTTGTCGTAACGCGATGGCACGGTATCGCCGTTGCCATCGGCGTAATCGTCAGCCTGGGAGCTGTTGGCCATCAGCCGGGCATAGCCCTGACTGTTGCCGGCGGCGGCGTCCAGGTTGCGGTCGAAGCGACCGTTGGAGGCGGTCAGCAAGCTGCCGTTGAGGCGGTAATCCGGCTCGCTGAACTGCTCGGGCTCGCGCTCGAAGAGCACGGTGGCGGCCGAGGCGCCTGGCCCCCAGAGCACGCTCTGCGGCCCTTTGATGACCGTGAGCTTGTCGAAGGTGTCCGGGCTGATGTACGAGCTCGGCGAATCCATGCGATTCGGGCAGGCGCCGAGCATTTCGCCGCCGTTGGAGAGCAGTTTCAGGCGCGAGCCGAACATGCCGCGGAACACCGGATCGCCGTTGACGCCGCCGTTACGCACGGCGGAAAAGCCGGGAATGGTCTTCAGGTAGTCGGCACCGTCGCTGGCCGGCATCGGCTGACGGGGAATCTTGGGGTCGGTCACCACGGTCAGTGGGGACTGCTGACCGACGCCGGTAATGACCATCGGCGCCAGTTCAACGGCTTCGGCGTGCTCCGCATGGCCGGCATGCTCAGCCTCCGCGGCCAGTGCGCCACTGGCGAGCATTCCCAGCAGCGCGGCATGGGCGAACTGCCAACGCAGGCGGGATGGTTGAATCGAAAAACGCTCAGACAGGCGCGCTCGCGCCGTACAGCCATGAGTAATGCTGGACATAAGAACTTCCACTTCTGCATGTGATTAGGCCGCAACGAGGCGGCTGATTACGGTCAGCAGTGGATAGACGGTGGCGCGCGGGGGTGGCCGCTGCTGCGGCGCAGCGCAGGAGCCTGCGGCTGCTCGGGAAGTGGGTGGAAGTAAGCCGGCGCGTGGCGAGGCAGCACGAGATTGACGGACAGGCTGAGCGGCGGATTGACCGTCAACAGCTCGCAGTAGCCGCAGAGTTCGAGCGCTGCCAGCCAGGCGGGATCGCCCGCACGTGCCTGGCCGTGATGACCGTGGGCGGTTGGCTCATGCTCGGCGTGGTGATGAGGCTGCGCACTGGCCTGGGCGGCCTGGACGGCGGAGAACAACGGGCCGACATGAATCATCAGCATGGCGAACAGGCCAAGCCAGATGCTCATTGTCGAAAGCCGTTTGCGTGTCACCGGCGTGTCCTTCGTGACATGACCCTATGAAGTGGCGGGATGATCGCACAGCCTTTTCGCCCCGGCCGCTGCGACATGAGGCCGCAATAGAGTCGAGCAATCAATCTTCTCTTTTCACCTTCGGACCAGCACAAATCACCTACAAGGTCTGAATACAGCAATAAACCATCAATTTTCTATCACGACTTGCAAGACCCAACCATGAAGCAATAGCTTTGCACCATAAACCACTGCCCGTACTGGGCAAACAAGTTGCTTGCTCAAGCTTCACCTGGGGAAACGCCATGACCATGCTCAAGAACCCGTCGAAAAAATATCGCGCCTTCCCGGCCATCGACATTCCGGATCGCACCTGGCCGTCGAAGACGATCACCCAGGCACCGATCTGGCTGAGCTCGGATCTGCGCGACGGCAATCAGTCGCTGATCGAGCCGATGGATGCCGCGAAGAAGATGCGTTTCTTCAAGACACTGGTGCAGGTCGGCATCAAGGAAATCGAGGTTGGCTTCCCCTCTGCTTCGCAGACCGACTTCGACTTCGTTCGCGAGCTGATCGAAGGCGGGCACATCCCTGACGACGTCACCATCCAGGTGCTGACCCAGGCGCGCGAGGATCTGATCACCCGCACCTTCGAGTCGCTGAAGGGCGCCAAGCAGGCCATCGTCCACTACTACAACGCCACCGCGCCGAGTTTCCGCCGCATCGTCTTCAATCAGGACAAGGCCGGCGTGGTGAACATCGCTGTCAACGCGGCACAGATCATCAAGCGCCTGGCTGCGCAGAACCCGGAAACCGCCTGGCGTTTCGAGTACTCGCCGGAGATCTTCAGTTCCACCGAGCCGGAGTTCGCCGTCGAAGTCTGCAACGCGGTGATCGAGGTGTTCCAGCCGACGCCCGAGCAGAAGCTGATCCTCAACCTGCCGGCCACGGTGGAAGCCGCCACGCCCAATATCTACGCCGACCAGATCGAGTGGTTCTGCCGCCACGTCGACCGTCGCGACAGCGTGCTGGTCAGCCTGCACACCCACAACGACCGCGGCACCGGCGTGGCCGCCACCGAGCTGGGCCTGATGGCCGGCGCTGATCGCGTCGAAGGCTGCCTGTTCGGCAATGGCGAGCGCACCGGCAACGTCGACCTGGTCACCGTGGCGCTGAACATGTACACCCAGGGCATCGACCCGCAACTGGACTTCTCCGACATCGACGCCGTGCGCAAGGTGGTCGAGGAATGCAACCAGTTGCCGGTACACCCGCGCCATCCCTATGTCGGTGATCTGGTGCATACCGCGTTCTCCGGCTCGCACCAGGATGCGATCCGCAAGGGCTTTTCCCTGCAGGACCCGGAAGGCGTCTGGGAGGTGCCGTATCTGCCGATCGACCCGGCCGACATCGGCCGCAGCTACGAGGCGGTGATTCGCGTCAACAGCCAGTCCGGCAAGGGCGGCATCACCTTCCTGCTCGAGCAGGAATACGGCATCAGCCTGCCGCGGCGCATGCAGATCGAGTTCAGCCAGGTGGTGCAGAAGGAAACCGACCGCCTGGGCCTGGAGATGAGTGCCAAGCAGATCTACGCGCTGCTGGAAGCCGAGTACCTGCAGGCCACCGCGCCGTACACGCTCAAGGGCCATCGTCTGCAGGAAGAGAACGGCACCAGTGCGGTGGATGTGGAAGTCGCGACCGATGGCGAGATCGCTCACTGGCGCGGCATCGGCAAGGGGCCGTTGGAAGCGCTGGTCGCCGCGTTGCCAGTGAAGCTGGAGATCATGGACTACCACGAGCATTCCATCGGCGCCGGCAGCAACGCCAAGGCCGCTGCTTATATCGAGGTACGCCTGGACGGCGAGCGCCCGCTGCACGGTATCGGCATCGACGAAAACATCACCACCGCCAGCATCCGTGCGCTGTTCAGTGCCATGAACCGGGCCTTGCGAGAGTCGCAGGAGCAGGCCGCCTGAGCCCCTGCGGCGAGCCCATCGGGCTCGCCATTCCTGAGCGCTACGCCGGCAAGCTCGTCCCGCCGGCGCCATCACCGATGGCGCCGGCACATTGTTGCGACGCCGCCACGCGTCGCAGGTCGCGCCCGACTGCGGTGAGCGACTGAACTGTTCGCCTCCCAATACCCTCCCAACTCAGTCAGCCAGGCCCGGCAATTCGGCAGAAACACGTCAGCCATCGGCAGGATTGTGCAAACGCTCCTGTTTCCGGTGCCATTAGGCTTGGCCTCTGCAAATCCCGAACGAACAAAGGAGCCGTCATGAGCAACAGCATCGGTTACGCCGCCCTCGACCCGAGCGCCCCGCTCGCCCCCTACTCGTTTTCGCGCCGCGAAGTTGGGCCTAACGATGTGCGGATCGAGATTCTCTTCTGCGGCGTCTGCCATTCGGACCTGCATACCGCACGCAACGAGTGGAACAACACCCTGTATCCCTCCGTGCCCGGCCACGAGATCGTCGGCCGCGTGAGCGCGGTCGGCGCGAACGTCAGCAAGTTCAAGGCGGGCGATATCGCCGGCGTCGGCTGCCTGGTCGACAGCTGCCGCAGCTGCTCCTCCTGTGGCGAGGGGCTGGAGCAGTATTGCGAGAACGGCTTCGTCGGCACCTACAACGGTCCAGCCTTCGGCGGTGGCGAGAACACCCTTGGCGGCTATTCCGACAACATCGTGGTGGACGAAAAGTACGTGCTACGCATCAACCACACCGACAACCTCGCCGCCGTCGCGCCGCTGCTTTGCGCGGGCATCACCACCTACTCGCCGCTGCGCCAGTGGAAGGTCGGCCCGGGGCAGAAGGTCGGTGTAGTTGGCCTCGGCGGTCTTGGCCATATGGCGGTGAAGATCGCCAACGCCATGGGTGCAAAGGTCGTGCTGTTCACCACCTCGCCGGACAAGCGGGAAGATGCGCTGCGCCTCGGCGCGTC
Source organism: Stutzerimonas kunmingensis (assembly GCF_002929225.1). Classification (GTDB taxonomy): domain Bacteria; phylum Pseudomonadota; class Gammaproteobacteria; order Pseudomonadales; family Pseudomonadaceae; genus Stutzerimonas. The sequence continues at coordinate 307,946 of NZ_PISM01000004.1, read as the reverse complement.
GGAAGTGGTGGTGTCGAAGAACAAGGAGGAGATGGCTGCGCACGTCAACAGCTTCGACTTCATTCTCAACACCGTTGCCGCGCCGCACAACCTCGATGCGTTCGTGAATCTGCTCAAGCGCGACGCCACCATGACGCTGGTCGGCGCACCGGCTTCGCCGCACCCCTCACCCAGCGTGTTCGGCCTGATCTTCAAGCGCCGCCGCATCGCCGGCTCGCTGATCGGCGGCATCGCCGAAACCCAGGAGATGCTCGACTTCTGCGCCGAGCACGGCATCGTCTCGGACATCGAGATGATCCGCATGCAGGACATCAACGAAGCCTACGAGCGCATGCTCAAGAGCGACGTGAAGTACCGCTTCGTCATCGACATGGCCACCCTGAAAGCGGCCTGACCGCTCGGCTGGCGAGCCTGCGGGCGCGCCAGCCCTTCCCTCTTTCATGCGCAGCCGCTAAGGTCGCCGGCCTTCGTCGTGGAGGCGGTATGCGCTATCTGATCTTCGTCACCCTGCTCTGGGCCTTTTCCTTCAACCTGATCGGCGTCTACCTGGCCGGCCAGGTGGACAGCTATTTCGCAGTGCTGACCCGAGTGATTCTCGCCGGCCTGGTGTTCCTGCCGCTGACCCGCTGGCGCGGTGTCGCCCCCGGCTTCATCGCCGGCGTGACCCTGGTCGGCGCGCTGCAGTTCGGCGTGACGTATCTCTGCCTGTACATGAGTTTCAACGTGCTGACGGTCGCCGAAGTGCTGCTGTTCACCGTGCTCACGCCGCTGCACGTGACGCTGATCGACGACGCGCTCAACCGTCGCTTCAACCCCTGGGCGCTGGTCGCGGCAGCCGTCGCGGTGTTCGGCGCCGGGCTCATCCGTTACGACGGGGTTTCCGGCGATTTTCTCGGCGGCTTCCTGCTCATGCAGCTGGCCAATTTCACGTTCGCCGCCGGCCAGGTGTTCTACAAGCATCTGGCGCAGCGGTACCCCTCCGACGTGCCGTTGCATCGCCGCTTCGGCTACTTCTTCCTCGGCGCACTGTTGATCGTGCTGCCGGCGTGGCTGCTGTTCGGTAACGTCGAGAAACTGCCGACTACCACGACGCAGTGGTCCGTACTGATCTGGATGGGCGTGCTGGCCACCGCGCTGGGCCAGTTCTACTGGAACAAGGGCGCGACGCTGGTCGATGCCGGCACCCTGGCGGTGATGAACAACATGGCCGTGCCGGTGGGCCTGCTGCTCAACCTGCTGTTCTGGGGCACCACGACCAACCTGATTCTGCTCGCCGTCGGCGGCGCGATCATTCTCGCCTCTCTGCAGATCAACCGCCTGGGCCGTATGAAGGCCTGATGACATCATGCAAGTTATTGTTTTTTATTACTTTTACTTAAACGAAAGGTAAGATGCCGGCCCGCGCATGGATGCGACACTCGTTCAGTTGTCGAGAATTCCATGCGCCGCCTCAGTCTCTTTCTGCTTGCTCTGTTCTGCTGCACCAACACTTACGCCGATGCGCCTCGCACCTTCCGCGAAGCGAAGAAGGTCGCCTGGACGCTCTATGCCGACCGACCGGTGGACTTCTACTGCGGCTGCAGCTTCAAGGGCAATCGCATCGACCTACGCAGCTGCGGGTATGTCCCGCGCAAGCAGCCCAAGCGCGCTCAACGGGTGGAGTGGGAGCATATCGTCCCGGCCTGGGTCATCGGCCATCAGCGTCAGTGCTGGCAACAGGGCGGGCGCAAGCAGTGCACCGCCAAAGACCCCATATTCAGCCTGGCCGAGGCCGACCTGCACAACCTGGTTCCGGTGGTCGGCGAGGTGAACGGCGACCGCAGCAACTTCGGCTTCGGCATGCTCAGCGAAAAGCCCAGCCAGTACGGTGCCTGCCCCTTCGTGGTGAACTTCAAGCAGCGCACGGCCATGCCACCCGAGTACAGCCGCGGTGCCATCGCCCGCACCTATCTGTACATGAGCGAGCGCTACAAACTGCGCCTGTCGAAACAGGACCGGCGCCTGTACGACATCTGGAACCGCCAGCATCCGGTCAGCGAATGGGAGCGCACGCGCAACCAGCGCATCGCCTGCGTGCAGGGCAATCCCAATACCTATGTCGGTGCCGTCGACCTGCGGCGCTGCAAACGTTCGATCTCCCGCTCGGCAGCGGCGCCCGCCCGCCAGGGTTGAAGCGCCCTGACCCTGCGTCCGGTTGCAGGCCGACTGGCTCCCCGGCATGCTGCCGTCTGGATCGATCACGACGGCTAACTCGATGCAGGACAGAACACTCTATTCAACGCTGGGGTTGGTAGTGCTGCTGGCGCTGGCCTGCTCCGCGATCGCTCCGTATGACCGTGCCACCTGGCTGCTGGAAGTCGCTCCGGTACTGATCGCTGCGCCCCTGCTGCTGTGGAGCCACCAGCGCCTGCCGCTGACGCGACTGCTCTACGTGGTGATCGCCGTTCATGCGCTGATCCTGATCCTCGGCGGCACCTACACCTACGCGCGGGTACCACCGGGATTCTGGGTGCAGGAATGGTTCGACCTCAGCCGCAACCCCTATGACAAGCTCGGCCATTTCATTCAGGGTGTGACGCCGGCGCTGCTGGCACGGGAGATCCTGCTCCGCCTGCGCTTCGTCGCGCCAGGAAAGATGCTCGGCTTTCTCGCACTTTGTGTCGCGTTGGCCTTCAGCGCCTTCTATGAGCTCATCGAATGGTGGGTGGCGCTTATCGCCGGGCAGGGCGCGGAGGATTTTCTCGGCACCCAGGGCGATCCATGGGATACCCAATCGGACATGTTCATGGCAATGCTCGGCGCTCTCCTGTCCGTCACCCTCATGGCGCGCCTGCAGGATCGCCAGATCCGCGGCATGAGTCGCGCAGACGCGACGGCGTAGCCCAATGCTCTATCGAGTTGGCGCGGACGCCTTGTTGCTCCTGCACCTCGGGTTCATTCTCTTCGTGCTGTTTGGCGGCTTGCTGGTCGCATGGAAACGCGGCTTCGTGTTGCTGCACATTCCGGCGATCGTCTGGGGCGTTTTCGTCGAGCTGACCGGGAGGCCGTGTCCGCTGACGTACTGGGAGAATCTGCTGCGACGGCTGGCGGGTGACGCGGGGTATGAGACGGGCTTTATCGAGCACTACCTGCTGCCATTGATCTACCCGGCCTGGCTGAGCATACCGGTGCAATATGTGCTGGCGGCAATAGTGCTGCTGGCCAATCTGCTGATCTATGGCTGGCTGTTGTGGCGTCGACGGCGCCACAGCACAACGCACTAACCAGCGGTTTGCCCGGGCGCCAGGGTGGGAGCCTCCCCACAACAGCCGTTCACGCTTACCGCCGTTAGCGCAGCAACTCGCTGCCTCACCTTAGTGCAGCAGGCTATCGCCCGAGGTCCGGTCCTAGGGTTTGAGCTCGAACTGATCGCCATCGTGGTAGGCCGGGAAGCGCTCGCGGAACGCCGCCAGATCGCGTGAGCGCAGTGTGCAGCGCAACACGGCATCACGCTCTTCGCCGTTCAGCAGCGTGTCACCCTTGAAGTCGAGCACCTGGCTGTCACCACTGTAGGGATAGCCCTTGCCGTCTTCGCCGACCCGGTTGACCGCCGCGACATAGCACAGATTCTCGATGGCCCGCGCCGGCAGCAGACGATTCCAGGCATCGCGGCGCGCGGCTGGCCAGTTCGCCGTGTAGAGCAGCAGGTCAGTGCCGTGTGGATCGCGGCTCCACACCGGGAAGCGCAGGTCGTAGCAGATCAGCGGGCGCACGCGCCAACCGTCCACCTCGAACAGCGCCTGCTGCTGCCCTGGCGTGTAGTGCTTGTGCTCACCCGCCATGCGGAACAGATGACGCTTGTCGTAGTGCAGCACCTCACCATCCGGGCGCGCCCAGAGCAGTCGGTTGCGGTGACTGCCGTCGGCCGCCTCGATGATCACGCTGCCGGTGATCACCGTATCCAGTCGCGCGGCCTGAGCGCGAAGCCAGGCGTAGGTCGGCCCCTCTTCCGGCTCGGCCAGCGCGGCCGAATCCATGGAAAAACCGGTGGTGAACATCTCCGGCAGGACGATCAGGTCCGCACCGCTGGCCTGATCCAGCAATGCGGCGAAGCGCTCGCGGTTGGCCGCAGCGTCCTGCCAGATCAGGCTGGTTTGCACCAGCGCCAGTTCGAGGTCGGGCAGATTGTTCAGATCGCGCATAGTCGTTCCGCCGCCTGACGCAGCGTCTCCTCTCGTTTGGCGAAGCAGAAGCGCACCAGCCTCAGATCGGCCGGGGGACTCTGATAGAAAACCGAAATCGGAATGCTCGCGACCCCGTGCTCGCGGGTCAGCCACTCAGCCATGGCGACGTCATCCAGATCAGGGCGGATAGCCGAATAGTCGGCGAGCTGGAAGTAGGTTCCGGTGGCACGGGTAAAGCTGAAGCGCGAGCCCGCCAGCAGGTCACAGAATAGATCGCGCTTGGCCTGGTAGAACACCGGTAGCTCGCTGATGTGCTCGGGATGCTCGGCCATGAAATCGGCCAACGCCCACTGCAGCGGCGTGACACCGGTGAAACTGACGTACTGGTGCACCTTGCGCAGCTCGCTGCTGAGTGCAGGCGGCGCCACCACGTATCCAGTCTTCCAGCCGGTGACATGGTAGGTCTTGCCGAAAGAGCTGACGACGAATGCGCGCTGATAGAGCTCATCGTGGCGCAGCACGCTGGCATGCTCGCGGCCGTCGAACACAAGATGCTCGTAGACCTCGTCGCTGAGCAGATAGATGTCACGCTCGCGGATCAACGCCGCCAGACGGTCGAGATCATCAGCATCGATCAATGCACCGCTGGGGTTGTGCGGCGTATTCAGCACGATCATTCGCGTGCGCGGGGTAATGGCATCGGCCAGGCGCTGCCAATCGATATGGAAATCCGGCAGGCTCAGTTGCTGGTGAATGCAGACGCCACCAGCCAGCTGCACCGACGGCTCGTAACTGTCGTAGCAGGGATCGAAGACGATGACCTCATCACCCGGCCGGATCACTGCCTGGATCGCACAGAAGATCGCCTGGGTAGCACCCGGGGTAATCGTGACCTCGGTGGCAGGATCCACTTTCCGTCCGTACAGCCCGGCGACCTTGACCGCGACCTGCTCGCGCAGGACCGGCAATCCGGTCATCGGTGCGTACTGGTTGTGTCCCGCCATGACGTGGCGGGCCAGTGCCTCGCGCAGCGCGTCGGGGCCATCGAAATCGGGAAAGCCCTGGGAGAGATTCAGCGCACCCGTGTCCGCGGCCAGCTGGGACATGGTGGTGAAGATGGTCGTGCCAACGTTGGGCAGTTTACTGATGAGCATGTCAGCCTTCCGACAAGCCTGCCGCACGGGGGGTCGGCAGGAAGGCAGACAGGATAGCCGAACAGCGATGCACGATACGAGGGTGCACGGCGCCTGCCAGCGGGCTGCTACAGTGCAGCGAACGAGCACCCTCGCGTATCGACAATAAGGAACCTCGCATGTCCAGTCATTCAGTCAGCACGCTGTGGAACGAGCTACGCGCCCAGGCGCTTCACGCGCTGGATGCGGAGCCGACCCTGGCCGCGCTATTCCAGCGGGCTATCCTCGACCATCCCGATTTCGGCTGCGCGCTTGCCCAGCGCATTGGGCAAGCACTCGCGGAAGGCACCGAGCAGAGCCGTACGCTGACTGATCGTTTCGCTGGCATTCACCAACAGGCCGCAGCGCTCGCCGAGGTGGCGTGCTCTGACCTGCAGGCAATCGTCAGCCGCGACCCGGCGTTCGACACCGTGCTGGAAGTGTTTCTGTTCTCCAAGGGTTATCTGGCGTTACAGGCCTATCGTGTCGGGCACCACTTGCATGAACGGGGCGAACGCCTGCTGGCAATGTTCATCCAGGCACGCAGCAATGAACGCCTGGGCATCGACATCAACCCGGCCAGCCGCATCGGCAGCGGCATCATGCTCGATCACGGGACCGGCATTGTCATCGGCGAAACCGCTGTGGTGGGCGATGACGTCTCGATCCTGCAGGGCGTTACCCTGGGCGGTACGGGCAAGGAAGGCGGCGACCGCCATCCGACGGTGCGCAGCGGCGTGATGATCGGCGCTGGAGCGAAGATTCTCGGGAACATCGAGATTGGCGAAGGCGCCAAGGTTGGCGCCGGCAGCATCGTGCTGCATCCCGTTGCGCCGCATACCACGGTGGTTGGCAATCCGGCTCGTCAGGTCGGCACGCCGCGCCACGCACGACCGGCCCTGGATATGGACCAGTCGTTCGACGGAGATCGCTGAGCAGTCAGCGCTTGTCGCGGCGCTTCTTCTCGGCCTTCTTGTGGTGCGACATGAGACGGCGCTTCTTGTTGACCTGGCGGTCGGTAAGCGTGTTTTTCTTGCCCTCGTAAGGGTTTTCTCCGCCCTTGTACTCGATACGAATCGGCGTACCGACCAGCTTCAAAACGCGTCGGTAGGTGTTTTCCAGATAACGGGTGTAGGACTTTGGAATCGAGTCGACCTGGTTGCCGTGGATCACGATCAGAGGCGGGTTGGCGCCGCCCAAGTGCGCGTAACGAAGCTTGATCCGGCGGCTGGCAACCATCGGCGGCGCATGCTCGCGAACCGCATCTTCAAGGATCTGCGTCAGACGGCTGGTGGGCCATCGCGTCACGGCTGAAGTAAACGAGGCCTGCACGGACTTGTACAGATTACCGACGCCGGTGCCATGCTTGGCGGAGATGAAGTGGATGTCGGCGAACTCGACGAAGAACAACCGACGCTCCAGCTCGGTCTTCACAGAGTCGCGCTCACTCGGCTCCATGCCGTCCCACTTGTTCAGTGCGATGACCAACGCCCGACCGCTTTCCAGCACGAAGCCGAGCAGGTTCAGATCGTGTTCGACCACTCCCTCGCGGGCATCCATGACGAAAATCACGACGTTGGAGTCCTGGATCGCCTGCAGCGTCTTGACCACCGAGAACTTTTCTACGGCCTCGAAGATCTTGCCGCGACGGCGCACACCGGCCGTGTCGATCAGTGTGTACTTCGCGTCGTCACGTTCGAAGGGAATGTAGATGCTGTCGCGGGTTGTACCGGCCTGGTCATAAACGATGACCCGTTCCTCGCCGAGCATGCGATTGACCAGCGTCGACTTGCCCACATTGGGCCGGCCGATGATCGCGATCTTGATGCCATCCTTTTCGCTCGGTCCAGGGATGCGCTTGAGCTCTTCTCCTTCGGCAACCGTCTCGCCCTCTTCACCCTCGGCTTCGGCAACTTCGGCGTTGTCCTTGGGGAACATGCCGAGTGCCTGCTCGAGCATATGGGTGATACCACGGCCATGGGCGGCGGCGATCGGCAGGGCGTCGCCCAGGCCCAACGGGCTGAATTCCGCTCGGGCGATATCCGGATCGATACTGTCGACCTTGTTCGCCACCAGGAAGTGGCGCTTGTTCATCTTGCGCAGGTGCTCGGCAATCATCTGATCGCCAGGCGTCATGCCGGCACGCGCGTCAACCATGAACATCACCGCATCGGCCTCTTGCATGGCTTGCAGGGACTGCTCGGCCATCTTGGCGTCGATGCCGTCCTCATCGCCGGTCAGACCACCAGTGTCGATGACGATGTAGGTGCGGCCCTGCCATTTGGCCTCGCCGTACTGGCGATCTCGGGTCAGACCGGCGTACTCGGCCACGATGGCGTCGCGGCTCTTGGTCAGACGATTGAACAGGGTGGACTTGCCGACGTTCGGGCGGCCCACCAGGGCGATTACGGGAACCATGCGGCTCTCCACTGCGATATTTCAGAAAACACGAAGGCCGCTGCATTGCAGCGGCCGAATATTCAGGGCTCCGCCAGGCGGAGCCGTGGGCGCAACTTGCGGTCAGTCAGCCTGACGGATAGTCAACGCCACCAGCTTGCCGTCATTGCCGAAGGCATACAGCCAGTCGCCCTCGACTACCGGACGGGCACGGACGCCAGAGCTGTCGATACGCTCGCGAGCGACGAAACGACCATCGACCTGGCTCAGCAGGTGCAGATAGCCTTCGATGTCACCCACCACAACATAGCTGGAAAATACTGCGGGAGCCGAAAGCTGGCGGCGCGCCATGGACTCATTGCGCCACAGAGCAGTCGTGGAGCGCTCGTCGATCCCCTCGACAGTGCCGTCGGCAAGGCTCAGGTAAACGCTACCGTAGCCGAGCGCAGCGCCCGAATAGCTGGACGCATCGCGCTGCCAGAGGACACGACCACTTTCCAGTTCCAGTGCCGCGGCACGGCCCTGATAGCTGGTGACGTAGAGCGTGCCACCGGATAGCAGCAGACCACCGTCGATATCGACGACCCGCTCAAGCTCCGAACGTCCTTGCGGAATGGCAACGCGCTGCTCCCAGACCGGAAGCCCGCGACGGGTATCCAGTGCGACCACTTTGCCGCTGGACAGGCCGGCAACGGCCAGCTGATTGGTCAGCAGCGGTGCGCCGGTCCCGCGTAGCGTCAGCACCGCAGGAGAGCTCTCGTAGCTCCAGCGCTGCGCGCCGGTATCTATCTCCAGCGCGATCAGCCGATCATCCTGCGTCTGCACCAGGACGATGTCGCCATTGACGGCCGGGGCAGCCAGCACTTCACTGCTGACCTGACTGCGCCAGCGCTCCTCGCCCGTGCTGACGTCCAGCGCCAGCACTTCACCGCGCAGGGTGCCAACCAGCACCAGGCCGTACCCGGCGCCTACCCCGCCGGAAACCGGCGTTTCGAGGTCCTTCTTCCAGTTGACCTTGCCGGTCAGGCGATCCATGGATACCACCAGCCCTTCGACATCGGCGGCGTAAATCTGGTCGCCATACACCACCGGCGTCAGCAGGTTGTAGGTCTTGCCCTGCCCCTCACCAATCGAGCGACTCCACTCCTTCTTCAAGGAGATTTCCGCCTCGAACTTGGTCAGCTCCGCCGGCTCCGGCTCTTTAGTGTCCTTGTTGCTACAACCCGCGGCCAGTACGGCCAGGGTCAGCAATGCTGCAGTCTTCCAGCGCATCGTTTACGCCTCCCCTCGGGCCAGATCATCCAGCTTCATTTGCAGACCACCGATGGCCGCATCCTGGGACAGCGACTCTTTCGCCGCGGTGTAGGCCGCATGTGCCTCGTCGCGTCGGCCAAGCTGCACCAGCAGATCGCCGCGCAGCTCCTCGCGACTGGCAGCGAAGGCCTGATCAGCCTTGCCGTCCAGCAGCCTGAGCGCTTCTTCTGCCTTGTCCTGCGCAGCCAGAACGCGTGCCAGACGCTGACGAGCCAGCTCGTCCAGCGTCTTGTCGGCGGGCTTGTCGACCACGGCGCGAAGCTCGCTAGCCGCTTCGTCCAACCGCCCCGACTCGACCGCCACCTTCGCCACGAACAGGCTGCCGTACTGCGCATAATGCGTGCCGGCGAAATCTTTCTTCAGCAGATTGCCCAATCGCGCAACTTCCGCCGCATCGGCTTCACCTTCTTCCAGCGCTGCGCCGAGCAGCTGCTGATAGATCACCGAGGCACCCTGCGCCTGGTTGACCTGATGGTTCTGCCAGAATTGCCAGCCGAACACCAAGACCAGAGCGAGCACAGCCCCAAACAGAAGAGGCTTGCCGTTGCGCTGCCACCAGTCTTTGATCTGCGCCAGTGTTTCTTCTTCGGTACCCGAGGTCACGCTGTCACTCCTTTCATTCGCTTAGTCTCAGACCTGCTCGAGGCAGGCAGCCAGACGCTCGGGCAGAGCATCCCAGGCAATGCTTTGTTGCTCGCTGTCGTCGCGTAGCGGCTTGCAACCTACCACGCGCCCTGCCAGTTCGTCGTCACCCAGGATCAGCGCAAAGCGCGCGCCGCTCTTGTCCGCTTTCTTGAACTGACTCTTGAAACTGCCGCCACCGGCGTTCACCAGCAGGCGCAGCCCTGGCAGCATATCGCGCAGGCGCTCGGCCAGAGCCAGTGCTGCCAGCTCAGCAGGCTCACCGAATGCGCAGATATAGGCATGCGGCGCCGGGCTCAGGGCGTCCGGCACCAGACCAAGGGTTTCCAGCAGCAGCACCAGGCGCTCGACGCCCATGGCGAAGCCGACACCCGGGGTAGGCTTACCGCCAAACTGACTGATCAGGCCATCGTAACGGCCGCCAGCGCAGACGGTGCCCTGCGAACCCAGTTTGTCGGTAACCCACTCGAACACGGTTCGACCGTAGTAATCCAGACCACGCACCAGCTTCGGGTTGATTTCGTAGGCGATGCCGACTGCATCGAGGCGCGCCTTCAGGCCTTCGAAATGCACGCGCGACTCATCGTCGAGGTAGTCATGCAGCGTCGGTGCATCGGCCAGCAGCGCCTGAGTCTGGGCATTCTTGCTGTCGAGAATACGTAGCGGATTGGTCGTCAGGCGCCGCTGGCTGTCCTCGTCGAGCTGATCGAAACGCTGCTGCAGGTAGGCCACCAGCGCATCGCGGTAGCGCGCACGTGCTTCGCTGGAGCCCAGGCTGTTGAGCTGCAGCGTTACAGCGTCGGCCAGGCCGAGCTGCTTCCACAGGCGCGCCGTCATCACGATCAGCTCGGCGTCGACATCCGGCCCAGGCTGGTTGAAGACTTCCACGCCGATCTGGTGGAACTGCCGATAGCGGCCCTTCTGCGGCTTCTCATAACGAAACATCGGCCCGGTGCACCAGAGCTTCTGCACCTGGCCGCCACCGGTCATGCCATGCTCGAGCACGGCGCGCACACAACCGGCAGTGCCTTCAGGACGCAGGGTCAGCGACTCTTCGTTGCGATCGAGGAAGGTGTACATCTCCTTGTCGACCACGTCGGTGCCTTCGCCGATGCCGCGAGCGAAGAGGTCGGTGAACTCCAGGATAGGCAGGCGAATCTCGCTGTAGCCGTAGCTGTCGAGCAGTTGCGCGAAGGTGCTTTCCAGATAACGCCAGGTCGGGGTCTGCGCAGGCAGGATGTCGTTCATGCCACGAATGGCTTGCAGGGACTTGCTCAATGGGATTCCTTAAAGATCAGCTGCGCGCGATGACCGCCGCGTCGGCCGCGAGCTTCTCGGCGGCCTTGCGTCGGATGAGCTGCTCCAGCTCATCGACGAGATTTTCGTTGTTCAGTTTTTGCGCCGGCTTGCCGTCGATGTAGACCAGGTTGTTAGGGCTGCCACCGGTCAACCCGACATGGGCCTCCTTCGCCTCTCCCGGACCGTTCACCACACAACCGATCACGGCAACGTCCATCGGTACCAGCAGGTCTTCCACGCGGGTTTCCAGCTCGTTCATGGTCTTGACCACATCGAAGTTCTGCCGCGAGCAGCTCGGGCAGGCGATGAAGTTGATACCACGTGAACGCAGACGCAGCGACTTGAGGATATCGAAGCCGACCTTGATTTCCTCGACAGGATCGGCCGCCAGCGACACGCGAATGGTGTCACCGATGCCTTCAGCGAGCAGCATGCCCAGCCCGACCGCGGACTTCACGGTGCCGGAACGCAGTCCACCCGCCTCGGTAATGCCCAGGTGCAGCGGCTGTTCGATCTGCCCGGCCAGCAACCGATAGGCCTCGACCGCCATGAATACGTCGGAAGCCTTTACGCTGACCTTGAAGTCCTGGAAGTCCAGGCGATCGAGATGATCGACATGGCGCAGGGCGGACTCCACCAGCGCCTGCGGGGTCGGCTCGCCGTACTTTTTCTGCAGGTCCTTTTCCAGCGAACCGGCATTCACCCCGATGCGGATCGGGATGCCCTTGTCGCGCGCCGCATCGACCACCGCGCGCACGCGATCTTCGCGACCGATATTGCCGGGATTGATGCGCAGGCAATCAACGCCGAGCTCGGCCACGCGCAGAGCGATCTGATAATCGAAATGGATGTCGGCCACCAGCGGCAACTGCACCAGTTGCTTGATGCGCCCAAAGGCCTCGGCAGCCTCCATGGAAGGCACTGAAACCCTGACGATATCGGCGCCTGCATTGGCCAGGCGCTGGATCTGCGCAACCGTCGCCTCGACATCACAGGTCTCGGTATTGGTCATGCTCTGTACGGAAATCGGCGCATCACCACCGACCGGCACATTGCCCACCCAGATCTTGCGGGATTGGCGACGCTTGATAGGAGATTCGGAATGCATGGTCAGCTTACTGTCCGAGCTTGAGGCGCGCTGTCTCGCCGCGCATATGAGAGGCGAGGTTCACAGCTTCGCCGTTGTAACTGAGTTGGGCGCCGCGAGCGTAGCCCAGATGTACGTCCAATGGTGCCTTGCCGCTGACCGCCCTGCTCGTCCCAGCCTTGGCCAGCGCGCTGAACAGTACCCGTCCGTCGGCATCGCTGACTCGCGTCCAGCAATCGGCGGTGAAACTCAGCTCTAGCTGGGCCTCGCCGGCTACTGGCGGGGCGGTGTCGCTCGAGGCACTCGTGGGAGCCGGGGAGGCCGTTGCGTCAGCGCCTTGCGTGGGGCTGTCAGGCAGCGTCAGCGGCAGAGACTGCGCGGCCTCGCCCGCCGGCTCGGTGATGGTGCCCTGCACATCAGTGGTGGCTGGAGCCTGTTGCTCAGACTCGATCGCTTCACTCTCGTTCGAATCGGCTAGCGGTGCTGTTTGCTCGACTGGCTGTTCGCTCTGCTGCTCGGCACCCTCGTCAGCGCGATCAAGCAGATGGATCTCGGTGGTTCCATCCGCGCCTTCCACTTCGATTCGCTCCAGCGCCGAGACCGGTGGCGTCGTGGCCTCTCGAGCCATGCGTTCCTGCCACCAATACCAGGCGACTGCAGCCAGGAGCAGCAACAAGGCAAAGCCGAAGAAGCGCATGAAGCTTCGCGACAGACGGCCGGGCTCTTCGATGCGCCCCAGGCTGTTGACGTTGCTTCCGGAAGCGTTGGTACCGGTGTGCAGGTCGAACTCCTGAACCAGGCGATTCTGATCCAACCCCAGCAACTTGGCATAGGCACGAACGTAACCCCGGGCAAAGGTGTGCCCTGGCAACTGGCTGAAATCGCCGGCCTCGATGCGAGCCAGCGAGCGCTCGGTGAGATTCAGCTGCTGTGCAACTGCAGACAGCGGCCAGCCCTTGTCTTCGCGAGCTATACGCAGCGTCTCGCCGGGGTTGTTGCCCATCGGTGCAGCGGATTCTTGGTGCGGCGCGGTCATCGTTGCTCCGAAAGATATTGCTTGTATTCATCCGTACCGGGATACAGCCGCCTCAGCTGCAGCGCGAGGCTTGCAGCAGTGTCGCGGTCCTGATGGATGTTGGCCAGACGGATACCGAGCAGCAGACTCCGTGCGTTCTGCTCGGCCAGTTGGCTGAAGCTATCGTAGTAACGCTTGGCTGGAACGTATTGCTTGTCCTCGAAGGCCATGAGTGCAAGCTCGAGCAACGCGCGGGGCTGGCGACTGTCGAGGCGCAGCGAGCGGGTGAAATGGAGTTCGGCCTCTTCACGCTGGCCCAACTGCAGTGCAGTCATACCCAGATTCTGAAAGACCCGCGCCCGCTCGGAATACATGTTGTCTTCGGAAGCCTGACGGAAACGCTCCATAGCTTCGGGGTAGCGCTTCTGCTCGAACAGAAAGCTGCCGTAGTTGTTGAGTATGCGGGCGTCCTTGCGACTGGAGAGCGCTTCACGGTAGTGCTTGTCGGCCAGGTCGTTTTCCATTTCGGTCTGGAATACCAAAGCCAGGGCGGCGTGTGCATCGGCGCTGTTCGGATCAATTTCGAGGGCCTTGCGCAGTGGCGTCTTGGCGCGCGCGGCGGCGCCCTGCTGCAGGTAGCCGATCCCCAATTGAATATAGGCGTCGCGGGCCTGCTGGCGACCTTCGTCGGTTCTCAGCGGATCAGTGGATCCAGAAGACACACAACCGGCCAACAGGCCGGTCAGTAGAAGCAGCAGCGCAGCGCGCAAAATCATCAGCATCCCCCTCAGGATCGGTTCGAAGCAGTTTGCGCCGCACCTGGCTCGCTCTGTAGCTCACGCACAGCGATGTATCTCTCGCTTCGACGCGTCCGGTCCAGCACCTGGCCGACGAGCTGACCGCAAGCCGCGTCGATGTCTTCGCCGCGGGTGGTACGCACCGTTACATTGTGCCCACCTTTGTGCAGGATGTCCTGAAAACGGCGGATAGCATTGTTGCTCGGCCGCTCATATCCGGAGTGAGGGAACGGATTGAACGGGATCAGATTGATCTTGCACGGGATATCCGCCAGCAGCGTGATCATCTGCTCGGCATGTTCGGGCTGATCGTTGATGCCCTTGAGCAGGGTGTACTCGATGGTCAGCACGCGCTTCTCGCCAAGCCTCGAGATATAGCCCTTGCATGCCGCCAGCAGCATGTCCAGCGGGTACTTCTTGTTGATCGGCACCAACTGATCGCGCAACGCATCGTTGGGTGCGTGCAGCGACAATGCCAGAGAAACGTCGATGACCTTGGCCAGCTCGTCGATCATCGGCACGACGCCGGAGGTCGAGAGCGTCACCTTGCGCTTGGAAATCCCGTAACCAAGGTCGTCCATCATGATGTGCATGGCAGCGACGACGTTGTCGAAATTCAGTAACGGCTCGCCCATCCCCATCATCACCACGTTGGTGATCGCACGATCGATTTTCGCCGGGATGGAGCCGAATGATTTGTTAGCAATCCAGACCTGACCGATCACCTCGGCCGCTGTCAGGTTGCTGTTGAAGCCTTGCTTGCCGGTGGAACAGAAACTGCAATCCAGCGCACAACCGGCCTGCGAGGACACGCACAGCGTTCCACGTCCGCCCTGGGGGATGTACACAGTTTCCACACAGCTGCCCGAGGCGACACGCACGACCCATTTGCGGGTGCCATCGCTGGAGATGTCTTCACTGACGACCTCCGGGCCGCGAATCTCGGCGCAGGCCTTGAGCTTTTCGCGCAAGGCCTTGCCGAGATTGCTCATGGCGTCGAAATCATCGACACCAAAATGGTGAATCCACTTCATCACCTGACCGGCGCGAAAACGCTTCTCCCCGATGGACTCGAAGAAGCTCTCCAGTTGCGACTGGGTAAGCCCGAGCAGATTCACTTTACCGGTCGTGGCAATCATTGAATTCACCTTCGCTCAATCAGCGAATGCGTGCGCACACTTCGGTGGCAGCAAAGAAGTAAGCGATTTCACGAGCAGCGGAGGCTTCCGAATCGGAACCGTGCACGGCGTTCTCGTCGATGGAAACGGCAAAATCGGCGCGGATGGTGCCGGCAGCAGCTTCTTTCGGGTTGGTGGCGCCCATCAGCTCACGGTTCTTGGCGATGGCGTCTTCGCCTTCCAGAACCTGAACGATGACCGGACCGGAAGTCATGAAAGCAACCAGATCCTTGAAGAAGCCACGCTCGCTGTGCTCGGCGTAGAAGCCAGCCGCTTCGCGCTCGGATAGCTGAACCATCTTGGAAGCGACGACGCGCAGGCCGGCCTTCTCGAAACGGGTAGTGATTTCGCCGATGACGTTCTTGGCGACAGCGTCGGGCTTGATGATGGAGAAGGTGCGTTGCAGGGCCATGTAGGACTCCAAAACTGATGGGTTAAAGCGAACGAGTAAACCCGCGGATTATACGCGGGTTCATGTCAAAAAACATAAGGGTAGAGGGTAGAAGCCCGGATGGCGCCAGGGACCGCCGAACGGTCCCGAGATACCCAACCGGAGGAAAACGAAAACTTCGAGACCGCTCTATTCGGCCTCTTCGATCCAGGCCGACTGAATGGCTTCGAGCACTTTCTCGCCACCCCGACCGGGCTCATCGGCGAAGCCCGGAAGCTCCACCACCCAGCGATGCAAATCAAGGAAATTCACATAGCGCGGATCTACATCGGTCTTGCGCTCGGCCAGCTCGATGGCGATTTCCTGCACGTCACTCCATTTCAGCTGCATGACGCCCACCCTCAGTGCCCTTCGGAAACCTGATTGATTGTGTACTTCGGAATCTCCACGACTAGATCGGCATCAGCCACCACTGCCTGGCAGGACAGCCGGGAATTGGGCTCAAGCCCCCACGCCTTGTCGAGCATGTCGTCCTCCAGCTCATCGGAAGCTTCCAGTGACTGGAAGCCTTCGCGAACCACGACGTGGCAGGTGGTGCAGGCACAGGATTTTTCGCATGCATGCTCGATGTCGATGCCATTGCGCAGCGCGGCGTCCAGCACCGTCTCGCCGGTCTGCGCCTCGATGACGGCGCCTTCAGGGCAATGGTCGGCATTGGGCAGGAAAATGATCTGCGGCATCTGGGTCAATCCTCGATATCGTTTAGCCGCCGCCCGGCCAGCGCGGCCTTGACGGTCGAATCCAGCCGACGCGCAGCAAAGGCGTCGGTGATCTGGCTCAGGCGTTTGGTCTGGCGCTCGATGGCCAGCACATCCTGACTGTCCAGCAATCCGCGCAACTCGGCGACCTGGGAGTCGATCGCCACGCGCTCTTCAGCAGACAGCAAGCGCTCGCCATCGACGGCCAGCGCAGCCTCGACCGCCTCGAGCAGGCGCTGGGCATCAACCAGCTGCTCACGCAACGCCCGGGCGTCACGGTCCTCGTCCGCCTTGCGGAAAGAGTCCTCCAGCATCCTGGCGATTTCGCCATCGGTGAGGCCATAGGAAGGCTTGACCTGAATACTCGCCTCCACGCCGGATGCCAACTCACGCGCGGACACGCTGAGCAAGCCATCAGCATCGACCTGGAAGGTGACGCGAATCTTTGCCGCCCCGGCGACCATCGGCGGAATACCGCGCAGCTCGAATCGAGCCAGCGAACGGCAGTCGGAGATCAGCTCGCGCTCGCCCTGCAGCACATGAATCATCATGGCCGACTGGCCATCTTTGTAGGTGGTGAAGTCCTGCGCGCGCGCCACCGGAATCGTGGTGTTGCGCGGAATGATCTTCTCCATCAGCCCGCCCATGGTCTCCAGCCCGAGGGACAGCGGGATCACATCGAGCAGCAACAGCTCTTCCCCATCGCGATTATTGCCAGCCAAGGTCTCAGCCTGAATCGCCGCGCCAATGGCCACAACCTCATCAGGATCGATGTCGGTCAGTGGCTCGCGACCGAACAGCTGCCCAACTGCCGAGCGCACCCTTGGCACTCGTGTCGAACCGCCGACCATGACCACGGCGGTAATCTCCTCAAGCTCCACACCCGAATCCCGCACGGCACGCCGGCAGGACTTGAGACTGCGCGCAATCATCGGCTCGATCAGCGCATCGAAGGTTTCGCGTTGCAGCTCGCCTGACCAGCCGGCATACGCGACATCCACCGCATCCACATCACTCAGATGCTCCTTGGCATCGCAGGCAATCTTCAGCAATTCACGCTGCGCGCCCGGCTCGAGATCGCCGGACACACCGGCACGCTCGAGAATCCAGTCCGCTACCGCATGGTCGAAATCATCACCACCCAGAGCCGTGTCGCCACCAGTGGCCAACACCTCGAAAACGCCCTTGGTCAGGCGAAGAATCGAAATATCGAAGGTACCGCCTCCGAGATCGTAGATCGCGACGACGCCTTCGGCATGACGATCCAGACCATAGGCGACGGCGGCCGCGGTCGGCTCGTTGAGCAGGCGCAGCACGCTGAGCCCGGCAAGTCGCGCGGCGTCCTTCGTCGCCTGACGCTGGGCATCGTCGAAATAGGCCGGAACGGTAATCACCGCACCGACCAGCTCACCGCCCAGGGTCGCCTCGGCACGCTGACGGAGTGCGCGCAGAATCTCAGCCGAGACTTCCACAGGGCTCTTGGCGCCCTGAACGGTCTCGATGAACGGCATTTGCGACTCAGCCTGACGGAAGCGGTACGGCAGCTGTTCGCCCAACTGCTTCACATCGGCCAGCCCGCGACCCATCAGCCGCTTGACCGAACTGATGGTGTTGAACGGATCGGTGGCCGCGGCAAGTTTGGCTTGTGCGCCAACCTCAATGCGGTCAGCGTGATAGCGCACCACCGACGGCAGGATTACTTGCCCATCAGCATCGGCCAACGGCGCAGTGACACCACTGCGCAGGGCAGCTACGAGGGAGTTGGTGGTCCCCAAGTCTATTCCGACAGCCAGGCGCCGCTGATGGGGCTGGGGGGTTTGTCCGGGCTCGGCAATCTGAAGTAAGGCCATGTCTGTCTGATATCGGGCGCAACGCCGGGCGCTGCGCGGGGTTAATCGTCGAGGCGCTCTTCGAGTTGGCGCACTTCCTGGGTCAGCTTGTCGAGAAACTGCATGCGTCGAACCAGACGCTCAGCATCGGCACGCCGCTCAGAATCCTGCCAGATGCGGGCGAAATCATCGTTCAGCCGCTGCTGCGCCTGCTTCAAGCGCGACTTGAACGCCGCTACGCCATCCAGATCGGCCTGCTCATGGAGCTCTTCAAGCTCCTCGCGCCAATGCATCTGCTGCATGAGGAACGCGGGATCCTGAACAGTCGCTTCCAGTGGAACCTCATGCCCCTCGATGGCCAACAGATACCTTGCCCGACGGCTCGGACTCTTGAGCGTCTGGTAAGCCTCATTGAGGTTGGCGGAGCGCTCAAGGGCCTGACGCTGCTCGCTTTCGCCAGCGTCGGCAAAGCGATCAGGGTGAACCTGGCGAGCAAGCTCTCGATAGCGATCGGCAAGAGACGCGAGATCCAGCTCGAACTCGGGCTTCAACTCGAACAATGCAAAATGACAGGGAGTACCCACGGCGTCCTCAGATATTGAAGCTCTCGCCGCAGCCACACTCGCCACGAACGTTCGGGTTGTTGAACTTGAAGCCCTCGTTGAGCCCTTCGCGAACGAAGTCGAGTTCCGTACCGTCGAGGTATACCAAGCTCTTGGGATCAATGATCACCTTGACCCCATGACTCTCGAACACCGAGTCTTCGGCTGCCGTTTCGTCGACGAACTCAAGTACGTACGCCAAGCCGGAACACCCGGTCGTACGCACCCCGAGTCGCACACCTACACCCTTGCCTCGCCCGTCCAGCGAACGGCGAACGTGCTGGGCTGCAGCGGGCGTCATGGTGATAGCCATCGCAACCTCCCTATTTAAAGCAGACCTTTCTTTTCGCGGTAGTCACGCACAGCTGCCTTGATCGCATCTTCGGCGAGCACGGAGCAGTGAATCTTCACCGGCGGCAGCGCCAGCTCTTCAGCCAGCTGCGTGTTCTTGATGGTTTCCGCTTCTTCCAGGGTTTTGCCCTTCATCCACTCGGTAGCAAGCGAGCTGGACGCGATGGCGGAGCCGCAACCATAGGTCTTGAACTTGGCATCTTCGATGACGCCCTGCTCGTTGACCTTGATCTGCAAACGCATCACGTCGCCACATGCCGGCGCACCTACCATGCCGGTACCGATGCTCGGGTCTTCAGCGTCGAACTTGCCGACGTTGCGCGGGTTTTCGTAGTGGTCGATGACCTTATCGCTGTATGCCATGGTGCAATCCTCTTAGATCAGGCTGTGCGGCGCTTGACGCCGGTCAGTGGGCTTGCCACTCGACCTTGGAAATGTCGACGCCGTCTTTGAACATGTCCCACAGGGGCGAAAGCTCGCGCAGCTTGGTGACGGCCTCGCAAACCTTCTGCGCTGCGTAGTCGATTTCCTCTTCAGTAGTGAACCGACCAAAGGTGAAACGGATGGAGCTATGCGCCAATTCGTCGTTACGACCCAGTGCACGCAGCACGTACGACGGCTCCAGCGAAGCGGACGTACAGGCGGAGCCAGACGATACCGCCAGATCCTTGAGCGCCATGATCAGCGACTCGCCCTCGACGTAGTTGAAGCTGAGGTTCAGATTGTGCGGTACACGGGCGGTCAGGCTACCGTTCACATAAAGCTCTTCGAGATGCTCGACCTGCTTGTAGAAGCGATCACGCAGGGAGCGGACGCGCTCGTTCTCCTGGGCCATTTCGTCTTTCGCGATACGAAAGGCCTCGCCCATGCCGACCAGCTGGTGGGTAGCCAGCGTACCGGAACGCATGCCACGCTCATGGCCACCGCCATGCATCTGTGCCTCAAGGCGGACGCGGGGCTTACGGCGAACGTACAGCGCACCCACACCCTTCGGCCCATAGGTCTTATGAGCGGAGAAGGACATCAGATCGACCTTCATCTTCTCCAGATCGATTTCGACCTTGCCGGTCGACTGCGCCGCATCGACATGGAAAAGAATGCCGCGAGAACGGGTCAGCTCGCCGATGGCGGTGATGTCGTTGATAGTGCCGATCTCGTTGTTCACGTGCATGACCGACACAAGAATAGTGTCGTCGCGCAGCGCAGCTTCGACCATCGCCGGCGTGACGATGCCATCCTCGCCCGGTTCGAGATACGTGACCTCGAAGCCTTCGCGCTCGAGCTGGCGAGTGGTATCCAGTACCGCCTTGTGCTCGATCTTGGTGGTGACGATGTGCTTGCCCTTGGACGCATAGAAATGCGCGACGCCCTTGATGGCCAGGTTGTCCGACTCGGTTGCACCGGATGTCCAGACGATTTCACGAGGATCGGCGTTCACCAGCTCAGCAACCTGACGGCGCGCATTCTCCACGGCTTCCTCGGCTTTCCAGCCAAAGGCATGAGAGCGCGACGCCGGATTGCCGAAGTTGCCTTCGTTGGTGAGGCACTCGATCATCTTGGCGGCAACACGCGGATCCACAGGTGTGGTCGCAGAGTAGTCCAGGTAAATCGGCAATTTCATTCAGATATCTCCTATCAGGCAGTCGCCCTGCTCAATCGATGGCGGACGTTTCTATCTTGTCCATATGCGGCGAAGTGCCGCCAGCCTTGCGCATGTCTTGGCGCAGGGCGACCTGCTGCACGTCCTGGCGCTTGACCAGGTCGGCCAGGCTGATGCCGCTGAGGAATTCATGAATCTGCTGGCTGAGGTCACACCACAGATGGTGAGTCAGGCAGGTATCGCCAGAGTGGCAGCCGCCTAGACCTTGGCAACGCGTGGCATCGACCGACTCGTTCACAGCGTCGATGACTTGGGCGACCTGAATGCCGGCCATGTCACGAGAAAGCTGATAGCCGCCGCCGGGCCCTCGCACGCTCGTCACCAGGCTGCCGCGGCGCAGCTTCGCGAAGAGCTGCTCGAGATAGGAAAGGGAAATACCCTGCCGCTCGGAAATATCGGCCAGGGAGACCGGCCCATGCTGCGCATGCAGCGCCAGATCGAGCATGGCGGTCACGGCATAACGGCCTTTGGTGGTTAATCGCATCGGTCTGCACCAAGCATTACGGTTTGGCGCAATTATGCAATTCCCGAGTATTTGAGTCAACTATAAGACCTATTAATTCAGTAGGTCTTTAGTCTGGAACCACGCCCGGCCGGAGGCAGCGGGCCGGCATGATACCAGCTGCTGCCAGCCCGCGCACTTCAGGTGCGGGCATCGCCAGCGTCGGACTTCACTTCAACGAAGTCTTCTTCTCGCAGCTCCGGAAGGTCCTTGGCGCAATAATCGCTGCCCAGCGCCTTGAGCGCGCCACACATTCCCTCCAAGCGCTCCTCTACGGCCTGAACATGATCCAGCAACTGCCCAATGGCTCGCGCGACGGGATCAGGCATATCCTCGCTGACGCCATAGGCGTCGAATCCGATCTTCTCGGCAATGGCCTTGCGCTTGGCTTCCTGCTCATCGCTGGATTTGACGATCACCCGCCCCGGAATTCCAACCGCCGTCGCTCCTGGCGGCACTTCACGGGTAACCACCGCATTGGAGCCGATCTTCGCGCCCGCGCCGACGGTGAACGGCCCGAGGATCTTCGCGCCCGCCCCCACGATTACACCGTCTTCAAGCGTCGGATGGCGCTTGCCCTTATTCCAGCTGGTGCCTCCGAGTGTCACGCCGTGATAGAGCGTCACGTCATCGCCAATTTCCGCGGTCTCGCCAATGACGATGCCCATCCCGTGATCAATGAAGAATCGCCGGCCAATCCTGGCGCCCGGATGGATCTCGACCCCTGTCAGCCAGCGCCCCAGATTCGAAGACATCCGCGCAAGCCACTTGAATTCATGCACCCACAGCCAATGGGACAGGCGATGAATCCAGATGGCGTGCAGCCCCGGATAACAGGTCAGAACTTCGAACGCATTGCGTGCCGCCGGATCGCGATGGAAAACGCTTTGAATGTCTTCGCGCATGCGTTCGAACATCAATCACTTCTCCGCTTGTGAGGCTCGCCGCGGGCAGCCTTTTGTGTCTCGGTGAGAATACCGCGCAGGATATTCATTTCCAGTTTGCTGATACCGCTGCGCCCGTAGAGCCGACGCAATCGGGGCATCAGATGCCTGGGCTTGGTCGGATCGAGAAAGCCGATATCCACCAGAGTCCGCTCAAGATGACCGAAGTAATTCTCCAGCTCATCGACAGTCACGGGCTGGGCATCCAGCATCGCCGTGGTTTCCAGTTTCTCGACCTTGATTGGCCGCCCCTCGGCAGCCAACCAGGCCATGCGCACCTCGTAGGTAAGCACTTGCACGGCCGCAGCGAGATTCAATGAACTGAACTGTGGATCAGACGGGATATGGACGTGGTACTGGCAGCGCTGCAACTCCTCATTGGTCAGCCCCGCGTACTCGCGACCGAATACCAATGCGACCTCGCCGCCCCCGGCAGACTGCTCCACGGAAACCGACGCGCACTCCCGAGGGTCGAGCAACGGCCAGGGAATGCGCCGATCACGAGCGCTGGTTCCGAGCACCAGACTGCAACCAGCCAGCGCCTCTTCCAGCGTTGCAACGACCCGTGCACTATCGAGAATGTCGGTTGCACCGGACGCCCTGGCCACGGCGTTGGGACTCGGGAAATCCTCGGGATCGACCAATACCAGGCGCGAAAGCCCCATGTTCTTCATGGCACGAGCCGCACCACCGATGTTGCCGGCATGACTGGTATTGACCAGCACGACACGAATGTTCTGCAGCGACACAATAATTCTCTGCTTGAAAGCGAGCAGAAAGCTTACAGGAAGCGGCTCCCGATCCGCCATCTGCCGCCCCCTGCAACCACCACCGTGACGCTACATGCGCCGGCGCTTTCCTGATAGAATTTCGCGCTTTCTTTAATGACCAGGTAATTGATCCATGCAGCCCATGCTGAATATCGCGCTGCGCGCCGCCCGCAGCGCCGGCGAACTGATTGTCCGTTCCACCGATCGCCTGGATGCAATCTCGGTCAACGAGAAAGAAGCGAAGGATTACGTCACCGAAATCGACAAGGCCGCAGAGCAGAGCATCGTCAATGCGCTGCGCAAGGCCTACCCGAATCACGGCATCCTGGGCGAGGAAGGCGGACTGCTCGAAGGCAGCGGGGACGGCGCCGATTACCTGTGGATCATCGACCCGCTGGATGGAACCACCAATTTTGTCCGCGGCATTCCTCACTACGCCGTCAGCATCGCCTGCAAGTACCGCGGGCGCCTGGAACACGCGGTCGTGCTGGACCCGGTACGCCAGGAAGAATTCACCGCCAGCCGCGGCCGTGGCGCCGCCCTGAACGGCCGCCGCCTGCGCGTTAGCGCACGCAAGAGCCTGGACGGCGCACTGCTCGGCACCGGCTTTCCGTTCAAGGATGGCCAGATGGACAACTTGGACAGCTACTTGAAGATGTTCCGCAGCCTGGTCGGCCAGACCTCCGGCCTACGTCGTGCCGGCGCCGCAAGCCTCGACCTGGCTTATGTCGCTGCAGGCCGCTTTGATGCGTTCTGGGAGTTTGGCCTTTCCGAATGGGACATGGCGGCAGGCGCACTGCTGATCCAGGAAGCCGGCGGCTTGGTGAGCGATTTCAGCGGCGGCCATGACTTCCTTGAGAAGGGTCAGATCGTTGCCGGCAACACCAAATGCTTCAAGGCGGTACTGACCACCATCCAGCCGCACCTGACACCTTCTCTCAAGCGCTGAGAACGATAGCGGCATAAAAAAACGCCCCAACGGGGCGTTTTTTTGTTGCTGCACAATCGCTCAACTCACTGCTGCGATAGCGACAACTGTCCATCCTGCACCGGGATCTGGCTACCCGGATCGCGATCCATGCGTACGCGACCCACCTTGCCGGCGAGGTCGTACTTCACGTCGTAGCCGACGATCTTGTCGTGCGAATCGGTTACCGTGCTGCAACGTGTTTCGGTAGTGGTATAGGTGCTGCTGGCCTGCATGCGGCCCTGCACCTGATTGCCTGCATAACCGCCACCGACCGCACCGGCGACCGTCGCAATTTTCTTGCCGGTACCGCCACCAACCTGATTGCCGAGCAAGCCACCAACCACCGCACCCACTGCTGTACCTGCGATGCGATGCTGATCCTGCACTGGTTTCTGCCGAGTCACCGCGACATCCTTGCAAACCTCTCGCGGAGTCCGAATGGTTTCCTTGATCGGCTCCACCGCCAGCACATCGGCGAATTTCGGCCCGCGATCAACCAGACTATAAGTAGCGAAAGCGCCGCCAGCCGTGGCGACCACCACTCCGAGCGCCGTGCCGACCAACATGGACTTGTTCACTGTGACTTCCTCTTCCTTCGGGCTGCGCCCGTTCCGCAGCCTTGGACTCCTTTACGCTGCGGAAGTTCGAAGAAGATCAGGGGCGCTCGTCCGCTTCCTCTTCCACCACTGGTGGAATCAGGTCGTCACGGGTGAGCTTCAGCCAGACGAGCAGCATGCCAGCGACATAGACCGACGAGTACGTGCCTGCCCCAACGCCGATCAACAGCGCCAACGAGAAGCCCCACAGATTCTCGCCACCAAAGACCATGAGCGCACCGACAGCCAGCAACGTGGATACCGAAGTTGCCATGGTGCGCAGCAAGGTTTGCGTCGTGGAAATATTGATGTTTTCCAGCAGCTCCGCCTTGCGCAGCATGCGGAAGTTCTCGCGGATCCGGTCAAAGATGACGATTGTGTCGTTCAGCGAATAGCCGATAACCGCCAGCACAGCGGCCAGCACGGTGAGATCGAACGATATCTGGAAAAAGGAGAATACCCCGAGAACGACGATCACATCGTGGAACAGCGACAGCACGGCACCGAGACCGAACTTCCACTGAAAGCGAAAGGCCACGTAGACCAGAATACCACCCAGCGCGAGCAGCATGCCCAGGCCACCCTGGTCGCGCAGCTCCTCACCTACCGCAGGCCCGACGAACTCGACTCTCTTGACGCTCACCGAGTTCGCACTGTCAGCGCCGCGCAATGCATCAGCGATGCGCTCTCCCAGCTGAGGATCGTCGCCCGGCATGCGCACCAGCACGTCAGTAGTCGCACCGAAGCTCTGCACTACAGCGTCGCCAAACCCGGACTGCTCAAGCTGCCCACGCACCTGCTCGAGTTCAACCGGGCGCTCATAGCCGAGCTCGATCAGTGTACCGCCAGTAAAGTCCAACCCGAAGTTGAGCCCCTTGACCACAAGGCTCGCCAGTGACGCAACGGTCAGCACCACGGTCAGGGCGAAGGCCACATGGCGGACACCCATGAAATTGATTACGCGTTTCATCGTGCTAGCCCCTTAAATCCACAGCTTCTTGAGATCGCGGCCACCGTAGATCAGGTTGACCATGGCGCGCGTCACGATGATTGCGGTAAACATCGACGTCAGAATGCCGATCGAAAGGGTGACCGCGAAGCCCTTGATCGGGCCGGTCCCCATGGCGAACAGGATGCCGCCGACCAGCAGAGTGGTCAGGTTGCCGTCGACGATCGCCGAGAAGGCCCGATCGAAGCCTTCATGGATGGCGCGCTGGATCGACATGCCATTGGCGATCTCCTCGCGGATTCGCGAGAAGATCAGCACGTTGGCATCCACCGCCATACCCATGGTCAACACGATACCGGCAATACCCGGAAGGGTCAGCGTGGCATTGAGCATCGACATCAGGGCTGTCAGCACGACCATATTGAACAGCAGCGCAATGGTCGCCAACACACCGAAGAACTTGTAGATCAGCACCATGAAGATGGCGACGAAGAGGAAGCCCCACATGGCTGCCTGGACGCCCAGCTTGATGTTTTCAGCGCCCAGGCTCGGGCCGATGGTGCGCTCTTCTGCGAAGTACATCGGCGCCGCCAGACCACCGGCGCGCAGCAGCAACGCCAGCTCTGACGACTCGCCCTGGCCATCGAGGCCGGTGATGCGGAACTGGCTGCCGAGTGGCGACTGGATAGTTGCAAGACTGATGATCTTCTTTTCTTCCTGGAAGGTCTCGACGCGCACTTCCTGCTCAACACCATCAACCGTCTGCCGCACATAGCGAGTCATCGGCCGCTGCTCGATGAAGATCACGGCCATGCTGCGCCCGACATTGTTGCGCGTGGCGCGATTCATCAGATCGCCGCCATGGCCATCGAGCCGGATATTCACCTGCGGACGGCCATTCTCGTCGTAGCTGGCCTGGGCGTCGGTCACCTGATCACCTGTAATGATCAGTGTGCGCTCAAGCTGAACCGGCGGGCGGCCCTCTTCGCGGAACTCGAAGGTTTCGGTGGAAGCACGCGATGCATCTGAATCGGCAGCCAGGCGGAACTCAAGGTTCGCCGTCTTGCCGAGGATACGTTTGGCCTCGGCCGTATCCTGCACACCCGGCAGCTCGACGACGATCCGATTGGCACCTTGGCGCTGAACCAACGGCTCAGCCACGCCGAGTTCGTTGACGCGATTACGCACCGTGGTCAGATTCTGCTTGATCGAGTACTCGCGAATTTCCGCCAGCTTGGCTTCGGTCAGCGTCAGACGCAGCACGTACTGGCCGTTGCGCTCTGCGGACGTCAGCTCGAAGTCGGTAAATTCCTTGCGGATGAGCGATTGGGCTGCATCCAGGGTAGCCTCATCGGCAAAGCCCAACTGCACGGAATCCTTCAGATTCGGCAGACTGCGGTATCGCACACGCTCCTTGCGCAGCAGACTCTTGACCTCACCCTCGGAGACGTTCAGGCGCGTTTCAATTGCCTTGTCCATGTCCACTTCCAGGAGGAAGTGCACACCACCGGAGAGATCCAGACCAAGCTTCATCGGGCTTGCGCCAAGATTGCGCAACCAGTCGGGAGTCGTAGGCGCCAGATTGAGCGCAACTACGTAGGCGTCGCCGAGCGCGCGGCGCACGATATCTTTTGCCGGCAACTGATCATCCTGACGCTCGAGACGCACAAGGCCACCTCGGCCCTGCTCGTCCAGGGACGCAGACTTGACCGCGATACCGCCATCCACGAGTGCTTTGCTGATGCGCTCGAGGTCTGCCTCGCCGATCTCCTGCGATGTGCTGGCACCGGTAACCTGAATCGCCGGGTCATCCGGATAGAGGTTGGGAGCAGAGTAAATAAAGGCGATCGCGAGCACTGCCAGAATCAGCAGGTATTTCCAGAGAGGGAATCTATTGAGCATGACGCAGCCCGTTTAATGAACGCGGGGCGCCTTGCGCGCCCCGTCGATATTGAATGAAGTCAGCTCAGATGGCTTTCAGTGTGCCCTTGGGCAATGTTGCGGCGATCGCCACTTTCTGGAACTTCAGCTCAACGTTGTCAGACACCTCGATCACCACGAAGTCATCGGCGACCTTGGTGACCTTGCCAGCGATACCGCCGGAAGTGACCACTTCGTCGCCCTTCTGCAGGCCGGCGATCAGGTTCTTGTGTTCCTTGGCACGCTTGGACTGGGGGCGCCAGATCATCAGGTAGAAGATGACCAGAAAACCGACTAGAAAAACCCACTCGAAACCAGTACCAGCAGGACCAGCAGCAGCCTCCTGGGCATAGGCGGCGGGAATCAGAAAGCTCATGTAGCACTCCTGTTGCAGAAAGGATTGTTTTGTTCTGGCACGTCACGCAAGCGGCGGCGTTGGCAGACCGCGCTTGGCATAAAAGGCGTCGACAAAGGCCGCCAATGTACCCTGTTGAATGGCGTCGCGTAAACCAGCCATAACCCGCTGGTAATGCCGCAGGTTATGGATGGTATTCAACATGCTACCCAGCATTTCGCCGCATTTATCCAGATGATGCAGATAAGCGCGGGAGAAATGTTTGCAGGTGTAACAGTCACAGCTCGGATCCAGCGGAGAATCGTCGTGTTTGTGAACGGCGTTGCGGATCTTGATCACACCGCTATCAACGAAAAGATGCCCATTTCGCGCATTGCGCGTTGGCATCACGCAGTCGAACATATCGACGCCGCGCCGCACACCCTCGACCAGGTCCTCCGGCTTACCCACCCCCATCAGATAGCGTGGCTTATCCGCTGGCATCTGTGGCGGAAGGAAATCCAGCACACGGATCATCTCTTCCTTCGGCTCGCCAACCGAAAGGCCGCCAATCGCCAGGCCGTCAAATCCGATCTCGCAAAGCCCCTCCAGCGAGCGCATGCGCAAAGATTCGTGCATACCGCCCTGAACAATGCCGAACAGCGCAGCCGGACTGTCGCCATGGGCGACCTTCGAGCGCTTGGCCCAGCGCAGCGACAGCTCCATCGAACGCCGCGCCACGTCTTCGTCAGCGGGATAAGGCGTGCATTCATCGAAGATCATCACGATATCCGAGCCCAGGTCACGCTGGACCTGCATCGACTCCTCCGGCCCCATGAAGACTTTTGCGCCATCTACCGGAGAGGCGAAGTAGACGCCCTCCTCCTTGATCTTGCGCATCGCCCCCAGGCTGAACACCTGAAAGCCGCCCGAGTCGGTGAGGATAGGCCCCTGCCACTGCATGAAGTCGTGCAGGTCCCCATGGCGCTTGATCACTTCAGTGCCGGGCCGCAACCAGAGATGGAAGGTGTTGCCCAGAATGATCTGCGCTCCGATCGCCTCGATGTCCCGTGGCAGCATGCCTTTGACGGTACCGTAAGTGCCCACTGGCATGAATGCCGGCGTCTCGACGGTGCCGCGCGGAAAGGTCAGACGTCCGCGGCGCGCCTTGCCATCGGTGGCAAGCAGCTCGAAGGACATGTGGCAGGAGCGAGTCATTGGGTTTCCTCGGGGCCGCGCGGCGCGGGATTGCGGGTGATGAACATGGCATCGCCGTAACTGAAGAAGCGATAACGCTGAGCCACCGCTTCGGCGTAGGCCGCCATGGTCTCCGGATAACCGGCGAAGGCGGAAACCAGCATCAGCAGCGTGGATTCAGGCAGATGGAAATTGGTGACCAGTGCATCCACCACATGAAAGCTCTTGCCTGGGTAGATGAAGATATCGGTGTCGCCACTGAACGGCTTGAGTTCACCATCGCGCGCCGCCGTCTCCAGCGAACGCACGCTGGTAGTACCGACAGCGATCACGCGCCCACCACGGGAGCGACAGGCCGCCACCGCATCGACGACATCCTGGCCGACCTCCAGCCATTCGCGATGCATGTGATGCTCTTCGATACGCTCCACGCGCACCGGCTGAAAGGTGCCGGCGCCGACATGAAGGGTAACGTAGGCCGTTTCCACGCCAGACTCACGCAGCGTCTGCAGCAGCGCCTCATCGAAGTGCAGTCCTGCGGTCGGCGCAGCCACGGCACCGGCGCGCTGCGCGTAGACGGTCTGGTAACGCTCGCGGTCGGCGGCGTCGTCAGGCCTGTCTATATAAGGAGGCAATGGCATGTGCCCGATGCGCTCGAGCAACGGCAGAACATCCTCGCCGAACTCGAGTTCGAACAGCGCATCATGCCGGGCGATCATTTCTGCTTCGCCGCCGCCATCGAGCAGGATCTTCGATCCGGCCTTGGGCGACTTACTGGAACGGACATGCGCCAGAACGCTGCGATTGCCGACTACCCTTTCGACAAGGATTTCCAGCTTGCCGCCGGTAGCTTTCTGACCGAAAAGGCGCGCCGGGATCACCCGGGTATTGTTGAACACCATCAGATCGCCGGGCCGCACATGGTCCAGCAGATCGGCGAAGTTGCGATGCGAAAGCTTTCCCGTTTCGCCTTCGAGCACCAGCAGACGACTGGCGCGCCGCTCCGCCAGGGGATGTCGTGCGATCAGGGCATCGGGCAGCTGGAAGAAAAAATCGGCAACTTGCATGGATCGGAGGTCGGGACGCGGAAAGGGCGCAAATCTTATCCGAAACACGTCGACCTGACCACGCCAAGCGATTGACCACCCCGTCGCGCATCCCTATACTGCGCGCCCACTGTGCCTCGATGGCGGAATCGGTAGACGCAGCGGATTCAAAATCCGCCGTTGGTAACAACGTGAGAGTTCGAGTCTCTCTCGAGGCACCATCAGTGAATTGCTACAACGCAGCCAAGCTGCATGCTTAGCGAAACGGGCAACCGGATCGCCTGCAAGTCTAACGCCGTAGCGAAGCTTCAAAGCGCACCAGGCCGCATGCAAGCATCCGGACAATCTGGATCGGCAGCACGGCAAGCAACGTCAGCTACATCGCTTTCCCTCAGACTGACACTCGATATCGATGCAGTCGACTCGTGGCATTGCCTCTCTCGCAACAGCGAATAAGGCGAGTCAAAGCCACGTCAAAAAGCGCCAAATGGCGCCGCCTGGACAGGCAAATTCTATGGCTCCGAGGGGTTGGCATTCCCTGGCGAGTTATCGTAGAGTGTGCCCACTGTGTTTGCATGGGTCGCTGTTGAATCGTGACCTGGTGCAGTAGATCTTCAGATCCGCTACTCCGCTCGACTCTCTTACTCCTTGCAACCAGTTCCAGCTTCCTGCTCTGCGGGGGCAATTCTACTTTTGAGTTTCAAGGATACAAAGACATGTCGAATCGTCAGAACGGTACCGTCAAGTGGTTTAACGACGAGAAAGGTTTTGGTTTCATCACTCCCGAGAGCGGTCCGGATCTGTTCGTGCACTTCCGCGCGATCGAAGGCAACGGCTTCAAGAGCCTGAAAGAGGGCCAGAAAGTCAGTTTCGTCGCAGTGCAAGGTCAAAAGGGCATGCAGGCAGACCAGGTTCAGATCCTGGGCTAAGCCTCTTCTCCGAAAAGCCCCTGATGGCAACATCAGGGGCTTTTTTATGCGCGCAATTCCGTAGAATGCGCCGCCCACCTCTTTGATCGAGACACCCAATGCGCAGACACCTGCTCAGCCCGCAGGGCCAGTTTCCCGCCGCCGGCCTGGTACGTCGGCTTGCTGCAATGTTCTATGACAGCCTGCTGTGCATCGCCTTGATGATGGTAGTGACACTGCTCTATCAGCAAGTGCTGCTGCGCCTGCTCTACGGCAGTGAACAGCTGCAGCAGCTCGCGGATGCCGGCCGCCTGGACATCGACCCCCTGCTCTCGACGCTGCTGCTGTTCAGCCTGTTCGGCTTTTTCGCCAAATTCTGGACCCACAGCGGCCAAACGCTGGGCATGCAGGTCTGGGGCATCCGGATCCAGAATGCAGACGGAACCGCCATCGATCTTTGGCAGGCGCTTCTGCGTTTTCTGATCGCACTGGTTTCGCTGCTGTGCCTGGGCATGGGTTATTGGTGGATGCTGCTCGACAAACAGAACCGCACCTGGCACGACATGTACTCGGAGAGCCAGGCCGTGCAGCTACCGAAGAACATTCACAAGAAGTGACTTTGCTCTGCGCACCGAACCAACACTGACCCAAACCTTGTCGACAGCGCCTCCCGCGGTTCACGCCGGAGGCACCCGTCATCCCGCCCGACGCAGCAACCAGGCACCGATGAGTGCACAGATGCCCGCTGGCAGCACCACCGCAAGCAACGGCGAGAAGCCGAACACCTGGCTAGCCGGCCCGAGCAAATCCTGAATAATGCGGAATACGAAGCCGACCACTACGCCGGTAAAGATGCGCTGACCAAGCGTGACCGAGCGCAGCGGCCCGAAGATGAACGAGATCGCCAGCAGCACCAGCGCAACGGTGACGGCCGGCTGCAGCACCTTGGTCCAGAATGCCAGCCAGTAACGACCGTTGTTCAACCCCTGCTCGCCCAGGTAGTGGATATAGCGCCACAAGCCGGTGATCGATAGCGCTTCCGGCTCCATCACCACCGTCCCGAGTAGCTGCGGCGTCAGCTGAACATCCCAGCGTTCCTGCGGCGTGCGCACCACCTCGGTGTGATCGCCGCGAAAATGGGTGGTCGAGATATTCTCGAGCAGCCAGTGATCAGCCTGATAGCTGGCGCGACGGGCAAAACTGGACGACAACAGGCGGCGCTCGTCATCGAAGCGATAACGTGTCACCCCCACCAGCATGCCGCCGGGCTGCACGGCGTTGACGTGCACGAACTCGTTCTCCTGCCGGTGCCACAGGCCGCGTTTGCTGCTCTGCGCCTCGCCTGCGCCCTGCGCCAGGGAGCGCCGCGCCTGAGCGATGTCCTCGGTCGCTGGCGCAACGTACTCACCGATCAGAATGCCGGCAATGAGCAGCACCAGCATCGGCTTCATCACCGCCACCACGATGCGCCCCAGCGAGACACCAGCCGCGCGCATGATGGTCAGCTCGCTGCTGCTGGCAAGCGTGCCAAGGCCGATCAAACAACCGATCAGTGCCGCCATAGGCAGCATTTCATACAGACGCCGAGGCGACGTCAGCAGCACGTACTGCAGGGCATCGCCCAGCCCGTAGCCGCCTTCCACATCACTCAATTCATCGATGAACGCGAATAGCAGAGCCAGACCCACGATGATGCCGAGGACAGTCAGAATCGCGAGAAAGACATGGACTCCGATGTAGCGATCCAGCTTAACCACGAGCCACCTCCCGCTGCGCACTGCCCTTCTTCATCCGCAGCCTGATCGGCTCCCAGTACAGCATCAACAGGCCTATCGCCAGGAACAGCCCGTGCACCCACCAAAGGCCCAGCGCCATCGGGATTCGCCCCTTGTCCAGCGCACCGCGCACGGCGATCAGCAACGCAAGATAGGTCATGTACAAAAGGATCGCCGGCAGCAGCTTGAGAAAACGCCCCTGTCGCGGATTCACCTTGGCCAGCGGCACCGCGAGCACGGTGACGACGAACACCAGCAACGGCAATGAGAAGCGCCACTGCAGCTCGGTGCGATGACGGATGTTGTCGCTGCCGAGCAGCTCCCGAGTCGGCAGCGCCTCACGTTCGCTCAGTTCCACGCTCACCTCCGGCTTGGGAAGCAGCACGCCATAGGTGTCGTACTGGATGGCGCGGTAACCGGCCTGCCCTGGGTTGCCGTCATAGCGATAGCCGTTTTCCAGAATCAGATAGCGACTGCCATCGGGCTGGACTTCCTGCCGTCCGCTCTCGGCAACCAGCACCGACAGTCCGCTTTCCCTTCCGGTCTGACGCGAAACATTGGTTTCGGAGATGAACACCCCGCCGAGCTCGCTGCGATCAGCCGACAGTTCGCGGGTGTAGGTTACCCGTGAACCGCCGCGCAACGTCTGAAAGCGCCCCGGCAGCAGCGTGTCGAACTCGGTCAGGGAGTCCTGCTGATTGAGGATACGGTCCACCTCGGCGATGCCCTGCGGCGCCAACCCCAGGCTCAGCCAGCCCACCACGACCGCCACCAGGGCGGCGGGCGCCAGGCTGTAGACCAGCAGCCGGCGCTGGCTCATGCCCGTGGCCGAAAGCACGGTCATTTCGCTTTCCAGATAGAGGCGCCCGTAGGCCAGCAGAATGCCGAGAAACAGTCCGAGCGGGAGGATCAGCTGCAGAAAGCCGGGCAGACGAAAGCCCATGATCAGCAACAGCACCCCTGGGTCGAGCAGTCCCTGCGCAGCCTGCGCCAGATACTTGATGAAACGGCCACTCATGATGATCACCAGCAGCACGGCACTGACCGCGCTCATGGTGACCAGCAGCTCTCGGGACAGGTAACGAAAGACGATCAAACCAGACACTCCAGGGTTGTCAGGCTCTGGCGGCAACGCTCAAACTAGCCGCCAGTTGCCGGCCCGCCGGAGCGGGCCGTTGGAAATTGGGTAATGACGCACCGAGCGGACGCGGACCGCAGCGCCGAAACAATCGCCGAAGCATCGACGATTGCAACGTTTCTAGCCTAGCGCAGTCGTTAGCAACGACCGAACAGGCGAACCACCGGAAAAATAAGCCCGGCATTATCCTGCAAACCCGACTCTTTGTCTTGGGGACACCACGTCATGGAATTTGTTGTCAAAAGCGCCAAAGCCTCCACCCAGAAGACCGCCACCCTGGTTCTGCCGCTCGGCGATGACTGCCTTCTCGGCAGCGTCGCGCAGAGCGTAGACAGCGCCAGCGGCGGCGCGCTCAGCACTGCGCTCAAGCGTGGCGACATCCAGGGCAAAGCGGGTCAGACCCTGCTGTTGCATGGCCTGCCCGGCCTCAAGGCTGAGCGCGTACTGCTGGTCGGGATCGGCAAGGTCGACGAACTGGACAACCGCCAGTGGCGCAAGATCGCCAATGCCGCACTTGCCGCAATCAAGGGTCTCGGCGGTGCCGATGCGGCCTTCGCCATGCAGGATGTTCAGATCAAAGGCCGCGACAATTACGGCCGCACTCGCTTGCTGGTGGAAATCCTTGCCGACGGCCAGTACGTGTTCGATCGCTTCAAGAGCAAGAAAGCCGACCCGCGCGCTCTGCAGAAGATCGTCCTGCTGTGTGACAAGAGCGAGCAGCCCGACGTGGAACGCGCGACCCGCGAAGCCTCGGCGATCGCCAGTGGCATGGCCTTTACCCGCGACCTCGGCAACCTGCCACCGAACGTCTGCCACCCGACCTACATCGCCGAACAGGCAAAGCAGATGAGCAAGGCCTACAAGGGCCTGAAGGTCGACGTGCTCGACGAGAAGAAGCTGCGTGATCTCGGCGCCGGCGCCTTCCTCGCGGTTTCCCAGGGCAGCGACCAGCCCGGCTGCATCATCGTCATGCAGTACAACGGCGGCAAGAAGGGCGAGCAGCCGTATGCCCTGGTGGGCAAAGGCATCACCTTCGATACCGGTGGCATCAGCCTCAAGCCGGGCCAGGGCATGGACGAGATGAAGTACGACATGGGCGGAGCCGCCAGCGTACTCGGCACACTCAAGGCCGTACTGGAGCTGCAGCTGCCGATCAACCTGGTCTGCCTGCTGGCCTGTGCCGAGAACATGCCCAGCGGCGGCGCCACCCGCCCGGGCGACATCGTCACCACCATGAGCGGTCAGACCGTGGAAATCCTCAACACCGATGCCGAGGGCCGTTTGGTGCTGTGCGATGCGCTGACCTACGCCGAACGCTTCGAACCGCGTGCGGTGATCGACGTGGCCACGCTGACCGGTGCCTGCATCGTCGCCTTGGGCAGCAACACTTCCGGTCTGCTGGGCAACAACGATGCCCTGGTGCAGCAACTGCTGCAGGCTGGCGAGAACGCTGCCGACCGCGCCTGGCAGCTGCCGCTGTTCGACGAATACCAGGAACAGCTGGACAGTCCATTCGCCGATATCGCCAACATCGGCGGCCCCAAGGCAGGCACCATCACGGCTGCCTGCTTCCTCTCGCGCTTCACCAAGAAGTTCGCCTGGGCGCACCTGGATATCGCCGGCACCGCCTGGACCAGCGGCGGCAAGGAAAAAGGCGCCACCGGCCGGCCCGTGCCGCTGTTGACCCAGTACCTGCTGGACCGGGTCAACTGAGATGCACCTGGCCGTCGCGCCTGATCCCTCGGGCCAGAGCCGCCTTGCGCTGCCCGGCCAGAGCGGAGCACGCCCATGACGCGGATCGATTTCTACGTCCTGCCCGACGCCAACCCGACCGGCCGCCTGCGGGCGGCCTGTCAGTTGGCGGCCAAGGGATGGCAACACGGCATGCAGGTATTCATTCGCTGCGTCGATGAAACGCAGTCGAGCGAAGTCGACGAGCTACTCTGGGACTTTCGCGCCGAGCGCTTCATTCCCCACGAGCAGCACGTCGACGACCCGAAGGCCCCGGTGGTGATCGGTGTCGACCAGGCACCTCAATTCACGCAGGGCCTCTTGATCAACCTGGCATCGACGCTTTCGTCGCACATCGACCAGTTCAGCCGGGTCATCGAGATCGTCAACCAGGAACCGCAACTGCTGACCGCCTGCCGGGAGAATTTCCGCCTGTATCGACGCCAGGGCTATGATCCGAAACGGGTCGAGCTTTAAGACCAACCATTCGACAGCAAGGGAAAACCCCTGGCAGCCGCCGGGATGCTCAAGCCCCGGAAACTTCTGAGATGACACCGAAAGCCCCGAACAAACCCGCCGAACTGCTGAGCGATCTCGAGTCCATTCGCGCCCTGCTCGGTGACGATTTTCCAGACGAGGCTCCGGCCGGCGCAGCGCTGGACCCGGACAGCATTCCGCTGCTGTCCGATATCGTCGAGCCAGCGCCAGCCGTTCCGGCCGCGAGCGCCAGCGACGACGAGCCGCGGGAAACCAGCGTGCGTAGCGCGTTTCGCTCCCTGGCCGAACGGCACATCGACCACGAGCTGCGCACCGCGGCCAATCTGATCCTGCAGGAAGTGATCGACGACTTCGTGCCGCAGATCGAGGCGGAACTCAAGCGTCGCCTCGAGAGCCGAATCGAGCGCCTGGTACGCACGCCCCCGCCTCGCTCCTGAGTCATCCGCGACAATGCGCAGTTAATAAGCACGGCCGCGAAATCTCGCGGCCGTTTGCCTTTATACTTGCCCGTTTTTCCGACCAGCCGTTTTAAGGGTCCCGCCGCATGGACAAGACCTACCAGCCGCACGCCATCGAGACTTCCTGGTACCAGACTTGGGAATCGAACAACTATTTCGCCCCGCAAGGTTCCGGCGAGCCCTACACCATCATGATCCCGCCGCCGAACGTCACCGGCAGCCTGCACATGGGTCACGGCTTCAACAACGCCATCATGGATGCTTTGATCCGCTGGCGCCGCATGCAGGGCCGCAACACCCTGTGGCAGCCAGGTACAGACCATGCTGGTATCGCCACGCAGATGGTGGTCGAGCGCCAGCTCGGCGCGCAGGGCGTTTCGCGTCATGACCTTGGACGCGAGAAGTTTCTCGAGAAGGTCTGGCAGTGGAAGGAAGAATCCGGCGGCACCATCACCCGACAGATCCGTCGTCTGGGCTCCTCGGTGGACTGGTCGCGCGAGCGCTTCACCATGGACGACGGCCTCTCCGAGGCGGTCAAGGAAGCCTTCGTCCGCCTGCACGAGGACGGCCTGATCTATCGCGGCAAGCGCCTGGTCAACTGGGACACCAAGCTGCACACCGCGATCTCAGACCTCGAAGTCGAGAACCATGACGAGAAAGGTCATCTCTGGCACCTACGTTATCCGCTGGCCGATGGCTGCAAGACTGCAGACGGCCTGGATTACCTGGTGGTCGCCACTACCCGTCCGGAAACCATGCTCGGTGACGCCGCCATCGCCGTGCACCCGGAGGACGAGCGCTACAAGAGCCTGATCGGCCGTCACGTCATGCTGCCGCTGGTCAACCGCCTGATCCCGATCGTCGCCGACGACTACGTCGACCTCGAGTTCGGCACCGGCTGCGTGAAGATCACCCCGGCGCACGACTTCAACGACTACGAGGTCGGCAAGCGTCATCACCTGCCGCTGATCAATATCTTCGACCGCAACGCCGCGGTGCTCGCCAAGGCCCAGGTGTTCAACATCGACGGGACGCCGAACGACAAGATCGATGCCAACCTGCCGGACGGCTACGCGCACATGGACCGCTTCGATGCGCGCAAGGCCATCGTCGCCGAGTTCGACGCCATGAGCCTGCTGGAAAAGATCGACGACCACGCGCTGAAAGTCCCCCGCGGTGATCGCTCCGGCACCATCATCGAGCCGTGGCTGACCGACCAGTGGTACGTTTCCACCAAACCGCTGGCCGAGAAGGCCATCGCCGCCGTCGAAAGCGGCGAAATCCAGTTCGTGCCCAAGCAGTACGAGAACATGTACTTCAGCTGGATGCGCGACATCCAGGACTGGTGCATCAGCCGTCAGCTCTGGTGGGGCCATCGCATTCCTGCGTGGTACGACGAAGCCGGCAACGTCTACGTTGGCCGCGATGAAGTGGAGGTACGCAGCAAGTACAACCTCTGCAACAACGTCGAACTGCGTCAGGACGAGGACGTCCTGGACACCTGGTTCAGCTCCGGCCTGTGGACCTTTTCCACACTCGGCTGGCCGCAGCAGACCGAGTTCCTGAAGACCTTCCACCCCACCGACGTGCTGGTCACAGGCTTCGACATCATCTTCTTCTGGGTCGCCCGGATGATCATGCTGTCCACTCACCTGACCGGGCAGATTCCGTTCAAGACCGTCTACGTGCACGGTCTGGTACGCGATGGTCAGGGGCAGAAGATGTCCAAGTCCAAGGGCAACGTGCTCGACCCGCTGGACATCGTCGATGGCATCACCCTCGATGAACTGCTGACCAAGCGCACCAGCGGCATGATGCAGCCCAAGCTGGCCGAGAAGATCGCCAAGCAGACCCGTGCCGAGTTCCCCGAAGGCATCGCCAGCTACGGCACCGACGCCCTGCGCTTCACCTTCTGCTCGCTGGCCTCAACCGGCCGCGACATCAAGTTCGACATGGGCCGCGTCGAGGGTTACCGCAACTTCTGCAACAAGATCTGGAACGCCGCCAACTTCGTCTTCGAGAACACCGAGGGCAAGGACACGGGGGTCAACGGCGAGCCCGTCGAGCTCTCGTCGGTGGATCGCTGGATCATCTCCGCGCTGCAGCGTACCGAGAGCGAAGTGAATCGACAGCTGGAGGCATTCCGCTTCGACCTGGCCGCTCAGGCGCTGTACGAGTTCATCTGGGACGAGTACTGCGCCTGGTACCTGGAGCTGGTCAAGCCGCTGCTGTGGGACGAGACCGCAAGCGCCGAACGCCAGCGCGGCACCCGCCGCACCTTGGTGCGCGTGCTGGAAACCGCGCTGCGCCTGGCGCATCCGTTCATGCCGTTCATTACCGAGGAAATCTGGCAGCGCGTCGCGCCGCTCGCCGGCAAGTCCGGTCCGACGCTGATGCTGCAGCCGTGGCCGGAGTTCAACCCGGAGCGTATCAACGAAGCCGCCGAAGGCGATATCGAGTGGCTCAAGGCCTTCATGCTGGGCATCCGCCAGATCCGCGGCGAGATGAACATCTCCATGGCCAAGCGCATCGACGTGGTGCTGGGCAACGCCTCGGCTACCGATCAACGCCGCCTGACCGACAACGAGCCGCTGCTGAAGAAACTGGCCAAGCTGGAAAGCGTGCGCCTGCTCAACGACGGCGAAGAAGCACCGCTGTCGGCCATCGCGCTGGTGGGTGACATGCAGGTGCTTGTGCCGATGGCTGGCCTGATCGACAAGGATGCCGAACTGGCTCGCCTGGACAAGGAACTCGCCCGGCTGGACGGCGAGGTCAAGCGCGTCGGCGGAAAGCTGTCGAACGCCGGTTTCGTCGACAAGGCACCCGCCGAGGTGATCGACAAGGAACGCGCCAAACTGGCCGAGGCCGAACAGGCCAAAGCCAGGCTGCAGGAGCAGCGCGACCGCATCGCCACGCTCTGATCAGGACGCGGTAAACGCAAAAGGCCAACCCGAAAGGTGCTGGCCTTTTTGCTTAAGGAGGTCATCTTGATTGATGACAAGTTATTACCGGCAACGCTGATACACTATGCCGCACATGAAACACCCCTTTACAAACTGGCAGGCCGTTAAAGCCAAGACGAACAGCTCGACGATGTGAAGTGAGCCCCCTGCTGCGAAGCGCAATGCCCCACGTATTTCGCCGAACGCGCAACCGTCTCCCAGGGCAGTCCACCGCCCCGATTTGTTTCACCTCGCTAGCGAATCGTTCCCCTGCCAGCCGCTGAGGCTGCGTCGACACACCCGCATGCCCCGGCAAGGTTCCTCAAGATGGAGTCCCTCCGATGTATGCACTCATGGCTGTCGTGTTCGTCATAGGCTATCTATGCATAGCCTTTGAACATCCCCTGAAGATAGACAAGGCCGCTGCCGCGATCCTGACCGCGGTTGTAACCTGGACCATTCTGGTGCTGGGCGCCGACCAGATACTTCCGCTGCTGCAACCCGGCAGCCACAACCCCGGGGACTCCTCGGCGGTGGTGATCGAATCGCTGCGTCATCATCTGGGAGAAGTCTCGGAGATTCTCTTCTTCCTGCTCGGCGCGATGACCATCGTCGAGCTGATCGACTCCCACGAAGGTTTCAAGGTAATCACCGACCGCATCCAGACCCGCAAGCGCGTGCACCTGCTGTGGATCATCGGCTTCCTCACCTTCTTCCTCTCTGCAGCACTGGACAACCTGACCACCACCATCGTCATGGTCTCGCTGCTGCGCAAGCTCATCCGTGGCCGTCCCGAGCGCTGGTTGTTCGTCGGCGTCGTGGTAATCGCCGCCAACGCCGGTGGTGCCTGGTCGCCGATCGGTGACGTGACCACCACCATGCTCTGGATCGGCAACCAGATCAGCGCTTCCGGCGTGATCACCGGCCTGTTCCTGCCAAGCCTGGTGTGCCTGCTGGTGCCGCTGATCATTCTCAGCTTCCGTCTGCGCGGCGAGGCACCACGCCCGCGTCCTCGTGCTCACCTGGCCGAGAAGCACCCGCCGACCACTACCGTATTCGAGCGCAACCTGGTACTCGGTCTTGGCCTCGCTGCCCTGCTCTTCGTCCCGGTGTTCAAGACCGTGACCCACCTGCCGCCTTACATGGGCATCCTCTTCGGTCTCGGCGTGCTCTGGGTAACCACCGAGTTCATCCACCGCAACAAGAATGCCGAAGACAAGCACCCGCTTTCGGTAGTCGGCGTTCTACGCAAGGTGGACACGCCCAGCGTGCTGTTCTTCCTCGGCATTCTGCTGGCCGTATCCAGTCTCGCTACCGCGGGCCACCTGACCCAGGTCGCGACCGCCCTGCGCGAATCGCTCGGCCACATCTACCCGATCACCTACGCCATCGGCCTGCTTTCGGCCGTGGTCGACAACGTGCCGCTGGTGGCCGGTGCGATGAAGATGTATCCGTTGGTCAGCCCTGCCGTACTGGCTTCTGCCAGCCCCGAGGAGACCAGCTGGCTGTCGCAGTTCGTCGTCGATGGCAACTTCTGGGAGATGCTCGCTTTCTGCGCCGGTACCGGCGGCAGCACCTTGATCATCGGCTCGGCAGCAGGCGTCGCGGCGATGGGCATGGAGAAGATCAGCTTCACCTGGTACGTCAAGCGCGTCAGCTTGCTGGCCTTCCTCGGTTACACTGCGGGCGCCGCGACCTACATCGGCATGCTCGCCCTGCGCTAAACCGCAGCGAGCCTGGCCAGGTCGCTGCCCCCACAGACGACCTGGCCAGGGACCTTCCATGACCGTCAGCAAGACCAAAACCAGTTTCTATCGCCGACTCTACGTCGCCTGGCTGATCGACAGCGGCACCGCCTGCAGTGTCCCTGCACTGATGGCCGCGACCGGCATGCCGCGGCGCACCGCCCAGGACACCCTTGCCGCGCTCGCGGAGCTGGACATCGACTGCAGCTTCGAGCAGGACGACGGCGAACGCCACAATGCCGGCCACTACGCCATCCGCGACTGGGGTGCCATCGACAAGGGCTGGATCGAGCGCAACCTGCCGCGTATCAAATCCATTCTCGAATATCCCTGATCGACCATGAGTGGCGACCTGCTGCTGGTTCTCGGCCTGCTCACCGGTTGCATCGGCCTGTTCGCGCTGAACAAGCCACGCATGGACGTGGTGGCGGTACTGGCCATGGTCGCGCTGCCGCTCACTGGTGTGCTCAGCGTGCAGGAGGCACTGGCCGGTTTCAGCGATCCGAGCGTGGTGCTGATCGCCACCCTGTTCGTCATCGGCGACGGCCTGGTGCGCACCGGCATCGCCTATCGCCTGGGCGACTGGCTGATGCGTACCGCCGGCAGCAGCGAGACCCGCTTGCTGATTCTGCTGATGCTGGCCGTCGCGGCGCTCGGCTCGGTGATGAGTTCGACCGGCGTGGTGGCGATCTTCATTCCCGTGGTGCTCGGCATCGCCAATCGCATGAAGGTCTCGCCACGGCGGCTGATGATGCCGCTGGCGTTCGCCGGCCTGATCAGCGGCATGCTGACGCTGGTGGCGACGCCGCCGAACCTGGTGATCAACAGCGAACTGCGCCGCGCCGGGCTCGACGGCTTCTCCTTCTTCGATTTCACCCCCATCGGCCTGGCGATTCTGCTGCTCGGCGTCGGCTATATGCTGCTGGCGCGCCGCTGGCTGGGCAGCGACAAGCGCAGCGAAACGACAGAACATCGCCATACGCTGGCGGATCTGGCGCGGGAGTATCGACTGGAAGAACGCGAGCGGCGACTGCGGGTGATGCCGGGATCGATTCTCGCCAACCAGGCGCTGGACGAGCTGAAGCTGCGAACCCAGTACGGCATCAACGTGATCGCCGTGGAACGCCATGACCGCTTTCGCAACCTTCTGCTGATCGCGACGGGCAATACCGAACTGTTCGTCGGCGATGTGCTGCTGGTCGATCTGGCCAGCCCGGCCATCGGCCTGCTCGGCGCCTATCAGGAGCTGGGCCTCGAACCCCTGCAACTCAGCACCTCCTACTATTCGGTGCACGGTCGCGAGCTGGGGCTGGCGGAAGTGGCGCTGCCACCGGAATCGCGCCTACCGGGCAAGACCATCCAGCAACTGGGTTTTCGCAGCCGGCACAAGCTCAACGTGGTCGGTCTGCGCCGCAATCGCCAAGCCCTGCAGGGGCTGCTGGTGGATGAAAAGCTCAAGCCAGCCGATACGCTGCTGGTGGCCGGCAGCTGGAAGCACATTCACCGTCTGCAGGGTATGAGCCGCGACTTCCTCGTGCTGAGCCTGCCGGCCGAGGTGGACGATGTGGCGCCCGCGGCCAACCAGGCACCGTTCGCGCTGCTCGGGCTGGCGGTGATGGTGACATTGATGGTCAGCGGCCTGGTGCCCAACGTGCTGGCGGCGCTGATTGGCTGCCTGGTCATGGGCCTGTTCCGCTGCATCGACATGGAGAGCGCCTACAAGGCGATTCACTGGCAAAGCCTGGTACTGATCGTCGGCATGTTGCCGTTCGCCCTGGCGTTGCAGAAAACCGGCGGCATCGCCCTGGCGACATCGGGGCTGGTCGGCCTGCTCGGCGACGCCGGACCGCATGCCCTGCTCGCCAGCCTGTTTCTGCTGACCGCCGTGATCGGGCTGTTCATCTCCAACACAGCGACGGCTGTGCTGATGGCACCCGTTGCGCTGTCCACCGCCGAGCAGCTGGGCGCCTCGCCCTACCCGTTCGCCATGATCGTCGCGCTGGCGGCCTCCGCCGCGTTCATGACGCCGATTTCCTCGCCGGTGAACACCCTGGTGCTCGGTCCCGGGCAATACCGCTTCGCCGACTTTGTCCGAGTTGGCGTGCCCTTTACCGCGCTGGTCATGATCGTCTCGGTGCTGCTCGTGCCGCTGCTGTTTCCGCTATGAATGCCGGCTGCCTCGGGACACCCACCGACGGGTAGCCAGCGAAAAGTGGCATGGCGGCTGAAAGGGCCAGCCGTTAAGCTCCAGCTCTCATTCTAAGAAGAACAGATTCCATGCCTCAGCGTGTCGCCCTGTTTCCGGTCCTGCTGGCCGGTGCCGTTCTCTTGTTGGTCGTCCATGGCCTTGGCCGCTTCGTCTATACCCCGCTGCTGCCCTGGCTGGTGGAGGACGGCCTGCTGACCGTGCAGGAAGGCGCAAGCATCGCCAGCTGGAACTACCTGGGCTATCTGATCGGCGCCCTGCTCGCGGTGCGCTGGCATCGCGTCGCGCAGATCCGCCGTACGCTGCCCTGGGCGCTAGGGCTGCACGTATTGAGCAGCCTGCTGCAGACCCAGGCCGAGTCCGCCGATGCGCTGGCTACCTTGCGCCTTGCCAACGGCATCAGCAACGGCCTGGTGTTCGTCCAGGCGCCCTCGCTGATCCTCGAATGGCTGGCGCGACAGCAGCGCGTTTCCTCCAGTGGCCTTGTCTATCTCGGTGTCTGCGTCGGGCTGATTCTCTCCAGTTTGCTGGTGAGCCTGAGCGACGGGTACCTGCTGGGAGCCGAGCGTTGGTGGCCGGCGGCGTTGCTTTCGATACCGCTGGCCTGGTGGGGCTGGCGGCAGCTGTCGCGGCTGGACATGCCTGACGAGGAAAAGGCCCATTCTGCGGAGGAGCCACCCAGTGGCAAACTGCTCGATCGCTCCAGCACACCGCTGTTTCTTTCCTACGCCGGCGCCGGCATGGGCTACATCCTGCCGATGACTTTCCTGCCGATGGTCGCGCGTCTGCAGGTGGAGCCCGGTGACTTCCTCATCGGTGGCAGCTGGCTGGTGGTGGCGTTGGCGACGCTGCCGGCGCCCTGGCTGTGGAATCGTCTCGGCGTGCGCATGGGTGACGACATCGCCTTGCGCCTGAGCTACCTCACCCAACTGCTCGGCGTACTGGCCGCGCTGCTGCTGCCCGGCGCGGTCGGCATCCTGCTCTGTGCGGTACTGGTCGGCGGCACCTTTCTCGGCACCGTGCTGCTGACCCAGCGTCTGGCGCGGACACTGCATCCACACCAGGGACCGCGGCTGTCGGCGGCGCTGATCGCACTCTACGGCCTGACCCAGCTCGCCGCACCCTGGCTGACCAGTATCTGGATGGGGATGGGCGGCAGCCTGCACAGCGCCTTCTGGCTCGGCGCGGGGGCGCTGCTCTGGGGGTTGTTCTGGATGCTGATGGTGCCGCGCCGCCGTTAGCAACGAGACCTATCCGCGGGCAGCGGTTGTGGGACAATGCGCGCCCCAGCCGCCAACCTCCCGCTGATCAGATGCCGCGCAGATCCCCGTCCTCGACTCCGCAGCCCGGCCGTGCCGAAACCGGCAAGGCCGTACTGCATCCACGCAACCGCCATACCGGCCGCTACGACTTCCCGGCGCTGATTGCTGGCTGCCCGGAGCTGGTCGAGTACGTAATCCTCAATCCCTACGGCAAGCAAAGCATCGACTTCGCCAACCCGGATGCGGTGCGGGTGTTCAATCGCGCGCTGCTCAGGCAGTTCTATGGAATCCAGCACTGGGACATTCCGCCAGGCTACCTGTGCCCGCCGGTGCCAGGGCGCGCCGATTATCTGCATGGACTGGCCGATCTGCTCGGGCAGAACGATGCCTGCGCCATTCCCCGCGGCACCGCCATTCACGCACTGGACATC
Source organism: Stutzerimonas kunmingensis (assembly GCF_002929225.1). Lineage (GTDB taxonomy): Bacteria > Pseudomonadota > Gammaproteobacteria > Pseudomonadales > Pseudomonadaceae > Stutzerimonas. The sequence continues at coordinate 262,969 of NZ_PISM01000004.1, read as the reverse complement.
GGTACCGGGGCCAACTGCATCTACCCGCTGATCGGCCATCGGGAGTATGGCTGGCACTTCACCGGCAGTGATATCGACACCACCGCTCTGGCCTCGGCACGCACCATCGTCTCGGCCAATGGCCTCGCCAAGGCCATCGAGCTGAGACAGCAGGCGGCGCCGAAGCACGTCTTCAAGGGCATGGTGTTGCCGGAGGATCGCTTCGACCTGACGTTGTGCAATCCGCCCTTCCATGCGTCACAGGCCGAAGCCAGCAGTGGCAGCCAGCGCAAGTGGCGTAACCTCGGCAAGCTCGACCCGAGCCGCAAACTACCCGCGCTCAATTTCGGCGGTCAGGCGGCGGAGCTCTGGTGCGAAGGTGGCGAAGCGGCCTTTGTCGCGCGCATGGCGGAGGAAAGCGTCGCGTTCGCCGGACAGGTCTACTGGTTCAGTACGCTGGTATCGAAGGGCGCCAACGTGGCGCCGCTGGAGGCGCGGCTGAAACGCCTCGGTGCCCGCCAGATGCACACGCTGGACATGGCTCAGGGGCAGAAGAAGAGCCGCTTCGTCGCCTGGACCTTCCTGAGTCAAACCGAGCAGGCGAGTTGGCGCGCCGAGCGCTGGGCGAAAGGGTGAAATTCAGGCAGGCGTCAACGGAAAGGTTTAGACCGCCACGTCCCAGAGCTGCTTGTTCTTCAGCGCCATAGTCTGGATATAGCGCGGTTCACCGTTGATCTCTTCCAGTTCGGTCATCCCGGCCAGCTCGCCTACCACGCGATAACGCTTGCCTACACGCTTGTCCTTCAACGGATAGAGCTTGGCGATTTGTTGGGCGAGTTCGGTAAGGGTGGACATTGCTTGTTGCTCCATTGACTGCGTGCCGCAGGTATTTACCAACTGTTGATGACGGTTATGCGACAGCCGAGCTTAGAACGGGATTTCCAGGCTGCCACTCGATCGCGGGCGTACGCACAAAAGCCGATAGGTTGCTGCTAAGAACCGGCGATTTGTTCTTAACGTCTTCTACGCCGCTTCGCTTTGGAGCGATGAATACCGAATTGATTCCGTCACGTTCGTCGCCGCTTTCGAACTGCAGAGCGAGGCCATGAGATCGGTATTGCGGGCATGACAGCTTCGGCGCGACCGGATAAACCGGCCACGCGGAAAAGAAGGAATTACGAGATCGCAGGCCAGCTGGAATCAGCAGGTGCCCAGGCCCATCTGCAGCAGCGCCAGGCCGCCACGCTGCCAGCCCCACCAGGCCAGCATCAGCAGACCCAGCACGAGGGCGACGCTCACACCCAGCCAGAGCGGCCGCATCAGTTGACCTGCGCCTCGCGCAGGCGCTCGACCGGCTGCTCACGAATCGGCCAGTTGAGTACCGCCGCCATCAGGCTCAGCGCGATCGCGATCTGCCAGACCAGGTCGTAACTGCCGGTACGGTCGTACAGCCAGCCGCCCAGCCAGCCGCCAAAGAACGAGCCCAGCTGATGGAAAAGGAAGGCGATACCGCCGAGCATCGACAGGTTGCGCACGCCGAACATGGTCGCCACCGTACCGTTGGTGAGTGGCACCGTGGACAGCCACAGCAAGCCCATGGCGATGCCGAATGCGTACGCGCTCCAGACACTCAGCGGCGCCAGCAGGAAAACACTGATCACCACACCGCGAATCAGATACAACCCGGCCAGCAGCTTTGGCTTGGAGTAGCAGCTGCCCAGCCAGCCCGCAGTGTAGGTGCCGACGACGTTGAACAGCCCGACCAGTGCCAGCACCGTGGTACCGACCTGCGCCGGCAGATGCTTATCGACCAGATAGGCCGGCAGGTGCAGACCGATGAAGACCACCTGAAAGCCGCAGACGAAAAAGCCCAGCGCCAGCAGACGGAACCCGGAATGCCCGGCCGCTTCGCGCAGCGCCTCGCCCAGCGACTGCTGAGTTCCGGGTGCCGCCGGAGGCCGCGCGGGGCTGCGCATCATCCCCGCGAGCGGCACGATCAGCGCCACCAGTAAACCGAGCGCCATAAGCGCCGAGGACCACCCCAGCCACTCGATGAGCCCCAGGCTGCCGGGCAGCATGATGAACTGGCCGAAGGAGCCCGCAGCGCTGGCGATGCCCATCGCCATGCTGCGCTTCTCCGGCGGAACCGCCTGCCCGACTGCGCCGAGGATCACCGAGAACGAGGTGCCTGACAGCCCCAGTCCGATCAGCAGCCCGGCACTCAGCGTCAGGGTCGTCGGCGAATCGGACACTGCCATCAATGCCAGCCCAACGGCGTAGAGAATGCCGCCGATCAGCACCGCACGAGCCACGCCGAAGCGATCGGCCAGCGCGCCAGTCACCGGCTGCACCAGGCCCCAGATCAGGTTCTGTATCGCGATGGCGAAGGCGAACACCTCGCGACCCCAGCCGAACTCGGCACTCATGGGCGGCAGGAACAGACCGAAGCCGTGGCGCACACCTAGCGAAATCGCGAGGATCAGCGAGCCACCAGCGAGAATCCAGGCAGAGTTGCGCCATGCAGCGGTCATGGGGGTCATTCCTCGAAGAAAAGGCGACCAGTTTACTCAGTTAAGCCTTTCTTTCGTCACCCCATGTGTCCGATCGGGTGCCCTCCGCTCTCGCGGAACGCTAAAGCGCCAGCAACCCTACCGCCATCAACAACGGCGTCGCCACGCTGACCGCAGCGTTCAGCCCCAATGCCGGCAGCAGGCGCTGCGCCTGCAGCGGTTCGCGACGCAGCAACCATGCCGCTCGCAGGGCCAACGGCAAGGTCAACAAGCCGAGTGCGCCACCGGCCAGACCTGGCTGCGCCAGCACAGCCAGGAGTACGCCGTAGGCCAGCAGCCACTGCGCAAACGCCACGCGCACGGCGTTGGTACAGCCGATATGCATAGGCAGGGTACGCCGGCCGACAGCGCGGTCGGCATCAATGTCCGGAAACTGGCCGAGCAAAAGCAGGTTGTTGCAGAGCAGCAGAGGGGGCAGGATCAACCACAGATCGCCGAGATCCGGCGCGCCGCCGAGAACGATGCGCGTACCCAGCACCATCAGCGCGAAGCCCAAGCCCGGCGCGAACAGGCACAGCCAGGGGTGGCGGGTCAGCCAAGGCGTGTAAAGCAGCACCAGCAACAGTCCCGCCAGACCGATCGGCGCCAGACTGAGCAACAGCGGCGGCTGGCGCAGCAGGAACAACACGCCGATCAGCGCGCAGGTCAGCAGGCTGCCGAGACCGAGCAGCAATGTGCGACCCAGCAGATGCGGATGGGTCACCAAGGTACCGCTGCCACCGCTGAATGCCGTGCGGCGGGTCTGCAGGTCCAGCCCACTGCGGTAATCACCCCATTCGTTGAGCGCATTGACTGCCACATGGGCGGCCAGGGCGCCGAGCATCACCAGCAGTGCATCACTGTAGGACATCGCTTCCGCGCTCCCGCGCGCTGCCAAGGCCAGCCCGAGCGCCACGCAGCTCAGCGTCAGCAGCAGGAAACGACCGCGCGCCACACCCAGCCAGTCCAAGGTTCCGCTCATCTACGCCTCCCGCTATCGTCTTGTGTACGGCAGGCTAACCCCAACGCCGCGAGACGTCCTTGACACAGATCGACTCTGCCAGACCGCAGCTTCGGCTGCAGGCACGCACTACCCGCTCTCGGGTAAACTGCCCAACCTGTTGCATTCCAGCCGTGAGACCACCATGCCCATCCGCCACTGCATCGTCCATCTGATCGAGAAAAAGCCGGACGGCACCCCCGCCGTGCTCCACGCCCGTGACTCGGAGCTGGGCAACTCCCAGGCTATCGAGAACCTGCTGGCCGATCTCAATGAGAGCTACAACGCCAAGCAGGGCAAGGCCTGGGGCTTCTTTCACGAGGAGTCCGGCGCCTATCCGTTCAGCGGCTGGCTCGCGCAGTACATGGAAGGCAATCAGGACTTCACCGCATTCAGCCGCCAGGCAGTCGAGCATCTGCAGAAGCTGATGGAGGAATCCAATCTGTCCACCGGCGGCCACGTGCTGTTCGCTCATTACCAGCAGGGCATGACCGATTACCTGGCCATCGCCCTGTTGCACCACAGCAACGGCGTCACCGTTACCGACTCGCTGGACGTGACCGAAGCCCGGCACCTCGACCTCGGACAGCTGCACCTGGCGACGCGGATCAACATCTCCGAGTGGCAGAACAACAAGCAGTCCAAGCAGTACATCTCCTTCATCAAGGGCAAGAACGGCAAGAAGGTGTCCGAGTACTTCCGCGACTTCATCGGCTGCCAGGAGGGCGTCGACGGCCCGGGCGAGACCCGCACGCTGCTCAAGGCCTTCAGCGACTACGTCGAAAGCGAAGACCTGCCCGAGGAAAAAGCACGGGAGAAGACCAGCGCGCTGGTCGGCTACGCCAGTAGCCAGGCGAAGATCGGCGAACCCATGTCGCTCGAAGAGCTGTCCGGGGTGATCGACGAGGAACGTCCGCGCGCCTTCTACGAGCACATCCGCAACAAGGATTACGGGCTGTCGCCGGAAATTCCCGCCGACAAACGCACGCTAAACCAGTTTCAGCGCTTCACCGGGCGCGCCGAAGGGCTGTCGATCAGCTTCGAGTCGCATCTGCTGGGCTCGAAGGTCGAGTACGACGAGGCGCGCGACATGCTGATCATCCGCCAGCTGCCGACCCAACTGAAGGACCAGCTCAAGCGGCGCAAGGACTGACCACGCCATGCGCCTGGCGGACGCCATTCTCGATGACTGCCTGTGCGACCCGGCGGCGCCGCTGGCGCGCGATCCGGCACGCTGCTACGGCCTGGACAAAGCACAGGCTCAAGCGCAGCTGGCAAGCCTGAAGGAATGGCTGCGGGTACAGCAGACCATGCTCTGGGCCAACCGCCGCGACGCCCTGCTGCTCGTGCTGCAGGGGCCGGACTGCTCCGGCAAGAACGGCGTGATCCGCCGCGTGCTGGGTGGCCTGGACCCGCTGGGGCTGTCGCCGCACAGCTTCCAGGCGCCGAGCGAAGAAGAACGCCGCCACGACTTCCTCTGGCGCTACCGGGAGCGGCTGCCGGTGCCCGGCATGCTCGGCGTATTCAATCGCAGCTACTACGAAGCGCTGGTCAGCGATCTGCGCGACGGCCTGTGCTCGCCTGCCGACATCCCGCAGCGCCAGTCCGCAATCCTGGCTTTCGAGCGCGAGCTGCCGGCCGCCAGTATCCAGCCGCTCAAGTGTTACCTGCAGCTGTCTGCCGGCGAGCAGAAGCAGCGCTTGCATCGGCGCCTGGAGCAGCCGGAAAAGCGCTGGAAGCTGACCCTCGGCGATCTGCAGGACCACCGCAACTTCGCCCAGCAGCAGGCGCAATGGGCTGCCGTGCTGAGCAAAAGCCACAGCCGCGAAGCACCCTGGTACGTGATACCGGCCGACCACCGCTGGTTGCGCGACCTGCTCGTCGCCAGCCTGCTCGCCCGCGCGTTCGAGCGCCTGGCACTAGACTGGCCGGCGCGGCCGGCGCCATTCACCCATGCCGATCTGGACAGCACGCCATGAAGCGCTTCGCTCTGTTGCTGCTTCTGCCGCTGCTGGCGCAGGCGCAGGCGCAGCAAGGCGAAACAGCGCCGGAACTGTCGGTGGACGAGGTCCGCTTCACGGTCGCCAACTCCGAGTTCACCCTGATGCACGAGATGGGGCACCTGCTGATCAGCGAACTGCAGCTGCCGGTACTGGGGCGTGAGGAAGACGCCGCCGACCAGCTCGGCTTCATGGGCCTGTTCCTGTTGCAGCAGGAACAGCACCGCGACGATTTCTACGCCAAGCTGATGGATGTTGCCGATTACTGGCGTCTGGAATGGCAGCACGCGGAACGCGACGGCTCCCCGGTGCCGGTCTGGGACAGCCATGCGCTGGACGCCCAGCGCTTCTACAACATCGCCTGCCTGGCCTACGGCAGCGACCCGGATCGGCTCGACTGGGTGCTGGAAGTCAGCGGCTTGCCGGTGGAACGCGCGCTGTACTGTCCCGAGGAATACGAACAGGCGGCCCACGCAGTGCAGTGGTTTCGCGAGCACTTCGGCCGCAGCGACGAGCGACCGGCGCGGCACCGCATTCAGGTGATCTACGACACTCCCCCCGGACATCTGCCGGGTGGTGCCGAACTGCTGGAAAAGATTCGCGCTGGCGGCGAGCTGGAAGCGGTCGCGGCGAAGGCAAGCGATGCCTTCGAGCTGCCCCGCGACCTGACCCTGCGCATGTCCACCTGCGGCGCGCCGGACGCCTGGTTCAACCGCATCAGCGGTGAGCTCACGCTGTGCTACGAGCGCATCGCCTACTTCCGCACGCTCGCCCGCGAGCTGCCAAAGCTGCGCGCCGGCGAATCACCGACGCCGCGCTGAGGCGCCTTCAGCGCGCCTCGATGCGATAGCCGACACGCGGGAAGTGCACGTGTACGACCCCGGTGCGGTCATCGCTGCGGCGCAGGATCAGCTCTTCGCTACCGGCGAAGACCAACTCACCCTCGACCGGATCGGCGCCGTAATCCACTGCGGCGATGGCCACATTCTGCCCTTCCTGAAAACCATTCGGCTCGCTGAATGCTTCGTCCGGCAGCGGCGCAGGCTCGGCCTCCAGCGCCATGCGCAGCGCATCCTCGGCGGATAGCTCGCTGCTGGAGCCATGGCCCACGCCGAGTACCTTGCCAAGCCAGGCCGCCACCTCCGGGTACCCATCCACCAGCGGCGCGGTGACCGGCGTCGCACGCAGGAACCACAGGCAATGCGCGACGGCGAAGTCGGCAATCGACGGCGCCGCACCAAACAGGAACTCGCCCTCCTCCCGCGCCAGCTGCTGCTGCAGGCGCGTCATGAAGGTTGGCCAATCACTCTTAGCCTGCTCCAGCGGAACGCGACTGACCGATCCGTTGGAGAACAGCTGCGCACGGTCCTTGCTGAATATCTGGACGAACTCCTTGGGCACCTGGGCGAAGCGGACGGCCATGGATTCGGGCTGGAACACCAGGCTCACGGCGTTCAGGAACAGCACCGAATCGGCCCACTGGGCAAGCGTCGCGGCGGTGAACTCCTGGCCTTCCGGGAACAGCGCCGGGGTGGTCTTTTCGGCCTCGAGCCGACGCGCGATCAGGGCGGTGTCGCAATAGATGTCGGCGCCGACCTGCAACACCGGCGTGCGTCGATAACCGCCGGTGAGCGCGGTCAGGTCGGGCTTGGGCATGACCGGAGGGATCATTACCGAGCGCCAGGACAGCTGCTTGAACCCCAGCATCAGGCGCGCCTTTTCGGCAAAGGGCGAGGTGGGATAGTGGTGCAGGATCAGCTCGTGCATGACAGGCTCCGCCAGAGGTCTCGAGATGGGGCGTCGCCCCGTTGGAAGAGCATCAGCTTAGACGCTCCGCTCCACCGAGCCTACCGGCTGATTGGTGCGTCATTCACGCAACGGGGCTGGCCAGGCTCACCAGGCGTTCCTTGGCACGCTTGTCCAGTCGCTTGATGGCGATCTCGCGACGCAACGCATCGCCCTTGCTGGCGCAAGTCTCGACATAGACCAGCGCCTGCGCCGGACTGGAGTGAAAGAAACGCGCCCCGCGCCCGCGCTGGTGCTCGGCGAAACGACGCTGCGCATCGTCGCTGATACCGCAGTACAGCGCACCGTTGGCGGCGCGCACCAGATAGACGAACCAGGGCTTGGGCTGAACCTCGGTCATGTTTCGCAAAACTCTCGGAGTCGGTGGCGGCACGGGCCGGCATTATGCCGAACTTGCGCGCCACGGTCGTTTGGCAGCATTACCCTGCCGTAGGAAGGTGCTCGCTTAGCAGAGAGCCCGACCGCTGTCCAGATATGGTGGCGGTTCGCCTTTGCGTATACTGCGCCGATGTTTGCCCAAACCGTGTTCCGCAAGCGCTGCGCCATCTGGCTGTTGGCGACCGGACTCTTCCTGATGCTCAGCAGCTGCGCCGAGAAGCCCAGCGAGCTTGAGCGTATACAGGAGGAAGGCGTACTGCGCGTGATCACCCGCAACAGCCCTTCCACTTATTTCCAGGACCGCAACGGCGAAGCCGGCTTCGAGTACGAGCTGGCCAAGCGCTTCGCCAGCAATCTCGGCGTCGAGCTGCAGATCGAAACCGCCGACAACATCGAAGACATTTTCAACCGTCTCAACCGGCCCGGCGGCCCGGCGCTCGCCGCCGCCGGCCTGGTCGCCAGCGAAGGCCGACGGGAACTGGCACGCTTCACCCGCTCCTATCTGGACGTCACCACCCAGGTCGTCTACCGCAGCGGCCAGCGCCGTCCGACCAGCCCCAAGGACCTGATCGGCAAGCGCATCCTCGTGCTCAAAGGCAGTAGCCAGGCTGAGAAGCTCGCCACGCTGCAGGCCGAATATCCCGACCTGCGCTACGAAGAATCCGACGCCGTGGAAGTGGTCGACCTGCTGCGCATGGTCGACGAGGGGCAGATCGACCTGACCCTGGTGGAATCCAACGAGATGTCCATGAACCAGGTGTACTTCACCAACATCCGCGCCGGCTTCGATGTCGGCGAGCAGAACAGCCTGGCCTGGGTCGTGGCCAAGGGCGAGGACGACAGCCTGCTCGAGGCCGCCAACTCCTTCCTCGAGCAGGCCCAGCAGAACGGCACGCTGCAGCGCCTGCGCGAACGCTACTACGGTCATGTGGACGTGCTCGGCTACGTCGGCGCCTACGCCTTCGCCAAGCATCTGCAGCAGCGTCTGCCGCGTTACGAGAAAGCCTTCCGCGAGACCGCCAGGAAACACGGCATCGACTGGCGCCTGCTGGCCGCGATCGGTTATCAGGAATCTCACTGGCAGCCCGAGGCCACCTCCAAGACCGGCGTGCGCGGGCTGATGATGCTGACCTTGCGCACCGCCAACGCCATGGGCGTGACCAACCGCCTGGACCCGGTGCAGAGCATCCAGGGCGGCGGCAAATACCTGGTCAAGGTGCACGCCAGCCTGCCCGAAAGCGTGCAGGAACCCGATCGCACCTGGTTCGCCCTCGCCGCTTACAACGTCGGCGGAGGGCATCTCGAAGACGCCCGCAAACTCGCCGAAGCCGAGGGGCTGGACCCCAACAAGTGGCTGGACGTGAAGCAGATGCTGCCGCGCCTGGCGCAGAAGCAGTGGTACAGCAAGACCCGCTACGGCTATGCCCGCGGCGGCGAGCCGGTGCACTTCGTGGCCAACATTCGCCGCTACTACGACATCCTCACCTGGGTGACCCAGCCGCAGATGGAAGGCCAGCAGCTGGCCAAGAGCGAGCTGCATATCCCCGGCGTGTACACGACCGACCTGATGGAAGAGCTGCCGCCGCTCTGACCTTTGCGCAAGCCTGACTCACGCCGGGCCAACGCCCATCCGACGCAACAGCGCCTTCTCGATCTCCAGAATCACCATCACGGCCACCCCGGCCAGCACCACCAGCACACCGGTCGCCAGCGGCAACGCTTCGGACGCGAACAGCGACTGCATGAACGGCGCGTAGGTGAACATCAGCTGCAGGGCGAACACACCGAACACCGCCACCAGCACCCGCGGCGTACCCTTGACGCCCTGCACGGTGAAGGAAGGCGCCTTCAGATAACGCACGCTGAACAGATAAAACACCTCCATGCACACCAGCGTGTTGACTGCGACGGTGCGCGCCGCCTCAATCGTCGCGCCCTGCGTCAGCATCCACTGGTACATGCCGAAGATGCCGGCGAGAAACAGCGCGGAAACGAAGAAGAACCGCCAGATGACGAAGCGCGACAGCATCGGCTCGTCCGGCCGCCGCGGCGGCCTCTGCATTACATCCGCCTCGGTCGGTTCGAACGCCAGTACCATGGCCAACGCCACCGAGCTGACCATGTTGACCCACAACACCTGCACCGGCGTGATCGGCAGCGCGATGCCGAGCAGCACCGCCAGCAGCAGCGACAGCGACTCGCCGCCGTTGATCGGCAGCAGGAAGGTCACAGTCTTGCGCAGGTTGTCGTAGACGGTGCGCCCTTCTTCCACCGCATGGGCGATGGAGGCGAAGTTGTCGTCCGCCAGCACGATGGCGCCGGCCTGCTTGGCCGCCTCGGTGCCCTTCATGCCCATGGCCACGCCGACATCTGCCTGCTTCAGCGCTGGCGCGTCGTTGACCCCATCGCCGGTCATGGCGACCACCTCGCCATTGGCCTGCAGCGCACGCACCAGGCGCAGCTTGTGTTCCGGACTGGCGCGGGCGAACACCCGGGCCTCGGCGACGGCCTGGCGCATGGCCGCTTCATCCATCAGCTCCAGCTCCGGCCCGGTGATCGCCTTGATGTCATCCCCCATGCCCAGCTGTCTGGCAATGGCACTGGCAGTGACGCCGTGGTCGCCGGTGATCATCACCACACGAATGCCAGCTGCACGGCACTGTGCCACCGCACGGATCGCCTCGTCACGCGGCGGATCGATAATGCCGACCAGCCCGAGCAGGGTCAGCTCGCTGGCAACGTCGGCATGCTCGATCGCCTCCTTGCCGGCCGGCAGCCTGCGCCGCGCCAGGGCCAGCACGCGACGACCGGCCCGCGCCTGCGCCTCGACCTGTTCATGCCAGTGCGACTGATCCAGCAGCCGCTCCTGGCCGTCGGCCTCGAGCTGCCGCGCGCACATGGCCAGGATCCGTTCCGGCGCGCCCTTGACCAGCACTTCGCTGCCGCCTTCGCAAGCGTGCAGAGTCGCCATGAAGCGGTGTTCCGACTCGAAGGGAATCACGTCCAGCCGCGGACGGTCGACGTGGAGGTTGGCCGGCGACAGTCCTGCTTTCATCGCCAGGGTCAGCAACGCGCCCTCGGTGGGGTCGCCGGCAAGGGCCCACAGTCCGTCCTTCTCGTGCAGGCTGGCGTCGTTGCACAGCGCCGCGGCTTCGGCAAGCGCGCTGGCTGCCAGCGTGCGTTCTGCCAGCGCCGCCGGTTCGACTGGCACGCCCTCGAACAGCAACGCACCTTGCGGTGCATAGCCCGCGCCTTCGACCTCCAGTGCCTGCCCGGCGCAGATCACTTCCTGCACCGTCATCTCGTTGCGCGTCAGGGTGCCGGTCTTGTCCGAGCAGATCACCGTCACCGAGCCCAGCGTCTCCACCGCCGGCAGGCGCCGGATCACTGCATTGCGACTGGCCATACGCTGCACGCCGATGGCCAGGGTGATGGTCATGATCGCCGGCAGCCCCTCGGGGATCGCCGCGACCGAAAGCCCCACCGCCGCCATGAACATCTCACCGGCGCCCATGCCCCGCACCAGCGTGCCGAACAGGAACAGCAGAGCGCCCGCGGCCAGGATCACGGCTGTCAGCGCCCGGCCGACATCGGACATCTTGCGCAGCAGCGGCGTGGTGCCCTGTTCGACCGATTCCAGCATCGTCCCGATACGCCCGATCTCCGTCGCCGCGCCCGTGGCGACCACCACCGCACGCGCCTGGCCCTGGGTCACCAGCGTGCCGGCATAGCCCATGCAAAGCCGATCACCGATGGAAGCATCGGCGGCCACGGCCTCGACCTGCTTGTCGACTGGCACCGATTCGCCGGTCAACGCCGCCTCGTCGATACGCAGGTTGCGCGCCTGCAGCAGCCGCACGTCCGCCGGCAGGCTGTCGCCGGAAGCCAGCAGTACCACATCCCCGGGCACCAGCTCGGCGGCATCGAGGTCCCGCTGGCGGCCATCGCGCAACACCACCGCGTGCGGCGCCAGCAGATGCCGAATCGCCTGCAGCGCTTTTTCCGCCTTGCCCTCCTGGACGAAGCCGATCACCACGTTGACCACCACCACCGCCAGGATCACGAAGGTGTCGACCAGATGCCCCATCAGGCCGGTTACCAGCGCCGCGGCGATCAGCACATAAAGCAGAAGATTGTTGAGATGACGCAGCAGGCGCTGCCAGACACTCGCCGGCTTGGCCTCATCGAGCCGATTGGGACCGTATTGCAGCAGGCGCTGCCGGGCCTGTTCGTGGCTGAGGCCGGCGCTTGAGGACTCCAGTTCGAGCAACGCCTCATCGCTCTGCCGAGCATGCCAGCGGTTCAACTGTGTTTGCGGGTCGGGCATTGGATCCCCCTGATCTTGATTCGATGATGCCGGAAACACCGGCAACGCTGGCCCATCAGAGCCGAAACAGCGCCCCTATGACCACCGCCGCGAAACCGCTTGCAACACTCGCACGACGACCAGATGTCGCACCCCAGCATTGCTGCACGCGCGCGTCGCAGCCGCGCTATTCTTGCCGGTCAGTCATGACCTACCGAGGACGCAGCATGCAAAAAACAGCACTCATCATCGGCGCTTCCCGCGGTCTGGGCCTCGGCCTGGCGAAACAGTTCTGCGCCGCAGGCTGGCAGGTGATCGCCACGGTGCGCAACCCGCAGCACGCCGAAGCCCTCAGCCAGATACCGCAGGTGCGCGTCGAAACGCTGGATATGGACGATGCAGGCAGCGTAGACCAGCTGGCGGCCCGCCTGGCCGGTACCAGACTCGACGTGCTATTCGTCAACGCCGGCGTCGCCGGCCCGCAGGACAAACCAGCCACGCAAGCCACTCAAACGGAAGTCGGCCAGCTGTTCTTCACCAATGCCGTCGCACCGGTGCGCCTGGCCGAGCGGTTGCTGCCGCTGGTCGATCCTGCGCAGGGCGTGATCGTCTTTATGAGTTCCATCCTCGGCAGCGTCGAAACCGGTCCGGGCATGGGCATGGACCTGTACGGCGCGAGCAAGGCCGCGCTGAATCACATGACGCGCACCTTTGTTGCTGGATTGGGTGAAACGAAGCTGACCGTGCTGTCGATGCATCCGGGTTGGGTCAAGACTGACATGGGAGGCGACCAGGCTCCGCTGGATGTCGAGACCAGCACGCGGGGGATGGTCGAGCAGGTTACCCAGGCCATTGGTCAGGGCGGGCATCGGTATCTGGATTACCAGGGCAATCCGCTGCCCTGGTGATCGCCGCGCGCTCTCATGGGTCTGGCTTGTCTGCGACAGGCTGAATTCGGTGCCGGATTCAAGACTGTTGCCACTAGCCAGGCCTTGGCAGCCCCTGTGACATCCCTTATCTTTCGGCCCGCGGCAGAGGCAGCCCCTCCGCCCCCCTGGATCAGCAGACAGGGCATAACTGAGCTGGCTACTCTGAACTCAACCATTCAGGAGAAAGCCGGCCATGGCTGCTCATCGAATCTGGATCAAGAATCCCCTCGCCCTCTTCACTGCCAACGACCAGAAAGCCCAAGGCGGACTGGTGATCGAAGACGGTGTCATCACCGAACTGCTTGCCGCCGGCGCCACGCCCACGCTGCCGGTGGATGAAACCTTCGACGCCCGTGAGCACGTGGTATTGCCGGGGCTGATCAACACCCACCACCACTTCTACCAGACCCTCACCCGCGCCTGGGCGCCGGTGGTCAACGAGCCGCTGTTCAACTGGTTGCTGACCCTCTACCCGGTCTGGGCGCGGCTCACTCCAGAGGCATTGCAGCTGGCGAGCAAGGTGGCGCTGGCCGAACTGCTGCTGTCCGGCTGCACTACGGCGGCGGATCACCACTACCTGTTTCCGGGCGGGCTCGAGGATGCCATCGACATTCAGGTCGAGGCCGTCCGCGAACTGGGCATGCGCGCCATGCTCACCCGCGGCTCGATGAACCTGTCCAAGGAGAACGGCGGCCTGCCCTGCAAGAGCGTGGTGCAGGACGCCGAAACCATCCTCGCCGACAGCGAGCGGCTGATCGACCGCTACCACGAACGCGGCGACGGCGCGCAGATCCAGATCGCCCTGGCGCCCTGCTCGCCGTTCTCGGTCACCACCGACATCATGCGCACCTGCGCGGAGCTGGCCGAAGCACGCGACGTGCGCCTGCATACCCACCTGGCCGAGACCCTGGACGAACAGGAGTTCTGTGCACAACGCTTCGGCATGCGCACCGTGGATTACCTGCAGAGCGTCGGCTGGCTCGGCCCACGGACCTGGCTGGCCCATGGCATCCACTTCAATCAGGTGGAAATCCACCGCCTGGGCGCGGCCGGTGTCGGCATCTGCCATTGCCCGAGTTCCAACATGCGCCTGGCCTCCGGCATCTGCCACACGCTGGAGCTCGAGGACAAGGGCGCCATCATCGGCCTGGGCGTCGACGGCTCGGCCTCGAACGATGCCTCCAACATGATGCTCGAAGCGCGTCAGGCGCTGTTCATCGGGCGCCTGCGCTACGGCGCCGAGAAGATCACGCCAGAGAAGGTCCTAGGCTGGGCGACCCTTGGTTCGGCGCGGCTGCTCGGCCGCAGCGACATCGGCGAGCTGGCGGTCGGCAAGCAGGCTGATCTGGCCCTGTTCAAGCTCGACGAACTGCGCTTCTCCGGCAGCCACGATCCCGTCGCCGCGCTGCTGCTGTGCGCCGCCGACCGCGCCGACCGGGTGATGGTTGGCGGCAAGTGGCGTGTCATCGACGGCCAGGTCGAAGGCCTCGACGTACAGAGGCTGATCGCCGATCACCAGCAGGCGGCCCGGCAGCTGGTAAACGGCTAATCGGCAATGATCGAGGCTTGCACCAAAGCTGGGCGCCGTGGATTACTGGCGCACCAGCGCAAGCCTCGACCAGGCATCAGCGTCGAGTCGAAGCGCCCGCAATCCGACACAAAGAAGGTATCTGTCCAGTTGGTCAGCTTTTTGCTAACCAGCTATCAGCCAACATAGGCTCTGTAGCTAGACAAACAGGAGCGTCACCCGCCATGCAGAACAACACTCGGAAAACCCTGCTGCGTGCACTCGCCGCAGCGATCGGCTTCAGCGCCGCACTGACGACCGCCGCGGCGTCGGCCGCCGATCCGTTGAAGGTCGGCTTCGTCTACATCGGCCCGATCGGCGACCACGGCTGGACCTACCAGCACGAGCAGGGCCGCAAGTACATGGAAGAAAAACTGGGCGACAAGGTGAAGACCAGCTTCGTCGAGAACGTGCCGGAAGGCGCCGATGCCGAGCGGGTCATCCGCAACATGGCCAAGAGCGACTACGACCTGATCTTCACCACCTCCTTCGGCTACATGAACCCCACACTGAAGGTCGCCAAGCAGTTCCCCAAGGTCACCTTCGAGCACGCCACCGGTTACAAGCAGGCGAAGAACGTCGGCACCTACCTGACCCGTTCCTATGAGGGCCGCTATGTAGGCGGCTTCCTCGCCGCGAAGATGACCAAGACCAAGAAGGTCGGCTACATCGCCTCCTTCCCGATTCCGGAAGTGATCCGCGACATCAACGCCATCCAGCTGGCGCTGGACAAGTACAACCCCGGCACCGAGATCAAGGTGGTGTGGGTCAACACCTGGTTCGATCCGGGCAAGGAAGCCGATGCCGCCAACGCGCTGATCGACCAGGGCGTCGACGTGATCTTCCAGCACACCGACAGCCCGGCGCCGATCCAGGCCGCCGAGCGTCGTGGCGTCTACTCCGTCGGTTACGCCTCGGACATGCAGCACTTCGGGCCCAAGGCCGTGCTGACCTCCATCGTCAACGACTGGGGCCCGCACTACACCAAGTCCGCCGAAGCGGTAATGGCCGGTACCTGGAAGTCCGAGGACTTCTGGGGCGGGCTGGCACAGGACAGCATCAGCCTGCCGATCAGCGATCTGGTGCCGGCCGATGTGAAGACCGAAGCCGAAGCGATCATCGCCAGCATCAAGAGCGGTGAATTCCACCCGTTCACCGGCCCGATCAAGGACCAGGCTGGCGAAGTGCGCATCGCCGAGGGCGAGACCGCCAGCATCAAGGACCTCGCCTCGATGAATTACTACGTCGAAGGCGTCAAGGCTGAAATGCCGAAGTAAGCGTTACCCGCGCCGGTCCCGCCCGGCGCACTGCGGAATCTGCGTGCCGTCCCGCCACCTGGCGAACCGCACGCAGGGGGCATCGCCCTCGAAAGCCGCCGGTACGAGAAGACCGGCGGCGCCGTACCGGAGTCAGCCATGAATTCACTGCCCATCATCGATATTACCCCGCTCTATAACGCCGACGAGGCCGGCCATCTGGCCGTCGCCGAGGCGATCGACCGCGCCTGCCGCGAGTGGGGTTTCTTCTATATCAAGGGTCATCCGATCAGTGCCGAGCGCATCGCTGCCCTCACCGACCATGCCCAGCGGTTCTTTGCCCTGCCTGCCGAAGATAAGCTGAAGATCGACATCACCAAGAGCCGCCACCACCGCGGCTACGGTGCCGTCGCTACCGAGCAGCTAGACCCGAGCCAGCCGTGCGACCTCAAGGAAACCTTCGACATGGGTTTCCATATGCCTGCCGATCACCCCGAAGTGCTGGCCGAAAAACCACTGCGCGGGCCCAACCGTCATCCGCTCCAGATCGAAGGCTGGACCGAGCTGATGGAGGGCCATTACCGCGACATGCAGGATCTCGCCTGCACCCTGCTGCGTGCCATCGCGCTGGCCCTGGGCATCGAGCGGGACTTCTTCGACAAGCGCTTCGTCGAGCCGATCAGCGTATTCCGCATGATCCACTACCCGCCCCGGCAGACGGCAACTAGCGCCGATCAGCAAGGCGCCGGCGCGCACACCGACTACGGCTGCGTCACCCTGCTCTATCAGGACCAGGCCGGCGGCCTGCAGGTGCAGAACGTCAAGAGCGAATGGATCGACGCGCCACCCTTTGAAGGCACCTACGTGGTCAACATCGGCGACATGATGGCGCGCTGGAGCAATGATCGTTACAAGTCGACGCCACATCGCGTGATCAGCCCGCTGGGCGTGGATCGCTATTCGATGCCGTTCTTCGCCGAGCCGCATCCAGACACCGAAATCAGCTGTCTGGCCGGCTGCTACAGCGACGACAACCCACCGAAATACCCCAGCATCACCTGCAGTCGGTACATGCTCTCGCGCTTCGCCGAGACCTACGCCTACCGACGGCAGGGCGAGGCCGAACCGGTCTGAACGGGCTTTAATTGCAGTATGGAAACATCGGCGAGCGCATCGATATGCCTCGCCCGGACTGCGCGCGCATGCCGCATTGACTTTTGAGTCAGGAATAAGTTGACCGAAAAGTCAGATAGCGATAATTTGCGCGTCAGAACAACAACAGTCGGAGGCACCGCCTTGATCCAGTTTCTCCTCAATCGTGAGCTGCGCAGCGAGCAGACTCTCGACCCCAACACCACGGTGCTGCAGTACCTGCGCGAACACCGCGGCAAGACGGGCACCAAGGAAGGCTGTGCCTCCGGCGACTGTGGCGCCTGTACCGTCGTGGTCGGCGAACTGGTGGGCGAACGCCTGCGCTACCGCACCCTGAATTCCTGCCTGACCTTCGTCTGCGCCCTGCACGGTAAGCAACTGATCACCGTCGAAGACCTCAAGCATCAGGGTCAACTGCACAGCGTCCAGCAGGCGATGGTCGATTGCCACGGCTCGCAGTGCGGCTTCTGTACTCCCGGCTTCGTCATGAGCCTGTTCGCCTTGCAGAAGAATCGCGGCGACGGCGTGCAGACCTACGATCCACACCAGACCCACGAAGCCCTGGCTGGCAACCTCTGCCGCTGCACCGGCTATCGCCCGATCCTCGAAGCCGCCGAACAGGCCTTCTGTGCTAAGCAGCCGGACCAATTCGATGCCCGCGAAGCCGAGACCATCGCCCAGCTGCAGCGCATCACGCCGCGCGAAACCGCCGAACTCAGCGACGGCGAAAAGCGCAGCCTGTCGCCGCTGACGGTCGCTGAGCTGGCCGAGTTGTATGCCGCCAATCCGCAAGCCCGGCTGCTCGCCGGTGGCACCGACCTGGCGCTGGAGGTCACCCAGTTCCATCGCGAACTGCCGGTAATGATCCATGTCGGGCAGATCACCGAGATGAAGCAGGTCCAGATCACCGACCGCCATATCGAGATCGGTGCAGCCGCACCGCTGACCGACTGCTACGCCGCGCTGGCTGCCGAGTACCCGGACTTCGGTGATCTGCTGCAGCGCTTCGCCTCGCTACAGATCCGCAATCAGGGCACGCTGGGCGGCAACATCGGCAACGCCTCGCCCATCGGCGATGCCCCTCCGCTGCTGATCGCCCTGGGCGCCGAGGTCGTGCTGCGCAAGGGCGATGTCAGCCGCACCCTGCCGCTGGAAGATTACTTCCTCGACTACAAGGTCACCGCACTCCAGCCCGGCGAGTTCATCGAGCAGATCATCGTGCCGCGCGCCACGCCGGATCGCCTGTTCCGCGCCTACAAGGTTTCCAAACGGCTGGACGACGACATCTCGGCGGTCTGCGCCGCGTTCGATCTCAAAATCACTGATGGCATGATCGCCGATGCCCGCGTCGCCTTTGGCGGCATGGCGGCGATCCCAAAACGCGCCGCGGCCTGCGAGGCGACCCTGAACGGCGCGCCCTGGAACCAGCAAACCGTGGAGGCGGCCTGCGATGCACTGGCCGAGGATTTCACGCCGCTGACCGACTTTCGCGCCAGCCGCGAATACCGCTTGCTCGTCGCGCAGAACCTGCTGCGTAAATGCTTCCTCGAACAACACGCACCGAAAACCGAAACGAGGGTGACCGCTTATGTCTAACCACGTAACCACCCGCACTCAGGAAGAAATCGCGGCGCTGTTCACCCAGGACCTGGTCACCGGCGTCGGTCGCAGCGTCAAGCACGACAGCGCGCCCAAGCACGTCTCCGGAGAAGCGGTATACGTTGACGACCGCCTGGAGTTTCCCAACCAGCTGCATATCTATGCGCGCATGAGCGACCGGGCCCACGCCCGCATCGTCCGCATCGACACGGCGCCGTGTTATGAAGTGCCGGGCGTGGCCATCGCCATTACCGCTCAGGATGTACCCGGGCAGCTGGATATCGGCGCCGTATTGCCCGGCGATCCACTGCTGGCCGACGGCAAGGTCGAGTACATCGGCCAGCCGGTGATCGCCGTCGCGGCCGACAGCCTGGAAACCGCGCGCAAGGCGGCCATGGCCGCGATCATCGAATACGAGGATCTGGAGCCGGTGCTCGACGTGGTCGAGGCGCTGCACAAGAAGCACTTCGTGCTCGACAGCCACACCCACAAGCGTGGTGACTCGGCCACCGCCCTGGCCAGCGCGCCGCGTCGGCTGCAGGGTTCGCTGCACATCGGCGGGCAGGAGCACTTCTACCTGGAGACCCAGGTTTCCTCGGTCATGCCCACCGAAGACGGCGGCATGATCGTCTACACCTCCACGCAAAACCCCACCGAGGTGCAGAAGCTCGTCGCTGAGGTGCTCGGCGTTTCGATGAACAAGATCGTCATCGACATGCGTCGCATGGGCGGTGGCTTTGGTGGCAAGGAAACCCAGGCAGCCGGCCCGGCGTGCATGTGCGCAGTGATCGCACACCTCACCGGCCGGCCGACCAAGATGCGCCTGCCGCGCATGGAAGACATGACCATGACCGGCAAGCGTCACCCGTTCTACGTCGAATACGACGTCGGCTTCGATGACGACGGCCTGCTGCACGGTATCGAGATCGACCTGGCCGGCAACTGCGGCTATTCGCCGGACCTCTCCGGCTCGATCGTCGACCGCGCCATGTTCCACTCCGACAACGCCTACTACCTGGGCGACGCCACCATCAACGGCCATCGCTGCAAGACCAACCTGGCCTCGAACACCGCCTACCGCGGATTCGGTGGCCCACAGGGCATGGTCGCCATCGAGGAGATCATGGATGCCGTGGCCCGCGAGCTGGGCAAGGACCCGCTCGAGGTGCGCAAGCGCAACTACTACGGCAAGACCGAGCGCAACGTCACCCACTATTACCAGACCGTCGAGCACAACATGCTCGAGGAGATGACCGCCGAGCTGGAAGCCAGCAGCGATTACGCCAGCCGCCGCGAAGAAATCCGCGCGTTCAACGCCGCGAGCCCGGTACTGAAGAAGGGCCTGGCGCTGACGCCGGTGAAGTTCGGTATCAGCTTTACCGCCAGCTTTCTCAACCAGGGCGGCGCGCTGGTGCACGTCTACACCGACGGCAGCATCCACCTGAACCACGGCGGCACCGAGATGGGTCAGGGCCTGAACACCAAGGTCGCCCAGGTGGTGGCCGAGGTGTTCCAGGTCGACATCGAGCGTATCCAGATCACCGCGACCAATACCGACAAAGTGCCGAACACTTCGCCGACGGCAGCAAGCAGCGGCACCGACCTCAACGGCAAGGCGGCGCAAAATGCCGCGCAGACCATCAAGCAGCGGCTGGTGGAGTTCGCCGCGCGCAAGTGGCAGATCTTCGAGGAAGACATTGAGTTCAAGAATGGCCAGGTGCGCCTGCGCGACCAGTACATCAGCTTCGATGAGCTGATCCAGCAGGCCTATTTCGGCCAGGTTTCGCTGTCGTCCACCGGTTTTTACCGCACACCGAAGATCTACTACGACCGCAGCCAGGCGCGCGGCAGGCCGTTCTACTACTACGCCTACGGCGCGGCCTGTTCGGAAGTGATCGTCGATACCCTGACCGGCGAATACCGGATGCTGCGCAGCGACATCCTGCATGACGTCGGCGCCTCGCTGAACCCGGCCATCGACATCGGCCAGGTCGAGGGCGGCTTCGTCCAGGGCATGGGCTGGCTGACCATGGAAGAGCTGGTCTGGAACGACAAGGGCAAGCTGATGACCAACGGCCCGGCCAGTTACAAGATTCCGGCGGTGGCGGACATGCCGCTGGATCTGCGGGTCAAGCTGGTGGAGAACCGCAAGAACCCCGAAGACACCGTGTTCCACTCCAAGGCCGTGGGCGAGCCGCCATTCATGCTCGGCATCTCGGTCTGGTGCGCGATCAAGGATGCCGTCGCCAGCCTGGCCGACTACCGGGCGCAGCCGCAGATCGATGCCCCGGCAACCCCCGAGCGCGTGCTCTGGGGCGTGGAACAGATGCGCAGGTTGAAGCAGGCGGCGAGCAAGTCTGCGGCAACGCAGACGACGCTGGCCTGACGTAGGGAGGACAACGCTGTGCTTGTCCACCGTTAGCGCAACACGAATGTCCCGGTGGCGGCGCTTTGCACGCGTTACCGGGCGATACGAAGGACAGAACCATGAGCAACACGGTCTGGATCGACGCCCTCGCCGACCTGCAACAACAAGGCGAACCCTGCGTGCTGGTGACCATCATCGAGGAGCGTGGCTCCACGCCGCGCAATGCCGGCTCGAAGATGGTGGTCAGCCGCGAACGCCTGTACGACACCATCGGCGGCGGCCACCTGGAGTACAAGGCCCAGCAGATCGCCCATGAAATGCTGGAAAAGCGCAGCCGTGACACCCGCCTCGAGCGCTTCTCCCTCGGCGCCAGCCTCGGCCAGTGCTGCGGTGGCGCCACGGTGCTGCTGTTCGAGCCCATGGGCCAGCCGCAGGCGCATATCGCCGTGTTCGGTGCGGGGCATGTCGGGCGCGCGCTGGTGCCGCTGCTGGCCAGCCTGCCGTGCAAGGTGCGCTGGATCGATTCGCGCGATAACGAATTCCCCGCCGAGATTCCGCGCGGCGTGGAAAAGGTGGTCAACGACGATGTGGTCGAAGAAGTGGATAACATGCCCGCCGGCAGCTACTTCATCGTCATGACCCACAATCATCAGCTAGACCTGGAGCTGACCGCCGCGATCCTCTCGCGCAACGATTTCACCTATTACGGGCTGATCGGCTCGAAGAGCAAACGCGCCAGGTTCGAACACCGTCTGCGGGACCGCGGCTTCCAGCCTGAGACCGTGCAGCGCATGCGCTGCCCGATGGGCATCGCCGAGGTGAAGGGCAAGCTGCCGGTGGAGATCGCCGTGTCCATCGCCGGCGAGGTGATCGCCACCTACAACGCGCATTTCGGTGAAAAGGGTGGCGAGAAAGCCGAGGACGGAGAAAAGCCGGTACCGATGCTGGTCCCCGCTTCGCGCCGCGCCCAGACCAACTGACCACCCGACCTCGTAGCAGGCGCGCCTCCGGCGGCGGCCTGCCATGTCAACGCATCACCCTCATACAACGATTTCGAGAGTCACCATGCCAAGCACCAAAGCCTACCGTGCCGCCCTGCTCCACTGCCTCGCCGACCCGCGCGAAGTGGGCATCGAGCAATCCCACGAATACTTCGAGGACGGCCTGCTGGTCGTCGAAGACGGCAAGGTCGCGCGGATCGGCCACGCCGCCGAGCTGCTGCCGACCCTGGCGGCCGGCACAGAGATAGTCGAATACCCGGATGCGCTGATTACCCCTGGCTTCGTCGATACCCATATCCACTACCCGCAGGTCGGCGTCATCGGCTCCTACGGTGCGCAGCTGCTGGATTGGCTGGAAACCTACACCTTCCCCAACGAGGGCCGCTTCAGCGACATGGCCCACGCCCGCGAGCAGGCCGAGCTGTTCCTCGGCGAGCTGCTGCGCAACGGCACCACCACCGCGCTGGTGTTCGGCACGGTGCACAAGCAATCGGTAGACGCCTTCTTCGAGGCCTGCGAAAAGCGCAATCTGCGGATGATCGCCGGCAAGGTGCTGATGGATCGCAATGCACCGGACTTCCTCACCGACACCGCCGAGTCCGGCTATGCCGACAGCCGCGAGCTGATCGAGCGCTGGCACGGCAAGGGCCGTCTGCATTATGCCGTCACCCCGCGTTTCGCCCCGACCAGCACGCCGGAGCAGCTCACCCTGGCCGGCAAGCTGTTCGCCGAATTCCCCGACCTGTACATGCACACCCACATCTCCGAGAACAAGCAGGAGGTCGAATGGGTGAAGGAGCTATTCCCCGAACGCAAGGGTTACCTGGACGTTTACGACCACCACGGCCTGATCGGCCCGCGCTCGGTGTTCGCCCACGGCGTGCACCTGTGCGACGACGAGTGCAAACGCCTCGGCGAGACCGGCTCGGCCGTGGCCTTCTGCCCCACCTCCAACCTGTTCCTCGGCAGCGGCCTGTTCGATCTGGCCAAGGTGGAAGGCTTTGGCGTGCGTGTCGGCCTGGGTACGGATGTCGGCGGCGGCACCAGCTTCTCGCAGCTCGCCAGCCTCAACGAGGCGTACAAGGTGCTGCAGCTGCAGGGCCAGAAGCTCGATGCGTTCAAGGCGCTGTATCTCGCCACCCTTGGCGGCGCGCGGGCGCTCTATCTGGACGACAGGATCGGTAACCTGCAACCGGGCAAGGACGCCGACTTCGTCGTGCTCGACTACAAGGCAACGCCGCTGATCGACTATCGCCTGAGCCAGGCGACGACCCTGCAGGAAAAGCTCTTCGCCCTGATGATCCTCGGCGACGACCGCGCGGTGAAGGAGACCTTCGCCGCCGGGGTTTCAGTGCACCGAAAGGGTTGCTGAACAGCTGATCGCAAACCTGATCATCAACGGTCGTCTCCATGCTTGATGACCGCGTGGATCGGTGAAGCGTGATCCACCCTACGGCTCGGAGCCAAAACCGCGGCCCGTAGGGTGGATGTCGCTTTTCACATCCACCACCGGTTCGCACGGAGCTCACTGAACGCGTGGATCGATGAAGCGTGATCCACCCTACGGCTTCAATGCGGCCATCAGCGTGTCGAGATTGTGCTCGAATATCCCGAGATAGGTGCTGGCCGGCCCTGAGCTGGCCAGCGCATCCGAATACAACGTACCGCCGACCTTGGCGCCGGCCTCGTCGGCGATCTGTCGGATCAGTCGCGGATCACGGATGTTCTCCACGAACACCGCTCGCACGCCTTCATTGCGTATCTGCCGGATCAAGGCCGCGACTTCCGCCGCCGAGGGCTCGTCATGGGTGGACAGTCCCAGCGGCGCGATGAACTTCAGCTGCCAGGCCTGCCCCAGGTAGCCGAAGGCGTCATGGCTGGTCACCACCTTGCGCTGGCTGGCCGGCAAACCGGCAATCTGCGCGTCGGCTTTCTTCAGCAATGCGTGCAGGCGCGCCAGGTAAGCATCGCGGCGCTCGATGTAAACATCGAGGTTGGCCGGGTCCAGTTCGCCAAGTGCCTTGGCGATATTGCGCACATAGATTTCGGCATTGGTCAGGCTCTGCCACGCATGGGGGTCAGGAACCGCCTCGCCATCTTCATCCAGCATCAGCGGAACAACGCCTGCGCTGGCGTCGATGCGCTTGCCCTTGGGTTCGCTGCTGGCCAGCAGGCGCTCCAGCCAGGGTTCGAAGCCCAGGCCATTGGCGATGATCAGGTCGGCGCGCAACAGCGCCTTGGCATCGTCCGGGCTGGGCTCGTAGACATGAGCATCGGCATCAGCGTCGACCAGGTTGGTGAGCTCGATACGATCGCCACCGACCTCGCGGGTCAGGTCGGCGAGGATGCTGAAGCTCGTCACCACCTGCAGTTTTTCAGCGGCTTGAAGTGAGAGCGGGAGCCATAAAGCGAGCGCGAAAAGCAGGTAACGCATGATCAACACCTCAAACGGTCATTGGAAAAGACGTCGAGCGCAACAGGCCGTGAACCGGCCCGGCTACCAACGAGAAAAGATAGAAAGCGCCAGCCAAAAGCACGATGCACGGCCCGCTGGGCAAACTTGCGTAGAAGGAAAGCAGCAACCCCAGCCATACACACACCGCGCCGATCAGCGCAGCGAGTGGTAGCAGGACCGGCAGTCGACGACTCCAGAACCGAGCTGCGGCAGCCGGCAGCATCATCAGCCCCACCACCATCAAGGCGCCGATGGCCTGGAAACCGATCACCAGATTGAGCACCACCAGCGTCAGAAACGCGGCATGCGCCAGCGGGCCGAAGCGGCTGATGCTGCGCAGGAACAGCGGATCGAGGCTGTCGAGCGCCAAGGCGCGAAAAGTCACCAGAAGTACTAACAAGCTGAACCCGGCAGTACCGAGCATGCCGTACAGCGTGGTCGTATCGACAGCCAGCGCCGAGCCGAACAACAGGTGCAACAGATCCAGCTTTCTCCCGGCCAGCCCGAGTAGCAGCACGCCGCTGGCCAGAGATATGGGATACAGCGCGGCCAGGCTGGCGTCCTCGCGTAGCCCGGTGCGCCGGGTGACCCACGCCGCCGCGCCAGCCATACCGAGACCGGCGACCAGACCGCCAGCAGTCAGCGCTGGCAGGCTCAGGCCGAACAGCCAGAATGCCAGCGCTGCACCGGGCAGGATGCCGTGGGCGATGGCATCACCGATCAGACTCATTCGACGCAGAATCAGAAATACGCCCAGCGGCCCCGCGCTGCAGGCAAGCGCAACGCCGCCAAACAGCGCCCGGCGCATGAAGGCGAACTCGCCGAACGGCGCCCAGAGCAAATCCGGCGTCAAGCGACCTGCCCGAGCCGTTGCCGCTCGGCCATGAACTGCCGGATCGGCGCCTTGATGCAGCCGCTGCGGGCGATCAGCAACCCGTCACAGTGGAGATGAGTCAGCCCGACTAGGTTATGGCTGACCATTACCAGCGTCCTCGCTTCGCGCTGCCAACGCTCAATGTGCTGCCAGAGCAAGCCCAGGCCGACATCGTCCAGTGCCGCTTCGGGCTCGTCGAGCAACAGCACCTGGGCATCGGTCAGGCTCAGCCGTGCCAGTAAGGCGCGCTGCAGCTCGCCGCCGGACAATGCATGCAGCCCCTGGGTTTGCAGATCGAGCAGGCCCCAGTCCGCCAACGTCTGGCGCAGCCGCGCCCGACGCTCGTCACGCCCGAGCCGGCTGCGCCAGAAACCGGCGCTCACCAGTTCGGCAAGTCGGATCGGAAACTGCCTATCCACATGCTGCTGTTGCGGCAGATAGGAGACACCACCCAGCAGCGGTACTCCCAGCTCTATACGTCCCACCAAAGGGCGATCCAAACCGGCGATTACCTTGAGCAGGCTGCTCTTGCCCGATCCGTTGCTGCCGATGACAGCGGTCAGGCTGCCCGCAGCCAACTGCAGATCCAATGGCGGCGTGAGCGGCCTACCCGAGCCCCATTGCAGGCCGTGGCATTCGATCATCGTTACCTCGGTGTTCAGGATTCAAAACCAGACAATGCGCACCGCTCGCCTCCGATAACAGGAACGAGAGACGCCAATGCGCAACATGTGATAGTTATAACATAACACTAAGGAGATAAATTCAAGCTGACGCACTGAACAGCGCGGCTATGCGCATCGGATCGGAGGCGGGAAGCGTACTGATGCCGTGATCAGTGCTGAATTGGGTTGCAGCGTGCGGTCCTGGCGGGCGATCGGCGCTGGCAGGCCGGCATGGCTCTGCCGCCACCGCGGCAGGTGATGACTGACGGCGCTGACTCAGAACGAGTCAGCGCGCGGGGCAACGCTAGCGAGCCGTGCGAGGCTTCTTCTTCGCCAGGCCCAGGTGCGAGAAGACCGCATGCAGATCACCCGAGGCGCTGTCTTCCTCGAGGTTGAGCTTGCTGTCGATGTGGTCCATGTGGTGCATCATCAGGCGCACCGCCTTGTCACTGTCGCGGGCAGCGATGGCGTCGATCAGTTCATTGTGTTCGTCGTACGAGCAGTGCGAGCGATTGCCGCTTTCATACTGGGCGATGATCAGCGAGGTCTGCGAAACCAGGCTGCGCTGGAAGCTCACCAGCGGCGCGTTCTTCGCCGCCTCCGCCAGCTTGAGGTGAAACTCGCCGGACAGACGGATGCCCGCCCCGCGATCGCCTCGGTCGAAGCAATCACGCTCATCAGTCACCATCTGCCGCAGCTCGGCGAGTTGCGCGTCGCTGGCGTGCTGCACGGCCAGTTCGGTGATGGCCTTTTCCACCAGACGACGGGCGAAGAAGATCTGCCGCGCTTCTTCAACGCTCGGACTGGCCACCACCGCGCCGCGATTGGGCCGCAGCAGCACCACCCCTTCATGGGCCAGGCGCGACAACGCGCGGCGGATGATGGTGCGGCTGACGCCGAATATCTCGCCTAGCGCCTCTTCGCTGAGCTTGGTCCCCGGCGCCAGACGCTGCTCGAGGATGGCATCGAAGATGTGCGCATAAACTATATCGTCCTGCGTCCCGGTGCGAGTCTTGCCGGTCTTGGTCGGCTTCTTCAGGGGCTGCAACTGTTCGTTCATCGATGGCTCGCAAATGAGGTGTCGGCAACGCCGAACTTTACTGGGTTCGCGCCGCTACTGGCAGTTCGCTGGACAAATAAATACGCTGAAACGCCGTTAACCTTGTGCACAACTCACAGCCTCAAGTTTTCCTACGCGCAAATCCGTCAGCTCGCACAGGCCACGCGCATTCAGCGGGACCACCGATTTATTGTTTGCAATTCTTGTATACAAAAGCATAATCCGGGAAGCCTTTCTGACTTTTTGGTCAAGTACCGATACGGGAGGCCCACCATCACCCGCCCCTCGGGAGTACTCACACTCCGGGTGATCGACAACAAGAACGATGAGGAACACCTTGTGGACAGCACCAAGCAGGAACAGGCGGCCGTCGGGCTGCAGCCGCAACGCACCGGTCCGCTCGAGCGGATCTTCAAGCTCAGCGAACACCGCACCAGCATCCGCACCGAACTGCTCGCCGGCCTGACGACCTTCGTCACCATGGCCTACATCATCTTCGTCAACCCGAACATCATGGCCGACGCAGGCATCGACCACGGCGCTGCCTTCGTTGCCACCTGCATTGGCGCGGCGCTCGGCTGCCTGTTGATGGGGCTGTACGCCAACTGGCCGGTGGGCCTGGCGCCAGGCATGGGCCTCAACGCCTTCTTCACCTACACGGTGGTCGGCGAGATGGGGTACAGCTGGGAGATCGCGCTCGGCGCGGTGTTCATCTCCGGCGTGCTGTTCATGATCATGAGCCTGTCGCGCATCCGCGAATGGCTGCTCAACAGCATCCCCATGAGCCTGCGCTTCGCCATGGGCGCCGGCGTCGGTCTGTTCCTCGGTCTGATCGGCCTGAAGACCGCCGGCATCGTCGTCGACAGCCCGGCAACATTGCTGACCATGGGCTCGTTCGCCGAGCCGTCGGCGCTGCTGGCCGCGGTATGCTTCCTGATGATCGCCGTACTCAGCCACCGCAATGTCTTCGGTGCGATCCTATTGAGCATGCTGGTGGTCACCGGTATCGGCTGGGCGTTTGGTCTGGTCGAGTACAACGGCCTGGTGTCGATGCCGCCGAGCCTGGCGCCGACCTGGCTGGCCATGGATATCGCCGGCGCGCTCAACGTGGCGATGGTCAGCGTGATCCTCGCCTTCCTCTTCGTGAACATGTTCGACACCGCCGGCACCCTGATGGGCGTCGCCCACCGTGCCAACCTGGTCAATGAGGACGGCAAGATCGAGAACCTCTCCCGCGCGCTGAAGGCCGACAGCAGCTCCAGCGTGGTCGGCGCCTTCGTCGGTTGCCCGCCAGTGACCAGCTACGTGGAGAGCGCCGCTGGCGTCGCCGCCGGCGGCCGCACCGGGCTGACCGCAGTGACCGTCGGCGTGCTGTTCCTGATTGCCATGTTCTTCGCCCCGCTGGCCGGCATGATTCCCGCCTACGCCACCGCCGGCGCGCTGATCTACGTGGCGATGCTGATGATGAGCGGCCTGGCCAATATCGACTGGAAGGACCACACCGACACCATCCCGGCCATCGTCACCGTGGTGATGATGCCGCTGACCTTTTCCATCGCCAACGGTATCGCCCTGGGCTTCTTGACCTACGCGACGCTCAAGCTGTTGACTGGCCAGCGCGACAAGGTGTCGATCAGCCTGTATGTGCTGTGTGTGATCTTCATCGCCAAGTTCGCGTTCCTCTGAACCGGGCCGGCAGCATCCGGCTCACCTACGGCCCCACTGCTTCGCGGTGGGGCTTTTGCATTGGCTATAGGAGGCCGTCATGACCCTGGAGATGTGGCTGTTGTTCGCCGGTGCGGCGCTGGTGGTGATCCTGATCCCCGGGCCGCTGTCGCTGTTGATGATCAGCAACAGCCTGAACTACGGAGTACGCCGCTCCTGGCCAGCCTTTCTCGGCGGTGTGACAGCGTCCATCGCCCTGCTCAGCGCCTCGGCGCTGGGGCTAGGCGCGTTGCTGATGGCCTCGGAGCGGCTGTTCAGCACGCTCAAGCTGGTCGGTGCGCTGTACCTGTTCTACCTCGCCTGGCAGAGCTGGAAGGAAGCCCGTCGCACACCCACCGCCCACGAGATCGAAAGCCCCGCCCTCGCCCCACGTTTCAGTCGATTGTTCGGCCGGGCGTTCATCCTTGGTGGCAGCAATCCAAAGGACATTCTCTTCTTTGCTGCCTTTCTGCCGCAGTTTCTCAGCGCGGGGCAGCCTTTGCTGCCGCAGCTATTGGTGATGATCCTTACCTGGGCCGTGCTCGATCTGCTCTGCAAGCTGGCCTACGGGTTGGGCGCGCAGGGGGCGGCACGTTACCTGCGCACCGGGAAAGGGCATGCGTGGTTCAACCGGACCAGCGCGGCGCTGTTTGGGGGCGCGGGAGCGGCGTCTTTGATGAGTCGGTAGCGCTCTTTAGCGAAGCCTTTGTCTAGTCGTTAGCGGGCGTCAGACAAAGATCTGCACGCCACCCCCGGTGGAAAACGCGGCGCGTTTTTCCACCCCTGCTACTCGCCGACACGAAAGAAAGGTAAAGCATCGAGCAATGCGCACGCTGTAACCAGCGCCGAGCGCCTCACGCCAACCAAACTCACCCCATAAAAAACCCGCCATTACGGCGGGCAAAGGGACTCCACAAGAGTCAGCACTGAAGGGAAAAGCGACTAGCTACCCCGATACGTCGAATAGCTATACGGCGATACCAACAACGGCACGTGGTAATGCTCCTGCGCCGAATCGATCCCGAAGCGCAGCACCACCACATCGAGAAACGCAGGATTCGCCAGGGCCACGCCGCGACGGCGGTAATAGTCGCCGGCACTGAACTGCAGCTGATAGACACCGGACAGGTAATCCGCACCTTCCAGCAACGGACTGTCGCAGCGCCCGTCGGCATTGGTCTCACGGGTTGCGACCAGGGTCAGCGCCTGATCCTCGACGCGATACAGCTCCACCTTGATTCCGCTGCCCGGGCAACCGTGGGCGGCGTCGAGTACGTGTGTGGTCAATCGGCCCACGGGCACCTCCGCTCTGTTGAATGGAAACTGCCCCGAGCATAACCATCCGCCCCACATCGCTCAAGACAATCTGCAGATATTTTTGTATACAGTTTTTCAAGCATCGTTTGGCCCGTTACCTGCAAGCTGCAGATGGCTCTGAGCATGGTTGATCGCGACACGGCAGATACCAGCTATAGCGAAAGGATGAAAATTGCTATTTACAAAGCCTCATTCAATTTGTATACAATCCAGCCATCCGGTCGTGCCATGACGACCTGCCATACAGGAAGCACCCCAGTGAGCGCCGACTACCCACGCGACCTGATCGGTTACGCCAGCAACCCACCGCACCCGCGCTGGCCGGGGGATGCACGTATCGCGTTGTCCTTCGTGTTGAATTACGAGGAAGGTGGCGAACGCTGCGTGCTGCACGGCGACAAGGAATCCGAAGCCTTTCTCTCCGAGATGGTCGCCGCACAGCCGCTGCAAGGCGTGCGCCACATGAGCATGGAGTCGCTGTACGAATACGGCAGCCGTGCTGGCGTATGGCGCCTGCTCAAGCTGTTCGACAAGCACGACATCCCGCTGACCATCTTCGCCGTCGCCATGGCCGCCCAGCGTCACCCCGAGCTGATCAAGGCGATGGCCGGCGCCGGACACGAGATCTGCAGCCACGGATACCGCTGGATCGACTACCAGTACATGGATGAGGCGCAGGAGCGCGAGCACATGCAGGAAGCCATCCGCATCCTCGGCGAGATCACCGGCGAACGGCCGCTCGGCTGGTACACCGGCCGCACCGGCCCGAACACCCGGCGCCTGGTACGCGAGGAAGGGGGCTTTCTCTACGACTCGGACACCTACGACGACGACCTGCCCTACTGGGACCCCGAGTCGACGCCGGACAAGCCGCATCTGGTGATTCCCTACACGCTGGACACCAACGACATGCGCTTCACCCAGGTGCAGGGCTTCAACAGCGGCGATGACTTCTTCACCTATCTGAAGGATGCCTTCGACGTGCTCTACGCCGAAGGCTGCGAAGGCGCGCCGAAGATGTTGTCCATCGGCATGCACTGCCGGCTGCTCGGGCGCCCGGCGCGCCTGGCGTCGCTGGCCCGCTTCATCGAATACGTGAAGGGCCATGAGAAGGTCTGGTTCGCCCGTCGTGTCGACATCGCCCGCCACTGGCACGCCACTCACCCCTTTACTGCGGAGCGCAACTGATGACGCCCTTCAAGACGATCAAACCCTCGACGCTGGATCACGATGCCTTTGTTGCCGCCTTCGCCGACGTCTACGAGCACTCGCCCTGGGTTGCCGAAACCGTCTACCAAGCGGGCATCGACGAGACGCTGGACAACATCGAGGTGCTGCACACCCGCCTGTCCCAGGCGATGCTCGCCGCCGACCATGACACTCAGCTGGCACTGGTCAATGCTCACCCCGACCTGGCCGGCAAGGCCGCCGTGCGTGGCGAGCTGACCGCCTCCAGCACCTCGGAGCAGGCCGGCGCCGGCATCCACGAATGCACGCCGGAGGAGTTCGCCCGCTTCACCGAACTCAACGAGGCCTACAAGGCCAAGTTCGGCTTCCCCTTCATCATGGCGGTCAAGGGCAGCAACCGGCACCAGATCCTCGCCGCATTCGAAGAACGCATCCACAACGATCCCGAACAGGAATTCGCCCGGGCGCTGGCGGAAATCAACAAGATCGCCCTGTTCCGCCTGCAGGCGATGTAACGAGCACCAACCGCAACAAAGGCAGTAATGACAGAAACCGCTTCTCATCCAAGGCAGACGAGTCCATGAAAGCTTACGCCGTACCCTTCGAAAAATACGTCAACCTGGCCGATGCCCGCCTGGGCACCCGCGCCATCTCCGTCACCGACGATTGGTTCGCCGACGTCAACCGGTTGTTCCAGCCAACACCGGCCGTATGGAAGGAGGGCGTTTTCGATGACAACGGCAAGTGGATGGACGGCTGGGAGTCGCGCCGCAAGCGTTTCGAAGGTTACGACCATGCGGTGATCCGCCTGGGCGTGCCGGGTCAGATCAAGGGCGTGGATATCGACACCAGCCACTTCACCGGCAACTACCCGCCGTCCGCCTCGCTGGAAGCCTGCTTCGTCGCCGACGGAGATCCGAGCGACGACACCGTCTGGACGGAAATCCTCCCGGCGGTCGAGCTCCAGGGCAACAGCCACCACTACCACGAGATCGCCTTCGACAAGCCGGTCAGCCACCTGCGCTTCAACATCTACCCGGACGGCGGCGTGGCGCGTCTGCGCGTGCACGGCATCCCGTTCCGCGACTGGAGCAGCGTCGGCGATAACGAGCAGATCGACCTGGCTGCCGCACTGAATGGCGGTCGTGCGCTGGCCTGCTCGGACGAGCATTTCGGCCGCATGAGCAACATCCTCAACCCGAACCGTGGCGAGAACATGGGCGACGGCTGGGAAACCGCCCGCCGTCGCACGCCCGGCAATGACTGGGTCATCGTCGCCCTCGGCCATTCGGGCGAGATCGAGCGCATCGTCGTCGATACCCTGCACTTCAAGGGCAACTACCCGGACAGCTGCTCGATCCAGGCGGCTTACGTCAAAGGCGGCACCGACAGCCAGATCGAGACCCAGAGCCTGTTCTGGCGCGAACTGCTGCCGAGCCAGAAGCTGTCGATGCACGCCGAACACGAGTTCAGCGAGCAGATCGCCAAGCTCGGCCCGATCACCCACGTGCGCCTGAACATCTTCCCAGACGGCGGTGTGAGCCGGCTGCGGTTGTTTGGCAAGGTGGCGAAGTAGGAAGCGGTTTCCCCTCTCCCCGAGAGGAGAGGGAGGAACGAGGTCAGCCGTTTCTCCGCGCCAGTTCCCTCTCCCCTCCGGGGAGAGGGTTAGGGTGAGGGGGAGCAGCCCCACGCGAATAACGATCCTTCAACAAAGAACGAGCACACCATGCGCACCCTGACCATCGAGCCATTGACCAAGAAAGCCTTCGCCCCCTTCGGCGACGTCATCGAGACCGAAGGCAGCGACTACTTCATGATCAACAACGGCTCGACCCGCCGCTATCACAAGCTGGCCACGGTCGAGACCGCCGCACCCGATGACCAGGCGATCATCAGCATCTTCGCCGCCGAGGCGCTGGAGATGCCGCTGGTCATCCGCATGCTCGAACGTCATCCGCTGGGCAGCCAGGCCTTCATCCCGCTGCTCGGCAACCCTTTTCTGGTCGTGGTCGCGCCACTTGGCGATGCACCTGTACCGGGCCACGTCCGCGCCTTCCGCAGCAACGGCAGGCAGGGCGTCAATTACCACCGCGGCGTCTGGCACCACCCGGTGCTGACGATCGAAAAGCGGGATGAGTTCCTGGTGGTCGATCGCAGCGGTTCTGGCAACAACTGCGACGAGTACTTCTTCACGGAGGATCAGCAACTCCTCCTCGACCCCCAACCGGAATCGACATGACCGCTACTGCGCTGGCTCATTCGGCGTTGCCTTGCCTGCGTTCGCGCCGCGCTCAAGCCGATTCCAATAAGAAGAAATACGGCCGCCTGCAGGCCGCAAGAGGTGCATGACAAATGGACGCCCATCTGACCGAATGGCTGAACCTGAGTATCCGCTGGATTCACATGATCGTTGGCGTCGCCTGGATCGGTGCTTCCTTCTATTTCGTCTGGCTGGAGAACAACCTCAACCGCGCCAACCCGCGTGAGGGCCTGTCGGGCGATCTCTGGGCCATCCACGGTGGCGGTATCTACCACCTGGAGAAATACAAGCTGGCGCCGCCGCAGATGCCGGAAAACCTGCACTGGTTCAAGTGGGAGGCCTACACCACCTGGCTGTCGGGCGTGGCGCTGCTGATGGTGGTGTACTACCTCAACCCCAGCCTGTACCTGATCGCACCGGGCAGCGAACTGTCCCCTGCGGCGGCTATCGCTATCGGCTTTGGCTCGCTGATCGTCGGCTGGTTCGTCTACGACCTGCTCTGCGACTCGCCGCTGGGCAAGACCCCCGCCCTGCTCGGCCTGGTGCTCTTCGTGCTGGTGATCGCCGCGTGCTGGGGCTATTCGCAGGTATTCAGCGGCCGCGCAGCCTACATCCATACCGGCGCGCTGATCGGCACCATCATGGTCGGCAACGTGTTCCGCATCATCATGCCGGCTCAGCGTGCGCTGGTCGCCGCCATCGAACAGAAGCGCACGCCCGATCCGGTGCTGCCGGCCAAGGGCCTGCTGCGTTCGCGGCACAACAACTATTTCACCCTGCCGGTGCTGTTCATCATGATCAGCAACCACTTCCCGAGCACTTACGGCAGCGAATACAACTGGCTGATCCTCGCCGCGCTCGGCGCGCTGTCGGTGCTGGCGCGCCACTACTTCAACACCCGCCACAACAGTAATCGCTTCGCCTGGGCGCTACCGGCCGCGGCACTGGGCATGATCTGCCTGGCCTACGTCACCGCGCCGAACCGCCAACCGGCACCAAACCTGGCAGCGACCTCGCCGGAGCAGGCCAGCACGAGTGCACAGCAGAGCGGCGCCAGCCAGTTCGCCCAGGTCAGCGAAGTGATTCACGAGCGTTGCACCGTTTGCCACTCAGCGCAGCCGAGCAGCCCGCTGTTCAGCGCGGCCCCAGCGGGCGTGATGTTCGATACCGCCGAGCAGATACGCGAGCAGGCGGCGAAGATCCATGCGCAAACCGTGGCCAGCCAGATCATGCCGCTGGGCAACATCACCCAGATGACCCAGGACGAGCGCGATCTGCTGGGTGACTGGATCGCCAAGGGCGCGTCCATCGACTGAGCAAAGACGCCGCGCGCAGCCCGCGCGGCGTTCTCTCTACGTACCGTTCCAGTTGAGAGCACTGGCCGCACCACATCCCTCCTCGGCTCCCTAGGCAAGGTTTGGCAACGCTGCGCTGCATCACGGCAACTCCCGCCTCCAGGGCGCGGCGCGCGAGCAGATTCCCGCAAGGAATATCGCTGCCGACGCTACCCAATCGCCGACACCCCGTTAAAATGCCGCGCCCTCCCTCGACGCCGGACGCCGCCCCGTGATTGAAGCCAGCTGGATTGCCTTCGCTTTCGCCCTCGGGCTGCTTGCCCGCTTCATCGGCCTGCCGCCGCTGATCGGCTACCTGGGCGCCGGCTTCGCGCTGGCCGCAGCGGGCGACTACGTGGGCGTGACCCGTGACGACAGCATCGTTCTCGATCACCTGTCGCATCTGGGCGTGCTCCTGCTGCTGTTCACCGTGGGGCTCAAGCTCAAGCTCGGCAATCTGGTTCGCCGCGAAGTCATCGGCGGCAGCCTGCTGCACTTCTTCATCTCCAGCGTGCTGGTGATGCCGGCGATCATGCTGATCCTCGATAACAGCTGGCGTGAGGCCATGCTGCTGGCAATCGCGCTGTCCTTCTCCAGCACCGTGCTGGCGGCCAAGGTGCTGGAAAGCAAGCGCGAGCTGCGCGCCTTTCACGGCCGCGTCGCCATCGGCGTGCTGATCATCCAGGACCTCATCGCTCTGGTGGTCATGAGCCTCGCCGCGGGCAAGGTCCCCTCAGCCTGGGCCTTGCTGGTGTTCCTGCTGCCGCTGCTGCGCCCCGTGCTGTTCCGCCTGCTCGACCACAGTGGCCACGAAGAACTGATGGTGCTGTTGGGCCTGATGCTGGCGCTGGTGGCCGGCGGTCTCGGCTTCGAATACGTCGGCCTGAGTTCCGAACTGGGAGCGCTGGCCTTTGGCGCGATGCTCGCCAAACACAAGCGCGCCAGCGAGCTGTCCAACTCGTTGTGGGCGATCAAGGAAGTGTTCCTGGTCGGCTTCTTCCTGAAGATCGGCATCGGTGGGCTGCCAGACGCCGACGCCCTCTGGTTCGCCTTCGCCATGTCGCTGCTGCTACCGCTCAAGGCGGTGCTGTTCTTCGGCCTGTTCGTCGCCTTCCGCCTGCGCGCCCGCAGCGCCTTTCTCAGCGCCGCCAGCCTGACCAACTACAGCGAATTCGGCCTGATCGTCGTCAGCGTGGTGCTGCCGCAGTGGCTCATGCCGCTGGCGATCACCGTGGCGTTTTCGTTCATCGTTTCGGCGCAGATCAACCGTTTCGCCCATCCGCTGTACGAACGCCTGGCGCCGCGTCTGCTCCGCTACGAGCGCAACATTCGCCACCCCGACGAACAACCGGTGTCCCTGGGCGAAGCGCGCATTCTGATCATGGGCATGGGCCGTACCGGGCGCGCCGCCTACGACTATCTGGCGGAGAAGGGTTTCGCCCTGGTCAGCCTCGATTCCGACCCGGTCATGGTGGAAAAGAACACCGCCGAGGGCCGACATATCCTCTTTGCCGACGCCGAGGACCAGATGTTCTGGCAGAGCCTGGAGATGAACGAGGTCGAAGCGGTGATCCTGGCGATGAACGATCCCGAGGCCAAGATCATCTCCACCCGCAAGCTGCGTGAAAGCGGCTTCGGCGGGCTCATCGTGTCCCACGCGATGTACGAGGATATCGCCCAGCGCATCCAGGAAGCTGGCGCCGACCGCACCTACCTGACCATGAGCGAGGCCGGCGCGGGCCTTGCGGAAAATGTCTCGCGGGAATTGCAGGCACCGCGCTGAGGCCTGGTCCAGACGCGTTCGCGCGATCTTGGCCAACTGCCGCCGATCCAATTGTGCACAATTTTCTGATTTATTGTTTATCAGCCTGTCTACAGGTTGTTATAGTCCAGGCGTCCTGACCGATCGAACAGCTTTCGACGGACAGCGATAGAGGTGCCGTGAAGCCTCGCAAGCCCATGACCGTAAAACAACAAATGGCAGGCTTAACAATGACCGCAACCGAAAACAGGAGCGGCACCGCTCCGCAGGCGAACCAGGACCTCATCTATCAACTCGATGATCGCCCCGGCCCGCTACCCGCGACCTTCGCCGCCTTGCAGCACGTGCTGGCCAGCTTCGTCGGTATCATCACCCCCACCCTGATCGTCGGCAGCGCGCTTGGCCTCGATCAGTACGTTCCCTACCTCGTCAGCATGGCGCTGTTCGTCTCCGGTCTCGGTACCTTCGTCCAGGCCCGGCGCTTCGGTCCCATCGGCTCCGGACTGCTGTGCCTGCAGGGCACCAGCTTCGGCTTTCTCAGCGCCATCCTCAGCGCCGGCTTCATCGTCAAGGCGCGTGGCGGCACGCCGGAGGAGATCCTCGCCACGCTGTTCGGCGTGAGTTTCTGCGCCGCGTTCGTCGAGATCGCCTTCAGTCAGTGCATCAACAAGCTGCGCCGGGTGATCACGCCGGTGGTCACCGGCACCATCATCTGCCTGATGGGCCTTTCGCTGATCAAGGTGGCGATGACCGATATCGCCGGCGGCTACGGCGCCGATGACCTCGGCGCCCTGCCCAACCTGGCGCTGGCCGGCCTGGTGATCGGCATCATCGTGGTGCTCAACCGCTTTCCCTGGGCGATCCTGCGGCTGTCGGCGGTGATCATCGCGCTGACCGCGGGCTATCTGGTGGCCTGGTCCATGGGCAAGG
Source organism: Stutzerimonas kunmingensis (assembly GCF_002929225.1). Lineage (GTDB taxonomy): Bacteria > Pseudomonadota > Gammaproteobacteria > Pseudomonadales > Pseudomonadaceae > Stutzerimonas. The sequence goes on along the minus strand of NZ_PISM01000004.1, from coordinate 225,530 downwards.
TGGACTTCGCCGAGCTGGGCGAACTGCCGCTGCTCAGCGTGCCGCAACCGTTCCGCTTCGGTTTCGCATTCGACTGGATGGCCTTCATTCCGATCGCGGTGATCTTCCTCATCACCCCGCTGGAAACCGCCGGCGACCTGACCGCCAACTCGATGATCTCGCGTCAGCCGGTGCGTGGGCCGGTGTATCTGCGGCGGATCAAATCGGGAATCCTCGCCGATGGCTGCAGCTCGGCGGTCGCCGCGGTGTTCAACAGCCTGCCGATGACCACCTTCAGCCAGAACAACGGCGTCATCCAGCTCACCGGCGTCGCCAGCCGCTACGTTGGCTACTACATCGCCGCGGTCCTGGTACTGCTGGGTCTGTTCCCCTTCGTCGGCGGTGTGCTGCAGCTGATGCCCAAGCCGGTGCTCGGCGGCGCCACACTGATCATGTTCGGCACCGTGGCCATCGCCGGCATCAAGATCCTCGCCGAAGCCGGCCTGCATCGCCGCAACATGCTCATCGTGTCGATTTCCCTGGGTCTCGGCCTGGGTGTCGCCGGCGTGCCGGAAGTGCTGAGCGCGATGCCCGAGGTGTTGAAGAACATCTTCGGCTCGCCGATCACCATCGGCGCCTTCAGCGCCATCCTGCTCAACCTGTTCCTGCCGCGCGAACCGAGCGAAGTCGATGTATTCGACCCCGAGGAGCTGGTCGAGGATGCCGTCGGCACGAATACGCTGTCGGTGAATATTCCTGACTATTCGGCACGCAGGGATAACGCCACGACTTCCTGTGCGGGGCGATCCGTCTGATGGTCAGAATCACGCCATCGTGCGCTTCTCGCCACGCCAGTCTTGAAAGACAATGGCGCCCAAAAAAAGCCGTCACCCACTTCAAGGAAATCCACATGCAACTGAAGACCGCTCCCCTCGCCGTCGCGCTCGCCGGCAGCCTGCTGACCGCCCCGGCGATGGCCGAAGGTCTGCTCCACTGGCACAGCAACAGCCTGACCTACCTGTACGGCAAGGATTACAAGATCGATGCGCCGATCCAGCAGACTGTCACCTTCGAGCACGTCAACGGCTGGAAGTATGGCGATACGTTCCTGTTTCTCGACTCGATCCACTTCAACGGCAAGGGTAACGACAACGGCAACGACGACAGCACCTTCTACGGCGAATTCTCGCCGCGCCTGTCGTTCGGCAAGATCTTCCAGCGCGACCTGAGCTTCGGCCCGATCAAGGATGTGCTGGTCGCAATGACCTACGAGTTCGGCGAAGGCGATGTGGAAACCTACATGATCGGCCCGGGCTTCGATCTGGACGTGCCCGGCTTCGACTATGTCTCGGTGAACGTCTACCACCGCGACACTGACGGTGACCGCGTAGGCGACGGCACCTGGCAGGTCACCCCGGTGTGGGGCTACACCCTGCCGGTGGGCAACTCCGACATCCTCTTCGACGGCTTCATCGACTGGGTGGTCGACAACGACAGCAACTCCCGCGGTGAGGAATATCACGCCAACCTGCACATCAACCCGCAGATCAAGTACGACCTAGGCAAGGCGATGAACTGGGGCGAGAAGCAGCTCTACGTCGGTATCGAGTACGACTACTGGTCGGACAAGTACGGCATCGAGAATGGCGGCTTCGTCAGCGAAAACTTCGTTGGCAAAACCGACCAGAACACCTTCAGCGCTATCGTCAAAGCGCATTTCTGAGTGCTGTCGCGAAGGGGCTCCTCGCCCCTTCGCCTCTCCTCCGGCGCTTCGGTTGAGGGGCTTGCGACCAGGGTGCTAGCATGCGGGCGCTTGTTCGTATCGCCGGCAGCCAGCGAAAGGCCCCCATGTCCAGTATCCGTGAGCGCAACAAAGAGCTGATCCTCAAAGCCGCCAGCGAAGAATTCGCCGAAAAGGGCTTCGCCGCGACCAAGACCAGTGACATCGCCGCCCGCGCCGGACTGCCCAAGCCCAACGTCTACTACTACTTCAAGTCCAAGGAAAATCTCTACCGCGAGGTGCTGGAGAGCATCGTCGAACCCTTGCTCGAAGCCTCGGCGCCGTTCAACCAGCCAGGCCATCCGGCCGAGGTCCTGCGCGCCTATATCCGCACCAAGATCAGGATTTCCCGCGACCACGCCTGCGCCTCGAAGGTGTTCGCCAACGAGATCATGCACGGTGCTCCGCACCTGTCCCCGGAACGCACTGCGCAACTCAACGCCCAGGCCGCACACAACATCGCCTGCATCCAGCGCTGGATCGACGACGGCCTGATGGCGAAGGTCGATGCCAATCACCTGCTGTTCAGCATCTGGGCGGCGACCCAGACCTACGCCGATTTCGACTGGCAGATCAGCACCGTCACCGGCAAGAACCGCCTCGACGACGCCGACTACGATGCGGCGGCCGACACCATCATTCGCTTGGTACTCAAGGGTTGCGAAATCGCCGAGCCCACACAGGCCGACTGACCGGCGGAAACGAAAAACGCCAGCATGCGCTGGCGTTCTTCAAACCCTGACCGGCTGGCGAAGCATCAGCTCCGGGCGCGAGCCGCGTCGCGCAAAGCCTTCACCTGATCATGGTTGCTTTGTACGCCCTGGTACTGACGTTCGACCACGATCCGCACTTCGGCTGGCAGGTCTTTTTCCAGCGCCTTACGGTAGCTCTTAACCGCGACATCCTCACCACGCTCACACTCGTTGAGAATGGCCTCGTCGTCCTTGCCGGTGATCATCGACTTGAGGTCGACCCAGCGACGGTGCATGTCGGCAGCCACACTGGTGCTGGTCTCCGGATCGCCGCCCATGGAGCGAACCAGTTGCTGCAGCTCAGCGGCGGCCGTGGCGCAGTCGCGCGAACGCTGATTCATGGTGCTCTTGAGCTGCGGATCGCGCAGGTCTTCGGCGCATTCGAGGAAGCCCTTTTCGCCATCCTTGCTGGTTTCAATCAGGTCGTTGAGCACTGAAATCGTGTCTTTCGTATCCATCTTGTACCTCCTGACAAGTCGACTCGGAAAGGGCTGCATCGCTGCCGCCCGCGTTATAAAGTCGACTGCCCACGCACCATAAAGGTTCAGCGAAACCGCCCGAAGGCACCCTCCTGGCTCATCCCCCGGCAACGCCGGCTATGCCTGTCGGCTCATGGCGAGCCCGTGATGCAATGGCATCGGGCGACCGATCAGGTGGCCCTGCGCCTTGTTCACTTCAAGCCGCCGCAACATGGCCAGTTCCTCCTGGGTCTCAACCCCTTCGGCGACGACCTTGCAGCCGGTTTCCTCGGCGAAGCGGATCAACGCGGCGGCCAGCGCGCGGCAGCCGGTGTCGCTGTCGACATTGCGGATCAGGCTGCTGTCGAGCTTGATCACGTCCGGCTTGAGTTTGAGGATATGGCGGAAACTCGCGTAGCCGGCGCCGGCATCGTCAACCGCCAGCCGTAGCCCCTTGCTGCGCAGTGGTTCGAGCGCCTCGGCCAGCTGCGAGTAGTCCTGTACCGATGCGTGTTCGGTCACCTCGAGCATCAGCCGCGCCAGCGGTTGATCGGCGAGCACCGTGCCAAGCGCGCCAGCGAGGATGGTTTCCGGCGAAACATTGAGCGAAAGGTAGCTATCTGCCGGCAGCTGATCGAAGTCGTGCAGGGCCGCCTCGATCAGGGCGACCTCCAGCTCCTGCTGCAAGCCGACCAGCCCGGCCTCGGCGAACCACTTGTCCGGGCTGCGCACAGGCTCGTCGGTGAACCGCGCAAGCGCCTCGTGGCCAACGATGCGGTTTTCCACCAGATGCACGATGGGCTGATACACCACCGAATACGCGCGTTGCTCGAGCACCGAGCGAATGCGCGTGAGCGTCTCGGCATAGCGAATCTCATTGAGCGCATGGCGTTCCAGCAATCTGCCGGCGAAGTCGGCGAACAGCCGCAGCGTATTCAGATCTCGCTCGTTGAGGCTGTTGTCCGGCGTGGTACTAAAGCAACAGAAGGTGCCGTAGAGCCGACCATCGCTGAAGCGCAGCGGAACACTGAGGTGCGCACCTACCGGCAAGGCTTTGGTCACCGGCATGGCCAACGCCTCCGGTAGAGTCGCCGCGTTCTGAATCAGCTCGGGCAAGCGCCCGTCGAGCACGCGTTGACAGTAACTGTCGTCCAGAGGATCGCACGCCCCGACCTCGAGCTGCAGGGGTACGAAATTGCCGTCCAGGTAGCGAAAAATCCGGCTGCCGCCGCGAAACTCGCTGATGAACGCGACATCCATCCCCAGATGCGTGCGCACGGCATGCAGGGTTTCGACGAGCATCTCGCTCAATGAAAGGTTGGCGCTCTCCAGGCGACGCAGAATGGAGAGCGGATCATCGGCCATCCCGAGTTGATCGACCTGATCCTGCTGTATGTCATCAGACATGGAGTCCCTCCCCGTTTGCTGGCTGCCATTGCTGCCGTATGAATACCGTCGACAGCGAGCCGCTGGAGCCCGCGATGTCGTTTGCCGATTGCCCGGATACTAGTCGCGACCGTCGATCTGCCGATGTCTCAGCGACGATTGGCACAAGGCCTTGCAGAACCGGCCGCGTCGCACGTTGCCGCATCGTTCGAGCCCCGCCTCGCACCGCCTGCCTCTAGCTGCTCGCCCCCGTCTTGCCACGCTTGCTCGACTTCGCCGGCTCGGCCGCCGCGCCCGCGTCACCTTTCAGGGTTATCCAGGTAGGCGCATGGTCACTGGCATGCTCCTGGTCGCGTACCCAGCGATCGACGCCGGCATCCTGCAGCCGCGGCCCAAGGTCCGGGCTGAGCAGCAGATGGTCGATGCGCAGCCCGGAGTTCTTCTGCCAGTGCTGGCGAAAGTAGTCCCAGAAGGTGTAGATGCGCTCGTCGGGGTACCTGGCGCGCAACGCGTCGGTCCAGCCCTGCGCCAGCAGGCGCTCGAAACATTCGCGGCTTTCCGGCTGCAGCAGCGCGTCCTTCTTCCAGGAGCGCGGGTTGTAGATGTCCTCGTCGGTCGGCACCACGTTGTAGTCGCCGGCCAGCACCACCGGGTGGCCGCTGGCGAGCAGGCCGGCGGCGTGCTCAATGAAGCGCTCGAACCAGGCCAGCTTGTAATCGAATTTCGGCCCCGGCTGCGGGTTGCCATTGGGCAGGTAGAGGCAGGCAACGATCACGCCTTGCACGGCCGCTTCCAGATAGCGGCTGTGGCTGTCATCGGGATCGCCCGGTAGCCCGCGGCGGATCTCCAGCGGCTCGCAATCGCGGGCCAGAATCGCCACCCCGTTCCAGGACTTCTGCCCATGCCAGATGGCGCTATAGCCGGCCGCGCGGATGTCATCGATGGGAAAATCGGCGTCCTGCGCCTTGAGCTCCTGCAGGCAGACCACATCGGGCTGCTCGCGCGCCAGCCATTCGAGCAGATTGGCCCGACGTGCACGGATGCCATTGATGTTGTAGGTAGCGATTTTCAGACTATCCACAAGCGCGTCTCTCACAGGCGGTTATATCCACCTTAGCTGTGACAGCGCAGTGCGGCGTCCCGATCCGGTGCCAATGATCGGAATCAGGCCGGCGTTTCGGCGAAACGCAGGGTGAATTCGGTCACCCCGGCGTCGCTGCGAACACTCACCTCGCTGCCATGCAGCTGCATGATCGAGCGCACGATGGCCAACCCCAGGCCGCCGGTATCGCCCGGCTCGGCGCGCGATGGGTCGCAGCGGTAGAAGCGATCGAACAGCCGCGGCAGATGCTCGGGCGGGATCGGAGGTCCCAGATTGATCACGCTGACCGACCGCCAACCTACTCCTGAGCCACTGACGATGCGCACCGGGCTGTCACTGGCGCCGTAGCGCAACGCATTGGCCAGCAGGTTCGCCAGCGCCCGGCGGATCATCTCAGGGTCACCGACCAGCTCACCCTCGGTTTCGTCGAGCAGCTGAATGCCGCGCTCTTCGGCGACGCCTTCGAAGTAGTCGCACAGCTGCTCGACCAGTGCCGGCAATGCAAAGCGCTGCCGCTCGATGGCCGCAGCCGGCTGCTCGGCACGGGCGAGGAACAGCATGCTGTCGATCATCCGCGCCAGACGCTCGTACTCCTCCTGATTCGACACCAGCAGCGCGTGATAGGCCTCGGAATCGCGGTCCTTGTGCAACAGCTGCTGGGTCTGCCCCATGAGATTGCCCAGTGGTGTGCGCATCTCGTGGGCAAGGTCTTCGCTGAAGCGCGACAGGCGCGCGAAGCCCTGTTCCAAGCGATTGAGCATCTGGTTCAGCGCGGCACGCAGCGGCTCCAGTTCGCTGGGCATCGCCGATTCGTCTAGGCGCAGGTGCGGGTGCTGCACGTCGATCGCCAAGGCCTGTCGGGTCAGGTGACGCACCGGACGCAAGGCGCGCCGACTGATCAGCCAGCCAAGCACTGACGCCAGCAGCGCGCCGAGGCTCAACGCCCACCACAGTTTTACACGGTAGGCGGCGAGCATCTGCTCACGCTCAGCGAGCATGCGCCCGGCGACCAGCGTCAGCCCCGCCTCGCCCGGCAGGCGCCGCCAGGCCAGCCGCGCTCCATCTGTATCGGTCAGCTCCGCTGCAGCGCTGGCCGGCAATGTCGGAATGGACAGCCGCGCCGGGTTGATCTCGATCAGCGCGCGCCCCTGAGCATCGAGCAGCCAGAGCAGGCTGTCGCGATTACCCAGCATGTTTTCGTAAAGCTGGGGACGCTGCCGAAGCGCCTCGACGCTGGCGCTGTCCTCGAGCAGGGCCTGCATGCGCTCCAGCCGACCGAGCAGTGCCTGATCGTCACGCCAACTGATTTCCCGGTCCAGCGAGCGGTACAGATAGAGGCCGATGGCACCGAGCAGCACCACCGCCACCAGGGCGAAAGCGATGGCCAGGCGCAGGCTGAGCGAGCGCGGCAACAGCCTCACGATGCTGTCTCCAGCACGTAACCCATACCGCGCACGGTGTGGATGAGCTTGAGCGGATAGGGATCGTCGACCTTTGCGCGCAGGCGGCGGATCGCCACGTCGACCACGTTGGTGTCGCTGTCGAAATTCATCTGCCAGACCTGCGAGGCGATCTGCGCGCGGGACAGCACCTCGCCCTGGCGACTGAGCAACAGATGCAGCAAGGCAAACTCTTTGTTGGTCAGGCTGATGCGCTCGCCCTGGCGAGTAACGCGGCGGCGCAGCAGGTCCAGCTCCAGATCGGCGATGTGAAAGCGTTCGACCTCGCGCGGCGGCCCGCGGCGCAGCAGGGTGCGTACCCGAGCCAGCAGCTCGGCGTAGGAGAACGGTTTGACCAGATAGTCGTCTGCGCCCAGCTCCAACCCGCGCACACGGTCTTCCACCGCATCGCGCGCCGTCAGGAACAGCACCGGCGTATGCGTCGAACGCTTGCGCACCACCTGCACCAGCTGCCAACCATCGAGTCCCGGCAGCATGACGTCGAGGATCACCAGGTCGAACGGCTCCTCCTCGATCAGGTGTTTGCCGTCGACGCCGTTGCGCGCGACCTCCACACGGTAGCCTGACTCCTCCAAACCACGCTTGAGGTAATCGGCCGTCTTGGCCTCGTCCTCCACCACAAGAATTCGCATCGGATCACCTCGCTGATGGCGCATAGGTTATGGGAGTCGCCGCACTGCGACCCATTACAAAAGCGTAATGCGCAGGCAACGGTTCTGACGGGCAGGCATCGGCACCATGCGCCCCGAAGCTCAGCCACCCAAGGAAACCGATATGCGTACCGCAGCCACACTGTCATTGCTGACGCTGGCATTACTTACCCCGGCCCTAAGCGCCAACGCCGCCACGCCAGCACCGATCACCCAACAGAACGTCTCGCTGGCCCTGGCCGACGGCCTGATCCAGGCCACGCTGGATCAGTGCCACGCGGAAAACCGCACGGCAGTGGTTGCGGTGGTGGATCGCGGCGGCAACCTCGTGGCCCTGCGCCGCGACGACAACGTCGGCCCGCACAACACCCTTGCGGCGCAGCGCAAGGCCTACACCGCGCTGTCGAGCAAGACCCCGACCCGTCTGTTCGCTGAACGCGCCGCCGCGACGCCGGATGCCGCCAACCTCAATACGCTGGATGAATTGTTGCTTCTCGGCGGTGGCGTGCCGCTGAAGGTCGGCGACGAGGTGATCGGTGCCATCGGCGTGGCCGGTGCCGGCGGTGCCAAGAACGACGAGGCCTGCGCCATGGCCGCCATCGAAAAACTGCTGCCCTCCCCCCACTGAAGAAAAGGAAAACCCCATGAAAGCACTACGTTCAATCGCCGCCGGCTTGATGCTCAGCGGCCTGTCCGGTCTCACCCTGGCCGCCGGCAATCCGCTCAGTGTGCATGTGCTCAATCTGGAAAGCGGCCTGCCGTCACCGGATGTGCGCGTCACACTGGAACAACGTCAGGGTGACACCTGGAAATCACTCAACAGCGGCGAGACCAACGCTCAAGGTCGGGTCACCGCGTTATACCCCGAAGGCAAGGCGCTGGAGAAAGGCACCTACCGCGTCACCTTCATGACTGGCGACTGGTTCGCCACGCAGAAGGCCAGCACCTTTTTCCCCGAAGTTCCAGTGATCTTCGAAGCCGATGGCAGCGTCGAGCACTACCACATCCCCCTGCTGCTGAGCCCCTACGGCTTCTCCACCTACCGCGGCAACTGAGCCGCTCAGCGCACCTCCCAATAGCCCGGTGCGTTGTAGATGTCCTTCAGGTAATCGATGAAGAATCGCACCTTGGCCGGCAGATAGCGCTGCTGCGGGTACACCGCCTGGATGTCGTAGGCCGGCAGCGCGTACTCGTCGAGTACCGTGACCAGCTCGCCGCGCTTGAGCTCGGCCTGGATCTCCCAGGTCGAGCGCCAGCCGATGCCCAGGCCCTGCTTGACCCAGTCGAACAGCAGCTCACCGTCATTGCAGTCCAGATTGCCAGCCACGCGGATCGCCACCTGTCTGCCGTCGCGCAGGAAGGTCCAGCCACGCTGCTGCCCGCCCTGCAGGTTGAAGGCCAGGCAGTTGTGCTGCGTCAGCTCTTCCAATGCCGTCGGCGTGCCATGGCGGGCGAAGTACTCCGGCGAGCCGCATACCACCCGCCTGTTCGGAAACAGCCGCACCGCCACATAGTTGGGGTCGGTCACCTCGCCGATGCGAATGCCCATGTCGTAACCGTGGCGCACCAGGTCGACCACGCTGTCGGTGAAGTTGAACGACAGCTGCAGGTCCGGATAGCGCGCCTGGAACGCAGGTGCGTGCGGGCCGATATGTCGCCGGCCGAATGCCGCCGGCGCCGATACCACCAGATGGCCACGCACCGAAGTGCGGTCGTGGCTGATGCTGGCATCCACCTCATCGAAATCCTTCAGCAGCCCGCGGGCGCGCTCCAGATACTGCTCACCCAGATCGGTCAATGACAGCCCGCGCGTCGAGCGGTGCATCAGCTTCACACCCAGATGCCGCTCCAGCGCATCCAGCCGCCGGCCCATCACCACCGGGGTGACGTTCTCCTTGTGCGCAGCCGCGGCGAAGCTGCCGCAGTCGGCCACCAGCACGAAGCTGCGCAGGGTCGTATAGCGATCCATTCGATACTCCTGATATCGACAGAACTGAAGTCTCGACCAATTCCGCCAGCGAATCCAGGGCGGCATGCTTGAGCCACGTAGAAAAACTATCGAATAAGAGGTGTGATCCATGGCCCGCATGAGAGCAATCGACGCCGCCGTCGCGGTATTGCGCAAGGAAGGCATCGACACCGCCTTCGGCATCCCCGGTGCCGCGATCAACCCGCTGTATTCCGCCCTGCGTGCCGACGGCAGCATCCGCCACATTCTGGCCCGCCATGTCGAAGGCGCCTCGCACATGGCCGAGGGATATACCCGCACCAAGGCCGGCAACATCGGCGTGTGCATCGGCACCTCGGGTCCGGCCGGTACCGACATGATCACCGGTCTCTACTCCGCCTGGGCCGACTCCATTCCGATTCTCTGCATCACCGGCCAGGCACCGCGTGCTCGGCTCTATAAAGAAGATTTCCAGGCCGTGGATATCGAGTCCATCGCCAAGCCGGTGACCAAGTGGGCCGTGACCGTGCGTGAGCCGGCGTTGGTGCCGCGCGTATTCCAGCAGGCCTTCCACGTGATGCGTTCGGGCCGTCCGGGGCCGGTACTGATCGACCTGCCGTTTGACGTGCAGATGGCCGAGATCGAATTCGACGTCGAGACCTACGAACCGCTCTCCGTCTACAAGCCGGCCGCCACCCGCAAGCAGATCGAGAAAGCCATCGACATGCTCTGCGCCGCCGAGCGCCCGCTGATCGTCGCCGGCGGCGGCATCTATAACGCCGGTGCCGAAGCGCTGCTGGTGGAATTCACCGAGACCGTCGGCGTGCCAGTGATCCCGACGCTGATGGGCTGGGGCTCGATTCCCGATGACCATCCGCTGATGGCCGGCATGTGCGGCCTGCAGACCAGCCACCGCTACGGCAACGCGACCATGCTGGAATCCGACTTCGTGCTCGGCATCGGCAACCGCTGGGCCAACCGCCACACCGGCTCGGTGGAAACCTATACCAAGGGCCGCACCTTCGTTCACGTCGACATCGAGCCGACCCAGATAGGCCGGGTGTTCGCGCCGGACTACGGCATCGTCTCCGACGCCCGCGCCGCACTCGAGTTGTTTGTCGAGGTAGCCAAGGAGCGCAAGGCCGCAGGTCGTCTGCCGGATCGTCGCGCCTGGGCCGCCGACTGCCTGGAGCGCAAGCGCACCATGCTGCGCAAGACCAACTTCGACAGCGTGCCGATGAAGCCGCAGCGGGTGTACCAGTGCATGAACAACGCCTTCGGCAAGGACACCTGCTACGTCAGCACCATCGGCCTGTCGCAGATCGCTGCCGCGCAGTTCCTGCACGTCTACCAGCCGCGCCATTGGATCAACTGCGGCCAGGCCGGCCCGCTCGGCTGGACCATTCCGGCAGCGCTCGGTGTGGTTGCCGCCGATCCGGCGCGCAAGGTGGTGGCGCTTTCGGGCGACTATGACTTCCAGTTCATGATCGAGGAGCTGGCGGTGGGCGCGCAGTTCAAGCTGCCCTACATCCACATCCTGGTGAACAACGCCTACCTCGGGCTGATCCGCCAGTCGCAGCGCGGTTTCGAGATGGATTACTGCGTGCAGCTCGGCTTCGAGAACATCAATGCCGACCAGAGCGGCATGGAAGGCTACGGCGTCGATCACGTCGCGGTGGTCGAGGGGCTGGGCTGCAAAGCACTGCGCGTGTTCAAGCAGGAAGACCTGCGCCCGGCCATCGAACAGGCGCAGGCCTGGATGGCCGAGCATCAGGTGCCGGTGGTGATCGAGGTGATCCTCGAACGGGTGACCAACATCGCCATGGGCACCGAGATCGACGCCATCAACGAGTTCGAGGCGCTGGCCGAAGGCCGAGAAGACGCGCCGACGGCGGTTGGATTGCTGGATTAGGCATCACCCACACGCGTGGAAAACGCTTCGCGGTTTTCCACCCTACGCCAGTGCAGTGCAGTGCAACCGTAGGGTGGATGTCGCGAAGCACATCCACCGCAAACGCAACACCCCGGATGGCTGCGCGCCGCGCAACCACCATGAGTATCACCGGATTGTCCCTACAGACAAAAAAGGAGAACCCCATGCCCCGCTTTGCCGCCAATCTGTCCATGCTGTTCACCGAGGTCGATTTCCTTGACCGTTTTGCCGCCGCTGCCGAAGCCGGCTTTACCGGCGTCGAATACCTGTTCCCCTACGACCACCCGGCCGAGGAGATCAAGGCCCGGCTGGACGCCAACCAGCTGACCCAGGTGCTGTTCAACCTGCCGGCCGGCGACTGGGCTGGTGGCGAGCGCGGCATCGCCATCCTGCCGGAGCGGGTCGAGGAATTTCGCGCCGGCGTGGACCAGGCCATCGCCTACGCCAAGGTGCTGGGCAACACCCAGGTCAACTGCCTGGCCGGCATTGCCCCGCGTGGCGCCGACCTCGGCCAGCTGGAAATCACCTTTATCGAAAACCTGCGCTACGCCGCGCAGAAGCTCGAGGAAGCCGGCATTCGCCTGGTGATGGAGATGATCAACACCCGCGACATCCCGCGCTTTTTCCTCAACAACACCTCCCAGGCGCAGGAGATTCGCGGCAAGGTCGGTCACGCCAACCTGTTCCTGCAGTACGACATCTACCACATGCAGATCATGGAGGGAGACCTGGCGCGGACCATCGAGAACAACCTGGCGGCCATCAACCATATCCAGCTGGCGGACAACCCCGGTCGCAACGAGCCGGGCACCGGCGAGATCAACTATCGCTTCCTGTTCGAGCATCTGGATCGCATCGGCTACCAGGGCTGGGTCGGCTGCGAGTACAAGCCGGCCACCAGTACCGCCGAAGGCCTCACCTGGCTGAAGACACACAACGCCATCTGACCCGAACAGAATTTGAGGAGAAACGACCATGGCTAAGATCGGATTTATCGGCACCGGGATCATGGGCAAGCCCATGGCAAGCAACCTGCAGAACGCAGGCCATCAATTGTTCCTTTCCGAACATCATGACAAGGCACCCGCCGACCTGGTGCAGGCCGGCGCCATCGCCCTGGCCACCCCGCAGGAAGTCGCGCAGGAGGCCGAGTTCATCATCGTCATGGTGCCGGATACGCCGCAGGTCGAGGACGTGCTGTTCCGCGACCAGGGCATCGCCGCTGGCGTCGGCCCGGGCAAGGTGGTGATCGACATGAGTTCGATCTCCCCCAGCGCCACCAAGCAGTTCGCAGAGAAGATCAAGGCGAGCGGCGCCGAGTACCTCGACGCCCCGGTATCCGGCGGTGAGGTCGGCGCCAAGGCCGGCAGCCTGTCGATCATGGTCGGCGGCAGCGAAGCGGCCTTCGAGCGCGCCCTGCCGCTGTTCCAGGCGATGGGCAAGAACATCACCCGCGTCGGCGAGAACGGCGACGGCCAGACCGCCAAGGTGGCCAACCAGATCATCGTCGCGCTGAACATTCAGGCGGTCGCTGAGGCCCTGCTGTTCGCCGCGAAGAACGGCGCCGACCCGGCCAAGGTGCGCGAGGCGCTAATGGGCGGCTTTGCCGGCTCGAAGATTCTCGAAGTGCACGGCGAGCGCATGATCAAGGGCACCTTCGATCCGGGCTTCCGCATCAGCCTGCACCAGAAGGACCTCAACCTCGCCCTGGCCGGTGCCCGCGAGCTGGGCCTCAACCTGCCCAACACCGCCAACGCCCAGCAGGTGTTCAGCACCTGCGCAGCCATCGGCGGCAGCGGCTGGGACCACTCGGCACTGATCAAGGGCCTGGAGCACATGGCCAATTTCTCGATCCGCAAGGAGTAAAGCCTTCGAGCGCACTGAGTCGGGCCTGCGCCCCCATCTTCAGGGACAGACAGACCAGGTGGTGGGGTCAGCGCAACGCTCGGCACCAGTGATGCTCAAAGGGTTGGTGTGCAGGTACGCGGGGTCGGAATCATCGCGTCTCCCCCACGACCAGGGCCCCGCGCGCCTAAACGCCAACCGCCGTCTGCGGACGGCACCTTTTCGATTCGCCCGGCACAAGGAGTCACGGCCCGACTGCCGGGCGGGTCGATTTCAACCCTTAGCGCTTGCATTGCCGAGCCCTAAGGTCTGCAATCGGCCTCTGCAACAAGACCCAAGGAGCCAGAGATGCCCATCGATCCCCAAGCCCTGCTGCGCCAGCTGTTCGATAGCGCCATCGAGGCCGCCCATCCGCGCCATGTGCTCGCCGACCATCTGCCCGAAGACCGCAGCGGCCGAGCCATCGTCATCGGCGCCGGCAAGGCGGCTGCGGCCATGGCCGAAGCCATTGAGCAGGTCTGGGAAGGCGAGCTGTCCGGCCTGGTGGTGACCCGCTACGAACATCACGCCGACTGCCGCCGCATCGAGGTGGTGGAGGCCGCGCACCCGGTCCCGGACGATGCCGGCGAGCGCGTCGCACGCCGCGTACTGGAGCTGGTCAGCAACCTCGAGGAAAGCGACCGGGTGATCTTCCTGCTTTCCGGCGGCGGTTCCTCGCTGTTGGCACTGCCAGCCGAGGGCATCTCTCTGGCCGACAAGCAGGCGATCAACAAGGCGCTGCTGCGTTCCGGCGCGCACATCGGCGAGATGAACTGCGTGCGCAAGCATCTCTCGGCGATCAAGGGCGGCCGCCTGGCCAGGGCCTGCTGGCCGGCGAGCGTATACACCTATGCGATTTCCGACGTGCCCGGCGACGAAGCCACGGTGATCGCCTCCGGCCCGACCGTCGCCGATCCGACCACATCGGCGCAGGCACTGGAGATCCTCGAGCGCTACCACATCGAGGTGCCGGCCAACGTGCGCGCCTGGCTCAAGGACCCGCGCTCGGAAACCCTCAAGCCGGGCGACCCGATGCTCTCGCGCAGCCACTTCCAGCTGATCGCCACGCCGCAGCAGTCGCTCGATGCGGCAGCCGAAGTAGCCCGTTCCGCCGGTATCACCCCGTTGATCCTCGGCGACCTGGAAGGCGAAGCGCGTGAGGTGGCCAAGGTGCATGCCGGCATTGCCCGCCAAGTGGTGCTGCACGGCCAGCCGATCGCCGCGCCCTGCGTAATTCTCTCCGGCGGCGAGACCACGGTGACTGTGCGCGGCAACGGCCGTGGCGGACGCAACGCCGAATTCCTGCTTGCCCTCACCGAAAGCCTGCAAGGCCTGCCCGGCGTTTACGCCCTGGCCGGCGACACCGATGGCATCGACGGTTCCGAGGACAACGCCGGCGCACTGATGACCCCGGACAGCTTCGCCCGCGCCGAAGCACAGGGCCTGCGTGCCGCCGATGCGCTGGCCAACAACGACGGCTATGGCTACTTCGCCGCGCTGGACAGCCTGATCGTTACCGGTCCGACGCGTACCAACGTCAACGATTTCCGCGCCATCCTGATTCTGCCGCCCTCGGCCTAGACCGAGGACGCTCACCTGCCAGCGAGCCCGCCATGAAACCCGACAAGAAGGTCAAGATACTTGCCACCCTCGGCCCCACCACCCGCAGCATCGATGATGTACGGGCGCTGGTCGCGGCAGGGGTCAACCTGTTCCGCCTGAACTTCAGCCATGGCGAGCACGCCGACCATGCCGAACGCTTCGCCTGGATTCGCGAGGTGGAACGTGAGTTGAACCAACCGATCGGCATCCTCATGGACCTGCAAGGGCCCAAGCTCAGGGTCGGCCGCTTCGCCGAGGGCAAGGTGCGGCTGGATCGCGATCAGGCCTTCCGTCTGGATCTGGACCCGACGCCGGGCGACAACCGACGCGTGAACCTGCCGCACCCGGAGATCATCGCCGCGCTGGAGCCGGGCATGCAGCTGCTGATCGACGATGGCCGCCTGCGTCTGACGGTCACCGCGCGCCACAGCGATGCCATCGACACCCGCGTGGTCGCCGGCGGCGGGCTGTCCGACCGCAAGGGCGTCAACGTGCCGGAAGCAGTGCTGGAGCTTAGCCCGCTGACCGAGAAGGATCGCCGCGACCTGACGTTCGGCCTTGAGCTGGGCGTGGATTGGGTGGCCCTGTCCTTCGTCCAGCGCCCACAGGACATACACGAGGCGCGCAAGCTGATCGGTGAGCGCGCCTTCCTCATGGCCAAGATCGAGAAACCTTCAGCGGTGCAGCACCTGCGCGAGATCGCGCGGCTGTCCGACGCAATCATGGTCGCGCGTGGCGACCTCGGCGTGGAGGTGCCGCCGGAGAATGTGCCACGCATTCAGAAGAACATCGTGCGCATCTGCCGCCAGCTCGGCCGCCCGGTGGTGGTGGCGACGCAGATGCTCGAATCCATGCGCTTCGCCCCGGCGCCGACGCGCGCCGAGGTCACCGACGTGGCCAACGCGGTCGCCGAGGGTGCAGACGAGGTGATGCTGTCGGCGGAAACCGCTTCGGGCGACTACCCGCTGGAAGCGGTGAGCATGATGAGCAAGATCATCCGCCAGGTCGAAGGCGGCCCAGACTTCCAGGCCCAACTCGACGTGCACCGACCAAACGCGGAGGCCACCCTGCCGGATGCCATCAGCTGCGCGATCCGCCGCATCAGTGGCATCCTGCCGATTGCGGTGCTGGTCAATTACACCGAATCAGGCCGCTCCAGCCTGCGAGCCTCGCGCGAGCGCCCGGCCACGCCGATCCTAAGCCTGACGCCGAGCACCGCCACCGCGCGCAAGCTCACGGTGGCCTGGGGCGTGTATTCGGTGGTGGATGCACCGATGCGCGATATGGAGCAGGTCAGCAGCCACGCCCTCGAGCTGGCGCGCGCCCAGGGCATGGCCGGCAGTGGTGACACGGTGCTGATCACCGCTGGCGTGCCGCTCGGCCAACCTGGCACCACCAACACGCTGCGTATCGAAGTCCTCGACTAGGTTGGCAGCCCACCCAGCGCACAATGGCCAAGCTGTCAGCCCCTGGTCTCCAGCGGGTTCTGCTCCTGCGGGTAGCGATGCTCCTCCTCGATGCTGCCGTCGTCGCCGTGGACGTTCACCAGCGCAGTACGCAGCTTCATGTAGTCGCGCGTCTCATCGAGAATGTCCTGTCGATTCCCGGCTTCGAGCAACGCGCGCTGATCGCCTTCTTCGCGTAACACCCAGCGGTCATCTTCGTGAGTGATGTGATAGATCTCCATGGCCCTCTCTCCTGCTGTTGAATGAAATATCGCGGATCGCCCCTGGTAAGAAAGCTGCCAGCGGGCGAGGTTCGATCGTCACCGCCAAGGTGATTTCGACCATTAAAGGTCCATATCACCATGGAAAGCCAAGGTTCTTTTTACCTCGCACATCCTGCAAACCTTGATTCAAGTCAATTTTCGACCTGGAACGATTGTTGAAAGCCTCTATGGCAGAACGTTTCGTGTTCGCCCCGCGAATACAGGACGACTTTCCCATCAGAGGAGTTAGCAATGCTTTGCGCTGAACAGACTGCCCTTATCAAAGCCACCGTGCCGCTGCTGGAAAGCGGCGGCGAGGCCTTGACCACCCATTTCTACAACCTGCTGCTCAGTGAACATCCCGAAGTGCGCCCGCTGTTCAATCAGGCCCACCAGGCCAGCGGAGAACAGCCGCGTGCACTGGCCAACGGCGTGCTGATGTATGCCAAACACATCGACCGGCTCGACGCCCTCGGCCCGCTGGTCGCTCAGATCATCAACAAGCATGTCGCGCTGCAGGTACTGCCCGAGCATTACCCGCTGGTTGGCTCCTGCCTGCTGCGGGCGATCCGCGAAGTGCTCGGCGACGAGATCGCTACCGACGCCGTGATCGACGCCTGGGGCGCCGCCTACCAGCAACTCGCCAACATCCTTATCGGTCAGGAGGAGAATCTCTACCAGACCAAGGCCGAGGCGGATGGAGGCTGGCGGGGGGCGCGGCGTTTTCGCATTGCGCGCAAGACCGTCGAAAGCGCAGAGATCACCTCCTTTCACCTGCAGCCGGAAGATGGCGGCGCGTTGATGGACTTTCTGCCCGGCCAGTACATCGGCCTGCGCCTGGAGGTCGACGGCCAGGAGGTGCGCCGCAACTACTCGCTGTCCGCCGCCAGCAATGGCAGCGAATACCGCATCAGCGTCAAGCGCGAGCCCGGCGGCGTCGCCTCAAACGCGCTGCATGCCATGCCCGAAGGTGCCGTGCTGGAGCTGTTCGCGCCGGCTGGCGAGTTCACCCTCGAACCGGGCGACAAGCCCCTGGTGCTGATCAGCGGCGGCGTCGGTATCACGCCTACCCTGGCGATGCTGGAACAGGCTCTGGCCAGCGCACGACCAGTGCACTTCATCCACTGCGCGCGCAATGCCGGCGTGCATGCGTTCCGCCGCAGCGTGGACGCGCTGGCCGAGCGTCACGCCCAGCTCAAGCGTTTCTACTGCTATGAGGAGCACGACGGCGCAGATGCCGCGCCGGATGCCGTTGGCCGCCTGACCGAGCAACAGCTTGGCAGGTGGCTACCGGAAGACCGCGACGTGGACGCCTATTTCCTCGGGCCGAAACCCTTCATGGCTGCCGTCCGCCGTCAGCTGAAGTCACTCGGTGTGCCGGAACAGCAAACCCGCTACGAGTTCTTCGGTCCCGCTTCGGCACTCGATTGATCCATTCGGAGGCTCGCCCGGCGCGAGCCTCTCCCCGAAGGAGATTCAGTCATGCTTTATCACTCAGCTTCTCCACAACGCTTGATGGGCGCCGCAAATGCGCTGATGGTCGCAGGCATACTGCTCCTGCTGCTGGGCATCAGCGGCGCCTACCTGTTCGATCGACATCTGGCGATGGGCAGCATCATCGCGGCCCATGCGCTGGTCATCCTCGGCCCCACGGCGCTGAAGATCGGCTACGTGATGCGCCTTCTGGCCGAGCGCAAGACGAAACTTGCGGCCTGAGGCGCGGTTGGATAATTCCGCTCTCGGATAATCGTAATTCGTTCCTGCAACTTTGCCGCTTCGCCTGTAATTTCAGTCCGCCATAGTCATACGCAACATGGGGAAAACCATTCGTCTACACTTTTGAATTCACCGAAACTCTTGTCTGAAGTCTTCCTCTGACACTGTGAGGCTGATTGATCTCTCTCTTTCAGCCGTTTGTGAACGTGTCTATCCAATTGAGGAGAAAAACACATGGCAAATAGTAATCCTGGCAACTTCGCCAACGATCGAGAGAAAGCTTCCGAGGCCGGCCGCAAGGGTGGTCACAACAGCGGCGGCAACTTCGCCAACGACCGCGAGAAGGCCTCCGAGGCCGGCCGCAAGGGTGGCCAGAACAGCCACGGCGGTGGCCGCAGCAGCTAAAAGCTGAAGAAATGAAGAAGGGCAGGCGCCGTACGGCCCTGCCCTTCTTCATTTCTTCATTCAATCCGTTAAGCGAATAATCAAAAACGACATCGCAAAAGTAATGTGATATTGCTATCCGATCGATATATAGCCGGCAGAATTATATTTATAAGCCTTTTGCGCAAAGCGACGGCCAAGCAGAAGCTGATATCTGCGGTTATTTTATTCATTCCTAACTTATAACGATGACCTGCATCCCTTGCCGTTTGTCGATATCATCGACAGGCATTTCAAGCTGGAGCGGTCGATGAACAGCAGCGCCTTTTCCGAACGAATCGTCCAGAGCCTGCTGGATACCGATTTCTACAAGCTCACCATGATGCAGGCGGTGCTGCATCACTATCCGAACGCGGAGGTGGAGTGGGCATTCCGCAGCCGCTCCGGTGAGGACCTGACGCCCTACCTCGACGAGATCCGCCAGCAGATCGAGGCGCTTGCCGAGCTGCAGATGACAACCGAGGAGCTGGCCTACCTCGAGCGCATCCCCTACATGCAGCCCGACTTCATCCGCTTCCTCGGTTTGTTCCGTTTCGATCTGCGTTATCTGCAGGTGAGCATCGAGAACGGCGAGCTGGTGATGCACCTGCGCGGCCCCTGGCTCCATGTGATCCTGTTCGAAGTGCCGCTGCTGGCCATCGTCAGCGAGGTGCGCAACCGCGCGCGCTACCCGGCGGTGACGCTGGCCCAGGCGCGCGACCGACTGGATGAGAAGCTGCACTGGCTACGCAGCCAGGCCAGCAGCGACGAACTGGCCAGCTTCACCCTGGCGGATTTCGGCACACGCCGTCGTTTCTCCTTTGCCGTACAGGCGATGGTGGTGGACCGACTGCAATGCGATTTTCCCGGCCGGTTCGCCGGCACCAGCAATGTGCATCTGGCACGCACGCGGAATGTGAAGCCGATGGGCACCATGGCCCATGAGTGGATCATGGCGCACCAGCAACTCGGCCCGCGGCTGATCGACAGCCAGGTTGCGGCGCTGGACTGCTGGGTTCGCGAATATCGTGGGGCATTGGGCATCGCGCTCACCGACTGCATCACCATGGATGCTTTCCTGCGCGATTTCGATCTGTACTTCGCCAAGCTGTTCGACGGCCTGCGTCATGACTCTGGCGACCCTCTGCTGTGGGCAGAGAAGGCCATCGCGCATTACCAGCGCCTGGGTATCGATCCGAAAACCCGCCAGCTGATCTTCTCCGATGGCCTGGACCTGGCCAGAGCGCTGGAACTCCATCGCGCGTTGATCGGGCGCAGCAATCCGAGTTTCGGCATCGGCACCGGACTGACCTGCGACATCCCGGGCGTGGAGCCGACCAACATGGTCATCAAGATGACCGCCTGCAATGGTCAGCCGGTGGCAAAAATCTCCGACTCGCCGGGCAAGACCATGTGCCGCGACGAGGCATTCGTCAGCTACATGCGACACGTCTTCGGCTTGGCCAATGGCTGACGACTAGCCTCCCACGGCGAATGCCTGGGGCGGCTGCACAGCCTCCGGCTCCATGGCGCAGAGGCGATTGCGCCCGCTCGTCTTGGCGCAGTACATGCGCTTATCCGCCAGCTCCAGCAGGTCACGGTAGTCCGCGACCTGATCGCAACGGCGTTCGGCCAGCCCGATGCTCGCCGTCAGCGGCGCACCGTCCGGCCGCACGCCGAGGCCCTGGCCAATGATGCGCTCGAGCGCCATGTGCGCCTGCTGCATGTCGGTCTCCGGCATGATCAGCAGGAACTCTTCGCCGCCCCAGCGCAGCAGGCTGTCGGAGCCACGCAGCGTCGCCACCAGACGCCTGGCCGCCTCGCGCAGTACCTGATCGCCGGATTCGTGGCCATGGTTGTCGTTGATCGACTTGAAGTGGTCGAGGTCGATGAATGCCAGCGCCAGCGGACCATTCTTGCGCTGTGCGCTGTCCCACTGCAGCCGGAGGATCTCCTCGCCGCTGCCGCGGGAGAAGACCCCGGTGAGCGGGTCCCGGATGGCCTGGCGCACCAGCGCGAACATGAACGCCAGCTGGCTCATGCTGGCCAGGCTGGCGACGCCGGCGATCAGGATCAGCAGCCAGAAGGCACCGGCGAACGACGGCCAGTTCAGCGTCGCCCAGCTGAGATAGCCAGCCAGCGCCTGGGCCAGCAACAACAGGCTGGACAGCACCAGATTCTCCACCAGGGTCAGGGGAAAGATGGTCAGCCCGGCCATCAGCACGAACGGCAGAAAGGCGTAGCCGGCGCCGACCACGGCGGAGAACTGCGCCAGTTGATAGCTGCCGAGCAAGGTGTGCGAGGCGATGTAGAAGATCGTCGGGATGGCGAACAGGATTGCGATCGCCCGATAGGCATCGAGCAGATTGCCGCTTGGACGGTAGAACAGCAGCAGGCAGGTGAACGCCAGGCACGCCATCATCCGAAAACCGGCCAGCGCCGCCCACAGCCTGGGCTCGAACACCATCAGATCAATCAGACTCCACAGCGGGGTGAGCACTGCGAACAGAAAGGCGAACAGGCGAACGCGGTTGACAATCAGGGTCGCGCGGCGCTGGCAGAGCAGCAGTGGATGGCGTCGCGGGCTCAGCAGATGGCGAAGCTCGCTGGGCTTGAGCTCGCTGGGCAGCAACGAGCTCAGGCGACTGCGCAGCAGGTCGAGAATCGATGGCATTTATTATTGTGCTCCCAGGCAGGGAAGGTTCTTTACACAGCGGACGGCTCCGGTTGCCGCTCGCTGCTTTTCAATATCCGTCTCAACGCATCACCGTTCGGCGGCGCATTGGGCGTCCACAGAAGCGCAAGCGCGGCGAATGGTATCAGTTGGCCATCAAAAACCCTTGAGCCAGGACAATGAAATCAAAGCTGCAAGTAACTCCTAAGAACGATCTACCGTTCGGAAAAATCGCCCTTTCGGGCGCTTATACCCGCTGGCGGCTCCCAATAGCGTGGCCGGATCGCCCGCGCATGTGCGAGCGATGCATCCAAACAAAAAGAACAATAAGGAGTTACCCGTGCAGAGCGCCCTCAAACCGCTTGCGGCAGCCGTTCTACTCACCTGCGCGACAGACGCGGCCATCGCCGATGACGGCCCGTTCAGTCAGTTCGTCGTATTCGGCGACTCGCTGAGCGATGCTGGCAACTTTCCCGACCTGCAAAGCCCGACCCTCGGGGGCAACCCTACCGGAGGCTTGCGCTTCACCAACCGAACCGGCCCCACTTACGGTGCCGGCGAATATATTGGCGAGGTCGGTACGCAACGCCTGGCGAGCATGCTGGGCCTTCAATCGTTACCCTCCACGCCGCTGTTACCGGCAGTCCTCACAGGCAATCCGGACGGCACCAACTATGCCGTCGGCGGTTACCGCACCGACCAGATTCTCGATTCGATCACCCTCGACTCGACCGTTTCCGCGGGCGGCTCTACCCGGACCCGGCCCGGCTATCTGGTCGAGAACCCACGCGTCGACAGCAATGCTCTCTACTACCTGAACGGCGGCGGTAACGACATCTTCCAGCTCGGCACCAACCCGGTCACGATGGCTGACGCCGCCGGTAATCTGGTGGCTGGCGTCGCTGCACTACAGACCGCGGGCGCGCGCTACATCATCGTCTCCGATCTGCCGGACGTCGGCACCACGCCACTGGGCTTCATCACTGGCCAGGCCGCCACATTCAACTTTCTAAGCGACCAGTTCAACACCGAGCTGGCGAGCCAGCTGCAAGCCCAGGGTGGCAACTACGTGCTGGTGAACAACCGCCTGTTGCTGGCCGAGGTACGTGCTGACCTGGCCGCCTTCGGCTTCGACCCCAACGTGGCACAGACAGCCGTGTGTTTCGATGCGTCGGGCGGCACCTGCCTGCCGGACCCGACCTACAGCCTCGGCGGCACAGCACCTGATCCTAACCGCCTGCTGTTCAACGACGCCGTCCATCCAACCACCGCTGTTCATCAGATCAGCGCCGACTACCTGTACTCGATCATTTCCGCGCCGTGGGAAGTATCCCTGCTACCGGAAATGGGCCGCTCGGCACTGCGCGCTCACCTGCAGCAACTGGACAACGAACTGTCTGCGCGGCGCGGCGACTGGCAGGCGGTCGGCGCCTGGCGCACCTTCGTCCAGGGTGGTTACAACCGGCCTGAGTACGACGGTTACGGTGGCGGTGACGGTAGCGGGCCTGAGTCTGTCGCTTGGTGTTACCCAGCGTTTGAGTGAGACGTGGCTGGCCGGCGTCAGCCTGGGCCTGGCGGAAAACTCGCTGGAACTGGGCAGAAACGACTCCGAGTACGACATGCGCAGCTACCTGGCCACGGCCTTCGCCCGTTACGAATACCAGCGTCTGTTCGCCGACTTCAGCCTCAGCGCCGGGTATCTGGACTACCACGACCTCAAGCGTACGTTCGCCCTTGGCATCAGCGAGCGCACGGAAAAGGGTGACACCGAAGGCACGCTATGGGGTGCGGCGGCGAAGGCTGGCTTCAACCTGATGCAGCCAGGCGATCAACTCCAGTTCGGCCCATTCGTCGGTGCCAGCTATCAGAAGGTCGAAGTCGATGGTTACAGCGAGCAGGGCGAGCGCTCCACTGCATTGAGCTATGACGATCAGGAACTGGATTCGCTGCGCCTCTCACTCGGCCTGTTCGGCGACTATGCGCTGAGCGAACGCACGCGGCTATTCGGCGAGGTGGCGCGGGAGGTGGAGCGCGAGGACGAGGATCGGCGTGACCTGCGCATGTCGCTGAACAGTGTGTCGGGCAACAGCTTCGAGCTGCCGGGCGCGGTACCGACCGGCGACCAGACGCGCTTCAGCGTGGGCCTGACGCACCGCCTGACGCCCGGTCTGGCGCTGCGCGCCAACTACCATTACCGCGGCAACGATAACCGCGACCACGGAGTGGGGCTGTCACTGGCCTGGGACCTGTAAGGTTCGTAGAGCGCAAAGGCCGCCGTCGCGAATACGCGCGGCGGCTCTTACGCGGTTAACGTCCGTCGAGCTGACCTTGCAGATTGGCGATCTGCCCCTGCATGGAATTGATGGTGCGGGTGACCTGAGCCCGGAAGGAGTCGAACTCGGCGGTGTTGATCGCGTTTGGCGCGGGCGCCGGCCGATTGTCCAGCTCACTGCGCAGCACCAGGATGTCCTGCTCCAGCCGGCTGATCGCCTGACTCTGGTTACCGCCCTGCTTCAGCGCCGCGATGTCCTTGCTCAAGCTGTCGACCCGTCCGGCCAGCTTGCCCTGCTCGTCCAGGGTCGTTTTGAGTGACGCCTGCTCGCTGCCCAACGCCTTGACGCTCTCTGCCAGTGTCGCAGTACTCCCCTGCTGAGCCTGCAGGTCGGCACCCAGCTGCTCGAGGCGCTTGCCCTGCTCGTCCATGCGTCGATCCTGATTGCCCTGTTTGCCAGTCAGACTCTGCTGTTCGGTAGCAAAGGCCTGCTGCTTGCGGTCAAGATCGATGGCCTGTTGCTCAAGCTGCTTGATGCGCAGTTTCACCGCCTCGCTTTCCGTAGTCACATTGGACTCGGTCGCAACGACTTTCCCGCTGATGTCCTGCAGTCGTCCGGCGGCATCCTCACTGATACGCGCGAAGCTTTCCTGGGTGGCGACCAGCTGCATTTCCAGCATGGCGATCTTCTGATAACTCCACCAACCGAGCGCGCCAAGGCTGAGGAGCAAGGCCAGCACCATGACCCACAGCGGCGCCGTACTCACCTTGCCAGCAGTGCTTGCAGGGCGACGTTTCTGGCGGGAGCGCCCGTCATCCACAGGCTCATCGGCGGTTCTGCGGATCGGCTCGAGATCCGGCGCCGGATAGGGCTCCACGCGGTCACGGCCTGCGGTCAGGCTGGGAATGTTGTCCAGTTCGTCGTGAGCATCGTTGCGCATGGGGTACCTTCAATGGCGCGGTGCGAAATACAGCGCGCAGTATAACGATTCAGGGCGTGCCCATCAGTGACGGCGCGCCGGTGGAGCAGATGCACCGTGGTAGAGCAGTGCGCCGCTTGTGATACGCATCACGGTGCATCGAATGGCGCACTCGGCAGCCCCGCGAACAGGCACCACAGCGGTGACCATCGCCTACGGGCAGTCTGCAGGCCTCGCCAGCCGGGCGCTTCGCCTGCCAGATGCAAAAACCGCGCAGCAACGCCGGAAATTGGTACGCCACTTGCTCTGTCTCTCTTGCCAGCGGATAGACACTTCCGACAGGGATGTTGGGCCTTAGGGCAATTCACGAGGAACACAGCATGGAGCTGAACAAGGCGGTTATCGACTGCATGCGCAGCCTGCGACGCAGACTTCGCGATGAGCAGCAACTCGACATCCATCTCGACCAACCGGATGCGGTTACGGCAATGCTTGCCGGGTGCATGAACTCCAACGATGAGCTGACCCGCGAACTCGGACGCCAGCTCGCCGCGTTCAGTGATCGGTTGCCGGCACCACCTCCACCACGCGCGGCCAGCAGCGGCGCCACGGTACGCATTTACCGAGGCCAGCGCGTACTCGCCTGAGCGCTCAATCAACCAGTAACCAGTCGCTGGCGCAACGCACCAGATGCCGGGTCAGCTCGTCGAGCAATTGCCCGCCATTACGCCAGTGATGCCAATACAAAGGCACGTCGATCGGCGGTCCGGACAGCACATCGACCAATTCCCCGCGCGCAAGTTCGCCGCGCACCTGTAACTCCGGCACCAACCCCCAGCCAAGCCCGCTCTGCAGCAGGCGTACGAAACCTTCGGACGACGGGCAGAGGTGATGGACGAACGCCTCTCCCCCGCCGACTGCTGCCATGTAGCGGTGTTGCAGCTGGTCATCCGGGCCGAAGACCACGGCAGGCACCCGAGCCAGATCCGCAGCGGCTGCCGGTCGCTGGAAATGCCGACTGACAAAGACCGGACTGGCCAGCGCGCGATAGCGCATCGCCCCAAGAAACTGACTGCGCGCGCCTGCCAGCGGCCGTTCCGCCGCGCACACGCAGGCTGCGACCTCGCCAGCGCGCATGCGCTTGAGTCCGACCGCCTGGTCTTCCACCACATGATCGAGCAGCACCCGATGCTCGGCGCAGAACGGCGCCACCGCGCCGGCCCACCAGGTCGCCAGGCTGTCGGCATTCAGGGCAATACGCAATCGCTCGGGCAGGCGATTTTCGTCCAGCGCCGGGACCTGCCCTTGCAGGTCCCGCTCGAGCAAGCGCACCTGCTGCACATGGTTGAGCAATCGTTGACCCAGCTCGGTCGGCCGGGGCGGCGTATCGCGCAGCAGCACCGGCTGGCCGACGCGCGCCTCGAGTAATTTGATCCGCTGGGATATGGCCGATTGCGAAAGCCCCAACGCCTGCGCGGCTCGTTCGAAACCCGCCTGCTCGACAACCGCCGCAAGCGCCGCGAGTAATTTGTAATCGAACATCAGTATTCCTAATGCACCCTGAAGAGAATTTGTTTCTCTTATAGCGCCCCACTGCCCAGACTCGCCAGTAAATCGGACGAGGCGTGCGGCATGAATGCAATCTGGCAAAGCTATATCAACGGCCTTCTGGTCGCGGCGGGGCTGATCATGGCGATCGGCGCGCAGAATGCGTTCGTGCTCGCGCAAAGCCTGCGCCGGGAGCACCATCTGCCAGTGGCGGCGCTGTGCATCCTCTGTGACGTACTGTTGGTCAGCGTCGGTGTATTCGGATTGGCAGCGGTGCTGGCGGACAACCCGCTACTGCTGGAGATCACCCGCTGGGGCGGCGTCGCCTTCCTGCTCTGGTACGGCACCCTGGCGCTGCGTCGCGCGTTCAAGCCACAGAGCCTGCGCAGCGCTGATGCGCAGCCGCGACCGCTGCGTGCGGTGCTGTTGGCCGCGCTGGCGGTGACGTTGCTCAATCCGCACGTCTATCTCGATACAGTGGTACTGATCGGCTCACTCGGCGCACAGCAGCCCGAGCCAGGCGCCTACACACTGGGCGCTGCCAGTGCATCGACACTGTGGTTCATGACCCTTGCGCTCGGTGGCGCCTGGCTTGCACCCTGGCTGGCCCGCCCGCTGACTTGGCGTCTGATCGACCTCGGCGTCGCCGCCATGATGTTCGCGATTGCCGCACAGCTCGCATTCGCCAGCTGACGCCCTGGCGCACGACAACCGGCCGCGCGCCATTTTTGCAGGTCGCAAGGAACGCCCGGCCCGACGGCGCGGTCCACGCAAGGCGCAGCCAGTTGTTTGCATCCGCTGCTTCGCCTCGCCAACCCCTCTGGAACCTATATTCCATACAGTTGCCGCGTGGTTTTGCCGCAGGTCGGGTGCTATGATCGCTGGCTCGCAGACATGGAGCGGAAGGCTTCAGTCTGTCTGTTCGGCCGACCGTGAACGGCCAGAGATTGCGCAAGCATGTAGCGAGCGAAGGGAACGACAGAGGTCAGGGTGGGACGCACATTCGCTCCTGCTCACCGGTATCGCCGGCACGCCTCGCACGCTCCTTCCAGCTGGCCGCATCAACCCTCGACACCTGAGTAGGAGATACATCATGGCTTTCGAATTGCCGCCGCTGCCGTACGAAAAGAACGCTCTCGAGCCGCACATGTCCGCCGAGACGCTCGAGTTTCACCACGACAAGCACCACGCTGCTTACGTGACCAATCTGAACAACCTGATCCCGGGCACCGAGTTCGAAGGCAAGGATCTGGAAAGCATCATCAAGACCTCTTCCGGTGGCATCTTCAACAATGCCGCTCAGGTCTGGAACCACACCTTCTTCTGGAACTGCCTGGCGCCGAACGCCGGTGGTCAGCCGACTGGCGCGCTGGCCGATGCCATCAACGCATCCTTCGGCTCGTTCGACAAGTTCAAGGAAGAGTTCACCAAGACCGCCATCGGCACCTTCGGCTCCGGCTGGGCCTGGCTGGTGAAGAAGTCCGACGGCAGCCTCGGCCTGGCAAGCACCATCGGTGCCGGCAACCCGATGACTGCAGGTGACAAGCCACTGCTGACCTGTGACGTCTGGGAACACGCCTACTACATCGACTACCGCAACGCTCGTCCGAAGTTCGTCGAAGCATTCTGGAACCTGGTCAACTGGGACTTCGTCGCGAAGAACTTCGCCGGCTGAGCCACCCAGCGCTAACGAAATGCCCGCACTTGTTGCGGGCATTTTCATTTAAGGGTTCGGTGTCGCCTGCCGCTATACATTTGCAGCCCGGAAAAAAGTCGCCTTACGGTATCGGTAATCGACGCGCAATGTTTCCTTAGGATTACGCCTTTGGGCTTGCATCCTAAGACGTACTGCCGGCACAGTCGGAGCTTGCTGACTTACTGGTTTAATTGCCTTTGACGATTGCCGAATGACTAACAATACTTCCGCAACCGAGCGTCGGCACGGAAAAGGACCTTCATTTGAAGCTGGAAATGCGCAATAGCCTGTCGCGTAAGCTCCTGCGTGTAGTCCTGCTATCGGCGCTTGCGGTAGGGCTGGTGCTCAGCTGCGCACAGATCATCTTCGGTGCCTACAAGACACGCCAGTTGATCGAAGCCGATGCCCAACGCATCCTGCGCATGACCCGCGACCCATCCACTCAGGCGATCTACAGCCTCGACCGCGAGATGGGCGCCCAGGTTATGGAGGGGCTCTTCCAGCACGAATCGATTCGCATGGCATCCATCGGCCATCCGGACGAAGGCATGCTGGCGCTGAAGATCAGACCACCTATCGACCTGCCGACACGCTGGCTGACCGATCCGATTCTCCACCGCGACCGACAGTTCTCGATTCCGCTGATCGGCAAACCGCCTTACAACGAATATTACGGCGAGCTGCGCATAACCCTGGACACCGCCAAATACGGCCAGGAATTCATCAACGACTCCATCGTGATCTTCATCGTCGGCATCCTGCGTGCGCTGACGCTGGGCTTCGTGCTCTTCCTGATCTACCAGTGGCTGCTGACCCGTCCGTTGACCAAGCTCATCGAGCATCTGGCGCGGATCAACCCCGACCGGCCCGGCGAGCACAAGTTGCCGATGATCCGTGGGCATGAGCGCAACGAGCTAGGCCTGTGGGTGGAAACGGCCAACGGCTTGCTCGCCTCTATCGAGCACAACATGCACCTGCGTCAGGAGGCTGAAAGCAGCCTGTATCGCATGACCCAGTACGACTCCCTGACCGGTCTGCCGAACCGGCAGCAGCTGCAAAGTCAGCTCGACCACATTCTCGACGAGGCTCGACGCATGCAGCGGCGCGTCGCAGTGCTTTGTCTGGGGCTTGACGACTTCAAGGGTGTAAACGAGCAGTACAGCTATCAGGCCGGCGACTGCCTGCTCAAGGCCCTGGCAGACCGCCTGCGCGGCTCCGCTGGCCGTCTCGGTGCGCTGGCACGACTGGGCGGCGATCAGTTCGTCCTCGTACTCAGCGGCATCGAGCAGCCCTACGATGCCGCCGAGTTGGCCCAGGCGCTGCTGGACGATCTGGAAACCCCGATCGAGCTCGACGGCGACCCGATTCGGTTGCGCGCCACCATCGGCATCACGCTGTACCCAGAAGATGGCGACAATACCGAAAAGCTGCTGCAAAAGGCCGAGCAGACCATGACGCTGGCAAAGAGCCGCTCGCGCAACCGCTACCAGTTCTATGTCGCCAGCATCGATAGCGAGATGCGCGCCCGTCGGGAGCTGGAAAAGGATCTCAGCGAAGCGCTCAAGCGCAACGAGTTCCATCTGGTCTACCAGCCCCAGGTCGACTACCGCCAGAACCGCATCACCGGCGTCGAGGCACTGATCCGCTGGAAACACCCCCAGGGCAAGCTGGTCCCACCGGATCTGTTCATCCCGCTGGCGGAGCAGAACGGCAGCATCATCGAGATCGGCAAATGGGTGCTTGATCAGGCCTGCAGCCAGCTGCGGCAGTGGCATGCCGAGGGCTACACCGGACTGCGCGTTGCGGTGAATCTTTCCACCGTACAACTGCGCCACCCGCAGCTACCGCAGATGATCGGCGAGCTGCTGCAGAAGCACCAGTTGCCAGCCGAAACCCTCGAACTGGAGGTGACCGAGACGGGGCTGATGGAAGACATCGACGCGGCAGCGCACAACCTGCACAGCCTGCGGCGCTCCGGCGCGCTGATCGCGATCGACGATTTCGGTACCGGTTACTCCTCGCTGAGTTATCTCAAGAGCCTGCCGCTGGACAAGATCAAGATCGACAAGAGCTTCGTCCAGGACATCGGCCAGGACGAGGGCGCGACCATCGTGCGCGCGGTCATCCAGCTGGGCAAAAGCCTCGGCATGACGGTGATCGCCGAGGGCGTCGAAACACCGGAGCAGGAAGCCTATCTGATCGCCGAAGGTTGCCAGGAAGGCCAGGGCTACTATTACAGCAAGCCGCTGCCCGCCCGCGATCTCGACCTGCTGCTGCGCCAGTCGACACCATTCGATCGGGCAGTCAATTCCGAGCTGCGCTAGCCCGACAGCGCGCCGCTGGCGCGCATCGCCGCCTCGAATCGCCACCCGCACTTGCCCCCTGGCGCTGGCCAGTCATGAGCACATGGGCCACACTTCCAGCCTTTTATCGCCCGCGCCTACAACGAGTCCCCGATGAAACGCTTCGTACTCCTGGATACCGCCGCCATTCCCACTGGCGGCGCCTTGTGCCTGTTCGAATATGGCGATGACTTCGTCATCAAGATCCAGGGCGGAAACGGCAATCAGCTGATGAACACCCGCACCCATGGCTCAGAGGACGCGCTGGCGGAGATTCCCTGCAAACGGATCGCCGCACGGTCGCAGGCCCGCGTGCTGATCGGTGGGTTGGGGATGGGCTTTACCCTCGCTTCTGCGTTGCGCCATCTCGGGCCGGACGCCGAGGTGCTGGTCGCCGAACTGGTGCCAGGGGTGATCGAGTGGAACCGCGGTGCACTCGGCGAGAAGTCCGGCAATCCGGTGCGCGATGCCCGCGCCCGGGTGCTGAACCAGGACGTCGCCGAGTTACTGCGGGATCAAGCCCAGGGCTTCGATGCGATCATGCTGGACGTCGACAACGGTCCCGAGGGACTCACGCAGAAGAGCAACAATTGGCTGTACTCGGCTGACGGCCTCAACGCCTGCGCCCGCGCGTTGCGCCCGTCCGGCATCCTCGCGGTCTGGTCGGCCAGCGCCGACCGCGCCTTTTCCGACAAGCTCGCCAAGGCCGGCTTCAAGGCCGAAGAAGTGCAGGTGTTCGCCCACGGCAATCGCGGCACCCGGCATACCATCTGGATCGCCGAAAAACGCAAGCGCTGAGCCGGCTGGTTTACCAGGCCGTCACACCCAGCTGCGACGCCAGCCAGACGGCGCCAGCCAGGCACATCAGTGCACCACCGGCGGCCTGCCAGTAGAAGCGCTGCGTGAGCACTTCCTCACCGTGGCTGGACAGTACGAAAGGCAGCGCCTCGCTTGGCTGCCCCAGCTGGTGCAATGCCGGCGCGGCGCTGCTCTCGCGATGCCGATCTTCCGCCTCGAGGCGCGCCGCCAGGCGTACGCGACTCCACTCCTGCTCGTCGAGCTGACCGTCGGCGTTGCTGTCGAAACGCTGCAGCAGGCCGGCGAAATCCCCCTTCCACTGACGGATCACGTCGCGCTTGGCGGATTGCAGGTCGAGGCCCTGTCGCCCGCCGCCGCTCGTGCGGAAATCACCGAGTGCGTAAAGCGGTTCACCCTCGTGCAGACGTTCCTCGGTGTAGCGATAACGCTTGCCGATGCTGAACACGCCGAGCCAGCCACTCGGAGCGACACCACGCGGGTGGCGCAGATCGCCGGTCCATACCTTGCGGAAGGCGGGGTGGACCTCCGCGCCACGCGGGTCGATCAGGCATTCGCCGGTGGCATCGGCCAGGCGCAGCCAGGCTTCACTGACGCCGCGTTCGACCACACTCCAGCTGCTGCGCTTGCCGTTGGAACGGTACTCCTCGATACGGTAGCGCCACCACAGGCAGCGCTCGCCGGTCAGCGGCGCCATCGGTTGCGGCACCATCAGCTCGCGTAGCACACCAACCAGCTCGACATACCCCTGGGCTGCCGAGCGAATGCGAGAAGTCGGGGTATCGAGCAAATGACGGGCACGCGACCAGCGACCGATGCAGATCCACGCCCCGCCGACGCTAAGCGCGGCGGCGAGAATGAGTGTGAAAACCTGGCCCGGATGCATTTCAGCCGAACAGCGCCTTGAGATCGACGTCGGCCTTCTCCGCCTCGCTGAACTGCAGCAGGGCAGCCTCCTTGAAACCGAACGTCCGCGCCAGCAGTACATCGGGGAATTGCTCGATGCGCACGTTGTTCAGGTTGACCGCCTCGTTGTACAGCTCACGGCGATCGGCGATTCCGCTTTCCAGTCCGCTGATGCGCTGCTGCAGATGGCGGAAACTCTCGTTGGCCTTGAGCTCGGGGTAGTTCTCGGCCAGCGCGAACAGCCGCCCGAGGCCGGCACGCAGACCGGTTTCGGCTTGCCCCAGCGCACTCACATCGCCCTGCTCCCGCGCGCTGGACACGGCATTGCGCGCACTGATCACCTGCTCCAGCGTATTGCGTTCATGCTGCATGTACTGCCGGCAGGTCTCCACTAGCTTGGGCAACTCTTCATGGCGCTGACGCAGCAGCACGTCGATATTGGCCCAGGCCTTGCCGACGCCATGCTTCAGACGCACCAGCCCGTTGTAGAGAATCACCGCGTAAGCGGCGACGAGAAACAGCACAACCAGCACAACCACAGCGCTCAGGCTCATAGCATCTCCAGGGACAAAGGCCGTCAGAACGCCGCCATTCTACCGGCTGCACCTAAACGGAAGAGAGAGCCTGTGCACGCATTGGCTTTGCACAAAATGAAAATCTTTCGCATTATTGACGGCTTCCGAGCAGCCCTCGGCTTCGTTCACTCGCACGCAAAGGAACCCGCACATGCTACGCACCCCCATCTGGGCAACCGCCAGCCTCCTCGCTGTGGCCATCTCACTCGCCGGTTGCGGTGAGGACAAGACCCCCGCGAACCAGACTGCCGCCCCGCAAAGCACTACCGAAAGCGTGCCAGCCGAAAAGGCGCAGGCGCCCGATGAGAAAGCGGCCAAGGCAGTCGTCAGCCACTATGCCGATCTGGCGCTGGCGGTATTCAGCGATGCCCACGCCACCGGCGTGAAACTGCAGGAAGCGGTCGACGCCCTCCTCGCCAACCCCAGCGAAGAGACCCTGCAGGCCGCGCGTCAGGCCTGGCTGGCGGCCCGCGTTCCCTACATGCAGACCGAGGTCTTCCGCTTCGGCAACGCCGTGGTGGATGACTGGGAAGGTCAGCTCAATGCCTGGCCGCTCGATGAGGGCCTGATCGATTACATCGAGGGCGACTACCAGCACGCCCTCGGCAACCCGGGCGCCACAGCCAATATCATCGCCAACAGCGAACTGCAGATTGGCGAAGACAAGGTCGACACCAGCGAAATCAACGCCGAGCTGCTGGCCAGCCTCAACGAACTGGCCGGCTCCGAAGCGAACGTCGCCACTGGCTACCACGCGATCGAGTTCCTGCTCTGGGGCCAGGACCTCAATGGCACAGGCCCAGGTGCCGGCGAGCGGCCCTACACCGACTACGTGGAAGGCGAAGGCTGCACCGGCGACAACTGCGACCGCCGCCGTACCTACCTGAAAGTCGCGACCGAACTGCTGGTCAGCGACCTGCAGGAAATGGTCGAGCAGTGGCAGCCGAATGCCGAGAACTACCGCGCCAGCCTCGAAGCCGATACCGCGGAAAACGGCCTGCGCAAGATGTTCTTCGGCATGGGCAGCCTGTCCCTCGGCGAACTGGCTGGCGAGCGCATGAAAGTCGCTCTGGAAGCCAACTCCACCGAAGACGAGCACGACTGCTTCAGCGACAACACCCACAACTCGCACTTCTTCAATGCCCGTGGCGTTCGCAACGTCTATCTCGGCGAGTACAAGCGCGTCGACGGCACTACGTTGACCGGTCCAAGCCTGGCATCGCTGGTTCAGGGCGTCAGCCCGGAGGTGGACAGCACGCTGAAGACCGACCTGGAAACTACCGAAGCCAAGCTGCAGGTTCTGGTGGAAAGTGCTGAGAACGGCGAAGCGTTCGATCAGCTGATCGCCTCGGACAACACCGAAGGCCAGCAGAAAGTACGCGATGCCATCGGCGCACTGGTCAAGCAGACCGCCGCGATCGAGCAGGCGGCCGGTGCCCTCGGCATCAGCGACCTCAACCCTGACACCGCCGATCACGAGTTCTGATCAGCGCCGACACGGGCGCAGCTGTTGCGCCCGTGTCGGGCTTTTCGCTGTTCCCCTGCCTGGCCCAGAGCGCGCGCTCCTCGCACGCAAATGCAAATCCCTCTTATTCCATTACGATTAGCCTGCTAAGATTGCGCGGCTTAATTCACCGCCCCGCAGGTACTTCCGATGCGCCCGCTGTTTCGCCGCCTCTTCCCGCTGCTGGCTCTGGCCCTGGTCGCCTGCGATAACGTTGAAACACCGACTTTCTCCCAGCCCGAACCTGGTGAGGCGCTCTCCGGCGGCAGCACCACGGTGATGAAGTTCGACCAGAACGCCTACTCCATGCCTTCGGCCAATCTGGCACCGATGCGTCGACTCGACTTCAGCGTCGGCAACAGCTTCTTCCGAAATCCCTGGGTCATCGCCCCGGCATCCACCACCGCTCGCGATGGTCTTGGCCCGCTGCTGAATACCAACGCCTGCCAGAACTGCCATATCAAGGACGGCCGCGGCCATCCGCCGGCACCCGATGCGACCAGCGCCGTGTCGATGCTGGTACGGCTGTCCATTCCAGCCGGGCCCGAGCATGCCGAAGTCGTCCGAGAACGTGGCATCGCACCGGAGCCAAGCTACGGCGGCCAGCTGCAGGACATGGCGATTCCCGGCGTCGCCCCGGAAGGCAAGGTACGGCTGCGCTATTCGACCGAGCAGGTGCGCTTCGCCGATGGCACCGAAGTCGAGCTGCGCAGGCCGGAAATCGAACTGAACGACCTGGCCTATGGTGACATGCATCCGGATACCCGGATGTCGCTGCGCATCGCGCCACCGATGATCGGCCTGGGCCTGCTCGAAGCCATTCCCGAAGAAGCGCTGCTGGCCAATGCCGACCCCGATGACCGCAACGGCGACGGCATCTCCGGCCGCCCGAACCGGGTCTTCGACCAGACCAGCCGGCAGACCGTGATTGGCCGCTTCGGCTGGAAGGCAGGACAGCCGAGCCTCAACCAGCAGAACGCCGACGCCTTCTTCAACGATATGGGCCTGTCCACCAGCCTGCTCAGTGGCAGCAGCTGCACCGACCGGCAGACCGAGTGTCGCGCGATGCCGGACGGTGGCGAGCCGGAAGTCAGCGACGACATCCTCGCCCAGGTGCTGTTCTACACCCGCAATCTCGGCGTACCTGCGCGACGGAACGTCGACGCCCCACAGGTACTCGCCGGCAAGACGCTATTTCACCGCGCCGGCTGCCAGAGCTGCCACGTGCCACAGTTCACCACCGCTGCCGACGCCGCGGAACCGGAGTTGGCCAATCAGCTGATTCGCCCCTACACCGACCTGCTGCTGCATGACATGGGCGAAGGCCTCGCGGATGACCGCGCCGAGTTCGAGGCCAACGGCCGGGAATGGCGCACGCCACCGCTGTGGGGCATCGGCCTGACCCAGGCAGTCAGCGGGCATACCCAGTTCCTGCACGACGGCCGCGCCCGCAATTTGCTCGAAGCCATACTCTGGCACGGCGGCGAGGCCGAGAAGGCGCGCCAGATCGTGCTCGGCTACGACCAGAACGAACGTACCGCACTGCTGAGCTTCCTCGAGTCGCTCTGAATGCCCATGCTATTCACCATGCTTTCCCGGCGCGAAAGCGCTGCAACCGGCCTTGCCGATGAGGACACCATGATCCGTTCGAACACCCTGCGCATCGCCAGCGGCGCTCTGCTCACCGCCTTGTTGCTGAGCGCCTGCACGCCCGCCGACCCGCAGGCCGAGACCAGCAAAACCCTGGCTGATGGCGTATTGTTGCCAGCCTATAAACAGTGGTCGGAAGCCGACCGCCGCCTGGCGGCCAGTGCCATCGCCTTCTGTGCCGACAACCAGACCCTGGACGAAGCGCATGCTGCCTTCGTGCATGCGCAAACCGCCTGGGCCGGCCTGCAGCCGCTGCTGATCGGCCCAATGGGCGAAGGCAATCTGGCCTGGCAGGTCCAGTTCTGGCCGGACAAGAAGAACCTCGTTGCACGCCAGGTCACGGCACTGCTCAAGACCAAGCCCGAGCTGACCCAGGCCGATCTGGATAACGCCAGCGTCGTGGTGCAGGGCCTGAGCGCCTACGAGTACGTCCTTTTCGACAGCAGCATCGACCTCGCCGACCCCGCCACCAGGACGCGCTACTGCCCCTTGCTGACGGCCATAGGCGAGCACCAGCAGCAGCTTGCAGCCAGCGTCCTGCAGCAATGGCAGGACAAGGACGGCATGGCCGATCAGTTGCGCAGCTTTCCCAACGAGCGTTATGCCGAACCGAGCGAAGCCATCGCCGAACTGCTGCGGGTTCAGGTCACGGCCCTCGACGGCCTGAAGAAGAAGCTCGGCGCGCCGCTCGGCCGCCAGACCAAGGGCCATCCGCAGCCGTACCAGGCCGACGGCTGGCGCAGCGACACGACCCTGAGCAATATCGCTGCCACCGTCAAAGGCGCCGAAAGCCTCTGGCTGGGTGCCGACCAGGACGGTCTGCGCGCGCTGCTCGGCGCTGAGCAGGCTGATCTGGCCAAGCGCATCGACGCCGGTTACGCCGATCTGCTGCAACAACTGAAAGCCATGCCCGAGCCGTTCGGCGAAATGCTCGCCAACGAGGAGAGTCGGGCGCAGCTCGATGCGCTGTACCAGCGGATCGACCAACTGCATCGCCCGCACCAGCTCGAGCTGGCGCGCGCCCTCGGCGTACAGATCGGCTTCAACGCGCACGACGGGGACTGATCATGAAGCGCCGCACCCTGCTTGGCCTGACCGGCGCCATGCTTGCCGCCAGCGGCATCGCAGGCTGGTCACTGACGCGTCACGACGGGCAACAGGTTTTGCTCTCCGCACGTGATGGCGCCGACGGGCAACACTACGCCGTCGGCTACCGCCTCGACGGCAGCCAGGTATTTGCCACACCGGTCGCCGAGCGCTGCCATGACGTCTACCCGCACCCGTACCTGCCCTTGGCGGTGTTCGTCGGCCGTCGCCCGAGCCGCGAGAGCTACCTGATCGATGCGCGTGACGGGCGTCTGCTGCAGGTCATGGCCTCGCCGACCGACCGCCACTTTTACGGGCACGGGGTGTTTCACAAGGACGGCGAGTGGTTCTACACCACCGAAAACGACACCGCCGATGCCGGCCGTGGCGTGCTCGGCGTCTATCGACTGGAAGGCCGACAGCTGGTGCGCGTCGGCGAGCACGCGACCCATGGCATCGGCCCGCACCAGCTGCTGTGGATGCCGGACAACGAAACCCTGGTCATCGCCAATGGCGGGATCCGCACCGAAGCCGACAGCCGCGAGATGATGAATCTCGATGCGATGGAGCCGAGCCTGGTGCTGCTACGCCGCGACGGTACGCTGGTCAGCAAGGAACAGCTGCCGGAGCAGATGAACAGCGTGCGTCACCTCGCCGTGGCCGCCGACGGTACCGTGGTCAGCGGCCAGCAGTACGAAGGGGATGCCATGGACCGCATCCCGTTGCTGGCGATCAAGCGGCCAGGGCAGGCCTTCCAGCACTTTCCGCTGGGCGAGGCACAGCGGCAGATCATGAACCAGTACACCGCCAGCCTCGCCATCCACGACGAGCTGCGGCTGCTGGCTGTCACCGCGCCGCGCGGCAACAAGGTGTTCATCTGGGACCTGGACAGTGCCGAGCTGCGGCAGGCAGCCCATGTGCCCGATTGCGCGGGCGTCGCGGCAGTCACCGAGGGCTTCGTGGTCAGCTCCGGGCAGGGCCGCTGCCGCCTGTTCGACTGCCGTGGCGAACGTATCGCCAGCACACCGCTGGACCTGCCGGCGGGGCTCTGGGACAACCATCTGCGCATCGTCTAGCTCAAGAAAAACGTCCCCCGGCCGATGATGCTGGGCAACGGCAGGGATGCTCATTTACGTTTTCTCAAATGCCGAGACTTTGCCCATGCTCCAGAAATCCCTGCGCGCGCAGATCCTCGCGCTGATCGGCGGCAGCCTGCTGCTGACGCTGCTCATCGCCCTCGCCTGCATTCGCCTGCTCAGCAACAACATCGACCACTTCCAGGCGCTGCTCGACGGCCCGCTGGCCGAAGTACAACTGATCGACGAGGCCAACCTCGAGTTCAAGGTGCAGGTCCAGGAATGGAAGAACGTGCTGCTGCGTGGCAAACAGCCGGACTCTCGCAACCGCTACTGGAGCCAGTTCGAGGCCCAGGAAGCCAAGGTGCAGAAGATTCTGGGCGATCTACTGGTACTGACCGCCGACGAACCGCAGCTGGCCAAGCAGATCGAGAGCCTGCGTAGCGAGCACCGCACTCTCGGCGTTGCCTATCGCAAGGGCCTGGATGCCTACATTGCCGCCGACAGCGACCCGCTCGCCGGGGACGCCGCGGTAGCCGGTATCGACCGGGCGACCAGCGCTCAGCTGAGCGAGCTGGTCAAACAGCTGGGCGACGCCGCCGCGCAGCGCTCGGAGACCATCCGTGCCGACGCTCAGAGCACCGCGTCCTTCGGCCCGATCATCATGATCCTCGCCAGTGTGGTGGTGGCGCTGTTCAGCCTGTGGCTGGTCAATCGCCGGATCATCGAACCGATTCGCAACCTGATCGAGCACATCGCCCGCCTCAGCCAGGGCAAGTTCGCCGACCGCGTGGATGCCAGCCGCAGCGACGAACTGGGCCGCCTTGCCGCTGCCGCCAACGTGCTGCGCGACTTCCTCGCCGACACCTTCACCCGCCTGCAGCAGAGCACCTCGAATCTGGACAGTGCCAGCGGCGAGTTGAACGCCATCGCCAGGCTGATGGCCGACGGCGCCCGCGAGCAGTTCTCGCGTACCGATCAGGTCGCCACGGCGATGCACGAGATGTCCGCGACCGCTCAGGAAGTCTCGCGGCATGCCGCCGAAGCCGCGCAGGCCGCCGACGCCGCCGACCATTCCGCCCAGCAGGGCGAAGCGGTGATGCGCGGCACCATCGCCACCATCACCGACATGAGCAACGAGATCGCCAGCACGGCAGACGTCATCCGCCGCCTGGAGGGTGATAGCGGGCGCATCGGCAAGGTCTTGGAGGTGATCCGTGGGATCGCCGATCAGACCAACCTGCTCGCGCTCAATGCCGCCATCGAGGCGGCCCGAGCGGGTGACGCCGGCCGCGGCTTTGCCGTGGTCGCCGACGAGGTGCGCACCCTGGCTCAGCGCACCGCCGAGTCCACCGCCGAGATTCACCAGATCATCGACACCGTGCAGACCGGCGCGAGCAATGCCGTACGCGCCATCGAGAGCGGTCAGGCGCGCAGCGAACAGGGCCTCGGCCAGGTGACCGAGGCCGGTCAGATGCTGCAGCGCATCACCGAAGCGGTCGAGGCGATCCGCGACATGAACCGCCAGATCGCCACGGCCGCAGAAGAGCAGACGGCGGTGGCCGAAGACATTTCGCGCAACATCACCGAGATCACCTCCATCGCCACCATCAACCAGCAGAACGTCGAGCGCACCGAAACCGCCAGCCAGAACCTGCACGGGCTGTCGGCGCAACTTACCGAAGTCACCCAACGCCTTGCCGGCTGATGATCTGCGGGCGGGCCGACAGTCTGTCGCCCGCCCCACACCTGCGCTGCTTTCCGCCCCGCTCCCCCTTTACTTGGCCTCGTTTCGGGGCTAAGTTCCTCGCTCTCCGGTCCTGCTGAGTCAGGTGCCAGCAGGTCGCCGAAGCTGGCGACCGGACCGTTCGAACGGCTGCCTCGATCACGGCAGTAGACAGCCGGCTCACATCTCCAAGGAAATCGGAAAATGTTGCGCCGCATGCTGTTCATGCTGGGCGCGGTTGTCGTCGTCGTTGCGATTCTTGCCTCGCTCAAATTCAACTCGATCTATCAGCAGATTCAACAGTTCCAGGCGCCCAAGCCTGCGATCGACGTCGAAACCGAGCTCGCCCGCCGCATGGACTGGCAAAGCCGCCTGCCAGCCATCGGCACGCTCAAGGCGTCGCAGGGCATCGACCTCAGCGTCGAGATCGCCGGAACGATTACCGACGTGCAGTTCCAGTCCGGCGAGAAGGTCAGCAAGGGCCAGGCCATCGTGCTGCTCGACAGCGAGATGGAGCAGGCCAGCCTGACCAGCGCCGAAGCCGACCTCAACCTGTCGCGCCTGGAATTCCAGCGCGCGCGTAGCCTGCTGGATCGCCAGGCCATTTCGCGCAGTGAGTACGACCGGCTCAATGCCGAATCGCAGAAGGCCGCGGCCAGCGTCGCGCAGCTGCGCGCCAGTCTGTCGAAGAAGCGCATCCTGGCGCCCTTCTCCGGCACCATCGGCATCCGTCAGGTGGATGTCGGCGACTATATTGCCGCCGGCACGCCAATCGCGACGCTTCAGGACCTGTCCACGCTGTATGTCGACTTCTTCCTCGCCGAGCAGCATGTGCC
Organism: Stutzerimonas kunmingensis; assembly: GCF_002929225.1. Classification (GTDB taxonomy): domain Bacteria; phylum Pseudomonadota; class Gammaproteobacteria; order Pseudomonadales; family Pseudomonadaceae; genus Stutzerimonas. The sequence continues at coordinate 185,122 of NZ_PISM01000004.1, read as the reverse complement.
GCTGCTGAAGCTCGGCCAGCGAGTGCAGCTAAAGGTCGCCGCCTATCCCGGCGAACGCTTCGAAGGCGTGATCAGCGCGCTGAACCCGAAGGTGGAAACCACTACCCGCAACGTTCAGGTGCGCGCCGAACTGGGCAATCCGGACGGACGTCTGCTGCCCGGCATGTTTGCCGACCTGCAGGTGCTGCTGCCGACCGAGACCGCCCAGGTGGTGGTCCCGGAAACCGCCATCACCTACACCCTGTATGGCAACTCGGTGCTGCTGGTGACCGAGGGCACGCCGCCGGAAGGCGTCAGCAGCGACGAGCCCTACCTGGTGGTTGAGCGCCGCTTCGTCACCACCGGCGAGCGGCGCGACGGACTGACGGTCGTCCTCGACGGCCTGGAGGGCGGCGAACAGGTGATCACCGCCGGCCAGCTCAAGCTGGACAGCGGCACCCATGTCGCCATCGCCGAAAGCCGCACGCTCAAGCTGGAAGGCTCTCAGCAGCCGGCGACCGAATAGAAAAAGCCTGTTCCTCACGCGGCAGGCCGACGCACAGCAGACTCAGACAAGGTTCCAGGGACTTCCCATGGCGTTCACCGACCCCTTCATCCGCCGCCCCGTGCTGGCGAGCGTCATCAGCCTGCTGATCGTGCTGCTCGGCATCCAGGCCTTCAACAGCCTGACCATCCGTCAGTACCCGCAAATGGAAAGTGCGCTGATCACGGTGACCACCGCCTACCCCGGCGCCAACGCCGAGACCATCCAGGGCTACATCACCCAGCCGTTGCAGCAGAGTCTGGCCAGCGCCGAAGGCGTCGACTACATGACCTCGGTCAGCCAGCAGAACGCCTCGGTGATCTCCGTCTATGCGCGCATCGGTGCCGACACCGATCGCCTCTACACCGAGCTGCTGAGCCAGGCCAACTCGGTGAAGAACCAGCTGCCGCAGGATGCCGAGGACCCGGTGCTGAACAAGCAGGCGGCCGACTCCACCGCGCTGATGTACATCAGCTTCTACAGCGACCAGCTGAGCAACCCGCAGATCACCGACTACCTGTCGCGGGTCATCCAGCCCAAGCTGGCGACGCTGCCGGGCATGGCCGAAGCGGAAATTCTCGGCAACCAGGTGTTCGCCATGCGCCTCTGGCTGGACCCGGTGAAGCTCGCGGCCTACGGGGTTTCCGCCAGCGACGTGAACGAGGCGGTGCGCAAGTACAACTTCCTCTCGGCGGCCGGCGAAGTGAAGGGCCAGTATGTGGTCACCAGCATCAACGCCGACACCGAACTGAAGACGCCGGAAGCGTTCGCCGCCATCCCGCTGCGCACGCAGGGCGACAGTCGCGTTCTGCTGGGTGATGTGGCGCGGGTGGAGATGGGCGCCGAAAGCTACAACTCGATCAGCTCGTTCGACGGTATCCCCTCGGTCTATATCGGCATCAAGGGCACACCCAGCGCCAACCCGCTGGACGTGATCAAGGAAGTGCGCGCGATCATGCCGCAGATCGAGGCACAGCTGCCGCCGGGCCTGAAGGCGACCATCGCCTATGACGCCACCGAGTTCATCCAGGCCTCCATCGACGAGGTGGTGAAGACCCTGGCCGAGGCCGCGGTGATCGTCATCGTCGTGGTCTTCCTGTTCCTCGGCTCGCTGCGCACGGTACTGATTCCGGTGGTGACCATCCCGCTGTCGATGATCGGCGTGCTGTTCTTCATGCAGGCGATGGGCTACTCGATCAACCTGCTGACGCTGCTGGCCATGGTGCTGGCGATCGGCCTGGTGGTGGACGATGCCATCGTCGTGGTGGAGAACATCCACCGGCATATAGAACAGGGCAAGTCACCGTTCCAGGCGGCCATCGACGGCGCACGGGAAATCGCCATGCCGGTGGTGACCATGACCATCACCCTGGCGGCGGTCTATGCACCCATCGGCTTCCTGCAGGGGCTGACCGGCGCGCTGTTTCAGGAGTTCGCCCTGACCCTGGCCGGCGCGGTGCTGATTTCCGGAGTCGTGGCGCTGACGCTTTCACCGATGATGTGTTCGAAGCTGCTGCGTCATGAGGAGAACCCCAGCGGCTTCGCCCATCGCCTGGACGAACTGTTCGAACGCCTCAAGCAGCGTTACCAGCACGCGCTGCACGGCACCCTCAATACCCGCCCGGTGGTACTGGTGTTCGCCGTGCTCGTGCTGGCGCTGATTCCGGTGCTGCTGATGTTCACCGAGAGCGAACTGGCACCGGAGGAGGACCAGGGCATCGTCTTCATGATGGCCAGCGCACCGAAGACCGCCAACCTGGACTACCTGAACGCCTACACCGACCAGTTCCTGGAGATCTTCAAGAGCTTTCCGGAGTACTACTCCTGGTTCCAGATCAACGGTTTCGACGGCGTGCAGAGCGGCATCGGCGGCTTCCTGCTCAAACCCTGGGACGAGCGCGAGCGCTCGCAGATGGAAATCCTTCCCGAGGTGCAGGCCAAACTCGATCGCCTGCCGGGCCTGCAGATCTTCGGTTTCAACCTGCCTTCGCTGCCGGGCACTGGCGAAGGCCTGCCCTTCCAGTTCGTGATCAACACCGCCAACGACTACGAGACGCTGCTGCAGGTGACCGAGCGCATCCGCAAGCGCGCCGAGGAGTCCGGCAAGTTCGCCTTCCTCGACGTGGACCTGGCCTTCGACAAGCCGGAGATCGTGGTCGAGATCGACCGCGAGAAGGCCGCGCAGATGGGCGTCTCCATGGAAGACCTCGGCCTGACCCTGAGCACCCTGCTCGGCGAAGGCGAGATCAACCGTTTCACCATCGAAGGCCGCAGCTACAAGGTCATCGCCCAGGTCGAGCGCGCCTACCGCGACAACCCGGACTGGCTGAGCAACTACTACGTGCGCAATGGGCATGGCCAGATGCTGCCGCTGTCGACGCTGATCCAGGTGCACGATCGCGCCCGACCGACTCAGCTCAAGCAGTTCCAGCAACTCAACGCCGCGATGATCCAGGGCTTTCCGATCGTCAGCATGGGCGAGGCGATCGAAACGCTGCAGACCATCGCCCGCGAAGAAGCGCCCGAAGGTTTCAGCTTCGATTACGCCGGCGCCTCGCGCCAGTACATCCAGGAAGGCAACGCGCTGTACCTGACCTTCGCGCTGGCATTGGCGGTGATCTTCCTGGTCCTGGCCGCGCAGTTCGAGAGCTTCCGCGATCCTCTGGTGATCCTGGTCACCGTGCCGCTGTCGGTCTGCGGCGCGCTGGTGCCGCTGTTCCTTGGCCTGTCGAGCATGAACATCTATACCCAGGTGGGCCTGGTGACGCTGATCGGCTTGATCAGCAAGCACGGCATCATGATCGTCGAGTTCGCCAATCAGCTGCGCCGCGAACAGGGCCTGAGTCGACGCGAAGCGGTGGAAGAAGCGGCGGCGATTCGCCTGCGGCCGGTGCTGATGACCACAGCGGCGACGGTGTTCGGCATGGTGCCGCTGATCATTGCCAGTGGGGCCGGCGCGGTCAGCCGGTTCGACATCGGCCTGGTGATTGCCACCGGCATGTCGGTGGGCACGCTGTTCACCCTGTTCGTGCTACCGGCGGTCTATGACCTGCTGGCCAAGCCCGACCAAAGCCCGTCCGCGGCGGCCGTACCGAGCGCCGGCTGAGTGCGGTGTGGGCTGCGAGGATAGCCTCCAGCTCACCGCATGCCCTGGGACAAGCCATACAGCAACAACAGCAAATCCTGATCAGGACGCATCGCCTCGAACTGCGGGCGCCCACCAGGCGGCACCGGACAATAGCTGCGGCTTTCGCTGCTCTGCACCAGCGTCGCTCCGGGCTCATTCCAGGCCGCCACGCACAGCGTGGTCACTCCCAGAGCGCCAACCAGAAACAATCCTCGAGCTATTTCCAGCTTCATGGCGTAAGCCCTTGATTAAGCGAGTAGTTAACTGACCGTAGTTCAGTTGTTTAATTCCTGTGCAATTTTGGACGAACGGTATGTACGGCCTGTGACGTCACTGTTCAGCAGGCATAAAAAAACCCCGCACGAGGCGGGGTTCTTTTTGTAGCTAAGGGCCGTTCGGCTTACATCATGCCGCCCATGCCACCCATACCGCCCATGCCACCCATGTCCGGCATGCCGCCGGCGGCCTTGTCTTCAGCCACTTCAGCGATCATCGCTTCGGTGGTGATCATCAGGCTGCCGATGGACGCTGCAGCTTGCAGAGCCGAACGGGTCACCTTGGCCGGGTCGAGAATACCCATCTCGATCATGTCGCCGTAGGTGTCGGAAGCAGCGTTGAAGCCGTAGTTGCCTTCACCCTGCTTGACCTTGTCGACCACTACGCTTGGCTCGCCGCCGGCGTTGGAGACGATCTGGCGCAGCGGTGCTTCGACAGCGCGACGCAGCAGTGCGATACCAACGTTCTGGTCTTCGTTCTCGCCCTTCAGCTCGGAGATGGCCTGCAGAGCGCGCACCAGGGCAACGCCACCGCCAGGAACCACGCCTTCTTCGACGGCAGCACGGGTCGCGTGCAGGGCGTCTTCAACGCGGGCCTTCTTCTCTTTCATCTCGACTTCGGTACCGGCACCGACCTTGATCACGGCAACACCGCCGGCCAGCTTGGCCAGACGCTCTTGCAGCTTCTCTTTGTCGTAGTCGGAGGTGGTGTCTTCGACCTGCTTGCGGATCTGCGCAACGCGGGCTTCGATATCGGCCTGCTGACCAGCACCGTCGATGATGGTGGTGTTTTCCTTGTTCAGCACGACGCGCTTGGCGTTACCCAGGTGCTCCAGGGTAGCGGTTTCCAGGCTCAGGCCGACTTCTTCGGAAATCACGGTACCGCCAGTCAGGATGGCGATGTCCTGCAGCATGGCCTTGCGGCGATCGCCAAAGCCCGGGGCCTTGACTGCAGCAACCTTGACGATGCCGCGCATGTTGTTGACCACCAGAGTCGCCAGGGCTTCGCCTTCGACGTCTTCGGCAACGATCAGCAGCGGGCGACCGGCCTTGGCAACAGCTTCCAGCACCGGCAGCAGTTCGCGGATGTTGGAGATCTTCTTGTCGACCAGCAGCAGCAGCGGGCTGTCCAGCTCGGCGACCATGGTGTCCGGCTTGTTGATGAAGTACGGCGACAGGTAGCCGCGATCGAACTGCATGCCTTCTACGACGGACAGCTCGTTCTCCAGACCCGAACCTTCCTCGACGGTGATGACGCCTTCCTTGCCTACACGCTCCATGGCTTCGGCGATGATGTCACCGATGGAGGAGTCGGAGTTGGCGGAGATGGTGCCAACCTGAGCGATGGCCTTGGAGTCGGTGCACGGCTTGGCCAGGTTCTTCAGCTCGGCGACGATGGCGATGGTGGCCTTGTCGATGCCGCGCTTCAGGTCCATCGGGTTCATGCCGGCAGCGACAGCCTTCAGGCCTTCATTGACGATAGCCTGGGCCAGAACGGTAGCGGTGGTGGTGCCGTCACCGGCCTCGTCGTTGGCCTTGGACGCTACGTCCTTGACCAGCTGGGCGCCCATGTTCTCGAAGCGGTCCTTCAGCTCGATTTCCTTGGCGACGGAAACGCCGTCCTTGGTGATGGTCGGAGCACCGAAGCTCTTCTCCAGCACGACGTTGCGGCCTTTCGGGCCGAGGGTCGCTTTAACGGCATCAGCCAGGACGTTCACACCGACCAGCATCTTCTTGCGTGCGGAGTCGCCGAATTTGACTTCTTTAGCAGCCATGTTGATTGATCCTCAATTCTTGAATTATTTACGGAGATTCGCGGGGCGATCAGGCTTCGACGACAGCGAGAATTTCGTTCTCGCTCATCACCAGCAGGTCTTCGCCGTCAACCTTGACGGTGTTGCTACCCGAATAAGGGCCGAACACCACCTTGTCGCCGACCTTCACGGCCAGGGCGCGTACTTCGCCGTTGTCCAGCACGCGGCCGGTACCCACAGCAACGACTTCGCCACGGTTCGGCTTCTCGGCAGCGGAGCCCGGCAGGACGATGCCGCCTGCGGTCTTGGTTTCTTCTTCGCTGCGACGAATCACGACGCGGTCATGCAGAGGACGAAGCTTCATTGTCGATCTCTCCTAGTAGAGTTGTTCCATGCCGATGACCTTCATCGGCGGGTTGGGCAAATCCGGCTGTGCCGGTTGCGGCCCGCGATGCGAGCCGCAGAAGACGGACTGTCGAACACGACAGCGACCTTGCGGTGTCCGCTACATGCGGGCGTTCAAGTGCATTTCAAGGGGCGCAGATGAAATTTTCATGGCCACAAACGAAACCGGCATGCCTGATGGCATGCCGGATTGTCGGCTGAGCAGCCTAGCGGTCGCGGTCATTGCGCTCCCACTCGCCTTCGATCACGTTCGGCCGCTGCGGGTTGGAGCGCGCCTGCAGATCGTCGGCAAAAGCACGCTGGCGGCGCACCTGCGCCTCGATCCGCCGATTGATCTGGCGGAACAGGAAGTTGCGTGTCGGTGGGAAAAGCACAACCAGCGCCAGCACATCGCTGATGAAACCGGGTAGGAACAGCAAGCCACCGCCAATGGCCATCATCAGCCCCTGCAGCATCTCGCGCTCGGGCAGTTCACCGCGCGCCAGACGTTCGCGGGCGCGCCAGGCGGTGGCGAAACCCGCCAGGCGCAGCAGCAGAATGCCGGCGATGCCACTGAGCACCAGCAGCAGGATGGTCGCCAGCGCGCCAATGGAGCCGCCGACCTTGATCAGCACATACAGCTCGGCCAGCGGAAACAACAGAAACAGTACAAAGAAGATTCGCATCGATGGTCCTTGACGGAAGATCAGCTTCCAGTCCTCTGTAGATGGCGGCAGGAGGGGTCTAATTCAACCCGGGTGACAATTGGCCTGTAACCGGATTATGCGCGACACGGCTGAAGCGAAACTGAATCCCCTCAACCTCGCGCCATGGCAGCCAGCGCCTGGCGCACCGCCATTGGCGTTTCGCATGGCTCCGGAAACGCCAGCCAATGCAGTGCCTGGCCGATACGCAGATGGAAGCCCTCGCTATCGATCCCGACCATTTGCGCTGGCGCGCTCTGCGGCAGCCCCGCCTGTTCGACATAGCGGGCGATGGCAGCGGCGTGGTCATCGTTCATGTGCTCGACCATGCCCTGCTCCACCTCGCCGCTTTCGATCGCGAAGGGATTGGCCAGCGCGACGTGGTCCAGCCAGTGAATGGCGCCGAAGCCGCCGATGTAGCGCCAGCGCACCGGCTCCAGCACCCAGAAATCGAAGTCATGCACACGATGGTAGTCGCGCGACTCGGGAAAGTAGCGGTAGTAGCGCTGTGCCGCCGACTCGATTGCAGCGGGCTCGGCGAGCTGACGGGCTTCGGCAAGCAGCGTGAGTCGACCGGCCGCCTGCACATCCTCGGCGGCGCGTTCGCCGACCAGCAGCGAGCACCGCCCATCGGCCTTCAGATTGCGCGTGTGCTGGGCGATGCGGCTGATCAGGATCAGCGGCCAGCCATTGGCGTCCAGACAGTAAGGCACTACCGAGCCGAACGGAAAGCCGGGCATGGCCTGGGAATGGGTGGAGAGCACGCCGCGGTATTCCTTGAGCAGGAGTTGTCGGGCATGCTTGCTGGCTTCGGCGCTCACCTGAGGCTCCTCGAGACGGGTCCGGATCGACGGGCGCTCAGCATAACGGTTTCCCCGGCGGGCGTCGTTCCCGCAGCAGAACGACCACATGGAGATAGGCATGCAGCTTCAAGACAAAGTCATCATCATCACCGGCGGCGGCCAGGGCCTCGGCCGCGCCATGGGCGAGTACCTGGCGAGCAAGGGCGCGCGGCTGGCACTGGTGGACCTGAATCAGGAGCGTCTGGATGAGGCAGTCGCGGCCTGCAAGGCCGCTGGCGGTGACGCCCGCGCCTACCTGTGCAACGTCGCCAATGAAGAGCAGGTCAGCGATATGGTTGCGCGCGTGGCCGAGGACTTCGGCGACCTGCATGGCCTGGTGAACAATGCCGGCATCCTGCGCGACGGTCTGCTGCTCAAGGTCAAGGACGGCGAGATCAGCAAGATGAGCCTGGCGCAGTGGCAGGCGGTGATCGACGTCAACCTGACCGGGGTGTTCCTCTGCACCCGCGAAGTCGCGGCGAAGATGGTCGAACTGAAGAGCGAGGGCGCGATCATCAACATCTCCTCGATCTCCCGCGCCGGCAACATGGGTCAGACCAACTACTCCGCCGCCAAGGCCGGCGTGGCCTCGGCCACCGTGGTCTGGGCCAAGGAGCTGGCGCGTTACGGCATCCGCGTTGCGGGCGTGGCGCCGGGCTTCATCGAGACGGAGATGGTTGCCAGCATGAAACCCGAAGCGCTGGAAAAGATGACCTCCGGCATCCCGCTCAGGCGCATGGGCAAGCCGGCCGAGATCGCCCACTCGGTGGCCTACATCTTCGAGAATGACTATTACACCGGACGCATTCTCGAACTCGACGGCGGCCTGCGCCTCTGAGCGTGTCGTCAGCGCCAAAAAGAAAAGGCAGCCATCTGGCTGCCTTTCTTTTATATGCGCAACGGACGGAATTCGCTTACCAGCCCACACCGAACCCGATGCTGTAGCGGGTCTCGTCGAGGTCGTTGTCGGCACCGCTGATGATGTCCTTCTCTGCCTTCATGTTCAGCGACGCCCAGTCGGTGACCTTGTAACGCAGGCCAACCTCGGCATCCAGGGCATAGTCGGCGACATTTTCCAGCGGCTTGCCGAGCTCACCGGTGCTGAACAGCTCGAAGGTCTTGCCCACCAGATAGCGGTTGTAGTCCCACTTCATCGCCGCCAGATAGAAGTTTTCCTTGTCGCCGTCGGCAAACTCGTAGTCGCTACGGTTGATCAGCCCGGCCAGCGAGAAGGCGCCAAGCTCGTTGTCCCAGAACTGATAACCCGGACCGGTACCGATAGTGCGCTGACGACGAACATCTTCGATCTGGTCGCGCTTGTAGCTCAGGCGCCCCTGCCAGAACCAGTGCTCGTCGAGGAAGCGGTCCAGCGCGTATTCGGCATCCCAGTTGTCGGTGACGGTGACGCCGTCGCGGTACTCACGGTTGTAGTTACCGGTGCCGTTGTGGCGCCAGAGCCCATGCCGCGCCTTGGTGTCGAAGGAGACATCATAGTCATCGGTATCGGTTTCGGCACGCTTGTAATCCATTGCCACATCCACGTTGCCGCTCCAGGTGAAATCCTGGATCAACGGCTTGGGATGGATGATCTGCGTGATGCTTGCCAATTCCACCGTGCGCGGCGCGGCACCGTTGGCGATGACGACCTTGCCCTCGTCGGCTGCCTGCAACGACTGAGCGACCTCGCCGGTCACGTCGTTCTGCTTGATCAGCAGCTTCTGGTCGCTTTCCAGCGTGGCAATCTTGCTCCACTTCAGCGGAATCGAGCCGCCGTATTCGGTTTCGATTAGCAGCTTGCCGCCGTCGAGCACACTGATCTTGCCAGTCAGGCGATCACCATTCTTCAACCACACGGTGTCGGCGAACGAAGGCAGGGCAATGGCGGAAAGGGTCACGCAAAGCAGGGTTCTGGAGAACATATATGTGCTGAAAATCTGGTCGAAGGCGGTTGAAAGGCTGGCATTATCCCTATGCGTTTAGCTACAGCAAGCAAAGACCGCCGAATGGAGCGCTAGTTCAGCGCGCAGTATGTCTGCCTGCACCGGAGCACCTGTCATGACCGACCTTCCACCGCTGCTGCCACCCGCTGCCGACGCCGATGCACGGCGTGCCGCCGTTTATCTGGTGATGTCGCAGATACCCCCCGGCAAGGTGGTGAGCTACGGCGAACTGGCCGCCATGGCCGGACTCGGTCGCGCAGCCCGTTGGGTTGGCCGGTTGATGTCTCAGCTGCCCGATGGCACCAGCCTGCCCTGGCACCGGGTGATCGCCTCCGGCGGACGCCTCAGCCTGCCGGCCGGCACGGTGGCCGGTCACGAGCAGCGCATGCGCCTGCGGGCCGAAGGGCTGACCATCATCAACGACCGGGTGGACATGCGTCGGCACGGCTGGCATTCGACGGAGCACAGCGGTTAGAGTGCGCGCTTCGTCCAAACTGCACAGATTCTCGATGTATGTCCCGTGAAACCTGGCGCGATGCGCTAGCCGCCTACGCCAGCCCCGCTACGCTGGCCCTGCTGTTGCTGGGTTTCGCTGCGGGTCTTCCCGCCGTTCTGGTGTTCTCCACGCTGTCGGTCTGGCTGCGTGAAGCGGGCGTCTCACGGGAAACCATCGGTTTTGCCAGTTGGATCAGCCTGGCGTATGCATTCAAATGGGTCTGGTCGCCGATGCTCGACCAGTGGCGACTGCCCTGGATCGGCGCGCTCGGGCGTAGACGCTCGTGGCTCGTGCTGTCGCAGGCGCTGATCGCCATTGGCTTGGTTGGCATGGCCCTGTGCAATCCGCAATACAACCTCACGATGCTCATCGCGCTGGCGGTGGTCGTGGCGTTTTCATCGGCTACCCAGGACATCGCCATCGATGCCTATCGCCTGGAGATCGCCGAGGACAAGTTGCAGGCGACCCTCGCTGCCAGTTACATGACTGGCTATCGCATCGCCATGCTGCTCGCCAGTGCCGGTGCGCTCTTCCTTGCCGAATGGCTGGGCTCGAGCAGCCTCGATTACAACCAGGCAGCCTGGACCACGACCTATCTCGCCTTCGCCCTGCTGATCCTTCCCGGGTTGATCACCAGCCTGGTGATCCGCGAGCCGGACGCCGCCGCGCCGCTGCCCAACGAGCCCTCGCGCTACAGTTTCAATCACCAGCTCGCTGCAGTCGGCCTGCTGCTGGTGCTGCTGATCTCGATACCGGCGATGATCAACGCGCTGATCGCCCAGGCCTGGCCACGAGCGACGCTGTATGCGCTGTTCATTCTCGGCAGCATTTCGCCGATGGGCCGGGCGCTGTTCGTACCGGTACGCCATATCTTCAGCCAAGCCAAGCAACGCCAGCGCCCGGCGCGCTTCGACTTCGCCCACCAGGCGGTGTCAGTGATCGTGCTGATCATCCTGATGGTCTCCACCACCGGCATGTTCCAGTCCTACTGGGGCGGCTACTGGCCACGCGGCACCATGTACCTGCTGATCTGCTGGGGCTGCCTGTCGGCACCCGGGCGCATCCTGATGGGGCCGGTGCTGACGCCGATCACCGACTTCATCCTGCGTTACCGCTGGCAGGCGCTGCTGCTGTTGGGGCTGATCGCCACCTACCGAATGTCGGACACGGTGATGGGCGTGATGGCCAACGTGTTCTACATCGATCAGGGTTTTTCCAAGGACGAGATCGCCAGCGTCAGCAAGCTGTTCGGTCTGGTGATGACGCTGCTCGGCGCGGCCTTCGGCGGCTTGCTTATCGTGCGTTTCAGCATCCTGCCGATCCTGTTCATCGGCGGAGTCGCCTCGGCAGCGACCAACCTGATGTTCATGCTGCTGGTCGAGATGGGCGCGAATCTGAACATGTTGATCGTCACCATCTCCTGCGACAACTTCAGCGGCGGCCTCGCCTCCACCGCCTTCGTCGCCTATCTGTCCAGCCTGACCAACCTGAAGTTCTCGGCCACCCAATACGCCCTGCTGAGTTCGCTCATGCTGTTGCTGCCCCGTCTGCTGGGTGGCTACTCCGGGGTCATGGTGGAACACCTCGGCTACAGCGACTTCTTCCTGGTCACCGCGTTGCTTGGTGTGCCGACGCTGATTCTGATCGTCTGGCAGTGGCGCAGAACCCGCCAGCAGCCGGACGACACGCCGCACGAAACAGCCTCCGAACATTCCTGAGGCGACAAGCAGAAACGACGAAGCCGGCAAATGCCGGCTTCGCTTCGTTCAGGCAAGACCTCAGCTCTGAACCAGGTGCACCACGCGCTGCGGAAACGGAATGCCGATCCCCGCCTCGTCGAAACGCTCCTTCACCAGTTCGGTGAAACCGAAGGTCACCGGCCAGAAATCACCGGTCGCGACCCAGACCCGCAACGACAGATTGACCGAGCTGTCCCCCAGCCCAGTGACGAATACCACCGGCTCGGGGTCGCGCAACACGCGCTCGTCCTGCGCGATGTCCAGCAGTATCTGCCGCGCCAGCTTGATGTCTGCGCCGTAATCGATGCCGACGTTGATATCGGCACGACGCCGCGGTTCGCGGGAGTAGTTGGTGATATGACCGTTGGACAGACTGCCGTTGGGCACCACGATGGTCTTGTTGTCGGCAGACTTGAGCACCGTATGGAATATCTGGATGGAATGCACGGTGCCCGCTACGCCCTGGGCTTCGATCCACTCGCCGACCCGAATCGGACGGAACAGCAGAATCAGCACGCCGCCAGCGAAGTTCGCCAGGCTGCCCTGCAACGCCAGACCGATGGCCAGGCCGGCGGCACCGATCACGGCGATGAACGAGGTGGTCTCCACGCCGATCATCGAGGCCACGCTGACCAGCAGCAGCACCTTGAGCACGATGCTGGCGAGGCTGCCGATGAAACCGTGCAGGGTCGGATCCACATGACGACGCTGCAGCAGGCTGGCGACCTTCCCGGTCAGGGTGTTGATCAACCACCAGCCGAACAGCAGGGTCAATATCGCCAGGGTCACCTGGGCACCGTATTGCAGCACCACAGGCAGCCAAGATTCGGAAAGATCGACCAGGTAGTCGACACTCAGGTCCATGGATTACTCCTTGTGAGGATCGGTGCCCGCAGCGCGAGCACCGACGGAAAGCGGGGGAATGCACGCGCCGAGGCGCGGAGGGAGGATCAGTCGCGGAAGTTGTTGAACTGCAGCGGCATGCCGAATTCGTGGCCACGCAGCAGGGCGATGGCTTCCTGCAGGTCGTCGCGCTTCTTGCCGGTGACGCGTACCTGCTCACCCTGGATGGCGGCCTGCACCTTGAGCTTGGCATCCTTGATGTAGGCGACGATCTTCTTCGCCAGCTCCTTGTCGATGCCCTCGCGCAGCACCACTTCCTGCTTGGTGCTCTTGCCGGAAGCGTAGGCGTCCTTGATCTCCAGGCACTGGATATCGATCTTGCGTTTGACCAGGCTCAACTTGAGGATCTCGAGCATCTGCTCCAATTGGAACTCGGCGTCCGCCGTCAGCTGCACGGTCAGATCCTTATGCTCGAAGCTGCCTTTGCCGCGCAGATCGTAACGACGATCCAGTTCCTTGATCGCGTTATCGACCGCGTTGGTGACTTCGTGCTTGTCCAGTTCGGACACCACGTCGAACGAGGGCATGGGGATTCCTCCACTGTATAGCGCGACCGGCCGCATGAGCCGAGCGCGTATGTCTTGACGGTTAAGAAAGCGCGGTCATTATAACGATTCGACGTGTCAGCGCCCGCCCTACGGCAAGGAGTGACAGGACGTCCCCCTTCAATAGATTGAGCTTGCCATGCCCAACCCTCTCCTGAGCATTCTCGTCGTCGATGACGCCAAATTCTCCAGCGTCATGATCGGTCGCGCGCTGAGCAAGGCCGGCTACCAGGATATCCGCTTCGCCAGCAGCGCCGCCGACGCACTGGTGCAGCATTCGCAACGCCCCGCGCATGTCCTGCTGGCGGACTGGCTGATGCCGGAAATGGACGGCCTCGAGCTGACCGGCCAGATTCGCCAGCGCGACGCCCAGAGCGGGCACTACAGCTACATCATCCTGCTCACCGGCCGTGACAGCGAGAACGCCCTGGGGCAGGCGTTCGACCACGGCGTTGACGATTTCATCAGCAAGTCGGCGATGAACGAGCAGCTGTTGCCGCGCATCTTCGCCGCCGACCGTCTATGCGGCTCGCTGCAACGGCTCAAGCAGGAGAATCACCAGCTCGCAGAGAATGTCGCGAGCCTCGAAGGGCAGAGCCTGCAGGACCCGCAGACCCATCTCGGCAACGCCCGCTACATGCACCAGCGCCTGGCGGCCAGCCTGCGCCAGATGGAGAACCGCGGCACGGCGCTGTACTACCTGCAGATCGGCCTGCCCGACGCCGATGCGCTGCGCGAGCGCTATGGCGATGCGGTCTACGCGGAAATCCTCAGCGCCATCGGCACACGCCTGCAGCAGCTCGTCCGCCCGCTGGATGTCGTGTGCCGAATCAATGAAAGCCAGTTCGGCCTGCTGGCCCTGGTCAACGATCTCAAGGGGTGCTCGCCAAGCAGCTTCAAGCGCCTGCATGAAGGCCTGAACCTCAGGGCGCTGAAGACCAGCGAGGGTTTCGTATCCATCAAGGCGGGAATCAGTCTGATCAGCCTCGACACCGATGCGCTGCCGATCGCGCCTGAAACCATCATCGAGCGCGCGGCCGCCCTGCTGCCGAGCGCCTACAGCACCGGCCGCATCGTGCCGTTGCGCCTGAAGCAGTCGGCCTGAGGGTGAGCTGGCACGTCCTCGGCGCAGGCGCACTTGGCAGCCTCTGGGCGGCCCGCCTGGCTGGAGCGGACGCAACAGTACGGATAATCCTGCGCTCTGCCCAGCGCCTCGCCGATTACCAGCGCGCCGGAGGACTCACGCTGACTGCCGAAGATCTATCTCGGCTCTACGCCATCCCGGCAGAACTGCCTGATGCGAGCGAACCAATCCAGCGCCTGCTGGTTGCATGCAAGGCCTACGACGCCGAAGCCGCGGTCGCTCAGGTGGCGTCCCGCCTCTCCTCTGGCTGCGAAATACTCCTGTTGCAGAACGGCCTCGGCAGCCAGCAGGCCATCGCCGAACGCTGGCCGCAGGCGCGTTGCATCTTCGTGTCGAGTACCGAAGGGGCCTATCGACAAGACGATTTCCATGTCGTGTTCGCCGGCCGTGGGCAGAACTGGCTGGGCGATTCGAACGGCGGCAGTGCACCGGCCTGGCTGGACGAACTGAACAGAGCGGGCATCCCGCAAACCTGGTCCAGGGACATCCTGGCGCGGCTCTGGCGCAAGCTGGCACTGAACTGTGCGATCAATCCGCTGACGGTGCTCCACGATTGCCGTAATGGCGAGCTGCTGCAGCATCGCGAGCAGCTCTCCGGGCTTTGCCAAGAACTCGTCGATCTGCTCGAAGCCAGCGGTCAGCCAGCCGCGGCCAGCGATCTGCAAGGCGAGGTACTGCGGGTGATCGACGCCACCGCGGCCAACTATTCATCGATGTATCAGGACGTTCGACTGGGCCGGCGCACCGAGATCGCCTACCTGCTCGGCCATGCCTGCCGCAGCGCCGACTCGCTGGGGCTCGCGCTACCCCGGCTGCACGAGCTGCACCGCCACCTGCGTGAACACCTGAGCCAGCGCGGATTGCCCACGGACTGAGCCGCGGCTACCCTGCAGAAACTCTCTGCTATGCCGTGTCCCGCCAATGATCCTGCGTCAGCGCCTCGAAAACCTTCCGGTCGGTCGCAAACTGCTGCTGGCCCTGCTCGTCCTGCTTGCCGCCGTTCTGCTGGTTTCCAACCTGACGTTCATCAGCGCGGCCTACTGGATTTCACGGCAGAGCGTTGCGCCGCAGGCCATGCACACCCTCGGCGAGCTGTTCGCTACCGAAGAACTGAGCGCGCGGGCGCTGTCTTCGCCAGAAGCCGCCAGCAAGCTGCTCAAACGCCTGGACGGCTATGCGCCGCTGCGAGCCGCGATGATCTACGACCGCGACGGCAACAGCCTCGCGCAACTCCAGCAAGGCGACCGATTGCGTCTGCCCGAACAGCTCAGCGATGTCGAGCATTGGCGTGCCAGCGAGATTCGCGCCAACCTGCTGGTCAGGCTGCCGCAAGCCGATGGTAGTGCCGGGCATCTGCTGATGGTCGCCAGCAGCGAGCTGCCCGGCGCCTTCTACACCGGTACGCTGACCGCCAGCCTGGCCATTCTCGTCGCCAGCCTGCTGCTCTGGGTGTTGGTCGCCCGGCAGATCCGTCAACTCATCACCCGCCCGATTCGCGAACTCGAAGCATTGTCACGCCAGGTCACCCGCGAGGAGGACTATTCCCTGCGCGCCAAGCCCGGCAACCAGGACGAGATCGGCCGGTTGGCCGATGCCTTCAACACCATGCTGTCGCGCATGGAGGCCCGCGAGCAGCAGCTCAAGCGCGCCCGTGACGATGCCCAGGAGGCATTCGATCATGCCCAGGGCCTGGCCGAGGAAACCCGCCACTCCAACCGCAAGCTAGAGCTGGAAGTGCAGGTGCGCAGCAAGATCGAGCAGAAGCTGACCGGCTTTCAGAAGTACCTCAACAGCATCATCGATTCGATGCCCTCGGCGCTGATCGCACTCGACGAACAGCTCTACGTTACTCAATGGAACCACGAAGCCAGCGCCCTCTCCGGAACGCCGCTGGATGACGCCCTCAACCAGCCGGTGTTCGTCGCTTTCGAGCCGCTCAAGCCGTTTCTCGCGCAGATCCGGCGCACTTCGGAACAGCACGTGGTGGCGAAGATCGAGCGGGTCACCTGGATGCGCAACGACGAGCCGCACCACTATGCGCTGACCTGCTACCCGCTGACCGGCGCAGGTGGCCGCGGTGTGGTGATCCGCATCGACGACATCACCCAGCGCATCAACATGGAAGAAATGATGGTGCAGTCGGAGAAAATGCTCTCGGTGGGCAGCCTCGCGGCCGGCATGGCCCACGAGATCAACAATCCTCTCGGCGCCATCCTGCACAACGCACAGAACATCCGCCGCCGGATCTCGCCCGAGCTCGAGCGCAATCGCGAGGCCGCAGAGGAAACCGGCGTGCGCCTGGAAGCGGTCAACCAGTACCTACAGCGCCGCGAAGTGCCGCAGCTGCTCGATGGTATCCAGCAGGCCGGCTCGCGAGCGGCGAAGATCGTCAGCCACATGCTCAGCTTCAGCCGCATGAGCAACCGTCAGCTGGCGGACTGCCAGTTGCCCGTTCTGATCGATCAGGCACTGGAGATCGCCGGCAACGACTTCGCACTGATCGACGGTTTCGATTTCAAGGCCATCGATATTGTCCGTGACTTCGACCCGCGGATAGACCGCGTACCGTGCATCGGCAACGAGCTGGAGCAGGTCTTGCTCAACCTGCTGAAGAACGCCGCTCAGGCCATTCATACCCATCAGAGCGACGAGCCGGGACAGATCATCCTGCGCACGCGCCTGAATCCGCCGTGGGCGGAAATCCACGTCGAGGACAACGGTGGTGGCATCCCGGAGAATGTGCGCAAGCGCATCTTCGAGCCATTCTTCACCACCAAGGAAGTCGGCCAGGGAACCGGGCTGGGTCTTTCCGTCTCGTATTTCATCATCACCAACAACCATCAGGGGCAGATGGAGGAGCAGTGCCACGCAGGCCACGGCACCACATTCACCCTGCGGTTGCCACTGAACTCGCCTGGCGAGCAGATGGCGACCTGAACCAAGGAACCGATACATGGGCAATCGACTGTCGAAAATCTACACCCGCACCGGCGATAGCGGCGAAACCGGCCTCGGCGACGGCCGTCGGGTTGCCAAGGACCATCCTCGCGTGGAGGCCATGGGCGAGGTCGACACCCTCAACAGTCAGCTCGGCCTGCTGCTGGCCGAACTGGCCGATGCGCAGGTGCAATGGCCAGCGCTCGACGAGCTGATCAGCGTTTTCGCGCCTTGCCAGCACCGCTTGTTCGACCTCGGCGGCGAGCTGGCGATGCCCGACTACCAGGCGCTGCAGGACAACGAAATCGAGCGGCTGGAACAGGCCATCGATCGCTGGAACCAGGAGCTCGGGCCGCTGAAGGAATTCATCCTGCCAGGCGGTTCCCGGCTGATCGCCCTCGCCCACCTGTGCCGCAGCATGACGCGCACTGCCGAGCGTCGTTGTCAGCAGCTCAATGCCAGCGAAACGGTACGCCCGGTGCTGCTGGCCTATCTGAACCGGCTCTCCGATGCGCTGTTCGTCGCCGCCCGCCTGATCGCTCGGCGCCAGGGTTGTGGTGAAATACTCTGGCAGCCAGCCGCTGCTTCACCTGCCGCGGATGACTGAGCCGGTCGTGGCGCGACAGGCCCGCCGTCGCGACCAGCTGCACGCCGTCTGGGAAGTTTTCATCGTCCTGTTGGTGTGCATCAACCTGTCGCTGATTCTGTTCGACAGCCTGTTCGCCCTGCAGCCTGTCAGCGCAGTGCTGGCGGACCTCGCGCCAGAGCTGCACGCGCGTTACCAGCAGAGTGTCCACGCCAACTTCCAGTACATCGACCTGGGCTTCGTCGCGATCTTCGTCCTCGACGTGCTGCTCGGCTGGACCGTGGCACTGTTCGAGCGCCGCTATGCACGCTGGTACTACTACCCGTTCGCGCACTGGTATGACGTGCTCGGCTGCATTCCCCTGGCCGGGCTGCGCTGGTTGCGCGTACTGCGTGTCGGCGCGCTACTGATCCGCCTGCAGCGCCTGGGGCTGATCGACATGCGCGGCTGGGCCATCTACGGCCTTTTCAGCCGTTATTACTACCTGCTGATCGAGGAGCTTTCCGACCGGGTGATGGTGCGCCTGTTCGGCCGCCTGCAGCAGGAGATCGGCGCCAGCGACGACCTTTCGCGCCGGCTGCTGCAGGAAGTGGTGCGGCCGCGCAAACAGCGCTTGCTCAACGACATCTCGCGGCGCCTGCAGGACATGCTGGAGACCGGCTACCGCGACAATCGCGGCGCCATCGAAGGTTATGTCAGCCAACTGATTCACCAGGCGCTGCAGAACAATCCCGAGATGCACAATCTGCGGCGCCTGCCACTGGGCAACCGCCTGGCCAGCACGCTCGACGATGCACTCAGCGACATCGCCGCGCGGCTGCTGCAGGGCGCCGTGGAAGGCATGCGTGGCCCGCAGTTCCAGGCACTGGCCGGCAATCTCGCCGACGAGTTCTTCGATGCCTGGGTCTACCAGGACGAAAATACCGACCTGGCGCTGGAAGAACTGCTGGTCGACGTCATCGAAGTGCTCAAGCAGCAGGTGCTCGACCGCCGCTGGAGTCGTTTCGTCGGCCCCACGCCGCCACCGACACATCCCGAGTGAGCGGACTGACGCAGTGCTCTCCGCTGCGTGCCCCAAGGGCCGTTGGAGGCGAGTGCTGACCTGCTACTCGTCGACCGCCTTGAAGCCCTCAGGAGATTTTTCGTCGAGACGCGCGCCGATGATCATCTCGGTCGCCCAGTTCACCAGAATCGAGGTGTAGGCCTCCTGGCAGCGCTCGTTGCTCAGCGCATGGTCGGCACCGTCGATGATGCGATGGGTGAGGGAGTGGGTGCCGTGGAAGGCGGCACGATAGCTCATGATGGTTTCGTGCGGGACGAAGGTATCGTGCTCGGATTCGACGATCAGCACGTCGCCGCGAAACGCCGCGCAGGCGGCCAACGCGCGGTTCTCGTCCGGTAGCACGCGCCGGCTGCGCAGCTGGTTGAGGACGTCGCGATCGAGCTGCCGCTTGGGCACCTGCCACTCCTCGTCGCGGTACAGCGCCGGCACGCGCAGGGCCAGCCACTTCACCGGACGCAGCGCGGTGAGAATCGCTGCGAGGTAGCCGCCATAGCTGGTGCCGACCACTGCAATCGCGGAGGGGTCGATATGCGGGTGCTGGGCCAGCAGATCGTAAGCGGCGAGCAAATCATTGAGGTTCTGCTCCCGCGTCACGGTTTCCTGTTGCGCGCGGGTCTGCGCATGGCCGCGCAGATCGAACGACAGGCAGACGCAACCAAGCCCGGCGATACCGCGCGCGCGGTTCAGGTCACGCTGCTGGCTGCCGCCCCAACCGTGCACGAACAGCACGCCTGGCATCTTCTCCGGCGGTGAGAGGAAGGTCCCGGCGATATGCTCATCACCTACCAGGATGTTCACCATCTCGCTATGCGTCGCCATAGTCCTCCACCGTTACACACTTGGTGATGAAACCCACATCGGCGTCCTCGTCCCGATACAGAACTTGCGCACCGGCCGGCACGCTCTGCTCGCGCCCATAGAACTCCAGCGAAGACGCCTTCACCGCGCGCGCCGAAGTGCCTTGCCTGAAGACTTCCAGGGCAGCCACTTCAGCGCTGCTGGCACCGCCGATACGCCAGGATTGCTCGAGCACGCCGGAACGTGACCGGCCCCGGCCATCGACGCCCTGAGCGATGTCGTAGTTGCGTCGCGAGGCGAAGAAATGCCGATAACAGGCCGAGGCTGCCTCGTCGTAGACCTGCGCCTGACGCACGGCCAGACGTGTCGTCTCCGGCAGATCAAGGGCCATCAGCGCCTCGAAGTCGCCATCGACGACCACTAGATCCGAGCCGCCATACACCTCGTTGCCCGCGTTGTCCCGAGTCAGGCGCTGCGTACCGTAGTAACTGGCCAGACGGCCCCCGACACGTACCTGGCCGACACTGAAGGTGATGACGCGATCCAGATGCGCCTCTAGGACCAGGCCGTACTGGGCCAGCTCCTTTTCATCGAGCGCAAACAAGGCCTCATCGAGGGTATCGGCATCATCGACGCGCTGCTGCCCGCGGCCACCCGTGGCGCGTACCGGCTTGATCCGCACCGGACCTTCGTGCAAAAGGCGCCGCCCGGCGTCACGCGCATCCTCGATGCTGAAGGCGCTGTAGCCGGCCAGCACGCTGCCCTTGACCTGGGTACTGAAGTCCCGCGACCAGCCGACCGGCGCCACGGCGTCCGGACGCACCAGCGGGTGGGTGATCGCTTTGGTTTCGACAAAGGCCTGCGGCACGACACCACCAAACAGGTCACCCTCCTCGTTCAGCCCCAGCTCCTGGGCTTCGCGGAGGCCGACGACGGTGCCCGACGGTATCAGGTAGGGATGGGCGTCATAGCGACGCGTTGGATCGTACTCACCGCCGTAACTCGTCCCCAGCAAGGTCGCCAGGCGTTCGGCCAAGGCCGCGTGGACGACCTTCTCGTGCTGCGGCTCGCGTGGTCGGTTGGCATAGGTCAGCACGACCCGGCGTGAGCTCTGCAGCGTTTGCGCATTCATCATCGTTGTGGACAGCTCCATGGACTGCTCGGCATGTACGTCCTGAGACCCGGCGCGCCGGCAGGCGTTCGCTTCTGCCTGAGCGTCCCGCCGAGCGCCAGAAACGAAAAAGGGGAGCAACCTCGCGGCTGCTCCCCTTCTTTTTGCGCTTCGATTCAGGCCGGCGCGGACGACCGGATCAGGTGATCGAAGGCGCTCAGCGAGGCCTTGGCGCCTTCACCGACGGCGATCTCAGACCTGGGCAAGGAAGCTCAGTGAAACGCCGAAAGGCAACTTGAAGTGGCTTCCAGCCACTTCGACAGCAGGCACATCCGACCGGCCGGCTGCCGCTGAACCTACTTTTTCAACAGAATCGACCAGAAACGGACGGATTCTCCTCTGATAGTTCGATCACTCCGGCTTGAGAGGTGCCTACGATGCCAGGGGCGATTTAAAGTGCGGCGACCAAATTCTCGGGATTCATCGTTTGCAAGACAAATAGCGAAATAACCATATATTTCAAAAGATTACAATTACATGAATCATTATTCACGCTAGTCAATGAGGCTTAATAGCCCACAATAGCATTTAGCCACTTTGGTCCCTTGTGCCCGTCCACGTCGGCTGCTATTTTTTGTTGCGATATGAAATTTATTTTAAACCATAAGCCCTCGGAAAAATCGGCTTTTGGTACATAGTAACGATAAAAAAACAAAGGATTTTGAACTGTATGGAAATTGATCACGATCCAATTAGGCACTTAAAATACCTCCGCCAGTCGCTCTCCCAAGACAATGAGTCAATTGGTTTTTTTCTGTCAGCTGGATGTCCACTCTCTGTACCCATGCCAGAGGGTGGCTGGCCGCTAATTCCTGACGTAGCTAATTTAACCGAACATATAAATCTGCAGCTGAGTGATGATGCAAAATTTCAATTGCTATTAGGCGAACTGGTAAAGGCAGGTAGGAACCCTAATAATATTGAAGATACGCTAAGTTTTTTGCGTAGCCTGTTGGCAGTGTCAAAGGGTGGAAGCGTTAGAGGTTTGAGTGAGCAGGATCTCTTGCAACTCGAAATTAAAATATGCAAAACAATTGTCACCAAAATAAATGTATTACTACCAAACCAAAACACGCCATACCATCATCTTTGTAAGTGGATAAGGTCAATCGACAGAAAAACTCCGATTGAAATATTCACAACAAATTATGATTTACTCATGGAGCAAGCGCTTGAAGATCTCGAGGTTGAATATTTTGATGGATTTGTAGGGGCGAGAAGATCATTCTTTGACTTAAGAGCGCTGGAAGAAAACTTGATCCCAGTGCACTGGACGCGACTATGGAAAATTCATGGCTCCATTAATTGGTACAAAGAAACTTTGGCTGAACAAAAAAGAGTTTATCGCTCATCTGAAGTAAAAGAAGACGCCTCCCACTTAATTTATCCATCGCATCTGAAGTATGAAGAAAGTCGAAAAATGCCATACCTCGCACTTATCGACCAATTAAACAGATTCATCAGAAAGAAGTCATCGCTTCTGATAATGTCCGGGTATTCTTTCAATGATGGCCATTTAAACGACACAATAGTGAATGCATTAAAATCCAATCCAACAGCAATGGTCCTTGGGCTAATGCATAACAGCTTTAATATTGATCTGACTGGTGGAACCTCGACAGAAAGATACCCTGAAGCGTATAAGCTTTCTCGAAATCAGCACAATCTAAATGTTTGGACATTTGATAGAGCAATCATTGGCACAAATGAGGGGGAATGGTGCCCGCGTTATGATGGTGATGACACGGATACTAATATTCGTGCTTTCTTAACAACTGTGAGGCCTGAAGATCCGGCAATAAAAACGCAGCACCTCGTAAAGCTCGGTGATTTTGCGCAATTTACGAACTTTCTAAGGCGAATTATTGGGTCGCCTGGGGTTCAATGATGGCCAGCAAAGAAACATACTTGGGCGATGTTCAAGATGTGAATGGAACGACAGTAAGCATTTCGCTATCCAAACACTCTCTCACTGGATTTATTTATATTGACGGTCAAGGTTACAGGGTCGGACAAATTGGGAGTTTCATCAGAATACCTATTGGCTTCTCAGATCTATTTGGAATTATCAGCCAGGTTGGTGCAAGCGCAGCCCCTGAGAATAAAATCAATAGCGAAGAGCAAAATAATCGCTGGATGAAAGTGCAACTGGTTGGCGAGGGGGAACGAAATGGCTCATTTCAACGCGGCCTGTCTCAGTACCCAACAATCGGCGATCAGGTTCACATTGTTTCTGAGAAAGAGTTGAAGACGATATATGGGCAACCAGATCGCCCCTACTTTGTTAAATTGGGACATATTTCTAACGCCGAATCGATACCTGCGCTTGTTGATATAAATAAGCTAGTCACTCGCCACTCCGCAATAGTGGGCACTACTGGGTCAGGGAAGTCCACAACAGTAGCAAGCATAATGAACGCACTTTCTGATCCCGAGAAATATGAATCATCCAGAATAATAATGCTTGACCTTCACGGAGAATATGGCTCTACCTTGAGAGAAAAAGCAGATATATTCAAAATCAACTCATTTAAGTCATCGAAGCTTTCAGAGCGCGAACTACAGATTCCTTTTTGGGCGCTAAATTTCGATGAACTTTGCGAAATAAGTTTCGGCGAGTTTAATACCGAAAAAGAAAAAAATGTAGTAATGGAGAGGGTTCACCAGCTTAAGGTAAATTCTCTGGCAAAATATCCGAAGGATGGAGCTTCAGTTGACACGGTAAGTGTTGACTCTCCAATTCCATTTAGCATCCATCATTTGTGGTATGACTTATTCGTTGAGACGTTCGCCACCTATTACAAGGGGCGCCCCGGAAAACCGATAGACAATTTGGCATATGAGCTAGACGCAGCCGGTAACGAACTGAAGGGTGATCCTTCCGCTGGAATACCTCCAATTTTTAAGAATGTGGTTACCGAGGCAAACGAAGAAAAAATACACTATTTGCCCGGCGCTTTAAATATTGGCAAAAACATCCTTCTACTTGGAACCAAATTACGCATACCCCGCTATGACTTCATCTTCAAACCTGGAGAGTGGAGTCCGGGGGAGGACGGTAAAATTTCAGCTGATCTGGATGGTTTGCTAGAAAGTTGGATTGGCGGTAAGACAACTACCATCTTGGATCTATCAGGCGTTCCCGCAGATATTTTGCAAACCACAATTGGAGCTGTGCTTAGGATACTTTATGAGGCTCTATTTTGGGCCAGAAATTTATCTCAGGGCGGCAGACATAGGCCACTTCTCATTGTGATGGAGGAGGCGCACATTTATTTGAATGACAACTTCAAAGGAATGGCCTCTAAAATAGTTCAGCGGATCGTTAAGGAAGGGAGGAAATATGGCATCGGTGCCATGATAGTTAGCCAGCGGCCATCGGAAATCGCCCCCACAATCCTCTCTCAGTGCGGTACATTTTTCGCCCTCCGGCTCACAAACTCTACGGATCGTGCACACATAACATCCGCTCTTTCTGATAACTTGGATGGCTTAACTGGCATGCTACCTATTCTACGAACTGGCGAAGCGATCATCTTGGGAGAGGCAGTTAAACTTCCGATGAGAACATTTATTCAACCGCCGCCCAAAAACCGACGTCCTGATAGTCAGGATCCAATTGTTTACGATGAGCTACCTGCAGATGAATCATTTGCTCCAGGCGGTTGGGGGCTCAAGATGGAGAGTGACCCAAACTATAAGGAGCTTGTAGAAACTTGGCGTGCTCAAAACCCCACGATTAATAAAGTTAAACCTTGACGGAGAGTTTATGGATAGAGAGCCGGTGTCATCCTCGAATGTAGAGTCTGTTGGATACGACGAAGACAGCCAAACTCTAGAGGTCGAATTTAAAAATGGTGCGCTGTACCAATACTTTGATGTTCCGCAGGTTCTTTACCATGGATTGATGGCAGCCGACTCCACAGGCTCTTATCTCGCTGAAAATATCAAAGGTGTCTACAGATACTCTAGGGTATAGGTGGTCCCAGCTGTTGTTAGCGAATTTGGGAAAGCTCAAATTGGGCAGACTTACTTTTGCTACTCTGGATGTCCATTTTTTGGCCGACAGCAGTCGCTGACGGCCGTGCGAACATCAGCGCTCATCGCCCAACCCACCATCGCCCACCCTTTCCATCCCAATGCTAGAGTGCCTGCTCAATACCCGCACAACTCCAAACCACATAGCGAGGCCCCCATGCTCAACCATGTAATGGTCGGTTCGAATGATATTGAACGGTCGAAGCGGTTTTACGATGCCGTGCTCGGCGTACTCGGCGCAGGCGAGCCGCTGCGCAATGTGGCGCCGTCCGGGCATACCCGCCTGTTCTACCGCCACGACGGCAGCCTGTTCGGTGTCACCGAGCCCATCAACGGTGAGGAAGCGACCGTCGGCAACGGCGGCACGATTGGCTTCAAGTGCAGCTCGGCGGAGCAGGTCAAGGCGTTTCACGATGTAGGCGTCGCCCATGGCGGCACGACTTGCGAGGACCCGCCGGGCCTGCGCGAAACCAGCCTCGGCGCGTTGCACCTCAGCTACGTCCGCGACCCTGACGGCAACAAGCTGTGCGCCATCTACCGCCCGCAGTAACCCTCCTGTTTCAACGCCGCACTGTGCGGCGTTGATACTCGCGCCAGCATCGGCACACCTCCAGCGACACGTTCACTGGCTTTGCAGCGCCTCGCGCTGCTTGCGCACCTCATCGGCGCTGACTGCCGGGGCCGCATTGCCCCAGCTGTTGCGCACATAAGTGAGCACGTCGGCGATGTTCTCATCCGAGAGATTCCAGGCGAACGACGGCATGGCCGGGCCGGTAGGTGCCGCGTCCGTACTGCCGGCGCGATTGCCGGCAAGTACCACGCGAATCATTGATACCGCGTCGCGCGCATTGACCAGCGGCGCATTGGCCAGCTTGGGAAATAACGTCGGAATGCCTTCGCCGTCGGGGGTATGGCAGGCCGAGCAGCGGACTTCATAGAGCCCGCGGCCAGCTGTCATGATCGGGTCGTTGGGGTCCAGCGGTTCGGGCTTTTCGTGCTCGTGGTCGAGGTCCTTGAGATAGACCGCCACAGCCCTCAGGTCCTCGTCACGCCAGTACTGTGTGGAATTCTCCACCGCCTCGGCCATTGGCCCGGACGCGATGTCGTAGCGGTTGGCACCGGTCTTGAGGTACTGCACGATGTCGTCCTCGGTCCATTCACCCAGGCCAACATGCGCCGTGTTGGAGATATTCGGCGCCATCCAGCCCTGCAACTCCCCGCCTTTGAGCGAGCCATCACTCTTGTCGCCGCCGATGAGGTTTTTCGGCGTGTGGCAACTGCCGCAATGCCCAAGCCCCTGCACCAGGTAGGCGCCGCGGTTCCATTGTTCGCTTTTGTCCGCGTCGGGTTCGAATTCGCCCTCGGTGAAGTTGAGCCAGTTCCACGCCTTCATGCTCAGGCGCACGTTGAAAGGAAACGGCAGCTGGTTCGTTTCCACCTCGTTCTGCGCCGGCTGCACGGTGCGCAGGTAGGCCCAGAGCGCCAGGTTGTCCTCGCGCGTGACCTTCGTATACGCGGCATAGGGCATGGCCGGATAGAGCTGCTTGCCGTTGCGCCCGTGGCCGCGGGCCATGGTGTTCTGGAAGTCTTCGAAGGTCCAGCGGCCGATACCGGTTGCCGGATCAGGGGTTATGTTGGCGCCCACCAGTTCGCCGAACGGCGTTTCGATCGCCACGCCACCGGAGAAAAGCGGCTTGCCGGGCAATGTGTGGCAGGCCGTGCAATCACCGAGCGTGGCGATGTAGCGACCTTTTTCCACGAGTTCGTAGGCGTCCGGAGCGGTGACGGCGTAGGCGCTGACGCTCGTCGCGACGAGCAACGCGAGGCCGGTGTTCAGGAGAGGCTTCATACGCTGATCATCTCCCCGGGACGTTTGAGGTAGTAGGTGCGGATCGCATGCGCTGCCTTGAATGCCAGTGCGCCGACGGTGCCCGTTGGGTTGTAGCCGGGGTTCTGCGGAAAGGCCGATGCGCCGACCACGAACAGGTTCGGCACATCCCAGACCTGCAGGTGCTTGTTTACCGAACTGGTAGAAGGATCAGCCCCCATGACGAAACCACCGACCACGTGGGAGGACTGATAGGACGTGTTGGACCACGGCCCTTTGCGCGGGCTGGCGACTATCATTTTCGGATTCAGCGCCCTGGCGATCTCGGCCGTTTTGTCGGTGACGTACTGCGCCATGCGCAGGTCGTTGTCAGTGAAATCGAAGGTAATCCGTAGCAGAGGTCGGCCGTGCGGATCGGTGTAGTTCGGGTCCAGCGACAGGTAGTTGTTGCGGGTGCTGTAGTTGCTCGCTTCGCAACCGATGGACATGCTGTTGGCGTAGTACTGCACCGTCGTCTTCTTCCACTCCGAGCCCCACTTGGGCGTGCCAGGCGGTACCGGACGGGAATTGATGGGCGCTGCGCCAATGGGCGTCACCCGCGTGCTGCCGCCGCCGACGAAGCCCAGCCCGGAATGGTCGAAATTGTCGTTGTTGAAGTTATCGATGCCCATGCCGATGGCGCCGCCACCGATGAAGGGATTGAAGTTCTTGTCGTCGAAGAACAGCTGCACGCTGTTGGCCGTCTGGTAGGCGTAGTTGCGCCCGGTGGTACCGGTGTTGCTCAGCGGGTCGTAGGGCTGGCCGATGCCGGAGAGCAGCATCAGGCGTACGTTTTCGAAGGTGAACGCGGCGACCACGACGATATCCGCCGGCTGTTCCCATCGGTCGCCGTTGGCATCCACATAGACGATGCCAGTGGCGCGCTTGCCGGTGCTGTCCTTCGTTACCTCCAGCACTTCGCAATGGGTCTTGGCGGTGAAATTGGGCATGCGTGCTAGCGATGGCAGCACGTTGACGATGGCGCTTGCCTTGGAATAGTTGGCGCAGCCGTAGTTGGTGCAGAACCCGCAGAAGGTGCACGGCCCCATCGTTACGCCGTATTGGTTGGTATAGGCCTGCGAAGCCAACGCCGAAGGCACCGGGAACGGCGTGTAGCCCATGTCACGTGCGGCATCGGCGAACAGCACGGGCGCGAAGGTCTGCTTGGTCGGCGGGTTGGGGTACTCCCTGGACCGCGCGCCCTCAAACGGATTGCCACCATCGACGACCTTGCCTCCTATGTTGCCGGCCTTGCCGGACACGCCGGCCACACGCTCGAAGGCATCGTAGTGCGGCTCCATTTCTTCCCAGGTGGTGCCCCAGTCCTGCAGGGCCAGCCCTTCGATGGACGCCTCGCCGTAACGCTCGACCAGATGGCTCCGGAGGCGAAACTCTTCCGGCTGAAAGCGAAAGGTGATGCCAGCCCAGTGGTTACCCGCTCCACCGGTGCCGTTGCCGGGGTGAAAGGAGCCCCAGGTACGCATCGGCAGCGCGGTTTCGCTTGGCTTGTTGCGCATCGTGCAGGTGTTCTGGCGGGTGCGCAGCATGAGCTCCTGGCGAATCACGTAGCGCAGCTCGTCGGTCACCGAGGCGATATTGAAGTCGCTGGCGGTATCACGCCAGGCACCCCGCTCGAACCCCATGATCGTCAGGCCCTCATCGGCGAGTTCCTTGGCGATGATCGACCCGGCCCAGCCGAGCCCTACCACCACGACGTCGGTTGAAGGCAGTTTTTTGGTCATATCCTTCATCCCTTGCGACTCCATGAGGAACTGCCGATGATCGACAGCGGTACCAGATCCAGCTTCTCGTTATGCCGGTCGATGTAGGGGCGATAGTCGTAACGGGCACCGGGGAAGCCGAGCATCTTCCAGCTGACCATGTCGCGATTGCCGCCGTAGATCGGGTCGGCGAAGAATCCCTCCATGGCGTTTTGCAGAATCTGTTCGAAGAACACCTCTGACTCGATGCCTTCGAAGGCGATATCGCCACTCTCCATCTTCCTGAGCACGTCATCGCGCTGGTCACCTTCCAGCTCGCTGAAACGCTTGCCGAACGTCGCCTGGCAATGCCTGCCCAGCTGTTCGATACCGACCCGGTAGCGCTCGGCAGGCACCAAGTCCGAGGGCGGTTCGACGCCAGGCACAAACGGACCATGCTGATAGAGCCGCTCATAGCGGCCATAGTGGCCGGCCAGCTGGCGGTCGATGAACACCGCGCAACCCGCCTCCTTGCCGCTGACTGAAAGATCGTCGGCAGGGATCAGGCGCTCGACGATCGCCTCCACCTCCCGGGCCTCCTCAAGAGTAAAGAACTGCCAGCCCTTGGCCTCGTAATGCAGCGGGCCGTTATGGTCGAAGGGCAGCCACTGCGGTACGCCGTTGACGGTAACGGCCTTCGCGGTCGCGGCGACTCCGGCCGCCACGGTAGCGGCCGATGCAGTGAGCAGCTTGCGTCGGGTCAATCCGTTGGGGGGATTTGTAGGCATCTCGACTCCTTATGAACCAATGGATCGGGGTCGCGCGGCTTAGGAAGTTCCACTCGGAAAACGGCCCGGCGGAGCACGCTGACCGCCATGCCGAACTGCCTCGGAATGCGCGCCTAGCTGCACAAACTTCGCAACAAAATAAAGCGCCAGGGCCACGGAACCCCTGTCCCGAAGTCGGACAGCCAGACGGCGAATGACGTTCAAACCAAATAGCTAGAGCGGTTGCAGGCGCTGACTGAGGGGTAGGAGCAGCAGACTCGACATAGGCCTTTGGAATTTCCAACGGGTGAGCAGGACAAGCGATATGCCCGTTTGCCCTCTGAGGGCACGCTTGACGCCGCATGACCCGATGGATAGGCACATCGAAAGGCTGAACATCGATGCGCCGCGGTCCTGCGGCGCATGACGTGTCAAAACGCGGCTGCGCTCTCCTACCCGCGGCCTTCCTCGCCCATCAAGGCTTGACGACCATCCCCACTCCACGACCGCGCGGGTCTGAGCCGGTCTGCAGGCGCGTGCCATCGACGCGTATCGCCTGGATATCACCCATCAACCAGCCCTGATCCTCCAGCGTGTAGCCCATGGCTTTCAGCTCGTCGGCCACCTTGCCGGTCAGCGGTGCATGGGCGTCGTAGTAGATAGTGTCCTTCGGCAGCAGCTGATGGTGCACGCGTTGCGCGGCCACGGCTTTTTCCAGCGGCATGTCGAAGTCGTAGACGTTGTTCAGCACCTGGAAGATCGAGGTAAAGATGCGCGAACCGCCCGGTGTACCGAGTACCAGGCTGACCTTGCCGTCACGCGTGACGATGCTCGGGCTCATCGACGACAGCATGCGCTTGCCTGGCTCGATGGCATTGGCGTCGCTACCGACCACGCCGAAGGCATTGGCGACGCCCGGCTTGGCACTGAAGTCGTCCATTTCGTTGTTGAGCAGGAAGCCGGCGCCCTTGACCACCACACCGCTGCCGTAATCCAGGTTGAGGGTGTAGGTGTTGCTGACCGCGTTGCCATCGGCATCGACGATGGAAAAGTGAGTCGTCTGCCTTGGCTCAAGGCCCGGGCGCACCTTCTCGGTCTCGGAGATGGCAGTTGGATTGACCTCGGCCGCGCGCTGCTTCAGGTAATCAGTCGATGTCAGCTTCGTGACCGGTACGTCGGAGTAGTCCGGGTCGCCGAGGTAGTCGGCACGGTCGGCAAACACGCGCTTTTCGATCTCCGCCAGCAGGTGGATGTAACGTGCCGAGTTGAGTTCGACACCCTTGTAGTCGGCGGCGCGCTGCTCCTTCATGCCGATCAGCTGCGCCAGGGCGATGCCGCCGGAGCTGGGCAGTGGCGCGGTGTAGAGGCTGTTGCCGTGCCAGTCGACACGCATCGGCTCGCGCCATTTGACGCGGTAGTCGGCCAGGTCCTCCTTGGTGATGAGCCCGTCGTCACGCTTCATCTGCGCAACCAGCAAGTCGGCGGTCTGACCTCTGTAGAAGTCGTCAGGCCCCTTGTCGGCGATGCGCTCCAGCGTCTCGGCAAGCTCCGGCTGGCGGAAGGTGGAACCGGGCCGCATGCTGCCGAAGTAATCCTCGAAGTTGGTCGTGCCGTTGAACAGCCCGATGGCGTCCTCGCGGTACTGGAATTGCTGGTCGGCCACTGTGAAGCCTGCACGGGCATAGCCGACCGCCGGGGTGATGAGCTCGCTCCAGGGCAGCTTGCCGAAGCGCTGGTGTGCCTCCCACATGCCCAACACGGTGCCGGGCACGCCGGACGCCTTGGCGCCGACCAGGCTCAGGTTCTCGATCACCTCGCCCTTGTCGTCGAGGTACATGGTCTTGCTGGAGGCCTTGGGCGCGACTTCCCGGTAGTCCAGGAAATACGGTTTGCCCTCGATATACAGCGTCATGAAGCCACCACCGCCGATGTTGCCCGCCTCGGGGTAGGTGACGGCCAGGGTGAAGGCGGTCGCCACCGCGGCATCCACCGCATTGCCGCCGGCCTTGAGCACCTGGGCGGCCACGTTGGCGCTGTACTCGTCGGGTGCGGCGACCGCCCCGCCTTCCAGAAGCGCGCCGTGGGCAATGTGGCCCGTAGCGACGATCGCCACGCCAAGGGTCAACCTGCTGATCTGAAGCAAACGCATCGTGCTCATCCTTATTCTTGTGGTCACCGCCGCCCCGGCGATGGCCTGGGCGGTAATCATCAACATAGACAATGGGGACGAGGCGTAGGTGCATATCGGCCTGGGGAGAATGCCGCGCCGGGCTGAGAGATGACTGGTGCTTTCGAAATGTGCTTATAAATATGCAGGCGGAGCTTGATTGAAAAAGCCAAGCCTCAATATTGGCGGGGCATGCAGACTGGATATTTGTGAAAAAAAATGTGCAGCGATGAGTGCTAGACTTGCCGAATTTCCTGACCGAAGCGAAATGTCATCGTCATGACGCTCATTACATCCAAGACCTGGCTTGATCCTGTGCTCCCGGAACAGCTGCCGAGTTCCATCATCGAGAAGGCGGATTCGCTGCCAGCAAAGGTAGCATTTCTTGCTGGCCGAGTTGCCCCCGAAACTGCTGCTCGTTTGGGCAAGCTATTGCTCATCACCAACACCTACTATTCGAACCTGATAGAAGGGCAGTACACCGAGCCCGCGGCGATGCAGAAGGCGCAGAACGCTCCCAAGAGAGAGCGCCAGCTCCTTAAGGATCTTGCGGTCAAGCATATGGAAGTCCAACGCGTGTTCGAGCGTGCCCTGCGCCTCAAGGCTCCGGAGTTCCACGCCATGTTCTCACCCGAGTTGATCAGCGCGGTGCATTTTCGCCTGTTTGACGGGACAGATGAAAACAGCCGTCGCCTGTCAGATGGCAGAGTGCTGGTACCTGGCAAATTGCGTAGCCAGCCAGCAGACGAGGTAGTCGTTGGAAACCATGCCGCCCCCGCTGCTGCTGCCGTCCAGGCAATGCTGGAACATCTTCAGAGGTTCTATGGAGCTAGCCAGGACCCTAGGCGCCGTCTGATTGCTACGCTCGCTAATCATCACCGCTTAGCGTGGGTACACCCGTTCTTGGATGGCAACGGCCGTGTGGCTCGAATGATCACGCACCTGCAGCTCGTACAGCTTGGCCTGCAACCTCATCTTTGGTCTTTGTCACGTGGCCTCGCCCGCCGGCACGAGGACTACTATAGAACCTTGGCCATGGCCGACAGGCCCCGGGAAGGTGACTACGACGGTCGAGGCCAGATGTCCCAGAAGCACTACTTCGCATTCATCGAGTTCATGCTCGACGTGTGTCACGACCAAGTGGATTACATGACCGAAGCCTTAAACCGCGACAAGCTTCGGGAGCGGGTCATCAGAGCATTCAAGACGAATGAGAAACTGCTCGATGTGGGCATACGCCAGGAAAGCGCACCAGCTGTATTGGCGCTTCTGCTGCAGGGTTCGTTGCCGCGTAGTGAGTTCAAGACATTCACCGGGCTTTCGTCACGACCTGCCATCGACGAGCTTTCACGATTGATCAAGGCCGGCATCGTGGTCAGCCGTACGCCGAAGTCGCGAACGGTCGAACCCGGGCTACCCTCCTGGTTCGCCCAAGACATCTTTCCGGATCTGCATCGACGCTTCCAATGAGAGATCATGGATCGCTCAACGCTAGCTGGTGCACCGGGCTGCTGGCTATCCGCGAGCATCCGCCCCAGCGGCTACCCCTACCAGGGCAACTCATCCCCGCTATACGCATAAAACCCACCACTGGCCTCAGGCCCCAGCCCATCGATTACCCGCAACAGATCCCGCGCGGCATCGCTGGCGGGACGGCCGATCTCTTCGCCCCGAAAGGGCTGCGACAGCCGTGAGTTCACCGTGCCCGGGTGCAGCGCCAGCAGCACCGCATTCGGTTGGCTACGGCGCACCTCGATGGAAGCAGTCTTGATCAGCATGTTCAGCGCGGCCTTGGAGGCGCGGTAGCTGTACCAGCCGCCGAGGCGGTTATCGCCGATGCTGCCGACCTTGGCCGAGAGCATGGCGAGCACGCCGCGCTGGCGGTCGAGCAGCCCGCTGAAGTGACGCAGCAGGATGGCCGGGCCGAAGGTGTTGATCTGGAAGGTGGCGAGCAGCTGCGCCTGGTCGAGATCGGCCAGGCGCTTCTCCGGCATGAAGTCGGCACCGTGCAGCACGCCGGCGGCGTTGATGATCAGATGAAACGGCCCCTGCCCCGCCACGCTGGCCGCGGCTTGTTCGATGCTGGAGGGATCGGTCAGGTCGAGCGCCGGCTCGGACGAGCGACTCAGCGCAATGACCGATGCGCAGTGCGGATCGCTGCGCAAGGCAT
Source organism: Stutzerimonas kunmingensis (assembly GCF_002929225.1). GTDB lineage: Bacteria > Pseudomonadota > Gammaproteobacteria > Pseudomonadales > Pseudomonadaceae > Stutzerimonas. Next base: position 151,482 of record NZ_PISM01000004.1, on the reverse strand, counting down.
CGACCAGTGCGGCGCCGATGCCACCGGATGCGCCGATGACCAGCGCACGAAACCCTTCGGGGAATGAATCCAACGGCATGACGATCTCCAGATTTACGGTCGACGGGCGTCGGCTTCGCTGCGCCAGCGTTCGATATGTTCGGCGAGCAGGTCGGCGATGGGCAAGCAAGCGCCGAGCCGGTAGAGGTTCCAGTAATGGCCTTCCAGGGTGCGGTTGATCAGCAAGGTGCCGGAAGCCGGTTGCAGGCTGCCGAGTGCGGACATCATCAGGGGGAACAGCTCGGACAGCCGTTGATGCAGCGCCGCCTCGCGGAAGTCCCACTGCGCGCCGGGTTGCAGTAGCGGGTGCAACATCAGGTGGATGCGTCGATACAGGCCGTGCGGCGGCGTGCTCCCCGGTTGGCGCCCGCCCAGGGCTTGGAATCCCGGCTCCAACGCCTCGCTGGAAACGCTGCGCAGTGCTTCGAATATCTGTACGTAGCCCGCCAGCAAACGCGGTTCCAGGCGCAGTACGCTGCCGAAATCGTAGACCACCAGCTCGCCGGACTCGGTCCAGGCGAGGTTGCCGGGATGCGGATCGGTATGCAGCCGTTGCAGACCGAATGCCTGCTCGGCCAGCCATTCGCAGAGGGTTTCGGCCAGGCGCTGGCGCACCTCCGCCGGGGCCTGTTCGACCTCGGCCATGGAGCGGCCCGGCAGGTCTTCCAGCACCAGCACACCGGGCCGGCAGAGTTCGCCCGCGGCAAAGGGAATGCGGATGCCCGGCCAGTTGCTGAAGTGCTCGCGGAAGGCTTCGAGGTTGGCGCGCTCGGCCTCGTAGTCGAGTTCCTCGGCAATGGCCCGTTGCAGCTCGATATACACCGCATCGAGACGCGCGGGCGGCGTGCCGAACAGTCGCCCGAGCGGCATCAAGCGGCGTAGTTGGCGCAGATCGGCATCGCAGATGGCGCGGATGCCGGGGTACTGGACCTTCATGATCAGCGCCCTGCCCTGCCTATCCCGAGCGCGGTGGACCTGGCCCAGCGAGGCCGCCGCCGCGGGCTCCGGGTCGATGGACTCGAACAGTTCGTACAGCTTGCCGTCATAGAGGCGCTGCAGATTGGCTTCCAGCGCATCGAATGGCAGCGAGGGCACCTGGTTCTGCAAGCGCGCCAGCGCCGCGCTGATCGGTTCGGGCAGCAGGTCCTGCCATTGCGAGGCCTGCTGACCGAGCTTCAGCACCGGGCCCTTCATCTGCCCAAGCGCATCACCGAGCAGTTCACCGACCGGCACCCAGTCGATACGCGCCTTGCCTGGCGTGATGCGCTGCACCAGCAGGTTGCCGGCAATGCGCGCGCCAGTGCCGCCCAGTTGCAGAAAGCGACCCAGTGCCGAAGCCGACGGACGAGAGAATCGAGACATGCAGGCGACCCGCGAAGGCAAAGGCTGATCATGGGGCAGCCCGGCCCATGATCCAAGGTTCAATGGTTGCAGTCTGTTGCGCAGCGGAGGGGTTCGAAGTAGCTCAAGGGCAACGAGCGAAGCGGCCGGGGGGACCGCGCAGCAGATGGTCGCGCCGCCTGGAGAGCGCGCTGCAGCGGAGGTGCCGAGCACACTCATGCGGAACGGGCAGGCGGCTGGCGAGTCGGATTAAATGACTGCGCCCCTCGAACGTCGACCGCCAAACGCGCAATTTTCGGCACATCAGAAGCGCATCAGGCGACGATTCGAGCGGCATTCAGCCCGACCTGCCCACCAGGCGAATAACGGGCCTGTTCCCCTCCGCCTCCGTCCCGATATGGACATGCAGGAGTGGGAACGAAGCACGCAGCGGCGCCTGCGTTAAGGAGAACGGAATGACCGATTTCACTAATCTTTCCTTCCAACCAGACGATGAACCCCCTCGCATTTCCACTGGCAGCGAGGGGCTGGATGACATTCTCGGCGGCGGCCTCGACCCCAACCGCATGTACCTGTACGAAGGTAGCCCGGGCTCGGGCAAGACCACCATTGCGCTGCAGTTCCTGCTCGAAGGGGTCCGCCAGGGCGAGCGCGTTCTCTATGTCACCCTCTCGGAAACCAAGGACGAACTGGAGCTGGTCGCCAAGCGGCACGGGTGGTCCCTCGACGGTATCGATGTGTTCGAGCTGGTCACGCCGGAAACCAGCCTGGACCCGGACCTCGAACTGACGGTGCTGCACCCCGTGGAGATGGAGCTGAGTGAAACCACGCAGCAGGTGTTCGATCGGGTCACCGAAACCAATCCGAGTCGCGTGATCTTCGACAGCCTCTCGGAAATGCGCCTGCTGGCGCAAAGCCCTCTGCGCTACCGGCGGCAGGTGTTGGCGCTCAAGCATTTCTTCACCACCCGCAACTGCACGGTGATCCTGCTCGACGACCAGACTTCGGAAGTGGGCGACCTGCAACTGCATTCCATCTCCCACGGCGTGGTCATGCTGGAGCAGGTGGCAATCGACTACGGTGCCGAGCGCAGGCGTCTGCGAGTGATCAAGATGCGTGGCATCCAGTTTCGCGGCGGCTACCACGACTTCGCCATCCGCAAGGGCGGCCTGCGCATCTATCCCCGGCTCATCGCCGCCGAGCACCACTCGTCCTTCTCCGGTGAGCTGGCCTCGTCCGGTAATCCGGCACTGGACAAGATGCTGGGTGGCGGCCTGGAACGCGGCACCAACGCGCTGCTGGTCGGCGCGGCCGGCGTGGGCAAATCCTCGCTGGCCTTGAGCTATGCGGTCGCGGCGTGCAAACGCGGCGAGCAGGTCGCCTTCTTCGTCTTTGACGAAAACATCGCCACACTGCTGGCGCGCGGGCGGGCGCTGGGGCTGCCCATGGAACCGTGGATCGAACAGGGGCTGCTGCATCTGCAACAGGTCGACCCGGCCGAGCTGTCGCCCGGCGAGTTCACCGCCGCGGTCCGCCAGGGCGTAGAGGTGCGGGGGGCCGGCCTGGTGATTCTGGACAGCCTCAACGGCTATCTGCACGCGATGCCTGATGGCCGATTCCTGATTCTGCAGATGCACGAGCTGTTGAGTTATCTGGGCCAGAAAGGCGTGATCAGCATCATGGTGCTCGCCCAGCATGGCCTGGTCGGCCCAATGGATACGCCTGTGGATATCAGCTATCTCAGCGATGCGGTTATCATGCAGCGCTACTTCGAGCATGCCGGCGTCGTTCGCCGGGCGTTGTCAGTGGTGAAAAAGCGCAGCGGACGGCATGAAAACACCGTCCGTGAGTACCGCCTCAGTAGCGCCGGCCTCGAGGTCGGGCCGCCGCTCAGCCACTTCAGCGGCATCCTATCGGGCACACCGGAATACACCGGTGATGCGACTCAGCTACTGACAGACGAGCATGACGACGCCCACTAAACGAGAAGGCCCCATCGTAGTCGTCTATGCCCCCATCGGCCGGGACGGTCCCGCCTCGGCCGAACTGCTCAGCCGCAGCGGCATGGACGCCGTTGTCTGCCACAGTGTCGATGAGGTGCTACGTCGCGCCGAAACCGATGCCGACGCCGTTTTCATCGCCGAAGAAGGCCTCTTCGGTCAGGACCTCCAAGCACTGGCCACCTGGGTCGATCAGCAACCGGCGTGGTCCGACTTTCCATTCGTGGTCCTCACCAGCAAGCATCAACAGCCGGCAGTCGCCGCATGGCGTCAGCGCATGGTGGCGGCGCTGCGCAACGTTTCCCTGCTGGAACGCCCGGTACAGAGCATCACCCTTACCAGCGCGGTGAAAGCCGCCCTGCGCGGGCGGCATCGCCAGTACGAAGTCAGAGCCTTGCTCGAAGCCCGTGAGCGCGCCTCGAATCAACTCGAAGCGCTGGTCGTCGAGCGCACCAGCGAACTGGAAAAGGCCAACCAGGAATTGCGCACACAGATGGCCGAGCGCGCGCAGATCGAAGAAACCCTGCGCCAGGCGCAGAAGATCGAAGCCATCGGCCAGCTCACCGGCGGCATCGCCCACGACTTCAACAACCTGCTGATGGTGATTTCCGGCGGCCTCGACATGCTCAACCGCCGCGCCGACCCTGCACGCCGCGAGCGGTTGATGGATGGCATGCGCCAGGCCGCGCAACGCGGAACCGCCCTCACCCGGCAACTGCTCGCCTTCTCCCGCCGCCAGTCACTGGAACCCGAGTCGGTCGACCTGGTGCTGCGCATCGGCCGCATGCGCGAGCTGCTCGACCGCAGCCTGAGCGGCGACGTGCACGTGGAAGTGCAGTTCGAGCCGGATCTCTGGCCGGTCGAAGTGGACCCTGGCGAGCTGGAGCTGGTCGTCCTCAACCTGGCCGTGAATGCCCGCGACGCCATGCCCGACGGCGGCTCGATCCTGATCGAAGCCAGCAATGCACCTGGCGAAACGGTGCTGGGCATCACCGGCGATTTTGTCCGCCTCACGGTGACCGACTCGGGCACCGGCATTCCCGAGGAGGTTCGCACCCGCGTATTCGACCCCTTCTTCACCACCAAGGAGATAGGCAAAGGCTCAGGGCTCGGGCTGGCACAGGTCTACGGCTTCGCGCGGCAGTCCGGCGGCACCGTGTGGATCGAAAGCGAATGCGATCGCGGAACCAGCGTGATCATGCTGCTGCCACGTTCGGCGCGTGTGCCCGATCAGCCCGACGGCGAACGGCCTGTCGAAGACGACAGCCCCGACGCCTCGGCCGGTACCGTACTGCTGGTGGACGATGATGAAGAAGTCGCGGCCCTGGTCGGCGAGATGCTCGAACATCTCGGCTATCGCGTCACCCATGCCGCCAGTGCCACAGACGCGCTGGGCGCGCTGCAGAACGGCTGTCAGGTGGACATCGTATTCTCCGACGTGATGATGCCGGGCGGCATGAACGGTGTTGAACTGGCCCGAGAGATCCGCACCCGCGCCCTCGGTGTTCCCGTGCTGCTTACCAGCGGCTACGCCGAAGCCGCACAGCAATCTGCCGCCGCAGAAGGCGTGCACGTATTGGCCAAGCCCTACCGGCTGGAAGAACTGGCAATCTCGTTGCGCACCGCTATCGATGGTGTGGAAGTTCACTGATCCACCCCTTCCTTACGGGGCGTTCCAGGCGGGTCGGCCAATCCGTCAGCCCACCTTCAGCCGAGGCGACGCGCAGGTGTTCCCGCTGAAGTTCGGTTGGTTCGATGCCGTCATTGGTCTGTAACGTCGTAACAAGCCGGCGCGCCTGCGGTCTTCTGACTAGGCCCGACGAAAGCAACGGGCTCATACATGATGCCGAACCCGCATTGACTCTTGCTCCGATCAGGAACTTGCTTCGTGTCGATACGCGCCCGTCTCATCTGGCTGGTCATCGCCGTCATCGCACCGGCGCTGGCCTTCGCGCTGTTTGCAACCTATTCGGTTTACCGAGCGCAGTCACAGCAGATCGACCAAAGTATGTACGAGACCACTCGCGGCGTAAGTCTTGCCGTTGAGCGCGAACTTGATCGCTTCGGCGCAGTGGTCACGACGCTGGCCGCCTCGCCAACACTGGTGAGTGGCGATCTGCGTGCGTTTCATGAACGTCTACAGCAGACCGTTCAACCGATAGCCACCGGCGTAAGCATATTCGACCCGAACGGCGTGCCCCTGGCTGATACGGACTACCCTTTTGGCGCGCCGTTGCCGATGCCACCGAGCCTGCCAGGCTTCGAGAACACCCCGCTGCTAGACGTCAGTCCGATGTTTCGCGACCCGTTGACGCGCGTGCACAGCGTCGCCATTCACCGCCCGGTGATGCGTGACGGCCGAGTCGTCTACTACCTGACCATGAAGTTTCCGGTCAGCCGCATCGAAGCCCTGCTGCAAGCTCAGGAGCTTCCCGAGCGCTGGCTTGGTGCCGTTTTGGACCAGACACACACTATCGTTGCGCGCACCCGGGACCCCAGCAGACATGTAGGTGAAGCCGCGGACGACAACTTCGTCGCCGATTTACGCGGGCTAGCGACTCGCCAAGGCAAGCTGATTTCCGTCACCCGCGACAATCAACGCGTGGTTTCTTTTATCAGCCGTGGTGAAAGTTCAGGCTGGACGGTACTGATCGGCATTCCCCGTGAGGACCTGCTCGCAAGCGTATTGAAACCCATCGGAACCGCGGCCATCGGCATCCTGCTGGTGCTCGCGCTGGCGATCGGACTGGCCATTGCGCTCGGCCGCACCATCACCCGCCCCTTGACTCAACTGGACCAGGCAGCCGGCGCCTTGGCCCGAGGGGAAGTCTTCGAGGCACCTCGGACCGGCATGGACGAGACCGACCGGACCGCGCAGGTACTTGCCCAGGCCAGCAAGACCATTCACCGCTCGAGCCAGGAAATGGCAGAGCGGGTCGAGGAAGCCGTCGCCCAGGCCGAACGCTCGCATCGGGCGCTGCTGCAGGGCCAGAAACTTGAAGCGCTGGGCAACCTCACCGCGGGTATATCGCACGAGTTCAATAACCTTCTGCAAAGCATGACCGTCGGCTTGCAGCTGGCCGACATGCTGAGCCCAAACCCCCGAGCCAAGCGCGCCATCGAGGCATGCCAGCGTTCGGCTCAACGGGCTACCCGCCTTACGCGGCACCTGATGACCTTCAGTCGAAACCGCACCGGAGATGTCGAGCAGGTCGACTTGCGCGCATTGATTCTCGGCATGCACGAACTGCTGACCGGCGCGTTGCCCAATAACGTCGTTCTACAGCTCGACTTGCCGGACCGCCCCTGGCCGGCGGCGCTGGACCCGGTGCAATGCGAGCTGGCCATCCTCAACCTGGCGATCAATGCACGGGACGCCATGCCAGACGGCGGTCCGTTGAGCATCAGCCTGCACGACGTGGCGCATGGAGACATCGCCCTGCCAAGCCTGGGGACAAGGACCTATCTCGCCGTCGACGTCCTCGACACAGGTTGTGGAATGAGCAAGGAGGTCCAGGCGCGGGCATTCGAGCCTTTCTTCACAACCAAGGCCATCGGCGAGGGAACGGGCCTCGGTCTGGCGCAGGTCTATGGCTTCGCGCACCAATCAGGCGGCGCGGTAGCGATCGACAGCGAAGTCGGCAGGGGCACGCGCGTCCGCCTCCTGCTGCCACGCGTCGAACACCGCAGCGAACCGGCTGGCCCGGTAGAGAAGGCACCGGAACGTGCCAACCGAACCACACGGGTGCTCTTGGTCGACGACGACGCCGAGGTGCGCGAGGTGGTGATGTCGATGCTTGAGGAACTGGGCTATTTGGTCGACGAGGCGCAGGACGCGGATTCAGCCCTGGCCAGGCTCGCCGATGGCACGCGCCCGCCTATCGATGTGCTTCTTTCGGATATCGTCATGCCCGGACGGCTGGACGGGGTTGGTCTTGCGGCGGAAGCCCAAGGCCTGTATCCCGAACTGCCCATCATCCTCGCGACAGGCTACACCGAGCGTCTCGCTGCCGAGCACGGGCTGCGTGTGCTAGCCAAACCCTTCACCAGCCAGACCCTGGCCGAGGCCCTTCTCGACGCGGTCAATACACCCTAGAGCGAGGCGGAAGGCGCTCATGACTGACGCCTTCCTGTTTGCCCGAAAAAATAATTGCCTTTTCTGCGGCGGGATAACCGCACCTATATGGTGCGCGAACGCCGCATAATTTCTGCGTCAGATTTGAAAACTACACAACGCCGGCCGCTCGCAGTGCACCTTTCAGAAACACCTTCCGCCTCATTTTGAAGCACCGGAAGGTGCTGCCGAAACGGCATCGGCTTGCTCGATATTCTCTGCTTTTGCGCACAGCATGACCCGCCAGATACTGCGCTCGCCGACCGCCATTTCGCGTCGGCAGAGCAGGATCGAGCCATGAACCAGTCCCTTTGTGCCCGCCATCTCGAAGCCGCCGCGCTGCCGCTGATCGATATCGCCGGGCTGTTTTCTCCCGACCTTGCCGAGCGCACTGCCGTGGCCGAACGCATCGGCGCGGCCTGTCGCGAGGTCGGCTTCTTCTGCGTCGCCAACCACGGCGTCGACCCGGCGCTACAACAGGCGGTGTTCGAGCAGGCGCGGGTCTTCTTTTCCCAGCCGGAAGCAGGCAAGCGTGCGCTGGACAAGGTGTTCTCGAAGGCCAATCGCGGCTATGAGCCGTTGCGCGGTCAGGTGCTGGAAGCCGGTGCGCCGGCCGATCTCAAGGAAGGCTTCTATATCGGCGAGGAGTTGGCCGAGGACGACCCGCGGGTACTGGCCGGTCGCTTCAACCACGGTGCCAACCAGTGGCCAACCGAGCTTGCGGACTTTCGCCCGACCATGGAGCGCTATCGCGATGCGATGAACGCCCTCGCGGCACGGCTGATGGGCGCCATCGCGCTCTCGCTGCAACTGCCGGAGGAACATTTCGCCGGCTTCTGCCGCGACTCCATGAGCACCCTGCGCCTGCTGCACTATCCGCCACAGCCGGCCAATGCCGCGCCCGGCGAGAAGGGCTGCGGCGCGCATACCGATTTCGGCGGGCTGACGCTGCTTTTGCAGGACGAGAACCCCGGCCTGCAGGTCTGGGATCGCCACAGCATGAGCTGGATTCACGCAGCGCCCGTGCCCGGCACCTATGTGGTCAACCTGGGCGACATGATCGCCCGCTGGACCAACGATCAGTACCGTTCGACGCTACACCGGGTGGTCAACATTTCCGGACGCGAGCGCTACAGCGTGCCGTTCTTCTTCAGCGGCAACCCGGACCATCTGGTCGAGTGCCTGCCGACCTGCCTCGCGCCCGGCGAGGCGCCGCGCTACCCCGCCGTGACAGTGGAGGAACACCACCGCGAGATGTACCGGAGGACCTATGGCTGACATCGTCCTCATCCACGGGGCCTGGGCCGGTAGCTGGGTCTGGGATTCGCTGCTCGAAGGCCTGCGCAGCGCCGGGCACCGACCGCACGCGGTCGATCTACCAGGCAATGGTAGCGACGCCACGCCGCTCGCCGATGTCTCGCTGCAGCGCTACGTCGAGCACATTGGAGCGCTGATCGAGACGCTGCCTGGCCCGATTCAGCTGGTGGCGCATTCCGGCGGCGGCGTCACCGCCACCGCCGTGGCCGAGGCTTATGCCGAGCGCATCGCCGGGGTCGCCTATGTCGCCGGCATGATGCTGCCCAGCGGCATGGGCTTCGGCGAACTCTGTGCCGAACTCGCCCGCGACTTTCCCGAGGTCAGCGGCATCGGGCCCTATCTCGAAGCGGTGCCCGGCGGCAGTCGCGTACCCAGCGATGCCGCCTGTGCGGTGTTCTTTCACGATGCACCGGCACAGGCCGCGATCAGTGCCGCGCGCCGCCTGACGGTGCAGCCCGACGGCGGTCGCGACATCGCCGCGCAGTGGAGCGCCGAGCGTTTCGGACGTCTGCCGCGCTTGTATATCGAAGCCGCGCGTGATCGATCAGTGCTGCCACGGGTGCAACAGCGCATGCAGCAGCTGGTGCCTGGCGCCGAGCGGGTGGTGCTCGATTGCGGCCATGCGCCGCAATTGGCCATGCCCGACCTGCTGCTCGCCGCCCTGCTGGATTTCTTCGCTCGCCATCCACATCCGGTGCACTGACCCGTTTATTGCATCGCGCTTATCACGCCGAACCTTCAAGGAGCTTCACCATGTTCAAGAAAACCCTGCTCGCCAGCGCCCTGCTCGCGCTGTTCAGCCAATCCGCCCTGGCCGCCGACAAGGTGCGCTGGCTCAACGACTGGTTGCCAGCCGGCGACAAGGCGGCGATCTACCTAGGTGTCGAACAGGGCCTGTTCGCCGCAGAAGGCATCGAAGTGGAAATCGCCAGTGCCCGCGGTGGTAGCGACGTGGTGACCAAGCTGGCCACCAACAGCGCGGACTTCGGCTCGGCCGGCCTGGCCTCGCTGCTGCAGGCCAAGGCCCAGGGCGAGGTGCCGGTGGTCGCCGTCGCGCCGATCTACAACAAGCAACCGGACGCCTTCTTCACCACCGAAGGCTCGGGCATCAACAGCTTCAAGGACATCGTCGGCAAGACCGTGGCCACGCCGACCTTCTCCGCCTCCAACGTGGTCTGGCCGCTGCTGCTGGAGCGCAACGGCATCGACCCGAACAGCGTCAAGCTGCTCAAGCTAGACCCCGGCGCACTGGCGCCGATGCTCGCCACCGGCAAGGTGGACGCCACCATCAACTGGCTGACCGTCGCGCCTGGCTTCGTCCGTGCCCTCGGCGAAGCGGACAAGACGCTGAAGACCATCCCCTGGTCGGAATACGGCTTCGAAGGCTACGGCCTGTCGCTGGTAGCGTCGCAGCGCTTCGTGCAGAGCCATCCCGAGGTCGCGAAGAAATTCGTCAAGGCCTACCAGCAGGCACAGAAGAACGCCATCGCCGACCCGGCTGCAGCGGCCGCCGCGCTGAAGAAGCTGGTCGCCGAGGTCGACGAGCAGCAGGCCGAGGAGCAATTCGCCGCCTCGGTACCGCTGATGCAGAACGAGATCAGTGCCGCAGAGGGCACCGGTTTCGACGCCAAGCGCCTGGCCACTACCTGGGAATGGGTCGCCAAGGCGCAGGGCATGCAGATCGACAGCCTCGACCCGGCCAGCGCCATCGACACCAGCCTGAGCGAGTGATGCCATGAACGCCGCCGCCCTGCCCGCCACACCGCGCCCCAACATCAGCTTCGACCGGGTCAGCCAGGTCTTCACCTCCTCCGATGGCAGCGAGGTGGTGGCGCTGGACAACGCCAGTTTCGACATCGGCCGCCACGAGTTCATCGCGGTGCTCGGCCCCTCGGGCTGCGGCAAGTCCACGCTGCTGCGCATCCTCGCCGGGCTGGTACGGCCAACTCACGGCCAGGTCAGCATCTACGGCAGTCCGGTGGACGGCCCGCGTGACGAGATCGGCATCGTCTTCCAGCGACCGACCCTGCTGCCCTGGCTGAACATCCGCGACAACCTGACCTTTCCCATGCGGCACAAGTACGGCCGCGTCACCGCGCAGGAAATCACCCGCGGCGAGGAGCTGCTGGAACTGGTGGGACTGAAGGACTTCGGTAACAAGCGTCCGGACGAACTCTCCGGCGGCATGCAGCAGCGCGCGGCGATTGCCCGCGCGCTGCTGCATGACCCGGAAATCCTGCTGATGGACGAGCCGTTCTCGGCCCTCGATGCCCTGACCCGCGACGAGCTGAGTCTGGAGCTGCTGAACATCTGGACCCAGCGTCCGAAGACGGTGCTGTTCATCACCCACTCGATTCCCGAAGCGCTGCTGCTGGCCGACCGCATCCTGGTGATGTCGGCGCGCCCCGGCCGCGTGCAGGAAATCATCGATGTCGATCTGCCGCGCCCGCGGTCCATGGAAACCCTCACGGAGCCCCGTTTCAATGAGCTCGCCAACCATATCCGCCGCAAAGTCTTCTCGCGCCATGCCGACCATTAAGCCCAAGGCACTGCGCATGAAGGCGCAGGCCGACCGCTTCGCGCCCTGGCTCGCCCTGCTCGTGCTATTGCTGGTCTGGGAAGCGGCCTGCCGCCTGCTCAAGCTGCCGAGCTTCGTGTTGCCCTCGCCCAGTGCCATCTTCGCGGCGACGCAGAAGGTCGGTCTCGGCACCTGGGCCGAGCATATTTTCGCCACCCTGCGGGTGACGCTGATGGGTTACGGCCTGTCGATTCTGATCGGCATCCCGCTGGCCATCGCTCTGGCCTCTTCACGGGTGATGTCGCGCACACTGTATCCGCTGCTGGTGATCGTGCAGTCCACGCCCATCGTCGCGGTAGCGCCGATCATTGTGGTGGTGATGGGCGCCGGCGATCTGCCGCGTGTGTTCATCACCTTCCTCATCGCCTTCTTTCCCATCGTGGTGTCCTGCGTCACTGGCTTGCTGGCGACACCGGAGGAGCTGGTGGAACTGTCGCGTTCACTGGGCGCATCGAAGGCCCGTGAGTACCGCAACATCCGCCTGCCCTATGCGATTCCGCACCTGTTTTCGGCGCTGCGCATCTCCATCACCCTGGCGGTGATCGGTGCGGTGGTCGCCGAGTTTGTCGCTGCGGAAAAAGGCCTGGGCTACTTCATCAACTTTTCCACCTCGATGTTCCAGGTGCCGCAAGCCTTCGCTGCGCTGATGATGCTGGTGGTAATCAGCCTGGTGCTATTCCACCTGATCGGGTTGCTGCAGAAGGTCTGCTTTCCCTGGAGCCTGCCCAAGGGTGGGCATTGAAGCCCACCACTTCTTAATCTCAGTCTGGATAACGCCATGTCTCTCGACGATCTCGCCCTGCTGCGCAAAAGCTTCGACGTCGCCCGCCGCGCACTGGAAAACGGCACCCACCCGTTCGGCGCCATTCTGGTCGGGCCGGACGGTGAGGTGCTGCTGGAACAGGGCAACGCCTACATGCCCGACCACGACATGACCGGCCACGCCGAGCGCGTGCTGATGACCCGTGCCTCGACCCGCTACACGCCGGAATTCCTCTCGCGCTGCAGCATGTACACCTCCGCCGAACCCTGCGCCATGTGCGCCGGGGCCGCCTACTGGGTCGGCTTGGGTCGCGTGGTCTATGGCCTTTCCGAGCGGAGCCTGAAGGACATCACCGGCAACCATCCGGAGAACCCGACGCTGGACCTGCCTTGCCGCATCGTCTTCGAGGCCGGCCAGCGCAAGGTCGAAGTCGTCGGGCCGCTGTTGGAAGACGAGGCTGCTGCCCTGCACGAAGGCATCTGGTAGGTCCCGCCAGAATCAGGCAAGCGCCCGGCAGGATCGCCATAACGCGACCACCGTCGTCCCTCGCAGTATTCGAATCACGGCGTCAACGACGTCGCCCGAATCCACCTGCGGAGGACAACCCCATGTCGAACATCACCGGCAAAATCGTACTTATCACCGGCGCCAGCAGCGGCATCGGCGAATCCACGGCGCGCCTGCTGGCAGCCCAGGGCGCAACCGTCGTGCTGGGCGCGCGACGCCTCGAACGGCTGGAAAAGCTCGTCGCCGAGATCGGCGAACGCGGTGGCATCGCCGCCTGCCGCGCGCTGGACGTGACCAGTCGCGAGAGCACCCAGGCCTTCGTCGACTTCGCCGAACAGCGCTTCGGCCGCGTCGATGTAATCGTCAACAACGCCGGGGTGATGCCGCTTTCACCGCTGGACGCACTGAAGGTGGACGAGTGGGACCGCATGATCGACGTCAACATCCGTGGCGTGCTGCACGGCATCGCCGCCGGCCTGCCGCTGATGCAGCGCCAGCGCGCCGGCCAGTTCGTCAACATCGCCTCCATCGGCGCCTACGCGGTGAGCCCGACCGCAGCGGTGTACTGCGCCACCAAGTACGCGGTGCGGGCCATCTCCGAAGGCCTGCGCCAGGAGGTCGGTGGCGATATCCGCGTGACCCTGGTGTCCCCGGGCGTCACCGAATCGGAACTGGCCGAAAGCATTTCCGATGACAGCGCCCGCTCGGCCATGGACGACTTCCGCCGCATCGCCATTCCGGCCGAAGCCATCGCCCGCGCCATCGCCTATGCCATCGACCAGCCGGCCGATGTCGACGTCAGCGAGCTGGTGGTGCGCCCCACCGCCAGCCCCTACTGAGGACGCCGCCATGACCCTTCGTACAGGCAACACCCTGGCCGCGGCCTGCCTGGCCGTGTTCGGCTCGCTGACCTTCGCCTCGCTGGAAGCCGCCGGCAACGAGCGGCACGAACGTGGCGTCGAGGTGATGGATCACTTGTCCGGCGGTGCCGGGCAACCGGTACTCGAAGCGCTGCGCGAGGACTATCCCTTTCTCGCCGAGGGCATCACCCAGTACGCATTGGGCGATGTCTGGGGACGCAACGAGCTGGATGATCGCACCCGCCAACTGGCAGTGATCGCCGCCTTCGCCGCTCAGGGCAATCTGCAGTACATGAAAGTCCACGCCGGCTACGCGTTGCGCCTGGGCGTCACCCGTGAGGAGCTGAAGGAGGTGGTCTACCTGACGACCGTGACCGCCGGCTTTCCCCGCGCCATCGATGCCGCTCAGGCATTGCGCGAGGTGCCGGACCCGGCGCCGCGCTGAGTTACGCCGTGCTGCGCAGCCGGGCCAGATCCTTCACCGGCGAGGCGCCGAACAGGCGGCTGTACTCGCGACTGAACTGCGAGGGGCTTTCGTAGCCGACCCGGTAGCCGGCGCTGGAAACGTCGAGCCCCTCGGCGATCAGCAGCCGCCGCGCCTCCTGCAGGCGCAGCTGCTTCTGGTATTGCAGCGGGCTCATCGCGGTGAGCGCCTTGAAACGGTGATGCAGCGTCGAGCTGCTGAGGTTGACCCGCTGCGCCAGTTCCTCGATACGCAGCGGCTCGACGTAGTTGCGGTTCAGCCATTCGATGGCGCGGGTGACGCGATGGCCCTGGCTGTCGCGCACTGCGATCTCGTGCAGGTGGCGGCCCTGGCGACCGCAAAGCAGGCGGTAGAAGATCTCGCGCATGGCCAGCGGCGCCAGCACCGGGATGTCCTGCGGGCTGGCGAGCAGTCGCACCAGACGTAGCGTGGCATCCAGCAACGGCGCATCGATGCGGTCCAGATAGACCCCGCGCGCCGGCCCTTCCACGGGCTGGCTCAACGGCGCGCTTTCGGCCACCAGGGTGGCGACCATTGCCGGGTCGATATCCAGGCGAATGCACAGGTACGGCTCGCCGGACGAGGCCTCCAGCACGCGACCGGCCACCGGCACGGTGACCGATACCACCAGGTAGTGCAGCGCATCGTAGGTGTACAGCTCGTCGCCCAGGCGCACCTCCTTGCTGCCCTGCACGATGATGCACAGCGCCGGCTTGTGCAGCCCGTGCACCAGTTCGCTCGGCGCGCTGCAGCGGATCAGATAGAGGTCGTCAATCGCGGTGGGATGCATGCCGTCGTCGCGCAAGAGGCCATCGATCAGCCGCGCCAGGGCGGCACGCTGGGCAATCGTTTCCTCGGCGGAATGAAGGTCCATCTGGTTCATTGCAGGCAAACCGGTGGGAGCGGAAAAGGACGGTTAGCTTAGCAGCCCATCCGGTCCGCGGTCGTCCCGCCCCATGGCAGTGCATCGACACGACGATGTCACCGAGTGAAGCACCAAAGCGATGCACCGGCTAACATCGTCGCATGGCCAACCGGTGGCGCAGCTGCCGTGGCCGCGTCGCATCTCAATTCCTGACTGCCTGGCCAGCTTTTTGCTACACCCTGGTCATGAAAAACCCAGCGGACGCCTCCATGCCCGAATCCCAGACCGCGCGCCTCCAGCTCTGCGGCATCACCAAACAGTACCCAGGCTGCCTGGCCAACGACCGTATCGACCTGTCGATCCAGCCGGGCGAGATCCACGCCCTGCTCGGCGAGAACGGCGCCGGCAAGAGCACCCTGATGAAGATCATCTACGGCGTGACCCAGCCGGACGCCGGCGAAATCCACTGGCAGGGCGAACGGGTGACCATGCGCGACCCGGCCCAGGCCCGCGAACGCGGCATCGGCATGGTGTTCCAGCACTTCTCGCTGTTCGAGACGCTCTCTGTGGCGGAAAACATCGCCCTGGCGCTGGGCGCCAGGGCCGGCACGCCGAAGCAGCTGGAGCCGAAGATCCGCGAGGTCTCGCAGCGCTACGGCATGCCGCTGGAGCCGCAACGGCTGGTGCACAGCCTGTCTATCGGCGAGCGTCAGCGGGTGGAGATCATCCGTTGCCTGATGCAGGACATCCGCCTGCTGATTCTCGACGAACCGACCTCGGTGCTCACCCCGCAGGAGGCCGACGAGCTGTTCGTGACCCTACGCCGGCTGGCGGCCGAGGGCTGCAGCATCCTGTTCATCAGCCACAAGCTCAACGAGGTGCGCGCGCTGTGCCAGAGCGCCACGGTGCTGCGCGCCGGCCGCGTGTCCGGCGAGTGCGTGCCGGCCGATTGCTCGGACCTGGAACTGGCGCGGCTGATGGTCGGCGATGCCGAGGGGCTGGAAGCCGAATACCCGAAGAGCGAGGGCCGCGCGCCGTTCCTGCGGGTCGAGCGGCTGTCCTGGCACAACGCCGATCCGTTCGGCGTGTCCCTCGAAGAGGTGGACCTGGAGGTACGCGCCGGCGAGATCGTCGGCATCGCCGGGGTCGCCGGCAACGGCCAGGACGAACTGCTCGCCCTGCTCAGTGGCGAACAGCGCCTGCCTGCCGCAGAGGCCATGCACATCCGCTTTCTCGGTGACGACGTCGCCCACCTGCGCCCCGACGCCCGCCGTCGCCACGGCATGGCCTTCGTGCCGGCCGAACGCCTCGGTCACGGCGCGGTGCCGAGCATGAGCCTGGCCGACAACGGCCTGCTCACCGCCTATCAACAGACCGGCATGGTCGAGCAGGGCATGATCCGCCGCGGCAAGGTGCGCGCCTTCGCCGAACAGGTCATCCAGCGCTTCGCCGTGAAGACGCCGGATGCACAAACCCCGGCGGCAAGCCTGTCCGGCGGCAACCTGCAGAAATTCATCCTCGGGCGCGAGATCCTGCAGCAGCCGAAGCTGCTGATCGCCGCGCACCCGACCTGGGGCGTGGATGTCGGCGCGGCCGCGGCGATCCACCGCGCGCTGATCGAACTGCGCGATGCCGGCGCGGCGATCCTGGTGATCTCCGAAGACCTGGAGGAGCTGTTCCAGATCAGCGACCGCATCGCCGCCCTGAGCGACGGCAGGCTGTCGCCACAGCGCGCTACTGCCAGCACCTGCCCGGTCGAAGTCGGCCGCTGGATGGCCGGCCAGTTCGATACCAGCGACACCCCTGTTTCCACCTCTGCCGCCTGACGAGAATCCATCATGCTGTTATCCCTGCAACCCCGCGGCGAGGCCTCACGGGCCATGCTCTGGTTCTCGCCATTGCTGGCGGCACTGCTGACGCTGCTGAGCGGCGCGCTGCTGTTCGCGCTGCTCGGCCATCCGCCGCTGGAAACCCTCAAGGTGCTGCTGATCGACCCGCTCGGCGATCTCTACGGCGTCTCCGAACTGCTGGTCAAGGCGCTGCCGATCCTGCTTTGCGCCCTCGGCCTGGCGGTGGTCTACAACGCACGCATCTGGAACATTGGCGCCGAAGGCCAGCTGCTCATCGGCGCCCTGGCCGGCAGCGCGCTGGCGGTCAACATCATCGACTGGGATTCGCGCTGGGCACTGGTACTGACGCTGCTGCTCGGCACCCTTGGCGGTGCCGCCTGGGCCGGGCTCTGCGCCTGGCTGAAGACGGCGTTCAACGCCAACGAAATCCTCACCAGCATCATGCTCAACTACATTGCGCTGAACCTGCTGCTGTTCGCCGTGCACGGCCCGCTGAAGGACCCGGAAGGCTTCAACTTCCCCGAGTCGGCGATGTTCGGCGACGCCATCCGGCTGCCCGAACTGATCGAAGGGCTGCGCGTGCATGGCGGTTTCTACTTCGCGCTACTGGCACTGGTGGTGGTCTGGGTGCTGCTGCAGAAGAGTTTTCTTGGCTTCCAGATCAAGGTGCTCGGCCTGGACAAGCGCGCCGCCGGCTTTGTCGGTTTCCGCGACAAGAAACTGGTATGGATCGCTCTGCTGATTAGCGGCGGCCTGGCCGGGCTGGCCGGTGTCGCCGAAGTCACCGGGCCAATCGGCCAACTGGTGCCGCAAGTTTCACCGGGCTATGGCTACGCGGCGATCACCGTGGCCTTCCTCGGTCGCCTGAACCCCATCGGTATCGTCTTCGCCAGTCTGCTGATGGCGCTGCTCTACCTCGGTGGCGAGAACGCGCAGATGGCCGCCAACCTGCCGCAATCCATCACTCAGCTGTTCCAGGGCATGGTGCTGTTCTTCCTGCTCGCCTGCGACGTACTGATCCTCTACCGCCCGCGCCTGAAGCTGTGGGCGCGCAAACCAGCGCTTGTCAGCGCCAAAGAGGAGCCGGCCACATGATCGTCCGCGCTGCGCTACTGCCCTTTTCACCCACTGCCCGCCGCTTGAAGTTCGAGGCCTGACCGATGGACATGGATCTGCTGACCAATATCTTCTACGCCATGATCCGCACCGGCACGCCGCTGCTGCTGGTCGCCCTCGGCGAGCTGGTGTGCGAGAAAACCGGCGTACTCAACCTCGGCCAGGAGGGCATGATGCTCTTCGGCGCGGTGATCGGCTTCATCGTCGCCTTCGCCAGCGGCAACCTCTGGCTCGGCGTGCTGTTCGCCTGCCTGGCCGGTGTGCTGCTCTCGCTGCTGTTCGCCATGGTGGCCCTGGGCTTCAACGCCAATCAGGTAGCCACCGGCCTGGCGCTGACCATCTTCGGCGTCGGCCTGTCGTCCTTCGTCGGTGCCAGCTGGGTCGGCAAGCCGCTGGCCGGCTTCGAGCCGATCGCAATTCCGCTGCTCAGCGAAATTCCAGTGATCGGCCGCATGCTGTTCGCCCAGGACCTGCTGGTGTACCTGTCCTTCGGGCTGTTTGCGTTGGTGGCCTGGGTGCTGCTGAAAAGCCGCATCGGCCTGATCATCCAGGCCGTCGGCGAAAACCCCAACGCCGCCAGCGCCATGGGCCTGCCGGTACTGCGCGTGCGCACCCTGGCGGTGATGTTCGGCGGCGGAATGGCTGGGCTTGCCGGCGGCTACATGTCGCTGGCGTACACGCCGATGTGGGCGGAAAACATGACCGCAGGCCGCGGCTGGATCGCCCTGGCCCTGGTGGTCTTCGCCAGCTGGCGGGTGAGCCGCGTCCTGCTCGGCGCCTACCTGTTTGGCCTGGCCAGCATCCTGCACCTGGTGGCGCAGGGCCTCGGCCTGGCGATCCCCGGCAACCTGCTGGCGATGCTGCCGTATGTGGCGACCATTCTGGTGCTGGTGCTGCTGTCGCGGGATGCGATCCGCACGCGGCTGTATGCGCCGGTGTCGCTGGGGCAACCTTGGCAGCCGGGGCATTGATTTGTCGGGCGAGTTGACTATGCGGAACCAGGCCGGTTGGTGAGTTTCTTGAGAGCTTGGTTTCGCCCTGCTGGGCGAGTTCCTTTTGGCAGCCGCCCGGATGGCCGGCCCCGCCAAAAGCAACCAAAAAGTCTTGCCCCTGCCATCCGGGTCTCGCTACGCGAGACTTCCCTCATTCCATCGTTGCTCCGAGGGTCGCCGCGCAAGGGGCGGTCGGTATCGCCTGTTGGTTCGTGCAAAAACAACCAAACAACCAGCAAGCCCTGGCTCTGATGCCGAGACCGTCAGCGACAGCTGGGCATCTTAAAAACGAGTAGCTGGGCACAGAACTACGCTTCAAGCCTTTCTGCATTTCAAAGACTCTGCATCGTCCGGCACTTGGGAAACGCTGAGCATCCCCAAAATTGCTGCCCTGCTTTTGCCCCCGACCTCACGGTGCGGATCAGCAGCGCACTGCCGCATTTCGGGCATTGTCGTTCTGCGGTTGGATCGCTACGGCGCCTGAGGTTTTGCACATGCTCACGGTGGGTGGCGAGGGTTGCCGCTCGGCGGTCGGTTTGCAGGGCATGCAGCATGGCGACGACCTCAGCCTCGCTGAATACCGGCTGCTGGAATGACCTGATGTAGCGGATAAAGCCGATGCCCTGGGTCACGTTGGCAGGCACTTCGGTTTTGAAGGTGCTGCCGCCGACAAAGGTGATGACCGAGTGCAGGTGCTCGGGGCTAACGCCAAGGGTGGCTTCCAGGGCCTTGAGGTGCTTGTAGTTCTGGCGTAACGGGTTCTGGAACTTGAACGTGCGTTTGTAGAGCTTCTGCGTCCACTGCGCCTGCTTTTCGCTACCGAAGATCCAGCCACTCATGTTCTTCGTTTCCAGTACGAAAATGCCGTACGGCGAAAGAAAAACGTGGTCTATCTGCGTGGTGCCGTCTGGCGTGTTCAAGGTGACATTGTGCAGGCGGCGGTAGGTCTGCTTGTCCAACTGCCAATGGGCAAACAGCCGCACCAGCAGTTCACCAATATGGCCCTTGGCCCAAGGCGACTTGAGCAGGCTAATCAGAAGGGCGGCCGGGATGAACCAAGCCAACATGCCCCAGGCCTGCGCGATGATGGGGGTGAAGTCCATTTCCTATCCCTGGGTGATTCTGAATTAACCGGATAGTAGCGAAACTTGGCGTAATGGCACGACAGTGTCGCGCACCTCCGTACGCCCCTTTGTCTCTGCGGGGTCAGCCTTAAGGGTGTGCCGGCTGCTGTATCTGGTAGCGCGTGCTGCGCTCGCCAGCGGGCAGTCGGGCAAGGCAGCCCTTCTCGACAAGATCGCTCAGATGGCGCGTGGCGGTGGCTTTCGAGACTTTGGCCACAGCTTGGCAGGAAGAAGACTGGACGACTTCCTTACTGGTTCAAGAGCAGCCGCAGCGATGCAGGCCTCGACCCAATTTCTACGAGCCGGCATTGCGCACTTCTGATTGGCTGCTGCCAGATCCAGAGCGGGTCATTCATGAGGGCTGCTCGTCTGTGAGCCGATTAGCGAGCTTATTCGGCTCACTGTCTTGGCTACCGGGCTTGAAAGCGCCTGGGCAGTGCGATTGATCCGCCTTGGCAGGCGGTTGGCGCGTCATTCAGGGACTCAGCTCAATATCAATCCAACGTGTACTCAAACGTACTCACCACCCGCAGCCGTTTCCCCACGGTCCGCCCACTGTCCATATCACTGCCATCGTCATCGATAACCCGAATCACACCCTGGTTGGCATTCTTCAAGCGCCCCAGCGTGGCACCGGCATCCTCGGCAAAACGCGTCGCCTGCTCACGGGCATTGCTGGTGGCGGCTTCCAGCAACTGCGGCTTGAGCTCATTGAAGCCACGCAACTGATAGCGCGGCCCGGCGAAGCCGTTCATCTCGGTATCCAGCTGAACACCGGCCAAGATCAGCGGATCGATGGCATTGGCCGCCTTGCCCACCGCGTCGACGCGCTCTGACTTGACCAGCACCTGACCCTGGCCATTGAAGCGCAGCGCCACATCGCGCGAAGCCCATTCACGCGCCAGCAGATCCTGGACCTGCAACGGTCGCACTTCGATCTCCGCGTCGGTGAAGCCCTGCTCGCGGAGGAAATCCAGCACCAGCTGGCGATCCTCGCTCAGCCCCTTCTGCACTTCGGCGAACTGATCGCCACCACGGCGAAAGCCCAGCGTCCAAACCGCAAAGTCGCTCTTCACGTCCATCTCCGCCAGGCCCTTGACCGTCACAGTGCGGTCGGCCATGCGGAAACGCTCCACGCCCTGCCCCACCGACCAGCCGGCGAAGGCCACTGCCGCGGCGATCAACGCCGCCGGCAGAAATCCGATTCGTGCTGTAGCCACGTGCTTCTCCCCTTAGGAATTGACCGAATGCGCATGCTACTCCAGCGCCGTGCGAACACCAGTCACCAGCGCTCAACCGCGGCCCAGGCGCTGCAACGCCTCCAGCCGGAAGGCAATGTGCTGCTCCAGCTCGCTCAGCTCGCGCTCCAGCCGCGCGCACTGCTGCGTATCGCTGCAGGCCTCCAGCCGTTCGCGCAACGCGGCACGCTGCGCCAGCAATTCCACTTCCCGGGGCGGCACCCCGGCGCTCTTCAGCACCGAGAACGGCAAGCGCAGGCCCGGTGGCGTCTGCAGCCAGCCTTCGTCCACCACCAGCGGTTCGCCTTTTTCCTGCACGCCGCGCTGCCATCTGGCGATGTCGCGGGCGATGCGTTGTTCGATGTCCTGATCGCTCATGACTCGCGCCTCTTCTACCTGCCCGGTCATGAAAACGCAGCTGCGTGGCTTTTGTCAGCGGCCGGCCGACGCCAGGTCATTGGCACGTCGGTTGCGTTGCGTCTGTATGATTGCGCCCCGCGCGATGCGAACTTTTGCCGCCGCGTTCATTCTTTTGCTTAGCGCCACCGCTACCGATCCGAGGAGCCACCCCTTTGCCCAGTCTCAACCTGCAGATTCTTGTCGCGGCCTGCCTGGGCGTGGCCATCGGCTGGCTGACCGGCACACTGCCGACCGACGCGCCCGTACGCGAGGGCGTGCTCTATGCAAGCACCCTGGCCGGGAGCATCTTCATCGGCCTGCTGAAGATGGTGCTGATCCCGCTGATCTTCACCTCCATCGTGGTCGGCGTGGCCAATCTGCAGGCGCACCATCAGGTGCACCGGGTGTGGGGCGGCGCCCTGGTCTACTTCACCCTCACAACCAGTGCGGCGATGCTGGTGGCGCTGGTCGCGGCGAACATCTTCAAGCCGGGCGCGGGGCTGTCGCTGGATCTGTTCGCCGAGGCGATGAACGACTTCGAGGCGCGTCAGCTGACGCTGCCGGAGTTCTTCCTGCACTTCTTCGCCAACCTGTTCCAGAACCCCTTCGCCGCGCTGGCCAACGGCAGCATCCTGGCCGTCGTGGTGTTCGCCATGTTCATCGGCATCGCGCTGGTGGCCGGGGGCGACCGCTACCGCAATATCCTCGTGGTGCTGCAGGAATTTCTCGAGCTGATGATGCGCATCATCAGCTGGATCATGCGCCTGGCGCCGCTGGGCATCCTCGCGCTGCTGATCAAGCTGGTGGCCGAGCAGGATGTGGCGCTGCTCAGCGCCGTCGGCGGCTTCATCGTGCTGGTGTTCGCCACCACGCTGTTTCACGGCATCGTGGTGCTGCCAGGCATTCTCTTCCTCACGACCGGCAAATCGCCGCTGTGGTTTTTCCGTGGAACCCGCGAGGCGCTGATCACGGCGTTTGCCACCAGCTCCAGTGCGGCGACATTGCCGATCTCCCTGCGTTGCGCGGAGGACAACCTCAAGGTGCGCCCGGGCATCGCCGGCTTCGTGCTGCCGCTGGGCGCGACCATGAACATGGACGGCACAGCACTCTACGAAGCGGCAGCTGCGCTGTTCGTCGCCAACCTGATGGGTATCGAGTTGAGCCTGGCGCAGCAGGCGGTGGTGTTCTTCACGGCGATGATCGCCTCGACCGGCGCGCCGGGGATTCCCAGCGCCGGCATGGTGACCATGGTGATGGTGTTGCAGGCGGTCGGCCTGCCGGCCGAGGCGGTGGCGATCCTGCTGCCGATCGACCGCTTGCTGGACACGGTGCGCACGGCAGTCAACGTCGAGGGCGACATCATTGGCAGTGTGGTGGTGCAGCGTTTCGCCGACCGCGCCTAGCGCAGGACTCCGCGCAACATCAGCTCGACGACTCCTTGCGGGTCTTGGCGATCAGCTCCGGGTCGATGCCCCAGCATTCGTCCAGATACCAGTCCTCACCGAACATTTCCGCCGGATGCTGGGTGCGGCCCGCGCCGTTGCCGCAGGCCATCGAAGTTGCCGGGCAATAGCGGTCGCAGCCCCAGCACACACGTTCGGGGTGGGAAGGTTCGAGGGGAAATTTCTTGGCCATTGCGCGTGCCTTTTCTGGCGTTGTTGCAGTGGCCACAGGCTAAGCCTCCTCGCCGCCGCCAGACTTGATCATGCTCAAGAACGACCGGTATCGGCGCACAACAACTGTATGCACATACAGATAAAGATTGCCTGAAGCGCCGTTTGTGCACATGCTTCGCGCCATCGACCGCTGCCGTCACAGCCTCCATGCAACTCTATCTCTGCGAAAAACCTTCCCAGGCCCGCGACATCGCCAAGGTGCTCGGCGCCAACCGGCGTGGCGACGGTTGCCTGCAGGGCGCCGGGGTGACGGTGACCTGGTGCATCGGCCATCTGCTGGAAACCGCCCCGCCGGATGCCTATGACCCGCGCTACAAGCGCTGGGTGCTGGCCGACCTGCCGATCGTGCCGGCGCGCTGGAAGATGCTGGTCAAGCCGAAGACCGCCAGCCAGTTCAAGGCGGTCAAGCGCCTGCTCGGCGAATGCAGCGAACTGGTGATCGCCACCGACGCCGACCGCGAAGGCGAGATGATCGCCCGCGAGCTGGTCGAGCATTGCCGCTATCGCGGGCCGATCCGCCGGCTGTGGCTGTCGGCCCTGGACGATGCCTCGATCCGCAAGGCGCTGGCCGCGCTCAAGCCCGGCGCCGAGACTTTCAATCTCTACCATGCCGCCCTCGGCCGCTCGCGTGCCGACTGGCTGATCGGCATGAACATGAGCCGGCTGTTCACCCTGCTCGGCCGCCAGTCCGGCTACCAGGGCGTGCTGCCGGTGGGCCGGGTGCAGACGCCAACGCTGCGTCTGGTAGTGGACCGCGACCGCAGCATTGCCGACTTCATACCGGTGCCGTTCTGGGCCATCGACGTGCAGCTGCTCGCCGATGGCACCGCGTTCACCGCGCAGTGGCAGGCGCCTGACGACCATTGCGATGACCAGGGCCGCTGCCTCGATCAGGCTCGTGCGCAGCAGGCTGCGGACGCCATGCGCAACGCCGCCAGCGCCCGTCTGCTGAAGCTCAAGACCGAGCGCCAGCGCGAGGCCGCACCCTTGCCGTTCGATCTCGGCACGCTGCAGGAAGTCTGCTCGAAGAAGCTCGGGCTCGGTGCCCAGGAAACCCTCGACATCGCCCAGGCGCTGTACGAAACCCACAAGCTGATCACCTACCCGCGCAGCGATTGCGGCTACCTGCCGCTGAGCCAGCACGGCGAGGCGCGGGCCATCGTCGCTGCGCTGACTCAAGCCGACCCGACGCTCGCGGCGCTGCAGCCGCATCTGGACCTGTCGCGCCGCTCGCGGGCCTGGAACGACGCCAAGGTCGGCGCCCACCACGGCATCATCCCCACCGCCGCGACGCGTGGTCTGGAACGCCTGGCCGGGCGCCCGCGCGCGGTGTATGAGTTGATCCGCGCGCGCTACCTGGCGCAGTTCCTGCCCAACCACGAGTACGACCGCACCCAGGCTGACTTCGACTGCGCCGGCCAGGCGCTGCGGGCGGTGGGCAAGCGCATCGTTGAACCGGGCTGGAAACGCGCCATGCCCGAAGCACTGGCACCGACACGCGGGAGTCGCGAAGCGCCAGCACCGCAAAGCCTGCCGGCATTGCAGCAGGACCAGGATTACGCGGTGGGCGAGATCAACCTCAAGGACCAGCAGACCCAGCCGCCTAAGCCCTTTACCGAAGGCGACCTGATCAAGGCCATGAAGAACGTCGCCAAGCTGGTGGACGACCCGCGGCTGAAACAGAAACTCAAGGACACCACCGGCATCGGCACCGAGGCGACCCGCGCGGGCATCATCCAGGGCCTGCTCGACCGCGGCTATCTGGTTCGCCAGGGCAAGGCGCTGGCGGCGACACCAGCGGCGTTCAGCCTGATCGATGCCGTGCCGCGGCCGATCGCCGATCCCGGGACTACGGCGATCTGGGAGCAGGCGCTGGACATGGTGCAGAGCGGCGAGATGCCGCTGGAAGAATTCGTCGCCAAACAGTCGGCGTGGATGAGCAAGCTGGTCGAACGCTGCGCCGGGCTGCGCATGACCATCAGCGGCCCGCCGATGGCCACCGGCCGCGGCGGAAAACCATGGAAGAAGAAACGCAGCGCCGCACCACGCAAACTGGCTCGCCGACGCAAGCCGGCAACCGCAGACTGAGCCACAGCTAGCGGGTGGTTACGTTTCCAGACTCGGTAGGCGCAGCGTGGGAGCGTTCTTGACCGCGAATCGCGCCTACCCCAGACCAGCCCGAAACAAGCAGCTGCCCTAGTGAATCTCCAGCACCTCGTAGCACTGCGGCTGGCCGTTGACCCGCAGCTCCACTTCGTCACCGATCCGGCGCCCCAGCAGCCCGTGCCCCAGCGGCGAACGCGGCGAGATCACCAGAATCTCCCGGCCTTCATGCTGCAATTTCAGCCCCGCGGCATCCGGGCCGAGGAAGAACCAGCGTTCGACGCCATCGTGCTCCAGGCAAAGCAGCGCTCCGACCCGCACGTACTCGTCCGAGCCGATGGTCGGATGCAGGTTGCGGTAGGCGGCCAGCGCTGTCTCGATCTCGTGCAGACGTCGTCTTTGCCCGTCGGCGAGGTAGGCCGCTTCCAGGCCACGGGTGTCGTACTTGTTCTCGGCCTTGCTCTCGGCATGGGTGGCGGCCTCGTGGGTCGCGGCGAGCACGGTCCTGGCGACCTCGCGGTCGGCTTCGAGGGTGGCGATGATCTGCTGCTGAAGGGCGGTCTTGTTCATGGGCCAGGCTTATAGCCCGACGGCGCGCCGAAGGGAATGGCTGCGTCGCTGTTCGGCGCTGCACCCGCCTCGATGACCGCATCGGCCAGCCAGGGATTGCGGCCCTCGGCGATCCACTCCAGCGTCTCGCGCCAGAAACCGTTGCGATGCCGATCATGGAACAGGCCGAAATGGCCGATGCGCTCGAAGCCCAGCGCACGCGGGTTGAGCTGCACCAGCTGGCGCGGACTGTTGCGAAAGTAGCCCAGCCCGCGGCGCATGGCGGCCGGCGTGGCGAACTCGTCGTCACTGGTGCTGACCGCGAGGATCGGCGCGCGAATCGCGGCGAAGCGGCTAAACAGCAGTTCGTGTTCGTCAGGCGGGTAGCTGTCTTCCAGGCGCGCGCCGCGCCGGGACCATTCCAGCGCGACGCCCGCCGGCAGATCCTCCAGCCAGCCGAAGCGCCGGCCGGGAAAATAGCCAGACAGCCGGGTAACCGCGGGCATGAACAGGTGCCATTTGGCGTACATACGCAGGCGCTGATCAGCGGCGTAGTCGCGCCAGTAGGCGTACTGCCCGGCCACGTTGAGGTAGCGGTCCACCCCGCTGGCGGCTTCGGCAAAGCCCGGCATGAAGCCACCGGCGCTATGCCCCACTGCAACCAGCAGCCCGTGCGGATCACGCTCACGCATATAGCGCACCGCGGCATCGAAGTCATACTCGCCCCAGTCGCGCCAGCGCATCTGCATGCCGCGCAGGCGCTGCGGTCGTGAGCCGCCGATGCCGCGAAAGTCGTAGGTCAGTGCAGTAAAACCGTGCTCAGTGAGAAAGCTCGCGTAGCGTGCGTAATAGCGCGAAAGCACCCCGGTGGCGCAGCTGATGATCACCGCGCCGCGCTCGGCGCCTGCCGGCCGCCACAGCTGCGCGGCGAGGGTGAAACCATCAGTGCAGTGCAGGGCAACGGACTCGGGCATGGCAAGGACCTTTCGAATTGTTGTGCCGCCACCTTGCCCCGCAGCGCACATTTTTGCCATAACCTGCCGGCACCTTTGCGCAGCGACCGCAGTCTGTTTATGACAGCCGCATTACCACTGCAGCCTGGTGGCCTGCAGCGCAATACCTCATCCTGGTTTCCACTGGCATTACCGCCCCGAACCAAGGCGCCGACGCGCTGCGGGTTCCTGGCGGCTTGGAGAAAAGTTCATGACCGGCGAACAGCTGATCGTCTTTGGCGTACTGGCGGCAACGCTGGTGCTGTTCGTCTGGAATCGCTGGCGCTACGACCTGGTCGCCCTCGGCGCGCTGCTCGCCTGCGCACTGACCGGCGTCGTGCCGGCGGACGAGGTGTTCTCCGGCATCGGCCATCCCGCCGTGATCTCGGTGGCCGCGGTGCTGGTCCTCAGCCGCGGCCTGCTCAACGCCGGCGTGGTGGATTCCGTAGCACGGCGGCTGATGCAGGTCGGCGAACGCCCATGGGCGCAGGTCGCCGCACTGACCGGAATCGTCGCGCTCAGCTCGGGCTTCATGAACAACGTCGGCGCGCTGGCGCTGTTCATGCCGGTGGCGATCTGGATGTCGCGCCAGAGCGGGCGCTCACCGTCGTATCTGCTGATGCCACTGGCGTTCGGCTCGTTGCTCGGCGGCACTCTGACGCTGATCGGCACCCCGCCGAACCTGATCATCGCCGGTTATCGCGCCGAGGCTGGCGAGGCACCGTTCGGCATGTTCGCCTTTCTCCCGGTGGGCGCTGCGGTGACCGTCGCCGGCGTGCTGTTTATCGCCCTGCTCGGCTGGCGGCTGGTGCCGCGGCGACAGGAACAGGAAGGCAACGGCGATTTGTTCGAGATCAGCGCCTACCTCACCGAAGTGCGGGTACCGGAAAGCTGCAAATACGCCGGACGCACGCTGCACGCGCTGATCAATGCGGTGGAGGACGAAGCCGATGTGCAGGTGATCGCCCTGGTGCGCGGCGATGAGCGTCAGCGCATGCCCTCGACCTACGAGGTGCTGCGCGAGGGCGACATCCTGCTGGTGGAGGCCGACTCGGACAGCCTCAAGGCGCTGCTCGACGTCACCGGCGTTGCGCTGGCGGCCCATGTCGACGAGCAGGAGGAGAAAGCACAGAAAGAGCAGGAGGCCGCCGAGCAGGCGGTCGAGGACGAGAAGACCGAGAAGAATCACAAGAGCCGGCACGGTGAGCTGACCCTGGCCGAAGCCATCGTCTCCCCCGGCTCGATACTGGTGGGCACGACCGCCAGCGGCCTCGACCTGCGCGAGCGCCACGGCGTCAACGTGCTGGCCGTAGCCCGCCAGGGGCAGCGGCTGCGCCAGCGCCTCGGCAAGATTCGCTTTGCTAGCGGCGACATCCTGCTGTTGCAAGCCCGCGAGGACGCGCTGCAGTCGAGCCTGAACAGCCTGGGATGCCTGCCGCTGGCGTCCCGCGGGCTGAGCATCACCACACCGCGTAACGTGCTGCTGGCCAGTGCCATCTTCGCCATCACGCTGGCCTGTATTGCCTTCGGCCTGGTGCCGGCAGCCACCGCGCTGGTCACCGGCGCGCTGGTGATGATCCTGGTCGGGCTGATTCCCGTGGGCGGCATCTACGACAGCATCGACATGCCGGTCATCGTGCTGGTCGCGGCGATGTTACCGGTCGGTGAGGCGCTGGAAAGCAGCGGAGGCTCGCAGCTGATTGCCGAAACCCTGCTGGGACTGGGCCAGTCGTTGCCAGCGGCGGCGACACTGGCGCTGCTGATGGTGGCAGTGATGCTGATCTCCAACGTGGTCAACAACGCCGCGGCGGCAGTGCTCGCCGCACCCGTGGCGATCAGCCTGGCACGTGGGATGGACGTCTCGGCTGATCCGTTCCTGATGGCCGTGGCGATCGGTGCCTCCTGTGCCTTCCTGACGCCCATCGGGCATCAGTCAAACACGCTGGTGATGGCACCGGGCGGCTACCGCTTCGGCGACTACTGGCGGCTGGGCCTGCCGCTGTCGATTCTGGTGGTGCTCTGCGCCGTACCGGCGATTCTCTGGATCTGGCCGCTATGAGCAGCCACAGTGGCACCGGTGCCCAGCGTCCGCGGGCGCTCCGACTACTACCAAGGCGGAAGGAAAATTAGCCCATTGAGCAATGGCAGTACACGCAGACAGATCCGACGATGGCTGCCAGAATCGCGTCGACCTGACGATGCGCAGCGCGCGGTGTCAGGCGAAACGGCATACCCTGCTTTGCGTGCGACGCCTGCAACACGAGATCGCTGATGATCCGCCAACGCCTCAAGACCCCGCTGGTATCCGCACTGCTCATCGCCATGCTGATGGGCTGGGGCGGCCATGCGCTGTCGTGGCTGAACGGCGCGGCTCAGCATGGTGCTGGCGCCCACTGGCACGACGATCACCATCATCACGCTCCCAGCCATGAATGGCGGCCCGGCAACTGCACGCTGTGCCAGCTGCAACACGTGCATGTGCTTGGCGATCACATCCACGAAACACCCCATCCCATGCTTCTGCTCAGCCTGTCTGCGCAGCCCGAGCGCACCGACCTGCCAGCCTGGCCACGGCGCGCGCTGCCAGAAGGGCCGGTGTCACGCATCGAGCGTCCACCTCGCGCCTGATCCTGCTGCGACCGCGGTCGCCTCAGGCGACCTCTATTCACCAGCTCAGGACCATTCCATGCATTCGCAATCCCTGCGCGGGCTCGCTGCGTTTTACGCACGCCTGCGCCACTCGCTGCTGCCGGTTTTCGGCATGCTGCTGTTCTTCCTCGTGCCCGACGCACTCGCCCATGGTGTGGCCGAAGGCGACAAGGGCTTCATCCAGGAAAGCTCCGGCGTGATGCTGCTGCCGTTCATTTACATGGG
Organism: Stutzerimonas kunmingensis; assembly: GCF_002929225.1. Classification (GTDB taxonomy): domain Bacteria; phylum Pseudomonadota; class Gammaproteobacteria; order Pseudomonadales; family Pseudomonadaceae; genus Stutzerimonas. Next base: position 121,701 of record NZ_PISM01000004.1, on the reverse strand, counting down.
CGCCAAGCACATGATCACCGGCTACGACCACCTGCTGTTCCTCTTCGGGGTGATCTTCTTCCTCTACCGACTCAAGGACGTCGGGCTCTACGTCACCCTGTTCGCAGTGGGCCACTCGGTCACCCTGCTGCTCGGCGTGCTGATGGAGATCAGCGTCAGCGCCTATCTGATCGACGCCATCATCGGTTTCTCGGTCGTCTACAAGGCACTGGACAACCTCGGCGCCTTTCAACGCTGGTTCGGCTATCAGCCCGATACCCGCGCCGCGACGCTGGTGTTCGGCCTGATCCATGGCTTCGGCCTGGCGACCAAGATTCTCGAATACGAGATTGCCGCCGATGGCCTGATCGCCAACCTGATCGCCTTCAACGTCGGCGTCGAGGTCGGCCAGCTGCTGGCGCTGAGCGCCATCCTCATTGCCATGGGCTACTGGCGGCGCACCGCCGGCTTCTGGCGCCACGCCTACACCGCCAACGTCGCCATGATGAGCGCCGGTTTCCTGCTGATGGGCTACCAGCTCACCGGCCTGGCCCTGTCTTCGTAAGGAATTTGCCCCATGTACAACAACCAACATCCCGACCTGAGCGAGCTGCCCAGCAGCGGCCAGCTGCTGCGCTCCACCCTCATCGCCCTGATCGCCGCCGGCGTGCTGCTGGTAACCGTGGTGATGCCCGCCGAGTACGCCATCGATCCGACCGGTGCCGGCCGACTGCTGGGCCTGACCCAGATGGGCGAACTGAAGCAGACCCTGGCCGAGGAAGCCGCGACCGAAGCGCAGCCGCCGGCCGAAGCCGCTCCAGCCGAACCTGCCGCAACTACGCCGGACAAGGATGAACCGGTGGCGGCACAGGCCGAGCCAGCCCCGGCGGCGGCGCCAACGCCTGCGCAACCGGAGCCACCAAAAGTCGCCACCCAGCAGCACGAGGTGAACCTGACACTCAAGCCCAACCAGGCCACCGAGATCAAGCTGGAAATGAAGGAAGGCGCCAAGGCGAACTTCCACTGGACGGCCAATGGCGGGCGCCTCAACTACGACACCCACGGCGATCCCTACAAGGCACCGAAGGGCTTCTACCATGGCTATGGCAAGGGCAAGAATGCGCCTGAGCTGCAGGGTGAACTGGTCGCCGCGTTCGACGGCAAGCACGGCTGGTTCTGGCGAAACCGCACCAACGAGACGGTGAAACTCACCCTGCGCACCGATGGCGAATACATCACCATCGAACAGGTGTTCTGAGTTTCGTTTTCGGCGTAACCACCGCAGCACTGGCCAAACTCGGCCAGGGCTGCGGCTCGTACGGGAGAAACCCATGTCCTGGATCATCACCAAATACGCGCTGACCGCTGCCATGGTCGTGCTGGTATCGGAGGTGGCCAAGCGTAGCGACAAGCTCGGCGGCTTCATTGCCGCGCTGCCGCTCATCACCCTCCTCACGCTGATCTGGCTGTACCTGGAGAAGCAATCGCCGGAGAAAATCGCCAACCACGCCTGGCATACCTTCTGGTATGTCCTACCGACCCTGCCGATGTTCCTGGCGTTTCCGCTGCTGCTGCCACGGCTGGGGTTCTGGCTGGCACTGCTGGCCAGCGCAGGCATCACGGTCGTCTGTTTCGGGCTGTTCGCGCTGCTCATGCGCCCCTTCGGCATAGAGCTGCTGTGACCGCCTGGCGTTAAGGCCGACGGCGCCACGTGGCGCCGTCGCTGCACACGTGCTCAACTCGCCTTGAAGCGGCTGACGTTGTCCAGCAGGGTGCCAGCAAGGTCGCTGAGGCGGCTGGCAGTGTGGTGATTGCTGCCTACCGCCTCACCGTTCTCCTCGGCCATGCGCGCAATGGTGGTCACCTGCTGGGCGATCTCGGCGGACGCCGCGCTCTGCTCGCGCAAGGCATTGGAGATCTCCGCCACGGTGGACAGCACCTGATTGGCCGCCTCGCGAATGCCACCCATGGCCTCGCCGGCCCGCTGCGCGCGTGCGACGCCCTCATTGACTCGCACCACACCCTGCTCCATGCCATGTACCGCGCCCTCTGTGCCTTGCTGGATGGCCGCAACCATCTGCGCGATCTCCTTGGTGGAATTGGCGGTACGCTCGGCCAGCTTGCGCACCTCATCGGCCACCACGGCGAAGCCGCGCCCCTGGTCACCGGCCCGCGCCGCTTCGATCGCCGCATTCAGCGCCAGCAGATTGGTCTGTGCGGCGATGTCACCGATCACCCCGACGATGGCCGATATCTGCCCGGAGCGTTCGCCCAGCTCGGCCACAGTACGCGCCGAGTCGCCCACCGATACGGCGATCTGGCTGATTTCATCGACCACCGCGGCGACGATCTCACCGCCCTGACGCGACAGTTCGCCAGAGCGATGCGCCAGTGCATCGGCCTCGCCCGCGTTGCGCGCGATGCTCTCGATGCCGACGGTCATTTCTTCGACCGCCGCCGCCATGCTCGATGCGGCGTCGCTCTGGCACTGCGAGGCGACATGGATCTGCCCCGAGGCGGTAACCAGGCTGCGCGCCGAGTCGGCGACATGGTCGGAGTTGTTCTTGATGCTGCCGATCAGCCCGCGCATGGCGTCAGCCATGTCGTTGAAGCTGCCGGCGACGAAGCGCAGCTCGTCGCGCGCAGCCAGATCGATATGGGTTGTCAGATCGCCAGCGGCGAGCCGCCCGCTGCCGGCGCGCAGGCTGCGGATGCTGGCCATCACCGACAGATAGGCACCCACCGAGAGATAGCCGATCACCGCCAGCACCACCAGCAGCACGGTCAGGTTGCCGAGCAGCACCTGTCGGGCGTCCTCGATACGCTGTTCGAGCAGGCCGTCCAGGCTTGGCAGCAGCACGTCGCGCATCTGCGCATAGCCGATGCTGATCGCCTCGGTGGTCATGTCGAAGAACTGCGCTGACGAGGTGCTGCTGAAGTCAGCACGCACCACCATGTCCTGCACCACCGCATCGATCACCTGGCCACGTTCGCGCATGGTGGCGACGGCGCGGCTCAACGGCGGCTGGAGTTCCGGCCGCTCGGCAACCACCTTGTCGATACTGCGCTCCATGTCCTGGGTCGCCGACTTGATTTGCTCGGTCAGCACAATCAGCGCAGTGCGTTGCGGCTCGCTCATCTCGCCCCTGGCCAGTATCGCCGACGCACTACCGCGCAGGCGGCCCAGCCGCTCGATCAGAAACGGCATGCGGCTAACCGCGGTGGTCATCAGGTAATAGGTCTGCGGCTCGGGATCGAAGGTCAGCCCGTAGGCGTCCGCCACCTGGGTCTGGAAGTCCAGTAGTTGGGCGATCAGCGCGGTGTGCGCGTCATAGCTTTGCGGCTGGGACCAGCTCTGCACGGCCCGCTTGATGCCATCCCAGTCTCGACCGATCGCCTGCCACTCGCGCGTGCCGCGCTTGTCCTCGGCCAGTGCCTGGCTCATCTCGACCAGTGCGGTATCGACACGGGTTTGCAGGGCGGAGCGCCGATCCGCCATGTCCGTGTTGCCGCCGAGCAGCATGGCGGACACGCCGCGATGCTGCTGGGTCAGCTCAATCAGGCTCGACCAGGGGCGCGCCAGCGCTGTGGCGACCAGCTCGCTCTCCGCTCGCTCGATGGTGCGGTTGAGCTGGCCGGCGAGGGTCAGCATCAGGCTGGCGAAGGCAAGGAAGACCAGCAGCCCCAGCACACCGAATTTGATCGGATAGCTGAGCCGGTTCATCAACAGTTCGGCGGGGGAAAACAGCAATTTCATGGGACATGTCCTGACGTGACGTGACGTGGCACTGCACGGCGCCGCTCGACGTCGTGGCACTCCGGACGCGGCGCCTGGCTAAAGCCAGACTGAGGGTGGCAACCGAGCGCGCGGGAGTTGCCGCGCAAAATACGGAGCCGACCGGGCGGTCACCGTGACCACGATCAAGAACGAGAGCCAGGAAAGCGGCGCCAGTCGACCATCCATCCGGATGGGCCTGTTGGCTGCGGCAGGCCCCGTGAATTTCCGTCCGCGCCGGGCGAACTCCGGCGCGCCGACGCACTCCCAAACACCCAGTGCATCTCCTTCTTTGGCGGTAGGGCTTTACCTGCGCGAACCAGCGTGAATAATGCCGCCCCTTTTCGACGCAACGAGGTAACCATGACGGCGCCAGCCACCGCAGCGACTCCGCCCCTTTCCGCCCGCGCCGTGCTGCTGCTCGAGCTGGCGCTGGCCATGGGTGGCTTCGCCATCGGCACCGGTGAGTTCGCCATCATGGGCCTGATGCCTGACGTGGCCGAGGGGCTGGGCATCAGCGAACCCCAGGTCGGCAACGTGATCAGCACCTACGCCCTGGGCGTGGTGGTGGGCGCACCGTTACTGGCGATCCTCGGCTCACGGCTGTTCCGCCGGCACCTTCTGCTGTTGCTGATGGGTTTCTTCGCCTTGGGCAACTTCGCCAGCGCCCTGGCGCCGGATTACTCGACGCTGATGATCTTTCGCTTCGTCACCGGCCTGCCCCACGGTGCCTATTTCGGCGTGGCGATGCTGGTGGCTGCTTCCATGGTGCCGCCGGACAAACGCGCCCAGGCCGTCGCCCGCGTGCTGATGGGGCTGACCGTGGCAATCCTGATCGGCAACCCGCTGGCCACCTGGCTCGGGCAATGGGCGAGCTGGCGCTATGCGTTCGCCCTGGTCGGTGCCATCGCCCTGCTGACGGTGCTGCTGGTGGCGCTGTTCCTGCCGGCGAACCGCAACGAACCGCGCAACAGCCCGCTGCACGAAATCCGCGCCTTCAATCGGCCACAGGTCTGGCTGGCGCTGGCGATCAGCTCGATCGGCTTCGCCGGCATGTTCTGTGTGTTCAGCTACATGGCGCCGACGTTGCTGAACGTCACCGGCGTTAGCGCCGGCTGGATTCCGTTTGCCCTCGCCGCGTTCGGCCTTGGCGGCATCGTCGGCAATCTGGTCGGCGGCTGGCTGTTCGATCGGCTGCGCTTCAAAGCGGTCGCCTGGCTGCTACTGTGGAGCGCGCTGTGCTGCTGGTATTCCCGCTGGCAGCGCACTCGGTGTGGACGATCTTTCCGGCGGTATTCGCGGTGGGCACCATGGTGTCGCTGTCGCCCGCGCTGCAGACCCACCTGATGGATGTCGCCGCGGATGCGCAGACCCTCGCCGCGGCGTCCAATCATGCCGCCTTCAACATCGCCAACGCCCTTGGTCCGTGGCTGGGCGGGCTGGCGATCACCGCCGGTTTCGGCTGGACATCCACCGGCTATATCGGCGCGGCTACCGCCGTTGGCGGTCTGCTGGTGTTCGCCTGGGCCTGGAAGATCGAGCGCGCGGTACAGGACGCCGATGCCGGGCAGGCGACCTGCTGCTCCTGAGGCCGAAGCCGGCCGTCCGCTCGTGACGACAATGGCGCGCAACATGCAGTAATCAGTGAAGCGATGGCCCGCCTTGCAGATCATTCGGCAAGCGGGTCCTATCTACGATTCCCGATTTCGAGACCCTGACCTTGCAGCATTTCTTCCTGTTCCGCAGCAAAGCCCGGCGGCTCTGCCTGCTGCTGATTACCCTGTTCACCGTCGGTCTTCCGGTCGGCTGTTCGGTGCTCGAACAGAAAGAGCGCGAGCTGGTGTTCCGTATCGAACCGGGCACCGCGTCCTGGTTCAGCGGCCTGCCGCGTGGCGTAGAGGAGCTGCAGCTGACCGATTCCGCGTTCGGTGACGAGCAGAACATTCATGCCTGGTGGTGGCCGGCCGCCAACGCCGATGCGCCCGCCCTGCTCTACCTGCACGGCGCGCGCTGGAACCTCACCGGCCACCTTTTTCGTCTGGAACAGCTGCGCGCGCTGGGCTTCTCGGTGCTGGCCATCGACTACCGCGGCTTCGGCCAGAGCCTTGGCGACCTGCCGTCGGAACGCAGCGTCTATGCCGACGCGCGCATCGGCTGGGAGCGCCTGAAGACGCTGCAGCCGGACGCCGGCAAGCGCTTCATCTACGGGCATTCCCTCGGCGGCGCGGTGGCTGTCGACCTGGCCGCCGAACTCGGGCAGCAGGCCGAGCGCGACAGCGTACCGGCCGGGGCGCGCGCGCTGATCATCGAGTCGACCTTCACCTCGCTGGCCGACGTGGCGACAGCCGTGTCCGACACCACGCTGCCGGTGCGCTGGCTGCTGTCGCAGAAGTTCGATTCGCTGGAGAAGATCGACCAGATCGGCATGCCACTGCTGGTGGTGCACGGCACTGATGACCGCTATGTGCCGCCGCGCTTCAGCGAGCAGCTGTATCAGGCTGCGCGCCAACCCAAGCAATTGCTGCTGGTCGAGGGCGCCACCCACAACAACAGCCTGCGCGTGGCGCTCGGCGCCTATGGCCGGGCGCTGCAGGCGCTGCTGGAATCGGGCGGGCAACGCCTGGGTGCCGCGCAGCCGCCCCTGGTGAAAGCAGCGGAGCGCGGCTGACACGTATTAGCGCTGCGCCTCCAGCCTCTCGAGCAGCGCACGGTGGAATTCTTCTGGTGCCTCGACCTGAGGTGAATGCCCAAGATCAGGGAAGGCCACCAGCGTCGCATCCGGAATCATCGCGGCAGCCTGGCGACCCAGCTCGGGATAGTTGCCCAGGCGCTTGGCGACATCCTCCGGCGCACGGTTGGCGCCCGGCGCGGTACGATCCAGCCCGCCGATCAGCAGCAAGGTCGGCGTCCTGATCCGCGAAAACTCATGGATCACCGGCTGGGTGAAGACCATCTCCGAGGTCTGTGCCTGGTTCCAGGCGACCTGTTCCTTGCCGTCCCCGGCATACATTCCGGCGAGCATGCCGACCCAACGCTCGTACTCCGGCTTCCAGCTGCCGTTGTAGTAGAACTTCTGCTGGTAGGCCTTGATGCTGTCGAAGTCGGTCTTGAGTTCCGACTGGTAGAGCTGATCGATCGAGGCGTACGGCACGCCTTCAGCCTGCCAGTCTTCCAGACCGATGGGGTTGACCAGCACCAGCTGCTCGACTCGCTGTGGGTAGTTCAGCGCCAGTCGCGCCGCCAGCATGCCACCCATGGAATGGCCGATCACAGTGACCTGCTCGATGTCTTCCTGCTCCAGCAGCGCCTGGGTGTTGTGCGCCAGCTGGGAGAAGCTGAACTGGTAACCCTCGGGCTTGCTCGAGCTGCAGAAACCGACCTGATCGGGAGCGATGACCCGGTAACCGGCCTGGCTGAGCACCTCGATGGTGCGCTCCCAGGTCGCCCCGCAGAAGTTCTTGCCATGCAGCAACAGCGCCGTGCGGCCGTTCGCCTTGCCCTGCGGCTCGACGTCCATGAAGGCCATTTCCAGCGCCTTGCCCTGGGACTCGAAACGGTAGTGCTTGAGCGGGTGCGGATAGCTGAAGCCTTCCAGCTGCGGGCCGTAGGCGGTTCGGCTTTCGGCCAGCAGCGGCAGGCTCAGGGTTAGACCGGCGGCAAGCGCCAGGGCGGACACGGCTGTTTTCACGCGCGACTCCTGTTCGGTACGAATCGGGAAACTCCGTACATAGGAATGCATTCGTGCAGCCGGGTTCGCGGTCGGATTGCGACAATGCATGTCCCGACCGCGTCAGCCCATCTCTTCGCTTACAGACGGAAGCGCCCGACCAGCTGGTTGAGCTGCGTCGCCAGGCGCGCCAGCTCGTCGCTGGCCACCGAGGTCTGCTGCGCGCCGGTGGCGCTCTGCTCTGAGATGTCACGGATGGCCACCAGGTTGCGATCCACCTCCCGCGCGACCTGTGCCTGCTCCTCGGCGGCGCTGGCGATCACCAGGTTCATCTCGTTGATCTGCCCGACGCGCTCGGCGATCAGCCCCAGCGCCTGATCCGCTTCGCCGGCCATGGTCTGGCTGCGCGTAGCGAATTCACTGCTCTGCTGCATGTCTCGCACCGATTGCTCGGTAGCGCTCTGGATCGCGCCGATCATGCGTTCAATCTCCTGGGTCGAGCTCTGCGTGCGCTGCGCGAGGTTACGCACCTCGTCCGCGACCACCGCGAATCCACGTCCAGCTTCGCCGGCCCGCGCGGCCTCGATGGCGGCGTTGAGCGCGAGCAGATTGGTCTGGTCGGCGATCGCGCGAATCACATCCACCACCTGCCCGATGCTCGCAGCCTCTTGGGCCAGGTGGGTCACGGTGGCCGCGGTCTGCTGCAGCTTGTCGCTCAGCTGGTCGATGGTCTGCCGCGTGGCAGTCACCTGGCGGCGGCCGTCGTCGGCGACCGTCTCGGCATCGCGCGAAGCATCGGAGGTGCGGTTGGCGTTGCCGGCCACTTCGTCCACCGCGGCGGACATCTCGGTGACCGCGGTGGCGGCCATCTGCACTTCCTCGTTCTGCTGATGGATGCCCTGGGCGGTGTGCTGGGTGACCGCGTGCAGCTCCTCGGCAGCCGACGCCAGCTGGGTCGCCGAGCCCTGGATGTCCTGCAGCGTATCGCGCAGGGTGCGCTGCATCTGACGGATCGACTGCTGCACCTCGGTGATTTCGTCCTTGCCGCGACACTCGATGGTGCGACTCAAATCACCCGCTGCCACCGATGCCGCGGCCTGCTTCAACTCCTCCAGCGGCCGGCTGATGCTGCGCAACATCACCGTGGCGAACAGACCGCCGCCAACCAGCAGCGCCAGCAACAGGCCGATGTTCAACAGGCGATTACGCTGATAGAGCGCCTGCGCCTGTTCGTACTCGGCCTTGGCCTCGCCCAGTTGCAGCTCGATCAGCTGGGTAAAGCCTTCGGATATGGGATCGATCAGCGGATACAGATCGTTGATGACGAACGCCGCCAGCCGCTTTTCGCTGTGCCGGTCCAGCGTACGCTCGAGCGCATCGAGTGGTTCGTCCGCGGCCTTCATCAGGGTTTCGATGCGCGTCGCGATCAGTCGCTCGGCGTCAACCAGTCGGGTGTTCAGGTACGCACTCCAGAGACGGTTGATCTCGGCGCGGGCGTTGCGCACCTCGTCACGCGCCTGGCCATAGCTGAGCATGCCGCTGCGAGTCTTGTGGGTGGTATCGACGATCTTCACCGCGTACAGGTCGACGATCAGCTTGAGGTCACGCAGCGGCACGACGCGATCCAGGTACACGGTGTTCAGCCCGGCGACGCTGCGCTGCTGGGCATTGAGCCCGGTCAGCCCGATCACCAGGCAGGCCGCAAGCATGGCCCCGACCAGAATCAGCAGGCGGGCACGGATTGTCAGTTGCTGCATCATTCGTTCTTTTCCATATGGCGTGCCGTTCGTGAGGAGCGGCAAATTGGCAAAAGTGAGGCATAACGGTCGAACCGGCGCGTCGGGCGAGGGACGTGCCGCGTGGTCCTGTTGCAGGACGCGAATCGCGGAAGAGGAAGCGGGAGCGTGATCTTGTTGTTGGGTCTACAGACGCCTGCCGAGCACAGGCGAAATGCCAGCACGCGAGATCATATCGGCCAAGCGTGGTCGCCCTTTAATGAAAAATCATCGCAAGCTGCATGCCAGAGCGGCCGGGCAACACATTGCGCAGCAAAGTCGGTTCACCGCCGCGGCAGTAGCCTCGCCTGCACCGCCGTTGAACTTCACTGCCCCGACGGTCATGCGATAAGACATGCGACTAATGGCGCAGCGCAGACTGTGCGCTACTACACAGCGTCAGCACCCGCAGGTGATACCTTCGCGCCCGACCAAATTCAGCAAGGGACCTGTCGTGAAGACGCTTATCCGGACCGCCGCTCTGGCGCTGACCACCATCGTCGCCAGCCATGCCTTCGCCGAGGCACCGCCACCTAGCAACTTGGCCGAGGCGGTGAAGCAATTCTCCGAATACAACACCCGCCTCGACCAGGCCCTGGCGCAGGAGCAGACACCGGAGAACATGGCGCAGATCCACGAACTGACCTACACGCTGAAAGCGGCGCTGGAGAAAATCGTCGAGGAAATGGACGGGCTGAACGACACCCTGGAGGAAATCCACATCGCCTCGGAAGCCGAGAGCGCCGACGAAGTCAACAGCTACGGCGCGGACTATCTGAAGACTGCGCGGACGGTGATCAAGTAATCCGCCGCATCAGGGCTCGACCGGCACGATATCGAAGCCAATGCGGTTGTCGCTGATGACGCGATATTCCAGCGTCTGCCCCGCCTGCACCTGCGCCAGTTTCTCGCGGCGCAGGCTGAGCTTGCCACACAGCGTGTCGTCCAGCGGATCGGTGCCGATGCTGACGATCCGCGCACCGGCCGGCACCTGAAAACGCACCACCTCGCCGACGTGGATGCGCGCCGCCAGCTCACGATCGATCAGCACGGCGATGTAGCAGCCGCCGCCACGCAAGCCGAAATCCCGCGTCACCACCACCTCACCGGCGTTCTCCAGGGGCTCTTGGTAGGCCAGCACCCGCTCGGCCGGCACCGGTTCGATGTCCTCGGCATCGGGCTGCCAGGATGAACAGCCAGCCAGCGACAGCAGTGCAGTGAAAGCGAGGGTCAGACGCATGGAAACTCCTTGGCCGGGACTGAAATGGCGAACCTGGTCGTCGAGCATGCCAGAGCGCCGAATGATTGCTAGAGTCTGACTACAGTTTCGTATCGATGACGGCAGGCACAACGTGAACAATCCGGACGACAGCCAGCCACGCTTCTGGCGCGACGCCGCCCTGCCCTTCCTCGAGGCGCGGGCGGTCGCCGATGGGCGCAGGGTCTGTTATGCGCCGCACTGTCACGAGACCTTTTCCATCGGCGCAATCACCGCCGGCGCCAGCACCTACTTCAACGGCACGGCACGCCAGCGGATCGCCCGCGGCGCCGTGGTGATCATCAATCCGCAAACGGTGCATGCCTGCAACCCCATCGACGGCCAACCCTGGTCGTACCTGATGTTCTACGTCGACACAGGCTGGCTGGGCGTGCTGCAGCATGAACTGGGCGTCAGCGCCGACGGCCGCTTCATTCCCTACACGCCGATCCAGAGCCTCGACCCGGCGTTGTTCACCGGGCTGACCAGGCTGTACGCCACCCTGCTCGACCCGCAGGCGGACACGCTGCAGCGGCAGAGCGCGGCGGTCGAGTACTTCACGCTGCTGCAGCAGACCCTTGCCCCGGCAGCCGCCAGCCCGGGCGCAGAGCCTGTCGAACAGCTGCGACGGGCGGCCGACTACATTGCCGAACACTGTACCCAGGCGCTGCGTCTGGAAGACATCTGCCAGGCAGCCGCGCTGTCGCCGTCCTATCTGATCCGCACCTTCAGGCAGCACTACGGCATGACCCCGCATGTCTATCTGCTCAACCGTCGCATCCAGCGCAGCCAGCACTGGCTGCGCCAGGGTCATGACCTCGCCGAGGTGGCGCTGGCCGCCGGTTTTGCGGACCAGGCGCACTTCCAGCGCACCTTCAAACGTCAGCTGGCGGCGACGCCCGGGCAGTACCGGGATCGCATCGCGCCGGGCTCAGCCCGCCACTAGATAGAACGCACTGCCTGCCAGCAACAGTGCCATCGTTCGATTGAGCCAGCGCACCCGCCCCGGCTCCTGCAGATAGCGGCTGAGAAAGGCGCCAGCTCCGGCCCAGCAGGCAATCGAGCCATAACAGATGACGAAATACAGGCCGGCGAACAGCCAGACCCGCAGCACATCGCCATTTGCCGCGAACAGCCCCATGCCCGCCACTGACGCCAGCCAGGCCTTTGGATTGAGCCATTGCATCAGCGCGCCGTCGAGCAGCGACGGGCCATTGCCGGCCGCAGCGGGTTCCAGACGGCCATCATCGACTGCAAGCCTCCAGGCCATATAGAGCAGGAAGGCGACCCCGCCCCACTGGATGCCACGCATTAGAATCGGCGCCCGCTCGAGCAGCTCGTAAAGCCCGAGGCCGATCAGCAACAGCAACAGGGTGAAACCGACAGTTGCGCCGGTGATGTGCCGAGCACTGGCGCGAAAGCCGAAACGCGCGCCACAGTTGAGCGCGACCAGGTTGACCGGGCCAGGAGTGATCGACGAGGCCAGGGCGAACGCGGCCATCGAGAGATAGGGGTCCATGAGTACTCTGCTTACCAGTGGAAGATGGTGGGCAGGCTATGGGCCCGACAGGGCATGGTATTGAAGGAAATTGCCCTAGTGGTCTGTGTAGTGAGTTGGTTGAGGCAAGTTCGGATGAACAGGGCTCCGAGACAAGGCGCTGCGGCGAGTCATAGCGGGCTATGGCAAGGAGCGGCAACACCGTATCGGGGCCATGGGCGCCGAAATTGCCCGACTGAACTTACCAAACAGGCGGCTATGTCTACAGGTGATGGCTCCCCGGATAGGGACGCGCCTCCTCCAGCTCGCCATCGCGACCGAATACCTCGACCGACGCGGCGCGGCCGTCCATGTAGGCATCCAGCGCGCTGTACATCTCGTCCTTGGTGAGGGTTCGCAGCACGGTTTTCTGGGTTTGCTGGTCTTCCAGCTCCCAGCCCATTTCGGTGGGCCTGACCTGATAAATGTTCATGGTGACTCCTCTGGGGCGGCGATTGTCGTGGGCGGATGGGTCAGCTCGGCTCGCCGGAACCGTCTTCTCCCTGGATGTCCGGATCGTCCGGCAGCGTCTCAGGCTCGTCAGGATCGTCCAGCGGCGAAGGCTGGTCGTCGTAGTCCGGGTCTTCGCCGGCGTTCTTTTCGCCTCCATCGGTCATGGTCACATCAGGCTCATCGCCTGCCTGCTGGTCATCTGCCTTCATGGTTGCCTCGGCTGTCGCGGGTGGATGGCTGATATCGATTGGAGGCGACAAACCACGCGACGTTCGAACCGCACGACACCGGCGGTCCGAAGGTTGCCGTGGCGCCGCCGCAGGATTGCCCGACCGATCCCGTGCCACTATCGGCGGGCGCGACCATGCAACCGATTGCACTGCCCGGGCGGCTCCACCACACTGCCCACTCACACCCAACCGCAGTCGGAGATTCCATGCAGACACTCACCCCACAATCCCGCGCGGCCATTCTCGAAAACCCGGAAGCCCTGGAATGCACCCTGTACCGCCCCGACGAATACGACGAGGAAGCGGAAGAGCAGGATCTTGGTGACGCGCGCATCGTCATCAGCGGCCCCTTTGAAGCGCCAGCCGAATGGGATGCCAAGGACCGTGACGACTACTTCGACGGCACCGCGCCGGAAGCCTTCGTCGTCGCCCGCATCGCCTGCCAGGCAGCGCCCGACTCCGGCGTCTACTTCACTGCCGTGCCCGGCGACTACGCCGCCGTCACGGAAAGCCCGGGCCAGGTATCGATGTTCTACGTCTGGGACTGCCTGAACGATGCCGAAGGCCAGTACGTGCTGATCCGCGAGGAAGAGGACGACGAGGTCTGATCCACCTCCGGCGATTACATCCACCGGGCGTGTTCCGGTGGATGCGCGAAGCGACATCCACCCGGCGATTCAGCAGAGTCCGTCGGGTGGACCTCGGCGCAGCCGTGCCGTCTCAAGCAGCAGCACCGGCCTGGTCCAGGCTGCCGTACGAATCCATCCTGCAGGCAAGTTTCAGCCCAGCTAGCCCAACCGCCTGACGATCCGCATCATCATGCGTTTCATTCAAGCGCCGACCTCATCGCCCTGCTTCGCTGTCTACCCCCTAGAGACTCCATTCGCCCACACGACGAGGACCTGCATGCGTTCCATGATCAGCGCCTGGCAGTCACCGGTTTCGCGCATGAAGCTGGTCGCCAGCCTTCTGTTGCTACTGGCCGCCCTACTCTACATCGTCGCGACACGCTTCGAAGCCAGCCACCCGGCCTGGGGCTACGTCGCCTCGTTCGCCGAAGCCGCCATGATCGGCGCGATCGCCGACTGGTTCGCCGTCACCGCATTGTTCCGCCACCCGCTGGGCCTGCCGATCCCGCACACGGCGATCATCCCGCGCAGCAAGGCGCGCATCGGGCAGAACCTGTCCAGCTTCATCACCACGCATTTCCTCGCCACGCCGCTGGTGCTGGCCAAGCTGCAGGAACTCGACATCGCCTCGCGCCTGGCCGGCTGGTTGCGTCATTCGAGCAACGCCGAAGCGGTCGGCCGCCGGCTCACCGGCATCGCGCATTTCGGCATCGCCGCGCTGCATGACGAACGCGTGCGTGCCTTCGTCGAAGCCAAGGTGACCACTCGGCTGCGCAAGTTCGACCTCTCCGCCCCTCTGGCCCAGGCCTTGCGCGTGCTGACCGGCCAGGGCCGGCATCAGGCGATGCTCGACGAGCTGCTGATCCGCCTCGATTCGATCATGCAGGACGAAGAAACCCGCGCGCTGGTCGCCGACGCCATCAGCCGGGAAATCCGCACCCTGCGCTATCTCGGCCTGAGCCGGCCGGTGAGCGGCTGGTCGGCGAACAAGTTCGTCGACGGCCTGTCAGCGCTGATCGCCGAGATCGCCGCCGACCCGGAGCACCTGATCCGCCAGCGCTTCGACGAACACGTCAGTGAATACATCGAGCGCCTGGAGCAGGACCCGCAATACGCCCTGGAGGTCGAGCGCATTCTCGCGCAGCTCTTGGAGCACCCCGCCACCAGCGCCTATTTCGGCAATCTCTGGCAGGAACTCACGGCCTGGCTGGAGAGCGACCTGGCCAGCGACGACTCACGCATCGGCCGACGCATCGTCAGCCTCTGTCGCGGCCTCGGCGACGGCCTCGCCGCCGACGATTCCATGCGCAACTGGATCAACGAGCAACTGCTGGCCGCCGCACCCGGCCTGCTGGAGCGCTACCGCGGGCAGATCGGCGCCTATATCGCGCAGCGAGTGGAAAACTGGGAAAGCCGTGAGCTGGTCGAGCAGTTGGAACAGAGCGTCGGCAAGGACCTGCAGTACATTCGCATCAACGGCACCCTGGTCGGCGGGCTGGTCGGTCTGGCGCTGCATGCGCTGACGCAGCTGCTGGCCGGCTGAATGCCGCTCAGGCGCGGCGCTGGCGCTCGCTCAGTTCGCTGAGATCGACGGGGCTGCCGGGCGGCTCATCGCAGCGCAATGTCGCCGGGACGCCGCTCAGGTACCACAGGCGATTGGCCAGATCGTCGGCATCGCGCGGATCGTGGGTCACGCAGATCATCGCCATGCCCGGGTTCTGATCCAGCAGGCGGGCGATCAGGGCGCGCAGTTCGGCGGCGCGCTCGGCATCCAGCGAGGCGAAGGGTTCGTCGAGTAGCAACAGATCCGGCTTGATCGCCAGGCAGCGCGCCAGGGCCGCCCTGCGCGCCATGCCCAGCGAGAGCTGATCCGGCAGGCTATCGGCCGCGCCACTCAGCCCGACCTCGGCCAGCAGCCGATCGATGTCCGCCGCGCTCGCGCCGACCAGCGCCAGGTTCTGTCGCACCGTGCGCCAGGGCAGCAGGCGATGCTCCTGAAACAGGTAGCCGACGCGCAACCCGGCGCGCTGCTCGATCATCGGCCGCAGCTGCGGATCGAGCCCGGCGATGCCGTTGAGCAGCGTCGTCTTGCCGACACCGGATGGCCCGAGCAGACAGATGCGATCGCCTTCGCGCACCTGCGCATCGATCACGCCCAGCACGGGGTGACGGCCATCCAGGCGCAGCTCAAGCATGGCGCACACCCGCTTCGCGCCAGGACGATGCGCGACGCTCCAACGGCTGCAACAGCGCCAGTTCGATCAGCTGGACCACGGCGATGAAGGCCAGGCTGTAGGCGAGGATGCTCGCCACGTCGAACACCTGAAAGGCCATATGCAGCTGAAAGCCGATGCCATCCGAGCGACCGAGCAGCTCGACCACCAGCACGATCTTCCAGATCAGCGCTAGCCCGCCGCGAGTGGCGGCCATCAGGTAGGGAAACAGCTGCGGCAGCCAGACATGCCTGATCCGCTGCCAGCGCGTGAAACGGTAGACCAGCGCCATCTGTTCCAGCTTGGGATCGATACTGCGTGCGCCCTCGCGCACGGTGACGGCCACGTTCGGCACCTTGTTGATCACCACCGCCAGTACCGCCGCAGCTTCGACCAGACCGAACCAGACGTAGAGCAGGATGATGGTGACCAGCGCCGGCAGGTTGAGAAACAGCACCAGCAGCGGATCGAGCACGGCATTGGCCAGCCGCGAGCGGCCCATCCACACGCCTAGCAGCGTGCCCAGTGCCATCGCCAGCACGAAGGCGAACAGCACGCGACGCAGGGTAACCAGCAGATGTTCGGGCAGTTCACCGCTCTGCGTGGCCCGCCAGAAGGTGTCGAGCACGGCGGCCGGACTCGGCAGCAGCGGCGTCTGCACGACCAGCGCAATCAGCGTCCAGAGTGCCACCGCGCATGGCAGGGCGATCCAGCAGGCCCAGCGCGAGCCGTTCATGGCGTGCTCTGGAATGACGCGGCCGGCATCAGTTTCGCCGGATCGGCGCCGGTGAGGGTCAACAGTCGTTGCAGGTCGGCGATACGCCGCTCATCCAGCGGCTGCGGAATGCCGGCGAGGAAACTGTCACGCAGCGCGGCGAACACGCCATCCTCGTCGGCACGCATCAGCGACCGCAGCGCCTGCCAGTGCGCCGGCTCGCTGGCGAGCTCGTGCTTGGTCTGGCCCAACGCCATGGCGAAGCGCTGCAGCAGCGCCTCATGCTCGACGGCCCAGGATTCGGGAAACAGATAGCCGAGCACCGGCAGGTGCGGATCAAGCTCCAATGATCGGAGCAGATCATCGAGACTGAACGCCACCTGCACACCACCTTCGCCACGCATGCGCGCGGAGAAATGCCAGAAGGTCAGCAGCGCATCCAC
The DNA here is from genome assembly GCF_002929225.1 of Stutzerimonas kunmingensis. Classification (GTDB taxonomy): domain Bacteria; phylum Pseudomonadota; class Gammaproteobacteria; order Pseudomonadales; family Pseudomonadaceae; genus Stutzerimonas. The sequence continues at coordinate 105,027 of NZ_PISM01000004.1, read as the reverse complement.
CTGACCGCGGCGCAGCGCCTGGCTGAGCAGGGGCGGTGCGGCGTATTGAACAGTCGCCTGTTTGGACAGATCGATTCCGTCCTGGGCCGCGGCATGCTGCAGCAACTGCCAGCCCAGCCCGTCCGGCCCGCCAGCGACACCGATGCGCTTGCCGCGCAGGTCGGCCAGCGTGCGGATGGCGCTGCCTTCGGGCACCAGCACCTCACCGATCTGGGAGGAAAAGGGTACGTAGCGGTAGGCCGTGCCGGCCTGGTAGCGCGCCTGCGCCCAGAGCAGATCGCTCACCGCACCGTCGACGCTGCCGCTGGTCAATGCCAGTCGCGAGGCCGGCACATCGGCCACCAGTCGCACCTTCAGCTCGAAACCGTTGGCACGGTCCAGTCCCTGGCGCTTGAGATGCTCAAGCTCCCAGTGCGGCGTGCCGAACTGCAGCACGCTGAGGGTCAGCACCGGCAGCTCCTGCGCCTGTGCCCACAGGGGCAGCAATACAAGCGCCAACAGCGCGCGGCGAGCGCGCAGAACGAACGGGGTGAGGAAGGGCAATGAAAGCATCATGCCCGCAGGGTACGAAGCCCCCTGCCGGGCACGAATTGTACTTTGGTGCCTGTTGGCTGCTGCGATGGTCGCAGCGGGCTTGACCCCGCCACGACATCCTAGCCTGGCTCAGCCCTGCTCGGCGATGCGCTGCTGCAAGCGCGCCTGGAGCTTTTCCAGATCGGCCGGATCGGCCTTGCCGGCGGCATGAATGCCGAGTCCCTCGCCCGAGTAGCGCGGCACGATATGCACGTGGATGTGGAACACCGTCTGCCCCGCCGGCGCGCCATTGAACTGCGCGACCTGCACGCCATCCGGCTGCAGCTCGTCGACGATCACACGGGTGAGCTTCTGCACCACGGCCATGACCTTGGCCAGCGCGTCGGTATCCACATCGAGGATGTTGCAGGCCGCCGAGCGCTTGGGAATCACCAGCGTGTGGCCGAAGGACTGCGGGAACAGGTCGAGGAAGGCCAGTACGTCGTCATCCTCGTAGAGCTTGTAACAAGGCGCATCGCCGCGAATGATCTGGGCGAAGATGTTCTGCGGATCGTAGGGCGTGGTCAGGGACACCTGGAGTTCTCCGGCAAGTGGAAAAGGCAGACATTAGCATTCTCCGCGCGGCTGCGACCCGTGCGGCGATGCTTCGGAACGTTGCGGGCCTGGCCGCGCTCTCAAGCTCATCACCCCCGCGATCCGAGGTTATTCCGATGCACGTACGCGCCGTCGCCCCGATTGCAGTTGCAGTCGCGCTATGCCTGTCTTCACTGTCTGCCATGGCAGCCGAAATCAAACCTGCCGAGTTGCTCGAGCAGGCCAAGGCCGAACAGAGCGCCTATATCGACACCGTCAAACAGCTGGTGGCGGTGGATACCGGCACTGGCCAGGCCGAGGGCCTGACCACGGTCAGCCAGATGCTGGTCGAACGCTTGCAGGCACTGGGTGCCGAGGTCAGCACCAGCCCGGCCGCGCCATCGGCCGGCGACAACATCGTCGGCACCCTCAAAGGCAGCGGCAGCAAGGACTTCCTGCTGATGGTGCATTACGACACAGTGTTCGCCGAAGGCACCGCCGCGGAGCGCCCGTTCCGCATGGACGAGAAGCGCGCCTACGGCCCCGGCGTGGCCGATGCCAAGGGTGGCGTGGCGATGATTCTGCATGCGCTGGAGCTGCTCAAGGCGCAGCAGTTCGACGCCTACGGCACGATCACCGTGCTGTTCAATCCGGATGAGGAAATGGGTTCGGCGGGCTCGAAGAAGATCATCGCCGAACTGGCCCGCAAGCATGATTACGTCTTCTCCTACGAGCCGCCGGATCGCGATGCGGTGACCACCGCCACCAATGGCATCAATGCGGTGATGCTGGAGGTGAAGGGCAAATCCTCCCACGCCGGTTCCGCACCTGAGGAAGGTCGCAACGCCGTGCTGGAACTGGCGCACCAGCTGGTGCAGCTCAAGGACCTGGGCGATCCGGACAAGGGCACCACGGTCAGCTGGACCATGATCGCCGGCGGTGAGAAGCGCAACATCATCCCGAACAAGGCGACCGCCGAAGCAGACATGCGCTACTCCGATATCAGCGAGACCCAACGCGTGCTCGCCGATGCGCAGAAGATCATCGAGAACAAGCTGATCGACGACACCCGCGTCGAGCTGCGCGTCGACAAGGGCCGTCCACCACTGGCGAAGAATCCCGCATCGGAGCGCCTGGCCGAGACCGCGCAGCGCCTGTACGGCGAGATCGACCAGCGTATCGAGCGGATCGCCATGCGCTTCGGCACCGACGCCGGCTACGCCTACGTGCCGGACAGCGACAAGCCGGCCGTGCTGGAAACCATGGGTGTGGTCGGCGCCGGGCTGCATTCGGAAGATGAGTACATCGAGCTGTCGAGCATCGCGCCGCGGCTGTATCTGACGACGGCGATGATTCGCGCATTGTCCGCCGAAGACGCCGCACGCTGACACGCTATCCAGGCCCGAGCGAGGGGCGAAGGTCGCAGTAGGCGAAAGCCGGCGCTGCGGGTATCTTCGCCACCTCCCATTTCAGGACTGCCCGCTCGATGCTTCGCTTCGTCACCCTCTGCGCACTGGCGCTGTTCGCCTGCACTGCCCACGCCAAGGTCGAGGTGCTGCCGCTGGAACATGAAGATCAGGGCCTGGTGCTGGTCGCGCGCGTTACCGAACAGATTGCGCCGGGTGACTACGAGGCGCTGCTCAAGGGCATCATGGCCCACCCTGGCAAACACGCGCGCAAGCTGCTGATCCTCGACAACATCGGCGGCAGCGCAGCGGAAGCCATGCGCATGGGCTATCTGCTGCGCGAGACGGGCTTCGACGCCCTGGTGCCGGCGACCGCGGTCTGCCAGGGCAGTTGCATCTACCTGCTGGCGGCGGGACGGCAGCGCACCGTGCGCGGCTATGTCGGCCTGCATCGGCCCTACGTCGCCAATGGTGAGTCGGCGCAGTCCATCAGCCAGCGACCACACCGCGCACCACGCATCTACTTGCGGGACATGGGCGTCAATACGCGGCTGGCGGACGACATGCAGCTGATCGAACCGTGGCGCATGCGCGTGCTCACGCCAAAGGAGCTCGCGCGTTATCGGCTGCAATAGTGTGATTCGCAGGCTGCACTACTGCATTCCGGTCGTCGCGCTATCACTCGGCCTGGCCCTCGGCATGATTGAGCCGGTTGGCGCGCTGGCCGTTCTGCTATTCGCTGGCTGGCTTGTCGCTCAGCCGCACATCCCCAACTCGCCGTGGCTGTTCGGTACGCTGCTCGGCGCCCTGTTGCTCGCCGCACATCTGCTGCCCGGCTTCAGCCCGCTGCCGCTCGGCCCACCGCAGGATCTGGGCGGTGCCTCGCCCTGGCAATTGCGCATCAGCCCGGACAAGGCGATGGTCGCGGCACTGCTGCTGGCCTGGTGGCTGGGCCAGCCACGAACGGATTGGCGCTCGATCAGACTCACCCTGCTTGCGTCAGGCGCCTGCCTGATTCTCGTCCCACTGCTGGCGCTGGCCTCTGGCGTGCTGGGCTGGCAACCGAAAGGGCCGGCGCTGTTCCTGCCCTGGCTGCTGATCAACCTGGGCATCACCTGCCTGGTCGAAGAGCTGATCTTTCGCGGCCTGCTGCAGCGTGAACTGGTCGGACGCTTCGGTGTGGTCGCCGGCATCGGCCTGGCGACTGCCCTGTTCGGCGCCGCGCACCTTCCGGCCGGCTTCGGTTTCGCCGGGCTCGCCACGCTGGCAGGTCTCGGCTACGGCCTGGCCTTCCATTACTCCGGTGATCGCCTGTGGGTCGCGGTGCTTCTGCACGGTGCGGTCAACAGCCTGCATCTGCTTCTGCTGACCTATCCGCTGCCCTGAGCAAAGAATTTCTCAAAGACCTGTCGATTCCTACCGCGCCCGTTCGACCAATGATCGGAGCCGGCGGAAATTGCCGTATGCCCGTCTAGGCTCTTTCCATTCCACTGAAGGAGTCCACCGATGCGTTTCATGGTGATGATCAAGGCCACCCCACAAACCGAAGCCGGCGAGATGCCCAGCGAGGACGTTCTCACGGCGATGGGCCGCTACAACGAAGACCTGGCCAATGCCGGCGTGCTGCTCGGCGGCGAGGGCCTGCACCCCAGCCACAAGGGCGCGCGCCTCCGTTTCAACGGCGGCCAGTGCAGCGTCACCGACGGCCCGTTCGCCGAAACCCGCGAGCTGATCGCTGGCTACTGGCTGTTCCAGACCGCCTCGTTGCAGGAGGCCGTCGACTGGGTCAAGCGTTGCCCGCAGTCGGCCATCGGCGATTCGGAAATCGAGATTCGCCAGATATTCGAAGCGGAAGATTTCGGCGCCGAGTTCACCCCCGAACTGCGCGAGCAGGAAGACCGCCTGCGCGCGCAACTCAATCAATGACCGCAAGGAGCAAGCAATGAAGATCACCACCTACCTCACCCTCGACGGCACCACCCGCGAAGCGTTCACCTTCTACAAGGATGTGCTGGGCGGCACGCTGGAAATGATGACCTTTGCCCAGGCGCCGGATGCCGAGCAGTTTCCCGCCGAGTACCGCGAGCGGATCATGCACGCCTGCCTGAACCTCGGCGATGGTGTGCTGATGGCCTCCGACTCCTTGCCCGACACCTGTGGCGGCGGGCCGTACGAAGGCATCAAGGGTTGCTCGGTTTCCCTGCATCCGACCAGCGTGGACGAAAGCGAAAAGCTGTTCGCCGCACTGGCCGAGGGCGGCACGGTGATCATGCCGCTGGAGAAAACCTTCTGGGCCGAGCGTTTCGGCATGCTCACCGACCGCTTCGGCGTGTCGTGGATGGTTAACTGCGAGCAGGGCTGAAGCATTCAGCCCTTTTACGCCGGCGACTATCGTGGTTGATTCGCATCTGGAGAGGCAGCAACTTTTGTTATAACGTATCGCACCTTTCGGCGGGCGCAGCGAGTCTGCGCCTGCATTGCGATCATCCTGCTGTGAGCCGCTCATGCCCTCCCCCGATTTCACTCCGCCAGCCGCGGCGCGTCTGCAATCCATCGACGCGCTGCGCGGCCTGGTGATCCTGTTCATGCTGCTGGACCATGTCCGCGAAACCTTCCTGCTGCATATGCAGGTGCCCGACCCGATGGACGTGGCGGTCACCGAGCCGGCGTTGTTCTTCAGCCGCACCCTGGCGCATCTCTGCGCACCGGTATTCATCTTCCTGACCGGCCTGTCGGCCTTTCTTTATGGCGAAAAGCACCAGGACCGCCGTGCAGTGTCGAGCTTTCTGCTCAAACGAGGGCTGTTCCTGGTGGCGCTCGAATTCACCCTGGTCAACTTCGCCTGGACGTTCCAGTTCCCGCCGCAGGTTATCTATCTGCAAGTGATCTGGGCGATCGGCCTGAGCATGCTGGCGCTCTCGGCGCTGCTTTGGCTGCCGCGCCCTGCGCTGATCGTGCTGGGACTAGCGATCATTGGCAGCCACAACCTGCTCGACCCGCTGCAGTTCTCCGCAGACTCAGCGTTGCACGTCCCCTGGGCCATCCTGCACGACCGCGGCTGGATCGAGGTGTCGGAAAACCTGCGGCTGCGCTCTTCCTATCCGCTGCTGCCGTGGATCGGCGTGATCGCCCTTGGCTACGCTGTCGGGCCCTGGTTCGCCAGGAACGCCGACCCCGAGCGACGCCAGCGCAACCTGGGCGGCTGGGCTCAAGGTGCCCTGCTGACCTTCGTTTTGCTGCGGCTGATCAACAGCTACGGCGAACAGCCCTGGGTCGTCGGCGAGGACGGCCTGCGCACGCTGATGAGCCTGCTCAACGTCACCAAATACCCGCCGTCGCTGCTGTTCCTGTGCCTGACACTGGGTTGCGGCCTGCTGCTGCTGCGTTACTTGGAACGCAAGCAGGGCCGCACCTGGCTGCGACCGCTCAGCGTGTTCGGTGCGGCACCGATGTTCTTCTACCTGCTGCACCTGTACGTGCTGAAGCTGCTCTACATCGCCGCCGTGGCGATCTGGGGTCTGAACCGCGGCAATCACTTCGGCTTCGATGCCGTGTGGCAGCTGTGGCTGTGCACCCTGGCGCTAGCGGTGCTGCTGTTCCCGGCGGTGCGCTGGTTCGCCGAACTCAAGGCACGGCGCAGGGACATTGCCTGGCTGAAGTACCTCTGAAGCGGCCCTGCGACAGTGCGAGGTCCGCGGCGCTCGGCCAGCCAGCTGGTCAGGGCCGCGGCGTCGCAAAAATGCAATTGCAGCGGCGCCGGCAAAGGCTCAACCTTTCGCGGATCAGTTGAACGGCAGGAAGGAACGGCGGCGTGGATCTGTTATTTCTCGGCACTTCATCCGGCACTCCCACCCGCGCGCGCAATGTCACCGCCCTGGCCTTGCTGGAGGACACCGGCAAGAGCTGGTACCTGATTGACTGCGGCGAAGGCACCCAGCACCGGCTGTTGCGCACGCCGCTGTCTCTGCACGACCTGCGCGCCATCTGCATCACCCATGTACATGGCGACCACTGCTACGGCCTGCCCGGTCTGCTCGCCAGCGCCGGGATGATGGGGCGCAAGGCCGCGCTGACGATCATCGCGCCGCAGGGCATCGAAACCTGGGTGCGCGCCACGCTGGAGATGAGCCAGAGCTGGCTGGGCTACGACCTCGACTTTCACGCGGTCGAATCGCTGGGCGAGTGGCGCAACCTGAACATGCGCATCGAGGCCACCGCCCTGTCCCACCGTGTGCCCTGCTACGGCTACAGCTTCACCGAGGCCCGGCCTGATCCGCGGCTGGACATCGACCGCCTCGAACGCGACGGCGTGCCCCGCGGCCCACTCTGGGGCCAGCTGGCACGCGGCTTCGATGTCGAGCACGAAGGCCGGATACTGCGCAGCGACGACTACCTGAGCTTCAGCCGTGCGCCGCAACGCATCGTCATCGGCGGCGACAATGATCGTCCCGAACTGCTTGCCGAGGCCTGCCGCGGCGCCCAGTTGCTGGTGCACGAGGCGACCTACACCGAAGCGGTGGCCAACGACGCGCGCAATGACTTTGGCCACAGCACGGCGGCGTCGGTGGCGCGCTTTGCGCAAACGGTCGGCCTACCGAATCTTGTGCTGACCCACTTCAGCGCGCGCTATCAGAAGAATGCCAATCGCGGCCACTCCATCGAGCACCTGCGCGCCGAGGCCAGCGAGCTCTACTCGGGCCAGCTACTGCTTGCCGAAGACTTCCTGCGCCTGCACCTGGCCAAGGATGGCCAGCTGACCCCCGTCGAGCCACCCGGCCCGCGCTCGCCGCGCTCAACGCCGTAAAGATCGTCAGCAATCGCTGCGTCGCCAACCTGGCTGACTACACTGGCTGCTGCACCCGCTGTCAGCGCAAACACCCAGCATCGCTTTCGATACTCGACGGAGCCGCCGATGGAACGTCTTACCGCGAAAGACTTCGCCCCCGAACTGCTCGAGCTCTACGACTTCTACGTCCACGGCAAGCTCAGCCGCCGGGAATTCCTCGACCGCGCCGCGGCCTTCACGCTGTGCAGCATGACCGCCGTGGCGGTGCTCGATGCGCTCACGCCCAACTATGCGTTGGCCCAGCAGGTCGCCTTCACCGATCCGGACATCATCGCCGAATACGTCAGCTACCCATCGCCCAACGGCCACGGTGAGGTGCGCGCCTACCTGGTCCGTCCGGCCGGGGCCGAGGGCAAGGTGCCAGGCATCGTTGTCGTCCACGAGAATCGCGGCCTCAACCCCTATATCGAAGACGTCGCACGGCGCGTGGCCAAGGCCGGTTTCGTCGCCCTCGCACCGGACGGGCTGAGTTCGGTCGGCGGCTATCCCGGCAACGACGACAAGGGCCGCGAACTGCAGGCCGCAGTCGATCCGCAGAAACTGATGAACGACTTCTTCGCCGCCATCGAATGGCTGATGGCCCACGAAGCCACCACCGAAAAGGTCGGCATCACCGGCTTCTGCTATGGCGGTGGCGTGGCCAATGCCGCCGCGGTGGCATACCCGGAACTGGCGGCGGCAGTGCCGTTCTATGGCCGTCAGGCCAATCCGGCGGATGTGGAGAAAATTCAGGCGCCGTTGCTGTTCCAGTTCGCCAAACACGACGAGCGCGTCAATGAAACCTGGCCCGCCTATGAAGCCGCGCTCAAGGCGGCCGGCAAGCACTACGAGGCCTACATCTACCCGGGCACCCAGCATGGCTTTCACAACGACAGCACCCCGCGCTACGACGAGCAGGCGGCTGAGCTGGCCTGGCAACGCACCATCGCCTGGTTCCAGCGTTATCTGAGCTGATGCGCTCCTGCCGTAGCGGGCCATGCCGCCAGGCTCCAACCCTGCGCTGACCTGATTTGCCTCCAGAACGCCCGCACGTTGTGCCGCGCACCAGTGCGGGTTACGGCTGCATTGCCTGCCCGAAGGCTGCAGCACACTGTCGATACATCCGTCACTGCATGTTGACGTTTACGTAAAAGACCAGTACTGCTATGTGGTCCGCACCGCTCAGGAAAGCCCTCCATGACCAATAGCGCAACGCTCGGCAGCGCCCAGGCAGACCTCTGGGTCCAGAGCACGCATGGGCAGATGTTCGTCCGCAGCTGGTTCCCCGACGCCGGCGCGCTGCGCCCGAACTGCGCACCGATCCTGCTGCTGCACGAGTCGCTCGGCTGCATCGAACAGTGGAAGGATTTCCCCGCCGCGCTCGCCCAGGCTACCGGCCGCACGGTGGTCGCCTATGACCGGCTGGGCTTCGGTCGCTCCGACCGCTTGACCGCTCCGCCTGCGCCGACCTTCGTCGAGGATGAAGCCGCGCATGGCTTCGCCCAAGTGCTGGACCATCTGGGTATCGAGCGTTTTGTGGTGGTCGGTCACAGCGTCGGCGGCAGCATGGCGGTGCATTGCGCCGCGCAATATCCCGCAGCCTGCCAGGCGATGATCACGATGTCGGCGGTCACCTTCGTCGAACCCCGCACGCTGGAAGGCATCCGCCAGGCCAGAAGCTGGTTCGCCGCCCCCGCACAGCGCGAACGCCTGCGCCGCTACCACGGCGAGCGCAGCGACTGGGTACTCAGCGCGTGGATCGACACCTGGCTCGCGCCCGACTTCGCCTCCTGGACCCTCGCCCACGCCCTGCCTCGAGTCCGCTGCCCGGCACTGGCCATCCATGGCGACAACGACGAATTCGGCTCCGAACGCCACCCGCAACTGATCGCCCAACACGCCGGCGGCCATGTCGAACAGGCGCTGCTGCCCGACGTCGGCCACGTGCCGCATCGCGAGCAGCCGGACGTAGTGCTGGAGCGAGTTGGACGGTTCTTGCGGGCGATCGGCTAAGGCCTTGCCTGGCGTTTCTCTCGGCGACAGGGCATTCGGAAGGGCGGCGTTGCAGGAGGCGTCATTAACGGCGGATGGTCAGCCCGATTACCCGCGAGACGACCAGGGCGATATACATCAGCCCCGCAATTTCCTCGAGCATGACCAGCGCCCGCGCCACAGGCCGCAGCGGCAGGATGTCACCGAGGCCAACACCGGAGAGTACGGTGACACTGAGAAACAGCAGTTCCATCCACGAGCGAGGCTCATCCGGCTGCAGGATAGCGACGAAACTGCCCGGGGCAACGAGCTGGCAGGCCGCATAGGCGTAGGCGAACGCCCACGCCAGCAGCGTGAAGGTGGCACCGACGGCAAACAGTTCGTCCGTCGTCGTGCGCTGGTCTTCCATCATGTAGCCGATCAGGCCAGCCGCCGCGTAGAAGTAGAACATCGACTCGGTCACGACCAACGCCAGGTACAGGCCGGGCATGGCTGTCAGTTCGACGGCAAGCGTCAGTCCGAGGATCGCAGCGGCCATCAGGAACGCCAGCGAATGCAGCGTCGGGCTCCGGTTGACGATGCGCAACGCCAGGACCAGCACCACAACGCCGAATGCACCAAAGGCAGCGCGGCCGAGCGGGGTGTTTTCCATGAAGGGGTACAGCAGGATGCCGAGCAGCTGGACAAACAGCAGCGCTGCCGAGGGATAACGCACGAGGTAGGTCAGCATTGATTGCCCATCGATGTATCAGCCAGCTCGGGTGTAGCGGGAGCGGAACGCGCGGCAGGGCACTGAAAGTGCCCTTAGCCCTTGAACCCCTTCGCCACCAGATAGACCTCACGCGAACGCGGGCGCGATGCTTCCGGTTTGCGGATCGACACCTTCTCGAACGAGCTGCGCACATCCTTGAGGAAGTCGTCCGAGCCTTCGCCCTGGAAGACCTTGACCACGTAGTTGCCGCCGGGCTTGAGCACCTGGCGAACCATGTCGAGGGTCAGCTCGACCAGGTACATCGAAGCGGCCTGGTCGGCGGCGGCGACGCCACTGATGTTCGGCGCGATGTCGGAGACGATCAGATCGGGCTGCCGGCCGTCGAGCATGTCGAGGATCTGCTGAAAAACGGCGTCTTCGGTGAAGTCGCCCTGCACGAAGTCGACGTTATCCAGCCCGCCCATCGGCAGAATGTCGGTCGCCAGCACCCTACCCTTTTCACCGACGATACCGCCGGCCACCTGCGACCAACCACCGGGAGCGGAGCCGAGATCCATGACCAGCATGCCGGGGCGTATCAACTTGTCCTTCTCGTTCAGCTCGATCAGCTTGTAGCTGGAGCGCGAGCGCAAGCCGTCCTTCTGGGCGCGTTTGACGAAGGGATCGTTGACGTGTTCATCCAGCCAACGACGGCTGCTTTTGGATCGTTTCATGATAGAGCCAACCACGGAGAATCAAGGTAAGACGCGGACCAACAGGCGCAGCAAGGCACAACCATTGGACGCAAAGTGGCGGCGATTATAAGCCGATAATGCCGCCCCGCGGGCGCTGGTCGCAGCACAGAGGCCGTGGAAGGCCATCAGCGCAGCCTGACAGGCACGAGCGGCGACGGGTACAATCCGCGCCCTACTCCCCGCCCCTTCTTCTTCCTCTGCCGGAGTCACCGGCCAGGATTACCGTCATGATTCGCATCAACGAGCTGTCCCTGCCCCTCGATCATTCCGCCGATGAGTTGCGCCAGGCCATCGTCAAACGCCTGAACATCAGCGACGCCGATCTGCTGAATTTCACCGTATTCAAGCGCAGCTACGATGCGCGCAAGAAGAACAGCGTCATTCTGTTCATCTACATCATCGATCTGGAGGCCCGCGACGAGGCGGCCGTCCTGGCGCGTTTTGCCGATGACCACAACGTGCGTCCAGCGCCGGACACCAACTACTACCCTGTAGGCCAGGCGCCAGCCAATCTGAGCGAGCGCCCGCTGGTGGTGGGCTTCGGCCCCTGCGGATTGTTCGCCGCGCTGCTGCTGGCACAGATGGGCTTCAAGCCCATCGTGCTGGAGCGCGGCAAGGATGTGCGCAGCCGTACCAAGGACACCTGGGCGCTGTGGCGCAAGAAGGTCTTGACGCCGGAATCCAACGTGCAGTTCGGCGAGGGCGGCGCCGGGCTGTTCTCCGACGGCAAGCTCTACAGCCAGATCAAGGACCCCAAGTTCTACGCGCGCAAGGTGGTGCACGAGTTCGTTCGTGCCGGCGCACCCGCCGAGATCATGTATGTGAGCAAGCCGCACATCGGCACCTTCCGTCTTACCGGTGTGGTCTCGACCATGCGCGAGGAAATCATCGCCCTCGGCGGCGAAGTGCGCTTCGAGTGCAAAGTGACCGATCTCGTGATCAACGATGGCCAGCTCGAAGGCGTGGTGCTGGCCAGCGGCGAGACGATCAAGAGTCGCCATGTGGTGCTGGCGCTGGGGCACAGCTCCCGCGATACCGTGCGCATGCTGCATCGCCAGGACGTGTTCATCGAGGCCAAGCCGTTTGCCATCGGTTTCCGCATCGAACACCCGCAGGGCATGATCGACCAAGCCCGGCTGGGCAAGTACGCCGGCCATCCGGAGCTGGGTGCTGCGGACTACAAGCTGGTGTACCACGCCAAGAACGGCCGTGCGGTCTACAGCTTCTGCATGTGCCCGGGCGGCACCGTGGTGGCCGCCACGTCCGAGCCGGGCCGCGTGGTGACCAACGGCATGAGCCAGTACTCGCGCAACGAACGCAATGCCAATGCCGGCATCGTCGTAGGCATCAACCCTGAGCAGGATTTCCCCGGCGACCCGCTGGCCGGCGTGGAGCTGCAGGAGCGCCTGGAATCGCGCGCTTATGAGCTGGGTGGCAGCGATTACTGCGCACCTGCGCAATTGGTCGGCGACTTCATTCGCGGCGTGCCGTCTACCGCGTTCGGCGAGGTCGAGCCCTCCTACAAACCGGGCGTGCGCCTGGGCGATCTCGCGCCATCACTGCCCGAATATGCAATCGAGGCGATCCGCGAGGCGCTGCCGGCGTTCGGCAAGCAGATCCGCGGCTTCGATCGTGCTGATGCGGTGCTTACCGGCATCGAAACCCGCACCTCGTCGCCGGTGCGCATCACCCGTGACAACGAGACGTTGCAGAGCCTCAACCTGCGCGGCTTGTATCCGGCCGGCGAAGGCGCGGGTTACGCCGGTGGCATCCTTTCGGCAGGCGTGGATGGCATCAAGGTCGCCGAGGCGCTGGCCAACTCGATGCTGGCTGAAGTGGAACACACCGAAGTGCAGAGCAACTGAGCGCCGCCCTGATGAAACTCGACGACATCAAAAAGCTGCACCAGAAAAAGTACCGGGCCGAGTTCGGATATTTTCTGGTGGAGGGCGAGCATCTGGTGCTGGAGCTGCAGAAGGCGGGCTTGCATAACCCGCTGCTGCAACGCAGCGAGCTGTATGTGGCCAGCGCCTACGAGCACTGGCAAAGCCCGTTCAGGACCCACCTGATCAGCGATCGCCAGATGGCGCAGATCGCCGATACCAAAACCCCGCAGGGCATCGTTGCGCTGGTGCCGATGCCAGCGACAGGCGCGCCGGTTGCTGCGCCCCTCGCGGGCGAGCGCGCCATCTACCTGCATGAAATCCAGGATCCGGGCAACCTCGGCACCATCCTGCGCACGCTGGCGTGGTTCGGTGGTTTTCGCTGCCTGCTCAGCCCCGGCAGCGTCGACCCGTACAACCCCAAGGTCGTGCGTTCGAGCATGGGCGCTATCTTTCATGCGCCGATGGAGCTGGATGTGGAGCTGGATTCGTTGCACACCCGCTTCCAGCGCATCGCCTGCCTGGATATGAGCGGCGAGCCGGTGCAATCGGCGAGTTTCCGCGCCTTCGATTGCTACCTGTTCGGGAACGAAGCCCGCGGCGTGCCACGCGAACAGCTGGCCTCACTCAAAGCCCAGCCATTCACGATTCCCGGGTGTGGCGCCATCGAATCGCTGAATCTGGCGGCAACAGTCAACATGTGCGCGTACGAATTGAGCAGATAGCCGCTGCTTGAGGTGGGCTGCACTATGCAGCCTGCTCGCCGCCCAGGGGTATGCGCACCGTGAACGTAGTGCCGCTACCGGCCATCGACTCGAACTCGATACTGCCGTGGTGAGCATCGACTATGGCGGATGCGATATACAGTCCAAGGCCGAGCCCCGCGCCCGCACCGTACTCGGCGTTGCCGCTCTGGATGTGACGCACCATCGGATTGAAGAGGCTGCTTTTTGCCGATTCGGCGATGGGCCGGCCGACGTTGTGAACCGTCAGCGCGGCGATCCCCTCATCGCTTTTCAGGCTGACCGTAATCGGTGTCCCCGCCTCGCCATGCTCGACGGCGTTGCCAATCAGGTTGGCAATCACCTGCTCCATTCGCGATTTATCGAACTGCCCAGGAAGGCTCGGCTCCGACTGCAGGACGATCTGTCGGTCGGGGTTGAACGCCCTCGCCTCTTCAACCATGCCTTCACACGCGTGCGCCAGATCTTCGCTGTCCATGCGCACCGGAATGCCTACGCCTGAGTGCGTGCGGGTAAAGTCCAACAGGTCGCCGACGATCTTGATGGAGCGTTTCACGCTCGTATAGATACGCGACACGTTGATGGTCGGCTTTGGAGGCAAATCCCCTGTGCGTAGCAGTACGTCAGCACTCAGCAATATGGCGCCGAGGGGGCTTCGCAGGTCGTGGCCCAATATGCCGAGAAAGACATTTCGCGCGGCATCCACGGCGTCCGCATAGCTGACCACAGACTCGGCGAGGGCCTGATCGATCGCTTCGTTAAAGCGGACGATGTCGGAAATCTCGTGCTCTTTCGACGCTGCATCGGACGACATCCACAGGACCAGCACACTGGTGCGCAATGCCCGGTACTCGGCGATGACCTGCGCAATCGTGAAGCCCGAGGAATAGCGGATGTCGGCGTGGGTTTCCGCGGGAGTGGCATCTCGTGAAGGCGACGCCTTCCCATGGGATTTGGCGATCCGCGCCTTCACCGATTGGGCCGTGCGCAGATCGGCGGCGATCGCCAGCAACATCTGCTCCGCATGGTCCCGCAGCGCCACCGAATCCATGCCGTTGGCGGCGGGTGTCATCGTCTTGGCGAAGTCTTCCCACTGCTGAAGGATGGGTTCGATGTTTTCCAGAATGAAATCGGCCAAGCGCATGGTTTGCTCCTCGTGACTGAAACGGATGGTTGTAGCGACGACAGGTGTGTCAGTGAGGAGCGGAAGCCGAGACTACAGGGAAGCAGCGCCAGCAGTAGTAACTTTTAGCCGGCCGGTTTGCGTGAACGCGCTTGCTCATACCGGGCTACCAGCATTCGCGGATAACAGCCGAAAAATAAAGCTGCCCTTTGCGCGAGTTAACAGTTTTGCGCTTGTCGCGGTGCCGGTCGATGACAGCCCTACGAGCCCCACGCATCATGCTCGCTCGACGTCGTGCCGCAGGGCCCTCGCATGCAACCTACCATTTCTGATTCATTGCTGGACTACGCCGGGCAAAGCTCGCCAGGGCGCAGGCGCAGCCATAATGAAGATGCACTGCTCTGCGCGCCGGAGCTGGGGCTCTGGGCCATCGCCGACGGCATGGGTGGGCATCAATGCGGGGAGGTTGCAAGCAGCCTGGCACTGTCTGCACTGCAGCAGGCGATCGAGGGCGGCGATTCGCTGCAGACAGCGGTTCAGCACGCCAACCAGGCAGTACTTGACGCGGCTGTGGACGACGGCATGGGCACCACGCTGGTCGCAGCGCATTTCAAGGGTGCCGACTTCGAACTCACCTGGGTCGGCGACAGCCGCGCCTATCTGGTCACCTCCAACGGTATCGAGCAGCTTACGCGGGACCATAGCTGGGTGCAGATGATGATCGACGCCGGGGAGCTGACGCCGGCCGAGGCTCAAGGCCACGCCTGGCGCAACATCATCCTGCGCTGCCTGGGACGCGAGGCGCCGCTGGAAGTCGGTGCCCACAGCGGCACCCTCAAGCCCGGCGAGCTGCTGCTGCTATGCAGTGACGGCCTGACCAACGAGCTGACCGACGCGCAGATCCATGCCAGCTGCACCTTTGCCGATACCCTCGAGAACCTGGTGGAACAGCTGATCGACCAGGCCAATGAACATGGCGGCCGCGACAACATCTCCTGCATCGTCATCGGCCGCACCGCCCCCCTCCCGGCGGCCGAGTCCCGCGGGCGGCGCTTCATCAACATGCTGTTAAAACCCCTCAAGTCGTAAGCAAGCGCGAGTTTCTACAATGCATCGGATGCTGGAAATACCGGGCTATCGCCTGCACAAGCGGCTCGGAAAAGGCGGAATGGCCGAGGTCTATCTGGCCACCCAGCTGTCGCTGGATCGCGAGGTGGCCGTCAAGGTGCTGTTGCGCACGGAAGATGCAGCGTTCACCGAGCGCTTCATCCAGGAAGGCCATATCGTCGCCTCGCTGCGCCACCCGGCGATCATCACCATCCACGACATCGGCCAGATCGCCGATGGCCGGCACTACCTGGCCATGGAATACCTCGGCGGCGGCGACCTGGCGCAACACCGCGGCATCGTCTTCTCACCATCGCGCGCGCTGGACATCATCCGTCAGCTGGCCGGCGGCCTGGCGGTGGTGCACGACGGCGGGCTAGTCCATAGAGACGTGAAGCCCGCCAATATCCTCTTCCGTGACGACGGCAGCGTGGTGCTCACCGACTTCGGCGTAGCCAAGGCCGTAGAGCTGGATAACGAGCTCACCCACTTCGGCATCGCGGTCGGCAGCCCTGCCTACAGCAGCCCGGAGCAGGCCCAGTGCCAGCCACTCGATGCCCGCAGCGACATCTACAGCCTCGGCGTGATACTCGCCGAGATGCTCACCGGGACCAACCCGTTCCGCGCCAGCAGCTATCCGCAAACCGTGCTCAACCACCTGCAGATGCCCTTGCCGCAACTGCCGCCGGCGCTCGCGCCCTACCAGCCACTGCTCGACCGCATGCTGGCCAAGCAGCCGGATGAGCGCTTCGGCAATTGCCGTGAGCTGCTGGCGGCCATCGACACGCTCACCGAGCCGGACATGGACCAGACCCGCATCGCACCGGCGGCATTCATCGAGGCGCCGACCAGACGCCGCCGTCGCCGTCGTGGCATCGGCCGCTGGGCGGTGATCGGTGCGGCGCTGATCGTGACAGTCGCCGCATTGGCCGCCGGCGGCTATCAATGGCTGCAATACAGCCGCATCAACGACTACCTCACGCGCGCCGAGGCACGCCTGGATGAGGGGCAACTGACTGCACCGGCGTTCGACAATGCCGACTACTACTACCGCCAGGCCCTGCGCCTGGATTCGGACAATGTCGAGGCCCTCGACGGCATACGCCGCGTGCTCGATGCGCGCATCGCCCAGGCACTGGAACTGGCGGCGCAACGGCTGGCAAACGATCAGTTGCTGCAACCCGCCGAAGACAGCGCGGTGCACTACTACCAGCAGGTGCTGGGCTGGTTGCCGGAAAACGAGGTGGCCCGCAACGGGCTGGTGCAGGTCAGCGAGCGGTATGTCGAGCTAGCCGAAGCAGCCTACGGGCGCCGCGAGTTCGCCCTGGCGCTGGAGTACATCCAGCAGGGGCTGGAAGCCACCCCGGACTATGCGCCCCTGCTCGCGCTGCACGACGCGCATGCTCAGCGGGTTGCCAAGGCCCGGGCCCCGCGCCCGGTGAAACGCACAACGGCCAGCACCTCACGCGCCGCGCCGTCCAACACGCAGACCTCGCAAGCGCCGGCCAACCCGGTCAAGCGCCTGTGGAACCGGATATTCAACCAATAATTCGCCGAGCGCCGTTCGGCTCAGACCGTCGCCCGCGCAGCTAAAAGGTACCGCGCCATGCTCAGGATCCACTTCGCTGACAATCGCCAGAGTCCGGTCTGGCTTGCCGATGAACGCTTCACCCTCGGTTCGGACCGCAGCAACAAGCTGGTGGCCAACGACACCGGGGTCGCGCCATTTCACGCCGAACTGCTGCTGGAAAACCGCTTCTATTACCTCACCGACCTCGGCACGCCTGGCGGCACCTACGTCAATGACGAGAAGGTCGGCGAGCGCTACCAGATTCGTTCCGGCGACCGCCTGCGCCTGGGCGCGCTGGAACTGCAGATCGTCGATCCGGCCAAGGCCGGCACCAAGCTGGCGAGCGCCCCGCGCTGGCTGTTGCAGGTGGTCAAGGGCGAGAACCAGGGCCACAAGTACCACATCACTGGCTCGATGACCTTCGGCCGCTCGGTCAAATGCGAACTCTGCTTCAGCGATGCGGAACTGTCCCGCCGCCACGCCGAGTTCTACCTCAAGGGCGATGTGCTGGAAGTGAAGGACCTGGCCTCAGCCAACGGCCTGCTGGTGAACCGCGAGAAGGTCACGACCGCTGTGCTGCAGCCGGGAGACCAGATCCAGCTGGGCAATACCACACTGCTGGTGATCGGGCCCAAGGTCAGCACCCCGGAAGTCGTCGACGAAGACGCTACCGTATTCGTCCGCGCCACCGACCTGCCCGCCACGGTTGCCCCCCAGCCGAAACCTTCCCGCCCCCGCCCTGCCACGCCGAACCCGCTGCACGCGGCGGCACCTGTTGCCGCCGCTCCTGCTCGTGAGCCAGGTAGATCCGCATGGCGCCTTGGCATGCTGCTCGGCGCGCTGGGGCTGGCCATTGTCGCCGGGCTGGTTGTGCAGCAGATGATCTAGCAACTAACAGGCTTGAGCGGCGGCCATGCAGTGCCGCTTTCTGCCCTAGCAGCCGGCGCCTGCCCGATGAAACCTCGGCACCTGATCAATCACTACCGAACGCTACCCTCGCCCCCGACGCAGCGCCCGCAATCCTTCGAGGACCAACACCACAATCGCCGCCCAGATCGCCCCGTAGGTCAGCCACTGGTCCGGCGCGATGCTCTCGCCAAGCAGCAGCGCCACGACCACCAACAGTACCGGCTCGACATAGCTGAGCAGGCCGAACAGGGTCAGGCTGAGGTACTTACTGGCATTGATCATCAGCCCCAGCGCCAGCGCGCTGAGCGCGCCCAGGCCGGCAATCAGCAATGGCAGGCGGGGATTGCCGGCAAGCAGGTTCAACGTGTCACCGCTGCCTAGGACGAACAGCGCAGCAACCGGCAGGCTGATGACCAGGTCCACCCAGAGCCCGCCAAGACTGGCGGTGCGGAGCTTGCGGCGCAGAACGAAGTAGCACGGGTAACCCAGGGCAACGGCGAGTACCGGCCATGACAGTGACGAAGCCAGTAGCAGCTGGTTGCCCACGCCTACAGCCGCCAGCAGACAGGCCAGGCGTTGCAAGCGACTGATCGTTTCGCCGAAAACCAGGCGCCCGGTAAGTACCAGTGTCAGCGGCAGCAGAAAGTAGCCGAGCGAAACGTCCAGCCCGTGGCCGTTGATCGGCGCCCACATGAACAGCCACAGCTGCAAACCGACCAGCGCCGAAGACAGCGGCAGCGCTAGCCACAGTCGTGCCTCTGCCGGTACGCGCACGAGGATCTCGCGGACCTCGCCCCAGCGACCGATGGCGAGCAGTAGCAACGCCAGGCAGGGTGCGGTGAGCAGAATGCGCCAGCCGTAGATCTGCTGGCCACTCAGCGGCTCGAGCAGCGACGTGTAGTAATACAGCGTTGCGAAGAGCGTCGATGCGGCGAGCGAGCCGGCGACGCCCGCCAGCCTGTTGCGAGTTTCCATGGGCTTCCTGCGATTGACGATTCGTGCCAGCCCCGACCTCAGGGCTCGACCTGGCTCCACTGCTTGTTCAGGCGCTTGTCCGAAACCGCCATCCTGGTGCCAAGCTGCTGTGCCCAGAGCGAGACGCGATATTCCTCGAGCATCCAGCGATACAGCGCCAGCTCGGCATCGCGCTTGCCTTCCTGCAGGTGCTTCTTCAGGCGTGCCTGGTACTGCTCCCAGTAGACGGCCAGCTCGCCGGACCAGACGCGATCACGCTGCAGCTGCGCACCGATCTTCTCGAAGCGTTGCTCGATGGCCTTGAGGTAGCGCGGGTACTCCTTCAGCCACTCGGCAGGCGTTTCGCGAACAAAGCCCGGATAGACAAGGTTGCCCAGCTGCGCCTTGATGTCGTTCAGCGCCACCGCCTGGGCCAGGTCGATCTTGCCCTTGAAGCGCTTCTGCAGGCCGTGCCAGTGCTTGAGGATTTCCAGCGTCAGGCGCGCCAGACGCTCGGCATGCGCCGCCCAGTCGCCGCGCTTGCGCTCGGCCAGTGACGCCAGGGCTGCGCCATCACGCGGCAACTGGGCTTCACCGTCGAGGATGCAGCTGCCCAGGCTCGCCAGGAGGATATCCTCGACCAGCCCGTCGACCTTGCCCATGTCGCGGTAGAGCAGGCCCAGTTCGGTGAGCCCCGGCAGCTTGTTGCGCAGGTACTTGGCCGGCTCCGCCAGCTGCTGCAGCAACAGGCGCTGCAGCGCGCGGCGGTGCTGCCACTCGGCCTCGGCCTGGGTCGGGAAACGGCCTTCCTTGACCACCCCTGCCTCTTCCACCAGCGCCGGATAGACGGTCATCGACAGCCCGGCCATCTTCGCCTGGGCCTTTTCTGCGACCTGGGCAAAACCCTTGGCTTCGACCGGCTTCTGTTCGGCCTTCTGCTGCTGCGGCGCCAGGGCGGCCTGGCTGGCCTCGGCGAAGCGCGCGGTGAGTTCAGCCAGATCACGCCCCTCACCGAGGAACTT
Organism: Stutzerimonas kunmingensis; assembly: GCF_002929225.1. Classification (GTDB taxonomy): domain Bacteria; phylum Pseudomonadota; class Gammaproteobacteria; order Pseudomonadales; family Pseudomonadaceae; genus Stutzerimonas. The sequence continues at coordinate 84,940 of NZ_PISM01000004.1, read as the reverse complement.
GCCGCGGGCGTCGACCACCTCGATGTTCATCTTCAGATGGCTTTCCAGACCGGCTGCCGCCTCGGCCCAGGCGTCGTCCGATACGCGTGCACCAGTCATGCGCAGCAGTTCACGGCCCAGCGCCTCCGGCAGCGCGCCTTCACTGAAGGTGATCTTGGCCAGCGCGGCGCCGACGAAATCCGGCACCGGTACGAAGTTCTTGCGCAGCGCCTTGGGCAGGTTGCGCACCAGCGCCACCGCCTTGGTTTCCAGCAGCCCCGGTACCAGCCAGTCGAGCCGCTCGCTGCGCAATTGCGGCAACAGCGGCGCCGGCACGCGCAAGGTCACGCCATCGCGCGGGTGGTTGGGTTCGAAATGGTATTCCAGCGGCAACTGCAGCTCGCCGATGTTCAGGTAATCCGGGTACTGCGCGGCGGTGACTTCGCTGGCCTCGCGGGCGAGCACGTCTTCCTCGCGCATGATCAGCAGCTGCGGGTCTTTCTGGCTTTCGCGCTTGTACCAGTTCTCGAAGCTGGCGGTCTGGTAGATGTCCGCCGGCAGCCGCGCAGCGTAGTAGTCGAACAGCGTTTCCTCATCGGCGAGGATGTCGCGGCGGCGCGCCTTGGCTTCCAGCTCGTCGAGACGCTCGAGCAGCTCGCGATTGGCGCTGAGCGCGCGGGCGCGGCTGTGCATCTCGCCGCGCACCAGCCCTTCGCGGATGAACAGCTCTCGCGCTGCTGGCGGATCAATGGGGCCGTAATGCACCGGTCGGCGGCCAACGACGATCATGCCGTAGAGCGTCACCTGCTCGTAGGCCACCACCTGTCCGCGCTTCTTCTCCCAGTGCGGCTCGAAGTGGTTCTTCTTGATCAGGTGACCGGCCAGTGGCTCGATCCAGTCGGGCTCGATCTTGGCGACCATGCGCGCGAACAGCTTGGTGGTTTCCACCAGCTCGGCGGCCATCAGCCAGTTGGGCTTCTTGCGCCCGATGCTGCTTCCGGGATGCACCCAGAAGCGCCGCTGGCGCGCGCCGAGGAAGTCGCCCTCCTCGGTCTTGTTGCCGATCTGGCTGAGCAGGCCGGCGAGGATGGCCTTGTGCACCGCCGCGTAGCTCTTGGCCTTCTGCGCCTCATCGCTGGCTTCGGCCTGCTGGCGGAGGATGACGTTGACCTTGGTGTCCTTGGTCGGGGCGGGTTGGGCGCTGGCCCCGGCCGGACGCGTGGAAGAGGCTTCGCCGTCTTCCACCCTACGTGCCTTATCGGCACGCGGTGGTTGGCCGGAGCCATCCACCGACCTGCCCGAACCAAGCTTGAGTTCTCGGGCAATCAGGGTCAGCTGGCGATGCGCGTCACGCCACTCGCGCAGACGCAGATAGTTGAGGAAATTCTTCCGGCACCAGCTGCGCAGCGGGTTGGAGCCCAGCTCCTGGCGCTTCTCCTCAAAACCGCGCCAGATATTGATCAGCGCGGCGAAGTCCGAGTCGGGGTCCTTCCACTGCGCATGGGCCTGATCGGCGGCCTGCTGGCGGTCGGCCGGACGTTCGCGCACGTCCTGCACCGAGAGTGCGCTGGCGACAATAAGCACCTCGGCCAGGCTGCCCTGCCGTGCGGCTTCGAGAAGCATGCGACCCAGTCGCGGGTCGATCGGCAGGCGTGCCAGCTGGCGGCCCAGCGGGGTCAGCTGATTCTCGCGGTTGACTGCCGAAAGTTCCTGCAACAGGTTGAAGCCATCGCTGATGGCCTTGCCATCCGGCGGCTCGATAAAGGGGAAATCCTGGATGTCGCCCAGGCGCAAATGCAGCATCTGCAGGATCACCGCGGCGAGGTTGGTGCGCAGGATCTCCGGATCGGTGAATTCGGGCCGGCCGAGAAAGTCTTCCTCGCTGTAAAGCCGAATGCAGATACCCGGCTCCACCCGCCCGCAGCGCCCCTTGCGTTGGTTGGCGCTGGCCTGGGACACCGCCTCGATCGGCAGGCGCTGAACCTTGGCGCGGTAGCTGTAGCGGCTGATGCGCGCAGTACCGGAATCGATCACGTAGCGGATACCGGGCACGGTCAGCGAAGTCTCGGCGACGTTGGTGGCCAGCACGATCTTGCGCCCCGGTCGCGGCTGGAAGATCTTCTGCTGCTCGGCCGGCGTCAGCCGCGCATACAGCGGCAGCACCTCGGTGAACTTCAAGGTGGCCTTGCGCAGCACCTCGGCCGCGTCGCGAATCTCGCGTTCACCGGGCAGGAACACCAGCACATCGCCGGGGCGCTTGCCGACGCTCTGCTCGTGGGCGGCGATCTCGTCCAGCGCGGCGAGGATGCCCTGGTCGACGGTCAGGTCGTCCTCCAACCGGTTGCCGTCCTCGTCGATCTCGGCCGCCAGTGGCCGATACCAGGTTTCCACCGGGTAGGTACGCCCGGACACCTCGACGATGGGCGCACCGTCGAAATGCTCCGAAAAGCGCTGCAGGTCGATGGTCGCCGAGGTGATGATGACCTTCAGATCCGGCCGACGCGGCAGCAGGGTCTTGAGAAAACCGAGCAGGAAGTCGATGTTCAGCGAACGCTCGTGGGCCTCGTCGACGATGATGGTGTCGTAACGCTCGAGGAAGCGGTCGTGCTGCGTCTCGGCCAGCAGGATGCCATCGGTCATCAGCTTGATCAGCGAGCTGTCCTTGCTCTGATCCTCGAAACGCACCTGATAACCCACCAGTTCACCGAGTGGCGTGCCGATTTCCTCTGCCACCCGCGTAGCGACGCTGCGCGCTGCGAGCCGGCGCGGCTGGGTATGGCCGATCAGCCCGTGCACGCCACGGCCGATCTCCAGGCAGATTTTCGGTAGCTGCGTGGTCTTGCCCGAGCCGGTCTCACCGGCAATCACCAGCACCTGGTGCTTTTCCAGCGCGGCCTTGATCTCGTCGCGCTTGGCAGCGATTGGCAGGCTATCGTCGTAGCGAATGCGCGGCACACTCTGCCGACGCGCCTCAACCTTGGCCACCGAAGCCTGAAAGCGCTCCAGCCACTGGGCCAGTTTGGCCTCGTCCGGCTGCTTTCTCAGCTCGTGCAGCTGCCGGCGCAGGCGGTGGCGATCAGCGAACAGGGCCTGGTCGAGATTCTTCAGCAGGGTATCGATAGCGGGCGTTGCGTCGGTCATGGACAGCCGTGGGGCAATTCGAGAAGGGCGCGATTGTCGCAGATTTGCCCGGCCGGCCGAAGGGAAAGGGTTTGTGCAGGGACCGCGCCGGCATGCCGGCGCGGTGTTCAGCCGATCAACGGATCCAGTGACCCCAGCGCGACTTCTCCTGCACCTGCTGGATGCGCATGCTGCCGATGCTCTGCTCCGTCGCCGCGGCGATCTCGTCATCGATCATCCGGGTCGACAGCGACAGCCAGCTGGTGGCGAAGGCCAGCGCGTCACCGTGCAACTCCAGCGCCTCGGTGGAGATGTTGCCGAGGTTGTCGCATTCGTTGTGATAGCACGGATCGAACGGCTGGCCGGCTGCGCCGCCGTAACGCTGCGCCTGCTCCTCGGTCTTGATGTCCTCGGCGCCTGTGAACAGTCCGCCGAAGGCGATGCCGTCTTCGAAGAACTGCGCGTAGTCGGAGCGGAAGTCGATCTCGGTGCCTTCAGACGGCGCGTTGCGCAGCTGGAAGTAGGTGCGCAGCAGGCGTTCGATGGCGGCCGAGCCGGGTGGCCCCTGCAGGCCGAAGTCGGAGCCATCGCCGTCATAGATGAAGTTGGCGTAGTTCGGCGAACCGATCATGTCGACGTTCAGATAGGCCTTGATGCGCTGTTTCTCCTCGTCCGGTAGCTGCGTGACGTAGTAGGTCGAGCCCACCAGACCCGACTCCTCCGCGCCCCACCAGGCAAAGCGCACCTTGTTTTCCGGCCGCGCCTTGCTCATCAGCAGCGCCATTTCCAGCAGCGCGGCGCTGCCCGAGCCGTTGTCGTTGATGCCCGCCCCTTCGAACACCGAGTCCAGGTGCGCGCCGACCATGACCACGTTGCCCGGATCGCCGCGGCGCGTTTCGGCCAGCAGGTTGTAGGTCTCGGTCTGCTCGCGCACCACGTCGACGTTCATGCTCAGTTGTAGCCCCGAGGTCTGCGACCAGGCCACGCCGTTATCGTAGGTCGAGAACATCACCGGGATGCCGCCGCTGTAGTCCTCGCCCAGGGTTGCGACCAGCAGCCCCTTGCGGTCCTCGGTGTCCCCCTGGTTGAAGATGATGGCGCCAGCCGCACCGGCCGCCGCGGCATTGCTCGCTTTCTGCCCGAATGGACAGGTGCCGCGCTGCATCAAGGCGATGGCACCGGCCGGGAAGCCGGCGAAGTCCTCGGGCTCACAGCCGCTGGTGGAGGTGTTGCCAGCGCCGAGAGCCAGGTCGACCGGCACCACCGGTGCGGTGACATTGCCCGGATCGGTCTGATCGGCGTAGGTAAAATCCTCCTCCCAGACGTACTGGGCCGGCTGCGGCGCCACGGCGCTCAGCGTGCCGGGGCTGACGGGATAGAAGGCGAGGAACGGGAAGGCCTGCACTTCGACGCGATAACCGGCGCGCTGCAGGCGGCTGCGCACGTAGTCGATCGACGCCTGATAACCGGGCTGACCGGACGCACGATTGCCGTCGTTCATCGTGGCGATGTCCTGCAACGCCTCCAGGTGCTTCATGACGTTGCTCGCCTGCATGCAGCGCGGCAAACCGACCGGAGTGCCGACCAGCAAGGGCGAACGACACAACGCCGCGTTGGGCTTGTCCGGCGTCCAGAAGTCGTTGAACTGCGGGGTGTCTACCTGCGGCGCCGCAAACGCGACACTGCCGGTAAGTAATGCGAGAGAAGCAACTACCCGAACAGCATTGTTTTTTTTGTGCATGGGTAACTCATCCTTGCAACGGATTGATGGGCAGGCCGCCTGTGGCTTGCGCCATCGTCCCCTACTGCTTTCAGTGGACGCGGCCATAGGGAGCTAGACCGAACGGCCGCCGTCTCGGTTCTGAGACAGCCGCCCGCCGGTAGCGCCGTTGATCGGGTTGCAGGGAACTTCATCGAGGCGCTTCAGTGGCGCCTGACGGAACGGTGCTGCGAACAGCGCCGTTCAGCAACGGCGACAGGCGTTGCACCTGCCGCCGGAGAACGTCGAATCAGATTCGGAACTGACCGACCAGCTGCTGCAGTTGCACGGTCAGTCCATTCAGCTCGCGGGAGGTCTGGGCTCCCTGAGCGGCGTCGCTGGCCACGCCGTCCACCGCATCGGCAATGTGGTGCACGCTGCGGTTGATCTCTTCCGCGACGGCGGTCTGCTCCTCGGCTGCGGCAGCGATCTGCGCGTTCATCGAGTTGATGGTGCCGATCAGTGCGGAGATGGCATCCAGTGACTCACCGGCCTGGTTGGCCTGGTCACGGGTGCTCTCGCCTTTCTCGCCAGCGCGCAACATGGTGGCGACGGTGTTGGAAGTGGCGCTCTGCAGACGGTCGATCATGCCCTGGATTTCACCGGTGCTCTGCTGGGTACGGCTGGCAAGGGCACGTACTTCGTCGGCGACCACGGCGAAACCGCGACCTGCCTCACCGGCACGGGCTGCCTCGATGGCCGCATTGAGCGCCAGCAGGTTGGTCTGCTCGGCGATGGCGCGGATCACGTCAAGCACACCAACGATGCCTTTCACGTCCTGCTGCAGCCCTTCCAGCGACTCACCGCTACCACGCAGCTCGCCCACCAGTTCGTGAATGTGGCGGATGCTCTGATCGACTACCTGTTTGGCCGCAACGCCCTGCTGATCGGTCTGCTGCGCCGCTTCGGCGGCACGCTGGGCGCTCATCGCGACCTCGTGGGCCGCGGCCGACATCTCGTTGATCGCCGTGGCGACCTGATCGGTCTCGCTGCGCTGGTCGGCCATGGCCTGTTCCGAGCGCTGCGCCTGGCTGGCCACCGCACCGACCAGCCCGCTCAATTGCGTGGTGGTGCCGGCGACCTGCTGTACCAGCGAATGGATCTTCTCGACGAAGCGGTTGAACGACATGGCCAGCTCACCCAGTTCATCCTGGCTGGTGATCGGTAGTCGCTGGGTCAGGTCGCCGTCGCCCTGGGCCATGTCATCCAGGTTGCGCTTGATCAGCAGCAGCGGACTGAGCAGGGCATTGCTCATGAAGACGGCTAGCAGCGCCATCAACGCCAGCAGCGCGAACGCCGAAACCAGCATGATGGCTACCAGCCCGTCGATGCGCTCCTGAAACTCTGCCCGCGCGGCCTGCACGTCGCGCTCGACGCCATCCAGGTTCAACGATGTGCCGAAGACCATGTTCCATTTGGGCAGGAATTCGGCATAGCCGACCTTGGGCACCAGCACACTGCTGTCACCGAGCACGAAGCTGTAGTCGACGTAGTGGCTGCCGTCCTGGCCAGCGCGCACCAGCTCGCGAATGGCGTAGACACCGTTCGGGTCACGGTAGTCGTAGAAGCTCTGGCCGATCTTGTCCTTGGTGTTGCCCTGCAGGATGCGCACGGCCTGGGAGTCATAGCCCCAGAAATAGCCGTCCTTGCCATAGGACATCCGCTCGAGAATGGCCACCGCCTGATCGCGCGCCTGCATGTCGCCTTCGGCGGAGCGTTCGTGGATCGGCCCGATGGCATTGCGCGCAAGCTCGACGTAATGCTTGAGCTCGGCACGCCGATCCTGAATGAGGCTCTTGCGGGTGTGCTCTTCCTGCTGTTCGGCCAGTGCACGCAATTCATAGACGGCGATGCCGCTGAGGAGGATGGAGAGCAGTAGAATCGGGCCCAGCGTGAGCAACAGCAGCTTCATTCGTAAACGAAGATTGGAGAGCATTCTGATCGATTCCTTTAGGTACTTGTAGCAAGAGAAATTGCGACAAAAAACAGGCGCCACTTAAGCACCAATTGCGCAAGTACCTTCGGGTTGTCGACCTGGCGGGATCTTTCTTTACCCCATGAACGACGAAACCCTGCATGGCAGGGTTTCGCGATGGCCCGTCCTAGAGCGGCTTGTCGATCAGATGCGGAACTGTCCCACCAGCCGCTGGAGCTGTTCAGCCAGACCATTGAGTTCACGTGCGGTTTGCGCGCCCTGGGCGGCATCGCTGGCCACACCGTCCACCGCGTCGGCGATATGGTGCACGCTGCGGTTGATCTCCTCGGCCACGGCGGTCTGCTCTTCGGCGGCGGCGGCGATCTGCGCGTTCATCGAATTGATGGTGCCGATCAGTGCGGAGATGGCATCCAGAGACTCCCCGGCCTGATTGGCGTGATCACGAGTGCTCTCGCCTTTCTCACCGGCGCGCAGCATGGTGCTGACGGTGTTCGAAGTTGCGTTCTGCAGGCGATCGATCATGCCCTGAATCTCGCCGGTGCTCTGCTGCGTGCGGCTGGCCAGCGCCCTTACCTCGTCAGCCACCACCGCGAAGCCACGCCCCGCCTCGCCGGCACGGGCTGCCTCGATGGCGGCATTGAGCGCCAGCAGGTTGGTCTGCTCGGCAATGGCACGAATCACGTCGAGCACACCGACGATGCCTTTCACGTCCTGTTGCAGCCCCTCCAGCGACTCGCCGCTGCCGCGCAGCTCGCCCACCAGTTCGTGAATCTGGTGAATGCTCTGGTCTACGACCTGCTTGGCCGCAAGGCCCTGCTGATCGGTTTCGCGCGCGGCTTCGGCGGCACGCTGGGCGCTCATCGCCACTTCGTGGGCAGCGGCCGACATCTCGTTGATTGCCGTGGCCACCTGGTCGGTTTCGCTGCGCTGATCGGCCATGGCGTGCTCCGAACGCTGCGCCTGGCTGGCGACTTCACCCACCAGGCCGGTCAGCTGCGCGGTGGTTCCGGCGACCTGTTGCACCAGCACGTGGATCTTCTCGACGAAGCGGTTGAACGATGCCGACAGCTCACCCAGCTCATCACGGCTGGTAACCGGCAGGCGATGAGTCAGGTCGCCATCGCCCTCGGCCATGTCGTCGAGGTTCTGCTTGATCTGCAGCAGCGGCCGCAGAATGGCATTGCTCATCAGCACCGCGAGCACGGCAACGAGGATGAGCAGCAGCAGCGCGGACCCAAGCATGATCAGCGTGAGACTGTCGATGCGCGCCTGGAAGGCTGCCCGAGCCTCACCGACATCGCGCTCGACGTCATCCAGGTTCAGCGAAGTGCCGAATACCAGGTTCCATTTCGGCAGGTACTCGGCATAGCCGACCTTGGGCACCAGTGCATTGCTGCCCGGCACGGCGAAACTGTAGTCGACGTAGTGGCTACCGTTCTGACCCGCCTTGACCAGTTCACGAATCGCATACACGCCATTCGGGTCCTTGAAGTCGGAAAAGTTCTCACCGATACGCTCGCGGGTCGCGCCCTGGAACACGCGAACGGACTGCCCGTCGTAACCCCAGAAGTAGCCCTCGCGGCCGTAGGTCAGCCCTTCCAGCAGCGCCACGGCCTGATCTCGGGCCTGCAGGTCGCCTTCGGCGGAGCGCTCATAGATCGGCGCAATCGCATTGCGGGCGAGCTGCACGTAACTTTCGAGTTCGGCGCGTCGGTCGCGGATGAGACTGGCGCGGGTCTGCGTTTCCTGCTGGTCAGCCAGATCCTGCAGCTCGATCACCGCAACGCCGCTGAGCAGGACAGCGAGCAGCAGAATCGGGCCAAGGGCAAGCAAGAGCAGTTTCACTCGCAATCGTAGTGATGACAGCATCTGGAAATCCCCCATGAAAAACGCGGTTAATTAGTGCCATTGTGCCACTGACTACATCACGAGGAGAACGCTACCAAGCGCTAATTCAAGCTGTGACGGGCGCTGCCGATGAACGCTGTTCGCAAAAACGAAAAAACCCCGCCGAGGCGGGGTTTTTTCGTCGAGGTACGAGTACTACTTCTTGTGGCCCAGCTTGCGCAACTCTTCATCACGCAACTCACGACGCAGGATCTTGCCGACGTTGGTGGTCGGCAGGCTGTCGCGGAACTCCACTGACTTCGGGCGCTTGTAGCCGGTCAGGTTATCGTGCATGTGCTGCATGACCTGCTCCTTGGTCAGGCTCTCCCCCGGCTTGACCACCACGAACAGCTTGATCGCCTCACCGGACTTCTCGTCCGGCACGCCAATGGCGGCGCACTGCAATACCCCTGGCAGACCGGCAAGCACGTCTTCCAGCTCGTTGGGATAGACGTTGAAACCGGAGACCAGAATCATGTCCTTCTTGCGGTCAACGATGCGGATGTAACCGTCTTCCTGAACCACACCGATATCGCCCGACTTGAACCAACCTTCGGCGTCGATCACTTCGGCAGTAGCCTCGGGGCGCTGCCAGTAACCCTTCATCACCTGCGGGCCCTTGATGCACAGCTCGCCGATCTCGCCTTGCGCCAGATCCTGGCCATCGTCATTGATGACCTTGAACTGCGTCGAAGGAACCGGAATGCCGATGGTGCCGATCTGGATGTGCTCGATCGGATTGACCGAGGCCACCGGGCTGGTTTCGGTCAGACCGTAGCCTTCGCAGATGGGGCAACCCGTCACCTGCTTCCAGCGCTCGGCCGTCGCCAGCTGCAGCGCCATGCCGCCCGACAGGGTGACCTTGAGCGTGGAGAAATCCAGCTTGCGGAAGTCTTCGCTGTTGCACAGCGCCACGAACAGCGTGTTGAGGCCGACGAAGCCGCTGAAGCGATACTTCGACAGGTCCTTGATCATCGCCGGCAGGTCGCGCGGATTGGAGATCAGGATGTTGTGGTTGCCGCTGAGCATCATCGCCATGCAGTGAAAGGTGAAGGCGTAGATGTGGTAGAGCGGCAGAGGGGCGATCAGCACCTCGCTGCCGTCATTGAGGTTCGACCCCATCAGCGCCTTGCACTGCAGCATGTTGGCCACAATGTTGCGGTGGGTCAGCATCGCGCCCTTGGCGACGCCGGTGGTACCGCCGGTGTACTGCAGCACGGCGACTTCATCGCTGCTCGGCGATACGTCCCGCACTGCCTTGCCACGGCCCAGGGCCAGCGCGTCGTTGAGTTTGACCGCCTTCGGCAGGCTGTAGGCCGGGACCATCTTCTTCACATGCTTGACCACCGCGTTGATCAGCATGCGCTTGAGCGGCGGCAGCATGTCGGCGACTTCGGTGACGACCACGTGCTTGATGCCGGTCTTGGGCAGCACTTCCTCGGCCAGATGCGCCATGTTGGCGAGGCAGACCAGCGCCTTGGCGCCGGCGTCGTTGAACTGGTGTTCCATTTCCCGCGCGGTATACAGCGGGTTGGTGTTGACCACGATGAGGCCGGCGCGCATGGCCCCGAACACCACGATGGGGTACTGGATCAGGTTGGGCAGCTGCACAGCGATACGGTCGCCGGGCTGAAGATCGGTGTTCTGCTGCAGATAGGCGGCGAAATCGCCGGACAGCTTGTACAGCTCACCATAGGTCAGGGTCTTGCCGAGATTGCTGAAGGCCGGCTTGTCGGCGAAACGCTCGCAAGACTGCTTGAGCACAGCCTGGATGTTCTGATACTCGTCGGGATTGATCTCGCTGGAGACACCAACAGGATACTTATCCTTCCAGAAGTTATCGGTCATGAACCCCACTCCTAAGCAACAGCTTTATTACTGCGCGATGGCAGCTGTTTTGTTGTGATTTGTTAACTTTTGTACCACTAATCGGGCTAAAAGCGTGCCCGAGGTTAGCAGCTTTGCCCAGGAGCGAACAGAGTCAGGAACGCGTTGATTCGACATAAAGTGACCGGAACATATGTCCCGGTCACTCAATTTGAGCCGCCCTCTGCGGGCTGCGCTTGTCGTTATCAGGCGCTTTCACGCAACTCGCGGCGCAGGATCTTGCCCACCGGCGTCATCGGTAATGCATCGCGGAAAACGTAGTGCCGCGGCATCTTGTAGCCGGTGAAATTCTCCCGGCAATAAGCCTGCAGTTCTTCCTGGGTGAGAGTCGGATCGCTGGGCACGACGAACAGCTTGACCGCCTCGCCGGATTTCTCGTCCGCGACACCGATAGCGGCGCAGGCGGCGACCTTCGGGTGAGCCATCACCACGTCCTCGATCTCGTTGGGGTAGACGTTGAAACCGGAGACGATGATCAGGTCCTTTTTGCGGTCGACGATGCTGACGAACCCGTCCTCGTCGATCACCGCGATGTCGCCGGTCTTCAGCCAGCCCTCCTCGTCCAGCACCTCAGCCGTAGCTTCGGGACGCTGCCAGTAGCCCTTCATCACTTGCGGCCCCTTGATGCACAGCTCGCCGCGCTCGCCGAGCGGCAAGGCGTTGCCTTCGTCGTCGATTACCTTGACCGTGGTACCGGGCACCGGCAGCCCCACCGTGCCGAGGCGCGAATGTTCGCCATGGGGATTGGCGCAGACGACCGGCGAGGTTTCGGTCAGGCCGTAGCCTTCGACGACGGTGCAGCCGGTCAGGCTCTTCCAGCGTTCGGCGACTGCCGAAACCAGGGCAGTGCCGCCCGAATTGGTGCCTTTGAGCCGGGAGAAGTCGATCTTCTTGAACTGCGGGTGAGCCATCAGCGCGACGAACAGCGTGTTGAGCCCGAGGAACGCGGAGAACTGCCAGCGTTGCAGTTCCTTGACGAAGCCGTTGATGTCCCGCGGGTTGGTGATCAGCACGTTGTGGTTGCCGGTCACCGTCATGCACATGCAGTTAACCGTGAAGGCGTAGATGTGATACAGCGGCAGCGGCGCGATCATCACTTCCTGACCTTCACGGATGACCGGGTGGCCCTGATCGTCCAGCTGCTGCATGTTGGCCCGCACCTGCTGCATGTTCGCCACCAGGTTGCCGTGGGTCAGCATCGCGCCCTTGGCCACACCGGTCGTACCGCCGGTGTACTGCAGCACGGCGACGTGGTCGAGCTCCAGCGGCGCGGGCTTGTGGCTGTGGCGTGCGCCGTCGCGCAGCACATCCTTGAAGGAAACGGCTTGCGGCAGGCTGTAATCCGGCACCATTTTCTTCAGGTGCTTGACCGCCGCATTGACCAGCGCGCCCTTGAGCGGCGGCAACATGTCGCCGATGCGCACTTCAATCAGGTGCTCGATGGCGGTATCGGGCAGCACCGCCTGCACGTGGTGGCCGAAGGTATTGAGATACACCAGCGCCCGCGCGCCGGAATCCTGGAACTGGTGGCGCATCTCCCGCGCGGTGTACAGCGGGTTGGTATTGACCACGATGAGGCCGGCACGCAGCGCACCGAACACCGCGATGGGATACTGCAGCAGGTTGGGCATCTGAATGGCGATGCGGTCGCCGGGTTGCAGATCTGTGTGGTGCTGCAGCCAGGCGGCGAAAGCGGCGGAGTGGCGCTCCAGATCGGAGTAGCTGAGGGTGACACCCATATTGCTGAATGCGGGGCGGTCCGCGTGGGTCTTGCAGGCTCGCTCGAACACTTCGACGACCGAGCGGTAAGCACCTAGATCGATGTCGTTGGGCACGCCAGCAGGGCGTTTGTCATTCCAGAATTCAGGCTGCATTGTTATTGGCCTCTTTACCTGAGAGTGTCTGGCCCGCGCACAGCGGGCTCTGGCGAACTTATCAGGTCAGCGTCGCGACGCAACAGTCCAAGCCGCACAAATCACTGCCGTGAATCTTTCGTCACGCTGCCGGGACGGCCTGCACTCGGGACAATCGTGCTGCATGCCTCTAGAATGCAGCCCCAGCGCGCAAGTACCGGGCTGTGCCGGTTGCGCGGAACCTGATTCGATCAGGCGCAGCAGTTGACGCGCCGCCCCAGCATCTGAGGACTGTCCATGAGCACCATCAGCAACACGCCCTACGCCGAACTGGAAGTCGGCCAGCAGGCGAGCTTCGAAAAACACGTAGAGGAAAAGGACATCCAGCTGTTCGCGGCCATGTCCGGCGACCGCAACCCGGTCCACCTGGACGCCGAGTTCGCGGCCGGTACGCTGTTCAAGGAACGCATCGCCCATGGCATGTTCAGTGGCGCGCTGATCAGCGCCGCCGTGGCTTGCACCATGCCGGGCCCGGGCACCATCTATCTCGGCCAGACCATGAAATTCACCCGTCCGGTGAAAATCGGTGACACCCTGACCGTGCGCCTGGAAATCCTCGAGAAGCTGCCGAAGAACCGCGTGCGTATCGCCACCCGCGTGTTCAACCAGAACGATGAGCAGGTGGTCGACGGCGAGGCCGAAGTACTCGCGCCGCGCAAGCAGGAAACCGTCGAACTGAAGGAGCTGCCGCCGATCACCATCGGCTGAGCCTTTCCACGTTCAGTGTCCCGTCGCGTGACGGAGGCAAGCTGAGGGCGCCTGTTTGGCGCCCTCAGCATTTCCAGCAATCCCTCCTGCCCGGCACGGGCGACAAGCAGAACGCCATTACGGCCTTGGCCTACGCCCCGAGCAGTTCCCCAACGGAGGATGCTTATCGGATACCCCGCGCCGACCATCCAGCGAGCAGTACAAGAAGAACAACAACGGGACCCTCACCCATGCTCACTCGCTCGATCGCTTATCGGCGCCTGGCGGCGCTCGCCCTTGCCGGCTTCTCGCTGGCCACGCAATCCGCTTCGGCTACCCCGCTCGACCCTGGCCCCGACGAGGCCCTGCTCTACTATCAGCGCGCCGATGGTGACTACAACGGCTGGGGTCCACATCTATGGAACACCCCCGCCTGCAACGGAAGTGCGACTGAAACCAGCTGGGCGCAACCGCTCGCGGCGGTGGATACCGACCCGCGGTACGGCGCCTTGTACCGCATTCCACTGAGCGCCAATGCCAGCTGCCTGAATCTGATCATGCACAAGGGCGACGAAAAGGACCTGGGCGGTGGCGACATGACCTGGCGCTTCGACGAACTGGGCCGTCGTGTCTTCACGGTCAGCGGCAACCCGCAGCTGTCCAGCACGCCGCTGAGTGGCAGTGCCGTGGCGATCAAGGGCGCGCGGGCGCACTGGCTTGATCCGTTCACGCTCGCACTGGTGGGCGGTGCGCCGGGCGCCAGCCGCTTGGAACTGCGCTATGCCAGCGACGCCAGCATCCGCATCGACAGCGAGGCGCGAGCCGTCAGCGGCGGGCAGCCCCTGGCGATGCAGCCGTCCAGCCTGCGCGATGGCCTCAAGCGGCAGCACCCGCACCTGGCCGATGCCCCCGCTTACCGAATCACGGCAGGTGTGAAAGACATTCGCCGCGCCGTGATGAGCCAACTGGTGGTAATCGCCTACGACGCGGACGACCGGGTCATCGATGCCACCGAAGTGCAGACCGCCGGCATCCTCGACATGCTGTTCGCCTACAACGGCGAGCTGGGCGCGACGCTCGATGCCAGAGGTGTGTCCTTCAAGCTCTGGGCACCGACCGCACAGCGGGTTCGCCTGCACGTATTCGATGCCGCCAAACAGCTGCTACCCGGTTATCCAAAGTCTATGCGGGAGCGGCTCGGCGTCTGGAGTCTGGAAGGCCCGCGCTCACTGGATCGCCAGTACTACCAGTACGAAGTCACCGCCTACCGACCAAGCAGCGGCAGGATCGAGACGACGTTGGTCAGCGATCCCTACGCCCTGAGCCTGTCGCGCAACAGCCAGTACGCCCAGGTCGTCGACCTGAACGCGGGCGACCTCAAACCAGCCGGCTGGGATGCCGTGCGTCCGCCACACCCGGAGCGCCCCGAAGCGAGCGTGATCTACGAAACCCATCTGCGCGACTTCAGCGCCAGCGACACCAGCCTGCCGGCCGCGCTGCGCGGTACCTACGCAGCGTTTACCCACCAGAACAGCAACGGCATGCGGCACCTGCGCGACCTGCAGAAGGCCGGGCTCACCCACGTGCAGCTGCTGCCGGTGTTCGACATCGCGACCATCAACGAAGACCCCGCTCGGCGGATCAATCTGGACGACCCCTTCGCCAAGCTCTGCGACCTGTCGGATGCGGCCCGGGAGCGCTGGGCGCAATACTGCAGCGCGGCGAGCATCCGCCAGGTGCTGGAAGGCTTCGACCCGGCCAGCGGCCAGGCGCAGTCACTGTACGACGACCTGCGTGGGCTGGATGACTTCAACTGGGGCTACGACCCCTTCCACTTCACCGCGCCCGAGGGCAGCTACGCCAGCGATGCCGAAGGCGTGCAGCGCATCATCGAGTTCCGCCAGATGGTGCAGGCCCTGGCCGGCAACGGCCTGGCCACCGTGATGGACGTGGTCTACAACCACACCAACGCCTCCGGCCTGGCCGACAAGTCGGTTCTGGACAAGGTCGTACCCGGCTACTACCACCGCCGCAACCCGACGACCGGCGCGGTGGAAACCTCGACCTGCTGCGAGAACACCGCCAGCGAGCATCGCATGATGGCCAAGCTGATGATCGACTCGCTGAAGGTCTGGGCACGCGACTACAAGATCGCCGGCTTTCGCTTCGATCTGATGGGGCACCATATGCGCGAGCAGATCGTCGATGCGTATCGCGCCGTTCGCCGCATCGATCGCGACACCTATTTCTACGGCGAAGGCTGGGAGTTCGGCGAGGTTGCCGGCAACGCACGGGGCATCAATGCCAGCCAGCTGAACATGGCCGGTACCGGCGTCGGTACCTTCAACGACCGGCAACGTGATGCAGTCCGTGGCGGCAGCCCCTTCGACGGCGGCGACAGCATTCGCCGCAACCAGGGCTTCGCCAACGGGCTCTATCTGCGACCCAACGAGCTGAGCGGCGCCGGGGCTCAGGAAAAAGCGCAACTGCTGCACGCCACCGATTTGATCCGCGTCGGCATTGCTGGCGGGCTACGCGACTTCCAATTCGTGACCGCCGACGGCAGCACGCGCAAAGGCAGCGAGATCGACTACAACGGCCAGCCCGCCGGCTATACGCTGGACCCGCAGGAAACCGTCAATTACGTCTCCAAGCACGACAACCAGACGCTGTGGGACAACAACCAGTACAAGTTGGCCAGCAGCCTGTCGGTTGCCGACAGGGTGCGCCTGCACATGGTGGCGCTGTCGGTGCCGCTGTTCAGCCAGGGCGTGCCGTTCATCCATCTCGGCTCGGACATCCTGCGATCGAAGTCCATGCAGCGCGACAGCTACGATTCGGGCGACTGGTTCAACGGGGTGGATTTCAGCTACCAGGACAACAACTGGAACAAGGGCCTGCCGCGCGCGGACAAGGACGGCGACAACTGGCCGCTGATTCGCAGGATCATTGTCGACCCGCAGGCCAAACCGGGCACCACCGACATCGTCGCGGCGAAACGACGTTTCCTCGAGCTGCTGAAAACCCGTAGCGACAGCGCACTGTTCCAGCTCGACAGCGCCCGCGAGGTGCAACGGCGCCTACAGTTTCACAACACTGGCCCCGAACAGCAGCCCGGCGTGATCGCCTTCAGTCTGGCCGATGGTCCGCGTGACGGCCGCGATCTGGACCGTCGCTACAGCTCGCTGATGGTGGTGATCAATGCCTCGGACAGGCCGGTTCGCCTGCCGGGCGCGGACGGCTACGAGTTGCACCCGGTGCTGAAGGGTTCGGTCGACCCGATCAGCCGCCAGGCCAAGGTCACCAGTGGGGAGTTCGAGGTACCGGCGTTCACGACGATCGTATTCGTCCAACCTCAGACACGCCGGTAAATCGCGCGCAAAAAAAAAGGCGACCATAGGTCGCCTAAATGCCTTGCGTGCTCTTTGAATCTGCCGGGAATCGCTTACTTCTTGTGCGCATCCCGCCAGATGAAATATCCGAAGCCTCCGAGGAAGGCGACCATCAGGCCGACCGTGACCACCCCTGCGAGCACCACATCATCGACAAACATGAGACCTACCTCCGAAACCTGATTCGCTATTCGATGGGTTCAAGTTAAACCCGCTCCCCCCTAAAAAAATTGACCCGGGTCAATGGCCACAAAGCAGCGCGCACAGCCGTGAGCAACGACTGATCCAGGTCAAGAAAACAGGGGTGTTTGAGGTGAAAAACGGCAGGGGCAGCAGCAGAAGTGTGGTGAGAGCCGAGCGGCTAATAGCGAATCGATCTGTGCAATGTTGAAGGGGGGCGCGATTAGCGCTTCTTCGGAGAGCGTTTGCCCTTCTTCTTCGCCTTGCCCAGCGGCAGGACCTGCTCGAAGGTCTTGCGCATCTCCTCGAGGCGCTTGTCGTTGAGGTCGTGAATGCGCTTTGCGCGCTCTGCACTAAAGTCGATCAACTTCTCGTCGCTGCTCATTTGCTCGGCCTCGTCTCGATCAGGCGGAAGGTCAGGTTGACGCGCGGCTGCAGCACCTTGCTGGTCCGCGCAATCTGGTGTTGCCAATGATGCTGCGTCGTGCCCCTCATGACCAGCAGCGAGCCATGAGCGAGGACGAGCGAGTGTTGAATCCGCCCACTGCCCTTGCGCCGCAAATCGAAGCGCCGCTCAGCGCCCAAGCTCAGCGAAGCGACAGTGGGGCAATCGCCCAGCTCGGGCTCATCGTCACTGTGCCAGCCCATGGCGTCGCGCCCGTCGCGATACAGGTTCAGCAACACGCCGTTGAAGCGCTGACCGGTCTCGTGCTGCAGACGCTCACGGATGTCGCGCAACAGCGGTGTCCAGGCCAGCGGATCATGTCGTAGGCCGGAATAGCGATACCTGGCGTCCGCGTCGCCGTACCAGGCGACCATGCGTGGTACTGCAACCTGGCGGCCATAGATTCGGATTTCGGGCTGCGACCAGGGCGTGGCGCTGACGAGCTTCTCCAGCCAGGCATCGGCGGTTTCGCTGTCGACCCACCCCGGGTAGTAGTCCAGTGCGGCGTCCGGCAACTCGATCGATGAAGCGTGGCTCGGGTCGTTCGTGAACACCTCAGACCTCGACGTCAACCCAGAGTCCCTGGCGCGGCAGCTCTTCGAGCTCGGCCTGGTCCTGCTCATCAGTCTCTCCGGTCGCCAGTTCCTCCGGGGTATAACCCCGGCGCTGACGCCGCCGCTGCTCGTCGCGCAGCATCTCGGCGCTCTCCTGCGGATGACGTCGGTCGAGGGTAACCGCACTTTCGTCCGGGCTCGGCTGCACGGGTGCCACCGGTGCGATCTCCGGGCGCGGCTTGACCACGTCCTGCTGGGCGTTGACCGGGAATACGCCTGATGGGATGGGTGGCAGCATGCTCGTTACCCCTCTTTACCGATGAATCGGCGCGGCACCGGCCAACTTTAACAGGACCGCTACACTTCATGCGTCACGCAGTCGCCATCGGCCGTCGCTCTGCTGGCGACGTTCCGTTACCATAGCCGGCTTTTTCACAGCGGGAGGCAGCATGGCGCAGCAGTATCTACCGGGGCAACGCTGGATCAGCGACAGCGAGGCAGAACTCGGCCTCGGAACCATCCTGACCCAGGATGGGCGGATGCTCACCGTGCTCTATCCGGCGACCGGCGAAACGCGCCAGTACGCGACACGCAGCGCCCCACTGACGCGGGTGCGCTTCGTGCCCGGTGACGAGATCACCCATTTCGAAGGCTGGAAGATGACCGTGCGCGAGGTCGACGACGTCGACGGCCTGCTGGTCTACCACGGCCTGACCGCGCAGAACGAAGCCCGCACCCTGCCGGAAACCCAGCTGTCGAACTTCATTCAGTTCCGCCTGGCCAGCGACCGCCTCTTCGCCGGGCAGATCGACCCGCTCGCCTGGTTCAGCCTGCGCTACCACACCCTGCAGCACCAGAGCGCCCAGCTGCAGTCCTCGCTATGGGGCCTCGGTGGCGTGCGTGCGCAGCCCATCGCGCACCAACTGCACATCGCCAAGGAAGTCGCTGACCGCATCGCCCCCCGCGTACTGCTGGCCGACGAAGTGGGCCTGGGCAAGACCATCGAAGCCGGCCTGATCATCCATCGCCAACTGCTCTCAGGCCGCGCCAGCCGGGTGCTGATCCTGGTTCCGGAAAACCTCCAGCACCAGTGGCTGGTGGAGATGCGCCGCCGCTTCAACCTGGAAGTCGCACTGTTCGATGCCGAGCGCTTCATCGAGAGCGATGCCAGCAACCCGTTCGAAGACACCCAGCTGGCACTGGTATCGCTGGAATGGCTGAAGGAAGACGAGCGTGCCCAGGACGCTGCCTTCGCCGCAGGCTGGGACGTGCTGGTAGTGGACGAAGCGCACCACCTGGTCTGGCACCCGGAAGGTGCCAGCGCCGAATACAAACTGGTCGAACAGCTGGCCGAAGTGATCCCCGGCGTGCTGCTGCTGACTGCAACTCCGGAACAGCTCGGCCTGGACAGCCACTTCGCCCGTCTGCGTCTGCTCGATCCGAATCGTTTCCATGACCTCGATGCCTTCCGCGCCGAAAGCTCCAGCTACCAGCCGGTGGCCGAAGCCGTGCAGGAGCTGCTCGACGAGGGCCGGCTCTCGCAGCAGGCACACCAGACTATCCACGATTTCCTCGGCGCCGAGGGCGAAGCCCTGCTGGCCGCCGCCACCGATGGCGACATCGAGGCCAGCAGCCGGCTGATCCGCGAGCTGCTCGACCGTCACGGCACCGGCCGTCTGCTGTTCCGCAACACCCGTGCCGCCGTGCAGGGTTTCCCGGAGCGCCAGCTGCATCCCTATCCGCTGCCCTGCCCGGCCGAATACCTCGAACTGCCGCTGGGCGAGCATGCCGAGCTGTATCCGGAGGTGGCCTTCCAGAGCCAGCAGGACGACGGCGAGGCGAGCAACCGCTGGTGGCAGTTCGATCCGCGCGTGGAATGGCTGATCGACACCCTGAAGATGCTGAAGAAGTACAAGGTGCTGGTCATCTGCGCCCATGCCGAGACCGCCCTGGATCTGGAAGACGCGCTGCGCGTGCGCTCCGGCATTCCGGCCACGGTGTTCCACGAAGGCATGAGCATCCTCGAGCGCGATCGCGCCGCGGCCTACTTCGCCGACGAGGAGTTCGGCGCGCAGGTGCTGATCTGCTCGGAAATCGGCAGTGAGGGCCGCAACTTCCAGTTCAGCCACCATCTGGTGCTGTTCGATCTGCCGGCGCACCCGGACCTTCTCGAGCAGCGCATCGGCCGTCTCGACCGCATCGGCCAGCAGCACACCATCCAGCTGCACGTGCCGTATCTGGAAACCAGTCCGCAGGAACGCCTGTTCAAGTGGTATCACCAGGCACTGAACGCCTTCCTCAACACCTGCCCGACCGGCAACGCCCTGCAGCACCGCTTCGGACAGCGTCTGCTGGGGCAGCTGGAAGAAGGTGACGACGACACCTATCAGCTGCTGATCGACGAGGCCCGCGCCGAGCGCGAGCGTCTGGAAGCCGAACTGCACAGCGGTCGCGACCGTCTGCTGGAACTCAATTCCGGCGGCGGCGAACAAGGCAAGGCGCTGGTCGAAGCCATCGAGGAGCAGGACGACCAGTTCGCCCTGCCGATCTATATGGAGCAGCTGTTCGACGCGTTCGGTATCGACAGCGAAGACCACTCGGAAAACGCCCTGGTACTGCGCCCCAGCGAGAAAATGCTGGATGCCAGCTTCCCGCTGGGCGATGACGAAGCCGTGACCATCACCTACGACCGCGAACAGGCCCTGGCCCGCGAAGACATGCAGTTCCTCACCTGGGAACACCCCATGGTGCAGGGCGGCATGGACCTGGTGCTGTCCGGTTCCATGGGCAACACCGCGGTCGCGCTGATCAAGAACAAGGCGCTCAAGCCGGGCACCGTACTGCTCGAGTTGCTGTTCGTCAGTGAAGTGGTGGCGCCGCGTGCACTGCAACTGAGCCGCTTCCTGCCGCCGCTGGCGCTGCGCTGCCTGCTCGACGGCAACGGCAACGACCTGGCCTCGAAGGTGGCCTTCGATACGCTCAACGATCAGCTGGAAAGCGTGCCGCGGGCCAGCGCCAACAAGTTCGTTCAAGCCCAGCGCGACGTGCTGGCCACCCAGATCGCCGCCGCCGAAGCCAAGATCGCGCCCCGCCACAGCGAGCGCGTTGCCGAGGCACAACGCAAGCTCAAGGCCGGCCTGGAGGAGGAGCTGGCGCGACTGGTAGCCCTGCAGGCAGTCAACCCGAGCGTGCGCGACAGCGAGATCGAAGCCCTGCGTCAGCAGCGCGAAGACGGTCTGGCAGCACTGGAAAAGGCCGCCTTGCGATTGGAGGCAATACGGGTGCTGGTCGCCGGCTGAGCCGGCAGCGCTTTGCCCGTGTGTCCTGAAGGCGGTGTCCAAACCATCCGTTCAGGTCAACGCGCCAGCGGTTGGACCCCTCGTTCCCGACCTGAACGAGGCGGTCCGCGCTTCCCCGAGAATGGCCTCGTCGAGGCGTGCTCCTATTATTCCGATTCCTTACGTGCGATACGCCAGTACGCCCCGACCCGCTCCGCCAGCGCCTTTGGCGGTTCGGCATACAAGCGGCGGCCCAGGCGCAGCGCGCGCTGCTGCAATTGCGCCCGCCGCTGTTCGATACAGCGCTGCACCGCTTCACGGGTATCTGGTGTACCGAACAGCTCGGGCTCGCCCTGCATCAGCTCAGTCATCACCGCCAGGTCATGGTCGTCACCCAGCGCGTCGGCGACCTGCTTGAGCTGTTCCGCGCGAGTTTCCAGCGCATCCGGCCAGCACGGAGACAGCAGCTGGCAGTGATACCAGTGGTCCTTCACCCGCTTGCGCCATTCGTGAAGCAACTCATCCGAGTCCGCCTTTTGCGCACGTGCGAGATCCCGCACACCGTCGGCATAGGTTCGCCGAAAGCCCGCGGCGAGCAAGCCGAAGCCTTTGCCCGGCAATTTCCAGTGCTGCACGTCTCGAGTCAGTGCGCGCAGGTCACCCAGCACCTGCGTCACTTCCACGTCGAAGCCGCTATGCACCTCACCATCCGGCGCGGCGCGCTGCTGCAGGCGCAGACGGATCTGGCGGAACGCATCGCTGACGAACAGTGGCTGATCGGTGCGCGCCAGGGCGTCCCAGCTTTCCAGCATGGCGGCGGCATCGCGTGACTCGGCCAGGCGTCGTCCGGCATCGCGCAGCCGACGATTGTCAACGTTGAAATGCGCACCGAGCGGTTCACGCACCAGCCGCAGCAGCGCGCGCAATTCCTTGAAGCGCTTGCGCGCCTGGTGCACGCCCTCGGCCCGCTCGGACGGCTCGACACAGAGCGCCTGGATCGCCTTGTTGATGCGCCCCAGCGCGGCCTTGCGCACCTCTTTGGCAGCATTGCGCGCTGGGCGTATTCGATAGGCCATTTGCGTTATCCCTCAATGACACGCTCCGCTGGAGCATCCGTATTGAGACCCGCACGCCACGCCGGGTGTTGTCCCGGCAATGTGAAGATTTGTGTCAGCAACGCCGGGATTTCATTTCAACCGTAGCGCTTGCGCGCCTCGATGGCCAATCCGCTGCCGATGCTGCCGAAGCGATTGCCTTCGACATGCCGTGCACGGGGCAGCAGCCCGGCAACGCTGTCGCGCAGTGCCGGAATGGCGCTCGAGCCACCGGTGAAGAACACCGTATCGACCTCATCATGGCGCACGCCGGCATTCGCCAGCAGCTGATTGATGCTGCCACCGATGCGGTCAAGCAGTGCGGCGATGGCGCCTTCGAAGCCCTGGCGGGTCAGCTCGACCTGCAGTTGCGGCTCGATACGCTGGAAGTCGATGGCGAACTGCTCCGCCTCGGTCAGCTCGATCTTGCCCTGCTCCACCTGCATCGCCAGCCAGTGTCCGGCGCGCTGCTCGATCAGGCGGAACAGCCGGTCGATACCGGTGGGGTCGACGATGTCGTAGCGCATGCTCTGCAACGCCCGTAGCGAGGCCGGCGCGTAGACCGCATTGATGGTGTGCCAGGTGGCCAGGTTGAGGTGGGTGCTGGTCGGCATCGGTGCGTCGCTCTTCATCCGGCTGCCATAGCCGAACAGCGGCATCACCCCGCCCAGGCTCAGCTGCTTGTCGAAGTCGGTACCGCCGATGTGCACACCGCCGGTGGCGAGAATATCAGCCTGTCGATCATCGACGTCCCGACGCTCGGGCGACAGCCGCACCAGCGAGAAGTCGGAGGTACCACCGCCGATATCGACAATCAGCACGCGCTCTTCGCGTTCGATACGCGACTCGTAATCGAAGGCCGCAGCGATCGGCTCGTACTGGAAGGACACGTCCTTGAAGCCGATCTTGCGGGCGGCAGCGGCGAGGGTGTCCGATGCCTCGCGGTCGGCCTGCGGGTCGTCATCGACGAAAAACACCGGCCGCCCCAGCACGACTTCCTCGAATGGCCGGCCGGCAGCCGTTTCGGCGCGCTGCTTGAGGGTGCCGAGGAACAGGCCGAGGATTTCCTTGAACGGCATGGCGCTGCCGAGCACGGTGGTTTCGCTTTTCAGCAGCTTGGAGCCGAGCAGGCTCTTGAGCGAACGCATCAGGCGGCCTTCATAGCCCTCCAGATATTCGCTCAGCGCCTGCCGACCGTAGACCGGCCTGCGCTCTTCGAGATTGAAGAACACCACCGACGGCAAGGTCGGTTGCTCGCCTTCCAGCGCGATCAGCGGATCGACGCCGGGGCGCCACCAACCAACCGTGGAATTCGAGGTGCCGAAGTCGATGCCGCAGGCGCGGGCGGATGAGGCGTTGAGCATGGCGTGTTCCACGGGTACTGAAAAAACGGCCGCGCAGTGTAAAGGAGGCGGCCCGCCGATGCAGGCCTATCGTCGGTTAGCCCCTCGATGGCTTTCTCCAGGCAAAAAAATGCCCGGCCATCGCTGGTCCGGGCACAAACCCCATAACGCAAATGTATCAGGCAGGCACCGCCTCCGCGCCGGGCGCATCGGCCGTCATCCCGGCAGTCATGCGCTTGGCATCGGCGCAGAAGGTCCGCGATGCCTGGAACAGGAACAGCATGGTCAGCAGCAGCGACGCCGGTATCAGATACATCGCCCCGTGCAGACCCTCGGCACGGAACGCCTCGGCCATCTCGCTGGCGCCCGCTGCCAGCATCGCCCCTTCGGCGAAGTGGTCCGAGAGCAGCCCCACCACTACTGTCCCCATGCCGCCGCCCAGCAGGTACAGGCCGGCGAAGAACAGCGCCATGGCCGTGGCCCGCAGGCGCGGTTCGACCACGTCCTGAATTGCCTTGTAGACGCAGGTATAGAAGTTGTAGGAGAACAGCCAGCCAATGCTGAACACCGCGACGAACATGCCGACCTCGATGCGGCCGGCCAGCAGCGCATAGCCGGTCGCGATGGTCGCGATCAACATGCTCACAGCGGCGAAGATCAGGCGACCACGGGCGTAGCGCTGGTGGATACGGTCAGCGACCCAGCCGCCCAGGGTCAACCCGAACAGGCCGGTCAAGCCGACGATCACGCCGGTGGCGACCGACGCCTGTACCAGCGAGACACCGTGATAACGCATCAGCAACGGCACCATGAAGGCGTTGCAGGCATAGGTGGCGAAGTTGAATGCCAGGCCGGCCAGCACCAGCCACCAGAAGGTGCGAATCGACAGCACCTTGCGGATCGGCTGCTGCACCGGCTCCTGGGAAACCTTGACGGTCTCGGCGGCGCCGCGCTTGGGCTCCTTGATCAGAAAGATGAACAGCGCCAGCACCAGGCCGGGCACCGCGGCGATGAAGAAGGGCGCGCGCCAGCTGCCGAACGCCTCGACCATGGAACCGATGGTGAAGAACGCCAGCAACAGGCCCAACGGCAGGCCGAGCATGAAGATGCCCATGGCCCGGGAGCGCTTGTGCGCCGGAAACAGGTCGCCGATCAGCGAGTTGGCGGCGGGCGCGTAACTGGCCTCGCCGATGCCGATGCCCATGCGCACCAGCAGGAAGCTCCAGAAGTTCCAGGCCAGGCCGTTAATCGCGGTCAGGCCGCTCCACGCGGTGAGCCCCCAGCCCATGATCTTGCGCCGCGAACCGAGGTCCGCCATGCGCCCCAGGGGCAGCCCGGCAATGGCGTAGACGATGGTGAAGGCGGTGCCGATCAGGCCGAGCTGGAAATCGTTGAGGCTCCACTCCAGGCGGATCGGCTCGGCGATGATCGCCGGTATGGTGCGATCGAAGAAGTTGAACAGGTTCGCCAGAAAGAGCAGAAACAGCACGCGCCAGGCGTTGGATGCTTGGGTAGAAGGCTGCATGACGTCGGTCTCGATTGTTCTTATATTCCGGCCGCAGACCAGCCGGGACTCGACCATGACTCTAGAGTCTGTGCCTGATCCTGTCTCCGAACATCACCTTCGCTTATGCCCCGCGATGGCTCAGCGCCCGCGCCACTCGGCCAGCCAGCCCAGGCCGGCTTCGGTGCCCTGCTCCCCCGGTTTGTATTCGGCGCTCAGCCAGCCCTGGTAGCCGCTGGCCTGCAAGGCCTGCAGCGCTGCGCCGAAGTCCAGCTCACCACTACCAGGCGCGCCGCGGCCCGGGCAGTCGGCGAACTGCACATGACCGATGCGCTCGCCCAGCCGGGTAATGCAGCTGGGCAGGTCCAGCTGCTGGCGTGCCATATGGTAGAAATCCAGTTGCGCCAGGCAGTTGGGGTGATCGACGCGCTGCAGCAGAGCCTCCAGATCCGCCGCGCTGTTGATCAGAAAGCCTGGCATGTCGAGCGGGTTGATCGCTTCGCAGAGCACACGGATGCCAAGCATGTCGAAGGCGTCGGCGGTCTTCCACAGGTTGTGCTCGAGCGTCTCCAGCGCCAGCTCGCGGTCGACGCCCTCGGCGAGGCGGCCCGGCAGCACGTTGACACTGGCCGGTCGAACCATCAGCGCATAGGTCAGCGCCTCCTGCAGAGCCGCGTCGAAGGCCTCCTGCCGGTCCGGCACCGCCGCCAGACCTGGTCCGCCCTGCAGCAGATCGCCGGCGGGCAGATTGATCAGCACCAGCGGCATGCCGGCGCGCTCGAGTTGCTCTTTCAGGCGAATGGCCGGCACTTCGTACGGAAACTGGATCTCCACGCCATCGAAACCGGCGGTGCGGGCGGCGAGGATGCGTTCGGTAAGCGGCAGCTCGGTGAACAGCAGCGATAGATTGGCGGCGATCTTCATTGGCCGCCCTCCCGGTACATCTGCACCAGCGTGGCGGGGTCGCGCTCCAGATTGCCCTGGCTGCCGTGCAGGCGCATCAGCTGCGCGGCCAGGCCGCTCAAGGGCGTCGCCGAACCCTGCTCACGGGACAGTTTCACCGCAGTGTCCAGATCCTTGAGCAGGGTGCGCACATGCCATTTAACCGGCTCGAACTCGCTCGCTGCCATCTGCGGGGCAAGAATCTGCAGCGGCCTGGAATCGGCGAAGCCGCCGGCCAGCGCCGGTGCCAGCAGGCTGGCGTCGACTCCGGCACGTTCGGCCAAGGCCACGACCTCGGCGATCACCAGCGCATTGCAGGCGACGATCATCTGATTGCAGACCTTCGTCACCTGGCCGGCGCCGACCCCACCCATATGGGTAAGGCGCTGGCCCAGGTTCATCAGCACCGGCCGTACCCGCTCGACATCCTCGTCGCGTCCGCCGGCCATGATCACCAGGCTGCCGGCTTCCGCGCCCGGCGTTCCACCGGAGACCGGGGCATCGACCCAGCGCATGCCACTGCGAAATTCCAGCTCGGCGGCCATGTCGCGGGTTGCCGTCGGCTCCAGGCTCGAGTGATCGACCAGCAGCTTGCCGGCCTTGCCACCTTCGGCGATGCCGCCCTTGCCGAAAAGCACCTCGCGCACAGCGGCGGTGTCGGCCAGACACAACAGCACAATGTCGGCCTCGGCACAGAGCTCGGCGGGCGTCGCCACCGCCCTGGCCCCCACCTCTACCAGCGGCTGGCACTTCTCGGGCGAGCGATTCCACACCGCCAGACGATACCCCGCCGCCAGCAGGCGTCGACACATCGGCAGGCCCATCAGGCCGATACCGGCAAAAGCGAGGGTTGGCAGGTCGGACATGAGGCGGCTCCTTGACGAACGAGGTCGTGATTCTAGCGCCGCACCGCCAGGAACGGCCAAACGATGTACCTCCCTCCCCCCTCAACTGCTCAATGCTCCCTTACTGCTGCCACAATGCCAATGTGACCGATCCAGCAAATTGCCCGACCAACCGGAACGATCCGCCGTCGAGCGCCTCTGAAGGAGGCCCTGGGGCATCGCCTCGCGCAGACCCATCCGCTCAACGCACGCCTGCCCTTGGCAACGCGCGTGCATCAGAAGACATCGCAGGAAACAAACAATGGATTTAATTCAGATCATCGTCCTGGCCATCGTGCAGGGACTAACCGAGTTCTTGCCGGTATCGAGCTCGGCTCATCTGATCCTCTTCCCGCACCTGGTGGGTTGGGACGACCAGGGACTGGCATTCGACGTGGCGGTGCACCTCGGCACCCTGGCCGCAGTGGTCTGGTACTTCCGCCTGGAAGTCTTCGGCATGACCCGCGACTGGTTCGCATCGCTAGCCCGCCGCGAGCGGGTCGGTGACAGCCGGCTGGCCTGGGCGGTGATCCTTGGAACGATTCCGGTCGGCATCGCTGGGCTGCTGTTCAAGGACTTCATCGAAGTCCAGCTGCGCTCGCCGCTGGTGATTGCCTGGGCGACCATCGGCTTCGGTCTGCTGCTGTGGTGGTCGGACGTGGTCAGCCGGCGAATCACGCAACCGCGCGACGAGCACAGCCTGAACTGGAAGGACATCTTGTTGATCGGTTGCGCCCAGGCGCTAGCGCTGATTCCCGGCACCTCGCGCTCGGGCGTGACGATGACCGCCGGGCTGTTGCTGGGCCTGTCGCGCTCCGGCGCAGCACGCTTTTCCTTTCTGCTGTCGATCCCGGTGATCGTGCTTGCCAGCGGGCTGAGCACACTCGACCTGGTGGAAGGCGGGGTAGCGGTTGACTGGACGGCGATGGGGCTGGGTGTGGTGCTGTCGGCGGTGAGTGCCTACCTGTGCATCCACATCTTCCTGAAGTTGCTGGAGCGCGTCGGCATGCTGCCGTTCGTGATCTACCGCTTGATCCTCGGTGTGGTGCTGCTGGTACTGTTCGCCGGCGCCTGAGCGCACCTGCTGATACGTTGAACGCCTTGCCGCGGCTTGCGATCCCTCGCGCTGCCGCGGCGCTGGCCGGAGCGAGGTCGCCCAATCAGCCCTGAGGCAGGTCGATCAGCAGTGGGCCGAGCAGGACAGCTGCGATACGCGCCTCGGTGAACATCTTCTCGGTCAAAGGCACGCTGCGTATTTCCGCGCTGCCAACAGGTTGCGCCTGAATTCGCGCTACCTCTCTGAACGAGTGACCATCTGCCCAGACCATGGTGGACTGACGCTTCTTATCGCACTTCACATTCGCTTCCTTTGCCTGCGGGGGTGGCACATTGCACATATTCGGCCACTACAGATCACTTAGGTTTGGGGCCTGAAAAAAGTTCGTCGTGTTACACGATATTTCTGCAATGGAAATGTGCCAGAAGCGCTCCAAGCGTCCCTGTGCAGCTTTCCCTTGGCGCCACACGCCTGCCTCGCTCTATAATCCGCGCGCTTTTTCCGCTATTGAACCGGAGAACCCTCAATGCTGAAGCGCTCCCTGGCAGCCGTCGCCGGCCTTGCCCTGTCCCTGTCTATTGCTACTACCCACGCCGCTGAAACCCTGCGGGTTTCCGCTATCCCCGACGAAGCCCCGACCGAGCTGATTCGCAAGTTCAAGCCGCTGGGCGAATACCTGGAACAGCAGCTGGGCATGCCGGTGAAGTTCACCCCGGTATCGGACTATGCGGCCGTGGTCGAATCCCTGGCTTCCGACCGCCTCGATCTCGCCTGGCTGGGCGGTTTCACCTTCGTCCAGACGCGCCTGAAGACCGGCGATGCGATCCCGCTGGTGCAGCGCGAGCAGGACGAGCAGTTCACCAGCAAGTTCATCACCGCCGATCCGGAGGTGAAGTCACTGGCCGACCTGAAGGGCAAGACCTTCGCCTTCGGCTCCGTGTCGTCGACCTCGGGTAGCCTGATGCCGCGCTACTTCATGCTCAAGGACGGCATCCAGCCGGAGCAGTTCTTCAAGCGCATCGCCTACTCCGGCGCCCACGATGCAACCGCCGCCTGGGTCGAGGCCGGCAAGGCCGACGCCGGCGTGCTCAACGCCTCGGTGTGGGACAAGCTGGTCGCGGCCGGCAAGGTCGACACCGACAAGGTCCGGGTGATCTCCACCACTCCGCCTTATTACGACTACAACTGGACCGTGCGCGGCAACCTCGAGCCGGCGCTGGTCGAGAAGATCAAGGCTGCCTTCCTCGCCCTCGATCCGGCCAACCCGGAGCACAAGGCGATTCTTGATCTGCAGGCTGCTAGTCGCTTTATCGAGACCAAGCCGGAGAACTACGCCGGAATCGAAGAAGCCGCGCGCGCCGCCGGCCTGCTCAAGTGATGGCACGTAAGCATCAGCAATGAGCACATTGCAGACACCGCCGGCGCCAGGCCTCGCTGCACAGCCTGAGCCGGCGCTGAAGCTGGCCGGCGTGGGCCACACCCACGCTGGCGGCCAGCTCGCACTGTGCGGGCTCGACCTGCAGGTTGCGCAGGGTGAACGGGTCGCCATCATTGGCCCGTCCGGGGCTGGCAAGACCACGCTGCTGCGCCTGCTGGCCACATCGCTCAAGCCTGATCAGGGTGATCTCGAGCTGCTCGGCAAACGCCCCTGGACACTCTCGGCGGGCGCTCGCCAACGCCTGCGCAGCCAGATCGGTCTGATCCACCAGGCGCCGCCGCTACCGCCGCGACAGCGGGTGGTGACGGCGGTACTGGCGGGGCGTCTTGGCAAATGGTCGCTAGCCAAAAGCCTGCTCAGCCTGCTTTATCCCCTGGACCGCAAGGGCGCTGCCGAGGCGCTCGGGCGGCTCGACCTTGCCGACAAGCTGTACATGCGCTGCGATCAGCTATCCGGCGGCCAGCTGCAGCGGGTCGGAATCGCCCGCATGCTTTACCAGGCGCCGGAGCTGATCCTCGCCGACGAACCCGTCTCAGCCATGGACCCGGTGCTCGCCAGTCACACGCTGGGAGTGCTCAACCGCGAGGCGCAACGTCGCAACGCCACGCTGCTGGCCAGCCTGCATGCAGTGGAGCTGGCACTGGAGCACTTTCCGCGAATCGTCGGCGTGCGTGACGGCCGCATCCTGTTCGACAAGCCTGCCAGCGAAATCGGCCCCGACGAGCTGGCGGCGCTGTATGCCAATGAGCAGCTTCAGCATGCCCCGTCGCCACCTGCTGCAGCGACCCCGCCACTGAACATTCCGCGATGCTGAACCCCGCAGCTGCCCGCCACGATCCTGCCGCCGCGCCACGCCTGATGTTGACCCTGCTGGCCGTGGCGCTGCTGTGGCCAGGGGTAAGGCTGAGCGAACTGGACCTGGGTGTGCTGTTCGACGGCAGCAATGCCGACACCATGGGCACGTTTCTCTCGGCGTTCTGGCCACCGGAGCACAGCGGCGAATTCCTTGGCCTGCTCTGGCAGGCAACACTGGAAACCCTGGCAATCGCCACTGCCGGCATGACCCTGGCTCTGGCTGTCGCCATCCCCTGCGCCCTGCTTGCCACCCGCGCCCTGTCGCTCTCGGCGCTCAGCCGTGGTGGTCGCCCGGCCTGGTGGGCGCAAGCGTTGCGCTGGCCGGTACGCGGCCTGCTGATCGTGCTGCGCAGCATCCCGGAGATCGTCTGGGCGCTGTTGTTCGTCCGCGCCGTAGGCCTGGGGCCGACCGCCGGCGTGCTGGCCATCGCCATCACCTACGCCGGCATGCTCGGCAAGGTCTACGCGGAGATCTTCGAATCGGTCGACCCGCTACCCGCCCGCGCACTGCTCGGTGCCGGCGCCTCGCGGCTGCAGGCCTTCCTCTACGGCGTGCTGCCGCAGGCCACGGGCGAGATGCTGTCGTACAGCGTCTACCGCTGGGAATGTGCGATCCGCGCCTCGGTGGTGATGGGTTTCGTCGGCGCCGGTGGACTCGGCCAGCAGATGGACCTGTCGATGCGCATGTTCGCCGGCGGCGAAGTCGCCTCCATGTTGCTGACGTTCCTCGCGCTGGTGCTGCTGGCCGATCTGCTCAGCCGAATGCTGCGCTGGAGATTCGCATGAGTCTGCTGTCGCGCCTGCTGATTCCGGCCGGGCTGGTCGCGGCCGTGGTGGCCGCCTTTGCCTTCCTGCAGCTGGAAAGCGCCGCGCTGCTCAGCCGAGACGGCCTTGCGCAGATGGCCGCCTACGCTTCGGGATTCATGGCGCCGGACCTGTCGCCCGCGCATCTGCAGGCGATCGCTCGCGGCACGCTGGAAACCCTGGCGATGTCGGCCATCGGCACATTGCTCGCAGCCCTGTTCGGCTTGTTGCTGGCACTCCCCGCGGCCGGCCGTTTCGGTCTGCTGGCACAGGCCGCATCACGCCTGCTGCTCAATGCGCTGCGGGCGATTCCGGAATTGGTTTGGGCCGCGCTGATGGTGCTGGCAGCGGGGCTCGGGCCGAACGCCGGCACCCTGGCGCTGGCGCTGCACACTGCTGGCGTGCTGGGGCGCCTGTTCGCCGAAGCGCTGGAAAATACCCCGCCCCAGCCCGCCGACGCCCTTCGCCTGGCCGGTAGCGGACGCATCACGGCATTCTGCTACGGCACGCTGCCCTCGCTCTGGCCACAACTGGTGGCCTACACGTTGTACCGCTGGGAAAACAATATTCGCATGGCCAGCGTGCTCGGCTTCGTTGGCGCTGGCGGCCTGGGCCAGATGCTCTACATGAGCCTCAGCCTGTTCCAGGAAGCCCAAGCCTCGACGGTGATCCTGGCCATGCTGGCGATGGTACTGGCGGTCGACAGCCTGAGTGCCTGGGCCAGGCAGCGCTGGGTGCGAGGCTAATCGCCGCGGCCGACTCCGTTGACTTTTGTGAACTGATTCACCGAACATCCGTGATGTCGTTTTGAGATCATCAAGGATGATGAAGTGCCGGCCCTACCGCGCCAGTTGTCTACGCTACGAACCGTACTGGCATTGCTGGCAATCCTGCTGGATCCCTTCGGCCTGACTACGGCCACCGATGGCGCATCGTCCCGCCTGCTCAATCAGCTGCAAGCCAACGCCTACGGCGATGCCGGCGCCAGACAGCAGATCGCAGTTGTGATCATCGATGACGCTTTTCTGCGCCAGCGCGAAAGCCATTGGCCACTGCCCTACAGCGAACAGAGCAAACTGTTCCGCCAGCTACTGGCCTATCGACCAGCCGCGGTCATGGTTGACCTGATGTACAGCTACGACCACTCCCGCGGACGCAACAGCGACAGTAGTCGACTCCTGTCCAACGTGTTCGAACGCTATCGAGCTGCCGGCGTGCCGCTGTATCTCGCCAACTCCGGCAGCACTGAATCCAATGCCTTGCCGATCTTTACCGAAGTTAGCGAGCCGGCACTGGTGAGCTGGAGCGGTTATGAAGATCAGTACCCGCTGGCAGCCGAGACCGCATACGGCTGGACGGACAGCGCAGCCTTCGCCTTATACAGAAGCTACTGCACGCGCCATGCCTGCCAGCCGCTACCAGCATCGGCACAGCTCGCCGGAGAGCAACCGCCGATCGCTCTGCAATGGGGCGGTGACTCGGCGCGTGAGCAGCGTCTGGTCAGCGACGTCAGCCAGTGCGCTTCATCATCTGGACTCTGGAGCCGAATTTTCAGCCAGCTCGCCCAGTCGGTCTTCTGGCGTCTCAGTGCTCCTACCGAAACACACTGCCCGTTTCACCTGACAATCACCGCGAGTGCCCTGGCTACGACCGTACCGGAGGAGCGCGCCTTGTTACGTGAGCTGCTTGGCGATCGCCTGGTAATGGTCGGCGCCTCCATCAGTTCCGCCGAGGATCTCACCAGCTCGCCGGTTCACGGCAAGTTGCCGGGCGTCTACGCCCACGCCATGGCGCTGGATAACTTGATCGAATATGGCCAGGACTACATCGCCGCACCACCGCAACTGTTCAACACCGAAATCGATGTCCTGGACCTGCTCGAGTTCATCTTCGCTTTGGTCATTCTCTGGTTTCACTCGGCCCGCGCAGGCCTTTTGCCTGGGCATCGCCTGGCGTTCGCGATCGGCGCAACGCTCTGTCTGCTGCTAATCAGCGTGCTGCTTTATCAGTTGCGCGTCACTCCAGTGAACATCCTTGGCTTGTTGCTGCTGATTGGCGTGTTACTGCCAGAAGAACCGGAATCCCCCTCCCTCCCCTCGACCAGCACACGAAAGGAGTCATCATGCGCAAACCCCTCACACTGCTCTGCGCCCTGTTGCTCAGCAGCACCAGCTACGCGGCCGGATTGACCGTAGAGCAATACACCAACGATCCGATCGCCCTGCTTGATGCAGAGGGTCGTTTGCTGAAGAAGATTGCACGCTCCGAGTTACCCGCCACACCGCTGGCCGCACAGCAGTGGAATGACGATCTCGAACTGGTGCAGGTCGAGGTAGCCGGACAGCTGGTCTGGCTGGATGGTGTCGATGTCCGCCTGAGTCAAGGCAAGACCGTTCCCATGCCGTGCGCAGCACTGCCCAAGGCCCGCGCAGATAGCGCGACCAATCTCTCCACCATTGGTTACGGGGCTGGCTGTGCGAAGAACTGACCTACTGCGTAAGCGTGCCGCATTCGCGGCGGCTTTACTGCTGACTTGTCTGGGCGGGTGCAGCACGCTCAAAGGAGCACCTGACGCGCTGATCAATCTTGCAGGACAAAGCACGCAAAGCGGGTTTCAGGGCAAGTACCTGGAGCAGGAGGAGGTTCGCAGTTACTTCCGCCTCGATCCGCAGCACAACCACAACCTGCGGCTGAGCTATGACGGCCGTAGCCTGCCAGCCAATGAAATCCGCCAACAGAACGTGGTGCTGATCCCTGCGCTGCAGAACTATCTGCAAGGCATCGTCGAACGTCTCGCCAAGGGTTGGCCTGGCGAGCAG
This sequence comes from Stutzerimonas kunmingensis, assembly GCF_002929225.1. Taxonomy (GTDB): domain Bacteria; phylum Pseudomonadota; class Gammaproteobacteria; order Pseudomonadales; family Pseudomonadaceae; genus Stutzerimonas. Next base: position 51,183 of record NZ_PISM01000004.1, on the reverse strand, counting down.
CCGCAATTGCGGGTAACGGTCACCGACAGTTATTCGTTCGGGCCATCAGCCGACCCGTACGGCAATCTCTACGTGCCGCTCGGCATGCTGGAAAGCGTAGAAAGCGAGGACGAAATCGCGGCGATGCTGGCCCATGAAATGAGCCATGTGCTGCTGCGCCACCATGATCGCCGCCAAGCCTTCAACGAGCAGCGGGAACTGCTGACCAACATTGCCACCACTGCAGTAATCGCGACGATGGTCGCCGACTCTCGCCTGGATCGCGGAGCTTCGAAATGGAAGGTGGTCAGCAAAAATCCGCAAGCCACGCAGAAGGCCGTCGGTGAGACGGTGCTCTACACATCACTCGCCAACACCTTTTCAGACAACGTATGGAACACCGCCTGGGGTCGTGCTCAGGAAGACCAGGCAGATCTGCTGGGTACCGATCTACTGATCAAAGCGCGTTACGCGCCGCGCGGTGCCAGCCACAGCCTGCAGCGGCTTAGCGATTTCCAGGGAAAGCAGGAACCCCTCCTGGCCGGTTTTATCCAGGCGCGACGGGGCGCGATGCAGGATTCGCTGCAGCGCCTCGACCTGAATGGCTTTACCCAGGAGATCAACACGGTCGTCAGTCAGGGCCTGATGACGACCGTCAGCGCAGTCGGCCAGCACCTCACCCGCTCACACATGTCAGCCCAGCGTCGCGATGACGACCTGCGCCAATATCTGCAGCGCGAGTACGATGCCGAGCGCTATCACCGGGTGAATAAACGGAACTGGCTTACAGTCCGCAACACCCCAGGCGTGAAAGCCTCACTGGACGCTTACAAGAACGCCTACGGAGCCAACGAGGCCCTGGCTCAGAAGAACCTGAAGGATGCCCGAACCTTGGCCGAGCGAGCTCTGAAGTCTCCGGTGGCTAACCAGCCAGGCATTCGTCGTAGCCTCTTCAACGTCCACATGGCAACTGGTGACAAACGTCGTGCACTGGCGCAGCTCAACGCAATCAAGGACTGGTCGCTAGCGGGACCGGAAGTCTACGAACAACTCGTTCACTATCATCTGAACAATGGCGATGCAGTTGCGGCCCTTGCGACCATTGAACGGGCTGAACGCCACCTGGGTTCACAGGAACAGTTCATTGTCGAAAAGATGCTCGCTCATAAGCTCAAGAAAGATGAGAGCGAACTGCGCATGCTCGGCGAAAAATGCAAGCAGATGCCAAATCGAAAGGATGTCTGCAAGAAGATCGGCTGACCTTGAGAGGGCGACGCTGGTTGCGCAGTCGATTACCCGGCTGCGCGCCTCGCCCCGTTTCAGTGCAATGCAGGTTTGCCGACGCGCTCCTGCACCAGCACCCAGGGTGCGACCACGACGGCCCAGAGGTCGGGGTCACGCTCCAGCCAGTCCTGCGCCTGCTCGGGCTGCATCTTCGACAGCTGTCCGCCGTGGAGCCACGCCGCTACCTTGGTCTGATCGTCCTCGGCGACGGCTAGCGCCACCTCGACCAGATCAGCATCGCCAGCCACCTGCAGCAGCGCTCCGCGAGCGAAGAACGGCTGCAGTTCTTCCCAGGTAATCGCTGCGGTTTCGCCCAACAGCTTGGCATAAAGAGTGCTTGCGTCGTCGGCCATGGGACTCACCAGATACGAAAAGGGCGCAATGATACCCGCGCCCCGATTCCCATCAAACGGTTGAATCTGCCGGCTGTGCAAACGGAGGAGACACTTCTACACTGTGCCGGTACAGTTGCCGGAGCGTTTCGGGATGTTCGCCTCTTAACGGCACTCCGGCCCGCAGGATTCAAACAATAACGATGCAAGTGGAGCACTTATGAAGACCAACCAGCGTCTTTCGAAAATTTTTCTGGCAATGGCACTGACCGGCGCAGCCAGCTACACCCTGGCCGCCGACACGATCCGCATCGGATTGGCAGGGCCGGTAACCGGGCCGGTGGCGCAGTACGGGGACATGCAGTTCATCGGGGCCGAAATGGCCATCGAGCAGATCAACAAGGCCGGCGGGGTGAACGGTCAGCAACTGGAAGGCGTGCGCTACGACGACGCGTGCGCTACGACGACGCCTGCGATCCGAAGCAGGCCGTGGCGGTGGCCAACAAGATCGTCAATGACGAAGTGCAGTTCGTTGTCGGCCACCTCTGCTCCAGCTCCACTCAGCCGGCGTCCGACATCTATGAGGACGAAGGCATCCTGATGATCACCGCGGCTTCCACCAGCCCGGACATCACCTCCCGCGGTTACGAGCTGATCTTCCGCACCATTGGCCTCGACAGCCTGCAGGGCCCGACCGCCGGCAACTTCATTGCCGACCACGTCAAGCCGAAGAACGTCGCCGTCATCCATGACAAGCAGCAGTACGGTGAAGGCATCGCCACTGCCGTCAAGCAGACCCTGGAAAGCAAGAACATCAAGGTTGGCCTGTTCGAAGGCATCAATGCCGGCGACAAGGACTTCTCCTCGCTGATCGCCAAGCTCAAGCGCGAAGGCGTGGATTTCGTCTATTACGGCGGCTACCACCCGGAACTGGGTCTGCTGCTGCGTCAGTCCAAGGAAAAAGGCCTGAACGTGCGCTTCATGGGGCCTGAAGGCGTCGGCAACTCGGAAATCTCCGCCATCGCCGGCCCGGCTTCCGAAGGCATGTACGTAACGCTGCCGAAGTCGTTCGATCAGGACCCGCGCAACAAGGAACTGGTAGACGGCTTCAAGGCCAAGAAGCAGGACCCGAGCGGTCCGTTCGTATTCCCCGCCTACGCCGCCGTACAGGTCATTGCCGAAGGTATCGAGAAGGCCGGCAGCACCGACACCACCAAGGTGGCCGAGGCGCTGCGCAGCAACACCTTCGACACCCCGACCGGCATGCTCTCCTTCGACGAGAAGGGCGACCTGAAGGACTTCAACTTCGTCGTCTACGAATGGCACCAGGACGGCACCAAGACCGAAGCCAAGTAAATTCCATCAGCCTGACGAAGCCCACACTCGCTTGTGGGCTTTGTTTTAAGCAGGCGGCCCAGCCAAAAGCACCCGGGTCGCCCTGCCGTACCTGTAATTCAACGAGCGGCCTGAACAGCAGGCCCACCTCGAACCGATGCCGTGCGTGATCCGCAGGGCACCGTACCGCAGTGGCGCCGCGCCAGGGTGTGCGGTGCGTTCGACGTGGGCAGCGCAGCAGACCGAAACGCAATTGCAGGGACTTCGGGAGAGCAGTGATGCCTGAGCTTTACCACTACCTACAACAGCTGATCAACGGGCTCACCGTTGGCAGCACCTATGCGCTGATCGCCATCGGCTACACGATGGTGTACGGCATTATCGGCATGATCAACTTCGCCCACGGCGAGGTGTACATGATCGGCTCGTATGTCGCCTTCATCGCCATTGTCGGCCTGTCCATGATGGGCCTGGATGCGCTGCCTATCTTGATGATGGGTGCGTTCGTCGCCGCCATCATCGTCACCAGCGCCTACGGCTACAGCATCGAACGGGTCGCCTACCGCCCGCTACGTGGCAGTAATCGCCTGATTCCCCTGATCTCGGCCATCGGCATGTCGATCTTCCTGCAGAACGTCGTGCTGCTGGCTCAGGACTCCAAGGACAAAGCGATTCCCAACCTGATGCCGGGCAATCTGGTGTTCGGTGAAAGCACCATGAACGGCGTGGTGATTTCGTACATGCAGATCCTGATCTTCGTGGTCACCTTCGTTGCCATGTACGGGCTGACGATGTTCATCTCGCGTTCACGTCTGGGGCGTGCCTGCCGCGCCTGCGCAGAAGACCTGAAGATGGCCAACCTGTTGGGCATCAACACCAACGGCATCATCGCCCTGACCTTTGTCATCGGTGCTGCGCTGGCCGCCATCGCAGCTGTGCTGATCAGCATGCAGTACGGCGTGATCAACCCGCACATCGGCTTTCTCGCCGGCATCAAGGCATTCACCGCTGCAGTACTCGGCGGCATTGGCAGCATTCCAGGCGCCATGCTCGGCGGTCTGGTGCTTGGTGTGGCCGAGGCCTTCGGTGCTGACATCTTCGGCGACCAGTACAAGGATGTCGTGGCGTTCAGTCTGCTGGTGCTGGTCCTGCTGTTCCGCCCCACCGGCATCCTCGGCCGCCCGGAGGTGGAAAAGGTATGACCGGCAATCTCCGTACAGCCTTCTTCAGCGCCCTGCTGGTCATCGCCGTTGCGGTGCCGGTATTCGGCCTGAAGCTCACCACCGTCGGCATCCGCGTCGAAGTGCACGGCGCCGAAGCCGGTACGTTCTGGATCATCGCCGCCTGCGCGGTAGCCATGTTCGTCTGGCAACTGTTCCGTACTCACCTGGCCGCCGGCTGGGCCGCCAGCCCAAGCCTGCCGAGCGTACCAGCAGGTGCGGGCAGCTTCCTTACCCTGCCCTCGACCCAACGCTGGATCATCATCGCTCTGATCCTCGTCGCGCTGGCATGGCCGTTCTATGGGTCACGTGGCGCGGTGGACATCGCCACGCTAATCCTGATCTACGTGATGCTCGGCCTCGGCCTGAACATCGTCGTCGGTCTGGCCGGCCTGCTCGACCTGGGTTACGTCGGCTTCTACGCCGTCGGTGCCTACACCTATGCGCTGCTCTCGCACTACTACGGAGTCGGGTTCTGGACTGCACTGCCCATCGCCGGCGCGATGGCGGCGCTGTTCGGCTTCCTGCTGGGCTTCCCCGTGTTACGTCTGCGCGGTGACTATCTGGCCATCGTGACTCTCGGCTTCGGCGAGATCATCCGCATCCTGCTGCGCAACATGACCGACCTAACCGGCGGCCCGAACGGCATCAGCGGCATCGACAAACCGACCCTGTTCGGCCTGTCCTTCGACCGCCGCGCAGCCGAGGGCATGCAGACGTTCCACGAGTATTTCGGCGTGGCCTATAACTCGGTGAACAAGGTGATCTTCCTCTACCTGATCGCCTTGCTGCTGGTGCTGCTGACATTATTCGTGATCAACCGCCTGCTGCGCATGCCGATCGGCCGCGCCTGGGAAGCCTTGCGCGAAGACGAGATCGCCTGCCGTGCGCTGGGCATGAACCCCACCGTGATCAAGCTCTCGGCCTTCACCCTCGGTGCAACCTTTGCCGGTTTCGCCGGCAGTTTCTTCGCCGCACGCCAGGGCCTGGTGTCGCCGGAGTCGTTCACCTTCATCGAGTCGGCGATCATCCTCGCCATCGTCGTGCTGGGCGGTATGGGCTCGCAGCTCGGCGTGATCCTCGCCGCCATCGTGATGATCCTGCTGCCTGAGCTGATGCGCGAATTCAGCGAATACCGCATGTTGATGTTCGGCGCCCTGATGGTGCTGATGATGATCTGGCGTCCGCAAGGCCTGCTGCCGATGCAACGCCCACACCTGGAGCTGAAGCAATGAGCCGCCCGATTCTAGAAGTACGCGGCCTGATGATGCGTTTTGGCGGCCTGCTGGCGGTCAACGAGGTGGGGCTGACGGTACATGACAAGCAAGTGGTTTCGATGATCGGCCCCAACGGCGCCGGCAAGACCACGGTGTTCAACTGCCTGACCGGCTTCTATCAGCCGACCGCGGGGGAAATCCTCCTCGACGGCACGCCGATCCACGGCCTGCCTGGCCACAAGATCGCTCGTCAGGGGGTGGTGCGCACGTTCCAGAACGTCCGCCTGTTCAAGGACATGACGGCGGTGGAAAACCTGCTGGTGGCCCAGCACCGTCACCTGAACACCGGCTTCCTTGCCGGCTTGTTCAAGACGCCGGCGTTCCGCAAGAGCGAGCGCGAGGCGATGGACTTCGCTGCGCACTGGCTGGAACAGGTCAATCTGACCGATGTCGCGAATCGACCGGCGGGCACCCTCGCCTACGGCCAGCAGCGCCGTCTGGAAATCGCCCGCTGCATGATGACGCGCCCGCGCATCCTCATGCTCGACGAACCGGCGGCCGGCCTGAACCCCAGAGAAACCGAGGACCTCAAGGCCCTGATCGCCATGCTACGCGACAAACACGGGGTCACCGTGCTGCTGATCGAGCACGACATGAAGCTGGTCATGAGCATTTCCGACCACATCTACGTGATCAATCAGGGCACCCCGCTGGCCAATGGTTCACCCGAGCAAGTCCGTAACAATCCGGACGTGATCAAAGCCTATCTGGGGGAGGCGTAAGCATGCTGACTTTCGAAAACGTCTCGACCTTCTACGGCAAGATCCAGGCCCTGCACGACATCAACGTGCAGGTCGAACAGGGCGAGATCGTCACCCTGATCGGCGCCAACGGTGCCGGCAAGTCGACCCTGCTGATGACCCTGTGCGGCTCGCCGCAGGCAGCCAGTGGCAGCATCCGCTTCCAGGGCGAGGAGCTGGTCGGCCAGCAGACCTGCGACATCATGCGCAAGGCCATCGCCGTGGTGCCCGAAGGCCGGCGGATCTTCGCCCGTCTGACGGTTGAGGAAAACCTCTCCATGGGCGGCTTCTTCACCGGCAAGACGGACTTCCAGGAGCAACTGGACAAGGTGCTCGGCCTGTTCCCGCGGCTCAAGGAGCGCTACCAGCAACGCGGTGGCACCATGTCCGGCGGTGAACAGCAGATGCTCGCCATCGCCCGCGCGCTGATGAGCAAACCCAAGCTGCTGCTACTCGACGAGCCATCGCTGGGCTTGGCGCCGATCATCATCCAGCAGATTTTCGAGATCATCGAACAGCTGCGTGAGGATGGCGTGACGGTGTTTCTGGTCGAGCAGAACGCCAACCAAGCGCTCAAGCTGGCCGACCGCGGTTACGTGCTGGAGAACGGGCATATCGTCATGCAGGGCAGCGGCGAGGACCTGCTGACCGATCCGAAAGTGCGCGACGCCTACCTGGGCGGCTGACATCGCCACCACGCTCAACGAAAAAGCCCTGCCAACCGGCAGGGCTTTTTCGTCTTATACGTATCCATCACGCAGCCGAACCCGGGCGCTGCGCGTGCAGTCGAAGAACCGCTATCCTTCTTCGAACCCTTCGCCAACATAACGATCACCAAGGAGATCCCACGATGCGCCACTGCCTGTTCGGCCTGCTCATGGTTGCCAGCGTCACTGCGAATGCCGAGATTCAGACGCAGGAAATCCCCTACACCGCTGCCGATGGCACCGAGATGATCGGCTACTACGCCTATGACGACGCCATCGAAGGCAAGCGTCCCGGCATCGTCGTGGTACACGAATGGTGGGGGCTGAACGACTATGCCAAGCAGCGCGCTCGCGACCTCGCCGAGCTGGGCTACAGCGCCCTCGCCATCGACATGTACGGCGAAGGCAAGAATACCGATCACCCGAAAGACGCCATGAGCTTCATGCAGGCCGCGCTGAAGGACGCCGATGCTGCCAAGGGCCGCTTCAACGCCGGCCTCGACCTGCTCAAGGAACAGGCCCAGACCGATACCGCCAAACTGGGCGCTGTGGGCTACTGCTTCGGCGGCAAGGTGGTTCTGGACATGGCGCGCCAGGGTGTGCCGCTGGAAGGCGTGGTCAGCTTCCACGGCGCGCTGGCCACCGAAACCCGCGCCGCCCCCGGCAGCGTCAAGGCGCGTGTGCTGGTCGAGCATGGCAGCGAGGACAGCATGATCAGCACCGACGACATCGCCGCACTGAACGTCGAGATGGTCAAGGCCGGCGCCGACTACCAGTTCGTCAGCCTGCCGGGGGCCAAGCACGGTTTCACCAACCCCGGTGCCGATGCCCATCAGAAGAACGGCCTCGACGTGGCCTATCAGAAAGCCGCGGACGAACGCTCCTGGCGCGACATGCAGCGCTTCTTCGAGGACACCTTCGGCAAGTCGAACCCCGCTCCGGCACAGTGACCTTCGATCCCTCACGCTCGATTCGTCCCGGCGGCGCGCCTGCCGCCGGGGCTCGTGCTAGCATTGCACGCACAACTCAGCGTCGAACACGAGTCATGGCCGAACACGACTTCCGCTACACCCTGCTCAACCCCGCCCACACGCTCACCGAATGCCGCGCACTGGCGCCGGGCCGCTATCAGGTCACCGGTAATGGCGGTTCGATTCGCAGCGGCGACACCCTGCTGGTAACCCTCAAAGGCAGCCGCGACCTTTCCCAGCGGCTGACCGTTGAAAAGGTCCGTCACCTGATCAACCCACCCGGGCAATGGATGGCCGTGGCCAGCGGGCCGGTATTTCGCGAGCTGGCAATCCATAACTGGCAGGTCGACTGCAATGGCTGCGGCAAACAGCTGGACTTCGAGTTCGCCGTCGACGCGGCACTCGGTGCAACCGCACAAGCCCCGGCTGCCGAAGCCCGTATCGCCGAACTCGGCTGGGCCAGCCAGGATAGTCAGCATTTCTGCCCCACTTGCAAGGAAGCTCGATGATGCACCGCTACACCTTTCCGTTGCTCGCCATCACGCTGGCCGCCTCCGGCTGCGCCGTGGAACCACTGACACTGCAGAACGATGTCACCTATGTCGCCGAGTGGATCGGTGATGATGCGGTGGTCGGCCGCACGCCGGTTTCGCTGACCCTCTCGGCCGAGCGCGCCTACGGCAATGCCGGCTGCAACCACTGGTTCGCCAGCTATCATCTGGAAGGTCAAACCCTGCGCTTCGAGAACATCGGCAGCACGCGCAAGATGTGCATGCCAGAGCTCATGGAGCAGGAGCAGCGCTTCCTTGATCTGCTCAGCCGAGTCGAGCGCTGGGACGTGTCGAACATCGACCAGTTGCGCCTGTGGCCAGCAGAGGGCGCGCCGATCCGCTTCTGGCCCGACCAGAACTGACGCGCCAAATATGCGCATGCACCAAGGCATGCGCACTGCTTTCATGCAGGGTCGCAGAGAGATCGTGTCCATAGGGACATATGACGCGGGCCAGCCTGTACCCGCCGCTCAACTGATTGCGGCACTCCGCACCTACAAAAACAGCCCAGGCAACCCGCCTACTGACCTTCACGAAACTGGCACACGCAGTGCATAGACTCTAGCGACCAGTTTCGGGGACCTCGGTACAGGCAGGCCGGGAATCCCCTCTTTTATTCGCGAAGCAAAAAGGCCGCTAGGTGAGCGGCCCTTTTGCTTTCTATCGATAGACTTCGCGGCGGAAGATCAGGGGCTTGGGGCCTTGGTAGATGCCGAAGGTGGCGAGACCACGACTCGGCTCCCATCCTTCACCACGCCAGTCGTACCAGAGCCATTTCGGCACTTTTGGAAACCCGACTCGACCGCTACCAGTAACCTCCGGAGCCGCTACAGTCAGCACACCTTGATGACCAGCCCTGATGGTAGAGACTTCTGGAGCGGTTATAGCAGCCAAATCGCCAGTCGGCTCGATCAGATCCGGCTCGGACCAAGCCGATGCGCTACAGATATCCCCCTCCTCCGGAAGGAAAACACCAGGCACCTGCCAGCTCTCGATCACCCATGGCAAGGCTAACGGTAATTGCTCCGAGCCATGGGCATTGGCTATACGCAAACGACCAAGGCGGATTTCACTACCCCCAAAGTCATGAGTGAAATCGCTGCATTCACCAAGCGTTCCTTTCTCGCCTCGATAGCAAACGCCATCGCTATCTTTCAACTGATCCTTATCAATTACCAGCTTGGCAATTGCTTGCATATCTGTGCCAAACGGCAAATCAGCAAGACTAGGGGTAAGCGGCATATGCCAAGTCAAAGTATCAGCTGAACGCGCTTTTGAAGGCTCATCCTCCTCAACAGCAGGCCAATTGTAAGTTCTGCCGCCACCATTATTAGCAGTGTCTTTCACTAGCAATGATTCAACTTCTCCGCCCGACTCCAAGCGCTGATCAATTTCAACCCTCCCGGTAATCGAAAAGTAATCGCTTCGACTTGGCGGATCAAGAAGCCAAAATCCAGAGTGGTCATAATTTTTCACCTCTTCATTTCTTTTACTAAACGCTGTAATTACGATTTCCGGATACCCACCTGAAAACAATGTTTCTTGCCCTTGATATGTGAAACCATTGCAAGCAGGTACCAACCTAGCGTCACTGGAAACAATAAAATATGCCGGTATAAAACGACCGACATAATCAGACACACCTACAACATCAAGACCGCCCTCGATATAATCCTTGGCAATGGCACGAAGTCTAGCTATACCAACCTCATCAACATACGGCGCGCTTTCAAATATATTGACATTTCCATAGCCATGCTTGTACTCATTGGGTAATAATTTCGGTACAACCCCTCCCCTGGGAAAGGGAAGGCAATCATCAGCCATCTCTCCGCAAACGTCGGAGGGCTCGCCAACAACCTCCATCCGTACACGATCGTGCATAAAATTTAGCGTCTCCTTACCCACGCTATTCAGCGCCTTAATTTCTAAAGGCAATTCATCTCCAGCCGCAATAAATTTATCACAGTTTTCCTTAGAGAAGCTTTTCTTTGGATCGCAGACGGGTGCCCCAACAACCTCGATCGAAAATCTGTCGGGGCGGGAAACGAAATCATCACTGCCGATCATCAAGCCACTATCACCCTCATTGCCACTACCGGCGTAGTGGGCATACAGCTGCATCTTCCCAGCTTCACGATAATTCACGTCAATATTGGAAATTCCATCACGATTGAAATACAGCGGCAGCGGCTCAGCTGCAGCAAAGCTCTGTGCCACCTCCGCGCGATTCACCTCAACTTTCTCGGAGCTGACTACCAACTCGCTCCCGGCCGGGCTTATGAACTCGCTCCAGAACTTTATGTAGCGCGGCACATCCTCTTCGGTAAATGCTGGCTCACATCGAGGGCTACCTGGATTGCCTCTGTCGATGACTGCGCTGATAGGAACTTCAACGCTCTGAGAAGCCACCATGTTCGGCACATCGAAAATAAAGCCACTCTGGGAAAAATTCAAAATACATGCGGATGAAAGCGGCGCATCGCCAATCTGGCAGAGTGACTTAGCAGATGAAGGGCTTGAAACCGAGACTCCGAGTGGCATCTGAAGTTGCAACCCTTGCAGTTGAAAAGTGCCGATGCCATTAACCAATGACTTGTTACTGCCGCCAACCCAGCCGTTACCCGTTAATGTTACCGATACGGTACCGGGATAGAGTTGGCATGCAGCCGGAGCGGCATTGGTGCATGCCTTGAGCGTGACCGTATGCGGCCGACAGGTATGCGCGCTACTACTGGTGACGAATTCAAAATGATCGATAGTCGAAGAGCTACCGCACAAATGTCTCGCTTTGGCTTGTCGGCTCAGTTCTGCAACACTCCAGAGCGTTGTGTTGAGACGAACCTCATCCATCGAACCCCGCAGTCCATTGCCGCCAATGCTGATAGGCTCGATATTGGTCGAAGGTCCCCAACCTGCTAGAAGTGTTCGCGACTGATCCTCTTTCAATTCGGCGTTGACATAAAGCTTTGCGGCAACGGTAGGGAAGAGCACTAGAAAAGAAGAACTATAATCAAGAGTGAAAGCGACGTGATTCCAACCCTTGCTGATCGGCGTGGATATCACCAAGTCCTCACTGGAAAAAAAGCGAAGCATTTGAGTCGTCAAAACCAGACGGCCCGAAGCATCAAGTTCAAGACGGTAGTTATGCCCCTTGCCAAGCAGGATGACCGATCCACTTGTTGGAAATTCGGCCACGTTCAGCCAGAAACTTGCGCTGAGTTTGTCATTGAAATTGAGCGCAGTATTGTGAGGCACACTGACCCGACCACTGCCGGAAAACTCCCCGTAACGACAGGTGCCCCAGGTACCGGGTAACGCAGGAATCGCTCCGGCCGTTTCAGCCGCACCACTGGCGACGCCAGTTACATTGAGTGTTCCACTATTTTGCACGGTTGCATTGCGCCAACTCACCTCATCGAAGCGCAGATACAAGGGTAGTGTTTCATTTATATCCGTGGAGTCGCTGCATAAGTCCGTGGGAGATAATCCACTATAGGCACATTGTCCATATATACGGCTGTAGCCTGTACCCCGAATGGTGACATCACTTCCCCACCCCGTCGCAGCCAGCACATCGCCATATACAATAGAATCGTTCAGATAAATCCGATTCGTATTGCTGACTGTGCCCACCACATCAGAATCATTCAGCTCGATAGGGTTCCCCGGAGCGGATATATTTCCAACTACAGAGGAGGAACTGACGGTTACCTTGCAGCAGCTGCTCGCCACGTTTCCGGTTATTTTCGCATTGGCAATGGAGGCTACATTCGCTGAAGAAATATTTCCTTCCACTGTCGTACCATCAATGAAGACGCCACTCCCACCAGAACTGGTTACATCCCCGTCTACCCGCCCCCGAGTCAGGCGTATTTCCCTGTTTGCGCTTATGACAGAACCATTAGCCGTCGTATCGACAAGAGTTATTTCATTGCTGAACTCGACATTTCCGTCAATCGAGCTACGCACCATCTTTGCGTTACCAGAACCGGAAACGCCCCCCTTCACCGTCGTATCACCGAGGTCTACATTTGCGCCTATAACGGAACCGTAAACGACACTTCTGGCATTGCTTGACCCCGATATCTCAATTATTCCATAAGAAGCACGCAGTACCATACCATTCCCTACAGAGCCGATAGTGCTTGCCTGGATCTTGAATCCACCTTCCGCCCAGAGAACAGCTTGTGTGCGGGCAATAACCGTATCGCCCGCCTTCAGCTCGACTATTCCGTAATTACAAGTGTAGGTTGTGCCGCTTACCGTCCAGCTCTTACTCGAACAAGGTGGGTATTGACCATCGCTCAGGTTGTATATTTCAGCTTCAGCCGAAACGCTGAACAACAAGGCAAACGCGGCGAGAGCCAAATAGCGCATGACGGGCATGGTCACGGTCATTCTTCCTCTTCAGGAGCAACGGGGACTATCTCCCCGGGCTTTTCCACCACTGCCGAGAGCTGCCGATATACGTAATCGGGGGTGCCAACAACCGCATACGTCGCCGTGGCGATAATGTTCTGGCTAACCATGCTCTGCGGCTGCTCCTCGTGTAAGTCGGTGTACTCCATACGCTGATCACTAGGGCAATCGACTGTCACTTGGAAGCCATCGAATTCCGGTACTTGAAAGGAAGCAGAATCACAGGAGCCATTGAGAAAATGCCATATTCCCCACTCCAATCCCGTCCTCGCTGCCTGATAGGCGCGAGCCTGTTGCAGGGCCAGACTGCTGGTAGCAGTTTGAGTTGCCGATATACGCCACATGGCAGCAATGGCGCCGGCTATGACGATGATGAGGAACATTGCGGCGACGAGGCCAAAGCCGTGTTGCTTCTGTAGGAGCGGGCCTTGCCCGCGAAGCTTTTGCGTCGTCCGGATTCGCGGGCGTGGCCCGCTCCTACGGGGGGCTTTGGGGTCAGGGCGCATTGTCGACGTGGACCTGTTGCAGCAGGGTGATGGTTTCGCCAACCTCGTCGCGGAGAGTCAAACGCAGGGTGACGAGGCCGTTACGGGTGTTGGTTCCAGGTTCATAACTGAAGGAGCAGGAGTGTACCGAGTCAACGACAACGGCCTGTTCAGCATCTGAACCGTCCAGTTTCTGAGATGACTTTCTGAGCAGCTCATCCTCTACGCAGCTATAGCTAATGGCTTCATTTGCAAGATAAAAGCGCTTCTGCGGTGAGGCATATTGAAATCTGAAATTGGAAAGACCTGCGCTCAAGGTGTTGTCTTTCCAGGTAAACGCCTTTGGTGAAATGGCCGAAACTTCACCGTCTGTAGCTTCGGAGATGCCCGCAAGCCCTGCGGTGTTATAGATGATCAGCCAATGTGGCGTCGTAGAAATTGTGGGTTCTATCGGGCTGAGAATATCTATCGCACATGCTCCGAGAGCTTGCGTACAGGCCGGTGGGTCATGGCGTGGCCCAGCAGGGTCTGGCTGGTTTGCACGATATCGACCGGCTGCGGCAATAGGTACGAGTCGGACTTCATTACTGGAGACAACCAGTAAGTTCGGCACCGCCAACCGTATATCCCGCGCCATGCGGTTGAGCGCCATGGCGGCGAGGTCGGTGAGTTCGGCGCGGCGGCTTTGGTCGGCGAAGCCTTGCAGGGGGCGAGACATGACGGTGGAGATCATGACCGCGACGATGCCGGCCAAGGCGATGACCATGATGAGCTCGACCAAGGTAAAGCCGCTGTTGCGGAAGTCGCCGCAGGAGGTCGTTTTCATCAATAGTCGGTCCGGTAGCCTGTCAGGGTCAGGGTTTGCCCTGAAGGGTCTCTGACGGAGACATCAATGCGCGTGGCATCCACCTGGTTTCCTGGCGGACCCAATTCAGCATCGGGTTCGACTACCACCGTCACCCGGTAGCCGGCAAGCTCTGGAATCGGCGAATTATCAATACCAAGGGGCGGAACGTTGACAGCCGGGATCAAGGGAGGGTTATTACCCAGATCAACAACCAGCAACGTCTCCAGATACGCCTCCGCAATATACAAACTCTGCTGCCGCAACATCGGGTCGGCGGAGCGGGCGGTGATGGTGGCCATGGCGGTGAAGAGCGCGGCGGCGGCGATGCCGATGATGACGATGGTGATGACCAGTTCGACGAGGGTCATGCCGTGCTGCTTGCGGGGCGTGGTGCGTGCCGGGTGGTGGTTGGGTTGGCGGAGAGCTGCAAGCGGCGGCATGGTCAGCTCCTTCTGCAGTCAGCGGCAGTGACGGGCAGGCTGCTGCCGGGCCAGGGCTCGAAGCGGGGTGCTTCGCCGGCGGCGGTGGGTGCGATATAGCGGAAGCCGCAGCGGCCCGAGCCCATGTCGTGGGTGTTTTTGTGCACGATGCCGTCGGCGCCGGCGCCGTCGAAGTCCGCTTCCATGCCGGCGGCGATGAGTAGTGAGTAAGGCTGTTCGGGGTAGCCGAATTTCACGGATACCTTCTTATCTTGCAGCGTCAGTTCCTGTGCCACTTCGCCCATGCCGATGCCTGTTAGCCGGGCCTTGGCATTGACGATGGCCAGTGCGCTTCTTGCCGCACCGAGGCCGGCGTTGACCCGTGCGGCGCGGGCGTCGGCGGAGAGGTCGAAGAAGCGCGGCAAGGCAAAGGCCGAAAGGATGCCGAGGATGATGATGACCATGATCAGTTCGATCAGGGTGAAGCCGGTTTGCCTGCCCCCTCGGCCACCAGCCCTGTGTGCAGGGTAAATGGGCATCCCGTGGAAAGCCGCACAGGGTTTTCCGCTGCGACTCCGGTGGTTGGTGCGTTGGTGGATGGGTGAAGCGTCATCCACCCTGCGGAGTTTGCGGCCGATTGGTTTGCCGGTTGGCCTTGTTGGGCAGGTGATTGGCCGGGCGGTCATGGGGTGACCTCGATAAAGCCGGTGGCGGCGTGGACCTTGAATGAAAAGGTTCCGACCGTGACGGTGTTATTCCCGCTGCTGCAATTAATGGAGGAATTATTTGCAATGCAGCCCAGCGAATTGAACTCGATATCCATTCCACTCTGCACAGCAACATTAGCCGGAGGCTTAATTGGGTATTCATTACCAGAGGGATCTTTGATCTGAACACTACTGCAAGCTCCAGCCCCATAAGCCAGCGAATAGCCGCTACTATTAACAGTAACTCTTATTAGACAGCCACTCGCCACTGCCAGTTTCTGCGCATAACGAACAGACGAAAGAACCTCTTCAAAATAGAAGCGTTCATCGAAATTGCTTTTGCTAAAGAAGCGCGGCCCAGCAACGGCGGCGAGGATGCCGATGATGACGATCACCATGATCAACTCGACGATTGTAAAACCGCGTTGTTCAACCATTGGCCTGCCCTTCTTATAGAAGCGGGTTGGAGGCGGGAATCGACCCGCCTCCGGAAATTTGTGGCAACCCGGCCAGAAGCCGGATTGCGGTGTAGCGTAGGGCGGGTGAAACCCGCTAGCCGTAAGCCGAACGGGCTTTAAGCTGCGGCGGATTGCGCCGCCCCATATATTAATTAACCTGCGCAGGCATCAAGCACATTAATCTGCGGAACTCGATCTTCTGGATCTGTGGCCGCAGGATCTGCCTGAATGTAAGTAACTGAGCAGTCAGTACCAGTGTAATCCGCCGGCACATAAACAATTTCTCCTGTGTCAGGTGTACCGTTAAAGCCATCCACATCTATCGCCGCTCCAATTCCTGCAGCAGTAGCAACAGCATAGCCATTAGTAGTCGTAGTAACTGTCGCTCCTTCGAGTGTCACAGTCGTACCAGTACCACCATTTGCCAGCCAGGCCGAGTGAACGATTGCCGAAGCACTTCTAACTGTTCCTGCCAAACCTTGGATAGCTGCAGCACGTGCATCAGTTCCAAAGTTCGCAAACCTCGGCAACGCAAACGCTGCCAAGATCCCCAGAATTACAATCACCATAATCAACTCGATCATGGTGAAACCCGCTTGTTGCTTTTTCATGGTGTTGCTCCTTCTTGCGTTATTCAAAGGTTACGGCGACTTCGCCGGTGTTGCTGTTGTACTCGATGAAATCGTCGTTGCCATCGAGGGTGTAGCGGTAGAGGCAGCGGTGGCCCTGGGCCTCGGCGCGGAAGGTGGGGTTGGCGCCGGTGACGCTGGCCGCCGAGGCTTGCAGCAGGTTGGCCCAGAGATTCAGGCATTCCTGCTGGCTCATGCTGGTGATGGGGCCGGGGTTGCCGCTGCGTTCAGTGCCGACGGGCCAGCCGAGGGTGTTGACGTCCACGGTGCCGTTGCCATAGCCGATGACGTTGATCTGGCAGTTGCCGGCCACGCAACTGTTGTGGCCGCCGTTGCGGTTGAGTTCGTACTGGCCGCGCACCAGGGATACCGCCGAGGTGAAGGCGCCGCCGGCGCTGCGCACGGTGGAGCGGTGGGCGTCCTTGGCGGAGTCGATGAAGTGCGGCAGCGCCACGGCGGCGAGAATGCCGAGGATGGCGATGACCACCACCAGTTCGATCATGGTGAAGCCTGCCTGCGCGTATCTGCCTGATTGTCGGTTTGCCGTCATGTCGCCCTCGCTTTGCCGTGCTTTAGCAATCGCCGTGCGCAATCGCTCGCTGTTGGTTGCCATTTGGTCGCCTTTCATCAGCCCCTCCCCTGCGCCGCGCCGCCGAGTTCCCACATGGGCAGGAACACGCCCAGCGCAAGAATCAGCACCATCACGCCCATGGCCACGATAAGGATTGGCTCAATGGCATCAGCCAGCTGTTTAAGGTCGTAGTCGACTTCCTGCTCGTAGAAGTCGGCGACTTCGATGAACAGGTCGTCCAGCGCGCCGGTTTCTTCGCCGACGGCCATCATCTGCAGTACCAATGGGGTGAACAGGCCGGAGTTATGCGCCGAGCGGGTCAGCGCTTCGCCGCGTTCGACGCTTTCGCGAATGCCGAGAATCGCCTGGCCGATATGCTGGTTGCCGACGCTGGCGCTGTTGATCGAGAGCGTCTGCAGCAGCGGCACGCCGGCGCGATACATCATCGCGAAGGTGCGGGTGAAGCGCGCCAGGGCGATACGTTCGAAGATGCCGCCGACTATGGGCAGGCGCAGCTTGATGCGGTCCCAGCGCAGTCGACCGGCGTCGGTTTCGATCCACTTGAAGAAGGCGTAAAGCCCACCGACGATGCCCAGCAGCAACAGCCACCAATAGTCGCGCATGAAGTTGGAGGTGCCGATCAGCACGCGCGTGGCCCACGGCAGTTGCGCGTGGAACTGGGCGAAGACCTTGGCGAACGCCGGGATCACCAAGAGATTGATGACACCCAGCGCCACTCCCATGGCCACCAGCACGAAGATCGGATAACGCGTGGCCTGCTTGATGCGCTTGCGGGTCTCGCGCTCCAGCTCGAGATAGGCAGACAGCTGCTTGAACGCCTGGTCGAGCTGGCCGGTGTTCTCACCGACGCTGACCATGCTGACAAACAGATTGTTGAACACCTTGGGATGCGCGTTCAGCGCGACCGCCATGGACTGGCCGCTTTCGAGGCTGGCGCGCACGTCCTGCAGGATGCCGCGGAAATACAGGTTGCGATTGGATTCGGCCAGACCGCCGATGGCGCGGATGATCGGCACGCCGGCCTTGTTCAGGCTGTACATCTGGCGGCTGAAGATGATCAGTTCGTCCAGATCGACACGTTTGCGCCGCAGCTTCTCGCGCAGTACGGCAAACACGTCGACGCTATCGGCCTGGGCACGCTCCGCATCGATGGTCAGCGGGGTGATCTGGCGCGACACCAGCTCGCTGGCCACGGCGTCAGCGCTGGCGCCATCGAGCGCGCCGCTGACCCGTGCGCCGCGCATATCGCGGCCGGTATAGCGGAAGCTAGGCATCGGCAGGCTCCCCGCGAAGCGACCGGACGGCGCCCGTGGCGCTGGCGCCTACGGCCGCGATAGGCAGGAGACTAGCGGCGATCACGCGACCACCTCGTCGTCCACCAGGGTGGCGCAGACCTTCAGCACCTCTTCGATACTGGTGACGCCGGCGATGGCGTAATCCAGCGCGCACGCCGCCAGTGGTCGATAGTGCGCCTGCTGGCGCGCGGCCTCGGCGAAGCCTTGCGGATCACCCCGACGAAGCGCGGCGATCATCGGTTCGTCCAGTTCCAGCAGCTCGTACACACCGACACGGCCGGCATAGCCGCTGTTGTGGCATTGATGACAACCAGTGCCGCGCTTGAAACGGTGGTCGCGCAGCGAGCCGCCGTGCAGCGCTTCCAGCCAGGCCAGTTGCCGAGGATCGGGCTGATCGTCCTCCATGCAGTTTTCGCACACGCGGCGTATCAGACGCTGGGCGAGCACCGCATTCAGTGCGGTGGCGACGAGGAAGGGCTCGACGCCCATGTCGATCAGGCGCATGGCCGAGGTCAGGGCATCGTTGGTGTGCAGCGTCGAGAGTACGAGGTGGCCGGTCAGTGCGGCGCGCAGGCCGATTTCGGCGGTTTCCTGATCACGGATCTCACCAACCAGGACGATGTCAGGGTCCTGACGCAAGGCGGCGCGCAGCACGCGGGCGAAGGTCAACTCGATCTTGGCGTTGACCTGCACCTGGTTGACCCGCGGCAGGCGGTACTCCACCGGGTCCTCGACGGTGATGATCTTCTTCTCCGGGCTGTTCAGCTCGGAAAGCCCGGCGTAGAGCGTGGTGGTCTTGCCCGAGCCGGTCGGGCCGGTGACCAGCACCATGCCGTGCGGACGCTGCAACAGGCGCCGGAAGCGCTCGAGCATCGCCGGCGGCATGCCGGTACCTTCGAGTTTGAACATCGCGCCGCTCTGGTCGAGCAGACGCATGACCACCGATTCGCCGAACTGCACCGGCATGGTGGAAACCCGCACATCGAGGTTGCGGTTTTTCACGCGGATGTTGAAACGGCCGTCCTGCGGCAGGCGTTTTTCCGAGATATCCAGGCCGGACATGATCTTCAGGCGCATGACCAGCGCCGAAGCCACACGGTGCTCCTTCATCACCTGTTCGTTGAGCACGCCGTCGATACGCTGGCGAATCCGCACCACGCCTTCGTCCGGTTCGATGTGAATGTCCGAGGCCTTCATCTGCACGGCGTCCTCGAACAGCGTCTGCAGCAGGCGCACCACCGGCGCATCGCTGTTGCTTTCGCCGAGGCGCGAGAGGTCGAAGTCGCTTTCCTGCAGCTCACCTTCCAGCTCGCCGGCCAGCGAGGCGATCTCACTGGTACGGCGGTAAAGCTGGTCCAGCGCGCCGAGCAGCTCGCTTTCACGCACCACCGCCGGGTGGACGCGCTTGCCGAGCAGGCGCTCGATCTCGTCCTGGGCGAAGATGTCCAGCGGGTCGGTCATGCCCACCAGCAAACCATCGCCCTGGCGGGACAGCACTATCACCCGGAAGCGCCGGGCGACCGCCTCGGGCAGGCTCTGGGTCAGCTGGTTGTCAAACTTGTAGTGCTTGAGTTCGACGAAGGGAATCTGCAGCTGCTCGGACAGCGCACGCAGCAGGCGGCCTTCGTCGATGAAGCCGAGGTCCAGTACCGTGCGCCCGAGCTTGGAGCCGGTGCGCTTCTGGTCCTGCAGCGCCTGCTGCAGCTGCGCCTCGCTTATAAGGCCGGCCTGGACCAGCAGATCGCCGAGACGAATCTTGCGCTGGCGCATGTCTTGCGCGGTCATCGGGCACCTCCGAGTACGCCGGCACGTTCGGCGGCGAAGCGCCGCGAGTTGTCATCGAGCCCCTGCCCTTGCGCGGCCAGACGGTAGTGGCGCGCCGCCCGGGCGGGTTGATCGATCTGTTCCAGCGCGATGGCCAAGCCCAGCTGCCAGGCCGCCTGCTGCGGCTGAAGAGCCACCAGCTGGCGATAAACCGCAGCGCTGCCGGCCCAGTCGCCGACCTGCTGCTGCAGAGCTGCCAGCAACGCGTGATAGCCGGGATCGCTGGCCAGCGACGGCGCGTTCTGCACCAGGGTGGCGAGCGCCGTCTGTTTGTCGCCGCTCTGCAGCTGGCCACGGGCGAGCAGCATACGCAGCTCGGCATCGAACGGCCGGCTCTGCAGCCGGGCCGGCAGCCACTCAAGCAATGGCCCGATCTGTCCAGCCGCCAGGTAAGCACGAGCCAACCAGCGGGCCGCCTCGGCGTTGTCCGGCTGTGCGGCATGGAGCGCCTGCAGCAGCTCGATGGCACGGGGGAAGTTCTGCTGTTGCAGCGCATCGCGCGCCTGGGCCAGCGGGTCCGGTCGATGACTGCCGATCTGCACGGTGGGTTTGGTGGCAACCCGGGGTCTGGCAACCGGCGCCGAGGCCGGCTCGGTGACCGGCTGCACATCCGGCGCGATAACCGGCGCGGTCTGTGCGTCAGGCGCGGTGCGGGTGACCCACTCAGGCAGGCTCGCTTCGTCCAGCGCCGGCTCGGCGAAAGGCAGGTCCAAGTCCTCAGGGACGGCCGCTGGTGCGCCATCCATGTGGACTTCCAGCCAGAGCTGCGCATGGCCAGCGGCCGGCTCGAGCCGATCACGCACGTCGAGGCGATCGGTCATGCCGAGCAGCAGCACCTGCACCTGGTCGCCCTGCTGTTCCACTCGCCAGGACAGGCTTAGGCCATTGCTCTCCACGCGGCCGTTTCGCGGGCCATCGACGAGCGTCACATCCGGCAGACGCAGACTGATCGCGCCGCCTTCGTCGGTGCGCTGATAGCTGATCGAGCGATCCAGCAGCAACTGCAGCACGAAACGGCCACCGTCTTGCTGCGGCAAGACGTCGAGGAGCTGAGTTGCAGGCACCGCAGCGACCACCGGGGCGGCAGCAGGTGACTCCTGCACAGCCGGGGCTTGCGCGAAACGTTCGAACAGCACCACCGATGCCGCGGCGACCAACGCCCCGATAGCCAGCGGCAACAACCAGCGGCGCAACCGTGCCGATCGCTGACGCCGCGTTGCGGCTGTTTCATCGACAGCCTGCATGTCGAGGAACGGGCTCTGCCCGCCGGATGCCGCGCCGCGCGCTTCGAGATCGCGCAGCATGTCGTTGACCAGGCTCATGGCCGCACCTCGGCCAGCTGCGACAGCCATGGCAATGCACTCAACAGCAGGCTCAAGGTTGCCGCACCCGCCAGCAATGCCCAACGCAA
Organism: Stutzerimonas kunmingensis; assembly: GCF_002929225.1. Taxonomy (GTDB): domain Bacteria; phylum Pseudomonadota; class Gammaproteobacteria; order Pseudomonadales; family Pseudomonadaceae; genus Stutzerimonas. Next base: position 29,698 of record NZ_PISM01000004.1, on the reverse strand, counting down.
CGGAAGGGCTGCACGCAGGAACGGTCGCGCACCCTCGGTATCGGCCAGGGCACGGCGTACGTGGCGGCTGCCGACCCGTCGCTGGCCTTCGCCAAACGCCGCCATCAGGCACTTGTTGGCCAGGATGTTGAGCAACCGCGGGATGCCACCGCTGCCCTTGACCAGCAGGCGAATCGCGGCCGGCTTGAACAGCGGTTCACCTTGATAACCGGCAACCGCCAGGCGCTCATGCAGGTAACGCCTGGCATCGCTGACATCCAGCGGGCGCAGGCGATAGGAGAATGTGATGCGCTGGCGCAATTGCCGGAAATTTTCGCTGGCCAGCGTAGCGTCCAGTTCAGGCTGGCCGAACAGCACCACCTGCAGCAGTTTGCGCTGCTCGGTTTCCAGATTGGTCAGCAGTCGCAGGGCCTCCAGCGTGGCCGGTGGCAGCGCCTGCGCCTCATCGATCAACAGCACGGTGCTCTTGCCCTGGCCGGCCAGCTCGATCAGCCGGCGATGCAGTGCCGTCAGCAGCCCATGGTTATCCAGCTGCTCGACCCGCGGCACATGCAGCTCATGGGCCAGCGCCTGGCGCAGCGCCATGGGTCCGAGCGCCGGATTCGGCAGCCAGGCGAGCTGGTAGTGTTCGGCATCCAGTTGCTTGAGCAGCGCGCGGCAGAGCAGGGTCTTGCCGGTGCCCACTTCGCCGGTCACCTTGATGAAGCCCTCGCCTTCGGCCAGAGCCACGCGCAGCAGGTTCAGGCACGCCTGGTAAGGCGGCAGGCGAACCATGAAGCCGGTATTCGGCGTCAATGCGAATGGCTTTTCCTGCAGGCCGAAGAATGCTTCGTACATACCGATGCTTACCTGACCTGCCGGAACGAATCGGCGCTGCGGCGCAGCTCGTCGAGCCAGACCTGATCGTCGATCACCTGCGGGCGCACCAGGATGACCAGCTCGGTCTGCTCGAGCGATTTGCGTTGCTGCTGGAACAGGCTGCCGACGATGGGCAGCTTGGAGGCCCAGGGAATGTTGGCGTCGTTGTTGCTGTTGCGGTTTTCCAGCAGGCCACCGATGACCACAACCTGGCCGCTGCGCGCGCGCACGATGGAATCCGACTGGCGCGTGGTGGACAGCGCCAGCGGCAGGTTGAAGACGTTGTCGGAACCGCCCAGCTGGATACTCTTGTTCTGATCCTGAACGCGGCTGACGGTCGGACGGACGTGCAGCGTGACCTGGTCGTTCTCGTCGATCTGCGGGGTGACGTCCAGCGAGATACCGGAGAAGAACGGCGTCAGGGTGATGTCCAGATCCGGCGCGGTGGTGCCGCCCGCCAGCGAGGTGGTGGTGGTCGAAACGTCGGTGACGAAGAACTCGTCGGTGCCGACCTTGATCACGGCCTTCTGGTTGTTGAGAGTGGAAATCCGCGGACTGGAAAGCACCCGCACATCGCCCTGGGTTTCCAGCAGCTGCAGCACGCCGCTGAAGTCGCCGACGCTGACCGCAGCGCTGAACACGCCACCGACATTGTTGACGCCATCCAGCGTATCGCCCTGTACACCCAGCGCGAAGTCGGCGTTGCCCATGGAACCCAGCTGCGCCCAGTTGATCCCGGACTGGAAGCCGTCGGACAGGCTCACTTCGAGAATCTTGGTTTCCAGAATCACCTGCCGCTGCAGGTTGCGCTGCGCCTGCTGCAGGAAGCGCTCGACGTTCTGCTGGTCGGCACTGGATGCTCGAACCACCAGCAGTCCGGCCTGAGGGTTGACCACCACGCTGTTGTCCGCCTCGCTGCCGATCATCATCGCCACGACCTCGCGCACTTCACTCCAGAAGTCGACGCTGCTGCTGGTCAGCAGCTGACTGGCGTTGACGGTGCTGGAGGTCGAGTTGGTCGTGGTTCCGCCTGCACCGGTGTCGGTGTTGTCGCTGGTGGTGACTTGACCGGAGCTGACCCGAGTATCGGTCATGCCCTGTCGCTGCAGGTTGAGGTAGTTCAGGTCATAGGTGCGGGTGACTGCGGTATTGGCCTGGATTTGGTAGCCATAGCTGGTGCGGCGATAGTCGTAGCCGTAGCTGTCGCGCACCGCCGCGAGGACCTCTTCCAGCGTCACGTTGCGCAAGCTGAAGGTTATGTTGCCGGTCACCGCTGGGTGTACCAGCAGGTTCTGCCCGGCGTTGTCCATCAGGCTGAGGAAGAATTCGCGGGCCGGCATGTCGTTGGCGACCACATCGAAGCGCGGGCCACTGACCGCCGAGCTGCCGTCGACACTCAGCGGCGGAATCAGCGCAGCCTGTACCGACGGCGGCGGCAGCGCCTTGGCCTGGGTCTGCTGCAGGCTTTCCTCGAACAGACGGTTGCTCTGCTCGTAGAGGCGCTTGTCGCCGTCCTCGAATGTCTGGCAGGCGGCCAGCAGGCAGAACAGGCTCAGCAAGCCGAGACGTGGAAAAAGGGTCGGCATCATGGTCGGACTTGGCTCGGAGTAATGATCGGGGCAACCAGACGCAGCGTCTGCTGCTGGCCGTCGCGCTCGATCAGGACGGAATTCGTGTTGATGGCCAGGACTCGGGCATCGGCCAGGATGTCGCCGACTCTCAGCGATTGGCCGTTGAGCACCGCCCGGGCGCTCTGTGCACCACGGAAAATGGCTTGCAGGTGCAGCGTCGCCGGTGCCTGGCGCTCCGCTGCCGCGGTCACGAACGCCGCGGGCGGGCGGGTGGGATCGAGCGCGTAGGCCGAAGCGGGCAGCAAAAGGAACAAGCAGAACGCACGAGAAAAATCAGACACCAACCCACCCCGCTTCGCGACTCAAGGTATGCAGCTCCAGCGTGATCCGCGCTTTGTCCGGCCCGGCCTCATCGATGTGATAGTCCAGGCTGTCCCAATGCAGACGCCAGCCACTGTTCTGCACCGCCTGCAGGTAATCGAGCAGGTCGAAATAGCCGCCTTGCAGGGTCAGACGCAGGCCGTGCCGGTAGAAGCTGACCGCCGCTGGCGGCGCATCCTTCGCCGCATCCGTCGCGCCGGCCGGCAACTCCAGCGGCGCGCTGAAGCTCTGCAGCGCGACCATCTGCAGTTGAGGCTGACGGCGCAGTAGGTCCTGCAGCAGCGCTTTCATGCGTGCAGGTGAAACCAGTGAGCGGGTCTCCTCGTCGATGCTGCGCAGAATCTGTTCGCGGCTGGTGCGTGCAATATCGAGTGCGTCGCGATAAGGACGATTGGGGTCGGCCGCGAGCTTGGCCTGAAGTTCGAGCAACGCATTGTTCGCCTCCAGCTGACGGGCTTCGGCGAGACGCAGCTGGCTGTTCTGTTGGGCGATGCGCTGGGCGAGCGGCTCAGCCACTAGCAGTAGATAAAGCATGCCCAGCAGGGAAGCGCCGACCAGCACGCTCAGCCACTGCTCGCGCGGCGCCAGCGCCTGCCAGCGCTGCCGCAGGTTTTGCATGGCGTTATTCATCGTCGCCCTCCTCCGCCGCACGGGATGCCAGGCGGAACGCCAGCAGGCCGCTGTCGTCGCGCTGCAGATCGAAGCTACCGAACTCGCGACCCTGCAACGTCTTGCTGCGCCCGAGGCTTTCCAGATAAAGCGGAAGCAGTTCCTGATCCTGGCTCAAGCCGCGCAACAGCATGTCGCTGCCGCCCGCCTGCAGACGGATGCGGGTCAGCCACAGCCCGCGCGGCGGGTGCCGATCGGCCAGCGCCGTCAGTACAGGCGCGAAGCCGCCGCGCAGCTGGCCATCGAGCGTTCGCAGGTGCGTTGCGAGGCGCTGCAGCTGGCGGTTCTCCGCTTCCCGCTCTGCCAGTTGCGCAGGCAGCCGGGTATCCAGCGTCGGTTCCCGATAGTTGGCCTTGAATGCAGCCAGCTGCGCCTCTGCAGAGACCGCCTGCGCCTCGGCCAACTGACGGTCCGAGGCGCGCTGCTTGAGGTTCCAGCCCTGCCAGGCAGCATGCGAAGCCAGGGCAAGCGCCAGTACACATGCGCCAAGCAGGAGTTGCCGCGGACGCGGGCCACCCTGCTGACGACGTTCGCGCTGATAGAGATTGACGTTCTGCATCAGACGGCGTCCTGACGCAGGGCGGCGCCGACGGCGCCAATGCAGAACGCCTGCTGCGCTTCGGACATCTCGGCACCCGGCTGGCCGGGGAAGAGCTCGCGCAGGTCGAGGCGTTGCAGGTTCACCGCCAGGCCACTGGCCAGCCCCTGATAGGCGCGCTCGCCATCCTGCTTCATGGGCAGCAACATCAAGCGATTGATATAGCCCTTGCCGAGCTGGCTCTCGAAGTAGTCAAGCGAGCGCTGGATTTCCAGTGTCGTACTGCCCAGATCCTGGGCGGCGCGGGCCAGCCCCTGCTCGATACGCCTCGCCATGTAAAGGTCGGCGCCGTTCTGGATGCAGATCAGGCCTTCGCTGGTGCGCAGGCGCAGCAGTGCGAGATTCAGGCCTTCGGCGCCGGCGAGCGAGCCCAGATTGCGAAACGCCATCTCGGTGATGTCGATGCTCGCCATGTGCAGACCGGCCTGACGCACGAGCTGGGCGTAATGCTGCATCCGGGTTTTCTCGAGAACGGCGCAATAGACCATGCGCGTGCGCCCGCGATAGGCGTCCTCGGGCAGTGCGAAACAGTCGATCACCACATCGTCCAGCGACTGGCTGATCATGTCCTTGATGCGCCAGCGCATGGCGTCACGCAATTCCTGCGGCGGCACTTCAGGCGCTTCGAGAAGGAACATCTGGTATTCGGAAGGATGTAGCAGCACGTTTGCCGGCAGGCCCTGCAAGGCCCGCTCGCTTACGGTTTTTTCCAGCAGCGCTGCCTGTGCGTCGGCACTGCCTTCCAGGTGTTCGCAGTACGGCAGCATCGGTCGTGCGCCAGCCGCCCGAACGACCTGCGCCAATGCGATGCCTTGCGGACCAGCCTCGATGCCGAGCATGCCGGCTGGTTTTGATTTCTTGGTTTTGGAAAACAGACCCACCACTGGCTCCCTCGCCAAGACGTCGGTGCTCAACTGCCAGAAAGCAGAGAATCGATATTGAGGGCGTCAAATAGATAGCATATTGCCATCTGGCGTGACTCTAACAATATCCGATGGGTGCGTCCAAATATTGTCGTAAATCAATCGCGCACCAGAAAAGCGTCAATCTAAGGACGTCAAGTATCGCGCGCATTCTGGGTTAATTAATAAGCTGGCGCTATATCGGCTTAAGCCCTTTCGTCGCACGAGGGCATCACAAACTAAGCACCTGACGAACGGTAGTCAGCGGAATGAGCACGCGATGGATGCAGGAAAAGGAAACTGGCGCTCTTAGAACAGAGTGAGCTGCTCGAAACCACCGCGCAGATCGACCAACCGCACGCCGACGCCAATCAACCGAACCGGCCGCGCACCACGGGAGAAGGCGATGGCGAGCAGATCGGCGTAGTCGTCGATTTCGAGTCCGGCGCCAGCCTGCTCCATTGTGGTCTGGGTGAAATCATGGAATTTGAGCTTTACGAAGGGCTTGCCGGGTCGATAGCCGTTGTCGAGGCGCGCCATGCGGGTAGCCAACTGCTGCAGCAGCTCCGGCAGACGCTCCAGGCACGCCGCCAAGTCCGGCAGATCCTTGTCGTAGGTCTGCTCGACGCTTACCGACTGGCGCCGACTCTCCACCTGCACCGACCGCTCATCGACGCCGCGCGCCAGCCCCCAGAGCCGCTCACCGAACGCGCCGAACTCGCGGACCAGATCCAGTTTGCGCCACTCGCGTAAGTCGCTACAGGTGCGGATGCCGAGCCGGCCGAGCTTCTCAGCGGTGACGCGACCAACACCATGCAGCCGCTTGACCTCCAGCGCCTGTACGAAATCGTCGACCTGTGCCGGGGTAATGACGAACAGGCCGTCGGGCTTATTCCATTCGCTGGCAATCTTGGCGAGAAACTTGTTCGGAGCAACACCCGCCGACACCGTGATGCGCAGCTGCTGCCAGACCCGACGCCGGATGTCCTCGGCAATACGCGTGGCGCTACCGGAAAAATGCTCGCAGGCAGTGACGTCCAGATAAGCCTCGTCCAGCGACAGCGGCTCGATCTGCTCGGTGTAGGTGCGAAAGATGTTATGGATCTCACGCGAAGCCTCCCGGTAGGCATCCATGCGGGGCCGCAGGATCAGCAGATCAGGACACAACTTCAGTGCGTGCCCGGACGCCATGGCCGAGCGAACACCATATGCACGCGCCTCGTAGTTGCACGTGGCAATGACCCCGCGCCGATCCGCAGCGCCACCAACTGCGATCGGCCGCCGAGCCAGACTGGGGTCGTCGCGCATCTCGATCGCGGCGTAAAAGCAGTCGCAATCAATATGGATGATCTTGCGAAGGGTGGACTGACTCACGGAAAACAGGGCACCGGACAGGAGTGAACGAATCTTCAGCGCAGCAGGTCGGTTATTGAGATGGTAAGTCCTTTATCACCCGATAGCCGGAGGTTCAGATGAAAATCTTGTACGCAGGCATCATCGCACTGGGCAGCTTGTTTTCCGCGGTTGCGCTGGCCGACCAGGACATGATGAACACTCAGCCGCAAGGCACCAACATCCAGCAGGAAAAGAAAGGCGAGGGAATGGTTCGCGAGAACGAAGATGGCGGCGCCGACCCGAAAATGAAAGAGGAAATCCAGGAAGATTGGCGCGAGGATGCCGAGAAGCGCCGCGAGAGCGACGTCATGAAGCCCGAGCAGCGCGGCTGAGCAACCAGCTTCGTCAAAGCTCCAGCGGGTACGGCTGAACCAGCGCTTTACCGTAGCCGTCGATGAACTCCGGCGGCATGCGCTTGGGTTTCCCGCTGGAGAGCTCGATGCAAACGAAAGTCGTCTGCGCGCGCAGCAGCGTAGCGCCGTCGGCCGGTCGGATCAGCTGGAAATTGCGTTTCATCTTCAAACGCTGATCGGATTCGGAAATCCAGGTTCCCAACTGCAGCAGATCGCCTTCGTAGGCCGCGGCCAGATAATCGATCTCGTGCCGCAGCACCGCCATCGCCCGGTCGAGGCGGCGGTAGTCGTGGATGCCCAATCCCAGACTCTGCGAATGCTGCCAGGCACACCGCTCCAGCCAGGTTACATAGACCGCATTGTTGGCATGGCCCAGCTCGTCGATATGCTCGGACTGCACCTGCAGGTCGATGGTAAACGCGTCCGCCTGATCCCAGCTCATTCGTTGCAAGCCTCGTTGGCCGTTTGCGATGACCTATGAAACCGCAGCGGCCGCGACGAGTCACGCCTGTTGCTGCGAGCAATGACAAGACATTCAGCGCAGTGCGACTCATCCGACTTTTCGACCGCGCAAAACAAAAAGGGCCATCTCATGAAAGATGACCCCTTGAAGCCCAAAACGGGCAATAAAAATGGCGTCCCCTAGGGGACTCGAACCCCTGTTACCGCCGTGAAAGGGCGGTGTCCTAGGCCACTAGACGAAGGGGACGAAACCTTCGCAAACCTGCCGAACAATCAATCGACAAGCCGTGATTGGTGGAGCTAGACGGGATCGAACCGTCGACCTCTTGCATGCCATGCAAGCGCTCTCCCAGCTGAGCTATAGCCCCAGATTTATCGTCTCTCGACGCGCGATGTCGAACATCGCTTAATAATGGCGTCCCCTAGGGGACTCGAACCCCTGTTACCGCCGTGAAAGGGCGGTGTCCTAGGCCACTAGACGAAGGGGACGCAAACCCTTCAAGCGCAACCTGTATCGCTTATGCGGCAAATACAAGCTGGTGGCAATTCTGCTCTTCGAGATTGGTGGAGCTAGACGGGATCGAACCGTCGACCTCTTGCATGCCATGCAAGCGCTCTCCCAGCTGAGCTATAGCCCCATCTCGAGGACGGGGCGCATATTAGGGGCGCCCCCAAGTAGTGTCAACAACAATTTCGAACGGGCCGAAGTTTTTTTGGCATTAGGAACAACTACTTACCACCGACGAATGGTAACGCCACCACCTCGGGGCGATGCTGGTCACAAGCACCGCCCCTGCCCCGCACTCAGACAATCGACGCCGCGAGCTTCTCCCACTCCTTGGCTTCCTTCTTCGACGCGCCACCGAGCAACTCGAGTGCGTTGCGCAGGCGGAATCGCGTCAGATCCGGGCCGAGAATCTCCATCGCGTCGAGTACCGATACCGAACTGGCCTGCCCGGTGATGGCGGCGAACATCAGCGGCATCACATCGCGCAGCTTGAAGCCAAGATGTTCCGCCACCTGGGTGATGCACGCGGTGATGCGCTCCTTTTCCCACTGGCGCAGTGCTTCCAGCTTCCACAGAATCAGCTGCATGACCTGGCGCACCTGCGTCGCATCGAGCTTCTTGTGCGCGAACAATGCGGGGTCGAGCGGCAATGCACCGGAGAAGAAGAAGCCAGCCAATGGCGCAATCTGGCTGAAGGTTTCCACGCGCTGCTGCACGTGCGGCGCGATCTGCATCATGTACTGCGGATTGAATGCCCACTTCTGCACTTCGGCAGCGAACTGCTCGACCGGTAGTTCGCGCAGCCACTGGCCGTTCAGCCAGGAAAGCTTCTCCAGATCGAAGATCGGTCCGCCGAGCGATACGCGATGGATGTCGAAGTGCTCGATCATCTCGTTCAGAGTGAATTTCTCGCGCTCGTCAGGCATCGACCAACCCATGCGCCCGAGGTAGTTGAGCATCGCCTGTGGCAGAAAACCCATGCGCTCGTAGAAGGTCACCGAGGTCGGATTCTTGCGCTTGGAGAGCTTGCTCTTGTCGGGATTGCGCAGCAGCGGCATGTAGCACAGCTGCGGCTGCTCCCAGCCGAAGTACTCGTACAGCTTGATCAGCTTGGGCGCCGACGGCAGCCACTCTTCGCCACGCAGCACATGAGTGATGCCCATCAGGTGGTCATCGACCACGTTGGCGAGGAAGTAGGTCGGCAGGCCATCGGCCTTCATCAGTACCTGCATGTCCATGCGATCCCAGCCGATCTCGACGGCGCCGCGCAGCATGTCGTTGACCTGACACACGCCTTCGCTCGGCACCTTCATCCGAATTACATGGGATTCACCCGCAGCGATGCGACGCTGAGCTTCGGCCGGATCGAGGTGCATGCAATGGCCGTCATAACGCGGCGTTTCCTTGTTCGCCATCTGCTCGGCACGCACCTGATCCAGGCGCTCGCTGCTGCAGAAGCACGGGAACGCATGACCCTTGCTGACCAGCTCGTCCGAGTACTTCTTGTAGATCTCGCCGCGCTCGCTCTGCCGGTACGGGCCATGCGGACCGCCAACGTCCGGACCCTCGTCCCATTCGATGCCCAGCCAGCGCAGCGCATCGTAGATCTGCTGCTCGGATTCACGGGTCGAGCGCACCTGATCGGTATCCTCGATGCGCAAGATGAACTGGCCACCGTGCTGTCGGGCGAAGCACAGGTTGAACAGCGCGATGTAGGCAGTACCGACGTGGGGATCGCCGGTCGGAGATGGCGCGATGCGGGTGCGAACCGTGGTCATGAATGCTCTCGGACGGTAGGACATACGGAAAGGGGACGAATGTTAGCAGGCGCTGCGCAGCCGGCTCCAGCCGAACACCGGGAAGCAGAGCGAGAGCGTCCCGAAGGAGACGCTCCGGGACAGGCCGAAACGGTCGATCCGCCAGAATAGCTTGCTAGACCTGCAACAAGCGCTCGCGCAGCTTGTGAATCTCGTCGCGCGCCTCGGCGGCCGCCTCGAACTCCAGATCGCGCGCCAGACTCAGCATCTTCTCTTCCAGCTGACGAATCCGCTTGGTGATCTCGCTCGGCGAACGCAGTTCGTTCTCGTAACGCGCACTCTCCTCCGCCGCTTTCGCCTCGCCACGCCGCTTCTTGCTGCGCGAGCCTGGTACGGTTGCGCCTTCGAGGATGTCCTGCACGTCCTTCTTCACGCCCTTGGGCACGATGCCGTTGGCCTCGTTGAAGGCAATCTGCTTGTTGCGCCGCCGCTCGGTTTCGTCCATGGCGCGCTGCATGGACCCGGTGATGTTGTCGGCATACAAAATCGCGCGACCGTTGAGATTGCGCGCCGCGCGGCCGATCGTCTGGATCAGCGAGCGCTCTGAACGCAGGAAGCCTTCCTTGTCCGCATCGAGGATCGCCACCAGCGACACCTCAGGCATATCCAGGCCTTCGCGCAGCAGGTTGATGCCCACCAGCACATCGAAAGTGCCCAGCCGCAGGTCGCGGATGATCTCGACCCGCTCCACGGTATCGATGTCCGAATGCAGGTAGCGAACGCGCACATCGTGATCACCCAGGTAGTCGGTCAAGTCCTCGGCCATGCGCTTGGTCAGCGTGGTGACCAGCACCCGCTCCTCCTTGACCACGCACTTGCGAATCTCCGACAGCAGATCGTCGACCTGGGTCAGTGCAGGACGCACCTCGATCTGTGGATCGACCAGGCCCGTCGGACGCACGACCTGCTCCACCACGCGGCCAGCATGTTCGGCCTCGTAAGGTCCGGGTGTCGCGGAGACGAAGATGGTCTGCGGGCAGATCGCCTCCCATTCGTCGAAGCGCATCGGCCGGTTATCCAGCGCCGATGGCAGCCGGAAGCCATACTCCACCAGGGTTTCCTTGCGCGAGCGGTCGCCCTTGTACATCGCGCCGACCTGCGGCACCGAAACGTGGGACTCGTCGATCACCAGCAGCGCGTCGGCCGGCAGGTAGTCGAACAGCGTCGGTGGCGGCTCGCCGGCATCGCGCCCGGACAGATAGCGCGAGTAGTTTTCGATGCCGTTGCAGTAACCCAGCTCCATAATCATTTCCAGATCGAAACGCGTGCGCTGCTCAAGCCGCTGCGCCTCCACCAGCTTGTTCTGACTGCGCAGGTAATCGAGCCGCTCGCGCAGCTCGTCCTTGATCTTCTCTATCGCGTCGAGCAGGGTTTCCCGCGGCGTCACGTAGTGGCTCTTGGGATAGAAGGTGAAGCGCGGCAGCTTGCGGATGACCTCCCCGGTCAGCGGATCGAAGGCCGACAGGCTCTCCACCTCATCATCGAACAGCTCGATGCGCACCGCTTCGAGATCCGATTCCGCCGGGAAGATGTCGATCACGTCGCCGCGCACACGGAAGGTCGCACGAGCGAAATCCATGTCGTTGCGGGTGTACTGCAGTCCAGTCAGCCGGCGCAGCAGCTCGCGCTGATCGAGCCGATCACCTCGATCGACGTGCAGGACCATCTTCAGGTATGACTGCGGATCACCCAGACCGTAGATGCACGACACAGTGGTGACGATGATCGCATCCGGGCGCTCCAGCAGCGCCTTGGTTGCCGACAGACGCATCTGCTCGATGTGATCGTTGATCGATGCATCCTTCTCGATGAAGGTGTCCGACGACGGCACATAGGCTTCCGGCTGGTAATAGTCGTAGTAGGAAACGAAATACTCGACCGCATTGTTCGGGAAGAACGCCTTGAACTCACCATAGAGCTGCGCGGCCAGCGTCTTGTTTGGCGCCAGCACCAGCGTAGGCCGCTGCACATGGGCGATGACGTTGGCGACGCTGAAGGTCTTGCCCGAGCCCGTAACGCCCAGCAGCGTCTGGTGCGACAACCCCGCCTCGATGCCTTCGATCATCTGCCGAATGGCCTCCGGTTGATCGCCGGCCGGCTTGAAACGGGTGACCAGTTCGAACTTGGACATTTCGCCTCTCTAGGTAACATGTGCGAGCTTGACAGCCGGACTTTCGAACAGCCATCCAGCGGTTTGGCACGACAGCCAGCGGATCCTGGAATCCGCCACCAGCGATGGGCGCGCAGAGCCGAGAAACCGCCCATCTTTCCAGTACGCAAAACGCACCGAAAGTGATCAGAAAACCTCGGTAGCATATCGCAGGCAACAGGCTTGACCGCTATACTACCGCCCCGTTTGCGCATCACCCTGCGCGCCGACGCGAGGGTGGTGAATCTAGTCACTCTTCTCTTTCGAGCCCCCTCACCATGAGTTTGTTCTCTGCTGTCGAAATGGCGCCGCGCGATCCTATCCTCGGCCTCAATGAAGCCTTCAACGCCGACACGCGGCCGAACAAGGTCAACCTCGGTGTCGGTGTCTACTACAACGAAGAAGGTCGCATTCCACTGCTGCGCGCCGTGGTCGAGGCGGAGCATGCCCGCATCGCTGCCCACGCGCCCCGCGGCTATCTGCCGATCGAGGGCATTGCCGCTTATGATGCTGCCGTACAGAAGCTGCTGTTCGGCAACGATTCTCCGCTGATCGCCGAAGGCCGGGTGGTGACTACCCAGGCGCTGGGCGGAACCGGCGCACTCAAAGTCGGCGCAGACTTCCTCAAGCGCCTGCTGCCGGACGCCGTGGTAGCCATCAGCAACCCGAGCTGGGAAAACCATCGCGCGCTGTTCGAGTCGGCCGGTTTCCCGGTCCAGAGCTACAGCTACTATGACGCGAGCAATCACGGCATCGATCGCGCCGGCCTGCTGCAGGACCTGAAGAACCTGCCACCCCGCTCCATCGTCGTGCTGCACGCCTGCTGCCACAACCCGACCGGCGTCGATCTGAACCTGGATGACTGGAAGCAGATTCTCGACGTGCTGCGTGCCCAGGATCACGTGCCGTTCATCGACATCGCCTACCAGGGCTTCGGCGACAGCATCGAAGAGGACGCCGCCGCCGTGCGCCTTTTCGCCGAGTCGGGCATGACCTTCTTCGTTTCGAGCTCGTTCTCCAAGTCTTTCTCGCTGTACGGCGAACGCGTCGGCGCGCTGTCGATGGTCACCCAGAGCCGCGAGGAGTCGGCTCGCGTACTGTCGCAGGTCAAGCGCGTGATCCGCACCAACTATTCCAACCCGCCGACCCACGGCGCCACGATCGTCTCCGCGGTGCTCAACAGCCCGGAACTGCGCGCCATGTGGGAAGCCGAGCTGGGCGAGATGCGCAGCCGCATCCGCGAGCTGCGCCTGAGCATGGTCGAGCAATTGGCGGCCAAAGGCGCGAAGACGGACTTCAGCTTCGTTGCCGCCCAGCGCGGCATGTTCTCCTACTCCGGCCTCACGGCCGAGCAGGTCGAGCGACTGCGTGTCGAGTTCGGCGTCTACGCCATCAGCACCGGTCGAATCTGCGCCGCCGCACTGAACCGCAACAACATCGGTCACGTCACTGACGCCATCGTTCAGGTGCTCTGACTCCAGCCGCCCGGGACCCTCTCAGACCCCGGGCGCGGCGCCGTTCCTAGCGGCGCAAAGGGTTGACTTCTCTTTTGCAAACAGTAGGATACGCACCGTTGTTCCGCGATAGCTCAGTCGGTAGAGCAAATGACTGTTAATCATTGGGTCCCTGGTTCGAGTCCAGGTCGCGGAGCCAAATTTCAAAGCCTCGGTTGATACCGGGGCTTTTTTATTGCCGCTGGACTCTCACCAGGGACTGCGTCCCAGGTTATTCGCTTCGCTCACCCCTTCGGGGCCGCGCTGAAGCGCGTTCAGCTTCGCTGTCGAGTCCAGGTCGCGGAGCCAAATTTCAAAGCCTCGGTTGATACCGGGGCTTTTTTATTTCCGCTGGACTCTCACCAGGGACTGCATCCCAGGTTATTCGCGTCCTACTCGGTCAGCGGTTCGCCCAGCCGCTGACGCCACCAGCCCTGCGCCACAACCGAGCAGCCCCAGCCCAGCAGCACGCCCAACACATTGGCCAGCATGTCCCAGCGCGAGGCGGTCCGATAAGGCAGCATGCCCTGCCCGACCTCGATCGACAGTGCCGCAATAACTGTCAGACCCAGCCCCCACAGGAATGGCACCCGCGGGAACGCCAGACGAAGGGTGAACGCCAGCGCGGCGAAACCCAGCAGATGATGCAGCTTGTCTTGCTGATCGAACAGCTGCGGTACCGGTTCCGGCTTCAAGCCGTTGAACAGGACGAGCGCCAGCACGATCAGAAAGGGCAGCATTCGCATATAGGGCATCAGGTGGCGTCTCTCACGTCAAGGGATCAAACAGAACAGAGGGAAACACCCTCACCGCGACCTCTGACCCGGGAAAGACCATAAAGATCAACGCGTCAGCCGAGCGGCGTTATTCAGCAGAGCGGCACAAACAAAAATGCCCGCATCCTTCGATGCGGGCATCAGCAAAGCCTACGCGGTCAGACCGGGCCTTAGGCCTCGGTCTTGCCGACAGCAGACTTGATCAGGGTCTGCAGCTCGCCGTTCTCGAACATCTCGAGGATGATGTCGCTGCCACCGACCAGCTCACCATTCACCCACAGCTGCGGGAAGGTCGGCCAGTTGGCATAGGTCGGCAGGCTGGCACGAATTTCCGGGTTCTGCAGGATGTCGACATAAGCGAACTTCTCGCCACAGCCCATTACCGCCTGGGTCGCGCGAGCGGAAAAACCGCACTGCGGGGCGTTGGGCGAACCCTTCATGTAAAGCAGCACCGGGTTGTTGGCGATCTGTTCTTTGATGGTTTCGATGATATCCATGGAGTACCTCGGCTAGACACGGTTGCCGCGCATTGTAACGGAAAAAGCGTGGGAAAGCCGAGCGGAGGACTCGGCTTTGTTGCGGCGCAAAGGCCGTCAGCACGGCGATTCAGCCCACCGGAGGCCGTGGGCTGCGGATTTGCGCCTATGCTCGCTTTCTGGATAAGATCGCGCCTTTCCCGTTTCGTCGCTCCCCGTGCGACCCCCAGTCGTCGGTCCCCTTTTTCTGTCGAAAAGCACTGGATCGCGCTGCGGCAATAAAGGTAGTTGATATGAGCGCAAGGCATTTTCTCTCACTGATGGACTGCACGCCCCAGGAGCTGAACAGCCTGGTCCGCCGCGGCATCGAGCTGAAGGATCTGCGCGAGCGCGGCGTCCTGTTCGAACCCCTGAAGAATCGCGTGCTGGGCATGATCTTCGAGAAGGCCTCGACCCGCACCCGGCTGTCGTTCGAAGCCGGCATGATCCAGCTCGGCGGCCAGGCGATCTTCCTGTCCCCGCGCGACACCCAGCTCGGGCGTGGCGAGCCGATCAGCGATTCGGCCATCGTCATGTCCCGCATGCTCGATGCGGTGATGATCCGCACGTTCGCCCACTCGACCCTCACCGACTTTGCCGCCAACTCGAGCGTGCCGGTCATCAACGGTCTTTCCGATGACCTGCACCCCTGCCAGCTGATGGCCGATATGCAGACCTTCCATGAGCACCGCGGCAGCATCGCCGGCAAGACGGTGGCCTGGATCGGCGACGGCAACAACATGTGCAATACCTATATAGAAGCCGCCATCCAGTTCGACTTCCAGCTCAAGGTCGCCTGCCCCGAGGGCTACGAGCCCGACGCCGAACTGATGGCGCGCGCCGGTGATCGCGTCCAGGTAATGCGTGATCCGCGCGAAGCGGCTGCAGGCGCACACCTGATCAGCACCGACGTCTGGGCCTCCATGGGCCAGGAAGACGAAGCCGCAGCGCGCCTGGCCACGTTCCGCCCCTATCAGGTGGACCGCGCTCTGCTCGATTGCGCGGCCGAGGACGTGCTGTTCATGCATTGCCTGCCGGCCCACCGCGGCGAGGAGATCAGCCACGACCTGCTCGACGATCCGCGCTCCGTGGCCTGGGATCAGGCCGAGAACCGCCTGCATGTACAGAAGGCGCTGCTGGAGTTTCTCGTCGAGCCGGCCTACCACCACGCATGAAACACGAGCCGCCGCTGCTGCAACTGCGTGACCTGGCCTGCGGCTACGGCGAGCAGAGCATCGTCCAGCACCTCAACCTGCATCTGAACCGCGGCGACATCGGCTGCCTGCTGGGCCCGTCCGGTTGCGGCAAGACCACTACGCTGCGTGCCATCGCCGGCTTCGAGCCGGTGCACCAAGGCGAAATCCACCTGGCGGAGTCGGTCATTTCCCGCTCGGGCTTTACCCTGGCGCCGGAGAAGCGCCGCATCGGCATGGTCTTTCAGGACTACGCGCTGTTTCCCCATCTGACCGTGGCGGAAAACATTGCCTTCGGGATTCGCAAGCAGCCTGACTGCTCGCGAATCGTCTCCGAGATGCTCGAACTGGTGCACCTGGCCGCCCTTGGCAGACGCTATCCGCACGAGCTCTCCGGGGGACAGCAGCAGCGCGTCGCACTGGCCCGCGCCCTGGCGCCCGAGCCTGCACTTTTGCTGCTGGACGAGCCGTTCTCCAACCTCGACGTCGAACTGCGTCGGCGCCTCAGCCATGAGGTGCGCGAGATCCTCAAGGCACGCAACACCAGCGCCATTCTGGTTACCCACGACCAGGAAGAAGCCTTCGCCGTCAGCGATCAGGTCGGCGTGTTCAAGGACGGTCGCCTGGAGCAGTGGGACACCCCGTTCAACCTTTACCACGAACCGCTGACGCCCTTCGTGGCCAGCTTTATCGGCCAGGGCTATTTCATCCGAGGGCAGCTGCTAGACCCGGAAACCGTGCAGACCGAACTCGGTGTGATTCGCGGCAACCGCGCCTACACCTGGCCGGCAGGCAGCTCGGTGGATGTGCTGCTGCGCCCGGATGACATCGTCTACAAGCCGGACAGCCCGCTGCGGGCGCTTATCGTCGGCAAGACCTTCCTCGGCGCGTCGACGCTGTACCGGCTGCAGCTGCCCACCGGCAATCAACTGGTGGCGATCTTCACCAGCCATGCGGACTACCCCACCGGGCAGGAAGTCGGCATCGCCATCGCCGCCGACCATCTGGTGGTATTTCCGGCACAGGGCAGCGTCGCCGCCCATGAAACGCTGCAGCCGACAACAGCGGCGCGCTAACCCTTCTGCCGGCGCTGGCGGAAGAACTCGCTGAGCACCATCCCGCACTCCTCGGCCAGCACACCACCCTCGACCAGCACCCGGTGGTTGAGAAAGCCCTGATCGAAAAACTGGCCGCGACTGACAACCACGCCGGCCTTCGGCTCGGTGGCGCCATAGACGACGCGCTGGATCCGCGAATGCACGATCAGACCGGCACACATGCTGCACGGCTCCAGCGTGACGTAGAGCGTCACGCCGGGTAGCCGATAGTTCTGCAGCACCTGCGCCGCATCCCGCACCGCGACCATTTCCGCATGCGCACTGGGGTCGTGTCGGGAGATCGGGCAGTTGAAGCCGCGCCCAATGATCTGCCCATCCTGCACCAGCACAGCGCCGACCGGCACCTCTCCCAACGCAGCGCCCTGCGCCGCCAGCGCCAGGGCTTCGCGCATGAAGCGCTCGTCCTGGCTGCGGTCGATGATCTGCGGCTTCCTCACTGCCCTACTCCGCCCTGTCTCATACCACCTCGATCGCTGCCATCAACCCGGTTTCCATGTGGTCGATGACATGACAGTGAAACATCCAGACACCCGGATTATCGGCGACCAGCGCGATACGGGCCGTCTCGTTCTTGCCCAGCAGGTAGGTATCGGTGAACCACGGATCGATCTTGCGGCGATTGGACGAGATCACCTTGAAGGTCATACCGTGCAGATGAATCGGATGCTGGTACTGACTGAGGTTGCGCAGCTCGAAGATGTAATGGCCATCCTTTTTCAGCGTCGCAATCGGGCGATCGGCACAGGTCTTGTCGTTGATGTCCCAAGCCTCGCCGTTGATCTGCCAGAAGGTATAGGCGCCGCCCTGCGCGGCGTCTGTCGACAAGGTACCGGCCCACTCGAAGTTGAAGCGCAGCGTTTCCGCGCGCTGCAGATCCGGCTCCGCCACGGGATTGGCCGGCAACGCCGGCGGCCAGTCGCCGGCGACTTCGTCATGCGCCACCGAGCGCAGCGTCGCCAGCCGTAGCGGACCATTGCGCAAGGACAGCTCCATGCCGGCCTCCGGCACCTTCAGCGCCAGGTCGATACGCATGCCCGGACCGAGCCAGTACTCCTTGCCCAGCGGCATCGGAACGACCGGATGTCCATCGAGCGCATAGATGCGCGCCTCGCTATCTGGCAGGTTCAGGCGATAGGTCAGGGTGTTGTCGAGATTCAGCAGCCGCAGCCGCACGACCTGCCCGGCCGGCAAATCAAGCGTGGGCGCATGTGTGCCATTCACCGTCGACAGCACGCCCGGCGTACCGCCACGGGCCGCCTCGCGCGGCACGCTGAATTCGGTGAACGCCCCCTGCTTGTCGACATGCCAGCTTTTCAGGTTGAGCGTGCGCTCGTGCCTGAAACCGCTTGGTTCGCGCTCCTCGACAATCAGCGGACCGACCAGCCCGCGACCCAGCTGCGCGGCACTGCTGGTGTGCGGGTGATACCAGAAGCTGCCGGCATCGTGCAGCTGGAAGCGATAGTCGAAGAACTCGCCGGGCAACACCGGCAACTGCGATACGTAGGGCACGCCATCCATTTCCAGCGGCAGACGAATGCCATGCCAATGGATGGTGGTGGGCTCGGGCAGATTGTTGATGAAGCGCACCCGCAGCCAGTCGCCCTGACGGCCACGCAGCTCCAGGCCAGGCGCTTGCCCACCATAGGCCCAGGCAGGCGTGACGTGACCGGGCACCAGCTCCACGTCCAGCGGGGCGGCAATCAGTTCGTAGTCATGAGTGGTGATGTCGGCCGGGCGACCGAGCCAGTAGCGCGCGCCACTGCCGGCGAAGCCGACAACACCAAGACCGGCCAGGCCGGTGAGAATCTGTCTACGGGTAAAGGACATGCATGGGCTCCAGCCAGTCCGAGTTGATGGGCCCATCAGGCTCGACGCGCCCCTCTGCGGAGGCTGCGCATAGCATGAGGGCAGCCTGGGCTGCCCTCATTGCTTCAGATCATTCCCACTCAATCATCAATAGGTCGCCTAAACCCGCATGGTTAAAGGGACAAATTTAATCGATATAGGTTTTACCGTCACATTTACCGCCATTCCGCCAGCATCTATATTGCGCGGTGATGGAGCTATTCGAACAGTGAAGACTTAGCGGTCGCCGGCAATTTTAGCCGTCTTTAGCATCCTTGACCAATGCCGTCGGATGCGGCAAAACCAGAGCCTTTACGCACAATCCGGGGTTGGGCGGGTTTATTGAAGTTTGTTGACGCATGGTGATCCGCTTGCAAGGACTAAATAACTGTCTCGCTTGAAATAGTCGACATAATCGCCCTTAACTTAATGATTAGAAAACTTGTTCATGGCATGTGTGCAGTTCCCTAGCCTGTTAGCCACTAACATTCGCATCATCCCATCTCCTGAACCAGTCGCTCCATTTCTTGAGCGAATTGAGGCTGGCATATGTGAAAACCCTGCACCACTGCGCAGTCTGCTTCTTCCAACCATTCAAGCTGCTCACCAGTCTCAACGCCCTCGGCGGTAACCGTGAGCTCCAAGGCCTCCGCGAGCCCAACGATTGCCTTGATGATCAAACGGTCATTAGCAGAACTTAGCGCGTTGCCAAT
The DNA here is from genome assembly GCF_002929225.1 of Stutzerimonas kunmingensis. Classification (GTDB taxonomy): domain Bacteria; phylum Pseudomonadota; class Gammaproteobacteria; order Pseudomonadales; family Pseudomonadaceae; genus Stutzerimonas. Next base: position 10,382 of record NZ_PISM01000004.1, on the reverse strand, counting down.
GAAGCTGCGATCTATCTTCAACCCGTCGAACGGATAACTTCGTAGGTAATTGAGCGAAGAATAGCCCGTACCGAAGTGGTCCATGGTCAGGCGTACGCCTAATTCCTTGAGCGCATTGAGGGTTGCTAACGCACCTGCGGACTCATCCAGCAAAATGCTCTCGGCAACCTCCAGCTCAAGCCGCGAGGCAGCCAGACCGGCTTCCGTCAGTGCCCGCTGAACATCCAGTCGGAGGTCGCTCTGACGGAACTGGACAACGGACAGGTTGACTGACACGCAGATATGCTCGGGCCAGCGTGCTGCTTCGTTGCAGGCCTCATTTAACACCCATCGTCCGAGCGGAACGATGAGCCCGGTTTCCTCCGCTAGGTCAATGAAGTGCGCCGGGCCGAGCAACCCCTTCAGTGGGTGCTGCCAGCGCACCAGTGCTTCAGCTCCGATGATGTGCATACCATTTGTTCGATAGCGCGGCTGATACTGAAGCGCCATTTCCCCCATAGCCATGGCTTGCCGCAGGTCCATCTCAAGCTGTCGTCTTTGTAATAACCGCTGGTTCATTTCGCTGGCGTAGAACCGCCACGTGGCACGTCCATCTTCCTTGGCCTGATAGAGCGCAATGTCCGCACAGCGCAACAGCTCGTTCGCCTCGGTCGCGTCCTGCGGCGCAAGCGCAATACCGATGCTTCCGCCGACGAAGATGTTCTGGCCTTCGTATACGATCGGTTGTTTGATCTGATCGATAAGGCGTACACAAAGCGCCTCAATGCTTTCCTGGGAGCTTATGCCATCAAGTACCATGATGAATTCGTCGCCGCCAAGCCGAGCGACGAGGTCTTCGTTGCGCGTACAGTTAAGCAAACGGAGCGACATTTCCTGGAGCACCAGATCGCCTGCAGCGTGCCCAAGGGTGTCATTTACTGGCTTAAATCGATCCAGGTCCAGACTGATCATTGCCAACGGCCTATTGGCTCCCAGCTTGCCGGCCAGAAAACTGTGCAAGTTGTTACGATTGGGCAGGCCAGTCAGAGCGTCGTGCATGGATAGATGCTCTACCTGCGTCTGCGCTTTTACCTCCTCGGTGATGTCGCTGGCGGTACCTCTGTAACCGGCACATTTCCCGTCCGCCATGATCGGCCGCGACGCCAGGCGACAGATCCGAACGTCACCGTTACGGTCCGAATACTTGCAACGCAAGGGTTTTCTGCTCTGTGTCTGTAACCACAGCGCGATACCCTGCGTATCAGCCTGAAGCAGCTCATCTAGCGGGCGTCCCAGCCATTGGCTGGCTTTGAATTCGGTGACGCGTTCAAACCGTTCGGAGAGGTATATCAACCTCAAGCGCTCATCGGTTTCCCACAACCAGTCCGATGCAGCCTCGGCGATATCACGAAAGCGCTTCTCACTACTAGCAAGGCTTGCCTGGCTGACCGTAAGCGCCGAGTGACTATCTTCAAGGCGTCGCGATGCCCTCACCGCATCAAGGGCGATCAACCCTATTAGAAGAAGCATTAATACCGCAGAGGAGCCGACTATCGGTAGCAGCCCTTCAAGCATCTCATGACCGAACTCAGGAGCCGACCAGCCGAAGATTACCGAGGCGCCCGCCAGGTCGGTGAGCGCTAGGCTGCCATCTTCTGATATCGCACCACCCTCACCTTGGCCAATTAAATGTAAATCGATCAGTCCGTATTGGAAGCCGAGCCGCAGCAGTTCGTCCGGATCCAGCAAATCAATCAGAACCAAGGTGGTGCCGGAAGCCCGTCTCAGGGCGACCTGATCCTCAGGCAAAGCATTTGCCGCAGCAGCGAGCACCAACGTGTCATCGAGCCGCAGAATTCCACCTGTCAACGCATCGGGGCCACCCCGCCGGGCTTGCTCTAACAGCCCATCCAACCCAACGCCGAGCCGCTGAAGCAGATCGCTGTCCCGCACTGCCTCGGAAGTGAGCGCCTGAGTTTTTTCGACGCCGGAGCCAAACACCATAAGGGCATCGAAATCGAGGCTGTAAAAAAGCACGTCTGGAGCCGCCATCTTAGCTCGCGATTGCGGATCGGTTGAGGCGTTATTGAGCGTGACGAATGCGGCCATTCCCTGCCGAAGCATGGCCTGTCTGTGACTTAACGCCTTCTCTATCAAGAAATGGCTGTGCTCGATCACGTTACGGTCAAGCGTATCGGTCATTCGCTTAACGGAATAGGAGAGCGGATACACCGAAGCCTGATCGATGGTGCCGCGGAACAACTCAACGTACTCAAGCAACCGATGTTTGCTGTCCATGAACAGCGCTGCGAACACCTCGTGCTCGAAACCGACCAGCTTGGTACTCAGGTAATCTTTGACCACTTCCGGTGCGTCAAACAGCGCCCCGCGCTGGTACTTCTGATCAATCGCCTGACGCGCCACGCTCAGGATCTGATCTACAGATGCCGGCAGGTAGCGCCCCTGTGCATCACGCACCAGCAGCATGGCATCGAACGAGGAAAAGGAAAGTTGCGACATGGTCGTGCTCCGGTTGCTCGGGCGGAATTGCCCGGAACCGGCGCCAGCACGGCGCAGCGCAGCTGTCAGGGGTCACTGACGGCCGCCAGGACGCCAGCGTGCAAAGCACGCGCCGCCCTTGACGGCGAGAACGCCGTGATACGGTAAAGGGAACAGCAAGACCGCCCCCTCACTCCACCCATGCCACGGATCGGGGCAAGCGGAGCGCGCAGGCCCTCAAGGGCCGGAGACGTCAGGGATCAAAGCCGGATGGCCGCGACTCGGCACGAGGCGAGGGGCGCAGCCCGCGAGCCCGACGGCGGATCGCCGGATGCCTCAAAATGGGAATCCCTCAGACAACAGAGCGAAAACGTGAGGTCGGACGGCAGAACATCATTTAGCAGCTTTCGGCCAGAAGCGGCTGTTGAGAACCCGCAGAATTTCAGCCCAAAGTAGCCAGATCTGAGCCAAGCTGAGTAGAGATCATGGCAGCTCTTTAGCTTGCTCGCGCTGAGCGACGCTGGCGAGACACTGCTCGATGAACTGAAGCTCCTGATCAAGCTCGCCGGCACGCTTTTCCAAAGCTTTTAAAGCTGATTGATGCTCCTTCTGCACCTCTACTGGTGCTTTAGCGAGCCCTGCTAACTTCCTCTGGCTTCTCTCGATCTTCTCATTAAGTTCGGCAAGGTACTTCTCCCCGGACTCCTTTTTCCTCGCCGGGAAGAGCTGGCACTCCAAGAAGCGGATGGCATCGTAGATTCTCAATACCTCACTGCTGGTCTTGGAGTGCACAAAGTTCAGGCTGCCCTCGTCGAAGGCGTGATGCTCCTGGTTCTGCCCAGTCCAGTTGACCAAGTCATTCTTGATGAGATTGAAGTGCGACAGGTCGTAGTCGATGAAAGTCTCCACCAACGAGAAGGTGTGCTCTAGGCTGACCTGCAGATACATGCTCTTCTTCAACTGCCACTTGTTGAAGTTGGCCGTGACTGTGACGCCGTTTTCAATGCAAAACTCAAGCACCATGGATTCGAACCAAATACGGCAATAAAGCAATGCCTGACGGACGTCGAAGACCGACAGCGCCACGTAGACTTTCTTCTGGAAACCACCCTCGTGATCAATCACCACGATGCCCTTGTTCGTGTAGCTGAGCACGTGGCTAGTATGCTGATCGCACTGAGGGTGACGGTCGGCGATGATGCAGAATCGTTCCCAGAAGAGGCGGTCATGGGTGGTGACGACCATTTGGATCCGGCGCAGGTAAGCGTCGCTGAAGAACAGGTCGATAATGTTCGATCGGTGATCGGTGTCGATCGCATTGACGACGTCATCAAAGACGATGAGCGGGAAGTTGTTTTTCTCAGCCATCGCCAGGAGGATTGACAGGCCCAATGCTCGCAGATGCCCTTCGCTGAGCACAGCAAACGCATCGAGCAATGATCCATCCACGTTGGTGATCTTGATCCGGTAGTTATCCGCCTGCCGGTCGAAGCTCAACGACGCGATCTGCTCATGGTCATCGTCGTGATTGTTGATAGCGCGGTAGTACTCGGCTGCCTTGGCTTCGATCCCGGTGATTCGCGCTTTCTCCAGCTCGAGCTTGTAATCCAGCAGATCGCGGTACAGCGTTCGGTACTCAGCCTCGAGATCTTTGAGCAGCTGGTTGAAGCGACTGTTATCGACTGCGTCGTTGAGCAAGGCTGCTTTTTGCCTTACCAATTCTGCCATCTGACCGTTGCAGGCTTTGAACTCGCTCTCCGCACGCGTTTTACGGTCGAACAGTTGCTTCAATGAATCATCAATCGCTTTCAGTTGCACCACCCGTGCTTCAAGGCGGGCTGCCTGGGCTTCTGCCTGGCCAACCTCCCGGTACTTGCGCTCACAGTTTCGCAGGTAAGCCTCGATCTGATCGGCACGCTCGGCGCAGAGTTTCAGGAATGAGTCGAGAACTGACGGAGCCACCTCCGAGCGATCGGTAGCGGCATGAAATTCTGCAAGCACCGCTTCTAACTCGTCCATCCTCAGCTGGCAGGGTACGTCGGCGTACTCATTGCCCTTCACAGCGCCGATTCCCGTGGCAACTCGTGATGCCCAGAGCGCGATCCGCGCGTCATTTCGCAGCCTGGATTGCTTCAGGGATTCCAGTGCACCCAACGCCTTGATCTGCTCTCGCGCCCTCTCGAATGGGTTCACTGTCACCTTGTCGAGGGGCGTCAGGCATGCAGGGCAAGTTGCCCTCGACTGCAGCTCGACAGCTTCCAAGGCCTCGAAAACGGCGCGATAATTGACCTCGCTGGCCCTCTGCAGAAATACCATCTCGATATCGGCTCTGCGGTGGAGCAAGCGCTGAGCGATAGTACAGACGCGCCTCACCTGCTTCAGCGGGATAGCGAATGGAGCTTTGGCGGCTCGAAGGCGCTCAGCTCCACGGATATGCATTTCTATTGTTTTTCGAAGCCGCAATACCTTGGGGCGAATCTCAAAGTCTTGATCTGACCGCAGCCCAAGCAGCTCGCAGATTTGGGAAATTGATACCCAAAGGTCTGCCCTATGCTTACGCCTCTGCTGGCCCAGGCTGCTGCAAGTGTGCTCCAGAGTTTTCAGAGCCTCGGCTTGGTCGGCACGCATGAGGGGCTTGAGCGAGAAGCTTTCAGGCCTGACGAACCGTGCAATGACCTCTTGGAGTTCTTCCAAGCCAAACAGGGTCGCCAGGACATCACTCTCGATACTGCCGGTGTCCTTGGAACCCAGCAGGGAAAACTCCTGAAGGCGGTTACGGTCTATGAAGCAACTCGACCAACTTATGCTTGGTTTGACCGGAAGCTTGTCCGCTCCCTTCAGCAAGAGCTCGTGCCGAATGTCTCCCCGGGCGATGTACTGCCTAAGCTTGGTCTTGCGCCTAGACGCTTCCTTGATGTCTCCTGTGGTGCCGAACTCCAACGCCTCGCACAAGGACGATTTACCACCGCCATTGGGCGCGTAGAAGACATTTTTCAACTTGCTGAAGCGGATGAAAGAGCCGTTGTCGTCAGGGCCAAACTCTCCGAAGCCTCGGAAGTTTTTCACGCGAAGGTAGTCCAAAGCTCCAAGGCCGGAAGGCGGTATCCGATCCAGTTCCGGCTTGTTGTCGAGCACCTTTTTGAAGCGAGAGGCGATGCGCTGATAGTTGCGCCCCAGCAGATGGTCGGCTGCCGCGGTGATGTGCGTTTTGATATGGTCGGAATAGCGCCCCTTGCTTTGGTTCGCCTGGTACATGCACCAGAGCAGCACGAGGTATGCGTCAGTGCGCTCTTCAAGATGCTGCCTTGCAAAACTCAAAAGGTACTGGCTCATCGCGCCCTCCTCCCTGAAGCGCATGATCGTAGCCGGACTGAAATCAGAAAACCATCACAGCTAGGCCAACCTTCGCTAATGTGGAGCGCTGCCGATCTGAACCTGGTACCACACCTGATAAGCCGACGGATGCCGCAGCTAATCTTTGGAGAGGCCGCTAATGGCGGTAGCCATCAGTCACAACGGGCTTCAGTAGGCTAAGAAGGAAGCATTCAAGCCAGTGGCTGATATAAACCGCGATGGTGGTACGTTGATATGTCTCCGAGGTAATCTCATCGGTCACAAGTTGGAGAGAGACCGCATGGATGTCGTCGATCGGATTGAGCGCGCAAGAATCAAAGCGTTTTACAAGCTGCTTGTGGATCGGCTTGGCCCAGATGTCTGGGCCGAGCGCAAAGCCGACTATGTGAAGCGCATCCGAGAGAAGGAGTCGAGTTTCGACATCAGGCTGCCGATAGAGTCCCAGCTCTTCATACCCGCAGACGATGACATCGACTGGTACATCCTCGCGTCATACCTAGCCCATGACTTCCCCTATAGCGACTCCGCCTACAGCAGCAGGCGTGTTTACACCTATGCCATGGCCATAGGAGCTGTTGCTCATCTGCTTCGCGTCGTGCCCAACGTAGAAGCTGTTCTAGACAAGATGCTGGCGAACAACAATCAGCCAGAGAAGCAGTTATTTGAGCTGCTGACCGCCGCGTTCTACTTGAAGAACGGCTATGAGGTTTCTTTTATCCCCGAAAACAGCATCACTTGGCCTGATGGGAAAAAGAGATCGCCAGACCTGCTCGTCAAAATGGGCGAGGAAGAGCTCTACGTCGAATGTAAACGGGCGGATAAACAAACGAAGTACTCACGGACCGAAGAGGAAGCCTGGACAAACATATGGACTCAGTTGAGCCGTCACATGCTCAAGGCCGCGCCTTGGTGCACCGTTGACCTAACTTTCCATGATCAGGTCGCCGATGTGTCAACGGGCGAGGTGATCAAATTGGTGGACCTAGCCATCAAAGCTAGAGGGGAAAAGGTAAGGGCTGGGTCAGTCAGCGGTCAAATACGAGCTATCGACAAGAAGAGCCTCAAGCGCCACTACTTAAAATTCTCCGTCAGGCCCAATAGCCCTCAGCACGAGCTGCTGGTATTCGGCGATGTGGACAGCAATGAAAAGCGAAGCATCGCGACCATCGGTGCACGGGTCATTCGTCCGGGTAGCAACAATGACTTCCTCAATATGTTCGTCAAAGACGTTGGCTGCTGCGTAGGCGCCCAATGGTGCTGTGAGCATGATAAGTCGCTTTCTCTACGCTCTAAGCACTTCAAGGGTCTAGTCAACGATGGCGTGACCCAGATTCCTCCAGACCGCCCTGGTGTTGTGCACGTCTGGTATGAGACTCGAGATGGAGTGGAAATCGAGGAGCTACGCCGGGACAAGAACATCGACAACATCTCCAACTACGACGCCTCTGAGACAACGGTGCTTGGGGTCTTCGTGCACGCCGTCAATTACTACCCGTTCGAGGACACCTACGAGTGGGCCGAAACGGTACAAGATTTTGCCCGCGTGCCTGACTTGGCTGTTCTCTTCCCTTTCCAGACCTTGATGCTCGCCTCTGGCCCGGCAGAAGCCGTGGAGGGCACGACTCACTGGGCACAAGACAAAGCTGCAAAAGTCCCGCAGTGACGGGGGCCGTCTCAAGAAATGCTGCGGCTACTGGGCAAACCTTCTTTTGAGTAATTTCAAGTATGAGCCGTAAGTTTGAAGGGCCTGAATGAATCGCCCCTAGTTTCATAGATGTCTTCAAGCCTCAAGGATGGTCTGCTCAGATCCTGTGAGACCGTCCGCTATCTGGCCGGCAGCTGCCCATAGGCACCCTTAACCGAAGACCAAGCTCTCCTTCATAGCTCTACTCATTCCACCTACCGCTTAGGTGATCATAATGCTCAAATCGGGCTCACACCAAATCAAGGCGTGAGGGCGTAGATGATTGATCTGCTAAACATGCTGCGCTACAAGAGCGAGAGCACTGATATTGACTTCAAATCTGCCCAGTACCGTTTCAATAGCGGCACTGAGGCCGATAAATCAGAGCTGCTCAAGGACATTCTCGCAATCGCCAACTCCTGGCGCGAAGGCACTGGCTACATCCTTTTAGGGTTCAAGGATCAGCGCCCCCACCCTGCTGAAGTTGTCGGCATCCAAGACAGCATCGACGACTCTCGGATACAGCAGTTCGTGAACAGCAAGGTGAAGCCGAAGCTGACGTTCCGCTACGAGGAGCACGTTTACGAGGAGAAGACCATCGGCGTCATCATCATCCCAAAGCAGAAGCGGCCATTTTACCTCGCAAGCCCTTACGGCAAGCTTAAAAGCAATGTGGTGTATGTCCGCCGAGGTAGCAGCACTGACGAAGCAGAGCCGGTCGAGACCATCGCGATGGCAAATGAGGATAGCGGTCGTGGCGATCTGAGAATCGAGCTGTCCCTACTGACTCCCGGGAACGAAGAACTCCCCAATAGCTTTGCTCACACCTACTTGCATTTCACCGAGAAATTTCCGGACTTCGAGAAACCACGCAAGCCCCGTGGCCCGTTTGATCCGCCCGAGTTTATAGGCCTTGATAGAGACAACAATGATTTCTGGCGGGAGCACGGCGAGTACACGCGCGTGAACGAAGCATGCATTGCAATGCGACTCGTGCTGACCAATCGATCCAGCGTACAGCTGTCCAACTCCAAGCTTGAGGTAACCGTAGAAGCTCTTGACTCCCAAGCGGTTCACATGATCGCTGGACGCGATTTACCCGACGAGCCAAAGCCTACGTGGAACATAGCCAATCTCGCATCCGTACAGGAGGTATTGGCCAAAAAAGATGTCAGCCTGGAGGTAGATGAAAGCGGCCCAACCCCGGTATGCCACATTCGCCTTGGGTCTCTCTTACCAGGGGAGCAGGGTAGATCGGAATTACTTGCGATTCTCCCGCAAGCCCCTGGCAGATTGCGCCTCCATCTGCGCATCCTAGGCGGCGAGCTGGCCACACCGATTGAAGAAGAGCACTTAATAGAGACAACAGGCGAGGTTCTCTCGCTGGACTTTGAAGGCTACAAGAGATTCTTCCTAGCGGAGCGAGCTAGGTGCAGATAAGAACGATACGAAAGCCGTGGAGGGGAAGAACCCCGTTATTACTGGTACAAATCAGCGAGGTGCCTTACAACTGCAGCTTCTGCTGAGTCGCCATGTTCCAAGGAGGAGCTTGTTTTGGTTGAGGCTGCGGTTGTTGAGCGCGTTCTCTGCGTAGTGGACAGATGTCTGAAAAGCCAGTTTCCTGACGACTACTACAAGCGATGTATGTATGCGTCGTTCGGGGTGCACAGGCTGCTGCAGACCCAAGGTTACAGCCCTGTAATCGTGGGCGGAAATTTTGGGGCCTTTGTCGTATCGCGAGATCAACGCACGGCTTCGATCCAGGGGTACGCATCCGGCTCTGGCGAGCATTCCCACTATTGGGTCGAGCTAGATGGCTCCATCATTGACCTGGCAACTTACTACTTGCCAATCGAGTCCAGCTTCCAGGCCTGCGAGGTGCCAGCGGTGTTTTGGAATGCGAGCTACCCGTTACCTAAAGGGCTGATCTATAGCCCGGCTGTCCGCTACCCGTCGTCGGATATCTCGCATCTGGCGCCGCATATCATCGAAAAGATGGAGCCTTTCCTTGCCGCATGCCACGCCCGAATGGCGAAACCGCTGGCGAAGCCAAAAATTGGAAAGTGGCTTGTTACTACGCCCTCATCCATCCAAAAAGCGGCCAGCAAGGGTGATCCGTGGGCACGAGCGGTGATTCGATATGAATCTATGTCTGCGCAAAACCTCTCCATCGGATGAGCGGATTATCTCCACCGTCAGTGAGGAGCATTGGCAAAAGGCAGTGTTTGGGTAATTCGCCTAAGCGCAAGGAGGCGGATATATGAACCGACGTAGACCGAAATCCTTTGCTCAATGGGCAATTGGATTTGTAGGCACAGTGATCACCGCGCTGATTATCTATCAGCTGCGTATCCATATAGCCGAGAACAGGCTCGAGCGCGATTTATCCGGCATAGAGAGGCAGTTGCATCACAACCTCATCCCTCAATCACCAGCGATTCACACCAACTTTCTCCCGAAGAAGTCGCAGCCCGCCAAGAGGCTGCTCGTCGACAAGCCGAGATAGAAAGAAGACTCGCAGCAGAGCATGCGAGAGCCGCAGCTGAAGAGCGGCGGAAGGAAGGTGCCTGGTCCAAGTACTTCACCCCGACACAGCGCTGCCTGCTTCCAGAATCTCAGCGCATGGTAGAGGTTTGTCAGGCCAACGAGGCCAAACTCCGAGCCAGATTCGAAGCCAATTGGGCTGCTGGTAACCGCATATGAGCCGCATGCATTAAATTAACGAGTCAGATGACCGCTTCTGGCCCAGAGCGTGTAAAAACGCTGCAAGCCGGTGTTCGGTGCGCGGCGATCCCTGTCGGCTGACTGACAACGCTGGTCGTCGCCCACAGAGCGCATTAGTAGCGGCCAGGACGTGTCTCGACCC
>NZ_PISM01000003.1 GCF_002929225.1 Stutzerimonas kunmingensis | reverse complement strand
GAAAAAGGGGAGCAACCTCGCGGCTGCTCCCCTTCTTTTTGCGCTTCGATTCAGGCCGGCGCGGACGACCGGATCAGGTGATCGAAGGCGCTCAGCGAGGCCTTGGCGCCTTCACCGACGGCGATCACGATCTGCTTGTACGGCACCGTGGTCACGTCGCCGGCAGCAAACACACCGGGAATGCTGGTCTGGCCCTTGGCATCAACGATGATCTCGCCGAAGCGCGACAGCTCCAGGGTGCCCTTGAGCCACTCGCTGTTGGGCAGCAGGCCGATCTGCACGAAGATGCCTTCCAGCTCGACGTTGTGCACCTCGTCGTTGGTGCGGTCCTTGTAGACCAGGCCGGTGACCTTCTGGCCGTCGCCCTTGACCTCGGTGGTCTGCGCCATCTTCAGCACGCGGACGTTGGGCAGGCTGTTGAGCTTGCGCTGCAGCACCGCGTCGGCACGCAGTTCCTCGCCGAACTCGAGCAGGGTCACGTGAGCGACGATGCCGGCCAGGTCGATGGCCGCTTCCACGCCGGAATTGCCGCCACCGATCACCGCCACGCGCTTGCCCTTGAACAGCGGACCGTCACAGTGCGGGCAGTAGGCGACGCCGCGGCCACGGTATTCCTGCTCGCCGGGCACGTTCATTTCGCGCCAGCGGGCGCCTGTAGCGAGGATCAGGGTCTTGGCCTTGAGCTCGCCGCCGTTCTCGAACTGCACGCGGTGCAGACCGTCTTCGCCCGCCGGGATCAGCTGGCTGGCGCGCTGCAGGTTGATGATATCGACGTCGTACTCACGCACATGCTCTTCCAGCGCGCGGGCCAGCTTCGGGCCTTCGGTTTCCTTCACCGAGATGAAGTTCTCGATGGCCATGGTGTCGAGCACCTGACCGCCGAAGCGCTCGGCGGCGACACCGGTGCGGATGCCCTTGCGCGCCGCGTAGATCGCCGCTGCGGCGCCGGCCGGGCCACCACCGACCACCAGCACGTCGAAGGCGTCCTTGGCCTTGAGCTTCTCGGCGTCCCGGGCGCTGGAGCCGGTGTCGAGCTTGGCGAGGATCTCTTCCTCGCTCATGCGGCCCTGGGTGAACAGCTCGCCGTTGAGGTAGATGCTCGGCACCGACATGATTTGACGGGCTTCGACCTCGTCCTGGAACAGCGCGCCGTCGATGGCGACGTGCTTGATGTTCGGGTTGAGCACGGCCATCAGGTTCAGCGCCTGGACCACGTCCGGGCAGTTCTGGCAGGACAGCGAGAAGTAGGTTTCAAAGCTGTAGTCGCCATCCAGCGCCCTGATCTGCTCGATCACTTCCGGTGCTGTCTTCGACGGATGACCGCCGACCTGCAGCAGGGCCAGGACCAGCGAGGTGAATTCGTGGCCCATAGGGATGCCGGCAAAACGCAGGCTGATGTTGCCGCCGATGCGGTTGAGCGAGAACGACGGCTTGCGTGCATCGTCGCCGTCGGTCTTCAGAGTGATCTTGTCGCTGAGGCTGGCGATGTCCTGCAGCAGGCTCAGCATTTCCTGGGACTTCTCGCCGTCATCGAGGGACGCGACGATCTCGAAGGGCTGGGTGACCTTCTCCAGGTAGGCTTTCAACTGGGTCTTGAGATTGGTGTCCAACATTGGCAGCGGTACCCCGTTCGGAATTCTGGAAATAAAACGCCCGGACGGTTCGCGTCCAGGCGTTGGGTTGCCAGAGGGCTTTGAAAAGCCCTCCAGCACGCAGGGCAGATAGGCGAAGCCTTAGATCTTGCCGACCAGGTCCAGCGAAGGAGCCAGGGTCTTCTCGCCCTCTTTCCACTTGGCCGGGCAGACTTCACCCGGGTGAGCGGCGGTGTACTGAGCAGCTTTCAGCTTGCGCAGGGTTTCCGACACGTCACGAGCGATCTCGTTGGAGTGGATCTCGACGGTCTTGATCACGCCTTCCGGGTTGATCAGGAAGGTGCCGCGCAGGGCCAGACCTTCTTCTTCGATGTGCACACCGAACGCGCGGGTCAGCTGGTGAGTCGGATCGCCGATCAGCGGGAACTGCGCCTTGCCAACGGCAGGGGAAGTTTCATGCCAGACCTTGTGCGAGAAGTGGGTATCGGTGGTGACGATGTAGACCTCGGTACCGGCCTTCTGGAACTCGGCGTAGCTGTTGGCAGCGTCTTCGATCTCGGTCGGGCAGTTGAAGGTGAAGGCAGCCGGCATGAAGATCAGCACGGACCACTTGCCCTTCAGGGATTCTTCGGTGACTTCGATGAACTTGCCATTGTGGAAGGCATTGACTTTGAAGGGTTGAACTTGAGTGTTGATCAGCGACATCTGCTAACTCCTTTAGGGGGTTCAGAAACTTTAACGGGGCCTACGATAACGCAGCCAGCAGCATACCGTTAATTGATTAAGGGAATGACCGCGATTGCTTTAATCTATCGAAGACACATTTATCGGGTTTACAGCAGCATCGCCAGTGACCTGCATCAGCGCCAGCCGTTCAATCCGGCCAGAACGCTCGAATCGCAGCGACACCCTGCGCACCTGCCTGGCGTGCCGGGGACAGGTCGGACGCCTGAAGCCCGCCCAGCAAGTAGGCCGGTCGGTCGAAGCCTAGCAGCAAATCCGCGACCTGCGCCCAGCCCAATGGTGAGGCATCCGGATGGCTGGCGGTCGCCAGCACTGGCGACAACGTGACGAAATCTACTCCCAATGCGGCTGCCAGCGCCAGCTCCTCGGCATCGTGACAGGACGCCGCCAACCAGCGGTTCGCCGCGATCGGTCGTTCCCGCCCCGCATGCTCTCGCAGCTGCTTGGCGGTCAGATGCCAGCCGGCCTCGGGATAATCGCATGCCCACTGTAGCGGGCCCTTGAGCATCAGCTGAGCCCGCCCCTCGCACAAGGCCAGCGCCCGCTCTGCCAACGCACGGTAGTCGGCAGGCGATAGCGACGGCACACGCAGCTGGATCAGCCGTATGCCGTCATCCAGCGCTTGCGCGAGTCCATCGAGCAACCGTTGCGGGGCGAGGCCATCCGGCGTTATCAGATAACGGTGCGGCAGCCGCGCAGCCGCGACGATCGGCTGGTTCGCAGCCGGGAAGCTGTAGTTCGTCAGTTGATCCGCCGTCACCCACATCAGCGGCTGGCCTTCCGCCCCGTGGGGTTCACCGGTAAACGCCTGCACCTCCCAGACATCGAGCAGCACTTGCTTGTCCGGATAATCGTGGCGCACCTGGATCAGCGGCTGCGCCGCGGTAACGACGATGCCCAGCTCCTCCAGCAACTCACGCGCCAGCGCCGCCTCGACGCGCTCACCAGCCTCGACCTTGCCGCCGGGAAACTCCCACAACCCACCCTGGTGCTTGTCGAGCGGGCGCTTGGCGATCAGTACGCGCCCGTCGGCACCACGAATGACGGCTGCGGCGACATGGATTCGTTTCACTTTCGCACTTCCTGCAGGGCACTCCGATGCCAGCGCTGAAAAGCCGGCCACTGATGGATCGTCTCGACGTAGCTTGCTGCGGCAGCTGGCAAGGCCACCTGATAACTGCGCAGGCGCGACGCCACCGGCGCATAGAAGGCGTCGGCAATGCTTGGCTGGCCAAACAGATAATCACCACTCCGGCCAAAGCGCTCGCAGCAACCGCTCCAGATGGCGCAGATTCGCTCGATGTCTGCCTGCACTGCATCGGGAAGCTCGGGCAAGGCCTGGCCGCGCGCCATATCCATCGGCAGATGGCTGCGCAGTGCCTGAAAGCCGCTGTGCATCTCCGCGCAGATACTTCGCGCCAATGCTCGCGCATAGCGCTCGCGCGGCCACAGGTTTGCATCAGGGAACTGCTCTGCCAGGTATTCGGCGATTGCCAGCGAATCCCACACCGGGCCGTCCTCGGTCAGAAGCACCGGCACCTTGCCGGTCGGCGAATAACCGAGCAGCCGGGCTCGGCTGTCTGGCCGATAGAGTGAGACCGGAACCTGTTCGCACGCAGCGCCGGATAGTTCCACTGCCAGCGCGGCGCGCAGCGACCAGGATGAATAGTTCTTGTCGCCGACTACCAGTTGCAGAGCCATGACCGATGCACCTCGAGTTGCCTTCGGAAGAGTCAGCGGACGTTAATGCGCGGCAAGCGCTAATGGCAATTCCCGTTGCACATGGGGCCATGCACAACGGGAATAGCTAAGCGCAGGATTCGATCAGGTCCGGTATTCGGCGTTGATCTTCACGTACTCGTGGGACAGGTCGGTGGTCCAGATGGTCTCGCTGCAATCTCCACGACCGAGTTCGATACGGATGGTGATTTCCTCACGGGCCATTACCGCCGCGCCCTGCTCTTCCGTGTAGCTGGGCGAGCGCCCGCCCTGGCTGGCGATGCAGACCTCGCCAAGGAACACATCGATCTTGCTCACGTCCAGGTCTGGCACGCCGGCGTAGCCGACCGCAGCGAGAATGCGGCCCCAGTTCGGGTCCGAGGCGAACAGCGCAGTCTTTATCAGCGGCGAATGCGCGACGGCATAGGCGACGTCCAGGCACTCCTGATGATGGCCACCGCCGTTGACCTGCACCGTGACGAACTTGGTCGCACCTTCGCCATCGCGAACGATGGCCTGAGCCACTTCCATGAAGACTTCCAGCACCGCCTGCCTGAGCTTGCCGAACAGCTCGCCGGAAGCGAAGGTGATCTCCGGCAGCGCCGCCTGACCGGTGGCGATCAGCATGCAGCAATCGTTGGTGGAGGTATCACCGTCGATGGTGATGCGGTTGAACGACTTGTTCGCCGCATCGCGTACCAGGTCCTGCAGCACGCTGCCGGCAACCTTGGCGTCGGTGGCGATATAGCCAAGCATGGTCGCCATGTTCGGGCGGATCATGCCGGCACCCTTGCTGATACCGGTGACGGTCACCGTCACGCCATCGTGCTGGAACTGACGGCTGGCACCTTTGGGCAGCGTATCGGTGGTCATGATGCCGGTCGCGGCCTCGGCCCAGTGGTCCGGCGACAGATCGTCGAGTGCAGCCTGCAATGCCGACTCGATCTTCTGTACCGGCAGCGGCTCACCGATCACGCCAGTCGAGAAAGGCAGCACGGCCGTCTCGTCGATTCCGGTGATGGCCGCGAGGGCCGCACAGGTGTGACGGGCGTCGGCAAGACCTTGCGGGCCGGTTCCGGCATTGGCGTTACCGGTGTTGGTCAGCAGGTAACGCACCGGGCCGTGCATGCGTTCGCGGGTGACGAGCACGGGGGCAGCGCAAAAGGCGTTGGTGGTGGTCACGCCGGCGACACGGGAGCCCTCGGCACAGCGCATGATCACTACGTCCTTACGCCCTGGTCGCTTGATGCCGGCCGAAGCGATGCCGAGTTCGAAACCGGGTACCGGGTGCAGAGTAGGTAAAGGACCAAGACCGACAGCCATGGATGCGCTCCTTCAGAACAATGGATGGCCAACAGGCCGAGAGAGGGGTTGCGACAAAAACGCCGCGAGCGGCAGAAGCCGGTCGCGGCGCGGAATCATCAGGCGAGGTCGGACTTACTGAACCTGCCCGTGGCAATGCTTGTACTTCTTGCCCGATCCGCACGGGCAAGGCTCGTTGCGACCGATCTTCGGTTCGGTACGCACCGGCGCCGCGGCGACGTCGGCCTGACCTTCGACCTCAGGCTCCTCCTCCGGCTGATCCAGCGCGGACACCTCGGCATGCTGGAACTGCATGCGCTTGGCCAGCTCTTCGGCTTCGCGGCGCAGACGGGCTTCTTCTTCGGCCGGATCTTCTCGACGAACCTGCACATGGGACAGCACGCGGATGCTGTCGCGCTTGATCGATTCGAGCAGGTCCTGGAACAACGTGAAGGACTCGCGCTTGTATTCCTGCTTCGGGTTCTTCTGCGCGTAGCCTCGCAGGTGGATGCCGTGACGCAGGTGGTCCATGGTCGACAGGTGGTCTTTCCACAGATCATCCAGCACACGCAGCACGATCTGCTTCTCGAAGGAACGCAGTGCCTCGACGCCAGCCAGCTCTTCCTTCTCGTTGTAGGCGGCCAGCAGCGCTTCGAGAATGCGCTCGCGCAGCGTTTCCTCGTAGAGTTTTTCGTCCTCGTCGAGCCACTGCTGGACCGGTAGACGCGTACCGAAATCGCTGTAGAGCACCGCCTCCAGGCCCGGGATATCCCACTGTTCAGGCAGCGACTGCGGCGGGATGTGCGCGCTGATCGCCGCATCCAGCGCTTCCTGGCGGAATTCGGCGATGGTCTGGCCGATTTCATCGGCTGCGAGCAGGCTGTTGCGCATGTGGTAGATCACCTTGCGCTGCTCGTTGGCCACGTCGTCGTACTCGAGCAGCTGCTTGCGCATGTCGAAGTTGCGGCCTTCGACCTTGCGCTGCGCCTTTTCAATGGCATTGGTGACCATGCGGTGCTCGATGGCCTCGCCGGACTCCATGCCCAGCGCCTTCATGAAGTTCTTCACCCGATCGGAGGCGAAGATGCGCATCAGGCTGTCTTCCAGCGACAGATAGAAACGGCTCGAACCCGGGTCGCCCTGACGACCGGCACGACCGCGCAACTGGTTGTCGATACGACGGGATTCATGACGCTCGGATGCAATCACGTGCAGGCCGCCCGCTTCGAGGACCTGCTGGTGACGCTTCTGCCAATCCGCCTTGATCTGCGCGACCTGTTCTTCGGTCGGGTTGTCCAGCGCCGCGACTTCCACTTCCCAGTTGCCGCCCAGCAGGATGTCGGTACCACGGCCGGCCATGTTGGTGGCGATGGTCACGGCACCGGGGCGCCCGGCCTGGGCGATGATCTCGGCTTCCTTGTCGTGGTGCTTGGCGTTGAGCACCTTGTGCTCGAAACCTTCGGCCTCCAGCAGGCGCGACACGTATTCGGAGGACTCGATGGTGGCTGTACCGACCAGCACCGGACGGCCCTGCTCCCGGCACTCCTTGATGTCGGAGATGATCGCGGCGAACTTCTCTTCCTGGGTCAGATAAACCAGGTCGTTGAAGTCCTTGCGCGCCAGCGGCCTATTGGTCGGGATGACCACCACCGGCAGGTTGTAGATCTGCTGGAATTCAAACGCTTCGGTGTCGGCGGTACCGGTCATGCCGGCCAGCTTCTTGTACAGGCGGAAGTAGTTCTGGAAGGTGGTCGAAGCCAGGGTCTGGCTCTCGGGCTGGATCTGCAGCCCTTCCTTCGCTTCGATGGCCTGATGCAGACCTTCGGAAAGGCGGCGGCCCGGCATGGTGCGGCCGGTGTGCTCGTCGATCAGCAGCACCTGGTTGTTCTGCACGATGTATTCGACGTTGCGATGGAACAGCTTGTGGGCGCGCAGGCCAGAATACACATGAGTCAGCAAACCGAGGTTATGCGCCGAATAGAGGCTTTCGCCCTCGGCCAGCAGACCGGCCTGGGTCAGCAGCTCCTCGATATACTGGTGACCCTGTTCGTTCAGCTCGACCTGACGGGTTTTCTCATCGATGGAGAAATGCCCTTCCTGAGTAACGACTCCCTCCTCTTCCTCGATGTGCTGGGTAAGGCGTGGAATGAGCAGGTTGATCTGCTGGTAAAGCTTGGAGCTGTCTTCAGCCTGGCCGGAAATGATCAGCGGTGTGCGCGCTTCGTCGATCAGGATGGAGTCGACTTCGTCGATCACGGCGAAGTTGAGTTCGCGCTGGTTCTTTTCCTGCAGGCTGAACGCCATGTTGTCACGCAGGTAGTCGAAGCCGAACTCGTTGTTGGTGCCATAGGTAATGTCGGCTGCGTAGGCAGCGCGCTTTTCTTCCGGCGGCTGGAACGGGGTGACGATGCCGACCGAGAGGCCAAGGAATTCGTACAGCGGGCGCATCCAGTTGGCATCGCGTCGCGCCAGGTAGTCGTTGACCGTGACTACGTGCACACCTTTGCCGGCCAGCGCATTGAGGTAAACGGCCAGGGTAGCCACCAGGGTCTTGCCTTCACCGGTACGCATCTCGGCGATGCGCCCTTCGTGCAGGGTCATGCCACCGATCAACTGGACATCGAAGTGGCGCATGCCCATGACGCGCTTGCCCGCTTCGCGGCAGACGGCGAATGCTTCGGGGAGGATCTGATCGAGGGTTTCGCCTTTCTCGAGACGGGCCTTGAACTCTTCGGTCTTGCTGCGCAGTTGCTCGTCGGAGAGCGACAGCATCTGCTCTTCGAGGGCATTGACGGACTGCACCGCCTTGAGCATGCGTTTGACCTCACGCTCATTCTTGCTTCCAAAGAGTTTCTTCAATAAAGGCGCAAACATATCGACAAAGACTTCCATGCTGGGGATGGAGGCACGTCCGCGAGGTCACGGCTGCGTGCAAAGGAGCCATTCTACTCGGAAACGGCAGTGAGGAAAGGTGCCTGACTGCGCAGCGCCATGACGCAACGGACGCGCTACCGGGTACCTGTATATTCGCAGCTGGCAGGCGATAAACCCTCTAGGCTGGGCATTTGCGCAGCACGCCAAAGCCGGAGGCGGCAGGATATTCCCCGAACCGGCTTCTGCTACCATTCACGCTTCTACCAAGCATCTCGGACCATCATGGCCTTTCGCCCGTCGCCGGCTCGTGCTCCTGCCTCATTGTTGCGCGAAGCGAAGCCCCTCAGAGCTTTGTTCGGCGAAGCCCTTCGGCTCGATCGTCTGCAACAGCTGCTGGAGAGCCAGTTGCAGCCCGCAGCACGCGAACACTGCCGCGTGGCATCCTGGCGCGAAGGTTGTCTGCTGCTTATCGTCACTGACGGCCACTGGGCGACACGGTTGCGCTATCAGCAGCGGCGTCTGCAACGTCAACTGGAAGTGCTCGAAGAGTTCGCCGGCCTGACGCGTATCCAGTTCAAGGTACAGCCACCGCCCCCGCCCAGGCACACGCCGGCGCGTACGCAACCGCTTTCGAGCAACGCCGCCGACAGCATTCAGGCGGCAGCTGATGGCATCCGCGACCCCAAGCTTCGCGCTGCACTGGAACGTCTGGCCAGCCGCAGCAAAGTGGACGACTGACATCCTGCGACAAATGCTTGCCACATCGTTGTTGCCCGGGGTCCGCCGCCACGGGTTAGCATGCCCCCATTGCAACGGAGGACGTCCATGCTGCCCAACCACCTGATCGTCGGTACTCGACCATGCTGATTGGCGCTCTGCTCATCCTGACCTGGCTGGTACTGCTGATCCGCTATCCATTCAGGGCCGTACCCATTTCACTGGGTGCCGTGCTCGGCCTTGCCTTGGTCGCTGGCTGGGTACTCTGGCAGGAGCATCGCGAAGAGCAGTTGCTCGCTCGTATCGAAATTCAGCTGACTCACGACCCTCGTCGCTGCGCTGGCGGGCAGCCGCTGCATGTGCGCCTGCACAATCACACCGACAAAAAGTTGCAGAGCCTGCAGTGGGAAGTCGCCGCCTATGCGCCGGGCTCGCGCACCAACCTGGCGCGACGCGCCTACGATGCACCGGACTACCAGGGGGCAGGTGGCCTGCAGCCCGGCGCAAGCTGGGAATCCTGCCTGCCGCTACCGCTGCTGCGCGCCGGTTACCGCGCCGCCACACTGGAGTTTAGGGCCGAGCGCGTGCAAGGCCGATTCAAGAACTGACGAAACTCCGCTTCCTGCGCAGACTTTCAATCTTCGCCGCAGCCGCTTATGCTGTACAAATAAACAGTATCAATCTGCCAATGACCGAGGTGGTAAATGGCCGTCGAAGTGGTGTACCGCAGCAGTAGGGACCTGGAGCGTTTGTTCATGGATAAAGCCGAAGCCGATCGTCACGACAAGATGCTTGAGCTGGCAGAAGCGCTAGCTGCGGTGCTGCAGCAAGCTTCGCCGTCGCTGAGCGAACAGCAAGCCGAAGACATCGGCATCTACATGGCCAGGCACCGCGAGTTGTTTGCCAAGGCATTCAAGAGCAGCCCCGATGTTCTGACGGAGCTGACTGCGCAAGCATGAAATGAGATAGCAGGTATGCCCGCGACATTTTTGCGGCGGTCATGCCGTTGCGCCCGGGAAACTTGTCATCGCCTTGCCTGGTCCATTGCTGGCAACCCCTCACATAGGTATCCAGGCATGACGAGTCCATTTCAGAAGATCAGTGATGTGTTTCGTCCGCGCTACAACGTCAACTTCAGCATCGAGAAGCCCGATGGCAGCATTCTGCTGACATTGACGGGCTCGGAAGGCGTTGCAGTGAAGCGCTACATCAGTGCCTACCAATGGCGCGATCAACAGCAATTGCAGCGACTCATCACCAGCCTGCAAGTCAGTCTGGCCATCGAGCGCGGCGAGCAGTTGCCACAACGGATGTCCCACGGAGGCTTGCAACCCGCACCAGTGTAATGTCATCAACCTGACTGCCTGCAGGTTGCGCCGCTCCGCCCCGAAACTTACCCAACAAAAACAAGAATCCATCTTCGTCTGACAGCCGCCAGGCTTGCAGCGAATCGGCGCGCCTGAACTTTGCTGTTTCAGGCGCGACGATGAATGATCCCTTGGATGACTGCTTGTTCTCAGAGCCAGGCCAGCGCTTTGGCCTTCGCCACCGCCTGAGTACGGCGCGCGACGCCCAGCTTCGTGTTTATCCTGCGCGCATGGGTCTTCACGGTATGTAGGGATATGAACAGCTGTTCGGCAATCTCCTGGTTCGAGCACCCCTGGGCGATCAGCCGCAACACCGTCAGTTCGCGGTTGCTGAGCACCGTTTCATCCGCTGCCGGGAGCGTCATTTCCGGCTCACGCTCGTAGCTCAGCAGCCGCTGCCGAAGCGATTCGCCCTTCGCTGCGGGTAGCACTCGCGCCAGCCATTGCGGCTGCCGATACTGTAGTTCGTACAAGGGCTTGACCAGATGCTGACGCGCGGCCTCGCTGAGCGCCAGACGCAGCTCCAGCTCCGCCTCGGCGACCTGGCCATCGGCCTGTAACGCTTCCGCCAGACTGAAACGACACTCGCATGCCAGCCCCAGACGCTGGGCAAGCAGGTTCTGCTCGATCTGCTCACGCAAGGCTGTGATCGCTCGTGCTGGCTGTCCCTCGAGCACATCGATGACCGCCAGATAGCGCCGCACCCGAGGCAACAGCTCGTAGAATCCGGACGGCGACAGGTAACCCCGTCCTTCATACAGTTCCAGTACCTGATACAGCGCACCACGCGCCTTGCGCAGCTCGCCCTGATGCAGCCAGGCCACACCGTTTATCAGCGGCAGGATGCCGCGGAATCTCGCCTCAGGTACATGGCGCCACTGAGACAGGCGCTCGGCGTCCCGCAGCCAGTGATAGGCGCAGGCAAACTCGTGACTGCGCGCGGCAAGCTCGGCAAGCCCGACATAACCGAAGAAACAGTAGGAATCACCGCAGGTTTCGGTCTCCGCCTTACCGAGCTGATATGCCTCCTGCGCCGGCTCGTCGAGCCCCTGGTAAGCCAGCAGATGCCCCTGCAGCAGTTGCAGCCTGCCGATGAGAGGGCTGCGCCGGACGGAGTCACGTAACGCCTGGAGTGTCTCGTTGAGCACGCCGACCGCACGCTCGAACTCACCGGTGAGTTCAAGCAACTGGATTCGATCGACGCTGAGCATCACTTCGTAGAGCACGCTACCTTTCAGCCGTGCGAGCTTCATGCCTTCGCTGTTGTATTGCTGGGCAAGGTCGAGCTCACCTTCGGCCATCGCTTGCTGCGTAAGCACCTGATAACAGAGCACGCGCTGCGCCCAGGCGTGATCGGACAGTACCTCTAGCGCCTGCAAGCAGTTCTGGCGTGCCTCGGGCTCACCGCGCAGGCGGGCCAGAAACCCACGAAGGGCCTGCCACTGAGCCAATAACTGGGCTTGCCGGCGCGCATCGGGTTGGGGGAAGAACTTGGCCAGCTCGGCCAGACAGTCATCCACTTCATCAAGTCGCGCCGAAATGATCAGCGCCCAGCCCTGCAAGACGATCAGGCGCGTGGTGCTGGCGAACAGGTCCTGTGGCAGCTCGCTTCGCCATTTCAGAAAGCGCGATACGTTATCGCCGATCAGCAGCTGTTCCTGTCCGTAACGCTGCAGGTAGTTGGCAGCGACCTCAGGCTGGCCGGCCCATAGTGCATGCTCTACCGCCTCGCGCATCTCGCCGCGACTGGCGAACCACTGACAGGCACGCAGATGGGCCTGGGTCGGAGCGGTCGTTTCTGCGGAGCGCTGCAGCATCAGCGCCAGCGGCTTCCAAAGGCGAAACCACTCACCGCAATTGTCGATCTGCCGAATGAAGAGCTGGAGCGTCTTGAGGATATCGAGGATTTCGCGACCAACACCGTCGAGCACATGGTCGCAGAGCTCTGCCGAGAAACGCGGCATACGCGCCAGTGCCAGCATGGCCCGCCGCACTTCATCGCTCAGTCCAGCCATGACCTCACGCTGGACGTAATCACGCAGCAATGGCGTCCCGGCAACCAGACGCTCACGCAACGCCTGCTCATCGGCGTGGAGCAACATCAGACAGACTCCAGCCGGCCACCCCTCCATCACACGATGCAATTGCTGAAAAGTCTCGGGCGAGAGCGTCAGACGATGGACGTTCAGGAGTTGCTCGAGCTCTTCGGCGGTGAACGCCAGCGCTTCCGCCTCCAGCTCCAGAAGGTGCCCTTGCAGCAGGAGCCGTGGAAGCTTCCACGCCGGCTGGCGGCGACTGGATACCCACCAACTGACTTGTGCCGGCCCCATGTCCAACAACATATCAATGCAAGCATCGAGCTCCGGGCTGTAATCACGCGGGTAGTCGTCGAGCATGATCCACAGCGGCTGCCGGACTTGTCGCAGCAGCGCCAGCATGTCGTTCTCGGAACGATCATCCTTGCCCGTCCGCTCCCCCAACGCATCGCTCAACTGGCCGTACAGCGCCTGAACCGTACATGCCCGACCGCCGAGATCCAGCCACACCAGGCGTGTGCCCGGAGGCACCAAGCGCGCGCACTCGCTCATCAGCACGGTCTTGCCAAACCCGGCTGGGGCGCAGATCAGGCGCAGACGGCAATCGGTTTCGAGCAGCGCACGAACCAGCCTGGGCCGGTCGATATGCAGCGGCGGCAGCCGAGGAATGGATGCGAGTTGCTCTACGGCACCTGCCTCTGCACTGAGCGCATCAGGAATGAAGCGTACGGACATGGCAAAGGTTCTCTTGTTCGAATCAGTCCATTGAAACACAGCGCGGTCTGTGCCAGGCATCGCGCTCGGTCGTTACCACGGGCAGCCGAAACGCCAGCCTTGTCGTTGCACACGTCGCATATTGGGCTCGGTGTTCCAGCGATGCGATCATCCTGACCTCGGGCACCGAATGGAAATTATCATCCACTGGTTCGCAGCAAAAAAAAAGGCGGCCACTTGGCCGCCTTATTCACAGGTTAAATGTCAGTCGATCAGCGCACCCCTGCGTTACGCAGGGCAGCCGGCGTGAAGTCCCGAGCGGAGGCACGATAGCCGTACTCGTGTGGCTTCTCCTCGTTGCTCATGCCGATCGCGATGTAACGGCCGGAGATGATGTCGTAGAGCGCCTCGAACGCGTAAGCCGGCACTTTGTGCTGGTAGTACTGCAGCGAGTGGGCCTCACCTACACGCCAAAGCTGCCCACGGCCGTCATACAGCTCCGATTGGACGATGGTCCAGCTATCCTCGTCGACGAAGAAACGGCGCTTGGCGTAGATGTTGCGCTCGCCGCTCTTGAGCGTGGCTTCAATCTCCCAGACGCGGTGTAGCTCGTAACGCGCCAAATCCTGATTGACGTGGCCAGCCTTGATGACGTCGTCGTACTTCAGTTCGCTGGAGGCGATTTCATAGCTGTTGTACGGGATGTACAGCTCTTTCTTGCCGATCAACTTCCAGTCGTAGCGATCAGGTGCGCCGCTGAACATATCGAAGTTATCCGTGGTGCGCATACCGTCCGAAGCGGTACCCGGCCCGTCGTATGCAACTTGCGGCGCGCGGCGTACCCGACGCTGGCCGGCGTTGTAGATCCAGGCCTGACGGGGCTCTTTGACCTGATCCAGCGAATCGTGCACCAGCAGGACGTTCCCTGCCAGGCGAGACGGCGCAGTCACCCGCTGTTTGAAGAAAAGCAGGGCGTTCTTGGCGCGCTCGGGATCCAGATCAGTCATACCCAGCGGGAACGCCACTTCGTCCTCGAAGTGAACCATGGTGTAGCTACCGTTGGTTTGCGGGGTAGCCTGGACGATATTGCGACGGACGTTGCCACCGCGATAGCGGGTGATGTGGTTCCACACCACTTCCAAACCATTCTTCGGAATCGGGAACGCGTAATAGCGGCTGTCGGTGAAGTTGGCGATACCGTTGCCGCCCTCGACGAGTTCGGTATTCACCGCACTCTTCTTCGCAGCCTCATAGATCTCATCCGGTACGGCGACCGAACGATGAGTCGGGAACACGCGAATCTTGTAGGTTTCCGGATAGCGCTTGAACATGGCCATCTGACCTGCGGTCAGCTTGTCCTTGTACTGTTCGGCGTTCTGCGCGGTGATGACGAACTTCGGCTGCTCGTCCTTGAACGGGTTAGTCAGATGCCCATTGTTGAGGGGGGCCGCGTCGGTCTTGAGACCACCGGTCCACTCAGGGATGCTGCCGTCGGCGTTACCGGCCTTTTCCGCGCCCAGCGGCGTCAGTAATGTACCGAGCTTGGCGGCTTCTTCTGGGGAAACGGCAGCCATCACACTGCTCGCGAGCAGAGAGAAGGCCAAGACACTGAATAGCTTTCTTGTTGTTTTCATACGATTCCAGTTCCTCTTGATCTTGTTATACGGCCGGAGGCCATGCCTACCGCTATCGTCCGGCCGGCGCTTCCTCGCCGGCCGGACGTCAGGCTGATCTCCTTAGAAGTTCACGCCCACGCTGAACGCGAGGAAGTCGCGATCAACCAACGTGTTGTAATCGCCGCCGAAGAAGTCGGTGTAGGACAGGCTGGCGGTGTAGGTGTTCTGGTACTCGGCATCTAGACCGATGCTGACCGCTTTGGAGCCTTCAACAAACAAGTTATTTGGCCCATATCCATCAACATCATGGGAAAAGGATAGGTTTGGCTTAAGGTTAATACCTGCGAACACATTGTTGTAATCCGCAATGGCGCGCAGGCGGTAGCCCCAAGAGTCGGCCGTTACAAAACCATCCCAACCGTACCGGGCCTCAGCGTCAGCATTTGTCGCAGGAGATCCGAAAATTGCGTCACGCCCATACCGCACATCTCGTTTGCTTTCCAAACCACCAACATGTGTGTAACCAACCTCGCCGATGACCGTAACGCGGCCAGCACCAAGAACTTGATCGAAGAAGTGTGTGAAGGTTGTCTGCAACTGTGTCACTTCTTTTCGGTTATACCCATGATAATCAATACCAGCCACCGAGAAAGGGTCGCCACCGCCCTGGAATATCTGCCCCGCACTTGCGAGCAGTGAAGTTACATCAGTCGTGTTAATCTGAATTGGCAAATTAGGACGATAACTGATCTCACCCGACCAAGCTGTTCCACTTGGCAGCGTAGTAGAAAAACTCAAGCCATACAGTCGAACATCCTCTGGATACTCCAAGAAGTACTGACCGCGACCAAGCAGCGCTGCTGGCGCCAAAGCTAGCGGTAAGGTGCCGCCACCAACTGCGCCAAGTACTTCTGCAAGCGCACCAGCGTTCGCATTCGTCATACCTAAATTTGGCGTGCGGCTGTGATAGTTCATGAAGTACGCGCCATACTCCGTTGAGTCGCCTAACCAACGTAGCGCAAGACCAAACTGGCCAGAATCTTTTGCATCACGATCACCGCCCCGGGGAATCATCACTCCTTCGTCCGTAACGGTAACGCCTACGCCACCCAAGGCCCCAGGGACCCCTGCTGGGAAGGGCCCCAATACGTTGTAATTGGTATCGCAGCCGTCCTGCAACGGATCGGAGCCTGAAAAGAACGTCCCGCAGTTATCCGCGATAGTCTGATCCCACTCCAACTGATAAAACGCCTCCATACTCAAACGATCGCTTAGGCTTTGCGAGACATAGAACATATTTACTGGGATCAGCCCTTCCTTAATCTCAGCACCAGGCCGGCGGAACGCAGCAGCATCCAAGGGGTTGATCGAATTGATGCTGTTGCCAATAAAGGTACTTTCGCCCCAGCTGACCACCTGCTTACCGAGACGAACAGTGCCCGGAAGATCGCCAACGGAATAGTTGTGATAGACAAACGCATCCAGGATTTGAGCACCCGACGACTGGGCCGCTTCTTTCCGGTTGCTATCGCTGATGTCCTTGAACAGGCGATTCTCGTCCTTCAGTTCAAAGTCATACCAGTATTTGCCGCGAACGAAAGCACCGCTGTCCCGGTAACGCAGCTCAAGATCGTGTACGCCTTTGAAGATTTTGGAGAAGGTTTCGCCCTTCTTGAAGTTCAGACGTCCGTCGTCACCTGTCTGGGTAAAGCCAGTACCACCATTGGCCGCACCGACCAGATCCATATCACGGTCAGTGGTCGACCAGCTGGCGCCAATCGACATGGAAGAATCGAATTGACCTTCGATTTCGCCAATATTGAAGTTCACGGCGTAGGCCGGGGCAGCAGTGCCCAGCGCGACGGCGAGAGCTAGAGACTTTGGCTGGAAGATTCCTTGCCTTGTTGTTTTTGTCATGAGGCGCTCCTGGTTGGTTCGAAGTGCGTCAACCCTACCCAGACACCGGAACAGGGTTAAGCGCACTAAGGTTTGATTTAGCTTGTAATCCTTTAGTGCTAATAGCCTTTACAGCAGTGGCTTTCAGCGTGATTGCGCGAAGCCATGCCCTTTAAGGTCCAAATCAGCTTAGCCGTGAATGCCAGGGCCGCAAAGCCCGATCCAGAGCCTTTCAGCTTGCAAGATAGAAGAATTGTCGGTCAGTTATCCTAAAGTTCAATTCATGAGCGCGATAACGCACACGAAACCCGCCGAATGAGTCGGACGACAAAAGGCGCAGGCCGTCATTCAGCCGACCAAAGGAAATAGCCAACACACGCGAAAAACGGAAAGGAGGGCGTTACCGCAACGATGAGGTGGGGCGAAAGGAAACAGACGGGCCGGCGTGTACGCTTTGGTTCGCTGGAATTGCCGCGTCGGTCAGCAGCGGAGGGCCGCCCGACGCCGCTCGGCGCCCATTGCGTCACAGCGTCACAGCTGCGAAGCGCACCCCGCCACTGCTGCGCACGCATGCCTTTCTAAGCGGGACGAGCTCGCCCGAAATTGGCTACCTATAGCCCTTTCACCGCATAGATTCCCGGTGCGTTGCGCCAGTAACCCTTGTAATCCATGCCGTACCCAAAGATGTAGCGATCAATACAGCTGAGGCCAACGTAATCGGCTTTGAGATCCGGACGCGCCTTACGCTGATGATCCTTGTCGATCAGCACCGCTGTATGCACCGCGGCGGCGCCCGCGTGGCGACAAAAATCGATGATCGCACCCAGGGTGTGTCCTTCATCCAGGATGTCATCGATGATCAGCACGTCGCGATCGATGAAGGAGATTTCCGGCTTGGCTTTCCAGAAGAGCTCACCGCCACTGGTTTCATTGCGATAACGAGTGGCATGCAGGTAGGACAGTTCGAGCGGGAAGTTCAGCTTAGGGACGAGCTTGCCGGAAAAGATCAGGCCGCCATTCATGACGCAGAAGACCACAGGATTGCGGTCGGCCAGCTCGCCGTTGATTGTTTCGGCGACCTGGCTGATTGCAGCTTCTACCTGTTCTTCCGTGTACAGGCAGTCAGCCTCGGCCATGACTTGGCGGATATGTGCGAGATCGACGGACATGATGCGATTCCCCTCAGAAAGATGAGTGTTAGAGCGCCAACTGAACCTGGCAACTCGCGCGGTTGAATCGCCGTATCCTGAACAGCGAAAAACCTGACCGAACAGCCCACTTTCAGCCGTCCGCGAAAGGGCGTGGAAGATACCCACCCCCGCGGGCCGCAGCAAGTCTGCCGGTCGAATGACGCGCGAATAGCCGCTGACTCGACGATGCTTTAATCTAAGCCGGTTTATTTGCCCGCCGGAGCCCACAATGCCCATTCGAGAGATCCGCCATCCGCTGATCCGCCACAAGCTCGGCCTGATGCGCCGCGCCGACATCAGCACCAAAAACTTCCGTGAACTGGCTCAGGAAGTGGGCTCGATCCTCACTTATGAAGCAACTTCTGATCTGCCGCTGGAACACTACAGCATCGACGGCTGGTGCGGCCCGGTGCAGGTCGAGAAGATATCCGGCAAGAAGATCACCGTCGTACCCATCCTGCGTGCGGGCATCGGCATGCTCGACGGCGTGCTCAGCCTGATCCCGGGCGCCAAGGTCAGTGCGGTAGGCATCGCCCGTAACGAGGAAACGCTGCAGGCGCAGACCTATTTGGAAAAACTGGTTCCGGAAATCGAACAGCGCCTGGCCATCATCATCGACCCCATGCTCGCCACCGGCGGCTCGATGGTCGCCACCATCGACATGCTGAAGAAGGCCGGTTGCAAGGAAATCCGTGCCTTGGTGCTGGTCGCCGCCCCGGAAGGCATCGCCGCTGTGGAAAAAGCACACCCGGACGTGCTGATCTTCACGGCATCCATCGATGAGCGTCTCGACGAACACGGCTACATCGTCCCGGGCCTGGGTGACGCTGGCGACAAGATCTTCGGCACCAAGCAGAAGGACATCTGAGCATGTCGCATACCGACGAGCCGCTTGGCCGGCAGGTACTGGCCGGCGCACAGATGCTGTTCGTGGCCTTCGGCGCCCTGGTGCTGATGCCGCTGATCACCGGCATGGACCCCAACGTAGCGCTGTTTACCGCCGGCCTTGGCACCCTGCTGTTCCAGCTGATCACGCGGCGTCAGGTACCGGTATTCCTGGCCTCCAGCTTCGCCTTTATCGCACCGATCATTGCGGCTAAGGGTGAGTTCGGCCTGCCGGCGGTCATGGGTGGCGTGGTCGCTGCCGGACTTGTCTACATGCTGCTCGGCTTCGCGGTGCGCCTGAAGGGCCCTGGCTTCATCGATCGCCTGCTGCCGCCGGTGGTCATCGCCCCAGTGATCATTTCGATCGGTCTGGCGCTCTCACCGGTGGCGGTGAACATGGCCATGGGCAAGGCTGGCGATGGCAGCGCCCAGTTGATTCCCTACCAGACGGCGATGCTGATCTCGATGCCGGCACTTGTCACAACCCTGCTCGTGGCGGTGCTGGGCAAGGGCTTGTTTCGCCTTGTACCGATTCTCGCCGGCGTTGCGGTCGGCTACGGGCTGTCGTTTGCTTTCGGCGTGGTGGATACCAGCGGTATCGCGGCCGCACCCTGGCTAGCGATGCCGAACTTCGTCGCACCGGAGTTCAATATCGGCGCCATCCTGTTCATGGTGCCGGTCGCCCTGGCACCGGCCATCGAGCATATCGGCGGCGTGGTGGCCATCGGCAGCGTGACAGGCAACAACTACGTCAAGAAGCCAGGCTTGCACCGCACGCTGCTGGGCGATGGCGTGGCCACCTCGGCAGCCGGCCTTTTCGGCGGCCCGCCGAATACCACCTATGCCGAAGTGACCGGCGCGGTGATGCTGACCAAAAACTACAACCCGAAGATCATGACCTGGGCGGCGGTATTCGCCATCGCCCTGGCCTTCATCGGCAAATTCGGCGCCGGCTTGCTGAGCATTCCGGTTCCGGTTATGGGTGGCATTCTCTGTCTGCTGTTCGGCTCGATTGCCGTGGTGGGTCTGAGCACGTTGATTCGTCATCAGGTCGACCTGTCCGAGGCACGCAACCTCATCATCGTTTCGGTGACGCTGGTGTTCGGCATCGGCGGCATGGCATTCGGCTACGGTGAATTCACCCTGTCCGGCATTTCGCTGTGCGCGATCATCGCCCTGCTGCTCAACCTCCTGCTCCCCGGCGGGGATGGTTGGCGCAACAAGCAGCTGAACGAAGAGCTGTAAAAGCGTGACACCGGCTTTGCTGGTGCCACCACTCGGCGCCCTGAGTGGGCGCCCGGTCGAGCGTATCGACTAGACTGGCGCGATGAACGATTCGACCATTCCCCACCAACAACTCGAAGATACCAGCGTGAGCTGCGCCACCTGCGCCGCCTGCTGCTGTCGACTCGAAGTGTTGCTGTTCAGCGATACCGGCGTTCCGCAGCGCTATATCGACACTGACAGCTGGGGCGGCGAAGTCATGCTGCGCCTGGAGGATGGCTGGTGCGCGGCGCTTGATCGGGACAGCATGCGCTGCACGATCTACGAAAACCGGCCATTGATCTGCAGGGAGTTCGAACTGGGATCAGAGGATTGCCACGAAGAGCGCAAGGGCAGCGCCACGGCATATGGCTGAACGCTATTGGCAGTGCAGGGCTGGCGAAACGCCCTGCAGCACCTAGAGAAAACTCGCTTAGAACGCCATGCGGTAATGCAGGGCGTAGCTTTCGACACCATCGTTCGGCTTCTTGATGCCGGCGTTGGAATAGTGGATTGCGCGCACGCCCACTTCGTGGCCACCGGCGAAGCGCAGGCCCGCACCGATCCGATCCTCGAACTGGAAAGACGAACCGAGACCGTTGCCCTCGACCTCGGTGTTCTCGAATGCCGCGACACCGATGCCTGCCTCGACATAAGGTTTCACCGATTCACCAGCGAACTCGTAGACGAAGACCGGGGCCAGCGAGATGCTGTGATTGCTCGACGATTCGTCGCCCTCCCAGTAGGTATAACCGGCATCCCAGTAGCCGGTCAGTCGGCCCACGCTGGTCTGGAACCAGCTGGTACCGAAATCGAATTGCGCACCCAGGCGATAGGTCATGGTCGACTCGTCCGTCTGGCCGACCGCAACGGTAAAGTCTACGGCGTGGGCAGCCGCCATCGAACCTACAGAGAGTGCCGCCACTGCAGCCAGGGAGAACAGTTTTTTCATGAGAACTTCCTTATCAAACACTGCGTTTGTTTGGTTTTTTGGTGCCAGCATATTTGAGAAACCCCGCTGCGCTTGGAGTTCCTATCGGGGAAAAAACTCGACTTTCGCGTTTTCGCCCCAAAGTATAGGCAACACGCTGGCCATTCGCCGCGGATCGCCGCTGCAATAGAAACGCTCGGAGGCCACCCCGCTGGCGAGTAGATGGCGCTCTGCCAGCAGATCGCGCAAGTGTCGCGCGACGGCTGCCCCAGTATCAATCAGGCGGACGTTTCCAGGCAGTAGCTCGCTGAGCAGCGGCCTTATAAAGGGGTAATGCGTGCAACCCAGAATCAGCGTGTCGCAGCCTTGTGCCAGCAGCGGCCCGACCCACGCCATCAGCATGGCGCGCGTTCCGGCACTGTTCAGATCGCCTGCCTCGATGCGCTCGACCAAGCCGGGGCACGGCTGAGTGATCACCCGTACATCTGCGGCAAAGCGATCAAGCAACGCGGCAAAGCGGGCGCTCTTCAGCGTTCCGGTGGTCGCCAGCACGCCGACGACGCCACTCCGCGTGGCCTGGGCGGCAGGCTTGACGGCAGGCTCCATGGCGATGATCGGCAATTGCGGATACAGCTCGCGCAATTCGGTGACGCCAGCGGCGGTCGCAGTATTGCAGGCCACCACCAGCGCCTTCGCGCCCTTCTCGACAAAAAAGGCCGCAATGACACGGCAGCGCTCACGGATGTATTCCGGGCTCTTTTCGCCATAGGGGACATGGGCGCTGTCGGCGAGATAGAGCAGCGACTCATGCGGCAGGCGCTGCCGGATCTCACGCAGCACCGAGAGCCCGCCTACTCCGGAGTCGAAGACGCCGACCGGTGCGGCGCAGTCAGCCATGGCTTGCGCCACACACCGCACAATGTGGATCGCGCTTGACCCGCAACTCACGGAAGCGACTGGACAGCGCATCGATCAGCAGCAGTCGACCAATCAGCGGCTCGCCGAAGCCAACCAGCAGCTTGAGCGCTTCCAACGCCTGCAGGCTGCCAACCATGCCCACCAGCGGCCCCACTACACCGGCTTCGCTGCAGGTCAGCTCGGCTTCGCTACCGTGCCCATAGAGGCAGTGGTAGCAGGGGCTCGTTTCGACTCGCGGATCGAACACCGAAAGCTGCCCCTCAAGACGGATCGCCGCGCCGCTGACCAGCGGCTTTTTCGCTTTCACGCATGCGGCGTTCACCGCTTCGCGAATGCCGAAGTTGTCCGTGCAATCAAGCACCAGATCGACCCGCTCCACTGCCGCATCCAGGGAATCGGCGTCCAACCCGCTGCGATACGGCACCAGCTGTACATGGGGGTTCAGCGCCCCCAGCCGGGCCATGGCCGAGTCGACCTTGTGCAGGCCAAGCGAGGGTGTGTCGTGAGCGATCTGCCGCTGCAGATTGGTCAGATCCAGCGCATCGAAGTCGGCCAGGTGCAGCTCACCGACACCAGCGGCCGCCAGATAGAGCGCTACCGGCGAGCCCAACCCGCCAAGCCCGACGATCAGCACGCAACTCTGTTTGAGGCGCAACTGGCCGTCGATATCGACCTGCTTGAGCAGGATCTGCCGGCTGTAGCGCAGCAGCTCTTCGTCACTCAGCATCCAAGCACCTCACAAAACGCACTCATGGCAGGCGGCCAAGGCTGATGCGCTCATGCCCACCCAGATCGAGCCGGCTTTGCACATCCTCGAAACCGCGGGAAAGCAAAAGCATGCGCACCGCCTCAGCCTGATCGTAACCGTGCTCCAGCAGCAACCAGCCACCCGACTGCAGGTGCGCCGCCGCCTGGGCGATGATCGTGCGGATGTCGTCCAGGCCATCCGCACCCGCGATCAGCGCACTCTGCGGCTCGAAGCGGACATCGCCCTGCAGCAGGTGCGGGTCGCTGGCCGGAATATAGGGTGGGTTGCTGACGATCATCTGGAACCGCTCGCCGTTCAGACCGGCAAACCAGTCGCTCAGGGTGAACGCAGCGTTGTGCAGTCCGAGCCGCAGCCGGTTGCGCTCAGCCAGCCTCACGGCGGCCTCGATACGGTCCACACCGCAGACCTGCCACGCCGGCCGCTCGGTCGCCAGAGCCAGCGCAATCGCGCCGGTGCCGGTGCCCAGATCGAGCACCCGGGCCGGTGCAGCGGAGAGCAGCTGCAGCGCGGTCTCCACCAGCAGTTCGGTGTCAGGCCGGGGGATCAGCGTATCCGCTGCCACTTCAAGTTCCAGACTCCAGAAGCCCTGGCGCCCGAGAATGTAGGCGACCGGTTCACCCTGACGCCTCCGTGCGAGATCAGCAGCAAAGCGCGAGGCGCACTCTGCCGGCACCTCGCGCTCCGGCCAGGTGCGCAGATAGCTGGTCGACTTGTTCAGGGCGGCCGCGAGCAACCATTCGGCATCCAGCCTGGCGCTCGGCGAGTCCGGCAGATCGGCACTTTGCAGCAGGGACTCGATGGTTGGCATGAGGTGCTCTTAGCGCGGTGCGCAGCGAAAAGGATCAGTCGCCCAGCGCGGCCAGCTGGTCAGCCTGGTATTCCTGCAACAGCGGCTCGATGACCTGCTCCACGGCGCCGCCGATCACTTCGTTGAGCGAATACAGCGTCAGGTTGACGCGATGGTCGGTGACCCGGCCCTGGGGGAAATTGTAGGTACGGATACGTTCGGAGCGATCCCCGGAGCCGACCAGCAACTTGCGCGTCTCGGAGATTTCCTTGTGCGCCGCGGCGTCCTGGCGGTCCTGCAGCTTGGCGGCGAGCCAGGCCATGGCCTTGGCGCGGTTCTTGTGCTGCGAACGCTCTTCCTGACACTCGACCACAATGCCAGTGGGCAGGTGCGTGATACGAATCGCCGAGTCGGTCTTGTTGACGTGCTGACCGCCGGCGCCGGAGGAGCGATAGGTGTCGATACGCAGCTCGGCCGGATTGATCTCCACCGCCGCCTGCTCATCCGGCTCCGGTAACACCGCCACGGTGCAGGCGGAGGTGTGAATGCGTCCCTGGGATTCGGTCTCCGGCACGCGCTGCACGCGGTGCGCGCCGGATTCGAACTTGAGCTTGGCGTAGACGTTGTCACCCTCGACGCGGGAAATCACTTCCTTGTAGCCGCCGTGCTCGCCCTCACTCTCGGAGAGGATCTCGACGCGCCAGCCCTGCTTCTCGGCATAGCGCGAATACATGCGGAACAGATCGCCGGCAAAGATCGCCGCCTCGTCGCCGCCAGTGCCGGCGCGGATCTCGAGGAACACGTTGCGCCCGTCGTTGGGGTCCTTGGGCAGCAGCATGCGCTGCAGGTTGGCTTCAAGCGTCTCGAGCTGGGCCTTGGCTTCGGCAACCTCCTCCTCGGCCATCTCGCGCATGTCGGGATCGCTGTCCTTGAGCAGCGCCTGAGCGCCCTCGAGATCCTGCTGAACCTTGCACAGCTGCCGATAGGCGACGATCACCGGCTCGACTTCGGCGTACTCGCGGGAATAGGCGCGAAAACGGCTTTGATCGCTGATGACTTCGGCGTCGCCGAGCAGTGCGGTGAGTTCTTCGAAACGGTCCTGCAGGATGTCCAGCTTGTTCAGCAGCGAAGCTTTCATGGTTTTTCCGTGCCCTCGTGCAGGGCGAAGAGTTCCTGGGCCATGCTCAGCGCCTCGACGCGGCCCTCGGCGGAGAGTTTCTTCAGTTGCACGCTGGGTGCATGCAGCAGTTTGTTGGTCAGGCCACGGGCGAGCTGAACGAGAACCTCCTCGGCGCTGCCCCCATTGGCCAGCAGGCGCTGAGCCTTGCTCAGCTCGTCGTCGCGAATGCGCTCGGCGTGCTGCCGGTAGGCCTTGAGCACGTCCACCGCGGCCAGTTCGCGCAGGCGCTGCATGAAGTCCTCGGTGCCGGCCGCGACCAACTCCTCGGCGGCCTGGGCCGCGCCCTGGCGACTCTTGAGGTTCTCCGCAACCACCTCATGCAGATCGTCGACCGTGTACAGATAGACGTCGTCCAGCTCGCCGACCTGCGATTCGATGTCCCGCGGCACGGCGATATCGACCATGAACATCGGCTTGTGCTTGCGTCGCTTCAGCGCCTGTTCGACCGCGCCCTTGCCGAGAATCGGCAACTGGCTGGCGGTGGAGCTGATGACGATGTCGCTGTTGTGCAACTCGTCCGGGATATCGGCAAGCAGGATCGCCTGCGCCCCTAGCTCGGCGGCCAGCGCGCTGGCCCGCTCAAGCGTGCGGTTGGCGACCACGATCTTCTTCACGCCCTGCTCGTGCAGATGGCGCGCGACCAGGGTGATGGTCTCACCGGCGCCGATCAGCAGGGCCTGGCTGCGTTGCAGATTGCTGAAGATCTGCCGCGCCAGACTGACCGCGGCAAACGCCACCGAAACCGGGTTCTCGCCGATGGCGGTGTCGGTGCGCACGGTCTTCGCGGTGCTGAAGGTGGCCTGAAACAACCGGCCAAGCAGAGGCCCGACGCTGCCGGCCTCACGGGCGACCGCATAGGCCGACTTCATCTGCCCGAGAATCTGCGGTTCGCCCAGCACCAGCGAGTCGAGCCCGGAGGCAACGCGCATCATGTGGCGCACGGCCTGATCGTCGACATGCACATAGGCGCATGCCTTGAGCTCGTCGAGGCTGAGACGGTGATAATTGGCCAACCAGGCGAGCACAGCATCGGCCTCGACCTGATCCTGTTGCAGATACAGCTCGCTGCGATTGCAGGTCGAGAGGATCGCCGCTTCGCGGGTCGGAGTGACGCGGCACAGTTGCCGCAAGGCCTCGACCATCTGGTCGGGCGTGAAGGCTACGCGCTCGCGGACGTCCACCGAAGCGGTCTTGTGATTAATGCCAAGCGCGAGGAAAGCCATGCAGAATCGCTGATTCGATAACAGAGCGCGCAATTCTCCTACTTCGTCAGATGGAGAACAACCATTGCCCTCGATTGTCGGATTCGATTGGTACTGCCAATCAGCTACCGAACCGGCCTGCGCGCCTCCCAGGGCCCATGGGCTTGACCTGCGGCTTGTGTCATCATGCCGTGACCGCACACCAGCCGTACATTTCCCCTATGAAAAAACTCGCCGCACTTGCCGCCCTGCTGTTCATCGGCGGCTGCCAGACCTTCACGCAGCAAGCCCCCGAAAGCAGTCCGCCGGTCGAGGACGCTGCCCAGGAGAGCTCCGCCAGCGACGCGGCAGAGTACGGCTCATTCAGTCGCCAATCCCTCTATGCACTTCTGGTCGCAGAGCTTGCCGGCCAGCGCAACCGCTTCGACATTGCCCTGGGCAATTACGTACAGCAGGCGCATGCGACACAGGACGCCGGCGTCGCCGAACGCGGATTCCGTATCGCCGAATACCTTGGCGCAGACCAGGCGGCGCTGGATACCGCAATGATCTGGGCGCGCAACGCCCCTGACAATCTCGACGCGCAGCGCGCCGCAGCCGTGCAGCTGGCCCGCGCCGGGCGTTACGAAGAATCGCTCGAGTTCATGGAGAAGGTTCTGCAGGGCCAGGGCGACACTCATTTCGATTTCCTCGCCCTTTCGGCCTCGGAAACCGACCCGGACACCCGCGCCGGTCTGCTGCAAAGCTTCGACAAGCTGTTGGTCAAACACCCCGACAACCCACAGCTCTCCTTCGGCAAGGCCGTGCTGCTGCAACAGGATGATCGCAGCGAGGAAGCACTGGCGCTGCTGCAGAAGCAGCCGGATAAGGAACGGCAGATCCCGTCGATCCTGCTCGAAGCACGCCTTCTGCACAGCTTGCAGCGCAGCGACGAAGCGATACCGCTGCTCGAGCGAAGCCTTCGCCAGCACCCCGAGGACAAGCGTCTGCGCCTGACCTATGCACGCCTTCTGGTGGAACAGGAGCGCCTGGAAGACGCCATGGGCGAGTTCGCCACCCTGGTCCAGCAGCACCCCACCGACGACGACCTGCGCTTCTCCATGGCGCTGGTCTGCATGGAGGCTGAGGCCTGGCGCGAAGCCACCGTGTACCTGGAAGAGCTCATCGAACGCGGCAGCCACGTTGACGCGGCTTACTTCAATCTTGGCCGTGCTTATCAGGCTATGGACAAGAACGCCAAGGCGCTCGACGCGCTAGCTCATGTCGGCCCTGGCAACGAATACCTGCCAGCGAAACTGCTGCAGAGCCAGCTGCTCTATTCCGGCAATCGCGACCAGGAAGCGTCCGCGGTACTGGCCGACGCACGCCAGCAGCAGCCTGACTACGCCATCCAGCTGTACCTGATCGAGATCGAAGCGCTCTCCGAGCAGGACCGCACCGAACAAGGCTGGCAACTGGTGGAGCAGGCGCTTGCCGATTTCCCCGACGACCTCAATCTGCTGTACACCCGCGCCATGCTTGCGGAAAAGCGCGGCGATCTGGCGCAACTGGAACGCGACCTGCGCTTCATCATCGAGCGTGAGCCGGACAACGCCATGGCGCTCAACGCGCTCGGCTACACCCTGGCCGACCGTACTGATCGCCACAAGGAAGCGCTCCAGCTGATCGAGCAGGCCTACCAGCTCAACCCCGACGACCCGGCGATCCTCGACAGCCTCGGCTGGGTCAACTTCCGCCTGGGCAATCTGACCGAGGCCGAAGCGCTGCTGCGCAAGGCGCTGCAACGCTTT
Source organism: Stutzerimonas kunmingensis (assembly GCF_002929225.1). Classification (GTDB taxonomy): domain Bacteria; phylum Pseudomonadota; class Gammaproteobacteria; order Pseudomonadales; family Pseudomonadaceae; genus Stutzerimonas. The sequence continues at coordinate 34,833 of NZ_PISM01000003.1, read as the reverse complement.
GCCGACCACGAAGTCGCCGCGCACCTGGGCGAGGTGCTTTGGGCCCAGGGTGAACACAGCGAGGCCCGCGCGGTCTGGTCGAAGGCACTCAAACTACAACCGGACAGCCAGATCCTGCGCGAAACGCTGAAACGGCTGACCGGATCGGAGAAGCCCTGACCCATGTCCCTGTTGAAAAACCTTCTTGCTCCCTGCCTGGCCCTCCTGCTTGCTGGCTGTGCCGGGCTTGGCCCACGCGAATCGGTTGAAGGCCCCGGCAATGCCTCCGCCTGGAAAGAGCATCGCAGCCAGGTCGCGACGGTCGATGGCTGGCAGATCAGCGGCAAGATCGGCATTCGCGCACCGCAGGAATCCGGCAGCGGCACACTGTTCTGGCTGCAGCGCCAGGACTACTTCGACATTCGCCTGTCCGGCCCCCTGGGCCGAGGCGCCACCCGCCTGACCGGCCGCCCCGACGCCGTATCTCTGGAAGTCGCCGGCCAGGGCCGATTCGAAGCCGAATCCCCGGAGGCCCTGGTCGAAGCGCAGCTCGGCTGGCAGCTGCCGGTGTCGCACCTGCTCTGGTGGGTGCGTGGCTTGCCTGCGCCGGACAGCCGCAGCCGTCTGAGCCTGGACAGCGAGAGCCGCCTGGCACGACTGGAACAGGACGGCTGGCAGGTCGACTACCTGGCATACGGCGAACACAACGGCTTCACGCTGCCCGAGCGCATCCGCCTGCAAGGCCATGACCTGCAGATCACCCTGGTGGTCAAGGACTGGCAAGCGCGCCAGCTGGGCCGCTGAATGCAGACGCTGACCCTGCCGGCACCGGCCAAACTCAATCTGATGCTGCATATCGTCGGCCGCCGCGCAGACGGCTATCACGAGCTGCAGACGCTGTTCCAGTTTCTCGACCATGGCGACGAACTCGGCTTCCGCCTGCGTGCTGACGGCGAGATTCGCCTGCATACCGAACTGCCGGGCGTCGATCACGACAGCAACCTGATCGTCCGTGCGGCGCGCCTGCTGCAGCGCGCCAGCGGCTGCTCGCTCGGCGCAGATATCACCCTGCTCAAACGTCTGCCCATGGGCGGCGGCATTGGCGGCGGCAGCTCCGACGCAGCGACCACCCTGCTCGGCCTCGACCACCTGTGGCAACTGCACCTGGGCGAAGACCGACTGGCCGCGCTGGGGCTGACCCTGGGCGCCGACATACCGGTGTTCGTACGCGGCCGGGCGGCATTTGCCGAGGGGGTTGGCGAGCGCCTGCAACCGGTCGATTTGCCCGAACCATGGTTCCTCGTAATCGCGCCGCAAGTCTCTGTTAGTACAGCGGAAATATTTGCCGACCCAGAGTTGACACGTAATACCCCGGCCATTACAGTTCGCAGCCTTCTTGCAGGGGGCGGTCATAATGACTGTCAGCCAATAGTCGAGAAGCGTTATCCAGAAGTTCGTAACGCTTTGAGCTTGTTGAACAAATTCGTTCCGGCAAGCATGACTGGCACTGGAGCTTGTGTGTTTGGGAGCTTCCCAAACGAAGGCGAGGCTGATAAAGTCCGCCGCCAACTTCCAGACACTTTGCCAAGTTTCGTTGCCCACGGTCGTAACGTTTCGATGTTGCACCGAAGCCTTGAAAAACTGGCGCAGGAAGCGAGTGCGTAGCACACAGGTTGTACGATACAGGGGCGTCGCCAAGCGGTAAGGCACCAGGTTTTGATCCTGGCATGCGTTGGTTCGAATCCAGCCGCCCCTGCCATAACCTCCCAAGGTTCGTACGACTGCAATAGCACCAATGAAGTTGACCCTACAGGGGCGTCGCCAAGCGGTAAGGCACCAGGTTTTGATCCTGGCATGCGTTGGTTCGAATCCAGCCGCCCCTGCCATACACTTGAAGCTGTTCAGAAGCTCGCCTTTTGAACAGCTTTTTATTCATCGGACCCACCCTCAGGCAGGTACTGCGCGTGTCCAAGATGATGGTCTTCACGGGGAACGCCAACCCCGACCTGGCCCGGCGTGTCGTACGTCAGCTGCATATCCCCCTCGGTGATGCCTACGTCGGAAAGTTCTCCGACGGCGAAATCAGTGTCGAGATCAACGAGAACGTTCGCGGCAAGGACGTATTTCTGATCCAGCCGACCTGCGCTCCGACCAACGACAACCTGATGGAACTGGTGGTACTGGCCGACGCCTTCCGCCGCTCCTCGGCGTCGCGCATCACCGCAGTGATCCCCTACTTCGGTTATGCCCGCCAGGATCGTCGTCCGCGCTCTGCCCGTGTACCGATCAGCGCCAAGGTCGTGGCCGACATGCTCGACGTCGTTGGCGTCAACCGTGTGCTGACCGTTGACCTGCACGCCGACCAGATCCAGGGCTTCTTCGACATGCCGGTGGACAACATCTACGGCTCGCCGGTCCTGGTCGACGACATCCAGGCTCAGCGCTTCGAGAACCTGATGATCGTCTCCCCGGACATCGGTGGTGTGGTCCGCGCCCGTGCGGTGGCCAAATCCCTCGGCGTCGACCTGGCGATCATCGACAAGCGTCGGCCGAAAGCCAACCAGTCCGAAGTGATGCACATCATCGGTGATATCGAAGGCCGTACCTGCATCCTCGTCGATGACATGGTCGATACCGCCGGCACCCTGTGCCATGCAGCCAAGGCGCTGAAGGATCATGGCGCCGCCAAGGTCTACGCCTACTGCACGCACCCGATCCTGTCCGGCCGCGCCATCGAGAACATCGAAGGCTCCGTGCTTGACGAACTGGTGGTGACCAACACCATCCCGCTGTCGGCTGCCGCACAGTCCTGCACCCGAATTCGCCAACTGGACATCGCGCCAGTGGTGGCTGAAGCGGTTCGCCGCATCAGCAATGCCGAATCGATCAGCGCGATGTTCCGCTAAGCGAAAAGCTTCGCGAATCGCACTGAACGTAATGTGCCCCGCCTCGTGCGGGGCTTTTTGCCCAACAGCCCGAGCGCTGGTCGCAAGCGCGACAGGTAATGTTGCTACTGGAGAATCACCATGAACGATTTCACTCTGAATGCCCAAGTGCGTTCCGACCTGGGGAAAGGTGCGAGCCGCCGCCTGCGTCGTAACGCCGCCCTGGTTCCGGCCGTCATCTACGGTGGCGACAAAGCCCCGCAGTCCATCAGCATCCTGGCCAAGGACTTCGCCAAGCTGCTGGAAAACGAAGCCTCCTTCAGCCACGTGCTGAACCTGAACGTCGACGGCCAGAACGAATCCGTTCTGATCAAGGCACTGCAGCGCCATCCGGCCAAGAGCTTTGTCCTGCACGCTGACTTCGTTCGCGTCGTTGCCGGCCACAAGCTGACCGCAACCGTTCCCCTGCACTTCATCAACCAGGAAACCTCCGTGGGCGTGAAGAAGCAAGGCGGCGAAATCCTGCACAACCTGAACGAAGTCGAAGTTTCCTGCCTGCCGCAAGACCTGCCGGAATTCATCGAAGTCGACATGATCAACGTCGAAGTCGGCCAGGTTCTGCACATGACCGACATCAAGCTGCCGAAAGGCGTTGAGCTGGTCGCCCTGGCCCACGGCAGCGACCTGCCAGTAGCCAACGTTCACGCTCCGCGCGTGAACAAGGAAGACGCTCCGAAAGAAGAAGACGCTGCCGAGTAATCCACTCGCATAGTCGAAGAAGAGGCCCCCGTCGTGACTGCCGTAAAACTGATCGTCGGCCTGGGAAACCCAGGCCCTGAATACGACCAGACCCGGCACAACGCGGGGGCTCTTTTCGTTGAGCGTCTGGCTGCCCGTGAAGGCGTCTCGCTCAGCAACGATCGCAAGTACTTTGGCCTGGTCGGCAAATTCAGCCATCAGGGTGAAGACATCCGCCTGCTTATCCCCACTACCTACATGAACCGCAGCGGTCAGGCGGTGGCGGCATTGGCCGGCTTTTTCAGAATTCCCCCCGAGTCCATCCTGGTCGCCCATGATGAGCTCGATATGCCCCCGGGCGTCGCCAAGCTCAAGCAGGGTGGCGGTCATGGCGGGCACAACGGGCTGCGTGACATCATCGCCAAGCTCGGCAATCAGAACGGCTTTCATCGCCTGCGCCTGGGTATCGGCCATCCTGGCCACGCCAGCCTGGTCAGTGGCTACGTACTGGGCCCCGCACCGCAGACCGAGCGCGAAAAGCTCGACGCCAGCATCGACTTTGCGCTGGATGTCGTGCCAGAAATCCTGGCCGGCGACTGGACCCGCGCGATGCAGCGCCTGCACAGCCAGAAGGCCTGAACCTAACTCCGAGGCAAGATCACCATGGGATTCAACTGCGGCATCGTCGGTCTGCCCAACGTCGGCAAGTCCACCCTGTTCAACGCCCTGACCAAATCCGGCATCGCGGCTGAGAACTTTCCCTTCTGCACCATCGAGCCGAACAGCGGCATCGTGCCGATGCCCGACCCGCGCCTCGACGCGCTGGCGGCGATCGTCAAGCCGGAGCGGGTGATCCCGACCACCATGGAGTTCGTCGACATCGCCGGCCTGGTCGCCGGCGCTTCGAAGGGCGAAGGCCTGGGCAACAAATTCCTCGCCAACATCCGCGAAACCGACGCCATCGCCCATGTGGTGCGCTGCTTCGAAGACGAGAATGTCATCCACGTCGCCAACAGCGTGGACCCCAAGCGTGACATCGAGATCATCGACCTCGAACTGATCATGGCCGACCTCGACAGCTGCGAGAAGCAGCTGCAGCGCGTCGCCCGTACCGCCAAGGGCGGCGACAAGGAAGCAGTCGCACAGAAGGGGCTGCTGGAGAAGCTGATCCCGCACCTCACCGAAGGCAAGCCGGCACGCAGCCTGCTGAAGAGCTTCAGTGACGAGGAAAAGCGCCTGGCCAAGACCTTCCACCTGCTGACCACCAAGCCGGTGATGTACATCGCCAACGTCGCCGAGGATGGCTTCGAGAACAACCCGCTCCTGGACGTGGTCAACGCCATCGCCGAGGAAGAAGGCGCCATCGTCGTGCCGGTGTGCAACAAGATCGAGGCCGAGATCGCCGAGCTGGACGATCTGGAAGAGATGCAGATGTTCCTCGAAACCATGGGTATGGAAGAACCAGGTCTGAACCGTGTGATCCGCGCCGGTTACGAGCTGCTCAACCTGCAGACCTACTTCACCGCCGGGGTGAAGGAAGTCCGCGCCTGGACCGTCAGAATCGGTGCGACCGCTCCGCAGGCGGCCGCGGTGATCCACACCGATTTCGAGAAAGGCTTCATCCGCGCTGAAGTCATCGCCTATGACGACTTCATCCAGTACAAGGGCGAAGCCGGCGCCAAGGAAGCCGGCAAGTGGCGCCTGGAAGGCAAGGAATACATCGTCAAGGACGGTGACGTCATGCACTTCCGCTTTAACGTCTAAGCGTCCGCTCGCTTGAAAAAAGGCCCCGACTCGTCGGGGCCTTTTAGTTTCTATCGAAGGGAGTGCAATCCGTTAAAGCGGACCAGGGTCGGGCATCGGATCCGGCGGCGGAGCGACCTTCTCGAGTTGTTCGAGCACTTCTTCCGGCAGCTCGTCCGGGCCTTCGAACTCGGTATCGCTCTCCGCGTCGTCGAGGTCGTTGAGGGGCGATTCGTCGGCTCGCCAGGGCCAGGTGGGTTGCGGCTGCATTTGGGGTTCGGTGCCAGGCATGGCTCTGTCCTCTGAAAGGGGCCTGGGACGTTAGGCATGTATCCCTGCAGCGGGTTCGCCGATGGCGGGACCGTCCGGCGCAATCTGGACGGTCCCGCATCGGATCGCTACTTGAAGTTGCGCTTCACCAGCCGCTCCAGCCAGCCGACGATGCCGGAGCGGAACAGCAGCACGCAGAGCACGAAGATCACCCCGAGGATCACATGCACCCACTCGCCCAACGGTCCGTTGGACAGCGAGCTTTGTAGCGTCACCACCACGGTGGCGCCGACCAGCGGCCCGAGGATGGTGCCGACGCCGCCAAGCAGGGTCATCAGGATGACCTCGCCGGACATGTGCCAGTGCGCGTCGGTCAGCGAGGCCAGCTGAAACACCACGGTCTTGGTTGCGCCAGCCAGGCCGGCAAGCGCCGCGGAGATGACGAACGCCAGCAGCTTGTGCCGATCGACGTTGTAGCCGAGCGACACCGCCCGCGGCTCGTTCTCACGGATGGCCTTGAGCACCTGGCCGTACGGCGAGTGGATGGTGCGCTGGATGATGGCGAAGCCAATGACGAACACCGCCAGCACGAAGTAGTACATGGCCATGTTGTTCTTCATGTCGACCAGGCCGAACAGATGCCCGCGCGGCACGCCCTGCAGACCGTTCTCGCCCCCGGTGAACGGCGCCTGAACGAAGACGAAGAACACCAGCTGCGCCAGCGCCAGGGTGATCATCGCGAAGTAGATGCCCTGCCTGCGGATCGCCAGCATGCCGAACAGCGCACCGAGCATTGTCGAGGCCAGGGTGCCGGCGAGTATCCCCAGCTCGGTACTGAGCCCACTGTAGCTGCTCAGCATGTAGCCGGTGATGTAGCCGCCGGTGGCGAAGAAGGCCGCATGGCCGAAGGACAGCAGCCCCGCGTAGCCGAGCAGCAGGTTGAAGGCGCAGGCGAACAAGGCGAAGCACAGCAGCTTCATCAGGAACACCGGATACACCGCCAACGGTGCCAACAGCGCAATCACCAGCAGCACCGCGTAGAAGATCTTCTGCCGCCGCGCGGCTGCATGCCTGCGCTCGCGTACCACACTGGCCTGCCGCAGCGCTGCGGCCTGCACGTTTGCTGGATTCGTCATGCTCATGCCTCCTTACCAAAGAGTCCCGCAGGACGAATCAGCAACACCGCCACCATGACCAGGAACACCACGGTGTTGGCCGCTTCCGGATAGAACACCTTGGTCAGCCCCTCGATCAGCCCCATGGCGATGCCGGTGATGATGGCGCCGAGGATCGAGCCCATGCCGCCGATCACCACCACGGCGAACACCACGATCAGCAGGTTCGAGCCCATGCCCGGCGTCACCGCGTAGATCGGCGCAGCCAGCACGCCGGCGAAGGCCGCCAGAGCCACACCGTAGCCGTAGGTCAGGGTCACCAGCAGCGGCACGTTGATGCCGAAGCCCTGCATCAGTTTCGGGTTCTCGGTACCGGCGCGCAGATAGGAACCCAGCCGCGTGCGTTCGATGACGTACCAGGTCGCCAGGCACACCACCAGCGCGGCGACGATCACCCAGGCGCGGTAGGTCGGCAGAAACATGAAGCCGAGATTGAAGCCGCCACGCAGCAACTCCGGCATTGGATAGGACGAGCCGGACACGCCGAACAGCTTGACGAAGCTGCCCTCGACGATCAGCGCCAGGCCGAAGGTCAACAGCAATCCGTAAAGGTGATCCTCACCGGCAATGCGCCGCAGCAGGCCGCGCTCGATGGCCATGCCCAGGCAACCCACCAGCAACGGCGCCAGCACCAGCGCGAACCAGTAGCTCACACCCAGGTAGTTCAGCCCGAGGAAGGCCACGAAGGCGCCCAGCATGTACTGCGCACCATGGGCGAAGTTGATGATGCGCAGCAGGCCGAAGATGATCGCCAGGCCAAGGCTCAGCAGTGCGTAGAACGCCCCGTTGATAAGACCGAGCAGCAACTGCCCGAGCAGCACGCTTAGGGGTACGCCGAATACGAGAGTCATGGTTCACCACCCAAAGGAAGTCCGTGGCACCCGGCCGTTGCCGACCGGGTGATGGCGCGGATCAGCCGGTCAGTCCTTGGCGACCAGCTTGGTGCACTGGGTCTCGGCGATCGGCCGGTAGGCCTGCTCTCCCGGAATGGTGCTGACGATCTTGTACAGGTCCCACTCGCCGGTGGATTCGGCCGGTGTCTTGACCTGCACCAGATACATGTCATGCACCATGCGGCCGTCCTCACGGATACGACCGTCCTTGGCGAACATGTCGTTGACCGGCGTCTTGGCCATCTGCGCACGCACTGCGACGGTCTCGTCGGTGCCGGCGGCCTTTACCGCGTTCAGATAATGCGTTGTGGCCGAATAGATGCCGGCGTGCACCATGCCCGGCATGCGCTTGGTGCGCTCGTAGTAGCGCTTGGCCCAGGCGCGGGTGTCGTCGTTCATGTCCCAGTACCAGCCGGTAGTCAGCATCAGGCCCTGGGTCACCTCCAGGCCCATGGCATGGATGTCGTTGAGGAACACCACCATGCCGGCGAGCTTCTGCCCGGACTGGGTGACGCCGAATTCGCTGGCGGTCTTCAGCGAGTTGACCGTATCGGCACCGGCGTTGGCCAGGGCGATGACCTCGGCTCCGGAGCCCTGCGCCTGCAGCATATAGGAAGAGAAATCGTTGCTTGGGAACGGATGGCGGACCTTGCCGACGACGCTGCCGCCCTCGCCTTCCACCACCTTGGTGATGTCGTTTTCCATGGCGTGGCCGAAGGCATAGTCGGCGGTGAGGATGTACCAGCTCTTGCCCCCATCGGCGAGTACGGCCTTGGCCGTGCCATTGGCCAGCGCGTAGGTATCGTAGGTCCAGTGGATATGGTTCGGTGAGCAAAACTCGTTGGTGATGCTGGAGGCCGCCGCGCCGGAGATCAGCGCCAGCTTGCCGCCCTGCTCCACCACCTTGCTTGCGGCCAGCACCACGGAGCTGGCGACCATGCCGGTCACCATGTCGACGTTACGCTCGTCGATCCACTGGCGCACGGTATTGGCGCCGACGTCGGGTTTGTTCAGGTCGTCGGCATGGAAGACAACGATCTTCTTGCCGTCGACCTTGCCGCCGAAATCCTCCACCGCCATCTTCAACGCTTCCAGGCCGCCCGGGCCGGAGAGGTCGCGATAGGTGCCGGACATGTCGGCCAGGTAGCCGATGCGGATTTCGTCATTGCTGATCTCGGCCTGGGCGGCCGAAGCGATCAGGGAAGAAGCCAGGATGGCGCTCGCGCTCTTGCGGAAAAAGCTCATGTATTCACCACTCTCGATTGTTTTTGTTGTGGTTCGGGCCGGCATCCACTGCGGCCGGTTTACAGCTTCCTGAGGTTCACACCCCGAGACAGGAATTGAGGAAGTCCTTCTTCGAATCCAGCTCCGCCGCCTCGATCTCCTCGATGATGCGGCCGTGCTCCATGACGTAATGGCGGTCGGCCAACGGCGCGGCGAAGCGGAAGTTCTGCTCCACCAGGACAATTGTCAGGCCACGCTGCTTGAGCTTGATCAGTACCTCGCCAAGCTTCTGCACGATGACCGGCGCCAGGCCTTCGGTGATCTCGTCGAGCAGCAGCAGGTTGGCACCGGTGCGCAGGATGCGCGCCATGGCCAGCATCTGCTGCTCGCCACCGGACAGCCGCGTGCCCTGGCTGAAGCGGCGCTCGTAGAGGTTGGGAAACATCTCGTAGAGTTCGTCCAGGCTCATGCCGCCGCTGCGCACCGTCGGCGGCAGCAGCAGGTTCTCCTCGACGCTCAGGCTGGCGAAGATGCCGCGCTCTTCCGGGCAGTAGCCAACGCCCAGCCGCGGAATCTGGTGGGCCGGCATACCGATGGTTTCGTTGCCGTTGACCACGATGGAGCCGGTGCGCCGACCGACCATGTTCATGATCGCCCGCAGCGTGGTGGAGCGCCCGGCGCCGTTGCGTCCGAGCAGGGTCACCAGCTCGCCGCGGCCGACCACCAGATCGACACCGTGCAGAATGTGCGATTCGCCGTAAAAGGCATGCAGATCACTGACGCGCAGCTGATCGCGGTCCATGGGTGGATTCATGCGTGCGCCTCCTCGAGTGTCGCGGCTTCGCTGCCGAGGTAGGCCTCGCGCACCTGCGGGTTGGCCGACACGCTTTCGTAGTCGCCCTCGGCGAGTACCGAACCACGCGCCAGCACAGTGATGCGATCGCACAGGCGGCTGACCACGCTGAGGTTGTGCTCGACCATCAGCACCGTACGGTTGGCCGCGGCCTTGCGCACCAGCTCGACGACCATGTCGACGTCTTCGCTGCCCATGCCCTGGGTCGGTTCGTCGAGCAGCAGCACGAAGGGGTCGAGCGCCAGGGTGGTGGCCAGCTCCAGCGCGCGCTTGCGGCCGTAGGGCAGCTCGACTGCCAGGGTCTGGGCGAAGGATTGCAGGTCGACTTCAGCGAGCAGCTGCATCACCTGGTCGTCCAGCTCGCGCAGGCTGCGTTCGGATTTCCAGAAATGGAAGGAGTTGCCCATCTTCTGCTGCAGCGCTACACGCACGTTTTCCAGCACGCTCATGTGGCCAAATACTGCGGAAATCTGGAACGAGCGCACCAGGCCGAGCCGGGCGATCTCGTTGGCCTTCATCGAGGTGATGTTCTTGCCGCGATAGAGGATCTCGCCACGGGTGGGCGTGAGGAATTTGGTGAGCAGATTGAATACGGTGGTCTTGCCGGCGCCGTTGGGGCCGATAAGCGCATGGATGTGACCCTGACGGACCTTCAGATCGACGGAATCCACTGCGGTGAAGCCGCGGAATTCCTTGGTCAGGCCGCGCGTTTCCAGCACGAACTCTGGTTCCTTTGGGTGCCCTCTAACCTTGTTTGTTGTTGTTGGTTATGGCGCAGGTCGCTGCATGACCTTTACGTAAACGATAACAACCAGTTTCCGTATACGGCAAGTGGCTTTTTCAAACGGGTGATTGAGCGGTAAAGCGGGCAAATGAAAGGCAAAAGGCCAGTATTTTTCGCGCCATTGAGGTAGTTGGTTTGCATCGGCGATGCAAACCGCGAGCGCCGAAAGAAGGCCCGGCCGACGCAGAAAAAGCCGGGCCTATGCGGCCCGGAAATTTCCAACGAGGAGGTTCACAGCGGTTTCGCGGTTACCACAACGGCAGGCTGTAGCTGACGATAAAGCGATTCTCGTCCAGGTCGCTCTGGAAGTTGCTTCGCGTGGTGGCGTTGCGCAGCTTGAAGCCGAGGTTCTTCAGTGGGCCGCTCTGGATGACGTAGGCGATGTCGGTGTTGCGCTCCCAGGTCTTGCCTTCGCTGGCGCCGGCGCCACGGTCGACGTTGTCACCGGAGACGTAGCGGGTCATCAGGCTCAGCCCGGGAATCGTCGTATTGCTGCCAAAGGTAATGTTGCGCAGCCCGCCATTGAACACCGTCATCTCTTCGTAGTTGGAAGAGTCGCGGTAGCTCGTGCGATCCAGCATGCCGAGATCCAGCGTGAGGCCTGCGACGTCTTGCTCTGCAGCCAGGCGCCGCGATAGATGTTCGGCAACAGGCGGCTGTCGTTGCGCATCAGCACCGGGATAACCGGTTGCAGCGTGCCCACGTGCAGCGTGGTGGCGGACAGCTTGGCCTTGGCGGTCAGGCCTGCCGTGCCGTAGTCGTCCGCCGGCTCGCCGGAAGCCGAGCGTGGCAGGAGGCCGGTGCCGCCACGGCCGGAGCCGGAGTCAAGCTTGACGCCGAGCAGGCCGATGGCATCCAGGCCGAAGCCGACCGGCCCTTCGGTGTAGCCGGACTCCATTTTCAGCATGAAGCCCTGAGCCCACTCCTCGGCCTTGGACTGAGCAGCGCCAGACTGCCGGAAGTCGCGGTTCATATAGAAGTTGCGCAGGTCGATGCTTGCCTTGCTGTCTTCGATGAAGGCGGCCGAAGCCGTGTTGGACATGCCCAGGATGGCTGCAGCCAGGCTGGAAAGCAGGAAGGTCCGGCTTGCTGGTTTCAGTTGCATAGCTATCTCTCTTGTTGTTGTGATCGTTGATGCAGCTGTTGAGCCCGACTGCCAACTGCCCGGGCTCGGATTACCACTTCATGCGGTAAAGCGGTGTCGCGCTCAGCGCGCGGTGCTTCTGGGCACGCGGCCCAGCAGATAGAACTCGTCGTTGGGCGGGGTGCGCGCCATGGACACCAGGCGGTTGGAGAGGCCGAACAGCCCGGCGATGGCGCCGATGTCCCAGATGTCGTCGAGGCTGAAACCCTGGGCCTCCAGCCGCGCTTGCCAGGCGTCGTCCAGCACGCCGCGCCCGGCGGCCAGGTGCAGGGCGAAGTCGAGCATCGTGCGCTGGCGTTCGGAGATCGGCGCGGTGCGGTAGTTGACGGCGATCTGGTCGGCCAGCTGCGCGTCCTTGGCGAGGATCCGCAGGATCGCGCCATGGGCGACCACGCAATACAGGCAGCCGTGGTCGGCGCTGACCGCCACCACGATCATCTCCTTCTCGGCCTGGGTCAGGCTGTCGGCTTCGCGCTCCATCAGCGCATCGTGATAGGCGAAGAAGGCGCGAAACTCCGCCGGCCGATGAGCCAGCATGAGAAACACGTTGGGGATGAAACCGGCCTTTTCCTGCACGGCGAGAATCCGTTCGCGCAGGTCGGCGGGCAGCGTGTCGAGGCTATCGGGCAGCGGAAAACGGCTGATCGACTGAGTAGTAGGCAGCGCCATGGAAAGCTCCTTTTCGGATGAGCGAATTGCCGGCCGGGCGAACCCGGCCGGTGCCGGTCAGTGCTGTTCGCTGATGCCCAGCTCGACCACGCTGATTTCGCGCATGCGGAACTTCTGCACCTTGCCGCTGATGGTCATCGGGAAATCGTCGACGAACCGGATGTGCCGCGGCCTCTTGAAGTGGGCAATGCGGCCCTTGCAAAACTCGCGCAGCGCCTCGGCCTCGACCTGATGGCCCGGGTGCAGCTTTACCCAGGCGACGATCTCCTCGCCGAACTTGCTATCCGGCACGCCGATCACCTGCACGTCGGCCACCGCCGGATGGGTGAAGAGAAATTCCTCGATCTCGCGCGGGTAAACGTTCTCGCCGCCGCGGATGATCATGTCCTTGTTGCGGCCGACGATCTTGATGTAACCCTCATCGTCCATTACCGCGAGGTCACCTGTGTGCATCCAGCGGGCGCCGTCGATGGCATCGCGGGTGGCGTCCGGGTTGTTCCAGTAGCCGAGCATCACGCTGTAGCCTCGGGTGCAGAGTTCGCCAATCTGCCCGCGCGGCACCACCGCGCCGTGCTCGTCGACAATCTTGCTTTCCAGATGCGGCTGGGTGCGGCCGACGCTGGTCACGCGACGTTCCAGGTCGTCGTCGGCGCTGGTCTGGGTGGAGACCGGGCTGGTTTCGGTCATGCCGTAGGCGATCTGCATTTCCGCCAGGTGCATGTCGTCGATGACGCGCTTCATCACCTCGATCGGGCAGGTGGAGCCGGCCATGATGCCGGTGCGCAGGCTGCTGAGGTCCAGCGACTGGCGCTCCGGGTGATCGAGCATGGCGATGAACATGGTCGGCACGCCGTACATGCCGGTAGCCTTTTCCTCGGCCGCGGCCTGCAGTGCCGCCAGCGGTTCGAAGGCGGCGCTCGGGTAGATCATCGTGGTGCCGTGGGTGACACAGCCGAGATTGCCCATGACCATGCCGAAGCAGTGGTACAGCGGCACCGGAATCACCAGGCGGTCGTGCTCGGTCAGCCTGAGGCTCTCACCGACCATGTAGCCGTTGTTGAGGATGTTGTAGTGGCTGAGCGTGGCGCCCTTGGGGAAGCCCGTGGTGCCGGATGTGTACTGGATATTGATGGGGTCGTCGAACTGCAGGCGTTCGCCGCACTGGCGCAGCTGTTCGGGGCCGACCTGCTCGGCCATCTCCATCAGCGCCTGCCACTGGAGCATGCCGTCCACCGGCTTGTCGCACAGGCTGATCACCCCGCGCAGCTCCGGCAGCATATGACTCTGCAGGGCGCCGACAGCGGCGCTTTCCAGCTCCGGCAGCAGCTCGTGGAGCATGGCGTGGTAATCGGAGGTCTTGAAGGCATCGGCGCAGATCAGCCAGCGGCAGCCGGATTGCTTCAAGGCGTACTCGAGTTCGCTGAGGCGGTAGGCGGGATTGATGTTGACCAGCACCACGCCGATCTTCGCCGTGGCGAACTGGGTAATGCACCACTGGGCATTGTTCGGTGACCAGATTCCCACTCGTTCGCCAGCTTGCAGTCCGAGGGCCAACAGGCCACGCGCGCAACGGTCCACCACCTCCGCCAGCTCCGCCCAGGTGTAACGCAGCTGCTGATGGCGCACCACCAGGGCCTCGCGCTGGGGAAAGCGCTCCACGGTACGGTCGAATGCCGCGCCGATGGTCATGGGCAACAGGGGTTTGCTCTGCGGTCCGCAGGTATAGCTCGGAAGACTCATGACGATTTTCCTCAGTCTTATGTTTGTTATGAGGCGTGCTCGCAAGGGTGCTGGCGCTGCTGACAGTCACCCTAGGCCACGATTACGTTAACGTAAAGGTAACTAGCTGACAATATGTCGCAGGGTAGGCGAAAGTCGAGGAGCTCGAGCAGTCAAATGGCCATTATCTGGTGACGAATAACGGGGTCAGCCGCGGCCAGATCGGCGCTGACACGACGTGTCGGAAGGCATGCCTGAGCGGCGCAAAAACGGTTGCGCCGGAGCCTCTGCAACGATGCCGCGCATGCGTCTGCCGAAGACGCCTCGTCAGCCGCATTCGCGCTGGTACTCGTGATGGAAATCTAGCGCGGCGAGGTTCTTGTCCTTGGCTTCGAGCATGATGTCGAAGCGATCAAGAAACTGAAACGCATAGTGATTCGTCCAGTGGTTCCACATGCGTTTGCTATGCGCATAGAGGTCGCGCTTGTTGACCTTCTCCAGCAACTCGGGGATTTCCAGCTTCTGCTCCGGCGCGAAGCCGAGCTCCATCAGGCTCTCCTGCGGCTGCGAGTAGTGCATGGTCGGCCGCACACCGCGCCAGCTTTCCAGAACGCGCTCGATGCGCGGGTCGTCCGGCTCGATGTAGCGGCCCTCGTGAATCCAGCAGTGATGGATATCCAGCACCACCGGCGCGAGGTCCGCGAGGCTCAGGCAGTCGTCCAGGCCATAGGTCTTTTCGTCGTTCTCGAAGGTGATGCAGTGGCGCGCCTCGGTCGACAGGCGCGGCCACACGGCACGCACCCCCTCGGCGCCGAGCCGCCCGGCGATATGCAGGTTGCATTTGAAGTCCTGGAAGCGCCGGCCGTAACCCATCATGCGGATCATGTCGGCGTGGTATTCGAATTCCGCCAGGCTGTTTTCCACCACCTGCGGCTTGTCCGAGCCAAGCACGCAATACTGCCCCGGATGCATCGACAGACGGATTTCGTTGGCCCGTGCCAGTTCGCCGATCGCGGCGAAGCCAGCCTCGAGGCGGTTCCGTATCTCGGCGCGACGGTAGAACGGCGCGATCTCGGCATGGCTGTAGAACGGCAGCAAGTCGCTGGACAGGCGCAACATGCGCAGCATCGGCGGCAACGTGGCGACGTATTCGAGCAGCACCCGCTGAGCGCTCAGATTGTGCTCGACGATCTCCTCGAGCTTCGCCTCCGCCGCCTCGCGTCCCGCCGAAGCCATCCAGCGCAGCGTGGTGCTGCGCGGATTGAAGGTGCGCTCGATGCGCTCCAGCTCCTTCAGCGAGAGGCTCTGTTGCGGGTGGTGATACATGCAGGCGAAGCCGATGCGGGGCATGGATTTCCTCGTCGGTGGCAGGCCGACGCTGCGGCCACTGCCTGTTTAGTCCCGCCAGCCTCCAGCCAAGTGCCCCTCCACCGACGAAACACCACCGCGCGCCAGCAACCCACGGCCGCACCTTGGCGGGCCTATGCTTGCAGCATGCCGACTCGGCGGTGTGTTGACAGACTGAGAGCGGACCTTTACGTTAACGTAAAGCAGCGAACGATCATCCATGCCGATGACCTCGAACCGCTACCAGAGCGCCGGCCTGCACTCCGCCGGACGAACGAATCCTCTGAAAACAGAACAATTACAAGACAAGCAGGTGGCCCCATGAACTACTCCAGCCTCAATTTCGCCCTCGGTGAAACCATCGACATGCTGCGCGAGCAGCTGCAGGCCTTCGTCGCCGCCGAGATTGCCCCGCGCGCCGAAGCCATCGATCAGGAAAACCTGTTCCCGGCGGACATGTGGAAGAAATTCGGCGAGATGGGTCTGCTCGGCGTGACCGTCTCCGAGGAGTACGGCGGCGCCGGCCTCGGCTACCTGGCGCATGTGGTGGCGATGGAAGAAATCAGCCGCGGCTCGGCCTCGGTCGCCCTCTCCTACGGCGCCCACTCCAACCTGTGCGTCAACCAGATCAACCGCAACGGCACCCCCGAGCAGAAGGCCCGCTACCTGCCCAAGCTGATCAGCGGCGAACACGTCGGGGCGCTGGCCATGAGCGAGCCGAATGCCGGGTCCGACGTGGTCTCCATGAAGCTGCGCGCCGAGAAGCGCGGCGACCGCTACGTGCTCAACGGCAGCAAGACCTGGATCACCAACGGCCCGGACGCCAGCACCTACGTGATCTATGCCAAGACCGACCTGGACAAGGGTGCGCACGGCATCACCGCGTTCATCGTCGAGCGCGACTGGAAGGGTTTCTCCCGCGGCAACAAGTTCGACAAGCTCGGCATGCGCGGCTCCAACACCTGCGAGCTGTTCTTCGATGACGTCGAGGTGCCGCAAGAGAATGTGCTGGGCGCCGAGAACGGCGGCGTCAAGGTGCTGATGAGCGGCCTGGACTACGAACGCGTGGTGCTGGCCGGCGGCCCGACCGGGATCATGCAGGCCTGCGTCGATGTGGTGGTGCCCTACATCCACGATCGCAAGCAGTTCGGCCAGAGCATCGGCGAGTTCCAGTTCATCCAGGGCAAGGTGGCGGACATGTACACCCAGCTCAACGCCAGCCGCGCCTATCTGTATGCCGTGGCGCAGGCCTGCGACCGCGGCGAGACCACCCGCAAGGACGCCGCCGGGGTGATCCTCTATAGCGCCGAAAACGCCACACAGATGGCCCTGCAGGCGATCCAGATCCTCGGCGGCAACGGCTACATCAACGAATTCCCCACCGGTCGCCTGCTGCGCGACGCCAAGCTCTACGAGATCGGTGCCGGCACCAGCGAAATACGCCGCATGCTGATCGGCCGCGAGCTGTTCAACGAATCCAGGTGAGCCTGCGGGCGGAAAGAACGCCCCCAGCCTCGTAGGGTGGAAAACCGCGAAGGGTTTTCCACCGCAGTCTGTGGATGGCAATGCCATCCATGATGGAATTGAACGGAGCCCGTCCATGGCCATCCTGCATACCCAGCTCAATACCCGTTCGCCGGAGTTCGCCGCCAACAGCGCGGCCATGCTCGAACAGGTGAACGACCTGCGCGCCCTGCTCGGGCGCATCAGCGAGGGCGGCGGCGCTATTGCCCAGCAGCGTCACACCGCGCGCGGCAAGCTCCTGGTGCGTGAGCGCATCAACGCCCTGCTCGACCCCGGCTCGGCCTTTCTCGAAGTCTCGGCCCTGGCCGCCCACGAGGTCTACGGCGAGGACGTGCCGGCCGCCGGCGTGGTCGCCGGCATCGGCCGCGTCGAAGGCGTCGAGTGCATGATCATCGGCAACGACGCCACCGTGAAGGGCGGCAGCTACTACCCGCTGACAGTGAAGAAGCACATCCGCGCCCAGACCATCGCCCAGCAGAATCGCCTGCCGTGCATCTACCTGGTCGACTCCGGCGGCGCCAACCTGCCGCGCCAGGACGAGGTGTTCCCCGACCGCGAACACTTCGGCCGCATCTTCTTCAACCAGGCCAACATGAGCGCCCAGGGCATCCCGCAGATCGCCGTGGTGATGGGCTCGTGCACCGCCGGCGGCGCCTACGTGCCGGCCATGGCCGACGAGACCATCATGGTGCGCAACCAGGCCACCATCTTCCTCGCTGGCCCGCCGCTGGTGAAGGCTGCCACTGGCGAGGTGGTCACCGCCGAGGAGCTGGGCGGCGCCGACGTGCACTGCAAGACCAGTGGGGTGGCCGATCACTACGCCGAGAATGACGCCCATGCCCTGGCCATCGCCCGCCGCTGCGTGGCCAACCTCAACTGGCGCAAGCAGGGCCGGGTGGAGAGCGCCGCGCCGCGCGCGCCGCTGTACGCCAGCGAGGAGCTGTACGGGGTGATCCCGGCCGACGCCAAGCAGCCGTTCGACGTGCGCGAGGTGATCGCACGACTGGTCGATGGCAGCGAGTTCGACGAGTTCAAGGCACTGTTCGGCACCACCCTGGTGTGCGGCTTCGCCCGCCTGCACGGCTATCCGGTGGCCATCCTCGCCAACAACGGCATCCTCTTCGCCGAGGCGGCGCAGAAGGGCGCGCACTTCATCGAGCTGGCCTGCCAGCGCGGCATCCCGCTGCTGTTCCTGCAGAACATCACCGGCTTCATGGTCGGCCAGAAGTACGAGGCCGGCGGCATCGCCAAGCACGGCGCCAAGCTGGTCACCGCGGTGGCCTGCGCCAGGGTGCCGAAGTTCACCGTGATCATCGGCGGCAGCTTCGGCGCCGGCAACTACGGCATGTGCGGCCGCGCCTACGATCCGCGTTTCCTGTGGATGTGGCCTAACGCACGCATCGCCGTGATGGGCGGCGAACAGGCCGCCGGGGTGCTGGCGCAGGTCAAGCAGGAGCAAAGCGAACGCGCCGGCAAGAGTCTCGGCGACGACGAGGTAGCCGCGATCAAGCAGCCGATCCTCGAGCAGTACGAGCGCCAGGGCCATCCGTACTACTCCAGCGCCCGGCTGTGGGACGACGGTGTGATCGACCCGGCGCAGACCCGCGAGGTGCTGGGACTGGCGTTGTCCGCCGCGCTGAATGCGCCGATCGAGCCGACCCGCTTCGGCGTGTTCCGCATGTAATCCGAGCCGTCGGCAGCCAAGCGCGCCGGCGACTGCAGTCCCATCGAGGATGCCGAGATGACCGATTTCCAGACCATCGAACTGAACAAAGACGCGCGCGGCGTGGCCACCCTCTGGCTCAACCGCGCGGACAAGAACAACGCCTTCGACGCCCGGGTGATCGGCGAACTGAACGCGGCGCTGGCCCAGGTGCAGGACGATGCCAGCATCCGTTTCCTGATCCTGCGCGGGCGTGGCAAACACTTCTCCGCTGGCGCCGATCTGGGCTGGATGCGCGAATCGGCCAAACTCGACTACCAGGCCAACCTCGCCGACGCCCACGAGCTCGGCGAGCTGATGCAGCGCCTGTATGAGCTGCAGCAGCCAACCCTGGCCGTGGTGCAGGGCGCGGCGTTTGGCGGCGCGCTGGGGCTGATCGCCTGCTGCGACATGGCCATCGGCGCCAGCGATGCGCTGTTCTGCCTGTCGGAAGTACGCATCGGCCTGGCACCGGCGGTGATCAGCCCGTTCGTGGTCAAGGCCATCGGCGAGCGCGCCACCCGCCGCTACGCGCTGACCGCCGAACGCTTCGACGGTAAGCGTGCCCGCGAACTCGGCCTGCTTGCCGAGACCTACCCGGCCAGTGAACTGGACGCCGCGCTCGAGCAGTGGGTCGACAACCTGCTGCTCAACAGCCCGCAGGCGCTCAAGGCTTGCAAGGACCTGCTGCTGGAAGTGGGTGATGGCGATTTCAGCGCCGACCTGCGCCAGACCACCGAACAGGCCATTGCGCGCCTGCGCACCAGCTCGGAAGGTCAGGAAGGCCTGAGCGCCTTCCTGGAAAAACGCACGCCCGCCTGGCAGGAGCGCGCGTGATGACTGGGCTTCTGTGGGGTGCTCGCTCGTATACGTTGTCGCGTACGCGCGGTGAGAGGGTTGCGTTGTGTGGTGGTCGGGCGGCTGTGTCGGTCCTTGGCACCGCCCCCTCGCCCCAGCCCGCTCCCCGGCACTCTTCCCAAGGAGGAGAGTATGTTGGCTTGTGCAGTGGCAGGGTGATTGTGCAGGGCCGCAGCACCGCCCCCTCACCCCAGCCCTCTCCCCAAAGGGGAGAGGGAGTTGGTCTGTGCAATGGCTGGGCGGGAGTGCATGTGCGTAGCAACTCCCCCTCGCCCCGGCCCGCTCCCCAAGAGGGAGATGGGGTTGGGTTGTGTGGGGTTTGGGAGCGGCTGCCTAACCATATCGTCCGCGCTCATGCCGCTGATCGCACATCAACCGGTCACGCCAATCATTGCCGAACCACTTCATTGCTTCGCCCCACTCCGTCATCCCCTCGCCCCTCAGGGGAGAGGGCTAGGGTGAGGGGAAACGTCTTCCAGGCCACGCAGGAATCACAAAAATGATAACGACCCTCCTGGTTGCCAACCGCGGCGAGATCGCATGCCGCGTAATGCGCACCGCCAAGGCCATGGGCCTGACCACCGTTGCCGTGCACAGCGCCATCGACGCCACGGCACGCCACGCCCGCGAAGCCGATATCTGCATCGACCTGGGCGGCGCCAAGCCGGCCGACAGCTACCTGCGCATCGACAAGCTGATCGAGGCGGCCAAGGCCAGCGGCGCCCAAGCGATCCACCCGGGCTACGGCTTTCTCTCGGAGAACGCCGAGTTCGCCCGCGCCATCGAACAGGCCGGGCTGATCTTCCTCGGCCCGCCCGCTTCGGCCATCGACGCCATGGGCAGCAAGTCCGCCGCCAAGGCGCTGATGGAAGAAGCCGGCGTGCCGCTGGTGCCGGGTTATCACGGCCAGGCCCAGGATTACGAAACCTTCCGCGCTGCCGCCGAAACCATCGGCTACCCGGTGCTGCTCAAGGCCACCGCCGGCGGTGGCGGCAAGGGCATGAAGGTGGTCGAGCGCGAGGCCGATCTAGCCGAAGCGCTGGCGTCCGCCCAGCGTGAAGCGCAGTCGTCGTTCGGCGACTCGCGCATGCTGGTCGAGAAATACGTGCTCAAGCCGCGTCACGTGGAGATCCAGGTGTTTGCCGACCAGCACGGTAACTGCCTGTACCTGAACGAGCGCGACTGCTCGATCCAGCGCCGCCACCAGAAAGTGGTCGAGGAAGCGCCGGCGCCCGGCCTGACCCCGGCACTGCGCCGCGCCATGGGTGAGGCGGCGGTAAAGGCCGCGCAGGCGATCGGCTACGTCGGTGCCGGCACCGTGGAATTCCTGCTGGATGCCCGCGGCGAGTTCTTCTTTATGGAGATGAACACCCGCCTGCAGGTCGAGCACCCGGTCACCGAGGCCATCACCGGCCTCGATCTGGTCGCCTGGCAGATTCGCGTCGCCCGCGGCGAGCCGCTGCCGATCGGCCAGGAGCAGGTGCCGCTGATCGGCCATGCCATCGAGGTACGGCTGTACGCCGAGGACCCGGACAACGATTTCCTCCCCGCCACCGGCACCCTCGATCTATATCGTGAAGCGGCGGATGGCCCGGGCCGTCGTGTCGACAGCGGCGTCGCCGAGGGCGATACCGTGTCGCCGTTCTACGACCCGATG
The DNA here is from genome assembly GCF_002929225.1 of Stutzerimonas kunmingensis. Lineage (GTDB taxonomy): Bacteria > Pseudomonadota > Gammaproteobacteria > Pseudomonadales > Pseudomonadaceae > Stutzerimonas. The sequence goes on along the minus strand of NZ_PISM01000003.1, from coordinate 13,669 downwards.
CTCGGCAAGCTGATCGTCTGGGGCGAGAACCGCGAGGAAGCGCGCCTGCGTTTGCTGGCCATGCTCGACGAGACCGCCGTGGGCGGCGTGCGCACCAACCTTGCGTTCCTGCGCCGCGTCGTCGGCCACCGCGCGTTTGCCGAGGCCGAGCTGGATACCGGCTTTATTCCGCGTCACGAAAGCGAATTGCTGCGTCCGGCTGGCGAGCTATCCGATGCGTTTTGGCAGCAGGCTGCGGAGTGCTTCGTGCAGACCGAACCGACCAAGGTACGCGGCGACGATGCCCATTCGCCGTGGTCCAAGCGCAGCGGGCTGCGTTTCGGCATGCCGGCGCAGATCAGCCTGCATCTGCAGTGCAATGGCGAAAGCCGCCGGTTGAAGGTCGACCCGGCAGCACCGCAGCAGAACGTCCGTACGCCCAGGGCAATTCGCCAGGGCGATGCGCTGTATCTGCAGTGGAACGGCGAATGGCTGGCCGTGCGCGCCTTCGACCCCATCGCCGAAGCCGAGGCCAGCCACCAGCATCACGGCGGCCTGACCGCACCGATGAACGGCAGCATCGTTCGTGTATTGGTGGAGGCCGGTCAGCATGTCGAGGCCGGCACCGCGCTGATCGTGCTGGAAGCGATGAAGATGGAACACAGCATCCGCAGCGCCCAGGCTGGCGTGGTCAAGAGCCTGTTCTGCAGCGAAGGCGAAATGGTCAGCGAAGGCGCGGTGCTGCTGGAGATGGAAGAGGCTTGATCCGTAGGGTGGGCTTTAGCCCACCAGCAGCGCCACAATTCAACGACACGGGTGAAGGCTCGCTAAGCATTTACCCTCTGGAGGACATATGAGCCTGCCCAAACAGGTCCGGCTGGTGGAAGTCGGCCCGCGTGACGGCCTGCAGAACGAGCAGCAGCCCATCAGCGTGGCGGACAAGGTGCGCCTGGTGGACGACCTCAGCGCCGCTGGCCTCAGCTACATCGAAGTCGGCAGCTTCGTCTCACCCAAGTGGGTGCCGCAGATGGCCGGTTCCGCCGAGGTTTTCGCGCAAATCCAGCGCAAGGCCGGTGTCACCTACGCGGCGCTGACGCCGAACATGAAGGGGCTGGAAGCGGCCATCGAGGCCGGCGTGAAGGAAGTCGCGGTGTTCGGTGCGGCCTCCGAAGCCTTCTCGCAGAAGAACATCAACTGCTCCATCGCCGAGAGCCTGGCCCGCTTCGCCCCGCTGATGGAGGCTGCCCGCGAGCAGGACATCCGTGTGCGTGGCTACGTTTCCTGCGTGCTCGGCTGCCCCTACGAAGGGGAGGTACCGCCAGCCAAGGTCGCCGAAGTCGCCCGCGAGCTGTATGCCATGGGCTGCTACGAGGTTTCCCTGGGCGACACCATCGGCACCGGCACACCGGGCAAGACCCGCACACTATTCGACATGGTGGCTCGTGAAGTGCCGCGCGAACGGTTGGCCGGGCATTTCCACGACACCTACGGCCAGGCGCTGGCGAATATCTATGCCAGCCTTCTGGAAGGCATCGCCGTGTTCGACAGCTCGGTCGCCGGCCTCGGGGGTTGCCCGTACGCCAAAGGCGCCAGCGGCAATGTCGCCAGCGAAGACGTGCTGTACATGTTCAACGGGCTGGACATAGCCACCGGCATCGACCTCGATGCGTTGATCGGCGCCGGCCAGCGCATCAGCCAGCTGCTGGGGCGTGCCAACGGTTCGCGGGTCGCCCGCGCCAGGCAGGCCGGTTAGCGGCACCGATTTTGCTAAACCCTATTCGTCGGGCGGCCATCTAACGGACCACCCGGCACAGATAGAACAACAAGTAGAGGTAATTCATGAACAAGATTTACCCCAGCGCCGCCCACGCTCTGGAAGGCCTGGTCGAGGACGGCATGACCATCGCCGTCGGCGGCTTCGGCCTGTGCGGCATCCCCGAGCAGCTGATCGCCGCCCTGCGCGACAGCGGCAAGAAGGACCTGACTGCCATCAGCAACAATGCCGGCGTCGACGGCTTCGGTCTCGGCCTGCTGTTGGAGACGCGGCAGATCAGCAAGATGGTTTCCTCCTACGTGGGTGAGAACAAGGAGTTCGAGCGCCAGTACCTGGCCGGCGAACTGGCCCTGGAATTCACCCCGCAAGGCACTCTGGCCGAGAAGCTGCGTGCCGGCGGCGCGGGCATTCCGGCGTTCTACACCAAGACCGGCTACGGCACGCTGGTGGCCGAAGGCAAGGAAACCCGCCAGTTCAACGGCGAGTGGTACGTGATGGAGGAATCCCTCACCGCCGACCTGGCCCTGGTCAAGGCGTGGAAGGCCGACAAGGCCGGCAACCTGCTGTTTCGCAAGACCGCGCGCAACTTCAACCCGCTGGCAGCGATGGCCGGCGAGGTCTGCGTCGTCGAGGTGGAGGAGATCGTCGAAACCGGCGAGCTGGACCCGGACCAGATTCACCTGCCGGGCATCTACGTGCATCGCATCGTGCACAACCCGAACCCGGAAAAACGCATCGAAAAACGCACGGTGAGGAGCTGAGACCATGGCCTGGACACGTGAACAGATGGCGCAGCGCGCCGCCCAGGAGCTGCAGGACGGCTTCTACGTCAACCTCGGTATCGGCCTGCCGACCCTGGTCGCCAACTACATCCCCGAGGGCATGGACGTCTGGCTGCAGAGCGAGAACGGTCTGCTCGGCATCGGCCCCTTCCCGACCGAGGAAGAGATCGACCCGGACCTGATCAACGCCGGCAAGCAGACCGTCACCGCACTGCCCGGCTCGAGCTTCTTCGACAACGCGCAGAGCTTCGCCATGATCCGCGGCGGTCACATCAACCTGGCCATCCTCGGTGCCATGCAGGTGTCGGAAAAGGGCGACCTGGCCAACTGGATGATCCCCGGCAAGATGGTCAAGGGCATGGGCGGCGCGATGGATCTGGTGGCCGGCGTCAAGCGCGTCGTGGTGCTGATGGAGCACACCGCCAAGGGCGGCGCGCACAAGATCCTGCCGGCTTGCGATCTGCCGCTGACTGGCCTCGGCGTGGTCGACCGGATCATCACCGACCTCGGCGTACTGGACGTCACCGAGCAGGGCCTGAAGCTGGTCGAACTGGCCGAAGGCGTCAGCTTCGATGAGCTGCAAGAGGCTACCGGCAGCCCGATCCAGCGCTGAAGCCAGCGTGCGGGAAGAACGCAGGAGCACCCCTTGCCCGCCGCGTCTTCCCGCCTGTCCCGAACGCCCTAGAGCCGGCTGCCGCCAGCACTGGCCAGTCACTTAGGCGCCCGTATACTGCGGCATTGACCGGTCTGCCAGCGCGCTGACCAGCGGCTTGCCCCCTGTCGTTCGAGGGCACCCTTTCCCGGAGCCAGGCCGCGTGTCTGGCCCTCGCGTTACGCCCCGGCGTAGCGCTTTTTTATTCGGAGTCCGTCATGCAAGACGTCGTCATCGTAGCTGCAACCCGCACCGCCATCGGCAGTTTCCAGGGCGCGCTGGCCAATGTGCCGGCGGTCGAACTGGGCGCCACCGTGATCCGCGCCCTGCTGGAAAAAACCGGCATCGACCCGGCCCAGGTCGATGAAGTCATCCTCGGCCATGTACTCACCGCCGGCGCCGGGCAGAACACCGCGCGCCAGGCCTCGATCAAGGCCGGCCTGCCCCACGCCGTGCCGGCCATGACGCTGAACAAGGTCTGCGGCTCGGGCCTCAAGGCCGTGCATCTGGCCGTGCAGGCGATCCGCTGCGGCGACGCCGAGGTGGTCATCGCTGGCGGAATGGAGAACATGAGTCTGGCGCCCTACGTCATGCCCGGCGCGCGCACCGGCCTGCGCATGGGCCACGCGCAGATGGTCGACAGCATGATCACCGACGGACTGTGGGATGCCTTCAACGACTACCACATGGGCATCACCGCAGAGAACCTGGCCGACAAGTACGGTATCGACCGTGCGCAGCAGGACGCCTTCGCTGCCCAGTCCCAGCAGCGCGCCGCCGCTGCCATCGAGAGCGGCCGCTTCGATGCCGAGATCACCCCGGTGCTGATCCCGCAGCGCAAGGGCGATCCGCTCGCCTTCGCCCGCGACGAGCAACCCCGCGCCGGCACTACGGCCGACTCCCTCGGCGGCCTGCGCGCAGCGTTCAAGAAGGACGGCAGCGTCACCGCCGGCAACGCTTCGACCCTCAACGACGGCGCCGCCGCGGTGGTGCTGATGAGCGCCAGCAAGGCCGAGGCCCTGGGCCTGCCGGTACTGGCGAAGATCGCCGGTTACGCCAACGCTGGCGTCGACCCGGCGATCATGGGCATCGGCCCGGTTTCCGCCACCCGCCGCTGCCTGGAAAAAGCCAGCTGGTCGCTGGCCGAACTGGACCTGATCGAAGCCAACGAAGCCTTCGCCGTGCAGGCGCTGTCTGTGGGTAAGGAATTGGGCTGGGATGCCGATAAGGTCAACGTGAACGGCGGCGCCATCGCCCTCGGCCACCCGATCGGCGCCTCGGGCTGCCGCATCCTGGTGACCCTGCTGCACGAGATGCAGCGCCGCGATGTTCGCAAGGGCCTGGCAACACTGTGCATCGGTGGTGGCCAGGGAGTAGCCTTGGCAGTCGAACGCCCCTGAGCGCACCGTCGCGGCAGGGCATGCTGGCAGACACGCGCCCGGTTCGCCGGGCGCGACAGAGGATGATCGGAAGAATCATGGCGAAACAGACCTACAGTATTTCCGACCTGGCCAATGAGCTGGATATCACCACTCGCGCCATCCGCTTCTACGAAGAACAGGGCATGCTCACGCCGACCCGCCGCGGTCAGGAACGCATCTATTCACCCAAGGATCGCGTCGCGCTGAAGCTGATCCTGCGCGGCAAGCGCATCGGCTTTTCGCTGGCTGAATGCAAGACGCTGATCGAGCTGTACGACCCCAAGGCCGGCAACCAGAAGCAGCTGAACATCATGCTGCAGATGATCGCCGAGCGGCGCCAGCAGCTGGAGCAGCAGCTACTCGATATCCAGCAGATGCAGCTGGAACTGGACACCGCCGAGGAGCGCTGCCGCAGCGCCCTGGAAAGCACCCTGGCCAAGCAAGCCGCCAGCTGATCGCACACCCTCCGCTCTACTCCTCTCATCCGGCGTCGCGCCCCGCGCAACGCCGGATTTTGTTTGTCCAGCAGTCAGTCATTGCGACCGTCCATGGAACTGGACATGTTCCAGAATTCCGGACACTGCCGCGTGCTCACCTGAGCAGTGTCTGCCGCAGCGGACACCGCTATCGCCCTGCAATCATCCGAATGCCGCTGCAGAGCGCACCTTTCCTCGCTCCCGAGCGATAGGCACAGAACCTGCAATCCACCCTGCGACGCCAGAACAAACCAAAGAACAAGACTGGCGCCGGATCGGCAGCATCGGCTCGGCCTCTGTTCTTGTTCTGGCCTGTTAACGCCCTCGACCCACGGGCGGTTACGCGTCCGCCCTCGGGCACCAGAACAACAACAAGAAGGAAACCTGCATGTCGACCAAGAACAAACTCTCCCGTATCGCCTGCGCCATCGGTGCGACCACCCTGCTCGGCGCTAGCCTGCTCAGTGGCGTCGCCAGCGCCGCGGAAAAGATCCGCTGGCAGGTGCCGTTGGCCTTCCCTTCGCACCTGATCGGCCTCTCCACTCCGGTCAAGCACCTCTCCGAATCGCTCAAGGCCGTGTCCGGCGGCGACATCCAGCTGCGCTACTACGAGCCGGGCGAGCTGGTGCCGCCGTTCGAGATCATGGATGCGGTGAGCAGCGGCAAGTACCCGGCCGGCTACACCTGGATCGGCTACGACCAGGGCACCATCCCGGCCCTGCCGCTGTACTCCGGCGCGCCGTTCAACATGGAGCCGCCGGCGCATCTGGCCTGGTACTACCAGGGCGACGGCAAGAAGCTGCTCGAGGAGATCTACGCCGAGCGCAACATCCACCCGATGCTGTGCAGCATCATCGGCCCGGAAGGCGCCGGCTGGTTCGCCAAACCCATCGAGAAGCTGGATGACTTCGATGGCCTGCGCATTCGCTTCGCCGGCATCGGCGGCAAGGTGCTGGAAAAGCTCGGCGCCTCGGTGACCATGGTGCCGGGCGGCGAGATCTACCAGGCGCTGGAGCGCAAGACCATCGACGCCACCGAGTTCTCGCAGCCGGCGGTGGACAAGATGCTGGGCCTGGACCAGATCATCAAAAACTACATCATGCCCGGCTGGCACCAGACGCTGACCACCTCGCACCTGCTGGTGAACAAGGACGTCTGGGACAAGCTCAAGCCGGAAAGCCGCGCACTCATCGAGATGGGTTGCGAGTCGGCGACCCTCAAGGGCTTCGCCGAAAGCGAGTGGGCACAGCCGACCGCGCTGCGCGACTACCAGAAGCAGGGCGTGAAGGCCCAGGTGTTGCCTGAGCCGGTACTGCGCGAACTGCAGAAGGTCACCGATGAAGTGCTCGACGAGATGGCCGCCAAGGACGAGATGTTCAAGCGCGTGCTGACCAGCCAGCGCGAGTTCATGAAGCACCACTCGATCTGGCACGGCATGGGCTACCTGCCGCGCGACTTCTACAAGTACGACTGACGGCTACGCGCTGTGGCCTGTGCGGTGAGTGGGTTGAGGCAATGAGCAGCAACGCTGCATCGGGGCCATGGGCGCCGAAATTGACCAACCAGACTTACCAAACAGGCCACTAACCCGCGGGCACGGCAGCGTGCCCGCCTCCTATCCCTTGTGTCGAGATTTCGAGGTCCGCCGTGTCCTTCAAGCCCGTCTCTCCCGATGCGCCAGCGCCCGACGCGCTGCCGTACAACCGCATCTCGCGGCCGCTGGATCGCCTGCTGGTGGCCATCGGCGAAGCCAGCGCCTGGCTCTGGCTGGCCGTGCTGCTGGTCGTGCTGGCCAATGTGTTCAGCCGCTTCGCCCTCTCGCGTGGCTCCATCGCGCTGGAGGAAATGTCCTGGCACCTGTTCGGCGCCGCGCTGATGCTTGCCCTCGCCTATGCCGTGGTGCGCGACGACCATGTGCGCGTCGATGTGCTGAGCGAACGCTTCAGCCTGCGCAGCCGCGCCTGGATCGAGCTGGTCGCCATCGTGCTGCTGGCCCTGCCGGTGATCGCGCTGATGATCGATGCGCTGATTCCCTACGCCTACAAGGCCTACCTCTACAACGAACGCTCCCAGGCACCCAGCGGGCTGCCCCATCGCTTCATCTTCAAGAGCGTGCTGCCCATCGGCCTCGCCCTGGTGGCGCTGGCGCTGCTGTCCCGCGCGTTGCGCTGCAGCACCCTGCTGTTCAATTTCCCGCGGGCCCTGACGGCCCCCTTGGACGAGCGCGACAGCACTCGTTCGCAGCCCTGATGGAGTAGTCGCAATCATGGGTCTGGAAGAAATCCTCGTCATCGCCATGTTCGCCAGCTTCATGGGCCTGCTGCTGCTCGGCTTCCCGGTCGCCTGGTCGCTGGCCGGCATCGGCCTGCTGTTCGCCGTGGTCGGCTATGTGCTGGTCGAACATTTCGACGCCAATCTCTGGTTCACCTGGGACGGCACCATCGGCGTGCTCGACGCGCGCATCTACGGCATCGTCGCCAACGAGCTGATGGTCGCCCTGCCGCTGTTCATCTTCATGGGCATCATGCTCGACCGCTCCGGCATCGCCGAACGCCTGATGCACAGCCTGGTACGCGTACTCGGTCCGCTGCGCGGCGGCTACGCGGTGACCGTGGTGGTGGTCGGCATCCTGCTCGCCGCTTCCACCGGCATCGTCGGCGCCTCGGTGGCGCTGCTCGGCATGCTCTCCATCGGGCCGATGCTGCAGGCCAATTACAACAAGAGCCTGGCGGTGGGCACCGCCTGCTCGGTGGGCACGCTGGGCATCCTCATCCCGCCGAGCATCATGCTGGTGCTGATGGCCGACCGCCTCGGCACCTCGGAAGCCTCGGTGGGCAAGCTGTTCATGGGCGCGCTGATCCCGGGGATGATGCTGGCGCTGATGTACGTGCTGTACATCGTGGTCGTCGCCTGGCTGAAGAAGGACTTCGCCCCGGCCCCGGTCAACCGGCCGAAGCTCGACGCCCGTGCCCTGCTCGACGTGTTCTGGGCCGTGGTCCCGCCGCTGGCGCTGATCTTCGCTGTGCTCGGCTCGATCTTCTTCGGCATCGCCACCACCACCGAGGCCTCCGCCGTCGGTGCCTTCGGCGCCTTGCTGATGGCCGCTGCCAGCCGCCGATTGAGTCTGCCGGTGCTCAAGGATGCGCTGTACCAGACCAGCCGCACCGCCGCGTTCATCTTCGGCATCTTCATTGGCGCCACGGTATTCGCCGCCGTGCTGCGCGGCCTGGGTGGCGACGACGTGATCCGCGCGGCGCTGACCGGCCTGCCGTTCGGCCAGACCGGCGTGCTGCTCACCGTGCTGGCGATCACCTTCCTGCTGGGGTTCTTCCTCGACTGGGTGGAGATCACCCTGATCATCCTGCCGCTGGTAGCGCCGGTGCTGTTCTCCATGGGCGTCGATCCGTTGTGGTTCGCGATTCTCTTCGCGCTCTGCCTGCAGACTTCGTTTCTCACCCCGCCGGTGGGCTTCGCGCTGTTCTACATCAAGGGCGTCTGCCCGCCGGGTATCACCACCCGCGATGTCTACCTCGGCGTGCTGCCGTACATCATCATCCAGCTGATCGGTCTGGCCCTGGTGTTTTACTTCGCTCCGCTGGCCACCTGGCTGCCGAACGAAGTGTATTCCCAGCCGTGAGCATGCCCCGGCTGCCTTGCCCGTGGCAGCCGGGGCCAACCATAATCGGTCGCCCCAGAACGGACCTGACTGCCCATGAGCATTGCCCGCGACGCACTCGACAACCACGGCCTGATCGTCGGCGTTTCGCCGGAACGCTTCCGTGCCGTGGCCATGCCACTGCTGTTCGACCACCTGAACGCGCAGTGCGAGGGCACCATCGCGGTCAACCGCCAGGCGCGCATCGTCTGGATCAACGACAAGTACGCCGAGAAGGTCGGCATTCGCGATCCGGCCAGCGTGCTCGGCAAGGAAATCGAGGAAGTGCTGCCGGCCAGCCGCCTGCGCGAGGTGGTGGAAAGCGGCCTGCCGAGCATCATCGACCTGATGGCCTTCGGCGACGAGCACTTCGTCGTCACGCGCATTCCGCTGCGCGACGAGGACGGCACCCTGGTCGGCGCGCTGGGCTTCGTGCTGTTCGACCGCGCACGGCATCTCAAACCGCTGATGTCCAAGTACACCAGCCTGCAGACGCAGTTGGTCGCCACGCAGAACGAATTGGCCAAGGCGCGCCGGGCGCGGTACACCATCGCCGGCTTCATCGGTAACAGCCCGGCCGCCAGCGAGATCAAGCGCCAGGCCCGGCGCGCCGCGCAGCTCGATGCCACCGTGCTGCTGCGCGGCGAAACCGGCACCGGCAAGGAGCTACTGGCCCAGGGCATCCATAACCTGTCGCCACGGGCGCGCGGGCCCTTCGTCGCGGTCAACGTCGCGGCGATCCCGGAAAGTCTGGTCGAGGCCGAACTGTTCGGCACGGCCCCCGGCGCCTTTACCGGCGCCGACCGCAAGGCGCGTATCGGCAAGTTCGAGGTGGCCAATGGCGGCACGCTGTCCTCGACGAGATCGGCGACCTGCCCCTGCCGCTACAGGCCAAGCTGCTGCGCGTGCTGCAGGAACAGGAGGTCGAGCCGCTCGGCTCCAATCAGGTCAAGGCGCTCAACGTGCGGGTGATTGCCGCGACGCATATCGACCTGGAAGCCAAGGTCAACGCCGGCCAGTTCCGCGACGACCTCTACTACCGCCTCAACGTCCTCGCCCTGCGCGTGCCGCCGTTGCGCGAGCGCGCCAGCGACATCCCCGCCGTGGTCGAACACTTGCTCGACGACATCGCCAACCGCTCCGGCTAGCCGCCCATGGAGCTGAGCCCCGAAGCGCTGGCGCTACTCTGCGCGCACCCCTGGCGCGGCAACGTGCGCGAGCTGGGCAACCTGCTGGAGCGCGCGCAGCTTTCCGCCGACGGCCCGCAGCTGCAGGCGGCACACTTGATGCCATTGCTCGGCGATCAGGCACGCCCGGTAGACGCCAGCAGCCATCTGGCAGCCGTGTCTCCACCTGCTCAAGCCGCAGCCGCAGCCAGTCTCGAAGAACTGCCGCTGCAACCGCTGGCCCAGACCATCGCCCAGGCAGAGCGTCGCGCGCTGCAGAGCGCACTGGCCGCCTGCAAGGGCAACCGCCGGCGCGCCGCCATGGAGCTCGGCATCTCCCGCGCCAGCCTCTACAGCAAGCTGCAGCAGCATGGCCTGAGCCAGCGCTGAGCGGTCTAACCCGCGGCTTGGCCGTCGTTGACGACGCGGCAATGTCACAGCGGCTGATCTACATTGGAGGCAGGGCCGCCGATTCCCGGCGCCGCAAGGGGACGCGCAACGATGACAGACGATGCAGGCAAACTGGTTCTCAGACTGGCAGTCGGCGTGCTGATGCTGCTGCACGGCATCCACAAACTGCTGCACGGCGTCGATGGCATCGGTGGCATCGGTGGCATGCTGGCCGGCATGGGCCTGCCGACGGTCCTCGCCTACGGCGTCTATCTGGGTGAGGTGGTCGGGCCGCTGCTGGTGATCCTTGGCCTTTACACCCGCCTCGGCGCTCTGCTGATGCTGGGCAACATGGTCGTCGCGCTGGCGCTAGCGCACCGGGCCGAACTGTTCGACATCGGGCCGATGGGCGGCTGGGCCATCGAACTGCAGGGCCTGTTCCTGTTCGGCGCGCTGGCCATCCTGCTGCTCGGTGCCGGGCGCTACAGCGTCGGCGGGATCACCGGCCGCTACAACTGACAGCGCCATGTCCGGCGAGGCGGACAGTCGTCCAGCGCGCCGGACATCGCTCCACCTGAGCTCCGCCGCGCCGAACATTTTTCTGCCTCCCAAAGCGCCTCCGCATCCCCGCCCTAGAGCCCTCGCCCCGACGGCGATGACCGACTATCGCCTGCTCTCCCTTCCTTCCGTCCGCTGGCATGTCATTGGCTTGAGCGCTTATGCGCCCGACCCGGCGCATCGGCTCGACAACAACAAGAAGGAAGCCCCAATGATGCCTATCCGTAGCAATCCGTTTACCCGCCGCGCGCTGTACCTGACGCCCTTGGCGCTGGCGCTACTTGCCGCCGAATCCGTGCAGGCGGCGACCTGCACCGAACTGCTTGGCCGCGAGATACCGGCCCAGGCCATCGGCCTGCCCAGCAACGGCGCGCGCGTAACCGCGGCGACCCCGGTGGCCGCTGGCGGCAGCGCACCGCAGACGTTCGGCGCCTACTGCGACCTCAGCGCCGAGATTCGCCCGGTCGATCCCGCCGCACCGGCAATCCGCATGCGCCTGGTGCTGCCCGAACAGTGGAACCGTAAGGCAATGATGTTCGGCGGCGGCGGTTACAACGGCACGGTGCCGAACGTCGCCGGCAACGTACCCGCTGGCCCCGCCGATCAACCCACGCCGCTCGGCCGTGGCTACGCGGTGTTCGGCAGCGATTCCGGGCATGTGGCCGATCCGCTGAGCCCCGGCTCCTTCGCCTGGAACGACGAAGCCCTGGCCAACTACGCCCACGACGCGCTGAAGAAAACGCGCGATGCCGCCGTCTACCTGATCGAACAGCGCTACGGCGCCGCGCCCGAGCGCAGCTATTTCGCCGGCGGCTCCACCGGTGGCCGCGAGGCGCTGGCCGTGGTGCAGCAATGGCCGACCGACTTCAACGGCGCCATCGTCCTCTACCCCGCCTACAACGCCCTGGCGCTGGACCTGCAGTTCGGCCGCATCACCCGCGCCCTCGCCCAGCCCGGCGCCTTTCCCAGCCTGGAGAAGCGCGCCGCACTGCTGGAAGCCGCGATGCAGGCCTGCGACAAGTTGGATGGCGTGCGCGACGGCGTGATCAGCCACCAGGCGGCCTGCAATGCGCAGTTCGACCCGGCCCGCGCCAGGCTCAACGGCAAACCGCTGCGCTGCCCGGGCGGTGCCGATACCTCGCAACGCTGCCTCTCGGATGCGCAGATCCAGGCGCTGCGGGTGTTCAACACGCCGATCCGCTTCAACTTCCGGCTGGCCAGCGGCGAGACCCACTACCCCGGCTTCAACACCTGGGGCACCGACCTCGGCCGGCCGGGTGAAGGCCTGCAGCTGGTGGTCAACCGCCTCGGCCTCAACACCCTGCAGCCGAGCTATCCGATGCCCGTGCACGGCACCGGCTTCGCCGAGGGCGCGCCCTACCATTCGGGCTTCTGGGATGAATGGGTGCGCTTCTTCGTGACGCGCAACCCCACCTTCAACTCGCTGACCCTCGACCCGCAAAACCCCGGCCCGTGGCAGGCGCGCATCAGCGAGCTGTCGCTGCGCCAGGACGTCAACCGGACCGACCTCACCGCCTTCGCCCGCAACGGCGGCAAGATCCTCATGGCCCACGGCACTTCCGATCAGCTGGTGAGCACCCGCGCCACCGCCGAGTATTACAAGCGCGTACGCCGCGACATGGGCCCAGGCAGGACCAGGCACTTCCTGCGCTACTACGAGATCCCCGGCTACGGCCACGCCGCCAGCACCGTGTTCAACGCCGCCTGGGATTCGCTGACCGCGCTGGAAGACTGGGTCGAACAGGGCCGCGCGCCGCGCCGGCAGGTCGCAGCCGACAGCGTTGGCGTACCCGGCCGCACCCGCCCGCTGTGTGAATACCCCGGCTGGCCGAAGTACTTCGGCAAGGGCGACGTGAATGCCGCATCGAGCTTCGTCTGCGTCAAGAGTCGCAGGGGCACGCGCTGATCTGATCCGGCGCCGGTCTCACCCGCCGGCGCCGTCCAGTCTGCCCGACTGGACACCTCGACCCCGCAGAACACCACCGTCCGCCATACATGTCCAGTCCAACGGACGCACCGCAGCCCTCGCAGCAAGCCCAGCCAACCGACCATAGACCGCTCTACCACGTGCCATTGCGGCGGGTGGCCACTCGAGCGCCGCGCCTGGCACGCCTTTCGCTCTATGCCCTGTAGCCGCCCGAGAGCGGCCCAAAACAACAACAAGAGGAAATACCATGCGACTGCACCACAAATCCCTCTGCCACATTCTCTGCGGCGGCGCCGTAGTGATCGCCACCAATCCCGCCAGCGCCGCCTTCATCGAAGACAGCAAGGCCGCTGTCGAACTGCGCAACTTCTACATGAACCGCGACTTCCGGCAGTCTGGCGCTGCTCAGTCCAAGGCCGAGGAGTGGGCCCAGGGCTTCATCCTGAAAATGGAGTCCGGTTACACCGAAGGACCGGTCGGCTTCGGCCTGGATGCCATCGGCCTGCTCGGCGTCAAGCTCGACTCCGGCTCCGGTCGCGGCGGCACCGGCCTCCTGCCACGCTCGGCTTCCGGCGAGCCGGCGGACGACTACGGCACGGCAGGCCTGACGGCGAAGGCCAAGCTGTCCGCCACCACGCTGCACGTGGGGACCCTGCAACCGGTGATTCCGGTGCTGATGCGCAACGACAGCCGCCTGTTGCCGAACATCTATCGCGGCGCCTGGCTGCAGAGCAAGGACGTCGAAGGCCTCACGCTGGATCTCGGCATGCTGGATCGCACGAGCTACCGCGACTCTTCCAACTACGAAGAGATGACGGTGTTCAATGGCGGGCTGCGCAACATCACCTTCGGCAGCGGTGGCACCACT
>NZ_PISM01000022.1 GCF_002929225.1 Stutzerimonas kunmingensis | reverse complement strand
CAACGAGCTCTCCGCCAAGCCATTCAAATGGAACAAAACGGCTGAATCGATCATCAGCTCAGTCCACAAAGCTAAACTTGGCGCGATGAAAAATAGATTATTGAACTAACCGCTCAGGCCACTAGCTCAGCCACCCCATTACCCAAACGACCGCAAGACCAAACTGTTGACGAGTGGACTGACGATTTCTGTAGCAAGGAGATGTAGCAACAAAAGTCACCGTCACTCCTCCGCAAAGTAATCGTTGTCGAGCTGTTTCGCCTCATACAGCTCATCCGTGCCGACGCAGCTGGCACCGCTAACTCCCGCCCGCGCCGTTACGATCTCCGCAGCAGTCTACGGGGCAAAGAAACGACAGGCCCATGCCGACCAAATACTTTCCTTAATGCAAGCCGACCAGTTTCTGTATCGATCCGATGTCAGAGCCGACGTGCCAGCTCACCTGGGACGACGACGCTTGCCAATCGAGCAGCAGGGCATCAGCGAGACGGGGTATCGCTACACCAAAAAAGAGAATGAGGCACGGTACCGGTAGTCAACAATAAACTCCCCGTCCCTCGAGCATGCTTTCAGCCACTACCGCCAGACTGGCGTCCATATGCTCGCACTACAGCGCACCCTTCTGGGGTAAAGCATCCCCCAACTGCAGCGATTATCTTTTGAGGCCTACCAGCAGATTGATGGATTGCCGTGGCTTACAAGACGGTGCGCAACAGGGTGGTGCGCAGCGTGGTGCGCACGGAAACGGACAGTTAATACATCACTCATTTGGTCTTCATTCATTAAGCCACCCGAAACCCCGCAGACCATTGGCCGGCCTCGAGAAGTATCAACCGAAGAGGGGACGGCACTTGAGCCGTAGCGACTCAACGGTGTTGCGCATCGGCTACCTGGTACGCAAAAGAGTGGTACGCAGCGTGGTACGCATGGAAACGTGCCTTTTTGCGTACTATGCTGCGCGCACTGCGTCAGAACAGATTTACCGTCACGGCTTGCATGCGGAGGCATCGACCAGCACGAGGCGACCGTCGACGCCAGTTTCTTATGGTATCCACGGGCTAGTATCCAAGCGGGTATCCATAAAAATGAGCAGCAGGCGGTGCCGATTTGGAAACCAACAACCCGCGCCAACCAGTACGGAGCCACCTAAGAAACTTACTGGTGTCGGTCAAAGTGGATTATCTGCCCTCACCTTGCTCCGCGAGCAGTCTGCCGCATCCGGGCTTGAAGGCATCTTCTATAGCGAGGTTGTAACCGATCCACCCTACGCCCAACCCGCGCATAGCATCTCAGCCTGCTCCAAAATCAGCTGTGCAGCCCCTTCCTGCTGATCCGGCGGGTATTTGTATTTGCGCAGGATGCGCCTGACCATCAGCCGCAGCCTGGCGCGCACGCTCTCGCGATTGTTCCAGTCCACCGTCACGTTCTGCCGCAGGCTGGCGGTCAGTTCATGGGCGATCTTGGCCAGGATCTCGTCGCCCAGCTCGCGAACGGATGCCTCGTTATTGGCCAGCGCATCGTAGAAGGCCAATTCGTCGTCATTCAGCCCTAGTTCATCGCCCCGCTTGCTGGCGGCGGCGAACTTCTTGGCCATCTCGATCAGCTCTTCGATGACCTGGGCGGTTTCGATGGAGCGGTTCTGGTAGCGCTTGATCACGTTATCGAGCAACTCGGAGAATTTCTTTTCCTGTGCGAGGTTGCTGGCGAACTTGCTCTTGATCTCGCCTTCCAGCAGCCGCTCCAGCAGCTCAACCGCCAGGTTCCTTTCCGGCAGGTTGCGCACCTCGGCGAGGAATTCATCGTCCAGCAGGCCGATGTTCGGCTTGTCCAGGCCAACCGCCTCGAACACATCCACCACCTCGCCGGAGACCACAGCATTGCCGATGATCTGGCGGATGGCCAGCTCGCGCTCTTCGTCGGTCTTCTTCTTGGCACTGATCTCGCGCTTGGTCAGCAGCACCTTGATGGCTTGCAGAAAGGCCACTTCCTCGCGCACCGCCTTGGCTTCATCCAGAGTGCAGCACAGCGTGAAAGCCTTGCTCATGGCCAGGGCATTGTCGGCGAAGCGCTTCTTGCCATCCTCCAGGCCCAGCACATGGTTGGCCGCACCGGCCAGCAGCTTGTGGCCGCCGGTCAGGTAATCGCTGTAGTCGAAGCCATGCAGCAGGCTGCGCAACACATCGAGCTTTTCCTCCAGTACTGAGTAGGCTTCGTGGGCATCCACGGTTGGCCGGCCGCGCCCCTTGCTGGCGGTGTACTCCTTGAGCGCAGCCTTCAGTTCGTTGGCAATGCCGATGTAATCCACCACCAGGCCGCCCTGCTTGTCCTTGAATACGCGGTTCACCCGGGCGATGGCCTGCATCAGGTTGTGGCCCTTCATGGGCTTGTCGACATACAGGGTATGCACGCAGGGCGCGTCGAAGCCGGTCAGCCACATGTCGCGCACGATGACCAGCTGCAGCGGGTCTTTCGGGTCCTTGAAGCGTTTCTCCAGGCGTTTTTTCACCTGGCTCGGATAGATATGCGGGCGCAGCAACGCCTTGTCCGAAGCGCTGCCGGTCATCACCACCTTGATCGCGCCCTGCTCCGGGTCTTCGTCGTGCCATTCGGGGCGCAGCGCGACGATCTCGTTGTACAGATGCACACAGATCTCGCGGCTCATGGCCACGATCATGGCCTTGCCGCTCTGCGCTTGATTGCGCTCCTCGAAGTGCGCGACCAGATCCGCCGCCACGCTTTTGATACGCGGCTCGGCACCCACGACCTTTTCCAGCGCCGCCCAGCGCGATTTCAGGCGCGATTGCTGATCCTCTTCCTCATCTTCGGCCAGCTCGTCCACTTCATCATCGATATGTGCCAGCTCACTGTCTTTCAGCGACAGCTTGGCCAGCCGCGATTCGTAGTAGATCGCCACCGTGGCGCCGTCGTCCTTGGCCTGCTGCATGTCGTAGACGTGGATGTAGTCACCGAACACCGCCCGGGTGTCACGGTCTTCACTGGATACCGGCGTACCGGTAAAGGCCACAAAGGTGGCGTTCGGCAGGGCGTCGCGCAGGTGCTGGGCATAGCCCACCTGGTAACGGGCGCTGGCCTCGGCCACCTTCAGGTCGGGCGCCTTCAGCGAGGCATGGAAGCCATATTGGGTGCGATGCGCCTCGTCTGCGATCACCACGATGTTCGAGCGGGTCGAAAGCACCGGGAAGCTGTCTTCATCCTCACCCGGCATAAACTTCTGAATGGTGGCAAACACGATGCCGCCACTCGGACGGTTGCCTAGTTTCTCCCGCAGATCGCCACGCGTCTCGGCCTGCACCGGTTGCTCGCGAAGCAAGTCATGCGACAGCGAAAACACCCCGAACAACTGGCCGTCCAGGTCGTTGCGGTCGGTGATCACCACGATGGTCGGGTTCTCCATCGCCGCCGCCTGCATCACCCGTGCGGCAAAACAGGTCATGGTGATGCTCTTACCCGAGCCCTGGGTATGCCAGACCACCCCGCCCTTGTGCGTGCCGCCCGGGCGCGAAGCGGTCACCACCTGGCGGATCGCCGCCCGCACCGCGTGGAACTGGTGATAACCGGCGATCTTTTTCACCAAGCGACCGTCATCCTCGAACAGCACGAAGTAACGCAGGTAATCCAGCAGCATCTCCGGCGCCATCACGCCGCGCAGAAGGGTTTCCAGTTCGTTGAACTGACCCAGCGGGTCGAGCTGCTCACCATCGATGGTGCGCCAGTTCATGAAGCGCTCGGCATCGGCCGACAGCGAGCCCATGCGCGCCTCGCTGCCATCGGAAATCACCAGGATTTCGTTGTAGTGGAACAGATCGGGAATCTGCTCCTTATAGGTCTGCAATTGATCGAAGGCCTTCCACAGGTCGGCGTTCACATCGGCGGGGTTCTTCAGCTCCAGCAGCACCAGCGGCAGGCCGTTGACGAACAGGATGATGTCGGGGCGCCGGGTGTGCTTCGGCCCCTGAATGCTGAACTGGTTGATCGCCAGCCACTCGTTGCCGCGCACGTTTACCCAGTCGATCAGCCGCACGAAATCACCCCGGGTTTCGCCATCGAGCTGGTACTGCACCGGCACGCCGCCGACCAGCAGCCGATGGAACAGGCGGTTGGCCGACAACTGCGCCGGCACACCCAGATCCACTACCTGCTTGAGCGCATCCTCGCGAGCGGCCAGCGGCACCTGGGGATTGAGCTTTGCGATGGCGGCGCGCAGGCGTTCCGTCAGCACGACCTGGCGATAACTGTCGCGCTGCGGGTCGCCGCCGTCATGGGCGATATCCGGCCCGTAAAGGTGCGTGTAACCCAGTTCGCCCAGCCAGCCGAGGCATTCCTGTTCCAGTTGGTCTTCGGTCATTACTGCTCAATCCTTGATCCGTCGAACGCATCGACATGACGAAAAAACATGACAACCCGGTAATCGACGGGTCACTCGGTCTGACCGGCCGGAATCACCTGCCAGTACCCTCCATTGGCCGGCCCCACGCGGCGCAGGCGGTTTTCAGACTGCAACTTGCGCAGACTTCGCTCAACCGAGCGCTCGGTGACGCCGGTCAGTGCGGCCAGTTCGGGAATGGTGATGTCGGGCCGTGCAGCAATGGCCTGCAGGATTTTCCCCGACGTTTTTACCGACTTTTTCCCCGACGTTATTTCTGTTTCTCGCGCCTGCGCCTCCAATGCTTCGCCGAGCGCCTGCTGCAGCGCCTCCAGCATGAACTCCACGAAAGGCGTCGCCTCGGCGACCTGGTCGGCGGCGGACAGGGCTGCGTAATAAGCATCCTGACGGTCGCGGATTACGCTTTCCACCGGAAGCCAGGCCAGCACCGGTCGCCAGCGGCTGAGAATCAGCGTCTGCCACAACCGGCCCATGCGACCGTTGCCATCGGCGAACGGGTGGATGAATTCAAATTCGTAGTGGAACACGCAACTGGCCAGCAACGGGTGTAAGTCGGTGGCTTCCAGCCAGCCGAGCAGATCGTCGACCAGTTGCGCCACGCGGCTGGCCGGTGGCGCCATGTGCATGAGTTGTTCACCCCGATAAATGCCAACCCCGCCGCGACGAAAGTGGCCGGCATCATCAATCAGGCCATGCAGCAAGCGGCCATGGGCGGCCAGCAAATCGGCCCGGCTGGCAGCATTCCAGCCGGGCATGGCTTCGTAGGCGGCGAAGGCGTTGCGCACTTCCTGGATCTCACGGGGCAGCCCGAGCACACGCTTGCCGTCGAGCACGGCGGTGACCTGCTCGACGCTCAGGGTGTTGTTCTCGATGGCCAGCGAGGCCTGGATGCTGCGGATGCGATTGCCCCGGCGCAATTGCGGGGTCATTGCCGCCTCCTCGCGTGCCGTCAGCCGGCCGACCTGTTCGGCGATCTCGGCGACCAGGGCGAGCATGTGCGGGGTGAGGGTCAGCGGTGGCTGGTAGGTGCTCATGCGGTCAATTCCATCCGGGTGGGGGAAGACGCTGTCTGCCGCAATGGAATACCGGCGCAATCAGCGTTCAGCAAACGCTCATTATCCAAATCGAACGGCAACACCCATAGCTTCATGCCTTCTCCGTAATCGAATACCGGCAGCGCTTTTTGCAGCCCCGACCAGAACGGATAGATCAGCACCAGGGTAGGTATGCCTGCTCCAACGCGATACTTATGGCCATAGGCAAACAACTGGTAAAAATCACCCTGGTTCAAGTTGTAGTTTTTCTCAGGTTCTCCTGAATCCACACGTTTCCATTTAGTGTCCAGAATCCAGCGTTGCTCAGCGGTATCGATCAGCAGGTCCGGCTTCAAGCGAAACATCTTCCCATGATCATGCCCGCACAAGTGCTCGCGGCTGGCCTGGCTCGTCAAGCGTGCTGTGGAGGGCAACTGCTTACGCAACCAGGCCTCGACATAACACTCGAATAGCTTTTCCATCGGAAACAGCAGGCTCATGCCGCGCCAGTCACCGGCCACGGCAATCGGCATCTGCTGATTGAGGATCAACTCACACCAGGGCTTCACCGCCTGGTAATGCGCCATCAACCGGTCGCGGCTCCATGCCCGAAAGTCCTGACTTACCTGTCGGCTGGCTGGCAACTCCGCGAGCATCGCCCGCAACTCGTTGGCCAGTCGCCAATTGGCTGCATCCTGGGTGGCTTTGGCCACCTGCTCCAGCGCCAGCTTGAGCAAGCGATTCTCGGCCCGATCAGGCAGAAATACATCGTGGCGAATCTGAAAGTGATGCTGGCGGCCCGGCGGCTGGCGCATCTGCGCCACCACATTGAGCTGGCCACGGAGAAAACGCTGTTCCTCCTCGATGCGTTGGTAGTCGAAGCGCACACCACGCTTGACCAACAAATCCAGCTCCGCCAGAAACTGCCCCATCACCCACTCACTGAGCGGCGCATCAAACAATTCGAGGCTCGTCACCGATGCCTCGCGCGGCTTGAGATGCAAGGCGTGCTGAATCAGCTTGCGCAGCAAACGCCGGCTTTTCAGCATGCAATCATCCTGCTCGTGATGCTTGGGCAGAATCTCCAGCCGCGTACCGCAGGGTGCTTCCAGAACGCCCACGTAGGAATCCCACTTCAGCGAGCACCGCCCTTCAACCTGCAGTAACGGCGCGCCGTTACGGTTGAATCCGGCACTCAGCTCACACAGCCACTCGAAGGCACTTTCGGTAATTTGCGCGCAGTCAAGGTTGCCGGGCGCGACAGCGGCCGTTGTCAGGCGAGCATATTCACGAACGGTAACGAACGCGCTCACGCACCCGTCTCCTCGATCTCAGCAGGAATCTCGGCTGGGGACTGCACGCCGATAATTCCCCTGTACGCAGAAATCCGTTTGAACGCCGCATCATTGATCCGCCATACCCCGCCTTGCGCTGGCACGCTGATATTGCCGAACAGCCCTGCCAGATCCTGGTTATCCTGTTGCACGAAGCAATCAATCGCGGGCTTACGGTGATCATTGAGAACCCACTGAATGCGCTGCCAGTCGTCAAAGAAATATTCCTGCAACAGCGGCAGAATCTCATTGCGCAGGATTCTCTCCAGGCGTGCCAGCGAGGCGTCCTTCTCCAGCGGCATGAAGTAGGCGTGACCCAGACAATGTTCTCGATCAAATAGCACCTCAATGCGCTGATTCATCACCCGCAACAGCTGGCCGATGTTAAGCCCCTGCACCTCCACGCTGTCCAGCAACTCTGGCTTTGGCGGCATCTCACGGAATACGAAGCGCCTGCGCAGGGCTATATCCAGCCCTGCCAGCGAACGGTCGGCGGTGTTCATGGTGCCAATGAGATAAACATTATCTGGCACACTGAACCGCTCCTTGGAATACGGCAGCACCACCGACAACGCCTCTTCAGCGCCAGCACGCTTGGACTTCTCGATTAGGGTGATGAGTTCGCCAAAAATGCGCGAGATATTGCCGCGGTTGATTTCGTCGATGATCAACACACGTGCATCTGCTGTTGTGGGCTTAGGCTGTGGCTGCAGCAGTTGTTCGACCATCGCCGCAAATAGGCTTTGGTAACCATTGACGATGTACTTTTCTAGCCCAGCCTCTGCCACCTTCTGGAAGATACGGCCCTGCCGGATATCGTCAACATCCAGCTGACCGCTCTGCACATAGGTCAATAGTTGACGAACCAAACTCAGCGGCAACGGCAGTACACCGCCCTTAGGTTTATCTAACTCAACGACTTCGGGGCTGATAGCACGCACCACATAGCCCTGGCCAAAACGCTGGCCGACGTGAAACAACGCCCCAGCTTCAATCTTTTGCGAACCCAACAGCCCCTGTAATTTTTCGCGGTTCAGTGTCGGGCTGCGCAATTCATAGAGCGTCATTTGGCTGAACTGACCATTCAGCAACTCACTATGGGGCAAGGACGGGCTGTATTGGCGCAGCCATTTCACCGGCCGCATTTGTGAATAATGCGGGTCGTACTCGGGATGGATTTTGAAGGCATAGCCGCCAGCGACTTCGCCAATCGCGCGGAGCTTAAAATTGCCATCGCTTACCACCACCAGATCGCCCGGCTTCATCTTGGTGACGAACGCGGTAACGCTGGTCACGCTGTAATCGTTAGGGCCATCGAGGGTTACGCCAGCATCCACGAAACGTTGCTGTACATCGCCACGGTTGCTACAGCCGCTGAAGTCGATACCGCCACCGTAGCCCAGCAGCACATAGCCACCCTGAACGCACTCTTCGTAAACCCCGGCGTCGCTACCAAGGGTATTACCCAGGGACATTTTCCAAATTCTGCGCTTACCGAGTTCTAACGGCGCTTCCGCCTGCTGAGTGACTTTGGCGGCGGCTGCTTCGCAAAGGCTTTTGAAAACACCATCGACCACTTCGTAACGCAACTGCCCGCTATCAGCGTCGCTCTCGGCACGCAGCCCCTCGACGAAATCCTCGTAGCTGAAGCTCTGGTGGAAGGTGACGAAACGGATGCGCTCTTGCTGCACTAGCTCGTCGAAGCGGCTCTTCAGCCTTTTACGACTGTTTTCAACGTCGTCTTTACAAGCGCTCAGCAACTGCGGATCGAGAATGGCTAACGCATGCTCGACCGTGGCGTGCGTTTTACCGGTGCCTGGCGGGCCAAAGAGAATTTGGTTTAACGGCACCCGCGCATGGGTCATTGAACGCTCCTCACCATCGCTGGTATTTGTCATATAGCCAAGCTCCAACAAGCCCTTGTCCTGTGGGTTATCTCCGCTGTCCCGGCTATTTGCGAAATGGCGCAGGTCAAAGCGCATGGCGCCTTGCTGACCTTTTTGCCGCCTTGTTCTGCCAGGAAAACCCGCTTCTAGGTCAGCGATAGCCGCTACACCGGCGCTATCGGCGTGAGACGCAATGAAACCCAGAGATTCTTGGGCCTTTGGCGTATCCGCCTTGCGTCCCGTCAGACGTACGTGAGTAATCCGACTCCAGTCCACCCGATCGCCGTGGCTCAATTGAAGTGGGACGAATAGGCTGGCCGGCTCTCCATCGTCGGCAGAAAGCTCCTTAACCGGTGCAAGCCCCAATTCACCGCTGTATAGGCCGCGCATAAATCCGAACGGGCTAAGGCCTGGGACCGATTCTCTGGCCAGCTCGTAGTATTCACGTAGCTTGAGCATACGAGCCACGGGCTTCTTCAAAGGCGGGATATGCTCGTCGGGG
Source organism: Stutzerimonas kunmingensis (assembly GCF_002929225.1). Lineage (GTDB taxonomy): Bacteria > Pseudomonadota > Gammaproteobacteria > Pseudomonadales > Pseudomonadaceae > Stutzerimonas. Next base: position 851,621 of record NZ_PISM01000022.1, on the reverse strand, counting down.
CAACCAAGGGTTTTAAGGTAATGACCCAGATGTTCCGACGACGAGATGGGCAAAGTCTGCGCAGGGAGATAGCAGGCTAATAAACGCAGCTTGCGCCCATCACCAACAGTGACTCGCGGCTCCACACCGGCACGGACGTAGATCGCTTTGTCGTCATCCACCCAAAGCAAATCGTCGGGGCTTGCGCCCGCGATAGCACTGTGGATTTTGAGTGTGTAGCGCAGCGCTTCTTCATCGCTCAAATCTTGCAAGCGGCGGTTCTTATAAAGCGTGCCGTCACCCAGAAAATAGAGAATGTGACCCCTGGATGTTCCTGGCATATAACGCCCTAGCGCAGGTATCACGCCCTGTTCAATCCACCAACAGAACGACGCGCCCCCGCCCTTACCCACGCAGTACTGATCCAGCGTCAGGTGCGGCAACCGCGCTAACGGAAAGGCTTCGATAAAGTGCTGGTATTCGGCTGTGTTTTCGCTGCGTGCACAAGCTGCCTCGCCCTGGGCTTTTAAATGGGCGATTAGCCGTTGGAAGTTATCGTTGGTAGCCGGTGTCATACAGCCTCCGCTACGAGAGCTTCAGCTTCTGGCAGGCGCAGCTGACCGGAGATCAGGCGGGGCAAGAGGGTGTCGCGGAGTTGGGTTAGGGTTTGGGCTTGCTGCTCGTTTGCGAACATCGTGACTCGCAACGCAGCAGTGATCTCGTTGAAAGCATTGAGCACAGACGTATCTGGGATTACTACAGGTAATCTGTAAGCATTCCCTCGATTCAAACCGGGCACGGCCCCGTCGGTGTTCATATCTTCGAGCCCGAGCGTTTTCAGCAGGTAGTAGCAATACGTCAGAGGCTGATCCGTCTTGACATAAAAAACCGTATCGATAGGGAAGAATGGTTGATCTTCCCAGTACAGACTACCCACAGTCCCCTTACGGCCGACAATTATTGAAGGGCCTGCTACCAGCGCTTGATCGTGATAGCCGGTTATTCCGCCCGAGCCATATACAGGAACCGGACCATCATTCCGATCCGTTGCCTTCAAGGCTTTTCCGTAGGCGAGTTCCATAAGGTCTTCGACCTTCCCCACCCTCCACCCCTTCGGCACCAACCCCAGCTCGGACTCTTCGAAGCTATCGGGGAACAGGGCGGCGGTGGTGGCGTCCACGCCTTCCGGCTGGCGGCCTTCGGCCTTGGCGCGCACGGGGTCGAAATCGACGAACCAGGATTTGAACAGCGCCTGGGCGATGGCTTCCAGGGTGGTGTTGGTTTCGCGTAGCAGGGTGATGCGGTCGTCGAGAGCGCCAAGTACAGATACGGCGTCGCGCATGTCAGTCTTGCTTGCCGGATACGAGACAGGTAAGTTCCGAACTTCCGTTAAAGAGATGTATTGCTGCGTTGACCCCTTCTTACGCTGCTCGATCAATTGCTGGCCCTGAGGGGATCTCAAGAAGTAGTAGAGCCACTTGGCTCGAATCTCTGTACCACACTTCAAAAGTCCCACGTTCTTGATGGCGAAGATGGGATCTTCTTGGTCGACAATGCAGATTTCACCAACGGTTCCGATCATCGTAAGGAGTAGATCCCATTGATCCACTTTGCTACGACGATTGATATCAAGGTAATCCTCTTCAGAAATAAAATAGGCAGAATCAAGGAAGAGGCCACCACCTTTAACGTTCTTTGACGTTACAAGAAGCTTCCCAACACTTGTCTGTTTCGGGCTGTCATGGGTGCCATCCGCTACACGCAAACAATACTTGTCACATGACACTGTCACGAAAGCCGGATCAATCTCAGAACTCATACCCCAGCCCTCCCAGCTTCTGCCGGATCAACTGATCGAGTTCCGCGCCCTTCTGCATCTGCTCGCCCAGTTGCTGGGTCAGGCGCTGCATCTTCTCGGTAAAGGCTTCGTCGTCATCCTCCACTTCCTCAGCACCGACATAACGGCCCGGTGTGAGCACATGACCGTGCTCAGCGATTTCCGCCAGTTTGACGCTGCGGCAGAAGCCGGCGATGTCCTGGTATTCGGCAATCTCGCCACCTACATCCAGTGGCTCACCGCGCCAGTTGGCGACGGTTTGCGCGATGCGTTCAATATCGGCGTCGGTCAGCTCGATCTGCACACGGCTGACATTGGTGCCAAGTTTGCGTGCGTCGATAAACAGCACTTCGCCGGGGCGGGCGGTTTTCTGTTTGGCGAGGAACCACAGGCAGGCGGGGATCTGCGTGTTGAAGAACAGCTGGCCGGGCAGTGCGACCATCACTTCCACCACGTCGGCCTCGACCATGGCTTTGCGAATCTCACCTTCACTGTTCTGGCTGGAACTCATCGAGCCGTTGGCCAGCACGATGCCGGCGCGGCCGTTGGGTTTCAGGTGGTAAAGCATATGTTGCAGCCAGGCGTAGTTGGCGTTGCCTTGCGGCGGGGTGCCATAGACCCAGCGCGGGTCGCCTTCAAGGCTGCCGTGCCACCAGTCGCTGATATTGAACGGTGGGTTGGCCAGGACGAAATCGGCGCGCAGATCACTGTGCTGGTTGCGGATAAAGGTATCCGCCGGCTCCTTGCCGAGGTTGAAGTCGATGCCGCGAATGGCCAGGTTCATCGCCGCCAGGCGCCAGGTGGTGGGGTTGGACTCCTGCCCATAGATGGACACATCGCCCAGCTTGCCGCCGTGGGCTTCGATGAACTTCTCGGACTGCACGAACATGCCGCCACTGCCGCAGCATGGGTCATATACCTTGCCGTGGTGCGGGTTGAGCACCGCCACCAGGGTTTTGACGATGCTCGCCGGCGTGTAGAACTGCCCGCCCTTCTTGCCTTCGGCGCTGGCGAACTGGCCGAGGAAGTATTCGTAGACCTGGCCGAGCAAATCGCGGGCTTTGTTCGCGTCGTCACCGAAGCCGATGGTGGAGATCAGGTCCACCAGCTCGCCGAGCTTGCCGTCCGGCAACTGGGCGCGGGCATAGCGCTTGTCGAGGATGTTCTTCAGCTTGGGGTTTTCCGCCTCGATGGCGGCCAGGGCATCATCAATTTTCTTGCCGATATCCACCTGTTTGGCAGCGCCACGGATCGACTCCCAACGCGCCACCTCTGGCACCCAGAACACATTGACCTCGCGGTAGTAGTCGCGATCTTCCAGCTCGGCGGCGAGCAGCTCGGGATCGTCGTCGCCCAGGTAGTAGTCATCGTTCTCGTCGGCGAACTTGGTTTCCAGCTCGGCGCGGCGACCGGCGAAGCTGTCGGAGATGTATTTGAGGAAGATCAGCCCGAGCACGATGTGCTTGTACTCCGCGGCGTCCATGTTGGCGCGCAGCTTGTCAGCGGTGGCCCAGAGGGTCTTTTCCATCATCGCCAGGCTGGTGGCCGGCTGCAGCTTGGCGGATTTGGCCTTGGTTGCCGCTTGCACCAGATAGCTGGCCGACACCTCCGCGACGCCCGGCTCGCGGCGTTCACGCGCGTTGTTTAGAGCCTGGTCCGCCAGGCTGATGCCAGTGACCGAAGCGCGGGATACGGAACCGCCGCGCCCGCGACCTTTGAGTAACACACCCTTTTCGATCAGCTCATCACGAGCGGCGCGGAACTGCTCCTCACTCAATCCGGCGAACTGGCCCTGCAGACGCGAAAGCAGCGTTTGGTTACCGATACTGCTGCCATCGGCGGGAACGGCCGCAAGCAATGCCTGAGACAACGTGGCCAAATCTGTCATGCGTAACTCCTCGTGCGCTTCCATCCAGTGGAAGCGCCGGTAAATAAACTGTGACGCGGCTTTGAGCGGACAATGCGCAGTAAGCGAAGGGATGGCGTGTAAGTCTGTACTGGCTGAACGAGTACGAGCGGAGGGCCATCCCTGGATCTACAGGCCTGCCGTGCTTTGATGCCGCCACCTTATCCATTGGCTTTGCATGGGTAAAGGTGCAATCCATCTTTGCCGAGCTTACCTGCTACGCAAGCTGCGCAGGGACCAGAAAACCCACGGCCAGCGCTTCAGGCCCGATCTAGGCTAGCGACTGTATGGGCTGCGCAAAGCGCGTTTCTACGCTGTGTATATGAACAGGTAAACTTTCAGGGCTTAGCTTGAAATGTCGACCAGGCCCTTCCGAAACGCCTGTTCTTCCTCCCAGCGGCGGCTACAGCCTGAGTGTATGAATGCTAGTTAACAAGGGCCGGTTAACACGCCGGTTAACACGGAATTGCACTCCTGGAGTGAAAAAGGAGACGCTCCTGCTGCGCAAACATTCGACGCCGGTTCAGATGCCTCGGTGGCAGTCAAACCCGACCTGTTGGAAGAGGTATTAAAGGCCAGCAGGGCTACTATGGCTTGGGGCACACAGTTGCGCTCCTTACCTATCGCATGGAATCGTCGGAAAACATCATGGACACTCTCACGCTCGCAAGCATCATCCTGACTCTCTGCTTCGTCTTACTCGGCCTGCTGCTGTATTTCCGGCAGCGCACTAGACAGCACCGCGCCGCCGCGATAGATCAAGGGCAGCTTAGTAGTGACCACACAGTTGATGCGGAGGATCGTGCGTATGCTGAGAATTTTTACTGCATCATGCTGACTGACGGAACCTGTCGCCCCGGCTTCATGATGGACCCGCCGAAACAGGCACCCGATGTACGAAAGCCGGGTGAAAAGTTGCCGCCCGAATCATGAATGCATGGCGGCTTGACTCGGCTTGGGAAGTTCGCCCATTCAGCGAGGCGACCAAAGACATAAGGACCGGCCCTCAATGGCCTTCTGGAAAAAGCCGAAAACAGCCCAGCGGCCAGGAAAATGTATCCTAACATGTATCCCTTGGATTTTATAAACCCGTAAAAGATATACGTATCAGTAGGTTACGAGTCGAGTTCAGGTGACCCCGGCACAAAGCCCCGAGAATCTCAAGATTCTCGGGGCTTTTTCTTGTATCGAAAAATACTGAAGGCCTCGGCACGCTTCCCGTTGCACGTTCACGCTCTCGAGCAAGGCTTTGGTAGCGACCCGGCCACTCCGCAGGGTCACCCCACCGCTAGCCTCGTCCTAGAAGTGCACGCCCGATCAGAATCAACTGCTGCACTGACGATCACCTAAGAGAACGCCCAGAAGTTCAGGCAGCCACTCAGGCTTGAATAGGGATGCGACCTGGTCTTGCATTTCGTTCAAGCTCCACCACTTCCATTTCTGAATGGTGCTCTTTTCTTCTTCGGTCCATTCTGCCGCGAACACGCTCGTGTCCGCTGGGCATTCCACGAGGAAGTACTTCTCCAGCCAGCGCGCCGGTGTCGAGCGTGCTACGGCATATACCTCATCTCTTTCCTTCAGCAGCTTCCCGACTCGAAGCGTTAAACCGGTCTCCTCATACAGCTCCCTTGCTGCTGCATCGGCGTAGCTTTCTCCAGGTTGTAGCTCGCCCCCAGAGGTCGCCCAGAAGGGCGCTTCATGCTCGTCTTTGTACAAGAAAAGTAAAAGGCGTCCATCAGCATCCACGATGAACAATCGAGAGGATCTTCTGACCTGCATTCGTACCTCACTGTCTCCGAGCGAATGCGCCATAACCGACGCGAAGCGCCAGATTACCGCGGTTGGATTCTCGCGTGGCAGACTGGGTCCAGCACTCAGGTCTCGAAGCTTCGCGGCAGCGGCCTTCGACGAACCATGCGATGCGATAAGCGCCGGTTGGGGGCTGCGCCCGTCAATGCTCTATGCTGGTTCAGTCGATCAGCACCGTATCAAGGAGCCTACATGCCCAGCCTGGAATACCTGATTACCTGTCTGGTTGTCGTATTGATACCCGGCGCGGGGGTGATCTATACGGTTTCGAAGGCGCTGATGCACGGCCGTCGCGCCGGTATTCTGGCCGCGACCGCCTGTACGCTCGGGATTCTGCCGCATCTGCTGGCGACCATTCTCGGTGTCGCGGCGATCCTGCATTCCAGTGCGCTGGTCTTCGAGACTCTGTGCTATGCCGGTGCTGCCTACCTGCTCTATCTCGCCTACGCGACCTGGCGTGACCGCTCTGCGCTGGCGGTGGGTGGCGATAGTGAACCACTGAGGGTTCGATCATTGGTTGCGAAGGCGCTGCTGGTCAATCTGCTGAACCCGAAACTGACCATTTTTTTCCTGGCCTTCCTGCCGCAATTCATCCGGCCGGGCGCCGGCGATGAGCTTGGGCAGCTGCTCGTTCTCAGCGCGACTTTCATGCTGATGACATTCGCCATCTTTACTGTCTACGGCCTGCTGGCGCACGCATTTCGCAAGGCGGTCATCGAATCGCAGCGCGTTCAGGCCTGGCTACGCCGGGGCTTCGCGGCATCATTTGCCGGTCTCGGTGTAAACCTGGCCTTGGCCGACAGATGAACCCCCTGGCCTTTGACGCGACCGAGCAAACGCCACGGTAACGGTTCTAGCGTCACCGATCAGGCGGACCGTGCCTCTCTGTATGACGTCGGCACTGAGCAGCCTGAAGGAGCCGTTTTACCGCACTCGATCAAGCGCAATTAAAGCTGGCCTAGCAGAACCCTGCCGCCAGTCCAGCGGGGCGGTCTCACTCACCCATAAATCGCCGGCTCCCGATAGTGCCGGGTGCAGGCCTCGCCATTTTCGCGGAACAGGTGGCACTTGTCGGCCTTGAGGCCAGCAGCGAAGGTCTCGCCCTCGGTGACACGCAGATTGCCGTCGACGCAGAGGGTGATGACGTCCTGCAGGCGCTCCAGGGTGAGGTACAGCAGGTTGTACTGGCCCAGACGCTCGGCCACGGTGATCTGGCCGTGGAAGGTGAAGTCGGCCTCTGCCGGCATGACGAAGTGTTCCGGGCGAATGCCGAGGGTGAGCGGGTCGCCTGGGCTGACAGCGCTGCCGTCCACCGGCAGGGTCAGCGGGTAGCCGCTGGGCAGTTCGATGGTGACGGCTTCAGGACTAGCGGAGATGGCGCGCACCTCGACGAAGTTCATCTGCGGCGAGCCGAGGAAGCCGGCGACGAAACGGTTCTTCGGGTAGTGGTACAGGTGCAGCGGTTGGCCGACCTGGGCGATTTCGCCGGCGTTGAGCACGACGATCTTGTCGGCCAGGGTCATGGCTTCGACCTGGTCGTGGGTCACGTAGATCATGGTGGAGCGGATGCGCTGGTGCAGGCGGGCGATCTCGATGCGCATCTGCACGCGGAGGAAGGCGTCGAGGTTCGACAGCGGTTCGTCGAACAGGAACACCTTCGGCTCGCGGACCATGGTGCGGCCGATGGCGACGCGCTGGCGCTGACCGCCGGAAAGGTCCTTGGGTTTGCGTTCGAGCAGCTTGTCGAGTTGCAGGATTTCCGCGACCGCCTCCACGCGGCGCGCGATCTCGCGCTTGTCGACGCTGGCGAGCTTGAGGCCGAAGGCCATGTTCTCGGCCACGGTCATGTGCGGATAGAGGGCGTAGGACTGAAAGACCATGCCCACCGAGCGATCCTTGGGTGGCAGGTCATTGACCCGCTGGTCGCCGATCAGCAGATCGCCCGAGGTGATGTCCTCCAGTCCGGCGATCAATCGCAGCAGGGTGGATTTGCCGCAACCGGATGGACCGACGAAGACGACGAACTCACCGTCCTCGATTTCCAGGTCGATATGCCGGGTGATCGGCGTACCGTCGTAGCTCTTGCAGATGTCGCGCAGCGTGACACTGGCCATCGTTGTTGTTCTCCGTTGGATGCCGCCATGCACTCTCTATTTGCAGCGGCGGGCTGGCCCACCGCTGCCAACTCGCTTAACCCTCGAGCCGCACGTAGCCGAAACCATGGGCCGGCAGCCGTGCCCATTGCCCATCGTATTCGGCGAAGCTGGCCGGCACGTCCACCAGCGGCACCGCCTGCCCGGGCAGCTCATAGCTGCGCGGCACGTCGCCCAGGTTGAACAGGCACAGCCAGACTTGCTCGCCGAGGCGTCGCTCGAACACCAGCAGGGCGTCGTCATGGTAGACCATGTGGATATCGCCCTCGATCAGCAGGCGCTGCTCACGTCGCCAGCCGAGAAAGCGCCGATAACAGTTGAGCATCGAATGCGGATCGGCTTCCTGCGCCGCCACCGACAGCGAGCGGTGCGAGTCATCCACCGGCAACCACGGCTGGCTCCCGGTAAAGCCGGCATGATGCGCCTCGCTCTGCCACGGCATCGGCGTGCGGCAACCGTCGCGCCCTTTGAATTCCGGCCAGAAGGTAATGCCGTACGGATCGACCAGATCCTCGTAGCGCAGTTCCGCTTCCGGCAGGCCCAGCTCTTCGCCCTGGTACATGCAAACGCTGCCACGCAGTGATAACAACAGTGCCATCAGCAACCGGCCACGCTCCGGGTCGGGTCGGCCATTGAGCGCCCAGCGCGTCATCACCCGGACCACGTCGTGGTTGCCCATGGACCAGCACGACCAACCGTCCGCCAGTTCGCGCTCGATGCCTTCCACGGTGTGGCGGATATAGGCCGGGCTGCACTGCTCGGTGAGCAGGTCGAAGGAATACGCCATGTGCAGCGTATCGCCGCCGCTGGTGTAGGCGGCCATGGTGCGCAGCGACTCGTCGCAGCCGATCTCGGCCACCGAGGAGGCGCCGGGATAGCGCTGCAGCAGGGCACGCAGACGACGGAGGAAATCCATGTTTTCCGGCCGTGTCTTGTCGTAGATGTGGCGCTGGTAGGCGTAAGGGTTGTCGATACGCACACCGATGCTGCCTTCGCGAATCTCGGTATTCGGCGGGTTGTCGCGCAGTTCGGCATCGTGGAAGTAGAAGTTCGCGGCATCCAGGCGGAAACCGTCCACGCCGAGCTTGAGCCAGAACTCCATATCATCGAGCAGCTGATCCTGCACGGCCTGGCAGTGGAAGTTCAGGTCCGGCTGGCTGGAAAGGAAGTTGTGCAGGTAGTACTGCCGGCGCCGGCTGTCCCAGCTCCACGCAGGGCCGCCGAACACCGACAGCCAGTTGTTCGGCACGGTGCCGTCCGGCTTCGGATCGGCCCAGACGTACCAGTCGGCCTTGTCGTTGTCGCGGCTGGAACGGCTTTCGACGAACCACTGATGCTGGTCGGAAGAATGGTTGAGCACCTGATCGATCAGCACACGCATGCCGCGCTCATGACAGGCTTCGACTAGCCGGACGAAGTCGTCGAGGGTGCCGAACAGCGGATCGACGCCGCGGTAGTCGGCGACGTCGTAGCCAAAATCTTTCATCGGCGAAGTGAAGAAGGGCGACAGCCAGATGGCGTCGACGTTGAGGCTGGCAATGTAGTCCAGCTTGTGCAGCACGCCGGGCAGGTCGCCCACGCCGTCGCCGTTGCTGTCGAAGAAACTACGTGGGTAGACCTGATAGATCACCCCGCCGCGCCACCAATTCTGAAGTTGCTCGGACATGCCACGTTACCTATGAGTGACCAGTGAAGATGTGGCCACTCTAGGTGCGGCATCCGGTCGCAACATCCTCCGGCGGCGGGCTGTTGCAGGCGTAAGGGCCGGGCGTAGACCGCCCGCTGGCCGAGGGCGTAGACGGCAACAGCGAGCCGGTCAGCGCATTCGCGCCGGGTTGCCGACCACCGTGGCGCCGGTCGGCACGTCACGGGTGACCACGCTGCCGGCGCCGATCACCGCATCGTCGCCCACCGTCACGCCCGGCAGGATGATCGCCCCACCACCGACCCAGACGTTGCGGCCGATATGGATCGGCCGGCCGAACTCCACGCCCGAACGGCGTGCTTCAGGGTCACGCGGGTGATCGGCGGTGTAGAGCTGCACCGCAGGACCAATCTGCGCACCGGCACCGATATGCACCTCGACCACATCGAGAATCACGCAGTTGAAGTTGAGGAAGGCGCCTTCGCCCAGATGGATGTTGTAGCCGTAGTCGCAGTGGAACGGCGGGCGGATCACCGCGCCGGCACCGACCGCAGCCAGCCGCTCGGCTAGCAGCGCCCGACGCTCGTCCGGCGAGGCCGCCAGCGCTGCGTTGTAGCGCACCATCCAGGCCTTGGCCGCGGCCTGATCGGCGAGAATCTCCGGGTCACCGGGGTAGTACAGCTCGCCGGCCAGCATCTTCTGTTTCTCGCTCATCGCCATGGCAACGCCTCCATCTCTGAAAGCCCGAGGGTGCCACAGCCTGGCGCTGCGCTCCTCCTCCCCCGCCCGGCTGCGAGCGGGCGCGGCGATGGACGGTTCGGCCCGGCGCCTTCGCATCCACCGGCGGGCTCGACTAGGGTTGATGCACTGCCCAATCGCCTCTGGAGCACTGCCTGTGAAATTGATCGGTCGCTACATGTCGCCTTTCGTCCGCCGTGTCGGCATCAGCCTGCATATGTTGGACATACCATTCACCAACGAACCGCTCAGCGTCCTGACGGATAGTCTGAAGATTCGCGAGTACTCGCCGCTGGGTCGCTTGCCCGCGTTGGTGCTGGACGATGGCCAGGTGCTGATCGACAGCAACGCCATCCTCGATTATTTCGATCAGCAGGCGGGCGGCGAGCGCGCACTGCTGCCGCTGTCCGGCCCCCTGCGCAGCGAGGCGATGAACCTGCTGGCCTTCGCCGTCGGTGCCTGCGAGAAAACCGTGGCGGCGTACTACGAACGCGATCGGCGGCCGGAAGGGCTGGTCTGGGACGACTGGTACCGACATTGCGAGGATCAGGCGCGCGGCGCACTGGCATTGTTGGACGCACGCCAGGCCGAGCGCGGCGAGCGGCCCTTGCTGGGCGAGCGTATGAGCCAGGTGGATATCAGCGCGGTGGTCGCCTACGACTTCGCCCGCCTCACCCTGCCCGGCACGCTGGCGCCGGACGGCGCATTCCCCCACCTGGCAGCAGCGTCGCAGCGCGCCAACACCCTGCCCGCCTTCGCTCAGACACAGTGGACGGGCTGAGCGCTAGTCGCCCTGAATCTTGCTCAACAGGTCGCGCGCCAGCTGCACCGCTTCGCTGCGGTGGGTGATGTTGAGCTTCTGGTAGAGGCTGCGGATGTGCGTCTTGATGGTGGTGGGCGCAACGTTGAGGTGATCGGCGATCTGCTCGTTGGACTGCCCGGCGTGGATCAGGCTCAGTACCTGCCATTCGCGCCGGGTCAGCGGTGAGCGGCGGATCAGCTCGGGGACGTCGGGGCGATTGATGATGTCCTGGATCACCGCCTCGTCGAGGGTGATGCGGATGGCGCGGCTGAAGTCGCGCTGCTGCTGCGCCAGCTGGATCAGCCGCGTGGCGCGCTGGGCTTCCGGTTCGTCGAGGGTGCGCTCGTGCAACAGGCACTTGAGCATGCCGATGATCGGCTTGCCGACCCGCAGGAAGCTGCCGACGGCGCCGCTGCCGCTGGCCAGGGTCATGGCCCGTTGCAGGTGATCCAGCGCCTGCTGGCGTTCTTCACGCAGCCAGTGCAGCTGCGCCAGAAGGATGTGGTTACGGTTGCGATCCATCACCAGGCCGTGGCGCTCGGCATCGGTCAGCAACTGGCGCAGGATCGGCAACGCGCTGTCCAGCTGCCCCAGCGCCACGTGGGCACGGGCATGGTTGCGCGCATTGAGCTGGGAGAAGTGGTTGGCGCCGGCGCTGACCGGCGGCGCGCTTATCAGCCATTGGCGAATCGCCTCACGATCCTGGCTGGAATCCCAGTAGGCGAGCATCACCGCATGGGCATTGGCCAACCAGTCGATGTGGTAGCGGTCGTCGGCAAGCATCGTCTGCATCTGGCTGATGTAGTCGGCACAGGCGCTCTGCTGACCGCGGGCGTAGGCGACGCCGGCCAGCAGTGCGTGGCTCTGCAGACGCCAGCGCTGGTCGCCGAGTTCGTCGAGAATCTGGATGCCCTGCAGCGCGCATTGCTCGGCAGCATCCAGCTGATGCCATTCCAGCAGCACCTGGCCACGCACCCGGTAGATGAACTCGACGATCGGCGTGGCCTGCAGGTTCTGCTGTTCGATGTACTGGATGGCCCGTTCCTGCAGGGTGTAGGCCTTCTGCAGATGGCCCTGGGCGATGGCGATCTCCGATAGCTGGCCGAGGCTCCAGACCACCAGATGCGAGGCGTTGATCTCGCGGGCTCGGCGTTCGGCTTCCTCGTACTGCTTCTGCGCCTGCGGCAGTGCACCCTGGACGAAATGCACCTCGGCCAGGCCGGACATCGCCGCCACGCGCGAGGTGCGCATGATCAGCGGCTCGCAGGTCAGCGCCTCCTGGGCCAGGGCGATGGCGCGCTGCTCGTCGCCCTGGTTCATTGCCACCTGCGCGCGCACTGCGTTGAACTCGCAGACGATGCGCGCCCAGTCCTGCTCCGAGCAGCTGCGCTGCAGGGCCAGTTCGGCGGCCTTGAACCAGCGCTCGACGTGATCGAACTGGTAGGAGTTCTGTGACACCCAGGCCTGCAGGAGAGTGAGCAGCGCCGAGCCGGCGATCACCGGCTCCGGCAGGGTTTCCAGGCACTGCTGCAGCAACCCGAGACGCCCCTGACGATAGAAGGCACGCCCGTGGCGCTGCAGGATTTCCGCGACCTGCTGCGGGTCGCCGGCCTGCACCGCGTGCCGCGCGGCTTCCTCGGGCATGCCCTCGGCCAGCAACGCCTCGGCGGCGCGCAGATGCAACTGGTTGACCCGCTGCGGCTGGTGGGTGCGCAGCTCGCCCTGCAGGAACACGGCGAACAACGGGTGATAGCTGTACCAGCGGCGCAGGCTGTCCAGCGGCTGGATGAACAGGCCGCCGCGTTCGAGCCGTTCGAGCATCTCGCGGCCGTGGCAGGCTTCGGTCAGGCGGTCGGCCAGCGCCGCATCGAAGCGGTCGAGCAGGCAGGTCGCCTCGAGAAAGCCGCGCAGGTCTTGCGGCAGGCCGTCGATCACCTGTTCGCGCATGTAGTCGCGGATATCCGGGTGGCCGAGCAGCAGGTTTTCCAGGAACAGGTCCATGCCACGGCTGGTCTGCACTTCCTGCAGCGCCAGCTGCAGTGCGCAGGGCCAGCCACCGATGCGACGGTTGAGCCGCTCGACCTGCTCGCGGTTGATGTTTACCGGCACGCCCAGTTCCAGCAGGGCCTGCACCTCGTCGTCCTCGAACGCCAGCTGGCGGGCATCGAGCAGCAGCAGCTGATGCTTGACCCGCAGTTCGGCCACGCCCAGCTCCGGCAGCCGGCGGCTGCACACCAGCAGGGTCATCCAGCTCGGCATGTGCCGCAGGAAGAAGCGCAGCCCGGCGATCAGCTCACGCTCGTGCAGCACTTCGAATTCGTCGAGCACGATCAGGATTGCCTCGTGCTCGCCCGGCAGTTCGGCCAGCAGCTGGGTGAACAGCGCATCCAGCGAGACCTGGCCCTGCTCGGCGAGTGCCGCGGACAGCGGGCAACCGGCATCGAGCTGGCGGTCCAGCGCCTGGGTGAGGTAGCGGCCGAACTGCAGCGCCAGGTTATCGCTGGCATGCAGCTGCAGCCAGGCGACGCGGCCATCGAAGGCCCGCGCCCATTGCGCGGCCAGGGTGGTTTTGCCGAAGCCGCTGGCGGCGTGCAGTACGGCCAGGCGTACCTGCGGCAGGCGCAGCTGCCACTCGTCCAGTCGTGGGCGTTCGAGCAGGCCCGGCGGCAGCACGGGGATCGCCAGCTTGGTGGGGATCAGCGGCAGCAAGGCTGGCATCGAGGCATTCATGGACGGCTCCCTGTTCTCGTTATTGTTCTCGTCGTGGCCTGGCGCACCGGCTCGCATGGCGTCCGCTCCCCGGTCTGGCGCCCTGTTTCGCTACATCCTTCAGCCCTTCACGCCGCCCGCGGTAAGACCGCCAACGATCCACTTCTGGCAGTAGAGGAACACCCCGGTGATGGGTATCCCGGAAAGCACCGCCGCCGCGGCGAAATCGCCCCACAGATAGTTCTGCGGATACAGGTACTGCTGGGCGCCCACCGACAGAGTGAGTTTGTCGACGTCCATCAGCAGCACCGAGGCGATGGGGTACTCGGTGACGCTGGTGATGAAGGCGAGGATGAACACCACCGCCAGGATCGGCACGCTCATCGGCAGCAGGATATGAAAGAACGCCTGCCAGGTGGTCGCGCCATCGACGATAGCGGCCTCCTCCAGCGAGGCATCGATGCTCTCGAAGTAACCCTTGATGGTCCAGATGTGCAGTGCCATGCCGCCCAGCGAGGCGACGATCACCGCGCCGTGGCTGTTCACCCCGAGCCAGCTGACGTGCTGGCCGAGCTGGTCGAACAGCGCGTAGATGGCCACCAGCGAGAGCACCGGCGGGAACATCTGGAAGATCAGCATGCTCTTCAGGATCGGCGCCTTGCCGCCGAAACGCATGCGCGCGAAAGCGTAGGCGCTGGTGGTCGACAGGAGCAGGATCAGCACCGAGCTGGCCAGGGCGATTTTTACCGAATTCCACAGCCACAACAGCACCGGGAATGGCGGCTGGGTGACGCTGCCGTCGTCATGGGTGTAGGGGATGCCGAGAGCCAGCGACCAGTGCTCCAGGGTCGGATTGTCCGGAAACAGGCTGCCGGTGGCGAAGTTGCCTTCGCGGAAGGAAATCGAGATCACCATCAGCAGCGGAAAGAGGATCACCGCCACCAACGCCAGCAGCGCCGCGTGGGTTGCCCACAGCCGGTAACGGGCGGATCTGGGTTGCACCATGGCCATGTGGGTCTCCTTATACCTTCACTTTCGAGAGTTTGAGGTTGAGCAGCGCCATGGCGCCCACCAGCAGGAAGATCATCGTGGCAATCGCCGCGGCCAGGGCAAAGTCCTGCCCGGAATCCTGGAAGGCGATGCGGTAGGTGTAGCTCACCAGCAGGTCCGTGGTGCCGGCCGGGGTGGTCGCACCGATGATGTCCGGGCCACCGCGGGTCAACAGGGTGATGAGCACGAAGTTGTTGAAGTTGAAGGCGAAGCTTGCGATCAGCAGCGGCATCAGCGGCTTGATCAGTTGCGGCAGGGTGATGCGCAGCAGGTTGTCCAGCGGACTGGCGCCGTCGATGGCCGAAGCCTCGTATTGGTCCCGCGGGATCGCCTGCAGGAGGCCCATGCACAGCAGCAGCATGTAGGGGTAACCGAGCCAGGTATTGACGATGAGGATCATCGTGCGCGCCAGGGCCGGGTCGCTGAACCAGTCCGGGCGCATGCCGAACAGACTGTCGAGCAGCAGGTTGATCTCGCCGAAGTTCTGGTTGAACAGGCCGCGGAACACCAGAATGGAAATGAATGCCGGCACCGCATACGGCAGGATCAGCATCAGCCGGTAGAACGCCTTGCCGCGCACCAGCTCCCATTGCAGCAGGCTGGCCAGCACCAGACCGACCGCGAGGGTGAAGACCACCGTGAGGCCGGCGAAGGCGAAGGTCCAGGCGAATATCTGCATGAAAGGTTCGCGGATGCTCGGTTCGGTCAGCACCCGGGAAAAGTTGGCGAAGCCGGTGAACACGGTAAAGCCCGGTGGCACCGCCTTGCCCGTCTCGTCGACATAGAAGCCGCGCTCCATATCGGCGGTCAAGCGCGCGCCGCTGCGGGTGTCGACCAGTACGCCGGGGCCATCCTGACGATAGACGGGTTGCACGGCGGCGACTTCACGCAATCCGTACAGGCGCAGCAGGCTGCCATCCGGCACCTGCATCACCCATTGCTCCAGGGCCTTGCGCCGCTGAATCACCTCGCGCAACGCCAGCGCATCGCCCAGCCCCTCGACGCTTTCGGCCGGCTGCAGGAGCAGCGGCGATTCGGCGTCAGGCTCGCCGGTCAACGGCGGGCTGACGAACACGCCCTGCTCGCCCTTGTCGATGCGCAGGCGCTCGCCCTCCGGGCTCGGGTGCAGACTGAAGCGGAAGCGCTCGCCGGCGAGGTAGGTCTGGCTCAGGTGATACTGCTCGACCTGGGCCTGACTCAGCAGATTGGTGCCACTGTAGTTGGTGAAGCCGATGCCCACCGTATAGAGCAGTGGAAAGATCACGAAAACCAGCATGCCCGCCACCGACGGGAAGATGTAGCGCTGCGCGTACATGCGCCGGTTGATGAACAGATAGCTGGCGATGCCGGTGACCACCAGCCCGAGCAGAGCGAAGGCCATCTGCTTCTGGACGTAGAGCGCGACCACCAGATACAGCGCGAACGCGTTGAAGGCCAGCCAAAGCAGCCAGCGCAGGCCAGTGGTCAGGGAGCGGGGCAGGCCCCGGGGAGTCGAACGGGTCATGGCAGGGCTGGGCAACTCGGCACGGGCATTCACGGGAGAAGAACCTTTATGAACGGAGCTTAGTCTGCCGGCGCGCCTGTGCAGGCGGCCGGCGAGCGGTTCAACGGGTGATGCGCTTGGCGGCATCGTCCAGGGCGGCGTCGACATCCTGTCGACCGGAAGAGATGTTGGTCAGCGCGGCAGCCATAGCAGACCAGAACGCCCCCATCTCCGGCACGTTGGGCATCGGCTCGCCCATCTGGGCGTTCTCGAAGGTCGCCTTGATGTGCGGGTTGGCAGACAGCTCTTCCATGTAGGCGGTATTGGCCACGGCACCCAGCGGCACGTCGGCATTCACCGTCTTCAGACCCTCGACCTGCAGCAGGTAGTTCTCGAGGAATTCCACGGCCAGGTCCTTGTTCGGGCTGGCCGCATTGAGCAGCGCCGCGGCGACACCGACGAAGGGCTTGCTCGGCTCGCCATCGACCGCAGGGATCGGTGCCACGCCGAAGTCGATGCCGCTTTTCTCGATGTTCGACCAGGCCCAGGGGCCGCTGATCATCATCGCCGAGTCACCCTTGTTGAAGGCCGCTTCGGCCACGCTGTAATCCGCGCCCTTGGGCATCACGCCCTTGTCGATCAGATCGCGCAGCACCTGCGCGCCGGCCTTGGCGCCGGCGTTGTTCACCCCGGTGGATTTGACGTCGTAGCCGCCGTCGGTCTGCTCGAACACGTAGCCGCCCTTGGCCGAAAGCAGCGGCCAGGTGAAGTAGGTGTTGTTGTAGTCCCAGAGGATGGCGCGCTTGCCCTGAGCGGAGAGCTTCTCGTTGAGCGCGAGGACGTCATCGAAGGTCTTGGGCGGCGTGTCCACCAGCGCCTTGTTGTAGATCAGGCCGATGGTTTCCACCGAAATCGGATAGCCCCACAGCTTGTTGTCGTAGGTCACCGCCTGCCAGGAGAAGTCGGCGATGCCCGACTTGGTCTCGGCGCTGGGGGTGACGGGAGTGAGCAGGCCGCTCTTGGCCCATTCGCCGATGCGGTCGTGGGCCCAGATAAAGATGTCCGGGCCGTTGCCGGTGGCGGCTGCCTGCTGGAACTTGTCGGTGGCGCTGTCGGGGTGGGCCACTTCGACGGGAATGCCGGTTTCGGCGGTGAACTTCTTGCCGACTTCGGCGAGGCCTTTATAGCCCTTGTCGCCGTTGATCCAGACGACCAGCTTGCCTTCCTCGATCGCCGCCAGCGCCGGTAGCGGCAGGCTGAAGGTGGCCGCCAGGCCGACGGTGGCGATACACCAGAATTTCTTGTTCATGCTTCGCTTTCCTCGTGGCTTCTTATTAGTTGTTCCACCTGCTGCCGGCCTGAGGCTCTGGCAGTCGTTCCATCCTCGGCGCGTCCTGTGCCATGTGCATCCTCCTCCCCGAGGGGGCGGAGGGCGTAGAAGCGGGGCGTAGATCAGCCGTCGCAACGGCACAAAATACGCCATCAGTCTGGGGTTTACGCCTATACCCGGCTGCCAACGCGCGGTCAAATGTAGCGAAAAAGCATAATGGAGCCACATTTTGATGCGCGCCCACCGGTTATCCGCCCTGCCGCTACTGTTCGGCCTCGCCCTGCCCTTGTCCGGCCTCGCCGCTCCCGAGCTGAGCGTTCGCCTGAACGACCAGCCGCTGTCACCGAGCTGGAACGCCTTGGCAGCCGATCGCTACGACACACTGCTGGAACTCGAACCCGGTCGGCTGCACCTGGTGATGCCGCAAGCAGGCGTCGAAAACACCGCGCTTGCGCCGTTCCGTCGTCAGCCGCTTGGCAAAGACAGCGCCTACCGCTACGAAGTGCCCGAGGCCGGACGCTATCGCTTGATCGTCGAGACCGGCGCCTCAGCGGCGCTGCGTCTGCTGCCGATCAAGGCCGCCGAGCCGAAGACGGCTGTGCCGGTCTGCCGGGTCTGGGACGGCGGCGCGGTGAACGTGGCGGTTGGCGACGTGTTCCGCGATGGCCAGACCCTGCGCGATGCGCTATCCGGCGCTACGGCGGACGTGCGCGACGGCCAGGTGACATTGCAACCCGCCGCCGGCAGCGATGGCCTCTTGCTGCTCGAAGCCGCCGAGCCGGCCAAACCGGCACTGCGCGACTGGCGCAACGCGATCGTCTACTTCGTGCTCACCGACCGCTTCGCCAATGGCGATCCAGGCAACGACCGCAGCTATGGCCGCGAGCCGGATGGCGCCGAGGAGGTCGGCACCTTCCACGGCGGCGATCTCAAGGGGCTGACCGAGCGGCTCGACCATATCGCCAGCCTCGGCGTCGATGCGCTGTGGATCAGCGCACCCTACGAGCAGATCCACGGCTGGGTCGGCGGCGGCGATGGCGGCGACTTCCGCCACTACGGCTACCACGGCTACTACGCCCTGGATTTCACCCAGCTCGACGCCAACATGGGCAGCGAGGACGACCTGCGCGCGCTGATCCGCGCCGCCCATGCCCGCGGCATCCGCGTGTTGTTCGACGTGGTGCTGAACCATCCTGGCTATTCGACCCTGCAGGACATGCAGCAACAGGGCTTCGGCGCCCTGCGCGACGGCATGGCCGAGTACCTACCCGAGCAATGGAGCACCTGGCAGCCGGAGCCGCACGAGAATCTGCACGCCTACCACAACCTGGTGGACTACGAGCATCCGAGCTGGGCCGCCTGGTGGGGCCGCGACTGGGTGCGGGCGGGCATCGCCGATTACGACACACCGCCCAGTAGCACGGTCGATCCGCTCAAGGGCTCGCTGGCCTTTCTGCCGGATTTCCGTACCGAATCCGAGGCGGTCGTCGCGCTGCCCGAGTTTCTCGCGCGCAAGGCGCAGACCCGTGCCGAGCCGCGCGAGGGCTATCGCGTGCGCGACTACCTGATCGAATGGCTGACACTCTGGGTCCGCGAATACGGTGTTGATGGTTTCCGTGCCGACACCGTCAAGCATGTCGAGCCATCGACCTGGGCCGAATTGCGCGCCGCTGCCGAGCGCGCCCGCGCCGACTGGGCCCGCGCCAACCCGGACGATCCCATGGCCGACGAGCCGTTCTGGATGGTCGGCGAAGTGTTTGGCCATGGACCGCAGGCCAGCGACTACCTGAACCAGGGCTTCGACGCGCTGATCAACTTCGACTTCCAGGAACAGGCCGTGGCCGCCAGCGATTGCCTCGCGGCCGCCGAACCCAGCTACGCCGACTATGCCCGGCGCCTGGCCGAGACGCCCAGCCACAACCTACTGAGCTACGCCTCGTCCCACGACACGGCGCTGTTCAATCAGCTGGCCAAGGGCGACCTGACCCGCCAGCGCGGCCTCGCCGCCGCCCTGCTGCTGGCGCCCGGCGCGGTGCAGATCTATTACGGCGACGAAAGCGCCCGCACCTTCGGTGCCAGCGGTTCGGACCCGTATCAGGGCACGCGCAGCCCGATGAACTGGGCCGAGCACGAACGCCCCGAAGTTGCCGCACTGATCGAGCACTGGCAGCGAATCGGCCGGTTCCGTGCGCGCCATCCGGCGATCGGCGCGGGTGAACATCGACTGCTTTCGCCCGGCCAGCCTTATGCCTTCGCTCGTGAACTGGGCGAGGACAAGGTCATCGTGGTGCAGGCCCGATGAGTGCCGCCTCGCTGACCGCAGCGGCGCGGCGTCAGGCCCAGCTGGCCTTTCTCGCCAGCGGCACCGAGTTTCGCCTGGGCCGCGCCGAGGATTGCCCGTTGCCGCCGGAACAGCTGGCGGCGGTGCGCGGCGACGAGCCCTGGGTGCGTGCCTGCCTCGACGACGGTCTGACTGCGCGCGTCTACCGCGTGGAGCTGGCCGGCCACGACTGGGCGCTGAAGGTCGCCCGGCGGCCCTGTCGTGTGCAGAACCCCGATGGCCAGACGAGCTTTCTCAACGAGCTGCAGCGCCGCCGCGACCTTGCCCGGCTGATGCGCACGCCGGAGCAGGCCGAACGCCTGGCCGGCATCGTGCCGACGCAGTACGCCTCGCTGCAGCAGGGCATCGTGTTGTCGCCCTGGGTCGAGGGCGAGCGCATCGAGCGCTGGGACGAGCGCCAGCTCGTCGAGCTGTTCGACCTGCTGATCGTCTTGGTGCTGGCTGGCCTGTTCGAGTGGGATCTGGCGCCGGGCAACACTCTGGACGATGGCCGCATCCGCCTGTTCGATTTCGGCTACCTCTACCCCTTCGACCCGCTGCGTCAGTACAACAGCGACGGCCTGGCCTCGCCTGGCTTTCATCCCGCCGAACGTTTCGAGACACGGCAGATGTTTGCCTGCCTGCTGCGTATGGAGCAGCAAAGCGAGACATGGGCACTGGCCGATTTCGAGCTGGAGAAACGCATCGCGCTGGATGCCTACCAGCGGTTGCATCGAGAGCTGACTGGCCGCGGCGCAAGCGAAACGGTATTGGACTGGCTGAGCGGCCTGATGCGTCGCTGGCGCAACGCGCTGGCTGGCGATCTGGGCGGGCTGTACCTGCAGGAAGCCTGGCGCTCGCACTGGCTGGACGTGAAGGACGACCTCAGCGGACAGAGCTGCACGCCACTGACCCTGCAGCGCCTGGCCTGGCTCCGGGATAAAGCCACCACCCAACATGCCGAGCTGCTCGCCAGCGGTGCGCTGGGCAACGAACGAAACCCCGGCCGCGATGCCCTTCTCGATGAGCTGCGCCAGGCCGAAGCCCTGGCGATTCGCTGGCAGCTGGGCGATACGCAGAATGCTGGATAGTCTTGAGTGGCGCGGGCCTGGCCGAAGCGCTGCTTGGGTGGGCTGAAGCCCACCCAAGCTGGAGCGGCCGGCCCGGCGCATTGATCTCGACTGAACCACCGTAACGAGGTCAACAAAAAGACCCGCCTCACATCGGCGAGGCGGGCCGTCGCTACCGTTTGAGACTAAAACCGCCCGGCCGTAGTGGCACCTTCACTGGGCGTCACGCTGTTGTTGACCCCGCCCTGCCATTGCCGCACCAGCGTCGCGTCCGCCTCGTTGCGGATCAGGCACTTCCATTCCACGTTCTGACCGTCAGGCAGGGCGATGCTGCCCTTCCAGGTCGGATAGCTGCTGGTGTCGGTCAGCCGTACCGCGGAGGCCGGGCTCCAGTTGCCGAGCTGGCTGACGTTGCCCACCGCGTAGACGCTGTCGCCCATCTGCGTCACGCCGTTATCGCAACGGAAATTCACACTGACCAGTCCACCCTCGCCACCGTCATCCCCGCCACCATCGCCCGTGCCGCTGCGCCAGACCCGCACCTGGCCATTGCTGGCATTGACTGCTTCGCTGAAGCTGCCGCTGGCGACCTGCCCGGGATTACCGAGGTCGGAGTTGAGTGCCACTACCAGTGTCTGCTGGGTACCGGCCACGGTGGCGACCAGGCCGCTGTAACCGCTGTGGAAGCTGATCGCCGAATCGGCACGCACACCCGCGGTGCGGCGCACCTGAATCAGCTGGCGGATAAAGTCGCCGTAGCCCCAATCGTACATGTGCGACCAGTACACCACCGGCGTGCCGGGGCTGGTGAGGATGTAGGCGTAGGCCTGGCGGATCAGCCCGTCCTGCAGCGCCCAGTGGTGCTGCCCGCCGTTCTGCCCGGGCGAGTAGCCGGTGTCGTGGTTGTCGACGAAGGTCACCGCCACCTCGCGCCAGCGCGGGTCCGGGTTGCCATTCAGACCGTTCTTCCAGTCGGCGATCGAGCCGTTCTGCATGCGCTCTTTGAGGGCGAAGTCGAACACCGGGCACTTGGCGCGATCGGACCAGTCCTTGATGATCTGCTGCCAGCTGGCGGTGTTGCGCCAGTCCCAGCCCGGGTATTCAGACGGGCCTTTCCACAGTTCGCCGACGCAGAAGCTGTTGTCGGCGCTGTCGGCCATCCAGCTGTCGACCCGCTCCGGCGCGTAGCCGCGGACGAAGTCGAAACGGAAACCGCCGGCACCGTACCCGCTGCGCAGGTTGGCGAATTCGTCGCGGAACATGCCATAGACCTGCGGATGGCCGGTATTGAGGTCCGCATCGCCGCCGATGAAACGATCACCGTCGTCGCAGTCATTGGGGTAGTTGCCCGGGTCGGCGCAGTCGTTGCGCCAGAAGCCCTGGCCGGCCGGCAGGTTGATTTCCTTGTCCGGGTAGCCGCGGTTCATGTGATTGGGCACCACGTCGTAGAGCACCTTCACCCCGGCACCGCCCAGCGCGCCGGCGGCCTGGCGCAGCTGGGCGTCGCTGCCGTAGCGGCCGTTCTTGTTGAAGTCGTGCCAGAAATAGCCCTCACCGCCGCCGGACTTGCTACCGTCGCTCCAGCTGGAGAAGTCACGCCAGGGCACCGGCATCCAGATTGCCGAGAAGCCGTCGGCGGCGATGGTCGAGGCCTGCTGACGGAGGATGTTGTACCAGTCGTTGGGCGCTTCGCGGACGACGTTCCAATGAAAGCCCTGGAGGATGATTTCGTCGCCGCCGTGGTAGCGCACGGCGTTGGGGCTCTTGCCGGCCTGGTCGGCCATTGACTGCAGCGGCAGCGGCAGCAGGATCGCCGCCAATACGGCGGCACGCAGGATATGGCTCATCGCAAAACTCCGGTTCTTGTGCTTGTTCGGGTATCCGACGGCAGGGCCGCCAGATGAGGATGAACGCCGGCCGGGTCTTCGACCGGCACCCGCAGGCTGCCCCTGCAAGTCCCCGTCACCAACCTCCCCCGCCCCGTTGCAGGCGGCGTAGTGGCCAGGCGGAAGGCCCCTGGCAATCATCTGCGCCCCTCTCGTCTCATCCCGCCCCGGGGATTACGCCGTTCTCATCCCTGGTACGCCCTCACCCTGCGCCAACGAAATCCGCTGCCGGGAGGATGCTGCCCCTGGCCCTATCCCCGAGGCTTCTGCCACCGAGCTGCGCCGCCCCTGGCTGGCAGCGACGGCGTGATCGATTCGGCATTAACAAGAAAAACAAGGACCTCGTCATGAAGCACACCGCGCACCCAAGCTTTGCCCGCAAACCCGCCTGCCTGCTCGCCGCCCTGCTGGTCAGCGGCCCGGCCCTGGCGGTCGACTTCCACGGTTACCTGCGCTCGGGCGTCGGCGCCACGGCGGGCGGCGGCGACCAGGCCTGTTTCCAGGCCGCCGGCGCTCCGGCGAAATATCGTCTGGGCAACGAATGCGAAACCTACGCCGAGATCGGCCTCGGCCAGGAGGTGTGGAGCGAAGGCAACCGCAGCTTCTACGTCGACAGCATGATCGCCTACCGCTCCGACCAGGGTAACGACTGGGAAGCCGGCGGCACCGATACCGACGGCGGCGAGAACAACCCCTTTGACGAGGCCGGCACCACCTCCATCCGCCAGTTCAACGTGGTCGGCAAGAACCTCATCCCGAGCCTGCCGGGCGCGGCGATCTGGGCCGGCAAGCGCTACTACAAGCGCCACGACGTGCACATCAACGACTACTACTACTGGGATGTCTCCGGCCCCGGCGCCGGTATCGAGGACATCGACCTGGGCTTCGCCAAGGCCAGCGTGGCGTGGATCCGCAACACTGACGGCGACTGGGTCTATCAGGGCTCGGGCACCGGCACCAACCTGGCCAACGACACCCTCGACTTCCGCCTCGCCGAGATCGACGTCAACCCGGGCGGCAAGCTGGAAATCGGCTACGACTACGGCAAGGCCAACCTCACCGACGAGCAAGAACGCGACCCCGGCTACGAGGACCAGAAAGGTCATCTGGTCACCCTTGAGCACACCCAGAGCGACTGGTTCGGCGGCTACAACAAGCTCGCCCTGCAATACGGCACCGACGGCATCATCGGCAGCAGCGGGCGCAACAGCACCGGTAACAGCGACGGCAAGATGTTCCGCCTGGTCAACCAGGGCGTGGTGGGCCTGAGCGACAACATCGAGATGATGTACGTGCAGATCTACGAGGACCGCGACTTCGACAACGACTCCGGGCAGACCTGGGCCAGCTTCGGCGTGCGCCCGGTGTACAAGTGGAGCGACGTGATGAGCACCGCGCTGGAGTTCGGTTACGACCGGGTCGATCCGCAGGCCGACGGCGAAAGCACCCGCGACCTGAAGAAGCTCACCCTGGCCCAGCAGTGGTCGGCCGGCAACAGCTTCTGGGCGCGCCCGCAGATCCGCGTGTTCGCCACCTACGCCAAATGGGACGGCGGCCGTTACCAGGCGGCCAGCGAGTCCATTGATGCCGGCGACGACGACGGCCTGACCTTCGGCGTGCAGGCCGAAGCCTGGTGGTAAGCCGCAACGTTTAAGTGCCGTCGCGGACCGACCGCGACGGCTCCCCTTCCGCTCCCACCGTCCAGACGGTGCCTTTGCCCCGACGCTGGCAGGTCGGGGCATTTTTTGTTCGGAGAACCACCATGCATCGGATGTTATTTCTTGCCGCCGGGCTAGCCGCCCTGACGGTTGCCGGCTGCAGCAGCGAGCCGTTGCGCCGGGTCGACGCCCTCACTGCCACCCCGGCGCCGCTGCAACATTCGGTCGAGCAGGCGCGTGATGCGCTGGCCGCCGCACCGACCTGCTGCAGCAGTATCGACCAGCTGCCCTTCCAGCCACTCGAGGCCGGTTTCACCGGCGACGTGCTGATCAACACACAGGCGCCGGCCTACAACTTCGAAACCGGCAAGAGCTTCTTGCGCGCCTTCACGCTGCCAGCTGGCGGTCCATCATTCGAGATCCGCCTCTACAGCCAGGCCGGCAGCAGCGTGCTGGCGCCCAACGCCATGCTGCTCGACAGCCGCATGCGTCCGACCCGCCTGCTGGATGGTGACGACTTCGCCTATGTACCGCCGACCGGGCTCAAGGGCGACAGCCTCGACGCGCGCCTGCGCATCGACCGCTCGCAGCCCGATCATCCGGGCAACGAGCGCTACCTGATCCTCTACACCAGCGACGCGCAGATGGCCGGCCAGACCGTGCTGCAGCATCCGGCCAAGGCCTACGCCAAGGCGCTGGGCAACGAGCCGCCGAGCATCCCCGACCCGATGGCGAAGCACTCGCCAGTAGGCGTGATCCGGCTGGTGATGATCCCCGACAGCGCCGCCGGCTCGACCGCCAAGGGCTACGTACCGGGCTACAGCATCGGCCAGGAGATGGGCAACGAACTGCCCGCCGCGCCGGCGACGACGGTGCTGCCGGAGACCTCGGCGTACTACCGCCAGGCGATCGATGCGGCGCTGGCGCAGAAGGACCTCGAACGCGCGCTGCGTCTGGCCGACGAAGCGACGCGAGTGGGTGACAGCGGCGCCAAGGGGTATCTGCTGGAGCGCATCCAGATTAAGTGACCGCACACGGGGCGGCTCGGACGCCCCGACACAACGCAGGATGCAGCGATGACAACTATAAGATCTGCCTTGATCCTCCTGACCATACTTCTCAACACTCCCGCATTGGCGCTAGAGCGCGATGCCCTGACGATCTGGATCAACCAGGACAAGGGCTACAACGCCTTGGGCGAAATCGGCCAGAACTTCAGCAAAGCCAGCGGCATTCCAGTCACCGTCGCCACCCCCGAGGATCTCGCCGTCCAGTTCGACCGGCTGGCGACGACCAGCAAGGGGCCGGACATCGTCATCTTTGCCCATGATCGTTTTGGTTCCTGGATCAACAATGGCCTGCTCGCGCCGGTCACCCCCAGTCCGGAAGCCCTGGCGCGTGCACCAGCCTTCGCCTGGGAAGCGATGACCGTCGGCAATCATTACTACGGTTATCCGCTGGCGACCGAGGTGGTCGGCCTGATCTATAACCGCGACCTTGTGCCCGAGCCACCCAGCAGCCTGGCGGAGGTCGAGGCGCTGGACCGGAGACTACGTGCCGAGGGCAAGCGCGCCATCGAATGGGACTACCGCAACCTCTACTTCTCCTGGCCGATCATCGCCGGCAGCGGCGGCTACAGCCTGAAGAAAACGAACGGCATCTACGACCTTTCTGACATCGGCCTGAACACCCCCGGCGCCATCGAGGGCATGGAGTCGATCAAGCGCTTGCTCGACAACCAGACCCTGGACTCCGGCGCTACTTACCAGAGCATGATGGAGGGCTTCAAGGCGGGACGTACGGCGATGATCATCAACGGCCCCTGGGCCTGGAACGAAGTACGTCAGGCCGATATCCGCTTCGGCATCGCCGACATTCCCACCGCCGACCCAGCACGCAAAGGCAAGCCGTTTGTTGGCGTACTCGCTGCTGCGATCAACAGCAACAGCCCGAACAAGGCCGCGGCCCATCGCTTCATTGAGGACTACCTGACCAGCCCTGATGGCCTGGCGCGGATCCACGCAGAAAAGCCTCTGGGCGCAGTGGCCAACCTGGCGCTGATGGAGCGTCTGCGTCACGACCCGCTGATAGCGCACACGTATGCCTCGGCACAGGCGGGCGAAATCATGCCGGACATCCCAGAGATGAAGCGCTTCTGGGCGCTGGTCACGCCGCGGATGGAGCCGATGCTCAACGGTCAAAAACCCATTGCGGAAACCCTTACCCATATTGCTGAACGACTGGCAAAGGGAGCTCAGATGCAGTCATGGCGCCGCCGCCACTACCCCTTGAGCCCTGATGTGGCCGAGCAGAAATAACGCATGGCCAATGTTGGAGGATGGTTTGCGCACGGGGCGAGGCTCGATTAGCCGCCCCAAGTTCGCTCAACCCCATCAGCCCTCGCTGCAGTAGGGCTGCAGACCGGCCGAGCGGCGATACGCTTCGCGAAGGCGATGATCATCCGCTACGGCGCCAGCGTTCCGATACGACGCACATCGTGCATCTCTCTTTGCGATCACGACTGGGTCAGCTGCTTGTACAGCTGCGGCAGGCGGAACGGCAGCTGTTGCGGCTCCTTGATCAGGGTGTAGCCGTTGGCGCCGAACATGTACGGCAGATAGTCACCGGCTTCGCGGTCGATGGTGATGCAGAACGGCAGCAGACCCTGCTTGCGCGCTTCCATGACGGCCTGGCGGGTATCTTCGACGCCGTAACGGCCTTCATAGAGGTCCAGATCGTTCGGCTTGCCGTCGGTGACCAGCAGCAACAGCTTGCGCCGCTGCTTGCAGTTGCCAAGCAGCTCGGTGGCCTGGCGGATGGCCGCACCCATGCGGGTGTAATAGCCGGGCTTGAGCGCCTGGATACGGCCGCGGGTTTCATCGCCATAGGGCTGGCGGAAGCTCTTCAGCTCCTGCATGCGCACCTGCTGGCGACGCAGCGAGGAGAAGCCGTACAGCGCGAACGGGTCGCCAACCGCCGACAGTGCTTCGCCGAACAGCAGCAGGCTGTCGATGACCACATCGATCACGCGGTGCTCGTTGTCCAGGTGCGCGTCGGTGGACATGGACAGGTCGGCCAGCAGCAGGCAGGCCAGGTCGCGGCGATTCTGCCGTTGTTCCATAAACAGGCCACGTTCGGCACACTGGCCGTTCTGCCGCTCGACGTGAAAATCGAGCCAGGCCTGCATGTCCAGCTCCGAGCCCTGGGGTTGCTGGCGCAGCCACTGGCGGTCGTTGCGCAGGTGTTCGAACTGCCGACGCAAACGCCGCGCCAGCGGCGACAGGTGCAGCGGCAACGGCTTGGCCTCGGCGCCGCGGGGCAGCATCAGCTGCAGGTTGACGAAATCCTTCTGCAGGCACTGCTTGCGATAGTCCCACTCGGGCAGCTTGATGCCTTCACCCAACGGCACATCGTCAAAATCCGCGGCCGGCAGGTCCAGATCGAGCTTGAGGCCGCCGCCCTGGCGCATGCGCTGACGGGACAGCGCAAGCTCGTCGAGATCCTCGGCGACGCGGGCCGCGTCGAGGTCTTCGGTGTCGTCGCCGCAGCGATCCAGTTCGATGTGCTCGGACCAGCTGAACAGGTTCTCCAGCCGGAACAACAACAGGCCACCCTTGCTGGAGCTCTCGTCCACTCGCCGTGCGCGCTTGCGCTGACGCGATTCGCCGCCGGGCGGGGTTTCCAGATTGCCCTCGCCCTCTTCGGCGCGCTGGGCGGCCTGGGGTTCACCAAGATTGTCGGCCGGATACAGCCACAGCGGCAGCGGCCAGGGCGCGCGCTCGCTGCGTGGAAACTGGCTGACACTGCCCGGCTCGCGCAGGGCCTGGCACAGCGCCGCTTCCAGCGCGGCCTCGGCCTTGGGCAGCTGGCTCGGGTCCGGGCGCAGCTGCAGATGGGCTTCGACCAGACGCTGATAGCGCGGGCGCATGGCCGGAAAATGTTCAAGGATTGCCTGCGTCCAGCGCTGGTTGTCGCGCGCCCAGTGGCGCATCGGCCCGGCCTGCGCGGCGAGCAGCGCCAGCCAGCGATACAGATCCTGGTTCAGCGAGACTTCCGGATAGACCGCCAGGCTTTGCGGCAGCCGCAGGTTGCTGGCGTCGCACCAGGCCACCGGCAGTTGCTTGCAGGTCCCGGCGACCTGTTGCAGCAGGTTGCGCCTGAGCAGCAGATCACGCGCGCTGGCGGCTTCTACGCCGACCCCGCTGGCGCCACCCATGGCGCGGAACAGCAGCGACAGCGGCCGCTGCATGCTCTCGAGCTCGACCCGTGCTTCCGGAAAATCCGGGTTGGCGCGACGGGTGATGAAGCGGTGCCAGACACTACCGACCCACTCTTCCACTTCGATGGTAAAGGCCATGGCGGTTACTCCGTGCAGGCACTGAAAAAGCAAAACGGCCCGCTGTTACCAGTCGGGCCGTCGATCCTCATTGCGACTTGTCTCAGGCCGCGGCGGCAGCTGCTACGACCGGTACCCGACCGCGCTGGCGGAAGCTGTACAGGTAGCAGACCAGGCCGATCAGGAAGAACACCCCGGCGATCAGGCGCAGCCAGAAGAAGATGGCCAGCTGGTCAGCGGTGTTCATGAACGACATGGCAGCGCCATCGGCAGGGATCCGCTGCAGCCACACCTGCACCACGCCTGCTGCGGTGAGGAACAGGGTGATCGCGACCATGGAGATGGTCATCAGCCAGAAGCCCCAGACTTCGATGCGCTGAGCACGTGCATCCGGTGCTTCGCCCAGGCCACGCAGACGCGGCATGGCGTAGCTGATCATGGTCATCACGATCATCGCGTAGGCACCGTAGAAGGCCAGGTGGCCGTGTGCGGCAGTCAGCTGCGAACCGTGGGTGTAGTAGTTCACCGGAGCCAGGGTGTGCAGGAAGCCCCACACGCCGGCACCGAGGAAGGCAGTCACGGTGGTGCCGATGGCCCACAGCGAAGCGGCCTTGTTCGGATGCTCGCGGCGACGACGGTTAACCATGTTCAGCGAGAACAGCACCATGGCGAAGAACGGCAGCGGTTCCAGGGCGGAGAAGATCGAGCCCAGCCACAGCCACACGGTCGGTGCGCCGATCCAGAAGAAGTGGTGACCCGTACCGATGATGCCGGTGATCAGAGCCATGGCGATGATCACGTACAGCCACTTCTCGACCACTTCGCGGTCCACGCCGGTGATCTTGATCAGGACGAAGGCCAGCATCGAACCCATGATCAGTTCCCACACGCCTTCCACCCACAGGTGCACGACGAACCACCAGTAGTACTTGTCGCGTGCCAGGTTCTCGGGGTTGTAGAAGGAGAACAGGAAGAACACCGCGAGGCCGATCAGGCCGGTCATCATCACCGTGCTGACCACGGTCTTGCGACCCTTGAGCATGGTCATGCCGACGTTGTAGAGGAAGCCCAGGGCCACCACCACGATGCCGATCTTGGTGATCGTCGGCTGCTCGAGGAACTCGCGTCCCATGGTCGGCAGCAGTTCGTTCTTGGTCATTTCCGCCAGCCCGGCATAGGGCACGAAGAGATAACCGAGAATGGTCAGCACGCCGGCCGCGGCGAACACCCAGAACAGGATGATGGCCAGTTTCGGACTGTGCAGTTCGCGGTCCGCTTCCTCGGGAATGAGGTAGTAGGCCGCACCCATGAAGCCGAACAGCAACCAGACGATCAGCAGGTTGGTGTGAACCATCCGTGCCACGTTGAAGGGCAGCAGCGGGAACAGGAAGTCACCGATGACGTACTGCAGCCCCATGATCAGACCGAACAGGATCTGACCGACGAACAGGATCAGTGCAAACACGAAGTAGGGTTTGGCAACGGCCTGCGATTGGAATTTGAGATGCGGATTGATGATGCTCATCTCGTGGCCCCTCCAGTGAAATCGGAAACAAAGACGTCCATCAATCAACCCTCCCTGTTTGGCGGCCAGTTGTTGGTATCGATCTTCGAAGTCCACTTGAGGAACTCCGCCATATCGTCAACTTGCTGTTCGGTCAGATTGAACTGGGGCATCGCACGACGACCGGGGGCGCCGAGTGGCTGGGCCTTCATCCAGGCGTGCAGGAAGGGCTTGAAGGCCTCTTCACCACCACGACGGACGAACACGTTGCCCAACTCCGGCGCGAAGTAGGCGCCTTCACCGAGCAGGCTGTGGCAGCCGATGCAGTTGTTGTTTTCCCAGACTGCCTTGCCGCGTACTACCGCTTCGGTCATTTCCGATTCGTTCGTGCGTTCGGGGAAAGTCTGCTCTGTGTGGTAGGTAAGACCGAGGAACACCAGGAAGAAGAACACGCTTCCTCCGAAGTAGATATTCCTGGCCATACCCTTGGTGAAGGTCTCGGACATGGTCGCCTCCTCATGGCTTGGCGTGGCCAGTTTAAGAAGGGGGCTATCGAAACCTGCTTGATGGCAATCAAGAAAAACCTGAACGTGGCAGTAGGGCTTTCTGGAGACCCTGCCGGAGGGGCGCAAAGCCAGACGCCACGGAGGCTGCGGCGCGCTGCGGGTCACTGGCCTGCATTTTCGGCGGGGTGACCGTGGCTATATGAGTGGCCCGCGCGGCGATCGCACGCAGGCACTGCCGACACCCTGATGGGCGCCGGCAGGCCGAGAGTCAGGCGCGGCGTTGAGTCGCCAGGCGCAGGCCGGTCTTCTTCAGAATGCGGCTGGACACCAGCATCTCGTTGGCCCGGCAGGCGTTGCCCAGCAGCGCACGAATCTGGTTGCGGTAGGCCTCGATATCACTGGCATCACGCCCATGCACCATGGCGAACAGGTTGTATGGCCAGCCCTCCTGCCGTGGTCGGCGATAGCAGTGACTGACGAAAGGCTGGGCACCGATCAGCGCGCCCAGTCGCGCGATCTCGGCATCGTCGACGTCCCACACGGTCATGCCGTTGTGCCGATAGCCGAGGCGGTAGTGGTTGGGTATCGCCGCGATACGCCGGATCGCGCCGTCCGCCTGCAGCCGCTGCAGCAGCGCCAGGGTGGCGTCGACGTCGATGCCCAGCTCCCCGGCGAGCCAGGCCCAGGGATCGGCCACCAGCGGCAGCCCGGCCTCAGTCAGTTCGATCAGGCGGCGGGTCAGGCCATCGTCAGACGGGGAAGTGCAAACCGACATGGAAGGTTTCCTCTTTCGGCAGATTCAGCACCGCCAGGCCGGTATCGGCCTCAATGCGGGCGATGCTCTCGGCGATGCCCTGCGGGGTCTCGCAACCGAGCACGAACCACATGTTCCAGCGGTGTTCGCGGCGGTAGTTGTGTGCCACTTCGGGCATCGCCTCCAGCTGCGCGGCAACCTCGTCGAACCGCGCCTCCGGCACCGACAGCGCGGCCAGGGTAAAGGCGCCGCCAAGCCGGTCGATGTCGAACATCGGCCCGAAGCGGGTCAGCGTGCCGTCGTCGAGCAATGCCTGGACCCGCTCGCGCAGGGCCTCGGACGTGCTGCCCAGCTCTTCAGCCAGCGCTTCCCAGGGGTGGCGCACCAGCGGCAGGCCATGCTGCAAACGATTGATCAACAGCCGGTCGAATTCATCCATTGGCGACCTCGAGCAGCGGCGGTGCAAAACGGCCACCGCACTGCTTGAAGGCCCGCGTGCTGAACAGCAGCTGATGCGGTACATCGCTCAGACCGTTGTCCGCCAGCAGGCGCTCGATCAGCTGGCAGACCTGCTCGCGCTCGCGGCCATGGACCATGCAGAACAGGTTGTAGGGCCACTGCGGCAGACGCCGCGGGCGCTGGTAACAGAGATTGACTCCGGCAGCCTGGCCAAGACGTCGCCCGACTTCGTCGACCTGCGCGTCGGGGATGTCCATCACCAGCATGGCGTTGGCGCGAAAGCCCAGCGCGCGGTGCTTGAGCACCAGGCCGAAGCGGCGGAACAGGCCTTCTTCCTGCCAGCGTTGAATCTGCTCCAGCACCCGCTCCTCGACGCTGCCGATCTGTTCGGCGAGCCGCTGGTAAGGCCGCGCGGCCAGCGGCAGGCCGCCCTCGAGCAGGCGGCGCAGCTGCAGCGCCTGCAGGTCATTAAGACAACCGGTCATGATGGATCTCCCAGCGGGAAGCCGAGGTCGATGCGAAAGGCCTGCTGCATCGGCAGGTCGAGGGGGGTCAGCCCGGTGTCGGCCTCGATTTCGGCCAGCAGCCGGTCGATGTGTGGCCGATCCGGCCCGGTCAGCACGAACCAGAGGTTGTAGCGGTGCTCGCGCAGGTAGTTGTGGTTGACCTCGGGAAACGCATTGATGCGCGCCGCGACCTGCTCCAGCCGCGCCGCGGGTACGGCCAGCGCGACCAGGGTGCTGGCGCCGGCACGGCTGTGCTCGAACACCGGCCCGATGCGCGACAGGCCACCGCCCTCGTGCAGTTGTTCGAGACAGGCGAGCACCTCCTCCTCGCTGCAGCCAAGCTCGTCGGCCATGGCACGGTAGGGCTCGGCGCACAGCGGCATGCCGTGCTGGTAGCGGTCGATCAGGCGGCGACTGAGGGCGTCGATGTGCATGTCACAACCCCGTCTCGTGGGCGCGACTGCTGAAGAAGATGCCGCTCGGACTCTGCGCCGGCAGTCGCTTGAGCAGCTTCAGGGTGTAGGGGTCCCAGACCTGGATTTCCTCGCCATCGCGCACCGACAGCCAGAGCTGATCGCCGCGGGCGGTGAACTCCATGTGCAGCACGGCCGGGCCCGGTTCCAGATCGGCGATGACCTCGTGGGTCTCGCTGTCGATGACCTGGACCTTGCCGTTGTCGGGGTGGGCGAAGTTGACCCAGATTTGCCGCGCGTCAGGTCGTGCCATGACGAAGATCGGCTGACCGGCAACGTCGATGGCGTCGGTCTGCTGCCACTTCTCGGAATCCATCACCAGCACACGATGCTGGCCGACGGCGGGGACAAAGGTCTGGTTGCCGGCCACGGTCCAGCCTTCCAGGTGCGGCATCTTGTAGACCGGCAGTTTCTGCTGGCCGCGGCCATAACCATCGAGAATGCGCTCGACGCCACGCTCGGGATGCCAGAGGTCGATCTTGGCCATGCCGTCCTCGCCGAACAGGCCGGCGATGTAATAGCGCCCTTCAGGAGTCAGCAGCGCATCGTAGGGTTGGCGGCCGATACCCTCGAAACGGGTGATCTGCGGCTGGTTGCCCTGGCTGAAATCCAGCAGCCAGGTTTCATCGGTATCGAACAGGCTGTAGATGAAGCGCCGGCCGGGCACGTCGATCACACCGACCACCCGCGAATTGCGGCTGCCGTCGGCCAGCGGCGTCGCCGGTATGTCGGCGACCAGCTCCAGGGTCTTGGCATCGAATACCTTCACCCCGCCCGGCTCGTAGTTGCCGACCGCGATCAGCGTGCCGTCCTGGCTGATGGCGCCACCGATGCTGTTGCCACCCTGGATGACGCGACGATCGATGCGCTGGCGCAGCAGGTCGACCTTGGTCAGCCCGCCGTCGCGGCCGAATACGTAGGCGTAACGCTGATCGCGGGAAAACACCACCGAGGCATGGGACAGGTCGCCCAGGCCCTCGATGCGGGCGAGCTGGCTCTGGTTGCTGCTCTCGATGATCTGCAGGCTACCGGTGGCGCGCTCCACCACCACCCCGAGGTCACCGGTGCCGCGCAGCGGTTGCTGTGCACAGGCCGCGAGCAGACCGGCCGCAGCGAGCAGCAGAAAAGGACGAATCATGGCTTGGGATATCCTTCGAGCAGGCGGTCAACCAGGTAGGCGATGTCCTGCTCGTCGAGCAGGGCATTCCAGCCGGGCATGGCCGTACCGGGGCGGCCGTGGGTAACGGTGGCGATCAGACTGTCACGGGGTTTGCCGGCTAGCGCCTCGCGGGTGAGCGCGGGGCCAAGACCGCCGGTCATGCGCAGGCCATGGCAGGAGCCACAGTCCTGAAGCAGCAGATGGTCGAGCTTCGCATGGCGTTCGGCAGTGGGGGCCGCGGCCAGGGTGGTGGGAATCAGGAGGAAGGACGCCAGGGCGAGCCCCAAACGCGATACTACTTGGCGGGACTGAATCATGACGTCCTCCTGGGGTGTTACTTCTGGCTAAGAACCCACTCGGCGAGGGTCTTGGCTTCCTCTTCGGTGACCGGGTTTGGCGGCATCGGGATCGGACCCCATACGCCCTGGCTGCCGTTCTTGATGTGGCCGGCCAGCAGATCGGCAGCGCCGTCCTGCCCTGCGTACTTGGCGGCGACTTCCTTGAACGCCGGGCCTACCAGCTTGGCGTCGATGCTATGGCACGCGGCGCAAGGCTTGCTCTTGAACAGCGCTTCGCCGTCCTGTGCGAACGCCGGCTGCAGGGCCAGCGCGCCGCCAAGGGCGAGCAATGGGAGCAGAATTTTTTTCATGAGTACTTCCTCAAGGCTAATCGGGGGCGGATCTTGAGGCCCGCCCCCAGGTGGACTCAGTAAACGTCGTACTGAGTGTTGTGGACGTTAAATTTACCGGTTGGGGTAATCAACCTTTTGTCCTTGATCACTGTTTTGAGTTCTAGCGTCTTGTCATCTACGACAACAATCGCGGACTCCTCTTCCTGACCATTCCAGACCGAGAACCAGACTTCGTCGCCCGCCTCGTTGTACTCCGGCTGCACCACGCGCTGGGCCCCGCCTTTCAGGCCGGACCACTCGCCGATGGGCAGCACCTTGTAGCCTCCCTCCAGATTGCTGATGTCGAAGACTGCAGCGGACTGGCTGATCTTGGCGTCCGGGTGGAAGGTGGTATCCAGGTACAGGTGCTTGGACTTCGGATGGGTCTTGATGAACAGCGAACCGCCACCTTGGCCCTTCAGAGTCTCGACCACTTTCCAGGCGTTCTTCGGATGCTTGTCCGGGTCGGTGCCAATCAGCGAGATGGTCTCGTCGCCCAGGTGGCTGGTTGCCCATACCGGTCCGAATTTCGGATGCACGAAGTTGGCGCCACGGCCTGGGTGCGGAATCTTGCCGACATCGACCAGCGCGGCCATCTTGCGCTCTTTCGAGTCGATCACCGCAACTTTGTTGGAGTTGTTCGCTGCCGTCATGAAGTAGCGGTGGCTCACGTCCCAGCCGCCGTCATGCAGGAACGGTGCGGTGCCGATCATTGTGGTGGTCAGGTTGTTGATGTCTTCGTAGTTGACCAGCAGGACCTTGCCGGTCTCCTTGACGTTGACGATGAACTCGGGATGTTCGTGGGAGGCGATGATCGCCGCGACGCGCGGTTCCGGGTGGTATTCCTGGGTACCGACGGTCATGCCGCGGGTGGAGACGATCTGCAGCGGCTCGAGGGTCTCGCCATCCATGATGGTGAACTGTGGCGGCCAGTAGTCGCCGGCGATCACGTACTTGTCCTCGTAGCCCTTGTACTTCGAAGTTTCAACCGAGCGGGCCTCGATGCCGACCTTGATTTCAGCGACCTTGACCGGCTCCTTGCCCCACAGGTCGATCATGTCGATTTTGGCATCGCGACCGATGACCAGCAGGTAACGACCCGAAGCGGACATGCGCGAGATATGCACTGCATAACCGGTGTCGATGGTCTTGACGATCTTCTTGCTGTCACCGTCGACGAGGGCGATCTTGCCGTCGTCACGCAGGGTGACGGAGAACAGGTTCGGCAAGTTCAGCTTGTTCATCTGCTTTTTCGGCCGATCTTCCGGCTTGACCAGCACGTTCCAGGAATTCTTCATCTCCTTCATCCCCCACTCGGGCGGGGTCGGCGGAGTGTGCTGGATGTACTTGGCCATCAGCGTGATCTGGTCCTTGGTCAGCGCGTTGGACGTCCCCCAGTTCGGCATACCGGCAGGCGAACCATAGGTGATCAGCGCTTCCAGATAGGCCTGGCCACGCTCCTGGGTGATGTCAGGCGTCAGCGGCTTGCCGGTCGCGCCCTTGCGCAGCACACCGTGACAGCCGGCGCAGCGCTGGAAGTAGATTTCCTTGGCCTGCTCGAACTCGGCGGAGGTGAGGTCCGGTGCGCCCGGTGAATGCACGACCTGTGCACTGGCCGGATCGACTGCCGACGCTTGCCCCTTATAGGCAGCCTCGGCTTTGTCTTCCGGATTGTTCTGTGCCTGAGCAATGCCCAGAGCGAGTAACGAGAAGCCGGCGACGAATCCAGCCAGTAGTGGTTTTTTCATGCTGTTTCTCCTCTGGAAACGCGGGATGCGCTTCCTGCTCAGGTGACGGCGGTACGGCAGATCCAGTTGTTGTTGATGCACGGGCATCCTATGAGAGCGGCTTTGCGGGTCCGCTTGACGACAATCAAGAGATCCCTCCTCACCCCCTGAGCGTGACGCCTTGTCGCGGGCAAACCTTGCGCTGGGTCTCGCTCCGCCACGCATCCGCAGCGGGCTTGATCGCAATCAAGCTTTGCCGGCAGGCTGCTTGAGCGGCCGGACCCGCATCGGTAGCGTGGCGATCGAGATAACCAACTGCTGCCGTGAGGTATTGCCTGTGAATGCGCTCGAGATCCCAACCGCCGCCGGCACACCGGATGCCCCGTTCTATCAACCACTGGGCAACGAGGAGCAGTTGTTCCAGCAGGCCTGGCAGCACGGCATGCCGGTGCTGATCAAGGGCCCGACCGGCTGCGGCAAGACGCGCTTCGTGCAGCACATGGCGCACCGGCTGAACCTGCCGCTGTACACCGTGGCCTGTCATGACGACCTCTCCGCCGCCGACCTGGTCGGCCGTCATCTGATCGGCGCCCAGGGCACCTGGTGGCAGGACGGACCGCTGACCCGCGCCGTGCGCGAAGGCGGCATCTGCTACCTGGACGAAGTGGTCGAGGCGCGCCAGGACACCGCCGTGGTGTTGCATCCGCTGGCCGACGATCGCCGCGAGCTGTTCATCGAGCGCACCGGCGAGGCGCTGAAGGCGCCGCCGGGCTTCATGCTGGTGGTGTCCTACAACCCCGGTTACCAGAACCTGCTCAAGGGCATGAAGCCAAGCACCCGCCAGCGCTTCGTGGCGATGCGCTTCGACTATCCGCCAGCCGCCGAGGAAGAGCGCATCGTCGCCAACGAGGCGCAGGTCGATGCCGCGCTCGCCGCCCAAGTGGTCAAGCTTGGCCAGGCACTGCGTCGGCTGGAGCAGCACGATCTGGAGGAAGTCGCCTCGACCCGCCTGCTGATCTTCACCGCACGCATGATCCGCTCCGGCATGACGCCGCGGCAGGCCTGCCTGGCGTGCCTCGCCGAGCCGCTGTCGGATGACCCGCAGACGGTCGCCGCGCTGATGGATGTGGTCGATGTCCACTTCGGCTGAACACGTCGCCCAGCCGTCCCGGCGCCTGCCGGGTGACCTGGCGATGTGGTTTTTCATCCTCGCCGAGCTGACGGTGTTCGCCATCCTGATCCTGGCGTTCGCGGTCACCCAGATGTTCAACCCCCAGCTGTTCGGCGAAAGCCGCGCGGCACTGGACAGCTCCATCGGCCTGGCACTGACCCTGAGCCTGTTGACCTCCGGCCTGCTCGCCGCGCTGGCAGTGGAACAGGTCCGTCAGGCGCGGCAGGGTCGTGCCGCGTTGCTGCTGCTCGCGGCGCTGGCCTCGGCGTGCGTCTATGTGGTGCTCAAGCTCAACGAGTATGGCCACCTGGCCGGGCTCGGCCTGGGGATGGAGCACAACACCTTCTTCACCCTGTACTGGATTCTCACCGGCTTTCATTTCCTCCACGTGCTGCTGGGCATGGTGATTCTCGGCTGGCTGGCCGAGCGTTGCCGGCGCGGTGCCTACCGCACGGACGCGCACAGCGGGCTGGAATCCGGGGTGCTCTACTGGCACATGGTGGATCTGGTCTGGGTGCTGCTGTTCCCGCTGGTCTACGTGCTGAACTGACGAGGTCGTCATGTCCGCTTCCAAGTTGCTGGTCGCCTGCTGGCTCGGCCTGGCCGCGCTTTCGGTCTCCACCGTCGTGCTCGGCAGTGCCGGCGCCACCCTGGCACTGACGGCAGGCGTTCTGCTGGCCGCCTTCGGCAAGGCCTGGCTGATCACCGATGGCTTCATGGAACTGCGCCATGCCCCGCCAGCCTGGCGCCTGCTGCTGCTCGGCTGGCCGTTGCTGATGGCCATCGGCGTGCTGCTGACGCTGCTCTGACCAGCGGTACGGCCTGCCCGCCCGGCACCAATAGCCCTGCAACTTTTATTGTTTCTGATCAAGGTCAGCCCTACCTCGCTCGGTGATCCTGCCACTCAAGAGTTGGACGCGCGAGACGGCGCGCCCGGTGTCACACGCTGCCGAAGCGGAGCCGACCATGTTGAGAATCAGCCATTACCTGCGCGCCCTGGCCCGGCCGGCCACCAAGGTGCTCGGTGCCCGCAGCGCCAGCGGCAAGCGCCCCCCCGTGGTGATCTGGAACCTGCTGCGCCGTTGCAACCTGACCTGCAAGCACTGCTACGCCACCTCCGCCGACAGCGAGTTCCGCGACGAGCTGGACACCGTCGAGGCGCTGAAGGTGATCGATGACCTGCACGAAGCCGGTGTGCGCGTGCTGATCCTCTCCGGCGGCGAGCCGCTGCTGCGGGCCGACATCTTCCAGCTCGCCGATTACGCCCGCGATAGGGGCTTCTTCGTTGCGCTGTCGACCAACGGCACGCTGATCGACGAGAGCAACATCGAACGTATCGCCGCCGCGCAGTTCGACTACGTCGGCATCAGCATCGACGGTCTGGAGGCGGTGCACGACGAGTGGCGCCAGCTCAAGGGCAGCTTCGCCGCGTCCATGCATGCCATCGACCTGTGCCGCCAGCGCGACATCCGCGTCGGCCTGCGCACCACCCTGACGCAGAACAACTACCCGCAGCTGCCAGCCCTGCTGGCGCTGATGCGCGAACACGACGTGCAGAAGTTCTACCTCTCGCACCTCAACTACAGCGGCCGCGGCAAGCGCAGCCGCAAGGCCGACGCCCATCACCAGATGACCCGCGACGCCATGCGCCAGCTCTTCGAGCAGGCCTGGGACGACGTCCAGCACGGCCGCGAGACCGATTTCGTCAGCGGCAACAACGACGCCGACGCGGTCCTGCTGCTGCAGTGGGTCGAGCAGCGCCTGCCGGAACATCGCGAGCGCCTGGAAGGCATGCTGCGCGCCTGGGGCGGCAACGCCTCGGGCAGCGGCATCGCCAACATCGACAACATCGGCGACGTGCACCCGGACACCTACTGGTGGCAGCACACCGTCGGCAACGTGCGCCGGCAGCGCTTCAGCGACATCTGGCTGAACGAGCCGGCGCCGCTGCTGCAGGAGCTGCGCCAACACCCGCGTGCGGTTGGCGGCCGTTGTGCCGACTGCCGCTGGCTGTCGATCTGCAACGGCAACACCCGCACCCGCGCCTGGGCGCGGGGCGATCTCTGGGCCGAAGACCCAGGCTGCTACCTCTCCGATGAGGAGATCGGCCTGCCCGCCGTCGAGCGCATTCCCAGCATCGCCATCTGACCGATCGAGCGGCCGACCAAGCGCCGCAGCAACGCACTCCGTAAGCCCGATGAGAATTCAGGAGCACCGCATGGACCAGCCACTCACACTTCCCGCCTCGCTGAGCGCGGCGTTCGCCCCGGGCGAGGTCGCTCTGGTCGGTGCCGGTCCGGGCGATCCCGGGCTGCTCACCTTGCGCGCCTGGAGCCTGCTGCAACAGGCCGACGCGGTGGTCTACGACCGCCTGGTCAGCGACGGCCTGATGGCCCTGCTGCCTGCCGCCTGCAGTCGCCATTACGTCGGCAAGACCAGCGGCTACCACAGCCTGCCGCAACCGGAGATCAACCAGCTGCTGGCCGACCTGGCCCTGCAGAACAAGCGCGTGGTACGACTCAAGGGCGGCGACCCGTTCATCTTCGGTCGCGGCGCCGAGGAGCTCGAATTCCTTCTGCAGCGCGGCATCGACTGCCAGGTGGTGCCAGGCATCACCGCCGCGGCCGGTTGCAGCGCCTACGCCGGCATCCCGCTGACCCATCGCGACCTGGCGCATTCCTGCCAGTTCATCACCGGCCACCTGCAGAGCAACGGCGAACTGCACCTGCCGTGGGAAGCACTGGCACAGGGCGGCCAGACCCTGGTGTTCTACATGGGCCTGGCCAGCCTCGGCGAGATCTCGCGCAACCTGATCGCCGCCGGCCTGCCGGTGGATACCCCCGCCGCGCTGATCGGCAACGGCACCCGCGAGAACCAGCAGGTGGTGCGCTGCACGCTGCGCCAGCTGCCGAGCATGGCCGACCAGCAGCATCTCACCCCGCCGACCCTGACCGTGATCGGTCGGGTGGTGGGCCTGTTCGCAGATCGTCAGGTTCAGCACCCGGCGCGGCTGCAGGGTGATCCAGCCGCGCAATCGGAGGCCCTATGCAACTGATACCCAGCCTGCTGCTGGCCGCCGCCTTGCCGGCAGCCACCTTTGTCGCCCTCGACCTGGCCATCCCGCGGGCCGAGGCGGCGACCCCGCCAGCCGAAAGTCAGGCACTCTACGAACAGCACTGCCAGAGCTGCCATGGCGTCAACCGGCTCGGCGGCACCGGCCCCGCGCTGCTGCCGGAAAGCCTCAGCCGCATCAAGCCGGCCGAAGCCCAGGCGGTGATCCGCGACGGTCGCCCGGCGAGCCAGATGGGCGCCTACTCCCAGGTGCTGAACGACGCGCAGATCGCCGGGCTGGTCGACTATCTGTACCAGCCCTCAGCCGTGCCGCCGACCTGGAGCGACGCCGACATCCGTGCCAGCCACCGCATTCTCAAGGACGTCGCCACGCTGCCGACGACCCCGCAGCACGGCGCCGATCCGCTCAACCTGTTTGTCGTGGTGGAAGCCGGCAATCACCATGTGCGGGTGCTGGATGGTGACCGTTTCGAGGAACTGGCCAACTTCCAGTCGCACTTCGCCCTGCACGGCGGGCCGAAGTTCTCGCCGGATGGCCGCTTCGTCTACTTCGCCTCCCGCGACGGCTGGGTCAGCGTCTACGACCTGCACAACCTGAGCATGATCGCCGAGGTTCGCGCCGGGCTGAACACGCGCAACCTGGCGGTCAGCAACGATGGCCGCTGGGTGCTGGTGGGCAACTACCTGCCGGGCAATCTGGTGCTGCTCGATGCCCGCGACCTGTCGCTGGTCAAGCACATCCCCACCGTCGGCCAGGATGGCACGCCGTCACGGGTCAGCGCCGTATACACCGCTCCGCCGCGCGACAGCTTCGTGGTCGCGCTGAAGGACGTAAAAGAGGCCTGGGAGCTCTCCTACGCCGGCGAGCCGACCTTCGAACCCCGGCGCATCGAGGCCGCCGACTTCCTCGACGACTTCTCCTTCACCCCCGACTACCGCCACCTGCTGGCCACCTCGCGCAAGGCCCACGGCGGCCAGGTGATCGACCTGGATACCGGCAAGGCGGTCACCGATATCCCGCTGCCAGGCATGCCGCACCTGGGCTCGGGTATCTACTGGAAACGCGACGGCAAGTGGGTGTTCGCCACGCCCAACGTCAGTAAGGGGCTGATCTCGGTGCTGGACCTGGAAACCTGGAAGCTGATCAAGGAGATTCCCACCGAAGGCCCAGGCTTCTTCATGCGCAGCCAAGCCAACTCGCCCTACGCCTGGACCGACGTGTTCTTCGGCCCGAACAACGACGCCGTGCACCTCATCGACAAGCAGACCCTGGAAGTCGCCCACACCCTGCGCCCGATGCCGGGCAAGAACGCCGCCCACGTCGAGTTCACCAACGACGGCCGCTACGCCCTGCTCAGCGTCTGGGACACCGACGGCGCCCTGCTCGTCTACGACGCCAAGACGCTGGAGGAGGTTAAACGCATCCCGATGAACAAGCCCTCCGGCAAGTACAACGTCGGCAACAAGATCGAGTTCGCCGAAGGCACCTCGCACTGATCGTGAGCGGATCGCCCACCGATTCAAGGTGGGCGCCCCCACGACGGTCACAACCCCCTACAATCATCGGTACCGTCACGTTCACTGCATTTAAGGTCGACCATGGATATTGATCTCGCCCGCACCTTTCTCGAGATCATTCGCAGCGGCAGCTTCATCGCCACGGCCGAGCGCCTGCACATCACCCAGACGGCCGTCACCGCGCGCATACAGAACCTGGAAAACCAGCTGAGCTGCCGGCTGTTCGTGCGCAATCGCGCCGGGGCGCGGCTGACGGCCGATGGCGAGCGCTTTGCCGCCTATGCCCGCCAGCTGGTGCAGACCTGGGAGGCCGCGCGGCGCGACCTGCCGCTGCCACGC
The DNA here is from genome assembly GCF_002929225.1 of Stutzerimonas kunmingensis. GTDB lineage: Bacteria > Pseudomonadota > Gammaproteobacteria > Pseudomonadales > Pseudomonadaceae > Stutzerimonas. The sequence goes on along the minus strand of NZ_PISM01000022.1, from coordinate 809,052 downwards.
GGTTATGGCGAACTGCTCACGCTCGGCGCCGAGGTGAGCCTGTGCAACCCGCTGATGCTGGCCTGGGTCCAGCGGCTGCGGCAAGCGCTGCCGGGCCACGCCGTGCGACTGGAAGTGGGCAGCGGCGAAGAGCTGCAGAAGAAGCTCGACCTCGGCGTGCTCGACGCCGCGCTGGTACACCAGCCGGAGTACCTGCCCGGTCTGCAGGTCGAACAGCTGCTGGAGGAAAAGCTGATCCAGGTGGTGCAGGCGCAGAATCCAACGCCGTATCTGTACGTGGATTGGGGGCCGGCATTTCGCAAGCAGCATAACCAGGCGCTGCCGGAATACACCCGCGCCGCGCTGTCATTCAGCCTCGGGCCGCTGGCCTTGCAGTATCTGGTGCAATGCGGCGGCCGCGGCTACTTTCGCACCCGCGTGGTCCAGCGCTATCTGGAAGAAGGGGTTCTCAAGCGAGTGGAGCAGGCGCCGGAGTTCAGCTATCCGGTCTACCTGGTGCATGCACGCGCCAGCGAATCGCCCGCGTTGCTCAAGGCCGTCGAGCTGCTGCGCGAAGTAGCCCTCGACGATTACGACTGGTCACGCTGGTACTACGATATCTGAGCGTCGCGCCGGACTCGTGGCCACTCAGTCCGGCAGCTGCTTGAGCCAGTTACGGTACAGCGCGGCGATCAGATCCGTCTGGGTAATCATGCCGACCAGCCGCTGTTGCGCATCGACCACCGGCAGGCAGTGCAGGCCGCGATCCGAGAGTAGATAAACCAGTTCGACCATGTGCGTATCGGCGGTCACCGAGACTACTGGCGAACTCATGATCGCGCGTAGCTTGGTGCCGCGCAGGAAGTTCAGCTGACCGAAACTGAGCCGCCCGGGCCGCGGGTGGAAGTGCTTGAGCAGGTCCACCTGGGTGACGATGCCGACCAGCCGATGGTCGTCGCCCTGCACCACCGGCAGCGAGCGCAGCCGGTGCACCTGCAGGGTCTGCCAGGCCTGCTCGATGAAGGTATCCGGCGTGTGCCAGTACAGATCGCGTGACATCACGTGCGCCGCGGTGATCTCGCCCATGCTGCGCCGCAGGGCGTGCTTCTCGGTCTGCTTGATCAGTCGTTCGAGGTCGTCACGGGTGACGTCGACATACTCGCCGAATTCCTGCAGCGCCCGGTCAACGTCGTCATGGGTGAAGCTCATGCGCTCGCCCGGCGGCAGGTCGCGGGTGTGATGACTGTTCTCGCGGCTCAGCCGCGGCTTCGGATAGGGATGCCCGGTCAGGTTGTTGTAGACCAGCGCGACCGTCACCAGGAGCGCCGAATAGAACAGCACTGGCCCGACCAGCGCGTAACCCAGCTGATGCAGCTCCGGGCTGCCCACCGCCGCCACCAGCGCCAGCGCGATGCTCGGCGGATGCAGGCAGCGCAGATAGAACAGACAGAGCAGCGACAGGCAAGCCGCCAGCGCCAGCGAGGCGATACTGGGCAAGCCGCTCATGCCCAGACTGATGCCGATCAGCGCCGCCAGCAGATTGCCAACCAGAACCGCCCATGGCTGGGCGAACGGGCTGGACGAGGCGACGAACACCAGCACCGCCGAGGCGCCGGCTGGCCCCATGATCTGCAGGGTCAACGAACTGCCGACCAGCATGTAGCCGCTGCAGAACACCAGCGGCATGACGATGGCGACGCCGAGGGCGGCGCGCAACCACTCCTTCGGCGAAGCATTCAGCGGGGCGGGAAGGAACGAGCGAATCCAGAGGGCGAAAGAGTCGTGCATTGGTCCTGCTTGTGTCGAAATCGGAGAGACCGCCCGGCGGGCGGTGGAGCGGTCCGTCCCTGGACCGGTTTTTGAGCGAGATAGCTGCCCGGGCGTTCAGCTGGCCAGCAGCGGCGCTGCCTGCGGCACGCGCTCGTCGCGGCGGGTGCGCACGGTCAGCCAGGTGTTCAGCGCCATCAGCAGCATGCCGCTGGCGAAGATGGCGCCGCCGGCCATGCGCACGATGTAGCCGGGATGGCTGGCTTCCAGCGCCTCGACGAAGGAATAGGTCAGCGTGCCGTCTTCGTTGATCGCCCGCCACATCAGGCCCTGAGTGATGCCGTTGACCCACATCGAGGCGATGTAGAGCACCGTGCCGATGGTCGCCAGCCAGAAGTGCGCGTTGATCAGGCCGATGCTGTGCATCTGCTCGCGCCCCCACAGCCGCGGAATCAGGTGGTACAGCGAGCCGATGGAGATCATCGCCACCCAGCCCAGCGCCCCGGCGTGTACGTGCCCGATGGTCCAGTCGGTGTAGTGCGACAGCGCATTGACCGTCTTGATCGCCATCATCGGGCCTTCGAAGGTCGACATGCCGTAGAACGCCAGCGAGACCACCAGGAAGCGCAGGATCGGGTCGGTGCGCAACTTATGCCAGGCACCGGAGAGGGTCATCATGCCGTTGATCATGCCGCCCCAACTCGGCGCCAAGAGGATGATCGACATCACCATACCCAGGCTCTGCGCCCAGTCCGGCAGCGCGGTGTAGTGCAGATGATGCGGGCCGGCCCAGATGTAGATCGAGATGATCGCCCAGAAATGCACGATGGACAGACGGTACGAGTAGATCGGCCGCCCCGCCTGTTTGGGCACGAAGTAGTACATCATCCCGAGAAAGCCGACCGAGAGGATGAAGCCCACCACGCTGTGCCCGTACCACCACTGCACCATCGCATCGGTGGCGCCCGAATACAGCGAGTAGGACTTGAGCGGCCCTACCGGCACCAGCGCGTGGTTGATGATGTGCACCATGCCGGTGACGATGATGAAGGCGCCGAAGAACCAGTTGCCGACATAGATGTGCCGGATGCGCCGGCGGGCGATGGTGCCGAAGAACAGATAGGCGTAGAGCACCCAGATCAGCGTCACCCAGAGTGCGATCGGCCACTCCATCTCGGCGTATTCCTTGGACGTGGTGTAGCCCAGCGCGTAGCTGATCGGCATTGCCACGCAGGCTGCCTGCCAGCCCCAGAAAACCAGCGCCGCCAGCCGATCGGAGATCAACCGGGCATGGCTGGTGCGCTGAACGATGTAGAAGGACGAGGCGAACAGCGCGCCGCCACCGAAGGCGAAGATCACCAGATTGGTGTGGATCGGCCGCAACCGGCCGAAGCTGGTCCAGGGCAGGTCGAAGTTCAGCTGCGGCCACACCAGCTGAGCGGCGATGAAGACGCCGAGGCCCATGCCGAGCACACCCCAGACCAGCGTCATCAGGGTGAACTGGCGCACCACGTGGTAGTTGTAGGCAATCGGTTCGGGACTGTTGTTCAGTTCGCTCATGCTCGCCCGGCGGCCGACGCGGGCGCCAGGGAACGAACATCGAGATCTGCCAGCGCAGCGCTGGCAATGGTCGACGGACCGGCACGCCGCATCCGCTCGCCGCTCCTCCTGGGACCGGTTCATATCGAGCGCGGCGAATTGCCGCGCAGACGGAATGCGTGCGCATTGTCTGCGGCGCTTTAAATGTTATCTAACGAATAGTATTGCTCGATAAGCGCAATATTTTTGCACCAACGACATCACGAGCGAAAACGCGGGCGTCTGTACCATCAGGCCGCGCGACTCGCCCCTTTCTCGTACTGATCGACCACGGCGGTGACGATACGCATCACCTCCAGGTTGGCGTCCTCCATCTGGCCAAGGTGGCGCAGCGCGGTTTCCAGGGCGTCCTGAGCAAATGCATCCAGCGCCGCCTGCCCTTGGGCATGCACCGCCGTGTGGGGCCGCTCGATCTGCCGGAAGCAGTCCAGCGCCTGGATGTCGCGGTTGCCTTCGCCGTAATACCAGCGGCCGAAACGACAGTCGCGCTCGCTCGGCAGCTGCGGAATCGGCTGTGCCTGGTCGCTCAGCAGGTGGTTGTACACCACGAACTTCAGTGACAGCTCGTCGAGATTGGCCAGCTCGATGCCGGCACGGAAGGAAGACGCGGCGCTGCTGGCACGCATCGCCCCGGCCAGCTGGTAGAGCGTACGCATCGCCTCGACCGCCACCTCGGTGGTTCGACTGAAGCCCTTGGCGTGGCTGCCCTGCAGCTGGATGTAGTCATGCACATTGCGGATTTCGGCCTGCACTTCGCCAATCTTGCGCACGATGTCATCGGTCGCCAGCGCGGTCTTTTCCGCCAGGCTGCGAATCTCCCCGGCGACAACCGCGAAACCACGCCCGGCCTCGCCGGCACGCGCCGCCTCGATCGCGGCATTCAGCGCCAGCAGATTGGTCTGGCTGGCGATGCCGCTGATGAGATCGACGATGCCGTTGATCTCCTGCGAGCGCTCGGCAAGGGTATCGACCTTGCGCGAGGCCAGGCCGAGGCCGTCCTCCATCTCGGCGGCCTTGCCCTGCAGCTCGCCGAAATGCTTCTGGTTGCTCAGCGCCGCGGCGGCGACCTCGCCGGCACGGGCCTTGTTATCGCCCAACTGCCCGGTGAGGAACTCGAACGACTCGCCGAGATGGGCCACGGAGGTGCTGAAGCGAATCAGCCTTTCCGACACACCCCGGTAATAGTCGAGCTGTCGCTGGCGCTGCTGGCTGGCAGCCTCTGCCGCCTGCAGCTGCTGCTCCAACGCAGCGACGCGCGCCGCCTGTTCGGCGTGACTGGCCTGCAGCGCATTAAGCTCCCGCTCCAGGCGTGTCGCGCTGTGCTTCCACTTGAACCACATGAGCTACACCTCAGCTGATGGTGTAACCGTTGTCCACCACCCAGTCCTGACCGAACACGCCGCGCGCGCCCTGGGACAGCTGGAACAGGATGACGTTGGCCACCGCCGCCGACTCGAGGAAATGCCCCGGCAACAGACGCTTGGTGACGCCCTCGGCGACCGCTTCGAGCTGATCGTCGTTGAGCCCCAGCGAGCCCCAGATGGCGGTGGCGGTCGGGCCGGGCGAAACCATGTTGATGCGTACATCCAGCGGCGCGAACTCCACCGCCAGCGTGCGCGCCTGCGCCGCCAACGCCGCCTTGCTGGCGATGTAGGCCGCCAGCCCGGGGAAAGTCGAGCGGATCAGGAAGGTGCCGACAAAGACCACCGAGGCCGGCTTGGCCAGCTCGGTGCGCAACGCAGCGAAGGTGTTCAGCGCACCGGCGCCATTGACCGCCCACTGCCGATCGAAGGCGGCCATGTCCAGGCCATCGGCCAGCTCGGCGATACCGGCGTTGGGCACCAGGTAGTGCACCGGTCCCATCTGCGCGGCACGGCGCGCCAGCTGGGCCAGATCTTCAGCCGAGGTGACATCGCCGCTCAGCCACTGCAGCTGGTCGGCGTGGGTTTCCAGCAGCGGTTCGAGACCGCCGATGCTGCGTGACATCGCCAGCACCCGAGCACCGCGCTGCAGCAAGGCCGCGCACAACGCCAGACCGATTCCGGAACTGGCGCCGGTGACGACAGCCAGACGATCCTGAAACTCGCTTTTCATCATCATCTCCGAGCTCGGCGCACGCCGAGTCACAAGCCGCCTCGCGGCAGCGGTTCTAAGGCTTGGTATTGACGAGCAGGCGCGACGGGCACCTGCCCCGGTGAAACGATTCGGTGCTCAGCCCGGATGGCCGTCGACCCGTGGTGCGACCAGCATCGGCGCGTAGCGCCAGACATACAGGGCGAAGGCCGCCGCCCAGCAGGCCGCCGCTAGCCACAGACCGCCGACCGGCCAGATGACGGAGAGGAATACCCGCGCGGCCGTGCCCAGATTGAACAGCACGAAGGCGCCAATGATGCCCGCCGGCAACTGCAGCGGCCGGCCGGTGTGGCCGAGGGTCACGCGGGCAATCATCGCCAGGATCAATCCGCCCATGGAGCCGACGCTCAGCGCATGCAGCGAAGGGCTGGACTGCGCCAGCAGACCGAAATGCCAGAGCGCCAGGCCGAATGCCGCGACCACCAGCCAGAGCATCGCCAGGTGCAGCGACCAGAGCAGGCCGACCTTCCAGATACCGTGGTCGTACCAGCGCGCCAGGCGCAGCAGATGGCCGACGCCGATGGCGACGAACAGCAGGCCCAGCAGCGGATGCGGCTGCAGGGCGACGCCGAAGGCGTGCAGCAGCGCGACGATCCCGGTGCCCACCAGCAGGGCGACATCCAGCCAGACCCAGGGCTTGACCGCCTCGACCTTGCCCAGGCCGCGCTGAGTGAAGAACGGAATCACCCGGCCGCCGATCAGCGCCATCAGCGCCGCGACCAGCCACAGCCCGGCGAGCACGCCCTGGCGCTGCAGCGCATCGTTGTCCTGCAGCAGGCCGACCAGGATCAGCACGTCCGCACCGAACATCAGCGTCAGTACCACCACGATCGGGTAGTTACGCTTCTGCCGTACGGCCCAGAGCATCCGCGCCATCATCCAGACCAGCGCCAGCAGGAACAGCAGGTCGAGCGGAGCCAGCCAAGCGGCCGGCAGGCCGAACAGCCAGCCCAGGCGCGCGGCCAGCCAGAGCATCGCCAACCCCATCAGGCGATTGCCGGACGGCGCCGTCTGGCCGGTCCAGGTCTGCACCGCGGTGAGCAGAAAGCCGGCGACGATTGCCATGGCGAAACCGAACAGCATTTCGTGACGGTGCCAGGCCAGCCAGCCACCGGTGGGCTGAAAGCCCGGCCAGAGCCCGGTCCACGCGGCGACCCAGAGCGGAATCGCCAGCAGCGCGAACAGGCTGCCGGCGAGAAAGAAGGGGCGAAAGGCGAGCCGCCAGATAGGCGGAACACTCAGGGCTTTTCGCCGATCGATAACTTGCACGGAAGGGCCTCCAGACTTTCTATGTCCGACAGCACAACGAACGCGCGCCGGACGAATGATCGCTCCCGTTTACAGGAGCCAGGATTACTTTCTACAGGGTAGGCGCCATCAACAGACTTGATTGCGATCAGATTTTCGCGGAGGCGGCGGGAAAGTGACGGTCGGCGCCCGGAGACCGCCTGCAGACGCACCGTTGCGGTGCGAAACGGCCACAATTATCGAGCATTGGAGCCGCTTGGGCGGCTCTCAACGGCGGCGGGCATGCGCCTCCCCGGCAGCGCGCAAGCGGCGTGTTAGGGGAGGCTGGCCGAGCGAAGTGGACGCTTTGCTTACTTGATTTCCTGCTTGACCGTTTCGGCCTGGGTGACGCTGTCGCCATCACTGACCGACTTGCGGAAGCCGCTGATCGCGCTGCCCAGGTCGGAGCCCAGGCCACGCAGGCGCTTGGTGCCGAACAGCATGACGACGATCAGAAGAATGATCAGAAGTTGCCAGACGCTGATACCCATCATTGTGCTTACCTCGAATGTGTCGGAAGAGTGGTTGCGGCCACTGAGTACGCCTCAGTGCCCCTGGTGTGCGTTGTGTGCATCGCTGGGCATGTGCTCGTGCATGCCGCCGTGCTGCATGCTCGCTGCTTCCTGCAGCAGCGCCTGATCGATCTGTTCGAAACGCAATACCCGGCCACCGTGTTCCTCGGCGAGGCGCATGGCGGCCTGCTCTTCGGCGAAGGTTGCCAGCGACGCACCCATGGCGCCCTTGAGCGACGTACCGATCACATAGTAGGCGCTGGTTGCGTCGATCAGGTGACTGTCATCCGGCTTGTCCCAAACGCTACGGCCCATATCGTGTACATACAGCCTGGCATCGAGCAGACGGTTCTCCGGCTGCAGCCACCAACCGAGCATCTCGGCCGTGGAACAGAACTTCTTCACGCTACCCTTCTCCACCGCCTGACCCTTGGGCCCGGGGAAGTCGCTGATGATCATGCCGCAGACGTGACACTCGTCGGTGTCATGGAAGGCCACCGGCTCGAGCGATTGCTGGACCTCCTCCTTCTCGCCGCAGCCGGCCAGGCCGAAGGCGAGCAACATGGCCAGGAGCGTTCCGGCGCCGATGCGATGCAGTGCGTTCATAGAGGGATTTCCTTTTCGATTCATGGAATTCAGGTCAGGCGCCGGCGAAAGATGCCGTACGCCAGCAGCAGCGACACGCCGATCCAGGCCAGCAGACACAGCCAGAGCACCGAGGCCGGCACCGGCAGATCGGCGCCCAGCGACAGCACACCCATGGCACTGCCGCTGCCTTCGAAGCCGGACAGGTTGATCAGGCGGTAGATGTCGGTGGGGTTTAGCAGCAGCAGCCAGGGCAGCAGTTCCGGGTTGAACTTGCCTTCGCTGAGCACCAGCAGCGCAAGCAGGACCAGATCGAACACCAGCACGAAGAGAAACCACACCCCGAGCGCCAGCCCGGCGGCGCTGGACTTCTCATTGACCTTGCCGCTGAGCACGTAGGCGAAGGCGAGGAACACCCAGCCGAGCAGCGTCGAGGAGATCATGAAGCGGCCGAACGCCCAGAACAGCATGCCGAGCTCGACGCCTTCGACCAGCACCGCGATGGCCAGCGCCGCGCAGCCGAAGCCAATCAGCACCGCAAGGGCGAGGATCAGCCCGTGGCCGACGAACTTGCCGAGCAGGATCTGCCCGCGCCCCAACGGATAGGTCAACAGCAGCATCAGCGTGCCGCCCTCGTCCTCGCCGACGATGGCGTCATAGGCCAGCAGCAGCGCGATCAGCGGCATGAGGAAGGTGGCCAGACTGGCCAGGCTGGCTATGGTCGCCGGAATCGAGGTGAAGCCAAGCTGGCCGGAGGCCGCGGCGCCCAGCCAGGCGATACCCACCGCGAGCACCGCGAAGAGCAGGCTAATGGCGAGCAGCCAGCGGTTGCGCAGGCCGTCGCTGAGTTCCTTGCGGGCGATGTTCCAGACCTGGTTCATACGCGACCCTCCTGGGCGCGCACATCACCGGCGCGCTCCATGTAATAGCGATAGAGGTCTTCCAGCGACGGCTGGTGGATCTCGATGTCCTCCGGCTCGCTCTCACCCAGCAGCTGGCGCAGCAGCACCAGCTTGTGGCCGTTGACCGCAACCACTTCCAGACTCGATTCGCTGAGACCGCGGGCGCTGTGCCCGGCATCGGTCCAACGCTGCAGCCAGCTGTCGCGCTCGCTGACGCCACTGGCACGGATGCGCACCGGCAGCCCGGCCTCGGCACGCAGTTGCGACAGGCTACCGACGGCCTGCAGGCGGCCCTTGGCGAGGATCGCCGCGCGGTTGATGTGCGCCTCGACGCCCGGCAGCACGTGGGAACAGAGAATGATGCTGGTGCCGCGCTGACGCAGGCGGTCGATCAGCAGGTAGAGGTCCTGGGTAGCGATCGGATCGAGGCCCACGGTCGGCTCGTCGAGCAGCAGCAGCTTCGGTTCGCCAAGCAGCGCCTGGGCCAGGCCGAGACGCTGGCGCATGCCCTTGGAATAGGTTTTCACCCGGCGATCGGCGGCATGGGCCAGGCCGACCTGCTCAAGCAGCTCATCCACCTGGCTCAGCGCGGCGCCCTTCAGGCGGGCGAAATGGCGCAGGGTTTCGCGGCCGCTCAACTGCGGATAGAAGGTCACGTTCTCCGGCAGGTAGCCAAGCTGGCGACGCACCTGCGGATCGTTCGGCGCACGGCCCAGGACTTTCACCTGGCCTTCGCTCGGCGCGAGCAGGCCGAGAATCAGCTTCATGCTGGTGGTCTTGCCCGCACCGTTATGGCCGAACAGCCCCAGCACTTCGCCTTCACCGAGGTTCAGGTTCAGATCGTGCAGCACGGTCATGCTGCCGTAACGCTGGCTTACGCCCTGGATCTCGACGGCGTTCATGACGTTGGTTCCTGCTTGTCAGTAAGGAGTTTTTCAGTGGGCAGCTTCATCAGCGGATGGCTGTCCTGTACGCCCGGCGACTTGACCACCGGGAAGGCCCGCTGCACCCAGCGCAGCACTTCGATGCTCGGGCTGTTCATCAGCAGACGTACCTGTGGATACAGCCAGAGCAGGCGGTCGACGTTGTCGTTGGGTTCGTAGGCGACATCGCCCAGCCCGTCGTCATTGCGGTCCCAGCCCAGGTAATCGCTCCAGTAGTTGCCGCGACCATCCACCGACCACTCCTGGGTGCGGGTGGCGACGTACTTGACCTGCTGCTGGTTGCCGACGAAGGCGTTGCCGGCGATACGGTTGTCTTCCGAGCCGGCGGTCAGGTGGATACCCAGCGAGCTTTTCTCGAAATGGTTGTTCTCGATGGTGTTGAACAGCGAGTTGTAGATAAACAGCGCCTTGCCCTCACCACCGCTGATCATGCTGTCGCCACCGGTATCGCCACGCTGCACGTCGCTGACGAAGTTGCCGGTGATGGTCGAATAGGTGATGTAGTTCATCAGGATGCCGTAGTTCTGATCCTGCTCGGAGCGGTTCCCCGTGACGATCAGCTTGCGGCTCTGCATCAGCGCGTAACCGGTGCGGGTACGGCGGGTGATGTTGTCGATCACGCTGTTGTCGTTGGCGAACATGTAGTGCACGCCGTAGCGGACGTCCTCGATGACGTTGCCTTCCAGATGATTCCCGTTGGAGGTGTCGATATAGATGCCATCGCGCACGTCGCGCACCTGATTGCCGACCACCCGAGCACCTTTCACGGCAAACAGATGGATGCCGTTGCCACGGTCCTGCGAGCGAACGCCGGCGTCGCCGTCGATCTGGTTGCCGATCACCTGCACATCGCTGGTGCCATCGACGAACACGCCGAACCCGGGGCCACGCATGCGGTTGTTGCTGATCTGCGCACGCTTCGCAGCAGGCAGGATGAATATTGCCGAATCCATCGCGGTGAGGTCGGCGCCCCACTCGCGCAGCGTGCAACCTTCGACGAGCACGTCGGGCGCGCTGATGAGCAGGCTGCTGCCCTGGCCTTGCGACTGGATGACTGCACCCGGCTCGCAACGCAGCTGCATGGGCTGCTCGATGGTGAACTGCCCCTGATATTCCCCGGCAGGCAAGCGCCAGCGGTTCTCACCATCGGGCTGCAGCGGCAGGGTTGTGATCGCTTGCGGTGCCGCCTGGGCCACACCACTGAATAAAAGCAGCAGCGAAACTGCCGCTGAATACCGCGAGAAAGTAGCCTGAGCTTTGAACACTGCGTTTTGACCTTCTTCAGCTTGCAGGCGAACGGCGGTTACCGGAAGGGCCGCGGCTGCATGCCGAAGCCCTTCGCGAAATCACGACACCATCGCCCGACCGCAAACGGGCGATGGTTGGAGCAGCTTACGCGGGCTCGACCAGCATGCGGCCGACCATTTCCATGTGCAGTGCATGGCAGAACCAGCTGCAGTAGTACCAGTGCAGTCCCGGCTTGTCAGCCACGAAGGTAATGGAAGAGGTCTGCTGCGGGCTGATCTCCATGCTCGCACCGTGATTGACCATGACGAAACCGTGGGACACGTCTTCGATCTGGTCGATGTTGGTGATGGTCACGGTGACTTCATCGCCCTGCTTGACGTTGAACTCCTGCACACCGTATGCCGGCGCCATGGAGGTCATGTACACGCGCACCTTGTTGCCGTCGCGGATGACCTTGTTGTCGGTCTCCAGGTTGATACCGTCCTTCTTCGCCATGTCCACGGTACCAGCGAAGAACGGGTCGTTGCGGTCCCAGATCTTCTTGGTCTTGATCTGGTCGCGACGAGCCATGACGCAGTCGTGTGGCTCGGCAAAAGTAGGGCCGTCGTGCACCAGCTTCATCTCATCGCCGGAGATATCGATCAACTGGTCATTTTCCGGGTGCAACGGGCCGGTCGGCAGGAAGCGGTCCTTGCCGAACTTGCACAGCGCGACCAACCACTTGCCATCGGCTTCGCTGGTTTCGCAGAGCGAGGCGTGGATATGGCCCGGCTGGTAGTGCACGTCAAGCTTCTGCTTGATGTAGTTGACCTTCTCGCCCTTGTAGGCGCGGACCGCGTCAGCCATGTTCCACTTGACCACCTGGCTGTCGATGAACAGGGTGGTGTAAGCATTGCCGCGACCGTCGAAGGTGGTGTGCAGCGGGCCCAGGCCCAGTTCCACTTCAGCGGCGATGGTGTCACGCGGATCGGCCAGTTTGCCGGCGAAAAGATCGGGCAGCTTGGCGATCTCGATCATCGACACGGTCGGCGACAGCTTGCCGTTGGCGATGAAGTACTTGCCATCCGACGAGGTGTTGCAGCCGTGCGGGTTCTTCGGTACCGGAATGTAGCGAGTGAATTCGCTGTCCTTGTCGCCCTTCTTGCGACCATCGAGCACCGGCACCTTGGAGTCGTCCAGGGTGATGAACTTGCCGGCCTTGACTGCTTTTTCAGCAGCTTCGATGTCGAACACCACGACCCAGTCGCGCTCGTTGCGCATCATTCCGCCGAGGTCGTAGGCCTTTTCCGAGTTGTAGCAGGTAGCAGCAGTGAAGCGGCCGGTGTAGTCGGCGTCGGTGTTGTCAAGGTTACCGTCGACGATGATCTGGAAGGCCATCTCCATCTTTTCGGCGTCGATCACGTTGTACATGGTGTAGCTGTTCTCATCCTGCAGGTCGAACACCTTGCCGTCGTTCGGGTGCGGGATGACGAATTCGGCGTTGGCGAACACGTACTTGGTGTGCGGCACCTTCTGCAGACGCAGGCCGTGGATCGCCTGGCAGTTCGGTACGGTGAGGATCTTGTCGCACTTCATGATATCCAGGCGGATACGGGCGACGCGGGTGTTGGCCTTGTCGTTGATGAACAGGTACTTACCGTCGTACTTACCGTCGGTCATGGAGATGTGCGGGTGGTGGCAGTCGCCGTTGAGGAACTTGGCACTGTCACCCAGGATCGCGCGGCTTTCGTTGGTCAGGCCCCAACCGGTGGCCGAGTCGACGTTGAACACCGGGATGCGCATCAGCTCACGCATCGACGGCACACCCATCACACGTACTTCGCCCTGGTGACCGCCGCTCCAGAAGCCGTAGTAGTCATCCAGCTCGCCCGGCGCGACGTGGATGTTCTGCTGTGCATCCTTGACCGCGGCGGCCCAGGATTCGCGGCTCATCACTGCGCCACCGAAGGCGGTGGCCGCAACGGCTGCGCCGGTAACCGCGCTGGCGCCTAGGAAGCCACGACGGCTCATGCCGCCCTTCTCCAGCACCTCGGGATTGTTCTTGCTCTTGTCACTCATGGGGTTTCGCTCCTTTGGGACATCTGCTTCAAACACATCGATCGAGTACTTCGCCTGCGGCGATGACTCAGGGTTCCACTACTTGCACTACGGGAATCAGCGACGGGTCGGCCGGTGCCTTCTTGCCGCGCTTGGCGCGCTTGTTCTTCAGGATCAGCGGCGGGCACTTGTTTTCGTTGTGATAAGTCATCTGGCAGTCCAGGCAGTAATGGCACTCGTTGTGGTTGATGTGCCCATCCGGATGGATGGCCTGGATCTCGCATTCCTTGGCGCACAGCTGGCAGGGGCTGCCGCATTCCGGGCGCCGCTTGAGCCAGTCGAACAGGCGGACCTTGCTGCTGATCGACAGCGCCGCACCCAGCGGGCAGACGTAGCGGCAGTACACCTTGCGGGTGAAGATGTTGATGACCAGCAGGAACACCGCGTAGGCGACGAACCACCACTGGCGGTCGAACTTGAGGGTGATGGCGGTCTTGAACGGCTCAACCTCGGCGGCCTTCTCGGCCATCATCATCGACTCGAGCGAGAGCCCGAACAGCACCAGCAGGACGATGTACTTGATCGCCCAGAGCCGCTCGTGCACCGCGAAGGGCAGCTCGTACTGCGGAACCTTCAGCTTGCGTGCCGCCTCGTTGATCAGCTCCTGCAGCGCACCGAACGGGCACAGCCAGCCGCAGAACACGCCACGGCCCCAGAGCAGAATGCTGGCGGCGGTGAAGGTCCAGATGATGAAGATCACCGGATCGGAGAGGAACAGTTCCCAGCGGAAGTCCTGGAACAGCGCATGGGTGAAGGTCAGCACGTTGACCACCGACAGCTGACCGAGGGCGTACCAGCCGATGAACACCACGGTGAACACCAGGTAGCCACGGCGCAGCCAGTGCAGGAACTCCGGCCGCTGGGTGAACTTGTCCTGCAGGAACAGGATGACCGTCAGCAGGCCCAGCGCCGCGAGGATCACGCCGATCTGGAATGACTTCTGGTACCAGATATTGACCCAGACCGGACGGTTGGCTTCCTCGATGGCGGCCAGTTCCTCGGCGGTAGGCTGTGGGCGTTCGATGTACTGCTCGGGCATCTGATACGGCAGTTCGAAGCTGGTGAACATGCCGCTGATCGGGCCGGTCTGGCGCCGCACCAGCAGCTCCAGTGTCCAGGGCGAGCCCGGATCGAACGCGGCGTGCTCACGGACGATGAACACTGCCATCTCGCGGAAATCCGGAATGCCGTCGGCATACACGTCGTCCAGGCGCTGGAAGTCCATGTCGCGGAAGCTGATGACGTTGCCGAACTGGCGCAGCTGGACCCGATCGAAGATGCCGCCGCGCACATAGCCCGAGCCCTTGAACGAGTATTCGCCGCTGCCCATCACCGCGACGGCGTGCTCGCCTGGCTTGAGCTCGTCCATCAGGGTGCGGTAGTGCGCGTCGCCGAGCAGCGCGCGGCCGATGGTCGGCGGATTCAGATGGGTGGCGTAGAGGTCGATGAAGGTGTCCTGCACCTCATCGGCCGTGGCCTCGTCGATGCCTTCGCCCTCGGTGCCCTTGAACGCCTCGTCGATGTCGCCCTTGGTCAGGTGCAGGCGGCGGATCGCGCCGTTGCCGGTCAGCTCGCTCCAGGTAGCCTCTTCGTAGTAATCCTGGCGGACGGTCGCCGGCTTCTGCGCGATGCCGGCGTTGTCTTCCACCAGCCCCAGCGACACCGCGACATCGTGGGCGGCGCGCATGACGATCTCGTTGACCACCATCACCGTGACAGTGGCACCAGTGACGGCATCGATGGTGACCGCATTCTCGTCCCGGGAGCGGCCGACCACGACGCGCTGATCGACCCGGATACCCTGGTACTTGGCGTTGAATGCGTGCAGTTCTTCTTCGGGAATGCCGATCAACAGGATCGGCTCATGGTGCTCAAGCACATAGGCATCGACGATCACACCCTGCGGATCGAGCAGCACCTGCATGTTGATGGGTTTGCCGGAATAGGCGGGAATGTCCACCACATTAATGGACTGAAAGGCGTAGCCGAGTACCTCGTCACCCTTGGTGATCGTGCGGACCTGGTAGTCGCCCTCGGCGGCCGAGAGGCTGGCACCGGGGAAGAACTTGTCGAGGCGCTGCTGCTCGGCTGCATATTCTTTGGCCTGCAGCGACGATGCGCAGACGCTCAGGATCAGCAGAATGACAAAGCCCTTGACCCAGGTACTGAACGTACCGGCCAGCGACCAGATTTCACGGGAAGCCATCGAGTTACCTGCTTGTACGGTTGGCGTAAGCGGATGGTAGGTGAGCCTCTACATGCCTCCCCTTGATTGCAATCAAGGACTCCCCCGGCGACTGGTTTCGTTGTCCCATGTCAAAAGAACACCATGACCGTGAACAAAGACGTTGTAATGACCAGCCTAGGTCAGTGCACAAAAAAAGCGAGCGAGGCGGCGCGGATAGCGCCCAGAGAGGGAGCTGCGCCCATGCAGGCGCAGCCGGAGGGAGGTGACGCGCTCAGTGGCGGCCCGGCGGTGTGAGATAGGCCGCCGTCGCACCGCGCGTGGCTTCACTGGCCTTGATTTCCATCCTGGCGATGCTACGCAGATGCACCTGATCCGGGCCATCGGCAAAGCGCAGCGCGCGGCCACCGGTCCACATGTCGGCCAGCGGCGTGTCCGGCGTCAGGCCCATGGCGCCGTAGACCTGGATCGCGCGGTCGACCACGTTGATGTGCATGCGCGGCACCAGCGCCTTGATCATCGAGATTTCCTTGCGCGCCGCCTTGGCGCCGACCTCGTCGATCATCCAGGCCGTCTTGAGCACCAGCAGTCGTGCCTGCTCGATCTCGATACGCGACTCGGCGATCCAGTCGGCGACATTGGAATACTGCTGCAGGTACTTGCCGAACGCCTTGCGCTCCTGGCAGCGCTCGACCATCAGTTCCAGCGCCAGCTCGGCCATGCCGATCGAGCGCATGCAGTGATGAATGCGCCCTGGCCCCAGGCGCGCCTGCGCCATCATGAAGCCGTCGCCCTCCCTGCCCAACAGGTTGCTCGCCGGCACCCGCACATTGCGCAGCAGGAGTTCGCTGTGACCTTCCGGGGCGATGTGGTTCATCACCGGGATGTTACGCACCAGCTCGACACCGGGTGTGTCGAACGGCACCAGGATCATGCTCTGCTGCTGATGGGTCTCGGCGTTCGGGTCGGTCTTGCCCATGACGATCAGGAGCTTGCAGTTGGGATGCGAGGCGTTGGTGATGAACCACTTGCGACCGTTGATCACGTAGTCGTCGCCGTCGCGACGGATCAGCGTCTGGATGTTTGTAGCGTCGGAAGACGGCACGTCCGGTTCGGTCATGGCGAAGGCCGAGCGGATCTCACCTTCGAGCAACGGCGTGAGCCAGCGCTGACGCTGTTGGGGCGTGGCGAACATGTGCAGCAGCTCCATGTTGCCGGTGTCCGGTGCGTTGCAGTTGAACACTTCCGAAGCCCAGTGCACGCGCCCCATGATTTCCGCCAGCGGCGCGTACTCGAGATTGCTCAGGCCCATGCCCGGCTCGTCTTCGCCGAGCGACGGCAGGAACAGATTCCACAGCCCTTCCGAACGGGCCAGCGCCTTGAGGTCGTCCATGAACGACACCGGGTATTGCCCGGCCGCCACCTCCGCGTGCCAGGCACCGATGCGCGGCACGATGTGCTGGTCCATGAAGGCGCGCAGCTGCTGGCGCAGCGCCTCGACGCGTGGGCTGTAGGCGAAATCCATGGCTAACCTCTGCTGATCGGGAAACGATGCAGCCACCTTAGCCCCCGCTGCCGCTAAAGCAACGAGGCTGCGGCGACTGAATCAGGCCCGATAAGCACGGAGCGAAGCGCCAGCCGAATTGACCCTGATCATGACTGCGACTGGCAAAACTGGTATGCAGCGCAACCTCACCAGTGCAGGTAGAACATGCCCTTGGCGAGCAGCACGATACCGATCATCTGCAGCAGGATCGCCCAGTGGATGGCACGGTAGCGGGTGGGCGTCATGCGTCCCTTGCGCAGCAGGACGGCGACCAGGCCGAAGGTGAAGAACACGCCGATCGCCAGCAGAACCTTCAGCGCCAGCAAGGTGGCGAAGCTGCTGGCAAACGGATCGGCCAGCGCCTGGCGGTGATACCAGGCCAGGCCGATACCGGCGCCGTAGACGAACAGGACCACCCAGTGCAGCACCACCCGCGAGCGCGCACCTACGGCGCGCTCCACCAGCGGCATGGTCTGCTCGCCGATCTGCTGACGGATACGGCCGAGGATCATCACCTCGAAGAACAGCGTGCCGATGAAGAAGATTGCCGCCAGCAGATGGGTGACATGCAACAGGGAATAGCTCATCACGGCTCCTTCGGTTGTGATGCCGGCCAGCCTAGCAAAGCCAGCGGCATCGGCAGAACAGGCCCTAGCGATTCAGCGCTGTCAGCTCGCCACCCTCGCGCTGCACCTGTTGTCCGGCCGCTCCTGCACACTCTGCCCGGCCAAGTAGCCCAGGCCACCGCCGATCAACGCACCAATACAGGGGTGGCTGTTCGATGCTGGCGCTGTATGACAGCTGCAAGGCGTTGGCTCCGTCCAGCGAACCGCCATTACTCTTCGGACCCGCAAGCATAAGTCCAACCGAAAGACGTGCTGGCTCGATTGCCGAAGCCCAGCTCAGCGAGCTCTGCCTCACCATTGGCAACACAGCTGATTGACTGGCAAGGTGTTACCCATTCGCTTACGCCGGACGCCTGCTGGGTAAGAAAGCAGTCACTGACTGAAAACAGCATATCAGCGCCGACGACAGGCAATATTGGGCTATGTTTCTTGAACGCAGGTAGAGGATGCGATGAGCCATGAGGCCCCCTCGACAAGGTTATGCAGAAGTAAATGGCGAACTTGCATGAAATCAGGACGAGCCCTGCTCAACTCAGCATGAACCGAACACATAGGTATACCCCCCCCCGACGCCCCGCAGGCAGTTGCACGATGCAATGGCCTCCATGCCTGGAGCGCTCGCGAATGCCGACGACCTCTACATTCTTCACCATTAGCCATCGAAGCCGACCGGCATGGCATTCGAGGCGAGGATTCAGCGACTGCAGGTTTGACGAATGAAAGGAGAATGCGATGGCGGCACAGCTTTTACAAGGTAAGCGCGCCTTGGTTACTGGTGCGTCGAGTGGCCTCGGCCTGTCCATGGCCGAGGCGCTGGCGGAGGCCGGCGCAACGGTAGGGCTCACGGCGCGCTCGGTCGACAGGCTCGATACTGTCGTGGCGCGTCTCTCGCAACGCGGGCTTGATGTCCACGCGCAGGTAATGGACGTGCGTGACGAACAGTCCATCGCTATCGCAGTGGACGAGGTGCGGCGACGCTGGGGCGGGCTGGATTTGCTGGTCAACAACGCCGGCATCGGCATGCGCACGGTCAACCCCGACTTCCTCTCCGATCCGCAGCCGTTCTACAGGGTTTCCGCCGCCGCCTTTCGTGACCTCATCGACACCAACCTGACCGGCTATTTTCTAGTCGCCAAGGCGTTCATGGCGCTGTTCCTGGAACAGCGCAGGGGCAAGATCGTCAATATCACAATGAATCACGCCACCATGTGTCGCAAAGGCTTCGTACCCTATGGCCCATCGCGGGCGGGCGCAGAGTCGCTGTCGCTGATCATGGCCGAGGATCTACGCGAGGCGAACATCGACGTCAACATGTTGTTGCCGGGCGGCGCCACCGAAACCGGCATGATCCCGGAGCAGCACAAGGAGGCGATCAAGGCGCAATTCAACCTGCTCAGCCCCGATGTGATGGCCGAGCCCATCGTGTTCCTGGCCTCGGATGCCAGCGACGGTCTCACCGGCGAGCGTATCGTCGCCAGTGAGTTCGACGAGTGGCGGCGTCAGCGCAAGCGTTGAGCCCTTGTTTCACGGCGGTTGGCGGCTGTCATACCCTGGCACGCAGGCGGTTGACCAGCAAATCGTTTTGCAAAATCCCATCTCTGAGCGAATTAAGCTCCTCGACATCCCAATTGGCGCTGAGATGACGCCCCGTGGCCCAGTCCGCCTTGCCGGAGGCCAGCCAGACGATAAAACCGGCCGCCAGATCGGGGCTGTCGATGAGATAGGCACGCATCGCCTCTGGCATGCTCTGCCCGAGGTCGGTGGCCACCCCGCCTGGGTGGATGGCGAAGCATTTGATGCCGTCCTGACCATGATCCACGGTGACGAATTCACAGAGACGATTGATCGCGTGCTTGGATGTCTGGTAATCGGATGCCGTCGGGGCCAGCATCTGCGCACCAATCGACGACAGCAGTATTAGATGACCGCCGCTTGATCCTTCGGTGGCCCACCTTTTTGCCGACTCGATGAGATGCGGCATGGAGAAGCGCATGACGTGATAGGCCCCCCTCACGTTCACTTCCCAGGTATGCCACCAGCTGTCGGGATCGGACTCGCCGATCTTCGCCCAATGCGCAAGATAGCCGGCGTTGGCATCGGCCACGTCGATACCGCCAAATTTTTTCACGCAATCGGCAACGGCGGCTTCGACCTGTTCCGCGCTGGTGACGTCGCACGTTGAATAGGCGCACTGGGTGTTCGGGTTTGCCTGTCGAATCAGCGCCAGTGTCTCGTCGAGAGCCGGCTTTGAGCGTGCGGTGATATAGACCGCCTTTGCGCCCGCCTCGGCGAAGGCGACAGCCGTGGCCCGGCCGATCCCCCTTGATCCGCCGGTGATGAAGATGACCTTGCCCGACGCGCTTTCCTTCAACGCCAAAGTCGGGTCGAGCGCTGCATATCGGGCATGGTGTTCCGTCAGGGAAAGAAACTGGGTTTCAAGCGAGGACATGTCTGCCTCCTGCTGGGTTTGGCGTTTCAATAGATCAATAGAAATCAAGCTTTTGATCCACTTGTTTCTTGAAGATATCGTTTGACGAAAACTCAAGATGTCGTTATGCCATCTAAGCGCCAGCGCTCACTCCTTCGCAGCATCCCGGTACCCGGCCATCATTTTCATCATCCAGCCCGGATACTCCTCTGGTATACGGCTCACCTCGTCGAGAGCATTAAGTTCTTCGCCAGACAACCGGATCTGCGCTGCCTGGATATTGGCTTTCAGCTGCTCCGGCCGCTTGGCGCCAACGATAACGCTGGTCACGGGTTTTTGGTGCAACAGCCACGCCAGAGCGATCTGGGCCACGGTAACCGGCTCGCCGTCGATCTGCTTTCCGTCGGCAATCTCCCGCATCACCTTGATGACTTCGCTGCCCCGCTCACGGTTGACGGGTGGGAAATCAAACTTGGCGCGGCGGTTTTCCTCGGAAGCGTCCGGCCCCTCGTATTTGCCAGATAGGTAACCGCCTGCCAACGGGCTCCAAACCATCAGCCCGACCTTCTCGGATTCCAGCATCGGCACGATATCCCGCTCCAGATCGCGACCGACAAGGGTGTAGTGGGCCTGCAAGGATGTGATCGGGCACAGATTGCGGGCCTGGCTGATGCCGATGGCTTTCATCACCTGCCAGGCAGCCCAGTTGGACAGGCCCACGTAGCGCACATGACCTTGCTGCACCAGGGTGCTAAGTGCCTCTAGCGTTTCCTCGATCGGTGTGGCCGGGTCAAAACCGTGGATCTGGTACAGATCGATATAGTCCGTTTGCAGGCGCGCCAGGCTCGCCTTGCATTCGCTCATGATATGACCGCGGGAAGCACCACGGGCATTGGGGCCATCCCCCATAGGGCCCAGCACCTTGGTGGCCAGCACCACATCTTCGCGGCGAACGCCGAGGTTCTTCAGGGACTGGCCGACGATGCGTTCGCTGGCGCCGAAACCATAGATGTTGGCGGTATCGATAAAGTTGATACCCGCCTCCAGGGCGATCCTTACCAGTTCGTCGGCCTGTTCCTGCTGCAACTGGCCGATCAGCCCCCAGATGTCCTCATCGCCGCCGAAAGTCATGGTGCCCAGACACAGTTCGGAGACGAACAGCCCCGAATTACCCAGCGGCTTGTAGCTCGGACGATTGTCACCATTGAACAGTGGTAAACGCTCAGTTGCCATGTCTCACCTCATTATGCTTTTCGGTTGGTGTTCCAGAATTCACTGAAATACTGCCGGTTTCGGTTTTTTGCACGTGCTTGTGTTACTCGGCGAAGATGGTCTGATAGAAACGCATGGTGCCCTCCCAGGAACGGGCGGCAGCCTCTTCGTCATAACCAACCGGCATACCAAACTCCTGGGCGATCCTGTCAGCGCCCGGGTTGGTAAATGAGTGCTGCACGCCGGGGAAGCTCACCAGTGTCAGGTCGACTTCGGCATCCTGCATCTCCTTGACCAGGCTCGCCACCTGATCCGAGGGGACCAGCTTGTCGGCACCGCCGGTGTACACCTGGATCCTGGCCTTTACGGATCCGGGCTCAGCCTGGAGGGGGCTGCCGAGCGCACCGTGGAAGCTGACAACGCCGTCCAGATCAACACCCATGCGCGCCATGTTGAGAACAACGGCACCGCCAAAGCAGTAACCTTGTGCTGCAATTCGGGACGCATCAACACTTTCGTGGTTCTTCAGGATGTCCATCGCCTTCATAAAGCGTGCCTTAACCTGGTCCATGTCCCTGGTGGCTTCCTGCATGAATTTCTGGGCAGTATCAGGGTGGTCGGCTTGTTTGCCAGCGCCATACATATCCAACGCAAACGCCGTATAGCCGGCTGAAGCCAGCCGTTCTGCCTGATCTCGCGCGAATTCATTGTGCCCCCACCATTCATGGACAACCAGAACCCCCGGACGCTTCTGCCCGAATTCATCATCCCAGGCCACGTAGCCGGTGAAGGTCTCGTCGCCGACTTGATATTCGATGGTTCTGGTTTGCGTTTCTGCCAGTACCTGCGTACTTGCAACAGTGAGTGACAGCGTGGCTGCTGCCAGTGCTGTTTTCAGGGTGCTCATCATCTGTTTGCTCCTTTTCGCTCGTTATGAGTCAATTTGCGTAACGATTATGTACGGGTAGATATCGACCAAAGCTCACAGGAAATGTCGCCGGGTGAGCGAACACGAATTTAATCGCTCGCTCAAAGCGCGATTCCTGTCCCGTCGTTACTGGCAGCGGGCGCGCAGCAGTCGTGTTGCGGCATCAAACACGGCGGGCTTTTCTTCTGTGCGCACTGCGAGATGAGCACCTTCCAGTGTGGCCAGGGTGGCGTGCGCCTCATCGGTCGGATCCTGGATGGCCGAGATTGACCCATCCCTTTGCCCCAGTTCGAACGTGGCCATCAACCACCGTAGGACCATTGCTCGGACATCGCCGACTTTGGCGATAACCGCATCGCACAGGCTTGCGCGACTGATTGAAAAGGCAACACACAGGCACACGGTCTGGCCATCATGCAGCGCCGAGCGATACAGGGCAATCAACGCCTCAAGGCGTGCGCCGGCGTTGGCATGAGCTACCTCTATCTCGGCCAGGCCATGCTGCAGGTGGGTCCGATAGCGCTCGATCAAGGCTTCGGAGAGTTTCGCCTTGGTGGGAAAATGATAATGGATGGAAGCCTTTCGAATGCCGATAGCCTCAGCCAGATCCGCATAGCTGAACCCGTCAAAGCCCCGTGACCGGACGCTGTGTTCGGCAAGATCCATCAGAGCGGTTCTGGTATCCCGATTCATGGTCATTTACCTGTCTATGTGGTTCGCTCTCGCCGTTTCCGGGCCTGAAGCCCCCCCTGGGCGTTAACCGAGAGGGGCTGCCTCATGCCCAGGAACTCTCTGCCTATATCGCGAGTGCACAGCCCCGCCACCCCTGATCCGGGCTGCTATACAGACGGTGCCCTGGCAAATCGCAGATGCCCGGTCTTCATCCAGAGCTTCGCGCCGTCGCCCCCGGCCCGCGCGGACAGCCGTTGCCCTTCGGGCAGGCGCAACCAGTCATGCTTGCCCAGCACCACGCCGTCCACCGTGACCACGCCATTGATCACCAGCAGCTCGATCCCGCCACGTGCCCCCGAGGTGAGCGTCGCACCCGCCTCGAGTTGGCTATAGGTGACGATCTCACGGTCATCCTCATGCAGCCTGGCAGTGGCAACGCCATCCACCGGGGCGTCCAGTTCGGCTTCCATATTCTTGCTGAACTGTGCGCGGTCGACCAGATCGAACTGCCAGAGTTTTACAAAGATCGTGCATCCCTGGTCAGAGCCTGGCGTATGGGAAGTGGTCGGGGGATTGCGCACATAGGTGCCGGCCGGAAAGTCGCCGTGCTCGTCCTGGAACACGCCCTCCAGGACGATGAACTCCTCACCCCCGGCATGACTATGCGCCGAGAAATGGCTGCCCGGCGCATAACGCACGATGGTCGTGGCGCGGGCCACTTCACCCCCGATCCGGTCCAGCATGCGCCGTTCCACCCCTTTCATTGGCGAGGGTTGCCATTCAAGCTGCTCTGAATGCATGACAACCGGCTTAGAGAAATCCGCATTGATCTCCATGAGATCGCCTCCTTTCACGTCTTCCACGCCTGTATTCAAGCCGAAGGACTCGGATCACCCGGCAATCGACGGACGGGCTGCGATTTTTGCGCGCCAGGCCTGGAGATTGTTCAGGGACTCGGGGATTTCAATCTTGGCGAACTCCGCAAAACCCAGGCCGGCAAAGGCGGTGATGTCCGCGATCGAGAAGCTGTCGCCAGCAATAAACTCATTGTCCGCCAGAACGCGGTCCAGGTAGGCCATGGTTGCGCAGGCGACTTCCTTCTGCTTGTTGCCCCATTCAGGGCACTGCCAGGTCTCCAGAACCGGACCAAGCCCCGGGGTCGCGTGATGGAAATAGGCACCCACCGCGTTCATCAGACCGTTCTCTGCGCGCAGATTCATCATCGAGATACGAGCACGCTCCTTCGGGGTTGTGCCCATGAGTGACGGGCCCTCGAAAACGCCGTCGATATATTCCGTGATGGCGTTGCACTGGGCAATGCAGGTGCCGTCGTCTAGCTCCAGCAAGGGCACGGTGGCATCCGGGTTCTTTGTTCTGAATGCCTCGGAACGGTGCTCGCCGCCCATCACATCCACCGGGATGAATTCCACCTGATTCGTTGCGCCTTTTTCTGCCAGGGCGATGCGAACGCGGAGCGGGTTTGGGAAGCCTTCGGTATCGTAGATTTTCATGGAATTGACCTCTGTCAGGTTTAATAGACCAGAAGCATATTACCTATCAGTAGGTAGATAAACAAGAGAAACAGCATGGTGCTTTGCCAGGACTACCTACAAAGAAGTTAGACATGCATCGTAGTTTGGATAGGTTGGGCTATCTCTTGACTGGAGATTATCTGAACGCCCCGCGCATGGCCCTGCGTGGCGACCGCAGCCACTTCATCTCGCTGGACAAGGTGATCCGCACCATGCGCCAGACCGGCGCCGACATGAAGAGCAAGTACAAGGAAACCGCCCGCGGCGGGCTGGCGGTGAACATCATCGAATGCTAAACGTCAGCCGGCCATAAAAAATGTTAAAGCTCCAGAGTGCGGCCTGCAGGCCTAGGGCCTGCCCGCACAGCCAGAACGTGGGCACTCTCCCCATGGCGCATTATTTTTCGCTACTGTACGTCCCAGGCCCCTCGCAAGTTAGGAAGCACCCGCAGCCGCCACCGTGTGAAACCGCCAATGCGCCTGAGGCGAGCGCCGGCTATCCAAACAGCGCCCCGGCGTTCCGGCGTGGCGTGATTACGCCGCGCCTGGCCGGCTAGCCGATAAGGCGATAGTGCTGGTTCTCCTGGCCGACCATGCCCAGGTCCTGCATGGCACCGAGGGCGTCGACGATCAATGGCGTGGTGGACTTGGGCGCGTTGAAATGTGCGACCAGCGCGGGCAGCGTCAGCGCCTGATTGCCGAGGGTGTTGCGGATCGCAGCAATCTGCTGGCGCATACCCTTGGGCCAGGCGGCTTTTTTCTGCTTGGCCAACGGACTTGCATCGGATGTGCCCAGCTCGGACTGCTCCGTTTCGGCATGCTGTGGTACGTCGGTAGCGTTGGGATTCTGGTAGGCAGGACGCAACCAAAGGATTTTCCCGCGCGCTTCTTCGGCGGCGCGTTCGGCGTTGAGCACCACCAGGCGGCCAAGCAGCTGCTCTTCGGCCTCGGCCTGGGCTTCGGGTTTGTCCGCCAGCGGCGTGGTTGCACCAGGAAGGCCGACCAACGTTGCGGCCAGGTCATCCCAGCCATAGGCGGCAAAAACGGCGCAGTCCAGTTCGTCATGCAGTTCGCCCAGCACGGACACCAGGCCCTGCGCGTGGACCAGCTTTTCTTTGTCGCTCAACGCCTCTCCGGCACGCAGTTTTTCCAGCACGTTGTACATGCCGGTCATGGTCAGCGTCGGGTGTTCCGCCTGCTGGCGCTTGCGGTGGCCGTCGATACGTTCGGCCAACTGGCGAATAGCTGCCCGCTGCTCCGGCGTAGGATCGGGGAAGGGGAAGGTTTCGAAGCAGGTAGTCTTGACGTAGACCGGGTCGTTACCAACACCAAGCCGACTGCCTGTAGAAAAAGACCATGCAACATGCAGGCGGCTGGTAAGGACGCCAAGCAGCACAGCGCTGTCGCTGGCAATATTGACCAGCTTGTTGTCCGGCAGGATGGATGCGTCGAGGAACTGGAATATCCGATGCTTGGTGGTTTCCACAGTGGCGATATATCGAGGCAGGCCGGTCGCCACTGCGCGCCAATCACGACGCGGTTCGCCAAATAACCACCAATTATCCCGGTAGGTCGCCCTGTTGTTCTGGTCGCGTTCCGGCTTCACCCTCTCTAGCACCCACTGATACACCGCTGGAAAGCGCTCACGAACTTCATCGGCTGACAGCCCAAACAGGTCGATCACCATTACTCCACGCGGCGACTGCGCCAGATCACGCCCATTGCGGTACTCGCGAATATGCCGCTCCAGGCCCTCGACTTTTCCCAGACCGAGCTGACTGGCTTCCTCAGGTGTCACGATAAAACCGGCGCCATGCAGCTTCACCCCCGGCGAGCTGATAGCCAGACAGGCCAACAGTGGCTTGGCTGCCGCGACGTTGGCCCCGGTCTTCAGGTCAGCAAACAGACGCCCCTGCTTTTCCTGAAGCCGAACTTCGATTTCATCCTGGTCAGCGCGAATCTCATTGCATACCTGCAACAACCGCCCGTCCTGCTCGCCTGCCGCAGCCACCGTCATGGCGATCCGCACCTGGGCGCCGTCCGCGGCATCCACCCAGGGATGATCGGGAATGGCGAAAGCCAGCGACAGCGGCTCCTTCGCTTCCAGATGCGTCTGCAACACGCGGCGATTGAAGGTCTGCTTGATGCTGTTGGTGGTGATAAAGCCGAAGCGCCGAGCATTGCCGGCTCGCACCGTTTCGGCCGCGATATGCCACCAGTGCATGACGAAATCCGCCGACTCCGGCACGTCCGGCCAGGTGCAGCGCACGGCGTCAACATAGCCATCACCGAGCGCGCGCCGCATGGTCGAAGCACCGATGAAAGGCGGATTGCCGACGATGTAATCGGCCTGCGGCCACTCGGCTTTGCGCGGGTTTATATAGCGGTACTGTTCGACCCGCGCGGCTTCGTCGGGGATTGGCTCGCCACTGACCGGGCTGGGCTTGTAGGTCACACCGTCCCAGCGGGTCAGCGGTTTGCCGGACTCGTCGGTGATCAACTCGACGGCGTCATAGGCGATCAGCGCGTCGCGGTGCTCGATATTGTGGAAATCACGCAGCACCGGTTCAGGCGGGTTGACGCTGCCATAGGTACGGAAGTGCCACTGCAAGTAGCCGATCCACAGGACCATCTCGGCAATCTTCGCGGCGCGCGGGTTGATTTCCAGACCGAGAAACTGATGCGGATCGACGGTCAGCCCTTCCAGCTCGAATGAGCCGGATTTGACGATGCTGCCGAGCGTTTCCAGCACGTCGCCCTCCAGGCGCTTCATGTGCTCCAGCGTTACGTAGAGAAAGTTGCCGCTGCCGCAGGCCGGGTCAAGTACGCGGGTCTGGCACAGCTGATGATGAAACTTGCGGATTTCGTCCACCGCGTCCCGGGTCTTGCCCTGCTGCTTGTAAGTCAGCGCGGCGGCCTGGACTTCCGCCCACTCGGCGCGCAACGGTTCGATGATGGTCGGCAGCACCAGCCGCTCGACATAGGCGCGCGGCGTGTAGTGGGCACCCAGCTTGTGCCGCTCACGCGGATTGAGGGCGCGCTCAAGCAAGGTGCCAAAGATCGCCGGTTCGACGTAACGCCAGTCAGCTCTGGAAGCAGCGGCGAGCAATTCGACTTGCTCGGCGTTCAGCTCAATGACCTCTGCCGCGGCGAACAACCCTCCGTTGAAGCGCAATACTTCAGCATCCAGCGCCGGAGCAAAACCGCCGGTGTTCATGGTCTGCCAGAGGCTGCGCAGTTGCCGGCAGAAGGACTCCGGCTTGGCCTTGAGGGTTTCGAGCAGCTCGGTGAAGCCGCGCGCGGGCAGCAAGCCCACGTCTTCAGCGAACATGGTGAACAGGCAGCGCATCAGGAAGCTGGCGACCGCCTCGGCACTTTGGCCGCTGTCTTCCAAAGACTTCGCCAGCTTGGCCAGGCGGTCGGCAATGGCCCGGGTAATCTTGCCGGCGTAGCGCGTGGGGTCGAGATCTTGGGGGGCGAGCCAAACAGCACGCAGCAGTTCGCGCACATCGGGATCGCGCAGGCGCTCCAGGGCGATTTTGTGGCTTCGCGGATCGGGATAGGCGACATAGTTGCCGCCTGAACGGCTGAACTCGGAATAGAGGGCGAAGGACTTGCCGACATCGACGACGATGATGAATGGCGGGCGGCCTTCTTCGGCAGGCAGTGAGCGCACGTAGTTCTCGGCCTGCTTCACCGCTTTGGTGATGGACGCATCCCAGCCGTCACTGCCAGCCTGTTTGCCGGTGTCCTTGCCTTCGAGAATGAAGCAACCGCGCTTGTAAAGATCGATGCGCCGGGCGGTCTTGCCTCCGTCGGCGAACAGCTCGGTGACGCTACGCTCGAAGATGTAGGCGTTGTCCTTACGGTCCGCCCGTGCCGGCTCCGGCTGCGGTAGTTCGAGCAGGGTGCATAGCTCGGTGAGAAACATCTGCAGGTTGGCAGTTTCATTGCCGCCCCGGCTGATACCTCCGCCCCAGCGCTTGATATAGGCCTCTACCTTCTGCTCGATCACCGCCATGCTCCCTGAATTGGCAAAGTGGCGATTCTAGCGGAGCAAGTGCTGGCAATGGCATTTCGATGTGGGAGACCTGCTGATTGATGGTGCCGCTGAGGGCATTCGACCTGTAACCACCGCTCCGCGCTACGCAACACGGGGCGTCGCCAGCCGGCGCACGGGAACGCTCAGGCGAAAGGTTCGAAAGAGGCGGCCTGGTAACGAGTTCTGGCCGCGCATGCCATACCCACAGACCTCACCCCTCCGCCTTGCCCACTCCATGCTCGCGCAGCTTGTTGGCGATGGTGGTGTGCGATACGCCGAGGCGCTTGCCCAGCTGTCGGCTGCTCGGGAACTGCTTGTACAGCCCTTCGAGCACGGCCTTCTCGAAGCGCCCGACGATGCTGGCCAGATCGCCCTCCAGCGAGAAATCGCCCAATGGCTGCGCCGCGCCGTAGCCCGGCAGACGGATGTGCTCGGGCTTGATTGTGCCGCCCTCGCACAGCGAAACCGCCTGGAACAGGGTGTTCTCCAGCTGCCGCACATTGCCCGGCCAGTGGTAGCCGGCCAGGCGCTCCAGCGCCTGCGGCGAGAGCGTCGGCAGCGGACAGCCGATCTGCCGGCTGGCCTGGTCGATGAAGTGCAGCGCCAGCGGCTGCAGGCCGTCTAGGCAATCGCGCAGCGGCGGAATGTGCAGCGACAGCACGTTGAGCCGGTGATAGAGATCCTGGCGAAACTGCCCGCTGGCGCAGAGTTCGGACAGATCGAGCTGGGTCGCGCAGATCACCCGCACATCCAGATAGACCTCTTCGTCGCTGCCGACCCGACGAAAGCCACCGTCCTGCAGGAAACGCAGCAGCTTGGCCTGCAGCCGCGGGCTCATCTCGCCGACGCCATCGAGAAACAGCGTGCCGCCGGCGGTCAGCTCCAGCAGGCCGAGCTTGCCTTCCGGCCGCGCCCCTTCGAAGGCACCAGGGCCGTAGCCGAACAGCTCGGTCTCGGCCATGGATTCGGGCAGGCCGGCGCAGTTGAGCGCCATGAACGGCGACTGCCCGCGCGGGCTGGACAAGTGACAGGCGCGCGCCAAGAGCTCCTTGCCAGTGCCGGTCTCGCCCTCGATCAGCAGAGGCGCATCCAGCGGTGCCATGCGCCGTGCCTCGCGCACCACCGCGGCCATCACTTTCGAGCTCTGGAAGATGCTGTCGAAGCCGCGCAGCTCCTGCTTGCGCACCTGGTAGATGCGTTCACCCACCCGGTCGGCGCGATGTAGAGTGAGCACCGCACCGGCCAGCGCCTCGCTGTCGTCGTGTTCGGATTGCAGCGGGGCGATGTCGGCGAGGAACACGTCGCCCTTGATCTTCACCCGCAGGCCGTTGATCCGCGCCTTGTTGGCGCGCACCAGTTCGGGCAGGTCGAAGTCCTCGGCGTAGCGCGACAGGCTCATGCCCGGCACTTCGTCGACGCGCACGCCGAGCAGCTGCGCGGCGGCGCGGTTGGCGGCAACGATGGCGCCGCTCATGTCGATGGAGAGGACGGGAAACTCCAGCGCGCCGAGCAGCGCGTTGAGTTCCAGGGAATGCCGCTCGCTGGGCATCAGGCTGACCTTGCGTAGCTCGAAAACGCCGGGCAGCGCCTCGATCTTCGGCCGCAGGGCCTGCAGCTGCAGGTTCATCAGGTTGGGACAGTGCAGGTAGATGGCGTTGCCCTGCTCGCCGCCGACCTCGCCGCGGGCGACGTTGATGCCGTAGTCGACCAGCAGGTTGAGCATGTCGCGCAGGATGCCGACGCGGTTCTGGCAGAGAATCTTGATACGCATGGCGAAGCCCTGTTGTTTTGTTGTGGGGCCAACGGCGCTTCGGTCGAGCGCCGCAAATTCCCGTCAAGATTATTTGCCAGATAAGCCGCTTGACAATGCCGCTGATCCGGCCACTGACGAAAACGTCAGACTTTCCTTACAGACAATACCAGGCAAGGTGCGACATCGCGCCACAGCGGGACTCGCCGACGGTACGTCTTCGCGTTCGAATGAGGGCAACAACAATATGCCCAAGCGGCAGGAGTACCGATGAAGACGACCCACTACGTAGCCCGCGAACCGGACGCGCAGGGGCACATTCATTACCCGGACGCCGAACACGCGGTGTGGCAGACGCTGGTCGAGCGGCAGCTGAAGCTGCTCGAAGGACGCGCCTGCCAGGAATACCTCGACGGCCTCGACCAGCTCGCCCTGCCCCGCGAGCGCATCCCGCAGCTCGGCGAGATCAATCGCGTGCTGGCGGCAACCACCGGATGGCAGGTGGAGCGCGTACCGGCGCTGATCCCCTTCCAGCGCTTTTTCGAACTGCTGGCGAGCAAGCGCTTCCCGGTCGCCACTTTTATTCGCACCCCGGAAGAGCTGGACTATCTGCAGGAGCCGGACATCTTTCACGAGATCTTCGGCCACTGCCCGCTGCTGACCAACCCCTGGTTCGCCGAATTCACCCACACTTATGGCCAACTCGGCTTGAAGGCCAGCAAGGAAGAACGGGTGTTTCTCGCACGGCTGTACTGGATGACCGTCGAGTTCGGTCTGGTGGAAACCCCGGCCGGGCTGCGCATCTATGGCGGCGGCATCCTCTCGTCGCCGAAGGAGACGCTCTACAGCCTGTCCGCCGAGCCGGAGCGGCAGCCGTTCGATGCCAGGGAAGCCATGCGCACGCCCTATCGCATCGACATCCTGCAGCCGCTGTACTTCGTCCTGCCGGACCTCAAGCAGCTGTTCGACCTGGCCCAGCAGGACATCATGGCGATGGTGCGTGAGGCCATGCGACTGGGGCTGCACCAGCCGAAGTTTCCGCCCAAGGCGGCGTAGTGGTGGACAACGTCGCAGGCCGGTTCACGCGTTTCGCAAGACACCGTTCGGCCTACAGGCCAGGCGTGCTGGTCGAAGCCGACGCTGACCTACACCCCTGCGGAAGGAACCTGGCCGCGAATCCTCTTGCCTTGTAGGGTTGATAACGCCGAAGGCTTATCCACGCGGCCGCCGCCACACCACCCGCCATTTCACCTACCCTTTCCAATCATCAAACAAAAGGACCGACACGATGACCGCCCTCGCCCAAGCCCAGTGCGAAGCCTGCCGCGCCGATGCGCCCAAGGTATCCGATGAAGAACTGGCCGAACTGATCCGCGAAATCCCCGACTGGAACATCGAAGTGCGCGGCGACCACATGGAGCTGGAGCGTGTCTTCCTGTTCCGCAACTTCCGCCACGCCCTGGCCTTTACCAATGCCGTCGGCGCCATCGCCGAGGAGGTCGGCCACCATCCCGCCCTGCTCACCGAATGGGGCAAGGTCACCGTCACCTGGTGGAGCCATGAGATGCGCGGCCTGCACCGCAACGACTTCATCATGGCCGCGCGTACCGACCAGCTCGCCGCCAGCGCGGAGGGCCGCAAGTAATGCACTTCGACCAGATTCCTCGCGTGCCCGGCGATCCGATCCTTGGCCTGATGGACCTGTATCGCGCCGATCCCAACCCGGCCAAGCTCGACCTGGGCGTCGGCGTCTACAAGGATGCCCAGGGCCTGACGCCGATCCCGCGTGCGGTGAAGCTGGCCGAGCAGCGCCTGGTGGACAGCGAGCAGACCAAGAGCTACATCGGCGGCCACGGCGACGCCCAGTTCGGCGTCCTTTTGCTGCGTCAGGTGCTCGGCAGCCGCGCCATTGCCCTTGGCGAGCAGCGAGCCGGCTGCACCCAGGCGCCGGGTGGCACCGGCGCACTGCGCCTGGCCGGCGAGTTCATCGCCAAGTGCCTGCCCGGGCGCAGCATCTGGCTGAGCGATCCGACCTGGCCGATTCACGAAACCCTGTTCGCCGCCGCCGGCCTGCGCGTGCAGCACTACCCCTACGTCGGTGCCGAGAACCGCCTTGATGTCGACGACATGCTCGCCGCACTGCAGCAGGTGCCATGCGGCGACGTGGTGCTGCTGCACGCCTGCTGCCACAACCCCACCGGCTTCGATCTGGATCACGACGACTGGCTGCGGGTGCTGGAGGTGGTGCGTGCGCGCGAGCTGCTGCCACTGTTCGACTTCGCCTACCAGGGCTTCGGCGACGGACTGGAAGAGGACGCCTGGGCAGTTCGACTGTTCGCCGAAACGCTGCCGGAAATGCTCATCACCAGCTCCTGCTCGAAGAACTTTGGCCTCTACCGTGAACGCACCGGCGCGCTGATCGCCGTCACCAGCGATGCCGAGCGCCTGCTCGATGTACGCAGCCAGCTAGCCTCCTTGGCACGCAACCTCTGGTCGACGCCACCATCCCACGGCGCTGCGGTGGTGGCGACGATCCTCGCCGACGAGCCGCTGCGGCAGATCTGGCAGGACGAGGTCGAGCGCATGCGCCGGCGCATCGCCAGCCTGCGCGGCGGTCTGGTCGAGGCGCTGATGCCCTACGGCTTGGCCGAGCGCTTTGCGCATATCGCCCAGCAGCGCGGGATGTTCTCCTACACCGGCCTGACCGCCGAGCAGGTACGCCGGCTGCGTGCCGAGGATTCGGTGTATCTGGTGGAAAGCGGTCGGGCCAACGTCGCCGGACTGGATGCCGAGCGCCTGGATGCGCTGGCCAAGGCCATCGCACGGGTGGTTTCGAACTAGGCAAGGTGCGCGCCGGTGACGCCGCTTCTGGCGACGCCGCCGGGTACGCCGGAGCGAGGAGACAGTCGCGCGGCTCGTGACCACGCAGCTGGCTGCCGAAGCAGCGCCGGCACAGTAGCGCGGCAAGCTTTCAGCCGGCTTTCAACGGGCGCCCACGCTGCCTATGCTGAGCGATAGTCGTCCGACCGTTTACCGCCATGCCTGAATCCAGCGATCTCCAGCAACAGCTCGCCGCCCTGCACCAACAGGGCTTCGTGCTGCTGCCTGCGGTGATCGATCCGCCAACGATCACGGAGCTGCGCGAAGCCATCGATGGCCTCGAACCCATCCACTGGGATTACCAAGGCCTGGTCGACGATCACTTCAAGTGCGTCTTCAATCGCTCGCCGTTCTGGCTGCGCTTTCTCGATCTGCCCGGCGTGATCGAACTGGCCGAGGCGGCGCTCGGCACGGACTGCCACATCATCGGCCAGACCGCCTGGCGCAGCCGCCCGGGCTTTATCGGCGGCGAGCTGCATGCCGACTACCTGGCCATGGAGCTGCCGGAAAGCCTGCTCGCCGACCCCGCCTTCGAGCTGCCGATGCAGGTCTGCACCGCGCACCTGTACCTGGACGACATCGACGCCGACCTCTGCCCGACCCTGGTGATTCCCGGCAGCCACCGCGCCGGGCGCAAGCCGCGCCCAGGCGAAACGCAGTGGCACGGCCGCGCGCCTGAGCCAGTGCTGTACCAGGCCGGCGACCTGCTGTTCTTTCGCAGCGACCTCTGGCACGCCGGCAGTCGCAACCGCACCGCCGAGCGCAGTCGCTACCTGCTGCAGATCCACTACGGCCGGCGCATGGTGGCGCAGAAGTTCTCGCCCTACCTGCACTTCAGCTTCAACCCCGCGGTGCTTGCCGCTGCCACGCCGCGCCAGCGTCGTCTGCTCGGCGAGCACGAGGCGGCCGAATACGACTGAATCCCCTGGCACCGAACCTGCATCGACCGAGGCCCGCCGCGCCCGTGCGGCCATTGACTCGCATTCGCCAGATGAGGATTCGCCATGATCAGCAGTCGTGAACAGGTCACCCAGATGATCGTCTCCGCCAAGGTGCGCAAGGGCCTGAAGTGGGCGCATGTCGCCGAAAGCATCGGCATGTCCAAGGAGTGGACCACCGCCGGCTGCCTCGGTCAGATGGCCTTCGACAAGGCCCAGGCGGAAACCCTGGGGCAGCTCTTCGAACTCTCCGACGAAGCCGTCGCCTGGCTGCAGATCGCTCCCTACAAGGGCTCGCTGCCCACCGCGGTGCCGACCGACCCGCTGATCTACCGCTGGTACGAACTGGTCAACGTCTACGGCACCACCATCAAGGAGCTGATCCACGAGGAGTTCGGTGACGGCATCATGAGCGCCATCGACTTCTCCATGGATATCCAGCGCCAGAGCGACCCCAAGGGCGACCGCGTCAACGTCGTGCTGTCGGGCAAGTTCCTGCCCTACAAGAGCTACTAAGGGGCCGGGCCAAACCCATCAGCGGGTGCAGATCTCCCCGCGTGCCAGGCTTTCCACGCTGTTGCCCAGCGGGGCCCGCCGCGTTCAGGTTCGCACCGCGCTCGCGCAGCACCTGGAGCGATGCCTCGCGCTGGAACAGCGCCGCGTACATCGCGGGAGCCTGCCCGGCTTCGCTGCGCTGGTCGGGATCGCACTCGCTGGCCAGCAGGGGAGAGAATGTCGCTCCGCTTGTGGGAGCTTCGCGCTAGGGCGCCATTCCGGTGCGCGCAGCCAGCTCGTTGCACCAGCACGAGCCAGCCTTGATGACCACGTCATCGCGCCGCGCGCCGAGTTGGCCGATCGGTCAGCAATGGCATGGCATCTGCAATCTGGCTGCATCCACCTTGCGGAGCATCCACCATGAAACAGCCCGTCGATACCGACTACCCCCTGAGCGAAGTGCCAGCCGGCGCGCGCAAGGGGCTGTGGTCCACCTCCATCCTGCTGTTCGGCTTCACCTTCTTCACCGCCACCATGTTCGCCGGCGGCAAGATCGGCCTCGCCTTCGACTTCAAGACCATGCTCTGGGCAGCGGTGATCGGCAATCTGCTGCTCGGCGCCTATGCCGCGGTGCTCGGTCTGATCGCCTGCCGCAGCGGGCTGAACTCGGTACTGATGGGGCGCTTCTGCTTCGGCGAAGTCGGCAGCCGGCTGTCCGACTTCCTGCTTGGCTTCACCCAGATCGGCTGGTATGCCTGGGGCACGGCGACCATCGCCATCGTCCTGGTGCGGCTGCTGGAGTTGCCGGAAAGCTGGACGCTGCCGTTGATGGTGCTGTTCGGTTTCGGCTTCTGCCTGACCGCCTTCGTCGGCTACAAGGGCCTCGACCTGCTCTCGCGCATCGCGGTGCCAGCGATGCTGATTCTGCTGATTGCCTCGCTGTGGACCGCCACCCGTGACATTGGCGGGCTGGACGGCCTGCTCGCCGTGCAACCGGGCGACACCCTTACCCTCGGCATGGCCATCACCATGATCTTCGGCACCTTCGTCAGCGGCGCGACCCAGGCCACCAACTGGACGCGTTTCGCCCGCAGCAGCAAGGTCGCGGTATGGGCCAGTTTGATCGGCTTCTTCATCGGCAACGGCCTGATGATCGTTGCCGGCGCCTACGGAGCAATCGTCTACCAGCAGCCGGATATCGTCGAAGTGCTGGTGCTGCAGGGGTTGTCGATGGCCGCGGTGGTGATGCTCTTTCTCAACCTCTGGACCACGCAGGACAACACCATCTACAACTTCGCCGCGGCCGGCTGCAACCTGCTGCGCACCGAGCGCCGCCGCCTGGTGACCCTTGGCGGCGCCTTCGTCGGCACGCTGCTGGCGCTGGGCGGCATGTACGAACTGCTGATCCCCTTCCTGA
Organism: Stutzerimonas kunmingensis; assembly: GCF_002929225.1. Lineage (GTDB taxonomy): Bacteria > Pseudomonadota > Gammaproteobacteria > Pseudomonadales > Pseudomonadaceae > Stutzerimonas. The sequence continues at coordinate 773,349 of NZ_PISM01000022.1, read as the reverse complement.
TCCTGCTCGGCTCGATCATCCCGCCCATCGGCGGCGTGATCATGGCCGACTACTTCTACCGCCATCGCGGGCAATACCCGAAACTGGCCGAGGCGCGCCTGCCGAAATACAACAGCCTGGGCCTGGCGGCCTATGTGCTGGGCGCCGCCTGCGCCTATTTCTCGCCCTGGGTGGCGCCCATCGTCGGCATACTGGTGGCCGCCGCAGCCTATATTGTGCTGTACGAGGGTCAGCGCCTGGCCCTGTCGCGCACGGTGCTGACGCAAACCGACGCACGCTGATCAAGGAGTCACCATGAACATCCTCAACGCCCGCCTGCGCGGCCGCAGCGGCCTCTACCGCATCGAACTAAACGGCGCACGCATCGCTTCCATCAGCGCGCAGCAGGCACCAGCCGAAGCCAACGAGGGCGACATCGACGCCGCCAGCAATCTGGTGGTGCCACCCTTCATCGAGCCGCACATTCACCTGGACGCCACCCTCACCGCTGGCGAGCCGGCATGGAACATGAGCGGCACGCTGTTCGAGGGCATCGAACGCTGGGGCGAGCGCAAGGCGCTGGTGACCCACGAGGACACCAAGGCGCGGGCGAAGAAGACCATCGACATGCTGGTCGACCACGGCATCCAGCATGTGCGAACCCACGTCGACGTCACCGACCCGACGCTGTCGGCGCTCAAATCGATGATCGAGGTGCGCGAGGAAACCCGCCACCTGATCGACCTGCAGATCGTCGCCTTCCCACAGGAGGGCATAGAGTCGTTCAAGGGCGGTCGCGAGTTGATGACCGAGGCGATCGCCATGGGCGCCGATGTGGTCGGCGGCATTCCGCACTTCGAGAACACCCGCGACCAGGGCGTCAGCTCGATCAAGTTCCTCATGGACCTGGCCGAGCGCAGCGGCTGCATGGTGGACGTGCATTGCGACGAAACCGACGACCCACAGTCACGCTTTCTCGAAGTGCTCGCCGAGGAAGCCCGTGTGCGCGAGATGGGCGAGCGCGTCACCGCCAGCCACACCACGGCGATGGGCTCTTACGACAACGCCTACTGCTCCAAGCTGTTCCGCCTGCTCAAGATGTCGAAGATCAACTTCGTTTCCTGCCCGACCGAGAGTATCCACCTGCAGGGCCGCTTCGACACCTACCCCAAGCGCCGCGGCCTGACCCGTGTGGCCGAGATCGACCGCGCCGGGATGAACATCTGCTTCGGTCAGGATTCCATCGTCGACCCCTGGTATCCGCTGGGCAACGGCAACATCCTGCGCATCCTCGAAGCCGGGCTGCACATCTGTCACATGCTCGGCTACGAGGACCTGCAGCGCGGCCTGGACTTGATCACCGGCAACAGCGCACGGACGCTGAACCTGGGCGAGCGCTACGGACTGGAAGTGGGGCGCCCGGCCAACCTGCTGGTGCTGTCGGCGCCGGACGACTACGAGATGCTGCGCACCCAGGGCCATGCCCTGCTTTCGGTGCGCAATGGCGAAGTACTGATGCGCCGCACGCCGGCGCAGATCCAGCGTTACTGAGCGGCGGCTGTAACGTTGCGCAAACGGTTGATGTTGGCCATCTCCTCGGCCGGCGTCAGCTTCAGCTGCGAGAGATAGGCCGCCAGCGCCTCCACGTCTGTCGCGGAAAGCTGCGCGGCGACGCCAATCATCACCGAACCTGCGCGGCTGGGATCGTTCTCGCGGAAACGCGTCAATGCCTTGCGGATGTATTCGTCGGGCTGTCCGGCCAGCCGCGGCATGGTCTCCATGCCCTCCGCATGCGCGCCATGGCAGCCGGTGCAGGTGGTCTGGAAGATCTTCTCGCCGGTATTGCGCAAGGCTGCATCCGTCGCACCTTCCGGCGGATTGACCTTCTGCTGGCTGAAGAACACCGCGATGTTCACCCGCTCCTCCATGCTGAGATTCTGCGCCAGCTTGGACATGACAAAGTCGGTGCGCTCGCCGCTGGCGAACTTCTCGAAGGCGTGGAACAGGTATCGCGGATTCTGCCCGGCAAGATTGGGAATGTGCTTGCGCTTGCTGTTGCCGGTTTCGCCGTGGCAATAGGAACAGAACACGGCGCGTTCCTGACCGGCCAGGCTGGCCTGCTCGCGCCGTTGCTCATCGGCCATGACGTAGTTGAAGCGCTCGACGACCGCCTCGCTGGCATGAGTCAGCGGAACGAAGCAGGCGAGCAGGGCAAGAGCGAGCGTACGCATGAGGAGGCATCCGTTACTTGAAGTAGTTAGTGGCCTGTTAGGGTTCAGTTGGTCAATTTCGGCGCCCATGGCCCCGATACTGTGTCGCAGCGCCTTGTCTCGGAGCCATGTTCATCCGATCTTGCCTCGACCCACTCACCCCACAGGCCATTAGGATTTTTTGGGCATCCGACTATAAAAAGCGCCAAGCCAGCGGACCCCGGCACAGGTCAACAAAAGTGCTGTTGTGCGAGGCGCCGGCGCCATCCGTGAGCCGCGTCACATGTCGCCGCCGGACCTGAGACAGCAATATGACACTCATGCCGTAGCTGGCGCTTTTTCCGCCAAATGACAGAAGTGCGCGCCTTTGCCGCATTGACGATAGAAAAAATCGATGAAGCGTTTTGCTGGAAACGCCAGACAGGAAGGAGGCATTCGACTAAAGTAGCAACCCTTCACCACCGAGGAGCCGTAACCCCCATGCTAGATGGACATGCAGAGCTGACCATGACCGTGCTGATGACGCCGGACAAAGCCAATTTTTCCGGCAACGTACATGGCGGCACGCTGCTCAAGTATCTCGACGAGGTCGCCTACGCCTGCGCCAGCCGCTACGCCGGGCAGTACGTCGTCACCCTCTCGGTGGATCAGGTGGTGTTCCGCCAGCCGGTGCATGTTGGCGAACTGGTCACCTTCCTCGCCTCGGTCAACTACACCGGTACCACTTCGATGGAGATCGGCATCAAGGTCGTCACCGAAGACATTCGCGAGAAGACCGTGCGCCATACCAACAGCTGCTTCTTCACCATGGTCGCCCTCGGCGAAGACGGCAAACCGGTAGCGGTACCGCCGCTCAACCCGAAGACGCCTGAACAGCAGCGTCGTTTCGCCCAGGCCTACCAGCGCCGCGAAATCCGCCGCGAACTGGAACATCGCTACAGCGAGCTACGCGCTGGCAACGAGCGCCTCACCGCCGTGAAGTAAGCGCTACCCCGTGAAACCACGTGGAGTCCGGTCAGCCTGGATTCCACGGCGGCCCCAAATTTGTAACAAAACCTTATACAATGCACGGCTTTCCGCATCCCGCCCCCTGAGGATCTGCCGTGAGCTCGCTGCCACCCTGCCCCAAATGCAACTCCGAATACACCTACGAAGACGGCCAGATGCTGGTCTGCCCCGAGTGCGCCCATGAGTGGTCCGCCACCGACGGCGCGGCTGCCGCGAGCGAAAGCGACAAGGTGATCAAGGACTCGGTAGGCAACACGCTGCAGGATGGCGACACCATCACGGTAATCAAGGACCTCAAGGTCAAGGGCTCGTCGCTGGTGGTCAAGGTCGGCACCAAGGTGAAGAACATCCGCCTGGTCGACGGCGACCACGATATCGACTGCAAGATCGACGGCATCGGCGCGATGAAACTGAAGTCCGAGTTCGTCAGAAAAGTCTGAGCCGCGATGCTCGTCCGAAAGCCCGGCATTCGCCGGGCTTTCGCGTTTCACAGCAGCCGCAACAGCCAGTCCAGCCGCTCGCGGGTAAAGCCGCTACCAACGAACAGCAGATCGATCCAGAACGCCTGGTGCAGCACCACGATCAGCCAGAACGCCAGCTGATAGCTCAGCTTGCGGGTCTTGTGGCGAAAGACCTGCTGCGCCACGAGCGCACCCGGCCAGCCGCCGGCCAGCTCGAAGAAATGCAGTGTGGTTTCCGGTGTGCGCCAGCGATCCTTCAGCGCGCTGTGCTTGTCGCGCCAGTAGAGGACGAAGGTCAGCAGGCTGGCGACGGCATAGATCGCCAACGGCAACACCGCACCGAGGCGCAGGAGGCTGCCCGCCAACGGCAGCAGACAGAGCAGCCCGAACAGCACCAGTTTGAGGGGAAGCTGCTGGATGTTGCCGGCGACCAACTGGCGCGCAGGCTTGCCAGCGGCCCGCGCCGTCGCGCGCGGACGGGTCTGTTGCTCGGCCGGCTTGCGCTGACTGCCCGGGCGCTGGCGAATCGCTGGCTGGTCCAGCGTCAGCGGCGCATCCAGCCGCAGATGCTCGGCACGTAGCCGGCCCTGGGGATCGCGCCCCGACACGTAGAGCACACGATCACCAACCAGCGGCCGACGCTCACCATGCACGGCCGAGATATGCGCGAAGACATCCTCACCGCCCTGCTCCGGGCGAATGAAGCCGAAGCCCTTCTGGTCGTTCCAGCTTTTCAGCGTGCCTCGCTGTTCCATGCACCGCAATCCATGTGATCAAAGCCGCGCATGCTAACCGAGTTCGGCAGGCGTTGGCAGCACGCCGCTATGGCCAGGGCACGGTGGTCGGCGTTATGGTCGGGCGATCTCCAGTCCAGGGAAGAAGCATGGCCAGCAAGCCCAACAGTTCGAACAAGCAGAAGCACCTCGCCGTGCTGATCGACGCCGACAACGCGCCCGCCGCCATCGTCGAAGGGCTGTTCGAGGAAATCGCAAAATACGGCGTCGCCAGCGTCAAGCGCATCTACGGCGACTGGACCAAACCCAACCTCGGCAGCTGGAAAAAGGTGCTGCTCGACTACTCGATCCAGCCGATCCAGCAGTTCGCCTACACCTCGGGCAAGAACGCCACCGACAGCTCGCTGATCATCGACGCCATGGACCTGCTCTACACGCGGCGTTTCGACGGCTTCTGCCTGGTTTCCAGCGACAGCGACTTCACTCGTCTGGCCGCACGCATCCGCGAAGAGGGCCTGACGGTGTATGGCTTTGGTGAGCAGAAGACGCCCTCGCCCTTCGTCTCTGCCTGCGACAAGTTCATCTACACCGAAATCCTGCGCGCCGATGCCGCCAAAACGACATCCGAGCCACCGTCACCGGAAAAGCTCGCCGCAGCCGCCGCTCAGGTGGAAGAAACCAGCAAGCCGCCGAAGGCCGGCGACAAGGGCGACACCATCAAATGTCAGCAGGTACCGGTGGACTTCATCGCAAAGGTGCTCGACGACCTGTCCGAGGAGGACGACTGGATTCAGCTGGGCACCCTCGGACAGAACATCAGCAAGCTGCGTCCGGCCTTCGATCCGCGGCTGTATGGCTGCAAGAAGCTCAGCGACCTGATCGCCAACCAGCCCAAGCGCTTCGACCTGGAGTCCCGTGGCAGCAGCGCCACCGGCGGCAAGGACCTCTACGTGCGCCTACGCAAGCCCGGCAAGCACTGAGCACCGCCACTCAGCTCACCTGCTCGTCCGGCGCATGGCAGCAGACGCGGTCCCGGCCCTCATGCTTGGCCCGGTACAGCGCGGCGTCGGCACGGCGCAGCAGGCTGTCCACCGTATCCGTCGCATTCAACTCGGCGACACCGGCGCTGAGGGTCTGCGTATGGCCAGTACTGAAAGACAGCGCCCGCGACTGCTCGCACAGGCGCTCGGCAAACGCCGCGGCCTGCTGGCTGCTGGTTTCCGGGCACAGCAGAAGGAACTCTTCGCCACCCCAGCGGCCCACGGCATCACTGCCGCGCAGGAAACCAACCAGTAGATCGGCAAACTCCTTGAGCACGCGGTCACCCATCTGGTGACCGAACTCGTCGTTGATGGATTTGAAGTGGTCGATATCCAGCATGACGATCGACAGCGGCCGGCTGTAACGCCGCGCCTGCTCCAGCGCCCTGGCGAAACGCCGATCCAGGGCGGCGCGGTTGGCCAGGCCGGTGAGCGGATCGGTCTGCGATTTGACCTGCAGCTGCTCGTTCAACCGACGCAGCCGGCCGATCCAGAACAGGCTGGTCAGCAGCATCACCGAAAAGACCACGACGATCTGCACGACCAGACGGTAGTCGGTGCCCGACTCGACGCGAATCGGCGCATGCCTGTTGGCGATCTGGTTCAGCTCGCCCGGCGTGATCGTCGCGATCGCCTTGTCCAGGATGTCGCGCAGCACCGGCTCGCTCTTCAGCACGCCGATGCGAAACTGATTGTCGAGACTCGTCAGCTGCCCGGCGATCTTCAGATTGAACCAGCCTTCGCGGCGAATGGTGTAGGCAGCCACGGTCAGCGAGCGCACGGTGAGGTCGGCCTTGCGCTCGTTCACCAGCGCCAGCGCCTGGGCATCCGTGTCGGTGCTGATGACGCGCAACCGGGGGAAGTCCCGCCGCACGCTTTCCTCGACGGAGGTGCCGACCGGCAGCGCGACGGTCACGTCATCAAGAGCAGACAGATCGGCTACGTACGGATGATCTTCCCGCGCGATGACCACGTTGGCGTCGGTGAACAGCGGCTGGGTGAAGATCAGCCAGGTATCGCGCACGGGCGTCTGGTTGAGGAAGCTGAGCAGCTGGCAGCGGCCGGCCTGGGAGAATGCCACCGACTGGCCCCAGTCGCTGGTCGCCACGATATCCAGTTGCAGCCCCGCTCGTTGTGCTACCAGCCGCAGCAGGTCGGCAGCGATCCCTTCATGCTCCCCGCGGGCATTGAGCATCTCGAACGGCAGCCAGTCCGGGTCGACACAGATGCTGACCGAGCGGTTGCCGGCCAGCCAGTCACGTTCGGCTGCGTCGAGCTCGAGCGTTACATCGGCCGTTGCCGCTGCACCACCTGCAAATGCCAGCAACGCCAGAAGCAGATACCTAGTCACTTCAGCCACCCTCGGGAGGAGTGCACGTAACATTGGCGACGGCTGCAGTTCAACACGGCGCAAATAGCACGGCAAGATCAATCATGGCTTTGAGCCATCACAAATCATGCCAACCATTTTTTTGACGCTTCTAATCATTTGCAATCATTGATTGGCGCAGCGATCGAACCGACCCCCGGCCAGCTCTTCTAACGGGGACCGAATATTGGAGGTTTCAATGAGCAAGCAGCTATTTCTCGCCTGCGGTCTGGCGCTCTGCGCCCCGCTGGCGTTCGCACAAACGCCGCCGCCGGAAGTGGTCACCCACCTCAACGGCCTCGATGTGGAGATCAGCCCAATGGGCGTGCCGGCCAAATCCGAAGGGGTCGAAGGCGAGCTGCTTGGCGTGCGGGCGGTGAAGGTGATGAACCGCACGGGCGGCCAGATCACCTGCGAGTTCCATGTACCGAATGACGCGCGCTCGGATACCTCGGCGTCGCCGGTTTTCACCGTCGCGCCAAATACCCAGCGCACCGAGCGGGTGCCTGGGGACTATTCGCCGGACGAGCCCTACGCGGAGATCACTTGCCGCTCCAGCGACCAGAGCCCGGCGCAATAAGCGCCGTGACCCTCAGCGGCGCTCCTCGCGGATAAAGGGAATACCCAGAGCGCCCGGCTGATTGCCGGAAACGTTCTTGCCGCTGGCAACCCAGATCATCACCGCCAGGGTCACGGCGTAGGGCGTCATCAGCACGAAGTACTGCGGCAGACGCACCCCGGCAGCGGCCAGCTGCGGGATCAGCGCCTCGATGCAGCCGAACAGCAGCGCACCGGCCAGGGCCTTCCAGGGCGACCAGCGCGCGAAGATCACCAGCGCTACGGCGATCCAACCACGGCCGCCGGTCATGTCGGCGATCCACAGCTTGGTGCTGAGCACCGAGATATAACCGCCGGCCAGGCCGATCAGCGCGGAACCCGCGAGAATTGCTGCGAGCCGATAACCGAGCACGGAAATCCCTGCTGCATCCGCAGCCTGCGGGTTCTCCCCGACCGCGCGCATCCGCAGGCCGGTAGTGGTGCGGGTGAGAAACCAGACCACGGCAAGAAAGATCAGCGGCGTCATGAACACCAGCGGGTTCTGAACAAAGACCTTGCCCAGCAGCGGCAACTCCGACAGCGGCCACAGCTCCACCGCACCCAGCCCCTTGATTGGCTTGTTGGTCCAGTCCAGCAGCGTGCCGAGCAAGCCGGTCAGGCCCTGGCAGAAAAATACCAAGGCGAGCCCTGCGATCACCTGGTTGATGCGCAGCACCAGCACCATCAGCGCGAACAACAGCGACACCACGGCAGCCGCGCCCATCGCCATCAGCAGCGAAGTGCCGTGGCTGCCGAACGCCAGTTGCGCGCCAATCCCGGCCAGGGCGCCCACCAGCATCAGCCCTTCGGCGCCCAGCGCCAGGACGCCCGCCCGTTCCGTGAGAATCAGCCCCAGCGCCGCTATGGCGAAAGGCACGGCGAAGTCCGGTGTGTTGCCTAGCCAGTTGGCGATCATGTCCATCAGCTTTCGCCTCCCTGAACGCGGCGGATACGGTGGCGGATAAAGAAATCCGAGGAGGCGACGCAGATCACCAGGATCGCCTGGATCAACTGCACCATGGAAAACGGGATCTGGTAGAACACCTGCAGGCTGCGCCCGGCGACGAACAGCATCGCCATCAACAGCGCCACCACCAGCGCCGCCACAGGGTTGTTGCGCGCAAGAAAGGCGATGAGAATTCCGGAGAAGCCGTAGCCCTGATAGAACGACTGGGTCAGCCGCCCCTCCTGCCCGGCAGTGACGAGAAATCCGGCGATCCCGGCCATGGCACCGGAAACCAGCACCGTGCCGATGATCATCTTTTGCACCGGCACGCCCACCGCGCCCGCCACCCGCGGGTTGGCATCAACGAAGCGCAGGTACAGCCCGGCGCGGGAAATGCCGAGAAACCATAGCGCCAGCAACGCGACGAACACGGCCAGCGGCACTGCCGCGCTGATGCCGTCGAACAGCTCGGGCAGGCGCTCGAACGGCTGGAATTGCGGCGAATAAGGGAACGAGCTTTTCGGGTCTTTCCAGCTTCCGTACAAAAGGTGCAGCAGGAAGTTGATCGCCAGGTAGTTGAGCATCAGTGTCGAGATGATCTCGTTAACCTTTAGCCGCAGCTTGAGCAACACCGGCGCCAGCGCCCAGAGCAGCCCGCAAAAGATCGCCGCTGCGAGCATCAAGGGCAGACGCAGCGCCTGCGGGCCGATCTCGAACAGCGAGATTGCCGTCGCTCCGATGGCGCCCCAGATCATCTGACCCTCAAGCCCGAGGTTCCAGAACTTGGCGCGAAACGCCATGCAACCGGCCAGGCCGACGAGGATCATCGGCGAGGCCTGAAACAAGACCGCTTTCAGGCTCTGCGCATCGAACACCGTGAGAATGACGAACTCATTGAGCAGCTCGCCGGCCGGCACGCCAGCGGCGATCAGGATGGCGGCGGAAATGCCCAGTCCCAGCAGCAGGGCGAGACCGATGATCGCAGCCTGCCGATGCCAGGCCAGTTGCTGGCGGATCTCCAGTGCGTAACGCCGCGACAGCAACGGCGGCTTGGGCTGTTTCGCCGCTTGCGCGGCTTGCTCCACGATCACGGGGTGTACCTGTTCATTCATGGCTTGCCCCTTCAGCTATTAGCTCTGCGTGGCCCTGCTCTCCTTGACCAAGCTGTCCGTGACTGACCATCGCCCTACCAATGGCCTGACGATCCGCGGGCCGGTCGAATTCCGCGACAATGCGCCCGGCGTTCATCACGCCGATGCGGTCCGCCAAGGCCAGCACTTCGTCGAGGTCTTCGCTGATCACCAGCACGGCCGCGCCGGCATCGCGGGCGGCGCGCAGGCGGCCATGCACGGCAGCGGTGGCGCGTACGTCCAGCCCGCGACTGGGGCTGTGCACGAGCACCAGTTGCGGGTCGCGGGAAAACTCGCGGGCGATCACCAGCTTCTGTGCGTTGCCGCCGGAGAGCAGCGCGGCCTTCTGCTTCAGCGAGCGCACGCCCTGCACATCGAACCCGGCCACCGCCTCGGCGGCCTCTGCCTCCAGACGCTTGCGCCGGAGATTGAAGAACGAGCCATAGCGGCCGCTATGGATCTGCCCGACACCGAAGTTCTCCGCCACCGACAGCTCGCCAGCTAGCGCCGTGCCGTAGCGGTCGGCCGGGATGGAGGCAATGCGCAACTCCCGGCGCTGCTCAGGGCTGGCCCGGCGCAGATCGCCAAAACCGGTCAATTCCAACGCGCCTTCGCAGGGTTCCGGCAAGCCCATCAGCACATTGGCCAACTCGCTCTGGCCGTTGCCGCCGACGCCAGCGATGCCGTAGATCTCGCCCGCGCGCAGGCTCAGGGTCACGCCATTGAGTGCGCCATGCCCGCCCGCGCCGGTCGATCTGAGATTACGCACCTGCAGCCGCACCTCGCCCGGTGTCGCCGGCTGATACTCGCTGGCCGGCGCGGAATCACCCACGGTCAGACGCACCAGCTCGGGCACCGAGACCGATTGCGGATCGAGGGTTTGAATCGTCCGCCCGCCGCGCATCACGGTGACGCGGTCGGCAAAGCGTTTCACATCGCTCATCTTGTGGGTGACCAGGATCACCGCCGCGCCCTGGCGGGCAAAAGCACGCACTGTTTCCAGCAGGCGCTCGGCTTCCCCATCGGTCAGCACCGCTGTCGGCTCGTCGAGAATCAATATCCGTGCGCCCGCCAGCAGTACCTTGAGAATTTCCACCCGCTGTTGCTCGGCCACGGACAGTGACTCGGTGACCTGTTGCGGGTCGATGGTGAAACCCAGCTCTGCTGCCTTGTCGCTGATCCGCTGCTCTAATGCGGCCAAGCGCTGCCGATGGCTGCCCGCGAAAGCGTGGTTGCCCGGCCCCTCGGGCAGGGCCAGCTGAATGTTCTCGGCCACGGTAAAAGGCTTCACCAGCTTGAAATGCTGATGAACCATGCCGATGTGGTAGCGGCTCGCATCGCGCGGGCCGCTGAGCCGCACCGCATTGTCATTGATCAACAGCGATCCGCTTTCCGGTGCGTACAAGCCAGCGGCGATGTTCATCAGCGAGGATTTGCCTGCGCCGTTCTCGCCGAGCAGCGCGTGCACTTCGCCCCAGTTGGCGGTGAAGTCTGCCTGGGACAGGGCCATGAAGCCGTCGAACGACTTGCTCACCCCGGTCAGCTGGATCGCGTTGAGGTTGCTCATTGCTGGGTGATCACTCCCTTGACGAACCAGTCCATCTGCCACAGCGCAGGGTCGGCCATGACCTCGCCGGCGGCGATGCGCTCGGTGCCGTCACGGTCGACCATGGGCCCGGCATAGATCTTCTTCTCGCCTTTGAGCAGCTCTTCGCGGGCGGCCATGATCTTCGCCTTGTCTGCTTCGGAAACCGCCGGGCCGCAGCAGGCCGCGTCGGTGCCGCCTTCGGCCATGGACAGCAGCGCGCCGTTTTCCGGTGGCGTCCAGTTACCGGCGCTGATCTTCTTCAGCTCCGGGGCGAGGAACTTGTCCCAGACCCAGACCGACGAGCAGACGGTGGCGTCCGGGGCGAACTCGCGCATGTCTCGGTGGTGGCCGGTGCCGTGCACGCCGCGCTCCTGGGCGACGATCTGCGGTGTCGGGCTATCGACGTGTTGGCCGAGCACATCAGCGCCGGCGTCGATCAACGCCATGGCGGCGGCGCGTTCCTTGACCGGATCGTTCCAGGCGCCGGTGTAGACCACGGTGACGGTGGCGTCCGGGTTGATCTGCTGGGCGCCCAGGGCGAAGGCGTTGATCGTCCAGTTCACCTGACCGAAGGGATTGGCCGCGACAAAGCCGAGCTTGCCGGTCTTCGACGCCGCGCCCGCCGCCATGCCGCACAGGTACTGGCTCTCGTAAGTGCGCCCGTAGAAGGATTCGAGATTGCCGCTATTGGTGGTGCCCGAGCCGTTGAGGAAGGCCACGTCCGGATACTTGTCGGCCAGCTCCTTGAAGGTGTCCGAATAGCCGAAGGCGGTGCCGATGATGACGTTGGCGCCACGCTGGATCAGCCGGTCCACGGCTGGGCGGATAGAAGAAGCGTTCTCCGGCACGCTCTCGACGTACTGGATCTCGGTATCCAGCTCGGTTTCGAGCTTCTGCCGCGCCTCGTCGAAGGCCTGGGTCCAGCCGCCGTCGTTGCGCGGGCTGATGTAGAGCATGGCGATCTTCGCCGGCTTATCGAGGGTCAGCCCCTGCCCTTCCTGCGCCGCGGCGGCGCCAACAGTCGTCGCCAGGCCGAGAGCCACCGCCGCACACAAGGTCCGTTTCATCTGATTGAGCATTTTTGGTCTTCCTGAGGTTGGCACGTCAAAGCATGTGGTTGATGCGAAACACGTTGTTTTCCGGGTCCAGCAGCACCGCCTGATACCAGTGGTAATAGGTCTCGTAGGGTGCCTTGATCAGCGTCGCGCCCATGGCGACGGCAACGGGCACCAGGCGGTCGACCTCGTCTTTCGAGTCGACATCGATGTTCAGCAGGAACTTGCAGCCGCGCGTGTCGGCGTACTCATCCAGATGCAGCAGTTCGTAAGCGTCCTGCGCGTTGAAGCCGATGCAACTCTTGCCGGTATCCAGCCCGCGAAAGATCGGTGAGGCGATCTCGGGGATGTTCCTGAAGCCGAACAGCTCGCGGTAGAAACCGCTCAGCGCCTCGATGTCGCGGGCAAAGACGTTGACGTAGGACAGCGTGCTCATGCGACCTCCAGGCCTTTGCCGAAGGTGGTCTGCTTGACGAACTTGGAGAGCAGGTTGTCGCCGGAGGTGACCGGCGCGTGGCGTGGCGATTCGCCCTCGCTCAGGCATCCCGGCAGGCACTCGATCAGCGCGTCGTAGTTGGGCTGGTGGAAGAACACCAGTGACTGGCGGCCGTTGTCGGCGGGGCTGTCCTCGGGCGGGTTGACCACCCGATGCAGCGTGGAAATCCACTGATCGTTGGTCCACTGCATCATCAGGTCGCCTATGTTCACGGCGAAGCCGTTCTCAACGTAGGGCACGTCCACCCATTCGCCCTGACGGTTGCGTGCCTGCAAACCGCCCAGCGCGTTGTCCGGCTTGACGATGGTCAGGCTGCCGTAATCGGTGTGGGCACTGGCGCGCAACTGTCCGGGTTCGACCGCGCCCTTCACGTCCGGGTAGCTGAGGCTGCGGAACATGCTGATGTGCTTGTCGATCTTGTCGTCGAAGAAGGTTTCCGGCAGCTCCAGCGCCAGGGCGAAGATGCGCATCAGCGACTGCGAAAGCTCGCTCATTGCAGCGAAGTACTCGCGATAGGTCTGCTCGAAGCCTTCGATGCCGGTGGGCCATACGTTCGGCGCGAAATGCGGGCCGGCTGCGGGGCAACGGTAGTAGTGCTCATCCGGCACATCGCTGGGCCCGATGGAAAAGGATTCCTTGAGATCGCCAGGCGCGGCCTCCTCCATCGAATACGACAGGCTCTCTTCGGCGATGGCGCTGTAGCCGCGCACCATTTCCGGGCTGGGCCGGTCGACCTTGCGCTTTTCCGGCAACGGCAAGGCGAAGAACTGCCGCGTCAGCCGCGACACGCGCTCGATCAGTTCGGTGGGGATCTGGTGATTAGTGATGACCAGAAAGCCGATGTCGCGACAGGCCTGGTCCACGGCTTTGGCCACCTGGGCTTTGCCCTCCGGTGTACCGGCAAAGTACGGCGCCAGGTCGATGATCGGAACGTATTGCAGAGTCATGGGTGACGCACTCCTCTGACGCAAGGCTGAACCTGAGCGCGTCGCCGATGGCGCGGGCGCTTCTCTGTATGCGTGACGCTGCCGCCCTTTTGCACACGGGCGACTTTCTAGGAGAGAGCAGAAAGCGTGCCACCGGATCGATTCGCTTACAGATCAGTGGCTTAGCGATTTGACCAGGGCAAAACGGATCAAATGGTCCGGTTCAGAGCACTTGGTTTGTGCGCGAGGCACGAAAAATGGGCGCGAGCAGCGATGGCCGAGAGCTGCGCGCCGCTCGGCGATATGAGTGAACTAACGGTCGCACAGCACGATCCCCTCTTAAGCACCTTCAGAGCGATCCGCGCCGCGCAGGGCTGGTCGAAAGCAATGAGGAGTTCCTTGTGACCGTCATCACCCACCGCACCACAGAAACCACTCACAGCGTTTCCCGCCACGTGCCGCATCCGCTGCACTCGATCCTACTGGCCGGGAGCGTGCCGTTGTTTCTCGGCGCACTGCTGAGCGACGTCGCCTACTTTCGCAGCTACCAGATTCAATGGAGCAACTTCGCCTCCTGGCTGATCGCCGGCGGCCTGGTGTTCTGCGGGCTGGCAATCCTGTTCGCGGTCGTCAACCTGATCAAGGCCAGGCACAGGACAGGGCGACCGCTGATCTATCTGCTGGTGCTCGTGGCGACCTGGGTAGTCGGTTTCATCAATGCCCTGCAGCACGCCAAGGACGCTTGGGCGGTCATGCCGGCCGGCCTGGTGCTGTCGGTGATCGTCACTCTGCTGGCCTGCGCCGCCGCGTGGATCGGCCTTTCCAACCTGCGTGACGGAGGTGAGGCATGAAGCACGCCAATGCACTCTCCGCACTGACCATCGCGTTGTTCCTTAGCGCCTGCGGTGGCGATGAGCAGGACGCCGCCAGCCTGTATGGCGCCGACCCCAAACTGCCGGAACCCGACCGCGGAATGCTGCCCAGCATGAAGATCGCCGAGCCGACGCCCTGGGGCGATGCGACCCCCACGGTACCGGAGAACTACAGCGTGACGGCGATAGCCACCGACCTGCAGATCCCGCGCCAGACCCTGGTGCTGCCCAACGGCGACATCCTTGTGGCCGAAGGTCGTGGCGGCAATGCGGCCAAGCTGAAACCGAAAGACGTGATCGCCGGTTACATCAAGGCGCAGGGCAACACGTCGGTCAAAAGCGGTAACCGGCTGACCCTGCTGAGAGATGCCGATGGCGACGGCCGCTACGAAATGCAGAACGTCTTCGCCGAAGACCTCAATGCACCCTACGGGCTGGCCTTCCACGACGGCAATCTGTATGTCGCCAACCAGGATGAACTGGTGCGCTTCGAGTACGAAGAAGGCCAGACCGAAGCCAGCGGCCCGCCGACCAAGGTCGTCGACCTGCCCTCGGAGATCAACCACCACTGGACCAAGGCGATGACCATCAGTCCCGACGGTCGGTATCTCTACGTCGGCATCGGCTCGAACAGCAACATCACCGAGCGCGGGATGGAAGCCGAGGTCGACCGCGCCCTGGTCTGGCAGATCAACACCGAAACCGGCGCCTACAAGCCCTACGCAACCGGCCTGCGTAACCCCACGGCCCTCGCAATACTGCCCGGCACCGACCAGCTGTGGTCGGTGGTCAACGAACGCGACGAGCTGGGCGAAGACCTGGTGCCGGACTACCTGACCTCGGTGCAGGAGGGCGGCTTCTATGGCTGGCCCTACAGCTACTGGGGCCAGAACGTCGACGACCGCGTCCGCCCGCAGGACCCGGACAAGGTCAAGCAGGCGATCACGCCAGACTACGCACTGGGCGCCCACGTCGCCGCGCTGGGCCTGGACTTTTCCTCGGACGTCATGGGCGAGCAATTCGCCGAAGGCGCATTCGTCGGCGAGCACGGCAGCTGGAACCGGGAAGATCCGTCCGGCTACAAGGTGGTCTTCGTACCGTTCCGCGACGGCCGCCCGGCAGGCGAACCCATCGACTTCATGACCGGCTTCCGCAAGGACGGCAAAACCCGCGGCCGCCCGGTTGGCGTGACCGTCGACCCGAGCGGTGCGCTGATCGTCGCGGACGACCTGGCCAATGTGGTCTGGCGGGTGACGCGCAACCAGTGACGAGTAGCAGGCCGGTGACCGCGCGGTTACCGGCTGCTCGTCATGCGCCCCTACGGGCGCTGCAGGTTGGTCCCTTGCGGCTTTCTTGAAGGCATAGGATGACCTTATGGCGCAGCGCTCGCCGCGAACAAATGGAAGAACTCAGGGGAAACCGGCAAGCCTGGGTGCGCTATTGGTGGTGCTTGCGGCACTTTGCTGGGGACTATCGGGTGGGATAGGCGGCATCCTCATCAGCGAGGGCTGGAGTCCCACCGTAGTCTCGCTCTACCGGGGCCTGATCGGCCTCGTGTGCGTGTTCATCTGGCTGGCATTACGCCCAGCCGGCAGTGGAATGACGAGCCACAGGCTGTGGTTCTGGTCGGTAATCGCCGGCATCGGCGTGGCGGGCAACTTCTCTTTTTACTTCTTGAGCATCGCCGAGGGCAGCGTTGCGGTGGCAGCGACCCTGATGTACTCAGCGCCGGTGTTCGTCTACCTGGCATCCTTCGCGTTCGGACTCGAAAGGCCGACGCTGTTCAAATGGGCAGCAATCGCAACGGTGATGCTCGGCGTCATCTTGCTGACCGGTATCCATGACGTCGGCGCGAGCGACATTACGCTCGTGGCAGTCGGAGCCGGCCTGCTATCCGGTTTGTCCTATGCTGCTTTTATTTTTGCGTTCAAGTACGCGGCGCCCCACGGCAGTCCTCAGGCGATTCTCGTCATAGCGTTCGCGGTGCTCGTTGGCATACTCGCCTCGATGAGCGACGCGCAACAGGCAGCGGCGGTGCCAGGCGCCCCGAGTTGGCCACTGTTCATCGTTCTGGGTGTGGTCGGCGCAGGGCTGTCCTTCATTCTCTACATCGTCGGGCTCAGACATACCGCACCGGCTGTGGCGTCCATCGTGGCGATGGTCGAGCCGGTAACCGCTTCGCTCTTCGGCGTCGTGGTACTGGATGAGAGTCTGGCAGCGCTACAGATTCTGGGCATGGGGCTGATTCTAGCGACGGTGACTGCGCTGGGCCTCCAGGACAGAGAACCGAACGAGATGTAGCGATCCGGCTCGTCGAACGCGCGCCTTTCCTGACAGTCTCTACCCGACCATTCCCGCTGGACCTTGCGCATGCTCCGCTCCATCCACCACGTCGCGATCATTTGCTCGGACTATGTCGTATCGAAGCGCTTCTATACCGAGACGCTGGGGCTGACGGTGATTGCCGAGCATTACCGCGAGGCGCGTCGCTCCTACAAGCTCGACCTCGCGCTGCCGGATGGCGCTCAGCTCGAGCTGTTTTCCTTTCCCGATGCGCCGCCGCGCCCTTCACGACCGGAGGCGCAGGGATTGCGGCATCTGGCGTTTGCGGTGGACGACGTCGCGCAGTGCAAGGCATGGCTGGAGCATCACGGCGTTGCGGTGGAAGCGATTCGGCTGGATGAGTACACCGGTCGCCGATTCACCTTCTTCGCGGACCCGGACGGCCTGCCGCTGGAGCTGTACGAAGCGGTGCCGACCGTCGATTGAGCCTGCACGGGTATCCGCCTGCCAGCGGGGGCCATGACCAACGCGCCGGCAACGCAGAACCGATGCCCCCGCATCTCCTCTCGCAATGCTTGGCCTCCTCGCCGTCACCGCCACGTAACAATCCGGCCCTAGCGTGTTCTGGCTGTCCCCCACACTGACCGCCGAGGCCCGCATGAGAACTCCGACCCGCCTGACCCGCACCGTATTGTCCACTGCCCTGTCCTTGGCCTTGTTGCCGCTGGCCTCGCAGGCGGCACCTCTCCGCGCCGCAGACTACTTCGAGCGGGTCGCGACCTTCCCGATCTTTCGCAACCTGGGTGCCGATGAGGATGCCACCCGGCAGACCGTCGCCGAGATCACCGCGGTGAGTCGCGACGGCCGCACGCTGATCTACACCGACAGCCCTGGCGAGCGCATCGGCCTGGTGGACATTCGCGATCCGAAAGCGCCGCAGCCGGCAGGCTTTATCCAGCTGGAAGGCGAGCCGACCTCGGTCGCCGTACATCGCCACTACGCGCTGGTCGCGGTGAACACCTCGCTCGGCTTCACCCAGCCCGATGGTGTGCTGGCGGTGTTCGACATTCGCAATCCGGCGCAACCCAAACGCGTCGCCACGCTGCCCATGGGTGGCCAGCCGGATTCCATCGCCATCAGCCCGCGGGGCCGCTATGCCGCGGTGGCGATCGAGAACGAGCGCGACGAGGACCTCAACGACGGGCTGATCCCACAGCTGCCGGCCGGCTTTCTGCGCATCGTCGACCTCAAGGGTCAGCCGTCGCGCTGGCGCACGCGGGACGTCGACCTGACCGGCCTGGCCGAGGTCGCGCCGGGTGATCCGGAGCCTGAGTACGTCAGCATCAACGACCAGGACGTGGCCGCCGTCACCCTGCAGGAAAACAACCACATCGTGCTGGTCGACCTGCGTCGTGGCCGGGTGATGCGCCACTTCAGCGCCGGCCAGGTGGATCTGCAAGGTGTGGACGTCGAGGAGAACGACCGCATCGAACCGGTCGGCGTGCTCGCTGGCAAGCGTCGCGAGCCGGATTCGATCGCCTGGGTCGGGCCGCTGCTGGCGACCGCCAACGAGGGCGACTACGAGGATGCCGAAGGCGCGGAAGGCGGCAGCCGCAGCTTCACCCTGTTCGACTACAACGGCCACGTCTGGCACGAGGCCGGCGCCTCGCTGGAACACGCCTTCATCCGCGCCGGGCACTACCCGGAAAACCGCTCGGAGAACAAGGGCATCGAGCCGGAAGGCATCGCCGCGGCGCGTTTCCGCAAGCACAGCCTGCTGTTCGTCGGCAGCGAGCGCGGCAATGCGGTCGCCGTCTACGACGTGGCTCGCCCCTGGGCGCCGGTGATGCATCAGTTGCTACCTACGGGCTTGGGGCCGGAGGGAATCCTGCCGATCCCGTCGCGCAACCTGCTGGTGGTCAGCAGTGAAGAAGACTCGGCCGAGGACGGCTACCGGTCGACGCTCTCGATCTACCAGTACGGTGCCAAGACCGCACCTTACCCGGAGATCCGCTCCACTGATCGCGACCTGATCTCCTGGGGCGCGCTGAGCGGTCTGGTCGCGGACCGCAGCCAGTCCGACCGCCTCTATGCGGTGCCGGACAGCTACTACAAGGCGTCGCGGATCTTCAGCATCGACACCAGCCAGACACCGGCACTGATCGACCGCCAGATCGAACTGCGCAAGGCTGGCACGAGCGTCGACTACGATCTGGAAGGCATCGCCCAGGCCAGCAATGGCGATTTCTGGCTGGCTTCGGAAGGTAACGGCAAGGCCAGGCCGAACCTGCTGATCCACGCCAACGCCAGGGGCGAAGTACTGGACGAGTTCGCCCTGCCCGCGGAAGTCGCCGCCCAGCAGACCAGCAACGGTTTCGAGGGCGTCGCGGTGGTCGGCGAAGGCGCCAGCACCCGCGTCTACGTGGCCTTTCAACGCGAGTGGAAGAACGACCCCGCCGGGCGGGTGCGCATCGGCGTGTTCAACCCGGGCACTAGTGAATGGGGCTTCATCCACTACCCGCTCGACGCCGCAGCCGAGGGCGGCTGGGTCGGATTGTCCGAGCTCACGTCAATCGGCAACGGCCAGTTTCTGGTGATCGAGCGCGACAACCAGCAGGGCCCGGCGGCACAGATCAAGCGCCTGTACCGCATCGACCTGAATGGCCTGCAGCCCGCCGCTGAAGGTCAGCGCTTCCCGCTCGCAAGCAAGCGTCTGGAGCGCGATCTGCTACCTGATCTGAAGAGCACCGGTGGCTGGGTGCTGGACAAGGTCGAAGGTGCGGCGGTCGACAAGCAGGGGCGTCTGTTCGTCGTCACCGATAACGACGGGGTCGAGGATGCCAGCGGCGAGACGCGTTTCATGCGGTTCGGGACGGTCAAGCGCTGAGATCCGGCAGCTTCATGCGGAGCGGCAGACCCGCTCCGCATGCTCGGTCAGCTGTCGCGGGCGCGCTTGATACGGTGATCCCAGCGGCGCTTGGCGAAGCGGCGCATGTTCGGGATGTCGTCCGTTTCGTCCATGATCGGCTGGCCGATGATGGTTTCCATGATGTCTTCCAGTGTCACCAGGCCGCGCCAGCTGCCGAACTCGTCATAGACCAGGCACATGTGCTGGCGCTCGTGCAGCAGCTGGGTCATGAGGTTCTCGACGCTGGTCATTTCCGGCGCGACCTTCATCGGCTTCATGATCGTCGAGACCGGCGCTTCGTCATCGGTCGCTGACAGGGCGTCATAGCGGAACACCACACCCAGCGGGCTCTCGTTGTCGCCGATCACCGGGTAGCGCGAGAACTGGCTGTCGGCAACCTGCTCCTTGAATGCACCGATGCTGGTCTCCGGCGACGTGTAGTCGCAAACCGTGCGCGGTGTCATGACGTCACGGACCTTGATCTCGTGCAGGTCGAGGATGTTCCTGATGACGCGCTGCTCGTCCTCGTCGAGGCTCTTGTTCTCGCGACCAAGCACCGTCAACGCCTTGATCTCCTGGCGGATGTCGTGCTCTGGCTCCTTGCCACCGACCAGCCGCATGATCATGTCGGACAGGTAGATGAAGGGCTTGAGCACCAGGATCATGCCGGTCAGCAAAGGCGGCAGGTAAGGCGCCAGCGTGCGCCAGTAACGGGCACCGATGGTCTTGGGCAGGATTTCCGAAAGCACCAGGATCAGCACCGTCATCACCGCCGAGGCGATACCGACATAGCCGTTGCCGAATACCACGGTGACCTGCGCACCGACACCGGTCGCGCCAACGGTGTGGGCGACGGTATTCAAGGTCAGGATGGCCGCGAGTGGCTGGTCGACCTTGTCTTTCAGTTCTTTCAGGCGCTCGTACAGCTTCGGACGGGTCGTCTTCTGGTGCGCGATAAAGCTCGGTGTCAGCGAGAGCAGTGCGGCTTCGAGGATCGAACAGATGAATGAAACGAGGATGGATAAGACAGCGAACGCTATCAGGAGGGTCATGTACGGGAGGTTTCATTGCCAATGGCAGGCCAATTTACAGCAAAGCCGCCGAGCGTTAGCCGGATGCCGCGATGGGCTTGCAACATTTCATTTCCCCGTATGAACGAACGCGCTGGACACACTGATTTCGACAGCAGCCGACAATGGAGTTCATCCCCTCGATCGGCGCCCTTTTCCGGCAACTCGCACGCTTGTTTCCCGACGCGCTCCTCGGCTAGGGTGCGGTCCTCGACGAAACGGCCCTTCAGGAGCATTGCAGATTGATCAGAACAGGGATGTTGACGCTGGGTTTGCTGATGGCGCTCACGGCACAGGCGGCCGAACAGCGGGTCTATCTGGTCGCCACGGTACAGCTGGACGGCACCAGCCTGGCGCAGAGCGCGTTTCTACATGAGCCGGATATCACCGAACTGGAGGGTTGCCGCGAAGCGGTACGCGAGGGCCAGCGCGCCCGTGACTGGCAGAAATACCATCACATCTTCCGGAACGATCTTTTCAAGGGCTTCGCCGGCCACATGCATTATCGCTGCGCCTTCAGCGATCTGCAGTTCAGCAGCTGGCACGATGGCCCGCGCTACAACCAGCCCTACCTGATCGCTGTCGACGAGAACGCGATGCTCAGCGTGGAACGGACGCCAAGCCAGGCCCAATGCATGAGCCGGCTGCGCGCGCTGCCGGCTGCCCGGCAGGCACAGAGCTTCTGCGCCATGGGCAACCAGCAGATCAAGCCCTGACCGCCCGACCTTCCGGCCGAGTGGCGGCAGGCATCCGCCCTATCCCGGCTGGTAGCTGCCTGGCACCGGCGCGAAGGACACGCCAAAGCGGTTCCAGGCGTTGATGGTGGCGATGGCCAGGGTCAGGTTGGCGAGCTGGGCTTCGGAAAAATACTCACGCACCTCCTCGAACAGCTGTTGCGAAACGCCCTGGGGCAACAGGGTGTTGGCCTCGGCCCAGGCCAGCGCGGCGCGTTCGCGGTCGGTAAAGAACGGGGTTTCGCGCCAGGCGCTCAGGGCATAGATGCGCTGCTCGGTTTCGCCGAGGGCGCGGGCGTCCTTGGTGTGCATGTCAAGGCAGTAGGCGCACCCGTTGATCTGCGAGACGCGGATCTTGACCAGCTCCATCAGCGGTTTGTCGACGCCGTCCTCGCGGCGACTCTGCCGCGCCAGGTAGGTTTCCAGCCCGATCATGGCGGTCATCACATCGGGGGCGGCGGCCTGGTAGTTCATGCGCATGGTGGTCACTCCTCGGTTTGAATGTGCAGCCAAGGCTACGCAGCCGCCGAGCTGAGCTATTGTAGATTTTCGACATCTTCGAACGCCGCCTTCCATGTCCGTCCTGCACGAACGACTGCCACAAATCAATGGCTTCCTGACTCGCCCGCCTGCGCCAGCACTGGCTGCCTACGTGCAGCGCTTCTGGTGGCTGGAGGGTGACGCCGCCACGGTGTACGACGAGCAGATGCTGCATCCGGACGGCGCCTGTGGGGTCATCTTCAATTTCGCCGACCCGCTGGCCTTCGATGGTCATCTGCACAAGCCGCGTGCATTGATCGCCGGGCCGCAGCTTGCCAGTTCGCGATTGCAACTGGCTGGGCAGGTGAGACTGATGGGCGTGCGCTTTCGCCCTGGGATGGGCGCGGCGTTCTTTGGCATCAGCCTGGATGAGCTGGCGGGCTTTCATAGCTCCGACTGGCAGCGACTGGGGTTTGCCGGAATGGTCGACCAACTGGCCGAGCTGAGCCGCGAGGCGCAGCAGCTGCTGGTAGAGCAGGAATTGATGAAACGTCTGCAGGCGACTCAGGAGCGACGCTTCCCAGTGCAACAGCTACTGTCGGAGATCACCGCGACCGAGGGCCGTGCACGCCTGGCCGACCTCCTCCAGTCCGTACCGCTCGGCCAGCGCCAACTGGAGCGCCTGTTCCGCCATCATGTAGGAATGACACCCAAGCAGTTCAGCCGCATCCAGCGCGTGGCGCTGGTGCGCAACCAGCTGCGCGCCGGCCAGCCGTTACTGGACACCGCCCTGGCCTGCGGATACAGCGATCAGGCGCACTTCATTCATGACTTCAAGACGGTGGTCGGCATGACGCCGGGGCGATATCGGGCGAGCAAGGTCAGTCGATAACTGCGCCCCATTGCGAGCGACCCGTCACGTCCGGCAGAAAAAACGATCGGCTCACATGCTGCTGACGCCAGCGACACGCAGTTCACAGCCTGCTCAGATGGCTTTGCTGAGTGCCTCGAGCAGCTGAGCGATCTTCTCTTCGTTTCGCTTGTAGTAGGTCCAGGGACCGATACGCTGCGACGTCACCAACTGCGCGCGCTGGAGCGCCGCCAGGTAATTCGAAACGGTGGACTGCGACAACCCCACACGCTCCTGGATGATGCTGACGCAGACACCCAGCTGTTCGGGATCGGCTTCCTGCTCGGGGAAGTTGGTCTTCGGGTCCTTCAGCAGGGTAAGAATGGCCAGGCGTGTGGGGTTATCCAGGGCCTTCAGCGCTTCATTGATGTCTATGCTCATATCCGCGCCAGGTAATGGGTTTTCGCGATCTTACGATACTTTGTCGGTGCTGGCTGCGTGCACGCCACGGCCGTGCACGCACGCCGACTCAGTGCGCGTACACCGGGTAGTCGATGTAACCCTTTTCGGTGCCGCCGTACATGCTGCTGGCATCCAGCGGGTTCATAGGCCAGCCACGGGCAATGCGCGCCGGCAGGTCCGGGTTGGCAATGAACGGACGGCCGAAGGCGATCAGATCCGCCCAACCGGCTTCGATCGCCGCGGTGGCGCGCTCCGGGGTGTACTTGCCTGCGTAGATGATCGCGCCGTTGAACGCCGCACGAACCGCCTCTCTGAAACTGCTGGGCAGTTCGGGCGCGGTGTCCCAATCGGCCTCGGCCAGTGATACGTACGCGACGCCGATGGTTTGCAGAATCTTCACCGCTTCGATGTAGGTCTCATGCGGGTCTTGCTCCACCAGGCCAAGGTAGACGCGCTCCTCATCCGTACTGGCGAACAGCGGCGCAAAGCGAACCCCCACGCGCTCGGCACCTATGGCGTCGGCTATCGCCTGGACCGCTTCGCGCAGAAAACGCAGTCGGTTCTGCAGCGAACCGCCGTATTCGTCAGTCCTGCGATTGGTGTGGGCGGAAATGAACTGGTTGACCAGGTAGCCGTTGGCGCAGTGAATCTCGACGCCATCGAAGCCTGCTTCAATCGCGTTGCGTGCGGCCTCGGCATAGAGCTGTACCAGCTCTTTGACTTCGGCATTGGACAGCGCCCGCGGCATCGAGGGCTCGACCAGCGCGCCCTCGCCCGGTCCCGTTTCGATAAAGACTTTGACGTTGGTCGCCGCAATGGCGGACGGCGCAACAGGTTGCGCACCGCCGGGTTGCAGCGAGGTGTGCGAGACACGGCCGACATGCCAGAGCTGGGCGAAAATCACGCCGCCCTCGTCATGCACCGCCTGGGTAACGGCCTTCCAGCCTTCGACCTGTTCCGGGCTGTGAATCCCGGGCGTCCAGGCATATCCCTGCCCTCTCGGCTCGATCTGGATGCCTTCCGTCACCATGAAGCCTGCACTGGCTCGTTGCTGGTAGTAGGTCGCCATTACGGCGTTCGGAATATTGCCCGGCTGCGAACTGCGCGAGCGTGTCAGTGGTGGCAGCACGATACGGTTACGTAGCGTGAAGGAGCCAAGGGAGCCGGGAGTAAAAAGTGCTTTATGATTCATAACGTAAGATTTAGATATCGTGAATTCTAGATATTAAATGATGGAGGCTGCCTCACCGAATGTGAGTACCGCCCCGTGAGGGCTGTGCAGTCGGGTATACCGCAACTGCGACAAGAAACCGATCGTCGACCCCATATCGATAAATGCCAACATCTAGATTTCATTGAGTCAGGAATATATGCATTGGCAAGATCCGTGGGAACCTTGTCATTTCGACAGCGGCGCCTCGGCAGCAGACTGCAGGCATCCACCCTGAGAGCTGCACCATGGACGCCACCCGTACCGTCGCCTGCCTGATCTACCCGGATGTGATGAGCCTCGATGTCACCGGCCCGATGCAGGTGTTCGCCTCGGCCAATGTCGAGCGGCAGCGTCAGGGCCTGCCGAGACATTACGAGCTGATGCTGCTCGCTGCCAGCGTCGGCCCGGTCGCCACCTCGGCGGGGCTGAAGCTGGTGGCGGATGCGAGCTGGGCCGTGTGCGATCCGGCCACGCTGGATACCTTGCTGGTTCCGGGCGGTGTCGGCGTGGATGCGCAGAAGCACGACCAACCGCTGCTCGACTGGCTGCGGGCCGCCGAACCCAGGGTGCGGCGCCTGGGCTCGGTCTGTTCCGGCGCGCTGATCCTGGCCGAGGCCGGGCTGTTCGATGGACGCAAGGCGACCACGCACTGGACGGACCTCGCTGCGCTGGGCACGTACCCGACCATCGAGGTGCAGGGTGACCGGTTGCACACCTACGACCCGACCGATCCGCAGGCGGCGCATCTGTTCAGCTCAGCGGGCGTCACGGCGGGCATCGACCTGGCGCTGGCGTTGGTCGAGGCCGATCTCGGCCGCGCGTTGGCGCTTTCGGTTGCTCAGCGGCTGGTGATGTTTCTGCGCCGGCCGGGTGGGCAGACCCAGTTCAGCCCGATGCCGGCGGCGCCAAGTGGCAGCGTGGCGCGTCTTGCCGCGCTGCTGGAATGGATTCCCGGGCACCTGGGCGATGACCTGTCCATCGAGGCGCTGGCCGACCAGGCGCATATGACACCGCGCACCCTGTGCCGCCTGTTCAGCCAGGAAACCGGCATGGGGCCGGGCCAATACATCGAACGGGTGCGCCTGGAAGCCGCACGTAACCTGCTGCTCGACGCCCAGGCCTCGATCGCCACGGTGGCGCGGCTGACCGGTTTCGGCCATCCGGAAAACCTCAGGCGCAGCTTTCAGAAGCACCTGTCGGTCAGCCCGCGGGATTTCTACCAGCGCTTCGGCTGACGCTTCGTCAGAACCTCACTCATCGTTCACAGCTTGCCCGGCGTATCGCCAGGCAGCGCTGTGCCCGCTCATCACCCTCAAGGGGCCTCGCCATGCACCTATTGTTCAGCAACCCTCAGGTCCTGCGCCTGTTCATCGCGCAGGCGCTGTTCTGGTCCTGCTCGATGACCGGGATCATCTTCACCTCCATCGTCGGGCTGCGCCTGGCGCCAGCGGCGGGCCTCGCCACCCTGCCGCTGGCCCTGCTGATGCTCGGCGGCCTGCTCGCCTTGCAACCACTGGCGGGGCTGATGCAGCGCCGCGGCCGGCGCGCCGGCTTTCTCATCGGTGCGTTGGCCGGCGTGTTGGGCGGACTGATCAGCGCGCTGTCGCTCTGGCTCGACAGCTTCACCCTGCTCTGTCTCGGCGCTCTGCCCATCGGCGCCTACCAGGCCTCGGCGATGTACTACCGCTTCGCCGCGCTGGAAGCGGTGAGCGAAGCCTTCAAAGGGCGCGCCACCGCCTGCGTGATCGGCGGTGGCGTGCTGGCCGCGCTGATCGCGCCCACGCTCGGTCACATGGCGCGTGATCTCGCCAGCGTTCCATTCGCCGGCACCTATCTGTTGATCGCCAGCTTCGCGGCGCTGGGCGTGCTGGTGCTTGCTGGATTGCCGGCAAGCAGCGGAACGCCCGGCGTTCAGGCCGCCCTGCCAGCAGTCAGTTGGCAGACACTGCTGGCGCGGCCGACCATTCGCGCCGCGGTGCTGACCACCGCCGCCGGCCACGGCCTGATGATCCTGGTGATGAACGCCACGCCCCTGGCGATGCATGGCGAAGGTCTGGATCTGCAGGCCAGCGGTCAGGTCATCCAGTGGCACATGCTCGGCATGTTCCTCCCGGCATTCGTCGCCGGGCCGCTGGTGGACCGCTTCGGCTGCCGGCTGGTTGCCTGTGTGGGTGGAGGATTGCTGATCGCCAGCGCGGTGGTCGCGCTGCTCGGCGTCAGCCACTGGCATTTCCTGCTCAGCAGCTGCCTGCTAGGCATCGGCTGGAACCTGATGCTGGTCGCCGGCACCACCCAGCTGGGCCAGGGCCATGCCGCAAGCGAGCGCGCCCGGGCACAGGGCCTGATGGAACTGAGCAACGGCAGCGTCGCCGCGGTGATGTCCTTCGCCTCTGGCGCGTTGATCGCTCAGGCTGGCTGGGCGGCGGTGAACATCGGGCTGCTGCCCATCGTGACGCTGGTGGTGCTGGCGCAGGTTGCGCAGGGCTACCGGCAAAGGCAGGCGGTTTGAAGGCGCGGCGACTGCTGGCACCACCCGGCGGAGCTCAACGCTCAGGATTCACCCGTCCCTGAAAAGGAAAGGCTCCGCCGGTCTCCAGCACACGTTCCAGCGAACGCGCCTCCTCACGGCTCGAAGTAATACGGAAGCGGATGTAGCAACGCTCCTCGAGAAACGTCTGCCGACCCGCTTCCGCTCGGAGGTCGTATCCGTCGATGCTGCCGGCAAAGTACAGATGTTTAGCCAGTATCGACTGGGCGCTCCTGACATCGGCAGGGTTGTTCCAGTCACCGCCAGCCCTGAGGATCAGTCTGCTCTGGCGAGACTTCCGGTGCTGAATCAGCCGCTTGCGCAGGTTGACGCCGATTCCAACCTTCAACGCCGCGCCGTCGTCCTTGTATATCTCATAGAGTCCCGGCAGAGCAGGCACGTACCGTTCGATTTCCGAAAAGCGGATGCACGTCATAGTCCCGGAATCACAGGCAGCGTTCGTCATCATGCCGCCTGTATGTCAGGACGCAGTGCCTTCGGAAACCAGATGGATGATATTGGCCGGGCTCGATATCCAGAACGCCCTGAAGCCTTCCGGCAGCGGTTCGATTTCGTCCCGGCGGGTGCAGGCGTGTTCCTCAAAGTGGGCGGCAGCACCTTCCAGGTCAGCCGTGACGACCTCCAGCCATATCTCCGCCTGGCTGATGCCCGGCACGCAGTCCAGCCAGAGCACCTTGCCGCCGAAATCGAAGCGCGGCGTGTGCTCACCTTCAGCGCCCGCCGGGGTGAGTTCTTCCAGTGCGAGCGTCTCGCGGTAGAACGCGAGCGTCCGCTGGTATTCGTGGGCAGGCACCTTCATCGCGATATTTCGGCCAGGCTGGAATGTCGGTTTCATCGTTTCACTCCATGAGGGCGCTGATGCCGGAGGTTGCCCAAGGCGCTCCGGCCCGCGCACGGTTAGACCAGCCAGTACAGACAGCAGCGACCCTTCGTGCAAGGTGATGCAGCGGGTGAGCCGGTGAACGCAGCGTACGACAGCCGCTAGGCAGCGGTTCTTCGCCGCTAGACGGTTGCGTTGACCGGGGCAGGTCAGGGACGCCCCCATTCGATCTCGCGAATCTTTGCGGCGCCGTTCTCCTCGGCGACGACTACCGTCACGGCCTCGATGAAGCCTGCACCGGTAATCGAAACGTAGGCCCAACCGATGTCCTGCGATTGCCGGGCGGGCCAGTCATCCATGAATTCGACGTGGCCATCCACTGCGCCCGGCCCATCGCCGTAGGAGGTCATGTCGGCATAAGCCTGCTGCAGTTGCGCTGCGGAATATCGCTGCTGCGCCTGCGTTGAGAGAAGAGCATGAGCCTCGGTGAAGTCGCTGGAAACGAGCGCGCGGGCGAAGTTGGTGGCGGTCGACACGGTGACGTCCTTAGCCCGCGGGTTTGCTTGCGGCGCCTCCTCGAAGCAGGCGGAAAGGCTCAGCGCGATCAGAGTAATCGACAGCAGTTTCAGGCCGAGCCAGCTCAGCGTGGAGCGTGGCGGCTTGATGGAAAGCATGCTCAACGCGGCCTCACCCCATCGAGGATCAGCGACTGCAGGCTCTTGAGCGTTTCCTCGAAGAACGCCGGATCATCCAGCGTCTTGCCTGCCACCGCCTCGACCTGCACGCGGAAGTCGGCGTAGTGCTGTGTGGTCGCCCAGAGCGAGAAGATCAGGTGATGCGGCGCGATGGGCGCGAGCTTGCCGGCGTCGATCCAGGCCTGGATCACCGCGACCTTGTTCTCGACCAGGTCGTGCAGCGGTTGCTGCAGCTCGCCCAGCAGCAATGGCGCACCCTGCATGATCTCCATGCAGAACAGCCGCGATTCGGCGGGATGGTCGCGGGAGAGTTCGAGCTTGACCCGCAGGTAGTCGCGGATCGCCTCGACCGCGTCCTGCTCGACGCTGAATGCCTGCAGCGGCTGCAACCAGACCTCCAGCAGCTGACGCAGGACGTTGGTGTATAGCTCTTCCTTGTTGCCGAAGTAGTACAGCAGGTTGGTCTTGGAAACGTCTGCCTGGGTCGCCACCTGGTCGAGGCTGGTGCCGTGCAGGCCGAAGCGGGAGAACAGCTCCAGCGCGGCCTGAAGAATGCTGGCGCGCTTGCTTTCGATCATGCGCAGGCGGCGGTCCTGGGCGCTGGCGCTCGGTACGCGGACTGCGCCCTTTGGCCGTGGTGTCTTGCTGGCGGTAAGGCGCTTACGGGGCGGAACGGGGGGCTGGTCTGTCACGGGATTACCGGATGGGTTCGAACGAGGCGCTACTGTAGCGCGGCGAGCGTGCGACGCACGAGCGACGAAGGCAGCAAGCGACTGCTGCACGATCTTCGTGCGCCGCGCACAAACCAGGTGCTCCGATTCAGACCAAATGGTCCACATCGCACCACACAAGCAACTTATCTCGTTGATAAAAAAGGAAATTAACTTTCTGGCCTGCATCCTGCTAATGCACCCTCGACCCTGCCCGTCACGTTCGGGCAGCGCTTTCTAGCCATTGCGTACAGAGGTGCTACCCATGGATGTTGGTGTTTTCATTCCGATCGGCAACAACGGCTGGCTCATCTCCGAGAATGCGCCGCAGTACATGCCGAGCTTCGAGCTGAACAAGGCCATCGTGCAGAAGGCCGAGGGTTACGGCTTCGACTTCGCGCTGTCGATGATCAAGCTGCGCGGCTTCGGCGGTAAGACCGAGTTCTGGGAGCACAACCTGGAATCCTTCACGCTGATGGCCGGCCTGGCGGCGGTCACCAGCAAGATCCAGCTGTTCGCGACTGCCGCCACGCTGACCCTGCCGCCGCCCATCGTCGCGCGCATGGCTTCGACCATCGACTCGATCTCGGGCGGGCGCTTTGGCGTGAATCTGGTGACCGGCTGGCAGAAGCCGGAATACACACAGATGGGCATGTGGCCGGGCGACGAATTCTTCGGCACCCGTTATCAGTATCTCGGCGAATACGCTCAGGTGCTGCGCGACCTCTGGGCCACCGGCCGCAGCGACTTCAAGGGTGAGCACTTCCAGATGGAAGACTGCCGCGTCAGCCCGACACCGCAGGCGGACATGAAGATCATCTGCGCTGGCTCATCCGATGCCGGCATGGCCTTCTCGGCGCAGTACGCCGACTACAACTTCTGCTTCGGCAAGGGCGTGAACACCCCCACCGCCTTCGCCCCGGCCACCGAGCGACTGCTCAAGGCCACCGAGAAGACCGGCCGCCACGTCACCTCCTGTGTGCTGTTCATGGTGATCGCCGACGAAACCGACGAAGCCGCCCGGGCCAAGTGGGAGCACTACAAGGCCGGCGCCGACGAGGAAGCCATCGCCTGGCTTGGCGAGCAGGGTGCCGCCGACAAGGGCGCTGACAGCAACATCCGGCAGATGGCCGATCCAACTTCGGCGGTGAACATCAACATGGGCACGCTGGTGGGCTCCTACGCCAACGTCGCGCGGATGCTCGATGAGATCGCCACGGTGCCCGGCATGCAGGGCGTGATGCTGACCTTCGATGACTTCCTCGAAGGCGTCGAAGCCTTCGGCCAGAAGGTTCAGCCGCTGATGCAGAGCCGTCGGCACGTCACCGCGCTGAAGGAGTCGGCCTGATGAGCGCCGCCGAACAGATTTCGGGCTACGGCCTGAGCGCGCCCGACGAACCCGTGCAGCTGCCGGCGCGGCCCGAGCCGCTGGCGATGAAAGCCAGTGAAACCGCGCTGATCGTGGTGGACATGCAGAACGCCTACGCCAGCCGCGGCGGCTATCTGGACCTGGCAGGTTTCGATGTTTCGGCGACCCAGCCGGTGATCGAGAAGATCCGCCAGGCACTGGGCGCAGCCCGCACCGCCGGCATACAGGTGATCTATCTGCAGAACGGCTGGGACAACGGGTACGTCGAGGCCGGCGGGCCGGGTTCGCCCAACTGGCACAAGTCCAACGCGCTAAAGATCATGCGAAAGCGCCCGGAACTGGCCGGCACACTGTTGGCCAAGGGCGGTTGGGATTACGCGCTGGTGGACGAACTGGCGCCGCAGCCCGGCGACATTCTGGTGCCCAAACCTCGCTACAGCGGTTTTTTCAATTCGCAACTGGACAGCACCCTGCGTGCCCGTGGCATCCGCAATCTGGTGTTCACTGGCATCGCCACCAACGTGTGCGTGGAATCGACCCTGCGCGACGGCTTCCACCTGGAGTATTTCGGCGTGGTGCTGGCCGATGCCACCCACCAGGCCGGGCCGGAGTTCGCCCAGCAGGCTGCGCTGTACAACATCGAGACGTTCTTCGGCTGGGTCTCCAGCGTCGACGCCTTCTGCCAGAGCTTCGCGACCGCACCCAGCGTGGCTGTTGCCAGCTGATTACACCCCAGTGCCCGACCGCGACGCCCGCAGAGGTGCCCGCCGGGTTCGCCTGAATGCCTTGCAAGGAATCAACGACATGCCAAAGCAATCCATCATCCCCGCCGGCTCCGGCAAACCGCTCGCCCCGTACGTGCCCGGCTCCATGGCCGATGGCGTGGTCTACGTTTCCGGCACCCTGCCGTTCGACAAGGACAACAACGTGGTTCACGTCGGCGACGCCGCCGCGCAGACCCGCCATGTGCTGGAAACCATCAAGGGCGTGGTCGAAGCCGCCGGCGGCAGCATGGACGACGTCACCTTCAACATGATCATGCTCACCGACTGGGCCAACTACGCCAAGGTCAACGAGGTGTACGCCGAGTTCTTCCCCGGCGAGAAGCCGGCGCGCTACTGCATCCAGTGCGGGCTGGTGAAGCCCGATGCGCTGATCGAGATCGCCAGCATCGCCCACGTCGGCCAATAGCACCTGCCGGAGCGGGCCAGCCGGCGCGCCGGCGGCCCGCTGATACTGCACGGAGGGAGTGACATGCACTACGAACTTCATGGCCGCATGGAGCCGGATGCACCGACCCTGGTGCTCAGTTCCGGCCTCGGCGGCGCCGCTGCCTTCTGGACGCCGCAGCTGCCGGCGCTGACCCAGGACTACCGGGTGCTGGTCTACGACCAGTTGGGGACCAACAGGAGCCCGGCGAACCTGCCGGCAGGCTATTCCATCGAGTCCATGGCAGTGGAATTGCTGGAGCTGCTGGACACCCTGGGCATCCGCCGCTGCCACTTCATCGGCCATGCCCTCGGTGGGCTGGTCGGCTTGCAGATCGCCCTGCTGCGGCCGCAGCTGTTGCAGAGCCTGGTGCCGATCAATGCCTGGAGCAGCCCCAACCCGCACAGTGCGCGCTGTTTCGCGGTGCGCCTGAAACTGCTGCACGACAGCGGCCCGGCCGCCTATGTGCAGGCGCAGTCGCTGTTCCTCTACCCGGCCGACTGGATCGCAGCCAACAGCGAGCGACTGGCACGCGACGATGCCCATGCACTGGCGCACTTTCCGCCGACGATGAATCTGGTGCGGCGCATCGAAGCGCTGCTGGCCTTCGATGTCGAGGCCGAGCTGCCACGCATCACCACCCCGACCCTGCTGATCGCCAACCGCGACGACATGCTGGTGCCGTGGCAGCGTTCGCAGCACCTGGCCGAGGTGATGCCCAACGCCCAGCTGGCGTTGCTGAACTACGGTGGCCACGCGTCCAGCGTCAGCGACAGCGAACCCTTCAACCAGATCCTGCTGGACCATCTTGCCGAGCAATGCGGACAGGTCGCAGCAGCCTGAGGACCCGAACATGCACGCCCCCATCGACTCAAATGCCCTCGCGACGCTGTTCAGCGAGGCCCGCACCCACAGCGCCTGGCTGGACAAGCCGGTGCCCGACGCCCTGCTCAAACAGCTCTACGAGTACGTCCGCCTCGGCCCCACCGCAGTCAACAGCTGTCCCGGCCGCTTTGTCTTCGTGCGCAGCGCCGAGGGCAAGCAGAAGCTCGCGCCCTGCCTGTCCAAGGGCAATCTGGAAAAGACCATGGCCGCGCCGGTCACGGTGATCGTCGCCTATGACGAGGACTTTCCGGAAATCCTGCCGGAGCTGTTTCCCTTCGCCGACGCCCGCAGCTGGTACGCCGGGCAGCCGGCGCTGATCACCGAGAACGCGCTGCGTAACAGCTCGCTGCAGGCCGGTTATCTGATCCTCGCTGCCCGCGCTTTGGGGCTCGATTGCGGACCGATGTCCGGCTTCGACGGCAAGGCGCTGGATGCCGCTTTCTTCGCTGGCACGAGCTGGAAATCAAACCTGCTGATCAACCTCGGCTACGGCGATGCCAGCAAGCTGCGCGACCGCCTGCCACGCCTACCCTTCGACCGCGCCTGCGTCCTCGCCTGATGGAGAACCGACCATGCAACTGGCTCAATGCGAAACCACCAGTCAATTCAGCGCTCCAGTGATTCGTGAGGACTACCGCGACGCCATGGCGCGCCTGGCCGCGGCGGTCAACATCATCACCACCGACGGCCCCAGCGGGCGCGCCGGCTTCACCGCCACCGCGGTGTGCAGCGTCACCGACGAACCGCCGACGCTGCTGGTATGCCTGAACCGGACCGCCTCGGCGTACCCGATCGTCACCGCCAACGGGCAGCTGTGCGTGAACACCCTGGCCGGCGCACAGCGGGACTTGTCCAACCTGTTCGGCGGCAAGACGCCCATGGCCGAGCGCTTCGCAGCGGCGCATTGGAGTGTAGGAGTGACGGGCTCGCCGCTGCTCGACGGCGCGACGGTGTCGTTCGACTGCCGCATCAGCCACAGCGCCAGCGTCGGCACCCACGACATCCTCTACTGCGAAGTGCTCGCCGTGTACCGCCGCGACAGCAGCGATGCGCTGGTGTACTTCGGCCGTAACTACCATGGCCTTTCAAGCAGCTGAGCAAACGAATGCTCTCCCATCGGGCGGGCTTGGGCGCATCCGCGGTGGCGAATACGGTGGGCTGAAGTCCACCCTACAAAACCTCAAAGCCTTCTGCGCCTGCGCTCCACGTCGCATCCCTCGTAGGGTGGGCTTCAACTCGCCCCAAGCCGGCGACAAGGCCGCTATCGCAACATCCTCGTAACCCGATTCAAGCCTACTCATCCTTCGCGCAACGCCCGCCACTACCCAATACACACTCGTATCGACTGCAAATGTTATGTTATAACTAATCAATCAACCTTGCCGGGCACCCGCTCATGACCGAAGCCGAACTACTCGCCCAGCCCGCCGAGGCGTACATGAACGCAGAGCAGCAGGCCTTCTTCCGCGACCTGCTTTTGCACCAGCGTGCCGAGCTGCAGGCGCGTATCGAGGAAGAATTCCAGGCGCTGCGCGAACAGGAGCCAAGCAGCGATCCGGCGGATATCGGCAGCGCCGAGGAACAGCGTCAGTGGCAGCTGCGTGTGCTCGAGCGGGAGAAAAAGCTGCTCGACAAGATCGACGAAGCGCTGGATGCCATTGCCCGCGGCGAATACGGCTGGTGCGCCGAAACCGGCGAACCCATCGGCCTGCAGCGCCTGTTGCTGCGCCCCACCACGACGCTGTCCATCGAGGCGAAACAACGCCAGGAACAGCGCGAAAAACACCAACGATCCGCCTGAGAGACCGCCATGAATCGCCTCCCCGTTACCGTCCTGTCCGGCTTCCTCGGTGCCGGCAAGAGCACCCTGCTCAACCACATCCTGAAGAATCGCGAAGGCCGCCGCGTCGCGGTGATCGTCAACGACATGAGCGAGATCAACATCGACGGCAACGAGGTGCAGCGCGGCGTCAGCCTCAATCGCGCCGAAGAGAAGCTGGTGGAGATGAGCAACGGCTGCATCTGCTGCACCCTGCGCGAAGACCTGCTCGAAGAAGTCGGCAAGCTCGCCCGCGAAGGCCGCTTCGACTACCTGCTGATCGAGTCCACCGGGATTTCCGAGCCGCTGCCGGTGGCCGAGACCTTCACCTTCCGCGACGAGCAGGGCCAGAGCCTGGCCGATCTGGCTCGGCTGGACACCATGGTCACGGTGGTCGACGGGGTTAATTTCCTGCGTGACTTCCAAGAGGCAGAAAGCCTCGCCAACCGCGGCGAAACCCTTGGCGAGGACGACGAGCGCTCGGTCACCGAGTTGCTGATCGAGCAGGTGGAGTTCGCCGACGTCATCCTGATCAGCAAGATCGACCTGATTTCCGCCGCCGAACGTGAAGAGCTGGCCGCCATTCTCGGTCGCCTCAACACCCATGCCGAGATTCTGCCGATGAGCATGGGCCAGGTGCCGCTCGACCGAATCCTCGACACCGGCCGTTTCGACTTCGAACGCGCCGCCCAGGCGCCGGGCTGGCTCAAGGAAATGCGCGGTGAGCATGTGCCGGAAACCGAGGAATACGGCATCGCCTCCACCGCCTATCTGGCGCGCCGGCCGTTCCACCCACAACGCTTCTACAACTTCCTCAACCGCGAGTGGAGCAACGGCCGCCTGCTGCGCTCCAAAGGCTTCTTCTGGCTGGCCACCCGGCCAGAGGAAGCAGGCAGCTGGTCCCAAGCCGGTGGGCTGATGCGCTACGACTATGCCGGGCGCTGGTGGCACTTCACCCCTGAATCGGCCTGGCCGAGCGACAGCGAAAGCCGCACGGCAATCCTCGGCAAGTCCCGCGGTGAGTTCGGCGACTGCCGCCAGGAGCTGGTCTTCATCGGGCAGAACATCAACTTCGACCAGCTGCGCCGCGAACTCGACGCCTGCCTGCTGAACGACAGCGAGTGGGCCGTGGGCGTCACCGGCTGGCTGCGCCTGCCGGACCCGTTCGGCCCCTGGCACGAGCAGGTCGCCTGATGCTGGCGCAGCAGATCGTCCGCCCGCAGCCGCGCCAGCTGCTGGGCGACACTCCGGAGATACTTGGCGAGGCGCTGCGCGACGGGGTCAACCTCACGGGATGGCAGCGCCAGCTGCCGCTGCACATTGCCGAGTTCGCCGAGACACTCCTGGCCCTGGGCGAGCCGCTGGCGGAATCGCTGACCCTCGAAGCGACCGACGACGGTGAGCTGCAGCTGCCAACCCTGGCGGCGGCCTATCGGGACATTGCCGGCCATGCCGGTTTCGTCGCCGACGTGGCCTGGCTGGTGCGGGCGTTCAGCTGCCTGGTCGATGCGCGGCGCATTGGCTTGCGTCTGCGCATGCTGGACAAGCCCATGTGCCCGCGCTTTCACGTCGATCATGTACCGCTGCGGCTGATCACCACCTACGCCGGCGCAGGCAGCGAATGGCTTCATGAGGGCGGCATGCAGCGTCGGCGCCTGGGCGATCCGGCAGCCGAACCGACTGACGCGGCGGCCATCGAGCGACTTGGCGCTGGCGATGTGGCGTTGTTCAAGGGGGAGAAATGGCTGGGTAACGAAGGCGCCGGGATCATTCATCGCTCGCCGCAGGCGGCAACGGCTGAGCGCCGTCTGATCCTGACGCTGGACTGGCTGAGCTGAGGCAAAAGGGCCGCAGCTGCGGCCCTCCGAATCGGCGACCGATCAGGCAGACATCTTTTCGCACTCTTCAGCGCACTTGCGACAGGCCTCGGCGCAGGCCTGGCAATGGTCGTGCTTGTGCTTGCCGCACTCCTCGGCGCAATCGCGACAGACCTGCGCGCAAAGCTTGCAGACGGCTTTGGCATAGGCACTGTCGCGGGTCATCAGCACTGCTGCGATCGCACACATGTCGGCGCAGTCACGATCGAGTTCGATGCAGCGCGCCATCATCTTCACGTCGTCCTCGCGCAAGCAGGATGCCGCGCAGGTCTCGCAGACCAGTGCGCAATTGGAACAGGCCTGGATACATGACTGGTAACTGGAATTGAGCATGGAATTTCCTCCATCTGATGTGCCAGCGAAATGCGGTACGGCGGGACCTTCTTCAGGTCATGCGCGCGAACCGCGCCCTACTAGGTAGGGCGTTGGTCGATCCATCGAAGTTCAATCCGTTCGCCGGACGGGCCATGCGGTACGACGCAGCGCAGCCGCAGCGGCACCGCTACAATGGCCACCCCGTAAACCATCACCGACGCCGTAACTGCCATGCCCTTCACCCTGTCCGCGCCCTGCGAATTGCTGGAAGTCATCAGCAAAAGCCGCTTCCTGGCCAAGGCCGCACCGGTGCAAAGCCCGGAGGAAGCACAGACGTTCGTCCAGGCGGTCAGCGATCCCACGGCGACCCACAGCTGCTGGGCGTGGAAGGTCGGCAACCAATACCGTTTCAGCGACGACGGCGAGCCCGGCGGTACGGCAGGTCGGCCGATGCTCACCGCCATCGAAGGGCAGGACTTCGACCGGGTCGCGGTGGTGGTGATCCGCTGGTTCGGCGGCATCAAGCTCGGCACTGGCGGCCTGGCCCGTGCCTATGGCGGCACCACGGCAAAGTGCCTGCAGGCCGGCGAACGCAGCGAGCTGGTGTCGCGCTCGCGCTGTCGCTGTCATTGCCGCTTCGCCGAGCTGGCGCTGTTCAAGGCACGCCTGGCGGAATTCGAGGCGCTGCTGGAAGCCGAGCATTTCGATGCCGAAGGCGCGACCCTGGAGATTGCGCTTCCCGCCGCTCAGCTGCAGCCGCTGGAGAGATTGCTCGCTGATATCACCCGCGGGCGCAGCCAGCTGGAAGCCATGGACTAGACGCGTCGTTGCCCACAAATACTGTGGACGCAATTGTGGATAACAATTGTATGGCCGCCTGGAAAGCGCTCGCGGCGGGCGCTCGGGAAAACTGCACAATTTTTGATCAAACAGCCTAACGCGCCCCAACGGGGTGCGTTAAGCGCTTGAATTACTGTGTTTTTTGACTGGCCAGTCGGCTACTGACGTTTTGCTATCAATCGCGTTCTGCCAGCTTGAGGTTATGCCCGAATGAGTGGAGAACTTTGTGGATAACATTGGGAACAACCTCGCCAGAGCCCGTCAGAACTGGGCTGCACACCGCTGGTCAATTAATCGCCAAATCGCGCTAGCCGCAATGAACCGGTCATTCGGCTGTCATCCAGAATTGCTAGGCGGCACAAACTGGTCAGCTGGCATATCAGTTGCTCCAACCCACCGATAGAATGCCCGCACACCCGAAAGACGAGAATTTCGCGATGCACGACTGGCTCAACAATTTGCCCAAGGCCGAACTCCACCTGCACCTGGAGGGCTCGCTGGAACCCGAACTGATGTTCCGCCTGGCCGAGCGCAACAAGATCGCCCTGCCCTGGAACGACGTGGAGGCACTGCGCAGCGCCTACAACTTCGGCAATCTGCAGGAGTTCCTCGACCTCTACTATGCCGGCGCCGACGTGCTGCGCACCGAGCAGGATTTCTACGACCTGACCTGGGCCTACCTGCAGAAGTGCGAAGAGCAGAACGTGGTGCATACCGAACCGTTCTTCGACCCGCAAACCCATACCGACCGTGGCGTACCGTTCGAGGCCGCGCTCAACGGCATCAGCGCCGCGCTGGCCGACGGCCGTGAGCTGCTGGGCATCAGCAGCGGGCTGATCCTCAGCTTCCTGCGTCACCTGCCGGAAGAGGACGCCTTCAGGACGCTGGAACAGGCGTTGCCCTATCGCAACGCATTCTTCGCCGTCGGCCTCGACAGCTCCGAAGTCGGCCACCCGCCAAGCAAGTTCCAGCGCGTGTTCGACAAGGCGCGCGCCGAAGGCTTCCTCACCGTTGCCCATGCCGGCGAGGAAGGCCCGCCCGAGTACATCTGGCAGGCACTGGATCTGCTCAAGGTCAGCCGTATCGACCACGGCGTGCGTGCGGCCGAAGATCCGAAGCTGATCGCCCGGCTGATCGAGGAGCAGATTCCGCTGACCGTCTGCCCGCTGTCCAACACCAAGCTCAAGGTGTTCGACGACATGCGCCAGCACAACATCCTCGACCTGCTGGAGCAGGGCGTGAAGGTCACGGTGAATTCCGATGACCCGGCCTACTTCGGCGGCTATGTGACGGAGAACTTCGTCGCGCTGCACGAAAGCCTGGGCATGACCGAGGAACAGGCCCGCCGCCTGGCACAAAACAGTCTGGACGCACGGCTGGCCTATTGAGCCATTCGTCGGCGCCCGGCCCACCTGCGACACCATGGCTCGCCACGCGAGCCATGGCTGCGCCTAGACTGTGCGGCGACCCACACACGAGGAGATCGCCATGCACATTCTCGTCCGCCCGCTGACGCCGTCACCCGACAGCGCCTGGCAGGTGTGCCTCGACCGGCAGAAAGTCACCTTTCGCAGCGAAACCGAAGCACGCGCCTTCGTCGAAACCCTGCACCGTCGCCTGCAGGCGCCGCATCCCCTGCCACTCAGCGCCTGACAGTCATTCCGTACTGGCGCGCGCCGTGGTGTAGGCGACGATCGTTGCCAGCAGGCCGCACAGGCTGATGATCGCCGCCAAGGGCACTGCGGTGCCGTTGTGCAAAGCCCCCACCGCGGAAGCGGCGATGGCGGCAATGGTGAACTGCATGCTGCCGAGCAAGGCCGAGGCGCTGCCGGCATTGGCGCGCTGGTCGGCCATGGCGCAGGCCGTGGCGTTCGGCAGCAAGCAACCGAGACAGGACACGCAGCAGAACAGCGGAATCA
Source organism: Stutzerimonas kunmingensis (assembly GCF_002929225.1). Taxonomy (GTDB): domain Bacteria; phylum Pseudomonadota; class Gammaproteobacteria; order Pseudomonadales; family Pseudomonadaceae; genus Stutzerimonas. Next base: position 733,932 of record NZ_PISM01000022.1, on the reverse strand, counting down.
GCAACGGCCAGAGCGATTCGGGCTGTGCGGCCGCCACTGCCAACAACGCCAGCGCACTGCCGAAGAAGAACCACACCCAGCGCCGCACCCAGAACTCCGGCCCGCGCCAGCGCACCAGCCGCACGTTGACCTGCGCCATCAGGATGAAACCCGCCGCATTGACGCCGAACAGCCAGCCGAAATGCTCGGGTTTGACGCCATACAGTTCGATGAAGACGAACGGCGAGCCGGTGATGTAGGCGAACATGCCGGCCATGCACAGCGCACCAGTCAGCACGTGGCCGATGAAGAAGCGATCACGGAACAGCCGCAGATACTGCCCGAGCGCACCGGACATCGGCTGACGCGGCAGCCCGGCCGGATAGGTTTCCGGCAGCCAGAGCGTGACCGCCACCAGACACATCGCGCTGAACAGCGTCAACAGGATGAAGATCGACGGCCAGCCGAACGACGCCAGCAACGCGCCGCCCGCCACCGGCGCGAGGATAGGCGCCAGGCCCATCACCAGCATCAGCTGCGAGAACACCTTGGCGCTGGTCATCGGATCGCACAGGTCACGCACCACGGCACGCGCTACCACCATGCCGGCACAGCCACCGAGCGCCTGGACGAAACGCACGCCGATCAGCCAGTCCATGGACGGCGCAAAGGCGCTGGCCAGCGATGCCAGGGTGAACAGCGTCACGCCGACCAGCAGCGGCCCGCGCCGCCCATAGCGATCGGCCAACGGCCCGTAGACCAGCTGACCGATGGCCAGGCCGATGAAATAGGCCGCCAGCGAAAGCTGCACGTGATCGACACTGGTGCCGAACGACTCCGCCAGCAAGGGGAACGCCGGCAGGTACATGTCGATCGCCAGGGGTCCGAACGCGCTGAGCGCGCCCAGTATGAGAAGAATCCGCAGGGACATCAGAGGCTCGCAAGCTGGAAAGAAGACGTGGCCGGGTGAGTTGTTGGGACCTCGACCGTGCCCGGGAATTTGCACCGGCGTGCAAGATGCTGTTACATACACCGCCGATTGTAAACATGCATCACGACGAGATGCGCCGTTACACTGGCCGCCCTCCATCGCTGCTGGACGCCCGAAGCAGCCGTCATCTGCCTGAATCTGCCCATGCGCCGAACCAAAGAAGAAGCCGAAAAAACTCGTATCGCCATCCTCGCGTTTGCCGAGCGGCTGTTTCTGGAAAAGGGGGTGGCCCACACCAGCCTCGACCAGATCGCCCGTGACGCCGGTGTGACGCGCGGCGCGGTGTACTGGCACTTCCAGAACAAGGCGCACCTGTTCCACGAAATGCTCAACCAGATTCGCCTGCCACCGGAGCAGATGACCGAGCGCCTGTGCAGCTGCGATCAGCAGCAGCCGCTGCAGGCACTGATCGCCCTGCGCAACCTGACGGTCGAGGCCATCAGCACCCTGGCCAGCAACGAGCAGAAGCGCCGGATCTTCACCATCCTGCTGCACAAGTGCGAATTCACCGATGAACTGCGTGAAGCCGAGGAACGTCACCACGCCTTCATCAACCAGTTCATCGATCTGTGCGAAAACCTGCTGCGCAACGCCTCGACCTGCCTGCGCCCCGGCGTCACGCCGCGGCTCGCCGCGCTGTCGCTGCATGCCATGGTGGTCGGACTGTTCACCGACTGGACGCGCGACACCGAACTGTTCGCCCCAGAGGTCGATACCAGGGCGCTGATCGACCCGCTGTTCCGCGGCCTGGTCCGCGACTGGCCGGACGATCCCGACCAGCCTGCCGCGTGAGCGATCAGCTCACCTGGTAACCCTCTTCGCTGATCGCCTGGCGAATCGCCTGCTCGCTGGCGCTGCTCTGGACCTGCACCGTTCCGGCCGCCAGGTCCACCTGCACCTGCGCCTGCGGGTCCAGCGCCTGGATGGCCTGGGTTACCGCACGCTCGCAGTGGCTGCAGGTCATTCCGCTCACGTTGAATACTTGCATCGTCGCTCTCCTCGTCTGCTGAAGGCGCCGATTCTCGACCTTGCCACCCGGGCAAGGTCAAGGCACCTGCTGTCGCAGATCATGGTGTTGACCTTGCCATAGGGTTAAGGTCGATCCTGCAGCCATCGCAATCCGAGGAGTCACTGCCATGTCCAGCGCCACCCATACGCTGCCGGTCAGCGGTATGACCTGCGCCAGCTGCGCCGGCCGCGTCGAACGCGCCCTGCTCAAGGTGCCGGGCGTCGCCGCGGCCAACGTCAATCTGGCCAATGAACAGGTGCGCGTCGAAGGCGATGACCTGGGTGTGGCGACGCTGATCGAGGCCGTGGAAAAAGCCGGCTACGGCGTACCGCTGCAGAGCATCGAGCTGAACATCGAGGGCATGACCTGCGCCAGCTGCGTCGGCCGGGTCGAACGCGCCCTGCTCAAGGTGCCCGGCGTGCGCAGCGCCGCGGTGAACCTGGCCAGCGAGCGCGCGCATGTCGAGGTGATCGGCACGCCGGACCCCGCCGTGCTGATCCAGGCGATCGAGGCCGCCGGCTACAAGGCGAGCGCCGGCGACCAGCAGCGCCCCGAACAGGATGCCGCGCGACGCCTGCAGCGTGAACGCTGGGCGGTGATCGCCGCCCTGTTGCTGGCCGCACCGCTGGTGCTGCCGATGTTCGGCGAACTGTTCGGGCAGCACTGGATGCTGCCAGCGTGGATCCAGTTCCTGCTCGCCACCCCAGTGCAGTTCATCCTCGGCGCACGCTTCTACGTGGCCGGCTGGAAGGCGGTGCGTGCAGGCGCCGGCAACATGGATCTGCTGGTCGCCATCGGCACCAGCGCCGGTTATGGCCTGAGCCTCTATCAATGGTGGGCGACGCCGGCCGGGCAGATGCCGCACCTGTATTTCGAGGCCTCGGCGGTGGTGATCGCCCTGGTGCTGCTGGGCAAATACCTGGAAAGTCGCGCCAAGCGCCAGACCAGCGCCGCCATTCGTGCGCTCGAAGCCTTGCGCCCAGACCGCGCGATGCGGGTAGTCGACGGCCGCGAGGAAGATGTCGCCATCGCCGCGTTGCGCCTGGACGACCTGGTACTGGTCAAGCCCGGCGAGCGTTTCCCGGTGGACGGTGAAGTGGTCGAGGGCGAGAGCCAGGCCGACGAAGCGCTGATCAGCGGCGAAAGCCTGCCGGTAAACAAGGCACCGGGCGACCGCATCACCGGCGGCGCGATCAATGGCGAGGGCAGGCTGCTGGTGCGCACTACTGCGCTCGGTGGCGAGACCGTGCTGGCGCGGATCATCCGCCTGGTGGAAGACGCCCAGGCAGCCAAGGCGCCGATCCAGAAGCTGGTGGACAAGGTCAGTCAGGTGTTCGTCCCGGCGGTACTGGTGATCGCCGTGTTCACCCTGATCGGCTGGCTGCTGACTGGCGCCCCGGTCGAGGTCGCGCTGATCAACGCCGTGGCCGTGCTGGTCATCGCCTGCCCCTGCGCCCTGGGTCTGGCCACGCCGGCGGCGATAATGGCCGGCACCGGCGTGGCGGCGCGCCATGGCATCCTGATCAAGGACGCCGAGTCGCTGGAAGTCGCCCATGCGGTCACGGCCGTGGCCTTCGACAAGACCGGCACGCTCACCTCGGGCAAGCCGCAGATCATCCACCTGCATGCCGTGGACGGCGACGAAGCGCGGATACTGCGCCTGGCCGGCGCCCTGCAGCGGGGCAGCGAACACCCGCTGGCGCGCGCCGTGCTGGAGCGCTGCGAAGCCGACGGCATCGCCGTGCCGGATGTACAGAAGAGCCAGGCCCTGAGCGGTCGCGGCATTGCCGGCACGCTGGACGGCCAGCAGCTGGCGCTGGGCAACCGGCGCATGCTCGAAGAGTACGGCCTGCAGCCGGGTGAGCTGCTGGAAACCGCCCAGCGCTGGGAAGCCGAGGGTCGCACCCTCTCCTGGCTGGTGGAGCATGCGCCCGAGCCGCGTATCCTCGGCCTGTTCGCTTTTGGTGACAGCCTCAAGGACGGCGCCGCAGCAGCGATTGCCGGGCTCGCGGCGCGGCATATCCGCAGCCACCTGATCACCGGCGACAACCGTGGCAGCGCGCGGGTGGTGGCCGAAGCGCTGCACATCGATGATGTGCATGCCGAGGTGCTGCCAGCGGACAAGGCCGCCACCGTGGCGGAGCTGAAGAAAGGCGGCGCCGTGGTGGCGATGGTCGGCGACGGCATCAACGATGCCCCGGCCCTGGCCGCAGCGGATGTCGGCATCGCCATGGGTGGCGGTACCGATGTGGCCATGCACGCCGCCGGCATCACCCTGATGCGCGGCGATCCGCGCCTGGTGCCGGCCGCACTGGAGATCAGTCGGCGCACCTACCGCAAGATCCAGCAGAACCTGTTCTGGGCCTTCATCTACAACCTGGTGGGCATTCCGCTCGCCGCCTTCGGCTTTCTCAGCCCGGTGGTGGCTGGCGCGGCAATGGCCCTGTCGAGCGTCAGCGTGGTGAGCAACGCCCTGCTGCTGCGTTCCTGGAAACCGGAAGAATGATCGGGAGCACGCCATGAACATCGGTCAGGCCGCCAAGCACAGCGGCCTTACGGCGAAGATGATCCGCTACTACGAATCCATCGGTCTGCTCACGCCCGCCGGGCGTGGCGCCAATGGCTACCGCCACTACAACGAGCGCGACCTGCACCAGCTGGCCTTCATCCGCCGCGCTCGTGTTCTGGGCTTCTCCCTTGAGGAGGTCGGCAAGCTGCTGGCGCTGTGGCAGGACCGCCAGCGCGCCAGCGCCGACGTGAAGGCCCTGGCCGGCGCGCATATCGACGAGCTGAACCGCAAGATCGCCGAGCTGGTCGGCCTGCGCGACACCCTGCAGGAGCTGGTCGACCACTGCCAGGGCGATGATCGCCCGGACTGCCCGATCCTTCAGGGCATCGAAAGCGGCTGCTGCAGCGCCCCGTCATCCCGCCCCTCCCCAATCACTGCGCCTGGCAAAGGCTGATGCCAACGCGGGCAGCCCCGGCCCGCGCCCCCTGCTCCGGCGTTCGCTGCGACCATTCCTCGATTTACATTCAAGTTCGTATGCTCGCGGCCGAAAGAGGGCCCGAAGACACCCGCGGGCCGCCGGCAAGGCACCCGCTCGGATCGAACTATTCATCTGATTGGAATGACATGAACAACTGGTTTGCAAACATCGGCGTCAGCAGGAAGCTCGCACTGGGCTTCGGTGCCGTGCTGGTCTTGACCCTAATCCTCGCCTGGAACGGCTGGGGCAGCCTCGGCAGTGTCATCCAGCGCAGCGGCTGGATGACCGAAATCTCATTGCTGAACAAGACGCTGACCGACCTGCGTATCGCCCGCCTGCAATTCATGCTGGCCAATGGTGACAACGAATCCACCGAGCGTCTGGACAAGAACCTGGGCATCTACCTCGCCCAGCAGACCAAGCTGCTGGAGACCTTCAAGAACCCGGTCAACGTCGCCCAGCTCAAGGAGCAGGCCGGCTACAACGCGCAGTATCAGAATTCGCTGAACGACATGCGCAAGGCCTATGCCCAGGCCAACGCCTCGCGGCAGATCATCGACCAGGCCGCAGGCCGTCTGAGCGAGCTGATGGCTGGCGTGAACCGTCAGGTGCTGCAGCTCTCGGACTATGACGAGGGCCGTTTCGCACAATTCCAGGCGATCACCCAGATCGAAGACGACGTGCAGCGTGCGCAGTACCTGCTGCGCGTCTACATGAGCAGCCCGGGTGCCGAGGCGACGAAGGCGATCTACGCCCAGCTCGACGCCGCGCAGGCCACCCTCGGCCGTCATGCCGGCGCTCTGGACGCCGACAGCGGCGCGGCGCTGCAGCAGATGCGCACGGTGCTCGGCGAGTACCGCAGCGCCATCGAGGCGCTGGAGAAGGCCACCCAGGCAATCGCCAAGGCGCGCCAGGAGATGACCGACCAGCAGAAGGAAATCGTCCGTATCAGCGACTCGCTCTACCAGTTCCAGCTCGACCAGCTCGACGTGGAAAGCGCCGCAGCACGCACGCGCCTGATCGTCAGCGCGCTGCTGGCCCTGGTGCTGGGCATGCTGGCCGCCTGGCTGATCACCCGGCAGATCATCCTGCCGCTGCGTGCCACCCTGGCTGACGTCGAGCGCATCGCCTCTGGCGACCTCAGCGCCACCGCACAGGTTCAGCGCCGCGACGAGCTGGGCGTGCTGCAGCGCGGCATCCAGCAGATGGGCTCGACCCTGCGCGAGCTGATCGGCGGCATCCGCGATGGTGTCAGTCAGATCAGCGCCGCCGCCGAGGAGCTCTCGGCCGTCACCCAGCAGACCAGCGCCGGCGTGAACAGCCAGAAGGAAGAAACCGATCAGGTCGCCACCGCCATGCACGAGATGTCGGCGACCGTTCAGGAAGTCGCGCGCAATGCCGAACAGGCCGCGCTGGCCGCCACCGAGGCGGACGGCGAAGCCCGGGACGGCGATCGCGTGGTCACCGAGGTGGTCACCCAGATCGAACGCATGGCCAGCGCCGTGGTGCGCTCCACCGAGGCGATGAAGGCACTGCAGGAAGAGAGCGACAAGATCGGCAGCGTGATGAACGTGATTCGGGCGGTGGCCGAGCAGACCAACCTGCTGGCGCTCAACGCCGCCATCGAAGCCGCCCGTGCCGGCGAGGCCGGACGCGGATTCGCCGTGGTCGCCGACGAGGTCCGCGGCCTGGCGCAGCGTACGCAGAAGTCCACCGAGGAAATCGAAGAGCTGGTCGCCGCGCTACAGAACGGCACACAGCAGGTCGCTTCGATCATGCACACCAGCCGCGACCTGACCGACAGCGGCGTCGAGCTGGCGCGCCGGGCCGGTGCATCACTGGGCAGCATCACCCGCACCGTGTCGAACATCCAGGCGATGAACCAGCAGATCGCAGCGGCCGCCGAGGAGCAGAGCGCGGTGGCCGAGGAGATCAGCCGCAGCGTGGTGAATGTGCGCGATGTGTCGGAACAGACCGCCGCCGCCAGCGAGGAAACCGCGGCGTCGAGCACCGAGCTGGCACGTCTGGGCGGTCAATTGCAGTCGATGGTGAGCCGCTTCCGGCTCTGACGGAACCTCGCGAGGCAGGCCCTGCCTCGCGGGGTGGAAGGCTCAGCTGGCCTGGGATTGCAGGTAATTCTGCAGACCGATGCGGTCGATCAGGCCGAGCTGCTGCTCCAGCCAGTAGGCGTGGTCTTCCTCGGTGTCGTGCAGCTGCAGCGCCAGCATGTCGCGGGTCGGGTAGTCGCCGTGCTGTTCGGCCAGCGCGATGCCCTGGGCCAGCGCGGCGCGCACCTTGTACTCCAGCGCCAGGTCGTTGCGCAGCATGTCCGGCACGGTGTGCCCCGGATTGATCGGCTCCGGCGTCATGTCCGGGGTGCCTTCGAGAAAGAGGATGCGCTGCAACAGTGCATCGGCGTGCTGCGTCTCCTCCTCCATCTCGTGATTGATGCGCTCGTAGAGCTTGCTGAAGCCCCAGTCGGCGTACATCCGCGAATGCAGGAAATACTGATCGCGCGCCGCCAGTTCGCCGCGCAGCAGCTCCTTCAGATAGTCGATTACCGGTGCCTGGCCTTGCATTGCGTATTCCCCATGAGTGATGCGCCTTCAACAGCGGGCAAGCATCCCCGCTGAGTTCACGACGGTCAAGCGCTGCAGAGCCGCAGCAGCGCACCCTTGAGTGTGGCAGAGCCTCGGCAGAAGTCGACCGCCCGGTCACCTCACTTCTACGAACATCGCCAGCGAACTCCTGCGCAGACGCGGGGCTCTACTGTCAGTCCCAACGGGTGCCCGCACGCCCGCAACGCCGATCAGATAGGAGCCACGATGACGTCAACGCGAGCATTCCCAGCGTCCCGTGCCTGGTTGAGGATCATCGTCTGTGCGCTGCCGCTGCTCGGTGGTTGTTCCTCGGAGGCCGAGCCGGCACCCGAGCCGCCAAGGGTGGCGCTGGTCGAACCGTTGCAGGCGGCCGAGGCGAAAGCCGAAGCACTGCGCTTCTCCGGCGTGGTGCAGAGCGTAACCTCCACGCAGCTGTCATTCGAGGTGGCCGGGCGTATCGAGCGCATCCTGGTCGACGAAGGCACGCGGGTGCGCCGCGGGCAAGCGCTGGCACAGCTGGATCGCACCGACTACCGCCTGCAGCTGCGCGAAGCCGAGGCGCGCCTGCGTCAACTGGAGGCGGATCTGGCACGCAAGCGCACCCTCCTCGCCGAAGGCATCCTCGCCCCCGCCGCAATCGAAGCGCTGCAAGCCAACACCGTGGCCGCACGGGTGGCGCGCGACAGCGCCCAGCGCGACCTCAATCACAGCACGCTGAACGCACCGTTCGACGGTGTAGTGGCGCGCCGCCTGGCCGAGCCAGACATGGTGGTAGCGGTTGGCACGCCGGTATTCGAGATGCAGGACAACCGCCATATCGAAGTCAGCGTTGATCTACCGGAAACCGCCGCCTTGAGCATTCCGCTCGGCGCCGGTCTACAGGCCGAAGGCGAGCTGGTGATTGCCGATGTGCGTCTGCCGCTGCGCTACAAGGAGCACAGCACGCAGCCACGCGAAGGCGCGCGCACCTACCGTCTGGTGCTGCAGGGTGAGCCACCGGAGGATTACAACCTGCTGCCGGGCATGGCCATGCGCGTCAGCATCGAACGTCCGGCGCAGCCGCAGAGGACCCGCGACGCCTTCCGCCTGCCGCTGTCGGCGTTGCAGACCGGCAGCGACGGCCAGCATTTCATCTGGCAGGCGGACGATGGCCGCGCGCGGCGGCTGGCCGTGGACCTGCAGCAGGTTGAAGGCGATCAGGCACTGATCCGTGGCGAGGGCCTGCAGGCGCAGCTGCCGATCATCGTCGCTGGCGGCAGCAAGCTGCACGAAGACCAACCGATCGAAGCGAAGGAGCGGAACTGAGCCGATGGATTTCGCCCGCTACGCCATCACCCGCCCGGTCAACATCTGGATTCTGATACTGATCTGCCTGCTCGGCGGCACCCTCGCCTTCTTCGAGATCGGCCGCCTGGAAGACCCGGAATTCACCATCAAGCAGGCCATCGTCAACGTGCAGTATCCCGGCGCCACGGCGCTGGAGGTCGAACAGCAGGTGACCGAACCGCTGGAAAGCGCGATCCAGCAGATGTCGCAGATCAAGGAGCTCCGCTCACGCTCGATGCCGGGCATCGCCGAGATTCGCGTGGAGATGCAGGACCGCTACGACGGCGATGCGCTACCGCAGATCTGGGACGAGCTGCGCAACAAGATCAACGATGCCCAGGGCGACCTGCCGCCGGGGATCGAACCGCCGCAGGTCAACGATGATTTCGGCGACGTCTACGGCATCTTCTACGCGCTGACCGGCGATGGCCTGACGCTAAAGGAGCTCCACGAAACGACCAAGGATCTGCGCCGCGCGCTGGTGGCCGCCGACGGCGTCGGCAAGGTCGAGATCGCCGGCGTGCAGGAAGAGCGCATCCTCGTGGAAGTCGACCAGGCGCAGCTGGCCGCGATGGGCATCGCCCCCGACGAGATCGCGGCGGCGCTGGCCGATACCGATGCCGCGGTAGATGCCGGCGGCGTGCATGCCGGCGAGTACTTCGTGCGCCTGCGCCCGAGCGGCGCCTTCGATTCGCTCGAAGAGCTGCGCGCATTGCCGGTCGGCCAGGGCGCGCAGCGGGTCGAGCTGGGCGCCATCGCCAAGCTGTCGCGCGACTACGCCGAGCGGCCGCGGCAGATCATCCGCCACAACGGCCAGGCGGCACTAACCCTGGGCGTCAGCGGGGTCTCCGGAGCGAATATCGTCGAGGTCGGACACAGCGTCGAAGCGGCGTTGCAGGCCATCGAACACCGCATGCCACTGGGCGCCGAACTGCATCCGCTGTACGAGCAGCACCAGATCGTCGATGAGTCGGTGAACAGCTTCGCGCTCAACGTGTTCCTCTCGGTGGCCATCGTGGTCGGCGTGCTGTGCATCGCCATGGGTCTGCGCGCCGGCGTCATCATTGGCGCGGTGCTGTTTCTCACCGTGCTCGGCACGCTGCTGGTGATGTGGCTGGCGGGCATCGAGTTGGAGCGAATTTCCCTCGGCGCACTGATCATCGCCATGGGCATGCTGGTCGACAATGCGGTCGTGGTCTGCGACGGCATGCTGGTGCGCCAGCGCCAGGGCAAGAGCATCCTCGAAGCCTCACAGGAAACGCTGCAACAGACGCAGTGGCCGCTGCTCGGCGCCACCATCATCGGCATCCTCGCCTTCGCCGGCATTGGTCTATCCCAGGACACCACCGGCGAGTTCCTCTTCTCGCTGTTCTTCGTCATCGCCGTGTCGCTGCTGCTCAGCTGGCTGCTGGCGTTGCTGCTGGTGCCGCTGTTCGGTCATTACCTGCTGCGCAACGCCAAGACCGACGAGGACCCCGACGCCGCCTACGACGGCCCCTGGTACAACCGCTACCGCCGACTGGCCGGCGGAGTGCTGCATCGGCCCTGGCTGACGGTCGGCGTGCTAGTAGTGCTGACGGTGGTCAGTATGGTGCTGTTCACCCGCTTGCCGCAGAGCTTCTTCCCGCCGTCGAGCACGCCGCTTTTCTACGTCAATCTGTTCCTGCCACAGGGCACGCATATTCGCGAGACCGCAGAGACCGCCTCTGACGTGGAGGCGTATTTGGCGGAGCTGGAGGGGGTAAGCGAGGTGTCCAGCTTCATCGGCGCCGGAGCCTCGCGCTTCATGCTGACCTATATGCCGGAGCAGCCGAATTCGTCGCTGATGCACTTTCTCGTGCGCACCGAGGATGCCGAGCTGATCGCCGGGCTGGTGAGGCAGATCAACCAGCAGCTGCCACAACGCTATCCCTCGGCCGACGTCTCGGCTGCGCAGTTCATGTTCGGCCCCAATGCCGAGGCCAAGCTGGAAGCGCGCATCAGCGGCCCGGACATCGAGGTGCTGCGGGCCATTTCCGCCGAAGGCCGCAAGCGCCTGCAGGATGAGGGCAAGGTTTTCAACGTGCGCGACGACTGGCGCCAGCAGGTACTGGTGCTCCGCCCGCAACTGGCGCTGGATCGCCTCGCCGATGCCGGCCTGACGCGCCAGGCCGTGGCACGTGCCCTGGCCGCCGGCAGCGAAGGCCAACGGGTCAGCCTGCTGCGCGAGCGCGACGAGCTGATCCCGGTATTGCTGCGCGCCGCGCCGGAGGACCGCATCGATAGCGGTGACCTGCTGCAACGCCTGATCTGGAGCCCCGCCGGCACCGGCTACGTGCCACTGGCGCAGGTCGCCGACAGCATCGAGCCGGTCAGCGAGGACAGCATCATCGTGCGCTACGACCGCGAGCGGACGATCTCCATCCGCGCCGACCCGCGCGACGGCGAGAACACCAACGAGGCACACGAGCGCATTCGCCCGCTGATCGAGGGCATCGAGCTGCCGGTCAACTACAGCCTGAAATGGGGCGGCGACTACGAACAGTCTTCCGAGGCCCAGCAGGCGCTGGCCAGCACGCTGGCGGTGCCCTACCTGGCAATGGTGCTGGTCACCGTGCTGCTGTTCGCCAGGGTGCGCCAGCCGCTGATGATCTGGCTGGTGGTGCCCATGGCGATCTGCGGGGTGAGCTTCGGCCTGCTGCTCACCGGTCAGGCGTTCGGCTTCATGGCACTGCTCGGCCTGCTCAGCCTGACCGGCATGCTGATCAAGAACGCCGTGGTGCTGGTGGACGAGATCGACCGGCAGATCGACGACGAGGTGCCGCGCCTGACCGCCATCATCGAAGCCTCGGCGTCGCGCCTGCGACCGGTGATGATGGCCGCCGGCACCACCGTACTGGGCATGGTGCCGCTGCTGTTCGACCCGTTCTTCGCCAACATGGCGGTTACCATCATGGGCGGCCTGGGCTTCGCCACGTTGCTGACGCTGCTGGCGGTGCCGTGCCTGTACCTGCTGTTCATGAAAGTGCGCCCGGAGGAAACTGCATGACTGCCAAGGCCCTGGCCGCCCCGCTGCTACTCGCCCTGGCCCTGAGTGCCTGCTCCAGCGCACCGCAGCATGTCGATCCGCAACTGCCGGAAGGCTGGTTCAGTGCCGCCGGTGCGCATCCGGCCGATGCCGAGTCGCTGGCCGTCTGGTGGCGCCAGTTCGATGACCCGCAGCTCAGCGCGCTGGTCAGCCGCGCCATGCAGCAGAACCACGATGTACGCCTGGCCATGGCGCGCGTCACCGCAGCGCGAGCCCAGCTGCGCCAGTCGCGCGCCGGCCTGCTGCCGAGCTTCGATCTGCCTGGTTCGGCCAGCCGCCAGTGGAACGAGAACGATCAGGAAGCCGAACCCGACAGCCCGCTGGCCGACTTCATCCCCGACGACGACGTGATCAGCTTCGATACCTGGGAGCTGGCGCTGCAGGCGACCTGGGAGCTGGACCTGTTCGGCGCCACCCGTGCGCGACGTGACAGTGCCGCCCAGCAACTGCGCTCAGCCGAAGCGCAAACGATCGCCGCACGGCTGGCCGTGGCCTCAAATACCGCCCAGGGCTATCTGCAGCTGCGCGCGTTGCAGGGCCAGCGCGCCTTGCTGGTCGAAGGCATCGAAGTGGCGCGCGAACTGGAGCGTATCGCCGGGCTGCTGTTCCACGCCGGCGAAGTGACCCGGCTGGACGTCGAGGCCACATCCGCAGAGCGGGCGTCGCTGGAAGCCGATCTGGACGAGCTGGACATTCATCTGGCCGAAGCGCAGCTGGCGCTGGATACCCTGCTCGCCGAGCCGCCGGGCAGCACCGCTGCGCGTCTCGCCGCCAGCGCGCCGGTGCCACTGGCCGAGGAGCGCATCGCCCCGGGCCAGCCCATCGACCTGCTGCGCCGCCGCCCGGATCTTATCGCCGAAGCCGCACGGCTGGACGCCGCCGAGCTGCAATCGCTGGCCGCCCGCCGCGATCTGTTCCCCAAGCTGGCGGTGCAGGCCGCGGTGGGCCGCTCCGGCTTCGCTCTGGGAGACGCGATATCCGGCGCCTCGAACTTCGCCCGGGTCGGCGCGACGTTCGGCCTGCCATTGCTCGACTATCCTCGCCGCGGCGCCGCCATCGACCTCGCCGATGCCGAGGGCGAGACCGCCTATGTCGCCTTCGAACAGGCGCTGGCCCGAGCTCTGGAAGAAGTCGAACGAGGCCTGACGAGAATGGCCGGTCAGCAGCGCAGGCACGCATCCCTCAACCGCACCCGCGAGCACCGTGAACGGGCGCATCGGCTGGCGCAGCGCAGCTACGAGCTGGGTGAGGCGAACCTGAGCGAGGTACTGGACGCCCAGCGCGGTGCGCTACAGGCCCGCCAGCGGGCGCTGGAAGGCCGGAGTGCGCTGGCGACGGCGCAGGTGGCGTTGTATGTGGCGTTGGGGGGTGGGTGGAAGGCGGCGTCCGCGGATACCGCGGACGCTGAGGAAAACTCTACAGAGCAATCGACGCACTGAAGACCTTAACTGGCCGGAGTCCTTGAAGACTCCCGCTAGCCGGCAAAAACGCAGAAGCAGCAGTCTCCGGGGTTCGCCAGAGACTGCCGATCAGCCTTTCATCCACGGCGGCTCCGGCGGCTCATCCTTCGGCGCATCGTCCGCACCGCGCAAGGCCTCACGGCGCTCCTGCTCGGCCAGCGTGGCCTTGATCTCCCGCATTACCGCATCGATATCCGCGGCATCTTCCGGCTCGGCAAATTCCCCGGTCAGCTCGGTCTCGGTGGTCAGCTTGCCCTGCTCGTACAGCGCCCACATCTCCTTGGCGTAACGGGTGAACTTGAGTTCCGGCGCGAACTGTCCGAAATAGGCCGACATATTGCCAACATCACGCTCGAGCATTTCGAACGCATGGTTGTTGCCGGCCGCATCCACCGCCTGCGGCAGGTCGATGATCACCGGGCCGTGCTCGTCGAGCAGCACGTTGAATTCCGACAGATCACCGTGCACCAGCCCCGCGCAGAGCATCTTGACCACTTCGTGGATCATGAACGCATGGAACTCGCGGGCGTCGTCCGGATGCAGGTCGACGTCGTTCAGTCGCGGTGCGGCATCGCCATCTTCGCCGGCGATCATCTCCATCAGCAGCACGCCGTCGAGAAAGTCGTAGGGTTTGGGAACGCGCACGCCGGCATCGGCCAGGCGGAACAGCGCCGCGACCTCAGCGTTCTGCCAGTTGTCTTCCTTCTCCTTGCGCCCGTGCTTGGAGCCCTTGGCCATCGCGCGCGCATCGCGGCTGCTGCGCACCTTACGGCCTTCCTGGTATTTCACGGCCTGGCGGAAGCTGCGCTTGTTGGCTTCCTTGTAGACCTTGGCGCAGCGCAGCTCATCGCCACAGCGCACCACGTATACCGCTGCTTCCTTGCCGCTCATAAGCGGTCGCAGCACCTCGTCGATCAGGCCATCCTCGATCAGCGGTTCGAGTCGTTTAGGCGTTTTCATCAGCGGCTTGCAGGTCCTTCTCGGTCAGGGCGATGCTGCAGGTTACGGCAATCACGGGGCGGCTTCCATGCTCCCCATCGACTTTGAAAGCACGCTTTGGATTGGCGCACGTCCGGCCAGGACCGACAATCGCAGCATCAACCAGGGGAGTCGCGCCATGCTCGATCAGGACCGCTGCTGGCAAGCGCTATGCGAACGCGATGCCGCCTTCGATGGCCGCTTCGTGTTCGCCGTGCGCTCGACCGGTATTTTCTGCCGACCCAGCTGCCCGGCACGCCGGCCAGCTCGCGAGCGGACGGCGTTCTACACCGATCCAGCGGCAGCCCAGGCCGCCGGTTACCGGCCATGTCGCCGCTGCTCCCCCTGCGGCCCGAGCCCGAGCGAGCAGCTCGATGCGCTGGTGATCGCCGCCTGCCGCCTGCTCGACGAAACCGAGACGCCGCTGCCGCTGCAGCAGCTGGCCGCGCGCATCGGGCTGTCGCCGGCCTACCTGTCACGGGCATTCAAGGCGCGCACCGGCATGACCCCGCGGGCGTGGTCGGCGGCGCGCCGCCGCGAACGTCTGGAAACCCACCTGACCGAGGCCGACTCGGTACTCGATGCCGCCCTCGCTGCCGGCTACTCCGGCACGCGGGCCCCTTATGCGGACGCCCAGGCACTGACGCCGGCCCAGCGCCGCCGCAAAGGTGCGGGCGAAACCCTGCGCTACGCCCTGGCGCCCTGCCCACTCGGCCAGCTGCTGGTCGCCAGCAGCGACAAAGGCATCTGTGCCCTGCTGTTCGGCGACGACCAGACAGCGCTGGAAGACGAGCTGCGCTCACGCTTTGCCGCGGCACAGTTGCAGCGCGACCAGGAAGGCCTGGGTGAGTGGCTGCAGGCAATCGTCAGCCAACTGGAAGAACCGCAGCGTGCCGCCCAGCTGCCGCTCGATCTGCGCGGCACGGCCTTTCAGCAGCGCGTCTGGCAGGCGTTGCAGCAGATTCCCGCCGGCGAGACGCGTCGCTACGGTGAGCTGGCGGCAACCCTCGGCAGCCACGCCCGTGCGGTCGCCCGCGCCTGCGCCAGCAACCCCGTCGGCCTGCTGGTGCCCTGCCATCGCGTGGTCGGCAGTCATCAGGCGCTGACCGGCTATCGCTGGGGGCTGGAACGCAAGGCGGCGTTGCTTGAGCGCGAAGCACAAGGAGACTCGGGAGCCTGAGCGGATTTCGGCGGTCGGATACTTCAGTGCCGCCAACCGCAGGAAGCCCGCCATGACCGATCTGAAGCGTTACCGCATCCACTACTGCATCAACGGCGAGCCCGCCTCGCTGCTGATCAGCTCGTTCGAAGTGCCCGGTCTGGAGCAGGCCGAACTGGAAATACTGCTGCATTACGTCCGCGAGCCGCGTGCGGCGGTCGACGCCCCCTGGGAAAACCCGATACGCCCCAGCGAAGCCAGCCGGCTTGAAGAGCTGGGCGTCAGCGACATTCAGATCGAAGAGGAAAGCCACTGAAGGCCATGTAGCATTACGCGCCCGCCCACCGCCGACCGTACGGAGCCTGTCGTGCAGCTTATCGACACCCATACCCACCTCGATTTCGAGATGTTCGATGATGACAGGACCCAGGTCATCGCCCGCAGCGCGGCCGCTGGCGTCGAGCGCATCGTGGTACTCGGCGTGCACGAAGCGAATCTGGAGCGGGTCTGGCAGCTAGCCTGCGAGCAGCCAGCGGTTCATGCTGCGCTGGGCCTTCACCCGGTGTTCATCGCCGAGCACCGGGACGAGCACCTGGGCAAGCTGCGCGACTGGCTGGAGCTGCTACGCAGTGAGCCTAAACTCTGCGCCATCGGCGAGATCGGCCTGGACTATTACGTCGAGGACCCGGACATCGAGCGCCAGCACGAACTGCTCGAAGCGCAGCTGGCGCTGGCTGCGGAGTTCGAGCTGCCGGTGCTGCTGCACGTACGCCGCGCCCACGCACCGATGATCGCCATGCTCAAACGCTACAAGCTGCAGCGCGCCGGCATCGTGCACGCCTTCAGTGGCAGTTGGGAGGAAGCTCAGGAATACCTGCGCCTCGGCTTCAGGCTCGGCCTCGGGGGCGCCGGTACCTGGCCACAGGCGCTGCGCATGCAGCGGGTGCTCAAGCAACTGCCGCTGGAGGCCATCGTGCTGGAAACCGACTCGCCGGATATCCCACCAGCCGGCCACGCCGGCGAGCGCAACAGCCCGGAACTGCTGCCGGATATCTGCCGGATGCTGGCCGATCTGAAGGGTGTCAGCGCCGAAGAGCTGGCCGCAGCCAGCTATCGCAACAGCTGTGAACTGTTCGGCTGGCCGCAGCCCTGATCATCGCCGCGGTCAGACCCGGAACGCGCCGATCAGCTGCTGCAGGCGTCCCACCAGCTGGGACAGTTCGCGACTCGCCTGCTCGGTGTGCCCGGCGCCCTCGGCGGTGCGCTGGCCGGCCTCGTTGATCGCGACGATATTGCGATCGATATCGTGCGCCACGGCTGTCTGCTGCTCAGCCGCAGCGGCGATCTGCTGGTTCTGATCGACGATCAGCCCCACCGCGCCGAGGATGTTTTCCAGCGCCTGCTCGACCCGCCCCGACTGGCCAACGGTGTCTTCGGCCAGCGTATGGCTGGCATGCATGGTTTTCACCGCTGCGCCGACACCATTGTGCAGACGAGCGATCATCTGCTCGATTTCCGCGGTGGACTTCTGCGTCCGCTGCGCCAGCCCGCGCACCTCGTCTGCGACCACCGCGAAGCCACGGCCCTGCTCGCCCGCACGCGCGGCCTCGATGGCCGCATTGAGGGCCAGCAGGTTGGTCTGCTCGGCGATGGTCTTGATCACGTCCAGCACCTGGCTGATCGCCTTGCTGTCGTCGGCCAACTGGTTGATCACCTGCACCGACTGCTCGATCTCGACGGCCAGCCGCTGGATACCGCCGACCTGCGCTACCACCAGCTCGCGCCCGCTGACGGTTTCCTCGTTGACGCTCTGTGCGCTGCCAACTGCGGCCTCGGCACTGCTGGCGACCTCCTGGGCGGTGGCGGACATCTCGTTCATCGCCGTGGCGACCTGCTCGATCTGCCCACGCTGCTCGGATACCGTCTGATTGCTCTCGCCGGAGACGCTTTCGACCCGCTGTGCCTGGCGTTCGACTTCGGCGACGGTCTGCCCGACTCGCTCGATCAGCTCGCGGATCTGCGCCACGGTGGTATTGAACACCTGGCCCAGCTCGCCAAGCTCATCGCGGCTCTGTACCTGATAGCGCACGGTCATGTCACCGGCGGCGACCTTGTCCATGATCCTGCCGAGACTGTGCAGCGAGGCGCGCGTCGAGGCGTAGAAGCCTGCGTACAGATACGCCACCAGGCACAGCACCACCGCCAGAGCCGAAAGCAGCAGGGTCATGAGCAGGCGCTTCTGCTCCAGCCGCTCGGCAAGCTCCACCTCGAGGAAACCGAGAATGGCGTCGTTCAGCTCGTAGGTCTTGGCCATCTGCGCGCTGATGCGCTCGTAGAACTGCTCCCAAGGCAGGTCCAGCGCCTCGGCCATGATCACCTCGTCCTGCAGAATTTCGCTGCTCGCCTGCAGGGACTCACGACTGGCGGTGGCGAAGGCGTCGAGCCGGGTACGCGCGGCCTGGCTTGCGCCCAGGGCATCCTGCAACTGTGCGGCGTACTGCGCCTGCTGCTTTTCCAGTTCCAGCACGAGGTTGTCCAGCGTATTGCTGGCATCGGAGTTCAGGTAGCCCTGGCCGAACGTGTAAGAGCCCACCGCGCGCCCCTCGCCGAGCGATGCGCTGATGGCCGGGGTTACCGTGGTCAGCAGCTCGGCCAACAGACGGACCTCACGCTCGAGATCCTGGCTGAGGCCGGACTGGCCGGCGACGAGCTTGATCATCACCTGCGACTGGCCCAGCAGGGACTCGGCCATGGCTGCCTTGGACTGCAACGATTGCTCGGCCTGGGCGGCGTTCAGCCCGGTCACCAGTTCGTCGCGACGGCTATTGAATTCAGCCACCTGCTCAGGCGCATCGCCAACGGGGACAAGTGCCTGCAGCTGCGCTGCCAGCGCGCTTTCGACGCGGTTCAAGCGAGTCTGCAGCGCCTCGACATTGCCGGTCTGGCCGATGATCGATTCAATATGCACGAGGTCTTTCCAGTCCTCCATGCTGCGCCGCACCTGCAAGGTCGAGCCAAGCAGTTCGAGACTCTGCAGCTCGTTGCGGGTACCGACATATGCCCGGTACGAGTCGCGAACCAGGTAGTAGTTGCTCAGCAGCATGGGAACGAAAAACAGGACGCTGACCAGGCTGAACTTCATACCGAAGCTCAGGCGGTTCATGAACGCAATCGCGGGATACAACAGACTATTCACACGACGTCTCCCAATTTTATTGGTATTGGCTTGCACGCAATTGCAACGCGCAGCAGGGCTCGTCAGAGAGTGGCATCTGCCCGGGTTATACGGGATATCGGTAGGCGTTTTTGTAACTTAAGGTAATGGCCAAATGATGGCTCTTCGACTGATATCAACCAGACGCTCGGCGAGGCGTCTGGCCTGCGGGTTACGGCGATTCGGCGGTGGAACCCCATACAGAGGCGTTATGGACTTCCATTAGCGGCGCCGCTGGCCAAGAGCCTCAGGCGAGGATCGTCCAGACTGCGATCACCGCATACCAGAACACCCGTGTACGTACGAGCAATGCCGCGATCCCGTCGAGCCTCGCGATGCCCGCCTCGCCGTCGACCGCGGGCGGCAGATCGGCGGCCAACGGACCGGCATCGGCCAACAGCCGCCGGGCTGGCACATCCCAGCTCAGCAACTCGTGCAGCAGCGCCCGGTTGACCGCGACGAAGTTGCCGACCAGCGCAAAACTGCCGAGCAACACCCGCACCGGCAACCAGTCGAAGGCATGCCGCAGCTGCTCGGCCCGCTCGCGCAACCCTTCGAGCTCGGTGTGCTCGGCGCACAGCGCCAGCAGCCGGTACGCCAGCGCCGCCATCGGCCCGAGCAGCAGGTACCAGAAGATCACCGCAAAAAAACCCTCGTAGCTGCGCCACAGCAGCCAGGACTGCACCGCTGCCAACAGGCTCGGCGGGTCCTGGGTCTGCAGGCCGGCGTCACGTTCGGCGGCCAGCGCGGCGGCCTCCTCATCTCCACGGCGCCAGGCGTCGCGGAACGCACCGAGTTCAGCCTTGGCATGGCCGCGGCCGAGGCTGTAGAGCAGCACCAGCAGATGCACAGGCAGGCTCAGCCACCCGTAGGCCAGCGGCTCCAGTGCCAGCAGCACCAGGCCGAGCAGCAGCACCGGGAGCAACACCAGCAACAGCAGCGCCAGCCAGGGCGTCTGTCGCAGACGCGGGCTGGCCTCCGCCTGGCGCAGGCGCGTCAGCCAGGGGCTGTCGTATTGCAGCCGCGGCCGCCAATCAGAGAACTTCTCCACCAACAGCACGAGCAGGATCACCAGAAAACTCATCGTCCTTTCCTTTCGTCAGCAGGTAATGGAAGCCGCACGCAGCCGCTGCCAGTCGAATGCCGGGCCGGGATCGGTCTTGCGCCCCGGCGCGATATCGCTGTGGCCGCAAACCCGCTCGGGGGTAATCGCTGGAAACGCGCCCTGCAGTACCCGGCACAATCCGATCAGCGCCTGGTATTGCGCCTCACTGAAGGGTTGGTCGTCGGTCCCCTCCAGCTCGATGCCGATGGAGAAATCGTTGCAGCCCTCGCGACCGTCGAAGCAGGACACGCCGGCGTGCCAGGCACGATCCAGACAGGAGACGAACTGAGTGATCGCGCCATCACGCTCGATGAGAAAATGCGCCGACACCTGCAGCTCGGCGATCTCCTCGAAAAACGGGTGCTCATGGCACTGCAGACAATTCTGGAAGAACTGCTGAACCTTGCCGGTGCCGAACTGCCCCGGCGGCAGGCTGATGTTATGGATCACCAGCAGGGAAATCTCGCCGGCCGGCCGCTGGTTGAAGTTCGGTGACGGGCAGTGGCGAACGCCCTGACACCAACCGGTAGCGCAATCCAGAATCATCGTAGGGTCCGAGCTGACAACAGGCCCGCAGGCTAGCGCCTGCGAGACGCCAGCTGCAAGCGTCGCCACGGGCGCGGGCAATCCCGGTTACAACTGCTTTAGCTACTCGGCCGCTCCAGACAAGCGCCGCGCGGCGGCCTTTTCTTCCCGCCGCGATGCCAGCCGGTCGGCCAGCCGGGTCGGCTCCGGCAGGCGATAGCGCGTGACATAACGCATCACCAGCTGCGGTGCGGTGACGATGCTGACCCGGTTACCCGGGGAAATGATCAGCGGCCGCACCTTGTCCTTGCTGCGCAGCACGCAGCCGATCACTTCGCCGGTCTTCTTGTCGCGCAACTCGACCTGTGCACCACGCGCCAGTTCCAGCTCGTCGTGCGCCCCGGTGAGCAGCTTCTTTGCCACGCCGATGGTGGGCAGGCCGGTCACCACGCCCAGGTGAGCAGCAATGCCCAGGCGGCGCGGGTGGGCGATGCCGTGGCCGTCGGAAAAGATCAGGTCGGGAACGGCCGGCAGTTCGCCGAGCGCCTGCAGCACCGCGGGTAGCTCACGGAACGAAAGCAGGCCCGGAATGTAGGGCATGTTCGTCGGAATTCGCGCCAGGCTGCTGCCGACCAGCTCCAGGGTATCGGCATCCAGCAGCACTGCCGCGGCGCGGGTGATAGTGCCGCCATCCTCGAAACCGACATCCACCCCGGCGATCAATCGCAACGGTGGGAAGTCATCCTGCAAGCTCACCTGCGCCGCCAGGCTCTGCTGCATCGCACGCGCCGCGGCCGGGCTGCCGTCCCAATCGCCAAAAGGGGCTGTCGGATACTGACTGCTTTCACTCATCTCTTCGCTCCTGTGCATCAGCGGTTCGACGCCGGGTCGCTGTGACGGTTCAGCCGCATCGCTTCAGGGAAGGCTGGACAGATGCATGCAAAAATAGGACGCTCCAGCCGCCACACGGCAGATTTACCCTGTTACTCACCACAATAATTAGAATCGCATGCCCAATCTCGCCTCGATCAAGCGCGTCAGCATACTTGCCACCGAAGGGGTGTTCGCCTCGACACTCACCCAGGCCAAGGATTTCTTCCACATGGCCAGCCTGCGCTATGGCAAACAGCTCGGCCTTGACCTCACCCCTGCTTTCGAAACCCGCCTAGTCAGCCCAGACGGCAAGGCGGTCA
Organism: Stutzerimonas kunmingensis; assembly: GCF_002929225.1. Lineage (GTDB taxonomy): Bacteria > Pseudomonadota > Gammaproteobacteria > Pseudomonadales > Pseudomonadaceae > Stutzerimonas. The sequence continues at coordinate 712,339 of NZ_PISM01000022.1, read as the reverse complement.
ATACCTTCAGCGGTATCGCCATCGCCGTGGATAGTCCGCTGGACGACGCCGATATGGTGATCCTGCCGGCCTTCTGGGGAGATTTCGATGCGCTCTGCGCGCAGCATCCGGGTGTGATGCCCTGGTTGCGCGAGCGTCACGCAGCAGGCAGCGTCATCTGTGGCGAAGCCACCGGCGTGTTCTGGATGGCCCAGGCGGGCCTCCTGGAAGGCCGCGAGGCGACCACCCACTGGCGCTTTGCCAATGACTTCGTCGAGCGCTTCCCCGGTGTGGCTTTCAGCGCCGACAAGCACCTCACCGACAGCGACAACCTCTACTGCGCAGGCGGCACGACCTCGGCCTGCGACCTGTACATGTATCTGGTCGAGCGCTTCTGCGGCGCACACGTGGCCCAGGGCATGGCGCGTGACGTGCTTTACGAGCTACAACGCAGTTACAGCCCGGGGCGCTTGGGTTTCGGCGGGCAGAAGCTGCATCTGGATACGCGGATTCTGCAGATACAGGAATGGCTGGAAGCCAACTTCGCCGAAAAGTTTCGCTTCGAGGACGTGGCGCGGCAGCACGGCATGAGCATTCGCAACTTCATGCGCCGCTTCCAGGCAGCCACCGGCGACAAGCCGCTGCACTATCTGCAACGCCTGCGGATCGAGACGGCGAAAAGCCTGCTCGCCACCACCGGCAAGAGCATCAAGACGATCAGCTACGAAGTGGGCTACGACGATGCGAGCTTCTTCGCCCGCCTTTTCCGCCAGCACACCGAGCTGTCACCCAATCACTACCGGCAGAAATACCGGCCTGAGTCGTAAGGGCGACCACGGAACAGCCAAGGCTGGCCTGCTGAAGCAGGTACCGACAGCTGGCATACGCCTTCTTGACGAAGACCGCGCCTACTAAGGCGCAGTGCCAGACGTTGCGAGAAAGCGGCCTTTGGCCGCGAAGAGTCGGTCTTCGCGGCCACGCCATGGTCAGGGCTTGTGCGGCCGCGACAGGTACTCGTGCGATTGCATTTCCAGCAGACGGCTCAGGGTGCGCTGGAATTCGAACTCCAGGCGACCACCGGTATAGAGGTCCTTGAGCTCGACCTCGGCAGAGATGATGAGCTTGACGTTGCGGTCGTAGAACTCGTCGACGAGGTTGATGAAGCGGCGCGCCATGTCGTCCTTGGTGACACTCATCTGCTCGACATTGGCCAGCAGGATGGCGCCGAATATCTTGCCCAGTTCGATGTAGTCGTTCTGGCTACGCGGCCCGTCGCAGAGCTCGCGGAACTCGAACCAGGCCACATCGTTGCCGGTCTTTACCGCACGGATTTCGCGGTTCTCGATCATCAGTGCGTCCTTGTCGACGACCCGGCAGTTCTCCGGCAGCAAGCTCTTGAAGCTGCGTTCCAGGCTCTGCTCGGCCTCGGCATCGAGCGGGAAGTGGAACAGCTCGGCCTGTTCCAGCGCACGCAGGCGATAGTCGATGCCGCTGTCGACGTTGACGATCTCGGTGTGCTTCTTCAGCAGCTCGATGGCCGGCAGGAAGCGCGCGCGCTGCAGACCGTCCTTGTACAGACCGTCCGGCACGATGTTGGAGGTCGCCACCAGGCTCACGCCGTTCTTGAACAGCTCTTCGAGCAGCGTGGCAAGAATCATCGCGTCGGTGATATCGGAGACGAAGAATTCGTCGAAGCAGATCACCCGCGACTCGTCGGCGAAGCGCTTGCCAATGATGGTCAGCGGGTTCTTTTCGCCCTTGAGCGTCTTCATTTCCTCGTGCACGCGCTTCATGAAGCGGTGAAAGTGCGTGCGCGTCTTCTGCTTGAACGGCAATGCGTCGAAGAAGGTATCAACGAGGTAGGTCTTGCCGCGGCCAACGCCGCCCCAGAAGTAGATGCCCTTGATCGGCTCCTGCTGTTTCTTGCCGAACAGCTTGCCGAGCAGGCCGCTCTTGCTGCGATCGTCGGCCACCAGATCGTCGTACAGACGTTGCAGGTGACGCACCGCATTTTCCTGGGCGGCATCGTGGAAGAAGTCAGGACGTTTCAGGTCGGCCTGATAGCGCTCAAGAGGGGTCATGGCGGAGTCTGGGTAGTGAAACGGGGCCGACACTTTAGCCGCGCCCTCGGTGGTTGGCAATTTACTCAGGTCGTTCAAGCGTCAGCCCTCCTGGGACACCCATTCTTGGAGATTGCCGCGAAGCCGCGGAACGCAGTCGCGGGGTACGTTCCGCCCTGGCGGCAGCACGTCAGTCGACGAGCGTGGCCAGCGCCTCGCGTACCCGCAGCATGGCGGCATCGAGCGCTTCGGCGCTCTCATAATGTGGGCTGTCGGCGACGCATTCGTCGTCCAGCCACAGGGTGAATTGATCGCCTTCGTCCTCGCGAAGTTCCAGCGCGTCCGGCCCGCCGGCAATCAACCGCTGGGTCAGGCTGCCGATCGCCTTCGGGTTGCTCAACGGACGGGACAGCAGCAGCTCCTCGCCGTCGGGCGCAAAGAAACGAAAGCGGAACGCGCCGTCGGCCTCGCGGAAGCTGGCGAAGCGCGCCACCTTGCTGGACTTCTTCTTGGCTGGCGCTGCACTTTTAACTTCGCTACGGAAGTTGCGCAGGCCCACCGCTTCGCGCAGCTCACCAAGGAACGGCGTGGCGATTCGGCGCGCCTTGGCCGCGCCCGCCTGGAGAATGTCCTCCAGCTCGGCGGGCTTGGTGATCAGCTGGTGATACAGCTCGCGCGCCTCGCCCAGCTCGTTGTCGAGCAGCTCGAACAGGCGCTGCTTGGCATCGCCCCAGGCCAGCCCGTCGAGCAGCTCCTGGCGGAACGCATCCTGCTGCTGCGCGGTGGCGAACGCCTGGTAGAGGGTGAACAGGTGCGAGCTGTCGGGGTCCTTCGGCTCGCCCGGCAGGCGCGAGTCGGTGACGATGCGTGCGATCGCGCCCTTGAGCTCCTTGGCGCTGCCGAACAGCGGAATGGTGTTGTCGTAGCTCTTCGACATCTTGCGTCCGTCAAGGCCGGGCAGCGTGGCGACGCCTTCCTCGATCACCGCTTCCGGCAGGGTGAAGAACTCACGACCGTGACCGAACAGATGATTGAAGCGCTGAGCAATGTCGCGGGCCATTTCCACATGCTGGATCTGGTCGCGGCCAACCGGCACCTTGTGCGCGTTGAACATCAGGATGTCCGCCGCCATCAGCACCGGGTAGCTGTAGAGTCCCATGGTCACGCCGGCATCCGGGTCCTCGCCGTTCTCGACGTTCTTGTCCACCGAGGCCTTGTAGGCGTGGGCACGATTGAGCAACCCCTTGGCGGTGACGCAGGTGAGCAGCCAGGTCAGCTCGGGGATTTCCGGAACGTCGGACTGACGATAGAAGGTCACGCGTTCGGGATCGAGGCCGCATGCCAACCAGGTCGCGGCAATCTCCAGGCGCGAGCGCTGGATACGCAGCGGGTCATCGCACTTGATCAGCGCGTGGTAGTCGGCCAGGAAATAGAAGGAGTCGGCGGCCGCGTCGCGGCTGGCCAGGATGGCCGGGCGGATCGCGCCGGCGTAGTTGCCCAGGTGCGGCGTGCCGGTGGTGGTGATACCGGTCAGGATGCGGGTAGTCATGCAGTCATTCTCGATCGTTGAGCGCGGCGGAGAGGAGCAGGTTCGGGCATCAAAGCCGCGGGGCTACCAGTTCCTTCAGTTTCACCAGCTTGCCATGAAAAAAGTGGCCGCATTCTGCCACTTTCAGCAGCTCATGGGGGTGCTGCAGCTGCGCGGAAAAGGTGTACACGGACTCGGCATCGATGACCTCGTCCTGCTCCGGCTGGATGATCGTCAGCTGGCAATCGTCAGCCAACGACAGCTCGACGAGGCGCGACACTGCCGGCGCCACCATCATCAGCCGCTGTACCGCCACGCCCTCCGCGTTCAAACGGTGGGCCAGCTTGCCGGCGACGAACCCGCCGAAGGAGAACCCCAGCAGCGTCAGCGGCAGCTCCGGATTCTGCTCGCGCAGCCAACGCAGCGCAGCCTCGGCGTCATCCACCTCGCCCTCGACCATGTCATGCGCGCCGGCGCTGCCGCCGACACCGCGATAATTGAAGCGCAGCGTGCTGTAGCCGGCGTCGCGAGCGGTGCGCTGCAGGGTCGAGACCACCTTGTTCAGCATGGTGCCGCCCTTGACCGGGTTCGGGTGGCAGATCAGCGCGAGCCCCGTCGGCTGCGATTGATCGAAGTACAGCGCTTCAAGGGTGCCGCAGGGGCCGTCGAGATTGAGGGGGGTTTCGCGTTTCAACAAAGCAGGAACTCCGTGACCTTGGGACGAGTCGACTCGTCTTGCTAACTAGCTGCCAATAACCGCCGCCTCGCGTCGCGGTATACATAGCAGGTACGAGACGTTAACGTAAGCACAGCCGTTTATATAGAGGAAGGACTCGTGGAACAGACCCTCGCGACCTGGTTGCTCCCGATCGTCGGCCTGATCGCCGGCATCGCCATCGGTTATCTGGTGGCACGCAGCAGCGCACCAAACCGCACACAGCGTCAGGTCGATGACCTGCAAGAGCGTTTCGACACTTATCAGAGTGAGGTGGTTACCCACTTCAACACCACCGCCAGCCTGCTGCGCAAACTGACCAACAACTATCAGGACATTCAGGATCACCTGTCCGACGGCGCCAGCCGCCTCGCACTCGACGAACAGACCCGTCAACGCCTGATGGCCGCACTGCACAGCGAAGAGAACCACGGCACTCGTGAGCGTCTCTCGTCGCCGGCCTTCACCGAGCCGCCGAAGGACTATGCGCCCAAGGGCGACGACACCCCCGGCACCCTGCACGAGAATTTCGGCCTGAAAAGCCGTCACTGACCGATCCGCCTGGCGCAGCCGCTGCGCCAGGCACCGCAACCTCGCCCCGCCCTTACTGCCGCAAGCGCATCGACAGATCCACCGCTCGCACATGCTTGGTCAGCGCGCCGATGGAGATGTAGTCCACCCCCGTTTCCGCCACGCTGCGCAGCGTTTCATCGCTGATGCCGCCCGACGCTTCGAGCTTGGCCCGCCCGCCATTGATGGCCACCGCGGTGCGCATATCATGCAGACTGAGCTCGTCCAGCATGACGATATCGGCACCTGCTAGTAGCGCCTGCTCAAGCTCGTCCAGACTCTCTACCTCGATCTCCACCGGCTTGCCCGGCGCGATGCGATGTGCAGCAGCAACCGCCTCGGCGATGCCACCGCAAGCGGCGATGTGGTTTTCCTTGATCAGGAAGGCGTCGTACAAACCGATGCGGTGGTTGTGGCAACCACCGCAGGTAACGGCATATTTCTGCGCCAGGCGCAGCCCGGGTATGGTCTTGCGCGTATCGAGCAAACGCACACCGGTCCCGTCGACCATGTCCGCGTAGTGACGACAGCGAGTCGCCACACCCGACAGCAGTTGCAGAAAATTCAGCGCACTGCGCTCGCCGGTGAGCAGCGCCCGCGCCGGCCCCTCGAGATGGAACAGCACCCGGTCAGCTCCGACACGGTCGCCATCGGCAACCTGCCAGTGAACCGCAACGCGTGGGTCGACTTGGCGGAATACGGCGTCTACCCATGCCGTTCCGCTGATCACTGCCTGCTCGCGAGTGATGACCGACGCGTGCGCCAGCCGCTCGGCTGGAATCAACTGCGCCGTGATGTCACCACTGCCGACGTCCTCGGCGAGCGCGCGACGAACGTTGGCATCGATTTCTGCAGATAGATCGGCAAGTGTAAGATTCGGCATGGCTGACTCCTGAAGATTGCGCGGAGTATAAAGGCTGAGTGCTCGCTAACGCAGCGCCAACCTGCGCATCCCGGACGGGTATTCGAGAGGCTTTTTTTACCTCCCGGCGGAAAACCTGCGAGTATCTGTGAGCCAAGTCATGTCCAATGAAAAACCGGCCTTGGCATCGCAATCCGATGCTTATAATGCCCTTCAAGAATATTGACGCCACCGAAATGGCGACACCTTACTGACGAGGTGTCGTTGTAAAATCAGACCGCTCGGCTATGCTGCGCTGGATCCGGTTCGACAGAAGAAACCCGCACTAGATTGCGGGCTCGCCCGGAACCTTCCGCCTTGCCCTGCCGATTTGGTTACCCATACAAGACGCTGTTTGAAGCTGGCGTTGTGACCGCCGTTAAGCAGGCGACCGCAGGAGAGTCTCGATGCGAACCGATGCGAAAGTGGTGCACCTGAACAAGGCAGCCCCTGAGCACAAGCCTTCTTCACCAGCAGGCCGCCTGCCTGTGGCGCTCATCAGCGTGCGCGACAAGGCCGCCCAACAGCTGCGTCAGGCTTTGCAGTCGCTGTTCGACAACGCCGATGACTCGCTCTTCGAGATCGCCGATCGTGCGAGCAGTAACGTCGAACAGAACGCGTTTTTCGAAGCCATGCGTGATTTGCGCATGAAGCGCCGCAACATCGAACGCGGCTTTCTGCAACAGCTGTTCGAAGCATTCGCCAAGCTCAATCAGTATGAGATCGGCAAGCCGCCGGTGCTGGACAATGTGTCGTTCGACAGTCTTTCACTTGTGCAGAACGATGAGCTGGAAGAGTCGGTAGCCGTCGACACCATGGTAGCGAAAGTCATGAGTCGTGCGGCTCAACCGCTGGGGCACCTGACCACTCGTTTCAATGCGCTGATCAGCAAGAAGCTCGATGACAAGAGCAACCCGCTCGGCCCACACGCACTCTGCGACTACTTCATTGAGGCCAGCAGCAGCCTTGGGGTAGAGATCAAGGTCAAGCTGATCATCTTCAAGCTCTTCGAAAAGTACGTGCTCGGGGATATCGACCAACTCTATGCCGAAGCTAACCAGACCCTGGTCGCTGCCGGCATACTGCCAGAGCTGCACTCCGCCCCGCCCCGCCGCCAGCAGCGCCCCGGCGCGCCAGCCGGAAGCCATGCACCATCGGCACCACCTGGCCAGGCTGCACATGTCGACGAGGGACTGCAGGAAGCCGCATTCAGCGCACTGCACAGCCTGCTTTCAGAACTCCGTGGCAGCAGCATGCTGCCAGCGCGCAACATCCCCAGCGATGCGATCCCGATCTCCAGTGGCGACCTCCTCCGCCTGCTGTCGCACATGCAGGCGCGCGCGCCGCAGACCGTCGACGAGCTCGATCTTCAGGAGCAGCTGGCCGGCCTGCTGAGCCGAGTCAGTGCCAAGACCGGCAAGTCCCGCGTGGTCGGCGAGATAGACGACGATGTGATCAACCTCGTCTCCATGCTGTTCGAATTCATACTCGATGACCGCACCCTGCCCGACTCGCTAAAGGCCCTGATCGGTCGTCTGCAGATCCCGCTTCTCAAGGTCGCGGTATTGGACAAGACCTTCTTTAGTCGCGGCAGCCATCCGGCACGCCGCCTGCTTAACGAGATTGCCTCGGCAGCGATGGGCTGGGGCGATCAGGATGAAGCGCAGCGGGACAGTCTCTACCAGAAGATCGAGCAGATCGTGGCTCGACTGCTCAACGACTTCACTGACGATCCGGCCATTTTCTCCGAGCTGCTGGCCGACTTCCTTGCCTTCATCGGCGATGAGCGCCGCCGTAGCGAGCTGCTCGAGCAACGCACCCGTGATGCCGAGGAAGGCCGCGCCAAGGCCGAGATCGCCCGACAGGAAGTTGAGCGCGCCCTGAACCAGCGCTTGCTCGGCAAGACGCTTCCGGAAGTCGTGGTGCGGCTACTGCAGGAAGCCTGGAGCAAGGTTCTGCTGCTTACCTGCCTGAAACACGGCACCCAGTCCGAAGAGTGGCAGGCCGCCCTGGACACGATGGACGATCTGGTGTGGAGCGTTACCCCTCACGAAGACGATGAGTCGCGTGCACGCCTGCTGGAGCTGGTCCCGAGCCTGCTTAAAGCGCTGCGCGACGGACTGGTCAGCGCCGCCTTCGACCCTTTTTCCACCGGCGACTTCTTTACCCAGCTCGAAGCGCTCCATGTCCAGACCCTGCAGCGCTTCCAGCAACCGCAGAGCGCTCCCAGCGAGGCGCCAGCGGACGACAGCACTTCAGCGGAGTCAGCGGCCACTCCGATAGCAACCACACCGGCAATGGTCGAAGTGGTCGACGAGATCGTCCTGCTTGCACCTGGCGAGAGCCGCGAGCAGGAACCGGAAATCAGCCTGCCGGATAACGATGTCGCGCTGGTCCAGGTCGACAATCTGCGCGTCGGCAGCTGGGTGGAGTTCCAGGAAGACGAAGAACACAAGCTGCGCTGCAAGCTGGCAGCGGTGATCAAGCCCACCGGCAAGTACATCTTCGTTAATCGCACCGGCATGAAAGTCCTGGAAAAGACCCGCATGGGCCTGGCGACCGAATTCCAGCGCGGCGCCATTCGGCTACTCAACGACACCCTGCTGTTCGACCGCGCGCTGGAGTCGGTCATCGGCAACCTGCGCAAGCTGAAGAACACCTGACCCCCCAAGGGCATGCCGCCCGGCATGCCCGCCAGCCCTCCGCGCGGCAAAGCGCCGCACTTCGCGCTTGGCTTTTGACCCTGCACAGCTAGAATGCCTGCATTCCATTCGAGGTGCCCATGCCCAGCCGCCTGAAGCCCGAAGATCAGCAGCGCGTCGATGAATACCTCCGCGCCCCGCAACACCAGGTCGAGCGCCAGCCGTTTCGCCCCTGGCTTCTTCTGCTTGTGGTACTGGTCGTGGTGATCGGGCTCGGGTTATTGAGCCGCCTCTTGAGCCGCCTTGTGCTTTGAGCTCCGCTCGCCAGGCCGCCCCGCCGTTTCCCTTGCAGCTATGAGTCACTCCCATGTCACATCGAGTCGTAATCGTCGGCGGTGGCGCCGGCGGTCTGGAGCTTGCTACCCGCCTGGGTAGAACCCTGGGCAAGCGTGGCAAAGCCCGCATCACCCTGGTCGACGCCAACCTCACACACATCTGGAAGCCGCTGCTGCACGAGGTCGCCGCCGGCTCCTTGAACTCGTCCGCTGACGAACTCAACTACGTCGCTCAGGCCAAATGGAATCACTTCGAGTTCCAGATGGGCCGCATGGCAGGCCTGGATCGCGCGAGCAAATGCATTCGACTGGAAGCGACGCGCGACGAGTTTGGCGTGGAACTGGTCCCGTCACGCGCGCTGAACTACGACACGCTGGTGATTGCCGTCGGCAGCACGACCAACGACTTCGGCACCTCGGGGGCTTCCGAGCACTGCATCTTCCTTGATACGCGCGAGCAGGCCGAGCGCTTCCACCGGCAACTGCTGAGCCATTACATGAAGGCGCATGCAGGCGAGGGTGCCTCGAGCAACATCAGCATGGCCATCGTCGGAGCCGGCGCTACCGGCGTGGAGCTGGCTGCAGAACTGCTGCACGCCGCCAAGGAGCTGGCGGCCTACGGCCTCGATGGCATCAAGCCGGAGGATGTAAACATCACCCTCATCGAGGCCGGCCCGAAAGTCCTGCCGGCACTGCCTGAGCGCATCAGCCAGCCGGTGCACCAGACACTGCTGGACCTGGGTGTCACGGTGCTCACAGGCGCCGCCGTCAGCGAAGTCACCGCCGAGGGCCTGCACACCAAGCAGGGCGAGTTCGTCCAGGCCAGCCTCAAGGTGTGGGCCGCCGGGATCAAGGCACCCGCCTTCCTTCACGAACTGGATGGCCTGGAAACCAACCGCATTAACCAGCTGGTCGTCCACCCGACACTGCAGAGCACCCGCGACGAGAACATCTTCGCGTTCGGCGATTGTGCCGCCTGCCCACAGCCGGACAGCGACCGCAATGTCCCCCCCCGTGCGCAGGCAGCCCACCAGCAGGCCTCGATGCTGGCACGCTCGATCCACAACCGACTGGAAGGCAAGCCGCTGCCGACCTATCGCTACAAGGACTACGGCTCGCTGATTTCGCTGTCGAGCTTCTCGGCTGTAGGTAATCTGATGGGCAACCTGACCGGCAACGTGATGCTCGAAGGCTGGCTCGCACGGATGTTCTATATCTCGCTCTACCGCATGCACCAGATCGCACTGTACGGCATCCCGCGTACGCTGCTGATGATGCTTGGCGACAAGCTCAGCCGCACGACGGAGCCGCGCCTGAAGCTCCATTGACGCAGAAAAGGCGCACCCTTGGGTGCGCCTTGAATGTGCCGAGAAGAAATCGCAGGCAATGAAAAAGCTGGATGTCCGCGAGAACATCCAGCTTTTCATGCTTCCTGAGAAGCCGGTATGGTGGGTCGTGTAGGATTCGAACCTACGACCAATTGGTTAAAAGCCAACTGCTCTACCAACTGAGCTAACGACCCAAAAATGGTCGGGGTAGGGGGATTCGAACTCCCGACATCCTGCTCCCAAAGCAGGCGCGCTACCGGACTGCGCTATACCCCGATTGGAATTTGGCTCCGCGACCAGGACTCGAACCTGGGACCCAATGATTAACAGTCATTTGCTCTACCGACTGAGCTATCGCGGAACAACTTCAATTCCAGCTCTTCAGCGTTACGTTACCGCCTCAGAGGCGCGCCATTTTACGGTTCCCGGCTCGCCTGTCAACCCCAAAAATGCGATTCCTTACAACACTTTGCGTTCACCCGGCGGCACCCGCGAGATCGCTGCCCCAACACGGCTACCTGCGAGGTGTGCTGCACCCCGCAGGTAACCACCCGGCTCAATCGAAGACGATCTGCTCGCCCTCTACCCGCGCCTTGACGCTGCTACCCGGCGCGAACTGACCGGAGAGAATCTGCTGCGCCAGCGGATTCTCGATCCAGCGCTGGATCGCCCGTTTGAGCGGCCGTGCTCCGTAGACCGGGTCGTAACCGATGGCGATCAGCTTGTCCATCGCCTCCTGACTGAGCTCCAGGCTCAGCTCGCGCTCGGCCAGACGCTTGCGCAAGCGCCCGAGCTGGATGTCGGCGATACCGGCGATCTGCTCGCGACCCAACGGATCGAACACCACCACCTCGTCGATACGGTTGATGAACTCCGGTCGGAAGTGATGCGCCACCGCATCCATCACCGCAGCCCGCTGCGCATCGGGATCACCAACCAGCTCCTGGATCTGCGCAGAGCCCAGGTTGGAGGTCATCACGATCACCGTGTTCTTGAAGTCCACCGTCCGCCCATGACTGTCGGTCAGGCGGCCGTCTTCGAGCACCTGCAGCAGCACATTGAAGACGTCTGGATGGGCCTTCTCTACCTCGTCCATCAACACCACCGAATAGGGTTTGCGACGCACCGCTTCGGTCAGGTAACCGCCTTCTTCGTAACCGACGTAGCCCGGCGGCGCACCAATCAGACGCGCAACGGAGTGCTTCTCCATGAACTCGGACATGTCGATGCGGATCATCGCCTCCTCGGTATCGAAGAGGAACTCGGCCAGCGCCTTGCAAAGCTCGGTCTTGCCCACCCCGGTCGGGCCGAGAAAGAGGAACGAGCCGCTCGGACGATTCGGGTCGGCCAGACCGGCGCGCGAGCGGCGCACGGCATTGGATACGGCCACCACGGCTTCGTGCTGACCGATGACGCGAGTGTGCAGCATGTCCTCCATGCGCAGCAGCTTGTCGCGCTCGCCTTCGAGCATCTTGGAGACCGGAATACCGGTCCACTTGGAAACCACCTCGGCGATCTCCTCATCGGTCACCTTGTTACGCAGCAGCTGGTTTTCTTTCTTGCCATGCTGATCGACCATCTCCAGGCTGCGCTCGAGGTCCGGAATGATGCCGTATTGCAGTTCGGCCATGCGCGCCAGATCACCCTTGCGCCGCGCTGCTTCAAGCTCAGCCTTGGCTTGTTCGATCTTCTGCTGGATCTGCGCCGAACCCTGCACCTCGGCTTTCTCCGACTTCCAGATTTCTTCCAGATCGGCGTATTCGCGCTCCAGCTTGGCGATGTCGTCTTCCAGCTTGGCCAGGCGCTTCTTGGTGGCCTCGTCGTCTTCCTTCTTCAGCGCCTCACGCTCGATCTTCAGCTGGATCAAGCGGCGATCCAGGCGATCGAGCTCTTCGGGCTTGGAGTCGATCTCCATGCGGATACGGCTGGCGGCCTCGTCGATCAGGTCGATGGCCTTGTCCGGCAGCTGGCGATCGGTGATATAGCGGTGGCTGAGCTTGGCCGCAGCTATGATGGCGCCATCGGTGATGGTCACACCATGGTGCACTTCGTAGCGCTCCTTGAGGCCACGGAGGATGGCGATGGTGTCCTCCTCGCTCGGTTCGTCGACCAGCACCTTCTGGAAGCGACGCTCCAGGGCGGCATCCTTCTCGATGTACTGGCGGTATTCATCGAGAGTAGTGGCACCTACGCAGTGCAGCTCGCCGCGCGCCAGGGCAGGCTTGAGCATGTTGCCGGCATCCATGGCGCCTTCCGCCTTGCCCGCGCCGACCATCGTATGCAGCTCGTCGATGAACAGGATGACGCGACCCTCCTGCTTGGACAGCTCGTTGAGCACCGCCTTGAGGCGCTCCTCGAACTCGCCGCGAAACTTGGCCCCGGCAATCAGCGAGCCCATGTCCAGGGCCAGCAAGCGCTTGTCCTTGAGCCCGTCCGGGACCTCACCGTTGACGATGCGCTGGGCCAGCCCCTCGACGATGGCGGTCTTGCCCACGCCCGGCTCACCGATCAGTACCGGGTTGTTCTTGGTCCGCCGCTGCAGCACCTGGATGGTGCGGCGGATTTCGTCGTCACGACCGATCACCGGGTCGAGCTTGCCGTCCTCGGCGCGCTTGGTCATGTCCACGGTGTATTTGTCGAGCGCCTGCCGCGATTCTTCGGCGTTGGGATCATTGACCGCATCGCCGCCGCGCAGATTGCTGATGGCGTTCTCCAGCGCTTTCTTGCTTACACCCTGAGCCAGCAGCAGCTTGCCCAGACGGGTGTTGCTGTCCAGCGCTGCCAGCAGCACCAGCTCACTGGAAATGTATTGGTCGCCCTTCTGCTGGGCGAGGCGGTCAGCCTGATTGAGCAGGCGCGCCAGGTCCTGCGAGAGATTCATGTCGCCAGTGGGGTTCTGCAGCTTCGGCAGCTGGTCGAGCTCTTTGGTCAGCGCCTGACGCAGCGCTGCGATGTCGAAGCCGACCTGCATCAGCAACGGTTTGATCGAGCCGCCCTGCTGCTCAAGCAGCGCCTGCATCAGGTGTAACGGCTCGATGGAGGGGTGATCCAGGCCGACGGCTATGGACTGGGCATCAGAGAGCGCAAGCTGCAGCTTGCTGGTCAAACGATCAATACGCATGGATGTTCATCCTCATGTGAAGCAGGCCGGCGCCGTGGCTCGCGCCATATACGAAACCTGCGAGATGCAGCATAGATGAGGATGATTGTTGGAGATTCAAGGCGGATGACATTGATGCAGGTCATGCCAGGACCGCAGAGTCATGGCTGACTTCACCGCTAGCGCGCCAATATCACTCGAGCCAGATCAGACTGGCGAAGCGGCCTGTGTGCGCGGCACGCCGATAGGAGTAGAAGCGCGGATCGCTGAAGGTGCACAACCCACCACCGTAAACTGCGTCTACGCCCGCGGCAGCCAGACGGATACGCGCCAGCTGGTAGATATCCGCCATGAAGCGTCCCGGGTTGCGACTTGCAACGAACGCCGCGGCAGCCGACGAATGCTGCGCGAGGAATGCATCGCGCACTTCGGGCCCGACCTCGAATGCTGCCGCCCCGATCGCCGGCCCCAACCACACCAGCAGTTCATCGGCAGGTACCGCCAGCGCTTCGAGCGTCGCCTCGAGCACACCACCAGCCAGCCCGCGCCAGCCAGCGTGAGCCGCGGCGACCCGGGTCGCGGCATGATCACAGAAAAGTACCGGCAGGCAGTCCGCAGTCAGTACCGCACAGGCCAGACCCGGCGTCTCGCTCCAGCTAGCATCGGCAGTCACGCGATTTCCTGGAGCGGCCTGGACAGCGACACTCGAATGCACTTGCTCCAGCCAGACTGGTTGGCAACCGAGCACGTCCTGAAGATGCTGGCGATTCCAGGCCACCGCGGCAGGCTCATCACCGACGTGATCACCCAGATTGAAGCTGTCGAACGGAGCGCGACTGACGCCGCCCTGCCGCGCGGTCACACAGGCGCGAACGCCGGGCGGAGCAGGCCATTCCGGCACGAGCCAGTCACCGCCCCACGCACTCACCCGACGAAGGCCTCTCGATCCTGTTGCAGCAGCGTCAGCAGCCAGACGAAGTCATCCGGCAACGGCGACTCCCATTTCATCCTCTGCCCGGTAACAGGATGATCGAGTTCGAGGAAGCGCGCGTGCAGCGCCTGGCGAGGGAACTCGCGAAGCGTTTGCACCAGCGTCGGATTCGCCGCCGGCGGAATGCGGAAACGCCCGCTATACAGCGGGTCACCGACCAGTGGATAGCCAAGATGGGTCATGTGCACCCGAATCTGGTGGGTACGCCCGGTTTCCAGCTTGACCCGCACATGGGTGTGCGAGCGAAAGCGCTCGAGCACGCGGTAATGGCTGACCGCCGGCTTGCCGCCCTCCACCACCGCCATGCGCTGACGCTGCTGGCCATGCCGACCGATCGGCGCGTCGACCGTACCACCAGTAATGATCACGCCGATGACGATCGCCTCGTAGATGCGGCTGACGCTACGCGCCTGCAACTGCTCGACCAGCCGGGTTTGCGCCTGCAGCGTCTTGGCCACGACCATCAGACCGGTGGTGTCCTTGTCCAGGCGATGAACGATGCCGGCACGCGGGACGTTGATCAAGTCCGGCACGTGATGCAGCAATGCATTGAGCAGCGTGCCGTCGGCATGGCCGGCCGCAGGGTGCACAACCAGGCCAGCAGGCTTGTCGATCACCAGGATCTGATCGTCCTCGTAGACGATCTCAAGCGGAATGTCTTGCGCGACCCACTCGCCCTGCGCCTGCTGTTCGGCACTCAGCTCGAGCACGGCGCCGGCATGCACGGTGTCGCGAGGGCGCAGCACGGCGCCATCCACGGTGAGCAGGCCATCCTTGATCCACGCCGCGAGACGCGAGCGCGAGTGTTCGGAAAAGAGCTGCGCCGCAACCTGATCGAGACGTTGCCCGCCAAGGTCAAACGGCACTTCGGCGCGGAGTTGGATGGCCTGTTTGGAAGTCGTGGACATACGGCGAGATAGGTTCGTCTGAGAGAGGCAGGCGACATCCGTTGGTAACGGACGGGCCCGGGGACCGCAGATGGCGGAGCGGCCTTTGGTTTCGGCTACACGCTTGTGTTTAAATACGGCGTCTTTGTCCCGGCGCACCGGGGCGCTCATCATAACAGGACGGCTCCGCGCGAGACAGCCAGCCGTCACAGGGACGCAAGCCGCCATGCAAGTGAAACACCTGCTGCTGATCGCCATTCTCGCCCTCACCGCCGCCTGTTCATCCAACGAAACCGTCGACGAGAATCTGGGTGAAGTCGAGCTGTACCAGCAAGCACAGGCCGACCTGGACAACAAGAGCTATACCAGCGCCATCAGCAAACTCAAGGCCCTGGAGTCGCGCTATCCATTCGGGCGCTTCGCCGAGCAGGCGCAACTCGAACTGATCTACGCCTATTACCGCAACGTCGAGCCGGAAGCCGCGCGCTCGGCGGCGGAGCGTTTCATCCGCCTGCATCCGCAGCATCCGAACGTCGATTACGCTTATTACCTCAAGGGCCTGGCCTCCTTCGATCAGGACCGAGGCCTGCTGGCCCGCTTCCTGCCGCTGGACATGACCAAGCGCGACCCAGGTGCCGCCCGCGACTCGTTCAACGAATTCGCCCAGCTCACCAGCCGCTACCCCAACAGCCGCTACTCGCCTGACGCCAAGGCGCGCATGGTCTACCTGCGCAACCTGCTGGCGGCCAACGAGATACACGTCGCCCACTACTACCTCAAGCGCCAGGCCTACGTCGCAGCGGCCAACCGCGGCCGTTACGTTGTGGAGAACTTCCAGGGCACGCCGGCCGTGGCCGACGGGCTTGCCGTGATGACCGAGGCCTACCAGCGCCTGGGCCTCGACGATCTCGCCGAAACCAGCCTGCAGACTCTGCAGCTCAACTACCCGGATCACGCAACGCTCGAAGACGGCGAATTCACCCCCGTCGAGACGGAAGACGACAACCGCAGCTGGCTGAGCAAGGCCACCCTCGGCCTTATCGAAGGCGAGGCTCCCCGCCCGGACACCTCGCGGGCCAATCGCGATGTGCTCCGTCAGTATGAAACGGCCGCTCAGGACCTTCCCGAAGAGCTTCGCCCGGTACTCAAGGAAGCAGAGCAGCAAGGCGAAAAACGCTCCTGGTGGAGCCGCCTGACCTTCGGCCTGTTCGACTGACAGCTGACCGACTTCCGCAGCGCCGTCCTTGCATTCGGCGCGCGCGGCGAAACGGGCCGGCAGTGACCGGGCTCAATTGATCGCAGGCCACCACGCTTAATCAGGAAGGAATCGATATGGGTCTGTTTCGCCTGCTGTTCTGGATTGCACTGATTGGCGCCGCGTTCTGGCTGTGGCGCCGTTTCGTGCAGAAGAAAGCCGCCCCCAAGCCTCGCCAGACCACCCTGCCAATGGTGCGTTGCGCTCAGTGTGGCGTGCACGTCCCGCAGGACCAGGCGCTGCAGTCGCAGGATCGCTGGTACTGCAGCCGCGCTCACCTGGAGCAGGACAGCACTCCTGGTGGGCACTGAAAACCTCACCTTCTTTGGCGATCAGGGACGGCGGATTCTCCGCCTGTACCACCTCTATCGGCTGACCATCGGCCTGGCGCTGGTTCTGCTGATCAGCGCCGACCTGCACAACGACCTGCTGGAGATGAGCAACCCGCAGCTCTTTCAGTACGGCGCCTGGATCTACCTGATCCTCAACATCATCGTCGCCGTGCTGGTGCAGAACCCGGAGCGCGATCTGCCCGTGCTCGGGCTGGCGCTGATGGACGTCATCCTGCTGTCCGGGCTGTTCTACTTCGGCGGTGGCACCCCGAGCGGTATCGGCAACCTGCTGATAGTCGCCGTTGCCATCGCCAACATACTGCTGCGTGGCAGGGTCGGTTTCTTCATCGCCGCGGTTGCTGCGACGGGCCTGATCTACCTGACCTTCTACCTCAGCATTCAACGCCCCGAAGCCAGCAGCCAGTACGTTCAGGCCAGCGCACTCGGCACGCTCTGCTTTGCTGCCGCCTTCCTGGTTCAGGGGCTGGCTCGCCGCCTGCAGGTCAGCGAGACGCTGGCGCGCCAGCGTGCGGAAGAGGTGGCGAACCTGGAGGCGCTCAACGCGCTGATCCTCCAGCGCATGCGTACCGGCATCATGGTGCTGGACCCGCAGGAGCGAGTTCTGCTCGCCAATCAGGGGGCTCTGCAACTGCTCGGCCAGGACTCGCTGGCAGGCGAACGCCTCGCACCGCGCTGCCCGGAACTGCTCAAGGCACTGCAACAGTGGCGAGGCAATCCGACCCTGCGCCCGCCAAACCTCAGGGCAACGCCTGGCGGCCCAACGCTGCAGCCGAGCTTCGCCGCGCTACAGCACGGGAACAAGCTCGACACGCTGGTGTTTCTCGAAGACATCTCGCAGATCGCGCAGAAGGCACAACAGCTCAAGCTCGCCTCCCTCGGACGCCTCACAGCCAGCATTGCCCATGAAATCCGCAATCCACTGGGCGCCATCAGCCACGCCGCGCAGCTGCTTCAGGAATCCGAAGAACTGGACGGACCTGACCGCCGTCTGGCACAGATCATTCAGGATCATTCACGGCGGATGAACCTGGTGATCGAGAACGTCCTCCAGCTTTCCCGGCGGCGCCAGGCCGAACCCCAGCTGCTGGACCTGAAGTACTGGCTGCATCGTTTCGCCAGCGAGTTCCGCCAGGGGCTCGGCCCCCAGCAGACCCTGCACCTGGATACCGTGGGCAGCTCGCTGCAGACCCGCATGGACCCCAATCAGCTGACCCAGGTGCTGACCAACCTGGTCCAGAACGGGCTGCGCTACAGCGGCCAGCAGAATCCGCGGGCGCAGGTCTGGCTCCGCCTGTTCCGTGACGAAGCCAGCGACCTGCCTATCGTCGAAGTGCTCGATGACGGCCCTGGTATCGCGGCCGAGCAACTACAGAACATTTTCGAACCGTTCTTCACCACCGAAAGCAAAGGCACCGGGCTGGGGCTATATATCTCCCGCGAGCTGTGCGAAAGCAACCAGGCACGCCTGGACTACCGCGAGCGTCCCGAGGGCGGCAGCTGCTTCCGCATCGTCTTCGCCCACCCACGCAAGCTGAGCTGAGCCTCGCTGCCGGCAACACATCACACATCGACCAAAGCGACAGCCACGACACCGCCGGCGGAGTTAACATGCTCCTCAGCCGCAATCCCCGGCGACAATCGCTTCACGAATCAAGAGCAGGACCATGACCGCGCGCCAGAAAGCACTGATCATCGATGACGAGCCGGATATCCGCGAACTGCTGGAAATCACTCTTGGCCGCATGAAACTCGATACCCGCAGCGCTCGCAATCTCAAGGAAGCGCGCGAATGCCTGGCCCGCGAGCATTACGACCTGTGCCTTACCGATATGCGCCTGCCCGATGGCAGCGGCCTGGAGCTGGTGCAATACATTCAGCAACAGCACCCGCAGCTGCCGGTGGCGATGATCACTGCATACGGCAGCCTGGATACCGCCATTGGCGCGCTCAAGGCCGGGGCATTCGACTTTCTCACCAAACCGGTGGACCTCAACCGCTTGCGCGAGCTGGTCGGCACGGCCCTGCGCCTGAGGGCGCCTACAGCGGAAATGCCGGTGGACAGCCGCCTGCTCGGCAGCTCGCCACCCATGAAGACCCTTCGCAAGCAGATCGGCAAACTCGCCCGCAGCCAGGCGCCGGTTTATATCAGCGGCGAGTCCGGCAGCGGAAAGGAGCTGGTGGCCCGACTGATTCACGAGCAGGGTCCTCGTAGTGAAAAGCCCTTTGTGCCCGTCAACTGCGGCGCGATCCCGTCGGAACTGATGGAAAGCGAGTTCTTCGGCCACAAGAAAGGCAGCTTCAGTGGCGCCATCGAGGACAAGCCCGGGCTATTCCAGGCCGCCAATGGCGGCACGCTGTTCCTCGACGAGGTAGCCGACCTGCCGCTGCCGATGCAGGTCAAGCTGCTGCGCGCGATCCAGGAAAAAGCTGTACGCGCGGTCGGCGGCGCTCAGGAAGTAATGGTCGATGTGCGCATCCTCTGCGCCACCCACAAGGACCTCGCCAGCGAAGTGGCCGCAGGCCGTTTCCGCCAGGATCTGTATTACCGCTTGAATGTCATCGAACTGCGCGTGCCGCCACTGCGCGAGCGTCGCGAAGACATTGGCCTGCTCGCCGAAGCCATGCTTCGGCGTCTTGCAGCGGAGTGCGGTGACAGCAGCGCTCGCCTGCACCCGGAGGCTCTGGCCAAGCTGGAAAACTATCGCTTCCCGGGGAACGTTCGTGAGCTGGAGAACATGCTCGAGCGGGCCTACACACTCTGCGAGGGCGATGAGATCAAGGCGGGCGATCTACGCTTGGCAGACAGCCCAGGCGTATCGGAGAACGGCGAAGCCAGCCTGGCGCAGATCGACAACCTGGAAGATCACCTAGAAGAGATCGAGCGCAAGCTGATCATGCAGGCGCTGGAGGAAACCCGCTGGAACCGCACCGCGGCAGCCCAACGGCTGGGGCTGACCTTCCGTTCGATGCGTTACCGGTTGAAAAAACTCGGACTGGACTGAGTGCAAGCCTGGTTAGCGTCGAGCCAGTCAGACACGACGCCAACCTGAGGCTTCCTAAACCCCGCTGGGGGCTCGCCTTACCCCTGCGTCAGCAGGTTGCGCAGATCGATGATCGCCGCATTGGCACGAGAGATGTAGTTGGCCATCACCAGCGAGTGATTGGCCAGCACGCCGTAGCCGCTGCCATTGAGCACCATCGGACTCCACAGCGGCTCCTGAGCGGCCTCAAGCTCGCGGATGATCTGTCGCACGCTGATGGTGGCGTTCTTTTTCGCCAGCACGTCGGCGAAATCAACCTCGATCGCGCGCAGCAGATGTGACAAGGCCCACGCCTGACCGCGCGCCTCGAAGAAGACGTTGTCGATCTGCAACCACGGCGTTTCGACGACCTCCTCCTTGACCTGCGGCACGACGCCCGCACGCTCCTGTTCGGGCGCAACATCGGCATCCAGCCGCACCCGGCCAACGCTGGCAGAGAGGCGCTGGGACAGCGAGCCGAGCCGCGTGGCGGCATCGCCCAGCCAGTTGTTAAGGTTGTCAGCACGCGTGTAGAACAGCGCCTTGGGCTGCGGATCGCTGAGCCGAGCCAGGTAGCGATCCAGGCCGCGAATGGCGTTGCGGTACTCGGACTCGGAGGCCGGCAACGCCCAGCTGCGATTGTCGAAGTTGAACAGCGGCTCGGCCTTGGCCAGATCGGTGTCCTCGGTCGACTGCGACTGCGAGCGGGCGAAGTCCTTGCGCAGCGCACGAGCGAGATCTCGCACCTGCACAAGCACGCCATATTCCCAGCTCGGCATGTTGTCCAACCACAGACCCGGCGGCGCGATATCGTTGCTCAGGTAGCCACCCGGCTTATCCAGCAAGGTACTGGCAACACGCTTGAGCGTTTCCACGGTGGTATAGCCGCTGACCAACTGCCGCTGCGAGGCCTCGGCCGCCTGACGGGCACTCTGCTGTACGGGAAACAGATCGGGTTCGCGGCTCCAGTACCAGCCGAGCACCAAGGTAACCAGCAGGTACACGCCCAGCAGGACGGCAAGAACCAGCAGAAGCGGATTACCCTCCCGCCGTCCGGCTCCGCCGGAAGGGCCACTCGAGCGACCGAGACGAGCGAAGCGATTCTTCCAGTCCAACATGGGCAATGTGTCCTTCTCGCGAGTTCTGGGGTTCGACCGCACGACGTCGGAGACGTTGCGCTGACATGCCTTTACTATAACGCAGGGCCCCTGCTCACTCAGCGCCAAATTGAGAACCACTACCGCACAGTGGACTTCCAAAGCACCGCCGCAGTGATAGCATGCCGCCACCATAAAGCCAGGGCAGCGCACCCTGTGCACCGGGAAGAATCGCGATGTCGGATCAGGAAGAACTCAAGCAGCATTTCGCCCAGCGGGTCATTCACCAGGCACGCGAAGTGCTGGAAGTTTGGCAGCAACTGCAACGCAGCGAATGGAACGAGGACTACCACGCTGCCCTGACCGAAGCGACGACGCGGCTGCGGCGCTTCGCCGACCGATTCGAGCAGACCGAACACAGCGAGCTTGCACTGAACATCGAAGACTGCCTGAGCGACATCCGGGACAACCGCGGCCGTCTCTCCAGCAGCACCATCTCCACCCTCAGCCAGCTGATCTACCGTCTGGCGCGCACCGGGCTGCGCCACAGCGATCCGCATAATCAGTCGTTTCTGCCGCCACTGAGCAAGCCGGTGTACATCGCCCTGCAGGATCAGCAGCGCGCCGAACACTTGGTACGCCAGCTGGACTTTTTCAGCATGTCCGCGCAGGCGTTCAGCAATGTCGCGGCCTTCCGCACCGCGATGCATCGCCGCCATCCGGCCGCGATCGTCATGGAAGTGGATTTCAACGGTCCGAGCGAAGGGCTGCGCCTCGCCGAGCAGGTCCAACAGGGGCTGGAATCGAAGCTGCCGATGCTGTTCTTCAGCCACCTGGAAACCGATACGCCAACGCGCCTTGCTGCGGTGCGCGCCGGTGGTCTGGAGTTCTTTACCGGCACCCTCGACGCCAGCAGCCTGCTGGAGAAGATCGAAATATTCACCCGCACGGCGCACTACGAACCGATCCGCGTACTGATCATCGACGACTCCCGGGCCCAGGCCACCCACACCGAGCGAGTGCTTAACAACGCCGGCATCGTCACCCAGACGCTGATCGAGCCGATTCAGGCCATCGGCGCTCTGGCCGAGTTTCAACCGGACCTGATCATCCTCGACATGTACATGCCCGAGTGCCAGGGCACCGAACTGGCCAAGGTGATTCGTCAGCACGAGCGCTATGTCAGCGTGCCGATCATCTACCTCTCGGCCGAGGACGACCTGGACAAACAGCTCGACGCCATGGGCGAAGGCGGCGACGACTTCCTCACCAAGCCAATCAAGCCCAGTCACCTGATCGCCACCGTGCGCACCCGCGCGACCCGCGCCAGAAGTCTGAAGGCACGCATCGTCCGCGACAGCCTGACCGGGCTCTACAACCACACCCACAGCCTGCAGTTGCTCGAGGACGCTCGCTTCCGTGCGCGCCGCGACAACAGCCCGCTGAGCTTCGCCATGCTGGATATCGACCACTTCAAGCAGGTCAACGACACCTTTGGTCATCCCATGGGCGACCGGGTGATCAAGAGCCTCGCGCTGTTCCTGAAGCAGCGTTTGCGCAAGACCGATCACATCGGCCGCTACGGTGGCGAAGAGTTCGCTGTGGTATTGCCGGACACGCCAGCGGACGTCGCCTGCAAGGTACTCGACGAGATCCGCCAGCGCTTCGCGGAGATCCGCTTTCCAGCCCAGCCCCACGACCTCAGCTGCACCTTCAGCTGCGGTATCACCGAGCTGGCCGGCGATGCCGAGGTCAAGACGCTCACCCAACAGGCCGACGAAGCGCTGTATCGCGCCAAGCATGGCGGCCGCAATCGCGTCGAACGCTACTGACACGACGACTCCTCCTAATCGCCACGCCAGGCAGCACCTCGCTGAGGCGGCGACCTGGCAGGCCCGCGCTCGCTGTAACGCGAATGACATCAAACTGCCATACCTTGCAAGCCTCCTGATTCGTTCTGCGAGGCGAGGATGCGCCTGAAGTCGCTCACCACTCTCAACACCCTGCTGCTCATTGCAGTCTGTCTCGCGCTGGGTGCCACGCTCTGGTGGTCCGAGCGTGCCATGGAGCGCCCCTACCTGCTCATGGCGCGCTACCTGGGGCTGTCTCAACAGTTCCAGCATCAGGCAGCGGAAAATATTCAGGGCTATCTCGCCAGCGGTGACGCATTGCGTCATAGCCAGGCGCAGCAGGCGCTCACCGATCTCCAGCGCGACGTAATCGAACTTCCGGATGGTCTGGCGGAAGCGCTACGCCCGAGCCTGGAAGAGCTGGTCCGCTTCACCGCCACCGACCTGCTCGCGGCCGGCAAGCTCGCCGGCGATCCGCAGGGCTTGCTGCTGCAGGCAGAGCGCGAAATGGCCGGAGCGCTGTCGCAGCTCGACGACTACCATGCGGAAGCCGATCGTCCGAGCGCGCGACACTATCAACAGCCTCTTTTCTCGGCCGGGCAACAGCTGCTGCGGCTCAGCCACGCAAGGGGAAAGCTGGTCGCCTCCGGCCGGGATGAGCTGGCCAGCGAAGTGGAGCAGGCCCTGCAAAACCTCGAACAGGACGCCGCAAAGCTCGAGGCACTGCCGTTACTCGGCGTGCTCGCAGCCGAGCAGTCGGCCGCGAGCAATTTCGCCGCCCTGCTCGACCTCGGCGATGCCGCGAAGCAGACCAGTGAAGACCTGGGCGTTGCGCTCAAGCGCGAGCTGACCAGCCTGATCAAGCGCTACCCGGCCGAACTGCAGCGCACCCGGCAGCTGATCCGCCAGCGCAGCGAGCTGCTGCAGAGCAGCGCCGGCAAGATCGACGCCGTACAACAGGCCCTGGCCGAGCTGGAGCCGGCGGTACGCGCCGAGCATGGCCGTATCCAGGCCGAGGTGCGCATGCTGCAGGGCGGCATCATCCTGCTGATCCTGCTGATCGCCCTGGCCATCGATCGTCTGCAACGCCAGCTGACCCGAGCTCTCGGCCAGCTGGTGCCGGCACTTTCGGAATGGGCCGAGGGAGACTTCGCCAGCGATGCACGGATCGAGTCGAAGATCCGCGAGATCGCCGATATCGAAAGCTCGCTCAATCGCCTGCGCAGCTACCTGCTTGGCCTGGTCGGAACCCTGCGCCAGCAGGCGACCCAGGTCGCCGCCAGCAGTCGAAGCCTCGACGAAATGAGCAGCGACCTGCACGAAGGCGCCCAGCGCCAGACCGGCGATACCGCACAGATACGCGATTCACTGAGCGAACTGGAGGCCACCATCCAGCAGGTCGCCGATGGTGCCGGAGAAGCCGCCGAGGCGAGCCGCGCTGCGGCGCGCGCCGTGCATCAGGGTCAGCAGGTGATCGGCCAGAGCCTGACCGGCCTGCATGGGCTGGTCAGCGAAGTGCAGGACAATGCGGCGGCGATCGAACGCCTGGCCGACGAAACCACCACCATCGACAACGTGCTGACGGTGATCCGTGCCATCGCTGAGCAGACCAATCTGCTCGCGCTGAATGCCGCCATCGAGGCGGCCCGCGCCGGCGGTCATGGACGCGGTTTCGCCGTGGTGGCCGACGAGGTGCGCTCACTGGCGCAGCGCACCAGCGGCGCCACCGAAGAAATCCAGCAACTGATCGGTCGCCTGCAGCTGGCGGCACGGCAGTCGGTCGAGGCGATGCGCAGCCAGGTCGAGCATGCGCAAAGCACGGCGAACCTCGCCGAAAGTGCCGATCAGGCACTGGACGAGATCGTCTCGACCATCGCCACCATCAGCCGCATGGCCGAACAGATCGCCCAGGCGACCGCCCAGCAGGGCGAAGCGGTGGGCGAGATTCGCGGACACAGTGAGCGTATCCACCAACTCGGCGACGCCAACCTGAATCACATCAGCCGGGGACGTGAGCAAAGTGCGCAGATGCTGCAGCTGGGCAGCGAACTGGATCGCGCGACCCAGGCGTTCAGGTTCTGAAAAAGAAAACGGAGCCTGGCGCTCCGTTTCCTTATGCCGGCAAGCTCCCTACCGCTAGCGGGGTGCGACCGGACGCTGCGGCTTACCACCCTTGCCAGCCGGCTTGCCGCTCTTTTCCGCCTTGCGCCGGGCCTCGGCCGCGGCCTTGGCCTGCTCGCGCTTGTCCCAGGCGTTGCCGTCATGGCTGCGCGGCGGCAGGCCGTTGTGCTGGGTGAGGATCTTGCCGCCCTGCCCGGCCTTCTTGCTGCCGACTGGCGTCGAGTTCTTGCGCCGCGCGCTCTGGTAGCCCTCGGTGGCCGGCTGGTGCGCCGGGATCAGCTGGTGCTTGCCATTGCCGATCAGGTCGGCGCGGCCCATACGGATCAGCGCCTCACGCAGCAGCGGCCAGCCCTTGGGATCGTGATAGCGCAGGAAGGCCTTGTGCAGGCGCCGCTGCTCCTCGCTCTTGACCACGGTGACGCCTTCGCTCTTGTAGGTTACCTTGCGCAGCGGGTTCTTGCCGGTGTGGTACATGGCGGTGGCCGAGGCCATCGGCGACGGATAGAACGCCTGCACTTGGTCGGCGCGGAAACCGTTGGCTTTGAGCCACAGGGCGAGGTTCATCATGTCCTCGTCGGTGGTGCCAGGGTGCGCGGCGATGAAGTATGGGATCAGGTATTGCTCCTTGCCCGCCTCTTTCGAGTACTTCTCGAACATCCGCTTGAAGCGATCGTAGCTGCCGATGCCCGGCTTCATCATCTTGTCCAGCGGCCCACGCTCGGTGTGCTCCGGCGCGATCTTCAGGTAGCCGCCGACGTGGTGGGTGACCAGCTCCTTGACGTACTCCGGCGACTCCACGGCGAGGTCGTAGCGCAGACCGGAGGCGATCAGGATCTTCTTCACGCCCGGCAGTGCGCGCGCCTTGCGGTAGAGCTCGATCAGCGAGCTGTGGTCGGTGTCGAGGTTCTCGCAGATGCCAGGGAACACGCAGGAGGGCTTGCGGCAGTGCTTCTCGATGTCGTGACTCTTGCAGGCCAGGCGATACATGTTGGCGGTCGGCCCGCCGAGATCGGAGACCACGCCGGTGAAACCCGGTACGTTCTTCATTTCCTCGATCTCATGCAGGATCGACTCGTGGGAACGGCTCTGGATGATGCGGCCTTCGTGCTCGGTGATCGAGCAGAAGGTGCAGCCACCGAAGCAGCCACGCATGATGTTCACCGAGAAGCGAATCATTTCGTAGGCCGGAATCTTCGCCCCGGCATAGGCTGGATGCGGCACCCGTGCATAGGGCGCGGCGAACACGTAGTCCATTTCCTCGGTGGTCAGCGGAATGGGCGGCGGGTTGAGCCACAACTCACGATCATCGTGACGCTGGACCAGCGCACGGGCGTTACCGGGGTTGGTCTCCAAGTGCAGCACGCGGTTGGCGTGGGCATACAGCGCCGGGTCGTTGCGCACCTTCTCGAACGACGGCAGGCGGATCACCGTGCGATCACGCTCGAGTTTCGGGTGCGGCAGCAGCTCGACCGGGCGGGCTTCGTTCGGGTCGTCCTGCGGACCCTTGTCCTTCTCGATGGCGCAGGCGGACAGGTCCTGCGTATTGACGTAGGGATTGATGATCTTGTCGATCTTGCCCGGACGGTCGATGCGGGTGGAGTCGATCTCGAACCAGCCCTCGGGCGTGTCCTTGCGGATGAACGCGGTGCCGCGCACGTCGGTGATCGCTTCGATCGGTTCGCCGCGGGCCAGGCGCTGCGCCACCTCGACGATAGCGCGCTCGGCGTTGCCGTAGAGCAGCACATCCGCCGTGGCATCCATCAGGATCGAGCGACGCACCTTGTCCGACCAGTAGTCGTAATGGGCGATGCGCCGCAGCGAGGCCTCGATGCCGCCAAGCACCACCGGAACGTGCTTGTAGGCCTCCTTGCAGCGCTGGCTATAGACCAGGCTGGCGCGATCGGGCCGCTTGCCTGCCAGGCCGCCCGCCGTGTAGGCGTCGTCGGAGCGCACCTTGCGGTCGGCCGTGTAGCGATTGATCATCGAGTCCATGTTGCCGGCGGCGACACCGAAGAACAGATTCGGCTCGCCGAGCTTCATGAAGTCGTCTTTGCTGTGCCAGTCCGGCTGGCTGATGATGCCGACGCGAAACCCCTGCGCTTCGAGCAGTCGGCCGATGATCGCCATGCCAAAGGACGGATGATCGACGTAGGCATCACCGGTGATGATGATGATGTCGCAGGAATCCCAGCCGAGCTGATCCATCTCCTCCCTGCTCATTGGCAGGAACGGCGCCGGACCGAAACACTCGGCCCAGTACTTGGGATAGTCGAACAATGGCTTTGCGGCGTGCATGGCGGGGAACCGGGACAACGAAAACGGGCGCGGAATATAGCACAAAAAATAACCAAGCCCGACCATCACGCAGGGTCTTTATCGACCTTCGCGACAGGCGCGCGAAGTGTCACTGCCGCCCGCTATACTCGCGCGACTCAACCATTGCTTCGAGCCCGGGAGTGTCTGGTGCGCGTCGTCCTTTTCGCCTTGCTCCTGAGCCTTTGCAGCCAGGCCTCCGCTCATGCCGAAACCGCCCTCCTGAGTGCCAGTGACAGTGGCCGCGGACTGAATGCGCACGTCACGCTGCTGGCCGATCCCGGAGCCGAGCTGAACATCGACGACCTGCAACGCCCGGACGTAAAGGCGCGCTTCGTGCCAGCCGAAGGCAAGGCCAGTGTCGGACAGAGTCCGCATCCCTGGTGGATCCGCGTCAGCCTGCAACGGGAAAGCGATGCACCATTTCAATGGTGGCTGGAAGTCGGGTCGGTAACCCTGAAAGACCTGCGCATCTATTTGCCGGACGGCAACGGTGGCTGGATCGAGCGGCAATCCGGCGAACTGGTCGGGTTCAACGAAGGCCGCGACCATGCCTATCGGCGCATGCTGTTCAGGCTTCCGCCACTCGGTGACAGCCAGCCGGTGACCTTCTACCTGCGCAGCTACGACCCCGCCGGCAACTCCTTTCCGCTCAAGGTCTGGCAGCTCGATGCCCTGCAGGAGCAGGCGGTGGGCGAGAACCTGTTTCTCGGCCTGATCTACGGCGTCATCCTGGCGATGCTGCTGTACAACCTGTTCATCTTTCTCAGCCTGCGCGACAGCGCCTATTTCTGGTACGTGGTGACCACCACCGGCGCGTTGCTGATGATCCTGGCGATGACCGGCCATGGCTTTCAGTACCTCTGGCCGAACGGCCCGGTGCCCTTCTGGCTCGACCGCATCAGCATCCCGGCACTCTGGGGGTTCAGCGCCTGCCGCTTCACCCAGACGCTGTTGCAGACACGCCAGTTCGTGCCCTGGGCGCACCGCCTGCTGACCTTTGCCTTGACGCTGTATGTCACCGCCGTGCTGCTCAATGCCTTCGGTTGGCGCGCGTTCGGCGCCTGGGTATTCGTGGCGCTGGCGCTCACCGCGATTCCCGCCTCGCTGTGGGCTTCGTTCCGTCGCTGGCGCCAGGGCTATTTCCCCGCACTGCTTTATCTGCTCGGCTTCGGCGTGATCCTGGGTAGCGTCAACCTGCTCCTGCTGCGCGCCACAGGTGTGGTTCAGCCCGCGGCCTGGAACGCCTACCTCTTTCCGCTGGCGGTGACCGCAGAATCCATTCTGTTCTCCTTCGCGCTGGCCTACCGCATCCAGATCCTCAAGCAGGAACGGGCAGCAGCGCTGGAGCATGCCGATCAGGAAAAGAGCGCGCGACTGAGGCAGGTTCAGGCCAGTGCCGAGCAGCTCAGCCTGGCAGTGGAAACCCGCACCGCCGAGCTCGCCGAAGCCAACCGGCATCTCAGCGAACGAGAAGTCGAACTGAAGCAGGTCGCTTTTCACGACGCACTGACCGAGCTACCCAACCGGCGCTATCTCATCGAGCGTGTCGAGATGGCGTTGAGCGATGCCCGACGCCGCGGTGAATCCATCGCCCTGCTGCTCATCGACCTGGACCACTTCAAGCCCATCAACGATGGCCACGGCCACGATGCCGGCGATCTGCTGCTGCGTACGCTCAGTCAACGCCTGCGCGACCTGGTGCGCAGCAGCGACATGGCGGCACGCCTGGGTGGGGATGAATTTGCAGTACTGCTGACCGGCCCGAATGTCGAACAAGACGCCGCCCAGATCGCCGAGCGGCTGCTGCACGAGCTGTCGCAGCCGGTGCCCTACCGCGACGTCACGCTGGCCGTCACGATTAGCGTTGGCGCCGCATTCTTTCCACGCCATGCCGACGGATTTTCACAGCTGTACAAAGCTGCCGACGAGGCCCTCTACCGAGCCAAGCATCAAGGGCGCGGGAACTGGGTCCAGCAGGAAGAGCAAGCACGGCCCGCCGATCAACCGATGTAGCGGCGCGGTACACGCCCGGTCACCTTGGTCAGCAGCTCGTAGCCGATGGTCCCGCAGGCCTGGGCCAGCTCGTCGATTGGCATCTGCGCGCCCCACAACTCCACGGCATCCCCTACCTGCGCCTGCGGCAGATCGGTGAGATCCACCGCCAGCATGTCCATCGAGACCCGACCGGCCAGCGGTACGCGCTGGCCATGAATCACCACCGAGGTGCCCGAAGGCGCGGTACGCGGGTAACCATCGGCATAGCCGCAGCTGACCGTGCCGATTCGCGAGGCGCGTTGCGCGACCCAGCTGGCGCCATAGCCGACACTTTCACCTTCGGACACATCACGCACGGCGATCAGGGCACCGGTCAGCGTCATCACCGGGCGCAATCCAAGTTCCTGCGCACTCAGTTCGGCGAACGGCGTGGCGCCATAAAGCATGATGCCGGGACGAATCCAGGCCATATGTGCCTGCGGCAACGTCAACACCGCGGCAGAGTTGGCCAGCGAGCAGTTATCGAACTCCAGGGCCAGCAATTCGCTGTAGCGCTCCAGCTGCAACTCGGTCAGGGCATGACCGCGCTCATCGGCGCAGGCGAAGTGGCTGATCAGGTTGAGCTCGCCAATCTGTGCCTTGCCCCTGAGCCGCGCATGGCATTCGCGCAGGCCTTGCAGGGTGAAGCCCAGCCTGTGCATGCCCGAATCCAGCTTCAACCACACATTCAACGGCCGCGGCAGATCGGCCGCCAGCAACCAATCGGCCTGACGCTGATCCTGGATGGCAACATCCAGCCCAAGCTCGGCGGCGCGCAAATACTCAGCCGGCTCGAAGCAACCTTCCAGCAGCAGGATGCGGGCATCGGGCGCACTGAGGCGAACCTCTTCCGCTTCTTCCAGGCAGGCCACGGCATAGCCGTCGGCAATCTCGCGTAGCGCCGTAACCGCTTCCCGTGCGCCATGCCCGTAGGCATTGGCCTTGACCACGGCAAACGCCTGGCGCTGCGGGGCGCATTGCTTGGCGAGCAGGTAGTTGTGACGAAGCGCGGTCAGATCGACCGTGGCAACCAGCGGACGCATGAAGTTCTTCCTGTACAACGGCGGGTGGGCGAAATCTTACTCCTGTGGACCGGGCCGCGCAGGCTGGCGTTCGGCTGAGTCGGGCGGCAACAACATACAGCCCGCCGTCAAAAACGCCACAGCAGCTACGCTTACTCGTCGTCGAACTGGTAGCTGCCCGGTGCCAGGTTCTCGAAGCGTGAATAGCGGCCAAGGAACGCCAGACGCGTTGTGCCGATCGGACCGTTACGCTGCTTGCCGATGATAATTTCGGCGACGCCCTTGTACTCGGTTTCGGGGTGATAGACCTCGTCCCGGTATACGAACATGATGATGTCGGCGTCCTGCTCGATTGCCCCCGATTCACGCAAGTCGGAGTTCACCGGGCGCTTGTTGGGGCGCTGTTCGAGCGAGCGGTTGAGCTGCGACAGGGCGATCACCGGACAGTTGAATTCCTTGGCGAGGCCCTTGAGCGAGCGCGAAATCTCGGAAATCTCGTTGGTCCGGTTGTCGCCGCTCGAGCCTGGGATCTGCATCAGCTGCAGGTAGTCGACCATGATCATGGCGATCTCGCCGTGCTCACGGGCCAGGCGCCGGGTCCGCGCACGCATCTCCGACGGGCTGATACCGGCGGTATCGTCGATGAACAGCTTACGGTCGTTGAGCAGATTCACCGCGGAAGTCAGCCGTGGCCAGTCGTCGTCCTCAAGCTTACCTGCGCGGACCTTGGTCTGGTCGATGCGGCCGAGCGAAGCGAGCATACGAATGACGATGGAGTCCGCGGGCATTTCCAGGGAAAACACCAGTACCGCCTTGTCGGTGCGCAGCACGGCATTCTCGACAAGGTTCATGGCGAATGTCGTCTTACCCATGGACGGACGACCGGCAACGATGATCAGGTCAGCCGGTTGCAGTCCGTTGGTGGCTTCGTCGAGATCGGTAAAGCCGGTGGACAGGCCGGTGATCGCCTCACCCGCATTGAAGAGGGTGTCGATACGATCGATGGCTTTGACCAGGATGTCGTTGATGCCGATCGGTCCGCCGGTCTTGGGCCGCGCTTCGGCGATCTGGAAGATCAGGCGCTCGGCTTCGTCGAGAATTTCTTCGCCGGTACGCCCCTGTGGCGCGTAGGCGCTGTCGGCGATCTCGTTGCTGATGCCGATCAGCTGGCGCAATGTGGCGCGCTCGCGAATGATCTGCGCGTAGGCCTTGATGTTCGCCACCGAAGGCGTGTTCTTCGCCAGCTCACCGAGATAGGCCAGGCCGCCGACCTGCGGCAGGTGCCCTTCCTTGTCCAGTTGCTCGGACAGGGTGACCACGTCGAACGGCGAGTTGCGCTCGGCCAGGGTGAAGATGGCGCGGAAGATGAGGCGATGATCGTGGCGATAGAAATCGCCATCGGATACCTGATCAAGCACGCGCTCCCAGGCATTGTTGTCCAGCATCAGGCCGCCAAGCACCGCCTGCTCTGCCTCGATGGAGTGCGGCGGTACCTTGAGCGCTGCGGTTTCCAGATCGTATTGCTGGGGGACACTGATGTCGTTCATGGCACTCGGAATTCGAAACTACAAAAAAACAAAGGGCACGTTCCACTCGCGTGGAAACGTGCCCGATGTTACTCGTCAGGCACCAGCGGTGCCAGACGATGGCTTAGCCGGCTACGACGATCAGCTTGACGGTCGCTTCGACGTCGGTGTGCAGGTGCACAGCTACGTCGTACTCACCAACCTGACGGATGGTGCCGTTCGGCAGACGGACTTCGCTCTTCGCTACTTCAACGCCAGAGGCGGTCAGTGCGTCGGCGATGTCGTGAGTGCCGATGGAACCGAACAGCTTGCCCTCATCGCCCGCGGTAGCGGTGATGGTGACTTCCAGTTCGGCCAGCTGAGCGGCGCGAGTTTCGGCAGAAGCCTTACGCTCGGCAGCAGCTTTTTCCAGGTCAGCACGACGAGCTTCGAACTCGGCGATGTTGGCTGCGGTAGCAGCAGTAGCCTTGCGCTGCGGCAGCAGGTAGTTGCGACCGTAACCAGACTTGACGTTTACCTTGTCGCCCAGGTTGCCCAGGTTTGCGACTTTTTCCAGCAGGATGACTTCCATTTGAGTCTTACCTCTTAACTTTTAACCTTCACCGTTCGCAGGTCCCGCGCCATTCTTACCGGCTGCGCGACCACGAAAATCAAACAGACTGTCGACAATGGCCAAAACGGCCAGTAACGGATAAATCAACTGCATGAACAGCACCAGCGTGACGTACAGCCCCACCAGCCAGAATCGCGGCAGACGCCCCTGAGCCACCAGCCCGTGCATTAGCGCGATACCGGCAAACACCAGCGGTACACTGCACAACGGCGTCAAAACCGCCAGCTGCGCACCCAGGTTCGGTCCAAGCAGCATGCCGACCAGCAGCAGCACCGCCAGCAGTGGCGGGAACCGCAGCGTACGAAACTCACTGCCGAAACCGCCCGGGTTGTACAACGCTGCCTGCCAGTAACGACCAAGCATCAGGCTAAGCAGGGTGACGACCTGCAGCAGTGCAGCCAGAAGGCCGGTCAGTACCGGTGCCAACAAGGACTCCAAGCGTCCGCGCTCCTCCACCGAAAGCTGCTGATAGGCGCCTGACAATGCATCAGGCAACACTTTCTGCAGTTCGCTGGCCAGCGCCGCAATGGGCTCGCCGAACACCGCACCGAGAGCCCAGACATACAGCAGCCCAAGGCCCACACTGCACAACATCACCCGCACCCACGAAGCCTGACTGCGCAGCAGTAACGCCAGCCCCAGCGAGCCCAGCAATACCAGCAGGGTTCGCGGATCGCCGAAGTACCACCAGGCCAGTGCCGGCAATACCGCCCAGACCAGCACACCCAACGCATCGTTGAGGCCACGGCGCAACAACACCAGGCAGCCCGCGGCTGCACTCAGCCAGAACAACATGGGCAACGCTGCAGCACCCGCCACCACGAAGATGGCTTGCATACGGCCGCGCATGATGAACTCAGCCAGGGCACGCATGCGATTTATCCTTTACTTCTGTCGACCAGCCGGATCAACGGCCGTGGCTGTCGGTGTAGGGCAGCAGGGCCAGGTAGCGGGCGCGCTTGATAGCGGTAGCCAGCTGACGCTGATAACGTGCCTTGGTTCCGGTGATACGGCTAGGAACGATCTTGCCGGTCTCGGAGATATAGGCCTTCAGGGTGTTGAGATCTTTGTAGTCGATCTCTTTCACGCCTTCGGCGGTGAAACGGCAGAACTTACGACGACGGAAAAAACGTGCCATGAAATAGGCTCCTCAATAGATCCGTGGATTACTCGTCAGCGTTGTTATCGCTGTCACTGTCGCTCTCGTTGGAGCCGTCAGTGTTGTCAGGGCGATCACGACGCTCGCGGCGCTCGCTACGGTTTTCCTCGGCCTTGAGCATTTCAGACTGTTCGGTCTCGGCTTCGTCGCGACGAATGATCAGGTTACGGATGACGGCGTCGTTGTAGCGGAAGTTGTCTTCCAGCTCGGCCAGGGCCTTGCCACTGCACTCGACGTTCAGCATCACATAGTGAGCCTTGTGCACGTTGTTGATGGCGTAAGCCAGCTGACGACGGCCCCAGTCTTCCAGGCGGTGAATCTTGCCACCGTCTTCTTCGATCAGCTTGGTGTAACGCTCCACCATGCCGCCGACCTGCTCGCTCTGGTCCGGGTGAACCAGAAAGATGATTTCGTAATGACGCATAATTGCTCCTTACGGGTTGCAGCCTGCCGACTAAGCGGTCAGGCAAGGAGTGAATGACTTGTTGTCTTGCTTGCAGGTAGGCGCGCAAACGCCTGCCGTCCAGGCAAGGGGCGCCATTCTAGAGAAGGGCTGACAGCGGCGCAAGGCGAACTGGTGAATATTTAACCAGCTTTAGACATTCAGTTGCGCAGCGCCGCACGCTCGGCGCGAATACCATCGAGCAGCTCGCGAACCTGGTGGATATCGTACGGCTTCAGCATGGTACGCAACCGATCGAGACCCACATCCGAAGCATTGACCGCATAGCCCGAGGCGATCACCAGCGATAACCTCGGGTGACGCGCACTAGCTTCACGCGCCAGATCGATTCCGCTCATCCCGGCTAGGCCGACATCCGTCAGCAGCACGTCGAAAGGCTGCTGCCCCAGCGCCTCCAGGGCCTCTTCCGCTGTCTCGCTTGCGACGACCTGATGCCCTAGCTCCATCATCACTTCACCGGTAAGCATGCGCAGGGTCGGGTCATCCTCGACGAAGAGGATCTTCAGACTGGCATCATCGGCCGCGGGGTTTTCCACGACATCGTCAGGCTGCGGGTCGCCCGCCACCGCTTTGGCCGGACCTGCCGAGAGTTCACCTCCCGCGCCCTGCCGCTGCCCGTCATCGACGCAGCGCGGCAAATGCACATGCACGGCGGTACCACCGCGCTCGCCGCTCTCCAGCGTAACGAAGCCACCGCTCTGCTTGACGAATCCATAAACCATGCTCAAGCCGAGACCGGAGGCATTGCTGTCCTGCTTGGTGGTGAAGAAGGGTTCGAATGCCCGTGCGCGCACGTCGTCACTCATGCCGCCGCCCTCGTCGATGACACTGAGCAGGACGTAATCGCCACGCGAGTTGCCAGGCGCATCCTCGCCCAGCTGGCGATTCTCCAGACGCAGCACCACACGTCCGCTACCCGCCATCGCATCGCGCGCGTTGGAAGCGAGGTTCAACACTACGCTCTGTAGATTGCCGACATCGGCGAACACCGGCCATGGCTCGCCCAGCACCTCCAGCTCCAGCTGTACCGCCGAACCCAACGCCCCATTTAGCAGCTCGTGCATCTGCTCAAGCAGCTCCGGCAAGTGCACCTGGCGCGGCAGCAATGGTTGGCGGCTGGCGAAAGCCAGCAGCTGCGACGCCAGACGCGCACCCTTCTCGACCCCGCTGACGGCCGAGTCCAACCGTCGCGCTGCAGTCTGATCGCTACCGAGACCACGCCGCAGCAGCTGCAGGTTGCCTCCGATGATCTGCAGCATGTTGTTGAAATCGTGTGCGATGCCACCAGTCAGCTTGCCCACTGCCTCCAACCGCTGAGCCTGCTGCAGGGCCTGCTCGGCCACCTGTCGCTCGGCCTCACTTTGCTGCAGCGCCAGGGTTCGCTCACGGACCAGCTCTTCCAGGTGATCGCGATAACGCTGCAGCTCCGCCTCGTTGCGCTGCTGCTCGGTCACATCCTGCCCTTGAACAAAGATGCCAATGACCCCGCCGTCGTTCTCGACGATCGGCTGCAAAACGAAATCCAGAATCGCTTCCTGTGGCTCCTTGTCCGGATGGCGTCTCAGGAACAGCGATACACGTTTGCCGACATACGGCTGACCGGTGCGATAGACCTCGTCGAGCAGACCGATGAGGGCCTGCCCCTCGATCTCGGGCAATCCCTCGCGAACCGTCTTGCCAAGCAGCTGACGGTGCCCGGTGACCTGCCGATAGGCATCATTGACCAATTCATATACATGATCAGGGCCGCGCAGAAAGCAGACGAACCCAGGCGCCTGCGCGAACAGACGGCGCAGCTGCTCGCCTTCGGACTGCAGCAGCCTGGCACGGGACATTACGCCTTGCTCCAACTGCTGCAAGGGCTGCCGACCGGCTGCCGCCTGACTCAACGAGTCTTTCATTGCCTGCAGCTCGGTAATGTCCGAGGTGTGCTGCAGAATCGCAACGACCTCTCCCTGCTCATCCAGGATTGGCGTGTGCGTGGCGCTCCAGTAACGATCCTCGTAAACCGGGCCAAGCGGCGTTTGTCGCGCGATGGAGTAACGAATCACCGGCAACGTATCGACCGCCTTGCGGCTGAGCACCCGCGCAAACGAATCGAGCAACTCTTGCACTCGGGTCATCTCGGGACTGAGCGGATCGGCAGCGAAAGCTTCATGAAGGCGCTGACCCTGGATATCCGTCAGCTTTCGCCCGGTAAGCGTCAGGTAAGCGGCATTCGCATCCAGAATGACCAGGTCACGATCAAGCAGGACATAAGCATTCGGGGATAGCCGGAACAGACTTTCGAAAGACGGGCGCTGCTGCATACAACCTCCATGGTACGAGCCTGACGCCGCGTAACTAACCCAGCAAGGCTCCGGCAGCACCCGGAGCCCTCAAGCAA
This sequence comes from Stutzerimonas kunmingensis, assembly GCF_002929225.1. GTDB lineage: Bacteria > Pseudomonadota > Gammaproteobacteria > Pseudomonadales > Pseudomonadaceae > Stutzerimonas. The sequence goes on along the minus strand of NZ_PISM01000022.1, from coordinate 676,088 downwards.
AATATGACGAGAAGCCGCTCTCCGCGGACGGGCCTGGACACCGATTGACCACAAAAAGGTCAATCGGTTTCAGATCAGCAGGTCAGGCGTTCAGCCAGCGACCTTGGCGCTCTTGCGCTGACGCAGCGCCTCGAACAGGCATACGCCGGTCGCCACAGAAACATTCAGACTGCTGACGCTGCCGGCCATGGGCAGGCGCACCAGATAATCACAGTGTTCACGCGTCAGGCGCCGCATACCGCGACCCTCGGCGCCCATGATAAGCACGATGGGCCCGGTGAGATCCTGATCGTAGAGTGATTGCTCAGCTTCGCCCGCCGTCCCCACGACCCATAATCCACGCTGCTGCAGCTTCTCCAGCGTACGCGCAAGGTTGGTCACGGCGACCAGCGGAATCACTTCCGCCGCACCGCAGGCAACCTTGCGCACGGTGGCATTGAGAGTGGCCGATTTGTCTTTCGGCACGATCACGGCGAGCGCACCGGCCGCGTCCGCGGTGCGCAGACAGGCACCGAGGTTGTGCGGATCCGTCACACCATCCAGCACCAACAGCAGCGGCGGGCCATCGGCGCGATCAAGCAATTCCTCGAGCATGGCCTCACCCCATACCTGACTGGGACTCACCTCGGCGACCACACCCTGATGCACGCCTTCGACCCAGGCATCCATCTCCCGCCGCTCACACTGCCCGACACTCACACGTGCCTGAGCAGCCAGCTCAATCACCATCTGGGCGCGCGGATCGCCGCGCCCCTCTGCCAGCCATACCTGCTTGACGCGCTTGGGATGATGGCGCAGCAATGCCTCGACAGCGTGCAGGCCGTAGATCTTTTCCAGCTGACTCATGACTTGGCCTTGCGCTTTCTGGCACCGCCACTCGAGCCGGTGGGTTTGTCACCTGACTTGGCTGCAGATTTCGGCTTGGCCGAGCCTGATCGCGACTTGCTCCCGCCCGCCGCCTTCTCGCTCTTGCCCTTCCTGCCGCCCTTCGCCTCGGCGAGCAATGCCTTCTTCAGCTCTCGACTCTTGCGCACATCGGCATTGCCCGGCTCGCGTCCACGGCTCGCACCGTCACGCTGCCCCGGAGCAGACTTGGTACCACCACCGATCAGCTCGAAATCGATCTTGCGCTCATCCAGATCGACGCGCATGACGCGCACCTCGACGCTGTCGCCGAGACGGAAACTGCGCCCACTGCGCTCACCGGACAACCGGTGGTGCAACGGATCGAAGTGGTAGTAGTCGCCCGGCATGGCAGTGACATGCACCAGCCCTTCTACGTAGATGTCTGTCAGCTCGACGAACAGGCCGAAGCCAGTCACCGCAGTAATCACACCAGGGAAGGCCTCGCCGACACGATCCTTCATGAACTCGCACTTAAGCCAGTTAGTGACGTCGCGGGTAGCTTCGTCGGCGCGTCGCTCGGTCATCGAGCATTGCTCGCCCAGCTGCTCCAGCGCGGCTTCGTCGTACGGATAGATTCGCGCCTTGGGCATGCTGGTAGCGCCTTCGCGGCGCACATGAGGCGTGTCTCGACGGGAGCGGATGACACTGCGAATGGCGCGATGCACCAGCAGATCGGGATAACGCCTGATTGGCGAAGTGAAGTGGGCGTAAGCCTCGTAGTTCAGGCCAAAGTGACCATTGTTCTCGGCGCTGTATACGGCCTGACTCAGCGAGCGCAGCATGACCGTCTGGATCACATGGAAATCCGGGCGCCCCTGAATCTGCTCCAGCAGCGCCTGGTAATCCTTCGGCGTCGGACCTTCCTTGCCCTTGTGCAACGAGAGACCCAGTTCACCGAGAAAGGCGCGCAGCTTTTCCTGGCGCTCCAGCGGCGGCGCATCGTGGACACGATAAAGCGCTGGGATCTCATGCTTCTGCAGGAATGCCGCCGTGGCGACGTTGGCGCAGAGCATGCACTCCTCGATCAGCTTGTGCGCATCGTTGCGCTCGGTCGGCTTGATCTCGGCGATCTTGCGATCGGCACCGAAGACGATACGCGTTTCCTGGGTCTCGAAATCGATCGCGCCGCGAGTATGACGCGCCTTGAGCAGCACCTTGTAGAGCGAATAGAGCTGCTTGAGATGCGGCAACACTTCGGCGTACTCCCCGCTCAGCCGCTTGCCTTCGGCTGACTTGGGCTGCTCCAGCATCGCGCTGACCTTGTTGTAGGTCAGTCGCGCATGGGAATGAATCACCGCCTCGTAGAACTGGTAGTCGGTCATCTTTCCCGACTTGCTCAGCGTGATCTCGCAGACCATGGCCAGGCGATCGACCTGCGGATTCAGCGAACAGAGCCCGTTGGAAAGCTGCTCGGGCAGCATGGGCACCACCCGCTCAGGGAAGTACACCGAGTTGCCGCGAACCACGGCCTCCTTGTCGAGCGCCGAGTCGACCTTGACGTAGTGCGACACGTCGGCAATGGCGACATACAGGCGGAAACCTCCTGTCAGGAGCTTCCAGCCGCCAGGCTTCTCGCAATAGACCGCATCGTCGAAGTCGCGCGCGTCTTCACCATCGATGGTCACGAACGGTAGATGGCGCAGATCGACGCGCTTGTGCTTGTCCTTTTCCTCGACCTCGAGCTTCAGCCGGGACGCTTCCTTCAGCACCGCTTCCGGCCAGACATGCGGGATATCGAAGCTGCGTAGCGCCACGTCGATTTCCATGCCCGGCGCCATGTAGTTGCCGATCACCTCAACGATGTCGCCCTGCGGCTGGAAGCGCTGGGTCGGCCAGTGAGTGATCTTGACCTCGACAAACTGCCCCGGTTTGGCGTCGAGCGCGCGGCCCGGCGTCACCAGCACTTCCTGCTGGATTTTCGGGTTGTCAGGAATGACAAAACCGACGTCGCTCTCAATGTGGTAGCGACCAACGATGCTTTCGTGAGCCCGACTGATCACTTCAACGATCGCGCCCTCACGACGCCCACGCCGATCAAGCCCGGCAACGCGCGCCAGACAGCGGTCGCCGTCGAACACCAGGCGCATCTGCGCGGGGCTGAGAAACAGGTCATCGCTGCCGTCATCCGGGATGAGAAAGCCGAAGCCGTCGCGGTGCCCACTGACGCGACCGCAGACCAGGTCCAGCTTGTCCACCGGGGCATAGGTGCCGCGCCGGGTGTAGATTAGCTGACCATCACGCTCCATCGCTCGCAGGCGGCGACGCAGCGCTTCGATATCTTCTTCGGACACCAGTCCGAACTCTTCAACCAGCTCTTCGCGGGCCGCCGGGGAGCCGCGCTCACCGAGATGCTGGAGAATCAGCTCGCGACTGGGAATGGGGTTGTCGTACTTTTCCGCTTCACGAGCGGCCTCGGGATCGAGGGATTGCCAATCGGCCATTAAGAGATGTCACCTTTCATTCATTTATAGGGCCAGAACGCCCTTCTTCTATTGAAGCGCGAATCGCTCCCGGACGGCAGCTTTCACGCGAATTATTTTTCGCCATCAGGGGTTTACAAGGCCAAACCTCAGCCGTATAGTTCGCGCCCACAATGTCTGGCAGACGTTGTAACACGGAAACGGCTTAGTATCATCGTTTCTAGTGCCCAGGTGGCGGAATTGGTAGACGCACTAGGTTCAGGTCCTAGCGGTGGCAACACCGTGGAAGTTCGAGTCTTCTCCTGGGCACCACTTATTCAAATGAAACCCGCTGCGACATGGCGAGTCTCATGCAAGACGAAGAAGCCGACTTCGACCGATCTGATCGGTGAAATGGCAAAAGTCGGTGAGCGATCATCGCAATGTGCCCAGGTGGCGGAATTGGTAGACGCACTAGGTTCAGGTCCTAGCGGTGGCAACACCGTGGAAGTTCGAGTCTTCTCCTGGGCACCACTCTTCAAGAAAAAACCGAGCCCTGGCTCGGTTTTTTCGTTTCGGCGAGCAACTGATTGAACTGCCCCTTCCGATAGCCGGCAACGCCAGACAAAAGAAGACCGCCCGAAGGCGGTCTTTTTGTACCTGCAGCCTAGATCAGGCGTAAGGGTGGCGCAGCACAATGGTTTCGTTGCGATCCGGGCCGGTGGAGATGATATCCACCGGCGCCTCGACCAGCTCCTCGAGACGCTTGATGTACGCGCGCGCATTGGCGGGCAGCTCATCAATGGTCTTCGCACCAACAGTCGACTCGCTCCAGCCCGGCATCTCTTCGTATACCGGCTGCAGGCCGTCATAGCTGTCCGCATCGGTCGGCGCGTCAACCAGAACATCGCCGTTACGATCCTTGTAACCGACACATATGCGGATGGTTTCCAGACCATCGAGCACGTCGAGCTTGGTCAGGCAGATGCCGGATATACTATTGATCTCGATGGCACGACGCAGGATCACTGCATCGAACCAGCCACAGCGCCGCGCACGACCGGTAGTGGAACCGAACTCGTGACCGCGCTCGGCCAGGCGAGCACCGATATCATCGAACAGCTCGGTCGGGAACGGACCGGAACCCACGCGCGTGGTGTATGCCTTGGTGATACCGAGAATGTAATCCAGATACAGCGGACCGAAGCCCGAACCGGTGGCAGTGCCGCCGGCAGTGGTGCTGGAGCTGGTGACGTAGGGATAGGTGCCATGGTCGATGTCCAGCAGCGAGCCCTGCGCGCCCTCGAACATGATGCAGGCGCCCTGCTTGCGCAGCTCGTGCAGGCGGGCGGTGACATCGGTGATCAACGGCTTGAGGATTTCCGCGTAGCCGAGCGCCTCATCTAGGGTCTTCTGGAAATCAACCGGCTCGACCTTGTAGAAGTTCTGCAGCACGAAGTTGTGGTATTCCAGCAGCTCGCGCAGCTTGACCGCGAAGCGCTCTGGGTTGAACAGGTCAGCAATGCGCAGGCCGCGACGTGCAACCTTGTCCTCGTAAGCCGGGCCAATGCCACGACCCGTCGTACCGATCTTGCCTTCCGAGCGCGAAGCCTCACGCGCCTGATCCAGCGCCACGTGGTACGGCAGGATCAGCGTACAGGACGGACTGATGCGCAGGCGCTCGCGTACCGGCACGCCCTTTTCTTCCAGCTTGGTGATCTCACGCAGCAGCGCATCGGGAGCGACCACCACGCCGTTGCCGATCAGACACTGCACATTGTCACGCAGGATGCCGGACGGAATCAGGTGCAGCACGGTCTTCTCACCGTCGATGACCAGGGTATGTCCGGCATTGTGGCCGCCCTGGTAACGCACGACCGCAGCCGCCTGATCGGTCAGCAGATCGACGATCTTGCCCTTGCCCTCATCACCCCACTGGGTGCCCAGGACCACGACGTTCTTACCCATAACCCTCTGTCCTCTTCGGCGAAGCATGCCGGTCGCAACCGGCGATAATCGAAACCAGGCCAGCGCCGCAGCGCGGCGCCACAGCCATCAGGACGCCAGCGAAGCCACCGTCCAGACACCATCCTTCAATTGCAATTGCCGGTCGCAGCCGAGCTGCGCAGCATCGGCTCGCGACTGCCCATCAAGGGCTTGCACCACGCGCTCACCCTGACGCCGCAGCTGACGGACCGCATCCCACAGACCCGGTTCACCGTCTTGCGGCGCCCAAACGCCCGACACAGGCGCGGAAAGATCAGCACCGCCCAGACTGACCAGCGTCTTCAGGTCGGTGGAGAAACCCGTCGCCGGGCGTGCGCGACCGAAGTCGGCACCAATGTCGTCATAACGACCACCCTGCGCGATCGACTGACCGACGCCGGGTACGAACACCGCGAACACCACTCCAGTATGGTAGTGATAGCCACGCAACTCGCCCAAATCGAAATACAGCGGCACATCCGGATAACGCGCCGCCAACTGATCGGCAATGGCCGTCAGCGTTTCCAGCGCGGCCCGCACCTCGGCGGGCGCAGCCGCCAGCGCCATACGCGCCTGATCGAGCACTTCCCGTCCGCCGCACAGCCGCGCCAGCGCGCGCAGCATGCCGGTCAAGGCAGGATCGAGCGCAGCAGTCTGCTCGGCAATCTCGTCCATCGCCTTGCGCTGCAGCGCATCGAACAACCGCTGCTCGGCTTCGCCGCTCAGCCCGGCAGCCTTGGCCAGACCGCGATAGATGCCCACATGCCCGAGATCCATATGCACATCCGGCACCTCTGCAAGCTCAAGCATTTCCAGCATCAGACTGATGACCTCGATATCACTGGCAGCAGACGCATCACCATACAGCTCAGCCCCCAACTGGATAGGGCTGCGCGAGGTGGAAAGCGCCTGCGGCTTGGCATGCAACACACTACCGGCATAGCACAGGCGACTGGGACCTTCGCGACGCAGGGTATGCGCGTCGACCCGGGCCACTTGTGGCGTGATATCAGCCCGCAGCCCCATCTGGCGACCGGAAAGCGGGTCGATGACCTTGAACGTACGCAGATCCAGATCCTGCCCGGAACCGGTGAGCAACGACTCGAGAAACTCCACGTGCGGGGTGATGACCAGCTCGTAGCCCCAGCACTGGAACAGGTCCAGCACGCGCCGACGCGCCGTTTCGATACGCGCCGCCTCCGGCGGCAGCACCTCTTCGATGCCATCTGGCAAAAGCCAGCGGTCTACCGTTGCCATTCGCGAAATCACCTCTCGTTCCGGTAAGCCCAGACGAAAACCGCGGCAGCAGCCTTAGCCGGCCTTCGGTCGCGTGCAGTTGTATTCGAACCATGGCATCCGAGCCATGCCCTGTGAAGGGATCGGCATGACCGCTGCATGCCTGGGATAGCCTGCGACCTCAAGGGCACAGACGCAAAAAAGCCGGGATTTTCCCGGCTGGCGGATCATAGCAATCTTTTCTCTAACGGTCACCCGACGGCACGCCCGTGCCGCCGGGGAACCTTCATCTCGCCATCAACTAGTTGCTCTTTTCCAGATAACGGAAGAAATCGCTCTTCGGATCGAGCACCAACACGTCTTCCTTGCTGGAGAAGCTCTCGCGATAAGCCTGCAGACTGCGATGGAAGGCATAGAACTCCTGATCCTGACCATACGCCGCGGCATAGATGGCAGCAGCCTGAGCATCGCCATCACCGCGCAGCTCCTCAGCCTCGCGGAACGCCTCGGCCAGCAGGACACGGCGCTGACGATCGGCGTCGGCACGGATACCTTCGGCTAGCTCTTTACCTTTGGCGCGATGCTCACGAGCCTCACGCTCACGCTCAGAGCTCATCCGCTCGAACACGCTGCGATTGACTTCCCGCGGCAGATCAATGCCCTTGACGCGCACATCGACCACTTCGATGCCCAGCTCCTGTTGAGCGGCGCGGTTCAGACTGGTTGTGACCTGAGCCATCAGCTCATCACGCTGACCGGACACGGACTCGTGCAACGTGCGCTTACCGAACTGGTCACGCAACGCCGCCTCCAGACGGCGAGCCAGGCGCTCATCGGCAATCTGCTTCATCCCCGAGGTCGCGGTGTAGAAGCGCTCGGCATCATCCACACGCCACTTGGCGTAGGAGTCGACCATCAGCGCTTTTTTTTCCAGGGTCAGGAAACGGGAAGTCGTAGTATCCAGTGTCAGCAGTCGCGCATCGAATTTGCGCACCGAGTTCACGTACGGAATCTTCATGTGCAGGCCAGGCTTCACATCAGGCTCGACGATGCGGCCGAAGCGCAGCAGGACTGCACGCTCGGTCTGCGAGACGATGTAGAAGCTGTTCCACAGAACGATTGCCGCCACAACGCCCACGATCAGGGCGGTAAGGGATTTATTGCTCATCAGCGGCTCTCCCTCGTACGAACTTCACGCGGATCCAGCCCCGGCGGCAGACGGGTGCCCTGGGTAGCCGCGCCCGACGCAACTCCGGCCGGAGCCGGCGTGCTCGCACCACGACTGTTGATCATCTTGTCCAGCGGCAGATAGAGCAGGTTCTGCCCGCTGTCACCACTCACCATGACCTTGCTGGTATTGCTCATGACTTCCTGCATGGTTTCCAGATACAGGCGCTCGCGCGTCACTTCCGGCGCCTTGCGATATTCGGCGACCAGCTTGCTGAAGCGATCCGCCTCACCCTGAGCGCGGGAAATCACCGCGTCGCGGTAACCACTGGCTTCTTCCAGCATGCGCTGGGCCTGACCGCGGGCTTCGGGAATCACGCCATTGGCGTACGACTCGGCCTGGTTCTTTTCACGCTGCTCGTCTTCACGCGCGCGAATCACGTCATCGAACGCTTCCTGCACCTCACGCGGCGCAGCTGCGCTCTGCAGGTTGACCTGGGTGACGACGATACCTGTGGCGTAATTGTCGAGGAAACGCTGCAAGCGCTCCTTGACCTCGCCAGCCATCACTTCACGACCTTCAGTCAGCACCTGATCCATGGCGGTCGAACCCACCACATGCCGCACGGCGCTGTCGGTCGCATGTTGCAGGCTTACTTCAGGCTGATCGACATTGAGCACGAACGCCTGAAGATTGCTGATCTTGTACTGAACGGTGAGCGGCACCTCGATGATGTTCTCATCCTCGGTGAGCATCTGCCCCTGCTTGCTGTAAGAACGCTCGCGGGTGACGTTTTCCTGGAACTTGCGATCGATCGGCGGGAAGTAGATGTTCAGGCCCGGCCCGACCGTCTCGTGATACTTGCCGAAGCGCAGCACGACGGCCTGCTCCTGCTCGTCGACGATATAGATCGCATTGAACAGCCAGACAGCCAGCAGCACGACCAGGGCAATCCAAACCAGACCGAAGCCGCCGCGCTTGCCGCTGCCACCGAAATTGCTGCCGCCGCCACGCTTCTTGCCACCGAACATGCCGTTCAGGCTGTCCTGCAGCTTGCGGAAAGCCTCATCGAGATCCGGCGGGCCTTTCTGGTCGCCACCGCCACCACCGCGACGGCCACCGCCACCACTGCCCCAGGGATCCTGGTTGTTCGAGTTGCCACCCGGCTCATTCCAAGCCATAGCGCTCTCCATTCAAATAAAGCTAAAGGCGCGCCCACGGCGCGCCCACCAATGCTACAGAAAGCCCCGAACTACCGGCAAAATTGCCACTAGAGGCTTTATTGCAAAGTGTGTTGCTCGATGAACTCATCCACCCGCAACCCTTCGCGACTGATCAAGCGATTCAATTCGATTCTTGGCAAGCGAACTTCCAGCAGGCTGCCACCCTCGTCATCATGCGTTTCCCGTTGCACCGCGCTGAGCTCGAAGAACTGCGCCCGCAGCCGCCCGAGCCGCTGCGGCAGGCGCAGCGTCCCGACAAACAGATCGTTGCCCAACAGCTCGGCAATGGCCTGGCGCACCAGATCCAGCCCCAATCCATCACGAGCGGACACCCAGACACGCTGCGGCTTGCCATCGGCGTCGCGCTGAATCTGCGGCTCGATGCCCTCCATCAGGTCAACCTTGTTATAGACCTCGAGCATCGGCAACTCGTTGGCGCCGATCTCACCGAGCACCGCCAGCACCTGCTCGATCTGCTGATCGCGCTCTGGCTCGTGCGCATCGATGACATGCAAGAGAAGATCGGCGTTGCTGGACTCTTCCAGCGTAGCCCTGAAGGACTCCACCAACTTGTGTGGCAGATGACGGATGAAACCCACGGTGTCGGCCAGCACCACCGGCCCGACATCATCCAGCTCAAGCCGCCGCAAAGTCGGATCGAGCGTGGCGAACAGCTGATTGGCCGCGTACACATCCGACTCGGTCAGCGCATTGAACAAGGTGGACTTGCCGGCGTTGGTGTAACCAACCAGCGACACGGAGGGTATATCGGCACGACGACGCCCGCGACGGGCCTGCTCGCGCTGACCGCGGACCTTTTCCAGGCGCTGCTTGATTTGCCGGATGCGCACACGCAGCAAGCGGCGGTCGGTTTCCAGCTGGGTTTCACCCGGGCCACGCAGACCGATACCGCCCTTCTGTCGCTCAAGGTGAGTCCAGCCGCGAACCAGGCGCGTACTCATGTGCTCAAGCTGGGCCAGTTCGACCTGTAGCTTGCCTTCATGGGTGCGTGCGCGCTGGGCGAAGATATCCAGAATCAGACCGGTACGATCCAGCACGCGACATTCGAGCGCTCGCTCGAGGTTGCGCTCCTGGCTAGGCGTCAGGGTGTGATTGAAGATCACCAACTCGGCCTCGCCATCCTTGACGAGGTCATGCAGCTCCTCGACCTTGCCACTGCCGATGAGGAACTTGGCGGACGGCTGATGCCGGGCGACATTGACGAAGCCAATCGCCTCGGCGCCTGCCGAGCGCGCCAGCTCCTGGAATTCCTGAGGGTCCTCGCGCGCCGCGGGGTCCTGGCCGTCCAGGTGCACCAGGATAGCCCGCTCACCACCACCGGGACGTTCGAAGAACAAAGAAACCTACCTCAGTCGTTGCTCGACTCGGATTGCTCGGCATCACCAGCGGTCGGCAGGCGCACAGGGCGGCCCGGAACCACAGTGGAGATGGCGTGCTTGTAGACCATCTGGCTGACGGTGTTTTTCAGAAGAATGACGAACTGGTCGAAGGATTCGATCTGGCCCTGCAGCTTGATGCCGTTGACCAGATAGATGGAAACCGGGACGCGTTCCTTACGCAGTGTGTTGAGGTAAGGGTCTTGTAGCGAATGCCCTTTTGACATGTGCCGCACTCCTTAGAGGATCTGTTTTCATTAGTGTTCTAAAAGTACAACCGACGATCCACTTGTCTGAGAATAGACGGTCAATTCGCAGTGTCAGCTCAATATGGAGAGCGATTGCAGGTATTTCAATGCGCGCGGCAGATTGTCGCGGGACAAACTGTCCAGCCAGTGCATCTCCCCCCAGCTTCGCAACCAGGTGAACTGCCGTTTGGCCAGTTGCCGGGTTGCGATGATGCCGCGCTCCACCATTTCCTCTCGGGTCAATGATCCGTCCAGATATTCCCAGACCTGACGATAACCAACCGCTCGAATCGACGGCATGCCAAGGTGCAGATCACCCCGATTCCTCAGGGCTTCGACCTCTTCGACAAAGCCCTGTTCAACCATGTGCAGGAAACGTCTCTCGATGCGTTCATGCAAGATGTGGCGTTGTGCGGGGGCGATGCACAGTTGCGCGACAGTATAAGGCAAGACTCCTGAGCCTGGAGCGTCTGCGACGGCTTTTTGCGACCTTTGTCGGGCGCGGTGCTCGCTCATGGTCAAGCCGCTGACGCGATATACCTCCAGTGCGCGTACCAGCCGCTGCGGATCGTTAGGATGAATGCGCGCTGCCGACTCCGGATCCACCTGGGCCAGCTGATCGTGCAGCACCTGCAACCCTTGCGTCGCGGCCAGCGCCTCGAGCTCGGCACGTAGCAACGGGTCAGCTGCCGGCATATCGGCGAGTCCTTCCTGCAACGCCTTGAAATACAACATGGTGCCGCCAACCAGCAGAGGAATTCGGCCAGCCGCGCTGATCTCGGCCATGGCCGCCAGGGCATCTGCGCTGAACTCTGCAGCCGAGTAGCTCTCGGCCGGGTCGAGGATGTCCACCAGACGATGGGGAAACTCGGCCAACACCTCAGCCGACGGCTTCGCCGTGCCGATATCCATGCTGCGATAGACCAGCGCCGAATCGACACTGATCAGCTCGCAGGGCAGCAAGCGCGCCAGTTCCAACGCAAGATCGGTCTTGCCCGACGCAGTGGGCCCCATGAGAAAGATGGCAGGAGGGAGAGCGGACATCAGGAAGCTCGACGGTCTTGGCCGCATAGTTTCCGGCGACAGGCGGCCGGCTGCAAGCACGGTTCGCCGCGAGGATTACTCAGCGACCGCGCAGGAACAGCTTGTCCAGTTCGTCCATGCCGAGCTGCGTCCAGGTCGGACGCCCGTGATTGCACTGCCCGCTGCGCTCGGTATGTTCCATATCGCGCAGCAAGGCGTTCATCTCGGGCACCGTCAGCCGCCGGTTGGCGCGCACTGCGCCATGACACGCCATGGTCGCCAGCAGCTCGTTCAGATGGGCCTGAATACGGTCACTGGTGCCGTACTCAAGCAGATCGGCCAACACGTCGCGGACCAGCCGGGTCGCTTCGGCCTGCTTGAGCAGCGACGGGATCTGTCGAATCGCCAAGGTTTCCGGCCCCAGTCGTTGCAGCTCGAAACCCAGCATCTGAAACCATTGCCCGTGCTCTTCGGCGCAGTCGGCTTCACGCTGACTCAGCGCAATCGACTCAGGCACCAGCAATGGCTGCCCGCGCAAGCCTTCGCTGGCCATGGCGGCTTTCAGTCGCTCATAGGTGATGCGTTCGTGAGCGGCGTGCATGTCAACCAACACCATGCCCTGGGCATTTTCGGCGAGGATGTAGACGCCCTTGAGCTGCGCCAGCGCATACCCCAGCGGCGGCACGTCATCCTGACTCGCCGGCAGTGCCGCGGGACCGCTTTCGGGCAACGGCGTGAAGAACTCGCGATAAGCACCCTGAGCTTCGGCGGTATAGCCGGCCGAAGCTGGCCGTGGCGCCTGATAACCGGCCCCTGCGCCGCGCCAGGACGACGTATCACCCTGGGGCCGCTCAAGCACGCTGGCCGCCAGACTCATTTCGTTCTGCCCGGCGAACTCGCCAGCGGCCAGTCCGGAAACCTGCGTCATCGGCGTGACGCTGGCCGGTGCCGCGAGCTGATCTTCCGGCCGCACATCCCCCAGCGCGCGATGCAGCGTGCCGTAAAGGAAGTCATGCACCATGCGGCTGTCGCGGAAGCGCACTTCATGCTTGGTCGGGTGCACGTTGACGTCCACCACCGCCGGGTCGACATCGAGGAACAGCACGAACGTCGGGTGCCGGCCGTTGAACAGCACATCGCGATAGGCCTGGCGTACCGCATGGGCCACCAGCTTGTCGCGAACCATGCGCCCGTTGACGTAGAAATACTGCAGATCCGCCTGACTGCGCGAGAAGGTCGGCAGCCCGACCCAGCCCCACAGTCGCAAGCCGTTACGCTCGATCTCGATGGGCAGCGCCTGCTCGAGGAACGCCGGCCCGCATACCGAAGCGACACGACGCGCGCGCGCCGCATCGTCTTCGGCCTGGCGCAGCGCCAGCACGACCTTGCCGTTGTGGCGCAGATGGAAGGCCACGTCGAAACGCGCCAGCGCCAGGCGCTTGATGACTTCCTGAAGGTGATCGAATTCGGTCTTCTCGGTGCGCAGAAACTTGCGTCGCGCCGGCGTATTGAAGAACAGATCGCGCACCTCCACCGAGGTGCCCACTGGATGCGCCGCGGGCTGCACCCGCGCTTCCATTTCACGCCCCTCGGTCTCCACCTGCCAGGCCTCGCTGGCATCGGCGGTGCGTGAAGTCATGGTCAGACGCGAGACGGAACTGATCGAAGCCAGCGCTTCGCCCCGAAAACCCAGACTCATGACCCGTTCGAGGTCTTCCAGATCACGAATCTTGCTGGTGGCGTGACGCGCCAGGGCCAGCGGCAGATCGTCCGGCGGAATGCCGCAGCCGTCGTCGCGCACTCGCAGCAGCTTGACCCCGCCCTGCTCGATGTCCACATCGATGCGTCGCGCGCCCGAATCCAGACTGTTTTCCAGCAGCTCCTTGATCACCGAGGCCGGGCGTTCCACCACCTCGCCGGCGGCAATCTGGTTCGCCAGCCGCGGACTTAGCAGCTGGATGCGCGGCACCTCGCTCATGGTTGCGAGGCCAGCGTGGTGGCGGGAATGCTCAGCGTCTGGCCGATCTTGATCACGTCATTGCGCAGATTGTTGGCGCTGCGCAGGGAAGTCAGGCTTACCTGATAGCGCTGGGCGAGCAATGCCAGGCTCTCGCCGGAACGTACGATGTGCTCGCGCGGCGCACTGGCGATCTTGCCGGAATCCCGCAACCAGGCCACATAGGTTCCAGGCGGCGGATTCTCATGGAAGAACTGCCTTACGCCACTGTGGATCGAGCGCGCCAGCGACTGCTGGTGGCTCGCTGTCTGCAGCTTCTTGGCCTCGGACGGGTTCGAGATGAAGCCGGTCTCCACCAGAATCGACGGGATATCCGGCGACTTCAGCACCATGAAGCCCGCCTGTTCGACCCGCCGCTTGTGCAGTGGAGTGATGCGCCCCATGTTGCTCAATACCTTCTGCCCGACATTCAGGCTCGATGACAACGAAGCCGTCATCGACAGGTCCAGCAGCACACCAGCAAGCATCTGATCCTTGTCGCCCAGGCTGACGTTGCCGGCACCGCCAATCAGGTCGGAACGGTTCTCGCTGTCGGCCAGCCAGCGCGCGGTTTCCGAGGTAGCACCGCGGTCAGACAGGGCGAACACTGAGGCACCGTAGGCCGCCGAACGCGGCGCAGCATCGGCATGGATCGAGACGAACAGATCGGCGCCCTTCTTGCGCGCGATCTCGGTACGTTTGCGCAGCGGGATGAAGTAGTCGCCGGTGCGCACCAGCTCGGCTCGAAAACCCTTGTCGGCGTTGATCTGCCGTTGCAGTTCCTTGGAAATCTGCAGCACCACGTGTTTCTCGTAGATCTTGCCGGGGCCGATCGCGCCGGGGTCTTCGCCACCATGACCGGCGTCGATGGCGATCACGATGTCGCGCTTGCTGCTCGCCGTAGCCGGCAGCTTCACCGCCGGCAGGGTCGGGGAAACCGGCGCGGCGGGCGTCGCCGGGGTAGCGGTGGCTGGCGGCTGGGTCGCGGCGCGAGCGGATGTCGCCTGATCGAAGAGGTCGACCACCAGGCGATGACCGTATTGCTGATTGGGCGCCAGACTGAAGCTCTTCGGCGCTACTGGCGCATGCAGATCGACGACCACGCGAAGTGTGTCGGCATCGTGCTGGCCGGCGCGCAGGGAGGCGACCGGCGTGTTCTTTAACGGCAGCTTGTCGAGTTCGGCCTTGAGCGTCGCGCCGGTCACGTCGATGACCAGCCGATCAGGCGCAGTAAGGGTGAAGATCTTGTGCTCGACCGGGCCGGATAGATCGAACACCAGGCGGGTGTTGTCCGGCGCACGCCACAGACGCACGCTCTGCACATCGCTGGCGGCATGAAGGTCGGTTGCCATCAGCAACAGCACCAGTCCACCAATCAGGGTGCGAATGCGCGTACCCAAACCCATGTTATTCATAGCTCTCCGTCGGTCAGGGCGACACACCAGGCTTCGCCCCGCGCGGTGTGGGGCGACAGGCGCAGCGTACGGCCGGCCTCATGCGGTGCAATGGTAATGTCCATGTCGGCCTTTGGCAAAATGCCGGCCCCGCGCTCCGGCCATTCGATCAGGCACAGCGCATTGCCTTCGAAATAGTCGCGGATGCCGAGGAACTCCAGTTCTTCCGGATCGACCAGACGATACAGGTCGAAGTGGTAAACCTGCACATCGTCCAACTCGTAGGGTTCGACCAATGTGAAGGTCGGACTCTTGACCTTGCCCGCATGACCGAAGCCGCGAATCAGGCCGCGCGACAACGTGGTCTTGCCCGCACCGAGATCACCATGCAGATAGATGACGCCAAGACCGCCGGTCGCCTGAGCGATGCGTGCGCCCAGCGCGAGCATGGCAGCCTCGTCTGCGGCATACAGATTCACTTCCGGCATGGCGACTGCTCCTCGAGCAACTGACGAATCACGGGAATCAGATCGCTGGCGACGAGTCCGCGCCCCTGCTCACCCAAGCACTCGCCAGCGGAGGCGTGTAACCACGCCCCCAGGCAGGCCGCATCGAATGGCGTCAGGTCTTGGGCCAGCAACGCACCGATCACGCCGGCCAACACGTCGCCCAAACCGGCACTGGCCATCGCCGGATGGCCGCGATCACAGAGCGCCAGCCGCCCATCCGCGGCGGCGATCAGCGTACCGGCGCCTTTGAGCAGTGCCACGCAGGCGTAGCGATGGGCCAGCGCACGCGCCGCAGCGGGGCGATCAGCCTGTATCTCGGCCACCGAGCATTGCAACAGACGCGCAGCCTCGCCCGGGTGCGGCGTGATTACGCTCGCTGCCGGCAATTCGATGCTGCCAGCCGCCAGCAGGTTAAGCGCATCGGCATCCCACACTTGGGGCGACTCATGTTGGGCCGCCAACGACAGCAGGCTACGCCCCCAGGGCGCCTGACCCATTCCAGGGCCGACCACCAATACATCGGCGCGCTCGACCAGCGCCGTCAGCGCATAAGTCGATTCGACGCCACTGCACATGATTTCCGGGCGGCGCACCAGCGAAGCGGTGACATGCTCTGGGCGTGTTGCCAGCGTCACCATGCCCGCACCGCAGCGCAATGCCGCCTCGGCGCTAAGCAGTGCGGCGCCGCCAGTTCCCAGATCGCCGCCAATCACCAGCACCTGTCCGAAGCTGCCCTTGTGCGCTACTGGCGAGCGCGGCGCGACACGTATGAGCGAGCCGTGGTCCAGGCGCACGGCCTCGCTCGCCACCTGCGCGACGATCGCCGGATCGGCCTGCAGATCGTCGAACACCAGGGTGCCGACGCGATCAGGACCGTCGGCGGTAAACAGGCCGAGCTTGAGGCCGATAAAGGTAACACTGATGTCGGCACGCACCGCATGGCCCAGCACCCGCCCGCTGTTCGCACACAGACCGGACGGCAGATCGATGGCCAGCACCGGCAATTCGCTGGCATTGATCGCCTCGATCGCGGCGACATAGGGCTCGCGCACGTCACCGGCAATGCCGGTGCCCAGCAGCGCATCCACCAGCACGCCCTGCAGCGGCGCCTCGGAGTGCCAGCGCTCGACGGCCACACCGCTCGCCCGTGCCTCGGCCAGGGCCTGCGCGGCATCGCCCTGCAAAGCTTGCGGATCGCCCACCGCCAGCACCCGCACCTGCCAGCCGGAGCGCTGCGCCAGCGCCGCAACGATGTAGCCATCGCCGGCGTTATTGCCACGTCCGGCCAGCACGGTGACCGCCCCGGCATCCGGCCAGCGCCGACGCAGCGCACGCCATGCGGCATGAGCGGCACGCTGCATCAATTCGAAACCGGGAGTGCCGGCGGCAATCAGGCGCGCATCGAGTTCGCGCACCTGGGCGGCGGTATACAGAGCGACGGGCAGGGAATCGGTCATCGGAGCAGGGATCATCGCGGCGGAATGTCTGGCAGAATTATACGCACCCGCCTGTCATGCCGCTCTCCAATGTCCAGCCTCTCTCTCGACCCCGCCGCCCTCGCCCAATCCATCAAGGAATGGGGGCGTGAGCTCGGCTTCCAGCAGGTGGGGATCACCGATGTCGACCTCGGCGAGCACGAAGCGCATCTGAAGGCCTGGCTGGCAGCCGGGTATCAAGGCGAGATGGACTACATGGCCGCCCACGGCAGCAAGCGTTCGCGGCCGGACGAACTGGTGCCGGGCACGCTCAGGGTGATCTCGCTGCGCATGGACTACCTGCCCGGCGACACACGCATGACGCAGCAGCTCGCAAGTCCGGAGAAGGCCTATGTGTCACGCTACGCGCTGGGCCGCGATTACCACAAGTTGATCCGCAAACGCATCCAGCAGCTCGCCGAGCGCATTCAGCAGATGGTCGGCCCGTTCGGCTTTCGCGCATTCGTCGACAGCGCGCCGGTGCTGGAGAAGGCCGCCGGGCAGCAGGCCGGGCTCGGCTGGATCGGCAAGAACACCCTGCTGCTCAACCGCAAGGCCGGCAGCTGGTTCTTTCTCGGCGAACTGTTCGTCGATATCGCGCTGCCGGTCGACGAACCGACGACTCGCGATCACTGCGGCAGCTGCCACGCCTGCCTGGACGTCTGCCCCACCGATGCCTTCGTCGGCGAGCGGCTACTCGATGCGCGACGCTGCATTTCCTATCTCACCATCGAGCTGAAAGGCGCGATCCCCGTCGAGCTGCGCGACAAGATCGGCAACCGCGTATTCGGATGCGACGATTGCCAGATCGTCTGTCCGTGGAACCGATTCGCCCGCCCCACCGAGCAGAGTGACTTTCAACCACGCCATAGCCTGGACAACGCCGAGCTGGCGACCCTGTTCCGCTGGACGGAAGAGGAGTTTCTCAGCCGCACCGAGGGTTCGCCGCTACGCCGCGCTGGTTACCAGCGCTGGCTGCGCAACCTGGCGGTCGGTCTGGGCAACGCGCCGTCAAGCATCCCGGTGCTGGAAGCGCTCCAGGCGCGCCGCGACGACCCCTCGGAGCTGGTACGCGAGCATGTCGAGTGGGCGCTGGCGCAACATGCCCAGCGCCAGGCCGACTGACTCGCCAGCCCTGAGGCCGCATCAGGCCTGAGGGGGTGCCTGTACCGGATCGCTGGCTGGAGCCGCGCTGAGCTCACGCAGCTCATCGGCATCCAGCGTCTCCTGCTGCAGCAAACGACGCGCGCAGCGCTCAAGCAGTTCATGCCGCTCCTCGAGCAATCCCAGGCTGCGCTGGAATGCAGACTGCACCAGCTCCTGCACTTCCTCGTCGATCGCCGTGGCGGTGCTCTCGGCATAATCATGTTGCGGCTTGAGGCCGAGCATCGCCTCGTTGCCAAGGAAGGAGTTCGGCTCACGCTCCAGCGCCAGATGCCCGAGACGCTTGGACATGCCGTAACGGGTGACCATGGCCCGGGCAATGTCGGTGACCTTGGCCAGATCGTCCGCGGCGCCGGTGGACAGATGGGCGAACACCAGCCATTCCGCCGCGCGCCCGCCGAGCAGCACGGCCATCTTGTTTTCCAGCTCCTCGCTGGTCATCAGGAAGCGGTCCTCGATGGGCCGCTGGATGGTGTAGCCCAGTGCGCCCATGCCGCGCGGGATGATCGACACCTTGTGCACCGGATCGACCCCCGGCAGCGCCATGGCCACTAGCGCATGGCCCATCTCGTGATAGGCGACGATCTCGCGTTCGCGCGGGTTGAGCAGGCGGTTGCGCTTCTCCAGCCCGGCGATGATCCGCTCGATGGCCGCGGTGAAGTCTTCCATGGCCACCGCTTCGGCATTGCGCCGGGTCGCCAGCAGCGTCGCCTCATTGACCAGATTGGCCAGATCGGCACCGGTAAAGCCCGGCGTCAGCGCGGCGATGGCCTGCGGGTCGACATCGATACCCAGACGCGACTTCTTCAGGTGCACATTGAGAATCTGCACCCGCCCGACCTTGTCCGGCCGATCGACCAGCACCTGGCGGTCGAAACGGCCGGCGCGGAGCAGGGCCGGGTCGAGAATTTCCGGGCGGTTGGTGGCCGCCAGCAGAACCAAGCCGCTGGAGGTATCGAAGCCGTCCATCTCCACCAGCAGCTGGTTGAGCGTCTGCTCCTTCTCGTCATGCCCGCCGGACAATGGTCCGGCGCCGCGGGCGCGGCCGAGGGCATCCAGTTCGTCGATGAAGATGATCGCTGGCGCCTGGGCCCGCGCCTGTTCGAACAGATCACGCACCCGCGCGGCACCGACGCCGACGAACATCTCGACGAACTCGGAGCCGGAAATGGAGAAGAACGGCACTTTTGCCTCGCCGGCCACGGCCCGCGCCAGCAGCGTCTTGCCTGTGCCCGGGGGCCCGACCAGCAGCACGCCTTTCGGCATGCGCCCGCCGAGACGACCGTACGTCTGCGGGTCGCGGAGGAACTCGATGATCTCCTTGAGCTCGTCCTTGGCCTCGTCGACCCCGGCAACATCGGCGAAGCTCACCTTCATGTCGGTCTCGACGTAGACACGCGCCTTGCTCTTGCCGATCTGCATCATGCCGCCGCCGCCCAGGCCGCTGCCGATGCGCTTGAGCAGGAACAGCCAGATGCCGAAGAAGAGCATGGCCGGCACGATCCACGACAGCAGGTCACGCACCAGCGTGCTTTCCACCTTACCGGTGTAGCGCACCGGGTACTGCTGCAGATGCTCGGCCAACTGCGGTTCGACGCGATTGCTGATGAACCGCCGCTGACCGCTGGCCAGCGGCTCCTTGAGCAGGCCCTCGATGCGTCGCTCGGTGATCGCCAGCTCTTCGACGCGGCCCTCCTTGAGGTGCTGCTCGAACTCGCTGTAGGGGATGGTCGCCACCTCCTGCTGGATCGACAGCAGGTACTGCAGGCCGAGAAACACCAGAATGGCGATCATCCAGTAATTCATGTGGAACTGAGTTCGGTCTTTCACACCTGTTCTCCTTGTGCCGCAGACGGGGAAATTATGCCTGCTGCACGGGAGGCCAGCCCGAACCCAGATCAGTAATAAGGCGCGCCGCTCAAAGACCGCCGCGCACGCCGAGGCCGACACCCAACTCCGCCGCCACGGCGAAGGGCAGCAGCAGCGTATCCACCAGGGCGCTGGCGGGCAGATCCAGCGCGGCATATTTCGGCGGCATGGCACCGAATCGATCCACGGGGCAGCAGCCGCCGTTGAGGCTGTACCAGTCCAGGCGCGTGCCGGAATAAATGATCGGCGCGCCAGGCTTGGCGGCGTCCAACGTGCGCACGCTGGCACAGCCGCCGAGCAGGCTCAGCGTCGCCAGGACTAGCAGCGCTCGGCCGAGCATGTCAGTCGTCGCTGACGATATGGTGCTCACCCCAGCGCGGCAGCATGTCCTGCGGGATGTTGAGCAGATTGAGGATGCGCGCGACGACGAAATCGACCAGGTCGTCGATGGTCTGCGGCTGATGATAGAAGCCTGGCGAGGCCGGCAGGATGGTTACGCCAAGGTTGGACAGCTTGAGCATGTTCTCCAGGTGGATGCTCGAATACGGCGCCTCGCGCGGGACCAGGATCAGCTGGCGGCGCTCCTTGAGGGCAACGTCGGCGGCACGCTCAATCAGGTTGTTGCAGGCGCCGGTGGCAATTGCCGACAGCGTGCCAGTGGAGCAAGGCACCACCACCATGGAGGTCGGTGCACCGGAGCCGGAGGCCGGTGGCGCCATCCAGTCCTCCTTGGCGAACACGCGGATCTGCCCGGCGGCGGCACCGGTGTATTCCGAGAGGAATGCCTGCATCGCCTGCGGCTTGGCCGGCAGCACCACGTCGGTTTCGGTAGCCATTACCAGCTGCGCGGCCTTGGAGATCAGGAAATGCACCTCGCGGTCTTCCTGGATCAGGCAGTCGAGCAGGCGCAAACCATACTGCGCGCCGGATGCGCCAGTCATGGCCAGGGTAATGCGTTCCGGTCCGCTCATATATCTGCTCCCTTTGTAGCCGCTTGGTCGTGTTCGGGTGGGCTGAAGCGGAACGCCGCCCGACCCACCCTACTTGCTGATGCGATCCGCGTGGAAATGCCTTCGGCGATTTCCACCCTGCCCACGGTCATCGTCGGGTGGAAAACCGCGAAGCGTTTTCCACCTTGAGCAGTCAGCTCAACGCCTCGGCCAGCTTGTTGTGCAACCCACCAAAACCGCCATTGCTCATGACCACCACCTGGGTGCCCGGCACGGCGTCAGCTTTGACCTTGGCAATGATCGCCTCCAGCGAATCGCAGACCGTGGTCTGCACCGGCGAGCCGGCGACGGTTGCGGCCAGATCCCAGCCAAGATTGGCGGGTGCGTACCAGATCGCCTGGTTGGCCAGCGCCACGGATTCAGCCAGGCCCTCGCGATGCGCGCCGAGCTTCATGGAGTTGGAACGCGGTTCGACCACCGCGATGATCGGCGTATCACCGACGCGCTTGCGCAGGCCGTCGAGGGTGGTGGCGATGGCGGTCGGGTGGTGGGCGAAGTCGTCATAGATGGTCACGCCGTTGACCTCGGCGACCTTTTCCATGCGTCGCTTGACGCTCAGGAACTCGCTCAGCGCCTCGGCGCCCTGCTTCGGCAGCACGCCGACATGCCGTGCCGCGGCGAGCGTCGCCAGCGCATTGTTGACGTTGTGCAGACCGGTCAGCTGCCAGTCCACCACGCCCTGTACCTCGCCATCGAAGATCACCTCGAAGCGCGAACCGTCCTCGCTGAGCAACCTGGCCTGCCACTGGCCACCCTCGCCGGTGGTCTGCACCGGCGTCCAGCAGCCCAACTCGATGACGCGTTTGAGCGCCGTTTCCGACTCGGGATGGATGATCAGCCCTTCTCCCGGCACGGTACGCACCAGATGATGGAATTGCCGCTCGATGGCGCCGAGATCCGGGAAGATATCCGCGTGATCGAACTCCAGATTGTTCAGGATGGTAGTACGCGGGCGGTAGTGGACGAATTTGCTGCGCTTGTCAAAGAAGGCGCTGTCGTACTCGTCGGCCTCCACCACGAAGAACGGCGTACCGCCGAGCCGTGCGGAGATGCCGAAGTTCTGCGGCACGCCACCGATGAGGAATCCCGGGCTCATGCCGGCATGTTCCAGAACCCAGGCCAACATGCTACTGGTGGTGGTCTTGCCATGGGTTCCGGCCGCCGCCAGCACCCAGCGCCCCTGCAGCACGTGGTCGGCCAGCCACTGCGGGCCGGAGACATAGGGCAGGCCCTTGTTCAGCACGTATTCCACCGCCGGGTTGCCGCGACTGAGGGCATTGCCGATCACCACCAGATCCGGCGCCGGCTCGAGCTGGCTCGGCTCGTAGCCCTGGGTCAGCTCGATGCCCTGGGCTTCGAGCTGGGTGCTCATCGGTGGATAGACGTTGGCGTCGGAGCCGGTGACGCGATGCCCGAGTTCCTTGGCCAGCACCGCGAGCGAACCCATGAAGGTGCCGCAGATGCCGAGAATGTGGATATGCATGGATGCCCTCAAAAGCGGTGAGACCCACTGAAAAACTGCGGCGCAGGTTAGCACAGCAGGTACCGCCAGCCGACCAGGCACCGTTAGTCGGACGCAGAGCCGAAACAAGACCGACCAGTCACCTTCTTGAGCCAGATCATTTCGCCCTCAGGTCCAGATGCGATGCTGCGAAAACCTCATTCCAGACAATCGCAGGCATTCACCATGAGCAGCACCTTCTTCATACCCGCAGTGAACATGATGGGCGCCGGAAGCCTTGATGAAGCGATGGTCGCCATCGCCAACTACGGCTTTCGCAAAGCGCTGATCGTCACCGATGTCGGACTGGCACGAGCAGGCGTCGCCGAAAAGGTCGCCGCGCTGCTGGCTGCTGCGGATATCCAATCGATCGTATTCGACGGCGCACAACCGAACCCAACCGTCGGCAACGTCGAGAAGGGCCTGGCCCAGCTGCGCGACAGCGCCTGCGATTTCATCATTTCCCTCGGTGGCGGCTCGCCTCATGACTGCGCCAAGGGCATCGCCCTGTGCGCCACCAACGGCGGGAATATCGCCGCCTACGAAGGCGTCGACCGCTCGGCCAAACCACAACTGCCGCTGGTGGCGATCAACACCACCGCCGGCACCGCCAGCGAGATGACTCGCTTCTGCATCATCACCGACGAAACCCGCCACGTGAAAATGGCCATCGTCGACCGCAATGTCACGCCGCTGCTGTCGGTGAACGACCCGGCATTGATGGTCGCCATGCCCAAGGGGCTGACCGCCGCGACCGGCATGGACGCCCTCACCCACGCGATTGAAGCCTATGTCTCGACCGCCGCCACGCCGATCACCGATGCCTGCGCGCTCAAGGCCATCGAACTGATCTCGGCAAACCTGCGTACCGCCGTCGAGAACGGCAGCGACATGCCCGCCCGCGAAGCCATGGCCTACGCACAGTTCCTCGCCGGGATGGCGTTCAACAACGCCTCGCTGGGCTACGTCCACGCCATGGCTCACCAGCTCGGCGGCTTCTACGATCTGCCGCACGGCGTCTGCAACGCCGTACTGCTGCCTCACGTGGAAAGCTACAACGCCAGCGTCTGCCCCGAACGCCTGCGCGACGTTGCAACCGCGATGGGCGTGGAGACCCGCGGACTCGACGCCGCGCAGGGTGCCGAAGCCGCACTCGTGGCAATCCGTACCCTGTCGCAGGCAATCGGCATTCCGGGCGGCCTGGCCGAGCTTGGCGCCAAGGCCGATGACATCCCGACGCTGGCCGCCAACGCCATGAACGATGCCTGCGGCCTGACCAACCCGCGCCGCGCCACGCAAGAGGAAATCGAAGCGATCTTCCATTGCGCCCTCTGAGCCCCTGGGCCGGGGCTTCTGCCCCGGCCCGACCGCGCGGCAGCGCTCGCTCTGCCGCCACGAAAAGCGCCCCTGGCCACCGCGACAGTATTCAAGTCGTGATCTACGCTTTATGCAGCGAATCTCCATCCAAGAACAAATTGGAGCCCCCCATG
Source organism: Stutzerimonas kunmingensis (assembly GCF_002929225.1). Lineage (GTDB taxonomy): Bacteria > Pseudomonadota > Gammaproteobacteria > Pseudomonadales > Pseudomonadaceae > Stutzerimonas. The sequence continues at coordinate 652,094 of NZ_PISM01000022.1, read as the reverse complement.
ATCTACGCCCCTCCCGGCACCGATGGTGCCCTCGTTACCCTCAAGGCCCGCTACGGCAACTTCATCAATGGCGAGTTCGTCGAACCCGTCAACGGGCAGTATTTCACCAACCTGTCTCCGGTTAACGGACAGCCGATTGCCGAGTTTCCGCGCTCCGACGCCGCCGATATTGAGAAAGCCCTGGACGCCGCCCATGCCGCTGCCGACGCGTGGGGCAAGACCAGCGTGCAGGCACGCTCGCTGATCCTGTTGCAGATCGCCGACCGCATCGAGCAGAACCTGGAGATGCTCGCCGTCACCGAAACCTGGGACAACGGCAAGGCGGTGCGCGAGACGCTGAACGCGGATATCCCGCTGGCCGCCGACCACTTCCGCTACTTCGCCGGTTGCATCCGTGCCCAGGAAGGCACCAGCGCCGAGATCGACGAACACACCGCGGCCTACCATTTCCACGAGCCGCTGGGCGTGGTCGGGCAGATCATCCCGTGGAACTTCCCGATCCTGATGGCCGCCTGGAAGCTCGCTCCGGCGCTGGCCGCCGGGAACTGCATCGTGCTCAAGCCGGCCGAGCAGACCCCACTGGGTATCAGCGTACTGATGGAGGTGATTGGCGACCTGCTGCCCCCGGGCGTGCTCAACGTCGTACAGGGCTATGGCCGTGAAGCCGGCGAAGCCCTGGCCTCCAGCAAGCGCATCGCCAAGATCGCCTTCACCGGCTCCACCCCGGTGGGCTCGCACATCATGAAGCGCGCCGCGGAAAGCATCATCCCGAGCACCGTGGAGCTGGGTGGCAAGAGCCCGAACATCTACTTCGAAGACATCATGCAGGCCGAACCGACCTTCATCGAGAAAGCCGCCGAAGGCCTGGTGCTGGGCTTCTTCAACCAGGGCGAGGTGTGCACCTGTCCGTCCCGCGCACTGGTGCAGGAGTCGATCTACGCGCCGTTCATGGAAGCGGTGATGAAAAAGGTCGCGCAGATCAAACGCGGCGACCCGCTGGACACCGAGACCATGGTCGGCGCCCAGGCCAGCCAGCAGCAGTTCGACAAGATCCTGTCCTACCTGGAAATCGCCAAGGGCGAAGGTGCGGAGGTACTGACCGGCGGCGCCGCTGAAAAACTCGAAGGCTCACTGGCGACCGGCTATTACATCCAACCGACCCTGCTCAAGGGCACCAACGAGATGCGCGTGTTCCAGGAGGAAATCTTCGGCCCGGTGATCGGCGTCACCACCTTCAAGGACGAGGCCGAGGCGCTGGCCATCGCCAACGACACCGAATACGGCCTCGGCGCCGGCGTCTGGACCCGCGACATCAACCGCGCCTACCGCATGGGCCGGGCGATCAAGGCGGGCCGTGTCTGGACCAACTGCTACCACCTCTATCCGGCGCATGCCGCGTTCGGTGGCTACAAGAAGTCCGGCGTCGGGCGCGAAACCCACAAGATGATCCTCGACAGCTACCAGCAGACCAAGAACCTGCTGATCAGCTACGACATCAACCCGCTGGGCTTCTTCTGATAGATCAGCGCGGGTGGCACACGCCGCCCGCGCCTTGAACAAGACACCTGCCGGGCTCCGCCGTGGTGCTGCGGAGCACGCAAAAGGTGCGTTCCTGCCGAACTTGGCTGACAAAACACCGCAAATATCGCATTTCCGGCGTGGGGCATGACGCTTGCTAGGGAGAGACCTGCCAACCTATCCAAGAGGATTTCCCCATGGCCCTCGAACACAGCCGTTCAACGCCACCGCACCATGCAATCGATTTCGAAACCGTTGGCAGTAGCTATTTCCAGGAACGCGAACTGAAGAAAGGCGCCGCCGGCTGGGTGCTGCTGGTCGGTCTCGGCGTCGCCTACGTGATCTCCGGCGACTATGCCGGCTGGAACTTCGGGCTCGCCCAGGGCGGTTGGGGTGGCTTGTTCATCGCCACGTTGCTGATGGCGACCATGTACCTGTGCATGTGCTTCTCGCTGGCCGAGCTGTCATCGATGGTACCCACGGCTGGTGGCGGCTACGGCTTCGCCCGCACCGCCTTCGGCCCATTGGGCGGCTTTCTCACCGGCACGGCGATCCTCATCGAATACGCCATCGCGCCGGCGGCGATCGCCGTGTTCATCGGCGCCTATTGCGAGTCACTGTTCGGCATCGGCGGCTGGATGATCTATCTGGCCTTCTACATCGTCTTCATCGGCATCCATATCTTCGGCGTCGGCGAGGCGCTGAAGCTGATGTTCATCATCACCGCCGTCGCTGCCCTGGCGCTGGCCGTGTTCATCATCGCGATGGTGCCGCACTTCTCGGTGGACAAGCTGCTCGATATCGCACCGACCACCGCTGCAGGCGCCAGCAACTTTCTGCCCTACGGCTACGTCGGCATCTGGGCGGCAATTCCCTATGCCATCTGGTTCTTTCTCGCCGTGGAAGGCGTACCGCTGGCCGCCGAGGAAACCAAGAATCCGCAGCGCGACATGCCGCGCGGGCTGATCGGCGCCATGCTGATTCTGGTCGCCTTTGCTGGCCTGATCTTGCTGGTCGGCCCGGGCGGCGCCGGCTCCAGCACTCTGGTGGCGTCCGGCAATCCGCTGGTGGAAGCGCTGACCACCGCCTACGGTTCGTCCACCTGGATGAGCGGCTTCGTCAATCTGGTCGGCCTGGCCGGGCTGATCGCCAGCTTCTTCTCGATCATCTATGCCTACTCGCGGCAGATCTTCGCCCTGTCGCGCGCCGGTTACCTGCCGCGCAAGTTGTCGCTGACCAACAGGAACAAGGCGCCGGTGCTGGCACTGGTGATTCCCGGTGTGATCGGCTTCCTGCTGTCGCTGACCGGCCAGGGCGACCTGTTGATCCTCGTCGCGGTGTTCGGCGCGACCATCTCCTACGTCTTGATGATGGCCTCGCACATCGTCCTGCGCCTGCGCCGGCCGGATCTGCATCGCCCGTACAGGACACCCGGCGGCATCGTCACCTCTGGCGTGGCGCTGGTACTGGCCTGCATCGCGGTGATCGCGGGCTTCCTGGTCGACCCGCGGGTGGTGATCGGCGCCGCGATCATCTACGGGATCTTCATCGCCTATTTCGCGATCTACAGTCGACACCATCTGGTGGCCGGCACGCCGGAAGAGGAATTCGCGGCGATCGAGCAGGCCGAGGCGACACTCAAGTAGGGAGAGCAGCGATGACGTACTCGCACAGCGTGGGCGGCACCACCTGGCGCTTCGACGACCTGCGCGAGGTGATGGCCAAGGCCAGCCCGGCACGCTCCGGCGACCTGCTCGCCGGAGTCGCGGCGGGCAGCGACGCCGAACGCGTGGCGGCGCAGATGTGCCTGGCCCAGGTGCCGCTCAAGCGTTTTCTCGAGGAAGCACTGATTCCCTACGAAAGCGATGAAGTGACTCGGCTGATCATCGACAGCCATGACGCCGCTGCCTTCGCCCCGGTCAGCCACCTGACCGTGGGCGATTTTCGCAACTGGCTGCTCGGCGAGGATGCCGACGAGTCGTCGCTAAAGGCTCTGGCACCCGGCCTGACGCCGGAAATGGTCGCTGCGGTGTCGAAGATCATGCGCGTGCAGGACCTAATCCTCGTCGCGCAGAAGGTCCGGGTCGTCACCCGCTTTCGCAACAGCATCGGCCTGGCCGGACGCATGTCCACCCGGCTGCAGCCCAATCACCCGACCGACGACGGTGCGGGCATCGCTGCGAGCATCCTCGACGGTCTGCTCTACGGCAACGGCGATGCGGTGATCGGCATCAACCCGGCCACCGACAGCACCGCCGGCATCTGCGAGCTGCTGAAGATGCTCGATGCGGTGATCGGCCGCTACGAGATTCCGACCCAGGCCTGCATCCTCACCCACGTCACCACCTCCATCGAGGCGATCAATCGCGGCGCGCCGCTGGATCTGGTGTTCCAGTCCATCGCTGGCACCGAGGCGGCTAACGCCAGCTTCGGCATCAGCCTGGCGACGCTGCAGGAAGGCTACGAGGCCGGGCTGTCGCAGAAGCGCGGCACCCTCGGCGACAACCTCATGTACTTCGAGACCGGCCAGGGCAGCGCGCTGTCGGCCAACGCGCACCACGGCGTCGATCAGCAGACCTGCGAAGCCCGCGCCTACGCCGTCGCGCGCCGCTACAAACCGCTGCTGGTGAACACCGTGGTCGGCTTTATCGGCCCGGAGTACCTCTACAACGGCAAGCAGATCATCCGCGCCGGGCTGGAGGACCACTTCTGCGGCAAGCTGCTCGGCGTGCCTATGGGTTGCGACATCTGCTACACCAACCACGCCGAAGCCGACCAGGACGACATGGACATGCTGCTGACCCTGCTCGGCACAGCGGGCATCAACTTCATCATGGGCATCCCGGGCTCGGACGATGTGATGCTCAACTACCAGACCACCTCCTTCCACGACGCCCTCTACGTGCGCCAGGTGCTCGGCCTCAGGCCCGCGCCGGAATTCGAGGAGTGGCTGGCGAAGATGCAGATCCTCCGCCAGGACGGCAACCGCCTGCAGCTCGGCCGCGAGCTGCCCGAAGCCTTCCGCCGGGCGCTGGAGAACATGGCATGAAGCGGCTCTTGATACCTCGGCCATGCTCAGGTGGAAAACGCTGCGCGCTTCTTCACGCGTCTGACCGTCACGCTCCGAGGTAGCCATGCCCGATCGAACCCCCGCGATAGAGAATCCCTGGCAGCACCTGCGCCAGCTGACCCCGGCACGCATCGCCCTTGGCCGGGCTGGTGTCAGCCTGCCCACCGACGCGCAGCTGGATTTCCAGTTCGCCCACGCCCAGGCGCGCGATGCCGTGCATCTGCCGCTGGACTGCGCAGCGCTGGCCGCCGAACTGGAAAAGCATAACCTCAGCCATCTGCATCTGCGCAGCGCCGCCACCGACCGGCAGATCTACCTGCAGCGCCCGGACCTCGGTCGGCGCCTCGACGAAGTCAGCGCCGCAACGCTCGATGAGCATGCGGGCGACGGTTGCGATCTGGCGCTGGTGATCGCCGACGGCCTCTCGGCACTGGCGGTGCAGCGCCACGCCGCACCGATGGCCTTGAAGATCGCCGAGCAGTGTCAGGCCGAAGGCTGGGCGCTCGGGCCGATCACCCTGGTCGAACAGGGCCGCGTCGCGATTGCCGACGAAATCGGCCAGCGGCTGAAGGCGCGCATGGTGGTCATTCTGCTCGGCGAACGCCCAGGGCTCAGTTCGCCGGACAGCCTGGGCCTGTACTTCACCTGGGCGCCGCAGGTCGGCCGGCACGATGCGCAACGCAACTGCATTTCCAACATTCGCCCCGAGGGTCTGAGCTACAACCTCGCCGCGCACCGCCTGCTCTATCTGATGCGCGAAGCCAGCCGCCGGCAGCTCTCTGGCGTACAGCTCAAGGACGAGGCAGAAGTCCCGGCGCTGGAAGGTGAATCCCGCGCCGGCAACTTCCTGCTCGGCTGAGCCGGCTCAGGCCGGCTGCCAGGGCTCAAGCGTCTGGCTGTAGACCACCGTGCCGTCGATGTCGCGCAGACTCACGCCCAGCGCACCGCTCTGCGCGTCGATCTCCACCTCGCCGAAAAACTGGAAGCCGGCCCGCGGCGAGCTGTTCGCAGTCGCCGGAGCCTTCTGGAACACCACCTCCGGACCAAAGGTACCGTCCAGCGGATTCGGTCCAAAGCTGCCGGCGTTCAGTGGCCCGGCGACAAACTCCCAGAACGGTTCGAAACGCTGATAGGCAGCGCGATTGGGATGATAGTGGTGCGCCGCGCAGTAGTGCACATCCGCGGTCAGCCAGACGGTGTTGCGCACTCGTGCACGCTGGATGAAGGTCAGCAGGTCGGCGATTTCCAGCTCCCGGCCCAACGCCTCACCGTCGTTGCCATTGGCGATTGCCTCCCAGCGCGGACCGTCCGGTACGTGCAGGCCGATGGGCATGTCCGCGGCGATGACCTTCCAGGTCGCGCGCGAGGCCCGCAGCTCTCGCTTGAGCCATCGCAGCTGCTCGCGGCCGAGAAACGCCGTGTCGGTGCCCTGCTCCGCTTGCAGGTTGTGAGTGTTCGGCCCACGGTAGCTGCGCATGTCCAGCACGAACACATCCAGCAGCGGCCCGTAGCTGACCTTGCGATAGATGCGCCCGAGCTTGTCGCCGCGGGCCATGCGCATCGGTGCGTATTCCAGATACGCCTGGCGTGCGCGCTGCACCAGCGTATCGATGTCGCGCACCTGCTGATAGCGGCCATCCAGCTCCTTGCTCGGCGACCAGTTGTTGGTCACCTCGTGGTCATCCCACTGCCAGACCTGCGGCACCTCGGCGTTGAAGGCGCGCAGATTTTCGTCCAGCAGGTTGTAGCGGTAGTTGCCGCGAAACTCATTGAGCGTCTCGGCGACCTTGCTCTTCTCTTCGGTGACCAGATTGCGCCAGATGCTGCCGTCCTCGGCAGTCAGCTCGGCTGGGATCGGCCCGTCGGCGTAGATCACGTCTCCGCTGTGCAGGAAGAAGTCCGGTCGGCGCATGCGCATGCTTTCGTAGATGCGCATGCCGCCGAAGTCCGGGTTGATGCCGTAGCCCTGGCCGCAGGTATCGCCACCCCAGACAAAACGGATATTGCGCGGGCGAGTTGGTGCGCTGCGTAGAAAGCCGAACCAGGGCTCGCTGAGCACGCCGCTGCGGGCATCCTCGAAGCGCGCGCGGTAGAAGATCGACTGATCTGCCGGCAGCCCACGCAGATCGACGCGAGCCGTGAAGTCCTGACCGGCATCGGTGATCGAAGACAGCATGCGCCGCGGATTGCCGAAGCGGCTGCGCGTATCCCACTCGACGACCAATCGCCCAGGCCTGTCGCAGCGGCTCCAGATCAATGCGCGGCCGTCCGTGACGTCGCCGGACTGCACGCCGTCGAGCATCTGCGGGCGCTCGCGCGGCGCGGCGATGATGGCAGGCGCAATGCCCAGGGCCGGCAGGGCGATGCCGGCGCCGATGCCCTGCAGCAGTTGGCGGCGTTTCTGATCCGGTGCGGTCATCTCGGGGTCTCCTTGCGAGTGAGTGGTTCTCCTGATGTAGCCGCCCCGCTTGACAGTCCCGTGACGCACCGACCGACGGTACGTCACTGCTTGTCGCATCCCGCAGCCACGCTTAATGTGGGCGCCCACTTCGCTGGAGCCTCCGCCCATGTGGTCCTTCCGCGCCTGGCAGCGCAAACGCATCCTTGCCCGCAACCCGGTCGCGCCTGAGCTGTGGCAGCAGGTGCTCGACAGCCTGCCGATACTCGATGGCCTGAGCGGGGACGAGTTGAGCCGTCTGCGTGAGCGCGCCGTGCTGTTTCTGCACGACAAGCGCCTGACGCCGCTGGCGGGCGTCGAGCTGCAACCCCAGGACCGCCTGCGCCTGGCGCTGCAGGCGCAATTGCCGCTGCTGCACCTGGCCGATCTCGGCTGGTATCGCGGCTTTCACGAGATCGTCATCTACCCCGACGACTTCCTCAGCCCGCAGAAGCATCGCGACGCCGCCGGCGTCGAGCATGAATGGGACGCCGAGCACAGCGGCGAAGCCTGGTTGCAGGGCCCGGTGATCCTGGCCTGGCCTGGCGTGCAGCAGAGTGGCGGCTGGGAGGCCTACAACCTGGTGATCCACGAGCTGGCGCACAAGCTGGACATGCTCAACGGCGACGCCAACGGCCTGCCGCCGCTGCACCGGCAGATGGGCATCGACGCCTGGGCCAGCGCCATGCAGCGCGCCTACGACCAGCTCGACCGCATGCTCGACGCCAACCAGGATGCCGAGACGCCGATCGACCCCTACGCCGCCGAGAGCCCGGCAGAGTTCTTCGCCGTTACCAGCGAGTATTTCTTCAGCGCGCCCGACGTGCTGCATCGGGCCTTTCCCGAGGTCTACGCGCAGCTGGCGGACTTCTATCGGCAGGACCCGCTGGCGCGCTTGCAACGCCTGCAGGCCGAACATCCCGATTACCGGGAACCTGCGTAGGCCGGGCGCGTCGAAGCCGGCGTGCATTGCACGCGACATTGCGCCTATAATCGCGCCCACTTTTTCCGCCCCCAGGCCGCGCTGGCCGATCAGGAGCCCATCGTTCATGAGCTACAGCAAAGTCCCGGCTGGCAAAGACCTGCCGAACGACATCTACGTCGCCATCGAGATCCCGGCCAACCACGCGCCGATCAAGTACGAGATCGATCACGACACCGACTGCCTGTTCGTCGACCGCTTCATGGCCACCCCGATGTTCTATCCGGCCAACTACGGTTTCATTCCGCACACCCTGGCCGATGACGGCGACCCCCTCGACGTGCTGGTCGTGACCCCCTACCCGGTTGCCCCGGGTTCGGTCATCCGCTGCCGTCCGGTCGGCGTACTGAACATGACCGACGAAGCCGGCGGCGACGCCAAGCTGATCGCCGTTCCGCACGACAAGCTGACCCAGCTGTACGTGGACGTGAAGGAATACACCGATCTGCCGCCGCTGCTGATCGAGCAGATCAAGCACTTCTTCGAGAACTACAAGGATCTCGAGAAGGGCAAGTGGGTCAAGGTCGAAGGCTGGGAAGGCGCCGACGCCGCCCGCGCCGCCATCATCAAAGCTGCCGAGGCTTACCAGAAGTAAGTCGAAGCACTGAAGAAAAGCCGGCCACAAGCCGGCTTTTTTATTGCCCGCGATTTAGCCTTCCGCTTCGTCCTCCGGGCGGCCGACGCGAACCTGGTTTCGACCTCCGTGCTTGGCGTCATAGAGCGCCTTGTCCGCCCACGCGATCAACTGATCGATCTCATGCTGCCCGGCCTGCGTCTGGGCCACGCCGATGCTAACCGTGATCTCGATGTTGCCCGCTGCGGTCGTCAATGGCGCCTGCTCAATGGCCATGCGGATCTTCTCGGCCACACTGCGTGCGCCGTCGGGATCTGTATGCGGCAGTGCAATTGCAAACTCCTCTCCACCGAGACGGCCGAACAGATCGTGCGCGCGCAGCATGCTGGCGCATGTCGCAGTGAACTGCTTGAGTACCGCGTCGCCGATCGGATGGCCGTGCACATCGTTGACGCGTTTGAAGTGGTCGATGTCGAGCATCAGCAGGCTGAGGCTTTCATCGTGGCGGCGAGCCCGGGCAAGCTCGGCCTCCAGGCCGGTCAGGAACGATCGACGGCTGCTCACCCCCGTCAGCACATCGGTATTGGCCAGCTGCGCCAGTTGATCGTGAGCCTGACGCAGCTTTTCCGTGCTCTGGAAATAGCGGTTGCTCAGGACAAATATCAGCAGCGCGACCGCCGCCAGCAGCAGCGAGATGATGCCAGCCGAGGCAATCAGCAGCTCCCGGCGCTCATCGAACGCAGCCATGAAATCCTTCGGCGACAACAGCACCACGACCACGACCCCATCATCGGCGAGCCGCCGGTAGGCACCCAGGCGATACTCACCATCGATCGCGCTCACCCCTTCGTAATAACCGCGCGCAGGGGCATTCGGATCGAAATAGGGCTTGTCTTCCGGCACCTTGAAACGCCCGTAACGACCGACGACGGGCGCTCCCGCAGCAATGGCACGCAAGCTGCGATCAGTGCCAACCAGCGCGATGCTGCCATTGGGACCCACGTTTATCTGCTGGTAGTAGTCAGCGAAGAAGCTGGTGGGAATGGAGAGCACCAGAACGCCGGCGAACTCACCGTCTTGGTGAATGGGGCGAGTGAACTGGATGGTCCACTGTTTCGACACCCTGCCCAGCACCGGCTTGCTGATGAACAGGCGGTCTTCCCCGGGGTGGTCGCGGTGTACGCGGAAATGCTCGCGATCACTCAGATCCACAGGCTTGATATTCGCGTCGAGGTTGGAAAAAACCAGTCGGCCGTCCTTGTCGATCACTGCCAGTTGCGTGAGGAAATTGCCATAGACAGCCAGCTCCTCGTCCACATAACCGGCGAAGTCGGCGTGCTCCAGCACGTCTTCGCGCATATCTAGGAGCACGGTATCCATCAGTCTTATCACGCTGTGCACATGCGCCTCGAAGGCGGTGGCCAGGTTCATCGCGTCGTTGCGCGCGGCGTCCGTAGCGAGGACGCGCTCGTGCTTTATCTCATTGATAACGAAGACCCACATTGGCACCAGCGTCAGGGTCAATATGAGTGCCGCCAGTAGTCCTGCCTTGCGTTTCAAGCTTCCGCTCCGTCGCGTCCTACGCGAAGTTCTTGTTCTGGAAGCTACCAGACGCGCGCTTGTGCCCGCCGGACACGTTGTCGCAGCTCAGCTGCCACGCCCGCGCAGCAGGCACTGCGAACCCAGGTCATCGCGTCAACGGCGAGGTCTCTACTGCACTCGGTGGGAATACCCACTGCTTTAGCAGGGATTCCCGTGACCGTACGGTTTCGCTATGGTGGCATTCAGGTATCACGGAGTGATCGCATGGTCCGGGGCTCAATCCTATTGCTGATGTTCATCGCCTTGCTCGGCTGCCAGCCCGACCCGGACTCCGTCCGGGTCGGCAGTAACCGCTGGCTCGGCTATGCACCGTTCTATCTGGCGGACGAGCTGCAATGGACGGCCCCGAGCGGTGTTCGCCTGGTCGAATACCCGACCACCACCGGTGTGCTGCGCGGCTTTCGCAATGGCATGCTGGATGCCGCCATGCTGACCCTGGACGAAACGCTGCTGCTGCAGGCCAGCGCCGATCTGAATCTGGAGATCATTCTGATCACCAATGTCTCCGCCGGCGCGGACGTCCTGTTCGCCCGCGCCCCGATAGCCACGGTCGACGACCTGCGCGGCCGGCGAATCGGCGTGGAGAACACTGCGCTCGGTGCCTATTTCCTCTCCCGCGTGCTTGATCAGGCGCAGCTGACCATTGCAGACCTGGAGGTGGTCAGCCTGCCGGTTCATGAGCAGGTCGAGGCGTATGCCGCCGGCCGTGTCGATGCGGTTATCACCTTCGCCTCGGAAGGGCCAGCGCTGGAGGCCAGCGGCGCGCGCCGCATCTTCGACAGCCGCCAACTGCCGGGCGAGATCGTCGACGTTCTGGTCGTTGATCGCCAGCGGGTCAATCCTGAGCAGCGCAGGCGCCTCAGAGCGCTCTGGTTCGACGCCTTGCGCGCCTGGCAGGAGCAGCGCGCCAAGACCGACCCACACCTGCTCGCACGCCTGGGCCTGACGCCCGCTGCGCTGCAGGTCACGCTGGACGGCTTGCTCATGGGCGATCGCGCGGTCAATCGCGAATGGCTCCGTGACGGCCAGCTACACCGCAGCATCGAACGTCTGAACCAGTACATGGGCGAACGACAACTGCTGAACAACGTCCGGCATGAGGGGCTGGTCCCCCGCTGTGAGGTGCTCGAATGCTGACAAGATTGTCGCTGCGAAAATCGCTGCCCCTGCTGCTGGGCATCTTCGGCCTGATGTTCACGGTGCTCCTGACCACCTGGCACCTGCCGACGCGGATCGAGGAAACGCTTACCGACTGGCGCGACCACACCGCGCAGCACCTCGCCCTGCTGCAGAGCAGCCTGAGCGACCATCGCCGGCTGGGGCGCAACGCCGAACTGGAGACCGAGCTGGCCGACCTGGCGAGCCTGGAGGGAGTGCGCTGGGCGATGGTGATCGGCCCTGACCTGCAGATAATCGCCACCACTCGCCTGGGCCTGACAACCGAGCGGCTCGAGCTGATCGACGCCGTCGCGCTCAAGGCCCGTGTCGACAGCGGTCGCCCCGCCTGGGCCGGCCAAGGCGCGCGACAGCTGGCGATCTACCCGCTGGACCGCGTCGCGCAGAACGGCACGCCGGTGCGCGAAGCGCTGCTGGCCGAATACGACTTCACGCCGATGCTCGCGCAGACCAAACGTGACGCCTGGTTCTATCTGGCCCAGACCCTGACGTTATTGCTGCTGCTCGGCCTGATCCTCAACCGCATCTACGGACGCCTGCTGACGCGCCGCCTGGCGCGCATCGACCAGGCCGCACGGCAGTTCGCCATCGACCAGCGACCACAGACCCTGGCGGTGGCCGGCCGCGATGAGATCGGCCGGCTCGCCGCCACCCTCAGTCGCATGATGAACCAGCTGCACGAGCGGCAGCTGGCCCTCAGCGAAAGCGAGCAGCTGCTGCGCGACCTGGTCGACACGGCGCCAATCGGTATGCTGGTTGTCGACCGCGAACTGCGCGTGCTGCAGGCCAACCCAGCGGCTGCCGCCCTGTTCGGCTGCACGCCGGAGGAGCTCGTCGGCAACCTGCCGGACGACCGCCTGGCAGAGAGCGATGCCACCGCGCGCCTGCGCAGCACGCCGGCGAACACGACGCTGGAGTTGACCGGCCGCCGCAACGGTCAGGACGTTCCGCTGGAGATCAGCTGCACGCCCTTCCAGCGCTACGGCGTGCGCCATTTCCTGGTCCTGCTGCGCGATATCAGCGACCGCCTGCGCGCCGAGCAACGACTGCGCTTTCTCGCCCACTTCGATCCGCTGACCCAGCTGGCCAACCGCAACTACCTGATGCAGCGCCTCGACCAGCTGTTGGCAGCTCGCCTGCCGTTGAGCCTGCTCTACCTCGACCTGGATCACTTCAAGCGCATCAACGACAGCCTCGGCCACGAAATAGGGGACAAGTTGCTTATACAGATCGGCGATCGCCTCGGCCAGCTGATGCCGGAAAAATCCTTGCTTTCGCACACAGGCGGCGACGAGTTCATGCTGTTGCTCGACGGCAGCGATGCCCGGCGTGCAGAACAACTGTCGCAAGTCATCATCGACCGCTTCGAGCTGCCGGTGCGCATCGGTCAGTACGAGTGCTTCGTCAGCCCGAGCATCGGCATCGCGGTCAGCGACGGCCGGCACAGCGCCACCGAGCTGCTCAAGCGCGTCGACCTGGCGCTGTACGCGGCCAAGGATGCCGGACGCAATCGCACCGTCATCTACAACGAAGCACTCAGCGACGCGGCCGCCAGCCGCCGTGAACTGGAACAGGCACTGCGGCGCGCGCTGGATCACGAAGAGTTCGTGCTGCATTACCAGCCGCAGGTCAACGCCCAGGGTGAACCGGAAGTCATGGAGGCCCTGCTGCGCTGGGCTTCTCCGGACCGCGGCCTGGTGCCGCCCGGGGTGTTCATTCCGGTGCTGGAAGAGAGCGGCATGATCATCGAGGCGACGCGCTGGGTGTTCCGCGAAGCCTGTCGCCAGGCTTGTCGCTGGCACGCGGCGGGGCACATGCTGCGCATCGCGGTCAATCTGTCGCCGTTGGATTTCAGGCAGGCGGACCTGGCCGGCAGCCTGCTGGCGATCCTCGACGAAGAAGGTGCCTCGGCGAGCATGCTGGAGCTGGAAATCACCGAAAGCGCACTGCTCGAAGCCGATGAGCATGTCCAGCAGACCCTCACCCGCCTGAAGGCCGCCGGGCTGCCGCTGCTGCTCGATGACTTCGGTACCGGCTATGCCTCGCTGACCTACCTGCAGCGTTTTCGCTTCGACGGCATCAAGATCGACCGCGAATTCGTCAACGGCCTGCCGGACAGTGAAGAGTCGGTCGCACTGGTGCGTGGCATCCTCACCATGGCCAGCCACCTCGGCCTGCACGTGGTCGCCGAAGGCGTGGAGAACGAGCGCCAGGCGGCGTTCCTGCGCCTCAACGGCTGCCCCAGCTTGCAGGGATTCCACTACGCACGGCCGCAGCCGGCAGCGCAGTGCCGCCTGCAGCAGAACGGTCGACCGATCAACCTGCAGCTGCCGCTGGACGGATAAGCACTGATCGGCGTGCCAGCATTAAGCCTGCAATTGCGAATAGTTCGCATCTGGGATAGTTTCGTTGCCCCTCTCGGTGGCACGCTCCCATGCGCGACAACAACAAGATTTCCGATTCCTGCCTGCAGTGTTACGTCCATCATCGCCAGCAACTGGTCGCCCATCTCACGCGCCTCGGCGGCTGCCGCGCGCTGGCCGAGGACCTGGCGCAGGATGCCTGGCTGAAGCTCGCCCAGGTCATGCCCGAGCAGCGTCTCGACAATCCCAAGGCCTATCTCTTTCGCATCGCCACCAATCTGCTCCGCGACGCCATGCGCCATCGCGCCTTGCTCGGTGCATCAGACGAAGCTCCGCTCGAACTCATCGAAGCCGTGCAGGCCGACCCCTGCGCTCTGGTTGAAAAGCACTGCGCGTTGCAATGCGTGCTACGCCAGCTCGATGACCTGCCGCCGCGTTGCCGCGAGGTGTTCGAACTGGCCCGGCTGGAAGGTCTCAGCCAGGCGGAAATCGCCGGACGCCTTGGCATCTCGGTGAACACCGTGATCGCCCAGCTGGCCAAGGCACGACAACGGCTGGAGCGGCCGTAACTTTTTTCTTCGACGCCGTAATGGTTTTTCCGCGCTGATTCGTCTTGCCTGTGCCCTTGCGCAATTGAGATTTATTCTCGATTAACCGGCATCCTCGCAGATGCTTTCGTGCGGTCCAGCCGCCAGACAAGAAACCACCGAAGCCGCGAAAACGGCCCGCTCCGGGTCGCGGCCGCGCTCGGCCCGAGGAATGTGCATGACCCCGTCCAGTACCGTAGTGCCCTTCGCCCCCGGCCCCGTCAGCAACGGGCTGTTCACCCGCAGCAATCACGATGACTACCGCCAGCTCATGCAGCAGGGACTGAACCTGGTGCAGCAGTGCCTGCAGCGCCAGCAGCAGCCATTCAGCGGCATCCTTCCGCAGGAACTGGCCGCCGATTTCGAGCGCGTCGATCTCGAGCGCCCGCTGGGTGACGCCGGCGCCGCGCTGCGCGAGCTGGATCAGCTCTATCTGCGCGACGCGGTGTACTTCCATCATCCGCGCTATGTCGCCCACCTCAACTGCCCAGTGGTGCTGCCCGCGCTGCTTGCCGAAGTGCTGGTGTCGTCGCTCAATTCCTCGCTGGACACCTGGGACCAGAGCGCCGGCGGCACGCTGATCGAACAGCGCCTGATCGATTGGACCTGTGAGCGTATCGGCCTCGGCGGCCAGGCCGACGGCGTGTTCACCAGCGGCGGCACCCAATCGAACCTGATGGGCCTGCTGCTGGCCCGCGAGCACGTCTGCAACCGCCTGCCCGACCACGGCGGCAACCTGCGTCACGGCCTGCCGGCCGAGGCCGCCGGGCTGCGTATCTTCGCCTCCCGCGCCAGCCACTTCAGCGTGCAGAAATCCGCCGCGCTGCTGGGCCTGGGCTACGACGCCGTGCGCAGCATCGAAACCGACGGTGCCCAGTGCATGAGCGTGCCCGCGCTGGCCCAGGCACTGGCCGACTGTCAGCGCCTGGGCGAACTGCCCATGGTCGTGGTCGCCACCGCTGGCACCACCGACTTCGGCAGCATCGACCCGCTGCCGGAAATCGCCGCGCTGTGCCAGCACTATGGCGTCTGGCTGCATGTGGACGCGGCCTATGGCGGCGGTCTGCTGGTCGCACCGCGCTACCGCGGCTGGCTGGCCGGTATCGAGCACGCCGACTCGGTCACCGTCGACTACCACAAGTCGTTCTTCCAGCCGATCAGCTGCAGCGGTTTCTTCGTTCGCCAGCGTCAGCACCTGAGTTACATCACCCACCACGCCGACTACCTCAACCCGCGCAGCCAGACCCGCGAGGGCACGCCGAACCTGGTCAACAAGAGCATCCAGACCACCCGCCGCTTCGACGCGCTGAAGCTCTGGCTGACCCTGCGCATCCTCGGTGCCGAGCATATCGGTGCGATGTTCGAGGAGGTCATCGACCGCGCTGCCGACACCCATCGCCTGCTCGCCGACGACCCGGCCTTTGAGGTCTTCGCCCCGCGCCTGAGCACGCTGGTGTTCCGCTTCGTCGCGCCAGGCGTGGCGGACGAGCGCCTGGACGAGATCAACCGCGAGATCCGAAAGGCGATCTTCCGCTCAGGCGCGGCGGTCATTGCCGCCACCGTGGTCGAGGGCCGCCAGTACCTCAAGTTCACCCTGCTCAACCCGGAAACCACGCTGGACGACCTGCGCACCATCGTCGAGCTGATTCGCGGCCACGGCACTCGCCTGCTCGACGGCCTACCCACCGCCGCCAACCAGTAAGGAGATCGCACATGAACAAGATGTATGACTTCATTGGCATCGGCATCGGCCCGTTCAACCTCGGCCTGGCCTGCCTGGCCGAGCCCATCGACGGGCTCGATTGCCTGTTTCTCGACCGCGCCGAGGGTTTCAACTGGCACCCTGGCATGATGCTCGACAGCGCCACCCTGCAGACGCCGTTCATGGCTGATCTGGTGACCCTCGCCGACCCCACCAGCCGCTTCAGCTTTCTCAACTACGCCAAGCAGATCGGGCGGCTGTACGCTTTCTACATCAAGGAAGACTTCTTCCTGATGCGCCGCGAGTACAACCAGTACTGCCAGTGGGTGGTCGAGCAGCTCGACAGCCTGCGCTTCGAGCATTTCGTCCAGCAGGTCGACTACCTCGACGAGCGTCGTTGCTATCGGGTGCGCGGGGTACACACCCGCAACGGTGAGAGCTTCGAGTTCCTCAGCCGCCGTCTGGTGCTCGGCACCGGCACCACGCCCTATCTGCCGACCTGTTGCGAGGCACTGGCCGAGCACGTCAGCCACAGCGGCAACTACCTGCAGGACAAGCCGCGCCTGCAGGGCAAGCGCTCGATTACCGTGGTCGGCAGCGGCCAGAGCGCGGCGGAGATCTACTACGACCTGTTGCAGGAAATCGACCGCCACGACTATCGGTTGAACTGGATCACCCGCGCGCCGCGCTTCTTCCCGCTGGAATACACCAAGCTGACGCTGGAAATGACCAGCCCGGAGTACATCGACTACTTCCACAGCCTGCCTCGCAGCACCCGGGAAAAGCTCATCGACAGTCAGAAGGGCCTGTACAAGGGCATCAACGCCACGCTGATCAACGCCATCTACGACGAGCTGTACAACCAGAGCCTCAAGGGCGAGGTGCCGACCCAGCTGCTGACCAACGCCGAGCTGCGTCGCTGCAAGCGCCTGGGCGATGGCACGCTGGAGCTGGAGTTCTTCCAGCACGAACTGGAGCAGGGCTATCGCCACCGCTGCGACGCACTGGTGATGGCCAGCGGGTATCAGTACCGCCTGCCGCGCTGCATCCAGCCGATAGCCGAGCGCATCGCCTGGCAGGCGCCGGAGCGCTTTGCCGTGGCGCGCAACTACAGCATCGACCGCAACGGCGGTGAGGTCTTCGTACAGAACGCCGGGCTGGTCGATCACGGCCTGGTGACGCCGGATCTCGGCATGGGCTGCTACCGCAACGCCTCAATCCTGCGCGAGATCTGCGGGCGCGAGCACTACGCGGTGGAGACGAAGATCGCCTTCCAGCAGTTCAGCCTGCCGCGATCGCTGGCACCGCAGGGCGCGGTGGCGGCGCGATGACGCTGCGACGCGCGCTGATCGGCATGACGCTGCTGGCGGTGCTCGGCGACAGCCTGCTGATGCCGTTCTATCCGCAGTACTTCGCCGAACGCTTCGGCGAGCTGCGCAGCGAGCAGGTCGGCCTGTACCTGGCCGCGGTATGCCTGGTGGCGATGCTCGCCTTGCCGCTGTGGGTGCGCCTGTCCAGGCATGCGCATCCGCTGCGGCTGCTGATCTTCGGCCAGTTGATGGCTGGGCTGCTGGCGCTGGCCTGCGCGGCGATCGAGCAGCAATGGCTGTTCTGGCCGGTGTCGCTGACGATGATCGCCTTCAAGGCCAGTTACCTGCTGATGTATCCCTACGTCATGGGCCTGGTAGGCACCGACCAGCAGGTGCGTACCATCGGCCTGCTCTCGGTGGTGGTGCATCTGGGTGCGATTGCCGGCGCGACGCTGGGTGGCGGGGTGCTGCACTACCTCAGCCCGGCGCGCATGTTCGTGCTGATGGGCCTGATGGATTTCGTGCAGATGGCTGTCAGCCTGCTCTTGTTGCGCCATGCGCCGCAACCGACTCGGGTCGATGCAAGCACGCCACCACGGCCGCGCGGGGAGCACCTGGCCATTGCCCGGCTGTGCCTGCTGATGCTGGCGTTCTACTTCTGCATCTACCTGGCGCGGCCGTTCTTTACGGTGTACTGGGAGCAGCTTGGTGGGCCCCAGGCAAGCTGGATCACCGGCCTGGTCTATGCCATTCCCGGCATGCTGGCGCTGCTCGCCCTGGCCCTGCATTACCACGCCGGGCAGCACCTGACCGCCTGGCTGCTGCTGGGCGCGGCCGGGCTGGCGTTGCAGGGCATCGAGCAGATGCCGCTGGTACTGGCCGGGCGCGTGCTGTTCGGCTGGGCGCTGTATCAGCTCACCGTGGCACTGGATGCGCGACTGTTCGCCCTCAGCCGGCCGGAGCATTACGGACGCGACTACAGCCTGATCAACATCTTCCAGAACCTCGGAGTGCTCGCCGCCTCCTGGCTGGCCGGGCTGGTGGTGCGTGATGCCGGCCTCGCCGCGCCGTTCTTCCTGTCCGCCCTCGGCCTCGTTCTCACCGCCTACGTACTGCGCTGGCTGCTGGTTTCAGCACCAGTCAGTGCGCCTCTCTGTGGAGCCAAATCATGAATACCGCTCTTTCCCGCGCGGATGGTCCGCGCTTCGTTCGCTACTGCAGGCTCGGCGCCATGCACTTCGAGACCTTGCAGCCAGAGCATTTGCCGCTGCTGCACGACTGGCTGCGCCGCGACTATGCGCGCTTCTGGGCCATGGGCCATCTGAGCCTGGCGCAACTGGCCGACTATGTTGGCGAGATCCAGCGCAGCAGCCATCGCGACATTGCCCTCGGCATGTGCAACGGCGAACCCGCGTTCCTTTTCGAGGGCTATCACCCAGCCCATGACCGCCTCGCCGATCACTACCAGGTGCGCCCCGGCGACCGCGGCATGCACCTGCTGCTCGCACCCTGCGAAAAGCCCGTGCACGGCTTCAGCCTGGAAGTCATGCGCAGCATCCTCGCCTACCAGTTCGCCGACCCATTCGCGCGGCGCATCGTTGTCGAGCCGGATGCGCGCAACGCCAAAGTGCATGCGCTCAACCGCCGGGTCGGCTTCGTCTACCAGCGCCTGCTGCAGCTACCGGAAAAGGATGCCTGCCTGGCGTTCTGCACGCGCGCGCAGTTCCTCGCCACCCTTCAGGAGAATCCGCAATGAATCAGCTCGTGCAACTGCCAACCGCCGCCGGCGATCTGGCCACCGAACACCTGCAGGCCGAACATTGGGCCCGCGCCAATCGCCTGCTGGTGAAGAAAGCGCTGGCCGAGTTCAGCCACGAGAAGCTGTTCAGCCCCGAGCCACTGGGCGACAGCCACTACCGCGTCGCAGTGCCGGACAGCTCGATCGAGTACCGCTTCAAGGCACGAAGGCTGGCGCTGGATCACTGGTCCATCGTTACTGACTCCATCGAAAAATTCACCGCTGGCCAGCCGCAGCCACTGGACGCGCTGAGCTTCATCATCGAGTTCGCCGACACCCTGGGCATCTCGGAAAACAACCTGCCGGTCTACCTCGACGAGATCAGCAGCACCCTGTTCGGCAGCGCCTACAAGCTCGCCAACAGCCCGCTGAGCGCCGCCCAACTGGCCCTGGCGGACTTCCAGCAGATCGAGACCGGCATGCGCGAAGGCCACCCGGGCTTCGTCGCCAACAACGGGCGGATGGGCTTCGACGCGCAGGATTACCGCGCCTACGCGCCGGAAGCGGCGAGCCCGGTGCGTCTGGTCTGGCTTGCCGTGCACCGCAGCCGCGCCAGCTACAGCGCCATCGACGGGCTCGACCAGCCGACCCTGCTGCGCGAGGAGCTGGGTGGTCAGCTCGAGGTGTTTCATAGCCAGCTGCGAGCGCTGCAGCTTGACCCCGACGACTACCTGCTGATGCCCGCGCACCCCTGGCAGTGGCACAACATCCTGGCCATCGGCTTCGCCGCAGAGATCGCCAACCGGCAGATCGTCCATCTCGGCCTGAGCAATGACCGCTACCTGGCGCAGCAGTCGATCCGCACCTTCTTCAACCAGAGCCAGCCGCAGCGGCGCTACGTGAAGACCGCCCTGTCGATCCTCAACATGGGCTTCATGCGCGGGCTGTCGCCCTACTACATGCAGGCGATGCCCGCGATCAACGCCTACCTTGCCGAGCGCGTGGCCAACGACCCGCTGCTGCGCGACTGCGGCTTCCAGCTGCTGCGCGAAGTCGCGGCCATCGGCTATCGCAATCCGTATTACGAGCAGGCGCTGCCGGCCAGCAGTCCTTATCGCAAGATGCTCTCGGCGCTGTGGCGGGAGAGCCCTTATGGCCACATTCAACCCGGCCAGCGGCTGATGACCATGGCCGCGCTGCTGCACAGCGACGGTGACGAACGCGCCCTGCTGGCAACGCTGATCAGTGCCTCGGGCCTGACCGCCGACCGCTGGGTGCGCCGCTATCTCAACGCCTACCTGACGCCGCTGCTGCACTGCTTTTATGCCCACGACCTGGTGTTCATGCCGCATGGCGAGAACCTGATTCTGGTGCTGGAAGATCACCTGCCGATGCGCGTGCTGATGAAGGACATCGGCGAGGAAGCGGTGATTCTCGATGCCGACGCGCAGATCCCCGAGGCCGTGGGCCGTCTCGCGGTATCGGTGCCCGACGAGCTCAAGGTGCTGTCGATCTTCACCGACGTGTTCGACGGCTTCTTCCGCTACCTCAGTCAGATTCTCGATGAGCAGGTCGGCCTGCCGGAACAGCGCTTCTGGCAACAGGTCGCCGACTGCATCGCCGACTACCAGGCCAGCCAGCCTCAGCTGCGCGACAAGTTCGCCCGCTACGACCTGTTCGCCGAGGAATTCGCCCGCTCCTGCCTGAACCGTCTGCAACTGGGCAACAACCGGCAGATGCTCGATCTGGCCGATCCGGCCGGTGCGCTGAAATTCGCCGGCACCCTGAAAAACCCCGTCGCGCCCTATGCGCCGGAACGCTGAAACCCAATGGGCGGATGACGAGGCGCTGAACGACCTGCTGCTGCGGGTGCGCAGCGCCCTGCCGGGACTGGACGGTCGCGTCGGCTCGCCAAGACCCGACGAGCTGATGCTCGATCGCCCGCAGCCACTGGCGGACTTGCTGGCGCACTGGCAGGCAGCGCACCCGGAAGCGGGCCGCCATTACTGGGCCGCGCGCTGCTGGACGCTGCTGGTCTGGCAGCCCATCTATCTGCAGGTGCTGGCCGTACAACTCGATGGCCAGTCACCCGAGCTGGAGGGCATCGCGCAGGGTATGCAGCAGGGCTTCGTCGCCGGTTTCTGCCTGCCGGATCATCAGCCGCTGCGCGCCGACACCCAGCACCTGCTGCGCCATGCCGGGCAGCAGATCCGCCAGTTCTGCGAGCAGACCCACGCGGCCTGCGGCACCTTGCTCGGCCTGCATCCGAAGCTCGCGCAACGCCTCGCCGCGGATTGCGTGCTGGCCGCGCTGCTGCACGCGCAACGGACCGATGGCTGCGGCAACCTGCAGCTCTGCCGTCGCGCCGATGCCTGGCTGGATGCGTGCGGCATGCAGGGCGCCAGCGGCCTGCTAGCGGTGCAGCTGACCGATGGCGGCACCCGTCTCGGCTTGCAGCGCAAGGCCTGCTGCCAGCATTTCCGCCGCGCCGATGGCGAGCTCTGCGACAGCTGCCCGAAGCTGCCGCTCGCCGAGCGCACTCGACGCCTGCGCGAGCAGCATGGTTAGCGCTCGCTGACCTCAGGCAGCATCCCGACACCTTACGCAGCTGGATACACATCACGCGGGCGAACCTTGTGGCTGCCGCGGGCGTTTCTTTGCTAATGTCGCGCCCGTTTCCGACTCGCCGCCGACGACAGGTTCCCGCATGGCCCGCAAGAAAGCTGCCCTCGATTTCGAACAATCCCTCGCCGAGCTGCAACAGCTGGTGGAACGCCTGGAAAGCGGCGAGCTGTCGCTGGAAGACTCGCTGACCTGCTTCGAACAGGGCATCGGCCTGACCCGCGACTGCCAGGCTGCGCTGAGCCAGGCCGAGCAGAAGGTGCAGATCCTGCTGGAACGCGACGGCAGCCTGCAGGAAGCCCCCTTCGAGTCGGACCCCGAAGCATGATGATCGGCGACTACCAGAAACGCTGTCAGCAGCGCGTCGACGGCTGCCTCGAAACCCTGTTCGTCCCGCCGCTGCCGCAGCTCGAACGCCTCTATCAGGCCATGCGCTACAGCGTGATGAACGGCGGCAAGCGCGTCCGCCCGCTGCTGGTCTATGCCGCCTGCGAAGCACTGAACGGCGACAAGACCAGCGCTGACGGCGCCGCCTGCGCAGTCGAGCTGATCCACGCCTACTCGCTGGTGCACGACGACCTGCCGGCCATGGACGACGACGATCTGCGCCGCGGCCAGCCCACCACGCACAAGGCCTTCGATGAGGCCTGCGCGATCCTCGCCGGCGACGGCCTGCAAAGTCTCGCTTTCGAGGCCATGGCCCAGGCCGCGCACAATCCGCAGGACGCCACGCTGCGCCTGCGCATGTTCGCCGTACTGGCCCGCGCCGCCGGGCCGGCCGGGATGGTCGGCGGTCAGGCCATCGACCTCGGTTCGGTCGGGCTCAAGCTCGATCGCGACGCCCTGGAGCTGATGCACCGGCACAAGACCGGCGCGCTGATCGAAGCCAGCGTGCAGCTCGGCGCGCTCGCCAGCGGCCATGCCGACGCCGACAACCTCGCCTCGCTGAGCCAGTACGCACGCGCCATCGGCCTAGCCTTCCAGGTGCAGGACGACATTCTCGACGTCGAAAGCGACACCGCGACCCTGGGCAAGCACCAGGGCGCCGACATCGCCCGGGACAAGCCCACCTATCCGGCACTGCTCGGGATGGACGCGGCCAAGGCCTATGCGCTGGAACTGCGCGACCAGGCACTGCACGCGCTGCGCCCGTTCGATATCTCCGCCGAGCCGTTGCGCGAGCTGGCGCGCTACATTGTCGAACGACGCAACTGAGCCTTTCGCCGAAATAGCAGTCAAACCCCTACCGGACCCGGGGCCGTTCTTATCGAACGGCCCATCGGGTAAACTGCCGCTCTTTTTTCAACAACAACGATCCGCCTGATGCCCAAGACTTTTCACGAGATCCCTCGGGTTCGCCCCGCGACGCCCGTTCTTGGCCGAGCGGCGACCCCCGAACAGCTGCGCCGACTGGGCGAGGCGGAACTCGAAGAGCTTGCCAACGAACTGCGCCAGGAGCTGTTGTATAGCGTCGGCCACACTGGCGGGCACTTCGGCGCCGGCCTCGGCGTGATCGAGCTGACCATCGCCCTGCACTACGTCTACGACACCCCGGACGATCGGCTGGTGTGGGACGTCGGCCATCAGGCCTATCCGCACAAGATCCTCACCGGTCGCCGCGAACGCATGGCCACGCTGCGTCAGAAGGACGGCCTGGCCGCCTTCCCGCGCCGCTCGGAGAGCGAGTACGACACCTTCGGCGTCGGTCATTCCAGCACCTCGATCAGCGCCGCCCTGGGCATGGCGGTCGCCGCCCGTCTGAAAGGCGAGCAGCGCAAGTCCATCGCGGTGATCGGCGACGGCGCGCTCACCGCCGGCATGGCCTTCGAGGCGCTCAACCACGCCCCAGAAGTCGGCGCCAACATGCTGGTGGTGCTCAACGACAACGACATGTCGATCTCGCGCAACGTCGGCGGGCTGTCCAACTACCTGGCCAAGATCCTGTCCAGCCGCACCTATTCGAGCATGCGCGAAGGCAGCAAGAAGATCCTCTCGCGCCTGCCGGGTGCCTGGGAAATCGCCCGCCGCACCGAAGAATACGCCAAGGGCATGCTGGTGCCCGGCACGTTGTTCGAAGAGCTCGGCTGGAACTACATCGGCCCCATCGACGGCCACGACCTGCCGACGCTGATCGCCACCCTGCGCAACATGCGCGACCTCGACGGCCCGCAGTTCCTCCATGTGGTGACGAAGAAGGGCAAGGGCTTCGCCCCCGCCGAAGCCGACCCGATCACCTGGCATGCGATCAGCAAGCTGGAGCCGGTCGGCGCCCCGGTCAAACCGAAGAAGCCCTCAGGGCCCAAGTACTCCAATGTGTTCGGCCAGTGGCTGTGCGACATGGCCGCCGCCGACCCGCGCCTGACCGGCATCACCCCCGCGATGAAGGAAGGCTCGGACCTGGTGGCCTTCAGCGAGCGCTACCCGCAGCGTTACTTCGATGTCGCCATCGCCGAGCAGCACGCTGTGACGCTGGCGGCAGGCATGGCCTGCGAAGGCATGAAGCCGGTGGTGGCGATCTATTCGACGTTCCTCCAGCGCGCCTACGATCAGCTGATCCACGATGTCGCGGTGCAGAACCTCGACGTGCTGTTCGCCATCGACCGTGCCGGACTGGTCGGCGAAGACGGCCCGACCCACGCTGGCAGCTTCGACCTCTCCTACCTGCGCTGCATCCCCGGCATGCTGGTGATGACGCCCAGCGACGAGAACGAGATGCGCCGCATGCTCACCACCGGCTACCACTTCGAAGGCCCGGCCGCGGTGCGCTATCCGCGCGGCAGCGGCCCCAACGCCACCATCGAGCCGGGCCTGGAGCCGCTGAAGATCGGCAAAGCCGTGGTGCGCCGTGAGGGCAGTAACGTCGCACTTCTGGTATTCGGCGTGCAGCTGCCCGAAGCGCTGCAGGTCGGCGAGGCGCTGGACGCCACGGTGGTCGACATGCGATTCGTCAAACCGCTGGACGAAGCCCTGCTGCGCGAACTGGCTGGCAGCCACGAGCTGCTGGTGACGATCGAAGAGAACAGCATCATGGCTGGCGCCGGCAGCGCGGTAGCCGAGTTCCTCACTGGCGAAAGCATTCTCAAACCGATGCTGCATCTGGGCCTGCCCGACTACTACGTCGAGCACGCCAAGCCCAGCGAAATGCTCGCCGAGTGCGGCCTGGATGCGGCCGGCATCGAAGCGGCCGTACGCAAGCGGCTTGCGGCACTCGGCAAAGCCTGACGTCGTTTTGGTGGATGGGTGGAGCGTCATCCACCCTACACTGGCCACTCCGAGTCGCACTATCGGCAGACTCGCTCCCCTCAAAGTGGGCGGATGTTCAGCCACGCAACAACAAATCACCCTCGATCGGCACGTAACGCGTCGCCGCACGGATCAGCGATTGCGCGGTAAGTCCCGGTACGCCATAGGCGGTCGCCTCGGCGCCGCCGGCCCGCACCCGATCGAGCAGCAGGTCGAAATCGCCATCGCCGGACGCCAGCACCACCTCGTCGACCCGTGCCGCCGCATCCAGCACGTCGATGGTGATGCCCACATCCCAGTCACCCTTGGCCGAGCCGTCGCTGCGCTGGATATAGGGCTTGAGCTTCACCGTGAAACCGAGGTTGCGCAGGATTTGCTGAAACTGCTGCTGGCGTGCGTCACCGCGCTCGATGGCGTAGGCATAGGCCTCGACGATAGTGCCGCGACGGCTGACATCGGCCCACAGCGCCGCATAGTTGAAGTGGCAGCCATGGGCCTGCCGCACGGTGTAGTAGAGGTTCTGTACATCGGCGAACAGGGCGATCTTCTTCACGCGGCGGCCCGAATCTGAAAGGGGGGTCCAGTATGGACGGCGAAATCGCACATGTCCCGTCCTTGCCGCATCCGTTACAGTGGCGCCCCGAAACGATTACTCACCTTCGGTCTGCAATGAACGTTCTTGCCATCCTGCGTGACGCCTGGTTCTTCTACTCCCGCCACTTCCTGACCATCGTCCGGCTCTGCCTGCCGCTGATCCTGCTCGAAAGCGCGACACGCCTGGCGCTCGATCACTGGCTCGGCGAAAACGTCCTGCCCGCCCTGGACCTGCTGGTGGGCCTGATCTTCTATCCGCTGTACGTCGGCGCACTGATCCTTTATCTGGATGCGCGCAGCCGTGGCCACGATCCGGCGCTGCGCGCGGTCTACGCCCGGGCCCTGCCGCTGTGGCCAGCGCTGGCCGTGCTCTCGGGGCTCGGCTCACTGCTGATCATGCTCGGCGCCTCGCTGTTCGTGCTGCCCGGCATCTGGGTCATGGTCAAGATCGCCTTCGCCGAGTACCTGCTGGTCTTGCGTGGCCTGACACCGCTGGCGGCGCTGAAGGAGAGCTTCGCCCTCACCCGCGGGCATTTTCTGCTAATACTGGGCTGTGTGATGACCGTGCTGTTACCGATCTGGATGCTGGAAATCTGGATCGCCGCCCAGCTGTTCGCCGAGCAGACGCCACCACTGTTGCCGGCGATGTTGCTGGACGCCGTGGTCGGCCTGCTGCAGTTGCTGCCGACGATCATGCTGTTCCGCTGCTTCATGCTCTGCACCGAGCCGCCGACACGCCAGCCGGACAACGGCTGAGTGGTCTTTCGACGGTGGTTCAGGCGAGGCGCGCAGAGCCTGCTAGGCTTGCTCCGGCCACATCAGGAGACCCCGCCATGGCCGACCAGAACCCAAGCATCCTTTCGCACATTTCACTGGGCAGTAATCGCTTCGACGAAGCGGTTGCCTTCTACGACCAGGTCCTCGCCACCCTTGGCTGCAGGCGCATCCTCGAACACCCCGGCGCCGTCGCCTGGGGCCGTGAATATCCGGAATTCTGGGTCCAGCGCCCCTTCGACGGCGGCACGGCCTCCGTCGGCAACGGCACCCACGTGGGCTTCTTCGCCGCCGATCAGGCTGCCGTGGATGCCTTCCACCGAGCCGCCATCGCCGCCGGCGCGGTCGATGAAGGCGCCCCTGGACCACGGCCGGAGTATGGCGAGCCCTATTACGGTTGCTTCGTCCGTGATCTGGACGGTCACAAGATCGAGGCGGCCTACTGGGACGCCGCGCTGATGGAGCAGCTCTACGGCAGCGGCGAGTGACCGCGGAGCATCAGGTTCGACTGCCGAGCAGCCGTGGCAGCAGCAGGTGCTGGTACAGCCGCGGGCACCAGCGCGCCAGCAGCCGCGCCTTCCAGTCGAGATTGGAGTGCACCAGCAACGCGCGCCGACGCAGCGCGCCTTGGTAGATCGCCTCGGCGACATCCTGTGGCGAGGCGACCCGGCCGATGTCCAGTACCGGCGACGGCGCGGTGGAGCCGTCGCCGACCAGCACGTTTTTGCGCAAGTCGGTGGCGGTGTAACCGGGGCAGACCAGCATCACATGCACCCCGGTATCGCTCAGCTCGCCGCGCAGCGTCTCGAACAGCCCGTGCAGTGCGTGTTTGCTGGCGTTGTAGGCGGCGCGGTTGGGCACCGGGGCATACTGCGAAAGCGAGCTGAGCACGATGATCTGCCCGTCCCGGGCGATCAGGCTGGGCAGTGCCGCCTGGGTGCAATGCAGCGCGCCGTAGAAGTTCACCGCCATCACCCGATGGAACACCGCCAGGCTGGTGCTCGCCACCGGGCTGCGATGGGTGATGCCGGCGTTGTTGACCAGCACGTCGATGCCGCCGTAACGCTCCACCACCAGCGCAATCGCGCGCTGCACCGCCTCGGCATCGCTGACGTCACAGCACAACCCCAGCGCATCGGCATTGTGGTGATCGGCCAGATGCTGCACCAGGCCATCCAGCGCATCCTGATGCAGATCGAAGATCACCAGCCGCGCGCCAGCCTGGGCCATGCGCACCGCCAGCGCGCGGCCGATCCCGGCACAGCCGCCGGTGATCACCACCAGCTTGCGGTTGAACACCTTGCGATCGAACACCTTGCGCTGCATACCCCTACTCCTTCGTGCCGCACGCCTGCCTTTTGGTATGAGCATAGGTCGATATAGGCCGACATTCCTCACGCTGCTGCAGCAATATGGCTCATGGACAACCGGGCATCGGCTGCGCATGCTTGTTGGAACAGCGCAAGGCAGCGATCGATCCATTGAAAGCATTCATCTATCTGGCCCTGGCCTCCCTTCTCGGCTTACCAGCCGCGGTCCTGGCCAATCCCGTTTCGCAACGCGTCCTCAACGTCGGCTACTACGAGTTCGCCCCGGCCATCTACACCGATGCCCACGGCATGGCACGCGGCGAGCTGGCCGAACTGACCCGCCGCGTCGCGCGTCAGGCCGGCTACGGCGTGCGCTTTCGAGGGCTGCCCGGCGCCCGCCTCTACGCGGCGCTGGAGAATGGCAGCATCGACCTCTGGCCTGGAGCCCAGGGCAAGCCGGAGCTGGCGACCCATACGTTGGAAGGCCGGCATACGCTCAGCCAGATCAATCTCAACCTCTACCGCCTTGCCGGTACACCGGCGCCGAGCCTGCCGGACGACCTTGCCGGCAAGTCGCTGATCCTGATCGGCGGCTACAGCTACTGGCCGAACGTCAACGCGCTACTGGACGATCCCGGCCTCGACCTGCGCCTGCT
The DNA here is from genome assembly GCF_002929225.1 of Stutzerimonas kunmingensis. Taxonomy (GTDB): domain Bacteria; phylum Pseudomonadota; class Gammaproteobacteria; order Pseudomonadales; family Pseudomonadaceae; genus Stutzerimonas. Next base: position 623,836 of record NZ_PISM01000022.1, on the reverse strand, counting down.
GCGCACCAGCAATCACCTTTCCGCGCTGGAGATGCTGCAGCGCAACCGTGGCGATTACCTGCTCGACTACCAGATTCCAGTGGAACAGGCCCGCCAGCGGCTACGGATGGAGGCGCTGCCCTACCAGCGCCTGGCCCAGGTGCCGATCCACTTCATCGTCTCGCGCCATGCTCGCGATGCCAGCGCCATCGTCACTGCGCTCGACGACGCCTATGAAGCGTTGCGCGTCGCCGGCGAGGACCTCAGCCTGCCCTCGGACTGAGCCTACTGCCCGCGTGGCTTGGCCCGTGCGGTCGGCTCGGCGATCAGCGGGTCGTCCGGCCAGTAGTGCTTGGGATAGCGCCCCTTCAGATCCTTTTTTACCTCGGCGTAGGTGTTGGCCCAGAAGCTCGCCAGGTCCTGGGTGACCTGTACCGGACGCCGCGCCGGCGACAGCAGGTGCAGCTTGACGACCTGTCGGCCACCAGCAATCCGCGGCGTGTCGGCCAGGCCGAACAGCTCCTGCAGACGCACCGCCAGCACCGGCGGCTGCTCGCTGTAGTCCAGCCGAATGCGCGAGCCGGACGGCACGCTGACCGCCACCGGCGCCTGCTCATCCAGGCGCTGCGGCAGCGGCCAGGGCAGCAGCGTGGCGAGCATGCCGGCCAGATCGAGCTGGGCGAAGTGCGCCAGGCGCGACACCTTGCCGAGGTAGGGCAGCAGCCAGTCGCCCAACCGTTCCAGCAGTGCAGCATCGCTGACGTCCGGCCAGTCGCTGCTGTTGCCTGCGTCCAGATCGAGCTGACGCAGCAGGTCGATGCGCGCCTGCCACTGGCGCAACTCCGGCGTCCAGGCCAGCAGTTCCAGGCCCTTGCTCCGTACCAGGCCGAGCAGCGAGCGAGCCCGTGCGTCATCGTCGAGGTTCGGCAGTGGTTCGCGGCTGAGCACCAGTTCGCCGATCCGCCGCTGCCGTTCGGCGCGCAGCACGCCCTCGCGCTCGTCCCACTCCAGCTCATTGCGCAGAGACACCTGTTCGGCCAGCGGTCCGTCGAACAGCGCCGGGTCCAGCGCGACCGCCCGGTAGATGCGCTCCTCGCGTTGTCCCTGATGGCTACCCAGCTCGGCGATCACCAGCCAGGGCTCCTTCATCAATGCATCCGGCTCACCGAACAGCGCCGCGCGCCCGCTGGCCAGACGATAACCCCCGCCACCTTCGCGGCGCTGCAGGGCGACGCGGTCGGGGTAGGCGAAAGCCAGCAGCGTGGCCAGCGCGTGCTGTTCTTCCAGCGCTCCGTCGCCCTGCCCCGAAGTGCCGCGCAGCAGGCCACGAAACTGCCGGGCCAGCTGCCGCACCCGCTGCACCGCAGCACCACGGCCGCTCTGCAACTGGTGCAGACGCAGCGCCAGATCGGCGCCGCCGCTGCGCTGCCCGCCGGATTGAATGTCACGCTCGACCAGCAGCGCCGCGACATCCGCCGCCAGCGCGCCAATACCCAAACCCTGCCCACGCAGCAGCATATGCGCCAGCCGCGGATGCGCCGGCAGCTCGGCCATCGCCTGGCCGTGACGGGTCAGCTGCCAGCCGCCATGTTCGTTGTGCTGCAATGCGCCAAGGCGCTCGAGCAGCGCCTGAGCCTGGGCGTAAGCCGCCGCCGGCGGCCGGTCGAGCCAGGCCAGCTCGTCCGGCTCGACACCCCAGCGCGCCAGTTGCAGCGCGACACCGGCAAGGTCCGCCTGGAGGATTTCCGCCTCGCCGTAGGCCGCCAGCTGCGCGTGCTGATCCTCGGACCACAGCCGATAGCAGACGCCCGGCTCCAGGCGCCCGGCGCGACCAGCGCGCTGCGTGGCCGAGGCGCGGGAGATGCGCCGGGTTTCCAGCCGGGTCATGCCGCTGCCGGGATCGAAGCGCGGCACCCGCGCCAGTCCGGCGTCCACCACGATGCGTACGCCTTCGATGGTCAGGCTGGTCTCGGCGATGTTGGTCGCCAGCACCACCTTGCGCATGCCCGCCGGTGCCGGCTCGATGGCCGCGCGCTGCTGCGCCAGCTCCAGCTCGCCGTGCAGCGGGCAGAGCAGGATGTCGCCGCGCCCGCCCAGCTGATCGGCAAGCGCCTCGTGGACGCGGCGGATCTCGGCCTGCCCCGGCAGAAACACCAGCACGCTGCCCTGCTCGTCCTCCAGCGCCTGCAGCACCGTCTGCATCACGCGCGGCTCGATACGCTCATTCGCCGCAACGAGACGGCCCCAGCGCTGCTCGACCGGGTGCATGCGCCCCTCGCTGCGCACCACCGGCGCATCGTCGAGCAGTGCCGACAGGCGCTGGCCCTCCAGCGTCGCCGACATCAGCAGCAGCTTGAGCGGCTCGTCGCGCAGCAGCTGCCGCGCATTGAGCGTCAGCGCCAGGGCCAGATCGGCGTCCAGGCTGCGCTCATGGAATTCGTCGAAGATCACCAGGCCGACGCCTTCCAGCGCCGGGTCGTCCTGCAGCCGCCGCGCGAGAATGCCCTCGGTGACTACCTCGATGCGCGTGGTCGGCCCGACCTTGCTTTCCAGCCGGATGCGGTAGCCGACGGTTTCGCCGACGCGCTCGCCCAGCTCACTGGCCAGCCGCTCAGCCGCTGCGCGGGCAGCCAGACGGCGCGGCTCCAGCATGATGATGCTCTGCCCGCCCAGCCAGGCTTCGTCGAGCAGCGCCAGCGGCACGCGAGTGGTCTTGCCGGCGCCGGGCGGTGCTTCGAGAACGGCTTCGTCGCGCTGTTGCAGGGCCTGGCGCAACGCCGGCAGGACTTCGTCGATCGGTAGGGAATTCATGGGCACTCGCTTCGGGCAGACGATTCAACAACCGAGGCGCCCGCCCGAAGCTGGGCGCATCAGTTGACGCTATAGCCGCGTCCGGTCAGGCAGGCGCCAAGGGCGCGCTTGTAGGTGTCGGCAACGCTCGCCGCCGGAGCCGTCCGAGCGCTGGCCGGATCGAAACCGCTCTGGCTCACGGCCCAGATATGACACTCGTAGCGGTCGCGGCTCTGCTGCTCGGCGCTCTGGCCCTTGGCCGGATAGGCGATGACATCATATCGCGAGGCCTCGCTGGCCGGCAGCGGCGGATGACTGACCGGCTCGTAGACATTGCGCTCTACATTCCATAGGTAATAGGTACCGGCGGCGATGAAGTAGAGCATGCTGCCGATCCAGATTTCCCGCGCACCGGCCGGCAGACCGTGGCCGTGACGCGGACCCGGCACATGCTGCGGCCCCGGTCCGGCCGGCGCCCTATGCGCACCCGGCCCGGGACCGGGTGGTGCGGCGGTGACCGGCAAGGCGATGCAGAGGGAAAGAACGGCGCCAAGCGCGGCGCGCGGCAGTGACCTGGACATGATTGAACTCCGGGATGGGATGAAATCGCAGCGCGATTATCTGCCCGGCCGATGCAGCGGTCCGTCAGGCCTCGGTAAGGACTGGGTAAAGCCACCCCATGCGTCAGCGCAACACGCCGAACACCCGAGCCCGCGGCATGGTCTGATATCGAGAAAACATCATCCAGCTGTCTTCCGGCCTTGTATAGTTGCGCCACTTTTCCAGGAGGTCCTTATGCGTACTCGTAACCGAATCATCGGCGGCGTGTTGGCCGCTTCCCTGTTCACCCAGCTGACCGCCTGCGGCACGCTGTTCTACCCGGATCGCCGCGGGCAGATCGAAGGCCGCATCGACCCGGCCATCGCCGCGCTCAATGCGGTCGGGCTGCTGTTCTACGTCATCCCCGGCTTGATTGCCTTCGGCATCGACTTCGCCACCGGCGCGATCTACCTGCCCGACGACGAGTACTCCATGGCCCCGGAAAAGCTGCAGGAAGCCATCGGCGCAGACGGCCAGATCAATCAGGCCCGCCTGAAAGCCATCATCGAGAAGGAAATCGGCCGCAGCCTGCCGCTGGACGATCCGCGTCTGATCCAGCACAGCGGCAGCGTCGAGCAACTGGCCGCCTTCGGTCTGCGCCCTGCGGCCTGATGACTCGCGCGGATAACGGCCAGCGATGAGCATCAATCGTGACCACGCCCGGCTCATGCGCCGGGCGACCGCTGCGGCCCTGGCGACGGCGATCCTGCTGGCGCTGAGCAAGGCCGTGGCCTGGTGGCTGAGCGGCTCGGTGAGCCTGCTCGCCGGCCTCACCGATTCGCTGCTCGACGGCGCCGCGTCGCTGCTCAACCTGCTCGCGGTGCACTACTCGCTGCGCCCGGCCGACGACGACCATCGCTACGGCCACGGCAAGGCCGAGGCGCTAGCCGGGCTCGGCCAGGCGGCGTTCATCTGCGTCAGCGCGATCCTCGTCGGCGTGCAGGGCGTTGACCGCCTGCTGAACCCGCAACCGCTGGGCGCGCAGGGCGTGGGTATCGCAGTGATGATCTTCTCGCTGTTGATGACCGCCATCCTGCTGAGCTACCAGCACCACGTGGTCAAGCTCACCGGCTCCACCGCCATACGCGCCGATTCGCTGCACTACCGTTCAGACCTCTTGCTCAACACCAGCATCCTGCTCGCGCTGGTGCTGGCCAGCTTCGGCTGGGAGCGACTGGACGCACTGTTCGGCATCGGTATCGCGCTGTACATCTTCTGGAGCGCCATCACCATCGTCCGTGAGGCCGGCGCGGTGCTGATGGATACCGAACTGTCGCCGGAGATCAGCGAGCAGATGCAGAAGCTGGTCTGCGAAGTGCCGGGCGTGCATGGCTGCCATGACTTCCGCACACGCATTTCCGGCACCCGTTGGTTCGTGCAGTTGCATCTCGAGCTGCCGGGGGACCTACCGCTGTCGCAGGCGCATGATCTGTGTGTGGCGGTGGAGAACGCGATTCACGATCGCTATCCGAATGCGGAGGTGCTGGTGCATGCCGATCCGCTTGAGGTAGCGCCGCCGAAGCGGTGATTGGAGTTTTCGGATTCCATTTCCAAGGCACCACCACAACGCCCAAAACGAAAAAGACCACGCCTGGGCGTGGTCTCTTCGATTCGTCTGGCCGATGGTAACGGCTTCTTCGCGCGGCGCCTCGTGAGCACCGGGGGCCCGGACCGTCGGTCTTGGTAAGACCTTCGGTGGTCACGGCGGGGATACTGCGCCGTGTCCGTTTCTGCCGGGGGCTGAAGTTGAGATAAAGCTTACGCCTGGAAACCCGGCACAGGATTGCGAAGATTGCTTATATAGGCGCCACTTGCGCAACTGCCATCCTACAATTCATCATCTAGCGCAATCATCGATCGGAAGAAGCTCCTCATGAGCAAACTAGACCGCTACGACCTACGCATCCTCGCCGAATTGCAGCACGACGCTCGCATCTCCAATCAGGACCTCGCCGAACGTATCGGCCTGTCACCCTCGCCCTGTTCCCGCCGCGTCAAACAGCTGGAAGACGACGGCTACATCGCCCGCCAAGTTGCCCTGCTCGACCGAAAGAAGCTCGGCCTGACGCTGACCGCCTACGTCCTGATCGGCATGGACCGCCATACACCGGAGCGCTTCGAGCACTTCGAGGGGGTGATCGGCAAATGCCCGGAAGTGCTCGAATGCAGCCTGGTTACCGGCATGGACGCCGACTACCAGCTCAAGGTCGTGGTGCCCGACATGGAGCACTATCAGCAGTTTCTCCTCGGCACCTTAACGCGCATCGAAGGCGTCTCCAGCGTGCGTTCCAGCTTCGTGTTGCGCCAGGTATCGTCGAGCACGGAGCTGCCGCTGGAGCATTTGCGCAGCTGAGACACTGCTCACAGCTTTCGCCCGCACAATTCGAAAGGTTAATGCCTATAATCCGCCCCTTTCTGCACCGCCCCGCATACGGATGATCCCGGCCGGGGCGGACCGCCCATCGCCTGCTCACCGGCGGGCCTCGCTGCAAAATGCCCTCGTGCAAGGGAATGCCCATGAAAGACACCAACCGCGTCATGCAGAGCTATGGCCGCTGCTGCGCCAGCCCTGATTTCTTCAATGACTTCTATGCCTCCTTCCTCGCCAGTTCGCCTGCGATAAGGGAGAAGTTCGTCCGCACTGACATGACTGCGCAAAAACAGCTGTTGCGCGCCGGCATTCTCAACCTGGTGCTATTCGCCCGCGGCATGCCGGACACCAAGCTCCGCGCGCTCGGCAAAAGCCATTCACGCGAGCATCTGGACATTCGTCCGGAGCTCTACGACCTGTGGATCGCGGCCCTGCTGAAAACCATCAGCCAGCATGACCCGGAGCTGGAGCAACAGGACCTACAGGCCTGGCGCACGGTGCTGAACAAGGGCATCGATGTGATCAAGGCCGGCTACTAAGCGCAGGCGAGACATTTAGCCGCACCTGCGCCCGCCTGGCTCGAACCGAACGCTTTCCGAGCTCCACCGTCCAACCAGCAGTGGCACACGCGCCACTTGCTGGCGGCGTATACTGCGCCGCTTTCGCGCCCGGCCTGCCACGGGCGCATTCCTCGAAGTCACTCAGGAGATCCCTGTGGAGCCCGAAGTTTTCGAAAAGTGGATGATGATCGTGCTCGTCGGCGGGCTGATGGCCTTTATGGCCTTCATCATCTGGGACCTGGCCAAGAAGTCGAAGGCCGGCCGTCTCGGCACCGCCATCCTGTTCCTCGGCCTGGGCCTGTGCCTGTTCGCCTTTCTTGCCAAGCCGGTCATCGGTTACATCATCGAAGTGTCTCAGGGCATCCCGCACTGAGTTGAGGCACCGCCGGCGCGCTAAAGCTGCGCCGGCACTTCACGCCATTCCCCAGGCTGTAGGCCGTCCAGCGCCCACGGCCCGATGCGCACCCGCACCAGGCGCAGCGTCGGCAGCCCTACCGCCGCGGTCATACGCCGTACCTGGCGGTTGCGCCCCTCGCGAATCACCAATTCCAGCCAACTGGTCGGCACGCTCTTGCGAAAGCGCACCGGCGGGTTGCGTGGCCAAAGCTCGGGCTCGTCCAGCTGCCGCACTTCGGCGGGCAGGGTCATGCCGTCGTTGAGTTCGACGCCATCGCGCAAGCGCTGCAGCTGCTCGGCGCTGACCTCACCTTCCACCTGCACCCAGTAGGTCTTCGGCAGCTTGTGCTTCGGGTCGGCGATACGCGCCTGCAGCTGGCCGTCGTTGGTCAAGAGCAGCAGACCCTCGCTGTCGCGATCCAGTCGGCCGGCCGGGTAGACGCCCGGCACCTGCACGAAATCCTTCAGCGTCGCGCGGCCATCGGCATCGTTGAATTGCGTGAGTACATCGAACGGCTTGTTCAGCAGCAACAGGCGTGGCTCGCTCGGTGGTGCCTTGGCCACTCGCCGCGGCGCGGACGGGCGCGCGGTTCGTGCAGGCGGACGCGAGGATGGAGGACGCGGTGGGCGGGGCATGGCGACGGGTCTCGATGCGGGCCGGCCATGCTAGAAGTGACGCTCGGCAGCCGCAAGTGGCGGAGCCCTCCTGTGCAGCACTGAAATCGGGCAAAGCGGCCTCCAGCGGTGCACCACCGGCCTTCGCGTGCACCAGCATGGCTCACCCCGAAGGCCGGCAAAACAACGACAGATCGCCGCAAAGCCTCGCCCCATAAGGCTTTGCGCCATTTGGCACGGATGCTGCCCTTGCTCCTGGCGTTCCGATGTTTTCAGCCCACAGTTGCGCACGGACAGCCAAGGAGCCCCACAATGAAACGCCGTCCTCTGATCAAGACCACCCTCGCCGCCAGTGCCCTGATGCTCAGCGGCCTGTTCCCGTTCACCCTGCAGGCCGCCGAGACCATCAAGGTCGGCATCCTGCATTCGCTGTCCGGCACCATGGCCATCTCCGAGACCTCGCTCAAGGACATGGCGCTGATGACCATCGACGAGATCAACGCCAAGGGCGGCGTGCTCGGCAAGCAGCTCGAGCCGGTGGTGGTCGACCCAGCCTCCAACTGGCCGCTGTTCGCCGAAAAGGGCCGCCAGCTGCTGACGCAGGACAAGGTGGCGGTGACCTTCGGTTGCTGGACCTCGGTATCGCGCAAGTCGGTACTGCCGGTCTATGAAGAACTCGACGGCCTCTTGTTCTACCCGGTGCAGTACGAGGGCGAAGAGCTGTCGCCGAACGTCTTCTACACCGGCGCGGCGCCAAACCAGCAGGCCATCCCGGCGGTCGAGTACCTGATGAGCGAAGACGGCGGCGGCGCCGAGCGCTTCTTCCTGCTCGGCACCGACTACGTCTACCCGCGCACCACGAACAAGATCCTGCGCGCCTTCCTGATCAGCAAGGGCGTGCCGGAATCGAGCATCGAAGAGGTCTACACCCCCTTCGGTCACAGCGATTACCAGACCATCGTCGCCAACATCAAGAAGTTCTCCGCCGGCGGCAAGACCGCTGTGGTGTCGACCATCAACGGCGACTCCAACGTGCCCTTCTACAAGGAGCTGGCCAACCAGGGCCTGGAAGCCACTGACGTTCCGGTCGTCGCCTTCTCGGTCGGTGAGGAAGAACTGCGCGGCATCGACACCAAGCCGCTCGTTGGTCACCTGGCCGCCTGGAACTACTTCCAGTCGGTTGAAAACCCGGTCAACGAAGCCTTCGTCAGCAAGTGGAAAGCCTACGCCAAGGCCCAGAACCTGCCTGGCGCCGACAAGGCCGTGACCAACGACCCGATGGAAGCCACCTACGTCGGTATCCACATGTGGGCGCAGGCGGTCGAGAAAGCCGGCACCACCGACGTCGGCAAAGTACGCGACGCGCTGGCCGGTCAGACCTTCAAGGCGCCGAGTGGCTACACCCTGACCATGGACGAAAAGAACCACCACCTGCACAAGCCAGTGATGATCGGCGAAGTCCAGGACGACGGACAGTTCTCGGTGGTCTGGGAAACCGAAAGCCCGGTCCGCGCGCAGCCATGGAGCCCTTACATCCCAGGCAACGACAAGAAGCCGGATCACGCGGTGAAGTCGAATTAAGGGTAGGTCCGCAGGGTGGGCCGGGCGGCATTCCGCTTCAGTCCACCAGCAGATATCACACAGCCCACCCTACGACAAGAAACCCACCGGACCGACACTACGAAACATCCGCCTAAACGCTCCACCAAGAGAGCGCCCGCTAGGGAAAACTCACATGAACACTGCCCTGTACCGCATTCTCCTGTTGCTCCTGCTGGCCCTGCCCTGCGCAGCCCACGCCGGAGACGCGGCCGACTACGCCAAGGCCAGCCCGGCCAAGCAAGCCAAGCTGCTGGAAAACTGGGCCAACGCGCCGGCCCCTGAGCGTCTTGAACTGATCGAGGCCCTACGCGCCAGCCGCGTGGCTATCGACCAGAACAAGACGCCCTTTATCGAGGAAAACGGTGCCTACCGTGCCCTGGAAGGTGACGCCGAGCCGGTCGGCACGCCGAAGAAGCTGCGCCTGAATAACCGCCTGCGTGGTCTGCTCAACACCACCCTGGCCAGCCACCAGCTGTACGCCGAAGACCCGACGCAGCGCCTCGCTGCGGCCAAGCGCCTGCAGCGCAGCGGCAAGCCGGAACAGCTCGAGCTGCTCCAGCAGCGCCTGGACGTAGAGGAAGACGCTGCCGTCAGCGAGGCGCTGACCCTGGCGCTAGCCAACCTGCAGCTGACCGCGAGCGACCCGGCCGTGCGCCTCGCCGCCGTGCGTCTGCTTGGCGAAACCGGTGCTCCGCTGGCGCGGGTAAGGCTGGAAAACCTGCTCGCCGATGAAGCGGAAACCGACGCCGCCGTACGCAAAGCCGCAGAAACCAGCCTGGCCCAGGTCAAGCGCAAGCTCTTGATCGGCGAACTGCTCGGCCAGGCCTTCAGCGGCCTATCGCTGGGCTCGATCCTGTTGCTCGCCGCGCTTGGCCTGGCAATCACCTTCGGCCTGCTCGGGGTGATCAACATGGCCCACGGCGAGATGCTGATGCTCGGCGCGTACTCCACCTACATGGTGCAAATATTGATGGCCCGGCTCGCACCTGACGCCCTCGCCTTCTACCCACTGGTGGCGTTGCCGGTGGCCTTCTTCGTCACCGCCGCGATCGGCATGGCGCTGGAACGCACGGTGATCCGCCACCTCTACGGCCGCCCGCTGGAAACCCTGCTGGCGACCTGGGGCATCAGCCTGATCCTGATCCAGTTGGTGCGGGTGCTGTTCGGCGCGCAGAACGTCGAGGTGGCCAACCCCGCCTGGCTGTCCGGTGGCCTGCAGGTGCTGCCGAACCTGGTGCTGCCGTACAACCGCATGGTGATCATCGGCTTCGCGCTGTTCGTGGTGCTGCTGACCTGGCTCTTGCTGAACAAGACGCGCCTGGGCCTGAACGTGCGCGCAGTGACGCAGAACCGCAACATGGCCGCCTGCTGCGGGGTGCCCACCGGGCGCATCGACATGATGGCCTTCGGACTGGGTTCCGGCATCGCCGGACTCGGCGGCGTGGCCCTGAGCCAGATCGGTAACGTCGGCCCGGACCTCGGCCAGAGCTACATCATCGACTCCTTCCTGGTGGTGGTGCTCGGCGGAGTCGGCCAGCTGGCCGGCAGCATCTTCGCCGCCTTCGGCCTCGGCATCGCCAACAAGATCCTCGAACCGCAGATCGGCGCCGTGCTGGGCAAGATCCTCATCCTCGCGCTGATCATCCTCTTCATCCAGAAGCGTCCGCAGGGGCTCTTCGCTCTCAAGGGGAGGGTCATCGATTGAACCAGCCACTTACCCTCACCGCCGCGCAGAAAGCCGGGCCGAAAGCCACGGTCATCGCCCTCGGCCTGGCGCTGGCCGTCCTCGTCGCCATGCCGCTGCTGCACCTGCTGCCGGCCGAGCATGCCCTGCACGTTTCGGCCTACACCCTGACCCTGGTGGGCAAGATCCTCTGCTACGCCATCGTCGCCCTGGCGCTGGATCTGGTCTGGGGTTACGCGGGGCTCTTGTCCCTCGGCCACGGCCTGTTCTTCGCCCTCGGTGGCTACGCCATGGGCATGTACCTGATGCGCCAGAGCGCGGGGGATGGCCTGCCGGCATTCATGAGCTTTCTCGCCTGGAACGAGCTGCCCTGGTACTGGTACGGCACCTCGAGCTTCCTCTGGGCGATGTGCCTGGTGATGCTGGTGCCCGGCGTGCTGGCCTTCGTCTTCGGCTTCTTCGCCTTCCGCTCGCGGATCAAGGGCGTGTACTTCTCGATCATGACCCAGGCGCTGACCTTCGCCGGCATGCTCCTGTTCTTCCGCAACGAGACCGGCTTCGGCGGCAACAACGGCTTCACCGATTTCAAGACCATCCTCGGTTTCTCGATCTCGGCGCCGGCGACCCGCGCCACGCTGTTCCTCGCCACCGTGGCGCTGCTGGTCGGCAGCCTGTACCTGGGCTTCCGCCTGGCACGCAGCAAGTTCGGCCGGGTGCTCACCGCACTGCGTGATGCCGAGAACCGGCTGATGTTCTGCGGCTACGATCCGCGCGGCTACAAGCTGTTCATCTGGACGCTGTCGGCGGTGCTCTGCGGGCTGGCCGGCGCGCTCTATGTGCCGCAGGTGGGGATCATCAACCCCAGCGAGATGGCACCGACGCAATCCATCGAGGCCGCCGTGTGGGTCGCCCTCGGCGGACGCGGCACGCTGATCGGCCCGCTGCTCGGCGCCGGCCTCGTCAACGGCATGAAGAGCTGGTTCACCGTGGCCTTCCCCGAATACTGGCTGTTCGCCCTCGGCGCGCTGTTCATCGTCGTCACCCTGTACCTGCCCAAGGGCGTCATCGGCCTCATCAAGCGGAGGGGCGAATGATGAAAACCGTACCCTGCAGCGCCGTCATCGACGGCTTCGACCCCACCGGCGGCGGCCTGACCCGCGATGCCATCGGCCTTGGCCGGGTTGCCGAGAAGGGCCTGGACGTACGCCACGGCACCATCCTCAGCCTGGAAGACATCAACGTCAGCTTCGACGGCTTCAAGGCGCTGACAGACCTCAGCCTGTACATCGGCGTCGGCGAGCTGCGCTGCATCATCGGCCCCAACGGCGCCGGCAAGACCACCATGATGGACGTCATCACCGGTAAGACGCGCCCCACCAGCGGCAGTGCGTACTTCGGCGAAACCCTGGACCTGACGCGCATGAGCGAGGTGGACATCGCCCAGGCCGGCATCGGCCGCAAGTTCCAGAAGCCCACGGTGTTCGAGGCATTGAGCGTGTTCGAGAACCTGGAGTTGGCGCAGAAGACCGACAAGTCGGTGTGGGCCAGCCTCAGGGCCAGACTCTCCGGCGAGCAGAAGGACCGCATCGACGAAGTGCTCGAGACCATCCGCCTCGGCCAGTCGCGCCATCGCCCGGCCGGGCTGCTGTCTCACGGGCAGAAACAGTTCCTCGAGATCGGCATGCTGCTGATGCAGTCGCCGCAGCTCTTGCTGCTCGACGAGCCGGTGGCCGGCATGACCGATGCCGAGACCGAATTCACCGCCGAGCTGTTCAAGTCGCTGGCGCGCAAGCATTCGCTGATGGTGGTGGAGCACGACATGGGCTTCGTCGAGACCATTGCCGACCACGTCACCGTGTTGCATCAGGGCCAGGTGCTGGCCGAGGGTTCATTGCAGCAGGTGCAGGCGGATGAGCGGGTGATCGAGGTGTATTTGGGGCGTTGAGCGCTCACAGGAGATGACTGGCGCCATTCACCGAGGTCCTCCACGGTGGATGGGTAAAGCGTCATCCACCCTACGCCCGCCAAACGCCCATGCCCGCATCATCACAAAGCTAATCGTAGGGTGGATAACGCCAAAGGCTTATCCACCAAGTGAAGGAGTCGCACATGCTGCAAGTCCAGCAACTGCACCAGTACTACGGCGGCAGCCACATCCTGCGCGGCCTGTCGTTCGAGGCGAAGGTCGGCGAAGTCACCTGCCTGCTCGGGCGCAACGGTGTCGGCAAAACCACCCTGCTCAAGTGCTTGATGGGCCTGATCCCGGCCAAGGAAGGCGCGGTGAACTGGGAGGGCAAGCCGATCATCGGCTTCAAGCCGCACCAGCGCGTGCACGCCGGCATCGCCTATGTGCCGCAGGGGCGCGAGATCTTCGGCCGCCTGACCGTCGAGGAAAACCTGCTGATGGGCCTGTCCCGTTTCAGCGCCAGGGAAGCCAAGGAAGTACCCCAGTTCATCTACGAGCTGTTCCCGGTTTTGCAGGAAATGAAGCACCGCCGCGGCGGCGACCTCTCCGGCGGCCAGCAACAGCAGCTCGCCATCGGCCGCGCGCTGGCGAGCAAGCCGCGCCTGTTGATCCTCGACGAACCCACCGAAGGCATCCAGCCCTCGGTGATCAAGGAGATCGGCGCGGTGATCAAGAAGCTCGCGGCCCGCGGCGACATGGCGATCCTTCTGGTGGAGCAGTTCTACGACTTCGCCGCGGAACTGGCCGACCAGTACCTGGTGATGAGCCGTGGCGAAATCATTCAGCAGGGGCGCGGCGAAACCATGGAAGCCGAAGGCGTACGCGGGCTGGTCGCGATCTGACCGGCCAGCGCACCACAACAGCGCATTTGTCGCTCGACGCACCAGCCCGATGCACAAAAAGAACAACCTGAGACGCTGCCCAAGATGCGAATCCACGTCGAAAAAACGCCATAGCGCCGATCTGTCAGGCCACGCACCAATGCAGCGCATAACGGGCATGGCGATTGCTCTGCTTTCCTGACCGACAGATCGAAAACCCTGCACCCATGAACGCCCCTGCACCGCTGTTCACCCCCCATTGGCATGCCGAGCTGGAGCTCGGTTATGCGCCGTGCGCCGGCGCAACACGGCCGGTGCTGCGTCGCCACACGGGGCCGTTGCGGGTGCAGAAGCATCTCTATCCCGAGGGGCCGGAGGTCTGTCAGCACATCATCGTGCACCCACCGGGCGGTATCGCCGGTGGCGATCGGCTGGATATCAGCGCCTCGGTTGCAGCCGGTGCCTGGGCGCAGCTGACCAGCCCCGGTGCAGCCAAGTGGTATCGCGCAGTCGGCCCGGCGTTTCAGGACCTGCGCCTGCGCGTCGAAACCGGCGCCACGCTGGAATGGCTACCGCAGGAGACCATCGTCTACTCCGCGGCGCAGGCCGAGCTGAGCACGGTCATCGAGCTGGAAGGCGACGCGCGGCTGTTCTACTGGGACGTGGTGGCGCTGGGACGGCCGGCAGCAGGCGAGCGCTTCGACGCTGGGCATTTCCAGGCGCGCCTGGATATCCGCCGTGATGGCCAGCTCATCTGGCACGAACGCCAGCGCATCGCCGGCGGCGACGGCCTGCTGGATTCACCGATCGGCCTCGACGGGCATTCGGTGTTTGCGACCCTGATCGTCAGCGGCGAAATCGACGCCGAGCTGATGGAACGCTGCCGTGAACTACCCAGCCGCGTGCGTGGCGACCTGACCCAGCTGCCCGGCCTGGTAGTCGCGCGCTGTCTCGCGGACGAAGCGCTGCATGCGCGCGCCTGGCTGATCGATCTGTGGCGGCTGTTGCGCCCTGAACTGCTGGGCCGCGAGGCGGTACCGCCTCGCATCTGGAGTACCTGAATGACCGGTGGGCAAGGCTGCGCCGTTGCCCACCCTACGCCGGCGCTTGCCAAGTGCCGCCCGATGATCGCTACGTGGTCTTGGCCACGAGCCGGTGGATGTGAAAAGCGACATCCACCCTACGACTGGAGCTGTTATGGATTTATCGCCGAGAGAAAAGGACAAGCTGCTGATCTTCACCGCCGGCCTGGTGGCCGAACGCCGGCTGGCGCGCGGGTTGCAGCTCAACTACCCGGAAGCCATGGCCTACATTTCCGCGGCACTGCTCGAAGGTGCACGCGACGGCCGAACGGTCGCCGAGCTGATGCACTTCGGCACCACCCTGCTCAGCCGCGAGCAGGTGATGGAAGGTGTGCCGGAGATGATCCCGGAGATCCAGGTCGAGGCCACCTTCCCGGATGGCACCAAGCTGGTCACCGTGCATCAACCTATTCCCTGAAACGCGGGTCAATGTCTACTGCGAACGACCTTGAACCGTTTTTGAAGGAACTCAACGTGCAGATACGCGACGCCCTGGACACCGACCTCGCAGGCATCCTGCGGATCTACAACGATGCCGTGCAGAACAGCACGGCAATCTGGAACGACCGGATCGTCGACCTCGACAACCGCCGCGCCTGGCTGGCCGAACGCCACGATCAGGGTTACCCGGTGCTGGTGGCCATCGACGAGGAGGGCCAGGTGGCCGGCTATGCCTCGTTCGGCCCCTGGCGCCCGCATGACGGCTTTCGCCACACCGTGGAGAACTCGGTGTACGTGAGCCCCGACCACCGCGGCAGCGGCATCGGTCGCAGCCTGATGAAGGCGCTGATCGAGCGCGCCCGGATGCTTGAGAAGCACGTGATGGTCGCCTTTATCGAAAGCGAGAACCGCGCCTCGGTGCATATGCACCAGCAGCTCGGTTTCATCCACGTCGGCCAGATGCGCCAGGTCGGCTGCAAGTTCGGCCGCTGGCTGGACCTGACCATGATGCAACTGACCCTGAACAGGACGTCCCAACCATGATTCCCGGCGAATATCAGATCCAGGACGGCGAGATCGAGCTCAACGCCGGCCGCCGCACCCTGACCCTCTGCGTGGCCAACAGCGGCGACCGGCCGATCCAGGTCGGTTCGCACTACCACTTCTTCGAAACCAACGACGCCCTCACCTTCGACCGCGCTGCCACGCGCGGCATGCGTCTGAACATCCCGGCCGGCACCGCGGTGCGCTTCGAGCCGGGACAGAGCCGCGAGGTGGAACTGGTCGAGCTGGCCGGCGATCGCCGGGTGTTCGGTTTCGCCGGGCGAGTGATGGGCGCGCTTTAAAAGCCCCTCACCCCAGCCCTCTCCAAGGGGCGAGAGAGAAAAGCAGCCACCGCGACGGAATGGACCAACGCCGATCAGCCCCCTCTCCCTCCGGGAGAGGGTTGGGGTGAGGGCAGAGCCAATACAGGGACCGACCAAGGAGCCCCGATGAAGATCAGCAGACAAGCCTACGCCGATATGTTCGGCCCCACCGTTGGCGACAAGGTGCGCCTGGCCGATACCGAGCTGTGGATCGAGGTCGAAAAGGACTTCACCACTTATGGCGAGGAAGTGAAGTTCGGCGGCGGCAAGGTGATCCGTGACGGCATGGGCCAGGGCCAGCTGTGTGCCGCGGATGTGGTCGACACCCTGATCACCAACGCGCTGATCCTCGACCACTGGGGCATCGTCAAGGCCGACGTGGGCCTCAAGGATGGCCGCATCGCCGCCATCGGCAAGGCCGGCAATCCGGACATCCAGCCGGACGTGACCATCGCCATCGGCGCCGCGACGGAAGTGATTGCCGGCGAGGGGATGATCCTCACCGCCGGCGGCATCGACTCGCACATCCACTTCATCTGCCCGCAGCAGATCGAAGAGGCCTTGATGAGCGGCGTCACCACCATGATTGGCGGCGGCACCGGGCCGGCCACCGGCACCAACGCCACCACGGTGACGCCCGGCCCCTGGCACATGGCGATGATGCTCAAGGCCGCTGACGCCTTCCCGATGAACATCGGCTTCACCGGCAAGGGCAACGCCTCGCTGCCCGAGCCGCTGATCGAGCAAGTCAAGGCCGGCGCCATCGGCCTTAAGCTGCACGAAGACTGGGGCACCACGCCCGCCGCCATCGACAACTGCCTGAACGTGGCCGACCAGTACGACGTGCAGGTGGCGATCCACACCGACACCCTGAACGAATCCGGCTTCGTCGAGACGACCCTCGGCGCGTTCAAGGGCCGCACCATCCACACCTACCACACCGAGGGTGCCGGCGGCGGCCACGCGCCGGACATCATCAAGGCCTGCGGCTTCTCCAACGTGCTCCCCAGCTCGACCAACCCGACGCGGCCCTTCACGCGCAACACCATCGACGAGCACCTGGACATGCTCATGGTCTGCCACCACCTCGACCCAAGCATTGCCGAGGACGTGGCCTTCGCCGAAAGCCGCATCCGTCGCGAGACGATTGCGGCCGAAGACATCCTGCATGACCTGGGTGCCTTCTCGATGATCAGCTCCGACAGTCAGGCCATGGGCCGCGTAGGCGAAGTGATCACCCGCACCTGGCAGACCGCCGACAAGATGAAGAAGCAGCGCGGCGCCCTGCCCGGTGATGGCGCCGGCAACGACAACTTCCGCGCCAAGCGCTACATCGCCAAGTACACCATCAACCCGGCGATCACCCACGGCGTCAGCCATGAGGTGGGCTCGGTCGAAGTGGGCAAGTGGGCCGACCTGGTGCTCTGGCGCCCGGCCTTCTTCGGCGTGAAGCCGACGCTGATCCTCAAGGGAGGCGCCATTGCCGCCAGCCTGATGGGTGACGCCAACGCCTCGATCCCGACACCGCAACCGGTGCACTACCGACCGATGTTCGCCAGCTACGGCGGCTCGCTGCATGCCTCCAGCTTTACCTTCATCAGCCAGGCCGCGTTCGAGGCCGGCGTGCCTGAGCAGCTGGGCCTGAAGAAAAAGATCGGCGTGGTAAAGGGCTGCCGTTCGGTGCAGAAGAAGGATCTGATCCACAACGACTACACGCCGGATATTCAGGTCGACCCGCAGAACTATCAGGTGCGCGCGGATGGGCAGTTGCTCTGGTGCGAACCGGCCGAGGTGCTGCCGATGGCGCAGCGGTACTTTTTGTTCTGATCAACCTGTTCTGATCAACCTGTTCTGATCGACCTGTTCTGATCGGCAGCGCGCCGGGACGGGGGGCCAATTGCCTTCCACCCAGCGCGCGTTTTTCCATCACCGCAAGGTCGATGCTCGCGCTGCACTTCGTCGGTTCGCGAGTGAATCAACCGTTCGATGGATTGGGAAAGTCGGGCATGGAATTACCGTCTGACAACCCAAGCGCAACGCTCTACCCAGGGATGCATGGATGCGCAGCGACCACCGGCTACCGTGGCTGGCGGGAGGCATTGCCGGTGTCGCGTTCGAGGGGAAAGCGGGCGTTTTCGGGTAACCGCGTCAGCTGAAAAACCAGCGGCGCGATTGACTGAATCCTACGGAGAAACAATCGATGTTCAAAACCAACGCGCTTTTCGCTGCTGTACTCGCCGTCTCTGCCACCCAGGCTATTGCGGCCAGCAGTGAAGCGGTTATCGAACAAAACGGTGTTGACCAGATCGCCGATGTCTACCAGGAAGGCGTCGGCCAGGCTTCGTACATTTATCAGACCGGCGCTTCGCAGCAGAACAGCGCCACGACCACCCAGCTCGGCCAGGACAACTTTTCCGAGGTGACTCAGCAGGGTGCCTTGCACCAAGCCGATGTCATTCAAACCGGCGTCGAGGGCGAGGTGTTCATCAGCCAGTACGACCGGGACAACAGCACGATCGTCGAGCAGGCCGGCTTTGCCAACAGCGCCGACGTGACCCAGGACGGCGTGAGCAACGATGTGGTGCTGATCCAGGACGGCGCGTACAACAGCACCATTGTCGATCAGTTCGGGGAGGGCAACGAAGCGCTGATCTCCCAGAGCGGCCAGGAAGGCATCGTCGATCTCATCCAGACCGGCAACATGAACGTGGCCGATATCGATCAGGCCGGAATCGGCAACTCCGTCGACCTGGAGCAGCAGGGCGACGGCAACCTCGCGCTGGTCGATCAGTTCGGCGATTCCAGCCAGGCCGTGCTGCTGCAGACCGGCGCCGACAACTTCGCGACAGTGACCCAGGCAGGCTTCGCCGACTACGCCAGCGTCAGCCAGACCGGCAGCAACAACACCGCGATCGTTACCCAGCAGTAATCGCGTCCATCGGCCGGTTCGGTCGGAAAGCCAGGCCCCACGCAGGCCTGGCTTTTTTATGTGCCATCGGAAAGCACCCTGCTGGTGCACTGCACGCACCTCAGGCTCTCGAGCGGCGCATCCGCAGACAGGGCTTTGCACTCTACCCGCCTAAACTCGCCACCCTTTCTGTATACAAAAACCCAGGCGAACTGTCTGAGAGCGCCTAGAATCCAGGGGTTGGCGACACAACGCGCTGCGCCACAGCCGATCAATTCGCGAGCTCTGCCTTACGCGGAACAAGAACTGCATACAAAAAATCCACAGTCTTGCTCAGAGCGCCCTCCCATGAACCATGACGATTTCCAGATCAAGCAGATCGATCCCAGCCTGTACAACGCCGATCTCGCGCCACTTGCCCCGGCTGAGCGCAAATGGGGCTGGTTCGAGATCTTCAATGTGTGGTCCAACGACATCCAGAGCCTGTTCGGCTACACCCTCGCAGCCACGCTGTTCATCAGTTACGGCCTCAATGGCTGGGCGGTCCTGGCGGGCATCGTGCTGGCCGGTTTCATCGTCATGGGCCTGGTGCAGCTCACCGGCAAGCCCAGCGTGAAGTACGGCATTCCGTTCCCGGTGATGGCGCGGGCGAGCATGGGGGTACGCGGCGCGAATTTCCCGGCGGTGGTACGCGGCATCGTCGCGATCTTCTGGTACGGCGTGCAGACCTATTTCGCCTCGACCGCGGTGGCCCTGTTGCTGCGGACACTGCTCGGCAGCGAGCCACAGGCCGCCACGCTGCTCGGCCTGACGGCCATCGACTGGGCCGCCTACGTGATCGTCTGCGTGTTCCAGGTGGCGCTGTTCGTCCGTGGCGTCGAGTGGGTAACGCGCTTTCTCAACTGGGCCGGCCCGCTGGTCTACCTGGTGATGATCGTACTGATGATCGCCATCTGGTATCAGGCCGGCCCGAGCCTGCTCGGCGCCCTCGGCGACATCTTCAGCGGCAGCGGAGAGCACGCCGGCGGACCGATCGCCGCGTTCGCCGCGGTGGTCGGCACCATGGTCGCCTACTTCGCCGCCGTGGTGATCAACTACGGCGACTTCGCCCGTTTCGTGAAGAGCGAACGGCAGATGCGCATCGGCAACTTCCTCGGTCTGCCGGTGAGCCTGGCGATCTTCTCGCTGATCGCGCTGGTGATCACCGCCGGGACCGTGGTGGTGTTCGGCGAAACGCTGACCAACCCCACCGACATCGTCGCGCGCATCGACAACGTGACCCTGACGGTGGTGGCCGCCATCACCTTTTTTGCCGCCACGGTCGGCATCAACCTGGTCGCCAACTTCATCCCGCCGGCCTACGACATCGCGAACCTGGCACCGGCCAGGATCAGCGCGCGTACCGGTGGTTTCATTACCGCGGCCATCGCCTTCTTCATTGGCGCGCTGTGGGTGGCCTTCATCAGCGAGGTGGGTATCGCCGCCTTCGTCGACACGCTGGGCGCGGTGCTGGCGCCGCTGTACGGCATCATCGTCGCCGACTATTACCTGGTTCGCCGCCAGCACCTGGACCTGCAGCAGCTGTTCTCCACCGAGCGCAGCGGGATCTACCACTTCAATGCCGGCTGGAACCGCAAGGCGATGATCGCCTTCGGCGTCAGCGCGCTGTTTTCGGTGGCCTCGGTGTGGGTGCCGGGCCTGGAGAGCCTGTCCGGCTTCGCCTGGCTGCTCGGCGCGCTGTTCGGCGGCGTGCTGCACTACGGACTGATGCGTAACCAGTCGTTGCTCGCTCGGGCGGTGCAACCCGCTCCGCTCGGCTGACCGGCGCCTGCTGCAGAGGTCGGCCATGTTAAAGTGGCCGGCCTTTTTTTACGTCGCTCAGGGCCTGCAGATGGTGCGATCCATCCTCGACGACCTGCTCACCGTCCAGCGCATCAGCGCCGTCCCGGCCATCCTGCAAGTGGTCAGCGAAACCACTGGCCTGCGCTTCGCTGCGGTTGCCCGCGTCACCGAGACGAGCTGGACCGCCTGCGCCGTACTCGATCGCATCGAGTTCGGCCTGAAGGTTGGCGGTGAGCTGGACATCACCACCACGCTGTGCAGCGAGATCCATGCCTCGCAGCAGCCGATCATCATCAGCCAGGTCAGTGCCGACCCCGATTACTGCAACCATCACACACCGCAGATGTATGGCTTCGAAAGCTATATCTCGGTACCGGTGCTGCGCGCCGACGGCAGTTTCTTCGGTACGCTCTGTGCGCTCGACCCGCTGCCGCGCGACCTGTCCAGCCCAGCGACGCGGGCGATGTTCGAGTCATTTGCGCGGCTGCTGACGCTGCAGATCGAAGCCGAGGAGCAACAGCAAGCCACGCGTGCGGCGCTGGCCGATGAGCGCATCACCGGCCACCAGCGCGAACAGTTCATCGCCCTGCTCGGCCATGATCTGCGCACCCCACTGGCCTCGATCCAGGCGGCTAGCGATCTGTTAGTCCGGCGCTCTACGGAACCCGATACGCAACGACTCGCCGAGCATGTGCGCACGTCCAGTCAACGCGCCTCACGAATGGTCGATGATCTGCTGGATTTCGCCCGCGGCCAGCTGGGCAATGGCATACCGCTGAACTGGACGGCCTCGGCCAACTTGCATCTTGTTCTATCGCAGGTGGTCAACGAGCTGCGTACCGCCTATCCACGCCGGGTGTTGCTTGACCAGCTGCCGGAGCTGCCGGTGTTCGGGTGCGACCCGGACCGGATCGCCCAACTGCTGGCCAACCTGATCACCAACGCGCTGCACCATGGCGCCAGTACCGGCCCGGTGATCGTGAAAGCCGAAATAGTCGACGGGCATTTCCAGCTATTGGTACACAACCGCGGCACGCCGATCCCAGCTGAACGGCTAGAACAACTGTTCCATGCCTATTCCCAGGAAGACGACACCTCGCGCAACGGGCTTGGGCTCGGGCTGTTCATCGTCGATCAGGTGGCCAAAGCCCATGGCGGCGGCATGCGGGTAACCTCCAGCGCCGAAGCCGGTACCACCTTCACCTTCCGCATGCCGCTGCGACGCGCCTGATCAACGCAGCTGGCTGTCCTTGCTGCCACGGCGGTTGTAGCCGCTGAACCTGGCGTCTTCCTTGTCCTGCTCGGCCTGGCACTTGATGCACAGCCTGACGCCGGGCACTGCCTGGCGCCGCGCTTCGGGAATGGCCGCGCCGCACTCCTCGCAATGCTTGAGGCTCTCGCCGCGGGCGAGCTTGCTGCGGGCGCGCTGCACTGCGTCTTCGACGGTACTGTCGATTTGCTCCTGGACGGCACCGTCACCTGCCCAACCTGTAGCCATGCTCACCTCCCGCATCGGCTCGATGCTGTTCTGCTTTGGAGTCATTGCGCGGGCGGATGCTCACCCCAGGCGATACCGCCCATCGCATGACGCCGGGCAATCGACGGATGGCGCTGACCGAGCGGCACAGTCGCCTATCCTGCCCCGGTTCACGCCGACGGCTCAGCGCCTCGGGCATTTGCGAACCGGCAGGGCAGCCAGCATGAAGCGCATCTTACCGATCATAACCAGCCTGCTCCTGGCAGCGGGCTGCGCCAGCGAACCACAGGTGCTCGAGCGCGAACTGGGCACCTTCGACCTCAAGCTGGGCACCGAGCCCGCCCGCAGCATGGCGCAGGGACTGGTGCAACCGAGCACCGGCAATGCATTCCATGGCGGACTCGATCTCACCCATGCCAGCGGGCTATATGTCGGGCAGTGGTCCCCCAGCGTCGGGTTGGTCGACGGTAGGCAACTCGAGGTGAATTCCTATCTCGGCTATGCGCAGCAGAACGATCATGACCAACTCGGCTACGAGATCGGCCTGATGCGCTACAGCTTTCCGGAACTGCCCGAATGGGATCGACACGAATACTACGGTGGCCTGACGCTGGGCGACCGCCGCCTCGGCGCGGCGCTGAACAGCGCCGCCGGGCGCACCGACAGCACGCTTTATCTGGACCTGGGCACAGTGACGCCATTCGCCGTCGGCGTCCGCGTGAAGTATTCGAGTCACGCGCTGGCCGCACCGCATTATCTCGGCGGTGGCGACAGCGTGGACCTGTTCAGCGACTGGTCGCTCGACCTCTCGCGGCCCTGGCTGGGCCTGCAGCTGAACCTTTCCTACAGTGACTCCAGCCTGAGCGGCCAGGCGTGCAGCGCCTACTCGGGACAGAACCCGCGCTGCGACGGGCTGCTAACCTTCCGCGCCGAGCGTCAGCTGTTCTGAGCGCGCCTCATTCCTTGACCTGCATGTACTCCTCGGCCCAGACGACGTACTCGTCCGCGGTGGAGTACTTGACCGACAGCTGCGAAGCGTTCAGGTCCAGCGCATCGACCTGGCGCTGCTCGCGCAGGCAGTCGTAGGTGGCCTTGATCGCCGCGAAGTAGGCCGCGTGGCCGTTGACCCCGATGCGCACGCCGAGCGCCGCCAGCCGCGCGTTGTCGCGCAGGTTGGGGTTGCCGTAGGTGACCAGCATCAGCGGCTTGCTGAGCTGGCTGGCGATGCTTTCCAGATGGTCGAAGTCCTCGATGCCGACCAGACAGATGGCATCGGCACCGGCCTTCTCGTAGGCCTGGGCGCGGGCGATGACTTCCTCGAAGCCGATCACGCCGGCATTGGTCCGGCCGATGATGGCCATTTCCGGATCGACCCGCGCCTCCAGCGCCGCGCGGATCTTGCCGACCGCCTCGAACATGCCGATGAGGTCGGTGGAGCGGCGGCCGAATTTGGGCGGCAGCAGGGTGTCCTCGATGGTCAGCGCGGAAATCCCGGCGCGCTCCAGTTCGGAGACGGTGCGCATCACGTTCAGCGCGTTGCCGTAGCCGTGGTCGGCGTCGGCCAGTACCGGCAGCTGGGCGACGCGGCAGATACGCGTGGCCTGCTCGACGAACTCGCTCAAGGTGATGAGGTTGAAGTCCGGCGCGGCGAGGACCTGCAGCGAGGCCACCGAGCCCCCGAGGATGCCCACTTCGAAACCGAGGTCGGCGGCGATGCGCGCGGACATCGGGTCGAACACCGAGGCGGTGTGGAAGCAGCGGTCGGCGTTCAGCAGCTCGCGAAAGTTGCGGCGCAGGTCGTGATGAGAGAGTCGCGGCATATAGGCTCCATGGGTGCACGCAAGGGTCGATTCGCCCTGTCTTTTCATTTCAGTGTTGTTGAGAAGCTGCCTGGTCGGCCGAATGGCACATTTTCGCTGTTTATCCCTCGGCCGGCCCCTGGCGGCGCTGCACATAAGCCATGCACAGGCCGCTGGCGATGATCACCGCCATGCCGATCAGCGCCCCGGCATCCGGCGCATGATCGAATGCGACATAGCCGACCACCCCGGCGAACACGATCTGCCCGTAGCTAAACGGCGCCAGGGTCGCCGCGCTGGCGAAGCGGAAGGCATTAGTCAGCAGCAGGTGGCCGAGCATCGCCATGCCGCCGAGCGCGCCCATCAGCAGCGCGTCGTGCAGCGTTGGCGTCCGCCAGTTGAAGACCACCAGCACGCTCAGGGTCACGCAGCCGACCAGGCTGGTCAGGTAGTTGCTGGTCACCGGGTGGTCGGTACCGGCCAGGCGCCGGGTCACTAGCTGATACACGGTGAACGACAGCGCCGCGCCGAAGGGCAACAGCACCGCCGGGGTGAACAGTGCCGAACCGGGCCGCACGATGATCACCACCCCGAGCAGACCGAAGCCCACGGCCAGCCACTGACTGCGGCTGACTCGCTCGCCCAGCAGCGCCGAAGCGATGGTTACCAGCACCGGTGTCAGAAAGATCACCGCAGTGGCTTCGGCCAGCGGAATGAAATGCAGGCCGTTGATGAACAGCAGGCTGACGCTGACCAGGCTCAACCCGCGCAGCAATTGTGGCCACGGGCGCAGGGTGCGAAACACGCGCTGGCCCATGCGCGGCACGAACAGCGCGGTCATCAGCACCGTCTGCGCGACGTAACGAGCCCAGATGACCAGGAACACCGGGTAGATTTCCGAGAGGTGTTTGGCCAACCCGTCATGACTGGCCAGCAACAGGCCCGACAGCAATATCAGCAGAACGCCGTAGAGCGGGTGATGGTGATCGTTCAACGCAGGCCTCAGCCACTTGTTAGCAGGCTAACCATTATGCCTGTCATCTTGTCGCACCGCTGCACCAATCAGCTGAAACCATTCAGCCCAGCCAGGACGGTGGCGTCACTGCCCTGTCCGTTCCGCTGCGTGCTCTGACTGAGCACGGACGCGCCGCCCGGCGGCAAGCGGGACGCCGGCATTTCGCGTATGATCGCCGGCTTTTTGCCGAGCCGCGCGGCGTTTCGCGGCGTTCGAGTGTAGTCGTGATGTACCAGTTGAGAGCGATGCAGGAGCGCGATATCCCTGCCGTCCTGGCGATCCAGGAAGAGTCCTATGCCGCCGAGGTCCTGGAAGACGAGGCGGTGATCCGTTCGCGTCTGGCGACATTTCCGCAGTTGGCGTGGGTGGCCGAGGATGACGAGGGTGTGTGCGCCTATCTGTTCGCCTATCACTCGCGACTGGGTAAAGTGACGCCGCTGGACGGGGAGTTCTGCACCGACGGCGAAGCCGATTGCCTTTACCTGCATGACCTGGCCGTGGCCGGACGGGCCGCCGGCCGCGGCATCGGCCCGGCACTGGTGCGGCACAACCTGCAACAGGCTGGCGCCGCACAGCTGCGTTATTCGGCACTGGTGTCGGTGCAAGATTCCACCGGCTTCTGGTCGCGTCTGGGCTACGAAGCCCACGACGAACTCGACCCGCCGCAGGCCGGCAACCTGGCCAGCTACCAGATCCCTGCCGTGTACATGGTGCGCGACCTGCACCAGTAAGGCGCACGCACCTTACCCGGCCCCGATAGGCGCACCATGACGGTGCGCTCAAAGCCCCATTATCAGGCACGCATGCCCGAAAGGCGCCGCGATCGCGATATATGGGGCCGGTTGGCAAGCCACTTGCTCTTGTTCCGGAAACGATCCGACCGGAACTCTGCACATGCTGGTGATTCGCCAACGCATCGACGCCCGCCCCGAGTGGCAGGCCGAACTCGAACTGACCTACGACGCGCGCAGCAAGAGTCGCCTGCGCTGCTTCAGTACCAGCGGCGAGGATGTCGGCCTGTTTCTCGAACGCGGCCAGCCGCCGCTGCACGATGGCGAATGCCTGCTCGCCGGTGATGGCCGTGTCGTGCGCGTGCGTGCTCGGCCCGAGCAACTGCTGCACGTCACCTGCGCCAGCGCTTTCGAACTGACCCGCGCGGCGTATCACCTGGGCAACCGCCATGTCGCCCTGCAGGTTGGCGATGGCTGGCTGCGGCTGCTCGACGACTACGTGCTCAAGGACATGCTGTTGCAGCTGGGCGCCGGCGTCGAACACATCGAAGCCCCCTTCCAGCCGGAGCATGGCGCCTACGGCGGAGGTCATCACCATTCCCACGCGGGTGAGGCAGAGTTCAGCTACGCGCCGCGCCTGCACCAGTTCGGCGTACGGACGTGAACGCGACGGCCGCTCCCGGCTCGGCCTGGGCGCTGCTCCGGCTGGCCAGCCCGCAGCTGCCGATCGGCGGCTACAGCTATTCCCAGGGTCTGGAAATGGCGGTGGAAAACGGCTGGGTGAACGACTCCGACAGCGCTCGGCGTTGGCTGGAGGATCAACTGCTGCTCAACCTCGCGCGCTTCGAGGCGCCGCTGCTGCTCGCGCATTGCGAAGCGGCGGCACAGGACGACTGGCCGCGTCTGTTGCTTCTGGCCGCCGAGCACCGCGCCAGCCGCGAAACCCGCGAACTTCAGCTGGAAAGCCGGCAGATGGGCTATTCCCTGACGCAGTTGCTCGACGGCCTGCCGGAACTCGACCAGCCAGCGCGCGACTGCCTGGCCGCTGCCGACGAGCCCGGTCTAGCACTGGCCTGGGCGCTGGCCGCCCGAGCCTGGCAGATCACGCCCGCCGACGCTCTCGCCGCCTGGTTGTGGGGCTGGCTGGAAAACCAGCTGGCGGTGCTGATGAAGACCCTGCCGCTGGGGCAGCAGGCGGCGCAGCGGTTGACCTCGCAGCTATTGCCGGTCCTGAGCCAGGCGCAGCGAGACGCCAGCGAGCTGCCGGAAGCGGCCTGGGGCAGCGCGCCGCTCGGGTTGGTGCTGACCAGCATGGCGCATGAGCGGCAGTACAGTCGGTTGTTTAGGTCATGAGGGTGATTGCTGATTCGGTGCTGGCAGCACCTATCGCTTGGGGCGGCTCGGCATCGTTGTCGGCCCGCGGCTCTGGTTTCGCCCTGCTGGGCGAGTCCCTTTTGGCAAATGCCCGGATGGCCGGCCCCCCAAAAGGAACCAAAAGGTCTTGCCCCTACATCCGGGTCTCGCTTCGCTCGACTTCCCTCATTCCATCCGCGCTCCGGGGGCCAGCGTACAAGGGCCATCCCTGGCCCTTTACGCCTCTCGCGGCACGATCACCACACTCAGCCAACGAATCCCATGCCTGCCCGAATCGGCAGCGGCACGCCCTTCGCATCAACCCCAAGGCAGCCACACCGCCTTCCAGAGGAGAACACCCATGAACACCCAACCCCTGCGCGTCGGCATTGGCGGGCCGGTCGGTTCCGGCAAGACCGCCCTGACCCTCGCCCTGTGCCAGGCCCTGCGCGACCGCTACAACCTCGCCGTGGTGACCAACGACATCTACACCCAGGAAGACGCCCAGTTCCTAGTGCGCAACGAGGCCCTGGTGCCCGAGCGCATCATCGGTGTGGAAACCGGCGGCTGCCCGCATACGGCGATCCGCGAGGACGCCTCGATTAACCTCGAGGCCGTGGAGCAGCTCAACCGACGCTTTCCCGGCCTGGACCTGATCATCGTCGAGTCCGGCGGCGACAACCTCTCGGCGACCTTCAGCCCGGAGCTGTCGGACCTGACCATCTACGTGATCGACGTCTCCGCCGGCGACAAGCTGCCGCGCAAGGGCGGGCCGGGCATCTGCAAGTCCGACCTGCTGGTGATCAACAAGATCGACCTGGCGCCCATGGTCGGTGCCTCGCTGGAGGTGATGGATCGCGACGCCCGCAAGATGCGCGGCGAGCGGCCGTTCGTCTTCAGCAACCAGAAGGTCGGCCAGGGTCTCGAGGAAATCATCGCCTTTATCGAGAAACAGGGAATGCTCAGCGCCGCGTGACCTCGCCCATCAACGGAAATCGACCGAGTGCCAGCTTCTCGGTCCAGCTCTCAGCCTTGCAATCAGAGGAACTCGCATGAACGTACAGAAAATCCTGGTCACCTCCGCCCTGCTGCTCAGCCCTGCGCTGGCCCTGGCTCACCCCGGCCATGACCACGCCGGAGTGGTGTCCGGTATCGCCCACCCGATCTTCGGCCTCGACCATCTGCTGGCCATGCTCGCGGTGGGTCTATGGGCTGCCCAGCAGACCGGCAAGGCGCGCTGGGCGCTGCCGATGACCTTCGTCGCGACCATGCTGCTCGGCGGCCTGGCCGGCTTCGCCGGAATCGAAATGCCGCTGATGGAAACCGGCATCGCCGGCTCGGTCCTGGCGCTGGGCCTGCTGGTGGCACTGGCGGTACGCCCGCCGCTGGTCGTCGCCGCAGCGCTGACCGCCCTGTTCGCCGCCAGCCACGGCGTCGCCCACGGCCTGGAACTGCCAGAGCTGTCCAGCCCGTGGGGTTATGCCGCGGGCTTCGTTGCTGCTATAGCGGCCCTGCATGCAATCGGCTATGCACTGGTGCGCTACCTGCCGCAGGCCGCCGCGCCGCTGGTGCGTATCGCCGGCGCCGCTTCGGCACTAACCGGTGCCTGGCTGCTAGCCAGCTGAGAACCAGGCCATGCCTAGTGATAGCGCCGTCGCAGCGCGACATTGAGGCGATCGACCACTTCGGCCCAGTCGGCATCCTCGAGGATTTCCTCGCGCAGAAAAGCCGCCTGGGCTGGCGTCCAGAACGACGCATCGGCCAGATAGACGTCTTCGGCCAGGGGTGAGTGGGTTTCGATAAAGCGCCTGATCGAGACATCATCGTTGGGCAGGCCCAACTGCTCGAACAGGTTATGGAAGGCGTGGATCGACTGTTCCATGTTGAACCTCCGGTGCTGACGCGGGGATGAACGCTATGAGTATCGTCCATTCCCACGAAAGCGCCGGCAGCGCATGCTGATTCAGCGGAACGGCGGCTCGTCGAAGCTGCGCAGCTTGCGCGAGTGCAGCGAGTTGAGCTGGCTGCGCAGCAGATCCAGGGCGGTGATACCGATCTTCAGGTGCTGGGTCACGGCGCGCTCGTAGAACGCATTGGCCGAGCCGGGCAGCTTGATCTCGCTGTGCAGCGGCTTGTCCGATACGCACAGCAGCGTGCCGTAGGGCACCCGCAGGCGGTAGCCCTGGGCGGCAATGGTGCCGCTTTCCATGTCCACCGCCACCGCGCGCGACAGGTTGATCAGCGGCCGTTCCTGCGCCCAGCGCAGCTCCCAGTTGCGGTCGTCATAGGTCAGCACGGTGCCGGTACGCAGGCGCTTCTTCAACGCTTCGCCCTGCTCGCCGGTGACCGTCGCGGCCGATTCCTGCAGCGCCTGCTGCACCTCGGCCAGCGCTGGCAGCGGGATGTGCGGCGGCAACACCCGATCGAGGATGCCGTCGCGACGCATGTAGGCGTGGGCCAGCACGTAGTCGCCGATCGACTGCGACTGCCGCAGCCCGCCGCAGTGGCCGATCATCAGCCAGCAATGCGGGCGCAGCACGGCCAGGTGGTCGGTGATGTTCTTCGCGTTGGACGGACCGACGCCGATGTTGACCAGGGTGATGCCATGGCCATCGTCGGCGATCAGGTGGTAGGCCGGCATCTGGTAGCGGTGCCACATCACGCCACCAATGATCGCCTGCGCCTCGCCCTCCTCCATGCCGCGCTCGATGATCACGTTGCCCGGCAAGACCATGCGCGTGAAGCGGGTGTCGTCGCGCAGCATGTCGAGGCCGTGGCGGATGAACTGGTCGACGTAGCGGTGGTAGTTGGTCAGCAGGATCCACGGCTGTACGTGGCGCCAATCGCTGCCGGTGTAGTGCACAAGCCGACGCAGCGAGAAGTCCACCCGCGCGCCATCGAACAGTGCCAGCGGATAGGGATCGGCGTGCTCCCAGTCGTAGAGCCCGTCGGCGATATCGTCGGTAGCGGCGGACAGGTCGGTACTGGGGAATACCCGCGCCAGCTCGGCAGCGGTCACGCCGCTACCGGCCAGCTCGTCGCCCTGCTCGATGACGTAGGGATAGGGAATGTTGCGGTCGCTCATGCCGACCTCGACCGTGACGTTGAAGTCCTGGATCAGCGGCTTCAACTGGTCGAGCAGGTAGGCGCGAAACGCTGCCGGATGGGTCACCGTGACGCTGTACACGCCGGGTGCCTGCACCTTGGCGTAGGCGCGAGTCGAGGCCGGCACTTCGCCATGGCATTCGTAGGTCAGGCGCAGCTGCGGATAGCGGAACAGGCTGCGTTCCTGCAGGCTCGGCTCGGTGCGGCTGGCTACGTAGCGCTTGAGCGCCTGGTTGAGCGCTGCTGTGGCCTGCGCGTGCAGCTCGGCCAGCTTGTCGACCGCCTCCTCAGCGCAGGTGGCGACGGTGAAGGTTCTGGATTCGTTGGAAGTCATGGCTCATCCTGGCTTAACACACGGGCCTATCTTGGCTGCATTTGGTGACGGATGTATACGCAGCCGAGCGGTTGGAGCCGCATCCGAGACGCCCGCGCGCTGGAAATGTGCGCCGTCATCGGCGAAAAAAAATCCGACGCCAGAGCCTGGCGTCGGATTCGGGCACCGCTTCGAGCCCGCCGCCGATGCATTGCTGCATCGGCCGCACAGGCTCCTACCGATTACTTGTCCAGCAGCATGGTGCCGTTCTTGGCGAAGTTGGCATGCCAGGAGAAGGCTTTTTCCAGCACGTGCGGGGTGTGGCCGCCACGCTGTTTCGCCTCTTCGAGGTAGGCGAGCGCCTGGGCCCTGTAGTCCGGGTGCATGCAGTTGTTGATGATTCGCGCCGCCGCCTCGACGGGCGCCAGCCCGCGCAGATCGGCATAGCCCTGCTCGGTGATGATCACGTCGACGTCGTGGTTGGTGTGATCCACGTGCGTGACGAACGGTACGATGGAGGAGATCTTGCCGTCCTTCGCCGTCGAGGTCGTCACGAAGATGCTGATACGTGCGTTGCGGGCGAAGTCACCCGAGCCGCCGATACCATTCATCATGTGGGTGCCGTTGACGTGCGTGGAGTTCACGTTGCCGTAGATGTCGGCTTCCAGCGCAGTGTTGAAGGAGATGATCCCCAGCCGGCGGATCACTTCCGGATGATTGGAGATCTCCTGCGGACGGAACACCACCTTGCCGGCGTACTTGGCGAGGTCCGAGGCCAGGTTGTCCACGCGCTTCTTCGACAGGGAGAAGGCGGTGGCGGCGGCGAACTTCACCACTCCGGCGTCGATCAGGTCGAAAACGCCGTCCTGCAGCACTTCAGAAGCGACGGTCAGGTCCTTGAACTCGGAAGTCTTCATGCCGGCCAGCACCGCGTTGGCCACCGAGCCCACACCGGACTGCAGCGGGGCCAGGCTGTTGGTCAGGCGTCCCAGCTTCACTTCCTCACGCAGGAAGTCCAGCAGGTTGTCGGCGATTTTCTGGGTTTCGGCGTTCGGCTCGAACAGCGGGGAAGGAATGTCCGGCTCGCTGGACAGCACGATACCGCGCACCTTGGCTGGATCGACCGGGATACCGATCGAGCCGATGCGCTTGCTGACGTTGTAGACCGGGATGTCCTTGCGCGAATCCTCGCCGGCCGGGCCGGGGATGTAGATGTCGTGCATGCCTTCGTACTCGCGCGGAGCAGAGGTGTTCAGCTCGATGATCACGTGCTTGGCGTTCTGCACGAAGATCGGCGAGTTACCGACCGAACCGGTCGGGATGATCTGGCCATCCTCGGTGATGGCCGCCGCCTCGATGATGGCGTAGTCGACCTGCGGCAGGACGCCTTGACGCAGCAGTTCCGCGGTATGGGACAGGTGCTGGTCGATGTAGAGCACTTCGCCGGCGTTGATCTTCTTGCGCTGCACCGGGTTGCCCTGATACGGAATGCGCTTGTTGATGATGCCGGCTTCGGCCATCGACTGGTCGGCTGCCGGGCCCATGGACGCGCCGGTGAACAGGTTGACCTTGAATTTCTCGCGCTGGCCGCGTTCGGACAGTGCCTTCGGAAACACCTTCGGCTCCCCGAACAGGGTGAAGCCGCTCATGCCCAGCGTCATGCCGTCCTCGATCCACGACGCGGCCTCTTCTGCCGAGACGACCTTGTCGAGAAACGCTGCGTTGCGGATGTACTTGTTTAGATCGGTTGCCATGAACTCACCTCAGAAACTCATCGAATGCTCGTCCGTGAAGGCTCTGCAAAGAAATTCGCCAGGCCTGACGAGGCAGGGAGACGGCCACTTGATGTCCGGAGACAAAGCGCCCATGTCTTTTGCCGCTCAATATCGGAACCTCAAAAAATCATGCGGCACTTGCAACCCCGTAACGTAGTCGCTCGCCCCATTCTAGGAGCACCAGCTCGTTTGGCTGTTATACAAAGGTACTAGCAGGCCGCCGCACAGGAGAGGTCATAGCCGGTATCGACGCCCAGCGCAACCGCGACCGGCCGGCGGCGAGGCGTTCGCAGGCCGCACTTCACGCGGTTAAACCGGGCCACCCAGGCTGTCGCCGCGCCCAAAGCGCCGCCTGAACGCTGTCAAATCAGGAAACGAACCGGGCACCGCCGTCACTTCCCCGCGCTGGTCTTCGCCACCATACTCGCGCCCGCCCGACTGTATTCAACGGTAGCCCCACGGTCGCGGGCAGGGCGATGATCGAAACAGACAGGTAGGCATCATGCAGGCAACACCCGTGGAAACGAGTACTCGTCGTCGACTGCAACAGCTCATTGAGCAGCCAGCCGTTCAGCGCAGCATTCTGCTGCTGATCGTGATCAACGCGGCCATCCTCGGCATGCAGACCTCGCCGGCACTGGTGGCCAGCTGGGGCGAGCTGCTCAGAGTGCTCGACATGTTGATCCTCGGCGTATTCGTGGTGGAAATCGCAGCGCGCATCTACGTTCATCGCGCGGCGTTTTTCCGTGATCCCTGGAGCCTGTTCGATTTCACCGTGGTTGCCATCGCGCTGGTGCCCGCCAGCGGCCCGTTCAGCGTTCTACGTGCCCTGCGCGTACTGCGGGTGATGCGCATGGTCACGATGGTGCCGTCGATGCGCCGCGTGGTTGGCGCGCTGCTGTCGGCCATTCCCGGCCTGGGCTCGATTGCCATGGTGCTGGCGCTGGTCTTCTACGTTTCCGCAGTGATCGCCACCGGGCTGTTCGGCGCCGACTTCCCCGAGTGGTTCGGCAACCTCGGCCGTTCGATCTACACACTGTTCCAGGTGATGACGCTGGAAAGCTGGTCGATGGGCATCGTGCGCCCGCTGATGGACGTATTCCCCTACGCCTGGGTGTTCTTCATCCCGTTCATCCTGATTGCCACCTTCACCATGCTCAACCTGTTCATCGCCATCATCGTCAACGCGATGCAGACGGTTACCGATGCGGAGCACGAAGCCACCCAGGCGAGCATCGAGGCGGCGCGCGAGCACATCGAGGCGGACCTGCATGAGGAGGTCCGCGCCCTGCGTGGGGAAATCGCCGAGCTCAAGGACCTGCTACGCGGGCAGGCGCGCCGCTAGGCGACGCAACCCTGCCACGGAGTCACAGATGCGGCGCACTGCGCGCCAGCAGCGCGTCGATGTCGAGCCCGCGCGGCAACGTTCCATAAACCCGCCCGTGCACTTCCAGGCGACTGGCGATGAAGGCATCCGAAACGGCCGCGTTGCCGGCTTCGAGCAGCAGCTTGGCCTGCAGGCCGACGGCAACGTCTTCGGTGAGCTGACGGGCGCGGCACTGGATGTCCTCGGTGTCGCCGAAGGCGGCCTTCAGCCGCTGGATATGCGCCTTCAGGCGCGCATCGCCGTGACCGTCGCCGAGTTCGGCGAACAGGACTTCGAGCACGCCCGACTCCTTCGATAGCGCGCGCAAGACGTCGAGGCACTGCACGTTGCCCGAGCCCTCCCAGATGGAATTCACCGGCGCCTCGCGATACAACCGCGGCAGGATGGTTTCCTCGACGTAGCCGGCTCCGCCCAGGCATTCGCTGGCCTCGGCGATCATGTTCGGCGCGCGTTTGCAGATCCAGTACTTGCCGACGGCGGTGACCAGACGGGCGAACTTGTCTTCGTGCTCGTCATGGCGATTGTCCTGGGCGCGGCCCATGCGCAGGGTCAGCGCCAGCGCCGCCTCGCTTTCCAGGGCAAGGTCGGCCAGCACGTTCTGCATCAGCGGCTGCTGCAGCAGGACCCGCCCGCCGACCTGGCGGTGCGCGCAATGGTGCAGCGCCTGGGTCAGGGCCTGACGCATCAGCGAGCTGGAGCCGATCATGCAGTCGAAACGGGTCGAGGAGACCATCTCGATGATGGTCGGTACGCCGCGCCCTTCCTCACCGACCATCCAGGCCAGCGCGCCGCGGTACTCGACTTCGCTGGAGGCGTTGGCCCAGTTGCCCAGCTTGTTTTTCAGGCGCTGGATGTAGAACTGGTTGCGCGTGCCATCCGGGCGATGGCGGGGCAGCAGGAAGCAGGACAGGCCCTTGTCGGTCTGCGCCAGGGTGAGGAAGGCATCGCACATCGGCGCCGAACAGAACCACTTGTGCCCGACCAGCTCGTAGGTCTGCCCGGGGCCACCGGCGCCAACCGGATACGCGCGTGTGCTGTTGGCGCGCACGTCGGTGCCGCCCTGTTTCTCGGTCATCGCCATACCGATGGTGACGCCGGCCTTCTGCTCCATCGGCAGGTTGCGCGGGTCATATTCGCGGGCAAGGATCTTCGGCAGCCAGCGTTCGGCGAGATCCGGCTGCAGGCGCAGGGCGGGCACGCTGGCGTAGGTCATGGTCAGCGGGCAGCTGCTGCCGGCCTCGGCCTGGTTGTGCAGGTACATCAAGGCGGCACGCGCCACCTGGGCACCGGGTTGCGGATCAGCCCAGGGCAGCGAGGGGATGCCGTGCTCGATGGCCGCACGCATCAGCTCGTGATAGGCCGGGTGAAACTCCACCAGGTCGATGCGATGACCATAGCGGTCATGACTCTTGAACACCGGCTTGTTCTCGTTGGCGAGAAAACCGGCCTGCATCAACGGACCGCCGGCAAGCGCACCGTAGGCATCCAGGCGTTCGTCCGCCCAGCCGGCGTGGTAGCGCTGCACCCATTGCTGCAGCGGCAGGTCGATACGGTAGAGGTTGGCGCCGTCGAGGGGCGGCACCTGGTTGGTGACCTCGTGGGTTTCGGCGCAACTTTGCGGATTCATCTGGGCGTCCTCCTTCAATACCGG
Organism: Stutzerimonas kunmingensis; assembly: GCF_002929225.1. Classification (GTDB taxonomy): domain Bacteria; phylum Pseudomonadota; class Gammaproteobacteria; order Pseudomonadales; family Pseudomonadaceae; genus Stutzerimonas. The sequence goes on along the minus strand of NZ_PISM01000022.1, from coordinate 588,707 downwards.
CACAGCTGTCAGCAAGCGTAGCCGGCCTGGGCGGGGCGCCGGCCGCGCGGCAATGGATCAGCAGTGAAACATGCTGCGCGACGAGGATTGAAGCGAGGTATCGGCCAAAAGGTCCGCGCGTCAGGCAATCGGCGCGCAGGGCGGAAGATCGTTCGCACGGCCTGCGGCGGGCCCATCCGTCGCGCTCAGCGGCAGGCGCAGACGCACGCAGAAGCGACTGCCCAGGCCGGGCCGTGATTGCTGATCGAGCTGCCCACCCATCACCTCGATCAGCCCCCGGCTGATTGCCAGGCCGATACCGAGGCCGCCGTAGCGCCGGGTCATGGAGCCGTCGACCTGACGGAACTGGTGATAGAGAAATGCCAGGTCGGCGTCGCTGAAGCCTATGCCGCTGTCGACGACCTCGACATTCAGCAGCAGTTCGCGCTGCTCCAGCGCACCAGCGAAACGCAGCGTGACAGCCCCACGGGAGGTGAACTTGACGGCGTTGTCGAGTAGATGGCAAATGCTCTGTTCCAGCTTTTCACCATCTCCGTACACGCGGTCAGGCAGCTTCTCGTCGAACTCGAGATCGAAGACCAGGCCCTTGTCCTGCGCCCGCGGGGCGAACTGCTGCTGCAGCCGTGCGGCGGTTTCCCGCAGACTGAAGCGTTGATCCTGCAGGCGCAACTTGCCGGCGCGCAGTTCGCTGAGCACCAGGATGTTGTTGACCAGACGCATCATGTCGCGCGCCGAGCCGGTGGCGATGTGCTGGTACTGTTGCAGCTCTTCCGGCGTATCCGAGCTGGGCAGCAGCTCCAGCGCGCCCATCACGCCCATCATCGGCGTGCGCAGCTCGTGGCTGATATTGGAGAGGAATTCGTCCTTGAGCCGGTTGCTCTCGGCCAGCTCGCGGTTCAGTTGTTCCAGCTCGGCACGGGCGTTTTCCAGGATCTTCGCTCGCTCGTCCTTCAGCCCGTTGATGCGGTCGGCCAGCGCCATCGACAGCAGCACCACCTCCAGCGCAGCACCTAGCTGGCTGGCGTACATGGTCAGGAAGTTGTGTGGCAAGTGCCCGAGCACCATCAGCGTGTTGATCTGCCCGCCGACCAGCAGCGCGCTCCAGGCGATGATGAAGTAGCGCGCCACACGCATGCCGCGCAGCCAGGCCAGGATGCCGGCGGCAAACACCACCAGGGTAAACAGCAGCGCCAGCGCGGTGGCCAGGCGCAAGGCCACTCCGTAATCGGCGGCCATGGCGAGCGCCATCACCAGCACGGAGAAGACAATGATCAGCCGCAGCAGCCAATCCACCCAGCGGCTGTGCTCCGCGGTGCGCAGAAAGCTGCGGGTGAACAGGCAGCCGAACAGCCCGGTGGCGCCGATCAGCAGCGGCGTCGCGGCATTGGCCCACCACGGACGATCCGGCCAGAGGAACTGCACGCCGGCGCCGTTCACCGAGACCTGGTAGAGGCCGAACGCGGCGATGTAGAGGATGTAGTAGAGATAGCTGGGATCGCGGATGCTGATATAGATGAACAGGTTGTAGACCAGCATCGCCAGCAGTACGCCGTAGATCATGCCCAGCACATAGAGCCGCCCGGGTTGCGCCTCAAGATAGGCGTGATGCGACCAGAGACTCAGGGGCACCTGGATCGAACCCTCGCTTTGCACGCGCAGGTACAGGCGCTGGGGCCGATCAGTCGGCAGCTGCACTTCGAACAGGTAGTTGCCCTGGCCGATCTCGCGGCTGGCCCAGGGGCGGGTGTCGCCGGTGTCACGCGCCAGGCGGTAACCGCCTTTGCCGTCAGGCAGGTACAGCTGCAGGCTGTCGAGCGGCGGATAGGCCACCTCCAGCAACCAGCGTCGCGCGCCTTGCACGGTTTGCGGACGGTAATGCAGATCGACGCGCACCCAATGCGCGGAGCGCGAATAGCCGGCGTTGAACACCGCGGTCCGGTGAGGCAGGAAGTGACTTTCGAACGCGGGCGAGGCGACTTCGTCGATTTGCGCGTCGCCAAGTGGATCCTCGAACACCCGCATGAGCTGCCCGAGTGGCAGGTGACGGGTGTGTTCGTCCAGTTCGACAGCAGCGGCCAGGGCCGGCAAGAGGGCCAGGATGAGCAGGAAGACGTACCGCATGATGCCTCGTGCAGGCCAGACGACGAAAACGGATTCACGCCCTGCGAACCCCGCCACCCGACCCGAAAACCAAAGTGCCAGCAATCTACCACAGCGATGGTTGCAGCCGGAAAAGACGAATGTCTGCCGGATCGCTGGCCCGATGGCCGGCGGGCGCCGCGCTGGCGGGACGCACAACTGCCACGTCCCGCCAGCGCTGTTTGGTGATAAGCTCGCACGCCATGAAAAACCCTACTTCAAGACCCGTCGTCCTCTGTCTGTCCGGCCATGATCCCAGCGGCGGCGCCGGCCTGCAGGCGGACATCGAAGCCCTTCTGGCGCAGGCCTGTCACGCTGCACCGACCGTCACCGCACTGACCGTGCAGGACACCGTCAACGTCACCGACTTCCGCGTCCTCGACCGCGAATGGGTGCTCGCCCAGGCCAACGCGGTGATCGCCGATATGCCGATCGCGGCAGTCAAGCTCGGCATGCTCGGCTCGGTGCAAATGGTCGAGACCGTTCTCGAGATCATGGCCAAGCTGCCCGGCGTGCCGCTGGTCTGCGATCCGGTGCTGCGCGCCGGTGGCGGCGGCGCGCTGGGCAAGGATGATGTCGGCTTCGCCATGCGCGAGCGACTGTTCCCGGTGTCGACCATCGCCACGCCGAATCTGCCGGAAGCTCGCATCCTCGCCGAACTGCCCGAGGGCAGCGCCGACGAATGCGCCGAACGCCTGTTGCCGCATATCCGCAACCTGCTGATCACCGGCGGCCACGGCGATGAAAGCGAAGTGCATAACCGTCTTTACTGCCGCGATGGTAGCCGCCACGATTTCACCTGCGCGCGCCTGCCCGGCAGCTATCACGGTTCCGGCTGCACCCTGGCCAGCGCCCTCGCCGGACGCCTGGCGCTGGGCGAGGAGCTGACCAGTGCTGTCCGCTCGGCGCTCGATTACACTTGGCGCACCCTGCGCGATGCCGAGGCGCCCGGCCATGGGCAATTCGTCCCGCGGCGCCTGCCACTGGACCTGGTCTGACTGGAGAGCAGCGCATGAAGGACTCGACCCGCCTGCGCGGCCTGTACGCCATCACCGACAGCAAGTTGCTCGCCGAGGGCCGTTTGCTCTCGTATGTCGAAGCCGCATTGAAAGGTGGCGCCCGCCTGCTGCAGTACCGCGACAAATCCAGTGACGAGGCCCGTCGCCTGCGTGAGGCCGATGCGTTGCAGGAACTCTGCGCCCGCCATGGCGCGCAACTGATCATCAACGACGATGCCGAGCTCGCCGCGCGACTGGGCGTCGGCCTGCATCTGGGCCAGGAAGATGGCTCGCTGGCCGCCGCCCGTGCCCTGCTCGGCCGCCAGGCAATCATCGGCGCCACCTGCCATGCGCAGCTGCCGCTGGCCGAACAGGCCGCGCGTGACGGCGCCAGCTATGTCGCCTTCGGCCGCTTCTTCCAGTCGCAGACAAAGCCGGGGGCACCCTCGGCCGATCCCGAACTGCTGCGCGAAGCTCGCGCCCGCATCGGCCTGCCGATTGTCGCTATCGGTGGCATCACGCCGGAAACGGCACCGCGCCTGATCGCCGAGGGCGTGCAGATGATCGCCGTGGTGCACGCGCTGTTCGCCGCTGACAGCCCGACCGAGGTCGAGCGCCGCGCCCGAGCGTTCAGCCAGCTGTTCAATACCCCCTGATTCCGCCACGGCTGACCCGCCATTCGGCGCTCAGCCCCTGCTTTGCGAGGCCCGCATGTCCCGTTCCGAAACCCTTTTTGCCGCTGCCCAAACCCACATCCCTGGCGGCGTCAACTCCCCCGTACGCGCCTTTCGCAGCGTCGGCGGTACCCCGCTGTTTTTCAAACACGCCGCCGGCGCCTATGTCATCGACGAGGATGACAAGCGCTACGTCGACTACGTCGGCTCCTGGGGCCCGATGATTCTCGGCCACAGCCATCCCGAGGTGCTCGATGCCGTGCGCCGCCAGCTCGAGCACGGGCTGTCCTACGGCGCGCCGACCGCCATGGAAACCGAGATGGCCGAACTGGTCTGCCGCTTGGTGCCGTCCATGGAGATGGTACGCATGGTCAGCTCCGGTACCGAAGCGACCATGAGCGCGATCCGCCTGGCCCGTGGCTACACCGGCCGCGACGCCATCATCAAGTTCGAAGGTTGCTATCACGGTCACTCCGACAGCCTGCTGGTCAAAGCCGGCTCCGGCGCCCTGACCCAGGGCGTGCCGAGCTCGGCCGGGGTACCGGCGGATTTCGCCAAGCACACCCTGACTCTGGCCTACAACGACCTCGCCGAAGTCGAGGCCACGCTGAAGGAAAAGGGCGAGCAGGTCGCCTGCATCATCGTCGAGCCGGTCGCCGGCAACATGAACTGCGTCCCCCCGGCGCCGGGCTTCCTCGAAGGCCTGCGCACCCTGTGTGACGCGCATGGCGTGGTGCTGATCTTCGACGAAGTGATGACCGGGTTCCGCGTCGCCCTCGGCGGCGCCCAGGCCTACTACGGCGTGACGCCGGACCTGTCGACCTTCGGCAAGATCATCGGCGGCGGCATGCCGGTCGGCTGCTTTGGCGGCAAGCGCGCCATCATGCAGCACATCGCCCCGCTCGGCCCGGTCTACCAGGCCGGCACGCTGTCCGGCAACCCACTGGCGATGGCCGCGGGCCTGACCACGCTGGGCCTGATCAGCCGCCCGGGCTTCCACGACGAGCTGAGCGCCTACACCAGCCGTATGCTGCAGGGCCTGCAGGACCGCGCCGATGCCGCCGGCATCCCCTTCGTCACCACCCAGGTCGGCGGCATGTTCGGTCTGTATTTCAGCGGCGCCGATGACATCGTGACCTTCGCCGACGTCATGGCCAGCGATGCCGACCGCTTCAAGCGCTTCTTCCATCTGATGCTCGAGGGCGGCGTCTACCTGGCACCGAGCGCGTTCGAGGCCGGTTTCACTTCTATCGCCCATGGCGACACCGAGCTCGCAATCACCCTGGATGCGGCCGAGCGCGCCTTCGCCAAACTCAAGTGAGCCCGACGATGGAGTTGTTGCAGAGCATTCTGCTCGCCCTGACTGCCGGCGCCAGCGCACTGCTGATCGGCCGCGCCCGGCGCCGTTACGGCGAAGCGGACCAGCCAGCGCTATTCAGCGCACTGCTCGGCTTCATCCTGACGGCCGCCAGCGCTGCGTGCGCCGCCACAACTCTGCTTGGCATGGATCTGGAGCAAGCGCGGCAGTGGCTGGAGCGCGCCAGCCTGCTGCTCGGCCTGCCGCTGATTGCGATCGCTGCGCTGACCCTGGCGCGGCGCTGGGTGTGGAGTCGACCGAACTGGGGTCGTGTGGTGCTGGGGTTGTGCGTGTTCTTCGAACTGGCGCGGCAGCTGGGCTGGAACGAGCCCTACGCCTTCGGCGTGATGCTGACCAGTGCGCTGCTGGCGATCTACGCCGGCGCGCTGCAATGGCCGGCACGCCTGCCGACCCTTGCCGGCCTGGCGGCTGGCGCGCTACTGCTGGGCATGGCCCCACTGCCGAACGGTGTGTCGATCGCCAATCCGCTCGGCGACCTGGGTCCGCTGCTGTTGGCCATCGCCAGCCCGCTGCTGACCATTCTGCTGGTGCACCTGCCGGGCAGCACACGCGAGGACGCTCCGGCAGTCGCATAAAAAGCCGATGACAGGCGGTTAAAGGCTTTGTAAGCAGACTGCAGCTTATCCATAATGTGACGGCTGGCTCGTTCCAGCCTTTCATTACCGCCCTGCTCCTCGAGGCGCCAGATTTCATGATCCGCACCGGCCGCATCCTGTCTTTGGGCTGTCTGCTGCTTCTCTCGCCTCTCTCGGCCATGGCCGGCGGGAATACCCTGCTGATCCCGGCGACCGCGCGCTGCGCGCTCGACACCCTTCCCGAAGAACTCCCCGAAGCACTGCGCAACTGCCAGCAGGCCGCCAGCGAAGGCGACGTGCAAGCCGCCTACGAGCTGGGCGAATTCCACTACGACGGCAAGCGTGCGCCACGGGACCTGGCCAAGGCACTGTACTGGTTCGAGCAGGCCTCACTACGCGGTCATGCCGCCGCGCAACACCGGCTCGGCGTGATGTTCTTCCGCGGCGAAGGGGTCAAGGCCAACAACGTCCAGGCCTACATCGTGCTGAAGATGGCTGCCGTGAATGGCGAAGACGATGCGCTGGATACAGCCGACCGAGTTTCCGGACAGATGCGTCGCGACGAGCTGGAAATTGCCACCCAGGTTCTCGGGCAGATCTTCCGCGACTACCTGATGCAACTGCAGGCCGCCGACGCGCCGCAGATCCCCTGAACAATCCTGCGGCATCCGCCCGCGCTTTCCCCTGCTCGGTCGTGGGCATATAATCGCCGGTCATTTTTTGCACAACGCCGGCCCGTAACATGATCCGCAAGCTTTTCATCGAAACCCATGGCTGCCAGATGAACGAGTACGACAGCTCGCGCATGGTGGACCTGCTGGGCGAACACCAGGCCATGGAGATCACCGAGAACCCGGCAGAGGCCGACGTGATTCTTCTCAATACCTGCTCGATCCGCGAAAAAGCCCAGGAAAAGGTTTTCTCGCAACTGGGTCGCTGGCGCGAACTGAAGCTGGACAATCCACAACTGGTGATCGGCGTCGGCGGCTGCGTGGCCAGCCAGGAAGGCGCGGCCATTCGCGACCGCGCCCCGTATGTCGACGTGGTCTTCGGCCCGCAGACCCTGCACCGCCTGCCGGAGATGATCGACGCCGCGCGCACCACGAAGAAGCCGCAGGTGGACATCTCCTTCCCCGAGATCGAGAAGTTCGACCGCCTGCCCGAGCCGCGCGTCGACGGCCCCAGCGCCTTCGTCTCGGTCATGGAGGGCTGCAGCAAGTACTGCACCTTCTGCGTGGTGCCCTACACCCGCGGCGAGGAAGTCAGCCGCCCGCTGGCCGACGTGCTGGCGGAAATCGTCCACCTGGCCGAGAACGGCGTGAAGGAAGTCACCCTGCTGGGGCAGAACGTCAACGGCTATCGCTACGACGGCCACGACTTCGCCGACCTGCTGCACGCCGTGGCCGCGATCGAAGGCATCGGTCGCATCCGTTACACCACCAGCCATCCGCTGGAGTTCTCCGACGCGATCATCCAGGCCCATGCCGACATCCCGCAGCTGGTGAAGTACCTGCATCTGCCGGTACAGGCCGGTTCCGACCGCATCCTCGCGGCGATGAAGCGCAACCACACCGCGCTGGAGTACAAATCGCGCATCCGCCGGCTCAAGGCCGCGGTGCCGGACATCCTGATCAGCTCGGACTTCATCGTCGGCTTCCCCGGCGAGACCGACAAGGACTTCGAACAGACCATGAAGCTGATCGAAGACGTCGGCTTCGACTTCTCCTATTCCTTCGTCTATAGCTCCCGCCCCGGCACCCCGGCCGCGGACCTGGTCGACGACACCCCGGACGAGGTGAAGAAGCAGCGCCTGGCGATCCTCCAGCAGCGCATCAATCAGCAGGGTTTCGAGAACAGCCGACGGATGGTAGATACCACTCAGCGCATCCTCGTCAGCGACTATTCGAAGAAGGACCCCGGCATGCTGCAGGGTCGTACCGAACACAATCGCATCGTCAATTTCCGCTGCGACAACCCGCGACTGATCGGCCAGTTCGTCGACGTGCACATCGACGACGCGCTGCCACACTCGCTACGCGGCACCTTGCTAGCTTGAGAACCGGGAATGCGGCCCCCATGTGATTGCATCGGGGCCGCGTCTGCGCTTTCCGCTTTGCGCCCGCGGCGCTATTCTTCCCCCACCACTTCGCCGACCACGGCCACATATAAAAGCCCTTGAACGCACCCATAGAACCGCATCGTTTCACCCTCGAACCCTTTGAAGCCCGTCGCTTCGCCAATCTCTGCGGCCAATTCGACGAGCATCTGCGCCTGATCGAACAGCGCCTGGAACTGGAAATCCGCAACCGCGGCAACCAGTTCGAGCTGATCGGCCCCACCGACGTGGCCAAATCGGCCGAACAGCTGCTGCGCCGGCTGTACCGGGAAACCAAGAACACCGAGCTCTCTCCGGACATGGTGCATCTGTACCTGCAGGAATCCGGCATGGAAGAGCTGGCCAATCCGAATGCGCACCAGGGCGTCGCCCTGCGTACCAAGAAGGGCATGATCCGCCCGCGCGGCGCCAACCAGCAGCGCTACGTCAAAGCCATCCTCGACAACGACATCAACTTCGGCGTCGGCCCGGCCGGTACCGGCAAGACCTACCTCGCTGTCGCCTGTGCCGTGGACGCGCTGGAGCGTGAACAGGTGCGCCGTATTCTGCTGGTACGCCCGGCGGTGGAAGCCGGCGAGAAGCTCGGCTTCCTGCCCGGCGATCTGGCACAGAAGATCGACCCCTACCTGCGACCGCTCTACGACGCACTCTACGAGATGCTCGGCTTCGAACACGTGGCGCGGCTGATCGAGAAACAGGTGATCGAGATCGCCCCGCTGGCCTACATGCGCGGACGCACGCTGAACAACAGCTTCATCATTCTCGATGAAAGCCAGAACACCACCCAGGAACAGATGAAGATGTTCCTTACGCGGATCGGCTTCGGCTCCACCGCGGTGATCACCGGCGACATCACCCAGGTCGACCTGCCTCGCGGCACCAAGAGCGGCCTGGCGCATGTCATCGAGGTGCTCAAGGACGTCAACGGCATCAGCTTCACCCACTTCAAGCCCAAGGACGTGGTGCGTCACCCACTGGTGCAGCGCATCGTCGAGGCTTACGAGTCCTTCGAGGATCGTCAGTCGCCGGCCAGTAAGCGTGCCGCGCAGGACGCCAGCGATGATTGAGCTCGACCTGCAGTTAGCCAGCACGGGCGCTGCACCGGCGCTCGCCGATCTGCAGCGCTGGTGCGAACTGGCGCTACGTCAGTGCAGCGGCGACTCGGAGCTGACCATTCGCCTGGTGGACGAGGCAGAAGGGCGCGAGTTGAACCGCACCTGGCGGCAGAAGGACTACGCGACCAACGTGCTCTCGTTCCCGGCAGACGTTCCCGACGAATTGCTGGACATCCCGCTGCTCGGCGACCTGGTCATCTGCGTACCGGTGGTCGAGCGCGAAGCCGCGGCACAGGGCAAGGCACTGGCGGCACACTGGGCACACTTGGTTATCCATGGCTGTCTGCATCTGCTCGGCTACGATCACATCGACGATGCCGAAGCCGAAGAGATGGAAGAGCTGGAGCGTCAATTGCTGGCCGAACTGGGTCATCCCGACCCCTATGCCGAAGAATCGCCCGTCATGGGCACTTGCAAGGACTCTTGAGTCAACGACATGAGCGAAGATCGATCGATCAGCGGGCAGAAGACCTGGCTGGAAAAAATCACCCAGGCTTTTGCCCATGAGCCCAAGAATCGCCAGGAGCTGCTGGAAATCCTGCGCGAAGCCCACCAGAACAAGCTGCTCGACAGCGAGGCACTGGCCATCGTCGAAGGTGCCATCCAGGTCGCCGACCTGCAGGTACGCGACATCATGGTGCCACGCTCGCAGGTGATCAGCATCAAGGCCGACCAGTCGCCACGCGAATTCCTGCCCGCCATCATCGCCGCCGCACACTCGCGCTATCCGGTCGTCGGTGAAAGCCTCGACGAAGTGATCGGCGTGCTGCTGGCCAAAGACCTGCTGCCGCTGATCCTCAAGGACGAACAGCACAGTTTCGACATCAAGGATCTGCTGCGCCCGGCCACCTTCGTGCCGGAGTCCAAGCGCCTCAACGTGCTGCTGCGCGAGTTCCGCGCCAACCACAACCACATGGCCATCGTCATCGACGAGTACGGCGGCGTGGCCGGCCTGGTGACCATCGAAGACGTGCTGGAGCAGATCGTCGGCGACATCGAAGACGAGCATGACGTCGAGGAAGACAGCTACATCCGCCCGCTGCCCAGCGGCGATTTTCTGGTCAAGGCGCTTACCCCGATCGACAGCTTCAACGAATACTTCGGCAGCGCTTTTCCCGACGACGAATTCGATACCGTCGCCGGCCTGGTGATGAGCACCTTCGGGCACCTGCCCAAGCGCAACGAAGTCACCGAGATCGACGGGTTCCGCGTGCGTGTGCTCAACGCCGACAGCCGCCGTGTGCATATGCTGCGCCTGAGCCGTACCGCGGGCGCGTAAGCCGGCACGAGCCGTTCCGCGCAGCCGACCCTGCGCGGACGCTCGTCCGCCAGCTGCTTGCCGGCCAACTTCATCGCCCTTAGCCTCCCGCACCGCTGCGCAAGGAACTTCCATGCACTGGATCACCCGTCCCGGATGGCCGGGCAACCTGCTGGCACTGGTCGCCGGCACACTGACCACGCTGTCGCTGGCGCCTTTCGACATCTGGCCGCTGGCGCTGCTCTCGGTGGCGCTGCTGTACCTTGGCCTGCGCGAAACCGCAGCGAAGCAGGCGGCGCAGCGCGGCTGGTGCTACGGCTTTGGGCTATTCGCCTCGGGGGTCAGCTGGGTCTACGTCAGCATCCATGACTTCGGCGCGGCCTCGCCGGCGCTGGCCGGATTGCTCACTCTCGGCTTCGTCGCCGGCCTGGCGCTGTTCTTCGCCCTGCTCGGCTGGCTCTGGGTGCGCCTGCTGCGCAATCGCCATTCCGCACTTGGCGATGCGCTGGCCTTCGCCGCACTCTGGCTGGCGCTGGATGCGCTGCGTGGCTGGATTCTCACCGGCTTTCCCTGGCTGTACATCGGCTACAGCCAGCTGGATGGTCCGCTGGCCGGACTGGCTCCGCTCGGCGGGGTCTGGTTGCTGAGCTTTGCCGTCGCACTGAGCGCCACCCTGCTCGCGGCGATCCCGCGACTGCTTGCCGACAAAGCACGCCTGGCCGCCGCCGTCGTGCTGCTGCTTTCCCCCTGGCTGGCAGGCCTGGCACTCAAGGACCATGCCTGGACGACCAGCAAGGGCGAGCCGCTGACCGTTGCCGCAGTGCAGGGCAACGTCGCACAAAGCATGAAGTGGGACCCGAAGAAGCTCGAGATGCAGCTGCTGCTGTATCGCGACATGACCTTCGGTAGTCGCCCGGCAGACCTGATCGTCTGGCCGGAAACCGCCGTGCCGATCCTCAAGGATCATGCCGAAGGCTATCTGCAGATGATGGCCGGCTTCGCCAACCAGCGCGAATCGGCACTCATCACCGGCGTACCGGTACGCCAGCCCAATGCGGCTGGCGAGCTGCGCTATTACAACGGGCTGACCAGCACCGGTGACGGTGCCGGCACCTACCTCAAGCAGAAACTGGTGCCGTTCGGCGAGTACGTACCGCTGCAGGATCTGCTGCGCGGCCTGATCGCCTTCTTCGACCTGCCGATGTCCGACTTCGCCCGCGGCGAATCCGGCCAACCACTGTTGCAGGCGAAGGGCCTGCAGATCGCGCCATACATCTGCTACGAGGTGGTCTACCCGGAGTTCGCCGCCGGCCTCGCCGCGCAGAGCGATCTGCTGCTGACGGTGAGCAACGACGCCTGGTTCGGCCGCTCCATCGGCCCGCTGCAGCACCTGCAGATGGCGCAGATGCGCGCTCTGGAAGCCGGGCGCTGGATGATCCGCGCGACGAACAACGGCATCACTGTGCTGATCGACCCCTACGGGCAGATCACCGAACAGATTCCGCAGTTCGAACAGGCCGTGCTGTATGGCGACGTCACCCCGATGCAGGGGCTGACGCCGTATCTGCGCTGGCGCTCCTGGCCGCTGATCGCGGTATGCGCGCTGCTGCTCGGCTGGGCACTGATCAGGCGCAAGGCATAGCCTCAGCTATGCGAAGCTGCTGGGACCTGAACAGGTCTTTTGACTGCGGCTGAGAGGGCTTCATCGCAAGCCAGACGGTTATGCCGAGCGCTACGCCGCTCTTGCCTGCGAAGGTCCAGCTCCGAGCTGAATTTGCTCGCGGCCAAGGCCGCTCCCACAGCCGCCAACGTGGGGGTGACCTTGACCGCAAATGGCGAGTTGCGGGCTGAGGCTCACCCCACGACCGTACACTCAGGTTAATGCGTTCGACTCAGTCGTTCGCGGAACGGTACACAAGCGGGTAAACCGCCATACCGACGACCTCGTTGAGCAACATGCCGTTCTGCCAGAAGGCCTTGGCCTCCGGCAACCAGCCATTCAACGGCCGACCATTAGGCACGCCCATGAAGCCCACCGGCGCAGCGATCACCTCGATCCCGTTCTGCTCGAAGCACCAGCGCGAGCGCGGCATGTGCGAGGCGGATGTCACCAGCACCACCCGCTCGATGCCCGCCGCACGCAGCATCTCGGCGCTGAAAACCGCGTTCTCCCAGGTCGTCCGGCTACGCTCCTCGAGCCAGCGCGTGGCGACGCCAAAGTCGCGCTGCAGCACCTCCGCGCCGAGCATCGCCTCGCTGGGTGGCTGGCCGTAGTGCAGCCCGCCACTGGTGAGAATCGGCAGGCCGCTGGTCTTGGCTAACCGCGCCGCATAACGCAAGCGCTCCAGCGCGATGTAGCCGGGCTGATCGCCGCCCCATGCCGGATCACTCTGCTCGCGCCCGGCCCCCAGCACCACGATGGCGCCGGCCTCTTCATCCAGCTGCATCCACTGCGCCTCGACCAGCGCCGGCTCGCGCTCAACCAGCCGCGCCGTCCATTCGACGACGACCGGCAGGCTCATCAACCAGAGCCCAACCAACCCCGTGACGAAGCACAGCGCCGCCAGCCTTGGCGCGCGCCGGCGCAGCCACCATCCGAGCAACAGCAGGAGTAGCAGCACGCCCGGCGGCAAAAGCAGCTGCTTGAAGAAATAGCGAATAGGCATCCGACCTCCGCGGCAAAGGCAGACACTCTAGCCGCAGCCGGCGGATTTGTCGGCCACTGCTCAATGCCGCGGATAGGTGTGCAGACGCTGCCTGGCGCGCAGCAGCTGTGACCCGCAGACGTGACAGGCTGCGGGGCCGGCGCCTTCCGGCCAACTCACTTCGGCGTTGCACAGCGCGCAACTCAGCGTCTGTTGCAAAGCCAGCGGCGCGTGGCGGCCATGCGCGCCGTGCCGTTGTCGACTACCGCTGCGCACAGCCGGACGCAGTGCCTGGCGCGACAGGTGAGCCTGCTCCTCCGCCGCGGCATGCCAGCCCGAGAGCCATTGGGAATCACGCTGCAGATACGCACGGATCAGCTCGAATTCCGCCGGCGTCAAACCGCGTACTTCCAGCTCGCCAGCACCGTCCGCATCAGCGGACGTGGCACGTTCGGCCTCCTGCAGGGCCGAGCTCAGTCGCTGCAACACCCTTGCATAAAGACTACTGTCCTCAGATCGTGGCTCTCGGTCCATCAACCTCACCTCACATTCGTCCCGCCCCTGGATCAAGCGTAGCTCAGCCTGACGCGCTCAAGCCGCGCACGACGGACGGAGCTCTGGAGCAGCGGCAAATGGGGTTTCCCTAGGCCGCGGGGGGTCATGTATGCTACGGCGCTTCCATGCCTCCGCCCGCAGCCCGCCGGGTCGCGTTAGCGCCAGGTCCGCCGGACCTGCCAACGTGCCCGCGACAACGCATTCGCGGAGAGCCAGCCCCCATCCCAACGCCAGTAGCCATGCACGAACAGTATCAGCCCCGCGAAATCGAAGCCGCCGCGCAATCCCATTGGGACGCGCAGAAATCCTTTGAAGTGAGCGAACAGCCAGGCAAGGACACCTTCTATTGCCTGTCGATGTTCCCCTACCCCAGCGGCAAGCTGCACATGGGTCACGTGCGCAACTACACCATCGGCGACGTGATCGCGCGCTATCAGCGCATGCAGGGCAAGAATGTCCTGCAACCCATGGGCTGGGACGCGTTCGGCATGCCGGCGGAAAACGCCGCGATGAAGAATCAGGTGGCACCGGCGAAGTGGACCTACGAAAACATCGCCTACATGAAGGCCCAGCTGAAAAGCCTCGGCCTGGCGGTCGACTGGACGCGTGAAGTCACCACCTGCAAGCCGGACTACTACCGCTGGGAGCAGTGGCTGTTTACCCGCCTGTACGAAAAGGGCGTGATCTACCGCAAGAACGGCACCGTCAACTGGGACCCGGTCGACCAGACCGTACTGGCCAACGAGCAGGTCATCGACGGCCGTGGCTGGCGTTCCGGCGCGTTGATCGAGAAGCGCGAAATCCCGATGTACTACTTCAAGATCACCGCCTACGCGGATGAGCTGCTGGAGAGTCTGGACGAGCTGGATGGCTGGCCGGAACAGGTCAAGACCATGCAGCGCAACTGGATCGGCAAGTCGCGCGGCATGGAGATCAGCTTCCCCTACGACGTGGCCAGCATCGGCAGCGAAGGCGTGATGAAGGTCTTCACCACCCGTCCCGATACGCTGATGGGTGCAACTTACGTCGCGGTGGCCGCCGAGCACCCGCTGGCCACGCTCGCCGCGCAGAACAATCCCGAGCTGCAGGCCTTCATCGATGAATGCAAGCGTGGCGGCGTCGCCGAAGCCGACATCGCCACCCAGGAGAAGAAGGGCCTCGCCACTTCACTGCGCGTGCAGCATCCGCTGACTGGCGAGTTGCTGCCGGTGTGGGTCGCCAACTACGTGCTGATGAACTACGGCGAAGGTGCGGTCATGGCCGTCCCGGCGCACGACGAGCGCGACTTCGAGTTCGCCAGTAAGTACGACTTGCTGATCAAGCCGGTGGTACGCACCAGCGCCGGCGACCAGACCCCGGCACCCTGGCAGGACGCCTACGGCGAACACGGCGAGCTGATCAATTCAGACATCTTCGACGGCCTCGACTTCGACGGCGCGTTCGATGCCATCGAAGTGGCGCTGCAGAAGAAAGGCCTCGGCCAGGCACGCACCCAATTCCGCCTGCGCGACTGGGGCATCAGCCGTCAGCGCTACTGGGGCTGCCCGATCCCGATCATCCACTGCGACAGCTGCGGCGACGTCGCGGTCCCCGAAGACCAGCTGCCGGTCGTGCTGCCGGAAGACGTGGTACCGGACGGCGCCGGCAGCCCGCTGGCGCGCATGCCGGAGTTCTACGAATGCAGCTGCCCGAAGTGCGGTGCGCCGGCCAAGCGTGAAACCGACACCATGGACACCTTCGTCGAGTCGTCCTGGTATTTCGCCCGCTACGCCAGCCCGAACTACGAACAGGGCATGGTCGATCCGGCCGCGGCCAACCACTGGCTGCCGGTGGATCAGTATATCGGCGGCATCGAGCACGCCATCCTGCACCTGCTCTACGCGCGCTTCTTCCACAAGCTGATGCGTGACGAAGGCCTGGTCAGCTCCAACGAGCCGTTCAAGAACCTGCTGACGCAGGGCATGGTGGTCGCCGACACCTACTACCGCACCCTGGAAAACGGCGGCAAGGACTGGTTCAACCCGGCCGACGTGATCGTCGAGCGTGACGCCAAGGCCAAGATCATCGGCGCGAAGCTGGCCAGCGATGGTCTGCCGGTGGAAATCGGCGGCACCGAGAAGATGTCCAAGTCGAAGAACAACGGCGTCGACCCGCAGGCCATGATCGATGCATACGGCGCAGATACCTGCCGCCTGTTCATGATGTTCGCCTCGCCGCCGGACATGAGTCTGGAGTGGTCCGACTCCGGCGTCGAGGGCGCCAGCCGCTTCCTGCGCCGCGTCTGGCGTCTGGCTCATGCACATGTCAGCGCTGGCGTCGCAGGCACGCTGGACACCGCCAGCCTGAGCGACGAGCAGAAGGCCGTACGCCGCGCGATCCATCTCGCCATCAAGCAGGCCAGCGTCGATGTCGGCCAGCATCACAAATTCAACACCGCCATCGCCCAGGTGATGACGCTGATGAACGTGCTGGAGAAAGCCGCGACCGCCAGCGAGCAGGATCGCGCGCTGTTGCAGGAGGGCCTGGAAACGGTCGCCCTGCTGCTCGCACCGATCACACCGCACATCTCTCACGAACTCTGGCAGCGACTCGGCAAACAGGGCGCGATCATTGACGCGCAATGGCCGAAGGTCGACGAGTCGGCCCTGGTGCAGGACAGCCTGACGCTGGTGGTACAGGTCAACGGCAAGCTGCGCGGGCAGATCGAAGTGCCGGCTGCGGCCACCCGCGAGGAAGTCGAGGCCGCGGCCCGTGGCAATGAAAACGTGCTGCGTTTCACCGAGGGCCTGACGATCCGCAAGGTCATTGTGGTACCGGGCAAGCTGGTCAACATCGTCGCTAACTGATTCGGCCCCGGCGTCCGCGCCGGGCCTGCAAGGGGATAACAAGATGAACAAACGGAATCTGGTGGTGCTGGGCCTGACACTGCTGCTGAGCGCTTGTGGCTTCCAGCTGCGCGGCACCGGTGACGTGGAGTTCGGTCTCAAGGAGATCGACCTGCAGGCGCGCAACAGCTACGGCGAAACGGTGCAACAGCTCGAAGACCTACTCAAGAGCAATGGCGTGCGGGTTTACCCGGGCGCCAAGTACAGCCTGAACCTTGCCCGCGAGCAGACCCGCCAGCGCACCGCCAGCTACACCAGCTCGGCACGCAGCGCCGAGTATGAGCTGACCAGCACCCTCGATTACGAATTCCGCGGCCCGCAGAACATGCTGCTGCTCGAGGACAGCATCGAAGTGCAGAAGGTCTACGTGCACGACAGCAACAACCTGATCGGCTCGTCCCAGGAAGGTGATCAGCTGCGCCAGGAAATGCGCCGCGAGCTGCTGCAGCAGCTGACCCTGCGTATCCAGCGCATCACCCCGGCGCAGCTCGACCGCCTGCAACAGGAAGCCGAAGCCAAGGCCCGCGCCGAGGCTGAAGCCATGGAAGCTGCCCGTCATGCCCAGGACGCGCAGCCGCAACAGTCGCCCATCCAGCTGCCCATCCAGTAACAGGTAACGGGGCCTCAAGGCCCCCGTCTTCGTACCATGAAGCTTTCTCCCGCTCAGCTCGGCAAACACCTGCAAGGCCCGCTGGCGCCCGTGTACGTCGTCTGTGGCGACGAGCACCTGCTGTGCCAGGAAGCCTGCGATGCGATCCGCGCAGCGACCCGAGCGCAGGGCTTCAGTGAGCGTCAGGTCTTTCACGTGGAGACCGGCTTCGACTGGAGCCAGTTGATCGAAGCCGGTGCGAGTCTTTCGCTGTTCGCCGAGAAGCGCCTGCTCGAACTGCGCATCCCCAACGGCAAGCCCGGTGACAAGGGTGCCGCGGCGCTGCTGGAATATCTCGCACGCCCCGCCGAGGACACCGTGCTGCTGGTCAGTCTGCCCAAGCTCGACGGCAGCACCCAGAAGACCAAATGGGCCAAGGCGCTGATCGATGGCAAGGACGTGCAGTTCCTGCAGATCTGGCCAGTGGATGCCGCGCAGCTGCCGCAGTGGATACGTCAGCGGCTGGCCCAGGCGGGCCTGTCCGCGGACCAGGAAGCCGTCGAACTGATCAGCGCCCGAGTCGAAGGCAACCTGTTGGCCGCAGCGCAGGAAATCGAAAAGCTCAAGCTGCTGGCCGAAGCCGGACAGGTCACCGCGGAAACCGTCCAGGCCGCGGTGGCTGATAGCGCCCGTTACGATGTATTCGGCCTGATCGACGCAGCCCTGCACGGCCAGGCGGCCCATGCGCTGCACATGCTGGAGGGCCTGCGCGGTGAAGGCGTCGAGGCACCGGTGATCCTCTGGGCGCTGGCCCGCGAACTGCGCCTGCTGGCCAATATTGCGCAGCAATATGCCCAGGGCACTCCGCTTGAGCGTGCCTTCAGCCAGGCCCGCCCGCCGGTCTGGGATAAGCGTCGCCCGCTGGTTTCCAAAGCACTGCAAAGGCATAACGCGGCCGGCTGGAACCAGTTGCTGAGAGACGCGCAACACATCGACGAGCAGATCAAGGGCCAGGCCGCCGGGGATCCCTGGATCGGTCTGGCGGACATTTGCCTGCAACTGAGTGGCCGCCGGATCGGTACCTGACGAGCGAATCGCGGAGAGCGAGTTCACGCCGCAGCGCACTGGACATTTTTTGTACAAGGCCTATGATTCCCTCGCCCGATAGCGGGCCATTTGAGGAAATCGAAATGAGCACACGCAAGAAACGGCCGAACAAGGCCAAGCACCTGGTTGCGCACCCCCTGTTCCGCCTCCGCCAGGAAACGCCGAAAAAAGGCAAAGGCAGCTACCGCCGCGAAGCCTCCCAGTCCACCAACTGGGAGGCTTCGGTCCTTCTGGCAGCCTGAAAACCCAACACCGCCAAAGCGTGATAATGTCTGCGGCCGACGACACGTTTCGAGAGCGGTGCATGTATCACACCTTCGTTCCCGTTCTGCTGCTACGTACCCTGGTTGCCGCTTCGGCGATGAGCCTGGTCGTTGCCTGTGCAGCCGAACCCCTCGCGCAGTCCACTCTGGTCAGCAACGTCCCCGCCGCCAGCCAGCCTAGCGACGCCACCATCGCCGATGTCCGTTCGGAAGCCACTCACCTGAGCTTCAGCCAGTGGCGCGAGCAGTTCCGCGCTGAAGCCCTTGCGGCCGGTATCTCCGCCGCAACCTTCGACCAGGCCTTCGCCGGCGTCCAGCCCGATCCAGCGGTGATTGAGGCGGACCGTAGCCAGCCCGAGTTCACCCGGCCCGTCTGGCAGTACCTGGAAGGCGCCATTTCGCCACAGCGCGTGCGCAGCGGCCGCCGCTTGCTTAGCGAGCACGCCACCACACTGGATCAGATCGAGGCCCGCTACGGCGTCGATCGCGAAACCTTGGTTGCCGTCTGGGGACTGGAAAGCAGCTTCGGCCAGATCATGGGCGACAAGTCGGTGATTCGTTCCCTTGCGACCCTCGCCCACGAGGGTCGCCGTCCGGCATTCGCCAAGAGTCAGCTGATTGCAGCGCTGGAAATCCTCCAGCACGGCGACGTCGAGCCACAGCGCATGCGCGGCTCCTGGGCTGGCGCCATGGGGCAGACGCAGTTCATTCCGACCACTTACAACACCCATGCCGTGGATTTCGATGGCGACGGCAAGCGCGATATCTGGAATAGCTCGGCCGATGCCCTTGCCTCCGCCGCGCATTACCTTCAGGCATCCGGCTGGAAACAGGGTAAGGCCTGGGGCTTCGAGGTAGAGCTACCCGAAGGGTTCGACTACGCCTTGGCCGACACCGAGATTCGCAAGCCGCTGGCCGAATGGCGCCGCCTCGGCCTGCGCAACCTGCCCGGCGACCAGGAAGAAGCCAGCGCCAGCCTGCTGCTGCCTGCCGGCCATCGTGGCCCGGCATTCCTCATCATGGACAATTTCCGCGCCATCCTGCGCTACAACAACTCCTCGGCATATGCCCTGGCGATCGGCCTGCTGGCAGAGAATTTCCAGGGCAAGGGCGAGGTCGCGGGCAGCTGGCCACGCGGCGAACAGCCACTCAGCCGCTCCGAGCGCCTTGAACTGCAGGAACGTCTCGTCGCTCAGGGCTTCGACCCGGGCACCCCGGACGGCATCATCGGCGCCAATACCCGCAAGGCTATCCGCGGCTTCCAGCAACGCCTGGGTTGGCCGGCCGATGGCCATCCCACTCAGGAGCTGCTCGGGCGACTGCGCGCCCACAACTGATCGCGGTGGGCTTGGCGCCAAACACAAAAGCCCCGGCAGACAGCCGGGGCTTTTTTTTATCCCTGCAACAAGGTCAGTGTTTGATGGCTACTTCGTAGAGGTAGTCCGGCAGCGGGTCGATGATTACCTGCTGGCCTTGATAGTGGGCCTTCACTGCCTCGCGCGCGACCACGCCATGTGGCACGCGCTGATCACCACCAAGGCGCTGGCGTGCGCGGTAGTCGATCACGCAGCCGTCGGTCTCGACCCAGAAGTGCGGTGAAACCACCTTACCGTCCAGTTCGACCTGCCCCAACATCGCTCGGTATGGAATGTGCTGCTTGGCCAGCCGCGTCACCACCAAGCGGCTCATCGCGTCGCACTCGACCTTCGCGGCATCCAGATCGTCAAGCAAGTCCTTCAATTGGGGTTCGTTCATCTGCAGTGGCCCTCGGTTGGCCTCATGGTGTAAACGAACGTCACTATAGACCAAAGTCTAATGCGGCGTAATGCCGCAATTTTCTTGCCAACCGTCTGGCAGTTCCCGCGCCATGCGCTTTCGCAAGGCGCATGGTGGACGGAAAAGAAAAAACCGCGCAGACAGCCTGGACTGTCTACGCGGTCTTCAAGAGCCGCAACAACTTTACGGTTTCAGTCTTTTTT
The DNA here is from genome assembly GCF_002929225.1 of Stutzerimonas kunmingensis. Lineage (GTDB taxonomy): Bacteria > Pseudomonadota > Gammaproteobacteria > Pseudomonadales > Pseudomonadaceae > Stutzerimonas. The sequence continues at coordinate 568,431 of NZ_PISM01000022.1, read as the reverse complement.
GGCTCCGTGCGCCTGCTGATCGGCATGGTACGACGAGCGCACCAGCGGGCCTGAGGCGATGTTCTTGAAGCCCATCTTCATCCCCTCTTCGGCAAACCAGGCGAAGGTGTCGGGATGAACGAAGCGCTGCACCGGGAGGTGGTTACGCGAAGGCTGCAGGTACTGACCCAGGGTCAGCATGTCGATATCGTGCTCGCGCATGCGGTGCATGACCTCGATGACCTCCTCGTCGGTCTCGCCGAGGCCGAGCATCAGTCCCGACTTGGTCGGCACGCCCGGCACGCGCTGCTTGAACTTCTCCAGAAGATCCAGTGACCACTCGAAATCCGAGCCCGGCCGCGACGACTTGTATAGCCGCGGTACGGTCTCCAGATTGTGGTTGAACACATCCGGCGGCTCGCTGGCAGTGATATCCAAAGCGATATCCATGCGCCCACGGTAGTCGGGCACCAAGGTTTCCAGCTGGATCGACGGCGACAGCTTGCGAATCTCGCGCAGGCAATCGGCAAAGTGCTGGGCGCCACCGTCGCGCAGATCGTCGCGATCCACCGAGGTGATGACCACGTACTTCAGGCGCATGTCGGCGATGGCCTGGGCCAGGTTCTTCGGCTCATCCGGGTCCAGCGCATTCGGCCGGCCGTGGCCGACGTCGCAGAACGGGCAGCGACGGGTGCAGATGTCGCCCATGATCATGAAGGTCGCGGTTCCGCTGGAGAAGCACTCGCCCAGGTTGGGACAGGAGGCTTCCTCGCAGACGCTGTGCAGTTTGTGCTTGCGCAGGGTCTGCTTGATCTGGTCGACCTCCGGGGAAACCGGAATGCGCACGCGAATCCAGTCCGGCTTCTTCGGCAGCTCATCGGAGGGGATGATCTTCACCGGAATCCGCGCAACCTTCTCGGCACCACGCAGTTTGACGCCTGCCTCTACCTTGGCCGGGCGCTTGCCTGCCGTTTCTACACTACTCATATGCTTCGATTCCGCCCGCGAGGGTCTTCTGTTGCGCGTATCCGAGCTGCCGGACCAGATGACCACGCAGTCGATCGGCCACTTCAGAGATGTCGATCGGCCCGATCAGGTCACGCAGCTGGGTCATGGGCAGCCCTGCATAACCGCAGGGGTTGATGCGCCGGAAAGGTTCGAGATCCATGTCCACGTTCAGCGCCAGGCCGTGGAAGGAACGGCCATTGCGAATGCGCAGGCCCAGAGACGCGATCTTCGCACCGTTGACGTAAACGCCCGGCGCATCCGCTTTGGCAGCCGCCTCGATGCCATAGCCGGCGAGCAGATCGATCAGGCTCTGCTCGATACGACTCACCAGCTCGCGCACACCGATACCGAGTCGGCGCACATCGAGCAACAGATAACCAACCAGTTGGCCGGGCCCGTGATAGGTCACCTGACCACCTCGATCCACCTGCACTACCGGAATTTCGCCAGGGAACAGCAGGTGCTCGGCCTTACCGGCCTGGCCCTGAGTGAATACGGGCGGGTGCTGCAGCAGCCAGATTTCGTCGCCACTGTCTGCATCGCGCGTGTTGGTGAAGTGCTGCATGGCCTGCCAGGCAGTCCGGTACTCGATCTGGCCGAGCTCACGCACGCCCACTTCGAGGGTCATCACAGCACCATGTGAACACGGCCAGTGGCGCGCAGGTCGACGTGAATGGCCTGCAGCTGCTCTACGCCGGTGGCGGTGATCAGCACCTGCAGCGAAAGGAATCGCCCGTTGCGGCTGTCGCGGGTGACGACGGTGGTTTCGTCGAAATCCGGCGCGTGGCGCTGGATGACTTCGATCACGACCTCACGGAAGCCTTCGCCAGCGTCGCCGATCACCTTGATCGGGTAGCGCTCGCAGGGGAAGTCAATCTTGGGTGCTGCGACATCTTGGTTATCGGTCATGGGCGTAACGGACTCGTGATCCGCACGTGCGCCGCGGCGGGATCAGCCGCGGTGCACTCGCGCGTGGTCAGTTGAACAGGCTGTAGAAGAAGAGGCGAATGCTATCCCAAAACCGGCGGAACAGCCCACCCTCTTCGATGGTTTCCAGCGCCACCAGATCGGTGCTGCGGACGACCTTGTCCTCCAGCTTGACCTCGACCTTGCCGATGACGTCACCCTGCTGGATTGGTGCGGTAAGTGTGCCGTTGAAGCTCATGACCGCTTGCAGCTTCTCTGCCTGGCCACGCGGCAGGGTCATGGTCAGGTCCTCTGCCAGGCCCGCCTTAAGCTTGTCCTGCTGGCCTTTCCAGACCTGCGCCTGAGCCAGCTCGGTGCCCTTCTGGTAGAAGGTGCGGGTCTCGAAGAAGCGGAAGCCATAGGTCAGCAGCTTCTGGGTCTCCGCCGCGCGGGCCTGCTCGCTGTCGGTACCGAACACCACCGAGATCAGGCGCATGTTGTCACGCACGGCAGACGCCACCAGGCAGTAGCCAGCCTCTTCGGTATGACCGGTTTTCAGGCCGTCGACGGTCTTGTCGCGCCACAGCAACAAATTGCGGTTGGGCTGCTTGATGTTGTTCCAGAAGAACTCTTTCTGCGCGTAGATGGCGTAGTGCGCCGGGTCTTCGTAGATGATCGCGCGAGCCAGCTTGGCCATGTCGTTGGCCGAGGAATAATGATCCGGGTCCGGCAGGCCGGTGGCATTCATGAAATGGCTGTTGGTCATGCCCAGGCGCTGAGCCGTGCTGTTCATCAGGTCGGCAAAGGCCTCTTCACTGCCCGCGATGTGCTCGGCCATGGCGACGCTGGCGTCGTTGCCCGACTGAATGATGATGCCATGCAGCAGATCGTCGACCGAGACCTGCGTGTTGACCTGGATGAACATCCGCGAGCCGCCGGTACGCCAGGCCTTTTCGCTCACCGTGACCATGTCGCTGTCGCTGATCTGACCCTTCTGGATTTCCAGGGTGGCGATATAGGCCGTCATCAGCTTGGTCAGGCTCGCTGGCGGCAGGCGCTCGTCACCGTTGTGCTCGACCAGTACCTCGCCGCTGGCCGCGTCCATCAGCATGTAGGACTTGGCCGCCAGCTGCGGGGCGGACGGTACGATCTGCGCTGCCCAGACGGTCGGGGTGACCGTCAGCACTGCCAGGACTATGAAGCGTTGCACGAGGCTGGTGATGTTCATCCGAATCTCAAATTAGTCAGGTAAAACGAAGGCAAGGTTTGCAGCGGTCAGTCAGCGGCAACGCGCCGCGGCTGCCCGAGGTTGGCCAGGCGTACGCTCTCTTCGAGCTGCATGGCCTCATCCGGTGTGTCGATGGGTCCCAGGCGCACGCGGTGCAGGGTCTGCTGGTTGTGTACCACCGAGCTGATGAACACCGGGGCAGAGACCACGCCGCTCAGCTTGTCCTTGAGCAACTGCGCTGCATCCGGATTGGCGAAGGCGCCAACCTGGAGAAACAGGCCAGAGGCTGCGGGCGAAGCGTTTTTTTTTGCATCGACTTCCAGCGGCACCGTGGCCGCAGCGTGCTGCTGGGGCGGCGGCGTGTACTGTTCGATCGGCTGCGCGACATTGCTGGCGGGCTTGCTCGCAATCATCTCCGGCTGCGCCATCATCGTCGGCACCGGTCGGCCCTGGTCGGCCCACCATTGCTGTGGGTCGATGCCTTCGACCTTTACCCGCGCCGTTCCGCTCTCGGCATAGCCGAGCTTCTTCGCCGCGGCGAAAGACAGATCGATGATGCGATCGGAGTAGAACGGTCCACGATCATTGACGCGCAAGACCACGGTGCGCCCGTTATCCAGATTGGTGACCTTGACGTAAGTGGGCAAGGGCAGCGTCTTGTGCGCCGCGCTCATGCCATAAAGATCGTACTTCTCGCCATTGGCGGTGGGCTGGCCGTGAAACTTGGTGCCATACCAGGATGCCGTCCCGGTAGCCGAATAACGTCGACCATCGCTGATTGGAAAGTAGGTCTTGCCCAGCACCGTATAGGGATTAGCCTTGTAACGGCCGTAATGCGGCATCGGCGTGGCATCGGGGATCTGCGAAACGTCGACGTCCCACCAGGGCGCGCCGTCCTTGTGCGGACGGCTGTAGTCGCCGGGACCACTGATACCGGTACTCTTGCGTGGTGCACTGCTCGGTGTCGGCGCCGATGAGCAGCTCGCCAGCAGCGCCCCGGCGACGCCCAGCGCGACCAACCTTGTCCAGATCACGGTCATTGTTCGCCTCGCGCTTCGGCCAGCAGCTGGGACAGCTGATGCACGGCCATCGCATACATCACGCTACGGTTGTAGCGGGTAATGACATAGAAATTCGGCAGGCCCAGCCAGTACTCATCACCCTCTGCGCCATCCAGGCGGAAAGCGGTAATGGCCGTATCGTTGGCCACCGACTTGTCGAACTGCCAGCCCAGGCTACGCATTTCGCCGGCATTCTTCTGCGACTCCAGGCCGACGGTCAGCCCTTCTTCATAGCGCTCGCCGCCAACCTTGGCCCGCGCCACCACCGGCTCGCCCGCAGCCCAGCCATGTTGCTTGAAGTAACTGGCCGCACTGCCGATGGCATCGGTGGGGTTGTTCCAGATATCGATGTGCCCGTCGCCGTCGAAATCCACCGCGTAGGCGCGGAAGCTGCTCGGCATGAACTGCGGCAGTCCCATCGCACCCGCGTAGGAGCCCTTGAGCGTAAGCGGGTCAACCTGCTCCTCACGGGTCAGCAGCAGGAACTCCTTGAGCTGCTGACGGAAAAACGGCTGACGCGGAGGGTAATCGAAGCCCAGCGTCGACAGCGCATCGATCACCCGATGGCTACCGGTATTGCGGCCGTAGAAGGTTTCCACGCCGATGATCGCGACGATGATTTCCGCCGGCACGCCGTATTCGGTTTCCGCACGAGTCAGCGCGGCTTCGTTCTCCCGCCAGAAATCGACGCCCTGGGCGATGCGCGAGTCGGTGAGGAAGATAGGTCGGTATTCCTTCCACGGCTTGACCCGCTCCGCAGGACGCGAAATGGCATCGAGAATCGCCTGCTTGCGCTCGGCCTGCTTGAACAGGTCACGCAGCTGCTCGTCGGCAAATCCGTAGTCGCGGGTCATCTCCGCGATGAACTCGTCCACGTTGGCGCCGGTGTAATCGGCCGCCTGCAGCGGCAAGCTTCCCAGCACCGCGCCGGCCAAAGCCACGCCCCCTAGCATCCGCGCCTTCAAGCCACGCCGTAATGAAGTCAACAAATTCACTCTCGTCAAACCTGCGCGATCCACTTGCGATGGGTGTGGATCGACATCAAAACCCCGAACCCTGACAGCAGGGTCACCAATGAAGTTCCGCCATAACTAATGAAGGGCAACGGCACCCCCACCACCGGCAACAGCCCACTGACCATACCGATATTGACGAAAACGTAAACAAAGAAGGTCATCGTCAGCGCACCGGCCAGCAGTTTTCCAAACAGCGTTTGCGCCTGCACGGTGATAACAAGGCCGCGGGTGATCAGCAGACCATACACCAGCAGCAGCAGGCAGACCCCGACCAGGCCGAACTCTTCAGCGAGCACGGCGATGATAAAGTCCGTGTGGCTTTCCGGCAAAAAATCCAGGTGCGACTGCGTGCCTGCCAGCCAGCCCTTGCCGAACACCCCACCCGAACCGATCGCCGCCTTCGACTGGATGATGTTCCAGCCAGTGCCCAGCGGATCGCTTTCCGGATCGAGAAACGTCAGTACTCGCTGCTTCTGGTAGTTGTGCAGTACGAAGTACCACATCGCCACAGCAATGGGCACGATCGCCGTGACCGCGCCAATGATCCAGCGCCAACGCAGACCGCCGATGAACAGGACGAATGCGCCGGAGGCGAGAATCAGCAGCGACGTGCCCAGATCCGGCTGTTTGAGGATCAGCACGAAGGGCACGAGGATCAGCGACAGACTGATCGCAGTGTGCTTGATGCTCGGCGGCAGGCTGCGCGAGGACAGATACCAGGCAATGGTCATCGGCATGATGATCTTCATGAACTCCGACGGCTGGAAGCGGATCACCCCCGGAATGTTGATCCAGCGGGTGGCGCCCATCGCTGTATGGCCGACGACCTCGACCGCCACCAGCAGCGCTACCACAGCGAGATAGCCCAGCGGTACCCAGCGCGCCATGAAGCGTGGCTCGAACTGTGCAATGACCAGCATTGCACCCAGGCCGAGGCCGAAAGACGTCGCCTGCTTGATGACCAGATCCCAGTTCTTGCCGCTGGCCGAATAGAGAATGAACAGGCTGCCCGCCGCCAGCATCAGCAGCAGCACCAGCAGCAGCCCGTCGATATGCAGGCGCTGCAACAGGCTGGCGCGACGCCGCAGTACGTCCTCGCGCGACAGGGTTCGGTCGAAATTGCCGCTCATGGCTTCTTCCCTTCGGCGGTCAGCGGCGGGGCGAACTCGGGCTTGAGCACGCCCTCCTCGTTCAGCAGCCAGGCGTCCATGACCTGCTTGGCCACCGGCGCGGCGACGCCCGAACCGGATTCGCCGTTCTCGACCATCACCGCCACGGCGATCTGCGGGTCATGCACCGGGGCGAAGGCGACGAACAGCGCATGGTCCCGATGGCGTTCGGCCAGCTTGGCACTGTCGTATTTCTCGCCCTGGCGGATCGCGACCACCTGGGCGGTACCGCTCTTGCCGGCAATACGATACGCCGCGCTGTCACCGACCTTCCTTGCCGTACCCCGCGCGCCATGCAGAACCTGCTCCATGCCGTGGGTCGCGTAGTCCCAGTAGCGCGGATCGCGAAGCTGGATGTCCGGAACCGGATCATGGTCCACCGGCGCTTCACTACCGACACTGCGCGCCAGATGCGGCCGAATCCACTTGCCGCGGGTCGCCACTAGCGCCGTGGCCTGGGCCAGCTGCAGCGGCGTGGCCTGCATGTAACCCTGGCCGATACCGAGAATCACTGTTTCACCGGGATACCAGGGCTGGCGATAGCGCGCCCGTTTCCAGTCGCGCGACGGCATCAGGCCCGCCGTCTCCTCGTGCATGTCCAGGGATACGCGCTGCCCCAGGCCGAAGCGGGTCATGTATTCGTGCATGCGATCGACGCCCAGCTTGTGGGCCATGTCGTAGAAGTAGGTGTCGTTGGAGCGGGCTATGGCCAGGTCCAGGTCCACCCAGCCGTCGCCGTTGCGGTTCCAGTTGCGGTACTTGTGCTTCACGTTCGGCAGTTGGAAAAAGCCCGGATCGAACACGCGACTGCTCGGCGTGATCACGCCGGCATCGAGACCGGCAACGGCCATCATTGGCTTGATGGTCGAGCCGGGCGGGTAAAGGCCGCGCAGCACACGGTTGAACAACGGACGATCAATAGAGTCGCGCAGTTCACCGTAATCCTTGAAGCTGATGCCGGTGACGAAAAGGTTGGGGTTGAAGCTCGGCTGACTGACCATCGCCACCACCTCGCCGGTGCTCGGCAGCAGCGCGACGATTGCACCGCGACGACCACCGAGCGCCGTTTCTGCGGCCTCCTGCAGGTCGAGATCGAGCGACAGCGTGATGTCCTTGCCCGGTATCGGATCGGTACGCTTGAGCACGCGCAAGACCCTGCCGCGGGCATTGGTTTCGACCTCTTCGTAGCCGACCTGGCCGTGCAGCTCGTCCTCGTAGAATTTCTCGATACCGGTCTTGCCGACATGGTGCGTGCCGCTGTAATTGACCGGGTCGAGCTGCTTGAGCTCTTGTTCGTTGATTCGCCCGACATAGCCTACCGAGTGCGCGAAGTGCGGACCCTGCGGGTAATGCCGGACCAGCTGCGCCGCCACCTCGACCCCAGGCAGGCGGAACTGATTCACGGCAATGCGCGCAATCTGCTCCTCGGACAGCTCATACATGATCGGTACCGGCTCGAATGGCCGGCGCCCCTGCAACACGCGTTTCTCGAACAGCCCGCGCTCTTCCTCGCTGAGCTCCAGCACCTCAACCACGCCATCGAGCACAGTCTTCCAGTCGCCGGCGCGCTCGCGGGTGACGGTCAGGCTGAAACTGGGCCGGTTGTCGGCGATGACCCGGCCCTTGCGGTCGAAGATCAATCCGCGATTGGGCGGAATCGGCTGCACGTGGACGCGGTTGTTCTCCGACAGCGTCGAATGGTGCTCGAACTGCACCACCTGCAGGTAGTACATCCGCGACACCAGCACACCGATCAACAGCAACACGAACGCAAGGCCGACGATGACGCGCCGGCGCACCAGCACGGCGTCCTTCTCGTGATCCTTGAGTTGAATCGGTTGCGGCATCTTGAAGGGGTTCGCGGACTACTTGTGATAGGGATGACCGGACAGCAGCGTCCAGGCGCGGTAGATCTGTTCGCCGATCAGGATTCGCACCAGCGGATGAGGCAGGGTCAGCGGCGACAGCGACCAGCGCTGCTCGCTGCGCGCACAAACCTCGGGTGCCAGCCCTTCCGGACCGCCGACCATGAGGTTGACGTTGCGTGCATCGAGCCGCCAGCGCTCGATTTCCGCCGCCAGCTGCTCGGTGCTCCACGGCTTGCCATGTACTTCGAGCGTGACAATGCGCTCGCCTGGCTGAACCTTGCCCAGCATGGCCTCGCCTTCCTGGCGAATCAACCGCGCCACGTCGGCGTTCTTGCCACGGGTATTGAGCGCGATCTCATGCAGCTCCAGCGGTAGTTCGGACGGCAGGCGCTTGGCATATTCCTGCCAACCATCCTCGACCCAACGTGGCATCTTCGAGCCGACCGCAATCAGCTTGATACGCACGGCTTATTCCGGATCGTGGGCGTGCTGCGCGCGGCTCTGCTCGGCGCCCTGCCAGAGACGTTCCAGATCGTAGAACTGGCGGGTCGGCACCTGCATCACATGGACGACGACATCGCCCAGGTCGAGCAACGCCCACTCACCGCCTTCGAGACCCTCGCTGCCAAGCGGGCGAACGCCCTGCTCCTTGACCTGCTCCAGCACGTTTTCGACGAGCGACTTGACGTGCCGGCTGGAACTGCCGCTGGCGATGATCATGTAATCGGTGACACTGGTCTTGCCGCGCACATCAATGGTGGTGATGTCCTGGCCTTTCAGATCTTCCAGGGCGGCAACCGCCAGCTGGACCAACTCTTCAGTTTGCATAACGTGAAAACAACCTCAGTTCGACGCCCGGTACAGTCCGTGCGCGTTGATATAAGCCAGTACGGCATCGGGAACCAGGAATCGGACCGACTTGCCGCTGGCCAGCAATTGGCGAATCTGTGTGGCAGACACTTCCAACGGTGTCTGCCAGACGAATGCAATCTGCCCGCTGCCCCCGCAAAGCACCTGGGGATCGGGCACGCTGCGTGCGGCGAGCAGATCGCGCAGCACCTGCGGCGCCTCGCTGCCGGCATCCGGGCGTTGCAGGACGAGGATATGGCAATAGTCGAGCAGCTCCTCCCAGCGATGCCAGGTTGGCAGGCCGCAGAAGGCATCCCAGCCCACCACCAGCAACAACTGATCCTCCTCGCCCAGCTCGGCGCGCAGGGAAATCAGCGTGTCGATGGTGTAGGACGGCTTCTCCCGCTCCAGCTCACGAGCGTCCACACAAAGTGGCGGCAGGTCTTGCACCGCCAGGCGAACCATTGCCAGGCGATCCTGCGCCGAGCAATTGGGGGTGTCACGGTGCGGCGGACGCGCGTTGGGTATCAGCCGCAGCTCGTCGAGATCGAACATCTCGGCCACTTCCAGCGCCCCGCGCAAGTGACCGATGTGTACCGGATCGAAGGTACCGCCGAGTATACCGATGCGCCGGGCGCCGCTGCCTTGGCTCATCAGGTACGGACGTGGCCGTCGCCAAACACCACGTACTTCTCGCTGGTCAGCCCTTCCAGACCGACCGGACCACGGGCATGAAGCTTGTCAGTGGAGATGCCGATCTCCGCACCCAGGCCATACTCGAAGCCATCGGCGAAACGCGTCGAGGCGTTGACCATCACCGAAGCGGAGTCCACCTCGGTGAGGAAGCGCCGGGCATCGGTGAAATTCTCGGTGACGATCGCGTCGGTGTGTTGCGAGCCGTAGCGATTGATGTGCTCGATGGCGGCATCCAGCGAATCGACGATGCGGATCGACAGGATCGGTGCGTTGTATTCGGTGGACCAGTCTTCTTCGCTGGCCTCCAGCACATCGCCGCCAAGCAGCGCCTGGGTTCGCGCACAGCCACGCAACTCAACGCCCTTCTCGCGATAGATGGCCGCCAGTGCCGGCAGCACCCGATCGGCGATGCCCTGGTGAACCAGCAGCGTCTCCATGGTGTTGCACGGCGCGAAGCGCTGGGTCTTGGCGTTGTCGGCGACGCGAACGGCCTTGTCCACGTCCGCCGCCACGTCGATGTAGACATGGCAGATGCCGTCCAGGTGCTTGATCACCGGTACCCGGGCGTCGCGACTGATGCGTTCGATCAGCCCCTTGCCGCCGCGCGGCACGATCACATCGACGTATTCCGGCATGCTGATCAGCGCGCCGACCGCAGCCCGGTCAGTGGTCTCCACGACCTGCACCGCCGCTGCCGGCAGCCCGGCTTCGGCCAGGCCAAGCTGGATGCAGCGGGCAATGGCCTGATTGGAATGGATCGCCTCGGAACCACCGCGCAGGATGGTCGCATTGCCCGACTTCAGGCACAGGCTGGCGGCGTCGATGGTCACGTTCGGCCGCGACTCGTAGATGATCCCGACCACGCCCAGCGGCACGCGCATCTTGCCAACCTGAATGCCCGAAGGCATGTAGCGCATGTCGCGAATCTCGCCGATCGGGTCCGGCAGCGCGGCGACCTGGCGCAGCCCTTCGATCATGCCGTCGATCACCTTGGGCGTCAGCGCAAGACGATCGAGCATCGCCGCGTCCAGACCGTTGGCGCGGCCACCGGCAAGGTCCCGCTCGTTGGCGCTGACCAACTCGTCGCGGGCTGCGTCGAGCGCGGCGGCGGCGGCCTGCAGCGCACGGTTCTTCTGCGCCATGCTGGCGCGCGCAAGCACCCGCGAGGCCTCGCGCGCGGCGCGGCCCAGGCGGTTCATGTAATCGAGTACGGACTCGGTCATGGATCTAGCTGGCCTGACTGAAGGGAAAGCGGCTGATTATAGCCACCCCGACCGCCCGCGCACAGCGGCGCCGGGCGAAAGGCGCTCGAATGCATGCGCGGACAGCGCTACGAACCAACCAGCACGGCGCAGTATCCTTGCGCCGAGGAAACCCACCACCCTTTCGTCAGGTCGAAAGGCGATCTCGATTCAAGGAAATCCGCATGGGCCAGTGGCTCGAAACCCTAACCCAATGGCTCGCCGGACATCCGCAATGGCTGGGCCTCGCGCTGCTGATCGTCGCCTGCATGGAGTGTCTGGCCGTAGTCGGACTGATCATCCCGGGCACGGTGCTGGTATTCGCCATTGCTGTACTCGCTGGCAGCGGAGTGCTGAGCCTGGGGGAAACCCTTTTGCTGGGCTTTATCGGCGGATTGATCGGCGACCTGCTTTCCTATGCCCTCGGTCGACGCTATCACCAGGGCATTCGCAGCTTGCGAGGCCTGCGCGACCATCCCGAGTGGCTGATGCAGGCCGAGCACTACTTTCAGCGCTACGGCGTAGCCAGCCTGCTGGTAGGCCGCTTCATCGGCCCGCTGCGCCCCATGCTGCCGATGACCGCCGGCATGCTCGACATGCCGCTCGGACGCTTCCTGCTGGTCAGCCTGTGTGCTGCCGCCGGCTGGTCGATGGCTTATCTGCTGCCCGGTTGGAGCGCCGGAGCCGCCATCCGCCTGCCGCTGGAGGAGGGTTTCTGGAGCGAAGCCGGGATAGTGGTCGGCGCGCTGCTGACGCTGATCGCGGCAACTGCATTCGGCAGCCTGCGCGGCTTGCGTTGGGTCAGCGCACTGTCGGCCGGCCTCGGCGTTGCCATCCTGCTCGGTCTGTTTTTCGGCTGGCCGCACCTGAAGGAACTCGACGAAGGCCTGCTGGCAGTGATCCAGGGCGCACGCAGCACCACCTTCGACCGCATCATGGTGATCGTCACCCGCGCCGGCGACTTTCACACCCAACTGTGGGCCGCGGTATTGCTATCCCTGCTGCTTTTGGTCGCACGCCAATGGCGCGCCGCCCTGTTCGCCATTCTTACGCTGCTGGGCACGGCCCTGGCCAACGGCGCCCTGAAGGCCACCTTCGCTCGCGTTCGCCCGGAAGTACTGATGGAGCCGCTGAGCAGCTACAGCTTTCCCAGCGGGCACAGCTCAGCGGCGTTTGCCTTCTTCCTCACCCTCGGCGTGCTCGCCGGTCGCGGCCAGCCACCGCGCCTGCGCCTTGCCTGGCTGGTCCTCGCCAGCCTGCCGGCGACGGCGATCGCACTCTCGCGGGTCTATCTCGGCGTGCACTGGACCACCGACGTGACGGCCGGCGCCCTGCTGGCCGCCTGCATCTGCGCCGCCAGCCTGACCCTGGTGCAATGGCGCAGCCCACTGCACGCAATGGCACCGAGAGTCTGGTGGCTGATCCTGCCGGCCTGTCTGGGCCTGCTCGGCGCATTCAGCGTCTGGGCTCTGCCGACAGCTATGCAGATGTATCGGTATCAGTGATTGCTCCCTCAAACGTGTGATCCGAATTTTTTCTGGTGCGAACCAGAAATGTGCGAGGCGTCGTTGCGTATATCGCGCCACCAGCGGAAAGTCCGCACCTTGGCAGAGCAGCCTTCTGCCGTTGAGTTTCGGATAACTCAATAACTGTCCAGGGACCAGGATATTTCGATGCGCGAGTCACGCCTTCTAACTTTCAGCACCCACGATGCCTTAGAGCTTTCCTACCGCCATTGGCCCGCGCTTTCGTCCACAGAGCCTACAAGGCGGGCCGTCGTCATGTTCCATCGCGGACATGAGCATTCCGGCCGGCTGGCCCACCTCGTTGATGAGCTCGACCTTCCTGACTGCGATTTCTTTGCCTGGGATGCGCGCGGGCACGGTCTGTCGCCTGGCACCCGTGGAGACAGCCCGAGCTTCGCGACAAGTGTTCGAGACGTGCAGACGTTCATCGATCACATCGGCTCTATGCACTGCATCAAAGAGGAAGACCTGGCAATTGTTGCGCAAAGTGTAGGGGCGGTAGTTATTGCGACATGGGCCCACGACTATGCGCCCAAAGTTCGGGCGCTGGTGCTGGCGTCACCGGCGTTCAAGGTAAAGCTGTATGTACCATTCGCACGGACAGGCCTAGGGCTAATACGAGCGTTTCGCGGCAACTTCTTCGTCGACAGCTACGTCAAGGCCCGCTTCCTGACACACGATCCCGCGCGGATTCAGAGCTATCAGCAGGATCCGCTTATCACCAAGGCCATTTCCGTCAATATGCTCCTTGGGCTGCATGAAGCGGCGCGGCGCGTGGTTGCAGATGCGCAGGCGATCCAGATCCCAACTCAGCTCCTTATCTCAGGCGCAGACTTCGTCGTAGGACACAAACCACAAGTAACTTTTTTCGAAAGACTTGGCAGCTTACGAAAAGAAAAACACGTTCTGCCGGGTTTCTTTCACGACACGCTCGGCGAGCGAGATCGTAATCGGGCAGTAAGCCAGGCCCGCCGTTTCATTCGTCATAATTTCGATATGCCAATGGCGCCCCCGTCGCTCCTCGATGCGGACCGAATAGGCCCGATGTGTGCGGAAGCAGAAGCACTGGCTGCCCCTGTAGCTCCGAACTCCATGGAAGGATGTTATTGGCGCGCCATGCGTGCGGGAATGCGCCTTGGCGCCCGGCTTTCTCATGGGCTAAAGCTCGGTTTCGAGGCGGGTTTCGATTCCGGCAGCACGCTCGATTATGTCTACAGAAACGAACCAGCAGGGCTGACTGTACTGGGGCGCAAGATTGACCAGCTTTATTTGAACTCCATAGGCTGGCGTGCAATACGTCCGAGAAAAAGGCATGTAGAAGAGCTGTTACGTGGGGCGATGAGCCGCCTGCGAAGCGCAGATCAGCCAGTACATATCGTGGACATTGCCGCCGGCCATGGCCGCTACATTCTCGAGGCAATACAGGACCTCGAAGAACGCCCTGCCTCGATTCTCCTGCGCGATTACAGCGATATCAATGTACGCGACGGCAGTGGCCTGATCCGGGCAAAGGGTTTCGAAGAGGTCGCACGATTCATCAAGGCAGACGCATTCGATCAGGCGGATCTGGCTGCACTCTCGCCGCGCCCAACGCTTGTAGTGGTATCGGGTCTCTACGAGTTGTTCGGCGACAATCAAATGATCGGCCGCTCTCTTGCCGGCGTCGCCGAAGCGCTGCAACCGGGCGGCTACATCGTATACACCGGACAACCCTGGCACCCACAGCTGAAGCTCATAGCCCGAGCACTGACCAGTCACCGAGATGGGCAGGCATGGGTGATGCGGCGGCGTACCCAAGCGGAGATTGACCAACTGGTAGCAGCGGCAGGTTTGGTAAAAATCACGCAGCGTATCGACGACTGGGGGATCTTTACGGTGTCGTTGGCACAAAAACCCTACTGACGACCTTCTCTAGCGACACCAAGGTTGGCCGCTGCGGCGCCAGGTCACGCTGGCGAACACACTGGGGCGACACGCCTTACGCCCCGTCCTGCAATTGCTCGAGCAGGCTTTGAATCTGCTCGAGCTGCGACGCTGGCTCGTCCAGCCCCAGCAATTCGATCTTCTGCTCCGCATCGAATGGCAACAGGTAGGCCAGCTGACTGGCCAGAGCTGCCTGATCGCTCACCGCGCCGCCCAGCCCCAGGGTTTTCACCATCGGATGCTGACCCAGCGCGGCGAGCAGTACGACGAGGTCGGCGTGCTGCTCGGCCAATGGCTGGCTGTCGGCTTCGCTGCGCCAAGCGACCTGGGCGACGGCCAGCTGGTCACGCAGTACTTCGAACGATTGCACATCGAAGCGCCGCCCGCCTTCGACCCGGATACCCAACAGGCCGTTGGGCAGCTGTTGCCAGTCGCGAATCAGCGCTTCGCAACCGATATGAGAGAACGCCGCCGGTGCTGCGCCAACCTCCTTGCCATCCAGAATATGCACCACGCCAAAGCCATGCCCGGCCTTGAGGCACTGGCTGACCATGTCGAGATAGCGTGCCTCGAATATCTGCAGATCGAGAAAACAACCGGGGAACAGCACGGTATCCAGCGGGAACAACGGCAATCTCATGGCGACTCCATCACAGCAGCAAGGCAACCACCAGCGGCAACAGCACCGCAGTCATTACCCCCATCAGGCTCATGGCCAGGGCCGCGAACGCACCGCATTCGTCGCTTTCCTGCAGCGCCTGCGCGGTGCCCACGGCGTGGGCGGTCAGCCCGAGCGCAATGCCGCGGGCCGCAGGATGCTGAACGCCAAACCGGCGCAACAGTTCCGGACCGAAAATCGCGCCGAGCACGCCGGTGATCATCACGAACACCGCCGCCAGCGCCACCACACCTCCGATCTGCTCGGCCACCAGCATGGCGATCGGCGAAGTGACCGACTTCGGCGCCAGGGTCATCAGGATCATGTCATCCGCGCCGAAAGCCCAAGCCAGGGCCATGCCCAGCGCCGTGGCAAACACCCCGGCGACCAGCAAAGTGATCACGATCGGGCCGAACAACTCGCGAATCCGCCGCAGGTTCAGGTACAGCGGCACGGCCAGCGCAACGGTAGCCGGCCCCAGCAGCAGCGTCAGCCACTGCGCACTGATGCGGTATTCGTCATAGTCGATACCACATAGCAGGAGGATGCCGACGATCAGCGTCATCGACACTAGAACCGGCTGCAGGAATACCCAGCGGGTCTTCTCATACGCCGCATACGCCAGCTGGAAGACAGCCAGGGTAATAGCCACACCGAACAGCGGATGATGGATCAGCGCCTCCCAGGCGGCCTGCCAGTGCAGTTCGATCATGCGCCCTCCTGTTGACGCTGCTTGCGCCGGATCAGCGTCTGCATCAGCCAGCCGGTGAAGACCAGCGAGACCAGCAGCGAAATTACCAGCACGCCAACGATGGCCCAGAAGTCATCAAGGATCGCCTCCGTATAGGCCATCACCCCAACCGCCGGCGGTACCAGCAGCAGCGGCAGGTAGCGCAACAGGCTGCTCGCCGCCAGCTGCAGCGATTCGCTGGCCCGGCCGCGCGCCAGCAGGCCGGCGAACAGCAGCACCATGCCGATGATGGGGCCCGGCAGCATGGGCAGGAACAGCACATTGAGGACGGTGCCGAGCAACTGGAATGCGACCAGCCAGGTCAGGCCTCTGAGCAGCATGGGAGCCTCCCGCAAAATTGCGACAGTATAAAGGGCAACGCCGGCAGGCGCCCGCGCTGCGCTATGACGGGCCATTCGCGGTGCCGATGCTGGTTTGCCGCGACGCCTGCCCGTGCTGATCTAGAGCTGTAAATGACGCAGAGCCAGTCGGCCGCTTCGGGCCCGGCACTGCCCCTCTCTAGTCAGACTGCACATCGCTGCAGTCATACAAGAACAATCAGGAGGACACATGCCACAGGTACCCGTCGCACAGCTCAAGGATTACATCGGCAAGGAACTGGGCTACTCCGAGTGGCTGACCGTCGATCAGCAGCGCGTCAACCAGTTCGCCGACTGCACCGGCGATCACCAGTTCATCCACATCGATGCCGAAAAAGCCGCGCAAACACCGTTCGGCGGCACCATTGCCCATGGCTTCCTGTCGCTGTCGTTGCTGCCGATGTTGTCTGGCGACCTTATGGTCGTGCCGGAAGGCACGCAGATGGGCGTCAACTATGGGCTGGACAGCCTGCGCTTCATCCAGCCGGTGAGGGTCGGCTCGCGGGTGCGTCTGGGACTGACGCTGATCGATGCCTACGAGAAGAATCCCGGGCAATGGCTGCTCAAGGCGCGCGCGGTGATGGAGATCGAAGGCTCGGAAAAACCGGCCTATATCGCCGAAACCCTGGCGCTGTGCGTCCTCTGAGCGGCGACTCTGCGCGATTGTCGCAGCCCGCTCGGTTTGCGGCATACTGCGGACGTCCTGCCTGAGCGGATGCCCGCATGCTGCGTCTTCTTCCCTTCCTGTTACTTGGTCTGCTCACCGCCTGCGGCGAGGGCGAGCCTCTCACCCCTGCCGATGGAGTGCTGCCGGACGGCGGCCGCTATCGCGGCGAAATCGTCGAGGGCTTGCTGCAGGGCAGCGGTCGTATCGACTACCCGAACGGCAGCTACTACCTCGGCCAATTCAAGGACGGCCAGTGGCATGGCCTGGGCACCTGGCAAAGCGCAACAGGCGATCGCTACGAGGGTGAGTTCAGGCACGGCTTGTTCGACGGCCTGGGCCGTTTCAGCTATGTCGAGGGTGGCGTCTACGAGGGCGAATTCCAGGCCGGACGCATGCATGGCCACGGGCGCTTCAGCCAGGACGGCACGGTCTACGAAGGCGAGTTTCGCAACAACCTCTACCACGGCCAGGGCAGCCTGGAGTATGCCGACGGCTTCAGTCATCGAGGGCAGTTCAGCAAAGGCCAGCCGGATGGACCGGGCACCCGCAGCGACGCCAATGGTCAACTCAGCGGGCATTTCAACGCGGGCAACCTGAACGGCGAAGGCAGCTTTTCGACCGAGCATGGCGAGCGCTACAGCGGCCAGTTCGAGAACGATCAGTTTCATGGCCAGGGACGCTACGAGGATAGCGAGGGCAACGCCTGGAACGGCACCTTCGTCCACGGCGAACTGAGCGGCACCGGCACTTACGTCGCCAGCGATGGCAGCCGCTACAGCGGGCAGTTCCGCAACTGGCGCTACCACGGCCAGGGCCGTCTCGATCGCGCAGACGGTAGCTTCTATACCGGCGGTTTCCGCCACGGACACTTCGACGGCGAGGGCGTACTGACCCAAGCCGACGGCACCGAGCTGCGCGGCAGCTGGCGTAATGACCGACGCGTCCGCGACGAGCAGGCAGACGCGCTATCGGACCCGCTCGAGCTCGCGCTGCTGGGACAAGGCTCGCTGCTCGAGCGTGCGATCAGTGCGCTACCGCCTTCCAGCCCTGCCCAGGACCTCTATACGCTGACCGTGGCCGGCGATGGCCGGCAGAGCGTGTTCATGCGCGAAACCGATTACGTACAGAAGCTGCTCGCCGAGCGTTTCGCCGCCCATGGCCAACTCAGCCTGGTCAACCACCGCGATCATCTCGTCGACCGGCCGCTGGCGACCCGGGAGAACCTGACCCGAGCGATTCGCGCGCTGGCCGAACGCAGTGGCGAGGAAGACCTGATCTTTCTCTATTTCACCAGCCACGGTTCGGCGGACCACGAACTGGTGCTGAACCAGCCGCGTCTTTCGCTGGACGACTTGCCGGCAGCGGATCTGGCGCAGCTGCTCGCGCCGCTCGCCAAGCGCAAGGTCATCCTGGTGATCTCGGCCTGCTATTCCGGCGGCTTCATCAAGCCACTGAAGAACGAGCAGACGCTGATCATGACCGCCGCCCGCGCCGACCGGGTGTCCTTCGGCTGCTCCGAGCAGAGCGACTTCACCTACTTCGGCCGCGCCCTGTTCGCCGAAGCGCTGCAGGAAACCGACGATATCGTGCAGGCCTTCACGCTGGCCGCAGCAAAAGTTGCCGAACGCGAGCAGGCCGACGACTATCAGGCATCGGAACCGCAAATTTGGGCGCCGGAAGCGGTCGTCCAACGCTGGCAGGAGCTGCGGCAGCGGCGTGCCACCCAATGATCGCCACAGGAGCAAGACCATGTATTTGACGCCACAGCGCATTCTGCTTGCCGGCGCCACCGGACTCACTGGCGAGCACCTGCTCGATCGCCTGCTCAACGAACCCACCGTCGAACGCGTGCTGGCGCCCACACGCAGGCCATTGGCGGCCCATCAGCGCCTGGAAAACCCGGTCGGAGAGCTGCTGGCGTTGCTGCCAACGCTGGGCGGCGAGATCGACACGGCCTTCTGCTGCCTGGGCAGCACGCTAAAGCAGGCCGGTGGCCAGGAGGCGTTCCGCGCCATCGATCATGATCTGGTGCTGGCGTTTGCCCGCCGGGCTAAGGAGATGGGCGCGCGTCACCTGCTGGTGATCAGCTCGCTGGGGGCCAACCCGGACAGTTCGATCTTCTACCTCAAGGTCAAAGGCGAAATGGAGGCGGCATTGCAGCAGCAGGACTGGCCACAGCTGACCATCGCCCGCCCCTCTCAACTGATCGGCCCACGCCTGGAGCCGCGGTTGAGCGAACGCATCGCGGCGCCCCTGTCGCAGCTGCTGCCGGGCAAGTACCACGGCATCGAGACCTGCACCCTCGCCCGCGCGCTGTGGCGACTGGCGCTGGAGGAAGGCGACGGCATGCGCATCGTCGAATCGGACGAGCTGCGCAAGCTGGGGAAATAACTGTCGGCGCCTCGCCAAAAGGCGCCGATTGACCACTGGATGCACGACGCTGCGGCCTCACTCTCACGATGATCATCAGTGACGTAGGGTGGATGTCGCTTTTTACATCCACCTGGCCTCGTCGGTGGATCGGTGAAGCGTGATCCACCCTACGATCCGCAAACGCGTCAGGCGTTAACGCCCCTTTCAGACCTTGATGAAATGCTCGCGGTAATGCCGCAGCTCGGCGATGGAATCACGGATGTCGTCGAGCGCCAGGTGCGTGCCGCTCTTCTTGAAGCCTTCCATGATCTGCGGCGCCCAACGCGCGGCCAGCTCCTTGAGCGTGGAGACATCCAGGTTGCGGTAGTGGAAGTAGGCCTCGAGCTTCGGCATCTGCCGGTAGAGGAAGCGGCGGTCCTGGCAGATGCTGTTGCCGCAGATCGGCGACTTGCCCTTGGGTACCCACTGTTCGAGGAAGGCCAGCGTCGCCTGCTCGGCCTCGGCGGTGGAAATCCTGCTCTCACGCACGCGCTGTGTCAGGCCCGAGCCGCCGTGCTGACGGGTGTTCCACTCATCCATGCGCGCCAGTGTTTCATCGCTCTGGTGTACCGCGATCACCGGCCCCTCGGCCAGCACGTTGAGCTGACTGTCGGTGACGATGGTCGCCATCTCGATGATGACGTCGTTGTCCGGATCCAGACCGGTCATTTCCAGGTCGATCCAGATCAGGTTCTGCGGGTTCTGCATGGCGGGCTCCTTGGCTGTGCGGCGCAGTTTAGCCGCTCGTATCGACGCCGTCAGGTGTCGCGCCACCGGGGTACCAGATCAGCAGCCGCGAGCGGCGCCAGTCATTCAATTCCTGCACTTCGAGCGGCTCGACGCCTGGCACCGCGAAACTGTTGCTGATCAGCCGCGCGCCGGGGCGCATCTCGGCGTGTGCCTTGTCCCACAGGGCGGCCATGGGTGCGGGTGAGAGGAAGCAATAGACCACGTCGTACTCGGCGAGATCGACCCGCCACAGGCTGAGCAGGCGAATATGGCAGTTGCGCCGCGGCAGGCAGCGCAGCCAGGACAGCGCGAAGGTCAGCGGCGCGGTTTCCACGCCGATGAACTGCGCCGCCGGAAAGTCCCGCGCCAACCGCGACAAGGTGCCGGCCAAACCGCTGCCCAGGTCGATATAGCGAAAATCCGCCGGCAGCTCGCTCAGCCTGTTGCGCAACTGGCGCTCGGCTTCGCGGCCAGTCAGATAGAGCGGCACGCGCTCGGTGAAGGCATTCCAGTTCAACAGCAACAACAACGTGAATGCGCCCAGCGGCAACCAGCCCGGCACGTCGAAATCACGCAGCAACGCCAATCCAGGAACGAACATCAGATTGATCGCCAGCCACCAGGCCGACAGCCCGAGCCGGGCCCCGATCAGCGCTGCCAGACAGCCCTGCGCGACTGCCACAAGGATGAGACCGGGACGCACACCCAGCACGCCGACCAGTCCGAGCAACAGCAGCCAGACCACCAGCAGCGCCAACAGCTGGGCCAGCAGCGCACGCAGGATGGGCAGGCGAGTAACGACAGAAGCAGGCATGACCGACAATCGAACGGGTGAAGGAGCACCAGTCTAACCCTCCGGCTTCAGCGCGATACAGGCCGAAGTGGGCGGGTTGCAGCATGCTAGACTCGCTCACCAACCTCAGAGACAACCGAATTCATGGCCAAACGCCAACTCAACCGCCGGCAGAACTGGCGTATCGAGAAAATCCAGGAAGAGCGCGCCGCCCGCGCCGCGCGTCGCGAAAGCCGTGCACTCGAAGAACTCGAAGGCGGCGATCTTGGCCCGGAACAGACCGGACTGGTCATCGCGCATTTCGGCGTACAGGTCGAGGTGGAAGCGCTGGAAGGCGAACACAGCGGGCAGGTCTTTCGCTGCCACCTGCGCGCCAACCTGCCGGCACTGGTCACCGGCGATCGTGTGGTCTGGCGCCCGGGCAACCAGGGCATTGGTGTCATCGTTGCGCAGCTGCCGCGACATTCGGAACTCTGCCGCCCGGATACCCGTGGCCAGCTCAAGCCCGTGGCGGCGAACGTCGACCTGATCGTCATCGTCTTCGCGCCGCTACCGGAGCCCCACGCCAACCTGATCGACCGCTATCTGGTCGCCGCGGAGCACGCCGGCATCACGCCATTGCTGCTGTTGAACAAGGTCGACTTGATCGACGAGCAGAACGAAGCCGCGCTGAATCGCCTGCTGGAAGTCTATCGGCAGCTGAACTATCCGCTGTTGGAAGTCTCGGCCCACGGTGGTGGCGGCATGGAAGCGCTCAAGGCGCGGCTCGACGGCCACGTCAGCGTCTTCGTCGGGCAATCCGGGGTGGGCAAGTCTTCGCTGGTGAACAGCCTGTTGCCGGGCGTCGACACCCGCGTCGGGGCGCTGTCGGAAATGACCGGCAAGGGTACCCACACCACCACCACGGCACGTCTGTTCCACTTTCCCGGTGGCGGCGAGCTGATCGACTCCCCCGGCATCCGCGAATTCGGCTTAGGTCACGTCAGTCGCGCCGACGTCGAAGCAGGCTTCATCGAATTCCAGGATTTGCTCGGGCACTGCCGCTTCCGCGACTGCAAGCATGATCGCGAGCCCGGCTGCGCCCTGCTCCAGGCGCTGGAGGACGGGCGCATCCAGCCGCAGCGAATGAGCAGTTACCGACACATCCTCAGCAGCCTGCCAGAACCGGACTACTGATCTGTCGCTCAGCCCTCGCCGGGCTGACTGAACTGCAGCACGCCATCTTCGAAGATGTTCAACCGCTCCCGCAGTTGCTCCGGCTGTAACGGCTCCTCCCCAGCCGGCGCCGCGCCGCCAGATGGCGCAACTTCGCCTTCGGCAGCACCGGTCGAATCCGTGGCAGCGGGCTGCTCATCCTCGATCGAACGCTGCGCCTTCTTGGTCAGCACCAGAATATCGATGCGTCGGTTGACCGGGTTGAGCGGGTCCTTGCGATCGAACAGTGCCGACGAGGCGTAGCCCACGACCCGCGCAATCTGATCCTCCGGGTAACCACCGATCACCAGCGTGCGGCGTGCGGCATTGGCGCGCCCGGCCGAGAGTTCCCAGTTGCCGAAGTCACCACGCCCTGAGTAAGGCTTGGCATCGGTGTGACCGCTGATGCTGATCTTGTTCGGCACCGCAGCGATGGTGTCGACCAGCGCCAGCAGGATGTCTTCGAAGTAGGGCTGCAACTGGGCGCTGCCGAGCGCGAACATGGGCCGGTTCTCGGCATCCATGATCTGGATGCGCAGGCCGTCCTGCGTGATCTCGAAGAGAATCTGGTCCTTGAACTTCTGCAGTTCGGGATTCTCGTCGACCTTGTTCTGCAGTTCCTGCAAGAGCAGCTCGAGGCGTTCACGCTCCAGCTGTTCGGCAAAGGTCTCCACCTGAGCGCTGTCGATCTGCGCTTCGCTCTGCGCCGGTTCCAGCTCCGGATTGAGGGTGCGGTCCGGCGAGGGGGTCGGCGTACCTCCCAGGTCGATCACGTGCGGGCTGGCACTCTCGGTGAAGCCGATCGGGTCCTGGAAGTAGCCGGAGATGAGTTTCTTCTGCTCTGGCGTGGCCGAACTCATCAGCCACATCACCAGAAAGAACGCCATCATCGCGGTGGCGAAGTCGGCGAAGGCGATCTTCCAGGCGCCACCGTGGTGGCCGCCCGCGACCTTCTTGACCCGCTTGACGATGATCGGTTGGGTGTTGTCCATGGCGAGCCTTTAGCTGCCGCGCATGGCTTGCTCGAGCTCGGCGAAGCTCGGGCGGTGCGCCGGATAGAGAACCTTGCGTCCGAACTCGACGGCCAGCGTTGGCGGCATGCCCGAGGCCGACGCGACCAGCGTCGCCTTGATCGCCTCGTACACGTTCAGCTCCTCCTTGGCATCGTGCTCCAGTGCCGCGGCCAGTGGCCCGAAGAAGCCATAGGAGGCAAGAATACCGAGGAAAGTACCGACCAGCGCCGAGCCAACCTTGTAACCGATCATCGCGTTATCCGCCTCGGCGAGGATCGACATGGTGATGACGATGCCCAGTACCGCCGCGACGATACCCATCGCCGGCAGGCCGTCCGCCACCTTGGCGACCGCATGGGAGGGATGTTCGAGTTCTTCCTTCAGGCTGTTCAGTTCCATGTCGAACAGGCCTTCGAGTTCGTGCGGCGCCATGTTGCCGGACGACATGATGCGCAGGTAATCGCAGGTGAAGGCGGTCATACGCTCGTCCTGCAGGAAGCCCGGGTACTTGCTGAACAGCGGACTGGCGGCGGGATCTTCCAGGTCAGCTTCAATGGCCATCAACCCTTCACGACGACTCTTGTTGAGGATCGAGTAGAGCAGGCTGAGCACTTCCAGATAATAGGTATGGGTAAAACGGGTGCTGAACATCTTCAGCGATTTTTTGAACACCAGCATGGTGGTGCTGGCGGGGTTGGCCTGCAGAAAACCGCCCAGCGCCGCACCACCGATGATCATCACCTCGAACGGATGGATGAGCGCGCCGATCTTGCCGCCAGAGAGCACGAACCCGCCCAGCACGCTGGCGAACACGACGATAATCCCGATTATTTTGACCATAGGAGGTACGTCTAAAACCTGGTTACGAGCCGTCCGGATCAAGGGCAAATAAACGCCCAGAATCGTCACCAGACGACCTTGCGAAAGGAATGTTGGAAGAATTGTTCTGGTTATCGGAACTTTTGCGCCAGACTAAAGGCCATCCCGATGAAAAGCTAGTTCGGCCATGACCACCACACCTCCGCTGCCACGCACGATACCCGCCTGGATCAAGGCTCTCGACGATGCACCCCTTCCCGCGTTTGCCGGCGTCCATGGCAAGGTGCGACTGGCGCTGCGCGACAGCAGCAAGTCGATGCGGCAGATCGCCGAGCTTATTCAGGACAGCCCCGTGCTGGCGCTGCGTTTCATCCAGGAGGCCAATCGAGGCATCGGCGACAGCCAGCCGGCCGAGAGCCTGGAGGTCGCGCTCAGCCGCATCGGCCTGCAGCGCGCCGAAGCGCTGCTGGCGCGCATTCCGGCCATGGAGGCCGCCGACATGCCGCAGCCACTGCGGCAACTGGTATTAATCAGCCGCCACGCCAGCCAGCAGGCCAACGGACTGTTCGCCGCCCGCCTCGCACGACTGTGGCAGGACATTCACTGGGGCAGCCTGCTGTTCCTGTCTCCCGCCTGGGCGCTGATAGGCGCCTATCCGCATCTGCTCGACAGTTGGGAGCAGCGGGTACTGGTCAAGGGCGAGCCGGCCAGCAGGGTCGAGCGCGAGCTGCTCGGCGTATCCCTGCTGGAGCTGTGCCTAAGGCTTGCTGAGCATTGGCGGCTGCCGGACTGGATCATTCAGGGTTATCGCCTGCTGGGCACCGATCGGCGGCGCCTGATCAAGGCCCTGCATATTGCCCACGACAACGAGCACCCGCTGCATCAGCAGCAGATGCTCGACGCCGACCCCGACTTGCGCCGCTGGCTGACGCTGCCGAGCAACACCATCGTGCTGGCCAACGGCCTGGCACTGTCCTCGCACCATAGCTGGAGCGGCGTACACAGCCTGCGCTGGCAGCGCCTGGCCGGTTTGTATCTGCAGGTGTCGCTCGCCGATCTGCAGCAGATGGTGCACCAGCAGGCGGCGACCAGCGCCCGGGAGATCGGCCGGACCGATCTCTGGCATCCGGCTCAAGGCCTGCTGTGGCCTACCGGTACCCGTTTTCAGGTGTTGCGTGCTGCGCCGGTAGCAAGCGACGCCGATCTGGCCGAATGGCGCGAGCACTGTCGCCGCCTGCTCAGCGAGCCGACGCCGTTCAGCAACGTCTTGCAGCTGACCGCTACCGCCAGCCAAGCCCTTGCCTGCGCGGGCATGCAGCGCACACTGGTGTTGCTGTTCGACCGAAAGCAGAACCGCCTGGTCGCCCAGCAATCGGCCGGCCTGCCAAGCGATGCTGCGCGACTTACCCTCACCCCCGAGCAGAGCCAGATCGTGCGCCGTCTGCTGGAAAAGCCGGCACAGCTGCGCCTGCAGCCGGCCAACATGGCACAGTTCTCGGCATTGCTGCCCGGCAGCCTGAAAGCGCTTTTCAGCGGCGAACATCTGCTGTTGCGCTCGCTGGGCATCGACGGGCGCGTGCTGATGCTGGTGGTTTCCGACCAGAACGGCGCACCCTTCTCCGACACTACCCTGCAAACATTCGCTAAAACAACGCAGTGCATCGAGCGCGCATTGGCTACCTTCAGCAGGCGCGGGGTCTGAGCTTTTTCGCTAGACTTCGCCCCTTCTACGACTAGATGAGGGCTGTCGTGTCTGCCTTTTCCAACCTGCCGCTGGTGATCGAGCCAGCCGACCTGGCCGCACGCCTGGACGCGCCCGAGCTGATTCTGGTCGACCTGACCAGCGCTGCTCGTTATGCCGAAGGCCATCTGCCGGGCGCTCGCTTCGTCGACCCCAAACAGACCCAGCTCGGCCAGCCGCCAGCGCCGGGATTGCTTCCGGATATTGCACAACTGCAGCGATTGTTCGGCGCACTGGGTCATCGGCACGACGCGGTGTACGTGGTGTATGACGACGAAGGCGGCGGCTGGGCCGGTCGTTTCATCTGGCTGCTCGACGTGATCGGCCATCACCACTACCACTACCTCAACGGCGGGCTGCACGCCTGGCTCGGCGAGGCGCGAGCGCTGACCCAGCAAGTACCCGAAGCGGCGCCCGGCCTGCCGAACCTGACACTGGACCCCGCCCCAATCGCGACCCGCAGCTACATCGAAAGCCGCCTCGGCGCAGAGGATCTGGTGATCTGGGACGCGCGCTCGCCGGCCGAATTCCGTGGCGAAAAACTCTTTGCCGCGCGGGGCGGCCACATACCCGGGGCAATCAACTTCGAGTGGACCGCCGCCATGGACCGTGCTCGCGACCTCCGAATCCGCGAGGACATCGCCGAGCAGTTGGGGGCACTGGGCATCGTCCCGGAAAAGGAAGTCGTAACCCACTGCCACACCCATCATCGCTCCGGCCTCACCTACCTCCTGGCCAAGGCACTCGGCTACCCACGCGTCAAGGGCTATGCCGGCTCCTGGTCCGAATGGGGCAACCTGCCTGATACACCGGTGCAGCAATGAAAAAGACCCACATGAAAGATCGCCTGTTCGTCATCAGCCAGTACGTGCTGCCCCATCACCTCATCTCCCGCCTGGCTGGCTGCCTGGCCGAGTGCCGGCTGCCGTGGGTGAAGAACACCTTCATCAAGTGGTTCGTCCGGCATTTTCAGGTCGACATGCGCGAAGCCCAGGTCGAGGAGCCCACGGCCTACGAGCACTTCAATGCCTTCTTCACCCGCGCTTTGAGAGACGGTGCCCGCCCGCTGGATCAGACTCCGGGCGCCATCCTCAACCCCTGCGACGGCGCCATCAGCCAGCTGGGTCGGATAGAACAAGGCCGTATCTTCCAGGCCAAGGGCCACAGTTACAGCGCCATGGAGCTGCTTGGCGGCGATCACGAACGCGCTGCTCCGTTCATGGGCGGCGCGTTCGCCACGGTCTACCTCTCGCCCAAGGATTATCACCGCGTGCATATGCCGGTCAGCGGCACGCTGCGGGAAATGGTCTACGTGCCGGGGCGCATCTTCTCGGTCAACACGGTCACGGCGCAGGGCGTGCCGGAGCTGTTCGCGCGCAACGAGCGGGTGGTCTGCCTGTTCGATACCGAGCACGGGCCGATGGCCATGGTGCTGGTCGGCGCTATGATCGTCGCCAGCATCGAGACCGTCTGGGCCGGCCTGGTCACACCACCCAAGCGTGCCTTGAAGACTTTCCGGTACGACGAAGCGGCGCGTGCGCCCATCCACCTTGAGAAAGGCGCCGAGATGGGCCGTTTCAAGCTGGGTTCGACGGTGATTCTGCTGTTCGGGCCGGAACAGGTGCGCTGGGCTGAACAACTGGGGCCGCTGAGCCCCGTGTGCATGGGCGAAGCGCTGGGCCAGGCGACGCTCAGCCCAACCGTCGCCGACCCGCTCGAAACCCTCTGATTCCCGCCACAGCGACGTTCGGCAGCCCATAACTGCCGAACGTCGGCTAATATCATGAAGCCATCATTCAGTCCTGCCCGCTGCGGCAGATATTGATAGAGTTCTCATTAATTATGCCCTGACCGCCGCGGAGCCAACCGTTTGGATAGACAGAGCCATCATCTGCTGTTGCGCGTACCAGCGCCCACCCGGCAGACCCTGTCCTTCTGCGACGCCAGCGTGCGCGGCGTAACCGGCTGGCTCGCCGGCCTGCCGAAAGCCAACATAGGCGAAACCGCGCGCCAGCTTTACCAGGCGCTGATCGAACTCAACCAACTGCGCATCGCCACGGAAACCCGCCTGCAGATGCTGGAACTGCTGCGGCCGGACGTGCATTTCGTCTGCAACCAGCTGGAAAAGCACTTCGTCAACCAGCCCATCGTGCTCAGCGAGCGACCACGCAAAGTCGCCGGTCTCTGCCAGGCGCTGCAGAATCACCTCGCGGTTGGCTACAAGCTGATCGTGGTGCGTGTGGTTTCCCAACCCGAGCGCGATCGTCACCAACTGTTGTCGATCGCGCTGCAACGCGCCATTCACAGCCTCGGCGCGTTGCTGATCCGCTCCACCCAGCTCTACAGCCCGGCTGCTGCCGGGTTGTGGCTCGAACTGCACCAGCTCTATCAGCTGGCAGTCGAGCATGGCACCGAGCGCCTGCTGCTGCGCGATCCGCTGGCGCGATACTCCAAGGATCTCACCGCTGAGCAGAGCTACCTCGCAGCGCTGCTGCTCGGTTGCGCGCGCTGCAATCAGTTGCGTCAGCAGAGCATCGTCAAGCTGGCCGCAGCACTGGAGGCCTGGGGCGCCATGGCGCAGATCCAGGCAGCCAGCGCCGCCAGCAGCCTTTTCCTCCTGTCTCCGCTGGTGGACGGGCCGCCGCGCTACCGTTCGCTGTTTCCCGACAGAAACCAGCAGAACCTGCTCGGCATCGATACCCGGATGCTGGTCGGCATGATCGATGAGCACCTGCGCCTGGCGCCCGACAACCGCCGGCTGAGCCGTCTGCCAGCCGCCGCAGGACTGGACGACGATCTGCTGCGCCACCTGAACTCGGCCTGGGGCGCCATCTCCGAACGAACCTTCCAGCGCACGCCGGCAAAGGGCACGCTGGCGCTGTGTATCGGCATGACCGCGCTGCACTATCAACTCGCCGGTCAGCGCGCCTTCAACGAAGTGCTCGAACTGCCCGGCACCTCGAATCGAGCCGTGTTCAAGCTGCACAACGGCGCCGCGGATGTCTGGGCCAACGCATTCGATGCACAGAGCAACAGCATCGAACGCCTGCCGGACAGCGACCATATCGAGTTCGTCAGACCCGATGTTTCACGCGCAACGCCGGCGACCAGAGCAGCCGCATCTGCATCGACGAAAGGTAAGTCCACCAGCAACGAAGATCATCCGATCTATCAGGTCCAGCTGGTGGACCATAGCCCCGGCGGTTACTGCCTGGCCTGGGAAGGCGAGGTGCCCAGCCTGCTGCAGACCGGCGAGCTGTTGGGACTGCGCGAAGACACCGGGCAAACCTGGAGCATCGCCGTGGTGCGCTGGATTCGCCAGGTACGCGGCGGCAGCACGCAGCTGGGCATCGAACTGATCGCACCGCAGGCCAAGCCCTGTGGTCTGCGCCTGCTGCGCAAGGTCGACCAGGGCAGTGAGTACCTGCGCGCCCTTCTGTTGCCGGAGATCGCCGCGATCTCCCAGCCGGCAACGCTGATCGCGCCACGCCTGCCTTTCCAGGAGGGGCACAAGGTTCAGATCAACCGTAACGGCGAGGAAGAGCGCGCCGTGCTGAACCAACGCCGTGCGGCTACCGGCAACTACAATCAGTTCGAATACCGCTCCCTGGGACAGGTCGCACCGGAGCGAGAGACGCCTGTCACAGGCTGGAAAACCCACACTGCGGGCGGGGATGAAGATTTTGACTCACTCTGGAAGTCGCTGTAGATTGCCGACTCTCGCATTCCTGCCTGCCCGCGCCGCTTTGGCGCGCACTTAAGCTGTTGCCATGGCCCTGCAAAAGAAAACCATCCGCCTGCTGATTCTCGAAGACTCGCAGAACGAGGCCGAGCGTCTGGTCAGCCTCTTCCGCAATGCCGGACAGGCGACCCGGGTGCATCGGCTCACCTCCAGCGACGATCTGGCCGAAGCCCTGAAACAGACCTGGGATCTGCTGATCAACGCACCGCAGAGCGAGAATCTCGACCCCAGCGAGGCAATCAGCGCCATTCGCCGGCAGGCCAAGGACATCCCAATCCTCCAGCTAACTGCAGGCAACGACGCCGAAGCGATCACCGAAGCGCTGATGCTCGGTGCCCAGGATGCCCTGCCGCAGGGCGAGGATGAGTGGCTGCTGCTGGTGGCCAATCGCGAACTGGCCAATCTCGAAGAGCGCCGCGCGCGCCGTTCAGCCGAAGTGGCCCTGCGTGAAGCGGAAAAGCGCTGCCAGCTCTTGCTCGACAGTTCCGTGGACGCCATTGCCTACGTGCACGACGGCATGCACATCTACGCCAACCGCGCCTACCTCGAACTTTTCGGCTACGACGACGTAGAGGATCTGGAAGGCATGCCGATGATCGATCTGATCAGCGGCACCGACCAGAGCCGTTTCAAGACCTTCCTGAAGAATTACCAGAGCATGGAAGGCAGCGCCGAACTGGCCTGTGGCGGCGTGCGCGCCGATGGCGACACACTCAAGACACGCATGCACTTCTCGCCGGCGGCCTATGACGGCGAGCCCTGCATGCAGGTGGTGATCCGCGCCGAGAACGACAGTGCCGAACTGCAGAAGCTGCGCGAGATCAGCAGCCAGGACCCGGTAACCGGCCTGCTCAACCGCAACAGCTTCCTCGAAGTGATTGACGCCGCGGTAGAGCGCGCGGTCAATGCCAGCCAGCCCGCCAGCCTCGCCTACATCCGCGTCGATCGGTTCGCCGCGCTGCAGGCAGACATCGGCCTGACCGACTCCGACCTGCTGCTCAACCAGCTCGCCACCCTGTTGCGCGGTCACTTCCCCGGCGAAGCCCAGCTGGCTCGCTTCGCCGATGACGTCTTTGCGGTCCTGCAACCCGGCGTCATTCCGCAGCAGGCCGAGCCGGAGCTGCGCAAACTGCTGACCAAGGTCGAAGGCCAGCTGCTCGATGTCGGCGGTCGCACGGTGCAAACCACCCTCAGCATCGGCGTAGCCGGCCTCGACGAGAAAACCGCCAAGGCTCAAGACGCGATCGAGCGCGCGCACCGCTGTGCCGATGAGCTGAGCGACGGCAATGCGCTGAAGCTCTACAATCCGGCCGACGAACTGGCGGCAGCAGCCAACCGCGGCGACATCGTCGCGATGCTCAAGCAGGCGCTGGAAAGCAACAGCTTCCGCCTGCTGTTCCAGCCGATCATCAGCCTGCGCGGCGACAGCTTCGAGCACTACGAAGTGCTGCTGCGGCTACTCGATCCGCAGGGCGTGGAAGTCCCGCCGAACGAGTTCCTCAGTACCGCGGCCGACGCCGGCCTGGCTGCCAAGATCGACCGCTGGGTCATTCTCAACTCCATCAAACTGCTCGCCGAGCACCGCGCCAAGGGCCATCGCACGCGACTGTTCCTGCACCTGTCCGCCGCCAGTATCCAGGACCCCAGCCTGCTGCCCTGGCTCGGCGTCGTGCTCAAGGCTTCGCGTCTGCCAGGCGATTCGCTGGCCTTCGAGTTCGGTGAAGCCGATGCCGTGGCCTATCTCAAACCAGCCAAGGCGCTGGCCCAGGGACTCAACGGCCTCGGATGCCGCACCGCGCTCGCCCAGTTCGGCTGCGTGCTCAACCCATTCAATACGCTCAAGCATCTGGATGCCGAGTTCATCAAGGTCGATGGCTCCTACACCCAGGATCTGACCCGCCAGGAAAACCAGGAAGCGCTCAAGGCCCTGCTCGCCGAACTGCATGAGCAGCAGAAGCAGAGCATCGTGCCGTTCGTCGAAAGCGCGACCGTACTCGCTACGCTGTGGCAAGCCGGCGTCAGCTACATCCAGGGCCATTATCTGCAGGGCCCGAGCCAGTCGATGGACTACGACTTCGCCTCCGACGAGGAGTGATGCGCCGCCGGGCTGGCAGCCTCCGGCCAGCCCCAACGCCACCAGACAATCCACCTCAGCTTGACTACGATCACTGGCCAGCCGCAGCGCTGTGCTAGAGTG
This sequence comes from Stutzerimonas kunmingensis, assembly GCF_002929225.1. Classification (GTDB taxonomy): domain Bacteria; phylum Pseudomonadota; class Gammaproteobacteria; order Pseudomonadales; family Pseudomonadaceae; genus Stutzerimonas. The sequence goes on along the minus strand of NZ_PISM01000022.1, from coordinate 536,886 downwards.
TACGGACGCCTTCAACTCGAAGAGGAGCCGCACCATGGTCATGATGAAAGCTGCCGTGTTCGTCGAACCTGGCCGCATCGAACTGCAGGACAAGCCCATCCCCGAGATCGGCCCCAACGATGCCCTGCTACGCATCACCACAACCACGATCTGCGGCACCGACGTGCACATTCTCAAGGGTGAGTATCCGGTCGCGCCCGGCCTGACTATCGGCCACGAGCCGGTAGGCGTCATCGAAAAGCTGGGCAACAACGTCAAGGGCTACCAGGAAGGTCAGCGCGTCATCGCCGGGGCCATCTGCCCGAGCTTCACCTCCTACGCCTGTCAGGACGGCCTCCCCTCGCAGGACGGCGGCTGCTCCTGCCATGGTTACAAGCCCATGGGCGGCTGGCGTTTCGGCAACACCATCGACGGCACCCAGGCCGAGTACGTACTGGTACCCGACGCCATGGCCAACCTGGCGCCCGTACCGGACGGCCTGACCGACGAACAGGTGCTGATGTGCCCGGACATCATGTCCACAGGGTTCGCCGGCGCCGAGGCGGCCAATATCAAGATCGGCGACATCGTGGTGATCTTCGCCCAGGGGCCCATCGGCCTCTGTGCCACCGCTGGTGCCAGGCTCCGCGGTGCGGGCACCATCATCGCCGTGGACGGTGTGGATGCGCGGCTGGATATCGCCCGGAAGATGGGAGCGGACGTGACGCTCAACTTCCGCAATGTAGATGTGGTGGAAGAGGTTCTCAAGCTAACCGGCGGCCGCGGCGTCGACGCCTCCATCGAGGCACTGGGCCTGCAATCGACGTTCGAGAGCGCATTGCGAGTACTCAAGCCGGGCGGAACGCTGTCCAGCCTGGGCGTCTATTCCAGTGACCTGACCATTCCGCTCGGCGCTTTCCATGCGGGGCTTGGCGACAACAAGATCGTCACCTCGCTCTGCCCGGGCGGCAAGGAGCGCATGCGCCGACTGCTCAATGTGGTCGCCTCGGGCCGGGTCGATCTCGGCCCGCTGGTCACCCATCAATATGCGCTGGACGACATCACCGACGCCTACGACCTGTTTGCCAATCAGCGCGATGGCGTGCTGAAAGTGGCGATCAAACCCTGAAGACACTGCAAGGCATGAGTGACAAAACTAGACCCCGGATCGATTGATCCGGGGCTTTGGGTTGTTTGAGCCTGCAGCCGCGCTTTATTCCGTGCCGTCGCGATCGCGGAAACCCAGCAGGTAGAGAATCCCGTCCAGACCCAGGGTTGAAATCGCCTGCTTGGCCGACTGCTTGACCAGCGGTTTGGCGCGGAAGGCAACGCCCAGGCCGGCCAGACCAAGCATCGGCAGGTCGTTGGCGCCATCACCCACGGCGATGGTCTGCTCCAGACACAGCCCTTCCTGCTCGGCCAGCTGGCGCAGCAGATCGGCCTTGCGCTGGGCATCGACGATCGGCTCGACCGCCACGCCGGTCACCTTGCCGTTCTCGATCTGCAATTCATTGGCGAACACGTAGTCGATGCCGAGCTTGGCCTGCAGCTGCTTGGCGAAATAGCTGAAGCCGCCGGACAGGATCGCTGTCTTGTAGCCCAGGCGCTTGAGTTCGGCGAACAGCACTTCGGCGCCCTCGGTCAAGCGCAGGCTGGCACCGATGTCCGCCAGCACCTCTTCCGACAAGCCTTCCAGCAGCGCCAGGCGCTCCTTGAAGCTGGCGCGGAAATCCAGCTCGCCGCGCATCGCCCGCTCGGTGATCTCCGACACCTGCTCGCCAACACCGGCGGCCTTGGCCAGCTCGTCGATGACCTCGGCCTCGATCAGCGTCGAGTCCATGTCGAACACAGCCAGCCGGCGGTTGCGCCGGTAGACCGAATCGCGCTGGAAGGCGATATCGACATTGAGCTCCTGCGCCACGCTGAGAAACTCGGCGCGCAGCGCCGCAGTATCGGCCGGCTCGCCGCGCACCGAAAACTCGATGCAGCCCTTGCCCAGTTCTTCAGGCATGTCCAGCGGCATGCGTCCGGACAGGCGGTCGATATGGTCGATGTTGAGCCCGTACTTCGCCGTGATCGAGCTGACCCGCTGCAATTGCTCGGCGGTGACCTTGCGCGTCAGCAGGGTGACGATGTGCCGGGACTTGCCCTGCCCGGCCACCCAGTGCTGGTAGTCGGCCTCGGCCACCGGGGTGAAGCGCACCTGCTGGTCATGCTTGTAGCCCATGAACAGGACGTCCTTGAGTACCGACGAGGCGCGCTCGTTATCCGGAATCTCGATCAGGATGCCGAACGACAGCGTGTCATGGATCACCGCCTGGCCGATGTCGAGAATGTTCACGCCACCCTGGGCGAGCACGCCGGTGATGGCCGCGGTGAGGCCCGGACGGTCTTCACCGGTGATATTGATCAGGACGATTTCGCGCAAGGCGCAGCTCCCATGGCAGGCAACGAAGGCGGGCATTCTACATCAGCTGACCAGCGCGCTGGACAGGCCCCGCGGCAGGCACATCGCGCTCCAACACGATGACCCTGGACGCAATTCGTCAGCTTACCGTCGCAGACCTTCAGCGCCCCCCGTGCTTTCCGTATACTGCTCGGCAATTTCCCGACGAGAAGAGCCGCGCTCTGTGAACCGGCCCGCATCCGTAAAGCCAGACAACTTCTTCCTCATGCTCTATCGCGCAGTACGCCAGCATCGCGTGCCGCTGGTGTTGCGTATTGCCAGCCATACGCTGCTGCTGGTGGCGCTGGCGCTGATCATCTACGCGTGGGTGATCGGCATGCAGTTCAAGCATGCCATGGAGCAGCAGGCCGATGCCCTCGGCCAGAGCCTGGTCACCCAGACGGCCGCCTCGGCCACCGATCTGCTGGTGGCCAACGACATCCTCAGCCTCAACGTGCTGCTGAGCAATCTGGTGAAGAATCCGCTGGTCGCTCACGCAGCGATCTACAGCGTGGACAATCGCGTGCTCGCCGAGTCCGGAACCCGGCCTCAGCAGGGCCTGCTTGGGGACGATAACGGGCTTTATTCGACACCCATCAGCTTTCAGGAAGTGATTGCCGGGCATCTACGCGTGAGCCTGGACATGCAGCAGTTTCAGCAGCCGATGACCATCAGCCTGCAGAGCATGGGACTGCTCAGCCTGATCCTGCTGGCGTTGACGCTGATGCTGAGCCTGCGCCTGGGCCGGCAATTGGCGACGCCCTTGATGCAGCTGCGCCTGTGGCTGCGCGACCCGGACGACCCCGCCCCGGGTGCCGGACGGCAGGACGAGATTGGCGACCTTGCGCGCCAGCTGCAGGCACGCCTGGTGCCGGAGAAGCCCGAGGCGGAGCTTGACCTGAGCGATGCGCTGGACGACGACTATTTCGACCAGAGTGACGACCACAGCATTGACTCACGATCCCCCGCAGCGCAACCGGAGCGCTTCGATATCGAGCTGGACGACGAGCCACAACGCCCACGCGGCTTTTCCGCGAACGCTGATGACGACGTGCAGCAGCTGGACGACGACGTCCCGCTCGAGCTCCCGTCATTGGGTACCCCGAGCGTACAACCTCCTACCCCGCCCCAACCTACCCGCAGCGCCGTGCTGGCCATCCAGCTCGGCGGGCAGGAACAATTGCGCCGCTTGCCGCGGCCGCGCCTGACCGAACTGCTGCAACGCTATCGAGACTGCCTGCAACAAGCCGCGACGCTTTACCAGGCCGAGCTGCACACGCTCAACGATGGCAGCAGCCTGATGTTGTTTCATAGCCAGGACGACGAGCAGAACTACCTCACCCACGCGATCTGCTGCGGCGAACTGATGCGTGCGCTGGGCCATGCCTTGCAGATCGACGTCGCCGACAGCGGCATCACGCTGCAACTGCAGCTCGCCCTGACCCAGGGCGATTGCCTGTTCGACCTGAGCCAGGGCGACCTGCTGCTCAGCCAGCCGGCGCAAGCTGCGCTGGATATGTCGCTGCACAGCCGCAACCTGCTGCTGGTAGAGGGCAGCATCAGCGAGGACCGGCTGATTCAGCAGCGCGCGCGAATCCGCCCGATTGCCAGCCCGGAAGGCGCCTGCTGCGTCGAGCGCCTGCTGGACCCATACCCCTCGCTGCTGGAACGCCAGCTGACGCGCATGCACGAACTACGCAGCCGCACCCACTGACGCAAGCCATACGGTCGCTATCAAACGACCGTTGACCTTTGGTCGAGCCCGCAGTCGCAACCAGCCCGAGAAAACGAAAAAGCCCGACCAGATCACTGGCCGGGCTTTTCAATGCACTGGCTGCAACAGCAGCCGCGACAGGGTCAGAAGCGGAACACTTCCATATCCGTACGAATGGGTTCGGCGGCCGGGATGCGCGGTGCTGGCGCCTCGGCAGACTTGCTTACCTGTGGTTTGGCAGGGGCAACCTTGGGTGCGGTCTTGGCTACCAGGGTAGGTTCGACCGCATCGGCGACCATCTCGCTCAGGCGCTGCAGCAGAACGCTCTGCGCCCGCACCTGGTCGCTCGCGCTGCCCTGGTGCTCCTCCTGCAGGCGCACCAGTCGACTGCCCAGGTGCTTGCCCGCCTTGTCGCGCAGACGCCAATGCGCCTCGAGTACCGCCGGGAATTCGGGGCCGGAATCAAGGCGAGTGATGGACAGCTCGATCTGCACTTCCGGAGTAAAGCCTTCGTCGGCCGGGCCAAGCACCAGGCTCTGCGTATCCAGACGCCAGGCCAGCTGACGCAGCAACACCTGCTCGACGTCGGCCTTCAGGCTGCCCGCCCAGTGGGCGCGCTGACCGTCGACGGCCAGGCTGCCGTCAGCCAGACGCTGAAGCAAAGCGTCACGCTGCAGATAATCGGCCAGCGTCACCGGTGCCAGCAGCACGGCGGCGCCATCGGTTCGCTCAGGCACTTCAGTCGTACCGCTGTCCAGTCGGTACATTGGCGCAGGCTGCAGGCCGATGCAGCCTGTCAGGCCCATGCTGGCCAGCAACAAAACAGTCGGAACGCGCAGCAAATTCTTCATTACCGTCATAACACCAGAGTTCAGGCCGCTCGCGATCATCAGATCGCCAACGCCTTGTACATATGTCTCGCCGGACAATCGACTCCACCGACGCGAAAGAAAGCACCGGGCAACATGCCGCGGGCTGGAAAGGCCGCTATCTTCCGTGAAAGCGTCCTTCGATTCCAGCGCCAATACATCTGGTCATGCTTCGACCAGCAAGCCTTCGACACGCTGGAAGCCTCGTGGCAGCTTGTTGCCGCGCCTGCCACGTTCGCCCTTGTAGTGTTCCAGATCCTCGGCCTTGAGCGACAGCGTACGCTTGCCCGCCTGCAACACCAGTGTCGCGCCGGCCGGCAACACGGCGAGATCGACCAGATATTCCTCGCGACTGGCAACCCGCTCGCCGGGGATGCCGATGATCTTGTTGCCCTTGCCCTTTCCCAGTTGCGGCAGATCGCGCACCGGGAACACCAGCAGACGGCCTTCGGTCGTCACGGCAGCCAGCCAGTCCTCCTCGCGGTTGGCCAACGGCCGCGGCGCGACGACCTTGGCGCCTTTCGGCAGCGAGAGCAGCGCCTTGCCGGCCTTGTTCTTGGCCTGCAGGTCCTCGCCCTTGACGACAAAGCCATAGCCGGCATCCGAAGCGATCACGTAGAGCGCCTCATCATCGGGCAGCATCACGCATTCGAAACTCGCGCCCGGCGGTGGCGTCAGCCGGCCGGTGAGCGGCTCGCCCTGGCCTCGCGCCGAAGGCAGCGAGTGCGCCGCCAGCGAATAGCTGCGCCCAGTGGAGTCGATGAACACCGCATATTGGTTCGAGCGCCCGGCCGCAGCTGCCTTGAAGCCATCTCCGGCCTTGTAGGAGAGCCCGCTGGCATCGACATCATGGCCCTTGGCGCAGCGCGCCCAGCCTTTATCGGAGATCACCACGGTCACCGGCTCGGACGGCAGCAGCTCGTTTTCCGACAGCGCCCGCGCCTCGGCACGCTCGACGATCGGCGAGCGGCGATCGTCGCCGTAGGTTTCCGCGTCCTCGATCAGCTCCTTGCGCACCAGTTTCTTCAGCTTGGTTTCACTACCCAGCAGCGCCAGCAGCTTCTCGCGCTCCTTGGCCAGCTCGTCCTGCTCGCCGCGGATCTTCATCTCTTCCAGCCGCGCCAGCTGACGCAGGCGGGTGTCGAGGATGTAGTCGGCCTGCAGCTCGGAGAGCTCGAAGCGCGCCATCAGCACCGGTTTGGGCTGATCTTCGGTTCGGATGATGTGGATCACTTCATCCAGATTGAGGAAAGCCACCAGCAAGCCTTCCAACAGGTGCAGACGCCTCTCGACCTTGTCCAGGCGGAACTGCAGGCGACGGCGCACGGTGCCTATGCGATAGGTCAGCCACTCGCTGAGCAGGGTACGCAGGTTCTTCACCTGTGGGCGACCATCGAGCCCGATCACGTTGGTGTTGACCCGGTAGCTGGACTCCAGATCGGTGGTGGCGAACAGGTGCTGCATCAGCGCTTCGACATCGACCCGGTTGGAGCGCGGGATGATGACGATGCGACAGGGGTTCTCATGATCCGACTCATCGCGCAGGTCGGCGACCATCGGCAGCTTCTTGGCCTGCATCTGCCCGGCGATCTGCTCGAGCACCTTGGAGCCGGACACCTGGTGCGGCAGGGCGGTGACCACGACGTCGCCGTCTTCGACACGGTAGACGGCCCGCATGCGAACGGAACCTCGACCTGTCTCATAGATCTTCAGCAGGTCCGCACGCGGCGTGATGATCTCCGCCTCGGTCGGGAAATCCGGCCCCAGCACATGCTCGCAGAGCTGCTCGACACTGGCGCTCGGCTCGTCGAGCAGACGTATGCAGGCGCTCGCCACTTCACGCAGGTTGTGCGGCGGCACATCGGTGGCCATGCCCACGGCGATGCCGGTGGTGCCGTTGAGCAAAAGGTTGGGCAGGCGCGCCGGTAGCGTTGCCGGCTCGTCGAGGGTGCCATCGAAGTTCGGCACCCAGTCAACCGTGCCCTGACCCAACTCGCTGAGCAGCACCTCGGAATAGCGCGACAACCGCGCCTCGGTATAACGCATGGCGGCGAACGACTTGGGATCGTCCGGCGCACCCCAGTTGCCCTGACCGTCGACCAGCGTGTAGCGATAGCTGAACGGCTGCGCCATCAGCACCATGGCTTCGTAGCAGGCACTGTCGCCATGCGGATGAAACTTGCCGAGCACGTCACCGACGGTACGTGCGGACTTCTTGTGCTTGGCGTCGGCGCCCAGGCCGAGTTCGCTCATGGCATAGATGATGCGCCGCTGCACCGGCTTCAAACCGTCGCCAATATGCGGCAGTGCGCGATCCATGATCACGTACATGGAGTAGTTGAGGTAGGCCTGCTCGGTGAAATCGGCGAGGGAGCGACGCTCCACGCCGTCCAGGCTCAGGTCGAGGGATTCGCTCATCAGCAATTTTCTTCAGCAAAGGATGGATGACTCACGGCTGGTTGCTCGCCGAACTTGAGCAAGTTGCCGTGGGCGTCGATGACATAAAGTTCTTGCATGCCCCAGGGCTGCATAACGGGCGCGTCCAGGACCAGGCCACGCTGACAGAACTCCCGGTACAGCGCCTGGCAATCGCCGGTACGTATGTAGCAGGAGGTGTTCTCGACAACGTGGCGCTCCGTGCAAAGCCAGAAATGCAGCTGCGCACCGTCGCGCTCCACGATCAGGTAGTCAGTGGCCTGGAGCACGACCTGGAAACCCAGATAGGTCGTGTAGAAGCCGCGGCTTTCATCGAGATTCAACGAAGCCAGGACAGGCACCGTGGACTGTATGAGCGCCCTCATCGGTCTTGCCCCTGAGGTAGTTGCTGGCGCAGCACCAGGGTGCCAGCGCGCTGGGTGAATTCAAGCTGCTTCAGTGCGCTCATACCGAGCAGAACCTGTTCGCTGCGAAAGCCGGGGGCGACGATAGCGCGCACGTCGTGCAGGCGGATGTCACCCAGATCGAGGCTCGACAGCACGGTGCGATAACCGGTGGTCTGGCCGTTGGCGGTGTGCAGCATCACCGGCGCGCCGCGCTCCAGTCCCAGCCGTTCGGCCAGCTCGGCCGGCACCGCGACATCGGTAGCACCGGTATCCAGCAGAAAGGTGACGACCTCACCATTGATCCGCCCGCTGGCAACGAAATGGCCTTGCACATTGCCGGCCAGCTGCACTTCGATCTGCTCGCCCTGCAGCTGCGAAACCGGCTGCCGATTGGGGTTGAGCCGATCCTCCTCCCAAGCGGCGAAAAAGCGGGTGGCCAGGAACAGTCCGACGCCCCAGGCGAGCACCAGCATCACGCGCCCGGCACGCCGCCCGGCGGTCTGGCTCACGGCTTCGCACCCCAGCCGCCATCAGGCGCGGCAAAACGCCAGACGATCGGGCGCTTTTCGCCATCGCCACGGGCCTTGCCGTTGTTGTCGACCCCGATCCACGCGCCTTCGGCATCGATCCACAGCGCCTCGGCGTTGCCAAAGGACTCAGCGTAGCGGCGATCCTCGGTCAAGGCCTCCTCGGCGAATGACCAGCAACGCTCCACCGCGCCAGTGGCCGGACTGCGACGACAGACGCGGTAGGCCGAGGGCTCGAGCACGAAAAGCTTGTCGGCGAAGAACGCCACCGCCGAGAAGCTCTTTGGCAGCGGCGCATCGCCCAGCGCAGCGGGCGGCAGCTGATCGCCCCCCTCGGCCATCAGCACGCAACCGCCCGTGCACTGCCAGCTGCTCTGCTGACGATGCAGCACCAGAAGACCGCGGCGCTCGCGTTCGGCCGCAAGCCACATGCGCTCGGCCTTCGGATCGACGGCGATCCCTTCGAACAGCGCGTTGAAGTGCCAGAGCATGCCGCTGGCCCGCGCCTGTCGTACCAGCGTATCGGGCAGGCGCAGCCATTCTGCCGTACCCGCTGGGCTGACCCGCAGCACGCCGGCATGGGCCTCACTGACCACGTAGCGGTTGCCCAGGCTGTCACAACTCAGACCTTCGAAATCCAGCTGACCACCCCGCACCTGGCCACTGACCCAGGCGCGCATGCGCATGCCCCAGGGCAAGCCGCTGTCCGGTGGCGGGGCCGCCTCGAAACGCTCGGGCTCCGCCTGCCAGGGCGAGACGCTGGTATCCAGACGATAGAGAACGTCGTCCTCGCGATCGGAAACGGCCCACAAGGCATCGCCGCACCAGGCCATTCCAGAAAGGTTGCCACCGGCCATTCCGGCCACCGGGTGCTCGTCGAGCAGCTTCAGTTCGGGCGCCGGCTCGCTGGCCCAGAGCGGTGCCGAAGCCAGACTCAGCAACGCCAGCCAACGGCGGATCAAACCAGCACCTCGGCCAGATTGCCCTTGGACTCGAGCCAGCTCTTGCGGTCGCCGGCGCGCTTCTTGGCCAGCAGCATGTCCATGATCTCGCGGGTGCCCTCGAAATCATCCAGGGTCAGCTGTACCAGTCGACGCGTGTTGGGGTCCATGGTGGTCTCGCGCAGTTGCGGCGGATTCATCTCACCGAGGCCCTTGAATCGGGTGACCTGAGGCTTGCCGCGGCGCTTCTCGGCGACCAAGCGCTCGAGGATGCCGTCGCGCTCGGCCTCGTCCAACGCGTAGAAAATGTCCTTGCCCAGGTCGATGCGATACAGCGGCGGCATGGCGACATAGACATGGCCGGCCTCGACCAGAGGGCGGAAATGCTGAACGAACAGGGCGCAAAGCAACGTGGCGATGTGCAGGCCGTCTGAGTCGGCGTCGGCGAGGATGCAGATCTTGCCGTAACGCAGCTGGCCCAGATCGGCCGCGCCCGGATCGACGCCGATGGCGACGGCGATGTCGTGGACTTCCTGGCTGGCCAGCACTTCGCCGCCGTCGACTTCCCAGGTGTTCAGGATCTTGCCGCGCAGCGGCATGATCGCCTGGAACTCCTTGTCCCGCGCCTGCTTGGCCGAGCCGCCGGCCGAGTCACCCTCGACCAGGAACAGCTCGGCGCGCATCGGGTCCTGCCCGGCGCAGTCGGCCAGCTTGCCCGGCAGCGCCGGACCCTGGGTGATCTTCTTGCGTTCGACCTTCTTGCCGGCCTTGAGGCGACGCCCGGCGTTGCTGATCGCCAGCTCGGCCAGTTGCATGCCCAGCTCCGGGTGGGCATTGAGCCAGAGGCTGAAGGCATCCTTGACCACACCGGAGACGAATGCCGCGGCCTCGCGGGACGACAGGCGCTCCTTGGTCTGCCCGGAGAACTGCGGCTCCTGCATCTTCATCGAGAGGACGAAGGCGATGCGCTCCCAGATGTCTTCCGGTGCCAGCTTCAACCCGCGCGGCAGCAGGTTGCGGAATTCGCAGAACTCGCGCATGGCGTCCAGCAGCCCCTGGCGCAGACCGTTGACATGGGTGCCACCCTGGGCCGTTGGAATCAGGTTGACGTAGCTCTCCTGGACACTCTCGCCACCTTCCGGCAGCCACAGCAGCGCCCAGTCCACCGCCTCAGTGTTGCCCGCCAGGGTGCCGACGAAGGGCTCGTCGGGCAGGCGCAGGTAATCGCTGACCGAGTCGACTAGGTACGAACGCAGGCCATCCTCGTAGTGCCACTCGACCTTCTCGCCGCTGCCCTTGTCCTCGAAGCTGACGCTCAGCCCCGGGCAGAGCACGGCCTTCGCCTTGAGCACATGCTTGAGGCGGCTGATGGAGAATTTGGGGGAATCGAAGTATTTCGGATCGGCCCAGAAGCGCACGCTGGTACCGGTGTTGCGCTTGCCGACGCTGCCGATGACTTCCAGGTCAGTGGCCTTGAAGCCATCGGCGAAGCTCATGCGGTACTCGCTGCCGTCGCGCTTGACGGTCACTTCGACCCGCGTCGACAGGGCGTTGACCACCGAGATGCCGACCCCGTGCAGACCACCGGAGAACTGGTAGTTCTTGTTGGAGAACTTGCCGCCGGCGTGAAGCTTGGTGAGGATCAGCTCGACGCCCGGCACACCCTCTTCCGGGTGAATGTCCACCGGCATGCCACGGCCGTCGTCGATCACTTCCAGCGAATTGTCTTGATGCAGGATCACCTGAACCGAGCGGGCATGGCCGGCGAGGGCTTCGTCGACGCTGTTGTCGATGACTTCCTGGGCCAGGTGGTTGGGCCGCGAGGTATCGGTGTACATGCCCGGGCGCTTGCGCACCGGGTCGAGGCCGGAAAGAACCTCGATGGCTTCTGCGGTATAAGACATCTGTCTGGCACTGTCCTTATGTTCTGAATGAATCAGCCCTTGCGGGCAGCGAAATCCGCGCAACGCCGGAATGAAATGGCCGGTCCGCGTTCGCGAAACCACCCTGACCGCCGACCAGCCGCGCTAACGTTGCGCCGCGCATCAGCATCTCTTCAGAGCCGATCAAGCCATGCCTGCGGCTCGAAGCCGGCAAAGGCCAGCAGCGCCGGCAGACGCTCGGCAAATCCCTGGAAGCCATGGTCGCCACCGGCCTGAATGCGCAGTGCACAGCCACGATAGAACTGCGCGGCGTCACGGTAATCCAGCGTCTCGTCGCCCGTCTGCAGCCAGACCTGATAGCGCTCGGCATCCTGTGGTGGCGCGGTTTCCAGTTCCGCCAAGGCGGTTACATGATCGTCGGTGAGGTCCCAGACTTCCCCGCTATACAGATTGGTCTGCGGCCCAAGATAACCATCGAACCGGCGGTGCGGTGTCACGGCCGGATTGATGAGCAATGCCTTGAGGCCATGGCGCTCGGCGAGGTGCGTCGCATAGTAGCCGCCAAGCGAGCTGCCGACCAGCAACGGCCGGCCGAGCTCGGCCAGGCATGCTTCGAGTTGGGCGATGGCCTGACGCGGATGATGGTGCAGCGCGGGGACCCGCAAGCGTTCAGCCATGCCCAGTTTCTCCAGCGCAGCGGACAACTGGCTGGCCTTCTGCGAGACCGGTGAGCTGTTGAGACCGTGGATATAGAGAATCGAAGGTGAATAGCTGGACATGGATACAGCTCGTAGGAAAACCGCAAGGCTACAAGGCACCTGCCGCCGTCTGCAAGCAGGCCGGCGGCATGATGGGTGGGCTCGGGGTATCTGCAGGCAAGTACCGCCAGCGCGTGTCACTGCGCGCAGAGCCGGGTTAGTAGCCCTTGACGCTGTAGTCGATCTCGAACTCGATACCGCTGACCCGGGAAACTCCGGTTTCCAGCTGTCCATCGGCATATAGCCGCAGCCAGCGATAACCCGGCGCGACGTTGTCGACCTGAAAGTCTTCGCTCTGCGGGGCGAACTGCACGCCGGTCGATGGCGACGCCAGCAGGCGTACGTCGTTACGCCAGCTATCGAACTCCTGGTGGATATGACCCCAGAGCAATGCACGCACGTTGCTGTGACGATCCAGCACCTCGAACAGGGCTTCTGGATTGCGCAGCCCGATGGTATCCATCCAGCGACTGCCGATGGACACCGGATGATGGTGCAGACAGATCAGGTGGTGATGGTCCGGCGCCTCACTCAGTGCACGCTCGAGCAGTTCCAGCTGATCGTTGCGCAGCACGCCGAACACCGAGCCCGCCACCAGCGTATCGAGCATCACCACGCGCCACCCGCCAATCTCCAGCACCGGCTCCATCAGCGCACTGCCACGGCAGGCCTCACGCATTGCTGCCAGCTCGTCGTGGTTCCCCGGACACCAGCGCGCTGGTGCTTCGATGCGTTCGGCAAGCCGGCGGAACCGCTGGTAGGACGCTACCGAGCCATCCTGCGACAGGTCGCCGGTGGCAAGGATCAGGTCGATGCGCGGCTGCTCGTCGATGGCCAGCTCGACCACCTGCTCCAGGCTGTCACAGGTATTCATGCCCAGCAGCTTGCCGTCCGCTTCGGCAAACAGATGGCTGTCGGTAAGCTGCACCAGCAGAACCGAATCTTCAACAGTCAGGGACGCACCAGGCAATGCCCTTCTCCTTGAGCTAAATCGCAACGGAATTATGGTAGGTGCCCGGCAGGGGGGTAAACCTCGGGATGTGGGCTTGGATCACAGAATAGCGCTGCGCATCCAGGGCGGATCAAGCGCAGTATCAGGCTATCAAGGCATGGCGCAAGGGGTCAGAGCACCGGTTCCAGCTCGTGCCCGCAGGCCAGACAGTGGCCCAGCCATTCGCCGAGGAACAGATTGAGCTGGTTCTTCTCGTCCGGCTGGTGCATCTGCGCGTTGGGGTAGTGATAGATGCCGCGGAAACGTCGCGCATTCTCGGCGCGAATGACTTCGGCCATACGCGCATCGTGGTAAACCCGCACCTCCATCTTCGGCACCGGCAACCAGGTCAGGCAGTTCTCCTGACTGACCTGCAAGGTCGTGGTGTAAGGGCAGCTCTCCAGCACCTCGAGCACCAGCACACCGAGCAACATGTCGCCCTGACTGATGGCGATGCGGCGCGCGTCGCAACCGTTACGCATGCCCGGCAGCAGGCGCATCAGGCGCAGGTAATTGGCCTCGCAGGCCGACTGCAGCTCAAGCAGGTCGACTCGGTATCGCTCGCGCGTCTTTCTCATGTCCACGCCCCCCGCACCTGCTCTCGATTCAAGGCCAGCCACTGCAGTGCAATGATGCTGGCCGCGTTGTCGATACGACCCTCGTTGACCGCGCGGAGTGCCTGCTGCAGCGGCCAGACATGCACGCGGATATCCTCGCCTTCCTCGGCCAGACCGAAGACGCCTTGTGCGCCTTCGCTGTCGCAGCGACCGATGTAGAGATGCACCTGTTCATCGCTGCCGCCCGGGGACGGGAAGTACCGGGTGATCGGCCACAGCTCGCCCAGCTCCAGACCGGCTTCTTCGACCGCCTCGCGCCGGGCCACCGCGTCAGGTGACTCGTCCTTGTCGATCAGCCCCGCCACCAGCTCGATCAGCCAGGGGTTCTCGACCTTGCCCAGCGCACCCACGCGGAACTGCTCGATAAGCACTACCTGATCGCGCTGCGGATCGTAGGGCAGCACGCACACGGCGTCATGCCGCACGAACAGCTCGCGACTCAACTCCGCGCCCATGGCGCCGCTGAACTGGCGATGACGCAGGTGCAGGCGTTCCAGCCGGTAAAAACCGCTGAAGCATTGCTCTCGTCGGAGGATCTGGACATCATCCGGTCCGGGCTTGAAGGTCTCGCTCATCGGGTACTACTCATATCGGTTTGAACCGCGCCTTACGTGACGGCGGGCGACTGCAACCGTCACAACGTGAGCGGCTTCGTCGCCATCCTAACGCGGCATCGTCGCTGGCGCAGCCCTTTGCAGACCACCGTAGCCGAAGAAAGCTCCACCTGCAGCGCCGCACGAACTTCAGGTGTCTTCGGCAATCGAAAGCGCACTGCCATGCCTGGACCAACCATGAATCGAACCGCCTCCATCCGCACTCTGATCCTGCTGAGCAGCCTTGTCGTGCTGCTGAGCGGCTGTCAGCACCTCGCCTCCGAAAGCCCGGTGGAGGTGCGCCAGAACCTCACCGAGCAACGCCCGCAGGGCTGCCAGGGCGGAGACTGCCCGCTGGTGAACATCGACACCCTGACCTTCACCGACGAACCCGAACTGAACAACCTGATCGACGCGCGCCTGCGCCGGATGACCATCAATGGTCCGGATGATCGGCTGCCGGATTCGCTCGAGAGTTACCAGCAGGAGTTTCTGCGCGCTGCCGAGCCGGGCTGGAGCAGCTACCTGCAGGCCAAGCTGCGCGAGCAGCACGGCGACATCCTGGTCGTCGAGCTGTCCAGCTATCTGTATGTCGGTGGCGCCCACGGTATGCCCGGTCGCGGCTTCATCAACTACGACCGAGAGGCCGATCGGGAATTACGTCTCGAAGACCTGCTGATCCCCGGGCAGGAGGGAAGCTTCTGGCGCGTTGCGCGCCAGGCCCATCAACGCTGGCTGGTGGAGAACGGCCACGCCCAGGACGCCGAGTTCACCGGCTTCTGGCCCTTCCAGCAGACCGCAAACATCGCGCTGCTGAAAGACAGCGTGTTGCTCAAGTACGACGTGTACAGCATTGCGCCGTACTCGAGCGGGCACCCTGAACTGTTCATCCCCCATGAACAGCTGGAAGGCATTCTGAAGCCGGAATATCTCTGAGGATACGAAGCGGGCCGGTATATGCCAGCCCGCTTCGGGTCGTCTACAGCCAGTCGATCACACCTCGCCGGTCACACCTGCTTGTAGATCACCGAGCCTTCGTCCTTGAAACGCGAGGACTGCTCGGCGAAGCCGGCCTCGATGGCCTTCTGCTCGTCGGTCAGGCCGTGCTCAGCGGCGTATTCGCGCACTTCCTGGGTAATCTTCATCGAACAGAACTTCGGTCCGCACATGGAGCAGAAGTGCGCCACCTTGGCCGATTCCTTCGGCAGCGTCTCGTCGTGGAAGGCACGCGCGGTGTCCGGGTCGAGACCGAGGTTGAACTGGTCTTCCCAGCGGAACTCGAAGCGCGCCTTGGACAGGGCGTTGTCGCGAATCTGCGCGCCCGGATGACCCTTGGCGAGATCAGCAGCGTGCGCGGCGATCTTGTAGGTGATGATGCCGGTCTTGACGTCATCCTTGTTCGGCAGACCAAGGTGCTCCTTCGGCGTGACGTAGCAGAGCATGGCGCAGCCGAACCAGCCGATCATCGCCGCACCGATGCCACTGGTGATGTGGTCGTAACCCGGCGCGATGTCGGTGGTCAGCGGGCCCAGGGTGTAGAACGGCGCCTCGTCGCAGCATTCCAGCTGCTTGTCCATGTTCTCCTTGATCATCTGCATCGGCACGTGACCCGGGCCTTCGATCATGCACTGCACATCGTGTTTCCAGGCGATCTTGGTCAGCTCACCGAGGGTTTCCAGCTCACCGAACTGTGCAGCGTCGTTGGCGTCGGCGATCGACCCCGGACGCAGGCCATCACCCAGCGAGAAGCTGACGTCATAGGCCTTCATGATTTCGCAGATTTCCTCGAAGTTCGTGTAGAGGAAGTTCTCCTTGTGATGCGCCAGGCACCACTTGGCCATGATCGAACCGCCGCGCGAGACGATGCCGGTCACGCGCTTGGCCGTCAGCGGCACGTAGCGCAGCAGCACCCCGGCGTGGATGGTGAAGTAGTCCACGCCCTGTTCAGCCTGCTCGATCAGCGTGTCGCGGAACAGCTCCCAGGTCAGGTCCTCGGCCACGCCGTTGACCTTCTCCAGCGCCTGGTAGATCGGCACGGTGCCGATCGGCACCGGCGAGTTGCGGATGATCCATTCGCGGGTTTCGTGGATGTGCTTGCCGGTGGACAGGTCCATCACCGTGTCCGAACCCCAGCGGATGCCCCAGGTCAGCTTGGCCACTTCCTCTTCGATCGAAGAACCCAGCGCCGAGTTGCCGATATTGCCGTTGATCTTCACCAGGAAGTTGCGGCCGATAATCATCGGCTCGAGTTCGGTGTGGTTGATGTTGGCCGGGATGATGGCGCGGCCGCGGGCCACTTCATCACGCACGAATTCCGGCGTGATCTCCTTGGGGATCGAGGCGCCGAAGCTATGCCCGGCGTGTTGATCCTTGAGCAGTCCGGCCTCGCGGGCTTCGGTCAGTTTCATATTCTCGCGGATGGCAACGTATTCCATCTCGGGGGTGATGATGCCCTTGCGCGCATAGTGCATCTGGCTGACGTTATGCCCCGGCTTGGCCCGCCGCGGATGACGTACATGGGCAAAGCGCATGGCGGTCAGCTCGGCGTCGTTCAGGCGACGCTGGCCGAACTCGGAGGTCAACCCCGGCAGCTTCTCGGTATCGCCGCGCTCCTCGATCCAGGCACTGCGCACATCGGCCAGGCCCTTGCGTACGTCGATCTGCACGTTCGGATCGGTATAGGGGCCGGAGGTGTCGTAGACGGTAACCGGGGCGTTGATCTCGCCGCCGAAGTCCGTGGGCGTCACGTCCAGGCTGATCTCGCGCATCGGTACGCGGATATCCGGGCGCGAACCCTGCACATAGATTTTCTGCGAACGCGGGAAGGGTTGGATCGACTGCTGGTCGACCTGGGCGGATTCACTCAGGTTCTGTTGTTCTACACGCATCAGGCTGGCTCCTAGAGAATTGTCGGAGCGAACCTGAAAACACGGATGGCAAGGGCATCGGGTGCGCCGGAACTGGCGCCGAGAGAGCTGGCCTAACGACTGGCGAGCACATCTTGTTCCCTACGCAGGCCTTAACCTGATCAGGTTCAACGGGATCCGGAACTTTCCGATCTCAGCCTTCGCTTCAAGGCACCCCGACAAGAACGCCATCGAGTCTAATCAAGAGCCAGTACGAACGCCATGCCAAGGGCGAAAGTAGTCGACCGTTCGGTCATTCCGACCGTCCGCAACCGGCATCTGACGTTGCCTCGCACACGCGCCTTGACCCCCCGTCAGCCGCCGCTTAGCCTTGCCCCTCAGCTCTATTCAGGATGGACCCAACATGCTGCGCAGACTCCCCCTGGCTCTCGCCGTGGCCTCCCTCACCGCCGGAGCAGCCTGGGCGCAGGAGACCATCCCCCTCGCCAGCAAGACCGATCTGGTCAGCGTCTATCAGCAAGCCGTCAACAACAACGCCGACCTGGCCGCGGCGCGCGCGCTGTTTCGCGCCCGCCAGGAAATCGTGCCGCAGGCGCGGGCCGGCCTGCTGCCCAACCTCAGTGCCGGCGCCGAGCTGAGCGACACCGAAACGGACGTCGACACCAGCATGGGCTCCACCTCGCTGTCGCGCAGCGGCACCGCCTATCAGGCGACGCTGAGCCAGCCAATTTTCCGCGCCGACCGCTGGTTCCAGCTCAAGGCTGCGGAAGCCGTGAGCGAGCAGGCGGCAATCGAATACTCCATCGCTGAACAGGACCTGATCCTGCAGAGCGCCCAGGCCTACTTCGCCGTGCTGCGCGCCCAGGACAATCTGGCGGCGGTTAAAGCCGAGGAAGCTGCATTCAAGCGCCAGCTCGACCAGGCCAACGAACGCTTCGAGGTCGGTCTTTCCGACAAGACCGACGTGCTCGAGGCCCAGGCCGGGTTCGATACCGCACGCGCCAATCGGTCCATCGCCCAGCGCCAGGTCGAGGACGCCTTCCAGGCGCTGTACACCCTGACCAACCGCGAATATATCGCCCTCGAAGGCATCCGCCACACCCTGCCTGTCCTGGCGCCGGTGCCGAACGAGGCCAAGGCGTGGGTCGATACCGCAACACGGCAGAACCTCAACCTGCTGGCGGTCAATTACGCGGTGACCGCAGCGGAAGAAACCCTGCGCCAGCGCCGCTCCGGCCATGCACCGACGCTCGATGCGGTGGCGTCCTATCGCAAGGGCGACAACGATGCACTGGGCTTCAGCAACAGCCAGAGCATCCCGGGCTTCGACATGCCGCGCTACACCGGTGACGTCGAGCAGCGCAGCATCGGCCTGCAGCTGAATATTCCGCTCTACAGCGGCGGCCTGACCACTTCGCAGAGTCGCGAGGCCTATTACCAGCTCAGCCAGAGCGAGCAGCAGCGCGAGAGCCTGCGTCGCCAGGTGGTCGAATCCACACGCAATCTGCACCGAGCGGTTAACACCGATATCGAGCAGGTCGAGGCTCGCCGGCAATCGATCATCTCCAATCAGAGCGCGCTGGAGGCGACGGAGATCGGCTATCAGGTCGGCACGCGCAACATCGTCGACGTGCTCGACACCCAGCGCCGCCTGTATGGCGCCGTGCGGGACTACAACAACGCCCGCTACGACTACATCCTCGACAACCTGCGCCTGAAACAGGCCGCCGGCACGCTCAATCCGGACGATCTGCAGCAGCTGGCGGCCTACCTGAAGCCCGACTACAACCCGGACACCGACTTCCTGCCACCGGATCTGCCGCAAACCATCGGCCAGCCGGTGCGGATCGATTACTGAGTGACGGAAAAACAGGTGCATGACCGGCCGGGTAGCCTAGCGATACCGTCATGCACTTGTGCGAGCACCCAGCGGCTGACAACTCTAGTGTTGAGTTGCCCGGCCCGGGGCGGGAAAACGACAAAAGCATCCAGCGCCGAACATGGCCACCTGACGCCGAATCCGCCCGGCTAATTACCCGAGCAGCCGCCCCAACCCCGCCAGCAACCGCTCCAGAGCCCCCTGATTGGCCTTGAGCACGCCGAGACCGGCATCGCGCATCGCCTGAGCTCCGCTTGGATCGCCCCAGAGTTCGCTGACCGCTTGCGCCAGTTGCACGGCATCCTGCACTTCGCGCAGGGCGCCGGCATCGCGCAGTTGCGCGGAGATTTCGAGAAAGTTGAATAGGTGCGGGCCGCTGAGCACCGGCTTGCCCAGCGCGGCGGGCTCTAGAAGGTTGTGCCCACCGTTGGGCACTAGGCTGCCGCCAACGAAGGCGACATCCGCCAGCGCATAGAGAAACAGCAGCTCGCCCATGGTGTCGCCGACCAGCACCTGGGTGCCGGCGTCGACCACTTCCCCCGTCGAGCGCCGCACGGCGACAAACCCGTCCCTGACCGCCGACTCGTACACCGAGGCGAAGCGCTCCGGGTGTCTGGGCACCAGGATCAGCAGCGCCTGCGGGTGTTCGCCAAGCAGCTGGCGATGAGCAGCGAGCATGATCTCGTCCTCGCCAGCGTGAGTACTGGCGGCGATCCACAAAGGCCGCTCCAGCGCCGCCCATTGGCGGCGCAAATCGGTCGCCCGCGCCAGCAGTGCCGGGTCGATGGTCAGGTCGAACTTGATCGAGCCGGTCACCTCGACGCACTCATCGCGCGCACCGAGCTGGCGAAAACGTTCGGCTTCAGCCTCGGTCTGCACGGCAATCAGGCTCAGCTCGGCCAGCATCGGCGCGGTCAGACGGGCGAAACGCGCATAGCCCCGCGCCGAACGCTCGGACAACCGCGCATTGGCCAGCGCAACCGGAATGCCGCGGCGGGCACACTGATGGATATGGTTGGGCCAGAGTTCGGTTTCCATCACCACCGCCAGCTTCGGCTGCACGCGATCAAGAAAGCGCGCCGCCGCCCAGGGCAGGTCATAGGGCAGATAGCAGTGCTGCACGCTGTCGCCGAACAGCGCCTGAATCCGTTCCGAGCCGGTCGGTGTCATACAGGTGACGGTGATCGGCAACTGCGGATAGCGCGTCATCAGCTGGCGGATCATCGGCGCCGCGGCGATGCTTTCGCCGACCGAGACCGCATGCACCCAGATACCACCCGGGCGAAGCGGCGGCAGGCCGAAGGCGAAACGTTCGCCGATACGACGGGAGTAGGCCGGAGCGCGCCAGGCACGCCAAAGCAGGCGCAGCAATACCAGTGGCAAACCGAGATGGAACAGCAGGGTATAGAGGGTGCGATTCATGGGCGCGGAGCTTAGCAAGCCGCCTGCCGGCGAGCCACAACCGCCACGGCTGGCGAACTAGTCGACGAGGACGCGACCGAACGGAGTTGCCCCTTCCACTCCACAATCAGGATTTCCCATGTCCGGTTACGTTTACCTGGCCATCGCCATCTGCGCCGAAGTGGTCGCCACCACTTCGATGAAAGCCCTGGCCGGCTTCAGCCGCCCGCTGCCCCTGTTGCTGGTGATTTGTGGCTATAGCCTGTCGTTCTGGATGCTGGCGCTGGTGGTGAAGACCATTCCGGTGGGGATCGCCTACGCCATCTGGGCGGGCCTGGGCATCGTGCTGGTCAGCATCGCTGCGGCGTTGATCTATCGTCAGCACCTGGACCTGCCGGCAGTGCTCGGCATGGCGTTGATCATCGCTGGCGTGGTGGTCATTCAGCTGTTCTCCGACAGCACCGGCCACTGAGCGCCCCGCGAACTGCATGCAGTTATACTGCGCGTCCGTTTACCCGTATGAGGTCTGCACATGCCCGAATCCCTCAGCACCGACGTTCTGATCGTTGGCGGCGGCGTCGCCGGCCTCTGGCTCAACGCGCGCCTGCGCAGACAAGGTTTTGCCACGTTGCTGGTGGACAAGGGAACGCTGGGCGGCGGGCAGAGCGTGAAGTCCCAGGGCATCATTCATGGCGGTACCAAATACGCCTTGAGCGGCGCCCTCACCGGTGCATCCGAAGCCATCGCCGACATGCCGCGGCGCTGGCGCGAGGCGCTCGAAGGCAAGGGCGAACTGGACCTCCGCGGCGTGCGCCTGCTCTCCGATGCGCATTACCTCTGGTCGCCCGGCACCCTGGCCGGCAACCTCACCAGCTTCTTCGCCAGCAAGGCAGTGCGCTCGCGGGTTGGCCAGGTCAAGGGCGACGAGCTGCCGCCCGCGCTGCAACACCCGAAATTCAAGGGCAAGGTCTACCGCCTCAGCGAACTGGTGCTCGATGTGCCTAGCCTGATCGCCCGTCTGGCCGAGCTGGCCGGCGACAGCCTGCTCGCCGGCCAGCAGGTCGAACCGCTACTCGATGGCGAAGAGCTGGTCGGCCTGCGCGTCGACGGCCGCGAGATCCGCGCTCAGCGCATCGTCTTCAGCGCCGGCGGCGGAACGGCAGAGCTGCTCGCTTCGCTCGGCCTGCAACAGCCGGCCATGCAGCGCCGCCCGCTGCACATGGTCATCGTCAAGGCGCCGACGCTCAAGCCGCTCTACGCTCACTGCCTGGGCGGCGGAACCAAGCCGCGCATCACCGTGACCAGCCATCCGGCAGCAGATGGCGAGTGGGTCTGGTATCTCGGCGGCGATCTGGCCGAAGCCGACGGCGTGGCGCGCGACGAAGCCAGCCAGATCGCCGTGGCGAAGAAAGAACTGGCCGAGCTGGTGCCCTGGATCGACCTGTCTACCGCGCACTGGGCCACGCTACGCATCGACCGCGCCGAGCCTGCGCAATCGGCCCTCGCCCGTCCGGACAATGCCTTTCTCGCCGAGCAGGGCCGCCTGCTGGTCGGCTGGCCGACCAAACTGGCGCTGTCACCGGACTTTTCCGACCGCGTCGAAGCCACTCTCGCCCGCGACGGCATTCGCCCCGGCCAGCATCCTGCGCTACCGGAACTGCCGCGACCACCGTTGACCGGCCCGTTCTGGGAAGGGCTGCTGCCATGAGTGCAACGCTGCATGAGTTGCACCGCCCGCTGGGCAGCACCGGCCTGCGCATTTCGCCGTTGGGTCTGGGCACGGTCAAGCTGGGTCGCGATCAAGGGGTGAAGTACCCCAGCGGTTTCGCCATTCCCGACGATGCCCAGGCTCGCCAGCTGCTGGCGCTGGCCCGCGATCTGGGTATCAATCTGATCGATACCGCCCCGGCCTACGGCGTCAGCGAAGAACGGCTCGGTCCGTTGCTGGCTGACCAACGCGATGAGTGGGTGATCGTCAGCAAGGTCGGCGAGGAGTTCGAGAACGGCCAGTCGCACTTCGACTTTTCCGCCGCGCACACGCGCTTTTCGGTCGAACGCAGCCTCAAGCGCCTGCGCACCGACCGCATCGAGCTGGTGCTGGTGCATTCCGATGGCAACGATCTGGACATCCTGCAGCACGCCGAGGTCTACCAGACCCTCGCCGAGCTCAAGCGCGAGGGCAAGATTCTCGGCTACGGCCTCTCCGGGAAGACCGTGGACGGCGGACTGCTGGCGCTGCAGCAAGGCGACTGTGCGATGGTCACCTACAACCTCAACGAGCAGGCCGAGCGACCGGTGCTCGACTACGCTGCAGCCCACGGCAAGGGCATTCTGATCAAGAAAGCCCTGGCCAGCGGCCACGCCTGCCTCAAGCCAGGTGAAGACCCGGTGCGCCGCAGCTTCGAGCTGCTGTTCAGCCACCCCGGCGTCAGTGGTGCGATCATCGGCACTATCAATCCGCAGCATTTGACGGCTAACGTACGGACTGCTGCTGCCGTTCTGACCGGCAACTGAAACGGTCCTGGCGGCAACGTTCATCCGCTGCGCGGGAGCGCATTACGCTGATGCCGCGCGGTTACTTTCTTCGCCGCAAGGAGAATCCGAATGCCAAGAGTTCTGGTGCGCAAGAGCCCTGCCGCATTCAAGACCCTGCCTCTCTACGTCGAGGCCAGCCAGGACAACCTGAGCTATCAGAGCCTGGGCCGGCCGTTGAACTTCAGCGAAGTGATCGAGCGCCGCCGCCCGGTGGAGGTGTCCGATCCGGGCCGTTTTGCCATCGAACTGGCCAATCTCGGCGTTTCGGTGCGTCTGACCATGAGCTGGCAGGGCCGCGAATACTGGGTGCTGGTCCGTCAGCAGCGGCCGGACCGTGGTGACGTTGTTCTCAAGCTGATTTCCGGCTACATCCCGGCACATGAGCTGAACCTGCCGCTGCTCACCGCCATCCAGGAAATCGCCGAAGAATGCCTGCTGGAAACCCCTGAAGGCTGGCTCGCCGGACGTTTCGGCGATACCTGGCTGCCCACCCCTTACCAGGCCAGCCTGCACTACCGCGAGGCGGTGCACTTCAAGCTCGCCTCGCAATCCGGCGCCACGCGCCCGGTGCAGTGCGGCAACATGGTGCTGATGGAGCGTCCACGCGCCTATGTACACCTGCCGACGGCATCGCTGCAGCTGGTCTATGACATGCGCATGGAGCTACCGAAAGAGGCGCGTCAGCTGAGCCTGTTCCATGTCGACGAGCGCCTGGAAGACGATCAACTGGTCGCGCGGCTGGAGCGCAGCCGGCCCGACATTTATCTGATACCGCTGCATCAGAGTCAGCCGCAGGATCATCTGCTGCAATTGCGCAATGGCCAGTTCAGCCCGGTGAACACCCGCGGCCTGTGGCTCTCGGAAAGCTTTGCGCCCCAGGAAGGCTGGGTGGTGCGCGACGAGCGCGTTCGCTGGCGGGATTGGTGGGCGGCACGGCCGGTGGCAGTCGCCCGCTAACACGAGGTGAATAGCCGCGCAAAGCGGCTATTCACCTACTGACGATACGTGAGGCGTATCCAAAAGACTCAGCGGCTGCGGATCTTCTCGACGATGGCGGTGGTCGAGCTGTTTTCCACCAGCCCCAGCACCTTCACCACGCCACCGTACGCCTTGACCAACTCGGCGCCGACCACCTGAGCGACGCCGTAGTCGCCGCCCTTGACCAGCACATCGGGACGAACCTGAGCCAGCAGGCTTTCCGGCGTATCCTCCGAGAAGCACACCACCCAGTCTACCGCCTCGAGTCCGGCCAGCACCGCCATGCGGCGATCCACCGAGTTGATCGGCCGCCCCGGCCCCTTCAGACGGCTGACCGAGCCGTCGTCGTTGACTGCCACGACCAGGCGATCACCCTGTGCGCGGGCCTGCTCCAGATAGGTCACATGGCCGGCATGCAGGATGTCGAAACAGCCATTGGTGAAGACGATCTTCTCGCCCTCTGCCCGCGCATCCTCGACCGCAGTGAGCAGTTGTTCGACGGTCATTACCCCGCGCTCGGAACCCTCTTCGCGCTGCACCGCACGGCGCAACTCGGGTGCGCTGATGCAGGCGGTACCCAGCTTGCCGACCACTATGCCGGCGGCCAGATTGGCCAGCGCCACGGCCTGCGGCAGTTCCTCACCGGCAGCGATGGCCGCTGCCAGAGTCGAAATGACGGTATCCCCGGCGCCGGTCACGTCGAAGACCTCACGGGCACGGGCCGGCAGGTGCAGCGGCGCCTGATCGGGACGCAGCAGGGTCATGCCGTGCTCGCCGCGGGTGACCAGCAGAGCCTCAAGGTCGAGAGTCGCCATCAGCTCGGCGCCTTTGTTCACCAGCTCGGCCTCATCGGCACAATGTCCGACGATCGCCTCGAACTCGCCCAGGTTCGGCGTGATCAACGATGCGCCGCGGTAGATCTCGAAGTCCTTGCCCTTGGGGTCGGCGAGAACCGGAATGCCGCGGCGGCGTGCAGCCTGGATCAGTGCCTGATGGTTCTTCAACGCGCCCTTGCCGTAATCCGACAGCACCAGCACCTTGACCCCAACCAGCAAGCCCTCCACGTCAGCCAGCAGTGCGGCAGGATCGGTATCGAACGGCTCTTCGAAATCCATGCGCAGCAGTTGCTGATGGCGACTCATCACTCGCAGCTTGACGATCGTCGGCTGGTCCTCGATGCATTGGAAATGCGCCTGCACGCCCGCCGCCGCGAGGCTGTCGACCAGGCTCTGGCGCGCTTCGTCTTCACCGGTCACCCCCACCAGCGCAGCAGGCGCACCCAGTGCCGCGATGTTCAGCGCCACGTTGGCCGCGCCACCGGGCCGATCCTCGATCTGCTCGACCTTGACCACTGGCACCGGCGCCTCAGGCGAGATCCTCGACGTACCGCCATGCCAGTAACGATCGAGCATGACGTCACCGACCACCAGAACGGCGGCTTGGTCGAAACGGGGCATGGACAGCTTCATGGGGGCTCCGGTGAGGAAGAGGAAACGGCGGCGATCATAACATGCAGGCCGTGGCAGCCTGCCCGCGACAGGTGCCCTGCTAAAGATGGCGAACCCAGAACAGTTCGTGCCTGCGCACCGCCTTGCGGAAGAATTCGTCATCTCGAGCGGAATCGCAGTTGACTCGGTGTAACAACAGCGCGCGAGCGAGCGCTACATCAGGATCCCTGCTCTTCGGGCACTTCGTCCTTGAACTGAGTGGTGTGGAGCCTGGCGTATGCGCCGTTCGCGGCCAGCAGCTCGGCGTGGGTACCGCGCTCGACGATGCTGCCCTGCTCCATCACCAGAATCTGGTCGGCCTTCTCGATGGTGCTCAAGCGGTGCGCGATGACAAGCGTGGTGCGGCCCTGCATGACATGATCCAGCGCGCCCTGGATGTGCCGCTCCGACTCGGTATCCAGCGCCGAAGTGGCTTCGTCCAGAATCAGCACCGGCGAGTTCTTCAACAATGCACGCGCGATCGCCAGGCGTTGACGCTGACCGCCGGACAGCAGCACGCCGTTTTCGCCGACCATGGTCTGATAACCCTCCGGCATCTGCTCGATGAACTCATCGGCGTACGCATCGCGGGCCGCGCGGCGTATGTCGTCCAGCGGTGCGCCAGCCAGATCGCCGTAAGCGATATTATTGGCCACCGTATCGTTGAACAGCGTCACTTGCTGAGTCACCAGCGCGATGTGACGACGCAGGTTGCGCAACGT
Source organism: Stutzerimonas kunmingensis (assembly GCF_002929225.1). Taxonomy (GTDB): domain Bacteria; phylum Pseudomonadota; class Gammaproteobacteria; order Pseudomonadales; family Pseudomonadaceae; genus Stutzerimonas. Next base: position 510,877 of record NZ_PISM01000022.1, on the reverse strand, counting down.
GTAGGATTCGACATCCGCACCGTCGAGCAGTATCTGACCTACCTCATGGTGATAGAAGCGAGGGATCAGATTCGCCAGCGTGGATTTGCCGCTGCCGGATCGACCTACCAGCGCGACCATCTGCCCGGGCTCGATGGTGAAGCTGATGTCATGCAGCACGCGTTTGTCGGTACCTGGATAGACGAAATCGAGGTTATGCACTTCGAGATGGCCGCTGACGGCTTCGCGCTCAAGCGTGCCCCGATCGACTTCTGGCTCCTCGTCGAGCTGCTCGAAGATACTTTCCGCCCCGGCCACGCCCTTCTGGATGGTCGAGCTGACTTCCGAGAGCTGACGTATCGGCTTGGGCAGCAACCCCGCCAGCGTGATGTAGGCGACCAGATCGCCAGCAGACGCGTCACCTCGGAGCAACAACACAAGGAACATCAGCACTGCCATGGCGCTGTAAATGACCAGTTGCAGACTCGGTGTGTAAACGGCATTCGTCTTGACCATACGCAACTGCTTGGCGGTGTTCTCCGAGCTCGCAGCCAGGAAACGATCCCGCTCGTAAGGCTCGCCTCCGAAGCTACGGACCACGCGATAGCCCTGTATGGTTTCCGAGGCGACATGGGTCACGTCGCCCATCGCAAGCTGAATCTTCTTGCTCTGCTTGCGGAATTTCTTGCTGGCGCTCGACACCATGAAACCGATCACTGGCAGTATCGCCAGCATCACCAGAGTGAGCTTCCAGTTCATCCACAGCAGCGTGGCGAACAGGAAAATCACTGTCATGCCCTCGCGCACCACAACCTTGATCGCATCGGTCGCCGCGCCGGTGACCATGGTCACGTTGTATGTGATCCGCGAGATCAGATGCCCGGAGTTGTGGCTGTCAAAATAGCGATTGGGGAGTGTCAGCATGTTGTTGAACAGTGCCAGCCGCAGGTCATGCACCAGCCCTAGCGAAACCTTTGCAAGAAAAAAATTGCCGAGGAACGAACCGATGCCCTGCATAAGCGCGATGAAGATGATCAGCAGCGGGACGGCCTGCAGCAGCTTGAGCTCGGCGAGCCAGCTGTGCTCCTGCAAGTAGGGGACCTGGCCAAAGAAACTCGCCTCAGGGTTGTTCAACCCGTCGACGAAAAACTTGAGCATGTAGCCCAGCATCGGCTGGGTGGAGGCGAAAAGAAGGAAGCCGAGAATACTCAGAATGAAAAGACCGATGTAGGGCTTCACATAGCCGAGCAAGCGGAGGTAGACCTTCAGGCTGGAAGGCTGGCTAGCGCTGGGTTGATGGTCTGGCATGCGTCCCACGTATTAACGTTTGGAAAGGCGAGTGAGATTACCATACAGCTGCAGCTGCCTCTCCTCACGCTATTGCTTTACCATGCCGGCTTCGCAGCAATAGCCGAATGACCTTATCGTGACGAGACTATTTCCTTCTGCACGCGCTATAGACGAGTTTATCGCTCGCCGTTGGCTAATCGTTGGTTACGTTGCGCTCCTGACTGGTTTGTTCTGGCTGGGTAACACCAGCTCGTATACCAAGCTCTACTATGGATTAATGGCAGCACCCGCACTAATAGCGCTCATAGCCCGTCCACGCTACTGGCGGATTTTGCTTCGCGAGCCAGTCATATTGGCTTTTCTAGCTCTTGCAACCTGGCTGTTACTGAGCCTCTCTTGGACGAGCAGCGAAGACGATCCAAGCGGGCTCGCAAAACGCCCGATTTACGTATTCATGATGTTCGCTGCCTGCGCGATTATGGCGCTGAAGAATCAACGTAACCTTCTTAGAGCACTACGCTGTGCTGCCATGCTGGCCTCGATGGCAGCCTTGGTCGGCCTAGTCACGTTCCTGACCGAACCAGAGCAAGATCGCATGATCGGCACAGGCGCTTTGTCCAACCCTCTTCTTTCTTCGCATGTATTTGGTTTTTTCTGTACCTACTGGGTGGCGGTTTGGTTAACCGATCGTGACTGCCCTTCATGGTTTTCAATCATTTTCACGATACCGCTATTGGCGGCCGTGCTGGCAACTGGCTCTCGCACTCCTCTGATGGCGATGGCCTTGACGAGTTTCTGGATGATCGCGCTGACCGGGCGGCGCGCGTTTTATCTGGTGGCCGCAGTAATCACCGTTGTGATTGCATGTATTGTGCTGATGCCCGAGATACTGTTGCAGAGAGGGCTTTCCTTCCGCCCTCAATTATGGATCGATGCGATACGACAGGCCTCCGATCATCTTTGGATCGGCCATGGCTATGGTTCGGAGTTCGGCTTCGATATAGCCGAACTCGGGCTGACCCTTACGGACCCGCACAACGTTCAGCTAGCCGTGCTTCTAGAGTTGGGAATAGTAGGACTCGCTCTCTGGCTACTGATGTACCTGCTAGCACTCTTGCGCTGCTTTTCTCAACAGCGGCATGCCAGTCTTCAGCTTGCTTCAGCCTTGGCGGTTTATGGATTGGCTGCCGGCCTTACCGAAGGAAGCAACTTTCTTTCACGCCCTAATGAAAACTGGTTTCTTATCTGGATACCTCTCTCATTGATTGCTGGAATTTCCATAGGCTTGCGGCAAGAAGCTCCAAGGAGCAGAAACCTGACCAAAGACCAGCTCAATGAGCTATTAAAAACTGCCCGTATCATTGAAGAGGATGGTTACGGAGTAAAGGTGGCAGAGCTGGCGAACGGCAGTTACCTGAAGTTGTTTCGACGCAAGCGCATGATATCTACAGCGCTTTGGTCTCCAAAATCGCGGCGCTTCGCGGACAATGCAGAGCAGCTGCAATCGCTTGGCGTTGCGGCCCCCCTAATTGATTGCTTTGTCCGAGTACCGGCAGCTAAGTTGGACGGAATAATTTATCGACCACTTCCTGGTGATACGCTGCGCAATCGCTGGCGAAACTTGGAGAATGAAGAGCGCGAAGAGGGCATTCGACAATTCGGCGCTTTTCTCGGCCAACTCCATCAATCAGGCGTTTACTTTCGTTCGATTCACCTAGGTAATGTGCTGATGCAACCGAACGGCAGACTTGCCCTGATCGATCTAGCCGACATGACGATCGCTCAGCATGCACTGTCCTTTTGGAAGCGGCGTCGCAACCTCACGCACATGCTGCGTTATAGCGAAGACTGCCATTGGCTAACCGTGCAACACATTTCGGCCCTAATTTCAGGCTATGCCGAGCAATGCGGCCAACCAGCCGCCCGAAAATTGGAGCAGAGACTTCGCACCATAAAACATCATGCATCGTGAGCGCTCATGGCAGCGCGGAAGATCAGCGCCGAGCACCGCGTGGAACTGCTTGTCGAGCCTTTAAAACAGGGCTAGATTGGCTCCACCATATTCTGCCCTGATGATATGGCACAGTTTCCGCTTGCGCGGACCCAAACTCGACTCATTTTAAAAACAAACGCCCTAAGCCACGTAGCGTTTTCATATCCCAGTAGCGTGGCGGTAATTTCCGCAGTAGCGCCCACGCCAACACCTTATCGTCACTTGCACACTTGAGCAGCATAGAATTTAAGAATTTGGCACAAGCATTCGGGTAGTCAGGATGGTCTCGAAAGCAGGCATAGGTTGCCATCACCTGCTCCACCATGAAGCGTCGATTCTTGTATGTATTGGCGCCATGGACTCGGTATTTCGCCAAGACGTCGCTTAGTACATCGATAAAGAAGCCTGCACGGGTAATTTTCAACTCGACCTGCAAATCCTCCAGACGTATTTCCGGATCAAACCCCCCCACCATCTCCAGCGCTTCGCGCCGAAATAGCAATGTCGGAGCAGGCGGCCCGGCATCCGTAGCGTTGAACATTGCATTGAAATCTAGCCGACGAAACGCTCTGGCTCGGCAACGCTTTTGAATGATGTTGCCTTGTGCATCGATCGTTTGAATGTTGCCGGCGCATATGCCCACTTCTGGCTTGCCCTGAATATAAGCCACCTGTTTGGCGATACGATCCGGCAACATCACATCATCCGAGCCAAGTGGCGCGATCAGACTTCCCTGCGAACGAGCGATACAATCATTCAGCGTTTGGGCAAGCCCCTGATTTGGCTGAGTACGAAAATCGAATTCGTATTTCTCCTGTAAGCGTTGGATACGCGCGGCGCTGTCATCCTTCGAGCCATCATCCACGACCAACAATTCAACATTCGAATAGGTCTGCTGTAGAACGCTCAGAATACTCTCTTCGATGTAAGGCCCGTGATTGTACGAAGCGATAATCACCGTTACGAGCGGGAGATCTGGATCACTCATGATTCCGCTTTCCATTACCCAGCATCTCTTCGAGCAGATCTCGGTACTGCTTACGGAAATCCTCAATAGCATGGGCGCGACAAAGGTACTCGTATGCTCTTTGCCCCTCTTTTGTGCGCTCCTGGGGTGTAAGCAAAACAACTTCCCGCAGCCGCTCCGCCAATATTGCTGACTGGCCCACGGGATAAATACGACCACCGCTGTCCTCCAGAATTGGCCGCATGCTATCGATATCCGAGCCGACAACCGGCAAGCGGGCACTCATCCCCTCGAGTAGCGCCAGAGGCAAGCCTTCACTGATAGAAGACATAACGAAAACATCATAGGCTCTGACATATTGCAGGGCATCGTCCTTTGCACCTAATAAATGTACTCGGCCATCCAAATTACGGGCCTGGATTACCGCTTCCATTTCTTCGCGTAAGCGTCCCTCGCCAATAATGGCCAGTAGCGTTTGAGGACAATCGTCCTTTATCTCGCTGAACGCCTGCAGCAACTGAATATGCCCTTTAACCGGGACCAATCGGCCGATAGTGCCGATCACAAATGCATCCTCTGGCAAACCCAGCAGCTTACGCGCCTGCAGTTTGGTATGCTGCAAGCGTTCGGCACGAGAAATATCGATAGCGTTGTTGATCTGGCGAACGTTATACGGCTTGAAACCCGCACCACTGTTGATCAAGTCATCGCAAACAGCGCGGGAAACCCCCACCATTCGCCAAGCTTTACTAATCAAGGCGCGACTTTCCCAGCGTCGATAAGGGCGCTCATACTCGCCAAGCCCATGCAAGACACCGACACAGGCAGGTATGCGCAAAAAGATATTCAGCAGCATCATCATATTGATCGGCTTGAAACGATGAGCAATGACCACATCGTAGCCTTGAGCACGACAATGCTTGTAAAGCAGCCAAAGCGCTTTGAGACGCAGCCCCTTGGTCGAAGCGCTGTTCAAGTCGAAATACACCGAGCGTGCCGCCCGGCTTTCAGGCTCGCCAGACCTAGGTCGGCCACGCAGAAATAAGGTGGTTACCTCGTAGGTCTGCGTAGGCAACCCTTGAATTACTTGTTCGGCAAGATCCGAGGCATTGACGTTATAACGATTTTGCAGCTGTAAAACTTTGATCTTGCGAGTCATCACTAACTGCCCAGCCACAATCGCAGCGCCTTGCGCGTATAGGAAATATTCAACAGTACACGGCGGTCATACCGTAACGCCGTACGAAAGTACTCCTTGGCGGCGGCAGCATCACCGGCCAAATAAGCGCTGCGAAACAATGATAGGCATCGCTGCACAGTAAATTCCCTTTTCAATATTTGAAATTCTTCGTCCAGCCGTTGCGGTGAAAAGACTTCATCAACCAACGCCAAGCCTCCGGCTTTGGCATGACTGAACTGATGTCGAAGGCTGTCGTCATGTTTGTGAATCACAGCCAAGGGCTGCGCCAGCACTGTGCACGGATAATTGGCCAGCACCTGACTGAATACCGGGATATCTTCTGCACTACGGAATTGCTCGGGATAGCCACCGCGCGAAAACACCTCGCAATGCATGGCGCAGGCTCCGTTGGACAACGCGAACCGCTTGTCCAGCAGGTAACCACGCAGCCTGTCCAGGCGTGATTCCGGCAGAGTGGGAGGGATATAGGAGCGACGCTTGCCGTTGCTCAAGATCGCATCGTGACCACCGATGACCATACGCGTCTCGGGGTGCCGCTCGATGTGCTGCACCAGCGCTTCCAGCGCCCCGGGAGCCATCTCGTCATCGGCGTCGAGAAAAACCAGATACGATCCCCTGGCTTCACGGCTGCCTCTATTGCGCACAGACGCCAAGCCGCCGTTTTCCTTGCGCAACGCACGGAACCGACCGGGCCAGCTGGCTAGAAGCGCTTCGATTACCTGCGGCGTGTCATCGGTCGAACCATCATCGATCACGACCAGCTCAGCAACAGTGTCATCTAGCTGCACCAGCACCGACTCCGCCGCACGCGGCAGAGTCAACGCATAGTTATAGGCTGGAATGACGACGCTAATAAGCGGCTCAGCTGGGCTCATACCGGCTCATCCCATCCTTCACCACCAACACATCTTCCATGATCAGATACTGCAGGTCCGAGCCGTAGAACATGTTCAGCGCATCGGTCGGCGAACAGATCATGGGTTCGCCGCGGCGGTTGAGGGAAGTGTTAAGCGAGACGCCATTACCGGTCAGCTTTTCCAGCTCCAGCATCAGGTCGTACCAGCGCGGATTGTATTCGCGCTTGAGCACCTGGGCGCGGGAGGTGCCGTCTTCGTGGACGACTTCGCCGACACGCTCCTTCCAGCCTTCATTGACCTCGAAGGTGAAAGTCATGAAGGGGCTGGGATGGTCGACCTTGAGCATCTGCGGCGCGACGGTATCGAGCATCGAAGGGCAGAAGGGTCTCCAGCGCTCGCGGAACTTGATCTGCTCGTTGATGCGGTCGGCCACGCCCGGCACGCTGGGGCAGCCGATGATGGAGCGGCCGCCGAGGGCGCGCGGACCGAACTCCATACGCCCTTGGAACCAGGCGACCGGGTTGCCATCGACCATGATTTTCGCGATGCGCTCGGGGACGCCGTCGATCTTCTGCCACACCGGCTTGTTGGGGTGGCGGGCGCAGGCAGCAATGACGTCCTCGTTGCTGTAGGAGGGACCGAGGTAGACGTGTTCCATCTTTTCCACCGGCACACCGCGCTGGTGGGAGACGTAGGCGGCGGCACCCACCGCGGTACCGGCGTCGCCGGAAGCAGGCTGAACGAACAGCTCCTTCACCTCGGGCCGGGCGATGATTTTCTGGTTAAGCTTGACGTTCAGCGCGCAGCCGCCGGCGAAAGCGATCTTGCCGGTCTGCTTGATGATATCGCCCAGATAGTAGTCCATCATCTCCAGCGCCAGCTTCTCGAACAGCGCCTGCATGGCGGCGGCGTAATGGATGTACGGGTCATCGGCGATATCGCCTTCGCGCTTGGGCCCGAGCCAGTCGATCAGCTTGGGCGAGAAGTAATAACCCTTGCTGCTTTCCTTGTAGCGACGGAAACCGATGACGTTGGCGTAGTCGGTGTTGATGGTCAGCTCGCCGTTCTCGAATTTGGCCAGACGGGAGAAATCGTATTTGGCCGCGTCGCCATAGGGTGCCATGCCCATGACCTTGAACTCGCCATCGAGCATCTCGAAGCCGAGGTATTCGGTGATCGCGCCATACAACCCGCCCAAGGAATCCGGGTCGTAGAATTCCTTGATCTTGTGGATCTTGCCGTTCTCGCCCCAGCCGAAGAAGGTGGTGGCGTACTCGCCCTTGCCATCGATGCCGAGAATCGCGGTTTTCTCGGTGAAGCCAGAGCAGTGATAGGCGCTGGAGGCATGGGCCAGGTGATGCTCGACCGGCTGGATCTTGACCTTTTTCATGTCGAAGCCCAGTTGCTGGAGACACCATTCGATGCGTTTCTTGTAGCGGTAGTAGCGGCGGTTGCCCATGAGAATGGCATCCAGCGCGCGATCCGGTGCGTACCAGTAACGCTTTGCATAGTGCCAGCGCGCCTTTTCGAAGATGCTGATGGGTGCGAACGGGATTGCCACCACATCGACGTCGCACGGCTTGATGCCGGCCTGCTCAAGGCAGAATTTGGCGGATTCGTACGGCATGCGGTTCTTGGCATGCTTGTCACGCACGAAGCGCTCTTCTTCGACGGCGGCGATCAGCTTGCCGTCGATATACAGGGCGGCGGAAGGATCATGACTGAGGGCGCCGGAAAGGCCGAGAATCGTCAATGCCACGGGTATTGCCTCTTAATCTTCGATGCTGGTGCCGGGCACCGCGGGTAAACGTTGGTCAAGCAGTCGATGCAGGGCGCAGTCGGCCGGCCAGTTGCGCAGAAAACGTGCGCGATCCTTGGCATAGGCCCGGGCGAAGCTGGCATCGCTGCCATGCTGCTGCACGGCATCAAGATCGATGAGTGCCCAGCGACCCTGTTCCCAGAACAGGTTGTGCCCCTTGAGATCGCCATGACTGACGCGCTCGCGAATCAAGGCCGCGAACAAGCGGTCCAGCGCGGATAGCTCCCGCTCAGGCGGGCAACTATCCACGTACGGCCGAAAACGCGCGATTATATCTTCACCGGAGAGCAAATCGGTAATTAGCCATGCGGGGCCACGTAGCCACAGCCAGCGGCTCTCGATTACAGCCAGCAAGCGCGGCGTGGCGATCCCCAGAAACTCGAGACGATTGCCTTCGATCCAGCTACGCCACGCCCGGCTTGGGCGCCAGAAGCGCTTGAGCCAATGCAGCGGATCTTTGATGTTGTAGCGCTTGATCAGCAGTGATCGGCCGTTCGACTCAATACTGGCAACCGTCGCACTACCACCGTCTTTCAAAAGCTCGCCTCGTGCAATGGATGCATTGGGATCAGCGAGAACAGCCTGCAGCGCAGCTTCCTCGTCACGCCGCACCACCTGCGCGCCAAACGCGCCGCTACGCGCGCTGAACAGGCTACAGTCGCGCGCTACCTTCTTCAGATAATCGTTCAAGCGCCATGCGCGAGTCTTGTAAATGTCTTTGAGCAACGCTTCCAGCGGCAACGCATGCTCGCTGTTGGCGAGCAGGTAATGAACCAGCAGCTCTTCGATGAACGGGTCGATCTCCGCGGGTAGCTGCGCGAAGAACGTGCCAAGATTTTCCAGCACCCGCTCGCGGGACAAGGGAGCTCCGGGCGCTTCTGCTTTCACGCCACCCCCATCGACCACGAAAAGCTGGTCGCCGGCCCGCAGTAAGTTATCAAGATGAAGATCGGCCTGCCAGATGCCTCGCGCATGCATCCGGGCGATCAATTCAAGCGCTTCGCCAAGAACACCCCTCTGCCCGTCAGACAGCATCACGTCAGTTTCTACAGCGCGCCAGGCATCCCAAAGGCTTTTGGCATGGTCGAGCCAATCAAAAATCAGCCAGCCGCCTTCGCCGTCCTGCCAGCCCTCAGCTAGCAAAGCGGGCGTAAGCAGCTGCTGCTCCGCCAGTAGCAGCGCGCCCCTTCGCTCAAGCTGATAATGACGCTGCGCCTTTGAACCCACCACCAATTTGGCCAGTACGGTGCGACCGTTCCACTCGGCACAACCGACATATCGATGACCAGGCAGAATTCGTAGCCAGCGAACAATATTCAGCACACCATTGGTTGGTAATGCAATCTGTAGCGGGATGCCTGGCTGGCGACCCACACCTGCCAACTCGGATAGATTCATCCGCGTGCCTCTTTCTCTCTGTTCCGACGACCGAGGCGCTGCACCCATGCATCGAGCAGACGGGAATCATCCAGATATGTCGACAGCAGGGAGCGTACGCCGTCGTCACCGATACAGGCGGCACGGCGCACGAGCGGCTCCAAATCCCTGATGCGGTCGCGTTGACCGAGCAGCAGCGGGCGCGTTTTTTCCAGATCGATAAGACAAGCCTGCCACTGACCAGAAAGCTCCCGCAGGAAAATATGCTTGGGATAAAAGCAGCCATGCAGTTGTCCGGCCCGGTGAAGGATGCGAGCCAACTCTCCGGTTGCTTGAAGGATCGATTGGCGTTGCGATTCGGCCAGCTGAGGCCATTGAGCTAACAAGCCATCCAAATCCGTCCAGCCGTCCAACGCTCGCGTCAAAAGGACTGCTCGCCGCTCTCCGTTCACTCTGCGCTGGCCGAAAAAGCTCGCCTGCAATGCCGGAATACCGAGCCGGGCATAGCGGCGGATACTGCGGAATTCTCGGGCAAAAGTGGGCTCGCCAAACGGGTGCGTCAGGCTGCGCGTCAGGTGATTGCTCTGCCGCTTGAGGTAGAAGGCCGCGCCATCGAGTTCAAGTCGAACAACGCTGCTCCACCCTCCGCGCTCAATATTTGGCTCATCCACAGCTTCGAGCTGTACTGCCCAGAGCGCGTCGAAGCTATTTAGACCACTGCGCTCGAGCAAAGGACGGTCGGACTCTTCTATAAAATCAGTCATTCTCGTCCCTGGAAGTAGTTCAATATCTGCCGAATGCGTGGCTTGTCCTGAGGCGCCAGCCGTGAGCGCTGGCAATACTGCAAATAGAACCTCAGGCGCCGGGTGCGAGTAAGCTGGTACTTGGCCACCTTGTCCAAGCACGCTAAATCCTTGACGATCCGCCGCTGCAGGAACGGCCCGCGCCAGAATGCACCGGTTGGACAATCAATCAGATACAAGCGGCGCTGGGAATCGACCAGCAAGTTGCGCCATTTGAGATCGTTGTGGGCGAAGCCTCGGTCATGCATTGCGCGAGTCGAGCGCGCCAGTTGCAGGCTGACCTCATGCACCCAGCGCCGATCACGAAGGCGAGGATCATGGCTCGCCGCCAGCAAGGCCAGGTCTTCGGTCTGCTCCAATTCGCGGGTAATCAACGCACCTCGCAGGAAAGCGCCGCCTCGACGCTCCATGCCGTATGCCACGATTGGCGCCGTTGGGATACCCCAACGGCGGAAAATCATCAGATTCTGCCACTCGGCCTTGACCCGCGGACGCCCGACGAATCGCCTCAAGCCCTTGCCTGCCCCCCAGTAGCGTTTGACGTAATAGCGCACGCCATAGAGTTCGACACGAATCACTTCCGACAACGGGTCTGTCGTCAACCGCTCACCCTCTAGAGCAAACACGCTCGTCAGGCTGCCGAAAGCTTCCCGAAGATCGGCGTAGGCCGGATCCAGCGTCCAGCCAGCCATCAAAGCGCCCCCCCGTAGCGCTGCTTGCGGTCCAGCAATTTTTCCGCCCTGCGCTGCAGCCAGGCCAGCTGCGAAGACTCGTCACGCAGAATCTCCCGCAGCGGACGCTGAAAGTAATCGCGCAGGAAGCGCAGCTTGTCACCACGGGTCAAGCCGATCTCGAGCGCCGAGAAGTACAACCCGGCCAGGTCCTTGTCGCGCCAGCGCCGAGGCGTCCGGGAGCGGACCTGCGCGCGGTGCAGGTCGATCAGCGACAGGCGGAAATCACTTGCTGTCACCGGTTTGTCGGTATGCAGCAGAAAGTGGCAGATGTAGAAATCGCGATGATTGACGCCGGCGCGATGCATGGTGCCAGCCATGCGGGCGACTTCGGCGATAAGGGCGCGCTTGAGCGACGGTGCGGGTGGCTGTTCCAGCCAGTTGGCCGTGAAGTCCTCGAGGCTGACGGTCGGGGCCAGTTCTTCGGTGATGATGAACGAATGCTGGCTGGCCGGATTGGCTCCGCGCTCGCCGTAAGCCACCGCGGTCATGGTCGGCACACCCACTTCGTGCAACCGCTGGATCGCTCGCCATTCCTGGCCCGCACCGAGAACGGGCGCCTTTGCCGTAAGCAGGTTCTTGGCGATTTCCGCCCAACCGATGCCACGGTGGATCTTGACGAAGTAACCCTGCCCGTCGACTTCGGTACGCAGCGTGCGTCGCCCCTCCAGCTCGCGGTACACCTGCCCGTCGAGACGCTCGACTTCGACGAACGGGTCCGCGCCGTGCCAGAGGCTTTTGAACGGCTCCAATAGCATCAGGCGCATGGAGCCTCCGCCAATCGGCAGGGCGCTGACCGAGCTGTAGCGCTCATGCGCTTGCCCCGAGAATCACGTCTGCCGCCTTCTGCGGCATCGAATAAAGGTCCGCCGTGCCGGCGAACGTCAGCGCATTGCGACTCCAGACCGCGCGTTGCTGATCATCGGCCAGCATCTGCGCCAGCATCTGGTCGAGCGCCTGCTGCTCGAACGGGCTGGGCACCACGCGACCGCAGTTGGCGTCGGTAATGTAGTGGGCATAGCCACATACATCGGTGACCAGCACTGGCAGCCCGGCGACCAGCGCTTCCAGCAGGACGGTACCGGTGTTCTCGTTATAGGCCGGGTGGATCAGCAGATCGGCGCCCAGCAGGAAACGCGGAATATCGCTGCGCCCCTTGAGGAATTCGACCATGCCGGAAACGCCCAGCGTCTTGGCCTGCAGCTTGAACGGCTTGGGATCGTCCTGGCCGATCACCAGCAGCCGGGTGCGCTGGCTCAGTTCACGCGGCAATGCGGCGAGTGCCTTGAGGCTGCGGTCCAGCCCCTTGGTCTTGAAGCCGGAACCGATCTGCACCAGCAGCAGCTCGTCGGGCCGCACTTCGAACTCCTCGCGGAATTCGGCGCGAATCTGCGCGGCATTGGCCGGCGCGCGGCGATCCTGAGCGATGCCCGGCGGCAACAGGTGAAAGCGTTCGGCGGGCGTGCCGTAGTGTTTGACGAACAGCGGCTGCTGCACCTCGGAGATCATCAGGATTTCGGTCTTCGCTTCGGGCGCGAACACTGCGCGCTCGTACTCGGCGAAGTGCTTGTAACGGCCCCAGCGCCGATAGATCGGGTTGCGCAGCGTCTGCGCCTTGTCCTCGAAACATGGGTCGGCGGCGTAGTACACGTCCAGCCCCGGCATCTTGTTGAAGCCGATCACCCGGTCCACCGGCCGCTTGGCCAGATCGGCCTCGACCCAGGCGGTGAAGCGCTCGTTGCGGGTGTGGTTGAACAGCGCCTTGACCGGCGCGATCAGCACCTCGAAGCCGTCCGGCACCTCGCCTTCCCAGATCATCGCGTAGACGCGAATACTGTGCCCACGACGCTGGCATTCCAGGGCGATACGCATGAAGTCGCGCTGCAGACCGCCGAACGGAAAATACTTGTAGAGAATGAAGGCCAGTTGCATCAGACGGACTCCGGGGCCCGCAGCAGGGCTTTCAATTCGGTAACGACGCGCTCGGGGCGCAGATCGTCGAAACAGGGCTTGTGCCGATCACCGCGACCGGCGTTCGGTCCGCTGGCACACAGGTGCACCTGGGAGCGGCCATAGGCGCCGACCCGCCCGGGCAGGGTCGGACCATAGAGCGAAATGCTCGGCACATCCAGCGCCGCGGCCAGGTGGCCGAGACCGGTATCCACCGCGACGCAGGCGCGCGCGCCGGCGATGACCCGGGCGACACCGGCAAGATTGAGCTTCGGCAGCACCGCGGCGTTGGCTATGCCACTGACGATGCGTTCGGCCCGCGCCTTCTCCTCGGCATTGCCCCACGGCAGGCGGATCGCCCAGCCGAAATCACTCATGCGCTCGGCCAGCTCGCGCCAGTATGCTTCCGGCCAGTGCTTGCTCGGCCAGGTGGTGCCGTGCAGAAACAGCAGGTAGGGCTGGTCGCTGGGCGCCGCCATCTGCTCGCGATCGAGACCGTAATCGGCGACATCCTGCGGCAGCGGATACGCGAGCGCCTGGGCGAACAGCTGACGCACCCGTTCCAGCGCATGCTGGTCACGCGGCACGGCGTAGCATCGGTCATAGAAGCGTGCGGCGATGGGCTCACGCGCGGACTCCCGGTCCAATCCAGCGACCGGAGCCTTGACGTAACGGGTCAGCCAGGCGCTTTTCAGCAAGCCCTGGGCGTCGATCACCAGGTCGTAACGGCCTTCCCGCAGGCGTGCCTTGAAGCGCTGCCATTCACCCTTGCGCAGGGTCTGCAGCGGGTGCTTGCGCCAGCGACGAATCGCTACCGGGATCACCTGTGTCACCGCCGGATGCCAGGCCGGAATCTCGGCGAAGCCCTCCTCCACCACCCAGTCGAACTGGATGCCGGGCAGCGCCCGCAGCGCATCGGTCAGGGCCGGCAGGGTATGCACGACATCGCCCAGCGACGAGGTCTTGACCAGCAGGACCTTCAATCAGCGTACCTCGACCGACTGCGGGACCAGACGATCCAGCGCATCGATCACCGCGCGCGGCTTCAGCTCGCGCATGCAGTTGTTGTGGCCGAAGCGGCAGGTGCGCTCGAAGCAGGGACTGCAGTTGAGGCCCAGGCGCACCACTTCAACCTGCTCGGAAAGCGGTGGAGTGAAGGCTGGCGAGGTGGAGCCGTAAACCGCCGCCAACGGCCGGCCGAGCGCGGCGGAGACATGCATCAGACCGGAGTCGTTGGACACCACTGCATCGGCACAGGACAGCAGATCGATCGCCTCGGCCAGGCTGGTTTCGCCCGCCAGGTTCACTGCCTCTTCGCGCAGGCCCGGAATCAGCCGCTCGAGAATCTGCTCGCCGACCGGGTGATCGTTCTTCGAGCCGAACAGCCAGACCTGCCAGCCGTCCCGGATTTTCAGCTCGGCCACCTTGGCGAAGTGTTCCGCCGGCCAGCGCTTGGATTCGCCGAACTCGGCACCGGGGCACAACGCCAGCACTGGCCGGTCCAGACTCAGGCCGAAACGTGCCAGGGCGGCGTCGCGAGTCGCGGTGTCGATACGCAGCGAGGGATTGGGGTACGGCTTGGGCAGCTCGGCGCCCGGCTCGAAGGCCAGCGCCATGAAGCGCTCGATCATCAGCGGGTAGCGCTGCTTGTCGAGCTTGCGCATGTCGTTGAGCAGGCCGAAACGCATCTCGCCACGCCAGCCCGTGCGCTTGGGGATGCCGGCGAAGAACGGCACCAGCGCCGACTTCAGGGAGTTGGGCAGCAGGATCGCCTGCTGGTACTGACCGCGCAGGCTCTGCGCAACCTTGCGCCGGGTCGCCATGTCGAGCACGCCGTGCCCGACCGGAAAGCTCAGCGCCTGGCGCACCTCGGGCATGCGCTCGAGAATCGGCCGGCTCCACTCGGGCGCCAGCACGTCGATCTGGCAGTCGGGATGGCGCTGTTTCAGGCAGACGAACAGCGTCTGCGCCATCACCATGTCGCCAACCCAGCTGGGTCCTACGATCAGTATGTTCATAAGCTCTAAGCCATAAGCTGAGGGGCTGGAAGCGTGGCCGGCAAGCGAGTCATGCGTTGCCGGCTTCCAGCGCCAGGCTTACTTGACCAGGGTCCGCCATTCGGCGTGGGCATTGGTCTTGCCGGTGACCAGATCGAAGTAGGCTTTCTGCAGCTTCTCGGTGATCGGGCCGCGACGGCCGATACCGATGGCGCGGCCGTCCACTTCGCGGATCGGCGTGACTTCGGCTGCGGTACCGGTGAAGAAGGCTTCGTCAGCGATGTACACCTCGTCGCGGGTGATGCGCTTCTCGACGACTTTCAGGCCGTGCTCGGCAGCCAGGGTCAGCACGGTGCCGCGGGTGATGCCATTCAGGCAGGCGGTGACTTCCGGGGTGTAGATCACGCCATCCTTGATGATGAAGATGTTCTCGCCCGAGCCCTCGGCCACGTAGCCTTCGGGGTCCAGCATCAACGCTTCGTCGGCGCCACCGGAAATGGCTTCCTGCAGGGCCAGCATCGAGTTGATGTAGGCACCGTTGGACTTGGCGCGGGTCATGGTGATGTTGACGTGGTGACGGGTGAAGGAACTGGTGCGCACCTTGATGCCCAGCTCAAGCGCCTCGTCGCCCATGTAGGCGCCCCAATGCCAGGCCGCGACGATCACGTGCACCTTCAGGCCGCTGGCGCGCAGGCCCATGCCTTCGCTTCCGTAGAACACCATCGGGCGGATGTAGGCGCTTTCCAGGTTGTTCTCGCGCACCGCGGCGCGGGTCGCCTCGTTGATCTCTTCCTTCGAGTACGGCATCTGCATGTTCATGATGTGCGCCGAATCGAACAGGCGGTCGGTGTGCGCCTGCAGGCGGAAGATCGCCGTGCCGTCCGGGGTGTTGTAGGCGCGCACGCCTTCGAACACGCCCATGCCGTAGTGCAGGGTATGGGTCAGCACATGGGTGGTCGCATCGCGCCACTGCACCAGTTCGCCGTCATACCAGATGACGCCATCACGATCGGCCATCGACATCTTGCCAGCTCCTCAGAATTCGATATTGCTCGGTAGCCCGACGCGGGCTCAGCTGAGCCCCAGCTCGCGCCAGATCCGCATGACTGCGCGACGCTCGTCGTGGAATTGGTCCCCACTCACCACTCCGGGCTGCTTCTGCAGTGATTGCCGGTGAGCCGCGGCACGGTACGCCTTGTAGGCGTCCTGCAGCAGCCGCACCTCATCGCCGGTCATCAACCCGGCCTGCTCCAACCCATCGAGAATGCGGATGTTATCGGTATAGCGCAGCAGTTCGGGATGCTGGTGCGACCACGCCAAAGCCGCGTATTGCACCATAAATTCGATATCCACGATACCACCGGCGTCCTGCTTGAGATTGAACTCGGCCGCGCCGTCGAAGGCTTGCTCGGCAGTCCCCGCATGTGTCGCGCGGGTCCCGAGGTTGTCGCGCATCTTCGCGCGCATGTCGCTGACTTCGCGACGCAGCGCATCCAGATCACGTTCACGACCGAGCACACCGGCGCGCACCCGTTCGAAGTCGGCGGTCAGCTGCGGACAGCCAACCAGCACCCGCGCACGCACCAGCGCCTGGTGCTCCCAGGTCCAGGCTTCCTGGCCCTGGTAGCGCTCGAAGGCGCCGAGGGAGCTGACCAGCAGCCCGGAAGCGCCGGACGGACGCAGGCGCATGTCCACCTCGTACAGCTGGCCGGAGGTGGTCTGGGTAGTCAGCAGATGAATGATGCGCTGACCGAGACGGGTAAAGAACTGCGCGGTGTCGATGGGCTTGGCGCCATTGGTCTCGGCGGCAGGGTCGCCGTCATGGATGAACACCAAATCCAGGTCGGAACCGTGACCGAGCTCGATCCCGCCGACCTTGCCGTAACCGACGATGACGAAGGCCGGATCGCAGAGCGTGCCGTCGCTGCGCTGCGGCTGACCATGACGCGCAACCGTGTGGCGCCAGGCCAGGGTCAGCACTTCCTGCAGAATGGCCTCCGCCAGCCAGGTCAGGTAGTCGCTGACCTTCATCAACGGCAGCGTCCCGGCGATCTCCGAGGCTGCGACGCGCAGGCGATGCGCCAGCTTGAAATGACGCAGCGCCTCCATCTGCTGCTCGAGGTCATCCTCGGGAATACGCATCAGCCGCTCACGCAACTCGGCAGCCAGCTCCGGCGCCAGCGGTGGGCTGTACAGCCGCCCAGCATTGAGCAATTCGTCGAGCAGCAACGGGAACCGCGCGATCTGCTCGGCGACCCACGGGCTGGCCGCGCAGAGTTCGAGCAAGCGCTGCAGCGCGCCGGGATTTTCGGTCAGCAATACGAGATAGGCCGAACGCCGGGCCACCGCCTCGACCAATGGCAGCACGCGTTCGAGCACCAGATCCGGGTCGTCCTGCTCGACAGCCTGCGCCAGCAGACGAGGAATGAAGGCATCCAGACGCTCGCGACCGAGACGCTGCATGGTCCTGACCTGACTGGCATTACGCAGTGCGGCGAGGCGCTGACAGGCAACCTGACCATCACGGAACCCGGCTTCGGACAGCTGTCGACAGGCGAACTCTTCGTCCCAATCCTGCTCCCACAGCGGCAGCCACTCGCCGCCGACCAGCGCCTCGCCTTCGGCATTCTCGTCCTCGTCCGGGTCGGCGATAACCTGGTGAAAATGCCAGTCGATACGCCCACGCCAGTGCAACAGCTGCTCGTGGAAGGCCTGCCAGCTGTCGAAACCGAGCATGAAGGCGACCCGCGCGCAGTCGACTTCAGTCTCCGGCAGCATCTGCGTCTGGCGATCGGCGATGGCCTGCAGCGCATGCTCGGTATAGCGCAGAAACTCGTAGCCTTCGCGCAGCTCCTTCACCGCCGCACCCGGCAGATAGCCCTGACCTTCCAGGGTAGCCAGCACCTTGAGCAACGGCCGCTGTTGTAGGCTGAGATCGCGCCCGCCGTGAATCAGCTGAAACGCCTGGGCGATGAACTCCACCTCGCGGATGCCGCCGGCACCCAGCTTGATATTCGAAGCCATGCCCTTGCGCCGCACTTCCTGCTGGATCAGCTGCTTCATGGTGCGCAGCGCTTCGATGGCGGAGAAATCAAGGTAGCGCCGATAGACGAACGGCCGCAGCATTTCCAGCAGCTCCTTGCCGGCCTGCTGGTCGCCACCGATGACACGCGCCTTGATCATCGCGTAGCGCTCCCAGTCACGCCCCTGGTCCTGGTAGTACTGTTCCAGCGCGTTGAAGCTGTAGACCAGCGGACCGGACGAACCGTACGGGCGTAGGCGCATATCGACGCGGAAGACGAAGCCATCGACGGTGATGGCGTCCAGCGACTTGATCAGCCGCTGACCGAGCCGGACGAAGAACTCCTGATTGTCCAGCGAGCGCTTGGCACCCACGGTTTCGCCACCTTCGGGGTATCCGAAGATCAGGTCGATGTCCGAGGACAGATTCAGCTCATGGGCGCCCAGCTTGCCCATGCCAAGGATGACCATGTGTTGCGGGTTGCCGCTGCGACGCCCGGTGGGTACGCCGAACTGCTCGCAATGGCGTGTGTACAGCCAGTGATACGCCAGATCGACCGAAGCGTCGGCGAGATCGGAAAGGTCGCGACAGGTTTCGGCAAGGTCGGCCTGACGGGTCAGGTCGCGCCAGATGATCCGCACCTGCTGGCGGGTCCGGAAGCGGCGCAGGGTCAGCGCCAGGGCATCCTCGCTGTCGCACGCGGCGACCTGCTCGCTCAGTGCGTCACGCATCTCGACCGGCGCGAGCGATCTGTCCAGCCAGCCCAGCTCGGCCAGCTGCAGCAGCATCTGCGGATCTCGACTAACCTGTTCGCTGACGAAGTCGCTCGCCGCACAGACTCGGCCGAACGCCTCGCGCTGCTCCACCAGCCAGGCGCGGCAACGTGCCGCAATGGCATCCGACAGGCTGCCGGCAGCAGCGAGGAACGACTCTTCGGCACGACTGACAAAAGGCAGAAGCGAGGGCGGCAATGCAACCAGCGATGGCAGACTCATTGAGGTTTCCTTCACAGCAACACAGTGAAACCGCGCGATTCAGAGCCTCGCAGATGCCTTTCTCAGGAAAATGCCAGCGCCGCTGATCTGTAGTTTTACTACTAAAGAGTATTTCAGGGGGCTGATCCCGACGTCATTTTGTAGTAAAACTACAGACGCCCGGTCCTACCCCCGGCACTCGTCCAAGAACATTACACGCACCGGCCCACAAAGCCGGTCGCGAACAGGCAACCGATTCTGGAAGCCTTTCCGCCATGGAGCAAGCCATGCAAGATCTCGATCCCGTCGAAACCCAGGAATGGCTGGACGCCCTCGAGTCCGTCCTCGACCGCGAGGGTGAAGACCGCGCTCACTACCTGATGACCCGGATGGGCGAACTGGCCACACGTAGCGGCACCCCCCTGCCCTACGGCATCACCACGCCGTACCGCAATACCATCCCCGTCACCCGCGAAGCCAAGATGCCAGGCGACCTGTTCATGGAGCGCCGTATTCGCTCCCTGGTCCGCTGGAACGCACTGGCGATGGTAATGCGCGCCAACCTCAAGGATCCGGATCTGGGTGGGCACATCTCCACCTTCGCTTCCAGCGCGACCCTCTACGACATCGGTTTCAACTATTTCTTCCAGGCCCCAACGGAAGAGCACGGCGGCGACCTGATCTACTATCAGGGGCATGCCTCCCCTGGCATTTACGCCCGCGCCTTTCTCGAAGGCCGCCTGAGCGAAGACCAGATGCTCAACTTCCGCCAGGAAGTCGATGGCAAGGGCCTGTCGAGCTACCCGCACCCGCACCTGATGCCGGACTTCTGGCAGTTCCCGACCGTCTCCATGGGTCTCGGCCCGATCACTGCGATCTACCAGGCGCGCTTCATGAAGTACCTGGAGAACCGCGGATTCATTCCGAAAGGCAAGCAGCGCGTCTGGTGCTTCATCGGTGACGGCGAGTGCGACGAGCCGGAAACCCTCGGCGCCATTTCCCTGGCCGGCCGTGAGAATCTCGACAACCTGGTGTTCGTCATCAACTGCAACCTGCAGCGTCTGGACGGCCCGGTACGCGGCAACAGCAAGATCATCCAGGAGCTGGAAGGCGTATTCAAAGGCGCCAACTGGAACGTCAACAAGGTCGTCTGGGGCCGCCTGTGGGACCCACTGTTCGCCGCCGACGAAGACGGCCGCATGCAGCGCCGCATGGACGAAGCCATCGACGGCGAATACCAGAACTACAAGGCCAAAGACGGCGCCTATGTGCGCAAGCATTTCTTCGGTGCTGACCCTGAGCTGCTCAAGCGTGTCGAGAGCATGTCCGACGAGGAAGTCTGGAAGCTCAACCGCGGCGGCCACGATCCGTACAAGGTCTATGCGGCCTACCACCAGGCGGTCAACCACAAGGGCCAGCCGACAGTCATCCTGGCCAAGACCATCAAGGGTTACGGCACCGGTGCTGGTGAGGCGAAGAACATCGCCCACAACACCAAGAAAGTCGATATCGACAGCCTGAAGAAATTCCGCGATCGCTTCGACATTCCGGTCAACGATTCGCAGCTCGAAGAACTGCCGTTCTACCGCCCGGCCGAAGACAGCGCCGAGATGCGCTACCTGCGCAAGTGCCGCGAGAAACTCGGTGGTTCGCTGCCGCAGCGCCGGCCGAAGAGCTTCAGCATCCCGACGCCGCCGCTGGAAACCCTCAAGGCGGTGCTCGACGGTTCCGGTGATCGCGAGATTTCCACCACCATGGCCTTCGGCCGGATTCTCTCGCAGCTGGTGAAGGACAAGGATCTCGGCAAGCGCATCGTGCCGATCCTCGCCGACGAGGCCCGCACCTTCGGCATGGAAGGCATGTTCCGTCAGCTGGGTATCTATTCCCCGGTGGGGCAGCTTTATGAGCCGGTCGACCGCGACCAGGTGATGTATTACCGCGAAGAGAAGGATGGTCAAATCCTGCAGGAAGGCTTGAACGAAGCAGGTGCGTTCTCCTCGTTCATCGCGGCGGGTACCGCCTACAGCAACTACAACCAGCCGATGCTGCCGGTCTACATCTTCTATTCGATGTTCGGCTTCCAGCGGATCGGCGACCTGGCCTGGGCGGCCGGCGATGCCCAGACCCGCGGTTTCCTGCTCGGTGGCACCTCCGGACGCACCACCCTGAACGGCGAAGGCCTGCAGCACGAGGACGGGCATAGCCACATCCTCGCCAGCACCATCCCCAACTGCCGCAGCTATGACCCCACCTACGGCTATGAGCTGGCGGTAATCATGCATCACGGCATGCACGAAATGATGGAGCTGCAGAAGAGCGTCTACTACTACATCACCGTGATGAACGAGAACTACCAGCAGCCGGCCATGCCGCAGGGTGTCGAGGACGGCATCATCAAGGGCATGTACCTGCTCGAGGAAGCCAAGGGCGACTTCAAGCACCGTGTACAGCTGCTGGGCTCGGGCACCATCCTGCGTGAAGTGCGTGCTGCAGTGGACATCCTCGCCAAGATGGGTGTCGGCGCCGACGTCTGGAGCGTAACCAGCTTCAACGAGCTGCGTCGCGATGGCCTGGCGGTCGACCGCTGGAACCGTCTGCACCCGACAGAGGAGCCGCGCAAGAGCTATGTCGAGCAGTGTCTGGAAGGCCGCGAAGGCCCGGTAGTGGCCTCGACCGACTACATGAAGCTGTTCGCCGATCAGATTCGTCAGTGGGTTCCGTCGCGCGAATACCAGGTGCTCGGCACTGACGGCTTCGGCCGCAGCGACTCGCGCGCCAAGCTGCGTGACTTCTTCGAAGTCGACCGCCGCTGGGTTGCCGTCGCGGCACTGCAGGCACTCGCCGATCGCGGCGCCATCGAACGCACCGTGGTGGCCAATGCCATCACCGAGTTCGGTATCGACCCCGAGAAGCGCAATCCGCTGGATTGCTGATGCTGCGTGCGCACAGGAGAACCTAT
Organism: Stutzerimonas kunmingensis; assembly: GCF_002929225.1. Lineage (GTDB taxonomy): Bacteria > Pseudomonadota > Gammaproteobacteria > Pseudomonadales > Pseudomonadaceae > Stutzerimonas. Next base: position 488,958 of record NZ_PISM01000022.1, on the reverse strand, counting down.
TGTGAGTGAAACCATACGCGTACCCGACATCGGCAGCGGTGAGGGTGAAGTAATCGAGTTGTTCGTCAAGGTCGGCGACCGTATCGAAGCGGACCAGAGCATCCTGACGCTGGAGTCCGACAAGGCCAGCATGGAAATCCCGGCACCCAAGGCTGGCGTCGTGAAGGCCTTGAAGGTCAAGCTCGGCGACCGCCTGAAAGAAGGTGACGAGCTACTTGAGCTGGAAAGCGAAGAAGGAACTGACAGCGAAGCGCCGGCGCAAGCCGCGGCCGAGCCTGCCGCTGCCAGCACTGGCGGCCCGACTGATGAAGCCGAAGCACCTACGCCTCCGAGCGATGAAAACCCCTCGGCCTCAGCCGAGGAAGGCGAGTCGCAGGAAATCAAGGTTCCGGACATCGGCTCCTCCGGCAAGGCCAGCGTGATCGAGATTTCAGTGAAGGCCGGCGATACCATCGCCGCCGAGCAACCGCTGATCACTCTCGAGTCCGACAAGGCCAGCATGGAGATCCCCTCTCCAGCCGCTGGCGTAGTCGAGAGCATTTCGGTCAAGGTGGGCGACGAAGTCGGTACCGGCGACCTGATCCTGATCCTCAAGGGTACCGCCTCGAGCAAGCCGGCAGCGGCCAGTGCTCCGGCCAGCCAGGCACAAGGCCCGGCCAAGGAGAAACTGACCGAGCAGGCCGCAGAAGCACCGGCCGAAACTGCAGGCGAGTCCGTGGAGGAGGTTCGTATTCCGGACATCGGTTCCAGCGGCAGCGCCAAGGTCATCGAAGTCATGATCAAGGCCGGCGACAGCGTCGAGGCGGACCAGTCGCTGATCACCTTGGAATCCGACAAGGCCAGCATGGAAATTCCGGCGCCCAAGGCGGGCGTGGTGGAGTCGCTGTCGATCAAGGTGGGTGACGATGCCAAGACCGGCGACCTGATCCTGACCCTCAAGGTCCAGGGCTCGGCGCCAGCGAAAAAGGCCGAGGGCAGGCCGCAGGAGGCCGTTTCCCAGCAGCAGGCCGTCGCACCGAACAAGCAGGGCGTACCGGAGGCGAAGACCGCGGCGACGCCGGCTCCGGCCGTCAGCGGTCCGAGCAAGGCCGGCACCAAGGTTCACGCCGGGCCGGCGGTACGCATGACTGCGCGCGAGTACGGCGTCGACCTGGCCGATGTTCCGGCCACCGGTCCCAAGGGCCGGATTCTCAAGGAAGATGTCCAGGCCTACGTCAAGAACATGCTGCACAAGGCCAAGCAGGCTCCGGCCGAAGGTGCCTCGGGCGGTGCCGGCATTCCGCCGATCCCGGCCGTGGACTTCAGCAAGTTCGGCGAAGTCGAAGAAGTCGCGATGTCGCGCCTGATGCAGATCGGCGCAGCCAACCTGCACCGCAGCTGGCTGAACGTACCGCACGTGACCCAGTTCGAATCGGCCGACATCACCGAACTTGAGGCCTTCCGCGTCTCCCAGAAGGCTGCCGCCGAGAAGGCCGGCGTCAAGCTCACCGTGCTGCCGTTGTTGCTCAAGGCGTGTGCGCACCTGCTCAAGGAGCTGCCGGACTTCAACAGCTCGCTGGCGCCAAGCGGCAAGGCACTGATCCGCAAGAAGTACGTGCACATCGGCTTCGCCGTGGATACGCCGGATGGCCTGATGGTCCCGGTGATCAAGAACGTGGATCAGAAGAGTTTGCTGCAGTTGGCTGGCGAAGCGGCCGAGCTGGCAGAGAAAGCGCGCAGCAAGAAGCTTTCGCCTGACGCCATGCAGGGTGCCTGCTTCACCATTTCCAGCCTTGGCCACATTGGCGGCACCGGCTTCACGCCGATCGTCAACGCGCCGGAAGTGGCGATTCTCGGGGTATCCAAGGCGACGATGCAGCCAGTCTGGGACGGCAAGGCATTCGAGCCGCGCCTGATGTTGCCGCTCTCGCTGTCCTACGATCACCGTGTAATCAACGGGGCTGCCGCCGCACGCTTCACCAAACGGCTGTCGGAGCTGTTGGCGGATATCCGCACCCTGCTGCTGTAACGGCTGAGCCAAACGAAAAACGCCGCATCCTCTGAAGAAGATGCGGCGTTTTCTATTGTGCAGAGATCACGCGCACCAACTGCTACGTCAACCCTTCTGCAGATTACGAATCAGAAAAGACAGTGCCTTGGCCAACTCTTCGGCACCCTGGGGGTCGCGCAGAATGACCAACAAGGGCAGGCCGTCGATGGGGCTGCTGATCGAACAACTGAACCCTTGCGCAGGACACTGATATTGCAGGTAGGGATCAAGCCCGAATACCGACAGACTGCGGTTGCGCACGGCAACACCGCCGCTGCTGCTGCGGACTTCCTCGCGTATGCGCAACTCGCCAGGAGAGGCCACGCTCAGCTCGTAGAGAAAGTCCTGCGGATTGGCCTGACCAACCTGATAACCCGCTCGCAATGCGTAGGTATCGAGCAATCCGTTACTATGCGCGAGCAGCGCTTCGCGATCGCTGCTGGTGAGATAAAGCTTTTTCAATTCAGTGAGATAGCGAGTCGACTCATCCGAGCCGAACTCCACCACTTCACTCGCGATCAGAGGTGTTCCGATCACGCAGAGAACCGAGACCATCACTAACTTTGCAAGCCGACTTGTCAGTCCCTGTCGCATGATGCACCCTTGCCGAAATTAATATTATTTAGCCATCGTCCTTCGCTGGAACGGCACCTGGAGCACAGGCCAGCCCGACTCCGTGGAGCATACTGGAAGCCAACCGCTCGATGAAAATACATACCGATGCCGCCAGCCGTCTGGCGACCGAGGTTGTGACGCAGTTGCCAGTGCCTTCACGGCTCGGCATGCTGCGTTTCGAGCGCTTGAACGAGTCCAGCTGGACACTGCTGTTTCTCGACCCCGCTTGCGAGCGTTATCTCGGTGTTTCCGCCGGCGACCTTTGCTCCCTGGTCGACGCCCCCTACGCCAGCCTGATGGAGCCCAGCGTCCGTCACCAGCTACACGAAGAGATTCAGCAACAGCTGACAGGCCGCAGCCACTATTCAGTCAGCTATCGACTGCACACGCCTGACGGCGTGCAGGACATCACCGAACTCGGCGAAGTTTGCCAGCAGTATGGTCGCGAGCTGCTCAGGGGCTATCTGATGCCCGGACGCCAGCCTGAATCGGATCAGGATCTCAGGGCGCAGAACGCCCGACTGCGCACGGCGCTGCAGCAACATCAGCAAGCCCAGGACGAACACATCGAGCACATGCTGCGCTCGCGCACCCAGCAGAGCCTGATCGTCAGGCTGGCTCGGCATCGCTACGGCTCCGCCAATCCGGAACTGGAAGCGGCACAGCTGATCACCCAGGCCGCCTGCGAAGTCTACGAGCTGAACCGCGCGACAATCTGGCATCTGGACGGCACGCGCCTGGAGCCAGTGTCGTGCTACCGACTCGACAGCGACCATTACGAAACGCCCTCAGCCCTGGAACTCGCACCCTTTCCGCGCTACTTGCAGGCGCTGCAGAGCGGTCGCGCCGTCGATGCGCAGGACGTGTCCCAGGATCACCGCACCTGCGAACTTGACCAGCTTATCTATCGCCCGCAGGGAGTTCGCTCGATCCTGGACGCCAGCATTCGAGTCGGTGGGGAGGTAATCGGCGTTCTCAGCCTGCAACACACAGGCAAACCGCGCGCATGGCAGGCCGACGAGATCGCCTTCGCCGGCGAGCTGGCCGATCAGTATGCGCAGGTGCTGGCCAATCAGCAGCGGCTCAGCGCAACCCATATGCTCGGCCTGTTCCAGCGCGCCGTGGAACAGAGCGCCAGCGCCTTCATCCTGGTCGACCGAGAAGGCCGGGTGGAATATGTGAATCCGGCATTCACCGTCATCAGCCAGTTTTCCTCAGCCGAGGTACGCGGTCAGCGTCTGGCCGATCTGAAGGCTCTGGAAAACCTCGGCGAGCTGCTGTTCGACACCTCTTCGGTACTTGCCCACAGCAACAGCTGGCAAGGCGAGTTCCGCTCCCGACGCAAGAACCTCGAGCCGTACTGGGGTCAGCTTTCCATCTCCAAGGTCTTCAATGAAGAAGGCGCGCTGACCCACTACATCGGCATCTACGAGGACATCACCCGCAGCAAACTGGCGCATCAGCATATCGAGCGTCTGGCCTATACCGACAACCTGACCAACCTGGGCAATCGCCCGTACTTCATTCGCAGCATCGAGGAGCGTTTTGCCGCCGGGGCCGAGCCCAGGCTCTGCCTGTTGCTGGTGGACATCGACAACTTCAAGCGCATCAACGACAGCCTCGGCCACCAGACCGGCGACAAGCTGCTCACCAGCCTTGCGCGGCGACTGCGCAACGGACTCAACCAGCAGGCCGTACTGGCACGCTTTGCCAGCAACGAGTTCGCCCTGCTGTTCGATGACAAGGGACTGGACGAAGGCGTCCGCCTGGCAGACCAGGTGCTGCGCATCCTCGATAAGCCGCTATTCGTCGACAAGCAGCTGATCAGCGTCAGCGGGTCCCTGGGGCTGGCGTGCTCGCCCCAGCACGGGCGTGACCCGGAAACACTGATGAAGCATGCCGGGCAAGCGCTGCACAAGGCCAAGGCAAACGGCAAGAACCAGGTGCAGATATTTACCGAAGCCCTGCATGCCGAAGCCAACTACAAGCTGTTCGTCGAGAACAACCTGCGCCGTGCGCTGCTGCAGAACGAGTTGGAAGTGTTCTACCAGCCCAAGCTATGCCTGCATACCGGCCGGCTGCAGGGGCTGGAAGCGCTGCTGCGCTGGAACCATCCGGAAAAGGGCATGATCCGCCCGGATCAGTTCATCAGCGTCGCGGAAGAAACCGGGCTGATCATCCCGATCGGCAAGTGGGTCGCGCGGGAAGCGTGCCGGATGGGCGTCACCCTTTCCGCGCTAGGCCTTGGCACGCCCCAGATCGCAATCAACCTTTCACCCAAGCAGTTCTCGGATCCGGATCTGCTTGGCACGATCGCCGCAATTCTGCTCGAAGAGCAACTTCCCGCCGCGCAGCTGGAGCTGGAGCTGACAGAAAGCCTCCTGCTCGAAGCAACCGAGGAAACCCGACAGCAGCTGATCGGCCTCAAGGCGCTCGGCCTGACGCTGGCCATGGACGACTTCGGCACGGGGTATTCCTCGCTGAGCTACCTGAAGAAATTCCCCATCGACGTGATCAAGATCGATCGCAGCTTTATCAAGGACATCCCGGGCAACCAGGACGATGTGGAGATCACCTCGGCGGTGATCGCCATGGCCCGCAAGCTGCACCTGAAGGTCGTCGCTGAAGGAATCGAAACACCGGAGCAGCTGAAATTCCTGCGTCGTCATCGCTGTGATATCGGTCAGGGCTACCTGTTCGACAAGCCGATCCCCGGCAACATCCTGACCGAGGCTCTGCGCCGCTACCCCCGTTGGTGCTGAGTGCCAGCCGTTTGCGCAGAACTCTGCGACGCGTGGTAGCCGTGGCGCTTTCACTGGCTCCCGGGCTTTTGTAGCCTAGCTTGTCAGCCACCTTCCCCGCTCGAGGCTCGCATGTCGCTACGCTCGCAGATTCTGATCAACAAACAGGCACTGCCCACCGCCGAGCAGGCCTTGCCCGGCCGCTCGACACCCGTACCGGTCCCCCCCGCCCACTACGTCAATGGCAACCCGCTGCAGCCACCCTTTCCAGCAGGCCTTTGCCAAGCGATGTTTGGCATGGGCTGCTTCTGGGGAGCGGAACGCCGGTTCTGGGAGCAGCCGGGAGTGTGGACAACGGCTGTCGGCTATGCCGGAGGCCTGACCCCGAACCCGACGTACGATGAAGTCTGTTCCGGGCTTACCGGGCATACGGAGGCGGTACTGGTGGTCTTCGATCCTCAGCAGATCGACTACGGCACGCTGCTACGCGTTTTCTGGGAGGCACACAACCCGACCCAGGGGATGCGGCAGGGTAACGATGTCGGCAGCCAGTACCGTTCGGCGATCTACTGCATGGATGCACAGCAGCGCCGCGAGGCAGAGGCAAGCCGTGAACGTTTCCAGCGGCAACTAAGCGCAGCGGGCTTTCCGGCCATCACCACCGAGATAGACGATGCACCGTCGTTCTACTACGCAGAGGCCTATCACCAGCAGTATCTGGCAAAGAATCCTGGGGGATATTGCGGGCTTGGTGGGACCGGTGTGTGCCTGCCGAATTGATGCCGAGGGAAGTCGGGCTAAGCCTAAGCGGTCGCAAGGCCGCCTGAATGGCTGACTGCTGGCATAAGAACTAAGCAGAAAAGAAAAACCCCGCCGAAGCGGGGCTCTGCAGACTGAATCCTGACATCCATGATCGCGCGCCATCCTGGCGCCGCTCCCTGTGTGGTCCGTTTTATTGATTTGCGCTTTCCATGCGCCACGTCCTTAAGCAGTAGATTACCGTCAGACCTTGTGAGCCTGTAGTAGCCATTGTGCATCACGCCTTGTAAGCCTTTTCCTACATCGCGTCATCCTTGATGCAATGCTGTAAGTCCAGGCTTACATGGTGCGGTTTTTATGACCTGAAGGGCGGCTTAATCGTTCCGCGTCATGGCCAAATAATTTCATATTGCCTTTAGATTAAGCCGCGGCTTCTCAGAATTGAGCAGCGTCGAGCAGGTACAGCGACTCGCTTCCGGCCTTGACCGAAGCACTCAGCGAATGAATTCGCGGCAACAGGCGAGCAAAGTAGAAACGCGCGGTTCCCAGCTTGCTCTGGTAGAAGTCGCCTTCATCCTGTTTGGCGAATGCCGTCGCCGCCATGCGTGCCCACATGTACGCATAAGCGGTGTAGCCGAACACGTGCAGGTACTCCACCGAGGCGGCGCCGATTTCGTTCGGATTCACCTTGGCCTGATCGATGACCCAGGCGGTCAGCTCATCCAGATTGTCCATGGCAGCCTTGAGGGGCTCGGTGAACTCCGCCAGCTCTGGAGCGGCATCAGCGATGAATGCACGAATTTCATCGACGAAGGCCTGATACATGGTGCCACCACTGCCGACGATCTTGCGCCCAACCAGGTCCAGCGCTTGAATGCCGTTGGTGCCCTCGTAGATCTGAGTAATGCGGCAGTCACGCACCAGCTGCTCCTGGCCCCACTCGCGGATGAAGCCATGGCCGCCGAAAATCTGCTGCCCATGTACCGTGGTTTCCAGCCCCATGTCAGTGAGGAAGGCCTTGGCTACCGGTGTCAGCAGCGCCACCTGCGCCTCGGCTCGCAGTCGCGCCTCGTCATCGTCACTGAACTTGGCGATATCGAGCTGCAGCGCGACATAACTGGAGAACGCGCGACCACCCTCGTTCAGCGCCTTCATGGTCAGCAGCATGCGGCGTACATCCGGATGCACGATGATCGGATCGGCTGCCTTGTCCTGCGCAACCGGCCCGGTCGGTGCGCGGCTCTGGATACGCTCGCGGGCATACTCGATGGCGCTCTGATAGGAGCGCTCGCCAGTCGACAGGCCCTGAATACCGACGCCCAGACGCTCGTAGTTCATCATGGTGAACATCGCTGCGAGGCCCTTGTTCGGCTCGCCGACCATCCAGCCGGTGGCACCGTCGAAGTTCATCACGCAGGTCGCCGAGGCCTGGATACCCATCTTGTGCTCGATGGAACCGCAGGACAGCGAGTTGCGCTCACCTAGGGTACCGTCCTCGTTGACCATCACCTTCGGCACCAAGAACAACGAGATGCCGCGGGAGCCAGCTGGCGCATCCGGCAGCTTGGCCAGCACCAGGTGGATGATGTTCTCGGTCAGGTCATGCTCGCCGCCGGTGATGAATATCTTGGTGCCGCTGATCTTGTAGGAGCCGTCTGCCTGCGGCTCGGCCTTGGTGCGGATGATGCCCAGGTCGGTACCGGCATGAGGTTCGGTCAGACACATGGAGCCGGACCAGACACCGGCATACATGTTCGGCAGGTACTTCTGCTTGAGCTCCTCGCTGGCGTGGGCGTAGATCGACAGGCAGGCGCCGGACGTCAGCATCGGATAGAGGCCGAAGGCCAGGCTGGCGGAGTTCATCATCTCCTCAACCTGAGCCGAGATGACCTTGGGCATACCCATCCCGCCGAACGCCGGATCGCCACCGACACCGACCCAGCCGCCTTCGGCGTATAGCTGATAAGCCTCGCGGTAGCCGGCGGGCGTAGAAACCGCCCCGGCGTCCCAGCGGCAGCCTTCTTCGTCACCGCTGCGGTTGAGCGGCGCGATGCTGTTGGCGGTGATCTTGCCAGCTTCCTCGAGAATTGCATCGGCCGTCTCGGCATCGACCACCTCGGCCAGCGCTGGCAGCGACTGCCAGAGTTTCGGCGCGTCGAAGACTTCATTCAGGACAAAACGCATGTCGCGCAGCGGCGCTTGGTAGTCAGCCATGGCAAGGTTCCTCGCAAGACACTGGGTTGCGGCCACTATGGGCCGTTTCCAGCGAGTCTAACCGAATAACCAGGACAGGATTAAGCGTCTTTTTATGACCAGATAGTTTTGACCAGTCACTATCAATACCGATGCAACCCTAACGCGAATGCTCGGCCATGCGCACCGCGCCGCGGCCACTGCCATGCGCTCGCAAACAGTTTCTTCCTGCTTTTTTTGCACTGTACAGCGCTTGGTCGGCGGCCTTGATCACCTCTTCCGGACTGCGCTGCTCGCCTTGTCGCTCCGCCACTCCGATGCTGATGGTCACCGAGACCTGGTTCGCCGACGCCGCTCCCCGGGCCATACGGCCGCGACGATCATCCTTCGGCCGATTGTCTGCGTCACGCAGCTGCAGGGCATAAGCCTCCACCGACTGGCGTACCGCATCGAGGTGCGGCAGGCACTCCTCGATACTGTGCCCAGGAAATACCAAAGTGAATTCCTCACCGCCATAACGATAGGCGCGCCCACCGCCGCCGATCTTGCGCAGCCGGCTGGCAACCATCTTCAGCACCTGATCACCGACGTCGTGACCATAGGTATCGTTGAAGCGCTTGAAGTGGTCCACGTCAGCCATCGCCAGCACGTACTGCCGCCCCAGGCGCTGCAGTCGCTCATTCAGAGCGCGACGCCCAGGCAAGCCGGTCAGCTCGTCACGAAAGGCCATGAGATAAGCCTCATGAGCGATTGCCGTCACCAGCATCAGCAGCACATGGCTGCTCAGAATGTTGAGGGCGGCATAGCGGCTGAACGTCTGCGGCAGCATCAGCAGAATGCCGAGCAGCGCGATGATCTGCGCCGCATGGGAAGGTCGCGGCTGGCGAAGGTACTGGACGATCAGCAATACCAGCGCCACGAGGAACACCGGATACGCCAGCTGGATGAGCGGTAGCCAGTCGGCCTTGAGCGCGGGCCAGCGAATCACCACCAGCCAGGCATGTAACGCTTCCGGAAACCGCTTTGCCAGCGCCACGGCGACGACGCCGACGGCAAACAGCACGGCGGCACGGGCCAGGCCGTCCTGCGCCAGGTGACTGCGCTCTCGCCACACGCCATACAGGCCGTAAAGCAGCGGCAGCAGCAAGCTGCAGAGATGAAAGGTCAGTGCAGCATCGTCCAGCAGAGTGCCATGCGCCCGGTAGTGATCGGCGTGGATATCGAGGAGGAAATAGGCAAGATAGACGCAGAGCAGCAGAAACAGCTCGCGGATGCGGCCGTACATCATGCAAAGCGCACCGCCGAGCAACAGCAGTACGGTCGGCAGGACGTTATAGAGCGACGTGAAGAACTCGTTCAGCGAAACCTGACGCGCGATGACCTCTCCGCCGAGCAACAGGGCCAATGGCGCGAGAAAATGGCTGAAGCGAGGCGGGACGGTACGCGACACGGCAACTCCGGCATGCTGCCGAGAAAAGCTAGCATTTTGCCTTCTTGCTACCCGTTGTGCAGCCGAAATACCGGCGAAGATGCGGCAAAAGCAATACAACGTCTGGATTGGGCACAAAAAAGCCGCTGCAAAGCAGCGGCTTTTCTTTACAACCTCAACCCGTCAGTAACCGAGAGCGAAGTCTTCCTCAGCCATCTGCATCAGGTTGTCGGCACCGGACAGCATGGCGTCGACATGCATGCGGGTACGCGGCAGGATGCGCTGGAAGTAGAATCGCGCGGTCTGCAGCTTGGCCTTGTAGAACGCCTCCTCGGAGGTGCCCTCAGCCAGTTTCTCGGCAGCAACCCGAGCCATGTCAGCCCAGAAATAGGCGAGACAGGCGTAGCCGGAATACATGCAGTAGTCGACCGACGCCGCACCGACCATTTCACGATCCTTCATGGCGGCCATGCCGATCTTCATGGTCAGCTCGCCCCACTCCTTGTTCAGCTGATTCAGGGGGGTAACGAACTCCTTGATGGCTTCGTTGCCTTCCTGGTTCTGGCAGAACTTGTGCACGATCTTGGTGAAGGACTTCAGCGCCTCGCCCTGGGTCATCAGCACCTTGCGGCCCAACAGATCCAGCGCCTGGATACCGGTGGTGCCCTCGTACAGCATGGAGATACGCGCGTCACGCACGTTCTGCTCCATGCCCCACTCGGCGATGAAGCCGTGACCACCGTAGATCTGCACGCCGTGGTTGGCAGCTTCGAAGCCTACTTCGGTCATGAACGCCTTGGCGATCGGCGTGAGGAAGGCCAGCAGCGTGTCGGCCTGCTTCTTCTGCTCTTCATCCTGGCTGTTCTTGACGATGTCGACCTGCTTGGCGGTGAAGTAGACCATCGCGCGGTTGCCCTCGGCGAACGCCTTCATGGTCAACAGCATGCGACGCACGTCCGGATGCACAATGATCGGGTCGGCTGGCTTTTCCGGCGCCTTGGGGCCGCTCAGCGCACGCATCTGCAGGCGCTCACGAGCGTACTTGATGCCGCCCTGGAAACCGATCTCGGCATGTGCCAGACCCTGCAGTGCGGTACCCAGACGTGCGGTGTTCATAAAGGTGAACATCGCGTTCAGGCCCTTGTTCGGCGGACCGATCAGAAAGCCGGTGGCGCCGTCGAAGTTCATGACGCAGGTCGCGTTGCCGTGGATGCCCATCTTGTGTTCAAGCGATCCGCAGTTCACACCGTTGCGCTCGCCCTTCTCGCCTTCGGCGTTGGGCAGGAACTTGGGCACGATGAACAGAGAGATGCCCTTGGTGCCAGCCGGAGCATCGGGCAGGCGAGCCAGAACAATATGGACGATGTTCTCGGCCATGTCGTGTTCACCGGAGGAGATGAAGATCTTGGTGCCGTTCAGCTTGTAGCTGCCGTCGGCCTGGGGCTCCGCCTTGGTGCGCAACATGCCCAGATCGGTACCGCAGTGCGGCTCGGTCAGGCACATGGTGCCGGTCCACTGGCCGGACACAAGCTTGCTCAGATAGGTGTGCTTCTGATCGTCGGTACCGTGGGTAGCGATGGTGTTCATGCAGCCATGAGACAGGCCGGGGTACATGCCCCAGGACCAGTTGGCCTGACCGATCATTTCGCTGATCGCCAGACCGAGGGACTCGGGCAGACCCTGACCGCCGTGGTCGACGTCATGGGCCAGGCTCGGCCAGCCGCCTGCCACGTACTGCTCATAAGCTTCCTTGAAACCGGTCGGCGTCTTCACGCCCGACTCGCTCCAGGTGCAGCCTTCGATGTCGCCGACGCGATTCAGCGGAGCGAGTACCTGCTCACAGAACTTCGCGCCCTCATCGAGAATCGCGTTGACCATGTCCGGGGTGGCGTCTTCACATCCCGGAAGGCTCTGATAGTGCGCTTCGTAGCCGAGCAGCTCGTCACGTACGAAACGGATATCGCGCAAGGGGGCCTTGTAGTCGGGCATAGCGTAAACCTCAGCGGTGAGTTCTTGTAACAAGCTGACCGGGCGACCCAGCCATCTGAATTCGATTTCGACCGTCGGACTACCAGCCCGAAGGGTCAAACAGGCGTTTGAAACATACGTTTCGACCTGAGCGATGTCAAGCGCGGAACAGGGCACCACTTATCGGCTGAATCAGCCAAATTCAGGTCGAGCGAAGGCCACGCCTGGCGAAATTCGGGAATAGGAACTCTGATGTTGCAAAGACGCAGCAAGCCCGGCGCCTGCCGAGCTGACTGGCAGGAACGAAGATGCAGGAAGGAGAAAAGCGAAGCTGGCCGAGCGCATGAATGACGACTCGAATCAGCAAGGAGAATCGATGAGCGCCGGAGGACGCGATCAGGCCTGGGTATCGATCAGCGTGCCGAGGACTTCGTCAGCGCTCTGGATCATACGGGCACCTGCCTTGGCACTGTGTTCACCGACCTTCAACTGGATGAGCTGCTCGGTGATTTCGGTGATTTCGGTGACCGCCTGGGAGTTGCCCAGCACTGGCGCGTTGGCGGAGGCGATGGAAGAAGCGGCCTGCTCGACGCGCTGCTGACCGCCCTGGTAGGCACTGAGGCCCGCGCCCAGAAGGTTATTGGTGATTTGCATGGTGACTCCACGCGCTATCAGGTTGCCAGCATTCAAGCAGATGCCGACACGTACCGCAAGGCGCGAGTCGCCGCAATGCGCGTCCGCTCACACCGGCTGCAACGCGGGCAACGTCAGGTAGCGCGCGACCTGACGCGCCGTTGGCGCAGCGAGGCGAGGCACCTGGCCAAGGCAGGGTGCCGGTAGCAGCTCAGCGAGCGTGGCGAGGTTGTCATCCAGCCGCGACGTGGCAGGGTCGATGATATTCGCCACCCAGCCAGCCAGCGCCAGCCCGTCGCGGGCGATCGCTTCAGCACTGAGCAGCGCATGGTTGATACAACCCAAGCGCACCCCTACTACGAGAATGACCGGTAAACCCAGCGCCGCGGGCAATGCCGACAGATGCTCACGCGCATTCAGCGGGACTCGCCAGCCTCCCGCGCCCTCGACCAGAGTGACGCCGGCCTGCCGGGCCATTACCGGTTGCACGGCCTCGATCAGACGAGCGGCGGTCAGTTCGACACCCGCTTCGCGGGCGGCTATATGCGGGGCAATGGCCGGCTCGAACGCGAACGGATTGACCGTCGCATAGTCCAGCGCAAGGCTGCATTCGGCCAGCAGGGCCAGCGCATCGCTGTTACGTAAACCCTGCTCGGTCCTTTCGCAGCCTGAGGCGACCGGCTTCACCGCCGCGGTGGACAACCCCGCCAGGCGCGCTGCATACAGCAGGCCCGCGGCGATAGTGGTCTTGCCAACATCGGTATCGGTGCCGGCAATGAAGAAAGCGCGATGCATCATGGCTCCTTGTGCAGAATGCCGTAGATCACCTGGTAGGTCGCCGGAAGCCCCTCGGGACGGCGGAATCCTTCGTAGGCCTCGACCAGCGCGCGGATGCGTGCACGCCCGGTCAGTCCATCCGGGCGACCCGGGTTCAGGTTGTGCGCCCCCAGCGCCTTGAGCTCATGGGTCAGCTGGCGCAGATCGGGGAAATGCAGCACTTCCGGGCGCACTTCGAGACTCGCCAATCCAAGACCGCAGCCCCTACACAGCGTCTGGTAGGCCTCCCGCGAGCGGAAGCGGTTGACGTGAGCGAAGCCGTCCACCGCCTGCCAGCTGTCCCGCAGCTCCTGCAGGGTACCGCTGCACAGACTGGTGAAGGCAAAGATGCCGCCCGGACGCAGCACCCGCCGCACTTCGCTCAGCACGCTGGCGAAATCCTCGCACCACTGCAGGGCCAGGCTCGAATAGATCAGGTCGACAGTGCCATCACGCAGCGGCAGCCGCTCGGCGTCACCGGTGACGAAATGCCGTGCGCCGCCCTGCGGCCGTGCATGGCGCAGCATGCCCTCGGCGATATCCAGTGCCAGGCCATCGGCCTCCGGAAAGGCCGCAGCCAGGACGCGGGAGAAGTAGCCGGTGCCGCTGCCGAGATCGAGCCAGCGGCCGGGTTGCCGAGTGGAGGGCAGTCGGGCCAGCAATTGATTGCCGACCTGTCGCTGCAGCGCGGCGACGCTGTCGTAACTGCCCGCAGCACGGGAAAACGATGCCGCGACCTGGCGCTTATCAGGCAACTGCGCCGGCGGACGCTCGCTGAGCGATGCTTCAGTCATCCTCGCCATCACCCATAAACGCCAGCATTGCCGTCGCCACGTCGTCGGCACGCTCCAGCGGCAGGCCGTGGCTGGCATTGGCCAGCACATCGACTTCCACATCCGGCAGAGAGGCCAGCAGCGCATCTGCCGCTGACGCCGGCACCAGTGCATCACCATCGGCGAACAGATGCAGCTGTGGCCCCACATAACCTTGCAGCGCCTCGCGGCCGTCCAGCTCGGCGAGCAGACGCAGCCCGGCGGCAGCCACTGACGAAGGCTGCTCGAGCAGGCTAACCTGCAGTTGCCGCGCCAGCGTCCGCGGATCGTAGGCACTGCGGCTACACAGCAGGCTGAAGCGCTTGAGCGTGTCATCCGGCCCGAGTCGGAAGGCCTCCTCGAAGGCATCGAACACTTCGGCAGGCATCGCCGTCGGCCAGTCGTCACGGCTGCGGAAGCAGGGGTTGCTGCAGAGGGTGATCAGCCCCGGACAGTTGTCGCCACGCCGCGCGGCCAATTGCGTCGCCAGCATGCCGCCAAGCGACCAACCGGCGAGCCAGCTGTCGACGGGCAGCCGCGCATCCAGCTCATCGAGCCAGGCCTCGGGGCGATCCAGCGTCGGCAGCGGGGCAATGTCGACCTGCAGCCGTGGCTGGCGGTCGCGCAATAGCTCGGCCAGGGGTTCAAGGGCGGCCGAGCTGAACGCCCAGCCCGGCAGAAGAATCAGTCGATCACGCATCCTCGTTCTCCTTGGGCAACAGGGCCCAGCACTCGGCCAGCGCTTCCAGCAGGCGATCCAGCTGTGCCTCACTGTGGCTCGCCGTGAAGGTGATCCGCAGCCGTGCGCTGCCGGCCGGAACGGTTGGTGGGCGAATCGCGCCGACCAGGATGCCGCGCTCGCGCAGCAATGCCGACAGCCTCAACGCCCGTTCGCTGCTGCCGACCAGCACCGGCTGGATCGGCGTCGGGCTGTCCATCAGTGTCAGGCCGATCTGCACTGCGCCTTCGCGGAAACGTGCTACCAGCCGGTTCAGCTGATCGCGGCGCCAGCCCTCGCTACGTAAAAGCTCCAGACTTTTGAGTGTGGCACAGGCCACCGCAGGCGGCTGGCTGGTGGTGTAGATGTACGGTCGCGCGAACTGGATCAGCGTTTCGATCAGCTCCTCGCTACCGGCGACAAAGGCGCCTGCGGTGCCAAACGCCTTGCCCAGCGTACCGACCAGTACCGGAACGTCATCCATGCCCAGACCGAAATGCTCGACGATGCCGGCGCCCGTCGCGCCCAGCGGACCGAACCCATGGGCATCGTCGACCATCACCCAGGCGCCACGCTGCTTCGCCGTGGCACAAATCGCCGGCAGTTCTGCGAGATCGCCGTCCATGCTGAATACGCCATCGGTCACCACCAGAGTATTGCCGCTGGCTTTCTCCAGGCGCTTGGCGAGGCTTTCGGCATCGTTGTGCAGGTAGCGCGAGAAGCGCGCGCCGGAGAGCAAACCGGCGTCGAGCAGGGAGGCGTGATTGAGGCGATCCTGCAGCACCGTATCGCCCTGCCCGACCAGCGCCGTCACCGCAGCCAGATTCGCCATATAACCGGTGGAAAACAGCAGCGCCCGTGGTCGGCCGGTGAATTCGGCAAGGGCTTCCTCGAGCTGGTGATGCGGCGTGCTGTGGCCGATCACCAGATGCGAGGCGCCGCCGCCCACACCCCACTTCGCAGCGCCCTGCTGCATGGCGTCAATCACCTCGGGATGATTGGCGAGGCCCAGATAGTCGTTGGAACAGAACGCCAGCAGGCGGTCGCCATCGACCATCACCTCCGGCTGCTGCGGCGCTTCCAGCAGCGGACGTTGACGATAGAGATGGGCCGCGCGGCGCTCGGCTAGACGGGCGGAGAGATCGAAGCTCATGGGTGCACCGAGAGGAGGTGGATGACCACGCGCGGGTGATCCAGCCTGCAAATGGGTTGGCCAGGCCAGCGGCGGATGCGTGCAACCGATGCCGCGCTCATCCACCGGACCCGATCATCAGACCGCGGCGTTGTAGAACAGCTTGCTGTCGCGCTGTTCGATCAGCGCCTGCTCGATGGCCGCCTGGTGTACTTCGTCGGCATGCTCGTGGCGCTCTTCCGGCTTGATGCCCAGACGCGCGAACAGCTGCATGTCCTTGTCCGCCTGCGGATTGGCGGTGGTCAGCAGTTTCTCGCCGTAGAAGATCGAGTTGGCGCCAGCGAAGAAGGCCAGGGCCTGCATCTGCTCGTTCATCTGCTCGCGACCGGCGGACAGCCGCACATGGGATTTCGGCATCATGATCCGCGCCACGGCGAGCATGCGGATGAAGTCGAACGGATCGACGTCCTGCTCTTCGGCCAACGGGGTGCCCTTGACCTTGACCAGCATGTTGATCGGCACCGATTCCGGGTGCTCAGGCAGGTTGGCCAGCTGGATCAGCAGGCCGGCGCGATCGTCCAGCGACTCGCCCATGCCGAGAATGCCGCCGGAGCAGATCTTCATCCCCGCCTCGCGCACGTAGCTCAGCGTTTCCAGACGCTCGCCATAGGTGCGGGTGGTGATGATGTTGCCGTAGTACTCCGGCGAGGTGTCGAGGTTGTGGTTGTAGTAGTCCAGCCCCGCCGCCGCCAGCGCCTTGGTCTGCTCCTGATCGAGTTTGCCGAGGGTCATGCAGGTTTCCAGGCCCATGGCCTTGACTCCTTCGACCATCTTCAGCACGTAGGGCATGTCCTTGGCCGACGGGTGCTTCCAGGCCGCGCCCATGCAGAAGCGCGTCGAGCCGATGGCCTTGGCTTCGGCCGCCGCCTCCAGCACCTTCTGCACCTCCATCAGCTTCTCTTTATCGAGGCCAGTGTTGTAGTGGCCGGATTGCGGGCAGTACTTGCAGTCTTCCGGGCAGGCGCCGGTCTTGATCGAGAGCAGCGTGGAAACCTGCACGCGGTTGGCATCGAAGTGCTGGCGGTGCACGGTCTGCGCCTGGAACAGCAGATCGTTGAAGGGTTGCTCGAAGAGCGCCTTGACCTCGGCGAGGGTCCAATCGTGACGCGTAGTAGAGGCGGAGGTGGCGCTCATGGGCATTCCTTGTAATTAATAGCGGCTCGGCGGCCTGGCACGGATGCGGAATGTTTAGCCAAGCTCGATACGCTGTCAACCAGGAAAGGAATCATGGTTTACAACTGGTCAATTAACATACAGCACTGCCTGCTGTGCGATGAACCTTGCGACGGTCACCCACTGTGCGGCCCTTGCGAAGCCGAACTGCCCTGGCTCGATGGCCGGTGTGCAACCTGTGCCGTGCCACTGCCGACACGTGGGCTGGTCTGCGGCGAATGCCAGAAAAGGCCGCCAAGCTATGACCACGTCGAGGTGCCCTGGCGCTTCGCCTTTCCCGTGGATGCGCTGATCACCCGCTTCAAGCACCAGGCGCGCTGGCCATTCGGCCGCCTGCTTGGCGAGCGCCTGGCGCTGCATCTGCAACATGCCTTCACCGACGGGCTGCCGCAGCCTGATCTTCTCGTGCCGGTGCCGCTGGCCCGCCGTCGCCTGCGC
The DNA here is from genome assembly GCF_002929225.1 of Stutzerimonas kunmingensis. GTDB lineage: Bacteria > Pseudomonadota > Gammaproteobacteria > Pseudomonadales > Pseudomonadaceae > Stutzerimonas. The sequence continues at coordinate 471,442 of NZ_PISM01000022.1, read as the reverse complement.
CAACGCGGCTTCAATCAGGCGCAGATGCTGGCCCAGTGGCTGGGCGGCGCGCTGAAACTGCCGGTCGACGAGCATCTGCTGGAACGCGTCGTCGATACGCCCCCGCAGCAGCAACTGGACGCCGCCACGCGACGGCGAAATCTGCGCCAGGCGTTTTGCCTGGCGCCGGGCAACGACATCAAGGGCCGCCATCTGGCGCTGATCGACGATGTGCTGACCACCGGTGCGACCGCCGAGGCGCTGGCGCGACTGCTCAAGCGTGCGGGTGCGGTGCGAGTGGACGTCTACTGCCTGGCACGCACGCCCAAGCCAGGCGACTGATAGCGGCGGAGGCGCGGTTGTTTAAAAGCCCCGGTGCAATACACTGATCGGTCTATTCTGCGGAGCCGGTCATGTCTCATCCCTTCGATACACTCACGCCGGACCTGGTCCTCGACGCTGTGGAAAGCATCGGTTATCTCAGCGATGCCCGCGTGCTGGCGCTCAACAGCTACGAGAACCGCGTCTATCAGGTGGGCATCGAAGACGAGACACCACTGATCGCCAAGTTCTACCGGCCCGGTCGCTGGAGCAACGAGGCGATTCTCGAGGAGCACCAGTTCAGCCTGGAACTGGTCGAGCACGAGGTGCCGGTGGTGGCGCCGCTGGAACGCAACGGCACGACGCTATTCGAGCACGCGGGCTTCCGCTTCGCGCTCTTTCCACGCCGCGGTGGTCGCGCGCCGGAGCCGGGCAATCTCGACCAGCTCTATCGTCTCGGCCAGCTGCTGGGGCGGATGCATGCGATAGGTGCAAACCGGCCGTTCGAGCATCGTGAAACCCTGGGCGTACAGAATTTCGGCCACGATTCGCTGAATAGCTTGCTGGAAGGCGGCTTCGTGCCCAAAAGCCTGCTGCCTGCCTACGAGTCGGTGGCACGCGATCTGCTCAAGCGGGTCGAAGACGTCTTCGCCAGCACCAACTTCACCCCGATCCGCCTGCATGGCGATTGCCACCCGGGCAACATCCTCGCCCGCGACGATGCCTTTCATCTGGTCGATCTCGATGATTGCCGCATGGGCCCATCGGTGCAGGATCTGTGGATGATGCTCGCCGGCGAGCGCCATGAGCGGCTCGGTCAGCTGGCCGAACTGGTCGACGGCTACAACGAATTCCATGATTTCGCCCCCCGCGAGCTGCCGCTGATCGAGGCGTTGCGCGCGCTGCGGCTGATGCACTACAGCGCCTGGCTCGCCCGCCGCTGGGACGATCCGGCCTTTCCGATGAGCTTTCCCTGGTTCGGCAGCGAGCGTTACTGGGGCGACCAGGTGCTGATCCTGCGCGAACAGATATCGGCGCTGCAGGAAGAGCCGCTCAGGTTGTTCTGAGGCATGGTGTGGCTGCGGACCCGTGACGGTGGATGTGAAAAGCGACATCCTTCCTACGAATCCCGGCGTCTGCGTAGGATGGATCGCGCTTTATCGATCCACCGGGTGGAGGTCCTCCGGGTGGCGATCTCCGCGACTCAGGCCTCCTCGATCAGCCAGTCAAGCCGCCAGCTGCCCTGGCTCTGCGCCAGCTGCTCGGCCAGCCACGGCAACAGCTCACGCAGCTCTTCCTCCAGCCCCCACGGCGGGTTGGTGATAGCCAGGCCCGAACCGCTCAGGCGGCTGGCATCGTCGGCGGGGTGGACGAACAGTTCGGCACGCAGCAACTTGGGCGCCCCGCTGCGCGCCAGGTCCTGATAGAAGCGCTTGAGCTGGCGCTCGTCCTTGATCGGATACCAGATCACGCCGATGGTCTGGCGCATGCGCCCCAGCGCTTCCTTCATTGCCGTGACGCAGCGGCTCAATTCGTCGGCCTGTTCGAACGGCGGATCGATCAGCAGTACCACGCGCTTTTCCTGCGTCGGCATCAAGGCCCGCGGCACATGCCAGCCCTCGCCTCGGTGCACGGCCACGCGGCGGTCGCCGGCCATGTTGTCCTTGAGCAGCGCGCCATCTTCGGGGTGTTTTTCGTTGAGCTGCAGGCGATCCTGCTCACGGGTCAGCTGCCGCGCCAGTTCCGGCGAGCCCGGGTAGTAGCGCAGCGCGCCATCCGGATTGAGTTGGCGGATCACGCCGAGGTAGTCATCGAGCAGCGCCGGGTGCGCCTCTGCCTGCCAGATGCGGGCGATGCCCTGCAGCCACTCGCCGGTACGGCTGGCCTGGTCACCGGCCAGGTCGTAGAGCCCGACGCCGGCATGGCTGTCGAGGTAGGCGAACGGCGCCTCCTTGCGCGACAGCAGGGCGAAGATCCGGCTCAGCACCAGGTGTTTGAGCACATCGGCGTGGTTGCCGGCATGGAAGGCGTGGCGGTAGTTCATCTGATCCTCCTCGAGAGCCGCGCAGTTTACCCGTCCGCCCTGCGCCGCGCAGGTGCGGCATGACCGGCGTCGTTTTCCCCGGCCACCGACACGGGCTACAGTGGCGCCCCACGACGACTGAACGGAGCTGACCTCATGGACCTGCGCAATCTTTTCGGCATCGAGCATCCGATCATCCAGGCACCCATGGCCGGTGCGCAGAATCACCTGCTGGCCGCGGCGGTCTGCGAGGCCGGCGGGCTGGGCTCGATCCCGGCCGGCATGCTCAACGCCGAGGCGCTGGACGCCGAGCTGACCGCCATCGAGGCGCTGAGCGACCGACCGTACAACGTCAATTTCTTCTGCCACCAGACACCGGCCGCCGACCCGACGGCCTTTGACGCCTGGCACCGGATGCTGGCGCCGTTGTTCGCCGAATTCGACATCGACCTTGCAAGCATTCCCACCGGCGCCACCCGCCAACCGTTCGATGCGGCGATGGCAGAGGTGCTGGAGCGGCACAAGCCGGCGCTGGTCAGCTTCCACTTCGGCCTGCCGGCGCCCGACCTGCTGCAGCGCGCCCGCGGCACCGGGGCGAAGATAGCCTCCAGCGCGACAACGGTCGCCGAAGGCCTCTGGCTGCAGCAGCACGGCGTCGATCTGGTGATTGCCCAGGGCCAGGAAGCCGGCGGCCACCGCGGCATCTTTCTCAGCGAAGACCTGACCAACCAGCTCGGCACCTTTGCTCTGCTGCCACAACTGGTTGCCGCGCTGGACGTGCCGGTGGTCGCCGCTGGCGGCATTGCCGATGCACAGGGAGTGGCTGCGGCACAGACCCTCGGTGCGGCTGGCGTACAACTCGGCACCGCCTACCTGTTGTGTCCGGAGAGCCGTACCAATGCGCTGCATCGCGCCGCGCTGAAGAGCCCGCAGGCGGCGCATACGGCGCTGACCACCCTGTTCAGCGGGCGCCCGGCGCGCGGCATCGTCAACCGCATCATGCGCGAACTGGGCCCGCTACCCGAAGGCGTGCCGCCCTTCCCGCTGGCCGGCAACGCCATCGGCGCGCTGCGCGCCCAGACCGAGAAGCAAGGCCTGGATCACTGCACGCCGCTGTGGGCCGGGCAGAACGTCAGTGGCTGTCGGGAGATCCCTGCCGGCCAGCTGACCCGTGAACTTGCGGCCGGCTGGCGGGCCTGAGTCATTACGCATTCCGTCGCGGCGAGTCCTGAGCCGTCGCGACGGGGCGTAGAATCGACCGCACGTCACACGGAACGCCGCCAATGAGTCCACTGACCAATACGCTCGTCTTCCTCGCCACCCTGGCCGGCATGGAAGTCTTCGCCTGGTGGGCACACAAGTATGTGATGCACGGCTGGGGCTGGGGCTGGCACAAGTCGCACCACGAGCCACGCAGCGGCTGGTTCGAGAAGAACGACCTGTATGCGCTGGTGTTCGCTGGCGTGGCGATCCTGCTGATCGCCCTCGGCACGGCCGGTTATCACCCGCTGGAATGGATCGGCGCCGGGATGACAGCCTACGGCTTTCTCTACTTCGTGGCCCACGACGGGCTGGTGCACCACCGCTGGCCGCTGCGCTACGTGCCGCGCAACGGTTATCTCAAGCGCCTTTATCAGGCGCACCGCATGCACCATGCCGTCGAGGGCAAGGAGCGCTGCGTGTCCTTCGGTTTCCTCTATGCGCCGCCGCTGCCGGTACTCAAGCAGCAGCTGCGAGAACTGCATGACGGGCCGCTGCGCAAGGCGAGTGCTAGCGAGGACGCCTCCAGAGACCGTCAGGACGCGGCCTGACCTGCATCCGCCGCGAGGCCAGCGCCAGCACCCCGCCGCCCAGCAAGAACTGCAGCTTCTGCCCTTTGCTGGTCGACACCCGCGCATCCCAGGCCGCTGCGCCGCGCGCTTTCACCTCGACGCCGATCTGCCGATAGACGCCATGCGCCGTGGCGATCGACCAGGCCGAGCGTAACGGCAAGTCCCGTAAGCCCTGAGATGCTGATTGATAGTAGGGTTCGGCCAGATCTACCAGTCGCGCTGCCAGCGTGGCCAATGCCGCACGATGCTCAGGTAGCGCGACCTCATCTTCAGGGATGCCCACTTCGGCCAGCCACTCGGCCGGCAGGTAGACACGGCCGATCTGTGCATCCTCGACGATATCGCGGGCGATGTTGGTCAGCTGGAAGGCCAAGCCCAGGTCACAGGCGCGATCCAGCGTCGGCTCCGCTTCGGCGCCCATCACCCGCGCCATCATCAGACCGACCACACCGGCGACGCGATAGCAATAAAGCAGCGTGTCATCGAGGGTCTGGTAGTGGTAATCCTGCACGTCCATACGAAAGCCGGCGAGATGTTCCAGCGGGTATCGCTTGGGAATCTGGTGCCGCTGAACCACTTGCTGAAACGCCGCAAAAGCCGGATCGCTCATCGCCTCGCCGGCATAGGCGCGCTCAGTGAGATCGACCAGTTCGGCCAGACGCGCTTCGCCAGTGGAGCGATCGCCGGCGAGCTGGCCGTGGCCGAGGGTCTGGCCGTCGATCACGTCATCGCAGTGACGGCACCAGGCGTAGAGCATCACGGCGCTCTGGCGGGTGCGCTCGTCGAACAGCTTGGCCGCCGCCGCGAAGCTCTTGGAGCCGACGTTGATCGCCTGGGTCGAGTGATCGACGACCTTGTCGTTCATCCGACCTGCTCCTTCAATAGGAAGTCCTCCAGCATCAGCCCGGCGGTGGCCTTGGCCGAACCGACGACCCCCGGCACGCCGGCACCGGGGTGAGTGCCGGCGCCGACGATATAGAGGTTGGGAATCACGTCATCACGGTTATGCGGGCGGAACCAGGCGCTCTGGGTAAGGATCGGCTCCATCGAAAACGCCGAGCCCAGATGAGCGTTGAGCTCGTCGCGGAAATCGTGCGGCGTGAAGATGCGGTGGGTCACCAGATCACCGCGCAGACCGGGAATGTAGTGCCGCTCGAGGTAGTCGAAAATGCGGTCGCGGTATTTTGGGCCCTCCACCGCCCAATCGATATCTGCCGTGCCCAGGTGTGGCACCGGCGCCAGCACGTAGTGGCTGGCACAGCCCTCCGGTGCCAGCGACGGATCGGTCACGCAGGGCGCGTGCAGGTAGAGGGAGAAATCATCGGCCAGCGTTTCGCGCTTGAATATCTCGTCGATCAGCTCGCGATAGCGCGGGCCGAAACACACCGTGTGGTGTTGCAGGTGCTCATGGCGGCGCTTGAGGCCGAAATGGATGACGAACAGCGACATCGAGAAACGCTTGCCGGAGAGCCGTTTGGCCTCATCGCGACCACGCTGCTCATGCCCGAGCAGCTGCTTGTAGGTGTTGACCACATCGGCGTTGGAGGCGACCGCATCGGTATCGAAGCGCCGACCGTCACCCGTGATCACGGCCTTCGCGCGTCCGCCCGCCAGCTCGATCCGCGCCACCTCGGCGTTCAGCTCCAGCCTGCCGCCCAGATCCTCGAACAGCCGGACCATCCCCTGCACCAGCGCCCCGGTGCCGCCACGCGGGAACCAGACACCGCCCTGGCGCTCCAGCGCATGGATCAGCGCGTAGATGGACGAGGTTTCGAAGGGATTGCCGCCCACCAGCAGCGAGTGAAAGGACAGCGCCTGCCGCAGCCGATCGTTCTCCACGAATTTGGCCACCATGCTGTACACGTTGCGCCAGGCCTGCAGCTTGGCCAGCTGCGGCGCAACACCGATCATGCTGAGAAACGACAGGAAGGGCACGGTGCCGAGCTTGACGTAGCCCTCCTCGTACACTGCCCGCGAATAGGCGAGAAAGCGCTGATAGCCGGCCACGTCACGGGGGTTGAGCGCGTGGATCTGCCGGTCCAGCTCGACCTGATCGTTGACGTAATCGAAGCTGTAACCGTCCTCCCAGCACAGCCGGTAGAAGGGGCTGACCGGCAGCAGCTCGACGTAATCGGCCATGCGCTTGCCAGCGCCGCTGAAGAGTTCTTCCAGCGCTGGCGGATCGGTGATCACCGTCGGCCCGGCGTCGAAGGTGAAACCCTGATCGTGATAGACGTAGGCGCGGCCACCAGGCTTGTCGCGCTTCTCCAGCAGCGTGGTCTGGACGCCGGCGCGCTGCAGGCGGATGGCCAACGCCAGCCCGCCGAAGCCGGCGCCGATCACCACCGCTCGTTTAGCTTGGTTCATCGGTAATCCTTGCGATGCAGATCATGGGCGGCAAGTGCGCGCAGCGCCTCGCCGAGCGGAACAGGAGGCTTGCCCGAGACGATGCGCAAGCGGTCGCGGGTGGTCAGATTGGCCGCGTAGAAACGCTGGATCAGCGGTTCGCGCAAGCGGTAAAAACGTTGCATCACCGCCCAGCGGCGATCCGCCGGACCGGCCATGAACAGCATGCGATTGAGCAGTCGGAAGAAGCCGCGCTGGCGCCACTGCGCCAACGAGTAGTCGCGGATCGCTTCGAACAGGCTGCCGGCATCCCAGCGGTCCAGCGCGATCAGGTGATCGGCCAGACGCACCGCGTCGGGCAGCGAGTAGCCGGTGGTGGGATGGAACAACGCCGCGGACAGCCCGGTCTGCGGCACGCCGCGCGCCTCGTCCCAGAACGCCGGCAGGTCACCGGAGAGGACGATGGGCAGCACGCCCTGCTCCTCGCGCAGCACCTCGCGGATCGCCCAGCCGCGGCCCTCGGCGTAGCGCTCGATATTGGCGCGCAATGTCTCCGGCGCTACCTCGTCGCCGTCGGCGTAGTAGGTGTCTTCGATCAGCAGGCTGTCCGCACTCAGCGGCAGCACGTAGGCGAAGCGATAGCCGTCGTGCTGGGCGACGCTCGCGTCCATGATGATCGGCTCCCGCAAGCCGTGCGGCTGCTGCAGGCGCAGTTCCTGGCCGAGAAACTTCTGAAAGCCGAGGGCCAGCTGATCGGTCCGGCGCACGCCGCGTCCATCGATCACGGCGCCGGCCTGCAGGATGTCCCCCGAGGCCAGACGCACCCTGTGTGGCTCCACGCTGGCAACGGTGGTGCGCAAACGCACGCCATCGCTCAGTTCGGGCATCAGGTACTGGTGAAAGCGCTCCGAGAAGATGCTCGCGTAACCGCTGCCCAGCCGGCGCTGCAGGTCGGGAAAGATCACTTCATAGCCGGGCCAGCGCTTGCCTACCATGGGCTCCAGCCAACGCTGCTGAGCCGGCGTCAGATCGTGCTGGTGAAACGACCAGGTGTGATTGCCGCCCAAGGTGTCGCCCTGCTCGACGATCAGCAGGCGCAGGTCGGGCCGCTGCTGACGCAGGCGCAGGGCCAGAAGCCCGTTAGCCAGCCCGCCGCCAACCAGGATCAGGTCCGCATCAAGCGCCACTCGCCACCTCCGGTCGTTGTCCACCTGTCCCGAGCGCAGCCTCGATCAGCTCGGCGGCACGAACGACGCCGCCAGCCTGCCGCACTTGCGCGCCCAGCTGTGCCGCCCGCCGGCGAAACTCGCCGTCGCCCAGCAGCTGCTGCAATGCGTGGCCGATCCGCGTCGGGCTCGCCAGTCGCGGCTGCAAGCGCAGGCCGACGCCGGCATGTTCGATACGCGCGGCGACACCCGGCTGATCGAAGGCAATCGGCAGCGCCAGCATCGGCACGGCGGCCTCCAGGGCATCGAGCACGGTATTCAGCCCGGCATGGGTGATGACCGCCGAGGCTCTGGCCAATGCCGCGCGCTGGGGCGCGAAGTCGGTGACCCAATGCGCGCCCTCCTCGCGCAGCCGCGCCGCTTGCGCGGCATTCAGCCCGCCGCAATGGGCAATCAACAGCTGTACGCCGAGCGGCTTGCAGGCGCGGGCGATATTGCGCAGCAAGGTATAGCGATGTCCCTGCAGGGTGCCCAGCGAGGCGAAGACAAACGGCCGCGTCGGATCAATTGGCAGGTTCAGCTCGGCTTCGCCGTGCAACGGGCGACGCAACGGGCCTAGCCCGTGGAAATTCGCCGGGAGCTGGCGGCGCGGAAAGTCGAAGCCAGGCACCGTCTGGCTGATCTGCAGCAAGGGCGACAGGCACTCGCTCAAGGTCGAGCGCGGCGCCAGGCCGAACGCCTGACAGTAGTGCCGGATCACCTCGGCGTGGGGGCGCATCAGGAGGTCGTAGACACGACTGCTGTGCAGGTTGAGCTGCTCGCCCCAGTCGGTCGCCCGGTAGCGCCAGGGCATCACCGGCAAGGGCACCAGCGGCTCGCGGTTGAACGGCAAGGCGCAGGCGATGGAAACGAACGGCAGGCCAAGATGCTCGGCCACCAGCGCCCCCGCCGGCTCCATCTGGTCGGCCAGCACGGCGTCGACCTTCAGCGAACGCAGCACGTCCGGCGCCTCGCGACAGAACAACGCAGTGCTCGCTGCCATGTCGGCGATGACCCGGCGGATGCCGAACGGCCCCGGTTGCGCGGCGCGGCGAACGACTGCGGCCAGGGTACCCGGCGGGTGGGAATCAGTACCGATGGCGGCGAATCCGGCGGCGGGCAACGTCAACAGCTCGGCGACATCGGCCTGCTGGACGAAGGTCACTCGGTGGCCTCGCTGCGTCAGCTGCCAGGCGATGGCCTCGAAGGCGCGTAGATGGCTGAGATATGGCGGGGCAATTGCCGCGAAATGTGTCATCTGGCGGCTCCGCCCCGGGCTTCAGTAGCCGGAGCCTTGCAGCAGGCGCGCCTGCCGCAGCTCGGCGAGGCTGGCCGACCCCGTGCAGAAACAGGCAATCCGCAGCTGCGCGATCACCACTTCGAAGTGCTGCACCACCGCTTCACTGCTGAGCATTGCGGCCTGAAGAACGCCCGCTGCCTGACCGACCAGATCGGCGCCCAGGCAGATCGCCTTGGCCGCCTCCACCCCGTCGCGAATGCCTCCGGAAGCGATCAGCGATGTATCCGGGCAGGCCTTGCGCACGGCCTGTAGCGCCTGCGCGGTGGGAATGCCCCAATCGGCGAAGGCCTGGGCGATGGCGCGCTGGCTGACATCGGTGGCGCGTTCGGCTTCCACCGCGGCCCAGCTGGTTCCGCCGGAACCCGCCACATCAATCGCGGCAACACCCGCATCGACCAGCTGCCGCGCCACCGTCGCGGATATGCCGGCACCGACTTCCTTGATCACCACCGGCGCGGCCAGGCGGCTGGCAAGCGCTTCGATCGCCCGAAGCACGCCCCGCCAATCACGGTCGCCACCGGGCTGCACCGCTTCCTGCAGCGGATTCAGGTGCACGATCAGCGCATCGCCATCGATCATCTCGACCGCGCGCCGCGCCTCGTCCACGCCGTAACCGCGTACCAGCTGGGCGGCACCGAAGTTGGCCAGCAACAGGATGTCCGGCGCCAGCTGGCGCAACTGGCCAGTCAGGCCCTGATCTCCCGCGGTTTCAAGCGCGACCCGCTGCGAACCGACCGCCATGGCGATACCCAAGTGTTGCGCGGCTTCCGCCAGGTGCGCATTGATCGCGGCAGAACGTGCGGCGCCGCCAGTCATCGAGCTGATCAGCAGCGGCGCCCGCAGCTGGCGCCCGAACAGCGCGCTATGCAGGTCGATCTCATCAAGGTGCAACTCGGGCAGGGCGCAGTGCTCAAAGCGAAATGCGCCGAAACCGGTACCCGTCGCACCGGCTGCCCGCGTCGGGTCCAGGACGATATCCAGATGATCGTTTTTGCGGCTGACCAACGATTGTTTGCTCATGGAAATCGGCTCCCGGGAAGACTTGTTTGGACGTGACGCCCTGAAAAAAGTGCTATGCGATGGCAACGAGTTGTACAGGTTTTTGTCATAACGTCCAATCGCTGTACAACATTGCACAACCCTGGTGCTCGAACTGAGGCGCCAGCGAGGGCACCGCCATGCAAACGCAGAATTCCACCCTCCCGCTTCCGCAATGCGACAGCCTGATGCGCCTGCGGCGACAGGTCGACGAGCGCCTGGCCATGCGCCTGCCGCGACCCGAGTCGGAGCTGGACAAGGTCACCCTGGCGTTACGTGAAGGCACCCTCGCTCCCGGCAAACGAATCAGGCCACTGTTGTTGCTGCTGGCGCTGGGAGATCTCGGCGTCGACCCCGATATCGGCCTGGACCCGGCCTGTGCGCTGGAGATGATCCACGCCGCCTCGCTGTTTCTCGACGACATGCCATGCATGGACAACGCCAGCCTGCGGCGCGGCCAGCCGACCATTCATCTGCGTTTCGGCGAGGATGTCGCCGTCCTCGCCTCAGTGGCCCTGCTCAGCCATGCCTATGGCATAACCGCCACCGCGCCCAGGCTCACCCCCAGGCAGCGCAACGACGCGGTGGCCACACTGGCGCGAGCGGCCGGGGCGCAGGGCCTGGTGCGTGGGCAATTTCGCGACCTGCATGGCGCACAAGAAGCACAGCAGCTCGATGCGGTGATTGCCACCAATCAGCTGAAAACCGGCTCGCTGTTCACCGCCGCATTGGAAGTTGCGGCCCTGCTCGCGGGAGCTGAGCGGACGCGGACACGACATCTGCAAGGCTTTGCCAACGAACTGGGCCTGGCGTTTCAGCTGCTCGACGATATCGCCGATGGCCTGACGCCCGAACAGACCGGCAAGGACTGCCAGCAGGACCGGGCCAAGGCGACCGTGGTCTCGCTGCTTGGCCAGCAGGCGGCAGAGCAGCAGCTGGCAACCCATCGAGAGGCCGCCCTCACCCATCTTGATGCCGCCGGCCTGGGCGATGGCGAACTGGCCGCGCTCATGCGCCAGCTGTTCGGCTGAATGGAGCGACCCCGTGTTGACGCTTCATCAGTGCAATGGATGAAGCTAGGCAATGGAAAACCGCGGTCCTTAGACTCGGGCCGATAAAAACGGAGGTTGACCATGACCGAGACCCTGCTCTGCCCGCGTAACCTGGCATTCGAACTCTACGAAGTGCTGGACGCCGAGGCCCTGACCCGCCGCGAGCACTTCGCCGATCACAGCCGCGAAACCTTCGACGCCGCCATTGGCACCGCGCGCACCATCGCCGAGAAATACTTCGCACCGCACAACCGCAAGTCCGACGAGCACGAGCCGCAGTACGTCAACGGCGAAGCGGTGCTGATTCCCGAGGTCAAGCCGGCCGTGGACGCCTTCATCGAGGCGGGCTTTCACAACGCGCAGCGCAGCTTCGACGACGGCGGCATGCAGCTGCCGAACCTGCTGTCGCGGGCCTGCTTCGCGCATTTCCAGTCGGCCAACATCGCCACCAGCTCCTACCCAATGCTGAGCATGGGCGCCTCGCACCTGATCGAAGCCTTCGGCTCCGACGAGCAGAAGCAGCGCTTCCTGCAGCCGATGCTCGAGGGCCGCTTCTTCGGCACCATGGCACTCACCGAGCCGCATGCCGGCTCGTCGCTGTCGGACATCCGCACCCGCGCCGAACCGGCCGGTGACGGCAGCTATCGCCTCAAGGGCAACAAGATCTTCATTTCCGGCGGCGACCACCCGCTGTCGGAAAACATCGTGCACATGGTGCTGGCCAAGCTGCCGGACGCGCCGCCCGGGGTGAAGGGCATCAGCCTGTTCATCGTGCCGAAGTTCCTGGTCAACGACGACGGCTCGCTGGGCGAGCGCAACGACGTGCTGCTGGCCGGCCTGTTCCACAAGATGGGTTGGCGCGGCACCACCAGCACGGCACTGAACTTCGGCGACAACGGCAACTGCGTCGGCTATCTGGTAGGCGAGCCGCACAAGGGCCTGGCCTACATGTTCCAGATGATGAACGAGGCGCGCATCGGCGTCGGCATGGGCGCGATCATGCTCGGCTACGCCGGCTACCTCTACTCGCTGAACTACGCCCGCGAGCGTCCGCAGGGTCGCCTGCCGGACGGCAAGGACCCGGCCTCGACCCAGGTGCCGATCATCGAGCACACCGACGTCAAGCGCATGCTGCTGATGCAGAAGGCCTATGTCGAAGGCGCCCTCGATCTCGGCCTGTACTCGGCACGCCTGGTGGACGACGAGCACACCGCCGAGAGCAACGAGGAGCGGCGCAACGCTGGCGAGCTGCTCGACCTGCTGACGCCGATCGTCAAATCCTGGCCGTCGGAGTATTGCCTGAAGGCCAACGAACTGGCCATCCAGATTCTCGGCGGGCATGGCTACACCCGCGAATACCCGGTGGAACAGTACTACCGCGACAACCGCCTCAATCCGATCCACGAAGGCACCCACGGCATCCAGTCGCTGGACCTGCTCGGCCGCAAGCTGATGCAGAACAAGGGTGCCGGCCTGCGCCAGCTGCTCGGGTTGATCCAGGCCAGCTGCGCACGCGCCGCCGAGTACGACTCGCTGACCGCACTGCGCCAGCCGCTGGAGCAGCACATCGCCCGCCTGACCAGCGTGACCCAGGCGCTGCTCGGCGATCTGGCAGCCGGCAAGGTCAACCAGGCGCTGGCCAACTCGGCGCTGTACCTGAAGGTGTTCGGCCATGCAGTGATCGGCTGGCGCTGGCTGGAGCAGGCACTGCGCGCCGAACGCGGACTGGCCGAAGGCAACTCGGCGGATGCTGACTTCTACCGTGGCAAGCTGCAGGCCGCGCGCTACTTTCTGACCTGGGAAGTGCCGGCTTGCGCGCACGAGCTGGCCGTCCTCGAAGCACGCGACGACACCTGCCTGACGATGCAGGACGCCTGGTTCTAGAGCGTGCCGCACATGCTGTAACAGCGCCCCGCTCCTGCGGGGCGTTTTTTTGACAGGCTGTCAAATCATCAGGTTAGAATCGCTGGCATATCCCGTGCATGGGCACGCGGCAGCTATCTCTAACGGAGACTTCATTTGGACGTCGGCAACATCAACCACCTGTTCTTTATCGGTGCCTTGTTGGTGGCGGCGAGCATCCTGATGAGTTCCCTTTCGGCGCGTCTCGGCGTGCCGATCCTGGTGATTTTCCTCGGCGTCGGCATGCTTGCCGGGGTCGATGGCGTAGGCGGTATCGTCTTCGAGGACTATCAGCTGGCCTTCGTCATCAGCAACCTGGCGCTGGCGGTGATTCTCCTCGACGGTGGCATGCGTACCCGTACCGCAACCTTCCGCGTGGCCCTGAAACCGGCGTTCTCGCTGGCGACCCTGGGCGTGGCGATCACCTCCGGCCTGACCGGCCTGGCCGCCGCCTGGTTATTCGAGCTGCCCTTGCTGCAGGGCCTGCTGATCGGCGCGATCGTCGGCTCCACCGACGCCGCCGTGGTGTTCAACCTGCTCAACGGCAAGGGGCTGAACGAGCGGGTCGGCTCGACGCTGGAGATCGAGTCGGGCAGCAACGACCCCATGGCCATGTTCCTGACCGTGGCGCTGATCGACATGCTGCTGGCCGGCCAGACCGGCTTCAGCTGGGACTTCCTGCTCAAGCTGGTCCAGCAGTTCGGCATCGGTACGCTGCTCGGCCTGGCCGGTGGCTGGTTGCTGCTGCAACTGATCAACCGTCTTTCGGTAGCCGACGGGCTCTATCCGCTACTGGCGGTGGCCGGCGGCCTGATGATCTTCGCCCTGTCCAGCGCGGTCGGCGGCAGCGGCATCCTGGCGATCTACGTCTGCGGCCTGCTGCTGGGCAACCGGCCGATCCGCAACCGGCATGGCATCCTGCACATGTTCGACGGCCTGGCCTGGCTCAGCCAGATCGGCATGTTCCTCGTGCTCGGCCTGCTGCTCACGCCCAGCGATCTGTTGCCGATCGCCGTGCCGGCATTGGCGCTGTCGCTGTGGATGATCCTTTGCGCCCGCCCGCTCGCGGTGTTCGTCAGCCTGCTGCCGTTTCGCAGCTTCCATCTGCGCGAGCGGCTGTTCATATCCTGGATCGGCCTGCGCGGCGCCGTGCCGGTGATCCTGGCGGTGTTTCCGCTGATGGCCGGACTGGAAAATGCCCAGCTGTTCTTCAACGTGGCGTTCTTCATCGTCCTGGTGTCCCTGCTGCTGCAGGGCTCGACGCTGGCGTGGGCGGCGAAAAAGGCCAAGGTCGAGGTTCCGCCCTCGCCACTGCCGATCTCGCGTACCGGCCTGCAGGTCCATACCACCAGCCAGTGGGAGCTGTTCATCTACCGCTTGAGCGCCTCCAAATGGTGCGTCGGCGCCGCCCTGCGCGAACTGAAGATGCCGCCGGGCACCCGCATCGCTGCGCTGTTTCGTGGTACCGAGCTGCTGCACCCGTCCGGCAGCACGCGGCTGCAGGTCGGCGACATCCTCTGCGTGATCGGCCATGAAGAAGACCTGCCGGCGCTCGGCAAGCTGTTCAGCCAGGCGCCCAAGCGCGGCCAGGACCTGCGCTTCTTCGGCGACTTCATCCTCGAAGCCGACGCCCAGCTCAGCGCCATCGCCGCGCTCTACGGCCTCAAGCTCGGCGAGGTGGATGGCGAGCAGACCATCGGCTCCTTCATGGCCGAGGAGGTCGGTGGTCGCCCGGTGGTGGGTGATCAGGTCGAATGGAACGGCCTGACCTGGACCGTGGCGGCCATGGAAGCTGGCGAAGTGCGCAAGGTCGGCCTGAAGTTTCCCGAAGGTGACAAGCCCGGCCCGCAACTGATGTTCTGATGCCAGTACAGCCGCCGGCTGACGCGGCCTCACCGCTCATCTGCCGGTCGACTGTCGGGTACTCGCGCTGGGCCGGCACAGTCCGTAGACTTCCGCTCTTTCCGGTCATCCGCTACGTCACTGCCCTCATGTCACTTCTGCGCACGCTGTTGCTCTCGACGCTCTGCCTGATCGTCGCCCCTTTGCATGCCCAATCGCTGGACAGCCTCACTGGCACGCCGTCCAGTGCCGAAGGCGAAGCGAAGCCCGCCCAACAATCGCTGGGCGAACAAACCCTACGCATGGTCGAGCAGACCGAAACCAGCAAGGCCCGCCTCGACGAGCTGAAGACGCAGCTGGCGCAGGCGCCGAAGGAAATCGCCGAAGCCCAGCGCGAACTGGCAAGGCTCAAGGCCAGCCCTGAACAGGACCCCGCCGAGCGCCATGCCCAGTTGTCGGTCGAGGCGCTGGAACAGCGTCTCGGCGCGCGGGTCGAGGAACTGGCGGAATGGCAGAAGCAGTACAGCGCCGCCAACAGCATGATCATTTCGGCGCAGACCCGCCCCGAACGCGCCCAGGCGCAGATCGGTACGGCGCAGACGCGTATCCAGGAGATCAACAACCTGCTCAAGAGCGGCCGCGAATCGGGCAAGCCACTGAGCGAAGAGCGCCGCGCACTGCTCGATGCCGAGATCGCCTCGCTCGAGGCGCAGATTGAATTGCGCCGCCAGGAGCTGGCAGGCAACAGCCTGCTGCAGGACCTGGGCAAGGCCCGCCGCGACCTGCTGGCCGAGCGCATCGCCCGTGCCGAGCAGGACACCCAGGCCCTGCAAGGGCTGATCAACGAGAAGCGCCGTGCCGAATCGGAGCAGACCGTCGCCGAGTTCTCGGCACGGGTGCAGCAGGCGGGCTCGGACAAACTGCTCGCAGCCGAAAGCGCCGAAAACCTCAAGCTGTCCGATTACCTGTTGCGTGCCACCGAACGCCTCAACCGCCTCAACCAGCAGAACCTGCAGACCCGCCAGCAGCTCGACACCCTCAACCAGACCGATCAGGCACTGGAGGAGCAGATCGCCGTGCTCGAAGGCAGCCTGCTGCTGTCGCGCATCCTCTATCAGCAGAAGCAGGCGCTGCCGAGCCTGCAGCTGGACAAGAATCTTGCCGACGAAATCGCCGATATCCGCCTCTATCAGTTCGAGCTGAACCAGCGTCGTGAAGCCTCAGGCAATGCCGCCGCCTATGTCGACCAACTGCTCGCCCAGCAGAACGAAGAGGAGGTCACACCTGAACTGCGGCGTACCCTGTTGGAACTGGCGACCACCCGTAGCGAGCTGCTCGACCGTCTCAACCGCGAGCTGGATGCACTGCTCAACGCATCCATCACCCTGCAGCTGAACCAGAAGCAGCTGCAGGACACCGCCAGCGCGCTGCGCAATACCCTCGACGAGCAGATGTTCTGGATTCCCAGCAACAAGCCGCTGGACTTCGACTGGCTGCAGGGCGCCGCCCAGCGCTTGAAGAATCAGCTCGCGGCGATGCCTTGGCTGTCCGCGCTGCAGGAACTGGGGGCAGGGCTCAAGGAGCGCCCGTTGTTCTTCCTGCCGCTGCTGCTGTTGATCGCCGCCCTGCTCTGGTGGCGCCGGAAGATCGAGGCCAAGCTCAGCTCGCTGAGCGAAGAAATCGGTCACTTCCGCAACGATAGCCAGCTGCACACCCCACTGGCGCTGCTGCTCAACCTGCTGCTGGCATTGCCCGGCGCCTTGTTCCTGACACTATGCGGCTACCTGCTGCAGATGGACGCGCGCGGACAGAATTACGTTCTTGGCGCCGCCCTTTATGAAATGGCTCAGGCCTGGTTGGTGTTCTACAGCGCCTATCGCATGCTCTCACCGGGGCGTGTGGCGGAGCTGCACTTCGGCTGGTCGAGGCCGCAGGTCGCCTTCCTGCGCGATGAGATCCGCCGCCTCGGCCTGATCGTCATGGCCCTGGTCGCTGTGGTCAGCGTCGCCGAACACCAGCCGGCGCGGCTGGCCGACGACGTCCTCGGCATCCTCGTGGTGCTGACCTGCTTTGCCCTGATGAGCTGGCGCCTCAACCGCCTGCTGCTCAAGGGCCCGTCGAGCCAGAACGCCCCGCCGCTGCGCCTGATGATCGGCCTGCTGTTCAGCGTGCTGCCGATCGCGCTGATCGTCGCGGTCGGTTTCGGCTACTACTACACCGCGCTGAAGCTGACCGACCGTCTGATCGACACCCTCTACCTGCTGATGATCTGGATCGTCGTCGAAGCCGCTCTGATCCGCGGGCTGACGGTGGCGGCGCGGCGCCTGGCCTACAAGCGTGCCCTGGCCAAGCGTCAGGCGCAAGGCGACGACGGCAGCAACACGATTGAAACCCAGGGAGAACCGGGGCTGGACATCGAACAGGTCAACCAGCAGTCGCTGCGCCTGACCCGCCTGACCATGTTCGGCGTGTTCCTCGTGGCGCTGTACTGGGTCTGGTCCGACCTGATCTCGGTGGTGTCCTACCTGGACAACATCACCCTGTACGAATACACCACCGGCAGCGGCGATGCCCTGACCACCGCGGCGATCAGCCTGAACAACCTGCTCGGCGCACTGCTGATCGTCGCCATCACGGTGGCCCTGGCGCGCAACCTGCCCGGCCTGCTGGAAGTCATGGTGCTGTCCAAGCTGCGTCTGGCGCAGGGCAGCGCCTACGCCACCACCACGCTGCTGTCCTATGCGCTGGCCGGCTTCGGCATCGTCACCACGCTGTCCACCCTCGGCGTCAGCTGGGACAAGCTGCAGTGGCTGGTAGCCGCGCTATCGGTGGGCCTGGGTTTCGGCTTGCAGGAGATCTTCGCCAACTTCATCTCCGGCCTGATCATCCTCTTCGAACGCCCGGTACGAATCGGCGACGTGGTGACCATCGGCAACCTGTCGGGCACGGTCAGCCGGATTCGCATCCGTGCCACCACCATCACCGACTTCGACCGCAAAGAAATCATCGTCCCGAACAAGACCTTCATCACCGGTCAGCTGATCAACTGGTCACTGAGCGACACCGTGACCCGCGTGACGGTCAAGGTCGGCGTGGCCTATGGCTCGGATCTGGAGAAGGTCAAGGAGCTGCTCTACAAGGCCGCCCAGGATAATCCGCGGGTGCTCAAGGATCCGGAGCCGCAGGTATTCTTCCTCAACTTCGGCGAGAGCACGCTGGACCATGAGCTGCGCATCCACGTGCGCGACCTCGGCGACCGCAACCCGGCGACCGACGAGATCAACCGTTTCATTGACCGCGAGTTCACCAAGGCCGGCATCAACATCGCCTTCCGCCAGGTCGACGTGTTCCTGAAAAACTTCGCCGGTCAGCAGCTGCAGCTCAGTGCCACACCGAAGCCTGCCGGCGATGAGCAGAAGCCGGCGACCGACGATCGCGGCTGAGGAACGTCCGGGCATCGCGTACCCTCCAACGTCCAGAACGCCCGGCTGCGGCCGGGCACTCCTCGCCCGCCTGCCGCCGCCGGAGACATCTTGAAAAGCCTGACCCAGCTGACCTTCGACAACCGCTTCGCCCGCCTCGGCGATACCTTCTCCACTGAGGTCTCGCCGCAGCCACTGAACGATCCGCGCCTGGTGGTCGTCAGCGAGGCGGCCATGGCGCTGCTGGATCTGGACCCGGCCGAGGCCGAGCAGCCGCTGTTCGCCGAACTGTTCTCCGGGCACAAGATCTGGTCGACCGCCGAACCGCGGGCGATGGTTTACTCCGGTCATCAGTTCGGCAGCTACAACCCACAGCTGGGCGATGGCCGCGGGCTGCTGCTCGGCGAGGTGGTCAACGAGGCCGGTGAGCACTGGGACCTGCACCTCAAGGGTGCCGGCAAGACGCCCTACTCGCGCATGGGCGATGGCCGCGCGGTGCTGCGCTCGTCGATCCGCGAGTTTCTCGCCAGTGAGCACCTGCATGCGCTGGGCATCCCCAGCAGCCGGGCGCTGTGCGTGACCTCCTCGAGCACGCCGGTCTACCGCGAGCGCCCCGAACGCGGCGCCATGCTGCTGCGCCTGGCGCAGAGCCATGTGCGCTTCGGCCACTTCGAATTCTTCTACTACACGCGCCAGCACGACGCCCTGCGCGAGCTGCTCGATCACGTGCTCGGCGCGCACTTCGCCGAGTGCCTGGAACATCCCGAGCCGTATCGGGCGTTCTTCCGCGAGGTGCTCGAACGCACCGCGACGCTGATCGCCTACTGGCAGGCCTACGGCTTCTGCCATGGAGTGATGAACACCGACAACATGTCGATCCTCGGCATCACCTTCGATTTCGGCCCCTACGCCTTTCTCGACGACTTCGACGCGCGCTTCATCTGCAACCACTCCGACGACACCGGCCGCTACTCCTTCGAGAACCAGGTGCCCATCGCCCACTGGAACCTGGCGGCGCTGGCCCAGGCACTGACGCCTTTCGTCGAGGTCAAGGTGCTGCGCGAAACCATGGAGCTGTTCCTGCCGCTGTACGAAGCGGAATGGTTGGACCTGATGCGCCGGCGTCTGGGTTTCGCCCAGGCCGAAGCGGATGACGAGGCGCTTGTACGCCGCGTGCTGCAACTGATGCAGGCCAGTGCCGTCGATTACACGACCTTCTTCCGTGAACTCAGCGAGAGCCCGGCCGAACAGGCGGTCCGCCGCCTGCGCGAGGACTTCGTCGATCTGCAGGGCTTCGATGCCTGGGCCGCGGACTACTGCGCGCGCACCGCACGCGAGGGCAGCGAGCCGGCCGAGCGACAGGCGCGCATGCAGGCGGTCAACCCGAAGTACATCCTGCGCAACTACCTGGCGCAGCAGGCAATCGAGGCGGCGGAAAAAGGTGATTACGCCCCCGTGCGCGAATTGCACGCCGTGCTCAGCCGCCCCTTCGAGGAACAGCCGGGCATGCAGCGCTACGCCGAGCGGCCGCCGGAATGGGGCAAGCACCTGAAGATCAGCTGCTCGTCCTGAGGCGGAAAATCAATATCGCGCCGGGGCCGGCGCTGATGGATAAGGCACCTTCTCCGCTGGGGCGGAGATACGCTCTTGCGGCCCTACAGCCCAGCGAGCGTACCGGCAGCTACTCGCCCAGCGGCAGCAGCACGCGGAACAGCGAGCCCTGGCCTTCCTCGCTCTGCACCTGAATGCGGCCGTTGTGCGCACGGACGATTTGGTCGGCGATGAACAGACCCAGTCCCAGACCGGCGCTGCTTTCGCTGCCTTCGGCACGTTCGAACTGGCAGAAGATGCGCTCCAGACTCTGCGGGCTGATGCCGATGCCGTGGTCGCGCACCTCGATGCAGGCACCGTCTGCACACGACACGACACTGACGTGCACCGGCTTGCCAGCCCCGTAGCGCATGGCATTGGTCAGCAGGTTGGCCAGCACCTGTTCGATACGGAAGGCGTCCCACACGCCGATGATCGGCTCGTTTCGCTCCAGCCGCAGCTCGCAGCCGCAGGCTTCCATCTGCGCCGCGAAACTTTCCACGACGTTACCGACCAACTGCGCGAGGTCGGTGCGGCTCGGGCGGATCGATAACTTGCCGGTACGGATGCGCGAGACATCGAGCATGTCGTCGATCAGGCGGATCAGGCTCTGAATCTGCCGCTCGTCCTTGTCCACCATGTTGCGCAGGCGCTCTTCGCTGAAGGCCTCGAGATTGTTGCGACCGAGCTGCAGCTTGCGCAGCTGCACCTCGAGAATCAGGGTGTTGAGCGGTGTCTTCAGCTCGTGGGAGACGATCGACATGAAGTCATCGCGCATGCGCACCGCCCCCTCCAGCTCGGCCTGGGTGCTGCGCAGTTCGTCGAGCAGCACTTCCTGCTCGCGGCGGCTCCGCTCCAGCGCCTCCAGCTGCCGTGCCAGGCGCTTGCGCCCACGGTACAGATCGACGAACACGCTGACCTTGCTGCGCACCGCATGGGCATCCAGCGGCTTGTGCATGAAATCCACCGCGCCACTCTCGTAACCCTTGAAGGCATAGTTGAGCTCGCGACCGGCGGCACTGACGAAGACGATGGGGATCTGCTTGGTGCGCTCGGTGCCGCGCATCAGCTCGGCCAGCTGGAAGCCGTCCATGCCCGGCATCTGCACATCGAGAATGGCCAGTGCGAACTCGTGACGCAGCAGCAGCTCCAGTGCCTGCTCGGCCGATTCGGCCTGATGAACCCGTATACCGGGCGCCTGCAACAGCGCGTCCAGAGCCAGCAGGTTCTCCGGCAGGTCATCGACGATCAGTAAATTTACCTCGTCGGTACGGTCGGGCATGGTCACTCCAGTTCTCGCAACAATCGGTGAATGTCGCGTAGGGGCAAGATGTAATCCGGCGCGAAGCGCCGCAGGGCGGCGCGAGGCATGGTTGGTACGGCCGCTTCGACGGGGTCCTGAATCACGGTCAACCCGCCGCCGCGGTGGATCGCCTCGAGGCCGGCGGCGCCATCCTCGTTGGCGCCGGTCAGCAGGAAACCCGCAACCTGCGGCCCCCAGACATCGGCCGCCGATTCGAACAGCACGTCGATCGACGGACGGGAAAAATGCACCGCATCGTCCTGGCTCAGGGACAGGCTTCGGTCGCTCTCGACCAGCAGGTGGTAGCCGGGTGCGGCAAAGTACAGCATTCCGCAGCGTAACTGGTCCTTGTCGTCGGCTTCCTTGACCAGCAGCCGGGTTCTGCGTCCGAATATCTCGGCCAGATGCGTCGGGCCATTGGCCGGCACGTGCTGGACCACCAGGATCGGCAAGCGAAAACCGCTCGGCAGGCCTTCGAGCACTATCCCCAGTGCTTCGAGTCCACCTGCCGAGGCTCCGATCACCACGGCCTCTATCGGCGGCTGGCGGCGGATCTGCAGAATCGCCTGCGCGGAGCTGCTCATGACTTGCGGAAGATCCTTTCCGATTTGTTGAACGGCTCGTAGCAACCGGCGTAGCCGGAGAACTCGACCGTTTCCTTGCTCCCCAGACCAAGAAATCCGCGGTGGCAGAGCGATTCGTGGAACAGACCGAAGGCGCGGTCCTGCAGCGGCTTGTTGAAATAGATCAGCACGTTGCGGCAGGAGATCAAATGCGTTTCGGAAAATACGCTATCGGTGGCCAGGCTATGGTCGGCAAACGTAACCGTTTCTTTCAGCGATTTGTCCATGATCGCCGAGTCGTACGCCGCGGTGTAGTAGTCGGAAAAACTGCGCGTGCCGCCGGCCTGCTGGTAGTTCGCCGTGTACTGGCGCAGGTGGTCGATGGCGAAGATGCCCTGGCGCGCCTGCTCCAGCGAACGCGGGTTGATGTCGGTAGCGTAGATGATCGAGCGCTCGAGCAGCCCCTCTTCCTTGAGCAGGATGGCCATCGAGTAGACCTCTTCGCCGGTGCTGCAGCCGGCGATCCAAATCTTCAGCGACGGATAGGTGCGCAGCACCGGCACCACCTGTTCCCGCAGCGCGCGGAAATAGCCGGGATCGCGGAACATCTCGCTGACCGGGATGGTGAGGTACTGCAGCAGGTCCATGAAGGCCTGCGGGTCATAGAGGATCTTGCGCTGCAAGGCCGAGATGCTCTCGCACTGCAACTGCTTCAACGCCAGCAATACCCGGCGCTTGAGCGAAGCGCCGGAGTAGTCACGGAAGTCATAGCTGTACTTGAGGTAGATCGCCTCGATCAGCAGCTTGAGTTCGATCTCGACGTTACGGTCGCCCATTTCACAGCAGCTCCACTTTCGGCAGCCAGACGCGGATCAGCGAGAACAGCCGGTCGAGGTCGATGGGTTTGGCCAGGTAATCATTGGCGCCCGAACGCAGGCAGCGGTCCTGATCATCCTTCATCGCCTTGGCGGTCACCGCGATGATCGGCAGCTTGGCGAAGCGGGCATCCTTGCGGATTTCCTGCATGGCGGTGAAGCCATCCATCTCCGGCATCATGATGTCCATCAGCACCAGGTCGATGCCGGCATCGTGCTGCAGCTTGTCGATGGCCTCCAGGCCGTTGCGGGCGATCTCCACCAGCGCGCCCTTCTGCTCCAGCGCGCTGGTCAGGGCGAAGACGTTGCGCACGTCGTCGTCCACCACCAGGATCTTGCGGCCCTCGAAGGCCTTCTCGCGGCTGCGCGCGCTTTTCAGCATCTTCTGCCGCTCCGGCGGCATGTCCGACTCGACCTTGTGCAGGAACAGCGTCACTTCATCGAGCAGGCGCTCCGGCGAGCGCGCGCCCTTGATGATGATCGAGCGCGAGTACTTGAGCAGCGCCGCCTCCTCGTCGCGGGTCAGGTTGCGCCCGGTGTAGACGATCACCGGCGGGAAGGAGCAGATGTCCTCCTTGGCCATGCGCTCGAGCAGTTCGCTGCCGTCCATGTCCGGCAGCTTGAGGTCGATGATCATGCAGTCGAACACCGTGTCGCGCAGCAGTTCGAGCGCCTGGGCACCGAACTCGACGGCGGTGATCTCGATGTCGACGTCCTCGATCAGCCGCGACATGCTCTCGCGTTGCAGCGCGTCGTCCTCGACCAGCAGGATGCGCTTGACCTTCTGCGCCAGCTTGGCCTCCAGCCGGCTGAAGACGTCCTTGAGTTCTTCGCGGGTGGTCGGCTTCATCGCGTAGCCCACCGCGCCCATCTGCAGGGCCGCTTCCTTGCGATCCTCCACCGATACCACGTGCACCGGGATATGCCGGGTCGCGGGGTTCTCCTTAAGCCGTTCGAGCACCGTCAGGCCGGAGTGATCCGGCAGGCGCATGTCGAGCAGGATCGCGTCCGGCTTGTACTGCACCGCGGTATCGAAGCCATCGTCGGCGTTCTGCGCCAGCAGGCAGCTGTACTGCAGCTCATGCGCGAGATCGTGGAGGATGCGCGCGAACTGCGGCTCGTCCTCGATCACCAGCACGCAGCGCTCCTTGAACGGGAACCTGTCGCGGTCATCGGCCAGGCGCGCCTGCGGCGCGACGGCGGCACGATTGAGCAGCTCACGCTCGTCGTGACGGATCGGCGCTTTGCTCGGCACAAGCGCCGGTTTGCTGCTCGGCTCCGGCTGGCGACTTGGCTCCTGCATCACCGGCGCGGCGACGAGCGCTTCGCTGTAGTTCTGCGGCACGACCAGGGTAAAAGTGCTGCCGGCGCCCGGCTGGCTCTGCACTTCGATTTCTCCCCCGAGCAGATTGGCCAGCTCGCGGGAGATCGACAGGCCCAGACCGGTGCCACCGTAACGGCGGTTGGTGGTGCCGTCGGCCTGGCGGAATGCCTCGAAGATCGCCGCCTGCTGCTCCTGGGCGATGCCGATGCCGGTGTCGCGCACGGCGAAGGCCAGCAGGTCGTCGTCGCGCGGTTCGACACGCAGCGTCACCGAGCCTTTCTCGGTGAACTTGAAGGCATTGGCCAGCAGGTTCTTGATGATCTGCTCCAGGCGCTGGCGATCGCTGAACAGGCTGGCCGGCAGGTCATCGGCAAGCTCCACGCTGAACTGCAGGGATTTCTCCATGGCCAGCGGCAGGAACAGATTCTTCATGCCGTCGACCAGGCGGGTGAGGATGGTCAACTCGGGATGCACCTCGAGCTTGCCGGCTTCCACCTTGGAGATGTCGAGAATGTCGTTGATCAGGGTGAGCAGATCGTTGCCAGCCGAATAGATGGAGCGGGCGAACTGCACCTGATCGTCGCTGAGGTTGCCCTCGGGGTTGTCGGCCAGCAGCTTGGCCAGGATCAGCGAGCTGTTCAGTGGCGTGCGCAGCTCGTGGGACATGTTGGCAAGGAATTCGGACTTGTAGCGGCTGGCGCGCTGCAATTCGTCAGCGCGCTGTTCGAGCATCAGCTGTACCTCGTTCAGGCGCTGATTCTTCTCGTCCATCTGGTCGCGCTGGCGGGCCAGCTCTTCGGTCTGCTCGGCCAACTGCTCGTTGGTCTGCTCCAGCTCGGCCTGCTGCTCTTCCATGTGCGCCTGGGACTCGCGCAGGGCGTTGGACTGCTCTTCCAGCTCCTCGTTGGCGGCGCGCAGTTCTTCCTGCTGCACCTGCAGCTCCTCGTTGAGCTGCTGGGTTTCGGCCAGCACCTTCTGCAGGCGCTGGCGATAGCGCGCTGCCTCGATGGCCGAACCGATGCTGGGGACGATGCGCCGCAGCAGCTCGCTGTCCTGCTCGCGCAGCGGCCGCAGGAAGCCCAGCTCGATCACACCGTTGAGCATGCCGCTGTCTTCCACCGGCACGATGAGTACCGAGCGCGGCACCATGTTGCCCAGCCCGGAGGTCACCTTGAGGTAATCTGCCGGCAGGTCTTCGAGCGCCATCACCCGCCGCTCCAGCGCGGCCTGGCCGACCAGGCCGTTGCCGATGTCCAGCGTGCGCGCACTCTGCAGATGATCGGGGTCGTAGGCATATTCGGCGACGCGCTGCAGCTTGCCGTCCTGCACCACGTAGAGCGCGCCGACCGCCGCATCGATGTAGCGCGAAAGAAAATTCAGCACACCCTGGCCGAGCGCCGGCAGGGCCAGCTCGCCGATGATGGAGTCGCTGAGCTGGGTCTGCCCGGTGCGGTACCAGGCCTGCTGCTCAAGCGCCTCGGCATGGGCCTGCTGGCGCTGCAGCGACTGCGAGTAGCTCTCCGACAGCGAGGTCAGGTCACGACGACCGAGGTATACCAGCAGGCCGCTGAAGATCAGGCTGAACAGCAGGAAGCCGCCGATCAGCGCGGTGGTGATCACTTCCGAAACGTCGGTGCGCTCGCTGCGCAGCTGACGCTCGCGGGCGATGAAATCGTTGAGCAGCCGGCGTTGGTCCTCTTTCAGCTCGAGTCCGCGCTTGCTCTGCACCTCTTCGATAATCGAAAGCCCCTGGCCGCGTTGGCCAATCAGATCCTCGGCAAAGACCAGCCATTGGCTATGCAGCATGACGAGGCGCTCGATGCGTTCGAGCTGCTCGGCGTCCTCGGCGGCGTACTTGCGCATCAGCTCCACCTGCTCTTCGAACAGCGGCAGCTCGCGCTCATAGGGCTCGAGGAAGCGCGCCTCCCCGGCAATCAGGTAGCCACGCATCGAGGACTCGATGTCGTTGAGCATCTTCTGCGCCTCGTGGGCGTAGGCCACGCCCTGAACCGAACGCTCGACCCATTGGCTCACGCTCAGCAGGTAATACACGATGGCGCTGAAGAAGAAGGCGCTGAGAAAGCCGAACCCCAGTGGCACGGCCACGTTGCGGTTGAGTATTCGCCTGAAATTGCTCTGATCGATGAAGGACTCGCTCATTGGTTTCCTTTCCGTATACCTGGCGCGGGCGGCTAAGCGCAGGCGTCACCCACGGGCGATCGCGCTCGGTTAGCGGCGTTTTCTTGAGTGTTTCGCGCGTGATTGGTTCCGTAGCGCAGGAAGCGCGACTCTACACGGCCAGGGGAAGGAGTTCAAAAGCAGCCCGGTCGAGCCGGGCCGCTGACGATCAACGGCGAGCGATGATCCAGACCGCGTGGATGATGCCGGGGATATAGCCGAGCAAGGTGAGCAGGATGTTGAGCCAGAACGCGCCGGCGAACCCTACCTGGAGGAACACGCCAAGCGGTGGCAGCAGTATCGCGATAATGATGCGGATGAGGTCCATCATGGTCTCCGTCAGGTAAGTGTGGCCATATGCGGCTTACCTGAATCGACCGGAACAGCGCAGAGGGGTTCCTTCCACGCTGCTGGCGGAGCGCCGCTGCCGAGGGGCAGCGGGCTGAAGTCCGAGGGCGACCGGATAAGCCGCCGAGGGCATCGGTTAGATGCACGGAGGGGGAAGACGCAGCCCGTCTTTCACGTGGGCATCGTTGCGTCATGCCGCTTCGCCTTTTGAGCCAAGGGGCGGCGCCAAGCGTATCGCTTAGCCTGCTAACAATCTCAGACGAAAGGCGTAGACGCCATTGGCCATTGGTCGATAGCCGCGCATTTCGCTCGAGCTCATCCGAACTCCCCCATGCCCGCACGGGTCGTCTAAGCAGACCGCGGGCCGCCGAGCGCGACCGCCAACTGCAACGATCAGAGGACTTCTCATGCCAGAACCAATCGCGGTGATCTGCGGCGCAACCGCTGGCGTCGGCCGCGCGACCGCCGAGGCCTTTGCCACGGCCGGCTACCGGGTCGCGCTGATCGCCCGGGGGGAACAGGGCCTGCGCGACACCCGCGATCAACTCGAAGCACTGGGCGCGACGGTGCTGGCGATCTCCGCCGATGTCGCCGATGCCAAGGCGCTGGATGCCGCGGCCAGCCGCATCGAGTCGGAGCTGGGGCCGATCGATGTCTGGGTCAACGCGGCGATGGCGACAGTGTTCGGCCCCTTCGCGTCCCTGACCGCCGAGGAAATCCGCCGCGTCACCGAGGTGACCTACCTCGGCAGCGTGCACGGCACGCTGGCTGCGCTGCGCCACATGCGCCCACGCAACAGCGGCACCATCGTCCAGGTCGGCTCGGCACTGGCCTACCGCGCCATCCCCTTGCAGTCGGCCTATTGCGGCGCCAAGTTCGCCATTCGCGGCTTTATCGATTCGCTGCGTTGTGAGCTGATCCACGACAACAGCGCCATTCGCCTGAGCATGGTTCAGCTGCCGGCGCACAACACGCCGCAGTTCGATTGGGCACGCAACAAGATCGGCTGGCGCGCGCAGCCGGTGCCGCCGATCCACACACCGGAAGTCGCGGCGCGGGCCATCCTTCGTGCGGCCCGTGACGCACCCCGGGAGCTGTGGGTCGGCACGGCCAGCCTGAAGGCGATCATCGGCACGCTGTTCATGCCCGGTTTGCTCGATCGCATGCTCGCGCGGCAGGCCTGGGACGGACAGCTGGTGCCCGAACGCGTGGCGGAAAAACGCCCGGACAACCTCTTCGAGCCAGTCGAAGGCCTGCACTCGACCGACGGCCGCTTCGGCGATCAGGCGCAGTCACATGCGCTGACCATCAGCGCGGCGAATGTAGGCAAGCTGGCCCTGGGCGCCGGCGCCCTGCTGGCATTGGGTGCGGGTTGGGCATTGGGCCGAGGCCGACGCTAGCGCTCAGGCGGCCGCGGCGAACGCTTGCGACGAATGTTGAGCCAGGACAGCACGGCCAGCGCCAGCATCGCACCGGTCATGTTGTAGTTGCCGATGGCGGCATAGCCGACGGCCGCCAGCGAGCAGGCGGCGAAGCCGATCCAGCGCACGGCGCCCATCATCTTCTCCACGGTCTTGCTGCGCGGTGCGGGCATCAGCGCAGCCCATCCTGCCGGCTTCTCGATACGGGCGCGGAGCGCTTGTCGGGGCAAGGAATCATTGGCATATCTCCTCTTTCTGCAGGCGACGGACAACCATCCCTCTGCACCTGTGAGGTGTTAACACCGAGCAGAGTTCAGCGATTGCGCCGCACCGCGACACACTCGCGCAGCAATCGGCGCGCGAGCAGCCGTCGTCTACGCTGAAATGACCGGCAGTATCCTGCACTGCCCGAGGAGAGCGCCATGCTCCGCTCCATGCGCCTGCTGCGCTGGTCGCTGGCCTTGCTGCTGTTGCTGGCTGGCCCCGCACTGGCTGCGGCGCCGGTCACGCTGCTGCGGGTCGACGGCGCAATCGGCCCGGCCAGCGCCGACTACCTGCTGCGCGGCCTCGAACATGCCCGTCACGAGGAGGCACAGCTGGTAGTGCTGGAATTGGACACCCCCGGCGGGCTGGACACGTCGATGCGCGCGATCATCAAGGCGATCCTCGCCAGCCCGATCCCAGTCGCCACCTACGTCACCCCCAGTGGCGCCCGGGCCGCCAGCGCCGGCACCTACATGCTCTACGCCAGCCATGTCGCGGCGATGGCGCCGGGCACCAACCTTGGCGCGGCGACGCCGGTGCAGATCGGTGGCATGCCCGGCGCACCGCCCGAGCAGCCGCAAGGCAAGCAGGACGAGCCATCCAAGCCCCCCGGCGACGCCATGAGCCGCAAACAGGTCAACGACGCCGCCGCCTATATCCGCGGCCTGGCCCAGTTGCGCGGACGCAATGCCGAGTGGGCCGAGCAGGCCGTGCGCGAGGCGGTCAGCCTGTCGGCGAGCGAAGCGCTGGAACAGAAGGTGATCGACTACCTGGCGCGCGATGTTGCCGACCTGCTGCGCCAGCTCGACGGCAAAACCCTCACCACCGTCGAGGGTGACGCCACGCTAAGCACCGCAGACGCCCCGCTCATCGAGCACGCACCCGACTGGCGGGTGCGCCTGCTGGCGGTGATCACCAACCCCAGCGTGGCGCTGATCCTGATGATGATCGGCATCTACGGGCTGATCCTCGAATTCTCCAACCCCGGCATCGGCGCCGGCGGCGTGCTCGGCGGCATCTGTCTGATCCTGGCGCTGTATTCGCTGCAGCTGCTGCCGGTGAACTACGCCGGCGTGGCGCTGATCCTGCTCGGCATCGCTTTCATGGTCGCCGAAGCGTTCCTGCCGAGCTTCGGGGTGCTCGGCATCGGCGGCGTGGCCGCGTTCGTCGCTGGCGCGGTGATCCTCATCGATACCGAGGTGCCGGGTTTCGGCATTCCGCTGAGCCTGATCGTGCCGCTGGGCATGGTCAGCGCACTGCTGGTGTTCGGCATCGTCGCCATGGCGCTGAAGGCGCGACGGCAGCGCCTGGTCGGCGGCGACAGCGAGCTGATCGGCAGCGTCGCGCAGATCACCTCGGTCTCGGTACAGGATTCCCACAGTGGCTGGCTGCACCTGCAGGGCGAGAACTGGCAGGTGCACAGCGCCTCACCGCTGCAGGCCGGCCAGCAGGTACGGGTGATCGCCCGACACGGCCTGCAACTGGAGGTCACCGCACAGCCATCCACCCATCAAGAGGAGCTGAACCATGGGCTATGAAATGAGTTTTCTGGTGTTGCTGGTGCTGCTGTTCGGCCTGCTGGCTTCGACCTTTCGCATCCTGCGCGAATACGAACGCGGCGTGGTGTTCATGCTCGGCCGCTTCTGGAAGGTCAAGGGACCAGGGTTGATCCTGGTGATTCCTGGCATCCAGCAGATGGTACGGGTCGATCTGCGCACGCTGGTGCTCGACGTGCCGACCCAGGACGTGATCTCCCGCGACAACGTCTCGGTGAAGGTCAACGCGGTGGTGTATTACCGCGTGCTGGACGCGCAGAAGGCGATCATCCAGGTCGAGGACTACCACTCGGCGACCAGCCAGCTGGCGCAAACCACCCTGCGTGCGGTGCTCGGCAAGCACGAACTGGACGACATGCTGGCCGAGCGCGAGCGGCTCAACAGCGACATCCAGCAGGTGCTCGATGCGCAGACCGATGCCTGGGGGATCAAGGTGGCCAACGTCGAGATCAAGCACGTCGACCTCGATGAATCAATGATCCGCGCCATCGCCCGGCAGGCCGAGGCGGAACGCGAGCGGCGGGCGAAGGTCATTCATGCGGAGGGCGAACTGCAGGCGTCGGAGAAACTCATGCAGGCCGCCGAGATGCTTGGCCGGCAATCGGGCGCCATGCAGCTGCGCTACATGCAGACACTGAGCAACATCGCCGGTGACAAGAGCTCTACCATCGTCTTCCCGCTGCCCATCGAGCTGCTGCAGGGGATCAAGAACCTCGACAGGAAACCCTGAGTGCACATATTCCCCACGTTTCACCGACCACTGCGGCTGCTGTTGATCGCCCTGCTTGCCTCGGCGCTGGGCGCCTGCACGGCATTTTCACCGCGCGACCCGCTCAACGTTCAGGTCGCCGGCATCCAGCCGCTGCAAGGCGAAGGGCTGGAGGTGCGCTTCATGGTCAAGCTGCGCCTGCAGAACCCCAACGATGGCGCCATCGACTACAACGGCGTCGCGCTGGACCTGGAGGTTAACGGTCGCCGGCTGGCCAGTGGCGTCAGCGACCAGCGCGGCACGGTGCCGCGTTTCGGCGAGAGCGTGCTCAGCGTGCCGGTGACCATTTCCGCCTTCTCGGCCGCGCGCCAGGCACTCGGACTGGCGGAACACATCGGTCTCGATGAAGTGCCCTATGTGTTGCGTGGCAAGCTTGCAGGTGGCCTGTTCGGCACCCAGCGCTTCGTCGAGAAGGGCACATTCGACTTGTCGCCGGTAACAGGCTCTCCCTACCAGCGCCCCCGAGTCATACGATCACTACCAAAACCATGAGGATTCCCTAGGCGCTGTACGAGCGGCGCCTCTGCTTCCTCGACGCGCTAAAAATCTCCTCCTTTCGCCTCGAATTCGGCTTATAGCCTGAAATAGCGGTGTGTGCATGCGGGACACCTTCGACTTTCAGCGACATTGACAACGACGTGCTCATCGTCATAATCCCTGCAGTCATATGACAACTGACGTCATTAGACTTGCCGATCAGGCATAGACCACCGCCCCCACGGTGGCCACACCGGGGCGGCCCATCAAGCAAGGGAGCACAACAATAATGACCCCACACACACCCTCGTCCGTCGCACTGTTCGCGGGTGGCTGCATGACCCTCGCATCGCTCGGCTTCACTGCCGGCGCCCAAGCCGAAGGCTTCGTCGAAGATGCGAACTTTTCGTTGAACCTGCGCAACTTCTACATCAACCGCAATTTCGTCGACTCCGACTACCCCCAGAGCAAGGGCGAAGAGTGGACGCAGAGCTTCATCCTCAATTTCCAATCCGGCTACACGCCCGGCCCGGTGGGCTTCGGCGTCGACGCGCTGGGCCTGCTGGCGGTCAAGCTCGATGGCGGTGGCGGTACCTATGGCACTGGCCTGCTGCCGGTGCATGGCGCACCCGGCGACCGGCATCCGCCGGATGACTTCGCGCGCCTGGCAGTCGCAGCGAAGGCCAAGTTCTCCGAAACCGAGGTGCGAGTCGGCGAATGGATGGTGGTACTGCCGATCCTGCGCTCGGACGACGGTCGCTCGCTGCCGCAGACCTTCCAGGGCGGCATGATCACCTCCAAGGAAATCAACGGCCTGTCGCTCTATGGCGGCCAGATGCGGCAGAACAGCCCGCGTGACGACGGCAGCATGGACGACATGTCCCTGCAAGGCTTCGGCGGCGTCACTTCAGATCGCTTCAACTTCGTCGGCGGTGAGTACGAACTGGGCGCGAAGACCAAGGTCGGCGCCTGGCATGCTCGCCTGGAAGACATCTACCAGCAGAACTACTTCCAGCTGCTGCACACCCAGCCGCTCGGCGAAGACGTGGCGCTGACCGCCAACCTCGGCTACTTCACCGGCAAGGAAGAAGGCAGTGCGCTGGCTGGCGATCTGGACAACAAGACCTACTCCGGCCTGTTCGGCCTGCAGGTCGGTGGCAACACCTTCTATGTCGGTCTGCAGAAGGTCAGCGGCGACAACGGCTGGATGCGCGTCAACGGCACCAGCGGCGGTACCCTCGCCAACGACTCGTTCAACTCCGCCTACGACAACGCCAACGAGCGTTCCTGGCAGCTGCGCCACGACTACAACTTCGCCGGCATGGGCGTTCCGGGCCTGACCATCATGAACCGCTACATCAGTGGCGATCAGATCGAGGCCGGTGGCGTGGACGATGGCAAGGAATGGGGCCGCGAGTCCGAGCTGGCCTACACGGTGCAGAGCGGGCTGTTCAAGAGCCTCAACATCAAGTGGCGCAACTCCAGCATACGTCGCGACTACAGCTCCACCGAGTTCGACGAGAACCGCCTGATCTTCAACTACCCGTTGTCTCTGCTGTAAGCGGTAGCGCTGTACGCAACCCTCCTCGCTCCGGTTGCGGTAACTCTTTGGCCCGTCAGTTGACGGGCCTTTTTTCGTCTGCCTTCAGCGACGCGTGACGCGCAGGCGGCAGCGGCGCTCCAGTCGCCCGCCCGGCTGCAGCTGCACCACGCCATGCTTGGCCGGGTCCGGCGCATTCAGCGCGTTGTTGCGATGGGACACCGGCTCCACGGCGAAGAAGCCCTGCACGGCCGGCGGCGTATAGACCACCAGATGCGTCATCGACGGGTCCGCCTCAAGCTCAAGCCGCACGCCTGCCGTCGGCCACTGCAAGGTTGCCGTGGTATCCCAACCGGCGAAGCAGTGATCCAGCTCGGGCTCGCCCAGCTCCCGCGTCTGACGGAAGTCCCAGCGAGGCGGTATGTCCACCGCCTCGCTCGGCAACTGCTGATCGTCACTCAGCCAGACCTGCTCGGCAGCGAAACGCAGCGTCACGCCTGCATGGCGCGGGAAGTACGGGTGCCAGCCGAGCCCGGCCGGCATCACCCGCTCGCTGCGGTTGATCAGCGCCAGCCGCAGCCAGGCGCCCTGCTCGTCGAGCCCGAGCTCATGCTCCAGCTCGAAGGAGAACGGCCAGTCCTGCCGGGCATCGCCTTCGGCCCGATGCAGCAGTGTCAGCAGCAGTCGGTCGGTCTCCTGCGCAGCCAGTGTCCACGGGCGCTTCCAGCCCACGCCGTGAATCGGCAAGGCATGCTCCGCGGAATTCAGCCGCAAGCGGTGCGACTCGCCGTCCGCCTGGAACATGCCGCCACCAACACGGTTGGAGTACGGCGCCAGCACGAAACAACTGGTACGACGCACCTGCTCGCTGCCATCCCAGGGGCGTAGCAGGTCGAAATCATCCAGGGCGAAACGGGTAATTGCGCCGCCCAGCGCCGGGCAGACCGAGAGCCGGAAACCGGCGTGGGCGAGGTGCACTTCATCGAGGGAAGCCATGCGCGCTCCTGATGATGGTCGCTCAGCGATGGAGCGACGTTGCTTGCGAATGAGGCTGCGATCTCTCGCGTAGACCAACTGCCGCCACCCAGCGGCGCAGTGCCGTAGTCAGACCGGCGTCAGCAGCCGTCCCTCGCGAAGAAAGCTGTCGAGGTTGTCCAGCAGCAGATCCTCCATGGCGCCGCGGGTTTCATGGGTGGCGCTGCCAATGTGCGGCAGCAGCACGACATTGGGCAGCTCGCAGAGAGCCGCCGGCACCCTCGGTTCGTCGGCGAAGACGTCCAGTCCGGCACCGCCGAGCCGGCCCTCCTGCAGTGCCGCGACCAGTGCCGGCTCGTCCACCACCGAACCGCGCGCGACGTTGATCAGGATGCCCTTGGCACCCAGCGCGTCGAGCACTGCGCGGTCGATGAGGTTCTGCGTCTGCGACCCGCCGGGACAGCTGAGCACGAGAAAGTCCGCCCAGCGCGCGAGTTCCAGCAGGTTCGCTTCGTACTCGTACGGGCTGCCGGTCACCGGCCGACGATTGTGATAACGCACGGTCATGTCGAAGCCCGCCGAGCGCTTGGCCACCGCCTCGCCGATGCGGCCCAGCCCGACGATGCCCAGGCGCTTGCCGCTGACGCGACGGCCGAGTGGGAGGTTAGCGTCGGCCCAGCGCCCCTCGCGGACGAAGCGGTCGCCCAGGGCGAGCTGTCGCGCGCTGTCGATGATCAGGCCGAAGGCCAGATCTGCCACGCACTCGTTGAGCACATCCGGCGTGTTGCTCACCGGAATGCCCCGCGCCCTGGCGGCTTGCACGGCGATGGCGTCATGGCCGACGCCAAAACTGCAGATCGCCTTCAACCGGGGCAGCCGTTCGATCAACGAGGCAGGGCAGCCGAAGCGCGCAGAGGTAAGCATGATCTCGATGCACCCGGCATGCTCGGCGAGCAGCGTTTCGGCGTCGCCCTGCCAGTAGGCCAGCACCTCATGCCCGCTCAGGCGTTGCTGGACTCGCTCGGACAAGGGGCCCATCTGGAGAATGCAGCTCATCGATATTCCTCTGCGCGTTGGCGGGCCGCGGCCCATGGGTTGTTTACAGCACGGTCTGCACCACCCCGCATGCCGCTAGCAGCGGTACCGCCGGCAGTACCCAGCGCGAACGCCAGGCCAGCAGCAGCACCAGCAGCAAGCCGGAGAGCATGACCAGGCACAGCCAGATGACCGTGCCAATCTCGCCGCCCTGGCTGTTGACGCCGAGCCACAGCGCGAAGCCAAAGCAGCCAACGGCCAGCGAACGGATGATGGCCGGGCCCGGCAGGCGCGTATCGGCGCGCAGCAGCGCACCACGGTGGAGGTTCATGGTCAGGCAGAGCAGCGTCATGCCCAGGTAGGCCAGCGCGAATGCCAATAGCAGCATGGTCAAGCCTCCTGCACACGGGTTGAGCGACCGCGCACCGCAGCGGCAGCCGGCGTTGCGTTCAGGCGCCAGGCGCAGGCCGCACAGACCAGTCCCGCGACGATCATGAACAGATCGACCGATGCCAGGGCCCAGTCGCCACGTCCGAGGCTGGCGATCAGGTGGCCATCGGTAGTCAGCCCGTTGATGATCGGCAGGCCGAGCGCAAGCAGCGCGCCGAGCAGCAGTTGTCCGCGCAGCAGAAGACGGCCTTGCCGACGCCGCAGCACTGCCCAGAGCGCAACCAGCAGCCAGGCAGCGGCGAACACCCAGCCTTCGGCCACGGCACGCTCGGTGTAACCGGCCGGGATCAGCCGGTTGCCCCACAGCAGCGCCAGGCTGGCCAGCGGCAGGCCGGCGAACACCGAGGCGTTCAGCGCGCGCACCCAGATCACGCTGCGGTCGCCGCGCTGTTCGCGCTTGGCCTGCCAAACCTGCAGCCCGCCGACCAGCATGGCGCACCCGGCCAGCCCCATCAGCAGATACAGCAGACGCACCAGGGTGCCGCCGAACTGCGCCATGTGCAGGCCGGCCAGCCAAAGATAAGCCTTGTAGCCAGTCGAAGCGTCCTGGCGGTTGAGCAGCTCGCCAGTGCCGGCGTCATAACTCAGGGTGTCCTGCGGCGAGCCAATCCGCGAACGATCCCGGCGACGGACATCCACCACTGCCGAGGCATCATCGGGATGATGCACGCTGACCCAGCCTGCCTCGCCTCCGCCCCACTGCCGCTGCGATTCGGCGATCAGCGCATCGAGGGACACCGGAGCCGGCGGCGGCTGGCCCACCTCTTCGCGCTCGAAGCTGCCCATCACCTCGCCAAAGTACTGCATGACGTTGCCGGAATAGCTCACCTGCGCGGCGGCCGGCATGTAGGACGCGACGAAGATCGCCACGCCGGTGTAGGCCAGCACCAGGTGGAACGGAAAACCGACCACGCCGAACAGATTGTGCGCATCGAGCCAGGCTCGCTGGCCATTGGCCTTGGGCCGCAGGGTGAAGAAGTCCTTGAAGATGCGCCGGTGAATGATCACCCCCGACACCAGCGCGACGAGCATGAACATGCCGGCCAGGCCGACGATATACATGCCGATGTCGCCGGCGTGCAGGTTGTAGTGCAGCTTGAAGAAGAACTCGCCACCCAGCGTTTCCGGCATCGGCTCGGCCTGCGCACTGCGCGGGTCGAAGGCGATGTTGTGGATCGTCTTGGTGGCGTCTACTTCCCAACCGAGTCGCCAGTAAGGCTCGCGCTCGGTCGGGCCGTGCATCCAGAAGGCATGCAACTCCTCGCTGACGTTCTGCTGCAACCAGCCACGCACATCGTCCGCACCGAGGCTGGATACCACGCCGTCATGCAGCGCCGGGCGCATCCAGCGGGTGAGTTCCTTGTCGAAGCAGGCGACGGTGCCGGCAAAGATGATCACGAACAGCAGCCAGCTCGGCAGCAGGCCACCCCAGGTGTGCAAACCGGCCATGCTTTGGCGCAGTTTCATGGACGAACCCTCCAGTCGCCGGAAAAGAACGCGGCCAGACACAGCCCCGCGGTCACACCGACGATCAACAGCCATACCCGCGTGGCACTGCGGGCGGCGAACACGTAGATCACCACCGCCGTCCACACGGCAAAGCTGGCGAGGCTGGAAAACACCACGCGATCAGGCCGTGCCAGCGGCAGGTAGACCGCCAGAAAGGCGGTCACCGCGTAGGCGACCGCATAGCCGCCGACCAGCGCCGCAAGCACGCGCGACGCGATGTTCCAGCGGTTGATGGATGCGTTGCGACTCACCTCGAATCCTCCCTTGCAGGCCGGCAAGCGGCGCGTGGCTCAGAGACGTTCAAAAGCTGTAGCTCGCGGTCGCCACCACGGTGCGGCGGTTGCCGGTGAAGCAGTCGCCACGCGACAGGCAGGTGGTGTAGTAGGTCTCGTCTTCCAGGTTGGTGGCGTTGAGGGTGAACGCCCAGTCCTGGTAGGCGTAGCCGAGCATGGCGTCGAACAGCGTCGTCGACGGCGTCTTCAGGCTGTCGGTGCCATCCCAGCTGGCACCGACGTAACGCACGCCAGCGCCGGCGCTGAAGCCGGGGATGCCGGCGATGCTGAAGCGGTGCTGCGACCATAGCGAGGCCATGTTTTCGGGCACACTGGCGATGCGCTTGCCCTGCTGGGCGACCGGTCCCTTGACCACTTCGCTGTCGAGGTAGGTGTAGGTGCTGATCAGATCCCAGTTCGAGTTCATCTCCACCAGCCCTTCCAGCTCCAGTCCCTTGACCCGCGCTTCGCCTGCCTGAATGGTGCTGAGCGGGTTCGCCGGGTTCGGCATCTGGCGATTCTTCTCGCGCAGATCGAACACCGCGGCCGTGAGCAGCGTGTTGCTGCCTGCCGGCTGGTACTTCACACCGAGCTCCCACTGCTCGCCCTCGAGCGGCTTGTAGGACTGCTGAGTGAAGTTGTCCAGCCCGATAATTGGCGTGAAGGACTCGCTGTAGCTGATGTAGGGCGCCACCCCATTGTCGAACAGATAGGTCAGGCCCACCCGGCCGGTCACAGCATCGTCCTTCTGCCGGGTGCCCTGCTCGACGCGGGTGTCAGCCCAGTCCTTGCGCAGGCCCAGAGTTGCCAGCCACTTGTCGAGACGGATCTGGTCCTGAACATAGAGGCCCT
Source organism: Stutzerimonas kunmingensis (assembly GCF_002929225.1). Classification (GTDB taxonomy): domain Bacteria; phylum Pseudomonadota; class Gammaproteobacteria; order Pseudomonadales; family Pseudomonadaceae; genus Stutzerimonas. The sequence goes on along the minus strand of NZ_PISM01000022.1, from coordinate 433,879 downwards.
GCTGCGCAACGCGCTGCTGCGGGACATCGGAAAGCGTAATGCCGGATGGATCGAAGGTGCCGTACACCGGATCGTAGAGATCCAGCGGGGTGGCGGTTCCGCGGGCGGTCTTGCTATCGGTGACGGCGTGCCGGTAGTCGATACCGACCAGCGCGGTGTGCTGCAGCGGGCCGGTATCGAAGCGCGATTCGGCCTGATGGTCGGCGCTCCAGATGGTCACCTCCGGCTTGGAAATGGACCAGACACGATTGACCGTGCGGTCGTCGGCACCGAGCACCGGCGGCCAGCCATACATGGTCTGGTAGCTGACCTTGCTCTTCTGCCAGCGCAGGTTCTGCCGCAGCGTCCAGGTGTCGTCGACACGCCAGGCCATCTGCGAGGTCAGTGCTTTCTGCTCGGTGTCATATTCGTCGAAGCCGGGTTCGCTGACGAAGCGCTCGCTGCCAATCTCGCCGTAGGGCGCACCGAGCACCGTGCCGCGGTGCGGCAGGAAGGAGCTGGTTGTGCCGCTATCGTCTTTCTGCACGTTGGCCATCAGCGTCCATTCGAACTGCTCGTTCGGGCGCCAGGTCAATGACGGCATGAACACCAGACGGTTGTCCTTGGTGTGATCAACCTGGGTCTGGCTGTCACGCTGGATCGCCACCACGCGATAGAGCAACGTGCCGTCTTCATCCAGCGGACCGGTGCTGTCGAAGGCGATCTGCTTGCGGTCGAAGCTGCCGTACTGCAGCTGCAGCTCGCTCTTCTGTTCCGCCTGCGGACGCTTGCTGACGAAGTTGAGCAAGCCGCCAACCGAACTCTGCCCATAGAGCATGGACGATGGCCCCTTGATCACTTCGACGCGCTCCAGGGTGAAGGGGTCGGTGCGCGTGTTGTTGTAGTAGCCAACGCTCTGCTGCAGGCCATCGAGGAAGATGGTCGGGGCAACGCCGCGGATCAGCGCGAAGTCGCCGCGACTGTCCAGGCCATAAGCCTCGCCACGCATGCCGGCGACGTAGCGCAGCGAGTCCTGGATGGTCAGCGAGCCCTGGTCGCGGATGCGGTCGGCGGTGATCACGCTGATCGACTGCGGCGTTTCGATGATCGGTGTGTCGGTCTTGGTGGCGCCAATGCTGCGCTTGGCGACGTACCCTTCGACCGGGCCATTGCCCTGCTCGACTGCACGTGGCGCAATGATCTGTTGTGCCTCCAGCTCGACCGCTTCCTCAGCGTCGACAGCAAAGCAGGCGACCAGCACCGGCAGGCCCAACACCAGCGGGCGCAACGAAAACGGGGGCGAAGCGACAACGCGACTCATGAGTGCTACCTTGTTGTTTGATGAGAACGCGCATGATATTGATAAATGTTCCCATTTAGAAGATAGAAGTTGCCAATCTCCTACGATTGCAGGGCAGTAGCACTCGCTGCGAGATCGACGCAGCGGGAACGCTCCAGCTCAGGTGATGGGCGCCGGGTTGAACAGCACGATGTCATTGTGCAAGCGATAGCGCTCGGCCCAGGTCTGCTTGCGGCCGCTGGCGACGTCCAGGTAATAGTGGAACAGTTCCCAGCCGAGTTCCTCGATGCTCGCGCGGCCACTGGCGATGCGCCCGGCGTCGATGTCGATCAGGTCTGGCCAGCGCTCGGCCAGCTCGGTGCGCGTCGCAACCTTGACCACCGGCGCCATGGCCAGGCCGTACGGCGTGCCGCGGCCGGTGGTGAACACGTGCAGGTTCATCCCGGCCGCCAGCTGCAGCGTGCCGCAGACGAAGTCGGAGGCCGGGGTGGCGCAGAAGATCAGTCCTTTGCGCGCAACCCGCTCACCCGGCCCGACCACGCCGTTGATGGCGCCGCTGCCGGATTTGACGATGGAGCCCAGGGACTTCTCGACGATGTTCGACAGCCCGCCCTTCTTGTTGCCCGGCGTGGTGTTGGCGCTGCGGTCGGCGGCGCCGCGCTCCAGGTAGCGGTCGTACCAGTCCATCTCGGCGATCAGCGCATCGGCCACTTCCGGCGTTTCGGCGCGGGCGGTGAGCATATACACCGCATCGCGCACCTCGGTGTTCTCCGAGAACATCACCGTGGCACCGGCGCGCACCAGCAGGTCCGCCGCATAGCCCAGCGCCGGGTTGGCGGTGATGCCGGAGAAGGCGTCGCTGCCGCCGCATTGCATGCCGAGGATCAGCTCACTGGCCGGTACCGTTTCACGGCGGCGCTGGTCGAGCTTTTTCAGCCGGGTATCGGCCAGCGCCATGATCTGCTCGATCATCTCGCCGAAACCGCTGTTCGACTCCTGCAGGCGGTACAGCCAGGGGTCGCGCAGGTCCACCGAGGGATCGTCCTCGTGCATCACCTGTTCGGCCTGCAGCTTCTCGCAGCCGAGGCTGATGACCAGCGCTTCGCCGCCGAGGTTCGGGTTGCGCGCCAGGTTGCGCACGGTGCGGATGGGGATGTAGGCGTCGCGGGCGTTGATCGCCACACCGCAGCCGTAGCTGTGGGTCAGCGCGACCACGTCGTCGACGTTCGGGTATTTCGGCAACAGCTCGTCGCGGATGCGCTTGACCGCGTGTTCCAGCACGCCGGTGACGCACTGCACCGTGGTGCTGATGCCGAGGATGTTGCGCGTGCCGACGGTGCCGTCGGCATTGCGGTAGCCCTCGAAGGTGTAGCCCTGGAGCGGCTCGAGCGCAGCCGGCACGGCGGTGGCACGCGGCAGGCTTTCCAGCGGCGGCGCGCTGGGCATCCGCAACTGGGTTTCCTTGACCCAGCCGCCACGGCGCAGGGGTTCGAGCGCATAGCCGATGATCTGCCCGTAGCGGCGCACCGGCTCACCTTCAGCGATGTCCACGAGCGCGACCTTGTGGCTCTGCGGAACGGCCTCGACCGTGACCAGCCCGCCCTCGAATCGGGCGCCGACCGGCACGCCGCCGTCATTGACCACCACGGCGACGTTGTCCGCCTCGTGCAGGCGGATGCAGCGCGGGGAATCCTGGTGGGGAATCAGTTGCACGGTTTCGCTCATGTCTGCTCCGGTTAGGGTCCGGTTGTTGTTCTGTTCGGTGATCGCCGGGGGTGCCATACACGTGGCTCGCCTCGTAGGATGGACGGCCGAAGCCGTCCACCGGAGCCGGCCCGGCAAGCGTGCCTCAGCGCACCATGCACGGCTTCTTGTTGTTGAAGGTCCAGTCGGGGATCAGGTACTGCATGGCGATGGCGTCGTCGCGGGCGCCGAGGCCTTTTTCCTTGTACAGCGCATGCGCCTTGCGCAAGGCATCCCAGTCGAGTTCGACACCCAGCCCCGGCTTCTGTGGCACCGCGACCTTGCCGCCAACGACCTTCAGCGGCTTGAGGGTCAGGTGCTGGCCGTCCTGCCAGATCCAGTGGGTGTCGATGGCGGTGACGCGGCCCGGTGCGGCGGCGGCGACGTGGGTGAACATCGCCAGGGAGATATCGAAGTGGTTGTTCGAATGCGAGCCCCAGGTCAGACCGAAGTCGGCGCACATCTGCGCCACGCGCACGGAGCCGGCCATGGTCCAGAAATGCGGGTCGGCCAGCGGAATGTCCACCGAGTTGAGCTGCACGGTGTGACTCATCTGCCGCCAGTCGGTGGCGATCATGTTGGTCGCAGTCGGCAGGCCGGTGGCGCGGCGGAACTCGGCCATCACTTCGCGACCGGAATAGCCGTTCTCGGCACCACAGGGGTCTTCGGCATAGGCCAGCACGCCGTGCAGGTCGCGACACAGGCCGATGGCTTCGTCCAGCGACCAGGCGCCGTTGGGGTCCAGCGTCACGCTGGCGTCGGGGAAGCGCGCGGCCAGGGCGCGGATCGCCTCGACTTCTTCTTCGCCGCGCAGCACGCCGCCCTTGAGCTTGAAGTCCTTGAAGCCGTAGCGCTCGTAGGCCGCCTCGGCCTGGCGGACGATGCTCTGCGGGGTCATCGCCTCCTCGTTGCGCAGGCGGAACCAGGCGTCATCGGCGCCGGATTCGTCGCGGTAGCCGAGGTCGGTCTTGTTGCGATCACCGATGAAGAACAGGTAGCCGAGCATTTCCACTTCATCGCGCTGCTGGCCGTCGCCGAGCAGTGCAGCGACGGGCACCTCAAGGTGCTGGCCGAGCAGGTCGAGCAGCGCCGACTCCAGTGCGGTGACGGCGTGAATGGCGATGCGCAGGTCGAAGGTCTGCAGGCCGCGGCCGCCGGAATCGCGGTCGGCGAAAGCGCGGCGCGCACGGTTGAGCAGGGCGTTGTATTGGCCGATGGGCTCGCCGACCATCATGCCGCGGGCGTCTTCCAGCGTCTGGCGGATGGCTTCGCCGCCCGGCACTTCGCCGACGCCGACATGCCCGGCGCTGTCCTTGAGGATGAGGATGTTGCGGGTGAACCAGGGCCCGTGAGCGCCGCTCAGGTTCATCAGCATGCTGTCCTGCCCGGCGACGGGCACGACGGTGAGTTCGGTAATGCGGGGTGTGCCCGTTGCGGCAATGGTCATGGGTGTCCCTCTGTTGTTCTTGTCGGGGATGCGGCGCCCGCGCGGGCGCCGTTACACAGTTTCGCAGCGCGGCCTTTCGACCGGCTTTCACCTCAGCCGATGTAGGTAGTCTTCACCGTGGTGTAGAACTCCTGGGCGTAACGACCCTGCTCGCGCGGGCCATAGGACGAGCCTTTGCGGCCGCCGAACGGCACGTGGTAATCCACCCCGGCGGTGGGCAGGTTGATCATCACCATGCCGGCCTGGGCGTGGCGCTTGAAGTGATTGGCGTACTTCAGCGAGGTGGTGCAGATGCCGGCGGACAGGCCGAACTCGGTGTCGTTGGCCATCGCCAGCGCCTCGTCGTAGTCCTTGACCTTTACCACGTTGGCCACCGGGCCGAAGATCTCCTCGCGGCTGATGCGCATGCCCGGGTCGCTGTCGACGAACAGCGTCGGCGCCAGGAAGTAGCCCTCGGTGCCACACTTCACCCGCTCGCCGCCGCAGGCCAGGCGTGCGCCTTCCTGCTTGCCGATCTCGATGTAGCGCAGGTCCTGCTCCAGCTGCGCTTCGGACACGACCGGGCCGACATCCACGCCCTGCTCGAGTGCCGAACCAACCTTGATCTTCTTGATGCGCTCGACCATCGCCTCGACGAAGCGGTCGTAGATGCCTTCGGTGACGATGATGCGGCTAGACGCCGTGCAGCGCTGGCCGGTCGAATAAAACGCGCTCTGGGTGCACAGCTCGACGGCAACGTTGAGGTCGGCATCGTCCAGCACGATCTGCGGGTTCTTGCCGCCCATCTCCAGCTGCACCTTGGCGCCACGCGCCACGCAGGTCTGGGCGATACCGCGACCGACACCCACCGAGCCGGTAAAGCTCACCGCATCGACATCCTTGGCATTGACGATGGCCTCGCCGACTTCACGACCGCGGCCCATCACCAGATTGAACACGCCAGCCGGGAAGCCCGCACGGGAGATGATCTCGGCGATGGCCCAGGCGCAGCCGGGAACCAGGTCGGCCGGCTTGATCACCACGCAATTGCCGAAGGCCAGCGCCGGAGCGATCTTCCAGGCAGGGATGGCAATCGGGAAGTTCCACGGGGTGATCAGGCCGATCACGCCGAGCGGTTCGCGGGTCACTTCCACGCCGACACCGGGGCGCACCGACTGCAGCGTCTCGCCGGCCTGGCGTAGGCATTCGCCAGCGAAGTACTTGAAGATATTGCCGGCGCGGGCGACTTCACCGATGGCTTCCGGCAGGGTCTTGCCCTCTTCCCGCGCCAGCAGCGTGCCGAGCTCTTCGCGGCGGGCGAGGATTTCCAGGCCGACCTTTTCCAGCGCATCGGCGCGCGCCTGGATGCCGAAGGTGGCCCACGCCGGAAATGCGCGGCGGGCGGCGGCGATGGCCTGCTCGACCTGTGCGGCATCGGCCTGGGCGTATTCGCCGATCACGTCAGAGAGGTCGGACGGGTTGGTGTTGGCCTGGTAGCGATCCGAGCCGACCCACTGGCCGTCGATGAAGTTGTCGTAGCGTTGTACGTCAGCCATGCAAAGTGTCCTCTGATGATGCCCGGCGCGGCAGTTCGGCAGCGCGGCGCCGGGGCGATTCCGGAAAGGCTTACTGGGCGCCCTGCTTCTCGATCAGCACCGCCAGGCGCTCGTATTCGTCGGGCTTCAGCTCGGTCAGCGGCGCGCGAACCGGGCCGGCGTCGTAGCCGGAGATGCGTGCACCGGCCTTGACGATGCTGACCGCGTAGCCCTTGCAGCGGTTGCGGATGTCCAGGTACGGCAGGAAGAAATCGTCGATCAGCTTGCCGACGGTTTCGTGATCCTCGCGGGCAATGGCCTGGTAGAAGTCCATGGCGGTCTTCGGAATGAAGTTGAACACCGCCGAGGAATACACCGGCACGCCCAGCGCCTTGTAGGCCGCGGCATAGACTTCCGCGGTCGGCAGGCCGCCGAGGTAGCTGAAGCGCTCGCCGAGGCGGCGGCGGATCGACACCATCAACTCGATATCGCCCAGGCCGTCCTTGTAGCCGATAAGGTTCGGGCAGCGCTCGGCCAGCTGCTCCAGATGCGTCGCGGTCAGGCGGCAGACGTTGCGGTTGTAGACCACCACGCCGATGTTCACCGACTTGCAGACCTGCTCGACATGCAGCGCGACGCCTTCCTGGCTGGCCTCGGTGAGGTAGTGCGGCAGCAGCAGCAGACCCTTGGCACCCAGACGCTCGGCTTCCTGCGCCATCTGGATGGCCAGGCGCGTCGGGCCACCGACACCGGCAAGGATCGGCACCGTGCCGGCGCAGGTATCGACGGCGGTCTTGATGATTTCGCTGTACTCGCGCGGTTCCAGCGAGAAGAACTCGCCGGTGCCACCGGCAGCGAACAGCGCCGAGGCACCGTAGGGGCCGAGCCATTCCAGACGCTTGATATAGCCGGCGCGATGGAAGTCGCCCTGCGCGTCGAAGTCGGTGACCGGGAACGACAGCAGGCCGGAAGAGAGGATGGCCTTCAATTCTTGTGGATTCATTATTCGAGCATCCTGAATGCATGTTGAGGAGGTACAAGGGCAACAGCCTTGAGATACGTTATCGTACAACTAAAAATAGTCCAACCGTTTTTTCTGCGCATTTTCTTCAGCGCTGAAAGCTGAATGAAAGCTTTCTGCCTTTCACTCCTCCGGCCAGGGCAAGCTGTGCGAAGTCTGCTGCTTAATGGCATAAGCAGTTGCAGCAAACCAAGGCAAATGCACTGATGATTTCGTTTGACAGGCGACGTAGCGAACTGTAAAAAATCCTCCATAGTCGTACGACGACCTATGACCACAATAACAATAGCGAGGCCCCGGACATGTTCCGCAATTGCCCGTCCCCTGCGCAGCCGCCGGCTGCCGAGACCACCATACGCTGCGCCACCCCAGCCAATTCTCACTGGGCGACTGTCCCGGCTCGCTGCGCCTGCAGCGGAGGCCGCACACAATGAGTCAGCCGTTCAGCGCGACACCCCACGTAAAGAGCATGCAGGTCATCCCCGTGGCCGGCCACGACAGCATGTTGCTCAACCTCTGCGGCGCCCATGCCCCCTACTTCACCCGCAATCTGGTGTTGCTCACCGACAATGCCGGCAACACCGGCATCGGCGAAGTACCCGGTGGCGAAGGCATCCGCCAGGCACTGGAGCGCTGCCGGGCGCTGGTCATCGGCCAGCCGATCGGCCTCTACAACCGCACGCTCAACAGCCTGCGCAGCGCCATCGCCAGCAACGCCGCCGGTACGCCGCAGGCAACCCGCCACGAGGTGACCTCCGCAGCCGAGGCGGCGGTACTCAAGCAGCCTCACGAGATCAACCTGCGCCTGGACAACGTGATCACCGCGGTAGAGGCCGCCCTGCTCGACCTGCTCGGCCAGCACCTCGACGTGCCGGTCGCCGAGCTGCTCGGCAGCGGCCAGCAGCGCGACGCGGTGCCGATGCTCGCCTACCTCTTCTATATAGGTGATCGCCAGCGCACCGACCTGCCCTATCTGGCCAGCACTGGCGAGGACTGGTACCAGCTGCGCCATCAGCAGGCGCTGACCCCGGACGCCATCGCCCGCCTGGCCGAGGCCGCGCATGCGCGCTACGGCTTCGCCGACTTCAAGCTCAAGGGCGGCGTGATGCGCGGCGAGGAGGAGATGCAGGCGATCGCCGCGATCAAGGCGCGCTTCCCGGATGCGCGCGTGACGCTGGACCCCAACGGCGCCTGGTCGCTGGACGAGGCCATCGCCCTGTGCAGGGGCCAGGGCCACCTGCTCGCCTACGCCGAAGATCCCTGCGGCCCGGAAAATGGCTACTCCGGCCGCGAGATCATGGCCGAGTTCAAGCGCGCCACCGGCATTCCCACTGCCACCAACATGGTTGCCACCGACTGGCGGCAGATGGGCCACTCGCTGCGCCTGGAGTCGGTGGACATCCCGCTGGCCGACCCGCACTTCTGGACCATGCAGGGCTCGGTGCGCCTGGCGCAGATGTGCGAGCAGTTCGGCCTGACCTGGGGCTCGCATTCGAACAACCACTTCGACGTCTCGCTGGCCATGTTCACCCACGCCGCAGCCGCCGCGCCGGGACGCATTACCGCCATCGACACCCACTGGATCTGGCAGGAAGGCCAGGAGCGCCTGACCCGCGAGCCACTGCAGATCGTCGCCGGCCAGGTCCGCGTGCCCGAGCGCCCGGGCCTGGGCATCGAGCCGGACATGGACCGAATCATGAGCGCCCACGAGCTGTACAAGAAGGTCGCCAGCGGCGCGCGCGACGACGCCATGGCGATGCGTTACCTGGTGCCTGGCTGGACCTATGACCCGAAGAAACCCAGCCTCGGCCGCAATACCTGAACCCGCAGCCCAAACCCGGAGAACTCCAATGAAAACAATATTCCGCGCCTCCCTGCTTTCCGCCCTCGTCGGCATCGCCGGTCTCGCTGCCGCCTCCACCACGATGGCCGCCGATGTGAAATGGCCGACCCGCCCCGTGCAGGTGGTGGTGATCGCCAACCCCGGCGGCGACACCGACTTCAACGCCCGCACCATGGCCAAGTATTTCAACCAGATCACCGGCAAGAGCATGGTGGTGACCAACATCGCCGGCGGCGGCGGCACCCTGGCCGCCGAGCAGGTCAAGGGCGCCGCTGCCGATGGCAACACCATCCTCTTCACCCACCCCGGCCAGCTGATCGTCAACGAGGTCGCCGGCCTCACCGAGGACAGCTACGAAACCTTCGACGTCTCGTGCATCGCCGGCGTCGACAAGAGCACGGTGTTCGTCGCCTCCAAGCAGTCCGGCGTGACCAGCATGCAGGACCTGATCGACAAGTCGAAGGCCAAGCCGGGCAGCGTCACCTATGGCACCGAGATGGGCAGCTTCTCCCACGTGCAGGGGCTGATGCTGGAGAAGCTGACCGACACCAAGCTGAAGATGGTCGACGGCGGCACCGTTTCCGACCGCGTGGTGGGCATGCTCGGCGGCCGCCTGGACCTCGGCGCGATCACCTACGGCTCGGTGCAGGACTACGTCAGCGGTGGGCAGATGGTCGCGCTCGGCCAGCCCAACGACGAGCGCAACCCGCTGCTCGGCGACGTGCCGACACTCAAGGAGCAGGGCCTGGATATCACCATGGACAAGCCCTACGTGGTCGCTTTCCCGAAAGGCACCGACCCGGCGATCGTGAAGAAGATGGCCGACCTGATGAAGCAGATCACCGAGATCCCCGAGTACGCCGAGGACCTGAAGAAGTTCAAGCAGCCGGTGGCCTACTACGGCACCGAGGAAGCCAAGCAAATCCTGGCCAAGACCCGCGAGGATTTCATGCAGTTCAAGGACGAACTACGTCAGGCCAAGAACTGATCCCTGACGTGTCGCCAGCCGGCCACGCCGGCTGGCTGTCTCTCCTCGCGCACGGAGGTTTGCCATGACCACTGCGAACAAGAAAGAACTGACCATCGGCGTGGCCATGCTCGGCGCCAGCATCGCCTATCTGGTGATGGCCTACCGCGTACCCGGCCACGACGGCATTGATGCCGCCACCGTCCCCACCCTGCTGGCCATCCTGCTCTGCCTGCTCGGGGCGCTGCAGACACTCAGCGCCTTCGGCAACCGCGCGCAGCCCGCGGCCGAGAGCGACGCCGACGCACCGGAGCAAACCAGCACCAGCGTCGTCGAGCCGCTGACCGTGCTGAAGACCCTCGGGCTGATCCTGATCTACGTGGTGCTGCTCGGCCCGGTGGGCTTTCCGATCATGACCGCGCTTTACCTCTACCTGCAGTTCATCGTCCTGACGCCCGTTGACCACAAGGTCCGTCACCTGCCCTACGCGGCGATCGCGGTGGTCACGTCGGCCGTCATCTACCTGCTGTTCCGCGAGGCCTTCGACCTGTTGCTGCCCGCTGGCCTGCTGAACTTCTGAGGAATCGACCATGCTCGAATTACTGCAGCAAGGCTTCGGTGCCGTCTTCTCGCTCAACATCATGCTGCTGATGCTCGGCGGCGTCGCGGTCGGCATCGTCTTTGGCGCCGTGCCCGGCCTGTCGGCGACCATGGCCGTGGCGCTATGCCTGCCGCTGACGTTTACCATGGGGCCGCAAGCCGGCCTGTCGCTGCTGGTCGCGCTGTTCATCGGCGCAACGTCCGGCGGACTGATCTCGGCGATCCTGCTGAAGATTCCCGGTACGCCGTCGTCCATCGCCACGGTGTTCGACGGCGGCCCACTGATGGAGCAGGGTCTGGGCGTGAAGGCGCTCGGGGTCGGCATCGTGTTTTCCTTTCTCGGCACCATCTTCAGCATCATCGCGCTGATGTTCATCGCCCCGCAGCTGGCCAAGGTCGCGCTGAGCTTCGGCCCGCACGAATACTTCGCCATCGCGGTGTTCTCGCTGACGCTGATCGCCACCCTTTCCGCCGGCTCGATGGTCAAGGGGCTGTTCGCCGGCACGCTGGGCATCGCCGTATCCACCGTTGGCATCGCACCAGTAGAAGCGGTGCGCCGCTTCACCTTCGGCGTCAGCGAGCTGAACGGCGGCTTTTCCATGCTGACGGTGATGATCGGCATGTTCGCCGTGGCCGAGGTTATCAAGCTCGCCGAAACCGGCCGGCATGCCGTGCGCAGCAAGGCCGGCTCGGTGAGCATGAAGGACATCAAGGGCTTCGGCTTCTCGCTTAAGGAGTTTCGCCAGGAGCTGCCCAACGCCAGTCGCTCCGGTCTGATCGGTCTGGCAGTGGGCATCCTCCCAGGCATCGGTGCCGGCACCTCCAACCTGCTGTCCTACATCGTCGCCAAGAAGCGCGCCAAACAGCCGGAAACCTACGGCAAGGGCAACATCGGCGGCGTGGTCGCCAGCGAGACGGCGAACAACGCCGGCATCGGCGGCGCCATGATGCCGCTGATGACCCTGGGCATCCCCGGCGACACCACCACCGCGATCCTGCTCGGCGGCTTTCTGATCCACGGCATCCAGCCAGGGCCGCTGCTGTTCATCAGCCAGGGGCCGCTGGTCTACACCATCTTCGCCGCGCTGTTGGTGGCCTCGGTGATGATGCTGTTCATGGAGTTCTACGGCCTGCGCCTGTTCATCAAGCTGCTCGACGTGCCCAAGCACATCCTGCTGCCGATCATTCTGGTGCTCTGTGTGGTCGGTGCGTTCGGCCTCTCCAGCCGGCTGTTCGATGTCTGGTCGATCCTGCTGTTCGGTGTGCTTGGCTATGCCTTCGTCAAGGCGGGCATGCCGGTCGCGCCCTTCATCATCGGCTTCATCCTCGGGCCGATGGCGGAGACCAATCTGCGCCGCGGCCTGATGCTCTCCGACGGCAACTTCGCCTCGTTCTTCACCAACCCCATCGCCGCGACCTTTCTCGGGCTGGCCCTGGCCTTCGTGCTCTGGCAGCTGTACAGCGCGATGCGGCCACGGAGCGGCGTGCTCGGTCAGGTGCTACGCACCTGAACCTGCGCCCCTCTGCGCCAGCAGAGGGGCTGCCGTCAGGGCTTGGTGCCGAACGTCTCGCTAGCCAGCGTCCAACCCGCCACCTGCTCACTGAGGCTCAGCCCCAGCCCGGGCCGGGTCGGCACCTGCATGCAGCCGTCGCGGATCTCGAGCCGCTCCTGGAACAGCGGCTCGAGCCATTCGAAATGCTCGACCCATGTGGCATGTTCGTAGGCCGCCGCGAGGTGGATATGCAATTCCATAACGAAATGCGGCGCCATCACGATTCCGCGCCGCCGCGCCGCCTCGGCCACCTGCAGGAACGGCGTGAAACCACCGATGCGCGGCGCGTCATGCATGATCACATCCACCGCCCCGCGTTCGACGAAGGCACAGGCTTCGGCCGCACTGCCGAGCATCTCGCCAGTGCCGACCGGGGTGATCAGCTGCGCCGCCAGGGCGGCGTGACCTTCCAGATCGTGGGCGTCCAGCGGCTCCTCGATCCAGGTCAGCTCGAACTCCTCCAGCGCCCTGCCCATGCGTGCCGCGGTGGTGCGATCCCATTGCTGGTTGACGTCGACCATCAGCGCCGCCTCGTCGCCGAAGTGCCTGCGCAGCGCCGCGACCCGGCGCAGGTCGGCGTGCCGATCGGGCTGGCCGACCTTCAGCTTGATCCCGCCAATGCCTCGCGCCCTAGACGCCTCGGCCTTTTCGATGACCTCCTCGATGGGCGCCTGCAGGTAGCCGCCGGAGGTGTTGTAGCAAGGCACCGCGTCGCGATGGGCGCCGAGCAGCTTGGCCAGTGGCAGCCCGGCGCGACGCGCCTTGAGGTCCCAAAGCGCCGTATCGAAGGCGGCAATGCTCTGCACTGCCAGGCCGCTGCGCCCGATCGAGGCGCTGGCCCAGCTCAGCCGGCTCCACAGGCGGGCGATGTCGTTGGGATCTTCGCCCAGCAGCAACGGCGCCAGTTCCCGCGCGTGGGCATATTGCGCGGGGCCGCCGGTGCGCAGGCTGTAGCTGAAACCGAGGCCGTGATGGCCCTGCTGCGACTGCAGTTCAACGAACAACAGGCTGACCGACGCCAGCGGCAGCTGCCGCCCGGTGAGTACCTTGGCGTCGCTGACCGGCCGCTGCAGCGGCAGCTCCACCGCACGCAGGCCGATCCAGGTGATGCGGTCCGCTTCGTACAGGTCGCTCATTCGTGCCGCCGCCTCGCCAGTCAGGGGATGCGCTGGATAATCCGCCGGCTGATTGATACGGTCCAATTCATTAACGCTTTTGATTGATACCAGGAACGGATCAATGTTCGAACTCGCCCAACTGCGATGCTTTACCACCTTGGCCAGCGAACTGAATTTCCGTCGCGCGGCCGAGCGCCTGAACATGACCCAGCCGCCGCTGAGCCGGCAGATCCAGTTGCTGGAACACCAGCTCGGCGTCGCGCTGTTCACCCGCAGCACGCGTTCTGTGGCGCTCACCGCCGCCGGTCGCGCCTTCTTCGTCGAGGCCCAGGCCCTGCTCGACCAGGCCCACCGCGCCGCACAGGGTGCCCGGCTGGCTGCACTGGGCGAGAGCGGCTCGCTGACCATCAGCTTCGTTGCCAGCGCGGTCTACGACTTCCTGCCGCGCGCCATCACCCAAGTGCGCCGGGAACGGCCAGGGGTGGCCATCAACCTGCTGGAGACCACCACCTTCGAACAACTGCAGGCTCTGCGCGCGCGTCGGGTCGACCTGGCGGTGGTGCGCGAGCCGTTGCAGCAGCCGGGACTGGTCAGTGAATGCCTGCTGCGCGAGCCTTTCGTGCTGGCCACGCCGGCCGGCCATCCACTGGCGCAGCATCCGGCGCCGACCCTGGAAATGCTCCACGGCGAGCCGTTCATCCTCTATGCCCATGGCGCCTGGCAGCCGTTCAACGAGCTGCACACCGGGCTGTTCCGCGCCAGCGGTATCCAGCCCGAATTCGTCCAGTCGCTGGGCTCGACGCTGACCATCCTCTCGCTGGTCAACGCTGGCCTCGGCATGGCGCTGGTGCCGCGCGGGGCCAGTGCGATCCGCTTCCAGCAGGTACGCTTTCGCGAGCTGCCACTGCCGGCGGGCATCTGCGCCGAGCTGCACCTGGCCTGGCGCGACGACAACGATAACCCGGCGCTGGAGGCGGTGCGCAATGCCGTGCGTCAGGCGGCCCGCGATATCGCCCGAGACCTGCCGCCAATCCAGCTCCAACACCATGGGATGGGCTGCTGACGGCCGATTTTGTTGAAAAAGTCGGCTTCTGAGAGAGCTGCTTTTCGGTAGATCAAAAATCGCTGGATTTTGGCGTTGCTACGTAAAAACCAAGACAGCTCCGTCTTCTGAGCGAACCAGATTTCAACGTCGACCACGCTTTTTCGCGGGCCAAAATTGCGGCGGGACTTTTTCAACCGAATCGGCCACGAGTTGACGTTCAAATGGTCGACCAGAGCCGGGGCTATTCAGGCTGTGACGAATGCACTGCTCGACGCTAAAGCAAGGACCAAGAGTGCAGAAAAAAGCCTTCGCAGCCCGCCCTAAGCCAGCAGTCTCTCGCTGCTTGTTGCGTCCACCGCCGCATCCAACTCAGCCCCAGCCAAATGCTTTGCATAGTGCTCCATCAGCTCCGACTCCCAAGAAGCGACCTCGTCCAATATGCCTGCCGCCTCATCTTCCGTCAGTGCAAAATGCTCATGCTGGCTAAGCAGGTTGGCTCGACTTAGGAGAATACCGTTGATACCAACTTCCATCGCCAGCCTCTGCGCAGGCCCCTCTCCCAGTACGGGAAGAACGTCATACATGGGCGAGAGGCGCCAAGCGCCTTCCTGCCAGATCACTGCGTGGTTGCGAGGATGATCGTCACTGTTGCCGACCAGAGCGTTGTAGGCCATTCGCCTGTAGAGCGCCTGCCTATCAGAATCCGGCGCGCCTCTGCGGTACAGCTCATCGGCGAGCGCCGCGTAGATCCACCCGTTGTTGCGCTGCACCTGCCATTCGGCATCGAGAAGAGTTAAGCCACTCATCATCGGAATGCGGCGAAACCTTGCATCATTCTCTGACCATTCTCGGTCGAATCGCTCCACCAGCAACGTGTTGCCTCTTTCACTTTGATCGAGTGCCGTCCGGGCAACATTCATCCCCTTGGTAGCCGCAAAAGTCATGCAGGCATACTCGAATTTCGGCAGGTCGTAGTGATCAAATTTGTCGCGTGGCTTGGCAAGAATCAGCTTGTGATCAAAGCGGTACGTGCGCTTGGGCCTGGCACCACCAACAGCTGAGCGCTGGTCCCGTATTCTTAATGCCTCCAGCTGCTCAGCGCTCAGCTGGCTGTCATAAATCGCAGCGCAAATATCTATGAAATGATCGAGCCCTTTGGCTTCAAGCATTTTCACAGGCCTTTCGCCTATTCCCGGCCTCGGTGTGCGATCTTCGCCAGCCATGATGTTTCCGGCGCGATCTTCGTTAGGAGATAACAGCAGGAGCTGGATCGGAGTGAGCTCGCCCTTTCGGGTGCGGCGCAACAGGCGTTCTCCCCAGCCATCTGGCATCGCATCATCAATGAAGCCGGGAACGCCGCCATTCTTATGTACCTGAATGGGTCGAGTGGAGAGCGGATACCGTATCGGATCAGGCACCCAACGCTTGGCTTCCACGATCTCCGGCGCATAGACGAAGGTTCCCGTGCGACCAGCAAGGGTCAGCCTGCCCAGCGTCACAGTCTCACCCGTTTCCGGACATTCCATGTAGATGTAAGCGCGCGACATTAGAAGTCCTCCGCGTTGCTGCGCGGCAGCCTGACGCGCTTGGTCGCATTGGTTTCCAAAGCGTCGAGATCAAACGCTGGGTCATCGATCAGCGCCTGGAAAACCCGGTCAGAAATCCCAACGGTGAACAACGCGAGCATGAAGTCGTGCAGCGAAACACCTTCAGCCTTGCCCCCCTCAATGTGACGAACAGCTCGGAGAGAAATCCCAGCCCGCTCTGCAAGGTCAGCCTGGCGCAGCCCCATGCGCAGACGCGCCTCCTTCACCAGAAGGCCTATACGGTAAAGCAGAGAGGTACTTTGAACAGGGAAAAAGCCTTTCATAAGGTTACACCAAGCGACATCCTATGAAGGATAAGATACTACCAATCGCATACTACGTAACCTTGAAAGAATATTAAAAAGTCATTTCATAGCATCTTAAATACGATAAGACGTCATGAATAGATATCTTATTACGGCGAACAAAACCGGCACGGCAGATCACTCTCGGATTCTGGGCGGTAAATCTGTCCAGTTCGGCACCATTCCAGCCAGATAAGCCTTCTGCTGCGACCTGCAGCTTCTAGCCGTCGGCAGCCGGTCACACTGCAAAATCAGAATCGGACATAGCCACCCATAGCATCGGTGATGACTGGCGAGGCGCAGCGTCGACAGGCCGAAGCCTTCATTGCCGCGCAATCGACTGCTCGCGCGAATCTGTACCGCCCGATCCGACGCCAACTGCGCTGTTCCGTCGCGGCAACACCCCCTAATCTGGCTGGCTGGACGTTGAATGACATCGATCCAGCGCTGCCATCTGGAGGATTCGTGCATGACTGACGCAGAAAGCGAGCTGCATCATTTCGACCGACGCATGGTCTGGGCCGGTTTTCGCCAGCTCGCGCCGATTTCCATCTTCGTCACCTTGTTCGGCGCCGCCTTCGGCCTTGCCGCGGTGCAGACCGGGCTGGACGATTCGGTGATCCTGGCGATGAGCGCTCTGGTGTTCGCCGGCGCCTCGCAGTTCGCCGCGCTGGAACTTTGGGGCACGCAGGTGCCGCTGTTCACCCTGATGGTCACGGTGTTTGCCATCAACGCCCGCCACCTGCTGATGGGCGCCACACTCTATCCCTGGTTGCGCCAGCTGCCACCGGGCAGGCGCTACGGGGTGATGCTGATCGCGTCGGACGCCAACTGGGCGATGGCCATGCAGGCCTTTAACCGCAACCGCCCGGGCTTCGGCCTGCTGCTCGGTGGCGGCCTGGCGCTCTGGTCGTTCTGGGTGGTCGGCAGTTGGCTGGGCATCCATTTCGGCAGTGCGGTCAGCGACCCGAAGCGCCTGGGGCTGGACATGGTGATGGGCTGCTTTCTGCTGGCCATGGTGGTGGGCGGCGAAAAGAACCTGCGCATACTGGTGATCTGGAGCGTTGCCGCCGGCGCCTCTCTGCTCGCCTTCCGTTACCTGCCGGAGAACAGCCACGTGGTGGTGGGTGCCCTCGCCGGTGGCGCGACCGGGCTGCTGTGGAAGGAGAAAGCGCGTGAATCTTGATGCGACGGGCGCAGGCGCGCTGACCGTGGTGCTGGTCATGGCACTGGTGACCCTGGCGACGCGCTGGGGCGGCGTGTTCGTCATGGCCTTCGTGCCCATCAGCGACCGAGTCCGCCAGTTCATCACCGCAATGTCCGGTTCAGTACTGGTGGCGATCGTCGCGCCGATGGCCTTGCAGGGTGATGCTGGCGCGCGACTGGCGCTGCTAGCCACGGCAGTGACCATGCTGGCGCTGAAAAAGCCGCTGCCAGCGATTGCCGCCGGTATCCTTGCCGCGGCGCTGGTCAGGCAATTCTGAGCCGCAGCGGCCGATCACGGCCGCTCAGGACACCGAGTTCGGCAGCCTCCATAGCAGTCGTTACCGTGTGCACCAGCAGCGCGCCGGCATTGTGCTGGCCGCGCACCGACCTCGTTGCGCACTCCATTTTCGAACAGTCATCATACAACTATCGAAAATATTGCTGGCAGCGCCCCGCTTTTATCAATCTTGGGCGCCGCTCCTCTGGAGCCCTCTGTCACAGCGCTTTAGCTTGGACAACACAACGGAAGTGACGCTGAGAAGCAACATATGTCATCAAATACGACTTTAACCGTGTTGACATTCATGCGGCTAGATGCTGATATTTGACACATGTCATATGACAACAGATGACTCAAGAACAATAACGACAGGCACCCCGATGACTACCACTCCCAATCCCACGCTTGGCCGTCTTCTGCTCACCGGAGCGGCAGGCGGCCTTGGCAAGGTCTTACGCGAAAAGCTGCAGCCCTACGCCCGCATCATCCGACTGTCCGATATCGCGCCGATGGCCCCGGCAGCCGGCGAGCATGAGGAAGTCGTGCCCTGCGACCTCGCCGACAAGGCGGCCGTGCATGCCCTGTGCGAAGGCGTCGATGCCATCGCCCATTTCGGCGGCGTCTCCGTCGAGCGACCGTTCGAAGAAATCCTCGACGCCAATATCCGCGGCACCTTCCACATCTACGAAGCGGCCCGCCTGCACGGCATCAAGCGTGTGGTTTTCGCCAGTTCCAACCACGTGATCGGCTTCTACCCGCAGACCGAAACCCTGGATGCCTACGCACCACGCCGCCCGGATGGCTACTACGGCCTGTCCAAGTCCTACGGCGAGGATATGGCGAATTTCTATTACGACCGCTACGGCATCGAGACCGTCAGCATCCGCATCGGCTCCTCGTTTCCCGAGCCGGCCAATCGCCGGATGATGAGCACCTGGCTCAGTTTCCGCGACCTCACCGAGCTGATGCGCTGCGCGCTGTTCACGCCAGCGGTCGGTCATACCGTGGTCTACGGCATGTCCGCCAACCGTGACGTGTGGTGGGACAACCACCTGGCCGCACACCTGGGCTTCAGCGCGCAGGACAGCTCCGAAGCGTTCCGCGACAAGGTCGAGCAGCAGCCACCGTACAGCGCTGACGACCCGGCTGGCATCTACCAGGGCGGCGCCTTCGTCGCGGCCGGCCCCTTCGACTGATCGATCACCTTCGCCCGCGTACAAAAACAAAGAGAAACGCAATGGCCAGTGAAGCTGAACTCATCGCCGACCTGCGCTGCGCCACCGGCGAAAGCCCGGTCTGGGTCGCTGCCGAACAGGCGCTGTATTGGGTCGACATCCCCAACCGCGACCTGCTGCGCTGGAGCGCTGCCGACGGCCAGGTTTCCCGCTGGCAGGGCGAGCAGATGCTGGCCTGCATCGCGCGCCACGGCGATGGCTGGGTGGCCGGCATGGAGAGCGGCTTCTTCGCCCTGCAGACGCGCCCGGACGGCCGACTCGACAGCCGCGCGCTGGCGGCCATCGAGCACCAGTTGGCCGATATGCGCATGAACGATGGCCGCTGCGATCGCCAGGGACGTTTCTGGGCCGGCAGCATGGCGCTGGACATGGCCGCCGGGCACCCGGTCGGCGCGCTCTACCGGCTGGATCGCGATGCCAACGATGCGCCGCTGCGGCCGCAGCTCGACGGTTTTATCGTGCCCAACGGCCTGGCCTTCAGCCCGGACGGGCGAACCATGTACCTGTCCGATTCGCACCCCAGCGTGCAGAAGATCTGGGCCTTCGATTACGACACGGACAGCGGCACGCCGACCGGCCGACGCCTGTTCGTCGACATGCTCGACCACCCCGGCCGACCCGACGGAGCCGCGGTGGATGCCGACGGCTGCTACTGGATCTGCGGCAACGACGCCGGGCTGATCCACCGTTTCACCCCGGATGGCCGCCTGGACCGCTCGCTCGCGGTACCGGTGAAGAAACCGACCATGTGTGCTTTCGGCGGCGCGCGCCTGGACACCCTGTTCGTCACCTCGATCCGCCCCGGCGGCGATCTGAGCGACCAGCCGCTGGCCGGTGGCGTCTTCGCCCTGAACCCAGGCGTCACCGGACTGGAGGAACCCGCCTTCAACTGACTCACCAGGGAAGGGCCGCTGCGTGCCCAACCTCGCTTCTCGCAACGCTGCACACCAACAAAAACAAGATGGAGAGTGTCATGAACCTCAAACGCAAGTTGCTCGTTACCGCCCTACCCTTCGCCTTCTGCGTCAGCGGGCTGGCACATGCCATGACGCTGAAGATTGCCGAGATCCACCCGGCCGGCTACCCCACGGTGGTCGCGCAGGAGAACATGGGCAAGAAGATCGCCGAAGCCACCAAGAGCGAACTGGATTACCGCATGTTCGCCGGCGGTGTTCTCGGCTCGGAAAAGGAAGTGGTCGAGCAGGTGCAGCTCGGCGCGGTACAGATGACCCGCGTCAGCCTCGGCACCCTCGGACCGGTGGTCCCGGACGTCAACGTGTTCAACATGCCGTTCGTGTTCCGCGACCATGAACACATGCGCAAGGTCATCGATGGCGACATC
The DNA here is from genome assembly GCF_002929225.1 of Stutzerimonas kunmingensis. GTDB lineage: Bacteria > Pseudomonadota > Gammaproteobacteria > Pseudomonadales > Pseudomonadaceae > Stutzerimonas. The sequence continues at coordinate 413,795 of NZ_PISM01000022.1, read as the reverse complement.
GGCCAGGAGATCCTCGACAAGATCACCAACTCCGAATTCAACATGGTCGGCCTGGCCTGGATGGACGGCGGCGTGCGCAACCTCTACACCAAGGAGCCGGTACGCAGTCTGGAAGACCTCAAGGGCATGAAGATCCGCGTGATCGGCAACCCGATGTTCATCGAAACCTTCAACGCCCTGGGCGCCAGCGGTATCGCCATGGACACCGGCGAGATCTTCAGCGCATTGCAGAGCGGCGTGATCGACGGTGCCGAGAACAACCCGCCGACCATGCTCGAGCACAACCACTTCCGCAACGCCAAGTACTACAGCCTGACCGGCCATCTGATCCTGCCCGAGCCGATCGTGATCTCCAAGACCACCTGGAACAAGCTCAGCGCCGAACAGCAGGACCTGGTGAAGAAGTTCGCCAAGGAAGCGCAGTTCGAAGAGCGCAAGTTGTGGGACGAGAAGTCCGCCGTCAGCGAAGCCAAACTCAAGGAAGCCGGGGTCGAGTTCATCGAAATCGACAAGAAACCCTTCTTCGACGCCACCGCGCCGATCCGCGAGAAGTACGGCGCGCCCTACGCCGAACTGATCAAGCGCATCGAAGCCGTTCAGTAATCCTCGTGCAAGCGCATCGCGGCGGCCGGTGCCGTCGCGATGCAACCGGTGGACTCTCATGAAAAACCTGGTTCTGGGCGTCAATGACGCCATCTATCGCACCTGCGTCATCGTCGCGGCCACGGCGATCGTGATCATGGCGACGATCATCCCGTGGGGCGTGTTCAGCCGTTACGCACTGGGCCAGGGCCTCGGCTGGCCCGAGCCCATCGCCATCCTGCTGATGGTGCTGTTCACCTTCGTCGGCGCCGCCGCCAGCTACCGCGCCGGCGCACACATGGCCGTACAGGTACTCAGCGATCGCCTGCCGCCGCTGGCCCAGCCCTTCATCATCCTGTTCGTGCGCCTGGCCATGGCGGCCATCAGCCTGTTCATGCTGATCTGGGGCTACAAGCTGTGCGTTGCCACCTGGAACCAGTACCTGAGCACCCTGCCCTGGATGCGCGTCGGTTTCAGCTATGCGCCGATTCCACTGGGCGGCTTCATCACCCTGCTGTTCGTCATCGAGCAACTGCTGTACGGCGACCAGAGCAAGCGCCGTGTCGTCGACTACGAAGCCCGCGAAGAGTCCAAGGAGTCCGTGTAATGGATGCCGTCGTCCTGTTGGGCAGTTTCATCGTCCTTATCCTGCTACGCGTTCCGGTAGCCTACTCCCTCGGCCTGGCCACTCTGGTCGGTGCCTGGTGGATCGATATTCCCCTGCACGCCGTGATGATCCAGATCGCCGGCGGCGTGAACAACTTCTCCCTGCTGGCCATTCCGTTCTTCGTCCTGGCCGGCGCGATCATGGCCGAAGGCGGCATGGCCCGCCGCCTGGTCGCCTTCGCCGGGGTGCTGGTCGGCTTCGTCCGCGGCGGCCTGTCACTGGTCAATATCACCGCCTCGACCTTTTTCGGCGCCATCTCCGGCTCGTCCCTGGCGGACACGGCCTCGGTCGGCTCGGTGCTGATCCCGGAAATGGAAAAGAAAGGCTACCCGCGGGAGTTCTCCACCGCGGTGACCATCTCCGGTTCGGTGCAGGCACTCTTGACTCCACCCAGTCACAACTCGGTGATCTACTCGCTGGCGGCCGGCGGCACCGTGTCGATCTCCGCGCTGTTCGTCGCCGGCATCGGCCCGGGCCTGCTGCTCAGCACTGCCATGGCCGCGCTCTGCCTGCTGTTCGCCCGCAAGCGCAACTACCCCAAGGGCGAAGTGGTGCCGCTGCGTCAGGCGCTGAATATCTGCGTCGAGGCGCTCTGGGGCCTGATGACCATGGTGATCATCCTCGGCGGCATACTCTCCGGCGTGTTCACCGCCACCGAGTCCGCCGCGGTGGCGGTGGTCTGGGCCTTCTTCGTCACCATGTTCATCTACCGCGACTACAAGTGGCGCGAGCTGCCGAAGATGCTGCACCGCACGGTGCGCACGCTTTCCATCGTGATGATCCTGATCGCCTTCGCCGCCAGCTTCGGCTACATCATGACGTTGATGCAGATCCCATCGAAGATCACCACTGCGTTCCTGACCCTGTCGGACAACCGCTACGTGATCCTCATGTGCGTCAACCTGATGCTGCTGGTGCTGGGCACGCTGATGGACATGGCGCCGCTGATCCTGATCCTCACGCCGATCCTGCTGCCGGTGGTGACGTCGTTCGGCGTCGACCCGGTGCACTTCGGCATGATCATGCTGGTCAATCTGGGGATCGGCCTGATTACCCCGCCGGTCGGTGCGGTACTCTTCGTCGGTGCCGCCATCGGCAAGGTCACCATCGAGAACACGGTGAAGGCGCTGCTGCCGTTCTACGCCGCGCTGTTCGCCGTGCTGATGGCGGTGACCTATATCCCGATGATCTCGCTGTGGCTGCCGAGCGTAGTGCTCTGATCCAGCTCACGATCTGCTGCGCGTCGGCCCTCCTGCGTTAAAAACAGGCTCGGAATGCTCATTTACAAAAGTAAACTCCGCTTCCTCGCCTGTTTTTGCCTTGTAGGGCTCTAGCTCGCAAGATCTCACACACTGCCTGCTTCGCTGCATCGTTTGCCGAGATACTCGCCCAAGCAAAGCCGCCTTGTGGGCAGCGCCTCGTTTAAGGACGTATCGCCCTGCCATGTTAGCCACGCCATTTCCGCGCCACATCGCTGTACTGGTCCTGGCCACGCTGGCCTGTTCGTTCGCGGCCAACCACATCGCCGCGCGTATCGCCTTCGATCACGGCACCGGCCTGCTGCTGGCCATGCTCTGCCGCGCCGGGGTGACCCTGCTGGTGCTGGGCGCGCTGGTGTTCTGGCGGCGCGAATCGCTGCGCCTGAGTCCGGCCACCTGGCGCTGGCAGATCCTCCTGGGTCTGCTGATCGCGGTGCAGAGCTTCTGCATCTATTCGGCGGTGGCGCGCATTCCGGTGGCGCTGGCGCTGCTAGTGGTGAACCTGTCACCGATCCTCCTGGCGTTGCTCACCTGGGCAGTGGGCGGGCCGCGGCCGACCCGCGTGGCGCTTGCGATCATGGGCCTGATCCTGTTCGGCCTGGTGCTGGTGCTGGATGTACCCGCGCGCCTGATGAGTAACGAGGCGACGGATGAACAATGGACCGCCGGGATCCTGTTCAGCCTGACCGCCGCCGCGGTGTTTGCGGTGGCGCTGTGGGTCACCGAGCACAAGCTGTCGAGCATGGCCGGCTCGGTGCGCAGCATGCTGACGCTGATCGTGGTATTTACCGCCTCCGCGCTGCTCGGCGCCAGCGACCTGATTCCGGGTGGTCTGGGCCTGCCCAATGCAACTGCCGGCTGGATCGCCCTCGCCTGCCTGGTGCTGCTTTACGGCGCGGCGTTCTCGACGCTGTTCATCTGCATGCCGCGGCTGAACATCGCGCGCAATGCGCCGGTGATGAACATGGAGCCGGTGGCCGGCATGGTGCTCGGCTGGCTGATCCTCGGGCAGGTACTCGGGGCCATGCAAGTGCTCGGCGGCCTGATCGTGGTCGGCGGTATCGTCCTGCTGGCCTACCGCCGCTAGGGCTGTCGACGTACCCGGCGCTAGCTGCGCCGGGGCGGCGATCAGTTCTGCAGCACTTCCGCTTCGGCGCTTTCGTGGGCCTGGCGCAGCCGCTCGCGGCTGTTGGTCAGGTGCAGCCGCATGGCCGCCCGCGCGGATTCCGGGTCCTGGCGCTCGATGGCCTCGTAGATCTGCTCGTGCTCGCGGCCCAGGCGCGCCTGGTAATGCTGCTGGTCGTCATGGGCCAGCCGCGCGGAATTGACCCGGCTGCGCGGGATCAGCGTGGTGCCCAGGTGGCTCATGATGTCGGTGAAGTAGCGGTTGCCGGTGGCTTCGGCGATCTGCAGATGGAACTGGAAATCCGAGGACACCGCATCGCTGGAGTGCGCCGCACTCTGGTTGAGCTGATCAAGAAAGGCGCGCATGGCCGCCAGCTGCTCGGGCGAGCGGCGCTGCGCGGCCAACCCGGCCGATTCCACTTCCAGGCTGATGCGCAATTCCAGAATAGCCAGCAGGTCGCGCAGGGTGCCGATGGTCGCCGGGTCGATGCGCAGCCCGGTGGTGCTCGGCGTATCCAGCACGAAGGTGCCGATGCCGTGCCGCGTTTCCACCAGCCCCGAGGCCTGCAGGCGCGAGATCGCCTCGCGCACCACCGTGCGACTCACACCCTGCGTCTGCATGATGGCGGACTCGGTCGGCAGCTTGTCGCCGCGCTTCAACATGCCGTCGCGGATCTGCTGCGACAGTTCGGCGACCAGCTCCTGGGCGAGGCTGCGATGTTTGCGACGGGCGCGTGGCTGGGCGCTCTGGTTATCCATGGACGGCGATCTCTGAGAAGCGGAAGCAACCGTCATCATAGCCCAGCAGTTGTACGATAACTATTGATCCATTGCATTTGTAGGGAGATTGCGCGCAACCATCGCGCCAGATGTCCTAGGCCGGCGGGCGACAGTGGCCGGCCCGGCAGCGGTTGGCCTGATGGCTGGGGTCCTGCTGCATGAGCTTGCGCGTGACGCCGTTGGTCCAGCCGAAGCCGTCCTGCAGGGGATATTCGCCGCCTTTGGCGTGCTCGGTACAGGGCCGCAGCACGTATTTCTCCACCAGCTTGTTCTCGCGCTCGAACAGGTGGCTGACAATGGTCAGCCAGCGCTCCTCGATGTCCAGCGCCAGCGCGTCATGGCCGTAGTGCTGCAGGCCGCGAATGGCGATCCACTGCAGCGGCGCCCAGCCATTGGGGCGATCCCACTGCTCGCCGCTGCCACTGATCTCGGTAGTGGCCAGCCCACCCGGAGCCAGCAGGCGGGCGCGCACGGTTGCCGCGACCGCTGCCGCCTGCTCGGCACTGGCCATGCGCACGAACAGCGGCGCCAGGGTCGCGGCGGTGAGGTTGTCGCGTTGCCGGCCGCGCCGCCAGTCATAGTCGAAGTAGGCGCCGGCGCGTGGATTCCACAGGTAGTGGTCGATCGCTGCCAGGCGAATTTCGGCGCGCCGGGCAAAACTCTCGGCACAGGCCTGCTGGCCCTTCACCGCCGACAGCTCGGCGATCTGCCGCTCGAGCTTGTAGAGCAACGCATTGAGGTCGATGGGCAGGATGCTGGTGGTGCGGATGGTCGCCAGCCGGTGCGCATCGTCCAGCCAGCGTGAGCTGAAGTCCCAGCCCGATTCGGCACCGGCGCGCAGGTCACGATAAACCTCGTGCCGCGGCCGGCAACTGGCGCGGGCGGTCTCGACGTCTTCGCGATAGGACTCCTCGCGCGGCGTATCGCGCTCGTCCCAGTAACGGTTGAGCACCACGCCGTCGGCCAGGCAGACGCAGCGCCGGTGCCGCTCACCGGGGCGCAACGCATCGGCACCCTCCATCCAGAAGGCATATTCCTTGTGCAGCTGCGGCAGGTAATCGCTGGCCCGGTACACGCCATTTTCCTCGAACAGCTCGGTCATCAGGGCGAACACCGGCGGCTGCGAGCGGCCGAGGTAGTAGGTTCGGTTGCCATTGGGCACATGGCCGTAGGTGTCGATCAGGTAGGCGAAGTTGTCCGCCATCGAACGCAGCAGATCGCAGTGCCCGCTCTCGTCCAGGCCGAGCATGGTGAAGTAGGAATCCCAGTAATACAGCTCGGTGAAGCGCCCGCCTGGCACCACATACGGGTGCGGCAGTGGCAGCAGCGAGGAATGCTCCGGATGGTCCTGCGGCTGCCGGGTGAGCACCGGCCAGAGCCGGTCGATGTGTTCGGCCAGGCTGTCGTCGGGGTTGGCGACGAATTCCCTGACCGGCATCTCGTAAAGGCTGAAGTACTCGTGGACGAAGGCGCCGAGATCGAAGCCGGGCTCATTGCAGCGGGCGCGGTATGCCTCGAGGATGACTTCGGGATGGCGCCGCGGCGCGCAGTCGACGAAGGTCTTGCTGTCGGGAAAGATGCGCTGCATCTGCACTGCGACGAACAGCTCCTGATAGCGATCGGCGGGGCTTAGGGTATCGGCCAGCGAGATGGCGCTGACGTCATGGCTGAACGGCTTGTACGACTGGCTACTGGTCATTGTTCGCTGTAATTCCATAGCAGGCCGCCATCGACCACCAGGGTAGTCCCGGTGATGTATTCGGCATCCGGTGAGGCGAGAAAGGCGACGACCCCAGCGACATCGTGAGGCCGCCCAAGGCGCCCGGCCGGGATGTTCTGCAGCAGGCTGGCAAGCTTCTCCGGCTGGTTCATCAGTTCGCGGTTGATCGGCGTTTTCACCGCACCTGGCGCCACGTTATTAACGGTGATGCCGAGTGGCGCAAGCTCGATGGCGATATTGCGCATGAGCATCTTCAGCCCGCCCTTGCTCGCGCAGTAGGCGGTGAAGTTGGGGTGCGGCAGCTCTTCGTGCACCGAGCTATTGTTGATGATGCGCCCACCACGGCCCTGCTCACGCAGATGACGGGCAAATGCCTGGGCGAGAAAGAACGGCCCGCGCAGGTTGACCTCGAGTACCCGGTCGTAGTCGTCCTCCTCGGCGTCGAGAAATGCGGCGTGCGCCTGCACACCGGCGTTGTTCACCAGGATATCCAGGCGGCCCATGCGCTCGACGCTCTCGCGCACCAGCCGCTGGCATTGCTCGACCTGGCTGACGTCCGCGGCGATGAAGCAGACCCGCCGCCCCACGGCGCGTACTTGCTCGAGGCTCGCACGGGCCTCGTCATCTTCCTCGCGACCGTTGATGACCACGTCGGCCCCCTCCTCGGCCAGGCGCACGGCGATGCCGAGGCCGATGCCGTGAGTACTGCCGGTGACCAGAGCCACCTGATTCTGCAAGCGCATTGCGACCTCCGTACGCACGTCGCCTGAACGCGACGCCGTTTCGATTGGCGATGCAGATGAGACGGAGCGAGCCTTCGCGCGTTCCCTCATCCGTCGGATCGGCGCAGCTGGTCGCGCCGTGGCTTTACGTTAGCCGCCTAATCTTTCTCTCCTCCGGACAAAGGCGCAAAATGGCCGGCTCTCCGCTGCTCGTCGAAGGACGTCATGGCTACCGCCAATCTGCGCAAGGGTTATCTGCTGGGGCTGGCCACGTTCAGCATCTGGGGCATGTTCCCGCTCTACTTCAAGGCACTCGAGCAGTACGGCGCGCTGGAGATCGTTACCCAGCGGGTAATCTGGTCGGCGGTGTTCGGTTCGCTGGTGCTGCTGGTCTGGCGCCACCCCGGCTGGTGGCGCGAACTGCTGGCACATCCGCGACGGCTTGGCGTGCTCGGCATCTCCAGCGTGCTGATCGCCGCCAACTGGCTGATCTACGTCTGGGCGGTGAACCACGACCGGATGGTCGAAGCCAGCCTGGGCTACTACATCAATCCGCTGGTCAACGTGCTGCTCGGCATGATCGTGCTGCGCGAGCGGCTGCGCCCGCTGCAGTGGCTGGCGGTGGCGATGGCCACCGTCGGTGTCAGCCTGCAGCTGCTGATGCTCGGCGAATTCCCGTGGATTTCCATCGTGCTGGCGCTGAGCTTCGGCAGCTACGGTCTGCTACGCAAGCTGGCACCGGTGGCCGCGTTGCCCGGGCTGGTGGTGGAAACCTGGATGTTGTTGCCGGTAGCGCTGGTCTGGCTGTTCTGGTTCAGCAGCGGCACGAGTACGGAACCTGCGTTCTGGACCAGCACCGACGCGCTCTGGCTGATGGCCGCAGGCCCGGTGACGCTGATCCCGCTGCTCGGCTTCAACGCCGCCGCGCGCCACCTGCCGTACTCGACGCTGGGCTTTTTGCAGTACCTGACGCCGACGCTGCTGCTGATCCTCGCCGTGCAGTTGTTCGGCGAGCCGTTCCCGGTCGATCGACAATTGGCCTTCTTCTGCATCTGGGCCGGGCTTGCGGTGTACAGCTTGGACGCCTGGCGCATCATGCGCAAAAGCGCCGGCTGAAAATGCCGGCGAACGACTAGGATTTCTCTGTCGGCTGCAGCTTGAGTTCAACCATCAAGTCGTCGGCCAGGGTTTCCAGGCGCTGCTGGAGCACTTCCAGCGACAGTTCGCTCGGCACGGCCAGGCGCACCTCGGCACGGAACAGCAGCTCGCTGCTCATCGGCGCCGGCAGCACCTCGGTATCCAGGCTTTCCAGATTCACCCCATGCTCGGCGAGCAGACGGGTGATGTCGCGGACGATGCCCGGGCGGTCGTTGCCGACCAGCTCCAGCTGAATTTCCTGCCAGCTCGCCGCTGGCTCCGTGCCGCTGTGCGCCAGCAGGACGCGAATGCCCTGCGCCTCAAGCCCCTGCAACGCGGCGGTCAGCTCGGCATGCGCCTGCTGCGGCACGGCCACGCGCAGGATGCCGGCAAACTGTCCGGCCATGCGCGACATCCGGCTCTCCAGCCAGTTGCCGCCGTGATCGGCGATGCACTTTGCCAGTCGTTCGACCAGACCTGGCTGATCTTCGGCAATGACGGTAAGAGCGAGGTGATCCATGGACGGCTCCTGTGCTGGGAATTCGCTCACGCGGTAGCGACGGCCCATTAGGTATAGCAGGCAGCCGCCCCGACGACAGTCGGCGGCGCCCTCGCCCGGCGTCGCAAGGCCGAAACTACCGGCTCTTTCGGCGGACTGATTTTCCCCGGCGCTTCATGTAGTATCCGGCGACTCGGACTACAAGAAACGAAACTGTCCGTCGAATTAGAAGAACCAAGTGAGGCGAGTAATGACTGAGCGCGTTCAAGTCGGTGGCCTGCAGGTCGCCAAAGTCCTGTACGACTTCGTGAACAACGAAGCGATTCCCGGTACCGGCGTCGATGCCGCCGCCTTCTGGGCTGGCGCCGACAGCGTCATCCACGACCTGGCGCCGAAGAACCGCGCGCTGCTGGCCAAGCGCGACGAGCTGCAGGCGCAGATCGATGCCTGGCACCAGGCTCGCGCCGGTCAGGCCCACGACGCCGTGGCGTACAAGAGCTTCCTGCAGGAAATCGGCTACCTGCTGCCGGAAGCCGAAGACTTCCAGGCCACCACCGAGAATGTCGACGAAGAAATCGCCCGCATGGCCGGCCCGCAGCTGGTGGTGCCGATCATGAACGCGCGCTTCGCCCTGAACGCCGCCAACGCCCGCTGGGGCTCGCTGTACGACGCCCTGTACGGCACCGACGCGATCTCTGAAGAAGACGGCGCCAGCAAGGGCCCGGGCTACAACGAGATCCGCGGCAACAAGGTCATCGCCTACGCGCGCAACTTCCTCAATGAAGCCGCACCGCTGGAAAGCGGCTCGCACGTCGACTCCACCGGCTACCGCATCGAAGGCGGCAAGCTGGTCGTTTCGCTCAAGGACGGCAGCACCACCGGCCTGAAGAACCCGGCCCAGCTGCAGGGCTTCCAGGGCGAAGCCAGCGCACCGATCGCCGTGCTGCTGAAGAACAACGGCATTCACTTCGAGATCCAGATCGACCCGGCCAGCCCGATCGGCCAGACCGACGCGGCCGGCGTGAAAGACATCCTGATGGAATCGGCGCTGACCACCATCATGGACTGCGAAGACTCCATCGCCGCCGTCGACGCCGACGACAAGACCATCGTCTATCGCAACTGGCTCGGCCTGATGAAAGGCGACCTGGTCGAGGAGCTGGAAAAGGGCGGCAAGCGCATCACCCGCGCGATGAACCCGGACCGCGTCTACACCAAGGCCGACGGCAACGGCGAGCTGACCCTGCATGGCCGCTCCCTGCTATTCATCCGTAACGTCGGTCACCTGATGACCAACGACGCCATCCTCGACAAGGAAGGCAACGAGGTGCCGGAAGGCATCATGGACGGCCTGTTCACCAGCCTGATCGCGGTGCACAACCTCAACGGCGACACCAGCCGCAAGAACACCCGCACCGGCTCGATGTACATCGTCAAGCCGAAGATGCACGGCCCGGAAGAAGTGGCTTTCGCCACCGAGCTGTTCGGCCGCGTCGAGGACGTTCTCGGTCTGCCGCGCAACACCCTGAAGGTCGGCATCATGGACGAGGAGCGTCGTACCACGATCAACCTCAAGGCCTGCATCAAGGAAGCGCGCGAGCGCGTGGTGTTCATCAACACCGGCTTCCTCGACCGCACCGGTGACGAAATCCACACCTCCATGGAAGCCGGCCCGATGGTGCGCAAGGCGGCCATGAAGGCCGAGAAGTGGATCAGCGCCTACGAGAACAACAACGTCGACGTGGGCCTGGCCTGCGGCCTGCAGGGCAAGGCGCAGATCGGCAAGGGCATGTGGGCCATGCCTGACCTGATGGCTGCGATGCTCGAGCAGAAGGTCGGCCACCCCATGGCCGGCGCCAACACCGCCTGGGTACCGTCGCCGACCGCTGCCACCCTGCACGCCATGCACTACCACAAGATCGACGTGCAGGCGCGTCAGGTGGAACTGGCCAAGCGCGAGAAGGCGTCCATCGACGACATCCTCACCATCCCGCTGGCGCAAGACACCAATTGGAGCGAGGAAGAGAAGCAGAACGAGCTGGACAACAACTCGCAGGGCATCCTCGGCTACATGGTCCGCTGGGTCGAACAGGGCGTCGGTTGCTCCAAGGTACCGGACATCAACGACATCGCGCTGATGGAAGACCGCGCCACCCTGCGTATCTCCAGCCAGCACGTAGCCAACTGGATGCGTCATGGCGTCGTTACCAAGGATCAGGTGCTCGCGAGCCTCAAGCGCATGGCGCCGGTGGTTGACCGCCAGAACCAGGGCGACCCGCTGTACCGCCCGATGGCACCGGACTTCGACAACAGCGTGGCCTTCCAGGCTGCCCTGGAGCTGGTCCTCGAAGGCACCAAGCAGCCCAACGGTTACACCGAGCCGGTACTGCACCGCCGTCGCCGCGAGTTCAAGGCCAAAAACGGCCTGTAACCCGCGTCCGAGCTGCACAGGAACCGCCCTTCGGGGCGGTTTTTTTATGCCCGCAATCCGCCCGGCGGCCCTCAAGTTAACTCTGTTACAACCGATAACGTGACCCGAATGCGGTTTTCGGTCACAATTGCCCCAGCAACTGGCATTTGGCCATCAACGTGCTCTTCGTAGTACCCGTAGCCCCTGCACTGGAGTTCGATGCATGCTGAAGAACCTCTCGCTGACCGCCAAGCTTTCCCTGGTACCCGCCGTCGCCCTGGTCGGACTCGTGCTGTATGTGGTCTACACCTCGTTACAGCTCTCGGCAACCGACTCACGGCTGGTTCTGCTGGAGACCCGCAGCTATCCGACCCTGGAAAAAGCCGACGCGGTGATCTTCCAGTTCTCCCGCGTGCCGGCGTTGCTGAACAACGCAGTGGCGGCGGGAGAGCCGGGCATTCTCGACGAAGCGCGCGAGGTCCTGCAGCAGATCGACAGCCAGCAGCAGGCCCTGGCGTCGCTGTTGAGCGAGCAGCGCCAGCAGCTTCAGGCATTGAGCGACTGGCGCAAGGCAGTGCGCGACTACGCCGATAATGCACTCGCTGCGTCGACCAAGTTGATCGACGGCAGCGCCTCGTTCGACGACCTGCGACCCAGCCTGGATCGTATGGCTAGTGATCTGGCGCAGGCGCAGAAGCTCGGCAGCGACTTCCGCGCCCAGGCCTACGACGATTTCCAGCAGACCCTGGTGCAGACCCGCGAAGCCAACGCGGCGACCACCCGCCTGGGCATCATTCTCAGCCTGGTACTGGTGGTGCTGGTCAGCCTCGGCGCCTGGCTGGTGATCCGCAGCGTGATGGTCAATATCCGCGGCGTGATCACCTCGCTGCAGTCGATCGCCCGCGGCGACGGCGATCTGACCCAGCGCGTGAACGTCGAGTCCAACGATGAGATCGGCGCGATGATCGAGCTGTTCAACAGCTTCCTCGACAAGCTGCAGCGCACCATCCGCCAGATCATCGAGGCCGCCAACCCGCTGGGCCAGGTTTCCAAGGAGCTGTACAAGCTCACCCAGGGTTCGGAAGAGAACGCCAAATCGCAGCAGCACCACACCGATTCGATAACCCGCGACATCCTCACCATGACCGGCAGCATTCAGGAAGTCGCGCAGCGCTCGCAGCAGGCATCCGATGAAGCCAACTCTGCTGCGCGGCAGGCGGCCACTGCGCGCGAGCACGTCGGCAGCCTGTCGACCGGCATCAGTGACCTGGGCGACAGCGTGATGGGCGCGGTCAAGGCCATGGAACAACTGGAGGAAGAAACCCAGGAAGTCGGCTCGGTGCTGACCGTCATCCGTAGCATCGCCGAACAGACCAACCTGCTGGCACTCAACGCCGCCATCGAAGCCGCCCGCGCCGGCGAGCAGGGCCGCGGTTTTGCGGTCGTCGCAGACGAGGTGCGCAATCTGGCGCAGAAGACCGCGGCGTCCACCGCCGAGATCCAGCAGATCATCCAGCGCCTGCAGAACAGCGCCAACACCGTGCTCAACGTGATGACCAGCAATGGCGAGAAGTCCCGCGCCAGCATCGAGCGCTCCATCGAGGCCACTCAGCTGCTGGAAGCCATCGCCGGCACGGTCAACCAGATCGACGAACTCAACGCCGGCATCGCCCAGTTCACCCAGGAGCAGATCGGCCTGTCGAGTTCCATCAGACAAGAAACTCAAGTGTTGCAGCAGGACGCACAAGCAACCGCAAACGGCGCCGAAGCCACCGCCCGCCTTGGCGAGCAACTGGTGAGTACCGGAGACCACCTGCGCGCGGCTACGGGCCAATTCCGTGTTTAACGATTTTCTGGAGCATCCAATGACTGCACTTCGTGTCGCCGGTCTGGCAGCTGTCTGCCTGGCCGCCACCCCTGCCTTCGCCCTGGAACAGGGTGAACATCGCTTCAACGGTTTCGGTACACCGTCGGTTTCACCCACCTCGGCGGCGAAGATGATGGTCGCAGCTACGGCATCCAGGGCCAGACCAACGACTCCTGGCGCGGCGATCAGCTGTCCAAGTTCGGCGCGCAGCTGAGCTACGGCATCACCGACACCCTGGGCGTGACTGTCCAGGCCACGGCCAAGGCGCAACAGGACGAGTGGAAAGCCAACCTGGAATGGGCCTACCTGTCGCTGCAGGCCAACGACCAGCTGATGCTCCGCGCCGGCCGCCTGCGCAGCCCGGTGTACATGTATTCCGAAAGCCTCGACGTCGGCTACAGCTACCCTTGGCTGCGCCTGCCCGACGAGGTCTACAGCCAGGTCCAGGTGACCAACTACGAAGGCGCCGATGCGGTCTACACCGTGCCGCTGTCGTACGGCTCGGTGACCTTCCAGGTTGCCGGCGGCCAGGCAAAGAACCGCGACTACTACGCCTACGACGAGCAGTTCGATATCGACTACGGCAACCTGTTCGGCGCCAGCGTCAGCCTGGCCACCAACGATTTCGGCATGCTGCGCATCGGTTATGTCGAGGCGGATATCACCACCGATATCAGCGGCACGGTGGATGTTGGCGGCGGCACGATGCGAACCCTCAGCCTGCTGGATCTGGACAAGGAAAAAGGCAAGTTCACTTCGATCGGCTACCAGTACGACAACGGCACCTGGGTCAGCAGCAACGAGTGGACCTCGCGCATGATCGAGAACGATGACATGGAAGCGATCGACTCCTTCTACCTGATGGGCGGCCGTCGTTTCGGCGACTTCCTGCCGCATGTCACCTACGCACAGCTGGACGACAACGGTGGCCGTCAGAGCTCCTGGACCCTGGGCCTGAACTACCAGGCCGCACCGACCGTGGTGGTGAAGGGCGAGTACAAGCGCGTCGATACCAAGAACGGCTATGACGGCGTGTTCACCCGTAGCGCTCAAGAGGTCTTCGACAACGCCGTCGGGATTGCCCCGGCCCGCAACTACGACGGTGACATCGTTTCCGTCGGCGTCGATTTCGTATTCTGAGGAGCGTCCCGATGAAAGCATCCATTCGCATCCTCGGCGCTGCCGCGCTGTTCGGCCTGGCTTCGCTGGCTCAGGCCGAGGTCGCCGTGATCGTCAATCCCGGCGCAGCCAAGGCACCGTCACAGTCCGAGGTCGCCAACATCTTCCTGGGCAAGGACAAGTCCTTGAAGGGCGTCGACCAGGCGGACTGGAACCCGGCCAAGGAAGCCTTCTATGCCGGTGTGACCAGCAAGAACGAGTCACAGCTCAAGTCCTATTGGTCGGGCCTGATCTTCACCGGCAAGGGCCAACCGCTGCCGAGCGTCGCCGATGACGCCGCAGTAGTGGCCAGGGTCGCGGCCGAAGCCGATGCCATCGGCTACGTCGACAGCGCGGCCGTCAATGACTCGGTCAAGGTCCTGTTCACCCTGCCCTGAGCTCGATGACGAAGCAAAGGAGCCGGCCCCGGTGGCCGGCTTTTTCATGCCCGCGTTTCACCGCAACAGCGCGAAACATGAGGCTGACCCTGATCAGCTCCCCCGCCCCTTGAGCTGACTAGACTTACGTCCAATTGGGTCCGACTGACCTGCAGCCCACCATTAACAAAAAATGGAAGCCAACCATGAGCACACCCGACGCTGGGAAGACGGCTGTACTGCAGAACATCCACGGCACCATGGAGTTTCTGCGCAAGTACGCTCCGTTCAACCAGATGGAGCCGGCCCACCTGGCCTACCTGGTGGAGAACTGTGCGCTGCGCTTCTATGCCGAAGGCGATTGCATCATTTCCCCCGAAGACGGCGTGGTGCAGCAGTTTTATATCGTCAAGCAGGGCCGCGTGCATGGTCAGCGCCCGCATACCGCCAAGCGCGGCACCGACACCACCTTCGAGGTCATCGTGGGCGAATGCTTCCCGATGGCCGCGCTCATGGGCGAACGAGCGACCCGCACCGCGCATCTGGCCGCCGAAGACACCTTCTGCTTCCTGCTCGGCAAGCCCGCCTTCGTCCAACTGGTGTCCAAGTCTCCGGTGTTCCGTGATTTCGCCATGCGCGGCGTCAGCAGCCTGCTCGATCTGGTCAACCAGCAGGCGCAGATGCGCGCGGTGGAAAACCTCGGCGAGCAGTACTCGCTCGAAACAAGCATCGGCGAGCTGGCGCTTCACCACCCGGTGTCCTGCCTACCGTCCAAGCCGATCAACGAGGCGGTCGCGATGATGCAGGAGAGCAATGTCGGCAGCATCGTCATCGTCGATGAAGCTTTGCACCCGCAAGGCATCTTCACACTGCGCGATCTGCGACGGGTAATCGGTACCGGCACCACCGACCTGAGCCAGCCGATCTCCCAGTTCATGACGCACGATCCGTTCTACCTGCCGCCGGACGCCACAGCCTTCGACGCGGCGATCGCCATGACCGAACGGCACATCGCCCATGTTTGCGTGGTGGAGAATGGCCTGCTGCGTGGCGTAATTTCCGAGCGCGACCTGTTTTCCCTGCAGCGCGTGGATCTGGTGCACCTGGCGCAGACCATCCGTCACGCCGATCGCGTCGATGCGCTGGTGGTCATCCGCGATCGCATCAAGCAACTGGTCGACAACATGCTCGCCCACGGCGCCTCGTCGACCCAGATCACCCATATCGTCACGCTGCTCAATGATCACACCGTATGCCGGGTGATCGAGCTGGCCATCCAGCACATTGGCGATCCGGGCGTGCCCTTCACCTGGCTGTGTTTCGGCAGCGAAGGCCGCCAGGAGCAGACCCTGTACACCGACCAGGACAACGGCATCCTCTTCGAGGCCGCCGACGCCGCGGAGGCCGCGCATATCCGCGGTCGTCTGCTGCCGCTCGCCGAACACATCAACCGTGACCTAGACACCTGCGGTTTCACGCTGTGCAAAGGCAACATCATGGCCAGCAACCCGCAGCTGTGCCTGTCGCGCCAGGAATGGAGCCGCCGCTTCAGCTCCTTCGTGCGCGAGGCAACGCCGGAAAATCTGCTCGGCAGCACCATCTATTTCGATCTGCGCAGCATCTGGGGGCCTTCGGAAGGCTGCGAACAGCTGCGCCGCGACCTGCTCGAGGAAATCAACGACAACCGCCTGTTCCAGCGCATGATGGCCGAAAACGCCTTGCGTCATCGCCCGCCGGTGGGCCGCTTCCGTGATTTCGTCGTGGCGCGCAAGGGCGAAGGCAAAGACACGCTCGACCTCAAGGTGCAGGGCCTGACACCCTTCGTCGATGGCGCCCGCCTGCTTGCACTGAGCAACGACATCGGCACCTGCAACACCCTCGAGCGGCTGCGCAAGCTGGTGGAGAAAGGCGTCATCGAAGCGAAGGATGGCGCGGCCTATGAAGAGGCCTACCATTTCATCCAGCAGACACGCATGCAGCACCACCAACAGCAGGCACGCGATGGACTGCCCTATTCCAACCGCCTGGATCCGGATACTCTCAACGTGCTGGACCGCCGAATCCTCCGGGAGTCCTTCCGCCAGGCCCAGCGGTTACAGGCCAGTCTCGCGGTGCGCTATCAACTATGAGTATGTTCTGGTTCAACCCCCGCGGTCCGAAGCTGCCTCCCGAGCAGCAGCAACGTGTTGCCGAGCTGGCGCGCCCGCTGCCGCCACAGGCGGTCCCGTTGCGGCAGCAGCGTCTGGTGGTGCTGGATCTGGAAACCACCGGGCTGCACCTCAAGCGCGACCTGGTCATCGCCATCGGCGCAGTGGTCATCGAAGACGGCGCCATCGACTATTCCCAGCAGTTCGAATGCACCCTCTGCCGTCAGGTCAAGGTCACTGAAAGCGTGCTGATCCACGGGATCGCCCCGAGCGAGCTGGCCAACGGCTTGCCACCGTCCGAAGCGCTGCTCAGTTTCATGGAGTTCGCCGCGGGCAGCGTCATCCTCGCCTTTCACGCGCCCTTTGATCAGCGCATGCTAGGTCGCGCGTTGAAGAACGAACTGGGCTACTCGCTGGAACACACCTTCCTCGATGTGGCCGACCTGGCGCCCATGCTGTTTCCCGAGGCGATGATCCATCGCGGCGGGCTGGATCACTGGCTCGACTACTTCAACATACATATCCCTCAGCGGCACAACGCCTCCGCCGATGCCATGGCCACCGCGGAAATCGCTCTGATCCTGATGAATCGCGCACAACGCGTGGGTCTGACCAGCTTAGACGAGCTGGCTCAGCGGCTGCGCTGCTGGCAGCGCGCGCGCAAGGCGGCCTTCAACTCGATCTGAACGCGCTGGGTGGCAGTTCACTGCGTGGGTGATATGCCGACGGCTGCTCGCGACAGAACGGAGCATCGTCTACCGGGCTGGTTGCCAGACGCATATGCCGGCCACTCGGTCCCATTGCGGAACCGATCAATTCCTCTTCGCGGCGCGCATCAGATAATGCTGATGCGCGGAACCCGCAGCTCGTAGGCGTTCGGTTAACGCCCGGCCTCGCAAATAGCCTGATAAAGCGGTGAATCGGCTTCCAGCTCGGTAAGCGTTTCGATCTTCGCCTGGCCGGCTTCATTCAGTCTGAACATCGCCCGCTCGGTGCAGATCAGCTGATAGCTGGCGCTCTTCACGATCGACGTCAGGTGTTGCTTCTCGAAACGGTACAGCACGAAGCGGCCGAGACGGCCCTGTTCGGTGTCCTGCACCTGAGCGTTCGCGCCGTCCAGCACCGTATAGGCCAGCGGCATCGGATAGATCATCGTCCACGGGCGCCAGAGCATTTCGCCCTCTTCGCTCATGACCACCAGCGATCCTTCCGGCAGACGTGCTTGCTTGGTTTCGAACCAGGTGTACTCGTAATGGATGGTGTAACTCAGCATGCCCAGACCGGCGCAGACGGGAATGATCCATTTCGGCAGTCGCTTACGCGTCAGTGAGCGCAACAGCAGGCCGATACCGGCTCCCGCCACACCTGCGACGATTGCCGCGATTAAATGCCAGAACATATACAACTCCCCCTAAAAAAATCGGGCTTCCATATGGAAGCCCGACTTCTACCTCAACCTTGTGTCAGAGCAGGTCTGACGTCCGGCTGCATTATCAGTTAGTGATCAAGTGCAACGCCAGCACCCTTCGGGGTACGAACGCTCTCGACCAGATCCTGAATCTCCTGCGGCGGAGCTTCGGTAGCCATCGAAACAGCATAGGCAACAGCGAAGTTCAGCACGGCACCCACGGCACCGAAGGCCTGCGGGGAGATGCCCATCCACCACTGATCAGGCGTGTTCGGGATGCTTGCAGTGCCAGGGATGAAGAACCAGCCCAGGTACAGGAAGATGTACACGGCGGTGGAGATCACACCAACCAACATCCCCGCAACAGCACCCTTGCTGTTCACGCGCTTGGAGAAGATACCCATCATCAGTGCCGGGAACAGGCTCGCTGCCGCAAGACCGAACGCCAGTGCCACCACCTGCGCGGCGAAGCCCGGTGGATTCAGACCCAGCCAGGTTGCCAGCAGAATCGCTGCCGTCATGGACAGACGAGCGGCCAGCATTTCGTTCTTCTCGCTGATCTTCGGATTGATGAGTGTCTTGATCAGGTCATGACTGATGGCAGACGAAATCGCCAGCAGCAGACCCGCAGCAGTCGAGAGCGCAGCAGCGATAGCACCCGCAGCGATCAGACCGATGACCCAGCTCGGCAGGTTGGCGATTTCCGGGTTGGCCAGAACGATGATGTCATTGTTCACGGTCAGCTCGTTGCCGGTCCAGCCACGCTCAGTAGCGGTCGGAGTAAAGGCGGCGTTGGCGTCGTTGTACATCTGCACACGACCGTCGGCGTTCTTGTCTTCCCACTTGATCAGACCGGTACGCTCCCAGGTCTGCACCCACTCAGGACGATCTTCGTAGCGGATCGCTTCGGCAGCCGGGCCTTCCGGATAGATGGTGTTCACCAAGTTCAAACGCGCCATCGAGCCAACCGCCGGGGCGGTGAGGTACAGCAGGGCGATGAAGACCAGGGTCCAGCCAGCGGACCAGCGGGCATCAGCTACCTTCGGTACGGTGAAGAAGCGAATGATTACGTGCGGCAGACCAGCGGTACCAATCATCAGCGACAGGGTGAACAGGAACATGTTCAGCTTGTTGTCGACGTCAGCGGTATACGCAGTGAAACCGAGGTCAGTAACCACCTGGTTCAATTTTTCGAGCAGCGGCAGACCGGACTCGGTATGAGTGCTGAACATGCCGAACATCGGGATCGGGTTGCCAGTCAGCTGCATGGCAATGAACACGGCCGGAATGGTGTAGGCGATGATCAGAACCACGTACTGCGCCACCTGGGTGTAGGTGATGCCCTTCATGCCGCCGAATACCGCGTAGGCGAACACGATGGCAGCAGCAATCCAGATACCAGCGGAGTTACTCACTTCCAGGAAGCGGGAGAACGCCACGCCAGCACCAGCCATCTGACCGATTACGTAGGTAACGGAGATGAGGATGAGGCAGACGACAGCTACCAGGCGAGCGCCACGGCTGTAGAAACGGTCACCGATGAAGTCCGGCACAGTGAACTTGCCGAACTTGCGCAGGTAGGGCGCCAGCAGCATGGCCAGCAGCACGTAGCCACCGGTCCAGCCCATCAGGTAGACGGAAGTGGCATAACCACCGGAGGCGATCAGACCCGCCATGGAAATGAAGGAAGCTGCAGACATCCAGTCTGCCGCCGTTGCCATGCCGTTGGTGACCGGATGAACACCACCACCAGCGACATAGAACTCTTTAGTTGACCCGGCGCGAGCCCAGACCGCGATCCCGATATAAAGCAGGAACGAGGCGCCCACGAACATCATGTTGATCCAATATTGGCTCATTGTGGTTACTCCTCAACCCCGAATTCCTTGTCCAGTTTGTTCAGCCGCCACGCGTAGTGGAAGATGATCAAAATGAACGTGATGATCGAACCCTGTTGAGCGAACCAGAAGCCTAGGTCCGTGCCCCCGACGGGGATGCCGGAGACCAGCGGGCGCAGGAGGATACCGAAACCATATGAGACGAGAGCCCAGACCACCAAGCTCCAAGTGATAAGGCGAACATTCGCCTTCCAGTACGCAGCAGCATTTTCTTTATCGTTGTCGGCCATTGACGTTCTCCGCCTTATTTTTATTGCGTGTGAAGGGAACCCACATCCTGAATTTAACAGGGGTGGGTTAATGAATGAAAGCCCCGACTTTAGTCTGACGAACAACAAGAGAAGACCAATTCAGTCGCTGGAAGCCCCCTGGTGAGAGGGTCTCGGGTGGCCAAGAGCCATTGTGCAGCCCGCTCGCCGTAACCTTCGCGGCAGACGGTTTTGACGCCGACCGGTGCGGCGGGGTGACGCGGAGACTCGCACCGAGGTCGAACGAATCGCTGGCGCACTTGCGAGACCGGTCGGTCACGTGGCTCATATGCACCAGATGATCAAATAACAAATAAATAAAAGCCCGGATTTAAATAAATAAAGATGCAGCCTTATATATTGGCAACTCAACTTCTTAATTATCGTCAATCCCCAAAACGCAAATAACGGCAATCAAGCTATCGCTTATATATTTCCTGCGGATTGCAAGCGCTATTTTGCGAACCCATTCTCTCGGGCAGGGTTTCGATCAGGCGGGCGCGCTCCAGACCGTCAGCGTTCGGGCAACAGCCGAAGCGGATCTCGCCGCCTGGGTGGCTGCCAGTATGAAGCAGGTACTCGGTCAGCCCAGGAGCGGGAGGAAGATGGCGCATCGTGGCTCATGCCGCAGGTGAGGAGGTGCGATCGCTGGAATACCCAGGACCGGGCCGGAGGCGATGCCGTCCGGCCCGGATGGTCGCGGGCTGGCAATGCCGCGCTAGCAGGTCGGGCGACCCGCCGTGTACTTCTCGGTTGGATAGATCGCCGCGTTGAGATCACGAATCGTCTCGGCGCCGATCAACAACGGGTAACTGAAGTGCCTGCGGTCGGTGAGGTTGACCTCGACCTCACGCTGGCGATCGCCAATGCACAGCTGCATGCCGATCACTGGTCGCTCAGCCCGTGGCGGCTCGCTGTCGGGATCGACATCGCCGGCCTCTTCCGCGCGCGTCTTGATTCGACTGATGCCGAGCAGGCGCTGCTCATAAAGGGTGTCATCCGCGCCATCGACGGCCAGGCGGAAACGCACCCAGTCCTCGCCATCTCGCTTGAACTGCTCGATATCGCGCGCTGACAGGGATGCGGTCATGGCACCGGTATCCATCTTGGCGGGAAGGGTCTTGCCGATCTCCGCGACCTTGATGTGTTCATAACGTCCATAAAGGGTGGGCTCGTCGGCAAAAGCGGGTAGCGCCAACAGCCCGGCGAGGAAAAGAACACGAGACAAAACAACCTCCTGGGAGCGAGTAATGGACAAATTTCGATCAGGTCGATGCCTTGGGGTTCCGTCTGCCGGTCTTGCAAAACGTTTCACCGTGCAGGCGTACAGCCATCTCGGTGCCCGCCAACCGGCGCGTGCAACGTCGGCCTGATAGACTGCAGGCCGTTCCCCGTCCGAAGACTCTTCCCGTGCCCAGTACCGCTTTTTCTTCTCTGCCCCTTTCTGCCGCCATGCTGGCGAACCTCGAAGCCCTCGGCTACGCGGCGATGACGCCGATCCAGGCGCAGAGCCTGCCGGTCATGCTCAAAGGCCACGACCTGATCGCTCAGGCCAAGACCGGCAGTGGAAAGACCGCCGCATTCGGCATCGCCCTGCTCGGCCCGCTCAATCCGCGTTATTTCGGCTGCCAGGCGCTGGTCCTGTGCCCGACGCGCGAGCTGGCCGACCAGGTCGCCAAGGAGCTGCGGCGGCTGGCGCGCGCGGCGGACAACATCAAGATTCTCACGCTGTGCGGCGGTGTCTCCATCGGTCCGCAGATCGCTTCGCTGGAGCATGGCGCGCACGTCATCGTCGGCACGCCGGGCCGGGTCCAGGAACATCTGAGGAAAGGCACGCTGAAACTCGACGGGCTGAACACCCTGGTGCTCGATGAAGCCGATCGCATGCTGGACATGGGCTTCTACGACGCCATCGCCGACATCATCGGCCAGACACCGGCCAAGCGGCAGACCCTGCTGTTCTCGGCCACCTACCCCGCCGGCATCAAGCAGCTGTCCGCAAGCTTCATGCGCGACCCGCAGCAAGTGCGTGCCGAAGCCCTGCATGACGATGCACAGATCGAACAGCGCTTCTACGAAATCGACCCCGAGCAGCGCATGGATGCGGTCCTGCGCCTGCTCGCCAGCTTCCGACCGGAAAGCTGCGTGGCGTTCTGCTTCACCAAGCAGCAGTGCCAGGAGCTGGTCGATCACCTGATTGCCAACGGCATCTCGGCCATGGCGCTCAATGGCGATCTGGAGCAGCGTGACCGCGACCAAGTGCTGGCGATGTTCGCCAACCGCAGCCTCTCGGTGCTGGTGGCGACCGATGTCGCCGCGCGCGGCCTGGATATCGATGCGCTGGACATGGTGATCAACGTCGAGCTGGCCCGCGACCCGGAGATACATGTACACCGCGTCGGTCGGACCGGCCGCGCCGGCAACCAGGGCCTGGCCATGAGCCTGGTCGCCCCGGCCGAAGCCCATCGCGCGCAAGCCATCGAAAAGCTGCAGCAGGCGCCGCTCAACTGGCAGCCACTGGACGGGCTCAAGGCCAAGACCGGCGCGCCATTGCAACCACCAATGGCGACTCTGTGCATTGGAGCGGGCCGCAAGGACAAGCTGCGCCCGGGCGACATTCTTGGGGCGCTGACCGGCGATGCCGGCATTCCCGGCACCCAGGTGGGCAAGATCGCCATCTTCGATTTCCAGGCATTCGTGGCTGTCGAGCGTGGCGTCGTCAAGCAGGCGCTCAAGCGTTTGAACGAAGGTAAGATCAAGGGCCGCTCGCTAAAGGTCCGCGTCCTCTGAGAAGGTTCGCCTGCTGCTGAACGCGCGTATCCGGGCCGACCTTCTCCGGCCCGTATGATTGAACGCACGAGCCGGCCGTGACAGTGTTCGTGGCAGCTTCGTCCAATCTGGCCTCCCCCAACGGAACGCTCCATGCCGCAACCCTCGCTCAGCCAGTTTTTACGTCGCCTGTGGGCGCTGGAGAAGTTCGGCTACAGCCTGCGCGTACTGATCGCCATGGCCGGCAGCATGGGTCTGAGCTGGTATCTCGGGCAGCCGACACTGATCATTCCGCTGTTCCTCGGCATCATCGCCAGCGCGCTGGCGGAAACCGACGACAGCTGGCTCGGACGTCTCAACGCGCTGCTGGTGACGTTGCTGTGCTTCAGCATTGCCGCCGTCGCGGTGGAGTTGCTGTTCCCATATCCCTGGCTGTTCGTCGCCGGCCTGGCGCTTTCCACCTTTGCGCTGGTCATGCTCGGCGCGCTCGGCGAGCGCTACGGGGCCATTGCCCAGGCCACCCTGATTCTCGCGATCTACAGCATGATCGCGGCCGATCAGCGCGATGGCGCACTGCAGCATCTGTGGCGCGACCCCATGCTACTGGTGGCGGGTGCGGCCTGGTACGGCCTGCTGTCGGTGGGCTGGAACGCGCTGTTCGCCCATCAGCCGGTGCAGCAGAGTCTGGCGCGGCTGTACCGTGAGCTGGGCCTGTATTTTCGCTACAAGGCCGCATTGTTCGAGCCGGTGCGTCAGCTGGACGTGGAACAGCGCCGCCTGGAACTTGCGCAGCAGAACGGCCGGGTCGTCAGCGCGCTCAACGCAGCCAAGGAGACGCTGCTGAATCGCCTGGGGAACGGCCGCGGCGGCGGCAAGATCAATCACTACCTCAAGCTATATTTCCTCGCCCAGGATCTGCACGAGCGGGTCAGCTCGTCGCATTATCCCTACCAGGCGCTGGCCGAGGCCTTCTTCCACAGCGATGTGCTGTTTCGCTGCCAGCGCCTGTTGCGGCTGCAGGCCAGCGCCTGCGCCGACCTCGGCGAGGCCATCCAGATGCGCCAGGTGTTTCGCTACAGCGAGGCCAACGGGCAGGCGCTGGAAGACCTGCAGGCCTCGCTGGAGCATTTGCGTGAGCAGAACAATCCGGCCTGGCGCGGCCTGCTGCGCTCGTTGCGCGCGCTGTCAGGCAACCTTTCCACGCTGCAGCGCCAGCTCGCCAGCGCCAGCGACCCCGGGACTCTGGAAGGCGAGCAGGACAGCAGCCTTCTGGACCGCCAGCCGCAGTCCCTGCGCGAGGCAGTCAATCGCATTCGCCTGCAGCTGACGCCGACTTCGCTGCTGTTCCGCCACGCCCTGCGCATGACCATCGCTCTGGTCTGCGGCTACGCGGTGCTGCACGCCATCCATCCCGAACAGGGTTACTGGGTGCTGCTGACCACCGTCTTCGTCTGCCAGCCGAACTACGGCGCCACGCGAATCAAGCTGGTGCAGCGCATCAGCGGCACCTTACTCGGCCTCATCGCCGGCTGGGCACTGTTCGATCTGTTCCCCAGCCAGCCGATCCAGGCCTTGTTCGCGGTGGTCGCCGGCGTGGTGTTCTTCGCCACCCGCAGCACGCGCTACACCCTGGCCACGGCGGCGATCACGCTGATGGTACTTTTCTGCTTCAACCAGGTTGGCGATGGCTACGGACTGATCTGGCCCCGGCTGTTCGATACCCTGCTCGGCAGCCTGATCGCCGCCGCCGCGGTGTTCCTCATCCTGCCGGACTGGCAGGGTCGACGCCTCAATCAGGTGGTCGCCAACACCCTCAGCTGCAACAGCGACTACCTGCGCCAGATCATGCGTCAGTACGACAGCGGCAAACGCGACGACCTCGCCTATCGCCTGGCCCGGCGCAACGCCCACAACGCCGATGCGGCGCTGTCCACCACGCTGTCGAACATGCTGCTGGAGCCCGGACACTTCCGCAAGGATGCCGAAACCGGCTTCCGCTTCCTGATCCTCTCGCACACCTTGCTCAACTACCTCTCCGGCCTTGGCGCCCATCGCGAGAGCCTGCCGGACGACGCCAGCGATGCCCTGCTGGAGCGCGCCGCGCAGCAACTGGCGACCAGCCTCGACGACCTGGCCAGCGCGTTGGCGCAGAACAAGCCCGTCGCCATCTACAGCGAAGATGAAGAGGCGCTGGCGCAGCAGCTGGAGCAGACCCCGGATGAAATGGACGATGCCCACCGTCTGGTGCAGACCCAGCTGGGGCTCATCTGCCGGCAGCTGGCACCGCTGCGCAGCATGGCCTCCCACCTGATCAAGCAACAACCGGCAGGCCAGGGACAGGATTCGCGCTAGTGGCCTGTGCGGTGAGTTGGTTGAGGCAAGTTCGGATGAACATGGCTCCGAGACAAGGCGCTGCGACGAGTCATAGCGGGCTATTGGCAAGGAGCAGCAACGCAGTATCGGGCCATGGGCGCCGAAATTGACCAACTGAACTTACCAAAAAGGCCACTAAGGCAACGCCGTGGGGACCGGCATTCCGTGGCGCGCGAAGATCACCGCGTAACTGCCATCCTCGACCATCGCAGCGATCTCCCGGTTGAAGGTGGCGATGATATCGCTCAGCCGAGGATGATCGCTGCGCACCACCAGCGAAAGCTCCACCCGCCGGAACTCGCCCGGCACGAAGCGGAGTGCATCCCGCTCATGTCCCAGTTCGCGCTCGAGAACGCAGTACGCTCGTCCTCCAGCGTCAGGTCGACGCGCCCGGCAATCACCATCTTTGCCGCCTGGACGAAGTTGGCGGAATAGCCCTTCTCCAGGCGCGTATCCTCGTTCAGCTCGTCGCTGTACATGTAGCCCCGGCTCAGCGCAATCGGATGGCCAACCAAGCTGTCGAGCCCGTCGTAGCGGAAATTGCTCTCGCGACGCTGGACCCAGCGCATCCGGTTGCTCAGAAACGGGCGTGAGCTGAGCGTGTAGTCGACGCGCTTGACCGTCGGCCAGCCGTTGATCATGTCGTAGCTGCCGTTGCGCAGGCCCAGCAGAGCGCGCTCCCAGGGCACTTCGATGTATTCCACCTGATAACCCTTCCCCGGGCAGGCTGCGATCGGTGTAAGGCGGCCAGACGTTGCCGGCCAGACGAAGCACTTCGGCCGGCAACGATGCGCTTGCCAGCAGCAATATCAACCCGATGACCCGCCGTGTGCCCGACAAATTCTCTCGCTCTTCTGGCGAAACGCTATCAGCTCCAATCAAAGCACAAAGCCCGCCAGTTGACGCCAGCGTCTCGTCGGATGTCGGGCTGCATCGGAAACGCGGCAGGAGTACCATCGCGCGTTTTCCGACGAGGTAAGCGCTGGTGCAGACTGACGTGGTGGTAATCGGTGCCGGTGCGGCCGGTCTAATGTGCGCCTTCACCGCCGCTGCACGGGGCCGCCAGGTCTTGCTGCTGGACCACGCCAACAAGGCCGGCAAGAAGATCCTCATGTCCGGTGGCGGCCGCTGCAACTTCACCAACCTGTACACCGAGCCGTCGAATTTCCTCTCGAGTAACGCGCACTTCTGCAAGTCGGCGCTGGCGCGCTACACCCAGTGGGACTTCATCGAGATGGTCAGCCGTCACGGCGTGCCCTATCACGAGAAGAAGCTCGGTCAGCTGTTCTGCGATAACAAGTCCAGCGACATCCTCGAGATGCTGCTGGACGAATGCGCGCAGACCGGCGTGGATCTGCGTCTGGACACCCCGGTCGAGTCGATCGAGAAGCATGCTGAGGGATATCTGCTGTACACCGGCATCGGCCCGGTGCGCTGCCAATCGCTGGTAATCGCCACCGGCGGCCTGTCGATTCCGACCCTCGGCGCCAGCGGCTTCGGTTATCAGATCGCCCGCCAGTTCGGCCACAACGTGCTGCCGACACGCGCTGGACTGGTGCCTTTCACCATCACCGAGCCGCAGCTCAAGACGATCTGCACCGAGCTGTCCGGCACCTCGGTAGAGGATTGCCTGGTCAGCTGCAACGGCCAGAGCTTTCGCGAAAACATCCTGTTCACCCATCGCGGGCTCTCCGGCCCGGCGATTCTGCAGATCTCGTCCTACTGGCAACCGGGGGATGTGGTGCACATCAACCTGCTGCCACATCTCGACCTCGGCGAGTGGCTGGCGACGCAGAAGCAGGAGCGCCCCAATGCAGAGTTGAAGACGCTGCTCGGCGAGGTTTTCACACGCAAGATGGCCGGGCTGCTCTGCGAGCACTGGTTCGCATCCAGACCGCTGAAGCAATACGTACCCAGCGAACTGGAAGCGATTGCCGAGAAGCTCGCAGACTGGCAGCTGGTACCGGCCGGCACCGAAGGGTATCGCACGGCAGAGGTGACGCTGGGCGGGGTAGATACGCGGGAAGTGTCATCCAAGACCATGGAATCGCAGAAATCAGCAGGGCTGTACTTCATCGGCGAGGTGCTGGACGTTACCGGCCACCTGGGTGGTTTCAACTTCCAGTGGGCTTGGGCATCGGCCTACGCCGCAGGCCAGTTCGCCTAGCCTGCGCGACGCCGAATCGACGATCTACTCGTTGGCCTGGTTGGACGGCGGCGAAATTTCCCGCGGCCCGGCAGGATCGGTCGCGGTGTTCTGATATTCCTGCTGGTTGCGGGTATTGTTGTCCAGTGCCGATCTTTCGTCATCCGGCGAGCAACCGGCCAGAGCCAGCGCGGTCAGCGCACCGGCGAATGCAAATTTCCACTTCATCGCTGTCTCCTGCTGAAGGCACTCCGCAGTCAGCGCGGAGTGCCCGGATCAGGTGGTGCCGAACTTACTGCGAAGTACCGGTGCCAGTGCTCGGCGCGGTGCCGGAGCCGGACTCGGTGCCCAGGCCGCTGCCGTTGTCGGCTGGCGGAGTAGCCATGCCACCGGAAGTGCCGGTGCCAGTTCCGGTGCTCGGCGCAGTGCCGGTCCCGGTGCCGGTGTCTGCTGGCGGAGTGGTGGTATCAGTGGAGGGTGCGGCAGGCTGCTCGGTAGTCGCCGGCGGCGGGGTCGGCTCGCGCTCGCGATCCTCATCCGGGCCGCAACCGACCAACAGGAGCCCGAGTACGGGGGGCAGCAGATAGGTAAGACGCATGGTTAACCTCCTTCAGAGTGGTCCGGCAGTGGCCGGCGAATTCTTGAATCAGCAGATTCACAGAAGGTTGACCTTGGTTTGGCGCAAGAGTGCCCTGCCCAGCCGTCGAAGCCCAGCGCCGAAGCATCGGCGCGACGAGCGTCGTACTCGTTACGCGACCGCCGGCTGCACCGGGCGCAGCCGCCAGAGACCTTCGACGCAGTGCTCGCCGTCGAACAATGCCTGAAGTTCCGTAGCCGGCCGTGGCCGGCTGAACCAATAGCCTTGCACCAGCTGGCAGCCCTCGGCCACGAGGAACGCCACCTGCTCGGGGTGCTCCACGCCTTCGGCAACGACAGCCAGTCCCAGGCTCTGGCCAAGTCCGATGACGGCGCGACTGATCGCCACCGAGTCGGCATCGTCCGGTGCGGCGGCAATGAAGCTGCGATCGACCTTTAGCACATGCAGCGGGTAACGTTTGAGGTAACCGAGCGAACAATAGCCAGTACCGAAGTCGTCCAGCGCCAGGCGAACACCCAGCGCGGCAATCTCGTGCAGCGCGCCCATCATCAGCTCGCTGTCCTGCATCAAAAGCGTCTCGGTGATCTCCAGCAGCAGGCTCGCGGGCGGCAGTCCGGTTTCACGCAGCACACGGGCCAGCAGCGCGGCGAAACCTGGCTGCTGCAGCTGACGAATCGAAAGGTTGACCGCACAGTACAGCTGGCTCTGACCCGCCAGCTGCCAGCGGCGCACCTGACAGCAGGCCTCGCGCAGCACCCACTCACCAACCCGGACGATCTCGCGCGACTCTTCCAGCACCGGAATGAATTCATTGGGCGCCACCGGCTGGTTATTGAAGCGCCAGCGCCTGCGCCAGTGCGCTCTCGAGCTCCAGCTGGCGCGCCGCCTTGGAATGCAGGCCATCGCAGAACAGCGCGAATTGGTCCTTGCCGGCGCTCTTGGCCCGGTACAGCGCGAGATCAGCCGCCTGCAGCGCGTTCAGCGCCTGGCCGTCACGCTGCAAGGGCGCGATGCCGATGCTGGCGCTGACCGACAGCGTTCGCTCGCCGAGCTGCAACGGCTGACGCAGCGCGACCAGCATCCGTTGCGCCACACGCTCGGCATCGGCCTCGCAGGCCAGATCGCCGAGCAGGGCGACGAACTCATCGCCGCCGAAGCGTGCAAGGTGATCGCCGGGGCGCAGGCAGCGCAGCAAGCGCTGCGCCACCTCGACCAGCACCTGGTCGCCGGCGCCATGCCCGAGACTGTCGTTGATCAGCTTGAAGCGGTCCAGGTCCACGAACAGCAACGCGGCAGCGCGTCCATGGGGACGCTGCTGCACCTCCTTGAGCAGCTCCTCGAGGTGCAGGCGGTTGGCCAGGCCAGTCAGCGCATCGTGACGTGCCGCGTGACGCAAGCAGTCTTCGGCGGCCTTGCGCGCGCTGATGTCGGTCTGCGAACCGGCCATGCGCAAGGTCCCCAGCTCGCAGCGTTCGGCCACACCGCGCACCAGCACCCAGAGGTACTCACCGCGCTCGGTACGGACGCGGTACTCGTGAACCAGCGAAGGGCTGCGCCCGTTCAGGTGGTCGGCGATGGCCTCGCGCAACCCGGGCAGATCGTCCGGGTGCACCCGTTCGAACCAGCTGCGGCTGCAATAACTGGGTTGTGCTGGCATTGCCAGCATGGCGGTCCAGCGCTCGGAAAGGTGCAGCCGGTCATGCTCGACGTCCCACTCCCAGATGCCGTCTTCGGAGCCGCGCAACGCGCGCGTCAGGCGCGCTTCACTGTCCTCCAGCGCATGTCGCTGCGCCGCACTGTAGGTGTCGATGGCGAGAATCATGTCGAAGAAAACGATCTTCAGCAGGCTGTCGTAAACCGCATGCTGCTCGTCGTCGCCTACCAGGGCGCGCAGCATTTCCGACAGATACAGCCGGTAAGCCCCGAGATACCACTCCAGGTCGACGCCGACGCGCTGATGCACCAGCCCGACCAGCAGGCGATCACGCACATAGTCGCGCTCATATGGCCCGTTCCAGAGGCGGCGGTAGTACTCCTGCTGGCGCTGCTTGAGGCGTGTCAGACCGGCACGATCGCTGCGCATCGCTGACGGCTGGCCGAAGTCGGCAAGGTGTTCGTAGAGTTTTTCGATGAAGACCCGATGCGCCGGCTCGAGCTCAGCAGCCGCCCGGTTAAGGCGCAGCGCATCGCTGGCTTGCCATTGCAGGAAACGCTTGCGCGTAAGGATCTGGTCGAGGCCCAGCCCGACTCGTTGCAACAGCGCCTTCAGCTCGTCTTCCATGCCTTTCCCGATGCGATGGCCCGCCCGGCGCGCCCACCTTCGCTTGGCTTTCTGCCAGTCAGGGGCGACTATCAGGTGCGGTACCAGTTGATGCCATAAAGCCATCTAGGGTCGCAGCGGCGCTTCGTCGCATTATTGATGCAAGTCAGCGAAGCGATGGGTCCGGGGACAGACGATAGTCGGGCGCGCCGAGGCAGGACGCCCCGGCAGCCCTTCCGGTACTCAGGCCGCCAGCTTGGCGGTGAGCTCCTTCTTGAGGCGGGCGCGCAGTTCGCTCATCTGCTCCCCCATTTCCTCGAGGCGCTTGGCATCGAAAAGCTCGCGTGCCTGCGGGAACATTTCCGATTCCTCTTCCTCGATATGGTGCTCGAGCAGCTCCTTGCACACCTTGGCGCGACCGGAGAATTCGAGGCTGCCGGGATCGGTTGCCTTCAGATCCGGCAGTACCAGAGCATCCACCGCACGGTGTTCTTCCTTGGCCTCGTGGTACATCTTTGCTTCTTCCTTGCCGCCAGCTTCCTTGTAGGCGGGATAGAGAATCTGCTCTTCCAGCTGGGTATGGATGGTGACTTCCATTTCCAGCTTGCTCAGCAGCTCGGTGCGTGTCTTCACGGCACGCTCGGTGGAATCGATCAGGCGCGTCAGCAGGTCCTTCACGCGCTCATGATCCTCAATCAACAGGTCGATGGCGTTCATGTGGCTATCCTCTTCGGCTTCACGGCAAACGAACCGGGCTCTGCGGCCCGGTGTCGAAAAATATGGCTGCGGTCATCCCGCAGCCGGGCGGCTCAGGCGTACTCGTAGGTCGGCAGTGCGGTACGGCTCTGGCTCTGCAGATGTGCGATGGAAGGCGACATCCCCGCCTCCAGCGCGAGGTCCCGGCGTACCGAGCTGACGACCCATTCCAGTTGCATCCGGGTCTGGGTCTGGCCCTTGGAAAGCGCTCGCTTGACCAGAACACGGTCGTCGTTGCGCAGGGTCAGCAGCAGCCCGCCATCCGGGCGGGGCTCGGTGAGCACTTCGAACTCAGGGAATGCGGCAGTGAGGAATTGTTGTGCAGCGGTCATTGTTCTGTACTCCAATAAGTTCCAGCGAACCTAACGGAGCAGCGTTCGTGCCAACCTGACCAATGATTTTTTATCTAACAAAAACAATAACTTATGAAATTATGCCCAGGCATTAAGCCGTGCAAAACGCAATACGAAGCGTGATGCAGGTTGCATTCTGCGGTCTGCATTGGCCGTTCAGCCCTTACGCCAGACACTCGCTAGCCAAGGTTGTTCCTCCCGTGGCACCCCGGCGGGGCGGTAGTAGTGCTCCAGTTCGACGAAACCGGCGGCCAACACGCGTTCGCGCCAGGTCGGCCAGGCATACCAGACGCCGTAGCGATCTCCACTCCAGCCCTCCTGGTCATGACCGCGCGGATTGGAGCAGAACAACACCCCACCCGGCTTCAAGCTATCGCTCAGCTGCAAAAGGACCCTGGGCAATTCGGTGCTAGGCACGTGAAACAGCACCGCATTGGCAAAGATGCCATCGAACGATTGGGCCGGAAGCTCCAGTTGCAGCAGATCCTGATGCCAGACTTCACAGCCACTGCCGGCGCGCGCCATCTCGACGAACGCCTCTGTTCCATCGAGACCTATCGCCACATGCCCGCGGGTTCTCAGGGTCTTCAGATCACGACCTGGACCACAGCCGAGGTCGAGGATGCGCAGCGGCGGTTCTGCCTGAATGTGACGCAGAAGGGCATCAATGTTCTGGCTGACGTCGTGGTCGAGCGTACCCTCGCGGAAAGCCTCTGCATTGAGGCGGTAGTAATCGAGCGTGCGCTGCGCGGCGGCCTCGGTATCGTTCATGGGCGACTCCAGCATGAGAATGGCGCAACCCTAGCGCGGCCTCGAGCATAGGGCCAGTGCTGCGACAGACCTGTACTGCCGGTCAGGCACCCCCGGCTGGGCGCCCCCGGCTAAGGTAGGCATTGAGCGTTGCGCCTGGAACGGCGAGGATGCCGCTCACAACGTGAGCCAGCGCACAGTAGCCGGCGGAAAGCGACGACCGTCCGGCTGCAGGACTGAAACTTGCAGCGCGTAACCTGTCGAAATCCTGTCCGGCTCTACAACGGCTGGAATGCAGCGAAACGCAACATCGAGACCACCATGAACCACGCACTGCCGAAAATCGTTCTGCTCGTCGAAGACGAGCCGCATATCCTCAGCCTGCTCTCGGACTATCTGGCCAGCGAGGGCTACCAGGTACTGGAAGCGGACAGCGCGCCCAAGGCATTCGAAATCCTGGCGACCAAACCGCAGCTGGATCTGTTGGTAACCGACTTCCGCCTGCCCGGCAATGTATCCGGCGTGATGATCGCCGAGCCGGCACTCAAGCTGCGGCCCGACCTCAAGGTGATCTTCATCAGCGGCTATCCGATCGAAATCTATGAATCGGGCAGCCCCATTGCGCGCTCGGCGCCGGTGCTGGCCAAGCCCTTCGCCCTGGACACGCTGCA
Organism: Stutzerimonas kunmingensis; assembly: GCF_002929225.1. Taxonomy (GTDB): domain Bacteria; phylum Pseudomonadota; class Gammaproteobacteria; order Pseudomonadales; family Pseudomonadaceae; genus Stutzerimonas. The sequence continues at coordinate 381,115 of NZ_PISM01000022.1, read as the reverse complement.
CAGCCAGATTCAGGCATTGCTCGCCAGCTGACCGACACTGCGCCGAAACGAAAAAGCCCGCATAGCGCGGGCTTTTTCACGTCTGGACGGATCAGTTGATCTTCGGGTCCAGTTCGCCGCTGGCGTAGCGCTGGAACATGCCTTCCAGGGAGATCGGCTTGATCTTGCTGGCGTTACCGGCGGTACCGAAGGCCTCGTAGCGGGCGATACAGATGTCGCGCATGGCCGAGACGGTCTTGGCGAAGTACTTGCGCGGGTCGAACTCGCTGGGGTTCTTCGCCATGAACTCGCGAATCGCGCCGGTGGACGCCAGACGCAGGTCGGTGTCGATGTTGACCTTGCGCACGCCGTACTTGATGCCCTCGACGATTTCTTCGACCGGCACGCCGTAGGTTTCGCCGATTTCACCACCGTACTGGTTGATGATCTGCAGCCACTCCTGCGGCACCGACGAGGAGCCATGCATCACCAGATGGGTGTCCGGAATGCGCGCATGGATTTCCTTGATGCGCTGGATCGAAAGGGTGTCGCCGGTCGGCGGCTTGGTGAACTTGTAAGCGCCGTGGCTGGTGCCGATGGCGATCGCCAGGGCATCGACCTTGGTCTTGGCGACGAAGTCGGCGGCTTCTTCCGGATCGGTCAGCAGCTGGCTGTGATCGAGCACACCCTCGGCACCGACGCCGTCTTCCTCGCCGGCCATGCCGGTTTCCAGGCTGCCCAGGCAACCCAGCTCACCTTCCACGGAGACACCGCAGGCGTGAGCGAAGGCCACGGTCTGCTGGGTCACGCGCACGTTGTAGTCGTAGTCGGCCGGGGTCTTGCCGTCCGCCTGCAGCGAACCATCCATCATCACCGAGGAGAAGCCCAGCTGGATCGAGCGCTGGCAGACATCCGGGCTGGTGCCGTGGTCCTGGTGCATGCACACCGGGATGTGCGGGAATTCTTCGATCGCCGCCAGGATCAGATGACGCAGGAACGGCGCGCCAGCGTATTTGCGCGCACCGGCGGAAGCCTGGACGATCACCGGGGAGTCGGTCTTGTCAGCCGCTTCCATGATGGCGCGCATCTGCTCGAGGTTGTTGACGTTGAAGGCCGGCACGCCGTAGCCGAACTCGGCGGCGTGGTCGAGCATCTGGCGCATGCTGATGAGTGCCATGTTTTCCTTTCTCCCGGTCTGGGTCGTTTGATCGTGTAGAGCCTGCCGCAGTGGCCGACGCTGTTCAAGCGCCGCACGCTGGGCGCGGCATTGTAGTGGCGGGGGCGGCAAATGCCAGCGTCCCGCCAGCTTTCAGTCGAAAGCCCCGCATCGGCGAGGCCTGTATGAATCATTAGCCGCTAGATGCTGATGAGCGACGCACTGCAGCCATGGGCCAGCACCTTGTCATCGGCGACGTGGTACACCAGCGCCTCGTTACCCTTGTCGTGGAAAGCGAGTACGCCATCGCTATAGAAACTGCCGCGGGTGGCTGGTTCCTTTCGCAGGGTATGAATACGTTCGTCATTGCCCACTTTCAGGTCGATCGCCGAGTGCTGGTCGTCAGCGTATCGCCAGGCGATGTTCTGCTGACTCTGGCATTTCCAGCGCACGAATGGCGCATCCGGGCCGGATTGCCAGTGGCCACAACCGCCGAGCAGCAACGCTGCGATCAGCATGGACAGGCCTTTGTTCATTCCTTCTCCTTGGCAAACGGTGATCACGGGCAATCCTGCAGGCCGTCTTGCGTAGTGATGGTCGGGTCGCCCGTGGCCTGCATTTCGACGCGCTGGTCATGCTCGGCAGTCGGGCTGAGGACAGGCGGTGGGTCGAGTACCTGGCAAGCGCTATCCGGTGAATTCCCGGCGCAACCGGCCAACCCCAGGCAGCAAACAGCAACAACGGCATATCGCATGGTGCATCCCCTTTCCTTGTTCCAGATAGAACAAAGACCACGGCAAGCCGCCGGGGTTGCCCCATGCGCTGCCGGCCCAGCATCTCCTGAGCCGGCAGGCGAACGGCACAAGGCGTTCACCTCGCCCGCGAAGTTTCAGTCGGCGCGCTGTTCCAGCACTTCGACCGCCGGCAGCACCTTGCCCTCGACGAACTCGAGGAAGGCGCCACCACCGGTGGAGATGTAGGAGATCTGCTCGGCCACGCCGTACTTGTCGATGGCTGCCAGGGTGTCGCCGCCTCCGGCGATAGAGAACGCTGGGCTCTGGGCGATGGCCTGAGCCAGCACCTTAGTGCCGTTGCCGAACTGGTCGAATTCGAACACGCCGACCGGACCGTTCCAGAGGATGGTCTGCGAAGCCTTGAGCATTTCGCCGAACATGGCGGCGGTCTTCGGCCCGATATCCAGGATCATGTCGTCGTCGGCGACGTCGGCGACAGCCTTGACCGTGGCCTCGGCACTCTCGGCGAACTCCTTGGCGACCACCACGTCCACCGGCAGCGGCACGGCAACCTTGGCCGCGATGGCCTTGGCGGTGTCGAGCAGATCCGCTTCATGCAGCGACTTGCCAACGTTGTAACCCGCCGCGGCGAGGAAGGTGTTGGCGATGCCGCCACCGACGATCAGCTGGTCGCAGATGTCGGCCAGCGAGGTCAGCACGTCGAGCTTGGTCGACACCTTGGAACCGGCGACGATGGCGACCATTGGCTTGGCCGGGGTTTTCAACGCTTTACCCAGGGCATCCAGCTCTGCCGCCAGCAGCGGGCCGGCGCAGGCCACCTTGGCAAACTTGGCCACACCATGGGTCGAGCCCTGGGCGCGGTGCGCGGTGCCGAAGGCGTCCATGACGAAAACGTCGCACAGCGCGGCGTATTTCTGCGCCAGCTCGTCGGTGTTCTTCTTCTCGCCCTTGTTGAAGCGCACGTTCTCCAGCAGCACCAGCTCACCCGGCTGGACCTCGACGCCTTCCAGATAGTCCTTGATCAGCGGCACTTCGCGGCCGAGGGCCTTGGATAGGTAGTCGGCGACCGGCTTGAGGCTGTCTTCCTCGCTGTAGACGCCCTCTTCCGGTCGTCCCAGGTGCGAGCAGACCAGCACCGCCGCGCCCTTCTCCAGCGCCAGCTTGATGGTCGGCAACGAGGCCAGGATGCGTGCATCGCTCTTCACCGCGCCATCCTTCACCGGCACGTTGAGGTCCTCGCGGATCAGCACGCGCTTACCCTGGAGGTCGAGATCGGTCATCTTCAAAACGGTCATGTTGGTCTTCCTTAAGGTCGAGAAGCAGCGATGTTCCAGGCGCGGGGGCTAGGTGCGATTGGCCACGCGCAGATAGTGGTCGGTGACGTCGAGCATGCGGTTGGCGAACCCCCATTCGTTGTCGAACCAGGCCAGCAGGTTCACCAGGCGCGGGCCGGACGCGCGCGTCAGGCTGCCGTCGACGATCGCCGAATGCGGATCGTGATTGAAATCGCAGCTGGCGTGGGGCAGCTCGGTATACGCCAGCAAGCCCTGCAAGGGCCCGCCTTCGGCGGCCTCGCGCAGCACCCGGTTGATCGTTCGCGCATCGGTATCGCAGGCGGTCTGCAGCGTGATGTCCAGACAGGACACGTTCACCGTGGGCACCCGCACCGCTTTGGCCTGAATCCGCCCCGAGAGTTCCGGCAGCAGGCGTTCGATACCCCGCGCCAGGCCGGTGGAAACCGGAATTACCGACTGGAAGGCCGAACGGGTGCGGCGCAAGTCTTCATGATGGTAGGCGTCGATCACCGGCTGATCGTTCATCGCCGAGTGAATCGTGGTGATCGAGGCGTACTCGATGCCCACCGCGTCGTTGAGCAGCTTGAGCAATGGCACGCCGCAGTTGGTAGTGCAGGAAGCGTTGGACACCAGCCGCTCGGAGCCCGTCAGCTGCTGCTGGTTGATGCCCATGACCACCGTGGCATCGACATCCGCCGCGCTGGCCATCGGCTGCGAGAACAGCACCCGCGGCACACCCGCGGCGAGAAAGCGCTCGCCATCGGCGCGACTGGTGTAGGCGCCCGAGCACTCCAGCACCAGATCGACGTCCAGCGCCCGCCAATCGATGGCCTCGGGCGTCGACTCGCGCAGCACCTTCACGCAGTGTCCGTTGAGGTGCAGGCAATCGCCGTCGACACTGACTTCGCCGGGAAAGCGGCCGTGGGTGGAGTCGAAACGGGTGAGGTATTCCAGGCTGGCCATGTCGGCCAGATCGTTGAGGGCAACGAACTGAAAATCGAAGGCGGCGCCGCGCTCATAGAATGCACGCAGCACGCAACGGCCGATGCGGCCGTAGCCGTTGAGAGCGACGCGATAGGGACGGGCGTTGGCCATGGGTTCTTCGTCGGTCCTGCAGGTGGAAAACCGATGTTCTCCACCCTACGCGGATGGGGCTTGATGGGTGGATGGCCGCAGCCATCCACCCCATCTTTGCGGTCAGTCCTCCAGCAGCTCTTCGGCGACGGCGAGGATGTTGTCGACGGTGAAGCCGAACTCCTCGAACAGCTGGTTGGCCGGAGCCGATTCCCCGTAGGTGGTCATGCCGATGATGCGACCGTCAAGGCCGACGTATTTGTACCAGTAGTCCGCGTGCGCCGCCTCGACGGCGATACGTGCACCGACTTCCACCGGCAGCACCTGCTGCTTGTAGGCGGCGTCCTGGGCATCGAACACGCTGGTGCAAGGCATCGAGACAACACGCACCTTGCGGCCCTGCTCGGTCAGCTTGTCGGCGGCCTGCACCGCCAGACTGACTTCCGAACCGGTGGCGATGAGGATCAGCTCCGGCTCGCCGACGCAGTTCTTCAGGATGTACCCGCCGCGGGCGATGGCCGCCTCGGTCTCGTTGTCGCGCACGTGGAACGGCAGGTTTTGCCGCGAGAAGATCAGCGCGCTCGGGCCGTCCCTGCGTTCGACCGCATGCTTCCAGGCCACCGCGGATTCGACGGTATCGGCCGGGCGCCAGGTGTCCAGGTTCGGCGTGGTGCGCAGACTGGTCAGCTGCTCGATCGGCTGGTGAGTCGGGCCATCTTCGCCAAGACCGATGGAGTCGTGGGTGAAGACGTAGAGCACGCGCTGCTTCATCAGGGCGGACATGCGCACGGCATTGCGGGCGTATTCCATGAACATCAGGAAGGTTGCGCCGTACGGAATCAGGCCGCCGTGCAGGGCGATGCCGTTCATGATCGCGGCCATGCCGAACTCGCGCACGCCGTAATACATGTAGTTGCCCGAGGCGTCCTCAGCGACTACCGGCTTGCAGCCCTTCCACAGGGTCAGGTTGGAGCCGGCGAGGTCTGCCGAGCCCCCGAGCAGCTCCGGCAGCAGCGGGCCGAAGGCATTCAGACAGTTCTGGCTGGCCTTGCGGCTGGCGATGGTTTCGCCCTTGGTGGCGACTTCACGGATGAACTCGCTGGCCTTGTCGGCGAAGTCAGCCGGCAGCTCGCCGGCCATGCGCCGCTTGAACTCGGACGCCAGCGCCGGGAATTCGGTTTCATAGGCGGCGAAGCGCTTGTTCCACTCGTTTTCCGCGTCGGCGCCCTTCTGCTTGGCGTCCCACTCGGCGTAGATCTCGGCCGGGATTTCGAAGGGGCCGTGTTTCCAGCCCAGCGCCTCGCGGGTCAGCGCGATCTCGGCATCACCCAGCGCAGCGCCGTGGGATTCTTCCTTCCCCTGCTTGTTCGGCGAGCCGAAGCCGATGATGGTCTTGCAGCAGATCAGCGTCGGACGGTCGCTCTTGCGCGCGGTCTCGATGGCCATCTGGATCTCGTCGGCGTCATGGCCGTCGACGTTGCGGATCACCTGCCAGCCATAGGCTTCGAAGCGCCGCGGGGTGTCATCGGTGAACCAGCCGTGCACTTCGCCGTCGATGGAGATGCCGTTGTCGTCGTAGAAGGCGATCAGCTTTTTCAGGCCAAGGGTCCCGGCCAGCGAGCAGACCTCGTGGCTGATGCCTTCCATCATGCAGCCGTCGCCGAGGAACACATAGGTGTTGTGGTCGACGATGTTATGGCCGGGGCGGTTGAACTGCGCCGCCATGACCTTCTCCGCCACGGCGAAACCGACAGCGTTGGCCAGGCCCTGACCGAGCGGACCGGTGGTGGTCTCAACGCCGGCGGTGTAGCCGAACTCCGGGTGGCCCGGGGTCTTGCTGTGCAGCTGGCGGAAGTTCTTCAGGTCATCGATGGACAGGTCGTAGCCGGTCAGGTGCAACAGCGAGTAGATCAGCATCGAGCCGTGGCCGTTGGACAGCACGAAGCGGTCGCGGTCGGCCCACTGCGGGTTGGTCGGGCTGTGCTTCAGATGATCGCGCCAGAGGACTTCGGCGATGTCCGCCATGCCCATGGGGGCACCCGGGTGGCCGCTGTTGGCTTTCTGCACGGCATCCATGCTGAGGGCGCGGATGGCATTGGCTCGCTCACGACGGCTGGGCATCGCTGAATCTCCTGCGGGGTGTACGTAGAAAAAGGCGGCCATTTTCCCCTACCGAGGGTAGCTGGGGCAATGACTGAATGGCCGGCCCGCGCCGTCAATCCAACAGCTCGACGCCCTGACTGGTCACGTCCGGCAGGTGTTCGAGCAGGTAATCGCGCATGCGCATCAGGGTCGCCGACTCATCGCCGCCGCCGGGCCAGACCAGGTAATAGCTGTCACCGGACTTCACTGCCTGATGGAACGGCAGCACCAGGCTGCCGCGCTGCAGCTCGGCGCCGACCAGCGCCAGGTCACCGATCGAGACACCATGCCCCTGCGCCGCGGCGGAGATGCCCAGCTCCAGGGTGTCGAACAGCTTGCCCTGCTGCCAGGCAATCTGATCCGCGCGCCCGGTACGCTGCAGCCAGCGCCGCCAGTCACGGCAATCCCGCGAAGGATGGATCAGCTCCGCCTCGCCCAGCCGCTGCGTGGTCCAGGCCGTGGTGCCAAGCAGTTCAGGGGCACAGACCGGCACCAGCCACTCATCGAACAGCTTCACCCGTCGCCAATCAGCGGGGAAACCGCCGTTGCCAAGCAGAATTGCACAGTCGAACGGCTCGCTACTGAAATCCACTGCGTCCAGATCCATCCAGGCACTGGTCAACTGCACGCGGTTCTGCGGACTGGCCATATGAAAGCCCTCCAGCGTGCCCAGCAACCAACGCATGGTCAGGGTCGACGGCGCCTTCAGGCGCAACGCACCACGCTGGCGGGTCACCGCAACGCAGGCGTTTTCGATGGTGCGAAAACCGATCTTCAACTCCTGCGCCAGCAGTCGCCCGGCATCGGTCAGCGTCAGACGCGAGCCGTGCCGCTCGAACAGCTGGCAGCCGAGATGCTCTTCCAGCGTCTTCACGTGCCGGCTGACCGCACTCTGGGTGATGAACAGGCTCTGCGCGGCCCGGGTGAACGAGCCGAAACGCGCCGCCACCTCGAAGGCGCGCAAGGCATAGAGCGGCGGCATGCGCGGCGCTGCGACAACCGAATCCGGCATGACTAAAACTCATCCTTAGGGGTCATTTTTTCCATTTTCCAATCTTTTCCAGCGTCCCAATACTGCGCCAGCAATGGGGTTCCGGGCCAGCTTCGGTATTCACTTAACGCGCACGCGCACCAATAAAAACTCAGGAAAGGATGCCATGCAGAACAAATACTACGAGACGCTCCTGGCCAATGCGGTAGAGAAGAGCGCACTGCAGCATGAGCAGATCGGCCAGATCATCAATTTCAGGCTGTTCGGTAACAAGAAAGGCTTCATGACCCTCGAAAGCCTGCCCATCGGCGACATCCCGCCAACACCGCTGAGCCGCGACCTCCTTTGCAAACCCGACGACAGCAGCGAGCGCCTTCTGCTGCAGGCCACCGCCCTGCTCGGCGAACCGATCGGCTATCTGCAGGAGTCCGAGGGCTGCATCGTCAACAACTTCTTCCCGCAGCAGGCACATTCCCGCGGTGCAACGTCGGACAGTTTCGATACCGAACTGGACCTGCACACGGAAAACGCCTTCCACGCCGTACTGCCCGACTATCTGGTGCTGCTCTGCCCGCGCCAGGACCCCGACGCGGAGGCGGTCACCTATATCGCCTCGATCGAGCGCATCCTCGAGCGACTGACCTTCGAAGAGCAGGCGTTCTTCCTCACCGAGCCGTACAACTTCCTGTCCGATTACGGTCCCACCGAAAAGAACCAGCGCATCGACATCAATCGCCACCAGACCATCCTCTACGGCGACCCGGATGCACCCTTCTTCCGTTTCGACCCGCACTTCATGCTGGCCTTCAGCAGCCGCGCCCAACAACTGATGGACAAGCTGCGCGCCATCGCCTGGGAGGTGGTCGAGCCGGTGCGGCTGAATCGTGGCGACATGCTGATCATCGACAATCGCCGCACCGCTCACGCGCGCAGCCCCTTCAGTGCACGCTTCGACGGCAGCGATCGCTGGATCCAGCGCGCCTTCGCCATCACCAATCCGAACTTCTATGCCGAGCGCCTGGGCAAACGCAGCCGGGTATTCGGCCTGGTGACCGAACTATGAACGCAACCTATCTCGCCTTCGCCGCGGCGGTCGCCCTGCTGATCGCCTCTCCCGGACCGGTGGTCGCACTGGTGGTATCCGACGCGCGCCGGCGCTGGCCACTGTGGACGATTCTCGGCGGTGCGCTGTCTGCGCAGATCCTGATGATCGCCGCACTGGTGATGATCTACCTGGCGCTGGACCTCGACCCGCTGGTGCTCGAAGCCGGGCAGATCCTCGGCGGCCTGTACCTGATCTGGCTGGGCTGCGACAGCCTGTGCGGCGGACGCAGCGAGGCCGCCATGCCCAAACGCAGCGAGGCGCACTATTTCTGGCGGGCCATGGCGGTGGGCCTGTCCAACCCCAAGGACATCCTGTTCTTCCTCGCCTTCCTCCCCGGCTTCATCCTGCCCGCGCAGCCGTTCGCGCCACAGGCGACGGTGCTCATCGTGATCTGGGCGGTGATCGATCTAAGCATCCTGCTCGCCTACAGCCTGCTCTCGCGCCGCCTGGCCGGCGAAGGACTGATTCAGCGCCTGCTGGATATCCTGCCGAACTACTTCCTCATCGGCCTTGGCCTGGTGTCGTGCACCCTAGGTTTGTCCCGCCTGCTGCAGTAACCCCGCGCCCAGAAGGGCAATATCAAAACTTTTTGATATTGCCCTTGCTGTACGAAAAGTGACCGACTAGACTGCGCCGCTTATGAGCCTGCGCATACCCCAGATCCGTTTCGACGCCAGTGATTCGCTCGCCGCCCTGTGCAAGGCCGGTGGCGATGCGCTGCGCCTGAACGTACTGCGGGCGCTGGCCAGCGATTCGTTCGGTGTACTGGAGCTGGCGCAGATCTTCGCCATCGGTCAGTCCGGCATGAGCCACCACCTCAAGGTACTTACCCAGGCTGGGTTGCTGGCAACCCGCCGCGAAGGCAACGCGGTGTTCTACCGGCGCAGCCTGCCGCTGGTCGACAGCCCCGGCGGCAAGCTGCACGCGGCGCTGCTCGAGGAAGCCGATCGGCTGGAGCTGCCGCGCGAGATCGAGGCCCGTATCGCCGCCGTGCATGCCCAGCGCAGCGCAGCCAGCGAGGATTTCTTCGCGCGCATGGCCGACAGCTTTCAGGCCCGTCAGGACCTTATCGCCGGCCTGCCGCAGTATCGCGACAGCGTGGTGGCCTTGCTCGATGCACTGAACTTCGATGCCAGCGCCACGGCGCTGGAAGTCGGTCCAGGGGATGGCAGCTTCCTGCCGGAGTTGGCGCGGCGCTTCGCCCGCGTAGTGGCGCTGGACAACAGCCCCGCCATGCTCGATCTGGCGCGTGCGCGCTGTCAGGAAGCGGGGCTGACAAATGTCGAGCTGAAGCTCGCCGACGCACTGCACGACGACTGCCCGCCGGCCGACTGCGTGGTGCTGAACATGGTGCTGCATCACCTGGCGGCGCCCGGCGAGGCGATCAAACAACTGGCACGGCTGGTGAACGCGGGCGGCAGCCTGCTGGTCACGGAGCTGTGCAGCCACAATCAGAGTTGGGCCAGGGAGGCCTGCGGCGATCTCTGGCTGGGCTTCGAACAGGACGATCTGGCCCGTTGGGCCGATGCCGCGGGGCTCACGCCCGGCGAGAGCCTCTACATTGGCTTGAAGAACGGTTTTCAGATCCAGGCCCGGTACTTTTCCCGGTCCGTCCCTGACGACCGACTCACCCACCGGTAATAGGAAACCGATAGATGAGCGAATACTCGATTTTTACCTCCGAGTCCGTGTCCGAAGGGCATCCGGACAAGATCGCCGACCAGATCTCCGATGCGGTGCTCGACGCCATCATCGCCGAGGACAAGCATGCCCGCGTGGCCTGCGAAACCATGGTCAAGACCGGTGTGGCGATCGTTGCCGGTGAAGTCACCACTTCGGCCTGGGTCGATCTGGAGCAACTGGTGCGCGACGTCATCGTCGACATCGGCTACAACAGCTCGGAAGTCGGTTTCGACGGCGCCACCTGCGGCATCATCAACATCATCGGCAAGCAGTCGGTGGACATCGCCCAGGGCGTCGACCGCACCAAGCCGGAAGACCAGGGTGCCGGTGATCAGGGCCTGATGTTCGGCTACGCCAGCAACGAGACCGACGTGCTGATGCCGGCGCCGATCCGCTTCTCCCACGCCCTGGTCGAACGCCAGGCCGAAGCACGCAAGAACGGCCTGCTGCCATGGCTGCGCCCGGACGCCAAGAGCCAGGTCACCTGCCGCTACGAGAACGGCAAGGTCGCCGGCATCGACGCCATCGTGCTGTCCACCCAGCACAACCCCGAGGTCAAGCAGAGCGACCTGCGCGAAGCGGTGATGGAGCTGATCATCAAGCACAGCCTGCCCGCGGAGCTGCTGCACAAGGACACCCAGTACCACATCAATCCGACCGGCCAGTTCGTCATCGGCGGCCCGGTGGGCGACTGCGGCTTGACCGGCCGCAAGATCATCGTCGACACCTACGGCGGCATGGCCCGCCACGGCGGTGGCGCCTTCTCCGGCAAGGACCCGTCCAAGGTCGACCGCTCGGCCGCCTACGCCGGCCGCTACGTGGCGAAGAACATCGTCGCCGCCGGCCTCGCCGATCGTTGCGAGATTCAGGTGTCCTACGCCATCGGCGTAGCGCAGCCGACATCCATCTCGCTGAACACCTTCGGCACCGGCAAGCTCAGCGACGACAAGATCATCGCTTTGGTCCGTGAGCATTTCGATCTGCGCCCTTACGCGATCACCCGCATGCTCGACCTGCTGCACCCGATGTACCGCGCCACCGCGGCCTACGGCCACTTCGGCCGCAATCCCTACGAGATGACGGTGGGGGCCGACACCTTCACCGCCTTCACTTGGGAAAAGACCGACAAGGCCGACGCTTTGCGCGCCGCTGCCGGGTTGTAAGCGCGACCGCACCGACAAAAAGCCCCGCCGGCGCAAGCCGCGCGGGGCTTCTTGCTTTCAAGAGGGGGGTAGAGTCGCAACAGACACCATCCGCTGCCAGCGGTGCATCACGAAACCTCCATTCCAGAGCCTTTCCGTTATGCAGGCCAACAGCTATCATCAACGCCCTTTTCGAACGGACTCGATCGATCACCTGTTGTGATCGGCATTACAAGGAGCGTATCCATGCGTATTTCCCTCATTCTCGGCTGTGCCGCCGTCATCCTCGCCAGCACCTCGCTGCAGGCCGCCACCACTGACGCGCAAGCCAAATGCCAAGCGCAGCTGGCCGCCCAGCAGGGCAATCTGGAAACCGGCAAGCTGCTCGGCCAGATGCTAGGCAACGAAAAACTCAGCAATGTGCTGAATCAGGTCGAAGACGGCTGCGCTCAGTTGGACGCCGACGGCCTGGCAGCCAACGCAGCTGGCGACGACGCTGGAGCAGTGAATGAGAAGGTCCAGGCTGTCACCCAAGCCAAGGATGCGGTTCTCGGTCTGGGCAAGATGTTCGGCAAGTAAGCCCCCCGACGCGCTAATGAAAACGCCCGCAGATGCGGGCGTTTTCATTGCGGGCTAGTTCTTCAACCGATAGCCGGTCTTGAATATCCACCACACCGCCAGCAGACAGGCGCCGAGGAAACCAAGAATCATCGCCAGGCTGACACCGACGCTGATGTCCGAGACGCCGTAAAAGCTCCAGCGGAAGCCGCTGATCAGGTACACCACCGGGTTGAACAGGGTGACCTTCTGCCACAGCGGCGGCAGCATCTCGATGGAATAGAAACTGCCGCCGAGAAAGGCCAGCGGCGTGACGATCAGCGCCGGAACGATCTGCAGTTTCTCCCAGCCATCGGCCCAGATGCCGATGATAAAGCCGAACAGGCAGAAGGTGACGGCCGTCAGCACCAGGAACAGTGCCATCATCAGCGGATGCTGGATTTCATAATCGACGAACAGCCGCGCGGTGACAAGGATGATCACGCCGAGCACCAGCGACTTGGTCGCCGCCGCACCGACATAGCCGATGACGATCTCGACATAGGACACCGGCGCCGACAGCACCTCGTAGATGGTTCCGGAATAGCGCGGCATGTAAATGCCGAACGAGGCGTTGGAGATGCTCTCGGTGAGCAGCGCCATCATGATCAGGCCGGGGATGATGAACGCGCCGTAAGGGATGCCGTGCATCGCCTCCATTCGCGCGCCGATGGCCGAGCCGAACACCACGAAGTACAGCGAGGTGGAGATCACCGGGGTGGCGATGCTCTGCAGCAGGGTGCGCCAGGTGCGCGCCAGTTCGAACAGGTAGATCGCGCGGATCGCGTAGAAATTCATGCGGGCTTTTCCTCAGCGACCGTGAACCAGATTGACGAAGATTTCTTCCAGCGAGCTCTGGCTCGACTGCAGATCCTTGAAGTCGATGCCGTGGGCCGCCAGGCGCCGGAGCAGCTCGGCGATGCCGGTATCCTCATGCTGGGCGTCGAAGGTGAACACCAGCTGGTTGCCGGCATCGGTGAGCTCCAGGGGATAGCTGGCCAGTTCCGCGGGAATCTCGGCCAGCGGTCGCTGCAGATGGAGGGTCAGCTGCTTCTTGCCAAGCTTGTGCATCAGCACGTCCTTGTCCTCGACCAGAATGATCTCGCCGCGGCTGATCACCCCGATGCGGTCGGCCATTTCCTCGGCTTCTTCGATGTAGTGGGTAGTGAGGATGATGGTCACGCCACGCTCGCGCAGGCCGCGGACCATTTCCCACATGTCACGACGCAGCTCGACGTCGACGCCGGCGGTGGGCTCGTCGAGGAACAGGATCGACGGCTCGTGGGACAGCGCCTTGGCGATCATCACGCGGCGCTTCATGCCGCCGGAAAGCTCGAGGATGCGGGCATTGCGCTTGTCCCACAGCGACAAATCGCGCAACAGATTCTCCAGGAACGAATCGTCCGGCGCCTTGCCAAACAGGCCGCGCGAAAAACGCACCGTCGCCCAGACGCTTTCGAAGCCCTCGTTGAACAGCTCCTGCGGCACCAGGCCGATCTTCGAGCGGGCGGCGCGGTAGTCCTGAACGATGTCGTGGCCGTCGACCAGCACTCGCCCGCCGCCGGGGTTGACGATGCCGCAAATGATGCTGATCAACGTGGTCTTGCCGGCGCCGTTGGGTCCGAGCAGAGCGAATATCTCGCCCTTGTGGATCTCGAGGTCGATGCGCTTGAGCGCCGGGTGGCCGGAAGCGTAGGTCTTGGTGAGCTGCTCAATGGCGATCACTGTTTGCACGGGCTCGTCTCTTCGAGGAATCAGGGGCGGAATTGTAGAGAAAAACGTAACGCAGGGCGCCCGCCGCCTCCCAGTCACGATTCGTAGTGACCGTGATCATGGCGGCGTCGCGGCACTGCATACATGCTTGGAAGCGCTGGCACACGGGTCGCCAGCAAGGAGGCTTTCCCGAAATGAGACAGATAAAACTCACCTACGTCGCGCTGTTCGTCGGACTGACGCTGCTCTGGTTGCTGGTGGACGACTTCATCATGGCTCGCTACCAGTTCTGGCCGCTGCGCAAGGTACTGGTGCACTACAGCGGCGTGCTCGGCATCGTTGCGATGAGCGTGGCGATGGTGCTGGCGGCACGGCCACGGCGCTTCGAACGCTTCTTCGACGGCCTGGACAAGACCTATCGACTGCACAAGTGGCTTGGTATCAGCGCCCTGGTGATCGCCATCTTCCACTGGGGCTGGGGGCAGATACCGAAATGGCTGGTCGGCTTCGGCTGGCTGGAAAAGCCGGCGCGACGTGCCGGTGAGGGCCAGATGCATGAGGGCATCTTTGCCCTGCTGCAGCGCTTTCGCGGCCTCGCCGAGACGATCGGCGAATGGGCCTTCTACGCGGCGGCGATTCTGATCGTACTGGCGCTGGTCAAAAGCTTCCCCTACCGTTGGTTCTTCAAGACGCACCGCTGGCTGGCGCTGGTCTATCTGGCGCTGGTGGTGCACTCGGTAGTGCTGACGCCGCCCGACTATTGGACATCGCCGCTGGGCCTGGTCCTTGCCGTGATGATGGCTTCGGGTTCTGTGGCGGCCTGCATTTCGCTGTTGCGCCGCATCGGCCGCAAGCATCAGGTCGTTGGCCGCATCGATGGGCTTACCCATCATCGCGACAACCGCGTGCTGCGCGTCGATATCAAGCTCGATGGTCCCTGGCCGGGGCACAAGGCCGGGCAGTTCGCCTTCGTCACCTTCGACGACAAGGAAGGGCCGCACCCCTTCAGCCTGTCCTCAGCCTGGTGCAACGACGGCAGGCTGGCCTTCTCCATCAAGGGCCTTGGTGACTACACCCGCACCCTGCCGGACACCCTGAAGGTGGGCGATGCGGTGAAGGTCGAAGGGCCTTATGGCTGCTTCGACTTCCATAGCCGCAAGCCGCGGCAGATCTGGGTGGCCGGCGGCATCGGCATTGCGCCCTTCATTGGCCGCCTGCAGGCGCTCGCCGCGAGCGGCAAGGGCGACAACGTCGATCTGTTCTACTGCACCAGCGCGCCGGACCAGAGTTTCATCGAGCGTATCCGCGAACTGGCCGCACGCGCCCGGGTGCGCCTGCACGTGCTGGTAGCCAGCGAGGGCGGGCGCCTGACGCCCGAGCGCCTTCGCCAGTTGGCGCCGCAATGGCAGGACAGCGACGTCTGGTTCTGCGGCCCGGCGGGCTTCGGTCAGGATCTGAGCAGGGACCTGCAACGCCACGGCCTGCCGCCAAGAGACTTCCACCAGGAACTGTTCAATATGCGCTGACGCACGGTCGCGCCGCGTCGAGCCGGCGACAATGAGCTGGCCTTCAACGAGGGAGGCCAGACCAACTCATCAAAGCAAGGATGCTCGCCATGCAACGCCTGATCGCACTGTTATTGTGCCTTTTCTCGCCGCTTTGCCTCGCCGTCTGCCCGACCTGGAACGATGCGCGAGCGCAGCAGGAAATCACCAGCCTCCAACGACAGCTGCAACACTGGGACGAGGCCTATCACCGCCGCGGCCTGGCGCTGGTGGATGACGAAATCTACGACCAGAGCCGGGCGCGCCTGCACGACTGGCAGCGTTGTTTCCCGAGCACCCTCGCGACTCCGAACCCATTGGCCGGGGCCGGCGGCCCGGTACGGCATCCGGTAATGCAGACCGGGCTGGCCAAGCTCGCCGACGAGCAGGCGGTTGCCGCCTGGATCGAGCGCCGCGAGGACCTGTGGATTCAGCCGAAGGTGGACGGCGTGGCAATCACCCTGGTCTATCGTGGCGGCCTGCTGCAGCAGGCCATCAGCCGCGGCGATGGTCACAGCGGACAGGACTGGACAGCCCACGTCCGGCAGCTGCCGGCGGTTCCGTCCCGACTTGCAGCGCCTGGCGAGGTGATACTGCAGGGCGAACTCTACTGGCGTCTGGAGCAGCATGTGCAGGCGGAGTTTGGCAGCGCTGGCGCGCGCGGCCGTGTTGCCGGCGCCATGGCCAGCAACCGGCTGGACACCGATACGGCGGCGCAGATCGGCCTGTTCGTCTGGGACTGGCCGAACGGGCCGGAGCAGATGACCCTTCGTCTGCAGCGGCTGGCCGCCATGGGGTTCAGCGACAGTCAGCGGTTCAGCCTGCCGCTACAGGGTCCCGCGCAAGCGCAGCATTGGCGCGAACAGTGGTATCGGCAACCGCTGCCGTTCGCCACCGACGGCGTGGTGTTGCGGCAAGGCACGCGCCCGCCTGCCGAGCGCTGGCAGGCAGAGCCGCACTGGGCGGCGGCCTGGAAACATCCGCTGCGCAAGGGGGTGACCGAGGTCCGCGCCGTGGAGTTTCGCATCGGTCGCACCGGGCGCATCACGCCCATGCTGCAGCTGGCACCGGTACATCTCGATGATCGCCGTATCCGTACGCTCAGCCTCGGCTCGCTGGAGCGCTGGCGCGAACTGGATGTGCGCCCCCGCGACCAGGTCGCAATTGCGCTCGCCGGGCATAGCATCCCGCAACTGGACTCGATGGTCTGGCGCAGCACCGAACGGGCAGAGGTCGCGGCACCAGACCCATCGCAGTATCACGCGCACAGCTGCTGGCAGCCAGCACCGGGCTGTGAGCAGCAGTTCATCGCCCGTATGGTCTGGCTGAGCGGCAAGCAGGGGCTTGGCCTTCCCGGGGTAGGCCAAGGCAGTTGGCAGGCCCTGCTGGACGCCGGACTGCTGCCCGATCTGCTCGCCTGGCTGGAGCTGGACGCGGCGACGTTGCAACAGGTCCCTGGCATCGGCAAGGCGCGCGCCAGCAAGCTGGTCGCGAGCTTCGCTCTCGCCCGACAGAAGCCAGCGGGCCGATGGCTCAAGGCGCTCGGCATGCCGGTCAACCTGCCGCTCACACTGCAGCCCGACTGGGACGTACTGGCGGCACGCAGCGTGGCGCAATGGCAGGCGGAACCGGGGGTTGGCAAGGCACGCGCGGAACAGCTGCATACCTTCTTTCATGCACCGGAGCTGCAGCTGCTGCGTCACAGGCTGCGCGCTGTCGGTATTTCGGGGTTCTGAAGGGACTTTCCCCCGAATGTCGCGGTCGATAGGTGCTGGATAACAATTATGGAGGCGAGGCATGTCTTTGCGACATTGGCCGATTGCCCTGCTGATCGGCGCTACCGCCATCAGCCCGTTGGCTAGCGCGGCCCCCAACGCCGATAGCCAGTGCCACGACCAGCGCCAGGCCTTGCGCGAACAGCTGCAGCAGGCGCGCCTGCAGGGTGACAAGCTGCGCCAGACGCAACTCGACAGCGAATTGCAGGGCCTGACCGAGCAGTGCCAGGGCGTGGTTGCCCTGCACCCGCATCAAGTCGAATACGATCACACCAATCGCCAGGTTGAGCGGCGCGAGACGCTGCTACGCGAGGCTTTGGGCACCGGTGATGCCCAGCTGATCGAGCTGCGCCGCAATCAGCTGGCCAAGTCGCGGGAAAAGCTCGAATCGCTGCGCCGTTAGTAGGCGCGGAACTCCTTGTGGCAGGCTTCACAGGCATCCTCGACCCGCTGGAACGCCGGCGCCACGCTTTGTGCAGTAACCGGGGCGGAGGTCGTCACGCTCACCAGCGCTTCCGTGGTCGCTTCCAGTTCGCGGGCCATCTCGTTGAAACGCTCCTGACGCTGCCAGACGTCGTCACGCGCATCGCTCTGCTCTTCCTTCACATCAGGATAATGCTGCCAAGGCTGCCGCGAGAGCTCGTCCAGCTTGGCCGCGCCTGCACTGAAGCCTTCGCCGTCGAACGGGATGCGCCCGCGCAGCATGCCGCCAAGGTCTTCCTTGGTATCGAGCATCGCCTGGTAGATCGCTTTGCGCTTGCCCAACGGGGAATTGGGGTCGACCCGGTCGCAGCCCGTCAGCGCCAGGACAGCAATCAGGGGCAAGCTCAGCAGACTCAGCTTCATGGTTCAACCACTCGTCGATGCAAAGCGCGGGATTATCCCCGTCCATGCGCGGTTGAACAAATCAGTCGGGTTTCGACTCCGTCAGCCAAGATTGCTCAACAGGCTATTGCGACCAGCTGCCGCCAGCGCTTTCGCAATCGATCTTGGCCTGGGCCCGATCAGTGGCGTGATAGTGATAGGTGACGATCGTCGCGTCGCCGCCGACCTGGCTGGGCAAGGTACCGTTCTTCGCCTGGGAGCCAGTGGCACGTTCGTTGGCCAGGGTCTCTGCCGTCATCGGCGCGGTGCAGACACCGAAGTGGCCGTCGGGACAACTGTCGCGGAGCTCGCGGCGGGAGTTCTTTACCGCCTCGTTGTCCTGACAGACCCAGTCGATGGCGTCGTCCTTGTCCACGCCGTGGAATTCGAAACACTGCTCGGTCACCACTGGCGCAGGAACCGCGCCGGAGGTTTCGCTGTGCACGTAGCAGGATTTGGCGGCGGCAGGCAGGCTGAAGGCGCCGACAAGCAACACGGGCGCTAAGCGAAGCATGGGGTTCATGGCGGTCTCCTGAAACGGTTTCGCCCGGCAAGGGTCACCGAACCTGTAGTTTTCGACTCGCGCTCGCTCGCTGTAGTTCGCGCGGCGCGGGGTTGGGATTGCCGCGCGGCGCAGCTATAATCGCCGGGCTTTTTCCCGGTCGACTCCGCTTCGACCGTGCCCGCCACCCGTCCGAGGGGCGCTGCAGCAGGATGAAACCTGTCAGGCTCGGATGGGGCGTTTCCAGAACGCATCAACGGCGCCCATTCGCATCTATACGAATGGAGAACTCTTCGATGAGTGCTGTCATGACGCCTGCCGGTTTCACCGACTTCAAGGTCGCCGATATTTCCCTGGCTGCCTGGGGCCGCCGCGAAATCATCATCGCCGAATCCGAAATGCCCGCGCTGATGGGCCTGCGCAAGAAATACGCCGCCGAGCAGCCTCTCAAGGGCGCGAAGATCCTCGGCTGCATTCACATGACCATCCAGACCGCCGTGCTGATCGAGACGCTGATCGCGCTCGGCGCGGAAGTGCGTTGGTCGAGCTGCAACATCTTCTCCACCCAGGACCAGGCCGCTGCCGCCATCGCCGCTGCCGGCATCCCGGTGTTCGCCTGGAAGGGCGAGACCGAAGAAGAATACGAGTGGTGCATCGAGCAGACCATCCTCAAGGACGGCCAGCCGTGGGATGCCAACATGGTGCTGGACGACGGCGGTGACCTGACCCAGATCCTGCACGACAAGTATCCGCAGGTGCTCGAGCGCGTCCACGGCGTGACCGAGGAAACCACTACCGGCGTGCATCGCCTGCTCGACATGCTCAAGGGCGGCACGCTGAAGATCCCGGCGATCAACGTCAACGACTCGGTCACCAAGAGCAAGAACGACAACAAGTACGGCTGCCGTCACAGCCTGAACGATGCCATCAAGCGCGCCACCGACCATCTGCTGTCGGGCAAGCAGGCGCTGGTCGTCGGCTACGGCGACGTCGGCAAGGGCTCGGCACAGTCGCTGCGCCAGGAAGGCATGATCGTCAAGGTCTCCGAGGTCGATCCGATCTGCGCCATGCAGGCCTGCATGGATGGCTTCGAGCTGGTCTCCCCCTACAAGGACGGCATCAACGACGGCACCGAAGCCAGCGTCGATGCGGCCCTGCTGGGCAAGATCGACCTGATCGTCACCACCACCGGTAACGTCAACGTGTGCGACGCCGGCATGCTCAAGGCCCTGAAGAAGCGCGCCGTGGTGTGCAACATCGGCCACTTCGACAACGAGATCGACACCGCCTTCATGCGCGCCAACTGGGGCTGGGAAGAGGTCAAGCCGCAGGTGCACAAGATCCACCGCACCGGCAAGACCGTCGACCCGACCAACGACGACTACCTGATCCTGCTGGCCGAAGGCCGACTGGTGAATCTGGGCAACGCCACCGGTCACCCAAGCCGGATCATGGACGGTTCCTTCGCCAACCAGGTGCTGGCGCAGATCCACCTCTACAACGAGAAGTTCGCCGATCTGCCAGTGGCCGAGAAGAGCAAGAACGTCACCGTCATGGTGCTGCCGAAGAAGCTCGACGAGGAAGTGGCGCTGGAAATGGTCAAGGGCTTCGGTGGCGTGGTCACCCAGCTGACCACCAAGCAGGCGGAATACATCGGCGTGACCGTCGAAGGTCCGTTCAAGCCGGACAGCTACCGCTACTAAGCAGCTCATGCTGCTGGCGACGAACTGTGCCCTGCATTCGTCGCCAGCAGCCTGCAGCCCAAGGAATAACCGAATGACCGCTTTGAACCGCCCATCCATCAGCTTCGAGTTCTTTCCCACCAAGACCGAAGCCGGGCACGAAAAACTGCTGAACGTGGCTCGCCAGCTGGCCGGCTACCAACCCGATTTCTTCTCCTGCACTTACGGTGCCGGTGGCTCGACCCGTGACCGCACGCTCAACACCGTGCTGCAGCTCGACGGCGAGGTAAAGGTGCCGACCGCACCGCACCTGTCCTGCGTCGGCGACAGCAAAGCCGAGCTGCGCGAACTGCTGAACCTCTACAAGGATGCCGGCATCAAGCGCATCGTCGCCCTTCGCGGCGACCTGCCCTCCGGCATGGGCATGGCCAGCGGCGAGCTGCGCTACGCCAACGAGCTGGTGGAATTCATCCGCAGCGAGACCGGCGATCACTTCCACATCGAAATCGCCGCCTACCCGGAAATGCATCCGCAGGCGCGCAACTTCGAAGACGACCTGACCAACTTCGTGCGCAAGGCCAGGGCCGGCGCCGACAGTGCCATCACCCAGTACTTCTTCAATGCCGACTGCTACTTCTACTTTGTCGAGCGCGTGCGCAAACTCGGAGTGGAAACCCCGGTGGTGCCCGGCATCATGCCGATCACCAACTACAGCAAGCTGGCACGCTTCTCCGATGCCTGCGGTGCGGAGATTCCGCGTTGGGTGCGCAAGCAGCTCGAAAGCTATGGCGACGACATGCAGAGCATCCAGGCCTTCGGCGAGCAGGTTATCACCGAGATGTGCGAGAAGCTGCTGGCCGGCGGTGCGCCCGGCCTGCACTTCTACACGCTGAACCAGGCCGAGCCGAGCCTGGCGATCTGGAACAACCTCGGGCTGTCACGCTGAGCACCAACCGGCTCCGTAGAAATACGGAGCTGGCTAATGAACCCGTGACCTGCGACACTGTCAGAGCAATGCGGCGTTAACAGGCTCTGTTATACTCCGCGCTTCCGCCAGGCTTACGCCCGGATGCCGCCATATATGACCCGCGGCAGGACCGGACGGGATCGCACGCCAGTCGCGATTCGAGCCAGGCATGATCATCCCAGGGCCTCGCCCCTAACAAGACAGGATTACTCATGTCCTTTGCTTCCCTCGGTCTCTCCGAGGCTTTGGCCGGTGCCGTCGAGGCCGCCGGTTACACCCAGCCTACTCCCGTGCAACAGCGGGCCATTCCCGCCGTGTTGCAAGGCCGCGACCTGATGGTCGCCGCCCAGACCGGAACCGGTAAGACAGGCGGTTTCGCCCTGCCGGTACTCGAACTGCTGTTTCCGGGTGGTCACCCGGATCGTGAACACCGCTACGGCCCGAAACAGCCGCGCGTGCTGGTGCTGACACCGACCCGCGAGCTCGCCGCCCAGGTTCACGACAGTTTCAAGATCTACGCCCGCGATCTGCCCCTGAAGAGCACCTGCATCTTCGGTGGCGTCGGCATGAACCCGCAGATCCAGGCGGTTGCCAAGGGTCTCGACGTGCTGGTCGCCTGCCCTGGTCGCCTGCTCGACCTGGCCAACCAGAAAGCCATCGATCTGTCGCACGTGGAAATCCTCGTCCTCGACGAAGCCGACCGCATGCTCGACATGGGCTTCATCCATGACGTCAAGAAGGTCCTGGCCAAGCTGCCGGCCAAACGCCAGAACCTGCTGTTCTCGGCAACCTTCTCCAAGGACATCACCGACCTCGCCGCCAAGCTGCTGCACAACCCGGAGCGCATCGAGGTCACCCCGCCGAACACCACCGTCGAGCGCATCGAGCAGCGCGTGTTCCGCGTCGCCGCCAGCCACAAGCGCGCCCTGCTCGCCCACCTGATCACCCAGGGCGCCTGGGAGCAGGTGCTGGTCTTCACCCGTACCAAGCACGGCGCCAACCGCCTGGCCGAGTATCTGGAGAAGCATGGCCTGCCGGCTGCCGCGATCCATGGCAACAAGAGCCAGAACGCCCGCACCAAGGCTCTGGCCGACTTCAAGGCCAACCAGGTGCGCATCCTGGTGGCCACCGATATCGCCGCCCGCGGCCTGGACATCGACCAGCTGCCGCATGTGGTCAACTTCGAGCTGCCCAATGTCGAGGAAGACTACGTGCACCGCATAGGCCGTACTGGCCGTGCCGGGCGCAGTGGTGAAGCCATTTCGCTGGTCGCGCCGGACGAGGAAAAGCTGCTCAAGGGCATCGAGCGCATGACCAAGCAGCGCATTCCCGAAGGCGACCTGATGGGCTTCGATGCCAGCGCCATCGAGGCGGAGAAACCGGAGGTGCGCGAACCGCGCCAGCCGCGTCCGCAACGTGGCGAACGCAAGGCACGCGCTGAGCGCGAAAAGCCGGCAGAGAAAGGCGCCGAGCAGAAGGAACGCAACCGCCGCAGCCAGAGCAAGGCGCGCAAGCCTGCTCGCGATGGAGCCGCCAGTGAAGCGCAAACCGCTGCTCGACCTCCGCAGCTGCCGCCAAACCGTGCTCCGGACGAGTTTCTCGATGACGAAGTGGACAACTTCGGCAATCGCGTCGACTACGTCAGCCCGTATCAGAACAAGCAGAACCGCGGCCGGCGCCCTGGTGCTCCGGCTCCGGCTTCGGCTGGTGCCGCGCCACGTGCCGCCGGAGCCGCACGCCCTGGCGCTGCTGGTGCTCCCGCCGGCAAGGGCAAACGTCCGGGTACGGGCCAAGGCCAGGCGGCGCGCAACGGTCAGCCGCGCAACGGCCAGCCACGGCGCAAGAACGAGGGTCGACGGATCGAAGAGCCGGCTGTCGCGCGTCAGGAAGCCGCCAAGCCGCGTGAAAAGCAGCCAGTGATCATCCACAAGGAATCGAAGATCGATCGCCTGCCCAGCCTGGATCAGCTCGAGCAGCTGCCAACCCGTCCACGGGGTGAGAAACCGGCCCTGCTGACACGCAACCGCGAAGTCTGAGCCACAAACGAAAACGCCGCCCGATGGGCGGCGTTTCGTATCTGCGTGTTATCGGTGCTGGTGTATCGTAACCGGCCACCGCATCGCCTCAACCTTCTGCTGGCTGCGCCTGCGCCGCCTCCTGCCAGCCGCCGCCCAGCGCCTTGAACAGATTGACCTCGCTGGTCATCTGCGCCAGGCGATCGGAGATCAGCTGCTGCTGCACGCTGAACAGCTGGCGCTGCGCATCGAGCACGGTCAGGTAGCTGTCGATGCCCGTGCGATAGCGGCGCTCGGCGAGGTTGTAGTAGTCCTCGCTGGTCTGCAGCAGATCACGCTGTGCCTGCACCTGCCGCGTGTAGGTAGCCTGAGCCGCCAGTCCGTCGGCCACTTCGCGGAAGGCGGTCTGGATCGCCTTCTCGTATTGCGCGACCTGGATGTTCTTGCTGATCTGGGCGTAGTCCAGGTTGGCCCGCAGCTGGCCGGCATTGAAGATCGGCACGCTGATGCTCGGCGAGAAGCTCCAGTAACCGGAGCCGCCATCGAACAGCCCGGACAGCTCGCTGCTCGCCGAACCCGCAGCGCCGGTCAGGCTGATGCGCGGAAAGAACGCCGCCCGCGCCGCGCCGATGCTGGCGTTGATCGCGCGCAGCTGATACTCGGCCTGAAGAATATCCGGGCGTTGCTGAAGCAGATCGGAGGGCAACCCGACCGGCAACGTTGCCAGCTGGGTACGTTCGAGACCGTCACCCGATGGCAGCTCGGCCGGCAGGCTCTGCCCCAGCAACAGCGTCAGCGCATTGCGGTCCTGCGCTACCAGGCGAGTGTACTGCTCGATGTTCACCCGCGCACTGTCGACGGCGCTGCGCGCCTGACGCAGCTCCAGCGCCGAAGCGACCCCGACGTCGAAACTGCGCTGGGTCAGACCAAAACTCTCTTCATAGGTCTTGAGCGTATCGCGAGTGACCTGCAGCAAAGCCTGATCGGCCTGCAAGGTCAGCCAGGCATTGGCGACACTGGCGATCAGACTGATCTGGGTGCTGCGCTGTGCGGCCTCGCTGGCGAAGAACTCTTCCAGCGCCTGGTCGCGCAGACTGCGCAGACGACCGAACAGGTCCAGCTCCCAGGACACGCCGAAGGTGGCGCTGTACTGGCTGCTGATGGCCGGCTCGCCACTCATGTTCAAATCGCCAGGAGTGCGGCTGCGCGTCCCCGCACCGTCGGCACTCACCGCCGGCAGCAGATCGGCACGCTGGATGCGGTACAGCGCGCGATAGGCGTCGACATTCAGCGCCGCCACGCGCAGGTCGCGGTTGTTCTCCAGCGCTACCTCGATCAGTTGCTGCAGCGCCGGGTCGCTAAAGAATTCGCGCCAGCCCAGTTCGCGCTGCGCCTGCGCCGCGCCTGCGGCATAGGCCGCCCCCTCGGGCCAGGCATCGGCGACCGGACTCTGCGGCCGCTGGTAGTCGGGTATCAGCGAACAGCCGCTCAGGGCCGCCAGCAAGGCCAGACTCAACAAGGACTTGTTCACTGGGCATCTCCCTTGGCGTCTTCATTCACCGCGGACTTGCGACTGGAAATCGACGTCACCAGCACGAAGAACAGCGGCACCCAGAAGATCACCAGCACGGTGGCGGTGACCATCCCGCCGATCACGCCGGTACCGATGGCGTGCGAACTGCCTGCGCCGGCGCCGCTGGCCATGGCCAGCGGCACCACGCCGAGAGTGAAGGCCAGCGAGGTCATGATGATCGGACGCAGGCGCATGCGGCAAGCCTGCACCGTCGCCTCGAACAGACCCATGCCGTCGCGGTACAGATCCTTGGCGAACTCGACAATCAGAATGGCGTTCTTCGCCGTCAGACCGATGGTGGTCAGCAGGCCGACCTGGAAGAACACGTCGTTGGTCAGGCCACGGCCGGTGGTCGCCAGTACGGCGCCGATGACGCCCAACGGCACCACCAGCATCACCGCGAAGGGAATCGACCAGCTCTCGTACAGCGCCGCCAGGCAGAGGAACACCACCAGCAGCGAGAGCGCGTAGAGCGCCGGCGCCTGGCCGCCGGAGAGGAGCTCCTCGAAGGAAAGCCCGGTCCACGACACGCCGATCCCAGGCGGCAGCTGCTGCGCCAGGCGCTCGACCTCGGCCATGGCGTCGCCGGTGCTGTAGCCGGCCGCCGGCTCGCCGAGAATCTCCATCCCCGGCACGCCGTTGTAACGCGCGAGCTTCGGCGAGCCATAGACCCATTCACCGCTGCCGAAGGCGCTGAACGGCACCATTTCGCCCTGAGCGTTGCGCACGAACCACTTGTCCAGGTCCTCGGGCGTCATGCGCGCGGGCGCGTCGCCCTGCATGTACACCTTCTTCACCCGGCCACGGTCGATGAAGTCGTTGACGTAGCTGGAGCCCCAGCCGATCGCCAGCGCGTTGTTGATCTCGCCCAGCGAAACACCCAGCGCACGGGCCTTCTCGTCGTCGATCAGCAACTGGTACTGCGGTTCGTCGTTCAGCCCGTTGGGTCGCACGGCCTGCAGCAGCGGACTCTGCGCCGCCAGCCCGAGGAACTGGTTACGTGCCTGCATCAGGGTTTCATGGCCGAGGCCCGCCTGGTCCTGCAGGTAGAAGTTGAAGCCGGTGGCGTTGCCCAGCTCCATGACCGCCGGTGGCGCGAAGGCGAACACCTGCGCGTCGCGGAACTGGAAGAAGCGCTCCTGCGCACGTTGCGCCAGATCGAAGACGCTGGTGCCGGCCGCGGTACGCTCGTCCCATGGCTTGAGCCCGATGAAGGCCATGGCCGAGTTCTGTCCACGCCCGGCGAAGTTGAAGCCAGTCACGGTGAACACCGAATTGACCACGTCGCTTTCCTCGTCCAGCAGGTACTTGCGCATGGCGTCCACGGTCTGCTGGGTCCGCTCGGCGGTGGAACCAGCCGGCGTCTGTATCTGGGCGAACAGCACACCCTGGTCCTCGTCCGGCAGGAAAGCGCCGGGCAGGCGGGTGAACAGCAACGCCATGGCCGCGACGATCACCAAGTAGATCAACAGGAACGGCAGCTTGCGCTTGAGCACCCCGGCCACACCCCGCTCGTAGCGATGCACGCCGCGGTCGAAGGTGCGGTTGAACCAGCCGAAGAAACCGCGCTTCTGCTGATGCTCGCCATCGCTGGCCTTGAGCATGGTGGCGCACAACGCCGGGGTAAAGATCAGCGCCACCAGTACCGACAGCCCCATCGCCGAGGCGATGGTGATGGAGAACTGGCGATAGATGATACCGGTCGAACCGCCGAAGAACGCCATCGGCACGAACACCGCCGAGAGCACCAGGCCGATGCCCACCAGCGCGCCTTGGATCTGCCCCATGGACTTGCGTGTGGCCTCCACCGGCGACAGCCCTTCCTCGGCCATCACCCGCTCGACGTTCTCCACCACCACGATGGCGTCGTCCACCAGTAGGCCGATGGCCAAGACCATGGCGAACATGGTCAGCGTATTGATGCTGAAGCCGAACGCGGCCAGCAGGCCGAAGGTGCCCAGCAGTACCACGGGAACCGCCAGCGTCGGGATCAGGGTCGCGCGGAAGTTCTGCAGGAACAGGTACATCACCAGGAACACCAGCACGATGGCCTCGAACAGCGTGTGCACCACGTTGTTGATCGAGGTCGCCACCACCGGCGAGGTGTCGTAGGGATATACCACTTCCACGCCCGGCGGGAAGAACGGCTGCAGCTCGGCCAGCGTCTGGCGTATCGCCTTGGCGGTGTCCAGCGCATTGGCGCCGGTGGCCAGCTTGATACCGATGCCGGCGGCGGGATTGCCGTTGTACTGGGCGGTGATGGCCGTGCGCTCGGCGCCGAGCTCGACCCGGCCGACGTCCTTCAGGCGCACCTGGGAGCCGTCGCTGTTGACCTTGAGCAGGATTTCACGGAACTGCTCGGGCGTCTGCAGACGGGTCTTGCCGATAATGGTCGCGCTCAGCTGCTGTCCCGGAACCGACGGCAGCGCACCGAACTGCCCCGAGGAAATCTGCACGTTCTGCTCGCGAATGGCATTGCTCACGTCCATTGGGGTCAGCTGGAAATTGTTCAGCTTGCCCGGGTCCAGCCAGATGCGCATCGCATATTGCGAACCGAAGACCTGGAAGTCACCGACGCCGCTGGTGCGCGACAACGGGTCCTGGATGTTGGAGACGATGTAGTCGGCCAGGTCGCTCTGGGTCATGCTGCCATCACTGGAAACCACCCCAACCACCATCAGGAAGTTTCGCACCGACTTGGTCACGCGGATGCCCTGCTGCTGGACCTCCTGCGGCAGCAGCGGCGTGGCCAGCTGCAGCTTGTTCTGCACCTGCACCTGGGCGATGTCCGGATTGACCCCCTGGTTGAAGGTCACGGTGATTTCCATGCTGCCGTCGGAGTTGCTCGCCGAGCTGATGTAGCGCAGCCCGTCGATGCCGTTGAGCTGCTGCTCGATGACCTGCACCACGGTGTCTTGCACCGTCTGCGCCGAGGCGCCCGGGTAGGTGACCTGAATGCCGATCGCCGGTGGCGCGATGCTGGGGTACTGGTTGACCGGCAGATTGAGGATGGAAAGGCCGCCAGCCAGCATGATCACCAGGGCAATCACCCAGGCGAAGATCGGCCGGTCGATAAAGAATCTGGACATGAACTAGGAACCCCTCAGCCTTCTTGGCCTTGGGGCCCGGCAGGCACCCCAATATTGTCGACATTGGTCGCCGGAACGGCATCGACCTCGACGCCCGGCTGGATGAACTGCAGCCCCTCGGTGATCACCCGATCGCCCGGTTGCAGCCCCTCACCCACCAGCCAGCGATTGCCGATCGTGCGCTCGGTCTTGATCGTGCGCAGTTCGACCTTGTTCTCGGCATTGACCACCATTGCCGTGGGCTCGCCCTTGGAATTGCGGGTCACGCCCTGCTGCGGCACCAGGATCGCCTCGCTCTTCAGGCCCGCCACCAGTTGCGCATGCACGAACATGCCGGGCAGCAGTACCTTGTCGGGATTGGGCAGCACCGCCCGCAGGGTCACCGAACCGGTGCCGGAATCTACCGTGACCTCGCTGAATTCAAGCTTGCCTTCATGGGGGTAGGCGCTGCCGTCTTCCAGCGTCAGGGTCACCTTGGCGGCATTCTCGCCGGCCTTCTGCAGGCGGCCCTCTTCCAGGTCGCGACGCAAGGCGAGCAGATCACGGGCCGGCTGGGTCACGTCGACGTAGATCGGGTCAAGCTGCTGAATGGTCGCCAGCTCCTGCGCCTGGCCATTGCTGACCAGCGCCCCCTCGGTGACGGCGGAACGGCCGATGCGGCCGGAAATGGGTGCCAGCACCTTGGTGTAGCGCACATCGATCCGCGCGCGCTCCAGCTCCGCTTCGGCCTGCAGGCTGGCGGCCCGCGCCTCGTCATAGGCCTGCTTGCTGACGGCCTGATCCTTGACCAAGTCGGCGTAGCGGTCGGCCAGCGACTTGCTGGAAGCGACGCTCGCCTGAGCACTCTTCAGCGTGGCCTCGTACACCGACGGATCGATCTGATAGAGCTGTTGCCCGGCCTTGACGTCGCTGCCTTCGGTGAACAGGCGCTTCTGGATGATGCCGTTGACCTGCGGGCGCACCTCGGCGATGCGGTAGGCGCGGGTACGCCCCGGCAGCTCGGTGGTCAGCGATAAGGGTTCAGCCTGCAGGGTGACGATGCCGACCCGTGGAGCCTCCTGGGGGGGTGGAGCATCCTGTTCCTCGCAGCCTGCGAGGAACACAGCCACGGCGAGAATGGAGATCAGGGCAGCATTGGCTGACTTGATTGGCATGGTTAGACCTCTTGAAAACCTGGCAGGCGGGAATGGGCAACAGCGCGCCGCAGACGCGAAGAGCGGAATGGACCGAAATATACTTACATCCATGACTGTCTGTAAACCTGAAAAGACTCGTCGGGCCTGCTACAAATGTTGCAAAAGGTGCGTCATAGACCCATTCGACACGCAAGAAGCGCCGATACATATCCTGGCAAACGCAGAACGCCGGCAAGATGCCGGCGTTCGGGTTCCACGGGTGCGCTTACTTGCGCACACCTTCGACCGAGATGATCAGATCGACCGTTTGCGACGCCGGCCCAAGGTCCATCTTGATGTCGAAGTCCTTGAGCGTCAGTGTGGTACTGCCCTCGAAACCGGCACGGTAGCCACCCCAGGGATCATCGCCCTCGCCGATGAACTTGGCGGCGATCACCACCGGCTTCGTCACGCCGTTGAGCGTCAGGTTGCCGGTGATGTCAGCGGTGCCGTCGCCGGTGGACTTCACCGAAGTCGACTCGAAGGTCGCTGTCGGGTGCTTGTCAACGTTGAGGAAATCGTCGCTGCGCAGGTGCTTGTCGCGCTCGGCGTGGTTGGTGTCGACGCTGGCGGTCTTCAGCGTGACGTTAACCTTGCTCGCCTCCGGCTTGTCCGCATCGAAACTGAAGCCGCCATCGAAATCCTTGAACGTGCCCCACAGCCAGCTGTAGCCGAGGTGGCTGATCTTGAAGTTGACGAAGGCGTGCTGGCCCTGCTTGTCGATGGCGTAGTCGGCAGCGAATGCCTGGCCGCCGACCAGTGCGGAACCGAGGACCAGTGCGGCGAGGGTTTTCTTGAGCATCGATGGATTCTCCTATCGGGGGTGATTAACCGGCAGCACGACCGAGCATGCGCTTGAGTGTCGCGTCACGGTCGATGAAGTGGTGCTTGAGCGCGGCCAGGGCGTGTACCACGGCGAAGATCACCAGCGCCCAGGCAGCGTATTCGTGAACCAACCCGGCACTGTCGGCCTGATCGGGAATGGAAGTGATCAGCGCCGGCACCTCGAACAGGCCGAACACGCTGATCGGCCGGCCATCGGCGGTAGAGATCAGGTAACCCGAGATCATCACCAGGAACAGGCCGAGGTACAGCAGGCTGTGACCGAGCCTGGCCGCGATCCGGGTCAGCCGCCCCTGGCTGGCCAGCGGCGCCGGCGCAGGGCTGACGAAACGCCAGAGCACCCGCAGCAGCATGACCATAAACAGCACGATGCCAATGCTCTTGTGCAGATCCGGCGCGGTGCGATACCAGCTGCTGTAGTAATTCAGCCCAACCATCCAGAAGCCCAGGCCGAACAGGCCGAATACGGCGATGGCCACCAACCAGTGCAAGGCAATGCTGGTCAGCCCATAGTTCGTTGAGGTGTTACGCCAGTGCATCGAATCTTCCTTCAAATTCAGGCCTAGAAGCCTAGCCGGTTACCTATCGGAATAGAGCGCATTTTTTCGCTTTGAAACATCGAGTAAATCGATTACCGATCGCATCAAGTCATGCCCAAGCGCTTCTGCTAGGCTTCGCGACTCATTGCGGAGGAGTAACGATGAGCCTGAACGACAGCTGGATGCAACGCGACCTTGCCGTACTCTGGCATCCCTGCACCCAGATGAAAGATCACGAACAGCTGCCGCTGATTCCGATTCGTCGCGGCGAAGGCGTCTGGTTGGAGGATTTCGACGGCAAGCGCTACCTGGATGCGGTCAGCTCCTGGTGGGTCAACGTGTTCGGCCATGCCAATCCGCGCATCAATCAGCGCATCAAGGATCAGGTCGACCAGCTCGAGCACGTGATGCTGGCCGGCTTCAGCCATCAGCCGGTGGTGGAGCTGTCGGAGCGGCTCGTCGCACTGACGCCGGCCGGGCTGGACCGGGTCTTCTATACCGACAACGGCTCGACCGGTATCGAAGTGGCGCTGAAGATGAGCTTCCACTACTGGCGCAACAGCGGACGCGGGCAGAAGCAGCGCTTCGTCACCCTGACCAACAGCTATCACGGCGAAACCGTTGCCGCCATGTCGGTGGGCGACGTCGCCCTCTTCACTGACACCTATAAGCCGCTGCTACTGGATACCTTCAAGGTGCCGAGCCCGGACTGCTACCTGCGTCCCGAGGGCGTGAGCTGGGAAGAGCATTCGCGGCAGATGTTCGCGCACATGGAACAGACCCTGGCCGAACACCACCAGGACATCGCCGCGGTCATCGTCGAACCGCTGATCCAGGGCGCCGGCGGCATGCGCATGTACCACCCGGTATATCTGAAGCTGCTGCGCGAGGCCTGCGACCGCTACCAAGTCCACCTGATCCACGACGAGATCGCGGTCGGCTTCGGCCGCACCGGCAGCATGTTCGCCTGCGAGCAGGCTGACATCACGCCAGACTTCCTTTGCCTGTCCAAAGCCTTGACCGGCGGCTATCTGCCGATGGCCGCAGTGCTCACCACCGACCAGATGTACCGGGCGTTCTACGACGACTATTCGACGCTGCGCGCCTTCCTCCATTCGCACACCTACACCGGCAACCCACTGGCCTGCGCCGCGGCACTGGCGACGCTGGATATCTTCGCCGAGGACAATGTCATCGAGGCGAACAAGGCGCTGGCCGCGCGCATGGCGAGCGCCACCGCGCACCTGGTCGAGCATCCGCACGTGGCCGAGGTCCGCCAGACCGGCATGGCGCTGGCCATCGAGATGGTTCAGGACAAGGCCAGCCGCACGGCCTATCCCTGGCAAGAGCGCCGCGGCCTGAAGGTCTACCAGCATGCGCTGGAGCGCGGCGCACTGTTGCGCCCGCTCGGTAGCGTGGTGTATTTCCTGCCGCCCTATTGCATCACCGAGGAACAGATCGACTTTCTCGCGGCAGTCGCCACCGAGGGGATCGACATCGCCACCCGAGATGCATCCAGGGCCTCGGTAGCGACTGGCCTCTATCCGGGCTTCAGAGACCCGGGCTGATGAGAAGCATCGGCAGCCTGCGAGCCAGGTTGCCGATGCTTTAGACTTGCCGCTTCCAACTCGCCGCCTGCAGCTGCCTCCATGCGCCTATCCCGTTTTTTCATCGACGCCCCCCTTTCCCTTGGCCAGCACCCACTGCCTGACGCATCGGCCCACTACATAAGCCGGGTGCTGCGGCTTTCGGCCGGCAGCGCGGTTCAGCTGTTCGATGGCAGCGGCAGTGAATTTCGCGGCGAACTGCTGGAAGTCGGCAAGAAGTCCGTCACCGTCGAACTGCACGAACGCCTGACGGGGATGCCAGAGTCACCTCTACAGATCCACCTCGGGCAGGGTCTTTCCCGCGGTGAACGGATGGATTGGGCCATTCAGAAGGCCACCGAGCTAGGCGTAACGCAGATCACGCCCATCATCAGCGAGCGTTGCGAAGTGCGCCTCAACGATGAGCGTGCCGACAAACGTCTGGCCCATTGGCGGCAGATCGCGATCAGCGCCTGCGAGCAATGCGGCCGGTCGGTGCTGCCGGTCATCCACCCGCCAATCAGCCTGCGTGACTGGTTGCCTGTCGAGGCAGACCTGAAGCTCGTGCTGCATCCAGTGGCGGCGCCGCTGACGAGCCATGCCAGACCGCAGACACTGGCTTTCCTGATCGGTCCGGAAGGAGGCTTGAGCGGGAGCGAAGTCGAACAAGCGGCCAATCAAGGGTTTCAGCCTGCTCGACTCGGCCCGCGAGTGCTGCGCACCGAGACCGCTCCGGTGGTGGCGCTGAGCGTGGCACAGCAGCTCTGGGGCGATTTCTGACGACGTACCGGGTGGCGGCCTCGATCAGA
This sequence comes from Stutzerimonas kunmingensis, assembly GCF_002929225.1. GTDB lineage: Bacteria > Pseudomonadota > Gammaproteobacteria > Pseudomonadales > Pseudomonadaceae > Stutzerimonas. Next base: position 348,520 of record NZ_PISM01000022.1, on the reverse strand, counting down.
TCAGGCCAGCATCGGCGAGCTTCTGCTCCAGACCGATCAGATCGGGGATTCGCGGCTGCACGTCGCCAAGGTTGACCGCATCCAGTTCGAGCGGGGCAAGCGTGACATCCGCACGCGCGAGGCTGGCGTCGACCTTGATCGAGTGCGGGATGCCCTGCACCAGCAGCGCGATGAACTTGACGTGGTCGCGCCCACCAACCGCGTTGAGCACGGCAACCCTCGCCGAACTGCCAACCGGTTGTGCCTGGCCGCTGGACGCGGCCTCGAACGACAGCAGTGGTAGGCTCAGGTCACGCCACTGCACCTGCCCGAGAAACCATGCGGGCATGCCCTGCACCGATTGCGGAGCGCGATAGGGAATCAGCTCGGCGACGGCCACGTTGGGCACCAGCAATACGCGATCGGCGAGCGGCATCAGCAGCCCGGTGAGGCTTTCCGCCTCCGGAGAAACGACCATTTGACTCATGAGTTATCCCGTTGAAAAGACGTGGCGGGCGTACCGACCTGGCTGACCAGATGATTGACCAAGGCTTGCGCCAGCTCGCGAGGGTCACCGCTGTAGGAGCTGTAGCCACCTTCGCGAAGATTGTCCGGCATACTTGAGCAGGCACAGGAGTCGGCGCGCTGCGTCCAGACCCTGCCACCCTGACGCAGCACATATGCGGCCGCCGCACTGCCGTCGCTGCCCATGCCACTGAAGGCAATGACACCGCAACGCTGGCCGAACTGCTGGGCCAGATTCAGCATCATCTGGTCGATCGACGGGCTGTACGGCTCAGGCCAGCAACGACCGTTCAGGCGGGTGCTGCCATCGGACTCGAACCCGAGTTCCTCTCCGATCGGCGCGATGATCACTTCTCCGCAGCGCACCGGCTGGCCGGGGCGCACCTGTTGAACTTGCCACTGACTATGTCGGCCCACGGCCTGGGACAACGCGGACTCGAAGCTGGCTTCGATATGCTGGGCATAGATGAAACCGACTGGCAGGCCGCCAGGCAGCGCGTCCAGGAAGGCCTTCACGGCTTCCGGCCCACCGAGCGAAGCCGCCAGCAGCCATACCTGGGTCGCCGCTTCACCGGCATGCAGCGCGCTATCAGCCAGCAGCGGCGGTAGCGTCAGGCGCTCGGGGCGTTGTCCTTCACCCTGCAGTACGTCCAGACGCGGCCCCACTGCCCGTGACGGGTCACCGATCAGGCGCTTCAGCTTGCTGAACAGGCTGCGCTCCCAACGTGGGTAGAACTCCGAATGCCGCTCCGGCGCATGCCCCTCACCGAACAGCACCCGCGTGGTGTCGCGCTCAAGCAACGCATCCACAAGAGGCGAATCTTCGGTCTGCGCCAGATCGACCAGCCAGAGATCGGCCTCGGTGCTATCCAGGTCTGCCGGCTCGAGGCGCGCCGGGTCATTGTTCAATACCACCTGATAGCCACTGCCGGTCAAAGCCTGCTGCAGCACGTGACGCTGCAGAGAGGTGTCGGCGAGTACCGCAATGCGGGCGCAGAGAACGTCAGACATCGGCGTGAACCAAGCGCTGAATGGCCTCGAGCAACACCGATTCCTGATAGGGCTTGCCAAGGTATTCGTTAACGCCGATGGTCAGCGCGCGATCACGGTGCTTCTCGCCGGTACGCGAGGTGATCATGATGATCGGCAGATCCTTCAAACGCTCGTCGTGGCGAACCAGCGTGGCCACCTCGAAGCCGTCCATGCGCGGCATCTCGATATCCAGCAGCATGATGTCCGGCTTGCGCTCCTGCAGCTGAGTGATGGCATCCACCCCGTCCTTGGCGGTCAGAACGTTCATGCCATTGCGCTCCAGCAGACGACTGGTGACTTTGCGCACGGTGACCGAATCGTCAACCACCATGACCAGCGTCGGCCGTTCGGTTTCGACCTCGACCGGCTCCTGCACCTGATCGATAAGGCGCGGCTGTTGCAGCTGAATGAGCTGGTGCGCATGGAGCACACGGATGGTCGCCAGCAGGTCCAGAATCACCACGACCCGGCCATCGCCGAGGATGGTCGCGCCGGAAATGCCATGTACGCCGGCGAACTGCAGCCCGAGGCTCTTCACCACGATTTCACGAGAACCGGCGAGGCTGTCGACCTGTACCGCAACGCTGTGTTCTTTCGAGCGCACCAGGATCACCGGCAGCGGCAGGCTCTGTCCCACCAGCTTGGGCTTCTGGCCGTTGTTCAAGAGATCGCCAAGATAACGCAGCTCGTAAGCCTGACCGGCATATTCGAAGCGCGGCGCATCCGGCTGGTAATAAGCTTCCAGCTCGTATGGCGAGACACGCACGATACCTTCGATGGTATTCAGCGGGATCGCATACAGATCCTCACCGGAATAAACCATCAGCGCGCGGTTCACCGACACTGTGAACGGCAGGCGAATCAGGAAGCGCGTGCCCTGACCGAGCGTCGACTCGATGCTCATCGACCCGCCGAGCTGCTTCACTTCCGAGTGCACCACGTCCATGCCCACGCCGCGTCCGGAGATCTGCGTGACGCGCTCCGCGGTGGAGAACCCAGCTTCGAGGATGAACTGCAGGATTTCATGCTCGGACAGGTCGCTATCGGCGGACATCAGCCCGCGTTCGATAGCCTTGCGCCGCACCGCGTCCAGATTGATGCCACCACCGTCGTCCGACAGCGTCAGCACGATATCGCCACCCTCACGGGCCAGATCCAGGCGTATCACGCCCTGCTCGGGCTTGCCGGCAGCACGACGACGCTCGACCGGCTCGATACCGTGATCGACGGCGTTGCGCAGCATGTGCTCCAGCGGCGCAACGATTCGCTCAAGCACACTGCGGTCCATCTCACCGGTGGCGTTGCCGACCATGAACTCGACCTGTTTGCCGAGCTCGCCAGCGACCTGCCGCACGATTCTGCGCAGGCGCGGCACCAAGCGCTCGAAAGGAACCATGCGGGTACGCATGAGTCCTTCCTGTAGCTCGGTATTGACCCGAGCCTGCTGCAGCAGCAGCGTTTCAGCGTCGCGATTACGCGCAGCCAGGGTTTCCTTCAGATCGAGCAAGTCAGACGCTGACTCGAACAGTGCACGCGAAAGCTGTTGCAGCTGCGAATGGCGGTCCATTTCCAGCGGGTCGAAATCGTCATAGCCGGCGCACTCGGCTTCAGCCTGGTAACGGCTGAGAATCTGCGCCTGGGTTTCGGTATCCAATCGGCGCAGCTGGTCGCGCACCCGCTCGATGGTCGCTTCCATCTCGCCAAGGGTGAAGCCGACGTCGCTGACCTGCTGCTCGACTCGACCGCGGAAGATCGATGTTTCGCCCGCCAGGTTGACCAGACCCTCCAGCAGTTCTGCGGGAACCTTGACCAGCTCCTGCGGTGCCCGCCGCGCAGCGGCTTCCTGAGCGGCCAGCTGTGCGCGTCGAATGAATGGCAGCACCTTAGCCGGGCTGGTACTCGGCTTCGGCAAGGTACTGGCCGCGACGATCGGTTGTTCCAGAGCCACCGGCTCGCGCGGCAACTCTGGCTCGAGCTCCGGCGACTCAGGTTGCGAAGCGTCGCCTCCGTCGCTCGCCAGGCCCGCCCGAAGCAACTCGACATCCTTCAGCAGCGCGTCGTAGCCGTGCTGCACATCGAGAAACAGGCTATCCGGCCAGGGGGCGCCCTGCTGCTGCGCCTCGCTCAACCGCTGCTCCAGATCGTGGGCCATGTTGCCCAGTGCGGTCTGCCCAGCCAGCCGCGCACCGCCTTTCAGCGTGTGCAGCACACGGAGCATGTCAGCCAACGGAGCGGCATCCTCACGGCCGGCATCCCAGCGACCGAGCGCTGATTCCATTTCCTCCAGAAGGTCGTCAGCTTCCTCGACAAAGATGTCGAGAATTTCGGCTTCGGCAGACTGCTGCGCATCTTCCTGAGCGGCCTTCAGCGACACGCTGCTGGGAATGCTCAGTTGCTCATCGGGGTTGTTGCGAAAGTGGCGAATCGTCTCGATCAGCGCATCGCCCGATGGCACCGGTTGATGGGCCCGCACCGCCTCGAGCATTTCCGCCAGGCGGTCCTGGCAGGCCTGCAGAAGGCCGAACAATTCCGGGCTGGCCCGGTAGCTACCGGCGCACAGGCCTTCGTAAAGAAACTCGAGTTCGTGGGAGAGATCACCGATTTCACGGATATCGGCCATCCGGGCCCCGCCCTTGAGGGTATGCAGATCGCGCTGCAATGCCTCGAGTTCGAAGCTGTTGTCGACATCCGCCATCCAGCGTTGCAAACCACCCGCAGCGCTCTCGATGAGGTCGAAACCCTCCTCGAGGAAGATCTCCACTAATTCGGGATCGCGCTCGACTGTGTCGTGCTCCTCGGCGGCCGGCACAGCTTCGAACGCTTCCGGCACCTCATCCAGCTCGGGAAGGCTGAGGTCGATCTCATCCAACTCTTCGCTGAACGGGATATCCGAAGCGCGGCTATCGTCCGCTGCAGTTTCGTTGTCGCCTTCATCCGCCTCGGCAGAAGTCTCATCGACATCGATCAGCGGCAAATCAAACGCATCGGCGCTCAGCGGCTCATCCAGCGATTGCGCAGAATCGTTCTCCGGTCGGATCAGGTCAGGACCCGCATCCGCCTCGAGTAGGGAAGCATCAGTCGAATCAACGCCGTCGAATGCCGGCAGAGCCCCCTGACGGAAGGCTTTCATCGACTCGATGAGTGCATCAGCACTGCTCATCGGCGTCTCACGCTGCAGCTGCTCGAGCTGCAGCGCCAGATGATCGTGGCTACGCTGCAACAGCGCTGCAAGCGGGGCGGAATGGACGTAGCGACCGTCGGAGAGCCCCTCGTAAAGCGACTCCAGCTCATGGGCCAGGTCGCCGATCGGACGGATTGCTGCCATCCGGGCGCCGCCCTTGAGTGTGTGAAGGTCGCGCAGCAGAGCCGAGAGCGCCATCTGGTTCGCCGGATCAGCGAGCCAGCGATCCAGCGCATGGCCGGCGCTTTCCATCAGGTCGACGGCTTCGTCGAGAAAGATCTCAACCATTTCGTGATCGAGATCGTCCTGCGCCTCGTCTTGCGGGGCTTGTTCTTCGGGCCAGGCTTCGGCTTCGGCTTCGGCTTCGGCTTCGGCTTCGGCTTCGGCTTCGGCTTCGGCTTCGGCTTCGGCTTCGGCGGGCAATTCTGTCAGCGAAATCTCGCCAGGAGCAGCAACCGGCACGGGGTCGCCCGGCTGCTCCAGAACCAATGGATCAATGGCTTCGGCGAGCAGTGCTTCGAGCCGCGCCACCAACTCCGACTGCTCACTCACCTGCAGCGCGGCAGCTACCTGATCCATCATGCCGACCAGCGCTTCATGGCCCTGCTCGACGTCGTCGAAGAAGCGCTCGCTAACAGCCAGTCGCCCCTCCTCAACCACCGCGTACAAACGCAGCAGCACCTGGCACAACGCTTCCATCTGCGGCAGGTCGGCCATCTTCGCGCCCTGTCCGAGCGTGGTCAGCTCCTGCAGCAGAGCGGAGAGTTCCTGACGCTCGGCAGGATGCTCGCGCCAGCTGCGCAGCAAATCTTCGGCATCCAGCAGGATGTCCATGCCTTCAGAGAGGAACAGCGCGATCACGCTCGGATCGCGGGCCTCACCAGCATCGTTATGCTGGCGGGCGCCGGCTTCGACCAATCTGGCCTGATGCAGGGCGTGCACCTTGGCCAGGAACTCCGGGGCGCCTTCTATCGGCGCCAACGGTTCGTGATCGAGATTGGCCAGCCCCTGACGTAACAACAGCTCGGCCTCATGCAGCAGCTCGGCTTCGGCCAGATCCATCTGGATCAGGTTGGTCTTGAATTCCTTGACCATCTTCTCCAGAGGCGTTGCGATTTCCGCCACCGGCAGGATGCCGGCCATGTGCGCACTACCCTTGAGCGTGTGCAAGGCACGTTGCAGCGCATCGGTCACCGGCTGCGGCAGGCGCTGGGCGCAATCGGCGAGAAAACTGACCAGCGTGGTCAGATGCGATTCGGCTTCGTTGCGAAAAATTTCCAGCAACTGGGGGTCCAGTGCGTCGTCATCGTCTTGCGCCGCCGCGGACGGGGCAGGCTCGTCCGCAATCGCAGCAGGCGTCTCGGCAGGCTGCGAAAGCACCACTGACTGCCCCTTGGCCAGGGCATGCGCTGCTGCCGCAAGGTGATCGAGGTCATCACGCTGGCGCTGGGCCTTGGCCGCGAACTCATCGACGAGGGCTGGCATGAGTGCAACGACATCGCACACGACCTGCCTCACCGCGTCGGTCGGCTGGATGCTGCGATCGAGTACACGATTGAGCAGATTCTCGATGGACCACGCCAACTCGCCGATGACCAGTGCACGCACCATCCGCCCACTGCCCTTGAGCGTGTGGAATGCACGTCGCACTTCGCCCAGGGCATCCTTGTTGTCACTGTCGGCAAGCCAGAGTGGTAACTGCTCGCCAATCGCCTCCAGAACTTCTGCCGCTTCCTCGATGAAGACTTCCAGCAGGTCCTCGTCGACCGGTTCTTCGTCGGCAGGAGGCGGCAGGAGGCTAGGCGGTACATCCTGAGCAGGCGGGTTGATGGCTGCGACCGGCGCCGCCATGACTTCCTCAAGGCTGAGTACAGGCTCGACTTCGACCTTCAGGCTTTCAGGTTCGGAATAATCTGGCAGGCTCACTTCCGGAAGATCGAGCTCGGCGACCTGCGCATCGCTCCATTCGCTCAGGTCCGACTCATCTTCAAGTGAGTCTGGAGGCGTTTCGGACGCCGGCATCTCTTCTGGCAGGTTGAAAATTATTTCTTCATCGCCGGGCAGGTCTTCCAGCGTCCACTCGCTTTCCTTGGCCTCCGCCGCGATCTCCGCATCATGGCTCTCGAGTGGCGCTTGCGCCTCGCTCAAGAAATCAGGGTCCATCGGTGCCGGAGATTCTTCCTGGTCGACCGCAACGGAGTCGAATGCATCCAGACTTGCGTTCGGCTCCTCAGGCAGCACTTCGATCTCGTCCAGCGGATCGGCGAATTCGTTCTCGAGCGCCGCGACCTTCATCGGAGCATTTGCATGTCCCAGCGAGTAGCCGAGGTTCTGCAGGCTTTCTTCGGCCACATCCAGAATCAGATCGCCCTGGGTGCCGCAATCCTCGGACAGTCGCTCGAGGTAATACTCGACGCTGGTGATCGCGTCAGCCAGGGTATCCAGGCTCTGCCAGTCCGGCACGGCCTGTCGCGCCAGAAGCTGATCCTGGATGTAGCCATTGCAGGCTTGCAGCAGGGACGCAGCACGCTCCAGGGGAATCATCGCCAGGCCGCCGCGAACCTGAGTGAGCAGATCCGGCACCCGGGCCAGATGCTCGTGGTTCCATTGCGAGGCAATGAATTCGATGATTGCGTCCTTGGCCTGCTCCAGCCCGTTACGCGCTTCGCGAATGACCAACTGGTGAATCTGGGCAACATCGGTGGTCGGCAGGTGGCTTGCTTCGCTGCGCTCCTCCGCGGGACCGCCGACCATGCCGGCCAGCGTAGCCTCGACATAGAGCAACGCACCGGCGATATCCATCAGGATGGCGTCGTCGGGCGCCTGCTGCCCCTGCGCTACGGACTGGACGAGGACGATCTGATCGAGAATGATCTTGCGCGGTTGAGCGAAGCCGAGCACTGCCAAGGTATCGGCGATCTGCTTGAGCGGGACCTCAAGGCTGGACAGCTCGGCAATGACCTTGCGATCGCTGCGCACGAACAGGTCCAGGCTGTCCTTTACCCGCACCAGCTCTTCACAAAGGGCAGCGACCACCGAGCGCATCGCGCCACGGTCGGGACCAGCCAGCTGAGCACGCTCCTGATCGACCACGGCGCTGTCCGGCAGCGCTTCGTCGAGGCGGTAAAGCTGCTTTAACGCCTGGATACGGGGCGTCTGCCCCGGCGCCTTCGCGACGTAGAAGAGCAGGTTCTTGATCAGCTCATCGGGCGCAGCCTGATTTAGGCCATCAGCGCCTTCCTCGACCAACCGCTTGAGCTGCTTGTCTACCTGTCGCAACAAGGTGCGGACGGAGGTGCCGTTGCTCACGCCGCCACTGGCCAGACCTTCGACCATGCCCGAGGCGATCTGCCATAGCGCCGCCAGTGGTGCATCTTTGCAGAGCATTTCCAGGCGGGCGAATACCCGCGCCATGTAGCCGAGATTGGTCGGCAGGTCCTGGTTGCGAATCACCCCAACCAGCGCAACCTGCAGCATCTGGCGCAGCTTGCGCAGCAGGGCCGGCAGCTCGGTCGTACGCAGACGCTCGACCGACTCCTGGGAAAGCGCCGGCATGCGTCCGGACAGGTCGGGTGAAAATAGGCTGGTTTCAGAAAGCAGCTTTTCACCGCGAGCGGCGCGCAGATCGTTAAGCAGCGGCAGCACCACCATCGGCAGGTCGCGGCGCGCACTCTGAATGCGGTCCAGATAGGCAGGCAGCTGCAGGATGGCCTGCATCATCACCTCGAGCGCCTCGCCCTGATTGGCCACCCGCTCGTCGAGCAGGGCCCGCGCCAGCTGCTCCATTTCCTCGGCGAGCAATGCTGCGCCGAAGAACTCCACCATCTGCAGAGTGCCGTGGACCTGATGCACATAGGTCAGGCAAAAGCGCATCCGGGTCGAGTCCTGTGGGTTCTCGACGAACGCCTCCAGAGCCTGACGCGCCTGCTTAAGCGTCTCGGCAATCTCGCCTTTCACCCACTCCAGGGCGACATAATCGTGCCGATCACCCATAGCGACTCCGCTCATAAACTTTTCCGGGTAAAAGCCAGAACCTGATCGTTGGCCACCGGAAGCAATCCCGGATGCTGCCAACCGACCACTTCACCTACACCGATCACCAACAATCCCCCCGGAGCCAGGCAATCTGCCAGGCGATTGAGGATTTCTCGGCGACGCCAGCGGCGGAAATAGATCAGCAGGTTCTGACAGAAAATAACGTCCATGCTGGAAACGGGCGAGTTCGCCAGTTCCAGCACATTGAGCCTTGCAAAGCACACACGTGCGGCCAGGCCGGGAATCACTTGAAAACGACCATCGGATAGCGACAGGAAATAACGCTCACGCAACGCCGGTTCGACCTGCCCCAGCTTGCGCGCGCTATAGATCGCTGTTCGGGACTTGGCCAGCGCGCTCAGACTGATATCCGTACCGGTGACCCCGAAGCTGCCGTCGAATTCGCGTCCCGCCAGCGCCTCGGCGGTGGCCATGGCTAGCGAGTACGTCTCTTCACCACTTGCGCAACCCACGCTCCACAGCGCCAGGGGTCGCTTGATCGACTCCTGCTCCGGACGCTGGCGCAAGTAGGTTTCGAGCAGATCAAAAGAAGCGGGATGACGGAAGAAACGTGTTTCCTGAACGGTCAGCCTGTCCATGAGGGTCGACCACTCGACAGCACCACGGGGGCCGGAGGTGACCTGCCGATAGTAGCTGGCATAGTCGGGAGCACCGACCTCGCGCATGCGAGCGCTCAGATTGGTCTGCAGGAAGCTGCGCCTGCGTTCGCTGACGACCATGCCGGAGCGCTCTTCGAGGAGCGTCTGCCAGTCATGGAATTCCGCCGGCGACATATCGGCCAAGGGCTCCAATGCCCAGTCAAACCTCGGCTGCATGCCCTGCCCCTCGCTCATGATCATCGGCGGCAGCCATCAGATGACTGCCGCACTGCTCAAGTCAGGCCTGATCCGGAGCATCCGGCAGGGTAAAGCCGGAAACGGAATGGCGCATCTCGTTGGCCATCTTGGCCAAATTACCGATGCTCTTGGCCGTAGCGGTGGTACCCGACGAGGTCTGCGAGGTGATCTCCTGGATCACGTTCATGGTGTTGGAGATGTGGCCGGCCGAAGAAGCCTGCTGACGTGCCGCGTTGGAGATGTTCTGGATCAGCGCCGCAAGCGTCTTCGATACCTTCTCGATCTCTTCCAGTGCCACACCGGCGTCCTGCGCCAGACGCGCACCGCGCACCACTTCGGAGGTGGTCTGTTCCATCGAGATGACCGCCTCGTTGGTGTCGGTCTGAATGGTCTTTACCAGTGCCTCGATCTGCTTAGTCGCCGCGGAAGAGCGTTCAGCCAGGCGCTGTACTTCGTCCGCTACCACGGCGAAGCCGCGGCCTGCATCGCCCGCCATGGATGCCTGGATCGCCGCGTTGAGTGCAAGGATGTTGGTCTGGTCGGCAATGTCGTTAATCAGGCTAACGATGTCACCGATCTCCTGGGACGACTCACCGAGACGCTTGATCCGCTTGGACGTGTCCTGGATCTGCTCGCGAATGTTGTCCATGCCGGTGATGGTGTTGTGCACCACCTCGTTGCCCTTGTTGGCAATGGCTACCGAACGTTCTGCTACCGCCGAGGATTCCGCGGCGTTGGCCGATACCTGGTCAATGGAAACCGCCATTTCGTTGATTGCAGCAGAAGCACCGGCAATTTCCTGGGCCTGGTGTTCGGAGGCCTCGGCGAGGTGCATTGCAGTCGCCTGGGTTTCCTGCGCAGCGCCTGATACCTGAACAGCGGTCTGGTTGATGGTGGCTACCAGTTCGCGCAGCTGGTCGATGGAGTAGTTGATCGAGTCGGCAATCGCACCGGTGAAGTCTTCGGTAACGGTCGCGGCCACCGTCAGGTCACCGTCTGCGAGGTCGCCGATTTCATCGAGCAGTCGCAGAATCGCAGCCTGGTTACGCTCGTTCTTCTCAGCGGTTTCGCTCAGGCGGCGGCGTGCTTCCTGAACCATTACCAGACCAATCAGGATGATCGAGGCCAGCGCGATAGCGCCCAGCATATAACCAAGGACGGTGTTGAGATATCGGGCATCGGCGCGATCCTGCAAGCCTTGCGACAGCGCGGAGGTCTTGTCGAGCAGGGTCTGCGAAACCTCGAAGATGCTGTTCGCCGACTCGCGTACCTGGAACAGTTCAGGCGACGTTTCGAGAATTTCATCCACCGATCCGGATACGAACTGGAAGAGCTCAGCGATCTCCGAGAGACGATCCAGCGCCTCTTCGTCGGCCACCGCAGTGATGCCCATGGCGACGTTGCCTTCGATCATCGCATTCAGGACTCGACCGAACAGACTGGCATCACGACCGAACATATCGGCCGCCTGTACCGAGTCCTGGTCACCGGACAGCACCTTGTTCACCGAACCGAGGATACGCTCGGCCAGCAGCGACTGGCGCTGGGCAACCGAAACCTGAGCTGCTGGCGCACCACTTTCCAGCAGGATGTCGACGACCTCCTCGTACTCGACCTGGAGCTGAGGAATGGTTTCGGCGAGGGTGCTGGCTACCTGGTGGAGCGACAGGACAGTCTGCTCACTGGCCAGGATGGCGTCGGTATCGCGACGCAGCGTGTTCCAGTCCTGCTCCACCGCGTGGACTTCATCGCGCAACGATTCGGGAACCGCCGGCAGACCGATGTTCTCCTTTCCTTGCGAGAGATAGGCCCAGCGCTGGTTGAACTCGTTCCGGGCCTGCTTCAGAGACGCGAACGCCTCCTGCGTGCCGGTCGCCGCTTCCACGGCATCCTTGGCGATCTGCTGGGACAGTACGCGCAGCTCTCCTGCGTGAGCGATGTATTCGTTATCGTGATCAGCCTGAGTGTTGACGTACGCGAAGTTCGCGAACAGCAGCACGATCGATACGATCAGCACGATAAACAAACCGGTGGTCAGCGTATTGCTGCGCACCCCGCTCAACAAAGCATTAGCATTCATTTTGATCATTATCCGGCCCCCGCCTGGACCCCCGTCGTTTCCATCCAAGAACCAAAAGGCCGACCTTGGTCGACCCACCTACAACTAAAACGCGACGTCCAGAAACGCCTGATGCGTAGCCAACGCGTGCGGGCTGAAGACCAGCCAGGGCTGCTCGCGCTGGAACACACCATGAATGAATGGCTGAATCGATGCCTCGATCGGAGGCAACTCCTCCGAGAAGGTTTCCACCGCGAAATGCTGCATGCCGAAGACTTCATCAACAGTCAGTCCGGCGAACACTTCCTGGTGATCCACCACCAGCACCCTGCGCTGCTTGCGCAGTGCCGAAAGCTCAAGCCCGAAATACCCACAAAGGTCCATCACAGGCAACAATCTGCCGCGCACGTTCGCCACGCCCTTTACCCAACTCTTGACGCCGGGAAGCAACGTATAGCGCGGCTCATGCAGGATTTCGCCAACCTCCCCCATTGGAGCGACGAACAAGCGCCCCCCCATCCGAAAGCCGATCCCTCCCCAGGTTTGTACGGCTTCCTGCTGAGAAGGCAGGCCTGCCGCGTACGTGCGGCAACGTTTATCTAGCTCCAGCAACTGCTGAAACGGCGTTTGCATGTCAGGCATGCTGGCCACGTCCCTTTGTCCGAGTGTTGGCTACCGCGGCGTCAGCCCGCCAGAACGGCATTCAGGGTCTTTAGCAATGTGGCTTCGTCCACCGGCTTGGTCAGGTAATCCTTGGCGCCTTGGCGTTTGCCCCAGACCTTATCGGTTTCCTGATCCTTGGTGGTGACGATGATCACCGGAATGTGACTGGTTTCAGAATCTTTGGTCAGTTGACGCGTAGCCTGAAAACCATTCAGCCCAGGCATGACAATATCCATCAACACGGCATCCGGCTTTTCCTGACGAGCCAGCGCGACGCCGTCAGCGCCATTCTCTGCTTTAAGCACCACATGGCCATTCTTCTCAAGCATGGCGGTGAGCTTGTACATTTCGGTCGGCGAATCATCAACAATCAGAACGCGAGCCATGATTTCTCCATAGGAAGGCTTCAGCGGCAAACAATGCCGAACTTCAGGATGCTTGCTCCACCGGTGCGAAATCAGGGACATGCGCCTTGATCGCACCGAGCAGCTCTTCTTTGCTGAACGGCTTGGTGAGGTATTGATCGGATCCGACAATACGCCCTTTGGCCTTGTCGAACAGGCCATCTTTGGAAGACAGCATGATCACCGGCGTCGACTTGAAGGAACTGTTGTTCTTGATCAACGCACAGGTCTGATAACCGTCCAGCCTGGGCATCATAATATCGACAAAGATGATGCGGGGATGAGTATCCGCAATCTTGGCGAGCGCATCGAAACCGTCCACAGCGGTGATGACATCGCAACCTACTTTCTTCAGCAGGGTTTCAGCAGTGCGACGAATCGTTTTCGAATCGTCGATCACCATGACCTTCAAGCCCTCGGAGTGCTGTTCCATTTCGCCCTACCATCGCCTCGGTGAGTCGTAGTTTATCGTTATGTCAGTGCGCCGGAGGCCCTGCCACCGATGGGCTGCACCCAATCGCCGGACCTTTTTAGCACACTCCTCATGCACACGCTATCAACCGGAAAAGCATCCGGATTTTCCTTGACCCAGTGCACAACCACAGCCAATCTGCAGCGACATTTTGAGCCACTGGCGGCGCTTCGCCGCCCATTGCCGGAGAACACCCCATGACCATTCGCGTCGGGATCATCATGGACCCTATCGCGCAGATCGCCTTCAAGAAGGACAGCTCGCTGGCCATGCTGCTGGCTGCCCAGGCGCGAGGCTGGACACTGTTCTACATGGAGCAGCGCGACCTATATCAGCTCGGCAATCAGGCCCGGGCGCGCATGTGCCCGCTGCGGGTATTCAACGACCCACAACATTGGTTCGAGAAGGATGGGGAGGTCGATGCGGCCCTGACTGATCTGGACGTGATCCTCATGCGCAAGGACCCGCCTTTCAACAGCGAGTATGTCTACGCAACCTATCTGCTGGAACTGGCGGAAAAGGCCGGAACGCTGGTGGTCAATCGACCGCAGAGCCTGCGCGACTGCAATGAGAAGTTCTTCGCCACCCAGTTTCCACAATGCACCCCGCCGACACTGGTCAGTCGGCGCTCGGACATTCTCCGCGAGTTCGCCCGCGAGCACCGTGACATCATTCTCAAACCCCTCGACGAGATGGGCGGTGCATCGATCTTTCGTCATCGCGAGGGCGACCCGAATCTGTCGGTTATTCTCGAGGTTCTGACCGAGCACGGCAGCCGCCAGATCATGGCTCAGCGATACATTCCCGCGATCAAGGACGGCGACAAGCGCATCCTGATGATCGATGGCGAGCCGATTCCCTATTGCCTGGCGCGAATCCCCGCCGCAGGCGAAACGCGCGGCAATCTGGCCGCGGGTGGTCGCGGCGTGGCACAGCCGCTTTCGGATCGCGACCGCGAGATTGCGGCGATCGTCGGCCCGGAACTACGCAAGCGCGGCCTGCTGTTTGTCGGCCTGGATGTGATCGGCGACTACCTCACCGAAATCAACATCACCAGCCCGACCTGCATCCGCGAAATCGACAATGCCTTTGATACCCGCATCGGCGAACGGCTCATGGACGCGATCGCGGCGAAGCTGCAAGGTTGAACCAGCTAACAGCTTTGAGCTTGGAGCTTGCGACTCCAAGCTCAAAGCCGGCAGACTGCGCGGCACTTCGAGCCGACCCGACCTGCGATGAACGCCGCTATCCGCCATCCCGTGCCTGAAACCACCCGAGTCCGCCCGGCGGACAGGCTCGGCTTTACGCTTTTTCTGGCTACCGCATTGCATCTGGCCTTGATTCTCGGGCTTGGCTTTACCCTCTCCGAGCCGAAGCAGATCAGCAAGACGCTGGAAATCACCCTGTCGACCTTCAAAAGCGAAGAGAAGCCCAAGGAAGCGGACTTCCTCGCCCAAGACAATCAGCAGGGCAGCGGCACGCTGGAGCACAAGGCCACGCCGAAAACTACCGAGCAAGCGCAGTTCCAGGATACCGAGGTCCGCAAGGTCACCCCGCCGGCAGCACCGCCTCGCAGCACCCGGCCGGAACCGGCGAAGACCGTCGTCACCACTCGCAGCCCACAGCGCGAAAAGGCCGACGTCAAGCAACAGACGCCACCGCAGCCCGAGCCGCAAGCAGCGCCGGCATTCGACAGCTCACAACTGAGCGCGGAGATCGCCAGCCTCGAAGCCGAGCTGGCGCAGGAGGTCGAGCGCTATGCCAAGCGCCCCAGAGTCAGCCGACAGAACAGCGCCGCCACCATGCGCGACATCAGCGCCTGGTATCGCGACGAATGGCGCAAGAAGGTCGAGCGCATCGGCAACCTCAACTATCCCGACGAGGCACGCCGCCAGCAGATCTACGGCAGCCTGCGCATGCTGGTGACCATCAACCGCGACGGCACCATCCAGGAGCTGCGCGTGATCGAGTCCTCCGGCAAGCCGGTGCTGGACGATGCCGCGCTGCGCATCGTGCGACTGGCAGCGCCTTTTGCGCCCTTCACCGGCGAACTGGCGCAGAAGTTCGACCAGGTGGAGATCATCCGCACCTGGCGTTTCGAGCGCGGCGACAGGCTTTCGAGTCGCTGAAATCGGCAGCCGGGCGAACCGTCGCACCTGTAGCCGGAACGCGGTGCAACGCTTAAGCTAACGCGCATGAAAAGCACCGCGCCCAGCTACCTCAAGCATCACTTCCTGATCGCCATGCCGCAGATGGCCGATCCGAACTTTGCCCAGACGCTGATCTACCTGATCGAACACGGCGCAGAAGGCGCCATGGGCCTGATCGTCAATCGCCCGAGCGGGCTGAGCCTGGCTGATGTGCTGGAGCAGCTGCGCCCGGACGAGCCGATCCCCCCGCTCTGCCAGAGCCTGCCGATATTCTCCGGCGGCCCGGTGCAGACCGATCGCGGCTTCGTTCTGCATTCGCCCGACCAGCAATTCCAGGCCACCCTCTCCCTCGGCCCGCTGGGCATGTCCACATCGCAGGACGTCCTGTTCGCCATTGCGGACGGCCAGGGGCCTGCTCGGCACTTCGTGGCCCTAGGTTACGCCGGTTGGGAAGCGGGACAGCTGGAAGCCGAACTGGCCGACAATGCCTGGCTCAGCTGCCCCGCGGATACCGAAATCCTGTTCGACCTACCTTATGACCAACGCCTGAACGCCGCGGCAGCATCACTCGGCGTCGACCTGCGCCTGCTCAGCACCCAGGTCGGCCACGCATGAGTGCGCCGCGACTGCTGCTCGGCTTCGACTACGGCACCAAGCAGATTGGCGTCGCCGTCGGCCAGGTCATTACCGGGCAAGCACGTGAACTCTGCGTACTCAAGGCGCAGAACGGCGTGCCGGACTGGCAACAGATCGAGGCGCTGATGCGCGAATGGCAGCCCGATGCGCTGGTCGTCGGCCTGCCGCTGAACATGGACGGCACGCCCAGCGACATGAGTGCTCGGGCGGAAAAGTTCGCCCGCCGACTCAACGGTCGCTTCAACCTGCCGGTGCACACTCACGACGAACGCCTGACCACGTTCGAAGCCAAAGGCGAGCGTCTGCGCCAAGGCCAGCACGGCAGCTATCGCGATCGCCCGGTGGATGCCCTGGC
Source organism: Stutzerimonas kunmingensis (assembly GCF_002929225.1). GTDB lineage: Bacteria > Pseudomonadota > Gammaproteobacteria > Pseudomonadales > Pseudomonadaceae > Stutzerimonas. The sequence continues at coordinate 332,172 of NZ_PISM01000022.1, read as the reverse complement.
CGCAGCCCTATTACTGGAAGGCTGGCTGAGCGATCACCCTGCCGCCTGATCCAGACCTGTAAGGAGACCCCATGATTCTGCCCAATCCCGAACAGCTGCTGCCCGAGATGGTCGCCACACTGAAGCAGCACCTGATTGATCGTGACATCCAGGAGCCGCGCTTCATCGGTATCCGTACCGGCGGCGTCTGGGTGGCCCAGGCGCTGCTCGCAGCCCGCGCGCAGAACGAACCGCTCGGCATTCTCGACGTGTCCTTCTATCGCGACGACTTCACCCAGAAGGGCCTGCACCCGCAGGTGCAGCCGTCGGAGCTGCCTTTCGAGATCGAAGGCCAGCACCTGGTGCTGATCGATGACGTGCTGATGACCGGCCGCACCATCCGCGCCGCGCTCAATGAACTGTTCGACTACGGTCGTCCTGCCAGCGTAACGCTGGTCTGCCTGCTCGACCTGAACGCGCGTGAGCTGCCGATTCGCCCGGACGTGGTCGGCGCCACCCTGTCGCTGGCGCCCGAGCAGCGCATCAAGCTGATCGGACCGGAGCCATTGGCCCTCGAACAACAGATGGAAACCAGCGGCTCCTGAGCGAGCCGGCAAGTCCGCCCCACAGCCCCGCCAACCGAGATCCTGCGATGACGCCCACCGACGCCAAGCGCCCGCTACAGTTGAACGACCAAGGCCAGCTGCGCCATTTTCTCTCCCTCGACGGCCTGCCGCGCGAGTTGCTCACCGAGATCCTGGACACTGCCGATTCATTCCTCGAAGTCGGCGCACGGGCGGTGAAGAAGGTTCCACTGCTGCGCGGCAAAACCGTCTGCAACGTGTTCTTCGAGAACTCCACGCGCACCCGCACGACCTTCGAACTGGCGGCGCAGCGGTTGTCGGCAGACGTCATCACATTGAACGTCTCGACCTCCTCCACCAGCAAGGGCGAGACCCTCACCGATACGCTGCGCAACCTGGAAGCCATGGCCGCGGATATGTTCGTAGTACGCCATGCCGACTCCGGTGCCGCACACTTCATCGCCGAGCACGTCAGCCCGGAGGTCGCGGTGATCAACGGCGGCGACGGGCGCCATGCGCACCCGACCCAGGGCATGCTCGACATGCTTACCATCCGCCGCCACAAGGGCAGCTTCGAGAACCTCTCGGTCGCCATCGTTGGTGACATTCTGCATTCGCGGGTAGCGCGCTCGAACATGCTGGCGCTGAAGACACTGGGCTGCCCGGACATCCGCGTGATCGCACCGAAAACCCTGCTGCCTGAGGGCATCGAGCAGTACGGTGTGCGCGTGTTCAACGACATGAACGAGGGGCTGCGCGATGTCGACGTGGTGATCATGCTGCGCCTGCAGCGCGAGCGCATGCAGGGCGGCCTGCTTCCCAGCGAAGGGGAGTTCTACAAACTCTACGGTCTGAACACCCAGCGTCTCGCACTGGCCAAGCCCGACGCCATAGTCATGCACCCGGGCCCGATCAACCGCGGCGTGGAGATCGAGTCGGCGGTGGCCGACGGCCCGCAATCGGTGATCCTCAATCAGGTCACCTATGGCATCGCCATTCGCATGGCCGTGCTGTCCATGGCGATGAGCGGCCAGGCGGCCCAGCGCCAGATCGATTCTGAATCCGCATCCGAGGAGCAGCAGTGATGGTGGCAACCCGAATCCTCGGCGCACACGTGATCGACCCCGTCAGCGGGCGCAACGAAATCGCCGATATCTACCTACAGCACAACAAGATCGCCGCCATCGGCCAGGCGCCAGCCGGCTTCGAAGCACAACAGACAATCGACGCACAGGGTCTGACCGCCGCACCCGGCCTGGTCGATCTTGCGGTAGCCCTGCGCGAGCCCGGCTACAGCCGCAAAGGCAGCATTGCCAGCGAGACCCTGGCCGCCGCCGCTGGCGGCATCACCAGCCTGTGCTCCCCGCCGCAAACGCGACCGGTGCTGGATACCGCGGCGGTGACCGAACTGATCCTCGATCGCGCCCGTGAGTCGGGCCATGCCAAGGTGTTCCCCATCGGCGCGCTAACGCGCAACCTGGCCGGCGAGCAGCTTTCCGAGCTGGTCGCGTTGCGTGAAGCCGGGTGTGTCGCGTTCGGCAACGGCCTTACCGAATTTGCCAGCAATCGCAACCTGCGCCGTGCGCTGGAATACGCCGCCACCTTCGATCTGACGGTGATCTTCCACTCCCAGGACCACGATCTGGCCGAAGGCGGGCTTGCTCACGAAGGAGCCGCCGCCAGCTTCCTCGGCCTGTCGGGGATTCCGGAGACTGCCGAAACCGTGGCACTGGCGCGCAATCTGCTGCTAGTCGAGCGCTCCGGCGTTCGCGCGCATTTCGCCCAACTGACCAGCGCCCGAGGCGCGGAAATGATTGCCCAGGCACAGGCTCGCGGCCTGCCGGTGACGGCCGACGTGGCCATGTATCAGCTGATCCTCACCGATGAAGCGCTGCACGGTTTCTCCAGCCTGTATCACGTGCAACCGCCACTGCGCAGCGCAGCGGATCGCGCTGGCCTGCGTGAGGCGGTGAAGGCGGGCGTCATCTCGGCGATTTCCAGTCATCACCAGCCACACGAGGCCGATGCCAAACTGGCCCCGTTCGGCGAAACCGAACCGGGCATCAGCAGTGCCGAAATTCTGCTGCCACTGGCGCTGACATTGGTGGATGACGGCTTGCTCGACCTGCCAACCCTGCTGGCGCGCCTGACCAGCGGGCCCGCTGCAGCACTACGCCTGCCGACCAGCACCCTGCAAGCCGGCCAACCTGCGGACCTGGTGCTGTTCGATCAGCACAGTTCGACCCTGGTCGGCGAGCGCTGGTATTCCAAAGGTCGTAACTGCCCGTTCATGGGCCACTGCCTGCCGGGCGCGGTGCGCTACACCATCGTCGACGGCCACCTTAGCTTCGAAGGCTGATGCGAAATATCTGCGCAGGCTGGACATCAACCCGTCCATGCCTGCCAGATTTCTAAAGTGTTTCCTGCCCTACTCGTTCAGCTCCGCGCCAGATTGCGCTCGGATATCTGCGAGTTCAGCGTCCAGAAGTCGTAAAGCACACCGATAAAGAACAAGCCACCAGTGAACAGGTAAAGGATTCCTGTGATCCACTTACCCTGATACATGCGGTGTACACCGAATACGCCGAGAAAGGTCAGCAGTATCCAGCCGACCGTGTAGTCGATGGGCCCCGGCTGGAAGCGCAGGTCCGCTTCACGATCCATCGATGGGATCAGAAACAGGTCGATGATCCAGCCGACAAAGAACAGGCCGAGGGTAAAGAACCAAATGGTGCCGGTGATGGGCTTGCCGTAGTAGAAGCGGTGGGAGCCTAGAAAACCGAATATCCACAAGAGATAGCCGATCAGCGTGCTATGGGTGTTCTGCTGCATCCGAACCTCGATGTGCGATTGATGAGTGACGTCCAGCTTATCCGATAATGCGCCTGAACCGCCCCGCCAGACGGACCTTGCCGCCATGCGCAACCGTGATACTGTATATGCAAACAGTATAACGGTCACCATGATGCAATTGATCGACAAACTCAGCGTGCTCGCCGACGCGGCCAAGTACGACGTTTCCTGCGCCAGCAGCGGCGCACCGAAGCGCAGCTCGAAGGGCAAGAGCGGACTCGGCGCCACCAACGGTATGGGCATCTGTCACAGCTTCACGCCGGATGGGCGCTGCGTGGCGCTGCTGAAGATCCTGCTGACCAACTTCTGCCTGTACGACTGCCAATACTGCGTCAATCGCCGCTCCAGCGATGTGCCGCGGGCGCGCTTCACGCCGGAAGAAGTGGTCAGCCTGACGCTCGACTTCTACCGGCGCAACTGCATCAGCGGCCTGTTCCTCAGCTCCGGCATCATCCGCTCGGCGGACTACACCATGGAACAGCTGGTGCGGGTCGCCAGGCTTCTGCGTGAGGAGCACGAGTTTCGCGGCTACATCCACCTCAAGACCATTCCCGACGCCGACCCGCTGCTGATCGCCGAAGCCGGCCGCTATGCCGACCGGCTCAGCGTGAACATCGAACTGCCGACCGAAACCAGTCTGATCCGCTTGGCACCGGAAAAGCAGGTGGTGACCATCAAACAGGCCATGCACACCATCCACCAGGGCGAAACCGAGGCTAGCGCCGAGCGGCGGGCGCCGCGCTTCGCACCCGCCGGGCAGAGCACGCAGATGATCGTTGGCGCCGACAACACCGACGACAGCACCATATTGCACACCGCCCAATCGTTGTACGGCAGCTATCGACTGCGCCGGGTCTACTACTCGGCCTTCAGCCCGATTCCGCACAGCCCCAACACCGTGCCTTTCGCGGCACCACCGCTGATGCGCGAGCATCGCCTGTATCAGGCCGACTTTCTCATGCGTGGCTACGGCTTCAAGGCCGACGAACTGCTCAGCGGGCCAGGCAACCTCGCGCTGGATATCGATCCGAAGCTGGCCTGGGCGCTGGCGCACCGCGACCAGTTTCCGGTGGACCTCAACCGCGCCGAACCGACGATGATCGCCCGCATTCCCGGAATCGGCATGCTCAGCGCGAAACGCCTGGTGGATCTGCGCCGGCAGAAGCGCATCCGCTTCGAGGATCTGACCCGTCTGCGCTGCTCGCTCGAGAAAGCCAAACCCTTCGTCATCACTCAGGATTACCGGCCAAGCCTGGCAGGGCGGGAGTCGGCCATGCTGCGCCAGCATCTGCGCGACACGCCCGCACAACTGGCGCTCTGGTAATGGTCACGGTGCGTTTCGATGGAAGCTTCCAGGAGTGGCGAGTTCGGGCTCGCGCGCTACTGCAGAGCCGCGTCGCGCCACATGAGCTGAACTGGGTCAGCGACGATGAATCGACAGGGCTATTCGACGATCCCTCGCCGGCACCTTCAACGGAAGGCGGACCGCGCATTCGCGTCCCCCGACAACTGCTGGACGAACTCGAAATGGCCGCGCGCTATCGCACCGAGCAGCGCTGGAGCCTGCTGTATCGCGTGCTCTGGCGGGTCAACCAGGGCGATTCGAGTGCGCGAATGGTCGGCGACATCGATGGCAGCGAACTGCATGGGCGCATCAAGGCAGTCCGTCGTGAGGCCCATCATCTGCATGCCTTTCTTCGCTTCAGCCCACTGCAGACCAGTGATGGACCGCGGCACGTCGCCTGGTTCGAGCCTGCGCACGACATACTGCCCTGGGCGGCGGGACACTTCGCCGAACGGATGGGCGGCAACAGCTGGCTGATCGCGACGCCGGAAGAAGGGGTTTGCTGGGATGGCCAAGGCATGTACTACATCCGCCCCTGCCCGCCACAGTGGCGGCAGCTGGCGCAGAACGCAGCGGACCCCGGCGACGAGCTATGGAAGGCGTATTACGAAAGCACGTTCAACCCGGCCCGGCTGAACCGCGGCGTACTGGAGAGCAACCTGCCGGTGCGTTTCTGGAAGAATCTACCCGAAGGCATGTTGATCCCGCAGTTGATGAGCCGCGCGCGGGCCGGTGCGCAGCGTGACGGCCAAGCCGAGCGCGTCGCCGCGAGAAGCGGAAAGCGCATCGGCCGGGTTGCAAAACAGGCCGACTAGCGGAAGCTGCGGCCTGGATCGTCGTCACTGACCTCAAGGCTTAGGCCTTGGGACACGCTGGTCAGATGCTCGCCATCGGTTTCCGATCCCAGCTTGATCAGCAGACGCAGGTCGTTGGCCGAATCGGCGTGCAGCAACGCATCTTCGTAGGTGATTTCACCCTGCACATAGAGGTTGTACAACGCCTGGTCGAAGGTCTGCATGCCCAGCTCGGTGGAGCGCTTCATCAGCGACTTGAGCTCATGCACCTCGCCCTTGCGGATCAGGTCGGCCGCCAGCGGCGTATTGATCAGCACCTCGATTACCGCACGACGCCCCTTGCCGTCAGGCGTCGGCACCAGCTGCTGGGCGACGATGGCCTTGAGGTTGAGCGACAGATCCATCCACACCTGGTTGTGACGGTCGGGCGGGAAGAAGTTGATGATGCGGTCCAGCGCCTGGTTGGCGTTGTTGGCGTGCAGGGTCGCCAGGCAGAGGTGACCGGTTTCGGCGAAGGCCACGGCGTAGTCCATGGTTTCACGGGTACGGATCTCGCCGATGAGGATTACGTCCGGCGCCTGGCGCAAGGTGTTCTTCAGCGCCACTTCGAACGAGCTGGTGTCGATACCGACCTCGCGCTGGGTGACGATGCAGCTCTGATGCTGGTGGATGAATTCGATCGGGTCTTCGATGGAGATGATGTGCCCGCTGGAATTCTTGTTGCGGTAGCCGATCATCGAAGCCAGCGAGGTCGACTTGCCGGTACCGGTGGCCCCGACGAACAGCACCAGCCCGCGCTTGGTCATCGACAGCTTCTTGAGGACGTCCGGCAGCTTGAGTTCTTCGATGGTCGGAATGTTGGTTTCGATACGCCGCAGCACCATGCCGGCGAGATTGCGCTGGTAGAACGCACTGACCCGGAAACGGCCGATACCGCGGGCGCTGATGGCGAAGTTGCACTCATGGTTCTCGGTGAACTCGCGGCGCTGCTGCTCGTTCATAACGCCGTGCACGGTCTCGCGGGTCATTTCCGGCGACATCGCCGTCTTGCTGACCGGCATGATCTTGCCGTTGACCTTCATCGAAGGCGGCACGCCTGCCGTGATGAACAGATCGGAGCCGCCCTTTTCCACCATCAGGCGCAGAAGTTTCTCGAATTCCATCGTCGTACTCGCAATCGTGGCAAGCGCCGCATGAGGCGGCGCCCGGTAGTTGTCAGGCGTTTAGAAGTTCTCTGGCTGCTTGGCCTTTTCCTTGGCGCTGTCTCGCGAGATCAGCCCTTTGGCGAGCAGCCCCTTGAGGCACGAGTCGAGGGTCTGCATGCCCAGCGAGCCGCCGGTCTGGATCGAGGAATACATCTGCGCCACCTTGTCCTCGCGAATCAGGTTACGGATCGCCGGCGTACCGATCATGATCTCGTGGGCCGCGACACGGCCGCCGCCAACCTTCTTCAGCAGGGTCTGCGAGATCACCGCCTGCAGCGATTCGGAGAGCATCGAGCGGACCATGGACTTTTCTTCGGCCGGGAACACGTCGACCACGCGGTCGATGGTCTTGGCGGCGGAGGTGGTGTGCAGGGTGCCGAACACCAGGTGACCGGTTTCCGCAGCGGTCAGCGCCAGGCGGATGGTTTCCAGGTCGCGCATTTCGCCAACGAGAATGATGTCCGGGTCTTCACGCAATGCCGAACGCAGTGCCTCGGAGAAGCCCAGGGTGTCACGATGGACCTCGCGCTGGTTGACCAGGCACTTCTTCGATTCGTGAACGAATTCGATGGGGTCCTCGATGGTAAGGATGTGGTGGTACTTGGTGTTGTTCAGGTAATCAAGCATCGCCGCCAGGGTGGTCGACTTGCCCGAGCCGGTCGGTCCGGTGACCAGTACCAGCCCGCGCGGCACATCGGTGATCTTGCGGAAAACCTCGCCCATCCCCAGGTCTTCCATGGTCAGCACCTTGGAAGGAATGGTCCGGAACACCGCGCCGGAACCGCGATTCTGGTTGAACGCGTTGACGCGAAAACGCGCCACGCCCGGCACTTCGAACGAGAAGTCGGTTTCCAGGAATTCCTCGAAATCCTTGCGTTGCTTGTCGTTCATGATGTCGTAGATCAGCGCATGCACCTGCTTGTGGTCCATGGCCGGCAGGTTGATTCGCCGCACGTCGCCATCGACGCGGATCATCGGCGGCAGGCCGGCGGAAAGGTGCAAATCCGACGCACCCTGCTTGGCGCTGAAGGCCAGCAGTTCTGTGATATCCATGGGACTCCCCAATTACAAGCAAGCAGGTAGAATGCCGCGCAGACCCAAGGCGGCGGCGCAAGTAATGTCCACGATAGAGAAGAATATTGCAAAGGTCGCAGCGCGCATCCGTGAGGCGGCGCAAGCTGTGGGACGCGACCCTGCTTCGGTCGGCCTGCTGGCGGTGAGCAAGACCCAGCCGGCCGCCGCCATTCGCGAGGCCGCCGAAGCCGGCATGCGCGATTTCGGCGAGAACTATCTGCAGGAAGCGCTGGATAAGCAGGCCGAGCTGAGCGAGCTGCCGCTGACCTGGCACTTCATCGGACCGATCCAGTCGAACAAGACCAAATCCATCGCCGAAGACTTCGACTGGGTGCACTCGGTGGATCGCCTGAAGATCGCCCAGCGCCTGTCCGATCAACGCTCAGCCGAGCTGCCGCCGCTGAATATATGCCTGCAGGTGAATGTCAGCGGTGAGGCGAGCAAATCCGGCTGCGCGCCAGAGGAACTGCCGCAGCTGGCACAGGCTGTCGCCGCGATGCCGCGTCTGCGCCTGCGTGGACTGATGTGCATTCCCGCACCGAGCGAAGACCCCGCCGAGCAGCGCGCCGCCTTTGCCCGCCTGCGCGCATTACGCGATGAACTGCCACTGACACTGGATACGCTGTCCATGGGCATGAGCCAGGACCTCGAAGCGGCAATTGCCGAAGGCGCGACCTGGGTCCGCATCGGCACCGCACTGTTCGGCGCCCGCGACTACGGACGCCCTCAATAAAGGAATCGCTATGACCTCACCCCGCATCGCCTTCATCGGCGCCGGCAACATGGCTGCCAGTCTGATCGGCGGGCTGCGCGCCAAGGGCGTCGCAGCGGACGCCATTCGCGCCAGCGATCCAGGCGCCGAGCAGCGCGCGAAAATCAGCGCCGAGCACGGCATCCAGACGTTCGCGCAGAACGCCGATGCACTGGCCGGCGCCGACGTGGTGGTGCTGTCGGTCAAGCCGCAGGTCATGCAGGCGGTCTGTCAGGATCTGACTCCTCATCTAGCCCACGGCCCCCTGATCGTCTCGATCGCCGCCGGCATCAGCTGCGACAGCCTGCAGCGCTGGCTAGGCCCGCGCCCTCAGGCGATCGTGCGTTGCATGCCCAACACGCCGGCCTTGCTGCGCCAGGGCGTCAGCGGCCTGTTCGCCAATGCCCAGGTCAGCGACACGCAGAAGCAGCAGGCCGAGCAACTGCTGTCGGCCGTCGGTATCGCGCTATGGCTCGAAGAAGAGCACCTGATCGATGCGGTAACCGCCGTTTCCGGTAGCGGTCCTGCCTATTTCTTCCTGCTGATCGAAGCGATGACGGCTGCCGGACAGCAGCTCGGCCTGCCCCGCGAGACCGCCGCGCAACTGACCATGCAGACCGCGCTGGGCGCAGCTCGCATGGCTTGCGAAAGCGACGTCGATGCCGCCGAACTGCGGCGTCGCGTCACCTCGCCGAACGGAACCACCGAAGCGGCGATCAAAGCCTTCCAGGCGGGCGGCTTCGAGCAACTGGTGCAGCAGGCGTTGAACGCGGCCGCACAACGCTCGGCCGAACTGGCCGAACAACTGGGTCAATAGGTCTGTTGACGCTTCGTTCGCGACGAAACAACAGCCTCTAAGGAGCATTCATGTCCCAACTCTCGCAAGCCCTGATCCTCGTCATCCAGACGCTGGGCAGCCTCTATCTGCTGATCGTGTTGCTGCGCTTCATCCTGCAGCTGGTACGCGCCGACTTCTACAACCCGCTCAGCCAATTCATCGTCAAGGCAACCCATCCACTTTTGCGGCCGATGCGCCGCATCATTCCGAGCATGGGCACGCTGGATATTTCTTCGCTGATCCTCGCGCTGATCGTGCAGATGGTGCTGATGGCGCTGATCCTGCTGATCGCCTACGGCACCATCGGCAATCCCTTGCTGTTGCTGGTCTGGGCGCTGATCGGCATCACTGGGCTGTTCCTCAACATCTTTTTCTGGGCGCTGATCATCAGCGTGATCCTGTCCTGGGTCGCGCCGGGCAGCCACAACCCGGGCGCACAGCTGGTCAGCCAACTCTGCGAGCCGGTCCTGGCGCCGTTCCGCCGCCTGCTGCCGAACCTCGGCGGGCTGGATATCTCGCCGATCTTCGCCTTCCTGGCGATCAAGCTGCTGGACATGCTGGTAGTCAACAACCTGGCCACCATGACCCACATGCCGAACATCCTGCGCATGCTCATCTGAGACGCCGTTCATGCTTTGCTGCCAAAGCGGCACCGAGGAGCCAAAAGCGCCTCGGAATGCCGCATGGCTGCACGTAGACTTCAACTTCTCGGCTTTTTCCATCCTGCCTCGTACTTTGCTGCGGGGTGTGAACGAGGACATCGACTCGAACCGAGCCGCCCATGACCGCCCATGCCGCCAGCAAGGCCGCTCGGTCACGTCAGGCTTCGATTGAATTGACCTTGTAACGGCGGGTCCGATAATTCGCCGAATCACACCTCCGGGAGCTGGATGAGCATGGAACGTCTCGATCGACAAGTGGACGCCTACGTCACCTGGAAGCGTGACCTCATTCGTGAGATCACCCGCTACCGCAGCTGGCTGGCGCATAACCGGCTTTCCAGCGAGGGCGTCGAGGCGCGCCTGGAACGAGCGCTGCGGGTGTTGCGCACCGATCACATCACCCTGGCTTTCGTCGGCGAGTATTCGCGCGGCAAAACCGAGCTGATCAATAGCCTGTTCTTCTCCAACTACGGTCAGCGCATCCTGCCTTCACGGGCTGGCCGCACCACCATGTGCCCCACCGAACTGCTGTTCGATCCGCGTTCGGAACGCTCCTACATCCGCCTGCTGCCCATTGAGTCGCGCCTGGAAGACACCAGCATCGCGCAGCTCAAGCGCACACCGCGACTCTGGCTCAATCTCCCGCTCGACCCGCATGACCCGGAAAGCATGGCCGAAGCCTTTGCCCAGGTCGCGTTGACCAAGGCCATGCCGGTGGAACAGGCGATTCAGCTGGGCTTTGACCCAGCCGGCCTGGAAAGCAGCAGCAGTGGCGATACCGTACTGGTCCCGGCCTGGCGCCACGCCGTGGTCAACTTCGACCACCCGCTGTTGCGTCAGGGCTTGCGCATTCTCGATACGCCCGGGCTGAACGCGCTGGGCAGCGAGCCGGAACTGACCCTGTCGATGCTGCCCAATGCCCAGGCAATCGTGTTCCTGCTCTCTGCCGACACCGGGGTCACCGCCAGTGACATGCAGATTTGGCAGCAGCACATCCGCCAGCTCGACGAAGATACGCAGAACAGCCTGTTCGCCGTACTGAACAAGATCGACGTGCTCTGGGACGATGTTGCCGGCGAGACCTTCGTACAGAAGGCCATCGAGGATATCCGTGACACCACCGCGCAACAGCTGGGCATTGATTGCGCCGACGTCCTGCCGCTGTCGGCCAAACAGGCGCTGATGGCGAAGATTCGCGGTGACCAGGCGCTGCTCGAACGCAGCCAGCTGGCACGGCTGGAAGAGTTGCTCAGCCAGCGCATCCTCACGCAGAAGGAACGCCTGCTCGAAGACCAGGTGGTGCAGCAGGTGATGGCGCTGCTGCAGAACAGTCAGCATGCCCTCAAGCTGCGCCTGGAAAAGGTCATCGAGCAGCGCGATGTGCTGGCCAGTCATCAGGAAGGCAGCGGGCAGATGCTGCTCGAACTCACCGCGCGCACGCGGCAGGATCACAACCGCCACCACAAGCGCCTGCTCGACCTGAAGACCAATCAGCGCCTGCTGCAACGCCAGGGTGAGCTGCTGCGCACGGCAATACGGGCCGAACGCCTCGAGGAGCACCTGACCCGGTTGCGACGCAGTCTGACCGGCAGCCTGACCACGCTGGGCATCAACCTGGCGATCCTGCACTTCTTCCGCTCGGTGGAACAGGACCTGGGCATCCTCGAGCAGGAGGCGGAAAGGGCCAACAAGATGGTTTCGGCGATCTACCGGCGGCACAGCGAAGAAAACCCCCTACAGGGTATCGACCCGCCGTTGTTCCAGTTGCTGCCTTATCAGCGCGAGCTGCGCAGCCTGCAGGGCAAGGCCGATCAGTTCCGCCTGCAGTTGAAGACCCTGCTCACCGAGCAGCGAACACTCACCAGACGCTTCTTCTCTACCCTGGTGCAGGAGGTCATCGGCATGCACCAGCGGCTGCGCCAGGAAGCCGAACAGTGGGCTGGCGATGCGCTGACGCCGCTGCTGCAGTTTTCCCTGGAACACAAGCAACAGCTGGAAACCCACATCCTGCAGTTGAAGAGTCTGGCCAGGGAGAGCCAGCAGAACAGCCAGCGCGGACAATTGCTGACGCGCTACAGCGGCGAACTGGAGCTGCAACTGGCACAGGCCGCGGAAATGCTCCGCGCGCTGCGCCGACCGGCGCCGCTGCGGCGGCAGGGCAAGGTGGTCAGCCTGACCAGCGCGCAGATCAGCTAAAGCTGTCGCCATTTCGTCGCAGCCCGCGAGGAAATGGCGAGAGCCCCGCTCGCCGTTGCATTTCAGGATGAATTGCAACGCGCATACCTTTAGACTTTGCCGCCTTCTTCAAGCAAGAGCCAGGGTCGATGCCCACTGCAATTCCCGCCGATTCCGTTGGCCTGGTGAGTCCGCAGGTCGCGCATTTTGCCGAACCACTGACACTCGCCTGCGGCCGTACGCTGGCCGATTACCAGCTGATCTATGAAACCTATGGCGAGCTGAATGCCGCGCGCAGCAATGCCGTGCTCATCTGCCATGCACTCTCTGGCCACCATCATGCCGCCGGCTACCACAGCATGGACGACCGCAAACCCGGCTGGTGGGATTCCTGCATAGGCCCGGGCAAGGCCATCGATACCGATCATTTCTTCGTCGTCAGCCTGAACAACCTGGGCGGCTGCAACGGTTCGACCGGCCCGAGCAGCACCAACCCGGCCAGCGGCAAGCCCTACGGTGCAGACTTCCCAGTGGTGACAGTGGAAGACTGGGTGCACAGTCAGGCACTTCTGGCCGACCGCCTTGGCATCGCCCAATGGGCAGCGGTGATAGGCGGCAGCCTGGGCGGCATGCAGGCCTTGCAATGGACCATCAGCTACCCTGAGCGAGTCCGCCACTGCCTGGCCATCGCCTCGGCGCCCAGGCTGTCGGCACAGAACATCGCCTTCAACGAAGTCGCGCGCCAGGCCATCCTGTCCGACCCGGAATTCCACGGCGGCCATTTCCAGGAGATGGGCGTGATTCCCAAGCGCGGCCTGATGCTGGCGCGCATGGTCGGCCACATCACCTACCTGTCCGATGACGCCATGGGCACCAAGTTCGGTCGCGGACTTAAGAGCGAGAAGCTCAATTACGACTTCAACAGCGTGGAATTCCAGGTCGAAAGCTACCTGCGCTATCAGGGCGAGGAGTTTTCCGGGCGTTTCGACGCCAATACCTACCTGCTGATGACCAAGGCGCTGGACTACTTCGACCCGGCGGCGGCCCACAACGACGATCTGGCCAAGACCTTCGAGGGCGCCCAGGCGCGCTTCTGCGTGATGTCCTTCACCACCGACTGGCGCTTTTCGCCGGAGCGCTCGCGGGAAATCGTCGACGCCCTGCTCGCTGCGCGCAAGGATGTCTGCTACCTGGAGATCGATGCGCCGCAGGGCCACGACGCCTTCCTGATCCCCAATCCCCGCTACCTGCAAGCCTTCCGCGGTTACATGAACCGCATAGCCGTATAAGGAACGAAGATGCGCGCCGATCTGGACATCATCCAAGAGTGGATTCCGGCCGGCAGCCGAGTTCTCGACCTCGGCTGCGGCAATGGCGAGCTGCTGGCCTGGCTGCGCGATCACAAGCAGGTCAGCGGCTACGGCCTGGAAATCGACCCGGACAACATCGCCGCCTGCATCGACAAGGGCGTCAACGTCATCGAGCAGAACCTCGACCTGGGCCTGGGCAACTTCGCCAGCGACAGCTTCGACATGGTGGTGATGACCCAGGCGCTGCAGGCCGTGCATTACCCCGACCAGCTGATGAAGGAAATGCTGCGCGTCGGCCGCCAGTGCATCATCACCTTCCCCAACTTCGGCCATTGGCGCTGCCGTTGGTACCTTGCGAGCAAAGGCCGCATGCCGGTGTCGGAGTTCCTACCCTACACTTGGTACAACACGCCGAACATTCACTTCTGCACGTTCGAGGATTTCGAGCGGCTGTGCCAGGAAAGCGGTGCCAGGGTACTCGAACGCCTGGCAGTCGACCGCGATCATCGGCATGGCTGGGCCAGTCGCATATGGCCGAATCTGCTGGGTGAAATCGGCATCTACCGCGTCACCGGGCCATCCCGCTGAGCGGCTTCAACGCTGGAGGTAAGCACATGAAACGCATCCTGATCGGTCTGTTGGCCGCACTGCTCACATTGCCGGCGCTGGCCGAGCGCAAACACAGCGTCGGCGAATACGACGTCCACTACAGCGCCTTCAATTCGGGCTTCCTGCAGCCGGGCATTGCCGCCGCCGCCGGACTCACGCGCAGCAAGACCCAGGGCGTAGTCAACGTCTCGGTGATCAAGGACGGCAAACCGGTCGCGGCGCAGGTCAGCGGCGTAGTGAAGAACCTGCTCGGGCAGGATCGCCCGCTGGGCTTCAAGCAGCTCAAGGAAGGTGACGAGGCGATCTATTACCTCGCGCAGTTCCCCTTCGACTCGCAGGAAACCCTGCGTTTCGCCCTCACCGTTCAGCCGACCGGCGCCGAGCCGTTCAGCTTCGAGTTCAACCAGGAATTCTTCCCCGACCGATGATGCCTTTTTCCGAACTGGTACTGGCCAGCCACAACGCCGGCAAACTCAAGGAGCTCCAGGCCATGCTCGGTGACGCGGTTCGCGTGCGCTCGGTGGCCGAGTTCAGCACCGTCGAGCCGGAGGAAACCGGTCTTTCCTTCGTCGAGAACGCCATTCTCAAGGCGCGCAACGCCGCGCGGATATCCGGTCTACCGGCGCTCGCCGACGACTCCGGCCTGGCCGTCGACGCCCTCGGCGGGGCACCGGGCATCTACTCGGCGCGCTACGCCGATGGCCAGGGCGATGCCGCCAACAATGCCAAGCTGCTGGACGTCCTGCGTGAGGTTCCGGATGCCGAACGCGGCGCGCAGTTCGTCTGTGCCCTGGCGCTGGTGCGCCACGCCGACGATCCACTGCCGATCATCTGCGAAGGCCTCTGGCACGGCCGCATCCTGCATGCAGCACGCGGCGAGCATGGCTTCGGCTACGACCCGCTGTTCTGGGTGCCGGAATGCGACTGCTCCAGCGCCGAGCTGCCTGCAGCGCAGAAGAACCAGCTCAGCCACCGTGCACGCGCCATGGCCCTGCTCAAGCAGCGGCTGGGGATATGAAAGCGGCAGACTCAGCCCCGCTAAGCGCCAGCGAAGGCAACCACGGCGCGCCGACAACGGCAGGCTTCGAATTGCCCCCGCTGGCGGCGTACGTACATATTCCCTGGTGCGTGCGCAAATGCCCGTACTGCGACTTCAATTCCCACGCGGCCGGACCCGAACTGCCCGAAGACGCCTATGTCGCCGCGCTGCTGGCCGATCTTCGCGCGGATCTTGAGCACGTCGGGGACCGCCGCCTGAGTTCGATCTTCTTCGGCGGCGGTACGCCAAGCCTGTTTTCTGCCAAGGCACTGGCGGCGATCGTCGACGGACTGGAACGGCTGGTCGGCTTTTCCGAGGACATCGAGATCACACTGGAAGCCAATCCGGGGACGTTCGAACAGGCCAAGTTCCGCGACTACCGCCAGCTAGGCATCAACCGGCTGTCCATTGGCGTGCAGAGCTTCCAGGCCGACAAGCTCAAGGCGCTCGGGCGCATTCACGACGGCGACGAAGCGATTCGCGCCGCCGACATGGCTCGCGCCGCCGGCTTCGACAATTTCAACCTCGACCTCATGCACGGCCTGCCGGACCAGAGCCTGGAGGATGCGTTGAGCGACCTGCGCATCGCCATCGCCCAGCAACCGACGCATCTGTCCTGGTACCAGCTGACCCTGGAGCCAAACACGGTGTTCTGGAGCCAGCCGCCGCAGCTGCCCGAAGACGATATCCTCTGGGACATCCAGGAAGCCGGCCAGACGCTGCTCGCCGAGCACGGCTATCGCCAGTACGAGACCTCCGCCTACGCCCAGCCCGGGCGGCAGGCGCGGCACAACCTGAACTACTGGACCTTCGGCGATTTCCTCGGCATCGGTGCCGGCGCCCATGCCAAGCTCAGCCACGCCGACGGACGCATCCTGCGCAGCTGGAAGACCCGCCTGCCGAAGGACTACCTCGATCCGGCCAAGGCCTTCCGCGCAGGCGAAAAGCTGCTGGCAGCGGATGAATTGCCCTTCGAATTCCTGATGAATGTGCTGCGCCTCACCGACGGCGTACCGGCCATGCTGTTCACTCAGCGCACCGGACTGCCGCTGGATGTGCTCGCCAAGCCACGGCGCGACGCCAAAGCGCGCGGCCTGCTCTCGGCTGACCCAGCGCGCCTGGTGGCGACGCCGAAGGGCCAGCTGTTTCTCAACGACCTGCTACAGAGCTTCCTGCCTTAAGGACACCGCATGGATTTGCTACTCGACCTGATCGTCACGCTGTCGCGCTGGAGCCGCAGCCACCTGTCGGATATCTCCCTGGCGCTGATGGCCACGCTCTTCGTACTGTTCGGCCCGGCAATCAATACCTGGGTAAAGGGCGCCGTCAGCAGCCTGAACTTCTTTTTCCGCACGCTGATCTTCGTACTGGTCTGCGCGGTGGGCTATGGCCTGGCGATCGTCTTCCTCACCCCGTGGATGACCCAGGGGCTGGCCCACCTGAACAACTACAGCCTGGCGCCGGTGCTGCTGCTGATCTTCTTCCTCATCGGCGTGATCGCCGACCGTAACTAGTGGCCTGGTTGGTAAGGTCAGTTGGTCGACTCCGGCGCCCATGGCCCCGATACTGTGTTGCTGCTCCTTGCCATAGCCCCGCTATGACGCGTCGCAGCGCCTTCTCGGAGCCATGTCCATCCGAACTTGCCTTGACCAACTGACCGCGCAAGCCACTAACGCCGCTCAGCCTTCGCGAAGAAATCGATCGAGATCGACGGCCTCGCCCGGCCGATAGCACAGCTGCCGGCGCAGATCCTCGAACAGCGGGTCGTAGATGCCGTGCAGACCGAAGAGGATATCGGCGTCCACCGGCACACCGTGGCGACGCAGGCACTGACGGACGCGCTGCAGGAAGTTGCAGGCAACATCGCGGTGCATTCGAAACTGCTCGTCCACCAGAGTTGCTCCGGCCTCGAAGCGCAGGTGAAAACACGCCCACTGCGGCGCCTCCGGCGTGCCCTCGACACGGTAGTCGAGCTGCAGGTGATAACCCGGTTTCCCGGAAGCGGAAAGGCTGTGGTACTCCAGTTGTCCCGGTCTGAACACGCGGCTCCCTCCTTTGCGAATGGCGCGGCTGCTTGCCCGGCTGCCGGGCCGCCTTTGCAGCGCTACGCAGGCGATCATCCCACTGCCGCGCCAGCCCACTCTTGAGCGAAGTCACTACCCGTGCTCGGCCCCGCCGAACAGGAGCAACCTTGTAGCCTCACACCGCCGCAGCGACGCGCGACGGCAGTTCTGGTGGTACGAAAAAGGGCGCCAGCGGCGCCCTTTCGTGCATCTTCTGTTTCTGTCCTTCGTCAGTTGCCGCGACGCAGCGCCTGCGGCGAGAAATCACGCGGGCCGAGCTTGACGTTGAAGTCGTACATCGGCTCGTTGTTGTCCAGCCCATCGACGAAGTAGTTGCCGTCCTTGAGGTGGTAGAGCGTTTCCAGCGTGCTGTTGAACATCGGCACGTCGTAATAGCTGATCGGATGGCTTTCCTGCAGGCCGATCAGCTCGCCCTTCTCGTCGTACAGGTCGACGGCAAGGATCGCCCAGCTGTCCTCGTCGATATAGAACCGACGCTTGTCGTAGAGGTGACTGAAGCCCTTGCGCAAGGTCGCCTCGACCACCCACACGCGATGCAGCTCATAGCGCAGCAGTTCCGGGTTCAGGGTGCGTGCCTGGACGATACTGTCGTAGGGGAGGCCCTTCTGATGCACGGCATAGCTGTTGTAGGGCATCAGCATTTCACGCTTGCCGAGCAGCTCCCACTCGTAGCGATCCGGCGCGCCGTTGAACGAATCGACCACATCGGCCGTGGCCAAGCCGCTGGTGTCGGGCTGCAAGGAGTCATAAGCCAGTGACGGCAGACGGCGCACGCGGCGATCGTCCGGGCTGTAGCGCCACGCCTTGCGAGTGGTCAGCACCTGATCGAGCGGGTCCTGCACCACCAGTGCCGTACCGGACAGCTTGGCCGGCGCGGTGACACGGTACTTGTAGTACAGCACTGTGTTGTCCAGGTCCGCGTGAGTCATGCCTTCGCGGTTGTAGACGTAATAGATGTGCCGATCGCGCTTGATGTAATTGGCCCGGCCACCGATCACCACTGCCTGGTTATTGATCATGTGGCTCTGGTCACCCTTGTAATGCAGGATGTGATTCCAGATCACCTCGATGCCGCTCTGCGGGATAGGGAAGGGAATGCCGGCTGCCGCGCCCTGGATACCGTTGCCGTTGGCGATGAGCTCGGCGCTGACGGCGTTGTAGCGGGTGGCATCATAGATCCGCTGCGGCACCGAGGCGCTGCGGCGGGTCGGAAATACGCGCAGGTGGTAGTCGGGATAACGCTCCAGCAGCGCCTTCATACCGTCGGAAAGCTGGCCGCCGTACTCGTTGATATTGGTGTGATCGACGCGATAGAGCACTGAATCGGCCGCATACGGGTCGGGATGGTGCATCCCGGGCTCGTAGCCGGCGGGTGCTGCAACGCCCCCGGCCCAGGGCGGGATCGTCCCCGCGGGATTGCCGCCGCGCTCCGCTCCCAGCGGAGTCAGGTCCTGCCCCAGTCGCGCGGCCTGCGTGCTGTCTACCTTCGCCTGTGCCGGTAACGCGGTACAGGCTGCCAACAACAGAATTCCGATCTTTCCGTACATCGTCTACTCCCCCAATTGCGCACGATGCTGGGCACCGCGTGGCGAACCCGGCTATCGGCGTTGCATTGTTATATGGTGTGGGCAGGCATGCCGTCCTGGCAGCACTCTTCCCTGGCCGCTGCTGCGGCTCTCGATCTGGGTGTGGCAAGCGACCTGGCTGCCTGACGCCGCTGATAGGGCAGCCGGGACTAGGTCGCGGGCGTTTCGCTTTTACTGACCGCGCTCAGTCGATGCGCTGGAATTTCAGGTCCCAGACGCCATGACCGAGCCGTTCACCACGGCGCTCGAACTTGGTGATCGGTCGCTCCGCAGGCCGTGGCACGCAACGTCCATCCTCGGCCAGATTGCGATAGCCCGGGGCGACGTTCATCACCTCGAGCATATATTCGGCATAGGGCTCCCAGTCGGTGGCCATATGCAGTACGCCGCCGATCTTCAGCTTGCTGCGCACCAGCTCGGCGAAAGCCGGCTGCACGATACGTCGCTTGTGATGACGGCTCTTGTGCCAGGGGTCCGGAAAGAACAGCAATACGCGGTCCAGGCTGGCGTCGGCCACGCAATCGCGCAGTACCTCCAAGGCGTCGCAACTGTAGACCCTGACGTTGTTCAATTTCTGTGACACAAGTCCGCTCAGCAACGCGCCGACCCCAGGTTTATGCACTTCCACGCCAATGAAGTCCTGATCCGGCGCCGCAGCGGCCATTTCCAGGGTGGAATGGCCCATGCCGAAGCCGATCTCGAAGGTGCGCGGCGCGCTACGGCCGAACACCTCGTCGAAATCGCGCAGCCCGTTCTCGATCTCCAGGCCGAACTTCGGCCAGCCCTGCTCCAGGCCACGCTGCTGGCCTTCGGTCATGCGCCCGGCACGCATCACGAAACTCTTGATAGTACGGCGGTGCTCGGTTTGCTGCGCTTCGGCCGCGGGGTTCTGCTCTGTCATGGTCTACCTGCGAGAAATAAAAAAGCCGGCCCCCGACACAAGGTCGGGGCCGGCCACGAATCGTTTCAACGAATCAGCCCGTCCAGCGGCGACGAGGCGCTGGCGTAGAGCTTCTTCGGCATGCGGCCGGCGAGATAGGCCAGGCGGCCGGCCTCGATGGCGTACTTCATGGCCTCGGCCATCAGCACGGGATTCTGCGCATGGGCGATGGCGCTGTTCATCAGCACCGCTTCGCAGCCCAGCTCCATGGCGATAGTGGCGTCCGAAGCGGTTCCGACACCGGCATCCACCAGCACGGGCACGGTGGCTTCCTCGAGGATGATGCGCAGGTTGTACGGATTGCAGATACCCAGGCCGGTGCCGATCAGGCCGGCCAGCGGCATCACCGCGATGCAACCCATCTCGGCCAGCTGGCGAGCGATGATCGGGTCGTCGCTGGTATAGACCATGACGTCGAAGCCGTCCCGGATCAGTACTTCGGCGGCCTTGAGGGTCTCGATCACGTTGGGAAACAGCGTCTTCTGATCGGCCAGCACTTCCAGCTTGACCAGCTTGTGGCCGTCGAGGAGCTCACGGGCCAGGCGACAGGTACGCACTGCGTCCTCGGCAGTGAAACAGCCGGCGGTGTTCGGCAGGATGGTGTAGCGCTCGGGGCTGATCACATCGAGCAGATTCGGCTCGCCCGGATTCTGGCCAATATTGGTGCGGCGCACCGCTACGGTGACGATCTCGGCACCCGAGGCCTCAATGGCCGCACGCGTCTCCTCAAGGTCCTTGTACTTGCCGGTGCCGACCAGCAGGCGCGATTGATAGGTGCGACCGGCCAGGGTGAAGGGCTTGTCGTGCGGAACTGGGCGCATGGGAATTCCTCGTTCGGACGTGTTGCTGCGGGCTGGGCGCCGCAAGGCGGCGTACTTCGGATGAGCGCGACCGGCTAGCCGCCACCGATGGCGTGCACCACCTCGACGTGATCGCCTTCGCTGAGTTCGGTAGTCGCGTGCGCGCTGCGCGGCACGATGTCCCGATTGAGCTCGACGGCCAGACGGCGTCCGGTCAGGTCCAGACGCACCAGCAGGTCGGCCACCGACTCGCCGGCTGGCAGCTCATAGGGTTCGCCATTCAACTGGATCTGCATGCTGTTCGCCGCCATTGCGAAAAGGGGACGGCATTCTAGCCCGAATCACCCACGCCACCAACGCGAAGCCCGCGGCCGTTCGTCCCGCTCAGCCGCGTATGCGCCAGCCGGCCAATGCCAGGCAGAGCCAACCCACGAGAAAGGACGTCCCCCCGAGCGGCGTGATCATGCCCAGTTTGCCGATTCCACTGAGGGTGAGCAGATAGAGACTGCCGGAGAACAGCAAGATACCGACGACGAACAGGCCGCCTGCTACAGCCAGCAGGCGGCTGGGCCGATGCAGCGAAAGAAGCGCGACGCCGAGCAGCGCCAGCGCATGAAGCATCTGGTACTGCACGCCTGTCTGAAACACCGCGAGATAGGCAGCGCTCAACTGGCTCTTGAGGGCATGGGAAGCGAAGGCGCCGAGCGCAACGCCGGTCAAGCCGAACAGCGCGGCAAGGACGATATAAGCACGAATCATTGCCATTTCCGGTCGATGGCCTTAGCGGTCGCTATAATGCCCGCTCTTTTCGCCCACGACCAAGTGCCATGTTGCGAAACCTGCTGCTGCGCCTCTCCAAACTGCTGCTCTGGCTGATCGGCCTCTCGGCGCTGCTGGTACTGCTGTTTCGCTGGGTGCCACCGCCGTTCACCGCTTTGATGATCGAGCGCAAGATCGAGTCATGGCGCACAGGCGAAACTATCGACCTGACCCGCGGCTGGCGGCCTTGGAAAGTGCTGCCGGACGATCTGAAGATGGCGGTGATCGCCGCCGAGGATCAGAAGTTCGCCGACCACTGGGGCTTCGATGTCGCAGCAATCCGTGCGGCGCTCAGCCACAATGAGCGCGGTGGCTCATTACGCGGTGCCAGCACGCTGAGTCAGCAGGTGGCGAAGAATCTGTTTCTCTGGTCCGGCCGCAGCTGGCCGCGCAAAGGACTGGAGGCCTGGTTCACTGCGCTGATCGAGCTTTTATGGCCCAAGCAGCGCATCCTTGAGGTTTATCTCAATAGCGTCGAGTGGGGCGATGGCGTCTTCGGTGCGCAGGCGGCGGCCCAGCATCACTTCGGAACCGGTGCACCGTACCTGTCGACCCGCCAGGCCAGCCTCCTCGCCGCAGTGCTGCCCAACCCGCGAGAGTGGAGCGCTGGCAAACCGGGCAGCCACGTGAACAATCGCGCGGCCTGGATTCGGCAACAGATGCGCCAGCTGGGTGGCAGCCACTACCTGCAGCGGATCAAACCGGACCACCCGGACTGGTGGCCGGGCTGGCTCTGAACCAGCATGCAGAACAACCGGCGCAGCAGGATGCAGCACCTCCGGTGCGAGATGACGTGCCTCCCGCTCAGCCAGTGCGATGGGGTTTGACTATGCAGTATCTGGATCGGACCCGAGAGCAACCATGAACACCTACCTCGTCCGGCTGAGTCTGGGCTACTTCTGCCTGGCCATGCTGTGGATTCTCCTCGGCGACACACTAGTCGGCTACCTCGCTGCAGGCGATAGCCAAACCTGGCAAACGGGCAAGGGAGCGCTGTTCGTGGGGCTTACCACCGTGCTGATATTCCTGCTCGGCCGCCAGCACTTTCGCCGCTTCGACGAACAGCAGCGCGCACAGCACGTCCAGGAAACCAGCCTGAAGCAGGCCGCCGCAGTCTTCGACAGCACTCAGGAAGGCGTGCTGGTCACTGATCCAAGCCAACACATCGTGCACGTCAATCCGGCGTTCAGCCGCATCACCGGATACAGCACCGAGGAAGTCCTTGGACAGACCCCTAGACTCTTCGCGTCTGGCAAGCACGACGCAGCCTTCTACAACCAGATGTGGCTGGCGCTGAAAGAGCATGGCGAGTGGAGCGGCGAGATCTGGAACCGACGCAAGAATGGCGAGGTGTACCCGCAATGGCAGAACCTGCGCTGCATCCATGACAACCAGGGCCAGCTCAGCCATTATGTGGCGGTGTTCTCCGATCTCTCGGCGCTCAAGCGCTCGCGCGAAGAGCTCGACCAGCTCGCTCATTACGACCCGTTGCTCAAGCTGCCGAATCGGCTGCTGTTCACCGAACGCGCCAAGCAGGATCTCGAGCGCGCCAGGGCCAACAGACGCAGCGGTGCATTACTTCTGATCGACCTCGATCACTTCAAGGACATCAATGAAAGCCTTGGCCACAGCCTGGGCGACGCGCTGTTGCAGGCTGTCAGCACGCGACTGGGCGAGTACCTGGAAGAAGGCATGACGCTTGGCCGACTCGGCGGTGACGAGTTCGCCCTGCTCTGTGAAGGCTACGGCGCGGAGAAGGCCACCTCGCTGGCGTTGCGCATTCTCGACCGACTGAACGAACCCTTCCATATTGCCGGACAGGAGCTGTTCAGCAGCGCCAGCATCGGCATCGTGCTGTACCCCTATCCGACCGACGTGCAGAACGTCGAACAGCTGATGCGCAACGCCGACTCGGCGCTGTTCAAGGCCAAGAACAGCGGCCGCTCAACCTATGCGTTTTATTCCGAGGAACTGACCAGCCAGGCCCGCCAGCGCGTCGAACTGGTCACCGCATTGCGCCAGGCCCTCGAGCAAGGACAGCTGCGCCTGCACTTTCAGCCGATCTACGACCTGCGCGAGGGCACGATCACCGGTTTCGAGGCACTGGTACGCTGGCTACACCCGGAGAAAGGCCTGATCGCACCGGGCATCTTCATTCCGGTCGCCGAGGAAACCGGGCTGATCAGCGCGATCGATCACTGGGTGCTGGAGCAGGCCTGCAATCAGGCTCGAGAGTGGCTTGGCCAGGGTCGCCCGCTGGGCTTCATCGCGGTGAACATCTCCAGCCGCCTGTTCGGCAACGGCGAGCTCGACCTGCAGGTCGCCACCATTCTGGCCCGCTGCGGGCTAGAGGCGCACCATCTGGAACTGGAGATCACCGAAAGCGCGGTGATGCAGGACCCGGACGCCGCTCTGGAGCTACTGCAGCGCCTGCGCGCACTCGGCGTTCAGCTGGCGATCGACGATTTCGGCACCGGCTACTCGTCACTCCAGCGACTCAAGCGCATGAACGTGCACAAACTGAAGATCGACCAGGGCTTCGTCCGCGGCCTGCCCGACGACCGCGAGGACGCCGCTATCACCCGCTCGGTCATCGGCCTGGCACACAATCTGGGCCTCAAAGTCGTGGCGGAAGGCATCGAGACTGCAGACCAGGCGGCGTTTCTGCTGGCGCAGAATTGCGACTATGGCCAAGGCTACGGCTTTGCACGACCGCAGCCTGCCAGCGACATCGATTGGCGCGCGGCCGAACTCCGCTACGGGCAGAGTTGCCGCTCGTCCGGAGCCTGATCAGGCGCATATATCAATAGGCCATTACGGCAGGTAAGCTGACAGAACGGTCAACCTCGCCGTCATGGAAAGCCGGGCAACCGGCTTTGCGGCATACTGGCTCGAGTGCCGCAGACTGGCACCGATTCCAGGCCTCCGGCGTCCAATCGGTCAACCACCGCGTACCGCAACGAAGATGATGAGCGATCCAGCGATACACCACAATCAGCCTCACGGCCTGCGACAGCTGTTCAGCTGGAGAAACGGCGTTGCCTGGGGAATGCTGGCGTTCACCCTGCTGGTCCAACTGGTGGTCTGGCAGAGTCTGCGCACCAACGAGGCTAGCGCGGCCCAGCAGCAGTTCCAGCTGCTCGGCGAGAAGGTCACCGAAGCAATCCGCAAGCGGCTACGGGACCACGAGCAGATCCTGCTCGGCGGCGCCGGCCTGTTCGATGCCATGGAGAATGTCAGCCGCGAGCAGTGGCGCACGTACGTCGAGCGCTTGCTGTTGCCAGACCGTTATCCCGGCATCCAGGGCGTCGGTTTCAGCCAGGCGATCCCGCATGCCGAGCGCGATGCGCACGTCGCACGCATTCGTGCACAGGGCTACCCGGATTACGACATTCATCCGCCCGGTCAGCGGGAACTCTACACCTCGATCATTTTTCTCGAGCCATTCCTCAGCCGCAACCTGGCCGCTTTCGGCTACGACATGTATTCCGAGCCGACTCGCCGGCGCGCCATGCAACGCGCGGCTCAGTTGGGCGAAACGAGTATTACCGGCAAGGTAACGCTTCTGCAGGAAACCCACGGCAAGGTGCAGGCCGGAGTGCTGCTCTATGTCCCGGTGTATCGACCGAGCGCGCCGCTGACGACGCCGGAGCAGCGCATGCAGGCGCTGCGCGGCTTCGTCTATAGCCCTTATCGCGTCGAAGATCTGATGCGCGGCATTCTGCGAGCGGCCGATCTGCCGCTGGCGCTGCATATCTACGCCAGTCCCGGTGAAGAGCCGGAACACCTGCTGTACGCATCGAGCGAAGCCCCCGAGCCCGGCAGTGCCCGCTTCAGCCAGTTGCAGCAGCTCGAGCTGTACGGCCAGACCTGGACGCTGCGCATGGATAGCCGGCCCGAGTTCGACGAGCGTTTTCATTCCAACGAGGCACTGGTGTTCGGCCTGGGGCTCGGTCTGAGCCTGCTGGTTTTTTTCCTGACCTCGTCATTGGCGTTGCGCCATAGCCGTGCCCAGGCGCTGGCGAACGAGATGACGCGGCACATACGTCAGAGCAAACACGATCTGCGCTTGAGCGAGGAGCGTCTGTCGCTGGCCCTGAAAGGCAGCAACGATGGGCTGTGGGATCTCGATCTGGAAGCCGGCAGCATGTTCGCCTCGCCCCGCGCCTGGGAAATGCTCGGTTATCGTCCCAACGAGCTGACCTGCGACCTCAAACTGTGGGAGCGGTTGACGGTTGCCGAAGACCTAGCGCAGCAGAAAGCCCGGCTGGCGCAAACCATGCTGTCCAATGTCGATCATTTCACTACCGAACTGCGCCTGCAGCACAAGCACGGCCACGTCGTACCCGTGTTGCTGCGTGGCTACATCCAGCGCGATCCACAAGGCATGGCCCAGCGCATCAGCGGCACGCTGATGGACCTCACCGAACGCAAGCGCGTCGAGCAGATGAAGAACGACTTCGTTTCCACCGTCAGCCACGAGCTGCGCACGCCACTGACCTCCATCAGCGGTGCGCTCGGACTGATCGTCGGCGGCGCGCTCGGGGCAGCGCCTCCAGCCATGCAGCAGATGCTCGAGATCGCCTACCGCAACAGCCTGCGCCTGGGTCATCTGATCAACGACCTGCTGGACATGGAAAAGATTGCCGCCGGCAAGATGTCGTTCGAACTGCGCGAACATTCGCTTGGCGACCTGCTCGAGGAATCGCTGGCGAGCAACCAGGCCCTCTGCGAGCAGCATGGCGTGCGCTGTACGCTCGAGCATCCGACCGATGTGCTGGTCTGGGTGGACGGCCTGCGCCTGCAGCAGGTGCTTGGCAACTTCCTCTCAAACGCCGTCAAGTTCACCCCCGAGGGCGGAGAGATTCGCCTGCACAGCTCCCTGCGTGGGACCAAGGTTCGTATCAGCGTTACCGACCAGGGCCCCGGCATTCCCGAGGCGTTCCGCTCCCGCGTGTTCGAGAAGTTCGCCCAGGCCGATGCCTCCGACAGCCGGCAGAAGTCCGGTACCGGACTCGGACTTGCGATCACCAAGGAGCTGATCGAACGCATGGGCGGTACGGTCGGCTTCGACTGCGTACCCGGCCAGGGCACCACCTTCTGGTGCGAGCTGCCGATCCAGATACCGCCAGCCGAATCGGACTGCCGCGACGGCCAGCCGCGAATCCTGGTCGTCGAAGACGAGCCTGACACCGGCCGTCTGCTGCATATGATGCTGCGCGAGGGCGGCTACGGCGTGGAGCGCGTGCAAAGCCTGCATCAGGCCCGTGAAAAGCTCGCTGCCAGCCATTACGAGGCCATGACACTGGACCTGCACCTGCCCGACGGCAGCGGCATGCAGCTTATCGACGAATTGCGCGATCAACCGGCGATGCAGGATCTGCCCATCGTCGTTATCTCCGCCGCGCACCAGTTCGAGCAGGCACAGTTCCCCGCAGGGATCGTCTGGCTGCACAAGCCGATCACCAACGCCCAGCTGCTGGTCGCGGTTGAACAGGCGCGAGACAACATCCGCCAGGCCAGAAGCAAGCCTCGATAGCCGGGCGGCACCCCGAGCGAACGGCAGGCAAAAAAAATCGCGGGAGCCAATGGCATCCCGCGATTCGTTTTCAGCTGACGAGCATCAGGCCTGAATCGAGCCCTTCAACTTGTTCATCGCATTCTTCTCCAGCTGACGAATGCGCTCGGCCGATACGTTGTACTTGGCAGCCAGGTCGTGCAGGGTCGCCTTGTCTTCGTTCAGCCAGCGTTGCTGGAGAATGTCCCGGCTGCGCTCGTCGAGCCCCTCGAGCGCCGTATGCAGGCTGGAAGTGGAACTGTCGCTCCAGTCGGCATCTTCCAGCTGGCGGGCCGGATCGTAGCGATGATCTTCCAGATAGTGCGCAGGCGACTGGTAGGCGCTGTCGTCGTCGGCATCGGCGGCCGGGTCGAAGGCCATGTCATGGCCGGTGAGGCGGCTTTCCATTTCGCGCACTTCGTGCGGCTCGACGCCCAGGCTATTGGCCACGGCGGTGACTTCTTCGTTGTTCAGCCAGGCCAGACGCTTTTTCTGGCTGCGCAGGTTGAAGAACAGTTTGCGCTGCGCCTTGGTCGTCGCGACCTTGACGATGCGCCAGTTACGCAGGATGAATTCGTGAATTTCGGCGCGAATCCAATGTACGGCGAAGGACACCAGCCGCACACCCATTTCCGGATTGAAACGCTTGACCGCCTTCATCAGGCCGACGTTGCCTTCCTGGATCAGGTCGGCCTGGGCCAGACCATAGCCGGAATAGCTGCGGGCGATGTGAACGACGAAACGCAGGTGCGCCAGCACCATCTGCCGAGCCGCTTCGAGATCCTGATGATAGAAGAGGCGCCCGGCCAGCTCGCGCTCCTGCTCGACGGTGAGCAGCGGGAGGCTGTTCACGGTCTGCACGTAGGCCTCGAGATTCGCTCCCGGGACTAGCGCTTGAACAGGTTGCAGAGTAGTTGTCATGCAGTACCTCCAATGACGAAGCTGCAGCAGTTTAGCATTGCCGCATGAGACTGCAAGCCTGTGGAAAAGTTCCCTGACACAACTGCCAAGTGATTGTTTTCAAATGAAATTTTATCGAGGAGCCAGCTCGCTCAGATGCCTTGCGACAGCCAGCCAGGCACCGATGTAGCCGAGCAGCACCGCACCGATCACCAGCGATAACGCATCACCGGCCGGAACGCCTCCCAGGCCGAAATCGCTGCCGTAGAGGCCCGCCAGATTCACCACGGCCTCGTTCAGCCAGCCCAGTCCATAGGCCAGCAGCAGCCAGGCGATCAGGCCAGCGCCCAGACCGTAGATGGCACCCATGTAGAGGAACGGACGGCGGACGTAACCATCGGTGCCGCCCACCAGCTTGACCACCTCGATCTCGGTGCGGCGGTTCTCGATGTGCAGGCGGATGGTGTTGCCAATCACCAGCAGCAACGTCGCCACCAGCAACAATGTCAGGCCGAAGACGAAGCGGTCGCCAAGCTTGAGAATAGCGGTCAGCCGCTCGACCCAGAGCAGATCCAGCTGAGCCAACTGCACGCCGGGCAGTTCGGCCAGCTGCTGACGCAGTGCTTCGAGCTTGTCCTTGTCCACCTCTTCGGGTGTCACGATGACCACGCCGGGCAGCGGATTGTCCGGCAGCTCCTTGAGCGCTTCGCCAAGCCCGGACAGCTGCTGGAACTCGTCCAGCGCCTGCTCGCGGCTGACCCAGTCCGCCGCTGCCACGTCGGGCATGGCGGCAACCTCGTCTCGCAGGCGCTCGCCAGCGTCGCCATCCACCTCAATCTGCATGAACAGCGATATCTGCGCGGCACGCTGCCACGAGCCACCGAGCCGTTCGACGTTGTCCAGCAGCAGCGCCAGGCCCATGGGCAGGCTCAACGCCACGGCCATCACCAGGCAGGTGAAGAAGCTGCCGATCGGCTGCTTGATCAGACGCCCGACGCTGTCGACCAAACTGGCGCGATGACTTTCCAGCCAGGCGTGGAACAGCGTCTTGAAGTCCGGCTCGTCGCCGCGCGGCTGCTCCGGCTTCTTCACCGAACCGCCGACGCGCTCGGCCGTGCTCGGGTTGGTCTTGGGATTGCGTTCGCTGCTCATCGGCTGGCCTCCCCGTCGCCGATCAGGCGACCACGTTGCAGGGTCAGCATGCGATGACGCATCCGCGCGATCAGCGCCAGATCGTGGCTGGCGATGAGCACGGTGGTACCCAGGCGATTGATGTCTTCGAACACGCCCATGATCTCCGCAGCGAGTCGCGGGTCGAGGTTGCCGGTCGGTTCATCGGCGAGCAGCAGGGCCGGCCGGTGCACCACGGCGCGAGCGATGCCGACACGCTGCTGCTGACCGGTGGACAGGTCCGCCGGATACTGCAGCGCCTTGTCCTTGAGGCTGACGCGCTCCAGCGCGGTCATCACCCGCTGGCCAATCTCGCGCTTGTTGAGCCCGAGAATCTGCAACGGCAGGGCGACGTTGTCGAACACCGTGCGATCGAACAGCAACTGGTGATTCTGGAACACCACGCCGATCTGCCGGCGCAGGAAAGGAATCTGCGCATTGGTGATGCGCGACAGGTCCTGCCCGGCCAGCAGCAGCTTGCCGCTGGTGGGACGCTCCATTGCCAGCAACAGGCGCAGCAGCGTGCTCTTGCCGGCGCCGGAATGGCCAGTGACGAAGAGGAATTCGCCACGCCGCACCTGAAAGGAAAGCTCGTGCAACCCGATGTGGCCGTTGGGGTAGCGTTTGCCGACCTGTTCGAAACGAATCATGCGCCGTCCCGCTGGGCAAAAAGCGCCTTGACGAACGCATCGGCCTCGAACGTGCGCAGGTCGTCGATCCCTTCGCCGACGCCGATGTAGCGGATCGGCGTGCCGAACTGCTTGGCCAGGGCGAAGATCACACCGCCCTTGGCGGTGCCGTCGAGTTTGGTCAGCACCAGACCGGTCAGCTCGACCGCCTGATTGAACTGTTTGGTCTGGTTGATGGCGTTCTGGCCGGTGCCGGCGTCGAGCACGAGCAGGACCTCGTGGGGAGCCGACTCGTCGAGCTTGCCCATCACCCGGCGGACCTTCTTCAGCTCCTCCATCAGGTTGTCCTTGGTGTGCAGCCGACCAGCGGTGTCAGCGATCAGCACATCGATGCCCCGCGCCTTGGCCGCCTGCACCGCATCGAAGATCACCGAGGCGGAGTCGGCACCGGTGTGCTGTGCGATCACCGGAATGCTGTTGCGCTCGCCCCACACCTGCAATTGCTCCACCGCCGCGGCGCGGAAGGTGTCGCCAGCGGCGAGCATGACCTTCTTGCCTTCGAGCTGCAGCTTCTTCGCCAGCTTGCCGATGGTGGTGGTCTTGCCGACACCATTCACCCCGACCACGAGGATCACATACGGGCGCTTGCCACTGTCGACCACGAGCGGCTGCTCGACCGGCTTGAGCAACCCAGAGAGTTCTTCCTGCAGCGCGGTATAGAGCGCGCCACTGTCGGCCAGCTCCTTGCGCGACACGCGGCGCGTGAGGTTCTGCATGATCGCCGTCGTCGCCTCGACACCGACGTCGGCGGTAAGCAGGCGGGTTTCCAGTTCGTCGAGCAGGTCATCGTCGATGGCCTTCTTGCCGAGGAACAGGCTGGCCATGCCTTCACCGATGCTCGAGCTGGTCTTGGACAGGCCTTGCTTGAGGCGGGCGAAGAAGCCGAGCTTCGCCGGTGCTTCGGCGGGCGCTGCCGCGGCGACCGGCACCGGCGCTATTTCTGGCTCTGGCTCTGGCTCTGGCTCTGGCTCTGGCTCTGGCTCTGGCTCTGGCTCTGGCTCTGGCTCTGGCTCTGGCTCTGGGAGTATTTCGGCTTCGACGGGCGGTTCGGGCAATAGCCCGGAGGTGGTGATTGCCGGTTGCTCGCTCTCTGCCTCAGGCTGCTCGGCGTGCGGCAGGCTGTCTTCCTGCGGTTCGGCGGCAGGCTGCTCGGCCACCGGCTGCTGCGGTTTCTTGCGCAGCCAGCCGAACAGGCCTTTCTTTTCGCCGGGCTCGGCCGGTGTCTTCTTGTCGTCGTTGGAACCAAACATGGAGAAGGTATTCTCAAGGATGCGATACGCCGGCAGCCACGCTGCCGGCCAAACGGGCTCTATCCTAGCACCTCGCAAAGCGGGTGCGCTAAGCACGGGTTCCGGCATCAGGGCCGGTTCGGCTGCGGATATCCCGGCTTTGCCTGATTCGCACGCGCCAGTACCATGGCTGCCGTGTTGCCGCCCTGCCAGTCTGCCGTGGCGGACACCAACTGGACGAGTCCCGACTATGCCTCTGATGTTACGCCGCGCCGCCGCCCTGCTGCTCGGAGCGCTCTATCTGCCCCTGCTGGCAGCAGCAGACAGCCAGCCCACCCACGAGTTCTTCCTCGACAACGGCCTGAAAGTGATCGTGCGCGAGGATCATCGTGCGCCGGTAGTGGTATCCCAGCTCTGGTACAAGGTTGGCTCCAGCTACGAGACGGCTGGCCAGACCGGCCTCTCCCACGCGCTGGAACACATGATGTTCAAGGGCAGCCGCAAGCTCGATGCCGGCGAAGCCTCGCGCATCCTGCGTGAGCTGGGCGCCGAGGAGAACGCCTTCACCAGCGACGACTACACCGCCTATTACCAGGTCCTGGCACGTGACCGCCTGGCCGTTGCGTTCGAGCTCGAAGCCGATCGCCTGGCCAGTCTCAAGCTGCCGCCAGACGAGTTCGCCCGCGAGATCGAAGTGATCAAGGAAGAGCGCCGCCTGCGCACCGATGACAAGCCGAGCTCGCTGGCCTACGAGCGCTTCAAGACCATCGTCTACCCCGCCAGCGGCTATCGCAACCCGACCATCGGCTGGATGGCCGACCTCAACCGCATGCAGGCCGACGAGCTGCGCGCCTGGTACGAGCAGTGGTACGCGCCGAACAACGCTACCCTGGTGGTGGTCGGCGACGTGACCGCCGATGAGGTCCGCGGACTGGCCGAGCGCTTCTTCGGCGACATCGAGAAACGCGAAGTGCCAGCAGCCAAGCGGCCACTGGAACTGGCCGAGCCGGGCGAGCGGCGCCTCAAGCTGCACGTGAAGACCCAGCTGCCGACGCTGCTCATGGCCTTCAACGCACCGAGCCTGGCGACCGAGGAGAACGCCCGCCAGGTGCATGCGCTGCGGTTGATTTCCGCCCTGCTCGACGGCGGCTACAGCGCGCGCCTGCCGGAGCGGCTGGAGCGCGGTGAAGAACTGGTGACCAGCGCTTCGGCCTGGTACGACGCCTATGCCCGCGGCGACAGCCTGTTCGTCCTAAGCGCCGCGCCGAACATGCAGAAGGGCCGCACGCTGGAAGAAGTCGAAGCCGGCCTGTGGCAGGAACTCGATGCGCTCAAGCAGGCACCCCCCTCGGCGGATGAACTCGAGCGCGTGCGTGCGCAGGTCATCGCCGGCCTGGTCTACGAGCGCGATTCCATCACCCAGCAGGCCACCACCATCGGCAAGCTGGAAACCGTCGGCCTGTCCTGGCGCCTGATGGACGAGGAGCTGAGCGCGCTGGAAGCGGTCACGCCCGAGGACATCCAGCAGGCCGCCAGCACCTATTTCACCCGCTCCCGCCTGAGCGTCGCCCATGTTCTGCCCGAGGAAGCCCGTGATGAGTGATTGCAAAGCGCTGCGCAACGGCCTGTTCGGCCTGCTGCTGGCAGCCGGTTTCGGCCTGGCGGGCTGCGATGAAGGCTCCACCGCCCTGCCACAACCCGGCGAGCCGGCGAAGCAGGACGTCGCCCGCGAGGCGACCCAGCCTGCCGTGCCGACCGCAACGCCGGAAAAACCTCGTCTGGAATCGCTCGCCGAGCTGGGCGATCAACCCCTGGCCCGGCGCAAGCTGGACATCCAGAGCTGGCAGACCGCCGAAGGCGCCAAGGTACTGTTCGTCGAAGCCCGCGAGCTGCCGATGTTCGACCTGCGCCTGACCTTCTCCGCCGGCAGCAGCCAGGACGGCGACGTACCCGGCCTGGCACTGCTGACCAACGCCATGCTCAACGAGGGTGTCGAGGGCAAGGACGTCGGCGCCATCGCCCGTGGCTTCGAAGGCCTGGGCGCGGACTTCGGCAACGGTTCCTACCGCGACATGGCAGTGGTCAGCCTGCGCAGTCTCAGTGCGCCGGACAAGCGCGAGCCGGCCCTGGCGCTGTTCAATCAGGTCATCGGCCAGCCGAGCTTTCCGGAGGACTCGCTGCAACGTATCAAGAATCAGCTGCTGGCCGGCTTCGAATTCCAGAAGCAGAACCCCGGCAAGCTCGCCAGCCTCGAGCTGTTCGAGCAGCTCTATGGCGATCACCCCTACGCCCACCCCAGCGAAGGCACCCCCGAGTCGGTGCCGGCAATCAGCGTCGAGCAGCTGCGCGACTTCCACGCCCGCGCCTATGCGGCAGGCAATGCCGTGATCGCGCTGGTCGGCGACCTCTCCCGCGAAGAGGCCGAAGCCCTGGCCGCAGGCGTCTCGGCCGCCCTGCCCGAAGGCCCGGCGCTGCCAGCGACGCCGACACCCGAGGCTCCGGTTGCCGGCAAGCACCACATCGACTTCCCCTCCAACCAGAGCCACCTGATGCTGGCCCAACTCGGCATCCCTCGTGGCCATCCGGACTATGCGGCGCTCTATCTGGGCAACCAGATCCTCGGCGGCGGCGGTTTCGGCACGCGGCTGATGGAAGAAGTGCGCGAAAAGCGCGGCCTGACCTACGGCATCTATTCCGGCTTCAGCCCGATGCGTGCCGAAGGGCCGTTCATGATCAGCATGCAGACCCGCGCCGAACTCACCGATGGCGCACTGGATCTGGTGCAGCAGCTGGTCCGCGACTATCTCGCCGAAGGGCCGACCGAGGCCGAGCTGGAGCGCAGCAAGCGCGAGATCGCCGGCAGTTTCCCGCTGTCTACCGCAAGCAATGCCGACATCGTCGGTCAGCTGGGCAGCATCGGCTTCTACGACCTGGCGCTGACCTACCTGGAGGATTTCATGGGCGAGGTGCAGGCGCTGACAGTCGAACAGGTCAAGACGGCGATGAACAAGCATCTGCAGCAAGACGCCTTCGTCATCGTCACCGCCGGCCCCAGCGTCGAGCAGCAACCGCTGCCACCGCCCACCGATAAACCAGTCGAACAGCCCAGCGGCGTTCCGGAGCACTGATGGCCAATCCACCCATTCGCCCCAGCGCCCACGGCGGCCAGGGCCAGTTGCGCATCATCGGCGGCGAGTGGCGCTCGCGCCGCTTCAGCTTCCCCGATGCCGAAGGCCTGCGCCCCACGCCGGACCGGGTGCGCGAAACCCTGTTCAACTGGCTGGCACCCTACCTATCCGGCGCGCGGGTGCTCGATCCGTTCACCGGCAGCGGCGCGATCTATCTGGAAGCCCTGTCGCGCGGCGCCAGCATGGCCCTGGCGCTGGACGTGAACGCCAACGCCATCGCCAGCCTGCGCAAGCATCTGGACACGCTGAACTGCGGCCACGGCCAGCTACTGCAGAGCGATGCCCTGCGCTATCTGGAAACCCAGACGCCGACCGCCTTCGACCTGGTATTCCTCGACCCGCCGTTCAACAAGAATCTGTTGCAACCGGCCTGCGAGCTGCTGGAGACAAAGGGTTGGCTGGCCGAGCACGCCTGGGTCTACACCGAAAGCGAGGCACTGCCGTCCAGCCTCGGCCTGCCGGGGAACTGGCGACTGCATCGGGAGAAGCAGGCTGGCAAGGTGCACTACGCGCTGTGGGAGCGCAGCGCACCCGCCGCTTGAAGTCGGCGACTTCAGTAGAAGTCGACGGTCTGACCGTTGCGATCGAAGGCCAGGAAGCGGCCGACGTTGCCGGTCTCGATTGCGCTGACCATCATCTTCAGTGGCTGCTCGGCCTCGTCGGCGTTCGGCGTGATGCCCGCCTGGCCGGGCAGCGCCGCGGCGAACAGCAGATCCCAGGCCACGCCGGTGCGCTCGGACTCTTCACGCAGCGCGGCGAAGTCGCTCAGTTCCTCGGGCAGCTTGTCGACGCAGAGCACCGGTTTCAGCGAGCCGCCGGCGTTTTCCTCGAAGCGCTGGCGCTCGGCCTCGGTGGCATCCTCGGGCAGTTCGGCGCTAACGAAGACGAACAGCAGGCGCTGGGGTTCGCGCTCCTGGCGCGCGGCAGCCAGCAGTTGATCGAAGGGGGTAAGCGTCATGGGCAGGGTTCCGGATAAGACTATCGCGTCACTCTCCCCCCCTTAGGCGGCGCTGACCATATCCCCAAAGACATAAGTCGCCAGGCGGCCAGCATCATTCAACGCCTGCATCGTGCTTTTCTTCCCGCCGCCGAGGCTCTAACGTCGGAGCAAACGAGGAACCCGAGCAACCGTGTCCGAATCCTTCCAACCCGCCTGGTGGCTTCCCGGGCCGCACCTGCAGACCCTGTGGAACGCATTCTTTCGCAAGGCGCCGCGCCTCGAACGCCGGCGTGAGCGACTGTGGCTGGCCGATGGCGATTTCATCGACCTGGACTGGCACGGCCCGCATGAAGCAACAGCGCCGCTGGTCCTTGTGCTACACGGGCTGACCGGCTCGTCGAATTCGCTTTACGTGCTCGGTCTGCAGCAACAACTGAGCGCGCAGGGCTGGGCGAGCGTCGCGATCAACTGGCGCGGCTGCTCGGGCGAACCGAACCTGTTGCCGCGCGCCTATCATTCCGGCGCCAGCGATGATCTCGCCGAAGTGATCGGGCATCTGCAGGCCTGCCGGCCCATGGCGCCGCTGCATGCGGTCGGCTACTCGCTGGGCGGCAACGTACTGCTCAAGTACATGGGCGAAATGGCAGCCAGTTGCCCGCTGCGCAAGGCGGTTGCGGTGTCCGTGCCGTTCCGCCTGGACCAATGTGCCGATCGCATCGGCCTCGGCTTCTCCCGCGTCTACCAGGCGCATTTCATGAAGGCGATGGTCGCCTACGTGAGGGACAAACAGCAGCGCTTCCAGCGCGAGGGGCTGCTCGACCACCTTGGTGCCCTGCAGAGCCTCGGACCACTGCACGGCATGCGTACCTTCTGGGATTTCGACGGCCGCTTCACCGCGCCGCTGCACGGCTACAGCGACGCCCAGGACTATTACCGCCGTGCCTCCAGCCGCTACTACCTGCCGACGATCACGACGCCAACCCTGCTGATCCAGGCCGAGGATGATCCCTTCGTGTTCCGCCACAGCGTGCCGGAACCGGCCGAGCTGTCCGCCACCACCGCCCTCGAGCTGCACGCCAACGGTGGCCACGTCGGCTTTGTCGAAGGCACGCCGCGTAGGCCGCGCTACTACCTGGAGCGGCGTATTCCGCAATGGTTGGGCGCCTAGTTTCAGCGGCCCAGCATGAAGGTTTCGTATTCCAGATCCTCGAGACTGCTGGACAGGCGAACCAGCCCCAGCAGAACACACGCCAGCACCGACAGCGTAAAACCATAGCCGAAGAAGCTCGGGCCCATGTGCTGGCTGATCACCGTCAACATCGCATTGAGCAGCACGAAGATCAGGCACAGCTCCAGCACGATCCGGCGCTTGTCCAAGTAGAAAAAGACGTTGAGCAGCGCCATGAACACGACCTGAATGCTCACGCCGATCAGGTCGACGTAGAACAGCGGCAGGTAATAGGCCGAAATCCCCAACCAGGCGAGCAGGTCGGGTGCAACGAGAAACAGCAGCACGACGGTCAGGCCCTGGACCTTGCAGATTTCCAGCAACCCCTGACGCACCGCCAGGATCATCTGCTGCTTGAGCTGGCCGATGTGCTGCAGCGTCTCGCCCCCGCGAATGGCCGAGAAGAGCCGCTCATACCACTCCGCGAAGTCCGTCTCGATGCGCACGAGGAACACCGCCATGCCTGGGATGATCGCTAGGTAGGCCAGAAATATCGGCAGGTCGTAGAGCATCGAAGCACGCAACGGCCCGATCACCTGACTCGACGTGCTGGGGTTGAACCAGAACAGGATCTTGTCGATCCAGATTCCCAGGTTGTAGCACAGCCCTGTGACCAGCAGGCTCAGGAAAACCTGCCGGCGCTCGAGGAAATCGAACGCCACCAGCCGCCGGGCCGGGTACTCCCGAAGGATGTCGAACAGGAACATGAAGAACAGGCTCGCATGCCCGATCAGCAGGCCGAGGAGCAGCCCTTCGAGCTTCATGAACCGCAGCAGATAGGCGCACAGCACCATCAGCGAATAGCCGATGACCATGATCAGCAGGATGCGGTTGTAGGCCTTCATGCCCGACAGGAAGATGATGGTCAGCCACAGGTTGCACAGCACGACGAAGTTGGCCAGCATCAGCAGCCGGTATCCGAACGGTTGATCGAACACCAGGCTCAGCAAGGCGAATCCCAGCACACCCGAAGCCACCGTGACCATCAGCAGGATGCCCACCAGATTCGGCAGGATGCAGTCCTGTCGCTTCTCGAACAGCCGATCCGAAATGAACCGGGTGAAGAACAGCTGAGCGCCACCGGTAAGGATCAGCGAAGCGGCCATCAGGTAGGTCACGCTGACCAGGAACTGGCGCACCAGCAGCTCCGGCACGACCACTCCAAGACTCATCACCCCGATCAGCATCACGCTGATGATCGACAGCACCCACGGGCCCGAACTGATCAAGCCGGCATAGACATAGGCGCGGAGCGTAGCCGTATAGGAATCGCGCGACAGGATTTTGCGCAGCTCGAAACCGATACCGGCCATGTCAGCGCCTCCCCGTGGCGTTGCGATAGAGATTGCGATAACGATCGAGCATCAGGGCCTCGGTGTAATAGCGATTCACCCGTTCGAGTCCCACCGCCTGGGCCGCCCGCCAGCGCTCGGGGTTGCCGAGCAGGCCGATGATCGCCCTGGCCGTCGCCTGGGGGTCGGCAATGGCGACCACCTCCCCGGCGCAACCCAGCGGTGGCGACTCGTCCGCCGCCCCGTCGATCAACTCTCGGCAGGAACCGACATCGCTGCTGACCACAGGCGTTCCCGCTGCCCAAGCTTCGAGAATCACCAAGGGCTGGGCCTCGCTGATCGAGGTCAGCACCATGAGGCCTAGGTTGGGCAACAGGTCGTGGATCTGCCGGAACCCGAGGAACTTCACCTTGCCTTCCAATCCGAGGCTGGCGACCAGACTTCGGCATTCGGCCGCATAGGCGCGATCCTCTTCCTCGGGCCCGACCACCCAACCCTCGGCCTCCGGTATGGCACTGACCACGCCACGCATCGCCCGGATGAAGGTCTTCACGTCCTTGATCGGGACCACGCGGCCGACGAGCCCGACCACTGGCGCAATCCCCGCTGGGCGGCGCTGCAGCGCATCGGCCCAGACCGACATGGCGATGCCGTTCGGGATCACGCGGGTACGCGAGGGTTGCGCGCCATCAGCGATCTGGCGCTGCCGGTTGCCTGCGTACAGCGAGATGATCGGGTCTGCCGCGCGGTAGGTCAGCAGGCCGATGCGCTCGAAAAAGCGGATCCACAGGTTGCGGATATAGCTGAACTCGGTGTCCAAGCCGGTACGCAAGGCCTCGTCCGGGCCTTCGGATATCCAACTGGCCTGGGCCAGGTCGATCTTGCGTTCCTTGGTGTAGATGCCGTGTTCGCTAAGCATGTACGCACACTGCCAGCGACGCTGCAGCACGGCCCCCAGCAACCCCGCGTATCCGGTCGAGATCGAGTGCAGGGCCCGCGCCCTGGGTAGCCGGGCCGCAACCTGCGAAAGCATGACGATCGGCGCATGCATGGTGCGCAGTGTC
This sequence comes from Stutzerimonas kunmingensis, assembly GCF_002929225.1. Lineage (GTDB taxonomy): Bacteria > Pseudomonadota > Gammaproteobacteria > Pseudomonadales > Pseudomonadaceae > Stutzerimonas. The sequence continues at coordinate 293,468 of NZ_PISM01000022.1, read as the reverse complement.
CAGAAGTAATTGACGAACGAGGGGTCGCTGCAATGCCGGGTGTAACCCTCGGTGATCGCCTCCCAGCTCGATCGGCTGCGCAGCACGTCCTCAAGACACAGCCGACCAGAAGCCAGCGTGTCGAGCAGGCCTTCGCCGAGCGCTTCGTCCTGGATGCCCGGGTCGTGGAGATAGCGATGCATCTGCCGCATGGTCTCTCCCGCGCCTTCGTGCCCGACCCGGCCGAGCGCCTCGACCGGACGCCAGGCGCTTTCCAGGAAGTGCTCTTCAATGTGCACGACGTTGGCCGGAATCCTGTACTGCCGCTCCCCGTAAGCCTCTCGCTGCCCGCCGATGAATACCACCGAGAAGGTGAAGTCCGGCAGCCCCAGGATCAGTTGGTTCACCCAACTGGACACGCCACCCCGCACATAGGGCCAGGTGCCCTCGAGCAGCAGGCAGATATCGGCGATAGGCGTTTCGGATCGCATGAGGGTCACAACCAGTACTTCGCAAGGGCAGCGAAAGGCGGACGCTGCAGGGTTTCGGACGGGAGCGCGGCCAACTGCTGGCGAACCTCGGCATAACGTCTCTGAAGAAAGGCGATTTCCGCACGGAAAGGAGCCAGTGTCGGCACTCCGACGCCGGCCGCTTCTGCGTGAGAGAAGTGGTCCGCCGCGGTTTCGAGCCGCCCCTGCTCCAGGGCGATCCGCCCCGCCAGGACATGCGCATAGGGATTGCCCGGGATGTCCAGCGTGCGCTGCGCATGCTCGCGCGCCTGCTCCAGGACATGGTCCAGGACGCTTCCCTGGGCCAGCCCAAGATAGGCCAGCTCCCAATACCAGCGCGCCAGGGCATCGTGCAATGCCGTACGGTGGGCGCCCTCCGCCACCGCAAGCTGTCGCAGAGCCGTCTCGATCCGCAGGTTGATCTCACTTTCCTGTTTGTCGAGCATCGAATAGGCCAGAAGCCGGACATCATCAGCCGAATCACGCAACGCCAGCTTGAGGATGGGGATGGCTTCGCGGGACGGCATGCGACGCGTAGCGAACAGCGCGGCCATCCGTTTGTCCGTATCTGGAGCATGACGCAGCACGTCCTGCAGGCCGCCGTCGTTGAACATTAGTTCCTTGCCGCGCTCCTGCGGTCGGAAAGGCAACTCCGGAAGCCCCATCGAGTCCCAGCTCTTCTCCTGCCGACGCCGGGGCAGGTACAGCGCCGGAAAGAGCGCAGCCGCCACCCCAACCGCGCCCAACACCGGAACGAAGAACGCCAGACAGAAGATGAATAACGGGCTCCACGGCAGCGGCAGTTTGTAGCGACGAGGCAGGAGCAGCCAGATTCCGGCCGCCAGCAAGGCGCTGCTCGCGGCATGCGCCCCCAGATACAGCGATGTCGCCTGCGCAACGCTCAAACGCTCGTGGAACGCCGCCCAGCTGCTCAGCTCGAACAGCAGCGCGCCACTAAACAGCCACTTGCTGATCATTCAAGCCACACTCGCTGTAGAGGAAATGACGCAAGGCTTCCTGCCCGTATTCCGCGCCGATGTCGTGCGCCAGCACCCGAACCTGCAGGCTGTCCAGCGTCTGCCCCTGGCCAAACCGCTCGCCCAGCAGCGTATTGAGGCGTAACAGATAGCCCTGAGCGCCTTCGGCGGAGGTCAAGGGCAGCAGCACCAGCACGCAGGTGTCGCCGTCCTGGTCGGTCAGCCTGAGCTGCAGATCCAACCCGCGACGGCTGTCCTCGATCAGGCGCAACAGCCTGTCGCTGTTGGCCGACGCCTTCACCTGCAGTGCGAACAGGCTGGCATCGAGCCCGTGAAGCCGTGCATCGCTGGCCGAGCGCTTGAGGTTCTGGCTGAAGTGCTGGCTGTCCATGTCCTGCAGATGGAGCAGCTCCGGATCGCTCAGGATCAGGTCCGCGATGTGCCCGGCCAGGATGGCGAGCAGGCCGAACACCCGGTCGTTGAACGAGAAGAAGGGCATCTGCTCGATGGCAAGCACTGCCAGGAAGCATCCTTCGGTGTCGCTCAGCGGGACGCACAGCTGGTAACGCGAATGTTGCCGATGCTCGCCTCGCTCGATCAGGTGCTCGCGGATGCTGACAAGCTCGCCGCGCTGCAGGCACATACGCATGAGCAAGTCGTCGTGGTCGAGCGGGGCGACATCGCCCATGGCACTCAGCGCGCCGGGCAGCGCAACACCGTCGCGCACCCGATAGAGCGCCGCGGCGCGGAAGGTGCCGTACTGGGCCAGCAGACCCAGGACCGGTTCCGCCAGGGCCCGCAGCGCATCGTCGCCACGAGGCAGGTCGCGCAGCTGGTTGCGCAAGCCAAGCAGCGAGCTGCGCAGGCTCTGATCGTTGCCCGCGACCCGCTGCTCCAGACGGTCATGAGAGATGCGAAGGATGTAATGAGCCCGGGTGAACTCGTCGAGCCGCAACTGGCGGTAGTCGTTGGCCAGGTCGAGCCGTTCCAGGCGCCGCTCCCAGATGTCGCGAAACTCCCCTACCAGCATGCCGCTGACGAGCACACCAACGATGAAGGACGCCGGCATCTGCGGGTACAGCCCGTCGCCGTAGCGGTGATAGGCGATAAGCGCGAGGATCAGCAGCACCGCGCTGACCATGCCCCGCATGAAGCCGTAGCGCATGCCGAGCAACAGGGGCGCCATCAGCGGCCAGGGAAACGAAGCCTGCACCATGAGCGGGTCTTCGGGGGACAACCAGTAACCCAGGCCGATCGCCAGGCCGGTGATCACCCAGGTTTCCAGCCACGACACAGCCGCGCCGGCGCGCGGCGCCAGCGTGAAGTCCTTGTGTGCCGATCCGACGGACATCATTCGAGCCGCAACGCGCCGGCCAGCTCGCGCAACACCTTCTGCCCAGTACCGGCGATGCTCTCGCGTGACCAGCCGGCACGTGCACCGCTCTTGCTCCAGACGACCCGCCCCGTCGCCGACTCGATCACCTGCAGGCTGATACCGACCGCAGGCTCGCCGTCCAGACCGCTTTTGTACTGCCACTCCTCGACGCTGCCGCTGATGACATAGTCGAGCCGCTCCGATGCTGCCCAGGCCAGCGCATCGGCCAGTCGACTGCGGTCGTCGAGCATGGGCAGGTCCGACCGAGGTGCGACCGGGTAATGCCGCGGCTGCAGGCCCTGCTCGGCCAGCACGCTAAGCAGGATCTGCTCGACCCGCTCGCCCGCCTGCGGGGCTTGCGAAAAATTGACGACCGGAACCAGCCCCCACGCGGCCTCACGCGGCAGGGTCGCCGTATCGTGATCGGTGAAGGTGCTGCAGCCGGTCGCCAACATGGCCACGGCGAGCACGGCCAGATAACGGATGAATGACATGGATGGATCTCCCTGTGAGAAATCAGCGCCCGAACCGGGTGCTGTAGGTCAGGCTCAGCGTGCCTCCTGGCTCGCCGTCGCCGTTGCGCGGCGCCGACTGATACCCCAGGGTGAACGCCAGTTCGTCGTCACCGAGCAGCCGCGTCCCGACACCCGCGTTGATCGCGTAGCCGACCTGCTGCTCAGTCCACTGCCAGCCGGCCAACACATCGACCAGCCAGCTGTATTGGGCGGTTTCGCGGTTCAACGCACCGGGAAAGCCACGGCGCCAGGTGCTGGCGACATAGACCTGACCGAAGCGTTCCTGCAGGTAATCGGCCGGTTCTTGCGGGACTGAATGCAAGGGCCCGTCCGCCAGCCGATAGGCGGCATGGCTCAGGCCGCTGCGAAGTGTCCAGCTAGGCCCCTCGAAGAACAGTGCATGACTGAATTCCAGATTCAGCTGGCGCCCGTGGCCAAGCGCTTCGCCGTCCAATGTGCTGAACCGCTGCTGCGCGAGCGACCAGCTGAACTGGTCACGGGGTGTAAGGCCATGCGTCGCACTGACGCCCACCGAGTCGCGACGGGCGAGTGCACGAGCCAGGCCGCTCTCCTCAGCCTGGCGATGCCAGTCGGCGTGAAATTCAAGCGAATCGGTATCGGTGAGTTGAAGGCCGCCAAAAACACCAGCGCCCTGGCGATCGCCTTCGTCATGGTCGCTGATCTCGAGCGCCGCGCCGAGCCAGGCCGGCCCGAGCTCGCGGGTCAGCTGGAGCTCAGCGGACCGCTCGACACCGGGGCTGGCGTCAGAAAGGCCCGGCCCCGAATACCGCTGTCTGCTGAACAGGGCGCTGGCATGCCAGTCGCGCCCGAACTGGCGGGCGATCTCCGCCGTCTGACCACGCAGCTCCAGGGTGCCGAAATCCTGCCGGCGCAGGCCGATCTGCAGGCCTTGCGGGTGGCGCGCCTGGAGGGCCAGCGCCTGGCCCCGCAACTGGTGTTGCAACGCGTCCGGTTGGTCCGGCGAAAGCGCCGCCAGACTTTCGCTCAGCGCCCGATGGGACGCACCGAGCTGTTGCAAGGCTTCGACTCGTTGCGCCGGATCGAGCCCGCCGCCGGCGAGCAGGCGCTCCAACGCGCTGGCATTGTGGGCGCGCAATGCGTGTTGCAGCTCGGCATACCGATCGATGCGCAGGCCATTGCGACGCGCCCAGCCAAGCCATTCGTCCTTCAATGCCGGCTGGTTGAGCCGCTCGAGCTGCTCGCTGAACTGGTCGAACCAGATCTGCAGCATGGGGCGGGCATCGGGCCGCTCCAGGCGCAACACCATCTCGATGCCGGCCCCACCCGCACTGAGCAGGCTCAGGTAGGTCCGATAGGTGTCCGGCTCCGCCGTCGCAGGCCGGCCATCGAAGAGCCCAGCCAGATGGCGTCGCAACCGCAGCGCTCGGTCGAAATAGCCGGCGTTGTCCAATGCATCGGCGTAAGCGGCCTGCACCAGCAGGTCCTCGGGGTTGCGTCGCAGGAAGCGGTCGAACCACTGCAGCGCAAGTTCGTTGCGATTGAGCAGCAGGTAACCACTCGCATAGGGCAGCCACAGGCTGCTGCGCTTGTGCGCGAGCGGCTCCCAGCGCTGCAGCAGCGGGGTCAGGGCCGCCTTGTTGCCCGTGTCGATGTAATGCCAGAGCAACTGCTCCTTGACCGCGTCGGCGTGCGGGAAGCGCGCAACGGCCTCGACCAGCAATCGCTCGGCCTCGGCCTGTTCACCCGCCTGCACCGCGAGCCTGGCGCGGGCGCTCCATAGCGCGCCGACTCGTTCGCCTTCAGGTAGCTGCAGGCCTTGCTCGACCAGCAGGCGCAACCGTGGCAGGTCATCCAGCTGCATCGCCCATTGCAAGGCGCGGGTCAGATTCGCCGGGGTCCGCTTGCGCTCCCAGCTGGCCATCATGACGTCCAGCGCCCGCGCCGGAGCGTGACGCTCGTAAAGGGTGATGAGCCGCTCGTCGGCAGTATCGCTGTTGGCGACCCCAAGTTCCTGGAGCCGCTGATAGCCCTCCATTGCATCCTCATCACGCTCCAAGTCCCACGCCAGTTCGGCGCGCAAGAGCCAGTAGGCGGGTTCGCTGACCTGCTGCCGGTCGGCTGCATCGAGCACGGCCCAGGCGGCCTGGAAATCGAACAGCTCCCAATGCACGTGCGCCCAGGCCAATCGTTGCTCGAGGCTCACGCCGAACCTGCGGTCGCGCTCAGCCCAGAGCGCGACCTGCGCCTCGAGTTGCTGCGTCTGTTCCAGCAACTGCTGGAGGCGCTCCCAGGCCAGGCTGTGATCCGGATGGGCGCTGAGATACTGACGCAGCCAGCGCTCGGCCTGCTCTGGCGTGCCGCGCTGGCCATGGCTGTAGACCAGGGCGTCGAGCTCGGCATCGGACAGTTGCCGGCTTTCGCCCGCACCGGCCAGCAACCGGATGGTGTTATCGAAATCGAACAGCTGGGCCGCCAGACGCCAGGCGTGCTCCCGCACCTGCAGACCATCCTGCTGCTGCAGCAACTTCAGCCAGTACTCCAGGGCCTCGCTGGGCCGCCCTGTCCATTCGCCGAGCTTGGCCATGGTTTCGAGCGTCTCGGCGGGCTGCGGTGCGACATTCGCCAGCTGCTGGCCGACCTCCCAGGCCTGCTCGAGCTGACCCGACGCGAGGCGCAGCTGCATTTCGCTGCGCAGCGCGGTCACGCCTTCGGGATCGAGCAGCCGCCAGCGTGCCAGGATTTCAGCGGCCAGGTCGTACCGCTGGCTGCCGATACCCGCCTTTACCGCCGCTTCAAGCAGCGCACCATCGGCTGCGTCCAAGATGTCCAGATTGGCATGCACCACGGTCGCTGCCTGTTCACCCTGGTCCGCGGCGAGGTATGCCGAAAACGCCTCGCTGACATAGCGCTGCCGGTCATCGGCACTGTCAACACGGGCGATCATTCCGCTCAGCAAGCGTGCGGCCGTTCCGGTTTCGCCAGCGGCGAGGTGGGCCGTTACCGCTTCGCCAAACCACTGCTGTCGTCTGGCCTCGTCTCGCTCAGCCAGGTCCAGGTAGACCTGCGCGGCCAGGCTCGGGTCGTTCACCGCCAAGGCATGGCGGGCAAGCCGGGCCAGTTGTTCGAGGCTAAGCCCTTCGCGCACCACGCCGCGTAGTTGGGCACTCAGCGCCGCGAGGGTCTGGGCGGAAACCGCTTTTTCAGTCGCCTGAGCCTCGAGTACGGCCAGCTCCGTTAGGAAAAAGCGGACATCGCCGGACGCCTCATTCAGCCTGAAGACGTGTGAGCGGGCGCGGACATGGTCGCCGAGGGCAATGAGCTGTTCGATGAGTTTGAGCCGCAAGCTGGTGTCATCAGGATGGGCTTCCAGCAGCAGTTCGGCGTAGCTGATCGAGACGGCATCAGGTTGCCGCTCGCTCGGCATGAAGACCTCGTCGCCATGGTAGGTGACGACCAGCAGGGTAACGACTAGCCCGCCGACGAGCAGCAGGGCCCAGGGACTGAGAAGCCGAACGGGTTCAGTGGCAGAGGAGTTGCGCATCGCTCACCCGCGTCTCTGCCAGCTCGAACTGCCACAAGCCCTGAACCTTCGCGCCCGCATGACGCTTGCCCGCAACTTCCAGCGAGCAGCGGCCGCTGGCGCGAACGGAAAACCGCAGCGGCATTTCTCCCGCGAAGGAAAGTTTCACTCGGTCGTCATCCAGATAGTCCCAGGCCAGCAGCGGCAGGTTCGCCTGCTCCAGGGCGGGCCTGGGGTCACGCTCGGGACGCAGCGCGAGCACGGCGTGCGCATCGCTCAGGTGCACGTAGCGACCCTGCGGCAGTTCGCGAACCCCGGCGACGCCCTGCGAGCGGCGCAGGTCCGGCCAACCGAGCGCTGGATCCAGTCGCAAGGTGCGGAGCCCATCCAGGCCACGAATCTGCCAGCGGCCATCGCCGAGCCGGGCCAGGCTCGACTGGTGCAAACCATTCATCCGTCGGATGTACTGGCTCATCCAGAGCGATATCGGCTGTTCGGCCTGCATCGATCGGTAGATGTCCTGCATGACCCGTATCGATGCCTGCTTGGTCGCAGAGTAAAAGTGGTAATACAGATGCAGGCCGCGCAGACGGCGGGGGGCATCGGTCAGCGCGAAGGTCTCGAGTACACCCCGGAAACCGTAATAGGGCCCCTGCCAGAGATTGGTATAGAGGTTCTCGTTGATGATCGGCGCGTAGTACTGGATGCCGCCGGCCGTCGGCCGGATTAGCGGCGATAGCCCGGTCAATGAAGGATGCGCGCGGGTCAGGATGGTCGTTCCGCCGTTGACGTTCTCCAGGCCGGCGTCATAAGCGAGCTTGATCGTAGCCGCATCCGGCAGTGCGTCGCCGGTCCAGAAGATCATCTTCACGGGCTTGTCGGCGGTGGTCAGCCGCTCGTTTATGTAGGCCGTCGAACCCACCACCTCCCGTGTGAAATCCAGCTTGTCATAGCCGGGAATGGCCATCGTCATGCCGTACTCGGCGGTAAAGCCTTCCCGGAGCTGGGCGCGCTCCGGCTGCCAGTAAAACGGATGGCTGAAACTGTGACTGGCCACCTCGACCTTACGATTGGCGAATATTTCACGCGCGATCGGCTCCAGCTCGCGGGCGAGATGGGGATAGCGGCCTTTGGGCCCGATTTCCCCTTCGATCACCGATACCGACGTCAGCAACCCATGCGGTTCGATGAACGCCTCGAGCACCTCGCGACCGGCATATGGGGAGCCGGCCACCTCGGCACGAGACAGAAAACCATCGCCATCGATATGCACCGTCGCGATACGCCGCCCGTTTTCGGTGGTCGCATCCGGGCGGGGCAACGGCGGCAACCGAAGGGCACGCTGCAAGAAGACGAACGGGTCGAGAATCCAGCGCTGGTAGTCAGGCCCCTCTTCAATGATGTAGGGCGTCAGCGCAACACCGCCGGCAGGCCCGGTCGCCACCGGCGTGTAACGGCGTTGCTCGCTATCGACCAGGCTCAGGCCTGCCTGTGCCTCGCCATCGATCGTGTCGAGCGCTACCAGCTCGCGAACTCGCACCGTAACCGGCGCTTCGAAACCGCCCACCAGGGTTTTGTCCTGCGCGAGGATAGAGACACCGGGCTTCGCCGGCTTGCCAACGTGGCGCATCCCCAACCGCCTGAGTACTGCCCGGCCGACCACGGGAACCCCTCCCATGATGGCCAGCGGAACGCCTTCGTCGAGCCGGGCCACGAGCCAGTCGTCGAAAGCGGCAGAATCGTCCGGCGGGCCATTGGTCATCCAGGTCACGATACCGGCATAGAGCCCGCCCATCGGGTTTGTCGGCAGCTGGTCAGCTGGTAGGTAGTCGACCCGATAGCCAAGGTATTCGATCAGCCCGCCCAGAAACATATGACCGCGGTTGCTCGAAAGCGGACCTTCCCGTGGGTCGTAGATCACCGCAACGCGTCGAGGCTGGACCTCCAGCGTGCTGATCCCGAGATAATCCAGCTCAGGCATGGTGACGAAGGGTATGAAACGCTCGCCACGTAGACGCTCGGCTAGCGCGCGCGCCTCCTCGCGCTGTGTGGATGGCAGGTAATCGATCGCGATCAACGGCACGCCTTGGGCACGCAATGGATCGAGGTGGATGTCGAGCCAGTCCCGGTCAGCTTGCGGCACTGCACGGTAACGTCCGCGACCGGCATCCCAGCCGGCGTGAATCGATTCGACCGCCACCGCGCTCGCCACGCCCGGCAATTCGGGAAGTACTTCGAACCCGCGATTGAAGATCAGCTTGAGCTCCGGCAGCTCCCGGTGCAGTTGCCGAAGAAAATCGCGCAGCGCGACGCGCTCGGCTTCGCGCCTGTCCTCGGGCAAAAGCAGGAAGCTGTCCAGCGTATCCAGGAAAAGACCGACGTAGCCCTGCTGCTCGAGGGCTCGGGCTTGAGCCAGCAGATGTTCGCGCCACGCCGGGGCACTCAACTGCATGACCTGACTGTTCCAGGCCTGGTTACGGACCTCGCTTGCGCTCCGGGCGATCTCGTCGCCACCCTCGGAGAGGTCGCCGTCGTACTCGCCAACGGAAAGATAGGCAAAGGGCGAACTGCCCTGAGCGCGAAGAAACGCCACGTCTCGTCGTGAGAGATGGCCAGATTCAAGAACCGCCCACTCGAACTGTGCCAGTTCTTCCAGCGGCGGAGAGGAGGCGTACCAGAAAGCGACACTGCCCGGACGGGCCGTCGAGCTAGCATCAGCGTGAACAGGCAGGGCTAACAGCAGACCATGGAGCAAAATGGCGTACGCCGAACGGTGCGGCCCTAATAATGCAAAAAATCGGATTGCCGTTGCCGTCAACCTACGGGCAAATACTTGAACGATCCACATGGATTCACCGTAATAAACGACCTACCGCCCACCGGTATTAATCCATAGCGTCTGGCTCTATACAAGCATAATGCCATCATCACCGATGAAAGGTTGACCCTGTCGGCAGATGGCGCCAATTAAATGTCAATCCAGCTCGAAATCCAGGTGCCATACTTCCCTTACAGTTACGTCTAACGGCACCCGAAACCGCCGACACAGCTCGCCATAATTCACCCGCGCAGCGTCGGCGACAACGCCCTCCTCCAATACCAGCACCTGATAAACACCCCGACACAGCAAGGCCTCGCTCAACCGGTCCGAACGAATGCCACTAGTGGAAAGGAAGCGCACCCAAGACGTGATTATGATCCAGGCGTTAAGCGCGATGTCCTCAACCTGGGCGGGATCCATCAGCAGAATGCCGGCATCGACGAACCCCTGATAGATCGCCCGGGCATGCCGCAGGCAACGGCCGGCGAACGCCTGGTAGCGCTGGGCGAGCTGCGGATTGGCATCCAGCAGGCCTTCCAGATCACGATGGAGAAATCGGTAATCCCACATCGCGCCCAGCAGCGCTTCGAGGTAAAGCGCCTTGTCCTGGACTTGCATTTCCCGCTCCGGCGGCAGGCGCAGGAACTGGTCGACACGCGATTCGTACTGCCCGAACAGCTCTGCGACGATCGCCTGCTTGTTGGGGAAGTGGTAGTACAGATTGCCCGGCGAGATGCCGAGATGGGCGGCGATGTGGTTGGTCGTAACGTTCCGCTCGCCCTGAGCGTTGAACAGCCCCAGGCTGGCTTCGATGATGCGGTCACGGGTCTTGGTGCGGGATGCCATGAGGCGGCGAGTTCTCGGCGGCGAAGCGAAGGAAGCAACGGTACACGCCAGCAGGCGGGTAAGCACGTCTCGTTGACAGTTTAGAGTAATTACTCTAGAAATCCTCCAGCACATCGCATCAGGAGCCCGCATGTCAGCCGAAATCCCGCAAGCGCTGGTCACCATGGAGGCTCTGTTCGCCCGCCAACGTGCGGCCTTCACCGCCGCACCGATGCCCTCGGAAGAGGATCGCCTGCGTTGGCTGGACGCCCTGCGCGATGTGCTGGCCGGCCATCAACCGGCGCTGATCGAGGCAATCGCTGCGGATTTCGGGCATCGTTCGGCCGACGAAACCCTGCTGGCGGAAATCATGCCCAGCCTGCACGGCATCCGTTACGCCAGCCGTCACCTGCGGCGCTGGATGAAACCCTCGCGCCGGCATGTCGGCCTCGCCTTCCAGCCGGCCAGCGCACGGGTGGTCTACCAGCCGCTGGGCGTGGTCGGCATCATCGTGCCGTGGAACTATCCGCTCTATCTGGCCATCGGGCCGCTGATCGGCGCGCTCGCCGCCGGCAATCGCGTGATGCTGAAAATGAGCGAGTCGACGCCTGCCACCGGGCAGCTGCTCAAGGAGCTGCTGGCGCAGATATTCCCTGAAGATCAGGTAGCGGTGGTGCTCGGCGATGTAGAGGTCGGGCAGGCCTTCGCCCGGCTGCCGTTCGATCATCTGCTGTTCACCGGTTCGACGCACATCGGCCGCGAGGTGATGCGCGCGGCAGCGGAGAACCTGACACCGGTGACCCTGGAACTCGGTGGCAAGTCGCCAGCGATCGTCTCGGCCAGCGTCCCGCTGGCCGATGCCGCCGAGCGCATCGCCTACGGCAAGTGCATGAACGCCGGGCAGACCTGCGTCGCGCCGGACTATGTGCTGGTGCCGCGCGAGCGTGTCGAGGGCTTCATCGGTGCCTACCGTGAGGCGGTACAGCGTCTGTATCCGAGCCTTGCGAACAATCCCGACTACACCGCGATCATCAATGCGCGTCAGCTGACGCGACTGCAGGACTACCTCGACGATGCGCGGGCCAAGGGCGCGCGAGTCGTACCGCTGTTCGCCGAGGCGCAGCAACGGCGCATGCCGCACTGCCTGCTGCTGAACACCACCGACGACATGCGCGTGATGCAGGAGGAAATCTTCGGCCCGCTGTTGCCGATCGTGCCCTACGACGATCTCGAACAGGCGCTGGCCTACGTCAACACGCGCCCACGACCGCTGGCGCTCTACTACTTCGGCTACGACCGCAGCGAGCAGCAGCGCATGCTGCAAACCACCCACTCCGGCGGCGTGTGCCTGAATGACACCCTGCTGCACGTCGCCCAGGACGATCTGCCGTTTGGTGGCGTCGGCCCGTCCGGCATGGGGCACTACCACGGCCATGAGGGATTTCTCACCTTCAGCAAGGCCAAGGGTGTGTTCATCAAACAGCGCTTCAACGCCGCCCGACTGATCTATCCGCCCTATGGCAGGTGGTGGCAGAAGCTGATCTATGCGCTGTTCATCCGCTGAAGCGAGCTGGAGCAATGCACGAGATTTCCCTCAATCGCCGCGGCCTGCTCAAGGTCGGACTGCTCGGCGGCGCCATCCTGGCTGGCGGCGGCCTGCTCAGCCGAACCCTCAGCGCCTCGGCAGACAGCCCGGCGAGCGGCTTCTTCGCGTTGCGTGACAGCGATCTGCCCATGCTGCGCCGACTAACGCCGTTGCTACTGGAAGGCTCGACGGCGCCCAGTGACATGCCGCAGGCCGTGCAGACCACCCTCGTCAGCCTGGACGGGGGCCTGCACCACCTGTCGCCCGCGCTGCTGAGCCAGGTACGCCAGCTGTTCGACGTACTCAGCCTGCCACTGACCCGCGGGCCGCTGACCGGAATCTGGAGCAGCTGGGACGCAGCCTCCGATGACCAAATACGCGCGTTCCTGCAGCGCTGGCAGAACAGTTCGCTCGCCCTGCTGCGCCAGGGTCATGCCTCGCTGCTGCAGATGACCCTCATGGCCTGGTACGCCAGCCCCGTCGCCTGGGCGCACTGCGGTTATCCCGGACCACCGAAGGTCTGACTGATAGGAGGCATCCGTGCCCGTTCCCGACATGTTTGCTGCAGGCCTCGCCCGCGGCTGGACCACCTACGACGGCTCGCGGCCGGAGGGCGATCTGACCCTGGAGGCCGACATCGCCATCGTCGGCAGCGGCGCAGGCGGCGCCACCAGTGCAGAAGTGCTGAGCACCGCGGGCTACAAGGTGCTGCTGATCGAAGAAGGCCCGCTGTGCACCAGCAGCGACTTCGACATGCAGGAAGCCCGCGCCTACCGCTCGCTCTATCAGGAAGCCATCGGCCGTACGAGCAAGGACGGCGCCATCACCATCCTGCAGGGCCGCGCGGTCGGCGGCACCACGCTGGTGAACTGGACCTCGAGCTTTCGCACACCGCCGCAAACATTGCAGCACTGGGCCAGCGAGCACGGCGTCAGCGGGCTGTCGGTCGAGGCGCTGCAACCCTGGTTCGAACGGATGGAACAGCGCCTCGGCATCGCGCCCTGGGCCGTGCCGCCGAATGCCAACAACGCGGTGCTGCAGCGCGGCTGCGAAAGTCTCGGCCAGCACTGGGCGGTGATCCCGCGCAACGTACGTGGCTGCTGGAACCTAGGCTATTGCGGCATGGGCTGCCCGACCAACGCCAAGCAGTCGATGCTGGTCACCAGCATTCCGGCGCTGCTGGATAAGGACGGCGCACTGCTCTACCTCGCCCGCGCCGAACGCCTGCTGATGCAGGGCGAGCGGGTCGTCGGCCTGGACTGTCTGGGCATGGACGACCGCTGCGTGGAACCGAACGGGCGGCGCATCCGCGTCGTCGCCAGGCACTACATACTCGCCGGCGGCGGCATCAACACGCCGGCGCTGCTGCTGCGCTCGCAGGCGCCCGACCCGCATCAGCGCGTCGGCAAGCGCACCTTCCTGCATCTGACCAACTTCTCCGCGGCGCAATTCGACGAGCGCATCGACGCCTTCAGCGGCGCGCCACAGTCGATCTATTCCGACCACTTCCAGTGGCGCGACGGGATTGCCGGGCCGGCGGGCTACAAGCTCGAAGTACCGCCCATCCATCCCGCGCTCGCGGCCACCCTGCTCGGCGACTTCGGCCCGGAGAATGCGCAGCGCATGGCCGAGCTGCCGCATACTCACGCGATGATCGCACTGCAGCGCGACGGCTTTCATCAGGACAGCGCCGAGGGCACGGTCGAGCTGCGCAGCGACGGCAGCCCGGCGCTCGACTACCGCATGACCGACTATGCCTGGAACGGTATCCGCCGCGCCTTTCTGAGCATGGCCGAGACCCAGTTCGCCGCCGGTGCGCGCGCCGTGCTGCCCCTGCATGCCGACGCCCATTACGTGCGCACGCCCCGCGCCGCCCGGGAGCTGATCGAGGGTCTGGACCTTGCGCTGTATCGCACCCGTCTTGGCAGCGCCCACGTCATGGGCGGTTGCGCCATGGGTGATGACCCACGCCAGGCCATCACCGACAGCCTCGGTCGGCACCATCAGCTGGCCAACCTGTCGATACACGACGGCTCACTGTTCCCCACCAGCATCGGCGCCAATCCCCAGCTGTCGATCTATGCGCTGTGCGCCAAACTCGCCACGGAACTGGGTGATCGCCTGCAGAAGTCCTGAGATTGACTGTCATTCACGACAGATCGCGGCATGGCATTCAGGCTTTACGCTGTCGACACCGAGCCGCTACCATCCACCCCCCACGCATGCGTCAGGACGCCGCGATGAATCGAGTGTTGTATCCGGGAACCTTCGATCCCATCACCATGGGCCACGCCGATCTGGTGGAACGCGCTTCGCGCCTGTTCGACGAGGTCATCATCGCCGTGGCGGCCAACCCCAAGAAGAACCCGCTGTTCCCGCTCGAGCAACGTGTGGCGCTGGCTCAAGAAGTCACCAAGCACCTGCCGAACGTGAAGGTCATGGGTTTCTCCACGCTGCTGGCGCACTTCGTCAAGGAGCAGCAGGCCAACATCCTGCTGCGCGGGCTGCGTGCGGTTTCGGACTTCGAGTACGAGTTCCAGCTGGCCAACATGAACCGCCAGCTGGCGCCCGATGTGGAAAGCCTGTTCCTCACGCCGTCGGAAAAGTACTCCTATATTTCCTCGACGCTGGTTAGGGAGATTGCCTCGCTCAAGGGTGACGTATCCAAATTCGTCCACCCGGCGGTGATGAGCGCGTTGCACGAGCGCTTCGGCCAGAACTGACGATGCCCGTCGGGCCGCGTCGAGTGCACGCTGGCCGGCGATGCGGCACAATTGCCCGGTCGTAATATTGCTGTGCCGTGGTTCGAGCCACGGCAGGAGTTCGCTGGATGTCCCTGAAAATCACCGATGACTGCATCAACTGCGATGTGTGCGAGCCAGAGTGCCCGAACAGCGCCATTTCCCAGGGCGAGGAAATCTACGTCATCGACCCCAACCTCTGCACCGAATGCGTCGGCCACTACGACGAGCCACAGTGCCAGCAGGTCTGCCCGGTGGACTGCATCCCGCTCGACGAGAACAACGTCGAGAGCAAGGACGAACTGATGCAGAAGTACCTGATCATCACCGGCAAGGCGTGATGCTCTCGCGGCGACCGACCCGAAGGACCCGCCTGCTCAGGGACCTCCAGGGTTGTCTCGCCGCCCTCCTGCTGCTCGCCTGCGCGGCCCAGGGCAACCCTCTTGCAAACGGCGCCGTCGCCACGGCCCATCCGCTGGCCAGTGAAGTTGGCCGGCGCATTCTCGAAGCCGGCGGCAACGCCTTCGATGCCACCGTTGCAGTCAGCGCCGCCCTGGCGGTGGTCGAGCCATACGGCTCCGGACTTGGCGGCGGCGGCTTCTTTCTGCTGCGCGAAGCCGGCGAATCCCCCCACCACAGTTTCCTCGACGCCCGCGAGCGCGCACCCGCCGCTGCCTCGCCGGATATGTACCTGCGCGACGGCAAGATCCGGCGCGAGCTTTCGCTGAATGGCCCGCTGGCCGCGGCGATACCCGGCACGCCGGCCGCACTGGTCGAGCTCGCCGAAAAGCGCGGCCGCCTGCCCCTGAAGACCACCCTGGCGCCGGCCATCGCCCTGGCCCGCGACGGCTTTGCGGTGGATGCCGTCTATCGCCAGCGCGCCGGCTGGCGCCTCGCGGCGTTGCGTGACGATCCGGAGAGCGCGCGGCTGTTTCTCCGCGACGGGGACCTGCCAGCCGAAGGCCATCTGCTGCGCCAGCCGGAGCTGGCGAAAACCCTGGAGCGCCTGGCCATGCACGGTCACGACGGCTTCTACCGCGGCGAGTTCGCAAAGAAATTGGTGCAAGGCGTGCGCGCCGCCGGCGGCATCTGGTCGCTGGAGGATCTGGCCGACTACCACACCGTCGAGCGCGAGCCACTACGCTTCACCCTCGCCAATGGTCGTGAGCTGATCGGCGCGCCACCGCCGTCAGCCGGCGGCATGATCCTCGCGCAGAGCCTGGGCATTCTCGAACGCCTGTCCTGGCGCGACACCGAACCGCTGCAACGCAGTCATCTGGTGGTCGAGGCGTTGCGCCGGGCCTATCGCGACCGAGGTCTGCTGGGCGATCCGGATTTCGTCGCGTCACCGCAGCGACGTCTACTGTCAGACCAGTATCTGGCCCAGCTTGCCAGCTCCATCGACCCCGACCAGGCCACACCTAGCAACGTATTGCCGCCAGCGCCACGCTGGCGCGAGGGCGAGCACACCACCCACTTCGCGGTGATCGATGCCGAAGGCAACGCGGTGGCGGCGACGCTATCGCTGAACATGATGTTCGGTGCCGCCTTCAGCGTGCCCGGCACCGGTGTGCTGCTCAACGACGAGATGGACGATTTCGCCGCCGACATCGACGGCAGCAATGCCTATGGCCTGAAGGGCAGCAGCGCCAACGCCATCTCCGGCGGCAAGCGTCCGCTGTCGAGCATGAGCCCGACTTTCATCGAAAGCGCCGAGGAGTTCGCAGCCTTCGGCACGCCCGGCGGCAGCCGCATCCCGAGCATGGTGCTGCTTTCGGCACTGTCTTACCTGGATGGCGAACCGGTGCAGGCCTGGCCGGCAGTGCCGCGCTATCACCACCAGTACCTGCCCGACGTACTGCAGTACGAAGCCGACGCGTTCACCCCGGCACAGCTGGACACCCTGCGCGCGCGCGGCCACCAGCCCAGGCTGATCGAACGCGACTACGGCAACCAGCAGGTGCTCTATTGGCACAAGCCGAGCGGCACGGTCGAGGCGGCCAGCGACCCGCGCGGCATCGGCCAGGCACTGATGGTGCCAGCACGCCGCGAGCCGGTTACAGCTGCAGAATGACCGGGCCTTCGTCCTCAGCGAGCTGACGCAGCTGCCGCGTCAGCTCATGGCCCTCACCGAGCAGCAAGGCGTTGCGCAGACTCTGAATGATGCGGCTGGCGTAGCCCAGGTCGTTCATCAGCGAACTGCTCTGCAAACCGTCCAGCTTCTGGTTGCGGATCGACTCGAACAGGCGCCGGCGAAACTCCGCATCGAACTTCGCAGCGTGCTCGTCCAGCCAGTTCAAGCGCTCGCGCCATAGCTCATCGGGCAGCTCCGAGTGGTTGAGCGCGCGGATCTCGCGCAACGACTCCAGCAAATGCCGACGCAGCTCGACATACGCCTGGCGCGCCGCGGAGTCATCGGTGCGCAGGTAGTGGCCGAGGTTCTTCTGCAGGTGCTTGGCATCCTTGACCGCGTCCACCAGCTGCAGCGCCGCAACCTGGCAGCTCAACCAGAACGCCTGGTGGCTCTCGTCCAGCGGCAGCTCCAGACGCCCCATGAAGGTCAGCAGATCGGAATACACGCCCTTGATGTGCCGCTGATACAGCCGCTCGGCATCCAGGGCCTGGGCGTCGGGCTTCGCGTTGATCAGCGCCTCGTCAATCCGTCCCTGCTGGCGCAGCTGGTCCACCGGCAGATAGGTGGCATGGCAAATCACCTCGAGACTCAGGCGCGCCAGATGCTGCAGCTCCTGCGCCACGGCGCTGGCGGCAGCATCCGCGGAGTCCAGCGCACGGTCATTCAGGTAGCGCGCGCGGGTCGGCTCCTCCGGTCGAGCAGGCGCAAGCTCGGTGATCAGCACCGTCGGTTCGACTCGCTCGGGCAACACGCGCAACAGCAGGTTTGCCAGCTGCGCCTGCCACGGCCAGAACAGCAGCACACCCATGGCGTTGAACAGCGTATGGAACAGCGCCAGCTGAATCAGGCGGTTTTCAGCCAGGCCGAGCGGCGCGACCAGCCACTCGACCAGCCAGGTCAACGGCAGCAGCAGCGCGATGGCCAGCACGGCGGTAGTCACGTTGAACAGTACATGGGCCAGCGCCAGGCGCTGACCACTGCGGTTGCCGCCGAGCGAGCCGACGAACGCAGTGGTGACGCTCGTGCCGACATTGGCGCCGATCGCGGTCGCCAGCGCCTGGCCGAGATCCAGCTGGCCGGTAGCCAAAGCGGTCAGCGTCAGCATCAATGTGGCATGGCTGGACTGCAGCACCACCGTGGCAAACAGGCCGATCGCGACGAACATCAGTTGCCCGGCCAGACCGCCAGCGTGGTACTGCGACAGGTCCATGCCACCGAAGCTGGAGAAACCGGTCTTGATCTGATCGATGCCGAGAAAGATGAAAGCTATGCCGAGCACGATACGCCCGGCCGCCTTGCCCTTGTCGCCGGTGAAGCTGGCCAGCACCCCGAAAACCAGCAGCGGCAAGGCCAGCGGACTCAGGCTGACGTTCTGCCCGGCCAGTGCCAGCAGCCAGATACCCGTGGTAGAGCCGAGATTGGCGCCGAACAGAATGGCGATACCGCCGGCAAGCTTGATCAGCCCGGTGCTGATGAACGCGATGGTGAGCAACGAGACCAGCGTGCTGGACTGCAGCAGCATGGTGCCGCTCATGCCGAACATCAGGCCCTTGAGCGGCGTCGCCGTACTGCGCGTCAGCAGCTGTTCGAGCTTGCTACCGGCCAGTTGGCGCAGCCCCTCTTCGAGGCATTGCATGCCGAACAGGAACAGGGCGAGTCCCGCGCACAGCTCGAGCCATCCGTCACTAGCCCAGAACGACCAGGACAACATCAGTAGGCCCACGATGGGCAGAAATGTCTTGAAGAAGCGGCTGTTCAAGGAGGGGGCTTCGCGGCGCGGGATGGGAGGCGAAGCCTACTGCAGCAACACCGCGACCGGAAGGCTCAGGCCCTGCCAGTCGCGATGCGGATGACGTCGATCAACGCTGGGCGTTGTAACCGCTGGTGGTGCAGCCCAGGCAGCGTACGAACGCCGCTTTGCCCGGCTCGACGACCAGCGCCTTGCCAGCCTCGCCGACGTTGCCGCCCAAGGCGGTGAACGGCAGGCTGACAACGAAAACACCGGCGCCGATGGCAGTCGCGGCGATCAGCAGCGGGCGGGCGATGATCAGGTCACCGACCATGGAGTAGGCCTTGGGCGCTTCTACGGAGTACATCGGATCACCACTGGCGTTCTGCGGGACCGACTCCGCATGTGCCGGCAGCGCCAGCAGGCCAGTGGTCAGTGCCAAGACAGCAGCGGTAGAGCGGAACAGATTCATGGTGTGGTCCTTCAGATGTGCGAAACGCGGCAATTTTTAGTTGTGGCGGCCACTATAGCAGTGGCCGGGGCACGCTGAGCGTGAACGCCGTCAACGCATGCACAGTTCCGCCAGCCGCTCAACGCTGGCAGCGAGCGCAATACACGCTGGCGCGCTGACCGAGGCGAATCTCACGCAGCGTGCCGCCGCAGTTCTTGCAGAATTCGCCGGCCCGCCCGTAGACGAACAGCTCCTGCTGAAAATAGCCGGGCTTGCCATCGCCGCCGACGAAATCGCGCAAGGTTGTGCCGCCACGCTCGATGGCCATCGCCAGTATCCGCCGGATTTCCTCGCCCAGTTTCAGGTAACGCGCTCGCGAGATGCTCCCAGCCGGCCGCCGCGGATCGATCCCGGCGGCGAACAGTGCCTCGCTCGCATAGATGTTGCCGACGCCCACCACTACCGCGTTGTCCATGATGAACGGCTTGACCGCCATGCTGCGCCCACGCGACAGCCTATACAAACGGTCACCGTCGAAATCCTCGCCGAGCGGCTCGGGCCCGAGACTGGCGAGCAACACATGGGCGAGCGGCTCGTGGCTCCAGAGCATCGCGCCGAAGCGCCGCGGATCGGTGTAGCGCAGCGCCTGGCCGGACTCCAGCAGGATATCGACGTGCTCGTGCTTGGCCGCCGGCAATGCCGAGTCAACCAGACGCAGGCTTCCGGACATGCCCAGATGAACGATCAGCGTGCCGCTCTCGGCCTTGATCAGCAGGTATTTGGCACGACGCTCGACGGCTTGGATGCGTTGGCCGGACAGACGCACATCGAGGTCTTCCGGGATCGGCCAGCGCAACCGCCGGTCACGCACCAGCACGCGGCTGACACGCTGACCAACAAGGTATGGCTCGATACCACGGCGGGTAGTTTCGACTTCGGGAAGTTCGGGCATGGCGGGACGTTGGATACAGCGAAGGGATGCCGACCTTAGCAGGCCGGCGCCGGGCCGTCAGCCCACGCCCAGCTCGCGGATGCTTTCCTTGAGGCAGACGAAATCGTATTCCGACAGCCCGACGTACTCGAGCACCAGCTGCGACACGCGGTCCCACTCGTGATCGTCCGGCTGCGCGCCGAGCACCCGATGACAGGCGCAGATGTGCTCGGCCATCTTGAGGATCGCCAGCAGCGTCTTGATCGGCGCGTCGCGCCCCGAGTCGTCGGCGAACAGCGACAGCGCGTTATGGTGATTGGCGATGGCATCGCACAGGTGCAGCGGCAGGTTCCACGATTTGGCGGTGAAGTAGCCGACCACCGCATGGTTGGTGCTGAGCACGCGATTCTCGATATCGACGATGCGCTGGCCGTCTCCGGTGCTGGCGTAGGCCTCTTCCAGCACACTCATGTAGCCGGGGAAGCGCTTGAGCATCAGCGGGATGCCGCAATTGTGGAACAGCCCGAGGGTGTAGGCCTCGTCCGGCGACTGGTAGCCGATGCGCTTGGCCAGGGTCAGGCAGGCCATGGCCACGTCCTGCGCGCTGTCCCAGAAGCGGCTGAGCGTGACGATGGTCTCGTCGCTCATCTCGCCCTTGATCGACTGCGCATTGATCAGGTTGATCACCGAATTGCAGCCCAGCAGGTTCACCGCCTGCTGGATGGAAGCGATGCGGTTGGCCAGACCGAAATGCGGCGAGTTGACCAGCTTGAGCAGCGCCCCCGAAAGCCCCGGGTCCTGACTGATCAGCCGGGCGATGGCTTTCAGATCGGGCACCGGCATGACCTGCTCCATCTGCAGGTCGACCATGATCTGCGGCTGCGGCGGCACGCTGATGCCTTGCAGCACCCGGCGGATCTGTTCGGCGGAGAGTTCAACGGCCATGAGGGGGACGCTCGACTAGAAGGCAAAGTGCCATCGGCACGAAAGGGCGAACTTTGGCTGAGATGCGGGTCCCATTTCAAGTGACTCGCATTCGGCGAGCGTTACCGACAGACAGACGGAGGCATGCTCATGACCCAATCCCTCAACGGCAAGCGCGTGGCAATCCTGGTGACCGACGGCTTCGAGCAGGTCGAGCTGACCGGCCCGCAGGAAGCGCTGGAGAAGGCCGGTGCGACAGCGCAGATCGTCTCCGCCAAGAATGGCGAAGTGACCGGCTGGAACCACACCACCCCGGCCAGCAAGTTTCATGTGGACAAGACCTTCGACGACCTCGATATGAATGACTATGACGCCGTGCTGCTGCCCGGCGGGGTGGTCAACTCCGACACCATTCGCACCGACGAAAGCGCACAAAAGCTGGTACGCGACGCCGCCGCGGCGAACAAGCCGATCGCGGTGATCTGTCACGGCGGCTGGCTGCTGATCTCGGCCGGACTGGTCAAGGGCAAGCGCATGACCAGCTGGCCGTCGCTTACCGACGACCTGAAGAACGCCGGCGCCGATTGGGTGGATCAGGAGGTGGTGGTGGACGGTCAACTGATCAGCAGCCGCAAGCCGGATGACATCCCAGCGTTCAGCCAGGCGCTGATTCAAGCCCTGTCCGCCTGACCGGTGATGCGTGACGGGCGCTGCGAGGAATTTCCGGCAGCGCCGGCGCGCGTGGCCTGCCGCTCGTTTAGAATGCCCGTCTTTTTCCCGGAGCCCCGCCGATGACCCTGCCCAGCCTGCGCCTCAAAGCCAACGCCGATCGCCGCCTGCGCGCCGGCCATCTGTGGGTCTACAGCAACGAGGTGGACACCGCGGCCACGCCGCTGGCGGGCTTCGTTGCCGGGGATCAGGCCGTACTCGAAGCCGCCGGCGGCAAGCCGCTGGGCATCGTCGGGGTATCGCCGAACAACCTGATCTGTGCGCGCCTGCTGTCACGCGATCTCAAGCACAGCCTGGATAAGTCATTGCTGGTGCACCGCATTCAGGTCGCCCTATCGCTGCGTGATCGCCTGTTCGATCAGCCGTGCTACCGCCTGATCTATGGCGATTCCGATCTTCTGCCGGGCCTGGTGGTGGATCGCTTCCACGACCATCTGGTGGTGCAGCTGGCGTCGGCGACCATGGAGCGCAACAAGGATGCCGTGCTGGAGGCGTTGGTCCAGGTGCTCAAGCCGCGCGGCGTGCTGTGGAAAAACGACTCCAGCGCCCGCGATGCCGAAGGCCTGGAGCGTTACGTCGATACGGCGTTCGGCGTGGTGCCGGAGTGGGTCGCGCTGGAAGAGAACGGCGTGAAGTTCGAGGCGCCGGTGCTGCAGGGCCAGAAGACCGGCTGGTTCTACGACCACCGCATGAATCGCGCGCGCCTGGCGCCCTACGTGAAGGGCAAGCGCGTACTCGATCTGTTCAGCTACATCGGCGGCTGGGGCGTGCAGGCGGCGGCCTTCGGTGCCAGCGAGGTGTTCTGCGTCGACGCCTCGGCTTTCGCCCTGGATGGCGTGGAGCGCAACGCCGCACTCAACGGCGTGGCGGAGAAGATGACCTGCGTCGAGGGTGATGCCTTCGAGGCGATGAAGGAACTGAAGAACGCCGAGGAACGCTTCGACGTGGTCATCACCGACCCGCCGGCCTTCATCAAGCGCAAGAAGGACATCAAGAACGGCGAGGCCGCCTACCGCCGCCTCAACGAAGCCGCGATGCGCCTGCTGAACAAGGACGGCATCCTGGTCAGCGCCAGCTGTTCCATGCACCTGGAAGAAGATCACCTGCAGAACATCCTGCTCGGCAGCGCACGCCATCTGGACCGCAATATCCAGCTGCTCGAACGCGGCGCCCAGGGCCCGGATCATCCGGTGCATCCGGCGATCGCGGAAACCCGCTACATCAAGAGCCTGACCTGCCGCATCCTGCCCAACAGCTGAGGGGCGGCACACGCGCCTACCGTATCGCCATGAAACCTCCGCCCGGCAGTGCGGGCGAAGGTTTCAACGTGCGGTGCTACTCGATGCCCTTGCGCTGATCGCTCCACAGCAGGCTGGTGCACAACCCGCAGAAACGTCCGTAGAAGGTGCCACGCGCACTCTCGTCGTCCATCAGGTGATAACGGAACCAGGCCGTCGTCGGTCCGCGATAAGCCCCGCCATCACCCACCGGCTCGAAGTGACTGACATAGCGCCTTTCCCCCCAGAAGATCGGCACATTGGCGCGGGTATAGACCGGCTGCGCATTCAGATAGGGGATGGCGATCGTGTCGGCACCCCCGGACATCAGGAACATCGGCCCGCGCTGGTTGCGCTGCGACGACGAGTCATGGCCAAGACCGATGGTGTACGGCTGGATCGGCGCGGTGACCTTCACGCGATCATCCTGCCCGGCCATGATCGAGCCTCCACCGCCCTGGGAGTGGCCCGATGTGGCGACGCGCCCGGTGTTCAACACGCCGACGTAGGTGCCGTAGGTGCGATTGCTTTCCTGTACCAGGTAATCGAGGCAGGCCAGCATGTCGCGCCCGGTGCCGGCATTCGAGGTTTCCGCCGCGGCCACCACGAAGCCATGGCTGGCCCAGTGGGTCAGCAGCCCTGAATAAGTCGTCGGCCCGGTGCCGGTACCATTACCCCAGAGGATGACCGGATGCCTGACGCCATCCTGGCCCAGCGTGCGTGGCCGGTAGATGCGGCAGCTCGGCCCTTCGCTCTGACTGGTGACGGCGTAGGGGCCGGAATTGTCGAAGCTCGAAACCGAGGGAAATGGTGCTCCGGGTGTGTCCGGCAGGGGGGCGGCGGCGGCGGTTGCGGATAGGGCCACCAGAGCAGCGGCGCTCAGGTATAGACGTGTGAATTTGTGCATCTGCATTCCTCGTTCTTATCGTTGGTATAAGGACGCCTCGCCCATCATCGACTGCCCGCTACTCCGCAGAACGCGCACCCATGGCGAGGCGACCGCTCGCTGGCCAGCGGCAAGACAAGGTGCAGTCACCAGCGAAACGGTCGGGTTTGGACTCTAGCGAGCGATCCTCGACCTGCCAGTCAAGTGGACCGGCGGTCATACGCCGAAAAAGGCGGCCGATGCGCAGGCCTCACGCCCTATCCAGCCGCTCCGGGCCGCTGGCATGCGGGATAGCGCTGGACCGGCAATCGTCCCGCCTGGCCCGGCTGCCGGAACGTGCGTAGAATCGGTGATATCTCGCCATTCACCACACGGCGGACTCTGAGCCCAGGCCCTACGAGCGTCTACCCGCCTCGACCCGGCCCCTTCCGAACGCACGGTCATCCTCCGTTGCATCCGGCACAGGCGTTGCTCACCATACGCATACCTCCGATTACCTGATCAGCCGCAGGAACCGTCATGCCTGATTACCGCTCGAAAACCTCCACGCACGGCCGCAACATGGCCGGCGCCCGCGCGCTGTGGCGTGCCACCGGCATGAAGGATGAAGACTTCAAGAAGCCGATCATCGCCATCGCCAACTCCTTCACCCAGTTCGTGCCTGGCCACGTGCACCTCAAAGACCTGGGCCAGCTGGTCGCCCGCGAGATCGAAAAGGCCGGCGGCGTCGCCAAGGAATTCAACACCATCGCAGTCGATGACGGCATCGCCATGGGCCACGACGGCATGCTCTATTCGCTGCCTTCGCGCGAGATCATCGCCGATTCGGTGGAGTACATGGTCAATGCGCATTGCGCCGACGCCATTGTCTGCATCTCCAACTGCGACAAGATCACCCCCGGCATGCTGATGGCCGCCCTGCGCCTGAACATCCCGGTGGTGTTCGTTTCAGGCGGCCCGATGGAAGCCGGCAAGACCAAGCTGGCCAGCCACGGCCTGGACCTGGTCGACGCCATGGTTATCGCGGCCGATGAAAGCGCCTCGGACGAGAAGGTCGCCGAATACGAGCGCAGTGCCTGCCCGACCTGCGGCAGCTGCTCCGGCATGTTCACTGCCAACTCGATGAACTGCCTGGCCGAAGCCTTAGGGCTTGCCCTGCCCGGCAACGGCTCGACCCTCGCTACGCACAGCGACCGCGAGCAGCTGTTCCTGCGCGCCGGCCGCACCATCGTAGAGCTGTGCCAGCGCTATTACGGCGAGGGCGACGAATCCGTCCTGCCGCGCAACATCGCCAGCCGCCGCGCGTTCGAAAACGCCATGACGCTCGATATCGCCATGGGTGGCTCGACTAACACCATCCTGCATCTGCTGGCCGCCGCTCAGGAAGCCGAGGTCGACTTCGACCTGCGCGCCATCGATGCCCTGTCACGCAAGGTTCCGCAGCTGTGCAAGGTCGCGCCGAACATCCAGAAGTACCACATGGAAGACGTGCACCGCGCCGGCGGCATTTTCTCCATTCTTGGTGAGCTCGCCCGTGGCGGCCTGCTGCACACCGACGTCCCCACCGTGCACAGCCGGACGCTTGCTGAAGGCATCGCGCAGTGGGACATCACCCAGACCCAAGACGAAGCGGTGCACACCTTCTTCAAGGCCGGCCCGGCCGGTATTCCGACGCAGACGGCATTCAGCCAGTCGACCCGCTGGGACACCCTGGACCTGGACCGCGCCGAAGGCTGCATTCGCAGCGTCGAGCATGCCTATTCCCAGGAAGGCGGCCTGGCCGTGCTCTACGGCAACATCGCCCTCGATGGCTGCGTGGTGAAAACCGCTGGAGTGGATGAATCCATCCACGTCTTCGAAGGCACCGCCAAGATCTTCGAAAGCCAGGACAGCGCCGTCAAAGGCATCCTCAATGACGAAGTGAAGGCTGGCGACATCGTCATCATTCGCTACGAAGGCCCGAAGGGCGGCCCGGGCATGCAGGAAATGCTCTACCCGACCTCGTACCTGAAGTCCAAGGGACTGGGCAAGGAGTGCGCCCTGCTCACCGATGGCCGCTTCTCCGGCGGCACCTCAGGCCTGTCCATCGGCCACGCCTCGCCGGAAGCGGCTGCGGGCGGCGCCATCGGGCTGGTGCAGGACGGCGACAAGGTGCTGATCGACATCCCCAACCGCAGCATCCAGCTGCAGGTCAGCGATGAAGAACTGTCCCACCGCCGCATCGAGCAGGACAAGAAAGGCTGGAAGCCCGCCCAGCCACGCACTCGTAAGGTGACGACGGCGCTCAAGGCCTACGCCCTGCTCGCCACCAGCGCCGACAAGGGTGCGGTGCGCAACAAGGCGATGCTGGACGGCTGATCGCCAGGCTTGCTCGCTGTAAATGAAAAGCCCGACCTTCGCGTCGGGCTTTTTCATGCTCAGCAGACTATTCGGTAATCGCCGGTTCCAGACGGATGCCGTCGATTTCCAGCGCCTTGAAGCGCGGCGCTACCACCTGCAAAGCGCCACGCTCGATCTGCTGCTTGAGGGTCTCGCCGTCGAGGGTTTGCTGATCGGTCGTGCGAAGGTGCCCGATCCATCGCCAAGTACCGGTATCGCCACGCCCCAGCACCGTCACGATCCGCTGCCGCGCACCGCGTAGCAGCAGCACCTCGGGCTGGCTGTCGTCATCCAGATCGACGGCGAACAGGGCGCAGTCCCCGTCACAGCCCTGGGTCGCGATGGCCTGTGCCAACGCGCCACCGGCATCCTCGAGAGGCTCGCCGATCCAGGGCACCGGTGCGGTATTGGCCATATCGTGCTCGTGTCGCCAGTTCCAGTAGCTGTCGGCCTTGTCCAGTCGCTGCAGGTCTGCCTGCAGTTGCTCCCGTCGCGCGTCTGCGAGACCAGGCTCGACCACGCGCTGACGCAGCTTTTCGAGCTGGTCGCGACCGGGTTGCCCCAGCTGAAAGCGCAGTGCGCCGAGATCGGTGCGTTCTGCCGGCACCTGCTCGTCGAGCAGGCGCTGGTACTGGTTGGCTGCGCTGAGCTGCAACGGGCTCAACGGTGGCAAATGCATGAGCAGCAACAGTGCCACCGACACCAGCGCCAGCAGCGGATTGCTCTGGCGCAGGCCGGCCAGCCATCCATCCCGCCGTTGCAGCACCGCTGCCATCAGCGCCAGCGCATGCAGCAGGGCAACCAGCGTCGCACCGACCGCCACCACCCGATCAGGCGTGAGCCCGTACTGGCCGATCCGCAGCCAGAGCGCGTAAATCGCAAGCCCTGCCAGAAGCGGCAGGCACAGGGAGCTGGCGTCGACCAGCACGCGCAGCGCTCGCGGGTAATGCACCGCTTGCCGGCCATCCTGAATGACGCCGTTGAGCAGCGCGACATGGGCGAACACCATGGCCAGTAGGATCGGCGTCGCGTGGCGGGTCTCCCACAATGGCTGCAGGCCGGTAAAAGGCAGGCAGACCACGAACAGCAGCAGGATCAGCACCGTCAGCGGCAGCAGGAAGCGACACATCGCCTGCAGCACATTGCGCAGCGCATCGACCACCTGGCCGCGCTCCAGCCCGATCCACAGCCCGATGGCGACAACCGTCGCGCTGGCGATCCAGATAAAGCCGGAGGACTCGAACAGCGTTGAGAAGATCCTGATGCCGACCAACTTGAACAGGCCGGCCCAGAGCCAGATCAGCAGCCAGAACGCCGCCAGCATCAGCAGTGCCATGAACAGCAGCAGGCCGTTGTTGATGGCATGCCGGTACAGAGCGGCGTAGTCGACACGCCAGCGATGATCGACATCCCGCGCCTGGATGAAGGGTGTCAGCACATAGGCCAGGATCAGGTTGCTCCAGAGCAGCAGGGTGCCGACGGATTCACCCAGGTAATACCAGCGCGGCTGGTCGAACTGCAGTGCGAGACCGCCCGCCAGCACGGCCGGCAACAGGGCTGCGGCAAGGACCAGGCGCCAGCGCCCGGCCGCGCGCAGATCGCCCCAGAGCAGCTGCAACTGCCAGCCGCCAATCACCGTGAAGGCCAGCAGTGCCGAGCACAGCACGCGCCAGCCAGCAGCGTGCGGCCAGGCCTCGCTGGCCGCCCAGAGCGTCAACCCCTGCAGCAATCCGACCGCCAGATAGACTTTCAGCGGTCGAGCTTCGCCTGTCTGTTCCATGCACATTCCTTTTGCCGGTGATTGCGCCGTCCGATCGCGGCGGGTTGCAGTGTGCTACCCGCCCGGACGGGCCGCAACGCAGGTGCGACAGCGCGTGATCAGGTCGCCAATGGCTCAGGGTCGAGCAGCCCGCAGACGTGTTCGGCAATCGCCAGACAGGCGGTCAGTCCCGGCGATTCGATGCCGAACAGGTTCACCAGGCCGGCGATACCGTGCTGCGCCGGGCCATCGATGCGAAAGTCCGCGGCCGCCTCGCCGGGCCCGCTGATCTTCGGGCGGATGCCGGTGTAGGCCGGTTGCAGCGAATCGTCCGGCAGCCCCGGCCAGTAACGGCGGATCGCCGCGTAGAAGCCATTGGCCCGTTCCGGCTCGATGCGGTAGTCCAGGTCCTCGACCCACTGCACATCCGGGCCGAAACGCGCCTGACCCGCCAGGTCCAGGGTCAGGTGCACGCCAAGCCCGCCGGGCTCCGGAAGCGGATAGACCAGATGGCGAAACGGTGTGCGCCCGGCCAGGCTGAAATAACTGCCCTTGGCGAAGTACTGCCGCGGCCGCACCACCGGGTCCAACCCGGCGGTGCGCGCGGCGAGGATAGGCGCGCCATGCCCGGCGCAGTTCACCACGGTGCGGGCCAGCAGCTGCAGCGGATCGGCGCCGCCCACCTCGACCTGCAAGCCTTCGCTGCCAGCCGTGATCGCCGTTACCGACGCGTTCAGCGCCAGCACCGCGCCGTGGCGCTCGGCATCGCCCAGCAGTGCCAGCATCAGCGCGTGGCTGTCGATGATGCCGGTGCTTGGCGAAAGCAGCCCAGCCAGCGCATGTAGCTGCGGTTCCAGCGTCAGCACCTCGTGGCCATCCAGACGCTGCAGATCGTCGACCCCATTGGCCTGCGCGTGCCGCTGCAATTGCTCCAGCGCAGCGATCTGGGCCTCGTCGGTGGCAACGATCAGCTTGCCGCAGCGGCGATAGGCCACGCCATGGCTGTCGCAGAAACCGTAGAGCTGGCGGCGCCCGGCGACGCACAGCCGGCCTTTGAGCGAGCCCTGCGGGTAGTAGATGCCGGCGTGGATGACTTCGCTGTTGCGCGCGCTGGTAGCGGTGCCGAAGGCCGCTTCGGCTTCCAGTATCAGCACCTCGCGGCCGGCCAGCGCCAGCGTGCGTGCCACCGCCAGCCCGACCACTCCCGCACCCACCACCACGCAATCCACTCGATCCATGCCAGACTCCTCGACCCGAGGGTCCCAAGCCTGCCGCAACCACAGCGGCCGGCCAAGGGTCGGATGTCCTAACGATGTCTTTTCAAGGAAAACCGGTATGCGCATCGGCCTGATCTCCGACACCCACGGCCTGCTCCGCCCTGAGGCGTTGGCGGCGCTGCAGGGTTGCGCGCAGATCATTCACGCCGGCGATATCGGCAAACCGCAGGTGCTCGACGGGCTGCGCGCCATCGCGCCGCTGGAGGCGATTCGCGGCAATATCGATACGGCTGACTGGGCGCTAGAGCTGCCCGAGCGACTGGATCTGCGCATCGGCGGTCTCACCCTGCACGTGCTGCACGACCTCAAGCAGCTGGATATCGATCCGCTCGCCGCCGGCATCGACGTGGTGATCGCCGGCCACTCGCACAAACCGAAGGTCGAGCGGCGCGACGGCGTGCTCTACATCAACCCGGGCAGCGCCGGTCCGCGACGCTTCAGCCTGCCGATCAGCCTGGCGCTGCTGGAGTTGAACGACGGTGATGCACAGGTCGAGCTGATCAGCCTCAGCTGACGCCCATGTAGCGATCGGCGCGGTGATTGATCGCCAGCACCAGATTCAGCGCCACGGCGCCGAGTACCGACAGCAGCACCTTGTCCGCCGGCACGACGAACACCGCGGCCATGACGATCAGCGCGTCGATACCCATCTGGAAGGTGCCGGCGCGCAGGCCGAAACGCTCCTGCAGGAACAGCGCGAGGATGTTCACCCCACCAAGACTGGCGCGATGGCGGAACAGGATCAGCAGGCCGATGCCGATGGCGAACCCGCCAAACACAGCGGCGTAGACCACATTCAGCTCGGCGAAGCGCACCCATTGCGGGGTCAGTTCGGCGAACAGCGAGACCAGCCCCACCGCACAGACGGTGCGCAGGGTGAACTGCCAGCCCATGCGCCAGATCGCCAGCGCGTAGAACGGCAGGTTGAGCAGGAAGAACACTGGGCCGAAGGACCAGCCGGCCAGGTACTTGAGCAGGAACGCCAGCCCAACGGTGCCGCCGGTGAGCAGCCCGGCATGGCTGTAGAAGGCAATGCCAAGGGCGACCAGCGCGGTGCCGGTGAGCAGCGCCAGACCATCCTCCCACAGCGGGTGGCGGACGAAGATCGCGGCAACGCGCTCGGCTTCCGGGGCGTCGGATTTGTCAGGTTGCATGAGATTTCTCGTTACGACAGCGACGGGCCAGCATAGAAGCTGCGGCCCGCGAAAGATTTGGCGCCGATCAAGCGAAGAGGGTGCCGGTCAGCTCTGTTTTTGCCAGGTTTCGAAACGGTAGCCTGGTGCCTCGCCCTCAGCCGGATGTGGCCGGCTTTCGACGCACTGCCACTCAGCTTCGTCGAATTCTGGAAAGAACGCATCGCCTTCGGGAGCCGCATCGATACGCGTGAGGTACAGCCGCTGCGCCTGCCCCAGCGCCTGGGCGTACAGCTGCGCACCGCCGATCAGCATCAGCTCGTCGACGCCCTGCTCACGCGCCCACTGCTCGGCACGCACCAGCGCGGCATCCAGGTCGGTGAAGGTTTCCGCGCCGTCGAGCTGCAGATCCGCCTGGCGACTGACCACCAGGTTGAGCCGCCCCGGCAGCGGACGGCCGAGCGAATCCCAGGTCTTGCGGCCCATGATGATCGGTTTGCCGAGGGTCATGGCCTTGAAATGCTTGAGATCGGCGGGCAGGTGCCAGGGCATGATGTTGTCACGCCCGATCACGTGCCGCTCAGCGAGAGCAGCGATCATGGCGAGGGGAAGGCGGGTCTGATTCATGGCGGCGAGAATATCAGAGGGCCGTGTCTTACTGCAGCGCTGTTGGCCACATTGAGTCGAACAGAAATCGCAGCGTCAGCCGTTCGTCGGCTTCATCGCTTTGCAATACAAGCGGCACCGCAGCGTCAAAGTCCGGTCATGCAAGTGCCTCAGGCTGTGACATCCAAACCGAGGAGATGCCGAAATGGCCCGCAAGACCACCGCTTCCCTTCGCCGCTGGCTGACCGCCTGCAGCCTGTTGCTACCGCTCACCGGCTTCGCTGCGCCGGATGAACACGCCGCGAAACACCAGGTTGCGCGGGGCGAGCCGACGCCGCTGGTGATCGCCCACCGCGGCGCCAGCGGCTACCTGCCGGAGCACACCCTGGCCGCCTATGCGCTGGCCGTTTTCCAGGGCGCCGACTACATCGAGCCGGATCTGGTGATGACCCGCGACGGACAGATCGTCGCCCGTCACGACAACGAGCTGGGCCTGACCACCGACGTCTCGCAGCGCCCCGAGTTTGCCGATCGCAAGCGCACCCAGCAGGTCGATGGCGTCACCCTTACCGGCTGGTTCAGCGAAGACTTCACCCTCGCCGAACTGAAGACCCTGCGCGCCATCGAGCGTATCCCGGATACCCGCCCGGGCAACGCGCGCCTCGACGGCAGCCTGGAGATCCCGACCCTGCAGGAAATCATCGACCTAGTGAAAACCCTGCAGCTGAGCCAGGGCCGGCGCATCGGCCTGTACCCGGAAACCAAGCACCCGACGCACTTCCAGCAGCTTGGCCTGGCCATGGAAAAGCCACTGGTGCGCATCCTTACGCGCAACGGCTACGTCGGGCGGCAGGCGCCGGTGTATATCCAGTCGTTCGAAGTGGACAACCTCAAGACCCTCAGCCGCCTGACCCAGCTGCGCCTGGTGCAGCTGTTCAGCTCCGGCCAGCCGTATGACCAGCAGGTGCGCGGCAGCAAGCTGACCTATGCGCAGATGGCGACGTCGGCCGGGCTCAAGGATATCTCCCGCTACGCCGCCGGCGTCGGTCCGGAGAAGAGCTACATCATCCCGCGTGATGCCAACGGCAACCTCGGCACGCCGACCGGCTTCGTCGCCGCCGCCCACGCCGCCGGCCTCAAGGTCCACCCGTACACCTTCCGCGCGGAAAACACCTTCCTCCCGGCCAACCTGCGCAGCAGCGACAAGCGCCACGAACGCGGCGACAGTGAAACGGAGATTCGCACCTTCCTCGACGCCGGTATCGATGGCCTATTCATCGACCAGCCCGACATCGCCGTGCGCCTGCGCAACGCCGACTGACGGCCACAGCGGGGAGCCGCAACGGCTCCCCGTTTTCCCGTTCCCCACGGCAGCGGTTATCCTCAAGGCACGACCCGCCAGCGAGATGCCGTGTGATAGCCCGCCCCACCCCTGATCTCGATACGCTCGACCGCCTCTGGCTGACCGAAGCCGTGCGCCTGCGCGAAGAGCATGCCGGGCCGCTGGAGGATGACGAAGCCAACCGCCAGGCCCGCGCCCAAGGCGGCGACCTGCCGGCCCTGATCGAACAGCGCGCGCTCTGGCTGGCCCGCCGTGATGGCTTGGTCGAAGCGCTCCTGCACTGGCGTCAGGGCGCACGGCTGGGTGGGTTCGTGCTGGCACTGCTCGCGGTCTTCACCGGCGCCGGCCTGGCCTTCGCTGCACTGGGCGACGGGCAGCGACCGGTCAATGTGTTCTGGGCGCTGGGCAGCCTGCTCGGGCTGAATCTGCTGACCCTGCTTGGCTGGCTGCTCGGCCTGCTCTTCGCTGGCGACAGCGGCGGTGCGCTGGGGCGGCTGTGGCTCTGGCAGAGCGAAAAGCTCGCCCGCGACGCCCGCGCCGCGCAACTGGCACCAGCGCTGCTGAGCGTATTGCACCAGCGCCGACTAGGTCGCTGGCTGCTGGGCGTCGGCGTGCATGGCCTGTGGCTGCTGGCGATGGGCAGCTCGATGCTGACATTACTGGCGCTACTGGCTACGCGGCGCTATGGCTTCGTCTGGGAGACCACCATTCTCGGTGAAAGCGCCTTCGTCGGCCTGACCCAGGCCCTCGGCGCGCTGCCGGCACTGCTCGGCTTCAGCGTGCCGGATGCCGGGCAGATCCGCGCCAGCGGCACGCTCGGCGGTGATCTGGAAGGTGCCCGCCAGCTCTGGGCCGGCTGGCTGGTCGGCGTGCTGCTGATCTATGGGCTGCTGCCGCGGCTGCTGCTGGCGGGGTTCAGCCTGTGGCGCTGGCGCCGCGGTCGTGCCGCGTTGAAGCTCGACCTGAGCCTGCCGGCCTATCGCCTGCTGCGCGAACGCCTGCAGCCGCCCAGCGAGCGACTCGGTATCAGTGATGCAGCACCCGCCCAACTGCACGCTCCCAGCGCCGGCGCCCAGCTTGATGGCAGTGCCGGCGCCGTGCTGGTGGCCATCGAGCTGGACGGCAGTCGCCCCTGGCCACCGGCTCTATCCAAGGGCATCGCCGATGCCGGCATCCTCGACGATCGCGAGGGGCGCCGGCGGCTACTCGATCAGCTCAGCCGTTTTCCACCGGCACGCCTGGCCATCGCCTGCGACCCCCGACGCTCGCCGGATCGCGGCACGCTGGCGCTGATCGGCGAACTGTCGCGCTGTGCCGCGGCGACACGGGTCTGGCTGCTGCAGGCACCGCCGGGCGAGGCGCTGGACAGTGCGCGTCTGAATGACTGGCACCAGGCGCTGGACGCCCTGGGCCTGCCCCATTCCAATACGACGCCGCTCGGCTGGCTGGAGAGCGGACATGACTGAAGCCCTGAAGCTCGCCGTGGTCGGCCATACCAATGTCGGCAAGACCTCGCTGCTGCGCACCCTGACCCGTGATGCAGGCTTCGGCGAGGTTTCGCACCGTCCCAGCACCACCCGCCATGTCGAAGGCGCACGGCTGTCGGTGGACGGCGAGGCGCTGCTGGAGTTGTACGACACCCCCGGCCTGGAAGATGCCATCGCCCTGCTCGATTACCTGGAACGCGTGGAGCGCCCCGGCGAACGCCTCGACGGCCCGGCGCGAACCGCACGCTTTCTCGACGGCAGCGAGGCGCGCCAGCGCTTCGAGCAGGAAGCCAAGGTGCTGCGCCAGTTGCTCGCCAGCGATGCCGGGCTCTACGTGATTGATGCCCGCGAGCCGGTACTGGCCAAGTACAAGGACGAGCTGGCGGTACTCGCCGGCTGCGGCAAGCCGCTGCTGCCGGTGCTCAACTTCGTCGCCCAGCCCGGCCATCGCGAGGAGGAATGGCGTCAGGCGCTGGCCCGTCTCGGCCTGCATGCACTGGTGCGCTTCGACAGCGTGGCGCCCCCCGTGGACGGCGAGCGCCGGCTGTACGAAAGCCTGGCGCTGCTGCTGGAACAGGCGCGGCCCAAGCTGCAGCGGCTGATCGAGGACCATGAAGCACAGGCCGCGGCGCGCCTGGTCAGCGGCCAGCGGCTGATCGCCGAGCTACTGGTAGACGTCGCCGCCTGCCGACGCAGCGTGGCCGCACAGCCGGAACTGGAGCGCGGCGCCATTCGTGAACTGCACGACGCCGTGCGCGGCCGCGAGCAGCGCTGCGTCGAGGCCCTGCTGCGCCTGTACGCCTTCCGCAAGGAGCAGGCGGCGGCAAGCGACCTGCCACTGCTCGACGGCCGCTGGGGCGACGACGTGTTCAATCCGGAAACACTCAAGCAGCTGGGCGTGAAGATCGGCAGTGGTATGGCCGCAGGCGCGGCCGCCGGTGCTG
The DNA here is from genome assembly GCF_002929225.1 of Stutzerimonas kunmingensis. Lineage (GTDB taxonomy): Bacteria > Pseudomonadota > Gammaproteobacteria > Pseudomonadales > Pseudomonadaceae > Stutzerimonas. Next base: position 258,651 of record NZ_PISM01000022.1, on the reverse strand, counting down.
GGGTCGACCTGATGGTCGGCGGCATCACCCTCGGCGCGGCGGCACTGCTCGGCGCCCTTGCCGGCGGCGGCGCGCAGACCGCGCGGCACTATGGCAATCGCCTGCTGGGCAAACTAAAGGGCCAGCGTGAACTGAGCGTCGATGACGCCGTGCTGCGCCTGCTCGCCCTGCGCCAACGCCAGCTGCTCGCCGTGCTCGCCACCCGAGGGCACGCTGCCACGGAAGCGATCCGCCTGGCCACACCGCAGGATCAGGGCTGGCGCGAGGGCAAGCTACCCGATGCGCTGCAGCGCTGCCGCGCGCATCCCGAGTGGTCTTCTCTCAACCCCGGCGCCCGCCTGCAGGACGGCGAGCGCCAGGCGGCGCTGGATGAGCTGCAGGCCGAACTACGGCAGAGCTGACCGGTCTGCAAGCCCCGCCGTGCGTACGCGCTAGGCACGGGCACGGATCGGTGCACCATCGCCGGCCGTGCTCGGCGCCGGCTGGCGGCCGATGCTCAAGGTGCACAGCGTTGCCAGCATGATCAGCGACCCACCCGCCCAGCCCATCGGCCCCAGCCGCTCACCCAGCCAGAGGCCGGCGATGATCGCGCCGAACAGCGGTTCGGAGCCCATCAGCAGCGACACCCGCGTTGCACTGCTGCGCCCCAGCGCGCGGTTCTGCGCGTACATGGCGAACAGCGTGGCGAACAGCACCAGATACAGCGCCGCGAACCAGAACGCCGGCTCCCCTGGCAGCGCAGGCAGCTCGCCAGGCAAAGACAAGCCGAGAAGGATACAGCCGCTCGCAACGACCCCGCTCTGCACCGCAGTCAACGCCAGCGCGGGAATCGCCTGACCGGCCGTCAATTGCCGGGTCAGGCAGACCAGCACCGCGCGCAGCAATGCGGCGGCCAGCATCAGCGCATCGCCGAGATTGAGCGACAGCTGCGGCCCGCCGGTCAGCAGCCAGACGCCCGCCAGCGACAGCGCGCAGGCGAGGAACAGCGTGTTGTGCGGCCGCTGGCGCAGCAGCAGCCATTCCATGAACGGTGTGATCACCACGCACAGGCTGATCAGAAACGCCGCATTGCTGGCGCTGGTCAGCATCACGCCCCAGGTCTCGCAGAGAAAGATCGCCAGCATCACCAGCCCCAACGGCAGACCGGGGCGCAGCGCCCGGCGGCCGACCCCGCGCAGTTGCGGCAGCAACAGGACGAAGGTCAGGCCGAAGCGAATCGCCAAGAAACCCAGCACCGGATAGAACAGCAGCGCCTGCTTGGCCACTGCATAGCTGCTGCCCCAGATCAGCGCCACCATCAGCAGCATGCCATCGGCCAGCCACAGCCCCTGTCTCGACGTGCCTTTCATGTTCGAATCCCCGCACCAATCAGGCGCTGATTGTCGGGCCTGCCGCCACGGTCGATAATCCAGCGAAACAGCACAGGACCTGTTCCGCATGGGAACGAATGACAGCGCAGCTCTGCTGCCCTACATGGCCGTGTTCGTGCGGGTGGTCGAGGCCGGCAGCTTCTCTGGCGCCGCTCGGCGGCTGGGCAGCACACCGTCGGCGGTAAGCCGCCAGGTGGCCCGGCTGGAGCAGGCTCTGGCACTGCGCCTGCTGGAACGCACGACGCGCCAGCTGCGGCTGAACGAGGCCGGGGCGGAGTTCTACCAGCATTGCCGGGACATGCTCGATGCGGCCGACGCCGCCGTCGCCATCGGCGAACGGCTGATGCGCAGCCCGCGCGGGCTGGTGCGCCTGAGCGTGCCCAAGGCCTATGGCAAGTTCGTCGTCGGACCGTTGATGCCGGCCTTTCTGCAGCGCTACCCCGAGGTCGATGTGCAGCTGCGGATCAGCGACCAGAGCCCGGACCTGATCGAGGACGGCTTCGACCTGCTGGTACTGGTCACCGACACCCCACCCGAAGGCCTGGCCGGCAAACCGCTCGGACCGGTACGCCAGCTGCTCTGCGCCAGCCCCGACTACCTGCAACGCCACGGCGAGCCGCAGCATCCGCAGGACCTGCTGCGCCACAGCTGTCTGTATCTGGGGGAAACGGCCGGGGACAATCGCTGGCACCTGCGCCGCGGCGAGCAGCAGGAAACGGTGACGGTGCGTGGCCGCTACATCAGCAACCACAGCGAAGCGCGGCTGCAGGTAGCGCTGGCGGGTCTTGGCATCACCTGCCTGCCGCACTTCACCGCAGCCCAGGCACTGGCCGAGGGACGCTTGCGCGAAGTGCTGCCGCAGTGGCGCTACACCGGTTCATACCAGGGCGCGGCCTGGCTGCTGTGGCGGCAGAATCATCATCTGCCACCGAAGACGCGGGCGCTGATCGATTATCTGAGCGAGGCGCTGATCCGCACCTGAGCGGCATCCGTGCGGGCGAACCGATGCCGGTGGATGGGTCGAGCCTCAACGCCAGCGGCGGCTCTGTCCGCAGATTTTGGCGCCGGGCGGACATCGCTGCCCGCCCCGCGACCGCGAATCAGCGCTCCTTCGAGCCTTCCACTTCCTCGGCCATGCGCGCCAGGCCCAGGTGGCGCACGTCGGTGCCGCGCACCAGGTAGATCACCAGCTCGGCGATGTTGCGTGCGTGGTCGCCGATGCGTTCCAGCGAGCGCAGGGCCCAGATCACGCTGAGCACGCGGGAGATCGAGCGCGGGTCTTCCATCATGTAGGTGACCAGTTCGCGCAGCGCGGTCTTGTATTCGCGGTCGACGGTCTTGTCGTACTGCGCCACCGACAGCGCGAGGTCGGCATCGAAGCGGGCGAAGGCGTCGAGCGCTTCCTGCACCATCTTGCGTACCTGGTCGCCGATGTGGCGCACCTCGACATAGCCCTTGGGCGACTCGCCTTCCTCGCACAGCTGGATGGCGCGGCGGGCGATCTTGGTCGCCTCGTCACCGATGCGCTCGAGGTCGATCACCGACTTGGAAATGCTGATGATCAGACGCAGGTCGGAGGCCGCCGGCTGACGGCGGGCGAGGATGCGCACGCACTCCTCGTCGATGTTGCGCTCCATCTGGTTGATCTGGTCATCGACGTCGCGCACCTGCTGAGCGAGGCCCGAATCGGCCTGGATCAGGGCGGTCACCGCGTCATTGACTTGCTTCTCCACCAGCCCGCCCATGGCCAGCAGGTGGCTGCGCACCTCCTCGAGCTCGGCGTTGAACTGCTGGGAAATGTGTTGGGTGTGGCTGTCTTTACTGATCATTGTTCTCGCTCCGAGGAGACTGCCGCTAGGCGGATCTGGTGCGCAGCGCACCTGGAAAAAATGAGTACCACGCAAACCCGTCTGGGCTTTGGCAGAGTGTGTCAGGCAAGGAGGCGGAACGCAGACAGTACGATTTGTACGGCAAGTTCCGCCGACGCCGCCTGGCGCCCTCTGACATGGCCAGACTAGCCGTAGCGGCCCGTGATGTAGTCTTCCGTCTGCTTCTTGGCCGGGTTGGTGAACAGCGTATCGGTATCGCCGTACTCGATCAGTTTGCCCATGTACATGAACGCCGTGTAGTCGGATACCCGCGCGGCCTGCTGCATGTTGTGGGTGACGATGACGATGGTGTACTTGGTCTTCAGTTCGTAGATCAGTTCTTCGACCTTCAGCGAGGAGATCGGGTCGAGCGCCGAACTCGGCTCGTCGAGCAGCAGTACTTCCGGCTGCACGGCGATGGTGCGGGCGATGACCAGACGCTGCTGCTGACCGCCGGAGAGGCCGAGCGCCGATTCGTGCAGACGGTCCTTCACCTCATCCCACAGCGCAGCGCCCTTGAGCGCCCATTCGACGGTCTCGTCGAGCACGCGCTTCTGCTTGATGCCCTGGATGCGCAGGCCGTAGACCACGTTCTCGTAGATGCTCTTGGGGAACGGGTTGGGCTTCTGGAACACCATGCCAACGCGGCGACGCAGGTCGGCCACGTCTTCGCCCTTGCGGTAGATGTTGGTGCCGTCGAGGTTGATCGCACCCTCGATGCGGCAGCCGTCGACCAGGTCGTTCATGCGGTTGAAGCAACGCAGCAGGGTCGACTTGCCACAGCCGGACGGGCCGATGAAGGCAGTCACGCGCTGCTTGGGGATGTTCATCGCGACGTTGAACAGCGCCTGCTTCTGGCCGTAGTACAGGCTCAGATCGGGCACTTCGATGGCGACCTGCTCGTTGGCCAGGCTCAGGCTGCGCTTGTCGCGGCCGAGGGCCGAGATGTCGATGGAATGCGTGTTGGTTTGCATGTGCTCGCTCCGTTCGCAGCTGCCAGCTGCAAGCTACAGGCTGCAAGCCCAAGTCAGCGCCTCGTTTCTCCCGAGGCCGGTGGCTTGAGCTTGCCGCTTCAATTAATGATCCAGCGCCTTGTACTTCTCGCGCAGGTGGTTGCGGATGTAGATCGCTGTGAAGTTGAGCGCGGCGATCACCAGCACCAGCAGCAGCGCAGTCGCATACACCAGCGGCCGTGCCGCCTCGACGTTGGGGCTCTGGAAGCCGACGTCGTAGATGTGGAAGCCCAGGTGCATGATCTTCTGGTCCAGATGCAGGTAGGGGTAGTTGCCATTGAGCGGCAGGTTCGGTGCCAGCTTGACCACACCGACCAGCATCAGCGGCGCCACTTCACCGGCGGCGCGGGCCACGGCAAGGATCAGGCCGGTCATCATTGCCGGGCTGGCCATTGGCAAAACCACCTTCCACAGCGTCTCCGACTTGGTCGCACCAAGGGCCAGCGAGCCTTCGCGGATCATCCGTGGGATGCGCGCCAGGCCTTCCTCGGTGGCAACGATCACCACCGGCAAAGTGAGGATTGCCAGAGTCAGCGAAGCCCACATCAGGCCCGGCGTGCCGAACACCGGTGCCGGTGCGGCTTCGGGGTAGAACAGCCGGTCCAGCGAGCCGCCCAGGACGTAGACGAAGAAGCCCAGGCCGAACACGCCGTAGACGATCGACGGCACCCCGGCCAGGTTGTTTACCGCGATGCGGATGATCCGGGTGAGCAGGCCCTGCTTGGCGTATTCACGCAGGTATACCGCGGCGATCACGCCGAACGGGGTGACGATCACCGCCATGATCAGGGTCATCAGTACGGTACCGAAGATCGCCGGAAACACGCCGCCCTCGGTGTTCGCCTCGCGCGGCTCGTCGCTGACGAATTCCCACAGCTTGGCGAAGTAGAACATCAGCTTCTGCGGCGTCGACATGGCATTGGGCTGGAACGCCCGCACCACCTTGCCCAGGGTGATCTCCTGCTCGCGGCCGTCGGCCGTGCGCACGGTGATGCTGTCGCGGTTGAACTGCTGCTGCAGGGCGACCAGCTTTTCTTCCAGCACCCGGTACTCGGCATCCCACTGGGCGCGCTCGGCATCCAGCTCGGCCTGGGCAGCCGCGTCCAGGCGATCGTTCAGCTCCAGCTGACGGGTCTTCAGGCGCAGACGCTCGAGGCCGTGGTTGATGCGGCCGATCTCCACCTTTTCGATACGAGATATCTGCGTGTGCAGCTGGTCGACGCGGTCGATGCGTGCCTGCAACTCGTTCCAGGCGCCTTCTCCCTCGGCGACCAGCTGGCCGGCTTCCTTCACGTTGAGCAGGTAGCCATAGAAATTGCCCCACTCACGACGCTCCAGCACCATCAGCTCGGCGGGCGTGTGCTGATTGCTCAGCCACTCTCCAACCACCCAGGAGAAATCCGCGCCGTACACCTCGCGGTTGCCGACCTTGAGCAGCTCGCGAGTCATGAACTCGCCACCTTCGACGTTCACCGGCAGGCCGCTGGCCGCCAGACGCGCGCGTGGCACCTCTTCAGCCTGGACCACCTCACCGGCCAGCACGCGCATCTCGGCGCCCGGCATGCTGTAGTCGGCGACAATCACATCGGCCGGCCAGAAGTGCGCCAGACCGCGCACGGCGATGATCGCCAGCAGCCCCAGAGTCATGATCACGGCGATGGACACCGCGCCGGCGTTCATCCAGATCCAGGGTGTGCCGCTCTTGACCCAGGTGTTCAACGAATCCTTTTTCACGGATCGATACCTTCTGCGAAATCTGGTTTACAGGCTGGCGTACTTTCCACGCAGACGCTGACGAATCAGCTCGGCGAGGGTGTTCATCACAAAGGTGAACATCAGCAGTACCAGCGCGGCGAGGAAGAGCACGCGGTAATGGGTGCCGCCGACCTCGGACTCGGGCATCTCCACGGCGACGTTGGCGGCCAGGGTGCGCATGCCTTCGAAGATGTTGGCTTCCATGATCGGCGTGTTGCCGGTGGCCATCAGCACGATCATGGTTTCGCCCACGGCGCGGCCCATGCCGATCATCAGCGCGGAGAAAATGCCCGGGCTGGCGGTCAGCAGCACCACGCGGGTGAGCGTCTGCCAGGGCGTGGCGCCCAAAGCCAGCGAGCCCAGCGTCAGGCTGCGCGGCACGCTGAACACGGCGTCTTCAGCAATCGAGTAGATGGTCGGGATCACCGCGAAGCCCATCGCCAGGCCGATTACCAGCGCGTTGCGCTGATCGAAAGGAATACCCATGTCGTTGGACAGCCACAGGCGCATGTCACCGCCAAAGAACCAATTCTCCAGATGGCCGCTGATTTCCAGCGAGCCGAAGCCGATCAGCAGGATCACCGGGATCAGCAGCACGGCTTCCCAGCCATCCGGCACCGCGAGACGCACGGCCTGAGGCAGGCGGCTCCAGGTCCAGGCAGCGAAGAGAATGCCGACCGGCATCAGCAACAGCAGGCTGAAGATGCCCGGCAGGTGGTTTTCCAGGAACGGCGCGAGGAACAGGCCGGCGAAGAAGCCAAGGATCACCGTCGGCAACGCTTCCATCAGTTCGATGATCGGCTTGACCTTGCTGCGCAGCCTGGGCGCCATGAAGTACGCGGTGTAGAACGCCGCACAGATCGCCAGCGGGGCCGCCAGCAGCATCGCGTAGAACGCCGCCTTGAGCGTGCCGAAGGCCAGCGGCGCGAGGCTCAGCTTGGGTTCGAAGTCGCCATTGGCCGAGGTCGACTGCCAGACATAGTCCGGCTCCGGATAGCTCTCGTACCAGACCTTGCCCCACAGCGCGCTCCAGGAGATTTCCGGGTGCGGGTTGTCGATCACGAAGCGCTGCAGACCCTGCTCCGACTCCACCAGCAGGCGCGTGGCACGCGGCGACATGGCAGCCAAAGCGGCGCCTTCAGCGACCTGTTCCTTGAGCAAGGTGCGATGCGCGGTGCTGTGGAAAATGCCGATGCTGCCGGCGTCATCCAGCGCGAGGAAGCCCTTGCGGCGCTCCTCCGGCAGGATCTGGCGGATCGGGCTGCTGCCCAGCTTGAAGTTGCGTACGTTCTTCAGCTCCGCCTGGCCGTCGGCGGAGCGCACCATGAACCACTGGCCGATGCCACCCTTGGAGTCGCCGATCATCAGCGATATGCCCGCCAGCAGCGGGCTGATCGTGGTGATCTCGCTGCCGTCACCGACCAGCTTGTAGCGACCATTGAGCTGCTTGCGGCGCAGATCGAAGACATCCGCGCTGGCCTTGCCGCTGATTGCGTAGAGCCACATATGCCGCGGGTCGAGCAGCAGCTGGCGAATCGGCTCGGCCAGTTGCGGCAGATTGAGGCGTTCCTGCTCCAGCGTCACCTCGCCAGTCATCAGGTTTTCGCTGCTGGCGATGCGCTGAGCGTGCAATGCCGTGCCGGTAGCGCCGGCAACGAGCAACGTCTTGCCGTTCAGGCTGATGGCGGCCTGATCGATCGGCCGACCCTCGGGGTCGAGCTGCAGCGGCTCCTCACCGAAGGGATAAGCGAGTTCGGGGGTGATGGTCTTCTTATTGTTTGGGTAGGTGACCTTGTAGTTGTGCTCGAGCACCAGCGCCTGGCCGTTATCCAGGCCCAGCACCAGCCGGCGTGTGCTTGGCGTGTCCTGCCCCACCGAGACGACACGGCTGCCGGCTGGCAGCGGCAACGTCTTGCTCGACAGCAGTGCACCGTCGCTCAGCCCGAAGAAGCGCACCTGCCCGTCGGAACCCAGGCGCATTGCGACCTGGTTCTGCTCCTCCACCGCCAGCAGCAGCGGCTCGCCGGCATCGGCCAACCAGGCCGGTTGCTGCGCCGCGCGGCTTTCCAGCTCGGCGCCCTGGAACATTGGCAGTACGACCTGCGCCAGGTAGAAGAAGATCAGGGTAATGGCGACCAGCACCGCCAGACCGCCGATGGACACGTACCAGCGCGCCAGGTGATCTTTCAGCGCGCGGATGCGGCGCTTGCGTTGCAGCGCCGGCGTGTTGAAGTCCAGCCGTTGCACATCGGAATTCGCGGTCATGTTTTCCATGTCGTTCATGCCAGGGCTCCTGGGCCAGAGCGGCCCTTCGGGGCGCCTAATCTAATGAAGCTGTGTGACAGAAAAATTACAGCCAGGTGACGCGACGAAGCCCGCCAGCGCGTTTCGCGTGGCGGGCATCTGCGCATGACCGGCGCGCTACGTCGCCGGCCGTCACGCGGGTCTTACAGACCCAGGTCCTGCATGGTCTTGTCGACCACCTTCTTCGGCAGCGGGATGTAGCCATCCTTGACCACGACTTCCTGGCCCTGCTTGGAGAGCACCAGCTTGAGGAACTCGGCGTCGATCGGGCTCAGCGGCTTGTTCGGCGCCTTGTTGACGTAGACGTAGAAGAAGCGCGCCAGCGGGAACTTGCCAGCCAGAGCGTTCTCTTCGTTGGCCTCGAAAGCCTCGCCACCCTTGGACAGCGGTACGGCGCGGACGCTGGAGGTCTTGTAGCCGATACCCGAGTAACCAATGGCGTTCAGGGTGCTGGAGATCGACTGCACCACCGAAGCGGAGCCCGGCTGCTCGTTGACGTTCGACTTGAAGTCACCTTTACACAGGGCTTCTTCCTTGAAGTAGCCGTAGGTGCCGGATACCGAGTTGCGACCGAACAGCTGGATCGGCTTGGCCGCCCACTCGCCGGTCATACCCAGGTCGCCCCAGGTCTTGATGTCCTTCTCGCCACCGCACAGGCGGGTGCTGGAGAAGATCGCGTCGACTTGCTCGATGTCCAGCGACTTGATCGGGTTGTCCTTGTGCACGAACACCGCCAGGGCGTCGATGGCCACCGGAACGGCAGTTGGCTTGTAGCCATACTTCTCTTCGAAGGCCTGAATCTCGTTGTCCTTCATCGGGCGGCTCATCGGGCCCATGTTGGAGGTGCCTTCGGTCAGAGCGGGCGGCGCGGTGGAGGAGCCGGCAGCCTGAATCTGGATGTTGACGTTCGGATAGCTGCGCTTGAATTCCTCAGCCCACAGGGTCATCAGGTTGGCCAGGGAGTCCGAACCGACACTGGACAGGTTGCCGGAAACACCGGAAGTCTTCTGGTAGCTCGGCAGCGCCGGGTCCACAGCAGCGACCGCGCTCGCGGCGCCAACGCCAGCGGCTACAAAGGTCAGGGCCGCCATCAAACGATTCAGTTTCATACCTTGCTCCTAGCAGGTGTGTGCTCGAGTGTGTTGGAACGGGGGCCAGTATCTGCAGGCCGTGTGAACACTCTATGAAGCAAGTGTGACAATCTGATTACCAAGCGCACCGTTGACCTGGTTCGGTCGCTGTAGCGCAACACAGCCGCTATACTCGCGCCGTCGCCCGTGCCAGAGCGGGCATTTCGCGCCAGAACAACAACGCGCCGCGAGTCCGACCGAATGAAAGAATACGAACAGGAAGATCCGATCCCGCAGGGCGACCTGGCCCTGCAGCTCACCGCATTGCCGCGGGAAACCAATGGTTTTGGCGATATCTATGGCGGTTGGCTGGTGTCGCAGATGGATCTGGCCGGCACTGCGATGGCAAGCCGCGTGGCCGCCGGCCGTGTCGCCACGGTCTCCATCGATCGCATGGCGTTCATGGTTCCGGTAGCGGTTGGCGCGCAGCTGTCCTTCTATACCCAGACGCTGGAGGTCGGGCGCAGCTCGATCCGCATGCTGGTGGAAGTCTGGAGTGATGACCCGCTGTCCAGCGAGTGGCGCAAGGTCACCGAAGCCGTCTTCGTATTCGTCGCCATCGACGGCAGCGGCCGCACCCGCTCGGTGCCACCGCGCCGCTAAGCCATCCGCTAGTGAGGCTGTGGCTCGGGTCGCAGTAGCCCGGCCGCGACGGCAAAGCGATTCTTGCCACCACTCTTGGCCTGATATAGCGCGGTATCGGCGCAGTGATAGAGCTGCTCGGCCTGCTGGCCGTCCTGCAACGTGGCGATCCCGATACTGACACCCACACGCGCCGCCGGATCATGCGGATGTCTGATATCCAGCGCGGCCAGCGCGTTGATCACCTGACGGGCAATGCGCTGTGCAGCGGCGTTGTCGCAGTTGTACAGCAGCAGTGCGAACTCCTCACCGCCAACCCGTGCCGCCTCGTCCAGCGGGCGCCGCGCGAAGCCGGCGAGCAGCTCGCCGAAGGCGCGGATCAGTGCATCGCCGGCCGGATGGCCGAAGGTGTCGTTATAGGCCTTGAAATCATCCAGATCGAGCAGCAGAAGGCTCAGCGGGCGCCGGTCTCGGCGGGCCTGGGCGATCCGCTGGGGCAGCGCGCGATCATAACTGCGCCGGTTGGCCAGACCGCTGAGCGCGTCGTGCTCGGCGACCCAGCCCAGCAGTTGGCGGGTGAGGAACTGGTCGCGCTGCGAGTACTCATGAACATAGCGACTGATCGCGCCGATGATCAGCAACAGCAGGTAGTAGCTGACGGCGATCCAGTGTTCCGGCATCTGCTCGGCCGACAGGATCAGGCTAGCCATGCACACATCGGCCAGCACGATCAGCACCGCGCACAGCAGCGCCCACCAGAACGTCACGCCGAGAAAGAAGAACGACGCGACGATCAGCAGCCCGGCGCCATAACGGAAATTCAGCTCCGCATCGAGCGTTTCGAAGCGGATGTCGATCAGCGCGGCCAGCATGCCGACCATCACCAGCAGCACCGGAAATATGCGGTTGGCCTGCGCGCGAAACCTGCGGCTGTAGAAGGTCAGCACCAGCACGACGACGCCCGGCAGAATCTGCAGGAGGCGCAACAGCGTCAGCGTTGTCAGCCAGCCGGTATCGGCAAGATCGAACAACCGGTGTTCGCAATACAGATATCCACCGACCGCGAAGATCAACAGCAGGGCGGCGAGGCGTTGCGATAGTCGCGCATGACGATCCAGATAGCGCCGAAACTCCCTCTCCAGCTCCGGCGCGAAGCGCAGCAGACGGAACCCGCCATGCAACTGCCGGCCATAAGGCGTATCGCGGAAGTCCTCGGTAGAGGCCTGGGGGGGTATGTGGCGCATCGGAAGCTCGCAGGTTCGACGCGCGATGATATCACCAAGCCACCACGCAACAGACAACCGTCCGACCGACGTAGCACCGCTGCCGCCACGCCAGCTCGAAGATGAGGGTTGCACTGGCGGATGGCAGCATCGAAGATCGCGCTACATGCACTGTTGGATGTATCCGTGACCGCCCTGCTACTCGCCCTCTGGCCCCTGTTCGCCCTTATCGTCGCCGGCTATTTCCTGCGCCTGCGCGCCTTTCCCAGTGCCGAATTCTGGCCCGGCGCCGAGCGCATCAACTACTTCATCCTATTTCCCGCCCTGCTGTTCAGCAGCCTGGCCACAGCGCCGCTGGATAACCCAGCACTGCCGCGCCTGGCCGGTGCCGTGATGCTCGGCCTGGGCCTGGCCTGGATCGGGCTGCTGATCGCCAAGCGGTTGCGCGGCTGGTCTGCCGGCCGCTTCGGCGCCATCACCCAGGGCGTGCTGCGTTTCAACACCTACCTCGGCCTGGCCGCGGTGGGCAGCCTGTTCGGCAAGGAAGGTCTGGCGTTGGCTGCGCTGATGCTGGCGCTGATGGTGCCGACGGTGAACGTGATGTCGGTGTGGGCGCTGACCGCCGAGCGCGGCGTCAGCGTGCGCGGTCTGCTGCTGCCCATCGCAAAGAACCCGCTGATTCTCGCCTGTATCGCCGGCGCGCTGGTCAATCTGTCGGGCCTGGGTCTGCCCGGCGGCACCGACCGCCTGCTAGGTCTGCTCGCCGCCGCCAGCCTGCCGTTGGGCCTGCTCTGCGTCGGCGCGGCGCTCAAACCCCAGGAGCTGGGCGGGGAAATCCCGGCGCTGGGCTGGAACAGCGCGGTGCGCCTGCTGGCCGTTCCGCTGCTCGCCTACGGTGTGGCGATGGTGCTCGGCCTGCCCGATATGGAAACCACCATCCTGGTGCTGTTCTTCGCCCTGCCCACCGCCCCCACTGCCTACGTGCTCACCCGCCAGCTCGGCGGCGACAGCCATCTGATGGCTGGCATCATCACCCTGCAGACCCTGCTCGCGGCGGCCAGCCTGCCGCTGGTGCTGACGCTGCTCAACGGCTGATCAGCGCGCGACCTGCCCGCGTAGCAGACGCAGCAGCATCAGCGCCATGCCGACACCCAGCGCGCCGAGCACCAGCAGCGGGCCGAGATAACCGAGGGCGTCCTGCAGCCAACCGAGCAGCAGGTGCAGCCATTCGGTGTGCAACGAGGCTTCCACTGCAACGTAACCGCCCTGCTCCCAGATCTGGTAGGCGGCGTACAGCGGGATCAGCGTCAGCGGCAGCAGGATCAGGCACAGCCAGTAGCCGCTGCGCCGGTACGCACCCAGCAGCCCCCATGGCAGGTAGGCGGCGCGAATCAGCTGGAAGAAGCAAACGATGTAATAGACCACCAGCAGCAGGGCGAAACCGCTGGCCACGGACGGCGCGAGCCAGAGTTCACGCAGCGCCGCGGTGCTGATGAACAGGCTGAGTGCGCCCCATAGCAGAAGAAAGAAGGTTCTCATCGCAAGTCCCGGTGTCGGCTTTTGGCGAAAGCGCATCGGAACAGAATTCCGAGCGCCATACGCACAACCGCTTCACGAAACAGGCGGCGATGAGCAGCGATCATGTCGGCTTCGAGCAGGCGCGCACGGTTTAGAACAGGCTGAGCTGATCGCTTTTTGGCTCATCTGGCTTGGCCGCCGGCACTGCCTCTGTGGCTCTGGTCTGAGCGCTGGGGGGCGCCAAGCGTTCGGCCAATCCTGCGGCGCGCTCGGCGCGGGTATTGACCGCTTCGGCCAGCCGCGCCGGCAGCGCCCAGATCTCCACCTTGCGCTTGGCGCGGGTGATGCCCGTGTAGAACAGCGAGCGCGTCAGCAGCGGGCTGGGCTGTTCCGGCAACGCCAGCAGCACCTCGGTGAACTCTGAGCCCTGGCTTTTGTGCACGGTCATGGCGAAGGCGCTGTCATGACTCGGCAACCGTGCCGGGGCAAAGCCGCGATAGCCCTCGTCGCCCTCGAAGAACACCCGCAGGCCCTGCTCGGTTTTCAGACACAAGCCGATATCGCCGTTGAACAGGCCCAGGGCGTAGTCGTTCTGCCGGACCATCACCGCGCGGCCGGGGTACCAGCGTTCGCGGGCGGGCACACCGAGGCGACGCTTGAAGCGCGCTTCCAGCGCCTCGTTGATGCCAGTGACGCCAAAGGCGCCTTCGCGCTGGGCAGTCAGCGCGCGGAAACCGTTGAAGGCCTCGAACGCGGCGGATGGATCGGTCTGGCGTGCGGCCTGCAGGTAAGGTGCATAACCCTGTTCCAGCCTCTCGATCAATGCGGTCGGGCTGGGCGTTGCGCTCCAGGCGAGGTCTGCACGGCCTTCCTGCAGCAGCGCGACGGTGCCCTTGGCGTCACCAGCGTTGATGCGCCGCGCCAGTTCGCCGATGCCGCTGTCGCCGGCGAAGCGGTGGCTGTGGGTGAGCAGCACCACCGCATCGCCAAGGCGCGAGCGCGGCGTCTCGACCGGTACGTTCTGCCCGGTGAGGCGTTGCAGATCGGTCGTGGCCTGACTATCGAATCCGCGCCCTTCGCAGAGTTCGGCGAACACCGCACCGGCTTCCACGGCGGCCAGCTGATCCTTGTCGCCGAGCAGGATCAAGCGCGCCTTGGGCGGTAGCGCTGCAACCAGCTTGGCCATCAGTGCCAGATCGACCATCGACGCTTCGTCCACGACCAGTACGTCCAGTGCCAGCGGATTGGCCGCGTCATGGCGCACCTTCGGGCTATCGCCGCGGCTGCCGAGCAGGCGGTGCAGTGTGCGCGCCTCGTCCGGCAGAGCGTCCTTGACGGCATCACTGACCGGCAGATCGGCCTTGGCGTTGCGGATCGCTTCGGCCATGCGCGCAGCAGCCTTGCCGGTAGGTGCCGCGAGGCCGATGGCGAGGCGCTCGCCGCCGGGCTGCTCGAGCAGCGCCGCCAGCAGGCGTACCACGGTGGTGGTCTTGCCGGTGCCGGGGCCGCCGGAGATCACCGCCAGGCGCCGACGTACCGCCTGGGCCGCGGCTAACCGCTGCCAGTCGGGGCTCTGTTGGTTGAAGGCGAACAACCGCGCCAGGCTGTCGCTCAGCTGAGCCTCGTCGGCATCGGGTGCGTCCGCTGCACGAGCCAGCAGCTGTTCCGCCAACTGCTGTTCATAGGCCTGGTAACGGGCGAGGTAGAGCCGTTCCCCGACCAGAATCAGCGGTGCGTAATCCCCCGGCGCACCGATCAGCGATGAGGCGTCCAGCTGCGCTCGCCAGGTCGCAAGCGGCGGCAGGCTGAAATCCTGATCCGGCCATGGCCGCTTGCCGGCTAACCGACCCAGCGGCAGGCAGACGTCTCCGGACGCCAGGGCTTCACAGCAGAGCGCGGCGGCGAGCAGCACCGTTTCAGGGGTATCCGGCTCGAGGCGCTGCAGACTGGCGATGAAGGCGCGCTCCAGTGGGTCTAACGGAAACTCGAATATATTCGTCATCGTGGCGACCTCGATCCAGCAGAAACCCGCTTGCTGGCAGTACTCGTTCCGGTACCGCGGATCGCCAGCAAGCTGGCTCCTACAAGAGCGGGCGCTTGCCGTTCGCGAGATAGGGCTCCTGCGAATATGGGGCGCATCACTTGCCCTCCTCGAACAATCGATCCAACGCATCGAGCAGCGCATCGTCCGGCCGCGCGAAGTAGACGCCGGCGTCGGGCATGCCGCGCAGGAACAGGTAGAAGGCACCGCCGAGCTGCTCGTCGTGGAAGTCCGCCAGGCGCTGGCGCAGGAAGCGGCGCAGGGCGACCAGATAGATCAGGTATTGCAGGTAGTAATGCTCGCCTGCCAACGCCTGCAGCAGCCGTTCGCCGCCGTAGTAGCTGGCATCCGGGCCGAGCCAGTTGGACTTGTAGTCGGCGATGTACCAGCGGCCGTTGTGCTCGAAGGTCAGGTCGATAAAGCCTTTGAGAAAGCCCTTGAGGCTGTCGAATTCCAGCCGCGCCGCCGCTTCGCGCAAGGGTTCGGCGAGGCCGTTGGCCGGATCGACGAGCAATGCGCGCAGCCGCGCCACATCCAGATCCCGCACCGGGAAGGTGAAGCCCAGTTCCGGCAGGCGTCTGGCCGACTGCAACGCGGCGAGGGTCAGGCCGGCGCCATCCATATCGGTGTCGAGCACCTTTTGCAGATGGCTGATGGCGATTTCCTTCCACTCCAGCGGCAGACCGTAGGCCTGCAAAGCGGGTTCGACCAGCGCCTCCAGCTCGCCTTTGCCTCGCGCCCAGTCTTCGAGAATCGCGTGCAGGCAGGTTCCGGCGCGCGCGCCACGGGGAAAGGCAAAAAAGCCGCTGCCCGGCTCGCCGGCATCGGGAATGGCCAGGGCGTCGCGGTCCGGCGCTTCCATATGCATGCCGGCGGCAAGGCCGGAGAAACTGCCGATGCGCCAGGCGCTGTGCAGGCTGCGATTGAGCTGCGACAGCTGCTGAGGCGGCGCGGCGCGGCCGGGACCCTGGGCATTGGCTTCGCGTGACTCCAGCGGCAGGCAGGCCATATGGCCGTCGCTTCCCTGCACCAGTCGCTCGATGGCCAGGCGCAGGCTGCCACCGTTGAAGTCCGCCAAGTAGTTGCCCAGCTCGCTCAGCGGTTGTTCACCTGGGAGTTCGCGCCCATGCAGCAGCCAGGCCAGGGCGCTGCTGTGCAGGCCTTCATCGGCCAGGCTGCCATCCTTTTTTGGTTTGCAGAGATTCACAGGCCCCCAGTGCAGCCAAAGCCGGTCACGGGCGCGGGTCAGCGCGACATAGGCCAGGCGCAGCTGTTCGGCGAAGACTTCCTGGCGGGCGCGTTCGAGGTTGTCCTCCAGCTCGCCGCTGCCAAGATCCAGCAGCGGCTGACCGTCAGCGTCGTGGCAGCGGGCGTTGTCGCGATTGTTGCCGAGCAGCTTGCCGTCCCAGAGGAAGGGGCAGAACACCAGCGGGTATTCCAGGCCCTTGCTGGTGTGGATGGTGACGATCTGCACCCGCTCGGCATCGCTTTCCAAGCGAAGCAGGGCTTCTTCGCCGGCGCCTTCGCTACCTCGCTGCTGGTTGAACCAGGCCAGCAATGGCTCCAGCCCCGGCCGCAGCAGGCTTTCGGCCTGCAACAGTTCACCGAGATGCAGGAGGTTGGTCAACCGGCGCTCGCCATCGACCCGTGCCAGCAGCCGTTCGGCCACCGCCTGATCGTCGAGCCAGGCACGGAATACGCGCATGAAGCCCTGCTGCTGCCAGAGCTGGTGATAGCGCTCGGCGGCTTCGCGCTCGGCGTCCCACTGCTGCTGATCGTCCTGGCAGCGGGCGAGATCGGCAGCGCTGCGGCCCAGTAGGCGCGTGGCCAGTGCATAGCGCAGCAGCCCTTCACGACCGGGCTCGGCATAAGCGGCAAGCACCGCGGCCAGCTCACCGGCCTCCTCGCTGCGCCAGACGCTGTCGCGCCCTCGGCGCACGCTGGGCACACCACGTGCGGCCAGTTCATCGGCGATCATCCCGGCCTGCCGGTGGTTGGCGACCAGCACGGCAATGTCGCCACCTTTCAGAGGGGTGAACACGCCGTCCTTTTCGAAACCAGCATGGCCCTCCGCAGCGCCTGCCAGTTGCAGGGCGATACGCCGTGCGGTGTCGCTCGCCGCCAGCTGTGCAGCTTCGCCCTTGCCAAGCGGATCGTCGCCAAGCCAGACCAGCGACAGCGGCGCCGCCTCGCCCTCCTCCACCAGCCGCAAGCTCGCACGCGGCTTGTCGGCCGCGCCTACTGCTGGATAGCGCAGATCAGGTTGGGCGAACGGCTGTGGATGATCGAACAGCTGGTTCAAGACGGCGATCAGCTCGGGCGTCGAGCGGTAATTGGTCGGCAGGTTGAAGGGCTCGCGATCGGCCTGCTGCTTGGCCGTCATATAGGTTGCAAGGTCCGCGCCGCGGAAGGCGTAGATCGCCTGTTTGGGATCGCCCACAAAACACAGCGACGCCTCGCCCCCCTTGGCGTAGATGCGGTTGAAGATGGCGTACTGGATCGGGTCGGTGTCCTGGAATTCGTCGATCAGCGCCAGCGGATAGGTGGCACGCAGCGAGGCCGCCAGGTCTTCGCCGACCGGGCCTTGCAGCGCCTGGTCCAGACGATTGAGCAGATCGTCGAAGGCCAGCAGCCGCTGCGCCGCCTTGCGTTCGGGCAGCTCACGGTTGAGCCGCTCCAGCAGCGCCACCTGCAGGGCGATCAGGCGTTGCTTGCCGGCCGGCAGCGCCTCGGCGACCTGATCGGCCAGTTCATCCAGTGCATGGGCCAGTTCGCAGACGGGCGCGTCATGGCCCTTCTTGCAGGCTTTCGTCAGCGCGCGGACACCGAACTTGGCCGCGCCCTCGGGTAGGTCGAACATCACGGCCGGATCGGCGAAATAGGCATCCAAATCCATCTGCCAGGGCGCAAATTTGATGCTTTTGTGGGTGCTCTGGCTGAGTCCACCATGGGCCAGCAGCTCGGCGACCCAGGCGCTGCCCGCTCTCTTCCACAAATCAGCGGCGCGCTGCCAGGCGGCTTCGACCGGGCGCAGATCAGCGGCGACCGGCGCACCCTGCGGCTCGACGCGCAGATAGGGCTTGCCCAGATGACTGCGCAAGCGCTGACGTAACCACAGCGGCGTGATCCGGCTCTTCGCCAGAAAGCGCGCCCAGGCCGGATCAGCATCAGCCAATTCGCTGCGCCAGGCGTCGGCCAGCAGCGCGTCGATGATCTCGCGGTCATCGGCGGTCAGCTCGCTGTCGAAATCGCCACCGGCCTCGAACGCGGCGTCCTGAAGGGCGCGCTGGCAGAAGCCGTGAATGGTGAAGATCGCCGCCTCGTCGAAACCGTGCACCGCCAGTAGCAACCGGCGGCGCGAGGCTTCGTCCGGGTAGCGGGCGTGGAGGCGGTTGAGGAAGTCATCCTCGCTCGGCGTGCCGTCATAGACAGCCAACAGGTCGGCCAGCCTTGCGCGGATGCGCTCGCGCAGCTCGGCGGTGGCCGCGGTGGTGTAGGTGACCACCAGAATCTGCCCCACCGACAGCTGCCGCTCCAGCAGCAGACGGGCGTAGAGCGCGGTGAGCGTCCAGGTCTTGCCGGTGCCGGCGCTGGCCTCGATCAGCGAGCGGCCGTCGAAGGGCGAGTCGAGCAGGTCGAGTTTCATGCTTCCTCCTCGTCTTCAGCCAGGGCGTCGAGTGCCGGGCCGATCAATTCCTGAGCCAGTGTTTCGAAGCGCTGGTCCAGCGGATCGCGGTCGCGGAAGGCCAAGGCGTTCCAGGGGTCTTCGGCTTCGGCGGCGATTGGGCTGAATTCTGCGCCGAGCCAAGCTTCGCGGGCGCGCTTGCGGGCGCAGTCGAGCGGTTCACTGCCGCGGGCCGGCTTGCGATAGCCCTTGGCGAAGGCATGGCTGCTACGCGGCAGCAACGGCAGTGGCTCACGGATGGCACAGCGATAGGCGGCGAGCCAGGGTTCGAGCAGCTCGGCGGCATTGGCCAGCGGCCCCAGTTGCCAGTCACCGGCGGGCGATAGCATCAGGCTGTGGCGCTCGATACCGGGCGTGGCGGACAGGTTGAGCAGCAGATGACGCAGCCAGAACGGCGGCAGGTCCCACTCACCGAGACGGCCAAGCTTCCAGCCGAACAGTCCGGCCGGGGTCACGCCATCGAGCCAGCCATGGATACGCACGCCGGCCAGGGTGATATCCACCGGCAGCGGCTCGGGCACCGCTTCCGGGCGCAGTTCGAACAGGCGCGGCGCAAAGGCACGCACCGGCCCGCGCAGCTTGCCCCACAGCGCCTGGCCCAACTCGCCCGTCGGCAACCAACCTGCGGCGCAGGCCATACGTCGTTCGTCTTCATCACTCCAGCCGTGCTCCATCGCCTGCAGTGACAGACGCCGCAGGCCATTCCAGGCCGGCATCTCCAGATCGAAGGGCTCGTCACTGGCGAGCGATTCCTGGTCGTCGGCCAGACGCAAACCAAGGCGCTGTTCGAGCAGGAAGCGCGCCGGATGGCGAAAGCACTGCAACAGCTGCGACGGCTCGATGGTCAGCCAGGCCTCATCCGGTTCGGCGAGCACGCTGGCGAAGGGTTGCGCCTGCGCCTGTGGTGGCTCGGCCAGGCGCTGGGCGGCGCGGAACCAGGGCGAGGAGAACCCGGTGCAGAGCCCGTCGCCAAAATTGCGTGGCGAGAAGGGCTGCAATGGATGGGCGACGAGGACCTGCTGACTGACCGGCTTCGTGCCATCGGCCAGCACCGCCGTCATGTCGACCGCTTCCAGCACTTCGCTGAGCAGCACCGAAGGCGGCAGCACGGCGTTGTCGCGCGGGTCGCGGCCGACATAGGACAGGTACAGCGCCTCACGCGCCGAAAGCAGGGTTTCCAGCAGCAGATAGCGGTCATCGAGACGTCGTGCACGATCCCCGCGCCGTGGATGCCGGCCAATCAGGTCGAAGCCCGACGGCGGCGTGCGCCGCGGGAAGGCGCCATCGTCCAGGCCGAGCAGACAGACCACGCGGAACGGCAGGCTGCGCATCGGCACCATGGTGCAGAAGGTCACCGCACCGGTGAGAAAGCCCGAGGCGCCGCCGCCCTGCTGCAACGCGGCGCTGAGCTGCTGGTGCACCAGTTCCAGCTCGATGGGCCGGGTGAGGTCGGCGGCCTGGGCCTGATCGCGCAACGCCGCGCAGGCCTGGGACAACAAGAGCAACGTGTCGCCGGCTTCGCGCTCGTCGAACAGGGTGTCGATCAGGATTTGCAGGTCATCGGCCCACTCGCCCAACGGACGCGGCCGCGCCAGCTGATCGGCCATGACTCCGAGCCGTTCGACAAACTCCACCAGCCGCCCGAGCAACTGCCCGCGCGCGCCTTCCAGGGCATCCAGCGGCCAGTGCTCGCCGAGCAGTGGCGCGTGGTCGCCAGCCAGTTGCGGCGGCGCGGCAAAGCCCAGCAGCAGGCGGTCCAGCCCCTGGCGCCAGGTGAAGGCTGACTCGTCCGGCAGGCCGAGACGCGCCCGCTGGCTACCGTCGCGGCCCCAACGCACGCCGGCTTCGCGTAGCCAGTCGCGCAGCAGCGGCAGGTCTTCGCTTTCGATCCCGGCGCGCCGGGCAATGGCCGGCTGCTCCAGCCAAGCGAGGACTTCCTCGGCGGTAAAACGGCTCTGCGCCAGCATCAGCAATTCGAGGAAGGCCTCGATCAGCGGCATTTCGGCGCGCAGGCTGCGGTCGGCGAGGCTGTAGGGAATCCGCGGGCTGCCCTCGCGGGGGGCGAACACGGCTTCGATAAAGGGTGCGTAGCGCTCGATGTCGGGGGTCAGCACCACCACCTGATCAGGCGTCAGCGCCGGGTTGGCGGCGAAACGAGCCAGCAGCTGGTCATGCAGGATCTCTACCTCGCGCAGCGGCGAATGGGCGATATGCACTTCCAGCGAACGGTCACCGTCGCCCAGCGTGATGCGCTCATCCGGCAGGCGGGTACGCAGGCGCAGGATGTCGTTCTGCAAGGCGTGCAGCAGGCTGTCGTCGCGCAGGTCTTCGTCTTCGGAATACAGGCCGAACTCCTGGCTGCCTTCGCTGGCGGTCAGGCTGAACAAGGAATCGAAGAAGTCCCGGCCCTGCTTGCCAAGGCTGGCCAGCAACGGGTGACCCACGTCCAGGTACCAATCGTCAGCGCCGCTCTCAGGCTGGCGCGCCAGCTCGCGGATATCGCGAATCTCGCCCCACGCCTCGCGGCTCGGGTTGAGTGCGCATACCACCACGTCGATATGCCGCGCCAGACCATCGAGCACGCGCAGGTGGTGCGGTGGCAGGCTGCTGATGCCGAACACCAGCAGGCGCTCGGGCAGGCCGGGCAACGGTTGGTCGCTGTAGAGCCGCTGCAGCAGATCGTCGAGCAGCCGCGCGCGGTGCGGATGGCCGTCCTTGGTCAGCTCGCGCCAGAGCAGCGCCTGCCAGGCTTCGTCCGGACCGAGATCGAAGGTTTCGCCACGCTCCCAGGCTGCCAGCCAGTCGTCGCGATAGAGCAGGTATTGGTCGAACACGTCGGCGATCTTCGCCGCCAGCGACAGCCGCCGGCGCTCATCGCCGCCGTCGAGATACTGCGCCAGACGTGGCGCCAGCTCGAGATTGGTTGGCTCGCAAAGCCAGCCATAGAGCCGCCAGGTCAGGGTAGTCGGGGAAAACGCCGACTGCTCGGGCAGGCTGCCAAGCACCGTGCGGCTCAGGTCCCAGACGAACTTGGCCGGCAGCTGAATCTCCAGCTGCATGGCGATGCCCTGCTTGCGTGCCAGCTCAAGCGTCAGCCAGCGCCCCATGCCCTGGCTTGGCACCACCACCAGCGCCGGGGCGAAGGGGTCGGCGAGCGGCTGGGCAAGCAGGCGCGTGGCCAGTTCGCCGAGGGTTTCCAGATCAGGGGCATGGTAGAGGCTGAGCATGAGTGCACCGCGTGAACAGAAGTCGCTAGGTTACAGGCCGCTCTGCAGCGGAGCGAGCCGTGCACTTGAGTCTGTATCCCGGTTGCGACAACTCGTGTCGCGGCGAATCTCCTCCTTTCGCCTTGTCCTTTTGCTCCTCTCGACCAATATCAATTCCGCTGCTGCTGCCTAGCATGGGGATACGGGGCGGCCGCTTAGTCGCCCGCCATCAGGTCAGGAGTCGTTCATGAACCGGAACCGCAAGAAGCTGCTCGCCCTTTCCCTATCCGCCACGCTGGGCGCCGTGCCGCTGCTTCTGCACGCACAGGAGCCAGCCCAGCAGCGAACGCTCGGCTCGGTGGAGCGCAGCCACGCCAGCCAGGCCCGCGGCCTGCTCGACCAGGCCGTGCTGACCTTCCAGGCCAAGGGCCCGGAGCAGGCACTGGCCGCCTTCAACGACCGCAACGGTGAATTCGTCCACGGCCAGTACTACATCTTCGTGCTCGGCGAGGACGGCACCATGCAGGCAAGCAGCGGCCCTTCGGCCAGCCTGGTGGGGCTGAACGTCGCTGAACTCAAGGATGCCGCCGGCAAGTCCTTTATGCGTGAAATCCTCGACAAGTCGGCCAAGCAGGACAGCGGCGAAGTCGAGTACCAGTGGCTCAACCCGGCCGACAACAAGGTCGAGAACAAAATCAGCCAGTTCCGCAAGATCGGCGACCACGTGCTCTGTGTCGGCTATTACATCCCGCGTGCCACGGCCGAGCACGCCAAGGCGCTGCTCGACCGCGCCGTGCAGCAGGTCAAGGACAAGGGTGCCGAGGCCGCCTTCCGTAACTTCAACGACCCGCGTGGCGGCTTCGTCTTCAACGACGAGTACGTCTTCGCCATCGGCCTGGATGACGGTCGCTACCGCGCCAGCGGCAGCTCGCCGAACCTGGTGGGTGTCGATGTGCGCAACGTCAACGATGCCGCCGGCAAGCCGCTATTCAAGGAGATGATCGAACTGGCCCGCAAGCACGGCTCCGGCAGCGTCGACTACGTTTGGCGCAACCCCGCGACCAACGCGGTCGAGCAGAAGCACACGCTGATCCAGCGGGTCGACGACGTACTGCTCGGTGTCGGCTACTACACCCGCCCCTGAGGATCGGGCGAAACGGGCTTTGTGACGTTTCGGTGAACGGGGCCGGCAGGCCAGGGTCAATCGAGTATCCCCGGTAAAGCGCTGCGTCCTTGTGACGCAGGCTTTCGTCGTTGCTGCTCGCCGGGGCAGGAGCCCGACCGATGCTGACCCTGTTGCACCTGCTGTCGTCCATCGCCCTGCTGGTCTGGGGTACGCATATCGTGCGTACCGGGATCATGCGGGTGTATGGCTCGCACCTGCGACGGGCGCTCGGCCAGAGCATGGGCAACGCGCCGCTGGCCTTCGGCGCCGGCATCGGCGTCACCGCGCTGGTGCAGAGCAGCAATGCCACCGCGCTGCTGGCCATCTCCTTTGTCGCCCAGGGTCTGATGGCGCTGCCCACGGCGCTGGCAATCATGCTCGGCGCGGATGTCGGCACTGCGCTGATGGCCCGCGTGCTGACCCTCGATCTTTCCTGGCTGTCGCCGCTGCTGACGCTGCTCGGCGTCTGCCTGTTCCTCTCGCGCAAACAGACCCGCGTCGGCCAGATCGGCCGCGTGCTGATCGGCCTCGGCCTGATCATTCTCGCCCTGCAGTTGATCGTGCACGCCGCCGAGCCGATCACCGAGGCGCGCGGCATGCAGGTGCTGTTCTCCTCGCTGGCCGGCGACACCCTGCTCGCGGTGCTGGTGGGCGCGCTGTTCGCCGTGCTGTCGTATTCCAGCCTCGCCGCGGTGCTGCTGACCTCGACGCTGGCCGGTGCCGGCCTGATCAGCCTGCCGGTGGCGCTGGGCCTGGTGATCGGCGCCAACATCGGCAGCGGCCTGCTCGCCTGGTTCAACGCCAGCCTGCAGCCGGCTTCGGCGCGCCGCGTGGCGCTGGGCAACCTGCTGTACAAGCTGGCCGGGCTGATCGTGCTGCCGTTTCTCGGCATGCTGGTGGCCTGGATGGACACCCTGGGTGTCAGCGCACAGACCCAGGTGATCGGCTTTCACCTGATCTATAACAGCCTGCGCTGTGTGATCCTGCTTCCCACCGTTAAGCCGATGGCGCAGTTGTGTGAATACCTGCTGCCGGAGCGTGCGCTGGACAACGGCGTGGCGCAGCCGCGGCATCTCGACCCCGCCGCGCTGGATACGCCGAGCCTGGCGCTGGCCAATGCGGTCCGCGAAACCCTGCGCATCGGCGACATGGTGGAGCTGATGTTGGCGCGGCTGCTGGAGGTGCTGCGCGAAGACCGACCGGAGCCCGGCGACGAGATTCGCCGCCTGGACGATGACGTCGACGCCCTCTACAGCGGTGTGAAGCTCTACCTGGCGCAAATGCCGCGCGAAGACCTCGCCGAGCAGGAGGGCCGGCGCTGGGCGGAGATCATCGAGCTGGCAATCAACCTGGAACAGGCCGGTGACATCATCGAGCATATGGTCAGCAAGGTGCAGAACCTGAAGACGTCCAAGCGCCGCTCCTTCTCCGACAGCGGGCTGGAGGAACTTGGCCAGTTGCACGCCCAGCTGAGTACCAACCTGCGGCTGGGGTTGTCGGTCTTCATCTCCGGCGATTCCCATAGCGCCCGCCAGCTGCTGCAGCAGAAACGCCAGTTCCGCAAGCTCGAGCGCGAACTGGCGCACTCCCACGTGCAGCGCTTGCACCAGCAGGTGGTGGAGAGCATCGAGACCAGCGCCGCGCACCTGGAGCTGATTGCCGACATGAAACGCCTCAATTCACTGTTCTGCAGCGCCGCCTATCCGGCACTGGAAGGCCCCGGCGGCAACAAGGCGCGCACAGCCGGCGAAGCGCCACGGGGGGTGATATCCGGAGAGCCCCACCTGCCGGGACGGCCGGCCTGATCCAGAGCCACGTCGGTCAGCAAGCGCGGCGTTGCCAGAGGCGAAACAACGGCTCGGCGAGAAACATCACCAGAAACAGCCTGAGCACCTGCACCGCGGTGACCAGCGCCACCGACAGCTGCAGCGCTTCCGCGGTAAGGCACAGCTCGGTAATGCCGCCGGGCATCATGCCGAGCATCAGCGACACCTCGTCCAGCGCGGTCATCCAGCCCAGCGCGCCGCCCAGTGCGGCAGCGAGCAGCATCGCCAGCAGGGTGAACAGCAGAATGCGCAGCAGGAACGCCGGCGCACTGCGAAAGAACGGCCGGTCGAAATGACAGGCCAGTGAGCAGCCGATCAACCACTGGCCGAGCGCGCCGGCCCAGCCCGGCAGGCCGACGTGCAGGTCGAGCGCCACACTGGCCAACGCGCAGGCGGTCAGCGGGCCGAGCATCCACGGGTTGGGCTGGTTCAGCCGTTGCCAGAGCAGCGCCAGCAGACCGCCCGCCGGCAGCAGCAGCGCCAACCAGGGCCAGCTCACCGGCGCTGGCGCTGGCGCCTCCATCGACGGCAGGCCCCAGGTGAACAGCGCCGGCACGATCAGTACCACCAGCAGCAGGCGCAGGCTGTGCGCCGCCGCCACCCGCGCCGGTTCGGCCTGGTGCCGGTTGGCCAGCACTACCATCTCGCTGGCGCCTCCCGGCATGCTGGCAAAGAACGCAGTGGCGCGATCGGTGCCGCTGCGCAGCAGGATGAAGAGGCCGATCAGGCCCAGCAGCAATGTGCCGACCGCGCCGGCGAGGATCACGCCGAGATGCGCCAGCACCTGCTGCATAACCTCGCTGGTGAAGTGCAGGCCGATGGCGCTGGCGACGATCCATTGCCCGACCTGACGGCCGCGCGGCACCTCGCTCACCAGCCAGCCACTGCAGCGCACGGCGATCACCGCCAGCAGCGAGCCGATCATCCACGGCAGCGGCCAGTTGGCCAGAGTCGCCAGCCAGCCGCCGAGCGCACCGATCAGCGGGGTCGCCCACCAGGCCGGCAGCCGCCGATGCATGTCAGGCCTGCGCCTCGACCACGTTGCCGCGACGGCGCTTGAGGTACCAGCGCAGCGCCGGCATGCCGAGCATCGCCACGGTCAGCGCCCACAGCGCCAGGGTGATCGGGCTGCCCCAGAGGATGCCCAGCTCACCGTTGGAGATCGACAGCGCACGGCGCAGGTTGTCTTCCATCATCTCGCCGAGCACAAAGCCGAGAATCAGCGCCGACAGCGGGAAGTCCAGCTTGCGCAGCAGGTAGCCGAACACGCCGAGGCCGACCATCAGCACCAGGTCGAAGGTGGTGCTGTGCACCGAATACACGCCGACCATGCTGATCACGGTGATCGCCGGCACCAGCACCCAGTTCGGCACGGCGAGCATGCGCGAGAACAGACCGACCAGCGGGATGTTCATCACCAGCAAGATCACGTTGCCGATGAACAGCGAAGCGATCAGGCCCCAGACCACGTCCGGCTGCTGTTCGAACAGCAGCGGGCCGGGGGTGATGTTGTACAGCGTCAGCGCGCCGATCATCACCGCGGTGGTGCCTGAACCCGGCACGCCGAGGGTCAGCATGGGGATCAGCGAGCCGCAGGCCGAGGCGTTGTTGGCCGCTTCCGGCGCCGCCAGGCCGCGCAGGTCGCCATCACCAAAGCGGCCCTTGTCGCCGGCCATGCGCTTCTCGCTCATGTAGGTCATGGCGCTGGCGATGGTCGCCCCGGCGCCCGGCAGCGTGCCGATGACGAAGCCGGCCACGGCACTGCGCACCATGGTCCAGAAGGTCAGGCAGAACTCCTTGAAGTTGAACAGCAGCCGGCCACTGGCCTTCACCGCCTTCTGCCCGCTGTGGGTCTTTTCCAGCATCAGCAGGATCTCGCTGACGCTGAAGAAGCCGATCACCACGATGACGAACTGGATGCCGTCGGACAGGCTGACGCTGCCGAAGGTGAAGCGGTAGACGCCGGTGGTCGAGTCGACACCGACGGTGGCCAGCGCCAGGCCCATCAGCGCGGCCATCAGAGTCTTCACCGGCTTGTCGCCGACCATGCCGCCGAGACAGGCGATGGCGAAGATCATCAGCACGAAGTACTCCGCCGGGCCGAAGGCCACCGCCCACTTGGCCAGCAGCGGGGCGAACAGCACCACCCCGCAGGTGGCGATGGTGCTGCCGATAAAGGAGCTGACCGCGGAAAGCGACAGGGCGATACCCGCCTTGCCCTGGCGCGCCAGCGGGTAGCCGTCGAGGGTGGTCATCACCGCGGCGGCATCACCCGGCACGTTGAGCAGGATCGCCGAGATGCGGCCACCGTATTCGCAGCCCAGGTACACCGCGGCGAGCAGGATCAGCGCGGTCTCCGGCGGCAGGCCGAGGGCGAAGGCCAGCGGCAGCAGCAGCGCCACGCCGTTGATTGGGCCGAGGCCCGGCAGCAGGCCGACCACGGTGCCGACGAAGGCGCCGAACAGCGCCACCAGCAGGTTGGTCGGTCGCGTGGCGACATCGAAGCCCTGCATCAAGAAATTCAGTGTTTCCATTTCAGCTCTCCAGCAGACGCAGCAGGCCAAGCGGCAGCGGCACGTCCAGCAGGTAATCGAACAGCCCGTAGAGCAGCACGCCAAGCAGCGCACCGCTGATCACGCTGGGCCACAGGCGACCGTTGAACAGCAGACCGAGGGCGAAACCGGCCAGAGCGGTGCTGATGACGAAACCCAGGGTTTCGAACAGCAGCGCGTAGGCCAGCAGGGCCAGCACGCACAGCACGGCGCGCTGCGCCTTGGCACGATCGAACGCTGGCGTCGGCTCACCGTGCGGTTTGAACAGCAGCCACGCCGCACCACAGGCCATCAGCAACAGCAACAGCAGCGGGTAGGCGCGCGGCCCGACCGGGTCGTAGGCAAAGGGCGCCTCGAAGCCCCAGGCGAGCAGGGCGAGGCCGGCGCAGGCGAGCAGCCACGCCGCGGCGAAGACACGTACGTACATGACGGGATACCTCAGGGATTCGGCGACCCGGCAGCTGCCGGGCCAGCCGTACGACCCGCGGGCGCGGGCCGGTTCGCGTTACTTGACCAGACCGAACTCGCCGGCCAGCGCCTTGTAGTCCTGCACCTGCTTCTTGACGAAGGCCTCCAGCTCATCGCCGGTCATCGACAGCGGGAACAGGTCGCGCTGTTCGCGCAGCTTGGCGAAGTCCTCGTCGGCGAGCAGGGTGTCGAACTGGGTCTTCCACCAGTTGAAGTCCTCGTCAGGCACTTCCAGCCCCATGTAGAAGCCGCGGATCACCGGCCAGCTGATGTCGTAGCCCTGTTCCCTGGCAGTAGGAATGTCGGCCAGCTTGCCCGGCAGACGCTCGTCGGACAGCACGGCGAGGATGCGGATCTTGCCGGCGTCGAGCTGCGGGGTGACTTCGCCGAGGCCGCTGGAAGTGACCTGCACATGGCCGCCGAGCATGGCGGTGAGCGTTTCGCCGCCGCCCTCGAAGGCGACGTAACGCAGCTTCTTCGGATCGACACCGGCAGCGCGGGCGATCAGTGCGGTCTGCATCCAGTCCTGGCCGCCGATGGTGGCGCCGGCGCCGAATACCACGCTGCCCGGGTCCTTCTTCACCGCGGCAATCAGCTCGTCGAGGTTCTGGTAGGGCGCGTCGGCACGTACCGAGATGGCGCCGTAATCAGTGCCGACCGCGGCGAGCCAGCGCACGGCGCTCTCGTCGTAGCGGCCGAACTTGCCCTGGGCGAGGTTGAGCAGCGAGCCGCTGGAGAAGGCGGTGATGGTGCCGGCTTCCGCCGCACGCTGGGCGACCACCGCGTTGTAGGCCACCGCGCCGACGCCGCCGGGCATATAGGTGACGCGCATCGGTGCTTCGAGCAGGCCGCTGTCCTTCAGGCCGCTCTGGGCCAGCTTGCAGGTCAGGTCGAAACCGCCGCCGGGCTTGGCCGGGGCGATGCACTCGGGGCGCTTGGGTTCGGCCAGCAGCTGGCTCGAGAGCAGCAGGCAGGACGACAGCAGGGCGAAACGGCTGAGTCTGGTTTTCATCGGGTAGTCCTCGCGTTCTTGTTCTGTTTACCAGATCGGCAGGCTGTAGCTGACGATCAGACGGTTCTCGTCGGCGTCACGGGCGAAATCGGAGCGGTACATCGCGTTGCGCCAGCGCAGCGCGACGTTCTTCAGCGGCCCGCTCTGCACCACGTACTTGAACTCGAAGTCGCGTTCCCACTCGCTGCCGTTGTTGCCGCCGCTGTACTCGGCGTTGTCGCCGGAGATGTAGCGGGTCAGGAAGGTCAGCCCGGGGATGCCCATGGCGGCGAAGTTGTAGTCGTAACGGGCCTGCCAGGAACGCTCGTCGGCGTTGGCGAAGTCGTTGATCTGTACGAAGTTGACCAGGAACGGATCACCGCCGTCGATGTAGGCGTAGCCGGTATCGCCGCGCATCTGCTGGTAGCCGACGCTGACCTTGTGCCCGCCCAGGCTGTAGCCGAGCATGCCGTTCCAGGCCTGGTTATCGATCTTGCCGGCATTCGCCGCGCCGGTGTCGTCGCTGAGCATCACCCGCAGGTCCGCACTCAGCGCGGAGTTGTCGCTCAGCGGCTTGTTCGCCAGCAGGCCGAAGAAGTGCTGGCGATACACGTCATCCAGTTCGCCGTAGTAGTAGCGCCCGGTGAGGTTCTCGTTGAAGGCGTATTCGGCACCGGCGAAGGTCAGGTGGTCGGCCTCGGCGGCGCTGGCGAAGCGGCCGTTCTTGTTGTTCAGCTGCAGGTCCTGGGAGTTGGTCGAGGAGCGGTCGATCACCTTGTCCAGGCGGCCGCCGGTCAGGGTCAGGCCGTCGATATCGGTGGAGGTGACGGTAGCGCCCTCGAACACCTGCGGCAGCGTGCGGCTGTCGCTGGCCTTGACTACCGGCGTCTCCGGAATGTGCGAGCCGTAGCGCAGTTCGGTCTCGGCAATCTTGGCCTTGGCGGTCAGGCCCAGGCGGCTGAACTCGTCCGGCGTGCTGCCATCGTCGTGCACCGGCAGCAGGTCGGTGCCAGCGCGGCCGCCACCGGAATCCAGCTTGACGCCGAGCATGCCCAGGGCATCGAGGCCGACGCCGACGGTGCCTTCGGTGAAGCCCGACTGGACGTCGAGAATGAAGCCCTGGGTCCATTCTTCACGCTTGGACTGGCCGCTGCCTTCGCGGAAATCGCGGTTCAGGTAGATGTTGTGGGTCTGCAGGGTCGCGCTGCTGTCTTCGATGAATGCGGCCTGGGCCATGGGTGCCAGCGAGGCGGCGGCAACGGCCAAAGCG
Source organism: Stutzerimonas kunmingensis (assembly GCF_002929225.1). GTDB lineage: Bacteria > Pseudomonadota > Gammaproteobacteria > Pseudomonadales > Pseudomonadaceae > Stutzerimonas. The sequence continues at coordinate 228,684 of NZ_PISM01000022.1, read as the reverse complement.
AGACGGGCAGGAGCGGGTGAACGTCTGACGGCAGTCAGCATCGGGTATCTCCACTATTGTTTTTGTTGTGACGGCGCATGCGCCGCGCGTGGTGGTTCGAGCCACCTGCGAGCGATCCTAGGCGGTCAAGCTTTCGCCAGCCTTTCAGCGCTGAAAGCCGGCAGCGGCGTGAAAGTTCTGCCGCTACACTGGCGCTCCGTCGCCATCGCAGAGGACAGGCAATGCGAATTCTTCTGGTCGAGGACCACCCCCAGCTGGCCGAAAGCGTGGCGCAGGCAATGCGCGCCGCCGGCTGGACCGTGGACCTGCTGCACGATGGCGTCGCCGCCGACCTGGCGCTGGCCAGCGAGGACTACGCGCTGGCGATCCTCGACGTCGGCCTGCCACGGCTCGACGGCTTTCAGGTGCTGGCGCGCCTGCGCGAGCGCGGCAAGACGCTGCCGGTGCTGATGCTCACCGCCCGCGGCGAGGTCAGTGATCGCGTGCACGGGCTCAACCTCGGCGCCGACGACTACCTGGCCAAGCCGTTCGAACTGTCCGAGCTGGAAGCACGGGTCAAGGCGCTGCTGCGGCGCAGCGTCGGCGGCGGCGAACGCCAGCAGCGTTGCGGCGCGCTGGTCTACGATCTGGATGCGCGGCGCTTCAGCCTGGCCGACGAGCCTCTGACGCTGACCTCCCGCGAGCAGGGCGTGCTGGAAGCGCTGATCGCCCGCCCCGGTCGGATGATGAGCAAGGATCAGCTGGCCGCCCAGGTATTCGGCCTGGACGAGGACGCCAGCGCCGACGCCATCGAGATCTACATCCACCGTCTGCGCAAGAAGCTCGAGGGCCAGCCGGTACGCATCGTCACCTTCCGCGGCCTCGGCTACCTGCTCGAGGCGCTCGATGGCTGAGGAAGCGCTCGCCGGCAGCCTGCGCGCGCGGCTGCTGCGGCGGCTGGCGATCCTGCTCGCACTGCTGTTGCTGTTTGGCGGCCTGAGCGCCTACTGGAACGGCCGCGCCGCCGCCGATACCGCCTACGACCGCACCCTGCTCGCCTCGGCCCGAGCCATCGCCGATGGACTGGTCACCCATGAAGGCGTGCTGCGCGCCAACGTGCCCTACGTGGCGCTGGACACCTTCGCCTACGACAGCGCCGGGCGCATCTACTACGGGGTACTGGACATCCAGGGGCGCCTGGTCAGCGGCTACGAGAACCTGCCGGCGCCCGCTGCCGACGTCCCGCGCACCGACGACTACCCGGCGCTGGCGCGCTTCTACGACGGCGAGTTCCAGGGCCAGGGCGTGCGCCTGGTCAGCCTGCTGCAGCCGGTCAGCGAACCGGAGCTCAACGGCATCGCCGAGATCCGCGTGGCCGAAACCCTCGGCGCCCGCGAGCGCATGGCGCGCAGCCTGCTGACCGACACCCTGTGGCGCGTCGGCCTGCTGGCGGTTGCCGCGCTGGTGCTGGTGTGGCTGGCGGTCAGCGCTGCATTGCGACCGCTGGGGCAGCTCAGCGAGGCGGTGCAGGAACGCGCACCGGATGACCTGCGGCCGCTGCCGCTGATCCATGTACAGCGCGAGCTGAGGCCGCTGGTGGCGGCGCTCAACGGGTTCACCGAGCGCCTGCGCGGGCAGTTCGAACGCCAGGCGCGCTTCATCGCCGATGCCTCCCACGAGTTGCGCACGCCGCTGGCGGCGCTCAAGGCGCGGATCGAGCTGGGCCTGCGCGAAGCCGAACCGGCGGTCTGGCGCAGCACCCTGGAAGACGCCGGACAGAGCACCGACAAGGTCATCCATTTGGCCAACCAGCTGCTCTCGCTGGCGCGCATCGAAAGCGGCGCGCAATCCATCGCCGAAGGCGGCGCTCAGCGCCTGGACCTGTCGCAGCTGGCCCGCGAGCTGGGCCTGGCGATGGCCGCGCTGGCGCACAAGCGCGGCGTCGCCCTGGCGCTGGAGGCCGAGGCACCGGTATGGATCGACGGCGAGCCGACGCTGATCAGCGAACTGCTGAGCAACCTGCTGGACAACGCGCTGGCGCATACCGGCGACGGCGGCAACGTGGTGCTGCGCGTGCTCGACGGCGCCGTGCTGGAGGTGGAGGACGACGGCCCGGGTATTCCGGCCGCCGAGCGCGATCGCGTCTTTGCGCGCTTCTACCGCCGCGACACCGGCGGCCATGGTGCCGGCCTCGGGCTGGCCATCGTCGGCGAAATCGTCCGCGCCCATCGCGCCGAGATCAGCCTGGATCAGGACGCTCTCGGCGGCCTGCTGGTGCGGGTGCGTTTCGTACCGGCCGAGAGCTGAAAGGCGGCCGCGCCTCAGGCAAACACGGTCGCGCCATCCGGTCCGAGGTCGGCGGCCTCGACCACGCAATTGCGGCCGCTGCGCTTGGCCTCATAGAGCGCACGGTCTGCTGCACTGAGCAACTCCAGCGGCGCCGCCGTGGCTTGCGGATCGAGCGTAGCCACGCCAAAGCTGATGGTCAGGCTGATGCGCTCGCCATCGCAGTCGAGCTCAAGCCGCTCGACATCCCGCCGCATCCGCTCGGCCAGCAGCACCGCCTGCGGCCCGCCGGTTGCCGGCAGCGTGATGACGAACTCCTCACCACCGTAACGCGCCGCGAGATCACCGGCTCGCTGGCAATGCTGCTGGAGTACCGCCGCTACCCGGCGCAGGCACTCGTCGCCGAACGGATGGCCGTAGCTGTCGTTGACTCGCTTGAAGTGATCGATGTCGCCCAGCAGGACGGTCAACGGCGTGCCGTTGCGGCGTCCGCGACGGACCTCGTCTTCGAGTAGCTGATCGAAGTGGCGGCGATTGGCGAGGTGCGTCAACGGATCGGTGGAGCTCAGTCTGAGCAGCTCGGCATTCGCCAGCTCGAGACCGTGACGGACTTCCTCGAGCGCCTTGGTGCGCGCCACTACGCGCGTTTCCAGCTCTTCATTGGCACGCTGTTGGATCAGCAGTGCCTGTTGCTTGGCCTGCAGGTGCTGCTCGCGTTCGTCGGCCAGGCTGCGCGATGCCTCCAGCGCCAGCTGCTGGGCGGCGATGCGCTGATTGCGCTCCAGGTTGATCCGTTCGGCAAGCGCCATCGATAGCAGCACGAACTCGATGAACATGCCTACCAGCTGGCCATGCAGCGTCAGGCGATTGAGTGGCATGTAGCCCCACAGCGCCAGAAGGTGAATGACGGTGAAACCCAGCAGCGTTATCCAGGCGATGCTGAACAGCCGCGCCGATACGTTGCCACGGGCCCACAACGTGAGCGTCACCGCCAGGCTGATCAGGCAGTAGGGCAGCGCCACGTATTCCATGAACAGCCAGTGTGCATGCTCCGGAATCAGCAGCACCGCCAACAGCACCGTGATCCAGTAGCAGCCCAGCACCCAGGTGATGTGCCAGACCCAGCCGCCGTACTGGCGAACCTGCAGAAAGCGTACGACGAAAAGCAGTGGAGTAAGGAAACACAGGGTTGCCGACAGCGTGTAGAAGCGCGCCGAGAACGGCGGTGCGCCGGGCCACAACACCAGCTGGCCGAAGCCGCTCATGGTGCCGACGTAGAACATTGCGCTGAGCAGATACAGCACGTACAGCAGATAGCTGAGGTCGCGGGTGAAAATCAGCAGGCTCAGGTTGTACAGCACGATGACGATCATGCCGCCGAAGAACAGGCTGAACAGCGCCGTATCGAGCACCTTGCCCTCGATGAAGCTCTTCTCGTCGACCAGCTCCAGCGGCAGCACCATCAGCTCGCTGGCCTCCAGCTGCAGATAGACCACCGCCTGCTCGCCGGGCTGCAGGTTCAGCGGGAAGACCAGGTTGTGATCGACCACCGGCCGCTGACTGACCGCCAGCGTATCGCCAGCGACCATGGGCTCACCCCATCGGTCCTGCCGCGGGTAGTAGACACGCAGCGTAACGCGGTCGAGCACGGGCCACTTGAGCAACAGATACCAGCTGCTGGCGTTTGCTTGGAGGTTATGCACCGGGAATCGTAGCCATGCGCCTGCTGGCTGGCGGAGCAGATTGGGTACCTGCAGCGGCTGCCAGCCCCGGTCGTCGCTGCGTGCCTGGTCGAAGCCAGCCTCCAGCCGGCCAAGCGCGTACTCCGGTTGGCCAACCTGCAGCCCGGGAGCGTGCCGGCTTTCGATCATCAGGCTGTCTTCGGCCACAGCCCGGCCCGGCGCGGCACCAAGCAAGAGCATGAAGCACAGGATCAGCAGTGCATTGAACGGCATCGATTTCTCATGGCCGGTAGCGCCGCCGGAATCGAGCCGGAAGCGCTTCGGAAGGACGTGGTGGTATCGGCGCGGCCCCGCCGTGCGATCGGAGCCTGAAGCGGGTCATTGTATGTAACTTTTTGTATTTAGGCGCGCAGCGGGCGGTCCCTTTTTCAGGGCATGCCAGCGAGCCGCGCGGACCTCGCGCAGGACCGTTTCATACCGCTCAAGCGTTGAGGGCCGGAGTCTGCTCGCCAGCATTCACCTCAGCGGCCAGAACCACCTGGTCGCGACCAGCGTTCTTGGCCTGATAGAGCGCCGCATCCGCCGCCGCCAGCAGATCGGCCGGCGCGGCGAGCGAGGGGGTCAGCGTGGCGACGCCAAGGCTGATGGTCAGCGCCACCGGCTGTTCGCCATGCTGCAGCTGCAGGTGCGCGATCGTGCAGCGGATCGATTCCGCCAGGGCGACGGCCTGTTCGGCGTCGAGCCCCGGCAGGAGGACGACGAACTCCTCACCGCCATAGCGCGCCGCGACGTCGCCGGCGCGCTGGCAGTGCGCGGCGAGCACTGCCGCGACCTGGCGCAGGCACTCGTCACCGAAGGGGTGGCCGTAGCTGTCGTTGACCCGCTTGAAGTGATCGATATCGGCGAGTAACACCGACAGTGGGCTGCCGGCGCGCCGCGCGCGGCGGATTTCCTCGTCCAGCAGACGATCGAAACGCCGGCGGTTGGCCAGCTGGGTCAGCGAATCGGTGGTGCTCAAGCGCATCAGTTCGGCATTCGCGGCTTCCAGGCCGTGGCGGACTTCTTCCAGCGCACGGGTGCGTTCGTACACCCGCGCTTCAAGCACCTCGTTGGCGCGCAGTTGCAGATCCAGCGCCTCCTGCTTGGCCTGCAAGCGCAGTGCGCGCTCCTCGGCCAGCGATTCCGAGGCGTGCAATGCCAGTTGCTGCGCGGCGATGCGCCGGTTGCGCTCGACGTTGATGCGCTCGGCCAGCGCCATGGATAGCAGCACGAACTCGGCGAACATGCCGATCAGCTGGCCATTCAGCGTCCAGGCGTTGAGTGGCAAGGTGCCGTTGAGCGCCAGCAGGTTGACCCACGGTGAAGCCGAGCAAGGTGCTCCAGGCGATGCTGAACAGCCGCGCGGACGGATTGCCGCGCATCCACAGGTTGAGCGTCACGGCCATGGTCACGACGCAGTGCAGCAGCGCGACACTGTCCATGAACAGATAGCGCGCCAGGGTTGGTGCCAGCAGCAGCATGAGCACCGCCACACCCCAGTAGCCGGTCAGGCTGACGGACACCGCCCAGACCCAGCCGCCATAGCGGCGTATGCCGAGAAAGCGCAGGGCGAACAGCATCGGCGTGAAGAAGCACAGCGCCGCGGAAAGGCCGTAGAAGCGTGCCGACAGCTCGGGGATTTCCGGCCAGAGGTAGAGCTGGCCGAAGCCGGTAATGGTCAGCACGTAGAACACCGCGCTGAGCAGGTAAAGCACGTAGAGGAAGTAGCTGCCGTCGCGGGTGAAGATCAGCAGGCTGCAGTTGTACAGCACGATCACCAGGATGCCGCCGAAGAACAGACTGACCAGCGTGACGTCGCGAAGCTTGCCCTGGATCAGCTGCTTTTCGTCGATCAGCTCCAGCGGCAGGGCGAGGGTTTCCCTGGCCTGCAGCTGCAGATAGACCACCGCTCGCTCGCCCGCCGGCAGCTCGAGTGGATAGACGAAGTGATGGTCGGCCAGCGGTCGGCTGCTCAGTGCCACGGCATCCCCGGCCAGCATGGATTGACCCCAGCGGTCGCTGTCCGGGTAATACAGGCGCACCGCGACGCGGTCGAGCACCGGCCATTTCAGCAGCAGGTACCAGCGCTTCGCGGCGTCGCCCGTGTTATGCAGCCGGAGGCGCAGCCAGGCACCGTCGCGCTGTTTGCCAAGGTTGGGTTTGTTCAGCCGCTGCCAGGGCAGATCGGCTGCGGCGATCTGGGTGAAATCCGCGTCCGGCCTGCCCAGCAGGTATTCCACTGCGCCGACCTGCAGCGTCGCCGCCCCCCTTGTCTGCAGCACCGGCGATGGCTCAGCCGCCATCGCGTTGCCGGTCCAGGGCAGCAACGTCAGGCAGGCGACCATCAGCAGTAAGGCGCGCATCATGTGGAAATGCCTCGTCGGCGCGGCAATGGCCAGCGAAGTGCCAGCCAACCGGCGTCATTTAATAAGCGCCGACGAGTGCATGATGCCACCCTGATATCAGTCTGTCCCGTGCAAGCGACAGACTGCTGCAATCACGCCCGCCGCCGCGCCCAGAACTGTTGCACCAGCTCGAGCATGCCATCGGCCAACTGGGCGACGCCGCAGGCGCTGCGCTGGCTGTGCAGACCGGTGGCAACGTGATTGTCCGAGCTGCCGCGGATGCTGACGATGCTCTGGGTGATCTCCTCGCTGGCCGAGCTTTGTTGATCCACCGCTGCGGCAATCTGGCTGCTCATGGCGCTGATCTCGTTGACCCGGCTGTTGATGCCGCCGAGCGAATGTTCGGCCTGGTCGGCATGGCTGACGCTGTGCTGCGCCTGCTCGCGGCTACGCTGCATGACGTCCACGGCCTGGCGCGCACCGGCCTGCAGCGAGCCGATCATGCTCTGGATATCGGTGGTCGCGCTGGATGTGCGCGATGCCAGCTGACGCACCTCGTCAGCCACCACAGCGAAACCGCGGCCCTGATCGCCGGCACGCGCCGCTTCGATGGCTGCATTGAGCGCGAGCAGGTTGGTCTGCTCGGCAATGCTGTGAATCACCTCGAGCACGCGGCTGATTTCCTGGCTGTGGCTTTCGAGCTGATGAATGACTTCGGCGGCCTGCTGGATGTCACCGGCCAGCCGCGTGATGCTACTGCCGGTGAGGCCGACGATCTCTCGGCCGCTGGCCGCTTCGCTGTCCGCGCGGGCCGCCACCTCGGCCGTGCGCTGCGCGTTGAGGGCGACTTCCTGCACGCTGGCGGTCATCTGCCGAATCGCCGTGGCGATCAGATCGGTTTCCTGCTGCTGGCGCGAGGCGCTTTCGGTACTGCCATGCATGGCACCGAGCAGGTCGCGGGCGTGGCTGCTGAGCTGGCGGCTGCAGTCGGCGATGCGCCCGACCATGGCGCCGGCTTCGGTTTCCAGCATCTTCATGGCAAAGGCGATCTCGCCGATCTCGTCACGGCGTCCGGTGTAGATCAGCTGGCTTACCGGGTTGTGGCCGATGCGCCGCGCCTGTTGCGCCAGCTGCGTCAGCGGCGCGAGTGCCAGCGCCGCCAAGCCAGTGGCCACCGCACCGCCTAGCACGGCCGCGGCGGCACCGGCGGCCAGCGGCGCACCGAGCAGCAACGCGCCGAGCGCCGCGCCTGCGGCACTGCCGAGGCCAGCCAGCAGCGCTACCCGGCCACGCAACCCGAGCCGCGAAGCGCGCAGTGCGCCTGCGGCACGGCCCTCGCGCAGGCGTGCGTAAAGCGCCTCGGCGGCGCGAATCTGTTCGGGCTGCGCGCGGGTCCGCACCGACTGGTATTCGACGACCTTGCCGTCGCGGCCGACGGGTGTGGCGAACGCGCTGACCCAGTAGTGATCGCCGTTCTTGCAGCGGTTCTTGACGATGCCCATCCACGACCTGTTCGCCTGCAGCGTTTGCCAGAGGTCGGCAAAGGCGGCCTCGGGCATGTCGGGGTGGCGCACGAGGTTGTGCGGCTCACCGAGCAGCTCGTCTTCGCTGAAGCCGGAAATCGCCACGAAATCCGGATTGGCGTAAGTGATGGTGCCGTTCAGATCGGTGGTGGACAGGATGTTCGCCGTCTCGCCGACCGTGATTTCGCGGCCGCTGACGGGAAGGTTGGTGCGCATAAACAGATCTTCCTTGGAAATGGGGTCTGAGTACGCGAGGCAGGTTCGGCGCTGCTTCTGTTGGCAGCGCTCGCATGGATGCGGCGGACATCCTTGTACAGGGGGCCGGTTACGGTTTGGCGATCAGCGTTCGTCCTTCTCTCCCATATCGGTTTCCAGCTGCTCGAGCAGGTCGATCAGGCGCCGGCGCAGCTGGCCGAGCTCGCGCGATTTGAACGAGCGTCGCGTGCGTTCTAGTACCTGAATGGTTTCTTCCAGCGCAGTGCGCAGCGTCTCTTCGGTCAGCATTGATTCATCTTTTCGTGCTAGCACATGCAGGTTGAGTGCCGATCTCAGTCAGGGCGCGCCTTGCAGCAGGACGCGAGCCCAAAAAAAAGGCGCCAGCCGTGGTGCACCCCCAAAGGGAATGTCACGGCTGGCGCCTTAGCTATCAGGCCCGATTGTCCTGAGCGGTAAAGCAGCTTTCGCAGCATGCGAAACTAGTGGCATTTTGCCTCTACGCGAGCCACGTAACAAGCCCGCCGCAGACGGCGCGGGCAATGCACCGCGCCCTCTGCGGCGCGCACCATTGCGGTTCACCGACAGCCCTCAGCCACGCCGCCGGGTCCAGAACTGCTGCACCAGCATCTCCATGCTGCTGGCCAGATCGGCGACGCCCGACGCGCTCTGCCGGCTGCGCAGGCCGCTCTCCACATACTGGTCGGAGCCACCGCGGATGCTGACGATGTTCTGGTTGATGTTCTCGCTGACGCTGCTCTGCTGCTCGACGGCCGCGGCGATCTGCATACTCATCGCGCTGATCTCGTTGACCCGGCTGTTGATGCCCTGCAGCGAGCGCGCCGCCTGGGCCGCATGTTCGACGCTCTGCATGGCCTGCTCGCGGCTGCGCTGCATGACCTCCACCGCCTGCCGTGCCCCGCCCTGCAGCGCGCCGATCATGCTGTTGATCTCCTGGGTCGACTGCTGGGTCCGCGATGCCAGGCTGCGTACTTCATCGGCGACCACGGCAAAGCCACGGCCTTGCTCGCCGGCCCGCGCCGCCTCGATGGCCGCGTTCAACGCCAGCAGGTTGGTCTGCTCGGCGATGCCGCGAATGACGTCTAGCACCTTGGTGATGTCATTGCTGTGCGCCTCCAGCTCATGGATCACGTCACCGGCCTGCTGGATGTCCTGTGCCAGTCGGCCGATGGCCGCCCCAGTGCGGTTGACCACCTCGGTGCCGGTCGCCGCTTCGCTGTCCGCGCGGCTGGCTGCCTCGGCGGTGCGCTGGGCGTTGCTTGCCACTTCCTGCACGCTGACCGCCATCTGGTTGATCGCCGTGGCGACCTGATCGGTTTCGCTTTGCTGGCGTGCAGCGCTCTGCGTGCTGCTGTCCATCGCACCGAGCAGTTCGTGGGCATGCTGGCTGAGTTGACGCGAGGCATCGCCGATACGGCCGACCATGGCGCCGGCCTCGGTTTCCAGCATCTTCATGGCAAAGGCGATCTGGCCGAATTCATCACGCCGGCCGGCATAGAGCTGCCCCACCGGGTTGTCACCGACCCTGCGTGCCTGCTCGGCGAGGCGCTGCAGCGGTGCCAGCGCGACATAGGCCATTGCACCTGCGCCCAGCACGGCGGCAGCGGCGGTGGCCAGCGCAGCGATCAGACCCGCTCCAGCCAGCAGCGCGCCGACCACGCACGGCGCGGCACCCAGCGCCGCCAGAAGCGCGACGCGACTGCGGGCGCTCAGCGGTGCACGGCGCAGCGCAGGCGGCGGACGCTTGTTGCGCAACTGCGCGTACAGCTGCTCGGCGGCTGCGATCTGAGCCGGCGCGGGCTTGGTGCGTACCGATTGGTATTCGACGACCCGACCGTTGCGGCTGATCGGCGTGACGAACGCGCTGACCCAGTAGTGATCGCCGTTCTTGCAGCGGTTCTTCACCATACCCATCCATGAGCTGCCGCCCCGTACGCTCGACCACAGGTCGGCGAAGGCCTCGGTGGGCATGTCCGGATGGCGGACGATGTTGTGGTGCTGACCAAGCAGCTCGCTTTCCTCGAAGCCGCTGATCTTGATGAAGTCCGGATTCACATAGGTGATGTCACCGTTGAGATCCGTGGTGGAGAGAATATTGGCGGTGTCGCTGATGGAAACGTCGCGGCCAGTGACCGGCAGGTTCATGCGCATTGGTGGTCTCGTGAACAAGGCAAAGCGTGTTGTTCTTCTCCGCCACGGACGTCTCGGTCGATGCACCTTTTCGGTACCTCGTGCACTCCCTGCCAATATCGCCACCCTGCGGTGATCGCTCCTTGCTGCTGACGGCCCAGCGGGTCGTTTGTATCGGTTTTGTAGCGCCGAAGACGGGCACGAAAAAAGCGCCAGCATTGATCCACCTCACTGGATGACCCCTGATGGCGCTTCAGTCGGCAGGCCCGTGGTCCTGTCCGATCAGCAAGTCTCCTCGCCTGGAGACTGATGTCAGATTGATATCATTGATCTCGACTAGCAATGCGACTGAAGTCCTACTCCGCCGGTCGGCTTTTACAACAGGCATGGCAGTAGGCCACTAAAGCTGTACAGATAATACATGCGGTACAGCATTCGTACATAAAAATATGGCGCCGCTCGCGCAACCCTTCTGTCGTCATCCGGTCCTAGCATTGGGGCGCAACGCTTGCCCGGATCGACATGGCAGGTCCGCAGGCTGTTACCAACGCGGTCGCCTGCTAGACTCAAGTTCCGCGCAGACTCACAAGGGATGCCGGGAATCCGAAAACAACCAAAAAGGAGTGCATCCATGAAAGGCAAATCCTTGGCATGGATCTTTACCGCTGCTCTGGCGGGAACCGGCCTGAGCGCAGTGGCACAGGCGCAAGAGAAGTTCGTCACCATCGGCACGGGCGGCCAGACCGGCGTTTATTACGTTGCCGGGCAATCGATCTGCCGCTTCGTCAACCGCAACGCGGAAAACATCAAGTGCAACGCGCCGGCGAGCGGCGGCGGCGTGGCCAACGTCAACGGCCTGCGCAGTGGCGAGTTCAACTTCGGCATCATGCAGTCGGACCATCAGTACAAGGCGATGGAAGGCGTGGCGCCGTTCGAGAAAGAAGGCAAGATGGACGACATCCGTGCCGTCTTCTCGCTGCAGAGCGAAGTCTTCACCGTGCTGGCTCGTCGCGACGCCAATATCAAGGGCCTGGATGATCTGAAGGGCAAGCGCGTCAACATCGGCAACCCCGGTTCTGGCCAGCGCGACACCCTCGAAGAAATCATGAAGGAAAAGGGCTGGGACAAGTCGGCCTTCTCCCTCGCCGCCGAACTGAAGCCGGCCGAACAGGCCAGCGCTCTGGGCGACAACAACATCGACGCCATGACCTACTTCGTCGGTCATCCGAATGGCGCCATCCAGGAAGCCACCACCACCGTCGATGCAGTTCTGGTGCCGATCACCGGCCCGGAAATCGACAAGCTGCTGGCTGCCAAGAGCTACTACACCAAGGCTGAGATCCCCGGGGGCCTGTACAAGGGCAACGACCAGCCGACGCAGTCCATCGGTGGCAAGGCCGTGCTGTCCACTACTGCCAAGGTCGATGCCGAAGTGGTCTACCAGCTGGTGAAGTCGGTGTTCGAGAACATCGAGCGCTTCCAGCGCCTGCACCCGGCATTCAAGGATCTCAAGCCGGAAGAGATGATCGAAGTCGGCCTGAGCGCGCCGCTGCATGAAGGCGCCGAGCGTTACTACAAGGAACGCGGCTGGTTGTAAGGCTCAGCGGGGCCGCGTCGCGGATGCGGCCCTGACGTCGATGCCTTAGCCGAAAACCCGTGCGCCCCATGGCCACGGGTTTTCGCGGTTCCGTTACCTGAAAAAACAGGCCTCAATTCATGCAAGACAAACAACTGTCCACCGAGGAACTGATCGCCCAGGATGTCGGTGCGCGCTTGCCCGAAGGCCCGATGGCCGCGGTCATCGCCGGGCTGGCGCTGCTCTGGTCGCTGTTCCAGCTGTGGATCGCCTCGCCGCTGCCCTTCGTACTCGGGTTCGGCGTGCTGAACGACACCGAGACCCGCTCGATCCACCTGGCGTTCGCGCTGCTGCTGGCATTTCTGGCCTACCCGGCCTTCAAGAGATCGCCCAGGGACCGCGTACCGCTGTTCGACATCGCCCTGGGGCTGATCGCTGCCTCCACCGCCGCCTACCTGTTCATCGTTTACGAACAACTGGCGCAGCGCCCCGGCAACCTGACCACCATGGACCTGATCACGGCCTGCCTCGGCATTCCGCTACTGCTGGAAGCCACGCGCCGCGCACTCGGCCCGCCACTGGCGATCATTGCCCTGGTGTTCCTCGTCTATAGCGTCGCCGGCCCCTGGATGCCCGGCCTGCTGGCCCATCGCGGGGTGAGCTTCACCGCCTTGGCCAATCACCAGTGGATCACCACCGAAGGCGTGTTCGGTATCGCTTTGGGGGTTTCCACCAGTTTCGTCTTTCTTTTCGTACTGTTCGGCGCACTGCTCGAACGTGCCGGCGCTGGCCACTATTTCATCCAGCTGGCGTTCAGCATGCTCGGGCATTTCCGCGGCGGTCCGGCCAAGGCCGCGGTCGTGGCCTCCGGTATGACCGGCCTGATTTCCGGCTCGTCGATCGCCAATGTGGTGACCACCGGTACCTTCACCATCCCGATGATGAAGCGCACCGGTTTCTCGGCCGAGAAGGCCGGCGCGGTGGAAGTCGCCTCATCGGTGAACGGCCAGATCATGCCGCCGGTGATGGGCGCCGCGGCATTCCTGATGGTCGAATACGTCGGCATCCCCTATGTCGAGGTGATCAAACACGCGTTCCTTCCCGCGCTGATCTCCTATATCGCGCTGGTCTACATCGTCCATCTCGAGTCACTCAAACTCGGCCTCACCGCATTGCCGCGGGCCAACGTCGCCAAGCCGTGGATGCAGCGTCTGATTGGTTTCGCCTTCGGCGCGGCGCTGATTTCCGGCCTGTCGCTGGGCGTCTATTACGGTCTTGGCTGGCTGAAACCGGCACTTGGCGATTCCGCGCTTTGGGTCATCGGCGCGTTACTGGCATTGGTCTATCTGGGCCTGCTGAAGATTGCCGCAAGCAACCCGCCACTGCCCCATGAAGACCCTGACGCTCCGCTAGAGCAGCTGCCCGAGACGCGTCCGGTGCTGCTCTCCGGCCTGCACTTTCTGCTGCCGGTGGTGGTGCTGGTCTGGTGCCTGATGATCGAGCGGCTGTCGCCCGGCCTGTCGGCATTCTGGGGCTCGGTGATGCTGGTGATCATCCTGCTCACGCAGCGGCCGCTGCTGTCGATGCTGCGCAAGGACGGCACCCACGAGCACGGCACCTTCATGGATGGCGTCGTCGATCTGCGCGAGGGCCTGATCGCCGGTGCGCGCAACATGATCGGCATCGGTATCGCCACAGCGGCGGCGGGCATCATCGTCGGCGCGGTATCGCAGACCGGCGTCGGCCTGGTGCTGGCCGACCTGGTCGAGCTGCTGTCGATGGGCAACCTGCTGCTGATGCTGTTGCTCACGGCCTTCCTCAGCCTGATCCTCGGCATGGGCCTGCCGACCACCGCCAACTACATCGTGGTGTCCAGCCTGCTGGCGCCGGTGATCGTGGCGCTGGGGCAGCAGAATGGTCTGATCGTGCCGCTGATCGCGGTGCACCTGTTCGTCTTCTACTTCGGCATCATGGCCGACGTCACGCCACCGGTGGGCCTGGCATCGTTCGCTGCCGCGGCGGTGTCCAAGGGCGACCCGATCAAGACCGGTATCACCGCTTTCTACTACAGCCTGCGCACGGCGGCGCTACCGTTCCTATTCATCTTCAACACCGACCTGCTGCTGATCGACGTGGACTTCTGGCACGGCGTGCTGATCTTTGTCGTGGCGACCATCGCCATGCTGATCTTCGCCGCCGGCACCCAGGGTTACTTCCTGGTGCGCAGCCGCTGGTATGAAAGCCTGTTGCTGCTGCTGGTGGCCTTCACCCTGTTCCGCCCGGGATTCTGGATGGACATCATCCACGACCCCTATCGCGACATCGAGCCAGCCGCGCTGGTCGAGACGCTGGAACGGGTGGAAGAAGACAGTCAGCTGCGCCTGCGCGTGCTGGGTGAGGATGACGTGGGCGACCCGCGCGAGTTCGTCGTGCTGCTGGCAATCCCTGACGGCGAAAGCGGTGAGGAAAAGCTCGAGAAGATCGGCCTGATGACTTACAAGGACGATGGCAAGGTGCTGATCGATAGCGTCACCTTCGGCAGCCCGGCCGCCGAAGCAGGCCTGGAGTTCGACCAGCAGATCCTGCGCGTACGCGCGCCGACCGATCGCTGGCCGAAGGAATTCATGTGGATTCCGGGCTTCCTGCTGTTCGGGCTGATCGTCTGGATGCAGCGGCGCCGCCGCCAGCGCTGACTGCAGTCGCTGCAAGAGAAACCCCGGCCACAGTACATGTGGTCGGGGTTTCTTTTTTAAGCGCTATAAACGCCCGTCAGATTCGGAGCCGGGCAGTGCGCGGCTTCGGCTCAGCCGAAGAACCAGTAGCACACGGCAATCGCGGCGATGATGCCGGCCAGATCCGCCACTATCGCGCAACCCACCGCATGGCGCGCGCGCTGGATGCCTACGGCGCCAAAGTACACCGCCAGCACATAGAAGGTCGTCTCGGTACTGCCCTGTACCGTAGCCGCCACCAGTGCCGGGAAGCTGTCCACGCCCTGACTCTGCATGGTCTCGATCAGCATCGCTCGCGCCGCACTGCCGGAAAACGGTTTGACCAGCGCAGTCGGCAGGGCATCGACGAAGCGTGTGTCCCAGCCCAGCGCCTCCACCATCCAGCGAATGCCTTCCAGACCGAAATCCAGCGCGCCGGAGGCGCGCAGAGCGCCGATCGCGCAGAGCATGGCGATCAGGTAGGGCAACAGGCTCTTGGCGACATCGAAGCCCTCCTGCGCCCCCTCGACGAACGCCTCATACACCGGCACCTTGCGCAGCGCACCGACGGCCAGAAAGGCGATGATCAGACCGAACAGCGTCAGATTGCCCAGCAACGAAGACAGCGACGCCAGCGCGGTCGCCGACAGCCCCGCCAGCAGCGCCATGAAGCCACCGAGCAGCAGTGCACCGGGAACGAAGTAGGCCAGCACCACCGGATCCCACAGGCGCAGCCGCTGCACCAGTGCCACCGCCAGTAGGCCGGCCAGCGAAGATGCACTGGTCGCCAGGAGGATCGGCAGAAAAACCAGGGTCGGGTCTTCCGCGCCCTGCTGTACGCGGTACATGAAGATCGACACCGGCAATAGCGTCAGCGACGAGGTGTTGAGCACCAGAAACAGGATCTGCGCATTGCTGGCCACGGTCGGCAGCGGATTGAGCTCCTGCAGCGCGCGCATTGCCTTGAGGCCGATTGGCGTCGCGGCGTTGTCCAGTCCCAGGCCGTTGGCGGCGAAGTTCAGGGTGATCAGCCCCAGCGCCGGATGGCCTGCCGGCACTTCGGGCATCAGGCGGCGGAACAATGGCCCGAGCAGACGCGCCAGGAGTTCGATGAGCCCGGCCTTTTCCGCGATGCGCAAAAAGCCCAGCCACAACGTCAAGGTGCCGAACAGCACGATCATCACTTCTACGGCCAGCTTGGCCATGGCGAACAGGCTTTCCACCAGCGCGGCGAACACTGCAGGGTCGCCACCGATCAGCCAGCGCCCGAGGGCGGCAACCGCGGCGATCAGAAAAAAGCCCAGCCAGAGGCCGTTGAGCATGTCGTTCTCCCGTCGAAAGCTGGACGCGATGATAGCGGTGCGCGCGCGCACGGGTCATCCGCAGATCAGTAGACGGCAAGAGGAAAACGATGAGGTAGAGGGACTGCGAGATGAGTGGAGAGGCTGCGAAAGACGATGAAGCAGATCGGACATTTGTTGCTGCATGCCGGGAGCGATTGCGCCCCCGGCCGCAGCTTCACAGAACCCGGTCCGATTAGGAGGTACTCCCTGTACCTCTAGGTCGCTCCGCGATGCAGAACAACCCGACCCCCTGGTTCCCCCCGCTGAGGGGTGAAGCGCGCGGAGCGGTTAGGCCCGCGCGCTCTGGATCACCTTCGAAAGCCGAACATGACCCGGCGAAATTGGCTTCCTATGCCACTGAAACTCCTCAATCAGCCGCCCTTGCGGGCGGCCATCGATTGCATCACACGCGTGGTCCGCGGCCGCGGCCAAAGATCAGCGACGCTACGAACAGAACCAGGAAAACCACGAACAGGATCTTGGCGATACCCGTTGCAGTGCCGGCGATACCACCGAAGCCCAGTACCGCAGCGATGATGGCGATGATCAGGAAGGTAATGGCCCAACTCAGCATGGTGTGACTCCTCTTGTTTCAGGAACGGTTCTCAGCGGATCGGTCAGTCCGATCGGCATCGAGTGTGTAAAGCATCCTTGCTGATTCGCTTGCACGTCCCCTTCGTTGCTCAGAATACCCAGCGCTGGTCAGAAGGCGCCTGGCGATAGTCGATGGTCTGCGGCTCTTGGCCGGTCCGCATGAGCTCAATAGGTTGAGCGTCATACATGCCGATTCGTTCCGCTGAATTCTGTTGCGCCTGGCTGAGCGGTTGCGACAGCGGGCGCTCGGCACCCATGATCAGCATGACTACCGCAGCAGAGAGGAACCCCTTGCTGGCCAATGAAAAGCGGGCTTGGCGATTCATCCTCAACTCCTTCTAAGCGTGGCGACGTCGTTTCGTTGAGGGGGATATTGCAGGCGCCGTGCCAGCTCGCATTACAATTTAAAATTGTTATAAATCAATGAGTTAGAGATTATGCCCAGCGTCCTGGCAACTCAATTTGCATGAGCGCCCCAGCAATGCCGGGCGTTTTGCACGAACGCTTAATGCCTAGCTTCCTTGAGGTGGCGTATGCGCTCATGACAGGCACGCAGCTTCGGCAGCTCGATGGCGAGCAGCGCTCGGATATCCGGCTCGGCGTCTCCTACAGCATCCTCGAAGGCATGCAGAATGCTCGCTTCCGTCTGCTCCAGCTGGTCGACATAGGCGGTGTCGTGGTCGCCGATGCGTGATCGAGCGTCGGCATAGAGCTCACGCATCCGGCCGGTCAGCGTCCCGCCCTGCGACGGGTGCTCATGGTTGGCTGCAACCTTCACGCTGAGGGCCTGGATGATCTGCGTCTTGGCCTGCGCCAGATCGCGAAACAGGTGCTGCAGCTCGACGTCCTTTACTTCGTCGGCGGCATGCTGGTAGAAACGCTGCCCGTCGCGGGTGATCTCAATGAGCTCATTGAGCTGATTCATGGACTGATTCATAACACCTCCTGCATGGTTGCAACAGATTCGCCACACGCCCGCTCGGCGAGAAGTGACGCCCTGTGTTCAGGGTCGCAAGCCCCATGCCAGGCCGGCGCAAGCGCCAGCGGTAACCAAATCAGCCACTTGGGCGATGCCATTGCAGGCGTCGGAGTGCAGCATGCAGGAAAGCCGTGCTGATACCGTGCAACTTGCAAGACTTTTCATAGACTAAGGTCTCGCCAGCAACGCAACGGCGCCGCCCGGCGCTCGACACACATAATCCGAGCAATTCAGCGACCGATACGCCTTTTGATGGGGAGCATCCATGGACCAAACGACGGACAACGGCGGGCGCATCCTCCTGGTGGATGACGAAGCGGCGATCCTGCGTACCTTTCGTTACTGCCTGGAGGACCGCGGCTACACGGTCATGACTGCAGCCAGTGCGGCGCAGGCCGAGGCCATTCTGCAGCGTCAGGTATTCGACCTGTGCTTCCTCGACCTGAGACTTGGCGAAGACAATGGCCTGGACGTCCTGCAGCAGATGCGCCTGCTCGCGCCCTGGATGCGCGTGGTAATCGTCACCGCCCATTCGGCCGTGGACACCGCCGTGGACGCCATGCAGGCCGGCGCAGCGGACTACCTGCTCAAGCCATGCAGCCCGGAACAGCTTCGCCTGTCCGCCGCCAAGCAGCTGGAAGTCCGCCAGATGGCGGCCCGACTGGAAGCGCTGGAAGGCGAGATGAAGCAACGCAGCGACGCCCTCGGCTCGCACAGCCCGGCGATGATGGCCGTGCTGGAAACCGCGCGGCAGGTGGCAGACACCGACGCCAACATTCTCATCCTTGGCGAATCGGGTACCGGCAAGGGCGAACTGGCGCGTGCCATCCACACCTGGAGCCGGCGCTCGAAGAAGGCCTTCGTCACCATCAACTGCCCGTCGCTGTCCGCCGACCTGATGGAAAGCGAGCTGTTCGGGCACAACCGCGGCGCCTTCACCGGCGCGACGGAGAGCACGCTGGGCCGGGTCAACCAGGCCGACGGCGGCACGCTGTTCCTCGACGAGATCGGTGACTTCCCGCTGGCGCTGCAACCCAAGCTGCTGCGCTTCATCCAGGACAAGGAGTACGAGCGGGTCGGCGACCCGGTCACCCGCCGCGCCGATGTGCGCATCCTCGCGGCGACCAACCTGAACCTCGAAGAAATGGTGCGCGAGGGCAAGTTCCGCGAGGACCTGCTGTATCGCCTCAATGTCATCACCCTCAACCTGCCGCCCATGCGCGAGCGTCCCGAGGACGTGCTGACCCTGGCCGAACGCTTCCTTGCCTCGTTCGTGAAGAACTATGGCCGCCCTGCGCGCGGTTTCAGCGATGCAGCGGTTGCCGCACTGAAGACCTACCGCTGGCCGGGCAACGTGCGTGAACTGCGCAACGTGGTGGAACGGGCGAGCATCATTTGCCCGCAGCAGATGATCGAGGTCAGCCACCTCGGGCTGGGCGAACAGGTAGGCAGCAACGCGCCACGCATCGGTGAGCCGCTCAGCCTGGAGGCGCTGGAGAAAGCGCATATCGCCGGCGTGTTGAGCACCAGCGATACTCTCGATCAGGCCGCGCGCATCCTGGGTATCGACGCCTCGACCCTCTACCGAAAACGCAAGCAGTACGGCCTATGAAACTCCAGATGAAGCTGCGGACCCGCCTGTTTCTCGGCTTCTCCGCGCTGATGACGGTTGCGCTGCTGGGCCTGCTGCTGGCGCTGGTCAGCGTCATGCAGATGGCCAAGAGCCAGGAACAGCTGATCCGCAACAACTTCGCCATCATCGAGATCAACCAGCAGCTGCGGCAGACGCTGGGCAACCACCTGATCGTGATGCTCACCGACAGCGGTCGCAGTGAAGCGCTGGAACCGCTGAGCCAATCGTTTCAGCAGACGCTCGAACGCGGCATCGCCGAAGCCAGCGACGAGACCGATCGGCAGGCATTCCAGGCCGTCGCCAGCGCCTACGCCAGCTTCCTGCAGCAGGTCGATGCCGCCCGCAACCAGAACCTGACGCTGCTGGAAGACAATCCGCTCAGCCAGGCCTTCAATCAGGTGCGCAGCCTGATGACCGACATGCAGCGCACGGCGTACGACAAGATCCGCGACACCGAGCTGCGCAGCCGTGACCGGGCGTCGCTGCTCGCCGGCCTGCTGGGCCTGACGGCGATCGCGGTACTGCTGATCGGCTTCATCACCGCGCACAGCTTCGCCCGCCGCTTCGGCGAACCGATCGAACGGCTGTCCGCCGCCGCCGACCAGATCGGCCGCGGCGACTTCAACATTTCCCTGCCGACGCCGCACATCGCGGAGCTGTCCTCGCTGAGCCGCCGCTTCGGCCTGATGGCTCAGGCTCTGCACGAGTTCAAGCAGACCAACGTGGAGGCGCTGGTCAACGGCCAGCAGCGTCTGCAGGCACTGCTCGATAGCATCGACGACGGCCTGCTGATCGTCGACCGCGACGGTCGACTGGAGCACGCCAACCCGGTCGCCCAGCGGCAGCTGGCCTGGGAGAACGAGCACCTCGGCTCGACCCTCGGCGAAGCGCTCGGCTACCCGGACCTGGACAATGCAGCGCGGCAGGTGCTGGACGACAAACCACTGTCCGACCCACCCGAAGACCTGATCATTGAGGCGGACGGCGAACGCCGCCTGCTGGCCTGGCGCATCAGCCCGGTGAGCCACCACGACGGCAGCATCAGCGGTGCGGTCATGGTGCTGCACGACGTCACCGATCAGCGCACCTTCGAACGAGTGCGCAACGAGTTCGTGCTGCGGGCCTCCCATGAGCTGCGCACGCCGGTCACCGGCATGCAGATGGCCTTCAGCCTGCTGCGCGAACGCCTGCGCTACCCGGCCGGCAGCCGCGAGTCGGACCTGTTCGACACCGTACACGAGGAAATGCAGCGACTGGTCCGGCTGATCAATGACCTGCTCAACTTCTCGCGCTATCAGAGTGGCCAGCAGAAGCTGGAGCTGGAGCAGTGCCACATCCCCGAGCTGCTCGAGGCCGCGCGTCAACGCTTCGAGGTCAACGCTGCCGAACAGGAGGTTCAGCTCAAGCTGGAGTTGCAGCAGCCGCTGCCGACGCTGATGCTCGACCGCCAGCAGATCGAGCGGGTGATGGACAACCTGCTGAGCAATGCCCTGCGCCACACGCCCAAGGGCGGCGAGGTTCGGCTGCTGGCGCGGCACCACGGCGAGCGGATGATCCTCAGCGTCGAGGACAACGGCGAAGGCATTCCCTACAGCCAGCAGGCGCGCATCTTCGAGCCGTTCGTGCAGATCGGTCGCCGCCGTGGCGGTGCCGGACTGGGCCTTGCCTTATGCAAGGAAATCGCTCAGTTGCATGGTGGGCGTATTGGCGTGCATTCACGGATCGGCCACGGCACCATCTTCTACGTTGCGCTGCCGATCTGACAGCGCCATCGAGGAGGCCACATGCCGAGCCTGAACCCCAGCCCCGAACAGCTCGCCGACTTCGCTGCGACGATGCCTTCGGGCGTGCCGATCCTGATGCTCAACCTGCTGCGCTATAACGACCAGGCGACCTATCCGTCAGGTAGTCAGCACAGTCCGTGCAGTGGTCGCGAGGCCTACGCCCGCTACAGCCGCGTGGCACTGGCCAAGGTGCAGGCCAGCGGTGGCGCGGTGGAAGTCAGGACCAAGGCCCATGCCGCGCTGATCGCCCCGACGGACGAGCAGTGGGACGACATACTGCTGGTCAGCTATCCATCCAAGGAAGCCTTCCTGGCGATGATCGGCGACAGCGACTATCAGGCTGCAGCCGAGCACCGTAGCGCCGCGCTGGCCGACTCGAGACTGATCGGCACCACCCGCTACTGAGTCAGCGCCCCGCCTGGTTACCGAGCACCTGCAGCATCGCGGCGGTCTCGGCATCGGGTTCGCCGTCGAAGCGAGCCGGGCGGTATTTCATCTGGAACGCAGCGATCACGTTACGCGTCTCGTCGTCCAGATGGCCGTGGCGCGGCACCCGGTAACCCTGCGCCGCCAATGCATCCTGGAACCAGGCGATCGTCGGCAGCCCGGCCGATGCATAGCGCATCCGCTCGGCCGCCACCGCATCGGCGTCGGGCCAGGGCAGCAGCCCCTCCTCGGCCAGGCGTTTCCAGGGGAACAGCGGCCCCGGATCGACCTTGCGCTGCGGGGCGATGTCGCTGTGGCCGATGATGGCGCCCGGCTTGAGGTCGTGACGCGCCATGATGTCCTTGAGCAGCACCACCAGCGCGTCGATCTGCTCCTCGGAGTACGGATACCAGAGCCGGCGCCCGTCGGCGCTTTCCACGTAGCCGCGGTTGACCAGCTCGATGCCGATCGATGTGGCGTTGAGCCAGGTGCGCCCGTTCCACTCACTCTCGCCGGCATGCCAGGCGCGGCGGTTTTCATCCACCAGGCGGTAGATGGTCGCCGGCGATTCGGCGATCAGGTAGTGGCTGCTGACGTCGCGGCCGCTAAGCAGCTGCAGCGAACGGGGCAGGTCGGTCGAGGTGTAATGCAGGATGATGAACTGGGCGCGGCTGTCGTGGCCGGTCGAGCTGTAGCTGGTATCGATGCGCGGACCACTGGCGCAACCGGCCAGCAGCAGGAGCATCAGGACGGCGGGGATGGTTTTCATCGGGACGACCTCTGTGTCGACGGCGAAATGACGCAGATGAGCAGCAGCCCGCTGCGAGGGGCTCCGCTCATGTCGGTGCGGTGAGGGGCGTGATTATACCGGGCGATCGGGACCGGGCCAGGGCAGCCGGTCAGGCCGCCTCGACGCGATTGCGCCCCGAATCCTTGGCCCGGTAGAGCGCGCTGTCGGCACGCTCGAAGGCACGCTCGGTGCTGTCACCTTCGCTGAACGCGGTCAGGCCGGCCGAGAGCGTGATGGCAACGCGCTCGCCCTTGAAATGGAACGGACAGCTGCCGATCGACTCACGCAGCGACTCCATCAGCTGCAGCCCTGCCTCATAGGGCGTGTTGGGCAGCAGCACGACGAACTCCTCGCCACCGAAGCGGGCGATGAAATCGGTCTTGCGCAAACGCTTGTGCAGCTCGGTGCCAATGATCTTCAGCACCCGATCACCAGCCAGGTGACCGTAGCCATCGTTGACCCGCTTGAAGTGATCGACGTCCAGCACGGCCAGCAGCAGGTCGCCGCCGTAACGTTGCCAGCGGGCGAACTCGAGCTCCAGGCGCTCGTTCCATGCCGCCCGGTTGGGCAGGCCGGTCAGCGGATCCTGCAGCGCTTTCTGACGCTGCTCCTCCAGGTGCCCGCGCAGGCCGCGTGCTGCCTGTTCGAGGCTGCCGACCCGGCTGACCAACTGCTGCAGGCGCTCACCGAGCTTCTGTTCCTGCTCGCTACGCTGTTGCCGGTAGGTGTCCACCGTGGTCAGCAGGCCATCCAGGCGCGCCTCGACCACCTGCTTCAGGCTGGTCAGATCCTTGGCCTGGCGCATGCTGTCCTGCAACCCGCCGACCTGTTCTCGCAACTCCGCATCCAGCGCCTGAGCGGCGTCGCGTCCTTCGTTATGCCCCTGGTGCGCGGCGAGGAGATTTTCCTGCATCGCAGTCAGGCGCTCGTTGAGCGTTTGCAGGTAGTTTTCGAAATCCCGCTGGCCCTGGTCGCTGAAGGCGATCATCAGCATCGCGAGATCGTCCAGCACCGGCACCAACTCATACCAGTTCAAGCCGTGCTGGATGCGCGCCCGCAGCGTCTGCAGTTGCGGCTGGTGCTGTTCCGGCAGATGAAGGCTGTCCAGCAGGCTGCCGAGGGTCGCCTCCACGCGGTCCGCGACGACGCTGAACGCGGGCTCCGGCGAATCCGGCAGGGCGTATGCAGCCGCGTTCTGCTCCGCCTCGGTTTCCGCGATAGCTTCTTCGGCGGCCGGTGCCTCGGCCGGCGTCTTGGCAAGCGGCATGTCCTCGAGCAGCGGGGCAGCCTGAACGGCAGGCTTGGGCAGCCCTAGCGCTTCCACTACTACCGGGACAGCGTCGACCTCATTGACTGCGGCGGGCGGCGCCAGCGGCATGTCCCGCCCGCCAAACAGGCGCTTCAGAAAACCGCTCTGCTGCGGCGCCGCCAGCCCCTGCAGATCCAGCACCTGGCCCTGCAGGTCACTCAGCTCGCCGAGCAGCACCGGCAGCTCACGCAGCCTGGCGGCACGCTGGTCCAGCTCCTTGGCAAATCGCTTGAGCGGCTTGCGCAGCTCCGCCGGCACCGACATGCCCAGTAGCTGGGAGACCAGCCGATGCAAAGCCTCGGTCAGGCGAACGGCCCGTTCCTGGCGGTGGCGTTCGGATTCCAGCACAGCCTTCTCCAGGCGCGGCACCAGCTGGCTGAGCCCCTCATCCAGATCACCGTCGCGGAGGATCTCTCGCATTTCGTGCAGGCAGCGCTCGACCGCGGGATCGGCACCCTCCACCGCCAGGCTGCTACGCACCAGGCTGCGCCGCAGTAGATCGACGCGCTGCTCCCAGCGCGCTTCGAGCTGCTCCTGCCGCTCAGCGAGCTGAAGATACTTTTCCTTCCAGCGTTCGACTTCTTCGCTCATTTCGTTTCTTGTACCTGTACCGGCAGGGAATCGGCCTGAAGCGAGTCCGGCAAACGGATCTCCACTGCCACCGGCAGATGGTCGGAGATCGGCAGCGCCAGCACATCGACACGTTCCAGCGTCAGGCTCGGGCTTAGCAGAATATGGTCCAGACAGCGTTGCGGTCGCCAGCTCGGGAATGTCGCTTCGATCTGCGGCGCGAGCAGGCCGAGATCGCGCAGCGGCGAATTTTCCAGCAGATCATTGGCGTGGGTATTCATGTCGCCCATCAACACCTGATGCCGATAGCCGCCAATCAGCTCGCGGATATAGGCCAGCTGGCGCGTCCGCGCCCCGCCTCCCAGGGCCAGGTGCATCATCACCACAACCAGCGCGTCCGGTCCCTCGCCGAAACGCAACAGAATCGCCCCGCGCCCGGAAGGGCCAGGCAGCGGGTGATCTTCCAGGCCTTGTGGTTCGAGCCGGCTGAGGACGCCGTTGCTGTGCTGGGCGAAACGCCCGAGATTGCGATTGAGCTGCTGATACCAGTAGGGAAAGGCGCCCAGATGGGCGAGGTGCTCGACCTGATTGACGTAACCGGAGCGCAGACTGCCACCGTCGGCTTCCTGCAGGGCGACCAAATCATAGTTACCCAGTACTTCGCCGATGCGCTGCAGGTTGCTGGCGCGACCGGGATGCGGCAGCAAATGCTGCCAGCTGCGCGTCAGGTAGTGGTGGTAGCGCTCGGTGCTGATGCCAACCTGGATGTTGAAGCTAAGCAGCCTTAGCCGCCCATCGGCGGGCAGCCCGCTACTGGCCAGGCACTGCGAATTGACGCGCGCCTTGCCTGGGCCGGCAAGGCGCGGAGCGCTCCAACGGCGCAGCATCGCGGGTTACCGCGCTGCGCGTTCTTTTTCGATGAGGAAGTCCGCCACCTGCAGCGTACGCTCCGGGCCGCCAGACGAGCCGAGGTCGAAGCGGTACTTGCCGTTGACGATCATCACCGGTACGCCGGTGATCTGATAAGCCATGCCGAGCTTCTTCGCCTGCTCAACCCGGCCACGTACACCAAAGGAGTTGTAGGCCTTGAGAAACGCCTGCTTGTCGATGCCCTGACCGGCGAGGAAGTCAGCCATTTCCTCGGGAGTGGCGAGCTTCTTGCGTTCCTGGTGATAGGCGGCAAACACCGCGTCATGCACCTTCGGCTCGACACCCATGGATTCCAGGGCGATGAACAGCTGCCCATGCGCATTCCAGATGCCACCGAACATGGCCGGAATACGCTTGAACTGGACGTCATCCGGCAGCTGTTCGGCCCAGGGCTTGATCACCGGTTCGAACTGATAGCAGTGCGGACAGCCATACCAGAACAGCTCGACCACCTCGATCTTGCTCGGGTCGGCAACGGGGACCGGGCTGCTCAGCTCGACATATTCCTTGCCGGCCTGAAACTCCGCTGCCTGGGCTGCGACACCGAACAGGCTCGCAGCGGCAAAAACGGCAGTGAGTAGGAAATTGCGCATGAAATACTCCTGTTTACGACGGACCGATGGCGCAACAGGCTGCAGCAAAACGTCAGGACTCGCCAGCGTTTTTCATCCGCGCGTTTAAAGCCGTGACGAAGATTGTGTAGCCCGGCGTGAAAACGCAAAAGGGCGCCGGAGCCAACGGCCCCGACGCCCTTCTGTTCAACCTGCCGCTGTTATCAGTGCAGGCCCTGGATGTAGCTGGACAGCGCTTCGATGTCCTTGTTGCTCAGCTTGGCGGCGACGCCACGCATGATCATGGTGTCGCCGTCGTTGGTGCGATTGCCTTCGCGGAAGTCGGTCAGCTGCTTGGCGGTGTACGCCGCGTGCTGCCCACCCAGCTTGGGGAAGCCAGCCAGGTCGTTACCGACGCCGTTGGGTGCGTGGCAACCGGTGCACGCCGGCATGCCCTGATCGAGCTTGCCACCACGGAACAGTTTCTCGCCCTGCTTTGCCAGAGCCGGATCGGCGTAACCAACACTGCCCTTCTGGCTTGAGAAGTAGGCGGCGATGTCTTCCAGATCCTGATCACTCAGCGGGTCCAGCATGCCGGTCATTTCCAACACCTTGCGACCTACGCCTTCCGGGGCACCCGGTGTGCTGCCAGCCTTGATGTCCTGCAGTTGCTTGAGCAGGTAACGCTCACCCTGGCCAGCCAGTTTCGGGAAATTCGGCGCCGGGCTGTTGCCATCGACACCGTGGCACGCACCACACACTGCAACTTTGCCCTGACCAGCTTCGGCGTCTCCAGCCGCGTGGGCCATACCGGTGATGCCAAGGGTCAACAGCAGACTCACGAGTACTTTGTTCATCAGCTAATCCAACTACGGCTAAGGGTTTGAAAGGAATTCATCGGGTCGCGCACGGCCATCGAACCGGGGCGACGCTCGTTATAGTGGCACGCTGGGCATCCGCATTGCGGTGGTAACTACCGCCGCACCGGCGTCCGGATCAGGCTGAACACCACACGTGGCCCGATATCAGGCCAAAGCGCACATAAAAACTGCGGCATTATATACTCCCGTTTCTGAAACGGAAACGAACCATTGCCGCACCCGCGTGCACTCACCGGAACGACCATGCTACCGAAAAACCCGATTCTCGGCCTTTGCCAACAGGCCACCTTCATGATCAGCGCCGCCAAGGTCGATCAGTGCCCGGCCGACGAGGGTCTGGAAGTAGCCTTTGCCGGCCGTTCCAACGCAGGCAAGTCGAGCGCGCTGAACACCCTGACTCATGCCAACCTGGCGCGCACTTCGAAGACCCCGGGCCGCACCCAGCTGCTCAACTTCTTCCGCCTCGATGACGAACGCCGACTGGTCGACCTGCCCGGCTACGGCTACGCCAAGGTGCCGATCCCGCTCAAGCAGCACTGGCAGCGCCACCTGGAAGCCTACCTGGGCAGCCGCGAGAGCCTGGCCGGCGTGTTCCTGATGATGGATATCCGCCATCCGCTGACCGAGTTCGACCGCATGATGCTGGACTGGGCGAGCGCCAGCCAGATGCCCTTGCACATCCTGTTGACCAAGTCCGACAAGCTGGCCTTCGGCGCCGCGAAAAACGCGTTGCTGGCCATCCAGCGCGATATCCACAAAGGCTGGGGCGCCGATGTCAGCGTCCAGCTGTTCTCGGCACCGAAGCGGCAGGGGGTCGAGGAAGCGCAGCTGGTGCTGGCGAACTGGTTGGGAATGCTGGACGAGGCAGCCGAAGACGAGCACGAGCCTGAGGCATAGAGTGGGGCAGGCGTCGCCGATTCCTGCAGCCCTGAGCCGGAGCTCCGGTGGATGTAAAAAGCGACATCCACCCTACGAAGTCCAGCGCCAATCGCTAAAACCACCCGAATTTCAACGCACCAATCGCCTCGCAGAAGCCGGAAAGGCGCCAGGAATCGACGCCCACCCGGCCCTCAGCGCAACTCAGTCGCGATAGGCATCCACCGGCACGCAAGCGCAGAACAGGTTGCGATCGCCGTAGACGTTGTCCACGCGGTTCACCGCCGGCCAGTACTTGTGGGCACAGGAGTGGGCGCTCGGCGTTACCGCTTCGGCGATGCTGTACGGCCGGCCCCACTCACCGATCACGTCAGCCAGCGTATGCGGCGCGCGCACCAGCGGATTGTTGTCCGCCGGCCACTCACCACCCTGGACCTTGGCGATCTCCGCGCGGATGCTCAGCATCGCTTCGACGAAGCGATCCAGCTCGGCTTTCGACTCGCTCTCGGTGGGCTCGATCATCAACGTGCCGGGCACCGGGAAGGACATGGTCGGCGCGTGGAAGCCGTAGTCCATCAGGCGCTTGGCGACGTCTTCCTCGCTGATTCCGGTCTCGGCCTTGAGCGGGCGCAGGTCGAGGATGCACTCGTGGGCGACGCGGCCGTTGCGCCCGGCGTAGAGCACTGGGAAGGCGTCGCCCAGGCGATTGGCCAGGTAGTTGGCGCCGAGAATCGCGACTTCCGTGGAGTCGCGCAGCTGCGGGCCCATCATGACAATGTACATCCAGCTGATCGGCAGGATGCTCGCGCTGCCCCAGGGCGCTGCGCTAACCGCGCCGTTGCCTGGCTGCGGGCCTTCCAGTTCGACCACTGGGTGATTGGCCACGAACGGTGCCAAGTGCGCCTTGACGCCGATCGGCCCCATGCCTGGGCCGCCACCGCCATGCGGGATGCAGAAGGTCTTGTGCAGGTTCATGTGCGAGACGTCGGCGCCGATGTCCGCCGGCCGCGCCAAACCGACCTGAGCGTTGAGGTTGGCACCGTCCATATACACCTGGCCGCCGTGAGCGTGGATCGCGGCGCAGATCTCGCGCACGTTTTCTTCGTAAACGCCGTGGGTCGACGGATAGGTGATCATCAGGCAGGACAGACGATCACCGGCCTCGGCGGTCTTGCGCTTGAGGTCTTCCAGATCGACGTTGCCGCCCTTGTCGCACTCGACGATGACCACGCGCATGCTGACCATCTGCGCCGAGGCGGGGTTGGTGCCATGGGCCGAGGACGGAATCAGGCAGATGTCGCGCTGCCCTTCGCCACGGCTCTCATGATACTTGCGGATCGCCACGAGTCCGGCGTATTCGCCCTGAGCACCGGAGTTGGGCTGCATGCTGATCGCGTCGAAACCGGTGATCGCGCAGAGCCAGGCTTCCAGCTCCTCGATCATCAGCTTGTAACCCTGGGCCTGACCGCGCGGAACGAACGGATGCAGGTTGGCGAACTCAGCCCAGGTGATCGGGATCATCTCGCTGGTGGCGTTGAGCTTCATGGTGCAAGAACCGAGCGGGATCATTGCCTGGTTCAGCGCCAGGTCCTTGTTCTCCAGCTGCTTGAGATAGCGCAGCATCTCGGTTTCGCTGTGGTGCGAGTTGAATACCGGGTGGCTGAGGTAGTTGCTCTCGCGCAGCAACGCCTCGGGGATTCCGCCCGGCAGCTCGCTGGCATCCAGCGTAGCGATGTCGAGGCCGTGATCGGCACCGAGGAAGATCGCCAGGAGCTGTTCAACGGTGCGCTCGTCGCAGGTCTCGTCGAGGCTGACGCCCAGCCGGCCGCGGCCGAGGATGCGCAGGTTGATCTGCGCCGCTTCGGCGCTTTCGATGACCGCAGTCTGCGCGCCACCGACCTCAAGGGTCAGGGTGTCGAAGAAATGCTGGTTGACCCGCACGATGCCCTTCTGCTCGAGGCCTGCGGCGAGAATAGCGGTCAGCCGGTGGACGCGCTGGGCGATGCGCTTGAGGCCCTGCGGGCCGTGGTAGACGGCGTAGAAGCCGGCGATGTTGGCCAGCAGCACCTGGGCGGTGCAGATGTTGGAGTTGGCCTTCTCGCGGCGGATGTGCTGCTCGCGGGTCTGCAGCGCCATGCGCAGCGCGGTGTTGCCGCGGGCGTCCTTGGACACGCCGATGATGCGGCCCGGCATGCCGCGCTTGAACTCGTCGCGACTGGCAAAATAGGCCGCGTGCGGGCCACCGTAGCCCATCGGCACGCCGAAGCGCTGGGTCGAGCCGAGCACGACGTCGGCGCCCAACTCGCCCGGCGGGGTCAGCAGCAGGAGGCTGAGCAGATCGGCGGCGACGCAGGCCAGCGCCTGCTGCGCATGCAGCTGCTCAATGGCCGGACGCAGGTCGCGAATCTCGCCATGGGTATCCGGGTACTGCAACAGCGCGCCGAACACTTCCTGTCCGGCCAGCTCGTCCAACGTGCCGACCACCAGCTCGAAACCGAACGCCTCGGCGCGGGTCTGCACCACGGAGAGCGTCTGCGGATGGCAGTTCTCCTCGACGAAGAAGCGGTTGCTCTTGCTCTTGGCCATGCGCCGAGCCAGGGTCATGGCCTCCGCCGCTGCGGTGCCTTCATCCAGCAGCGAAGCGTTGGCCAGATCGAGCCCGGTGAGATCGATGATCATCTGCTGATAGTTCAGCAGCGCTTCCAGACGGCCCTGGGCAATTTCCGGCTGATAGGGCGTGTAGGCGGTGTACCAACCCGGGTTTTCCAGCACGTTGCGCAGGATCACCGGCGGGGTGATGGTGCCGTGGTAGCCCATGCCGATCAGGCTGGTCCAGAGCTGATTCTGCTCCGCATAACCACGCAGCTTGGCCAGCGCGGCCTGCTCGTCCAGCGCCGCCGGCAGGTTCAGCTCGGCCTGCAGGCGGATCGCCGGCGGCACGGTCTGCTCGATCAGCTGTTCGCGGCTGCTCAGGCCCAGCGCGTCGAGCATGGCCTGCTGTTCGCCCTGATCCGGGCCGAGGTGACGGCGCAGGAAGGCATCGGGTTGCTGGAGTTGGGAAAGGCTCGGCATATACGGCATGGTCGCTACTCTCGGAAAAACAAAAGCCCCGACAGAGCGGGGCTTTTGCGGATGATGCTTAGGCGTCGGCGTCGCAGGCGGCCTGGTAACCGGCCGCGTCGAGCAGCTTGTCCAGCTCCGACGTATCGCTCGGCTGCAGGCGGAAGAACCAGCTGCCGTACGGGTCGCTGTTGACCAGCTCGGGCGAATCGGCAAGCGCCTCGTTGACCGCGATCACCTCTCCAGCCACCGGCGCATAGATGTCGGACGCGGCTTTCACCGATTCGACCACACCGGCTTCCTGGCCGGCATTGAGCTGGCGCCCGACCTCGGGCAGCTCGACGTAGACCACATCCCCCAGCGCTTCCTGGGCGTGATCGGAGATACCGACGGTGATGCTGCCGTCCGCTTCGAGACGGGCCCACTCGTGGCTGGCGGCGTAACGCAGATCGCTGGGGATATTGCTCATTGTTGGGTCCTCAAGGCTGTTGACAGCAGTCGCGCAAAACAGTCGGTCGAATTTACACCAGTACCTTGCCGTGGCGCACGAATGTCGGCTGCACGACCCGCACCGGATACCACTTGCCACGAATCTCCACTTCCGCGCGCTCGGCGGTCCCGGCCGGCACGCGGGCCAGGGCGATGGACTTGCCAAGCGTAGGAGAAAAACTGCCGCTGGTGATCTCGCCGTCGCCGACGCCATTCACCCGCACCACCTGATGAGCACGCAGTACGCCGCGCTCCTCCAACACCAGGCCGACCAGCTTGGGCAGGTCGTCACGAGCCCGCTGCTGCTCCAGGGCGGCACGGCCGACGAAGTCACGCTCGGTCGGCTCCCAGGCCACGGTCCAGCCCATGTTGGCCGCCAGCGGCGATACGTCTTCAGTCATGTCCTGGCCGTACAGGTTGAGGCCGGCCTCCAGACGCAGGGTGTCGCGCGCACCGAGGCCGATCGGCGGGATGCCGGCGCCGACCAGCTCGCTGAGGAAGTCCGGCGCCTGCTCCGCGGGCAGGATGATTTCCAGGCCATCTTCGCCGGTATAGCCGGTACGCCCGATGAACCAGTCGCCATCGGCCATGCCCTGAAAAGGCTTGAGATCGTGAATCAGCCCTGCCCGGGCCTGGCTCACCAGCTCGGACGTACGCGCGCGTGCATGCGGCCCCTGGATGGCCAGCATGGCCAGCTCGGGGCGCTCTCTGACCTCGACGGCGAAGCCGGCCGCCTGGGCCTGCATCCAGGCCAGATCCTTGTCGCGGGTGCTGGCATTGACCACCAGGCGATAACCCCAGTCGGTCAGGTAGACGATGAGGTCATCGATCACCCCGCCGCGCTCGTTGAGCATCGCGGTGTAAAGCGCCCGACCGGTGCTTTTCAGGCGTACCACGTCGTTGGCCAGCAAGCGCTGCAGATAGTCGCGGGCCTGCTCGCCGGAGACATCAACCACTGTCATGTGCGAGACGTCGAACACCCCGCAGTCACGACGAACCTGATGATGTTCTTCTACTTGGGAGCCGTAATGCAGTGGCATGTCCCAGCCACCGAAGTCGACCATCTTGGCACCGAGCGCAAGGTGCTGATCGTAGAGGGGAGTACGCTGACCCATGGGTTTCTCCTTCCGGGCAGGTCGCCGAATCGGCATTGGAAAAGTCAGTAGAGCCGGGCCCTGCGGGGGTCGGCGACTTTCGAATGGCGCGCATTGTAGCCCCAAGGTGACAGCAGGTCACGGCAGATCAGGTGGCAGGAGACTGGAGGTCGAATGGCGGCCCGCAGTAGCGCGGCTGCGTCGCTCAGCACCCTGCCGCCAGAGCTGCGTGACTAGCCAGGGCGCCGCGCCGAACGGCGAATCAGCAGCACCACCGGCAGCAGTCCGACCAGCACCAAGGTCAGTGCCGGGAGCGACGCGCGGGCCCATTCGCCTTCACTGGTCATTTCGAAGATGCGCACGGCCAGGGTGTCCCAGCCGAATGGCCGCATCAGCAAGGTCGCCGGCATTTCCTTGAGCACGTCGACGAATACCAGCAGTGCCGCGCTCAGCGTGCCCGGCAGCAGCAACGGCAGGTAGACCCGGAAGAACAGCGCCGGGCCACCGACACCCAGGCTGCGCGACGCCTGCGGCAGCGAGGGGCGAATCCGCGCCAGGGCGTTTTCCAGCGGGCCGAAGGCAACCGCCATGAAGCGGATCAGATAGGCCAGCAGCAACGCGCCGAGGCTGCCGAGCAGGATCGGCTTGCCGCCAGCGCCCAACCAGCTCGACAGCGGAATGACCAGGTGCCGGTCGAGGTAACTGAACGCCAGCATGATCGAAACCGCCAGTACCGAACCCGGCAAGGCATAGCCGAGATTGGCCAGGCTCACCGCGCTGCGGATCGAGCGCACCGGCGCCTGACGTCGGGCGAAGGCCAGCAGCAGCGCCACGCTCACAGTGATCAGTGCGGCGATAGCACCGAGATAGAGCGTGTGCAGGATCATACCGGCGTAACGCTCGTCGAGATCGAAGCGACCGCGTTGCCAGAGCCAGGCCAGCAGCTGCAACAGCGGGATGATGAACGCGCAGAGAAATACCAGGCCGCACCAGGCGCTGGCCGCAAACGCCTTCACACCGGTCAGCCGATACAGCGCCGCGGAGCGCGCTCGCTCATTGGCCGGTCGCGCAGCACCGCGCGCCCGGCGCTCGCCGTAGAGCACCAGCATCACCGCCAGCAACAACAGGCTGGCCAGCTGGGTGGCGCTGGTCAGACTGAAGAAGCCGTACCAGGTCTTGTAGATCGCAGTGGTGAAGGTATCGAAGTTGAACACCGACACCGCACCGAAGTCAGCCAGGGTTTCCATCATTGCCAGGGCCAGACCGGCACCGATCGCCGGTCGCGCCATCGGCAGCGCCACGCGCCAGAAAGCCTGCCAGGGCGACTGGCCGAGCACCCGCGCCGCTTCCATCAGTCCCTTGCCCTGAGCGAGAAAGGCCGAGCGCGCCAGCAGATAGACATAGGGGTAGAACACCAGCACCAGCACCGTGATCACACCGCCCGTGGAGCGCACTCGCGGAAAGCGAATGCCGCTACCGAACCACTCGCGCGCCAGGGTTTGCACCGGACCGGCGAAATCGAGCAGCCCGATGAAGACGAACGCCAACACATAGGCAGGAATCGCGAACGGCAGCATCAGCGCCCAATCCAGCCAGCGGCGTCCGGGAAATTCGCACAATGCCGTCAGCCAGGCGAGGCTGACGCCGAGCACCACCACGCCGATGCCCACGCCGAGAACCAGCGTCAGGGTATTGCCCAGCAGACGCGGCATCTGCGTGTCCCACAGGTGCGACCAGATCTCGGTATCGATACTGCTCCAGCTGAACAGCAGGATGCTCAGTGGCAGCAACACCAGGGCTGCGACAGCAAACGTGATGGGATACCAGCGGCGCTCGACGGGATGGGACACTCAAGCCTCGACAGCAAAAAAGACGACGCCCCGGACCAGGCCGGGGCGCCGAGTATAACCGCAGCGGTGAACGTGGCGGCCGGAGCTGCACGTCACCGCTGCAAGCGCGGAGGGCTGATCAGTTCCAGCCGGCGCGATCCATCAGCTTGATGGCTTCGGCCTGACGCTTGCCAGCCACTTCCACCGGAATGGTATCGGCCTTGAACTCGCCCCATGCCGCTACTTCGGCCGAAGGCTTCACGCCCGGGTTGGCCGGGTATTCCATGTTGATGTCGGCGAAGATGCTCTGCGCCTCTTCGCTGGTCATCCACTCCACCAGCTTGCGCGCGGCGTCCGCGTTCGGTGCGTGCTTGGTCAGGCCGATGCCCGACAGGTTGACGTGCACGCCGCGGTCTTCCTGGTTCGGCCAGAACAGCTTGGCCTTGAGCTGCGGGTTCTGCGCGTGCAGACGACCGAAGTAGTAGGTGTTGACGATGCCGGCATCGCATTGCCCGGCGTCGACGGCCTGCACCAGCGCCGTGTCGTCGGCGAAGACGTCGGTGGCGAGATTGCCGACCCAGCCCTTGATGATCTCTTCGGTCTTTTCGGCGCCGTGAGTCTCGATCATGGTCGCGGTCAGCGACTGGTTGTACACCTTCTTGCTGGTGCGCAGGCACAGGCGGCCGTCCCAACGCTCGTCGGCCAGCGCCTCGTAAGTGCTCAGCTCGCCGTCCTTGACCCGCTCCGGCGAGTAGACGATGGTCCGTGCGCGCAGCGACAGGCCGGTCCAGGCGTCGTTGGAGGAACGATACTGGGCCGGGATGTTGTCCTTGACCACCTGAGAGTTCAGCGGCTGCAGGATGCCCATTTCCTCGGCTTGCCAGAGGTTGCCGCCATCGACGGTGAGCAGAAGGTCCGCCGGGGTGTTCGCGCCTTCGGCCTTGATGCGGGCCATCAGCGGGGCTTCCTTGTCGGTGATGAACTTGATCGCTACACCGGTCTTCTCGGTGTAGGCGTCGAACACCGGCTTGATCAGCTCATCGATACGCGAGGAGTAGACCACTACTTCGTCGGCAGCCTGGACGGCACCCGACAGCGCCGTCAGCGCCAGGGCGGCGAGTAAACCTTTGCTTGCCTGCATGGAACAGCCTCTTGTTGGTGAGTTGGAACAGAGGCTGAATAGTAGTGAATGTTATTTACCTTCTCAATGCGACAAATCGTGCAGGTAATGTTTTGTAAATATCAATCTGACATCAGGGCTTGGCGAGTTCCGGCAGATCGCCGCTCAATCCGAGCGCCTGACGAACGAACAGCGCCTTCGCCTCCGGTAGCGCTTGTACGGCCTTGAGACCGGTATTGCGCAGCCAGCGCAGCGGCAGTGGATCAGCCTGGAACAGCCGTTCGAAGCCTTCCATGGCTGCCATCATCGCCAAGTTGTGCGGCATGCGCCGACGCTCGAAGCGGCTCAGCACCTGCACATCGGCCAGCCGCTCACCGCGGGCAATCGCCGCCTTGAGCACTTCCGCAAGCACGGCAGCATCCAGCAGGCCAAGATTCACGCCCTGCCCCGCCAACGGATGAATGGTGTGTGCGGCATCGCCGATCAACGCCAGGCCCGGCTGCACATAGCGTTTGGCATGGCGTTGGCGCAGCGGGATGCACAGCCGCGGATCGACTTCGAGTACTTCGCCCAGGCGCTCCTCGAAGGCTCGACCAAGCGCCATTCGGAATGCCGCGTCATCCAGCGCCATGAGCCGCCTGGCTTCGGCTTCAGTAACCGACCAGACAATCGAGCACCAGCGCCGGTCGCCATCGCGCTCGAGCGGCAGAAATGCCAGGGGGCCGTCATCGGTGAAGCGTTGCCAGGCCGTACGCTGGTGCGGCTCGCTGCAACGCACGCTGGTGACGATGGCCTGATGCAGATAATCCCATTCGCGGGTTTCGCAACCAGCCAGGCGACGTATCGCCGAGTTGGCGCCGTCTGCCGCGATCAACAATGCAGTGTGCAGTTCGCGACCGTCGGCGAGCGTCAGCTGCCAGCCCTCGTCCGTGCGCACCAGCTGCTCGACGCGGGCATTGCCGATCAGCCGCGCCTGACCATGGCGCTGCATGGTTTCCAGCAGGGCATCCTGCACAATCCGGTTTTCGACGATAAGACCGAGAACTTCGGCGTGCACCGTTTCGGCGGAAAAGTGAATCTGCCCGGTGCCCGAGCCGTCCCAAACGTGCATGTCGGTGTAGGGGCTCGCGCGGCGAGCGGCGATGCCCGGCCAGGCACCGACCCGCTGCAGGATGCGCTGGCTGGCTGCGGACAGCGCACTGACCCGCGGTTCGAAGCCGCCCTGCGGGTCGAAGTCGACGACCTCGAGCGGGCTCGCATCGAGCACGACGATCTTCAGCCCGCAACCTTCGAGGGCGAGTGCCAGGGTACTGCCGACCATGCCGGCACCCACGATGATCAGATCCGCTTGCATCACTTCTCTCCTGGCTGCCGCGCCCGCGGCTTGAGTCGTATGTAGAGGGTCTTCTGCACCCGTGCCACCAGCGTGCCCTCGCCGTCGCGCACTTCGACATGCATTCTGGGCAGATACTTGCTGCCGTCGGCCGTGTGCGCGCGGATCTCATCCAGCAGCCTGTCGCTGATGGCGAATTCGGCGTAGACCGCGCCGCGCCCAGGGCTGACGAATTCTATGTTGGCCGCCTTGTCCCAGACGATGTAGTCGCGCCCGAGATTCTCCATCAGCATCAGCACGAAGAACGGGTCGACCATCGAATACAGCGAGCCACCGAACTGCGTACCGACATAATTGCGGTTGTACCAGCGCAGCACCATCTTGACCTGAACCAGGCGCATATCCGCGCTGATGTGCCGCACCCGAACACCGGCTCCGATGTATGGCGGGTAGAAATTCATGGCCCAGCGCAGAAACCGCGCCTTGCGCGCCAAACGGGAGCCGCTCATGCCGAGTCCTTTTGGTTGCCGCTTTTCAGCCAGCGCGAGTGCCCAGGCCCATCGCCTGGCGCGCAAACCAACGCTTGGCGGCGGGCATGAGGTCCAGCCCGAGCAGACCGAGATTGCGTCCGGCCGCGACCAGCCGACCGGAATCACCGAACAGCCGGGTGACCTGATCGGAGAAACCGACCGTCACGCGCTGATCGAAGCGCTGCCTGCGGGCGTACTCCTGCAGCACCGCCAGGTCGCCCAACGCGGCGTCGCTGCGCAGCAAAGCGACGCTCAGCGCCTCCACATCACGCAGCGACAGGTTGTAGCCCTGCCCGGCGATCGGGTGCAGGCTGTGCGCCGCGTTGCCGAGCACCACCAGACCCGAACGTACCTGCTCTTCGGCCTCGATCAGCGTCAGCGGATACAGATGCCGGGCACCGACCTGCTGCAAAGCGCCTAGGCGATAACCGAAGGCTTCCTGCAGTTCACCGAGGAAAACCGCCTCGTGCGCCTGCGCCAGGCGCGCGGCATCGGCCTGGGAGCGCGTCCATACCAGCGCACAACGATCATCCTGCAGCGGCAGCAGCGCCATCGGGCCATCTTCGGTGAAGCGCTCGAACGCTAGACCGCCGTGCGGTTTGCCTGGCGTGATGTTGGCGATGAGCGCGGCCTGGCCGTACGGCCGGCGCGACACCTGGATACCAAGCTGCTCGCGCAGCCCGGAGCGGCCACCATCTGCGAGCACGGTGAGGTCGCACTCCAGCTGCTGACCATCGGTAAAACTCAACCGGTAACCGGTGGCGCCGGGCTCCAGTCGCTCAACCTCGGCCGGACAGTGACGGACCACCACCTGATCATCCAGCGCCTGCCACAGGCAATGTCCGATCCAGGCGTTCTCGACCACGTAACCCAGCGCCTCGACGCCTTCGCGTGTGCAATCAAGGCGTGCCGCCCCGAAACTGCCGCGCTCGGATACATGAATGCGCAGAATCGGCTCGGCGCGCTCGGCGATGCGTTCCCATAGGCCCAGGCGCTGGTAGATCAGCCGGGTGCCATAGGACAGCGCGGTGGAGCGCGCGTCATAACTCGGCTGGTACTCGTGGCCGGGCTCGAACGGCTCGATCAGATGAATCCGCCAGCCGCGCTCACGGGCGCCATCCTGCAAGGCCAGCGCGAGACTGGCACCGACCAGCCCGCCACCGATGATCGCCAGGCTCTGCATGTCAGGCGACCTGCTCACGAGCGGCGGCCATCAGCGCCTCGATCTCGGCGACGCTTTTCGGCACGCCACCGGTGAGGATTTCGCAGCCGGTCCGGGTCACCACCACGTCATCCTCGATGCGCACGCCGATGCCGCGCCACTTCTTGGCGACGTTCTGACTGTCCACGGCGATATAGATGCCCGGCTCGACGGTCATCGACATGCCCGGCTCGAGCACGCGCCACTCGCCGCCGATCTTGTAGTCGCCGACGTCATGCACGTCCATGCCCAGCCAGTGCCCGGCGCGGTGCATGTAGAAGGGTTTGTAGGCCTCGCTTGCGATCAGTTCGTCGACCTCGCCCTGCAGCAGGCCCAGCTCGACCAGCCCGGCGGTGATTACCCGCACGGTGGCCTCGTGGGCCTCATTCCAGTGCTTGCCGGGTGCGATGTGCTTGAAGGCCTCTTCGTTGGCGGCCAGCACCAGTTCGTAAATGGCCTTCTGCTCGGGCGAGAAGCGGCCGTTGACCGGGAAGGTGCGGGTAATGTCGCTGGCGTAGCAGTCGATCTCGCAACCGGCGTCGATCAGCACCAGGTCGCCATCCTTCAGCGGCGCATCGTTCTCGCGGTAATGCAGGATGCAGGCATTGCGACCCGCAGCGACGATGCTGCCGTAAGCCGGCATCTTCGCCCCGCCCTTGCGGAACTCGTAATCCAGCTCGGCTTCCAGGTGGTACTCGAACAGGCCGGCGCGGCTGGCCTGCATGGCACGGATGTGCGCACGAGCGGAAATCTCCGCGGCATGCTTCATCACCTTCACCTCGTTGCTCGACTTGTACAGGCGCATGTCGTGCAGCAGGTGATCGAGCGCGACGAACTCGCTAGGCGGCTGCGCACCCTGGCGGGCCTTGGCGCGGATGGTCTTGATCCACTCCATCAGCCGATGATCGAAGGCTTCGTTGGTGCCGATGGCGTAGTAGACACGGTCGCGGCCTTCGATCAGCCCGGGGAGGATGTCGTCGATGTCGCCGATGGGAAAGGCATCGTCGGCACCGTATTCACTTATCGCGCCGTCCTGCCCGGCACGCAGGCCATCCCACAGCTCGCGTTCGGGGTCGCGTTCGCGGCAGAACAGCACGTATTCGCCATGCTCACGCCCGGGAATCAGCGCGATCACCGCCTCCGGTTCGGGGAAGCCGGACAGGTACTGAAAGTCGCTATCCTGGCGGTAGACATGCTCGACATCGCGGTTGCGGATATACATCGGCGCCGCCGGCAAAATGGCGATGCTGTTGGGTTCCATCTGCTCCATCAGCGCCTTGCGCCGGCGGGCGTATTCCGATTTCGGGATGCGAGTCATGAGCGGAACGATTTCCTCAATGCAGGGAAGGTTTCGGAGCAGCAGGTACCGGCTTGGCGCACTCGGTGAACAGCAGCAACGGCGCCACGCGCAGGTACTCCATCACTTCCATGTAATCGGTCTCGCCATCTTCGGACTCTTCCAGCGAGTCCTGAATTTGCGCGATGGCCGAGAGATCCTGCAGTACTTCCATGGCCTCGGCGCTCAGCGCGCGGTCGCCAGCAGTCAGACCGAAGCCGACGAGAAAGCCCTGGCACCACTGGCCCAGCGCGACAGCGCGCTCGGCCAGCGGCGCATCATCGCTGGGCAGCAGCAGAACGACGGCGATGTCGTCGCCGGCAAGCTCACCCTTGACCATCTCCTGCAGGCCGATCAAGGCCTGACGGATATTGTCCTGCGGCGCTTCGCCAAGTAGGTCCGAGGCATCGGTCAGCCAGGGTTCGACATCGAAGCCGGCACCGGCGCAGCTGCGCCCGAGCAACAGGCCATGCAATTCGGCAGGAGAAACAGTTTGCGGTGCGCCAGCCAGAAGTGTGGCGAAAGCGGCATATGGGGAATTCTGAATGGACATGGCGGCTAGGCGCACGATGGCGCAATGACTAGAATGAAGGCTTCGTATCCTAGCACCGGCGGCCGCGGCAAGACCATCGAAGCCCCCGGGCATCGCCTCCGTCTTCACTCAGTGCCCCAACAGGAATCCAATGGAAGACGCCGATCTGAAAGCGCTGACCACCAAGCTGGAGCAGCTGATTCAGCGCATCGAACAGCTCAAGGCGCAGAACCACCTGCTACTGGCCAACGAGCGGAACTGGCGTGAAGAGCGCGCTCATCTGATCGAAAAGAACGAAATGGCCCGCTTGAAGGTCGAATCAATGATTTCGCGCCTGAAAGCCCTGGAGCAGGACTCATGACCCAGCCGAACACCGTCACCGTGCACATCATGGACAAGGAATATTGCATTGCCTGTCCGCCAGAGGAACGCAGCAATCTGGAAGGCGCGGCCCGCTATCTGGATCGCAAGATGCGCGAGATCCGCAGCAGCGGCAAAGTCATCGGCGCCGACCGCGTTGCGGTGATGGCCGCGCTGAACATCACCCACGAACTGCTACACAAGCATGATCGCCTGGATGCCGAAGCCAACAGCGCGCGCGAGCACGTACGCATGCTGCTGGAGCGCGTCGACAGCGCACTGGCCACCGACCCGAACCCTTCCGGCAACTGATCAACGGCAGCCGGTTTGCGTTATACTCCGCCCAACTCCCTGGCATGTTCGCCAGTCGGCGATGACCCTCTCCCGATAAGCAACACCATGGAGGCTACACGTGGTGCCGGTGTGCATGTCCGCCTGACGGAAAGCCTTAAGGTACTCTGTAGTCGCCACCTTGAACTCTCGGGTTCAAGGGCCTACGCTGGCAGCGGCATGCTGGGGAGCCACTTCTGATGATCGTAGCCGAAGGCCTTTCGCGCCCGGCGCTACGCCGCAAGCTGCGCCACGCTCGACGCCAACTGAAACCCGCCCAGCAGCGCCTGGCCGCTCGCCATCTCTATCGGCAGCTGGCTCAGCATCCCCGGTTTCGGCGCGCCCGGCATATCGCCCTGTACCTGCCCAATGATGGCGAAATCGATCCGCGCCTATTGCTGCAAGCGGCTCAGCGCCGCGGCAAGGCAACCTATCTTCCGGTACTCAACCCCTGGCCACGTACGCGCATGGTGTTCCAGCGCATCGAGCCCGGCGAACAGCTGCGCCGCAACCGCTTCGGCATTCTGGAACCCGTGATCCGGGCCGCTCGGCAACGCCGTGTCTGGGCGCTGGACCTGCTGCTCATGCCACTGGTGGGCTTCGACGGAAAGGGCGGACGGCTTGGCATGGGTGGCGGCTTCTATGATCGCAGCCTGGCGTATCGCGCCATGCGCAAAAAAAGTCACAAACCGACATTGTTGGGACTGGCTCATGAATGTCAGCGCGTCGATCGACTGCCGCTGGAGAGCTGGGATGTAGCGCTTCAGGCTACGGTGACGGACCAGGGCTGGTACGCCGGGTGATGGAACGCCGCGTCCATGCGGCACGAGGTCATCGCTGCTGAGCCTGCTGCACCTGAATGACTGGGGCCATGCCGGCCGCGCCATCGTGCTGATCCCACAGACTCTGCGTATAGCCCGTGGTGACTACGCCGAGACCAAAGATAAAGACCAAAATCCACAGAATATCGGGCTTACGTTTCATTTGTGTTCGCCTCCCCCTACCAGGCGAAATGCTTGCGTCGAGTCGATGTGTTTTCGTTCTAGGACTCGATAGGCCACCTTACAGCTGCGGCATTTTCCGTGAAGCGTCGGCACCGCGCAAACAGGTATTGCAGCCGATTGTCGGAGATTTTGCCATCATGGTCTGATCGAACCGTCTGATAGGAGAGCAAGGTTCATGCCTTACTGGCTAATGAAGTCCGAACCCGACGAATTTTCCATCCGGGACCTGAAAAAAATGGGTCACGGACGCTGGGATGGTGTACGCAACTACCAGGCGAGAAACTTCATGCGCCAGATGCAGGAAGGCGATCAGTTCTTCTTCTATCACTCCAGTTGCGCCGAGCCAGGAATCGCCGGCATCGGCAGGATAAGTCGCAGCGCCTATCCCGATCCCACTGCCCTAGACACTGCCAGCCCCTATCACGATGCCAAGGCTCGCGATGATGCAAATCCGTGGAGCGCGGTCGATGTCGAGTTCGTCGACGCCTTTGCGACACCGTTGAAATTGGCGCGCCTGAAAATCGAGCCAGCACTGCACGAACTGGCACTGGTGAAGAAAGGAAGCCGCCTGTCGGTGATGCCGGTCAGCGAAGACGAATGGCAGGCGATCCTGGCGATGCGCTGAGCTACTGGATGATCAGATTGTTGAACAGCAGATCATCCACCAGCGGTTTGCCTTCTTCCTGCTCCAGCACCTCGCGCACCTGGCGCAAGGCTTCCTGACGCAGCTGTTCCTTGGCTTCGGGGCCGCTCAGCGTCTCGTCGGTCTGCTGGGAAAACAGCATCACCAGCTGATGGCGAATCAGCGGCTCGTGATGCTTGACCCGATCCTCCACCTCCTTGCTGGAGATACGCAGCGCAACATCGGCCTTGTAGTACTTCAGTCGCTCGCCGGAGCCGTAGTTGCCAACCATCGCAGGCGTCAGCGCGTAATAGATGGCCTGTGGAGCAGCGGACTCTTCGGCCGGCTCATTGGCTCGAACGGCTCCAGCAAATGCCAGACAGAAAAATATCGATAGTAGGTATTTCACGCAGCAGCTCCAGGAGGAATCTGCGCCAGCATAACCAGTCGCAGCGCAACCCCCAAGCCGTTGCACGACCGCCTGCTACTTATACGCCGCCATTACAGTGAACGATGCTGATTGCCTCGCCACGCAGCGCTCCTAGACTGGAAAGTCCTGAGCAGTCGAGCCATCCCATGTCGGGCGGCAAGCGTCCGACCAGTCGAACAAGGAAAAGCGATGAAAGCCGTCCTGTGCAAAAGCTTCGGCCCGCCCGAAAGCCTGGTTGTCGAAGATGCCCCCTCCCCTCAGATCAAGCCGAGCGAGATCCTGCTCGACGTGCATGCCGCCGGGGTGAATTTCCCTGACACGCTGATGATCGAGGGCAAGTATCAGTTCAAGCCGCCGTTCCCGTTCTCGCCTGGCGGCGAGGCGGCGGGCGTGATTGCCGCAGTCGGAGAGAAGGTCAG
This sequence comes from Stutzerimonas kunmingensis, assembly GCF_002929225.1. Lineage (GTDB taxonomy): Bacteria > Pseudomonadota > Gammaproteobacteria > Pseudomonadales > Pseudomonadaceae > Stutzerimonas. The sequence continues at coordinate 185,824 of NZ_PISM01000022.1, read as the reverse complement.
CCACCTCAAGGTCGGCGACCGGGTCATGGCGCTCACCGGCTGGGGCAGCTTTGCCGAACAGGTTGCGGTGGCCGGTACCAACGCACTGCCGATCCCGCCGAGCATGGACTTCGAGACCGCTGCCGCTTTCAGCATGACCTACGGCACCTCAATGCATGCGCTCAAGCAGCGCGCCAATCTGCAACCCGGCGAGACCTTGTTGGTGCTCGGTGCCTCCGGTGGTGTCGGCCTGGCTGCCGTGGAAATCGGCAAGGCCATGGGCGCGCGAGTCATCGCCGCCGCTTCCAGCGCCGAAAAGCTGGAGGTGGCGAAGAATGCCGGCGCCGACGAACTGATCAACTACAGCGAAGTCAGCCTGAAGGAGCGCCTGAAGGAACTCACCGGCGGCCAGGGTGTGGATGTCATCTACGATCCGGTGGGCGGCAAGCTGTTCGAGGAAGCCTTCCGCAGCATCGCCTGGAACGGCCGCATGCTGGTGGTGGGTTTCGCCGCCGGTGGCGACATTCCGGCGTTGCCGGCCAACCTGCCGCTGCTCAAGGGTGCCGCACTGATCGGCGTGTTCTGGGGCGCCTTCGCCCAGCGTCAACCGCAGGACAACGCCGCGAATTTCCGTCAGCTGTTCGCCTGGCATGCAGAAGGCAAGCTCAAGCCGCTGGTATCGCAACGCTTTGCGCTGGAAGAGGCTGGCCAGGCTATCGCCACGCTGGGGCAGCGCAAGGCGGTCGGCAAGCTGGTGGTGCAGGTGCGCTAATGCGCAGAAGGGAAATGCAGGAAGCGTCAGACGCTTCCTGCATGATCCGCATGGATCAGTGGGCGGTGCTGGGGGCTTCGCCGGCGCTCTGCATGCGCGCCATTTCCTGGGCGTAGAGTGCGTCGAAGTTCACCGGAGCCAGCATCAGTGCCGGGAACGAACCGCGGGTCACCAGGCTGTCCAGCGCCTCACGGGCGTACGGGAAGAGGATGTTCGGGCAGAACGCTCCAAGGGTGTGGCTCATCGCAGCCGCTTCCAGACCCTTGATCAGGAAGATCCCGGCCTGCTGCACTTCGGCAATGAAGGCAACTTCTTCGCCGGTCTTCACGGTGACCGAAAGGGTCAGCACGACTTCATGGAAGTCGCCCTCAAGCGCCTTCTGCTTGGTGTTCAGGTCCAGTGCGACACTCGGATTCCATTCCTGACGGAAAATTTCCGGGCTCTTCGGCGCTTCGAAGGACAGGTCGCGGACGTAGATGCGCTGCAGGGAGAACTGCGCGCCCTGTTCGTTCTGCGACGCTGCGCCGCCGTTGTTAGCTTGTTCGGTCATTTCTGCAACCTTCTATCCAGTTGTGCGTGTCGTTTGAATTGTTCGCGGACCCGCGTTGCCGGCCTCAAGCCTGCAGCAACGGGTCGAGACGTCCAGCGCGCTCCAGCGCGTGCAGCTCATCGCAGCCGCCGACGTGCTTGTCGCCGATCCATATCTGCGGCACCGAGGTGCGTCCGGCCTTGCTGGCCATCTCGGCGCGCAGGGACGGGTTGCCATCCACGGGAACTTCCTCGTAGGCGACACCCTTGCGATCGAGCAGCGCCTTGGCGCGGATACAGAACGGGCACCAGGCGGTGGTATAGATGACGACGTTGGGCATGATTACTTGACCACTGGCAGATTGTCGCCGCGCCAGCTGGAAATCCCTCCCGACAACTTGGCGGCGGTGAAGCCTGCCTTCTGCAACTCACGGCAGGCCGTTCCGGCGTGCTGCCCCATGGCGTCGACCACGATGATGGTCTTGGCCTTGTGCTTTTCCAGCTCGCCTGTGCGGCTGACCAGCTTCTCGTAGGGAATGTTCAATGCATCGACGATATGACCGGCGTCGAACTCCTTCTTGACGCGCACGTCCAACACCACGCCCTCGCCACTGTTGACCAGTGCCGTCAGTTCGCGATTGCTCAGGCTCTTGCCACCCTTGCGTGTCTCGGTGATGAACAGAAGGATCAACAGCACCACGAACAGGCTGCTGAGTACATAGTGGTTAGAGACAAATTCAATCAGGTTAGCGAGCATCAACGGGTACCCGGACGATAAAATGCGGGCCAGTATACACAGCCCCTCCTACCGGCTGAACCCTGATGATTCGTGACCTCGCCCCGGCCAGCCAGTAGACTGGCTGCCCTTTTCCGCCCCCGTGCAAGGAGCCCGAAAGCATGTCCGTCGCCCCCACCGCCACGCCCAAACCCCTGGTACTGATCATTCTCGATGGCTTCGGGCACAGCGACAGCCCGGACTTCAACGCCATCCACGCCGCCCGCAAGCCGGTCTACGATCGCCTGCTGGCCAGCCAGCCGCACGGATTGATCTCTGGCAGCGGCATGGATGTCGGTCTGCCGGACGGGCAGATGGGCAACTCCGAGGTCGGCCACATGAACCTGGGCGCCGGGCGCGTGGTGTATCAGGACTTCACCCGGGTGACCAAGGCGATCCGTGATGGCGAGTTCTTCGCCAACCCGACCATCTGTGCCGCCGTCGACAAGGCCGCGGGGGCCGGCAAGGCGGTGCACATCCTCGGCCTGCTTTCCGACGGTGGCGTGCACAGCCATCAGGATCATCTGGTCGCCATGGCCGAGCTGGCGGCCCGGCGCGGCGCCGAGAAGATCTACCTGCATGCCTTCCTCGACGGCCGCGACACCCCTCCGAAGAGCGCACAGCACTCCATCGAACTGCTTCAGGCCACCTTCACCCGCCTGGGCAAGGGCCGTATCGCCAGCCTGATCGGCCGCTACTTCGCCATGGACCGCGACAACCGCTGGGACCGCGTACAGCAGGCCTACGAGCTGATTGTCGACGGCAAGGCGGAGTACCGCTCCGACTACGCCGTGGATGGCCTGATCGCCGCCTACGAGCGTGGCGAAAGCGACGAATTCGTCAAGGCGACCACCGTCGGCGAACCGGTACGCGTCGAGGATGGCGACGCCGTAGTGTTCATGAACTTCCGTGCCGACCGCGCCCGCGAGCTGACCCGTTGCTTCGTCGAACCCGGCTTCAATGAATTCGAACGCGCCCGGGTGCCGCAACTGGCCGAGTTCGTCATGCTCACCCAGTACGCCGCGAGCATTCCCGCGCCGGCAGCCTTCGCCCCGGAAGCGCTGACCAACGTGCTCGGCGAGTACCTGGCCAACAACGGCAAGACCCAGCTGCGCATCGCCGAAACCGAGAAATACGCCCACGTAACCTTCTTCTTCTCCGGCGGCCGCGAAGAGCCCTTCCCCGGCGAAGAGCGCATTCTGATCCCCTCGCCTCAGGTCGCCACCTACGACCTGAAACCCGAGATGAGCGCGCCCGAGGTCACCGATCGTATCGTCGATGCCATCGAAAACCAGCGCTACGACGTTATCGTGGTCAACTACGCCAACGGCGACATGGTCGGTCATACCGGCGTGTTCGATGCCGCGGTCAAGGCGGTGGAATGCCTGGACAGCTGCGTCGGGCGGATCGTCGAGGCGCTGGACAAGGTCGGTGGCGAAGCGCTGCTGACCGCCGACCACGGCAACGTCGAACAGATGGAAGACGTCATGACCGGCCAGGCGCACACCGCGCATACCTGTGAGCCAGTGCCTTTCATCTATATAGGCAAGCGCAACGTCTCGATCCGCGAAGGCGGCGTGCTGGCCGATGTCGCGCCAACCATGCTGACCCTGCTCGGCATGCCGGTACCGCCAGAGATGACCGGTCGCTCGATCGTCGAGCTAAAATGATCGAGCCGGGCGGGAAGCGGCTGGCGCCTGCCGCCGTTTCCCGCTACAGGCTTCAAGCTTCCAGCTTGCTTTTTAGGCATACTACGTCGGTCATAACGCTCGGTTGACGCCCTCCAATGCCTCGTACCTTTCTTGCCCTCGCCTTCCTCTGCCTGCTCGGCCCCGCCGTGGCGGACGATCGTGCCGCAGCGCGGCAGCAGATCGAAGCCGCTCGCCAGGACATTGCCGAACTGCAGAAACTGCTCAAGCAGATCGAGCAGGAGAAATCCGGCGTTCAGAAGCAGCTGAAGACCACCGAAAGCGAGATGGGTCAGCTGGAAAAGCAGGTCGACACCCTGCAGCAGGAGATCGACCGCAGCGAGGCGGAGCTGGAACGCCTGAACGAGGAGAAGACCACCCTGGAAGGCGCACGCCTGCAGCAGCAGCGCCTGATCGGGCTGCAGGCCCGCGCCGCCTATCAGAATGGGAGGCAGGAATACCTCAAGCTGCTGCTCAACCAGCAGAACCCGGAAAAATTCAGCCGCACCATCACCTATTACGACTACCTGAACAAGGCGCGCCTCGAACAGCTCGACAGCTTCAACGAGACCCTGCGCCAACTGGCCGGAGTCCAGACTGACATCGAAGCGCAGCAGAACCTTCTGGCGGAAAAGAAGGACGGCCTGCTGGAGCGGCGCGAACAGCTCGCCGAGGTGCGCAAGGAGCGCCAGCAAACGCTGGCCAAGCTCAACAGCGACCTGTCCAGCCGCGAACAGAAGCTGCAGGCCCGCCGTCAGGAGCAGGCCCAGTTCGAACGGGTACTCAAGACCATCGAGGAAACTCTGGCCCGCCAGGCTCGCGAAGCCGAGGAAGCCCGGCAACGAGAGCTGCTTGCCGAGCGCCAGCGTCAGGAGCAACAACAATCCCGGTCCGGCGCCAGCACTGCGCCGAGCGGTCCATTGGTTTCCAGTGCCGGCGGCAACTTCGGCGGCCCGTTCGCCAAGGCCAAGGGCAAGCTGCCATGGCCGGTGGATGGACGTCTCGTCGCCCGCTATGGCACTCCGCGCGGCGGCGACGCTCGAACCAAGTGGGACGGCGTACTGATTGGCGCCAGCGTCGGTACTCAGGTCCGCGCCGTCCATGGCGGACGCGTAGTGTTCGCCGACTGGCTGCGCGGCGCTGGACTGCTGGTAATCCTCGACCATGGCAATGGTTATCTGAGCCTGTATGGCCACAACCAGAGCCTGCTGCGCGACGCCGGCGATATCGTCAAGGCCGGCGACGCAATTGCCACGGTAGGCACCAGCGGCGGCCAGGAAACTGCCGCACTGTATTTCGCCATTCGCCAGCAGGGGCGCCCCAGCGATCCTGCCCAATGGTGCCGCGCGCAAGGTTAGCGCGCAGCGGCGTTCGGTCCTGCCGAGCCGCCCGCACCACCAAGCGCGCCCTCTCATAATTGGAGTTCGACATGTTGCACCTGCGCCGTTTCGCCCGCCCATCCACGCTCGCCCTGGCCGTATTGCTGGGGATGCAGGGCGGCGCATGGGCCCAGCAGCCCATGGAGGAGGCCACGGCGCCAAGTGCCAGTGCCAAAGCCCCGCTGCCGCTGGAGGAGCTGCGCACCTTTGCCGAGGTACTGGACCGCATCAAGGCTGCCTATGTCGAACCAGTCGATGACAAAACCCTGCTGGAAAATGCCATCAAAGGCATGCTCAGCAATCTCGATCCTCATTCCGCCTATCTCGAGCCCGAAGCGTTCGCCGAGCTGCAGGAAAGCACCAGCGGCGAATTCGGTGGTCTCGGCATCGAAGTCGGCATGGAAGACGGCTTCATCAAGGTCGTTTCACCGATCGACGATACCCCGGCATCCAAGGCCGGCATCGAAGCCGGCGACCTGATCGTCAAGATCGACGGCCAGCCGACCAAGGGGCTGTCGATGATGGACGCCATCGGCAAGATGCGCGGCAAGCCGGGCAGCAGCATCAGCCTGACGCTGGTGCGCGAAGGCGGCCAGCCGTTCGACGTGAAGCTGACCCGCGCGGTCATCAAGGTGCGCAGCGTCCGCAGCCAGATCCTGGAGCCAGGCTACGGCTACTTGCGCGTCACTCAGTTCCAGGTCAACTCCGGCGAGGAAGTGGGCAAGGCGCTGGCGAAGCTGAAGAAGGACAACGACGGCAAGAAGCTCAACGGCCTGGTCCTCGACCTGCGTAACAACCCCGGTGGCGTGCTGCAGGCGGCTGTCGAGATTTCCGACCACTTCCTGACCAAGGGCCTGATCGTCTACACCGAGGGTCGCATCGCCAATTCCGAGCTGCGCTTCAACGCCGACCCGGCCGATGCCAGCGAAGGCGTACCGCTGGTGGTGCTGATCAACGGCGGCAGCGCCTCGGCCTCTGAGATCGTCGCGGGCGCGCTGCAGGATCACAAGCGCGGTGTGCTGATGGGCACCGACAGCTTCGGCAAGGGCTCGGTACAGACCGTGCTGCCGCTGAACAACGATCGTGCACTGAAGCTGACTACCGCGCTGTACTACACCCCCAACGGCCGCTCGATCCAGGCCCAGGGCATTGAGCCGGACATCAAGGTCGAGCGTGCCAAGCTGACCCGCGAGCAGGCCGCCGATGGCTTCCGCGAGGCCGATCTTGCTGGCCACCTGGGCAACGGCAACGGCGGTCCGGACCGTCCCACCGCCACCCAGATCACCAGCGACTCGCCGCGCCCGCAGGACGATGACTACCAGCTCGGTCAGGCCCTGAATCTGCTCAAGGGATTGAACCTCACCCGCGGCCAGTGAAGATGTCAGGCTGGGTAGCAGGGCTGGCGCTGCTGGTGTTGCTCGCCAGCCAGGCGCTGTATGCCAGCGAGCCCGCAGCCACGCCGGACCATGTCCCGCGACCGCGGTTGACCCTGATAATCGACGACCTCGGGCAGAACCCGGCACGCGACCGCCGCGTGCTGCAACTGCCGGGGCCGGTCGCGCTGGCGATCCTTCCCGACACCCGCCATGCAGCCGACCTTGCCGAGCAGGCCCATCGCGCCGGCAAAACGGTCATGCTGCACATGCCGATGGCGCCTGCCCAAGGCCGTTTCACCTGGCATCCCCAACTACCTCATGACGAACTGGCGCGCCGTCTCGACGCAGCGCTTGCGGCGGTACCGCATGCCAGCGGGCTGAACAACCACATGGGCAGCGCCATGACCGATCAGATACAGGCCATGACCTGGCTGATGGGCGAACTGCAGCGCCGCCACCTGTTCTTTCTCGACAGCCGCACCAGCCCGCGCACCGTGGCCGCCGCCAGCGCCCAACGCACGGCACTGGCCAGCCTGTCTCGGGACATCTTTCTCGATGACGATCCTTCACCGTCCGCGGTAGCCGAACGCTTTCACGCGGCAGTCGCGCTGGCGCGCAAGCAAGGCTCGGTCGTCATCATCGGTCATCCCCACGAGAGCACGCTGGCCGTGCTCGAACGCGAACTGCCGCGGCTCTCGGCGCAGGGCATCGAATGGGTCGATGTCGGGCAGATGATCGCCACCCGCAGCAACCGCGCGATGGCCGCCCACGGTCGTGGCGGCGTCTACCGCTGAGCTTCAGAGATAGCGGCGCAGCATCGCATCCACCGTGCCGTCGGCACGCATCGCATCCAGCGCCCGCTGCAGGCGCTCAACCACCTCGTCCGGTGTCGCCCGGTTGAGCGCGAGGAACAGCCGCGCTTCATTGAAACGCAGCACCGGTTTCAGGCCGGTCACACCTTCCTGCTTGGCCAGGTAGGGTCCGACCGGATCGGCGGTGGCCCAGACGTCGATCTGACCCTTGAGCAGCTTGCTGATGTTCTCCTGATCACGCAGCGAGTTGATCGGCGCCAGGCCCTTGCCCTCTAGGTGCTGGCTGACCGCATCGTTCTTGTAGGCACCGATGCGCAGGTCACGTGCCTGCTCCAGCCCGGTCAGGCGCAGAGGACTGTCGGCGGGCGCCAGCAGCACCCAGCTGATGCTCGCCAACGGGCCGACCCATTTGAACTGCTGCTCGCGCTCGGCCGTAAAGGTGGTGGAGAACAGACCCTGATCCGGCTGTTCGAGCACCTGCTTGTAGATGCGATCCCAGGGAAAGCGCAGGGTCAGCTCGTAGCGGATATTCGCGCGGCGGAACATCTCGCGCACGATGTCGGCGTTGATGCCGTGGATGCGCGCGTCGGCCGCGTAGTTCTTGCCGTCCTCGGCCATGTTGAATGGTGGAAAGTTCTCGGTCAGCAGCACGACTCGGTAATCGTCAGGCAGCGCGGCGTGCGCGTGAGCACAGAGCAGCAGCAAGACGACGGCAATGATTCGCTTGAACATGGATCGCTCCCTTCTTCTCGATTCCCTGGCCCACCCCTCCGCGAGCCAGAGCCGGGGACTGTCCAAAGCAAGATGCGAACCAGCGAAGCGCCACGGCGCCAGGCGGCTGAGCGCCCGCTGAATCACGGAAGCGTGCATGCGCCAGGACGGCGCGAGCAGGAGGATCGGTGCACGCTACTGGCGCACCGCCACCACCGAAAAAGTCGGCGCAGGAAATGCGCCGACCTGGGAAGGCTCAGAGGTAGCGCGCGTTGATCTCGTCGATCACACCTTCGCTGCGCATCTGGTCGAGCGCTTTCTGCAGCTTCTGCACCGTCTCGTCGGCGACCTGCTTGTTCAGCGCCAGGTACAGTTCGGCACTGTCGAAACGCAGCACACGCTTGAGTCCGGTCACACCGTCCTGGCGGGCGAGGTAGCGGCCAGCGGGATCACCAGTGGCCCACAGGTCGATCTTGCCGTCGATCAGCTTCTTCACGTTCTCCTGATCGCGCAGGGCGAGCTGCGGCGTCAAGCCCTGGCCTTCCAGGTGTTCGGCGATAGCGTCGCCCTTGTAGGCGCCGACGTTGTACTGGCGGGCCTGTTCCAGATTGGTCAGGTTGATCGGGCTGTCGCCGCGGGCCAGCAACACCCAGTCATCCGGACCGATGGGACCAACCCATTTGAACAGCTCTTCACGCTCGGGCAGGCGCGCCGTGACGAAAACCCCGTAGTTCGGCTGTTCCAACGCCATGCCGTAGATGCGTTCCCAGGGGAAACGCAGCGTCAGGGTGTAATCGACCCCGGCGCGCTTGAACATCTCGCGCACGATATCCACGGCGATACCGCTGATGTTTTCATCGCGGGCGAAGTTCTTGCCGTCGGCCGCCATGTTGTAGGGCGGGAAATTCTCGGTCAGCAGATTGATCTTGTCTGGCGCCTGAGCGTGCGCCAGCGTAGCGCCCAGCAGCAAAGCTGCGGCGATGGTAGAGATTGTCTTGCGCATGTGTGTACCCCCTGAGTACTTATCCGCAACAGCCGCGGACGTGTCCATGTTTCGAGAGCGAAGCCTTTCGCTCTGCCGGCAACGCGATCAGCGCATCACGATGCCGCGGGCGGCCAGATAGGCCTTGGCTTCCGGAATGGTGTATTCGCCGAAGTGAAAGATGCTCGCGGCCAGCACCGCATCGGCCTTGCCTTCGAGGATGCCATCGGCCAGGTGCTGCAGGTTGCCGACGCCACCCGAGGCGATCACCGGAATGCACAGCGCTTCGCTGATGGCACGGGTGACACCCAGGTCGTAGCCGCTCTTCACACCGTCCTGGTCCATGCTGGTCAGCAGGATCTCGCCGGCACCGAGGTCTTCCATCTTCTTCGCCCACACCACCGCATCCAGCCCGGTGGGCTTGCGGCCGCCATGGGTGAAGATTTCCCAGCGGCCAGGCTCGCCCGGCGCGGAGACCTTCTTGGCATCGATGGCAACGACGATGCACTGCGAGCCGAAGCGGTCCGCGGCCTCGCCGACAAACTCCGGATTGAACACCGCGGCGGTGTTGATCGAGACCTTGTCGGCGCCGGCGTTGAGCAGGTTGCGGATGTCCTGCACGCTGCGCACGCCGCCGCCCACGGTCAGCGGGATGAATACCTGGCTGGCCATGCGCTCGACGGTGTGCAGGGTGGTGTCGCGGTTGTCGACGCTGGCGGTGATGTCGAGGAAGGTGATCTCGTCGGCGCCCTGCTCATCGTAGCGGCGGGCGATTTCCACCGGGTCGCCGGCGTCGCGGATGTTCTCGAACTGAACGCCCTTGACCACGCGGCCGTTGTCCACGTCGAGGCAGGGAATGATGCGTTTGGCCAGGGCCATGGCTTTCTCCGAAAGCAGCTTCTTCAAGCCGCAGGCTTCAAGCTGCAAGTAGCGTGTAGGGTGGATCGCGCTTCACCGATCCACCACAGATCAGCGAATCACTCGTCCTTGTACTTCAGGTCGCAGAGCGCCTGCGCCTCGGCCACATCCAGCGTGCCCTCGTAGATCGCCCGGCCGGTGATGGCGCCGACGATGCCCGGGGTGTTGGTATCGAGCAGCTTCTGGATGTCGCCGATGTTGTGGATGCCACCGGAAGCGATCACCGGGATGCGGCTGGCGTTGGCCAGCGCCACGGTGGCCTCGACGTTGCAGCCCTGCATCATGCCGTCCTTGGCAATGTCGGTGTAGACGATCGCCGAGACGCCATCGGCCTCGAAGCGGCGGGCCAGATCGACTGCCTGCACGCTGGAGACTTCGGCCCAGCCATCGGTGGCGACGAAGCCATCCTTCGCATCCAGACCAACGATGACCTTGCCCGGGAAGGCGCGGCAGGCCTCGGTGACGAACTCTGGCTCTTTGACCGCCTTGGTGCCGATGATCACGTAGCTGACGCCGGCGCGCACGTAGTGCTCGATGGTTTCCAGGGTGCGGATGCCGCCACCGATCTGGATCGGCAGGTCCGGGTAGCGCTTGGCGATGGCGGTGACCACCTCGCCGTTGACCGGCTGGCCTTCGAAGGCGCCGTTGAGATCGACCAGGTGCAGACGACGGCAACCGGCCTCGACCCATTTGGCGGCCATGGCCACCGGGTCGTCGGAAAACACCGTGGCATCGTCCATCAGGCCCTGGCGCAGACGCACGCAGGCGCCGTCCTTGAGATCGATAGCGGGGATAATCAGCATGGCTTGAACCTGTTCAAATCAAGTGTCGGTTAAGGGTCAGCTCTTCTCGAGCGCCCACAAGTCGCTTTCGATGCTCTCGAACCGTTCCTTCAGGTGGCTCTGCACGTCGAAGATCGCCTTGTTGTAATACAGCGGCGCGATTTCCCGGGCGAACAGATCGAGTACTTCCTGCGCCTCGAACGAGCCCAGCTCGAGTTCGAAGCGCTCTTCCAGAAAGCGCTTGATGATCTGTTGCGCCGCCTGCTCCTGAGCGGCATCCAGCGTCAGGACCGGCGGCTTGAGCTTGGCCCGGCTCATTTACCAGCGGCCATCCCAGGCGGCGAAGTTCTGCAGCAGCTGCAGGCCGTGGGTGTGGCTCTTCTCCGGGTGGAACTGCACGGCGAAGCGCGAGCCATCGGCCAGCGCGGCGGCGAAGTCGTTGCCGTAATGGCCGCGACCGACCACCTGGCGCGGATTGCCGGCCTCGATGTAGTAGCTGTGCACGAAATAGAAGCGGCCATTGTCCGGAATCGCGTGCCAGAGCGGATGGTCGATCACCTGCTTGACCTCGTTCCAGCCCATGTGCGGCACCTTCAGGTGTTCGCCGTCCTCGTGCAGGTCCTTGCCGAAGAAGCGCACCTGACCGGGGAACAGACCGATGCAATCGACGCCGTCGTTCTCCTCGCTGCGCTCCATCAGCGCCTGCATGCCGACGCAGATACCGAGGAACGGGCGATCCTGACTGACTTCGCGAACCAGTTCATCGAAGCCCAGCCGGCGGATCTCGGCCATGCAGTCGCGAATCGCGCCGACACCGGGAAACACCACGCGGTCGGCCTCACGGATGACCTGCGCATCGCTGGTGATCAGCACGCGGCCAGCGCCGACGTGCTCCAGCGCCTTGGCCACCGAATGCAGGTTGCCCATGCCGTAGTCGATGACGGCAACGGTCTGCATTACAGGCACCCTTTGGTGGAAGGCATCTGCCCGGCCATGCGCGGATCGAGCTCGACGGCCATGCGCAGCGCGCGGCCGAAGGCCTTGAACACGGTTTCGATCTGGTGGTGGGTGTTGATGCCGCGCAGGTTGTCGATGTGCAGGGTCACCAGGGCGTGATTGACGAAGCCCTGGAAGAATTCCTGGAACAGGTCGACGTCGAACTTGCCGACCACCGCGCGGGTGTAGGGCACGTTCATGGTCAGCCCCGGGCGCCCGGAGAAGTCGATCACCACGCGCGACAGCGCCTCGTCCAGCGGCACGTAGGAATGCCCGTAGCGGGTCATACCCTTCTTGTCGCCGATGGCCTTGGCAAAGGCCTGGCCAAGGGTGATGCCGACGTCCTCGACGGTGTGGTGGTCGTCGATGTGCAGGTCGCCGTTGCACTCGATATCCAGGTCGATCAGCCCGTGACGGGCGATCTGGTCGAGCATGTGCTCCAGGAAGGGCACGCCGATGGCGAAGCGCGCCTTGCCGGTGCCATCCAGATTGATGGTGACCTTGACCTGGGTTTCCAGGGTGTTGCGCTCTACGTAAGCCGTACGTTCGGACATCAACAGCTCCGCTGATCGTGGGCGAAAAGGGGCACATTATAGGCGCAAACGCCGCAGCACGGATACGCACAGGGCTTACTGGACTGCATCTTGCAGGAACCAGCGCGTCAACCCGCGGAGGTGCCGCCCATGCACGGACGGAAAATGCCTGCGACCCTGCGCTTCATGCTGGCGTCCCGGCGCAGCGAGCTACTCGGCCTGGAGGACCTGGCGCGCACCTGCGAACTGGTCACCGGCATCAGCCAGTTGGTGCACGCGCTGCAGAAGGAGCGCGGCTACTCGAACATCTACCTCAGCGGGAACGCCGCGCATCATCGCCAGCAGCTGGACGTGCTTAGCCTGGAAGCCGAGTCGCTGGAACGCGACGTGCGACTGGATCTGGACCGCATCGACCTGGACGCCATCAGTACGGCGGACAAGACCCGACTGTTCACCCGCATCGCCTACGCGCTGCACAGCCTCGATGAGCTGCCCGCGCTGCGCCGGCGCATCCGCGAACACGCCATCAGCATGCAGGACGCCACGGCGACGCTGGTGCGGCTGATCGGTGGTTTGCTGGCCGTGGTGTTCGAGGCGGCCGACACCGCCGCCGATCCAGATATCACCCGTTGCCTGGTGGCGCTGTTCAATTTCATGCAGGGCAAGGAACTGGCCGGCCAGGAGCGCGCCCTCGGTGTGGTCGGCTTCGCCAGCGGTTATTTCCGCGCCGACATGCTGGAGCGCCTGGAACACCTGCTCGAAGGCCAGGAGCGTTGCTTCGCCACCTTCAATCGTTTCGCCAGTGACTGCGCACAGCAGCTGTGGCAGTCGCTGTGCGCCAGCGAGGCCAATACCCAGGCCTGCCGGCTGCGCGACATTGCGCGCCGCACCAGCCCGGGCGCAGCGGTCGAACCGCTGCTGTGCGAACTCTGGTTCGAACTGCATACACAGCGAATCGACGCGATGAAGCAGGTCGAGACACGCCTGGAGCAGGATCTGTTGCAGCAGTGCCGATACAGCATCGAGCGCATCCGCAAGGACCTGCAGAGCCATCGCAAGCTGCTCGACGGCATCGCCGACATGCACGCCGCCGCCGAGCAGGCCAAGCTGTTCAGTGTGCAGGCCAGCGATCTCGACGCGCCGCCGCCGGACGGCATGACCGCGATGGTCGCACGCTCGACCCTGGAGCTGCTGCTGACCCAGAGCGTACGCCTGCAGGGCCTTAATGAAGAGCTGCGCGAGGCACGTCAGGCGCTGGACGAGCGCAAGCAGGTGGAGCGCGCCAAGCAGCAGCTGATGCGCCAGCAGGGCTTCTCCGAGGGCGAGGCCTACAGCTGGCTGCGCCAGGCGGCAATGAACCAGGGCCTGCGCCTGGAGGAGGTCGCCCAGCGCCTGCTGTCACTGGCACAGCCGGCGGCCGAGCGCGCCCCGGCCCGCACCCTGGGCCAGCGCTCCAGGCACTGAAAACAGGCACGCCGCACCATCAGCACAGCATGCCTGCCCCGCGGATGTGCATGCGCCGCCAGGCCCGCAGGATCGCCAAGCGCATCCCCTGTCGAGCAAGCCAATCAGGGAGCTGGTCGCGCCCTGTTTGCAGAAGCGTCGCAAGTGCTTGATTTGATGGAAGCCACCAGACTATTCGATGCCGCGGCAGCACCCTCTTAGCTCCGCCCGAGCACTTCTGGCACAGCTTTCGCAAAGCTCAGGCAAGGCCGGATCTTTCGGCTTTCACAACTCCTCATCAGGACAACGGTGTCCACGCTCTCCGGCTCAAGCCGGGCGGTGTGGCGCCGTTTTTTTTCGCCCAAAGGAAAACCCGACCATGACCGACAAGCCGAACAACGACCAGCCCAGCAGCGTCACGCTGGCCTCGCGCCGCAGCTTTCTCAAGCATTCGATCATTGCCGCCAGCGGCGTTGCCTTGTTCGGCGGCATGTCCCTGGGCATGCGTTCGGCCGCCTGGGCGGCGGGCGGGGATGTGGAGACAAGCAAGGCCAAGCTCGGCTTTATTGCCCTGACCGACGCCGCGCCGCTGTTCGTCGCCGCCGAGAAGGGCTTTTTCGCCAAGTACGGGATGACCGAAGTCGAGGTGCTCAAGCAGTCGTCCTGGGGCACCACCCGCGACAACCTGGTGCTCGGCTCGGCGAAGAACGGCATCGACGGCGCGCACATTCTCACGCCCATGCCCTACCTGATCAGCGCCGGCACCGTCACGCCGAACAACCAGCCGGTGGCCATGTCGATCCTGGCGCGGCTGAACCTGTCCGGGCAGTGCATCTCGGTGGGCGAGGAATATCGCGACCTGAAGATCGGCCTCGACAGCACACCGTTCAAAGCCGCACTGGAAGCGAAGAAGGCCAGCGGCAAGAAAGTCAGCGCAGCGATGACCTTCCCTGGTGGCACCCATGACCTGTGGATGCGCTATTGGCTGGCCGCAGGCGGCATCGACCCGAACGCCGACATCAACACCATCGTCGTGCCGCCAGCGCAGATGGTCGCCAACATGAAGGTTGGCAGCATGGACACCTTCTGCGTCTGCGAGCCGTGGAACGCCCAGCTGATCAACCAGAAGATCGGCTACACCGCCAACACCACCGGCGAGCTGTGGCACAACCACCCGGAAAAGGCCTTCGCCCTGCGCAGCGACTACGTGGCGACCAACCCCAACGCGGCCAAGGCGCTGACCATGGCGATCATGGAAGCCCAGCAGTTCTGCGAGAAGGCCGAGAACAAGGAGGAAGTGGCGAAGATCTGCTCGCAGCGCAAGTGGATCGGCGCGCCCTACAAGGACATCGTCGACCGCATGAAGGGCAATTTCGCCTACGGCACCGGCAAGGTCATCGAGAACCATCCCGAGCAGATGCGCTACTGGGACGACCACGCCTCCTACCCCTTCCAGAGCCACGACCTCTGGTTCCTCACCGAGAACAAGCGCTGGGGCTACCTGCCAACCGACTTCGACAGCCAGGCGCTGATCGCCAAGGTCAACCGCGAAGACATCTGGCGCGCCGCCGCCGGCGAACTGAACCTGCCCGCCGAGCTGATCCCGGCCTCCACTTCTCGTGGGGTCGAGAAGTTCTTCGACGGCAAGGTATTCGATCCGGAAAACCCGCAAGCCTATCTGGACAGCCTGACCATCAAGGCCATGGCCTGACAACCGCAACCCGCGAGGAAAAGCCCATGAATGCCAATGTCAAACTGCAGCCCGCCAGCGCAGAGCCGGTGACCATCGCCCGCCCTTCCCGGCTCGCCACACTGGCTCGGCGTAGCGGCCGCTACGCAGCGCAACAGCTGGTACCGCCGCTGGTGATCCTGCTGCTGCTCGGCGTGGTCTGGGAGATGCTCTGCTCCGGCGCAGACGCCGCGCTGCCGCCGCCGTCGCAGGTGATTACGGAAACCTGGGAGCTGATCATCGATCCGTTCTACGACAACGGCGGCAATGACGTGGGCCTGGCCTGGCAGCTGCTGGCAAGCCTGCAGCGGGTTGCGGTGGGTTATATGCTGGCGGTGGTCGCCGGGGTCGGCCTCGGCGTGCTGATCGGCCAGTCGGACTGGGCCATGCGCGGCCTCGATCCGATCTTCCAGGTGCTGCGCACCGTGCCGCCACTGGCCTGGCTGCCGCTATCGCTGGCGGGCTTCCAGGACAGCCATCCCTCGGCGCTGTTCGTCATCTTCATCACCGCGATCTGGCCGATCATCATCAATACCGCGGTGGGCATCCGCAACATCCCGCAGGACTACCGCAACGTCGCCCAGGTGCTGCAGCTCAACGGTTTCGAGTACTTCAAGACCATCATGCTGCCGGCCGCTGCGCCCTACATCTTCACCGGCCTGCGCATCGGCGTCGGCCTGTCATGGCTGGCGATCATCGCCGCGGAAATGCTCATCGGCGGCGTCGGCATCGGCTTCTTCATCTGGGATGCGTGGAACGCCTCGCGCATCAGCGACATCATCCTCGCGCTCGTCTACATCGGCGTGGTCGGCTTCGTGCTCGATCGCCTGGTGGCCTTCGTCGGCCAGCGCATCACCCGCGGCATTCCGGCCAACTGAGGAGCAACGCCATGAGCTATCTCTCCATCGAACACCTGGACAAGAGTTTCGTGCGCGGCAACCTCGCCTCGCAGGTGCTCAAGGACATCAACCTGAACATCGCCAAGGGCGAGTTCATCTCCATCATCGGCCACTCCGGCTGCGGCAAGTCGACGGTGCTGAACATCGTCGCCGGGCTGCTCGACCCCAGCCTCGGCGGCGTGATCCTCGACGGCAAGGAGGTCCGCGGCCCCGGCCCGGACCGCAGCATGGTGTTCCAGAACCACTCGCTGCTGCCCTGGCTGACCGTCTACGAGAACGTCGAAGTGGCAGTGAACAAGCTGTTCAAGCGCAGCATGAACAAGCGCGAACGGCGCGACTGGATCGAGCACAACCTGGCGCTGGTGAACATGGGCCACGCACTGAACAAGTATCCGCAGGAAATCTCCGGCGGCATGAAGCAGCGCGTCGGCATCGCCCGCGCGCTGGCGATGAAGCCCAAGGTGCTGCTGCTCGACGAGCCCTTCGGCGCGCTGGATGCACTGACCCGCGCGCACCTGCAGGACGAGGTGATGAAGATCCAGAAGGACCTGGGCAACACCATGATGATGATCACCCACGACGTCGACGAGGCCGTGCTGCTCTCCGACCGCATCGTGATGATGACCAACGGCCCCTCGGCGACCATCGGCGAAATCCTCGAGGTGAAACTGCCGCGCCCGCGCGACCGCATCGCCCTGGCCGACGACCCGGAGTACAACCACTATCGCCGTGCGGTGCTGAGCTTCCTTCACGAGCGCCATCGCCTGCACTGAGCGAACGCGCCAACCGCCGCCGTCTCGTGCGCTGGCGGCGGTTCGGCGTATCCTTGCCGGCACTTCTGCTCAGCCGTCGCAAGGTCGCCATGCCCGTCTACGTCGAATCCGTCACCCAGCCCAGCCCGCAGGATTTAACCGATCTGGCGAAAATCTACGCCGACGCCCCCGAATGGCTGCTGACGCCCTATGCCAGCGCCGAAGCGCTGATCGAGGCGGCGCTGGCCGATGGCAGCCTGATCGCAGGCCGCTTCAATGACCGTCTGCTCGGCGCCGCCCTGCTGCGGCGCGGCGACGAAGCCTGGCGCCTGTCACACCTGTGCGTACGCAAGGTCACCCGCAAACGCGGCGTCGGCCGCCGGCTGCTGGAAGAAACCCAACGGCTGGCCAGTGAAGCCGGCAAGCCGTTGCGCCTTGCCGCACCCGCCGGTCATCTGGAAGCCAGCGCCCTGGCCGCGCGAACGCATCTGCCGCTGGATTCGCTCTAAGTCGCCCACGCGATATCCGCTGCGCCCTGCCTGATCCGCCGACGGGGCGCGCTTGCCGCCCCGCCGCGGCCATCTGTGGAACCCGCACCCGCAACGGCACTCCAACGCCGACCGCGTTCCCGACAAGTGCAGGCACGGGGCTATACTCGGCACTTTTCAGATCGTTCATCTACAAGGACTCGTCCATGAAATCGCTCGGCAAAATCCTGGGTCTGGTCTTTCTCGGGCTGTTGCTGATCGTCGTGGCGGCGGGCTTCGCCCTGACCCACCTATTCGATCCCAACGACTACAAGGACGAGATCCGCGACCTGGCACGCAGCAAGGCCGGCCTTGAACTGGACATCAAAGGCGACATCGGCTGGAGCCTGTTCCCCTGGCTCGGCCTGGAGCTGCACGAGACCACCCTGGCCAGCGCACAGACACCCGAGCAGCCGTTCGCCGACCTGCGCATGCTCGGCCTGTCGGTGCGGGTAATGCCGCTGCTGAGCCGCGAAGTGCAGATGAGCGACATCACCGTCAACGGCCTCAACCTGACCCTGAGCCGTGACGAACAGGGCCGCGGCAACTGGGAGGGCGTTGGCCAGCCGGCCAAACAGCCAGAGCAGTCCGCGCAAACCCCGAAGGCCAGCGAGCCAGGCCCAGAACAGGCCGACGAAGCGCCAGCTTCGCGCAACAAGCCGCTGACGCTGGATATCGACAGCCTGACCGTCAGCGATGCCCGCGTAACCTACAGCGACGCCAAGACCGGCCAGCAGTACAGCGCCGAAAGCATCGAGCTCACGACCGGCGCGATCCGCGAAGGCAGCCCGATCCCGCTCAAGCTCAACGCCTTCTTCGGCAGCAACAAGCCGGTGATGCGCGCGCGCACAGAACTGCAGGGCGCGCTGCGTTTCGACAACCAGCTCAAGCGCTACCAGTTCGAAGACATGCGCCTGTCCGGCGAGGCTTCCGGCGAGCCGCTGCAAGGGCAGACACTGACCTTCAGCGCCCAGGGCCAGCTGCTGGTCGATCTCGCTGCGCAGATCGCCGAATGGAACAGCCTCAAGTTCACCGCCAACCAGCTCCGCGGGCTGGGCGAACTGAAGGCGCGTGATCTGGACAAGGAACCGAAGATCAGCGGTGCGCTGACCGTGGCGCAGTTCAACCTGCGCGAATTCCTTCAGGGCACCGGCCAGCAACTGCCGGCCATGGCTGACGCTGCCGCACTGAGCAAGGCCGAACTGGTCAGTCGCCTGAGCGGTACGCCGAACAGCCTGGCGTTGGAAGAGCTGACCCTGAAGCTCGACGACAGCACCTTCACCGGCCGCCTCGCGATCAGCGACTTCGCCCGCCAGGCACTGCGCGTCGACCTCAAAGGCGACCGCTTCAATCTCGACCGCTACCTGCCGCCACCGAGCAAGGAGCAACCGGCCGAGGCGGCGCGCAAGAGCGAGGTCAAGAGCACCCAGGCCAGCGCGGTCGGCAGCGGCACCACGCCACTGCCCAACGCGCCGACCCAGCAGGCCTGGAGCGAAGCTTCGGTGTTGCCGCTGGATCAGCTGCGCAAGCTCGACACCGAGGTCAACCTGGCCATCGGCAGCCTGACCGCAATGAAAATCCCGCTGGACGGTTTCAACCTCAAGGCACGCACCCGCAACGGCCTGCTGACCCTGCAGGAAGTGCGCGGCGGGCTGTATGGCGGCCGCCTGGACGGCTCGGCCAGCCTCGACGTACGCCCGGCACTGCCATTGCTGACCGTGCAGAACCGCTTCAATGGCGTGCCGGTCGAGCGCCTGCTGGAAAGCCAGGGCGAGGACGTGGTGGTCAAGGGGCTGCTCAACCTGGATGCCGACCTGCGCACCCAGGGCAACAGCGAGAAGGCCTGGATCGACAACCTCAACGGCAAGGTCGGCTTCATCATCGACAACGGCGTGCTGGTCGATGCCAACCTCGAGCAGCAGCTGTGCCGTGCCATCGCCACGCTCAATCGCAAGCCGCTCACCAGCGAACCACGCAGCAAGGACACGCCGTTCCGCGAACTCAAGGGCAACCTGACGCTGCGCAACGGCGTGGCCAGCAACCCCGACCTCAAGGCCAGCATTCCTGGGCTCACCGTCAACGGCAACGGCGACGTCGATCTGCGCGTGCTGGGCATGGACTACCGCGTCGGCATCGTCATCGAAGGCGACAAGGGCGCCATGCCGGACCCGGCCTGCCAGGTCAACGAGCGCTACGTCGGCATCGAATGGCCGCTGCGCTGCCGCGGCCCGCTGGAGCTGGGCGCCAAGGCCTGCCGCTTCGACAACGACGCCCTGGGCAAGGTCGCAGCGCGGCTGGCCGGCGAGAAGCTCAACGAAAAGATCGAAGAGAAGCTCGGCGACAAGGTCAGCCCCGAGCTCAAGGACGCGCTCAAAGGCCTGTTCAACCGATGAGCCCCGAGCAGTTCGGCGCGGCGGTCCTCGACTGGTTCGACCGCCACGGCCGCAAGGATCTGCCCTGGCAGCAGAACATCACGCCGTACCGGGTGTGGGTGTCGGAGATCATGCTGCAGCAGACCCAGGTCAGCACCGTGCTCGGTTACTTCGACCGCTTCATGGAGGCGCTGCCCAGCGTCGAGGCGCTCGCCGCCGCCGAGGAAGACGAGGTGCTGCACCTGTGGACCGGGCTCGGCTACTACAGTCGCGCACGCAATCTGCACAAGACCGCGAAACTCATCGTGGCCGAATACGGCGGCGTGTTTCCGGCGGATGTCGACCAGCTCGCCGAATTACCGGGCATTGGCCGCTCCACGGCCGGCGCCATCGCCAGCATCAGCCTGGGCCTGCGCGCGCCGATCCTCGACGGCAACGTCAAGCGCGTGCTGGCCCGCTACGTTGCGCAGGACGGCTATCCCGGCGAGCCGAAGGTGGCCCGCCAGCTGTGGGAGGTGGCCGAACGTTTCACCCCGCAGCAGCGCGTCAACCATTACACCCAGGCGATGATGGATCTCGGCGCCACGCTGTGCACCCGCAGCCGCCCGAGCTGCCTGCTCTGCCCGCTCAAGGACGGCTGCCGCGCCCATCTGCTCGGGCGCGAAACCGACTTCCCGGTGCCCAAGCCACGCAAGGCGCTGCCGCAGAAACGCACACTGATGCCGCTACTGGCCAATCGCGACGGTGCCATCCTGCTCTATCGGCGCCCGTCGACGGGCCTGTGGGGCGGGCTCTGGAGCCTGCCGGAACTGGACGACCTCGCCGCCCTCGACCCATTGGCCGCGAGGCATGCCCTGCAGCTCGAGGAGCGCCGCGAGCTGCAGGGGCTGACCCACACCTTCAGCCATTTCCAGCTGGCCATCGAGCCCTGGCTGATCAGGGTCAAGTCCGCGCCCGACGCCGTGGCCGAGGCCGACTGGCTCTGGTATAACCTCGCCACCCCGCCGCGCCTCGGCCTTGCCGCGCCAGTAAAGACACTGCTCAAGCGCGCCGCCGTTGAATTGAATGCAGGAGAAACCTCATGACCCGCACCGTGAACTGCCGCAAGTACAACGAAGAACTCCCCGGCCTCGAGCGCCCGCCATTTCCAGGCCAGAAAGGCGAGGACATCTACAACAACATTTCCAAACAGGCCTGGGACGACTGGCAGAAGCACCAGACCATGCTGATCAACGAACGCCGACTGAACATGATGAACGCCGAAGACCGCAAGTTCCTTCAGGGCGAGATGGACAAGTTCTTCTCCGGCGAAGATTACGCCAAGGCCGAAGGCTACGTGCCGCCGAGCGAATGACCGTCGGCTGCGCTAAGCGCCCGTCCGGATTAAATATTTTTCCGGACCACGCTTGACAGGCAAAAGCCAAATCCGTCTAATAGCGCCCCGTTGCCCAGGTAGCTCAGTCGGTAGAGCAGGGGATTGAAAATCCCCGTGTCGGCGGTTCGATTCCGTCCCTGGGCACCACTAATACCGAAAAACCCCAAGCGAAATTAACCTCCTTGGGGTTTTTTATTGCCTGCGATTTGTGCCAGCGGCCCGCTATGATCCAGCCGGCACTTCACGGAATAGCTGCCCGCCATGTTTGAACAGGCCTTCAAGAACATCGACGACATCCTGCACAAGGATGCCGGCTGTACCAGCGAGCTCGACTACACCGAGCAAACCTCCTGGCTGCTTTTTCTCAAGTACCTCGACGCGCTGGAGCAGGAAAAAGCCGTGGAGGCACAGCTTGAGGGCAAGTATTACCTGTACATACTCGACCCGGAATACCGTTGGGAGCGCTGGGCGGCGCCCAAGACCGCGAATGGCCAGATCGACCACAACAGCGCACTGACCGGTGATGACCTCAAGGATTTCGTTAATACCAAGCTGTTTCCCTACCTGCATGGCTTCAAGCAGAAGGCCGAAGGTCCGGACACCATCCAGTACAAGATCGGCGAGATATTCGGCGAGCTGAAAAACCGCATTCAAAGCGGTTACAACCTGCGCGAAGTGCTGGAGATCGTCGATGGCCTGCGCTTTGGCTCGCAGACCGAGAAACACGAGCTCTCGCACCTCTATGAAGTCAAGATCAGAAACATGGGCAACGCCGGGCGCAACGGCGGCGAGTACTACACCCCGCGCCCGCTGATCCGCGCCATGATCAAGGTGGTCAATCCGCAAATCGGCCAACGCATTTACGACGGCGCGGTCGGATCGGCAGGCTTTCTCTGCGAAGCCTTCGATTACCTCAGCAGCCAGCCGAACCTGACCACCCGCCAGCAGGAAACCCTGCAAAAGCACACCTTCTACGGCAAGGAGAAAAAGAGCCTCGCCTACGTCATCGCCATCATGAACATGATCCTGCATGGCATCGAAGCGCCGAACATCATCCACACCAATACCTTGACGGAAAACCTCAGCGACATTCAGGACAAGGACCGTTTCGACATCGTGCTGGCCAACCCGCCGTTCGGCGGCAAGGAACGCAAGGAAGTCCAGCAGAACTTCCCGATCAAGACCGGCGAAACCGCATTCCTGTTTCTCCAGCACTTCATCAAAATCCTCAGGGCCGGCGGCCACGGCGCGGTGGTCATCAAGAACACCTTCCTCAGCAACAGCGACAACGCTTCGGTTAGCTTGCGCAAACTGCTGCTGGAAAGCTGCAACCTGCATACCGTGCTCGACTGCCCGAGCGGCACCTTCCAGGGCGCAGGCGTCAAGACCGTGGTGCTGTTCTTTACCAAGGGCGCGCCGACGCGCAAGGTCTGGTACTACCAGCTCGACCCCGGCCGCAATATGGGCAAGACCAACCCGCTGGCGGACACTGACCTGGCTGAGTTTATAGAGCTGCAAAAGACCTTTGCCGATTCGCCGAAGAGCTGGAGTGTCAATGCGACCGACATTGATCAGGCGAGCTACGACCTGTCGGTGAAAAATCCCAATGGCGCTCAAGACGCAGCCTTCCGCAGTCCTCAGGAAATCCTGGGCGAGATTGCGGCACTGGATGCAGAGAGCGCGCAAGTGCTGGCGGTTATCAGGGGGCTGCTGTGAAAGCAGTTTGGCAAACTACCCGATTGGCCGAAGTCTGCCAGACAGCGTCCGGCGGTACTCCGCTGAAGTCTAATAAGGACTTTTACGAAGGAGGAAAAGTCCCTTGGCTTCAGAGTGGCGAAGTAAGTCAGCGCGAAATTTCAGCGGCAAAAACCTTTATTACAGAGCTCGGATTAAAAAGATCATCGGCCAAATTATTTCCGGCCAACACAGTCTTGGTCGCCATGTACGGGGCTACAGCTGGACAAGTGGGCATATTGCGCTTTGAATCCGCGACAAATCAGGCGGTATGCGGGATTCTTCCTAACAAAACGTTTATCCCTGAATTTCTTTACTACCTGTTGCTGTCACGAAAGAGTGAATTGGTGGCCCAAGCAGTCGGAAACGCTCAGCCTAATATTTCACAGCAAAAAATCCGGGACATGTATGTCCCTCTCGTGACAATTCCCGAGCAGCGCCGCATCGTCTCCACCCTTGCCCAAGCCTTTGGCAAGATTGCCAAGGCCCGCGCCAACGCCAAAAAGAACCTGCAAAACTCCCGTGAGGTTTTCGAAAGCTATTTGAATTCGCTTTTCATACGAAAGGGAGAGGGTTGGCTGGAGAAACCGTTAAATGAGCTGTGCGAGTTTAAACATGGTTTTGCATTCAAAAGTGAATACTTTTCGACCAAGGGCGACTACATACTGCTAAGCCCTGGCAATTTTCATGAGCGCGGCGGATACAAGGATCGGGGCGGAAAGCAAAAATATTACGAAGGCGCTATACCTGCCGGTTACATACTTGCTGAGGGCGATTTGCTGATCGCTATGACTGAGCAGGCTGCAGGATTACTCGGCAGCCCGATACTGGTGCCCAAGGTTGGTAGATTCCTACATAACCAGCGTTTAGGGTTAGTCGCAGCGAAGAATGGAGCGCCTTGGTGCAATGAGTTCTTTTTTCACGTTTTCAATACGCAGCGAGTTAGGAAAGAAATACACGACAGCGCGTCTGGTGTAAAAGTACGCCACACATCACCCAGCAAGATGGGTGATGTTGTCGTGCCGTTTCCCGCAAACACAGCCGAGCAGTTGGCAATAGTCCAAAAGATCAATGCTCTCGCGAAAGAAACCCAACGCCTCGAATCCATCTACCAACGAAAAATCGTTGCCCTCGACGAACTGAAGCAATCCCTGCTACACCAGGCCTTCAGCGGTCAGCTATAACTGCATCGACGCAAGGCGCACACGATGGATAACACTCAGCAGGAACTGGTGATCTTTCAGGAAGCCGGCCAGCCGGTCGAGGTTCGGCTGGATGCAGGGCGCGATACGGTATGGATGACTCAGCGACAGATGGCTGGGTTGTTCGAGACCTCGAACGACAACATCAGCCTGCACCTGAAGAATATCTTTGCCGATGGCGAATTGGCCGAGGCGGCAACTACCGAGGATTCCTCGGTAGTTCGCCAAGAAGGCAAGCGGCAGGTCAGCCGCGTGGTGAAACACTACAACCTCGACGCCATTATCTCGGTGGGCTATCGGGTCAGCTCCAAGCGCGCCGTGTCGTTCCGCCAATGGGCTACACGCTTGCTGCGCGAACACCTCACCCAGGGCTACACCCTTAATCGCCAACGCTTCGAAGCCAATGCTCTGGAGCTGGAAGCTGCACTACAGCTGGTGAGAAAGGCGGCGCAAAGCCCTGAGTTACTCAGCGACACCGGCCGAGGGCTGGTGGATATCGTTACCCGTTATGCGCAGACCTTCCTCTTGCTTCAGCGGTATGACGAAGGCCTGCTGACCGACCCGCCCACTATCGCCGGCGGCGCGCTGCCTACGCTGGACGAAGCCCGCCAGGCGCTGGCTCGCCTGAAAGCCGAGTTGATGGCTCGCGGCGAAGCCACCGAGCTATTCGCTCTGGAACGCGGCGACGGGCTGGCGGGCCTACTGGGCAATCTGGATCAGACGGTGTTCGGCGAGCCGGCCTACCCCAGCGTGGAGGCCAAGGCTGCGCATCTGCTGTACTTCGTGATCAAGAATCACCCGTTCGCCGACGGCAACAAGCGCAGCGGTGCGTTTCTGTTCGTGGACTTTCTCAACCGCAATGGGCGCTTGCTGGACGCTACCAACCAGCCAGTGATCAACGATATCGGCCTTGCCGCCCTCGCTTTGCTCGTAGCGGAGTCAGACCCGGCGCAGAAAGACACTCTGATTCGCCTGATCATGAACATGCTCGCGGGTTGATTCCGCCTTCTAAACCCACGCCGCCGAGGGTTATGCTCCGGGCATGATGCCAAAAGGATATTGCCGTGAACGAAGCTGAAACCCGCGCCGAACATATCGACCCCGCGTTGCGTGAAGCTGGCTGGGGCGTGGTCGATGGCAGTCGCGTACAGCGCGAGTTTCAAATCACCCATGGCCGCATTCAGGGTTCGGGACAACGCGGCAAGGCG
This sequence comes from Stutzerimonas kunmingensis, assembly GCF_002929225.1. GTDB lineage: Bacteria > Pseudomonadota > Gammaproteobacteria > Pseudomonadales > Pseudomonadaceae > Stutzerimonas. The sequence continues at coordinate 160,352 of NZ_PISM01000022.1, read as the reverse complement.
GAGATCGCCGATTACGTATTGGTATACCGCAACACTCAGCTGGCCGTTATCGAGGCGAAAGCCTGGAACAAGCACTACACAGAAGGCGCAGCCCAGGCCAAATGCTATGCAAAGAAGCTGGCAATCCGCTTCACCTACGCAACCAATGGCCAACGTATCTACGCCATCGACATGCTCACCGGTGCCGAAGGCGACTTGCTCAGCTTCCCCACGCCGGAAGAACTGTGGAACCTGACCTTCGCCGAGCACAATGAATGGCGCGAGCGCTTCGCCGCCATTCCGTTCGAAGACAAGGGAGGCACCTGGGGTGCGCGCTACTATCAGGACATTGCGATCAAGCGGGTGCTGGAAGCAATCGCAGCGCAGCAGTCGCGAATTCTGCTGACGCTGGCGACCGGCACAGGCAAGACATTTATCGCCTTTCAGCTGGCCTGGAAGCTGTTCAAAAGTCGCTGGAACCTCAAGCGCGACGCCCAGCGTCAGCCACGCATTCTGTTCCTGGCGGACCGCAACATCCTTGCGGATCAGGCTTACAACTCGTTTTCGGCCTTCAGCGAAGACGCGCTGGTGCGCATCGCCCCGGACGAAATTCGCAAAAAGGGCAAGGTGCCGAAGAACGGCAGCATCTTTTTCACCATTTTCCAGACCTTCATGAGCGGGCCGAACGGCACGCCTTACTTTGGCGAGTACCCGGCGGATTTCTTCGATTTCATCATCATCGATGAATGCCACCGTGGCGGCGCCAACGACGAGGGCAACTGGCGCAGCATCCTTGAGTATTTCACCCCAGCGGTGCAGCTCGGTCTGACTGCCACGCCCAAGCGCAAGGACAATGTCGACACCTATGCCTACTTCGGCGAGCCGGTGTATGTGTATTCGCTGAAGGAAGGCATCAACGACGGTTTCCTCACGCCGTTCAAGGTCAAGCAGATCGCTACAACGCTTGATGAGTACGTGCATGTGCCAGGCGACGGAATAGTCATCAAAGGCGAGGTTGAGGCGGGACGGCGCTATCTCGAGGCGGACTTCAATCGAGTCATCAAGATCCCGGAGCGGGAGGCCTATCGGGTCAAACTGTTCATGGAGCAGATCGCGCCAAACGAGAAGACGCTGGTGTTCTGCGCCACCCAACAGCATGCGCTGGAAGTACGTGACCTGATCAACCAGATGAAGCGCAGCAGCGAGCCGGACTACTGTGTGCGGGTGACCGCCGATGATGGTGCGCGGGGGGAAGAACACCTGCGGCATTTCCAGGACAACGAGAAGACCATACCGACCGTTCTCACTACCTCGCAGAAGCTCTCCACCGGCGTGGATGCGCGTAACGTCCGCAATATTGTGCTGATGCGGCCGGTGACCAACATGATCGAGTTCAAGCAGATCATCGGTCGTGGTACGCGCTTATTCGACGGCAAGGATTACTTCACGATCTATGACTTCGTGAAAGCTCATCACCTATTCAGCGATCCCGAATGGGATGGCGAACCGATAGAGCCTACCGTGACCGGAGGCGTCGCCACCGGAGAGGACAGAGGCGGCTATGAAAACGAACCCAGGCCGCCCAAGCCACCGCGCGATCCACGCCCGGACGTGCTCGAGGTCAGACTCAGCAACGGCTCGGTGCGCCGCATCAAGAGCATGATGGCGACGATGTACCTCGGCGCCGATGGCAAACCGATGTCTGCTGCGCAGTTCCTGGAAAGCCTGTTCGGTAATCTGCCGGAATTTTTTAAAGATGAGGACCAGCTACGCGGGCTTTGGAGCGCCCCGGATACTCGCACTTCTCTCCTACAGGGCCTGGCTGAACGTGGCTTTAGCAACGAGGTACTGCACGAAATGCAGCGCATCATCGACGCCGAGCATAGTGACCTGTTCGATGTGCTGACGTACGTCGCCTTCTCCACCGAACCACAGACCCGAGAGGAGCGCGCCAGCAGAGCTCGCAGCACGCTGCATGGGCAATTCACAGACAAGCAAGAAGCCTTTCTTGACTTCGTACTGTCGCAATACGTGAAGGAGGGTGTGGAGGAATTGGGGCCGGAAAAGCTCTCCCCTTTGCTGAAGCTTCGTTACAAGAATGCGATTAACGATGCAGTTGCAGATCTGGGTAGGCCGGAACTGATCAAGAGTCTGTTTTTCGGCTTCCAGAAGCATCTTTACGATGGTGCGCAAGGGAGCAGTGCCCAAACGTAGCGACGCATCACGTGATATTCCCCTGCGCTCCCGGCGAGCTGGCAAGCCTCAACGGGGCCACTGCAGAAGTGTCCCTCGGCGAATCGCCGCACGTGCCACGCATGCACGGCCAGGCCTTATCACTTCATCGCTCCGACTTCATTCTGCGCTAGGCTGCTGCTAACGGAGCGGGCCTGAGCGGGATGTTGCCCGGCCGCGTGAACTGCCAAGGAATGCCGCACAGCGCAAGGAGCCGAACGGTGCACAGGATTCTCTCGATTCTGCTGATATGGCTGTTGTCGAACGCCGCCCCGGCCGGCGCGGCGCAGTGGCGTTTCGTGACCGAAGACTTCCCGCCGTTCACCTATCCGGCTGACGCCCCGGCCAGCGAAACCGCAGGCGTTGGTGCGGCCGGCCCGTTTGTAGAGGTGGTACATGCGATCTGCGCACGCTTGCAGCACCAATGCACGATCACCCTGTATCCCTGGCAGCGCGCATTCCGCCTGGCCGAACAGGGACAGGTGGACGGAATATTCACACTGACACCTTCACCGCAGCGCGAGCAGATGTTCCACATCAGCCGGATGCTGGTCACTTCTCGTTACAGTGTTTTCGCCCAGGCCGAGAGCAGCTTCGTATTCAACCAACCAGGTGATGTGGCGGGCCGGCTGGTTGGCGTCTATGGCCCATCCGGCACCTCTTACGTGCTGTCCGAGCGCCTCAAGTCGGTGCCCGACGTACGCCTGCACCTGACTCCCGACAATCGCCGACTGCTGCGCATGCTGCAGTCCGGGCGCTTCGGTGTGGACGGCCTGGCGGTGCTCAATCAGGATGTTGCCTGGCACCTGATCGAGGAAGAGCAACTTGCCGATGTGCGCGAGGCTGGCGAAATGGGCCCGATCAGCTATGGCATCGGTCTTTCGCGCAAGACGGTGAGCGCGGCACAGTTCGAAGCGTTCGAGCAGGCGCTGGACGCCGCAATAGCCGATGGCACGGTGCCGAAGATCCTGCGCCAGCACCAACTCGAAGCCGCCTTCTGAGCGTTGCGCGCGCCATGGCAAGGCGGCGGTTCGGCGTATTTCTCGGCATGCGTGACCGGCCGCCATTTCGCCAACGCAGACGGACCATCTGAGACCTGGCGCCAATCAGGGCGGCGACCGGCCTGCTACCCTCGCCCGCCCCGAACCGCATGGATGCCCCCTCATGCTGCGCTACCTGCTTGCCGCCCTGCTCATAACTGCCATGCCTGCCTCTGCCGAATCGTTCGACTGCCGGGTGATCGGCATCGCCGATGGCAACACCTTCAGCTGCCGGACCAACGCGGGTGAACGTTTCAGGGTCCGGCTGGCGGAAATCGACACCCCGGAGCTCAAGCAACCCTACGGCAGCCAGGCCCGGCAAGCGCTCTCCGACCACATCTTCGGCAAGAACGTGACGCTCGTAGTCAAGGGCCGCGATGACCTGGGACGGACCCTGGCGCGAGTCGGCGTTGGCAACATCGACGTCAATTCGGAGATGGTCAGGTCTGGCGCAGCCTGGGCGTATCGCGGTCACCTTGACGACCGCTCGCTGCTCGATCTGGAGGCGGTCGCCCGGGAGTTCCGGCGCGGCCTGTGGTCATTGAACAAGACCGAACAGCAACCGCCATGGGAATGGCGCGAGCAAATGCGAAGAGCGCGATAGCCGGGGGCGCTCGCATCGATCGACGTCACTCGCCTGGAGGTCCGGCCTGCTGCGCTGGCTGCTCGATTCGCGGAGTCGGGGTCGCGCCACGGACGGCGACACGCTAGCCTGCAAGGGCGTGGAGCGTATTGCCGCTCTGCCGATCGCCTGGAGCTTGCAGCATGCCCACTCGATGGATTGCGATAGTCGTCGGCCTGGCACTCATGGGCAATTGCCAAGCCGATGAGCTGCGCTTCGTCACCGAGGACTTCCCGCCGTTCAGCTATGCCACGGCGGCCACCGGTACCGAGGACCGTGCAGCCGGGCCTTTCGTCGAGATCGTTGCAGCCGTCTGCGCGCGGCTACGAATCGACTGTCCGGTGCAGCTGCTGCCCTGGCGACGCGCACTGGCGCTGGCCGAGGACGGTGAAGCGCAGGGGATCTTCACCGTGATCCGCTCACCGGATCGCGAGCGCGCGTTCCACCTCACCCGCATGCTCGTCACCTCCCGCTATGGGGTCTATGCACGGTCGGCGAGCCGCTTCGTCTTCCATCGCCCCGAGGACCTGGCGGGACGCAGTGTCGCCGTGTATGGGCCCTCCGGAACCTCCTTCGTGCTCGGTCAGCATCTGGCTGAGGTCGGCGACGTGACGCTGATTCTGGAGGCGGATAACCGGCGGCTGCTGCGCATGCTGGAGGCCGGCAGGTTCGGCGAACAGGGCGTCGCTGTGGTCAATCAGGACGTCGCCTGGCATCTGATTGATCAGGAAAGGCTCGCCAATATTCATGAGGCGGGCGAGCTGCAACCGGTGTCCTACGCGATCGGCCTTTCCCGCGCCGCGGTCAGCGAAGCCGAATTCGAACGTTTCAACGACACGCTCGAGGCGCTGATCGTCGACGGCAGCGTTGCGGCCATCCTGCGGCACCACGGTCTGGAGCCCGCGTTCTAACACCGGCGCTATCGGTCAATCGACACCCAACCCATCTTTTCGCTGAATCATTCTGCGCTTCGGACCGTCTACCCCAAAGGCAGCGTTCGGGCAATCCGGAGGTTTCGCCGCGTACATCCCGCTCATCACCCGCGCAAACGGAGGCTGACCGTCCATGGACGCCGCCAAGAAAATACCCAAGGCCATCATTCTGTTCCCCGTGTTCATTCCAGCAGTGATCGTCACACTGCTGCTGGTGATCGGAACCATCAGCAATCCGGAAATGGCCGGTGAAGTGTTCAGCTCGACGCTAGCGTTCATCACGACCAACTTCGGCTGGTTCTACATGCTCTCGGTGGCCTTTTTCCTGGTGTTCATCGTCGGCATCGCCATGACGCCCTGGGGCAGCATCAAGCTGGGCCCGGATCACGCCGAGCCGCAATATAGCTTTCCAGCCTGGTTCGCCATGCTCTTTTCAGCCGGCTACGGCATCGCCCTGCTGTTCTTCGGCGTGGCCGAACCCGTGCTGCACTACGCCTCGCCACCCGCCGGAGCCGGAGAAACCGTCGACGCGGCCAAGCAGGCGATGCAGATTGCCTTCTTCCACTGGGGCTTTCATATCTGGGCCATCTACGGACTGACCGGTCTGGTGCTGGCGTACTTCTCGTTCCGCCACGGCCTGCCGCTGTCGATGCGCTCGGCGCTGTACCCGATCATCGGCGAACGCATCTACGGGCCGATCGGCCATGTGGTGGATGTCTTCGCGATTCTCGGCACGCTGTTCGGCATCGCCACCACGCTGGGTCTGTCCGTCACGCAGATCAACGCGGGCATCAACTACCTCTGGCCGTCGATACCGATCAGCATCAACGTGCAGATCATCGCCATTGCGATCATCACCGGCCTGGCGATCTGCTCGGTGGTCGCCGGTCTGGACAAGGGCGTGAAGAACCTGTCGCTGTTGAACATGATCCTGGCGATCGGCCTGATGCTTTTCGTGTTTCTGGTCGGGCCTACCATTTTCATCCTCGAAACGTTTCTGCAGAACACCGGCAGCTATCTGAACAACATCATCGAGCGCACCTTCAACCTACAGGCCTACAGCCGCAGCGACTGGATCGGCAACTGGACGCTGTTCATCTTCGGCTGGACCATCGCCTGGTCGCCCTTCGTCGGCCTGTTTATCGCCAAGATCAGCCGCGGCAGGACCATTCGCCAGTTCGTCTTCGGCGTGATGTTCGTGCCGACCATCTTCACCTTCCTCTGGTTTTCGGTATTCGGCGATACCGCGTTGCACATGATCATGGTCGAAGGCTACACCTCGCTGATCTCGGATGTGCAGGCGGACAACGCCATCGCGCTGTTCAAACTGTTCGAACTGCTACCGATGACGTCCATCGCCTCGTTCCTGGCGGTGGTGCTGATCATCACCTTCTTCGTTACCTCGTCGGACTCCGGCTCCCTGGTCATCGACTCGCTGGCCGCCGGCGGCGCGCTGCACACGCCGGTCTGGCAGCGTGTGTTCTGGGCCAGCATCGAGGGCGTAGTTGCGTCCGCCCTGCTCCTCGCCGGCGGCCTCAGCGCGCTGCAGACGATGACCATCGCCAGCGCGCTGCCCTTCGCAATCATCATGATGATCGCCGCGCTGGGCATGTGGCGCGCTCTGGTGATCGAAGGCCACCACGAAACCAGCCTGCAAAGTCACATGCAGGGCAGCCGGCTGGCGAGCAACGCCGGTCCCGGCCTGTGGAAGAAGCGCCTGGCGGGGATGGTCAGCTTTCCCAGCAGGGAAGAGGTCGACGACTTCATGAACACCACGGTGCTCAAGGCGATGCGCCGCGTGCAGCGCGAACTCAGTGGCCAGGAATGGGCTGCTGAAGTGCATACCGATGAAGCCCACTCGCGGCTCTACCTGGAGGTCATCAAGGACGACCAGGTGGACTTCATCTACGAGATCCGTGCGGTCGGTTACGCCATGCCGGCGTTCGCGCTGACCGAAGGGCCGGAGGCCGACGAGCAGTACTACCGTGCCGAGGTGTTCCTGCGCCGCGGCGGCCAGCATTACGACGTCTACGGATACGACCAGGCGGACATCATCAGCGACATACTCGACCAATTCGAAAAGTACCTGCACTTCTTGCACATCTCGCCGGGCAGCTTGCCGTGGAAGATGGCCGAGCACGACGAAATGCTCTCCGACGACCAAAACACGCCCAAGCCGGAAGCGAGCTGAGACCGTGGCCGCTTCGGGCCGCACGGAAGCGGACCGAGCCTGCCGTTTACGCAAGGCACCGGAGTGTGCCTGCGCGTACAGCGCCGATTTCATCTATATAGATAGGGGCGCATCGGCGGCCAGCTAAACGTGACCGACTGGTCACACCGCTCAACGCCGCATCGCGCTTGGCGCATGCCGCATCGCATGCTAGGTTTGCGCCTCGCCAGGACGGCGAGCAGTTCGCGCGGAGCGCACCATCAGATATCTCGACCATGGCGGCCTTCGCCGGTCTGTAAGAGGACCCCTCATGGCCGAGGCCATCCCTGCACTGGAAATCCGCAATCTGCACAAGCGCTACGGCGATCTGGAAGTTCTCAAAGGCATTTCGCTGACCGCCCGCGATGGCGATGTGATTTCCATCCTCGGCTCTTCAGGCTCCGGAAAATCCACCTTTCTGCGCTGCATCAACCTGCTGGAAAACCCCCACGAGGGCGAGATTCTGGTGGCCGGCGAGCAGCTCAAGCTCAAGCGCGACAAGCAGGGCGACCTGGTCGCCGCCGACGGCAGGCAGCTCAATCGGATTCGCAGCGAACTGGGTTTCGTGTTCCAGAACTTCAACCTCTGGCCGCACATGACCATCCTCGACAACATCATCGAGGCACCGCGCCGTGTGCTCGGCCAGAGCAAGGCCGAAGCCACCGAGGTGGCCGAGGCGCTGTTGGCCAAGGTCGGAATTGCCGACAAACGCCACGTCTATCCCAATCAGCTTTCCGGCGGTCAACAGCAGCGCGCGGCCATTGCGCGGACGCTGGCGATGCAGCCCAAGGTGATCCTGTTCGACGAGCCCACCTCGGCACTCGATCCGGAAATGGTACAAGAAGTGCTTGCAGTGATCCGGTCGCTCGCCGAAGAAGGCCGCACCATGCTGCTCGTCACCCATGAGATGAATTTCGCCAAGCAGGTATCCAGCGAAGTGGTATTCCTCCACCAGGGCCTGGTCGAGGAGCAAGGAACGCCCGAGCAGGTATTTGACAATCCTCAATCGGCGCGCTGTAAACAATTCATGTCCAGCCATCGCTAATGGAGCAACACCGCATGAAGAGCTATAAGAAGATCCTGCTGACCGCTGCTGCATCGTTGATCATCGGCACCCAGGCATTCGCCGCGGAAAAACTACGGATTGGTACCGAAGGCGCCTACCCGCCCTTCAACCTGATCGATGCCAGCGGCAAGGTGGTCGGTTTCGACCTCGACATCGCCCACGCCCTCTGCGCCAAGATGCAAACCGAATGCGAAGTGGTCACCTCGGACTGGGACGGCATCATCCCGGCGCTGAATGCCGGCAAGTTCGACTTCCTCGCCGCCTCGATGTCGGTGACCGAAGAGCGCAAGAACGCCGTCGATTTCACCGACCACTACTACACCAACAAGCTGCAGTTCGTGGCGCCCAAGTCCACCGACTTCAAGACCGACAAGGGCTACCTGGACGGCAAGGTGATCGGCGCCCAGCGTGCGACCATTGCCGGCACCTGGCTGGAAGACAACCTGGACGGCGTGGTCGACATCAAGCTCTACGACACCCAGGAAAACGCTTACCTGGACCTGGCCTCTGGCCGCGTCGACGGCATCCTGGCCGATACCTTCGTGCAGTGGGAATGGCTCAAGAGCGATGCTGGCAAGGGCTTCGAGTTCAAGGGCGAGCCGGTATTCGATGACGACAAGATCGCCATCGCCGTGCGCAAGGGCAACGACGAGCTGCGTGAGAAGCTGAACAAGGCGCTGGCCGAGATCATCGCTGACGGCACCTACAAGCAGATCAACGACAAGTACTTCCCGTTCAGCATTTACTGATCCAACCGAGCCGAAGCCCGGTCGCCTTAAACTGGCCGACCGGGCTTCGGTGTTTGAGTTTCTATGATTCCTGACCTTCACGGATTCGGTCCGGCGCTTATCGCCGGCACCTGGATGACCATTCAACTGGCCCTCGCTTCCCTGGCGCTGGGGCTGGTGCTCGGTCTGCTCGGCGCTCTCGCCAAGACCTCGCCCTACAGCGCGCTGCGCTGGCTCGGCGGCACCTACTCGACCATCGTGCGCGGCGTACCCGAACTGCTCTGGGTACTGCTTATCTATTTCGGCACCATCAGCCTGATTCGCGGTATCGGCGAGCTGTTCGGCATCGAGAACCTGGCCCTCAGCCCGTTCGCCGCCGGCACCATCGCCCTTGGTCTGTGCTTCGGCGCCTACGCCACCGAAGTTTTCCGCGGGGCGCTGCTGGCCATTCCCAAGGGACACCGTGAGGCTGGCCTGGCCCTGGGGCTGGGCAAACGGCGGATCTTCACGCGGCTGATCCTGCCGCAGATGTGGCGCCTGGCGCTGCCGGGGCTGGGCAATCTGTTCATGATCCTGATGAAGGACACGGCACTGGTATCCGTCATCGGCCTGGAAGAGATCATGCGCCGCTCGCAGATCGCCGTGACCGCCAGCAAGGAGCCTTTCACCTTCTTCCTTGTCGCCGCCTTCATCTACCTGTGCCTGACCATCGTCGCCATGATCGGCATGTATTTTCTTGAAAAACGTGCCGGCCGCGGCTTCGTGCGGAGCGCAGCATGACCTGGGAAATCTTCATCAAGTGGCTGCCGAGCTTCATCGAAGGCGCCTGGCTGACGCTGCAACTGGTCGGCGTTTCGGTCGTCGCCGGGCTGATCCTCGCCGTGCCGCTGGGCATTGCCCGCTCCTCCCGCCTGCTGGCCATACGCGCGCTGCCCTATGGCTACATCTTCTTCTTCCGCGGCACCCCGCTGCTGGTGCAACTGTTCCTGGTCTACTACGGCATGGCGCAGTTCGAGGTGGTGCGCCAAAGCGCGCTCTGGCCATACCTGCGTGACCCGTACTGGTGCGCGATCATCACGATGACGCTGCATACTGCCGCCTATATCGCCGAGATCATCCGCGGAGCGATCCAGAACGTGCCGCCAGGTGAAGTCGAAGCCGCACGGGCGCTGGGCATGTCACGCGCCCAGGCGCTGCTGCACATCATCCTGCCGCGCGCGACGCGCATCGGCCTGCCGGCCTACAGCAACGAAGTGATCCTGATGCTCAAGGCCAGCGCCCTGGCCAGCACCATCACGCTGCTGGAACTGACCGGCATGGCGCGCAAGATCGCCGCCCGCACCTACCTGCACGAGGAAATGTTCCTCACCGCCGGCCTGATCTACCTGCTGATCGCCTTCATCCTGATGCAGGGCTTCAAGCTGCTGGAACGCTGGCTGCGGGTCGACGCCTGCCAGGGTCGCTGACCGCGCGACCTGTAGGGTGGATCGCGCGTCGGCGATCCACCCTGGCGATCCACCGAGTGGCCCCTATCGAACGGAGCCACGCTGGATGTAAGCAACATCCACCCCACGCCCGGAGGCGGATGAAATCCCGCCTTGCGACCGTTGTCAGACGCAAAACCGAGTCCATCACGAGATTGCCCATGCCTGTCGATATCCAACGCATCGAAATGGACCAGCTCGCCGTCTGGCGAGTCCGCCGCGGCGAGGACGAACTACTGATCGCCGAACAGGGCGCGCAGATCCTCAGCTATCGCCAGGGCGACGCACCACCGATCATCTGGCTCAGCGAAGAGGCAGCCTTCCAGCAGGGTCAGTCGGTACGCGGCGGCGTGCCGATCTGCTGGCCGTGGTTCGGCGACCTGGCGCGCAATCCGCAGGCCGTGCAGGCGAGCTACCACGGCGAACAACCCGCACCTTTCCATGGCCTGGTACGCACGCTGCCCTGGCAGTTGCGCGAACAACGCAGCGATGGCGATGCGGCTATTCTCGAGTTCGACTGTCCGCAGGCGCTCGGCGCGTTGCCGGGCTGGCCGCATCGGGTCGAACTGACGCTGCGGATTCGCCTCGCCGATGATCTCCAGCTCAGCCTCAGCAGCCGCAACGACGGTGACGAGAGCGTTGCCATCAGCCAGGCGCTGCACAGCTACTTCGCCGTCAGCGACATCCATCAGGTGCGTGTGGAGGGCCTCGCCGGCTGCCCGTACATCGACACCCTGCTGGACTGGAAAGAATGCCAGCAACAGGACGACCTGCATTTCAGCGGCGAAACCGATCGTGTCTACCAGCAGCTGCCGGCCACCCTGAATCTCGTCGATCCGGCGTGGCAGCGGCGCATCCGACTGACCACCAGCGGGTCGATGTCCGCCGTGTTGTGGAATCCGTGGATCGACAAGGCGCGGCGCCTGACGAGCTTCGCCGACGATGCCTGGCAGCGGATGCTGTGCATCGAGACGGCCAACGTTCTGGACGACGCGGTGGTGCTCCAGCCGGGTCAGCGCCACATCCTGACTGTGTCCATATCGGCAACTACCAGCGACCTATAACATTTATCGACCCCGTTTCTGTGACCGGGTAGAAAGTTGCACGTAAGTATTCTCTTACAAGCAACCGGCATATTTCCTACGAAGTAAGTTGTTATATAAAGGCAACTTAATCCCCCGTTTTGAATTAGCTCCGTCGCCAGCTGGTTAATATTCCCAGCTGCAACGGAGATCACACTTCTCGCCTTGAACGACACATACCCCACGTCTAGGATGCCCACCCCATAAGGCCCTGTGCAATTTGTTGCGCAGGGACGGTGTGCAACAAATTGCGCACCCCTTTTCTCGGAAACATTCCGCTTTTGATATTGGCGGCATGTTTCAAAGTTCACGGATCGAACTTGAGCGTCACGGAAGACCCAATGCACGCCAGCGCACTCAGCAAGCATTATCTGGAACTTGCCAGAAAGCCGGTCAATGACAGCAATTTCGCTGGCGACGATATTCGCTACAGCAGCGAATTCGAACTGCTCGAGGCTGAACTTGCCAAGGCGGGGGCACTGCATCAGACCACCGGCATCGACTGGCAGAAGGTCCGCGAAGGCAGCGAAGTGCTGCTCGCTTCGCTGTCCAAGGACCTGCGTGCTGCAGCCTGGCTCACATGGAGCCTGTTCCAACGCGAATCCTTCGCTGGGCTGCAGGCTGGCCTGAGCCTGCTGCAATACCTGTGCAGCAATCACTGGGACGAGCTGCACCCACGCAAGCCACGCACCCGCGCCGCCGCGATCAACTGGTTGCTGCCGCGCCTGGAGCAGACCTTTTCCGAAGACGTGCCGGTTGGCGAACAGCTGCCACTGTTTCGCAGCCTCGCCGAGCAATTGCATGCGCTGGAGCAGTGCCTGTCCGGCCATCTGGGCGAAGACGCACCGCTGCTGCTGCCGCTGTGCCGCCAGCTCGACGGCATGGTCAAACGCGCCAGTCAGGGACAGGCGCAGCCAGGTACGGTGGGGGCGGCCATTGCCCAGGTCAAGCAGGTCGCCAGCCAGGTCTTCGCTCCCGGCTCGCCGATAGAGAACGACAAGGAAGCGCTCAAGGCCGTGCGCAACCTGCAGGAGCAGGCGCGCCCACTGACCGCCTGGTGGCTCAAGCAGCGCACCAGCGATCTGCGCCCCCTGCGCCTCGCGCGAACCCTGCTCTGGCTGAGCATCGACAGCCAGCCGGAGCACAACAGCGAGCAGATTACCGCGCTACGTGGCGTGCCCGCCGACAAGCTCGCCAGCTACCGCGAACGCTTCGCTCAAGGGCAGTACGCCGACCTGCTGGTGGATCTGGAAAACAGCACCGCGCGCGCGCCGTTCTGGCTGGACGGCCAGCGCCTGGCCTGGGAGTGCCTGCAGGAGCTGGACGCCGCGCAGGCCATGCGCGAAGTGGAGATCCAGCTCGCGCTGTTCCTGCAACGCGTACCGCGTCTGGAAGAACTGTGCTTTCACGACGGCACCCCGTTTGCCGATGCCGAAACCCGTGCCTGGATCAGTGGCCAGGTCATGCCCCATGTGCAGCCGACAACGGCCGCCAGACAGGAGGAGCCGCCCGTAGCCGGCACCCTGCAACCGAGCTGGGAGCTCGCGCTGCAGGAAGCTGTGCCGCTGCTGCGCAAGGACGGCCTCAAGCCCGCCGTGCAGCAGCTCAAACAGGGCCTGGCTCGCGCCCGAGGTGGCCGCGAGCGCTTCTTCTGGCAGCTGAGCCTCGCCCGCCTGTGCTACCAGGCCAAGAAATACGAGCTGGCCAAAACCCAGCTCGAAGCACTCGACCAGCAGCTCGAAGCCAGTGGCCTGGGCAGCTGGGAACCCGATCTCGCCCTCGAGGTACTGCGCCTGCTGCACAGCTGTTGCGAGCTGCTGCCGCAGAACCACGCCGTGCGTGAAAGCAAGGATGAGATTTACCGCAGGCTGTGCCACCTCGATCTCGAAGTGGTGCTGGATTAACCGCAAAGGAGAACACCATGGCCAAAGAAGGCTCGGTTGCACCCAAGGAACGCATCAACGTCACGTTCAAGCCGGCCACCGGCAATGCTCAGGAAGAGGTCGAGCTGCCCCTCAAGCTGATGGTGCTGGGCGATTTCACCCAGCGCGCCGACGATCGCAAGATCGAAGACCGCAAGCCCATCGCCATCGACAAGAACAGCTTCGACGAGGTCCTGGCCAAGCAGGAGCTGAACCTGACCTTCGGCGTGCCGAACCGTCTGCAGGACGAGCAGACCGATGACGAGCTGGCCGTGCAGCTGCGCATCAATTCGATGAAGGACTTCAACCCGGCCAATCTGGTCGAGCAGGTCCCGGAGCTGAAGAAACTGATGGAACTGCGCGACGCCCTGGTCGCCCTGAAAGGCCCACTGGGCAACGCCCCGGCCTTCCGCAAGGCCATCGAAAGCGTACTCGCCGACGACGATTCGCGTGACCGCGTACTCGGCGAACTGGGCCTGGCGGCCAAAGAGAAGCTGGACGCCTGATATCACCGACAAGGAAGCACATCTACATGACCACTAGCGCAGCCGCCGTCGAGCACGGCAACCACCTCGCCGAAGGCGGCATCCTCGACCGCATCATCGCCGAAACCCGCCTGACCCCGGACGACGAGGCCTACGACATCGCCAAGCGCGGCGTCTCGGCCTTCATCGAAGAACTGCTCAAGCCGCAGAACGAAAACGAGCCGGTGAAGAAGGCCATGGTCGACCGCATGATCGCGGAGATCGACGCCAAGCTCAGCCAGCAGATGGACGAAATCCTTCACCACCCGCAGTTCCAGGCCCTGGAATCCTCCTGGCGCGGTCTGAAGCTGCTGGTCGATCGCACCAACTTTCGCGAGAACATCAAGCTCGAGCTGCTCAACGCCTCCAAGCAGGACCTGCTCGACGACTTCGAGGACAGCCCGGAGATCGTTCAGTCCGGCCTGTACAAGCACATCTACACCGCCGAATACGGCCAGTTCGGCGGCCAGCCGGTCGGTGCGCTGATCGCCAACTACTTCTTCGACCCCAGCGCACCAGACGTGAAGACCATGCAGTACGTTGCCAGCGTCGCGAGCATGTCCCACGCGCCATTCATTGCCGCTGCCGGCCCGAAGTTCTTCGGTCTGGAAAGCTTCACCGGCCTGCCGGACCTGAAGGACCTGAAGGATCACTTCGAGGGCCCGCAGTTCACCAAGTGGCAGAGCTTCCGCGAACAGGAAGATGCCCGCTACGTCGGCCTGACCGTCCCGCGCTTCCTGCTGCGCAACCCCTACGATCCGGAAGACAACCCGGTGAAGAGCTTCGTCTACAAGGAAAACGTCGCCGGCAGCCACGAACACTACCTGTGGGGCAACACCGCCTACGCCTTCGCCAGCCGCCTGACCGACAGCTTCGCCAAGTTCCGCTGGTGCCCGAACATCATCGGCCCGCAGAGCGGCGGAGCAGTGGAAGACCTGCCGCTGCACCATTTCGAAAGCATGGGCGAGATCGAAACCAAGATCCCGACCGAAGTGCTGGTTTCCGATCGTCGCGAGTACGAGCTGGCCGAGGAAGGCTTTATCGCCCTGACCATGCGCAAGGGCAGCGACAACGCCGCGTTCTTCTCCGCCAACTCGGCGCAGAAGCCCAAGTTCTTCGGTAATAGCGAAGAAGGCAAGACCGCCGAGCTGAACTACAAGCTCGGCACCCAGCTGCCCTACCTGTTCATCGTCAACCGCCTGGCGCACTACCTGAAGGTGCTGCAGCGCGAGCAGATCGGTGCATGGAAGGAGCGCACCGACCTCGAACTGGAACTCAACAAGTGGATCCGCCAGTTCGTCGCCGACCAGGAGAATCCGAGCTCCGAAGTACGCAGCCGTCGTCCGCTGCGCGCCGCCCAGGTCAACGTCAGCGACGTCGAGGGCGAACCGGGCTGGTACCGCGTCAGCCTCAGCGTGCGTCCGCACTTCAAATACATGGGCGCGGATTTCACCCTGTCGCTGGTCGGCAAGCTGGACAAGGAATAAGCACTTGAACGGATACGGCAGCCTCTTCGAACGCCTCGGCGGTGACGCCGCGCGACGTTCCGGCTGGAGCCGCGAAGTCGCGGCAATGGCCTCGGTGGCTGCCCATCTGGCGAAGATGCTCAGCACCCGAGCGGGCAGCGTGCAGACGCTGCCCGACTACGGGTTGCCCGATCTCAACGATATGCGCCTGTCGCTGCACGACTCGCTGCAGCAGGCGCGTATCGCCATCGAACGTTTCATCGAAGCGTACGAACCCAGGTTGACCCAGGTGCGCGTGCTGTCGCTGCCGCGCACCCACGATCCACTGACCCTCGCCTTCACCATCGAAGGCCTGCTGGAAGTGGATGGCCTCAAGCGCCAGGTCAGCTTTTCCGCCAGCCTGGATGGCAGCGGACAGGTCAAGGTCCAGTAAGGAGACAACGGATGTCCGGCAAACCCGCAGCCCGCCTCGGCGATCCTACCGCCTGCCCGAAGACGGGCCACGGCACCAACCCCATCGCCGTCGGCTCACCCGACGTGCTGTTCGACGGCCTGCCGGCCGCACGCATGGGCGACGCTTCCGCCTGCGGCGGCGCAATGGCCAGCGCCGTGATTCCCAATGTGCTGATCGACGGCAAGCCGGCGGCGGTGGTGGGCAGTGTGGGTAACCACGGCAATGTCGTCACCGCCGGTTCGGGTACGGTGGTCATCGGCAGCAGCCATAGCGCGGCGCCCTTCCTCGCGCCTGCCGTCCTTGGAGTTGCCAAGACAGTTACTGCAGCGGCCGCTGCCGCCGAGGCCTTTCGCTCATCTGCACCGGTGGCCCGCGCCTGGCAGGAAGAGCCGGGGGACCTAGCGCCTTTGGGCCTGGAAGAAGAAGACGAAGAAGAGGAGCTGGTCGATCAGCCGCAGCAACAGGCGCGCCAGGGCATCACCCTGCGAATCGGCGTGTTCTTCGATGGCACCGGCAACAACCTGGCTAATGCTGCCGTGACCGAAAAGTGTCGTCAGGACGACCTGACCCTGCTGGACGAGCGCACCCTCGGGGAGGTCGTCGAGTATTGTAGGGCGCATGGTTTCGGCGGTAGCGAAGGCAACGGCTTCTTTACCCAGACACCGGACAACAGCTACGGCAACGCGCCGAGCAACGTAGCGCGGCTGTTCGACCTGTACAAGGACGATGCGACCCGGAGCCTGGCTAAGGACGAGCGTAGCGCCAGCATCAAGGCGTATCTCGAAGGCATCGGCACCAGCAGCGGGGAAGAAGACTCGGTGTACGGGCAAGGGACTGGTATGGGCGATACCGGCGTAGTGGCCCGGGTGATGCAAAGTCCGCAGAAGATCCAAGAGTCGCTGGGTCGCCTGCTGGGTAATAACCCCAATCTGGAAATCGAAGGGTTGGAACTCGACATCTTTGGATTCAGTCGCGGGGCTGCTGCGGCCCGTCACTTCGCCAACGAAATACTCAAATCGGAAAGCGGCATCCTGGCGAGTTTATTCAATGCGCAGGCGCCGGGGTTTAACGCGAAATTCGACTGGGCCACCAACGTTCAGATTAACTTCATCGGTCTGTTCGATACGGTGGCGGCCGTGGCCGACCCGTTGAGCTGGGACTTCAGCCCTGCGGACCACCACAATCCAGGTGTCAACCTGTACCTCCCGCCAGATTGTGCGCGCAAAGTGCTTCAGCTGAAGGCCCGTGATGAGATGCGCTGGAACTTCGCGCTCAATAGCGTGACCCCACATCATCAAGAGATAACCCTCCCCGGCGCGCACTCGGATATCGGTGGCGGCTATCTTCCGGTTGTGCAGGAAAAGCTGATCCTAAGTCGCCCGGTCAGCTCCACGGTGCCCGCGGACACACCAACTGAACGTACTCACGCCTGGCGCGAAACCGAGCGCCAATACGAAAAGTGGAAGGCTTTTGGCCTGCCGGATGATCAGATTAAAAAAGACGTTCGCCGCATCCGCAAACTCCACCCCCGCGGTGTCAACCATCCGCCGGAGGATTGGGTGTTAGGCCTGGTAGCCATTGAGCGCCCAATACGCAGTGAACTTGCGCTGGTGTATTTGCGTGTGATGCGAAACCTCGCTTCGCATCATGGAGTACCGTTACGGCCTATACAGGACAGAGATCCCGTATTGGCTCTCCCTTCCGAACTCCAGCAGATCCACTCCAAGTTAATGACTTATGCCGAGGGCGGCCGGTACGAGCTTGATGTACATGAGGAGCATCTGCTTCGGTCGCGCTATATCCACTTATCCGCGCACTGGAAACCCACCAGCGGACTGCTTATTAGCAAGCCGGCACCCAATGTACGGCTGGTCTACAACAATAAGCCACAGCAAGGCTATCCCGAATGAAGAAACTCCTTCTCGCCTGCATACTCGCTCTGCTCAGCGGCTGCACCAACAGCCACGCCCAGCCGAAACTCCCCTATAACGCCTGGTTTGTGGGTGTCTTTGCGCCTGAGCATATGGAAATCTGGGTGGAAAGCGTGGATGTGATCGACCGCAGGGGGCTGGCCTACGAGCGCGTCAGTGGCGGGATCCCTTCCTACTCCGGCAAGGTCAGCGGCTGGCCTGAACATCCAGCAGGAGGCGCAGGCAAGGACCTGCCAGGTATTGATCTGCCGGAGATCATTTTCGTGCGTTGGCAATCGCTGGTCGAACCGCAGACCTACAACGTACGCATCAATATTCCCGAGTGGGTGCGCGAGGAAATGCTCAAGCCTCAACGCGGCTATTGTCACTTTCAGGGCAAGTGGCTGGATGGACAATTTCGCAAAGACATCACCATTGGGCTGGCCCCCGGCGGTGTCGCCAAGGCCTGGGTCGGCGGTCCCTGCGTCCGGTCCATCGAAATCGGTCGGTTCCACGCCGCGATCAGCAAAGTCGGACCTTATGGCGGGAAATCCGATGGGCACTACTACTTCATCTCGGACGAGGCCAAGGCCTATGTCGAGCAACACGGGGTGCCCTATGACTCGTGGTAAACCCTCCCCACGCCGCGCCCGCCTGGCACTCGCCGCCCTCGCGCTGACATTGGCCGCCTGCACCAACACTTCCACGCCGCCACCACGCGAACTGGCCGGGCGCTACGAACTGGTCGGCGTGATGGAAATGGGCTCACAGCTGCTGCTCCATGAACAGGGCACGTTCGAGGCGGTGCTTTACTACGGCAGCCTCGACATCCAGGGTCGAGGGCGCTGGGCAATGGTGGACGGGCAGATCGAGTTACGCGAACGCGGGCCGAGGGCCTTTTTCGACGGGATGAGACTTGTGCCAAGCGGCAACTGCCTGCTCGTGAACATGGACACCACCACGGGATGCTACCGCCGACGCTAGGTGCAATCCGCACAGCGCCGGACACGGAACGACAAGGATGAATCGTTAGACATGTCTTTCAACCACTACTACCAGAGCGAACTCACCGCCCTGCGCCAGCTGGGCAAGCGCTTCGCCGAGCGCAGTCCGGCACTGGCGCCATTCCTCGGGCAGGCCGGGCGCGATCCGGATGTCGAGCGGCTGCTCGAAGGGTTCGCCTTTCTCACCGGGCGGCTGCGGCAGAAGCTCGATGACGAGTTGCCGGAGCTGACTCACTCGCTGATGCATCTGCTGTGGCCGAATTACATGCGCCCGCTGCCGGCGTTCAGCATGCTGCAGTTCGATCCGCTGAAACGCCCGGGCCCGGCGCTGACGGTGCCACGCAACACGCCGGTGGAATCCAATCCTGTGCAAGGCGTCAGCTGCTGTTTTCGCACAGCCTACGCCACAGAAGTGCTGCCACTGGCGCTGCAGGCGCTGGAGTATTCGGTCAAGGGCACCGGCGCGCTGCTCAGCCTGCGCCTGCAGATGAGCGCCGATGGTCATCTCGGCGAGATCGGCCTCAGTCATCTGCGCCTGCACCTGGCGGGCGAGCCTTACATCAGTCAGCTGCTCTACCTCAGCCTGTTGCGGCATCTGGGCGGCATCGAGCTGGTGCCGCTGGACGCGCAGGGCAAACCGCTGACAGGTCCCGATGGCCGACCGCTGACCCCCTTGCAGCTCAACGCCAAGCAGGTCGAACCGGTGGGATTCGCCGAGGATGAGGCGCTGATCCCCTACCCGCTCAATACATTCCGCGGCTATCGCTACCTGCAGGAATATTTCGCCTTCCCGGACAAGTTCCTCTTCGTCGACCTCAAGGGTCTGGAGGTCATCCAGCGCATCCCGGAGGATTTGCTCAAGCAGGCCCGCGGCCTGGAGCTGCGCTTCGACATTCACAAGGCCGGCGTGCAGCGCATCCGCCCGACGCTGGACAACGTGCGCCTGTACTGCACGCCGGTGGTCAACCTGTTCCCGCACGATGCCATCCCGATCCGCCTGGACGGCAAGCAGGACCAGTACCTGCTGCTGCCAGCCGAGTACGATGCGCAGCAATGCGGCGTGTTCTCGGTGGACCGGGTGACCGGCTGGAAACCCGGCGGCATGGGCTACGAAGAATACGTGCCGTTCGAATCCTTCGAGCACGACGCCAGCTTCGATGTGCCGGTGGCGCGCCCGCACTACAGCGTGCGCCAGCAACCTTCGCTGCTCGGAGAAGGGCAGGAAACCTGGCTCAGCTTCGGCCTGCGCAACCTCGACCAGCACGAGACGCTGTCCATCGAGCTGACCTGTACCAACCAGAACCTGCCGCGCCAGCTGAAGCTCGGCGACATCTGCAAGCCCTGCGAAGACACGCCGGAATTCCTCAGCTTCCGCAACATCTCGGCGGTCACCCCGAGCTACGCGCCGCCGCTGCAGCGTGACTATCTGTGGAAGCTGATCAGCAACATGTCGCTGAACTACCTGTCGCTGGCCAACGTCGAGGCGCTCAAGGTGATCCTCGAGACTTACGACCTGCCGCGCTATTACGACAAGCACGCCGAGAACGTCAGCCGGCGGCGCCTCGGCGGCCTGACTCACATCGCCCACCAGCACGTCGATCGCCTGCATCGCGGGCTGCCGGTGCGCGGCGTACGCACCGAACTGACCATGAACCAGGACGGCTTCATCGGTGAGGGCGACCTGTTCCTCTTCGCCTCGGTGCTCAACGAATTCTTCGCCCTCTACGCCAGCCTCAACTCGTATCACGAGCTGCGCGTGCAGAGCACACAGGGAGAGGTGTACCAATGGACGCCGCGCATGGGTCAGCAACCGCTGCTCTGAAACCGCTCAACCGCGGCATTCGCGAGTACAGCCTGTTCCAGGGCGTGCTGCTGGTGCTCGATCGCCTGCGCCAGCTCAACCCTGGCCTGGACGAAGAATCGCTCTACGAGCGCCTGGAGTTCCAGGCCAATCCGAGCCTGGGCTTTCCCGGCAGCGATATCGAGCAGGTGCAGTTCTTCCAGGAGCATGGCGAGTGGCGCGCGCGCCTGCGCATCAACCTGGTCAGCCTGTTCGGCGCCGGCTCGCCGCTACCGGCCTTCTACGGTGAACAGGCACTTGGCGACAGCGAGGACGGCAACCCGACCCGCGACTTTCTCGACCTGTTCAACAATCGCCTGCAGCGCCTCCTGTTGCCAATCTGGCAGAAATACCGCTACCGGGCCCGCTTCACCAGCGGCGCCCATGACCCCTTCTCGGAGCAGCTGTTCGCTCTGGTCGGACTCAGCGGCGAGGCCATCCGCAACGCGCCAGAGCTGAACTGGAAGCGCCTGCTGCCCTATCTCGGTCTGCTCAGCCTGCGCGCCCACTCGGCAGCACTGATCGAATCGGTGCTGCGCTACTACTTCAAGCACGCCGAGCTGAACATCGAGCAATGCCTGGAGCGCCAGGTGGAAATCCTCGGCGAGCAACGCAACCGTCTCGGCCAGGCCAACAGCCAGCTGGGCGAAAGCCTGGTGCTCGGCGAGCGGGTCCGCGACCGCGGCGGCAAGTTTCGCATCCATATCCGCCAGCTGGACTGGAATCGCTTCCACGAATTCCTGCCTATCGGCAGCGGCTACCAGCCGCTCTGTGCGCTGGTGCGCTTCACCCTGCGCGATCCGCTGGATTACGACCTGCGCCTGGAGCTTCGCCCGGACGAGATCCGTGAGCTGCGCATCGGCGCCGACAACAACTGCCGCCTCGGCTGGACCAGCTGGCTCGGACGCGAACGCGCCGACGGCTTGGTCACTCTCGGCAGCCAGACCCATTAAGGAAGATGAAAATGATCAATGTCGATCTGCAACAGCTGGTACAGGCGCTGGACGCCGAAACCAAGCGCGATTTGGAAGGCGCAGCCGAACGCTGCGTGGTACGTGGCGGCAGCAAGATTCTCGTCGAGGATCTGCTGCTCGGCCTGCTAGAGCGTCCCGATGGATTGCTCAAGCGAGCCTTGCTGGATGCCGAAGTGGATGCCGGCGCACTGGCGCAGGCGCTGCAACCGCGAGGTGAGCACAGCGAGTCGCGCAACCCGGTGTTTTCCACCGAACTGGTGCAATGGCTTCAGGATGCCCTGCTGGTGGCCAGCTTGGAGCTCGGCCAGAGCCAGATCGACCAGGCCGCGCTGATTCTCGCGCTGCTGCGCAATCCGCTGCGCTATGCCGGCAGCCACTACCAGCCATTGCTGGCCCGGCTGGATGCCGAGCGCCTGCGCGACTTCGCCCTAAGCCAGCAGCCGCAGGCCGCGAACGGCAAGCCGGCAGCCAGCGGCGAATCCAGCCTGGCGCGCTTTACCCACAATTTCACCCAGCAGGCCCGCGACGGCAAGCTCGATCCGGTGCTCTGCCGCGACTCGGCGATCCGCCAGATGATCGACATCCTTGCCCGGCGGCGGAAGAACAATCCGATCGTGGTCGGCGAGGCCGGGGTCGGCAAGACTGCCATCGTCGAAGGCCTGGCACTGCGCATCGCCGCCGGCGAAGTGCCGGCGGCACTCAAGGGCGTCGAGCTGCTGTGCCTCGACCTCGGCCTGCTGCAGGCCGGCGCCAGCGTGAAGGGCGAATTCGAACGCCGTCTGCAGGACGTGATCGACGAGGTGAAAGGCTCGCCCAAGCCGATCATCCTGTTCATCGATGAGGCGCACACGCTGATCGGCGCCGGTGGCCAGGCCGGCAGTGGCGATGCGGCCAACCTGCTCAAGCCGGCCCTGGCACGCGGCGAGCTGCGCACCATCGCGGCGACGACCTGGAGCGAATACAAGAAATATTTCGAGAAGGACCCGGCGCTGGCCCGGCGCTTCCAGCCGGTGCAACTGCACGAGCCGAGCGTTCCGGAAGCCGTCACCATCCTGCGCGGGTTGGCGCCGGTCTATGAAAAGAGCCACGGCATCTACCTGCGCGACGATGCGGTCACGGCCGCCGCCGAGCTGTCGGCACGCTACCTGGCCGGCCGGCAGCTGCCGGACAAGGCCGTCGATGTGCTGGATACCGCCTGCGCGCGGGTGCGCATCAGTCTCGCCGCCGCGCCCGAGGCGCTGGAACGCCTGCGTGGCGAAATCGCCGAAGGCGAGCGCCAGCGTGAAGCCATGCGGCGCGATCTGGCCGCCGGCCTGCCGGTCGACACGGCTGCCCTGGAGCGGCTGGAGCAACGCCTGATCGCGGCGGGGGACGAGATCGAGCTGCTCGAATCCCGCTGGTCCAAGCAGCGCCAGCTCGCTGAGCGACTGCTCGACCTGCGCAAGCGCACGGCCGAAGCCCGCGGCGATGCGATCGAGGACGGCGTGGCCACATCGCTCGATGAACTGGAGGCCGAGCTGCGCGCCTTGCAGACCGCACTTGCGGCAGTCCAGGCCGAGCAGCGACTGGTCAGCTATGAGGTCTGCCCGCGCCTGGTGGCGGAGGTAATCAGCCACTGGACCGGCGTGCCGCTGGCGCAGCTGGCCCGTGAACACAACGCCCAGGTCGCCAATTTCGCCGCCGATCTGCGCGCCCGGGTGCGCGGTCAGGAACAGGCCGTGGAGGCGCTGGATCGTGCCATGCGCGCGGCAGCGGCCGGGCTGAACAAGCCCGACGCTCCGGTGGGCGTTTTCCTGCTGGTCGGCCCCAGCGGCGTCGGCAAGACCGAGACCGCCCTCGCTCTGGCCGACCTGCTGTACGGCGGCGAACGCTTCCTCACCGTGATCAACATGTCCGAGTTCCAGGAGAAGCACAGCGTTTCCCGCCTGATCGGCGCGCCTCCAGGTTATGTCGGCTACGGCGAAGGCGGCATGCTCACCGAAGCGGCGCGGCAGAAACCCTACTCAGTGATCCTGCTCGACGAGGTGGAGAAGGCCGATCCCGATGTGATGAACGTCTTCTACCAGATCTTCGACAAGGGCGTGGCGAATGACGGCGAAGGCCGCGAGATCAACTTCCGCAACACCCTGATCCTCATGACCAGCAACCTTGCCAGCGAGCGCATCGCCAGCTTCTGCACCGCCGGGCAGCGGCCGGCAGCCGAGGATCTGGAACTGGCCATCCGCCCGCAACTGTCGCAGCACTTCAAGCCGGCCCTGCTCGGGCGCATGCGCGTGGTGCCCTATTACCCGATCGCCGGGGAGGTGCTCGACGAGCTGGTTGCGCTCAAGCTGGCACGCTTCGGTGAGCGCCTGCAGCGTCGCCAGCTGCAGTTCAGCCACTGCCCGGCGCTGGTCACGCACCTCTCCGAGCGCTGCTGCGACAGCGACAGCGGTGCGCGCCTGATCGACCATCTGATCGAGCAGCACCTGCAACCACTGGTGGTGGACCGCCTGCTCGATGCCATGGCCAGTGGCGAGCCGCTGCAGCGGGTGCATGCCACGCTGGATGGCGACGGCGCGCTGGTCTGTGAGTTCGCCTGAGATGTCCGCGATGTTCAATCAGGTGCCACAGCCGCTGCGCTATGCCGAAGCCCTGCTCGGTCGCTTCGCCGGGCTGGCACGCGCAGCGAACGCCGACAGCCTGCTCGGTGGGCTGGTGGAAACCGCGGCGCAGCTGAGCGATTGTCAGCTCAGCCAACTCTATCTGCTCGACGCCACCCATACCCGCCTGACGCTCTCGGCCGAGTGGCACAACGGCCTGTTGCAGCCACGTGAAGCCACCAGTCTGCCGAGCGATTATGACGGTGAGCAGCTGCTGCAATACTGCCTGTGCCAGAACCAGACCCTTTGCCTCAGCGAACTGGACAGCAGCCTGCATGCTTCGGGTTTCCTGCCGGATAGCCCGAAACCGTGGCGTAGCCTGCTCTGCCTGCCGCTGCAGGACGAGCAACAGCGCGTCGCCGGCCTGCTGCTCACGGCCAATACCGAGTCGCGCGAGCTGCACGGTTTCAGCGGCTCGCTGGCCCAACTCGGTGCCTTCGGCCTCGCCCAGCTGCATCTGCTCCAGCGCCTGCGTTCACCCGGCAGCACCGCGCCGCCCGCCGCACCGGTCAGCCCCTGCGCCAGCGGTTACGGCCTGATCGGCGACAGCCCGCGCATGCGCACGGTCTACCAGTTGATCGGCAAGGTGCTGCACAGCCCGGTCAATGTGCTCCTCACGGGAGAAACCGGCACCGGCAAGGAACTGGTGGCGCGCGCCATCCATGACTGCGGTTTCCGCCGTAGCAAGCCATTCATCGTGCAAAACTGCGCTTCGCTGCCAGAGCAGCTCTTGGAAAGTGAGCTGTTCGGCTACCGCAAGGGCGCCTTCACCGGCGCCGACCGCGACCGCAGCGGCCTGCTCGATGCGGCGAACGGCGGCACGCTATTCCTCGACGAGATCGGTGACATGCCGCTGCTGCTGCAAGCCAAGCTGTTGCGCGTGCTGCAGGAAGGCGAAGTGCGCCCGCTGGGCTCCACCGAGACCCACAAGGTTGACGTGCGCGTCGTTGCCGCCACCCACCGTGACCTGCGCAGCCAGGTGGAGAACGGCCTGTTTCGCGAGGATCTTTTCTACCGCCTCTCGCACTTCCCCATCGAACTGCCGCCGCTGCGCGAGCGTGACGAGGACATCCTGCGCCTGGCCCGGCATTTCGCCGACAAGGCCTGCGCCTTCCTGCAGCGCGATCTGTGTCGCTGGTCCGACGCCGCGCTCGAACGTCTGGCAGGCTATGCCTTCCCCGGCAACGTGCGGGAATTGAAGGGGCTGGTGGAGCGCGCGGTGCTGCTTTGCGAAGGCGGTGAACTGCTGCCGGAGCACTTCAATCTGCATGTGGAGGCGAGCCTGGACAGCAGCCTGAACCTGCGCGAACGCATGGAGCGGGTCGAACGCAGCCTGCTCATGGATTGCCTGCGCAAGAACGGCGGCAACCAGAGCCAGGCCGCCCGCGAACTCGGCCTGCCGCGGCGCACGCTGCTGTATCGCATGGAGCGGCTGAATATCAGCCCGGCCGATCTCTAAGGAAGGAAAGACGCCATGTTCAACCCCGCCAACCAGGCCCACTTCACGCTTTCCCTCGAAGGCATCGAGCACGACTTCAAGGTGCTCGAATTCCAAGGTCGCGAGGCCATCAGCCAGCCTTATCGCTTCGACTTGGAACTGGTCAGCGAGCGCCCCGATCTGGACCTGGAAAGCCTGCTGCATCGCCGGGCCTTCCTCGCCTTCGCCCCGGACGGCAGCGGCATTCATGGGCTGGTGCATCAGGCCGCTCAGGGTGAATCCGGCCAGCGCCTGACCCGCTATCGGCTCACGCTCGTGCCGCAGCTGGCCTATCTCGCCCATCGCACCAACCAGCGCATCTTTCAGCACCTTAGCGTGCCGCAGATCGTCGCCCAGGTGCTCGAAGAGCATGGCATCCAGGCCGATGCCTACCGCTTCCAGCTCGGCCCGGTGATCTATCCGCCGCGCGAATATTGCGTGCAGTACGACGAATCGGACCTGCACTTCATCCAGCGCCTGTGCGAGGAAGAGGGCATCCACTATCACTTCCAGCACAGCGCGGCCGGTCATGCCCTGGTCTTCGGCGATGACCAGACCGTCTTCCCCAGGCTCGCTGCCACCGCCTATCAGCAGGACAGCGGCCTGGTCGCCGACCAGCCGGTGATCAAGCGCTTCGGCCTGCGCCTGGAAACCCGCCCCAGCCGCGTCACGCGCCGCGATTACGATTTCGAGAAGCCACGTCTGACCATGGAGGCCGCGTTTCATAGCGACTTCCAGCCCGACCTTGAAGACTACGTTTACCCCGGCCGCTTCACCGAGCGCGCCCGCGGCAAGCACCTGTCGCAACGCGCCCTGGAGCGCCACCGCCACGACTACGAACTGGCCGAAGGCGAAAGCGACCAG
This sequence comes from Stutzerimonas kunmingensis, assembly GCF_002929225.1. Taxonomy (GTDB): domain Bacteria; phylum Pseudomonadota; class Gammaproteobacteria; order Pseudomonadales; family Pseudomonadaceae; genus Stutzerimonas. Next base: position 133,901 of record NZ_PISM01000022.1, on the reverse strand, counting down.
CCGCGGCTGGCGAGCGGGCACTTCCTCCCGCTCGGCGAACACCCCCGCAGCGACTGGAACCAGCTCTGGCTGCTGACCGAAGTGCTGCATGAAGGTAAGCAGCCACAGGTGCTGGAGGAATCAATTACCAATGTCCCAGCTCACCACGGACTGGCCCCCTCTCCCCTATGGGGAGAGGGCTGGGGTGAGGGGGCTCTTACCAGCTCCGACTTCCAACAAGGCTACCGCAACCACTTCACCGCCACCCCCTGGGACATCCCCTTCCGCCCGGCGCTGAACCATCCGAAACCGAAGGTCCTCGGCAGCCAGACCGCAGTGGTCACCGGCCCGGCCGGCGAAGAAATCCACTGCGACGAGTACGGCCGAGTACGCGTTCAATTTCACTGGGATCGTGAAGGCCAGGCCGACGACAAGACCAGCTGCTGGCTGCGCGTCGGCTCCAGCTGGGCCGGCGACCGCTATGGCGGCATTGCCATTCCGAGGGTCGGCATGGAAGTGCTGGTGACCTTCCTCGAAGGCGACCCCGACCAACCGCTGGTGACCGGTTGCCTGTACCACAAGGAACACCAGGTCCCCTACGACCTGCCGGCGAACAAGACCCGCACGGTGTTCAAGACCCTGAGTTCCCCAGGCGGTGGCGGCTACAACGAGCTGCGCATCGAAGACCGCAAGGGCGCCGAGCAGATCTACCTCCACGCCCAGCGCGACTGGGACGAGAACATCGAGCACGACCAGAAGATCCGCGTTGGCCACGAGCGTCACGACACGGTGGAGGCCAATAGCTACAGCGAGTTCCGCGCCGAAGAACACCGCACCACCCACGCCGACCGCAAAACTGAAATCCGCGCCAACGACCACCTCACCGTGGGCAATACCCAGCACCTGAAGATCGGCACTGGGCAATTCATCGAGGCGGGCAACGAGATCCACTACTACGCCGGCAGCAAGGTCGTCATCGACGCCGGCATGGAGCTCACCGCCTCCGGCGGCGGCAGTTTTCTCAAGCTCGACCCCAGCGGCGTGACGCTGAGCGGTGCGACGATCCGGATGAATTCGGGTGGCGCTGCCGGAAAGGGGTCGGGGCTGAAGATTCTGGCGCCGGTAATGCCATGGCTGGCAACCAGCGCCGTTGCCGGCAGCCTCACCTTGCCTGCCCTGATCAACATGTCGCGGCAACTCAAACAGGCCGCGGCCGCCAAACTGCTGTTGGTCAAGCAGTGCGGAATGCAAGCCGATGGCTCATGCCAGTTGGAGGTTTGCCCATGCGGCAAGAACGCGAGCACCGCCTGATGCAGGCTGTAGAAGAACCGGATATCGAGCGAGACGACCTCTACCTGCTGCTCGATGGTGCCGCATTACCGGCTCTGCAGATCATCTACCAGCACGACGACGAACCCCGCCTGGAGCCGCTGTACCGAGGTACGCGCCATGAGTCCATGCTGGAATGCAGCCCCGTCCTGTACAGCCTCGCGGGGCAGCATCTGATGTGGCAGAACCGGGAGCGCTGGCAATCGGCAGGGCTACTGTTGGAAAGCGCCGCAAGCATCAATGACCTGGCGAACCATTTGCGCAGCCTGCTGAGCGTCAGTCTGCCCTCCGGTGAACTGGCGTTCTGCCGATTCTACGACCCGGCCTTGAGCGAACGCTTCTTCGACAGCCTCACGCAAGAGGAGCTGAGCGCTTGGCTCGGCCCTGTCAGCGGCATCTTACTGACCACCGAGCAGAGCGAATGGCGAGGTTTCACCACAAACCAGATTTCTCCCGGCAGAACTGCTGACGACGAGGGCTGGTTTTCGATCCATCCCGAGCACCTCGTTCATTGGCAACAACAGGAACGACAGCGCTTCATCCAGCGCCTGATCAACCACTTTTCTGCGGATGACTTTCATGAAAAGTCCGCCCCGGACCTGGAAGCGGTCGTCAAGCAGCGCGTGCACGAAGCCGAGGCATTCGGTATCGAGGCCGAACAGCACCTGTTCGCCTACGTTGAGTTGGCGCTGCAGTTTCCCGATGCCATCGACAGCCCCGAGGTTCGAACGGGGCTGACCAACAAGGAAGAACCTGCCGAGCACCGGCTGGCTCGTATCGAAGCCTGCCTGCTTGGACTGCATGGATAAAGCGAATGGAATACACGATACAGAGGGGCGACACCCTGACCCGGATCGCCAGCGATCACAGCACCACCGTCAGCAGCCTGCTACGCCTGAACCCGCAGATTGAAGACCCCAACCAGATCCAGGCTGGCCAGATGTTACGCATGCCTGCAACGAGCAGCCCGGCACGCCCCGGCTGCACCGCGGGACAGATCATGCAGGACAGCCAATGTAGCGGGGCTGCATTCGACGTCGCCTTCTACTGGAACGAAGAGGTGCAGAGCCGCCAAGCGATCTATGAGGCGATCTACGGACGTGAAATGCACTTCCTCCACCGCTCGTTGTTCCAGCGTAACAACGAGCATCTCAACGAGACGGTACTGCCTGGCGAGATCGTGATCATCTCCAACATGCCGCGCACCGACGCCGACCGACAACGCCTGGAAGCCCTCAGGGAACAGGCGCGGCTTGCAAGTGAAGGCATCCAACAGCTGACACCCGCCGAAGCCATGACGGTCAAGCGACACCTGGAAGTTCTGGACTACGTCTCGCTGGAAACCGTTGCATCCCATCAAAGCACTGCGTTGGGTGTACTGAGTGCAGCAGCCGGACGCCAGCTAGGGGACGTCAAAAGCATGCTGGAGAAGATCAATGTCGCGTATGTCGAGGAGCTGCGCCACGCCGGAAACCCCAACCGATTTTCGCCGGAGTTCTATGCAAAGCGTCAGCAACTCTTCGGCCAGCTGAATCATTCCCTTGGCCGCCTGACCCTTTCAACCGTCAATATCCGTAATTACGACAGCATCAAGACCACGCTCGGCCTATCGACCAAATCGATTTTGCATAACGCCTCTGCGATTGCTGATAGAGGGGAAATTCCGAAGCTTGGGCAACGGATCAATACGGTTTCAAATTGGGCAAAAGGCGCCGGCCGCTTGGGCTATTTGGGCATCGCCATCGACGGCGGCGTTCGGTTGAACAGAATCCATGACGCCTGTTCCGTGGGGAGCAGCCAAACTTGTAGCCAGACTAGTTATCAACAGGTGGGCGGCTTTGCATGGAGCGCCGGCGGTGGCGCGGTGGGTGGTATTGCAGGTGCCAAACTGGCTACGGCCGTATTAGGCGGGGTAGCAATCGCATTCGGCGTTACGGTTGGAGCGCCTGCTCTAGCGGTAATAGCAATTACTGGCGCAGCCACAGGAGCATATTTAGCCGGTTCTAGCGGCGGTGCTTTCGGCGAGTATTTAGGCAATGAAATTTATACGTGGATAAATCATGAATGACGCAACGCTATTAGAACGTATCTTAGTGTTTTCTTGGGTGTTTCTTGCGCTTTCCGGCGGCTTTAACGGAATATATATTTGCTTTCATGGAATTCGCCGACTCGACCCATATTTTTCTACTAAACGCAATGTAGAATGGGAGTCGCATAGTCCCTTTGATAGTTTTTGCCGAATGCATAGATATAGTTTTCAATATACCCTCGGCTTAAAACGACCAGCTATTGGTAACGGCCTAGCCGTATGGCTTTACTTCACTTGCATTAGCCTTATAGTTTATTGGATCAGCATGTTTATTGGTTTTCTTGGCCATCAATTTGGAATAAGCATCTTGAATTGAATTGCTATCAGAAAATACGTTAGCGACACTTCTATAATCGGCAGGTTTAACTTCTTCTGGCGCAATAGCTGAAAACCGAACGCGCGACTAGCGATTCGAAGGTTACCCATCCAAGCAGGCACAACCGTTCGGCAGCCAAAGGCTGGCGGCCGATGAACGGGCAGGGATTAAGCCTGCTGAAGTGACAAAATGACATCACAGCTGCGGATGCAGCCCTTCCGATGATCAGAGTCACTTTCATGTCCGCCAATCGCCGCTATTCCATCATTCTCGAACACACCGGCCAGGTCCTGCTCGAGCAGGCCTCGCTTGAGCAGGTCGAGGCGTTCTGGGACGCCAATGATGCCCTTTACTTTGGTCTGCGCATCGAAGACGCGCAGAGCGATCACGCCACTGTGTTCGTCACCGATGAGATTCCCGAGGATGAGGACGTCGTGCCTGCCTGAGGTGGCGATTAAGGTCGGTGCTAGCGAATTCTCCACAGGTGATCGAGCGAGAGTCGGCCGGCCCCACGGCCGATCAGCAGTAGTAGCAGCGCCGCCCAGCTCAGGTGAGTCGACCAGGCGTCGGGGTAGACGAACAGCTGGATCACCAGCGTCATCAGCAGTAGCGCCAGCGCCGACAGCCGCGTGAACAGGCCGAGCACCAGCAGCAGCGGGAACAGATGCTCGGCATAGGTCGCCAGATGCGCCGCGATGGACGGCGGTAGCAACGGCAAGGCGTATTCGCTGCGAAACAGCTCGAACGTGCCCGGGGTGATGTCCAGCACGCCGCTCACCTTGGTGCGCCCGGAGAGCAGGAAGATCGCCGCGATGGCCAAGCGTGCCAGCAGATTCAGCAGCGAATCGCCGAGCAGTTGCTGCAACCGCTGCGCGACCGCGTTCCATTGCTGACGCAGACGCAGCGGCAGGTTGTGCATGGCGTTCATGACGGTTCCTCATGTGGACGGCGTCGTCGGCACCAGCGCGGCGAACGCGCCTGCCGCCAGCAGCCGGCCTAGCAGGTCGTTGAAGTCGAGTTGCGGTTGAGCCGCCAGCGCCTGTTCCGAGGCCTGCTCCAGCGAGCGGCCAGCGGCACAGGCGTCGAGAAATGCACAGCCGCCGCGTTCGAGTGGCTGCCAGCCGATGCGGCCGGCGCTTCGGCTCAGCAGTGCCCCTTCGCCTTGCCAGACCAGCTCTGCCGGCAGCTGGCGTCCTTCACGGGTGCAACTCCAGATGCTGAAAACCGGCAGCTCGGCGAACCACCGCCAACGCAGCGCAGCGCGCGGAACGAGCGTCTGCCGGGCCAGCTGCTGCGGGGTGTGCGTCGCCAGGGCAGCGAGGGCGAGAACGGGTTGCTCCACGGCGCTGAATGCCTCGAGCCAGAGCCGCTCCAACTGCGCGACGCCAGACAGATAGGGCAGCTCGCGCGCCGGTTCGAAATCCTGCAGGAAGGCCGGAAAATCCTCACCGTACTCAAGCAAAGGGCCACGGCGCGGCGGCTTCTCGCGCGCGTACAGCGCCGCGGCGGCAGCAAACCACTCCTCCCCCACCAGTCGTTCGATGGCAGGGAAATTGGCGCGCAGCGCATCGACACAACCCTTCGCCAGCGTATTGCGGTACACCGCGAAACCGGGCTGCGCGACCAGCGCAGCGACCTCGCCCGCTGCACTATCGGGCGCGTCGGTCAGCGCGGCGACGAAGGCGTCCTGAAATGCCGCCAGCGAGCCGCTCATTGCCAGGCCCTCACTTCATCGAGCACCTGCTGGGCACGGGTGCGCTCGGCCAGCAGCGTCTCGAAGGGGGGCAGCTTGTCGTCGCGCTCGATCAGCGTCGGGCGCGGGCCGATACGCTCGATCAGTTGCCGATAGAGTGCCCAGACCGCCGCGTCCACCGGCGCATCGTGCGAGTCGACCAGCAGCGAAGACGCGTCATCCCGGCTGTGCCCGGCCAGGTGGATCTCCATGATCGGCGCGGCCGGAAAGCGCTTTAGATAGGCCGCCGCATCGAAACCCAGGTTGTGCGCGCTGACCTGCACGTTGTTGACGTCCAGCAGCAGGCCGCAGCCGCTGCGTTGGCTGAGTTCGGCGAGAAAATCGATCTCGTCCCACTCATGCTGCTCGAAGCGCAGGTAATGGCTGGGATTCTCGATGGCGATGCGCTGCCCAAGCACCTCCTGGGTGCGCTCGATGTTCGCCGCGATTCGCATCAACACCGCCGTTTTCCGCGGAAATGGCAACAGATCAGGATGGTAATTGCCGCGCCAGCTCGACCAGGCCAGGTGTTCGGAGATCAGCGCAGGCCGCACACGCTCGGCCAGCGCCTTGAGCCGCTGCAGGTGCGTCTCATCCGGCGCACAGTCGGCAGCCAGCGACAGCGACACACCGTGCAGCGACAGCGGGTGCCGCGCGCCCACTGCTTCCAGCCAGTCGAGCCGTGGGCCGCCGCCGACCATGTAGTTTTCCGGATGGACCTCGAACCACAGCCCGTCCGCCACGCAGTCGCAGGCGTCCGTGTAATGCTCGGGTTTGAGCCCTAGTCCTGCTCCGAGAATCTGCATGGCCGGCACGCTACGCTCAGCGTTCGACCGGCGTCAGCGAGCCCATCCCCTTGGGCGTCTCGATCGAGGTGCAGGTGCCGGCGGGCACCAGTTTCCAGGCGTTGCCCTGATAATCGCGCTTGGCACTGCCGGCGCAGCTGGTGCCGGCACCAGCCTTGCAATCGTTCTGTCCGGCAAGCGCGACGCCGTAGCATTTCTCCATATCGCCTTTGTCGTTCTCGCCTGCCTGAGCGCCCGCGGCGATCGAAGCCAGGGCAATGGCGGCGGCCGCAAGGTTGAGAGTCTTCATGTTGGATTCTCCGCAATCGTTGAGTGGCCATCGGCGAATCTGCAGATGGCTCGTCAGGTAATTCGCTGCGTCAGTCGTGGTGGTTACAGCCAGCGAAAAATAATTTTGAGATTTCCTCGCGACGTCCCTACCGTGACCCTGGCCGACGGGCGGCGGACATTTCGCGGTTCCACCTGTAACCAGAGCAGCCGATGGAACGAACTACCTCTCAGGAGACACTCCAGGCCCGCGAGAACGAGCTGCGCGCGCTGCTGCTGCGCGGGCTGGATGGCGATGCGAGGGCCTATCGGGCATTCCTTGATCAGCTCGGCGGCCATCTGCGCGGTTTTCTGCGTCGCCGCCTGTCGCAGTCGAGCGAGCTGGAGGACGTTCTGCAGGAGGTACTGCTGGCGGTGCACAATGCGCGGCAGACCTATCGCGCTGAGCAGCCGCTGACGGTCTGGGTGCAGGCGATCTGTCGCTACAAGCTGGCCGACCACTACCGCACCCGTGGCCGTCAGGCCGCGCAGAGGGGCTGGCTGGACGAGGCCGACGAGTTGCTGGCCGTACAGGACAACGCGCAGGCCGAGGCCCGCCGCGACCTGGGCAAACTGCTCCAGCAGCTGCCGCCACGCCAGCGACTACCCATCGTTCACGTCAAACTGGAGGGCCGCTCGGTGGAAGAAACTGCGCGTCTGACCGGGCCTTCCAGCTCGGCGATCAAGGTCGGCATCCATCGCGGGCTCAAGGCCCTGGCGGAGAAGATTCGAGGTGGCGCATGAAAACCGATGACCTGATCGCCCTACTCGCCAGCGAGGTTGCACCGGTGGACCGGCACGTCGTCGCCAAGCGCTTCGCCACGGCGCTGCTGTGCGGCCTGGCCGGCGCGCTGTTGCTGATCGGGACGGGTTATGACATCCGCGCAGACCTGGCGGTGATCGCCACCACGCCGCTGTTCTGGGCCAAGCTGGCACTGCCGGCGACCCTGCTCTTCGGTGCGCTGTTGCTGACCATGCGCATGGCCCGCCCCGGCACGCGGGTAGATCGCAGCTGGCTGCTGCTGGCGGCGCCGGTAGTGATCGTCTGGGTCGCCGCAGTGGTGATTCTGATTACCGCCCCGGCCGACGCACGCATGCCGCTGCTGCTCGGCAAAACCTGGCGCGAGTGCCTGGCAAACATCGCGCTGCTGTCGATCCCCGCCTTCATCGCCGCGTTCTGGGCGTTGCGCGGGCTGGCGCCGACGCGCCCGCGCCTGGCCGGCGGCGCTGCCGGCCTGCTCGCCGGTAGCATCGCAGCCCTCGCCTACAGCCTGCACTGCCCGGAGATGGCGGTGCCGTTCTGGGCGCTCTGGTACCTGCTCGGTATCTTGCTGCCCGGCGTGCTCGGTACACTCCTCGGGCCGCGCCTGCTGCGCTGGTGAGGCGCCGCAGTGCGCCCTCGTCCGGCATAATCGTCGACCCGCCCGCGGAGCCGAAGCCATGCAGATCGACGAAGAACTGACCCTGAAGAAGCTGGAAGTTTTTCTGGCCTTCATGCGCAGCGGCAATCTGGGCAAGGCCGCGGTGGAGCTGAACACCAGCAACGTCAGCGTGCACCGCGCCATCCACTCCCTGGAAAGCGCGCTGCGCTGCCCGCTGTTCAAGCACGAGGGGCGCAACCTGATCCCGCTGGAAAGCGCCTACGTGCTGGAAGAGCGCGCCCAGCAGCTGGTCAAGGACGTGCTCGAGACGGTGCGCCAGACCCGCGAAGCCGCCGGCTTCTCGGCCGAGCGTTTCAAGCTCGGCGCGCTGTATTCGCTGACGGTGAAGACCGTGCCGCAGCTGATCATGGGTCTGAAACTGCGCCGCAGCGAACTCAACATCGACCTGATCCTCGGCTCCAACGTCGACCTGCTCTACAAGCTGAAGAACATGGAGCTGGACGCCATTCTGGTGTCGCTCAACGAAAGCGTCGCAGACCCGGACTGCGCGCAGGTGCAGCTGTTTTCCGACGACATCTTCCTCGCCGCGCCGGCCGACTCGCCCTTCGCCAATCAGAGCGAGGTGGACCTCAGCGACCTGCGCGACGCCACCTTCATCACCCTGTCGCAGGGCTTCGCCACCCACCAGGACGGCAACCGGGTGTTCCAGCTGGCGGGCTTCGAGCCGAAGGTGGCGATGCAGGTGAACGACATCTTCACCCTGCTCAGCATGGTCAATTCCGGGGTCGGCTACGCGCTGCTGCCGGGGCGCGTGGGCATGGTCTACGAATCGCGGGTGCGGCTGATCCCGCTGCAGGCGCGTTATCACCTGCAGCAGCATATCGGCGTGGTATTCCTCAAGGCCAAGGAGCGCGACCCCAACCTACTGGCGCTGCTCGCCGAATGCCGGATGTACAGCCTGAAACACCCGAGTTGAAGCAGCGTCCGCATGCGGCCGAGCGGGACGGAAAGATGATTCGATGGGCGGCGCAGTGGTGGAAGAGGCTTCGCCGTCTTCCACCCTACGACCGCTGTGTTGGGCGACGTAGGATGGATAACGCGAAGCTTATCCACGCAGTCTTTCGCAACGACGCCGAGCGCGATACGGCCACTCAAAACCGCACGCCGGAAAGCACGGCCTGCGCCGAGCGTGAAGGTAGCCACACCGTGGGTGCAGAGCCGGCGCCGCAACGGTGGAAGAGGCTTCGCCGTCTTCCACCCTACGGCCGACTGCGTTATGCGACGGCTGTTTGCCCGGACGCAACCGGAGCCGGCCGGCCCAGGCTTTGCGCCACGACGTCACCGACCATGTCCGCGGTGATTGCACTCAGCGTCCAGCCCAGGTGGCCGTGGCCGGTGTTGTAGAACACGCATGGCGCGCTGCCGCGGCCGACCTTGGGCATCATGTTCGGCATCATCGGCCGCAGGCCGGCCCAGGGCACTACGCTGCGGGTGTTGACGCCGGGGAAGCACTGGTTGACCCAGTCCACCAGCGGGCGGATGCGATCGGCACGGATGTCGCGGTTGTAGCCGTTGAACTCGGCGGTGCCAGCGACGCGGAAGCGATCATCACCGAGGCGACTGCTGACCAGCTTGGTCTCGTCGTCGAGCAGGCTGACGATGGGTGCCGAGGCACGGCTGACTTCGTCGGCCAGGTTGACCGTGATCGAATAGCCCTTGACCGGATAGATGTTCACCCGGTCGCCGAGCTGCGCGGCTAGTCCACGGCTGGCGGTGCCGGCGCAGATCACCAGGCCGTCGAACTCCAGACGCTCGCCACCGGCAACGCCGCCCAGCGTCACGGTCGCGCGCTTGCCGTCGGTAGCCACCGCCTGCACGTCCTCGCCATACAGGCAACGCACGCCGAGGCGCTCGATCGCCATGGCCAGGCCATGGGTGAACTTGTGGATGTCGCCGGTGGAGTCGCACTCGGTGAAGTAGCCACCGTAGTAGGTGCCGGCCAAAGTCGGCTCGATGGCGCGCATCTCTTCCGGCGTCACGCTGCGCCGCGGCAGGCCGCCTTCGGCAAGCAGGCGCGAGACCAGCCCGGCATGCTCGAAGCCGGCCTTGTCGCGGTAGATGTGCAGGATGCCCTTCTTCTTCAGGTCGAAGTCGATGCCTTCCGCCTCGGCCCAGGCAAAAAGGTGCTCGCGCGCGGCGATGGCCAGGCGTGCGGTTTCGATGGTGTTCTGCCGGTAGTTGGGGATCGAGCCGATGAACTCGGCGAACCAGGACAGCTTGTGCCAACTAGGCTTGGGATTGACCAGCAGCGGCGCATCGCTCTTGAGCATCCACTTGAGGCCCTTGACGATGGTCGACCAGTGGTTCCAGACCTCGGCATTGGAGGCGGACAGCTGGCCGCCGTTGGCGAACGAGGTTTCCATCGCCGCGTAGCGGTGCTTTTCCAGCAGGGTGACGGAGAAGCCGCGCTTGGCCAGGGCATAGGCGGTGGTGACGCCGGTGATACCGCCACCGATGACTGCGATTGTTTTCATTGTTGTCGCTCCAGAACGTCAAGGGGGTCATAGCCCGTGCGCCCAACGCGCGGCGGGCGCCCCCTCTGTTCTGGACCTGAGAGATTCACGAGCGCGTGACGGCTCGCTTGCTCCTTCGGTGCGCCCGGCGACGAAAACCGGGCGGCTCTTCAGAGTGTCAGCAGTGATAGCGGTCCTTTTGCCTGAGAGTTTCCGGGGCGGTTGCTCCTTCGGCGCTGCCATGCGGCAGTCTCTCCCGCAATCACATCGATTCGCGTCGACCGCCAGCTGTGGCAAATCGTCACGCAATCGCAGAGACACCCTGCCAGAAAAACCTACCGCTGTAACCCCCGACGTTGGGCCGAGGAGACGAGAGGCCGGGCGAAGGGCGCAGCAGCTCGCACCCCGCACCGGCTGTGCGGATCGCTTCAGACCTGGAAGCGCGCGGTCAGCTCCTGCAGCTCGCTGCCCAGTCGCGCCAGCTGCACCGTCGAGGCCGCGGTCTGCTGCGCGGCCGCGGCCGACTGCTCGGCCACATCGCGCACGCTGAGCACGCTGCGGTTGATGTCTTCGGCCACCGAACTCTGCTCTTCCGACGCCGTAGCGATCTGCATGTTCATCGCCTGGATGGTCGAGATCGTGCGGGTAATGGCCTGCAGCTCGTCGCCGACATCACGCGCCAGCCTGACCGTCTCATCGGCCAGGCCGCGGCTGCTGTCCATCAGCGACGAGGCATGCAGCGCGCCCTTCTGCAGATTGCCGATCAGCTCCTCGATCTGCGCCGTCGACTGCTGGGTGCGCAACGCCAGGCCGCGCACCTCGTCGGCCACCACGGCGAACCCGCGACCGGCGTCACCAGCGCGGGCCGCCTCGATGGCGGCATTGAGGGCGAGCAGGTTGGTCTGTTCGGCAATGCCGTTGATCACCGTGAGCACGGTGCTGATACCCGCCGTTTCCTGGTTCAGCTGCGCCATTGCCTCGGCCGACAGCCCGACCTGGGAGGACAGGCGGTCTATCTGCGTCAGGGCCCGCTGCACCACCACATCACCCTGCGCCGCCTGGCGGTCGGCATGCTGCGCGGCGCTGGACGCCTCGTCAGCATTGCGCGCCACCTCCTGCACGGTCGCGGCCATCTCGTGCATGGCGGTGGCGACCTGATCGGTTTCCAGGCGCTGGCTCTGGATGCCCGCGCTAGTCTGTTCGGTCACCGCCGAAAGCTCCTCCGCCGCGCTGGCCAGCTGGCCGGTGATGCCGCTCATGCGGCCGATCAGGTCACGCAGATTGTCACGGGTGCGGTCCAGCGCATCGAGCAGCTGGCCAAACTCGTCGCTGCGCCGCTGCCGCGGCTGCTCGGTCATGTCGCCTGCACCGATGCGCGCGGCGATCGCCACGGCCTGGGCCAGCGGTTGCGTCAGCTGACGCACGATGAGCCAGCTGATCAGCGATCCCAGCGCCACCGCCAGCAGCGTGATTGCCAGCAGCAGCGCCTTTTTCTGTCCGGCTTCGGCGCTGCGCTTGTCGGTCTGGGTCTGCACGATTTCGCTGGTGTTGCGGTAGATGCTGTCGAAGATGCTCTGCATCTCTTCGCGCGCCTGCGCCTGGGCGGCGACGATCGGCGGCAGCTGGCCGAACTGGCGGATATAGGTCGCCACCGAGTCACGCAGAGGCTGCAGATCGACGCCGGGGGTACCGGCCAGCTGGGCATCCAGCCTGTCCACCGCCGCTTGCAGCGTGCTGAACTGTTGCTGCAATTGCTGCAGCGACTGCTCGGTCTCGGTCATCAGGTAGCCGCGTACCATGAAGCGCACCATGCGGTTGTGCTTGGAGACTTCACCGGCCTGCAGGCCGATGGCTGCGCTACGCGGATCCTCATGCATGACCGGTGCGTCCGGCGTGCCGGCCCAGCGCGCCTCCAGCTCGGCGATCAGTGCATCGGACGTGTTGCCAGCCGCGACCCAGCTGCTACGCGTCTTCACCTTGCGCTCCCAGAGCCCGGCCAGTTCAAGGAAGCGCTGGCGGTAGTGCTGGGCCTCACTGGCGATGACGTCCAGGCGCTGCAGGTCCTGCGGATCGCTGAATTCAGCCTTCTGCTCCTGCACCAGCTCGACAACCCGGGCCACGGACTGTTCGACCACTTCCACATGACGGGGATCGCCGCGGGTCTCGAAGCTGACCTGGGCGTAACGGATGCGATTGGCCTCGTCGAGCAATTTGGCTGCGCTCTGCGCCTTGTCGCTGCGAGAGATCAATGCATCCATGCCATAGATACCGATCAGTGCGACGGCGATGGTCAGCGCCAGAACGGCGGCGAAGCCAAGGGCCAGTTTGTGGCTGACCTTGAGAGAGTTCATCTTTCGGCATTCCTTGATGAACGCAAACGCGCCCTGAAGGGCGCGCTGCGTATGGCGGGGAATTACAGCGGGGGGCAGCTCAGCCCAACAATCCGCGCATGACGAAGTACAGCAGCGACGGTCCGAGCAGGCAGCCCAGCGCGGTGTAGAACGCCGCGGTCAGGCAGCCATACGGCACCAGCTTGGCGTCGGTCGCCGCCAGGCCGCCGGCGACGCCGCTGGAAGTGCCCATCAGGCCACCGAAGATCACCGCCGCGCGCGGGTTGTTCAGGCCGATCAGCGGCGCGACGAAGGGCGTCGCCACCATCACCAGAATCGCCTTGACCAGACCGGCGGCAATCGACAGCGCCATCACCTCGGAGCTGGCGCCAATCGCCGCGCCGGTCACCGGGCCGACGATGTAGGTCACCGCGCCGGCGCCGATGGTGGTCAGGCTCACCGCATCGGTGTAGCCGAAGGCCAGCGCCACGCCGACACCGGCGACGAACGAGGCGAACACACCGACGAACAGCGCCAGCACGCCGACGAAGCCGGCCTGCTTGAGTTCATCGACACTCACACCGAAGCCGGTGGCGACGATGGCGAAGTCGCGCAGCATGGCGCCGCCGAGCAGGCCGATGCCGGAGAACAGCGCGATATCGACCAGCCCTTTCTGCCCGCCGGTCACCACCCCGCCGATGTAGGAGAGCAACAGGCCAATGAGGATCGCCACGGCCGAGCCGTGCAGACGGCCCTTGGTCAGCTTGTCCGACAGCCAGTAGGACAGCCACATGGTCGCGCCGATGAGGGCGAAGCCGCTGATCAGGCCGTAGCCGGACACCACTTTCATCAGAGATTCGTACATGGCCGTTACCCCCGCGCGCCGACGACAGGTTTGACGGCTGCGGCCGGCTCGGCCTCAGGCTTTTTTCGCCCGATGCGGTCCAGCACCGGCAGCAGGGCAAAGGCCAGCACCACCGCCGCGACGCCGGCGAGGATTGCCATCGGTCCGCCGGACAGCGCGCCGTAGACGTTCTGCTGCGCGGCCATGGCGACCACGATGGGGATGTACACCGCGCTCCAGAACTTCACGCCCTGTTCGGTATCGGCCTTGAACAGGCCACGGTTCTTCAGATAACTGCCGAGCAGGATCAGCAGCACCATCGCAATGCCGACGCCGCCGACGTTGGCCGGCACGCCGAGCAGCTTGCCCAGCAGTTCGCCGGCGAACAGCCCGCTCAGCGTGCACAAGGCCAGAAAGGCCACACCGAAGATGATCATTGTTGTTGTCCTCCAGTGGCGCCCGATGCCCGGCAGTACCGGCCCGATGCGCCTGTTGTCGAAGTGAGTTGTTGTTATCCATCGAGCGGGACGGCCGGCGTCGACCGTTTCCCGCAGCCTGCCGCACCGTCCGGTCCGGCAAGCCCGTGCACGCTCTACTCGGTTCGACCTACCTCCTGACGCAGCAAGGCGTCCAGCGTATCGAGCCGGGCGCCGTCGAATGCGGCCAGCGTACCCTGTTCGAAAACCCGTCGTGCCAGGCCGGTCAGTACCGAGCCCGGGGGCAGTTCGATATGCAGACGCACGCCGCGTTCGTAGGCGGTGCGCAGGGTGCCGTGCCAGTCGACGACGCGGCACATGTTGAAGGCCAGGTCGTCGCGCAGGCGCTCGCTATCGAATATCGGGCGTGCGGATGAGCCGCTCAGATAGCGAACTTGCGGAGCGCGCAGGCTGACGTCGGAGAAGGCTTCGGCCAGCCGCTGTGCCGGCTGCTCAAGCAGCGCGCAATGCGAGGGCACGCTCATCGCCAGGCGCCGCGCACAGGAGGCGCCGAGAGCCTTGGCGCGGGCGGCGACTGCGGCCATGGCGGCGTCGCTGCCGGCGATGACGAGCTGGTTGTCGGCGTTGATATTGGCCAGGTAGGCGGGCTCCGCGACCTCCGTCAGCAGGCCCTCGACCGTGCCCAGCGACAGGCCGAGGATGGCGGTCATGCCGTAGCCGTGTGGGTAGGCCCGCTGCATCAGCTCGCCACGCAGCGCAACCAGTCGCACCGCATCGCGATAGTCCAGCGCCCCGGCGACCACCGCCGCGGCGTAGGCACCGATGGACAGCCCGGCGACATAGTCCGGCCGCTGGCCATCACGCATCAGCAGCCGCGCTCCGGCCACACCGGCGATCAGCAGGCAGAGCTGCACGGCACGCGTGGATTGCAACGCCTCAGCCGAATCGAGCAGCCGCGCATCTTCGCCCAGCACCGCACTGGCCTGCGCCAGGCATTCGAGCACTTCAGGCTCCTGCGGCAGACGCTGGAGCATGCCGGGCTTCTGCGCGCCCTGGCCGGGAAAGGCAAACAGGCTGCTCATGCGGCACGCTCCTCGGCCCAGGGATCGCTGACCAGGCGCGGCCCGGTGGCGCTCTTGAGCAGCACCCGCGCGGCGCCGCCGGCCCATTCAGAGAGCGCGACGCCACCGAGCGGGGTTTGCAGCTGCAGGTCGACGCGGCAGGCGCGACCTTCCAGCAGCTGCAACAGCGGGCGCGCCTCACTGCGCGGCAGCGGTTGTTCGGCTCTGAGCAGCAGGTCGAGATCGCTGTCCGGATGCACCGCAGGCAGCCCGCTGGCGAGCTGGAAGCCCGCCGAGCCGGTGACGCCCCAGACGTGCCCCAGCGCATCGAGCAACGGCCGCAGTTCGGCGAGCACGAGGAACACCGGTAGGTCCTCGCTCGCCTGGCGTCCGCGCAAATCCTCCGGCGCAAGCCGGCGACTGATCGCCGTGAGCGGCATCGTCGCGGCCAGGCGCTGGTCGCGTGTGGCACCACGCAGGCCGACCGCTACCTGCCCGGCCGCGACGACCGCACGCCGCACCACCACCGGCTGGCCGGCGGCGAGCACGGCGAGCGCCCAGGCCGGGGCATCGGCGGGCAACTCCTCGGGGCGCATGCCCCAGAGCAGGTCGTGGGGCCGCGGATGTTGAGGCTGGTACATGGCAGTCTCCTGCTCTTGTTGTTGGTTGCCGGGTTACCGGCGGGGTCAGCGGCCGCTTCGACGGCCGCCAGCCGTTACCACTGCGCGCGCAACAGCTCGCGCACCCTGGACGACGCCTCGCGGTTCGCCGCACCGAGGCGGCCACGCAGGTCGCTGCTGCTGCCGATGTCTTCGACGGCCTTGTGCAGGCACTCGCGCACCCGCTGCAGGTCGCCGCCGGCGGGCTGCTCGATGTTGTCCACCGAGAGGGTTTCCCAAAGCAGGCCGAGGGTCGCGTAGTTGTCGATGTCGTAGGCCATCGGCGGCACCGACTCGGCCAGCGCTTCCAGTTCCTCGACGCTGCGCAGGGTGATGCGCGCCGCGGCGGCCTTGCCCATGGCATGCACCATCACGCCCGGATCGCGCAGGGCGATGATCCGCTGGGCCTGATAGCCATGGGCGAGGAAGGCGCCGGACATGGCCTTGCCGACCAGCAGCGAAACCACCGGATGCCCCGCCAGGCGGGCACGGGCATAGCCGTCCACCGCGCCGGCCAGCGCCTGGTGAATGCCCAGGGCCTCCTCGCGGCGGCCGTAGGCCTGGCTCGGCACGTCGACCACGGCGACCAGTACGCGCTTGTCGCTCTTCTCACGGTCGGCCTCGATGACTTCATCCACGGCCTTGCCCAGACCCCAGCCTTCGAGCAGGCCGACTTCGCCATGACGGGCACGTGGGAAAGGGCTCTCGGCGTCCGGCACCACGGCGATGTAGCGCGCGGCGCGGCCGGCCAGTTCGCCGTCGACCACCTTCACCGAGGCGGGATAGCCCGCCAGGGCCTGACCACCGGCCAGGGCTTGCAACCAGTTCAGTCCACGGCTCATTGGGCATCTCCTTGATAGAGGGCGCGCACCGCCGCGGCATCGAGCTGCGCGCGGGTGTCGGCATCGGCCAGGCGTTGCAGGAACCAGGTATGCCGGCGGCTGCGCGGCTGCGCTGGCTTGCCTTGGGCGAACAACCGCCGCAGCTCGGCGCGCAGGGCGTCGGTGTCGTCGGCGACGTAGGCGTCCACCAGACCGCTGGCGTGGCGCTGCTCGCCGCCGGTCAGGCTCCAGATGAACGGACGGTCACGCGAGTCGTATTCCTCGATACCGGCTTCCTGTTCGATCACCTGCGGGCCGTTGAGGCCGACCCGCGCTTCACGGGTGACGACCAGGTAGCTGCACAGCCCGGCGGCGATGGACATCCCGCCGAAGCAGCCGACCGAGCCGGCGACCACGCCGATCACCGGCTGGTAGGCGCGCAGCTCGACGATGGCGGCCTGGATCTCGGCGATCGCGGCCAGCCCCAGGTTGGCTTCCTGCAGGCGCACGCCGCCAGTTTCCAGCAGCAGCACGGCGCGGGTGGGAATGCCGTTGCGGTTGTCTTCGGCGGCCAGCTCCAGCGCGCCGGCGATCTTCGCGCCGCCGACCTCGCCCATGCTGCCGCCCTGGAAAGCGCCTTCGATGGCGGCGATCACCGCCGGCTGGCCGTCGATCGTGCCCTTGGCAACCACCACGCCATCATCGGCCTGGGTGACGATGCCCTGCTTCGGCAGCCAGGGCGAGGTGACGCGATCGAACGGATCGAGCAGTTCGCGGAAGCTGCCTTCATCCAGCAGTGCGCGGGCACGCTGGCGAGCACCGAGCTCGACGAAGCTGCGCGATTGCAGCAGACGGGCCACGGTGTTAGCGGACACATCAGTCATGGCCGACCTCCTCCAGTCCCTGCTCCAGGCGCAGACGCACTACGCCGGGTGTGGCCCCAAAATCGTGAATATCGATGTTCAATGCCGGAGGCGTCTGTTCGCGAAACATCCGCTCGAACAGTTGCTGCCAGCGTTGCTCGGCACCGTTGACCGAGGTAACCACCTGGATCGCCAGCTTGCCGGCCTGGCCGGGTTCGAGCAGCACTTCCAGATCGCCCGAGCCGACCACGCCGACCAGGGCCTTGCCGCGGGCGGGCTGCCCGGCGGCGAATTCGAAAGACAGGGTTTCCATGATCAATAGCTCCCAATCGGCGCCGACGCGGCTGGCGTCAGGCGGTCGAGGAATAAGGTGGCGGCGAGCAGGTCGGCGGCACCGCCCGGCGAAGCGCGAAGGCTCAGCATCTCGCCTTCCAGTGCGCGCAGCCGACGACGGCCGGCCAGGCTGGCGCAACCGCCGGCATCGAGCACGGCGCGGGCACCGGCCTGCATGCGGGTCAGACCTTCGCGGCCGGCGCGGTGCAGCACGCAGGTGTCGGTCAGGTCACTCATGATCGCCAGCAACGCATCGAGCCGGGCGTTCTGCTCGCCGGCACCGGCGCGGCGGCTGGCGTGCAGCTGCGGCAGGCCCTGTTCGATGACCGCGGGAAAGCCGTGCTGCGCCTGTTCACGGGCACCGAGCACGCCGTAGGTGCGGCAGACCCGTGCACCATGGCTGTCGGGGTTGGCCGGCGCGGCCGGATCGCTCAGGCGCGCCAGCGCTGCGGCGCTGGCGGCAATCGGCCGAGCGCTGCGCGCAGCGCTCTCGAGTGCCGCTGCCGCGCTGAGCAGCCCCAGCGCCCAGATGGCACCACGGTGCGTATTCACCCCGCCGGTGACGCGCAGCATCTCGGCTTCGCCATCACGCCCCAGCTGGCCGAGCGTCTCGCGCAGTGGCTGGCCGACTTCACCAATCACCAGCGCTGCGTCGGCCATGGCTTTGAAGGTCGGCCACAAGGCGTTCGCCGAGGCGTGCATCAGGCCCAGATGCAGGTCGTCGTGCGCGCCATTGCCGCGCCGATCCACCAGGCCGGGCTTGGGCGACAGGTCGGCCTCGTCGACCAGCGCCTGCACCGCCAGATCCGCCAGCCGCTCGGCCAGCGAGGGCTGTTGTCTTGCAATGAGGGCACTCATCACCAGCTCCTGAACTTGGCGGGCGGGTTGTAGAGGCCGCCGGACCAGTCGACCAGTTCGGCGATGCTCTTGGCCGCCAGCAGTTCGCGCGTCGCATCGTTGCGGCGGATGCCGAGGTCTTCCGGCAGGGCGATCAGCCCTTCGCGGCGCATGCGCTCGGTGTCCTTCGGGTTGTGCCGCAGGCCGATGCTGGTGACGCCGGCCACCGCAGCGATCATTGCCTGGCGTTCTTCCAGCGAGCGCGCCTTGTACAGGTAGGCGATGCCTTCCTCGGTAAGCAGGTGGGTGACGTCGTCGCCGTAGATCATGATCGGTGCCAGCGGCATGCCGCTCTTCTTCGCCACCTCGATGGCATCGAGCTGCTCGACGAAGGTGGGTTTGCCGCCTTCCTGGAAGGTCTCGACCATCTGCACCACGAGCTTCTTGCCGCGCTCGAGCATGGTTACCGGCGCTTCGCCACCGGGCATGGCCATGTCCAGCCAGGCCGGGGTCGGGTGACGGCGACCGCGCGGGTCGTGGCCCATGTTCGGCGCGCCGCCGAAGCCGGCCAGACGCCCGCGGGTAACGGTAGAGGAATGGCCGTCGCCATCAACCTGCAGGGTGGCGCCGATGAACAGGTCCACGGCGTACTGCCCGGCCAGCTGGCACATCATGCGATTGGAGCGCATGGAGCCGTCGCGGCCGGTGAAGAACACGTCCGGGCGCTGGGCGATGTAGTTCTCCATGCCCAGCTCGGTGCCGAAGCAATGCACGCTCTCGACCCAGCCAGTCTCGATCGCCGGGATCAGCGTCGGGTGCGGGTTGAGCGTCCAGTTGCGGCAGATCTTGCCTTTCAGGCCGAGGGATTCGCCGTAGGTCGGCAGGATCAGCTCGATGGCCGCGGTGTTGAAACCGATGCCGTGATTGAGCGACTGCACGTTGTGTTTTTCGTAGATGCCGCGGATCGCCATCATCGCCATCAGCACGTGCACCGGCTTGATGTGGCGCGGGTCGCGGGTGAACAGCGGCTCGATGTAGAAGGGCTTGTCCGCCACCACGACGAAATCGACCCAGCTCGCCGGGATGTCCACGCGTGGCAGCTCGTCGACGATCTCGTTGATCTGGACGATGACGATGCCATCGCTGAAGGCGGTGGGCTCGACCAGCGCCGGGGTGTCTTCGGTGCTGGGGCCGGTGTAGATATTGCCGTGGCGGTCGGCCTGGAAGCCGGCGACCAGCGCGACGTTGGGGATCAGGTCCACCAAGAGGCGCGAGTAGAGTTCGATGTAGGTGTGGATGGCGCCGACTTCCAGCAGGCCGTCTTCCAGCAACTGGCTGATGCGCAGGCTCTGCGGGCCGGCAAAGGAGAAGTCGAGCTTGCGCGCGATCTGCCGCTCGAACAGATCCAGATGCTCGGCGCGGCTGACGCTGGGCATGATCATGTGCAGATCGTGAAGTTTGCCTGGGTCGACCTGGGCCAGCGAACGGGAGAGAAAGTCCGCCTGCTTCTGGTTGTTGCCTTCGAGCACCACCCGATCACCCGGAGCGATCAACGCTTCGAGCGCCGCGACGATCTTGTCACTCGGCAATACCACGCCATCGGCGAGGCTGCGCACCTGGTCGAGACGGCGGGCTTTTTCAGCACGACGACGCGACCATTGCGGCGGTGGGGATATTGTTGTTGTCATGACGACTCCACAGATTTCCGCGATGTGGAGCGCACAGTAGGGAGATGACCGACAGGTCATCAATCAAGTTGAGCGAGCAAGCGTTACGCCAGACGTAACGTTTTCCGAACGAATCCTCGGTTTCTCCGTATTGGTCGTTAATTCATCTGCGCGAGCAAGGCACGCTGTCTTCCCGCCTGGCGGCTCACCTCGTCCGCCACACCATAGGTGTCGTGCTGCAGCTGAAGGCCATGGCGGGCCAGCTCCTGCAAAGCACAAAGCTTCTGGCTGATCTCTTCGGCCGCCAGCTCCTGCTGCGTACCCGCCCCGGCGATCTGGCCGCCGATGTCGGCGATTTCGCTGACGTGACGAGCTATGTCGGTGAGGGCCTGAGAGGTGGCCTCGACCTGCTCGACGCTGGCTCGCGACTGCTCCAAGCCCTGCTGCATACGACTGACCACCTCGCCCGTGCCTTGGCGCAGCGCTTCGATCATTTGCTGGATCTCGTCGGTGGACGCCTGGGTGCGCCGGGCCAGGGAACGCACTTCGTCGGCGACTACGGCGAATCCACGACCATTGTCTCCGGCCCGCGCCGCTTCGATGGCGGCATTCAGCGCCAACAGGTTAGTCTGTTCGGCGATACCGCGAATCACCGCAAGAATGCCGCCGATGGTCTGGCTGTGCCGGCTCAGGACGCCGATCGCCTCGGCCGAATGATCCAGCGTCCCGGCCAAGGCGCCAATACGTTGGTGCGCAGCCTCCACCCGCCGCTGCCCCTCGGCGCTGAGTGCCTGCGCCTGCAGGGTAAGCCCGACGGCATCGCTGGTACTGCGGGCCACTTCACGGATGGTGGCGCCGAGCTGTTCCACCGCCGCACTGATCGCATCGAGGGCCTGCTGTTGCCGCTCGGCCGCGCGGTTGCCGCTGCCGAGCAGCTCGCGGGTACGCTCGGCATGGCTGGCGACCCGGCCGCTGCTGTCGCCGAGGCGCGCCACCATCGATGCCAGGCGTGCCTCCAGCAGGCGATTGCCCAGCTGCAACTGGCCGATTTCATCGATCCGCCCGGTGTATATCAGTTGCTTGATCGGATGTTCGACGAGCCGTCTGCTGTGAGCCACCAGTTGGGCGAAGGGGCGCGCATGCAGACTCAGCAGCAGCCAACACAAGCCGACGCCGCCCGCCAGCAGCACCAGTGCGAAGGCTGGCGCGGTGTTCGCGGCCAGCAGGCCGAGCGGGGTGAACGATAGCGCGGCCAGCAGCACCTGGACACGGGTGCGGCCCAGCCATTGCCAGCGCAGCGCCGCCGGTTGTTTGCCTTGGCTGCGGACCCGGTAGATGTCCGCCGCCCGCTGGATGGTGTCGGCGTCCGGCAAGCGATAGATCGCCTGGTATTCGCTGACCGCATCGCCATCGAACACCGGACTGATGAAGGCATCGACCCAAAATGGCCGGCCATCGGCGCTACGGTTCTTCATTATGCCCATCCACGGCTGGCCGCGGCCCAGGGTATTCCACAGGTCTGCGATCGGGCCGGCCGGCATGTCCGGATGACGCAGCAGGGATGCCGGACGCCCTTCCAGCGACGCCGCGGATGCGCCGAGTTGCCGGCACAGCGCCGGGCTGGCGTAGAGAATGTTGGCTTTGCTGTCGGTCAGCAGCACCAGTTGGTCGCGAAGTGGGTCCGGTTCGTGGTGGTTCTTTTGCATGGTTTCCTCGTACGCGGCAGGAGCGAAACAAGGCGCACCGACGGGAAACCGCCAGTGCGCCTTGCTCGACATGACAAAAGGTTGCGGCCTGGCAGAGCAACGGCCGCGGGGGCTCAGTTACCGGTGGCGCGCATGTGCTGCACGCTGAATATCTCCGGCGGACTGAGAGTCGGGTCGACCTGACCCTTGAGCTGCCCGGTGGTGCAGTGCATAGCCTGTACGTCGATCATCGAGAAGCTGTCATCCAGTGCGACGCCAGTGCCCTTGTTCTTGGGCAGGTGGTGGTCGGGATGCGCCTTGCCGATGGTGAATGTCTTCCACTGCGCGCCCTTGCGGTCGTAGGAAATGGTGCGAGACACGGCGAAGGTCTGTGCATCCAAGTAGTGAACCCGCTTGGATAGGGGATGACTGGCCTCCACCGGCGCCGCTTCCACTTCGTAGACCTTGCGCAATTGCCAGGTAATGTTGGGGAAGCAGCCGCCCTGGCCACCGAACGCCACCATCTGGTAACCGTCGCTGTCCTTGTGGGTCTCGCTGTCCAGTGCCAGCTCGTTGTGATTGTAGAAGGGCATCAACATGAAACGGGTGCCCTTGTAGGTCCACTTCATATCTGAGATGCGCCCGTTGTAGCCCTCGAAGTCCTCGATCATCAAGTCGGAGCCGAGGAAGGCATCGGTCACCTGGCCGGTGGCCAGGCGCCGCACGCGGCGCTGGAAGCCCAGGTACAGCCAGGAGTTGTCACGCTTGAGGTCGTCTTCGGCGCGGTGGATCAACAGCTGGGTGTTGCGTACGTCATACGGCTCCAGCACCTTGACGTAGATGCCGCGGAACAGCTGCGAGGGGTTCGGGGTGATGGCCGGTTTCGGATCCTGGTCGACCCGGCGGGTGAAGTTGAGGTAGTGGAAGTCGAACTTGATGGTGCGCTCGACCTTGCCGGAGTTCATGTCGCGGAACTTCCAGTAGAACGGCGAGACGGCGGCGCCGTCGCCCCAGTTGTAGCCGTACTTGAAATTCCAGGCGAGCTTCTCACCCGCACGTGGGTCGCTGGCATCCGGCTCTTGAGGGAAGGGCCGGCCGGCCACGGCGCCGCTGATCTCGCCGGGCTTGGCGCCCAGCTGGACCTTGTCCATGTGCTGGCGGGTGGCTTCGATGTAGCTGGCAGGGAGGTCGAAGGAGGTGGTTTCACCGACCTTCAGCTCCGCCCAACCTTTCTCGATGAAGCCGTAGAAGGCCGGGTCGAGAATCTCCTTGAACTGGGCGACGTTGCCCTTGTTGATGGTCATGCCGGCGCTCAAACCGTTGAAGCTGGGCTTCTCGGTTTTATAGGGGTGGAAGGCTTTGTCGATCACCGCCTCGTCGGCAGCCAGCGCGCCGCCGGCTGTGGTGGCAGCAGCCAGGGCCAGGCTCAGGGCGGCAAGGCGGAGTGTTGTCTTGTTATTCATATCTGTCCCTCGTGGTTGATCAGAAGCTGTAACGCAGGCTGATTTGCAGTTCGTCTTCCTTCTGCGCCATACCGATGGGGCCGGCGCGGAAGCGGCCGAGCGGCTCGTAGCCGGATAGGCCGGCACTCACCCCGGCAGGCAGGCCAAAGCTGGTGAAGGGGTCCCAGGGGTTGCAGCTACGGCAGTCGTCGAACTCGCGAGCACCACGGCCGACCTTGAAGTTGGCGCCGGCGATGATCTTCAGGTTGTCGCTGAACAGGTACTCCACGCTCGGCGCGATGGCCGTGGCATGGGCCTTGAGGTCGTGGGCCACTAGCACCTGCGGGCTCAGCCGGTCGTTCATCCACCAGCCCTTGACCAGCAGGGTGCCGATCCAGTTCTGTTCCCAGTCCGGCATGCCGACCTTGCCCAGCGGACGATCCTCAAGCTGGTGCTCGTGGATGTGCTGGCCGAACAGCTGGCCGGAGAAGAGGAACGCGCGGCCCGGGTTGAGGAAGGGGATGAAGATGTTCTTGTCCGCACCTATCACGTAGCGGGTGACGTTGGATTCGGAAAACAACCGCGACTGCAGGGTGTTGGCGAACTCCTCGCCCTCGGTGTGGGCCACCTCGAAGCGGAACACCGTATCGATCGCCTGCGAGTAGTAGTCCATCGAGCCGCCGACCAGGTTGACCCGCGGGAAATGGATGTCGAAGGCGATCAGGCTCGGCCACACCGCGACCTCGCCGGTGAAGGGGTTCAGAGCCGGGATGCCGCCACGCAGCGAGGGCAGTTGCGAGCGGTAGGTCAGGGCGTTCAGCGAGAAGCCGAAATCGCCATAGACGCCTTCCAGCTTGATGCCGAACTGGCTGTTGGACAGGCTCCAGGACGGCATGTGCGCCTTGCGGATACCGATCTGGCCGGGGCCGAAGTCGGTGGCGATGTTGCCGCCGGCGAAGTTGGCCACGGTGCCGCCGTTTTCCCACAGGTTGTTCATTCCGCGGAAGAAGCAGCCAGCGTCGAGGATCGAGTTGGGCTGGCCGCACTGGCCAAGGTTGTGCGGGCGGAACTTGTCGAAGTTCCACACGAACGACAGGTTGAGGTCGTCGAATACCTCGTTGGCACCCATCCGCCAGTCGGCCTTGGCAATCCACATCGGGATGCGGATGTCTTCCAGCTCGTCATAGATGTTGTTACGCGAGTAGTCGACCGGGTTGATCACGTCGAGCACGCGGAACACCGTGCGGCCCCAGATCACCTGCTGCTTGCCCAGGCGCCAGCTAAGGATGTCGCCGTTGGGCAGCTCGTTGTCGAAGTCGACGTAGAGCTCGCGGATGAAGTCCAGGCGTTCGTTGAACTCGGGGAAACGCAGGTCGTTGCTGCTGTAGTCCAGGTAGTCGTCGATGCAGCCGCGGCTGTCCTTGTCGCAGGGCCGTACCGGCACGCCGAAGGCCACGCCGCCACGGGTTTTGTGCAGGTTTTCGCCGAGCACGATCATCCCCTCGTTGGGGTTGCGCGCGTCGTTGAAGCCGAAGAAGGTGCCTGGCGGACGGATGCCACCGCCGTGCGGCACAGTCGAGCCCGCGCCGGCGATGTTGTTCTCCAGATTGACCGCGCCGCCGGCGCCACTGCCGTACTCGCTGCTGTTGAGGTCGTAGACCCCGTCGTAGGTGCCGCGGAATGTGCCGTGGAAGGCCACGTTGTTGAAGTTCAGCTGGCCCAGGGTGCCGAATTTCTTGTCCGCGTTGACCTGCACGGTGTTGCGGAATTTCGACAATCCGGCGCTATCGCGAACGAAGGTGGCATTCTCGTAGTAACCGGTGAACTGCATTTCTTCCTCGGCCATGACCGAAGTCAGTGGCGTCAGAGCAAGGCTTGAGCCGCCCAGCAGGGCCAGACTCCAGTGTCGCAGGCCCATTTTTGTTGTTGTCGGCATGACAGGTCCTCGTGCGGTTTAAGTGTGGGAAGGCATCCGGTTCAGGCCGGATGGCGTTCCCCTTGCGGCAGCCCGCCGGTCGCCACGCGGGGCGCGACCGGCAGGGATTCGGCAGAGGCGGGCACGGCAGCGTCGGCGTGCAGAATGCCGTCTTCGTCGGCATAGGCCCCGGTGATGAACTTCGGTTTGAACACCAGCACCCAGGCGGGTACCAGCAACATGGCGGCGATGGCGTTGATGACGATCATCACGCACAGCAGCAGGGCGGCATCGGACTGGAAACGCAGGTCCGAGAGGATCACCCACATGATGATCCCGGCCATCAGGGTCAGTGCGGTGAAGCTGATGGCGATGCCGGTGGTGGCGATGGCCTGGCGCACCGCGTCGGTGAGACGGCCAAACTTGGCCATTTCCTCGCGGATGCGATCCATCATGTAGATCGAGTAGTCGATGCCCACGCCAATGCCGACGGCGATCACCGGCACCGTGTTGATGTCGATACCCATGCCGGCCAGGCCCATATAGGCGTAGGTCAGCGCGCTGGCGAAGGCCATCGCCAGGAGCATCATCAAGCCGGCATGCCAGGAGGTGTAGAACAGCATGACGAAGACGAAGATCAGCAGGAACACCAGCGGCAGCACCACTAGGTTTGTCTCGAATGCCGACTCGTTCATCGCCGCGGCCACGCCGAGGGTACCGCCAGCCAGGCGGATGCTCAGCCCCGGCACTGCATCGCCGTGCTGCTCGATCCACTGCTTGGCCATGTGCATGGCGCGGCGGATGGTCTCGCCCTGACGATCCTTGTAATAGAACACCAGGTTGGCGACGCGGTCGTCGGTGTCGGTGAACTCGTTGAGCGCGCCGGGGATCGGGCTGGAGGCCATGTAGGTGAACATCAGCCCGCCGACGTAATTGGCGTCGTGGGGAATCTGCAGCCAGCGCGGATCGTCGTTGTGCATCAGCCGGTTGACCTGGGTGATCAGGTCCGGCAAGCCCTTTCTGCCGCCGACCGAGGGGTCGCTGAGCATGTGGTTTTGCAGCGCTTGCAGCGCGCGCAGCACCTCGGGTTTCTTGATTCCGCCTTTCTCCGCATGTTCGGCGACGATGTACAGCTCTTCCGAGCCGGGGAAGCGCTGGTTGATCTCCTTGGACGAGACGTTGTAATCGTGTTCCGGGTAGAGGATCGGCGAACCGGGCTCGGAGTCGCCGATGCGCACCTGGGAGGAGGCCCACAGGCTGGCGAGGATGGCCAGCGCGGCCAAGCCCAGCGCCTTGCGCGCGGCGGTCGGGTTGGCCACCGTCCGCGCACAGATCGCGCCGATGTGGCGCAGCGCGGTCTCGCGCATCTCCGGGTTCTTCGGCTTGGGCAGGATCGACAGCAGCAGCGGCACGCCGATCAGCACGCTGAAGATCACCGTGGTCGCCCACAGCGAGGCGTAGATGCCCAGCTTGGTGTTCAGGGCGATCGAGCCGATGGCGATCAGCAGCAGGCCGATGGCGTCCGAGACGATGCCCAGGGTGCCGGGGCGGAACAGGCTGTGCCATAGGCCTTGCGGAAGTGCATCACCAGCAGCGCCAGCATGATCAGCACGGTGCAGATGAAGATCTGCAAAATCTGGCTCATGTAGGTGTAGGCCCAGCCCACCAGTACCGGTTGCCCGGTGGCGTAGAGGGTCACCCCGTCGATCTTCTCGGCGTCGCGTAGCGCCTGGATCTGCGCGAAGGTCTTGGCGTAGTCGAGCTGGCCTTCGATCAGTTGCGCCTTGACCAACGCCACTTGCAGGTCCGGCGACACCAACGGGCCATAGACCCGCGGGTTGGCCACCACGTCGGCTTTCATCGCCGCCAACTGCGCAGCGGAGAGCTGGCCGAATTCGGGTTGGTAGTAAGGCTCGGAGTTGATGCTGCCGACCTCGGTCAGCCAGACCTTGCGCGAGTTGCGGTGGGTCAGGCTGCTGACCAGGTTGTGGTTGACTCCGGGTAGGCTGTCCACCGCCTGGGTGACCCGATCGATCAATGCCAGGCGCTCGTTGCTGAACAGGTCGCCGTTGTCGAAGGCCACGCCGATGACCAGCACGTTGGCGCCGCCGAAGCTGTCCTTGATGCTGTTGTGCAGCTGGATGTACGGGTGTTCCTGTGGCAGCAGGTCGGAGAAGTCGGTGTAGACCTTCAGCCCGGGAATCCGCAGGGCGAAGAACAGGGTCAGCACCGCGATGATC
This sequence comes from Stutzerimonas kunmingensis, assembly GCF_002929225.1. Lineage (GTDB taxonomy): Bacteria > Pseudomonadota > Gammaproteobacteria > Pseudomonadales > Pseudomonadaceae > Stutzerimonas. Next base: position 106,315 of record NZ_PISM01000022.1, on the reverse strand, counting down.
GCCAGCACGGTGCGCGGGTGGTCGAACAACCAGACCTTGGCCCGCCGTTGCGACCACGACCGACTGAGACCCGTCACCATGCCGATACTGCATCCGTTTAGCCATAAGCTGGCTCAGGCCAAGCGCTGGGCGCGGTGTCGAGGGTCAGCAGCAGGCCGCGGCCACCGGCAACGATCAGGCGTTGCGCGGTATCCGCGGTGATGGCGCGCAAGTAGACCGGCGCATCGGGCGTCGGCAGCGTTTGCCACTGTTCCCCGGCCAGTTGCAGCACGCTGCTGTGGTCGCCGACGGCGAACAGGCCGTTGTCGCTCGCTAGAAAGCCGAAGATCGGTGCGCTGCTCGGCGTGCTCTGGCGTTGCCAGCTCTGCCCGGCATCCGTGGTGTGGTAGATGAAGCCGTTGAGGCCACCGACCCAGCCCTCCTCGGGGCTGCGGAAGTAGCTGGCGTGCGGGTAGAACTCGTCCGGCAGGGTGCCGGCCAGCTGCCAGTGGGCGCCGCCGTCCTGGCTGGCGAAGAGCAAACCGAACTCGCCGGTGGCCACCGCATGCTCGTCATCGATGAACTGCAGGTTGGTCAGCATGGCGTCCTCGCCCAGGCTGTTTTCCGTCCAGTTGGCGCCCTGGTCATGGCTGCCGAGTAGGGTGGTCAGGCCGCCAGCCACCCACCAACTGCCATTCGGCGCGCAGGCTGCGGTCAGCATCTGTTCCTCGGTAGGCAGAACGAACTCGCTCCAGGTCAGGCCGAGATCGCTGCTGTGCCAGAGGTGGTTGTCGAAGCTGAGGGCGATAAAGCTGCCATCCGCACAGGCATCCAGGTCGATCAGGCTGCGGCCGTCGGCAATGACCTGGCGCGACCAGCTTTAACCCTGGTCACGGCTGACTAGCATGACCCCGCTGTTGCCGGCCAGCAGGGTGGCCTGGGGGGTGCTGGCCATGGCCTGATAGAAGTCGGTTCGATGGCTGGCTTGGGCGGCTTCTTTGGCGACCCCGGCCAGATTGAGGTCGGCTTCGCAGCCGACGAGTGCGCAAGGCAGTAGAAGTGTGCAGAGCGTCGATCGTGCTCGGCCATTCAGAGCAAACGGCCGGCGGCCGTAAGACAGGCGTTTATCGTTCATCACGTGTCACCACTTGTGATTGTTGTTGTCTGGAGCGGTTGATAACGCTTGAGCAACGCCTGTGCCAGGCCGCTAGTGGTGACCGTTAAATTATTTCAACTGATTGATAGAAAAGGTTTTCTAATAGTGCGGGCGGGGTGTTGCGACGGAGCAGGGCGCTCCGTCCGGACAGGCTGGGTTCAGCAAATAATCAAATCTTCCAGGCGTTTATTCATTTGATCAAACGCCTGGAAAGGCTCAGATATCCACTCCGATTTTCTTGAGCCGATAAGCCAGCGCGGGACGCGTCAGACCCAGTAAACGAGCGGCCCCGGAGACATTCTGATTGGCCTGTTGCATGGCTTCACGCATCAGGGTCTCTTCGATCTCGTCGAGGCTGAGCCCGCTGGCCAGGACCTGTGGCACCCAGCCGCCGGCATCGCCTTGCGGATGGACCAGCATGCCTTCGGCCGAGACCCGATCACTGTTGCCCTGGCTGCCCTCTGGCAACTGCGGGAACAGCGCCTGCACGCTGATGCTCTCGTTGTGCTCGGTGAGGATGATGCCGCGTTCGATGGCGTTCTCCAGCTCGCGGATATTGCCCGGCCAGCTGTAGTGCATGCAGGCCTGCATCGCCTTGTCGGAGAGGCCCAGGGTCTTCTTGCCGTACTCCTCGTGGAAGCGCTTGATGAAATGCTCCGTCAGCAGCGGGATGTCCTCGCGGCGTTCGCGCAGCGCCGGGATCGCCACCGGGAACACGTTCAGCCGGTAGTAGAGGTCGGCCCGGAAACGCCCGTCCTTGACCGCCTGGGCCAGGTCCTCGTGGGTCGCGGCGATGACCCGCACGTCGATTTGCCGCGTGCGGTTGTCGCCGACCCGCTCCAGCTCGCCCTCCTGCAGCACCCGCAGCAAGGTCGCCTGGGCACGAGGACTGAGCTCGATCACCTCATCGAGGAAGATGGTGCCCTGGTTGGCCCGCTCGAAACGGCCCATGCGTGACTGGGTGGCGCCGGTAAAGGCACCCTTTTCCACGCCGAACAGCTCGGACTCGATCAGGTCAGGCGGAATCGCCGCACAGTTGACCGCTACGAAGGGCTCGTTGGCGCGCTTGCTGCGCAAGTGCACGCTGCGGGCGATCACCTCCTTGCCGACCCCGGTTTCACCGAGCAGCAGCACCGAGACCTTGCCCTGCGCGGCCTTGTCCATCATCTGCCGTACATGCTGGTAGGCCGCTGACTGGCCGATGCCGTAATACTGCCCTTCCTGCTTGTGCAGGCTGGTGCGCAGCGAGGCCACCTGTGATTGCAGTTCGTACAGCTCCTCGATGATCGGATCGCTCTTGAAGTACTGCTTGAAGGCTTCGGCGTCTTCCCATTCCTCGGCGGGCTTGCCGATGACCCGGCACTTGTCGCCGCCACAGCCGCGGCAGCTGATTTCCTTGTAGATGATTTCCCGACCCATGAAGGCGGAGGAATAGCTGCAGGCGTAGCCGAGCAGCATCCAGCAGACTGGCTCGTCCATCGGCCCGAGTTCTCTCTGGCTGATTTCCACTTCGAAAGAGTCGATCCACTCGACCTCGACGTAGAAGCGGCCGCTTTCCTTGTCGATGTCCACCTCGGTGGGGCGGGCCTTGACCAGGCCCTTGAGTGAATGCAGCTGCGGCCCAGCGAGGAACATGCCGACTTCGCTGGCATTCGGTCTCAGCTTCCTGCCCAGTTCGGCATCCTTCAGGCCGGACTGGTAACCCTGGCGCAGGAAGAAGCCCTTGGCGCGTTCGATGCCCAGGGTGTTGACCATCTCCCGGCGAAAGCTGGCCATCGCTGAAACGTGCAGCAACAGCATGTGCTGTTCGCCAAGCCAGATCTTGCCTTCCATGCTCTGGAAGTGGATCAGGTTGGTCAGGTCCTTGAAATCGGAGTGCTGGATTTCAGGCTTGTACTTGATCGGCATGTAAGCGAGGCCCCTATTTATTTTTAGATGGGGAAATCAGGGTCGCCGCTATAGCGCAAGGCAGGCGGCGATTCCAGATGGGGTCATGGGGAAAATCGGCAGTTTTTTCACCTGCGCCAGCTCCCTATAGCCGGCCTCAGTATCTGGCAAAAGTCAACCAAATGATCAATCGACGGCAGTGATTTTAGTACTAGAGATCAGCGTTCAGCTGCGCCATGAGCATTTGCTCAAGCGGCCTTGGGCAATTGATCAAATGCTTAAAAAGCCTGCGCAAGCGCGGCTTAATTTCGCTCGCTCCGATCATTCTAAAAATTAGAAACACATTGAAAAACAATACCTTGAAGTCGGTTTTCAGACCTTGGCACAGCTGTTGCACTTTATCCTGCGCAATCCGCCAACCTGGAGATGGCCGTGACCAATACCCCCACACCGACTTTCGATCAGCTCACTCGTTACATCCGTGTGCGCAGCGAACCAGAAGCCAAGTTCGTCGAGTTCGATTTTGCCCTTGGCCACCCTGAGTTGTTCGTCGAGTTGGTGCTGCCGCAAGACGCCTTCGTGAAGTTTTGCCAGCACAACCGCGTGGTGGCAATGGACGAAGCGATGGCCAAGGCGGTGGACGACGACATGGTCAAGTGGCGCTTCGGCGATGTCGGTCGCCGCCTGCTGAAAGACCCGGGCTGAGAACCCTGCCGACAGGCAGATGGGCATCCAACAACAAGAGGGTACGGTTGATATGAGCGTAGAGATAAAGACCAATACGGTGGATCCGATCCGCCAGACCTACGGCAACCTGCAACGGCGCTTCGGCGACAAGCCGGCTAGCCGTTATCAGGAAGCCAGCTACGACATCGAAGCGGTCACCAACTTTCACTATCGCCCGCTGTGGGACCCGCAGCACGAGCTGCACGATCCGACCCGCACGGCGATCCGCATGACCGATTGGCACAAGGTCACCGACCCCCGCCAATTCTACTACGGCGCCTATGTGCAGACCCGCGCGCGGATGCAGGAAGCCACCGAACACGCCTATGGCTTCTGCGAAAAGCGTGAGCTGCTGAGCCGTCTGCCGGCCGAGTTGCAGGCCAAGCTGCTGCGCTGCCTGGTGCCGCTGCGGCATGCCGAGCTGGGCGCCAACATGAATAACAGCAGCATCGCCGGCGACAGCATCGCCGCCACCGTGACCCAGATGCACATCTACCAGGCGATGGACCGCCTGGGCATGGGCCAGTACCTCTCGCGCATCGGCCTGCTGCTCGATGGCGGCACCGGCGAGGCGTTGGATCAAGCCAAGGCCTATTGGCTCGACGACCCGATCTGGCAGGGCCTGCGTCGCTACGTCGAAGACAGCTTCGTGATCCGCGACTGGTTCGAGTTGGGCCTGGCGCAGAACCTGGTGCTCGACGGCTTGCTGCAGCCGCTGATGTACCAGCGCTTCGACCAATGGCTCACAGAGAACGGTGGCAGCGATGTGGCCATGCTCACCGAGTTCATGCGCGACTGGTACGGCGAAAGCACGCGCTGGGTCGACGCCATGTTCAAGACCGTGCTTGCCGAAAATGACGCTAACCGTGAGCAGGTGCAGGCCTGGCTGGAGGTCTGGGAGCCGCGTGCCTACGAGGCATTGTTGCCCCTGGCCGAGGAAGCCACCGGTATCGCCGCGCTGGATGAAGTCCGCAGCGCCTTCGCTACTCGCCTGCAGAAAATCGGCCTGAAAAGCCGCGAGGAATAAAGCATGTCATCACTCGTCTACATCGCCTTCCAGGATAACGACAACGCGCGTTACGTGGTGGAAGCGATCATCCAGGACAACCCCCACGCCGTCGTCCAGCACCACCCGGCGATGATCCGTATCGAGGCCGAGAAGCGCCTGGAGATCCGCAGGGAAACCGTGGAAGAGAACCTCGGCCGCGCCTGGGACGTCCAGGAAATGCTGGTGGACGTAATCACCATCGGCGGCAACGTCGACGAGGACGATGACCGCTTCGTCCTCGAGTGGAAGAACTAGGAGACAAGCTCATGGCTACCCACAACAAGAAACGCCTCAACCTGAAAGACAAATACCGCTACCTGACCCGCGATCTGGCCTGGGAAACGACCTACCAGAAGAAAGAAGACGTGTTCCCGCTGGAGCACTTCGAGGGCATCAAGATCACCGACTGGGACAAGTGGGAAGACCCCTTCCGCCTGACCATGGACACCTACTGGAAATACCAGGCGGAGAAAGAGAAGAAGCTCTACGCGATCTTCGACGCCTTTGCCCAGAACAATGGTCATCAGAACATTTCCGATGCGCGCTACGTCAACGCCCTGAAGCTGTTCCTCACCGCCGTTTCACCGCTGGAATACCAGGCCTTCCAGGGCTTCTCGCGGGTTGGCCGGCAGTTCAGTGGCGCCGGTGCGCGGGTCGCCTGTCAGATGCAGGCGATCGACGAGCTGCGCCATGTGCAGACGCAAGTCCACGCCATGAGCCATTACAACAAGCACTTCGATGGTTTGCATGACTTCGCCCACATGTACGACCGGGTCTGGTACCTCTCGGTACCCAAGTCCTATATGGACGATGCGCGGACCGCCGGTCCGTTCGAGTTCCTCACCGCCGTCTCGTTCTCCTTCGAGTACGTGCTGACCAACCTGTTGTTCGTACCCTTCATGTCCGGTGCCGCCTACAACGGCGATATGGCCACGGTCACCTTCGGTTTCTCCGCGCAGTCGGACGAGGCGCGGCACATGACCCTGGGTCTGGAAGTGATCAAGTTCATGCTCGAACAGCATGAAGACAACGTGCCCATCATCCAGCGCTGGATCGATAAGTGGTTCTGGCGCGGTTACCGCCTGCTGACCCTGATCGGCATGATGATGGACTACATGCTGCCGAACAAAGTGATGTCCTGGTCTGAGGCCTGGGGGGTCTACTTCGAGCAGGCCGGTGGCGCGCTGTTCAAGGATCTGGAGCGCTATGGCATCCGGCCGCCGAAATACGTCGAGCAGACCACCATCGGCAAGGAGCACATCACCCACCAGGTGTGGGGGGCCTTATATCAATACAGCAAGGCCACCAGCTTCCATACCTGGATACCCGGCGACGAGGAACTAAACTGGCTGTCGGAGAAATACCCGGACACCTTCGACAAATACTACCGCCCGCGCTTCGAGTTCTGGCGTGAGCAGCAGGCCAAGGGTGAGCGCTTCTACAACGACACCCTGCCGCACCTCTGCCAGGTGTGCCAGTTACCGGTGATTTTCACCGAGCCGGACGATCCGACCAAGCTCAGCCTGCGCAGCCTGGTGCACGAGGGGGAGCGCTATCAATTCTGCTCGGATGGCTGCTGCGACATCTTCAAGAACGAGCCGGTGAAGTACATCCAGGCCTGGCTGCCGGTGCACCAGATCTACCAGGGCAACTGCGAAGGCGGGGATGTCGAAACGGTGGTGCAGAAGTACTACCACATCAAAAGCGGCGTGGACAATTTGGAGTACCTGGGCTCGCCCGAGCACCAGCGCTGGCTGGCCCTGAAAGGTCAGACCCCACCAACTGCCGCCCCGGCGGACAAGAGCCTGGGCGCCGCCTGAGGCAGCGCCAGCCGCTCAGGGGTGAAGCACCGCCCCTGAGCCATTCCAAGAACAAGAGGTTTCGATCATGACTGTCAACTCAATCGGCGAATACACCGCCACGCCACGGGATGTGCAGGCCAACTTCAACGGCATGCAACTGCTCTACCTCTACTGGGAAGAGCACCTGATGTACTGCTCCGCGCTCGCGTTCTTGGTAGCCCCCGGCATGCCCTTTGCCGAGTTCCTCGAGCAGGTGCTCAAGCCCGCGATCCACGCCCATCCGGACAGCGCGAAGATCGATTTCAGCCAGGCGCTCTGGCAGCTGAACGACCAGCCGTTCACCCCGGACTACGCCGCCAGCCTGGAAGCCAACGGCATCGACCACAAAAGCATGCTGCGTCTGAACACCCCGGGCCTGAACGGCATCCAGGGTTCCTGCAGCTGAGAGGTGTGTCATGACTTACAACGTCACCATCGAGCCTACCGGTGAAATCATCGAGGTCGAGGAGGGCCAGACCATCCTGCAAGCGGCCTTGCGCCAGGGCGTCTGGCTGCCATTCGCCTGCGGCCATGGTACCTGCGCCACCTGCAAGGTGCAGGTAGTCGAAGGCGAGGCCGACCACGGCGCCGCCTCACCCTTTGCCCTGATGGACATGGAGCGTGACGAGGGCAAGGTCCTGGCCTGCTGCGCCATGCCCATGAGCGATATGGTGATAGAGGCGGATATCGACGTCGATCCGGATTTCGCCGGCCATCAAGTCGAGGACTACCGCGGGGTGGTCAGCGCCCTGGTCGACCTGTCGCCGACCATCAAGGGTGTGCACATCAAGCTCGATCGGCCGATGACCTTCCAGGCCGGGCAATACATCAACCTGACCCTGCCGGGCGTTGAAGGATCACGCGCCTTCTCCCTGGCCAACCCGCCGAGCCAGGCCGACGAGGTGGAGTTGCATATCCGCCTGGTCGAGGGCGGCGCGGCCACCGGCTTCATCCATCGGCAACTGAAGGTCGGCGATGCGGTCGAGCTGTCCGGCCCCTACGGGCAGTTCTTCGTCCGTGGCTCGCAGGCCGGCGACCTGATCTTCATCGCCGGCGGCTCTGGCCTGTCCAGCCCGCAGTCGATGATCCTCGACCTGCTGGCGCAGGGCGACACGCGGCGGATCACCCTGTTCCAGGGCGCGCGCAATCGCGCCGAGCTTTACAACCGCGAGCTGTTTGAGGAACTGGCCGCGCGCCACTCCAACTTCAGCTACGTGCCGGCACTCAACCAGGCCCACGACGACCCGGAGTGGCAGGGCTTCAAAGGCTTTGTCCACGACGCCGCCAAGGCCCACTTCGACGGTCGTTTCAGTGGCCACAAGGCCTATCTCTGCGGTCCGCCGCCGATGATCGACGCGGCCATCACCACCCTGATGCAGGGTCGGCTGTTCGAGCGGGACATCTTCATGGAGCGCTTCTTCACCGCCGCCGATGGGGCTGAGGACAGCACCCGTTCGGCCTTGTTCAAGCGCATCTGAGGTGCATCATGAGCAGCCCCCCGTTTCAGGTGCACGAAACCAACAGCGGCCAGTCTTTTGTCTGCCGCCCGGATCAGTCGGTCCTGCGGGCCATGGAGGAGCAGGGCAAGCGTTGCGTGCCGGTCGGTTGCCGTGGTGGTGGCTGTGGGTTGTGCAAGGTGCGCGTGCTCAGCGGCGACTACCAGTGCGGCAGGATGAGCTGCAGTCAGGTTCCACCGGAGGCCGCGAAGCAGGGCCTGGCCTTGGCCTGCCAACTGTATCCACGCGCTGACCTGTACATCGAATGCCTTCGCCAAGTGCGAAGCAATCCCTGACAACAAGAAACATTAAGAGGTGTCGTCATGAAAAAAGGAGTTATGCGCCCTGGACACGTCCAGCTTCGCGTGTTGAATCTGGAGTCTGCGCTAACGCATTACCGCGACCTGCTCGGCCTGATCGAGACGGATCGCGACGAGCAGGGACGTATCTACCTGAAGGCCTGGACCGAGGTGGACAAGTTCTCCGTGGTGCTACGCGAGGCCGCCGAGCCGGGCATGGATTTCATGGCCTTCAAGGTGCTCGACGACGCCACCCTGAGCAGCCTCACCGACGACCTGATCCGCTACGGCTGCCTGGTCGAGCTGATCGCCGCCGGCGAGCTCAAGGACTGCGGTCGGCGGGTGCGCTTCCAGGCGCCTTCCGGGCACTTCTTCGAGCTCTATGCGGACAAGGAGTACACCGGCAAATGGGGCTTGGCCGAGGTCAACCCGGAGGCCTGGCCGCGCAACCTCAAAGGCATGCGTGCGGTGCGCTTCGACCATTGCCTGCTGTACGGCGACGAGTTGCAAGCCACCTATGCCTTGTTCACCGAAGTGCTCGGTTTCTACCTGGCCGAGCAGGTGATCGACGACGACGGCACCCGCGTCGCGCAGTTCCTCAGCCTGTCGACCAAGGCGCACGACGTGGCCTTCATCCATTGCCCGGAGAAGGGCAAGTTCCACCATGTGTCGTTCTTCCTGGAAACCTGGGAGGACGTGCTGCGCGCAGCCGACCTGATCTCCATGACCGATACCTCCATCGACATAGGCCCGACCCGCCACGGCCTGACTCACGGCAAGACCATCTACTTCTTCGACCCCTCGGGCAACCGCAACGAGGTGTTCTGTGGTGGTGATTACAACTACCAGGACCATCGCCCGGTGACCTGGCTGGCCAAGGATCTGGGCAAGGCGATCTTCTACCACGACCGTGTGCTCAACGAACGCTTCATGACCGTGCTGACCTGAAAGCCCGGCTCGCCTTTTTGCAGAGATTGCGCAGATGAAAGAGATCAAGCACTTCATTAACGGCGCCTTCGTCGGCTCGGCTAGCGGCCGCACCTTCGAGGACGTCAACCCCGCTAATGGCCAGGTGATTGCCCGTGTTCACGAAGCTGGTCGCGCCGAAGTCGACGCAGCGGTGCAGGCCGCACGCGCCGCGCTGAAAGGCCCCTGGGGCAAGATGAGCGTGAGCGAGCGGGCGGAGATCCTGCACCGCGTGGCCGACGGCATCACCGCACGTTTCGACGAGTTCCTCGAAGCGGAATGCCTGGATACCGGCAAGCCCAAGTCGCTCGCCAGCCATATCGACATCCCGCGCGGTGCGGCCAACTTCAAGGTCTTCGCCGACCTACTGAAGAACGTCGCCACCGAAGCCTTCGAGATGGCCACGCCGGATGGTAGTGGCGCGATCAACTACGCGGTGCGCCGCCCCAAGGGGGTGATCGGGGTGATCAGCCCGTGGAACCTGCCGCTACTGCTGATGACCTGGAAGGTCGGCCCGGCCCTGGCCTGCGGCAACACCGTGGTGGTCAAGCCCTCGGAGGAAACCCCGCTGACTACCGCGCTGCTCGGCGAGGTGATGCAGGCGGCCGGCGTGCCGGCCGGGGTGTACAACGTGGTGCATGGTTTCGGTGGCGATTCCGCCGGGGCCTTCCTCACCGAGCACGCGGATGTCGATGCCTTCACCTTCACTGGCGAAACCGGCACCGGCGAGTTGATCATGCGCGCCGCCGCCAAAGGCGTGCGCCAGGTCTCGCTAGAGCTGGGCGGCAAGAACGCCGGCATCGTCTTCGCCGACTGCGACATGGATAAGGCCATCGAAGGCACTCTGCGCTCGGCCTTCGCCAACTGCGGTCAGGTGTGCCTCGGCACCGAGCGGCTGTATGTCGAGCGCTCGATTTTCGAGGAGTTTGTCTCCCGTCTGAAGGCCGGTGCCGAGAGCCTGGTGATCGGCCCGCCGGACGACCCGACGAGCAACTTCGGCCCGCTGGTTAGCCTCAAGCACCGCGAGAAGGTGCTGTCCTACTACCAGCAAGCCGTCGCCGACGGCGCCACCGTGGTCACCGGCGGCGGCGTGCCGCAGATGCCGGACGCCTTGGCGGGCGGCGCCTGGGTACAGCCGACCATCTGGACCGGCTTGGCCGACGACTCGGCGGTGGTCACCGAGGAAATCTTCGGGCCGTGCTGCCATATCCGTCCGTTCGACAGCGAAGCCGAAGCCGTCGCTCTGGCCAACAGCCTGCCCTATGGCCTGTCCGCCACCCTCTGGAGCGACAACGTCAGCCGCGCGCACCGCGTCGCCGGGCAGTTGGAGGCCGGCATCGTCTGGGTCAACAGTTGGTTCCTGCGCGATCTGCGTACCGCCTTCGGCGGCAGCAAGCAATCCGGGATCGGTCGGGAAGGGGGTGTGCACTCGCTGGAGTTCTACACCGAACTGAAAAACATCTGCGTGAAGTTGTGAGGCCGTGATGAACGCACCCCAGAACAGCCCGGAAATCGGCCGCGAAATCCTCGCCGCCGGCTATCGCACCAACCTGCACGACAGCGGCGAAGGCTTCCCGCTGATGATGATCCACGGCTCCGGACCCGGCGTTACCGCCTGGGCCAACTGGCGCCTGGTGATGCCCGAGCTGGCCAAGCGCCGCCGGGTGATCGCCCCGGACATGCTGGGCTTCGGCTACAGCGAACGCCCGGCCGATGGTCAGTACCACCAACAGCGCTGGGTCGAACACGCGCTTGGCGTGCTGGATGCCCTGGGCATCGAACAGGCCGATCTGGTCGGTAACTCCTTCGGCGGCGGCCTGGCCCTGGCCCTGGCCATCCGCCACCCCGAGCGCGTGCGCCGGCTGGTGCTGATGGGCAGCGCCGGGGTGAGCTTTCCGATCACCCCGGGCCTGGATGATGTGTGGGGCTATGAGCCGTCCTTCGCCACCATGCGCCGGCTGATGGACACCTTCGCCTACGACCGCAGCCTGGTCACCGACGAGTTGGCCGAGCTGCGTTACCAGGCCAGCATCCGCCCCGGTTTTCAGGAGTCGTTCGCGCAGATGTTCCCCGCACCGCGCCAGCGCTGGGTCGATGGCCTGGCCAGCAGCGAGGCGCAGATCCGCGCCTTGCCCCACGAAACCCTGGTGATCCATGGCCGCGAGGATCAGGTGATCCCCCTGGCCGCTTCGCTGACCCTGGCCGAGTGGATCGTTCGCGCGCAATTGCACGTGTTCGGCCAGTGCGGCCACTGGACACAGATCGAACACGCCACCCGCTTCGCGCGCCTGGTCGGGGATTTCCTCGCCGAAGCCGACGCCCGCCATTCCTGAGAGAGACCGACATGGACCAGATAATGATCAACGAGCTCGGCGACGAGCTGTACCAGGCCATGCTCAACCGCGAGGCGATCAGCCCGCTGACCGAGCGTGGCTTCGACATCAGCGTCGACGACGCCTACCATATCTCCCTGCGCCTGCTCGAACGACGCCTGGCGGCCGGCGAGAAGATCATCGGCAAGAAGATCGGCGTGACCAGCAAGGCGGTGCAAAACATGCTGGGCGTGCACCAGCCGGACTTCGGTTACCTGACCGACGCCATGGTGTTCAACAGCGGCGAAGCGGTGCCGATCAGCCAGCGACTGATGCAGCCCAAAGCCGAGGGCGAGATCGCCTTCATCCTCAAGAAGGACCTGATCGGCCCCGGCGTGACCAACGCCGACGTACTGGCCGCCACCGAGTGCGTGATGCCGTGTTTCGAGATCGTCGATTCGCGCATCCGCGACTGGAAAATCAAGATCCAGGACACCGTGGCGGACAACGCCTCCTGCGGCCTGTTCGTGCTCGGTGACCAGGCCGTGTCGCCGCGCCAGGTCGATCTGGTCACCTGCGGCATGCTGGTGGAAAAGAACGGCCAGCTGCTCTCGACCGGTGCCGGCGCCGCGGCGCTCGGCTCGCCGGTCAACTGCGTGGCCTGGCTGGCCAACACCCTCGGCCGGTTCGGCATCGCCCTGAAGGCCGGCGAGGTGATCCTGTCCGGCTCGCTGGTTCCGCTGGAGCCGGTCAAGGCAGGCGATTTCATGCGCGTCGAGATCGGCGGCATCGGCAGCGCCAGCGTGCGCTTCATCTGATCGAGGACAGCCTGATGAGCAAGAAACTCAAAGTAGCGATCATCGGCCCGGGCAACATCGGTACGGATCTGATGATCAAGGTGATGCGCAACGCAGAGCATCTGGAAATGGGCGCGATGGTGGGCATCGACCCGGCCTCCGATGGCCTGGCCCGCGCCCAGCGCATGGGTGTGGCGACCACCCACGAAGGTGTCGAAGGATTGATCAACCTGCCCGAATTCGCCGACATCGATTTCGTCTTCGATGCCACCAGCGCCTCTGCCCACGTACGGAACGATGCCTTGCTGCGTCGTGCCAAACCCGGCATCCGCTTGATCGACCTGACCCCGGCGGCCATCGGCCCCTACTGCGTGCCAGTGGTGAATCTGGAAGAGCACCTCGCCAAGCTCAACGTCAACATGGTGACCTGCGGCGGCCAGGCCACCATCCCGATGGTGGCCGCGGTGTCGCGCGTGGCCAAGGTCCATTACGCCGAGATCGTCGCCTCCATCGCCAGCAAATCCGCCGGCCCCGGGACCCGCGCCAACATCGACGAGTTCACCGAGACTACCAGCAAGGCCATCGAAGTGATCGGCGGCGCCGCCAAGGGCAAGGCGATCATCATCATGAACCCGGCCGAGCCGCCGTTGATCATGCGTGACACGGTGTTCGTGCTGTCCGATGCCGTCGACCAGGCACAGGTCGAGGCCAGCATCGAGGAGATGGCCAGCGCCGTGCAGGCCTACGTGCCGGGCTACCGCCTCAAGCAGAAGGTGCAGTTCGACATGATTCCCGCATCCGCGCCGCTGCATATCCCTGGGCTCGGCACATTCAGTGGCCTGAAAACCTCGATCTATCTCGAAGTCGAAGGTGCCGCCCACTACTTGCCGGCCTACGCCGGCAACCTCGACATCATGACCTCCGCCGCGCTGGCTACCGCCGAACGCATGGCGCAGTCGCTGCTGAACGCCTGAGGACCGAGCCATGACCTTCAACCCCGGCAAGAAACTCTATATCTCCGACGTGACCCTGCGCGACGGCAGCCATGCGATCCGCCACCAGTATTCGATCCAGAACGTCCAGGACATTGCCCGCGCGCTGGACAAGGCCCGCGTCGACTCCATCGAGGTGACCCACGGCGATGGCCTGCAGGGTTCCAGCTTCAACTACGGTTTCGGTGCGCACAGCGACCTGGAGTGGATCGAGGCCGCCGCCGATGTGATCCAGCACGCCCGGATCACCGTGCTGCTGCTACCCGGCATCGGCACCGTGCATGACCTGAAAGCCGCCTATGACGCCGGCGCCCGCTCGGTGCGCGTGGCCACCCACTGCACCGAGGCGGATGTCTCGCGGCAGCACATCGAGTATGCCCGTGAACTGGGCATGGACACCGTCGGCTTCCTGATGATGAGCCACATGATCCCTGCCGAGCAGCTGGCGGCGCAGGGCAAGCTGATGGAAAGCTACGGCGCACAGTGCATCTACATGGCCGATTCCGGCGGCGCGATGAACATGAACGACATCCGCGACCGCATGCGCGCCTTCAAGGCGGCGCTGAATCCGGAAACCCAAACCGGCATGCATGCGCATCACAACCTCAGTCTCGGCGTGGCCAACTCCATCATCGCGGTGGAGGAGGGCTGCGATCGCATCGACGCCTCGCTGGCCGGCATGGGCGCCGGCGCCGGCAACGCGCCGCTGGAAGTATTCATCGCGGCGGCCGAGCGCATGGGCTGGAACCACGGCACCGACCTGTACGCCCTGATGGACGCCGCCGACGATATCGTCCGGCCGTTGCAGGACCGTCCGGTGAGGGTCGATCGCGAGACCCTCGGCCTGGGTTATGCCGGGGTCTACTCCAGCTTCCTGCGCCACGCCGAGGTGGCGGCCGCGAAGTATGGACTGAAGACGCTCGACATCCTCGTAGAACTGGGCAGGCGCCGCATGGTCGGCGGCCAGGAAGACATGATCGTCGACGTCGCGCTCGACCTGCTGGCAACTCGCAAGGAGCAACACGCATGAACCGTACATTGACCCGCGAACAGGTGCTGGCCTTGGCCGAGCACGTGGAAAACGCCGAGCTGCAGGCCCACGACATCCACAAGGTCACCAACGACTATCCGCAGATGACCTTCGCCGACGCCTACGACATCCAGTGGGAAATCCGCCGGCGCAAGGAGGCGCGCGGCAACCGGATCGTCGGCCTGAAGATGGGCCTGACCTCCTGGGCGAAGATGGCGCAGATGGGCGTGGAAACGCCCATCTATGGCTTCCTGGCCGACTACTTCAGCGTGCCGGACGGCGGCACCGTGGATTGCTCGAAGCTGATCCACCCGAAGATCGAGGCGGAAATCTCGGTGGTCACCAAGGCGCCGCTGACAGGCCCGGGCTGCCATATCGGCGACGTCATCGCGGCGGTCGACTACGTGATCCCGACCGTCGAGGTGATCGATTCACGCTACGAGAACTTCAAGTTCGACCTGATCAGCGTGGTGGCGGACAACGCTTCCTCGACGCGCTTCATCACCGGCGGCCGCATGGCCAGCCTCGAGGAGGTCGACCTGCGCACCCTCGGCGTGGTGATGGAGAAGAACGGCGAGGTGGTGGAGCTCGGCGCCGGTGCCGCGGTGCTCGGTCATCCCCTGTCCAGCGTGGCGATGCTGGCGAATCTGCTGGCCGAGCGCGGCGAGCATATCCCGGCTGGCACCTTCATCATGACCGGCGGCATCACCGCCGCCGTGGCGGTGGCGCCGGGCGACAACATCTGCGTGCGCTACCAGGGGCTGGGCAGCGTGTCCGCCCGTTTCGTCTGACCTGCGGCCGGCTCCGGCCGGCCTTTTCTCAAGGAAGTCCGATATGCCCATTGCCCAGATCCACATTCTTGAAGGCCGCAGCGACGCGCAGAAGGAAACCCTCATCCGCGAGGTCAGCGAGGCGATCTCGCGCTCGTTGGACGCACCGCTGGCCAGCGTGCGGGTGATCATCAGCGAGATGCCCAAGGCTCACTTCGGCATCGGCGGCGAACCGGCCAGCAAGGTCAAGCCATGAATCTCCAGTTCGTCGAGCCCGACCTGCACTGGCAGGCCGCCCAGCGCGCCGCCGAGGCCGCCATGGCCCATGCCTGCGCGCTGGACATCCGCATCCATGTCGCGGTGGTCGACCGCGCCGGGCGCACTCTCGCGTATCTGCGTATGAACGGCGCCTTCCTGCATTCCGAAGGCATCGCCGTGGACAAGGCTTACACCGCCGCCAGCTTCGGCTTTCCCACCCGCGACTGGCTGGAGGTGCTCGGCGAGAACCCGCGGCTGCGTATCGGCCTGCCGTCGCGCGAACGGCTGGTCGTGTTCGGCGGCGGCTTGCCGATCCTGCTCGATGGCCGCTGCCTGGGCGGCATCGGCGTCTCCGGCGGTTCCGAGGAGCAGGACGAGGCCTGCGCCAAGGCAGGCCTGGAGGCTCTTGACGCCGCAGCACCGGGGGGCTAAAGCGGAACGCCGCCCGGCCCACCCTACGCCTCTCCTCACCGCACCGTAGGGTGGGCTTTAGCCCACCAAGCCCGGCCCTGTCGGTGGGCTGAAGCCCACCCTACTTCAGATAAGCCGCTGCCTACTTGTCCCGATCGATATTGAACGGCGACCAGGCCTGGCGCGTCGGCATCACTTCCAGGCGGTTGATGTTGATGTGATCCGGCAGGGTGGCGACGTAGTAGATCTGCTCGGCGATGTCCTCGGCGGTCAGCGGCGTGGTGCCGCGGTACAGCGCGTCGCTGGCGGCCTGGTTGCCCTTGGTGCGGACCAGGGTGAACTCGGTCTCGGCCATGCCCGGGGCGATGTCGGTGACGCGCACGCCGGTGCCCAGCAGGTCGCAGCGCAGGTTGTAGCCGAACTGTTCGACGAACGCCTTGGTCGCGCCGTAGACGTGGCCACCCGGATAGGGCCAGTGCCCGGCCACCGAGCCGATGTTGACGATGCTGGCGCCCTTGCCGGTCTCGATCAGGGTCGGCAGCAGCGCATGAGTGACGTTGACCAGGCCGGTGATGTTGGTGTCGATCATGGTGTGCCAGTCGGCGAGATCGACCTGCTGCGCCGGCTGCGGGGCCAGCGCCAGGCCTGCGTTGTTGACCAGGCAGTCGATCTGGCGGAACGCGGCGGGCAGCTGCGCGACCGCCTCCTGCACCGCGCCGGCGTGGCGCACGTCGAGGGTGGCGACATGCACCGGCACCTTGGCCGACAGTTCGCCCTTCAACGCTTCCAGGCGCTCGCTGCGCCGGCCGGTGAGCACCAGCGCCCAGCTGGCCTCGGCGAAGCGACGGGCGGTGGCGCGGCCGAAGCCGGAGGTGGCGCCGGTGATGAATACGATCTTCTGTTTCATGCTCTTCCTCTTCTCTGAAATGCCTGACCGTCGTGTAGGCGACGCGGCATAAGGCGCTGTGACGGCGTCCAGCTTAGGGGCCCTGGCCGCCGGGGCAAAGCGCTTCGTGCTTAACACTCAGGACCGTCCGCGCCGCCGGTGAAAGCTTCACTGAATCGTCATCGCAGCTTCATCGACGCTTCGCCGGACTGCAACAGTCGCTGACTACCTTCTCGTCTAGACAAGTTGGCCGACTCCCCCGGCCGCACAGACGAGAGGGCAAGACGATGAATGCGGCTATTCGAGTCGAGCGACTGAACAAGACCTTCGCCGGCAAGCAGGCGCTGTTCGACCTGGGCCTGGCGATACAGCCAGGCGAGATGGTGGCGCTGATCGGCGCGTCCGGTTCCGGCAAGTCCACGCTGCTGCGCCACCTGGCCGGGCTGGCCTGCTGCGACCGCTCCGCCGGCGGGCGCATCGAAGTGCTCGGCCGCGAGGTACAGGCCACCGGCCGCCTGCATGGCGAGGTGCGCCGCCTGCGCGCCGACATCGGCTACATCTTCCAGCAGTTCAACCTGGTCACCCGCCTCAGCGTGCTGGACAACGTCCTGCTTGGCTTTCTCGGGCGCATGCCGCGCTGGCGCGGATCGCTGGGCATGTTCAGCGACGAGCAGAAGCGCCAGGCCATGGCCGCACTGGAGCGCGTCGGCCTCGCCGAGCGCGCCGCGCAGCGCGCCTCGACGCTCTCCGGCGGCCAGCAGCAGCGGGTGGCGATCGCCCGTGCGCTGACCCAGCAGGCCGAGGTGATCCTCGCCGACGAACCCATCGCCTCGCTCGACCCGGAGTCGGCGCGCAAGGTCATGGAAATCCTCGCCGACATCAACCGCCAGGACGGCAAGACCGTGGTGGTGACCCTGCATCAGGTCGATTACGCCCTGCGCTACTGCTCCCGCGCCGTGGCGCTCAAGGGCGGGCGCATCCATTACGACGGTCCCTCGGCGGCGCTCAGTGACCGCCTGCTCAACGACCTCTACGGCGCTGATCTGGACGCCAGCCTGCTGTTCTCCGACCGCGCCCGCAATGCCGAGCCGCGGTCGTTGCAGCTGGTCAACGGCTGAGCCCCACGCCACCCGACAACCAACGCCACACCCAAGGAGTGACCTCCATGTTGAAACGCTTCAGCCGCGCTCTCGCCGCTTCCACGCTGCTGGCCGGTGCCCTCGCCGGCACCGCTCAAGCCGCCGAGACCATCACCTTCGGCATCATTTCCACCGAGTCCTCGCAGAACCTGCGCAGCGTCTGGGACCCCTTCCTCGCCGACATGAGCAAGCAGACCGGCTACGAGGTGAAGGCCTTCTTCGCCCCCGATTACGCCGGGGTCATCCAGGGCATGCGCTTCGACAAGGTCGATCTGGCCTGGTACGGCAACAAGTCGGCGATGGAAGCGGTGGATCGCGCCGGCGGCGAAATCTTCGCCCAGACCGTCGCCGCCAACGGCAGCCCGGGCTACTACAGCCATCTGATCGTGCACAAGGACAGCGCCCTGAACTCCGTCGAGGACGTGCTGAAGAATGCCAAGAGCCTGACCTTCGCCAACGGCGACCCGAACTCCACCTCCGGCTACCTGGTGCCCGGCTACTACGTGTTCGCCAAGAACAAGGTCGACGCCGGCCAGGCCTTCAAGCGCAGCCTCAACGGCAGCCACGAAGTGAACGCGCTGTCGGTGGCGAACAAGCAGGTCGATGTCGGCACCTTCAACAGCGAAGGCATGGAGCGTCTTGAGATCACCGCGCCGGACAAGGCCGCGCAACTGAAGATCGTCTGGACCTCGCCGCTGATCCCGGCCGACCCGCTGGTGTGGCGCAAGAGCCTGAGCGACGAGCAGAAGAACAGGCTGCGCGAGTTCTTCATGAGCTACGGCGCCAAGCCGGCCGAGAAGGAAATCCTCGCCGGCCTGCAGTGGGCACCGTTCCGCGCCTCCGACAACGACCAGCTGCTACCGATCCGCCAGCTGGAACTGTTCAAGAAGCGCAGCGAAGTCGCCGCCGACAGCAAGCTCTCCGACAGCGACCGCCAGGCGCAGCTGCAGGGCATCGACCAGGAGCTGGCCAAGCTGGAGCAGCGCATGGCCGAGCGCGAGCAGAAGAACGCCGCCGCCAAGGCCAGCTGAGCAACGCCGGGCGTGGCGCGCTGGCGCCACGCTCCCGTCCGCGCCGTTTTTTGAGAACCGAACATGACCACTCTGAGCACCACACCGCCTCTGGCGGGCAACGACAAGCGCAGCTGGCTGCGCCTGCTCGGCTGGGGCCTGTGTCTGGCCGTGCTGGCCTGGTCCTGGCAGGGCGCGGAGATGAATCCGCTGCTGCTGATCCGCGACAGCGCCAACATGGCGACCTTTGCCGCCGACTTCTTCCCGCCGGACTTCAGCAACTGGCAGCTGTACCTCAGGGAGATGATCACCACGGTGCACATCGCCCTCTGGGGCACCCTGCTGGCGATCGTCTGCGCCATCCCGCTGGGCATTCTCAGCTCCGAGAACATCGTGCCCTGGTGGGTCTACCAGCCGGTGCGCCGGCTGATGGACGCCTGCCGGTCGATCAACGAGATGGTCTTCGCCATGCTCTTCGTCGTCGCCGTCGGCCTCGGACCCTTCGCCGGCGTGCTGGCGCTGTGGATCAGCACCACCGGCGTGCTCGCCAAGCTGTTCGCCGAAGCGGTGGAAGCCATCGAGCCGGGCCCGGTGGAAGGCGTGCGTGCCACCGGCGCCAGTGCGCTGCAGGAAGTCATCTTCGGGGTGATTCCGCAGGTGCTGCCGCTGTGGATTTCCTACTCGTTGTACCGCTTCGAATCCAACGTGCGCTCGGCCACGGTGGTCGGCATGGTCGGCGCCGGCGGCATCGGCGTGATCCTCTGGGAAGCCATCCGCGGTTTCCAGTTCGGCCAGACCGCCGCCCTGCTGCTGATCATCATCGCCGTGGTGAGCCTGATCGACCTGCTCTCCCAGCGCCTGCGCAAGCGCTTCATCTGACGGAGTGAGGCCCCGTGCGCCTCTCGAAAAAACCATGCAGTTGTCTAGACAACCCAGCGAACCGCTCTACCTCGAACTGGCCCAGGTGCTGCGCGGCGAGTTGCGCCACTACCGCATCGGCGACTTTCTCCCCGGCGAGATGCAGCTGGCGCGGCGCTTCGCCGTCAACCGCCACACCCTGCGCCGTGCCGTCGACGAGCTGATCAACGAAGGCCGCCTGTTGCGCCGCCAGGGCAAGGGCACCCAGGTGTTGCAACGCCCGCTGGTATATCCGCTGCAGGCCGACAGCGCCTACAGCGAATCGCTGGCCGCCCTCGGCTTGCGTACCGAGGCGCGCCTGCTCGAGCGGCGCCAGCTCAGCGCCAGCGCCGAGGAAGCACGTCACCTGCAACTGGCCGAAGGCGCCGCGCTGATCGAGCTGAGCACCCTGCGCCTGCTCGACGGCGAGCCGGTCAGCCTGATCCGCCACCGCTACTGCGCCAGCCACGCCGAACGGCTCGCCGACTACCAGGGCGGCTCGCTGCGCCGCTACCTCGGCGAACGCGGCCTGCCGCTGACGCGCCGTTTCAGCCTGATCGGTGCACGCCTGGCCGATCGCGACGAGGCCGCACAGCTGCTGATGCCCCTGCGCATGCCACTGCTGTCGGTGTTCACCCTGTCCTGCGATGCCACCGGGCAACCGGTGGAGATCGCCCTTTCGGCCAGCCGTTCCGACCGTTTCCAGTACCAGGTCGCCACCTGATGGAGAACCCCATGCACACCCGCGAACAATCCCCCCGCCAGCGCTGGATGGCTGTACTGGCCGGCGCCAGCGCTGCCGAACTGGCGCCTTTCGAGAGCGCCCTGCGCGACTGCACCTACCAGTTGATCCGTCCCGCGGAAATCGGCATGACCCTGGTGCGCGGCCGCATGGGCGGCACCGGCGCGCCGTTCAACCTCGGCGAGATGAGCGTCACCCGCTGCGTGGTGCGCCTGGCCGACGGCAGCACCGGCTACAGCTACCGCGCCGGCCGTGACAAGCGCCAGGCCGAGCTCGCCGCCCTCGCCGATGCCCATCTGCAAGGGCCGCAGCAGAGCCGCTGGCTGAATGAACTGATCGAACCGCTGGCCGCCGCGCAGGCCCGACGCGCCGCGCAAAAGGCTGCCGAAACCGCCACTACCCGCGTGGAGTTCTTCACGCTGCTGCGAGGAGAAGACTGATGAATCGCGCCCCATCCGACCTGTTGCAGGCCGCCTTCGCCGACCCGGTGCTGGACGCGCAAAAGTGCTTCCGCGCCGCGCTCAAGGCCTTGTCCGAGCCGGGCACGCGCCAGCCGCTGGTCAGCGTCGCCGCCATCGAGCCGCTGCAGGCCGCCGGCTACGCGCTGTGCCTGAGCCTGCTGGATAACGACACACCGCTGTGGCTGGCGCCGGCCTTCGACACCCCGGCGATCCGCGCCAACCTGGCCTTCCACTGTGGCTGCCCAATCGTCGAGGCACGCGAGGAGGCGATGTTCGCCCTGCTCGATGCCGCCGCGCTGGACGACCTCTCCGGCTTCTACGCCGGCAGCGAGCGCTACCCGGACCAGTCCTGCACGCTGCTGATCCAGCTCGACCGTCTCGACCGCGGCCCGGCGCTGAGCTGGCAGGGCCCGGGCATCGACGGCAGCCGCCTGGTCGGCCTGCCGCTGAAACCGGCGTTCTGGCAGCAGCGCGCCGCACGCAACGACTTCCCGCGTGGGCTCGACGCACTGTTCTGCGCTGACGGCGAAGTGCTCGGCCTGCCGCGCAGCACGCGCATCGGCGATTCGCTGCAGGAGGTGGCCTGATGTACGTCGCGGTCAAGGGTGGCGAACAGGCCATCGACAACGCCCACGCGCTGCTGGCGAAGAAGCGCCGCGGCGATACCGGCATCGCCGAACTCGGCGTCGAGCAGATCCGCCAGCAGCTGCCGCTCGCCGTGGCGCGGGTGATGAGCGAAGGCTCGCTGTATGACGAAGATCTCGCCGCGCTGGCGATCAAGCAGGCCGCCGGCGATCTGGTCGAGGCGATCTTCCTCCTGCGCGCCTACCGCACCACGCTGCCGCGCTTCGCCGAAAGCCTGCCGCTGGACACCGGCGCCATGCAGCTCAGCCGACGCATCTCGGCGACCTTCAAGGACGTGCCCGGCGGCCAGCTGCTCGGTCCGACCTTCGACTACACCCATCGCCTGCTCGATTTCGCCCTGCTCGCCGAAGGCGAACGCGCCGGCCCGCCGGTGGATGAAAGCGCCACGCTGGGCAACTGCCCGCGGGTACTCGGCCTGCTCGGCGAGGAAGGCCTGATGACCCCGGAAATCGACCGCGGCGAGCCGGTGCCGGACCTCACCCGCGAGCCACTGGAGCTGCCGACGAGCCGCGCCGAACGCCTGCAGGCGCTGGCGCGTGGCGACGAGGGCTTTCTCCTGGCGCTGGGCTATTCGACCCAGCGCGGCTACGGCCGCAACCACCCGTTCGCCGGCGAGATTCGCATCGGCACCGCCGAGGTCTGGATCGAGCCGCAGGAGCTGGGCTTCCCGGTCTGCCTCGGCGAGATCGAGCTGACCGAGTGCGAGATGGTCAACCAGTTCGTCGGCGAGAGCGCCGAGCAGGCGCAGTTCACCCGCGGCTACGGCCTGGCCTTCGGTTATGCCGAGCGCAAGGCGATGGGCATGGCGCTGGTCGACCGCGCGCTGCGTGCAGGCGAGTACGGCGAGGAAGTGCAGGGCCCGGCGCAGCAGGAGGAATTCGTCCTGATGCACTGCGACAACGTCGAAGCCGCCGGTTTCGTCTCGCACCTGAAGTTGCCGCACTACGTCGACTTCCAATCCGAGCTGGAGCTGATCCGCAAGCTGCGCCAGCCGCAGGCCGAGCAGACCGAAGCCGACGCCGAGACGCCAGCGAAGGAGAAACGCGCATGAATGCCCAGGCCATTCCCGCCAGCGAGGCGGGCTACAACTTCGCCTATCTCGACGAGCAGACCAAGCGCATGATCCGCCGCGCACTGCTCAAGGCGATCGCCATACCCGGCTATCAGGTGCCCTTCGGCGGCCGCGAGATGCCGCTGCCCTATGGCTGGGGCACCGGCGGCATGCAGCTGACCGCTGCCATTCTCGGCGCCGACGACGTACTCAAGGTGATCGACCAGGGCGCCGACGACACCACTAACGCGGTGTCGATCCGCCGCTTCTTCGCCCGCACCGCCGGGGTCGCCACCACCGAACGCACACCCGCGGCGACGGTGATCCAGACCCGCCACCGCATCCCGGAAACCCCGCTCGCCGCCGGGCAGATCATGGTCTATCAGGTGCCGATCCCCGAGCCGCTGCGCTTCATCGAGCCGTCGGAAACCGAGACGCGCACCATGCACGCGCTGGGCGACTACGGCGTGATGCACGTGAAGCTCTACGAGGACATCGCCACCTTCGGCCACATCGCCACCAGCTACGCCTACCCGGTGACGGTGGACGAGCGCTACGTGATGGACCCCTCGCCCATTCCCAAATTCGACAACCCCAAGCTGGACCGCAGCCCGGCGCTGATGCTGTTCGGCGCCGGCCGCGAGAAGCGCCTCTACGCCGTGCCGCCGTACACCCGCGTGGTCAGCCTGGATTTCGAGGATCACCCGTTTCAGATCCAGCAGTGGGAGCAGTGCTGCGCCATCTGTGGCAGCGGTGATTCCTACCTCGACGAACTGATCGTCGACGACGCCGGCAGCAAGCAGTTCGTCTGCTCGGATACCGACTATTGCGCGCAGCGCGCCCAGCAACAGGAGAGCCGCCCATGAGCGCCGCCGAACAACTGCTGCCCGCCACGAGCGTCGGCACCGAGCCGCTGTTCGCGGTGCGCGACCTGACCCGCCTGTACGGCCCGGACAAGGGCTGCCAAGGCGTTTCCTTCGAGCTCTACCCCGGCGAAGTGCTGGGCATCGTCGGCGAGTCCGGCTCGGGCAAGTCCACCCTGCTCTCGCTGCTCTGCGGCCGCTGCCCGCCGGATCGCGGCAGCGTGCAGTACCGCGATGGCGCCGGCGACTGGCTCGACCTCTACGCCGCCAGCGAGGCCGAGCGGCGCACGCTGCTGCGTACCGAATGGGGCTTCGTCGAGCAGAACCCGCGCGACTGCCTGCGCATGGGGGTTTCCGCTGGCGCCAACATCGGCGAGCGGCTGATGGCCCAGGGCGTCAGGCATTACGGCCAGCTGCGCGCCGCCGGGCTGGACTGGCTGCAACAGGTGGAGATCGACCCGGCGCGCATCGACGACCTGCCGCGGACCTTCTCCGGCGGCATGCAGCAGCGCCTGCAGATCGCCCGCAACCTGGTTTCCAGCCCGAAGCTGGTGTTCATGGACGAACCCACCGGCGGCCTCGACGTGTCGGTGCAGGCACGTCTGCTCGACCTCTTGCGCGGGCTGGTGCGCGAGCTGGACCTGGCGGTGGTGATCGTCACCCACGACCTCGCCGTGGCGCGCCTGCTGGCCGACCGGCTGATGGTGATGCGCCGCTCGCGGGTGGTGGAGTCGGGCCTGACCGACCAGATCCTCGACGACCCGCAGCACCCCTATACGCAGCTGCTGGTGTCCTCGGTGCTGCAGCCATGAAGGAATCCGTCATGACGAACCTGATCGAGGTCCGCGACCTCGCCAAGACCTTCACCCTGCACCAGCAGCACGGCGTCAGCCTGCAGGTGCTGCGCGGGCTGAACTTCACCGTCGCCGCCGGCGAGTGCCTGGTGCTGCACGGCCAGTCCGGTGCCGGCAAGTCGACGCTGCTGCGCACGCTGTACGGCAACTACCTGCCGGCCAGCGGCAGCATCCGTATCCGCCATGCCGGTGACTGGCTGGAGCTGGTCGGTGCCGAGCCGCGCCAGGTCCTCGCCGTGCGCCGGCAGACGCTGGGCTATGTCAGCCAGTTCCTGCGGGTGATCCCGCGAGTGCCGGCGCTCGAGGTGGTGATGGAACCGGCGCTGGCGCGTGGCTGGAGCCGTGCCGACGCCGAGGCGCGGGCCAAGGCGCTGCTGACCCGGCTGAACATTCCCGAACGGCTCTGGCAGCTGGCCCCCGGCACCTTTTCCGGCGGCGAGCAGCAGCGGGTCAACCTGGCGCGCGGCTTCATGGTGAGCTGGCCGGTGATGCTGCTCGACGAGCCCACCGCCTCGCTGGACGAAGCCAACGCCCGCGTGGTGCTGGAACTGATCGACGAGGCCAAGGCCGCCGGCAGCGCGCTGATCGGCATCTTCCACGACCGCGCGATCCGCGAGGCAGTCGCCGACCGTTATCTGGACATGACGCAGGAGGACCTGGCCCATGCCAGCTGAACAGATACTCAGCAACGCCCGACTGGTGCTGGCCGATCAGGTGATCCACGGCAGCCTGCTGATCCGCGACGGCGTCATCGCCGACATCGCCGCAGGCACCAGCAGCCTGACACAGGCGCAGGACCTGGACGGCGCACTGCTGCTGCCGGGGCTGATCGAACTGCACACCGACAACCTGGAAAAGCACATGAGTCCGCGCCCGGGCGTTGACTGGCCGTCCGCCTCGGCGGTGCTGACCCATGACGCGCAGATCGTCGCCGCCGGCATCACCACGGTGTTCGATGCGCTGTCGATCGGCGACATCAACCCCAAGGGCAAGCGCATGCAGCAGCTCGGGGTGATGCTCGAGGCCATCGCCGAGGCCGAGGCGGCCGGGCAGACCCGCGCCGAGCACCGCCTGCACCTGCGCTGCGAAGTCAGCCACCCGCAGTGCCTGGCGCTGTTCCGCGAGCTGGTCGAGCAGCCGCTGGTGCAGCTGGTCTCGGTGATGGACCACGCGCCGGGCCAGCGCCAGTTCGCGCGCATGGAGAAGTACCGCGAGTACTACATGGGCAAGTACCACCTGAGCCCGGCGGAGATGGATACCTTTGTCAGCGAGCAGCTGGCCAACTCGGCGCGGCACAGCGACCAGCAGCGCGCCGCCATCGTCGACATCTGCCGCAGCCGCGAGCTGGCGCTGGCCAGCCATGACGATGCGACGCTCGATCACGTCGAGGAATCGGCCGGCTACGGCATGGCCATCGCCGAGTTCCCGACCACCTTCGAGGCCGCCGAGGCCAGCCATGCGCGCGGGCTGAAGGTGCTGATGGGCGCGCCGAACATCGTTCGCGGCGGCTCGCACTCGGGCAACATCGCCGCCGCCGATCTGGCCCAGCGCGGCGTGCTGGACATCCTTTCCAGCGACTATTACCCGGCCAGCCTGCTGCAAGCCGCGCTGGGCCTGGCCGAGCAGGACAACGGCTACGACCTGCCGCGCGCCATCGCCACCATCAGCCTGGCGCCGGCACGCGCGGCCGGGCTGGATGATCGCGGCGAGATCGCCGTCGGGCTGCGCGCCGACCTGGTCCAGGCGCAGGTGCACAAGGGCCAGCCGGTGATCGGCCAGGTCTGGCGCCAGGGCCGGCGGGTGTTCTGATGGCGTATTTCGGCAAAGCTGACAAGGCGCCAGCGGGTAGCGCGGCTGGCTCTATACTGCCTGCCACTGCGCTGGCTTCGATGATCGGGAGTAACCCCATGCAAGGCCGTTTGATCTACCTGACCGGGCCATCCGGCGCCGGCAAGGACAGTCTGCTCGACGCCGCACGCGCCGCGCTCGCCGAGCGCGGCGTGCGCGGCGTGCGCATCGCCCGGCGGGTCATCACCCGCTCCGCCGAGGCCATCGGTGAAGCCGCGCATTCGGTGAGCGCCGAGCAGTTCGAACGCATGGAGGCCGAGCAGGCCTTTGCCCTCAGCTGGCGCGCCAACGGGCTGGCCTATGGCATCCCCGCCGAAATCGACGCCTGGCTGACGGCCGGCGAGGATGTGCTGGTCAATGGTTCGCGTGGTTATCTGCCCGAGGCGCGCAGGCGCTACCCGGATCTGCTGGCGGTGCTGCTGACCGTCGAACAGGACGTGCTGCGCGAGCGCCTGCTGACCCGCGGCCGGGAGACGCCCGAGCAGATCGAGGCGCGCCTGGCGCGCAACGCGCTGTTCAGCGGCGAGCTGGACGACTACATCCGCCTGGACAATTCCGCCTCGCTGGAGCGCAGCGTCGAGCGCCTGCTGCAGCTGCTCGACGAGCACCGCCAATGCGGCTGACCCTGCTCGGCACCGGCGGTGCCGCGCAGGTGCCGGTGTACAACTGCGCCTGTCCGGCCTGCCGTGCCGCGCAGCTCGACCCGAGTCGCCGCCGCCGTGCCTGCTCGGCGCTGGTGGACTGTGGCGGCCAGCGCTGGCTGCTCGACAGCGGCCTGCCGGACCTCTGCGAGCGCTTCGCCCCGGGCAGCTTCAGCGGCATCCTGCAGACCCATTACCACGCCGATCATGCCCAGGGCCTGCTGCAACTGCGCTGGGGCACCGGGCTGCACATTCCGGTGCTCGGCCCGGACGACACAGAGGGCCTCGCCGACCTCTACAAACACCCCGGCATCCTCGATTTCAGCGAACCATTCGCCGCCTTCGAACAACGCATGCTCGGCACGCTGCGCGTCACCGCGCTGCCCCTGGTGCACTCGAAACCCACCTTCGGTTACCTGCTGGAAGGTCACAGCCGCTGCATCGCCTACCTCACCGACACCGGCGGCCTGCCGGACAGCACGCGCGAACTGCTGCAGGACACCGCGCTGGACGTGCTGGTGCTGGACTGCTCGACACCACCGCGCGATACGCCACCGCGTAACCACAACGACCTGACCCGCGCATTGCAGAGCATCGAGGAGCTGCAACCGACGCAGGCCGTGCTGACCCATATCGGCCACGAGCTGGATGCCTGGTTCATGCAGGCGTCACGGGAACTGCCGGACAACGTATGCCTGGCATACGACGGGATGACGCTCTAGCGCTTAGGAGAGAAACCGAGCTTGCGGCTCCCATCGTCCAGCAGCGGACGAAACACCGAGCCGCCTGCTCGCAACACCTGGAAAACGCTGCGCGGTCTTCCACCCTACCGATGGCGATGGCGATGGCGATGGCGATGGGATCGTAGGGTGGATAACGCGAAGCTTATCCACCATGGGTCCGTTGCATGGCGAAACGTCGGGCAGGGCCTCCGACGCGCCATGAAGCATGGAGCGGATTCCGGGCTGACGTCGGCTCTAACGCCCCGGCTGCGGACGGAAATCCGGCACGCTGCCCGGGCGTTCGACCCGCGCGGCCGGCATGCTGCAATTGAGGTCACGGAACGGGCGGCCGTCGAGCTTCTGCCAGCCCTCGCCCGGCGAGGTCTGGCGGCAGATGATGGTGCCGTCGAGCTTGCTCTGCCATTGGTAATAGGGCGCCGGCGCGGCGCTGGCGGCGATGGGCAGGAACAGACTGAGGGCGAGCAGGAAAATGCGCATGGCGGACTTCGGCGGTGCGATGGCGCCACTCTAACCCTTCGGCTGGCCTTGGCAAGCGCCGTCCGGCGCGCTCAGAACCAGACCCGCGCCGCCTCGCGCAGGAAGATCTCCACGGTCTTCGGCCCGACGCCCTCGAACGCCAGCAGCCGCTTCTCCACCCCGTCGCGCGTCACACCCAGTTCACGCAGGCGACCCAGCCTGCCGTCGTACTCGGTCAGCAGCTTGTCGCCGAGCTTCAGCAGGCGCGCGGCAGTGGACTCGTCGTAGCGCACGTAGCGCGCCTGGCCGAGCAGCTGGACCAACCCGCGCGGGCCACAGTCACGCAGCTTGCGCGGCGTGTCGAGCCGGTTGCGCTCCACCAGTACCCGGTACGCCTCGGCGGCGATGTCGCGCTGGATGCGCTTGCCGAACAGAAAGCTGGCGACGAACCACTTGAACAGCTCCGCCTCGCCGCGGGTCACGTCGATGCCCAGATCCTCTGCGCCTATTTCTGCAGTCATACCGCCTCCGCGTTCGCTCACTCATTCGAAGGCCGCGACGGACAGGGGTTCGCACAGCAATGAGCGGTTTTCCGCCCACACCCCGACAACAATAGGCGGATTCTTGCCGATGACCCATCCAAGGATGCCGGCAAAGGCCTATCCAGAGCGTCGCGACGGACTGGCACGGCTTCTGCTAATGGCAATGTGCTCGATGCGATTCCAACGACAAGAAGAGCTACCAGCGATATCCATCCTCCGGACTCTCCGGTGTCATCGCCCCTCTGCTTGTTCGTCTGGCGCGTTCCCGAACGCGGCATCGTCTATCGTCAACATGCTGCGTCAACCAATAAAAACGAAACGGAGATCCACCATGAGACTGACCAAACGCCTGGGCCTGCTCGCTGCCGCTGCGGCCTTCACTGCCAGCACCGCGGCCGTCGCTGCGCCGACCTTCATCAACATCCTCACCGGCGGCACCAGCGGTGTGTACTACCCGATCGGCGTGGCCCTGTCGCAGCAGTACAACAAGATCGATGGCGCCAAGACTTCCGTGCAGGCCACCAAGGCTTCGGTGGAAAACCTCAACCTGCTGCAGGCCGGCCGTGGCGAACTGGCCTTCTCCCTGGGTGACTCGGTTGCCGACGCCTGGAACGGTGTCGAGGACGCCGGCTTCAAGGCTCCGCTCAAGCGCCTGCGCGCCATCGCCGGTACCTACAACAACTACATCCAGATCGTTGCCAGCGAAGAGTCCGGCATCAAGACCCTGGAAGACCTCAAGGGCAAGCGCATCTCCGTCGGCGCGCCGAAGTCCGGCACCGAGCTGAACGCCCGCGCGATCTTCAAGGCCGCCGGCCTGAGCTACGAGGACATGGGCCGCGTCGAGTTCCTGCCCTACGCCGAGTCGGTCGAGCTGATCAAGAACCGCCAGCTGGACGCCACCCTGCAGTCCTCGGGCCTGGGCATGGCCGCCATCCGCGACCTTGCCAGCACCATGCCGGTAACCTTCGTCGAGATTCCGGCCGCCGTGGTCGAGAAGATCGAGAGCGACGCCTACCAGGCCGGCGTGATTCCGGCCGGCACCTACGACGGTCAGGATGCCGACGTTCCGACCGTGGCCATCACCAACATCCTGGTCAGCCACGAGAAGGTCTCCGATGAAGTGGCCTACCAGATGACCAAACTGATGTTCGACAACCTGTCGTCCCTGGGCAACGCCCACTCCGCCGCCAAGGACATCAAGCTGGAAAACGCCACCAAGAACCTGCCGATTCCGCTGCACCCGGGTGCCGAGCGCTTCTACAAGGAAGCCGGGGTTCTCAAGTAACCCAGCGCTGACAGACGGGCGGAGCGGGCCCTGCGGCCTGCTCCAGCCCGCATCCTTGTAGCAGCAGGCTTGCCCGCGTTGCCTCGTTGGCAAGCCTGCTTCTACAGGCCCCACCTTGCAGTGAGAGAGTGATTCCCATGAGCGAAAGCCAAGGGCTGCACGCCAGCCCCAGCGAATGGCCGAGGGCGCTGTTCTACGTCGCCCTGCTGTTCTCCATCTATCAGATCGTCACCGCCGCCTTTCACCCGGTGTCCAGCCAGGTGCTGCGTGCCGGTCACGTCGGTTTCCTGTTGCTGCTGGTGTTCCTCTGCTATCCGGCCCGCGGCAACGGCAAGCCGTTCCAGCCAGTGGCCTGGCTGCTTGGCTTGGCCGGTTTCGCGACCTTTTTCTACCAGTGGTATTTCGAGGCGGACCTGATCCAGCGCTCCGGCGACATGACCACCACCGACATGGTGGTCGGCCTGACGCTGATCGTGCTGGTCTTCGAGGCCGCTCGCCGGGTGATGGGCATCGCCCTGCCGATCATCTGCGGGCTGTTCCTCGCCTACGGCCTGCTCGGCGAATACCTGCCCGGTGATCTCGCCCACCGTGGCTATTACCTGGACCAGATCGTCAACCAGCTGTCGTTCGGCACCGAAGGCCTGTACGGCACGCCGACCTACGTTTCGGCGACCTACATCTTCCTGTTCATCCTGTTCGGCTCGTTCCTCGAGCAGGCGGGGATGATCAAGCTGTTCACCGACTTCGCCATGGGCCTGTTCGGCCACAAGCTCGGCGGCCCGGCCAAGGTGTCGGTGGTGTCCTCGGCATTGATGGGCACCATCACCGGCTCCGGCGTGGCCAACGTGGTCACCACCGGCCAGTTCACCATTCCGCTGATGAAGCGCTTCGGCTATCGCCCGGCCTTCGCCGGTGGCGTCGAGGCCACCTCGTCGATGGGCAGCCAGATCATGCCGCCGGTGATGGGCGCGGTGGCCTTCATCATGGCCGAGACCATCAACGTGCCCTTCGTCGAGATCGCCAAGGCCGCGCTGATTCCGGCCCTGCTGTACTTCGGCTCGGTGTTCTGGATGGTCCATCTGGAAGCCAAGCGCGCCGGCCTCAAGGGCCTGCCGAAGGACGAGTGCCCGAGTGCCTGGGCCGCAGTGAAGGAACGCTGGTACCTGCTGATTCCGCTGCTGGTGCTGGTCTGGCTGCTGTTCTCCGGACGCACACCGATGTTCGCCGGCACCATCGGCCTGGCGCTAACGGCGATCGTCATCCTCGGTTCGGCAATCATCCTCAAGGTGTCGTCGTTCGGCCTGCGCATCGCCTTCTGGATAGCCCTCGGCCTGCTCTGCGCCGGTTTCTTCCAGCTCGGCATCGGGGTGATCTTCGCGGTCATCGCCGCGCTGGTGGTGGTCTGCTGGTTCATCAAGGGCGGCCGCGACACCCTGGTCATCTGCCTGCACGCGCTGGTCGAAGGCGCGCGCCATGCGGTGCCGGTGGGTATCGCCTGCGCCTTGGTCGGGGTGATCATCGGCATCGTTTCGCTGACTGGCGTGGCCTCGACCTTCGCGGGGTACATCCTCGCGGTCGGCGAGAACAACCTGTTCCTTTCGCTCATCCTGACCATGCTGACCTGCCTGGTGCTGGGCATGGGCATCCCGACCATCCCCAACTACATCATCACCAGCTCGATCGCCGCACCCGCGCTGCTCGACCTGGGCGTGCCGCTGATCGTCTCGCACATGTTCGTCTTCTACTTCGGCATCATGGCCGACCTCACCCCGCCGGTGGCGCTGGCCTGCTTCGCCGCCGCGCCGATCGCCAAGGAGAAGGGCCTGAAGATCAGCATGTGGGCCATCCGCATCGCCATCGCCGGTTTCATCGTGCCGTTCATGGCGGTGTACAACCCGGCGCTGATGATGCAGGGCGGGGACTGGGGCGCCACGCTGTACATGCTGTTCAAGGCCGCCTTCGCCATCGGCCTGTGGGGCGCGGTGTTCACCGGCTACCTGCAGCGGCCCATGGCACTGTGGGAGAAGCTGCTGGGCTTCGTCGCCGGTGCGGCGATGATCCTCGCCACGCCGATGAGTGACGAGGTCGGCTTCGCCCTCGGCGCGATCTTCCTCGCTCAGCACATCTGGCGCGCCCGCCGCGCCGAGCGTCTGGCGGCTGCATGATCGGTCTGTGCCTGGGGTTGGCAGGCGTGGTGTGGGCCGAAGTGCCCGCCCCCGCCTTCACCCTGGCGTGGAACCACACGATCGAGAAGATCCGCTGGGAAGAGGATTACCGCGTGACGCCGGACGGGCTGCTGCTCGGCGAAGCGCGGGTCAAGGGTTCTGGTGCCGGGATGGAAATCCCGGATGACGCCGAACTGCGCGACGGGGCCTGGCACTACCAGCGCCAGATGCCTGCGTTGCCACTCCTGCGCCTGGGGCGAACCCCCGAGGCAGGGGATTACCAACTGTGTTTTGACCAGCGTTGCCACGCGATGAGCGAATGGCTAGGCCCGCCACAAGCGGACCAGCCGGCGCTGGAAGTCTGGGGCTGTACCGTGCAAACGGCGAGTGTCGGGGACGATTGACCGGCTCGCCGGTTATCGTCGAAGAGGGGTGTTCGCGCAGGCGGCACCCCTTTTTCTTTCTTTTGGTCATTCGGAATTCAAGGGACTTGGGCGCGTTGGATGAACGTTTTGCTTCATGGCCGTTGGCGAGTTGCCTGAAGACTTGGTTTCGCCCTGCTGGGCGAGTCACTTTTTCCAGACGCGGAAAAAGTAACCAAAAACGCTTTGCCCCTGCATCCGGCCCTGCGCTTCGCTCCGGGTTCGTTCACTACGCCGCCGCTCCGAGGGTCGCCGTACAAGGGCCATCCATGGCCCTTTACGGCTCTCGCCGCATCCCTGCGGCTCGCCCCTCTGCACGACGGCTCCGTTCACCCTCCTGAAGGGGCGTTTGGAGTCGCCTGGTAGGCTGTGCAAGATGAACAGATGGACCGATTTACCCGGCGTTCAGATGTTCACTTATGGCCCAAAGCTCCACGTTCATATGCGCGGGCTCATCCCTCGTACTTGCATCAAGGGCGCTAACATCTCTACGGCATGCTCAGGCAGGAGCGTGGCCACCATCGTCCGCTTTACTGGTTTCCTGTGCACACGCTATCAGGCGATGCCATTCGCCCCTTTCAGGAGGCCGAGTGGAATCGTTGCGGAGGGGAGCAAGCGGCATGGATGCCGCGAGAGGCGTAAAGGGCCATGGATGGCCCTTGTACGCCGGCCCCCGGAGCGACGATGGAACGAGGGAAGTCGAGCGCAGCGAGACCCGGATGGCAGGGGCAAAGCGTTTTTGCTTACTTTTTTCGCGACTGAAAAAAGTGAGTCGCCCAGCAGGGCGAAACCAAGCCGCCAAGCAGCTCGGAAATCGGCCACTAAAAAAAGCCGATAATGCCCCTAACTCCGCATCACCTTTCCCGAGCCCATAAAAAAGACGCACATCCCTTTCAGTGATGTGCGCCAAAGCGTCCCGCTCGCACGCTGTTACTTGGTCTGCATGATCAGATCCCGACGCATCAGCGTCTTGATCTTCACCAGATGGTCGTCTTCCTGAGTCTTGGCATGAACGAAGCTATCGGCGATGTTCGGATGACCGGCCGCCTGCGCCAGTTCGATCAGCAGTTCCCAGGCGGCGTTGTCCGCCAACTCAGCCGTCAGCAGTGCGTTCATGCACTGCGCGACGTTGGTCCGCGGATCGGTCAGCACCTGCATGATGCCCATCGCCATGACCCCGGCGACATCCGCGCTGGGCGTCTGCGCGGTGGGGTCGGCACCGAGTTTTTCCATCGCCGCATGCACCAGCATCATGTGCTCGAACTCTTCGTCGCGGATGTGCTGCAGCACGCCCACCAGGTCGTTGCCCGAGTCCAGGTTGCGCGCCTTGGCGATCATCGCCTCGTACAGGCGCACGCCGTTGCGTTCGAAGGCCAGGCGCTCGCCGAGCTTGTCGATGAACACCTCGGGGCTTTTGCCTTTCATCATGTCGAAGCCGGTCTTGAGCATGCCCTTGGCCGAACCCGGCACCGGCACCGATCCGATTCGGTCGGCCTCGGCCGCACGCTCGGTGCGTTCGACGAGCATGCCGCGCTCATCACCCGGCACGTCGGGGTGAATCTCGTTGACCGCTTCGAGCAGGCGCTTGGTGTCCTTCGGGGACATCTGCACGCCGGTGTAATTGGTACCCACTTTCGCTGCAGTAGCCATGTCAGTCTCCTCAGGAAGCCTTGCGCATCAGTTCACCACCCGGTGCCCACTGGTAACCCGCCGAGACGATGTCCGAGGCGAGCCCTTGCGAGGCGAGATGGTTGCGGTAATCCAGCGACGATTGCGGCTCCTTGGCCTTGTCCACGTAGGCCGGGCCGGCGGTGCGCAGGTTGACCTCGGCGGCCAGCACCTGGCGCACGAAGTCACGCTGGCTCTTGAACTCGACCATCTTCGGCAGCGGGCCGGCGAGGATCTCGGCCGGATCGCGGCCCTCGATCTTCTTGAACCACTCGCAGGCAACGTTGAGGTGGCCCAGCTCGTAGTCGAGGAAACGCTCCCACATCGCCTTGATGCGCGGGTTGCTCTCCTGCTCGGCGCAGCTGGCATACATGTATACCTCCATCGCCTCGTGCACCAACCACTTCTCGATATGGCTCTCGCTGGGGTCCGACAACGAGCCGTACTGGGTCACGTGCTGCTCTTCGACCGAGGCGATCTCGGCGTACAGCTGGCGCGCCAGCGGATCGGCGAACAGCGGGCCGATGTTCTGGTAGTAGTCGTGGGTCTGGTATTCCGCGCCGGTGATCAGCGCCGCGTGGATCTTGGTGATCAGCGCCGCGCTGTTCTTCTCGTAATTGTCGCGGATGTCGTTCTCCGGATGGCGGTGATGCTCGGAAGTCGGCCGGCCCGGAACGAGGTCGGTATAGCCCTGCAGGATGTTGTTGGCGTCCTTGCCCTCGAGGCGATCGAGCATCGCCGCGTAGCGGTACAGGTGGTCGAAGTCTTCCAGCAGGCCGAAGCGATAGGTCTGCGCCTGGTAGGGATCGGGCTCGTTCTGTGCCACTGCGGCGGTCACCTCGATCGCCACCTGTTCGTAGGCGACCGTGGTCTCCAGCGGCGAATGGTCGGCGCCGATCAGCCAGTTGACCATCGTCGCCTGGTGCTGCTCGGTACGCCGGATCTGCGCCAGCGGCAGGCGCAGTTCCTTGTTGAAGCGGGCGATACCGTGGCTCAGGCGCAGGGCGTCGGTCTCCACGCCGTTCATGAGGATGATGCGGACACGGGTAAAGGCATCGTCATCGAGCTTGCTGATCGGCTTGCCGGCCATCTCCTTCCAGGTGAACTTCTGCTTCTCCAGTGGCGTGCCTTTGTTGTCGAAAATTCCGGAAATGGTCTCCATGGAGCCTCCGTTGTTATGCGTGGATATCAGGCATAGGTGGATCGCCGCCGTATGAAATCGGCGACCTAGTAAAGAGGACCGGAGGGTTCGGAAAACGATTCGCACCGTTCAGCGGACAGGCGTATCGCTGCCGATGAACGGCAGTTCGGGGATTTTCGACGCAAGAGGCATAACGGCGCGTAACGCCCACGGCAACAGGCCCTACCGTTTCGCCTGTTCAGTCGGCCAGCTCCAAAAGCCTGGCTTCCCGCTCGTCGGCAGGCAGATCCGTGAGTGCCGCAACCGCCTGGTGAAAGCGCGCCCAGTCCCGCTCGCACCGCTCGAACAACGCGGCAAAGCTCGGCACCCAGCGGTCATACAGGCCGAACGGCAAGAGCGTGGCGTTGTTCAGTGGCTGGGCGAACCAGCGATCGAAGCGCCTATCGCCGTTCCACTGGCTGTCACGCAAGTGTCGATAGCGCTGGCGCAGCGTCGCGAACTCGGCCTGCTTCAGCGCGCGCAACTCGGTTGTCGAGCGACCCGAGGCATACAGCTGGTCGAGGCGCTGGCGGGTATCTAGCAGCAGCTCAACCAGTTGCCGATAGTGCACCCGCGCCTGTTCATCCCGCTGCGGCAGCCCGCGGCTGGCACGCCACTGGCGCAAGCCCTCGCGCTCGACAAAGGTGGCGTAGGACTCGTTGAAGGCGGTGTCGCCGGGCAGATACAGCTGCTGATGGGCCAGTTCGTGGAAGATCAGCGCCGCCAGCTGCTCGTCGTTGCGCCGCAGCATCGAGCTGAGTAGCGGATCGGCGAACCAGCCGAGCGTCGAATAGGCTTCGACACCTGCCACATGGGTATCCAGCCCGCTCAAGCGCAACCGCGCTGCCTCGCCGCGGGCGGCTCCCTGGCGGAAATAACCGCGATAGGCGACGCAACCGGCGATGGGAAAGCAATGCTCCAGCGGTTTGACCGAGAACGCCTCGGTGGCGAACAAGTTCCACACCACATAGGGCCGGTCCAGTTCGGCGTAGAGCCGATAGCTGTCGTTGTCCGGCAGCGCCAGCGCCTGGCTGGCGAAGCGACGCGCCTGGAGTACCTCGCCCAACCGTCGACGCAACGCCGCATCGCGCGATTCATCGGCGAGCAGCGCTTCGATGGGTTCGCGTTGGCGCAGCAGATCAAGCTGGCCAGCGGCGAGCTGGCCGTAATAGCTGCAACCATTCAGACAGACGGCAAGCAACAGGGGAACCCAGCGCAGGCTGCGGCTGTCGATGGAGGCGGCGTTGGGCTTGGGCATCGGGTGTACCACTCAGTGGCCGGGCTGGCGCCGGCGCGCGTAGCGCACCCTACAAAGGCCGTGCTGCCGATTGCAACCTGCGGCAGCCCATGACGTCCTCAATCGAACCCTTGCCGGCCACTGATCACCGGCTGGAGCCTTGTACATGCGCGGTTTCCTTATCGTCACCCTGCTCGCCAGCCTGGCCGGCTGCTCCATGTGGATGCCCAAGCCCGATCCCGAGCAGGCCTGGGTCGAGCTCAACCCGAACGGCGAGACCCAGCTGCAGGCGGTCGCCGTGGACGGCAAGACGCTGGAGGACGATCGCTATTTCCAGGTTCAGCCTGGCAGCCGCAAGCTGGAGATGCGCTACCGCTTCGAGGTCAATGGCGCCAATGTCGGCCCCGGCAGCAACCCGCTGCCGCGCGACTGCAAGCTGACCCTGGAATACGACAAGTTCACCGCCGGCGCGCGCTATCGCCTGGTGGCCGGCGGCTATGGCTTCAGGCCCTGGGCCAAGCTCTACGACCAGCACCAGTACGTGCTGGCGCGCGCCGAGGAAAAGGGCTGCGGCGACCTCGCCGGCCGCTGAGTTCGCGTTGAAATGCGCCGTCATCTGGCGCACCCTCGGCGGCATCGGTGAGGTGCAGCGCGTCTCACCCCGCCATTCGCCGAGGATCCAGCCATGCGTCGCGCACTCCCCCTCGTCCTGCCCGCCCTTCTCGTCCTGGCCGGCTGCGCCGGGCCATTGCCTCAACCCGACCCGAACATGGCCTGGGTCGACATGACCGCGCAGCCCAGCGACATCTTCATGTCCGACCAGCTGGACGGCAAACGCACCCCCGACGGCCGCTATTTCCAGGTCCCACCGGGCGCCCATGAACTCGAAGCGCGCTACGAATTCGAAGTGACAGGGGGCGACTTCGGCCTGTTCGGCGAAACCCACACCATTCGCTGCACCCTGGTGATCCGCTACGACGACTTCCAACCCGGCCAGCGCTACCTGTTCCAGGCCCGCTCGCTGGGTTTCACCCCACAAGGCTGGTTGCGCGACGAACAGCGCAACGTGCTGGTCGAGGCCGAGGCCGAACATTGCCGCTGAGCCCGCTCGCACCCGACCGCCTTACGTCATGAGGTAAACGATGTCCCGCATTGCAAACACCCGCTTTTCCGCTCTCGACCTGGCGCCGATCCGCGACGACGGCACGCCGGCCCAGGCGCTGCACAATGCGCTGGCCCTGGCGCGTCACGTCGAGGGGCTCGGCTTCCAGCGCTTCTGGGTGGCCGAGCACCACAACATGGACGGCATCGCCAGTGCCGCCACCGCGGTATTGCTCGGCTACCTGGCCGCCAATACCACGCGCATCCGTCTCGGTGCCGGCGGGGTGATGCTGCCGAACCACGCGCCACTGGTGATCGCCGAGCAGTTCGGCACCCTGGAAGCGCTCTACCCGGGCCGCATCGACCTCGGGCTCGGTCGCGCCCCCGGTGCCGATCAGTTCACTGCCCATGCGCTGCGCCGCGACCGCATGGGCAGCGCCGACGATTTCCCGCAGGACGTCGAGGAGCTGGAGCTGCTGCTCGGTCCGCGCCAGCCCAATCAGCGCGTCATCGCCATGCCGGGAGTGAACAGCAACATACCGATCTGGCTACTCGGCTCCAGCCTGTTCAGCGCCCAGCTGGCCGCGGCCAAGGGCCTGCCCTACGCCTTCGCCTCGCACTTCGCGCCGCGCTACATGCACCAGGCGATCAAGCTCTATCGCGACAACTTCAAGCCTTCGGCGGTGCTCGACAAGCCCTACGTGATGCTCGGCGTACCGCTGATCGCCGCCGACAGCGACGAGCAGGCCGAGTACCTGGTGACCAGCGTCTACCAGCGCATCCTCTCGCTGATCCGCGGCCAGAGCCTGGTCCTGCGCCCGCCGGTGCAAAGCATGCAGGGCCTGTGGCTGCCGCATGAGCAGCAGGCTGTGGGCGACTTCCTCGGCCTGGCGCTGATCGGCGGCCCGGAGAAGGTTCGTGCGCGTCTCGACGTACTGCTCGAGCAAACCCAGGCCGATGAGCTGATCTTCACCTGCGACCTCTACGAAACCGCCGACCGCCATCGCGCCTTCGAGATCGTCGCCGAGCTGCGCCAGTAGAAAGCCGGCCGCTGCCCTGGCCGGCGGCGGCCTACCTCGGCCCTGTCGGCGAACCCTGCCGCCGGCCACCGTTCCAATGGCACACACCCCTGGGCGCAACACCGCGCCCCGCCATCGGAACACGCATGAATTTTCTCGAATGGATGGCCGTGCTCGGCGTCCTGCTGCTGATCCTCGCCCTCGCCTCGGCCTTCCTGCGCTGGCTGCCAATCACCACGTCCCTGATCTACCTCGGTTTCGGCGTGCTCATCGGCCAGCTCGGCATCGGCCTGTGGGAGATGGAATTCCTGCATATCGCCGGTTGGATGGAACATCTCACCGAAGTCGCCGTGCTGGTGTCGCTGTTCGTCAGCGGCCTCAAATTGCGCATGCCGCTGCGGCATCCGGCGTGGAAGAGCGCCTATGTACTGGCCGGGCCGGTGATGCTCGCCTGCATCGGTGGCGTCACCTTGCTCTGCCACTACGTGTTCGGCCTGAGCTGGGGTGTCGCGGTGCTGATCGGAGCGATTCTGGCGCCCACCGATCCAGTGCTGGCGAGCCTGGTGCAGGTCAACGATGCCCGCGACAGCGACCGCCTGCGCTACGGCCTGTCCGGTGAAGCGGGCTTCAACGATGGCACCGCGTTTCCCTTCGTGGTGTTTGGTCTGATGCTCATCGCCCAGGGCCAGCTGGAGGCCGACTGGGTCGGCGAATGGGCGCTGCACAGGCTGCTGTGGGCGGTGCCGGCGGGGCTGCTGATCGGCTTCCTGCTGGGCAAACTGGTCGGCCGAGTGGCCATCTACCTGCGCGCACGGCATACCGATACCGCCATGTCGCCCAACGACTCGCTGGCCCTGGCGCTGATCGCGCTGGCCTACGTCGGCGCCGAGCTGGCCGGCGCCTGGGGCTTTCTCGCCGTGTTCGCCGCGGGCCTCGGCCTGCGCCACGCGGAAATCGCCGCCGCCGATGATTCGGAGACGCCGTCCGAAGAGCTGATCAACGATGCCGTGCCGCATCTTGCCGAAGGGGGTCTAGCGCCGCGCGCGCTGTCACTGGAT
Organism: Stutzerimonas kunmingensis; assembly: GCF_002929225.1. GTDB lineage: Bacteria > Pseudomonadota > Gammaproteobacteria > Pseudomonadales > Pseudomonadaceae > Stutzerimonas. The sequence continues at coordinate 66,434 of NZ_PISM01000022.1, read as the reverse complement.
GACCGACAGCTCGGACAACCGCGGGTCGCCGCGGGCGTGCTGATGGGCGATGTGCTGGCTTTCGGCGGGCAGCTGGAACGCAGCCTGGAAGTGTTGCTGGTGACCATGCTCGGGGTGCTGGTCTCGGTGCACTGGGACTGGCGTGCAGTGCCGCTCGGCCTGGCGCTGTTCCTGCTGATTCGGCCGCTGAGCGTGATGCTGCTGATGCCGCGGCGCTACCTCGACCGCGGTCAGTGCCTGACAGCGGGCTGGTTCGGCATACGAGGCATCGGCAGCCTGTATTACCTGAGCTACGCGGTGACCCACGGCCTGCTGCCGGACGAAGCGCAGACCATCATCGGCCTGGTGTTATCGGTGGTAGCGCTGAGCATCGTGCTGCACGGGCTCAGCACCCAGCCTTTGCTGCGTCGCTACGAACGCAGCCGCGGCGCCGCCGACTGACCGGCGGCCGCGCGTGGCGATCAGCTGTTCTCGAGGCGGAAGCCGACCTTCATGGTCACCTGGAAGTGCCCGACCTTGCCGTTCTCGACGTGGCCGCGAATCTCGCCAACCTCGAACCACTCGACGTTCTGCAGCTTGCTGCTGGCTTCGGCGATGCCGTTTTGAATCGCTTCGTCGACGCTGTTGCGCGAGGAGCCGACGATTTCAATCTTCTTGTACGTGTGATGATCCGACATTGAACAATCCCCTTCTGGTCTGAAGAGCCTCCGCTCGGTAATGACGCGTCCTGTTGATTGAGGCCCGCAGAGCGCCCCGGAAGTTCAGCGGAACGGTCGATCCGCCGATGGCGGGCGGCGAATCACTCTGGTGGATAACGCGCAGCTTATCCACGCGGTTCCCGGCACGATCACTCCACGCGCCGATAGCGGTAATGCTGCGGCTTGAACACCTGATTGAAATGCCGACCCAGCGAGTCGGCTTCGAGCAAGGCCTGCACCGCTTCGGGCGGGACCTCTTCATAGCGGTACAGCGCGCCGCTGCTGAATTCCACTTCCAGCACTTGCTGCTCCGGGTCGTAGCCAAGCGAGCGCAGGCTGCGCGAGGTCACCGCTGCGCGTTTCATGCGCTGGGATCGGCTTGCTGGGCGAAGCCGTCGGCCTGCATGCGCCACAGCGCATCGAACTCACCGCCGTGGCGGCGCAGCTCCTGCGGCGGGCCATCTTCGACGATGCGGCCGTCACGCAGCACGATGATGCGGTCGAAGCTCGCCAGGGTGGACAAGCGGTGCGCCACCGCGACCACGGTGCGGTTGTGCACCAGCAGGTTGAGTGCCGCCTGGATCTCGCCCTCGGACTGGGTATCCAGCGCCGAGGTCGCCTCGTCGAGGATCAGGATCGGTGTGTCCTTGAGGAATGCGCGGGCGATACCCAGGCGCTGGCGCTGGCCGCCGGAAAGCATCACGCCGCGCTCGCCGACCAGGGTGTCGTAACCCTGCGGCAGTTCGCGGATGAAGCCGTCGCAGAAGGCGCTGCGCGCGGCCGCGACCACCTCCTCGTCGCTGGCGTCCGGGCGCCCGTAGCGGATGTTCTCGCGGATGCTGCGGTTGAACAGTGCGGTTTCCTGCGGCACCACGGCGATCTTCTCGCGCAGGCTGTCCTGGCTGACGCTGCGGATGTCCTGGCCGTCGATGAGAATGCGGCCGTCCTGCACATCGTCGAGGCGCTGGATCAGGTTGATCAGGGTCGACTTGCCGGCCCCGGACGAGCCCACCACACCGACCTTCTGCCCCGCCGGAATGTGCAGGTCCAACCCCTCGAACACGGCGCCGCGATCCGGGTAGCTGAAGCTGATGCGCTCGAAGGTGATGTCGCCTTCGGCGAGCATCAGCTGGTTGTCGGTATCTTCCAGGCCGTGGGGCTGGACGATGATGCGCAGGGTATCGTCGATGGCGCCGGTCTGCTGCGTGGCGTCCACCAGCGCCAGCGCCAGATCCCGTGAGCCATGCAGGATGCGAAAGGTCAGCGCGCTGACCAGCACCACGTCGCCGGCCGTGACCTCGCCACCTACCCACAGCTGGATCGCCCAGATCAGCATGCCGCCGGCCATCACCGACAGGCAGATGTCGTGCATCACCCGCGCCTTTTCCAGGTACATCCAGCTGCGCCGCTGGGCGCGGGCCTCGAAGCCGATCTCGTGGGCCAGGCGTTCGGCCTCGCGATCACGGGCGGAGAAGGCCTTGATGGTCCAGACGTTGGAGACTGCATCCACCAGCTCGCCGCCGACCCGTGCCGATTGCGCGGCGAAGCACTGATGCTTGTAGCGACCACGAATACCGAACCCGGTGATCAGCACGGCGACGATGGCGACGAAGATGATCAGCGCCACGGCCATGCGCACGTCCACCGTGAGCAACACCACCACGGCGCCGAGAAAGTCGACGATCGGCGGCACGATCTTCCAGGCCAGCCCGCCGTAAATGGCGCCAGCCGCCTGGCCAACGGCAGAGATGCGATTGCCCAGCGAGCCGGCGAAATGCTCGGTGAAATAACGCATCGGGTGGCCGGTCAGGTGCTTGAACAGGTCGACGCGGATATCCACCACGCTGGCCACCACGGTGCGGCAGCCGAGCCAGCCACCCAGGCGCCAGAACACGTTCTCGGTGACGATCAGGCCGAGGAACAGCCCCAGCGGCCACCAGACGTTGGCGGCACCGCGATCCGCCGTGCCCTGGGCCATGGCATCGACCAATAACTTCATGCCGTACTGCACCGCCACCGCGCAGCTGGCGGCACCGATGATCAGCGCCAGCAAGCCACCGAAATGCCAGGGCCGGGCGCAGATATAATGCCAGAGAAAGGCCACCGGGCGGCTGGGTAGCGGCAGCTCGTCCGGCTTGGCCTGAGGCACGGCGGCCGCCTGGTTCATGGCGTGGCTTCGGCTAGCTGTAGAGTCGGGCTGGAGTGGCTTAAACGCATCTGCTGCAGCCGCAGTTCGTCGGCCAGCCCTTCATGCACGCAGCGCTTGCCGTTTTCGTCGGGAAAGCCGAACAGCCCGACCGGGCAGTGCCGCTCGTCGGTCCAGCCCGGGTAATCCAGCACCGGATACAGGCAGATGCCCTCCACCGGCACCCCGGCCTGCATCGCCAGACCCGCCTGCTCGCTGACATAGCGCAGCCAGTCGCCGCGCACGTCGCCTTCGGCGCCGGTTTCGGCAATCAGCAACGGCCTCCCATAACGCTGATGGATTTCCCGCAGGATGCCCTTGAATGGTCGGTAGTCCGGGTTGTCGCGCTCGATGGTACGGCCATCACCGTGGTACCACTGGTTGTTCGAGTAGTAGTTGATGCCCAGCACGTCGAGGTACTCCGGCGCGCCGCCAAGCCCCGGCCATTGCTCGCCGCATAGCATGTCCCAGGCCTCGAACTGCGATTGGCGGAAGCGCTCGGCGTCGCGCTGTGGGCCGGGCCGGTCGTTGCCCGCGACCACATGGATGGCCGGATCGACCTGGACGAAGCGCGCCCGTGGCTCGACCGCGCGGATCGCCTGCATCGCGGCGATGGTGGCGCGCACCAGTTGGTGCTTGAGCTCGAAGCCACGGCCGCGGGCCATCGGATTGAAATAGGCCTCGTCGCCACCGGCCCAGGCCCAGAAGGAGATTTCGTTGAGCGGCGCATAGAACGGCACCTCGCCGGTCTCGTCCTTGATCAGCTGCGCGGCCGCCGCGGCATAGCGGGCGAAGCGCTCGACGAACTGCGGCCGCCAGATGTCGATGTCGTCCGGCCAGCCGTAATGGCACAGATCCCAGATCACCTGGGTACCTTGGCGCTGCGCCGCCTGCAGCATGGGTAGGAAGCTCGACCAGTCGTACTGCCCCGGCTGGCGCTCGATCAGGTGCCAGCGCAGACCGTCGCGCACGCTGTGCAGGCCGTGGCGGTGCAGCTCGGCGTAGTCGTGGGCGGCCCAGCGGTCATGGCCGGTCGCGGCAATCAGATCGAGACGTCGACCGTCGCTACGTCGGTGGTTGGAACACTCGAAACCGCCAAGGAAAAAACTCTTGAACAGGGAGGGATGGTGCATCGTCTACCTCATGGATGACTCGGTGGCTGCCCGCGTGGCCGAAGACTCGCCGGCGCGCGGCGAGCCTCAGGCATAGCCGCCGCTGCGCTTCAGCCTAGTTGCTCGGGCACCGCTTGCGGCTGCGTTGCCAGCTCGGCTTCCTCGATGCGCTTGTACAGCGCCAGCGCCTGCCCGACTACCTGATCCATGTTGTAGTACTTGTAAGTGCCGAGGCGGCCGACGAAGGTCACGCCGGGCGTCTGGTCCGCCAGCTGCTGATAGCGCTTGTACAGCTCGGCGTTCTCCGGCCGCGGGATCGGGTAGTAGGGGTCGCCCTCGGCCGAGGGGTACTCGTAGGTGATGCTGGTCTTCGGGTGCACATGCCCGGTGAGGTGCTTGTACTCGCTGATGCGCGTGTAGGGCACATCCTCGCTCGGGTAGTTGACCGTACCGACCGCCTGGAACTGCGCCTGCTCGAGCTGCTTGTGCTCGAATTTCAGCGAGCGGTACGGCAGCTTGCCGAAACGGTAGTCGAAGTACTCGTCGATCGGGCCGCAGAAGATCAGGTGGTCGTACTGCACCTCGTCGCGGATCTCGCGGTAGTCGGTGTTGAGCATGACCTTGATGTTCGGATGCGCCAGCATCTTCTCGAACATCCTGGTGTAGCCGTGCTTTGGCATCTGCTGGAAGCTGTCGGTGAAATAGCGGTCGTCGGTGTTGGTGCGCGTCGGGATGCGCGAAGTGACCGACTTGTCCAGCTGCGAGGGGTCCAGCCCCCACTGCTTGCGGGTGTAGCCGCGGAAAAACTTCTGGTACAGCTCGCGGCCAATGCCGTTGATCACCACGTCTTCGCTGGTCTGGATGTTCTCCACCGGCTCGGCACGGCTGGCGAGGAAATCCGCAGCTTCCTCTTCGGTGGTCATGTTCAGACCGTAGAGCCTGTTCAGCGTGGTCATGTTGATCGGGATCGGTACTTCCTGCCCGTCCACTTGGGCCAGCACGCGATGCTCGTAGGGGCGCCACTCGGTGAACTGCGAGAGGTAATCGACGATGCGCTGGGCGTTGGTGTGGAAGATGTGCGGGCCGTAGCGATGGATCAGCACGCCGGATTCGTCGTGATAGTCGTAAGCGTTGCCGGCGATGTGCGGGCGCCGGTCGACCACCAGCACGCGCTTGTTCAAGCCCCTGGCCAGCCGTTCGGCGAGCACGCTGCCGGCGAAACCGGCGCCAACGATCAGATAGTCGAAGCCGCGCCTGCGCGCCTGCGGCTGGTCGCCAGAGCCGGAGCCTGCGCCGAGACGTTCCGGGTTGCTGTCCTGCGGGCTCATATCGCGCATTGCATCTTCTCCTTCATCAGTGCCCAGGTGTGATCCCAGGACATATCGCCGAGGATCTTATCGGCCTTGGCCAACAGCGCATCGCGGTCTTCGGCATCGGCCAGCGCAGCTTCGGTGGCGGCGACGAACGCCTCGGCACTGTCGGCGATACGCACGATGCCGGTGTCACCGTATGTACACACCACGTCGGTGATCGGCGTGGACACCACCGGGCAACCGCCGGCGAGGTATTCGGGGGTCTTGGTCGGGCTGATGAAGCGGGTCGACTCGTTTAGCGCGAACGGCATGATCGCCACGTCCCAGCCCGACAGGTATTGCGGCAGCTCGTCGTAGGTCTTGCCGCCGAGGTAGTGGATGTTGTCGCGGCGCGGCAGCTCGGCTGGGTCGATCTTGACCACCGGGCCGATCAGCACGATCTGCCATTCCGGCTTCATCCGCGCCACCTGCTCGATCAGCTCGAGATCGAGACGCTCGTCGATCACGCCGTAGAAGCCCAGGCGCGGATGGGGGATTTCCGCCTGGTCGTCCGGGTCATGCTGCGGCCGGCGCGCGGCGGCGAAGTGCTCGACATCCACGCTGCTGGGGAACGGATGCGCATTGTCGTGGCGCTGGCGCTTGGCCTCGTAGAGGCTGTAGCCGCCGGTAAAGACCAGATTGGCGCGACACATCAACTCCACTTCGCGCTCGATCAGCTGCGGTGGTGCACCGCGAAAGGCCGAGAGTTCGTCCATGCAGTCGTAGACGATCAGGTTCGGTGCCAGATGATCGGAGAACGCCAGGCTCATCGGTGTGTAGTACCAGAGCATCAGCTCGCTGACGCCGAGCTTCTCCAGGTAGCCATCGAGCAACTGGCGCTGCACGCGGGTTGCATCCTCCCCCTCGCAACCGGCGGGCAGCCGCGGGATCAGCACCTGCACGCCGTTCTCTTCGGGTCGCACTTCCAGCCAGGGTTCGGCGTCTTCTGTGGGAATGGGTTCTTCGTGGAAGAGCACGTTGTAGTCGCGGGCGAAGCGCGACATCAGGTGCTGCGGGCGCTGGTAGACGAAGCTCCAGCGCAGATGCGAGAGGCACAGCAGCGTCGGGATCTGGTCGTCGAAGACCACTTCGGCCGGCGCCTGCTGCGCGTTGCGGGATTTACCGATGTCGTACTGGAACGGGCCGGCCCAACTCATGTAGCACCTCATTTCGGTAGCCGTGCCCGGGCGTTCCTGCCCACTCACCATGCCACGTCGATGCCAGCGCTGCCCTGCGTAAGGCGTGTCATCGCGCCACGACTACGAGCCGTCAGATGGCCTGCAACCCGCGTCGTCCGCCGGTAGTGGACGGCAATCGGCGGTTCGGGTTCCCGCCAATCATCCGATAGCGCAGCCCGTCGGCCGTCCGGCGGCTGGATGGAACTCGCCAGAAGCTTGCCCCGTCCGTATCAACAGGACGCCTTAACACCGGCACCGGAAACCACGCGCGCAGCTTCGTCATCGCCGTCCCGTTCCGTTTCGCCGATCCCAGATTGCGGACACTCATGCAGCGCCACTCAATGGCCAGCCGCAGTGTCCCGAGCGTGTCGAAAAGACAGCGAATGCGGAGGTAGACAGATGATTCTGGTAACAGGAGGAGCCGGCTACATCGGCTCACACGCGGTGCTCGAACTGCTGCAGACCGGGCATGAAGTGCTGGTGCTGGACAATCTGTGCAACAGTTCGCAGGCCGCTCTGGACCGCGTCGAGCAGCTCGCCGGGCGACCGCTGCAGTTCGTCAGAGGCGACGTGCGCAATCACTCGCTGCTCAAGGCACTGTTCGCCGCTTACCCGATCAACGCGGTGATGCACTTCGCTGGCCTCAAGGCGGTTGGCGAAAGCGTGCGCGAGCCGCTGCGCTACTACGAAACCAACGTCGGCGGCAGCATCGCGCTGTGCCAGGCGATGGCCGAAGCCGGCGTGTTCAGACTGGTGTTCAGCTCCTCAGCGACGGTCTACGGTGAATCGCCGGTGATGCCGATCACCGAGGACCGCCCTACTGGCGTGCCGACCAATCCCTACGGCCAGTCGAAGCTGATGGCCGAAAATGTGCTCAAGGGTCTGGCCGCTTCCGATCCGCGCTGGTCGATCGGCTTGCTGCGCTACTTCAACCCCATCGGCGCCCACGAGTCAGGGCTGATCGGCGAAGACCCCAACGGCGTACCGAACAACCTGCTGCCCTACATGCTGCAGGTGGCAGTGGGCCGTAGAAAGCAGCTGAACGTCTATGGCAACGACTACCCGACCCCGGACGGCACCGGCGTGCGCGACTACATTCACGTTGTCGATCTGGCCAAGGGTCACTTCAAAGCGCTGGAGCGACTGCAGCTGATTCATGGTGTTTCCACGTGGAACCTCGGCACCGGCAAGGGCCATTCGGTACGCGAGATGATCACCGCCTTCGAGGAAGTCACCGGGCGCTCCCTGCCCCACGTGATCAAGCCGCGCCGCAGTGGCGACATCGCCCAATGCTGGTCGGACCCTACCAAGGCAGAACTGGAACTCGGCTGGCGTGCCGAGAAAGACCTGACCACCATGCTCGCCGATGCCTGGCGCTGGCAGAGCCGCAACCCGCGCGGTTACGCCGAGGAAAAAGTCGCCGCCGCAGAGGTCGCTTCGCAGACCGCCCTGGCCAGCTGAGCCCCGGGTGCCCGGACGGCGAAGGCCGCCCTATTGCCGGTCGATCTGATGACCAGCGCCAGACAAGGACATCGCCGGCTCATCCCCGCTCCACTGCAAGCGGTTGTCGATGCCAGCCACAGTGACCTGCGCCGGGCCGTCGAACACCAGTTCCAGCTCGTGATCAGCGCCTAATACCTCAACGATTGCCGTCTGACCTCGGCCAAGGATGGTGGAGCGGATCTGGTTCTTGTTGGTGTCCACGGTCAGACGGTCGACGGACTCCGCCGTTACGCTGTTTCCGATGCCGGACACTTCCAGCGCAGACGCCTTCTCCAGGCTGATCTCATGGTCTGTCCCGTAGACCTGCACCACGCCACAGTCCCCGGTGAGGCTGATCTTGTTGGCATTACCGGAGATGTTCACGTCCTTGCCAAGGCAGGGCACATCCCGTGACAGCTCGATGCCATCCAGTTCGATCGGTTGAGCATGGGCAGCCGCCGTCAACAGCAGGCCGGCCGCGAGCATCGCAGCAGAAGCGCAAGCATTCATTCGCTAAGTCCTTTCGAGGCAGAAGAAGGCATCGGAGAAAACCGCTGCGATCATTGATCGCTCCGCTGCCGTGCGGCGTAGGACTCGATGGCGACGACCGAGTTCAGGCGGCCACCGGCGCTGCGAATGAGTAGCGCAGCCAACCGGACGCCGGAGGCCGCGCAGTGATATCAGGTGCCGCAGGCCAGCTCGCGGCGGATCTTCGAGACATTCAAACGGCGGTTCAGCTGCACCACACCGGTCAGCTGTGGGTCGCGTACCGCCAGCCGTAGCAGAGCCTCGCGGATCTGCGCCGCCGTCGCGCATGGGTTGAGCGAGGCGTACAAGGCTGCGGCGCCTGCAACATGCGGCGCGGCCATGGACGTGCCGCTCATGTAGGCATAGCTGGAGCCATTCGATTTGGAGGGCACCGTAGAAACGATATTTACGCCGGGCGCAGCGATATGCACGCTTTTCACACCGTAATTCGAAAAACTTGCTCGCTTTCCATTTGGGGCGATTGCCGCAACTGCAATCACGTTGGGCAGTTTGTAGCTCGCCGGATAGCTCGGGGTCTTATCCAGGTTTATCCCGCTGTTACCCGCAGCCGCAACGAACAGGATATTGGCGTTGCCGGCAGCCCGAATGGCATCGTACAGCGCCTGCGAATAGCCTCCGCCACCCCAGGAGTTATTGGTCGCGACAAGGTTGATCTTCTTCATCCGCTTCAGTTGCGTCAGATAGTTGATCGCCTTCACCGCACCCGCTGTGGTACCACCTTTAACACCAAGAAACTTGGCAGTGATCAGCTTGGCGCTCGGGCAGACGCCAAAGACACCTGCGCCGTTATTCGCGACCGCTGCGACGGTTCCAGCAACGTGCGTGCCGTGATCATCCGCCGGCCCGTCGTAGACGCTAGCGTTGTTGGCCGCGAAGTCCCAGCCACGGATATCGTCGATCAAACCGTTACGATCGTTGTCCTTGCGGTCAGCCCGCGTGCCTTCACCCGGATTGATCCACATATTGGCGCAGATCGCCGTGGGTGAACATCACGCCTTCATCGACGATGCCCACATGTATCTTGTTCGAGCACAGCATGCCCGCATTCCAGGCAGCGAGAGCACCGCTGCCATAAGCCGAAGTGGGTGAAGTAGTGGCGCCCTGCATGCCCCAGAGCAGATTGATACCCGGGTCCCTCGGGTTGGCTACTTGAGAACGATAGATCCAATTCGGCTCGACGAACTCCACCGCCGGATCGGCGGCAAGCCGCGCCAGTAGTGCGGCATCAAGCTTCTTGCCCTTGCCCAGCTGCGCCTGCACCAGGTCGCCCTTGGCGTCCTTGCGTGCAGCCTTGGCCAGCAACTTCTGCATGGCCTTGGCGCCCTGCCTGCTCAACGCCGCATTTTTCGCCGCTTCCGATGCACCTGGCTTGAATTGCACCAGCAGCTGGCCTGCTACGAAGGGCCGCCCGGTCTTCAGGGAGGCTTCGACCGCCGGGTTGGGCTTGGCAACGACCTGCTCCGCTCCGGTAGCAAGCAAAACGAACACGATCAGCGCGACACGCTTCTTGTTGACCATCACTGTTCTCCTCGAACGACTGCAGACAGTCCCCGCGCCAACACGCCGGACCGCTCTGGGGTGATGTGAATGTATCGACAAGAATGCTGTCGATTTAGTGGCGCCAGACAAACGGCGCGCCCGCTCGTCGCTTGCCTGCTCCGGGGACGGTGGCGTCGGGGCGTGGAATGGAGCGACCAGCGCAATCCCCGGTACCCTTGCCATGGGCGATGTCAGCGGGTCATCCCTTCTGCTGCATCCTTGCCGCGGGAGCACTCTAGATCGTGAATCAGGCCACGCCGATGCTTTCCGCCTGGCTCTTTATCCGGGCTTCTCCGCACTGCGCAGCTCGTTCCGCAGCCACGCCGCCAGGCGTTCGGCACGCCGATCCAGCCGCCGTGCCGGCACCCAGAGCGCCAGCCGGGCGCTGGTTTCGACGAAACCCCAGGGCGCGAGCAGCCGCCCCGATTTCAGATCGTCGGCGACCAGCTGCTGCGGCGCGATAGCCACACCCAGCCCGGCCAGTGCCGCCTCCAGGAGGAAGTACAGGTGCTCGAAGCTCTGCCCGAGGCGCAGCTGCGTGGGGTCCAGCTGCTGCCGGCGAGCCCAGCTCGGCCAGGCCTGCGGGCGCGAGGCGGTATGCAACAGCGCTTCGTCGAGCAGTGCCGCGGGCGGTGCGCTGCGCAGTTCGGCACAGCGCGGATGGTAGGGGCTGAGTACCGGGCCGATGCGCTCGACGGCCAACTCGAACACCTGCATGTCCGCTGGCCACGGCGGCTCGGCGTACCACAGCGTGGCATCCAGCCCCGGTTTGCGTGGATCCAGCTCGCCCTCGCTGGCAGACAGCTGCAGACGCAGCTCGGGCAGGTCGCGATTGAGCCGATCCAGCCGCGGGATGAACCAGCGCGCCAGCAGGCTGCCGGGGCAACCGAGGACGAACGGCGCTTCAGCGGTCTGCCGCTTCAGCTCGGCACAGGTGCTGCGCAGACGCTCGAAAGCCTCGCTGGCGGCATCGCGCAGGCGCACCCCGGCATCGGTGAGTTTTACGCCACGACCTTCCTTGATGAAAAGGCCTATGCCCAGCTGCTCCTCGAGCTGCTTGACCTGCCGACTGACGGCCCCGTGGGTGACATGCAGCTCGCGCGCCGCTTCGCTGACACTACCCAGGCGGGCGGCCGATTCGAAGGCACGCAGGGCATTGAGAGGGGGGAGGTCCTGAGCCATAAGCGTGAGTTTTCCTGACAGGTCGTGGCGATCTTATCGCTTTTAACCAGGCGCCCATAGCCGTACCCTGAATCCATCGCATCATCCGTCGCCTGTGGTAGCGGTCTTGACCGCGAATGCGCCGAAACGCGTTCAGGACAAGTACCCGAGCACAGGCCCGGCAACCGTTACAGGAGCCTCACATGACGTCATACCGCAGCGGTCCCGACGACCGCGGCCTGTTCGGCCGCTTCGGCGGCCAGTTCGTCGCCGAAACCCTGATGCCGCTGATCAACCAGCTGGCCGCCGAGTACGAGAAGGCCAAGAGCGATCCGGCCTTCCTCGAGGAGCTGGCCTATTTCCAGCGTGACTACATTGGCCGCGCCAGCCCGCTGTACTTCGCCGAGCGCCTGACCGAGCAGTTCGGCGGCGCGAAGATCTACCTCAAGCGCGAAGACCTGAACCACACCGGCGCGCACAAGATCAACAACTGCATCGGCCAGATCCTGCTGGCCAAGCGCATGGGCAAGCAGCGCATCATCGCCGAGACCGGCGCCGGCATGCACGGCGTGGCCACCGCCACCGTGGCCGCGCGTTTCGGCATGCAGTGCGTGGTCTACATGGGCACCACCGACATCGAGCGCCAGCAGGCCAACGTCTTCCGCATGAAGCTCCTGGGCGCCGAGGTGATCCCGGTCACCGCCGGCACCGGCACGCTGAAGGACGCGATGAACGAAGCCCTGCGCGACTGGGTGACCAACGTCCACAACACCTTCTACCTGATTGGCACCGCCGCCGGCCCGCACCCCTACCCGGCGATGGTGCGCGACTTCCAGTCGGTGATCGGCAACGAAGTACGCGAGCAGATCATGCAGAAGGAAGGCCGCCTGCCCGACTCGCTGGTCGCCTGCATCGGCGGCGGCTCCAACGCCATCGGCCTGTTCCACCCGTTCCTCGATGACGAGTCCGTGCAGATCGTCGGCGTCGAAGCGGCCGGCCACGGCATCGACACCGGCAAACACGCCGCGAGCATGGCCGGTGGCGCACCGGGTGTGTTGCACGGCAACCGCACCTTCCTGCTGCAGGACGCCGACGGCCAGATCACCGATGCGCATTCGATTTCCGCCGGCCTCGACTACCCAGGCGTCGGCCCTGAGCACGCCTGGTTGCACGAGATCAAGCGCGTCGAATACGTGCCATGCACCGACGACGAAGCGTTGAAAGCTTTCCACCTGTGCTGCCGCCTGGAAGGCATCATCCCCGCGCTGGAATCCGCCCACGCCCTGGCCGAAGCCTTCAAGCGCGCGGCGAAGCTGCCCAGGGACCACCTGATGGTGGTCAACCTCTCCGGCCGCGGCGACAAGGACATGCAAACCGTCATGCACCACTACGACGAACAGGAAGAACATATATGAGCTCGGTGAACTCCCGTCTGCAGTCGCGCTTCGCACAGCTGAAGCAGGAAAACCGCGCCGCGCTGGTGACCTTCGTGACCGCCGGTGACCCGGACTACGCCACCTCGCTCGCCATCCTCAAGGGCCTGCCGGATGCCGGCGCCGACGTCATCGAGCTGGGCATGCCGTTCACCGACCCGATGGCCGACGGCCCGGCGATCCAGCTGGCCAACATCCGCGCCCTGGCGGCGAAGCAGAACCTGCCGAAGACGCTGCAGATGGTCCGTGAATTCCGCGAAACCAACAGCAGCACCCCGCTGGTACTGATGGGCTACTACAACCCGATCTTCGCCTATGGCGTCGAGCGCTTCGTCAGCGATGCGAAAGAAGCCGGTGTCGACGGCCTGATCGTCGTCGACCTGCCGCCGGAGCATAACGACGAACTCTGCGACCCGGCCCAGAGCGCCGGCATCGACTTCATCCGCCTGACCACCCCGACCACCGACGACCAGCGCCTGCCGGTCGTGCTCAACGGCAGCTCCGGCTTCGTCTACTACGTCTCGGTGGCCGGCGTGACCGGCGCCGGTTCGGCGACCCTGGAACACGTCGAGGAAGCGGTGGCGCGCCTGAAACGCCACACCGATCTGCCGGTATGCGTAGGCTTCGGCATCCGCACACCGGAACAGGCCGCGGCCATCGCCCGGATCACCGAGGGTGTGGTGGTCGGCTCGGCGTTGATCGACCAGATCGCCGGGGCCAAGAGCCCGGAGGCTGCGGTAGACGGCGTGCTTGGCCTGTGCCGCGAGATCAGCGCTGGCGTGCACGGCGCCCGCGGTTGAGGCTTTAGTGCCGTAACCGAAAAGCCGCTGCTCCCGTGAGAGGGCAGCGGCTTTTTCATTCGTGTACCGGGCGTTCGTTGCCTCAGGAATGGCCTATCCGGTGGCTTCAAGCCACCACGGCGCCGCATCTATCACCACTGCGTTTCTGCAAGACCACTCACTCATTGCCTACAGGCATCAGACATGGGCATCAACGACCTCCCCTTCGGCACTACTGACTGGGCCACCATCGAACCCAGCGTACACCCCGGCGAAACCGGCAGCGCTTACTGGCGCACCCGCCAGTTCGGCCCCATCCGCGTGCGCACGGTCGAGTACACCCCGGGTTATCTGGCCGACCACTGGTGCAGCAAGGGCCATATCCTGCTGTGCCTGGAAGGCGAACTGCACACCGAGCTTCCTGATGGGCGCCGCTTCATCCTTACGCCGGGCATGAGCTACCAGGTCGCCGACGGCGCCGAGCCGCATCGTTCATCTACCCAATTGGGGGCAAAGCTGTTCGTGGTGGATTGATTGCGTCACCTCTGCACCTGAGGCGCACGACGCGGGATCAGCGCCTGCGATGCAGATGCGCGGTGGACGATCGCACCGCCATCGACAGCAGAGGCGCCCCATCGCTCGGCTCAGCCTTTCTTTTTCTTCTTTTTCAGCGCCTTCAACCGCTGCGCCGCGCGCTCCACGACGGCCTTCTTGTCCGGGCGCTTCATGCGTTTCCATTTGCGGATCTCGTCCTTGGTGCGACCACAGCTGGTACACACCTCGTCCGTGAGCTTGCAGACGGAAATGCACGGATTCTCGACGTCCTTGCCCACGGTCAGTGCCGTGTCGTGGCGTTGCGGGCCAGGCGGCGTTGCCAGTCACCGCCATCGTCGCGCTTGCAGGCTTCCTCGCTGTCGAAGCGCACCGGTGCGATCAGGGCATCCATGTCGATACCCGCCTCAGCGAGCGCTGCTCGGGTCAGCGCCTGCATCCGTGCGCCCTGCCCTGTACCAATCGCCAGAGCCCTCTGCGCCTCCGTGGCGAATACCCAGGTGACCTGCAGGCTCTCGGGGAAGCGCGCGTAATCGACCTCATGGGTGAGCCAGCTGAAGCCGACGATTTCCGCCTTGCCCGCTTCGCAGGCCTGGGTCAGGCAGCTGGAGAGTTGCCGTTCCATACGGGTCTGATCGCGTTTGCTGAGGGGCATCGTGCCGTCCTGTATCCGGGTTAGGCCCCGAGTGGATGGGACAGTAGGAAGGAGTCTAGCGCGACCGCTGCATGCCGGACCGTCGGCACCGCTTGTTGTCAGTACCACTGATCGATTACTGACTATGGTTGTCACGCTCGCAGCAATCTCACACAGCGAGGCGCTAGCGTGGGCTGTAGGCATTCACGAAGGAGGACCCGGGCCGCTACAGCTTGCGGTAGCGGCGGCACTGCTGAACGACGTATTTGCGCACATGCTGCACCTTCGCCCAACCCGCCTCATCCATGCCAACCGTCTGCAGTTCAGCTTGCAACTCGGCGCTATTGGCAGCTGGCTCGAGCAGATCCAGCATTTGCCGCAGCTCCCGCAGTACGAACGGCGGCGCGAGGCCCATGTGGCGCGCCAGCTCTTCCCAATCGGCTCTGCGCAGCTGCTGCGGATGGAAGTTACCGCCGACCGCGAAACCAAGACTGGGGCTGTAGGGCAGCACCATCGTACATACCAGGTCATAGGCCGGCGCCAATGACCAGCGCCCCTTGGCGTCTTGTAACAGCGAAATGTTCTTGGCGTGGCCATCGCTGTTGCCGGCCAGCACATTGAATATCTGCCAGCGCAGCAGCTGGCGCACCTGCAGCGCAGGCGTGGCCGTCACCGCGCGCAACAGGTCTGCGCAGGCAGCCAGCGTCGGGCCGCCCTCTTCCTGGTACTTGAGCCGCCGCGGATAGCCAAGCGCCTGGCACATGTCCTCCTGGTGCACACGCTCGATCCGGTTATCCCCTCGCTCACGATCGTAACGAGCCACGGCAAGATAGTGAGCCTTTCCTGCCTGACCTGCGTGCGAGTCGGGTACCACAAGCCCAGCGATCCGAGCCAGGCGGTTCATATAGAGTTCGTTGAAAACCAACGCCGGCTTTAGCGAGAACTTGATCAGATGCGAAGAAGCGGCGGCGCCGCGCGGGAGGTAGAGCTGGCCGCCTTCGAGGATTACGGGAATCTTGTCCTGGGCGCCGGCAAGCGAAAGCCGTGTCGCCTTGCCCGGCTGGAACAAGGCGTAGCGCTCCTTACCCTGCGCCCAGCGCGCCAGCTGATTGGGGTCGACCGGCTCCTGGCCAGATTCGATCAACGCATCGGCCCGCTCCGGGTCAACAATGCGCAACGCACCGGCACAATCACCACCGATGGCGGCCAACAGCGAAAAGTCGTCATCGGCGATCCCAAGCCGGTTCACCAGCAACTGCCGCGAAGCTTCTTCGGGAAGCAGATTGGCAAACCAGTTGTGTGCCGTGCCGAGCGTTGGCGCAAACATACCGGTTGCAAGCGGCAAGCTATTGGAGATTGCAAACCGCGCTGCTTCGCTATAACGAAAACCCATGCTGCGGCCATCGTCACCCAGCCAAAGCTCACCGATACGGCAATCACCCCGGTAGACGCCGAGCAGTCCGCTCACAGGTCGCTCCCGTCACGTCTAGCCGCCAACAGCTCGATGCCAAGCGTATGACACACGTTCAGCACCCGTCCGAACGAACAGCTCTCGCGGCCATTTTCCAGCTCGCTCAGAAAGCGCACGCTCACGCCACATAGGCCGGCAGCGTCCACCAGACGCAGCCCCTGCCCCTTGCGGGTGCGCTGGATCATCTTGCCCAGCTCGGCCATTGATATAAATGCGGTAGGTCCACCCATTTTCCCGTTCCGTACAATTTGTCCTTCGGCAACAGCTCACTTCCGCTTTTTTCCCAATAGGGAAAATACTCTCCACTGCTGGCCGGTGCACTGGATTTTTTACCGATCGGGAAAAAAATTTCTAGTTCATCTCAAAAAACCCCTCGCAGAACAAACCATCGCCCATCGATGACCAATATCGACCGGCTTGATTTCGACCGCATCGTGCGAGCGCGTAGCATGCCCTGCACATCCCCAGAGCCACCGAGGAGATTGTTCATGTCTGATACCCCTTACGTCCCGCCGAAGATCTAGACCCACGACGCGCCCTCGGGCGGCAAGTTCGCCAGCATCAATGCCCCCACCGCTGGTACGCGGGAGGAGAAGGTGCTGCCGGTGGGCAAGCATCCGTTGCAGCTCTACTCGTTGGCCACGCCCAATGGCGTGAAGGTCTCGATCATGCTCGAAGAGCTGCTCGCCGCCGGCCACAGCGGCGCCGAGTACGATGCCTGGCTGATCAACATCGGTGAGGGCGATCAGTTCGGCAGCGGCTTCGTCGAGATCAATCCCAACTCGAAGATCCCCGCGCTGGCCGATCACAGCGTCGCAGGCAAACCGCTACGGGTGTTCGAGTCCGGTTCGATCCTGGTCTACCTGGCGGAGAAGTTCGGCGCCTTCCTGCCCACGGAAATCCGTGCGCGTACCGAGACGCTGAACTGGCTGTTCTGGCAGATGGGGTCGGCGCCCTTCCTCGGTGGCGGCTTCGGGCACTTCTACGCCTACGCACCGGAGAAGTACGAGTACCCGATCAACCGCTACGCCATGGAGGTCAAGCGCCAGCTCGACGTGCTCGACCGCCAGTTGGCGGAGAACCGCTACGTGGCCGGTGACGACTACAGCATCGCCGACATGGCGATCTGGCCCTGGTACGGCGTGCTCGCGCGGGGCGAGCTGTACGACGCTGGCGAATTCCTTTCCGTGCAGGACTACAAGCACGTCCAGCGCTGGGCCGCGGAGGTCGCCGAGCGCCCAGCCGTGATCCGCGGACGCAAGGTCAATCGCACTTGGGGCGATGAATCCGAACAGGCACCCGAGCGCCACAGCGCTGCCGACCTCGACTGAAGCGCAACCGGATCGGGCGGTGGAAGGCGCGAAGCCTTTCCACCGCCCGCTATCTTGCGTAGGCAGGCTGCCCGTCCCCGTCTGCCGAGGGGTCCTGCTTCAACCTCTCTCATCGCCGCGCAGAGACTGCACGGCCCTCCTCCGACCACTGATCCTCCACGCTGAACTATGCCGGTGCGCTCCGACCCAATGTCTATGAGCGGCGCGGCCTCGCCAGCACTCGGCCGCCATCATCGCGACACGCCCAGCGCTCACATCCCGGTTGTTCAACACAACGTGAGGTGGATCATGAGACATACACTGGTAGCAGCGTTCGCAACGCTGACCGACGCCAACCGCACCCGCGGCGATCTGATGTCGCGGGGCATAGCGCGGGAACAGATTCACGCCATTGGCGCCGAGAGCGCCGATATCCATGCCTACGATGCGCCCTACACCACCACTCCCGACGTCCCGGTGGATCGTACGCATCACGAATCCAAGATCACGCATTTCTTCAAATCGCTGTTCGGCCATGAACCGCACGAAACGCACCGCCACTACGCCACCGCCTATCCAGATGCCGTACGCCGCGGTGCCCTGGTGATCGCCGTGGATGTCGACGATGAAGATCAGCTGGCCAAGGCGCGCGATGCCCTGGAATACAACGGTGCCATCGACATCAACGAGCGCGGCGGCAGCGGCGCAGTCGAAGGCTATGCCGGCCCGACCAGCCCCTATGCCGGCGCCACCGGTGGCGACAGCCACCTCGACAAGCACTTCAGCGCAACCGGCACGGCAACCGCTGGCAGCGACCGACCTCTGAGTGGCGCGCACACCGGCGACGGTGCCCACATCGGCAATACAACCGCGCCCGGCGCCGACCCGACCGATTACAACGACCGCAGCTCGGCCGACACTGGTCGCTATGACATCGGCGGCGCGGCCAAGCGCGCCGGCACCGACTACCCGGACACCACCGCCACCACGGCACCCACCGGTGCTGGCGCGACCGGCCACGGCAGCAGCCCGGACACGCCGGAAGTGGCACCCGGCGTCGGCACCCGTGACGCCGGCCTCTGCCGCGACCGCATTTGCGTGATCCAGCGGCCGAGCTGACCGCTGCTGCGCAGTACCACGGGCCGCATCACGCGGCCCGTTTTATGTCATGTCCCGGCCGGGCAGCCACACCCTGACGACGCGCAATCCATCAGGCCCATAGCCTGCTGCGACGATTGGCGCAGGGCCGGACTGCTGAGTGCGAGATGCACCTGGCGTATTCTGGCGCTTCAGGCGGCCTGAGCGCTGCCAAGCATGCAGAGGGCCACGCCATGCCTACGCTGAGAACCGTCTCGTCCTGCCTGATGCTCTGCCTTGCCGCTTCGAGTGTCTGGGCTGCACAGCCGGCCATGGAGCAGACGGAAGGCGACTCGAAGAGCGCCTTCGTCCTGCATGAAGGCGGCAACATGCACACCGACCAAGCGGCCCTGCGCGAGCGTCGCGCCAAGGCGTACGAAGTGGAGGTGCGCGAAGCCCATGACGAGCTGATGGCCGCCAAATACGCCATCACTCAAAAGTACCTGGCCAAGCTGCCCGCCCACGAGCGCGAAGCACTGCGGGCCGAAGTGGCCGCGCAACACGCCACCTTCGCCTACCGCTACCCAGAAGCCCACGCGCGCTTGCTGCAGAGCAATCCGCACAAGACCGAGATCAGCCAGGACTGACGGGTCCCGAGGGCAACCCGCGTAGGGTAGAAAACGGCAACGCCTTTTCCACGCGTCTACATCACCGCACCACGAAACGCGAGGAGTTCACGGCTTCCTAGCGCCCGCGCCGCTCCGCGCCCAACGCCCGCCGCAGCCCGGCTCGGCCAATCACCAACGCCAGACATTCCTCCACCGCACCCAGCGCCGCATTGACCAGCGGCCGGGGCTGATAGGGCTTGCGCAGGCTCAGCCCGACCCTGGATGCGACCAGCGCCGCCGTCGCACCGAGCAACGCCGGCACTAGCACCGGCTCGCGACGGACACCCGCCAACGCCGCCGCGCTGACGCCGCCGGACAGCGCACGAAACATCATCGACGGCACGATGGTGCGATCCGGTGCGAAGGGCATCTTGTCGCCGATCATCTCGCTGGCCGCGAGCGTTGGCAGAAAGGTCTGCGCGGTGTCCGACGTCAGCAGTTGCGCGGCCTCCCCCGCCCCGGCGAGATCATCGCGCTCGCTCAACGCCCGGCTGACCAGCGTCGGCGCCAGCATGCTGCGCATGCCCGTCACCGCCCCGATCGCCAGGGCGGCCCATAACAGATTGCTCGAAGTCGACATCGTCAGATCTCCCGGTGGTTACCAATACCGACCGGGCGCCCGCCGCCAGCGTTCGGCTGCGCAGCGCAGCCAGCGACGGATGACACGCTCGCAGTACTCACCACTGGTAGAGCCCGTAAGCGAACACGCCAAGGCCAAAGCCCATCTGCGCCAGCAACAGCGCGCGAATGGCGAAGGTGTAGCTGATCACCCGGCTCTGCCCCAGCGCATCGGCGGCGAACAGCCGGTAACTCTCGGGATGCTCGGCTTCCATCTCCTTCAGCGCCGTGATGGTCAGTTCCAGCAGCTGCCGGCTGCGTGCATCCACCAGCCAGAACACCTGCGCCAGCAAGACGGTAAAGGCACCGAGCAGAATCAGCAGCCCGGGCGAGAAGCCGCGCTGCAGCGCCGCCAGCACACCGCCATCGGCGAAGATCGCCAGCACCACGAAGAAGTTGAAGCCACGTAGGCGCTGCTCGGCATTGAGCTTGAAATGCGCCCAGACAAACTCTCGACCATCCATGCGCTTCTCCTCCGATGCACCAGGCCAACACCGTGGCTGACGCCCTCACTCCGCACCCACGGGCGTCACCGTCGATGAGCCAAAGGCCAGCGTGATGCTGTTTCTGCGAGTGACTGCGAACCCTCAGGCCGGATCGACCAGGTCCTGCCATTCCCCGTGTCGCTCGATGTAGCTGGCGATGAACTCGCACTGCGGCACCACGCGCTTGTCGCGCCGCCGTGCATCCTCCAGCGCGGCCTTGGCCAGCACACTGCCAAGCCCCTGCCCGGACAGGCTGGGGTCGACCTCGGTATGGGTAAAGACCATCCGCTCGCCCTGCTCGCTGTACTCGGCGGCGCCGAGTGACTGGCCGTCGACCAGCAGCTCATAGCGCTGCTGCGCGGCATCGTGGCGGACGCTGGCTTGTCTATCGCTCATGGCGGGCTCCCTCTCAGGTGAATGACTGCGCTAGAGGTACGAGTGGGCGCAGTGTATGAGGGTTCAGGTGGCGCGACGACGAACCGGAATGCGCCGTGCTCGTTGCTCAGGGCCTTGCAAGCCCGCGCCATGCCACTGCTCCAGAGGTAGCGGCGGCAAGGGCATTTGGTAACTGATAGAGGCTTGGCAGAGCAGGCAGGCCTTGAAGCTGGCGTTAGCCTCGTTCGCCGCTCGTTTGGATTTCAGCGTGACCGCCCGACACGACGATCGCCTGGTTATTGCTGAATGGGCGAAGCGCCAATGCCTGCCCATACTCCTTCAGCACCTGTTCGACGGCCTCGTCGAACGGCGCATTTCGGTAATGCGGCAGCGGGTAGAAATCGACCAGCCCCAGTGCGGTGTAGGACTCCAGCTCAGGCGCGGCAGTGACGTCGTCCAGCGCCCGAATATAGTCAATGCTCGGGGGGAGTATCGCGGAGCCGGCGGATTCGCCGATATAGCACTTCCCGGCCCTGACCTGTTCCGCGATCAACCTGTCCGCGCCTGTGCGCTTCAGCTCCTGCAGCAGAAAGAAGGTGTTGCCGCCTGACACATAGATGTAATCGCCACGTTCGAGCTTGCTGACGATCTCGTCCTGAGTTGCAGCTGAAACCTCGAGTTCATCGATCACCAGACCGGCTTCGACAAGCGCCTCCCTGGCCGCAACAAGGTAGGAATTGACCTCCTCGGCAAGGCTCGCCGTAGGAATCAGCGTAACCGTCCTGCCGCGGCACTCGCCTCCGGTGAATCTGACAAACAAGTCCACGACCTCGGCAAAGGAGGATGTCAGGAAAATGTTCATATGCACCTCTGCACTCGACTGGATTCAGGCTTGCCCAACCCGCCCCTGGTTATTGAGAACACGGCGGGATAGCTCAGCGCTGCCGCGCCGCGCGTTCCAACAGGCCGACAAGCAGAGTGGACGAAAAACCCCTAGCTTGCCCGTTCGAATCAATCCACCCCGACGAACCCACCCGTCTGGTGCTGCCACAGCCGCGCATAGAGACCGCCGCGGGCGATCAGCTCGGCGTGGGTGCCGGTCTCGATCACCTGGCCGCCATCGATCACTACCAGCCGATCCATACGCGCGATGGTCGACAGCCGGTGGGCGATGGCGATCACCGTCTTGCCTTCCATCAGGGTATCCAGGCTCTCCTGAATCGCCGCCTCGACCTCCGAATCCAGCGCCGAGGTGGCTTCGTCGAGCACCAGGATCGGTGCGTCCTTGAGCAGCACCCGGGCGATGGCGATACGCTGCCGTTGCCCGCCGGAGAGTTTCACGCCGCGCTCACCAACCATGGCCTCAAAGGCCAAGCCGCCCTGACTGTCGTCCAAGGTCTTGATGAACTCGTCCGCGCGGGCCTTGCGTGCCGCGGCCCAGAGTTCTTCCTCTGTGGCGTCGGGCTTGCCGTAGCGCAGGTTGTCGCGGATCGAACGGTGCAGCAGCGAGGTGTCCTGGGTGACCACGCCGATGTTGGCGCGCAGGCTCTCCTGGCTGACCTCGGCGACGTTCTGCCCATCGATCAGGATGCGCCCGCTTTCCAGGTCATAAAGGCGCAGCAGCAGGTTGACCAGCGTCGACTTGCCCGCACCCGACGGCCCGACCAGGCCGATCTTCTCGCCCGGGCGGATGTCGATGCTGAGCCCGCTGATCACCCCGCCGCTTTTGCCGTAATGGAAATGCACATCCTCGAAGCGCACGCCGCCCTGCTCCACCTTGAGCGGCTTGGCGTCCTCGGGGTCGAGCACATCGCGCGGCCGGACGATGCTCTTCATGCCGTCCTGCACGGTGCCGACGTTCTCGAAGATGCCGTTGACCACCCACATGATCCACTCGGCCATGTTGTTGATGCGGATCACCAGGCCCAGCGCCAGGGCGATGGCGCCTGTGGTGATCAGCGCCTCGCTCCACAGCCACAGCGCCAGCGCGCCGGTGCCGACGATCAACAGGCCGTTCATGCAGGTGATGAGGAAATCCAGGCTCGTGATCACCCGCGACTGCAGGCGGAACTTGCCGAGCAGCTCCTGCATCGCCTCGCGGGCGTAGCTCTCCTCCTCCCGCGAATGGGCGAACAGCTTGAGCGTGGCGACGTTGCTGTAGCCATCCACCACGCGCCCCATCACCTTCGAGCGCGCCGCGGACGCCGCCGCCGAACGCGCGCGAATACGCGGCACGAAGTACCAGAGCGCAGCGCTGTAGCCGACGATCCACAGCAGCAACGGCACGATCAAACGCAGGTCCGCAGCGGCGAACAGATACAGCGCGCTGCCGGCATAGACCACCACATGCCACAGCGCGTCGATCACCTGCATGGCCGAATCACGCAGCGACGGCCCCGTCTGCATCACGCGCTGGGCGATGCGCCCGGCGAAGTCGTTCTGGAAGAAGTTCAGGCTTTGCTTGAGCACGTACCGATGGTTCTGCCAGCGGATCAGATTGGTCAGCCCCGGATTGATCGCCTGATGCGTCAGCAGGTTATGCAGGCCGAACACCAGGGGCCGGATGACCAGCGCCACCGCCGCCATCCACAGCAGCTCGTTGCGGTGCTCGGCGAAGAAGGACCGCGCGTCATCGGTCGCCTGGGCCATATCGATCAGCTGGCCAAGAAAGCTGAACAGCGCCACCTCGATCAGCGCCGCAAAGAAGCCGACCACCAGCACGGCCGTCATCAACGGCCACACCTGCTTCAGGTAATGCGCATAGAAGCGCAGCATTCCGGCCGGCGGCGCAACGTCGGGGCTGGGTTTGAAGACATCGATCAGGTTTTCGAAACGGCTGAACAACATGGGTAGGTCTGCTTTGTGGCGAGGTGGGCGAACGTCGTTCGCAAATACGACCGCGCGGGCGCGGCATCCCGGTTGGACGCCCCTAGCCCGCGAGCGTTTCGCCAACCACCTGCCATGCCCGTCGATTCGCATTGGTGGACAAGCGCAGCGTTGTCCACCCTACGCCACTCCGCCTCCTCTGCCGACACCGCGCATTGGTAGGGTGGAAAACGGCGAAGCCTTTTCCACGCGCTACGCTCAGCTAAGCCACACTCTCGTCCTTTGACTCACCTGGTAAGTATTCCGCGCTAAGAACCGGCCACCGCTTATATTGATATATAAGTCCTGGGTCTTTGTCTAAGGTTTTAGCAATTAAACGCTTAACATCGACCTCATGCCCCAATAAGGCATGCGCGCATATTATTACGCTTTCCGATTTACTCTGAGCAATCAAATTACGCAAAACTAACTCATTATATTGTTTGCTTGAGACCTTCTGCGCAGCACACTGCACATTAATAACAATAGTTTCAGCATCAAATTCGCTCAGCTTCGACTCATACCGTGAAGCTAGGCTTAGAATTGAATGGTAGTTTTTAGAAAGAAGCAGTAAGTAAGTCTTAGTTGACAGGTAAGTCTTTAGAGCCAACCCCTCCTTAAGTGCACTTTCAATGTGCTGCGCAGAAGCATCATAGTCTCCTTTGAACGCGCATATTTCACTTAAAGTTTCATAATAATAACTTTTGTAAAGACTGTGCCGGTCAAATTCTAACTTTTCCTGCATCCTGTCTAACAGGTCAATACTGAAATCCATGGGGAGCTTCAACAAGTCGGCTATGTGAGACCCTATGCTTTGATGCTTAAGTATCTCTTCAATCTCTTCCATTGCTGCCGCTTTGTTCCCACCATAAGTGAGCCAGTATTTTATCTTGCATTTGGATATGGAGTAGCTTTTATCATCCGATTCAAGCTTGCGCTCAATAAATTCCTTTAGGTCTGCCCTTAACTTAGCATCCTCATCAATTTCATAAACATGTTCAAAACATCGGGCTATTATGGATTTTACTTTACGCCTATTAGCTATAGAACTTTTATCCGCCAAATCTAGCAAAAACCCAATGAGCCCTTTCAAGTCAGCCGGCTTACATGCAATCTTTAGCTGATCCTCGGCTAGCTCCAATGCTTGTCTATGTTCCGGGTGCCTAGACCTTGCGAACTTTACATGTTCCGTGATTTGATTATGCAAATCCTTTTTTTCGTTATCGTCAAGGCATTGGAAAAATCTTACAGAAAGACCTTCCATTTTTATACGCCATGCACCGTTATCCAGACTGGGATCTATTGATAAACTTTTCTCGGAATGAGCCAGGGCATCCTTCAAAAATTCTTTCGTACCGATGCTTCCGTCCTGCCGCATCAAGCGAATACTATTGGATGAGATTGAATTGAGCAACGAGATGCTATAAGGGAATCTCTCTAGTATCTCCTTAAGATATTCTATTCTTTCTGCGATATGACCGATAGACCTTGCTTTTTTAAGATGATATTCAATATTGTTAGGGTCCATATCTATCAGCTTATCGCACCAAAAGCTTACCTTGCTCTCTTGGCCCAACCGCTGATAAATATCTATATACTTCTCGATATAGACTTTCTTCCCCTCGTTTCTAGCACACGCGTCGAAATACATACTGCAAATTTCTTCGGCTTTTTGAAATTCACAGCTCTTTATAAGCGAGTCGATTTCCATTAGATTTCTGACATCGGTCATTTTGAGCGCCGACGACTCGTTAGCAGAAACCATTTGCTTAACAAACTCTGAAATATCTTTGGAGTCGTCCTCGTTTTTAATCAAGCTAATTTCGTGGGCAATGATGGGATTCTTAATAAGATTGTGTTGATCGCTAGTAATGTTTTGTATCGTCTGATGCAGTTTAGATTGTCTTTTGCTCGAGTTTAACTTAAGTTCTCCGCAGTTGGTCTGGGCGTGAATCTCAGCGAACAGCTCATCAAAACCGTCGATTAGCACCGGGTAGACTTTGTCTTTCCAAATTAGATTTCTTAACGAATGACAAACATTATCAGACCGCCGCAAGCACCAATAGACACCGTTCTTGAGATAGTTTTCCTGCCTCGCCAAAAGCTCTAGAACGTCCATAATGGACCGATCACTTCCTGAGTAACCGACAACGATCAGGCCGTACTCCTTGCAAAACTCCACAAATTTCTCTTTTGTATTTTGCTCTAGCGACTCTGTTTCTCTCAAGGTGCTTTTGATGTCATCGAATAGATAGTCTCCATGCAGCTTTACGATCTTAGGCCGCTTAGATGTGATGCTAATGGAGTGAATCGAAGAGTCATGCGCGCATAAGATAGGCCTTGTGTTAGAGAAAAGATAAAAAGCTTCGTTAATTAAATCATCAAAGTTAGTGGTGAAAATGGTATTAAAATAATTTTTATCTACCAAGGAAGTAAGGTATGCATATCCAATAGAGGGAAATTTGTTATCCACTTCCTGCTCTACGAAACGCCTCCTTTGAATAGGAAGATCGAATTTTATTTCGAAAAGAGATGAGTAAGGGTTATCGGGGCTGTACCAACTGGAATGATTGTTTTCAAAATATTGTTTTGCTGCAGTAGGGCTTTCTGCTTTTCTATCGTTGAAACGCGCATACAGCTCCATGGCCCACTCATCGATAAGCTGACTGGCAGTTCGAATACCCGATGTTACCGAAGCGCCTGCACCCAAAAAAATACTATAGTTAGCCGGACTGTCTTTTTCTTTAGTTTTAATGTGCCTTATGAGATCGGCAACGGTGCGCAGCTTGTGGGATAATTCACCATTTTTTCCATCAGTACTGCAGAAGACTTTTTCAGCGTCCACTATATATCCCTCACATAAATACAATATTTTTTAGAATGATTTTCCAGGTCTTACAACGGAATTTTTGGCCTATACATCGCGGTGGCCGGCGCAAGCGAAGACGATGATGGAAGGCCGTCTTCGCCGGCGTCCTGGCCGGAGAGCAGTTCGGAGGCGAAGGCGCGGGCTACCGAGAGGACTTTTAGCGCAAAGCGCCGCTCGCCAGGTGTATCGAACTGGCATTGCGAGCGAACAGGGATACGGCGCGCCATTTGTACCTTCCTTGGTAGCGGACCGGTGCAGACCGTAGCGTCGCAGCGGAACCTTGATCGAGTGCGCAATTGCTGCGCGTGATGGCACATTAGCCACTGCTTCCGTATGGGTAAAGCAGACGATGAATTAATCCCCCGTTTTCACACTGTCGCCTGACGCGCGGTCATTCGCGCCGTATGCACTTTCCGCCCACCTACCCTGTCCACCCCTGCGTGGCTCAGTTATGGAGGTGATCGTGGAAGGCATGTTTTTCAGTAGCGGAACGACGCTGATACGCACGCTGGTGGTGGGCGTGCTGGCCTATATCAGCCTGGTGCTCTTGTTGCGCCTGTCCGGGCGGCGGACGTTGTCGAAGATGAATGCGTTCGATCTGGTGGTGACGGTGGCGCTGGGTTCGACGTTCGCGACGATTCTGCTCAATCGCGATGTGTCGCTGGCCGAGGGGGTGCTGGCGTTTGCGCTGTTGATCGGGCTGCAGTACGCCGTCACCTGGTCGAGCGTGCGGGTGGCGTGGGTACGGCGGACGGTGACGGGCGAGCCGGCGCTGCTGTTCTATCGCGGGCGTTTTCTCGGCGATGCCATGCGCGTGGCGCGAGTGACCGAGGATGAGGTGCGGGCCGCCGCGCGCAGTCAGGGGCTGGCCGCGCTGGATGGCATCGAGGCGGTGGTGCTGGAGACCGATGGCAGTTTCAGCGTGATCACCGATGGCGCTGGCGACAGCCGTTCCACGCTGGACGGGGTGAATGTGCCGGGGCCGAATGAAAAGGGCGTTTGAGGGTGGCACCCTTCGCCGGCGGCTGATCGACGCGCCCGCCGCCGGGCGCCCGCGCCGGTCCGGTTGCCGCCGCGCGGTGGTGCCGCCAGACTCGTTGCTTTCCGCCACCCCTTCGATGCGACCTCACCGATGAAAACCAACCTCGACGAAATGCTCGCCTTTGTCAGCGTGGTCGACAGTGGCTCGATCAGCGCCGCTGCCGTGCAGCTGGAACAGACCGCTTCGGGCGTCAGCCGGGCGTTGAGTCGGCTGGAGGACAAGCTGGCGGTGACGCTGTTGCGCCGCACCACACGGCGCCTCGAGCTGACCGAGGAGGGCGAGGTGTTCCTGGCGCAGGCGCGGCGCATTCTGGCCAGCGTGGAGGAGGCCGAGGAGCAGATGGCGCTGCGGCGGCAGACACCGGCGGGGCGTCTGCGGGTCAACACCGCTTCACCGTTCATGCTGCATGTGATCGCGCCGCTGATCGGCGACTTTCGCGCGCGCTACCCGCAGATCGACCTGGAGCTGTACAGCGACGACCGCATCATCGACCTGCTGGAGCGGCGCACCGATCTGGCCATCCGCATCGGCCCGCTGCCGGATTCCAGCCTGCATGCGCGGCCGCTGTGCCACACCATGCGCCGGGTGCTGGCGAGCCCGGCCTATCTGCAGCGGCATGGCGTGCCGCTGCAGGTCGAGGACCTGGCGGATCACAGCCTGATCGGCTTTACCGAGCCGGACCGGCTCAACGACTGGCCGCTGCGCCATGCGCTGGGGGAAAGCTGGCGGATCACCCCGGCGCTGCGTGTCTCCAGCGGCGATACGGCGCGTGAACTGGCACTGGCCGGCGAGGGGCTGGTGTGTCTGTCCGACTTCATGACAGACAAGGATCGCCAGCGCGGCGAGCTGGTGGAGGTGCTGGCGGCGCGGCGCGTCGACGTGCGCCAGCCGATCAACGCGGTGTACTACCGCAACAGCGCGCTGGCCTCGCGCATCGCCTGCTTTATCGACTTTCTCAGCGAACGCCTGGGCGCGTAGCCGGCCACGCCTCAACCGTTGCCGAGCATCTCGCCGACCTTGCTGGCGAAGACGTCGATGGCGAAGGGCTTGGTGATCACCGCCATGTCCGGGCCAAGAAAATCGTTGGCGGCGAAGCTTTCGGCATAGCCGGTGGCGAACAGCACCTTCAGACCGGGGCGTTGCTGGCGGGCGATATCGGCCAGTTGCCGGCCGTTCATGCCGGGCAGGCCGACGTCGGAGATCAGCAGGTCGATGCGCTGCTCGCTCTCGGTGATGCAGAGCGCTTCGCTGGCTTCGCCGGCCTCCAGCGTTTCATAGCCCAGCTCGTTCAGCACCTCGACCACCAGCGAGCGGACCACCGGCTCATCCTCGACCACCAGGATGGTTTCACCGGCGCCTGTGGGCGTGCGTTCGGGTTCGTGGGCGAGGGCGGTGACTTCGCCCTGATGCACCGGCAGGTAGAGGTGCACCCGGGTGCCGATGTCCGGCTCGGACTCGATCTGGATATAGCCCTTGGCCTGCTTGATGTAGCCATACACCATCGACAGCCCGAGCCCGGTGCCCTGGCCGATCGGCTTGGTGGTGAAGAATGGCTCGAAGGCCCGCGCCATGACGTTCGGCGCCATGCCGGTGCCGGTGTCGGCGACGCTGAGCAGCACGTACTCGCCGGCGCTCATGCCGCGCTTCTTCGGATCGGGCGTGTCGCCCATGGTGAAGCTGGCGGTCGACAGGGTGATGCGACCGCCGTAGGGCATGGCATCGCGCGCATTGATGACGAGGTTGATCAGCGCGCTTTCCAGCTGGTTGACGTCCATGCAGGCGGGCAGCAGCCCGGCGCTGAGGCGCGTCTCGATGGTGATGTTTTCACCCGTGGTGCGATGCAGCAGATCTTCCAGCGAGGCCACCAGCTGGTTGACGTCGACCGGCTTGAGGTCGAGCGCCTGCTGCCGGGAGAAGGCCAGTAGCCGCTGGGTCAACGCGGCGGCGCGCTGGGCGGACGTCACGGCGGCGCCGATGTAGCGCTCCAGCTCCAGCGGCTCGTTGCGCTGATGGCGCCGCTGCATCAGGTCGAGGCTACCGATGATGCCGGTCAGCAGGTTGTTGAAGTCGTGGGCGATGCCGCCGGTGAGCTGGCCGACGGCTTCCATCTTCTGCGCCTGGCGCAGGGCCTCTTCGGCGCGGCTGCGCTCGGCGACCTCGGTAGCAACCCGCGCTTCAAGCGTCTCGTTGAGCTGGCGCAGGCTGTTCTCGCTGACGCGCAGG
The DNA here is from genome assembly GCF_002929225.1 of Stutzerimonas kunmingensis. Taxonomy (GTDB): domain Bacteria; phylum Pseudomonadota; class Gammaproteobacteria; order Pseudomonadales; family Pseudomonadaceae; genus Stutzerimonas. Next base: position 36,777 of record NZ_PISM01000022.1, on the reverse strand, counting down.
GCATCTTCGACATGCCGGCGGGCGCTGATGTCGGTGCAGGCGCCGGCGACATAGGCGAGCGCTCCGCTGGCATCGCGAAAGGCCTTGGCCTTGCAGGCCAGCCAGCACTGCGCGTCGGCACGCAGCAGGCGAAACTCCGCGGTGTAGTCGTCGCCCCTGGCGTAGTGATCGAAGGCCAACCGTACATCGGCGCGGTCTTCAGGATGGACCTGCTCGACGAAAGCATCGACGCTGGTCACCTTCAGCCCGAGCGGCAGGCGGAAGAGCTGCTCCAGCGCGCTGTCCAGGCTGAGGCTGCCATCGCTGAAGAGCCAGGTGAACGTACCGATGCCGGAACCGAGCAGCGCAGCGCGAAAGCGCTCCTCGAAGTGACTGAGACTGGCGCTGCCCTGACGCAGGACTTCCTCGGTCACGTCTTCGACCTGATGGATGATGTAGAGCACGGCGCCGTGCTCATCGAGCACCGGGACATTCAGCGGCCGCCAGTAGCGCAGTTCGAAACCGCCGCCCTGCGCTGCGGGCCGGGGGATGTCGTAGCGGGTGATCGCCATGCGGTCCGGCGTGCGGCTGCGCAGGACGCGCTCGAGCGAGTCGCGCAAAACGCTGGTGCCGAACTCGGTCGGGTCGTCCGGGTTCTTGCGGAACACGTCGAATACCGGTCTGCCGATGCTTTCTTCCCTGCGCGTGTGGGTAGCGCGCAGCTGCGCATCGCTTGCAGCGAGGATGGTGAAATCCTGATCAGGCGCGAGGATCAGATGCAGGTTGGGGACGGCTTCGAATATCGCCTGATAGTTGAGCGTCTGCGTCATCGGACAAGCGGGCCCTTTGAATGAAACCCCGGCAGGGCGGTTCGCCACCGGCCAGGGGCTGCATGGTTTGAATGAGCGTGTGTTTTCTCGGTGCGTCAGGCCGCAATCGGCGAAAGTCCCGGCTCGGCCTGGCGCATTTGTCATATTCAGCAGAGGCGGCGAGAGCGACGATGGTTCCAGCGACCTGACGGAGCGCAGGCGAATATCGAAACAGGGCGACGCGCGGGCGTTGGCAGGTGCAGATAGCGCCCGCTGGGAGATCAGGTCAGCGGTCGCGCAGCCGGCTCGGGGGCAGGGCAAGGGCAGGAAGGTGTCGGGGGGTGACGGGTGATCAGAACGACGCAAACGCCCTAAAGCGACACGGCCCTGCCCAGCGAGGTGCTGAACAGGGCCGCGGGGTTTTCTGTCACTGCGGACGCATCCGCAGGCTGACGCTTACTGGCCGAGCAGACCGGCGTTCTGCGCCGAACCGAAGGCGAAGCCGATGAATTCCTGCACGCTCATTTCGCGGCCGTTGAAGGTCACCCGGTTGTCAGCGTAATGCAGCGAGCTGACCAGGCGTTCGCCTTCCAGGCGCGACCAGCCGGTGTCCAGCGCCATGCCGCTGAACAGCTCGGTGGCGGCGTCGGTTTCCTGCTGCAGTGCCGCCTTATCGAGCTGGCCGTCAGGCTGGTTGTTCTGCGCGACCAGCCCGGCGATGTCGCGCACCAGGTCCTTGTCGATACCGGCTTCGGCCTTGAGCGAGGCGAGCATGCTGGTGATCATCGCATCCGGGGTGAAGGCTTCTGCGCTCGGCGATTGCAGGTCGAGCACGACGGACAGGCGGGCCGAGCCGTGGGCGGTCTCGAAGCCGAACTCGTCGAGGGCCAGGGTGGGTTTGTGTTCCAGCAGCTGCAGGCCATGCGCCTGCAGCTCCTGCTGCTGGGCGGCGGTCATGCCGGCGAAAGATTCCTGCGGGGTGGCGCTGCTGTCGAGAATTTCCTTGTAGCTCGCGACCAGCGCCTTGAGGCTGCTTTCCTCGAGGTTGCGCAGGCTGAAGGCGAGGGCGAGGTTGCGCAAGGTCTGGCCTTTGGCGCTGACCTCGCCGATGCGGTAGGCGATGGTCTGGTCGAGGCCACGGCTGCCGCGGCTCAGCGACTCCTCGACGGAGGCCTGCTGGATGACCACGGCAGGTTCGTCGCCGGCCTTGATTTCCATGCGTTCCAGGGTGATGGCGGACGGGCCGAAGCCGAAGCCCGCGTCATAATCCTGCTTGTCGGCGCTCAGGCCGATGCCGCGCAGGCTCACCTGTACCGGCTGGCCGCTGTCGCTGCGCTGCAGGTCGATGTCGACTTCCGCCAGTTCACCGTCCATGCGTACGTCGCTGCCGGCCTTGTTCGCCTCGAAGTTGAGGTTGGCCGGTGCGATGCGCACGCTGCCGTCTTCGTCCTCGATGTTCAGCGCGGCGGTGCGCAGATCGCCGGCCTGGCCGCCGTCGTAGCCGATGGTCACGTCACCCACCAGCGGCACTTCGCCGGAGGCGGCGTCGAACAGCTTTTGCGTCAGCGGCGTGCGTTCGAGTTCGAAATGGCTCTGCGCGGCGACCGGCATCAGCTGACCACGGGTCAGGCGCGAAATGGGGAAGGGGCCGTGTTCGAGGCGATCCTGCAGCAGCAGAGCGTAGTGTTCGGTGTTGCCTTCGTCGTCCGCCACTTCGATGTCGATCTGGTAACGCGCGGTGCTGGAGAGCAGGCCGCGTTCGAAGCTGAGCAGGGTGAGGCCGACCTCGGCACCGGCGCCGACGCCCATCTCGCGCAGCTTGAGGTTGGCCTGGTCGACGGCATCACGGGCGGTCGATTCGACCTGGGTGCTGGTGTAGAAGGTGGCGGCACCGAAGAGGGCCAGAGGTACGGCAACGGCGAGTGCGAGCTTTTTCATGGAGGCATCCTGTGCGGTGGCTGGGCAGACGTCCTGTCAGCCGGTGGTTGGCAAGCGGCGGCACTCTAGCAGCGCGCAGCGGCAGGCTCCAGCGCGCCGGGGCAGAGGATGGGAAGGGTGAGAACGTGGCAGCAGATTCGGGCGGGACGACGCCTGCTGCGCCTTCGCCGCCCTGCCTGCGTGGTTAATGCATGTTGTCCGATTTCGGCATGGGTATCGCCACACTGCTTTCCACACTGCCGGCCTCGGCGTCGCCTTCCTTGTAGAAGGGTTCGATTTCCTCGCGGGCCTGTTGCCAATGCTCGCTTTCCTTGCCTTCCGGCTGGCCTTCGGCTTGCCAGATTTCATAGGCGCGCTGGCGGATTCGCTCGTCGACGTTCATGTGACAACCTCCTGGTCACGGGCTCGCGAACGCGAGCCGCTAAGCAGTGGAAAGGGGGCTGCGGCGGAGGTTCCGGCGGGGCGACGAGCGCGCATGGCCAAAACGTCGCAGGCTGGATAACGCCGCGTATGGAACCGCCGGCGCTGATGCGGTCGAAGCTCTGGATAAATGGCGCCGACTGGCGTTTCATTCGCTTCGCGCCACGCCCGCCTGGGCCGGCGTACCGCCTTTTCGCACAGGACTGACCGATGAGTATCGCCGCCAACGCAGGACGCCTGCCCGACCCGCACACCCTGACCCACCTGCCACGCCTGGTGGCGCGTTACTACAGCGACCGGCCGGACCCGTCCGACCCGGCGCAGCAGGTGGCGTTCGGCACCTCCGGGCACCGCGGCTCCTCGCTCAAGGGCAGCTTCAACGAGTGGCATATCCTCGCCACCACCCAGGCGATCTGCGATTACCGCCGCCAGGAAGGCATCGACGGCCCACTGTTCATGGGCATGGACACCCACGCGCTGTCCGAACCGGCGTTCATCTCGGCGCTGGAAGTGCTGGCAGCCAACGGCATCGAGACGCGCATCGACGCCGGCTGCCCGGAAACCAACGGCGAGCCGGGCTACACACCGACCCCGGCGATCTCCAACGCGATCCTCAGCTACAACCGCGGCCGCACGAGCGGGCTGGCCGATGGCATCGTCATCACGCCGTCGCACAACCCGCCGGGCGATGGCGGCTTCAAGTACAACCCCACCAACGGCGGCCCGGCCGACACCGGGGTGACCAAGTGGATTCAGGAACGCGCCAATGCGCTGCTGGTCGCCGGTCTCGATGGCGTCAAGCGCATGGATTACCGCCAGGCGCTGAAGGCCTCGACCACCCAGCGCTTCGATTTCATCGACGCCTATGTCGGCGGGCTGGAGCGGGTGATCGACCTCGACGCCATCCGCGGCTCGGGTCTGAAGTTCGCGGTTGACCCGCTGGGCGGCGCCGGCGTGCACTACTGGCCACGCATCGCCGAGCGCTTCGGCCTGCCGCTGGAGGTGCTGTCCACGGTGGTCGACCCGACCTTCCGCTTCATGCGCCTGGACTGGGACGGCAAGATCCGCATGGACTGCAGCTCGCCGCATGCCATGGCCGGGCTGATCGAGAACAAGGACCGCTTCGACGTGGCCTTCGCCTGCGACACCGACCACGACCGCCACGGCATCGTCACCCGCTCCGGCGGGCTGATGAACCCCAACCATTACCTGGCCGTGGCCATCGAATACCTGTTCACCCATCGCCCGGGCTGGAGCGCCGAGGCCGGCATCGGCAAGACGCTGGTGTCCTCGTCGATGATCGACCGCGTCGCCGCCGGCATCGACCGCCGCCTGGTGGAAGTGCCGGTGGGCTTCAAGTGGTTCGTCGACGGCCTGATGGACGGCAGCCTGGGCTTCGGCGGCGAGGAATCGGCCGGTGCGTCGTTCCTCGACAAGCAGGGCGGCGCCTGGTCCACCGACAAGGACGGGCTGATCCTCGGCCTGCTCGCCGCGGAGATCACCGCAGTCACCGGCAAGGACCCGAGCGAGCGCTACAAGGCGCTGACCGACCGCTTCGGCGCGCCGGTGTATCAGCGCATCGACGCCGCGGCCAACCGCGAGCAGAAGACACGCCTGGGCAAGCTCTCCGCGTCGCAGGTCTCGGCGAAGGAGCTGGCCGGCCAGCCGATCACACGCATCCTCACCGAGGCACCGGGCAACGGCGCGGCCATCGGCGGGCTGAAAGTGGAAACGGAAAACGGCTGGTTCGCCGCACGGCCGTCCGGCACCGAGGACGTGTACAAGATCTACGCCGAGAGCTTCGAAGGCGAAGCGCACCTGGCGCGCATTCAGGCCGAGGCCAAGGCGCTGGTGGATTCGGTGCTGGCCGGCTGAGGACCAAGGCCCGGCGTCAGGCGTCGGGCTTCAGCTGCTGGCGGTCACTGATATTGACCGCCAGCTGCGCGGCTTCGACGTCGTCGGTCAGGTAGCGGCTGTTGCCATTGGCATCGGTGACCCGATAGACCATGGCGATATCCGGGTGGCGCAGATGCTCGGGAATGTCGTCGCCTTCGAGCTTGGTCACGGTCACACTCATGGCTCGGCTCCTGTTGGCGGTGTCTGTCTGGCATGTGACTGCGCCGTGGCCGATGCGATCCGCTGAAACCGGGCGCCGAGCATCCGCTGCGACGCGAGCGACCGCTCAGGGTCGCGCATCCAGCGCCTTTTCCACCTCGATTTCCAGCGCATAGGCCGGCTGTTCCACGGCGCGATGATCCAGCGTGTAGCGTCGGGCGAACTCGGCGACGCCCCAATCCAGATACTGTTCGACGTGCTTGAGCTCATGGGCCCAGAGCGCGACGTTGTCCTGCGCATCGCTGGCGTGGCGGAAGACGATGACGTCGATCAGAGTCACGGCGTTGACGTCCGGATTGCGCAGCAGGGTGTTGCCGGCATTCAGCGCCACTTCGTCGCCGACGCGGTAGTTCGCGCTTTCCAGCACCGCGAGATCGAAAAAGGGTTCGAGCTGCGAGCGGATATGCAGCGGCATCGGCTCGACACCGCCCGCTACCAGGCGATCCCGCGATTGCTGAATCCAGTTCTGCAGCGCCAGCGCGGCCATGCGCTGCACACGGTCGTAAACGGCCTGGGTGTCGCTGGCAGAGCCGGGCACGCAGAGGCAGCTGCCGCTCAGGCAGATTGGCTGTTGGCCAGGCGGGCAGGCCGTCTGTGCCAGAGCCGGAGCGCCAGCCCATGCCATGCAGGCGAGCAGCAGGGAAATGCGGCGAATAAGCGGAGTGAACGACACGCGAAGTCCTCGAAGGCGAGGGCGAGCCCCGGGCCGGTGCGCACTATAGCCGTGCGCCCGGGGCTCGCGAAGAGGGCCTTCAGATCACCGGCGATGCCGCGCTCACCACCCGCAGGGCCAGGCCTTCGTAAGGGTCGAGGTTGAAGGTCAGTTCGCAGTTCTCGGTGAGGTCACCTTCCACGCGCTCGTGGATGATGTCCACCACCGGGCCGGGCGCCACGCCGGGCAGACAGACGGTTTCGCTGATGGTCTCGGCGCTGAAGTTCAGTGCGGTGATCTGTACGCCTTTGCCGGCCGGCAGCTCGTGAACCATGATCAGCAGCCCCGGCGCCTGCACATCGGGAATCAGGATCTGCTTGCTCGCGGCGATGTCGTAGGCCTGACGCACGCTGAGGATGCGTTTGAGCTGGCAGGCGAAGGAGCCGCCGTGCTGCAGCTGCTCGGCCAGGCTGCCGTACAAGGCGCGGGCTTTCGGCAAACCTTCGGCGGACGTCGACGCCTCGGGTGCCAGGTCCGCCAGGTCATAGCCGCCACGGTTGATCCAGCGCGTGTCGCCGTCGCCCATCAGGTGCTCGACCTGCTCCGGCGCCAGCGGCAGGGCACCAACCAGATCCCAGCCGGAGAGGGCGAATACGCCGGGCTGCATGGCGTTGAACATCACCAGCAGGAGATGCAGGCGCTGGATCTGCTCGACCTCGGCTGGCCCGATGGCGTCCAGATCACGGATGTTCAGCGCCGCCGCGATCACGCTGGCGGTGGTGCAGGCCACGCCGTTGGTGACGAACTTGAGGTTGTAGGGCGCATGCTCGCCGGTCAGCCGTTCGTACAGCTCCTCACGGATCAGCTCGCGCAGGTGTCCGCCGGGCAGCGTCTGGCCCTTGTAGTGGTAGTGGTCGTAGGCGTGCAGCGTCCAGAAATGCACCAGTTCCAGGGTCAGCTCGTCGTGGTTCTGCAGTGCATGGATCAGCGAGGCCGGGTCGATGCCGAAGGCGTGCACCTCGCGCAGCATCATGCGCAGGAACTCGGTGTCGCCGGTCACCAGCGCGTGGTGGTAGGCCGGACGGGTGATGAAGTCGTAGGACAGGTCGGCACCGCCGTGGGACATGGCGGCGATGTCGTCGATGGTCAGGTTCAGTTCCTGGAAGCTGAAGCCCCCGGCCTTGCGGATCGCGCCGGCGAGCAGCTGATTGCCGGTGACCGACAGCGGATGGCCCTCGGACCAGGCGGTGCCCTCGGCCCTTCGCTCGACACCGAGAAAGCCGTTGGCATCCAGGCGCAGCATGCGGGCGCCGGCCACATCGATGGCATGCAGGGCATCGCCAATGATCAGCTGCTGGGCGGCGAACGTCGGATCGAGCCAGTTCAGCGACGGCTGACCTTCCTTGAAATAGTGCAGGTAGACCCAGCGCCTGACCTTGCCGTCGACGCCGGTGACTTCCCCGGTGGCGCTCCAGTCGGTGTCCTTGATGCCGGGCTCGAAGAAGATCACCCGCTGCAACTGGCCGACGATGTAGTGCTTTTCATGCAGGCGATCAACGACCGGCGGTTCGAGATTGACCGAATCGCGTCCCGGCGGCACCTCGGGCAGCAATTCCCAGTCCTCCTCGCGGATCTCCACCATGTGGTACAGCCCCGGGTAGTCGCCGTAGGCCATTTCCGCGAGGCGGAAGTCGGCGCCCTTGCCGGTGTGCGCCGGGACGATGTCGTCGATGACGATGGCGTTGTGCGCGGCGGCGACCCGGCTAAGCTGCAGCATCTGCTCTTCGGTGCCCAGCTTCGGGTCGATATCGAAGCTGATGCGGTCGAAGTTGCCATCGATGGTCGGCGTGAACTCGCGTCCGCTCAAACCACCAGAGCGCTTCATCGGGCCGTTGTGGATGCCCTGCACACCCAGCTCGGAGAGCGCGCTCCACAGGCGATCGTTACCCAGCGCTTCGAGCACCGTACCGCCCTCGGGGGTGATGATGGCTGCCGGGTAGGCGGTGAACCACACCGAGCCGATGGCGCTGGCATCGCGCGGCCGCGCCTGGGCGTAGGGCCGCTGCCAGAGCCGCGCCTGGCCGGCATAGAGGCGCGACCGCTCGCGCGCCGCGTGCAACATGGACTGGTCCACCAGCCACTGGATATAGCTATCGTCTGGGGTGCTCATTCGACGTCGGTTCCCGCTGTGCTAAGGGAAATGTAGTCGTTTGAGTCGGGTGTTCCGTCATCGTTGCATCGAATCGTCCGCCGACGTTGTACCGGCCAGTCGCGACGACCGGGCAGCCGGTGCGGCCCGTGGCCTGACGCGCCGTGGCCGACCACGCAGGCGGCGCCAGCCCAGCAGCACGCCACTGACGGCGATCACCAGCATGCCGGCGCTGAATGCCAGCAGCAGGCCGTCACGCAGCAGCGGCCGTTGCAGCAAGGGCAGCCAGTCCCGGCTGTGCAGCAGCTTGAACACCCAGCGCACGGCCCGCCGGCGCTGGTCGAGTTGTTCGATAACGGTGCCGCTGTAAGGATCGATGTGCAGCCAGGTCGCGGCCGGATCGTCAAAACGCACCCGCAGCAGCGGCAAGCGTCGCGGCAGATGGCTATAGAGACTCGGTTCGCTACGGGCGTAGTAGTGGAAGTCTTCCTGTTCCAGCCATTCGAAGCGCAGCTGCCGTTCGGGCCAGGCCTGGCGGACCTCGCGCTCCAGCAGGGCGCGCTCAAGGCGTTCCTGTGCCGGCTCGGAATGGGTGGCGGGCAGAATGCGTGTTTCACCCCTGGCATCGATACCGAGCAGATAGGGCTGATCGCCGAGCACCTGCCACTGCAGCTCCACCGGTTCGATACCAGCCTCGCGGAATCGGGCCAGCGCAAAGGCCAGATCCGTATCCAGCGCCTCGGTGTCTAGCGGCGCTTGCCGCAGCGCGGCGGCATCGATGGTCGAGCGCTTCTCGAACAGCCCCCAGGGCTCCATCGACAGCATGCCGCTGACCAGCCAGACCAGCAGCGCCACGCCGACCAGCATCCCGCCAACGTGGTGCACGCGGCCAGCGCCAGCCGGGTAGGGCGAGTGCGAGCCGTTGCGGTAGCGACCGGCGAAGCGCCAGCGCAGCAGCCCGATCAGCATGCCCAGCAGCACCAGCACCGCGGCCAGCAGCGCACCGTAGACCAGCGCCACCGACCAGATCGCCTTCGGCATGACTTCACGCAACGGGTAGAGCCAGTGCAGCCAGGCTCCGAGCAGGTTCCAGGCGCGCTCGTGGGCCGTGGCGTCGCGCACCACCAGCCCGGTGTGGCTGGAAACGTACAGCAGATGCCCTTCCGCATCGTCCGCCTGCAAGCGATACAGCGGTCGCTCGCGGGCCAGGGCGTGGTTGCGCGTCCATGCGTCTTCCTCGACCCGATCGAGCAAACGCACCTCGCCACCGTCCGCGAACTGCCGCGCACTGGCCAGTGCCTCGGCAGCGCCGATGTGCTCGATGCGCTTGCCGCTGCGTGCGTCCACCACCAGCAGCGGCCCGTCGCCGTAATCCAGCAGATAGCGCGGCGAGCTACCCGCGCTCGTCAGACGCAGGCTGAGCGGCGTGCGCGGGTCTGCGCTGGCGGCAAGCGCTGCGCCCGGAGCGATGCAGCAATCGCCACTCAGCGGCTGCAGGCGTGACAGGTGCTCCTCTGGCGTCAACTTGGGGTAGCCGACGAAGAGCATCACCACGCCGCTGACGATCCAGAGCAGCACAAACAGGCCGAGCCCGATACCCAGCCAGCGGTGCGCGAGGTACAGATAGCGCTTCATGCGGCTCAGAAGTCCAGGGTCACGGCGGCATACAGCGCGCGGCCATCGCCCGGCGCGTGCAACGACTGGACACCGTCGTACCAGACGTACTCGTAGTAGCGGTCGGTGAGGTTCTTCAGTTGCAGGTCGACGGCCAGCTGCTCGGTCAGCTGATAGCTGGCGCCCAGGTTGAACAGCACGTAGCCGCCGTACTTGCCCTGGGTGTTTTCGCGTTCGAGGTAGTAGTCGGTCTGGCCGTTGAGCCAGGCGCTGAGCTGCAGGTCCGGGGTCGCCTGGTAGGTGCTGCCGGCCGAGTACAGCCGCTGCGGCACATGGTCGATCTGCTGGCCCTGGCTGGCCGGCAGGCTCGGATCAGCCTTCTCGATTTCGGAGAACTGCCAGGAGTGCGCCAGCCACAGATTCAGATCGCTGGCGGGGTAGAGGTTGAGCTGCGCATCGTAGCCCCAGCGGCGCGTCTGCCCGAGGTTCTCCGATTCACCGCTGGGGTCGTTTAGCCGGCGCCGCACCTCGTCCGTGGCCACCTGCTCCCAGTAGGCGATGCGCCCATCGATCCAGTGCGCGGGGTTGAACTTGATGCCGGTCTCCCAGCCATCGTTGATCGACGGCGAGAGATCGCTGGTGCGCGGCGGCACCTTGTAGGCGGCCGCGCCGGTGCCGATCTGGAAGGTCCGGCCCCAGTTGCCATACAGGCTCAGCTGCTCGATGGGGGTGTAGATCAGGCTGATCTTCGGCTGCTCGATGCTGCCGTAGTCGTTGATCGCGTAATCGTTGCCGCTCAGCTCATCGGTGAAGTCGCCCTCGATGCGGTCGACGCGAAACGCCGGGATGATCTTCAGCGACTCGACCGGCTGGATCACCGCCTGCAGGTAGGCGCCGTAGCTGTCGTAGTCGAAGCGCTGGTCGCGGGTCTGGGTCACGACCTGCCGCTCGACGGTGCTGTAGCGCTCGCTGCGGTTGCGCTGCTGCTCGGTGTCGAGCCCGCCTTCAATGGCCAGGTCATGCAGCCAGGACACGTCCGGGCGATAGGTCAGCGAGGTGCGTGCGCCGTAGTGCTTCTCCTCGCTGGTACGCCGCTGCTGTGGCGCAGATTGCGAGAAACGCACCCAGCGGTCGTCGTCCAGGGTGTTGAGCCAGACCTTGGTCGCCCAGCTGAGATCGCTGGCCAGCTGGCTGTCCAGATGCAGGCTGAGCTGGTTCATGCGCCGCTCGCCCATGTCGCTGGATGACAGCGCGTAGGACTGACGCGGCGAGTGCCGTGCGTCCTCGCGGGACAGGTAACCCGGCTCGTCGGCCTCGGCCTCGTAATGCCGGGCGATCAGGCCAAGGCGCCATTTGCCGGCGTCCGGCGTGTAGAACCATTTGCCGGACAGGCTGGTGCGCTCGCTGCCGGCATGGTCGCGGTAGCCATCGCTCTTCTGCTGACCGATGAAGTAGTTCTGCGTCCAGTTGCCGCTTTCGATGCCCTTGGCCAGCTGCAGCTCCTGGGTGTCGTAGCTGCCGTAGCGCAGCCGCGCTTTGCCGTAATCGCCGCCGATGCGCGACTGCACGGCGACGTTGCCGGCGATGTTGTACAGGCCGTAGCGCGGGTCGTTGGTGCCGCGCACCACCTCGATGCCGTCGATCTCCAGCGGGAACAGCATGTCCAGATAGGGCATGTTGCCGTCGTTGCTGTTGCTCGGGATGCCGTCGATCAGCAGCTTGACCGCGTTGACTTCACCTTCGCCGTTGAAGCCGCGAAAGGACAGCTTGCCGGAGCTGGTGCCCTGGCCGAATTCGGTGAGCATCACTCCCGGCGCGCGACGAAACAGCTCCCAGCTGTAGAGCACCGGTTGCTGTTCGAGAATGTCGCCGCCGAGCAGATCGACCGAGCTGATCACGCTGCTGGTCGGCAGACCACCACCCGACTGGCTGGCGGTGACGGTGCTGCTGCCCAGCGACAGCGCGGAGGCGGCGGTATCGGCAAGGCTTGCCGGCAGATGGGCAGCGGCCAGGGCCGCAATAACAAGACGCGGCAGCGCAGAGCGCCGCGAAGGGTGCGCAGGATGATCGAGCATCTCGCATGTTCCTTGTGCAACAGACAGGGCCGTACGGCGAATGGCCGCAGGCAGACGCCAGCACCACCGTGGTCGGTGCAGGCAATTCAGGCGAAGCAACGAAGGGTGACGCCAGCGGCGTCAGGCGAGGGGGGAGGCGCGAGGATTGAGGGCCGGCCATTGTTGCCGTGGCGACGGCCGATGGGCGCCTGCTTCGACAGCGAGGACCGGGCCGCCACGAATTTCCTGCGGTAGCAGCGGTGCGGCGACGGGCAGCGCTGCCAGGCCCATCGAGCCGGCGCAGCAGCAGCACGGCGGCATCCCGCCATGGGTTGCCGGTTCATGCTCGCCATGCTCCGCCGACCCGTGCAGTGCGTGCGACTGCTGCAGCTGTGCCTGCATCAACGGGCAATGGCCGCTCCAGCCGAGCAGCCGCCTGGTCTCTGCCGGCAACAGGCCAGACAGCGGCATGCTCAGCAGATGGATCAGCAGGGCCAGGCTGGCGAGCCAGGCGGGAAGGCGGCGGCGTGTCATCGACGATCCGATCAGGCGCAGGTGCGAATGGCGTTCATGATAGGAACGACTCTCAGCAAAAAGAGTTGCGCAAACTCAAGAATGTTCGCTGATCGTCAGGCCTGCCGGTTAGGTTCGCCGCGCGACGCCATCGCCACGCAGCGAACGGCAGACCTCAGCGGGCGTCGAGCAGTGCCTGCGCCGCGTCGGCGGGTTGGCCGGCCAGCTGCTGGCGCTGCGCCTGCTTCTGCTGCTTGTAGGCCAGTGCCGCGGCGGGTACCGGGGTGACGGTGCCGGTTTCCAGCCACTTCTTCAGCCTGTTGGCGTCGGCCATGTGGGTGTACTTGCCGAACGCATCGAGCACCACGAAGGCCACCGGCCGCTGTTTCATGGTGGTGCTCATCACCAGGCAATGCCCGGCGGCATTGGTGAAACCGGTCTTGCTCAGCTGGATGTCCCAGTTGTTCTTGCGCACCAGGGCGTTGGTGTTGCGAAAGCCGAGGGTGTAGTTGGGTTTGCGGAAGGCAACGGTCTTCTCGTCGGTGGTGCTGAACTGCTGTATCAGCGCGTACTGGCGGCTGGAGCGGATCAGCTTGACCAGGTCATTGGCACTGGAGACATTGCGTTCGGACAGCCCGGTGGGCTCGACATAGTGTGTGCGGGTCATGCCCAGCGCCCGCGCCTTGGCGTTCATCGCCTGGATGAAGGCCGAGTAGCCACCCGGAAAGTGGTGGGCGAGGCTCGCGGCGGCGCGGTTCTCGGAAGACATCAGGGTCAGCAGCAGCATCTCGCGGCGGCTGATCTCGCTGCCGATACGCACGCGGGAGAACACGCCCTGCATCTCCCTGGCATCGCGGATGGTCACCGGCAGCGCCTGATCCAGCGGCAGCTTGGCGTCCAGCACGACCATGGCGGTCATCAGTTTGGTCACCGAGGCGATCGGCACCACCATGTCCGGATTGCTGGAATAGAGCACTTCATTGGTCTTCAGATCGACCAGCAGGGCGCTGCCGGAGGCGAGTTCCTGTACGGCCGGCTTGGCGGCCTGGGCATGGATGGGTGGCAAAGAGGCCAGGCAGGCGAACAGCAGACTGGCGAGGGTACGACGAAAGTTCACGATGGGTGTTTCCCCGCGATGGAAGGGCGAAATGCGCTGAATGCGACGTGGTAGACGTTTCGCCAGTATAGGGAATCGCCCGCAGACTCGCCTCTTTCCGATGAGCGGTTCGTCGGAAGAGCAGCGCCAGAGCGGCCGCGTGACGATCCGGCCGGCGTTGCACTGCAGATCGGGCGGCACCTCTGCCTGTTTTCGGAGTCAAACAACCACACTTACCGAGGGGAGGTCCCACCATGTCCCGTTTCAGCAAAGCCACCACCCGCGAAGAAGTTCAACACGAGATCGACAGCCTGATGCGCGCGCTCGATGAGCTCAAGCACGATGCCGCCCACGACTCGCGCAAGCGCCTGAGCGCACTGCGTTCGCGTGCCGAGTCACTCTGGCACGACAACGACTGGGATGAGCACTATGCCGATATCTCCCGACGCACCCGCGAAGCCAGCCGTGCTGCGCGCGAATGCGCCAAGGAGCATCCGCTGGGTACCCTGGCTCTGGCCGCAGGCGCCTTTGCCGTGATCGGCTATCTGATCACCCGTCGCTGATCGGCAGCCGTCATGCTCAATGCCGAAACGCCACGGTTGAAGTTCGCCCTTTACGGCGCGCACGACGACCTTGGCAGCGCGCTGCTGGTGGAGCTGCTCAGCCGCCAGCATGAGGCCGTGGCATTGCTCGAGGACCTCAATTCGATAGCCGCCCGGCCAGGTCTGCGGACCAAGCCGGGCAATCCGTTCGATGCAGTGAGCGTCAGCGAGAGCGTGGCCGGGATGGATGCGGTGGTCTGTCTGTTTCAGACGCCGCGTCTGCCGGGTGCCGATACGGTTACCGGGGAGTCGCCCCAGCGCGACTTCTACCAGGCGGTGGAGGCGCTGTTGCTCGGCCTGGAGCGCGCCAAGGTCGAGCGCCTGCTGCTGGTTGCCGATTTTCCGGCGATCGAGCTGCAGCCGGAGGTCGAGGCTGCACTGCAACGACTGGTCAGCCATCCGCTGCGCTGGACGCTGGTAGACGCGCCGTCAGCCGGTAACCAACTGACCATCGAGGCGCTGGCCGAAGCGGCTGGCAAGGGTGACGCCAATCCCTATCGGGAATTGCAACGCATCGCCGCCGGCATCGTCGATGAACTGGAAAACCCCCAGCACATTCATCAGCGCATTCACTTCAGCGGCTAGTGGCCTGTGCGGTGAGTTTGTTGAGGCAAGTTTGGATGACCATTGTTCCGAGACAAGGCGCTGCGACGAGTCATAGCGGGCTATGGCGAGGAGCAGCAACGCAGTATCGGGGCCATGGGCGCCGAAATTGACCAACTGAACTTACCAAACAGGCCACTAGCTTAGCTGCCGACGCAGTTCGGCGAGCACCGGCGCCGTGTCCGGGCGTACGCCGCGCCACAGTTCGAAGGCCTCCGCCGCCTGCTCCACCAGCATGCCGAGCCCGTCGCGGGTGTCCGCACCCAGCGCTGCCGCCCACTGGCAGAACGCCGTGGGCCTGGCGGCGTACATCATGTCGTAGCAGAAGCTCTGACCCGGCCGGATCAGGCTGTCGGCCAGCGGTGGCAGTTCGCCGCCGAGGCTGGCCGAGGTGCCATTGATGATCAGGTCAACCGGTTCGGCAAGATCGGCGAAGGTGCTGGCGGACAGCGGCCCCAGTTCGGCGAATTCCTGCACCAGCTGTTCGGCCTTGCTCGGCGTGCGGTTGGCGATGATCAGCGCCGCCGGCTTTTGCGCCAGCAACGGCTCGAGTACGCCACGCACGGCCCCGCCAGCGCCGAGCAGCAAAATGCGCTGGCCCGCCAGCGCTACACCGGCGTTCAGCAGATCGCTCACCAGCCCGGCACCATCGGTGTTGTCACCGAGCAGGCGGCCGTCTTCGAGCTTCTTCAGGGTATTCACCGCACCGGCACGGCGGGCGCGCTCGGTGAGTTGATCGGCCATGCCATAGGCCTGTTCCTTGAACGGCACGGTGACGTTGGCCCCCTGGCCGTCCCGGAAAAATGCCCGGGCGAACCCCGGAAAGTCGTCCAGCGGCGCCAGCAGTGCCTCGTAGCACAGCGCATGGCCGGTCTGCGCGGCGAACAGGGCGTGAATCTGCGGTGATT
The DNA here is from genome assembly GCF_002929225.1 of Stutzerimonas kunmingensis. Classification (GTDB taxonomy): domain Bacteria; phylum Pseudomonadota; class Gammaproteobacteria; order Pseudomonadales; family Pseudomonadaceae; genus Stutzerimonas. Next base: position 21,325 of record NZ_PISM01000022.1, on the reverse strand, counting down.
TGCTGTGGCCGATGGGGTTTCCGAAGACGCCGTAGCGGTCCATGGGTGAATCCTTGCGGTGTGGGATGCGGATAGCAGTCGAAGGTCAGGGCTGCTCGGCGAGCCAGTCGCGGTCCTGCAGGAAATACTCGGTCAGGCGCGCTTCCGGTGTGCCTGGCTCGGGATGCTTGTCATAACCCCAGGCCACTTGCGGCGGCAGCGACATCAGGATGGATTCGGTACGCCCGCCCGATTGCAGACCGAACAGCGTGCCGCGGTCATAGACCAGGTTGTATTCGACGTAGCGGCCGCGGCGCAGCAGCTGGAACTGCCGCTCGCGCTCACCGAATGGCGAAGCCTTGCGCCGCTGGACGATGGGCAGGTAGGCGTCGAGGTAGGCATCGCCGACCGCACGCATGAAGGCGAAACTGGTGTCGAAATCCCACTGGTTCAGGTCGTCGAAGAACAGCCCGCCGACACCACGGGGTTCGTGGCGGTGCTTGATGTGAAAATAGCGATCGCACCACTCCTTGTAGCGCGGATAGACGTCCGCCCCGAACGGCGCGCAGGCGTCCCGCGCGATCCGGTGCCAGTGCACGCAGTCTTCCTCGGCGCCGTAGTAGGGCGTCAGGTCGAAGCCGCCGCCGAACCACCAGACCGGTTCCTCGCCTTCCTTCTCGGCGATGAAGAAGCGCACGTTGGCGTGGGACGTGGGCACATACGGATTGTGCGGGTGGATCACCAGCGACACACCAAGCGCCTCGAAGCCACGCCCGGCCAGCTCCGGGCGATGGGCGCTGGCCGACGGCGGCAGGCTGTCGCCATGCACGTGGGAGAAGTTCACCCCGCCCTTCTCGATCAGTGCGCCGTTCTCGATCACCCGCGTCCGGCCACCGCCGCCACCGGGCCGCGTCCAGGCGTCCTCGGCGAAGCGCGCGCCGCCATCTTCGGCCTCCAGCGCAGCGCAGATGCGGTCCTGCAGATCGAGCAGATAGGCTTTGACGGCTTCGGTCCTGTGGTTCACGAAATCACCTTGCGAATGACCGCACGCAGCCCTTGAGGCGCGGCTGGGCGGTGCTTGAAACGGGGTCGGCCGGCAAGCATAGCATTCAGCCGATTGACGAACGCAGCCCCGGCGGGTTGGATAGACGCTCTTTCAATGACCAGGAGCCAGACATGTCCCAGCGCATCCAATTCAGCCAGCACGGCGGTCCCGAAGTCCTGGAACAGGTCGATATGCCGCTCAGCGCGCCGGCTGCAGGCGAAGTGCGGGTGCGCAACCATGCCATCGGCCTGAACTTCATCGACACCTATTTCCGCGGCGGTCTGTATCAGCCGCCGAGCCTGCCATCCGGGCTGGGCACCGAGGGTGCCGGTGTGGTCGATGCGGTGGGTGAGGGTGTGCAGCACCTGCAGCCGGGCGACCGGGTCGCCTATGCCACCGGCCCGCTCGGCGCCTACGGCGAACACCACACGCTGCCGGCACGGCATCTGGTCAAGTTGCCGGACTCCATCAGCTTCGAGCAGGCTGCCGCGGTGATGCTCAAGGGCCTCACCTGCCAGTACCTGCTGCGCCAGACCCACTCGCTGCAGGCCGGCGAGACGGTGCTGTTCCATGCCGCCGCCGGCGGTGTCGGATCGATCGCCTGTCAGTGGGCGCGCGCACTCGGCGCGCAGTTGATCGGGGTGGTGGGCTCGGCGGAAAAGGCCGAGCGAGCCAAGGCCCTGGGCGCCTGGGCCACCATCGATCGTACCCGCGAGGACGTGGTGCAGCGCGTGCTGGAGCTGACCGAAGGCAGGAAGTGCCCGGTGGTCTACGACTCGGTGGGCAAGAGCAGCTGGGAAATCTCGCTGGACTGCGTCGCCCCGCGCGGCCTGCTGGTCAGCTTCGGCAACGCCTCCGGGGCCGTCACCGGGGTGAACCTGGGTGTGCTGGCGCAGAAGGGCTCGCTGTTCGTCACTCGGCCAACTCTGGCCGGCTACGCCGACACGCCGGAACGTCTGCAGGCCATGGCCGATGAACTGTTCGAGATGATCGGCAGCGGCAGGATCCAGGTCGAGATCGGCCAGCGCTACCCGCTCAGCGAAGCGGCCGAAGCCCAGCGCAAACTGGCGGCGGGGGAAACCACCGGATCGACCATTCTGCTGCCCTGACGCCGCGGCGGCTGCCTTTATAGGGGCAGCCGCACAGTGCGTTTCACCGCGGGCTCAGGCCGGACGAATCACTTCGCCCGTGCGCAGATCGCGAATGACACTGGGGTTACGTCGCCCACCCAGCGGGCCGGCGAACACGGCGTCGAGCTGACGCGGGAAATACTGCTCGACCCGCAGCCGCGAGCGCGCTGCTGGACGGCCGGCAGGGTTGGCGGACGTCGAGACCAGCGGACCGGTCAACGCACACAGCCGCGTGACCAGTGGATGATCGGTCACCCGCAGCGCGACGCTGTCGTGCCGCCCGGTGATCCACTCCGGCAAGCGGCCGCGATGCGGCACCAACCAGGTATTCGGCCCCGGCCAGGTAGCAGCCAGGCGGTCGAGCCAGCGCTCGGGCACATCGTCCAGCAGGAAGTCGAACTGCTCGATGCTGTCGGCGATCAGGATCAGGCCCTTCTCCACCGGCCGCTCCTTGAGCGCCAGCAGGCGCAGCACCGCCTCTTCGTCCCATGGGTCGCAACCCACGCCCCAGACCGCTTCGGTCGGGTAGGCGATCACTCCGCCGGCGCGAACCACCCGCGCCACTTGCTGCACACGCCAATCGCCGATCATGCCGACCTCTGCCTGACTGAAAAGCCGGCAGTTTACCCAAGGCACCTGCCGTCGAGCAGGGGGCTGGACGGCCGATTCGCAACAGCCTGCAACAGACCCTCCGCATTTCGAGCGCGCAAACAACAGGGCGTGAATCGGCAGGCGCACGACATATCTGCTGTGCGACTCAGCTCCGCCTAGCGCGAGATCACCGTCCAGAAGCCGTTGTCGCAGGCCACCAGCCCGTCGACTTCCAGTTCGGTCAGCTGCGCCAGCACCTGCCCCAGCGGCTGATCGAGCGCCATGGCCAGTGCTTCACTGCTGCGCGGCGCGGCCAGCAGTTCGCGTAGCAGCGGATTGTCCGGCTGCGTCGGCGCCGGGCCTTCGCCGTCGAGCAAGTCGACGCGCTGCCAGCCGCGCAGGGCTTCGAGCACATCCTCGACCGACTCCACCAGCGCCGCGCCCTGGCGAATCAGCTGATGGCAGCCTCGGGCGCCGGGATGATGGATCGAACCGGGGATCGCGTAGACCTCCCGGCCCTGCTCGGCAGCGAGTCGCGCGGTGATCAGCGAACCGCTCGACGGGCTTGCCTCGACCACCAGCACGCCCAGCGACAGGCCACTGATGATGCGATTGCGCCGCGGAAAGTTGCTCGCCTGCGGTGGGCAGTCCAGTGGCAGCTCGGACACCAGCGCACCGCCTTCGTCGACGATCTGCTGGGCGAGGCCGACGTGACGCTGCGGATACAGCCGTTCGAGACCGGTACCGAGCACCGCGACGGTCTTGCCGCCGGCGTCCAGCGCGCCCTGATGCGCCGCACCATCAATGCCCAGCGCCAGCCCGCTGGTGATGACGAAGCCGGCACCGGCCAGGCTGCGGGAGAACGCTCGGGCATTGTCCAGGCCATTGCGCGAGGCGCGGCGGCTGCCGACCATCGCCAGCTGCGGTCGCTCGAGCAAGCCGGGATCGCCGGAAATGAACAGTAGCGGTGGTGCATCCGGCAGTTCAGCCAGCAAGGCGGGGTAGTTCGGGTCGTCCCAGCAGAGCAGATGCCGGTCCGGCTGCTCCAGCCAGGCAAGGGCGGCACTGGCACGCTCGCGGATGTCGGCGCTGCGTCGTGGCTCGGCACAACTGGCCGGCAATCCCAGCGACCGCCAGGCACTGGCCGGCGCGCTCAACGCCGACGCGGCATCGGGAAAGGCGCTCAGCAACTTGCGCAGGCGGCGTGGGCCGAGTTCGGGCAATAAATGCAGACGCAGCCGAGCTTCCAGCTCGGCAGGGGAAATGGCAGGCATGGCGAACACTCCTTGTCTCTTTGCACCGCATCCGTGCGGTGCTGTCGCAGCATGAAAAAGCCCCGCATTCGCGGGGCTCTCTTGTTTCAGGGGTTACGGACCTTGTCGCTCACCGCCAGTGAGCGGGTGGCCTGCAGTATCAGGCCGTAGCTGAGCTTGTCGTAGGTGCGGAACACCATCAGCAGGCCGGAACGCTCGTCCGGAATCTTCACGTTCTCACCCGTCACGCGGTCACGTACGGTTTCGCCGGTCTTGTAGACCGCCAGCACGTTGCCGTCCTTCAGGCCGTCGCGAGCGCCCTTGTTCAGGGTGACCACGTCAAACTGGCCGATCTGGGTAACGCCGCGCGGTACATCGAGAATCACACCGTCCACCTCCGTCTCAGGCGAGCTGGGCATGAACGTCGAGTTGACCGCACGCTCCTCGCTGGCGAACAGACGATCGCCGATGCGCGCTTCCTGGGTGGTACGGGTCAGGTGCATGGTGGCGATGTCGCCTTCGACCTCGACGATGTCCACGGTGCCGATGTCATCGGCGTTGATACCAAGAAATTCGCCGGTTTCCGGATCGACGTAGGTCTTGCCCTGGCGGAAGATGCCGTACGCCGGCATATCTTCTTCGAAGCTACCGCGGCCGTAGATGCGGTCGCCCGCGCCGCTGACCACCCGCTCGGCGTTGCCGGCGACGATGTAGGGCGCACCCTGGAACTGCTCGGCGGTGTCGATGATGCGGTTGCTCAGCAGGAAGCTGTTGATCGCTTCCAGCGGAATGGTCGGAATGGCTTCGGCCATCGGCGTGGTGCGAACGGTCGGCGACAGTTTGATGGTGCCGCGCGAGGCGCCGCGGTCGAGCACCAGACGCGGCTGGCCGTCGACGTAGACCAGGCTCAGGGTGTCACCGGGATAGATCAGATGAGGGTTGGCAATCTGCGGGTTGGCATGCCACAGCTCCGGCCATTTCCACGGTTCGCGCAGGAAGCGGCCGGAAATGTCCCAGAGTGTGTCGCCCTTCACCACCGTATAACGCTCCGGATGGTTGTCCTTGAGCTGCACCGCGGCCTGGGCGAGCCCGCCGACGGCCACCAGCAGCAGGGCGAGTAGTGATTTCCTCATGTGGTGAATCCCTTTATTATGTGCCTTCACGTAAAGCGCCCTAGCGCCGCGGAACCCTTTTGGATCGCGGCATTAAGCCGTTTTCCATGCTGCTCGGCATCTTAGCAGCGGCTTTTGACTTTATTCCATAAGTGCATCACAAACGCATATGGCCATTCTGAACATCCTTGAATTTCCCGATCCGCGGCTGCGCACCATCGCCAAACCGGTGGATGTGGTCGATGACGAGCTTCGTCAGCTGATCGACGACATGTTCGAGACCATGTACGAGGCTCCGGGCATCGGCCTGGCCGCAACGCAGGTCAATGTGCACAAGCGCGTGGTGGTGATGGACCTGTCCGAAGACCGGTCCGAGCCGCGAGTCTTCATCAATCCCGAATTCGAATCGCTGACCGACGAGATGGACCAGTACCAGGAAGGCTGCCTGTCGGTACCGGGCTTCTACGAGAACGTCGACCGCCCGCAGAAAGTGCGGATCAAGGCGCTGGATCGTGACGGCAAACCCTACGAGATGGTCGCCGAAGGCCTGCTCGCGGTGTGCATCCAGCACGAATGCGATCACCTCAACGGCAAGCTGTTTGTCGACTATCTCTCCAGCCTCAAGCGCGACCGAATCAAGAAGAAGCTGGAAAAGATCCATCGCCAGCAGGCTTGATCATTCCCGAATCCCGAAGGCTTGCTACGCAAGCCTTTTTTGTTAGCGAGCCCTCATGACCCAGCCCTTGCGCATCGTTTTCGCCGGCACCCCGGAATTCGCCGCTCTACACCTGCAGGCCCTGCTCGATGCCGGCAAATCGATCGTTGCCGTCTACACCCAGCCGGATCGCCCTGCCGGTCGCGGCCAGAAGCTGATGCCCAGCCCGGTCAAGCAGCTCGCCGTGCAGCATGACATCCCTGTTTTCCAGCCGCAGACCCTACGGGACCCGGCGGCCCAGGCGGAGCTGGCAGAACTGCAGGCGGACCTGATGGTAGTGGTCGCCTATGGCCTGATCCTGCCGCAGGCGGTGCTCGACCTGCCGCGCCTGGGCTGCATCAACAGCCACGCCTCGCTGCTGCCACGCTGGCGCGGCGCCGCGCCGATCCAGCGCGCGATCGAGGCCGGTGACAGCGAGTCCGGCGTCACCGTGATGCAGATGGAGGCGGGCCTCGACACCGGGCCGATGCTGCTCAAGGTCCATACGCCAATATCCGCCGAGGACACCGGCGGCACGCTGCACGACCGTCTCGCCGAGCTCGGCTCGCAGGCGGTGGTGCAGGCCGTCGACGCACTGGCTGCCAGTTCGCTGGTGCCCGAAGCCCAGAACGACAGCCTCGCCACCTATGCGCACAAGCTGAGCAAGGACGAGGCGCGCATCGACTGGACTCGCCCGGCCGTCGAGCTGGAGCGGCTGATCCGTGCCTTCAACCCCTGGCCGATCTGCCACAGCACGCTGAATGGCGAAACGCTGAAGATTCACGCCGCACGCCTCGGCGAAGGCCAGGGCGAGCCCGGACGCATTCTCGAAGCGAGCAAGGAAGGGCTGACCGTTGCCTGCGCTGAAGGCGCATTGTCGCTGACTCGTCTGCAACTGCCCGGCGGCAAGTCGCTTGGCTTCGGCGACCTGTACAACAGCCGCCGCGAGCAGTTCGCCCCTGGCCTGGTGCTCGGTCAATGAACCCGCGCCTGGCCGCAGCCCGTGCGCTGAGTGTCGTGCTCTCGGGCAAAGCCTCGCTGGGCAGCAGCCTGCCCGAGGTACTCGGCAAGGTGGACGCGCGCGACCGCGGCCTGACCCAGGACCTGGCCTTCGGCACTGCACGCTGGTATCCGCGCCTGGCAGGTTTGGCCGACAAGCTGCTGCAGAAGCCATTCAAGGCTGCCGATCGCGATGTCGAGGCGCTGCTGCTGGTGGGGCTGTACCAGCTGTTCCATACCCGTATTCCGGCCCATGCGGCCATCGGCGAAACCGTCGGCTGCGTCGACAAGCTGAAGAAGCCCTGGGCCAAGGGCCTGCTCAACGCTGTGTTGCGACGCGCCCAGCGTGAGGGCGAAGCGCTGCTGACCGAGCTGGAACACGACCCAGTGATTCGCGTGGCCCATCCGCGCTGGCTGCAGAAGGCGCTCAAGGCGCATTGGCCCGAGCATTGGGAAGCCATCTGCGCGGCCAATAATGCCCATCCGCCGATGATGTTGCGGGTCAATCGCCGCCAGGTCAGCCGCGACGCCTATCTGGCTGAGTTGCAGGCCGCTGGAATCGACGCCCATCCGTGCGAGTTCAGTGAGGACGGCATTCGCCTGGTTGCGCCGTGCGACGTGCATCAGCTGCCGGGCTTTGCCGAAGGGCGGGTCAGCGTGCAGGACGAGGCCGCACAGCTGGCCGCCTCGCTGCTCGACCTGGCGCCGGGACAGCGCGTGCTGGACGCCTGTTGCGCACCGGGTGGCAAGACCTGTCACCTGCTCGAACGCGAGCCGCAATTGGCCGGGCTGATTGCGCTGGATCTGGAACCCAAGCGTCTGGTGCGCGTTCGGGAAAACCTCGAGCGTCTGCATTTACAGGCCGAACTGGTCGCCGACGACGCCCGCGCCACCGAGCGCTGGTGGGACGGCAAGCCGTTCCAGCGCATCCTGCTCGACGCACCCTGTTCGGCCACCGGCGTGATCCGCCGCCATCCGGACATCAAGCTGACGCGCCAGGCCGATGACATCGCCCCCCTTGCCGCGCTGCAGGGCGAGATGCTCGATGCGCTGTGGCCGACCCTGGACGTCGGCGGCATCCTGCTCTATGCCACCTGCTCGGTGCTGCCGACCGAGAACCGCGAGGTGATCGGCGCCTTCCTCGAACGCACGCCCGGCGCGCGCGAATTGGACCTCCCGGGCGGCTTCGGCCTGCAGCAGCCGCATGGTCGCCAGCTGCTGCCGCAGGAGAGCGGCCACGACGGCTTCTACTATGCCAAGCTGATCAAGATCGCGGCGCAGCCACGTGGTGTCAGTGGGTGAGTCGAAATCCCGGCGCAGTGCGCGCGGGCCCAACATGGAAGCGGCGGCAAACATCCGCCTTTCAGGAGTGATCGCGTGAAGATCATCATTCTCGGCGCCGGCCAGGTCGGCGGTACCCTCGCCGAACACCTCGCCAGCGAAGCCAACGACATCACCGTGGTCGACACCGACGGCGACCGCCTGCGCGATCTCGGTGATCGCCTGGACATCCGCACCATTCAGGGCCGCGGCTCGTTTCCCACGGTGCTGCGCCAGGCTGGGGCAGACGACGCCGACATGCTGGTGGCGGTGACCAACAGCGACGAGACCAACATGGTCGCCTGCCAGGTCGCCTACACCCTGTTCCATACGCCGACCAAGATCGCCCGCGTGCGCGAAGCGGCCTACTTGGTGCGCTCCGGTCTGTTCGCCAACGAGGCGATTCCGGTCGACGTGCTGATCAGCCCGGAACAGGTGGTCACCAACTACATCAAGCGCCTGATCGAACATCCCGGCTCGCTGCAGGTAATCGACTTCGCCGAAGGCAAGGCACAGCTGGTGGCGGTGCGCGCCTACTACGGCGGGCCGCTGGTCGGCCAGGAGCTGCGCCAACTGCGCCGTCACATGCCCAACGTCGATACCCGCGTGGCCGCCATCTTCCGTCGCAACCAGGCCATCCTGCCCCGTGGCGACACGGTGATCGAGGCCGATGACGAGGTGTTCTTCATCGCCGCCAGGGGCCATATCCGCGCGGTGATGAGCGAAATGCGCCGGCTCGACGAGAACTACAAGCGCATCGTCATCGCCGGTGGCGGCCACATCGGCGAGCGGCTGGCCGAAGCGATCGAGAGCCGTTACCAGGTGAAGATCATCGAGATGAACCCGGCGCGCTGTCGCTACCTGTCGGACACGCTGGACAGCACGATCATCCTGCAGGGCAGCGCTTCCGACCGCGACCTGCTGGTCGAGGAGAACATCAGCGAGGCGGACGTGTTCCTCGCGCTGACCAACGACGACGAGGCCAACATCATGTCGTCGCTGCTGGCCAAGCGGCTGGGCGCGCGCAAGGTGATGTGCATCATCAACAACCCGGCCTACGTCGATCTGGTTCAGGGTGGCGAGATCGACATCGCCATCAGCCCGCAGCTCGCCACCATCGGTACCCTGCTGACCCACGTACGCCGCGGCGACATTGTCAGCGCCCACTCGCTGCGCCGTGGCGCGGCCGAAGCCATCGAGGTGATCGCCCACGGCGATCCGCGTTCGAGCAAGGTGATTGGGCGCCCCATCGAGCAGATCGCGCTGCCCCCGGGTACCACCATCGGCGCGGTGATTCGCGACGACCAGGTGCTGATCGCCCATGACGACACACGGATCGAGTCCGGCGACCACGTCATCCTGTTCCTCGTCGACAAGAAACACATTCGCGACGTCGAGCGCCTGTTCCAGGCCGGCCTGACCTTCTTCTAGCGATCATTGCGACTGCATGGACGGCCCGCCACTCGGCGGGCCGTTTCGTTTTTTCAATTACCCACGACTCCCGGCCCGATCAGCTGGAATAGACGGCATTCCCACCGATCGCCTCCATTCGATCCCGATGCCCTCCGATTTCCATTTTATGGCCAGCTTTTGTACCCTCCTGGCTTGCCGCCCGCGCGGCCTGACGATTGAGCCAAGCTATCGTCGCTCGGTTTCACCGCACCATTCGTCGTCAGAAGAGTCCCTAAATGAGCCCGAGCAATTGCCCCTCCTAGACAAATAACGATCCGATTCCTCGGGTCTCTACAAGGAACAGGAGAAACTCCATGAGGAACAGCACCATCCCGACACGCTCCCGCCGGCTGCTGATCGGCTGCGCCGCCCTGGCCAGCATCGGTTTCGCCAGCCTGGCCCAGGCCGATACCCTGGAAGACATCAAGGACAGCAGCAGCGTCCGCATCGGCTACGCCAATGAAACCCCCTTCGCCTACACCGCTCTCGACGGAAGCGTCACCGGCGAATCGCCAGAGATCGTGCGCAAGGTGTTCGAGCGCATGCAGATCGACACCATCAAACCGGTACTGACCGAGTGGGGCTCGCTGATCCCCGGCCTGCGCGCCGGGCGCTTCGACCTCATCGCAGCGGGCATGTACATCACCCCTGAACGCTGCAAGCAGGTGCTGTTCACCGACCCGCACTATCGCCTGCTCGACACCCTGCTGGTGGCCGAAGGCAACCCGAAGAACCTGCGCAGCTACGAGGACATCGCCAACAACCCCGACGTGAAGATCGCCATCATGTCCGGCACGGTGAACCTCGGCTACGCACGCAAGGCCGGCATCAAGGATTCACAGATCCTGCAGGTCCCGGATACCACCTCGCAGCTGCAGGCCGTGCGCGGTGGTCGCGCCGATGCCGCCATCGGCACCCAGCTGACCATGAAGGGGCTGGCGGACAAGGCCGGTGACGATGTCGAGGCCATCGCCGACTTCAAGGACGATCCAGCCCGTGCCGGTTATGGCGCGCTGGCCTTCCGTCCGCAGGACAAGGCGCTGCGTGACGCGGTCAATGCCGAGCTCAAGCAGTGGCTGGGCAGCGAGGAGCATCTGAAGACCATCGAACCATTCGGCTTTGATCGCTCCAACATCACCGACAAGACTGCCGCCGAGCTCTGCGGCGCCTGAAGCCCGTCGGGGCGGCTGGTTGGCGCCGCCGACCGCTGTCCCGCCTGTGAACGCTGACCAAGGCTGCGCCGCTGTTTGCGCAGCCTCGCTCAGCGCTCCGGAAAACCGGATAGCGCCATCATGATCGAACTGCTTCCTCTGCTGCTGCAGGGTGCCTGGGTCACCGTGAAGGTGACTTTCTTCGGCTCACTGCTGGCCATCGCCTGCGCGCTGATCGCCGCGCTGGCCCGGCTTTCGCCAGTGACGCCGTTGCGCTGGCTGGCCATCACCTACATCGAGGTCTTCCGCGGCTCGTCGCTGCTGGTGCAGCTGTTCTGGCTGTACTTCGTGCTGCCGATGCCACCGTTCAATGTCGAAATGAGCGCCTTCGCCGTGGCCGTGGTCGGTCTGGGTCTGAACATCGGCGCCTATGGGGCCGAGGTGCTGCGCGGCGCGATCCGCTCGGTACACCAGGGCCAGCACGAAGCCTGTCAGGCGCTGAACATGACGCCGCTGACACGCATGCGCCGAATCATCCTGCCGCAGGCTTTGCTCGCGGCAATTCCGCCCGGCACCAACCTGCTGATCGAGTTGCTGAAGAACACTTCGCTGGTGTCGCTGATCACCCTGTCGGATCTGGCCTTCCGCGCCCGCCAGCTGGATCAGGCGACGCTGATGACCATGGAGATCTTCGGCCTGGCGCTGGTGATCTACTTCGCCCTGGCCCAGGCGATCAACTTCGGCATGCGCCAGCTGGAACGCCGGCTGGCCCGCGGGCGGATGCGCGGAGGCCTGTCATGAATTTCTTCGACTGGCAGTTCGCCCGCGAGATCCTGCCGCGCCTGCTGGATGCCTCGCTGACCACCATCGGCATCGCCCTGGCCGGTTTCGCCATTGCCGTGGTGCTCGGTTTGTTCCTCGCCATTGGCCGCCGCAGCCGCCTGCGCTGGCTATCCTGGCCGATCACCGGGCTGATCGAGTTCGTCCGCAGCACACCGCTGCTGATCCAGGTGTACTTCCTTTTCTACGTGTTCCCCAACTACGGCCTCAACCTCAGCGCGATGCAGGCAGGCATCATCGGCATCGCCCTGCATTACGCCTGCTACACCGCCGAGGTCTACCGTGCCGGCCTGGATGCGGTGCCCCGTTCGCAATGGGAAGCCGTCACCGCGCTGAACATGAAGCCCTGGACCGCCTACCGCGACGTGATCCTGCCGCAGGCGCTGCGTCCGGTGCTGCCGGCGCTGGGCAACTACCTGATCTCGATCCTCAAGGACACGCCAGTGCTGTCGGCGATCACCGTGGTGGAAATCATGCAGCGGGCCAAGAACATCGGCTCGGAGAGTTTCCGCTATCTGGAGCCGATCACCATGGTCGGCCTGTTCTTCCTCATTCTCAGCCTCGGCCTCGCCTGGTGCGTGCGCCGTCTGGAAAACCGCATGGAGCTGGCCCGATGAATACGCCGATGCAGTCCACGGACACCCTGAACCCGACGCCGCAACAACCGGAGCAGGCGCAACCTTTGGTGCGCTTCGCCGGCGTGACCAAGCGCTACGGTGAACTGACCGTGCTCGACGGGCTCGACCTGCAGATCGAGGAAGGCGAGAAGGTCGCGATCATCGGCCCCAGCGGCTCGGGCAAATCCACCCTGTTGCGGGTGCTGATGACCCTGGAAGGCATTGACGAAGGCGTGATCGAGGTCGACGGCGAGCCGCTGACGCACATGCCCGACACCAGCGGGCAGTTGGTGCCGGCCAATGCCCGTCACCTGCGACGGGTGCGTGGCAAGGTCGGCATGGTGTTCCAGAGCTTCAACCTGTTCCCGCACATGAACGCGTTGCAGAACGTCATGGAAGCGCCGGTGCAGGTGCTCGGGCTGAGCAAGCGCGAGGCCCGCGAGCGGGCAGAGGAGCTGCTGGCCATGGTCGGCCTGGAGGACAAGCTGGAGCACTTCCCGGCGCAACTCTCCGGCGGTCAGCAACAGCGCGTGGCGATTGCCCGCGCACTGGCGATGCGGCCGAAGGTGATGCTGTTCGACGAAGTGACCTCGGCGCTGGACCCGGAGCTCTGCGGCGAAGTGCTCAATGTCATCCGCCGCCTCGGCGAGGCGCACAACCTGACGATGCTGATGGTGACCCACCAGATGGGCTTTGCCCGTGAGTTCGCCGATCGCGTGTGCTTCTTCCACCAGGGTCGGATTCACGAGCAGGGCAGCCCGGACGAGCTGTTCAACAACCCGCGCGAGGAACGCACCCGGGAGTTTCTCAGCGCGGTCAACGAGGCCCACTGAGCCGCTTGCGACCCAGCCCACACGAAGACGGCGAAAGCCCCGCAGCAGCTAAGACCAATGGCGTATGCTGCCGCTATTGCCCGCCGGCGGCGATGCACTAAAGTGAGGAAACGCCCCGGAGCGCTGCACCGAAAAGGTCTTCAAGATGCTCGAATCGCTGGAAAAGATGCTTTCCCAAGGCATGGACAATCCGATGCTGCGTTTCGGCCTCGGCAAGGGCTACATGGATGCCGGGCAGCCGGGGCGGGCGGCAGAGCACCTGCGCCGCTGCGTCGAACTCGATCCGAAATACTCCGCCGCGTGGAAACTGCTGGGCAAGGCGCTGCAGGCCGATGGCGACAAGCCCGGCGCCCATCAGGCGTGGGAGCGCGGAATCGCCGCGGCGAACGCCCAGGGCGACAAGCAGGCGGAAAAGGAAATGACCGTATTCCTGCGCCGGCTCGACCGGCTGACGCCCGACTGAACCGGCGCGCCGCGGCCAGCGGTCAGGTTTCGTGCACGAACTGCAGGCCGACCCCTTCGGCATCCACCCGCATCACCACCATTCGCAGTTCCGGCGCCGGAATCGGCAGGTCCTGGACCTGGCCGGTCACCTCGTCGCCGGGATGCAGCACCACCAGCTCCGGATGCCGGACGTAGACGCCGCCATCGGATAGATCACGGGTCTGCGCGAAGACCTCGCCAAAGGCCGGATGCGCAATGCGGATGCGGCACTTCATGTTGGTACGCGGATGCTGTCTCTGGTTTTGCATGCGCTCGTCCCTGTTGTTGTTGTTTGAGCCTGATCAGTACCAGCGCTTCTCGCCGGAGGGGCGTTTCTTGAAGCGCTTCATGGTCCACATGTACTGGCTGGGATAGGCGCGCACATACTTCTCGATCATTGCGCTCATCGCCGCTACGCCAGTTTCCGCATCTTCGCTGTACATCCCTTCGGGCGCGGCCTCGAGGACGACCTTGTAGCCCGAACCGTCCTCCAGACGCAATGCATGAAGGAACACCCCAACCGCCTTGCCGCCGGCGAGCATGCCGGGCACGAACTTGCTGGTCAGCGCCTGGGTGGCGAAGAAGGGCACGAAGATGCCACTGCCTTCGCTCGGCTCCGGGTCCGCCGGAATACCCACCGCACCACCGCGCCGAACCTCCTTGATGACGCTGAGAATGCCTTCCCTGGTCGAGGGCGCGACGCGATTGCCCAGCTGCACACGCTGCTGGCGCAGCAGATCGTCCACCGCCTTCAGTTTCGGCGGTCGGTAGAAGATGATCGGCTTGCATTGCGCGCAGTAGAAATGATTGAGCACTTCCCAATTGCCCAGGTGACTGGTGATGCCGACCACGCCCTTGCCCGAGGCCAGCGCCGCTTGCAGCACGTCCAGGCCTTCGACTTCGCGGACCAGTTTCAGGGTCTTTGCCGCCGGCCAGATCCAGGCGCAGGCGCTTTCGGTGAAGGTCATGCCGGTTTCACGCAGGGTGCGGCCGAGCAGGGCGTCGAGTTCCGCCGGGCTCAGCTCGGGGAAGCACTTGTGCAGGTTGATTCGCGCGACGTCCCGCGAGCGGTTCGGCAGCTTCCACATCAGCCAGCCGATCATCGAGCCCAGGCCCTGGACCATGCGCCAGGGCAGTCGAGCGAACAGTCGCAGGGAGCCGACGACGATGGCACCTTTGAGCTTTTCCACACCGCACTCCGAAATTTTCAGGTTGCCTAGTCTACCTGCAACCGTCGCCAGCTTTCAGGCGCAGCGGCGGCAACGACATACATCCTGGCAGCTCAGGCGTGCAGTGTTTCAAGCATCCCGGCCAGCTCGGCGTGGCGCTGGCAATCGGTCAGGTGGTCCATGACCATGCCGCAGGCCTGCATGTAGGCGTAGCAGATGGTCGGGCCGACGAAGCTGAAGCCGGCCTTCTTAAGCGCGCGGCTCATCGCCTCGGCCTCAGGGGAGACCGCCGGCACCTGATCGATGCGCTCGAAGCGGTTGATCTTCGGCTCGCCGCCGACGAACGACCAGACGAAACCCACCGGATCCTCCAGCTGCAACCAGGCGCGGGCATTCTGCCGCGCCGCCTTGAGCTTGAGACGGTTGCGGATGATGCCGGGGTCCAGCATGCGCTCGTCGATCTCGGCATCGCTCATGCGCGCCAGGCGTTCGGCATCGAAACCGAACAGCACCTGCCGGTAGCGCTCGCGCTTGCGCAACACGGTGATCCAGGAGAGCCCGGCCTGAAAGGCTTCGAGCAAGAGGAATTCGAACAGTACCTGCGGATCGCGGGCCGGTACGCCCCATTCGCGATCGTGGTAGTCGATGTACAGCGGGTCCGTGCCGCACCAGGCGCAACGTGGCATGTCGTCTCCTTGCGCAGGCCTCGTCCGATGGCCGAAACCATCGCAAGCGCGACCATGCGGGGGGTATACTTCGAGGCTTTCTGTCGAAGCCCAGCACAGGTGAAATTTTGAGCCAGACTACGCCTGCCGTGCGCACCTTCCAAGACCTGATCCTCGCCCTGCAAAGCTACTGGGCCGAGCAGGGTTGCGTGGTCCTGCAGCCCTATGACATGGAAATGGGCGCCGGTACATTCCACACCGCCACCTTCCTGCGCGCCATCGGTCCCGAGACCTGGAACGCCGCCTATGTTCAGCCTTCGCGCCGCCCGGCCGATGGCCGCTATGGCGAGAACCCCAACCGCCTGCAGCACTACTACCAGTTCCAGGTGGTGCTCAAGCCCAACCCGGACAACATCCAGGACCTGTACCTGGAGTCGCTACGCCGCATCGGCGTCGACACCTCGGTGCACGACGTACGCTTCGTCGAGGACAACTGGGAATCGCCGACCCTGGGCGCCTGGGGTCTGGGCTGGGAAGTCTGGCTCAACGGCATGGAAGTCACCCAGTTCACCTACTTCCAGCAGGTCGGCGGCGTGGAGTGCTACCCGGTCACCGGCGAGATCACCTACGGTCTCGAGCGCCTGGCCATGTACCTGCAGGGCGTCGACTCGGTCTACGACCTGATCTGGGCTGATGGCCCGTTCGGCACCGTGACCTACGGCGATGTGTTCCACCAGAACGAGGTGGAGCAGTCGACCTACAACTTCGAGCACGCCAATGTGCCGAAGCTGTTCGAACTCTTCGATTTCTACGAGAGCGAGGCCAACCGTCTGATGGCTGCCGAGCTGCCGCTGCCGGCCTACGAAATGGTGGTCAAGGCGTCGCACACCTTCAACCTGCTCGATGCCCGCCGTGCCATTTCGGTCACCGCGCGCCAGCAATACATCCTGCGCGTGCGCAGCCTGGCCCGCTCGATCGCCCAGAGCTACCTGCTGGCCCGGGCCAAACTCGGCTTCCCCATGGCCACCCCCGAACTGCGTGACGAAGTGCTGGCCAAGCTGGAGGCTGCAGAATGAGTGCACTGGATTTCCTCGTCGAACTGGGTACCGAAGAACTGCCACCGAAGGCGCTCGCCAAGCTGGCCGAAGCTTTCTGCGCCGGTATCGAGAAGGGCCTGAAGGACGCCGGCCTGGACTTCGTGAAAGCCCAGGCCTACGCCGCGCCGCGCCGCCTGGCGGTGCTGGTCGAGCAGCTGGCGACTCAGCAGCCTGATCGCAGCATCAACCTCGACGGCCCCCCGATGCAGGCCGCCTTCGACGCCGACGGTGAGCCGACCCAGGCTGCCCTGGGCTTTGCCCGCAAGTGTGGCGTCGACCTCGCCGAGATCGATCGCAGCGGGCCGAAGCTCAAGTTCAGCCGTACCATCGAGGGCCAACCGGCTGCCGAACTGCTGCCGGGTATCGTCGCGACCTCGCTGAACGATCTGCCGATCCCTAAGCGCATGCGCTGGGCCGCACGCAAGGAAGAGTTCGTCCGTCCGACCCAGTGGCTGGTGATGCTCTTCGGCGAGCAGGTCATCGATTGCGAGATCCTCGCCCAGCGCGCCGGACGCGAATCCCGCGGCCACCGCTTCCACAGCCCGGGCCAGGTGCATATTTCCAAGCCTTCCAGCTATCTGGAAGACCTGCGTGGCGCCCATGTGATCGCCGACTTCGTCGAGCGCCGCGAGCTGATCGCCAAGCGCGTCGAGCAGCTGGCTGCCGAGCAGAACGGTACGGCCATCGTGCCGCCGGCGCTGCTCGATGAAGTGACCGCGCTGGTCGAGTGGCCGGTGCCGCTGGTCTGCTCGTTCGAGGAACGCTTCCTCGAAGTGCCGCAGGAAGCGCTGATCACCACCATGCAGGACAACCAGAAGTACTTCTGCCTGCTGGACGCCAACGGCAGGCTGCTGCCGCGCTTCATCACCGTGGCGAACATCGAATCGAAGGACCCGGCGCAGATCGTTTCCGGCAACGAGAAAGTCGTACGCCCGCGCCTGACCGACGCCGAGTTCTTCTTCAAGCAGGACAAGAAGCAGAAGCTCGACAGCTTCAACGAACGCCTGAAAAACGTGGTATTCCAGGCCCAGCTCGGCACCGTCTATGACAAGGCCGAGCGCGTCTCGCGCCTGGCCGGGCTGATCGCCGAGCGTACCGGCGGCGACAAGCAGCGCGCCGCGCGCGCCGGCCTGCTCTGTAAGTGCGACCTGGCCACCGAGATGGTTGGCGAGTTTCCGGAAATGCAGGGCGTTGCCGGTTACTACTACGCGCTCAACGACGGCGAGCCGGAAGATGTGGCGCTGGCGCTGAACGAGCAGTACATGCCGCGCGGTGCCGGCGGCGAGCTGCCGAGCACACTCACTGGCGCAGCTGTGGCCGTGGCGGACAAGCTCGATACCCTGGTCGGGATCTTCGGCATCGGCATGCTGCCGACCGGCTCCAAGGACCCCTACGCCCTGCGCCGCGCCGCCCTTGGCGTACTGCGCATCCTCATCGAGAAGCAGCTGGACCTGAACCTGGTCGAGGCAGTGAACTTCGCCATCGGCCAGTTCGGTACGCAGGTCAAGTCGGCCGGCCTCGCCGATCAGGTCCTGGAGTTCATCTTCGATCGCCTGCGTGCGCGCTACGAGGACGAAGGCGTCGACGTCGCTGCCTACCTCTCGGTGCGTGCCGTGCAGCCTGGTTCGGCGCTGGACTTCGACCAGCGCGTGCAGGCCGTGCAGGCGTTCCGCACATTGCCGGAAGCGGCGTCCCTGGCTGCCGCCAACAAGCGCGTCTCCAACCTGCTGAGCAAGTTCGATGCGAAGCTGCCGGAAGCGGTAGAGCCACGCTGGTTCGACAACGCCACCGAGTTCTCGCTGTACTCGGCGATTCAGCAGGCCGAGCAGGCGGTACAACCGTTGGCCGCCGCGCGTCAGTACCGCGAGGCGCTGGAGCGTTTGGCGCACCTGCGTGGCCCGGTGGATGCCTTCTTCGAGGCGGTGCTGGTAAATGCCGAAGACGCTTCGGTACGTGCCAATCGTTATGCCTTGCTGGCCCGGCTGAGAGGACTGTTCCTTGGCGTTGCCGATATTTCCGCACTTGGCTAAGCCCGTGAAGCTGATCGTGCTGGACCGCGACGGGGTAATCAACGAGGACTCCGACGAGTACGTGAAGTCGCTGGAGGAGTGGATCCCCATTCCCGGGTCGCTGGAAGCCATCGCGCGGCTGTGCAAAGCCGGCTGGACGGTGGCGGTGGCCACCAACCAGTCCGGTGTCGCGCGCGGCAAGTTCGATCTGAGCACCCTCGGCGACATGCATTTCAAGATGCAGCAGCTGGTGATGGAGCAGGGCGGGCGCATCGACCTGATCGTGCACTGCCCACACGGCCCGGACGACGGCTGCAACTGCCGCAAGCCGAAGCCTGGAATGTTCCGCAGCATCGCCGAGCATTTCGGTCTGGCGGACCTGAAGGGTGTACCGGTAGTAGGCGACAGTCACCGCGATCTGCACGCCGGCATGCTGCTCGGCGGCGTGCCTTATCTGGTCAGGACCGGCAAAGGCCTGCGCACCCTGGAGGGTACTCTGCCGCCGGGCACTCGGGTCTTCGATGACCTTGCCGCTGTTGTCGATCATCTACTTGAGAGTTCTCGATGAGCCTCCTGTTACCCGTTCGTATCGCCCTGTTCTACTTCATGCTGGCGTTCACCGCGTTCGCCTGGTGCCTGGTGAGTCTGGTGTTCGCCCCGTTCATGGCGTTCCGCGCGCGCTATCGCTTCGTGGTACAGAACTGGTGTCGCTGCGCCGTGTGGTTGGGCAAGACGCTGGTTGGCCTGCGCTACGAGGTGCATGGCGCGGAAAATGTGCCGGCGCGTCCCTGCGTGATCCTGGCCAAGCACCAGAGCACCTGGGAAACCTTCTTTCTCTCGGCCTATTTCGAGCCGCTGACTCAGGTGCTCAAGCGTGAGTTGTTGCGCGTGCCGTTCTTCGGCTGGGCGATCATGCTGCTCAAGCCGATCGCCATTGATCGCGACAACCCCAAGGCGGCGCTGCGCCAGGTCGCCAAGCAGGGTCACGAGCGTCTGGAGCAGGGCGCCTGGGTGCTGATCTTCCCGGAAGGCACCCGCGTACCAGTGGGTGAACAGGGCAAGTTCTCCCGCAGCGGCGCGGCCCTGGCAGTCAACGCCGGTCTGCCAGTGCTGCCCATCGCGCACAACGCCGGCATGTTCTGGCCGAAGGCCGGTTGGGGCAAGCGTCCCGGCACCATCCAGGTGGTGATCGGCCCGGCCATGTTCGCCGACAGCGAAAGCCCGCGGGCCATCGCCGAGCTCAATCAACGCGCCGAAGATTGGATCAACGCGCAAGTCAGCCAGCTCGAAGCTCAGGGTCGCCCGACCCTCTGATCACTACGCTGAGGCAGGGCAGGGACGCCCGCCTCAGCTTCACGAGTCCCCTATGCAGCAAATACCCAACCACCAGCTGGTCGCCGAATGGCTGCGCCTGCTGGACGGCTATCCTGCCGAAGCGGCTATCGCACTGCAGGCCGTTGCCGAAGAAAAGAGCGCCGAGCTGGCCGAGCATTTCTATTCCCAGATGCTTGCCGATCCCCATTCGGCCAGCTTCCTGTCCCACGATCAGGTGAAGAACCGCCTCGGCAAATCGATGCAGAAGTGGATCGTCACGGTATGTTCGTCGACGGCCCATAGCGACCTCGACGCCGTCATCGACCTCCAGCGCAAGGTCGGCGACATCCACGCCCGCATCGAGATTCCGGTCAGCCTGGTGCTGCGCGGCTCCCGCTCGCTCAAGGGCCGCCTGCGCCAGTTGCTGGAACAGCGCGATCTCGCCGAGCCAGTGCGACGCAAAGCGGCCCGCATGGGTTCCGACCTGATCGACCTGGCGGTGGAGATCATCTGCTTCGCCTATTCCCAGTCTCACGATCGCAACTCCCGCGCCGAGGAGGCCTATCGGCTGTTCTCCGTCTCGCAGAACATCGGCGTCGAAAAGGAGCGACAGCGCGCGGCACTGCTCGATTGGGAGAATCAGCTGATGTTCGACCTGGCGATCGGCAACCTGACCGGCGCGCTGCCGCAGCTGGCGGGTTCCGAGTTCGGCCTGTGGTTCCGCCACAAGGCCTCCCACGCGTTCCAGGGTTCGCCGGAAAGCGCCAGTATCCTCGACTATATCGAGCGCATCGATCAGGAGCTCAAAGCCATTGGCGGGCTGCAGGACGCCAGTGCGCGGCTGGGCAAGCTGCATCAGATCCGCGAGCAGACCCGCTCGATCAAGTTTCTGCTCGACAGCCTGTTCGAACAGGCCAACGACCTCGAGGCCGGCCGAGACGTGCTGACGCGGCTACTCAACCGCAAGTTCCTGCCGGTGGTGATGGCCAAGGAAGTGCTTTACGCGCGCCAGTCGAACAACACCTTCGGCGTGCTCGCCATCGATGTCGACCACTTCAAGCGCATCAACGACACCCATGGCCATGACGGCGGTGACCAGATTCTGCAGCAGGTCGGTGCGCTGCTGGCCAGCAACACCCGCGGTGGCGACTATGCGTTCCGCCTGGGCGGCGAAGAGTTCCTGCTGGTATTAGTGGACATAGATGCCAACAAGGCGTTTGCCGCGGCAGAGAAGCTGCGCGAGCGCATCGCCCGTGAGCAGTTCCGTCTATCCAATGGAGCAGTTCTGCAGGTCACCGTCAGCATCGGGATGGCAGTGCATGACGGCCATCCGGATTACGAACGTCTGCTGCAACAGGCCGATCAGGCGCTGTATCAGGCAAAACACGAAGGGCGCAATCGCTGCGTGCTTCACAGTCCGGCGCTCGCCTAGCAAACGGCACGCAATGAAAAAGGGGAGCAACCTCGCGGCTGCTCCCCTTCTTTTTGCGCTTCGATTCAGGCCGGCGCGGACGACCGGATCAGGTGATCGAAGGCGCTCAGCGAGGCCTTGGCGCCTTCACCGACGGCGAT
>NZ_PISM01000021.1 GCF_002929225.1 Stutzerimonas kunmingensis | reverse complement strand
GCGGGTCTGCTTGCGCTTGCCTGCGTACTCGGCGTCGGCGAAGGTCATCTGCTTCATGGGAAAACTCGGCGAGGTGAAGTCGGGGGATTTTGCCAAATCAGGAAGTCTTTTTCAGACCTTCCCTAAAAGAAGACCTTCCCTACCAGGCGCATTCATGAATCCGGATCAGCCACCGCAGAATCTCGAAAGTTTGCTGCAGCGTCTCGAAAAGGCCGGCGAAGCCGACCAGCCGGTAACCATCGAGTGCATGCTGCAAGCCACCGATGAGCGCAGCTTCGGTGCCCTGTTGCTGGTGCCAGGCTTGCTGGTGTTCTCGCCACTGTCGGGAATTCCCGGATTGCCCAGCGTGTTCGCGGTGATGGTTTCGTTGATCGCGATTCAGCTGCTGATCGGCCGGAAGCACTTCTGGCTACCCAAATGGCTGCTGCGACGTAGCGCCTCGCGCAGCAAGTACGACAAGGCCATAGCCTTCCTGCATCGCGTTGCCGGCTTCGTCGACCGCCTGCTCAAGCGGCGGCTGACCTTCCTTACCAACGGCCTGGCGAATCGGTTGAATGCCGTGCTGTGCCTGGCAATCGCCGCCACCATGCCGCCGCTGGAGCTGATCCCGTTCGGCAACTCCACTGCCGGCGCGGCCTTGAGCGTGCTGGGGCTGGGCATGATGGCCCGCGACGGCGCGATGATCGTTGCCGCGCTGCTGTTCTTCTTTGGTCTGGCCTACATGGTTTCGCGGCTCTGGTTCTGAATGGCCCGGCCGATTGCGTAGCGGCCACTCGACAGCATCCAGATGCTGGGACACACTTGCGGCGGATGAGCGTTGCTCATCTTCTTATTCATTCAGGGAACATCAGGCCTGCTGCTCGAGGCCGTGCTGATCCCGCTTCGCAAGGTAGTTCGGCATGCTGGAAATTCGTCACCTGAAGACGCTTCATGCACTTCGGGAAACCGACAGTCTCGTCGAAGCCGCCGAGCGCCTGCACCTGACGCAGTCGGCGCTTTCCCATCAGTTCAAGGAACTGGAAGAACGCCTCGGCCTGCAGCTGTTCGTGCGCAAGACCCGTCCGGTGCGCTTTACCAGCGCCGGCCTGCGTCTGCTGCAATTGGCGGATCTGATGCTGCCGCAACTGCGCAGTGCCGAACGTGACCTCGCCCGTCTGGCCGGCGGAACCGCCGGGCGGCTGCACATGGCCATCGAATGCCACAGCTGCTTCCAGTGGCTGATGCCGACCATCGACCAGTTCCGCGATGCCTGGCCCGAGGTCGAGCTGGATCTGGCCTCGGGCTTCTCCTTCGCCCCGCTACCGGCCTTGGCGCGCGGTGATCTCGATCTGGTGGTCACCTCCGACCCGCTGGAGCTGCCCGGCATCACCTACGTGCCGCTGTTCACCTACGAGGCCCTGCTGGCGGTGGCGAACCAGCATGCACTGGCCGCGCGGCCGTACATCCGCCCGGAAGACCTGGCCAGCGAGACGCTGATTACCTACCCCATCGAACGCGACCGCCTGGATATCTTCACCCGCTTCCTCGAACCGGCCGACATCGAACCGGCGCAGGTACGCACCTCGGAACTCACTGTGATGATGATGCAGCTGGTAGCGTCGGGGCGCGGTGTCTGCTCGCTGCCGAACTGGGCGCTGCACGAGTACAGCTCGCGCGGCTACGTCACCGCCAAACGGCTGGGCGACAAAGGTCTGTTCGCCACGCTTTATGCGGGCATCCGCGCCGACATGCTCGACTCACCCTTCATGCGCGACTTCCTGCTGACCGCCAAGGACACCTCCTTCGCCACACTCGAAGGCGTCAGTGCCGCGCCGAAGGTGCGCTGACAGCGGGTCAGCGCCGCCGCGCCAGGCATACGCCAAGACCGATCAACCCGGCTGCCACGCCGCCGATCAACAGCCAGCGCTTGTCATCATCCGGCGACGAGCGCCAGCCGCCATCGATGCGCCGCTGGCCCAGCGGCGGATGAAAGAGATTGCCTGACGAGGGCGCCACTCGCTGCGCGCGGCCAAGCGCGAAGCCGGTCAGCAGCCCATTGAGTCGATCGAAGCCCGGGGTGAGGAAATGCGCCAGGCGCAGCAATGTGGCGGTCGCGCCGACCGACGTGGTGTGGCGCGGATGCAGGGCCAGACTGACCATGGCATCGGCCACCTGACGCGGATCGAGCAGCGGTGGCGGCGGCTGCAACGAGCGCCCGGCGTAGTTGCCGCCGTCGCGAAAGCCGGGGGTATCGACAATGCCGGGATACACATCGCAGATGTGAATCCCCGGCCAGGCTCCCAGTTCGCCGCGCAGCGCCTGGGACAGGCCGCGCAGGCCGAACTTGCTGGCCGAATAGGCCGCCGCGAACGGTTGCGCCACCCAGCTGCCGACCGACAGCGTATTGATCAGCACACCGCTCTTTTGCTGCTTGAAGTACGGCAGCACCACATGGGCGCCACGCAGATAGCCGAGCAGATCGGTCTGCACCACCTGTTCATGGGCATCCAGTGGCGTCTCGTCGAACGCGCCGACCGCGCCGATGCCGGCATTGTTGATCCACACATCGATGCGCCCCTGGCCGAACTCCGCCGCAGCGCTGGCCAGTGCTTCGACCTCGTCGCTGTGGGTGACATCGGTGGGCACCACCAGGACTTCGCCACCGAGCGCGCGGCATTCATCGGCGGTTTCCGTCAGCGCTTCGACGTCGCGCGCGGCAAGCACTAGTCGCGCGCCCTGGCGGGCGAAAGCCTGGGCAGCGGCGCGACCGATGCCGCTGGACGCACCGGTCAGCACCACCAGGGCGCCGTAGAGTTTTCCGTAGGCCATCGTCGTTCCTCCGCAGTCTGCTGTCGTAGTTAAGCTGACAGCGACGTCGCGCCGAACATTCCCCCCCGATGGTCGGCGCGATGCCCCGCGCGCTAGGGCCTACTCAAGCCTGGGCGACGCTTCCGGCCGCTTCGTCCGCCCAGGGGTCGTAGGTGCCGAAGCTCCACAGATGCCCTTCGATATCGCGGCAGGTGAAGCCGCGACCGCCGTAATCCTCGTCCTTGAGCTCGACGACGATCTGCGCCCCGGCCGCCTTGGCCTGGGCGTAGAGCGCATCGGCGCTGTTGACGATCACGTAGATGCCCTGGGTCGATGCGCCGCCAATCTCGTCGGGCTGGCGCAGCTGCTGGCCGTACTCGGAATCCACTACAGGCCCGACCATCAGCATGCCGTTGCCGAAAGCCAGTTGTGCATGAGTGATGCCCACCAGGTCGTCGCGGTACTGGCGCTGGCATTCGAAACCGAAGGCCCGACTCAGCCAGTCGATGGCGATGGCCACATCGCGATAGCGCAGGCAGGGGATCAGGCTGGCCGAGGTGTTCTTGCTCTGCTGAGACATACGCAGCTCCCATCACGGGCTGCCGAAGGGCCGCCCTTCTCTCATGAGAGCCGCAAGGGGGCGATCAATTCCCTCTTCAGAGGCGTTCGCTCAAGCCTAGGCGAATACCCAGCGCGATGAGCATCGAGCCCAGCGCCCGGTCCAGCCACTGGCTTATGGCCGGATTGTCTCGCAACGCCTGGGTGGCGCGGGCCGCCAGCAGCACCACAGCGCACTCGATGATGATCGCCACCACAACCACCAGCACGCCGAGAACCAGCAGCTGCAGCGGTACGGAGCCATGCTCGGGGCGGACGAACTGAGGCAGGAAAGCCATGAAGAAAATCGCCGCCTTGGGATTCAGAAGATCGACCAGCACGCCCTGGCGGTAGGCCTTCCAAGCGGACGCATGCGGCGCCGCCTTGAGGGCCAGCACGGTTCCGCCGCCGGCCGAGCGCAGTGCCTGATAGCCGAGATAAAGCAGATAGGCAGCACCGACGTACTTGACCACCGTAAACGCCAGCGCCGAAGTGGCGAGGATCGCCGAGATGCCCAGCGCGGCGAACGCCACATGCACCAGCGCCCCGCTGCATACACCGCAGGCGGAAATCATGCCGATGCGGCGGCCGCCACTCAGGGTGCGTGAAATCACGTAGAGCAGATCTGGCCCGGGCGACAGATTCAGTGCCAGCGCCGCCGAGAAGAACACCAGCCAGAACACGGGATCAACCATCGCTCCATCTCCATCTACGTGGCCAGACCGAGGCCATCCATCCAAGAGATCAGACTCTAGGACGGAAGCATTCCGAGTTCCAGCAGATTCTCTGAACACCCTTTTCGTCGGGATGCTGACGCAAAATTTAACTTTTGACTTTTTTTTGTCGCAAAGCTGAACTACTTTCAATTGCCAGACGGGACCGCTCTCTGCGCGTCACGCAATCAAGGACTGCCCATCAACATTCAGCAAAGGACATGCGAATGAAAGACGACGTCGCGCCGGCTTTCCAGCCAGCCCAACTCCGCATAACGCTTCTCTCTGCCAGCAAGCTGCTCGACAGCACGCTGCGCCAGCACCTGTACGACTGCCCCAGCTGCACACTGGTGCATATGGTCACGCCGCGATCCGAACAGATCGATTCCGCGCTGGTGCTGCTCGATGTCGCCAGCTACGACCGCAACGATTGCGTGCACCTGCTCCGCCAGTTCGGCGACGCACCGCTAGCATTGATCAACGCCCAGCCCGATCAGGCGCGCAGACTGGTTGAAACGCACCCCTGGATCCGCGGGGTCTTCTACCGCGCGACGCCACGCGCCATGTTTGTCCGCGGTATCCAGACCATGCTCGCCGGGGGCGACTGGCTACCTAGGGAGCTGATGGAAACGCTGCTCTGTCGCTACCGGCAGCTCAGCAACGCACATCAGGTCATCGACGAGCTGACCCTGCGCGAAAAGCAGATCCTCGCGCTCGCCGGCCAGGGCCTGTCCAACGCGGCCATCGGTGAAAGGCTGCACCTGAGCATCCACACCATCAAGAGCCATGTGCACAACGCCCTGCGCAAGCTCGGCGCCAGCAATCGCGCCCAGGGTGCCTCACTGGTGCTGGCGCACGTTGGTGAGGCGGTGTCGTGAAACGCACCGCCGCGTTGCTTCTGCTGCTGTTGAGCCTGACCGCTCAGGCCGACGAAGCCGAGCTGCAAGGATTCATCACCAACAACACGGTTTCCCGCTCCGGTCACGAGTTCTACCTGCGCTTCTGCGAACGCCTGAACGACATCAGCACCCTGGACTTCAACCTTGCCATCAAGGAAAGGCCCTCGGCGCGCTGGGGGGTTCTGGTCTGGGTAGAGCACGAGAACCAGACCCTGTATCGCCGCTTCCTGCAGCCCAACGTGGCGGACATGAAGGAACCAGCCTACGAGGCCGCCGATTTCGTGGTGCAGGAAATCAACCGGCGCAAGATCGAAGCGTTGTTCGAAGACAACATTGACATGGCCAAGGACGAACTATGAAACAGCACATTCACAAGGCGCTCGGCACGCTGCTCGCCAGCCTGCTGCTCTGCACTGGCGCCAGCGCCACCGAGCTGGTGTACACCCCCGTCAACCCATCCTTCGGCGGTAGCCCGCTCAACGGTGCCTGGCTGCTCGGCAACGCGCAGGCGCAGAACAGCAAGAAGGACCCGGACGCCATCGATCGCTCCTCGCTGCTGGAAGACCAGTCCGCCCTGGACCGTTTCACCAGCCAGCTGGAGTCGCGCCTGCTGGGCGATCTGCTCAGCGGCGTGACCGATGGCAAGACCGGCACCGTGACCACCGACGATTTCATCGTGCGCGTCTACAACGGCGACGCCGGCATGCTGATCGTGGAAATCACCGACCGACTCACCGGCGAAATGTCCGAAATCATAGTCGGTCAGAACTGACCCCCAAGGAGAAACAAAGGCCATGAGAAGCCTATTCGTAGCCATAGGGATGATGGCTGTACTGCAGGGTTGCGCCGTTCGCGAGCCCATGTCTGCCGACCAGCATCCGCCAACCCTGACCCCACGCACCTCGACCTACCAGGATCTGCTGGCGCTACCGCGCCCGAAAGGTCCGCTGGTGGCTGCGGTGTACGGCTTTCGCGACCAGACCGGCCAGTACAAGCCCACTCCGGCCAGTTCCTTCTCCACCGCGGTGACCCAGGGCGCGGCCAGCATGCTGGTCGATGCCATGCAGGCCAGTGGCTGGTTCGTGGTGCTCGAGCGTGAAGGCCTGCAGAACGTGCTGACCGAGCGCAAGATCATCCGCGCCTCGCAGGCCAAGCCGGATGTCGCACCCAATATCCAGTCCGAGCTGCCGTCGCTGCTGGCGGCCAACATCATTATGGAAGGTGCCATCGTCGCCTACGAAACCAACGTGCGCAGTGGCGGCCAGGGTGCGCGCTATCTGGGCATCGGACTGTCGCAGGAATACCGCGTTGATCAGGTCACGGTGAACCTGCGGGCCATCGACGTGCGCAGCGGCAGGGTGCTGTCGAACGTGATGACCACCAAGACGATCTTCTCCGTCGGCCGTAGCGCCAACGTCTACAAGTTCATCGAGTTCAAGGAACTGCTCGAAGCGGAGGCGGGTTACACCACCAACGAGCCGGCCCAGCTCTGCGTGCTCTCGGCGATCGAGGCTGCCGTGGCGCACCTGATCGCCCAGGGCGTCGACCGGCGCCTCTGGCAGACCGCCGAAGGCAGCGGTGGCGAGCATCCGGCGCTGAGCAAGTACCTGAGCAAACTGGACTGATCCGAGTCGTCGGCGCAACGCCGACGACGCTTCAGCGTTCCTCCAATCTCCCTTTCCGGCTGACGGCACGCTTCATGGCGATGCCGTCTGTACGGCCGTGCGCCATCAGCTATCGGGCAGTGCCCCCGGATGCAGCAGCCTGTATCGCCAATCGCCGCCCGTTACGCACCGGATCGCAACATTTTCAATCATTGGATGGATGTTCGCCGCCCCGATTAGGGGCAAGTATGTCGACATCAGAGCCCATCAGGACAGGACGCCATGACTCGCTCGCAACGGATTGCGCATGACCTGCTGCTACCGGCAGTTCTGCTACTGGCTACTGCCAGCCACGCCGATATCCCCGTCTCGATCGATCTTGCCCCCAACGAACTGGCCTACCTCACGGCCGATCCGTCCGCCCATGCCGGCATCAGCGGCCAGGGCGCCGTGGCGCTGGTCCAGCAGTCCGGCGAGAGCATGACCGGCCGCATCGCCCAGACCGGCTCCGAGCTGGAGGCCTACATCATCCAGAGCGGTTACGCCAACGGCGCCAGCATCGAGCAGATCGGGCAAGGCAACGCGGCGCTGATCAGCCAGAACGGCTTCGACAACGACGCCCACATCGAACAGACCGGCTCGGACAACCGCGCCGCCATCGCACAGCAGGGCTCGAGCAATCGAGCCCTCATCGAACAGACCGGCAGCGGGCATAGCAGCAATGTCAGCCAGAGCGGCCGAGGTCTGACGGTAGTGGTTCGCCAGTACCGCTAATCCCAAGGAAATACCGCTGTACTTAAAACATCCATGGAGTGACAAAAATGTTTAAGTTCAAACCTCTTGTAGCAGCCATTCTGACCGTCGCCACTGCCCAGGCCTTTGCCGCCGAGAACACCTCGGAGCAGAACCAGCACGGCATCAACAACAACGCAGAAGTGCTGCAAAGCGGCGGTTCGGGCAACTTCGCCACACAAAACCAGAGCGGTTTCAGCAACGACGCGATGGTCGAGCAAGCTAACTCGCAGGCCACCACCGCCACCCAGACCCAGACCGGTAACTTCAACAATGCCGAATCCCGCCAGAGCGGCGCGCTGATGACCGGCTCGACCCAGACCCAGAGAGGCTGGGGCAACGATGCACTGGTAGAGCAGACCGGCACCTACAAGACCGGCGCCACGCAGAACCAGAAAGGCGTTGACAACGTCGCCGAGACGTTCCAGGCCGGCTCGACCATGGCCAACGCCACCACTAACCAGGACGGCAAGGACAACTACGGCCTGATCACCCAGACCGCCACCTTTGGCAGCCAGGCGGTGGTGAACCAGAACGGCGACCTGAACAACGCCAGCATCACCCAGCTCCTCAGCAACAACGACCGCGCAACCATCACCCAGCAAGGCGTCGACAACGATGCGCATGTCACCCAGATCCTCAGCAGCGGCTCCATTGCCGAAGTCGAGCAGAGCGGCTGGCGCAACGACGCCATGGTTTCGCAGACCGGCGTGCTGCACGAGGCTTACGTCAAGTCCGACGGCAGCAACAACAGCGTCGACGTCGACCAGACCGGCAATGCGCAGAACGCCTTCGTCGTGCAGCACGGGGTCGGCAACGACTCCAGCATTGTGCAGACCAACGGCTGGTTCGGTGGCAACAACACCGCCACTACAGAGCAGTCCGGCATCGGCAACGAAGCCGACGTGTACCAAGACGGCCGCAATCAGACAGCCAAGACCATCCAGGAAGGCGGCTTCAACGTTGCCTCAGTGGAGCAGCAGGGCCGCGGCAACGATCTGCACTTCCATCAGGACGGCGCCGGTAACGAGCTGAACGCCGTGCAGCATGGTAGCGACAACGAAATCGTCGGCGTCAGCTATGGCTGGGACAACAGTGCCGATATCGAACAGGACGGCCGCGACAACCTGGCCACCGTTCG
Source organism: Stutzerimonas kunmingensis (assembly GCF_002929225.1). Classification (GTDB taxonomy): domain Bacteria; phylum Pseudomonadota; class Gammaproteobacteria; order Pseudomonadales; family Pseudomonadaceae; genus Stutzerimonas. Next base: position 529,731 of record NZ_PISM01000021.1, on the reverse strand, counting down.
CCAGGAAGGCTCGTTCAACGACGTGATGCTGAGCCAGAGCGGCGCCGATCACCTGATCAAGGTGACTCAGAACGGCTTCGGCAACGACGCCATCGCCAGCCAGGCCGGCTACGGCAACACGGCCTACATCAATCAGAGCGGCTGGAACAACACCGCCCTGGTTACCCAGCAGTAAGTTCGTTCGCTACACCCGACTGCCGGCGCCTTGCCGGCAGTCGCGCTTCCTCTCTGCGCGATTCCCGTCCCGCACTTTGCCTTGGCCAGTCGGCGCACCGTTTCGGTGGCGAGCCTGGCGATCGGCCATCGCAGCGCCCCAAACTGAAGCAAGCTGACGCATCGGTCAGGTCATGCCAACGCGCTCACCTCCCGCCCGACGGCCCGGCCATCCGCGAACCTCCTTCATCCGATAAAAATAAATCCTTTCTTATCAACCATTTATCCTTAACCACAATGGAATATCCGGTATTGGCGCGACGCTTGCTATGTGACCAAAGCCTGACCGCTTAGACAACTTACAAGCTCATTCAAATGCCAATACGGAGACACACTCAATGAAGCGCAGCCTGACCACCGCAGCCCTCGCGGCCGGGTTCATCCTCAGCAGCCAAGCCATGGCCAGCCCAATGTTCTGGCAGAACAACAGCCTCACCTACCTGTACGGCAAGAACTTCGCAGTCGATTCGGGCCAGGATGGCCGCGAAGCCGCCATCCAGCAGACCATCACCTTCGAACATGCCAGCGGCTGGACCTGGGGCGACATGTTCCTGTTCGTCGACCACAAGTGGTTCAACGGCCACTCGGGCAAGGACGGCCGCACCTACTACGGCGAATTCAGCCCACGCCTGTCGCTGAGCAAGATCAGTGGTGCGGACCTGTCCTTCGGCCCGGTCAAGGACGTGCTGATCTCCGCGACCTACGAACGCGGCGAAGGCCGTAATCGCAACTATCTGCTCGGCCCGGCCGTCGACCTGGCCGTTCCCGGTTTCGATCGCCTGGCCATCAATACCTACTATCGCGAGCCCGACGGCATCACCGGCAAGCCGGGCGGCCAGTGGCAGATCACCCCGACCTGGGCCATCACCATTCCGGTCGGCAAATCCGACATCCTGCTCGACGGCTACATCGACTGGGTGGTCAACGACGCCGGCTCCAAGTCCAAGGGCGACTACCTCGCCAAGAACTTCCACTTCAACCCGCAGGTCAAGTACGACCTGGGCAAGGCCCTGGACTACACGCCCGGCAAGCTCTATGTCGGTATCGAATACGACTACTGGACGAACAAGTACGGCGTCGAGGACAGCAGCGCCTTCAACACCGACAACAACGTCACCAACTTCATCGTCAAGGCGCACTTCTGATGCGCCTCGCCGCCCGCAAACCGGGCGGCACTCGTTCGGTGCCAGTCGCTATCCTGGCCGCCACAAGCGCAACGGCTGCATCGAACAGCGAAACTCGTGCAGAATCAGTTCGGCTCGACCATCACCCCGGGCGGTCCGACGGCATTTCCCGGGGCTGCGAGGCGAATGAACACAGCGCATAGGCCATCATCCTCAACACGCAGCAGGCCCGCCCCGCATAGTGGAGCAGGCCAACCGCCAGCGCGCTCACGGACAGGGAACATGGACAAGAACAACGCACCCCAGCCGCTCTACACCGCCCAGGGCAAGCCCGCCGGCCGCATTCGGCAGAAGAACGAGGAAACCATCCTCGCGGCGGCCGCCGAAGAGTTCGCCCGCTACGGCTTCAAGGGCACCAGCATGAACGCCATCGCCACCCGCGCCGGGCTGCCCAAGGCCAACGTGCACTATTACTTCAACAGCAAGCTGGGGCTGTATGTCGAGGTCATGCGGCATATCCTCGAGCTCTGGGATACCGCCTTCGACGACGTGACCGTCGACGATGATCCGGCCATTGCCCTGGCCGAATACATCCGCATCAAGATGGAATTCTCGCGACGCCACCCACAGGCCTCGAAAATCTTCGCCATGGAAGTCATCAGCGGCTGCGAGTGCCTCTCCGAGCACTTCAACCAGGATTACCGCAACTGGTTCCGTGGCCGTGCCGCGGTGTTCGATGCCTGGATCGCCGCCGGCAAGATGGACCCGGTCGACCCCATGCACCTGATCTTCATGATCTGGAGCAGCACCCAACACTATGCCGACTTCTCCGATCAGATCCGCCGTATCAACGGCAAGCGCATGACTCGCGCCGATTTCGCCCACGCCAGCGACAACCTGATCGCCATCATCCTCAAGGGCTGCGGACTGATCCCGCCGCCACCCGCGGATCGCTGACCGACCGTGGCCCGCAAGCTACGCATCCACTCCCCGGCCATCCACTACTTCGACATGGTGCGGCGCTGCCAGTCGATTCGCGAGGCCTCGCGCCGGCTCAACGTCGCGTCGTCGGCGGTGAACCGGCAGATTCTCAAGCTCGAAGACGAGATCGGCGCGCCCCTGTTCGAACGCCTGCCCGGCGGGTTGCGGCTGACCGCCGCCGGCGAGATATTCGCCCGCCATGTCATCGTCGTATTGCAGGACGCCGAGCGTGTGCGCTCCGAACTGGACGCGCTGCAGGGCCTGCGCACCGGCCATGTGGAGATCGCCACGGTCTCCGGCGTCACCACCGACCTGCTGCCCGGTGTGCTGGAGCGGCTGCGCGAGCGCTATCCACGAGTCACCGTGGGCGTCACCAGCCTCGGCTCGCAGGCGATTCCCGAGGCTGTCATCAGTGGCCAGGCGGACATCGGCCTGGCCTTCGCCCTGCCGCGTACCGCAGATTTGCAGCAACTGGGCGTCGGCCACTTCCGCCTCGGCGCCATCGTGCCTCCCGCACACCCGCTGGCCGAGCGCGCCGAGGTGAGCTTCGCCACCTGCGCCGAGTATCCGCTGATCCTGGCCAAGAGCGATCTGTCCATCCATCACCTGCTGGCGCCGCTGCTGGCGCGCACCCGACCGCGGCACAAGGCGCCGCTGGAAACCAGCTCCGTGGAGCTGGCCCTGCAGATGGCCAAGCGCGGTGCCGGGGTCGCCTTCCAGACGCGCATCGGCATCGAGGCCGAGCTGGCCGGCGGCACGCTGGTGCACGTACCGCTGAACGATGGCGGCGCCGTATTCAGCGACCTCGGCGTGTACGTACGCAGTTCGCGTTACCTGCCGGTCGCGGTGGATGCCTTCGTTCGTGCCCTGAGCGAACAGATCGGCGAGCGCGAAGCGGCTCAGGGCAACCGATCGCCGAGCGGCCACAGCGTCGAAACCACGGCGCGCTGAACATCCGCGGAAGATTTCGCTCTATTGTGCGAAGCCACTATCCCGGAGTTGCCATTGAAATCGTCACGACTGCTGGCCATACCTGCCGCGTTGCTGCTGTCCCTGCATGCCCTCCCTTCCCTCGCCGCCAGTGGCACGCCGCTCGGCTGGGTGGAGCGTGGCAAGGTGCTTCCCGAGGCAGTCACGGTGAAGTTCAAGCTCGACACCGGCGCGCTGACTTCGTCGATGCATGCCGAAGACATCGAGTATTTCGAGCGGGACGGTGAAGAATGGGTCCGCTTCGATCTGGACCTCAATGACGTCGAACGGGACAAGCTGGTCGAGTCGCGCATCGAGCGCAAACTGCACCGTGAACTGACCGTCCGTGGCGCCGGCGGCAAAGAGGATCGACCGGTCGTGCTGATGAAGGTGTGCATCGGCGATCGCCTGCTCGAGGAGCAGTTCTCGCTCAGGGACCGCGATGAAATGCACTACCCCGTACTGCTCGGCCGCCGCACCCTGGAAAAGCTCGGCCCGGTCGACTCGGCGCGCACGTTCACCATCGAGCCCAGCTGCGAAGAGCTGGCCACTCGTTGACCCGCGGCGCACGCTGAACCACCGCGGCGAGTAGGCCCCGCGGTGCATTGCGCTGCTGGCCGCCCAGCGAAGCCTCGCAGTTGGCCAGCAAGTGCCACCACTACCCTGGCCGAGCCACATGAACGGCACCGACCGAGGGCTGTCGAGATGACCGTAAGGGCTGGCGAGTTGCCGCCCCACCAGTCATCGCCAGAGGAGAGCACGCCTATGCAGCCCTACGCCAAATTCGGCGCAATGATTGCCACCTCAACGCTGGTCATGTTCGGCCTGATGTACCTGAACGTGTTCCAGACCGACCACATCCTGTTCAGCGAAACCCGCGCCTACATGGCGCTGATCATGGGCGCGACCATGGCAATCGTCATGCTGGCGTTCATGTTGAAGATGTATCCGCGGCGTGGGGTGAACATCGCCATTTTCGCCGGTAGCGCGCTGGTGTTCGTAGCGTCCTTGTGGCTGGTGCGCAGCCAGGCGACGGTGGACCAGGTGTCGTGGATGAAAGCGATGATTCCGCACCACTCCATCGCCATCCTCACCAGCGAGCGGGCGGATATCCAGGACCCGAGGGTGCGCGAGCTGGCGGACAGCATCATCGAGGCGCAACGCCGTGAGATCGACGAGATGAAGGCGCTGATCAAGGACCTCGAGGCACGCGACTGAACCAGGGCAGGTCGTACAGCACGGATCGCTGGCGCCGCCTGCTCAGGCGGCGCAGCCGACCTCCGATATAAGTTCATCTCGGGAGCTTTCGCGCGGTCTTATGGTATCGAAGCCCCGCGCGCCATCTCCGCTATTCCGCCCCATAACGCGCCGCCATCCAATGCAATCTCTCGCACCACAGACAAACAATAACGATTTGCATTTGAATTCGAGTTTATAGCTGCATAAGATGCACCGCCTCACCCAGCGGCGTTATGTACATGGATGCAGATCGACAAATAAAAACGGCTGTTCAGCTGGCCACACTGATTAGCATGCTATCGATCGGCAGCCTGATGATGATCATGCCGCTCGGCCCGGATTTCGTCCGCGAACTGGACATGCCCGCCGACCGCATTGGGTATCTGGCTGGCGCCGCGACCTTGGCAGCCGCCCTCGGCTCGGCGCTCAGTGCTGCCTGGCTGGACCGCTTCGAGCGCAAGCCGGTGCTGCTCGCCCTGCTCGTCCTGCGCTTCGCCCTGCTCGGCGCCTGCGCAGGTGCCTCCGATGCGCACCAGTTGACCTGGCTCTTCGTGCTCAGCGCATTCGTCGCCGGCCCCCTGGGCGCGGTGCTGATGGCGAGCCTGCTCGATCTGATCCCGCCAGCCGAACGGGGCCGGCAGCTCGCCCGCCTAGCGATGGGTTTCTCCCTCGCCGCCATCGTCGTCACGCCTCTGGCGCTGGAACTCGCGCGCTGGCTGGGCTGGCGCGCGCCGATGCTGGGCATTGCCGCGGTTGGCCTGGCGCTCGCGTTTGGCTGCCACATCCTCTTCCCCAGTCCGCAACCACACCCACGCCCGCCAGGAGCGCTGCGCCCGCTGTTGCGCTCACCGCTGTGCCTGGGGGCACTGGCGCTTGTCGCATTGCAGATGTTCAGCCACTTCCTGCTGGTGCCGCACTTTTCCGCATTCTTCCAGTTCAATCTCGGCTTCGCCCGCGAACACATCGGCGTGCTCTACCTGTGCGGTGGGCTGGCCAGCCTGGCCGCCGTGCGTCTGGGCGGCAGCTGGATCGATCGCGGCCACGCCCGCCGGCTGGTCCTGAGCAGCAGCGGCCTGCTGGCACTGATCACGCTGCTCGGCTTCGCCCTGCTGGTTCCACTGCCGCTGTTGCTGGTGTTCAGCCTGTTCATGGCACTCAGCACATTGCGCACCAGCAGCACCACGACGGTCGCCGCGAGCATTCCGGCGCCCCATCAACGCGCCGCGTTCATGGCGCTGCACGGGTCCGTCAGCAACGTTGCCGCCGGCCTCGGCAGCCTGGCCTCCGCCGCCTACCTGGGTACGGCTGCCGATGGCGAGCTGACGGGTTTCGAACACCTCGCAGGTTTCCACGTGGTCCTCACCCTGATCGCAGGCGCAACCCTGCTGTTACTGCTCGCCGCCCTGCGTCGCCATGGACACCTGCCAACACCTACAACCACAAGCAGGGCCTGAACCTGCAGCCGCACGCCTGATGAGACTTACATCCCGCATCGATCAAACCGCAATGGAGCCTGCAATGCCTTCTGTAAGAACCATCAGTCGTCCCCGTCACCTGCCGCTCACGCTACTCGGCGCACTCCTTCCGATGCTCGCCATCGCCAGCGAGCCGGTCACGCTGCAGAACGAAGTCATCACCGCCACCCAGACCGCCCACAGCGAACTCAGCGCGCCGGCGAGCGTGTCGGTGGTCACCCGTGACGACCTCGACAAGCTGCCGGTGTACAACCTCGCCGATGCGGTGAAATACCTGCCGGGGGTGTACATCAGCCCGTCGTCGACCTACGGCCGCAAGGAAATCAGACTGCGCGGGATGGATTCGGACTACACCCTGCTGTTGGTCAACGGCCGCCGCATCAACTCGCGTGAAGCCCTGGTCTCCAACTACGCCAACGACTTCGATCTGTCCTCGATCCCGATGGCCGCCATCGAGCGCATCGAGGTGATCCGCGGGCCGATGTCCTCGCTGTACGGCGCCGATGCCATCGGTGGCGTGGTCAACGTGATCCTGCGTAAACCGACCGCCGACACCAAGGCCGGCATCGCCTACGGCTACGAGCACCCGACCGAGGGTGATTCCGGTGACAGCCACAAGACCAGCGGCTACATCAGCGGCGCGCTGATCGAGGACAAGCTGCTCGGCAACCTGATCGTCGAGGGCACCGACCAGGCTGCCTGGGGTTCGGACCAGACTACGTCGCCCCTGATCGATGCCGCCGAAAAACGCCAGAACGCCAGCGCCTACGGCAGCCTGAGCTGGCTGCTAGACGAGCGCCAGAGCATCGACCTCGACCTGAGCCATCGTGAGGACGACCGCAAGGGCACCTGGAGCAACTCGGGCTTCGCCTTTCCGACCAACGTTCAGGAGATGGAACGCAGCGCCTTCGGCCTGACCCACAACGGCAGCTGGGACGGCTTCAACTCGCGAGTCCGCTACTACTACGAAGACGTCGATCTTATGGACGACTCCGAGGTCATGACCGACCTGCGCGGCGGTCGCTTCAGCAACGTCAACCAGACCAACCATACGGTCGACGGCCAGGTGACCGCGTTCCTCGGCAACCACCTGCTGACCCTGGGCAGCGAACTGCGCCGCACCGAACTCAGCCACAGCAACAACCTCGGTTCGGAGATAGAGATCGATCAGCAGGCGCTCTACCTGCAGGACGAGTTCTCCCTGGGACAGCTGGATATCACCCTCGGCGCCCGCTGGGATGATCACGAAAGCTACGGCAGCGAATTCAGCCCGCGCGCCTACGGCGTGTACAACATGAGCGACAGCTGGGTAATAAAGGGCGGCGTGGGCAAGTCGTTCAAGGCGCCGAGCATTGCCCAATCCGATCCCACCTACGTGGAAATCGCCTGCCGTGGCTACTGCGTGACGGTCGGCAACGAGGATCTCAAGCCGGAAACCGCCACCAGCTACGAGCTCGGCACCTTCTACCAGAACGACCGCCTGCAGGCCGGCATCATGTTCTTCCAGACCGACATCGAAGACATGATCAGCACCGAAACGACGCGGCTGATTCGGGTGAACGGCCAGATCGTCGCCGCCGACCCGGTGCTGACCACCTACAACCAGCCCCATGTGCGGATCAAGGGTTACGAGCTGCAGGGCAACTACCTGCTGAGCGACCGCATCGGCCTGCGCGCGAACTACACCTACTCCGACGCCAGGGATCGCGACACCGACGAGCCGATCCGCAACTCGCCGCAGCATATCGCCAACCTGGGTGCCGACTGGCAGGCGCTGCCAAAGCTCGGCCTGAACCTGGATTACCAGTACACCGGCAGCCAGTACCTGTACGACGTGGCGCGTTCCGGGGCGTTCGAGACCGGCGCCTTCCACACCCTGAGCCTCGGTGCCCGCTACCAGGCCACCAAGCAGCTGACACTCAACGGCGGGCTCAACAACCTGACCAACGAGAAGCGCGACGAGGTGGCTCAGGCCGTCGACAACATCCTCATGGGTCGCACGCTGTTCGTCGGTTTCGCCTACGACATCTGACGCCCCACCCGGCGGCGCGGGCCGCCGGGTTCACCTGGAGACGCGAAGTGAACCATGCGGACTGATCCAACGATGCCAGCGTTGCAGAAGGCCACGCTGATTGCCGGCGGCGGGCTTCTGCTCGTGCTGCTGACTCTGTCCCTGGCCACCGGTGCCGGCGTGTATGGTGCCGACGCCGTGTTCGGCTATCTGCTCGGCCAGCCCGACTATGTGGCCGACGACAAACTGGCCATGGTCGTCGATACCCTGCGGCTGCCGCGCACCCTCGCCGCGCTGGTGGTGGGCGCCAGCCTCGCAATCGCCGCCTCGCTGCTGCAGAGCGCGACACGTAATCCCCTGGCCGAACCCGGCCTGCTCGGTGTCAATGCCGGCGCGGTGCTCGGGCTGGTGATCGGCCTGATCTATTTCGGCGTCGAGTCGACCCGGGGCTACCTGCTCTGGTCCGGCGCCGGCGCCCTGCTGGGCAATCTGCTGGTGCTGGGCGTCGGCCTGATGCTGGGTCAGGCCAGCCCGCTGAAGCTGATCCTTGCCGGGGTGGCGCTCGGCGCGATCTTCGGCGGTCTGGCGAATTTCCTGCTGCTCTCCACTCGGGTGGCGCTGGAGCAATTCCGCTTCTGGAACCTCGGCTCGCTATCGGCCTCCAGCCTCGATGCGGTCGGCACGGTCAGCCCGCTGGCCGTGCTCGGACTGGTGCTGGCGACGCTGCTCTGCCGTCAGCTGACCCTGATGCAGATGGGCGATAGCCAGGCCCGCGCGCTGGGCATCCATACCGGTTGGGTGCGCCTCGGCGTGCTGGCGGCATCCACCCTGCTCACCGCCTGCGCCATCTCGCTGGCCGGGCCGATCGGCTTTCTCGGTTTTCTCGCCGCCTATTGCGCGCGCCGCATCGAGCCGGTGGCACTGCTGCGGCAACTGCTGTTTTCCACGCTGTTCGGCATGCTCTTCCTGCTCGCCGCCGACGTGCTCTCGCGCTGGCTGCTACAGCCGTACGAACTGCCCGTCGGCACCCTGCTGGCCGCGCTCGGCGCGCCGGCGCTGATCGCCATCGTGTTGCGCGGCGGCTTTCGTTCCCTGTTGACGGTGAGGTAGCCATGACCTCCATCCCCACACCTTCCGGCGTCTGGACGCTGCGCCTCGGTGGCATCAGCCTGCTGCTGCATCGGCGCAGTTGGTTGATGTTCACCCTGCTCGTGCTGGTGCTGCTGGGCTTGACCGTCCTGGCGACCAGCCTCGGCAGCGGCCATCTCGGCGTGCGCGACGTCATCGCCACCCTCACCGGAAATGGCAGCAGGCTGCAGGAAATCATGCTCTTCAAGATTCGCCTGCCGCGGGTCGCCGCCGCGATCATCGCCGGGCTGGCCATGGGCATGGCCGGCTGCCTGATCCAGACCCTGGTACGCAACCGCCTGGCGACACCGGACATGATCGGTGTGAACGAGGGCGCCTCGCTGGCTGTGGTCGTCTTCGCCCTCTACCTGACCCTCGGCAACTGGCCATGGTGGGCGTCGCCACTCGGAGCCGCGCTGGCGGCCGCCGCATTGTTCGCCCTGTGCCGACGCCCCGGCGAGCAGGGCTACCTGTTCATCGTCATCGGCATTGCGCTGTCGGAACTGCTCGGCGCCCTCGGCGACTTCGCCATGTCGACGCAACCCCTCGCTCACTTGGGCAGCATCTACCTGTGGACCAGGGGCCACTTCGCCGGTGTCAGCTATCAGACGGTCAAGCCCGTCGCACTGCTGCTGTTGCTGCTCTGCCCGCTGATGGCGCTGGTCAATCGGCCGCTGGCGCTGCTGCGCTTCGGCGACGCCACGGCGCAGAACCTCGGGGTGAAGGTGCCGCTGGTCCAGCTCGGCGTGCTCGCCCTGGCAATCGTGGTGGCCGCGCTGGGTACGGCGATCGGCGGACCGGTGGTGTTCATCGCCATGGCCGCACCGATCCTCGCCTCCTGGCTGGCCCGCGACAACCTCGCCCCGCTGTGGCTGTCGGCGCTGTGCGGCGCGGTATTGCTGCTCGGCAGCGACAGCCTGGTGCGGGTGCTCGCCCAGCCCGAGGAAATCCCCACCGGCATCATGACGCGGCTGCTCGGTGGCATCCTGCTGCTCGGCCTGCTGCTCAAGGACAGACGAGGAGCTGACTGATGACTGCCCTGCGCGCGGAAAACCTGCACTTCGCCTATCAGGACAAGGTCGTGCTCGACAATGTCTCGTTCAGCCTGCCCCGAGGCAGGCTGATCGGCATCGTCGGCCCCAATGGCAGCGGCAAATCCACGCTGCTCAAACTGCTCGCCCGCCAGCTGCCGCTGCAACGCGGCACCGTGGAGATCCACGGCAAGCCGCTGCTGGGCTACTCGCTCAAGGCGCTGGCGCGGGAGCTGGCCTTTCTGCCGCAACGGCCGGTGCTGGCCGAAGGCATCCGCGTGGAACAGCTGGTGCAGTACGGCCGCCATCCGCACCAGGGCTGGTTCAACCAGTGGAGCGCGGAAGACGCCCGCCAGGTTGCACGCGCCCGCGCGGTGATGCAGCTCGATGCGATCTGGCAACGCAGCGCCGCCTCGCTCTCGGGTGGCCAGGCGCAACGGGCCTGGCTCGGCATGATCCTGGCGCAGAACACCGACCTGATCCTGCTCGACGAACCCACCAGCGCGCTGGACATCGGCCACCAGGCCGAGGTGATGGAAGCCGTGCACCAGATCGCCGCGGCCGGGCGCACGGTGCTGATCGTGATCCATGACCTCGGCGTGGCCGCCCGTTACTGCGATGAGCTGATCGCCCTGGCCGACGGCCGGGTGCAGGCCATCGGCCCGGCGCGGCAGGTGATGACCAAGGCCCTGGTCGACCGCCTTTACGACACCGACGTCGACATCCTTCCGGCCCCCGGCGACGGCGCGCCGGTGATCGTGCCGCGCCGCCGTACCCGTGCCCTCCAGCAACCCACTCTCCGAGAACACCCCGAAACGGAAGGTATGCAATGACCCTCAAGACCCCACGTCACCTGGCCGCCGCCCTGCTGGCCAGCCTGCTCGCCCTGCCCGCCCTGGCCGATACGCGCCAGGTGAGCGATGCCATGGGCAACACCGTCAACGTGCCGGAAACGCCGAAGCGGGTGATCACCCTCAGCGAAATCGATCTGGATACCGCACTCGCCCTTGGCGTCATCCCGGTCGGGAGCATCAATGGCCGCGGCCAGGCTGCACCGCCGCGCTACCTCGAAGGCAAGCTGCCGGCGGACGTCCCGGTGGTCGGCGATCTGGACAATCCGAATCTGGAAACCCTGCTCGAACTGGAGCCCGATCTGATCCTCACCGGCCCGGTAAAGCCGGAGCAGCTGGCGATCCTCAACGAGATCGCACCGACCGTGATCACCTACAGCTGGGGTCGCCCCTGGCAGGAAACCATGCAGCGCACCGCGCAGATCCTGAACAAGAACGCCGAAGCCAACGCCGTGCTGGACCGATACCGCGCCCGGGTCGAAAAGGCGCGCGAGCGGCTGAGCACGCATCAGGGCGAAACCCTCAGCATCGTGCGCTGGAATCCCAAGGGCCCCTCGTACATGTTCAAGGACGCCTTCGCCAGCACGGTCATCGAAGACCTCGGCCTCACCCGCCCCGCCCATCAGCAGGACCCCGGCCACACCCACTCGATGGCACTGAGCCTGGAGTCACTGGAACTGCTGGATGCCGACTGGCTGGTGATCGGCACCCTGGCTACCAGCGGCGAGGCGGTCGAGGCCATGCGTCAGGCCGAACAGAACCCGGCGTTCGGCCAGCTCTCGGCGCTGCAGAGCAAACGCTTCGGCGCTGTCGACGGCTCGCTGTGGACGTCCGTCGGCGGTCCGCTGGCGGCGCTGCAGGTGATCGAGGACGTCGAGCGCTTGCTCGGCAAGGCCGATGCAGAGCCGGTCACAAGGGACTGACTCGACCCAGCGTCAGGCCGAAAACAGCAGCGCCTTGAGCCCGCTCTCGGGGCTGATGTCGGGAAACTCCGGCGGGTTTTCCAGGCGCTGCTCGAAGCGCAGCTGCGGCGCCTCGGCAGCCATGCCCTGGATCAGGAAGTCCGCGCCGATGTCCGGGTCATTCACGCAGGCCAGCACCTGGCCGCCGGCATTCAGCAGTTCCGGCAGCTTGCGCAGGATCTTCTGGTAGTCGCGGGTCAGGGCGAAGCTACCCTTCTGGAAGGAAGGCGGGTCGATGATGATCAGGTCGTACGGCCCGAGCTTGCGCACCTTGCCCCAAGATTTAAACAGCTCGTGGCCGAGAAAGCTGACCCTGCTGAGATCGTGGCCATTGAGGCGATGGTTCTCCCGCCCTCGGGTCAGGGCGGCACTGGCCATGTCCAGATTGACCACGTGCTCGGCGCCACCGGCGATCGCCGCGACGGAAAAGCCGCAGGTGTAGGCGAACAGGTTGAGCACCCGCTTGCCCTGCGCATTTTCCTGCACCCACTGCCGGCCGTAGCGCATATCGAGAAACAGGCCGTTGTTCTGCTTGCGCCCGAGATCGAGCTTGTAGCGCAGACCGTTCTCGCTGATCAGCCACTCCGCGGGCACATCGCCCAGCAACGCCTCGGTCGGTGCATCCGGCAGATAGCGATGCTGCAGCAGCAAGCGCTGTGCCTGGCTCTGCTTCCAGGCCGGGGTCTCAGTCAGCGCCATGAGCATCTGCTCTAGCGCCTCCCGCTCCGCCTCGCCCGGATCACGGAACAGCGCCACCAGCACCAAGCCCTGCAGCCAGTCGACGGTTAGCTGTTCGAGCCCCGGATAGCAGCGGCCGCGACCATGGAACAGTCGTCGCGTCTCGCCGGGCACGTTGGCCAACGCGTCGAGCAGGTGATTTTGCAGGGTGGCGAGGGGTTCGGGTGTCATGGGCGGGCATCGTCGGCAGCGTGGCCGCGCATTCTAAACGCAGCCGCCGCCGACGCCAGGCTTCAGATATCCAGGCAGATCTTGCCGAAGTGCTGGTTGGTTTCCTGGTAGCGGAACGCCTCGACGATATCGTCCACCGCGAAGTGCTTGTCGATGACCGGACGGATGCCGTTGGCATCGATGGCGCGGATCATCTCTTGCTGCTGCGCGCGGCTGCCCACCAGCACACCCTGCAGACGCAACTGGCGCACAAGGGCCGGTACCAGCGGCAGCTCGCCGGCAACGCCAGTGAGGATGCCGATCACCGAGATATGCCCACCGATGCGCGCCGCCACCATCGACTGCTCCAGCGTCGCCGGCCCACCGACTTCGATCACATGGTCGACGCCGCGGCCGTCGGTCATCTTGCGCACCGTCTCGCCCCAGGCCGGCGTGCTGCGGTAGTTGATCAGGTGATCGGCGCCCATCTCGCGCAAGCGCTCCAGCTTGGCATCGCTGGACGAGGTGGCGATGACCGTGGCACCGGCCATCTTGGCGAACTGCAGGGCAAAGATGGAAACGCCGCCGGTGCCTTGGATCAGCACGCTGTCGCCGGGTTTGAGCTTGCCGTCGGCCATAAGCGCACGCCAGGCAGTGAGGCCGGCGGTGGTCAGGGTAGACGCCTCGGCATGGCTGTAACCCTTGGGTGCATGGGTGAACGAGGTGGCGCGGGCGGTGACCATTTCCCGTGCATAACCATCGACGCCATCGCCCGGCACCGTGGCGAAACCCTCGATCAGCGGCTCACCGGCCAGCCAGTCGGGGAAGAAGGTGCTGACCACCGCATCGCCAACGGCGAATTCAGTCACGCCCGAACCCACCGCCACCACTTCACCGGCACCATCGGCCATGGGGATGCGCGGCTCGCTGGGGCCCCACATGCCGCTGACCACCGCGAAGTCGTGGTAGTTGAGCGAGTTGGCGCGCAGGCGCACTGTGATCTCGCCGGCCTCCGGCCTGGGGGCCTCGCTGGTGCCAACGACGACCCGGTCGTAACCGCCGCCGGGCTGTACGAATATGGCTTTGTGGCTCATTGGAATTCTCCTCTGCTAACGGGATGACGTGCATGGGAACGGCCGGCAGCGGCATCGTTCGACCTGCCGAAGCCTGCTGCGCATCGCTGTTCGAATGCGCGACAGCATAGCCAATCCGCCATCGACATGGCGGCCGCGAACTTACCTCCTTCGCCATCGTCGAAAGCGCGTTCGCCAATTGTCCACGGCTCGCCCGCAGGCAGCCGCACGAAACTGCCCAGCGCATCCGGAACAACTTCATGCCCCATCGCCCTGATCAACCGACGATCCTGCTCAGCACCCTCGCCGCCGCACTCCTGCTCGCCCTGGCCACGCCCAGCCTGGCGGCCGAAACAGAGGCGCAGCTGGCCGCCCGCGACGCCGAGAACAAGCGCCTGACCGCCGAGCTCCTGGCCAAGCCGAACGAGCTGACCCAGCCGCTGGAGAGCAAGTACAACCACATCATCACCTACGGCCAGTCGCTCGCCTCCGCCGCCGAAGGCTGGCCAGCGCTCTCGGTGGCACCGCGCTACGACAACCTCATGCTCGGCCAGTCGCCACGCTCGGCTGCGTTCAGCGGCGCGGCGTTCAAACCGGTGGGCGAAGCGGCCTTCACGCCGTTGCGCGCCGTGGTTCAGCAGAAGAGCAACGCGGCCGTGGTGCTCGATGCAGAAAAGGTCGGCAAGCTTGCGCCGCAGGCGCAGGAAGAAGGCGAATCGGTGGAAGTCGGCGCGCTGAACATGGCACGCCGGCTCTATCTGCATCACCTCGGCCGCGACACCGATCCGGATCACCTGTTCGTCGCCAGCAACGCCTCGACCTCGGGCCGCTCCATTGCCCAGCTCTCGAAAACCGGCGGCACCAACGAATACCTGCGCGTGACCCAGGCGGTCGATCAGGCCAAGGCGCTGGCCGATGCGCAGCAGGCCAGTTACAGCCTCAGCGCGTTCTTCTGGTTGCAGGGCGAGTACGACTATTCCCACACCAACGGCGGCAAGAACGATCAGGCGTACTACAAGGCCAAACTGCGCGAGCTGCGCGACGACCTCTACGCCGACGCCGCCAAGGCCATCGCCGGGCAGGAAAAGATGCCGGCCTTCTTCAGCTACCAGACCGACGCCAAATCCTCGGTCAAGGACGGTTCGCTCGCGGTCGGCATGGCGCAATGGGAACTGGCCCAGGAAGAACCCGGCTGGCACCTGGTCGGCCCGGTCTACCCCTACACCGACAAGGGCGTGCACCTGTCGGCGAACGGCTATCGCTGGTTCGGCCAAATGCTCGGCAAGGTCTACCATCGCGTCGTCATCGAGCGTAAGGGCTGGACCCCGCTCGCACCGCGCCAGGCCACGGTGGACGGCCGCGACGTGCTGATCGATTACCACGTGCCGCACCCGCCATTGGCGTTCGACCAGCCGTACATCGGCCACCAGGCCCGCGACGTGAAGAACAAGGGTTTCGTACTGCGTGACGACACCGGCGACGTGCCCATCGAGGCCATCGAAATCGTCGCCGACACCGTCGTGCGCCTGCGGGCCGGTCGCGATCTCAGCGGTCAGCCGCGCATCAGCTACGCGGGCCATGAGGTCGGCGGCGCCGGCCAGCTGCGCGACAGCGACCCGATGCGCGCCGACGCGACCTACGAATACCTGCCCGACCTCATGCCTGCCGAAGCCAATATCAAGGCACTGGTGCACCAGCCCTACCCGCTGCAGAACTGGAGCATCGCCTTCGATATCGCCGCTGAAAAAGCCACGCCGGCGGAACAGCCCGTCAGCGAGTAACACCACGGCGCCGGTCACACCGGCGCTTCGATACCCAGCACGCGCATGCGCCGGTACACCGTCGGGCGCGACACGCCAAGCTCCCGCGCCACCGCGCTGACATTCCAGCGATGCCGGCGCAACTGGTCGCGCAGTGCCGACGCCGACTCGGGTTCGGACGGGGCCGACGACTGACGGCAGCGCGCCAGAATCGGCGGCAGGCACTCGTCAGGCAGATCCTGCACGGTGATCTCATCACCCTCACAGGTTGCCAGTGCATACTGCAATACGTTGCGCAGCTCGCGGATGTTGCCCGGCCAGGGGTAGGCCAGCAGCGCACTCATGGCATCGCCACGCAGGTGCGGATTGCCCGGCCGGCCTTCGGCAAGTTCGGCGAACACCCGCTCGATGAGAAAGCCCTTGTCGGCGCGCTCGCGCAGCGGGGGCAGCTTCAGCGACGCGCCGTTCAGGCGGTAGAACAGGTCCTCGCGAAACGCCCCGCTGTCGACCATCTGCCGCAGGTCGCGGTGGCTGGCGGCCACCACGCGGATATCCACCTTCACCGGTTTCTCGGCACCCAGCGGCATCACTTCCTGCTCGGCCAGCACCCGTAACAGCCGGGTCTGCAAGTGCAGCGGCATGTCGCCGATTTCATCGAGGAACAGCGTGCCGCCGTCGGCCTGCTGGATCAGTCCGCGCATGCCCTTGCTGCGCGCGCCGGTAAAGGTGCCAGGGGCGTAGCCGAACAGCTCGCTTTCGATCAGCGACTCGGGCATGGCGCCGCAGTTGATCGCCACGAAGGGTTTGCTGCGCCGGCAGCCGCTCTCATGCAGCGCCTTGGCCAGCCGTTCCTTGCCGGTCCCGGTCTCGCCATTGAGCAACACGTTCAGCGGCTCGCTGCACAGGCGTCTGGCGCGGGCGAGCATCTTGCGCATCACCGGGTCGTCGTCAGCCAGCGCATCGAGGGCGGAGTGCCCGCCGGGCGCGCTGCGTTCGGCCGGCTCCGGTGCACGGCGACGCGGCTCCATCAAGGCGGCGAAGAACAGCTGGTGGCGATGGGTGCGAAAGGCACGGACCTGGTCGTGACTGGCGTAGGGAATGCTCAGTACATCGCCCAGCTCGCAATCGAACAGCTGATCGATACGCGCCTGCGCCGGGGTGCCAAAGGGGCCCGGCATCATCAGCCCGTGCTTGGCCAGCAGACCGCGAGCGGCGGTGTTGCCGGCAAGCAGCTCGCCATCGTCACCCAGCGCCAGAAGATAGCGGCGGTTGATCAGGACGAACTCGCGGGAGCCGTCGAAACAGAGGATCGGCCGCTCGCGATAGACGCGCATGAAATAGGCATCCTCGATCATCCGCGCGTATTGCTTGACCAGCTGCAGGGCGAAGGTCTGGGAATCCTTGGTCGGTGGTGAATGCAGCGCGGAGATATCCAGCACTGCCAGCAGCTGGCCGTGCGGGTTGAACATGGGCACCGCGGTGCAGGTGAGGTTGGTATGCCAGACGCTGAAATGATCCTGCTGGTGACAGGTCAGCGCCTGCTGCTCCTTGATACAGGTGCCGACCGCGCAGGTGCCGGCGTGGTCCTCGCCCCAGTCCGAACCGAGGAACAGACCGGTCTTGCGGTGCGCCTTTTCGTCTGCCGGGTCGCCGAGAAACTGCACGGCGATACCGCGGTTGTCGGTCAGGAGGATCACGTAACCCAGCTCGGCGATCTGCCGGTACAGCTGCTCCACCCCGGCGCGGGCGACATTGATCAGCTCGTCGGCCTGATCCTGATGCTCGCGCAGCACCTGCCGCGGGACGAAACGGGCTTCGGCAGGTCGCGCCGGATCCAGGCCGTAGTCGTGCACACAGCGATGCCAGGAGCGCGCGATGATCGGATCACGATCACCGGGCAGGTGCGGAGCATTGGCCAGGGAAAGCACCGCGTCGATATGGCTGACCGGACCGGATAGCAGATTCATGCCTCCTCCTCGAAGTGCTCGCGCCAGACCGAGGCGGGCTACTCCAGCGAAACGCTTTATTGTTTTGCAATAAACGAAGGATAAACCATAGAACCGCACAGACCAGCCTGAACTTTAGAAGCACTTTGTCTGTTCATATTGTTTGTCGCCGTACTGTAAAACGCTTTACAGCGCTTTACAGGTGTAACGCCCAAAGCGCTTTACACATTAAATACAACAGCGCCATCAAGTTACAAAAAAATCATATTTATCAATCGCTTGCCAAAACCTTAAGCCCTCACTGAAAGTTGGCATGACAACTGCTCCTACTGTTTTGCGGAACAAACTCTTCGCATAACAAGATCGCCAGCATTCCGAGCACCACGGAACTGCCGGTAATAATCAGGAGCTATGTCATGCACGATTCAGCTCGCCCGCACGGCACGCTAAACCGGCGACGTTTTCTTTCCATTTCCGGCCAGTCCTTGCTGGCATTCAGCCTGTCGCAACTGATCCCGGTGAACCTGCTCGCCGAGGAACGCCTGCCAGACCTGCCCGATGGCCTTCTGCGCATGGGCCGTGACGTCTTTCCCCACGAGTTCATCAGCGACCACCACTACGTGCAGCCCCTGCTCGGCCTGGTGGACGAGCAGCCGGCCCTGGTCGCTCGCGGCCTGGACGAACTGCAGCAGCAGGCGCGCCAGGCCCATGGCTCGCCATTCGAACAACTCGACGAGGCCGAGCGCGTGGCCCTGCTGACCGACATCGAAAACACCCCCTTCTTCAAGGCCGTGCGCAGCAGCCTGATGTTCGGCCTGTACGACAACAAGGCGCTGTTCCCGCTGTTCGGCTACGAGGGTTCGTCCTGGGAATACGGCGGCTACGTCAACCGCGGCTTCAACGATCTGAACTGGCTCTGAACACCCCGCCCACGCGGGATAACAACAAGAACAAGATGAGGAATACCCCATGGCAACTTTTGCCCAGGATGACGATGGCGTCGTGGTGATCATCGGCTCCGGCGCCGGCGGCGGGACGCTCGCCAACGCGCTGGCCAAGCAGAAGATTCGCAGCGTGGTGCTGGAAGCCGGCAAGCGCCACACGCTGGAGGACATCGAGAACGACGAGTGGGCGATGTTCAAGAAGATCTCCTGGCTCGACAAACGCCAGGCCGCCGGTGGCTGGCACCTGACCGAAAACAATCCAACCCTGCCCGCCTGGATCGTCAAGGGCGTCGGCGGCAGCACGGTGCACTGGGCCGGCATCGCCCTGCGCTTTCGCGACTTCGAATTCAAGATGCAGAGCATCAATGGCGTCATCGCCGGCGCCAACCTGCTCGACTGGCCGGTGACGCTGGACGAGATGGCGCCCTGGTACGAGAAGGCCGAGAAGCACATGGGCGTGACCGGGCCGAGCACCGGCATGGCCTATCACCCGTGGCACAACTCCTTCAAGGTGCTGGCCACCGGCGCCAAGCGGGTAGGCTACAAGGAGATCCTCTCCGGGCCGATGGCGATCAACACCGAGCCCTATGACGACCGCGCCGCCTGCCAGCAGCTCGGCTTCTGCATGCAGGGCTGCAAGATGGGCGCGAAGTGGTCGACGCTCTACACCGACATTCCCCGCGCCGAAGCCAGCGGTTATTGCGAAGTGCGCCCGCAGTCGATGGTGCTGCGCATCGAGCATGACGCCAAGGGCCGCGCTAATGCCGTGGTCTACGCCGACGCCAGCGGCACCATTCAGCGGCAGAAGGCCCGGGTGGTCTGCGTGGCGGGCAATTCCATCGAGTCGCCGCGGCTGTTGCTCAACTCCGCCTCGGCGATGTTCCCCGACGGGCTGGCCAACTCCTCCGGCCAGGTCGGGCGCAACTACATGACCCACACAACCGCCGGCATCTTCGCCGTGATGCCGAAGCCGGTGAACATGCACCGCGGCACCACCTGCGCCGGGGTGATCTCCGACGAGTCCTATAACGATCCGTCGCGCGGTTTCGTCGGCGGTTACCGGCTGGAAATCCTCGCCCTCGGCCTGCCCTTCCTCTCCGCCTTCCTTGACCCCACACCCAAGGGCTGGGGCAAGCAGTTCACCTCGCGGATGGAGAAGTACAACCACATGTCCGGCGTCTGGCTGTGTGGCGAGGACCTGCCGCTGGAGAGCAACCGCATCACCCTGCATGACAGCGAAAAGGACCAGTACGGCCTGCCGATCCCGGTAGTGACCAAGAGCGATCACCCGATGGATGCTGCCATGCGCAAGCACGGCGTTGCCGCCACCGCCAGGTGCTACGAGGCCGCCGGTGCCACCGACATCATCGAGCTGCCGCCCTACCCGGCCAGCCACAACATGGGCACCAACCGCATGAGCGCCAAGGCGCGTGACGGCGTGGTGAACAAGTGGGGCCAGAGCCATGACATACCCAACCTGTTCATCTCCGATGGCAGCCAGTTCACCACCAGCGGCGGCCAGAACCCCACCCTCACCATCGTCGCGCTGGCCCTGCGCCAGGCCGAGCAGATCGGCCGTCTGCTCAACGAACGCGCGATCTGACCCGCCACTACAAGGGAGTCCACCCATGACCCAGCCAAACAACTCGCAGCGCCTGTGGATGTATGAGCAGATGCTGACCAGCCGCTACATGGAGGAATCCATCGAGCGCATCTACATGGAAGGCAAGACGCCGGTGTTCAACATGGCCAAGGGGCCGATCCCCGGCGAGATGCACCTTTCCAACGGCCAGGAACCCTGCGCCGTGGGCGTCTGCGCCCACCTCGAGGCCGGCGACATCGTCACCGCCACCCACCGCCCGCACCACATCGCCGTGGCCAAGGGCGTGGACCTCAACGAGATGATGGCCGAGATCTTCGGCAAGGCCACCGGTCTTTCCGGCGGGCGCGGCGGGCATATGCACCTGTTCGATGGCCGGGTGAATTTTTCCTGCTCGGGGATCATCGCCGAGGGCATGGGCCCGGCGGTCGGCGCGGCGCTGTCGCGGCAGATGCAGGGCAAGCCCGGCGTGGCTGTCTCCTTCATCGGCGAGGGCGCGGCTAACCAGGGCGCCTTCCACGAAACACTGAACCTCGCGGCGCTGTGGAAGCTGCCGGTGGTGTTCGTCATCGAGGACAACGCCTGGGGCATCTCGGTGGCCAAGGCCAGCGCTACCTGCATCGCGCAGCACCACGTGCGCGCCGCGGCCTACGGCATGCCCGGTGTGTTCGTCGAGAACAACGACCCGGACGGCGTGTTCCGCGCCGCCGGTGAAGCCATCGAGCGCGCCCGTGCCGGTGGCGGCCCGACCCTGATCGAGATCGAGACCTATCGCCTGGCCGGCCACTTCATGGGCGATGGCGAAACCTACCGCCCCGAAGGCGAGAAGGACGGCCTGATGAAGAAGGACCCGATCCCCGGTTACCGCCAACGCCTGATCGACGAAGGAGTGATGAGCGAAGCGCAGGCCGAAGACATCGCCGCACGCGCCCGCGGGCGCATCGATGAAGCGGTGCAGTTCGCCCGCGAGAGCCCTTATCCGCGTCCCGAAGAGGCGCTGGAGAAGGTCTTCGTGTAGCGCAGGTCAGCCCCGACGACCGCAGAAGCGAGCCTGCTCGCGAAACGCGGACACAGCAGAACAACAAGAGGAATACCACCATGAACAGCCAAGCCACCATGACCGCCGCCGTCTGGCACGGTCGCAAGGACATCCGCCTGGAACAGGTGCCGCTGCCCGGAGCGCCGCAACCGGGCTGGGTGCAGATCCGCGTGCACTGGTGTGGCATCTGCGGTTCCGATCTGCACGAATACCTCGCCGGCCCGGTGTTCATTCCGGTGGACGCGCCGCACCCGCTCACCGGCATCAAGGGCCAATGCATCCTCGGCCACGAGTTCTGCGGCGAGATCGTCGCCACCGGTGAAGGCGTCGAAGGCTACGCGCTCGGCGACAAGGTCGCCGCGGACGCCTGCCAGCACTGCGGCCAGTGCCGTTTCTGCAAGACCGGCCAGTACAACCTCTGCGAGCAGCTGGCCTTCACCGGGCTGATGAACAACGGGGCCTTCGCCGAACTGGTCAACGTGCCGGCCGAGCTGCTCTACCGCCTGCCGGAAGGATTCCCAATGGAAGCCGGCGCGCTGATCGAGCCACTGGCGGTTGGTATGCACGCGGTGAAGAAGGCTGGCAGCCTGCTTGGCGAAACCGTAGTGGTGGTCGGCGCCGGCACCATCGGCCTGTGCACCATCATGTGCGCCAAGGCCGCTGGTGCCGGCCAGGTGATCGCGCTGGAGATGTCCGCCGCGCGCAAGGCCAAGGCGCTGGAAGTCGGTGCCAATCGGGTCATCGACCCCAGCGAGTGCGACGCCAACGCCGAAATCAAGGCGCTCACCGGCGGCTACGGCGCCGGCGTCTCCTTCGAGTGCATCGGCCACAAGGCCACCGCCAAGCTCGCCATCGACGTGATCCGCAAGGCTGGTCGCTGCGTGATGGTCGGCATCTTCGAGGAGCCCTCGGAATTCAACTTCTTCGAGATCGTCGCCACCGAGAAACAGGTGATCGGCTCGCTCGCCTACGCCGGTGAATTCGCCGACGTCATCGCCCTGATCACTGACGGCCGCATGGACGTCACCCCGCTGATCACCGGTCGCATCGGGCTGGACAACATCCTCGAGCAGGGCTTCGAGGAGCTGGCCAACCACAAGGACCGCAACGTCAAGATCATCGTCAGCCCCGCCGCACTGGCCGGCTGAGCAGGAGAACCCCATGACCACAGCAGTAAAGGAAAGAAAGCTCACCGTCGCCCGCGCCATGGCCGAAGCCGTGGCGCAGGAGATGCGCCTGGACCCGAAGGTGTTCGTGATGGGCGAGGACATCGGCCAGCTCGGCGGCGTGTTCGGCAACACCCGTGGGCTGTACGAAGAGTTCGGCAAGACGCGCATCCGCGACACGCCGATCTCCGAAACAGCCTTCATCGGTGCCGCGGTGGGCGCTGCCTCGGACGGCATGCGGCCGATCGTCGAGCTGATGTTCGTCGACTTCTTCGGCGTCTGCATGGACGCCATCTACAACCTGATGGCCAAGAACACCTACTTCTCCGGCGGCAAGGTGCCGGTGCCCATGGTGCTGATGGCCTCCACCGGTGCCGGCTACTCGGACGCCGCCCAGCATTCGCAGTGCCTCTACGGCACCTTCGCCCACCTGCCGGGCATGAAGGTGGTGGTGCCGAGCAACGCCTACGACGCCAAGGGCCTGATGACCGCGGCCATCCGCGACGACAACCCGGTGGTCTACCTCTTCCACAAGTCGCTGCAGGGCATGGGCTGGCTGGGCACCGAGAAAGGCGCCACGGTGCCAGTGCCGGAAGAGCCCTACGTCATCGAGATCGGCAAGGCCAACACCGTGCGCGAAGGCCGCGACGTCAGCCTGGTCAGCCTCGGCGCCGGCGTGCATCACGCCCTGCGCGCCGCCGCGCAGCTGGAAAAGGACGGTGTCAGCGCCGAGGTCATTGACCTGCGCAGCCTGGTGCCGCTGGACCGCGAACATGTCATCACCTCGGTACGCAAGACCGGCCGGCTGATCGTGATCGACGAGGACTACCACAGCTTCGGCGTCAGCGGCGAAATCATCGCCAGCGTGGTCGAGCACGACATCGGCATGCTCAAGGCCCGCCCGCAGCGGGTGGCCTTCCCCGACATCCCCATCCCCTTCACCCCGGTCATGGAGCAATGGGCCCTGCCCAACGCGGACAAGATCGTGGCCGCCTATCACGCCATGCATAAGGAATGACGTTTATGAGTACCCCCATCGTGATTGCAGACGACCTCTGGGAAGGCGACGCCGAAGCGGTGATCACCTCCTGGCTGGTCAGCGACGGCGCCGAAGTGGCCGCCGGTGACCTGGTCGCCGAGGTCATGTCGGAAAAGGCCCAGTTCGAGATCGAGGCGCCGGCTGCCGGCGTGCTGAAGATCATCGAGGAAGAAGACGCGGTGATCGCCAAGGGTGCGGTCATCGGCCAGGTGGAATAGCCATGACTCGACTGGAAATCCTGCCCGAGCGCGCTTCCGAACGGGTGCCGCTCAAGGGCATGCGCAAGATGATCGCGGCGAAGATGCACGAAAGCCTGCAGACCACCGCGCAGCTGACCCACCACAGCGAATGCCGGCTGGATGCGCTGAAGACCCGCCGCGCCGAGCTGAAGGCCGAGGGCAGCGCGGTATCCGTGCAGGACCTGTTGCTGCTCAAGGTGATCGAGACGCTGCAGGCCCATCCCGGGCTCAATGCCACGCTGGAGGACGACGTGATCCACCAGCACGTGGCGGTGCATCTGGGCCTCGCCATCCCGCTGCCGGGCGATCTGCTGGTCGCCCCGGCGCTGTTCGACGCCGAACAGCTGGACGGCGAAAGCCTGTGCCTGGCGCGCAAGGCGCTGGTAGACAAGGCCCTGGCCGGCAAGCTGTCGGTCAAGGAGCTGACCGGCGCCACCTTCACCGTCTCCAACCTGGGGCTGTCGCGGGTGCACCACTTCACGCCGATCCTCAACCCGCCGCAGGTGGCGATCCTGGGGGTTGGCGGCATTCAGCGGCGGCTGGAACTCGGGCCCAGCGGCGAGCTGGTGGAAGTCGAGTGGATGGGCCTGTCGCTGACCTTCGATCACCGCGCCGTCAACGGCTCGCCGGCGGCAGAGTTTCTCGATGATCTATGCCGGCGTATCGAGGAGTACGCGGCATGAACGGCATCGCCCGGTTCAGTGTGGGCGCTGGCCTGAATGCCGAGCGGGCCTTGTTGCAGCGCGTCTGCGACGGGTTGTTCGACTGCCAGTTGCTGCTCTGGCGCCCCACCGGCCAGGCGCTGGTGATGCCCGGCAGCTTCGAGCGCCGGCCCGGTTTCGCCCTGGCCAGCCAACGCTGCGCGGCGCAGGGCTGGCCGATCCTGCTGCGCGACACCGGCGGCGAGCCGGTGCCGCAATCGTCGGCGGTGCTCAATATCGCCCTGGCCTGCGCCCTGCCGGCCGGTGACGAGGTCGGCAAGCGCATCGACATCGCCTATGAAAGGCTGCTCGAACCCCTGGCGCTGTGGCTGGCGGAGAACGGCCTCAAGGCCGGTGTGGGCGCGGTGCCGGGTGCATTTTGCGACGGCCGCTTCAACCTCACCCTGGAGGGCCGCAAGCTGGCCGGCACCGCCCAGCGCTGGCGGCGCAGCCGTGACGGTCGCCCCGTGGTGCTGGCTCACGCCGCGCTGCTGATCGAAGACTGGCGCGAGCCCATGGCTGACGTGGTGAACCGCTTCTACCACGCCTGCGCCAGCGACCTGCGCTGCCAGGCCGCGAGCCATCTGGCGCTCGCCGAGCGACTGGCCAATACCTGGGCAACCGCCACATCCCTGCCCGAATGCTATCAGCGCGTCCTCGCCTGGCAGGGCCTGGAACTCGGTGCCCGCGCCAGCACTTATCCGCCCGAAGGCCTCGCCGTCGGACGGCACTCCCCCTTGCTTTGAATAAAAACAACACGGCAGGCCATCCGGGCCGGCCATGCATCGGAGGAAACACCATGAGCCATCCCACCCCTTACCCGCTCCAACGCAGCAACACCCTGTTAGGACGATGTACAGCGACGCTCTGCGGAGCGTTACCGCAGCGACGCTACCGTCATTAGCGCAGGCAACCCACACGCAACCAAACCGGATTTCTAGTTATAGAAGTTTAAATAACTAATCCAAAAGCAGTGATATACGCACACCCATGTTGCTCGCCATTACAGCGCGCAGCAGTGGAAGCCGCTTTGCCAATAAAACCAATATCAGAAGAGTTCTAGCAGCGGTCGCTCGTTTAAGGAATGCCTGAAACGAGAAACAACCCCATACAAGGAAATAATAAAAATGAAATTCAAACAGTCGAGTTTAAGGATGGTCTGAAGTAGTCAGGTATTTCTGGCTGACTCCAGCCCTTGCCGATTTCAAAACGGTGATTCGGCTAAAAAACGATCAAATCATCCCCTCTTTCCGGATTTATAGCCGGCGCGAGCACCTCGCGCCGGCCATTTCCCGCATTACAGACGCACCTCTCCTGCATTCGTCAGCAAATGTCGGCGCGCCATCCACAGGTTCGACAGCGCGAACAGTGTCACCAACTGCGCGGTGTTCTTCGCCAGGCCACGGAAGCGTGTCTTCACGTAGCCGAATTGGCGCTTGATCACCCGGAACGGGTGCTCGACTTTGGCGCGCACCTGGGCCTTGGATTTCTCGATCTTGCGCTTGGCTTTGTACAGCGCACTGCGCTTACTCAGCTTCTTGTACGTACTGCGGCGGGCCGCAATCTGCCAGATCACCTCCCGGCCTTCATGTTCCGGGCGTTTCTCTACGCCGGTGTAACCCGCGTCGGCGCCGACCATGTTTTCCTTTCCATGCAGCAGTTTGTCGACCTGGGTAACGTCAGCAACGTTGGCTGCCGTCCCCACCACGCTGTGCACCAGGCCAGACTCGGCATCCGCGCCGATGTGGGCCTTCATGCCGAAGTAATACTGATTGCCCTTCTTGGTCTGGTGCATTTCCGGGTCACGCTTACCGTCCTTGTTCTTGGTCGAACTCGGCGCATGGATCAGCGTGGCATCGACGATGGTGCCCTGGCGCAGCGACAGGCCCCGATCGCCCAGGTAACCATTGATCACCGCCAGAATCCCGGCCGCCAACTCGTGCTTCTCCAGCAGGCGACGGAAATTGAGGATGGTGGTTTCGTCGGGAATACGCTCTAGGTTCAGCCCGGCAAACTGGCGCAAGATTGTGGTCTCGTACAGCGCCTCCTCCATCGCTGGATCGCTGTAGCCGAACCAGTTCTGCATCAAATGTACGCGCAGCATCGCCATCAGCTGATACGCCGGACGACCACCTTCACCCTTGGGGTAGTGCGGCTCGATCAGGGCAATCAAACCCTTCCACGGCACCACCTGATCCATCTCGATCAGGAACAACTCTTTGCGGGTCTGCTTGCGCTTGCCGGCGTACTCGGCGTCGGCGAAGGTCATTTGCTTCATCGGGAAACTCGGGCAACGGGATCGGCGTATTTCACCAGATTCGGGAAGTCTTTTTCAGACCATCCTTAAGGGTACAGATAATCATGGCCGCCTCGCTTCCTGCGATCACGCCACTGCACGCATCAGACAGAGTCATTACCGACAAGGAACTGTCTGACGAATCGAACACCACTGATTGGCTGGCTTACGGGCGAACACACTCCGAACAGCGATTCAGCCCCCTCAAAGACATCAACGTAGAGAACGTCAGCGGGCTCAAGCCTGAATGGTACGCGCCGCTGCCGGATCGCTCCGATATCGTCGGAACACCTTTGGTCGTCGATGGGGTCATGTACTACGTTGGTGAAATGAACAGAACACGTGCATTCGATGCACGCACGGGCAAGATGCTTTGGGAATACGATCCGCAAGTTTCCAAAGAGATCATCGACAACAACATGAAGAAGGTCTTCTGGAAGCACAGCCGAGGCCTTTCAACATACGGGGACAAGTTATTCATCGCCACATGGGATGGCCGCCTGATTGCAATCAACAGAAAGGACGGCAAGGAAGTCTGGCAGACCCGAACCTTCGATCACGACCAGCCGTTGAATATCACAGGTCATCCCAAGGCCTTCGATGGCAAGGTATTTGTAGGCAATGGCGGAACAGAACTTGGGCCGATGCGCGGTTATGTGACCGCCTATGACACTGAAACGGGTAAACAGGTTTGGCGTTTCTATATCGTCCCTGGCAATCCCGCAGATGGATTCGAAGACGCCGCTCAGGAAATGGCCGCCAAAACCTGGACTGGCCGGTGGTGGGAAAACGGCGGCGGCGGTAATGCCTGGCATGGCTGGACTTACGACGAGAAATACAACCAGCTCATCTTCGGGACAGGCAACGGTGGGCCATGGAATATCAAAGTGCGCAGCCCGGACGGCGGCGACAACCTGTTCCTGTGTTCTGTCGTGGCTGTAGATGCGGATACGGGCGAATACAAATGGCACGTCCAGACTGCACCAGGCGACACCTGGGACTACAACTCGAACATGGACATCGTGCTGGCCGATCTGAAAGTCGATGGCAAGGATGTTGATGCCGTATTGCATGCGCCGAAGAACGGCTTCTTCTATACGATTGACCGCTCGAACGGCAAGGTGCTGTCCGCTGAAAAATTCACTGACGCCAACTGGTCAACCAAGTACGACCTGAAAGAGCAGCGCCATATTGTTGCGGACGATGCCAGGTATCCCGATGG
Source organism: Stutzerimonas kunmingensis (assembly GCF_002929225.1). GTDB lineage: Bacteria > Pseudomonadota > Gammaproteobacteria > Pseudomonadales > Pseudomonadaceae > Stutzerimonas. The sequence goes on along the minus strand of NZ_PISM01000021.1, from coordinate 501,834 downwards.
CGAGAAGAATATCTATCCGTCGGCATTCGGCGCTCACTCGTGGCATGCAATGTCCTATAACCCCGAGTTGAATCTTGCCTTTATCCCCACCAACCATCTGGGCAACACCTTCAAGGACGACGGCAAGAACACGAAGCCTGGCCACAAGATGGCGAACCACAAACTTTACCTGGGGCTGACCGGTTGGGAACTGACCAAGGACCCACACGAGTCACGCGGTTCCCTGCAGGCCTGGGACCCGGTCAGGAACAAGCGTGTGTGGCAAGTAAATCAGAAAAGCCCATGGGGTGGCGGAACCTTGACCACAGCCGGAAACCTGGTTTTCCAGGGCCAGCCTGATGGAATGCTCAAAGCCTACGATGCCCGCACTGGTGATGAACTTTGGTCCTATGACGTAGGCCTCGGTATCTCTGCGCCACCGATTACCTACAAGCTGGATGGCAAGCAGATGGTTTCCCTGCTCGTGGGTCCTGGTGGTGCACTGGCCTCCAACTTCGGCGGCTCGGGTGAACTGGGATTTGAAAGCCACGGCTGGAAATATGGTGTGCATGAACGCCGCATCATGACGTTCTCGCTTGACGGAAAAGCGGTTATTCCAGAACAGCCTGCACCGCAACTTGCCAAGCCAATTATCGATGAGAAGTTTGAGGTCGATGCCAAAAAGGCCGAGGCAGGCGCGGGTGTCTTTGCGGAGAACCTCTGTGTTGGCTGTCATGGCGCCGGAGCTGTTGCGGGTATGAAAGCACCCGATCTGCGGGAGTCGCCGATATTGCTCAAAGGCAGTGAGAAGGCGTTCGAGAGTGTTGTGCGCGGTGGCGCGTTACTTGCCAACGGCATGCCCAAGTTTCCAGATTTGACAGATGCAGAGCTGGAAAGCATTCGCCATTTTGTTCGTCGGCAAGCGCGCGATGGTGTGAAGTCTGGCGGCGGACATTAAACCGGCCACGTTCAATCGCCAACTAAACACTTGAACCAATAACGCCTACATAGCCAGGCGTTACCACTGAGCAGAAACGCACGCGAATACCGTGAATGCCCGCAGGCAGTGCGGCTAACGGTATTCGCTGCACCCCGCATCGTTACATCCGAAGGATCAGAACAATGACAACAAGCCTGCGCTTCGGCAGCGGCGTTCTCGCCGCCTGCCTGTTCACTTCTGCCCACGCGGCCGATTATTCACCCGATCAGTTCCTCTTCGGCGACTGGAACGGCAGCCGTACCCGTCTGCATGAGGCCGGCGTCGACCTGCAGATCACCTACGTCAACGAACTGGCCTGGAATACCCAGGGCGGCGATGACCACACCGGCACCTACTCCGATCAGCTGATGTTCGATGCCGCGCTGGACCTGGAGAAACTGCTGGGCTGGTCCGGCGCTGGTTTCCGCTTCAGCGTGGTCAACCGCAACGGCGAGAACCTCAACGCCGAGGCCGATCTCGGCGTCCTGCTGCAACCCCAGGAAATCCATGGCTACGGCAGCGTCACCCGGCTGGTGCAGTTCTATTACCAGCAGGCGCTACTGGACGACCGCCTACTGATCAAGCTCGGCCGCCTGCCCATGAGCGGCGAGATATTCCCCTTCGCCTGCCCGTTCCAGAACCTCGGTTTCTGCGGCACGGTGCCCGGCTATGTCACGCCGAACTGGTTCACCTGGCCGATCAGCCAGTGGGGCGCCACCGCGCGTTACCAGCTGGATCAAGAATGGTCGCTGCAAACCGCGCTTTATCAGGTCAATCCGCGTTTCACCGAGCGCGAGCAGGGCCTGAATTTCGGTAGCCCGTCCGGCACCACTGGCTACCATGCGGTCGCCGAACTGGGCTGGACGCCAACCTTCTCCGGTCAACCCGGCAACTATCGCCTGGGCCTCTGGCGCAATACCGGCGACTTCGAGGACATCTACCGTGACGCTGCCGGCCGGCCGATGGCGCTTTCCGGCGCGCCAGCCGCCGAACACGACAAGGCCACCGGCGGCTATCTGATGGCCGAACAGCAGCTCTGGCAGAGCAGCGCGGTGGCCGAGCGACGCTTGAAGCTGTTCGCCAACTTCATCCAGTCCGACCCGGACGTGACCTATATCGAGCGCATCTGGCAGGTTGGCTGCATCCTCTCCGCGCCCTTCGCCTCGCGCCCGCATGACGAACTTGGCCTGGGCCTCGGCCGCCTGGAAATCAACGACGACGCCCGCAAGCACCTGCGCGAACAGGGCGAGCCGGTGCCGGACGTGGAGTACCCCGCCGAGCTCTACTACCGCGTCGCCCTCACGCCGGCCATCTCGCTGACGCCGAACGTCCAGTACTTCCACCGCCCCGGCGGCTTCGACGAGGCGGAGGACGTGGTGGTCGTAGGGCTGAAGACGGTGGTCAGCTTCTGATAACGCGGCAAGGGGCGGCCCGGCTTACCGGGTCGCCTGTCGGCAGCGAGCGCCTGCAGGTCAGGGCTTGGGCAGATAACCCGGCAACGCTTCCAGCCGCTCCATCCAGCGGGTGACGTGGCTGTATGGCGTGAGATCCACATCCCCTTCCGGCGCCAGCACCACATAGGGGTAGACCGCGCAATCGGCGATGGTCGGTCGGTCGATCGCCAGCCAGTCGTGGCGCTGCAGATGATCGTCCAGCAGCTTGAGCACTGCTGGTGCCTTGGCCAGCGCCGCGGCCTTGTCCAGCGGGTAGCCGAACTTCTGCACCAGCCGCGCCGCATTCAGGCTCTGCTGAATCTCGTTGGCGGTGAAGGACAGCCACTGCACGATCTCCGCCTGCCCGCGCGGGTTGTCCGGCCACCACGCCAGGCCGCCGTATGCGCCGGCGAGGTAAACCAGAATGGCCTGCGAGTCGCGGACGATATGGTCGCCATCATCCAGAATCGGCAGCTGCCCCAGCGGGTTCAGCTCGGACAGCGGCGGCTTCTTGTGCGCACCATTGGCGAAATCTACGGCCACCAGTTCAAGGTCGATATTTGCCAGCGCAGCGAACAGCCGCACCTTGTAGCAGTTGCCGGATGGACCCAGGTCGTACAGTTTCATTGCGCACCTTCTCTGATGAGCTGATTGAATTCGAGAACGTTGCCGTCCGGGTCGCGGATGAACAGCGCGATCCGCCGCGGGCCGATGGGATGCGGCCCCTCGGTGATGACGATGTTCTGCGCCTCGAGCCAATGCTGGAGCGCCGCGAGGTCATCGACGATAAAGGCCGGATGGGTCATGCCGGGCCGCTTGACCGGCGCATCCAGCAGCACGTTGTGCGCATCAGCCGCACGCGCATCGTTGAAGATCAGATTGATGCGCACGCCATCCGGGCTGAGCATTTCGTTAGCCTCGAACAGCGGGAAGCTGGCGCTCTCGACGAAGCCCAGCGCCTGGTAGAAGGCCATCGCCCGCGGCCGGTCGCTGACACGAATGCCGATGTGGTCATAGGCGAGAATGCGGGCGGGGCTGGCTGACTGATTCATGTGCGAAACTCCAAAAGACCTCAGTCCCTGAAGTGTCAGCCGCCCTGCGGGTTTCACCTATGCCGCCGGCCTGACAACATCTATGCAGCAATCGCACAAATCCCGGGGTGGCAATGGACAAGCTCAAAGCAATGGCCAACTTCGTTCGCATCGTCGACAACGGCAGCCTGAGCTCGGCCGCCGATGCCACCGGGCAATCCGTGGCATCGGTGGTGCGCTCACTGGCCGCGCTGGAGCGCCATCTCGGCGTGCGGCTGCTGAACCGCAGCACCCGGCGCATGGCCCTCACCGACGAGGGCACGGAATACCTGGCCTGGAGCCGGCGCATGCTGGCGGACTTCGCCGACATGGAGCAGCGCCTGGAAGCCAGCGACGGCGCCGTCCGCGGCCTGCTGCGCATCACCGCGCCAGTGGAATTCGGCCAGCGTTACGTCGCGCCGTTGGTGAATGACTTTCTCAAGGAACATGCAGAGATCCGGGTGGAGCTGAACCTGAGCGACCAGATCGTCCCGCTGCTCGACGAACGCCTCGACCTCGCCCTGCGCATCGGCCACCTGCCCGACTCGGCCATGGTCGCCCGACAGATCGGCAGCACCCGGCTGGTCACCTGCGCCAGCCCCGACTACCTGAGCACCGCCCCCGCCATCGACACCCCGGCAGCACTGGAGGACCACGCCTGCATCCTCTTCGCCGCCCAGGGCCGCCACTGGTACTACCGCCACGGCGAAAAGAAACAGGCGGAAGAAATCACCCCACGCCTGACCTGCAACCAGATCCGCACCGCCAGCCTGGCCTGCGTGCAAGGCCTCGGCATCACGCGGCTGATGCACTATCAGGTCGCCGAAGAACTGGCTGATGGTCGTCTGGTAAGAGTGCTTAAGGATTACGAACCGAAGGATTTACCAATCCAACTCGTCTACCCGCACGCCTTGCAGCTATCGCCAAGGGTGCGGGCGTTTGTGGAGTGGGTTTGTCCGAGGTTGGAGAGGGGTTTGCCGGGGTTGGGTTAGGAATCGAGGCTGGCTGCTTTCGACCGATTCTGTTGAAAGCTCGCAGCGGCTAAAAACCAAGAAATGAGCGGGTGATCGGGCGGGTTTTGATCGATTTGCCGCTTTCAAAATCGGCAAGGGCTGAAGTCGGTCAAAAAACAGGCGGCTTTTTCAGACCTTCCCTAGGTGAAGCGCTTTCAAAAACCATTATTTACGGCAACAAACCTAAAAACATTGAATCTTTTGCCTGGTCGCTAGCTCAACGGCTCCCCAAAGTACAATGCCCAATAATAGATAAAGCATGCGGCGAGCTTTCAGATAACTTTGACAGCCAATACTTAATTATCGAATGCTTACGTCGCGGGGTTATGTATCATCATGGCTCAATAGCCGACACTGTCCGACTCTACCTAGAGAATACATTTTCGAAGTCAAAGAAACTTAAGTATCTGGTTTGTAGCGCAACCTTTTAGAAGGGGTCAACCTGCCCATTGAAAAACTATTCCTTATTGACCACCGCAAAGGTGCAAATCTTCTATCGCCTTCTCAATTTAAGAACCTAGTTGGCAGGGTTAACCGCTTCAGCGAGGTTTTTTCAGCAAAAGGTTCTACAGCACTTAAACGACTTGAATCGAGCATATATTTATTAGGAGTAGATGGTTACACCCGCAAAGGATCAGACCTTGAGGGCTACTATCAGAAAACTGTTAATGTATCCAAAGAAGACCAAGATAGCTTGAAAAATGTTCTCCTTGAAGGTACGGATATTGACGACTCAAACTCCAAAAAATTCGAAGACGCAGTCGAGAGGCTTGAAAACCTACAGCCAGGCATAGTGGATGATCGCGAGTGCAAATATGTGACCACAGAGGTGGGAAGGCTCTTGCTAGCAAATGGCATAGGAGAAATCGACGTATTTGATGCCGAGGAAGAAATAGAAAATGAACTTTCTCTATTTATTGAGACTCACGGCCAGATCCAAGACTCCACATCTTTAATGCTTGCTATCAAGCAATGCTTTATTGATTATTTTGATGAGTCACGCGGCTATAGTGAACTTTCTCGACTTGAGGAGGAGTCGGCGCGTAAATTTTACGCAATGATGCTTGACTGGCAAATCAAAAAATACTCGGTAAAGCAAATAATTTATCAGTATATAAAACACTGGGATGAGCTCTCCCAAAACCAGAGATCAACCCTCATTTATGTTGGAAAGTGGGGCGACACTTCTTACAATGAGAGTTTTAATGAACACTGGGTTGACGTGTCAACCAAATCCAAAAAGGAAAAGATCAACCTCGCCATAGTTAGAATCAAAGAAGAAGAAGACTTTTTTGATTACCATATCTTTAGATTCGTTGAGGTCATGAACGGGGTTGAAGCGGTCGACCCAGACTTCTACAAAACAATAAAGTATGGAACAACTAACGATACAAAAATAAAAATGATAAAAGACGGCTTCAGCCGTGGCCTATCCGATTTAATATTAAGCAATTACCCGGATAGAATTCGTGTAGACCAAGATGGGGAAATAACAATTGATCCTAAACTAGTTGCCGCAATGAGGAGCAACGAGGAAAGCGACTTGATAATTTTTGAAGCTCAAATGAATTTGAAATTTACTTAACCCCCACTTTTTTTATGCCGACAGCCTAGAAATTTCTCTTTGCTGTCGGTGCCTTCTTGACCTACGTACGGGCGCACCAGCGCCTAGCTACTTCCCGAAAACAAAGGGGACAGATTTATTTTTCAGCGGCCCACCATCATCAAGTCCGGAACGTTGTGCCAACCAAAAACCAGACATTGCGAGCAGCCGTACGATTATCTACAGTCCGCGCCTCTCGACGATAGCTGAAAGGACTCACAATGAAGAACCTGCTGATTGCGCTAATGATCGGTGCGGCGGTTTGGCATTTTTACCTGAAGCCTGATGCAGGGCAGCGGGCTGGCTCCACGGTTTACCCCGCATCGACAGTCCCATCTAGTGCAGCTACCAGTTTCACCAAACCAGCGCCTCGCGCTTACTCATGCGACGGGCGCACGCATTGCTCGCAGATGCGATCCTGCGAAGAAGCGACTTACTTTCTTCGGAACTGCCCTGGCACCACCATGGACGGGGATATGGATGGCGTTCCGTGCGAGCAGCAGCATTGCCGCTGAAGCGGGGCGAGTCGGCGAGCGGTAATCTCCAGCCAAAACAAAAAAGGCGGTTAGCTTTCGCTAACCGCCTTTCTGTGTCTGGTGGCTACACCGGGACTTGAACCTGGGACATCAGCATTATGAATCGCTTGTGTAGCGCCCTACTGAGCCAGAAAGTCCCAGAAAATGGGCTATGCACCTGCCTCCCCACCTCACTGCACCAAAGCATTTCAGAAAATGCTGCCGATGTAGTCACCCGAGGCGACACGCTCTCGTGCTAGTTACTAATCACTTCCTGGGAACATCGACAAGGATAAGTACTCTTCCATCCAAAAATGTGATCTTGCAATTTTTATGACTTCACTGTCTGAATATCCAATTAAGCTGAGCATTTCCAGATTGAAAAGCCCAACCAAGAAATAACTATAGCGCATCATTGTCCAGTCATGTGCAGACTTCTCTCTTAAGTCACTTGCGCCATGGGCATAATAATGTCTCGTATCCTTTATTTTCTTCAGATGGTGGTCAAGCTCCTTCACATCTATAAGCTCTCTCCATCTGCTGCATACAGCTTCTAGCCTTTCTTTAAGGCTAGGGGACCTTCCTCTTTCGCCAGTTTTGATCTTGTGCATCTCCTCTATAGCAGACACCCGCCAAAGGAACGACAGTACGTTACTTGAGTTATCATGATCCAGCGCGTCAAAGAATCGATCTATTGGTTCTTTATGCGAAATCTTTAGATCAAACCATTTTAAGATTACTTTTTCGATCTCTTTCGGCAGAGAGTTTACATGCAAGAGTACAGTGTTGTGATCAAGCTTTTTCTTTTGTCTCTGAAAAATACTGCTCACATGTAGCCGGTGTGTTTTCCAACGCTCATTGCCGTCATCTATCAGAGACATGTCCGCATGTTCAAGCGGGATTTGGCAGGCAAACTCTATAAAGCGCTTGAAATGTCTCAGCTCGTCAAAAAGCTTGTCTGTAGCCAGGATTTCTTTTGATAAAATTTGGAAATAAAGCTCTTTCTTTATGGTAAGTTCTTCGACACCCCTGCACACCATATTTATTTGAGACCGATAGCTCTTTATTAATTGTAGGCTGTCATTGATTTGTATTTCTTCTTCTTCATAAGGCTTAAAACTTATGACGCATTCTTCGCTGCTGAAATTTTGGCGCTCGAAAGTTTTATCATTAAACCACTTTGCGCTTTCTGGAATTCTAAACTGTATCCCGTAGAACTCCGGACTTTCTTTATGAGCGCCTATCACTGCCTCTGTCGACTCTATAATAGTGGTCGAATTTTCGTCGCCAGACCCAGTTACGGTGTATTTAGTTGTAAATGAATTGTATAGCGTTATTTTTTCGGCCCCCTCAGCCAATACGCCAAAAATCACTTTATCTACTATCTGCTCTCGCCCTGTTAGTGAGCCCTCTAGTACAATCTTTGCCCCTTCTTTCTCTAGCGTTAAGACGCCAACCCTAGATGTATCTGCGCTTTTACCTGCTATCCAAAACTTACCTAGGGCCGCTTTTTTTTGCTCTTCTTTCATCTCTAGGTGCTCTACATTGGTTTCGCGCTGATTAGGCAGTGGTTACCAATCTTTTCCTCTTAATCCTTCGATGCATTCCCTAACGTCGTCATCAATTACGTTTCCAGGTTTAATGCATTCCTTCATGGTGCGCCGAACCCCGCGATTGGCTTCGCGTTCACGTTGATCTCGGGCTTTAAGGTTGGCGCGGGCAGCGTCGCCCAGCATTCCCTTCGAACCGGCGAAGAATTCGTCAGTCCAGCGGGATACTGCCTTGCCATAGGCTTCGGCAGCAGGCCGCATTGCGTCACCAACTTGGGTGGCAATGGGTTTGGATTCTTCCGCCAAGGCGGGGCTTGCGATTAGGGCCAGTGCCAGCAAAATCCGTTTCATTGGTCTTCTCCACTCCTTCGGGCGTACCAGCGCCTAGCTACTTCCTGTGTGATCGCTATCCCGCGTTTGGATTGGCCAAGTTTCGGTTGGCCTCGTGGTAGTCCGGGCTGATCTCTCCCCTAGCGGGATCTATCCGCCCGGTTCTCAGCCAGAGAGAGTATTCAGGGTAGCGATCTGCCATCAAGTCCAGTTCGCTTGTTCTCAGATTCGCTCTCTTGTCGTACCTGATCGTTTTACAGCGCTCTTCCTTTATCCCCGTGGCCTCGGCGACCTCTCGATGGCCAACCTTAGAGAGAAAAAGCCTAACCCTATCGTGAGTTGATTCCATAAAGATCTTAAAAAGGATCGGTTGAAATATTCCACCCGCCCATGGCGATGGTATTATTCCACTCATGCAGTTGAAATATTCCACACCTGCTTAAGTGCGTTCACGGATTATAGGGGGTAAACACATGGAACAGTCTGGTGTAGTGGGGTTAACCATCGAAGGCCAAGCCGAACGGATCGTCAGCTTCAGGGAAGCGCCGTTCTGCACGCAGTACGTGCTGGCTGAAATGATGGGCGTCGAGCAGATCACCGAAGACGTGGTGCGCGGCTGGGTGGAAACCTACACCCTCCCAACCGTGAAGATCGGCCGCCGCCGCGTCATCAACCTGCACCGCATCCGCCGCGACATCGAGCGCGGCAAGTCTGTGTTCTGCCAGGGGGATTACGCCGATGAATAGCGTCATCCTTTGCGAATTCCTTCTCTTCCCGGCATTGGTGCGACCCGACTCTATCGTGCTGCTGCGTAGCTGCCTGCTGGAACAGGAGTGGACCGCATGAATCCTCCTCTCTATACGCAAGCCGCCTTCGCCGCTCTGGCCGGTGTATCCGTAGATATGGTCGCTGGCTGGGTCAGAACTGGCGCCGTCGAGAGCGTGAAGTTGGGCAACACCCGTCTGGTGCGTTTCCCGGGGGTAAACCCATGAGCCGCACAGACCAGCAATTCAAGCTGCGCATGCCTGCTGCACTCCGCGCCCAGGTCGAGCGGTCCGCTTGGGCTGCACGCCGCTCCCTGAACGCCGAAATCGTCATCCGCCTGGAAGCGTCCTTCGCCCAGGTTGCGCCCAGCACCAGTGAACAGGAGCGCTCCGAATGATCCGCACCGTTTATGGAAAGCCAGGGGATGGGATGACCTATGTCGAAGCCGACCAGCTATCTACGTCTTCCGCACGCACCGGACTGCGACTGCTCTGTCTGCTGGTCCAAACGCGAAATGGCGACCCCCGCTCCCTCCCCGTCCACACGCTGCGCCCAATGCCGCCCCGCCTCTGCGCGGCCGATTCGCACGCTGCAAATGGGCTGCGTCGGTGGAACCTGGAAGCCTCTGGTCTCGGACTGGACAGTGGAACCGGCCTTTATCTGCGAGAAGCACACGCCACCCGCCCGCCCCGCGAAGTGGTGGAGCGTTATCTACGACTCGGGCAAGCCAACGCCCTATGTGCCGATTCACAAACCGTTCGAGCTGGTGGGGTGAGCGCATGAACGTCATCACCGTGTTGCTCGTGCTTAGCCAGTCACTGACGGTGGTAGCCATCGGAGCAATTCTCACAGCCATGCCGCGACTCGGATTTGATCAGGTCCAGGGCCGCGCTCCCGGCTCGTCGGATCACGCTTCACCGATCCGGCGAACGGAAGCACGGGCGGAGCGCACCCTTGACCCTGCACGAACAGGAATAGCCTCCGCTCGTGAGTGAGGGGCAGCTTCACCGCCCCGCGCTCCCGAGCCCTCGGCGGCAAGAGCGGGATGACAAGGGCAGAGCCCTTGGTGTTAATGAACTATCGATGGAATTAATAGTGTGAAAGTTTAAACACCTGACTATTCCACTGTATTCCATGAACTAACGGCAACTATGAAAGTTGTTTAGCGATGATAAAAACGCTTTCCAAGCGTGTATAACTAGTACCACAAACCCGTTGTAAGCCGCGTAAACCCAGGCAAGAGGCGAACTTTACAGTTCCTCTGCTCGGGCTCTCTCGGCCCGCAAAAGGCAAACCGCGCAATAACGCGCAACTAACTGAGGAAACACAAGATGGCACGTTCGACTATGGAAGTTGCATTTCTCGGCACTCAGAAACTCGCCTTCAGCCAAAACGGCAGCGAAGTAAAGATCGTCAAAGTCTTCTATGGCGATGAGCCGGACGGCCAGACCGAAAACGGCCTGTCCATCGTCAGCATGGATGTTCCGCTGGAAGTAGCCGACGAAGTGTTTGCCTCGGGCGCCAACTTCGAGCCGCTGGAAACCGTGCGCATCCACTTCGAGATCGCCCGAGCCGGCAAACAGAAGGGCAACAATCTCTGCCTGCATCTGGAATCGGTGAAGCCCGCCACCCAGGCCACCAAGCCGACCCAGCAACCGACCCTAACCGCCAAGCCAGCCGGCACCCAGCCGGACGCGGCCAAGGCCAACTAACCGGGAGGGGCGGCCATGCTGATCGATGACCGGGTGTACTGCGACTGCTGCGGCAACGACATGGGCAAGCTCATGGCGCTGCCCGCACCGCAAAGCGACCTGCTGCCCGACCTCAGCCTGCCGCCCCACTTCGCCGTCTGCCCTGACTGCGAACCGTCCGAAGCAACTGCCGACCTTGAGCAGGCCGGCGAATGAATTTCCTCGCCTGTGACGGTGACTGGCTGCAAGGCGCCGATGGTTCGCCCATCTGCTCCGGCTCGCTGGTCGCCCTCACGGTCGAGGAAATGCAAAGCCTCTACGGCTCTGCACTGACCTGGGACCAAGTCTCCGAGCTGCAAGGCGAAGCGATTGTTCTGTTCGCCACCGTGTTCGGCTTCCTGGTCCTGAAAAAAGCCCTGAAACAGTGAGGTATCAACCATGCAACTGAACAAGCACTTCATCAAGAAAATTGGCCTCGGCGCTGCCGTTGCTCTCTCGGCTGCTGCCGGCTCCGTCTACGCGGCAGTCCCGGCCGAAGCCACCGAAGCCCTCGACACCGCGGGCACCGACGTTGGGACCATCGGCTGGGCCGTCTTCGCCGTGATCATCGCCGCGATGGCGTTCAAGTACATGCGCCGCGCCCTGTAACCGGGGTTTTGCGCACTGCATGTGCCGAAGCAAACAAACCCCGCTCCGGCGGGGTTTTCTCTTCCAGGGAAACGCCAATGAGCTACGAACTGTACGTCCTGATCCTGACCACCCTGGCGTTCTATCTCGTGTTTTTTGGGCGGGTGTGAGGATGAAACGGATTTCGGTCGCTATCGCTTTTCTTCTGTTCACATGGGCTTTGCCTGTTTGGTCGGCCGACTACTACTGGACCCTGTCAGCCGGTTCCGATTACGGACAGTTTTCTGATCCGCCCGCTGCATGTAATTACTACATGGGCCTTTATGAGACAGCCTCTAATACATCCGTTGCTCAAGAACTCACCAGAACAACTGAAACGCAGTGGAGATGCCGAGTCACCTATAAGAACTCCGGTTCTAGCCGGGTAGCCTCGTCCAATATTCTGCGCCTTGGTGATACTTGCCCTTCTGGCGGCGTGTTCGATCCTGCCACTGGAAAGTGCGATGCACCGACTAACGCCTGCGAAGCCACCATCGGCCAGGTCGTTACCCACGAACACAAGATGAAAGAAGCGGTTGGCCAGCCGGTGATCGATCCGCCGGGCTCGGTCTGCGCCAATAGCTGCCAGTACGCCTTCGGCTTCACGCCGGCCAGCAACGTCTACGTCTACAGCAGCGGCGACCCTTCCGGGGTCTTTGGCGTTTACAGCTATACCGGCAACGGCATCCAGTGCAACGAAGACACCCGCAAGCAACCGGGCAACCCGGGCCAGCAGACCGACCCTGACGAAACCCCAACGCCCGATCCTGACAACCAATGCCCAGACGGCTACGCCTGGAACGGCACCTTTTGCAGCAAGGAGCCGCCCCCGCCATGTGATCCCGAAGTCGAGGTCGGTGGCTGTGACGACACCGAGAACCCCGACCCTGATGATCCCGGCGATGGTGATGACGGCGACGGGGACGGTGATAGCGACGGTGATGGGGATGGCGAAGGAGACGGCGGTGGTGATGGCTCCGGTGATGGTTCTGGAGACGGCTCGGGTGATGGCGATGGCAGTGGTGACGGCGATGGATCAGGTGAAGGCGATGGCGAGGCCGAATGCGACCCGGCCAAGGACCCAAACAAATGCGGTAAGCCCAGCGTAGAGGGTGAAGCCTGTAACGCCGAGATCAAGTGCACGGGCGATGCCGTCCAGTGCGCGATCCTCCGCCAGCAAAAGAAACTGCGTTGCCACGCCGAAGAACAGGCCGACTTCGAGAAGCACGAATCCGCCATCGAAGCCGCTGTGCAGGGCGACAAGTTCAAGCTCGACGAAGGCAGCAGCGAGATCGAACTGCCGACCTTCGTCAACCAGGGCACCCGCTTCCTTCCGGCCAGCTGTCCCGCTGCGGAAACCTTCAGCCTGCGCACCAGTGGCGGGCGTTCCTTCGAAATCAGCTACGAGCCGCTATGCCGCGCCGCCAATGACTTGAGCGGCCTGTTCGTCGCTGTCGCTACCGTCCTGGCTGCCCTGTACGTGGGCCGCTCCGTAGGAGGTCAGTAATGCAGTTTCTCTTCATCGTGCAGATGCTCGTCATCATCCTTGGCCCACTGGTGAAGATGGTCCTGAAGATCCTCGGCTTCGGCTTCGTGACCTATGTCGGCTTCAACATGATCATTGGCCAAGCCCAGGACTATCTGTTCGGGCTGATGGGCGATGTCGGCCCGGTGATCCAGGGGATTCTCGGGCTGGCCAAGTTCGATGTGGTGGTGAACCTGTACTTTGCCGCCATCTCGACACGCTTCATGCTCGCCGGGATCGACAAGGCCACTGACCGCCGTCGGAATCAGGTCTGGCGCAAGCCGGGCGGCACCTCCATCGACGCATAAGGAGGCGCCGTCATGCTCGTTATCCGTACCGGCAAGCCCGGCCATGGCAAGACCCTGAACACCATCCGCGAAGTGGACCAGAAGGCCCACGCCGAAGGCCGGGTTGTCTACTACCACAACATCAACGGCCTCAAGCCCGATCAGCTGCAAGCGCAGTGGTTCGAGTTCGAAGACCCCGAGAAGTGGTTCGAGCTGCCCAACGACTCGATCATCGTGGTCGATGAAGCGCAGGGCTGGTTCGGCTCACGCGATCCCAGGGCGCGGCCACCGGAGCACATCACCCGCTTCGAGACCATGCGCCACCAGGGCCACGAAGTGCACCTCGTCACCCAGGACCCGCGCTATCTGGATGTGCACCTGCGTCGGCTGTGCAACACGCACATCCACTACTGGCGCGTCTTCAAGTCCGCCCAGCTGCTGCGCTTCGAGTCGGAAGTGGTGGTGGAAAAAGTCGAGCTGAAAACCAGCTTCAAGGATGCCGACAAGAAGTCGCTGCGCCTGGATAAGCGCTACTTCGGCGCCTACACCAGCACCAACGCCAAGCACCACTTCCAGGCCAAGGTGCCCACCAAGTTCATCTTGGCCATCTGCGTGCTGATCGGTGCGGGCATCCTCGTCTATCGCGCCTATGAGCGCTACAACGCCGAGAAAGTCGCGCTCGAAGCCACCAGCAGCGCGCCGGCCGGGAGCATGGTCGATCAGGTGCGCGATACGGTCGGCGCCTTCATCCGGCCAAGCGCCTCCAACGCCGAACAGGCCGCGCCGCTCACCGTTGAGCAGTACCTGGGCAGGCGCGTACCCAGGGTGCAGGACCTGCCAGCATCGGCGCCGGTGTATGACGGCCTGACCGGCCCGCAAACCTTCCCCAAGCCCGTGTGCATCGCCACCACCGACCGCGATCTGATCGCCCGCAATTACAAGCGCATGCAGGTCGGTGACAGCGATGAAGGGCTGACGGGGTGCCGGTGCAACACCCAGCAAGGCACGCGCCTGGAAGTGTCGTTCGGCTTCTGCATGTCGGTCGTGCAGAACGGCTACTTCGACGACACCAAGCCCGACCGTGGCTCGCCGCAAGATCAGCGCAACCAGCAGCCACCACCTTCCACCTCGCCAGCCTATCAACCGAGCCAGCAGCAAGCCGGAACCACCGTCACGCGGGTGCCCTATGAGAAGGGGCGTTTCCTGTGGTGATGACCGTCAGCGCGCGTGCGCTCCGCGCTCTTTGCACGCACGGCGAGGCACGAGCCGGCGTGCAAACGCGCACGCTGACGTCCCTGTAGCACGTCAGATAAATCCAACCGAACAACCTTAGTAACCCATAGTGAAGGGGAAACAGAATGGCCAATAAAGACTTCAAACGAATCGACCTCCTGACCGGATTGGAAGACAGCCGAAGCCGGTTGTTCGTTGACCCGGGCACAGCCCGGATAGCCGATCTATCCAACGTCCGCTTGTTGCACTGCGGCGTCGATACGGTCCGCCAGCTGTACCGCGGACTGATCCGTCCCGAGGTCATGGCGCTGTTTGAGAAACCGGGCGTCATGGTCGAGTTTGCCGGTGAGTTCTGGCACGCCGGTCGTGTTGGCCGGGACTCGGGCTACCAGTACAAGCTCCAGAATGCCGACCTCGGGTTCATTCTGCTCATCAAGAACTTCAACGCGAAGCTGGACCAGATCGGCCCACACCTGAAAATCGAAGTTTCACCCCACGCTATCGACGCCCTGTCGCCTGAGCGTCTGCAAGAGCGCATGGACTACTACGCCGCAGCCGTGATGACGCACCGCGAGCGGAACCAATGCGCCGTCCACCTCGCCTTGGATCTGCAAGGCTGGACGCCCCCGGCAGATCTGACCGCTCGGATGCACTGTCGCGCTCGCGCAAACCGCGATATTTCGGGCATCAAGGAGATTCAATGGACCATGGAAGCTGCCACCTATGGTCGGGGGCAATCCTTCCTGTTCGGCTCCGCTGGTGGCGTACAGCTCGGGATCTACAACAAGACAATCCAGGCTCGCTCCCAAGACAAACTCGACTACTGGGAAAGCGTCTGGCGTCGCCGGGATTCGTTCGATTCGACCGATCCCGACAACTATGACCCGACCCAAGACGTATGGCGCGTCGAGCTGCGCTATCACCATTCGGTCATCCAGCAGTTCGCCAGTGGTTCGATTGACGCAAAGACCGGCCAAGCCCTCGAAACGGACTCCTATGCCGCCTTCTCAGCCCATCTGGACGGCCTGTGGCGCTACGGTTTGGGACAGTTCAAGCTGCTTGCCCGCCCCGGCTATTTCGAGCCGATTTGGACGCTGATCCGCGATGACATTCGTGTCGATGTGCCGGTCGATTCGCTGGTCGATGAAACGGAATACAAGCGCTACTACAAGACCTCACGGGGCTTCTCGGGCAAGAACGTGGAACTGTTCCTGGGAAACTTCGTAAGCCTGCTGGCACGGGAGCGAGTGGGCGCTAAGACCGCATTTGATCGATTGAAGGAATGGGAATGCTGGCCGGTGATTCGCGATCACTACGCCTCGAAGGATATGACGGAGCGGGACCTGTACAAGCACATAAAGAACCTGCTCCAGGAACGGCATGTGCGATGGGGTCGCGCTATATGACGGCACGTAAGGACGGTAAGACCTGGACGGCTGACTTCTACGATAACGGGAGAAGCGGACGCCGTATCCGCAAGAAAGGCTTTCTAACCAAAGCCGCTGCCCAACGCTACGAAACGGATTTCTTCAAAAGCCTGACGCAAACCGGGCGACCGATGGATGATCGGCTATCGGATCTGGTTAATCTCTGGCATCAGCTGCACGGCTGCACGCTCAAGGACGAGAAGACACGTTTGTCGAGAACGCTGGCGATCGCGAAACGGCTTGGCGATCCACTCGTCTCGTCCTTTGACGCACTGGCGTGGGCGCGGTATCGGCAACAGCGGTTGAAAGTGGCGTCTCCGAATACCGTCAACCATGAGCAACGCTACCTGTCCGCCGTGTTCTCGGAACTGATCCGGCTCGGTGCCTGGGTAGGAAAGAACCCGCTCGCCAATGTCCGTCAGATCAAGACGGATCAGGTAGAGCTGACCTTTCTTACCCTGCCGCAGATCCGCCAGCTGCTCGAAGAGTGCAAACGCTCCACCAACAATCACACCTACCCCGTCGCCCTGCTCTGCTTGGCTACCGGTGCCCGCTGGGACGAAGCCGAGTCGCTGACCCGTGCCGCGATCTACGGCGGTAAGGCTCACTTCCACCGAACCAAGAATCGGCAGTCGAGATCCGTACCGATTCCGAAGGATGTTGAGGATCTGGCGTTGAAGGCGGGGATGCCTGGAAACGGTCGGCTATTCATGCCCTGCCGGTCGGCTTTCCGGTGTGCCTACAAGCGTTGCGGCTTCGACACCCCGGGCCAGATGACCCACATCCTGCGGCACACGTTCGCGAGTCATTACATGATGGCCGGTGGCGACATTCTCGGCCTGCAACGAATCCTGGGGCACTCGTCGATCACGATGACCATGCGCTACGCGCACCTGTCGCCGGATCACCTGGAGTCGGCACTGCGTCTCTCGCCGCTAACTCAAGCCGGCCACGCTATTGGCACGTGTTGACGAAGTAGCCAATAGGCGTATGATTCATTAACGCTTAACGTTAAGGATTAAAGCGTGATACTGAGTTTCCGATGCGATGAAACCCGGTCCCTGTTTGAATCAGGAAGCTCCAGGCGCTGGGGAAACATTCTGACTGTCGCAACGCGGAAGCTCGCGATGCTCAATGCGGCCACAGAGTTGCGCGACTTGCGCTCTCCACCCGGTAATAGGTTGGAGCTGCTGCAGGGCAACCGGGCCGGGCAGCACAGCATCAGGATCAATGACCAGTGGCGGATCTGCTTTGTTTGGACGGACGCAGGCCCGATGCAGGTCGAAATCGTCGATTACCACTGAGGAGGTGGCTACATGGCAATCAACGGCATGCGCCCCATTCACCCTGGTGAAGTGCTGCGCGAAGAGTTCTTGGAGCCGCTGGGCATCACTCCCGCAGCCCTTGCTCGTGCGCTGCATGTGTCGGCGCCGACCATCAATGACATCGTGCGCGAGCGTCGCGGCATTACTGCCGATACGGCTATCCGTTTGGGCCGTTACTTCGATACGTCCGCACAGTTCTGGATGAACCTGCAATCCGACTACGCCTTGGCAACTACCTATGCAGCAAACGGCGAAGAGATCGAACACGAGATCGAGCCATTGCGAGCAACCGGCTAAATATTTACCGTCTGCGCCCCAAAGCGAAAGCGACTATGAAAGGACTCACGATGAAAAACTTATTGATTGCCCTAATGATCGGCGCGGCGGTTTGGCATTTCTATCTCAAACCCGATGAAGGGCGCTCTAGCGCTACGGCTTACTCGAGTTCAGCTGCACCAGCTAAAACAGCTACGAGCTTTCCCAAAGTAGCGACACCCTCTTACTCATGTGACGGCCGCACTCATTGTTCGCAGATGAGATCCTGCGAAGAAGCTACCTTCTTCCTGAGGAACTGCCCGGGCACAAAAATGGACGGAAATATGGACGGCGTTCCGTGCGAGCAACAGCATTGCCGCTGAAAAGCGGCCTGTAGTCTAGCCGTAGTCACTTTGTAGTCACCGGCACAAACAAAAAAGGGGCTAGCTTTCGCTAACCCCTTGTTTTGTCTGGTGGCTACACCGGGACTTGAACCTGGGACATCAGCATTATGAATGCTGCGCTCTAACCAACTGAGCTATGTAGCCAAGTGGCGCGCATTATTCTCTGGTCGGTTTGGGCTGTCAACCCTGGCTCCGCAGATTTTTTATCCTTTTCAAACGGTTAGTTACGAACGGTCCATGGCGCCTAGGATGCGCCATGTGGGGCGCCGCTAGCGAAATGACGGCCGCGTGGCCAGCAGCAGGCCGGCGAAGATCAGGGTGCCGCCGATCCAGTGGAAGGGTTGCAGGGCCTCGCCGAGTAGCAGCCAGCCGAGCAGTGCGGTGAAGACGGGCATCAGGTAGCTGGCCATGGCGGCCTTGGCGGCGCCGACGACTTTTACGCCGTGGTTCCAGGCGAGGTAGGCGATCAGCGAGGCGAACACGGCGGTGTAGCCGATGGCGCCGAGGTTGGCCGGTGTGGCGGCGAAGCCCCCTACCCGGCTCAGTTCGTACAGGTAGAACGGCAGGATCAGCGGCACGCCCAGCAGCATCAGCACGCCGAGCAGCACCAGCGGTGGCACAGTGAGGAAACCGGACCAGCGCCGCAGCAGCAGCGTGTACAGCGCCCACACCAGCACGGCGAGCAGCATGATGAGGTCGCCAGCCTTGAACGACAGGCTGGCAAAGGTCTGCCAGCTGCCACGGCTGATCAGGTAGAGCAGCCCCGCCGCCGCCACGGACATGCCGAACCAGGCGCGCCGCAATGGCCATTCACCAAGCAGAAAACCCGCGCCGATGAAGGTTGCCAGCGGCAGGCAGGTATTCACCAGTGTCAGGTTGATCGCCTCGGTGCTTTGCGCGGCGGTGTAGAGCAGCGAGTTATAACTGGCGATGCCGAGCGCGGCGATCACCGGCAGGCGCCAGCCGGCGGCACGCAAGGTGGCGCGGTGCGTCCAGATGCCTTTGGCGACGAAGGGCAACAGCAGCGTGGTGGCCAGCACCCAGCGCCAGAATGACAGACTCAGCGGCGGGATCTGGTCATAGAAGGCACGTGCCACTAGCGCGTTGCCGCTCCAGCAGAGCACAGCGATGAGCAGACCGGCGAATGCCGGGGCGTGGCGGCTGTTCATCAGGCGTTACGCAGCGGACGCAGGCGGTATTGCGACGGCAGCTGATCGAGCCCGCTGACGGTGACGTTGAGGTTCTTCCACAGGCCATCCTTGATGCCGTAGATGCAGCCATGCACGGCCAGCGGCTGGCCGCGGTGCCAGGCGTTCTGGACGATGGTGGTGTGGCTGACGTTGGCGACCTGCTGGATGACGTTGAGCTCGCAGAGGCGGTCGACCTGCTCCTCTTCGCTGGCCAGCTTGGACAGGTGCACGCGATGCTCGTAGTAGAGGTCGCGGATGCTGCGCAGCCAGCCGTCGATCAGGCCCAGCTGGTCGTCACGCATGGAGGCGCGCACGCCACCGCAGCCGTAGTGGCCGGTGACGAGGATGTGTTTGACCTTGAGCACGTCGACCGCGTACTGGATGACCGACAGGCAGTTGAGGTCGGTGTGCAGCACGACATTGGCGACGTTGCGATGAACAAAGAGATCGCCCGGCAACAGGCCGACGATCTCGTTGGCGGGCACGCGGGCATCGGAGCAGCCGATCCACAGGTATTCCGGCGCCTGTTGCTTAGACAGTTTCTCGAAGAAGGTGGGGTCTTCTTCCTTGATGGCCTCGGCCCAGCGGGCGTTGTTCTCGAACAGCGGTTCCAGCTCGCTCATCTACGTTGTCCCTATGGTTCGGCCCCGCACCTTACGAGCCGGCCTGGCCTTTGACAAGCAAGGCCGGCTCGCGCGGGCGTTCAATCTGGCTCGACGAGTTCTTCCGTTTCGATGACCGTGGTGCTGGGCTGGGAGACGAACGAGCGCAGGTCACGCATGAAGTTGTCACGCCAGGCATCCAGATCGGCGGCACGAATGGCGCGCATCAGGTGCTCGTAGCGGTCCTTGCGCTCGGCCAGCGGCATGCTCAGGGCACGGTCGAGCGCTTCCGCCATGCCGACGCAGTCGTACGGATTGACGATCAGCGCGGAGGTCAGCTCGCGTGCGGCGCCGGCGAAGCGCGACAGCACCAGCACGCCGGGATCTTCCGGGTCCTGCGCGGCGACGTATTCCTTGGCGACCAGGTTCATGCCGTCGCGCAGCGGCGTGACGAAGCCAACGTCGGCGGTGCGGAACAGGCCCATCAGCACGCGGCGGTCGTAGCTCTTGTTGAGGTAGTGCAGTGGCGTCCAGTCGAGATCGGAGAGGCGCCCGTTGAGGTGCCCGGCCTGGCTTTCGAGTTGTTCGCGGATGTGCTGATAGGTGCGCACGTCGGAGCGCGAGGTCGGTGCGATCTGCAGGAATTCGACGTTGTTGCGGTGTTTGGGATAGCGGTCGAGAAACTCTTCGTAGGCGCGGAAGCGTTCCACCAGGCCCTTGGAGTAGTCCAGGCGGTCGACCGAGATGATGGTCTGGCGCGTCGCGTCGCTCGCCCGGCGCATGGGATGGGCTCGGCCTTTGTAGCCTTCGGCAAGTTTCTGGATTTCGTCCGGCACCACACCGATCGGGTACACCCCGGCGCGGAAGTTCTGCCCGTAGGCGGTCAAGCTGCCGTCCGGCTCGATCACACCGCGCACTTCGCGGGTGATGTAGTCCTGGAAGGCCAGGCGGTCGGTGTCGGTCTGGAAGCCGATCAGGTCGTAGTAGCAGAGGGTCTTCAGCAGCTCGTTGTGCGGCGGGATGGCGGTGAGGATTTCCGGTGCGGGAAACGGGATGTGCAGGAAGAAGCCGATGCGGTTGCGAATGCCCAGCTGCCGGCAGGCCTCGGCGAACGGGATCAGGTGGTAGTCGTGAATCCAGATGATGTCGTCGGGCTTGAGTAGCGGCTTGAGCTTTTCGGCCAGCATGCCGTTGACCCGCCGGTAGCCGTCGTACTCTTCGCGGCTGTAGCGCGCCAAGTCGATGCGATAGTGAAAAATCGGCCACAGCGTGTTGTTGGAGAAGCCGCGGTAGTACTGATCGTAGTCACGCTTGTTCAGCGGCAGCGTGACATAGGTGATGTTGCCCACTTCCTCGGTATTGATGGCTGGCGTTGCATTGATCTCGCCGCTCCAGCCGAACCAGATGCCACCGGCCTGGCGCAGCGCATCGTAGACACCGACGGCCAGCCCTCCGGCGGCTACCTTGCCCGGTTTGATTGGCGCCACGCGGTTGGAAACCACTACTAAACGGCTCATGGCAGTAAATCTCGCTCTAGTCGGGTTTTATTCTGGGTTCGGCCGGCACACCGGGTTCGTTCAGCAGCGCTTCGATCCAGCTGCCTACGGCAGCCACCGACGCCACCCGTTCGCGGGCCTCGCTGGGGCCGTCGCCGACCTTGATGGATCGACCGCCGAGCGCATTGACGGCGGCAAAGCCGGCTTCGTCGGTGAGATCGTCGCCAAGGAACACGGGAGTGCGGCCGGCGAACGGCGCTTCCTGCATGAAGGCGCGGATCACCTCGCCCTTGCTCGCGCCGCGGGGCTTGAGTTCGAACACGCACTTGCCGGGCTGCAGGGTCAGTACCTCGGCGTAACGCTGGACGAAGTCTTCGGCGAGTGTGCGGGCAACCTCCTCCAGCTCCGGCGCCTGACGGAAATGCAGGGCAAAGGCGACGCTCTTGTTCTCCAGGTGCAGGCCGGGATGCTCGCTGCAGGCCTGCTGCAACTCACGCTGGATGCGCGCCAGCGCCTGATTGTCGAGTGCCAGATTGCGCAGCTCACCCGTGGCATCACGGCGCTCGGCACCGTGGACGCCAGCGGCGGGAAGCTGCAAGGGCGCCAGCAGCGCATCGAGCTGCACGAGCGGTCGGCCGGAGATCACGGCGACGGGAATGCCGCTGGCATGCAGGCGTTCCAGGGCCGCGAGGGTGGCCGGTGGAATGAAGACGAGTTCCGGTCGGGGCTGAATCTCAGCCAGCGTTCCGTCGACATCGAAGAAGAAGGCGTAGCGCCGAGGCTCTGGCGCGGGTTGGTCGTTTTGATCATTCATGCAGAGTAGGACTCCGGATCACGCGCGGTGGTTCGTCCCCTTTTTCTCAAGACGCTCAGGCATCTACGGCCGCAGGAAAGGATGGACCCGAATGGCGTTATCGGCCAGCCGACAGCCCTGAATCTTCCCAGGGCAGCCGGGTCACAACCTGCATGACCGACGTTCTGACAGGAGACGATCATGAGCGATCAAAAACCCTACACCCCAACGGAAATCGACAACACCGAAGACCGCATGGGCTCCATCGAACAGCTCGATTTCGATCAGCGCCGTGACGAGCGCAAGGGCCGCATCGGCGACGAAGTGCCCGGTGAACAGGTGGCCGACGAGTTCTCCGCCGAACGCGCCGCCGAAGCAGGCATGACCGCGGGTGAAGTCCCGGATGGCGAGACCACGATGGACGACATGGCACCGGAAACGCTGATCCCCGAGGACGGCGCACGCTCGCCGAGCGAACGCGGCCATGGCGAGCCGGCCGATCAGGACCTGAGCGTGGTTTCCGAGCATGAAATCGGCGCCGATGTGGATCTCGACGAGGCCGAACTCGGCCGCTACGACCCGCTTGACGGCAAACCCTGGGACGGCCCCGCCAATGGCGACGAAGACACCGGCCTCAGCGGTGGCGATGCGGTACTGCGCGAGGACGACAGTGTGCTGTCGGACGAAGAACTGGAAGGCGAAGCCCCACTGGATTCGGGACGGGACAAGCGGCCGGGGGAATAGAGCGGAGCCATTTGCCGCACTCGGTAGGCGGAAGCGACATGGCCCCGGAGCTCATAAGGCGGTCTCGACTGACTTCGTAGATGTAGGGTGGATGTCGCCTTTTACAACCACCTTGACGCGAACACGGTGGATCGGTGAAGCGTGATCCACCCTACGAGCGGCGACAGTCGGAGATCGGGGTTTGCGAGACGTGGGCGGCAGCGAGCTGCCGGCCGCCGGAGCCTCGGCCTGCAGCGATCAATCCAGCAACGTACAGGCCATCACCAGCGCATCTTCACGCCCATCTGCCGCCGGGTAGTAGGCCCGGCGCCGGCCGACTTCGTTGAAGCCATAACGCTCGTAAAGCCGATAGGCCGTGGTGTTGCTCGCACGTACTTCGAGGAAGCATTCACGGCCGCCGCGTTCGCGGGCACGCTCCATCAGATGCTCGAGCAGGCGCAGACCGAGGCCGCGGCCCTGGCTCTGCGGCTTGACGGTGATATTGAGCAGGTGCGCCTCGTCGAGGATCAGGTTGATCACACCGTGCCCGACCTGCTGCTCGCCCTCGAACATCACCCAGCACTCGTAGGCACTCAGCGCGTCGTTGAAGATGCCGCGCGTCCAGGGGTGACTGAAGGCGGCGTACTCTATCTTCAACACGGCTTCGATGTCCGCCGCGGTCATCGGGCGGAAGCTGACAGCATCACTCATCACACGTACTCATGAACCTATGTGCCAGCGCGGCATGCTGCGGCGCAGGGTTTTCCACAGCTCGGCCTTGGCGGCCGGCTGCTCCATCAGCTGTTCCAGGCCGGGCATCGCCAGTGCGCGACCGAGCCCTTCGACAGCCAGTTCGCGATAGCAGGCGTCGACATCCACTTCACCGGCGAAACGCAGCGCCGGACGACCGATCAGCCAGATGCAATCGCAGCACATGTTTTCCAGCTCGGCGGCCATCACGCCCTGCACGTAATCACGCGCGGCTTCTCCACCTTGGTCGAGGCTGCCCTTGTTCAGCAGCGGCCAGCGAATCGGCTCGCCATCGCCGACCTGCTGCGGCTTGTCCGGCAGACGTGCGGCGCGCAGCAGGTCCTTGAGCAGGATGTAGGCCGGGTCGCGGCTCTGGAAGGATTCGCCGGTGGGCAACTCCACCACCAGCAACACGTTGCCGGCGCGCATCAGCTGCAGCGAGAAACGTGGCGGTGGCTCGATGGGTTTGGCAGGTTCGGCCGCCTGTTCTACCGCCGCAGCAGCAACCGGTTCCGGCTGCTTGGGTTCCGGCATGGCGATACGTGGGCGCGGCGCTTGCGGCTGCTCGACTGCCGGCGCTGCGGCCGACCGCTCCGCAACTGGAGCGGCCACGGACACCTCTGCTACAGGTGCAGCGGCAATCTCTGGCTCCGCTTCGGCCGCGACCGGCAACAGCAACTCCGGCCGCGACGGTGCGGCGAACGGCAGCTCAGTACGCGGCAGCCAGCTGGCTACCTGCATGGCGTCGAGGTAGGCGCGACGCCGGGCTTCGTTGATCAAACGCCTTCCACCTGCGGATGTGCCTTGGCGCCGACCTGCATCAGGTTCAGCGCGTTGAGGTAAGCCTTGGCCGAGGCGACGACGATATCGGTATCGGCGCCGTTGCCATTGACGATGCGTCCGCCCTTCTCCAGCCGCACGGTGACCTCGCCCTGGGAGTCAGTGCCCTGGGTGATGGCGTTGACCGAATACAGCTGCAGCGTGGCGCCAGAATCGGCAATCGCCTCGATGGCCTTGAAGGTTGCATCGACCGGGCCGGAACCCTGGGCTTGGGCACTACGCTCGGCGCCGTCGACGCTGAGCACCAGCTTAGCCTCGGGGATGGTGCCGGTCTTGCTCGCGACTTCCAGGGTGGCCAGCTTGAAGTGCTCAGGCGCTTCGTCGGCCAGGGTGTCGGAGACCAGCGCCTGCAGGTCTTCGTCGAAGATTTCGTGCTTCTTGTCCGCCAGCTCCTTGAAGCGGGCGAACGCGGCATTCAGCTCGTCGCCTTCCAAAAGGATGCCCAGTTCATCCAGACGCGAACGGAATGCGGCGCGGCCGGAATGCTTGCCCATCACCATCTTGTTGGCGTTCCAGCCAACCGACTGGGCGGACATGATCTCGTAAGTCTCGCGGTGCTTGAGCACGCCGTCTTGGTGGATGCCCGACTCGTGGGCGAAGGCGTTGGCGCCGACAATGGCCTTGTTCGGCTGCACCGGGAAGCCGGTGATGCCCGACACCAGGCGCGAAGCGGCGAGGATGTGCTCGGTCTCGATGCGGGTGTGCACATCGAGCAGGTCCTGGCGGGTCTTGATCGCCATGACGATCTCTTCCAGCGCGGCGTTGCCGGCACGCTCGCCGAGGCCGTTGATGGTGCACTCCACCTGCCGCGCACCGGCGACGACTGCCGCGAGGGAGTTGGCCACGGCCAGGCCCAGGTCGTTGTGGCAATGCACCGAGAACACTGCCTTGTCGGCGTTGGGGATGCGTTCGAGCAGCTGGCGGATGGTGTCGGCGTACTGGTGCGGAATCGCATAGCCGACGGTGTCCGGGATGTTGATGGTACGCGCACCGGCGTCGATGGCAGCCTCGATGATGCGGCAGAGGAAATCGATCTCCGAGCGCCCGGCATCCTCGCAGGAGAACTCCACGTCGGCGCACAGGCTGCGCGCCTTCTTCACCGCACGCACCGCCTGCTCGACCACCTGGTCCGGCTGCATGCGCAGCTTGTACTGCATGTGGATCGGGCTGGTGGCGATGAAGGTGTGGATGCGCCCGGAGTTGGCGCCGGCCAGTGCTTCGGCGGCACGCTCGATGTCGGCATCGACAGCGCGCGCCAGGCTGCACACGGTGCTGTCCTTGATGTTGTCGGCAACCAGCTTCACCGCGGCGAAATCGCCCGGGCTGGCGATGGCGAAGCCCGCTTCGATCACGTCCACCTTCAGCCGCTCCAGCGCACGGGCGATGCGCAGCTTTTCCTCACCGGTCATGGACGCGCCGGGGCTCTGCTCGCCGTCGCGCAGGGTGGTGTCGAAGATGATGACGCGATCATTGCTGCTCATAGGAAATCCTCACGGCTGCCGAGCGCCTCTCAGGGGGCGCTGTAGTCCGCGGATTGTCGCGTGAAATGAACAAAGCGGGAAGGCGAAGCTGCGTTTGGCTTGGGTTGTTGCAGCGTAGGGTGGAAAACCGCGAAGCGTTTTCCACCAGCGTTCCCCGTCGGTGGAAAAGCCTTCGGCGTTTTCCACCCTACGCCAGAAAACACAAAGCCCGCCTTTAGGCGGGCTTTGGGCTGATCGAGCGAGCTAGAGCCATGCAAGGCAAAAACAGGCGAGGAAGCGGAGTTTACTGCTGTAAATGAGCATTCCGAGCCTGTTTTTAACGCAGCAGGGCCGACGCGCAGCCGATCAAGCCTGATCCCAGGCCCGATCGCCGCGCTCATCCTTGATCCGAGTCGGCAGACCCATCACATCGAGCAGCTTGAGGAACGGCTGGGCCGGCAGCTCTTCGACGTTGACCATGCGCTGCGCATCCCACTCGCCACGCGCTACCAGCAGCGCGGCGGCAACCGGCGGTACGCCGGCGGTGTAGGAGATGCCCTGGCTGTCGGTCTCGACATAGGCTTCTTCATGGTCGGCGACGTTGTAGATGAACAGCTCGCGAGGCTGCCCGTCCTTAGTGCCCTTGACCAGATCGCCAATGCAGGTCTTGCCGGTATAGCCCGGCGCCAGCGAGGCGGGATCGGGCAATACGGCCTTGACCACCTTGAGCGGTACCACTTCCAGGCCTTCGGCGGTGCGCACCGGCTGCTCGGAGAGCAGGCCAAGGCTGTTCAGCACGGTGAAGACGTTGATGTAGTGCTCGCCGAAGCTCATCCAAAAGCGGATGTTCGGTACATCGAGGTGCTTGGAGAGCGAGTGCACCTCGTCGTGGCCGGTCAGGTAGAGGCTCTGTGCGCCCACGACCGGCAGGTCGTCGGTGCGTTTGACCTCGAACATGCGATTGGTCGTCCACTGGCTGTTCTGCCAGCTGTAAACCTGACCGGTGAATTCGCGGAAATTGATTTCCGGGTCGAAATTGGTGGCGAAATACTTGCCGTGGGAACCGGCGTTGACGTCGAGGATGTCAATCGACTCGATCTTGTCGAAGTATTCCTGCTGCGCCAGGGCAGCGTAAGCGTTGACCACGCCCGGGTCGAAACCGACGCCGAGGATGGCGGTGACGCCCTTCTCCTGGCACTCGGCCAGGTGCTTCCACTCGTAGTTGCCATACCACGGTGGCGTTTCGCAGATCTTGCCCGGCTCTTCGTGGATCGCGGTATCGAGATACGCGGCGCCGGTGTCGATGCAGGCGCGCAGCACGGACATGTTGAGGAAGGCAGAACCGACGTTGATGACGATCTGCGATTCGGTTTCTCGAATCAGTGCCTTGGTCGCTTCCACGTCCATGGCGTCCAACGCATAGGCCTTGATTTCGCCGGGCTGCTTGAGCCCGCCCTTGGCTTGCACGCTGTCGATGATGGCCTGGCATTTGGAGATGTTGCGCGACGCGATAGCAATACGACCGAGTTCGTCGTTGTGCTGCGCGCACTTATGGGCCACCACCTTGGCGACACCTCCTGCACCAATGATAAGAACGTTTTTCTTCAATTGTTTCACCCCCTTGTACTGCGGCCTCAGGAAAGGCTGGACAGGTAATCGTTAAAGTCGAACTCACGAACCACCTCGACGCTGCCGTCGAGCTGCTTTACCACGATGGACGGCATTTTCAGGCCGTTGAACCAGTTCTTCTTGACCATGGTGTAGCCTGCCGCGTCGATGAACGACAGCCGATCGCCGATGGCCAGCGGACGATCGAATTGGTACTCGCCGAAGATGTCGCCGGCCAGACAGGATTTGCCGCACACCATGTAGCTGTGCTCGCCGTCGCTGGGCGCCATCTTGGCGTTGAGGCGGTAGATCAGCAGGTCGAGCATGTGCGCTTCGATCGAGCTGTCGACCACCGCGAGATTCTTGCCGTTGTACAGGGTGTCGAGCACCGTGACTTCCAGCGACGCACTCATGGTGATCGCCGCTTCGCCCGGCTCCAGGTAGACCTGTACGCCGAATTTTTCCGAGAACGCTTTCAGCCGCGCGCAGAAGGCATCCAGCGGATAGCCTTCGCCGGTGAAGTGGATACCGCCGCCGAGGCTGACCCACTCGACCTTTTCCAGCAGGTGGCCGAAGCGCTCCTCGATGGTGGTCAGCATCTGGTCGAACAGCTCGAAGCTGCTGTTCTCGCAGTTGTTGTGGAACATGAAGCCGCTGATCTTGCCGATCACCGCCTCGATCTTCGCTGGATCGTGCTCGCCCAGGCGGCTGAACGGCCGCGCCGGGTCGGCTAGCAGATAGTCGGAGCTGCTCACCTGCGGATTGACCCGCAGGCCGCGGATGGTGCCCTCGGTGCCGGCCTCGAAGCGCTCCAGCTGGCCGATGGAGTTGAAGATGATCTTGTCGCAGTTGGCGACCATCTCTTCGATCTCGTCGTCGGCCCAGGCCACGCTGTAGGCGTGGGTTTCGCCGGCGAACTTCTGCCGGCCGAGCTTGAGTTCGTACAGCGAGGACGAAGTGGTGCCATCCATGTACTGCTGCATCAGGTCGAATACCGACCAGGTGGCGAAGCACTTGAGGGCCAGCAGCGCCTTGGCGCCGGACTGTTCGCGCACGTAGGCGATCTTTTCCAGGTTGCCCAGGAGCTTCTGTTTATCAATTAGGTAATACGGCGTCTGGATCATGTCTACGTGCCCCCAAGGGATTTCGCCGGACAGGAGCCGGCAGCTCCCGTTTGCAAAAGCCGCGAATTGTGCCGATTACCGGCGCAGATCGAAATAGATTTTCAACACTTCGTCACCATTCCAGGACATCCGGTAATGCCGCTATCGGCGGCTAACGCCGATGGCAGACAGCCTAGCCCAGGTGCGATGACGTTCGGGTGAATTACCCGCCTGACGTCACGCAGTGCGTTTCCAGTCGCCGGGCGGCCCTTCACCCGGAGCTCAATGCAGTACAATTCGCGCTTTTTCACTGGCTGGACTGGCGCCTCGATGATCGAACCCAAGCGCGTACTGCGTGCCCTCGCCGAACACTGGACGTTGCTCGAGCCGCTGTGCGAGCGCTTGGATGCCGGCACCCTGAGTCTGGTTGAGCTGCGTCATCAGCTCGCCGCGCAATTGCCCGAAGGCACGCCCACCGATATCACCGCCCTGCTCGACCAGTGGATTCGCCTGGACATCCTGGTGCCGGTGGCCAAGAGCCCCAACCGCTTCGAGCTGAACGCGCAGATCCACGACTTCCTCGCCTACCTGCGCCGCGAGCACCGCCTCGGCCTGTGCCTGGAGATCGAAGCCTACCTGCGCCATCTTGAGCGTCTGGCCGGACATATTCTCGATGCCTTCGAGATTCGCGACGGCAACGATCTGGCCCGCCAGTTGCGCCTGCTCGACATGCGCGTGCGCGATGTACTGAAGAAGCTTGATAACGACGAACAGGCGCTGGTCGCCGTGGCCGACCGGGCCAAGACCAGCGACCGTCAGATTCCGCTGCGCCAGCGCTATGCCGAGGTGCTGGCGACCTGGGACGAATACGTCGAGCCAATGATTCAGTTGGTTTCCGCCGACGGTGCCTTCGAGCAGGGCGTGCACCGCGTCGAGCAGGTACTGATGAAGCTACTCGGCGAGCAGCAGCGCCTCGGCCAGTTGGTGGACGACGATCTGCTCGTGCGCACCCATGCGCGCATCCTCGAGATGCAGACCACCGCCCAGCTGACGCTGCGCAAGGCCCGCGAGCTGCTGCTGCCGCTGCGCGAGGAAGCGCGCCGGCACAATGCCGTGACCCGCGGCGCGGCGCTGGCGCTGTCGGCGATCCGCAAGAAGGGCCTGGACGCCGTACCGCAGGCTTCGCTGCCATTGTTCACCCGTCCGCAGAGCACCTTTCTCGGCACCGCCAGCCAGGTCGAGGCCTACGTCTACGCCCTGGCCCGCTTCGAGCCGAAACCGGCGCAATTCCCCCGGGCCAGCGGCAAGCGCAAGGGCGAGCAACCGCGCGCACCGCGCACCGCCCGCGAGATGATCGAGCGCTGCCAGCAGGCACTGCCGCTACCGGACCTGATGGCCTGGCTGCTGGAGCAGGAACCCGAGGGCGCCACCGACGAGCTGCTCTACTGGTTCTCGCGCCTGTCCCGCGACACCCGCTTCCAGCGCGACCGCCTGGAGCGCCGCGAATACCTGACCCGCGAGCACTGCGTCAGCCTCAGCTCCTTCGCCCTGGTGGCCAACGCCAATGGCTGATTCCTACGTAGGGTGGACAACGCGCAGCTTGCCCACCTCCAGCCACGCCGAATCGAAAAGGTGGAAAAGGCTTCGCCGCTTTCCATGGGGCGGTCTTCCATACTTCGCTCACATCCGGCATTACAGCCAGGCCCCGCAGCCTGCCCATCGTAAGGCTCAGGTCGACGTCGCTTTCCGCTCCCCGCACCAACAGCCCCCTCTCCCCTATGGGGAGAGGGTTGGGGTGAGGGGCAGGCACCAACCAGCAGCACAGACAGGCCAAAGCCCATCAAATCACGCTGTGGAAATCACCTTGTTGATTTCTACCCAACGATCCAGCGAGCAACCTGAATGAACATCGACCTCAAGGAAATGACCCAGCTGGCGCCGATCTTCCGCGAGCTGTTCAAGGGCTATCACCTGTCGCGCAGCGAGCCGGAGCCCTACGCGCAGCTGTCGAACATGCAGGACCAGTACCGCGCACTGTTCAAGGCGCTCGGCTTCGAACTGGTCTGCGATCCGCGCGGCTTCTACTACTTCGTCCCCGAGCAGATGGGCGCGCAGGTGAACAAGACCGCCCAGCGCCTGGCGCTGTTCACCTTCATCCTCGTCGAACACCTGGCTGACCAGGGTCGCGATCCGCTGGCCGTGCTCGACGGCGGCAGCCTCGGTCGCGATGAACTGCCGGCGCTGCTGGACAAGTACCGCGACCTGTTCCTGCAGGCCGAAGTCACCACGCAGGAAGAACTTGAAGAAAAGGTCATCCGCCGCCTGACGCAGCTGGGCTTCGCCGAGGACAGCAACGGCGTCTACCGCTTCCTGCCGCCGATGCACCGTTTCCTCGACGTCTGCCTGTCGGTGCAGCAGGACCGCGATCTCGCCGCCAGCCTGCACAGCAGCGATCTGCCGTTACCAGCGCCGGAGCTGATCGCGGAAGACGACAGCGAGGACGACATCATCCTCATCGACGAGCCGCTGGAAGAGTCCGAAGAGGACGCCCTGGCCCGCGCCATCGCCGAAGAAAAGGAGCTTGAAGCATGAGCCAGGAACGCTACGGCATCCGCCGCTTCGCCCTGCTGAACACCGCCGGCTACAGCCTCGGCATTTTTCCGCTGGAGAACCCGCTGTCGGTCTACGGCGCCAACAACCTCGGCAAGTCCGCGTCGATCAACGCGCTGCAGTTCCCGATCCTGGCGCGCATGTCAGACATGAGCTTCGGCAAGTACAGCCTCGAGCAGTCACGCAAGTTCTACTTCGCCAGCGACACCAGCTACATCCTGGTGGAAGTCATGCTGCCCCACGGCCCGCATGTGATCGGCGTGGCCGGTCGCGGCCCGGGCGGCGGCTTCGGCCACCAGTTCTTCGTCTACCAGGGCTCGCTGGATCTCGACCATTACCAGCAGAACGGCACCTGCCTGCGCCAGCGCGAGCTGTTCGCCAACCTCGAGCGCGCCGGCATCAAAGCCTACGAGGCCAAGCCGGACGAGCTGCGCCGGCTGCTGGTCGGCGGGCATACCTCGATCCCGCTGGACATGACGCTGATCCCGCTGCGCTCGACCAGCGAGCAGAGCCTGAAGACCTTCCGCGCCCTGTTTATCAACCTGCTGCATATGAGGGAGATCACGGCTGCCAAGCTCAAGCAGCTGTTCCTCGATGCCTTCGAGCACAGCCTGCGCTCGGGCAGCGTCGACTACATCGCAGCCACCGAAGAAGCCTTCCGCGACGTGCGCCGCATGGAGCAGGACTACCAGGCACTGGTCGCCGCCGGCCCGCTGGTCGAAGCGCTGGCTTCCGGTGTCGCCCAGCGCGAGCTGCTGCGCGGCAAGCTGCATCGCCTGTCGCCGTTGCTCGACAACCTGCTCGGCACTTGGCACGACTACGCCGATGCACGCAAGGAAGAGCTGGTGATCCAGGCCGAGCACTACCGTCGCGAGCAGGACGGCCTGCAGAACGAACAGCGCGGTTCGACCGGCGAACTCATGCGTCTGGAGCGCGAGATCAGCGAAGCCCAGCGCTGGCTCGGCGAGCTGGCGGTGCTGAAGAACCGTTTCGCCCTGGTCGAGGACGCCCATGTGCTGGAGCAGCAGCTGCTCGCCGCCAAGGACGCCCATGACGAGCTGGCCGGTGCATTGGCGCAGTCCCGTCAGTTCTCCAGCGAAGACCTGGACGAGCGCCTGCGCGATCTGGAGAAGCGTTTGAAGTCGGTGAAGCAACAGCTCGATCACGCCGACAACAACAGCTATTCGCGCCTGCGCGAAGAGTTCTCCCAGGCCGACGTCGACCGCCTGATGCGCCTGTTCAACGGCCAGTTGTTCAGCCTGCCGCTCGGCGAAAAAGGCATCACTGCCGAGGGTGACGACTGGGTCAAGGCGGTCGAGGCCGTGCTGGATCGCTTCAAGGGCGACACCTTCTCGGTGCCGGGCCTGTCCATCGACCTCTCGCATATCGAGCCACCGGCGCTGCAGGCGCTGGCCGACCGTGCCGCCCTGCGCGACCAGAAGGATCGTCTGGAGCGCGAGCTCAAGCAGCTCAAGACGCAGCATGCGGTGGCCGTCGACCGCGCCGCAAGCAAGGCCCAGGCCGAGGCGCTGTATCAGGCCGTGCTCGATGCGCAGAAAGCGCTGGAAGACTTCCGCCGCAGCCAGACCCTGGCCGCCGAGGAGCCGGCGAAGCTGGAACAGCTGGCCCAGGCCGAAGCCGCCCAGGAAGAACTCAAGCGCACCAGTGACGCCTTCGCCGAGCGCGTGCAGCATTTGTCCGCCAAGCTGCAGCTGGTCGGCCGTCAGCTGGCCGATCTGGAAGCCAAGGAACGCACGCTCGAGGATGCCCTGCGCCGCCGCCAGCTGTTACCGGCGAACCTGCCGTTCGGCACGCCCTTCATGGACCCGGTGGACGACTCGCTGGACAACCTGCTGCCGCTGCTCAACGACTACCAGGACAGCTGGCAGGCGCTACAGCGCGTCGACGGCCAGATCGAGGCGCTGTATGCCCAGGTGCGCCTGAAGGGCGTAGCCAAGTTCGATAGCGAGGAAGACCCCGAGCGCCGCCTGCAGCTGCTGGTCAATGCCTACGCCCACCGTCAGGACGAGGCGCTGACCCTGGCCAAGGCCCGCCGCGCGGCCGTCACCGACATCGCCCGCACCCTGCGCAATATCCGCAGCGACTACGAAAGCCTCGAGCACCAGCTGGCGCTGTTCAACCGCGAGATCAACAAGCGTCAGGTTTCCAACCTGGCGAGCTTCCGCATCGTGCTGGCGCCGAACAAGGATGCGCTCAAGCACATCGACCAGATCATTCACAGCGCCGGGCAGTACGAGGAAGGCGAGACGCTGTCGGTGTTCGATCTGTCCCAGTCTTCCGAACAGGACGCGAAGAACGAGGAAGCCAAGGAGTATCTGGCGCGGCTGGTGGCGGCGAACAACAACCAGCTGGGCCTGAAGGACCTGTTCGAGCTGGCGTTCGAGATCACCAAGGTTGGCGGCCAGCCGGTGATCCACACCGACATCGACGGTGCGGCGTCCAACGGCACCACCATGACCATCAAGGCGCTGACCAACATGTATCTGTTGCTGCACCTGATGGACCGCGAGCAGGCCGGGCGCATCCGCCTGCCCTACTACCTCGACGAGGCGGCTGACATCGACGAACGCAACCAGCAGGCGCTGATCGAAACCAGCCTGCAGCTGGGCTTCGTGCCGATCCTCGCGTCGGTGAAGCCACAGGTCTCCGCGCACGTCGCCATCGACCTGGAGGGCGGCAGCGGGCCGGCCGGTATCTACATCGACGAGGCGGACTGGAAATACATCAGCCGCCGCGAACCGATCGCCAGCGAGCACATTGCTTCAGCCCAACGGACCGAAGAACCGGCCTGATCTCCCTGCAATGAAAAAGGGCCCCGCGGGGCCCTTTCTCATACACATCCGGATATCGCCGTAGGGTGGACTTCAGCCCACCAACAACGTCCCGGATCAATCGTCACTTGTCACTGGCAGCTCGCCCCAGCTCGATCTTCGGCGCCCAGCCAAACCATTCCTCCTGCGGCTCCTTGAACAAGGCGAACGTCTGTCCCGGTAGTGCGCTGCGCCCCATCTGCTCGCCATCAGGCGTGGCAAAGGCAACACCGCCCTCGATCAGCGACTCCAGCGAATCGGTACGCAAACTGGCGCCCTTGAACAGGCTGAAGTCGACACCGAAGCCACTGGTTTCCCAGAAGCGGCTGCCGGTGTGCACCAGTGCAGCATAACGCGGCTCGATAAGTACGCGGATCAATACACGGTCGGCAGTCTGCCCCAACTCGTAGCCAGTCACCTCACCGACCTTCACCTCACGGTAGGTGACCGCATTGCCTGGCTTGATCGAACCCAGACGCGCCGCGCTGAGGACCAGGGTGAGCCCTTCACCAGCCTTCTGCGGCTCACGCTCCTGGCCCACGAAATGCGCTTGAGCGGCCGCACCTGGTTTGCCGGGAGCAACCTCAAGATAGGGACCACTGACCAGCGTATCCAGATTGGCGGTGCGCATGAGGCCAAGCTCGGGCCGTACGACCCAGAACTGAGTGCCAGCACGAGCAATCCGCGACTCTGCGGCGGTAATCCGGGCCCGCAGCACGACGTGTCCGAGGTCATCGCTAAGCGTCACACTGTCAACCTCGCCGACCTCCAGCCCCTTGTAGCGGATCGGCGTGCCGGCACCGAGTCCGTCGCCGCGATCGAGACGAATCTCTATCGAGGTACCGCGCCGTATTGCGCTGTCCCGGTCCTTGTGCAACTTAAATCGGGGCACCTTTCTGGTAGCCGGAGCTTGCGGCTCCGGCGTCTCGAATGCGATGCCCCCGGCCAGCAGGCTCTGCAGCGATTCGCTGCGTACCTCAATACCGGAAAGCCCGCCGGTAAGGGAAATGCCACTGGCATTC
The DNA here is from genome assembly GCF_002929225.1 of Stutzerimonas kunmingensis. Lineage (GTDB taxonomy): Bacteria > Pseudomonadota > Gammaproteobacteria > Pseudomonadales > Pseudomonadaceae > Stutzerimonas. The sequence continues at coordinate 466,756 of NZ_PISM01000021.1, read as the reverse complement.
CAGAACCGGCTCGAACTGTTCACCAGGTCGGCGTAGGGCTGCTCGATGTGCACGCCAACCACGACCCGCTGCTGGTCGCGCGAGAACTGGTAACTCTGCACGGAGCCAACCCGTACCTGGCGATAGAGCACAGGACTACCGACATCCAGCGAACCGAGGTTGTCCGCCGTCAGTACCAGGTGAAGACCGGGCGAGCGTATGTCCAGCGGTGGTGCCTTGGCGCGTGCGACGAAGTTGCGCCTGGCTTCTGCGCCCTTCTCGCCGGGGCGAACAGCAATGTAATTGCCGCGCACCAACGCCTCGAGCCCGGATATCCCGGCAACCGAAACCGACGGTTTGACCACCCAGAACTGCGTGTCCTCGACCAGATAATCCTCGAATAGCGGGTCGATGGAGAGTTCGGCCTGCGCGCCGCTGAGGTCGGAATCGATATCCAGCTTCTTCAGCAGACCGACCTGCATGCCCTTGTAGATGACAGGCGTCCGGCCGGCCTGCAGCCCATCGAAATCCTGCAGAGATACGAGCGTCTTGATACCCGCCTGGGCCGCATCGAAGTCCTCGTAGAGCCGGAACGGGATGCTCGGATCGGTCGCAGGGCTGTCCTTGCGGTGAGATGGCGTGGCGAAGGCGATACCGCCGGCGACGATGCTAGCCAGCGACTCCGTACGGAACTTAACCCCCGTCAGACCGGCATCCACGGTGACGCCGCTGGCATTCCAGAATCGCGTGTGCTTGCGCACCAGATGGGCGTACTCCGGCTGGATATACAACTGCACCTCGACGGTACTGTCGTCCTCGGACAACACGTAGTTCTTCACCTGTCCGACCTGGATCTGCCGATAGAACACCGGACTGCCGCGATTCAGCGAGCCAAGGCGCTCGGCTTTGAGCGTCAGGTGCAGGCCGATGCGGCTATCGGACATCGGCGGCTCTTCCGCCAGCGCAACGAAACGCCGCGATGCCTCGCCATCAGCAGGGCTGATACCGATGTAGTTGCCCGACACCAGAGTCTCCAGCCCGGTAATCCCGGCTAGCGTCACACTGGGCTTGACCAGCCAGAAGCGCGTGCCGCTGCGTAGATAGCCATCGACGTCCTTGTTCATCTCGATGTCCGCGACAACGACCTGCCGACGCTCATCATCGCCGAGGCGCAGATCCCTTACGACACCAATCGTCATGCCCTTGTAGAGCACCGATGTTTTGCCGATCTCGATACCCTCGGCACTTTCGAAGACAACCTCGATGTATATGCCACGTTCACTATAGGCTTCCCACGCCAGCCACGCGCCGATCGCCAGTGCGATCAACGGCAGAATCCAGATGGCCGACCAGCTGGATGCAGGACGAGTATTAGCTTGTGGCAGGTCAGTCATGCTTGTTCCCGGATTCCGTGTTATCCCAGATCAGACGAGGGTCGAACGTGATGGCAGCGAGCATGGTCAAGATGACCACGCTGGCGAAAGCAACCGCACCGAAGCCCGCTTCGACGCTGGCGAGGCTGCCGAAATTGACGATGGCCACCAGAATGGCGATCACAAAGATATCGAGCATGGACCATCGCCCGATCCACTCGATAAAGCGAAAAACCAATATCCGTTGGCGCGGCGACATTGGATGGTGGCGCTGTACTGAAAACAACAATATCGCGATTCCAACAAGCTTGAATGTGGGAACCAGTATGCTGGCGATGAACACCACGGCGGCTATCGGGAACATGCCGTGTTTGGCTAAGGTCACGACACCGGACATGATGGTATCCGGCGTGCCACTGCCCAGCATGCGTACCGTCATGATCGGCAGGAGATTGGCCGGCAGATAGAGCAATGCCGCTGTAATCAGAAGCGCCCAGGTTCGAACGATACTGTTGGGTCTGCGCATATGCACGCGTGCACCGCAGCGGACGCAGCGTTGATGACGCTGACCGGCATCAGCCCGATTGAGCTGATGACACTCATGGCAAACCATCAGCCCGGCGTCAGCAGCGCGCATCGCGACGCTCCGACAACGCTTGCCAGACCTGGTGCGGCGACATCACCAACTCCAGCCAGACCTGAACGACCAGCAGACCGGCAAAGCACGCCAGCCCGATCCCCAGGCTGAGTTCGGCCATGTCCCTGAGTTTGATGATCGACACCAGAATGCCGAGCAGGTAAACCTCCAGCATCCCCCATTCACGTAGATGGTGATACGTCCGGTAGAGCAGCATGCCCAATGGCTTCGCTCGATCGACCGCAATGCAGAGCAATACAGCCAGCTGGCAAAGGAGTTTAAGTAGCGGCACAGCCATGCTGCAGAGAAACACCACCACGGCGATACCTTGCATGCCGCTGTTATACAGACTGAGCACACCACTCCAGACCGTATCGTCAGTAACCCGGCCGAGCAGATTCAGTCTCATGATGGGTAGGAAGTTGGCCGGGAAGTACAACAGCAACGCAGCGAGCACCAACGCCAGCCCAGGTCCGACGATTCGATGCCGCAAGCGAAACAGCTCACAACCGCAACGAGGGCACTCAGCAACCTCGCCGAGATTGAGGTTCGGCTTGAGCATCAGCAAATCACATTCAGGGCAAGCGACTAACTGCTCGAGCGGAACCTCATCAAGCCCTGGCGTAGCAGCCGATTCCGGCATAGCAAATATCCGAGCAAAGCACTCATTCTAAACGAGCGGCAGACGCCGCTGTGAGCTGTCAGTCGGACGAAGACGACGACACTCAGTAGCAGTGAACGACCGAGTGGGACTATCGATATGTTGTCGTTGGGCCCCGATCTGCTGGGTGCCTACTCATAGCCACCAGAGGGCAAACCGGCCCGCGGCTTGTCGCGCAACCGTTCGTCAACAGAAAACGGCAACGGCTGATTTCAGCATCGGCACTATACGAAGGCATGACCATGGCTCTTGATAGATCGCAGGCAGACACGCTCCAGAACAAGTCCTGCACGGCCTCGGCCTGCCCCGCACTATTCGGCCATCCCTTCTACACGCCGAGCCGGAAACAGCCCTAGATGTCTCGATAGATATTTCTTCAGCCCAAAAGCAAACCCCCGACCAGCTTACGCGGGTCGGGGGTTTGGGAAAGGAGCTTGACGATGACCTACTCTCACATGGGGAGACCCCACACTACCATCGGCGATGCGTCGTTTCACTACTGAGTGCATCATCTGCCGCACCACCCACTCCCGATGCTCTATCGAATAACGCGCCACACGGCTCTCACTTCCGCCCACCGACCAAGACTCATCGAATCAACTCACACGACAACTATCCTGACGCGGCGGGCATGCTAGATAACGTTGATATCGTCGTTGATGACCTTGAGAAGGCAAGAGATTGGTGGTGCGAGTAATGCCTAACAAGGCGCTGCTGTCGGACAAATTTTCCGCTGCGCTCCAAATTTTCCGCAGAGCGCGGCGTTAGGCATCCACAGGAGCCTTCATGCCCATAGAGATTGAATCTTTAACCTTCAGTAAAAATGGTCAAAAATACTATGGAACCATAGTAGGTTACGATACTGATTACTTCTGGCTCCTAGTGCCCGAATTGAAAAGTATTTTTGTAGGAAATCCCAATAGAATTTACACGAACGCAGAAGAAAAATATTTTTAGATATTTGATCATCATCAAACCTTAGAGGAAATATTCTCCAAATCAAACGACCCAGAATCATATATATTTGAATACAGCAAAAATCCCGAAAAAATCAAAGCCCTAGTCAAAGCCCACAAACTACTTCTGCCAGCCTAACTGGCGTCACACAAAATCAAAAAAACCTCATCACAGCCAACCGCCATAAAACCAAAAGTATTAATAATGAATTACAAAGAACTAGCAATCGAATTTCTACAAGCCACCAGCACTATTGTTGTTCTTGCCTTTTTATTCGCAGCAATTGGCTCCGGAACAGCAAAACCTCCACTTAACGCAATAACATTTGCGTTAGTATTTGGTGGGATACCCACCATGCTTGCAAAAAGATTCATTCTGAGCTTTACGCGGCGAGAGCAATAAAAACCAAGCCCATATGCAAGCCTAACAACTGGTATATGGACTCTCCCCACAAGTAGTGAGCAAAGCTTTGCTTTTGCACCTGTCGTCAGCGCGGTTGCATTCGTTTATCCGGCCTGTTTTGGGCTTTTCCGCCCTGGCCATTCTGTAGTTCGCGCAGCGGGGGCCAAGCGTTCAATCGATCCCAGGGATCATCGTTGTTATCGGCCTTGTTCCGCTGCAGGACTCGCCTGTTCCGACAGTGCTGCTGCTCACCACAACCACAAGAAAACCATCACTCCTTTCTGATTACCCCCGCCGTCAGGCGGTCTTTACGCTTTGCCAGTTACCGCTGAAACGCCGCTCATGGCACCACACGGCCCAGCAGATCCTGGCCAGTTTGTTGGCTAACGCCACAGCCGCTTTGTTGTGGCCGATACGGGCTGCCGTCTCGACGGCCCAGCGTTGTAACTGGGTTAGTTTTTCTGGCGTGCGGGCCTGACAGCGTTGCGCTGCCAGCAAGGCTGCTCGGGAGCCGTGGATTAACAGTGTGCGCACATAGACGTTGCCCTGCCGGCTGATATGACCGAGTTTGCGGCGGTCGCCGCTGCTGAACTCACGCGGTGTCATGCCCAGCCAGGCGCTGAGCTGGCGACCACTGGCGAACCGTTCGGGCTTACCGACAGCGGCGGTCAGGGCGCTGGCCGTTAGCAGGCCAATACCGCTGACTTCATCGAGTTTGCGCACTATTTCATCGTCAGCATGCCAACGCTTGAGCTGCTGCTCGCACTCGGCCATGCATTGTTCGTGCAGGTTGATTTCCGCCAAAACGATATGCAGTTGATGACTCAAGGGGGCGAGCTCTGGGCGGTCAACCAGCTCGTGGGCGGCGCGGAGAAAAGCGGCGGTGGACGCTGGGGCTTCGATGCCCGCCTCGCGCAGGATGCCGCGCAAGAGGTTGATGCGCTGGGTGCGGCTTTTCTTCCAGGTCTCGCGCAGCCCATGCAGTTGCTGCAGTTGTTGCTGCTCATGGGTTTTCACGGGCACCGGATTAATATCCCTGCAGCGTGCCGCCTCTAACATTGCGTCGCAGTCGTTGCGGTCGGTTTTGTTGCGGCGGCGATACGGGCGCACATAGCGCGGGTGGATCAGCTTTACCGCATGCCCCAGTTCTGCACCACGCGTCCCCAGTAATGGGCCGTACCGCAAGCCTCCATCACCCACTCGACCGACTCGGCCTGCTCCTGTATATATCGCCTAAACGCCTCTCGGTTCAGCCGTTTACGCTGCACTACTTGGCCGGAACGGACACTCTCGGCAACTTGGTAAACGGACTTGGCCAGATCAACTGCAATTCGCTTCATGACGACACTCCAATTTCAGTCACCACCGTTCTCGGTATAGAACTGTGGCGCGGGGAGAGTCCATTACAGCATTCAAGTCGCTCACTTCGTTCGCTGGGACCGGCTAAAGCCAGCCCCTTAGCCAAAACGTTAGACCCACACAAGGAAAGTTTACTGATGAAGCCAGATAGCATTGGATGGTTTATTCAGGTTATTGGTGATTTACCGTCTGATGACTCTGTCGCGAATCGGACGCCAGGCTACAACAACTACTCGACACAGAAAGAGCATTGGCTCGGCTGGCTGAACCCTAACTCGGATTCAGGCACATATCCGCGCGCAAGTAAACCCGATCGTGATGCGCGGTATGTTTACATACCATATTATGGAACCAAAGATGCTCTTGTGACTTGTCTCAGCGGCCAGGGTTAGCCCTGATCTAATCCAAGGAGCGGTGCTCGCATCTGAAAGCGCTTCATCATTAGCGAGCAAAGCCGCCGCAGTACGCAAGTGTATTCCTTGGTCTGTAGTATCTACCGCACTAACGACATTTGCTGCTGCCGGGGACTAACAACTGCAAACCGTTCGCTTTGCTCACTGGGACGGGCTAAAGCCCGGCCCTTAGCTTAATCGTTATGAATCGCTGAAGCTCAGTCAGATCAAATTACCCTTCTTGTCTGGTGCATTTCCGGGTTGCGTTTGCGTCTTTTTTCTTGGTCGAACTTGGCGCATTGATCAGCGTGGCATCAACAATGATGCTTGGCGCAACGACAAACCCCGGCCGTCCAGGTAGCGGTTGACTACGGCCAGGCTGCCGGCAGGCAGTTCGTGTTTCTCCAGCAGGTGACAGAAGTTGAGGATGGTGGTTTCGTCGAGTGCGTACCAGGCTCAGCCAGCGAACTGGCGCAGGATAGTGATCTCATACAGCGCTTCCTCCATCGCCGGGTCGCTGTAGCCAAACCAGTTCAGCATCAGATGCACGCGCAGCATCGTCACACTGGATAGGCCGCCCGCCCATAACCAACCCAATGGAGCTCAAGGTGTTTGGTATGCCAACTAGTATGGCCGGGGTCTACCAGCCCCCTAACTCGCTGTTGGGCGAATGCTGCCTAGCTAGCAGTGATGATTGCACCATGCAGCATGCATAGCAGCCCAGTGCAACAGCTATAACGCAGGTAAAAGCTCAATTAGACCCGACATCCAGCACAGGGAATTTTGCAAAGTTTCTGTACCAATCAACTGGTTCAGGATCTTACATGCGCATCAAACCAACCCCACCCAAGACTGAAAAAAAGCCAACCTTGGCTCGATCGTCTTTTGCCTCTCTTGCCCCGGCTATCGCATTTCTTAACGAAATGCAGTTTGTTTTCGGCCCTCTCGACTGGACGCCCATTCCGGACCGGGTGATCCACCGTTTCGACGTCCCTGGCGATCGTCCTAGCTCGAAAAATGGCTGGTACGTGCTGTTTCCTGGCGAAATTTGGGGCGGAGCCTTCGGCAGCTGGAAAGCCGACATCTCACGAACTTGGTCGAGCCGGCATCCAGCCAGTACGGTAGAGAAGTATGTGATGGACCAGCAATTTCAGGCGTTGCGACGGCAGCAAGCTGCTCTTAGGCATGAACGGCACAGCCAAGCCTCGATTAAAGCACGCGAGCTGTGGAAGTCCTCCAGCGGAGCTAGCAGTGACCATCCTTACCTCGTACTTAAAGGTTGCGAATCCCATATTCTGCGCGTTAAAGACAGTGTCTTGCTCGTCCCTCTGTTCTCTGAGGGTACGTTGATGAACCTACAGCGCATTTATGTACAGCACAATTGCCCTGAAGAAAACAGGAAGTTATTTCTGAAAGGAGGAAAGGTAGAAGGTTGCTACTCTCCCATCGGCTCGCTGCAAACCGATCGACCTGTGTACATTTGCGAAGGATGGGCAACAGGAGCAACTATCCATGAGGAAACTGGCTCACCTGTAGCTTGCGCGATGAACGCGGGAAATCTGTTAGCTGTTGCTAAGCAGCTACGACGCCGTTATCCGAGCATTGAGATCATCCTGGCTGGAGATGATGATCGAGAGTCTAAGCATAACCGCGGCCGAACCGACGCTACTCGCGCGGCTGATGAACTGAAGTGCAGTGTAGTTTTCCCCGCTTGGCCAGAAGGCAGTCCTCTACATCTGACTGACTTCAACGACCTACGCCAATGGCTGAGGGCAAGAGCATGAAAGCTGCGCTCATGACTTTGGCACAGCGCCCCTCGTTTGATCCGACGCTCCCTCCCGTGCCACTGTTGGCAAGCTCTGCGCAGCCCACGCCTTATCCCTTAGAAGCCTTTCCGCAGCTTATACGAGATGCCGTTTTGGCAATAGCAGAGCTAGTACAGGCTGCGCCGGCGCTGGCAGGACAGTGCGTGATTGGCGCAATCGTTCATATTGCACAGACCCGCGTTAAAGCACCTGCCATCCACGGTCCTGATGGCATGCCCTGCTCATTGTTCTTGCTGACTTTAGCTGAGTCTGGCGATCGCAAAACTGATTGCCGAAAGCTCGCTTTCAAAGTCATCGATGAAGGCGAGCGAGAAAGCTTACGTCTATGGCGGCAGGAGAATACCGAAAGCCTAGGCAGGTCAGCAAAGCTCAGTCGAAAGGACAGAGAAAAGTTCCTGCAGGACCACCCCCTCCCTCGCGAACCGCGCTCGCAATATAGCGACGCCACCTTTGAGCGAATTGCCGGCGACATGATACGCGGCACGTCTGCAGCTTCCTGGGACACTGACGAGGGTGGTCAGGTACTAGGTGGTGCGTCTTTAAAATCCGACACACGTGCCGCAACCCTTGGCGGCTTGGTCAAAGGATTCGATGACGGTACTTTCGAGCGCTCGCGCTCGCTAGGTAACTTAGAGGGATCAGGCTCTGCCTTCGATCGCCGTCTGAGTATTCACCTTCTTGCCCAACCGGTCACTGTAGCCAATGCCCTTGCAGACCCCTTGCTACAAGGGCAAGGATTTCTGCCTCGCTTTTTGTTCGCAAGTCCAGCGACACTGGCTGGTACTCGCCTGATAACTGTAGAGCAGATGACTCGCAAATCATGTTCGGACCAGCGCCTGGTGAATTTCTGGGCCAGGTGTCTGGAATTGATGGCTAGTCCGCAGTACATCAACAGCGAAACGGGCGAGGTGCAGCCGCCCGTTATAGAACTGTCCGCCGACGCCCTTGATGTATGGGTTGAGTATTACAACAAGGTAGAGACCGAACAGGGCCTGCTAGGTGAATTCGCCTCTTTGCGACCTTTCGCTAGTCGCGCAGGCGAGCTTGCACGGCGCCTAGCAGCAGTCTTTGCATGCTTCGAAGGAAAAGCCGAGATCGACGGCGATTGCATGAGTCGTGCAATTGCATTGGTGCAATACTCATTACAAGAGTGGTCGCGGTACATAGACAGCGGAGCAGTAAAACAAACTCTCAAGCAAGCTGCTGAGCTAATGGAGTGGTTCGAAGATCCGAAACGGGCCGGACACTGGAGGGAGTTCCACGTCAATAAGCTCGGTAAATCTGGACCACCGATTGTCCGTAAAGCGAAGCTGCGGGACGAGATACTAAATGTGCTACTCATGCACCGTCAGCTACTAACCGACGATGGCAAAACGTTCCGTATCAATATGGCTGCAGAAATTGCCGCTCCCGAGGAATTTTGACTCCCGCGCTATGTCGATGCGGATTCTTCGGAAAATCCGAAGCGCAGTCCGCATCCTTCCGCAAAGCATCCGCATCGCATATGCAGCCAAGTCAAGAGACCCGCAAAATCCGCAAAATCCGCACGCATCTTAAAGCTATTATCATTAACGGATCCGGCATGATCCTTCTCGTTCTTGCGCTGGACTTTGCCAGGCAGGCTGTTCTTGCCAATTTCCCGTAAGTGCTGCACCGTATTGCCACCTGACAGCTCAATTCTCGACTATGATTTTCGGCGTGCTTCTCGATATCGGTATAACTAGTATTAACGCAGACCACGTTTTTCGCCATGCAGCACTGTCCGCCATATCGGGGTAGTGCTTACTACGCTGAGTACAAACCGGGCTCCTCATCCACGAAAATGTGTCCTTTAATACTTAAGCACTATTGGCCTAGTGCATTTTTCCTGGATGCAAATGCCATATTGATTCCTGGTCGGGCTTGGCGCGATTATCTTGCTTGTGATCGACGGTGGTGTCAGCGCGATTACATACCTAGGTCGCCCTGGAAGGTATGAATCACCGCCAAGATCCCGGCACTTAGTTTGTGTTTCTCCGGCAGGCGACGGGGGTTGAGAATGATGATGCGTTCGTAAATACGCTTCAGGTTCAGCTAGCGCGTTAGTCCAATACTCATTCGCTCCATGGACTGCAATCAGCAAATGAAACCCTTCGGCAAGCAGTTATGCCAATGGAGTGGTACAACGCTCCGAAGCGGGCTTGGCCAAGAGATTTCCACACCAATTAACTCCGTAAATCATGATCTACGGTCCGTGATGCAAACTTCGGGATGCGAGTCCGTCCGCTATGCTCACACCGCCACCTACTGACCGGCAATAACGACACGATCTGTATAAATATGGCTGCGGAAAGTGCGGATCCTGAGGAACCTAGATGCTCGCGAATGTTTGGATGAGGACCCGTTGCGGACTGATGCGGAAGAAATCTAGGAACGCGGGCAACTAACCGAATACCGTAAAAGAAACTTCGACCGAGAACCATGAAGGCTGTGTGCTGGCAAGAGAGTGGGCAGCGCCGGAGTCCAGCTATGCGTGACGCATCAACAGGCCGAAGCGCTTGCCCTTGGGAAGTAGAAACAGCCAGAGATCGCTGGCTCCTTGCAGCTGGGACACACCAGAACGACGGCGCGCTCGACCATTCCCCCTAAGAGCTATCTCAATGGATACCATAGGCCTTGGGGGAGTAAAGAGTCAGGTTGACTCCCGCATCGTAAGCGATCCACCAACCCCACCTTGTTATATGAGGCGTGTTCCGTTTAGCGTGGCGGCGCTGGCGAGCAGTTCCACGGCAGCAGCGCTTCATAGTCTTCGACCCTGTTGGCGGTCGGCAGGCGTTCGAGCACATGGCGCAGCCAAGCGTAGGGCTCCTGGCCGTTGGCCTTGGCGGTTTCGATCAGGCTGTAGATCTTTGCGCTGGCCGTCGCGCCCTTGGGCGTGTCGCTGAACAGCCAGTTCTTGCGGCCGATGACGAACGGGCGGATGGCGTTCTCGGCGCGATTGTTGTCGATAGGCAGATTTCCGCCTTCGACGTAGCGCACCAGCTTGCTCCAGTTGCTGGCCAGGTAGTTCACGGCCTTGCCCAGGGCTGTCTTCCCATGCGGCTGCGCCCTCAAGCGTATCGGAGAAGACGTCAGCGAAAAGCTGGACTACACACCAGACGTGTTTACCGTCGAACGCCATGTCCGTGGCAAGTGCGTCTGTGATGACTGCGAAACTCTGATCCAAGCACCGGTTCCGGCCCAAATCATCGATAAGGGTATCCCGACCGCCGGGCTACTTGCCCACGTCATGATCGCCAAGTTTGCCGATCATCTTCCGCTGTACCGCCAGGAGTCGATTTTCGGTCGTGCGGGCTTGGCGATTCCACGTTCCACTTTGGCTCAATGGGTAGGCGTGACCGGTGTGCAGTTGCAGCCCCTGGTCGACGCGCTGCGCGATGTAGTGCTCGGGCAGCCGGTCGTCCACGCCGATGAAACACCAGTACAGATGCTTGCGCCCGGCTCAAAGAAAACCCACCGCTCATATGTGTGGGCCTATGCCACCAGCCAGTTCTGCAAAACAGCGGCTGTCGTTTACGATTTCAGCCCCAGCCGCGCCGGTGAACATGCTCGCAACTTCCTGCAAGACTGGAGGGGCAAGCTGGTTTGCGATGATTTTGGCGGTTACAAGGCCAGCTTCGAACTCGGCGTGACCGAGATCGGCTGCATGGCCCATGCGCGGCGCAAGTTCTACGAACTGCACGTCACCAACAAGAGCATGCTCGCCGAGCAAGCCCTGCGCTATATCCAACTGCTGTACGAAATCGAAAGCGAAGCCCGCGACCTGGAGCCGGATCTACGACGCCAAATACGGCAGGAAAAAGCGGTACCGGTGATGGATAGGCTGCATGCCTGGATGATGGCGCAGCGCGATCTCGTGCCCGAAGGCTCAGCCATCAGCAAAGCACTGAGTTACAGCCTGAAACGCTGGGCGGCGCTGTCGCGCTACCTCGATGACGGGGCTGTACCCATTGATAATAATTGGGCAGAAAACCAGATCCGGCCCTGGGCTCTTGGACGCAAGAACTGGCTCTTTGCAGGTTCGTTGCGTAGCGGAAAACGGGCTGCGGCGATCATGAGCCTGATCCAGTCTGCACGGCTCAATGGCCATGATCCGTACGCTTACCTGAAGGATGTCCTCACGCGCCTGCCGACGCAGCGGGCGAGTGACATCGATCAATTGCTACCGCATAAGTGGCAGCCACTTTAATCACGCAAGGCGTGATGGCCGGACGCATACCCTTTTACGTCACTCCTTTCAAGCATTAATACTGTGACTGGCGTAATCTTCAGTCCAATCGAAGGCGACAGGCGGAGCCGCTCTATAGCGCAGCTTTCCGGCGCCTGTTGAACGTCATTAAAAGCCATTATTTGTCGAAATGGATCAACAAACGAGACCGCTCCGATAGCCATAGCCCATGTAAAGCGGTAGATAATTTAGCTGGGGATGGGCCCACACCACAAACAAGGAAGCACCATGTACAAAATGATTACGGCGGGCATGCTGATTGGCGCACTGTTCAGCGGCTCCGTGCTTGCACGGACAGTGGCTGACGAGCAGTTGCTTGAGCTCGACCGAAACCGCACCAGCGTCGATTACTACGACTCATCGGAAGATCGAATGGATGAGTCCTACAAGACCCACATCCTCGCCATGATGAAGGTGCTTGAGGGTTACAAGTGGATCAGTGACGCCGAAGAGGTCAGAGAGGCCGGCTTCACCTTTAAGCCCAAAACTGACCTGAAATTCAACTGGAACGACCCAAAAGTCGAGCTGGGCTATTTCGTGGAGGTGGAGCGCTTCTATTATGGCGATCCAATGACCAAGCGTGTTCACTATGCTTGGCAGAGCCCCATCGATGGGTACGTGAACCTGCAGGGCTGGGATGAGCGGGACTTTAACTTGCACATCAAAGTGGTCAGCGACACCGAGATCGATGTCTATTTCCAGACCTACGCCAGTGAAGAGCGCTATCGGTTCTACCGCGTTGAGGAGTGGCGAGCAGATCCCAATCCCTCTGAAAAACTAAAGAGCGCGCGCGAGAGAGGCACCATCTTCTAAATCGCGCTCGAAGCCGGCACGTCACTTGGCAATCCGGCTCAGCATTAAGAAACCGGCCTCGTGCCGGTTTTTTCGTAATGTTCGGTGCGGATTCCACGCCATCCGGCCACCCAGTCCACGCTCATCTGGCCAGGCATTCCACGGCCATCTGGCCACCTGTTCCACGGCCATCCGGCCGGGCAGTCGGAGCGCAGCGACGCAGGGCTGGCATTGTTAGTCTGAGGTGCCCGGCGTCGTCAATTTCTGCGTCCGTTTGCGCATTGATTCACCCTTCAGATTGATCCGGTAAGCGTTGTGCACCAGGCGGTCGAGGATGGCGTCGGCCAGGGTCGGGTCGCCGATCAGCTCGTGCCAGTTGTCCACCGGCATCTGGCTGGTAACGATGGTCGAGCGCTGGCTGAGTTTGAGCGTTAGCACCCACATTCAGACAAAGGATGAACTCCGGTGAAAACGGGAGCTCAGCATCCAATGATCAGCAGGCTATGGGTAGGTGGGGTTTATGGAGCGGATACGCTGGAGGGATCAGGGAGGTGTGTTGGCCAGACGCTTACGCAACAGTAGCTGCTCGGCCCGGTGCAGGGTGGTATCGGGATCAATCCACTCGCGAGCCAGCTCCGGTGTCAGCACAATCGGGCGTCGGTCATGGATATCGACCATGCCTCCCTTCGAGTCTGCAGTGATAATCACAAAGCCATCTCCGTCGCACTGTTCTCCGTCCGCTGGGTATTTTCCGATTGCTGCGAAGAAACAGGCAGAACCCTCGCGCGGCTGGATGAAGTACGGCTGCTTTCGCTTTGGGTCCGTTTCGTCTTTCACCCACTCGTACCAGCCGTCTGCTGCCACCAGGGCTCGGTTCGGCCAGATTTGCCGGAAAAACTTCCCCTCCGCGACCTTCTCCACCCGGGCATTGATGGGCGGTGGCATCTTCCCCTTCGCCCAAGCCGGGGACTACCCCAAGCGCACTGGCGAAGCGATAAGCCCACCAACTAAAACACGTAGTAGATGTACGGGAATGCTCGCTGCTACGTTGTAACGCGCTAGCGGCGTGTCATCCCACCCAGCCAGGGGTGATTGTTTTCACCCAGCTCGTCCAGGTAAGCCTCCAGGCTTTGTCGTTGGACGAAACGTCCGCACATGTCCTCCTCCCGTTATTTTCGATTGACTGTGTACTGCCGCTAACAAATACTGTTCATCCATCCAGTGCTCAAGGTGACTCCCGTGGACAGCGTTTCGATCCTCGGCCCCGTTGCGCCCTCCCCGACGACCATTCCATTTTTCCTGCCGACCGTCCCGGCTGGGTTTCCGAGCCCCGCTCAGGACCACCTGGAGCAGCGAATCTCGCTCGACGAGCTATTTCGCCTGCACCGCCCGCAGATATATCTCGCTCAGGTTTCAGGCCATAGCCTGACGGGCTTAGGCATTCTCGACGGCGACCTAGTGCTGATAGACAAAGCGCTGCAACCGCGCCGCGAGGACGTGGTGATTGCCTGCCTCAATGGCGATCCACTGATCAAGATTTTCGACATCGAGTCGCAGCAGGTGGTGCTGCACTCTGCCAATTCGGCTTACCCACCGCGATACGTGCTGGAAGGCGAAGAGCTGCACATCTGGGGGGTTTATATAGGCCTGTGCCGGCGGGGTCGCAACAGTGGCTGAGAACGTTTTCGCGCTGATCGACTGCAACAGTTTTTACTGCAGTTGCGAGCGTGTTTTTCGCCCCGATCTGATGCGCACGCCTATTGTGGTGCTGTCCAATAATGACGGCTGCGTTATCAGCCGCACCCCCGAGGCCAAGGCGCTAGGCATCAAGATGGGCGAACCTTGGTTTAAGGTTCGGAGGTCCTACGAAGCAGCTGGAGGAGTTGCGTTCAGTTCAAACTATGCGCTGTACGGCGACATCAGCGAACGGGTCATGACCGTCATCGAAGGGCTGGTACCGAAGCTGGAGGTTTACAGCATCGATGAAGCCTTTGCAGAGTTGACAGGCATCCAGTCGGACCTGGTGCGCTTGGGCCGTGAGATCCGCTCTCAAGTTTTAGCCAGTACCGGCATTCCTACCGGAGTCGGCATCGCCTCGACCAAGACCTTAGCGAAATTAGCCAATTACGCTGCGAAAAGGTGGCAGAAGCAGACCGGAGGCGTGGTGGATCTCACTGATTCCCAACGCCGCGACAAGCTGCTCCGCGCCGTTGCAGTCAACGAAGTGTGGGGCATCGGCCGGCAACTGACCGAACGCCTCGGCGCGATGGGGATTCGGACAGCGTGGCAGTTGGCTCAAACAGATGCCTGGACCTTGCGGAAGAAATTCAGCGTGGTATTGGAAAAAACGGCACGGGAATTACAGGGCACTGCTTGCCTGGAACTGGACAGCGTCGCGCCACCGAAACAGGAGATTTGCTGCAGCAGAATGTTCGGCGAGCGTCAGGAAGACCTGCCCCCCATCCGCGAAGCGGTCGCCACATACGCGGCCAGGGCGTGCGAAAAGCTTCGCGCGCAAGGCTCTGTCTGCAGGAAAGTCAGGGTCAGCATTCGCACCGGCATGTTTAATCCGGACGAGCTCAAATTTGCCAAGGGCATGCTGTGCGAGCTGCCCTACCCCACCGACGACACCCGACTGATCACCCAGGCCGCACTTGCCGGCCTCGATGAAGTGTATCGCCCAGGTTTTTCCTATGCGAAGGCCGAGGTACTGCTGATGGATCTCTGCGGACGCGGCGAATTCACTGACGACTTATTTGCTGCCAGCCAGCCTGCTGCTTCGGAAAAGGTGATGGCCGTTCTGGATTCGGTCAACGCCAAATGGGGGCGCGGTACATTGCGGCCCGGCATAGTGCCAGCAAGCCCTGAATGGGGGATGCGCCGCGAGCTTTTGAGCCAGAGCTTCACTACGCGAGTCGATCAACTGTGGAAAGTAGCTGCACGATAAAGGCAAGGTTTCATCCCCCTCATTCCACTGCACTGACTGTGGAACAAGGGGGTAGCGTTCCACCAAGTTAGTTATGTGGAATGAAGGGGACATCAACCCACTGGGACAGCCACGTCACGCACGAACGGAACTAAATAAACCCGCGCCCGCTTCCTTCTTTAGCAGCTCATACACCACCGTCAGGAACACATCCCGTGTCGACTCATCGCTGAGCAGCTTGGTCGCCATACTCGTGTGGCTGCTCATAGCGGCGGCAATGGCAGAGATTGCTTTTGAAGGCAGATCAGCTTTCACCTCGCTGTTTAGCGGTCAAAAGCGAGAAATAAAAAAACTCTGCCGTGTCTGCACTTACTGAGCGGTGGCGCAGACGATGCAGAGCCTTCTGGTAGCCGAAGGCTGCATTGTCACCGCGCCAAATAGCAGCACGACCGACATCGCCACCTTCACAAACCAAGAGATCACCATGCCGAATGGTGTACCGCTCCAACTCCTCAGGGTGAATATCCATCTCAGGTAGATCCTGGGTGTTGATGCTGCCCCACTGCACATCCTGATTGCGTAAATAAGGAACTAAGCTGGTCTTGGTTAGCCTTTTTTCATCAAGCATTTTCCCTAGCTCAATCGAATACCGAAAGCCCAGCTTGCATACGTCCCAGTGCTCCGGCACCAGCCCCAACCACTCCACTCCGGAATCCTTGTACGCCGGATAGGGCTTGTAATGGCTCATGCCTGCACTCCTGTCGGCCCGGCCAGCATGTTCATAATCAGGCGGATCAGGGTGTCCTTTTGTGCCGGGGCGGACTCGGCGACCAATAACGCCAGCGCGGCCAGGCCAATATCGTTGATCACCGGCTGGCCAGCGTTATCAAGCAAACGGCCGTTGCGGTGCAGGAAGTCAACAAAGAGGAAGGCGCCACTACGCTTGTTGCCGTCGGCGAACGGATGGTTCTTGATGACGAAATACAACAGGTGCGCCGCCTTGGCCTCAATGCTGGGATAAGCCGGCTCGCCGAACACGCTCTGGTCGAGGTTGCCCAGCAACGCGGCCAGGTCATCGCCACGCTCGCGGGCGAACAGCTCAGTAGCCTCGCCACGACCTATCAAGTTGATTTTCAGCTCAGCCAGCGCGGTGCGTGCCTGATCTGGCGTCGGCAACACGCCTCCCGCCTGCACCAGGGGCTCACTCAGCAAGCCTTCGTCATAACGCTGCAGCAGCAGAAAGGTCTGCGCGTAGCGGCTGACGATATCTGCCAGGCCGCGTCCGGCATCGGCACTCAACTCGGGGTTATGGGTGAGACGGCGCACCATCAGCAGCGCCGCCTCCAGCTCGCCGGCATTGCTCTCGAAACGCTGGCGATTGAGGGTGAAGCCACGGGTCAGGTGTTCGCGCAGCACGCGGGTGGCCCACTGGCGGAACTGAACTCCGCGCTTGGAGTTGACCCGATAGGCCACCGAGATGATGGCGTCCAGGTTGTAGAGCTTCAGGCGGCGAGTGACACGCCGTTTACCTTCTTGCTGAACTACCGAGCTTTCCTCGGTAGTTGCCGCCTCGTCCAGCTCTCCATCGCTGTAGATGTTCTTCACGTGCAGGCTGATATTGTCAGTGGTGGTATCCAGCAATTCGGCCAGCTGCCGCTGGCTGAGCCAGACGGTTTCTCCCTCAAGACGCACCTCAACCGGATGATTGCCCACCTGATAGATCAGGATTTCGTTCATGCCGTCACCTCGCCCAGCAGTGCGGCGATTTCGGCCTCCACCGCCTTCAGATCGGCATCGATCTCGGCCAGCGCACGCGGCGGCTGGTACACGTAAAAATAGCGGTTGAAGTTGATCTCGTAGCCGACGATGCCTATCTGGCCGTCCTTCGGATCTGTCTTGCCGGTGTCGATCCAGGCATCCGGCACATGGGGCAGCACTTCGCGGGCGAAGTAATCGTCGATGGACTGATTCAGCGGCACGTTCTCGAACTCGCGCAGGTCGGAATCGAACTGCGGATTTCCCTTGTCGTCCAGCACCGACTGGGCGTTGGCGTCACGCTCGCCGAAGCAGGCAAGTGCGGCCTTCAGCGCGCCCTTGCCGAGCTTCTTGATGCCAGCCGCCTTGAGGAAGGCCGACAGATTGTCGAAGTCGCCCTGCACCGAAGCAAAGGCCTCAATCTGGTCGGCGCCCTTGGTGTTCTGGTAAGCGGCGAGCTTGTCCGGGGTGACCGAGAAGCGCAGGCGCAGCGGGCGCTCAACGGTGATACGCCGGTAACCGAAGTCAGTGGTGGCGAAAATCTTGCTGTTCGCGCTTTCCACGAAGGCTTCATGCAGCTTGGCAATCTCGGCTATCTGCTCATCCGACAGGTATTTACGTTTGCTGCCCAAACTCTTGCGCATGGGGGCATGCATGGCAGTGGCATCGATCAGTTGCACCATGCCCTTGCGCAGCGTGTCCTTGTGGTTGGACAACACCCAAATATAGGTGCCGATGCCGGTGTTGTAGAACAGGTCGTTAGGCAGAGCGATGATCGCCTCCAGCCAGTCGTTTTCAAGAATCCAACGGCGTATTTCCGACTCTCCTGAGCCGGCACCGCCGTTGAACAGTGGCGAACCGGATAGCACGATGCCGATGCGGCTGCCACCCAGGTCCACGGGTTTGCGCTTGGACAGCAGGTGCATGAGGAATAGCAGCGAGCCATCGCCCACACGCGGCAGGCCGGGACCGAAGCGACCGGCAAAGCCCTGCTGGCGGTGCTCAGCCTGCACCTGCTTCTGGACGTTTTCCCACTTCACACCAAAGGGCGGATTGGCCAGGCAATAATCGAACTGCTCGTGAGGCAACAGGTCGTTGGACAGGGTGTTGCCGAGCTTGACGTTCTTGGTTTCAAACCCCTGAATCAGCTTGTCCGCCACGGAGATGGCATAGGTTTCTGGGTTGAGTTCCTGGGCATAGGGCACCAGGCGGGCATTGGGGTTCCACTCGTACACCTGCTCGATGGCAGAGGACAGGAAACCGCCCGTGCCGGCGGCACAGTCATATACGGTGCGCACCACGCCTTCGCCATTGAGTGCCTGGTGATCGGGGGCAAATACCAGCGTGGTGGCCAGACGCACAACATCACGCGGGGTAAAGAATTGGCCTGCGTCATCATTGGAAGACTCGGCGAACTTGCGAATGAGGTGCTCAAACACCAGGCCCATTTCGTGGTTGCTGAGTCGGCTCGGGTGCAAGTCGACTGCGGCAAATTTCTGCGTAACCAGATAGAGAAGGTTGGCCTTCTCCAATTTTTCCAGCCACCGATCAAAGGCGAAGTGCTCGAACACCTGGCGGGCATTGGCTGAGAACTTCGCGATGTAGTCTTCCAAGTTGGCGCGCGTACTGGTGGAGCCGACGCTGGCCAGGGAGAACTGCGAAACGTTATAGAAGGTCGCACCGGCGGTGGATGGCAGTATCAGGTCCATGTCCACGCCGCTTGCTTTCATAGCTTCGTACTGGCTACACACCTTGTCTCGGGTAGATTCCAGCACGCACTCCAAGCGACGCAGCACCGTGAAGGGCAGGATGATTCGGCCGTACTCGGAGGGTTTGAACGCGCCCAGCAGCAGATCTGCGATATTCCAAATGAAGGGGGCCAGTGTCTGTTGATGCACGCAAATATTCCTTGCTCGAAACCAAGGAGGAGCCTGAAGCCCAAGCCCTACGAGATAGCTTGATCGGGTGACGAACCTTACCCCCTCATCTGCGCCCGAGCCAGTAGGCAAACTTGCTAGTCGAGGCGACTCTGCGATCATCCACCATAGATTTGCAGCTCTGCTCTGGGAGCCTAACTAGAGCGGCCCAGCCGGTGGTGGCCGAAAACGCCGGCAGCGAATCACGAAAATGTGCTTATGCACTGCCTCCGTCTCGGGGGTTCGCCGCGGCCCGCGTTAGGGCAAAAGCCCGCGCCGTTCAATACTGCGCGGGCTTTTATTATCCAAAAATTTCAGCAGCCATAATCTGCCAGCGGACCCGCACGATGTAGCCTGAATGATCCCAGTGCTCATTACATGCTCAAGCACTCTCTTATTAACTGCTTCCAGCATTTTTATGAGTTAATCATTTTTTTATGCATTTTGCGCGGATCACAAGCTCTTTTTATCGTGGACAATTACCCCAGATCCAACAAAGGGGACACCCATGAATATTGAGTTTACTGTACAAAACTTGGAAGAGCGGAAAAACCAGTTGCTTCAGAGCATCGGGGAAATTCGTAACACTTACCTGGATGACGAGCTCAGCAACAAGGACGTCGTTCCCGTGGTAGCAGTTATCGACGGGCGCAGTATTCCTACCTGGGTGCAGATTGGTTGCGAGCGAGACTTTGTGATTGATATGCCTTCCTCGCCTATCGAGTGCTTTTTGAGTGAACTGACCTTTGGTATGAGCGAAGAGGAAATGGTGGTCTTCCTGGACACTGAAGAAAAGATGCATGATTTGAGAATGCAACTCAAAACGCTGGACACCATTCTCTCAAGTTTTGAAAAAATGGATCCTTGAGCCCGGCACAGTCATGGAAGACATCACAGAAAGCAAACTGGGCATCCAACTATCTTGGCTGATAGCGGAAAAGTTTCCCCAACTGCGTGAAGTACGTGACTCGATGGCCACGCTCGCGCAGGAGGAGGCCTTAAGAATTCAGCTCGTATACAGAAAAGCGCGCGACGAATATCAGAAGGACTTTAAACGCGGGAAGGCCTGGGTCCACGATGTGAGAATAAAGAATATTGTGAGCGGAGCACACATCGAGTGGTTTGCTTACAAAGGGCGCTACGGTGATCAGTGTTACTCCGAGGGTATTCGTAGCGAAGGACTCCTGAGGATTCCCGCGAGCAAATTCAAAAGCTGCTCAGCTGCAGAGTCCAAGGCAATCAAAGAGGCAGAGAACGCATTCTCCGAAGTCAGGAAATTCTGCAGACAGGTCTCGGGACTTTCGAACACTATAAACAACATTCCCCAAATGAGGCTTCTCGACGTCCGGTCTAGCGAACGTCTCCCACACAAAACCTATGAAGAGTATTTCGTCTGCGACTGCGAAGAGCCTTGCACCTCTTGCTTAGAGTCTTCGAGTATCGCCAATAATCATTATTGCATCTAGACAGCAGATTTTCCGCTACAGACATGATAATAAACGACGCCAGCGCGAAGCTGGCGAATCCAAAGCATGAAGAGCGCAACACGACTCTAACAACTAGTCGTCAGAGCAACCAAACAGATTTCCACCACAGTCAATAAAGTCATCCACCATAAGGAGCCCTGTTCCGGGGTTTATGCAGAATAACGGCTCCCTGTTAAAGGCATCCTCCCCACTGAGGTCGTCATCCTCTTTCTCAAAATCTAAAATAAGTATATTTTCTGCGAAAGCTCCAGGCAGTGGCACTTCTAGCGACTCAGCAGAGAGCGAGTCATTAACCACTATCCCTTGCCCTCTGGCAGGATAAACAATGGTGATGTATCCATTATTGAAGTTCTGTCCACCTAGGCGCTTCCGGAAGAAGCTGATCATATGGCCCCTTGAAATATCTTACTGGTCGGCACAGGAACGCGGCACCTGAAAGCCTGCCCATTCTTTGTCCAGAACCAACATCAAGTGCATGCTGTAACTCACTTCACGATGTATCCCCGTGCAATGGTCACTCACCGAAGCGAAGAAGCAAGACCAGGAAACGCTTGGCGCAAGCACTCTCAATGATATCATTGAGGCATCACCTGCTCCGCAATACCGGCGCGGTCGATAAATCAGGATCTATTAGGGATACGTAGTGATCAGAGTTTTCTTGCTAACTGTCAGCGTGCTGATTATGGCCGGCTGTGCAGCGCCAACGCCTTCCACCCCAGCAGCAATCAAGGAGGGGCATAGCTCAGATTCCTTGGCGCTGCAGGTGATGAATACCAACGGATACTCTTCGGGCTTAAAAGATGTGGAAGTCAATACGCAGATAGAGAGTGGTCCAGGCGGTCTCGCTCAAACGCTAGATGCGGTTCTGCTTAGGGAGCATTTGCTGGGGCGCGCCACCCCGCTCCCCGGTGTACCGAGCCCTGCGATGTCAGCATTTTTTGTGCTTGAGCTCTTCAACGACCAAACATACCTGCCACGTCATGGAATGTGGATGCCTGTATGGATGCCTCAACGCCTGGCCCGGGATCCTCTAGAAGCTCAGCAGAAGCTGACAGAGATTTTCGAGCAGGCAGCTGCCGATGCGCTGCCTGATGAGTATCGATATAAGCCTTTCGAGTGGACCAATAAGGCTATTTTTGGCGCCGAATCAAGCTACCGGATGCTTCGAGTGGATGGCCCGTTATGTGAGAACTGGTCCTGCGTTCTCCGTGGCAGCTTATCTAGCTCCGAACGGCCGGAGAAATCATTCAACGCACGCATGGTCGCTGTCGAAACCCCTTCCTTTATTAGGAATGGTGACAGTATCTCTTATCGATTGCGCGGACTGGGCGGGGTCGTGTTGGATAAAGTCATTGAGGAATATGACGAAAAGGGAATGATTTCCGGGCACTGGCATCAAGTGAAAACTGAGCCGTTGGCTGGGTTCGACCACGCAGCGTTCTATCGTCGCTTATCGGCTGCACTGCCCGACTGGGCGTTTATCTACTTTGGGCCAGAGTACACTCACAACGAAGCTGGAATTCCTTTTGTTCTCAACCGAGGTCAGGAATTGCTTTTCGTGAAGCCAGCATCTACTGACCAAGCCCTCCAACCTTACTGACCTGCACAGCCGATTACAGAAAAAGTCGCTATTTTTTGGCCTTGCCGTCGGCTTTGGGAAGGCCTCTCCTGGGAGCTCAGGATAGAGCTACATCCCGTTGGTCCGATGAAGCGCCCTGGTTTCGCTGTAATGATGGTGCCGCCTGCGTATTTTTTCTGGTGACCGCGAGGCCATCAACAGGATCGCAAAACCGAGTGGCTACTGTTCACGTGTTACGCACGGTTGTGCTCGGAGCGTCGCGGAGGGGACTCGGGTGAACGTTGCCCGCTGCTATCGATGCGGTAGCGATTCGATAGCAACTCTGCGGACACAGATTAAGCCGTTTATCCTCAAGATCGGCTGATTACCACCGACCAGCCGCTTGCGTAGCCCACAGAGCAACGGTACGTCTAGAAGATGAAACTCGATCCATCGCATGCATGCCAGAGCCGATTCGAATGTAGCGCTACCGAAACCACAGATAGCCTACAGCCACTACCCAGAACATCTCGATCATAGATGACTATCGTTCGGCTCGGAAACGTGAGGTGGGTGCCCAGCAGCTCTGAGGAAGTGCTTCTGCCTGGAAAGGGCGAACCCTCGGCCGAGCGGATAAAAACTGAGCTTGGCGATCAGGACTTGGGCATAACGTAGGCACTTCTGAGTAGTGGTCCTCGAAGTGGTCCCTTAATCGCTAAATAGCGGTAACCACAGCGAGCAATCAGACGTAACTACTTGATTTGATGGCGTCCCAGGCGAGGTTCGAACTCACAACCTTCCCCTTAGGAGGGGGATGCTCTATCCAATTGAGCTACTGGGACATCACGCGGCGGGCATGGTAACGAGCCAAGCATGATTTGTCATGCGCATCGTAAACCTGATGCCATGCAGCCTCCTACAGCCGAATACGCCTCTCACACATAGCAATGCAAATTGCATGACCGCTATCAGCCGTCCGTGCAAAGCGCAAGCAACACTCGCCCCAACATAACGCCAACTTATTGATTTATAACAGTTTTTATCCAGATAAACTTTGGCACAGCTACTGCAATAGCTAGGCAAAGTTAACGTGACGCGAAGGATAACGCTCATGATCAAGTCGGCTTTTCTTCTTACTACAGGCCTTACATTTGCCGCCCTGACAGCCTCGCAGCTGCCATCCACCGAACCGCAGCAACAGCGATACGAGCCCTCTTCCCAGTTCTCAATTCAGCGCACGAGTAATTCGGAACGCGCACAGATCACCACCCTCAACTCAGGCGAGGCGAGCGTGCTCACTCAACCGCAACGCTGGGTATTCTAAGGATTTAGTTGAGCGCGGATGGTTCCGCAAAAGGAGTTACTCATGTCCAGATTTGCATTGACTTGCTTGCTTCTTACCGCAGCGTGCGGCTACGGTGCCTTCCTGGCCCCCCAAAGCCTGGCGACCTTGGATACCTTGTGCAAGGCAGGACTTGGCATATTCGGAAGCTTATCCCTGATCGCACTCATGATCGGACGCAGGATCAAGTTCGATCCAGTGCTGCGCTAAGACCCCACAGTCGGACGATAATTAGACTGGTTCACAGTAAAGGCATTTTGATAGCACGAGCACTTTACTAATCAGAATATCGACGTACAATTGGCGTCATGAAGCCGTCTCCTAATTTTTAACCTGGCTGACGGAACAGCGAGTACTGGTGGTTGTCAGACCGGTGACTACCCCGGCAATACGCCAGCACGCCCACCTGACTAACCGGTTAATTATGCGCCCTATGAAACAGGCAGTTTATTCCAGCCGTACGGCTGACAAATTCGTTGTTCGGCTTCCCGACGGCATGCGTGAACGCATCGCCGAGGTAGCGCGGAATCATCACCGCAGCATGAACTCAGAAATCATCGCCAGATTGGAGCAGAGCCTGTTGCAGGAAGGCGCACTGGATGAAGATCTGAGCATGCGTCTCGACAGCCCAGAGCTGTCTCTTCACGAGCGAGAGCTTCTGCAGCGCTTTCGCCAGCTCGCTCACCGCCAGCAGAACGCGCTCATTGCATTGATCGCTCAGGACACCGAGCTCGCCAAAGAAGATTGACCTCGGACCAGCCACCAGCTGGAGACAGGTGACTGGCTCCAGCTAACGCTGTCTCTGATTACCCCCTGCTTCCGGCTGCCACTCTCAGGCGGCCAACAAGTCAGCCAGCCGCATCAGTTCACCCCTTCATCATCGTCTTAGCCAATCAAGACAGGCACGAATGCGCTTCGGACACACGGGTTGCGCCGAATCCATGGTCGACCCAAGATCCGCGCTCGATAAGAAGTTAGAACTTGGATGCAGCAAGGCGCCCCCGCTGCAGAGGCGCCTATACAACTAGCCTACAAAGTTGAGCAGCACCCCGGCCGCAACCGCAGAGCCGATGACACCTGCCACGTTGGGCCCCATGGCATGCATCAGCAGGAAGTTCTGAGGATTGGCCTCCAGCCCCACCTTGTTCGATACACGTGCAGCCATCGGCACAGCAGAGACTCCTGCGGAACCGATCAACGGATTGATCTTGTTCTCACTGAAACGGTTCATCACTTTGGCCATGAAAATACCCGCTGCGGTACCACCGCAAAAGGCAACCATACCCAGCACGAGAATCCCCAAGGTTTTCATCTGCAGGAAGGCCTCGGCCGATAGCTTCGAACCGACTGTCAGACCAAGAGCAATGGTGACGATGTTGATCAGGGCATTTCGTGAAGTATCCGCCAGGCGATCCACCACACCACATTCGCGCAGCAGATTACCGAAGGCGAACATACCCACCAGCGGTGCGGCATCCGGCAGTAGCAAGCCGACCAGCAAGCAGAGCACCAGCGGGAATACTATCTTCTCGACCTGCCCGACATGACGCAGTTGCATCATGACGATTGCACGCTCCTCTTTTGTGGTCATCGCACGCATGATCGGCGGCTGAATCAGCGGCACGAGGGCCATGTAGGAATACGCGGCAACCGCAATCGGACCGAGCAACTCTGGGGCAAGCTTGGATGTCACGAAGATCGACGTTGGACCGTCTGCCCCCCCAATGATAGCGATCGACGCTGCCTCGCGCAGCGTGAACTCCATACCAGGAATCCCGGCAGCGGTCAGAGCAAGAGCGCCTAGCAGGGTCGCAAAGATTCCGAACTGCGCCGCTGCACCAAGCAGCAGGGTCTTTGGGTTGGCAAGCATGGGGCCAAAGTCGGTCATCGCGCCAACGCCCATGAAGATCAACAGCGGAAAGACGCTGGTCGGTAACCCTACTTCATAAAACAGATGCAGAATTCCGGCACCCTCGCCCATGTTGGCAACCGGGATGTTTGCCAGGATGCCACCGAACCCTATAGGGATCAGCAACAAAGGTTCGAATCCCTTCCGAATCGCCAGATAGATCAGCCCCAGACAGACGAAGATCATCAGCGCCTGCCCTGGCTCCAGATGGTACAGGCCGGTTCCGTGCCACAGCTTGAGCAACTTTTCCATGGGACTCCCCTTAGCCGATGCTCAGCAGACTGTCACCGACCGAAACCGCGTCGCCCACCTTAACGCTGACGGAGGCGACGGTGCCGGCCTTGAACGCACGGATCTCGGTTTCCATTTTCATGGCTTCGAGAATCATCACCAGATCGCCCTCCTGGACCAACTGTCCGGGCTGCACCAGCACTTTGAATATGTTGCCCGCCAGCGGCGCCGCCTGGGTTTCACCGCTGGCAGGCACGGCGGCAGAACCAGCCACCGCGCTGGTAGCGCCGCCACCAGCGCCGAGAGGCTTGATGCCCTCGATATCGCCGCCATCGCTCACTTGTACGACGAAAGATTTGCCGTTGACTTCAACGGTGTAGACCTCCGGCTTGCCCGCCTCTCGCGGTAGTAGATCGCCTCCGGTTGGCGCCGGCTCGAACGCGGATGGGTTTCCACGGTTCTCCAAAAACTTCAATCCGATTTGGGGGAACAGTGCATAGGTCAACACATCATCGATCGAATCCGTAGCGAGCTTGATGCCTTTCTCTTTTGCGATCCCTTTCAGTTCGGCAGTAAGTCGATTCATTTCCGGCTGCAGCAGGTCTGCGGGACGACAGGTGATCACCTCGGCCCCCTCCAGCACACGAGCCTGCAGCTCGGAATTGAAAGGCGCAGGGGCCGCACCGTATTCACCTTTGAGCACGCCTGCCGTCTCTTTGGTGATCGACTTGTAGCGCTCTCCCATCAGCACATTGATCACCGCCTGGGTACCGACGATTTGCGACGTGGGCGTCACCAGCGGGATGAAGCCGAGGTCTTCACGAACGCGAGGGATTTCAGCAAGCACGTCGTCGAACTTGTCCAGAGCGCCCTGCTCCTTCAGCTGACCTTCCATATTGGTCAACATGCCGCCGGGCACCTGAGCCACGAGGATTCGCGAGTCGACACCGCGCAGGGTGCCCTCGAATTTCGCGTATTTCTTGCGAACCTCGCGGAAGTACGCCGCGATTTCCTCGAGCAGCTCCAGGTTCAGGCCGGTATCGCGCTCCGTACCCTGGAAAATAGCCACCACCGATTCCGTCGGAGAATGTCCGTAGGTCATCGATAGCGACGAAATGGCTGTATCGACATTGTCGATACCCGCTTCTACTGCCTTGAGGATGGCGGCCGTCGACAGGCCGGCTGTAGCGTGGCACTGCATATGGATCGGAATCGCAAGGCTGGACTTCAAGCGCGACACCAGCTCGAACGCCATGTACGGCGTAAGGATGCCTGCCATATCCTTGATCGCCACCGAGTCGGCGCCCATATCCTCGATCTGCTTTGCCAGATCGACCCACATCTCCAGCGTATGCACCGGACTGGTGGTATAGGAAATGGTGCCTTGTGCATGCTTGCCCTGTTGTTTGACGGCACGCAGGGCAGTTTCGAGATTGCGCGGATCGTTCATAGCGTCGAATACGCGAAAGACATCGACGCCATTTACAGCGGCGCGCTCGACGAATTTTTCCACGACATCATCGGCGTAGTGCCGATAGCCCAGCAGGTTCTGGCCTCGCAGCAGCATCTGCTGGCGCGTGTTGGGCATGGCCTTCTTGAGTTCGCGAATGCGCTCCCAAGGGTCTTCTCCCAAGTAGCGGATACAGGCATCGAAGGTCGCACCGCCCCAGCTTTCCACCGACCAGAAACCAACCTGATCGAGCTTGGCAGCGATCGGCAACATGTCTTCCAAGCGAACACGGGTGGCTAGAATGGATTGGTGCGCATCACGCAGCACCACATCGGTTATGCCGAGCGGCTGTTTAGCAATGGTCATGGAAGGAACTCCCTTTCCAGAGTCAACCGCGTCGCGCGCGGTGTTGATGAATCGCGGCCTGGATGGCTGCAAGAATATCCGCATCTGTTTCAGCGCTCGCAACCTGAGCGGCCGCTACTCGAGGCGCCGGCTCAGTGACGAAGCGGCCGGCGAGGTAGGACATCAAGCGAATGCAGAGGATCAACAGAACGAGAAAGGCGAAGACGAAACCGATGCCGAACAGCATGAGTTCGACGCCTTCGAGCAGGAGTTGGCTGGGGGTCATCGGGAGTTCCCTTGTCAGCAGCTCAAGCTGCTTGTTATTCGCTGCGTGGGTTCGGACACGTTTCGCGACACACGAAACGGCCGAACCTTAGCCCGAAACAGCGAAATAAGGCAAACCCCAATAAAGCGCGAAAAGTACCGCTACAGCAGAAAAATGGTCGCCAATCCAAGGAAAATGAAGAACCCGCCGCTGTCTGTCATGGCAGTGATCATGACGCTTGCCCCCATTGCCGGATCGCGCCCCAGGCGCGCCAGCGTCATAGGAATCAGCACGCCCATAAGCGCAGCGAGCAGCAGGTTCAGTGTCATAGCCGCCGTCATGACTACCCCCAGAGACCAGCTGCCATACAGCCACCAGGCCACCGCACCGATCACACCACCCCAGACCAGCCCGTTGACCAGGCCAACCCCGACCTCCTTGCGCAACAGTCGGGTCGTATTACCGGTACCCACCTGATCCAACGCCATTGCGCGCACGATCATGGTAATTGTCTGATTACCCGAATTTCCGCCAATGCCTGCGACAATTGGCATCAGGGCCGCGAGGGCCACCAGCTTCTCGATCGAGCCATCGAACAGGCCGATTACCCGGGAGGCGATAAATGCAGTGACCAGGTTGACCGCGAGCCAGGCCCAACGGTTACGGACGGATTTCCAAACGGAGGCGAAGATGTCTTCCTCCTCGCGCAGACCGGCCATGTTGAGAACTTCGCTTTCACTCTCCTCACGGATCAGGTCAACCATCTCATCGATGGTCAGACGCCCGATCAGCTTGCCACCCTTGTCGACGACCGGCGTCGATACCAAGTCATAACGTTCGAAGGCCTGCGCCGCGTCATAGGCGTCTTCATCCGGGTGAAAGGTGACGGGATCGCTGGCCATCACCTCCGCGACCTGCTTGTCCGGATCGTTAACCAGTAAACGCTTGATCGGGAGCACGCCCTTGAGCACACCGTCGTAGTCGACCACGAACAGCTTGTCGGTGTGGCCCGGCAACTCCTTGAGGCGGCGCAGATAACGCAACACCACTTCGAGACTGACATCCTCACGGATGGTCACCATCTCGAAGTCCATCAGTGCCCCGACCTGATCCTCTTCGTAGGACAGCGCTGATCGCACGCGCTCGCGCTGTTGCGCATCGAGGCTTTCCATCAACTCATGAACGACGTCGCGCGGCAACTCCGGCGCCAGGTCTGCCAGCTCGTCGGCGTCCATTTCCTTCGCCGCGGCAAGCAGTTCGTGATCGTCCATATCGGCGATCAGCGTTTCCCGAACTGCGTCGGACACCTCGAGCAGGATATCGCCGTCTCGCTCGGCCTTGACCAGTTGCCAGACTGTCAGTCGCTCTTCGAGCGGTAGCGCTTCGAGAATGTGAGCGACGTCAGCAGGATGCAATTCGTCGAGCTTGCGTTGCAGCTCGGCGAGAATCTGACTCTCGTCGTAGATCTCACCCTGCTCGCCGTCCTGCCGGTACTCCCCGTCCTCACCGAGGCGACGGCGCTGCAGCAGATCGACCACCTGCGCCAGGCGATCTTGCAGGGTCTCTTGGGGCTTTTTTGCTTCTACTTCTGTCATGGCGCACTCCACCCTGGCCGGGAGCACGCCAGGGAAAATCAATCAATCAGTACGTGATTGGCAAATTGGAAACGTGAACGACTACTGGGTAAGTCCATAAAGAAAGGTTGTTCCACAAACCCTGAGGGGCAGATGCGGGCATCATAACATCGCAATCAGCGGCCCGACGCGCTCAAACACGGCCATCACAAGGGCTGCGTCAAAGATGCAGAAAAGCTTGCGACGGAGAAGCCGACATTCTGTCGACGCCTTCACGCTGCGAAGAGACACGAATGTACGAGCAGCTTTTATTGAGTAGCCTGAATGGACAGTTGTTCAGTCATGGAGGACGAGAATGAGAGCACTGTCCATAGGTGTGAGCCTGCTATTGCTATCCACCCCCGCATTTTCAGCAAGCGTATTTCGCTGCGTCGACCAATCCGGGCATGTCACCTTCAGCCAGCAAGGCTGCCCGGAAAACCAAAGACAGCAACGGCAGCGCGCAACCAATCCAACACCCAGTTCAGGGAAAGCCGTGCCAATGGCGACCCTCAAGACCAGGAAAAGCCCCGCCGGCAGTGAAGGCGAAAGCCTGGCGATAGTCGCCGAACGAGATGACGGTTGCGGCAACAGAGTAACCAGCAGCGAACGGCGCAGCGCAATCATCAACAAACAGATCCGCACCGGCATGACTCGCAGTGACGTCGAAAGCGCATTCGGGCGACCGGAGAGCATCACAAGTAGCAACGGGCGGGAACGCCTGCGCTTTCGCAGCAGCAGCGGCCAGGTACGCACCGTCAGCTTCGACGAGTTCGGCTGCGTTCTTGGCAGACGCTAACGCTCGAAAACGAAAAAGGGCCTGCATCGCTGCAGGCCCTTCTCTTGGTTGGCGCACTCAGGAGGATTCGAACCTCCGACCGCTCGGTTCGTAGCCGAGTACTCTATCCAGCTGAGCTATGAGTGCGTAAGTGCTTGTTAGACCAGATCACCGCTGGTGGCTTGAGTGATCCGCATTTCTGCCGATCATTCGAAGTGTGGCGCACTCAGGAGGATTCGAACCTCCGACCGCTCGGTTCGTAGCCGAGTACTCTATCCAGCTGAGCTATGAGTGCGCTGAGCGTGCGCATTATAGGGAGTAAACATTGACGGTCAAGCACTTTGCCGTGGCGCTTTCTTATATGAAAGCAGGCTGCCGCGAGAACCCTGAACCCTAGAATGCAAAATGGCGGAGAAGGGGGGATTCGAACCCCCGACACCCTTTTGAGGTGTACTCCCTTAGCAGGGGAGCGCCTTCGGCCACTCGGCCACCTCTCCGCAACACGGGGCGCATAATACCCATCTTTGCCCCGTTTGCAAAGCCGAAAATTACAGAAAAATTAGTGGCTTGGTTCCTGATCCTTCTCTTTCTGGATCCGTTGGTAAATCTCCTCGCGATGCACCGCCACCTCCTTGGGCGCATTGACGCCGATACGTACTTGGTTTCCTTTCACACCCAACACGGTGACAGTCACATCGTCACCCACCATCAGGGTTTCTCCAACCCGGCGAGTCAGAATCAGCATTCCTTTCTCCTTAAACGGATTCAGTTCAGTAAACAGTCTGCAAAGATAAATACGGAAAATGTCCGTAAAACATGAAGCTAGAGCCTTTCAACAGGTATTGACCCGCGCGCAGGAGCCTAAAGTTCCTTTTCGCATGACCCAATACGACAGAAGGCGCGGACTAGCGCGCCTTCTGCGAATCATTCCGCAGTATTGCCGGCGGGCGCATCAAGTTCGAACGCAGTATGCAAAGCACGCACGGCAAGCTCGAGATACTTCTCCTCGATCACTACCGACACTTTGATTTCCGACGTCGAAATCATCTGAATGTTGATATTTTCCTTCGCCAGGGCCTCAAACATGCGGCTGGCTACGCCGGCATGCGAACGCATGCCTACGCCGACGATCGACACCTTGGCGATATCCGTATCGCCGATGACCTCACGAGCGCCCATTTCGGATGCAATGCCCTGCAATACCTGCAACGCATTGTTGTAGTCGTTGCGATGCACAGTGAACGTGAAGTCGGTGGTGTTATCGTGCGCGACGTTCTGCACGATCATATCCACCTCAACGTTCGCCGCGCTGACCGGCCCGAGGATCTTGAACGCCACACCGGGCGTATCCGGGACCCCACGGATGGTCAGCTTGGCCTCGTCGCGGTTGAAGGCGATGCCGGAAATGATGGGCTGTTCCATGGATTCCTCTTCATCAAGGGTAATGAGGGTACCCGGACCCTCCTGAAAACTGTGCAGTACGCGCAGCGGGACGCTGTACTTACCGGCGAACTCAACCGCCCGAATCTGTAGCACCTTGGAGCCGAGGCTGGCCATTTCCAGCATCTCCTCGAAGGTGATCTTGTCCAGTCGCTGAGCCTTGGCCACGACCCGAGGATCGGTGGTATAGACGCCATCCACATCGGTATAGATCTGACATTCGTCGGCCTTCAGCGCAGCGGCCAGCGCCACGCCTGTGGTATCCGAGCCGCCACGACCCAAGGTAGTGATATTGCCCTTCTCGTCCACACCCTGGAAGCCAGCCACCACAACAACCCGCCCAGCCTTGATGTCGCGCTGGATCCGCTGGCCATCGATCTGCAGGATGCGTGCCTTGGTATGGGCGCTGTCGGTGAGGATACGAACCTGATTGCCAGTGTAGGACACCGCCGGTACGCCGCGCTTGATAAGCGCCATCGCCAACAGGGCAATGGTCACCTGCTCACCGGTGGAAACCATCACATCCAATTCTCGGGCGACCGGCTGATCACTGATCTGCTTGGCGAGATCGATCAGGCGGTTGGTTTCGCCACTCATTGCCGAGACGACCACGACGATATCGTCTCCACCGTCGCGGAACTTCTTGACCTTCTCGGCCACCTGCTCGATCCGCTCGACAGTGCCGACCGAGGTGCCTCCAAACTTCTGTACGATCAAAGCCATTGTTAGCCGCCTAGAGCCCCTGAAGGGCGATCATTAATCAAACAACCCCGAAACCTGCCAAGCACCGGCTCAACCAGACCCGCTCGACGGCGCCGGCGGGACGCAGCACGGTAACTGAATCAAAGCCCCTGCTCGGTAAATGGCACCGCCAGTGCCAGCGCATCATCCAGCTTGGCCGGCTCGCTGCCGCCGCCTTGCGCCATATCCGGACGACCGCCCCCCTTGCCGCCAACCGCTGCCGCGGCCTGCTTCATCAGGTCGCCGGCCTTCAAACGACCAGTCAGGTCCTGGGTTACGCCCGCGACCAGCACCACTTTATCGTCCTGAACACCACCCAGGAGGATGACGGCGCTGCCCAGCTTGTTCTTCAGCTGGTCGACCAGCGCCAGCAACGCCTTGCCGTCCAGCCCGTCCTGGCGCGCAGCAAGCACGCGCACGCCCTTCACGTCCAAGGCGGAGGTCGCCAGGTCGTTGCCTGCTGCGCTGGCCGCCTTCGCCTTGAGCTGCTCGAGTTCCTTCTCCAGCTGACGGTTGCGCTCAAGAATCCCACCGAGCTTGTCGAGCAGATTGTCACGGCTGCCCTTGACCAGGTTCGCCGCCTCTTTCAGCTGTTCCTCGGCTGCATTGAGGTAGGCCAATGCAGGTGCGCCAGTGACCGCCTCGATCCGCCGAACACCAGCCGCCACGCCGCCTTCGCTGGTGATCTTGAACAGCCCGATATCGCCAGTGCGGTTTACGTGAGTACCGCCGCACAACTCGACCGAGAAGCCACCGCCCATGGTCAGCACCCGCACGGAGTCACCGTACTTTTCACCGAACAACGCCATCGCTCCCTTGGCCTTGGCGGTATCGATATCGGTTTCCTCGATCTCCACCGCGGAGTTGCGGCGAATCTCGGCGTTGACCCGATCCTCCAGCGCGCGCAGCTGCTCTGGCTTGATCGCCTCGAAGTGGCTGAAGTCGAAGCGCAGGCGCTGGCTGTCCACCAGCGAGCCCTTCTGGCTGACGTGCTCGCCAAGAATCTCGCGCAGCGCGGCATGCAGCAGGTGGGTTGCCGAATGGTTGAGCGCAGTGGCCTGGCGCACGGACGCATCGACAGTCGCCTCGACATCCGCACCGACGTGCAGCGTGCCGCTGTCGACGATGCCGTGATGCAGGAATGCGCTGCCGGCCTTGCTGGTATCGCGGACATCGAAACGCAAGCCCTTTGCCGCCAGATAACCACAGTCCCCAATCTGGCCGCCGGACTCTGCATAGAACGGCGTCTGATCGAGCACCACGACGCCTTCCTCGCCAGCGCTCAGGCTGTCGACCACCATGCCTTCCTTGAACAGCGCAAGCACCTTACCGGCACCGGATGTGCCCTGGTAACCGAGGAAGCGCGTTTCGCCTTCCACTTTTACCAAGCTGTTGTAGTCCATGCCGAAGGCACTGGCCGAACGCGCACGCTCACGCTGCGCCTGCATTTCACGTTCGAAACCGTCTTCGTCGAGGGTCAGATTGCGCTCGCGGGCGATGTCGCCGGTCAGGTCGACCGGGAAGCCGTAGGTGTCGTACAGCTTGAACACCACATCGCCGGGTATGACGCTGCCGGTCAGGCCAGCCAGATCCTGCTCGAGGATTTTCAGGCCCTGCTCCAGGGTTTTGGCGAACTGTTCTTCCTCGTTCTTCAGCACACGCTC
Organism: Stutzerimonas kunmingensis; assembly: GCF_002929225.1. Classification (GTDB taxonomy): domain Bacteria; phylum Pseudomonadota; class Gammaproteobacteria; order Pseudomonadales; family Pseudomonadaceae; genus Stutzerimonas. The sequence goes on along the minus strand of NZ_PISM01000021.1, from coordinate 432,691 downwards.
GATATGCGCCTGCTGCTGCTTGAGCTCAGGGAACGCATCGCCCATTTCCGCAACGAGTGCGGCGACGATACGGTGGAAGAAGCTGCCTTTGGCGCCCAGCTTGTTGCCGTGACGGCAGGCACGGCGAACGATGCGGCGCAGGACGTAACCGCGGCCTTCGTTGGACGGGGTCACGCCGTCGGCGATGAGGAAGCCGCAGGAGCGGATATGGTCGGCGACGACCTTCAGTGAAGCCTGACCTTCGTTGGCGCAGCCGATGGCATCCGCTGCTGCGTTGAGCAGGCTCTGGAACAGGTCGATTTCATAGTTCGAGTTGACGTGCTGCAGGACCGCACTGATGCGCTCGAGGCCCATCCCGGTGTCGACACTCGGCGCCGGCAGCGGATGCATGACGCCATCGGCCGTGCGGTTGAACTGCATGAAGACGTTGTTCCATATCTCGATGTAGCGATCGCCATCTTCCTCCGGCGAGCCGGGCGGGCCGCCCCAGATGTGCTCGCCGTGGTCGAAGAAAATCTCGGTGCAGGGACCGCATGGGCCGGTGTCGCCCATCGCCCAGAAGTTGTCCGACGCGTAAGGGGCGCCCTTGTTGTCACCGATTCGCACCATGCGCTCGGCCGGCACGCCGACTTCCTTGGTCCAGATGTCGTAGGCCTCATCGTCGCTGGCATAGACGGTGACCCAGAGCTTCTCCTTGGGCAGGTTCAGCCACTTCTCGGACGTGAGGAACTCCCAGGCGTAAATGATGGCGTCGCGCTTGAAATAGTCGCCGAAGCTGAAGTTGCCGAGCATCTCGAAGAAGGTGTGGTGACGCGCGGTGTAGCCGACGTTCTCAAGGTCATTGTGCTTGCCGCCCGCCCGCACGCACTTCTGGCTGGTGGTGGCGCGGGTGTAGGCGCGCTTTTCCAGGCCGAGGAAGCAGTCCTTGAACTGGTTCATGCCGGCGTTGGTGAACAACAGGGTTGGGTCGTTCGCCGGAATCAGCGAACTTGAGGCCACGCGTGTGTGGCCCTTCTCTTCGAAGAAGCGGAGGAAGGCTTCACGGATTTCTGCGCTTTTCATAGATTTCTTCCAGAGGACTGCGGCCGAACGGCTGCAAAACGACACGGCGAGGCGAGACTACCAAAACCGGTTCGCAACTACCCAACGGATAGCCGGCAAAGGGCCGCATTATATCGGGCCTGCGCGCCGGGTATAGGGGATAAAGGCGATTGAATCAAGCAATTCGACGTCAGCAACGGCCCATGTTTTCGGCAAATTCGGCGAATGCATTCACCACTACCGGAAGATGCTCGTCATGCAGGTCCATATGGGTAACCAGCCGCAGCCGAGTCGCAGGCGTCAGGCGAATGCCACGCTGCGCGCAGAAGGCCGTCAGCGCCGCTGCCTTTCCCCCCATCTCGACATAGACCATGTTGGTCTGCACCGGCTCCACAGCGAAGCCGAGGGCTGCCAACTGATCGCCGAGCTGTAGTGCACGACGATGGTCATCGGCCAATCGCCCGATGTTGTGCTCCAGCGCGTACAAGCCAGCGGCGGCGAGAATGCCGGCCTGGCGCATGCCGCCGCCGACCATCTTGCGCAGACGCCGGGCCTTGGCGATGAACGCCTCGCTGCCGCACAGCACCGAGCCGACTGGCGCGCCGAGGCCCTTGGACAGGCAGACCGACACCGTATCGAAATGCCGGGTGATCTCGCACGCATCGCAGCCGAGCTTCACCGCAGCGTTGTACAGCCGCGCGCCATCGAGGTGCAGCGCCAGCCCGTGACGATGGCTGAAGTCGCGAGCCGCGGCCAAGTAGTCCAGCGGCAGAACCTTGCCATGCATGGTGTTTTCCAGCGCGAGCAGGCGACTGCGGGCGAAGTGAAAATTGTCTGGTTTGATCGCAGCCTCGACACGCGCCAGATCCAGCGTTCCGTCGGCTTCCATTTCGATCGGCTGGGGCTGGATCGAGCCGAGCACGGCCGCTCCGCCGCCCTCGTATTTGTAGGTATGGGCCTGCTGCCCGACAATGTATTCATCGCCACGCTCGCAGTGCGCCATCAGCGCCAGCAGATTGCTCATGGTGCCGGACGGCACGAACATCCCCGCAGAGAAGCCTAGGTCGGCTGCGAGGCGCCGTTCGAGCAGAATGACCGTTGGATCTTCGCCATAGACATCGTCACCGGTTTCGGCGGCAAGCATCGCTTCGCGCATTGCTGCGGTGGGCTGGGTAACGGTGTCGCTTCGTAGATCAATCACGGACATGAGATCTCCTCGGGCTCAGGACAAGGCCAACGACGCTCCGCGGCCGCCATCAGCGCAGCAGGCGAGTATCGAGCACCTTCGAGCCACCACCCAGCAGCGTCTCGGTCATTTCGATGAAGGCGTCGGTGCTGACCGTATCCATGCGCATCAAGCCACGACTGACGTCGTCGAGCGAATGGCGGCCCTTGCTGCGCTGACGGATCTCCTTGTCCAGCTCCTGCAACAGCAGCACGGCACGGGCGGTGATCGGCCCTGTCGAGCGCTCGGTGCGCAAGCTGTCGACCTTGCGACTCCACTTGGTCAGATGCTCACGTACCGCCTGGTAGCGGTCTTCGCTCATGCCACCGGCGCGACGCACCAGCTCAATGGCGTAGTACTCGGCCAGCCCCTCAGTGATCCAGTCACTGCGGTCGCTGTCCTTGATGCGGCTAAAGACGTGAACAAGCTCATGCACCAGCGAGCTTGTACCGTTCTCGCTGACAATCGGCCGGTCGGCGTGCATGTACAGGGAGTTCGGACCGGACAACCCGCCACGCCACATGGGGTCGCCGGCACCGACGATGAGCAGCTTCGCCGGGTCGCGGGGAAAGACATTCTGTACCTGCGGCCAAACGAAGGTCAGCATCGTCAGAATATCCATCCGCCGGACGCCCTCGCCAACCGGCGCCGCGATGGTGACGTCCGTTTCGCCGAGCTTGGCGCGACGGGTACCGAGCTTGCCGGCGAGCATCCAGCCGGTCGGCCGGTCGAACAGCCGCTCACGGTTATCCACGCGGAAGCGATTCTTGCCGACACGCGGCCAGCCGGTTTCGATGCTCTTCCAACCCTCGGGCAGCTCGAAGGTGATGCGCGAAACCAGTTTCACGCCGTCGACCTGATCGAGCCGGGCCGGCGGCACCAGATCATCGCCACGGAACAGCGCCCAATCACTGGTCATCCGTGCGTCGTAGCGTCCGTTGTCGCGCGGATGGCTGATACGCACGCGGTAGCTGAGACGCGCCTTGCCTTCGGCGGGTCGCCAGGCACCACGCTCCGGCGACGCCTGCAACCACTCGCCATCCGCTACGAAATCGCTGTAGTAGCCGTCATCGCCCAGATTGAACTCCAGGCTACGAACCGCTTCGCCTTTCTCCAGGATCAGTTGCACCTCGGCCTGATCCTCGTCGGGCAGAAAACGCACGAGATAGTCCAGGTCGACCCGCTTGGCCGCGTGGGCCTCGGTGCTGACGAAAAGAACAAGAGCGAACAGCGACAGCAGTCGAACAAGCATCAAGGAGAACTCCATCGGAAACGCGCGGGGTGTGCTGATCTTGAGACGATGCAAACGAGGCTTAGATTCAACCGGCACGGAAAATCAGGTGGTCTTCCCAGTGCTCCTCGGCAACGCTGCCTTCGGCGAGCATCCGGCCCGACTGGGAAATCCGCTCGACGTGCACCGCTTCAGGGTCGCCACAGACCAGGTGATGCCAGAGCGGCAGGTCCTTGCGCTCGGCCACCAGGCGGTAGGCGCAGGTGGGCGGTAGCCATTTGAACTGAGCAGCATCGGAAGCGTTCAGCTGTATGCAGTCCGGCACACTGGCGCGCCGGTTGGGATAATCGCTGCAGCGACAGGTCTTCAGGTCGAGCAGCTTGCAGGCGATACGTGTGTAGTAAACGGCGCCGTCTTCCTCGTCCTCAAGCTTCTGCAGGCAGCAGAGGCCGCATCCGTCGCACAGCGACTCCCATTCCGCCGCATCGAGTTCGGCAAGGGTTTTGCGCATCCAGAAGGGTTCGACCTTGGCCGCCATGACTGTCACTACCGGTAAAAACCGGCAAGTCTAGCCACTGTCGGATATCCGGCCAAGAGCCGCCAGGCGGATGCCGCCGGTAGGAGCCGGCGGCTACATCGAGCGCTACTGCTTGTCGAGCATCTGCCGGTGACTACGCATCTGCTCGAGCATCTGCTCCATGTGCTGGATACGCATGTCGAGCATCTCCTTCGACGGCGCGCCCATCATGCCGCCACCCATGGCGCCCTGCATCGGCTTGCCACCCTGCTTGCCCATTCCGCCGCCGGGCCCGCCCATCGGGCACCCGGCCATGCCACCCATACCGGACTGCATGCTCTGCCAATGCTCTTCGCGAAGTTTCTGTCGCTCCTGCGGGGTCTTCGCAGACTGCCAGGCCTGCCGGTACTCCTGCATCTTCTGCCAATGCTGCTGCCAGGCTTCGTTATCGCTGGAGGGCGTCTGCGCGCCGGCCGACATCGCCAGAGCCGCCATTACCGAACCGATCACCAAAGAACGCGTTTTCATCGTCGTCTCCTTATGCATGTACGGTCAGAAGAGCGTAGTTCCGATCCGGCCGACGCATCTTGTCCAGCGTCAGGATCGAGCAGGTGTTTACATCGGATCATTCATGCGCAGCAGCTCTTCGGGAAGATGCTCGATGTAATCGTCCTCGGCGGGCGGCATCTGCAGGTGATAACCCTGTGCCTGGAGATTGGCGAGCACCTTGGTGATGTCTTCGCGTGCCAGTTGGCGCTCGGGCGTCAGCACCATTTCGAAGGCCAGCTGCGGCGGCCCGAACGCCGCGATCAGACCTTCGGGGACACGCTTGAGCGCATCGCGCTTTTCGACGTAAAGGTACATTCCGTCCTTGCGTGGGCTTTTGTAGATGGAACAGATGACTTTCATGGTCGTTTTTCCAGAGCATCGAGCAGGGCTTGCCCCATCCGCTCACGGCGCCAGCCGCGCAGCGATTCGGGCAGTTCATAGGGTCCATCGGGGTAGCCGCTCTTGAGCAGCGCCTCGAGCGTTTTCTTGCGCAACATCAGCTCCGGTGCGATATCCAGCGCCTGCGCTTCGCGCTGGCCGACCGCACGCAGCTTTTTCAGTACGGACGACACCTCCAGCGGCAATGGCTCCGGTAGCGGTGCCGGCCAATCCTGTTCGGGCGTCGCCGCGGCCTCACGGATCATCTCCAGCAGCAATTCACCATCCTGGCGCACGGTACGCGGATGCATGTCCTCGATCCGGGCCAGCGTCACCAGATCGCGCGGCTGGGTGCGCGCCAGCGGCCAGAGACTGGCTTCACGCAGCACGCGATTGCGCGGTTGGTTGCGCGCACGGGCCTGACGCTCGCGCCAGGCCGTCAGCACTTTGAGCACGGCGAGCTGCTGCGGCTTGAGCCGCCAGGCCTGCTTCACATCACGGTAGGCTTCATCGGGATCGGATTCGCGCTGCAGGTTGGCCACCAGCTCGGCACCATCCTCCAGTACCCAGGCACGCTTGTCCTCGGACAGCTTCGGCAGCAGTGCTTCGTACAATTCGGCCAGATGCTGGGCATCCTCGGCGGCATATTGCACCTGCATGTGGCTCAGAGGCCGCTGCAACCAGTCCGAGCGCGTTTCGCCCTTGGGCAACTCGATGCCGAGTACCGCCTGGACCAGCCGCGAGTAGCCCATGGAGAAACCGATATTCAGGTAACCGGCCGCCAGCTGGGTGTCGAACAGCGGCTGCGGCAGGCTACCGGTCAGACGCAGCAGTACTTCGAGGTCTTCGCTGCAGGCGTGCAGCACTTTCACCACCGCCGGGTCTTGCAGCAACACGGCAAACGCGGACCAGTCACGTACGCTCAGCGGGTCGATCAGATAGGCACGCCGCCCGTCACCGACCTGTATCAGCCCGGCGATGGGGTAGAAGGTATCGACCCTCATGAATTCGGTATCCACTGCCACATAGGGCAGCTGGCGCCATTCGGCGCACAGGCGGGTCAGATGTTCATCATCCAGAACCCATTGAGTTTCGATGGCCACACGGCCCTCCTTTTCGGCTGACGACCGGCGCACGGCCGAACGAGGCGCGCAGTATATATCGAGCATCCGAGCGGCCGGGGCATTCATGACCGCCACGCGCGCTGGTAGTGTTGACCGATCAATCCGCCTGGAGCCGCACCGATGCCACTGGCCCAACTCATTACCGCCGCTGAGCTTGCCCAGCACCTGCACACCCCCGACCTGCTGATTCTGGATTGCCGGTTCGCCCTGGAAGATCCGGCCTATGGCGAGAGTAGTTACAGGAAGGCGCATATTCCCGGCGCGCAGTTCGCCGATCTGGAAAAAGACCTGTCCGGCCCGGTGATCCCCGGCACCACCGGACGCCACCCACTGCCGGATCCTGAGCAGTTGCTGACTCGCCTGCGCCAATGGGGCCTCGATGGCGACAGCGAAGTGGTGCTCTATGACGACGGCCCCGGCGCGTTTGCCGCTCGGGCGTGGTGGCTGTTGCTGTGGCTGGGCAAGCGTGAGGGCGTCTACCTGCTGGACGGGGGCGTAAACGCTTGGCGAGAAGCGGGGTTGCCCATGGAAAGCACCACGCCCGCGATGCAGGCGGGCCATTTCGACGGCAACGCAGACGACAGCATGGTCGTCGATGCAGCGCGACTGCAAGAACGCCTGCATAGCCCCGAGCTGGCACTGCTCGACGCACGCGCCCTGCCGCGTTTCCTCGGCGAGGTCGAGCCCATAGACCCGATCGGCGGGCATATTCCCGGTGCCGTTTGCGCGCCCTTCAGCGAGAACCTGGGCAGTGATGGTCGCTTTCTCGATGCCGAGCAGCTACGCGGCCGATTCGATCAGCTGCTGGACGGCAAGTCACCGCAAGTTGCAGTGGCCTATTGCGGCTCCGGTGTCACCGCCTGTCACAACCTGTTCGCGCTCTGTCTGGCAGGCTACCCGTTGGCGACGCTGTACCCAGGTTCATGGAGCGAATGGATCACCGACCCAAGCCGGCCACGCGCCTGATACCGACGAGACCCGCTGCGCCCAACGCGCAGCGTGGCTCGCCAGTCAGAATACGTCCACGGGGTTTTCACCGAAGTTACATTTGTTTTCACGACCGTTAGTCGTCATCTTTACGAAAAATTGCAATTCATTGTCTTGCTACCTGTCGGAGAAAGTTGCTAGGTTCCGACCCGCTTTCATCCCGGAGTAGTAGAACAATGAAAACAACATGGTTGAAGACCGCGCTCGCGGTAGCCGTAGGCGCCTTGTCCACCCAGGCCATGGCCGCCGGTTTTGCCCTCAACGAACAAAGCATCAGCGGCATGGGCACCTCGTTTGCAGGTCGCTCCTCTTCCGCCGACGACGCCACCACCCTGTTCGGCAACCCTGCCGGCATGTCCCGCCTGAAGCGTGAGGAAGTCAGCTTCGGCATGGCGGCGATTCATGCGAAGACGGATATCAAGAATAATTAGGGATCGTTCTCCGGCCCTGCCTTGGGCGGCGCCAATCTGCCCTACGACGGTAGCAACGACGGCGACATGGTCCCGTTCACGGCCGTCCCGATGGGCTATTACGTCAAGCCGATCGACGATAAGTGGGCTGTTGGTGTGGGCGTGTATGTCCCGTTCGGCCTGGTCTCCGATTATGAAAGCGGCTACCAGGGACGCTATTTCGGCGACTACAGCGAAGTCAGCGTGATCACTGTGCAACCAACCATCAGCTACCGTTTCAACGACAAGCTGTCGGTAGGTTTCGGGCCGACTATCAACCGTATCGAAGGTGAACTGCAAAGCACTTCGCCAAACCCTGCCGGCCCGCTGGGCTCCAACGACGGGCGTGTGAAAGTTACCGGTAACGACACGGCGCTGGGCTTCAACGCCGGTGTCCTTTACGAGTTCACCCCGCAAACCCGTGCTGGTGTCACCTACCATTCCAAGGTCGCCTACAAGCTGGAGGGTGACACAAAGCTCTCCGGCGGCAGCTTCGATCTGACCGGAGCGGCCGGCAAATACGAAGCATCCCTTGATCTGGACACACCAGAATCGGTAGATATCTCGCTGACCCACGAGCTCAACGATCAGTGGACCCTGTACGGTGGTGCGATGTGGACCCGCTGGAGCCGCTTCGAAGCGATCATCATCGAGAACGATGGAATTCCAGGCCCGCTGCAAGGCAACCTCGCGCCCATCGTCGAAGAGCAGGACTGGCATGACACCTGGTCCTATGCCATCGGCGCAGCCTACAAGCTGAACCGTGAGTGGACCCTGCGTACTGGCCTGGCTTTCGACCAGAGCCCGACCAACAACGTACATCGCTCTCCGCGCATCCCGACCGGCGACCGCACGGCTATCAGCTTCGGCCTGGCCTGGAATCCGACTGACGACGTCACCGTCGACCTCGCTTATTCCTATCTGCGAGAGGAAGAAGTGGACATCAATCGCAGCCGCACCTACCAGGGCGGTGCGCTCGAGGCCAACTATGACGCGACGTTCAAGAACCGCGCCCACGGCTTTGGCGCTGCTCTGAGCTACCGCTTCTGATGTAGCGAAAGAACGAAAAAGCCCCGGTCCGCCGGGGCTTTTTTGTTTCTACCTTTCCAACGCCTTCTCCACCGCTGCGATCAGACGCGGGTCATCCGGCGCGACCTTGCTGGAAAAATGCGCGACGACGCGCCCTTCCCGGTCGACCACGTACTTGTAAAAGTTCCAGCGCGGCGCTGCTCCGGCCTGCTCGGCCAGCTGGCGAAACAACGGCGTCGCATCGCGCCCCCGCACCGGCTGCGTCTGAGTCATGGTGAAGGTCACACCGTAATTCACGTAGCAGACCTCGGCCGTCTCGGCCTCGTCATCGGCCTCCTGGAAGAAGTCATCCGAGGGCACGCCGATCACCTCCAGGCCGTCGTCCTTGTAACGCTGATAGAGTGCTTCGAGCCCCTTGAACTGCCCGGTGAAGCCGCAATGGCTGGCGGTGTTGACCACCACCAGAGCCTTGCCCTGGAACTGGCTGCACAGATCGACGGTTTCCTTGGAGCGCAACTTGGGCAACTCATGCTGCAGCAGTGCCGGGCATTCGGCGGCAATCACCGAGGCGCTGGCGAAAACCAGCGTCAGTGCCGCCAGGGGACGAGTGATATTCATGGCCAGTTCTCCGGTCGCGGGATCACAACGCTACTCCGCCGCCGTGCCCGCGACAATGCCCGCGCAGGCCGAAGCGCGTCCGGTCAATCACAGCTCGCCCAAACTGCAATATGATGCGCCCCAGCCGCTCTGCACCGAACGAGGCCGCATGCATCCATCTCGAGCACTCCGCTACGCACTGACTCTCCTCCTGCTGCCGTTCGGCAATGCCCTCGCGGCACAGGTGCAGGTGGCGGTCGCTTCCAACTTCACGGCACCGATGCGGGAAATCGCCGGCCGCTTCGAGCACGACACCGGCCATCAGGCCAGACTCTCCTTCGGCGCTACCGGCAAGTTCTATGCGCAGATTCGCAATGGCGCACCGTTCGAGGTCCTGCTGTCAGCGGATGACACCACGCCAGGGCGGCTCGAGCAGGAAGGCGCGGCCATACCCGGTAGCCGCTTCACCTATGCCGTTGGCCGCCTGGTGTTGTGGTCGCCGACTGCGGGCTTGGTGCAGGACGGCCCTGACCTGCTGCGCAAGGGCGATTTCCGCCACCTCGCCATGGCCAACCCGAAAACTGCGCCCTATGGCGCTGCCGCCCTGGCCACACTGGAACATCTCGGGCTCGACGACACCCTGCGCGGCCGCCTGGTGCAGGGCGAAAATATCGCGCAGACCCACCAGTTCGTCGCCAGCGGCAATGCGCAGCTGGGCTTCATCGCGCTGTCCCAAGTGGCGAAGGATGGCCGGATCGCTACCGGCTCGGGCTGGGTTGTGCCCACCGACATCCACCCGGCCATCCGCCAGGAAGCCGTGCTGCTGACCAAAGGGCAAGACAACCCTGCAGCCAAAGCGCTGCTGGATTACCTGGCGCAGCCGCAGATCCGCGCGCTGATCCAGTCCTATGGCTACGGGCTGGAGTAGCAGCATGCCGCTGGACAGCGTGGCCCTGGCAGCAATCTGGCTGACCGTCAAACTGGCCAGCGTGACCACGCTGGTCCTGCTGCTGATCGGCACACCCATCGCCTGGTGGCTGGCGCGCACCACCTCGCGCATGAAGGGCCCGATCGGGGCCGTGGTCGCGTTGCCGCTGGTACTGCCGCCGACTGTGCTCGGCTTCTACCTGCTGGTGGCCATGGGCCCCAACGGTTTCATCGGCCAGTTCACCCAGAGTCTTGGGCTCGGCACCCTGCCGTTCACCTTTGCCGGATTGGTGGTCGGCTCGGTGTTCTACTCGCTGCCGTTCGTGGTGCAACCCTTGCAGAACGCCTTCGAAGCCATTGGCGAGCGCCCGCTGGAAGCCGCCGCCACACTACGCGCCGGCCCCTGGGACACCTTCTTCAGTGTGGTTCTGCCGCTCGCCCGTCCCGGCTTCATTACCGCAAGCATCCTCGGTTTCGCCCACACCGTCGGCGAGTTCGGCGTGGTGTTGATGATCGGCGGCAACATTCCGGGGCAGACACGCGTGGTGTCGGTGCAGATCTACGATCATGTCGAAGCCATGGAGTACGCCCAGGCGCACTGGCTGGCTGGCGGCATGCTGCTGTTCTCATTTCTGGTGCTGCTGGTGCTTTATGGCAGCCGGTTAAAGCAAGGGTGGCGCGGATGAGCGACGCTGCAACCCACAGCGGAATCCAGGCACGTTTTCGCCTCGACTACGCCGACTTCAGCCTGGATGTCGATCTGCAATTGCCCGGCCGTGGAGTGACCGCGCTGTTCGGCCATTCCGGCTCGGGCAAGACCACCCTGTTGCGCTGCGTGGCGGGCCTGGAGCGCTCAGGTCAGGGCCAGCTGACCGTCAATGGCGAACACTGGCAGAACAGCGCGCAGAACCTGTTCGTACCACCGCATCGCCGCTCAATCGGTTATGTGTTTCAGGAGGCCAACCTGTTCGCCCACCTGTCGGTGCGGCGCAATCTGGAGTTCGGCATGCGTCGCGTGGCGGCGGCGGAGCGCCGTGTGGCGCTGGATCAGGCGGTAGCGCTGCTGGGTATCGACCATCTGCTCGAGCGCATGCCCGACCGGCTGTCCGGCGGCGAGCGCCAGCGCGTCGGCATCGCCCGCGCACTGCTGACCAGCCCGCGCCTGCTGCTGATGGACGAACCGCTGGCCGCGCTCGACCTCAAGCGCAAGAGTGAGATCCTGCCTTATCTGGAACGCCTGCATGACGAGCTGGATATCCCCGTGCTCTACGTCAGCCACTCGCCGGACGAAGTGGCGCGGCTGGCCGATCACGTCGTGCTGCTGGAGCAGGGACGGGCCATCGCCCAAGGCGAGCTGCGTGAGACGCTGGCCCGACTGGACCTGCCGACGGCCTTCAGCGATGACGCCGGCGTCGTGGTAGAGGGTGAGATCGCTGGGCACGACGCCCACTACCACCTCACCCGGCTGACCTTTCCCGGCGGCGAAGTGCTGGTATCGCAGCGCCCTGAAGCCCTGGGCCAACGCCTGCGCTTTCGTGTGCACGCCCGCGACGTGAGCCTGGCGCTGCAGCGCGCCGAAGGCAGCAGCATCACCAACCTGCTCCCCGCTCGGGTCGAGGCGATGGTCGCGGCCGATACGCCGGCCCACGTACTGATCCGCCTCGATGCCGGCGGCACGCCACTGCTGGCACGCATCACCCGGCGCTCGGCCGATCAGCTGGCCATTACGCCCGGTCAGGCGCTTTGGGCGCAGATCAAGACGGTGGCGCTGCTGGGCTGAGCGGGCTCAAGCCGCAGCCGGTTCCGGCAGCTTGGCGATCACCTTGATCTCGAACTGGAAGCCGTACAGCCAGGTAACCCCAACGGCCGTCAGCGTCGGATGCGGCGCTGCGCCCCAGTATTCGGGCACGACGCTCCAGACCCGCTCGAAGATCGCCTGCGGATCGACCATGAACACGGTGACGTCAATGACATCGTCGAAGGTGCAGCCAGCCGCCTGCAGGATTGCGTTCAGGTTATCGAACGCACGCCGGGCCTGCGCCTCCAGCTCCGGTTCGGGTGAGCCGTCCTCGCGGCTGCCGACCTGTCCGGAGACGAACAGCAAGCCATTGGCGCGGATGGCCGGGGAATAGCGATTGCGCTCGTAGAGCGCCTGGCGGCCAGGCGGAAAAACAACATCACGCGGTGTCATGTGCAACCTCCAATAAGGGTCGGAGCGACCCGTTGAATGAAGGCCTCACTGTAGAAGTCGCAAAGCACTGGATAAACGCGCCAGGTCGCTCAACACTATTTGCGTAATCCAAACAATCCGCGGGAGTTCAGATGGACCGTTTCGATGCGATGCAGGCCTTCGTTCGCGTGGTGGAAACCGGCAGCTTCACCAAGGCCGCCGAGACCCTGCGCATCAGCAAGACCAGCGTCACCCAGCAGGTCCAGCAACTCGAGGCGCGGCTTCGCGTCAGGCTACTCAACCGCACCACGCGCAAGGTCAACGTCACCGCCGACGGTGCGGCCTATTACGAGCGCGCCCTGCGCCTGCTGGCCGATCTGGACGACGCCGAAACCAGCCTGTCCGCCGCAGCAGCAGTGCCGCGAGGACGCTTGCGCGTGGACGTCCCCAGCCCACTGGCGCGGATGATCCTGATTCCGGCATTGCCGGCCTTCTATGCGAAGTATCCGGACATCCAGCTGGACATGGGCGTCAGCGACCGGCGGGTGGACCTGATCGGGGAGAACGTGGACTGCGTCGTGCGCGGTGGGGAAATCACCGACCAGTCACTGATCGCCCGCCACGTCGGCGACCTGCGCCTTGGCGTCTACGCGGCCCCTGGTTACCTCGAACGCGCCGGCGTGCCGACACATCCGAGCGAGCTGGAAAACAGCCACCACCGTGTCGTCGGCTTTCTCTGGGCGCGCACCGGCAAACCGACGGCGTACATCATGCAGCGGCAGAACGAGCAGGTTCAGGTGCACGGCCGCTATGCACTTGCCGTGGACGATGGCAACGCCTGCCTGGCCGCGGGCCTGGCCGGGCTGGGCATCATCTGGCTACCGGAGTACATGGTCAGAACGCACCTGGCCAACGGCGAGCTGTTGCCACTGCTGGAAGACTGGCGGCTCGATGAAATGCCGCTGTACCTGGCATTCCCACCGAATCGGCATGTCAGCGCCAAGCTGCGCGTGTTCATCGATTGGGTCATCGAACTTATGGCGCAGCATGCGCCCGTGCTCGACCGCCGACCGGTGGCCGACCGCTAGAGCTGCAGCGCCAGCCCTATCAATACCGTGCACTCCACCAGTTCCAGCAGCGCGCCGGCGGTATCGCCGGTGGTGCCGCCGAGCCGGCGCAGCATGGCGCGACGCGCCAGCAGGAATGTCACGGCAGCCAATGACAGGGCGATCAGCCCGCTGCTGCCGAACAGCAAACAACCCACCGCGACCAGTGCCAGTACGCCGCGCGCCCCGCCATGTGGAAGATTCGCCGCCAGCGCATGACCAAGGCCGCCGGGCCGCACGTATGGCGTGCAGAGAAACAGCGCTGGCAGCGCGGCCCGCCCTAGCACCGGCGCCAGCAACAGTGCGGAGTACTGTTGCGCCTGGAGCAACGCCAACAGCGCGGTGAATTTAAGCAACAGCAAAAGCACCAGAACCACCACGGCGACCGGGCCGCTGCGCGGGTCCTTCATGATCTGCAGCGTGCGGTCGCGGTCGCCGAAGCCACCCAGCCAGGCGTCGGCGCTGTCGGCCAGACCATCGAGGTGCAAGGCGCCGGTCAGCGCGACCCAGAGGGTGAGCAGCAAGACCGCCTGTAACAGCGGTGCAGCCCCATCCAGCACAAACGCGGCCAAACCGAGCAACGCGCCGAGCAACAGACCGACCACGGGGTAATACAGCAATGAGCGCCCCTGCTGCTCTGGCTCCGGCATTGCCGGCAAGCGGATCGGCAGGCTGGTGAGAAATTGCAGGGCGATCAATAGTGGCAGCATCGGCAGGTCCTACTCCTCGACGGAGAGCGACAGCAGTTCGCCGTGGGCCACGACAACCTCCAGCAGCCGCTCCCTTGGCAAGCCCCGCGCGCGCGCCAGCAGCAGGCGCATGACGCCGGCATGACAGATGACCAACAGTTGCTGGCCGGCAAAGCGCTGCCGAAGGCTGTCGATAGCATTCAGCACGCGCGCCTCGAACTGCACCAGCGGCTCACCGCCAGGCGGCGTAAATCCGTAGGGATCGGCCCAGAACAGGCCGAGCACCTCGGCACTGTGCTGCATCAGATCGGCGGCGCTACGGCCTTCCCAGTCGCCGAAATGCAGCTCGCGCAGGTCCGGCTCCAGCTGCAGCGGCAAGCCGTGCTGCGCGGCCAGCTCCCGGGCAAAGGTGGCGCAGCGCTGCAGCGGCGAGCTGACCAGCGCGTCCCAGGGACCGGCGCCAGCAACCGCATCGCGCATCTGCTGCCAGCCACGCTCAGTCAGCGCATCGTCGAGGCTGCCGCGAAAGCCACCGCCCTGCTCGGTCTCGCCATGGCGCAGCAGATCGATGCTCGTAATCATGCAGTTCGGTCCGAAACTGCGGCTTCGGCGAACGTCGCCATTTCGTTGTGCAGCGCGCAGGCCTGCTGCAACAAGGGCACCGCCAGCGCCGCCCCGCTGCCCTCACCCAGGCGCAAGCCGAGATCGAGCAACGGAACGGCACCGAGCGCTTCCAGGACCGCTAGGTAACCAGGCTCGGCAGAACGATGGGCGAAGATCAGCCAGGGCCGACATGCCGGGTTCAGCCGCACCGCACAGAGCGCGGCAGCGCTGCAGATAAAGCCGTCGACCAGTACCGCAATGCCCAGCTGCGCGCAGCGCAGATAGGCACCCGCCAGCGCCGCGATCTCGAAACCACCCAGTCGGCGCAGGGCCTCAAGCGGCGCGACACAATGCTCGGCGTGCAGCCGAACCGCGTCCTGGATCACCTGAACCTTGTGGCGAACACCGGCCAGATCGAGCCCGGTGCCCGGCCCGACCAGGGTCAACGGCGAGCGCGGCAGCAGCACGGCAGCCAAGGCACTGGCGCTGGTGGTGTTGCCGATGCCCATTTCGCCACCGATGAACAGCTGGGCAGAGCCTTGCGCGGCACGCTGCGCGCTGTCGCGTCCGGCTGCCAGGGCCAGACGCATTTGCTCGTCACTCATCGCCGCTTCGCGAGCCAGGTTGGCCGTGCCGGGGCCGAGTCGCAAATGGCTCACGCCATCCAGTTGTAGCGGTTCCACCGTGCCCAGGTCGGTCACCTCCAGCGGCGCGCCCAGGCGCTTTGACAACACGCTCAGTGCAGCCCCGCCGCCGACGAAATTGCGCAGCATCTGCCCGGTCACCGATTGCGGATAAGCCGAAACACCCTCTCCCACCACGCCGTGATCGCCGGCGAACACGCTGACATGCAGGCGCTCGACCTGCGGCCGCTCGCTGCCCTGCATAGCTGCCAGCGACACCGCCAGGGCTTCGAGCTGGCCGAGCGCACCACGTGGCTTGGTCAACTGATCCTGGCGCGCCAATGCCTGGGCGCGCACGGATTCATCCAGCATGTGGCATGGCTCGTTCCACCAATCGTGCATCAATGCGCTTCCTTCAATGTGCGTCCTTCAATGTCATGGGCAGCCCGGCGACCATAAAGGTCACCCGCTGCGCCCGTTCCGCCACGGCCTGGTGCAGCCAGCCGGCCTCGTCCACATAGCAACGGGTCAGCTCGCCCAGCGGCACCACGCCGAGGCCGGTCTCGTTGCTGACCAGCAGGATCCGCCCTGGCAGCCCGTCCAGGCATTCGAGCAGGGCATTACGCTCCTCGGCGAGGCGCGCCGCGTCGTCCAGCATCAGCAGGTTGGTTAGCCAGAGGGTCAGGCAGTCGACCAGCAGGCAGCGATTCGCAGCAGCCTGCTCGCGCAGCACCCGCGCCAGTTGCAGGGGTTCTTCGACCAGTGTCCAGTGCGCCGGGCGCCGCTCACGGTGATGGGCGATGCGCTCGGTCATCTCGCCGTCCAGCGGCTGGCTGGTGGCGATATAGGTAACCGCCAGGCCGCTATCGGCAGCCAGACGCTCGGCAAAGCGGCTCTTGCCCGAGCGGGCGCCGCCAAGAATCAGTTCCAGCATGCTCAGTCTTCCAGCCCGCAGAGCGCACGTAACCGCGCGGTATCCAGTTGTGTCTCGACCAGGTCGGCGAGGCGCTCGATGTCGCGCTCACGCAGCGCGTGGTAGTCGACAGTTTCCACCGCATCGAGGCCTGCCCAGAGCAGCAGGGCGGCACAGGCCTCGGGGCCTTCGAACAGGCCGTGCAGATAGGTGCCGAGCACCCGCTCGTCGGTGCTGATGGCGCCATCGAAGCGGCCATCGTCGAGCTGTACCGCAGGCTGTTCCAGGGCCGGGCCGCGGCTGACGCCGGCATGTATCTCGTAGCCGCTGACCGGCACGCCGCCCGGTAGCAACCGGCCGGTGACGTTGCGCAACTGCTTGTCCGCCTCAAGAACCGTGTCGAAATCCAGCAGCCCGAGCGCCTCGCTCTCCCCCGCCGGACCTTCCAGCCCGAGCGGATCAGCAATGCGCGTGCCGAGCATCTGCAGGCCGCCACAGATGCCCAGCAATTTGCCGCCGTAGCGCAGGTGCTTCTGGATTGCTGCTTCCCAGCCGTTGGCGCGCAGCCAGGTGAGGTCGGCGCGTACACTTTTCGAGCCGGGCAGGATGATCAGATCGGCAGGCGGCACCGGCTGCCCGGGACCGACGAACTGCAGGTCGACCTGCGGGTGCAGGCGCAGCGGGTCGAAGTCGGTGTGGTTGCTGATGCGCGGCAGCACCGGCACCACCACCTTCAGCGCGTCGTCGGCCTTGCCGGACTGGCGCACGTCGATGGCATCCTCCGCTTCCAGATGGAAATCCATCAGGTACGGCAGCACGCCCAGTACCGGCTTGCCGGTGCGTTGCTCCAGCCAGTCGAGACCGGGCTGCAACAGCGCGATGTCGCCACGAAAACGGTTGATGACGAAGCCCTGAACCCGCGCTTGCTCGCTTTCCGAGAGCAACGCCAAGGTGCCGACCAGATGGGCGAACACCCCGCCCTTGTCGATATCGGCGATCAGGATCACCGGGCAATCCACCGCTTCGGCGAAGCCCATGTTGGCGATATCGCCGGCGCGCAGATTGATCTCCGCAGGTGAACCGGCGCCCTCGACCATCACCACGCGATAACCTGCGGACAGCCGCTGGTGCGAGTCGAGCACCGCCTGCATCGCCACGCGCTTGTAGTCGTGGTAGGCGGCGGCATCCATGCTGGTCACCGCGCGGCCATGGATGATCACCTGGGCGCCGATGTCGCTGTTGGGCTTCAAGAGCACCGGATTCATGTCGGTGTGCGGCGCAAGGTTCGCCGCCTGCGCCTGTACGGCCTGAGCCCTGCCGATTTCGCCGCCATCTGCAGTCACCGCGCTGTTGAGCGCCATGTTCTGCGGCTTGAACGGCACGACGGCAACCCCCTGGCGTGCCAACCAGCGGCACAGTGCCGTCACCAGCGTGCTCTTGCCGGCGTCGGAGGTGGTGCCCTGCACCATCAGCGTCGTCATGGATGTTGCTCCCTGAAAAATTGCAGAGCCTGATCCAGGCGCGCCCAGCCAACATCCGTCGGTAGGCCGAAGCGAACGCTGGAAGGCTGCGCGAAAAGACGGGTGAGAATGCCGTGACGGGCAAGAAAGTCATGCAAGAGCGCGGCGTCGGCGCTGACCCACCACTGGAACAGTGCGCAGCCGCCCAGCGGCGCCAGCTCGTGGCGCCGCAGCAGATCAACCAGGCGCTGGCCGTCGCAGTGCAGGCATTCGCGCTGGCGCTGTTGAGCGGGCTGATCGGCCAGCAGCTCGGCAGCGAGCTGCCGGGTCGGGCCATTCACCGTCCAGGGGCCGAGCAGCCTGGCGAGGGAACGCAACAGGCCGGCATGAGCCAGCACGAAGCCCAGTCGCGCGCCAGCCAGGCCGAAGAACTTGCCGAACGAGCGCAGCACGACCAGTCCCGGCAGGTGGCTGTGCGCAGCCAGGCTGTGCTGCGGCGTGCAATCCATGAACGCCTCGTCCACCACCAGCCAGCCGCCATAGGCTGCCAGGTCGCTGCGCCATTCGAGCAGGCGTTGCGGTGCGACCAGCTGGCCGGTGGGATTGTTCGGGTTGACCACCACCAGCACGTCGAGCTGATCCAGTGCACGCGGCACGCTGGCCTCGCAGAGCTCGACGACACGGTGGCCGGCGCGACGCCAGGCCTCGGCGTGCTCGGCATAACAGGGCGATACGATGCCGATCCGCGCCGACCCGCGCAGGCGCGGCAGGGCCTGGATGGCACTCTGCGAACCGGCCACTGGCAGCACCGCGCGCGCACCGTAGTACTGCCGGGCCGCTACTTCCAGGCCATCTTCAGGCTCTGGCAGACGTGTCCAGGCGCAGCTGGAAATGCTCGGCAACGGCGGGTGATAAGGGGCGATGCCAGTGGACAGGTCGAGCCAATCCGAAAGCGGAATGCCGTAGCGCTGTGCGGCTGCGCGCAAACGTCCACCGTGCTCAAGCATAGAGCCAGCCACCAAACAGCAGTGTCAGCAGCCAGACGCCGACGCCACCCCAGACCAGGTCCAGCGCATGCTCAATATGCCGGGCCTGTGGGGCCTTGCCCCGGCCCAGCTCGGGCCGCGCATGCACTTCACCGTGATAAATGGCGGCGCCACCCAACACCACACCCAGCGCTCCAGCTCCGGAGGCCATTACCGGACCAGCGTTGGGGCTGTCCCACAGCGGCCCCTGGGTGCGCCAGCAACGCAGCGCGCGGCGGGTTCGCCCGAGCAATGCATAGGTCAGCGCGACCAGCCGTGCCGGCACGTAATTGAGCACGTCGTCGATGCGCGCCGCGGCCCAGCCGAAGCGCTCGAAGCGCGCATTGCGATAGCCCCACATGGCGTCCAGCGTATTGCTCAGGCGATACAGCACCACACCCGGCACGCCCGCGACGATGAACCAGAACAGCGCGGCGAACACCGCATCGCTGCCGTTCTCCAGCACCGACTCGGTGGCCGCACGGGCCACGCCCTCCTCGTCCAGCTGCGTGGTGTCGCGGCTGACGATCCAGCCGACGCGGCGGCGTGCCTCGGGCAGATCATGCCGCCACAGCGCCTGCGCCACCGGCAGTGCATGCTCGCCCAGACTGCGCAGGCCCAGGGCCAGATAGAGCAGAACGATCTCCACCAGCCAGCCGACGGTCGGTAACAGGCTGAGCAGCCAGGCCAGCAAGGTCAGCGGTAGCACCGCCAGGCACCAGGCGGTCACCCCGTGGCTGCGCCAGCCGCGCGCCGCAGATCCGTTGAAATGCTGCTCCAGGCGATCGGCCAGGCGACCGAAGGCTACCAGTGGATGCGCCCGCTTCGGCTCGCCGAGCAATGCATCCAGCAGCAGCGCCGCGCTAACGGTGAGGAACAGACTCACTCGGCCCTCTGCGCGCAGGCACTGATCAGCGCATGCAGCTGGCGTACGCCGTCGGTCAGCACCGCCGGGCCGGGGTTGAGAATGTCCGGCGACTTGATCTCGTGCAGCTGGCCCGTGCGCACCGCCGGAATCGCCTGCCAGCCAGGCCGTGCAGCCACCTGTTCCGGGCGAAAACGGCGGCCGCACCAGGAGCCGACGATCAGCTCTGGCGCGCGGCGCACCACTTCCTGCGGGTCCTCGATGATGCGTTGCTTGGCGCGCTTGAACGACGCCAGCTCGGCGAAGCAGTCCTCGCCACCGGCCAGTTCGATCAGCTCGCTGACCCAGGCGATGCCGGAAATCAGCGGCTCGTTCCATTCCTCGAAGTACACCCGCGGCCGGCGCGGCAAGGCGGCGGCGCTGGCGCGGATGACGTCCAGCCCGGCCTGCAGCTCGGCGATCAGCGCCCGCGCACGCTCGCCGGCATGCACCAGCGCACCGAGCGTCTCGATCATGCGCAGGATGCCGGCGATATCGCGCTGGTTGAACAGGTGCACCTCCAGTCCTTCGCGCGCCAGCTCGGCGAGCATGTCGCCCTGCAGGTCGCTGTAGCCGAGCACCAGGTCCGGCTCGAGGGCGAGAATCTGCTCATGCTTGACGCTGGTGAAGCCGCTGACCTTGGGCTTTTCCTTGCGCGCCTGCGGCGGGCGCACGGTGAAGCCGGAGATGCCGACGATGCGCGCCTGCTCGCCCAGCAGGTAAAGCGTTTCGCAGGTCTCGGTGGACAGGCAGACGATGCGCTGCGGCCCCTTGCTCATTTCGCCTCCCAGGCATTCTCGAAAACCAGTTCGTGCAGCGGTCGCGGCGTGGTCCAGCCTTCCAGTGCCAGCATCGGTGCCGGATAGAACTCCTGCACCGGCCCGAGGCAGAGGATCGCCACCGGCTTGGCACCGCCCGGCATGCCGAGCAAGGCGGCCAGCGCGTCGGGATCGAACAGTGACACCCAGCCCATCCCCAGGCCTTCCGCTCGTGCCGCGAGCCAGAGATTCTGGATCGCGCAGGCCAGCGAAGCGAGATCCATCTCCGGCAGCGTGCGGCGGCCGAAGATATGTTGTTCGCGGCCATCCATCAACGCGGCGACCAGCAGTTCGGCGCAATCCTCGATGCCCTCGACCTTGAGCCGCATGAACTCGGCGGAACGCTCGCCGAGCGCCTGAGCCGTGCGCTGGCGCTCCTCACCGACCAGATCGGCGATGGCCGTGCGCAACTCGGGGCGGGTGATGCGGACAAAGCGCCACGGCTGCATCAGGCCGACGCTGGGTGCCTGATGCGCAGCGTTGAGCAGTCTCGACAACAGCTCCGGCGCTACCTCGCCGCCGGCGAAATGGCGCATGTCGCGGCGCTCGCCAATGGCCCGATAGACCGCCGCGCGCTCCTGCGGGCTGAAGGCATGCGCGCTCATGGCCGGAACAGCGCCGCGGCGGCTGCCGGATCGGACGGCAGGTACAGGTGGATATAGGACGCCGTCAGCCGCCCCCGGCGGTAGACCGCTTCGGCGGTGCGCTTGTAGTTCGGGCATTCGCCGCGAGCCAGCGGCTCGAGGGGCGACTCCAGCGCCGAATGATGGAAGGTGTGGCCGCGCAGCCGCCCTTCCGGCAGCTCCACTTCCTGCAGCGCCAGCGCGGTCAGGCGCTTGTGCATGCGCGCCTCGCCGGGCAGCAGGCCGAGCATCTGCGCGCGCTCGTCGCCACGGTCGGTCAGCCCGTCGAGCAGGTAGAGCATGCCGCCGCACTCGGCGAGGATCGGCTTGCCCGCCTCATGATGTGCGCGGATGGCGTCGGCCATGGCACGGTTGCGCGACAGGCCGCGCAGGTGCAGCTCGGGATAGCCGCCCGGCAGATAGAGACTGTCCACGGCCGGCAAGCGGGCGAAGCGCAGCGGCGAGAAAAACAGCAGCTCAGCACCGAGCGCCTGCAGCAGGTCGAGATTGGCCTGGTAGAGAAAGGCAAAGGCCGCATCGCGTGCAACGCCGATGCGCACACCCGCCAGCAGCGGTTCGAGCGGCGCACTGGCCGGCGCGGCGAAAGTGACCGGGGCAGGCAACTCGGTGTCCGCACTGAGTGCCAGGGCATCGGCCGCGGCATCCAGACGGGCGTCCAGATCAGCCAGCTCCTCGGCCTGCACCAGCCCCAGGTGCCGGCTTGGCAGTTCAACCTCGGCACTGCGCGGCAAGGCGCCGTACCAGCGGATCGACTCCGGAAGACTGTCGCGCAGAATCTCGCCATGCCGGGCGCTGCCGACCCGATTGGCCAGCACGCCATCGAACGGCAGGTCCGGCTGGAAGCTGCTCAGCCCGTGCGCCATGGCGCCAAAGGTCTGCGCCATGGCCGAGCCATCGATGACCGCCAGCACCGGCACGCCGAAGCGCCGCGCCAGATCAGCCGCCGAGGGCGAACCATCGAACAGGCCCATCACCCCTTCGATCAGGATCAGGTCGGCCTCGCCCGCCGCTTCCCAGAGCAGGCGCCGCGATTCCTCTTCGCCGACCATCCACAGGTCGAGCTGATAGACCGGCCGCCCGCTGGCGCGGGCGAGAATCATCGGGTCGAGGAAGTCCGGCCCGCACTTGAACACCCGCACGCGCTTGCCCTGCCGAGCATGCAGCCGCGCCAGGGCGGCAGTGACGGTGGTCTTGCCCTGGCCGGAGGCCGGCGCGGCGATCAATAGCGCCGGGCAGTTTCTACTGGTCATCGCGGTTTCTCATCAGCATCGCAGGGTGGATGACGCTTCACCCATCCACCGACCACGCCGGTGGTGGATGAAACAGACGTCATCCACCCTATGCAACGGTCCGTGAATGTTTTGAGCGCCGGCATCAAAATTCGACGCCTTTTTGCGCCTTAACGCCGGCCTTGAACGCATGCTTGACCAACGCCATCTCGGTGACGGTATCCGCCGCCTCGATCAGCCCGTCCGGCGCGCCGCGGCCGGTGACCACCACGTGCTGCAGCAGCGGCCGCGACTCGATGTCGGCGAGCACTGGCGCCAGCTCCAGGTAGCCGTACTTCAGGGCGATGTTCAGTTCGTCGAGCACCACCAGGCCGATCTCGGGATCGGCCAGCAGCTCGGCTGCGACCGCCCAGGCTTCGCGGGCCTTGGCGATGTCACGCTGGCGATCTTGGGTTTCCCAGGTGAAGCCCTCGCCCATCACGTGGTAGCGCACCTCGTCCGGGAAACGCCGGAAGAATGCCTCCTCGCCGGTGCTGGCTGCGCCCTTGATGAATTGCACCACGCCGACCTTGATGCCATGACCGAGCGCACGCGCCACCATGCCGAAAGCCGAACTGCTCTTGCCCTTGCCATTACCGGTGTGCACCAGCAGCAGGCCGTACTCGTCCTGCGCCTCGGCAATCTTCTCGTCGATCAGCGCCTTCTTGCGCTGCATGCGTGCCTTGTGGCGATCGTCGCGTTCGCTGGACTCGCTCATGCGCGGGCCTCGTCACGCTGCACGGCCCAGGCGCGCAGGCCGACGAACAGCAGCGCGGCGACGCCGACATACAGCGCCAGGGTCGACAGGTAGCGCGGGTAGTAAGTGGCGATGCGCTCGGCCAGCAGCGCCAGGGTCGGCTCGGGATAGCGCCCGGAGAAATAGAGGAAGCCGCCGCCGGAGAACAGGTAGCAAACGAAGGCGCTCGCCATCACGCATAGCGCCAGGGTCGCCAGGCTGCTGAAATGGTCACGATGCAGACGTGCATAGAGTCGACCGCCCAGCCACAGCGAACCGTAGGCCGGCACGAGCATCCAGTACGCCGGCGACATGCACCAGTCGCTGACACCGGCCCACTGGATGGCGGCGAAATCCAGCAGCGAAGCCTCGAGAAACAGTGCCGGAAACACCCACTTCGGCCGCACCAGCACGCCGGCGAGGAAGAACACCGCCCAGGACGCGCTGGGCAGGTTCACGCTGGCGAAGTGCTGTCCGCGGGTCATGGCCAGCAGCGCGGCAAGCGCGAGGCCGACCAGCAGCTGGTATCTCGGGGCAAGCTTGATCATTGCAATCTCCTCTGGTGGGCGCGGGCGACATGCCCGCGCCGCGGTCTTACAGCGCCTGGTAGCGCACGGTCAGGTAAGCGGCCTGGCCGGGCTGGTTGTAGCCCTCGGCGGTCTCAAAGTCGGCGTCCAGCAGGTTGGCGACGCGCGCCTGCAGGCGCCACTCCGGGGTGATGCGGTATTCGCCACGCAGGTCGAGGGTGGCGTAGCCGGACAGCTCGCGGGTGTTGGCCAGGTCGTCGTAACGCTGCCCCTCGGCGTGCAGGCTGGCGCCGACGCTGAAGGCACCGAGCCGGCGGTCGAGGTCAAGGTTGAACAGCTGCTTGGCCCGGCGCGCCAGCTCGTTGCCGCGGTTGGCGCCGGCGGAGCGGTTCTCCGGCTCCAGCAGGCTGTAGTTGGCGTTCCAGTCCCAACCGAACAATTGGCTGCCGAGCACCAGCTCGACCCCGCGGATACGCGCTTCCTGCACGTTGGCCGGCGCGGAAATGCTGGCGTCATAGGCGATGAGGTCATCGACCACGGTGCGATAGGCATTCACCGCCCAGTGGCCCCAACCATGCTGCCCGGCAAGGCCGACTTCGAGGCTCTCGGAGGTTTCCGCGTCCAGCTCGGGATTGCCGTAGTCGGGGAAATACAGCTCGTTGAAGGTCGGCGCCTTGAATGCCGTGCCATAGCTGATGGTGCCGCGCAACCAGTCGGTCAGCGCATAGCCGTAGCCGATGTTGCCGGTGTCGTGCTGGCCGAACTGCTCGTTATCATCACGTCGCAGCGACAGCTGCCAGTCATGGCGGCCGACCTCGCCCAGGTACTGAGCGAAATAGCCGTCGTTGTCCCGGGAATCCTCGGCATACAGCGTGGTGCCGTTGACCTCGTCGCGCTGGTGGTCGGCACCCAGGATCAGCGTATGCCCCGCGGCCAGCTCGATATCGTTCTGCCAGCTGAACGTATCGCGACGGCTGTCGAAGCGTGAATAGAACTGCCCGTCCTGATAGGCATCGGATTTGTCTTCGCTGCGCCCGGCCTGCAGCGTCACCAGCCAGGGTTCCAGCGGACTGAAGCGCGCACGGGTGCCGAAGACCCTCGACTCACCATCGGCATTGGCGCCGAAACCGGACGTGCGGGCCCGGTTTACGCTGTCGTAATCGTTATGGGATTTGGCCTGTAGCAGGTTGGCGTCCAGCTCCAGGCCGTTGTCGAAGCGGTATCCGGCGCTCAGCGTCGCGGACAGGTTGCGATAGCCATCGGCATCACGTTCGTAGCCGCTGGTGTCCGCCGACTTGACGTTGATGCCATCGGTGTCCGAGCCACTGACGCCCAGGCTGTACCAGCCACGGCCATCACCACCGGAAACGCCGGCGCTGCCGCTGTAGGTGTCATGGGTGCCGTAGCCGGCCGAGAAGAACGGCTTGACGCCCTGCCCCTGGCCCTTGCGGGTGAATATCTGGATCACCCCGCCGATGGCTTCCGAGCCATACAGGCTGGAACGTGGGCCGCGTACGACTTCGATGCGCTCGATCAGCTCCAGCGGCAGATCCTGCAGGGCCGCGCCGCCGCCCGAGACCGAGCCGATCTTGATGCCGTCGATCATCACCAGCACGTGATCGGATTCGGTGCCGCGCATGAACAGCGAGGTGGACTTGCCGGGCCCGCCGTTGTTGGCCAGCGAAACGCCAGGCACCTGCTTGAGCAGCTCGGGCAGCGAACTGGCCTGGCTGCGTTCGATCCGCTCGCGGTCGATCACGGTCACCGCGGCCAGGCTCTGCTGA
Organism: Stutzerimonas kunmingensis; assembly: GCF_002929225.1. GTDB lineage: Bacteria > Pseudomonadota > Gammaproteobacteria > Pseudomonadales > Pseudomonadaceae > Stutzerimonas. Next base: position 407,367 of record NZ_PISM01000021.1, on the reverse strand, counting down.
GCCGTCTGCGCGGTGCGGGTGGCGGTCACCACCTGTTGCTGGAGATCCAGCGGGGCTGCGGCCAGCTGGCCAATGGAAAGGGGAAAACTGCCGAGCAGCACATAGGCCGCTGGCTTGAAACGGGGCTTGCAAGTCAAGGTACAGGTCTCCGTCGTGCCCACCCGCACGACTGAAAGTCGACGAAGACAGACGGAGGAACCGCAAAAGGAAGTGAATACCGCGAGGGATATGCACCCGCCCAGCGCCCGCCGCACTGTCAGTGAAATGCGACAGGCCGGTCTCCGGGCTTGCGAGCGTACGCCTTGCGGCGTCCCGAAACCGCGCCTTCCCATGCGTTGAGCACAGTGGCTATTAGGGTTTCTCGACTCGCCTACCGTTGCGGGGGCAGCGCCGGAATCTTCGTGAGAATGGACCGGCTTCCCTGTTTCACCCCCTCGCTGAAGAGGGGGCACCTGAGGCGACGCGGAGGTTAGTCCAAGGCCGGGCTTGGCGCAACCGCGGGGTTGTCACAGCGCCCTGCAATTTCCGCTTGCATCTCGGCGCTCGGAACGGCGGACGCCAAAAGGCTTCGAATGCAACAATGCCAGCAATCAGCCAGGACCCATATCCGACGCCCATGACCAGCATCGTGCAGATTTCCGACACCCATTTCGGTACCGAACAACCTTCCGTGGTCCAGGCCCTGGAGGACCATGTACGCGAACACCGGGCCGACCTGCTGGTGTTCTCCGGTGACATCACCCAGCGCGCCCGTCGCGGGCAGTTCGCCAGTGCCGCCGCTTTCGTGCGCCGCGTGCAGGCCGATGGCGTCGGTGAGACGCTGGTGATTCCGGGCAATCACGACATCCCGCTGTACAACCTCTTTGCCCGCCTGTTCACGCCATACGGCAACTACCGGCGACACTTCGGCGATGAGCTGGAGCCGGTATTCGAGAACGACGACATGCTGGTGATCGGGCTCAATACCACCCATCCGCGCCGGCACAAGGACGGCGTGGTGACGGGGCGACAAGTGGAGCGGGTGGCGCAGCGGCTGGCCGATGGCAACCCGCACAAGATTCGCATCGTGGTCGCCCACCAGCCATTCGGCGCGATGGTGCCAAGCGATCTGAGCAACCTGCAGCACGGCGCCGAACCCGCGCTGCAGCGCTGGGCCGAGCACGGGCTGGATCTGGTCATGGGCGGGCACATCCACCTGCCCTACGTGTTGCCATTGTCCAAGCAGTACAGCGGTCTCGCGCGGGAGATCTGGATGGTGCAGGCCGGCACCACGCTCTCGACCCGCCTGCGTGGCACCTCGCCAAACTCCTTCAACCGGCTGAAGCTGCATCCCGGCGAACAGAAGAAGGTCTGCGTCGAGCGCTGGGACCTGCTCGACGGTCGCTTCGTGCTGGGTTCGCACTTCAACCTGAGCTGGTGACCCGCGCTCGCACGCGAACCGCGGTCAGCCCACCGACAGGCCGACCAGATAGACACCGGCGAAGCCGATGTTGAAGGCGATGAACAGGTAGAGCATGTAGCGCAGGTAGCTGCCGAAGGTCAGCCCCGGCACCTTGCTCATGGCGACGATGCCCGACGCCGAACCAATCACCAGTAGCGAGCCGCCAACACCGACCGCATAGGTCAGCACCATCCATTCGGCGACACCCATTTCCAGCCCTGATTTCAGCAGCGCTGCGGTCAGCGGCACGTTGTCGATGGCCGCCGACATCACACCCATCAGGTAGTTGGCCATCACTGCAGGCACCTGGTCATAGATGTGCACCAGCCCGTCGAGCACGCGAATCTCCTTGAGCATGCCTACCAGCAGGAGGATGCCGAGGAAGAAGAACAGCGTCTCGAACTCCACCTGGCGCACGTATTCGAGAATCGGATCGGAGTCGTTGTCGTCGCTGAAGAAGCGCGCAACCAGGAACATCACCGAGAGGCCGGCGAGGAATGTCAGCACCGGCGGGATCTGGAACAGGAAGTTGCCGACAATGGTGCTGAGGATGGTGCACAGGAAGATCAGTGCAATCGCCACGTCGACACCGCGCACATCGTTGCGCTGGCCCTGCACCACCACCTCGCCCTTCATGCCGATCGACAGCATGGCGGCCAGCACCATCACCGCGACGAATGCCGGCACGGCCAGTGCCAGCAGCTGGAGGATCGCTACCTTGCCAGCGAGGAAGATCATCAGCGTGGTGACGTCGCCGGTAATCAGCGCGACCCCACCGGAGTTGACGGAGAAAACCACCAAGGTAGCGAACTTGATGGTCTTCGCCCGATCCAGCTGCAGCGAGAGAATCAGGGTGATGGAGACCAGCGTCGCGGTGATGTTGTCGGCGAGCGACGAGAACACGAAGCAGAAGGTCGCTGTGAGAAACAGCAAGGCCCGCTCGCTGATCCGCTTGGGCAACACCAGATAGATCAGGTTCTCGATCATGCCCTTCTTGTTCAGGTAGGCAACGAAGGTCATGGCCGCCACCAGGAAGATCCACAGCCCGGCGATCTCGGCGATGTTCTCGTTGAGGCTTTCCAGCACGGTTTCGCGCGCCTCGCCCACCGGTGTGAAGATGAACAAGAGCAGCCAGGCCAGGGTGCCGAAGAACAGCGTCACCTTGGCCTTGTTCACGTGGGTAATTTCTTCGAGCACGACGCCAAGCAGCGCCGCGACCGCCAGTGCAATCAGCACGTACGTCAGCAATTCAGGCATATCTCACCTAATGGAAGTGGGGAAAAAGGGGCTGTGCGCGACCGAACGACGCACGGGGAGGAATTGGGGATGCGCATGGTAGCCAAAGCGCCAGGCGAGCGAAATCACCGCATGTCAAACGGAGAATGTTTCAGCATGTGAGTACGACTAAAGACAGGACGTCTACGACGGGGGTTCTATGCGGATGACGCTCAGTGATTGCGGGCCAGTTGCTCCTGGTCGAGCACGCGCTTGGCGCCCAGATAACTCTTCTGCCAGTAGCCGGCGGTAAGACTGTCCAGGCGTACCGTGCCGCCAGAAGATGGCGCGTGAACGAAGCGGTCTTCGCCAACGTAGATGCCCGCGTGGCTGACCCGGCGCCCACCGCTGGTAGCGAAGAACACCAGATCACCGGGCTGCAATGCGTCGCGCCGTACGGAGGGGCCGCGCAGATTGCTCATGGCCTGAGTGGTGCGAGGGAGCTGGATGCCGGTTGCGCCGTGGTAGACGTAGCCGATCAGGCCACTGCAGTCGAAACCGCTATCCGGCGTGTTGCCGCCCCAGCGATAAGGCGTGCCGACCAGACCAATCGCACTGAACAGCACGTCTTCAGCGGCGCCAGGCACGGGCTGTTGGTGGACCCTGGGTGTCTGCACGACAGGCGGCGTGGGTGCCTTTCCGGCACAGGCGGTCAGCAGCACAGTCAGAACAACGAGCGTGAGACGAGCCGGATAGTGCATGGCAGAGCGGTCCAGGCAAATGAGCCATCACTCTGCCGGCATGTGCGGGAAGACGCAACCCCCGCAGGTCGCGGGATCAGTGCTGGGACGTGTGCGAAGCCAGATCGGACGCCAGGGCCAGCACGCGTTTTGCTTCCATGTAACTGGCGCGCCAGTAACGGTCATCCAGGCTGTCGACGCGCACGCCACCGCTGCGGCTGCTGGAAGCGTGGATGAACTGGTCATCGCCGATGTAGATGCCGGCATGGCTGACCCGGCCACGGCCACGGTTGTTGAAGAACACCACGTCACCGGGTTCCAGCTCGTTGCGCTTGACCACCGGTGCGTCGAGGTTGATCAGCTCGCGAGTGGAGCGCGGCAGCTCGAGACCTGCCTCCTTGCGGAACAGGAAGCCGACGAAGCCGCTGCAGTCGAAACCGCTCTTCACCGAGCTGCCACCGTAGCGATACGGGGTGCCGACCAGGGTGAAGCCGCGCTCGAGAATGCTGTCAGCCAGCTGCGGCAGCTGGTAGTCGTGCTCATCGGTAAGCTCTGCCAGCGACTGCTCTTCGCTCTTTTCGAGCGCGTCGAAGTCGAATCCGGCCAGGGGATGGTGTTGCGACAGACGAGGCGCGTCGGCTTGCTGCTCGGTCTGTACAGGCTGGCCGGCGCAGGCGGTCAGCAGGGCGATGAGTGCGAGAGGCACGAGGGGTGCGAAGCGTTGGCGCATGGGCACAGCCGTGTCGGTGATTTCAAAGTGCCGGCGACTATGCCCTCTATCGCTTCGATGATCAAATTCAATCGGACGAAATGTGACGAACCAGCTGCGACAAAACGTCTGCGGCCCTTCCTTGCAGAAGTACGTCCGCCAGCGGACTGATTTCGGTGGCTTGCAGGTTCACCTCGACGACCGAGCCGCCGGCCTGACGCACCCGCCATAGCGGCTCGAGGATGTAGCCGAAGCTCGCCGTGGTTCCAACCACCAGCACGGCGTCGAAGCCGAGCTGCACCTGTTGCTGCAATGCAGTCAGGGCGGAGTCCGGCAGCATCTCCTCGAACAGCACCACGGCAGGACGCAACACCCCGTCGCAACTCAGGCAGCGCGGCGGCAATGGCTGATCGAGCAGCGAAGGCAGTGGACGTTCATCGACCTTGCCGCAGCCCATGCACGACAGCGGCGACAGCTGACCGTGAATCTCGATCAAGCGATCAGGCGGACTGCCGGCTCGGCGGTGGAAGCCATCGATGTTCTGCGTGAGCACCCAGGCCCCGGGTTTGCGCCGCTGCAGCTCGGCGATGGCGACGTGGCCGGCATTGGGTTCGGCCTGCAGGCAGGCCCGGCCGATTTCGGCCAGGTACTTCCAGCACAACGCCGGATCACGCCGCAGCGTCGGCCCGGATAGCGCCACCTCGATCGGCAGGCCGTCTTCGGTTTCGCCGTTATAGAGGCCGCCGAGGCCGCGGTAGGTGGGCAACCCGGAGTCGGCCGACAGCCCGGCCCCGGTGATGATCAGAATGCGTTCGGCGCCGCTCAGCGCCTGGGCGGCCTTGTCGATATCCATGAATGTCGCGAACCCGTTTCGGTGGCACTCCCCCGATCGTGCGGGGAACCGATGGCCGCGTCGCGACCACGGCCATCAGCCTACGAATCGCCGCGCCTGCCTGCAAAGGCATTCGCCCCCGCTCAGTCCAGCTGGGCCTGAAAAAGCACCGCGTAGCCCAAAGCACACAACAGCCAGGCCGGCAGCGGGCCGAGCAGCCAGCGCCAGCCCCACCATTGCGGCACGAAGCCGACGCCATGCACGAAGCCGGCGGAAATACCCCACATCACCAGCATCAGCTGCGGGTGACTGTAGCCTCCCTGCCCGTCCAGCATCGCCGCCGGATGGATCAGCAGGACCAGCGCCAGCGGCGCGGCCAGCACTAGAGAAAGTACGCGACCGAACGCGCCGTAGCAGCGCCCCTGCGCGCGACTGCTCACGGCTCGGCGTCCAGGTCCTGAGTGGCTTCCAGCCACAGCGCATTGATGATGCCGAAGCTGCTGGCCAGCAGCACGCCGAGAATCCAGGTGAAGTACCACATAGTCGTCTCTCCTTGGCGGGCGGGCGCGGCGGCCCGCCCGCGCGGTCAGTACAGCCCGTGGGGGTTGGCTTCGATGGTTTTCTGGGTGAGCCGGCCCCACATGCGCACGTAGCTCCACAGCGTGTAGCAGAGGATCAGCGGCACGAAGATGCAGGCCACAACGAACATGATGCCCAGCGTCTTCTGACTTGAGACCGCATCCCAGATGGTCAGGCTCGAGGCCGGATCGAGGCTCGACGGGAAGACGAAGGGAAACAGCGCAAAGCCCGCGGTACAGATGCTGCCGACGATCATCAGACTGGTTCCGACGAAGCTCACCCCGCCGCTGTTGCGACTGGAACCGAGCAGCGCCAGCAACGCCCCGAGGATGCCCGCGGCCGGCGCGATCAGGGTGACCGGATAGAGGCCGTAGTTGGCCAGCCAGCCGATATTGTCCTGGGCCACCTGCTTGTCCAGGAGCGGATTGAGCGCGGCGCCCGGATCGCTGACCGACAGCTGGCTGAAGCCCTGAATGCCCAGCGCCAGCCAGACACCCGCCGCGACGAAGCCGAACAGGAACACCAGCACGCACAGGCGCGTGGCCTGCCGCGAGCGCTCAGCCAGCGCGCCGTCGGTGCGCAGCATCAGCCAGGCGCCACCGTGGGCGCTGAGCATGCTCAGGCTGACGATGCCGCAGAGCAGCGCGAACGGGTTGAGCAGCGCGAAGAACGAGCCCTGATAGGTCGAGCGCATCAGCTCGTCCAGCTGGAACGGCAGGCCGAGGAACAGGTTGCCGAAGGCCACGCCGAACACCAGCGCCGGCACAGCACCGCCGACGAACAACGCCCAGTCCCAGGCGCTGCGCCAGCGCGGGTCTTCCACCTTGCTGCGATAGTCGAAGCCCACCGGGCGGCAGAACAGCGCGAACAGCACCAGCAGCATCGCCCAGTACAGGCCGGAAAATGCCACCGCATAGACCATCGGCCAGGCAGCGAACAGCGCACCACCGGCGGTGATGAACCACACCTGGTTGCCATCCCAGTGTGGCGCGATGGTGTTGATCGCCACGCGTCGCTCGTTGTCGGTCTTGCCGACGAAGGGCATCAGTGCCATGGCGCCCATGTCGAAGCCATCGGTCAGGGCGAAGCCGATCAGCAACACGCCGATCAGCACCCACCAGATGAGCTTGAGCACTTCGTAATCGAACATCTCGTATCTCCCTCAGACGCTGCCAGGTTGGGAAGACAGGCCGCTCGGCTGCGCCGACGCCACCCGTGCTTCACGTACGTCCCGTTCGAAGTGATAACGACCGGTGTGCAGACTGCTCGGCCCAAGCCGTGCGAAGCGGATCATCAGGAACATCTCGATCACCAGCAGCAGGCTGTAGAAGGCCACCAGGGCGATCAGCGAGCCCCAGATATCGCCGGCCGCCAGCGTCGAGGTGGACAGATGGGTCGGCAGTACCTCGGCGATCGACCATGGCTGACGGCCATGCTCGGCGACGTACCAGCCGGTCTGCGCGGCGATCCACGGCAGCGGCAGGCTGAACAGCGCAAACTTCAGCAGCCAGGGCTTGGTCTCGGCATTGCGCTTGATCGATGCCCAGCTCGCCAGGGCAAACAGCAGCAACATCAGAAAGCCGGCGGCGACCATCACGCGAAAGGTCCAGAACAGGCTGAACACGTTGGGTATGGTGTCCAGAGCGGCGAGCTTGACCTGCTCCTCGCTGGCATCGACCACATCGGCGGTGTACTTCTTCAGCAACAGCCCGTAGCCCAAGTCCTGCTTGACCTCATTGAACGCGGCGATGGCTTCGGCCGACTTGTCGCCGCTACGCAGCACCTGCAGCCGCTCGTAGGCGAGCATGCCGTTGCGGATGCGCAGCTCGTGTTCGGCGATCAAGTCCTTGATGCCCCTGACCTCCTCGTCCACCGAGCGGGTGGCGATCAGCCCCAGCACGTAGGGGATCTTCACTTCGTAATCGGTGCGCATCTCCTGCTGATTGGGCAGGCCGAACAGTGTGAAGCCCGCAGGTGCCGGGTGGGTTTCCCACTCAGCCTCGATGGCGGCCAGCTTGACCTTCTGCACATCGCCAATCTCATAGCCGGACTCGTCGCCGAGGATGATCACCGAGATGGTAGAAGCCAGACCGAACACTGCGGCGATGGCGAACGAACGACGGGCGAAGCCCAGGTCGCGCTTCTTCAATAGATAGAAGGAAGAAATCGCCAGCACAAAGATCGCCCCGGTGACGTAGCCCGCGGACACGGTGTGGACGAACTTGACCTGCGCCACCGGGTTGAACAGCAGCGCGCCGAAATCCACCAGCTCCATGCGCATGGTCTCGAAGTTGAACTCAGAGCCAACCGGGTTCTGCATCCAGCCATTAGCGATGAGGATCCAGAGCGCCGAGAGATTCGAGCCCAGCGCCACCAGCCAGGTGACCGCCAGATGCTGCACCTTGGAGAGCCGGTCCCAGCCGAAGAAGAACAGGCCGATGAAGGTGGATTCGAGGAAGAACGCCATCAACCCCTCGATGGCCAGCGGCGCGCCGAAGATGTCGCCGACGTAATGGCTGTAGTAGGCCCAGTTGGTACCGAACTGGAATTCCATGGTCAGTCCGGTGGTGACGCCCAGGGCGAAGTTGATGCCGAACAGCTTGCCCCAGAACTTGGTCATGTCCTGATAGACCTGCTTGCCGGTCATCACGTAGACCGATTCCATGATCGCCAGCAGGAACGCCAGCCCCAGGGTCAACGGCACGAAGAGAAAGTGATACATCGCCGTCATGGCGAACTGCAGGCGTGATAGATCGACAACGCTTTCCGAGATCATCTCGGCCCTCCCTCGGGGATCGAACCCCGCGAATCAAGCAAATGGTCGGCAACGCGCACCGAACCGTTCTCGGGAATGCTGGGGGCATCGAACCAGACGTTTTTTATGATCATGAGGATCGCGACCTTGGCCAGCACTACCAGCACGACGTCTCGCCTGAGCGATGACTTGAACATGCCTACCTCCTTGCGTGACCACCCGAGCACCTGATGCTCCGGCAGCATGTTGCGATTGAAGGCCCCCTTGGGGTGAGGGCCGACATCCGGGCGCGACGCCTGGACTCAATCGCGGTGCCCCGAACCACCCGTGGAAGCTGCTCTGGTTCGAGGCAGGCAAAGTGTCCGGCGCACCCTGCAAGCGGACAACTGCGACAGCCTGCCCCACCCACTCGCGGCAATCTGTGCCAGAGCGGCGCTGCGCTCCAAACAAGCAGTGACACCGGCGAGCGACGCCGGGTCAGGTGCGACGCGATCGCCACGCTGCGGCGCCCTGTCGCAGTCATGGCACACGCAGCCAGCGGCGAAATCCGTTGCCGGCCGTGCTCGAGAGCGGGCTCCAGGCGAAGTCCCAGGGCGCCGGTGGCAGCTCCTCCGCCTCGGCGGCGAGCGGGCGGCCGCCCTGGCGCACCCGTGGCTTCCAGTCGAATACATGCTCGCTGTCGCCTCGCCAGCCGAGCACGATGCCGATTGCCGGGCTGTCATCGCTGGCGACCCAACGCGCTGCGGCGGCGAGCATCATGGCCTCGATATGCTCCGGCTCGACCAGCTCGCGGTAGTCGGAGGCCAGCAACCAGCGGCAGACGCCGAGGTGGAAGGTCCAGTCCAGCGCCAGCTGGCAGCCGTAGGCCCAGGTCATGAACTGACGAAAGATCTCCAGTCCCTCTGGCGGGTCAAGCTTGAGCAGCCGCGGGCAGACATCGAACAGCGCATGCCAGTACGGCAGCAACTTGGCATCCAGATGCACGAAGCTGCGGGCGTTGCTGGGATAATCGGGAAAAGGCAGCCGATAGCTCACGCGGCTATCGGCGCGGGTGAATCGTTCCATCATGGTCATGGTGAAATCCCCTGAATCGACTGGGCCGTCGGAAGGCTCCGACAGGTAGCCGTCTCGTCCGCTGCTACGGGCGGAAGGACGGCGAATCACGTCAATCAGGAAATCTCAGGGCGCGCGCGGATTCAGTGCCGGCCAGTGGCGGCGCGGGCCATGACGCTCAATCGGTGGTAGCGGAGTCGCGCCTGTCGTGCGCCGCCCCAGCCAGGCCAAGGCGAACAGTGCAACGATGGCGAGGAAAACCGAACTGCACAGTGGGCAGTCGAGGGCATGCTGCGACAGGTCATGTAAATCGGAGGGGAGCGCGCCGAGGCCGGTGCCACCATCGTCGCCGGTGACGCAGAACGCGTCCTGCCCCATGGCCAGTCCGAAGCCCACATGGGTGGCGTGGTTCAGACTGCAGACAAAGGCATTGAGCAGGATGCAGGTGAAGAGCACCCATACGATCTGCGCACGCTTGTCTTTGACGATGGTCATGTTTCGACTTTACACCGCACGCCTCTGGACGGCGCTGCGCCAAACCGTCGCAGCGGCCTCAGTGGTTGACGGTGAACGCTAGCATCGCCGAGAGCTGACACAGCGGACGGCCGCTTTCCGCGTGCCACTGGTTGAATGCAGCCTGCACCGCGGCTTGATCGCGCTGACTGCTGGGCACCTTGTCGACGATTTCCTGCGCCTTGAGCGCGGCTACCACGTCATTGCTGGGCACGAAGGTGTCTTTGCCGGCCATGCGCAACAGGCGCGGCGCCGACAGGCCACCGAGCTGGCTGCCGTGCCTGATCAGGTAACGCCACAGGCCGACGATGTCGCTGCTCGGCCAATCGGCCAGCAGGTTGCCGAAGCTGCCCCTTTCCTTGGCCACGTCGAGCACGAACTGCGCGTTGCGCGGCACGCTCTTGAGCTTGCCGAGATGACGGATCAGTCGGGTGTCCTGCATCAATCGTTCGATGTGCTCACCGCCCATCAGCACGACCTTTTCCGGATCGAAGCCAAAGAAGGCCTGCTCGAACGCCGGCCACTTGGCATCCACCAGGCTGTGCTTGAGGCCAGCGCGGAAAATGCGCAGGCTGATCAGCGAGAGATAGCGATCATCGGAAACGTTGCGCAATTCATCGGCACTGCGCGGTTGCGGCAAGCGGGCCTCCAATGCCGCGGCCGAGCCGAAGCGGTTGAGGCAGTATTCGTGCAGCCATTTGTAGTCTTGCATGGTTCAGATCCGATGGTGACGGCAGCGGCACAGGGTGCCGGTGACGAGCCGGCCTCGCAAGTCCGCCGCCATCGACGCAGCTGGGCGGCAGCGGTCGGGTGGCGTTCGCGCAGGCTGGCCTGAACGAATATTCGCAGGCAAGCCCACTTCCACTGTGAAGCCGGCGCAAGCCGGGTGGCACCGTTTGGTACGCGTCCCATTGCCCTGACACCAGGCGCAAACGGTGGACAAGCTTCGCGTTGTCCACCCTACGAGCAGAACGTCGTTTGCATGCGAGCCGGCTCAGACGTGCAGCGGGCTCCCGGTATCAGCCGCGCAGACGCTGCGCCGCCTGACGCAGCATCTGCTCGGTCGCCGTCCAACCCAGGCAGCCGTCGGTGATCGACACGCCGTAGCGCAGCTCGCCGGACAGCGGCTGGCAACCATCGAACAGATGGCTCTCCAGCATGACGCCACGCAGGCTCATGTCGCCAGCCAGGCGCTGCTCGATCACCGACTCCAGCACCGCGGGCTGGCGCAGTGGGTCCTTGCCACTGTTGGCGTGGCTGCAATCGACCATGATGCGCGGAGCGATCCCCTGCTTTTCCAGCGCGCGACGGGCAGTAGCGACACTGGCCGCGTCGTAGTTGGGTGCGCCGTGGCCGCCGCGCAGGACCAGATGGGTATCCGGATTGCCGCGCGTCTGCAGCAGTGCCGGATGGCCGAGATCGTCGATGCCGAAGTGCTGGTGTGGATGTTCCGCTGAACGCATGGCGTCGCAAGCGATGCCCAGGCCGCCATCGGTGCCATTCTTGAAGCCCACCGGCAGGTCCAGCCCGCTGACCAGCTCGCGATGGATCTGCGACTCGCTGGTGCGCGCGCCAATCGCGGCCCAGCCCAGCAGATCGTCGAAGTACCCGGCAGCCAGCGGCTGCAGCAGTTCGGTGGCAATCGGCAGACCGGTTTCGAGAATATCCAGCATCAGGCGGCGCGACAGGTGCAGTCCCTCGGCCATGTTGCCGCTGCCGTCCAGATGCGGGTCGTAGACCAGGCCTTTCCAGCCGACGGTGGTACGCGGTTTTTCCACATAGGCGCGCATCACCAGCAGCAGCTGATCGCTGACGTCAGGTGCAAGCGCGGCGAGACGCTCGGCGTACTCGAGCGCGGCGACAGGATCGTGCAGGGAACAGGGCCCGACGACGACCAGCAGGCGCGGATCACGACTGTCGAGCACGGCGCGGATGGCGTTGCGGTCGTTATGGATGCGTGCGGCAAGGGCGTCGTTCAAGGGCAGACGCTGGCGCAATACCGCGGGGCTGGGCAGCGGCTGCGCGCTGCGGCGGGCGACGCTGGCTTCGGCGGTGGCGACGGGTTGTTGAGCAAGTACGGTGGCGGATGCATTCATGATCTGGCGGTTCCTTCTGCCGGCGCGGGTGGTCCGCGGCGGCGCTAGTCGGGTGTTCGTTCGCGTGCTTTGTGTTCGGCGTCGAAGCGGCTAAATCGCCAGTCGTAGCGGTAATAACGGTCGGTGCGGTAAGTGGTCATGGCATGTTCCTCGTTGCGTTGGGCCATCGAGTGGCCGAAAAAACAAAACCCCCGGTCGGGTGGCCGACCGGGGGTTCGAAAACTGCTCTGGTGGCGACCCTGCTTGCTAGGGCGCCTGTGGGGTATCAGGCGCGCCTGCGGCTAAACCAATACCCAAAGTAATAACCAGCGGCTACAACCTGCTGCCCACGAGCGAACACGGCGCGAATGGCACCGGCATCGACAACGTTGAGGACTACAGGGTTCAGGGACATGCTGATCTCCAGAAGATGACCGAACCATACTCTGCCGGGACTGCGGCTTTCAACCGGCACGGCAAAAGAAAGTGGCTGGCTCGGCCGGGTGCGCCCGATTACAGGCTCATCACATCGACGAAGCGCGGCGTGGCGCTGTCATCGATACGCAGGCTCTTGAAATCGAACAGGTTGCGGTCGGCCAGCTGCGAAGGCACCACGTTCTGCAGCGCGCGGAACATGATTTCGGTGCGCCCTGGCGACTTGCGCTCCCACTCCTGCAGCATTTCCTTGACCACCTGACGCTGCAAGTTCTCCTGCGAGCCACAGAGGTTGCACGGGATGATCGGAAACTCCTTCATCTTCGAGTACGCCTCGATGTCCGCCTCGTTGCAGTAGGCTAGCGGACGAATCACCACGTTGCGTCCATCGTCGGAGAGCAGCTTGGGCGGCATGGCCTTCAGCGTGCCGCCGTAGAACATGTTGAGGAAGAACGTTTCCAGGATGTCGTCGCGATGATGCCCGAGCGCCATCTTGGTCGCGCCGATCTCGTCGGCGAAGGTGTACAGCGTGCCGCGGCGCAGACGTGAGCACAGCGAGCAGGTGGTCTTGCCTTCCGGAATCTTCTCCTTCACCACCGAGTAGGTGTCCTTCTCGATGATGTGGTACTCCACGCCGATGGACTTCAGGTACTCGGGCAGCACGTGCTCGGGGAAGCCTGGCTGCTTCTGGTCCATGTTGACGGCGACCACCTCGAACTTGATCGGCGCGACCTTCTGCAGATAGAGCAGCACATCGAGCATGGTGTAGCTGTCCTTGCCGCCAGACAGGCAGACCATGACCTTGTCGCCGTCCTCGATCATGTTGAAGTCGGTAACGGCCTCGCCGGCCAGGCGGCGCAGGCGCTTCTGCAGTTTGTTCTGGTTGACCGAGAGGTTGCCCATGTCAGGTGTCCGGGTGAGATGCGAAAGGCGCGCATTTTACGCGCAAAGCAAGCCTGACCGCAGCCCGTTCGCCGCCTGCTCCGATGTGAACCAGCACTGAATGAACACCCGCAGTGCTGTGCTAGTCTCGCCCGATGGACGACCTCTCCCCCGCACTGGATCTGCCAGACCACCTGCTCGTACTGCTGCAGGAAAAACCCGAAGGCTGCAGCGAGTACGAGCTGATTCAACAGCTCAAGCGCCGGCACAGCACGCATGTGCCCAACCTGCCGCTGACCGACAAGCTGGTGCTGTTCCGTACGCATTTTCTGGTGTTCAACGCGCTTTATCTGCTGCGCGACCGACTCTGGGCCGAGGGCAGCGGCCATCTGCAGATCAGCCCCTTGCACGTTCAGTTGCTGCCATATGCCGGCGCCAACGCCGGCCTCGCCGAGCAGGACGCCCTGCGCGCGTATTACCTGGATCTCTCCAACCTGCGGGATACCGACGAAGACGATGTCGAACGCCTGCTGGCGAGCTTCTGGACGCGCATGCAGGGCAGCGACGAGAAGCGTGCCGCTCTCGAACTGTTCGAACTGGATCGCTCCGCGCAGCCGCTCACGCTGGAGCTGATCAAGCGCCGCTACCGTCAGCTGGTCGGCCTGCACCATCCGGATCGAGGTGGCAGCACGCAGCGCCTGCAGTCAATCAATCTGGCGATGGAAATACTCGAGCGCTATTACCGCTGACGACATAGCTTCGAAACGCTCTAACCCCGCTGATGCATTGCCGATCGGCATTTCTATACTGCGACGTAAGGTCGCACGCGCCGTCCTCGATGACGACCGCCAGGCGAGGCGACCTCCATAAACTGAGGAGACGCTGGCATGATCAATCACGTTTGGGGTTTGTTCACCCACCCCGGTCAGGAGTGGAACGAAATCCGCGGCGAGGAAGAAACCGTCAGCCACATGTACCTCACGCATGTGCTGCTGCTCGCCGCGATACCGGCAGTATCGGCCTACATCGGCGCGACCCAGGTGGGCTGGAGCATCGGCGGTGGAGAGCCGGTCAAGCTGACCCAGGCCAGTTGCATGCAGCTGGCGATACTTTCCTACTTCGCCATGCTGGCCGGCGTCGCCGTGATGGGCGGCTTCATTCACTGGATGGCACGTACCTACGACGCTACCCCAACCCTTACCCAATGCATCGTTTTCGCCGCCTATACCGCAACGCCGCTGTTCATCGGCGGGCTGGCGGGTCTCTATCCGCACCTCTGGCTCGGCATGCTGGTGGGGACCGCGGCAGTCTGCTACACGGCCTATCTGCTCTACGTGGGGCTGCCTAAGTTCATGAACATCCACGAAGACGAGGGATTCATGTTCTCCAGTTCGGTACTTGCGGTCGGCCTCGTAGTGCTGGTCGCGATCATCGCCCTGTCGGTCATAACCTGGGGCATGGGCATCGGCCCGGTCTACGTCCGTTAACCCAATCCTCACCTCAAAAGGCCGCCTGTGGGCGGCCTTTTCGTATGCCCGCGCATCATCCCACGACGAATCGTCTGGACCGATAAGGGAAACCCTCACCGCATCTGCCGTTCTAAAGCGATAACGCCGCTGCAACAGCATTCCTGAGCGGCCCTCAAGGCAGACGGAGACTCGGTATGATCCCGCACTTTGTAACATTGCTCACCCGCCCGGATCGGGCGTGGGCGGACATTCGCCGCGACGAAGAAAAGAACAGCTCCAACTACCTTGTCCATCTGCTGCTCTGGGCATTGCTGCCAGCGGTTTGCATGTTCATCGGCACGCGCTATGTGGGTTGGAGCCTGGTCGAAGACGAACGGATCTGGCTCGACACCCGCAGTGCCTTCCAGCTCAGCGCGCTGATCTACATCACCATCGTCGCCGGCACCTTCATCATGGGGTTCTTCCTGCGTTGGATGTCGCGCTCCTTCGATGCACGCCCGACTTTCAATCAATGCGTGGGCTTCATCGCCTATGTCATTACACCCTTCTTCCTGGCCGGACTGGGTGCGCTCTACCCGTCGCGCTGGCTGGCCATCCTGGTTCTGGTGGCGGCCGGGGCATACTCGACCTATCTGCTATTCGTCGGCCTGCCGACGTTCATGCGCATCAGTAACCGCAACACCTTTCTTTACGGCGCCTGCACCTGGGGCGTCGGCCTGTTGGTGCTAGTGAACCTGAAGGTGCCGATGATCCTGTTCTGGATGCTCGCACTCGACCCAACCTACGAGCGCGATACCCCACAGAACCAGAGCTATGGCTTCGAGGAGAATCGCCCGCAGGAAGAACCGGGCGGCATCGACAACGAACGGCGCTTCAACGAACGCCCGAACGAGTGACCAACGAAGCTGTTTGGCCAGAAACGGTTTGGCATAATGCGGCGCTTGCAGGAGTACCCCAATGCCCGAGCGCCTCAATGCCCGCGTCGAAGCCTGTTACGAGCTGGCCGAGCAGTTTTTCAAGCGACGCTTCACCCGCCCCCAGATAAGCCTCAAGCTGCGCGGGCAGAAAGCTGGTGTAGCGCATTTGCAGGAAAATCTCCTGCGCTTCAATGAGCAGCTATATAGGGAAAACACCGAGCACTTTCTGCGCCAGACCGTCGCCCATGAGGTCGCGCACCTGATCGCCCATCAGATGTTTGGCTCACGGATCCAGCCTCACGGCGAGGAATGGCAGCTGATCATGCGTGGCGTGTACGAGCTGCCGCCGGATCGCTGCCACACCTATGCGATTCGTCGCAGGTCCGTTACCCGTTATGTCTATCGCTGCAGCTGCGTGGATCAGGATTTCGCCTTCACACCCCAGCGCCACGCGCTGGTGGCGAAGGGTCGCCGCTATTACTGCCGCCACTGCAAGACGACGCTCGCCTTCAGCGGCGAGCAACGCATCGAATGACGGCAGCGCCGGCTAAAGCGCCCTCGCCCGCCAACCGGCGATGACGAACAACGCCGCCAGCAGAGTCATCAACGGCAACCAGCCCGCGTGATCCCAGACATAACCGGCGCCATAGCCAACCACACTCGATCCCAGATAGTAGGCACACAGGTACAGCGCCGATGCCTGCGCTCGAGCACCCTTGGCATGGCTGCCGACCTGCCCGCTGGCCACGGCATGCGCGGCGAAGAAGCCGAGGGTGAACAACCCGAGACCGAGCACGATGCTGACCAGCCACGACGTTGCGCATAGCCCCACACCAATCAGCATCAGAGCGACCCCACCGCGCAGCACCTGCCGCGCACCGAAGCGCGGCACCAGACGCCCGGCCCAGCCGGCGCTGAAAATCCCGCCGAGATAGACGACGAACAGCAGGCCGATGAGCGTCGAGGACAAGCCGAACGGCTCGCCTGCCAGGCGGAAGCCAATGTAGTTGAACAGCGCGACGAAGCCGCCCATCAGCAGAAAGCCCTGCAGGAACAGTCCACGTAGCACCGGATTGCCCAGATGCAGCCGGAAGTTCGTCAGCAGAATGCGCAGCGAGAGCGGTTGCGCCGTGAAATGTCGCGATGGCGGCAACAGCCAGACGAACGCCACCAACGCCAGCAGTCCCAGCGAGGCAATGCCACCGAGCGCCAGCTGCCAGCCACCCAGGTCACTCAGCAGGCCCGAAAGCAGACGCCCGAGCATCCCACCCAGCGCCGTGCCGCCGATATACAGGCCCATTGCGGCAGGCAGCGACTCGGGCTCGAACTCCTCGCCGACGTAAGCCATCGCCAGTGCCGGCAATCCACTGAGTGCCAGCCCGAGTAGCGCGCGCAGCGCCAGCAATAGTTGCCAGGAATCGACCAGTACGCTGGCCAGCCCGAGCAGGCTGGCCAGACCGAGCGCCGCGGCCATCACCGGCTTGCGTCCCCAGCTTTCGGCAAGCGCACCCGAGATCAGCAGACAGACGGCGAGCGACAGCGTCGTCAGCGACAACGCCAGACTGCTGCTGGCAGCCGATACGGAGAAATGCGCGGCGAGCATGGGCAGCAACGGCTGAATGCAATACAGCAATGCGAACGTGGCGAAGCCAGCGCAGAAGAGTGCAAACGTGGCGCGCCGGTAGGCTGGCGTGCCTCTTGAGAGGTGTGCGTGTTCGGCGATCATCGGCGCCCTCGTCTCATGCGCTGACCTGAGAAAAAGCCGCGCAGGCTAGCACGGCTGTTCGCTCTGCCGCTTGCCGGACAGAAAAGCGGTCCGCTGATCGGCCTAACCCCAAGCCACCGCAAAGAACCGAAACGAACATTGCCCTATGCTGGTCTGTGACTAGACTCCCTATATGCCAGTCGGAGTAGAACAATGACAGTAACGCCGAATGACACCCGCCCCGCGGATACCTCGATCAAGCGGGACGAAACCCGCCTCTTCATATTCCTGATCGTCTTCCTGTTTCCCATCCTCAGCGTCGCGCTGGTCAGTGGCTACGGTTTCATCGTCTGGATCGTGCAAATGATCTTCGGGCCGCCAGGTCCGGCTTAAGCCGCCCTGCCGATCTAATCGGGCCTACGCCCTGCTGCCAACGGAAATGGAATCGCTGATGGGACACCCTCTGCATATCGCCAGCCTGCTGGTGCACTGCCGCCCCGAATGGCTGGCCGCGGTAAAAGCCAACCTGCAACTGTTACCCGGGCTGGAAATGCACCAGGAGAATGCCAGCGGCAAGCTGGTGGTGGTGCTGGAAGCCGAGCACGAATCACGCATCCTTGCCTCGATCGACCATATCCAGCAATTGCCCGGCGTGCTCAATGCCGCATTGATCTATCACGAAGAACTCCTCGAAGGAGACGCCTGATGAGCCTTACCCGACGCCAATTCGCCAAAGCCAACGCTGCGGCCATCGCCGCAACCGTGGCCGGCATGCCGATCGCTTCCAGCGCAAGCAACCTGATTACCGAAGCGGACGCCACCAATCTGAAATGGGACAAGGCCCCTTGCCGCTTCTGCGGCACCGGCTGCGGCGTCATGGTGGCGACTCGAGAGGGCCGCGTCGTCGCCACCCATGGCGACGTCAAGGCGGAAGTGAACCGCGGCATCAACTGCGTCAAGGGCTACTTCCTGTCGAAGATCATGTACGGCTCGGATCGCCTGACCCAACCGCTGCTACGCATGAAGGACGGCAAGTTCGACAAGCAGGGCGAGTTCCAGCCCGTCAGCTGGGAACAGGCCTTCGACATCATGGAGGAAAAGTACAAGGCGGCGCTCAAGCAGGGCGGCCCGGAAGCCATCGGCATGTTCGGCTCGGGGCAGTGGACGATCTGGGAAGGCTACGCGGCGAACAAGCTGATGAAGGCCGGTTTCCGCTCGAACAACATCGACCCCAATGCACGTCACTGCATGGCCTCGGCAGCGTTTGGTTTCATGCGCACCTTTGGCATGGACGAACCCATGGGCTGCTATGAGGACATCGAAGCGGCCGACGCTTTCGTGCTCTGGGGCTCGAACATGGCTGAGATGCACCCGGTGCTCTGGACCCGCGTGACCGATCGCCGTCTCAGCGCGCCGAACGTCAAGGTGGCGGTCATGTCGACGTTCGAGCATCGCAGCTTCGAGCTGGCCGACATCCCGATGATCTTCAACCCGCAGACTGACCTGGTCATCCTCAACTACATCGCCAATCACATTATTCAGAGCGGCGCGGTAAACAAGGACTTCATCGAGAAACACACCAAGTTCGCCAAAGGTGCAACGAACATCGGCTACGGCCTGCGTCCGACCGACCCACTCGAACTCAAAGCCGAGAATGCGGCGGTGGCCAATACCTGGAGCGACATCAGCTTCGAGGATTACGCCGAGTTCCTGAAAACCTACACCCTGGAATACGCCACCAAGGAATCCGGCGTGCCGGCCGAGCGGCTCCAGGCGCTAGCCGAGCTTTATGCCGACCCGAAGGTCAAGGTGATGTCGTTCTGGACCATGGGCTTCAACCAGCACACCCGCGGTGTCTGGGCGAACAACATGATCTACAACATCCACCTGCTCACCGGAAAGATAAGCGAGCCGGGTAACAGCCCGTTCTCCCTGACCGGACAGCCGTCCGCCTGTGGCACGGCAAGGGAAGTCGGCACCTTCTCCCACCGCCTGCCGGCGGATATGGCAGTCGCCAATCCAAAGCATCGGGCCATCACCGAAAAAATCTGGAAACTGCCCGAAGGCACCATTCAGGAAAAGCCGGGCTTTCATGCCGTCGAGCAGAGCCGCAAGCTCAAGGACGGGGTACTGAAGGTCTACTGGACGCAGGTGACCAACAACATGCAGGCCGGCCCCAACGTCATGCAGGAGATCTTGCCGGGCTGGCGCAATCCGGAAACATTCATCATCGTCTCGGACGTCTACCCCACCGTTTCAGCCCAGGCGGCCGACCTCATCCTGCCCAGCGCAATGTGGGTGGAGAAGGAAGGCGCCTACGGTAACGCCGAGCGACGCACCCAGTTCTGGCACCAGCTGGTCAAGGCACCTGGCGATGCACGCTCGGACCTCTGGCAGCTGGTCGAGTTTTCCAAGCGCTTCAACGTCGACGAGGTATGGCCGGCCGAGCTGCTGAGCAAGTCACCGGAACTCAAGGGCAAGACCCTGTACGACGTACTGTTCAAGAATGGTCAGGTTGATCGCTTCCCCAACGAGGAAATTGCCGAAGGCTATGTAAATCAGGAGGCCGAGGCATTCGGCTTCTATCTGCAGAAGGGCCTGTTCGAGGAATACGCCGAATTCGGTCGCGGTCATGGACACGATCTGGCGCCCTTCGACACCTACCACGAAACCCGCGGTTTACGCTGGCCGGTGGTGGATGGCAAGGAAACCCAGTGGCGCTACCGCGAGGGCTACGACCCTTATGTCAAAGCCGGCAGCGATGTGCAGTTCTACGGCTACGGCGACAAGAAGGCGATCATCTTCGCCCTGCCCTACGACGTGCCTGCCGAAGTCCCGGACGAGGATTACCCCTTCTGGCTCAGTACCGGACGGGTGCTCGAGCACTGGCACACTGGAAGCATGACGCAGCGGGTCGATGAGCTGCACAAGGCCGTGCCCGACGCACTCGTCTACATGCATCCGGAGGACGCCCGCAAGCTCAACGCGCGCCGTGGCAGCGTGGTGAAAGTCATCAGCAGGCGCGGTGAGATGCAGGCACGGGTGGAGACACGGGGGCGCAACAAGCCGCCGATGGGGTTGATCTTCGTGCCGTTCTTCGACGCCAACAAGCTGATCAACAAAGTCACCCTCGACGCCACCGACCCGATCTCCAAGCAGACCGATTACAAGAAATGCGCCGTGAAGATCGAAGTGGTCAGCATCGCCTGAGGAGAACCGCCATGAAATTTCGCCTACTGCCGCTGACACTGCTCGCGGTATTCGGACTGGCCGTCGCCGCCGAAACCAACTACCCGCTGGATGCACCAGCCCCGGACGGTCGCCGTCCAGGCGGGACCATTACTCAGGAATTCACCCCGCCGAAACTGCACGACGAGGAAAACAAGGATGCCCGGCGCGAGCGCAACTATCCGGAACAGCCGCCGACCATTCCACACAGTATCCGTGGGTATCATGTCGACAAGAATGCCAACAAATGCCTGACCTGCCATAGCCGGGCCAATAGTGCCCGCGCGCAGGCGCCGATGATCAGCATCACCCACTACACCGATCGCGACCAGCAGACCCTGGCGGCAGTCGCACCGCGCAGGTACTTCTGCACGCAATGTCATGTACCGCAGCACGATGTGAAGCCGCTGGTGGAAAATCGCTTCAAGACCATCGACGAACTGCTGTACCGGGAAACCTCACCATCCACCAACGGAAACTGAGGGGGCCTGGATGAAGTCGATCAAGTCATTCTTCAAACGCTACTGGGCCGTTCTCCGCCGGCCCAGCGTCCACTACAGTCTGGGGGCGCTGACCCTCGGCGGGTTCATCGCCGGGATCATCTTCTGGGGCGGTTTCAATACCGCCTTGGAGGTCACCAACACGGAAGCGTTCTGCATTTCATGCCACGAGATGGAAGACAACGTGTACATGGAAATCAAGGACACCATCCACTACAGCAACCGTTCCGGTGTGCGCGCCACGTGCCCCGATTGCCATGTACCGCACAAGTGGACCGATAAGATCGCGCGCAAGATGCAGGCGTCCAAGGAGGTTTGGGGCACGATCTTCGGCACGATCAACACGCGCGAGAAATTCCTCGACAAGCGTCGTGAGCTGGCCGAGCACGAATGGGCGCGACTCAAAGCCAACGACTCGCTCGAGTGCCGCAACTGTCACGACTTCGGCTACATGGACTTCACTCGCCAAGGCAAACGGGCATCGGAGTTCCATTCCACCGCCCTGGCCAGCGGCGAGGCGACCTGTATCGACTGCCACAAGGGCATCGCACACAAGCTGCCGGACATGAGAGGCGTACCGGGCTGGTAACGAGTGCTCGCCAGGTGTACTGGCCAAGCACCCTGCACGCTCCACCGCTGCAAAAAAAAAGCCCTGACCATTGGTCAGGGCTTTTTCGTATTGCTCTTTGCCATCAGGCCTTGGGCAGCGTCACGCCGCGCTGGCCCTGGTACTTGCCGCCGCGGTCACGGTAGGACACTTCGCACTCTTCGTCGGACTCGAGGAACAGCATCTGCGCAACCCCCTCGTTCGCGTAGATCTTGGCCGGCAGCGTCGTGGTGTTGGAGAACTCCAGGGTCACATGCCCTTCCCACTCCGGTTCCAGCGGCGTCACGTTGACGATGATGCCGCAGCGCGCGTAGGTGCTCTTGCCCAAGCAGATGGTCAGCACGTTGCGCGGGATGCGGAAGTACTCGACCGTGCGCGCCAGGGCGAAGGAGTTAGGCGGAATGATGCAGACGTCGCTCTTGATGTCGACGAAGCTCTTCTCGTCGAAATTCTTCGGATCGACCGTCGCCGAGTTGATGTTGGTAAACACCTTGAATTCATCGGCGCAGCGCACGTCGTAGCCATAGCTGGAGACGCCATAGGAAATCAGCCGATCGTTACCCTCGGTGCGCACCTGGCGCTCGACGAAGGGTTCGATCATGCCGTGTTCCTGGGCCATGCGGCGAATCCACTTGTCCGATTTGATGCTCATGGCTGGCGTCCTGATTAGATGAAATGGGCGTGCGAAGACGCGCATCTTACCGAGCCTCGTGCGCGTGTAAAAGCATGGCCGCGATGCGCGCCGCAGAGCAGGTCACACCTCGACCGCGCCGCTCGGAGAAGAAATCCAAAATAAAGCTCGCTTTGCTCCAGAAAAAAGGTATTGTTACTGGGCTGCTGCTGCATGTGTCACCGTGAATCGCTACATGTTTAGATTTCGATCCAAATATCGATACGACTCCTATCTCCTTGCACACAGTGATGTTCGGACCTTTTCAGTCCGCACTTTATTTTTCAAAACTTGGTTCAAGGAGACATCAAATGTCCAATCGCCAAACCGGTACCGTTAAGTGGTTCAACGATGAGAAAGGCTTCGGCTTCATCACTCCGCAATCCGGTGACGACCTCTTCGTACACTTCCGCGCCATCCAGGGCGACGGTTTCAAGAGCCTGAAAGAAGGCCAGCAAGTTTCCTTCGTCGCTACCCGCGGCCAGAAGGGCATGCAAGCTGAGGAAGTTCAGGTTATCTAACCTGAGTCTTCTCTGAAAAAGCCTCGCTTCGGCGGGGCTTTTTTGTGCCTGCAATTTATCGCCGGGCGCGGGCGGTGACGCATGGCATCACCGCCTCTAGGCTCAGTCCTCGGAAATGACGATCTTCGGCATCGACTGCGCGATGATTTGCCCACTCTGGGCGATACGGGCACCGACGGTACGCGCCACCTCTTGGTAAATCATCGCGATTTGGCTTTCCGGATCAGCGATCACCGTCGGCTTGCCTGCATCCGCCTGGCTGCGGATCGCCATCGACAGCGGCAGCGATGCCAGCAGATCGACGTTGTACTGCGCTGCCAGCTTCTCACCACCACCCTCGCCGAACAGATGCTCCGCATGGCCGCAATTGGAGCAGATATGGATGGCCATGTTCTCCACCACACCAAGCACCGGAATGTTCACCTTGCGGAACATCTCCACGCCCTTCTTCGCGTCGAGCAGTGCCAGATCCTGCGGCGTGGTTACGATCACCGCACCGGTCACCGGGACCTTCTGCGCCAGCGTCAGCTGGATGTCGCCCGTTCCCGGCGGCATGTCCACCACCAGGTAATCGAGATCGTTCCAGGCAGTCTGGGTAATCAACTGCAGCAGCGCCCCAGACACCATCGGTCCGCGCCAGACCATCGGAGTCTTGTCGTCAGACAGGAACGCCATCGACATGACCTGCACGCCATGGGCTTCCAGCGGAATGAATGCCTTGCCATCGCGAATCTCTGGGCGAGTGCCCTCGGCAATGCCAAACATGATGCCCTGGCTCGGGCCATAGATATCGGCGTCCAGCACCCCCACCCGCGCACCTTCCCGCGCCAGCGCCAAAGCAAGATTGGCCGCCGTGGTGGATTTGCCGACGCCCCCCTTACCCGATGCCACTGCGATGATGTTCTTCACATTCGCCAACGCGGGCACCTGATCCTGCGCTTTGTGCGCTCGGACTACGCAGTCGACCTGTACATCCGCGCGGCTTACACCTTCCAGCTGCTCGATTGCCATCGCCAACAGCTGCGCCCAGCCGCTGCGGAACAACCCAGCGGCATAACCCAACTCCAGCTGCACGCTGACCCGATCACCCTGTACGTCAATCGAACGCACGCAACCGGCGCTTACCGGATCCTGATTCAAATGGGGATCGGTGTACTGACGCAGTACGGTTTCCACAGCTTCACGGGTGACGGACATGGTTACTCCTAGAAAGACCGAGCAAATCAGACAGGCATCTTACCCCGCCCGCGAGTTCCGAGCCCACCGACGACCGGACGACACTGCTATAGCGGGGCGATCGGGCAGCGCGGATGAAAAATGCGCGCCGGACCTTTATAGTTGCAGACTTTCCTTCGCAATTCCGACTGCAGATCCCCATGTCCGAAGCTCGCCAGATTCTCGTTACCAGCGCCCTGCCCTACGCCAACGGTTCGATCCACCTCGGCCACATGCTCGAGTACATCCAGACCGACATGTGGGTGCGCTTCCAGAAGCTGCGCGGCAACCAGTGCATCTACGTCTGCGCCGACGACGCGCATGGCTCGGCGATCATGCTGCGCGCTGAAAAGGAAGGCATAACGCCCGAACAACTGATCGCCAACGTGCAGGCCGAACACAGTGGCGACTTTGCCGACTTCCTGGTGGATTTCGACAACTTCCACTCCACCCATTCGGAAGAAAACCGCGAGCTGGCCGAGCTGATCTATACCCGCCTGCGCGACGCTGGCCACATCGCCACCCGCTCGGTGACCCAGTATTTCGACCCTGAGAAAGGCATGTTCCTCGCCGACCGCTTCATCAAGGGCACCTGCCCGAAGTGCGCGGCCGAGGACCAGTACGGCGACAACTGCGAGAAATGCGGCGCGACCTACGAGCCGACCGAGCTGAAAGATCCGCGCTCGGCGATTTCCGGCGCCACGCCGGTGCTCAAGGACTCCAAGCACTTCTTCTTCAAGCTGCCGGACTTCGAGGCCATGCTCAAGCAATGGACCCGCGGCGGCGCGCTGCAGGAGTCCGTTGCCAACAAGATCGCCGAATGGCTCGACGGCGGGCTGCAGGAATGGGATATCTCCCGCGACGCGCCTTATTTCGGCTTCGAGATTCCGGGTGAGCCGGGCAAGTACTTCTACGTCTGGCTGGACGCGCCGATCGGCTACATGGCCAGCTTCGAGAACCTGTGCAAGCGCCGCCCCGAGCTGAGCTTCGACACCTTCTGGAGCAAGGACTCGACTGCCGAGCTGTACCACTTCATCGGCAAGGACATCATCAACTTTCACACCCTGTTCTGGCCCGCCATGCTCGAAGGCGCCGGTTTCCGCAAGCCCACCGCCGTCAATGTCCACGGCTACCTGACCGTGAATGGGCAGAAGATGTCCAAGTCCCGTGGCACCTTCATCAAGGCGCGCACCTACCTCGACCATCTCAATCCCGAGTACCTGCGCTACTACTATGCGTCCAAGCTCGGCCGTGGCGTGGACGATCTCGACCTGAATCTCGAGGATTTCGTGCAAAAGGTCAATTCCGACCTGGTCGGCAAGGTGGTCAACATCGCCAGCCGCTGCGCGGGCTTCATCCACAAGGGCAATGGCGGTGTGATGGTCGATGCCAACCCTGAGCCCGAGCTCTGGGCCGCCTTTCAGGAAGCTGCACCGGGTATCGCCGAAGCCTATGAAGCACGCGACTTCGCCCGGGCCATGCGCGAAATCATGGCGCTCGCTGACCGTGCCAACGCCTGGATCGCCGACAAGGCGCCCTGGGCACTGAACAAGGTCGAAGGCAAGCAGGCCGAGGTGCAGGAAATCTGCGCGTTCGGCGTCAACCTGTTCCGCCAGCTGGTTATCTTCCTCAAGCCGGTGCTACCGAACCTTGCCGCCGCTGCCGAGCAGTTCCTCAATGTTGAGCCACTGCGCTGGAACGATCACGCAACGCTGCTGGCCAATCACCAACTCAACGCCTTCACCCCACTGATGACTCGTATCGAGCCGGCGAAGATCGAAGCCATGATCGAAGCTTCCAAAGAAGACCTCGCCTCCAGCGAAGCCGCAGCTGCCCCGGCAGGCAATGGCGAACTGACCAAGCAACCGATCGCCGCGGAAATCAACTTCGATGCGTTCGCCGCGGTCGATCTGCGTATTGCCCTGATCGAGAAGGCCGAGTTCGTCGAAGGCGCCGACAAGCTGCTACGTCTGACGCTGGACATCGGTGATGCCAAGCGCAACGTGTTCTCTGGCATCAAGAGCGCCTATCCAGATCCGAGCAAATTGGAAGGTCGTCTGACGCTCTACGTTGCCAACCTAGCGCCACGCAAGATGAAGTTCGGCCTGTCCGAAGGCATGGTCCTGGCGGCAGGCCTTGGCGGCAGCGAGATCTACCTGCTGAGCCCCGATAACGGCGCCAAGCCGGGCCAACGCGTCATGTAAACCGGCTTTTGCGTGCCGGCCTCGCGACCGGCACGCAATAGCCCGACGCTTAACGGAAACGCCATGAGCGAGCCTGTAGATTCTTCCCGCTGCCCACTCTGCGGTCAGCCCAACCAGTGCGGCGAATGTAACCCGTCCGCGGCTCAGCCGTGCTGGTGCTTCAGCGCAGATATTGCCGACGATGCACTTGAGCGCGTGCCTGCAGCCCTGCGGAACCGCGCCTGCATCTGCCCCCGCTGCGCCCGCAGCGAAACCGCAAACCCCGATGCGCCTTGACCGCTACCTCGGCAACCGCGCGCGCTTAAGCCGTCAGGATGTCCGGCGCCTAGTGGCCGAAGGCCGAGTGATGGTGAACGGCAAAGTCAGCCAGGCCATGGACCAGGAAATTCGTGTCTTTGATCGCATCGAGCTGGAGGGAGAATCGCTGCAGGCTGGAAAGCCGGCCCGTTACCTGATGCTGCATAAGCCGGCAGGCTGCGTCAGCGCTACCAAGGATACGGCGCATCGCACCGTGCTGGACCTGATCGACGAACCGGACAAGCAGGACCTGCACATCGCCGGCCGTCTCGACTTCAATACCACCGGCCTTATGCTGCTCACCAACGACGGTCAGTGGTCCCGCCGCCTGACTCAACCAACCAGCCTGCAGGGCAAGGTCTACCTGCTTGAAACCGAAAACGAAATTGACCCAGCGTGCGTCGACGTTTTTGCCCGAGGCATGTACTTCCGTTTCGAAAATCTCACCACCCTTCCCGCCGAGCTCGTGATACTCGCTTCAAACAAGGCCCGCCTCACCCTGCACGAGGGCCGCTACCATCAGGTCAAGCGCATGTTTGGCCACTTCAACAACAAGGTTACCGCCCTGCACCGCGAAAGCATGGGCCCTCTGATGCTGGACCCAGCACTTGAGCCGGGCCGGTATCGATCGCTGACCGACCACGAGATCGCGCAAATCTAGGCCGTTTTCGCCTGCCAGCCAGAAAAACCCGGGGTCGCCCTTCATTTCACCCAAACCTTCTGGTACAAAGGCACCCCTGAGCGGGCGTCGTATAATGGCATTACCTGAGCTTCCCAAGCTCATGACGAGGGTTCGATTCCCTTCGCCCGCTCCACTGCATCATTCTGCGGACTTCCGCAGAAGTCCAAGAGAGTCTGCAAGTCGTTGCCACACAAAGACTTTTTCTCTCTTTGACGTTCTGCTGTGGTCCACTGCGATCCGCCTACAGCCGGGACTTTTAAGTCCACAAACAAGTCCATTTTTGCGGGCGCGGCTGATTCCGGATTGTTGATGGAGAGGCGAGGTCGACGTGACCAGCATCTGGTTCCTGACTCATGTTCGGAGCAAGAGCATGGCACTCTCAGACCTGGCCGTTCGACAGGCCAAGGCGACTGGCAAGGCATACACCCTCCCTGACCTGGATGGCCTCTCCCTGGCCGTCACCGCTGCCGGTGGCAGGACTTGGCACTTCCGCTACTACTGGGCGGGCAAGCAGAAGCGGATGTCGCTCGGCACCTACCCGGAGGTGACGCTTCGCGAGGCCCGCAGCCTGCGCGATGAAGCGCGCGCCCTGCTGGCCAAAGGCACCAATCCTCGCGATCACCGCAAGCAGAAGCGCACCGCTGTCCGGCTCGCCGACGAAAACACCTTCGAGGCGGTGTATCGCAAGTGGCTCAAGCATCGCGGGCTCAGCCT
This sequence comes from Stutzerimonas kunmingensis, assembly GCF_002929225.1. Lineage (GTDB taxonomy): Bacteria > Pseudomonadota > Gammaproteobacteria > Pseudomonadales > Pseudomonadaceae > Stutzerimonas. Next base: position 379,409 of record NZ_PISM01000021.1, on the reverse strand, counting down.
CAAGGAAGGCCGGCAGACGACTCTCTCGATCCTTCCGCGCATCTTCGACAAGGATGTGCTGCCGACCTTGGGCAAGCAGTCGATCTATGAGATCAAGCGGCCCGACCTCCTGGAGGTGATCGCCAGGATCGAGAAGCGCAGGGCGCTCTCCGTCGCCGAGAAAGTCAGGACGTGGTTCAACCAACTGTTCCGCTACGCGCTGGTGATCGTGCCGGGCCTGGAGCAGAACCCCGCCTTCGATCTCGATGTGGTGGCGCTGCCGCTGCCACCCGTCAACCACAACCCGTTCCTGCGCATGGCCGAGCTGCCAAGGCTGTTGCAGCGGCTGCGCAGCTATCGCGGCCGGCGGCAGACCCAGCTCGGGCTGCGGCTATTGCTGCTGACCGGCGTGCGAACCGGAGAGCTGCGGCAGGCGATGCCGGATCAATTCGATCTGGACCGAGGGCTGTGGATCATCCCGCCCGACGTCGTGAAGCAACTCCAGGTGGATATGCGCAAGAAGCGGCAGCAGCCGAAGGACATCCCGCCCTACATCGTGCCGCTGTCGATTCAGGCCATGGAGATCGTCCGGCACCTGCTCGATGAGTTCAAGCCGGCCCAGCGCTACCTGTTCCGGCACGACAGCGACCTGAAGAAGCGCATCAGCGAGAACACGCTCAATGGTGCGCTCAAACGCATGGGCTATCAGGAACGCCTGACCGGACACGGTATCCGTGGCACGATGTCCACTGCGCTCAACGAGATCGGCTACCCGAAAGTCTGGGTGGATGCACAGCTTTCGCATGTCGATCCCAACAAGGTCAGCGCGACCTACAACCATGCCGCGTACGTGGAGCAGCGTCGACGCATGATGCAGGACTGGGCCGATCGCCTCGACCTCTTCGAGCAGAACCAGGTCGAGGCGGCCAGCATGCCGCTCACCGTGCATCTGGAAGGCGTGCCCGCATTCCCCACTGAGCAAACCGCAAGCGCGCCCTCTACGCCGGTTGCCGCTTCGCCAAGCCTGCTCGTGACGAAGCCGGGTGACGCCATGCCGTTGGTTTCTGCCGCCGCACATCGGCTGCCGGCAGTGCCGCCCCAGCGATCGGCCGCGCCGCTGGTACCTTCGGACATTCAGCGCGAGAGAATGGATTTGTTCGATGTCTTCGAAGCGCCGCACAACCTTCCCGTCGCTGCGTTTGCCAAGATAGCGGGCAAATCCCGCAGGTGGATCAGCTATGAGATCCAGGCGGGCAACTTGCTGGCTTTGAACGTGGGCAACCGCGGCCAGCGCGTGCCGGACTGGCACCTCGACCCGCTCAAGCACGAGCTGATCCAGTCTGTCCTGAAGCTGACCAGGGGTGCGGACCCTTGGCAGATCTACCATGCACTGCTGCAGCCGCGCTCGATGCTGCGGGGGCGCTCGGCACTGGAGGGCGTGACTGCCAGCAATCTCGACAAGCTCGTCATGGCCGTGAGCACAGCGGTGAAGGAAAGCGAATGGACCCCGCTGCGGGTCGGGGTCGTGTAGTCAAACAACGGGCCGGTAAGGGATGGCCTGGACATTATTCATATTAGTGATACTAATATTCATTTATGGTTTATTGACTATTAGAATACAGTCAATGACCATGGAACCATAAAACATATAAATAAAGAAGCTAGATCTATGGAACTTCTCGTACTACCGAACAATCGCCGCTTGCCTTTTGATTCCGGTGCCAACCTTTTGGAAGTGCTCCGTGAGCACCGTGTGGGTATTTCCTACAGCTGTATGTCTGGACGATGCGGTACTTGCCGCTGCCGAGTTATAGATGGCAGCGTCATTAGTTCGGCGGCGAAAAGCGGTGACTCAAATCGCATCGAAGAGCATTATGTACTCGCCTGTCAGTCAGTGCTCACCAGCAATTGCGCAATTGAGATCATAGACTCAGACGACATAGTCACTCACCCGGCGCGAATCATCAAAGGCATGGTTGTCGCCGTCGAGTCGCCCACTCACGATATTCGCCGCATCCGCATTCGCCTCGCCAAGCCCTTCGAGTTCTCACCCGGACAGTACGCGATGCTACAGTTCAGTCCCGAACATGTGCGTCCATATTCAATGGCTGGTCTGCCAGATGACCAAGAAATGGAGTTCCATATCCGCAAAGTGCCGGGCGGGCGTGTCACGGAGTATATTTTCGAGCACGTCCGCGAAGGTACAAGCATTAAGTTGAGTGGGCCTCTTGGTACGGCCTATCTGCGTCAGGCTCACACCGGGCCGATGCTGTGTGTGGGCGGCGGGACCGGACTCGCACCGGTGCTGTCGATTGTTCGCGGCGCGCTGAAGTCGGGAATGACGAACCCCATCCACCTTTATTTCGGGGTGCGCAGTCAGCAAGACCTTTACGACGCAGACCGATTGAACCAACTCGCGGCTATCCACCCTCAACTGACTGTCCATACAGTGATCGCGACGGGCCCGATTAATGAGGGCCAGCGGGCCGGCCTAATTACCGATTTGATTGAAAAAGACATTCCCTCGCTGGCTGGGTGGAGAGCCTACCTGTGCGGCGCACCAGCGATGGTTGACGCTCTATGCACCGTCGCCAAAGATCTTGGAATATCGCCCGAGCATATTTATGCCGACGCCTTCTATCCCAGCGGGGTCTGAATTGCCCCGACCCTGCACCTCTGTACATCGAGAATTCATCAGGAAGACACTTAAATGAGCATCACTAACAACAGCCGCGTCTGAATATTTAGGACAGCTGGATGATCTCTAACTCCATCATTACCCCATTTGAAGATAGCTTTATGACAGAAAAATGGATTGACGCAGTCGCTCTTTATGAAATCCCTGAAGGTGACGTCCTCGGCGTGACAGTCGAAGGCAAGGAACTAGCGCTGTATGAAGTGGAAGGCGAAATCTACGCTACCGACAACCTGTGCACACATGGTGCTGCCCGCATGAGTGATGGCTTTCTAGAAGGCAGAGAAATTGAATGTCCTTTGCATCAAGGTCGATTTGATGTTTGCACAGGCAGGGCCTTGTGCGCCCCTGTGACACAGAACATCAAAACATACCCGGTGAAGATTGAGGGCCAGCGTGTGATGATTGATTTGAGCTGAGAATTTTAATAGGAGGCACCCCGGACCCTAGAGCGTAATCCCCCCCATTCGATTTTTTTAGGTGAAAATATGAATTACAAAAATAAAACCTTGGTGACTGAATCTGGGCTGACCCAAAAACACCTGATTCATGGCGACGAAGAACTTTTCCAGCGCGAACTGGAAACCATTTTTGCTCGGAACTGGCTTTTCCTGACTCATGACAGCCTGATTCCATCCCCTGGCGACTATGTTACGGCAAAAATGGGGGTTGATGAGGTTATCGTCTCCAGGCAGAACGACGGTTCGATTCGTGCTTTCCTGAACGTTTGTCGTCACCGTGGCAAGACGCTGGTACACGCAGAAGCAGGTAATGCTAAAGGTTTCGTTTGCAGCTATCACGGCTGGGGCTTCGGCGCTAACGGTGAACTGCAGAGCGTCCCGTTTGAAAAAGAACTGTATGGCGAGGCGCTCGACAAGAAATGTATGGGATTGAAAGAAGTCGCTCGTGTAGAGAGCTTCCATGGCTTCATCTATGGTTGCTTCGATGAGGAAGCCCCTTCTCTCAAAGACTACATGGGGGACGCTGGCTGGTACCTGGAGCCTATGTTTAAGCATTCCGGAGGGCTAGAACTGATCGGTCCTCCAGGCAAGGTCATAATCAAGGCTAACTGGAAAGCGCCCGCGGAAAACTTTGCGGGGGATGCGTACCACGTGGGTTGGACGCATGCGTCTTCGCTTCGCTCAGGGCAGTCGGTCTTCTCGTCGTTAGCTGGCAACGCAGCTTTGCCCCCAGAAGGTGCAGGTCTGCAAATGACCTCCAAATACGGCAGCGGCATGGGTGTGTTGTGGGACGGATATTCAGGCGTGCACAGCGCAGACCTGGTTCCGGAATTGATGGCCTTCGGCGGTGCTAAGCAGGAACGGCTGAACAAAGAAATTGGCGAGGTTCGCGCACGAATCTATCGTAGCCACCTCAACGGCACCGTTTTCCCGAACAACAGTTTTCTGACCTGCTCGGGTGTCTTCAAGGTATGGCACCCGATCGACGCAAATACCACTGAGGTATGGACCTACGCCATGGTCGAAAAAGACATGCCCGAGGATCTCAAGCGCCGCTTGGTCGACGCGGTTCAGAGAACGTTTGGGCCTGCTGGCTTCTGGGAAAGCGACGACAACGACAATATGGAAACGGCATCGCAAAACGCCAAGAAATATCAGTCCAGAGATGGCGATCTGGTTTCCAACCTGGGTTTCGGCGGGGACGTATACGGCGACGAGGTTTATCCTGGCATCGTCGGCAAATCGGCGATTGGCGAGACCAGTTATCGTGGCTTCTATCGGGCTTACGGCGCGCACATCAGCAGCTCTAGCTGGGCTGAATTCGAGGATGTCTCTAAAAATTGGCATACCGAACTGACAAAGACTACTGATCGCTAACAGACGAGAGGGACCATGATGATTAATATTCAGGAAGACAAGCTTGTCTCCGCCCACGACGCCGAAGAGTTTCTTCGTTTCTTCAATTCCGGCGACGAGGCTTTGCAACAAGAAGCTACCACGTTGCTAACCCGGGAAGCGCATCTTTTAGACATTCAGGCTTACCGCGCCTGGTTAGAGCACTGCGTGGACTCAGAGGTGAAATATCAGATTATCTCACGCGAACTGCGCTCAGCTTCCGAGCGCCGTTACCAGCTCAATGAAACCATGAACATTTTCAACGAGAATTATGAACAACTGGAAGTTCGCGTAGCGCATCAACTGGATCCGCAAAACTGGGGCAATAGTCCAAAGGTGCGCTTTACTCGTTTCATCACAAATATCCAGGCTGCAATGGACGAAAATGAAGATTTGCTTCACATTCGCTCCAACCTCATTGTTCACCGAGCACGACGCGGCAATCAAGTCGATGTCTTCTATGCCACTCGGGAGGATAAATGGAAGCGCGGCGAAGATGGAGCGCGTAAGTTGGTCCAACGATTGATTGATTATCCAGAGCGCACATTCCAGACGCACAATGTGATGATCTTTTTGTGACCCAATAATCGCCTTTAAAAATGGTGACAGCTACAAGCTGTCCCATTGTTCAAAAGGAAATTTGTGTGTATGAGCAATCAACAAGTCGTTTCGATAACCGGTGCTGGCTCAGGAATTGGTCTCGCACTGGTTCGATCCTTTAAGTCCGCCGGTTATTGCGTATCCGCTCTCGTACAAAACGAGGAGCAAAAGGCGAGCCTTTGCAATGAGTTCAAGGACGCACTCGAGATCGTCGTGGGCGATGTCCGGGACCACGCAACAAATGAGAAGCTGATAAAGCAAACAACCGATAGATTCGGCCATCTCGATTGTTTCATTGCAAATGCCGGTATTTGGGATTACATGCTTGGCATCGAAGAGCCTTGGGAGAAAATATCGAGCAGTTTTGATGAGATATTCAACATCAATGTCAAGAGCTATTTCAGCGGTATCAGGGCCGCCCTGCAGGAACTGAAAAAGACTAGCGGATCAGTGGTGATGACCGCTTCAGTGTCGTCCCATACGGTCGGTGCTGGTGGTTCATGCTACATCGCCAGCAAACATGCGGTCCTGGGCATGATGAAGGCTTTGGCTTACGAATTGGCTCCCCACATTCGCGTCAACGCCGTTGCACCGGGCGGCACCGTGACGTCTCTGAGCGGTCCCGCAAGCGCCGGCTTCGACAAAACTCACATGAAAAACATGCCCGGTATCGAGGACATGATCAAGGGTCTAACGCCTCTTGGATTTGCAGCCAAGGCCGAAGACGTAGTGGCACCCTATTTGTTGTTGGCGTCGCGAGATCAAGGGAAATTCATTACCGGGACTGTCATTAATATAGATGGAGGGATGGCGCTCGGTCGCAAGTAGGTTTGTCGCCTATCTTGAAATAATAACTAAATTTCTGGTCAAACCGCATGAATACAAAATTGTTTATCAACAATGTCTGGGTCAATTCCAGTGACCAACAGACCTTCGAGCGAAAGCACCCCGTCAGTGGTGAGGTGATGACGGAGTGTGCAAACTCCACGGTGATGGATGCGTTAAAGGCCGCGCAAGCTGCCCAAGAGGCTTTCCAGACCTGGAAGACTGTTGGACCTTCGGAGCGTCGCCGCCTTCTGCTGAGGGTCGCTGAGGTTATGGAAAGTAAAACACCCGAGTTTATCGAAGTGATGGCCAAGGAGGTGGGAGCCTCCGCTCTTTGGGCCGGCTTCAATGTCCAGATGTCAGCCAATGTGTTCCGTGAAGCGGCATCGCTGGCTACACAAATTCAGGGGGAAACTATTCCGACAGACAAGTCTGACACGCTCTCAATGACGCTACGTCAGCCGGTCGGTCCGATCCTGAGCATCGTGCCGTGGAACGGCACCGCAGTGCTGGCGGCACGAGCCATCGCTTATCCGCTGGTCTGCGGCAACACGGTGGTATTCAAAGGTTCCGAATTTAGTCCCGCGACGCATGCCCTGATCACCCAGTGCGTGCAGGAAGCCGGGCTGCCTGCTGGCGTACTCAACTATCTCAATTCTTCGCCTGACCGTTCGCCCGAGATCGCGGACGCATTGATTTCGGCCAAGGAGATCCGCCGCATCAACTTCACGGGCTCCACCCGCGTGGGCAGTATTATCGCGCAGAAGGCCGCGCAACACCTCAAGCGCTGCCTGCTGGAGCTCGGTGGCAAGTCCCCACTTATTGTTCTGGATGACGCGGACATCGACGCAGCTGTCAAGGCAGCGGTATTCGGTAGCTTCCTGTTCCAAGGTCAGATCTGCATGTCCACTGAGCGCTTGGTGGTTGATGAGAAGATTGCCGACGAATTTGTCGCCAAATTTGCCGAAAAGACCAAGCGTTTGAGCGCGGGCGACCCATGCGTAACTGGCGACTGCATCATCGGCCCAATGGTCTCGCCAAATTCAGGCGAGCGGATCAATGGTTTGTTCAAGGACGCGATCGACAAAGGAGCCACAGTTGCCTGCGGCGGCATGGCCCAAGGTGCGGTCATGCCGGCCACGATCCTGGATCACGTCAAATCCAACATGCGGATCTACGATGAGGAGACCTTCGGTCCCATCACTGTGGTGATCCGTTGCAACGGCGAAGCAGAGGCCATTCGCATTGCCAACGACAGCGCCTATGGCCTGTCGTCGGGCGTATTTGGCCGCGACATCAACCGTGCTTTGCGCGTGGGCATGTCCATCGAATATGGTTCAGTGCACATTAACGGCTCGACTGTCCAAAACGAGGCGCAGGCTCCATACGGAGGCACTAAGAACACTGGCTACGGACGCTTCGACGGCCGTGCTGTGATCGATGAGTTCACAGAGCTCAAGTGGCTGACCATCGAGCCTTTCGAGCAGCAGTATCCCTTCTAATAAGCACTAACTCCATGGAATCAAACTATGAGTAAGCAACCTGCAGTTATTGAACTCGGATACATGGGCATCTCGGTCAAGGATCCTGATGCGTGGAAATCATTCGCCACGAATATGCTGGGCCTGCAAGTTCTTGATGAAGGTGAGAAGGACCGCTTCTATCTACGGATGGATTACTGGCATCATCGAATCGTGATCCATCATAACGGCCAGGACGACCTGGAATACCTGGGTTGGCGTGTGTCCGGAAAACCGGAGTTCGAGGCTCTCGGTCAAAAACTCATTGACGCCGGTTACGATGTTCGCGTCTGCGATAAAGCCGAGGCTCAGGAACGAATGGTGTTGGGCCTGATGAAGACAGTAGATCCAGGCGGCAACCCGACCGAGATATTCTGGGGCCCCCGGATCGACATGAACAACCCGTTCCATCCTGGCCGCCCCCTGCACGGCAAGTTTGTGACTGGTGACCAAGGCCTGGGTCATTGCATCGTTCGCCAGACCGATGTCGAAGCTGCCCACAAGTTCTATAGTCTTCTGGGATTGCGTGGGGACGTCGAATACCGGATCCCGCTGCCCAACGGCATGACTGGCGAACTAACGTTCATGCATTGCAATGGTCGGGACCACTCCATTGGGTTTGGTGCCATGCCCGCTGAAAAGAGGCTCAATCATGTGATGCTTGAGTACACCGACATAGAGGATCTGGGATACACCCATCAACAGTTTGTAAAGAACGACATTGACATTGCCTTGCAACTTGGCATTCATGCTAACGACAAGGCGCTGACGTTCTATGGCGCAACACCTTCCGGCTGGCTCATTGAGCCCGGCTGGCGAGGTGCCAAGGCCATAGACGAAGCGGAGTACTACGTTGGAGACATCTTTGGCCATGGTATCGAGACCACTGGCTACGGCATGGATGTAAAATTGAGTTAAAACTACAACCAAAGTTACAGGCGCAGGCTCTCTTCCAGATATGCGTTGGGGAAAATTACTTATGCTCCTGCAGTATTAATTTTCCCGATTTTGCTCCGGTTCACCCTCACATCGGGGCTGTAATAGATTATGCAAGGATCGTGGCGAATGAGGATGCTAGTCTCAGTCGTTCGATGCAGATCATGCATGGGGCCCAGCACTGCAAGTTCATGTTGACTTAACGAGCGACTGGCTCGTTAGTATTGATATCCGGAAGCTGTTCCTTAAACCGAACGTATAAAGGTGATTGGGCTCCAAGAGGCTACAGCTACGGTAACTCTAGATCCGTAATTTGGAGTCGGTCGCGATTGGACAACGATTCTGACTAACCTAGTTCCAGCTTTTTTACCTAACCAAGAGTGTCTCCATGTCGAATAAAACTATGAAACCAGCGCGTCTTACTGCCGAGGATATCCATGGTGTCTGGGCTATTATGCCAACGCCGGCTACTCCGGATGCTTCTAACTGGCGCAGCACTAACACAGTTGACTTAAACGAGACTGCTCGCATAGTTGAAGAACTGATTGCGGCTGGTGTCAACGGAATTTTAAGTATGGGCACTTTTGGCGAGTGCGCTACGTTGACCTGGGAGGAAAAACGTGACTATGTTTCGACGATTGTCGAAACCATTCGTGGTCGCGTGCCTTATTTCTGCGGCACCACGGCCTTGAATACCCGCGAAGTCATCCGCCAAACTCGTGAGTTTATGGATATGGGCGCCAGCGGTACCATGCTCGGTGTCCCAATGTGGGTGAAGATGGACCTGCCCACAGCGGTCCAGTTCTATCGTGATGTTGCAGAGGCGGTACCGGAGGCTGCCATTGCGATTTACGCTAACCCTGAAGCCTTCAAGTTCGACTTCCCTCGCCCCTTCTGGGCAGAAATGTCCAAAATTCCGCAGGTAGTAACTGCCAAATATCTAGGCATCGGAATGCTTGACTTGGACCTGAAATTGGCACCCAACATCCGCTTCCTTCCACACGAGGATGACTATTACGCGGCCGCACGCATCAATCCTGAGCGCATGACCGCGTTCTGGTCAAGCGGCTCCATGTGCGGCCCGGCTACCGCCATCATGTTGCGTGATGCAGTGGATCAGGCCAAGAGCAGCGGTGACTGGATCAAGGCCAAAGCCATCTCCGATGACATGCGCGCAGCCGATTCGACATTGTTTCCGCGTGGCGACTTTTCGGAGTTCTCGAAATACAACATCGGACTTGAAAAAGCACGCATGGATGCAGCTGGCTGGCTCACAGCTGGACCATGCCGTCCGCCCTATAACATCGTCCCAGAAGACTATATTGCTGGCGCCCTTAAGTCAGGCAAAGCTTGGGCCGCACTGCATGCTAAATACAGCAAGGAATTGAAGTAGTCCAACTCGATTGGTCTGGCGAAATGCTGGAAAAGACGCTGAACGATTTGAAATATATTAGATTAATCATATTTCTTGCGCTACTAGTAGGCGTCGCCAGTTCGGCAAATTTAGCTAAGACTGCTAGTCTCGCAGACTCGGGTGTGAAGTCAGGCTTTAGGAATACCGAATGAAGCCAGCATATCAAGCCGACGATGGGTGCCATCCTTGATGAGGCAACCCACTGTTGGTTGGCTTAGTTTTTTGGAGTGTTTGATTGTGATTGTTGATTTCTATTTCGACTTTTTGAGCCCTTTTTCTTACTTGGCTAACCATCGCTTGTCGAAGCTAGCCCACGATTATAGCTTTTCCATTCGCTATCACTCGATTGATTTGGCGCGAGCCAAAATCGCCATCGGAAACGTAGGCCCCTCCAATCGCGATCTGAAAGTCAAACTTGCCTATTTGATGGTGGATTTAAAACGCTGGGCCGAGCTGTACGGATTACCGTTTTTATTTCCTGCCAATTACAATAGCCAACGGATGAATGCTGGGCTCTATTACTCGGGTGCCGAAACGCAGACTGCTGCTTACGTGAATACAGTATTCAATGCAGTTTGGGGGGAAGGTATAGCTCTGGACTCGGAAAGCCTGCTTGCCCTAGTGTGCGGGACTCTAGGGTGGGATCGCGCTGCTTTCGAGGAGTTTCTCAGCAGCGACGCTGCAACAAATGCGTATGATGAGCATACCCAGGCCGCCATCGAACGTAAAGTATTCGGTGTACCAACGATGTTTTTGGGCGATCAAATGTGGTGGGGCAACGACCGTCTATTTATGCTCGAGAACACACTGAGGTGCGGCTGTAGTGCTGGAATAGCCGCCGCGGGGGAAACCGGAGTAAAACCGGTAACAGAAGGAGATGGAAATCAAAGCGGCAATAGTCCGTAAAAAAACGGCCCATTCTTATTCGGGCATGTAGCTCTTAATGAGCTGCAGAAGATCAAGTTCTCGTTATATTGGTTGCGACCGGGTTGTGTCATACGGATCTGATTTGTCGCGATCAGCATTATCCGGTTCCGCTCCCGATGGTTTTAGGGCATGAAGGGCCTGGTGTAGTTCCTGCTATTCAATCGTAAGCTTCGTGGAATCGTCGAAGATCAGTCGATTTCAGATATTTTTATTCCGAGGTTGGTAGAACTTTATCGCCAGGGGAAGTTTCTATTTGACAAGCTAATTAAGTTTTATCCTTTTGAGGAAATCAATCGAGCCGCCGAAGACTCGGAAGAAGGGGTCACGCTCAAGCCGGTGCTCCATATTGGTTGAAACGTGCTGGTAGAATTACGCGGCTCGTGTGGGCTTTTCTAAGGTTGCGGGCAGTTTGCTTTTAGTGATGTTGTATCCCAAAAACAAAATTAATAAACGGTGGAACATATGATTAAAAAAACAAATTTACTCAATAAAACAATTAGTGCTGCGATCTTGGGTATTGCGTCAAGCCATGCGGTAGCGACGGATGGTGTGTTTTTGGAGGGCTTTGGCGCGGTTTCCAGAAGCATGGGCGGTACGGCTGTTGCTCATTATGTCGGGCCCGCGTCAATGATGGTCAACCCAGCGACAATGGACTTGTCTGATGCGACAGGTGAAATACTGCTAGGGCTAGATCTGATTACCACAGATATCAGCGCCACTAATCTTGGTACAGGCGAGAAAGCGTCATCAAGTCGGCATTCTAATAATAGAGGCCCCTATGTTGCCCCTCAGCTTGCTTTTATCCGTAAAGTTTCTAACTGGACCTTTGGCGCGGGCATATTCGCACAAGCGGGGATAGGGGTCGAGTATGGGAAGGACAGTTTTTTGTCCCGCGGCGATATTGGCGGAATGGGCTATGCCGCCGATGCTGATACCGGCCTTGAGAACGCCAGTCGCTTGTTTGTACTTGACATACCTTTTGCCGTGAGTTTTAAGATTAACGATCGTCTTGTTATCGGTGGATCGCTAGATGCAAAATGGACTGGTTTGAATCTCGATTATTTGCTGGGAACGAACCAGTTGGGTAGTCTCGCCGGTGATGGGCGTGTGTCCGGTTCGCTGTTGGGCTTGATCGGCACTTTACCCGACCCGCGGGGTGTGCATTTGAGCGTTAGCCAAAACAAGGAACTTGCGAGTGGTGTCGAGGGTTGGGGATACTCGGGTAGGTTAGGTTTGCTATATAAGATTACGCCAACGACCAAGTTGGGTATCTCCTACATGCTCAAAAGCCATATGAACGATTTGAAAGGGAAGGGGACTATTACCGCGGTAGATGGCCTCATCGGTAATGTGCCTATCGAGGGCGAGGTTCGTGTTTTAGACTTTAATACCCCTGCCAAACTTGACGTGGGTCTGAGCCACCAAGTTACGGACAAATTACTCGTTGCTGTTGATGTGTCTCGCGTTTTTTGGAAGGATGCCTGGAAGGATATAAAGGTAGGGTTTTCTAGTGATGTTGGTGATGTCGACTTAAGACTTCCTCAAAATGCCAAGGATCAAACAATAGTGGCGATTGGGGCTTCGTATGCAGCTACCCCGAATTTAACAGTGCGAGCAGGTTACCGTCAGGCGACGCAGCCCTTTAATGATGAGGGATTGTTGGCGCTAGTTCCGGGTATTTTGCGGAAACACGCTTCCTTGGGATTCAGCTACCAAGTATCAAAATCGGGTAGGTTCGATGCTGCGTATTCGCATGCCTTCGAGCAAAGTATGACCAATCGATCGGCTTACAACACCTCGTCGCCCGTGAGATCGTCCATGTCGCAAGATAATTTCGTCTTAGCCTATAATTATTCATTCTGATTAAATCGCTATCGTGAGCATCTGAAGTTCGTACTAATTAATTTTAGCCGCTGTCTTTGTTGGCTCGATCTTCGGGGGCAATAGCGATCTGGTTGACTAGGATGGTCTGAAGTAGTCACGTATTTCTGGCTGACTTCAGCCCTGCCAATTTTAAAAGCGGCGATTCGTCTAAAAAACGATCGAATCATCCATTCTTTCTGGATTTTTAGCCGCCGCGAGCACCTCGCGGCGGCCATTTCCCGCATTACAGGCGCACCTCTCCTGTATTCGCCAGTAAATGTCGGCGCGCCATCCACAGGTTCGACAGGGCGAACAGCGTCACCAACTGCGCCGTGTTCTTCACCAGCCCTCGAAAGCGAACTTTGGTGTAACCAAAGTAAGCGCTCCATAAACCCACCTACCGCTAAGGACGGTCTGAAGTAGTCACGTATTTCTGGCTGACTTCAGCCCTGCCAATTTCAAAAGCGGCGATTCGTCTAAAAAACGATCGAATCATCCATTCTTTCTGGGTTTTTAGCCGCCGCGAGCACCTCGCGGCGGCCATTTCCCGCATTACAGGCGCACCTCTCCTGTATTCGCCAGTAAATGTCGGCGCGCCATCCACAGGTTCGACAGGGCGAACAGCGTCACCAACTGCGCCGTGTTCTTCACCAGCCCTCGAAAGCGAACTTTGGTGTAACCAAAGTAAGCGCTCCATAAACCCACCTACCGCTAAGGACGGTCTGAAGTAGTCACGTATTTCTGGCTGACTTCAGCCCTGCCAATTTCAAAAGCGGCGATTCGTCTAAAAAACGATCGAATCATCCATTCTTTCTGGGTTTTTAGCCGCCGCGAGCACCTCGCGGCGGCCATTTCCCGCATTACAGGCGCACCTCTCCTGTATTCGCCAGTAAATGTCGGCGCGCCATCCACAGGTTCGACAGGGCGAACAGCGTCACCAACTGCGCCGTGTTCTTCACCAGCCCTCGAAAGCGAACTTTGGTGTAACCAAACTGGCGCTTGATCACCCGAAACGGGTGCTCGACCTTCGCCCGCACCTGCGCCTTGGCCTTCTCGACCTTGCGCTTGGCTTTGTAGAGCGGGCTGCTCTTGCCAAGCTTCTTGTAAGTGCTGCGGCGTGCCGCGACGTAAGCGCTCCATAAACCCACCTACCGCTAACAAGGTTCGCAAGTCAGGATGCAGTTGCTGGCGAGCAGTTCCATGGCAGCAGTGCTTCGCAGTCGTCTACGCTGCTGGCGGTCGGCAGGCGTTCGAGGATGTGGCGCAGCCAGGCGTAAGGTTCCTGGCCGTTGGCCTTGGCGGTTTCGATCAGGCTGTAGATCTGCGCGCTGGCCCTGGCGCCTTTCGGGGTGTCGCTGAACAGCCAGTTCTTGCGGCCGATGACGAACGGGCGGATGGCGTTCTCGGCGCGGTTGTTGTCGATTGGCAGGTGGCCGCCTTCGAGGTAGCGCACCAAGCGGCTCCAGTTGCTGGCCAGGTAGTTCACCGCCTTGCCCAGGGCGGTCTGTCCGGCGACCTGTGGTTGGGTCTTGTCCAGCCAGGTCTTAAGTTGGTCGATGATCGGTCGGCTGCGCTGCTGGCGGGCGGCGAGGCGCCCGCTGTCGTCGGCTTCTTTCAGCTCACGCTCGATGCCGTAAAGCTTATTGATCAGGTTCAGCACGATGTCGGCGCGCCCGGTCTTGCCCTTGGGCTGCACCTTCTGTGCTTCGACGAACTTGCGTCGCGCATGCGCCCAGCAGGCCAGGCGTTCGATGCCCTCTTGTGCGGCCACGGCGTTGTAGCCGGCATAGTCGTCAGTCATCAGGTAGCCGCGGTAGCCTGCGAGCAGGCGCAGCGGTACTTCCTGCGCACGGCTGGATGAGTAGTCGAACAGGATCACCGGTTTGTCGGGTGGCCCACCGCTTTGCACCCACATCCAGGATTGCGTGGTGGGGTCACGACCCGGCTCATGCAGTACCTGCAGCCGGGTTTCGTCGCAGTGCAGCACCGGGTAGTCGAGCAGCCGGTCGCGCATCAGGTTGATCACGGGTTGCAGCTGTTCGCCGCACTGGATTACCCAGCGCGCCAGGGTCTGGCGAGAGATGTCGATGCCGTGCCGGCTGAGCATCCTCTCGAAGCGGTACAGCGGGATGCCGTCGGCGTACTTGGTGGCCAGCAGCATCGCCAGCACGCTGGGGCTGGCCAGGCTTTTCTCGATCAGCTGGGCTGGCTTGTCGGCGGTGACCGGTGCCGCTTCGCAGGCCTTGCAGGCATAGGTCTTGCGGATATGGCGGATCACCCGCACCTGCATCGGGATGATCTCCAGCTGCTCGCTGGTTTCTTCGCCGATGGCCTGCTTGCGGCAGCCGCACTCGCAGGTCAGCGCGTGCTCGGGCAGTTCGTGAATGACGTCAATACGCGGTAGCTTGGCCGGCAGCGGCTTGCGCTTGCCACGGCGCTTGAGCGGCACCATAACCTCTTCTGCCTCAGCTCCATCACCGCCTGGCTCGTCAGTGCAAGCACCCTCTTCGACCAGCTCTTCGGCCTCGTTGAACATGGCCAACTGCGGCGAGTCGCGCATCCTCGGGGCTGCGCTCTGACTTCGGCGAGAACAGTTTGTGGCGCAGCAGAGCGACCTGTTCCTGAAGTTGACTGATTTTGTTCAGATCAGATTGACGTGCCAGCAACACTTGCGACAGCAACTGTTTGAGCGCGTCGGGATCGTCAGGAAGGGTATCGGGCACGGCAATCATGGCCGTGGATTATACCGGCTCAGGCCACGTAACGCGGCGTCAGGACTTGATGAGGGCGGTTTCGCCAGAGGTCGATGCCGTCGAGCAGCCAGTTCAATTCGTCGACCGTCAGCTCGATGGGCTCATCGCCGGCATCGGGCTTGGTCTTGAAGCGCTCGGCCTCTAGGCGTTTGAGCCACAGGCAGAAACCATTACGCTCCCAATAGAGGATCTTCACCTGGTTGCGGCTGCGATTGAGGAACACGAACAGTACCGGGTTGAACACTTCCACCTTTATATCCAACTCGACGAGTGCCGCCAGGCCGTTGATGGATTTACGAAAGTCGACAGGCTTGGGATAGAGATAGACCTTCTGCACCTTGGCGTCGGGACGCATCATGGCAGCTGCTCCTGAAAAGAAATCAGGAGCGCAGCATCGTCTGGCTATCGGTTCGTTTGAAGATGGGGTTTATGGAGCGCTTACTAACCAAACTGGCGCTTGATCACCCGAAACGGGTGCTCGACCTTGGCCCGCACCTGCGCCTTGGCCTTCTCGACCTTGCGCTTGGCTTTGTAGAGCGGGCTGCTCTTGCCAAGCTTTTTGTAAGTATTGCGGCGTGCCGCGACCTGCCAGATCACCCATAGGGCGCCGTCGAGAGCACATTGACACTGCCGCGCTTCGCGCCATGAAGCTTGCCGCGACGATTGCGCTCCATGATCTTGGCGCGCTCGTATTCAGCGATCATGCCCTGCATCTGCAGCAACAGCGCCTCTTCCGGGGTCGCGCCGATGGCGTGATTGAGGAATCACGACCTCGACGCCGAACGCCGACAGTTCCTCGATGAGAAGAACCTGGTGCGCGTACTTTCGCGATAGGCGGTCCGGTGACAGCACGTAGAGACGCTCGATCAAGCCGAGTGCCGCAATCGATACGACCGGCAGTGATCTTGCGCAGCCCGCTTGCACATTGGTTGGCAACGGGGGAAGCTCATTAAGGAAAAAAGCCACCGCCTTCTTTGCCCGCGAGCTGAAGTAACGTATCGCCTGGTTCGGCAGCTGCAACAGAAGGCTTATTCGGTGGCGTATGTCTGTCGGCTGCTGGGGGTCAGCCGATCGGGGTTCTACGAGGCAAACAGGCGTGCCGACACGCCAGCATCGGTTTGCCCCGTGACCGTGCAGCTCAAAGCGTCGTTTGATGCGAGTGGCGGCTGCTATGGGAGCCGTCCGTTACGTAAAGCGTTGCGCGCCAAGGGTATGGAAATCGGCGTTTATAAAATTCGTCGCTTGATGCGTGCCAACGGCCTGCGTTCGGCTTGGAAGCGTAAGTTTGTGCACACGACCGATAGCAAGCACGACCTGCCAGTTGCCGACAATGTACTGAATCGTCAATTCGAGCCTGAGGCGGTAAACAAGGCCTGGGTAGCGGACATTACCTACATCCGGACCCGCAGCGGCTGGCTGTACCTGGCTGTGGTATTGGATTTGTTCTCACGCAAGATCGTGGGTTGGTCCATGGCCCCGAACATGCCTGCCGAGCTGGTGTGTAGTGCAATGCAGCTGGCAATTGCTCAGCGTCAACCGCCACCTGGCCTGATCGCCCACTCGGATCGCGGTAGCCAGTACGCCAGCGCAAGCTACAGAGCGTTGCTGGCGCGAAATGACATGCAGCAAAGCATGAGCCGTAAAGGTAACTGCTGGGACAACTCAGTGATGGAACGCTTTTTTCTGAGTTTGAAAATGGAGCGGGTATGGCGCCGCGACTACGCCAATCACGCAGAAGCGATACGTGACATCGTGGAATACATCGTTGGGTTTTACAACAACGAGCGGCTGCACTCGAAACTGGGATATCTGCCACCGACCGTTTACGAGCGGGCGATGGCGTCGAAACCACCTATCGAGGTGTCCGGAATTAGTTGACCACTACAACATTCATTGGAGCGCCGTCGCCGGATGCGCAACTCCTTCGAGGGCGGAGAAAGGCACAGGCCAGACTGTCAAGTTTGAACCGCCAGAGATCATCGCAGCATTTTCAACACTTCATGTGCGACTTCCTCCGATGAGGCAGGGTTCTGGCCGGTAACAAGATTTCCGTCCACTACAGCAAAGGGGAGCCAGTCGGGTCCTTTGGAATAGTCACCGCCGTGTTTTTTCAACTCGTCCTCTACCAGGAATGGCACGACATTAGTCAATTGGACTGCGGCCTCTTCGCTATTGGAGAAACCGGTCACCCGTTTGCCTTGGACTATCGGGCTCCCATCCGGTTTGCGGGCATACCGCAACACGCCAGGCGCATGACAGACCGCGGAAACCGGTTTGCCGGCGGCATACATTGCCTCGATCAGCGCGACCGAGTCGGCATCCCCAGACAGGTCCCACAGCGGCCCGTGCCCACCGGGATAGAAAACTGCGTCGTACTCATCCGCTCTGATGGCTGAAAGCCTCGAGGTGTTGGCAAGGGCCGCCTGTGTTTCTTTGTCCTGCTTGAAACGAGCGGTTGCTGCAGTTTGAAAGTCCGGCTCTTCGCTCTTCGGGTCGAGTGGGGGGTGCCCACCTTTCGGGGAGGCTAGCGTGATTTCCGCGCCAGCATCCTTGAGGACATAATAGGGTGCTGCAAACTCCTCCAACCAGAAGCCTGTTTTCTTGCCGGTGTCACCCAACGTGTCATGGGACGTCAATACGATCAATATCTTCATGATTTCCCTCATTGTTAAAATGTGGCCTCTCGCTAAGTGCGCAAGACGCGTATCCGGTAATGATCAAATGGATACTTTTAGTTAACGGATACATTTCTACGGTGAGCGAGTCTGAATCTACACAGACAGGTTTGTCTTTGTGGGCATGGCTGTGGGCGCAAACTGTCGCGCCCACAGCCGTGTCCAACCATATTTTTCCTCTACATCGCCACAGGTCTAACTTGCGGGGCTTCGCCCTCACAGAAGGCGTGCTCTGAAATCCGTCAGCTAACCAGCCCCTCGGCTTTCAACGTTGCGTGCACGGCCGGCCGAGCGGCAACGCGGCTGACATAGCTGGTCAGCACTGGCCAAGGTGAAAGATCAACCGCTGCCCACTGCCCCCAGCCTAGGACGGTAAACAGATAGGCGTCAGCTGACGTGAAGGTGTCACCCATCAGATACTGTTTGCCGTCGAGTTTCTTTGACACGTAGTCAAAACGCCGGGCAAGCAGGTCTTTCATCTGCGTTTTCCATTCCTCCGGCGCGTTCGGGTTGAATAGCGGGGCAAACGCTTTGTGCAGCTCGGTGGAAATGAAGTTGAGCCACTCCTGCAGCCGGTAACGCTCCATCGTGTCAGCGGGCGGCGTGAGTTTCTTCTCCGGCACGCGGTCGGCCAGGTACTGGATGATGGCCGACCCTTCGGTCAGCACCTCACCGTCCTTCAGCACCAATGCTGGCACGTAGCCATTCGGGTTGATGGCGGTGTAATCGCCACCGCTTTCGGTCTTCTTGGTGGCGAGGTCGACCTTTTCCGTCTCGAAGGAAAATCCCCCCTCATTGAGGACGATATGAGGGGACAGGGAACAGGCTCCCGGGCTGTAGTAAAGCTTCATCGTTGCTTCTCCTTTGGGTCATGCTACAAATTGCAGCCCTACGCGGGGCCGCCGCAAACTGCCACGCGGCGCTGGTTTCTCCGGTGACAAGCCGAGTCACTACTCGGCAATAAAAAAACTCACCAGGCGATTGAAGGTCGCGGCATGCTGGTTTTCGTCCAATGGCCGCAGTGACCGAAGACATACTACGGGACGCGATCAATCAGCTCAAACAGGCGATAAGAACTCGAGAGGAGAATCACGCGATCCTCTCGCCCCTGGGCAATCAAGGTCTCCTTGCTGTTGAATGTCCGACTCGTCACTCGCCAGCATGTCCATCCCGCGTTGGCGCGGCGGCGGGAACATGCTCGCAAACGCTTCCTGGTAGAGATGCCCACCTCATGGCTCCGGCGGGCACGGTCGTCGGTCACCAGCGCGCTGCTCAAGTTCTCCAGAAATACGACTGCCAATACTCGCCTGCGCGGCAGGCGCACCCTATCGCTACCCCAAGAGCCGTATTCAAGGCCGGATCAGCATCTTCATGGCACCATCCGTTTTCTCGTGGAATGTCTTGAACGCGTCGTCCACTTGATCCAGCTTGAACTGATGCGAGAACAGGGTTGCCGGATTCACCACTCCAGTCTCCATCATCCTCAAGGCTTCCCACATGTAAGGCTGAGCGTTGGCGAAACCATTCATGTGCAGCGTGATGTTGCGTAGAAACACATCAGCCAGATTGAGGTTGAACTTGTCATCGCAGAACACGCCGATAGCAACCACCGTCCCGCCGGGGCGTACCAGGTCGAGGCACATCTGCAAGGCTTCGGGATAGCCAACCACTTCGATCACCTTGTCGAAGCCGCGGCCGCCCGTTTCGGCGAGGGCCTTCTCCTTCCAGCCTTCCTCGCTTGCATTGATCGCGACCGCACCCTGCTTGCGGGTGTATTCCAGGCGGTGGGCGATCTTGTCCAGCGCGACCATCCGGCCTGGGGCGCGCTGCATGGCGATGTCGAGGGTCATCAACCCCGTCGGACCGCAGCCCACCAGCGCCACGGTTTCCCCGGGCTGAATATCCGCGAGGCGATTGGCGATCACCGCCGTAGGCAGGTTGCAAGACAGCGTGAGTGCAGCCTCGTCGGGAATCTCCTTGGGCACCTTGATCGTGTGCGTATCGGCGTAGGGGAGCACCAGCGCCTCGGCGTGGGTGCCGTTCAGATTGCCGAAGGGAAGCCCAAAGCCATAAACGGCATTGTGCGTGGTCTCGCAATGCGCCGTCTGACCCACCTCGCACATATAGCAGTGACCGCAGGAGGCCGAATAGGCCATGCTGACTCGGTCGCCGGGCTTGAACCGCCCGACTGCCCTGCCCACCTGCACCACTTCTCCGACGAGTTCATGGCCGGTCTGGGATACCCCTTTCTCCATGATGGGGTCCAGCGCTCCGCGATACAGGTGCAGGTCCGAACCGCAAATGGAGGTGGCGACTACTCTCACCAGCATTTCGTGATCGGCCTTGATCGCAGCATCAGGCACCTGGGTGCAGCGGATGTCCTGCGGTCCGTAATAGACGGCTGCCTTCATATTTTTCTCCTTGTTACTTTTGTTGTTGTTAGCGAGTAGGCAAGCCAGGCATCGGCCTAGACCCGCCATCACTGGACGAGCGCAGCATAGGAGATCCACTTGCTGACCAACAGATGTGATGTTCGATAACCGCACACTTTCAATAGCCGCCCGGACCGCCGGGCGCCGCTATACTCTTCGACATGCTTGGCTGCCGGAGATAACGATGCCCCTACCCCACCACGTACGCCTGGTTGAAGTCGGCCCACGGGACGGACTGCAGAATGAGCGCCACCCGATCAGCGTGACGGATCGCGTCCGGCTGGTGAACGATCTGACGGAGGCCGGCGTCAGCCATATCGAGACCGGCAGCTTCGTCTCGCCGAAGTGGGTGCCGCAGATGGCTGATTCCGCAACGGTGTTCGCCGGCATCCAACGCAGTCCTGGCGTGCGTTACACCGCGCTGGTACCCAATCTGCAGGGTCTGCAGGCAGCTATCGGCGCCGGCGTGACGGAAGTGGCGGTATTCGCCGCCGCTTCGGAGGGCTTCTCCCAACGCAACATCAACTGCTCGATCAGCGAGAGCCTGCAGCGCTTCGCACCGGTCATGGCTGCAGCCGAGCGCCAGGACATCCGTGTACGCGGCTACATTTCCTGTGTGCTGGGTTGCCCGTATGACGGCGCCGTCGCTCCGAGCCAGGTCGCCAGCATCGCCGCCGAGCTGATCGCCATGGGCTGCTATGAAGTATCCCTCGGTGACACCATCGGCGTGGGAGTGGCCAGCGCCACCAGCCGACTGATCGACCGGGTCGCCGCACAGGTGCCCCGGCGGCAGCTGGCGGGGCATTTCCATGATACCTACGGGCAGGCATTGAGCAACATCTATGCCGCCTTGCTGGAAGGCGTCAGCGTATTCGACAGCTCGGTCGCCGGGCTCGGTGGTTGCCCCTATGCCCCTGGCGCCAGCGGTAATGTCGCCAGTGAGGATGTGCTGTACATGCTGCAGGGCATGGGCATCGACACTGGTGTCGATTTGCAACGACTGGTTGCGGCCGGCCAGCGCATTTGTGATGTGTTAGGCCGTCCCAACGGCTCCAAGGTAGCCCATGCCCTGCTGGCCCACGAACAGGAGTAAGGAGAAATGGCCATGCCACAACCGCTATGGTCACCGAGCAGAGATGCCGTCGCTCGGAGCCGCATGGAAGCCTTCCGCATCCAGGTGAATCAGCGCTGCGGGTTGCACCTAGCGGGCTATGACGAGCTGCATGATTGGAGCATTCATGAGCGCGCCGACTTCTGGCAGGCGTTGGCGGATTTCTTTGCGGTCGAGTTCCACACCCCCGCCCAGCAGGTGCTTGAGGAAGGCCCTGCCATGCCGGATGCATGCTGGTTTCGCGGTGCCACACTGAATTATGCGGCCCATTTGTTACGGCGCAAGGATGACCAGCCGGCATTGATCAGCATCAGCGAAGCCGGCGTGCACGAGCAACTGAGTTTTGCCGAACTGAATGCCCATGTGG
This sequence comes from Stutzerimonas kunmingensis, assembly GCF_002929225.1. GTDB lineage: Bacteria > Pseudomonadota > Gammaproteobacteria > Pseudomonadales > Pseudomonadaceae > Stutzerimonas. The sequence goes on along the minus strand of NZ_PISM01000021.1, from coordinate 357,456 downwards.
CTGGCTTGCAGCGCAGCCTGGAAGCTGCCGGCATCATGCCCGGCGACCGTGTTGCCGCCATCCTGCCCAACGGGTGGCAAGCGATAGTCGCCATGCTTGCCACCACCAGCCTGGGTGCGGTGTGGTCATCCTGCTCGCCGGACTTCGGCGCGCAGGGTGTTATTGACCGTTTTGGCCAGATCGAACCCAAGGTCTTGATCGCCTGCAGCGGTTATCACTATGCCGGCAAGTCCATCGATCTGACCGACCGGCTCACCGAAGTGCTGCGCCAACTACCTACGGTCGAGCAACTGATCCTCGTGCCGGGCCCGGCCGGGGCTCAGGGACCGCATCCCGACTGTATCCAGGCGGTTCAGCATTGGGCGGAGTTCTATCAGCCCGGTGGCGCACCGCAGTTCCGCGCTCTGCCCTTCGATCACCCCTTGTATATCCTGTATTCCAGCGGCACCACCGGCGCGCCCAAATGCATTGTCCATCGCAGCGGCGGTGTTCTGTTGCAGCACCTCAAGGAGCTTGGCCTGCATACCGACCTGCAAGCCAGTGACCGGCTGTTCTACTACACCACCTGCGGCTGGATGATGTGGAACTGGCTGGCCTCCGGCCTGGCGGTCGGCGCCACACTGGTGCTCTACGATGGCTCGCCGTTTCATCCGCATGAATCCCGGCTGATCGACCTGATCGACGCCGAGGGCATCAATGCCTTCGGTGTCAGCGCCCGGTATCTCGCTGCCCTGGAAAAGGCCGGCATACAACCGGCACGCAGCCACCGCCTGGGCAGTCTGCGCAGCATTCTCTCCACCGGCTCGCCGCTGTCCCCGGAGAGCTTCGACTATGTCTATCGCGACATCAAAAGCGATCTGCGCCTGTCCTCCATCTCCGGCGGTACCGATATCGTCTCCTGCTTCGCCCTCGGCAACCCACTGCTGCCGGTCTGGCGTGGCGAATTGCAGGGCCCGGGCCTGGGCATGGCCGTGGAGGTATGGAACGAGGCCGGCCAACGGGTAGTCGGAGAGAAAGGCGAGCTGGTCTGTACCCGGCATTTTCCGTCCATGCCGTTGGGGTTCTGGAACGACAGCGACGGTAGCCGCTACCGCGCCGCCTACTTCGAACGCTTCCCCGGCATCTGGGCGCATGGGGACTATGCCGAGCGGACCGAGCATGGCGGGCTGATCATCCATGGCCGTTCGGATGCGGTGCTCAACCCGGGCGGCGTACGCATCGGCACGGCGGAAATCTACCGGCAGGTGGAACGTATCGAGGAGGTGCTGGAATCGGTCGCCATCGGCCAGCAATGGCAGGACGATGTGCGGGTAGTGCTGTTCGTACTGTTACGCGACGGCGTGGAATTGGATGAGGGGCTGCAACAACTGATCAGATCGGCAATCCGCCAACACGCCACACCGCGCCATGTGCCGGCACGCATTCTGGCGGTAAAGGACATACCGCGCACACGCAGCGGCAAGATAGTGGAACTGGCCGTGCGCAATGTAGTGCACGGCCAGCCAGTGCGAAATACCGAGGGATTAGCCAACCCGGAGGCGCTGGAGGAGTTTCGCGACCGGGTTGAGTTACGGGAGTAATGAGCCTGCCTCTCTGTTTTCATCACTAACGTTGATTCGCGCTTATATCGCCGATACACTCGTTCATGATTATTATTCATCAAACCGGGAATATAATTCATGTCCACGTTACGCACCCTATACCGGTTCGCTGCAGCGGTCGGCTGTGCGAGCCTCATGAACGGCATCGCATTATCGCCGGTGACCGCAGAGCCGGTCGCCACACAGCCGCAGCAGGTCGCCGGTTACTATCGGATGAATATGGGCGATCTAGAGGTCACCGCTTTGTATGACGGCTATGTTCGTCTTGATCCGGAATGGCTGCAGGGGATCAGCACCGAGAGTCTGGATAGCCTGCTGGATGCGATGTTCATCGATGCCGAAAGCGGCATACAGACAGCTGTAAATGGATACCTCATCAATACGGGCAATAATCTGATTCTGGTGGATGCCGGGGCGGCAGCATGTTTCGGTTCGACCATGGGCTTTCTGAAAGAAAACCTCCAGGCATCGGGTTACACGACGGAGCAGGTCGACACTGTTCTTCTTACGCATCTTCATCCTGATCACTCCTGCGGTCTGGCAGATGCTGAAGGTGCCGCAGTGTTTCCCAATGCAACCATTCATATTCCCCAGGCTGAAGCGGAATTCTGGCTGGATACCTCATTGGATGATGTCGCCGAAGCCGACCAGCCGTTCTTCAATATGGCGCGTGCAGCAGTGGCGCCATATGTTGAGGAAAAACTCCAGCGTTTCAAAACCGATATTCTCCCCGGTGTGGAAAGTGTGCCCAGCCACGGTCACACCCCGGGACATACCGGTTATCTTTTCCGCGCTGGTGATGACAACTTGATGGTCTGGGGCGACGTGCTGCATAACCATGCAGTACAGTTCAAGCATCCTGAGGTGGTCATAGAGGCTGACTGGGACAAGGAACAAGCCCGATCTTCCAGAATGAGGATGCTGGCTCTCAGTTCCGAGGAAAAATTCTGGGTGGCTGGCGCGCATCTCCCCTTCCCCGGTCTGGGGCATGTACGGGGCACAGGCAACGGCTATTCGTGGGTACCCGCAGAGTTTTCGCCAGTCGAAGTAGACTCGGCATCGGCGCCATAACAAGCAAAGCGGCCGGGCTGCCGAATCTCATCATTGCTGGAATAACGCATCCAGCGTTATATCGAGCAGCGCTTTTTGTAAGGAAGGCTCATCCGAGCCTTCCAGAGCGGTACTCTCCACACTGACAGCAAAAGTCAGTGCACCAAGGGCGGACATCCAGAGCAACTGAGCGGTGTCCTTCGGACAGAATTTGAGCAAGCCTTGCGCGTGAAATTGCCGTAAATCCTCTGCCAATCCTTCCAGGGTTTCGCTCACCATGCTGGGCGGGCTCCCTGCCATGATCTGCTGAATAACAATACGGCACATGTTGGGCTCTGAACTCTGAAGAAGACTTCCTGATTTGGCAAAATGCCCAGACTCTCCACCCGCCCGAGTTTCCGATGAAACAGATCACTTTCGCCGACGCCGAGTACGCCGGTAAGCGCAAGCAGACCCGCAAGGAATTGTTCCTGATCGAGATGGATCGGGTTGTGCCATGGAAGGGTTTGATTGCCTTGATCGAGCCGCATTACCCCAAGGGCGAAGGCGGCCGACCCGCCTATCCGCTGATGGCGATGCTGCGCGTACATCTGATGCAAAACTGGTTCGGCTACAGCGATCCGGCGATGGAAGAAGCGCTGTACGAGACCACCATCCTGCGTCAGTTCGCCGGGTTGAGCTTGGAGCGCATTCCTGACGAGACCACCATCCTCAATTTCCGCCGGCTGCTGGAGAAGCATGAGTTGGCGGCCGGTATCCTTGGCATGATCAATGGCTACCTGGGAGATCGCGGCCTGTCGCTGCGCCAAGGCACCATCGTCGATGCCACGCTGATCAATGTGCCGAGTTCGACCAAGAACAAGGACGGCAAACGCGACCCGGAGATGCACCAGACCAAGAAGGGTAACCAATATTACTTCGGCAGTGCGACCCGAAAGTCGCATGGGTTTCTGTTCCGCAGGTTAACGCCCGACGGAACCGACTGTTCCACCACTCGTTCCCTACCCAGACAGGCGTGGCCGGTAACAGCCGGGTCTGAAGCTCTGGGACAATGTTACCGCCGATATTTCGGTAGGTCGAACCGCGAGGCCAGACTGAATCTGCCAGCATCAAGGCGGAGATTAGCTAGGGATGAGCGGGTACGGCTAACACAAGTGAACCTCATATAAACGTCGTCATAGTGTCGAGCCTGCTGGAAATGACCTGAACCGGGCACCGGTTGCGTGATGCAACCGGCCATTCACGATGCTCTGCGAGCGCCCAAGTCGGCGTTCGGATGCCAAGGAGCTGCACTTTCGAATCCTGGCTCAGTCCGGATGAGTGTTTTTAGAGGTGCCCCAAGAGGCTTAGGCCATCAAGACCCAGGATGGTAAAGATTTCCACAACTCGCTTCCCGGTTAATCGCAATGCTGCTCCGCTTAGGTGAGTAGCATTGCACCACAGGTCTTCTACGGTAAATTACATTCCGAGGTGACGTAGAAAGCCCGCATCACAACCAGGTGCCGCCCTGGCGTTCATCCGGCTCGTTGAGATCGCTAGCATCGAAGCCGTGGATCCAATCGAGGTGATGCACCATGGCATCATGAGATGCAAGACGTGCATCGCGCCGATCCCTCTCTTCACCCGGTGGCAAGTGCAACATATCGCCAGTGGTCACGGACGCATACACAACTTTGCGCGCCCGGCCACGACGCAGTCGCTCGTAACGTTCAAAGGTTTCTGCAATCGACGCGGAACCCGCAGCGGCAATGCAGTCAGCAAGGACCACGGCATCCTCGATCGACTGGTTGGCACCCTGTCCATGGTGCGGTACTAGGGAATGTGCAGCATCACCGAGCAGCGTTACCCGACCTTTGCTCCAGCGGCCAAGGGGCATACGATAAACCATTCCCCATCGCTGATTTACTGTCTTCAAGGTGTTCGAAGCGATCATCTCGACGAGAGCAGGATGCCAGTCCTTGAAGAGGCGTAGCTGTTCACCGTCGTCTGTAGGCGCAGTCGACTGTTTTAGTGGCCAAGTCGTCGGAGTGCGCTCTACGAGAAAGAAATTGATGTCTCCTTTTCTGTCTCCGCCGATCGGGTAGTGAAGACAGTGGCCGGACTCACCCATCCAGAATTGAATAGCGGTCGGATCAGGCATGCTCGGTATTTTATCGATTGGAACAATCCCACGAAATGCTGTGTACCCCGCGTATATGTAATCTTCATAGCCGAGCATCAAATTCCGTACGGTGGAACGCATCCCGTCAGCACCGATGACTATATCGGCTTCCGCTTTGCTGCCATCCTTAAAATGTAACACTACCTGTTCGCCAGTGTCATCGATATTTACTAGGCGTTTATTCAGGTGGATGCGTTCCATACCCACCTTGGTGGAGAGGATTCGTTGCAACTCGGCCCGGTGGATGCCGAGATATGGGCCGCCGAAAAGGTCTCGATACGCCAGCCCGCCGGCGTGCCTGCCGATTTCACGGCCAGTCTTTCCGTCCCGGTAGATCAAAGCAGAGATTTCAAACGCAGCCTCGTCAAACTCCTCGCCCAAACCCCAGTGGTTATAATAAAAACGCGTGGCATTGGCGGATAATGCGACCGCGGCACCCACCTCACGCAACTCCTCCGCTTGCTCGTATATATCAACGTCGATACCGTGGTGGCGCATCGCAATCGCAAAGGTCAAGCCACCGATGCCGCCACCGACCACAGCAATGCGGCGTATTTTATTGGTTTCTTTTTCATTCATAATTATTATCTCTTTCTTATAAGGATGGTCTGAAGTAGTCACGTATTTCTGGCTGACTTCAGCCCTGCCAATTTTAAAAGCGGCGATTCGTCTAAAAAACGATCGAATCATCCATTTTTTCTGGATTTTTAGCCGCCGCGAGCACCTCGCGCCGGCCATTTCCCACATTACAGGCGCACCTCTCCTGTATTCGCCAGTAAATGTCGGCGCGCCATCCACAGGTTCGACAGGGCGAACAGCGTCACTAACTGCGCCGTGTTCTTCACCAGCCCTCGAAAGCGAACTTTGGTGTAACCAAACTGGCGCTTGATCACCCGAAACGGGTGCTCGACCTTCGCCCGCACCTGCGCCTTGGCCTTCTCGACCTTGCGCTTGGCTTTGTAGAGCGGGCTGCTCTTGCCAAGCTTCTTGTAAGTGCTGCGGCGTGCCGCGACCTGCCAGATCACCGCCCGGCCTTCATGTTCGGAGCGCTTTTCGACGCCCGTGTAGCCGGCATCGGCGCAAACGACGTTTTCGTCGCCGTGCAGTAACTTGTCGACCTGAGTGACATCCGCCACGTTGGCTGGCGTACCGACTACGCTGTGTACCAGACCCGACTCATCATCCACTCCGATGTGGGCCTTCATGCCGAAGTAATATTGGTTACCCTTCTTGGTCTGGTGCATCTCCGGGTCGCGTTTGCCGTCCTTGTTCTTGGTCGAACTCGGCGCATTGATCAGCGTGGCATCGACGATGGTGCCTTGGCGCAGCGACAGGCCGCGATCTCCCAGGTAGCCATTGATCACGCCAAGGATACCGGCCGCCAACTCACGCTTCTCCAGCAGCCGGCGGAAATTGAGGATGGTGGTCTCGTCCGGAATGCGCTCCAGTCTCAACCCGGCGAACTGACGCAGGATGGTGGTCTCGTACAGCGCTTCCTCCATCGCCGGATCGCTGTAGCCGAACCAGTTTTGCATCAGATGTACGCGCAGCATCGCCATCAGCGGATAGGCGGGTCGGCCGCCTTCGCCCTTGGGGTAATACGGCTCGATCAAGGCAATCAAACCCTTCCATGGCACAACCCGATCCATCTCGATCAGGAACAATTCCTTGCGGGTCTGCTTGCGCTTACCGGCGTACTCGGCGTCGGCGAAGGTCATCTGCTTCATCGGAAACTCGGGCGGGTGGAGAGTCTGGGCATTTTGCCAAATCAGGAAGTCTTCTTCAGAGTTTCCTTAACAGGGGCGGTGAGTTGCAGCGTCTCATGCCGTGGCGTGAGAGCCCGCTCTGACCACGCTCCCATTAATGATGCCGTTGGGTGAAAAATAGAGAAGGCTGTTATATAAGTAAATAAGCGAATTTGTATAGATATCATCGCCGGCATGAATATTGAGGGGAAAGTATGCAGCTGCATGTGTCAAGGCCGATGTAAAACTGACCCACCTGGGCTAACGTCGCGGCCTTGTCGAGGCTGCTTATGTTGATTAGAACGAGCAGCATCCGCACAGCGCTTTGAAATATCGCTCGCCGAGGGAATTCAGGCGCTTGGCAGTAGCATCAACGGGGAGTTGGTGTCCGGTTTGGTAGGGGCAAGTCCATCGAACTGGTTGTTTGCCGGGTCGCTACGCAGCGGCAAACGAGCGGCGGCGATCATGAGCCTGATCCAGTCGGCCCGCATGAACGGACATGATCCGTATGCCTATCTCAAGGACGTGCTGACACGACTGCCTACGCAGCGGGCCAGTAAGATCGGCCAACTGCTGCCGCATCAGTGGGTACCTGCCTGAATCACGCAAGGTGAGTTCGGCGTACGCTTACGTATCGATCACCCCGGATTGTCACTCAATCCGAAAACAGCTCGAACATCAGTTGTCGCAACCAGATGTTGGCTAGGTCCTTGTGATATTTTGCGTGCCAGAACATGTTAATGGGGATTTCTGGTAGGTCGATGGGGATTGGCAGCACGCTCAAACCGAAGGGCTCTACACAGCAGTCAGCGAAGCGCTCAGGTACGGTGGCGAGTAGCTCCGTATGCTGGAGGATATGGCCGACGGCGACGAAGTGCGGAACCTCTAGGCGAATGTCCCGCCGGATGCCAGCTCGCGCCATATGGGAATCTACTTCGCCGTGGCCAGTGCTGGCGGCGATGACACGTATATGGCTGTAGGCACAGAAGCGCTCCAAGGTCAGTGGCTCTCTGGTGGCCGGGTGGTTCTTACGGCACAAGCACACGTAGCGGTTATGGAGAAGCCGACGCTGTAAGAAGCCGGCCTGTAGGTTGGGTAGCAGGCCTACGGCCAAATCTACTGTACCGTCTAGTAACGACTGTCCCAAACTCACCGAGCTGCCGCGTACCGTGCTGATTGTGCAATGGGGGGCCTTACGAGTGAGCGCATCTATTAACCGCGGCATGAAATATATCTCACCAATGTCGGTCATGGCCAAGGTGAAGGTACGCTCGCTGGTTAAAGGATCGAAACGCTCTTCGTGATGTAGCGCTTCGCGCAGACTGTGCATGGCATGGGCGATAGGCTCAGCTAAATGTGCAGCATAGGGCGTAGGCTCCATGCCTTGGTGGGTACGCACGAATAGTTCGTCCTGCAGTGCGGTGCGCAGGCGCTTCAGGGCGTTGCTTACGGCAGGTTGGGTTAGGCCTAGGCTTTGCGCGACGATAGAGACACGCTTGTCGACCATCAACTGGTTGAATACTACCAGCAGGTTTAAATCCAGGTCATGCAGTTCCATGGAGCCTCGCTATGCTGTTGACGTGGTCCTGCCAGAGCGGCAGCATCGGACATTCTCACTATGAATATATAATATAGGGATTAGTGTATTTATCAATAGTTATGGCTTCGCTACTGTTGGAGATATCCCAATAATAAAGTCATGACAGGTATTGCATGAACGACATGAACGCTAAGAAACCAGCCTTGCGCGTCGCTATAGTCGGCGGCGGAATTTCAGGCCTTGCCTTGGCATTGAGCTTGTGCAAACACTCCCATCTTAATGTGCAGCTATTCGAGGCTGCCCCGGCGTTCGGTGAAGTCGGTGCTGGTGTGTCCTTCGGGCCTAACGCAGTGCGCGCCATTGTCGGTTTGGGTTTGGGTCAATCCTACTTTCAGGTTGCTGATCGGACTCCGCAGCCTTGGGAGGATATTTGGTTTGAATGGCGGCGCGGTAGCGATGCTAGCTATCTAGGCGCCACCATTGCGCCGGGCGTAGGTCAGTCCTCTGTACACCGGGCTGATTTCCTTGACGCCCTAGTAAGACACCTTCCAGAAGGTATCGCCCAATTTAGGAAGCGTGCCACCCAAATCGAGCAGCAGGGTGATGAACTGCAAGTGCTATTCGCCGACGGCACAGAGTACCGCTGCGATCTTCTAATCGGCGCCGACGGCATTAAGTCAGCGCTTCGTAGCTATGTGCTGGAAGGTCAGGGGCTGGATCATCTAGAACCACGTTTTAGCGGTACCTGTGCATACCGGGGCATGGTAGATAGCCTGCAACTGCGCGAAGCCTTTAGAATAAAGGGCATTGACGAGCACTTGGTGGATGTCCCGCAGATGTACTTAGGGCTCGATGGCCATATTCTTACCTTCCCGGTGAGAAAAGGCCGCATTGTCAACGTGGTAGCGTTCACCTCCGACCGTAGCCAGCCGGAACCGACTTGGCCCGCGGACGCTCCCTGGGTACGGGAAGCGAGCCAGCGCGAGATGCTCGATGCGTTCGCGGGCTGGGGCGATGCCCCGCGCGCCTTACTGGGGTGCATCCCGGCGCCAACTCTCTGGGCACTGCATGACCTGCCGGAACTGCCAGGCTACGTACACGGTCGGGTTGCCCTGATCGGCGACGCAGCGCACGCCATGCTGCCGCACCAAGGGGCCGGTGCAGGGCAAGGGCTTGAGGACGCCTATTTCCTCGCCCGGCTGTTGGGCGATAGTCGGACCGAAACAGGCAACCTCCCCGAGCTGCTTGGAGCTTACGACGACCTGCGCCGCCCTCATGCCTGTCGTGTGCAACGAACCACTGTGGAAACCGGCGAGTTATACGAGTTGCGCGACCCCATTGTAGGTGCGGACGAACAGCTGGTGGGGGAAATACTGGCGACTCGTTTCGACTGGCTATGGAACCATGATCTCGATGCCGATGTGGCTGAGGCCCGACTGCGCATGGGCTGGGAGGCGCATGAGCAAATTGCGCTGCGTCAAGGGTAAGAGGCCGTGTCGATAGTGGCTAAGGTTTCGAAGGCGAGTAATTGAAGTGTTTTCTGCGAACGGGTTACGTGATGCACATAGGCTTGCGTTTAGTGCTAGGTGCAAAATATCACTTTGTTTCAGCCGCTAGGCCGACGCCCATGGGAGCCGTTGGATCTGTAAATATAGTTAGATTCTGATCTAAGCACAGGCAGCCACCGCATTGGTGCCAGTGGACCGCAGATACCACGGTAACCCATTAGGATTTCATACATGCTGCGCCAAAGAGCATCGCTAGAGAGAACAATGCAAACCAATAACAAGAGTTCGTTCCGTTACACCTTAATAATCAGCGCTCCCGCGATGACAATCAATACTTCCCTAGCGATCGCCAAACTGGTCAGGACTTGTATTTGGAGGTCCTGCAGCGGTGCCCACTGACGCACATGTCGACGGAGGCGGGATGCCAACGGTCTTTGAAATCACTGTACGGCCTGATGGGGAGAGCTTCGTCTGCCAGCCGCAGCAGTCAGTGCTTCGTGCTATGGAGGCCCAGAACAAGCACTGCCTACCAGTTGGCTGTCGCGGCGGCGGGTGCGGCCTGTGTAAGGTGCGGGTGCTGACCGGTGATTACGAATGCGGGCGTATGAGCTGCAAGCACGTACCGGTAGAGGCCCGCGAACAAGGCTACGCCCTGGCCTGCCGACTGTTTGCCCGTAGCGATCTATGTATCGAGCGTTATTCAAAGCCGTGCTATGAAAATACGGTCGACCCACAACAAAGAGAAAAGGTGACGTCATGAACAAAGGTATAATGCGCCCCGGCCATGTGCAGCTGCGTGTACTGGACATGAGCAAGGCCCTGGAACACTACGTCGAGTTGCTGGGCCTGATCGAGATGGACCGTGACGATCAGGGCCGTGTCTATCTCAAGGCTTGGACCGAAGTTGACAAATTCTCCGTGGTGCTACGCGAAGCCGACGAACCTGGTATGGATTTTATGGGTTTCAAGGTTGTGGATGAGGATGCTCTCCGGCAACTGGAGCGGGATCTGACGGCATATGGCTGTGCCGTTGAGCAGCTACCCGCAGGTGAGCTGAACAGTTGTGGCCGGCGCGTGCGCTTCCAGGCACCCTCCGGGCATCACTTCGAGTTGTATGCAGACAAGGAATATACTGGAAAGTGGGGTGTGAATGAGGTCAATCCCGAGGCATGGCCGCGCGATCTGAAAGGCATGGCGGCTGTGCGTTTCGATCATTGCCTACTGTATGGCGACGAATTGCCGGCGACCTATGACCTGTTCACCAAGGTGCTCGGCTTCTATCTGGCCGAACAGGTGCTGGACGAAAATGGCACGCGCGTCGCCCAGTTCCTCAGTCTGTCGACCAAGGCCCACGACGTGGCCTTCATTCACCATCCGGAAAAAGGCCGCCTCCATCATGTGTCCTTTCACCTCGAAACCTGGGAAGACGTGCTTCGCGCCGCCGACCTGATCTCCATGACCGACACCTCTATCGACATCGGCCCGACCCGTCATGGCCTGACCCACGGCAAGACCATCTACTTCTTCGACCCGTCCGGTAACCGCAGCGAGGTGTTCTGCGGCGGCAACTACAGCTATCCGGATCACAAGCCGGTGACCTGGCTGGCTAAGGACCTGGGCAAGGCGATCTTCTATCACGACCGTGTGCTCAACGAACGATTCATGACCGTGCTGACCTGATGGTTCGGTTCGACTTATTGCAGAGATTGCGCAGATGAAAGAGATCAAGCATTTCATTAACGGTGCCTTCGTCGATTCGGCCAGCGGCCGCACCTTCGAGGACATCAACCCGGTCAATGGCCAGGTGATCGGCCGCGTGCACGAGGCCGGCCGCGCCGAGGTCGACGCCGCGGTCAGGGCGGCACGCGCTGCGCTGAAGGGACCATGGGGGAAGATGACGGTGGCCGAGCGCGCTGAGATTCTGCATCGCGTGGCCGATGGCGTCACGGCGCGCTTCGATGAGTTTCTCGAGGCCGAATGCCTGGACACCGGCAAGCCCAAATCCCTGGCCAGCCACATCGACATTCCGCGCGGCGCGGCCAATTTCAAGGTGTTCGCCGACCTGATCAAGAACGTGCCGACCGAAGCCTTCGAGATGGCCACCCCGGACGGCGCCGGTGCACTCAACTACGGCGTGCGCCGGCCCAAGGGGGTGATCGGCGTGATCAGCCCGTGGAACCTGCCGCTGCTGCTGATGACCTGGAAAGTCGGCCCGGCCCTGGCCTGCGGCAACTGCGTGGTGGTAAAACCATCCGAGGAAACCCCGCTGACCGCCACCCTGCTCGGCGAGGTGATGCAGGCCGCCGGTGTGCCGGCCGGCGTGTACAACGTGGTGCACGGTTTCGGCGGCGATTCGGCCGGGGCCTTCCTCACCGAGCACCCGGACGTCGACGCCTACACCTTCACCGGCGAGACCGGCACCGGCGAAACCATCATGCGCGCCGCGGCCAAGGGCGTGCGCCAGGTGTCGCTGGAGCTGGGCGGCAAGAACGCCGGCATCGTCTTCGCCGACTGTGACCTGGACAAGGCCATCGAGGGCACCCTGCGCTCGGCCTTCGCCAACTGCGGCCAAGTCTGCCTGGGCACCGAGCGGGTGTATGTCGAGCGGCCGATCTTCGACGCGTTCGTCGCCCGCCTGAAGGCCGGCGCCGAAGCGTTGAAGATCGGCGAACCGAACGATCCAGAGGCCAATTTCGGCCCGCTGATCAGCCACAAGCACCGTGAAAAAGTCCTCAGTTACTACCAGCAGGCAGTCGACGACGGCGCCACCGTTGTCACCGGCGGCGGCGTGCCGGAGATGCCGGCGCACCTGGCCGGCGGCGCCTGGGTGCAGCCGACCATCTGGACCGGCCTGACCGACGATTCGGCGGTGGTCACCGAGGAAATCTTCGGCCCCTGCTGCCATATCCGCCCGTTCGACAGCGAGGAGGAAGCCATTGAACTGGCCAACAGCCTGCCTTACGGCCTGGCCTCGGCGATCTGGACCGAGAACGCTTCGCGCGCCCACCGCGTCGCCGGGCAGATCGAGGCCGGCATCGCCTGGGTCAACAGCTGGTTCCTGCGCGACCTGCGCACCGCCTTCGGCGGCAGCAAGCAGTCGGGCATCGGGCGCGAAGGGGGTGTGCACTCGCTGGAATTCTACACCGAGCTGAAAAACATCTGTGTGAAACTCTGAGGAGCTGGCCATGAACGCACCGCAGCAAAGCCCTGAAATCGGTCGCGAAATCCTCGCCGCTGGCTACCGCACCAACCTGCATGATCAGGGCGAAGGCTTCCCGGTTCTGCTGATCCACGGCTCCGGGCCGGGCGTCACCGCCTGGGCCAACTGGCGCGGGATCATTCCGCAGCTGGCGCAGACGCGCCGGGTGGTCGCTCCGGACATGCTCGGCTTCGGCTACAGCGAACGTCCGGCCGATGGACAATACAGCCAGGCGCGCTGGGTCGAGCATGCCATCGGCGTGCTCGACGCCCTCGGCATCCAGCAGGGCGACATCGTCGGCAACTCGTTCGGCGGCGGGCTGGCGCTGGCACTGGCCATCCGTCACCCCGAGCGCGTGCGCCGGCTGGTGCTGATGGGCAGCGTCGGCGTGGCCTTTCCGATCACCGAGGGGCTGGAAATGGCGTGGGGCTACACGCCGTCGCTGGCCAACATGCGCAGGCTGCTCGATCTGTTCGCCCACGACCGCACCCTGGTCAACGACGAGCTGGCCGAGCTGCGCTACCAAGCCAGCATCCGCCCGGGCTTCCAGGAGTCGTTCGCCGCGATGTTCCCGCCGCCACGGCAGAACGGAGTCGACGATCTGGCCAGCAACGAGGCCGATATCCGCGCCCTGCCCCACGAAACCCTGGTCATCCATGGCCGCGAGGATCGGATCATCCCGCTGCAGGCTTCGCTGACCCTCGCGCAGTGGATTCCCAACGCCCAACTCCACGTCTTTGGCCATTGCGGCCACTGGACCCAGATCGAACACGCCGAGCGTTTCGCCCGCCTGGTCGAGAATTTCCTCGCCGAGGCCGACGCCCTCCATTCCTGAGAGAGACCGATATGGACAAGACATTGATCAACGAACTCGGCGACGAGCTCTACCAGGCGATGGTCCAGCGCGAGACCGTGTCGCCGCTGACCAGCCGCGGCTTCGACATCACGGTCGAGGACGCCTACCACATCTCCCTGCGCATGCTCGAACGCCGCCTGGCGGCCGGCGAGCGGGTGATCGGCAAGAAGATCGGCGTCACCAGCAAGGCCGTGCAGAACATGCTCAGCGTGCACCAGCCGGACTTCGGCTACCTCACCGATGCCATGGTCTACAACAGCGGCGAGGCAATGCCGATCAGCGAGCGGCTGATCCAGCCACGCGCCGAGGGCGAGATCGCCTTCATCCTCAAGAAGGATTTGATGGGGCCGGGCGTGACCAACGCCGACGTGCTGGCTGCCACCGAATGCGTGATCCCCTGCTTCGAAGTGGTCGATTCGCGCATCCAGGACTGGAAGATCAAGATCCAGGACACCGTCGCGGACAACGCCTCCTGCGGGCTGTTCGTGCTGGGGGACCAGGCCGTCTCACCGCGCCAGGTCGATCTGGTCACCTGCGGCATGCTGGTTGAGAAGAACGGCCAGCTGCTCTCCACCGGCGCTGGAGCGGCTGCGCTCGGCTCGCCGGTCAACTGCGTGGCCTGGCTGGCCAACACCCTCGGCCACTTCGGCATTGGCCTCAAGGCCGGCGAAGTGATCCTGTCCGGCTCGCTGGTTCCGCTGGAACCGGTCAAGGCCGGTGATTTCATGCGCGTCGAGATCGGCGGCATCGGCAGCGCCTCCGTGCGCTTCATCTGATCGAGGACAGCCTGATGAGCAAGAAACTGAAAGCCGCCATTATCGGCCCGGGCAACATCGGCACAGATCTGGTGATGAAGATGCTGCGTTCCGAGTGGATCGAGCCGGTCTGGATGGTCGGCATCGACCCCGAGTCCGATGGCCTCAAGCGCGCCCGCGAGTTCGGCCTGAAGACCACCGCCGAGGGCGTCGACGGCCTGCTGCCGCACGTGCTCGAGGACGATATCCGCATCGCCTTCGATGCCACCTCCGCCTATGTACACGCCGAGAACAGCCGCAAGCTCAACGAGCTGGGCGTGCTGATGGTCGACCTGACCCCGGCCGCCATCGGCCCGTACTGCGTGCCGCCGGTGAACCTCAAGCAGCATGTCGGCACGCTGGAAATGAACGTCAACATGGTCACCTGTGGTGGCCAGGCCACCATCCCGATGGTCGCCGCGGTATCGCGCGTGCAGCCGGTGGCCTACGGCGAGATCGTCGCCACCGTGTCCTCGCGCTCCATCGGCCCGGGCACCCGCAAGAACATCGACGAGTTCACCCGCACCACCGCCGGCGCCATCGAGCAGGTCGGCGGGGCCAAGGAAGGCAAGGCGATCATCGTCGTCAACCCGGCCGAGCCGCCGCTGATGATGCGCGACACCATCCACTGCCTGACCGAAACCGAACCGGACCAGGATGCGATCACCGCATCGGTCCACGCGATGATCGCCGAGGTGCAGAAGTACGTGCCCGGCTACCGGCTGAAGAATGGCCCGGTATTCGACGGCAACCGCGTCTCGATCTTCATGGAAGTCGAGGGCCTGGGCGACTACCTGCCCAAGTACGCCGGCAACCTCGACATCATGACCGCCGCAGCGCTGCGTACTGGCGAGATGTTCGCCGAGGAAATCGCCAGCGGCACCATTCAACTGCCACGTCGTGAAGCGGCACTGGCCTGAGGAGTAGCACCATGAATCTGCAAGGCAAGAACGTCACCCTGCACGACATGAGCCTGCGCGACGGCATGCACGCCAAGCGCCACCAGATCAGCCTCGAGCAGATGATCGCGGTCGCCACCGGCCTCGACGCCGCCGGCATGCCGCTGATCGAGATCACCCACGGCGACGGCCTCGGCGGTCGCTCGATCAACTACGGCTTCCCCGCGCACAGCGACGAGGAATACCTGCGTGCGGTAATCCCGCGCCTCAAGCAGGCCAAGGTATCCGCCCTGCTGCTGCCGGGCATCGGCACGGTCGACCACCTGAAGATGGCGCTCGACTGTGGCGTCTCCACCATTCGTGTGGCCACGCATTGCACCGAGGCCGACGTCTCCGAGCAGCACATCGGCATGTCGCGCAAGCTGGGCGCCGATACCGTCGGCTTTCTGATGATGGCGCACATGATCAGCGCGGAAAAAGTGCTCGAGCAGGCCAGGCTGATGGAAAGCTACGGCGCTAACTGCATCTACTGCACCGACTCGGCCGGCTACCTGCTGCCCGATGAGGTCAGCGAGAAGATCGGCCTGCTGCGCGCCGAGCTGAACCCCGCCACCGAGATCGGCTTCCACGGCCACCACAACATGGGCATGGCCATCGCCAACTCGCTGGCCGCCATCGAAGCTGGCGCCTCGCGTATCGACGGCTCGGTCGCCGGCCTCGGCGCCGGTGCCGGCAACACCCCGCTGGAAGTCTTCGTCGCGGTGTGCAAGCGCATGGGCGTGGAAACCGGCATCGACCTCTACAAGATCATGGATGTGGCCGAAGACATCGTCGTGCCAATGATGGACCAGCCGATCCGCGTCGACCGCGATGCGCTGACCCTGGGCTATGCCGGCGTATACAGCTCGTTCCTGTTGTTTGCCCAGCGCGCCGAGAAGAAATACGGCGTACCGGCCCGCGACATTCTGGTCGAGCTGGGGCGCCGCGGCACCGTCGGCGGCCAGGAAGACATGATCGAAGACCTCGCCCTGGATATGTCCCGGGCCCGCCAGAACCAGAAGGTGAGCGCATGAACCGTACCCTCAACCGCGAGCAGGTGCTGGCCCTGGCCGAGCACATCGAGAACGCCGAATTGCAGGCGCACGATATTCACAAGGTCACCAACGATTATCCCGAGATGACCTTCGCCGATGCCTACGACATCCAGTGGGAAATCCGCCGCCGCAAGGAGGCGCGCGGCAACAAGATCGTCGGCCTGAAGATGGGCCTGACCTCTTGGGCGAAGATGGCGCAGATGGGCGTGGAGACGCCGATCTACGGCTTTCTCGCCGACTACTTCAGCGTGCCCGATGGTGGCGTGGTGGATTGCTCCAAGCTGATCCATCCGAAGATCGAGGCGGAAATCTCGGTGGTCACCAAGGCGCCGCTGCAAGGCCCCGGTTGCCACATCGGTGACGTGATTGCAGCGGTCGACTACGTGATCCCCACCGTCGAGGTGATCGACTCGCGCTACGAGAACTTCAAGTTCGACCTGATCAGCGTGGTGGCCGACAACGCCTCCTCGACGCGTTTCATCACCGGCGGCCAGATGGCCAATCTGGAAGACGTCGACCTGCGCACCCTCGGCGTGGTGATGGAGAAGAACGGTGAGGTGGTAGAACTTGGTGCCGGCGCCGCAGTGCTCGGCCATCCGCTGTCCAGCGTGGCGATGCTCGCCAACCTGCTGGCAGAGCGCGGCGAACACATACCGGCCGGCACATTCATCATGACCGGTGGCATCACGGCTGCGGTATCGGTGGAGCCGGGCGACAACATCACCGTGCGCTATCAGGGGCTTGGCAGCGTCTCCGCGCGCTTCATCTGAGCCATTCGGCCGCCCTGCACGGGCGGCCTCTTCTTCAGGAGACACACCATGCCTATTGCCCAGATCCATATCCTCGAAGGCCGCAGCGACGAGCAGAAGGAGTCGCTGATCCGCGAGGTCAGCCAGGCCATCTCGCGCTCGCTGGACGCGCCGCTGGCCAGCGTGCGGGTGATCATCACCGAGATGCCCAAGGTCCACTTCGGCATCGGCGGCGAGAGCGCCAAGGCCATTGGTCGATGAGCCTGCCTCCTCCTGCACAGAGTCCGGCACATGAGAACAACGAATCAACGCTCGCTGCACTGGGAAGCCGCCTATGCCGCCACCCGTGCGGCCGTGGCACATGCAGAGAAGCTAGGCGTGCGCATTAACGTCTGTGTGGTTGACCACTCCGGCCTGCCGTTGGCCTATCTGCGCATGAACGGCGCCTTTCTACATTCACGGGAAATTGCCGAAGACAAGGCGTACACCGCCGTGAGCTTCGGCTTCCCCACCCGCGACTGGCTCGACGTGCTGGGTGACAACCCGCGCCTGCGCATCGGCCTGCCGAGACGCGAGCGGCTGGTGGTGTTCGGCGGGGGCCTGCCGATCCTACTCGATGGTGAATGCATCGGCGGCATCGGCGTCTCTGGGGCCGACGAGGGGCAGGACGAAGCCTGCGCGGCAGCAGGCTTGGCGGCCATAGGGCATCATGAGGCATCCAGTTTGGGGTAGAGGTAGATTTCGACTTTCGCGCCCGAACGCATCATGCGGCTGGCTTCCAGAAGGAAATCAGCAGCATTGACTGGCCTTCTGATCTCTTTAGGCGGTTTCGGTAATAAGCGGAGCGAGAAACAGATCAGCCGATGGATGCTAGGTCGGCAAGCCCGTTCAGTTTGGCGGTGGCAGATAGACCGTGGGCCAATGGCTGGTTGGCGGCGAGCAATTCCTGCAACTGCACGGCTTGGCCGTCCTTGAGGTTCTCAGCGTTGCGCAGCAGCAGCCAGCGGCTGCGCTTGACCACCACCTTGCGCGCTGTTTTGTTATCGCGCAGGAGGTTGGCCTGGTCGACGCGACTATGGTCGATCACCTCACGACCGTAGCGCGCCACCCCATGGAACAGGTCGTAGGCCACGTCGGCTTGAGGGCAGTGCCGCTGCACTTCCAGGTCGAAAGCGGTGTTCATGTCCATGGCGACCGCCTCGATATGCTGGCAGTGCTCACCGAGCCACTCGAAGAATGGGCGAATCGCCTGGCCGCTGCATGGCGACAGCAGGGTGTGGGGGTTGGGATGTTTAGCGACTGCCAATCTACCCACTTCCTCGCCTGTTACTAATGAGGAACAAAGTATTCGAACATCGCAATGATATTACGGGGTATTGTCTGACATCATAAAAACACAAAAGCATCAGCGTGTTATGGGTTTCACGGATATTTATCGGAAAACTTTTTGACTGTCCGGATACAAAATTTCGGGTTAGTAACTCGCTCTTTCCCCAGAATCCGCGGCCGCCCATCATAAAGGCTGGACACGCTGGCCGTTCCATAAACTGGAAGAGGAGTCTCTTCATGAACATCACTGCATCGGAACCGGCGTCCGGGCCCTGGAACCCTAAACGAATTCTGGCCGCGCTGCGCGCCGACGCCAGCATCGGCGAAGTGCTGGCGGGCGCCGACATCGAGGCCCGGTACCTGAACGACTGGAGCGGCGAGGAAGGCGGCAGGCCGCTGGCCTTGGTGCGCCCGCACGACACCGCCGAAATTGCGCGCGTGCTGTCATTATGCCATGCAGGACGCTGCCCGGTGGTGCCGCAGGGCGGGCTGACCGGCCTGGCCGGCGGTGCCACGCCGATAGAAGGCTGCGTGCTCGTTTCACTGGAGCGCATGTCCGGCGTGGTCGAACTGGACCCTGCCTCAGCCACCATGACCGTCCTGGCCGGCACGCCGCTGCAGGTCGTTCAGGAAGCCGCGCAGGCGGCGGGCTTTCTGTTCGCGCTGGACCTGGGCGCGCGCGGCTCCTGCCAGATCGGCGGCAACATCGCCACCAATGCGGGCGGCAACCGCGTGATCCGCTACGGCATGGCGCGCGACCTGGTGCTGGGACTGGAAGCCGTGCTGCCCGACGGAACCGTGCTGTCCATGATGAACAAGATGGTCAAGAACAATGCCGGCCCCGATCTGAAGCATCTGTTCATCGGCACCGAGGGCACGCTGGGCATCATCACGCAGGCCGTGCTCCGCCTGCATCCGGGCGTCTCGGGTGCCAATACCGCGTTGGTAGCCGCGCCCGATTTCGGCTCGGCCATCAAGCTGCTGCGCCATGCGCAGCACCTCCTGGGCGGCCGGGTCAGCGCATTCGAGATGATGTGGCAGGACTACTATGCCGCGGCCACAACCGCCGGCGGCATCGCCGCGCCGCTGCCGGCCACGTATCCGCTATACGTGCTGCTGGACCTGCAGGCGGCCGCACCCGAAGAGGATGCGGCGCGCTTCGAGGCGATGTTGGAACACGCGCTGGCCGAAGGCTGGATCGCCGACGCCGCCGTGGCCCAATCTCACACGCAGACCCAAGCCTTCTGGGAACTGCGCGATGCCATCTCCGAGATGCTGCGCACCTTCGCGCCCACCATCAACTTCGACGTGTCCGCGCCCATCTCGGGCATCGAGGAATGCGTGGCCCGGATGCGCGAGGCGCTGGCGCGCGATTTCCCCGGCGTTCGGGCGATCTACTTCGGCCACGTCGGCGACGGCAACGTGCATATCATGGTGGGTTCGCTGCCGACTGACGACCGCAAGACCGAACAGCGCATCGAGGCTGCATTCTACGCTATCGTGCGCAGCCTGTCGGGATCGGTCTCGGCCGAGCACGGCATTGGGCTGCACAAGCGGCCGTGGTTGCACTACAGCCGCAATCCGGCGGAGCTGTCCTTGATCGCGACGGTGAAGCGCGCGATCGATCCGCACGGGATCATGAATCCGGGGAAGATTCTGGCGTCTTGAGTGAGGGTGGTGGCGGCTGTCGCCGCCTGATGGGTGCTGCAAGAGATTTTTTGAAGAAAAAATTTATGGTCATCCCGTTTCTGCAATACTGACCAGCGATGATTGTATGGCTTGCCTAAATCTATCCAGCGTCTCGTTGGGGCATGCCCCGCGCCACGATGAGAGTCGCGCCTGGTGATCCTGAAAAGCCGGCGGCTTCGAAAGCCGATTTTTATGTCAGGTTGTTCACCAGGTCGGTGGCCGTTCACGTCATCGGTTGTTCAGCATCGCAAAACCTGGAAGGGTGTTCCGTGGTACAGCTGAATGGCCGGGTCAGGCGGCGTAGACGACTGGCCCTGCTTCGAATTCCGAGTGGTTGGCGGCGAACGCCCAGGCGACTCGGGAGAACTTGTTGGCCAGGGCGCGCACCACCATGTTCGCATGGCGTCGCTGCCGTAGCGAGCGGACCCAGTGGGCCAAGGCACCCTGCTGATGCTCCAGGCGCTGCAGGTAGACCCGGGCGCACTGCACTAAAAGCCGCCGCAGATACTTGTCTCCCTCGTTTGCTGATACCCAGCAAATTGGCTCGACCGCCGGTGCTGTGCTGGCGGGGTACCAGCCCCACCGATGCCGCGAAATCACGGCTGCCGCCATACTGCTTGCCATCGCCCATTTCGGCCGATAACAGGCTGGCTGTGATCGGGCCGACACAGGGAATCGTCAGCAAGCGGCTCCCCAGGTCATCTTCCTCAAGCTGGGTGGTCATTTCCTTGTCCGGTGCCTTGATCTGTCCGTCCAGACAGCGTGAATGCTGATGCAGGCGCGTTAGGAGTACGACCAGCCGAGGCGGCAGCTCATGCTCATCCAACGTGCTCGGCAGTCGTCTGACCAGCGATAGTCCCTTGGGCAGGCTGATGCCGAACTCCAGCAGGAAACCGTGGGCCTGGTTGGCCGTCTTGGTACGATCACGCACCAGCGAATCACGCATCCGGTGCAATACCGAGAGCGTTTGCCGGGCCTCGATCTTGGGCGAGACGAAGCGCATGCTGGGCCGCGATGCGGCTTCGCAGATCGCTTCGGCATCAATGAAGTCGTTCTTGTTGGGGAGCCCGCAGAATCCGGAAAATAACGTACGCTAAGGATGAGGGTGTCCCGGATTATGTGTAAACGGGATTTCTATTAATCCTGCATCAATCGATCTTCGAACTGGATACTGAAGCGATTCAGAGCCGCTTTCCAGTCCCGTATCGGCATCGTCCACTTCTTGCTGATGTTGTTCAGCGCCAGATAAAACAGCTTGCTCACGGCCTCGTCAGTTGGGAACGAGGCCCGGGTCTTGATCACCTTGCGCAAACTCATGTTGATCGATTCGATGGCGTTGGTGGTGTAGATCACCTTGCGGATCTCGGCCGGATGGTCGAAGAACGGGATAACCCGTGCCCAGTTACGCCGCCAGGACAGGCCGATTGACTGGTACTGACCACCCCACTTTTCTTCAAACTCCGTCAGCCGTTGCTCGGCCAGTTCGACCGTCGCCGAGGTGTAGACCAGCTTCAGATCGGCGGCCACTTCCTTGCGCGCTTTCCAGGACACGAAGTTCAGGCTGTTGCGCACCATGTGCACGATACACAACTGCACGCAGGCTTTCGGATAGACCGTTTCGATCGCCTCGGGGAAGCCCTTGAGGCCGTCCACGCAGGCGATAAAAATGTCCTGCACGCCACGGTTCTTCAGCTCGGTGACTACCTGCAACCAGAACTTGGCACCCTCGGTTTGGGCGATCCACAGCCCCAGCACTTCCTTGTGCCCGTCCATATTGACCCCGATAGCCAGGTACACCGCCTTGGTCCGCACCGCGCCGGCATCGCGCACTTTGACGTGGATGCAGTCCAGATAAAGGATCGGGTACAGCGGATCGAGTGGACGGCCCTGCCAGAGCTTCACCTCGTCGCTTACCGCGTCCGTGACGGTCGAGATGAGGGTTGGGGAGACCTCGGTGCCGTACATCTCCTCCAGGTGCCCCTGGATCTCTCGTACGCTCAGGCCGCGGGCGTACAGCGAGATGATCTTGTCGTCGAAGCCCGTCCAGCGGGTTTGCTGCTTGGCCACCAGCTGCGGCTCGAACAGCGCCTGGCGGTCACGAGGGATGGCCAGCGGCAGTTCGCCGAAATCGCCCTTGAGGGTTTTGTCGCTGTGACCGTTACGGGCATTACCGCCGGCGTTGAAGATCGATCCACTCTTGCCATGCCCAGGTGCTCGGTCATCTCGGCTTCCAGCGCACGCTCGACCAGCATCTTGGTGAGCTGGCTTGAGCAGGCCGTTTTCGCCAATCAAATCTTCCGGTTTCTTGTAATTGACCAGCAGGCTGTCGGCGAGCTTAACGAGTTCAGGGTCGGGCTTCGCTCGCTTGGTGCGTTTTACTACGGTCATGGGTACTCCTTGAGGCTGGCAGTCTCCTGCCAAATGACCGTTTACACAAAGTTAAAAACACCCTCCTCAGGATGGCCTGAGGAAGTCCTTTCTCGGGAAAAAGAGCCCAGCAGCCGAGCGGGTTACAGCGCATCAATTCCGCGAAGCTGGGGCTTTTCAGAGTTTCCCTAAAGACGGAACATGTGCATCAGACGCTGAAGTTGGCTTGCCAGAGAAGCCAATTGCGTACTGGTGGCAACATTCTGACGTGAGGCTTCGCTAGTTTTTTCGGCAATCTGGCTTACGTTGGTAACGTTACGGCTGATCTCCTCCGCGACAGAGCTTTGCTCCTCAGCTGCAGAAGCAATCATGGCATTCATGTCATTAATGGTCGCCACAGCATTACTGATTTGCTCCAGCATATGGCCTGCACTGGCAACCTGCTGCTTACCAGCTTGTGCTTTGCTGCAACTGCTTTCCATGACAGCAACAGCACGATTTGCGCCGCTCTGCAGCTTTTCAATCATGGCCTGAATTTCGTTGGCTGACTGTTGCGTGCGCGAAGCAAGCGAGCGCACCTCATCCGCGACAACAGCAAAGCCTCGTCCGTGCTCACCAGCATGTGCAGCTTCAATAGCCGCGTTAAGGGCAAGCAGGTTGGTTTGTTCGGTAATGCTTCGAATGACATCCACTACAGAGCTAATACCAGCACTGTCTGCCTCAAGCTCATGAATCACAGTGGCAGCGTGTTCAACTTCACTGGCGAGGCTGTCAATAGAAGCGATTGTTTGATGAACCACGCGCATGCCGCTTTCAGACTGCTGATCGGCCTCCTGTGCCGCCCGTGCCGCACTGGCAGCGTTCCCCGCTACGTCCTGAACAGTAGCGGACATTTCGTTCATCGCAGTAGCTATCAGGTCTGTCTCCAGCTGCTGGCGGCGGATACCGTCACTGGTTTGACTACTTGCCTGGGCCGTCTGCTCAGCTGCAGCTGCCAGTTGCTCCACGGCACCTGCCAACTCTTGAAAGGTGTGGTGAAAACGCGAAGCCATTTCATTGAATGCGCTAGATATTTCGCCCAGCTCATCACGCCCCTGATAGGTAACTCGATAGCCCAAATTGCCATCAGCGAGCTGCTGACCGCCGACTTGAAGCTCCCGAACGCCTTTGGTGATACTTGGCACAGTGGCCAGAGCCGTGACTGTGACCAGAGACAGAGCCACTACCAGCGCCAGTCCTATCATCGCCACAAGACGCTCGAATTGCTTATCCGCGTTTTGAAAGCTTAATTCAGCTGCCGACGCCTCCGACTCAATAAGAGTGCGCAAGCTGGCATAGGTAGTCATAAAAGCAGGATCAAGGCGGGTTAGCAGGATTTGGTTCCCTCCCGCATAGTCGCCTTGGCGCATCGCATTGAGCGTCGGCAGAACACCATTATCCAAGTAATCAGACAATTTGTTCTGCAGCTCAGTGCTAAGGCGCTGCTGTTCTTTGCTCATTGGTATACGCTGGTAGTCAGAAAGGCGCTCACGGATGATGCTTACGCTTTTATCCACTCTATCGAAATGCATACTCGATGGATGATCATGCGCCTTCTCGAAGGCACTTCCGGGCTCATGCTGAAGGGCAAGCAAAAGCTGAGCACGCGCGTTGTGCATGTGGTTATTGATGTCGCCAAGCTTGTCGATCGGTAGCAACATGTTGTTGTACAGCCGATCAATCACTGCATTGCTGGTGCGCATTCCATTAAGACCAGCCATTGGCAAGCCGACAGCCATAGATGCTAGAAGCACGAGCAAGCCGATGAGACGGGTTTTTATTGAGAAACGGGCTAGCCAACCACTCATCGTGTCACCTCATTATTAGATATTTCAATGTGCCTTCATTGTATCGGCTGGTTCATTTGAAATCTTGAGTCAGGCTCCCCCTCAAGGCTTCTCGCCATATGGCCGGGGGAAATATTAGTACTCAAATCAAATACAAGACCTAAAGGCCGTCAGGTTGGGCTATACCCTAACCGGATGTCAGGCAGCCCAGCGCTACGCCGTCAGATAGAGTCCATCATTAATTTTTTGACCTCTGCTTGCCAAAGTCATAGATTTCAGCCTGACAAATTCAGCAGTTACGACCAGAACCCGGAACGCCAACTGGAACAGACCCAGGTGAGCAAGCTGTTCACCGACAAGGCCTCGGGCAAGGATAATCAGCGCCCGCAACTGGAGGCGTTGCTGAGCTTCGTCCGTGAGGGCGACACCGTGGTGGTGCATAGCATGGATCGTCTGGCGCGCAACCTCGATGACCTGCGCCGCCTGGTGCAGAAGCTGACCCAGCGCGGCGTGCGCATCGAGTTCCTGAAGGAGGGCTTGGTGTTCACGGGCGAGGACTCCCCGATGGCCAACCTGATGCTATCTGTGATGGGGGCCTTCGCTGAGTTCGAGCGCGCCTTGATCCGTGAGCGGCAGCGCGAGGGCATCGCCTTGGCCAAGCAGCGCGGCGCGTACCGAGGCCGCAAGAAAGCCCTGTCCGATGAGCAGGCTGCTACCCTGCGGCAGCGAGCGACGGCCGGCGAGCCCAAGGCGCAGCTCGCCCGTGAATTCAACATCAGCCGGGAAACCCTCTACCAGTACCTCCGCACGGACGACTGATACATGCCGCGTCGCTTGATCCTCTCGGCCACGGAGCGGGACACCCTGCTCGCGCTGCCGGAAAGCCAGGATGACCTGATCCGCTACTACACCTTCAACGATTCCGACCTGTCGCTGATCCGCCAGCGGCGCTGGCGACGCCAACCGTCTGGGCTTTGCGGTGCAACTCTGCCTGCTGCGCTTCCCCGGCTATGCGTTGGGCACCGACAGCGAGCGGCCCGAGCCGGTGATCCTGTGGGTGGCCAAGCAAGTCCAGACCGATCCGGCGAGTTGGGAGAAGTACGGCGAGCGCGACGTGACCCGTCGCGAGCACGCCCAGGAACTGCGCACCTACCTGCAACTGGCCCCGTTCGGCCTGTCCGACTTCCGCGCCCTGGTGCGCGAGCTGACCGAACTGGCCCAGCAGACCGACAAGGGCTTGCTGCTGGCCGGTCAGGCGCTGGAGAGCCTGCGGCAGAGGCGACGCATCCTGCCGGCGTTGAGCGTGATCGACCGGGCTTGCTCGGAGGCCATTGCGCGGGCCAATCGGCGGGTCTACCGCGCCCTGGTCGATCCACTTACGGACTCGCATCGGGCCAAGCTGGACGAGCTGTTGACGCTCAAGGCCGGCAGCAGCATCACCTGGTTGACCTGGCTGCGACAGGCACCGCTGAAACCCAACTCCCGGCACATGCTTGAACACATCGAGCGGCTGAAGACATTTCAGCTGGTGGACTTGCCCGAAGGCCTGGGCCGGCACATCCATCAGAACCGCCTGCTCAAGCTGGCCCGCGAGGGTGGGCAGATGACACCCAAGGACCTCGGCAAGTTCGAGCCTCAGCGACGCTACGCGACCCTGGCCGCGGTGGTGCTGGAGAGCACCGCGACTGTGATTGATGAGTTGGTCGATCTGCACGACCGTATCCTGGTCAAGCTGTTCAGCAGCGCGAAGCACAAGCATCAGCAGCAGTTCCAGAAACAGGGCAAGGCGATCAACGACAAGGTGCGCCTGTATTCGAAGATCGGCCAGGCGCTGCTGGAGGCCAAGGAAAGCGGCAGCGACCCCTATGCAGCCATCGAAGCGGTGATACCTTGGGACGAGTTCACCGAGAGCGTCAGCGAGGCCGAGCTGCTTGCCCGGCCGGAAGGCTTTGACCATCTGCACCTGGTCGGCGAGAACTTCGCCACTCTGCGCCGTTACACGCCGGCCTTGCTGGAGGTGCTGGAACTGCGCGCTGCGCCGGCCGCGCAAGGCGTGCTGGCAGCCGTGCAGACCCTGCGCGAGATGAACGCCGACAGCCTGCGCAAGGTGGCGGCCGATGCACCAACGGCCTTCATCAAGCCCCGCTGGAAGCCGCTGGTGATCACCCTGGAAGGCAACGACCGGCGCTTCTATGAAATCTGCGCGCTTTCCGAGCTGAAGAACGCCCTGCGCTCCGGCGACATCTGGGTCAAGGGCTCGCGGCAGTTCCGTGACTTCGACGACTTCCTGCTGCCGGCAGAGAAGTTCGCCACGCTCAAGCGGGAACAGGCCCTGCCCCTGACGATCAATCCCAACAGCGACCAGTACCTGGAAGAGCGCTTGCAGCTGCTGGACGAACAGTTGGCCACCGTCACCCAGCTGGCCAAGGACAACGAGCTGCCCGACGCCATCCTCACCGAGTCCGGGCTGAAGATCACCCCGCTGGATTCAGCGGTGCCAGATCGTGCGCAGGCGCTGATCGACCAGACCAGCCAGTTACTGCCGCGCATCAAGATCACCGAACTGCTGATGGACGTTGACGACTGGACGGGCTTCAGCCGCCACTTTACCCACTTGAAGGACGGGGCCGAGGCCAAAGACCGGACGTTGCTGCTGTCCGCGATCCTCGGTGATGCAATCAACCTCGGGCTGACCAAGATGGCCGAGTCGAGCCCCGGCCTGACCTACGCCAAGCTGTCCTGGCTGCAAGCCTGGCACATCCGAGACGAAACCTACTGGGCGGCCCTGGCCGAGCTGGTCAACCACCAGTTCCGTCATACCTTCGCCGCTCACTGGGGCGACGGCACGACCTCTTCGTCCGATGGCCAGCGCTTCCGGGCGGGCGGCCGGGGCGAAAGCACCCGGCACGTCAACCCGAAGTACGGCAGCGAGCCGGGCCGGCTGTTCTACACCCACATCTCCGACCAGTACGCGCCATTCAGCACCCGCGTGGTGAATGTCGGCGTGCGCGATTCCACCTACGTGCTCGATGGCCTGCTGTACCACGAGTCCGACTTGCGGATCGAGGAGCACTACACCGACACGGCCGGCTTCACCCATCACGTCTTCGCCCTAATGCACCTGCTGGGCTTCCGCTTCGCACCACGCATCCGCGACCTCGGCGAAACCAAACTGTATGTGCCGCAGGGCGTGCATGCCTACCCGGCGCTGCGCCCGCTGATAGGAGGCACCCTGAACATCAAGCACGTCCGTGCCCATTGGGATGACATCCTGCGCCTGGCCAGCTCGATCAAGCAGGGCACCGTCACCGCCTCGCTGATGCTGCGCAAGCTCGGCAGCTATCCGCGCCAGAATGGCCTGGCCGTCGCCCTGCGCGAACTGGGCCGGATCGAACGCACGCTGTTCACCCTGGACTGGTTGCAAAGTGTTGAGCTGCGCCGCCGCGTGCATGCCGGCCTGAACAAAGGTGAGGCTCGCAACTTGCTGGCTAGGGCGGTGTTCTTCAACCGCCTTGGGGAAATCAGGGATCGGAGCTTCGAGCAGCAGCGCTACCGGGCCAGCGGCCTCAACCTGGTGACGGCCGCCATCGTGCTGTGGAACACGGTGTACCTGGAGCGCGCCACCCAGGGACTGGTCGAAGCCGGCAAGCCGGTGGACGGCGAGCTGCTGCAATACCTGTCGCCGCTGGGCTGGGAGCACATCAACCTGACCTGCGATTACGGCTGGCGGCAGAGCCGCAGGCTGGAAGACGGGAAGTTCAGGCCGCTACGGTTGCCTGGAAAACCTTAGCGTACGATTTTTTCCGAATTCTGCGGGCTCCCCTTGTTGCCCTTGACGAAAGGACGCACGAACTGCGGCGAGATCAATTTCACTTGATGCCCGAGCGCCGTCAGTTGGCGCGCCATAAAGTGCGCTCCGGCGCAGGCTTCCATCACCACCGTGCAAGCCGGCAGGATGCCAAGCAATCGCATCATTTGCTGGCGTGTCGCTTTCGTGCGAAAGATCTTCCGGCCAGAACCGTCTTTTCCGTGTAGATGAAAGCTTTGCTTGCCCGGATCAATCCCTACCAGTGCAACTGCGCTCGTGATGATGGCCTCCGAAATAAAACACCCTGCGAAAGTGTGCCCTCGGAGGGTGGGGATGACCATCTCATTAACCCGAATCTCGAACGCGCGGAACCCACCAGGCAGCAAAAGCCACCGATCTTCTCGGCATGCAGCCAACTACCCTGGCTGCTGCCCAGCTCCACGCTGATCCTCCGCGCCGTTTCGCAAACTACCGGTATCAGCCTGCATGCGCTTTTCATCCATGTATTCGAGCGTGCTGGACAGGCTGCTCGCGGCGACGGTCTTGCGGCTGCCGCCGCGTATCGACAGTAAGCGCCCCCCCCCCTTTTGCTCGAACACCCCGCCCTGCATCCTGTGCTTTTCCAGTAGGGGATTTATATGGAAACGATGCACGCGCGCCGCGAGTCCTGGGCTCGGCATGTTCAGGCCTGGCAGGACAGCGGGCTGACGCAGTTGCTTATTGCCAGTAGCATGCGCTCAAACCCGAGGCACTGGCCTACTGGATCAGGCGCAGCAAGCGGGCGGCCACGCCGCTTACCCTGGTGCCCGTGGCAGCGGCAGGGGTGTGGCTGCTGCAGGCATGCCAGTGGCTGGCGGTTGGCGTTGCCGGCGGACGTCGATGCAAGCTGGTTGGCCGGATTGCTGCGGGGGATGGCCTGACGCGAATGCCGGCCCAGGTTTGGCTGGTGGCCGACCGATCAACATGCGCTTGGGGATCGACGGGCTTTGGTGCACCTTCAGCAGGCCCTCGGGCGACCACCCTGCGATGGCACGACCTATGCCTTTCGCAATCGGCACGGCTCGCGGCTCAAGCTGTTGCAGTAGGACGGCACCGGTGTGTGGTTGGGTCAGCGCCGTCTGCATCAAGGCCGTTTTCGCTAGTTCCATGCCGCCGAATGCAGCGCCGCGCTGGTCAAGATCGGCGAAGACATCAGCGAGCAGCTCGACCTGATCCTGGCCAGGTCCTTCGTCCACCGGCACAGTCGCCCGCAATAAGCCTGCCGCCCGTGCGAAAGCATCAGCGCCGCGCCGGTTCCGCCGGCAGTGGCGTGGCCTTGCAGCCCCTGGTGGATCGGCTGCGCGCCTTATTGCTCCAACGCCAGGTGCTGCATGCCGATGAAACACCCTCTGCGGCAACTCGATCCCGGCGAGGGGAAAACCAAACGCCCCTATATCTGAGCCTACTCTGGGCCTACCGCAGCAACGACCTGGAGCCCAGTGACAGCCGAGGCCTTGCGGCGCATCGCCGATCTCTATGCCCTCGATTGGCGCGCCCGCGCACTCGACGCGGCCGTCCGGCAGCTGCTGCGTGAACAGAAAGCCCTGCCCAAACTGCAGGCCCTACACGACCGGCTGCAGCTACCGCGCCGCCGCCATCCAGGGCCTTGCTGGCCACCACCAGACTGAACGGGCTCGAGTCCGGCGCCTGGCTCAAGGACACCCCGGGGAAAACTGCCCATCTGGCCCACCAGCCGGATCGAGGAGCTGTTGCTCCTCGGCGTCTCAACCTGAGTAGCGATGGGACGGCTGGACGCTCACCTTTTTTCATAAGACGAGCCGAAAACGGGCACCTACCCACAGCATGGGTTCGCGGAGGCGGGCTTAACCGTGATCGGTTGCTGAATGGGGGAGATGCCGCTCAGGATGCGCTTAATGCAGCTCACGACCTGCTCAACCTAGATTGCTAATTCCCGGCTTGGATAGGTGGCAGGTTTTACAGAAGGTTCGCGCTTGGTAAGAAGTCCTCATGCAGGAGCCGCAGGTATGGGTTGTCTGGCGGCGTCTCCTCGAACAGCGTATCCGGGCTGGCGAGCAGATAGCCGTGCAGCCGGCGCGACTTGCGCGGCCCCGTGACTTCGCAGGTCCAGATGTTCAGCCCGCTGGGCTGCTTGCGGTGCTGCCCCAGCTTCTCGAAGCGCTTCTGCACCCACTGCCACCCCTCCAGCTTCTCCTGCTTGGCCAGCGCTGCGACTTGAAGATACTCCTGCGCGTAGCGCTGGAACACGCCGGGGCTGACGAGGTAGGCCGTGCCGGCGACGGTATGCACCAGAGCCTTGGCGTCGTTGATGATCAGCTTGCGCGTCTGGATGCTCTGACGCAGCCAGGCCATGAAGTGCGCCCCGGAGGGCTCCGCGCGATCCGGGGCAGGCGCGAGGCTCATCGGCGGCGGTGGCACGGTCAAAGGGGCCGGCTCGGGCTCGGCAACAGGGCAACTCGGGATCTCCGGTGCTGTGGGTGGAGTGGTGTCTCCCAGCAGGTCGAGCAGCGCGGCCACGCCCGGGTCTGTGGCTGCGGATGCAATCGGCGCCGTGCTCGCGGGTGCAGCATCGATGCCTTCCGCGCGCGGCACATCAGCCACCGCCGGCGCCTGCGGCTCCGCTTGTTCCTCTTCGACCTGCACACGGCCTGCGAAGGGCGCCGGCCGGTCGGCGGCATCCCAGATCATCGCCGGCGAGAGTTTCAGGAAGGTGAAGGCGTGCGACCAGCCGGCGTCGCTGGTGACGGTAGCCTTCCAGATCGCCTTGCCGTCCGGCGTGGCAAGAGCGATGCCGTGATCCTGCAGCACGTTGAACACTGCCGTATTGCTCGCCGGGATGCCGTCGATGCCCTGCGACAGCAGATGTGCGCGCAGCTTGTCGGAGACGGTCTTGCTCACCAGCCACAAAGCCTCTTGGGTCAGCCAACCGTCCGCCGGGCCGCCCTGGTTCAACTTGAACTCTTCCTTGAGCAGGTAGCGCAAGCCGTCGAGCAATTTGCGTTGCAGCGCATGCTTGGGCGCCGCCAGCGCCTTGCTGGGATCGCCGCCGAGTTCCTGGGCGACCGATGCCTGGTCGGCCTGCACGACCAGCTCGCCGAGCGTGCCGGCGTGCTCGTACTGGCCGGCCAGCACGTACAGCAGCGCGGCCCAGAGGTCGGGATAGCCACTGAGCCAGTCGAAGATGTCCCGATCGAGAAGGCGCGCGTAGAGCAGCCCGGTGGCGGCGCTGTGCAGGCGGTACTCACGCTCCTTTCGGTAACGGAAGCGGTAGGGCTTTCGCAGCGGGCCGTGCCAGGGATGCCAGACGCTGCCGTCGGCATGCTCGACGTGCAGATCGACGGCAATCTTGCCGATGTCGTGCAGCAGGGCCGCGTAGGCCGTGCCTGCGGTCCAGGCTTCGGCCTGGGCCGCCTGTGCCTCCGGCG
Source organism: Stutzerimonas kunmingensis (assembly GCF_002929225.1). Lineage (GTDB taxonomy): Bacteria > Pseudomonadota > Gammaproteobacteria > Pseudomonadales > Pseudomonadaceae > Stutzerimonas. Next base: position 325,798 of record NZ_PISM01000021.1, on the reverse strand, counting down.
TGACGCCGGCAGGCAGCAGGTGCGACTGCCGCAGCTTGAGCGCATAGGCCGTGATTTCGAGGCCGTGGTCCAGCATGCCGCCCGGATAGGCGTGGTGGTGGCTTTCAGACGCAGGGAACTGTTGGACCAGTTCGGCGTAGCGTTCCAGCGGCGCCAGGTACAGCGTGGCGAACTGGCGGCGCGACAGCGAGGTGCGCTGCCAGATGTGTTCCAGCAGTTTCTGCCGGCGCGGTGTTGCCAGCAGCGATGCGGCCGACTCGGGCCGCGTCAGCCCTTTGGGTGTCTCGGTGGAGGGAGTGGATGGTGCGCCGGAGGCCGGTAGCATCCGTTTGCGAAACAGCGAGAGCATGGCGAACCTCGGATGAGGGACTGCTCAGGGGTGCCTTTTGGCCTTTTCGGGTAGGGCCTTTCCCCTCGGCCCCATTCCCTTGCCCCTTCCCAGCCCTTGCGGCCTTTTCGGAAGCCTTTGGGTATAGGGGCAGCGCGTGTCGCGTGCCGCAATCAATGCGGCATGGGGCAACCCCGGCAAGCCGGGATACTGCTGCCGCCGCGTCAGATCTGGCCCAGGCCGGCATCGAGCGCAGCGGCTTGCGCGGCGAAGTCCTTGGGGCGCTTCTTGCGAAAGGTCTCCAGGTTGTTGAGCTTCCAGCGCAGTGCCGGCAGTTGCGCGGCGTGCTGGCATTGCACCAGCGACCAGTCCGGTTCTGCGCGTACCAGGCCACTCAGGAACCGCCTGTGCGCCTGCGTCAGCCGTTGCTGCAACTCGCGTCGCAACTGCGCGCGAGCGTCCAGCAGCGTGTCCAAGGGGCAGTCCACTTCGGCCATACCGACAAAGGCTCGTCCGTACTCGCCGGCGATGTCCTTGTCGTTGCCGAACAGCACTTCGTGGGGCGGCCGGTTGTGCCCGGCCAGGTAGACCACGAAGCACTCGACCATGCCATCGCTGATGCCGCCTGATTCGTAGAGCTGCCACACGTCGAACAGATCGCGCGGATGCTGTCGATCCAGCGCAGCCACCAGCTTGCTGGCGTACAGTTCATCCGGCGCCAGGATCGGCAGCTCGAACTCGACGCCGAACAGATCGCGGGTCTTGGCGCTCAGTGGTCGCCGCTCGACGGGCAGCACGCTGCCACGGAACACGACATTGACCTCGATCTTCACTTGGCCTACGTCGTTCTCGACGATCAGCTTGGTGTCCCCCGGGGCCTTGGCGCGAACCAGGCGTGTTTGCACACCCAGTGGTGCAAGGCGCGTGGCGATGGCGGCCAGCTCCTGGTTGATGGCTTGCAGCGCTTCGTCGCGCGGCGTCTGCCACGGGAGGTACACCACGTCGATGTCCACCGACAGGCGTGGCATGTCCTGCACGAACAGGTTGATGGCCGTTCCGCCCTTCATGGCAAAGATGTCGTTGGCGAACACGTCGGGCGCGACGGCCAGCAGCAGGCGAACGGTGTCCGCGTAGGTCTTATCCATGAGGTCTCAGGCTCAGCAAGGTGCCGTCATCGAGCCGGCTCATCCAGCGCGTGTTACTGCCGGTGCGAACCGGGTACTGCTCCAGCAGGGCATCGACATCCACGAGGCTGGTCTCGCGCGCCCAGGTGAGGAACAGGCGCACGGCCTTCACGCTGGCGCAGCAGGACAGCAGTTGCCCGAGCAAGTCCTTGCGGGGAGAACGCAGTCCATCAAAGATGTTGCGGGCCTCTTCGAGGCTCTGCTTGACGCCGGACTCGTACAGCAGTTCCAGCACAGCGCGCTCGGGAACCGCCGCCCGCAGGTGATCAGGCAGGCCCGGCGGCGTGGTCAGGGTCTTGTCGGCCAGCGGCGCGTCCGCGTCTGGCCAGTCGAACAGGCGGGCATGGACGTAGCGGGCCGGGAAGCGCGAGGTGAACCAGCCCGGCAACGCGTAGCGGTTGTCGCCCCACAGCACCAGCGCCTCCCGGCTTCCCAGGTTGTGCCGCACGCCCTGCAGGGCCAGGGCGCTCTTGCCGCCGACGTGCAGGCCGGGCACGCGCTGTTGCAGGAACTTCAGCGCACTGTAGACCCCGAATTCATCGTTCGGGAAGGCATAGACGCCATGGGCCAGGCGCACGAGCCACCCGCCGTCGGCATAGTGGGCGGCAAGCTGGGGCGACACCCCGAACTGACTCAGGGTGGCGAGGTCGAACGGCGCCCCGCGGGGGAGTCCGGCCTGCAGCCGCTTGATTACCTGGTGCCTAGAATTTCCATCCATGCTATAAAAATAGCACGGAATCCAATCAGCCCCTAGAGGTATCGCAAGAACCTCGCAGGGAAAGTAGCATAAGGTTTGATTTCTATTGCAAAATCTAATCATCTTGGCGACACCCGAGCCAGCCTGGCTCTGCCAGCCGCAACCCACCCGCCCTCCTGATCGCGGTCTATGCTGGAGGGCAAGCCACAACCGGCCGCTCCTGAGGTGAGGCACCACTGAAACCGAGGCACATGAGCATGACCACCAACACGCACAACGGGCGCTGGAGCCACCGGCTGGGCCGGGGGGCTGGCCGTGCCTGGCGTGGATACCAGCGCCGCGAGCAGCGTGTCGCCGGCCGGCTGGTGACGCGCGGGGTGCCCGCAGGCGCGGCGACGGCGGTGCTCTGGATCGTCAAGCTGGCCGTGCTTGGCATGCTGCTCTACACCGTATCCTGGCTCGTCCTGCTGCTGGCCTTTGCGGTGGTCGCCACATGGTTCGCGCGAAATGCCGATGCGGATGACGAGAAGCAGCCGGAACTTAGAGACGGACACTCGGGCGTCGGCCTGTACGACAAAGATGACTGGCGGATCGACATGGGCGATCCCGACGAGCCGTAGCCGCCGCATCAGCGCGAGGAGAGTGCTCCTTACTTCGCTGCACCTTTCGATACGGCCGTCATCGCAAGACGAGAGCCGCTACCTCCAGCCGACTTTGCATCGGACGTGCCAGTGATGAGACCGCCCAGGAAGTTTCCAGCGCGAACTCCCGCCCATCCGAGTGCCATCACCCAGAACGTCGGTAACACGATGAACATCATCGCCATCACGAAATTCAACAGCATATCGCCGAAAGCGTTATTCAACCCCATCAGCGGGTTGAAGTTGCTGTGCGGCGAATGCCAGCCGTAGAGCGCGTCCAGGATCGTGCTGTCGATCCAGCGGGCGAGCTGGAACCAGAAGTCCACGAAGAACAGCGCGAACTGGACGCAGCTCACCGTCATCACCGTCTTCAGGTCGTAGGTGCCGATCAGCAGCACCAACGGGATGCAGATGACGAGCGCCATCTTGAGCATCGTCAGCACCATCGGCAGCGCTTGGCGCACCACGTCCATCGCGGGGAAGAAGGCCAGCGAGCCGACGGTCAGCCCCAGGTGGCTCGCGTCGCGCGTGACGATGTTCGGCAGCGTCCTGTCGATCTGACCGCCGTAATCGGTGTAGACGGCGCCCTGGTTCATCTTCTGCTGCCGCGGTGAGACCACGGCGCGAATCACCGAGTCATTGACCTCGCTCTGCGACAGGAAGCCTGCCCAGCGCCCGATGCGGGTCAGCAGGTCCGGGTCGACCTGTGCCAACAGTCGGCTGCGCAGCCCCTGGCCGCCATCGGTCCACCACTGTCGGCAGGACGGATAGCCGCCGCCGCTGTCCACCTGTGCCAGCCCCGCATCGCGGGTCGCGTCGTAGGGCCAGGCCGTGCGCGGCGTGCGGGAGTGGTAGGTGTCATAGAAGCCGGGCGTGTCGAGGAGGTAACTCGACCCGATCCAGGTGACGTCGTTCATCTGCTCGTCGGAGAGCGTCGGCCGGTTCATGAACAGCTTGGCTCGCGACGGCCCGTAGCAGTCGTGCGTGAAGTCGGCGACCTCCTGAGCCAGCACCGGATCATCGATGCGCGTGGCATCCACATCCATGCGAACCTGACGCAGATCCGTGCCGCAGGGAATCGCCGCCACTGCGGCGCTGGTGACCGCCTTCGAGATGGCGTGCATGAAGAACCACCACACCGGCACCAGCGCGCTCTGGTCGTTGAGCGCGGTGTAGACGTTGGACCAGCCCGTCTCGTTGGGCAGCGGGACGTTGACCTGGCATTGCGCGGAGCGGGTCGTGTCGAACTTGATCGTGGCGAGATCCACCGGGATGAACGGGATGCCGGCGAACAGGACGACCACGATCGCCACCCACACCCGGTTCTCGATGCGCATCGACGACAGCACGCCCTTGTTGCCCTCGTCCGCACCTTCGCTGCGGGCCTTGAGCCATTCCTGGATCACGATGGCCACGAACGGCAGCGCGAACACGCCGCTGGCCACGAGGATGCTCCAGATGCCGTTGTTGACCACCCAGGCCACCAGGGTCAGGTAATACTCCAGGTAGTCCGTGGTGTAGAGCGTCATCCCTGCCTCCCGGTCTCAGCCGTGCCGCAACAGTTGGCTGGCTTCCAGCGCGACCACGGCGATCACGGCCGCGATCTGCGTGCGCAGCAGGCGCTGATGCGTCTCGCGGGACGGCTCCCGCCGCAGCAGGCGCCGACGCATCCACCACCAGCCGTAAGCCGTCGCTCCGTAGACGCACAGCCGCCACACGAAGAAGTGGCCGGCGTGCGCCTGCAGCCAGTGCTGCCAGCCCTCGACGCCGCCGACCACGTGGATGCCGGCGATGTTCACCACCACCGCGGCGGCCACCACCAGCAAGGTCCACAGCAGCGCCACGCCGACCACCAGCGGCACCGGCAGGGGCAGGCGCTCCCAGCGCAGGATTTCCACGGCCTGGCTGGCCGGCACGACACCGAGGATCAGCAGGATGCCGGCCAGGGCCGACCAGTTAACGGACTTCATGGGGAGTCTCCCTGCAGGTGGCCGGAGGCGTTGGCGGGCGCGCCGGCCTGGGTCGGCGTCGGCGGCGGTTCGATGCGCTGGGGTGCGCTGGCGTAGCAGTCCAGCGCCAGGCCGAAGGGGTTGCGCTCGGGGTCGATGTCCAGCCGGACGACCTTGATGGGGTAGCGCACCAGGGCGCGCTTGACCTGCTCGGAGCCGTAGTATTCGTCCGCGCTCACGTCGAGCGTGACGATCCAATCGCGGTCGGAGAGCACCTTGACGCGCGTGGCCGGATCATCGCCGTAGCCGCGGCCGGGAATCTCGTAGATGCCGCGCACGCGCTGACGCAGCTCGCCACTGGCGCGCCGGTACTCGTAGTCCTGTTGCAGGAAGGCCCGGCAGCTCGGCGTGAAGTAGGCCGACAGCGCGCGCAGGTTGCGCGGGTAGTCTTCTTCGCCGTTCGTGGGCCAGCGCTGCACCTGCTGCCAGATGTAGAACGAGAAGGCATACACGCTCTCGGGCGGCACGTCCCACCACTTGCGCGTGCTGCCCGAGCGCAAGTCCGGCGGCACATGGATGGTCAGACTCTTCGGCGCACTCCACCAACCGAAGCCGAGCAGCAGCGCCACCACGAACAACGCGCCGGCCCCCAGACGCAGCGTCTTCACGTGCGCCTGCAAGTGCGCAACCTCGTTCTTGAAACGGCTCATGGCGCACCTCGATCGGCATTGCGCCGGGTAGTCCAAAAGCCCGAGCGGGTGATGAGGCGCTGCCCGCCCAGGAGTGCCGCCAGCGCCGGGTGCCGCAGGGCCAGCCGCCACTGGAGCTGCCGGTACAGCCAGGTGTCGGGCCGGCCGCGCTTCTGTGCGCGCAGGAAACCGCCGCCGACGAAGACGCCCAGCGCGATGCCGACGACGATCAGCGTGGGCACCATGGCGATGCTGTGCGTGAGCCAGGCCAGCGGCAGGCCGAGCACGAATCCGGCTGCGGCCGACAGACCGGCGCAGATCCACAACTCGTCGGCGGTCAGCCCGCGCACGACCACCGGCTGGCGGTTCAGCCGGTGCGGCAGGAAGGTCACCAGGGTGTCGCGCGGGGTCTCCGAAGGGACGGCCATCGCTTGCCGCCCTCACAGCACGCCGGTGGCCTTGGTGAGCAGCCAGATGCCGACCACCAGCAGGATTGCGCCCACGGCGACCGTCAGGCCGAACTGGCCCCAGGTGGCGCGGCCGGTGTGGATCTCCGAGTAGCGTGTGTAGGCGTGATAGCAGACACCGACGAACATCGAGGCGACCACGAGCAGCGCGATCAGCAGCACGATGTCGTAGCCGTAATTCTGCAAGGTCTGCAGGATGCCGCTGCCCTGGCCGCGCGATGGGTCTTCCATGGTCGGCAGGCCCTGCGCGAAGGCCGACAGCGGCAGGCCCGCGAACGCCAGCGGTAGCAGCAGCAGTGCGACGATGCGGGACGGAATGCGATGGGATGTCGATGGCAGGTTCATGGCGTATGGCCTTTCGTGACGTTCAGGAGAGGAGGAAGAAGGTCAGCACCAGGTACATCGCCACGAAGCGCACGACGACGGCGAGGAACTGACGTTCAGTGATGCGGTGCTCGGCCCAGCCGACGTAGGCGGTGCGCATGGCCCACACGCCCCACAGCAGCAACACGGCGAACACGAAAGCGAGCACCACGGCAGAGACGGCCGAAGGCGCAAAGCCGCCGTTGGCCTGGAAGGCGGCGACCTGATCGGCAGAGGGCGTCATGGCGACGGCTCCTCGTCGTGGGCGCGGTCGCGGCGGACGTAATCGCCGGCCATCGGGACGGGATCGCGCGGCTGGGCGCGCTGGGGCACGAGGTAGTCCTGCAGGCCGGCGCGAACGCGCTTCAGGTCGGCGCGCAGCCGGGCGTAGTCGAAGTGGTAGCGGGCGCGTTCCTGCGGAGCGGTATGGGCGGCGTGCTCGGCGAGGCGGTCGATCAGGTCGAGTTGGCGGGCGAGCGCGGCGAGCTGCTCACGCTCCATGGCGAGGCTGTCGGCGGCGACGGCAGGCTGCAGCGCCGAGAACGACACAGCCAACACCACGGCAAGCGCAGGCCATGCGGATGTGCGGCGGTTGGTCTGTCCCATCGTGCCATTCCCCGTTGAAGCGGATGGCCAGATGCTGTGGCGCGCCCTCGCTTCGCGCCGCAGGGAATGGGAACTACGGCATGACCGGATTTGTTGGTCGCGCTGGCCGACATTCGCGCAATGCCTGGTGGATTTCTTGTTGGCTAGCGCCTACCACCCTTTGGTAGAATTGAGCAAACTTGGCAATCCAAAGTCACGAAAGACCAAACCAGATGGTTTTCAGATGAGTGAAGTCGAGAGCGAGATCCTCACGCTGGAGGAAGTCGCGGCCTACCTCAAAGCCGGCAAACGGACGGTCTATCGCCTTGCCCAGAAAGGAGAGATTCCAGCGTTCAAGCTTGGGGGAACCTGGCGCTTTCGCCGCTCGGAGCTGGATCGGTGGATCGCCGAAAGCATCAACAAGAAGAAGCCGGAGGCCGAGTGAGCGCGGACCATGCCAGCCGCCGAATCACGCTCGGGGAAGAACAAGGGGAGGATCGCCGTTGACGACACAGCAGCTTCTGACGCCGCACCAGAGCCAGTACTTTGCTTGGCTGCTGACCAGGCGTGCAGCAGGCGACTCCGTGGAGTCGCTGGCTTCGACTTTGGTCGATTCGCAGGTCGATCTGAATCCCCATCAGGTCGAGGCCGCGCTCTTCGCTTGCCGCAACCCCCTCTCACGCGGCGTGATCCTCGCCGACGAGGTTGGTCTAGGCAAGACCATCGAAGCCGGCTTGGTCATCTCCCAACGCTGGGCGGAACGGCGGCGGAAGGTGCTCATCATCGTTCCAGCGAACCTGCGCAAGCAATGGCACCAAGAGCTGCAGGACAAGTTCGGCCTGCAAGGGCTGATCCTCGAAGCCAAAAGCTACAACGCGATCCGCAAACAGGAGCAGCGGAACCCGTTCCTGTTCGCCTCCGGTCCGATCATCTGTTCCTACCAGTTCGCGAAGGCCAAGGCTGACGATGTCAAGGGCATCGACTGGGACTTGGTCGTCCTCGACGAAGCGCATCGCCTGCGCAACGTCTACAAAACCAGCAACGTCATCGCCAAGACCCTCAAGGAGGCGCTGTCGCGCGTTCACTCCAAGGCGCTCCTGACCGCGACGCCGTTGCAGAACTCGCTGCTCGAACTCTATGGGCTGGTCAGCTTCATCGATGACCGCGTGTTCGGAGACCTTGATAGCTTCCGCTCGCAGTTCACCGGCAGAGAGCAATCCTTCAGCAGCCTGCGTGACCGGCTGGCGCCCATCTGCAAGCGCACCCTGCGCAAACAGGTTCAGCCCTACGTTTCGTACACAGCACGCAGGGCCATCGTCGAGGAGTTCACGCCATCGAGTGAAGAGCAGGAACTTTCCAGGCTCGTCGCCGATTATCTGCGCCGCCCCAACCTCAAGGCCCTGCCCGACGGGCAGCGCCAACTGATTTCACTCGTGCTGTGGAAGCTGCTTGCCTCCAGCACGCACGCGATTGCGGGTGCGCTGGAGACAATGGCCAAGCGCCTCCAGGGTGTGCTCGACAAAACCACCGAGGTTCCCGATCTGGCCGAGGAACTCGATGAGGACTACGAGTCGCTCGACGAAACCGCCGATGAGTGGAACGACCAAGGCTCAGACGTCGCAGCACCGAGCCGCTTGGAACGCGATGCCATCGCGGAGGAGATCGAGGAGCTTCGCCACTTCAAAACGCTGGCAACCAACATCCGGGACAACGCGAAGGGCAAGGCACTGTTCACCGCGCTGGATCGAGCCTTCGCCGAACTGGATCGGCTAGGCGCGCCCAGGAAGGCCATCATCTTCACCGAGTCCAAGCGCACGCAGGAATACCTCCTCAACTTGCTGGCCGACACGCCATACGGCGACGGCATCGTGCTCTTCAACGGCACCAATAGCGACCAGCGTGCGCAGGCGATTTACAAGGACTGGCTGAAGCGCCACGAAGGCACCGACCGCATCACCGGCTCCAAGACTGCCGACACCCGTGCGGCACTGGTCGAGCACTTCAAGGAGCGTGGCAAGGTCATGATTGCCACCGAGGCCGGAGCCGAAGGCATCAACCTCCAGTTCTGCTCGCTCGTCATCAACTACGACCTGCCGTGGAACCCGCAGCGCATCGAGCAGCGCATCGGGCGCTGCCACCGCTACGGTCAGAAGCACGACGTGGTGGTGGTCAACTTCGTCGACCGCAGCAATGAGGCCGATGCACGGGTGTACGAGCTGCTGTCGCAGAAGTTCCAGCTCTTCGAGGGCGTGTTTGGGGCTAGCGACGAAGTGCTGGGTGCCATCGGCTCCGGTGTCGATTTCGAGCGGCGTATCGCCGAGATCTACCAGAACTGCCGAGAGCCCGAGGAAATCAAGTCCAGCTTCGAGCAACTCCAGCTCGACCTCTCCGGCGAAATCAACGAGGCGATGGTCAAGACGCGCCAGGTACTGCTTGAGAACTTCGATGAGGAGGTGCAGGAGAAGCTGCGCATGCGGGCCGACGACAGCCGCAACGCGCGCAATCGCTTCGAGCGGATGCTGATGGACTTGACCCGCGCCGAACTGGTCCATTGCGCCGCGTTCGATGACGACGGCTTCGATCTTCGCCACATACCGACTGGAATCGAGCACAGCGGCCTCGCGGGCATCGAGCTGGGGCGCTACGAATTGCCCCGCCGCTCCGGCGACGCGCATCTATACCGCATCAATCATCCGCTGGCGCGATGGGGCATCGAGCAGGCCAAGGCTCGGGCACTCGACGGGGCTCGTCTCGTCTTCGACTACAACGCCTACGGTTCAAAGATCAGCACCCTCGAAACCTATCGCGGCAAAGCCGGATGGCTCACCGTGAAGCTGATCTCGGTCGAGACACTCGGCAACCAGGAGCAACATCTGCTGGTTGCCGCGGGCACGACCGACGGCGTCGTGCTCGCGGAAGAAGACCCGGAAAAGCTGCTGCGCCTGCCCGCGACCACGCAGGCGGCCAGTCTGTTCAACGCTCCTGACGCCACCCTGCTGGCCGACGTGGAAGCCCGCAAGACCGCACTCCTGCGCGACGTCAACGAGCGCAACCTCGGCTACTTCGAGCAGGAAGTCCAGAAGCTGGATGCCTGGGCGGACGACCTGAAGCTCGGTCTGGAGCAGGAGATCAAGGAGATCGACCGCGAGATCAAGGAGGTGCGCCGAACCGCCGCGACCTCGCCGACGCTGGAAGAAAAGCTGTCATGGCAGAAGAAGCAGCGCGAACTGGAGAGCAAGCGCAGCAAGCTGCGCCGCGAGTTGTTTGCCCGGCAGGACGAAGTCGAAGCGCAGCGCAATGACTTGATCAGCCAGTTGGAGGTACAGCTCCAGCAGCAGGTTGAAGAACGCACGCTGTTTGTCGTCGAATGGGAGCTGGTGTAGTGAATAATCAATTGGCACCGTTAGACCTGAGTATGACCAAGCCGCGGTTGAAGCGCGCCACGAATTGAGGAGAGATATGGCTAGCGGAAAATTGTTGCGGCAACTTATCAAATCTGGAGTTCATGGCGATGCCGCGGCTTTTCGTTCGGCATCCGAGGCTGTTATCAAGGAGGAGCGAGAAAAGAATCATCACCTGCTCGCTAATGATCTCGAACGCCTGCTTTATGGCGATCAGACCTTTGCCGGGAACAGTAGCCGCAGGTCACACAGCCTTTCCGGTCTGCCAACAAACAAGGACAACGGTCTTGCGCTGCTTGAAGAGCGCGCGGTTGTGCGAGAGGAGAAAGACATTGTCCTGTCCGATGCGACGCAGTCGGCCCTGGACGAAATCCTAATGGAGCACAACCGGGCCGACACATTGCGCTCCTACGGCTTGCAGCCTGCGCAGAAGCTGTTGTTTTGCGGTCCTCCAGGTTGCGGCAAGACCTTGGCTGCTGAGGTCATTGCCAACGCCGTGTCCATGCCGCTCGTTCTGGTTCGCCTGGACTCGGTGATTTCATCTTTTCTCGGAGAAACGGCTGCCAATCTGCGCAAGGTCTTCGACTATATCGCGCAGCAACCCGTCGTCGCGCTGTTTGACGAGTTCGACGCACTGTCCAAAGACCGTGGTGACAGTGGCGACCATGGCGAACTCAAGCGCTCCGTCAACGCAGTCCTGCAGATGATGGATAGCTATCGGGGGGAAAGCATCCTCATTGCCACGACCAACTACGAAACGTTGCTCGACAAGGCTATTTGGCGGCGCTTTGATGAAGTCGTGCACTTCGAGATGCCGAACTTAGAGCAGATCAAGCGTCTGCTCGCGCTCAAGTTGTCAGGGATACGGCGCAACTTTGAAGCTGATGATGCGAAAGTAGCTTCGCTGTTCAAAGGCATGTCGCACGCGGATATCGAGCGTGTCCTGCGAAGGGCTGTCAAGGAAATGATTTTGTCTGGCCGCGAGTTTCTGGAAAAAAACCATCTGAATAACGCGCTTGCCCGCGAGTACCGGCATAAGGACTAAAAATAAATACAGAAAGGACGGAGCGACGGCATGGCCTATGAACACTTGCGCCTGGAACGGGAAACACCGATCAATCTGCGTCATCCGCGAAAGTATGGGGGCGGACTCCAACCGGAGAATCCGCGTGCATATGGTGCAGAGCTTTCAAATAAGCTCCGAGATGCAAAATCCCGTATTTTGGATCCTGAACAAGCAGATATCGGCGGCTTCGATAATCGAAAACTGCTAAAGATCCGGTTGCATGCTGGGGATAAGAGTGTTCCTCCCTTTGATGCCATCCCTGGTGTCGAGATCGTTAGTCAAGAAGACGAGGCGGTTGTTCTGGCTTTCGCCACCGAGGAAGGCCTGGCTGAGTTCGAACGGCGTTTGGCATCGTTGGCGCGCGACGGTAGCGTTACACGAAAGGAGCTGCTGTACGCCATCGAGGACTTCGACCACTGGACACCGGAAGACCGCACTGGCAACGCTCTCCGCGAACAGGGATTTCCCGCACGGGCGCCATTCACGCTTGATATTGAGCTCTGGCCTCAGGAGCGGCAAGACAAGCGTCAGGCCATGTTCAGCGCCTTTGTGGCCTGGTTGCAGGAACGCGGTATCGAGAAGCTGGATGAGCTTCAGCAACCTTCACTCGTGATGCTGCGCGTGCGCTGCAACCAGCAACAGGCAGAACAGCTTCTGCGCCATCGGGACATTCGCACGGTGGACTTGCCGCCTCGCTTGGGCGTTTCCGTTCAGCTGTTGATGACAGACATCAACCTGTTTCCAGCTGTCGATCCACCGCCTGCCGATGCGCCTGCGATTGCGGTTCTCGATTCAGGCTTGACCTCAGGTCACCCCCTGCTTGCCGCTGCTGTCGGCGATGCTCAAGGCTATCTGGAGCCGCATCGAAGTGTTCATGATGCCGAACCGTGGCATGGCACCTTCGTCGGTGGACTTGCGTTGTACGGTGATGTCCATGGTGCCATTCAGCAGCGCCTATTCGTGCCGCAGCTGCGCCTGTTCTCGGGCAAGGTGTTCGAACAGGAGAATCAGACCGAGTTTGTCGAAAAAGCGGTCGAGGAAGCGGTGCGCGATCTGCACGAACAGTACGGCTGCAAGATTTTCAACCTCAGCTATGGCGACCTGAATAAGGTCTACGACGGTCGGCATGTCCGGGGACTGGCCTATACCCTGGACCGTCTGACACGCGAGCTGGGCGTGTTGTTTGTGGTGCCGACGGGTAATTTGCAGTCCTATCAACTGCCGCAGGACGCTCGCGAGCAATACCCCAACTACTTGTTTGAAGAGCAAGCACGGCTTCTGGACCCCGCCACGGCGCTCAATGCCCTTACGGTGGGCGGCATCAGCCTGTTCGAGGCTACGCGCGATGCGCAGAGATATCCTGACACCATAGAAGATCACATCCTGGCACGGGCGAACCAGCCTTTTCCTTTGACGCGGCGCGGGCCATCCATCAATGGGGCCATCAAACCGGATGTGGTCGAACATGCTGGCAACTTCGCTTTGCTGCGTAATGGCGCAGTACCTCACCACGCAAGAAGGGGGCTTGGAGTCATATCGCTAAATGGTGGATTTGCCGCGGGGTCACCTTTCTCGGAAGACATCGGCACCAGCTACGCCGCGCCGCTGGTGGCCCACAAAGCCGCGCGCCTGCTGGCCGCAGTGCCCGATGCATCGCCGAACCTGCTGCGTGCGTTGATCGGCGCACACGCGCGTTGGCCTGAGGCTTGCGAAACCTTGCTTGGCCCAGGGGACAGGTCAGAAGGACGTGACCGGCTCCTGCAACTCATTGGTTACGGCCGGGTGGATGATGCAGCACTCTACCGCTCGCTCGATCACACGGTGACCTTGCTGGCGGAAGAACGCATCGACAACGACAAGCATCACTTCTTCGAGCTGCCTGTGCCGGACAGCTTCTGGGCCAACGGGCGCCGTACCCGCGAAATTACGGTGGCGCTGGCCTACAGTCCCGATGTGCGTACGACCCGGTTGGATTACCGCCGCACGAAACTCTGGTTCAACCTCGTGGTAGCCGACAGCCTGGATGACGTGACTCGTGCCTTCCAGCGCAACCGGGAAGAAGGTATGGGGGAGCACAGCAATGGCCGCTGGCTATCCAACGAGACGCGCAAAAATGGCACGTTGCAAGTCTCCCGTTGGGAGTTCAGGCAAGTACCTGTGCGGGGCGACAAAGTGTTTGTCGTGGTTACCCGGCAAGACAGTGCGTGGTCACACGATGAGCATCGAGCCGAAGCAGAACCGTACGCCTTGGCTGTGGTGCTGGCCGATAGGGAGCAGGCCAACGCCCAGCTTTATGCGCAAGTACAGGCCAAGTTACAGGCCCGTGCTCAGGCGCGCGCGCGCGCTCGTATTGGAGGGATGGGCTGATGGCAGCGCTCGAATCTCACTACATGGAAATTCTGAAGAAGTTGTTGGCCGCGCGCTTCGTGACTTTTCTGCCCCCATTGCTGGATACCACCAAGCCGGCCGACCAGCAGCAGACCAAACAGCTATCGCGAGCGTTCAGTGCCTTTGCACTGCACAAGCTGCTAGACATCACACCACAAGCGTCCGCTGCTGCCGTGGTTGACGATTTCAACGACAAGGGGTTGGATGCAATTTACTACCATGGTCCGACGGAAACGCTCTACCTTGTGCAAGCCAAACTCAAGGAGTCCGAGCAGTTCAAGCAGGAGGATGCGCAGGCCTTCTGTAGCGGCATCCGCCTGCTTCTGAAGCAGGCCTTCGACAGGTTCAACGCGAACGTCCAAAACCGTCAGGTTGAAATCGAAAGTGCGCTCGATACATGCAGTCGCATCAGGCTGATCGTGCCCTATACCGGAGATGGCGTATCGCAGTCGGCCCTCGATGAACTACAAGAGCTGCTGAATGACGATGATCTCGACGAAGAGCGGCTCGACAAGGAGGTGATTTACTACACATCAGTTGAGATCACCCGCGACTTGCTCGCCGAAAAGGCCTATAAGCCGGTTAACACCGAAATCACCTTGCATAAGTATGGGAAAATCGAAGAACCACGTAAGGCTTACTTTGGTATCGCACGACTGAATGATCTAATAGATTTGCATAGAAGAGAGGGCAAGGCGCTGTACGAGCGGAATATTCGCTACTTCCTCGGCAGCCAAACCGATGTTAATCAGGCCATCCATGCAACGCTACGAGACGAACCCACCAGCTTCTTTTATCTCAACAACGGCGTAACAGCCGTTTGCGACGAGATTGAACAGAAGGGAAGGAACTCCGATAACGGGTCTCGGAAGTTCAAGGTGCGTGGCCTATCCATCATCAACGGCGCGCAGACGGTCGCGTCTGCTGCCGAGTTTGTGGCTCGTCATCCGGACAGTGACATCAACGACGCTAAGGTAATGCTCACCTTGATCAAGGCTCCGGCAGACAGACCATTCGGCAAGCTTGTCACCAAGGCGCGCAATCACCAGAACCCAGTACAGCTCGCCAACTTCACTGCGCTCGATGAGACTCAAGAACGACTGCGGCAGGAAATCGCCCACCTCGGTTTGGACTACCGTTACCGTCCCGAAGCAGCGGGTACCGGTACCGAGATAATCACGCTGGAAGAAGCATTAAGGGCCTTGACCTCACTGCAGAACGATGCACGTTATGCCGTGTGGCTAAAAAGTGAGCCCGGCCGGCTGGCTAATCCCGAGACTGCCGAATACCGGGATCTGTTTGCGTCCAAGGTGAGCGGAGTGGCACTGGTCAACGCTGTGCTTTGCCATCGGGCCATCCGTACCCTTGTTGTCGGATATGAGCAGAACGCTGCGGCGCGCAGCCAGGAACGCCTGATTTATCGGCACGGCATTCATGTCATCACGGCGGTGATGATGAAGCGCCTGCGCAGCCGCATTGGCAAGGAGGCCGTCATTGACCCCGCGACCATTCCCGCGCTGATCAGCCAGCCGCTCGATCAGCTCCGGCAGCAGACCTTCGACCTCGGGCAGCAGCGCCTGCTGGGTGAAGGCCCGTTGGCTTTCTTCCGCAACCAGGGAAACGTCGTGGCCTTTATGGTCGATCTGATGGAAACACATTTCGACCTGGGTTCTGATCCGGCCATAGCGCCACTACGCAATATTCAGAATGCAGCGGACGCGTATCCGCGCAAGCGCCTGATCGACTACTTGTCGCACCGGGCACCGCAACTGTGAGAGCAACTTCATGAGCAAGCAAAAACTAGAACTCACCTGGATCGGCAAGGAAAAGCGGCCCAAGCTGGAGCCGCGTATCCTGCTGGAAGACCCGGAAAAGTCGTATCACGCCAAGCATCGCGTCTCCGACAACGACATCTTCGATAACCGGCTGATCTTCGGGGACAACCTGCTGGCACTGAAGGCGCTGGAGCAGGAGTTTTCGGGAAAGGTGAAGTGCGTCTTCATTGACCCACCCTACAACACGGGCAGTGCGTTCACGCATTACGACGACGGGCTGGAGCATTCCATTTGGTTGGGTTTAATGCGGGATCGCCTGGAGCTTATTAAGCGACTACTGGCGGACGATGGCTCGCTGTGGATCACGATTGACGACAATGAAGCCCATTACTTGAAGGTTCTTTGTGATGAGGTCTTTGGCAGGGCTAACTTCGTCGCCAACTGCTTGTGGCAAAAGGTGTACAGCGAGCGCATGGATGCCAGAGGATTTAGCGTCTCCCACGATCATCTACTCGTTTATCAGAAGACCGACGCATTTTTCCCAATCCAGCTGCCCAAAGAGCAAAATGCAGCGCAATTCGGCTTCTTCGACAAAAAGGCAAACAAATATTACCGGCGTCGCTCCCTTCGAAAAGAAGGCTCGGAGTCGCTGCGTCAAGATCGACCTTCCATGTGGTATCCAATTCCGGCACCAGATGGAAAAGATATTTTTCCCGTAAAGCCAGACGGGACTGAAGGTCGATGGCGCTGGAAGAAGGAGAACGTCCCAGCAAATATGGATCAGCTGGAGTTCATCCAGAAAGACGGAAGGTGGGAGATCTATGTCAAGCAATACCTTGAGGAGAGCCCAACTCGTCCGCCATCTACTTTCTGGCCGAACGAGGAGGTTGGCCACAACCACGAGGCAAAGCTGGAAGTTCGTGCTTTCAACAACGCTGATGTGTTTAGCACGCCAAAGCCCGAACGACTACTCAAGCGAGTTTTAGAGATTGCAACCAATCCAGGAGACTTGGTACTCGATTCCTTCGCTGGTTCCGGCACCACCGGCGCGGTGGCCCACAAAATGGGCCGCCGCTGGATCATGGTGGAACTGGGCGATCACTGCCATACGCACATCATCCCGCGCCTGAAGAAGGTGATCGACGGCGAGGACCAAGGCGGTATCAGTAAAGCCGTGAACTGGAAAGGTGGCGGTGGCTTCCGCTATTACCGCCTTGCCCCCAGCCTGATCGTCAACGATCGCTGGGGCAATCCGGTCATCAATCCGGAGTACAACGCGGCGATGCTGGCCGAGGCACTGGCCAAGCTGGAGGGCTTCACCTACGCGCCATCAGAAACGCACTGGTGGCAGCACGGCCACTCCAGCGAGCGCGATTTCATCTATGTCACCACGCAGAACCTGTCCGCTGAGCAACTGCAAGCCCTGTCCGATGAAGTCGGCCCGGAGCGGAGCCTGCTGGTGTGCTGCGCCGCTTTCCACGGAGTCACGGCGGCCAAAGCGGCGGAGCGGTGGCCGAACCTGACGTTGAAGAAGATCCCGAAGATGGTGCTGGCCCGCTGCCATTGGGGCCGTGACGACTACAGCCTGAATGTGACCAACCTGCCGATGGCGGAGATTGAGAAGGCTGAGCCTGCGGCCACGTTCGATAACAGCAAGAAGATCAAGAACAAGAACGCGGCCCTCGCCAACGCGGGACAGGGCGGCCTGTTTGGGGAGAACGAATAATGAACGCCCGCGTCCTGCACGCCGTCACCGGCCGTCTGTCTCTTCGTCCGCCCCAGGCGGAGTCCCTCATCAAGCTCGCTCGCGCGCTCGATGCTGCGCCCGAGCTATTGGGTCACGAGCGTGATGTCTCGGCCATTCTCTCCACGTTGAAGGCAGAGTTCAGCACGCTGGAGGACTTCGAGCGTGAGTTCCCGTCGCTGTGCTTTGCGCTGGCCACGGGCGTGGGCAAGACGCGCCTGATGGGGGCCTTCATCGCCTACCTGCATCTGGCGCACGGCATCAACAACTTCTTCGTGCTTGCACCCAACCTGACGATCTACAACAAGCTCATCACGGACTTCACGCGCAACACGCCGAAGTACGTGTTCAAAGGCATCGCTGAGTTCGCGCAGCAACCGCCGCTGATCATCACCGGCGACAACTACGACCAGACCGGCGCGGCGGTGGGCGATCAATCGATCGGCTTCGCCCACGACGTACGCATCAACATCTTCAACATCTCCAAGATCAACTCCGAGGTACGCGGAGGCAAGGAGCCCCGCATCAAGCGGATGAAGGAAGTGCTGGGCGACAGCTACTTCAACCATCTAGCCAACCTGTCTGACCTGGTGCTGCTGATGGACGAGTCGCATCGCTACCGGGCCAGCGCCGGCGTGCGTGCGATCAACGAACTCAAGCCGCTATTCGGTCTGGAAGTGACGGCGACGCCCTTCGTGGAGTCCAGCCGAGGGCCCGTGCCGTTCAAGAATGTGGTGATCGACTACCCGCTGGCGCGGGCGATGGAGGATGGCTTCGTCAAGGAGCCGGCCGTGGTCACTCAGCGCAACTTCGACGCCAAGGCGCACACGCCCGAGGAGATCGAGAAGACCAAGCTGGAAGATGGCGTGCGCCTGCACGAGACGACCAAGGTTGAGCTGCTCACTTATGCCCGCGAGAACGGCGTCAAGCCGGTCAAGCCCTTCATGCTCGTCATCGCCCGCGATACCACCCATGCGGCACAACTTCTGGCGCTTCTGGAGTCGGAAGCCTTCTACGAGGGGCGCTACCAGGGGAAGGTGATCCAGGTCGATTCCAGCCGCACCGGCGCGGAAGAAGAAGAGATGATCACGCGCCTGTTGGCAGTGGAGAGCGTGGACGAGCCGACCGAGATCGTGATTCACGTCAACATGCTCAAGGAGGGCTGGGACGTGACCAACCTCTACACCATCGTTCCACTGCGCGCCGCCAATGCCCGCACGCTGATCGAACAGTCCATCGGGCGTGGCCTGAGATTGCCCTACGGCAAGCGCACGGGCGTCGCGGCGGTGGATCGCTTGAACATCGTCGCGCACGACAAGTTTCAGGAGATCATTGACGAGGCCAACCGCGGCGACTCGCCGATTCGCCTGAAACAGGTCATCCTCGATGCGCCGAGCACCGACGACAGGAAGGTCAGCGTGCAGGTCCAGTCCGGGGCAGCGGCGCGCCTCGGTCTGACGGAAGCCCCGGTCGTGGTCACGGGGGCTTCAGCCACTCACAGTGGGGCGGAAGTCTCTGTGCCCCAACCGGTGTTCAGCACTGAGGCGGAGAAGCAGGCCGCGCGTATGGTCATGGACGTCATTGGCAAGTACGAGGTCAAGCGCGATCTGGTGCCCACCAGCAGCGCGCTGCTGAAACCCGAAGTGCAGAAGGAAATCCTCGCGGAGGTCGCGGAGCGGTTGAAGCCGCTGCAAGGCGAATTGCTGGCGGGCTTGGATGAATCAGCCTCCGCTCTTGATTTGTCCGCCGTGGTGGCGAAGACAACGGAGATCGTGGTGCAGCAGACCATCGACATCCCGCGTATCGCTGTGGTGCCGACTGGTGAGGTCACGACGGGCTTCCACGCCTTCAAGCTGGATGTGAGCCAGCTCCATCTCCAGCCGGGTGAGCGCGAGATCGTCGGGCAGATGCTGCGCACCAACGAGCAGTTCACCCTTGCCGCCGAGGTCGGGCTCAAGGAGCAGCGCCCAGAGGACTACATCGTCCACGCGCTGGTAGACTTCGACGACATCGACTACTTCACCCACGCCGATCTGCTCTACGACCTCGCAGGCCAGATGGTGCAGCACCTGCGCGGCTATCTGTCCGAGGATGAAGCCATCAATGTCCTCGATCGTGACCGCCGCCTGATCGCGCGGGAAATCCACGCGCAGATGATGGCCCACTTCTGGGAAGAGGCGACGGAGTACGAAGTGCAGGTCAGTCGCGGCTTCACCGAACTCAAGCCGTGCAACTACACCGCTACGGCGGGCCAAACGGCTCACCACTTCCGGGAGACCGTGACTGAGACCAGTCGCATCAAGCAGATGCTATTCGGCGGCTTCGCGCGTTGCCTGTACCCGCTGCAGAAGTTCGATTCGGATACCGAACGGCGCTTCGCCATCATCCTGGAGCGCGACGCGACGAAGTGGTTCAAGCCTGCGAAGGGGCAGTTCCAGATCTACTACAAGCTTGGCACCGAGCAGCCGGAGTACATCCCCGACTTCGTGGCCGAGACGGACGCGACCATCCTCATGGTAGAGACGAAGGCGCGCGCCGACATCAACACCCAGGAAGTTCAGGCCAAGGCCGCTGCCGCCATGCGCTGGTGCAAGCACGCGTCCGATCACGCGGCGAGCGTAGGCACCAAACCCTGGAAGTACCTGCTGGTGCCCCACGACGATATCAACGAGTCGAAACGGCTCGCGGATTACCTGCGCTTTGAGGTCAAGGCGTAATTGAGTTGCCCTCGATCAAGTTCAGTAAGCAAAAGCGATTCCGGCGCGGCACCCAGGAGGCGGAGATTCGCCGCTTCGCGGGCATGATGAACCGGCAGGGAAGAGGAACAAGAAATGCAGAAACCCGCCGCACAGCAGAAGACCGTCCTGGAGACGATTCTGGACTGGTCAAAGGATCGTCCACTCTGGCAGCGTGACGCCCTGCGCCGCATCATCGCAAACGGCCGTCTGACGGACGCCGATATCGGCGAACTCGTGGACCTTTGCAAACAGGGCAAAGGTGCACCCGTAGGCGCGCTGAAAGCGGTACCGCTGGAGAAGGCCCACCTCCCGGCCAACCCCGGTCAGACCGCTGCGGTATCGCTTCTGTCGATCGCCGACGTGACCGGCGTGAACAACCTTGCTGCCGGCCAGACCCTCGGCTTCGAGCCGAATGGAATTACGATCATCTACGGCGACAACGGTGCGGGCAAGTCCGGCTACGCACGCATCCTGAAGCGTGCATGTCGTGCAAGGCATGCCGGAAAAATCGAACCCAATGTGTATGCCGATCAGCCCCCGAAGCGCGTCGGCGCGAACATCGCGTACGCGGTCGGCGGTGTGCCGCAGCCGGTCGAACAGTGGCAGAACGGCACAAATCCGCATGCAACGCTGTCTGCAGTGAGCGTGTTCGATAGCGACTGCGCCTCAGTGCATATCCGCGAGAAGAACGAAGTTGCATTCCGGCCCTTTGGTCTGGACGTACCGGATGAGCTTGCTGCAGCCTGTCAGGCGGTGAAGGATGCTCTCGCAGCTGAACAGAAGCAGCTTGAGAAGGCCCGCAATCCGATCTTTGCGGCGCCGACCTGGAAGGCCACCACGGCCGTGGGGAAGGCGCTTGCCGCGCTGAACGCCAACACAGACGCAAAGAAGATTGAAGCCCTGGCGGCGCTCTCGGCAGACGAAAGCGCCCGTCTTGAGCGTCTGCGGGAAGACCTGTCGAAGAATCCGACCAAGGCAGCGGCGGAACAGACCGTCAAAGCCGACAACGTCATGCGGCTGATTACCGTGGTGAACAGCGTTGCAGCCAGAACCACCGATGAGGAGCTGCTGGCAGCCGCTGCCCTCGCCAAGGACGCACAGTCGAAACGGGACGCTGCACGTCTTGCCGCGGAGAAGGCCTTCACGGGCGAACCCCTTGCCGGGGTCGGCGGCGAGACATGGCGGGTGCTTTGGGATTCCGCCCGACGCTACTCAACGGAGATCGCATACCCCGGACAGCCGTTTCCGCCGTGGGCCGAAGACGCGCATTGCATGCTTTGCCAGCAGCCATTGGAAGCTGAGGCACGTGCACGAATGGCACGCTTCGAGGACTTCATCCAGAAGGACACGGAACAGCTGGCACGCGAGGCAGAGAAGGCAGCTCAGACCGCACGTCAGACCATAGCTGCCGGAGCAATCGGCACGCGGGCGGTGAAGGCCAGTCTTGATGAGCTGGGCCTCCAGAATGAGGCGCTGCAGCAGCAGACGCGCCGCTTCATCGCCGCAGCCCGGCTGCGGCGCCACGTTCTGCTCAAAGCCCTGGGCGGAAACGGCGAGGTACAGCTTCCGCCCGTTCCACAGTCGCCGCTGCCTGATCTCAGCCAGCTTCAGACCACGATCCGCAACTACGCCGCCGAACTGCGCAAGTCCGCTGACGCGGACGAACGCAAGAAGCTCGAAGCCGATTTCGCCGAGCTGAGCGACCGCGCGCTGCTCGCCGGCATGCTGCAAGTCGTCACTGACGAAATCCAGCGGCTGAAGACCATCCGGTTTCTGACCGAGTGTGCGGGCGATACGGCGACGAACACCATCACCAAGATGGGCAATGACATTGCCGACACCGTGATTACGCCTCGGCTGCGCGACAGATTTCAGGAAGAGATTGTCAGGCTTGCGGCCTCGAAGGTTCGCGTCGAAATCGTGCGCTCCGGCGGCAAGTACGGCTCACCGCAGTATCAGGTGCGCCTCTTCGCCAAGCCGGATGCCAAGGTCCACGAAATCCTGAGCGAAGGGGAAAAGACCTGCGTGGCGCTGGCCGCCTTCATGACCGAGCTTGCCACCGCGATGCACCGCTCTGCTCTGGTCTTCGATGACCCGGTGTCCTCGTTGGACCATCGCTGGCGTGGGCAGGTGGCCAAGCGTCTCGTGGAAGAAGCGGAGAACCGTCAGGTCATCGTCTTCACGCACGATCTGGTGTTTGTGAACGATCTGAATGACCACGCGACGAAGACCGGGCGGGCAGTGCGGCTCACGACGCTCAGTCGTGGCGCCGCGGGAGCCGGTATGGTGGCCGACGGCCTGCCCTGGAAGGCCCAGAGCGTCGAAGATCGCATCGACAAGCTGGAGAAGGCGGCGCGTGCGGCAAAGCTGCTGCATGACAACAACCAGGAAGATGAGTACGCGGTCGAGGTCGCAAAGCTCTACAACGCGCTGCGCGCCACATGGGAGCGCGGCCTGGAGGACATTGCTTTCGTCCGCGTTATTCAACGCCACAGGGACTACATCAATGCCAAGGACCTGAAGAAGGTCAGTACGCTCACCGAGGCTGACTGCGATGCTTTCGCCGCCGGATTCAAGAAGTGCTGCGACATTGTTGACGCACACGACCCATCCAGCGGCAGGAATGCCGCGCCGCCGCCACCTACTGATCTCTTTCAGGACATCCAGGCTTTGAAGGACTGGGCCGCGTCTCTGCGAGACAGACAGAAGAAGATTGCTTGAAACGTATTCGTTCACGCCAATGCTGACGTACTTGACGAAGCAGAGAACCGAAACTATGGAATCGTTCAACTGACTTGGCGCAGTGCTGCAGCTACAGATACTTCTTGAACGTCGCCGCCGCAATGCATACCGCCACGCCGAGCAGCACGGCGCTGGGCAGCAGGATCAGCAACGGGTTCACGCTGACCGGCAGTGCCAGGTAAGTCACCCACGGCAGCACGGCCAATGGGATCAGGCTGGCCCTGGCGCGGTGATAGATGAACCCCGATTCGCGTCCCGCGCCGAAGCGGCGGATGTCCCGGCGTACCAGGCCGTCGACCAATCCGACGAAGGCGGCCATCAGGAACAGCGGCAGGGTCAGGCACAGCACCAGCAGCCGCACGAGGAAGACCAGCGTCGTGTAGGCCGCCGCGATCAGGTAGCTCTCCACGTTCACGTAGACCAAGCCGATGTAGTAGCGGAAGTCCTTGGTCGGGCGATGGCTGCCGGCGCTGGCCTGCGCCGCGGCGTCGCGTATCCAGTCCAGCAGGCCGCTCTTCACGAACAACCAGTCGTAGCCTTGCTCGACCAGCCGGTGCGCGGTGCGCCCCGGCTCCTGCACCAGCGCGCTGCGCGTGAAATGCGTGGAGAGCTGATCCAGCTCGTAGTGCAGCATGCCCTGCGCGTGGCGCCAGCCCTGCTCGGGCCAGAAGAAGTGCATGCCGACGCATTCGATCAGGATGCACAGCAGCAGCGCGCCGCACAGCACGCCGAAGAAGCGGAACGGCAGCGTGACCAGGCCGGCGATCAGCCCCTGCTGTCGTTGCTGCTGGCGCTGGGCAGCGACGGCCGGATCGCTCATGCTTCGGCCTCTTCAGCGGCGGCCATCTGCCTGAAGTCGTCCAGCAGGTCGTCGGGCAGCGCCTCGTCCTGCAAGCCGGGGATGCCTTGGTTCTCCCACCAGTCTCCTGCCTCGACGTAGTGCTGCCGCATGTAGCCGGCCAGCTCCTGCAGATCCTTCGGCATGGCTTCGTCGGGGTCGGGTGCCGGCAGCGGCATGCGGACTTTCCAGAGGTTGCCGCCCTCGATCAGCGCGAAGCACTGCCCCTTCGGTAGCGCCACCACATGCGCGGGCTCGATCAACGGCACGCTGGTCGTGCTGATGCGGTCCTGCGTGTTGGACGTGAACGCGGTATTGCCGTGCGGGTCGGAGCTGTCGGTGGCGCCGCTCATCAGTGCCGTGGCGTACACCTCGACCTTGGGCAGTTGTCGCGTCAGCAGCTCGGCGGTGGCGGTCTCGCGCACGCGCAGCATGAACAGGTTGTTGAAGTTGCCGACCACCTGACCGGCCTTGGCACGATTGCCGATGCGCGCCTCGATGTCGCTCAAGGTCTGCGTGTAGGCCGTCACCTGCACGCCGGCACCGCCGCCCTTGTTGACCATCGGGATGAACTCGTCGCCCATGAGTTCATTGAATTCGTCGGCGTGGACGTTGATCGGAATCTTGGCGCCCGCCGCGGCGCCGGGCAGCCCGTCATCGATGCCGAACTTGTAGATGTGGCCGGCCACCGAGACCAGGTCGCTGAACATCGAGTTGCCCACCGCTGCCGCGACTTCGGCGTCGGACAGCGCATCCAGCCCCACGTAGACCACCGCGCGCTTGCGGATGACCTGCATCCAGTCGAAGATCGGCCGCGGGTCGGACAGGTCGGAATAGTTCGGTGCGAGCAGTTGCGCGATCTTGCCGGTGGTGAGCTTCTCCAGCAGCGGCAGCAGCGAAGCGACGATCTTGTCGAAGTACGTCCGGTCGTAGCGCACGGCGCTGCGCAGGCCGTCGAGCACCGGGTCATAGATGCGCACCTGGGACAGGTACTGTTCGAGGGCCACCACGCGCTTCTCGCGCCCGATCATGTTGCGCGGGATGTTCTTCTCGTTGAGCTTGCCTTCGAGCTGGACGATGACCTCCCAGGCCTTCGGCTCGTTCTTGGCGAAGTAGTGCTGGGCGTACTCGATGAACAGCGCGTCGATGTTGATGACGTGGCGCTGGATCAGCAGGTAGTCCGGACGCTGCCCCAGCTCGACCAGGGCGCGCGCGATGATGTTGACGAAGCGCCAGGCGAACTCGCGGAACGCCGCGCTGTTGCCCTCGCCCGAGAGCTGTCCGGCGATGCGCGTGGCCACCTCGGAGATCCGCCCGAACCGGCCCACGGCGTTGTAGCGCGCCGAGATGTCGGGCCAGCCCAGATGGAACACGTAGAACTCGCCTTCGCGCCCGGCGCGCTTGGCCTCGACGTACATGCGCTTCAACAGGTCGGCGTCGCCCTTGGGGTCGAAGACGATCACCACCTCGTGCTCGCCGCGGACCTTGCGGCGGATGTCCTGGGTGATGAACAGCTCGGCCAGCCGCGTCTTGCCCACGCGCGTGGTGCCCAGCACCAGGGAGTGGCCGACGCGCTCGCCCAGCGGCAGCGTGACGTCGACCTCGTGCGGCTCGATGCCATGCAGGCGTGGCAGTCCGCCGACCGGCGGCAGCGGTCGCGCCGGGTTGAGCGGGCTGTCCCAGGCCAGCGCGCGCGCCAGTGTCGAGACGGGAAACGGCGCGAACTCAAGCCGCTCCTCCAGCCGCCGGGCGGCCCGGTAGATCGCCGTCGGCTCGACATAGCGGCGGAACCCCGGCCGGTAGGTCTGCATCAGCCGGTGCGTGTGCCGCTGCTCCCAGCGAAAGCCTCGGCCGACGAACAGCCGCTGTTGGCTCACCGGCACGTCGCGGCTGGTCATCACGTAGCGCGGCAGGCGGCGGATGTTGCGGCGATAGCGCAGGATCGCCCAGGCATCGCGCAGGCGAATCGCGCCGAAGATCAGGAAGGCCAGTGCCGAGCCCAGGCCGAGCAGCGGGTTCAGCGCGAGCGACCACGGTGCCACCAGGCACAGAATCGCGGCGCCGGTGCAGACCGCCACGGTATGAAGCTCCACCGCTGGCCGCAGCAGAACCTCGACCGCATGCGGTTGGGCCATTTGCGCACCTACTGCTCGACGCCGGTGGACGTGATGAGCACCGGGTAGTGGCGCAGGCCCAGGCGCTGGGCCAGGTCGTCGCCGGAGGCCGGCGAGAGGCTCAGGCCGGGAGCCAGGCTGCGCAGCGCCGTCAGCGCGGCCATCGACTCCACGTTGACCACCAGGCCCACGGCCTGCAGCTCGCGCAGCGCGGTCTGCCGCTGCCGCAGCCAGGCGCGCGAACGCTCGTCGTCGCCGATCAGGAACAGCGCCGTCAGGCCCGGCGCCCGGATGACACGGCGCTGCACCTCGCCCGGCGACAGTTGCGTCGAGCGCACCGGCAGCATGGCGGCTTCGGCGTCGGCCGCGTTGCCCACGCGAGGGGCCGGCATCGGGGCCGGCGGTGTGGCCTGATCCGGCTGAGGATTCAGCGACCGGTAGTACGGCAGCGCGGAGTCGCCGCCGCGGTCTTCGACGACGATCAACGGCGCGGAGGCGGTCTGCGCGAAGACGGTGGTCGTGGGCAGCAGCCCGATGGCGGCGATAAGGACGATGTGGTTCATGGCGTGGTGGCCTGGAGGGTTGGAACGGGAACGCCGGCGTCGAGCACGCGGGTCAGGTGCCGATGCACACTGCGCCGGTAGCGCGCCGCGGGTGCTCCGCCGGCGGGCCGGTGATAGCGGCCGATGGCAAGCAGCCAGTCCTCGCCCGGCGTGTGCTGTTCGCGCAGGATTTCCGCAGCAATGGCGAGGTTGCGGTACGGGTCCAGCAGCTCGCAGGGCTGCGTGTAGCGATGCGTGTGGTAGCCGAGATTGACCTGGCCGAGGCCGGCGTCGATGCGATTGGCCGGCGTGTGGGCGAGCGCACGGTGCAGCCCCGCGCAGGCCTCGGCGCGGGTGGCGTAGCGCTGCGGCGTGCCGGCGACGTTGAGCGTCCACGGCCAGGGGATCAGGCGCCCGCGCAGCATGGCGCCGCTCTCCTGCAAGGCCACCGCGTAAAGCACCGCCGCCGGCACGTCTGCACGATGCGCCGCCAGTCGATAGGCCGGCGGCGGCACTTCCCGCGCCAGGGCGGCCAACGCCCAGCCGCCGGTGGCGAGCAGCAGCGCGACGCTGGCGCAGCGGATGGCGACGCGGGATGGCCGACGCTTCCGGCCCGGGGTACCTATTGCCGCTGCCATTGGCCGTTCACCTCGCGCACCACGGCCGGCAGATCGCCGGGCAGGCCGAGCGACAGCCAGCGCCCCGCATCGTGGTTGAGCGTGATGGTGCGGGCGCGCACCCTGGCCGGGTCGATGCGCGCCTGGGTGGCCCACTGCCGGATGCGCGCGTCGTCCTGACGGCTGCCGACCATGTAGAGGTCGAAGGCCGTGCCAGCCGCCTGCAACTGCTGCACGCGCTGCGCGCACGGTGCGCAGTCGGCCTTGACGAAGACGGCCAGGCGCCCGGAGCCGGTGTTGCCGGCACCCTGCGCCTTGGCGCCGGGCAGGCTCACGCGCGGCTGGCCGGGAAACAGGCGCTGCCACGCCGCGTCGTAGGCCCGCTGGTAGGCCAGCGTCTTGCCGACGCGCCGAGCCTCGGCCTGCACCTGCAACTCCGCGTAGCGCCTGCGCTCCTCCTCGCTGCGGGCCTCGATGCCCAGCGCCGTGAGCGGATCGAGCTGGGGCGAATAGACCCCGAGCGGCCCCTGCATCAGTTGCCGGTAACGTGCCCACTCCTCGGAGCGAAGCCCCCACTCCCGCGCCTGTCTCTCGTCGAGCGCGGCATCGGCGCCCGGCTGCACCTGGGCGGGCACCATGCGCGAGTTCGTCACCGGGGCCGGCTGGGCGGATGCGCCGAAGGCGGCGAACAGGACGACGGCAGCGAGCAACGACCGCAGGATCATGGTCAGCCTCCGCCGAGCCGCCTCAAGGAGGCTGAAGCCCCCTCGGGGGGCAGCGAACGAAGTGAGCGTGGGGGTCATGACACCTCCTACGGCACCGCGATGCGCTGCGTCTGGCCGTTCACCTGGAACACGCCCGCCTGCGCCTCGATGGACTGCAGTTGCCAGCCGCCCTCGGCATCGCCCTCACGCAGCAGCCGGGCGCCCGCGAGCGAGGCCGCGGCGGTGGAGGTGATCGACAGAAAGCGCTCGCCTCCCCGCAGCTCCACGCCGAGCACCCGGAACGGCGGCTCCGGCACCTTGGGCTTCGTCGCAACCGGAGCGCGCGCGCGAGCGGCGGATGCCACCTGCCGGGTCTTCTCCAGGCGGGTTTCGATTCCGCTCACGCGCGCCTGCAGCGTCTGCAGGTCGACGGCCAAGGCCCTCGTCTCGTCGGCCTCTTCGAGGCGCGTCATCCGCTCGTCCAGCGCCTGCCGCGCGGTGGCGAATTCGGCCTGGCTGATCGGCGCCGGCCGGCGCTTGTCCGCATCGGCCTGTTGTTCGAGATCGGCCACGCGCAGGACCAGCGCATTGACCTGCGCATCCTGTGCGGTGCTCTGGGTCTGTTCGGCGAGCCGCGACAAGCCGACGCTGTTGATGAGTGCCACGGCACTGATGAGCAGCAGCCAGAAGGCCGCGGAGATCTTGAGCCAGCGCGTGCGGGAATCGCGCTCGGATGACGCTTGGGGAAAGGTCATGGCTGCAGCTCCTCGGGCCGGTCGGCGTCCGGCACGGGCGTGGCGGTGTCGGGCCGGTCGGCGTCCGGCACGGGCGTGGCGGTGTCGGGCGGGTTGGCGGAAAGGAAGGCGGGAGCACCGCGCCGGCTGAAGCAGACC
The DNA here is from genome assembly GCF_002929225.1 of Stutzerimonas kunmingensis. Taxonomy (GTDB): domain Bacteria; phylum Pseudomonadota; class Gammaproteobacteria; order Pseudomonadales; family Pseudomonadaceae; genus Stutzerimonas. The sequence goes on along the minus strand of NZ_PISM01000021.1, from coordinate 297,333 downwards.
TGGCGAGTCAAGTCATCGACCGACAGCTCCCAGGCGGGGCCGGCAAGGGTCAGCAAGGCATCGCGCAGCATCAGCGGGCCCAGGCGCAGGTGTGCGGCAGGCAGCGGCAGCGCGTAGAGCGTGGCGGCCTCGGCCGCATCGCAGAGCCGGTAGCCGGAGCGCAGCAACACGTGGCGCATGGCATCGCCCAAGGTTGCGTCCGCCGTGGTGGGGATGGAGATGTCGATGACCTGCTGCAGCAGGTCACGCTGCGCGGCGTCGGGTACCAGCTCGATCAGCGTGTAGCGGCCGTAGCGGGCGATCAGGATCAGGCCCGGAGCAGGCTCGTCCGCAGCGCTTTCGATGATCCCTGCCTGTCCTTGCGGCTGTTCCGTGGTGGCGCAGCCGGCCGCCAACATAGCCCCAGCCGAAAGTAGACCGACAGTAGCCAGTCGGTGAACAATGGGGTGGAAAGGTGAAGATCGATGCATGATTCGGCTCCTGTAGCGGAGCCGACACCTTCGATGCGTGAGAAGTCGAAGGCAGCAAAGAAAGGGAACCGGCGCTCAACCATCTTCTTTCTAACCAACCAGATGATGCGCGCTATTTAATGATTAGCAATAGATGACGATTTGAGGCAGCCAGAGTGGATTGCCAACTTGAATCAGCCTCTTTCTTTGACTGCAATATAGCTTTCGGGCTATATTTCTCCGGCCGAGCTGGAGTCGATTGCATGGCTGGGTCGTGGCGGTTCTGTATCGCTGGTACCTCGATTCTGAATATGGGGAAATTTGATGGCTTTTACTCGTAACCGCGGATCAGGCGATCCGAACGAGCCGCCCAAGCCTATGGTTTCGCACGAGGTCGAAGGTTTGCGAGAGTTGCGGCAACTCGCCGGCAAGGGGCAAGCCGACATCGCATCTGCTCTGAACATCAAACAACCATCGGTATCCAAGATCGAGAAGCAAACCGACATGTATCTCTCGACGTTACGCAGCTATGTCGAAGCCATCGGGGGGGAGCTGGAATTGACTGTCAAGCTGCCAGAACGGCCGGTGCTGCGCATCCATCATCTCGGTACAGTTTCGGCTGTCATGGCGGCAAAGCTGTCGACCCGGAGAAAAAATGACGAATCGTCGCCAAGGCGGCGCCATGGATGAACTGCAGCGATCCATCTACGTCGATCGGTTCCGTTTGGCGTTCCATACCCAGAAGGGTACCGCTTTTCAGGACTGGTTCGTGCGTCTGGCGGGCTACGCCTTCGGCCCCGATTTCGAGGAGGTTCGCCCCTATGGTCTTTATGGGGATCTGAAATGCGATGGACTTCGGATTAGCACGGGCTCGGTGTTCCAGTGCTATGCGCCTGAGGCGATGAAGGAAACCGAGCTTATCGCGAAGATCAATGAGGATTTCCATGGCGCCCGCGTGCATTGGGCCGACAACATGCAGGAATGGGTGCTCGTCCACAATGATGGCCGTGGCCTGCCGCCTAACGCCGTTCAGCATCTCGATGGCCTTCGCAATGCCTACGCGCCGCTCAAGATCGCGACTTGGTCCGAGCCAGAACTGCTCACGCTCGCCATGGGCCTTGATCTGTCTGCCCTTCAGGCCCTCTTTGGCCCCGCCGCCTCAATCGCCATTGTGGACCGGCTTGTCATGTCTGATCTGGTGCCAATTATCGAGGCGCTTCAACGGCAGGAACCTAATCCGGGTGATCCACCCCTGACACCGCCCTCGTCAGAGAAGCTGGAGAAGAATGCGCTCTCGGATGAGTCCGGTCTCTTTCTGCGAATTGGTCGTCGCAAATCTGCTCTCGCCGATGCCTTCTTCCGCAAGAGCCCGCGCCCCGATCTCGGTGAGCGCATCGCCGAAGCCTTCCGTCTGCGTTATGCGGAGTTGAAGGCGCTCGACCTGCCGGCCGACACGATCTTCAGGCATCTTCAGGACTATGCCGGATTCAATGGCGAGCCCAAGCGTCAGGGCGCAGCTCTAGCGGTTCTCGCCTATTTCTTCGATAGCTGCGACATCTTCGAAGACCCGATTGCTTCCGTGGAGGCGTCATGATTCTGCCGACGAAGCATGTTCGTTCCGACCGCGCACTCATTGGCGTCGGTGCAGAAGTCCTCGACATCCTTAAGCGGCCGCTGACTATGTCGCGGCTATGGGACGAGGTGCGTGGCCGTCGCTCCCTGCACGCGCCCAATGCCCCAATTGATTACCAGTGGTTCGTCCTGTCGCTGGACCTGCTCTACATGATCGGCGCGCTTGAGTTCGATCGCGGCTTGGTGCGGAGGACTCGGCCATGATCCGACGCTTTGGAAGCGATCTCGCTTCCTTCAAGGCGCTGAACTTAAAGCCCGGCTTGAACGTCCTGCTCGCCGACAAGAGCGAAGGTGCGAACGACCGACAGTCGAGAAACGGTGCAGGTAAGACCAGCTTTATCGAACTGGTGCATTTCCTGTTCGGAGCCGATGTGCGCAAGGAGAACATTTTCCGCTCGGAGGCGCTGGCACCTTGGACCTTCGACGTCACCGTCGACATCGCCGGCGAGACCGTATCGGCCGCCCGCAGTGGCACCAAGCCTAGCCGCATCCTCGTCAACGGGGCTGTGGAATCGTGGCCGATCGCGCCGCAATTTGATCAGCGCGCCGGATTGTTCGAGCTATCCAACGAAAATTGGAAGGCCAATCTCGGGCATCTCTGGTTTGGCTTGCCCATCTCGGCCGGCGATGAGGTCGAGCGCTTCCAGCCGTCGTTCCGTTCGCTCTTCTCCTACTTTGTCAGGCGGCAAAATGGCGGCGGTTTCCAGCAGCCGATGCAGCATTCGACGATGCAGCAAAGCTGGGACCAGCAGGTCTCGATCTGCTATTTGCTCGGTCTCGATTGGAGCATTCCTGGCCGGTTCCAGGAACTGAGGGCGCAGGAAAAGGTCGCGCAGGAATTACGGAAGGCTGCCCGCAGCGGCGACCTCGGCCGCTTCTTCGGTAAGGCCGCCGATCTTCGGACACGGCTAACTATCGCCGAGGCCCACGCCAAACGACTCCGCAGCCAGCTCGAAACGTTTGAGGTTGTGCCTGAATACAAGGCACTTGAGCAGGAAGCCAATGAGATCACGCGCGAGATCGACAGCCTGAACGTAGAGAACGTGATCGATGGCAATCTCCTGCAACAGCTTCGAGCATCGTTGGCCGACGAAGACGCGCCGGATCTGGGTGATGTAACGAAGCTCTATGCCGAAGCCGGTGTCGTCCTGCCCGATATGGTACGGCGGCGTTTTGATGAGGTCGAACTCTTCCATCGGGCCATCATCGAAAACCGGCGCGCGCATTTGAATGCCGAGATCGCCTCGGCAGAGGCACGGGTTGTCGAGCGGGATCAGAGGATCTCCGAGCGCGACCGTCGGCGCCGGCAGATCATGGGAGTCCTGCGCTCCGGCGGGGCACTTGAGCATTATGTGTCCTTGCGTGAGGAAGCCGGAAGGGCCGAGGCCGAGGTCGAAGGATTGCGCCAACGGCTTGAAACCGCCGAGCGGATAGAAAGCACAAAGGCCGAACTCGATATCAAGCGAGCCAATCTGACCAAGGCGCTCCGCGACGACATCCATGAACGTAGCGACATCACCCGCGAAGCGATCCTTGCGTTTGAGTCGCTATCGGAATCCCTGTACGAAAAGGCCGGTAGCCTGACGATTTCCGAAACTGGAGGTGGTCCGCAATTCGAGGTCCATATCGATGGACAGCGAAGCAAGGGCATCACCAACATGCAGATTTTCTGCTTCGATCTCATGTTGACTGAGATCAGTTTGAAGAATGGGCGCGGCCCCGGCTTCCTGATTCACGACAGTCATCTGTTCGACGGCGTCGATGAGCGTCAGATCGCAAAGGCATTGCAACTTGGTGCTGAACGGGCGGAGGCGGCTGGTTTTCAATACATCGTCACGATGAACTCGGACGTGCTGCCACGTGAGGGGTTCAAGCCGGGCTTCGATATTCGCGCTCATGTCATGGACACGAAGCTGACTGATGCGACCGATACTGGAGGGTTGTTTGGTTTGCGCTTCGAATAGCGTCCGCCATGCAGCCAAATATACTAAGATTAAAAAATGACAAAGTTCCCAAGAGCCTTTCTATCTCACGGACATGTTGACAAACATATAGTGAGAGAAGTTGCGCGCAATCTCGGGCGCGCAGCCGTCATTTACGACGAGTTCGAGTTTTCGGTTGGCGATGAATTCCGTGATGCCATCATCAAAGGCATCGATCGATCAGATGTATTTATTCTGTTTGCAAGCCGGGCCTCGCTCCAACGAGATTGGGTTAAATTAGAAATAGAACTCGCTTCCGAAGCGCTCATCAAGAATGCACTCAGTAAGGTGACAACCTATATCGTTGATCAGGAGCTAACCCACGACGACCTTCCTGAATGGATGCGGGCAACGCTCATCAGGAAAGAGGCATCGCCGGGTCTGATCGCCACCGACATCCGGCGTATCATCAGTCAACGTCTTGGAGAGCGCATTCCGAGATACTTTGTCGGACGTAGGGCTGAGATCGAGCAATCGCTCGAAACCATATCAGGCTTCACAGATCCCAATTTCCGCCCGCCTCTAATCGTTTACGGCCTAAAGGGTATCGGCAGACGCTCGCTTGTCCAAGCGATTGCACGCGACAACCTATCCTTTGCCTCAATATTGCCAATTAACCTCCACGCGGGCGATCTCTTGCCTGAGACATCGATCCGCGTCGCCGAAGCGATTTCACCAGGGGGTATCTCCGACTTGGTGGCTTTTCTGAAGCAGCAAGAGCAAAAAGCGAAGGAGAACTTGGTCGACGAGATAACCTCTCTGTTGCGTCAGGCCTGCCAAGCGGGGACGTTGCCGATATTTGTCGACGAAGGCGCCCTAGCCGCCGAGAATGGCGTGATGAGACCCGAGTTCGATGCGCTGTACAACGCGATTTCGTCTGATCGGGATACTGACGCCATGATCGTTTCAAGCAGGAGGCTGTATCGACCTGCCGAAAACCCGTGCCCGTCCGTGCGCGTCCCCGAACTTGATCAAACATCAACGCAGAATCTGTTGCGTATCGCCGGACGCGACGTCGGCTTGGTATTCGATCGAACCGCGCTTACGGCAATCGCAACCTACGCTCGTGGCTATCCTCCCGCTGTACGATTTATTCTTGATGAGGCTCGGCTTCGCGGAATCTCGCAAGTCGTAACTGATCAACGTGCATTGGTGAATTTTAATGCCGAACAGTTTCTCCGGCACTTAAGGGAGAACAGATCGCTAACACCGAGCATGCAGACGATCCTGCAGATCCTATCAAGCTTCAGCCCTCTCCCACTTCAGGTCATTGTGGCGTACTGCGCGCAAACGTCACACGATACAAGCGATGATCTGAACTTCTTACTTGACCTCGCGTTTGTTATGCCTGCCGGAATGCACTATCGCATCTCAGAGCCCATCCGTGATGCAGCATACAGAGCATTTGGCGGACTTCGCGTCGATACCAGGAAAGTGGCCGAGCTTCTTGAAGCGTACCTGGCAGATGAGCCTGACGATGACGCACGACTTGATCTCGGGCAAACGATTTTCCGAGCCAACCTCCTTGCAGGAAGCCAGGCTGACTCTCGATTCGCGATTGGATTTGCCGCAGATCTGATCAACGTAGCAACTAGGAGCTATCACGATCAAGACTACGACCTCGCTATCAAGTACGGTTCGTCTGCCTTGGACGTGCGGCCCGATAGCGTTGATGTACGACGCTATGTCGCGCAAGCTCTCATTCGGAAAGAGCGATATGATGAAGCAGAGCAGCATATCAGCGAGCTGCTTCGCCTCGGTGAACTTAAGGAGGCGTACTACGTGCGGGGCTTCGCCGCGCGACGGAAGCGAGAGTATCCTGAAGCGATCGAGGCTTACAAGAAGAGTCTCGCCAATGGCCGCCGAGGCGTCGCCATCCACCGGGAACTGGCAAGCTGCTTTTTTGAAACGGGGGATCTTCCAGCCGCCGAAGAGTATATTCGTCAGGCCGAGCAGCAGTCTCCGCATAACCCATATGTAGTTGATTTGAAATGCACGATTGCGCTTAGGCTTGGCGATCTCCCTACTGCTGAGCGCGCCCTTGAGATCCTTGACCGCATTGATTCAAGTGGATTCGCTGAGCATCGCCGCTCCACCTTCGAACAAGCAAACGGGAGCCCTGAGGATGCACTACGCTTCGCCCGTATCGCTGACCAAAAGATAGCCCACCCTCCCTTTGAGGTTCTCGCCAATTTAGCGAACTGCGAGATCGAGGCAGGAGAGTGCGAAGGCGCTTTGACCACGCTCGGGCGACTTCAGAAACGATTTGGTGCCATCAACCACGACGCTCAGGTTGGGCTACGGTGCAAATACGAAATCCGATTTGGTGAGGTCGAAGCCGCTGAAGGACTCTGGAGTCGGCTTCGCGACACAAGTACGCCCGTTCACCGAGGCCTTCGTCTGGCGATACTGAACCGCAAGCAAGCGCAGAGTGGACTGACGGTCGAAGAAGACGCCGAACGAACTCAGCTGATCGAGTATCAATCGACGGCAGAGCTTGAGCGTAACATGCGGTTAATCGGCTCAATGATGTCTCAATCTGAATAATGGGTTGGCGCTCACGGTCACTCGCGGCGGGTTCATATTGCTTAGAAATCTGCGCCGTGTGCACCTACTATTATTGCCCTGCGGCAAAGACGGTACGCCGTGAGAACACCAAAGGAACCCTGACAAGAAAAGCGGCCCCCGAAGGGGCCGCCAAGTCCAGCACCGCTCAATGCACCAACTGCCGGGCCAGTGCCACCTCCACCGAATCGCCGTCCTGATTGAGCACATCCAACCCGGATTCGGGTACGTCTCCCGACGTGCTTTGCGACACCATAATCTTCTTGGCCATCAGCCCCAGGCAGGTCATCTGCGAGGAGTTGGCGTAGCCCAGGTAGATCACGCGCACCGGCTGCTTCTGGCCGATGCGCCAGGAGCGCCGGGCGGCCTGCTGCAACGAATACACGTTGTAGCCCGACTGGAGGAACACGATGGTCGGGAACTCCAACAGGTCCAGGCCGGTTTTCACCAGCTCGGGATTGGTGATGAGCACGTCGATGCCGCGGTCCAACTGCTCGGCGATCCAATCTTCCCGGCGGGAGGCATCCACGCTCGCGCGCAGTACCGCCACCTTGAGGCCTTCCTGCTCCAGCAGCACCTTCAAACGCGACGTGGTGTCGCGCGTGCCGGTGTAGACCGAATAGACCAGGGTCTTGCGCCCTTCTGCCTTCTCCTGCTTGCAGATCTCGATCAGCTCGCGTTCCTTGGGCATCACCTCCAGCTCGTTGAACTGAGCGGGGACGAACGCCAAAGTATTGCGCGTGCGCGGATGCACCACGGTTTCCGACCGGAAGCAGCAGTCCGGCCAGGCCAGCAGCACGTTGAGGACCACACCGAGCAGCGTCGTGTCGCGCTTCGCCAGGGCCTGCTTCAGCTCCTGGGTCAGCCGACCGGCCAGATCGCGGTAGGCCGCGGCCTGCGCCGTGTCCATCGCGACCTCGCGGAACTCCTCGTCGTAGGGCGGCAGCACATTGCCACAGATGTCCTTCAACTTGAGGAAGACGGTGAACGGCAGGACGCAACGCAGTACGCCCTTCGGACCGAAGCCCGGCGCCTTGACCGTGCGCACCGATACCTTGGTGCCCTTGGCCGTCTTGTGCGCCGTGCCGGTGCTCTCGGAGTAGATGTCCTTCAAGACACCGTGATCGCGCATGAACGCCATCGCGGCCGAGGTCATGCTGCCGCTCTTCGTCGGGCGGTAGCCGTCTTCGATCATCCGCCCCGGCAGGGCTCGGAACAGCAGGTGGAACAGGTCGTCGCCGTAACCGCCCATCAGCGTGCCGGTGAGCAATAGCGTCTTGCGTGCCTTGGCCGCCAACACCCCCATGGCCTGGCCCTGTGCGGAGCCGCCGTTCTTGTACTCGTGTGCCTCGTCGGCGATGAGCAGGTCGAACGTGCCTTGGGGAAGCTGCCTCTTGATGAACTCGGACGGCTGGTAGCCGCCCTCGCCGAAGCCGAACTCCATGTTGGCCATCGCACGTTCCATGCGATGGGCTTGCCGGTCCGAGAAGACCAGCTCGCCGTTGCCATCCATCAGGTTGATGAACTCGTGGATGTTGTCCCCGAGCATCGATGCGAGGAAGGCGTCACCGAACTTCTGCATCAGCTTCTGCGCGGTCACTTCGCCAATGGTTGGAATACGCTTCAGTGCCTTGAGCACGGTCGAGGACTGGTCGCTGGCGGACAGACCTCTGGGACGGATCAGCGTCCACAGCGGTGAGGTGCAGTGGCTGCATTTACGGCGGGACTCTTCCGCTTCTAGATCGATGGTGTTGACAGGCTCGCCGTCCAGGTCGGTGATGACATGCCCGCAAGCCGGGCAGGCCCCCACGTCGCCGTGAGGCGTGCGCCGCCGAACGAAGACAGGCTTCCAGTGGAACCCCATCCGCATCCGCACGCGGCCCAGGACGAAGAACTCCTGGCCCTGCGCCGGCACGCCCAACTGCTCACGCAGTTTCAGCAGCTTGACCAGCGTGTCCGGGCCGTTGAGCACCCAGACCTTGGCCCCGGCCACCGTCTCCTGGATTTCGCGCCGCCACTTGTAGACCAAGTGGGGTGGCGAGAGCACCAGGGTGCGGCGGTAGCCTTCGGCGTTGAGCACGGCGGCGGTGGCAATACCCACCGTCGTCTTGCCGCAGCCCATCTCGCCATTGACGATCGCGGCGCGTTCGCCGCGATCGACCAACAGCTCGGTGACAGCGTGGACCACATCGGCTTGCGCCGGGAACAGCTTGCGCTTGAGCGCGGCGAGGATCAGTTGCCGATGCACCCGCACCTGGCCGGTGTAGACCGGAGGATTGGCGCGGTTGAGCGAGTCGAGCAGCTCGTCGCCGAACTCGGACACGAAGTCCTGCAGGCTGAGCGTGAGGGGTGAAGCGGCCGTTTCGAGCAGGTCGCCCTGCACAGACGCGTCATTAGCGGTAGAGGGAACGGTTTCGAGAACGATGGACATGGTGATGCTCCAAAAAAATGGGGCATGCACCTCCCCCACGGGGCGGTGACATGCCCCTGGGTGGGAAGAAAGAAGCGGCACGAGGCTGCTGGATGCGGATCAGTATTCGCTGGGCAACAGCAGCGTGGTGACGCTGCGATCCCATTCGGTGATGATCCAGAGCTTCAGGTCGCGCGTGACCTGGTAGGACGAGAACAGACGATCCTCACCGGACTTCAGTGCGGCGTCGTTCAATCGCCGATCGCTGTCGCTCAGATCGCCCCATTCGCCATGAAGATGGCGGCGCAGGTACGGCGTGGGGTTGAGCCGACCCTGTCGGACCAGCTCGTCGACGCCGGCGGTCATGACCACCTGCCCGGGCGAAAAGCGTGCTTGTGACGCGAGGTTGAGGACTGCGAGTGCCATGGTGGTATCTCCTTCTGGAAGAAGGGGCCACGGCACCCCATCGGGGCAACGTGACCCCGGTGGGTGGATGAAAGCGACGGCGAACCGTCAGGGAACAGCGATCAGCGGATGGTCAGCACTTCGCCCCACGTGGGCGAGCCCAGCGTCAAATCCCATGCACGAATGACCGGCACGAACTTGTCGGTGAGGATGCGCGTCTCGGCCACGGAGCCGTCGTCGCGCTCGGTGTACTCCGTCTGGAGGGTCTTCTCCTTGTGGGTATCACCTTTGACGACCAGCACGCGCCCGCTCTTGGACGTCACCACGCCGGAGATCGCGCCTGCGGCCAGGGCCAGGGCGAGATGCCAGTGCGACAAGGCCCGCGCGGGCGGACGCAGCGATTGCTGCGCGGCGCCCAGGTGCGTATCGAGCGCCGGCCAGAGTCCTTGTAGCCGGCCGACTTCATCGGCGAACTGCTCGGGCTCCATCGTCACGCGATAGAAGTGCTCCGGCTCGGCCGGGCTGGCAGGGACGGTGTACGGCAGGAACGGCCATTCGAGCGGCAGTTCCTCGGCTTCGGCGTCACCCTGTCCGATCTGCAGCAGCAGACCGCGCACGGCTTTGACCGACTCCGACGCCTGGTCGCGTTGACGAATCCTGCGACCGAAGATCACCACCTGCTTGAACTGCGTTTCCACCGCACGGTAGATGCGCAGGTCGGCGAAGTGGCGCGTCAGCCATCCGACCAGCTCGGGGTCGAGCACGTAGGACGGCACGATGAAGATCAGCACGCCGCCGTACTGCAGCAGCGGCAGCGCGCGCTGATAGAACAGCTTTTCCAGCCGCGCACGGCCCTGGCCCTGATAGCCGATGTTGCCGTTCACGTCCTTGCTCAGGTCGCCATACGGCGGGTTCAGCCACAGCAGCCCGAAGGACTGGCGCGAGATCAGCGTGTCCATCAGGTCACCGTGGATGCAGCGATCGACCAGTTGCCGTGCGTGGCGGGCACGCTCGGCGTCGTACTCGACGACGAAGGCCTGGACCTGCTCGCGCCCGAGGGCGTGGGCGGCTTCGGCAATCGCCACGCCTTCGCCGGCGCAGGGATCGAGGATGGACATGGAGCCGGGAGACGGCGCCAGTGCGGACAAGGCCCGCTCCAGCGTCGGCTCGTCGGTGGGGAAGTAGCCGTTACGAATGAAATTGCGCGCCAGGCGCGGAAACATGAGTGCCATGGATTTCTCCTGATGATGGATGAGGGAAGGCGGGCACGCGCGGCGCGCATGCCCGTGGGGATGGCTCACGCCACACGCCGAAGCGGTGCGTTCGCGGCCAGTTCGTACTGCGTGGCGCCGAGGGTGCCGTTGCGAATCAGTTCGCCCAGCGCCTTCGTCAGCGCCGGGACATCGAGGGCCAGCCGATGGCCTTCCAGTGGCCCTAGGGCCAAGGGAAGACCGGTCAGCATCCGCCGTGTCTGCAACAGCTCCAGCACGGTGTCGCGCCAGTGGTCGAGCAGTGGCAGCGGGCAGGTGTCCTGCACCAGCGTCCACAGCCGGTCGAGCCGGTGAGCGGAGTCCCTGGGCAGAAGCGCCAGCGCGCTGGCGTTGGCCTTGTCTGGCTTCACGCTGCGACGATCGAACAGCCACACATTCGTCAGCGAACCGAACAGCGTTCGCCGGTAGGCGCGGGTGATGCGCTTTTCCAGGTTCTCGACGTTGCCGACGAAGACCGGGATGGATGCGCCCTGCTCGGTGATGACGTGGAACTGATCCAGCCCCTGTTCATCCCGGCCGAGGGTCAGACGGGCGAGGAACTCCTGAACGGCGGTGTCGCGCGCCCAGATCGAGAGAAAGACCAGATTGCCCTGCTCGTCACCGACGCAACCGTCGGCCATGAGGTCGGGGCATTCGTCGATGCGGTACAGCGGTTTCGCGGAAGAAGGTGCAGGCATGGTGATGTCCTCTTGGAAATGAAGGAGCAACCACAGCCCGCGGGGCCATGCTCGCCCCGGTTGGGTGAAGGAAGATGCGTTCCGCTAGACAGCGCGGCCCGCGTGGAAGCGGTGAACCCGCTCGCGCCACTCGGGGCTTTGCACCGGCGCCATGTCGAGATAGCGCAGCGGGCACGAGTAGTAGTAGGGATGCACGGACTCATCGAGGGACTTGTAGCCCCAATCGCCGCCCGAGCTTTCCAGCAGGTGGCAGCCGATGTAGCAGACGGACTCACCGGCCGTGAGGCCCATGACGCCCGCCTGCCTGGCGGTGACGCGAACCACGGTCCACAGAACGTCGCCGTCCAGCGTGTGGTCGATGACTTCGCAGCAAGCGCGTTCGGACGCCTGCGGAGCGATCAGCTCGCGGATCAACTGATCGCGCGTCTGACGAACGAAGGTCCAGCCCATGAGGGTCTCCTTGAAGAAAAGGCCGGAGCCCTCCCCGTCGGGGGAGAACCCCGGCGGGTGGCGGTATGCCGCGCAAGGCGGCGGATGGATCAGGCAGCTTTGAGGTGCCAGTCCTGGGACAACGGAGCGAACTCGTAGCCCAGCTTGTCGAGACGGTCTCGCTGCTGACGCAGCACACGACGATCCACGGTCGCATCGAGCTTCACGGTCTCGCCCAGGGGCCACAAGGCACCGAACAGCGCCGCGTCGTCTGCCTCGGCCGAGGCCGCAGCGGACACGGGAGCCGGTTCGCTGCCGAACGGCGTGGTATCGACCAGGGGATCGCGCGGACTGCGCGGCTTCGCCTTCGGCTTGGCCGGGGGCGTTGCCGGCACGGGCGCCTGCGCTTCCTCGTCGATCGGATCGACTTCCTGCGGACTCAGCCGGCGGGCTTCGTCGCGGCTCAGGGCGTCGATGTTGGACAGCGTCATCCCGCCCAGATGGGCGCGGATCTCGATGACCATGCGGCCGTTGGCGTTGTACGTGGAGGGGCGAATCTCGACGATGACGAAATCACCGTCGTACTTGCCCTCGCGGTACTGATCGAGCTCGGCGTTCTTCACGACGAACTCGCCGATCGAGGTCGCCAGGCGGCCGACGTTGAAGTCGCCGTTCCTGCCGTGGATGGTCTTGATGGCCAGTTGGCCGGGGATGGTGATCATGAAGGTCTCCTGGGACGAAGAGAAGACAAGGCCCCGGGGATTGGGCCTTGCGGATCAGAACGACTCGGCAACGGCCAATGCGGGGGCATCGGCAGCGTCGTCGGCAGCATCGGCGAGGGGCTTGGAAGGCTCCGGTGCCGAGGCTTGCTGCGCGGCGGGCGCGTCGGACGTCACAGGGACTTCCGGGTCCCGCTCGTCGGTCTCGGTCGGCTTGGGTTCGGCCTTGTAGACGAGCTTGCCGTCGACCTTGATCCAACTGACGAACAGCAGGCGGGCCTTGAGGCTCACCCCCTGCTCGCCGGCACGCTTGCCCTTGGAGTAGGTGAAGGTGTCGGTCCACAGGTCGCCCAAGCGGAAGCCGATCATCACCTTCTTCTCGGCGTCGACGGCCTGAATGCAGCGGCGCACCAGGTGCTGCGCTTCCGAACCCGATACGCGCGTGTCGAAACGCACATACGAGACGTCATCGCTGGGACCGTTCAGAGCCGCGATGTCGCAGGCCAGGAACGCATCGCCTTTCTTGGGCTTCACTTCGCGGATGCGATTGAGGTACCCGAGGCCGGTGATGTGCAGATCGAAGTAGGACTTTTCGTTGGAAGTGGTCATGGTGAATCTCCTGGGAACAAAGAGGCGGAGACACACCCGACCCAAGGCGGGGAAGGTGTGGAACCCCCGCGTGGGTTGATGGAACAGCTTGGTGGCATCGCCATCGAAAACCGATGGCCGTTCGCGCATGGATGCCGGTGCGAACTGGAGTGATCAACGCGGTCGGAACCGCATCGCAGCCTTGAAGATCGTGGCTGCCTGGGCATGTCGCTGACGGACGTCAGCGGAACATGGCCGGAAGCGTGGCGCCAGGACGGCGCGCATGCGAGCGGCAATCGGCACTCGCGGCTGTCCGCATTGCCGGGAAGAAAGAAGCCCCCGGAGCGGGGGCCAGGGATGGGCGGTCAGTTACCGCTGGGCGGAGGAACCGCCTGCAGCGACAGGTGTGTCGTGGTGGCGGACACGTCGAGGTCGTCCTCGCTGTGCAGGATGCGCGCAAACACGCCCTCCTGCGGATCGAAGAACTCGCCAAAGTCATCGCCGCCGAACTCGGCGCGCGCCAGCTCCCACCAGTCATCGAACGCATCGACATCCGGGTTGCAGCCGGCGGCATAGGCGATGGTCTTCTGGCGACCATCGGGTCGGCGCTCGCCGCGCTCGGCCAGGAAGTACACGCCCTGATCCTTGACCAGGATGACGCGGCATTGATTCGCCACCGCTTCGGCGAGCACGGGCCGCAGCTCCGTGCCTTTGAATCGAACAGTCATGGGTGTGATCTCCAGGGATGCAGGAAGAGAGGCTTCCCGCCGCGAAGGCGGGAAGCTGCTGGGAGATCAGTGCCGGACAGCCTTGCGACCCGACAACAGGCACTGCACTCGGATGCGGCGCCAGCTCCCGTCGTCGATCAGCCGTTCCAGCGTCTCGCCGAGGGTGTCGAAGAACACCTCATCGACCCGTTCAATCAGCTCGCCGTCGCGGCGCAGCTCCACCGCGTAGAGGTCGAGGCCACGCTCATACAGCACGGTGACGTGACCCTGGAACTTCATCGTGGCGACGGTGAAGCCGATGGCCGGTGGCGTGCGGATGATGTCGGCGGGCAGCGGATCGACCCAGGTGATGTCCCGAGCACCGGCGTCCACCAGCATGTGGGTGATGCGCCGGAAGCCGTCGGGAGCGGGCAACTGCTCCAGTTGGTCGATCAGTTCCTGCAGGTCGGGGCAGCGCGGCTCGGGGATCGGCAGCTTCGCCGGTGCGGACCCGAGCACGAACCGCTTCACCGTGTAGGGCTGGCCGTCGCCCGTGAACTCGGTGTGCTCCTCGGGCGTGTCCGCCCGCCGACCGTCGAAGCGGCGTCTGACATAGGGTTCGACCTGCACCTTGGCGCCCTCGTCGGGCACTTGGGTCACGAGCGTGCGATCGAGCACCGCGAACTCGGCTCGCCCCGTCTTGACGACGATAGCCTCGTCGGTGGTGGCGATGACCTTGCCCTCGAAAGGCTTCGGGTCGATGTGAAAGCCCAGCGTCGAAACCTTGGGCTGGCCGTCGAAGATGTTGAACTTGAACGAACGGACGTTGGAAGGCACATGACCGACGACAAGCGTTGGCATCTGTGCACGGATGGCTTGGGTATCCATGGGGAGACTCCTTGTGGCAACCAAGGGACTCCCGCCCGCAAGGGAGGTCTGTCCCTTGAGGGTGAGGTGGATGGACGCGGATGCGCCCGGAGAACGAAACAACCAGCACGGCGAACCGCGCCGCAGTCTTGAAGGTCTCGACTACCTGGGCATGCTGCCGGCAACGCCAGCGAACATGCGGCCAGCGTGCGGCACATGGCGGCGGCCGTCCGTTGGGAATCGGCAATGCGCCGGCACCGCGTTCCGCGAAAAAGAAGAGCCCCGACGTGGGGCTCGAATGGGTTGCGGGTTACTCGTCGTCGTAGAGCGTCAGCCCGTCCAGCACGGGCGCGTCGGCATCGAACACCAACATGCGAACGTCAGCGAGCGCAGCCAGGTGCAACACTTCCACGAAGGACTCCGGCACGCCCTTGGCCCGGTGCTCCTGCCGCAGCTCTTCGGCGGTGATGCCCTCGACATGCTGCAGGTTCGCATCCGTCCAGGGGGTGGCGATCAACTTCACGCCGATCGCGGGGCTGTACGGGATGCGGAAGGCGACGAACAGAAAACCGCTCGGCGTGGCGATGTCGGCCAGGTTGGCCAGATAGCGGCCGGCCTCTTCGGTGATGTGCGCCGAACTGATTTCCCAGGCACGGCTGTAGAAGCCGGTCTCGAAGCGCAGGCGCCGCACCACCTCGCGCGCGGCTTCCTCGGAGTAGGTATCGGCGACGTGCAGCGGTTGGCCGGCTTCTTCGGCCATGACGGCGTAGACGAGGTTTCGGGCGAGACCGTGGCTGGGGCACTGCGCGTCCAGCTCGGGCGGCACGTCCTGGCCCTCGGTGATCAGCGCGAAGTCGTCGCAGAAGACGCAGGCATGGCGCTCGACCTCGCTGTCCGGCAGGTGCGACTGCGAGACGTGCAGCGGCAGATAGCTCAGCGGGCAGTCGTCGTCGTAGGAAATCGCCAGCAGCCGCTGCACGGACAGGCCATCGTAGCCGCGGACGAAGGGGTTTTTGGAATGAGACATGGGATTCCTCCAGCAGAGGATGGCCGAGGCAATCCCCTGCCGGGGATTGAACCCCAGCGAGTGGATGAAGTGGCAACCGGTCAGCCGGCCGCGGCGTCGGGCCGCCCTGGTGGCGGGCGGTGCAGGTCAGTGGAAGATGGTGATTCGGGACATGGCCGCTCCTGCGAAAGGAAGGAGGGACATGGCCCCGAACGGGGACGCATGTCCCTCGTGGGGTGGGATGAAAGGACGGTGGGTTGCCAGGCGCGGCTCACCAGCCGTTGTAGTGCAGCGTGAGGTCAGCGATGACCTGGCGCCGTTCCAGATCGAGGCCGCCGAAGTCGGACAGCCCCTCGAAGCCGCAACGCTTGAGCATCGCGCCGCCCTCGCGGGAGTTGTAGAAGCTCACCATCGCGGACAGGAACATGCGTTGACCGCTGCTCAGCACGCCCAGGGCGTCGTTGAGCATCAGCATGTTGGGCCGCAGGTCCCACTTGGTGGTGGCACGCTGCAGACCTTCGCGTGTGCCGTCGCCGAACCACTCGTGACCGGCGATCTGCGCGCCGCGCTTCCAGGCCTCGAAGAAGGCCTGCGGTGCAGCGTCGAAGTGCGCCTGTTCCAGCGCCATCTGATCGAGCACGTCTTCGGGTAAAGACAGATTCATGAGAGAACTCCTTGAAGGGTGGGAATCAGGCGTGAGCGCGCTGTGTCCAGGCATGGGTATCCAGGGCGCGCTGTGCTGCGAGGTGGTTCGGGAAATACTCGACGGACTCCCGCGATACCGGGCCTTCGTCGTCTTGTGTGCCGATGTAGTGGCCGGCCGCGCTGCGCAGCACCTGTAGCGGCAAACGCTTGCCGGTCCAGGTCAGCGCCAGCGCACCACTGCGCACTGCGGTTGCAGA
Source organism: Stutzerimonas kunmingensis (assembly GCF_002929225.1). Taxonomy (GTDB): domain Bacteria; phylum Pseudomonadota; class Gammaproteobacteria; order Pseudomonadales; family Pseudomonadaceae; genus Stutzerimonas. Next base: position 280,724 of record NZ_PISM01000021.1, on the reverse strand, counting down.
GGAAGATGCGGAAGGTTCAGACATGCCGTGCTCCTTGGTGGGTCGGGGAGCACGCATCCCGCAGGGGATGGGGTTCCCCTCGGGTGGTTGAGAAAAGTGCATCGTCGCCAGGCCGGCGAGCGTCCGCGGTGGGCGATGCGAAGCGGACTGGATCGGTCGACGCGGCGAACCGCGTTGCAGTCTTGAAGACCGAGACTGCCAGGGCATGCCGCTGACGACTGTCAGCAACGCATGGCGTGAGGATGGGCGCGAAGCATGGCTGCCGTCGCAGGGAAAACCGAATCGCGGACGGCCCGCTTTAGGGCAATGGCCCGCGTCACGGGACAAGGCAAAGACCAGGGCGCCGAAGGCCACACGGGCCTTCGGCTGAAGAGAAAGGAAAACCACCTGTGGGCTGCGTCAGCGCAGGCCGTCGTCAAAGCCGTTCGCTGCGTCAGCAATCGCACCCGGCCCGTTTCGTGGCTGGGGCCGGAAACCTCTGGCGTGCATCCACACACAAAGGGAGCCCGATGTTTCGCCGGCGGGCACCGGCACGGAATACCCTCGGCCCAAGGGGCCTCCTCACGGCTCGCGCGGCGGCAAGGCGTCAGGAAGCCCCTCGTGACCGAGGCAAGGCACACCGATCAAGGGAATGGCGGCGGGCGCGATTCGTGGGAGCAATGACCTTCTCGCCCCGTCGCCCGATGGCGGGCAGACGGGGCGCGCACACCGTTGCAGAAGGAGACGCGCGCTTTGGAGTCCCGCGCGGTGCGGGACGTTTGCCTCGCCGCCAGTGAAGTGGCCGGCGCGGCAGGGGGAAAGCGAGGATCAGGACGCCTTGGAGGCAGCGCGCCGCTTGCGCGGTGCGCTGCGCCGGCCCGTCGGGGACTCGATCGGCAACGTACCCTTGCAGTCCGGGTAGCGCGAGCAGGACCAGAACGCGCCGCTCTTGCCCGTGCGCTGCTGCATCGGTGCGCCGCACTGCGGGCAGGCCGGCGCCGGCGGCAGCTTGAGCGAGAGCGTTGCGCCGCGGTACTGCTGCACGAGCTGGCCGACCCACACGGACTGCTTCTCGATGAAGGTGTCCAGCGCCATTTGGCCGGCCTCGATCATGTCGAGCGCCTGCTCCCACACCGCCGTGGTGCCGGGGTCGGCGATGGCCGAGGGCACCGCGTCGATGAGCGTGAATGCCGCGTCGGAAGCGCGGACGGCGCGGCCTTTCTTGACCAGGTAGCCGCGACCGATCAGACCGTTGATGATGTTGGCGCGTGTCGCCTCGGTGCCGATGCCGGTGGTATCTCGCAGCTTCTGTTTCAGGCGCGGGTCGGTCACGAACTTGGCGACGGTCTTCATGGCCTTGATCAGCTCGCCCTGCGTGTAGGGTTTGGGCGGCAGCGTCTTCAGCGCCTTGAGATCCACCTTTCCGACCGGGCAGGACAGGCCCGCATGCAGGGCGGGCAGCACCTGGCTGCGCTGCGCATCCTCGCCATCGGCATCGTCCGGCCCCGGCGTCGCCAGCACCTCACGCCAGCCGATGACGGCGATCTGCTTGCCCACGGCCGCCAGCGACTGACTGCCGCACGAGAACTGCGCCACCGTCCGGTCGAACTCATGGTGCGGGAGGAACTGCGCGAGGTAATGGGCGCGGATCAGCCGGTAGACAGCCAGTTCCTTCTCGTTCATGGCCGACAGGTTGGCGGGCTCCAGCGTCGGGATGATGCCGTGGTGAGCCGACACCTTGCCGTCGTTCCAGGCGCGCGAACGCTGGTTGCGGTCGAGCTGGCCGATCAAGGGCCGCAGGCTGGGATCGGTGGCGAGCAGTGCATCGAGCACCGCCAGCACTTCCGCGAGCATGCTTTCGGGCAGATATCCCGAGTCGCTGCGCGGATAGGTCGTCGCCTTGTGCGTCTCGTACAGCGCCTGCGCGATGTCCAGCGTCTCCTGCACATCGAGGCCGAGCTGACGCGAACACACTTCCTGCAAGGTGCCCAGATCGAATGGCAGCGGCGGTGCCTCGCGCACGCGCTCGGTGTCCACCGACACGACCTGCGCATCGCGTGCCGCGCGAATGCGATCCGCAGCCTGCTGCGCCACCGGCTGCTGAAGGCAGCGACCCGCTGCATCCGTGCTGCCTTCGGGCGGTATCCAGCTCGCGGTGAAGGATTGGCCGGCATGGGATAGCAGCACATCCACGGCCCAATACGGCATGGAGACGAATCGCGCGATCTCGCGATCACGATCCACGACCAACTTCAGCGTCGGCGTCTGCACGCGCCCCACCGACAGCACGCCCATATAGCCGGCCTGACGCCCCAGCAGTGTGAACAAGCGGCTCAAGTTCATCCCGATCAGCCAGTCGGCGCGCGATCGGGCGAGTGCGGAGAAATACAGCGGCAGCGTCTCGGCGGACGGCTTGAGCGCACCCAGCGCTTTGCGGATCGACGCATCGTTGAGCGCCGACAGCCACAGGCGCTGAATCGGCCCGCGGTAGCCGCACAGGTCGATGATCTCGCGGGCGATCATCTCGCCCTCGCGGTCGGCGTCGGTCGCTATCACCAGCTCGCCCGCCTTGGCGACGAGCTGCTGCACGACCTTGAATTGCGCTGCGGTCGCCGCCTTGGGCTCGACACGCCAACGCTCAGGAAGAATGGGCAGTTGCTCGATGGCCCAGCGCTTGTATTGCTCGCCGTAGCCTTCGGGCGGAACCGCCTCCACCAGATGACCGATGCACCAGGTCACGACGACACCCGCGCCGCTGTAGCAGCCGTTGCCGCGTTGACCGGCACCCAGCACACGGGCGATGTCCTTGCCCTGGGACGGCTTCTCGCACAGGAAAACGCGCATGAAGCCTCCTTGGAAATGTGCGGTTCATCGGATGGGCGTCAGCTTGGCGGGGCCAGGAGATGCCGGCAGCAAGGAAGTCGATTGATGCAGACACCGCTTTGTGATCGGCAGGCGGTTCGTTGCCGCAGCGGTGTGCATAGATCGTAGGAGCTGGCACAGCAAGAGCGTCGTTTCGGGAGGGCGGCTGGAACTCCGTGGACGACCTTGGAGCTATCCCCTGGGGATAGCTCGCTGGTGCATCGTGGGCGTATGACGGTTGCTACAGTCGCCCTCGGGGGAACGGCGATGGGCGAATTACTGTCCGCCGGCCGGCTTGGTGCTGAGCGCCACCGACTCGATGCGGTACGGCAGGATGCCCACGCGCCGCGCCTCGACCTTGAACGTCACGCGCTCGTTCTCGTCGGCGTCCTCCCATTCGTCGCGCACGGTGCGGCCCTCGACCAGCACCCGCATGCCTTTCTGGTATAGCGTCTTCCAGTGCTCGGCGTCGCGGTGCCACAGCTCCACGGGCGCCCAGAAGCCGCCGCGATCTTCGTACTCGCCGTCCTTCTTCGGGATCGGATTGTCGAAGTAGACGTTCAGGCGAAGCAGCCGACGTGGCTCGTCGTTGCCGTTCGGAAATTCGCGGTAGTCCGGCGCAGAACCGATGTTGCCCTCGCCGACGAAGTGCGTGCTCATGGAGACTCCTTGGTGGTGGGTGGAACGGACGCGGTATGCCCGTGGACGCGCCGCAGGTAAGCCGCTTCGGCCTGCGCGGCCTTGTTGGCGCATTCCAGGGCTTGGCGGGCGATGCTGTGGGTCAGGCTGATCTGCATGTTCAGCACGATGCGCTGCAGTTCGATCGCGTACAGCTCGTCGATCAGCGAGGCCGGCGTCGCGGGGTTGGCCAGCAGGGCCTCCCACAACGCCACGCCCATGGAGGAACGGTCGAGGTTGCGCCAGCGCAGGAAGGTCGTCCCTGCGCCAGTGGCCTGCTGGGCCAGTTGCACGTCGAGCAGACTGAATGGATAGGCGCGCGCCTGGGGCAGCACGCGCCGCTGCGCCAGGCCAATCACGTCGTCGCGCAGCGCTGCGCACTGGCTGGCCCAGGTCTCCAGACTCCCCTTACCCTTAAAAGGCTGTAAAAGGCCTTTTAGGTAGCCTGCATGTTCCAGCCGCTGGAAGTCCGCCTGTTCCAGCGCCACGAAGCGCGTGGAGTGGCTGATAGGGGGCGATGCTGTCATGCGCCAGCACCCTCATCGCCCGCGGCACCATCGGCTGCGCCACCCGTGGGAGCCTGCGCATCGGGCACGATGGCAGGCTCAGCAGGCGGCGTGCCGGGCTTGTTCGACCGCCGCGCGATGGGTGGCGCGAAGCGCGAGCGGCGCGTGCCTTCCAGCACGTCCTGCGGCAACTCGCCGAACTTCTCCAGCGCCGCTCGCGCCGCCGCGTTCTTCGCCGCGAAGTCGTCGCGCGTCGTGCCCGAGTAGCGGTACTGCTGGGCCAGCGAGAACAGGCTGCGCAGCGCGTGCGCACCATCATTGAGCCAGCGCTCCAAGGTGCTGCGGTCGATCAGCGCCGTGTGGTGCGCCAGGATGAGCTTGCGTGCCAGGTCGTCGTAGTCGGCCAGCAGATACACCGCCATGAAACCGAGCTGGGCGTTCACGAACAGCGGCAGCTTCACCGGCTGCACGTTCATGTTCTCGCCCAGGGACAGCGCCGCTGGCACGTCGGCCAAGGCCTGATCCACCTGTTCGCGCAGGGTCTGCAAGCGGGTCTTGGTGTCGGCGAGCTTGTCCTCGATCCGCAACATCCACCAGTCCGAGTACGGGTCGTCCTGCTCGGCGCCGCGCTTCATCTTGTTCATGGCGCCGATGAAGCCGTTGAGACCGATGATGCCGGGGCGCCCCTCGGTCGGCGCACGGCCGTGCCAGATGCGCGAAGCGTGGTGCGTGTGCAGCGTCAGCGACATCGCGCTGCGCAGCGATCCGAGATTCAGTTGCAGGGGTTCTATGCGTTCGTTGGCCATGAGAGCGACTCGCGGTGAAGGGGCGAGTCGCCAGTATCGGCATCGGCCGGAAGGCTGTCAGTCAACAAACCGCAGCCCATGCGCGCCCGGTTTGTTCTGCGCGGAAGGCTGTGTGTGCCGGCTATCCCCTGGGGATAGCTCGGCGGAGTCGTTCGCGACTCGCGCGGAGGTGAGACCGCGTCGCGGGGCTATGCTTCGCGAGGTCTGTACCAGGCGGCCCGTTGCCCCTCCACCTCACGGTAGCGAAGCTCGAACAGGCGGCACTCGTGCACCACCTGCCGCCAACTGCTGCAGCCGTACTTGGCTGGAAGCTGCTCGGGATGCCGGTCCGCGATCCAGCGGCCAGCGGCGGCGATCGGTGTCCAGCCCTCGACGGCCAACTGCGCGGCGGCCTCGCGTAGCGCACGAACGATGCCGGCGGCCGGCCAGTCCACCGTGCCGTCCGGCGCGATGCCATTGACCACCAGGTCGTGGAACACATCCGACTGGACGAATTCCGCTGCCAGGCGCCGCGCCTGATCCATGTGCTCGGCCCAGCCGCGCAACTGCTCGAAGTGTTGATCGATGCGCGTGTAGGCGGAACCGAGTTCGTCCTGTGCAGCGCGGCACCCGTCCACGGTCCATAGATCGTGCTGGTCGATGAAGTGGTGCACCAGTGTGTTGCGCAGCGATACCAGGTCTTTGAGGTCGGCCTGGGTCTTGGCGTAGTCCTGCGCAGACAGGCTCAGTTGCACGCGCGTGCGAAAGGAGATCACGTCGCCGGGAAGATCGTCGTCGCGTTCCTCGCCGCCATTTCCATCGGTGACGACATACGAACCAAACAGTTGTCCGATCAACGTGCCCAGGGTCTTGGTCGCGGCATCTTCAATCCGCGCTGCGCGAATGGCCTCCAGCGAATGCGCCGGGCCTGAAATCTCGTGGTGGGCCACGATGGCTTTCATGAGGCGCTCGTATTGTTGAAGGCGAAAGAGGCATCTGCCCAGCAAGCGCTGAACGTCTCGCTGTAGTGGTTGCAGTGCGTTTGTGACGGGGAAAGTCGTCATATCCATCGTTGGCCGGGCTCGTGCGTGGCTGTCCTCGTTTGATTCACAGGCGACAGTTTCGCCTGTCATTCGGCGGGCGACAATCGAGCGCGGCGGAAAGATGTCTGTTCCAGCTATCCCCTGGGGATAGTCAACATCAGCGATCACGCAAGGCTTCTCGGAGCTGAGCCAGGTAGGCTCGTGCGACCTCGGGGTCAGCCGCACGGGATGCCGGCGGTGACGAGGGCGCAGGTGACGGGGGCGCTGGCGGTGCCGATGCACTTTCTCCGGCCCAGGCCTTGAACTCCCCGCGGATCGCCTTCTGGATGATGCCAAACAGGTAGCCGGCCGGGTTGCGTACCGCGCTGTTGTGGCAGCGTGCCGCCCACTCGTCGAGAACGGCCTGCCGCTGCGCCTCGTCCACCTGCTGCAGCGCCACCAGCGCGCCGGCCTGCTGCTCGTCCTTCAAGCGCAGGAAACGCTCGGGCAGTCGCAGGTTCTGCAAGGCCCTCGCGCGCGGCACTGTACGTACTTCATTTATACGATCATTACGTACTGTACGGTCCTCCTTCGGAATCCGAAGAGAGCTGTCCGGCGCGGGTTTCGGCCCTGCTTCGGATTCCGAAGACGGGCGCGCAGCATTCCGAAGAAGGGCTTCCTGGCCTTCTTCGGATTCGTGGTCCGCACCCTCCTGTGGATAACCTGGCGTCGTCCAGCCATGCCGCGCCATGCGCTGCGCCAGCACTTGCAGACGGGTCGGCAGCGTGCGCCCGCTGAGCAGCGGGTCTTCGGCGATCTCCCGCAGCGTGTTCATGCCCACGACCTGCACCGCCTTCGCCGCGTGCGTGAGCGCCTGGCTCACCAGGCCCAGGTAGTCCGGGTCGAGCTGCATCGCCTCGAAGGGTGACAGCGGTTCGTCGTGCAGCACGTAGAGGTTGCCTTGGATACGGCCGGTCTTGGGATCGCGCCGCCGCCGCACCAGGCTGAGCCAGCGCGTCAGCCGCAGCAGCGTCAAGGCGCGCGCCACGGTCTCGTGCGAGGCTTGCGCCGCACAGGGCATGGACGCCAGATATGGGCGGAGCTGGTCGTAGGTGGGAAAGGCGGTCACGCCGTCGTCGTTGAGCTGCAGGCGGAACACCTGCCAGGCATTGCGCTCCAGCGGCGTCAGGCGCCGGTCGAGGAACAACGCGCGCGGCACGCTCTCGTGCCGGTTGCCGCTGTAGAGAAAGCCGTCCTGGCTCGGCGCCGTGCCCTGCGCCGGTTCCTTCGGCTCAAGGTGCCGCAGCGCCTCGTCGAACAACGCCGACAGCGCAACCGGGCCATCACGCCGTGGAGCGTCGCCCGTCGTCATGACCTACACCAGCCCCTGGTCGACCCAGTTCCGTATCGCCGACCAGATCACCGACATGGGCAGGGTCATGGCCTCGGCCAGGTCCATGGTCAGCGCCAGCATCGCCATGTCGTCGTTCAGTGCGATGTGCCGCTCCGTGATGCCGGCCTTCCAGCGTTCCCACAGGGCCACGTCCTGCGCCTCGTCGAGCACCGGATGCCGACCCTTACGCTTGGGCAGCCCGAGGATGTCGCGGCGCAGCGCCACTTCCTGATGCGTGAGGCCGTAGAACTTGCTGACCATCTCCGTGCTCGCCCCCAGGCGCAGCATGCGGTCTACCGTGGCGATCTCCCGCTCCACGTCGTGCACCTGGCTCAGCAGCCGCTTCAACACTTCCCGGTTCACCGACACCGAACACCACGACACCGTGGCATTCACCAGCATGCTCACGAGTTCTGGGTGCTTCAGCGCATCCAGCTCCTCCTCACCGAAGCCCATGGCCTTGCAGCGGCGCAACTGGCCGTTGCGCAGGTCATGCAGGGCCTGGGCGATCACGGCCTGGTTGAGCGGGTGCGGTGCCGACATACGGGAGCCTCCTGCGCTCAGGAATCCTGGCTCGCTACGCCGGCTTCCAGATCCAGCAGCCGGCGCGCCAGGCGCAGCAGACGGAACAGCTTTACCAGCCCGGCATCGCTCAGGCGCGTGACCAAGCCGCCGTGACCATGCAGCAGCGGCCCAAGGTCATCGGCCAGCCGCGCGCTGTCCAGCCCGGTCGCGGGTGCCGGCGCGGTGCTCAGCGCGTGCAGCAGGGTCAGCATCGCACGCGCGAACGCCGGGAGCGCCTTCGCCTGGCCCACGGCCGGCGTCACGCAGACGAAGCCGATGCCGCCATCGCTGGCTTCGATGTGGTCGCCCACCGCCGCTTCCCCCGCGATCTCGCGAGCGAACTGCGCGATATGCACGCGCAGGCGATCCGGCACGTCCAGGCCCGGCTCGATGTACCAGACATCCGAGATGGGAAAGAGCCCGCCAACCTGCACCGGGATCGCACGCAGCGCGTCGGCCTCGAAGTCGGGTAGCTTGTCGCCGAGCTGATCCGCGACCATCCTCTGGATGGACTGCAGGCGCTCGGTGGTTGGGGCCGGCGTCACGATGTGCCCCTGCAGGCGCTCGTCGCGCTGCCCGTCCCGGGCGTTTGGTGCAGCGGCAGGTGGTGCCGAGGGTGTCTCTGCCGGTGGCGCGACGGGCGAGGTGTCCCGTGGCGTTGGCGCCGCGGGCGACAGTTGCGGCGTGATGGCTGGCGCCGCAGGTGCGACAGGCGTTGCCGGGTTCGGCGCGGCCGGCTCGCTGGTCAATACTCGCTGACGGCTTTCGCTGTCATCGACCTCCAATGCCAGCGTGTCGTAGTCCGCTTCCAGCAGCTCGGCCATCTGACCCACCAGTTCGTCCTGCACGCGCTGGGGCGAGAAGCCCTCCGGCTGCGTGTCGAACTGCGACAGCACATCCTGAAACAGCGAAGCGAAGTCCACGGTCAGCGGCCGGCCCAGCGCACGCCGCTCCCAGGTGCGCTCGCACGCCTTGCGCAGCACTGCGAGCCGGTCCACCTGATGCCGGCCCAATCCGCCGTACAACAGCGTCGGGATCGCCGGCAGCAGATAGCGCACCGCATCGTTCATGCGGCTGATGTGTGACTGCGGCACCGGATAGCCGTCGGCCGTCAGTCGCCGCGCGAGTTCGCTTTGCGACAGCGCCTGGCCGCTTTCCTGCTCGTAGAACTCGCGCGCCTTCTCGATGCCCAAGGCCCGCTCGATGAAGGTCAGGCCGCCGCGCAGCTCGTTCTCGGCCAGATGCCCGGTCAGCGCCACGATTTCGCCGCGCGCCGGCCACGGGCGGAACAGGCACGCAATGCGGAAGAAGCGTTCCTCCTTGGTCTCGCTCCACAACTCGCGCAGGATCGCCAGCCGCGTGTTGCCGCCGTTGCGAATGATGTAGTGCGCCTCGCCCGGCCTGCGCGTGATCGCGGGGGGCGCGTCCAGCCCACGTTCACGGATGGACGCCTTGATCTCCGCATAGGCCGGGTTGCGCGTCACGCGTGGGTCGTGGTCGTAGGGCCGCAACTGGTCCAGCGTCACCACCATCGGCGTGTCGGCGATGGGGTCGCTCAAGGTCGCGGCCGAAGGGCCGCTGCGCTCGAAGCCGGTGGCCAGCAGCTTGGCAGCCATGTCCTGCGGCGTCAGCTCAGCCACGGCCATTCTCCTGCGCTTGCCGGTCGGCGCGGCGAAGCTGTGCGCGGGCATTGCGGTCGGCACGGTGGTCGCTCGCCGTCGAGCTGGTGTAGATCGACGCGCAGCCTTGCTTCGTGAATTCCAGGTGCCCGCCGGACGTGCGAACCACGCGCCAGCCTTCGCCCAGCGCGAACTCGATCAGCGCGCGCAGCCGTTCGCGGCCGCGCGCCAGTTCATGCGCGCTCGCCATGGCCGGCCCCTCCCGCATCGGCCCGACCGGTGACCAGCGCGAAGCGCTCCCGCCACACGGGGAACAGCTCGCCGGCCAGCGTGCGCATGGTCTCCAACGCCGCGGGCGCCGTGCGCCCAGCCGGCTGCCGGCGCTCCACCCGGTGCACCGGCAATCCTCGTGTCGCAGCGCGCGGATAGGCTTCGATGGCCGGTACGTCGGTGCCCAGCACCTGCACGCCGGCCTGTTCCTGAAACACCTGTCGCAGCGCCTGCTGGACCAGCCGCGCATTCGACGACACAGGATGTACACGGTTGATGAGCAGACGCAGCGGCGGCGGCTCGATGCCCAGGTGCCGATACGGCGCGATGTCCTCGATCAGTTGCAGCGTGCCGCGCCGCAGCTCGCGCGCCGCGAGGATTTCCGGCGTCACCGGCGACAGCGCCAGGTCGGACGCCAGCACCGCCATCTCCAGCAGCACGCTGCGCGCGCCCTGGGTGTCGATCAGCAGCAAGTCGTAGTGCGTGCGGAAGACGGGAAGCAGATGGCGCAGTCGCAGGCGCCCATCCGGAGCGTGCAGCAGCAGCGTGTTCAGTTCGCCGCGGTCGTCGTTGGAGAGCACCAGGTCCAGGCCCGCGATCACGGTACGCGACACCAGTTGCTCGATGCGCCGCTCGTTGAAGGCCAGCATCTGGTAGATGCCGCCGGGCGCGCGAACGTCCAGCGTGAAGTAGCTCGACAGCGTGGGCTGCACGTCCAGGTCCAGCAGCAGCACGCGCAGCCCGGCATCGGCGATGAAGCCGCCCAGGTTGGCCGCCGTCGTGGTCTTGCCCACGCCGCCCTTGGTCGAAATGATGGACACCACCTGCATGGGCTTCTCCTCGTCGAATGGCATGAACCGAGAAGAAGCGTCAGGCGCGTTCTTTGAGGCGATCGGCGATCCACTGTTCGATCTCCACCGAGTCCCAGCCCACCGCGCGCACGCCCAGGCGCAGCGCCTTGGGGAACTTGCCTTCCTTCATGAGGCTGTAGATGTGCGCGCGCTTGAAGCCGGTCTTGGCTTCGACCTCGGCGCGGCGCAGGACGCGGTGCTCGGGCGGCAAGGCCGGCGCGATGGTCTGCGAAGACATGAGAGGCACTCCTTGACGCTCGATGGCGTTGTTCAGAAAGTGCCTCGCATTCCATATGCTGCTGCTGCGAGATTCACTGCAACTGCAGAACACGCAACTGCAATTGCAGTCTGCTGTTACAGGCTCAGCGCGATGCCTCCAGGTGGCGACGCGCCTGTGCCAGCTTGCTCCACAGCGTTCGCTCGCTGATGCCGGGCCGCCCTTCATGGTGGGCCAGTAGCGCACTGATCACCGCATCCATGTTGCGGAAGGACGAGTAGGCAGAGCCCGCGGGGGACTTGCCCAACAGCAATGTCAGCAGGCCGCCAATGATGTTCAGGTAAGTCGATTCGCTGCGCAGGCCCGGTTCACTCGCATCGCCCTCACGAATGCTACTGGCATGCTCCTTCGCCAACGCTTCGTGCTGTGCCTTCAGCGCCGCATGTAGTTGTGCGAGTTCGGCAAGCTGCAGCTTGGCGGCCTCGCGATCGGCCAGCAACACGTTCAGCATGGCGACGCTCACCGAAGGATGCAGTTCGCGCTCGATGCCGTCGAACAGGAATGGAGGCCGCTCACCGGGGTAGTAATGCGACATCCACGCCTTCAGGTCGACGTGGCGCACGATCAACGCAGGATCGTCGAGTGCGGGGCGCTGAGGTTCCTGCGCCATGCCTGCCTTGCCGTAAGAAAGCTCATCGTGTGCCAATGCGTCGAAGATGCGCTCGGAGAAAAGGCGCAGCAAGGGCCAGCGCGGAAAGTCGTTCGGCTCAGGCATGGCACGTGGCCCGAGCGTTTCCAGAATCCGCGGCTCAAAGCGCAACAGTCCCGCCCAACGGACGGCCGCCTCGATCGGGCGGTAGTAGATCCTGGCGCCAAAGGCAAGGCAACTCGATTTCTCCATGTCGCGTGCGTCCCATCGTCGGATCGAACTCTGGCAGACGCGCACCGCCCAAGTGGGCGAGGCGATTGCCCAGAAATCCGGATGAAGCGCAGGACCGGCCGGGATCGTGGAAGGAAGCGTTGCATCGGCGCTGACGGCCGGCTAAGGGCGAACTACATCTTGCTACGCTTGAAACTCCTCAACCATGATGCGGGCGCTTTGCCTTTGGACCGGCACGCGGCTTGGTGGTCGCGCTCCCCTGGAGTCAAGCATGGGTGCCGCGCTTTACCCGAAACCTGGCCAAAGTTTTCCGTAGGAATTCCAACGGCGTAAAGTGCCAATGCGTCAACAGGATGAGCCGGTTTGCAACCAGCAAAAGCTCATGCGTTCCGCGTCAGTGAAATGACCGCGGCGGCGAGCCCGCAGGCGAGTGCCGGAGGACGGAAGGGCGCAGCAATTGCGTCGAAACTGGCATCAGTACAGCGCATGAGCCATGCAGATCGGGTCAGCCGCAAGACCAAAGATGAATCGCGCAATCCGAGAAAACTAGCCGCGCACCTTTCGATAGATCTGCGTCAGATCGCGCGTGATGTGCTTGCGTCCTGATGACATACACGTTCGGCGCGTTCGATGAACCGCTGCAACGGCTCCGTCATGCCACCCTCGGTTCGTAACAGATAGGTGGTTATCGATGCGCTCTGACCGGCCAACGGGCGGACAACAACATCCGCCGGCTGGCAAGTTGCCAAGTGCGCGGCAGTGGAAAAACTTAGCCCGTACCCTGCGGCCACCAACGTCAGCATCAGCCCGTGAGAAGCGGCATACTCAGCCACGATCGGTTGGACATCGACAGAGCGGAACAGTCGTTCGCTCTGCCGACCGCAACCTTGGCATGCCCGTGGATCACAAAGTACCAGCGGATAGCTCACCACTTCCTGCAACGGCACTTCCTTGAAGGCTACAAGCGGGTGCCGTGCGGGCAGGATCACTACCAAGGGGTCGGCCCACAGCGGCTCAGCAATGATCCCGTCCTCCACTTCATTGACCATTGCAAAGCCGGCGTCGAACAGATTTGCGTTCAGCCCCTGCACGAGTTCGGTCAGCGGTACTTCGGAGAGCCGGATGTTTACCTGCGGCGACTCTTCGCGGCACAGTGCAAGCAGTGCTGATAGCCTCGCCCGTCCTATGTCTCTCGACAGCGCGATTCGCAAAATGCCCTGAGAACCGGAGGCAGCAGCCTTCGCGCTGGCCACTGCCTGCTCAACGCTCAACATGATGCGGCGGGCGTCGTCGAGGAAGACTCGCCCTGCCCAAGTCAGGGTTGTGCCCCGCGGCGTGCGACTGAGCAACGTCACGCCTAGAGTTGTCTCCAACTTGCGGATCGTGCGTGATAGGGGAGATTGTTCTATATGCAGCCGCCTAGCGGCTCGACCGAAGTGCAGTTCCTCGGCTACAGCAATGAAACAGCGAAGATGACGTAAGTTCATGCGCAGTCCCTCGTGACGTGACCAGTCCTTATGATCGTAGGGAGCCGCATGCGTGCGGAGAAGAGGCCGGCATGTCTTGCAGCGGCTGCCGTCGCCGGCTCACAGCACGCGGGCAATGGTGTCCGGAGTTATTGCAACGCTGCTTGAACGCGGGCGGCGGTCATGGCGGATGGCTAGCTAGAGCACTCGCGCCAGCGCGCCTCGGCTATCTTCTGTGGCCGCAGCGACCCGAGGAAGACAGTCGCGGCGTCTTACGTCACTCCCCGAGGGCGAGCGATTTGGTCTGTCGACACGGGCGGCAGCGCAGCGTCTGAAGTTCGCGCCAGCGGGCATCGCGCCGGATGAACTGTCGATGGGCATGTTCGGCGAATTCGAGATCGCCACCTGTAACCGCGCCGCTGAAGCACTGCGGCCGGAGCAGTCGCAGCAAGCGGCTGACGCGGGCGGACAAGCAATTCCTGTAACATGTGCCGCGCCTCTTCACTGCCTTGCAGCAAGCCCGCGACAGCGTGAGGGGAGCGGCCAACGGCTTTCACGGTCAGCAACGCATTACGCTGTCCGATGGCATCACCCCGTCGCGCTTGCCGACCTTGCTGGCGTTAAGCTGGCAGGAGGAGCCCGACGTCGAGTTGCGCCTGTTCGAGGTGTCACTGTCGCAGCAAATCAAGGGGCTGCATGGCGATCTGTATGACCTAGGGCCCAGTCTGGTGAAGTGGGTGACGACATCGTGGCTAAGGCGCTTTGGAGCGCCCCCCCTCATGGTCGCGGCGCCGGCATGGCATCCGCTGCTCAAGCACAAACGTATCTCACTGGACGAGGTGCTGCGTTATCCGCTGGTGCTGGTGACCCACATGCATACGGGGGTCATGAACGTCAGATCCAACGAGTGCTGCCGCGGGTGAAGCAGGAACCCGTGATCGCTGCACGGGTGGCTTCCTGGGAACCTGAAACGCGTCGAGGTATATTGATTGGACAGAAGCTAGTCTTCCGTCAACAGGTGTAGCCATCCCTTGCTAGCGGCTTCCATAGAACTTTCCCACGAACGAGCGACGGTAACTCTGGTGGCAGGCTAGGCAGCTTTGCTGGGTCTTGGAGAAAGCCGCGATGACTGCTTGGCCGTCATTCCGCTGTGCAGCCTCGCCCATGGCGGTCGCGGCGTCATGGACCTGTCCATCAAGACCCCGAAACTTTCCAGCGTCTGCCCCAAGCCAAGCAAGGATGCGCATCTTTTCCGACATGGGCGGCTCGGCATGCTTGGCGATTCGTGGTGCTAGCTCGGCGACCAGCGGCCAGTCTTCTTTGGAGATCGCGCCCGTGACGGCTTGCATGTCGCGACCGAGTCTTTCCATTATGGTACGAAGCGCCATTGGCTTTGCCGCCTCTACGGACTGCGCACCGAGTGCCGTGGCGAAGGTTGCCAAGAGCACGGACAGCGGGACGGTGAAAAACGATCTGGGTTTCAAGGGCTGGTTCACGAATTTCTCCATTGATGTTGTGACGAATGCTTTGGGTCTAACGATTGGTTGCAGGTGTCCTCAAAATTCCAGACTCAGCGCGATCGATCCGAATGCGTGATGGCCCGCCTGCTGGTCGAACTCGCGGGTTCTCCAAACGCGCATCACGGCGAGCCGTACGCCACGTCCAGCAACGATCCATTGGCTGCTGATGCCGAGAGCTGCTTGCGCGATCCAAGGCCGCCGGCTGACGTGATGGCTATGCCGGAACATGTTTCCGTCGAGTGAGAAGTCCCAGGCGACGGCTTTACCCTCCAGATTCAGGAAGACATGTGCCCCAGGTTTGGGCGCCAGGACCGACTGCGGCGTTGTCGTGCGCAGATCGGCAACACCAGAGGGCGGGCGGTTCTCTGCGCCAGGGCGGATCGGATAGCTGCCGAAGTCGTTCGGTATGTTCCAGCCCGCGCGAAACTCCACGCCGGTACTGGCGGCGGTTTCGATGTTTCCGACCCGCAGGGCATAGCTGCCGATCACGTCGCTGCCCCATCCAGGGCGGACCGCACCCTCCGTGTACGGCTTGAACTTGCGCTCCATGGCCATCTGAAACGCCGGCTCGTTGCGCAACTGGTTGTCCCAGCCGCGAAATCGCTCAATGCCGCGTGCCCGATGCACCAGATCCTGAGATTGCTCGGCCAGCGACCAGGGGCCGATCACGCCCAGGGTCAGCTCACGCACGTCAAGCATTTCGTAGCTGGCGGCTTGTGGGTGGATGCGGCGATTCCACGCCAAACCCAGGTAGAGCAAACCAGCGTACGGTCGGTCATCTGGAATCACGTCGGTGCGCGTCTTGTTCTCGGGCGTGTACATGGACTGGCCAAAGCGCACGACGAGGTTTTGCGACGACGAGTGGGCGCCGGCGTCGTGCCAGAAGCCTGGATCAGCCCAGCCGATGAAGCGGGCGTACAAGCCAATCGGCTGGGGCAGGCATTCCGGACGGAGCCCGCCTTGCAGATCGCGTGAGACTGCTGTTAGCGCGACACCGTTGGTGTAGTTGCGATCGGAGCCGGTGAACAAATCGTTCTCCAGACGCAGAGTGCCGCCCCGCCAGCGCAGGGATTGCTCTGGTGAGCAGGAGGGAGGATTTGCAGAGAGCGAGACTTCGGAACCGAAAGCAGCAATCGGGCTGAACAATGCACCCGTAATCAACAAGGCGGCGCACTGCATCGGCTGCCGCACCTTGGTGCCGCGCAGGCTCCAGAGATACCCGTCGATGCCAATCATGTTGCCCCATCGCCTGCCGCCCTGTTGACGTAAAAGCGTTCGAGGGCACTGACGATTTCCTCCGCTTCGTCTACGCAGGTGAACAAGTCGAGATCGGATGGAGAGACATAGCCTTCGTCGAGCAGAAGGTCGAAATCAACTACGCGACGCCAGAATGCACGGCCGACCAGCACTACCGGAATACGCTGCATCTTTCCGGTCTGGATCAAGGTGAGCACCTCGAACAGCTCATCGAGCGTTCCATAGCCACCCGGGAATGCCACCAAGCCCTTGGCGTGCAACAAGAAGTGCATCTTGCGCAGCGCGAAATAGTGGAATCGGAACGCCAAATCCGGGCACATGTAGGGGTTGGGTGCCTGTTCGTGGGGCAGCGTGATGTTGAGGCCAATCGAACGTGCGCCAACCTCGAAAGCACCGCGGTTGGCGGCCTCCATGATGCCGGGCCCACCTCCGGTGACGACGACGAAATCACGGCGGTTTTGCTGCTGGAAACGCGCCGAAATAAGGCCCGAGAAACGCCTCGCTTGCTCGTAGTGACGTGCCTGTTCGACCCGGCGATTGGCTCGCGCAAGCTCTTGCCGCAGCCCGACATTCTCCGGAGTGACGAGCGCCTGACGCTCCAGCGCGCCAAGGCGGGCTTCTGCCGTCTCGGCATCGCTCACGCGTGCGCTGCCGAAGACCACTACCGTCGAGCGGATGCCTTTCTCGTGCAGGATGCGCTCAGGTTTGAGTAGTTCGAGCTGCAGTCGCAGCGGCCGCAGTTCGTCCTGGCCAAGCAGTTCGATGTCTTCGTACGCAAGACGGTACGTTGGCGACTCGCGGATGGCGCGCAGGCGTTCAGCGAGATCTTCGGCGGGCTTCATCACTCGTGCGCCAGAAATTCCGGCCAGCGCAGCGCATGACCATGCTCGGGCACCGTGACCTGCCAGCCGAGTTGCTGTTGCAGGAGTTCGGCGAAGGCCTGCGCGGCAGACAGTTCCCCATGCACCACGAAGGTTTGCGCCGGTGGGTGAACAAAACCCCGAGCCCAATTCAGCAACGCCTTCTGGTCGGCATGCGCCGAGAGGCCGTCCACGCTGTGGATCGCCGCACGTACCGGGATGTCCTCGCCGAAGATGCGTACACGTTCGGCCCCCTCGATCAGGCGCCGGCCAAGCGTCCCCTGCGCCTGGAAACCGGGAAACAAGATGCTGCATTCGCGGCGTGGCAAGTTGTGGCGCAGGTGGTGCCGGATACGTCCCGCATCGCACATGCCGCTGGCAGAAATAATGATGGCCCCGGAGCGAATCCGGTTCAGCGCCATGGACTCCTCAGCGCTCGCTGTGAAATCCAGGTACGGGAGGTTCTCGCCGCGCGCGTGCCATCCGGCCAACCGCTTCGCCTGTTCGTCGAACAATTCGAGATGTTCACGCGTGATGCGTGTGGCCTCGGTGGCCATCGGCGAATCGACAAACACCATTGGACGCTGCAGACGCCCTTCGCAGGTGAGACGATGTAGGTGGTAGAGCACCTCCTGGGTTCGGCCGACCGCAAAGGCCGGAACGATGACATTGCCGCCGCGCTCGAACAGGGTTTTCTCGACGATGCCGATCATGTCCGCTTCGGTCGCCGAAAAATCCTTGTGCCGGCGGTCACCGTAGGTGGACTCGATGACGAGGATGTCGGCTTCCTCAATGGGTGTCGGGTCGCGCAGGATGGGGCGTCCCGGCTGACCCAGATCGCCGCTGAACACGATCTTCGTGGGGTAACCGTACTCGGTAATCCACACTTCCACGATGGCCGAACCAAGGATGTGTCCGGCATCACGAAAGCGGGCGCGCACTCCGACGCGGGGTGCGAACTCCCGGTCGTATTCGATACCTCGTACTTGCTGCAGGCATTCGTGTGCATCCTGCAGGGTATACAGGGGTGGCGGCACGGTCTTTTCTTTGAGCCGCTTGGCAACCCGCTTGGCATCGCTTTCCTGGATGTGAGCGCTATCGGGCAGCATCACCCCGAGCAGATCAACCGTCGCTGGCGTGGCGTAGATGGGCCCCTTGAACCCGGCGCGCGTGAGTTTGGGCAATAGCCCGCTGTGGTCGATGTGGGCGTGGGTCAGCAGGACGAAGTCAATGGACGCCGGGTCGAACGCGAACGGCTCGTGGTTGCGTGCTGCTGCTATACGCCCACCTTGAACCATGCCGCAATCGACCAGGAAGCGGACATTAGCCGCTTCGACCAGAAAGCACGATCCGGTGACTTCTCGGGCTGCGCCCAAAAAACTGAGTTTCATAGGGCGTTCACTCGGGTTTTCGCATCGGGCAAGTGCTGAGGCCGAGCAGGCGATAGCCAGGACAGCGGCCTGCCAGGCCGGTGAGGAGTGGCATGATTCCAATGAGTCCCAGCCAACGCCAGGATGAGTCCAGCCACAATGGGAGACTGAGCAAAATCAGTCCGATGACGATGCGCACAATGCGGTCGAGATTTCCAACGTTGATTTGCATGACGGTCTCCTTGTGTTGAATCAGCGGCTTGAAAACGCGACGGGGGCGGCAGCGCCCCGCAGCGGATGGGTTGCGGTCGATGCCGTCGTGGATACGTCCCAGCCACCACCAAGGGCCTTGTACAGCGCCACCAATTGCACGGCGGCGTTGGTATGCGCCCGCGCGGCTGCGGTTTCCGCCTCGTGCAGGCTGCGCTGGGCTGCCAGCAGTTCGACCAGGGCGATGTCGCCCGCGGCGTAGCGGGCCTTGGCGTGGCCGTAGCTCACGCGCGTGGCATCCAGTGCCATGCCGCGGCGCTCCAGTGTGTCCAGCCCGCCGTGATAGTCGCCCAGCGCGCGCTCGGCATCGCCCAGCGCCGCCAGCACCGCCTGCTCGTAGGCCAGCGCAGCCTGCCGCTCGGCTGCCTCGCGTGCCCGAATTTCGGCTCGCACGCGGCCACCGTCGAACAGGCGCCAGGAAATCAGCGGCAGGATGGAAAAACGCGAGCTGGATGCATCGAACCAATTGCCCGTACTGAGCGCCTGGAACCCGCCGCCGACACCGATGGAGAGTTTGGGGAACAACTCGGCTGTGGCCACGCCGATGTCGGCGGAACTCGCTGCCAGGCGACGTTCCGCAGCCAGCACGTCAGGGCGTCGGCGCAGCATATCTGCGCGCTCGCCCACCGGCAGCGCCCGCAGCGTGCTCGGCGTCAAGGGGCCATCAAGCAGTGCCAGCTCCCGCTCCGGCGGTGCGCCCAGCAGCACGCCCAGGCTGAGCACCGCGGCGCGCTGGCGCGCCTGGATATCCGGGATAAGCGCGTTGGCTGCTGTCCATTGGGCGTACGCCGCCTCCACGTCGGCGGCCGACGCGTCGCCCAGCGCATGCCGCAGGCGCACCAATTCCAAGGTCTGCTGCAGCGTATCTAGCGTGGCCTGTTGTGTGTGCAACTCGTAGCGGGCGCCGGCGGCGGTGAACCAGGTGCGCGCGACCTCGGCCACGATGCGCATGCGTACGCCCTGTGCCTCGGCTTCGGTCGCCTCCAGGCGGGCGCTGGCGCCTTCCATGGCGCGCCGCTTGGCCCCAAACAAATCGGCTTCCCAGGCCGCGTCGAAGCCCGCATCGTAGATGGTCTGCGTGGCGTCAAGACCGGGGATGGAGCCGATGGGCAAGGGGCCGTTCTCGCTTTGACGGCGCCGGTTGACGCTCGTGCCAGCGCCGACGGTGGGCAATGCCTCGCCGGCCACGCGATCGCGCAGGGCGCGTGCCTCATCGATGCGTGCCGCAGCCTGGCGCAGATCCAGGTTCTGTGCCAGCGCCGTGGCCATCAGGCGGTCGAGGATCGGATCGTCCAGTGCAGACCACCAGTGGCTCAAGTCTGCGGACTGGGATTCGCTTGCCAACGGCAAGGTCCAGCCGCTGCCGACGTCGACCGGCGGCGGCTCGCGGTAGTCGGGGCCCACGGTCGCACAGGCAGTCAGCAGCACGCAGGACAGGGCCAGCGCGAGCGGACGCACGCGCCCTGGGGTCAGGCCGGTGACGGTTGCGCGAAGAAAGGGAGTGCGGGTCTTGGATTTCATTGCAGGCGTCCTCGGACGAATACGGTGGCCATCGTCAGCGTGGCAAGGGCGATGACCGCCAGCGGCCACAGGCTGGCGAGAATGTCACCGGGCGGCATAGCCTTGAGAAAGCTGCCTTCGACGATGATGAGGAAGTGGGTTAGCGGAATGGCCTGGGCCAGCCATTGCAGGACGACAGGCATGTTTTCCACAGGCGTCGCAAAGCCGGACATCAGCACCGCCGGCACGCCGATGGCGAACGCACCCAGGATGGCCTGCTGCTGGGTCATGCTGACCGCGGAAATCATCAGGCCGATGCCGACCACCGACAGGATGAACAGCACCAGGCTGGCGAGCAGAAGTGCAAACGAGCCAGTAAACGGGATGCCGAACAGGAATACGCCTGCGCTGATCATGAACAGGCCCAGCACGGTGCCAATTGCGAGTGCCGGCAGTGATTTGGAAATGATGATTTCCGGCGTTGAAGTGGGCGACACCAGCAATTGGTCGAAGGTGCCAAGCTCGCGTTCGCGTGCAATCGACAGCGAGGTGATGAGCAGCGCGCTGAACAGCGCCAGGATGCCCGTGAGGCCGGGCACGATGAACCAGCGGTAGACCAGATTCGGGTTGAACCAGTGGCGCACGACCACTGGCGTCGGTGCCTGGGCGTCGGGCACGACCTCAGCGCCGACATCGGCGGCGATGGTAGACAGATAGGCCACGGTGATCTGCCCCGAGTTGCTGCGCCGGCCATCGACCAGTACCTGGGCGCGGCCACTTTCGCCGGCAGCGATGGAGCGCGAGAAATCCACCGGGATGGCGAGCGCGGCGATCACCTCGCCACGGTCGATCAGCTCGTGCAGCTGCTGCTGGCTGTCGACATGCCGGACGTGGGTGATGAAGCGCGCGCTGTCCAGGCGCTGTTCCAACTCGTGCGACCAGCGCCCCGCATCCTGATCGTAGACGGCGATATCGACGTTGCGCACTTCCAGCGTCGCAGCAAAGGCGAACACCAGCAACTGCAGGATCGGCGGCACGAACACCACCATCCGGCTCCGCGGGTCGCGCAGGACGCTGAGCACTTCCTTGATGAACTGGGCGCGCAGGCGGGTGAACGAGAATGCGGAAGTCAACATCGCGTCACTCCAGGTTCTTGCGCGTGGCGCGCTTGGCGATCACGAAGAACAGCACCCCGATCGCCGCCATGGCCGCAAGGTTGGGCAGGAACACGGCCCAGATGTCGCCGGCCAGGAACACCGTCTTCAGCGAATCGACGAAGTAACGCGCCGGAACCAGCCGGGTGATGGCCCGGATTGGCGCGGGCATCGCGTCGATCTCATATAGAAAGCCCGACAGCATGAAAGCCGGCAGAAAACCCGTGAACAGCGCGATCTGCGCGGCCAGGAACTGGTTGCGTGCCAATGAGGAAATCAGCAGACCCTGACCCAGCGCCGGTACCATGAATACCGCCGACAGCAGTAGCAGCGCCGCCAGCGAGCCTCGCATCGGCACGCCGAACACGAACACCGCCAGCGCCGCCGCACCCAGTGTGGATAGCATGCCGAGCACGAAATACGGCAGCAGCTTGCCGATCAGGATTTCGGCCACCGAGGCGGGCGTGGACAGCACCGCCTCCATGGTGCCGCGCTCCCATTCGCGCGCCACCACCAGTGCAGTCAGCATGGTGCCGATGATGGTCATGACGATGGCGATGGCACCGGGAATCAGTGCGCGGCGGCTTTCCAGCTCGGGGTTGAACCAGTAGCGCGGTTCCAGCATGACGGCCTGCGCTGGTGCTCCGACGTCCAGTCCGGCACGCCAGGACTGGACCACGCCGCGGGCGTAGTTCTCGACGTAGTTGGCGGTATTGGGGTAGGAGCCGTCGGTGACGATCTGCACCAGCGGCTCGCTGCCACGCTGGGCCAGCCGCTGCTCGAAATCCTGCGGGATCACCACGTAGCCGCGCAGGTCGCCTGAGACCAGCTGGTCGGCCACTTCGCGCCGGTCATGGGCGAAGTGGGCATCCAGGAACTTTGTGCCGGCAAAGGCCGCCGCAAGCTCCTGCGCTGCAGCGCCGGGCGACTCCAGCACCACGCCGACGCGGACATCCTTCGCATCCAGCGACACCGCATAGGCGAACAGCAGCAGCAACACCACCGGCAGCACGAACGCGATCAGCAGCGTCGAGGGGTCGCGCAGCGCCTGGTAGCTTTCCTTGGTGACCAGGGCGATCAAGCGCCGCAGATCAAAATGGCGCAGGTCGGTCTGCTGTGGTCCATTCCCGTCCTTGTGCTTTGTGGTGCCGTTCATGTGGCGGCCTCCAGCTCGCGGTCCGCCGACTCCACCAGGTGAATGAAGGCGTCCTCCATCGTCGGGTCGGGTCGTTCGGAGCTGACCGCCGAACGTTTGAGCGCGTCGGGCGTATCCAGCGCAATCAGTTGCGCACGCGAGAGCATGGCCACGCGGTCGCAGTATTCGGCCTCGTCCATGAAGTGGGTGGTGACCATGATGGTCACGCCCTTGCGGGCCAGTCCGTTGATGTGGGTCCAGAATTCGCGCCGGGTGATCGGGTCCACGCCCGAAGTGGGTTCATCTAGGAACAGCACGGGCGGCCGGTGCATCAGCGAACAAGCCAATGCCAGGCGCTGCTTGTGGCCCAGCGGCAGGGAATCGGGCGTGGCGGACAGCCAGTCGCCCAGATCGAAGGTTTCGATCATCTCGGCAATGCGCTCGCGCCGGGTGTTGCCTTCCAGTCCGTAGACGCCGGCCGAGAATTCCAGGTTCTGCTGCACCGAGAGCAGGCCGTAGAGCGAAAACTTCTGCGCCATGTAGCCGAGCCGGCTCTTGGCTGCGCCGGTGGCGCGGCGCAGATCATGGCCCACCACATGCGCTTCGCCAGCAGTTGGTTTCAACAGGCCGCACAACATCTTGAAGGTGGTGGACTTGCCGGCGCCGTTAGGGCCGAGCAGGCCGAAGATTTCGCCCTTTTGCACCTCGAAGCTGACGTTGTCGGTGGCGGTGAACTCGCCGAAGCGCTTGGTGAGGTTTCGGCACGACACGGCAATGTCGGAACCCAGCTCAACCGGCGGCAGACGCTCGGCCAGCGTCGAAGTGCCGCCGGGGCCGCCACCGAGCAGATCGATGAAGGCGTCTTCGAAGCGCGCGGGCACCTGCGCCAGCTCCACTCGCGCCTGATCGGACAGGGCCTGGAGCTGCTCCGCTTGAGCGCCCTCGCGCAACACCACGCGCACGCCGGCGCCCTGGATCACGCCATCGCTCACGCTGGGCAGGTCGAGTGCCTGGGTCAGGACCGCTCGGCGCTCGGCACCGACGTCTTCCAGACGGAAACTGCGGCCTTCGAGCTGCGCGGTCAGCTCCTGCGGCGGGCCATCGAACAGGAGCTGCCCTTGGTTCAGCAGCAGCACGCTCTCGCAGCGCTCGGCTTCGTCGAGATAGGCGGTGGACCAGACCACGGCCATGCCTTCATCGGTCAGCGCCTGCACCATGCGCCACAAGTCCTGGCGGCTGACCGGGTCGACACCCACGCCCGGCTCGTCCAGCAGCAGCACCTTCGGCCGCGCCATGAGCGCACAGGCAAGGCCCAGCTTCTGCTTCATGCCGCCGGAGAGCTTGCCGGCCAGGCGTTTGGTGAAGGGTCCGAGCCGCGTGAAGTCCAGCAGCTCGGCAAACAGATCGGCGTTGCGGTCCGCATCCATGCCGCGCAACTGCGCATACAGGCGCATGTTCTCCATCACCGACAGGTCTTCGTACAGGCCAAAGCGTTGCGGCATGTAGCCACTGGCGACATGAATGGCGTCGTTGTCCTTGACCACGTCATAGCCTGCCAAGGTGACGTGGCCGGCGTTCGGCACCAGGAGGCCGGTCAGAATCCGCATCAGCGTCGTCTTGCCGGCGCCGTCGGGGCCGACCAGACCCGTCAGCCGTCCATAGTGGATGCGCGCGCTCAAGCCCCGCAGCGCCTTTACGTCGCCGAAATGCTTGTCCACGTCTTCGATGACGATGGCAGCGTCTTCGCCCGCACCCGCAGGCACGGCGGCGATAGCAGGGCTTGCCTGCATTTCAACGCTCCCCCGCCGGGATACGGGTGCCGGCTTTCGCATCGACCTCGATCGTCACCGGCATGCCCTGGCGCAAGGCACTGTCGCTGTCGGCTTCGTCGATGACGATGCGCAGGCGGTAGACCAGATCCGTACGCAAATCCGTCGTCTCCACCGTCTTGGGGGTGAACTCGGCGCGCGGCGAGATGAAGCCGATCTGGCCGCGATAGACCTTCTCTGATGAATCGCTTTTGACGCGCACCAAAGTACCGGGCGCGATGCGCCCCAAGTCCGACTCGCCCACGTAGGCGCGCACGTAAACCGGCTTGTCCAGGCTCAGGCTGTAGACCGCGCTCTGGCTTGCGACCATGCTGCCGGGCTCCCGCACTCGTGCGATGACGGTGCCGCTACTGGGCGCCATCAACTCGGTGTCCGCCAAGGCTGTCGTGGCTTGCGCTGCGGCAGCCTGTGCGGCCGCAAGGCGAGCTTCTGCCGCGGCGATGTCTTCCTTGCGAAAACCTTCGGATGCTTGCGACAGGGCCGCCTTGGCCGCTTCGACGCCAGCGGCTGCCTGGTCGCGCGCCGTGCGGGCTGCATCGACCGTGCGCTGGCTGCTGGCGCCAGATGCCAGCAGGCCACTCTGGCGCTGGAAATTGCGCTCGGTCTCGGTGGCGAGCGCCTGGGCCTGCCTGAGGGCTTCGCGCGCCTGGGTGATTTCCTGCGGTCGCAGACCGCGGCGCAGCTTGGCCAGTTCCGCCTGCGCCACCTGCACCTGGGCCTGTGCTGCCGCAAGTGCTTCCCGATAGGGTTGCGCGTCAAGCGCCGCCAGGCGCGCGCCCGCGCTGACGGCATCGCCCTCATCGAAAGCCATTTGCATCACGCGCCCGGGCTGACGGAAGGCCAGTTGCACCTCGCGGATGTCGACGTTGCCGTAGAGGCGCAATGCATCTTGTTGTCCATGGTCGCGCGACAACCAGAACGCCAGTGCGCCGCCAAGAGCGAGCACGACGACGGCGATCACGACCCAACGGGTTTTCTTGAAGAGGAGGTTTGGAGTTTTCATCGATGGGTTTCCGCTGGATAAAGGTGCTCAGTGCTCGCGTGCGACCGGCGCATTCGCCGCTGACCGGCGCCAGGCGATGGCCGCTATGCCAGCCCACACCAACGTGCGCAGCGTCATGGCGACCACCGTGCGTCGCTCCCAGGCGCCACCCAGAGCCACATGCACTCCGAAAGCGAGGAACACGAGTGCGGTCGCCACCGTGATGACAATCGCCAACCACGCGGCCCAGCGCCGGCGCATCCACAAGCCGACGCCGGCGACGATGTAGGCGAACCCGGCCAGAAAATTGAACCAGAGCACGAAGGGCACATAGTGGCCGGCGGCTTGGCGCGCCGCGCCGTCGACAAACAGAACGGCGCCGCCCTCCCGAAGAGTGAGCAGACCGAAGCCGATCGCAAGCAGGGAGATCAGCCAGTGCCAGATGCTGCGTTGTGGATGAGTGGTCATCTTCATGGCCTTTACTTGATCGGGGAAACTCCCAGGCCTTCGTCGTCGCGGCGTGCGTGTGCATTCCGCCGGGCGGTCGGGCTGAGTGTTGAATGACGCGGATTCGCGCTGGAGGCGCAACGCGATCGCATGACCGTGGTGTGCCTCTCGGCTGACCGAGGAACTGCGTGGCGGCAGGATGGAAGGCGTTTCATCGGGTGTGCGTGATGCCACGGAGATAGATGGCAAACACGGCTGGCGCGTCGCGGCGGATGCGTGCTACATCGCCCGCCAGCAACGACTGCATCACCAGCCCTTGAATTGTGCCGATGAACAAGACGACGGCCGCGTCCACATCCAGTTCTGAATGCAGCTCGCTTCGCGCCTTACCGGCTTCGAGCAGTCGACGCAACCGCTCACCATATTGACGGGTCAAGGTCTGCACCATTTGCTTGGGCAGGGTCTCCCCCGGCCGCTGTAATTCGCCGAAGAGCATCCTCGGCACCCCCGGGTGCTCGGCCACGAAGTCGATGTGCGTCTTGAAGATCGCTTCAAGAGCTGCGAGGGGGGACGTAGCACCTTCTGCGGCCTTGTCTACTCGAGCCAGCAAGCGTTCCGTAACCCAGGACATCACCGCCTGCAGGATTGCGTCTTTAGTCGGGAAGTGACGGAACAGTGCTCCCTGGGTCAACCCCATGCGCTGCGCGATGGCCGTGGTCGTGATGTCGCTGGGGTTCTGTTCGGCAGCCAAGTCGACCACTGCCTCGACGGTGGCCGCGCGCCTCTCATCAGCCGGTAGATGCCTGGAGCGTCCGCTCATTGCTTGCATCCCAAAAAGTGAGTAATCTATTACTATCTTACCACTGTGCAGCCAGGCCGCAAGAGGGGAAGCACGAAAAAGAGGTCTCGATGAACAGCAGAACTGCTATCTCAGACGGCTGCCAACGGTCGATTTCTAGCGGGCGCAAACGTCGCCCTCCGCACCTCATTGGCGGAAGGGCGCCGGCACATCGCAAGCCTGGCGGGGCGTAAGTGGGCGGGATGTGGATGGAGATGCTGGCGCCCGAGAGGCCGAACCAGAAGAAGACGAACAGGAGGTGGCCTTGGATTTCAGATTGCTGCGCTACTTCATCGCAGTCGCGGAAGAACTGCATCTGGCCCGGGCAGCCGAGCGTCTGGGCATCGAGCAATCGCCTGTGTCACGTGCGATGCGCGACCTAGAAAGCCAGCTTGGCGTGCAGTTGTTCGACCGCAGCACACGCCTGACGCGGCTGACCTGGGCCGGCCAGGTGTTCCTCGGCGAATGCCGGCGCGTGCAGGCCACCGTGGAGCAGGCAGTCAAGAGCGCCAAGGCGGCGGCACAGGGCTACCAGGGCCATCTGCGCATCGCGATCTGCGACGGCCTGGCGCAGCCCCGCATCGCCACCTTGCTGGCACGCAGCCGCGAGGAGGAGCCCGAGATGGAGATTCGCGTCTTCGAGCTGCCGTTCGCGCAGCAGCTCAAGACGCTGCACGACGATCTGCTGGACATCGGCTTTGCGTTGTCAAACGCGGTACATGATGGCCTCGTCGCCGAGCCGGTGTGGACCGATCCGCTGTCGGTGATCGTGCCCGCACGCCACCCCTTGCTGGCACACGTGCAGGTGCCGCTGGCCGAAGCCCTGAAGTTCCCGCTGGTTCTGTGCCATCCCGAATCGGGATCGGGCTGCCGCCATCAGATTCAAGCGCTGCTGCAGGACGCAGGCACGCCGCTCAAGCTGGTCGATGAAGTGACCAGCCTGGGCGTGATGCTGACCCTGGTCGGTGCCGGCTACGGCATCGGCTTCGCCATCGCCTCGCAGGTGCAGACGCTACAGCGCCCGGACATCTCCATTCGTCCCTTGGCCGGCAGCCCACCGGTGCTCTCTACCTACCTGCTGCGCCGCCGGGGCGAACCCTCGGAGCCCATGAAGCGGTTCATCGAGCGGGCGAAAGGCGGGCGGGACCGGGCCTGTCGATGATGAGTCAATCCTTTGAGGACGCAGCTCACCTGTCCGTAGCGGCCTGTGGCGTGATGTGCCAGTGGACAGATAGACTTCGGTATGAAATCCGATGCTCTGGCTGTTGATGGATGTGCTTGGCTCGCTTTGGATCACCCGCAACGGCCTGCGTTGACCAGGCCGAAGACTTGAGTCCACAATCGAGTCCATTCCGTGACGCTTGGATCGGAAAAAACGTTCGTAATAAACGAGTTAGCGACCGGGTGCTGTTCCCTTCGCCCGCTCCAGTCTTAAAGGCCCTGCTTACGCGGGGCCTTTTCATTTGCGGCTGAGCTACCTGCAGATGGTTCGCCTTCCGCCAGAGGTTTCATGCGTCGTCGGCCCAACCACTGACTGCTCTCAGCCACGCAGGAACGCCAGCACTCGCTGTGTGAACGCGTCGCCCGCTTCTACGTTCGATAGATGCGCAGCCTCGAATGCGACCAGTTCGGCGGCGGGGATATTGGACTGGATGAACTGGCCATGCTCGACGGTTGTCACCGGGTCCTTGGAGCCGCAAACGACCAGTGTCGGTGCCTTGATCGCGCCCAGCTGTGCGCGATAGTCGGCATCGCGCACAGCCGCGCAGTTGGCGGCGTAGCCGTCTGGTGAGGTGCTGGCGATCATCTCGGTGATGCGTGCCACAGCCGCTGAGTTCGCCTCGGCGAAGCCAGCTGTGAACCAGCGAGCAATGGATGCATCACGCATGTCGCGCATGGCTTGCTCGCGGCCGGCCAGGACGCTGTCGATGCGAGCGTTCCATATTTCGTCGGTGCCAATCTTTGCACCGGTATTGCACAGCACCAGCCCCTGCAGCCGGTCGCCGGCATTGATTCCGAGCCACTGTCCGATCAGCCCGCCCATGGAAAGGCCGCAGAAGGAAAAGCGTTCGATGTTCAGTTTGTCGAGCAGGGCCAGCACGTCCCTTCCCAGCTGCTCGATACTGTAGGGGCCAGTGGTGACGCTCGACTCGCCGTGGCCGCGCGTATCGTAGCGCAGCACTCGAAAATGCTTTGAAAACGCGGGAATCTGCTCGTCCCACATGCCCAGGCTGGTACCCAGAGAGTTAGAAAGCACCAGCACCGGCGCGTTATTCGCACCGTCGAATCGGTAGTTCAGGCTTGCATCAGCCAGTTTTACGCTCGGCATTGTTCTACTCATTATGTTCGGTCAGTGTGCTCGATCGAGCACAGCCTGATTCGGAGATTCAAGCGATCACGGGCGGCTTCGCCGATGCTCTGTGGGTGCCTCGGCAGCAGGCAGCCAGAGGTAGAGGTCTAGCCCAAATCGATACCCACGCAAGCGCTTTCAGCTGCATGAGCACGACGGAGCACGACGTGTCGCGGTCGAGATCGCGACCATGGCAGTCTGCGCAAAATCCAGGTCAGACCCGCTCCACTACCAGCGCCAGCCCCTGCCCTACGCCGACGCACATGGTCGCGAGACCGAGACGGCCACCGGTTTTCTCCAGCTGATGGACTGCAGTCAGCACCAGGCGAGCACCGCTCATGCCAAGCGGATGGCCCAGGGCGATGGCGCCGCCGTTGGGGTTCACCTTCGGGCTGCCATCTGGCAGGCCGAGATCGCGAGTCACGGCCAGGCCCTGCGCGGCGAAGGCTTCGTTCAGCTCGACCACATCGAAGTCGCTAACCGCGATATTCAGACGCTCACACAGCTTGCGCACCGCTGGCACCGGGCCATACCCCATGACCCGCGGGGCGACGCCGGCGCTGGCCATGCCGAGCACCTTGGCGCGGGGTTTGAGGCCATACTTCTGCACCGCTTCGGCACTGGCGAGGATCATCGCCGCCGCGCCATCGTTGACGCCCGAGGCGTTGCCGGCGGTGACGGTCTTGTCAGGGCCGTTGACCGGCTTGAGCTTGGCCAGCACCTCGGCCGTTGTAGCGGCGCGCGGGTGCTCGTCGGTATCGACTACCGTTTCGCTTTTCTTTCCCTTAATCACCACCGGAACGATTTCTTCGGCAAAGAACCCGCTCTGTTGAGCTACCGCCGCTCGCTGCTGGCTACGCAGCGCGAAAGCATCCTGATCGGAGCGGCTGATCTGCCACTCATCGGCGACGTTGTCGGCGGTCTGCGGCATGGCATCCACGCCATACATTTCCTTCATCTTCGGATTGATGAAGCGCCAGCCAATGGTGGTGTCCTCAATCTTCTGGGTGCGACCGAACGCCGTATCGGCCTTGCCCATCACATAGGGCGCGCGGGACATGGACTCGACGCCGCCGGCAATCGCCAGCTCCATTTCACCGCAGGCGATAGCACGAAACGCGGTGCCCACGGCATCCATACCCGAAGCGCACAGGCGGTTTAGGGTCACGCCCGGTATCGTGTCCGGCAGGCCGGCGAGCAGCGCGGCCATGCGCGCGACATTGCGGTTGTCCTCCCCAGCCTGGTTGGCGCTGCCCATGAACACTTCATCAATAGCCGCAGGATCGAGCTGCGGATTACGTTCCAGCAGCGCCCGCAACGGGATCGCAGCCAGGTCGTCAGCGCGTACGGCTGCCAGCGCACCGCCGAAGCGGCCGATCGGTGTGCGGACGGCGTCGCAGATGTATACGTCGCGAGTCATTCCTCTCCCCCTTGCTGGCCATGAGCGGCAGCGGTTCGGGCCTCCAGCGCGCGCAGCGCTTGCAGCTCATCGACGCGAGGCGCTTCGGTAGTTCCAAGCGTTTCGGCGAAGCGGAGTGCCCAGCCTGTGTTCGCCACCACCTGCTCGCGGGTCACGCCCGGATGCAGCGCGGTGACGATGAATTCGTTGGTGCCTTCTTCCGGTTCCATGATGCACAGATCGGTAATGATCGCCATCGGGCCCTTGCCAGGGAGGCCCAACTGCTTGCGGTGATCGCCGCCCTCACCGAAACCGACCGAGGTGATGAAAGCCAACTTGTCGACGAAGGTGCGATGCGACTGCTTGAGGATGATCAGGACTTGCTTGGCGCTACCGGCGATCTCCGGTGCGCCGCCGGCGCCTGGCAGGCGCACCTTGGGCTGGTGGTAGTCACCGATCACGGTGGTGTTGATGTTGCCGTACTTGTCCACCTGCGCGGCGCCGAGAAAGCCGACGTCGATGCGCCCGCCCTGCAGCCAGTAGCGGAAGATTTCGCCAGTTGGCACCACCGTGTCGGCAGTTTCGGCCAGCTCGCCGTCACCGATGGACAGCGGCAGCACCGAAGGCTTGGCGCCGATCGGGCCGGATTCGTAGATCAGCACCACTTCCGGGGCGTGGGTCAGGCGGGCCAGGTTGGCGGCCTTGGACGGCAGGCCGATGCCGACGAAGCAGACACTGCCATTGCCCAGCCGACGGGCCGCGGCGACGGTCATCATTTCGTTTGTGTTGTAAGCGCTCATGAGTTGGCCTCCTGCTGGGCGATCTTCGCGCGATAGGCGGCGAAGTCGGCGGTGCCGCGAATGTAGGTGTCGATCCAGGCGCTGAACGCCTCGCGGTCACGGGCGATCGGGTCCCAAGCCTGGTAGAAACGGTTGTCTCGCTCGTAGTAGCCATGCGCGTAGGACGGGTGCGCGCCACCCGGCACCAGGCACACCGCGCTCAGGGCCCAGGTCGGCAGCACGCAGGCGTTCATCGGCGCCTGGAGGTCATCGACGATCTCTTCGACGGTGACGATGCAGCGCTTGGCTGCCAGGGCGGCTTCCTTCTGCACACCAAGAATGCCCTGGATCAGCACGTTGCCTTTGCGATCGGCCTTCTGCGCGTGGATCACGGTGACGTCCGGGCGCACGCTGGGCACGGCCGCCAGCACTTCCCCGGTGAACGGGCAGGTGACCGACTTGATCAGCGGATTGACTTTGGGCAGGTCGGAGCCGGCATACGCGCGCAGCACCGCAAACGGCAGGCCGGAGGCACCGGCGACATAGGCATTGGCGAGGTCGGCGTGGCTGTGCTCCTCGATCTCCAGCGGCTGCGGCCAGCCCTTCTCCACCGCATCACGCAGACGATGCAGCGAGCCGACGCCGGGATTGCCGCCCCAGGAGAAGATCAGCTTCTTCGCGCAACCGGCACCGATCAGCAGGTCGTAGACCAGGTCCGGTGTCATGCGCACCAGGGTCAGGTCCTTGCGCCCCTGGCGCACGATTTCATGGGCGGCTGCGGTGGGAATCAGGTGGGTAAAGCCTTCCAGGGCGACGGTGTCGCCATCCTGGAGAAAGCGCTCGACCGCTTCGCGGAGCGAGAGGAGTTCAGCCATGAGTCGGATCTCGTGTTGTTTTCAGTACGCCAATTGCGTTGTGAAAACGTTAACGGTCCATCCCCAGCCAAACAATCCGATAATCGACATACCGTTCGATTATCGAACGCATTAGACACCGTATCTGCGTGATGAACGACGCCGACATCAGCGCGCTGAAGCTAGCCAGAGCACCGTAGTCGCGAATGCTGCGAGCATCCAATCAATGGAACAGCCGTGTGCTCAATTCACGGCTGGCCTCCAGCAGCACGGGCAGGAATCGGGTCTCCAGCTCCTGACGCGAAACGCGCCCGGCATGGGTGCCGACGTTCAGCGCGGCCAGCACCTGGCCGGCGGAATCCTTGAGTGGAACGGCCAACGAACGCAGGCCCATTTCCAGTTCCTGATCAATGATGACCCAACCCTGCTGGCGAATCTCGGCGATGTTTTCGCGCAGCGCCTCCGGGCTGTGCAAGGTGCGGCTGGTCTTTACTTGCAGGTCGGCGCGCCCCAGGTAGTCGTCGAGCGCCGCGTCATCCAGCGCCGCCAGCAAGATGCGGCCCATCGACGTGCAATAGGCAGGCAGCCGACTGCCCACCGACAGATCTACCGAGATGAGCCGCTGAGGGGTGGCCGAACGCGCCACATAGAGCACCTCATCACCCTCCAGCGTCGCCATCGAACAGGCTTCGTGAAGCTGCTCGCTGAGGCGGTCGAGAATCGGCTGCGCGGTAACTGCCAGCGGCGTGGACGACAGATAGGCGTGACCGAGGGTCAGCACCTTGGGCAACAGCGAATAGGTGCGCCCGTCGGTGGTGACGTAGCCAAGTTTCATCAGGGTATGCAGGCAGCGGCGCACCGCGGCGCGGGGGATCTCTGTGCGGTGGCTGATCTGCGCGATGGTCAGGTGGCGCTTCCGCTCCTGGAACGCATGAATCACAGCCAACCCGCGCGCCAGCGAAGTCATGAAGTTGGGATCGCCGGTTAGCGCCTCGATGCGTTTGGCGGGGGACGCGACGATGGGCGGCGCCATCGGTGGCTGGAGAACTCGTGAATCATCGGTCATGCAGGACACCCCGGACGCTGACATCGGGGCGATTATCGGTGCATCGACCGATAATCGCCAGCGCTGCACCTGGCCGGCGACGGAGAAGATGCCAGCCCGCCGCAAGGTCATTTGGCGGGCGTTTACCTAAGCGGCAATGCCACAGCGTAAAGGGGAAGTCATAGCCGAGTCAGGCCACGGCTCACTCTCGGCGGCAGCGCCGGCCCGCTACCACTGGCGGCGGCGATCGTGATGCTGCTGGGACTTAGCCGGCCGGTAGCTCCTGTGTTGAACCGGG
Source organism: Stutzerimonas kunmingensis (assembly GCF_002929225.1). GTDB lineage: Bacteria > Pseudomonadota > Gammaproteobacteria > Pseudomonadales > Pseudomonadaceae > Stutzerimonas. The sequence continues at coordinate 247,745 of NZ_PISM01000021.1, read as the reverse complement.
TGGCGCACGGCGTTCTTGTAGTGACGGTCACCGCCCTGACTGGAGTGCCGGGAAGGCCGGTCGTGACGATGACTCCGATGCTGGTCGTAGCGCTCGTGCCGAACCACCGGTGGCGGAGCGTGGCGCGGGTAATCGGAACGGTCGTATCGGTAATGGCGGGCTGGATAGCCGTCGTAGCGATACTCGCGGTATTCGCCGTGGTAATAGGGGCGGGGATAACCGTGGCCGGCGTACTCATGCACGGTACAGCCGCTCAGCGTGATCAGCCCGAGAAACAACACGAGAAGACGTGACATAGATGACTCCAGAGACAGGCAAGGCGTAGTCGGCCTTGCCTGAGCGTGAGCAGCCGGCGCCTGGCGCCTCAGCAGTTACCCTTCTTGGCCTGACCTGGTGGGCAATGCGGAGGCCCGCCGCCGCCATCACCGATATCGATGCCGATGGTGCTGTTCATGGGCGGTAGCCGCTACGAGCCCACCGATCCACCGGGCCTCAAGGAAGCGCTCGAAGCGCTTCAGGGCATGCCTGCGGGTGGCGCGCTGCTGTTGGCAATCGGGGTCGGCCTGCTGGCCTTCGCTGTGTACAGCTTCGCCGAGGCACGCTGGCGGCGGATCGACTTGTCGGGAGTGACGAATTGAAGCCCGGACAGCCTCGAGGCTGTCCGGGCAGTGGCAAATATCGATATGGGGCGGAACGGTTAGAACCGGGATACCGGATCCAACCGCAGGTCGAGCAGCCATGCTCGACCTGCGCTGCACAAATCAGCCGGCGTGGTAGTCCGCGTCGGCTTCTTCGAAGCGCTTGATGATACTCGGGGCGGGTTCGGCGCCCATCTTGCTCACTACATAGATGGCGATGCTGGCGAAGATGAAGCCCGGGATGATTTCGTACAGGCCCAGACCGATGAACTCCTTCCACACCACCACGGTGACCGCACCGACCAGCATGCCAACCAAGGCACCGTTACGGGTCATGCGCTTCCACAGCAGCGAGATCAGCACCACCGGCCCGAACGCCGCGCCGAAGCCCGCCCAGGCGTAGGACACGAGGCCCAGCACCTTGCTGTCGGGGTTGGAGGCGATGCCGATGGCGATCAGTGCGATCAACAGCACCATGCCGCGGCCGACCCAGACCAGTTCGGTCTGCGAGGCATTTTTGCGCAGCATCGCCTTGTAGAAGTCCTGGGTCAGCGCGCTGGAGCTGACCAGCAGCTGGGCACTGAGGGTGCTCATCACCGCCGCCAGCACGCCGGAGAGGATGATGCCCGCAACCCAGGGGTTGAACAGGATCTTCACCAGCTCCATGAATACTCGCTCGCCGTTCTGGCTCACCGCACCGGCCTGCTCCGGGTGGTCAGCGAAGTAGGCGATGCCGAGGAAACCCACCGCGACGGCGCCGGCCAGCGTCAGGATCATCCACGCCATACCGATGCGACGGGCGTTGGGGATGGTCTTGATCGAGTCGGCGGCCATGAAACGCACCAGAATGTGCGGCTGGCCGAAATAGCCCAGGCCCCACGCCAGCAGCGAAATGATGGCGACGAAGGACAGCCCGCGGAACATGTCGAAGTTGGCCGGGTTCTGCGCTTCGATGGTGGCCATCGCGGTACCCATGTCGCCCAGGGCCAGGATGACGAACACCGGGGTGATCAGCAGCGCGAAGATCATCAGCGTGGCCTGTACGGTGTCGGTCCAGCTCACCGCCAGGAAGCCGCCGATGAACACGTAGAGAATGGTCGCCGCTGCACCGACCCACAGCGCGTACTCGTAGGGCATGCCGAAGGTGGACTCGAACAGTCGCGCACCGGCCACCACGCCCGAGGCGCAGTAGATGGTGAAGAACACCAGAATCACCAGCGCGGAGAAGATCCGCAGCATGCGGCTCTCGTCTTCGAAGCGATGCGAGAAATAATCCGGCAAGGTCAGGGCGTTGTGGTTGTGCTCGGTGTGTACCCGCAGCCGGCCGGCGACGAACAGCCAGTTCAGCCAGGCGCCGACGATCAGGCCAATGGCGATCCAGCTTTCCGAGAGGCCGGCGACGAAAATCGCGCCGGGCAGGCCCATCAGCAGCCAGCCGCTCATGTCCGAGGCGCCGGCCGATAGCGCCGTGACGAAGCTGCCGAGGCTGCGGCCGCCGAGGATGTAGTCGGAAAAGTTCTTGGTGGCGCGGTAGGCGATGAAACCGATCAGGATCATCGCCGCGATGTAGACCACGAAAGTGATCAGAGTGGGTGTGCTGACGTTCATGGGACTTGTTTTCCTTGTTGGTCCTGACGTTCCATCGCCAGCGCGGACAACGACCGGCACCCGCAACGGAACAATCGAGGGGCGCAAGGATAGCGCGTCATCCGCGTACTTGCGCGTGACGACGAGGTTTTGCCTGCCGGAATGAACGAGGGCCGGCAGTAGCTGCCGGCCCTCGTCAGTGCTGCAAGGCAACTGTCCGCCTCAGAACGCCAGGCGCACGCCTACCGTCAGATTGCGCCCAGGCAGCAGCACCTCATCCTTGATAAAGGAGGTGTGCTGACGGGCCTTTTCGTCCAGCAGGTTGTTGGCCTTGAGGTAGAGCTGGTAATCGGTCTGGTTCAGCGAGCCGCTATAACCGAGGCTGGCGCCCAGCATGTTGTAGCCATCGGTTTCACTTTCGTAGTCGGCCAGCTCGTCCTGGCGCTGCACGCGATAGAACTCCAGCTGGCCGTTGAGTGCAGGGGTGAAGCTCTGGTCCACCCGCATACCGAGGCGATCGGCGGGAATACGCGGCAGGTCGCCGCCGCCGTCGCGCAATTTGCCGCGCACGTGATCGCCGAACAGGGTGAAGGCGACGGCGTCGGTCGCCTGGAAGCGCACCTCCCCTTCCGCCCCGGTGAGCACGGCGTCCTGCTGGCGGTACTCGATCTCGCGGTAGCCGCCACCGATATCGTTGCCGGTATCAGCGGCATAAATGAAGTCATCCACCTCGTTGCGGAAGACGCTCAGGCTGAAGGTCGAGCGGCCGGCGAACTTGCGCAGGGTGATCTCGGCGTTATGCGAGGTTTCCTCCTCCAGGTCGACATTACCCAGCTCGACGGTGCGGGTCGCGGCATGCGGGCCGTTGGCGTAAAGCTCTTCGGCGCTGGGCAGGCGTTGCGAGCGCGTCAGCGAGAAGCCCAACGAGTACTGCGGAGCGAAGGTCCAGACCGCACCGGCGGACATCGAGGTGCCGCTGTGATCGGTATCCGGGCGGCCATCGGCATCGATGTCCTGCCATTCGTGACGCAGGCCGAGTTCATAGCGCCAGGCGCCGGCGGTGTATTCCTCGAGCAGGAACAGGCCGTGGTTGCGCGTCAGCGTCTGCGGCACGTAGGCCTCTTCGCCGAGGGCTTCGAAGTCACGCCGCAGCGTCTGCGCGCCGAGCACACCGCGCCAGCCGAACATTGGCTGATGGGTCAGCTCCAGGCGTGCGTCGGTGGCATCGTTGTTGAAGCGGGTGCCCACTTCCCCGCCTTCGATTTCCTTGTGCTGATAGTCGCTGTGGCCGATGAGCAGCCGCGCAAGCTCGAATCCCGGCAGCGGATCGCTCAGCTCGCCGCGCAGATCCCAGCGCTTCTGGCGCATGTCGACATAAGGCACGCTGCCATGCTCGTCATGATCATGGACGTCGTCATCGTCGTGATCATCATGGCCACCGCAGTGCCAGTCGCTGCCGTGGGTGTGGCAATCGGCGTGCTCATGGGCCAGCAGCCCGTAGCGATTGTTCTGCTCACCGTAGGCGGCGCCGATGTAACCGCGCTCGCCGATGAAGCTGGCACCCAGATTGAAGCTGTCGGTGTCGTTGTAGGAGCCTTCCTGCTTGTCCGGCGAACCGGGGATTTCATAAGGGTCGGCCTGGCGCTTGGTGCCTTCGGCGCGCACGGCGAAGTTGCCGCTGCCAGCGGTGATGCCGAACACCCCTGACCCTTCGTTAGCGACGCTGTTGGTGCGCAGCTCCAGCTCGCCTTCGTAGCCCTTCTCCGGCACGCGGGTGGGGATCTTCTTGTCGATCACGTTGACCACGCCGCCGATTGCGCCGCCGCCGTAGAGCAGGGTTGCCGGACCCTTGAGGACCTCGATGCGCTCGGCCAGTAGCGGCTCGCTGGTCACCGCGTGGTCGGGGCTGATGGTCGAGGCATCGAGCAGCTCCACTCCATCGCTCAGCACCTTGACCCGTGCGCCATCCAGCCCGCGAATCACCGGGCGCGCCGCACCGGCGCCAAAGCTGCTGGAGCGTACGCCAGGCAGGCTTTCCAGCGTTTCACCCAGCGTTGCCTCGCGACGCAGCACCAGTTCATCTCCCTCCATCACGGCAGCCGGCGTGGTCATCTCATGGCTCTGCTTGGCCAGGCCGCTGGCGCTGACCACGACGGATTGCAGTTCGACCGGCTCGGCGGCCCAGGCAGCCGGAACCAGGGCCAGGCTGATCGCCCAGGCCAGGGGATGACGCTTCAGTTTCATGTGACTCTCCAGACAGTGGCGGTTGCCTTCCGAGGCAACCGAAGACGGCTGTGCGCCGGCATCCGGTAGCGGAGCCAGCTTCGCGGGGCGAGAATCTAACATGTTATATCGTAACATTTATCCCTGTTTTTCCAGTAACAGGTACAACGGATGCACCCTGTTCGTGGTCGACATGGAAACGCCGGGCGAACCGCGCGCGGCTTTTGCACCGCTTCGGGAGATAGATCATGACCGTAGACATCGACACCACCACCGGCACCTGCGCCGTGGTCATCAACGGCAACACGCACCGCAGCGCCCTGATGGACGTGCGCATCACCACCGATCCCCAGGCACGCATGTCGGTGATGAATATCGACGGCACCAGCATCCATGTGCCGGAAGACGAAGCCGAGCATCTGATCGCGGCGGGCGCGGTGGATGACCGATCCAATCTGGTCGCGGACGACTGAATCTGCGGCAGAAACGCAAAACCCCGGCTAGCCGGGGTTCTGGTTGCGCTCGCAAGGTAATGGCCTAAGTCAGCCAGACGTTCAGGGTGCGGATGATCCTGTGGCGGACAATGCCCCCTGCCCTTCTCAACCCGCGTGGTAATCCGCGTCCGCTTCCTCGAAGCGCTTGACGATGCTCGGGGCCGGTTCGGCGCCCATCTTGCTCACCACGACGATGGCAATGCTGGCGAGGATGAAGCCGGGGATGATTTCGTACAGACCCAGACCGATGAACTCCTTCCACACCACCACGGTGACGGCACCGACCAGCATCCCTGCCAGCGCGCCGTTGCGGGTCATGCGCTTCCACAGCAGCGAGATCAGCACCACCGGGCCGAACGCCGCGCCGAAACCGGCCCAAGCGTAGGATACCAGACCGAGCACCTTGCTGTCGGGGTTGGAGGCGATGCCGATGGCGATCAGCGCGATCAACAACACCATGCCGCGGCCAACCCAGACCAGCTCGGTCTGCGAGGCATTCTTGCGCAACATGGCCTTGTAGAAGTCCTGAGTCAGAGCACTGGAGCTGACCAGCAGCTGAGCACTGAGCGTACTCATCACCGCCGCCAGTACGCCAGACAGGATGATGCCCGCGACCCACGGATTGAACAGGATCTTCACCAGCTCCATGAACACCCGCTCACCGTTCTGGCTCACAGGGCCCGCCTGCTCCGGATGGCCGGCGAAATAGGCGATACCGAAGAAGCCCACCGCCACGGCACCAGCAAGGGTGAGGATCATCCAAGCCATGCCGATGCGGCGCGCGTTGGGGATGGTCTTGATCGAGTCGGCCGCCATGAAGCGCACCAGGATATGTGGCTGGCCGAAGTAGCCCAGGCCCCACGCCAGCAGCGAGATGATCGCAACGAAAGAGAGCCCGCTGAACATGTCGAACGCGGCCGGATTCTGCGTGGCAATGGTGTCCATCGCGGCGCCCATGTCGCCCAGGGCCAGGATGACGAACACCGGGGTGATCAGCAGCGCGAAGATCATCAGCGTCGCCTGCACGGTGTCGGTCCAACTGACGGCCAGGAAGCCACCGATAAACACATAGAGGATGGTCGCCGCGGCGCCGATCCACAGTGCGTATTCGTACGGAACGCCGAAGCTGCTCTCGAACAGTCGCGCGCCGGCGACCACGCCCGAGGCGCAATAGATGGTGAAGAACACCAGAATCACCAGCGCGGAGAAGATCCGCAGCATGCGGCTCTCGTCCTCGAAGCGATGGGAGAAGTAATCCGGCAACGTCAGGGCGTTGTGGTTGTGCTCGGTGTGCACACGCAACCGTCCGGCGACGAACAGCCAGTTGAGCCAGGCGCCGACAATCAAGCCGATGGCGATCCAGCTTTCCGACAGACCGGCGACGAAGATCGCACCGGGCAGGCCCATCAGCAGCCAGCCGCTCATATCCGAGGCACCGGCCGACAGCGCAGTGACGAAGCTGCCGAGGCTGCGACCGCCGAGGATGTAGTCGTCGAAGTTCTTGGTGGCGCGGTAAGCGACGAAACCGATCAGGATCATCGCCGCGATGTAGATCAGAAAGGTGATCAGCGTGGGTGTACTGATGCTCATGTGTGTCCCTCGTTAGTTGTTGTTCGGCGCAACGCGAGCGGACCCACGCTGCACCTTGGCAGAGGGCGATAGCGAAAAGGCCATCACCTGTGACAGACCCAACCCGGGCCCGTCAGTGGCGGAAGAGCGTCCGCCAACTGTCCAGTTGTTGTTGTGTTCCGGCCGCCTGAGCGGCCGGGAGGTTTAGCGTGATGCACCAGGTGAATGACCAAGGCCATTCACTCGGTGGTACAGCGTGAATGCGTTCAGTCGTCTCCGAGCGACAGCAGCGAGGCGTTGCCGCCCACCGCTGTGGTGTTGGTGGAGGTGGTCCGCTCGTTGGCGAAGCGCAGCACATAGCTGGGGCCGCCCGCCTTCGGACCGGTGCCGGACAGGCCACGGCCGCCGAACGGCTGCACGCCGACCACGGCACCAATCTGGTTGCGATTGACGTAGAGGTTGCCGACCCGCGCCAGTTGCTCAATGCGTTCGGCGGTTTCCTCGTTGCGGCTGTGTACGCCGAGGGTCAGGCCGTAGCCGGTGCCGTTGATCGCCGCCACGACCTTTTCCAGGTCCGCCGCGTCGTAGCGCACCACGTGCAGCACGGGGCCGAACTGCTCCTTCTTGAGCTGGTGAATGCCGTCGATTTCGAAGGCCACCGGCGCGACGAAATGACCGTTCAGACCAGCCGGCAATGTCGCCTCGGCGATCAGGCGCCCTTCGCTCTTGAGCTGCTGGATATGCGCCAGCAGGCCTTCACGAGCTTCCTGGTCGATCACCGGGCCGATGTCGTTCTCACGCAGATGGGTCGGGCCGACGTTCAGCTCGGCCATGGCGCCCTTGAGCAACTCGATCACCCGGTCAGCGATATCACGCTGCACGTAGAGCACACGCAACGCCGAGCAACGCTGGCCGGCACTGGTGAAAGCGGAGCCGACGGCGTCCTTGATCACCTGCTCGGGAAGCGCGGTGGAATCGACGATCATCGCGTTTTGCCCGCCGGTTTCGGCGATCAGCGTGGCGATCGGGCCTTCCTTCTCGGCCAGCTGGCGGTTGATGATGCGCGCCGTGTCGGTGGAACCGGTGAAGCACACGCCGACCACCCGCGGATCGCGACAGAACACGCCGCCCAGGGTAGCGCCATCGCCTGGCAGAAAGGCGATTGCCTCTTTCGGCAATCCAGCTTCGAACATCAGTTCAAGCGCACGCGCAGCGATGAGGCTGGCCTGCTCGGCCGGCTTGGCCAGCACGGTGTTGCCGGCCACCAGTGCCGCGGTGATCTGGCCGAGGTAGATCGCCAGCGGGAAGTTCCACGGGCTGACGCAGACGAACACGCCGCGGCCTTCATGGAACAGCTCGTTACGCTCGCCGGTCGGGCCTTTCAACTCTTCGCGACCGAGCTTCTGCCGCGCCTGCTGAGCGTAGTAACGGCAGAAATCCACTGCCTCGCGTACTTCGTCGATGCCGTCCTGCAGCGACTTGCCGGCTTCCACGGTACACAGGGCCATCAGCTCGGCGCGGTGCTGCTCCAGCAGATCGCCCAGGCGCTCCAGCACGGCGGCACGGGCTTCCACCGGCGTGGCATTCCAGGTCGGCCAGTAGGCGGCCAGGCGATCGACGGCCTGGCGCGCCTGCTCGGCGCTGGCGAACTGGGCCTGGCCGACGACCTTGCTCAGGTCATAGGGGCAGCGCACGTCGGACGGCGTTCCGGCGAGCCACTGCCCGCTGATGACCGGCGCAGCCTGCCACTGGCGCTCGAGGAAAGGTTGGTAGGCGCTGGCCAGGTCGTTCCATTGGTTCTGGATATTCATGTTGATCCCTTGGGAGTTCTTGCGGTTGCCGAACAGCGCCGGCGGCAGCGGAATGCGGGGGTTGCCCGGTGCAGCGAATCTGCGCAGCTGGCTCACCGGGTGATCGATCAGCGATTCGACCGGCACGCGCGGGTCGACCAGCTGATGAACGAAGGACGAGTTGGCACCGTTCTCCAGCAGGCGGCGCACCAGATAGGGCAGCAGGTCCTTGTGCGCGCCGACCGGGGCGTAGATGCGTACGTTGCGGGCGTACTTCTCGATCACCGTGTCGTACAGGGCATCGCCCATGCCGTGCAGGCGCTGGAACTCGAACTCGCGCGGCTGTGAGATTTCCTCGGCCATGGCCAGGATGCAGCTGACGGTGTGCGCGTTGTGGCTGGCGAACTGCGGGTAGATCACCCCACGGGTGTGCTCGGACAACAGGTAGCGCGCGCAGGCGAGGTAGGAGGTGTCAGTGCCTTCCTTGCGCGTGTAGACGGGGTAGCCGTCCAGGCCCTGGACCTGGCACTGCTTGATCTCACTGTCCCAGTAGGCGCCCTTTACCAGCCGCAGCGGAATGCGTTCGCCAAGCTCACGACCGAGCAGCGTCAACCAGACCAGCACCGGCAGGCAGCGTTTGGAATAAGCCTGGATGACCAGGCCGAACTCACCCCAGCCGGCGATAGCCGGGTCGCGCAGGAGCTTTTCGTACAGTTCCAGCGACAGCTCGAGGCGGTCGGCCTCCTCGGCATCGATGGTGATCCCGACATTGCGCTGACGCGCCAGCACGGCCAGTTCGCGCACACTGGCGAACAGCTCGGTGAGCACGCGCTCGCGCTGGGCGACTTCGTAACGTGGATGCAGCGCCGACAACTTGATCGACACCGACGGACGCGGGCCCTTGCCGACCTGCGGCTCGGCACCGACGGTCTCCACGGCCTGACGATAGTCAGCCATGTACTTGGCGGCGTCCTCGGCAGTCAGCGCCGCTTCACCGAGCATGTCGAAGGAATAGGTGTAGCCCTTCTCGCGCTCGGGACGGCCGTTCTTCAGCGCTTCGGCGATGGTCCGGCCAAGCACGAACTGCTTGCCCATCAGCTTCATCGCCTGGTTCATCGCGCTGCGGATCACCGGCTCGCCGGAGCGCTTGAGCAGACGACCGATGACGTTCTTCGGACGGCCATCGGCAGTTTCCGGATCGACCACCTTGCCGGTCATCACCAGCCCCCAGGCGGCGAAGTTGACCAGCACGTTGTCGCTCTGGCCGAGGTGGCGCTCCCATTCGGCGGCGTTGAGCTTGTCGCGAATCAGCGCGTCAGCCGTGGCGGCATCCGGCACCCGCAGCAGCGCTTCGGCCAGGCACATCAGCATCAGCCCTTCCTGGGTGTCCAGACTGTACTGGCGCAGCAGCGCATCGAGGGTATCGACGGCATTGTCACGCCCACGCACCGCCTCGATCAGGCTGCGCGCGCGCTCGCGAATGGCGGCAATGCCCGCCTCGCCGGGATCGGCAAGCTGCAGCAGTTCGGTGAGATATTGCGCCTCGTCAACGGCGTAGTTGGCGCTGATGACGGGAAAGAATTCCGCGGCTTTCTGGTTGGCGAAGGCGCCTTCCAGCACGTGACCGGCCTTGAACATGCGCCGCTCCTCTTGTGATTGTGTCTGCTTATAGGTCTAGTCCACGGCCAGGCTGATGGTGCAGCACAAGACGAAGAGCCAGGTCGGGAGACGGAATGTAGGGTCTGCAAGACGAGCCGTTCTTGCGCAAAACTACGGAAGTTTTACGAAAAACTACGAAAGCCGGACGCGGAAACGCGACCGTAATGAAAGCGCACCAGGATGGCGCAGGAATATACCCCTGGTAGCTGAAGAGCCCGAAAACAGGGCAATCAGGAGAAAGCTCAGGAGTCCGACTTGCGCAATCCGCGAGGGGTCAGACCGAGGTAGCGGCGGGTCGCCGTGGTCAATGCGCTCTGGCTGGAGAAACCGCACTCCTCGGCAATCCGCACCAGTGGCAGCGGCGTTTCGCGCAGCAGGCGGGCGGCACGATCGAGGCGAGTCTTGAGCAGGTACTGGTGCGGCGTGAGGCCGACGCAATCCTTGAACTGCGCGTGGAAGTGGCTGGGGCTGAGGCAGACCACCTGGGCCAACTCGGCGACCGTGATGCGTCGCGCCAGGTTGTCCTGAATATGGCTGTCCAGCCGCTGCAGATCGAGCGGTCCGGCCGGGCGCTGAACTGACTCGCCGAACAGTCGCAGGTGCAGTGCCCGCAACAGCACGCCGCCCAGCGCCCGGGCCAGCAGCGGATCGCTGCCGTAGCGCGCCAGCTCGGCACCGGCGTAGGCCAGCAGGTTCTGGAAATCGGCATCCAGCGCCGGATAGCGTGGCGCTTCGAACAGCCGGGCCAGCAGCTCGGGGTCCTCGGTGACGACATCCTGCTCGTCGAGATCAATGATCAGCATGCGGTTGTCGCCCATGCCGGCGAAGCCGTGGTCGGCATCGCCCGGCACCAGACAGGCGCGCATCCGGCAGACTTCGCCACCGGAGCCATTGACCTCGAATTCCGCGCGCCCAGAAAGCGACATCACCAACTGGTGATAGTCGTGGGCGTGCTGGTGAGTCTGGTCATCCAGGCGAAGCAGACGGGCGTTGAGCATGATGGGCACCTGTGCGTGCAAGCACTGTACCGAAGCCTGCATGAAGTGCCCACCCCCATGCGACGGGATTGAAATCATCCGGGCCACCACCCATCTAAGGTGCACGTATTCGCAACGGGTGCCGCATGAACGACGACGTCAATCAGGATCATATCGAGCAGGAAATCATCTCCTCCAACGGTCTCGTACTGCCCGATCAACAGCAGCCGGACAAGCTCTACATCATCCCGGTGCACAACCGACCTTTCTTCCCGGCGCAGGTGTTGCCGGTGATCGTCAACGAAGATCCCTGGGCCGAGACCCTGGATCGCGTGGCGAAGACGCCGCACCAGCGCGTGGCACTATTTTTCGTCGACTCGCCGGTGCTGGACATGGCCACCTTCGACCCGGACAGCCTGCCGGAGCACGGCACCATGGTCCGCGTGCATCACGCCTCGCAGGAGGGCGGCAAGCTGCAGTTCGTCGCCCAGGGCCTGGCGCGGGTGCGCATCCGCGGCTGGCTGCGGCGCAAACCACCGTATCTGGTCGAAGTCGATTACCCGAAAAGCGATGACGACCCGCGCGACGAGGTGAAGGCCTACGGCATGGCACTGATCAACGCGATCAAGGAGCTGCTGCCGCTCAATCCTTTGTACAGCGAAGAGCTGAAGAACTACCTGAACCGCTTCAGCCCCAACGACCCCTCGCCGCTGTCCGACTTCGCCGCCGCCCTGACCACCGCGCCTGGCGTGGAACTGCAGGAAGTGCTGGATACCGTGCCCGTGCTCAAGCGCATGGAGAAAGTGCTGCCACTGCTGCGCAAGGAAGTGGAAGTCGCCAAACTGCAGAAGGAGCTGACCGGCGAGGTCAATCGCAAGATCGGCGAGCGCCAGCGTGAGTTCTTCCTCAAGGAGCAATTGAAGATCATCCAGCGCGAGCTGGGCATCACCAAGGACGACAAGAGCGCCGACGCCGACGAGTTCCGCGCCCGTCTTGAGGGCAAGGTGGTGCCACCTGCTGCGCAGAAGCGCATCGACGAAGAGCTGAACAAGCTGTCGATACTCGAAACCGGCTCGCCGGAATATGCCGTCACCCGCAACTATCTCGACTGGGCCACCGCCCTGCCCTGGGGCGTATTCGGCCAGGACAAGCTCGACCTCAAGCGTGCGCGCAAGGTGCTGGACAAGCACCACGCTGGCCTCGATGACATCAAGAACCGCATCCTCGAATTTCTTGCCGTCGGCGCCTTCAAGGGCGAGATCGCCGGCTCCATCGTGCTGCTGGTCGGCCCGCCCGGCGTGGGCAAGACCAGCATCGGCAAGTCCATCGCCGAGTCTCTTGGGCGGCCCTTCTATCGCTTTAGCGTCGGCGGCATGCGCGATGAGGCGGAGATCAAGGGCCACCGCCGCACCTACATCGGCGCCCTGCCCGGCAAGCTGGTGCAGGCGCTCAAGGATGTCGAGGTGATGAACCCGGTGATCATGCTCGACGAGATCGACAAGCTCAGCACCAGCTATCAGGGCGATCCGGCTTCAGCGCTGCTGGAAACGCTCGACCCGGAGCAGAACGTCGAATTCCTCGATCATTACCTGGACCTGCGCCTGGACCTGTCCAAGGTGCTGTTCGTCTGCACGGCAAACACCCTGGACTCGATTCCCGGCCCGCTGCTCGACCGCATGGAGGTAATCCGCCTGTCCGGCTACATCGCCGAGGAGAAGCTGGCCATCGCCAAACGTCACCTGTGGCCCAAGCTGCTGGACAAGACCGGCGTGCCCAAGCAGCGCCTCGCCATCAGCGACAGCGCCATGAAAGCGGTGATCGAAGGCTATGCCCGTGAAGCTGGTGTGCGTCAGCTGGAGAAGCAACTGGGCAAGCTGGTCCGCAAGGCAGTGGTGCAGTTGCTGGAAGACCCCCAAGCGGTACTGAAGATCACGCCGAAGGATCTGGAAAGCTACCTCGGCAAACCGGTGTTTCGCAGCGAACAGGTGCTCTCCGGCGTCGGCGTGATCACAGGCCTCGCCTGGACCAGCATGGGCGGCGCCACCCTGCCGATCGAGGCCACGCGCATCCACACGCTGAACCGCGGCTTCAAGCTCACCGGCAAGCTCGGTGACGTGATGAAGGAATCGGCGGAGATCGCCTACAGCTACGTCAGCTCGAACCTGAAAACCTTCAAGGGCGATCCGGAGTTCTTCGACCAGGCCTTCGTGCACCTGCACGTGCCGGAAGGCGCGACGCCGAAGGACGGCCCCAGCGCCGGCATCACCATGGCCAGCGCGCTGCTCTCCCTTGCGCGCAACCAGCCGCCGAAGAAAGGCGTGGCCATGACCGGAGAGCTGACGCTGACCGGTCACGTATTGCCGATCGGCGGAGTGCGCGAGAAGGTGATCGCGGCGCGGCGACAGAAGATATTCGAGCTGATCCTGCCGGAAGCCAATCGCGGCGACTTCGAAGAGTTGCCTGACTACCTCAAGGAAGGTCTGACCGTGCATTTCGCCAAGCGCTTCGCTGATGTGGCCAAGGTGCTGTTCTGACGCGGGACGAGCTGCAGACCAGCTGAAGTCGAAGGGTGGAAGTCGCGCTGCACTTCCACCTCCGGACCGGCGCAGACGGAGTACCCGCCTGCGACCAGGCTCTTTTGGGCTATCCTTCCCAACTCAATTCCGACCGGTGCCGATCATGCCTTTCGACATCCCCCGTCTGTTACTGCCCGCCAGCGTCGCCCTGCTCGCTGCCTGCGCAAGCAACGACAAGACGCCCTCCAGCGTCGTGCTCAGCGACGACAACCGCTGCCCGCAAACACTGCAGAGCGGCCAGCAACTCATCGTCAGCCTGCCGAGCAACCCTGCGACGGGCTATCGCTGGATTCTGCACGAAGCCGCCGCGGAGCAATTGCACAGCCTCGGCCCCGAAGTGTTCAGCAATCCGAAAGGCGACATGATCGGTGGGGATGGCCTGTCCACCTGGCGCTTCGAGGCACAGGAGCCAGGCAGCGGCAGGCTGTACCTCACCTATCAACGCCCGTGGGAGGTCGACGCCGAGCCTGCGGGCATGTTCGATTGCCGGATCGAGGTGCGCTGAGTCGGGCAGAGCCCGCGGCGAGCGTGGTTTCGGCTACAATGCCGCCCCGTTTTCACACACGCCGCCCGACACCGTGAGCCACGATCTCGACCGTCTGTTCGCCCAGCCCCTGCCCCGCATTCAGGACTTCGTCTTCAACGAGGACGTGGTGCGGGTGTTTCCCGACATGATCAAGCGCTCTGTGCCCGGTTACCCGACCATCGTCGAGAACATCGGCGTGATCGCCGCTCAGTTCGCACAGCCGCATACTCATCTGTATGACCTAGGCTGCTCGCTGGGCGCGGTGACCCAGGCCCTGCGTCGTCACGTGACTGCCGACAACTGCCAGGTCGTCGCCGTTGATAACTCCGCGGCAATGGTCGAGCGCTGCCGCGAATACCTCCACGGGCAGGACTCGATGTTTCAGGAACTGCTGCCGGTCGACGTCATCGAGGGCGACATCCTGGCTCTGCAGTTCCAGCCCAGCTCGCTGGTGGCGCTGAACTTCACCCTGCAGTTCATCGCACCGGAACAGCGCCCGGCCCTGCTCAGCCGCATTCGCCAGGCGCTGGTGCCCGGTGGCGCGCTGATCCTGTCGGAAAAGCTGCGCTTCGAGGATGAAGACGAGCAACAATTGCTGACCGACCTGCACATCGCCTTCAAGCGCGCCAATGGCTACAGCGAACTGGAAATCGCCCAGAAGCGCAGCGCCATCGAGAACGTGATGAAGCCCGACAGCCTGGAAACCCATCGCCAACGGCTACTGGATGCCGGCTTTTCCAAGGTCGTGCCCTGGTTCCAGTGCCTGAACTTCGCCTCGCTGATCGCCCTGCCATGAACCTCGACCTGACTCCCCTCGCCTGGCGCCTGGCCGGCACCCCGCTCGCCGCCTGGGCCAACGGCGTTCAGCAGCAGCTGGACGCCAAACTCGCAGTTGGCCACGGTGATCTGCCGCGCTGGCGGCGTGCCGTCGATGCGCTGCCTGCGCTGGCGCCCGTGCAGGTCGAACTGCGCGACAGCTTCCGCCTCGACGCGACCTGTGACGACGCCACGCGCCAGGCCACCCACGATGCGCTGATGGGGCTCTCGCCATGGCGCAAGGGTCCGTTCGACGTGTTCGGCGTGCATGTCGATACCGAATGGCGCTCGGACTGGAAGTGGGACCGGGTCGCGCCGCACCTGAATCTGGCCGGCAAACGCATCCTCGACGTCGGTTGCGGCAACGGCTACTACATGTGGCGCATGCTCGGTGCCGGCGCCGACAGCGTGGTCGGGGTCGACCCGAACTGGCTGTTCTTCTGCCAGTTCCATGCGATGAAGCGCTACCTGCAGGAGCTGCCGGTCTGGCATCTGCCGTTCGCACTGGAAGAACTGCCGGCCAAGCTCGAAGGCTTCGAGACGGTGTTCTCCATGGGCGTGCTCTACCATCGCCGCTCGCCGGTCGACCATCTGCTCGACCTCAAGGACTGCCTGGTACGCGGCGGCGAACTGGTGCTAGAGACCCTGGTGGTGGAAGGCGACGAAAATACCGCACTGGTGCCGGAAGACCGCTATGCGCAGATGCGCAACGTCTGGTTCTTGCCCTCGGTGAAGGCGCTGGAATGCTGGTTGCGCCGCGCCGGCTTTGTCGACGTGCGCTGCGTGGATGTCAGCGTGACCAGCATTGAGGAACAGCGCAGCACCGAGTGGATGCGCTACCAGTCGTTGCCCGACTTCCTCGACCCGCAAGACCACGGCAAAACGGTCGAAGGCCTGCCGGCCCCCATGCGCGCCGTGCTCCTCGCCCGCAAGCCCTGACAGTAGGTTGGTGCTCAGCGAGCGTGGCGCGCAGGGCATCGACGCTTGCGCCGCTGCGCTACCAACTGGCGCAACGGCGCCTGAGCCATTTTACTGAGCCGGCGCCGATCCAGATCGCGCGACGCCAGCTGCCGATCATCCAGCTTCAACAACTGCCGATACAGGCGCCGCTGCCGCCAGGCGCGAAACCAGTCCTGCAGGCTACGCTGCAAATCCAGCGGCCACATGGCCGGCATGTAGAAGTCCGGCAACTGCGGCTCGGATTGTTGTCGTACACGCGTATTGCGTCGTTCACCAGGCATGCTCACCTCCGCTTCGCTCGCGGTGGCCACGGGCTGTGGCGCCACCGGTTGCCTACAGGATGAGCGGGCATCAGTCGTTCAAACAAACGACTAATATGAAAGCCTGTGTTCAGAAAAACTGAAGCCTCTCTTATGTCCGAGCCGCTTGAGCAATCCACTACCCCTTCGACGCCCCTGCTGGAAAGCGATGTCCTGCGCACCTTCGTTGCTATTGCCGAAAGCGGCAGTTTCACTCGCGCCGCGGGACAGATCTATCGCAGTACCTCGGCGGTCAGCATGCAGATCAAGCGCCTGGAAGAGACTCTTGGGCGCTCCCTGTTCGTCCGCGAGGCGCGGCAGGTGCGCCTGACACCGGCAGGCGAGACGCTGCTCGGCTATGCCCGACGCCTGCTCAAGCTCAACGAAGAAGCCATTGCGCACTTCCTCCAGCCAGCGCTGCAGGGTCGCGTGCGCTTCGGAACGCCGGCGGATGTCGGGACGCGCATTCTGCCCGGCCTGCTGGCGTTGTTCGCCCGCAGCCATCCCGGAGTCGAAGTGGATGTGTCGGTCGCACGCAGCATCGATATGATCGAGCGCATTGACGCAGGCGAACTGGACCTCGCCCTGGTCACCGTCGGCAATCTTGGCCAGGACGATTCGCGAGGCGAGCCGATTCATAGCGAACCGCTGGTCTGGGCCGGTCGCACCGGTGGTGTCGCCGCGCTGCGCACGCCGCTGCCGCTGGCGCTGGCCAGCCCTGATTGCGCCTGGCGGCGACAGGCACTGGATGCCCTCGACTGCATCGGCCGCAGCTACCGAGTGGCCTACTCCAGCGAACAGACTTCGGGACAGGAGGCCGCGATGATTGCCGATCTCGCCATCGCGCCCTATCCATCAAGCCTGATTCGCCCGCCCCTGCAGCGTCTCGATGGGCAGTATGGGTTGCCACAACTGGGCGAGTATCAGATCAAGCTGCTACGTGGCAGCAATCGAAGCGAAGCCGTTGAGGTGCTGGCCGCACAGGTGATCGCCGCCTTTGTCGAATACCGCACACGTCCGGCCAAGCGATTGGAGCGAAACGAGGAGATCAAATGGCACGCTGGTTGATCGTGGCGGGCGCTGCGCTGCTACTGCTCGGCATCGCCTGGCACTACTTCCCATGGCTGCTGAACTGGTTCGGTCGATTGCCCGGCGACATCCGCATCGAGTCCGAACGCAGCCGGGTGTTCATCCCGATCACCTCGATGGTGATTCTCAGCCTGGTGCTGACCGTACTGATCAACCTGCTGCGCCGCTGAGGGCTCTGCAGGTGGAATACGGCGCCCCGCACTAGCGTGGGAACGGGCTTGCCAGCGGATGACACCCGGCGCTACCTCACCAATCGGAGCCTGCCCGCCGCGTGTCATCGCGGCTGAAACACACCCGGTTCTTTCAGCCCCGCGCCGCCGCACTCAGGATCAGATGCTTCATTTCCTTGACCGCCTGCTTGAAGCCGACGAACAGCGCATGGGCAACGATGGCATGGCCGATATTCAGCTCGTTGACGCCTTGGATCGCCGCGATGGCTTCGGCGTTGTGGTAATGCAGGCCATGGCCGGCGTTGACGATCAGGCCGTGACTCAGACCGGCCTCGACACCGTCGCGAATGCGCGCGAGCTCGCAGGCCCGCTCGGCCACGCTGTGGGCATCGGCGTAGCGCCCGGTGTGCAGCTCGATTGCCGGTGCGCCGACACGAGCGGCCGCCTCGATCTGCCGCGGGTCGGCATCGATGAACAACGAGACTTCCGCACCGCAGCCACGTAGACGCTCGACGGCCTCACGAATGCGTGCCTCCTGCCCGAGGACGTCCAGCCCACCCTCGGTAGTCAGCTCCTGACGCGTTTCCGGGACCAGACAGACGTGCTCCGGACACAGCTGCTCGGCGAATGCGAGCATCGCCTCGGTGACCCCCATCTCGAAGTTCATCCGCGTCTGCAGTGCGTCCTTCATCATCAGCACATCGCGTTCCTGGATATGCCGGCGATCCTCGCGTAGGTGCACGGTGATGCCATCGGCGCCGGCCTCTTCCGCATCCAGCGCAGCCTTGACCGGGTCCGGATAGCGGGTGCCGCGGGCCTGACGCAGTGTGGCGACGTGGTCGACGTTGACGCCGAGCAGAATTCGATTGGCTTCAGTCACGCGGGGCCTCCTTCAGATTCATAAACAATTCGCGGCTGACCAGCGGTCGACCGCCCAGATGGGGAGCCAGGGCCTGGCGCATCAGCCGCTTGGCCGCGGCCAGCGCCCCCGGAACCTGCCAATCGGCCTCGGCCATGGCCAATAGTTCCGCGCCGTTGAACAGCCCCGGCTGAAATCCCGCGACCGGCTCCAGGCCGGCGTCGGGCAGTAGGTGATAGAGCCGCTGCGGGTCAATCGGCTGGCCGGCGATGTCCACATCGAGGGCAAAACCATAGCCCAACTCGCTGAGCAGCCGCCATTCGAAGGCACGCAGCAGCGGCTCCAGCGGCCGATGTGCGGCCAGGGCCGGCAGTGTCGCGACGTAATGATCGAACAGCGCGGGATGTGCATCTTCGGCAGGCAGCAAGCGAATCAGCAATTCGTTGAGGTACATGCCGCTGAACAGCGCCTGGCCATCGAGCCAGTGCGCAGGGCCGGCGCTTTCGAGCCGGGCAACGGTCTTCAGCTCGGACTTGCCGCGCAGCTCGACTTCCAGCGATACGAAGGGGCGGATCAGACTGCCGGCCTTACCACGCGCGGCACGCATGACGGCACGCAGCCGGCCCTGCGGGGTGAACAGGTCGACCAGCGCGCTGCTTTCCTTGTACGAGCGACTGTGCAGAACGAACGCAGGTTGGTGCATGGCAGCCCAGAAGGTGCGCGATGCGCACCATTGATTGCGGGTCGGCGCTTACTGGTAACCCAGCGAATGCAGCGCACGCTCATCGTCGGACCAGCCACCCTTCACCTTGACCCACAGGTGCAGCATGACCTTGGAATCGAACAGCACTTCCATATCCTTGCGCGCTTCCTGGCCGATACGTTTGATGCGCTCGCCCTTGTCGCCGATGATGATCTTCTTCTGCCCGTCACGCTCGACCAGAATCAGCGCATGGATGTGCAACACGCGGCCTTCCTGCTTGAAGTCCTCGATCTCCACGGTGATCTGGTAAGGCACCTCGGCGCCAAGCTGTCGCATGATCTTCTCGCGCACCAGCTCGGCGGCGAGGAAACGACTGCTGCGATCGGTGATCTGGTCCTCCGGGAAGAAGTGCTCACTCTCGGGCAGACGATCGGCGACCAGCTTTTCCAGCGTTTCCAGGTTCTGTCCGTGCTGCGCCGAAATCGGCACGATCTCCGCGTTCGGCAGCTGCTCGGCCAGCCAGCGCAGATGCGGCAACAGCTCGGCCTTGTCCTCGACACGGTCGGTCTTGTTGACCGCAACGATCAACGGTCCGGTAACGTACTGCACCCGCTCGAGCACGGCCTGGTCTTCGTCGGTCCAGCGGGTGCGGTCGACGACGAAGATCACCACGTCGACATCCTTCAATGCCGAGGCAGCGGTGCGGTTCATGTAGCGGTTGAGCGCCGTCTCGCCATTCTTGTGCAGCCCCGGCGTGTCCACATAGACGGCCTGAACGCTGCCCTCGGTCTTGATGCCGAGCATGTTATGCCGCGTCGTCTGCGGCTTGCGCGAGGTGATCGCCAGCTTCTGGCCAAGGATGTGGTTGAGCAGCGTCGACTTGCCGACGTTCGGCCGGCCGACGATCGCCACGTAACCGCAACGGCTGACGTCCTCGGATTGCAGCTGTTCGTCAGTCATGTCCGTTCTCCACGCCCAAGGCGATCAATGCGGCTGCCGCGGCAACCTGTTCGGCAATTCGGCGGCTAGCGCCCTGCCCGTGGGTTTTCTCGTTCAGCAAAGCGACCTGACATTCGACGAAGAAGGTGCGGCAATGCGGTTCGCCTTGAATATCCACCACCTCGTAACGCGGCAGCTCACAGGCACGCGATTGCAGAAACTCCTGCAGCCGGGTCTTCGGGTCCTTGTTGGTATCGACCAGTGTCAGGCCTTGCAGCTCGTTGGCCAACCAGGCGACGACCCGCTCGCGAGCAACGTCCATGCCCGCGTCCAGATAAATGGCACCGATCAGCGCTTCGAGGGTGTCGGCCAGGATAGATTCGCGGCGGTAACCGCCGCTCTTGAGCTCACCGGAGCCCAGGCGCAAATATTCGCCGAGCTCGAATCCACGCGCCAGTACCGCCAGCGTCTCGCCCTTGACCAGACGGGCGCGCAGACGCGACAGCTGCCCCTCACGGGCTTGCGGAAAATGATTGAACAGCGCCTCACCGGCAACGAAATTGAGAATGGCGTCGCCGAGAAACTCCAGACGCTCGTTGTTGCGTCCGGCATAGCTACGATGGGTCAGGGCCAGGAGCATCAGCTCCTGATCCTTGAATTGATAACCGAGCCTGCGCTCGAGACGGGCTAACGAAGTGCTCACGGCATCCTTAGGCGATATTCTTTATCGAAGTTCGCCACCAGATCGAGATTGCGGATCAGCGGCTCGCGTTTTTCGTATTTCAGGTGCGCCCTGAATTCGTTGTTCTGGATCTCGACCTTCAGCGCTTCCTTCAGGTCGATGTTCTGGATGCCGTTTACCTGCATCCCCTTGCTGACATGACTATAGAACTCCCCGACGCTCTGAATCTCAAGCGCTTCGTCGGTTTCCACGGACTGGATGATCTTGTCCATGGACATGTAATCGAAGTAATGCGGGAACATTTTAAATCCCGTGCTGGCCACAAACGCCACGATTGCCAGGACCATGATCCAGCTCAGCATGGACAGCCCTTTTTGCGAACGCGCAAAACTCATGTCGACCTCTATGTCGTTACGATACCCACCGATCGGGGCAGGACAAATATAGCGAGCCCGGTTCGCTCAGCGACGGCCGCAATTCACAGCTTTCAGTGAATCAGGCCCACGCGGGAGAAATTCGGCAGATTGCTGAGCTTCGGATCAGGCCAGCTCATCCAGACGGCGAACGCCTTGCCGACGATGTTACGGTCCGGGACCATGCCAGCCAGCTCCGCGGGAATCGACTCGTCCTGCCAATAGCGGCTGTCATTCGAGTTATCGCGATTATCGCCCATCATGAAGTAGTGCTCAGCCGGCACGGTCCACTGGCGGCTCGGCTCGATGCGATAGCGGCCCATTTCCTTGCGAATCAGGTGCTCCATCTCGCCCAGCTTTTCCCGATACAGCACGGCGCTGCCCAAGCTGCCCGGCTCCTCGCCGACCAGTGTCTCGGCAACCGGCTGATCGTTGATGAACAGCCGACGATCGCTGCTGTAACGCACAGTGTCGCCAGGCAGGCCGACGACCCGTTTGATGTAGTTGATGCTCGGTTGATTCGGATAGCGGAACACCATGACGTCGCCACGCTTCGGGTCGCTGACTTCGATCACCTTGGTATCCACTACCGGCAGACGGATGCCGTAGGCGAACTTGTTCACCAGAATGAAATCGCCAACTTCCAACGTGGGGATCATCGAGCCGGAGGGAATCTGGAACGGCTCGACCAGGAACGAGCGCAGCACCAGCACGATGGCCAGCACCGGGAAGAACGACTTGCCGTACTCGATCAGCACCGGCTCCTTGTTCAATGCCTCAAGGGTCGATGGATCGATTTCCCCGGTGCGCCCTTCGTAGTTGGCGATCGCAGCCCGGCGGCGGGGGGCGAAGAACAACAGGTCGCTCAGCGCCAACAGGCCGCAGACAGCCACGGCGATAACCAGCAACAACGGGAAATTGATCGACATATCAGCTGTCCACCTTCAGCACGGCGAGGAACGCCTCCTGCGGGATTTCGACGTTGCCTACCTGCTTCATGCGCTTCTTACCGGCTTTCTGCTTTTCCAGCAGCTTGCGCTTACGGCTCACATCGCCGCCGTAGCATTTGGCCAGAACGTTCTTGCGCAACGCCTTGACCGTACTGCGGGCAACGATCTGGCCCCCGATGGCCGCCTGAATCGCCACATCGAACATCTGACGCGGGATAAGCTCCTTCATCTTCTCGACTAGGATGCGGCCCTTGTAGTGGGCATTGTCGCGGTGGACGATCAGTGCCAACGCGTCGACCTTATCGCCGTTGATGAGGATATCCAGGCGCGTCAGGTTGGCCGACTGGAAGCATTCGAAGCTGTAGTCCAGCGAGGCGTAACCGCGGCTGCACGATTTCAAGCGATCGAAGAAGTCCAGCACCACCTCGCTCATCGGCAGGTCGTAACGCACCTGCACCTGACTGCCGAGGAACTGCAGGTCGCGCTGCACGCCGCGCTTCTCGATGCATAGCGTGATGACGTTGCCCAGGTGTTCCTGGGGCACGAGGATGTTGGCGCGCACGATCGGCTCGCGCATGTCCTCGACGGAGGACATGTCGGGCAGCTTCGAAGGGCTGTCGACGTAGATGGTGTCGCCGTTCTTCAACAGCAACTCGTAAACAACCGTCGGCGCGGTGGTGATCAGATCCAGGTCGTACTCGCGCTCGAGGCGCTCCTGAATGATCTCCATATGCAGCATGCCGAGGAAGCCGATACGGAAGCCGAAGCCCAACGCGTCGGAGCTTTCCGGTTCGTATTGCAACGCGGCATCGTTAAGGGTCAGCTTCTGCAGCGCTTCGCGAAAATCCTCGAAGTCGTCCGAACTGACCGGGAACAGACCGGCATAGACCTGCGGCTTGACGCGTTTGAAACCGGGCAACATCTCCACGTCCGGCGTGCTCGACAGTGTCAGCGTGTCGCCCACCGGAGCGCCGAGAATGTCCTTGATGCCGGCGATGATGAAGCCCACCTCGCCAGCCTTGAGGTCTGCCGTGGCGGTGTGCTTGGGGTTGAACACGCCGACACTGTCCACCTGGTGGACCTTGCCGGTGGATTTCACCAGCACCTTGTCGCCCTTCTTGATACGACCGTGGCGAACCCGTACCAGCGATACGACGCCCAGATAGTTGTCGAACCATGAGTCGATGATCAACGCCTGCAACGGCGCCTCGACATCGCCGGTCGGCGGCGGGATCACCGCGACCAGGCGCTCGAGCACCTCGTCCACGCCCATGCCGCTCTTGGCGCTGCAGGCCACCGCGTCGGTCGCATCGATGCCGATGATGTGCTCGATCTCATCCTTGACCTTGTCCGGATCGGCCTGTGGCAGGTCCATCTTGTTCAGCACCGGCATCACTTCCAGGCCCTGTTCGATCGCCGTGTAGCAGTTGGCTACCGATTGCGCCTCGACGCCCTGGCCAGCATCGACTACCAGCAGCGCACCCTCGCACGCGGCCAGCGAGCGACTGACTTCATAGGTGAAGTCGACATGGCCGGGCGTATCGATGAAATTCAACTGGTAGGTCTTGCCGTCGCGCGCGGTGTAATAAAGCGTGACGCTGTGGGCTTTGATGGTGATGCCGCGCTCGCGCTCGAGATCCATCGAATCCAGCACCTGGGCTTCCATTTCACGCTCGGTCAGACCACCACACATCTGGATAAAACGGTCTGCCAGGGTCGACTTGCCGTGATCGATATGGGCGATGATGGAAAAATTGCGGATATGACTCAGGTCACTCACAGCTCAACACTCGGAATAGTCGCGGGCCGATTGCCCGCCGAAAATAGCCGCGAAGTGTAACTGATCAACCCTTGCAGTGCCACGCACAAGCCATCCGCAGCTGATGAGCAACGCAACGGACGTACTGTTACGTCTTGAAAATGAAAAAGGGCGGTAATAACCGCCCTTCCAGATTCACCAGCCAGCGTCTTATTCAGCGAGCTTGAAAGTAATGAAACTCGCACGCCCCTGACGCAGAACTCGCATCGAAACGGATCGATTCTTCGGCAATTGCTCAGCCACTCGGGCAAATGTTGTCGCCGAATTGATCGCCTGATTATTCAGATGGGTGATGACATCGCCCGGGCGCAGCCCAATCATCGCAGCCGGCCCGTTGAGAATCTCAGTGATCACCACACCGCCCGGTAAATCCAGGCTCTTCTTCTGCTCATCGGTCAGCTCAGTGACTTTAACACCCAGGCGGTTATCGCTGCGTTCCTGGCCCCCACCAGAGGCTGCCACGGCTTCGCCCTCTTCCGGCATGGCGCCGATCTTGACGTCGAGCATCTTGCGATCACCGTCGCGCACCACTTCCATTCGTGCGGTGCTGCCGGGTTTGAGTGCTCCGACCAGATGAGGCAGATCAGCAGACATAACAATCGGCTTGTCGTTGAGGCTCAGTATCACATCACCGACACGCAGACCACCGCGCGCTGCCGGACCGCCATCCATAACCTGAGCCACCAGGGCGCCCGCTGGACGCTCAAGGCCAAAGGACTCAGCCAGGTCCTTGTTGACTTCCTGGATCACCACGCCAAGCCAGCCCCGACTCACCTTGCCTTCGGTTCGCAGCTGATTGGCAACATCCATTGCCACATCGATCGGAATGGCGAAGGACAGCCCCATGAAGCCACCGGAGCGCGTGAATATCTGCGAGTTGATGCCAATCACCTCACCGTCGAGGTTAAACAGCGGACCACCGGAATTGCCCGGGTTGATTGCCACGTCGGTCTGAATGAACGGCACGTAGCTCTCATTGGGCAAGCTGCGGCCAGTCGCACTGACAATACCGGCGGTCACCGTATGATCGAAACCAAACGGCGAGCCAATGGCGAGCACCCACTCCCCTGCTTTCAACTCATCAGAACGGCCAATCTTGACGGTCGGTAGTCCCTTGCCCTCGACCTTCAGCACCGCCACGTCGGAGCGCGGATCGGCACCGATAAGCTTGGCTTCCAGCTCGCTTCGATCCGGCAGACGAACGATGATTTCGTCGGCATCGGCGACCACGTGATTGTTGGTCAGGACATAACCGTCTTCGGAAATGATGAAACCCGAACCGAGCGACTGCGCTTCACGCTGCTGGCCGCGACCCGGGGCGCCCGGCATCTGTGGGATGCTGTGCTCGAAGAACTCGCGAAAAATCGGCGGCAGCCCTTCGAGTTCCGGCATCTGCGCAGTCGCACCGCGGCTCTGGACCTTCTGCTTGGTGCTGATATTGACTACCGCTGGCGAGGCACTTTCGACCAGCGGCGTGAAATCAGGCAATTCCGCCTGGGCAACGACAGCATGGCCCAGCAATGCCAGGCCCGCCACGAAGGCGAAGCAGCTGTTTCGATTGAACATGACTACAAGTCTCCCCACTGACAAAACAAGGAAGCTCAGGGACTCGCAGGCCCCGCGAGCATGGCGCGCAAAACCACCGGCTGCAGATTCGGGTCAGCTGCGGTACGGCGGCTTCGCATACGCACGAATAGCCAGGAAATGAAGAAGCCCCCGAGACCTGCCAGAATAACGATCGGCTCACGCGTCGACAGCTGAGCGGCCAGCGAAGCGGCCGCCATCAGTACGATAAGAGGGAGAAGATAGACAAGGACGGCACCGCGCAGCAACACGTCCTCGCGGATGCCCACAACGACACCGTCACCGACTTGCAGGTGGAGATCGCAGAGCGCCCTGATGAGGCCGCGCTGTTCGCGAACACCGAGGGTATCCATCAAGCCTTGTCCACAGCCACTCTTCGCGGAACAGCCAGAGCAGGTAGTTTTGCGCCGAGTCTCGACCCATACAGCGCCGACATCCAGCGCGACTACCCGCCCAGGCTCTTCGATCATCGTTGTGCCTGTTCCGAACTGGCTCGCATGGACAGGGCAACCCGCTCAGCCGTACCAAGTGGAATCTCGCCCACCACGGTCACCATGACATCGCCATCCGCAGTACTGATGCGCTTAGAGACCGCGACGGTAGGCCCCATCTGGCTTCGCGCGTCCTCAACCAAGGCACCGCGCAGCGGCTCCAGAAACACGGAAAACTTCGCCAAGCCATCACCGTAGGACAACCAGGAAACAGTTTCGGAAGAGGCGGGACTAGGTCGTTCGTTGGCATCCAGAAGCGTGAAGCCGGAAGGCAACCAGTCGGAGCGCCAGGGTGATGTTGGATTCGCCTCGCGCCGGTTCACGGTCACTGGATTGCAATCAGCGCCGGGCTTCAGTTGCTCGGCAGATACACTGCCAGCCGTGAACTGGGTGAATTGGAAACGCTCGAGCAGCTGCCCTTTCTCGTTCAGCATCAGCGACTTGAGGGGCAATGCGGTATCTTGGTCGAGATGCAGTTCGAAGCCGTAACGGTGCTGGTCCTTCGGCACGACAGCCAGCGCCACGGCAGGGCGACCAGCAACTCTTGAATCTCCGATCTCACGGAATTCGTACCACTCGGAGAGTGCTTTCGGATCGAGACGCTGCCCGTGCCAAGCTTGCGCTTCACGCACTTGCGCCGCGAGGTCATCGGTAGCGCATTGCATCTGACCATTTACCAGCAGAACTTCAGCCGGAG
Organism: Stutzerimonas kunmingensis; assembly: GCF_002929225.1. Classification (GTDB taxonomy): domain Bacteria; phylum Pseudomonadota; class Gammaproteobacteria; order Pseudomonadales; family Pseudomonadaceae; genus Stutzerimonas. The sequence continues at coordinate 221,235 of NZ_PISM01000021.1, read as the reverse complement.
CTCCGTCAAGCTGAAGCAATCGCTCCTGCACTTGACCTTCTTCGACCTGCTGCCAAACGGCATGACTGGAAAAGCTGCCATTGCGTTCGTAGACGAACGTACCGGTATAACTCTGTTTCTGCTCTGCCGCCGCAAGTCGCTCCATCCAGGACCCGGCATCAGCAGCAAGGGCCGGCATCGATAGCCAGCCCCCCATCACCACATACAGCGGTAATACGCGCATGTTTCTCCCTAACGTTCTTCCATGCTGGCCGCGCGAGCGTAAGGCAGCGCGCTCTCCGATCCATTACCAAAGGCAGCTTGCTGGGCATGCTGGCGAACATATGAAGGCAGACGCTCTTCGTGCCAGCGCTCTACCGGAGCGCCATCTGCCGCTGCCTGTACAGGCGCTTCAGTTTGCTCACTGTAACCAGCCAGAACCGCCGGCCCTTGACTGGTCTGCGGAACCGAAATACTTGGCTGCGGAGCCTGCTGCGCTAGCTGCGGACCAGCAACCTCATTCTGATTGTACAGACGTACACCGGCCAGAACAGCGACTGTAACCGAAGCAGCCACTGCCAGCCGGCCGAGGCCTTTCCATCCGTTACGTTGCGCCTTGACCGGCGCGGCCTCATCAGCCAACGCAGCCGATACCGCAGAAGCGATATCCAGGCGCGGCTCGATCAACTCCTTGTGCATGGCGGCACGGGCAAGTTGATAACGCGACCAGGTAGCACGTAGCTCCGGGTTGTCGCCTGCGAGCATGCGACGTAATTCCAACTCGTCCGCTTCGTTATCCATCACCGCGGACAGCGATTCATGCAGGGCTTCACGACTCATGGCGGTTCCTCTCTTGGCTGTCGCCGCTGTCTCAGGATTCATGCAACAAGGGTTGCAATGCTTTATCTATGGCTTCACGTGCCCGGAAGATCCGGGAACGCACTGTGCCCACCGGACACTGCATGACGCTCGCAATGTCTTCATAACTAAGACCATCAAATTCACGCAGTGTTAGAGCCGTACGCAAATCTTCTGGCAAAAGTTGAATGGTTCGATGAACGGTATCTTCAATCTCATCCCTGAGCAGCGAGCGTTCCGGTGACTCGATGTCCTTGAGAGCATGATCGCCCTCATAGAACTCGGCGTCCTCGGAACTCACATCACTATCTGGCGGGCGTCTGCCGCGCGCCACCAGATGATTCTTCGCCGTGTTGATGGCGATGCGGTACAGCCAGGTGTAGAAAGCGCTGTCACCGCGAAAATTGGCGAGTGCGCGGTAGGCTTTGATAAAAGCCTCTTGGGCAACATCCTGAGCTTCATGAGAGTCATGCACGAACCGCACGATCAACCCAAGGATCTTGTGCTGGTATTTCATTACCAGCAGATCAAACGCCCGCTTGTCACCACGCTGCACTCGTTCAACCAGCTGCTGGTCCTGCTCCTGAGTCAACATGAACGCTCCTCCTCGGTAGCGGAGTAGCGTCGCTCACACCAGCGAACCGACCTGCCAGAATAGACCCGGGCTTTACGCAAAAGTTCTCCCCCCTCCTAGCAAGCTATCCTGCAATACCTGACGGCGATTGCACCACAGCGTTGCGCCATTGCTGACGACGCCGTCCTGGTGTCCATAGCAAACTCGCACCGCCCATTCACGATGGCCAGCTGGTTTGCATTCATAACTGCCTATTGAGCCACCCCGCGAAGGAAAAGTTCCCTTCGTTAGAAGACAAACACACAGTCGCCTATTTTGGCGCTACATCCCGTCTATATACTAGGGCTCGTTTTTCCCGCCGGAATTGGACATGAACCAGGTTCTACGATACGACGTGCTGGTCATCGGCAGCGGTGCCGCCGGCTTGACCTTGGCACTCAACCTGCCGACCGATCTTCGCATCGCCGTTCTCAGCAAGGGCGATCTCTCCAACGGCTCCACCTACTGGGCCCAAGGTGGCGTCGCCGCAGTACTGGATACGACCGACACCGTAGAGTCACATGTCGCCGACACCCTCATCGCCGGAGGAGGCCTGTGCCGCGAAGACGCCGTCCGTTTCACGGTCGAGCACAGCAACGAGGCCATCCAGTGGCTGATCGAGCAAGGGGTGCCCTTCACGCGGGACAATGCCCCGGATCGCGAAGACGGCAGTTTCGAATTTCACCTGACTCGCGAGGGCGGCCATAGCCATCGGCGCATCATTCACGCAGCCGACGCCACTGGCGCAGCCATTTTCAACACGCTGCTTGGCCAGGCCAGAAAGCAGAGCAATATCGAGCTTCTACAGCAGCGCGTTGCAGTCGACCTGATCACCGAACACAAACTCGGGCTGCCGGGCAGACGCTGCCTGGGCGCCTATGTACTCAATCGCAGCACTGGCGAGGTCGAAACCTTCCAGTCGCGATTCGTCGTACTGGCTACCGGCGGCGCGGCCAAGGTTTACCTGTACACCAGCAACCCGGACAGCGCGTGCGGCGACGGCATTGCCATGGCCTGGCGAGCGGGCTGCCGCGTCGGCAATTTGGAATTCAACCAGTTCCACCCTACCTGCCTCTATCACCCGCAAGCGAAGAGCTTTCTGGTGACCGAAGCCCTGCGCGGGGAAGGTGCCTTGCTCAAGCTGCCTAACGGCGAGCGTTTCATGCCGCGTTTCGATGCCAGGGAAGAACTCGCCCCGCGCGATATCGTCGCACGCGCAATCGACCACGAAATGAAGCGACTAGGCATCGACTGCGTCTACCTCGATATCAGCCACAAGCCTGCCGAGTTCATCAAAAGCCACTTCCCCACCGTCTACGAGCGCTGCCTGGAATACGGCATCGACATCACCAGCCAGCCGATTCCGGTGGTACCCGCAGCGCACTACACCTGCGGCGGCGTAGTCGTGGATCAGGCTGGACGCACCGACATCCCCGGCCTCTACGCCATCGGCGAGACCAGTTTCACAGGCCTGCACGGCGCGAACCGCATGGCCAGCAACTCGCTGCTCGAATGCTTCGTCTACGGACGGGCGGCCGCTCAGGACATCCTGCGCGAACTGCCCCAAGTCACCAACGCAGCAACGTTACCTGCATGGGACGCCAGCCAGGTGACCGACTCCGACGAAGACGTGATCATCGCGCACAACTGGGACGAGCTGCGGCGTTTCATGTGGGACTACGTCGGCATCGTCCGCACCAACAAACGGCTGATGCGCGCGCAGCACCGAGTGCGCCTGCTGCTGAGCGAGATCGACGAGTTCTACAGCAACTACAAGGTCAGTCGTGACTTGCTCGAACTACGCAATCTGGCGCTGGTTGCAGACCTGATGATTCGCTCGGCTATGCTGCGCAAGGAGAGCCGAGGACTGCACTACACCCTCGACTACCCGGAGCTGCTGCCGCAAGCGGTCGACACTATTCTGGCGCCGCCCACCTACGTCGACTGAACTTGAGCCGCACCCGCAGTCGACGATGCTGCTCTCGCGGTAGTGCGTCGCGGGGCACGCAGATGCTGCCAGCTAACCGCCGGCCCGGCACGCGAAAACGCAGCACGACTATCAGTGGCAGCGCCAGGCTGTCAGGCAGCAACTGAACTGCCTGCCATCCTTGCCGCTCGCTCCACAGGTGCCAGCCCGCAGCATCGTGGCGCAGGCCAGACCAGGCATCCCGACTGGACAGTAGAATCCCGCGCGGCAACACCCACAGCGCGTGGGTCAGACAAAACAGAAGCGCTATCAGCTGCAACCATAGCGGCGCAGCCGACAGCACGATGGCGGCCAGGCCGAGCGCCTGAACCCCGAGATAGAGTGTCAACAACCAGCTGGACGGCTGCCAGCGACACTCGAATGATTGATTACTTAGGCTGGACACGATCGAGGATCATGCGAACCATGCGCCGCAGGTCCTCATCCTCGGGCTCGCCGCGCTGCATGAACCAGCCGAACATGTCCTGATCCTCGCAACTCAGCAGCTTGCGATAGCGGTGCTGATCTTCCTCATCGAGACCTGGATAGACCTCCTTGACGAAAGGCACCAGCAACACATCCAGCTCCAACATGCCGCGACGGCTTTGCCAAAACAGACGATTGAGTTCGGATTGCTCAGCCATACATCGGCTCCTTTTGAGAAGGCGCGCATTATAGCGGCTGCACCGAACTCATCAGTCGCTTTTTTCGTCGAGCTGCAAACCCGTCATCACGCAACCGTTTCCGTCGGGCTGCTATGATGCCCACCCGGATTCTGACGACGACCAATCATGACCGACACTGCTTATTTTTGCGTTCTGTCGCATGAAGGCGTCCTTGCCGTACGCGGCCCGGATGCCAGCAAGTTCCTCCAGGGTCAGCTGACCTGCAACCTCAGCTACCTCACCGCCGAGACATCCAGTCTGGGCGCACGCTGCACGCCCAAGGGGCGCATGCAGTCGAGTTTCCGCATCGTGCTGGATGGCGACGGTTACCTGCTGGCGATGGCCAGTGAGCTGCTGCAACTGCAACAAGCCGATCTGAACAAGTACGCCGTATTTTCCAAGTCCCGCCTGAACGACGAGAGCGCCGACTGGTGCCGATTCGGTCTTGCGGGCGGAGACGGCTCGCTGGTCAGCCTGGGCCTGGATCTTCCGCTGACCGCCGACAGTGTGGTGCGGAGCCACGGCATGATCGCGATCCGTCTGCAGGATGGCCGCGTTGAGCTCTGGACCCCAGGCGCCGACGCCGAGCAGGTTCGCACGCGCCTGGCCGCGCAGCTTCAGGAAGCGCCGGTCAATCGCTGGCTGCTGGACCAGGTTCGCGCCGGCATCGGCCAGGTATTCGGCAGCACTCGCGAGCTGTTCATCCCGCAGATGATCAATTTGCAGGCGCTGGGCGGCGTGAGTTTCAAAAAGGGCTGCTATACCGGCCAGGAAATCGTCGCGCGCATGCAGTATCTGGGCAAACTCAAGCGCCGCCTGCAGCGGCTGTTGATCGAAGGCAGACAGGACGAGCTGCCCGCTCCGGGCGTTGAGATTTTCTCGCCGGTGCATGGCTCCAGCGTCGGTGAGGTCGTGCTAGCCGCCAGTGACACCGACCGAATCGAGCTGCTGGCCGTACTGCAGGAGGACGCCGCCGCTGACGGCCGCCTGTATCTGGGCTCCCCGGACGGATTGCCGATGAGCCTGCTCGAGCTTCCCTACAGCCTGAATGCGGACCTGGAAATTCAGCGCTAGTGCGAACCGGAGCCAGAAAGCAAATACCTGCGAGGCGCACCATGGACCACGGGCAAAGCACCCTGACCTGAAGCGCCCTAGCGACACTGACCGACACATAAAGGAATGACATGAGCACCCTTGCCGAGAAAGTCCAGCGCGATCTGACGCTCGCGATCGAGAACGATGAATTGGTTCTGCCTACCCTGCCGGAGGTGGCATTGCGCGTCCGCGAGGCGGCCGAGGACCCGGACATCAGCATTCCGGCACTGAGCAAGGTGATAGGCGCCGACGCAGCCCTCGCCGCACGCATCATCAAGGTGGTCAACAGCCCGCTGCTGCGTACCAGTCGCGAGATCGACGATCTGCAGATGGCGGTCAGCCGTCTCGGCATCAATTACACCTGCAACCTGGCCACAGGTCTGGCGATGGAGCAGATGTTCCAGGCGACCACCGATGTCGTCGATCGCAAGATGCGCGAGGTCTGGAACAAGAGCACCGAGGTCGCCGCCATCAGTCATGTGCTCTGCCGTCACTACACACGACTGATGCCTGACCAGGCGACCCTGGCCGGACTGGTCCATCAGATCGGCATATTGCCGATCCTGACCTACGCAGAAGAGCACAGCGCCCTGCTATCGGACTCGTTCAGCCTCAATCACGTCATCGACAAGATTCACCCGATGGTGGGTGAGAAAATCCTGCGCACCTGGGATTTCCCGGAGGCAATCGTGTCTGTGGCTGGTCAGTACACCGATTTCCAGCGCAATTCGGCCGCAGTCGATTATGTAGACGTGGTGCAAGTCGCCACCCTGCAGAGCTATATGGGCACCCAGCACCCTTACGCGCAGCTGGACTGGAGCGAGGTTCCCGCCTTCGCCAAGCTGGGGCTCGATCCGAGCGAACTGATGCAGGAGGACGAGGACCTGTCTGCCGCCATGGACGCAGCCATGAGCATGCTTCAGTAAGCACCGAACACCGTTCGCCCGAAAGCGAGGAACCGTCCCTATGGCACCTAGTCACAAAAAGGGACGGCAATCTCGCCGCATCGCGCCTTGTGTCTGCCTCCCGGCCAACACAAGTCAGGTGAAGAAAGGAGAACGCAATGACCAGAGCAACCAAAACAATTTTCTCGGGCGCATTCGCCTTGCTGTTCGGAGTAGCGGCTAACCTGGCGCTTGCCGCCGAAGGCGAAAACTTCGTCGACGAGGCTTCGGCCAAAGGTATTGCAGAAATCGAAACGGCGAAGATGGCCCTGGACAAGGGTACTTCGGAAGATGTGAAGCAATTCGCCCAGATGATGATCGACGACCACACCAAGGCCAATCAGGAGCTTGCGCAACTGGCTCAGGCCAAAGACCTGGAAATGTCCGACGAGGCCACGCTGATGGACAAGGCCAAAGCCATGATCCTGAAGCTGCGTGATGGCGAGAATTTCGACGAAGCCTACGCCAACAATCAGGTCGTCGCTCACGAGCAGACCATCGAGATGTATCAGGACTACGTGGAGGGTGGCGAGAACGCCGACCTGAAGCAGTTCGCTCAAAAAGCGTTGCCGAAGCTGGAAGAGCATCTCAAGCAGGCCAAGGATCTTCAGGCCAAGCACGGCGCCAAAGATTGACCAAAGCCTAGCCCGATACCGCCTGGGTGTCGGGCTAAACCTCAGCCGGAAGCTGCCAGTCGATCACCTGCATCCCCTGCTGCCTGAGAAACTGGTTGGCGCGACTGAAGTGACCGTTACCGATGAATCCGCGGTGCGCCGAGAGAGGCGAAGGATGCACCGACTTCAGCATCAGATGCCGCGTGGCGTCTATCAGTTTCGATTTGGATTGCGCATGGGCGCCCCAAAGCATGAATACCAGGTGCGGACGCCGCTCGCTGACCACCTCAATGATTCGATCGGTGAATAGCTGCCACCCCGCTTTGGCATGCGAACCGGCGACACCCTGTTCCACGGTGAGCGAAGTATTGAGCAATAGCACGCCCTGTTCTGCCCAGTGCTGCAGATAGCCATGCCGAGGGATATCAAGATTCAAGTCGCGCTTGAGTTCCTTGAAGATGTTCTGCAGTGACGGCGGTGGTGCCACGCCCGGCTGTACCGAAAAGCAAAGTCCATGGGCCTGACCGGCACCGTGGTAGGGGTCCTGCCCAAGGATCACTACCTTGACCTGATCGAGCGGCGTGGAATTGAGCGCGTTGAAGATCATCGGCCCCGGCGGAAATATCACCTTGCCCGCAGCCTTCTCTCGCCGAAGGAAAGCGCCAAGCTCAAGCATGTATGGCTTGTCGAACTCCTCGCGCAGCGCTTCTTTCCAGCCAGCCTCCAGCCTGATGCGATCGTCTTGAGTCATGAGCTGTTTCCGGATGGCGTAGCCGCCGAACCCTAAAAAACGCCATCATGGTTGTCAACCGCAAACCGGCGAAATCACGGCGTCACCGCAAGATCCACCCTCCCTCCTTTAGTCATAATCGCACCTGGCTCACGTACTGACGCCGGCGGCGCCTTCGAGCCGCACATAAAGAGTGACGCACGCACCGGCGGCAGGGTAAAAAAGCTAACTGCCAATAAACCAATAACAAAAGCTATAACAAGGAACATGCTATGAACCGGATCACCCTTCTGGCGCTAGGGCTGGGGTTCTGTCTTACGGCTCAGGCTGCTGACCCCATCACGCTCGGCCTCAATTACCCCCGTACCGGCAGCTACAAGGAAGAAGGCCTTGCACAAATGCGCGGAGCCTTGTTGGCAATCGACGAGATCAACGAGGCGGGCGGTGTTCTGGGCCGCCCGCTACGCCTGATTAGCCGCAATACCGCATCCCGCCCCGAAAAGGCCGTTGCCAACGTCGACAAGATGGCGGATGAAGGCGTCGCCATGCTGTTCGGCGGCGTATCCAGCGCGGTGGCCATTGCCGCGAGCAAGCGCGCCAAGGAGCGGGGGCTGCTCTACTTCGGCACCCTGACCTACTCCAACGACACAACTGGCAAGGATGGCCACCGTTACATGTTCCGCGAGTGCAATAACGCATGGATGAGCGCGCGGGTGCTGGGGCAGTATCTGAACGACAAAATGCCCGGCAAGACCTACTTCTACATCACCTCCGACTATACCTGGGGCCACACCAGCGAGAGCTCGCTGCGCCAGGCGACCGGCACCGTCGACCAGAACAAGCACCAGGGGGTCAAGACGGCCTTCCCCGGCGCGCGCCTGTCCGACTACCGCGCGGCGCTGGAAAAGGCAGCCAACAGCGGTGCCGAGGTCCTGGTATTGGTCCTGTTTGGCGAAGACATGGTGCGAGCCATGCGTATCGCCGACGAACTCGACTTGAACAAGAAGATGCAGATTGCGGTTCCCAACCTGACGCAGTCCATGGTCGAACTCGCCGGCCCGGACATCATGCGCGGCGTGCTCGGCACCGAGCCCTGGACCTGGCGCGTACCCGAGCTCGAAGGTTCCGAACGCGGCAAGGCATTCGTGCGCGACTTCGGTGAGCGTTACCAGACGCACCCATCAAGCTCCGCGGCCTCGGCCTACAGCATCGTCTATCAGTGGGCAGATGCCGCCACTCGCGCCAAGAGCATCGGCAGTGAGCAAGTCATCGCGGCCCTGGAAAACCACAGCTACAGCCTGCTCAAGGATCAGCAGCAGTGGCGCGAGTTCGACCACCAGAACGTGCAGACCGTCTACGCCATTCAGGTAAAGCCACGCGAAGAAGTGCTCAAGGATCGCTTCAAGCAGGACTATTTCGAGATCGTCCACCGTTTATCCGGCGAGCAGGCTGCGCCGTCGCTGGCCGAATGGCAGGAAGAGCGTCGCGCGGGCGGGCAGCCGGCTAGGCTACAGTGACAGAACGATGGAGCACCTGGGACAGTACCCAGGCGCTCCATCGGGTCGTCTGACCGACCGGAACGCTGCAACCTCGCTGCATTGAAGGACTCTCAAGAGGAGCGACGTTACCGGTCGCTCGTCAGCGGAGCCCTGAAACGCACGAGGATTTCAACCATGAGCACTGCAGTAGAGCCCTACCAAGCCGGTGTCTTCGACCTGACCCACAAGCTGACCGTGGAAAAGCATGGTCACACCGCCCTCATCACGATCAACCATCCGCCTGCCAACACCTGGGACCGCGAGTCGCTCATCGGGCTCAAGCAGATCATCGACCATCTGAACCACGATGACGAAATCTACGCACTGGTGATCTGCGGTCAGGGCGAGAAGTTCTTCAGCGCGGGTGCGGACCTGAAACTCTTCGCTGATGGCGATCGCAACCGAGCCCGGGAAATGGCCCGCCGCTTTGGCGAAGCCTTTGAGGCGCTGCGCGATTTCCGCGGTGTCTCCATCGCTGCAATCAACGGATTCGCCCTTGGCGGGGGCCTGGAATGCGCACTGGCCTGCGACCTGCGCATCGCCGAGCAGCAGGCGCAAATGGGCTTGCCGGAGGCATCGGTGGGCCTGCTGCCCTGTGCGGGCGGCACCCAGGCACTGGCCTGGCTGGTGGGCGAAGGCTGGGCCAAACGCATGATCCTCTGTGGCGAGCGCATCACGGCAGAAACTGCGCTGCGCATCGGACTGGTGGAACAGGTGGTCGAGCCCGGCCAGTCGCGTGGCCACGCATTGATGCTCGCATCCCGGGTCGCTCGGCAAAGCCCTGTTGCGGTGCGTGCCATCAAGCCGTTGATCAACGCGGCCCGTAAACGGGTGCCCAATACGCTTGCCGCCGCCGAGCGCGAGGCCTTCGTCGAGCTGTTCGAGGCCGACGACACCCTGGAGGGTGTCAATGCGTTCCTCGAGAAGCGCGACCCTCGCTGGCGCAACCGATGACCGCCGTACCAAACGCAGCCTTACAGGACCTGCCCACCAATCCGGCGCCGAGGATTACATGCACGTCACCTTCGAAGAACGCCCCGCCCTGCATGGCATGCGAATAGCCATTGTCACCCTGGACGCCGCGCAGCAACTCAACGCCCTGAGCCTGCCGATGATCGACGCACTGCTTGACCAGCTTGGCCGCTGGGCCAACGAGCCGGCAGTCGCCTGCGTGCTGTTACGCGGGAACGGTGCCAAGGCGTTCTGCGCCGGTGGCGACGTACGCCGCCTTGCAGAGGCCTGCCGAGGCGAGCCCGGAACGGTGCCGGCCTTGGCCGAGCGTTTCTTTGCCGACGAGTACCGCCTCGTCCACCTGCTGCACCATTACCCGAAGCCGCTGATCTGCTGGGGCCATGGCTACGTGATGGGCGGCGGTATGGGGCTCCTGCAGAGCGCGACGATCCGCATCGTTACACCGGATAGTTGGCTGGCGATGCCGGAAGTCGCCATCGGCCTGCATACGGATGTCGGCGCGAGCTGGTTCCTTCCTCGCCTGGCTGGCAAGCTGGGTCTGTTTCTGGGCCTCACCGGCACGCGGGTGAATGCCCGCGATGCACTGGACATCGGTCTTGCCGACCGCTGCCTGATGGACGAGCAACAGCCCGAACTCATCGAGGGACTGGTCCAGATCAACTGGCAGGACCAGGCGCACAGCCAGCTGCACAGTCTGTTGCGGGCTTTGTCCAGGCACGCCACTGCACAGCTGCCCGCACCCAGGTTGCTGCCACGACGAGAACGGATCGATGAACTGCTGGACGTGGCTGAGCTCGCGCATGCATGGCAGGCCTTGGCCGCGTTGCAGGATGATTCTGACGAGGTAATCGCGCAGGCCGCACGCGGCCTGCGCGACGGATGCCCACTGAGCGCCCATCTCGCCTGGCGACAGCAGGAGAAAGGCCGGAAGCTGTCGCTGGGCCAGGCATTGCAGATGGAGTACGCACTAAGCCTGAATTGCTGTCGCCACCCAGAGTTCGCCGAAGGCGTCCGTGCCCGCCTGATCGACAAGGACAATAGGCCAGGCTGGCATTGGCCGGACGCCCTCCACGTTCCGCCAGCGGTGGTCGAGGCGCACTTCGAGCCGACCTGGGAAGGGGATCATCCACTGACCGGCCTGGCCTGAATGCCCTCTCATCACCGATAGTAGTGCTGGCGGCCGCCCCTATCGTAATGCGGCCGTAGCCGATGATCGCGCCCATCCCTGATCAACGGCGGACGCTGCTGGCGATGTTCCTGACGCCAGTAGCCACGTCGTTCGAAGCCGCGATGGCGGTCGTAGTATTGCGGCGGAAGCTGACTCTGATAACGCGGCGGCAGGTTGCGCGGGTACTGCGGATAGTGGGAATAAGGGCTTCGCGGGTCGTATTGATGCGGACGGTTATGCTGACGATAGTCCCGGTCATAGTGTCGCGGCCCCGGGTTGTAGTAGCGCGGACTCTCCGCCTGGAAGCCCCAGACGCCGTCTCGCCGCTCCGCATGGGCCTGCAGGCTCATGCCCAGGCCGAAACAGAGCAGAATAAGCAGTGAAGAACGAATGCTCATGGAAACCACCTCCGATGGCGTCACAGGCTTCGATTCATCAGACCACAACCGTGAGACAGCTGCAGAAACAGCGGACAACCGGCAGCTCTGACACGACGTCATGCGTCGCGCGAGGACCGCGACGGGCCGCCGCACCTTGTATGGCTGCCGCTGCTTCCCGATAATAGCGGCCCTTTAGCCCCACGGCTCTCGCAGAGCGGACGGAACGGGAATAGACCCTAGATGACCGAACTCGCCCTGATCATGGTTAGCGCCATCCTGGTCAACAATTTCGTGCTGGTGCAGTTCCTCGGTCTGTGCCCGTTCATGGGCGTCTCGAAGAAGATCGAGACCGCCATCGGCCTGTCGCTGGCCACCACCTTCGTGCTGACGCTTGCTGCCATGTGCAGCTACCTCGTCCAGCAGTATGTGCTCAAGCCGCTGGACCTCGAGTTTCTACGCACCATCAGTTTCATTCTGGTGATCGCGGTGACCGTTCAGTTCACCGAGATGGTGGTGAACAAGACCAGTCCGCTGCTGTACCGCGTACTCGGCATCTTTCTGCCGCTGATCACCACCAACTGCATCGTGCTCGGCGTGGCGCTGCTCAATGCCAACAAGGCCGAATTCACCTTTCTTACCGCCACCGTCAACGGCTTCGCCGCAGGGCTGGGCTTTTCCCTGGTGCTCGTACTGTTCGCCGCCATGCGCGAGCGCATCGCCATTGCCGACGTGCCGAAGTCGTTCCAGGGCGCGGCGATCGGCATGGTCACCGCCGGCCTGATGTCGCTGGCATTCATGGGCTTCACCGGGCTGATCAAGCTATGAGCGCAGTCGTCATCGCGATCCTCGCCCTGCTCGCCCTGTGCCTGCTCGGCGGCGCCATCCTCGGTTTCGCCGCTGTGCGCTTTCGTGTCGAAGGCGATCCGATCGCCGAGCAGATCAATGCCCTGCTACCCCAGACCCAATGTGGTCAGTGCGGTTATCCGGGCTGCAAACCCTACGCCGAAGCCATTGCCGGCGGCGACAAGATCAACAAGTGCCCACCGGGCGGCGAAGCGACCATCCAGGCCCTGGCCGATCTGCTCGATGTCGAGGCGGAGCCGCTGGATGCCGAGGGTGGCGAAAAGCCGCAGATGGTCGCCTACATCCGTGAAGCCGAGTGCATCGGCTGCACCAAGTGCATCCAGGCCTGCCCGGTTGACGCCATCGTCGGTGCCGCGCGGCAGATGCACACCGTGATCATTTCCGAGTGCACCGGCTGCGACCTGTGTGTCGAACCCTGCCCGGTGGACTGCATCGACATGATCGAAGTCGGCAGCAACCTGCAGAGCTGGAAATGGAACCGGCCGCTGGCGCCCGGCCAGCTGATCGCAACTGATCGGGAGCAGGCCGCATGACCGCACTGAAGATCTGGGACATCCACGGCGGCATTCATCCACCGGAACACAAGGATCTGTCCAACCGCACCCCGATCCAGCCGACCCCGCTGCCCAAGCGCCTGGTCCTGCCACTGACGCAGCACCTCGGAGCGCCGGCCGAGCCCTGCGTCACTCTTGGCGAACAGGTACTCAAAGGTCAGCAGATCGCTGTCGCCAGCGGGTTTGTCAGCGCGCCGCTGCATGCTCCTACCTCGGGAGTGGTCAGCTTCATCGGCCCGCAGCCCTACCCGCACGTATCAGGCATGCTCGCCAACGCGATCGTCATCGACAGCGATGGCGAAGACAAATGGATCGACCTGCATCCGCAGCCGGATTACCGTGAGCTCGAGCGCCCTGCCCTGCTCGAGCTGATTCGCCAGGCCGGCATCAGCGGCCTCGGCGGCGCGGGCTTCCCCACCGCCGTGAAGCTCAGCCCCCCGCCGACCCAGACGATCCGAACGCTGATCATCAATGGCACCGAGTGCGAGCCCTACATCACCGCCGATGACCTGCTGATGCGTGAAAAGGCGGCCGAGCTGGTCGCGGGGATCGAGATACTCGCGCAACTGATTCAGCCGCAAGAGGTACTGATCGGCATCGAGGACAACAAGCCCGAAGCGATCGCCGCAGTGCGGGCTGCCATCGGCGAGCGCCCCTTCACGTTGAAGGTCTTCCCGACCAAGTATCCATCCGGCGGCGAAAAGCAGCTGATCCAGATTCTCACCGGAGAAGAGGTGCCGAGTGGCGGCTTGCCGGCGGATATCGGCATGCTCTGCCAGAACGTTGGAACCTGCGTCGCCATCCACGACGCCGTGCTCCTCGGCAAGCCGTTGATCTCGCGCATCACCACCCTGACCGGCGAGGCGCTGGCGCGGCCGATGAACGTCGAGGTGCTGATCGGCACCCCCGTGGATGAACTGCTGGCCTTCGCCGGTCTCGATCAGCACAGGCTCAACCGTCTGATCATGGGCGGCCCGATGATGGGCTTCAGCCTGCCATCCCTTGAGGTGCCGGTGGTCAAGACCACCAACTGCCTGCTGGCGAGCACGCTGGAAGAGCTGCCGCCACCGCCGCCCGCTCTGCCGTGCATCCGTTGCGGAGAGTGCGCAGAGGCCTGCCCGGTCAGCCTGCTACCGCAGCAGCTGCATTTCTTTGCCCTCGGCCAGGAGCATGAGCAGCTCAAGTCCCATAACCTGTTCGACTGCATCGAGTGCGGCGCCTGCGCCTACGTCTGCCCCTCCAACATCCCCCTGGTGCAGTATTACCGCGCTGCCAAGGGTGAGATCCGCGAGCTGGAGCAGAAGCAGCAGAAGGCCGAGCACTCCAAACAGCGCTTCGAGCTTCGCCAGGAACGTCTACGGCGCGCCGAAGAACAGAAGGAAGCCGAGCGCAAGGCCCGTGCCGAACGTGCTGCACGCGCCAAGGCGGCGCAAAGCGAGAGCAGCCCGACCGCGACCACAGCCGAGACGGCGGCCCCGGCACAGAAGACCAGCCTTTCCGAAACGCAGAAGAAACTTAAGATCGAGGCCAGCATGGCCCAGGTCGCCCTGAAGAAAGCCGAGAAGCAGCTGGCCACCCATGCCACTGCCGAGCTGGAAGCCCAGGTTGCCGATCTGCGCAACGCCGCCGAGGCCGCGCAGCGTGCGTTGGATGCCGCCATGCAGGCGGACTCCGCTCCGCCCGCCACTGCGCCAGGGCCAGACGATGCCGTTGCGAAAAAAGCCAAGATCGAAGCCGCCATGCTCAAGGCACAGATTCGCAAGCTGGAGAAGATCGAAGCACCCGATGACGATCAGCAAGCCGAACTCGCCCGCCTGCGCCAGCAGCTGCACGACGCCGAACAGGCGCTGACCGCCGCGCAGAGTGCAGCGCCCGCTCCCACCACCAAGCCGGCCGATGACGAAGCACTGAAAAAAGCCAAGATCGAAGCTGCGATGCTCAAGGCGCAGATTCGCAAGCTGGAGAAGATCGAAGCACCGGACGACGACCAACAAGCCGAACTCGCCCGCCTGCGCCAGCAGCTGCACGACGCCGAACAGGCGCTGACCGCCGCGCAGAGTGCAGCGCCCGCTCCCACCACCAAGCCGGCCGATGACGAAGCACTGAAAAAAGCCAAGATCGAAGCTGCGATGCTCAAGGCGCAGATTCGCAAGCTGGAGAAGATCGAAGCACCGGACGACGACCAACAAGCCGAACTCGCCCGCCTGCGCCAGCAGCTGCACGACGCCGAACAGGCGCTGACCGCCGCGCAGAGTGCAGCGCCCGCTCCCACCACCAAGCCGGCCGATGACGAAGCACTGAAAAAAGCCAAGATCGAAGCTGCGATGCTCAAGGCGCAGATCCGCAAGTTGGAGAAGGTCGAAACGCCGGACGACGACCGGCAAGCCGAACTCGCCCGCCTGCGCCAGCAGCTGCATGAAGCAGAGCAGGACCTCAGTGCCGCGCAGAATTCGGCGCCAACACCGGATGCGAAGCCAGCCGCTGACGATGCGCTGAAGAAAGCCAAGATCGAACTGGCGATGAAGCGCGCCGAACTCAAGAAAGCCGAGAAAGCCGGCGCCGAAGAACCGGAGCTCAGCCGTCTGCGTGATGCGCTGAGCGCAGCGGAGCAAGCGCTGCACGCTGCCGAGGATGCTTCGCATAAACCCGCGCCCGAGCTGGTACGGACCAGCAAGCCGGGAGTCGATGATCGCCAGCGAGCGCTCAAGACCGAGCTCGCCTTTGCCCGAGCCGATCTGCGCAAGCTTGAGCGCGACGAGAACGCAGAGTCCGCTGCAATAGACGCTGCCCGCGCACGGTTGAGCGAGGCGGAACGCCAGATGGCGGAATATCAGGACTCATGAACCCACGGCTCGAGACGGCAGCAACCTTCGTCGCCTGGGTGAAACACCAACACATAGAACGGACACAAGGCGTAGGCTCCCCTGCCTGCACCCAGTCAACGCGCTAGAACCGGAGAGCCAATGGCCCTGCCCCGCATCACTTCGCCCCATGCCAAGGGCCCCAGCCGTACCCAGCGCGTCATGCTGCTGGTGCTCGCGGCTACCCTGCCCGGCGTGATCGTGCTGACCTGGCTTTACGGCGCCGGTACGTTGATCAACATGGCCTGGGCCTGCGCGGCCGCTCTTGGTTTCGAAGCAGCGATTCTGAAGCTGCGCCAGCGTCCGGTAGGCTTCTTTCTCCGCGATGGCAGCGTGCTGGTTACCGCTGTGTTGCTGGCCCTCGCGCTGCCGCCCTACTCACCCTGGTGGCTGACACTGATTGCCACTGGTTGCGCGGTGGTCTTCGGCAAACAGCTGTATGGCGGCCTCGGCCAGAACCCCTTCAACCCGGCGATGATCGGCTACGTGGTGGTGCTGATTTCCTTCCCGGTCGAAATGACAACCTGGCCTGTGCCGCACAGCGTCGGGCTGGGTGCCGGCCTGCAGCACATCCTCGGGATCGCCTCGCTGCCCGATGGCTGGACCCAGGCCACGGCCCTCGACGTACTGAAGGTGAACAAAAGCCTGACCATCGACGAGCTGTGGAGCAATCCGGCGTTCGGCCACTTTGGCGGTATCGGTTCGGAGGTGGTGAACCTGGCTTTCCTGGCCGGCGGCCTGTTCCTGCTGCACAAAAGGCTGTTCAGCTGGCATGCGCCAGTGGGCATGCTCGCCGCGCTGGTGGTGATGAGTCTGGTGTTCTGGAATGGCTCGGGCTCCGATAGCAACGGCTCGCCGCTGTTCCATCTGCTCAGCGGCGCCACCATGCTCGGCGCGTTCTTCATCGTCACCGATCCGGTCAGCAGCGCCACCAGCCCGCTCGGGCGTCTCATCTTCGGTGTTGGCGTCGGCATTCTGGTCTACGTCATCCGCGCCTGGGGCGGCTATCCGGATGGCGTGGCCTTCGGCGTATTGCTGATGAACCTGGCGGCACCCACTATCGATTACTACACCCGCCCGCGCACCTACGGCCACCGCAAGGCCGAGCGCGGCTTCAAGCTGGGCGAATGACATGATGCTTCCGGAAATCAGCCGTTCCATGCTGAAGAACGCCGCGGTGCTGGGCTTGTTCGCAATTGTCACCGTAGGCGCGGTGACGCTGCTTCAGCAGGGAACCGCCGAACGCATCCAGGCCGCCGAACGCGCCGCACAGGTTCGCGCACTGGGTGAAATTCTGCCCGCAGGCAGTTATGACAATCACCTGCTCGACGACAGCGTGCCGATCCAGGACCGCTTGCTCGGCAACAAGAGCCCTCTGCCCGCCTATGTCGCCATCAAGGATGGCCGGCCAAGCGCCGTGATCCTCCAGGCCATCGCGCCGGATGGCTACAGCGGCGCGATTCACCTGCTGGTGGGCATCCACGCCGACGGCCGGGTCGCCGGTGTCCGCGTCATCGGTCATCGTGAAACGCCAGGACTGGGCGACAAGATCGAACTGGCGAAAAGTCCTTGGATTCGCAGTTTCGAAGGCAAGTCGCTGAGCAGCCCCGAGGCCGAAGGCTGGGCAGTGAAGAAGGATCGCGGCGAGTTCGACCAGTTCGCCGGCGCCACCATCACCCCCCGCGCCGTGGTCGGCGCCGTGCACCACGCCTTGCAGTACTTCGATGCGCACAAGGCCGAGCTGCTGGCAACCGGCGGCGAGACGACCGGGGCCGTCGGCGACGCCTTGGAAAACCGCACCGAGCCCGCCGGAGCCACCGTCCACTCACGCGCCGGAAGTGCCGCCACCCGCGACGAGCTGCAAACCAACGAGCCTGAAGCCGAGCCGCAAGGGGATCAGCCATGAGCGCACCCAGCTATCGCGAACTGACCGTCAACGGACTGTGGAAGAACAACCCGGCGCTGGTCCAGCTGCTCGGGCTCTGTCCGCTGCTCGGCGTCAGCAACTCGGCGGTCAACGCACTCGGACTCGGCCTGGCGACGATGCTGGTGCTGACCTGTTCGAACATCGGCGTATCGCTGGTGCGCGGCGTGGTCAACACCGCGGTGCGTCTGCCGGCATTCGTGATGATCATCGCCGCGCTGACCACCTGCATTGAGCTACTGATGCAGGCCTTCACCTACGAGCTGTACCAGATCCTCGGCATCTTCATCCCGCTGATCACCACCAACTGCGTCATCCTTGGACGCGCCGACGGGTTCGCCGCCAAACACAATCCACTGATCGCAGGCTTCGACGGTCTGGTCATGGGCATCGGCTTCTGTCTGGTTCTGGTGGTGCTCGGCGGCCTGCGCGAACTGTTCGGCACCGGTGCGCTGTTCGCCAACATGCACCTGCTGTTCAGCCCGATCGCCGCTGACTGGCAGATCACTCTGTTCAGCGACTACAAGGGCTTCCTGTTGGCGATTCTGCCGCCTGGTGCCTTCATCGTGCTCGGCCTGCTGATTGCGCTGAAGAACCGGATCGACCAGCAGCTTGCCGAACGTGCCCGCGCCACCCAGCCCGCTGCACCGGCCACCAGCCGCCGCGTACGCGTAACCGGTGTGATCGAGTGAGCCCGTTCCGATGAATGCCGAAAAACGTCGGGAAATCTTCCGGCGCTTGCATGAAGACAACCCCGAGCCGAAGACCGAGCTGGCCTACAGCACGCCCTTCGAGCTGCTGATCGCCGTGATCCTCTCGGCCCAGGCCACCGATGTCGGCGTGAACAAGGCCACTGCCAGGCTCTACCCCGTGGCCAACACCCCGGAGGCGATCTACGCCCTCGGCTACGACGGCCTGTGCGAGTACATCCGCACCATCGGCCTGTATCCGAGCAAGGCGAAGAACGTCATCGAGACCTGTCGCATCCTGATCGAGAAGCATGGCGGCCAGGTGCCGGACAATCGCGAGGATCTGGAAGCCCTCCCCGGGGTGGGCCGCAAGACCGCCAACGTGGTACTGAACACGGCATTCCGCCAATTCACCATGGCGGTGGACACGCACATCTTCCGGGTCAGCAACCGCACCGGCATCGCCCCAGGCAAGAACGTTCTGGAGGTCGAACGCAAGCTGGTTCGTTTCGTACCGAAGGATTATCTGCTCGACGCACACCACTGGCTGATCCTGCACGGACGCTATGTCTGCAAGGCGCGCAAACCACTATGCGGCAGCTGTCGGATCGAGGATCTCTGCGAATACAGGCACAAGACTTCGGACGATTGAGTGCGCTAGCGAAAAGCTTGCATCGCGATTGAAAAAAACTTTTTTACCGGCTCCCGATTTGCGGCTATAAGGTGCGCCAAGAGCGCCCCGTAGCCTTGGAGTGAACAAGTGGCCGAGAAAGAAGACATTCAGATCGAAGACGATTTCATCGCCGAAGATGACGATGAGAGCAGCGAAGCTCCCGTCGAGGTCGCCAAGACCAATCTGACCAAGCGCCGAATCATCGACAACCTGCTGGAGGAACGCCGCCTGCAGAAACAGTTGAACGACTTCGACTTCGATCTATAAAAGAAAAAGCCCCGAAAGGGGCTTTTTCATATCTACCGATCAGTCAGCGCGCTTCGGCGATAACAGTTCTATCTTGTAGCCATCCGGGTCTTCAACGAAGGCCAGAATGCTCGAACCGTGCATCATCGGCCCCGGCTCCCGGGTGATCTTGCCGCCACGGGCACGGATGTCCTCGCAGGCCTTGTAGACATCTTCCACTTCCAGGGCGATGTGGCCGTAGCCATTACCCAGCTCGTAGGTCTCGACACCCCAGTTGTGGGTCAGCTCGATGACGCTGTTGTGCGCCTCGTCGCCGTAACCGACGAAGGCGAGCGTGAATTTGCCGTCCGGATAGTCTTTGCGGCGCAGCAGGGTCATGCCCAGCACTTCGGTATAGAAGGCGATGGACTTTTCCATATCGCCGACACGCAGCATGGTATGCAGCAGTCTCATGATTCAGGTCTCCTCGTTCGGCAGCGCTTGTGGCAGTGCAGAAAGTACAACCCCGGCACATGGCCGGGGTCGGTTGGCTCAGGCGCGCCAGCTTATCAGAACTGGGTGCGGCCCTTGCCGGCAGCGATGCGCATGCGCAGGGCGTTGAGCTTGATGAAGCCCCCGGCGTCCGCCTGGTTGTAGGCGCCGCCATCCTCTTCGAAGGTCGCAATGTTGGCGTCGAACAGCGAATCGTCGGACTTGCGGCCGACGACGATGACGTTGCCCTTGTACAGCTTCAGGCGCACGACGCCGTTCACGTTGACCTGGGAAGCGTCGATCATCTGCTGCAGCATGCTGCGCTCGGGACTCCACCAGTAGCCGTTGTAGATCAGGCTGGCGTACTTGGGCATCAGCTCGTCTTTCAGGTGCGCGACCTCGCGGTCGAGGGTGATCGACTCGATGGCGCGGTGGGCCTTGAGCATGATGGTGCCGCCGGGCGTCTCATAGCAGCCGCGGGACTTCATGCCGACATAGCGGTTCTCGACGATGTCGAGGCGGCCGATGCCGTTCTCGCCGCCGATGCGGTTCAGCTCGGCCAGGACCTGAGCTGGAGTCATGTCCTTGCCATCGATGGCGACGATGTCGCCCTTGCGGTAGGTCAGCTCGATGTAGGTGGGGGTGTCCGGCGCCGCTTCCGGCGACTTGGTCCAGCGCCACATGTCTTCTTCGTGCTCGGTCCAGGTGTCTTCCAGCACACCGCCCTCGTAGGAGATGTGCAGCAGGTTGGCATCCATGGAGTAAGGCGACTTCTTCTTGCCGTGGCGCTCGATCGGGATGGCATGCTTCTCGGCGTAGTCCATCAGCTTCTCGCGCGACAGCAGATCCCACTCGCGCCAGGGAGCGATCACCTTGACACCCGGCTTCAGCGCATAGGCGCCCAGCTCGAAGCGCACCTGGTCGTTACCCTTGCCGGTGGCACCGTGGGAGATGGCATCGGCACCAGTCTCGTTGGCGATCTCGATCAGGCGCTTGGCGATCAGCGGACGGGCGATGGAGGTACCCAGCAGGTACTCGCCTTCGTAAACGGTGTTGGCACGGAACATGGGGAAGACGAAGTCGCGCACGAACTCTTCGCGCAGGTCATCGATGTAGATTTCCTTGACGCCCAGAGCCTGCGCCTTGGTGCGCGCTGGCTCGACTTCTTCGCCCTGGCCGAGGTCGGCGGTGAAGGTCACCACTTCACAGTTATAGGTGTCTTGCAGCCACTTCAGAATCACCGAGGTGTCCAGGCCACCGGAATAGGCCAGAACTACCTTCTTAACGTCCGCCATGCCATCAGCTCCACGGGTTGTACGGAAAGCCTGCGATTCTACCGGTCATGGGCTGGCTTTTACAGGGGCGCGCCGCTGCGGCGGCAATCAAGACGACGGGGCGGCGGGAGCCGAGGGGGCAGGAGGCGCCGCTTCTCGCACCAGGCGCAAGGTGACACGCCGATTCTTCGCGCGATTGGCCTCGCTGCTGTTGGCCACCAGCGGATAGCGCTCGCCATGGAAGCGCAGGGTGATCTGCTCCAGCGCTATGCCGTTGGCGACCAGATACTCCTGAACCGCCAGTGCGCGACGGCGCGACAGATCCCGATTGAGCAGGCGATTGCCGCTGTTGTCCGAGTGGCCATCCAGTTCGATGCGATTCACACTGGGATCGGCGCGCATGTACTGCAGAACGACATCGAGCCTGGCGCGCCCCTGAGCGTCCAGCACCACATCGCTGCTCGGGAAACCGATCTGCGACTGGCGCACCTGATCGAAATTGACTGGCAGCAGCTTGGCCGTACAGGCGCGGTAGTCCTCGTAAGCCTTGCCGAAGCGCGCCGGCAACAGGCGAATCTCCAGGGTATCGCCGCCGTGCATGGTGCGATGCCGAACCACCGGGCTACGCCCTTCGAGCAAGCCGCTGAGCAGGCGCCCGGCCTGTAGCTGGGTGCTGTTGAACGGAATATCGCCACCACTCACGGTGACCACGCCGAGATTGATATCACTGCGCGACGGTTGCCAAGGCGCCGCTGCAGCGAGCAGTGTCGCCGAGCCGGCGCCAAGCCAGCGCTCCGGCGAGTGCAGACGAAAGACCGCCTGTTCGCCGGCACGCCTGACGAACTCGCCGCTGCCGAAACCGGCGATAGGCTGGGTCAGTCGGCACTCGAACTGATCGCCCTCCACCTGCCATTGCACCCGTTCCAGCCGCGTCTGGAATGTCAGGGCGTTGGCCGGTGAAGCGAGCAGGCACAACAGTACGAGGGGGCGCAGGCGCACGATGAACTCCGAGAGGATGCGTATTCCTTCTAGGTATCGGTGCCCGACCGGCAAACTTGAGCGTGTCACGGTCAGTGCCCAAGCCTGGCAGACGAAGGCAAGATGCCGTCTCCGGGCTTTTCCGGTAGCATTCGCGCACGTTTCACCCGCCTGGAAACCCCTGCATGTCCGACCGACTCACCCTGCTGCGCCCCGACGACTGGCACATCCACCTGCGCGACGGCGCCGCCCTGCCTCACACCGTCGCGGATGCTGCTCGCCAGTTCGCCCGCGCCATCATCATGCCGAACCTGGTGCCACCGGTACGCAATGCCGACGAGGCCGAAGCCTATCGCCAGCGCATCCTGGCGGCTCGGCCGACCGGCAGTGATTTCGCGCCATTGATGGTGCTCTATCTCACCGACAGCACCAGTTCTGACGATATCCGCCAGGCCAAGGACAGCGGCTTCGTGCATGCCGCCAAGCTATATCCGGCAGGCGCGACCACCAACTCCGCTTCCGGCGTGACCGCCATCGACAACATCTTCGGCGTGCTGGAAACCATGGCGGAGGTCGGCCTGCCTTTGCTGGTCCACGGCGAGGTCACGCGCAGCGAGATCGATATCTTCGATCGTGAGAAACACTTCATCGACGAGCAGTTGAGTCGCGTCACCGCGCGCTTCCCAACCCTGAAAGTGGTGTTCGAGCACATCACCACCCGTGACGCCGTGCAGTTCGTCCAGGCGGCAGGCACCAACGTCGGCGCCACCATCACCGCGCACCATCTGCTGTACAACCGCAACCACATGCTGGTCGGCGGCATTCGTCCGCATTTGTTCTGCCTGCCAGTGCTCAAGCGCAACGTTCACCAGGAAGCCCTGCTGGATGCCGCCACCAGCGGCAGCCCGAAGTTCTTCCTCGGCACCGACTCGGCCCCCCACGCACAGCACGCCAAGGAAGCTGCCTGCGGTTGTGCTGGGTGCTATACCGCGCATGCGGCCATCGAGCTGTACGCCGAAGCCTTCGAGCAGCGGCAGGCGCTGGACAAACTGGAACCCTTTGCCAGTCACTTCGGTCCGGATTTCTACGGTCTGCCGCGCAACACCACGCAGATCACCCTGGTGCGCGAGGAGTGGAACGTGCCGGCCAATCTGCCATTCGGTGAGCAGGTCGTCGTGCCGCTGCGTGCCGGGGAACGACTGCACTGGCGTCTGGAGACGAACGCATGAGCGAAGAACACTTCGAAGACGAGCTCGAAGAGCACCTGCCGGGCAAACCCCGCTCGCCGATGGCGCGGCGTTTCCGTGGTTTCCTGCCAGTGGTGATCGATGTCGAGTGCGGCGGCTTCAACAGCGCAACGGATGCGCTGCTGGAAATTGCGGCCGTGACCATCGGCATGGACGAGCAAGGCCTGCTGTACCCGCAGGACACCTTGTTCTACCGCGTGGAGCCTTTCGCTGGCGCCAACATCGAGGCAGCCGCGCTGGAGTTCACCGGCATCAAACTCGACCATCCGCTGCGCATGGCCGTGCCCGAATCGCAGGCCCTGACCGATATCTTTCGCAGCGTGCGCAAAGCGGTGAAATCCGCCGGCTGCAAGCGCGCGATTCTGGTCGGTCATAACAGCAGCTTCGACCTGGGCTTTCTCAACGCAGCGATCGCTCGTTGCGAGATCAAGCGCAACCCGTTCCACCCCTTCTCCAGCTTCGACACCGCCACCCTCGCTGGCCTTGCCTACGGCCAGACTGTGCTGGCCAAGGCCTGCCAGGCCGCCGGGATCGACTTCGACGGCCGCGAGGCGCACTCAGCCCGGTACGACACCGAGAAGACCGCCGAGCTGTTCTGCGGCATCGTCAATCGTTGGCGGGAAATGGGCGGTTGGGAAGAGTTCGACGAGTAACGTCCGGGATACGGCGCATCGGGGCGAAGGCCCGCTTTGCAATGCCAGCAGTCGAGATCGACGCTTTAAACGAAAAAAGGCCAGTCATGCGACTGGCCTTTTTTGTATTACCGCAGCGTTACAGCGGCTTGCCCCGGTTGCCGTGCTGGCCAACGAAGGCCTGAACGGCCTTCAGTTCGTTCGGCAGCACCGTGCAACGCTCGCTGCGTTCGAACAGATCAGCCAGATGCGCCGGCAGGGCAAGTGCCTGGCCAATACCCGCCATCTCCACCGCATCCGGGAATTTCACCGGGTGCGCGGTGCCCAGTGTCACCATCGGGATGCTCAGGCTGCGACGGCATTCGCGTGCGGCATGCACACCGATAGCCGTATGCGGATCGAGCACCTCGCCGGTTTCCTTGAAGACCTGAGCGATGGTGGCGCAGGTCTGCTCGTCATCCACGGCCAGCGAATCGAACAGCTTGCGCGCTTCGGCCCAGCGTTCCTCTTCCACCGACAGCTTGCCGCTGGCACGGAAACCATCCAGCAATTCGGCCACGGCCTTGCCATTGCGACCATGCAGGTCGAACAGCAGACGCTCGAAGTTCGACGACACCATGATGTCCATCGACGGCGACAGCGACGCGTGCAGGGTGTCCTTGTCGTAGCGGTTGCCGGACATGAAGCGATGCAGGATGTCGTTGCGGTTGGTGGCAACGATCAGCTGGTTGATCGGCAGGCCCATGTTGCGCGCCAGATAGCCGGCAAAGATGTCGCCGAAATTGCCGGTCGGCACTGAGAACGCCACGGAGCGCGCCGGACCGCCGAGCTGCAGCGCAGCGTGGAAGTAGTAGACGATCTGGGCCATGATCCGCGCCCAGTTGATCGAGTTGACTGCCACCAGACGGGTGCCCTTGAGGAAACCCTGGTCGGCAAAGCTGGCCTTGACCATCTCCTGGCAGTCGTCGAAGTTGCCTTCGATGGCGATGTTGTGAATGTTGTCGCCGAGGATGGTGGTCATCTGCCGGCGCTGCACCTCGGATACGCGGTTGTGCGGGTGCATGATGAAGATGTCGACGTTGTCGCAGGCCTTGCAGCCTTCGATGGCCGCCGAACCGGTATCACCGGAGGTGGCGCCCATGATCACCACGCGCTCGCCACGCTTGGCCAGCACGTGATCGAGCAGACGACCGAGCAGCTGCAAGGCGAAATCCTTGAACGCCAGGGTTGGGCCGTGAAACAGCTCCAGCACCCACTCGTTGCCGTTCAGCTGACGCAGCGGGGCGATGGCGCTATGGGCGAAGACGCCATAGGTTTCTTCGAGGATTCGCTTGAAGTCGGCGTCCGGAATGCTGCCGGCAACGAACGGGCGCATGACCCGAAAGGCCAGCTCGTGATACGGCAGGCCGGCCCAGGAGGCAATTTCTTCCACGGTGAACCGCGGCAGGTTCTCCGGCACGTACAGGCCGCCATCGCTGGCCAGGCCGGCCAGCAGGACGTCTTCGAAGTTCAGGGCCGGCGCCTGGCCGCGAGTGCTGATGTAGCGCATTTGTTCAAACCTTCGGTTCGAGCGGCAGGCTGGCGCTGCAGGTATCAGGCAGTTCCGTGCCTGCAGCTGCGGCCTGCGGCTTGGTTAGTTGAGCTGTTCGACGCGAATGCGCACGACCTTGTCCGCCACATCATCGAGGGCTTCCAACGCAGCGATAGCATCGTCGATACGCTGCTCGACCACTCGATGGGTCACCAGAATCACAGGAACCAGACCGTCCTGGACTTCGGCCTCCTTCTGCATGATCGACTCGATGTTGATGCCACGCTCGGAGAGAATGGTTGCCACCTGAGCCAGCACGCCCGGATGGTCCTTGGCCTGGATGCGCAGGTAGTAGGCGCTCTCGCAGGCACTGATCGGCAGAATTGGATGATCGGACAGCGACTCGGGCTGGAACGCCAGATGCGGCACGCGATTGTTCGGATCGGTGGTTAGAGCCCGGGTCACATCCACGAGGTCGGCCACGACTGCCGAAGCGGTCGGCTCCATGCCTGCACCAGCGCCGTAGTAGAGCGTGCTGCCGACGGCATCGCCATTGACCATGACCGCATTCATCACGCCATTGACGTTGGCGATCAGGCGGTCGGCCGGAATCAGTGTCGGATGAACGCGCAGTTCGATGCCAGCATCGGTGCGGCGGGCGACGCCCAGGTGCTTGATGCGATAGCCCAGCGCTTCGGCGTAATTCACATCAGCCGTGGTCAGGCGCGCGATGCCCTCGGTGTAAGCCTTGTCGAACTGCAGCGGGATCCCGAAAGCGATGGACGCTAGAATCGTCAGCTTGTGCGCGGCATCGATGCCCTCGACGTCGAAGGTCGGGTCGGCCTCGGCGTAGCCGAGCTCCTGGGCTTCCTTGAGAACGTCCTCGAAGGTGCGCCCCTTTTCACGCATCTCGGTGAGGATGAAGTTGCCGGTGCCGTTGATGATTCCCGCCAGCCAGTTGATGCGGTTACCGGCCAAGCCTTCACGAATCGCCTTGATGACCGGAATACCACCCGCGACCGAGGCTTCGAAGGCGACGATTACGCCCTTCTCGCAGGCCTTGGCGAAGATTTCGTTGCCATGCACGGCGATCAGCGCCTTGTTGGCGGTGACCACATGCTTGCCGTTCTCGATGGCCTTGAGGACGAGTTCCTTGGCCAGGGTATAACCGCCGATCAGCTCGACGACGATGTCGATTTCGGGGTTGTTCACGACATCGAAGATGTCCGCCGTGATGGCTGTCGTACCGGTATCGCACTTGGGATTCGGGTGCCGGGTGGCAATCTGCGCAACCTCGATTCCGCGCCCGGCACGGCGGGCAATCTCCTCGGCGTTGCGTTTGAGCACATTGAAGGTACCGCCACCGACGGTTCCCAGCCCACAGATGCCAACTTTCACCGGTTTCAAGCTGAACTCCCCATTCACAGCGAGACGACCGGACCTGCCGGTCGACAAAAGAGTCGCACATTACGAAGGGAGCAGCTTTTAGTCAATCAGCCTCGCCTTGCGGCGGGCGCGCCCCCATCGTCAAGCTCCAACCGCTGATGCCATTGCGCGAGCGACTCATCCGGGTATTCGGCAAAACAGCGATCATGCCCCTGTACTTGCGGCTCTACCCAACTGGCCTTGGAGTCGAGCATCAGATGCGTGTGCTCCGGCGGGACGGGCAGATCGGTGTCGATCGCCGATGCGAAGGGATGCACCAGCTCGGGCCAGTTCGGATCCCACAACCACAACGCACTGGCGCAGTGTCGACAGAAGTGGCGGCGACCATCACTGATCTTTACCTCGCCAGTCTCGGCATCGGTGATACGCGCCTGGTAGACGCCAAGATGCTCCCTCCCCTCGACCTGCAGGCTTCGATAGTCACCACCAAGATTGATCGCGTAGCCGCCGCCACCCGCTGTCTTGCGACAGATCGAGCAGTAGCAGCGCATGAAAGGATACGGCTGCGCGGATTCAAGGCTGAACCGCACAGCCTGACAGTGACAGGAACCTTCGAGCTTCATCACGACCCTCCTCATTCAGACCCTTAGGGTTTTGAACGCATCAGGCCAGCCAGTTCCACTATCGGCAATCAGCCCGAATGAATCGGACCAATGGCCTCAACGTATTACTCGGCAGCGAGCGCAACTTCTGCTAATTGGGCCGCCGGCTGATAGCCGGGAATCATCTGACCGTTGGCGAGAATGATGGCAGGCGTGCCCTGTACGCCGATCATCTGGCCAAGCTGATACTGCTTTTCGATAGGCGTCTCGCAGCTGGCTGTGGGCAGATCTTCACGCGCCTTGGCCTTGTTCATGGCGTCCTGGCGATCCTTGGCGCACCACACGCTGGTCAGGGTATTGGCCCCATGGCTACCCATGCCCTGCCGAGGAAACGCGACATAGCGAACCTCAACGCCGAGGCGGTTCAACTGCGAAACCTCGCTGTGCAGCTTCTGGCAGTAGCCACAGTCAGTATCGGTAAATACGGTGATATGGGTCTTGGGTTCCTTGGGCGCGAACACCACCATCTCGCTGGCCGGGATCGAGTTGATCTGCTTGGCCACCGACTTGCTTTGAGCCTGCTCGGTCAGGTTGACGGCCTGACCATCCTTGAACTGGTAGAGATAGCCCTGGATGACGAACTGCCCATCAGCGCTGGCATACAGCTGCCGCCCGCCCTCCAGCTGAACCTGATAAACCCCGGGCATCGGGCTCTCGGCAATAGCCTCGATGGGCATGTCCGGCTGGATCTTCTGCAAAGACTGGCGAATCGCCTGATCCGGATCGGCGGCCATTACAACAACGCTGGCCAGACCTGCAACGGCGGCAGCGAACATACGAATCACGCCCATGGAAACTCCTGGCAGCGACAATCGGGGAAAGGCGCAAAGCCTATCATAGCCATGCCGTACAAACTGCTAGCTGCTTCTCTGGGCCGCCGCCGAGACCACGGCCTACCAGCGCCGGCGCTCTGCCCTAGCCGCGTGGATGGTGCGCCGCATGCAACTCCTGCAACCGCGCTCGCGCAATGTGGGTGTAGATCTGAGTGGTCGACAGGTCGCTGTGACCAAGCAACATCTGGACGGTGCGCAGATCCGCGCCATGGTTGAGCAAGTGCGTGGCGAAAGCGTGGCGCAAGGTATGCGGTGAAATCGATGCGGCGACACCAGCGACCTTCGCGTACAGCTTGATCCGGTGCCAGAAGGTCTGGCGTGTCATCTGGCCACCGCGCTGACTGGGAAACAGTACATCACTGGCCTTGCCCGAGAGCAAGAGTTCACGACCATCGCGCTGATAACGCTCCAGCCAGTGCAAAGCTTCATCGCCAAGCGGCACAAGACGCTCTTTATTGCCTTTGCCGAACGTTCGCACGACGCCCTGGCGCATGCTGACCTGCTCGAGCGTCAGGCTGATCAACTCGGTAACCCGCAACCCGCAGGCATAAAGCACCTCGAGCATGGCGCGATCACGCAGACCTAACGGCTCTCCAATATCTGGCGCCGTCAGCAATGCCTCTACATCGGCTTCGGACAGTGCTTTCGGCAAGGGACGTCCAAGCAGTGGCAGATCCACGCGCAACGTCGGATCGCCGGCGATCTCGCCCTCGCGTAACAGGTAGCGATAAAAGCCCCGTAAGCCTGACAGAAAGCGCGCCGTGGAGCGCGCCTTGTAACCATTGTTCAGACGCCATGCGAGGTGATCGAGAATGATCTCGCGCCCGGCGGTGGCAAGTCGAACGCCTCGCTCCTCCAGCCAGCCGTTGAACAATGCGAGGTCGCTGCGGTAGGCCTCGCGGCTATTGTCCGCCAGCCCTTTTTCCAGCCAGAGCGCATCGAGGTAACGGTCGATGATGGGGTCGTCGAGTGCAGGCATGACAGCTTCAATCAGAAGGGGTGCAACAGTTTTCCACAGGCGTCCCGACGCGGCCAGAGCGCAAACGAATCGGAATCTCTTCATCCGATCGCCGCCCCAATCGCAGGCACCAGTCTCGCTCCGCCGGGATCAGCAGGCCCTAGAAACGAAAAAAGCAGCCCGAGGGCTGCTTTTTTGCGGAACCGCGGTCTTAGACCAGCTTTTCCTTGATGCGAGCGGCCTTGCCGGACAGCGCGCGGAGGTAGTACAGCTTGGCCTTGCGCACGTCACCGCGACGCTTGACGCTGATGCTGTCGACCATCGGGCTGTAGCTCTGGAAAGTACGCTCGACGCCTACACCGTTGGAGATCTTGCGAACGGTGAAAGCACTGTTCAGACCGCGGTTGCGCTTGCCAATCACGACGCCTTCGAAGGCCTGCAGACGCTGACGCTCGCCTTCCTTCACCTTCACCTGAACGATAACGGTGTCGCCCGGTGCGAACGGCGGGATTTCTTTGTTCATCTGCTCGGCTTCGAGCTGCTGAATGATCTTGTTGGTCATGCTGTGCTCCTAAGGTCAACCCTGTGGGTTGCCATCGATACGTTAACTATCGTCCCGCTGGCGGATGTATTCCGCCAGCAGCTTCTGTTCTTCTCCAGAAAGCGAGCGGCTATCCAGAAGATCGGCGCGGCGCTCCCAGGTCCTTCCAAGGGACTGCTGCAAGCGCCAGCGTCGGATGTGTTCGTGGTTGCCGCTGAGCAGCACATCAGGAACACATTTACCCGCATACACCTCAGGACGCGTGTAGTGCGGACAGTCGAGCAGGCCGTCGGTGAACGAATCCTCCTCGGCGGAACCAGCATGACCCAGGGCACCCGGAAGCAGCCTCGTCACGGCGTCGATCAGCACCATTGCCGGCAACTCGCCACCGGACAACACGTAATCACCAATCGACCATTCCTCATCGACATGCGCTTCGATGAAGCGCTCATCAATACCTTCGTAGCGACCGGCAATCAGGATAAGCGCATCCTCTTTTGCCATCTCGCGGACATCAGCCTGTTTCAGCTGGCGCCCCTGCGGCGAGAGGTAGATCACCTTCGCCGTCTCACCCGCAGCCTGTTTGGCGTCAGCCAAGGCAAGCTCGAGCGGCTTGATCTTCATCACCATGCCGGGGCCACCGCCGAATGGGCGGTCGTCCACTGTTTGGTGGCGGTCTTCGGTGTAGCTTCTGGGGTTCCAGCAGCTCACCTGCAACAACCCCTGCTTCACGGCACGACTGGTAATCCCGTAGTCACATATCGCTGCGAACATATCCGGGAAAAGGCTGATGACCTCGACGCGCAAAGCGGACATGCCGTTCAGAAATCCGCGTCCCAATCGACCTGCATCTCGCCCGCTACCAGATCGATCTTCAACACGCATTGATCGGTGTAAGGCAACAGACGTTCGCGATCGTCCAGGCTTTCAGCACAAGGCTTCACGACCATCACGTCGTTGGCTCCGGTTTCAAGCAGGTGATCGATCTGACCAAGCAACTGCTCAGCCTGATTGATGACCTTCAAGCCCTGAAGCTGATACCAGTAGTACTCACCGTCGTCCAAGGCGGGCAGTTCGCTACGCGGGATGCATATCTCGAAATCGGCGTAGGTACGCGCAACTTCGCGATCATCCAACCCACTCAGCGTTGCCACCAGGATCTTTCCCTGGAGGCGCCCCTTGACCAACTCGACCTGCTTCACCTCGTCGCCTCGCCTCAGCGTCCAGCGTCGATAGTTCAGCAGGTTGTCGATCGGATCAGTAAAGGAGTAGACCTTTACGTCACCGCGCACGCCATGCACCGAAACGATCTTGCCGATGACAACCAGGTCATCGACCGGAGCAGACGTTGCGTTCATGAGATTCAGGCAGCGGCCTTGGCAGCTTCCTTCAGCAGCTGAGCAACGCGCTCAGACGGCTGTGCGCCCTGGCTCAGCCAGTAAGTAGCGCGCTCCTGGTTTACAGAAAGCTTCACTTCCGCACCAGTGGCGATCGGGTTGAAGAAACCGATGCGCTCGACGAAGCGACCATCACGCGGGTTGCGGCTGTTGGTCACGGTCAGGTGGTAGAAAGGGCGCTTCTTGGAGCCGCCACGGGCGAGACGAATAGTTACCATGTGAACATCGTTCCTGTAGTCGGTGCTAACTTACTTAAGGCACACACTTAAAATGGGCCTAGGCCCGAAAGGCCGCACATTTTAAGGAATGCCGGGGATTTTGCAAACTCTTTTACTAAAGGTCTCAGCCGGAGCTAGGCGATACCCGGCATCAGGCTGCAGACCGCATTACGTCGCGACTCAGCGCCGCGACAAGACACTTTCTAGAACTTCGGCATACCGCCGCCTGGGAACATGCCGCCCATGCCGCGCATCATCTTGGTCATGCCACCCTTGCCGGTGACCTTTTTCATCATCTTCTGCATCTGCTTGTGCTGCTTGATCAGCCGGCCGATATCCTGCACCTGAGTACCTGACCCCATGGCGATAC
This sequence comes from Stutzerimonas kunmingensis, assembly GCF_002929225.1. Classification (GTDB taxonomy): domain Bacteria; phylum Pseudomonadota; class Gammaproteobacteria; order Pseudomonadales; family Pseudomonadaceae; genus Stutzerimonas. The sequence goes on along the minus strand of NZ_PISM01000021.1, from coordinate 189,404 downwards.
GGCGCTTGCGCGATCCACTGATGATGTCAGGATTGCGTCGCTCGGCAGGCGTCATCGAGTTGATGATCGCCTCCATCTGCATGAACTGCTTCTCCGCTGCGCCCTGAGCATGCCCCATCTGCGACAGGTTGACGCCACCTATGGATGGCAGCTTGTCCATCAAGCCACCGAGGCCGCCCATGTTCTTCATCTGCTGCAGCTGATCGCGGAAGTCCTCGAGATCGAACCCTTTGCCCTTCTTGAGCTTCTTGGTGAGCTTCTCGGCCTTCTCGCGATCAAGGGTCTGCTCGGCCTGCTCGATAAGGCTGAGCACATCGCCCATGCCGAGGATGCGCGAGGCAATACGATCCGGATGGAAAGGTTCAAGGGCGTCACTCTTCTCGCCCATGCCGAGGAACTTGATCGGCTTCCCGGTCACGTGCCGCACCGAAAGCGCGGCACCACCACGCGCATCGCCATCCACCTTGGTCAACACCACACCGGTCAGCGGCAGTGCTTCGCCGAACGCCTTGGCGGTATTTGCCGCGTCCTGGCCCGTCATGGCATCGACCACGAACAGCGTTTCGGCAGGATTGATCGCGGCGTGTACAGCCTGGATCTCGGCCATCATCTCGGCATCTACGGCCAGACGACCGGCAGTATCCACCAGCACCACATCAATGAAATTGAGCTTGGCTTCACGGATGGCCGCCTGGGCGATCTCCACCGGCTTCTGGCTGATATCGGAAGGGAAGAAGGTCACACCCACTTCGCCAGCCAGGGTTTCGAGCTGCTTGATCGCAGCCGGACGATAGACGTCAGCCGAAACCACCAGCACGCTCTTCTTCTTGCGCTCCTTGAGGAAGCGCGCCAGCTTCCCCACGGTGGTGGTCTTACCCGCCCCCTGCAGGCCGGCCATCAGCACCACGGCCGGCGGAGTGACCTGAAGCACCAGGTCCTCGTTGGCCGCGCCCATCAACTCTTCCAGCTCTGCGCGAACGATCTTCACGAACGCCTGACCCGGAGTCAGGCTCTTCGAGACCTCGGTGCCAACAGCGCGCTCCTTGACCCGATTGACGAACTCCTTGACCACCGGCAGTGCGACGTCGGCCTCAAGCAGCGCCATCCGCACTTCACGCAGCGTGTCCTTGATGTTGTCCTCGGTCAGCTTCGCCTTGCCGGTGACGTGGCGAAGCGTTTGTGAGAGGCGGTCGGTTAGGTTTTCGAACATGAGCCATTCCACGCTGGGGTGCTGAAGGGCGAGATTATAGAAGGTGCGGGCGTCAGGCCGGTACCCCGACTGCACGGCTTTTCGTATTTACCTGACCGCGCCAGCCGCCGCGCGACCCGAAGCCAGGGATGGATGGCGCAGCATGCGGCGCATCGCACGCCGTGACGATCCGTAACCCGGCCACCGCTTTTGCGCCTCGGGTCTTTGTGCCACACTCACGACCTTTCGAGCCCGTTACCGGAACTTATGCACCCTCTGCTACCCAGCCTTGCCGCCGCGGCTCTGTATGCCGGCGCCACGGGTTATCAAAGTTTGCGTCTGGCACAACGCGCCGTGCCGGACAGACGTCTGCTGCTGACAGTCGGACTGCTCGCTCTGCTTGCCCATGGGATCAGCCTTTTCATCCAGCTGATATCACCAAGCGGCCTGCACTTGGACTTCTTCACCGCCTCAAGCCTGATTGCCGCCGCTGTCATCCTGCTGATACTACTGGCGCTGCATCGGATGCCAGTGGAAAACCTGCTGCTGCTGCTCTTTCCACTGGGCTGCCTGACGGTACTCTTCGCCCAGTTCGCCCCATCCGGCACTGCACCTGCGATTGCCGAGGAGCCGGGCATACTCGCGCATATCCTGCTGTCGATCCTGGCCTACGGCATGCTGACCATTGCGGTCTTCCAGGCCTTGTTGCTGCTGCTGCAGGATCATCACCTCAAGCACAAGCATCCCTCGGGCCTGATCCGCAACTTCCCGCCTCTGCAGACGATGGAAAGCCTGTTGTTCGGCTTTCTCTGGGCAGGTTGGCTGCTTCTGTCCGCCTCACTGCTTTCCGGCTGGCTGTTTCTTGATGACCTTTTTGCGCAGCACCTGGTCCACAAGACACTCCTTTCGGTGGTTGCCTGGATCGTCTTCGGCCTGCTGCTGTGGGGGCGCCACCAGCTTGGCTGGCGCGGCTACAAGGCCATCCGCTGGACACTGGTCGGTTTCTGCCTGCTGATGCTGGCGTATTTCGGCAGCAAGCTCGTCCGCGAATTCATCCTGCACATCTGACGCAAACAGGCTAACCCGTGGAAAATCTACACCCCGGCTTTCTGGTCGGACTGCTGGTCTTTCTGCTGCTGTGCTCGGCGTTCTTCTCCAGTTCCGAAACCGGCATGCTCAGCCTCAACCGCTACCGCCTCAGGCATCAGGCCAAGGAAGGGCATCGAGGCGCGCAGCGCGCCAGCGAACTGCTGGCCCATCCTGACCGCCTGCTGGGCACCATTCTGGTTGGCAACAACTTCGTCAACATCCTGGCCTCATCCATCGCTACCGTGCTCGCGATGCAGCTATGGGGCGAAGCTGGGATCGCGATTGCCACCATCGGCCTGACCATCATCTTGCTGATCTTCGGCGAAATCACGCCGAAAACCCTGGCCGCACTACGCCCGGAGATTGTCGCCTACCCGGTCAGCCTACCGCTGAAGCTGCTGCAGAAGGTGCTTTATCCTCTGGTTGCCATGCTCGGCTGGGTAAGCAACGGACTGCTCAAGTTGCTTGGCGTCGACCTGTCCAACAAGGGCAACGACAGCCTGTCCACCGAGGAGCTACGCAGCGTCGTACGCGAATCCGGCACCGACCTGCCGCTGAATCGCCAGAGCATGTTGCTCGGCATTCTCGACCTGGAGCGGGTCACTGTCGACGACATCATGATCCCGCGCAACGAGGTTACCGGGATCGATCTCGATGACGATCTGGAATCGATCATCGGTCAGCTGCGCACCACGCCACATACTCGCCTGCCGGTGTTTCGCAACGACATCAACCAGATCGAAGGCATCGTCCATATGCGACAGATTGCCCGCCTGCTCAGTCATGACCAGCTAACCAAGGAAAGCCTGCTCGAAGCCTGTAACGAACCCTATTTCGTACCGGAAAATACTCCGCTTTCCACCCAGCTGCTGAACTTCCAGAAGCAGAAGCGACGGATCGGCATCGTGGTCGACGAATACGGCGACGTCCGCGGCATCGTCACGCTTGAGGACATCCTCGAAGAGATCGTCGGCGAGTTCAGCAATCAGGACGTACTGCGCAGCCCGGATATTCACCCGCAGGACGACGGCACGCTGGTGATCGATGGCGCCGCCTACATTCGCGAGGTAAACCGGGCCCTCGGGTGGAAGTTGCCTTGCGACGGCCCCAAGACGCTCAACGGCCTCATCACCGAGGCCCTTGAGCACATGCCGGATAGCGGCATCTGCTTGCAGATCGGCAACTACCGGCTGGAAATCCTGCAAGCGGCCGATAACCGCGTGAAAAGCGTACGCGCCTGGACCATCGACGACACATCCTCGGACGAGCAGCAACCCGAGTAATCGGGGCGGCAGCAAGCCGGCCCGCCAGCCTCACAGCTCCACTTTCACCGCGGCAGCTGCACGCAACGCCTTTTCTCTCGCCGCATCGATGGATACGTCCCGCGCCAGCGCGACCCCCATGCGCCGTTGGCCGCTTACACCGGGCTTGCCGAACAGACGCAGCGCGGTATCCGGTTCTGCAAGCGCAGCAGCGAGATTGCCGAAGCTCACTTCGGTGGATTCACCTTCTACCAGAATCACCGCTGAAGCCGCCGAGCCCATCTGGCGGATGCTCGGAATCGGCAGGCCGAGAATGGCCCGCGCATGCAGCGCGAACTCGGAAAGGTCCTGCGAAACCAGTGTCACAAGGCCGGTATCGTGAGGACGCGGGGAGATTTCGCAGAACCAGACCTGATCGCCTTTGACGAACAACTCGACGCCAAAGATGCCCCGCCCACCAAGCGCCTCGGTGACCGCCAGTGCAATGCGCTTCGCCTCGGCCATCGCCGCCGGCGCCATCGGCTGCGGCTGCCATGACTCTTGATAGTCGCCCTTCTCCTGGCGGTGGCCGACCGGCTCACAGAAACTCGTGCCACCCGCATGGCGCACCGTCAGCAAGGTGATTTCATAATCAAAGTCGATGAAGCCCTCGACGATGACCCGGCCGCGACCTGCACGACCGCCGGCCTGCGCATAACCCCAGGCGGCATTGATATCGGCTTCGCTGCGCAGCACCGACTGCCCCTTGCCGGACGAGCTCATCACCGGCTTGACCAGACAGGGAAAGCCCAGCGTCATCGCCGCCGAGCGACACTCCTCCAGCGAATCCGCGAAGCGATAGGGTGAAGTCGGCAAGCCCAGCTCCTCTGCGGCCAGTCGGCGAATGCCTTCGCGATTCATCGTCAGCTGCGCGGCCCGGGCCGTGGGTATCACGGTGTAGCCTTCGCCCTCCAGCTCGACCAGGGTAGCGGTGGCGATGGCCTCGATCTCCGGCACGATGTAATGCGGTCGCTCCTGCTCGATCAACGCTCGCAGCGCAGCACCGTCGAGCATGTCGACCACGTGGCTGCGGTGCGCAACCTGCATGGCTGGTGCATTGGCGTAGCGGTCGACCGCTATGACTTCCACGCCAAGCCGCTGCAGCTCAATAACCAGCTCCTTGCCAAGCTCGCCGCAGCCACAGAGCAGGACGCGCGTAGCGCTGGAAGACAATGGTGTACCTATTCTTGGCATGGAATCCTCGCGACTCTGGAAATACAAACGAACCCGGCACGCGCCTACATCAGCTGGCCACTGAGGCGAAGTCGCTCGCTGCAGCGTTGAAGCACCTCGCGCCGCTCCTCGTTGCTCATCAACCCCCAGCGCCGGATCTCATCCGCGCTTCGCTGGCAACCGACGCACAGGTCATCCTCATCCAGAGCGCAGAGACTGACGCAGGGCGAGGCGACCGGCTTTTCCTGCGTGTTCACTCATCGCGCTCCAGCTCACGCGCGTACCGCTGAGCGTTATGCACGTAGTGAGCGGCGCTGGCTTCGAGCATCTTCTTCTGCTCATCGCTCAGCTCACGCACCACTTTGCCTGGCGAGCCGACCACCAGTGAGCCATCGGGAATTTCCTTGCCCTCGGCAATCAGGGTGTTGGCGCCAATGATGCAGTGCTTGCCGATCTTCGCGCCGTTGAGCACCACCGCATTGATGCCGATCAGGCTGTAATCACCGACCGTGCAACCGTGCAACATGGCGTTGTGGCCAACCGTGACGCCGGTACCCAGGGTCAACGGATACCCCATATCGGTGTGCATCACGCTGCCGTCTTGCACGTTGCTGTTCTCACCGATGTGGATCAACTCGTTGTCACCACGCAGAACGGCGCCAAACCAGACGCTTGCACCAGCATCCAGCCTGATCTTGCCGACCAGCGTGGCATTAGGGGCTACCCAGCTTTGCGGATGCGCTTCGACCCGCGACTCTCCCAGACGGTATTTCACGACACACCTCTTCTTGTCAGTTGTACTCAGGCCACCGGAATGCCGCTCGACCCTGCGACGGTGCAGCTCAGGGCTCGCGCCGCCCGGACAGATCGATGAATGCGGCAGGCGCGCGGCGCATTTCGATGCCGGCGTCGTATATGACATTGACCAGCTCGACGATCATGATCGCGGTCAGCCCCCAAATCTGGTATTCGCCATAGCGGTAGGACGGGATGTACCAGCTCTGTCCCTGGTAATCGATGCGGTGCGTGACCTCGCGCGGATCCTCGCAGAAGAATTCCAGCGGCACAGAAAACACGGAGGCGATTTCGGCATCGTTGGCGCGGTACTCGACATAGTCCGGAACCAGACCGACGTAAGGCGTGACGTGGATGCCATGCACCGACACCAGGCTGCTGAGCGGGCCGACGACCTCGACCATGCCTGGCGCCAGGCCTACCTCTTCCTCGGCCTCACGCAGCGCGGTGTGCAGCAGATCGCGGTCTTCCGGATCGCGTCGACCGCCGGGAAACGCCACTTCTCCACCATGGGTGGAAAGACCGGCGGCGCGGAGCGTCAGCACCAGCTCCGGCGACTCGCTGCGGGTGATTGGCATCAACACGGCCGCCTCGGGCAGGCGGCCTTCCGGCTCCAGAAGATGCGGGGAATGAGCGCGCACCCGGTGGAGTATTGTGTCCAGCATGTATTTTCTCGTTTCGTCTTTGATCGGCATCATGGCATGAAAGGCGGAGCCGCCCAAGGCCCGGAGAGCGCCAAACGAGAAGCTCCAACGCCTCGATGCGATATCAATGTTACAACTGCGAACCAGGCGGGTCAGAGCCACCCCGAATGGCGCAGAGGCTGCCTTGCCGAATCCGTGTGAACGGCCCAATATTTCCCGGAGCAATCAGGAAGGCACCCATGAAATACTGCAACCAGTGCGGCGATCCGGTGCTGGTCCGAGTACCGGACGGCGACAACCGGCCGCGCTTCGTCTGCGACAGCTGCCAAACGGTGCACTATCAGAACCCGAGGATCGTCGCCGGCTGCGTACCCGTCTGGGATGATCGCGTGCTGCTATGTCGGCGTGCGATCGAACCGCGCCGGGGCTATTGGACCCTGCCGGCCGGCTTCATGGAGAACGGCGAAACCATGCAGCAGGCCGCAGAGCGCGAAACACTCGAAGAGGCCTGCGCCAGAGTGCGTGACCTGCAGCTGTATACCCTGTTCGACCTGCCACATATCAATCAGGTCTACATGTTCTTCCGCGCCGAGCTCGTCGATCTGGACTTCTGTGCCGGAGACGAAAGCCTGGAAGTGAAGCTCTTTCATCAGCAAGACATCCCTTGGTCCGAGCTGGCTTTTCCGACCATCGGCCGTACCCTAGAATGCTTCTTCGCCGACCGGGTGCAGCAGACCTTCCCGGTGCGCAACGAGGCCGTGACAAGCTATCGCAACCGCCAGCAGGGCCACGCCCGCGCAGACTGAAGTGTCTGCCGGACCGGCTGGCACATACAGGTCTGATGAAGTTCGAAGGAAAGCCTCGATGCGCTGGCTGCTCGCCCTGCTCTGCCTCACCTTTACCGCGTTCTCCCACGCCAATGCGACGCCCAGCCTGGGCGGTTCACCCATCGACAAAGTGCTGGTAATCAAGTCGGAACGCAAACTCCATCTGGTCAGCGCTGGCCAGACACTCAAGAGCTATCGCGTTTCGCTGGGCAAACAACCCGACGGCGCAAAGTTGCGCGAAGGCGACAAGCGCACGCCGGAAGGCTTCTACTGGATCGACTGGCGCAAGACCAGCGACAAATACAACCTGTCGATGCACATCTCCTACCCCAACGCGCGTGACCTGGCCCGCGCACAGCAGGAAGGCGTAGCGCCTGGAAGCATGATCATGCTGCACGGCACGCCACTGGATGAGGAGTATCCGGAGTGGTTCTTTCACACCCTGGACTGGACCGAGGGCTGCATCGCGCTGAGCAACAGCGACATGCGCGAGATCTGGGCGCTGGTGAAGGATGGCACGCTGATCGAGATTCGCCCGTAACGGATGTCGGGGCGCCACTACAGCTAAGCACGCACCCAGTACGGCTGGCTAGAACTGCATGTCGGACAAACGCCAGACGTCGAACGCAGGCGTTTCATAGGGATGGGCCTTCTTCATTGCCTTCACGCTGTCGTGAATCAACTCGTCCGCCACAACCAATTCGACCTTCCACTCGGGAACGTGCTGCACCTGCCCGGCTTGCCCGATAAAAGGCTGGCTACCCTCCAACGGGCGGTATTGCCCTTGCCCCAGCACCTGCCAGCAGCAACTGTCATATGCGCCTATGCGGCCAGCGCCGGCGGCGAACACTGCTTTCTTGACCGCTTCCAGATGACTGTCTGGAACATAGAAGCACAGCTTGTACATCGACCTCTCCGTGCAGATGAGCCCGACCTCCACCGGCCGAGCGAACTGGCATTCTGCCATCCGTGGGGCACCGAATAGTGCGTCGCGTCATAGCTCAGACGACGCTTTGCGCTACCGGTTCATAGACCTTTGTCACAAATGAAAAAGCCCGCCGATATGCTATCGACGGGCTCCTCGGGAATGGCCAGATTGACCCGGTCGGTCAGTCGACCCAGACCCGCGCATTGCGGAACATGCGCATCCAGCCGCCGTCTTCCTGCCACTCGTCAGGGCGCCAGGAGTTGGTCACGGCGCGGAACACCCGCTCGGGGTGCGGCATCATGATGGTCACGCGACCATCGCGACTGCTGAGACCGGTGATACCGCGCGGCGAGCCGTTCGGGTTGGCCGGGTAACGCTCGGTGACCTTGCCGTGGTTATCCACGAAGCGCAGCGCCACGGTGCCGGAAAGATCTGCCTGCAGCATGGCCTCTTCGCTCTCGAACTCCGCATGGCCTTCGCCGTGGGCGATGGCGATCGGCAGACGGGAGCCGGCCATGCCCTGCAGGAAGATCGATGGCGAATCCTGAATCTGAACCATCGCCACCCGCGCTTCAAACTGCTCCGAGCGGTTACGCACGAAGTGCGGCCAGTTCTCGGTGCCCGGGATCAGCTCGTGCAGGTTGCTCATCATCTGGCAACCATTGCACACGCCGAGAGCGAAGCTGTCCTTGCGCTCGAAGAAGGCCTGGAAGCCATCCCGTGCACGCGCATTGAACAGGATCGACTTGGCCCAGCCTTCACCGGCGCCGAGCACGTCGCCGTAGGAGAAGCCACCGCAGGCCACCAGGCCCTTGAACTCCTCAAGGCTGACACGCCCGGAAAGAATATCGCTCATGTGCACGTCGACCGCGGCGAAACCGGCGCGGTCGAACGCCGCCGCCATCTCCACCTGGCCATTGACGCCCTGCTCGCGCAGCACCGCAATCTGTGGACGAACGCCACGCTTGATGTAGGGCGCCGCGATGTCCTCGTTCACGTCGAAGCTGAGCTTGGCACTGAGACCCAGGTTGTCCTCTTCGAGCAGCGCGTCGAACTCCTGATCGGCGCACTCGGCGTTATCGCGCAGACGCTGGATCTGGTAACTGGTTTCCGCCCACTGCCGATGCAGCAGACGGCGCTCACCGGCGAAGACTTCGTTCTCGCCGTGCTTGATCGACACATGGCCATTGTTGACCGGCTGACCGATGACCGCGACACAGTCACCCAGACCGGCTGCGCTGAACTGTGCCAGCACGATCTCGGTGTCGTCCTGACGCACCTGAATCACCGCACCAAGCTCCTCGTTGAAGAGCATCGGTGCGACATCTGCGGCACTCTCCAGCAGGCCATCGAGATTCAGACTCAGGCCACAGTGACCGGCAAACGCCATTTCCAGCACAGCGGTCAGCAGACCACCGTCGGAACGGTCGTGGTAGGCCAGTAGCAGACCATCGGCGTTCAGTCCCTGGACCACAGCGAAGAACGCCTGCAGGTCTTCGGCATCATCGACGTCGGGCGCCTGGCGACCAAGCTGACCATACACCTGCGCAAGAATCGAAGCGCCCATGCGGTTCTGGCCGCGTCCCAGATCGATCAGGATCAGGTCCGTTGCGCCCTTGTCCAGGCGCAGCTGCGGGGTCAGGGTCTGGCGGATATCAGTGACCGGGGCGAAGCCGGAAACGATCAGCGACATCGGCGAGGTCACGCTTTTCTCGGCGCCCTCCTCCGACCAATGGGTCTTCATTGACATCGAGTCCTTGCCCACCGGAATGGTCAGGCCCAGCTGCGGGCACAGCTCCATGCCGACGGCTCGCACGGTGTCGTACAGCCGCGCGTCTTCGCCGGGGTGGCCGGCGGCGGCCATCCAGTTGGCGGACAACTTGATGTCGGAGATCTTCTCGATGCGTGCCGCTGCCAGGTTGGTCAGCGTTTCGCCGATGGCCATGCGGCCCGACGCCGGGGCATCCAGCAGCGCCAGCGGCGTACGCTCGCCCATCGCCATGGCCTCGCCGGTGTAAACGTCGTAGCTGGTAGCCGTGACGGCGCAGTCGGCGACCGGCACCTGCCACGGACCGACCATCTGATCGCGCGCTACCTGGCCGGTGATGCTGCGGTCGCCGATGGTGATCAGGAAGCTCTTGCTGGCGACCGCTGGGTGGCGCAGCACCCGGGTGACCGCCTCATTCAGATCGACAGTAGCCGCATCGAAGTCATCGCCCAATTCCGCTTCGCGGCTGGCGCTGCGGTGCATGCGCGGCGGCTTGCCGAGCAGCACTTCGAGCGGCATGTCCACCGGGGTGTTGCCGAAATGGCTGTCGGTGACAGTCAGTTGTGGCTCTTCGGTCGCCTCGCCGACAACCGCGAACGGGCAGCGCTCACGTTCGCAGATAGCCTGGAAACGCTCGAAATCGGCGGCACTGACGGCCAGCACGTAACGCTCCTGGGACTCGTTGCTCCAGATCTCGTGCGGGGCCATGCCCGGCTCGTCGTTAGGCACGTTGCGAAGTTCGAAGCGGCCACCGCGGCCACCGTCGTTGACCAGCTCCGGGAAGGCATTGGAAATGCCACCGGCACCGACGTCATGGATGAAGGCGATGGGGTTCTGGTCGCCCAGCTGCCAGCAGCGGTCGATGACCTCCTGGCAGCGGCGTTCCATTTCCGGGTTCTCGCGCTGTACCGAGGCGAAATCAAGATCGGCCGAGCTGGCACCGGTCGCGACCGAGGAGGCGGCGCCGCCGCCCAGGCCGATCAGCATGGCCGGCCCGCCGAGCACGATCAGCTTGGCGCCAACGGTGATCTCAGCCTTCTGCACGTGATCTTCACGGATATTGCCCATGCCGCCAGCGAGCATGATCGGCTTGTGATAACCACGCACCTCGTCGCCGCGCGGCGTGTTGATCGACTGCTCGAAGGTACGGAAGTAACCGGTCAGCGCCGGGCGGCCGAACTCGTTGTTGAACGCGGCGCCGCCCAGAGGGCCTTCAATCATGATGTCCAGCGGCGTGACGATGCGTTCCGGCTTGCCGTAGGCCTGTTCCCACGGCTGCTCGAAGCCGGGGATGTTCAGGTTGGAGACGGTGAAACCCGTCAGACCCGCCTTTGGCTTGGCGCCGCGGCCGGTGGCGCCCTCGTCGCGAATCTCGCCGCCGGAACCGGTGGAAGCACCCGAGAACGGCGAGATCGCGGTCGGGTGGTTGTGGGTTTCCACCTTCATCAGAATGTGCACCGGCTCCTGCACCGCGCCGTACTGGCGGGTTTCAGGATTGGGGAAGAAACGCCCTGCGGTGTGGCCGACGATGACCGACGCGTTGTCCTTGTATGCGGACAGCACGTTCTCGCTGTGCATCTGGTAGGTGTTCTTGATCATGCCGAACAGCGACTTGTCCTGGCTCTCGCCGTCGATGTCCCAGCTGGCGTTGAAGATCTTGTGGCGGCAGTGCTCGGAGTTGGCCTGCGCGAACATCATCAGTTCGATGTCGTGCGGGTTGCGCTTGAGGCCCTGGAAGGCACTGACCAGATAATCGATCTCGTCTTCGGCCAGGGCCAGGCCCAGGTCGGTGTTGGCCTTTTCCAGCGCGGCGCGACCGCCACCGAGGATGTCCACGGCAGTCAGCGGCTTGGGCTCGGCATGGCTGAACAGGTTGGCGGCTGCGTCGAAACGATCGAGCACCATTTGTGTCATGCGATCGTGAAGCGCTGCGGCAATCAGCTGTGCCTCGCTATCGGAAAACTCGCCCTGCACGTAATAGGCGATGCCCCGCTCCAGCCGCTGGACCTTCTCCAGCCCGCAGTTGTGGGCGATATCGCTGGCCTTGCTCGACCACGGCGAAATGGTGCCGAAGCGAGGCACCACGAGGAACAGCCGCCCGGCAGGTTCCTGCACCGGCACACTGGGGCCGTACTTCAGCAGGCGGGTCAGTACGTTCTGCTCATCCGCGCCGAGCGTGCCGGAAACCTCGGCGAAATGGGCGAACTCGGCATACAGCCCGCCGACGGCGGGGACCTTATCGGTCAGTTGTGCCAGGAGCTTGCCATGACGGAAGGCGGAAAGAGCGGGAGCGCCGCGCAGGATCAACATCGTCGGAACAGCCTCGGAGGGGGGAGCAGTCGGGGCGCGTATTCTAGCCCATGACGGCGGCCGAGGCTAAGGCTGAACACAGCCAGGCGCCGCGTGCTCCGACGGCACGCCAGGCCCGGCTTGGATCAGTGCAGTATCTGGCTTAGGAACAGCTTGGTCCTGTCGTTGACCGGGTTTGTGAAGAACACCTCTGGCTCGGCCTGTTCGACGATCTCGCCCTTGTCCATGAAGATCACCCTATCCGCCACGGTGCGGGCGAAGCCCATCTCATGGGTCACGCAGAGCATGGTCATGCCGCTTTCGGCGAGGCTGACCATGGTGTCGAGCACCTCCTTCACCATTTCCGGGTCGAGGGCCGAAGTCGGCTCATCGAACAGCATGATCTTCGGCTTCATGCACAGCGCACGGGCGATCGCCACGCGCTGCTGCTGACCGCCGGAGAGCTGGCCGGGAAACTTGTTGGCCTGCTCCGGGATGCGCACGCGCTCCAGATAATGCATGGCGATTTCCTCGGCCTGCCGTCGCGGCAGCTTGCGCACCCACATCGGCGCCAGGGTGCAGTTCTGCAACACGGTCAGGTGCGGGAACAGGTTGAAGTGCTGGAACACCATGCCGACTTCGCTGCGGATTGCCTCGATCTGCTTGAGGTCGCTGGTCAGCTCCACGCCGTTGATGACGATGCGCCCCTGCTGGTGTTCCTCCAGGCGATTGAGGCAGCGAATGGTGGTCGACTTGCCGGAGCCGGAAGGCCCGCACAGCACGATACGCTCGCCCTGGCGCACGGAGAGGTTGATGTCCTTGAGTACATGGAACTGGCCGAACCATTTGTGCACGCCCTGCATGCGGATGACCGGTTCGCTGCTGTGCTCGGCCTGCGCGTTTGAATCACTCATATATCACTCCTAATGCTTGTGGCCGGTGTCCAGCTTGCGCTCCAGGCGCATCGAATAGCGGGACATGCCGAAACAGAACATCCAGTACACCAGCGCAGCGAACACGTAGCCCTCGGTGGACATGCCTAGCCAGGCCGGGTCCGCGGTGGCGCGCTTGATGCTGTTGAGGAAGTCGAACAGGCCGATGATGATCACCAGGCTGGTGTCCTTGAACAGGGCAATGAAGGTGTTGACGATGCCTGGGATCACCAGCTTCAGCGCCTGCGGCAGGATCACCAGCAGCGTGCTGCGCCAGTAGCCCAGGCCCATGGCCGCCGCCGCCTCGTACTGCCCCTTGGGGATCGCCTGCAGACCGCCACGTACTACCTCGGCGATGTAGGCGGCCTCGAAGAACACCACCATCAGCATTGCCCGCAGCAGCTTGTCGAGGCTCATGCCTTCGGGCAGGAACAGCGGCAGCATCACCGAGGACATGAACAGCACGGTGATCAACGGCACGCCGCGCCAGAACTCGATGAAGGTCACGCAGAGCACGCGAATAGCCGGCATGTCCGAGCGCCGCCCCAATGCCAGCAGAATGCCCAGCGGCAAAGCACCGGCAATGCCCACGGCAGCGATCACTACGGTCAGCATGAGCCCGCCCCACTGACTGGTAGGCACCGTCTGCAGGCCGAGAAAGCCACCATGCAGCAGCCAGTAGGCTAGCAGCGGGTAAACCAGCAGATAGCCCAGCCCGTAGCGCAACTTGTGTGGCATCTGCCGCAGGAACAGCGGCGCCGCACCGATGATCGCCAGCCAGGCTGCCGCATCGACTCGCCAGCGCAGCTCCGTCGGATAGAAGCCGTACATGAACTGGCCGAACCGGGTCTGAATGAACACCCAGCAGGCGCCTTCGCGGCTGCAGTCGGCGCGGGTTTCACCGGTCCAGTCGGCCTTGAAGATGGCCCATTCGAGTACCGGCGGCACAATCAGCCAGAGCAGGTATAGCCCTACCAGCGTCAGCAGGGTATTGATCCAGCTGGAAAACAGATTGGCCCGTAGCCAGCCGAGCGCACCGATGCTGATCGTCGGTGGCGGCAGGTCGGGCTTGAAGGTATGGATGGTCATGCGCTCACCGCTCGATCAGCGCAATGCGCTTGTTGTACCAGTTCATAAGCAGCGAGATGCTGATGCTGATGGCCAGATAGACACTCATGGTGATGGCCATGGTTTCGATGGCCTGCCCGGTCTGATTGAGCACCGTGCCGGCGAATAGCGACACCATGTCTGGATAACCGATAGCAGCAGCGAGCGACGAGTTCTTTGCCAGGTTCAGGTATTGGCTGGTCAGCGGCGGCACGATCACCCGCAACGCTTGCGGCACGATCACCAGCCGCAATACCTGGCCTGGGCGCAACCCAAGCGAAGCGGCGGCTTCGGTCTGGCCATGGCTGACCGACTGAATGCCTGAACGCACGGTTTCGCCGATGAACGCCGCGGTATACACCGACAACGCCACCACGATCGAAACCAGCTCCGGGATCACCACCCAACCACCGCGAATGTTGAAGCGCTGCAACTCCGGCACTTCCCAGGTGAAAGGTACGCCTGCAATGAAGGTCACCAGCCACGGGATCGCCAGAAACAACCCAAGGCTGGTCCAGAACACCGGAAAAATCTGCCCGGTGGCATGCCGACGCGCCCGAGCCCAGCGGTTGAGCAGGACTACCGCGACCAGCGCCACGAGCAACGCCAGCCAGAATGACCAGAAGCCATCGGCGGCGCTGGGTGCCGGCATCTGCACGCCACGGTTGTTGACGAACACCGCATCCCATAGGCTCAGGCTGTTGCGCGGCCCAGGCAACGGGCTGATCACAGCGAAGTAGACGAAGAAGATTAGCAGCAACGGCGGGATATTGCGGAATATCTCGATGTAGAGCGTCGCCAATTGACGGATCAGCCAGTTGCTCGAGAGGCGTCCCACGCCGAGGATGAACCCCATCACCGTTGCGAGAAATATCCCGATGACGCTGACCAACAGCGTATTGAGCAGCCCGACCCAGAAGACGCGACCGTAAGTGTCGCTCTCGCTGTAGTCGATCAGGTGCTGGGATATGCCGAAGCCGGCGGCGTTCTCAAGGAAACCGAAGCCGGAGGTAATGCCGCGATGGGCAAGGTTGGTCTGGGTATTGTGAAAAAGGTACCAGCCGAATGCTACGACGGTGATTACAGCCAGAATCTGAAACAGCCAGGCGCGTGCCCGAGGGTCGGTCAATAGCGACCCGCCAGCCGGCCTAGGATTGTCGATGGTTCGCATCGAATGTCCTCATACCGCACCGCCGGCGCGTTGTGCGCGCCGGCGGCACTTCTCCCTTTGGAAAACGGGGCCGGTGTAGCCGGCCCCGCTTGGTCAACGTACCGGCGGGGCGTACTGCACGCCGCCGTTGTTCCACAGGGCATTGAGGCCACGTTCGATCTTCAGCTCGCTGCCGGCGCCGACGTTTCGATCGAAGATCTCGCCATAGTTACCGACCTGCTTGACGATCTGCACCGCCCAGTCCTTCGGCAGCTTCAGATCCTTGCCATATTCCCCCTCCACACCCAGCAGGCGGGCGACGTCAGGGTTCTTGGTGCTCTTGGCCTTTTCTACGACGTTTGCCGAAGTGATGCCCAATTCCTCGGCGTTGAGCATGGCGAACAAGGTCCAACGCACGATATCGAACCATTCCTCATCGCCTTGGCGGACCGCCGGGCCGAGGGGCTCCTTGGATATCACTTCGGGTAGCACTACGTAGTCATCAGGCTTTGCCAGCTTGATGCGCTGAGCGTAGAGCTGCGACTGGTCGGAAGTGAGCACGTCGCAGCGGCCCGACTCCAGTGACTTGGCGCTTTCGTCCGAGGTGTCGTAGGTGATGGGGGTGTACTTCAGGTTGTTGGCGCGGAAATAATCGGAGAGATTGAGTTCGGTAGTCGTGCCTGCCTGAATGCAGACAGTCGCGCCATCGAGCTCCTTGGCACTTTTGACACCCAGCTCCTTGTTCACCAGGAAGCCTTGACCGTCGTAATAGGTCACGCCGGTGAAATTCAGGCCCATCGCCGCATCACGCGAGCTGGTCCAGGTGGTGTTGCGCGACAGCATATCCACTTCGCCGGATTGCAGCGCGGTGAAGCGCTCCTTGGCGGTCAACGGACTGTACTTGACCTTACTGGCGTCACCGAACACGGCCGCGGCCACCGCGCGACAGACATCCACGTCGATCCCCAAGTATTGCCCCTTTGCATCGGCGTAGGAAAAGCCCGGAAGGCCATCACTGATGCCGCACTGCACGAATCCTTTCTTCTGCACTGCATCGAGGGTCGCCCCCGCTTGCGCCAGCCCGCTGACTCCCAGCAGTGACGCTGCACCCAGCGCAGCCAGTGTGGATTTCACCCTAATCATCGAAACCTCCAGTTTGCTTTCTTATTCTCGGGTTCGGGCCTGTTGCCCCTCGATGCGTAACCGGCAGCAGCGAAGCGGCGCAGCCTGACCTGAGTCTAGTCGTCCGTGGATGATCGGCAATGTTCTTTGTGCCATTACCTCGACTCGCTCATGCGAGCCGTTCCCTTCTGAGTCGAACTGAACTTAGCAAGGCGCGTACCAGCTCATCCGGCAATGAGCTGGATACACCAGGTTGCGGGTTCTATCGAAGTGCGCGAGCGGGTAACCTCGCGCCACTCCCTCGCCGGTGGCACGTAATGCCCCAAGACGAGGCAACTTGCCCCCAACTGGAGCCGATCTATGAGCGAACCGTTGATCCTCGAACCCAATGGCATTGCCGATGCCTGCATCATCTGGCTGCATGGCCTGGGCGCTGATCGCTATGACTTCCTACCTGTAGCCGAAGCGCTGCAGCAGAAGCTTCATAGCACTCGCTTCGTTCTGCCGCAGGCACCGACGCGTCCGGTAACCATCAACGGCGGCTGGAGCATGCCCAGCTGGTACGACATCCTGGCCATGAGCCCAGCCCGCGCGATCGATCGCGAGCAACTCGAGGCATCAGCGCAACAGGTCATCGGCCTGATCGAAGCACAGCGTGACGCGGGCATCGATCCGGCACGCATCTTTCTCGCCGGCTTCTCCCAAGGCGGCGCGGTGGTGCTGCATACGGCATTTCTGCGCTGGCAAGGCCCGCTGGGCGGCGTCATCGCACTGTCCACCTATGCCCCGACATTTGCCGAGCGCCTCGAGCTTTCCGATGATGTCCGGCGCTATCCGGCGCTATGCCTGCATGGCAGCCGCGATGATGTAGTGCCGCCTGCGATGGGCCGTGCCGCCTATCAGTGCCTGCACGACGCCGGCGTCAACGTCAGCTGGCGCGAGTACCCGATGAGCCACGAGGTGCTCCCGGAGGAAATCCGCGACATCGGCAACTGGCTCGCACCTTTGCTTGGCGAAAATGCCGCCTCCTGAGCACCAGCTCCGGTTGCCTATTCATCAAAGGAAGGATGAGCGGTGCGCTTGACCGTCCGCCACCTGGCAGGCTCAAGCGCGGTCGGCATCCTGCCACGCTTGAACCTGGCATCAGACACAGCCATGCCCCAAGGCCCTGACCAGGCCCGCGCGGTATCACACAACAGTACGTCAGGCGCGAGTGCGCCCGCTGGAAGCCAAGCCTTCCCGTGCGCGAGGCTTCGCCATGCATGCGTCTTGCATTACACTGGCGCGCGACACTTTCCTAATAAATGACGAGAAGACCGTGCTCAAAGCACTCAAGAAAATCTTTGGCAAGGCCCCGGATGTACGGGCCAGCGCAGCCGATGACGTGCTCGCCGCCGACCACGAGGGCCAATACAGCGCCCCGCAGCAAGCAACGACGCCTGAGACTCAACCCAAGCCGCAGCCCGCTGAGCGCGCCGCCGAAAAGCCGCGCCGTCAACGCAGCAGCAAGCCGCCAAAACCCGCCGCTCCGGCGTGGAAGCTGGAGGACTTCGAGGTCGAAGCGACCGAAGGCAAGACCCGCTTCCACGACTTCAAGCTCGCACCCGAGCTGATGCACGCAATTCATGACCTGGGTTTTCCCTACTGCACGCCGATCCAGGCCCAGGTGCTGGGCTATACCCTCGCCGGCAGAGACGCCATTGGCCGCGCCCAGACCGGCACCGGCAAGACGGCTGCGTTTCTCATCTCCACCATCACACAGCTGCTCGACACTCCGCCGCCGCGGGACCGCTATATGGGCGAACCGCGCGCACTGATCATCGCGCCGACCCGTGAACTGGTGGTGCAGATCGCCAATGACGCGCTGGACCTGACCAAATATACCAACCTGAACGTGATGAGCTTCGTCGGCGGCATGGACTTCGACAAGCAGCTCAAGCTGCTTGAATCGAAATTCTGCGACATCCTGGTTGCCACGCCCGGGCGCCTGCTGGATTTCAACCAGCGCGGCGAGGTGCATCTGGACATGGTCGAGGTGATGGTGCTGGATGAAGCCGATCGCATGCTCGACATGGGCTTCATTCCGCAGGTCCGCCAGATCATCCGGCAGACGCCGCCCAAGAGCGAACGCCAGACCCTGCTGTTCTCAGCCACGTTCACCGATGACGTGATGAACCTGGCGCAGCAGTGGACGACCAACCCCGCCGTGGTCGAGATCGAGCCGGAAAACGTTGCCAGCGACACCGTCGAGCAACACGTATTCGCCGTGGCTGGCAGCGACAAGTACAAGCTGCTGTACAACCTGATCACCCAGAATGACTGGACGCGGGTGATGGTCTTCGCCAACCGCAAGGATGAAGTGCGGCGCATCGAGGAACGCCTGACCCGGGACGGCATCAGCGCCGCGCAGATGTCCGGCGACGTGCCGCAGCACAAGCGCATCCGCACGCTGGAAGGTTTCCGCGAGGGCAAGATTCGTGTACTGGTGGCGACCGATGTCGCCGGTCGAGGCATCCATGTCGACGGCATCAGCCACGTAATCAACTTTACGCTGCCGGAAGATCCGGATGACTACGTGCACCGCATCGGCCGCACCGGCCGTGCCGGCACCAGCGGCACGTCGATCAGCTTCGCCGGCGAGGACGACTCCTTCGCCCTGCCGCCGATCGAAGCGCTGATTGGCCGCAAGATTCAGTGCGAGATGCCGCCGGCGGAACTGCTCGCCCCGGTCCCTCACTCGCGCTGAGCCTATTGGGCGCGGCATTCGCCGCGCCCCTGCGACCGTCAATCACCTCCTCCATCAATGACCTGAATCAGGCCTCAACAGAGGTCAAGCGGCTAGAGTGGTAGCTAGATCGGAACTCGAGGAGACATCGATGGACAGCATGCACTGGCTACTGTCGCTAATCGTCACCGGCTTCATCCTGCTCTGCGTAGGTTTCAACTACCGGGACCGGGACTGGGGCGTGGGCCTTCTTGGCCTGGGCGTGCTCACCATGTTCTCGACGCTGGCCTTCAAGATGTACATCACCTTCTATTGACGGCTCAGCCGTTCTCGCTCCAACGCTCAGCCGCGACCTGATCACTCGCGCGGCCCTCCACCCAGCGTGGCCCGGACGGCGTGGTTTCCTTCTTCCAGAACGGCGCCCGCGTCTTCAGGTAGTCCATCACGAAGCGACAGGCGTCGAAGGCAGCGTCGCGATGGGCGCTCGCCGCGCCGACGAAGACGATCGGCTCACCTGGCTCCAGGGGCCCGACGCGATGCAGCACGTCGAGCCGCAATAATGGCCAGCGCTGCTCCGCCTCGATAATGATTTTCTCCAGCGCCTTTTCGGTCATCCCCGGCGCATGTTCGAGGAACATTCCGGCGACATCCTGCCCATCATTGAAATCCCTTACGTAACCGACGAACCCGGCGACCGCGCCAATCCCCA
Source organism: Stutzerimonas kunmingensis (assembly GCF_002929225.1). GTDB lineage: Bacteria > Pseudomonadota > Gammaproteobacteria > Pseudomonadales > Pseudomonadaceae > Stutzerimonas. The sequence goes on along the minus strand of NZ_PISM01000021.1, from coordinate 169,656 downwards.
GGTTGGCCGCATGCAGCGCATTGAGTTCGGCCCCCGGATCGAACGCTGCCGTCTGTACACGAACCGCCATGCTCAGCCTCCGGTCACGGTGGGAAAGAAAGCGACTTCATCGTCATCGGTGATCGGCTCATCGAGACCACAGAGTTCCTGATTACGGGCACACATCAGGTTCTGCTCGGCAAGCACCTCCCAGACACCGCCCCGCGCAAGCAGCTGCTGGCGCACGTCATCCACGTTGGCGAGCGAAGCATCCCACTGCAGGCGCTCGCCATCAGTGCCGAGGGTTTCGCGATAACGGGCAAAGAACTGGACGGTAATCATGCCGGCACCTGCCAGTGACCGCTCTTGCCGCCGAGTTTTTCCAGCAGGCGCACGCCTTCGATGACCATGCCGCGATCCACGGCCTTGCACATGTCGTAGATGGTCAGCGCAGCGACGCTGGCAGCGGTCAACGCTTCCATCTCGACACCTGTCTGCCCGGCCAGCTTGCAGGCAGCGCGAATCAGTACGCAGTCTTCACCATCCGCCTGCAGCTCGACCTTGATGCTGGTGAGCAGCAGCGGATGACACAGCGGAATCAGTTCGTAGGTCTTCTTTGCCGCCTGGATGCCGGCGATGCGCGCCACGGCGAAGACATCGCCCTTGGGATGACCGCCCTGCTGGATCATCTGCAGGGTCTGCGGCAGCATGCGCACGCGGGCCTCGGCCACGGCTTCACGCGCGGTCACGGCCTTGTCGGTGACGTCGACCATGCTGGCCCGGCCTTGGGAATCGAGATGGGTGAGCATTCGGCGCTCCTGATCGGAAAATCACGAGTCTACCGCAGCCGCCGGCGATGAACCCGCCCCCGTAAGAGGTACTACCGGGCATCGCCGCACGCGCCTCCGCTACATGTGCGCTTCGGCGTATTCGGCCAGCACCGAACGCGGTACACCCTGCAAGGTGATGTGCACGCCGTGGGAGAAATCCTTGAAGCGCTCGGTCAGGTAGGTAAGCCCCGAACTGGTCGCCGACAGATACGGCGTGTCGATCTGCGCCAGATTGCCCAGACAGACCACCTTCGAGCCGTTGCCCGCGCGGGTGATGATGGTCTTCATCTGGTGCGGCGTGAGGTTCTGGCACTCGTCGATCAGGATCAGGCTCTGCTGGAAGCTGCGCCCGCGGATGTAGTTCAGCGATTTAAACTGCAGCGGCACCTTTTGCAGGATGTAGTCGATGCTGCCGTGGGTGTTCTCGTCCTCCATGTGCAGCGCTTCGAGGTTATCGGTGATTGCACCCAGCCACGGCTCCATCTTCTCGGCCTCGGTGCCGGGCAGAAAGCCGATGTCCTCGTCCAGCCCCTGCACGCTGCGGGTGGCAATGATGCGCCGGTAGCGCTTGCTAACCACGGTCTGCTCGATGGCCGCAGCCAGCGCGAGAATGGTCTTGCCCGAACCGGCGGCGCCGGACAGGTTGACCAGATGGATATCCGGGTCGAGCAAGGCGAACAGCGCCAATGCCTGATGAATGTCCCGCGGGCGCAGGCCCCAGGCCTCCTGATGCAGCAGCGGCTCCTGATGCAGGTCGAGCAGCAGCAGCTCATCGGCCTTGATGCCCTTGATCCAGCCGACAAAGCCCTGTTCGTCGATGATGAACTCGTTGATGTGTACCGCGGGAAGGTTGTCGGTCAGCGGTGCCAGGTGCGCCCATGCCCCTGATGGGTCTCGACCTTGCTCACGCGATCCCAGAACGAGCCGCTGACGCTGTGATAGCCGGGGGAAAGCTGGCCGACGTCATCGACCAGCTGATCGGTATGATAATCCTCCGCCGCTACGCCACAGGCACGCGCCTTCAGGCGCATGTTGATGTCCTTGGTCACCAGCACCACAGGCAAGCCGGGACGCTGTCGGCTCAGCTCGACCACCTGATTGATGATCTTGTTGTCGTTCAGATCCTCCGGCAACGCGTTGGACTCGCCACGCTTGCTCATGAGGATCGAAAGACTGCCGGAAGGCCCGCTCTTGCCGCGCTGGATCGGCACGCCGAGCTCGACCTCTTCCGGCGTGGCGTCACCGAGCAGCTTATCGATCAAGCGGATTGCCTGACGACACTCGGCTGCGACGCTGTGCTTGCCGGCCTTGAGTTGGTCGAGTTCCTCCAGCACGGTCATCGGGATGGCGACCTGATGTTCCTGGAAGTTCAGCAAAGCGTTGGGATCGTGGATCAGTACATTCGTGTCGAGGACGTAGAGCGTGGGCTGGGTCGCGCGAGGTCTGCCGTAGTCATCCATACCGATCACCTTCTTCTGGGGCCAGAAACGAAGAGCCAAAAGCGCTTCGCTGCACAGTAACCGCCATGCGATTCAGGTGAGCGGACGAGGGTAGCCGGTGGATTCGGGGCTGCCCAGGAGCCGCCACCTGTGTCGCAGGGTTCGGCGGTCTGAATTCGGTAATACCGTAAAAGTTATGACAGACAAAAGACTTTTCCGTTGAACTCGACTTTTTTTCACGAATCGACCAAACGGCCTTGGCGCGCGTATTTCAGCCGCGCTATTGTCGATGATCAAGGTGCGCGCTTTCGTCGCAGCGATTCACTTCCACGGTGATGTGCACCAGCTGCGGAAAGCCCTGCAACGCAGCCTTGTAGTGGTCGGCGGTGTGCGCCTGATGCGTCACCAGGCTCAGGATGCAGCTGTATTGCGACCGCCCTACCCGCCACAGATGCAGATCGGTGACCTCGGTATCCGGCACCTCCTGCAGCGCTTCCCGAACCCTGTGGACCAGCGGATCATCCATCTCCCGATCGAGCAGCGCCTTGGCGGTATCGCGCAACAGGCCGCGCGCCCATACAAGGATCACCAGCGCGCCGACGATACCCATCACCGGGTCCAGCCAGCTCCAGCCGAAGAACTTGCCGCCCAGCAGCGCGATGATGGCAGCCACCGACGTCAGCGCATCGGTCAGCACATGGATGAAGGCGGCGTGCCGATTCAGGTCCTTGCCACCCGAAGCGTGTTCATGCTCATGCGAATGGTCATGCCCGTGCTCGTCGTGACCGTTACCGTGGTCATGCTGATCCCGCAGCAACCAGGCGGACAGCAGATTCACCAGCAAGCCGATCACGGCGACCATCAACGCTGCATCGAAACCGATCGCGACCGGCGACCAGAGCCGCGACAGCGATTCGCCGATCATGAACAGCGCCACGACGACCAGCAGCAAGGCGCTGGTGAAACCGGCCAGGACCTCGATTTTCCAGGTTCCGAACGCAAAACGCTGGTCCGCCGCGTAGCGCCGAGCCAGCAGATACGCCAACGCCGCCAGGCCGATGGCTACCATGTGCGAGGCCATATGCCAGCCGTCCGCCAGCAACGCCATGGAGTTGAACCAGTAACCGGCAATGATCTCCACCAACATGGTCAAGCCGGTCAGAATGACCACCGCCCAGGCCTGACGCTCGGAGTTGCGCTCCAGCGGACGGTAGTCGTGAGGTGGTTGCCATTGCGCATGATTGCAGCCAGACATACGAACTCCTTGATTGACGCCTTCCAGCTTGTGCCTTGCCACGCGGGGAAGGTCAACCGTTGCCTATGGCCGCCATAGCTGGAGCCGCTCCGCTCGTACCCCTACAATCGCGCCATCAGACAGGAGACCCGTACATGCTGATGGTGATTTCCCCCGCCAAGACGCTCGACTATGAAACACCCCCGATAACCGAACGCTTCACTCAGCCTCAGTACCTGGAGCACTCGCAACTGCTGATCGACCTGTTGCGCGATTACTCGCCAGCGCAGATCAGCGAACTCATGCACCTTTCCGACAAGCTGGCCGCCCTGAATGTCGCGCGCTACGGGAGCTGGTCGGCTGACTTCACGCCGGCGAATGCCAAGCAGGCCCTGCTCGCCTTCAAGGGCGATGTCTACACCGGACTGAGCGTCGAGGATTTCACCGAGAGCGACCTGCTGTTCGCACAGGAACATCTGCGCATGCTGTCGGGGCTCTACGGCCTGTTACGGCCGCTGGACCTGATGCAGCCGTATCGGCTGGAAATGGGCACCAAACTGGCCAATCCGCGAGGCAAGGATCTGTACGCGTTCTGGGGCGAGCGCATCGGCGGCTGGCTGAACGAGGCGCTCGCCGAGCAGGGTGACGATGTCCTGCTGAATCTGGCCTCGAACGAGTACTTCAGCGCGGTCAAACGCAAGGCGCTGAACGCACGGGTCATCAACGTCGACTTCAAGGACATGAAGAACGGCCAGTACAAAATCATCTCGTTCTATGCGAAAAAGGCACGAGGCCTGATGGCCCGCTGGGTGATCAAGGAACGCATCGGCAACCCTGATCAGCTGCCGGAATTCGACTACCAGGGCTACCGCTACAGCGGGGATGATTCGACCAGCGACCGCTTGGTATTCCTGCGCGACGCCGCCGACCAGTAACAACTCAATGCCGGCGGAGGGCCCTGCAAGGGCGCTGCCGCCGCCCTCACCGCCCCCATTAGCGGGTCCGCCCAGCACGCCCCACACCCTCTACCAACACCGCCCGATCAACCCTCCGCATTCCGCCGGGCCGGTGAGCGCACCTTGAATCCGTTCGCAAAAACTGGCCGATCAACGGTTGCCGAGGCGGGAACTATCCAGCGTGGCTCGCAATCATAAGCGCGTACCGACAATTCCAGGTGGAAAGGGAAGTCGCACATGAACGTGCATTGGGTCATCAATTTCGCAGATCGCTCCGTTCGAGATCGTCAGTCGATCTTGGCGGTAGCGCAACTTCAGACGGCGATACGGCTGATTATCCAGCCCACAGCCGCGGCGTCGAGCAGAGCCTACGCGGCATCTGACACGGCAAACGCCGAGCAAGGCACGAACAGAGGGTTACGGCCATGCAAGCGCATCACTCCCGTTCGACCGGCAGGTGCCACACACCGCGCGCGACGATGGCGCTCCTCAGTAGCGCGCCAAACGCCGACCACGAGCGCCCGGTGCAGATGACCATGATCGACATCTCGCCCGATACAAATGCGGCCTGAACGGTCACGGTGCGACATCCAGGCGATTAACCAGACAGCAGATTTCAATCTCGAGGCATGCCTTGGGACAGAGTGGATATCGTCCAGCCAACTGGCGATTCCTCCGACAAAGAACAGCAACAACCCAGGCGCGGCCAAGAGGCCGGCGTCACCGGACAAGTAGAACGACCTTCGAAACGATTCAGGAGAAGCAATATGATCCCGGTTATTCTTTCAGGCGGTAGCGGCTCCCGACTGTGGCCCCTTTCCCGCAAGTCGTTCCCCAAGCAGTTTCTTGCCCTGACCGGCGAGCAGACGTTGTTCCAGCAGACCGTCGAACGCCTGGCGTTCGATGGCATGCAGCAACCGCTGCTGGTCTGCAACAAGGACCACCGTTTCATCGTCAAGGAGCAGCTGGCCGCGCGCAAACTCGGCGTTCAAGGCCTTCTGCTCGAGCCTTTCGGTCGTAACACCGCACCGGCCATTGGGATCGCGGCGATGAAGCTGGTTGAAGAGGGACGCGACGAGCTGCTGCTGGTCCTGCCGGCCGACCACGTCATCGAAGACCAGAAGGCCTTCCAGCGCTCCCTGGCACTGGCGACCAATGCCGCGGAAAACGGCGAGATGGTCCTTTTCGGTGTTCCGCCGACCCGTCCTGAAACCGGCTTCGGTTATATCAAGGCCAGCCAAGACGCCAATCATGGCTTGCCCGATGGCATCAAGCGCGTAGCGCAGTTCGTCGAGAAGCCAGACGAGGCTCGCGCCCAGAGCTATCTGGGGTCAGGTGACTATTTCTGGAACAGCGGCATGTTCCTGTTCCGCGCCAGCGTGTTCTTGGAAGAACTGAAGAAGCACGATCCGGACATCTACGATACCTGCTCGCTCGCCCTGGAGCGCAGCGTGAAGAACGGCGAAGAAGTGCTGATCGATCCCGCCACCTTTGCCTGCTGCCCGGACAATTCCATCGACTATGCAGTGATGGAAAAGACTCAACTGGCTTGCGTAGTGCCCATGTCGGCTGGCTGGAGCGATGTCGGCTCCTGGTCTTCGATCTGGGATGTGCACGAGAAGGACGAGAACGGCAACGTCCTCAAGGGCGACGTGATCGCCGAAGACTCGCGCAACTGCCTGGTACACGGCAACGGCAAACTGGTCACCGTGCTCGGCCTGGAAAACATCGTGGTGGTGGAGACCAAGGACGCCATGATGGTTGCCCACAAGGACAAGGTGCAGGACGTCAAGAAGCTGGTCAGCAAGCTCGACGCTCAGGACCGCAGCGAAACCAAGAACCACTGCGCCGTGTACCGCCCTTGGGGCTGGTATGACTCGGTGGACATGGGTGGCCGCTTCCAGGTCAAGCGTATCTGCGTGAACCCAGGGGCCAGCCTCTCCCTGCAGATGCACCACCATCGTGCCGAGCATTGGATCGTTGTTTCCGGTACCGCTCAGGTCACCTGCAACGACAAGACTTTCCTGCTCACCGAGAATCAGTCGACTTATATCCCGATCACTTCAGTGCATCGCCTGGCCAACCCCGGGAAAATTCCGCTGGAGATCATCGAAGTCCAATCCGGCAGCTATCTGGGTGAAGACGACATCGAGCGCTTCGATGACGTTTACGGCCGCGCCGAACAGAGCAACGAAGCCAAAGTTGCCCGTTGATGTTCGCCAAGTAACGAGAGGAAAGCCCGCTTCGGCGGGTTTTTCTGTGCTCGACTTCTGGCTCTGTGCGTACCTGAGAGCGCATACTTGCGAAAATCCGTGTAGCGCCTTGCCGCAAACGTAGTATCAATGCCGCACATAACCTGGTTTTTTGAACTACTGCTCGAATCTGCCGACTGCCAGGTAATTGCTTAAACCTTTTCAGTTGACCTCCAGTCTCACGTACATAAGCTCGACTCTGTTGCAACTGAAAACTTCGGTTACAACCAAAGACGCGTCATACATTTTCAGAGGCGTCTTAATTCAAACTAGAAAAACAGGATCCTTACGTGACGAAAGACGAACTGCGCGCCGAACTTGAGCGCCAGGCGCAGCGCTTTACCAATGTCTATGGTGGTGAAATTACGACTTACGCGGCTGAACGCGAACCCGAGCGCAAGCCGTGGCGCAAGAAACCCACTGTGCTTGATCAAGTGTTTCAGCGGGAACTGCAGAAGCTCGAACAGGAAAAACATGCCGATTGTGAAAGCGCGGCAACTGGGCAAGCCTGATCCTGACCTCCGTGCAGGTAAGGAAGTCAACTAGCGCAGCCAATACAAACAGCAGTAGTGAACTGAAGAGCGCCAATAAGTCAGCGCTTACCGCCGAGTAACGAGCCGAGCAACCCTCTGGCCAACTGACGCCCCAACTGACTGGCAGCCTGGCTCAACGCACTTTTGACGACTCGTCCGGCCAGATCCCTCAGATCGCTGCCTGCACTGCTCTTGCCTCGTGCAGGCTTCTCGACCGGACGCTCAGCCTCCTCGACTGCCTGCATGGCCCGAGCACTCAGTATTTCGTAGGCCGACTCACGGTCGACGGGCTTGTCATAACGGCCACGCAAGCTGGACCTCGCGATAAGCTGCATGCGCTCAGCTTCACTCAGCGGCCCCACTCGCGACTGTGGCGGCGCGATCGAGACTCGCTGCACCATCGCCGGCGTGCCTTTCGCCTCGAGCCCACCGACCAGGGCCTCGCCGATGCCCAACTGGGTCAGCACATCCAGCGTCGCAAAGTCCGGGTTCGCACGAAATCCGTCAGCCACCGAGCGCAGTGCTTTCTGCTCCTTGACGGTGTATGCCCGCAAACCATGCTGGATTCGCAGCCCCAGCTGCGCCAGTACCTGGTCAGGCAGATCGGCTGGGGACTGAGTGACGAAATAGACGCCAACACCTTTCGAACGAATCAGCCGCACCACCTGCACCAGCCGGTCCTGCAACGCCTTGGGCGTATCGCGAAACAGCAGGTGCGCCTCATCGAAGAACAGGACCAGCAAAGGCTTGTCGGCATCGCCCCGCTCCGGAAGCTGCTCGAACAGTTCGGCAAGCAGCCATAGCAGGAAGGTCGCATAAACCTTGGGCGCCTCATGCACCAGTACGCTGGCATCGAGCAGATGGATGGGACCTCGGCCGTCCGCCGCGGGGTGCAACAGATCCTCGAGTTGCAGGGCTGGCTCACCGAACAGCGCCTCGGCGCCCTGCTGTTCGAGCGTTGCCAGGCGTCGCAGCAGGGCCTGTGACGATGCACCGGTGAACAATGCACTGTCCTCGCCAAGCAACTCCGGCTCAGCCTTGAGGTGCGCCAACAGCGCCTTGAGGTCCTTCAGATCGAGTAGCAGCAGGCCTTCGCGGTCTGCCACCTTGAACGCCGCGTACAAAGCGGCCTGCTGGCTGTCGGTGAGCTGCAGCAGGCTTCCCAGCAGCAGCGGCCCCATCTCGCTCAACGTAGTACGCAGCGGATGGCCGCTACGTCCATGCACGTCCCACAGGGTTACCGGGTACGCCTGCGGCTGATGGTTCAACCAGGGCATGCTGGCGATCCGCTCGGCGATCTTGCCCTGCGGTGCACCGGCAGCACCCAGGCCGCAGAGATCGCCCTTGATGTCGGCAGCGAACACGGCAACTCCGGCATCGCTGAACTGCTCGGCCAGACGTTGCAAGGTCACTGTCTTGCCGGTGCCGGTGGCTCCGGCAATCAACCCGTGCCGATTGGCCAGGCGCAGGGACTGGCTGTTCGGTTCACCCGTCGCATCAGCGCCGAGTACCAGACGATCGATTGCAGCCTTCATCAACCCGCCTCCTTGTCGTGCTCGCGCGCTCCGGATGGGGCGCTCTCGTCGGCCGTCGATGCACTCGATTGCCGACCTGCATTGCCCTGCTCAGCCTGAAGCTCGGCCCATAGCGCTGCGGCATCGGCGAACTCGGCGCCCTGCTCGGGCGACAGCGCCTCAGGATCGTATCGCTGTGTACAACCACTGCCGATGACGGGCGGCGCCTTGGCCGCGGCACGGTCGAGGGGATCGGTCACAGATGCTCCCGGATGTCAGTTGAACACCATCGTCTTGTTGCTGTGTACCAGCACACGGTCCTCCAAGTGATAGCGCAGGCCGCGAGAAAGCACCATTTTCTCTACGTCCTTGCCGAGCCGGACCATGTCCTCGATGCTGTCGCGATGGCTAACGCGCACCACGTCCTGCTCGATGATCGGGCCGGCGTCGAGCTCCTCGGTGACATAGTGACAGGTGGCGCCGATCAGCTTCACGCCGCGCAGCGAGGCCTGGTGATAGGGCTTGGCGCCGACGAAGGACGGCAGAAAGCTGTGATGGATGTTGATCACGCGCTGGGCGAACTCGTCGCACAGCTCGGACGGCAATATCTGCATGTACCGCGCGAGCACAATCACATCGGCGCGCTGCTCGCGGACCAGGCGGGTGACTTCGGCGAACGCCTCCTGCTTATTGGCGGGGTCGACCGGCACGTGAATGTAGGGAATACCATGCCATTCGACCATGCTGCGCAGGTCGTCATGGTTGGAAATCACGCAAGGAATGTCGCAGTCCAGCTCGCCGCTGTGCCAACGGTGCAGCAGATCGGCCAGGCAGTGGGATTCGCGACTGGCCATCAGCACCACGCGTTTGCGTTTCTCGGAGTCGGTGACTCGCCACTCCATTGAAAACTCACGAGCGATCGGAGCGAACGCCTGACGGAAACCGTCCAGATCGAAAGGCAGTGAGTCCGCGCGAATCTCGTGACGCATGAAAAACCAACCGCTCTGGTGATCCGAATGATGGTTGGCTTCAGTGATCCAGCCGTTGTAAGTGGCAAGAAAGTTACTGACCTTGGCAACAATGCCAACGCCATCGGGACAGGCAATGACCAGCCTGAAAGTGCGCATCAACGGTTACTCCGACTCAATGGGAAATGCGGCATTCTAGCCCAGCAGACAAAAGCACAGCCATCGCCATTAAGATCGAGGCGCGGCGCAAACTATGCGCGATGACGCAAACGGCGCGGCTCGCAGTCATCGGCTTGTTATGCAAAACATAAAAACCAATCGAAAAAACTTGTCCGATAAAACAGGCTTTCCGCTTGATTTAAGCCTGCGCACGGCTGCAATAGCAGCCCTTAGCCTGCGTCACATATCCTTTCAAATAGTAGTGCGGCTTTTTTACAAGGCTATATTTACTTGCGGATTACGCAGGACTATGATTGCTGCCACTTGCGTTCAAACCTATCCCAAGGAAGTCATATGTCACTTATCAATGAGTATCGCGCTACTGAAGAAGCCATCAAGGAACTTCAAGAGCGCCTGAAGTCGCTATCCGAAGACGACAAGCTGAAAAAGGAACTGGAATTCGAAGGCAAGCTGCGCGAACTCATGGGTGAATACCAGAAGTCCCTACGCGACATCATTGCCCTGCTCGATCCGGAAGCCTCTCGCAACAGCAAGAGCCCTCGCGCTGCAAAAGCTCCCGCGACCAGCAAGCGCGCCCGCCGCGTGAAGCAATATAAAAACCCACACAGCGGTGAAGTGATTGAAACCAAAGGCGGCAATCACAAGACCCTGAAAGAATGGAAAGCCCAGTGGGGCTCCGACACCGTGGAAAGCTGGGCCACCCTTCTCGGCTAAGCGGCTACGGTTTATAACGAACGCCGTTTCTCGACATTAATCATTGATGTCGGGAAACGGCGTTTTTATTTGTGCTGCACTCTTCCTTCCCCGCTCGATTCAGGCGTGGCGCACAAACATACGCCCTCCCCAAGAGTTAATTGCTCAAGCGGTAACGCTCACGCAACCCCTGACCGTACTCGCGCCATTGCTGCAACAGTTGCCGTTGTGCCGGCGTGGCGCCGATCATGAATTGCTCGATATCCGACTCGAACTGCACGAGGGTGTTGGGCGCGCCACATGCCCCATCACTCAGCCGCTGTTGGCAGAACTGACGCCATTGCGCTTGCTCGTCGACGGATAACGCTTCAGGAAAGTTACGCGCGCGGTAACGAAACAACAGCTCGTCGAGGCGCGCATCATCGAATCGGAATGGCTGTTTCGCCAGCTCCGCAGGTGACAGGCTACGGACCTGGTCGCACAGCCGCCGGTCGCGGTCCCCGAGAAAACCGCCATACAGCTGCTGCTCCGGATCATCAGTGCCAGCGAAGCGGTCTTCGCGATAGATGTCTTCGAGCTTGGTGCTCCAGATCTGCCGCTGCTCTCGAAGCATCGCTGCACGCTCATGGCAGATCGGCATATCCAGACCAAGGCGCTGGATGTCTTGCGTGCGCAAAACCTTGAGCGACGCCACCACGGGACACTTGTTGACGTGCACCAGCTTCAAGGGCACCGGCAACTCGCCATCGGCGAGCTGGTCACGTCGGGTATACAGGCGCTGACGTAGCGTTTCAGCCGTTTCCTGCAAGAGCGGCTCCGGTCCGGCCTGCAGATCGCAGACGATCAGCGCATTGCGATTGCGCGGGTGCCAGCCCAGCGGCAGGACCACCGAGAGAAAATGCCGTGCAGCGGAGAAGCGGCCGGACACGTGCACCATGGGTTCCAGCAACCGGATCTGCTCAAGCACCGCCTGCTTGCGGCGCAGGTTGTAGAGATAGTCGTACAGCCGCGGCTGCCGATCGCGAACGAGTCTGGCCAGGGCAATGGTCGCGCGCACATCGGATAGCGCGTCGTGCGCATTCAGATGTTCCAGCCCGTTGGCCACGCTCAGTCGTTCGAGTTTGAGCGTCACCCGCCCCTCCTCTTCAGGCCAGACCAGGCCTTCCGGGCGCAGGGCATAAGCCGTGCGTACCAGATCGATCAGATCCCAGCGGCTGTTACCGCCCTGCCATTCACGGGCATAGGGATCGTAGAAGTTGCGGTACAGGCTGTAGCGCGTCACCTCGTCGTCGAACCGCAGGCTGTTGTAACCGGCGCCGCAGGTGCCAGGCAACGACAGCTGTTGATGCAGACGATGAATGAATTCGGCCTCGCACAAGCCCTTCTGTTCGAGGGTCGCGGGGGTGATCCCAGTGACCAGGCAGGCCGCCGGATGCGGAAGGATGTCGTCGGAGGGACGGCAATAGATGTTCAGCGGCTCGCCGACTTCCTCGAGCGCCTCGTTGGTGCGGATACCCGCCACCTGCAACGGACGGTCGCGGCTGGGCGAGATTCCTGTGGTTTCGAAGTCGTACCAGAAGATGCTTGAATTCACGGGAGAGTCCTTCTCGATCAGCGCGGCAGTCTATCAGCCAGGGCGGCACATCGCCGCGTGCGTCAACCGATCTGCCCACGCAGCATTGGGTATGCGAACGACATCCTGCAAAGGAGCAGGCACTTCGCCATAATCACACCCCTCCGGCTTGCCCTCCGCTCAGACGACTCAGGCGCATTGCCGCAGCGGCACTTGCCGCATAGCATCGACCTTTGCCTGCCTCAGACGACTTTACCCTTGCCTTCAGCTCTCGACCGACCATCACTGCTCGACAATAGCCATCGCGTGGAGACGCCCGAAGGCATCGATCTACTCCTGCGTCCGGCCGGGCTCGTACCGCGCGCGCTGGCCTTTGCCATCGACCTGGCGATCCGTGCCGCCATCCTGCTAGCCCTCTTCATCATCCTGGGGATGCTGGGCAATTTTGGTATCGGTCTTGGGACGCTGCTGCTGTTCCTCGTGCAATGGTGGTACATGGTGCTCTTCGAAGTACTGAACCAGGGACGTACGCCTGGCAAGTACTGGCTGGGTCTGCGAGTAGTGCATGACGATGGCACGCCGGTCGGCTGGACCTCCTCGCTGACGCGCAACCTGCTGCGCTTCGTCGATATGCTGCCGTTCGGCTATTTTCTCGGCGCACTGAGCTGCCTGGGCCACCCTGCCTTCAAGCGTCTCGGCGATCTCGCCGCAGGGACCCTGGTGGTCTACCGGGAAAGACCACAAGCGCGCCCGACGCTGCCGGAGGTGGAAGCTGCCAAACCGCCTTTTGCGTTAAGTCTCGATGAGCAACGCGCTCTTATTGCCTTCTCCGAGCGTCGCGCCAGTCTTTCTGCCGAGCGGCGTCTGGAGCTGGCTTCGATCCTTGCCGAACCGCTGGCGGTTACCGGTGAGAACGCCGAGGCAAAGATCCATGGCATCGCCCGCTCACTGGTAGGCTCGCCATGAAGCAGGCCGCCTTCGAACGCCAGCATCACGCCGACTGGCATGACTTCACCAGCCAGCTGGACGCGCTGGAGCGTGGCAAGCCAAGTCTCAGACAGGCCAGCGACTTCCCCGCCGCCTACCGCCGGCTCTGCCAACACCTGGCGCTGGCCGAATCCCGCGGCTACAGCAGCCAGCTGATCGATCAGTTGCGCCAGCTCGCCCTGCGCGGCCATCAGCAGTTCTATCGGCACCGCAGTCCATTGCTGGGGCGACTGCTCGGGTTCATCACCGGTGGCTTCGCCCGCGCGGTCCGTGAGCAGTGGCGTTACGTACTGGCAGCAAGCCTGCTCTTCTACGGCAGCCTGCTCGGCATGGCCGCTTTGGTCTTCGCCTTCCCGGAGCTGGTGTTCAGCATCCTGCCGCCGGACCAGGTCACACAGATGGAACAGATGTACGACCCGGACGCCAGCCGCCTGGGTCGCTTCGCCGAACGGGGCTCGGGCGACGACTGGCTGATGTTCGGCTATTACGTGATGAACAATATCGGCATCGCATTCCAGACGTTCGCCAGCGGGCTGCTGTTCGGACTGGGTACGCTGTTCTTCCTGCTGTTCAATGGCCTGACGATCGGCGCCGTCGCGGGCCACCTGAGCGCCATCGGCTACCACCAGCCGTTCTGGTCGTTCGTCATCGGCCATGGCGCGTTCGAGCTGACCGCCATCACCCTTGCCGGCGCCGCGGGGCTGCAGCTCGGCGTAGCGCTGGTGGCGCCGGGGCGCCTGACCCGCGCAGAGGCGCTGCGTCAGGCTGCCAAGCGAGGCATCCAGCTGGTCTGCGGGGCCACCCTGTTCTTGCTGATCGCTGCCTTTGTCGAGGCCTACTGGTCATCCATGACCCTGACCTCGCCCATGATCAAGTACATCGTCGGCGCGCTGCTCTGGCTGATCGTGGCCGCTTACTTCGCGTTTGCCGGGAGGGCGCAGCATGCAGCTGAGTGATGCCAGCGTCTCGATCCGCCCGCGCAGTCCATGGGAGGCGCTGGACCTCGGCACCCTGCTCGCCAGGCGCCACGCGAAGCTGCTGATGACGACCTGGGCGGCCGTGACGCTGCCGCTTTTCGGCCTGATCAGTCTGCTGCTGTGGCAGCACCCAAGTCTGGCGCTGCTGCTGTTCTGGTGGCTCAAACCCCTGTACGAGCGCTTGCCGCTGCATATCCTGTCCAAAGCACTGTTCGGTGAAACACCAGACTTTCGAGAGAGCCTGCGGGCCTTCCCCGGCCTGCTGCGGCCACAGCTGTTGGCCAGTCTCACCTGGCGTCGCCTGAGCACGACGCGCAGCTTCGATCTGCCAGTGCAGCAGCTCGAGGGGCTCGACGGCAAGGCACGCAAGCAACGCCTGCTCACGCTCAGTCTGCGCAGCGGCCGCGCGCCCAGCTGGCTGACCGTGGTCGGCGTGCATCTGGAAGGAGCGCTCTGGCTCGGCCTGCTCGGCGTGCTGTATTTCCTGCTGCCGGCGCAGCTGGTACAGCGCTGGAACTGGGAGGATCTGCTCGGGCTGAGCGCCGAATGGCTCTGGCTGGAACACTTGTCCAATCTGCTCTATGCGATGGTGCTCATCGTCTGGGAGCCTATCTATGTCGCCTGTGGCTTCAGCCTCTATCTCAATCGACGCACTCATCTGGAGGCGTGGGACATAGAGCTGGCCTTCCGTCGACTGCGCCAGCGCCTGCTCAGCGCTGCACCAGCGGTGCTGCTTGCCTGTGGCCTGTTGTTCTGGCCGACAGCGCACGATGCCTGGGCAGCGGCGCCAACGGCCGACACAGCGCAACAGGGCCCGGAAAGCGAGCGTCTGCTGAATCAGCCACTGACCAGCGAGACGGCCCGCGAACGAATCGACGCGCTGCTCGACCAACCCCCCTTTCAGCACCGGGAGACGGTCACCCGTTGGCGCTTTGGTGCGCAAGACAGCCCGCAGGAGCCCGGTGCTCTGGCACGCCTGCTCGAGCGCCTGCTGCAGGGTGGCTCGCTGTGGGAAAGCCTGGAAAGTCTGGCGCAGGCACTCGAAGTCCTACTCTGGACCGCCCTGGCCTTGCTGGTCGCGCTTCTGCTGTGGCGCTACCGCGACTGGCTGCAGACTTTCGGCAGCCGCATACAGCTGCCGGCCAGGCGCCGCCAACCTGCACCCGCGCAGCTGTTCGGCCTCGACGTCGCGCCCGAAAGCCTGCCAAACGACGTTGCCAGCGAGGCCGAACGACTCTGGCAGCAGGATCCGCGCGCGTCTCTGGCACTTCTCTATCGCGGTTTGCTCAGCCGCCTGCTGCATGATTTCCAGCTGCCGTTGAGGGCCGCCCATACCGAGGGCGAGGTGCTGGCGCGCGTGCGACAGCTTCAGCGCGAACCGCTGTCGCGCTTTGCCGAGCAACTTACGCAACATTGGCAGCACCAGGCCTACGGGCACCGGAACGGCGAAGACGTGGTCCGCGACGAACTGTGTGCCGGCTGGCGCGCGCTGTTTGCCGAGGAGTCGAGGCCATGAACCGACTCCGCCCTCGCCTGCTCGCCGCGGCCGCGGTCCTGCTGATCGGTCTGCTGGTCATCTGGTTGGCCGGCAAGCTGCAATCCTATGAAGACGTCGTCGAGCACGGCCCGACCCCAGAGGCGCGCAGCAACACCTACCTGGCCGCCGAACTGTTCCTGCGCGACCTCGGCCTGCAGGTCGTGCATCAGGAAGGCATCGCCGGACTTGAGACCCTGCCCACCTCTGGCCAGACGCTGCTCCTGCTAGGTGACCGCGGCAACCTGACCCCACGGCAGACCGAGCGTCTGCTGGACTGGGCCAACGCCGGCGGCCATCTGGTCGTGGTTGCAGAGCGACTGTGGGATGAAGAGACCGGCAAAAGCGGCGACCTGCTGTTCGACCGGCTCAATCTGCAGCAGTACGCAGCTGACGATCTGGACGATGATGCGCAGACACCGCAGTCATCCACCGCCGAACAGCATCCGCAGCTGACCAAGCTGTATCTGGAGAATGAAAGTGCGCCGGCCTATCTGGCCTTCGATACCGACTTTCACCTCTATGATGCGGACAATCGCGCCCACGCCTGGGCCAACAGCGCAGGCGCCACGCACATGCTGCAACTGCAGCACGGTGACGGGCTGATCACCGCCCTGACCGATAGCTGGATCTGGCAGAACCGCAACATCGATCAGTACGACCATGCCTGGCTGCTCTGGTATCTGACTCAAGACAGCGCGGTGACTCTGGTGCACCGCAGCGAACACGACGGCTTGCTCGCACAGCTGCGCCGCCATTTCCCCGAACTTCTCACCGTGCTGGGCCTACTTGTGGCGTTCGCGCTCTGGCATGCCGGCCAACGCTTCGGCCCACTGCAGGCTCCGCTCAACCCGGCGCGTCGCCAGCTGCAGGAACACCTGCGTGGGTCGGCGGAGTTCCTGCTGCGCCATGGTCGCCAGCACAGTCTGCTGCAGCCGCTGCAACAGGACATCCAGCGCCGAGCGGGGCAACGTCATCCGGGCTTCGAACAGCTTCCGCCGAATGCCCAGCTGCCACTGCTCGCCCGTCTCTCCAGCCTGCCGATCGCCAGCATCGAGCTGGCCATGCGCCCACTGCCGCAGCAACGTCTGTCGGCTACCGAATTCACCCGACAGGTCGCCCACCTGCAAACCCTCAGGAACGCGCTATGAGCGAACATATCCCAGATTCCGGCAACCCTGCTCCGGCCTCCAACCCGGTGAGCCAGCGCCTGCGAGCCAGCCAGCTCGCCCAGGCGCTGCGCGACGAGCTGCACAAGGCGGTGATCGGCCAGGACGACGTCATCGATGGCGTTCTGACCGCGTTGATCGCCGGCGGCCACGTGCTCATCGAAGGCGTGCCGGGGCTGGGCAAGACACTGCTGGTACGGGCGCTGGCGCGCTGCTTCGGCGGCGAGTTCTCGCGCATCCAGTTCACCCCCGACCTGATGCCCAGCGACGTCACCGGCCATGCCGTCTACGACATGCAGAGCGAGCAGTTCAAGCTGCGCAAGGGGCCGGTGTTCACCAACCTTCTACTGGCCGATGAAATCAACCGTGCGCCAGCCAAGACTCAGGCCGCGCTGCTCGAAGTTATGCAGGAACGCCAGGTCACCCTGGAAGGCAAGGCCCTGGCGGTTCAGCAACCTTTTCTGGTCATGGCCACGCAGAACCCGATCGAACAGGAAGGCACCTACCCACTGCCGGAAGCCGAGCTCGACCGCTTCATGCTGATGTTGCGCATGGACTACCCGCAGGCGAACGAAGAGCTGGAGCTGGTACGCCAGGTCACCCGCTCGGCACGCGCCGACATGCTCGACGTCAGCGCCCTGCGCCAGCTGGTACAGGCCCGGGATGTGCTGGCCCTGCAGAAGATTGCCAGCGAACTGCCGCTGGACGATCAGGTACTGGACTATGCCGTGCGCCTTGCCCGCACCACTCGCAGCTGGCCGGGGCTGGCGCTGGGTGCCGGCCCCCGCGCATCGATCGCGCTGGTTCGTGGTGGTCGCGCCAGAGCGCTGCTGCGCGGCGGCGAGTTCGTCACGCCTGATGACATCAAGGGTTGCGCGCTGGCGGTACTGCGTCACCGGGTGCGCCTGTCGGCAGAGCTGGACATCGAAGGACTGTCGGTGGACCAGGTGCTGCAGCAGCTACTCGATCAGGTCGCGGCGCCACGCGCATGACGCCATCCCGTCGCCTGCTCGTTGCGCTGGCCGCGCTGGTGCTCGTGGCCATTCCTCTTGGCGTTCTCGCCGCGTTCGGCGTCGAAGCCGGGCACTGGCAGTCCGCCTGGTGGGGCCTGTTGCTGGCGCTGGGTACGGTGACATCGCTCGACGCCTTTGCCCTGAGGCGACTGCCGTCGCCTGCGCTGCAACGCAGCCTGTCGGGAAATCTGCCACTGGGCCACTGGAGCAACGTGCAACTGCTGGTGCGCAACGCACATTCCCGCGCTATCGAGCTGGAGCTGTTCGACCACGTGCCTGAGGGCATGAGCTTCGAACAGCTGCCGCAACGCATGCGCCTGCAGCCCGCCGAACATTGCCAACTCGACTACCTTCTGCGCCCGACCCGCCGCGGCCAGTTCGTCTTCCAGCACTGCGATCTTCGCCTGGCCAGCCCGTTGGGCCTCTGGCGCAGCAGACGCCAGCTTGAGCTTGTCGACGAAACCCGGGTGTATCCCGACTTCGCTCGGTTGCACGGAGCCAGCCTGCAGGCGATCGACGTCTGGTTGAATCGCCTCGGCGTCCGCCAGCAACCGCGCCGCGGGCTGGGGCTGGAATTTCACCAGCTACGCGAGTTCCGCGAGGGCGACACCCTGCGGCAGATCGACTGGAAAGCCACGGCGCGGGCACGCATGCCGATTGCCCGCGAATATCAGGACGAGCGCGACCAGCAGATCGTGCTGATGCTCGACTGCGGTCGGCGTATGCGCAGCCAGGACGCCGAACTCACGCACTTCGACCATGCCCTCAACGCTGCCCTGCTGCTGGCCTATGCCGCGTTGCGCCAGGGCGATGCCGTGGGCGCCTGCACCTTCGCCAGCGAACAGCCGCGTCACGTCACGCCGGCCAAGGGCCAACAGCAACTTCACGTGTTACTGAACGGTCTTTACGACCTGCAGCCCACCCAGCAGCCCGCAGACTACGGCGCAGCGGTCGATCGGTTGCTGGCCCGGCAACAGCGCCAGGCACTGGTTATCGTTCTGAGCAACCTGCGCGATGAGGACGATGCCGAGCTGCACGGGGCGCTGAAGCGGCTCTCACGCAAACATCGGGTGTTGTTGGTGAGCCTGCGCGAAGAAGTACTGGACCAGCTGCGCCTGCGGCCGGTGCAGAGCCTGGACGACGCGCTCGACTACTGCGGCGCCCAGGACTACCTGAACGCCCGCCAGGCGCTGCACAAGCGCCTGGCCGCCCATGGCATGCCGGTACTCGACGTCCAGCCTTGCGATCTGGGGCCGGCACTTATCGGGCGTTATCTGGCGTGGAAGAAAACCGGGACGCTGTGAGCGCGGCTCACAGACCGTGGCAGCAGTCCTTGTCAGTGAATCGATCCGATGCCGGGCTGGCATGATGCGCCAGAGGAATGTGCAACATCGGCTGGAAACTGAAGTAGTGATGCAGGGCAGCGATCATCTCGCGGATATCCCCGGGCGGCTCGATCAGGGAAAAGCCGGTATCGTAGCTGCCCGGCGTCACATCCTCGCTTGACCACAGACTGAACGCACTGAAATCCACTTGCCGCAGTTGACCGCTCTGGCCCGGAATCTTCAGGCGCATCTCGAAGCGAACACCAAGCATCATCGGATAGGGGCTGATCAGCATCAGCCCGCCCTCGGACAGGTTGCCGATGAAGCCCAGCGGCTTCTCGGTGAACCGATTGAATACGTTGAGGTAGTACGGCAACTGATGCCGCTGGATACGACGCTGGTTCGCCATGTTCATGTCGTCGGAGCCTTCAGCCTTAACCCTGCAATTCGAGTCCTGTCGGCTCAACTGCATTCCTGGCTGATACGCATCGCCAGGCGCTGTCGAGCCGCCTCTACTTCACTTTCACTGTAGTAGACGCGCTCTCCCGCTGCATCGTTACGAAAAAAACGTCCGCCAAGCTGCAGTCGCGACAACTGGCTGCGCAAGCCCTGGCATTCCTCCTCTCGTGCAGCCCGCGCCTTGCTGGCCTGCTCCCTCGCTGCCTGCTGCTCCTGCCGCCGCGCATCGAAGAATCGTTCGCTGCGCGCCTCACGCTCACGGGTCTGGTCGTCGCGTTCGACGACCTGGGGCCGAACCTCGACCTGCTCGGCTCCGGCTGCCGGGCGCTGACCGAAGTGAACCTGTCCGTTGGCATCGGTCCAGCGATAGATCTGCGCATCTGCCAGTGCAGGCAGCAGCATGGCGGTCATCAGCAAAGCTCGCATGATCCCTCACATGGCTTTTATGAAATCAACGTTTGGCCGGCTGAACCACCGGCGGTGCCTCGGCATGATAGTGGCCCAGCTGCCTCAGCGTCTCCAGGCGCGCACGAGCGCGATAGGCGTACTCGCTGGCAGGGTATCGCTCGACGATGAAACGATAGGTTTCGCCAGCGTCGACGAACAGACCCTGGCGCTCCAGACACTGGCCGCGCAACAGTGAAATCTCCGGCTGGACCTGGCTGCGCGGCTTGCTGCGGCGTTCTGCCTGCGACAGTGATTGCATCACCCGCTCGCAGTTGTCGGCCTCGTAGTACTGGTAAGCCGCATCCAGGTGGCGATCGAAAGCATGGCGACTGCTGCAGCCGACGGTCAGAAGACTCAGGAAAACGATGATCAGGGTGCGCATGGGTTCCTCCGTATGCCCCTGTATCGACCGAGCTGGAAAAAGCTGCAGACAGCCCGTCAGCCGGACGCAAAGAGTAGTGGTCGCCGAGCGATGACTACAACCGGCGAGCATAGTAGCCTCGGGGCCAGCCAGAAAAAGGAGCAATTGAATGATTCCGCGTCGCACCAAGATCGTCGCCACCCTGGGCCCAGCAAGCAGCTCGCCGGAGGTGTTGGAAAAGATGATCGTCGCCGGGCTGGATGTAGCCCGCCTGAATTTCTCCCACGGCAGCCCCGACGAGCATCGTGCCCGGGCTGAGCTGGTGCGTGAAATCGCCGCGCGCCACGGCCGCTTCGTCGCGCTGCTCGGAGACCTGCAGGGACCGAAGATCCGCATTGCCAAGTTCACCGACAAGCGCATTGAGCTGAAGGAAGGAGACCAGTTCCGCTTCTCCGTGACCCATCCGCGCGACGCCGGCAATCAGGAAGTGGTCGGCATCGATTACCCGGACCTGGTCAAGGATTGCGGCATCGGCGATGAGCTTCTGCTCGACGACGGCCGAGTGGTGATGCGCGTCGACAACGCCACCGCGGACGAACTGCACTGCACCGTGCTGATCGGTGGCCCGCTGTCGGACAACAAGGGCATCAACCGCCGTGGCGGCGGCCTGACGGCGCCGGCGCTGACCAACAAGGACAAGGCCGACATCAAGCTGGCCGCGGATCTCGAGCTGGACTACCTGGCAGTCTCCTTCCCGCGTGATGCCGCTGACATGGACCTGGCTCGCCGCCTGCGCGACGAAGCCGGCTCCGACGCCTGGCTGATCGCCAAGATCGAGCGGGCCGAAGCGGTCGCCGACGATGAGGCACTGGACGGCCTGATCCGCGCCAGCGACGGCGTGATGGTGGCGCGCGGCGACCTCGGGGTGGAAGTTGGCGATGCCGAGCTGGTCGGCATCCAGAAGAAGATCATTCTGCACGCACGTCGCCACAACAAGGTGGTAATCACCGCGACGCAGATGATGGAGTCGATGATCCACAGCCCGATGCCGACCCGCGCCGAGGTATCCGATGTAGCCAACGCCGTGCTGGACTACACCGATGCGGTGATGCTCTCGGCCGAAAGCGCCGCCGGCGAATACCCGATCGAAGCGATCAAGGCCATGGCCCGTGTGTGCTGCGGCGCGGAGAAGCACCCGACCAGCACCAAGTCCGGACACCGCCTCGGCCAGCAGTTCGAGCGCTGCGACGAGAGTGCCGCGCTGGCTGCGATGTACACCGCCAACCACTTCCCGGGGGTCAAGGCCATCATCGCCCTGACCGAAAGCGGCTATACACCGCTGATCATGTCGCGCATCCGGTCTTCGGTGCCGATCTTCGCTTTCTCGCCGCACCGCGAAACCCAGGCACGGGTCGCGCTGTTCCGCGGCGTGCAGACCATCCCGTTCGATCCGGCTGCGCTACCTGCAGAAAAGGTCAGCCAGATGGCAGTCGAGGAGCTGCTCAAGCGCAACATCGTGCAGCCCGGCGACTGGGTGATCCTGACCAAAGGCGACAGCTACCACGACAGCACAGGCGGTACCAACACGATGAAGATCCTGCGCGTCGGCGATCAGTAAGGCTGGCAGGGAATCACACGAGGCCGGCTCTTTAGCCGGCCTCGTGCTGTCTGCGAGATCGAACGGGGAGCCAACTACCGCGCCTGAGTCGCGCTGACGAAAGCGTCGCTGAATATCTGTCCACGCGGCAGGCCCGCGAGAAACAGGCGCCTGGCGCAGGCGTCGACGAACGCCGAACCGCCGCAGAGCAGCGCGATGTCCCGCCGCGACGTTGGTCGTAGCGTCGAAAGCATGCTGTCACGCTGTTGCGCATCGACCCATTGCAGCTCCAGGTTCTCGTGCCTGTCCGCCAACTCCTGCAACGGCCCGCGCAGGTAGTGCTCGTCACGGCAAAAGTGCACCAGCCTGATCGTCCCGGCATGGCCCTGGCGCAGGCTCTCGCGCAACAGGCTGAACAAAGGGGCCAACCCGGTTCCCGAAGCCAGCAGCAATAAAGAGCGCTCGGACCACTCCGGCTCGTAATGCAATGCACCACCGTGCAGGTCGCCCAGCCGCAGCGTGTCGCCCGCGCGCATCTGCCGCGCGGCATCGCAGAACGCCCCCGGCCTGGAGCAATCGAGATGAAACTCCAGCCAGGAATCGTCGCCGGGAAGGCTGGCCAGCGAATACGGCCTAGCGATGCCGGCACCGGTCCACAGCAACAGGTGCTGACCTGCTCGATAGCGCAGCGGCCGCTCCGGCAGCAGACGCAGGCGCAGCACGCTGCCGCTCAGCCACTCGGCGCTTTGCACCTGAGCGGGCAGTCCGTCGCGGCGGGGATCGAAGACTTCTACACCGAAATCCTCCTCGACACGGCACTGACAGGCCAGTCGCCAGCCGGCCGCATGCTGCTCGGGCCGCAGCAGGTCGGGTTGCAGATCGCGCGGTGCTCCGTCGACACAGCGCACCAGGCAGGCGTGACAGCTGCCGGCGCGGCAACTGTAGGGTACGGGCAAGCCGGCAGCGATCAGGGCATCAAGCAGGTTGGTAGCGGGCGCGACCGACCAGCGCTTGCCGGCGCAATGCAACTCAGGCATCGGCGGTGACCCAGGCGGGTTCGCAACGATTGCGACCACCGCGCTTGGCTCGATAAAGCGCTTCGTCGGCACGCTGTAGCGCTGCATCCAGATCATCTCCGGCGTTCAGCAGGGTAAGGCCGATCGACAGGCTGAGATGTCCGGCTTCGATATTGGCGTCTTCCGGCTCGGCGTTGGCGAAAGCCTCCCGCAGGCGCTCACAGCACGCGGTGAACTGCTCGGCGTCGGTATTGGGCAGCAGTAGCACGAACTCCTCGCCGCCATAACGGGCCAGCACGTCATCATCACGCAGACAGGACCGCGCCACGCTGGCAAAGGCCTGCAGCACGCGGTCTCCGGTGGCATGGCCGTGGATATCGTTGATGCGTTTGAAGTGGTCCAGATCGATGAGCGCCAGCCCCGATTGATGCCCCTTGCGCAAGCGGTTCAGGTCGCCCTCGGCGATACGTAGGAAGCGCCGCCGGTTGTATAGGCCCGTCAACTCGTCGGTGGAAGCCAGATCCTCCAGTTGACGCATCATTCCGCGGAGGGTGTCCTGATGTGCCTGCAACGCGAAACTCCGCTGGCGCATGCGCTGGCGCAAGCGATACACGTGGCCGGCGAACAGACACATCCAGATCAGCGTCACCAGCAGCACGCTGGCCTGCAGCAGGAACACATCGGTCTTGATCGGCCGCTGCAGATAGTAATCCAGCGCAGCCATGCTGACGAAGCTGACGAAAGCCAGTGCGGCGTAGCGAATGAACACCTTCGGCGGCAGGAAGACGGCAAACATCAGCACCAGCAGATAGAGCACCAGTAGCGAACCGCGTGCACTGCCGAGGTTGAAGAGAAAAGAGGTCAGCCACAGCAGCCCCACCAGCACCTGCGGTTCAGTCAGGCTGGGGTCCTTGGAACGCAGGTTGATACCGCGATGAAACAGCCAGAAAAACAGCAACTGGCTGACCACAATCAATGCCGACTGCGCCACGGCGCTGGCCACCGAGGCCTGGTAGAAGCCCCCCGCCACCGCCACCCAGGTCAGCACCAGGCCCAGACCGTAGGTCACGGAGGCCAGTGCGAATCGCCGCGTAACCAACTGCTGCAATGCACGCATATCAGTCTCGTCACGCATCGCACTCATAGGGATCCTTCCCGCCGTGGCAATTTGCCGCACTCTACGCTTACCGAAAACAAAATCCTAGCCAGCATTCCCATCGCTCCTGGTCCATCCGTGTACCGCGCAGCCTGACGCGTTATACTGCGCCGCATTTTTTCGCGGCGCGTCGACTGCCACCCCCGACGCGCCTCTTATCGCCCCGTATGAGGACGCGCTGCATGACCGTGATCAAGCAAGACGACCTGATTCAAAGCGTCGCTGACGCTTTGCAGTTCATTTCTTACTACCACCCCGTGGATTTCATCCAGGCGATGCATGAAGCCTACCTGCGTGAAGAATCCCCGGCTGCCCGCGATTCCATGGCGCAGATCCTGATCAACTCGCGCATGTGCGCCACCGGTCATCGCCCGATCTGTCAGGACACCGGTATCGTCACCGTGTTCATCCGCGTCGGCATGGACGTGCGCTGGGACGGCGCGACCATGAGCCTGGACGACATGATCAATGAGGGTGTGCGCCGCGCCTACAACCTGCCGGAAAACGTCCTGCGTGCTTCGATCCTGGCCGACCCGGCAGGTTCCCGCAAAAATACCAAGGACAATACGCCGGCCGTCATCCACTACTCCATCGTTCCCGGCGACAAGGTGGAAGTGGACGTCGCAGCCAAGGGCGGCGGTTCCGAGAACAAGTCGAAGATGGCCATGCTCAACCCCTCCGACTCGATCGTCGACTGGGTACTGAAGACCGTGCCGACCATGGGCGCTGGCTGGTGCCCGCCGGGTATGCTCGGCATCGGCATCGGCGGCACCGCCGAGAAAGCCGCGGTGATGGCCAAGGAAGTCCTGATGGAATCCATCGACATCCATGAGCTGAAGGCCCGTGGCCCGCAGAACCGCATCGAAGAGCTGCGTCTTGAGCTGTTCGAGAAGGTCAACCAGCTGGGCATCGGCGCCCAGGGCCTCGGCGGCCTGACCACCGTGCTCGACGTGAAGATCATGGATTACCCGACCCACGCCGCCTCGCTGCCGGTGTGCATGATCCCCAACTGCGCCGCCACCCGCCACGCACACTTCGTGCTCGACGGTTCCGGCCCTGCCGAACTGACCCCGCCGCCGCTGGATGCCTACCCCGAGATCGTCTGGGAAGCCGGCCCGAGCGCGCGCCGCGTCAACCTCGACACCATCACGCCGGAAGAAGTGCAGAGCTGGAAGCCGGGCGAGACCGTCCTGCTCAACGGCAAGATGCTTACCGGCCGCGACGCCGCGCACAAGCGCATGGTCGACATGCTGAACAAGGGCGAAGAGCTGCCGGTCGACCTCAAGGGCCGTTTCATCTACTACGTCGGCCCGGTCGATCCGGTCGGTGACGAAGTGGTTGGCCCGGCTGGCCCGACCACCGCGACGCGCATGGACAAGTTCACCCGTCAGATCCTGGAAAGCACCGGCCTGCTGGGCATGATCGGCAAGTCCGAGCGCGGCCCCATTGCCATCGAAGCGATCAAGGACAACAAGGCGGTCTACCTGATGGCGGTTGGCGGTGCGGCTTATCTGGTCGCCCAGGCGATCAAGAAGTCCAAGGTGCTGGCCTTCGCCGAGCTGGGCATGGAAGCGATCTACGAGTTCGAAGTGAAGGACATGCCGGTCACCGTCGCCGTCGACACCAACGGCGAGTCGGTGCACATCACCGGCCCGGCGATCTGGCAGCAGAAGATTGCCGACAGCCTGGCGGTCGAGGTGCAATAAGCGACACGCCAATAGAAAGCCCAGCTCGATGCCGGGCTTTTTATTGCCCGGCAATCAGCGGTTGAAGCGTTCGACCAGTGCCCGCAGCCCGTGCGCTGCACATTCCAGGTCGCGCCCGCGCTGCATGGTCAGGTCCGCCTTGCTGACATTGCTGTCGGTCGTGACGGCAATACGGGTGACCTGACGAGCAATGTCTTCGGCCACATGCGCCTGCTCTTCGGCAGCGGCAGCCATCTGCTGGCTCATCCCGGCAATGCGGCCGACCGCATCGCGAATGCCCTGCAATGCCTGCTGCGCCTCGACGACCTGAGCCAACCCCTGGGCCGCCTCCTTGTCACCCACCTGTGCGATTGTCACGGCCTCACCCGCCTTGCTGGTGAGCGACTGGATGATGGCCTGGATCTGCTGCGTCGACTCCCGCGTCTTGCTCGCCAACGCACGCACCTCGTCGGCGACCACGGCAAAGCCCCTGCCCTGCTCGCCAGCACGTGCGGCCTCGATGGCAGCATTCAGCGCCAGCAGGTTGGTCTGGTCGGCGATGCTCTGGATCATGCCGGCGGCGGATACGATCTGCTGGGTTTCGCCAGCCAGCTCGTTGACTACGTTGCCGATGTTGGTGACGGTCGCCGACAGCATTTCCATCGCCTCGCGGGAACTCGCTGCGACCCGGTCACCGTCGTCTGCCAGCGCGTTCGCCGTCCTCGCCTCCTCTGCCGTGTGCTGGACGTGCCCGGCGACCTCACTGATCGATGCGGTCATCTGCGTCACCGCGGTGGCCGTCATGTCCGTCTCGCCGCGCTGCTGACGCAGCTCGCTTTCGGTCTGGCTGGCCAACGAATAGGTTTCTGCCGACGCACCGGCGACCTGCACGGCCAGATCGGACAGACGCGTCAACGCCGTACGCAACCGCGCGTCTTCACTGACCAGGGCCATCTCCAGCCGCGCCGCATTGCCATGCTGCTGGGTATAAGTCAGGGCGACCACCGGATCGGTGAAGGCTTCGGGTACGCGCTGCAGGATGCGCATCAACTGGCGTTCCGCAGCGAAGTGACAGCTGAGCCCCAGCACGAAGAACAGACCGAGCACGACGAGCGCTTTCACTGCCGGCGGCAGCCAGAAGATTCCACCGGCTGCCAGCACCGCTGCGCCCATCGGCATCGCCAGCGCACGCGTCCAGCCCTGCGCGCGCCGGCTCAACGAAACCGCCGGTCGGCCGGTACGCAGACGCTCGTACAGTGCCGACGCCTGGGCGACCTGCTCGGCTGTCGGCTTGACTCGCACCGACTCGAAGCCGGTCAGCTTGCCATCGTCGAAAACAGGCGTGACGTAGGCGCTGACCCAGTAGAAATCGCCGTTCTTGCAGCGGTTCTTGACCACCCCCATCCAGCTTTTGCCGGCCTTCAGGTAGCGCCACATCACCTCGAACACGGCGGGTGGCATGTCCGGGTGGCGGACCAGGTTGTGGTCACTGCCGATCAGCTCGGCTCGTGAGTAGCCACTGATGGCGACGAATTCGTCATTGCAATAAAGGATTTTGCCCTGGTTATCCGTCGCCGAAATCAGCCGCTGATGCGCCGGAAAGGTCCGTTCGGTGTTGCTTACCGGTCCGTTGTTTCTCATCGCCCGAACTCCCTGCCAGCGATTTGCTGAAAAATGCGACTCATCGGTCACGACGAATCAATCTGTTACAAGAGTCGGGCGGCGCAAAGCGAACTTGAGAGGGGACGGAAAGTATTTGCCGAACGGCATCGGCAGGTAGTGCCGCTCGTGAGCGGACTAGCGACCGGCGTTCTGTTCTGCGATGTACAGCGCTTCGACTTTCGCCCTGGCCCAGGGCGTCTTGCGCAGGAATTTCAGGCTGGACTTGATGCTCGGCTCATTGCTGAAGCAGCGGACATCGACGCGCTCGGCAAGGCCGTCCCAGCCGAAGCGAGCATGCAGCTGGACCAAGATGGCCTCCAGCGTCACGCCATGAAGGGGGTCTTTTGCTTGAGTCATGGGGCACTCACGAACACGAGGGCATAGCCTCACGGATGAAAAAACCCGCCGCGCGGTCTGCGGGGCGGGCTTGGGTGACGGTCTGCATCTTACAGGCTGATGCGGGTTCCGAGCACCTCGAGGAATGCCGCCAGCCACGCCGGATGGGCGGGCCATGCCGGAGCGCTGACCAGGTTGCCATCGGTATGCGCCTGATCCACGGCAATGTCCACGTACTCGCCACCGGCCAGCTTCACCTCGGGTGCACAGGCGGGATAGGCACTGCAGGCACGCCCCTTGAGCACGCCCGCGGCGGCCAGCAGCTGGGCGCCGTGACAAACGGCGGCGATTGGCTTCTTGGCCTCATCGAACGCACGCACCAGCGCCAGCACCTGCTCGTTCAGGCGCAGATATTCCGGCGCCCGGCCACCGGGAATGACCAGGGCATCGTAGTCTTCGGCCCGCACGTCGGCGAAGTCGAAGTTCAGCGCAAAGTTGTGCCCCGGCTTCTCGCTATAGGTCTGGTCGCCCTCGAAATCGTGAATCGCGGTGCGCACGCTGTCGCCGGCCTTCTTGTCCGGGCACACGGCATGCACGCGATGGCCAACCATCTGCAGGGCCTGGAAAGGCACCATGGTTTCGTAGTCTTCGGCGTAATCACCCACCAGCATCAAAATGTTCTTCGCCGCCATTGGATCGTCCTCTTCGCGCGGGTTTGGAGCATTGCTCCGTGACGCGGCGGCTTCAGCCACCGCGGTTGAAGATGTTTACCAGCAGCCGGTCCAGCCAGCCCCACATGCGCTGGTAGAGGCGCAGGTGCAGCGGTCTGGCGTACCAGCTTTTAATGTCGATTTCGATACTGTCCTGAAAATCGCGCTCGAAGCATGCCTGCACCTGGGCACTCAACGCAGCGTCGATGGCCTCAAGATTGGCTTCCAGATTCCAGCGCAGGTTCCAGTGATCGAAGTTGCAAGAGCCGACGCTGACCCAGTCGTCAACCAGCACCATTTTCAGGTGGGAAAAGTGTGGCTGATATTCATGGATTCGCACGCCGGCACGCAGCAGCCGTGGATAGAAACGCTGCCCGGCGTAGCGCACCGGCGGGTGATCGGTATTGCGACTGGTCAGCAGCAGGCGCACGTCCACCCCGCGACGCGCCGCCCGGATCAGCGCCCGGCGCACCTTGCCGGTAGGCAGGAAATACGGCGTCGCCAGCCAGATGCGCGTCTGCGCGCGCCGCAGGTTGCGCAACAGGCTGTGCAGTATGTCGCGGTGCTGACGCGCCGCCGCATAGGCGACGCGCCCTAGCCCCGAGCCACTGGGCAGCACTGGAATGCGCGGCGCACCACTGGGCAGGGGCAGCTGCCAGATACGCCGCTTCAGGCAATGCACCCACTGGGTGTCGAACAGGTCCTGCCAGTCCTGCAGCAGCGGGCCGGTCATCTCGACCATCACCTCATGCCAATGCACGTCGGGCTCATCAGGACGCCAGAATTCGTCGGTGACACCGGTGCCGCCGACATAACCGATGCAGCCGTCGACCAGCAGCAGCTTGCGGTGGTCACGATGCAGGTTGCGCAGCCTCAGGCGGAGCGAAAGCGGGTTATAGAGACGCAGCTCGACGCCAGCGGCGGTCATTCGATCACGATTGACCTGGCTCATCTTCAGGCAGCCGAAACCATCGAACAGGCAACGCACCCGAACGCCGCGTGCCGCCGCACGCAGCAGCGGCTCCAGCAGGCGGTCGAGACAAGCGCCGTCCTCCACCAGATAGAGTTCGAGATCGACCCGGCGCTCGGCGCGCTCGATGGCATCGAGCATGGGCGGGAAGAACCCCGGCCCGTCTATCAGCAGGCGGAACTGATTGTCGCTGCGCCAGGGGAACACCGCTCCAGCGAGCATCACAGGGCGGCACCCCGCGTAGAGCCAGATGACGTCAGGCACAGCGACGAAGCGGATGAGCAACGAAATGACATGAAATCCCTTTTTCCGGACGGCATCCAAGGGCTGCGGCCTCGATACCGCCCCTCTGCACTGGCGGTGCTGAACGAGCAGTTGGCTAGCTTACCCAGGCGTTCGAGCAAGGCAAGGCAGCAGGTCAGACCGCCGCAGCGGAAGTGCCGCCGTGAAATACGATCCTCTATAGGCCCGACTCGCCTGGGCAGAGTTCCCAGCTGTTCGCCGGCGCGCGCCCTGCCTTCAACTGCCTACTGAAGATTCGAGCCCGAGCGCGGCAAGCGCCTGTTCCAGACGGCGCGCCTGGGCATCGCGCGCCAAGCCCAGCACTGCGCGATCACGCCGCCACAATGCGCCCCGGGGCCCCTGCGAATCCGCCAGCGCCCTGTCCACCTCAGGTTGCAGCGCAGCGAACTGCTCGAGCAACGCGGCCAGCAGCAGATGAGTGGCAGGCTCATGGGCTGGCCGCCGCGCAACCTCTGCCGCAGCCGCAAGAACGCCGAGCAGACGCAGTGCCAGCGCGCGCGGCCACCGCTCAAGCAGCGCCACACCGTAGAGCCAGGCAGTCAGCGCCGCCAGCACATGTAGATCCTCGTGGCTGCGGAACGGTTTGACGTACTCGCTCCAGCCGTCACCAGGCAAGCGTTTCCCAGCAGCCTGCTCAACGCTCAATCTGCCATGCGCGATATCCGGCACGATCGGCAGATCCGGCCCGGTCACCAATGACACGCCGGCACCGGACGGCTCGACGACGAACAGGCCGAGGCGCGGTGACTCACCGGCCCCCTCCTCCCGGGCCGAAACGAGCAGCCATTGCGCCGCGTCCCCCGCCGTCACGAAATCCTTGCTGCCAGTGAGCTGACCGTTCTCGCAACGGCTCGTCATATCGGCCGGCCGCAATTTGCGCCGCTCGGTCGTACACAGCGCGCCAAGCCCGGGCGGCGCATCCGGCCAGAGCGCCCGTAGGGCAGCCTGGTATCCCGCGAGAAACGCCAACCCCGGGGAGGTCGCCAGTCGGCCGCCGTAGACCGCCTGACTGAAGGAGTCCGTACTCGGAGCAACGTCGCACACGGACCGATACCAGTCGCGCAGCCCGGAGGTCGCGGCCACTGGCTGCAGCGGCCCGATCAATCGTTTCCAGGGCATCTTCATCTCCAAAGGTTCTGCAATTACGGCCACTGGCTCGCGCCGTCATCCAACCATCATCCGAACGTCACAGTGGCGACACGCCCTGCTCCTAGCCTGATCACGCCAAACCAGCGAGCCCAACGATAACAACCAGACGCTCGCGTTGCATCGCCAACCCGCCACTACCCCGGCGGACAAGGAGACAGAGCATGAATGCCATCGTCGACCCACGCAGCACGCGTCAACTTCGAGCCGAACGCCTGGAAGGCGAACGGGCCCTCCGCGAAGCCCAGGCCCTGCGTTATCGGGTGTTCAGCAGCGAGTTCGATGCCCAGCTCAATGGCGCCGAGTTCGGGCTGGACATGGATGACTTCGACATTCACTGCCGGCATATCGGTGTACGTGATCTGGCAAGTGGAGAGCTGGTCGCCACCACACGTCTGCTCGACCACCTCACCGCCAAGCAGCTCGGGCGCTTCTACAGCGAGGGAGAATTTGCCCTGCATGGCCTGGCGGACATCAACGAACCGGTGCTGGAGATCGGCCGTACCTGCGTGGCGCCGGCTTATCGCAATGGTGCGACCATTGCGGTGCTGTGGAGCGAGCTTGCCGAGGTGCTCAACCAGGGTGGCTATCGCTACCTTATGGGGTGCGCGAGCATCCCGATGCGCGACGGTGGCATCCAGGCCCGAGCGATCATGCAACGACTGCGCGACAGCCACCTGAGCACTGAACTGCTGCACGCCGAGCCGCGAACACCACTTCCCGAACTGGAACTCCCGGACAACGTCACTGCCCAGCTGCCGCCGCTGCTCAAGGCCTATATGCGCCTCGGCGCGAAGATCTGTGGAGAACCCTGCTGGGACCCGGATTTTCAGGTTGCCGACATATTCATCCTGCTCAAGCGCGAGGAGCTGTGCCCGCGCTACGCTCGCCACTTCAAGGCGGCGGTATAGATGCCGCGGTTGCGCCTGTACTGGCGCCTGCTGCGGGTCGCCGCGGTGATTCTGCTGGGGTTGCTGTTGGCGGCCGCACTGGGTTTCGGCGAGCGCTTCGCGCTACGCACATCGCTGCAACGCAGGCAACAGCTGACCCGCTGGTTCATGGTTCGCCTGGCCGCCGCGCTGCCCTATCGCGTACGCATCATCGGTCAGCTACCAGCTCAGCCGATGCTGTGGGTCGCCAACCATGTTTCCTGGTGCGATATCCCGCTGCTGGGAATGCTGCGGCCGCTGTCGTTCCTGGCCAAGGCCGAAGTCGCACGCTGGCCCGTGCTGGGCTGGCTGGCACGCCAGGCTGGCACGCTGTTCATCCGCCGCGGCGCCGGCGATGCCGCGCAGATCAATCAGCAGCTGGCCAACCACCTCACCCAGGGCCGCCACCTGCTGATTTTCCCTGAGGGCACCTCGACCGACGGCAGCAACGTGCGCACCTTCCACCCCCGGCTGTTCGCCTGCGCGATAGAGGCCGGCTGTGCCGTTCAACCCGTGGCTATCCGCTATCTGCGCAACGGCAAGCCCGACACCTTGGCCCCCTTCATCGGCGACGACGAACTGCCCGCGCACCTGCGCAGGCTGTTGGCCAGCGACCTGGCAGAGGTAGAAATCCATCTGTTGGCGCCGATACCCGTTGCCTCACTCAGTCGCAGGGCTCTTGCCGAGCAAGCACAGCGGGCCATCGAACGGGCACTGTTTGGGGCGGCGCAGGAGGCCGCGCGCGAGGCCGCATAGCGACCTCCTGTCGAGGCTGCGCTAAGCTTCGCCCATGAACTATCTCGCTCATCTTCATCTTGGCGGCTCCGGCCCCGCTGACATGCTCGGCAGTCTTTACGGGGACTTCGTCAAAGGTCCGCTGCAGGGCCGCCTGCCGGCCCAGATCGAAGCAGGCATCCGTCTGCATCGGCAGATCGATGCCTTCACCGACAGTCATCCGCTGGTGCTGCAGGCCAAAGCGCGCTTTCCCAGCGAGCGTCGCCGCTACGCCGGAATCCTGCTGGACCTGTTCTTCGATCATTGCCTGGCTGCGAACTGGGCGGACTACTCCGGCGAGCCGCTGGACCAGTTCACCCGGCGCGCCTACCGAGCGCTGGCCGATGAGCCCGCGCTGCCTGGCAAGCTCGCCGTGATCGCACCGCATATGGCGGCACACGACTGGCTCGGCAGTTACCGTGAATTCGACGTATTGGGCAGGGTGCTGGCGAACATGGGCCGTCGCCTGAGCCGGCCGGGTGGCCTGGCCGGCGGCCTGGAAGAACTGGAACAGCTATACGACCCGCTGCTCGAGGACTTCCGCCACTTCTATCCGCAGCTGCAGCAGTTCGCCAAGGCGGCGATGTAGCGCGAACGCCCCGTATTACTGCGCATAGCCCGGGCTTTGCGCATCCAGCTTGCGCAACAGACCGGGCCATGCCAGCGCACCGCCCATGCCCGAGCGAGTGCGGGTCACGCCCGCTGCCATGGCCTTCGCACCGGCCAGAATCTGCTCCGGAATGGCGATCAGCTCGCTGCCACCGGTCTGCGCCATGACCTGGATTTCACAGGCGCGCTGGAAGATGAACATCATCAGAAAGGTATCGGCGATGCTGCTACCGCAGGTCAGCAGACCGTGGTTGTGCAGCAGCATAAAAGCGGTTTCGCCAAGATCGGCCTGCAGACGCGCTTTCTCGTCGTGATTCAGCGCCACACCCTCATAGCCATGCGTCGAAAGGCTGGCTAGCACGAACAGTGACTGCTGGCTGATCGGTAGCACGCCCTGACGCTGGGCCGAGACCGCCACCCCGGCGGCGGTATGAGTGTGCATGACGCAGGCGACGTCGTGGCGAACCTCATGCACGGCGCTGTGAATGGTGTACCCAGCGGGATTGATCTCGTACGGGCTGTCCGTCACTTTGTTGCCGGCCAGATCGACTTTCACCAGGCTGGACGCGGTGATTTCGTGAAACATCAGCCCGTATGGGTTGATCAGAAAGTGATCGGTTTCGGGAATCTTGGCCGAGATGTGCGTGAAGATCAGGTCATCCCAGCCATGCAGCGCGACCAGTCGGTAACAGGCCGCCAGATCGACCCGCGCCTGCCATTCGGCGGGGCTCACTTGGGTTTCCAAAGAAGGCAAAGCGTGCAGCGCAGTCATCGAGGGCACCTCTTGTTATTGTCGTGAAGATGCCCTGGATTCTAGCCAGCCGCTATTGGCCCGGCAGTTGCCCTTGCAGCCAGGCCGCTGACCCGGCGAGCCACTCAGGCACGCAAGGCCGCCACGAAGGTTTCCAGCCACGGTTCGGCGTCGCTTTCCGGCGTCACCGTCTCGCTGGCGTCGAGGCGCAGCATCTCTACGACTTCCCGCACGCCGAGCTCGGCATAGAGCTCACGAATCAGCTCGCCGCCACCACAGAAGGTGTCGCCGTAGCTGGCGTCACCGAGGGCGATGACGCCACCGGGCAGGCCACTCCACGCGGGAAACTGATCGCGGATGGTCGAGTACAACGGAATGAAGCTGTCCGGCAGCTCACCCATGCCGGTGGTTGAGGTCACGACCAGCAGCGCTTCGGGGGCGAAATCGAGAATCTGTGGCAGCTGGGCGCGGGGATCGTGCCAGGTTTCGAAACCGGCGGCTTTCAGCTGGCGTTCGGCGTGACGGGCGACATCTTCGGCGGTGCCGTAGACGCTCCCGGAAAGAATGGCGACTTTCATGTGCGCTCCGAGGCAATCAAAGCTGCGCATTATGCCGCAATCGCCAAGTCTGGTCGGCACACCCTGCTCAGGACGAAGCCGTCCATCCAAAAAATGTGCAGTCTGCGGAACCACTGTCGAGCCCATTTGTCATAGGGCCGATTGCCCCACCGCGACCATACCGGTTGCAGGCGTGTAGCGGCCCCACCCCGCGACGCCAAACGTGGAGGGCACTGTCCCTCCGAGGGTATCCGCATGGCGGAAGAGACGATTCTCAGCAAAGACGAACTGACCTTCATCCGCAAGTTGATGCAGCGCAACGGCAGCACCAGCGCTGAGCGCACGACAGGCTTTCGGATCGACGGCGGCGCGCAATCCAACGAATTGCTGCTGCAGCTGGCCGCTCGCGCCAACCTGTCGCTGCAGGCGGAATTCGAGGATTTCCGCATGTCCTTCCCGCTGCAGCTCAGGGAAGACGAACTACACAGCCTCGACCTGCAGCTGGCACCTCCGGTGATCTACGAGCGCGGGCCAACCACGCGTGCCTGGCGCCTGCACCTGGACCAGCCGCTGCCTCTGCTGGAAAACGATGGTGGTGAAAGTTCGCTCAGCGTGCACGAGCTGTCTCCGCACGGCCTGCTGGTGGATGCCGGCGGACACCGCAAGCCACCCAAGCACTTCCACCTGCGCCTGGCGCTGCCCGACGACGGCCCGCTGGAAATCGATGCCCATCGCGTTCGCGAGCTGACCGGCGGGCGGGCCGCCTACGAAGTCGAATTCACCCAGGAAAAGGACGCCGAGCGGATCCGCTCCTTCCTCTATCGCCAGCATCAGCGCCTGCACCCAGATTTGCAGCCAGAGCTGCCGGCCGATCTGGTGTAAGCTGCCACGCCTGTAGCGACCGCCTCAACCTGTGGGCGGTCCGCCCATTACAGGCAGTGGATTTTCATGCATCAGGCCCCGATTCTCATCACCGGAGCCAGCCAGCGGATCGGGCTGCATTGTGCCGAGCGACTGCTGGAAGACGGCTTCCCGGTCATCCTTACCTACCGCCGCGAACGCGACAGCATCGACCGGCTTCGCGCCCTTGGCGCACAGGCGCTGCAGGCGGACTTCAGCGATGAAACCGGCATCACCACCTTTATCGGCGCTCTCAAGCAGCAGACCGACTGCCTGCGGGCCATCGTGCACAACGCCTCCGAATGGCGCCCGGATACCCCCGGGCAGGAAGCCGAGGCGTTCCGCCAGCTGTTCCAGGTGCATATGCTCGCGCCCTACCTGATCAACCTGCACTGCGCCGAACTGCTGCGCCACGGCGGGCCGGCGGACATCGTGCACATCGGCGACGACGTGACCCGCAAGGGCAGCAAGAAGCACATCGCCTATGCTGCGAGCAAAGCGGGCCTGGACAACCTGACACTATCTTTCGCCGCCAGCCTGGCGCCGGCGATCAAGGTCAATGGCATCGCCCCGGCGCTGATCCAGTTCAACCCGGACGACGACTCCGAATATCGCCGCAAGGCGCTGGCCAAATCCGCGCTGGGCATCGAACCCGGTGCCGAGGTGATCTACCAGAGCCTACGCTACCTGTTCGACAACCCTTATGTCACCGGCACCACACTGACCGTGAACGGCGGCCGCCATCTGATCTGAAGACTGCAAGGAGTCCCCATGCCCCGACTGGAACCCGCGATGGCCCGCATCCGCGTCAAGGACCTGCGGCTGCGCACCTACATCGGCATCAAGGAAGAGGAAATCATCAATCGCCAGGACGTGCTGATCAACCTGACGATGCTCTACCCCGCTGCGGAGGCGGTGCGCGAGAACGACATCGAACAGGCGCTGAACTACCGCACCATCACCAAGGCAATCATCCAGCACGTCGAAGACAACCGCTTCGCCCTGCTCGAGCGGCTGACCCAGGAAATTCTCGACCTGGTCATGCGCTACCCGCAGGTGCGCTACGCCGAAGTGGAAGTCGACAAACCCCACGCGCTGCGCTTCGCCGAGTCCGTATCGATCACCCTTGCTGCGCATCGGGATTGACCCTGCGCAAGGCTGGCCGGCTCACTGACGCAAGGTTATGATCCGGCCGACCTCAGCCAACGCCGAGACCCACGAGATGAACGATCAAGAACGCACCGAACTGGAAGCCGCCGCCTTCCGCCGCCTGGTCCAGCACCTGCGCACCCGTCCCGATGCACAGAACATTGACCTGATGAACCTCGCCGGTTTCTGTCGCAACTGTCTGTCGAAATGGTACAAGGCCGCCGCAGACGATCTGGACGTCGAACTCAGCATCGACCAGGCCCGCGAAGAGGTGTACGGAATGCCGTACAGCGAGTGGAAAAAACGCTATCAGAAGGAAGCGTCTGCCGAGCAGCAGGCCGCTTTCGACAAGGCCCAGAAAGAATGAACGACCTGAAGGACTTCCGCGCCAGCCTGCGCAATCGCAACCACGCATTCAGCGAAACGCTTGCCTTCATCGAGGGCGCTTACGACTACCAGCCAAGCCGCTTCGTCAACGGCACACTGGAGAACGCTGCCGGCGAGAACGTAGGTTCCTGCAAGACGCTGGGCCTCGCATTGCTTGAAGACTTCACGACGGAAGAAGCGCTGCTTGCGTTCGGCGAGCACTATCAGGCGGTTTTGGCCAACCCGAACGGCAGCGACCACCGCAACATCCGCACGCTCATGGAAACCGGCCTGCCGGGCGTGCGTTTCGACACCCAACCGCTCAAGCGCAAGTAACGCGCATCCATTCGACGGATTTGAGCCGGCTATGCCGGCTCAATGGGAATAAAAAGGGTCATCCCAAGCACTTGGGGAAGGCTGAAGGAGCGGATGACCCGAAAACCGTTGAGCGCCACCTTAGCTATCCGCCGAGGCCGTGGATAATTCAGGTTCTGCATACATAGTCATCGACTATCCCGCTGCGCTACGCCCCTCTCGACGAAACCCTGCCCTTTTTCAGGAGACGCCAATGCCCGTATCCGCCCTCTCCGGCCCGCAATACCTGCGCGAAGGCCTGCGCCTGGTGCTCAGCCCAGGGCTGCGTCTGTTCGTGATCCTGCCGCTGACGGTGAACGTGCTGCTGTTCTTCGGCCTGATCTGGTTCGCGGTCGGCCAGTTCAGCGGCTGGGTCGACACCTTCATGCCCAACCTGCCGACCTGGCTCGCCTTTCTCGAATACATCCTCTGGCCGCTGTTCGTCGTGCTGGTGGTACTGATGGTGTTCTTCAGCTTCACCATGCTGGCCAACATCATCGCCGCACCGTTCAACGGCTTTCTGGCGGAAAAGGTCGAGGTAGTGGTGCGCGGCGAAGACGCAGCGCCGCCTTTCAGCTGGGCCGAGCTGCTGGCCATGCTGCCCCGCACGATTGGCCGCGAGCTGCGCAAGCTGGGCTATTTCGCACCGCGCGCGCTGGCGTTGCTAGTGCTTTCATTCATCCCCGTGCTGAACCTTGTTGCTGCGCCTTTATGGCTGCTGTTCGGCGTGTGGATGATGGCAGTGCAATACATCGACTACCCGGCGGACAACAACAAGCTGAGCTGGGCGGACATGATGGGCTGGTTGCGCCAGCGACGCTGGCAGAGCCTGAGCTTTGGTGCGGTGACTTATGCGGCGTTGCTGGTGCCGGTCCTGAACCTGCTGATCATGCCGGCGGCCGTGGCGGGAGCGACGCTGTTCTGGGTAAGGGAAGGCGGGCCAAATCGGCAGCTGGACCGACCAGCGTAGACGCCAGGTGTCGCGCTCGGCGGTCACGGTTCTAGCGCCGCAAGGTGTGAGAGTTCGAGTCTCTCCGTCCGCACCACGTCACATGCTGACAGCTCAGCGCGAAGACCTGGCGAGATCGGATGCTGCCGGGTAAGGGGAAACCGGCAGCCAGATCACCCTATCACCCTGGCTGCCGCCCTCACTCACGCCAGCGTCTTCAACGCCTCACGACTGAACGGCAGAATCTCTTCCATCCGCCCTTCACGCACCTTAACCGCCCAATCCGGATCGCAGATCAGCGCACGCCCCACCGCCACCAGATCGAACTCCTGCTTGTTCAGACGCTCCAGCAATCCCTCGATGTTGGCCGGCTGCGCCACCTTGTCGGTCTTGACCATGAACTGCAGGAATTCGCCATCCAAGCCGACACTGCCGACGGTGATGGTCGGCTTGCCGGTCAGTTGGCGGGTCCAACCGGCCAGGTTGAGATCGGAGCCTTCGAACTCCGGTTCCCAGAAACGGCGCGTCGAGCAATGGAAGATGTCCACGCCGGCCGCCGACAACGGTGCCAGGAACTCGCCAAGCTCTTCGGGCGACTGCACCAGGCGCGCCGTGTAGTCCTGCTGCTTCCACTGCGAGAAGCGGAAGATGATCGGGAAACCGGGGCCGACCGCTGCACGTACGGCCTGCACCAGCTCGATGGCGAAGCGCGAGCGGTTGGCCAGGCTGCCGCCGTACTCATCGGTGCGCTGATTGCTGCCTTCCCAGAAGAACTGGTCAATGAGGTAGCCGTGGGCACCGTGGATTTCCACGCCGTCCATGCCGATCGCCTGAGCATCGCGGGCAGCCTGAGCGAATGCTTCGATCACATCCTGGATGTCCTGCTTGGTCATGCCATGAACGACGACCTGACCGTCCTTCTGCTTCTCCATCGGACCGTAACCGACGACCTCCGGCTCCGGCTCGGTGCCCTTGCGGCGCACGTTACCGACGTGCCAGAGCTGCGGGACGATCTTGCCACCAGCGGTGTGCACCGCATCGACCACAGCCTTCCAGCCAGCCAGCGCATCTTCACCGTAGAAACGCGGCACATGGGGATAACCGTTTGCCGCGGCGTGGCCGACCGTGGTGCCCTCGGTGATGATCAGCCCGACCCCGGAGGCAGCACGACGGCGGTAGTACTCGACCACATCGGCAGTGGGTACGCCGTTAGGCGAGAACGAACGGGTCATCGGCGCCATGACCACACGGGTCGGCAAACGGAGAGCACCCAACTCAAAGGGCTGAAACAAGGCTTGTACGCTGGCGGTCATCGATCGACTCCTGTGGCATTGGTCAAGGCAGCCGGGCGCTCATGCCCCGGCGAAGTTATTGCAGCCGGCGCCAACAGGCGTTCGAGCTGCTGGAAAAACATCTGCAAAGGCGCAACGCTGCCGCTCACTTTCATGCGCAGCAGCGCACCTTCCCAGGCGTTGCTTATGAATTCCGCCTGCACTGCGCAATCGCAATCGGCCGCGATCTCTCCAGCGTCACGCGTCTGTTCGAGGCAGGCCGTAAGCAACTCGACCGATTGCGTCAGTATCGCGCTGAGCCGTTTGGCGATGGCCGGGCACAGCTCGGCCATCTCGAAGCTGAGGCTGCCGATGAAGCAGTGATATTCGGGCTTTTCCTGGCGGGCGAAGTGCGCAACGAGATCGGCGTAGTAGTCGAGGATGCGCTGCCGGGGCGAGACTGCTGAGTTGCTCAGCGCCGCCTGATAGCGCTCCAGCCGGGGCGCATAGATATAGTCCAGCGCCTGCAGGGCGAAGTCTTCCTTGCTGGCGAAGTAGTGATAGAACGACCCCTTGGGAATACCGGCCGCCTGGACGATTTCCTGGACACCGGTGCCGTGATAGCCGCAGCGGGTCATCACCCGGGCACCCTTGGACAGGATCAGGTCGCGCTTGTCGTTGCGTGCTGGATTGGTCATGCAGCGAGAATATGACCGGTCGTCTCGCCGGCACAGCATCATCCATGACACTTATTCAGCGGCAACCACGGCAAGCATGGCCGGTATATTCAGTACTCAAGAAAGAGAACGCGACCGCGCGTACGGTCGCAGAACTGCAGATCAGGCCAGGGCTGTTTCGATCGCCTGGATCAGGGCGGGGTCGTCGGGCGTGGTGCGCGGTGAGAAACGGGCCAGCACACGGCCGTCCTTGCCCACCAGGAACTTCTCGAAGTTCCAGGTGATGTCCCCCGGAAAATCGGCACCTTCGCCAGCCAGCAAACGATACAGCGGATGGCGCTGCGGACCGTTCACCTCGAGCTTGCCGCTCAGAGGAAAGCTCACACCATAGTTGAGTGTGCAGAACGAGCGGATTTCCTCATCGCTGCCCGGCTCCTGCGCAGCGAACTGATTGCATGGCACGCCCAGCACGCTGAAGCCGCGGGCAGCGTATTGCTGCTGCAGCCGCTCCAGGCCGGCGTACTGCGGGGTCAGCCCGCACTGCGAAGCGACGTTGACCACCAGCGTGATCCGATCGCCGAACTGCGCCAACGGCAGCTCCTCGCTGCCCAGGCCTGGCAACACCAATTGGTGGAATGCGCTCATCTCATCTCTCCTAACGAAAAAACGCCCCGGCAACGACCGGAGCGCTCTTCTTTTCGATCCGCACGACAGCGGTTCCTGCCGCCGTGCCTGCGGACGCCTATGCGGCGACCCGGATCAGTGGTGGTGGCCACCTTCGCCGTGGACGTGGCCGTGGGCAACTTCTTCTTCGCTGGCGTCACGCACGCTGACGACCTTGACGTCGAAGTTCAGGCGCTGGCCGGCCAGCGGGTGGTTGCCGTCGACGATCACGTCGTCGCCTTCCACGTCACGAATGGTGACGATCTGCATGCCGCCGTCCGGACCGGAAGCGTGGAACTGCATGCCCACTTCCAGCTCGTCGACGCCTTCGAACATGGCGCGATTGAGGGTAGCGACCAGCTCCGCGCTGTACTCGCCGTAAGCGTCCTGCGGCTCGATGGCGACCTGGATCTGGTCACCGCCCTGCTTGCCCTCGAGGGCCTTCTCCAGGCCCGGAATGATGTTGCCTGCGCCGTGCAGGTAGACCAGCGGCGCGCCGCCGGCCGAGCTGTCGATCACCTCACCGGCGTCGTTGGTGAGTGTGTAGTCGATGGAGACAGCCTTGTTAGCGGCAATCAGCATGGGGCAGAACCTTTGCTTTAGAGAATGGATGTCGAAGTTTAACCATCCACCGCGCCGATTGCGAACCGACCTTGGATGAACGGGCCAATGCCGTTCGTCGCCCT
The DNA here is from genome assembly GCF_002929225.1 of Stutzerimonas kunmingensis. GTDB lineage: Bacteria > Pseudomonadota > Gammaproteobacteria > Pseudomonadales > Pseudomonadaceae > Stutzerimonas. Next base: position 128,017 of record NZ_PISM01000021.1, on the reverse strand, counting down.
CGCCCCGCGTGTAGTGCCATTGAACATGGGACTACAACCTTTGGATGGCATCGCTTTCATGGCCGATGTGCAAGAATCGGCGGAAAGTATCTTTGGCACCCATATCAATAACATTAGAGAACCAAGGAGCACCGATGTCGGCTCGTAACATCCTGGTGATTAACTGTGGCAGCTCGTCGATCAAGTTCGCCCTGGTCAACGAAGCGCAAGCGACCTTCCCGCTACAAGGCCTGGCCGAATGCATCGGCAGCCCGGAAGCCGTCATCCACTTCGAGAGCGCAGCCGGCAAGGAAAGCGTCAAGGTGCCGAATGCCGATCATCAGGCTGCTCTGGCCCAGATCCTGCCGCGCGTGGAAGACGCCGCTGGCGGACATCTGGATGGCATCGGCCACCGCGTAGTGCACGGCGGCGAAAAGTTCTTTGCCTCCTCGCTGCTCACCGATGAAACCCTGGCCGGCATCGAAGCCAACATTCAGCTGGCGCCGCTGCACAACCCGGCCAACTTGAGCGGCATTCACGCCGCCATCAATCTGTTCCCCGAGCTGCCGCAGGTTGGCGTGTTCGACACCGCTTTCCACCAGACCATGCCCGAGCATGCTTACCGCTATGCCGTGCCGGATGTGCTGTACAAGGATCATGGTGTACGCCGCTACGGCTTCCATGGCACCAGCCACCGCTACGTCAGCAAGCGCGCCGCCGAACTGGCCGGCGTACCGGTCGAGAACAGCAGCTGGCTGGTCGCTCACCTGGGCAACGGCTGCTCCACCTGCGCGGTAGTCAACGGTGAAAGCCGCGACACCAGCATGGGCCTGACGCCGCTCGAAGGCCTGGTGATGGGCACCCGCAGCGGTGACGTCGATCCGAGCCTGCACAACTTCCTGAGCAAGACGCTGGGCTGGGACCTGGCCAAGATCGACAACATGCTCAACAAAGAAAGCGGCCTGAAGGGCCTCTCCGGTCTGTCCAACGACATGCGCACCCTGGCCGATGCCCGCAACGCCGGTCATCCAGGCGCGGTGCTGGCCTTCGAGGTATTCTGCTACCGCCTGGCCAAGTCGCTGGCCGCCATGTCCTGCGCCCTGCCGCAGCTGGACGGCCTGGTGTTCACCGGTGGTATCGGCGAGAACTCCTCGGCAGTGCGCGAGCGGACACTGGAACACCTCAAGCTGTTCGGCTTCAAGCTCGACGCCGAAGCCAACGCCCGCTGCACCCGCGGCGTTGCCGGCGAAATCCAGGCTGAAGGCAGCCCGCGCGTCATGGTCGTCCCGACCAACGAGGAGCGCCAGATTGCCCTCGATACGCTGGCCCTGCTGGACGCCTGAGCGCAGTAGCCATGTAGCGATTCCGAGACCCGACAGCCCCTGGCGGTCGGGTCTTTGCACATCAGCGCCGCGGCAATCCGGCAGTTTCCGTCCCGTGGCAACTGCCCTAGCCTTGCCGGCGCCCAGCACCGTTACCCCGAGCACCCTGCCCTCAAGGAGATGCCATGCACACAATCTTTCTAGCCCCTACCGGTTTCGGCGGCGGCCTCAATTCCATCAGCCTCGGCCTGATTCGCGCCCTGGAAAACGCCGGGCTGAAGGTCGGTTTCTTCAAGCCGATCGCCCAGCCCTTTCCGGTCGATCAGGGCCGTGAGCGCTCCTGCATCCTGGTCGAGCGCACCCTTAATCTGACCTCGCCCGAACCGCTGCCGCTGGAGCAGGTAGAGCGCCAGCTCGCCGATGGCGAGATCGACCTGCTGCTCGAAGACGTGGTCAGCCGCTTCCAGCAGGTTGCTGTCGGCAAGGACGTGGTCATCGTCGAAGGCATGGTGCCGACCCGCGAGTCCAACTACACCCAGCGCATCAACACCCAGCTGGCCAAGAGCCTGGACGCCGAGGTCATCCTCATCGCGGCCCAGGGCAGCGACAGCCTCAAGCGCCTGGCCGAACGCATCGAGATCCAGGCCCAGCTGTACGGCGGCGCCAAGGATCCGAAAGTGCTCGGCGTGATCCTCAACAAGGTCAAGACCGAGGAAGGTCTGCCGGCCTTCATCGACAGCCTCAAGCAGCACCTGCCGCTGCTGGGCAGCGCCGACTTCCAACTGCTCGGCGCCATCCCGTTCTCCGAGGAACTCAACGCCCTGCGCACCCGTGACATCGCCGAACTGCTCGGCGCCCAGGTGCTCAACGCAGGCGAGGCCGACCAGCGCCGCGTGAACAAGATCGTTCTCTGCGCCCGCGCCGTGCCCAACACCGTGCAACTGCTGCGCTCCGGCGTGCTCGTGGTGACCCCGGGCGACCGCGACGACATCATCCTCGCCGCCAGCCTGGCCTCGCTCAACGGCGAGAAGCTTGCCGGCCTGCTGCTGTGCAGCGACTTCGAGCCGGACCCGCGCATCCTCGAGCTGTGCAAGGCCGCCCTGGATGGCGGCCTGCCGGTGATGACCGTCGAGAGCAACTCCTACGATACGGCCAACAACCTGTTCGGCCTGAACAAGGAAACCCCGGCGGACGATATCGAGCGCGCCACCCGCGTTACCGAGTTCATCGCCAAGCACCTGCACCCCGAGTTTCTGCACACCCGCTACAGCGTGCCGCGCGGCGAGCTGCGCATGTCGCCGGCAGCCTTCCGCTACCAGCTGGTCAAGCGCGCGCAGGATGCCAACAAGCGCATCGTGCTGCCCGAAGGTAACGAGCCACGCACCATCCGCGCCGCCGCCATCTGCCAGGAGCGTGGCATCGCCCGCTGCGTGCTGCTGGCCAAGCCGGAAGAAGTCCAGCAGGTCGCTCGCGAGCAAGGCATCACCCTGCCCGCCAGCCTGGAGATTCTCGATCCGGACAACATCGCCAACCGCTACGTCGAGCCGATGTGCGAAATGCGCAAGGCCAAGGGCCTGACCCCGGACGACGCCCGCGAGCAGCTGAAGGACACCGTGGTCCTCGGCACCATGATGCTGGCGCTGGACGAAGTGGACGGCCTGGTTTCCGGCGCCGTGCACACCACCGCCAACACCATCCGCCCTGCCCTGCAGCTGATCAAGACCGCACCGGGCTACAGCCTGGTGTCCTCGGTGTTCTTCATGCTGCTGCCGGATCAGGTTCTGGTCTACGGCGATTGCGCGGTCAACCCGAACCCGAGCGCCACCGAACTGGCGGAGATCGCCCTGCAGAGCGCCGAGTCCGCCGTGGGCCTGGGCGTCAACCCGCGCGTCGCGATGATCAGCTACTCGACCGGCAGCTCCGGCAGCGGTGCAGAAGTCGAGAAGGTCGCTGAAGCCACCCGCATCGCCCAGGGTCGTGCGCCCGAGCTGCCGATCGACGGCCCGCTGCAGTACGACGCCGCCTCCGTGCTCAGCGTCGGCAAGCAGAAGGCCCCTAACAGCAAGGTCGCCGGCCAAGCCACGGTGTTCATCTTCCCCGACCTGAACACCGGCAACACCACCTACAAAGCGGTTCAGCGCAACGCCAACTGCCTCAGCGTCGGCCCGATGCTGCAAGGCCTGGCCAAGCCGGTCAATGACCTGTCCCGCGGCGCCCTGGTGGATGACATCGTCTTCACCATCGCCCTGACCGCTCTGCAGGCTGCCAACCAGAAGGCCTGACGGCCGCTTCTGACTGGCGCCGCCTCGCCCTCCGGCAGGCGGCGCCAGTGCTTCACCCCTCTCGATAGTTGCAGTTCAGCGCGTAATCGCTACTCTTGGCGCCTCGAATCAGCCGTATCGACAAGAACTTCATGCTGAGCTTTCTCCCCGCTCCACTCCGCGGCACGCTCGCCGCCCTGCTGCTTGCGCTCAATACCCTGTTCTGGTGCTGGCCGCTGTTTGCGCTCTCGCTGCTCAAGCTGCTGTTTCCAATCCCTGCGATACAACGCAGCCTGCGCTTCGGCATGCACTGGATCGCCGAGTCATGGATCGCGATGAACAGCTTCTGGATGGATCTGGTTCGCCCGATCCGCTGGGACGTGCAGGGTCTGGATCAGGTTGACATGCATCACTCCTACCTGGTCACCAGCAACCACCAGAGCTGGGCGGACATCCTCGTGCTGCAATACCAGCTCAACCGGCGCATGCCGTTCCTCAAGTTCTTTCTCAAGCAGGAGCTGATCTGGGTCCCGGTGATCGGCCTGTGCTGGTGGGCGCTGGAGTTTCCCTTCATGAAGCGCTTCAGCAAGGAGTATCTGGCCAAGTACCCGGAGAAGCGTGGCGAGGACCTGGCGACCACACGCAAAGCCTGCGAGCGCTATCGGACCAATCCGGTGTCGGTGTTCAACTTCCTCGAAGGCACACGCTTCACCGAGGACAAGCACACCGAACAAGCCGCACCCTATCGCTATCTGCTCAAGCCAAGGGCTGGCGGCATTGCCTTCGTCATCGACGCCATGGGCGAGCAACTGACGGCGCTGATCAACATCACCATCCATTACCCGGACGGTCGCCCGAGTTTCTGGGACCTGCTCGCCGGCAATATCCATCAGGTAATCGTGCGCCTCCAGGCACAGCCGATACCCGCCGAATTCCTCCGCCGCAACTACGACCAGGACGAGTCGTATCGGCTGGCATTCCAGCAGTGGGTCAACGGGCTCTGGAGTGAAAAGGATCGGCAACTGGAGCAACTGCACCAGCAGTTTCCGGTGCAGCCCTGACCAGCTCGCTCAGAGCGCGTCCCAGGCGACCTGAGTGGGAAAGGCCCGCGCCTGCTCGGCGCTCAATGCCGGTGAGACGAGAAAGCCCTGCATGACGTCGCAGCCGTTCTCCACCAGCCAGTCAAGCTGCGCCCGGGTTTCCACGCCCTCGGCCACCACTTCCAGGTTGAGGTTGCGGCCCAGATCGATGATGGTGCTGACCACCGCTGCATCGCGGGGGGAATCCAGCATGTTGGCGATGAAAAGTCGGTCGATCTTCAGTGTATCCAGCTCGAAGTGCCGCAGATAAGCCAGCGACGAATAACCGGTACCGAAATCGTCGATGGCCACGCGCACGCCGAGCTTGCGCAATTGCCGTAGTTTCTCGCAGCTCTGCTCGAGATCCTGCATCAGCGTGCCTTCGGTGACCTCCAGCTCCAGTTGCGCAGGGTGGAGCTGATATTCATCCAGCAGACGGCGAAGCGAATCGAACAGCCCAGCCCGGCTGAACTGCACCGGGCTGACGTTCAGGCTGAGAATCAGATCGCTGCCGAATGACGGCAGCCACTGACAGTACTGATTCATGCCTTCGCGCAGCACCCAGTCGCCGACCCGCTCGATCAACCGGGTTTCTTCCAGCAATGGGATGAAGTTGCCCGGCTGGTTTTCCTCTGCATCACCCTGGGGCCAGCGCAATAACCCCTCGAACCCCCTCAGCTTACCGGTCGCCAGCATGATCTGCGGTTGGTACAGCAGCTCGAAGTCGTTGCGCTCGGTGGCGCTGCGCAGGTTTTCCTCCATCATCAGCCGCGCATGCGCGCGTTCGTTCATGTCGCTGGAGAAGAATCGGTATTGGCGGCGACCGGCACGCTTGGCCTCGTACATCGCCATGTCTGCCGAGCGCAGCAGCTGATCGACGCTGACCCCGCAGTCGGGAAAGTGAGCGATGCCGATACTGGCACCAAGGGTCACCTCGGTACCGTCGATCCTGTGCCGTACCGAGATCAGCTCGATCAGCTTCTCCGCTACCCGTGCGGCATCCTCCGGGTGATCGAGGGAATCCAGCAGCGCCGTGAACTCGTCGCCGCCCATGCGCGCGATGATGTCGTAAGGACGCATGCAGGTCTCCAGCAGGCGCGCCACCTTGCACAGAATTTCGTCGCCGGCATCGTGGCCGAGCGAATCGTTGATGCGCTTGAAGCCGTCCAGATCGATATAAAGGATGGCCATGCGCTTGCCGTTGCGATCGACCCGCGCCAGCGACGATTCCAGCGCCTGATGGAAGCCACGCCGGTTCAGCAGCCCGGTCAGCGAGTCGGTGACCGCCTGGGTCTCCAGCTGAACGTGAAGGTTGCGCACCACCGACATGTCCAACGCGATGACCACCATGGAGCGCTGCTGGCGCGGCAGCGGCGAGCTGGACAACGCGACGGGCAACGGCGTACCGGTGGCGGTGTGCAGCTGCGCCTCGTGCAGACGATAGGTCGAGCCGCTGCGCCAGTAACGGTAGAAGTCCGACTCCTGCCAGTTGGCCGGCATCTCCGGCGCCGCCAGATGCGAGAGCAGCGGCGTGCCCTGCAGGTCCTCGACACGCGTGTGCAGCATGCCGGCGATCGCCGGATTGGCGAAGCTGATATAGCCGTCCTCGGCGACCACCAGAATGCCCTCGGCCGCGTTGCTCAGGACCGAGGCATTGAATGCACGGGCGCTGTCCAGTTGCTGTGTGAGCAGTTGCAGATCACGGCGGTTGTGTTCGTGGGCCAGCAAGGTGTTGATCTTGTGCTTGAGCACCTGTGGATCGAACGGCTTGAGGATGAAGTCCACCGCGCCGGTGGCGTAACCGCGCAGCACGGAGTCGCGGGTATGCGCGATGGCCGAAACGAAGATGATCGGCGTGTAGCGGGTATGCGGGCTGCCACGCATCAGCCGGGCGACCTCGAAGCCATCCATGCCGGGCATCTGCACGTCCAGCAACACCAGCTCGACGTCCAGCTCCAGCAGGGCCCGCAGCGCAGCCTCGCCGGAGTTGACCGTGTGCACCTGCCAGTCACCATCGCCCAGCAACGCTTCCATGGCCACCAGATTCGCTTCCCGGTCGTCCACCACCAGCAGCGTACGGCTGCGTGGCTTGGCCTTGAGCTGCGTCTGCGTCATCGCCAACCTCCGAGCAATCCGTTGCCAAACTGCCGACAACAAGCGTCCCACGGGGAATTCGCGCACCAGGTGTCATATCGTTCGATCAACGCATCACCACAGGCATGTTCAACACGCACGACTTGCTTACTCCTCTTCAGCCTCGGCCGCACCGCTCTCCAGACCCAGCCATTGCAGCAACAGCGCCGCCAGCGCCGTGGCCTCGACGGGTTTGAGCAGAACGTCGTCGGCACCAGCCGCCATGCAACGCTCGCGCTCACCCCCACCGGTCGTTGTCACCAGCGCAACGATGGGGGCCTGACAGTCATGCGCCTGCTTAAGCCGCTGCGCCAAATCAGGACCTTCCGCCCCAGGCTGGCTCATGTCCAGCAGTACCAGATCGAAGGCATCCTCATCGAAACGCTCGACCGCTTCGTCGGCACTTGTGGCCGGGACCACCAGCAGCCCGAGCTCATCGAGCTGGGCGGTCAGCGAATAGATCAGCCGTACATCCTCATCCACCAGCAGCACGCGCCGGCCCGACGCCGCCACCTGCAGCGAAGCCGCGGCGCTTGGCGACGACACCGTTGGCCCTCGGCGAACCAGTTCTCCCATACGTTTCACATCATCCTCCTTGGACAGTGCTGAAGCCGAATAACGGCGCAAGTGTTGCAGGTCTGTATCCGACAGCTTTTCACGACTGTTCACCAACACCGTGACGCCGCGAAGCGAACGCAGGCGCTCCAGCGCATCCAGCAGATCCAGCCCGCTGCCGTCTGCCAGTTCCTGCTCGACCACCACCACAGTGAAATTCTGTTCGGCATACGCCAGCCGGGCCGCTTCGGCGCCCCCTGCCAGCGTGACGCTATAGCCGAGCCGCTCGAAGTACACACGGATCAGTTCGCGGCGACGAGGATCGGTCTCCACCAGCAGCAGGCGCAGCGAATTCTGTTCGTGGCGCGCCAGTTCGATGAAGATGCGCTCGAGTTCGGCCTGCGCTACCGGCTTGACCAGATAGCGCGAACCATCGTCATGCCAGTCGTGAGGCTGCGGCACGCAGGAAATGATCAGCACCGGCATGCCCTGATGACGCTCGTCGCCACGCAATTCCCGGTGCACCTGCCAACCACTGATGTCCGGCAGCAGAATGTCAAGGATCACTGCGGCAAAGTGCTCGCGCCGCAGGGCTTCCAGCCCCTGCTGACCGGTGCTGCAGATCAGACTGGTAAAGCCGTGGCTCTGCCCGACCTCCGCCACTACCGATGCGAAATCGGCATCGTCCTCGATGATCAACAGCCCCGGACCACGCCCACGGCGCTGCGGTTGGCGCGGCAACAGCGCCTGCGCTGATGCGCCGGACGTCGACTCCACCGGCAATCGCACAGTGAAGGTGGCGCCGTTGCCGAGTTCGCTATCAACCGTGACGTGCCCCCCGAGCACCTCCACCAACTGGCGAGTGATCGCCAGGCCCAGACCGGTGCCACCGTAGTGACGGCTGATCGAACCATCGATCTGCTGGAACGCCTGGAAGATCCGCTCCTGCTGGTCCTCGGCGATGCCGATGCCACTGTCACGTACCTGCAGCTGCAGGATTTGTCCGTCAGCGTCCTCCGGCGGGTAGCTCGCCAGCAACTCCACCTGCCCCTGCTCGGTGAACTTCAAGGCGTTGGTCAACAGGTTGCGCAGAATCTGCTGCAGCCGGGCCCGGTCGGAATTCAGCGCAGGCGGTACGTCGGCGTCGACCACCACCTTCAGCGCCAAGCCCTTCTGCTCGGCCATCGGCGTCAGCGAGGTTTCCAGTTCGGTCAGCAACTCACGCAGGTTCAGCGGCTCCAGCTTGAGTTGCATATGGCCGGACTCGATCTTGGCGAGATCCAGCACATCGTTGATCAACTGCAGAAGCTCATGACCGGCGCGATGAATGATGTCGGCATGCCGGACCTGCTTGTCGTTGAGGTTGCCCGAGCCGTTCTGACGCAGCTGATCGCTGAGGATGAGAATGCTGTTGAGCGGCGTGCGCAGCTCGTGGGACATATTGGCGAGAAACTCGGATTTGTAGCGATTGGCTACTGCCAGCTGGTCGGCCTGCTCGCGCAAGCGACGCTCGGCCGCCTTGCGGTGACTGATATCGATGATCACAGCCTGCACCAGCTGCTCGTCGCCACTGCGCAAGGGCGACAGGCCGATTTCCACAGGCAACGCGCTGCCGTCGCGGTGGCGGCCGAACAGCTCGCGGTTGCCGCCCATGCGACGTGGTTCCGGATTCTCGGCATAACCCTGGCGCAGACCGCGATGCGCTTCGCGCAAGGCTTCGGGCAACAGCAGTTCCACGGGCTGCCCGACCAGCTCCTGGCGCTCATAGCCGAACAGCAGCTCGGTCTGGCGATTGACCATGACGATGTCGCCGCGGGTATCCACCAGCACGAAGGCATTGGGCGAGGCCTCGACGACATTACGGAAGCGCTCCTCGTCGCGCTTGCGCGCCTGCAGATCGAGCAGATTCAGGACGTAATACAAGACATCGTCATGTCTGAAGCTGGTCAGGCTGACGGCAACCGGGATCGCCTTGCCGTCCTCGCGCTGCGCCTGCAGTTCGAGCTGACTGGTTTCGCGCAGTTGCCCGAGCACCTGCTCGCCGAGCACGCCGGGCACGTAACGACTCACACGCTCGCCGGCCAGCAGCTCCGTCGAGCTGCCGAACAGCTGCCCGGCGCTCTGGTTGGCCAGTTCGATGCGCCCACCGGCGTTGCATAGCAGGGTCGCCACCGGCAATTGTTCGATCAGCTGACGGAAGCGCGCCTCGCGCTCCTGCAATTGCAGGCTCAATACCTGACTGTTGCGCAGCGCACGTTCGCGCAGATACAAATAGCCGCCCACCAGCAACGAGAACAATGCCGCCGCCATAAGCGCCGCGGCGAGGCTGAAGGCCCGATTGTTGTCACGCAGCACCGCCTCGTATTCCGGCGTGCTGGCCACCTGCAGCTGCCAGCTGCGGCCGTACATGTAAATATTCCGAATGCGCTGGAACTTGGCGTCGGCGCTGACCGGCGCACGTCCGGTGAGCAGTGGCGACTCCGGATTGGCGGCATCGAACAGCTGCAGTTGCAGCATTCGGCTGCGCGAGCCGAGGATGCCTTCCATCAGGTCGGTCAGACGGAAGGCGCCGTGCAGGGTGCCGACAAAGGCGCGCTGACGCTCCTCCTCGGTGGTAACCGGCGCCGTCGCCGCATAGATCGGAAAGAACAACAGAACACCCACCTGTACGTTCTGCTCGGTTTCCTGCTTGAGGCGCAACGGCCCCGTGAGCACCGGATTCCCACTGTTGCGCGTACTGATGATCGCCTCGCGGCGGGTCGCCTCACTGAACAGATCGAAGCCGAGCACCCGCCGATTGCGCCAGTCGGTCGGATGGATGTAGTCGGTCACCACGTACTCTTCGCGGTCGCCCGGCGGATACATGCGAAAGCGCTCGCGGCCGGAGGCGCGGATCTGGTCGATCAGGGTGGTGAGGGTTTCCGGCGTCGCATGCCGCGCCAGCGCGACAGCCTGGATGCCCGGATAGAAGTCCTGCAGCTGCAGCTGGTCCACGGCCCGCGCCCAGTCATCGATGCGGACCTCGTCGCTGCCGGCAACGACGCCAGCAAGCCCGCGCAAGACCATCTCGTAGGCGCGCATCCGCTCGCGTAGCGTGTGTTCGATGTCATCCACAGCGAAGGTGAAGCGCTGCTCCTGCTCGACCTTGCTGCGCTGTTCCTGGACATGCCACTGCCAGCCGATCCATCCACCCAGGCCCGCCATCAGGGCCAGAGCGACCAATAATGGCAACCAGGACCTGCGGGAATGGAGAGCGGTACGATCATCCATTCGACCTCCTCTGTGCCACAACTGGCGTGCTATCGAATGTCAGATACGAATAGCGCAGAGAGGTTCAATGGAAGCAGCGATAAACGGAATTATGGCGTCTGAATTTCGACGTCCGCGAGGCCGTTGCAGCCTCGCGGCCTATGAATGCTTACAACGGACGCAGGTTGATCTCGACGCGGCGGTTCTGCGCGCGACCGGCAGCTGTATCGTTGCTGGCGATCGGCTGGCTGGGGCCGGCACCGTAGGAAGAAATCCGCGAAGCGGCCACACCATTGCCGACCAGGTAGGAAGCAACACTCTGGGCGCGGCGGTTGGACAGGTCCTGGTTCAGCTGCAGGGAGCCGGTGCTGTCGGTGTGGCCGACGATATCGACGCCGTTCTTGTTGAACTCCTTGAACACCTGCACCAGGGAATTCAGGGTCGGGTAGAAGCTGCTGGAGATATCCGCCGAGTTGCTGGCGAAGGTGATGTTGCCGGGCATGATCAGCGTCAGGTTGTCACCATTGCGCTGAACCTGAACACCGGTACCCTGCAGCGTCTGGCGCAGCTTTGCCTCCTGGGTGTCGACGTAGTAGCCATAGCCACCGGCAGCCGCACCACCGACCGCTGCACCGATCAACGCGCCCTTGGTGCGATCCTTCTTGCTCGAGGTCGCCGCACCGATGACGGCGCCACTGACGGCGCCGATACCACCGTAAACGCCGGCCTTGCCGGCTTGCTGCTCGCCAGTGTAGGGATTGGTGGTGCATCCCACCAGCAGAGCGACGCTCGCTGCGAGGGCGGTCATGTTCAGCATTTTCATAGTTACTTCCTTCTCTCGTCGGTTACCAGGGCAGTCCCCAGCCCTTGCGAGCGCGGCCCTGAATGCGGCGCTAGAGTACCATCGGTCACCGCCTGGGATAGGAACCGTGCAGCAGAACCCGGCCAACGGCACCCCGGGTCAGGCCCGGACGAAAGGATTCTCGCGCATTTCGTCCCCCAGCCGCGTATCCGGGCCGTGGCCGGTAACCACGGTCGCGTCTTCATCCAGCGAGTAGAGCCGCTGCTTGATGGAGCGCTGGATGGTGGCGTAGTCACCACCCCACAGATCGGTGCGCCCGATGCCGCGGCGAAACAGGGTGTCGCCCGCGATCAGCAATTTGGCGTCGGCGAACCAGAAGCTCATGGATCCCGGCGTATGCCCCGGCGTGTGCAATGCCACGCCACAGCCACAGGCCAGCTCCTCATCGTCGCTCAGCCACTGATCGGGCGCTGGCACCGGACGGTAAGGCACGCCGAACATGCGGCACTGCATCTCCAGGTTGTCCCAGAGCACCTGATCGGCCTTGTGCAGATGGAGCGTGGCGCCGGTCTTCTCCTTCATCGAGCCGGATGCGAGGAAGTGGTCCAGGTGCGCATGGGTATGGATGATGCTCACCACCTTCAGGCCATGGGCGTCGAGTCGCGCCATGATCAGTTCAGGATCGCCACCCGGATCGACCACGATGGCTTTCTTGCTGACAGGATCGCCAATGATCGTGCAGTTGCACTGCAAAGGGCCGACGGGGAAGGTTTCGCGAATCAGCATCGGTTGGGTGGCAGCCATGACGTCCTCGGGTGCTTGGCAATCTCTCGCTACGCGGGCGCGCAGGGAGGGAAGCTTGCCGAGTGGGCAGGCTTCAGGCAACTGCCCGGATCGACATCGATGAATGCCCGCCGCGATGGTTCAGGCCGATCACGACGGTGATCACCCGGTATCAGGGCGCCCGGCAAATCCGTGGACGGACCCTACCGAGCGTTGAACCGATACGTGACCTCGCTTCAGCTGAGCGAGGTCTGCTCGGCGCTCCCCTCTTTCTGCCAACGCGCGATTTCGCTGCGGATGCGCTTCTTGTCCAGCTTGCCGACGCTGGTCTTTGGAATCTCGCTGACCACCGCGATCTGCTGTGGGATCGCCCACTTGTTGATGTGCCCCTCGGCCACTGCCGGCTCAAGGAAGGTCTGCAAGTCGGCAGCGCTCAGTTCGCAGCCTTCGCCCAGCACCACCAGGGCAAAGGGTCGCTCACCCCAGCGCTCGTCCGGCACACCAACCACGGCGACATCGCGCACCGCCTCATGACGGCTGATCAGCCCTTCAAGGGTGAGGGAGGACAGCCATTCACCACCGGTCTTGATCACATCCTTGATGCGGTCGCGGATCTCGATATTGGCCATCTCGTCGATCACCGCGACGTCGCCAGTGTGCAGCCAGCCGTCAGCCCACAGCTCTTCGCTCTTCTCCGGCTCGTTGTAATAGCCCTGGGTAAGCCAGGGCGCACGCAGTACCAGTTCGCCCTGGGAGCTTCCATCCGCCGGCAGGAAGCTGCCGTCCGCCGCCTGAATCGCCGCATCGACCAGCACCACCGGGACGCCGGCCTTGAGGTGGAAGGTACTGCGGGTGTCTTCGTCCGCCTCGAGCAGCTCGTCGTTGATGTGCGCGCCGGAAATCAGCGGGCAGGTCTCGGACATGCCGTAGGCAGCGATCAGGTTCATGCCACGGGCCTTGGCCTGGTCATACAGGCCGCGGGTCAGCGCACTGCCGCCAATGGTGATCTTCCAGCCCTTGAAATCGGTGCCCTGCGCCGCCTTGGCGTTGAGCAGCATCTGCACGATGGTCGGCACGCAATGGGAGAAAGTCACCTGCTCACGGCGCCACAGGTCGATCAGGTACTCGGGATCGTAACGCCCGGGATAGACCTGCTTGAGGCCGAGCATGGTGGCGACGTAGGGCAAACCCCAGGCATGCACATGGAACATCGGCGTGATCGGCATGTAGACGTCGTCCGAGCCCATCAGCCGAGGATTCTCCCGGCAGCCGACCGTCACTGCCGCAGCCAGGGTGTGCAGCACCAGCTGGCGATGGGTGAAGTAGACGCCCTTGGGGTTTCCGGTGGTGCCGGTGGTGTAGAAGGTCGTGGCGACCGAGTCCTCGTCGAAATCGGGAAAGTCGTAGCTCGGCTCGGCGGCGGCCAGCAGGCTTTCGTACTCGCCGACGCAATCCGGCAGGCCGGCGTCGTGCACGTCGCCATCGGTGAGCAGCAGCGTCTTCTGCACGGTGGTCAGCTGCCCGGCAATCGCCTGGTACAGCGGCACGAACTCGCTGTTGACCAGCACGAAGCGGTCATCGGCGTGATTCATGGTGTAAAGGATCTGGTCCGGCGAGAGCCGCACGTTGATGGTATGCACCACGGCGCCAATCATAGGAATGGCGAACATGCATTCCAGATAGCGGTGGCTGTCCCAGTCCATCACCGCCACGGTGTCACCTGCCTTAACGCCGGCTGCAGTCAGCACGTTGGCCAACCGCGCGACACGTTGATTCAGGGTGCGGTAGTCGTAACGCAGCTGGTCACGGTAGACGATCTCGCGGGTGCGCTCGTAGCGCACGCCGGACAACAGCAGGCGCTTGATCAGCAGAGGGTACTGGTAAGCGTTCGCCGCGGGCTTGATGACACGGGTCTGCAGCATGAGGGGCATCCTGTTCTTGTTGGAGTTGTAAACAGCACTCTAGAGCGTCCGCCCCCAGGCAAAATCAGTCCAAAGGATTATTTTCCGCGCACCTCGTTTCAGCGTGTTAACCGATCTCGCTTACCGCCAGGCGTACACCAAGGCCGATCAGCACGGCGCCGGTCAGCCTGTCGAACCAGTGGCCCATTCGCGCAAACCCAGCACGCACGCGGCCTCGGCTGAACAGCCAGGCCACCAGCAGAAACCACAGCGCAGTGGCACCGGCGAGGTAGACGCCGTAACCGGCCTGCACCCACAGTGGCGTATCGGCGCTGATCACGACCGTGAATAGCGAGAGGAAGAACAGCGTGGCCTTGGGATTCAGGCCATTGGTGACGAAGCCGACGACGAACGCCTGCCAGGGTGAGCGATCCGACGTGGTGTCGACCTCGTCTGCCGTATCCAGGCTCATGGGTCGTGCACGCAGCGCGCGCCAGCCGAGATAGAGCAGATAGCCTGCAGCCAGCCACTTGAAGAGGTTGAACAGCACAATCGACTGCGAGACGATCAGGCCGATGCCGAGCAGGGAATAGGCGACGTGGACGAATATCCCGCAGCCGACGCCCAGCGCCGTCCAGCTTCCGACACGGCGTCCCTGGGTCACGCTTTCGCGGACCACCACCGCGAAATCCGGTCCCGGGCTGGCCACCGCGAGCAGATGCACCAGCGCCACGGTCATAAATTCCATCCAGTACACAATCCAGTCTCCACGCAATGCCGGGCTTCATTGTCGATCAGCCCCGGCTTCTTCGAAAGGTACAGTTGATGTCCAGTCGCGCCGTTTTCCTCGATCTTTCCCCACTCGAACAAGGCGACCTCGATCTGACCCCGCTGCAGGACGCGTTCAGCGAACTCGTGTGTCATGAGCAAAGCACAGCGGATCAGATTGTCGAGCGTCTGCGCGGCGCGCAGGTGGCCATCGTCAACAAGGTCGCGCTGAGTGCAGACACCCTGGCGGCCTGCCCCGATCTCAAGCTGATCCTGGTCTCTGCCACCGGAGTCAACAACATCGACCTGCAGGCCGCTGGCGAGCGCGGCATCGTGGTCTGCAACTGCCAGGCCTACGGCACCCCAACCGTGGCCCAGCACACCCTGATGTTGCTGCTGGCACTGGCCACGCGCCTGCCCGACTACCAGGCGACCGTCGCCCGCGGCCGCTGGCAGGAAAGCGGTCAGTTCTGCCTGCTGGACTTCCCCATCGTCGAGCTGGAAGGCAAGACCCTCGGCCTGCTCGGCCACGGAGAGCTCGGCAGCGCGGTGTCGCGACTGGCCGAGGCGTTCGGCATGCGCGTGCTGGTCGGCAACCTGCCGGGGCGGCCGAAGCGCCCGGAACGCCTGGATCTGGACGAACTGCTGCCGCAGGTGGACGCATTGACGCTGCACTGCCCGCTGACGGAGCAGACGCGCAATCTGATCGGTGCGCGCGAGCTGCAACTGATGAAGCCGAGCGCGTTCCTGATCAACGCCGCCCGTGGTGGTTTGGTCGATGAACAGGCATTGGCCGATGCCCTGCGCCGCGGTCACTTGGGTGGTGCCGCCACCGACGTTCTGACCAGCGAGCCGCCGAGCGACGACAACCCGCTGCTGGACCCGAGCCTGCCACGCCTGATCATCACCCCACACAGCGCTTGGGGCAGCCGCGAGGCGCGCCAGCGCATCGTCGGGCAGCTCGCCGAGAATGCAACGGCGTTCTTTGCCGGCGCGCCGATTCGGCAGGTGAACTGAGCACCGGCCCAGGGGCTGGGCGTCCCGGCTTGCGAGAAAACGCCGATAGCCCCTAAGCTCCCCGACTTTTTCCGGGAGACGCCAATGGACCCTCGAAGCGAAGTGCTGCTGCGTCAGGCCGAGCTGTTTCAAGGCCGGCTGCTGCTGGCCGGGCCGCCCGCCGACGACCTGCTGGGTCAGCTCCCCGCCGCGGTTGGCTGGAGCTGGCATGCGGGCGAGCAGCAATTGCTGGACCGGCGCTTCGGTGGGCGTTGCAGCTTTGGCGTCGCACCGGTACCGGGCGAGTTCGACGCCGCCGTACTGTTCCTGCCGAAATCCCGCGAGCTCACCGACTATCTGCTGCAAACGCTGGCGGCGCGCCTCAACGGACGGCCGCTGTATCTGGTCGGCGAGAAACGTGCCGGCGTCGAGCGCGCCGCCAGGCAACTGGCCGGGTTCGGCCGCGCGCGCAAGCTCGACAGCGCCCGCCACTGCCAGCTCTGGCAGGTAATGGTCGAGCAGGTACCTGCTGCTCCCGAACTGGACGCCCTGGCGCACCATTTCACCCTTGAGCTGGCGGACGGCCCGTTGCAGGTCATCAGCCTGCCCGGCGTGTTCAGCCATGGTCGCCTGGATGTCGGCAGCGCCCTGCTGCTCGAGCATCTCGATGGCCTTCCAAGTGGGCATGTGCTCGACTTCGGCTGTGGGGCCGGCATTCTCGGCGCCACGCTCAAGCGTCGCTATCCGCAAAGCAATCTGCTGCTGCTGGATGTGGACGCCTTCGCCATCGAGAGCAGCCGCAGGACGCTCGCCGCGAACGGACTCGAAGCTGAAGTGATTGCCGGGGATGGCATCGACGCCGCGCCACGACACCTGGCGGCGATCGTCAGTAACCCGCCGTTCCACCAGGGCGTGCACACCAGCTACCGGGCCAGCGAGGCGCTGATCGAGCGCGCCGCCGAGCACCTGGTCAGCGGTGGCGAGCTGCGCCTGGTAGCCAACGCGTTCCTCAGGTATCCCCCCCTGGTCGAGCAGCATCTTGGCCCCTGTCACACGCTTGCAGAGCGCGACGGCTTCCGTATCTACCGCGCCGTGCACCCCTGACGCCCGCGACCGGCGGTTGCACCGACCGGCCGGTTGCGGCAAACTCGCCGCCGTCCTTGGGGGAGTAGTCTCCGACGAGCGCCCTGCTCGTCCGGCATGCGTCAACATACTTGGTCCGCAGACCATGGCGCATGCGACCGGCCAGCGCGTAACGATACGCCAGGCCAGGTTTGACAAGACCCATGACATGTACACCTGACCCGGGCGGGCAGGCTGCGCATGTCATGGTGAATCTGTCGACCCGCCCTAAAGGAATGCCGCTTGGAATCGTTTTTCGTCCCCACCCTGATCGTTGCGCTCGCCGAAATCGGCGACAAGACGCAGTTGCTCGCGCTGCTGCTGGCGGCGCGTTATCGACGACCGTGGCCGATAATCTGGGGCATCGTCGTCGCCACACTGGCCAACCATGCCGCCGCCGGCGCGGTCGGCAGCTGGGTATCGAGCCTGCTTTCGCCGGTGGCGCTGAGCTGGATACTGGCGGCAAGCTTCGCCGCGGTAGCGCTGTGGACGCTGGTGCCGGACAAACTGGATGACGACGATGCCAAGCTGGGCCGCGCCTACGGCCCCTTCGTCGCGACAACGATCGCCTTCTTCATTGCCGAGATGGGCGACAAGACCCAGGTCGCGACGGTGATGCTCGCCGCACAGTATCCGGAATTCATCCTGGTCATCCTCGGCACCACGGTCGGCATGCTGCTGGCCAACGTTCCGGTGGTGCTGATCAGCCACTTCGCCGCCGACCGCCTGCCGTTGACGCTGATCCGCCGGGTCGCCGCGGCCGGCTTTGCCGCACTCGCGCTGTACGCCGGCTATCAGGCGCTGTCCATGAGCACGATTGTCTCAGGCTGATACCCAGCGCAAATCTGCGCCACCGGGGAGCTGATAGAGTGCGCTACCGCAGCGCACATCAGCGCCCCGAGGAGATCAGGCTGCATGTCAGCGGATGGACGCAAGAAACGAGTCTGCAACCATATCGATCTGAGCTGGAACAAGGGCCGGCTGGCCCTTTCCGAACAGATGCAGAGCAAGTATTTCGCCTACAAGGGTTCATTCATCGAACAGCCGCTGAACAGCGCAGGTTTCGCCGAGCTCGTGCGCAATGTGCGTACAGCCATGCCGGATCTGGAAGTGGTGGTGGATGAGTGCATCTGCGAGGGCCACAAGGTGGTCACCTCAAGCACTGTGATGGGAACGCTGGCGACGCCGCTGTTCGGGTACTCGGTCGCCGACAAGATTCTCGCCATTGCCGTGATGAGCGTCTGGACGCTGAACCCGGCTGGCGATATCGAGGAAATCCACACGCTCATCGACCTCGAAGGCGTGCATCAGCAACTGGGTATCGAGACACCCCTTTCGACGCTGCTGTCGCCGGCCTGAACGGCCGGCGACAGGTCATCGCTCAACGGCCGCTGCGGGCCTGTTCGTAGAGCGGCATCACTTTCGGAATATTCGTCTTCAACGCCGCGGTGCGGGTGGTGGACGACGGGTGCGTGCTCATGAACTCGGGCGGTGCCGAACCACCGGCCGAAGCCATCTTCTCCCACAGCGTGATCGCCGCATTCGGGTTGTAGCCCGCGCGCGCCGCGAGCTCCAGGCCGATCAGATCCGCTTCGTTCTCGTTGCCGCGGCTGTTGGGCAGCGTCATCAGATATTCCACACCCATGTTCGCCAGTTGCAGGCCGCCGGTACCGACGCCCATGGCCGACCCCAGCTGCGTCGCCATCTGCACGCCATAGGCCTTGGACATGGCTTCGCGACCGTGCTCGCGCAATGCGTGGGCGATCTCGTGGCCCATCACGGCCGCGATCTCGTCGTCGGTGAGCTTCAGCTTCTCGATCAGGCCGGTGTAGAAGATGATCTTGCCGCCCGGGCCGCAGTTGGCGTTAAGCTCCGGGCTGTCGATGACGTTGACCTGCCAGTCCCATTGCGTGGCATCGGGACGGAATACTCCGACCTTGGCGATCAGCCGCTGGGCAATACCGTTGACCCGCTTGGTGATTGCGCTGTTTTTCTCCAGCACACCCTTGCTTGACGCCGCACTGAGCGTCTCTTGATAAGACTGGGCGTACATCTGGTTGACCTGCTCGGTCGACAGCATGCTGAACATGTACTGCTTGCGGTCGACGCCTACGGCGCCGCCGCTGGTGGTGTTGACGGCCTGACAGCCCGCCAGCACGGCAGCGGCGACCAACAGCGACAATCTGTGCGGCTTGAACATCGAGTCTCTCCGGAAAACCTGCGCCGTATCCTAGGGTCTGTTCCCGTTTCGTACGCGGCCGCGCAACCCGCAGGGCCGGGCGGCGCGGCCGCGTACGAAACGGGAACAGACCCTATCGCGGACCCACCTGTCAGGCAACCGAACGTACCGCTGCAGTTGTCGCAAAACCTGCCGATAGCCTCCTTATCCGCTGCGCAATTGGAGTTCCGCACATGTTCAGATCCATCCAGACCGCCTTCGCCGCATTGGCCGGCGCCTGCACCCTGGCCGTGATCGCCGCACTTCTGCTGTATGCGATGGTTTCCGGAATGCGCAGCCAGGCGCTGGTCGAGGAGCGGACCCGTTCGCTGATCGACGGCATGGTCGAGCAGCGCGTCACCGCCCTCGCCCAGACCCAGGTCAGCCGCATCCAGGCACAACTCCAGGCCCCCCTGCAGATCGCCACCGGCCTCGCTCGAGTACACACCCTGACCGGCCTCAGTGATGACGAAGGGATGCCGATGGCCAACCTGACGCGCGAAGAACTGATCAATCTGGCGCGACAGACCCTGCTCGAGAACCCCAATCTGACCAGCACCTACATCGCCTGGGAGCCCAACGGCGTGGACGTCAACGACGTCATGTACCGCGGCGACGCCCCGGGCATGGTCGACGGCCGCTTCGCCAGCTGGATCTACCGCGACGCCAGCGGCCAGATGGTGGTCGACAAGCTCACCGACATCGAGGATACCCGCCTGCTGGAAACCGGCGTGCGCGCCGGCGAGTACTACCTCTGCCCGCGCGAGCAGCTCAAGCCCTGCGTAGGCGATCCAGCACCCTACGAGATGAATGGCAAGACGTCGCTGCTGTCGTCGTTCAATGCGCCGATCATAATCGAGGGCAAGTTCCACGGTATCGTCGGCGCGGACATCAGCGTCGACTTCATCCAACAGCTGCTGAGCGACGCCAACACCCAGCTCTACGGTGGCGTCGGCCAGATCGCGCTGATCTCCAACAACGGCCGCCTTGCCGCCTACAGCCGCGACACCACCCTTATCGGCAAGCCCGCCGCACAGATACTCGATGCCGAGGAGCAGGCACTGGTCAAGCAGTTGCCGGCCGGTCAGACCCACTATCGAATCGATCAGGCCCGTGGCCGCGTCGCGCTGTTCCTGCCGTTTTCCTTTGCCGGCACCGAGGCCCGCTGGGTGCTGATGCTGGAGCTGCCGACCGCCGAGGTGACGAAGGAGCTGGACCAGTTGATGGTCGCCCTCGCCGACGAAAGCCGCAGCAGCCTTGCTACCATGCTGGTCATCGGTGTGCTGATCGGCCTTGCCGGTCTGCTGGCGATCTGGCTGATCAGCCGCCGCATCACCCGCCCGCTGCGCGAAATGGTGGTCATGCTGGACAACATCGGCCAGGGTGAAGGCGACCTGACCCAGCGCCTGAACATCGACAGTCGCAACGAGCTAGGCCAGATCGCCGCCGGCTTCAACGCCTTCCTCGCGCGCCTGCAGGGCATGATCGGCGAGGTCGTCAGCTCGGTGCAGAAGGTCAGTGATGCCTCCGAGCACACCGCCGACATCGCCATCCGCACCGACAAGGGCGTGCAGACCCAGCTGGCGGAAATCGAGCTGGTGGCCACTGCCGTGCACGAAATGACCGCCACCGCCCAGGACGTGGCGCGCAACGCGACCCAGGCCGCCGAAGCCGCCAACAATGCCGATCGCGCGGCCAATCAGGGCCGGCACATCGTGCAGGACACCGGCTCGACCATCACCGAACTGGCCGACGAGATCGGCCGCGCGGTGGAGGTGGTGCAGACCCTGGCCCGCGACAGCGAGAACATCGACGCCATCCTGGTGACCATTCGCAGCATTGCCGAACAAACCAACCTGCTCGCCCTCAATGCAGCAATCGAGGCGGCCCGCGCCGGCGAGCAGGGACGCGGCTTCGCCGTCGTGGCCGACGAGGTCCGCAACCTGGCGCAGAAGACGCAGCAGGCGACCGGTGAGATCCAGCAGATGATCCAGCAGCTGCAGAACGGCACGCGGGATGTGGTGCAGGTGATGGAGCAGAGTCAGAGCCGCACCCAGCGCAGCGTCGAGCAGGCGGATGCCGCCGCCGAGGCGCTGCAGGCGATCACCCAGGCGGTCTCACTGATCAACGACATGAACAACCAGATCGCCAGTGCCGCCGAGGAGCAGAGCGCGGTGGCCGAAGACATCAACCGCAACGTCACCAACATCGGTCAGGTCGCGCAGGAAGTTGCCGGTGGCGCCGAGGAAGCCAGCCAGGCCAGTGCCGGGTTGACGCGCCTGGCCGAACAGCAGCGTCGCCTGATCAACCAGTTCAGGGTGTGACGACGACGCAGCCGCGCCGGTTCACGCCGGCGTGAGGCACTCCGGCCCGTCGATACGCGGGTCATTCACCACGGTTGCCAGTGGGCGCTCACGCAAGGCCGGCTGAGGCTGGGCCAGCAGCGCCTGCAATGTCTCGAGCGGCGTTTCGGGATCGAGCCAGGCGGCCTGCCCGGCTTCATCAAGCATCAGTGGCCGACGCAGCGTAGCCGCGGGCAGCGTCACCACGGCGGCGCTCAGATACGTATGACCCTGTACCGGATAGGCTTCCCAGAGTGCGGCGAAATAGCCGAGCGAGCCTTCGCTGGTCATCCAGTACGGGCGCTTGCGCGCCGCGCCACGCCACTCGTAGAAGCCGTTGGCCGGCAGCAACCCGCGGCGCAGGCGAAACGCCTCGCGGAACATAGGCTGTTCGCTGATGGTTTCTGCCCGGGCCTGGGCAGGGGTGCGCGTCAGATCAGTAAGCCAGGCCGGGGTCAGCCCCCAGCGCACGCGGCTGAGCTGCAACTGCGCATCGACCTTGCGCAACAGCAGCACCGAAGCGCCAGGCGCGAGGCTCCAGTGCGGTTGCTGATCAGAGGGGAAGCCGGGCAAGGCAGCGAAGTCCTGGCTCCAGCGGAAAAGGGCGTAGCGACCGCACATAAAAAGACTCGTCAGCAGATCAGTTCGCCGGGGTAACTCTCCGGTTCATCGCCCGGCAACGGCTCGGCGCCATTGTACGCAGCGATCAGCTGACGTGCCCGCTCGGCATCCGCATCCGCAACCATCAGTCCGAGCAGCCCGGCCGCCGGCAGCTCGCCCATGGCGCCGATCAGATGACTACCCGCCAGGAATGCCTCGATGCCCTCGGCAATCAACATGCCGCTGAGCATCTCCGCCTCCAGCAGATCGCGCGGCTCGTAGATACGCCGCATCATTCGTCCTCCCCGCGGGTTTCCAGCTGCCACTGTTCACCGTCCGTACGCAGATCGAAGACGATCGGCCGGCAGCACACGGCGCAGTCCTCGATGTACTGCTGATCGCCCGCGCTGAGATCGAGGACGGCCTCGACCGGCTCGCCGCAATAAGGGCAATGAAAGAGCTGTGTTTCCAGCATCGGTCCTCCGCGTGACTTGTCGCTATAATCGCCGTCTTTAAAGGTCGCTGATTCGAACCTTTAGAAGACCGACTCGGTGTGTCCCGCAATTGGGCACCCTGGGCCGCAAGCAGGATTTCACAGGCATGAGGCGAAACGGCCGTTTACTCGATGAGTATGAGCCAGCCGGCTCCGGTCCGTTCCGCAAATTGCCTGCCCATCCGTTGCAGGCCCGTTCCTCGTTTCCTTTACAGAGAGCATGATGGACGAATTCGAAGCCATCCGACCCTACGCCGACGCCGAAGTACCGCTGGTCATGGCGCGCCTGTTCGCCGATCGCGAGTTTCTCGACATTCTGGCGCACTTCCGTTTCCCGCGGCTGGCCGACAGCATGGGCTGGCTGATCAAGCCAGTCATTTCGCGGAGGTTGCGCAAGCAGTTCGCCAGTATCCGCACGGTAGACGCACTGCAGCACAAGATCGAAGCCTACATCGACCGCACGATCGAGCGCGCTACCGACGGCGTGACCTTTTCCGGCCTGGAGCAGCTCCAGCAGGGACGAGCCTATCTGTTCCTGGCCAACCACCGCGACATCGTCATGGACCCGGCGTTCGTCAACTATGCGGTCTATCAGGCCGGCATCCGCACTCCGCGCATCGCCATCGGCGACAACCTGCTGCAGCGCCCCTTCGTCAGCGATCTGATGCGTCTGAACAAGAGCTTCATCGTGCGCCGCTCCATCAGTGGGCGGCGCGAGAAGCTGGCGGCTTACCAGGTGCTGTCGGCGTACATCAACCATTCGATCCGCAACGATGGCGAGTCGGTGTGGATAGCCCAGGCCGAAGGGCGCGCGAAGGATGGGGACGACCGCACCGATTCGGCGATCCTCAAGATGCTGCACATGAGCCGCAAGGACGAGGCGTTCGCGGACGCACTGGCGGCACTGCGCCCGGTGCCGGTGGCGATCAGCTATGAATACGACCCATGCGACCAGGCCAAGGCCCGCGAGCTATACATCCGCGCCACCACCGGCACCTATACCAAGGCACCGGGCGAGGACGACGCGAGCATTGCCCTGGGTATCACCGGCTACAAGGGACGCGTGCACATCGCCTTCGGCACGCCCATGGAGCGCGCGCCCGAAGATTCCAAGCAGATGGCCCTGGCGCTGGATCGGCAGATTCTCGGCAGCTATCGGCTATTCCCGGTGCACTACCTCGCGTACCGCCTCTGGGACGACCGTGATCCGGATATCCAGGTGCCCAGCGCCGCCGAGCTGTTCAGTCGCGAGGAAGTGGAGCGCGCCGAAGCCGAATGGAGCAAGCGTCTGGCCGCCTGCCCGAGCGTGCAGCAGCCCTATCTGATTCAGCAGTACGCCATGCCGGTGCGCAATCAGTACCGGCTCAACGCCGGTCTGGAACCCTGAACCCGAAAGGCCCGCAGTACCTGATCCGCGGGCCCTTCAGCGAATCGAAAACACGTTCAGAGCAGCCGTGAGGCCATCGACAGCCCCAGGCCGAGCAGCAGTCCAGCCCCGCCTACCCTGTTGAACAGCTGATTGACACGCTGAGTCGCGCCATCGCTCGTCGACGCAGTTTCCAGTGAGGAAGCGACCAGCGGCCGCCGCAGGGCGCGTGTCTCTCGCCAATGCGTCGCCAGTAGCAACCAGCTGCCGCACAGCGCGCACAGCAGCGCCAGCCCGTTGAGAAGCAATGCTGGGGCGATCACCAGCCCCGACTGCGCATGTAACACCATCCAGATTTTCCTCTCTTCGAAGTCGCCCAGGCAGCCGCGTAGTGTATCCAGACGCCCGCCAGGATTCCGAATTCCTCGACGGAGCGATGTCAGTCCTGCACCATTATCAGGCCAGCTTATGACGCGCTCTTCACCGGTCGGCCTTGACTAAAGGCCGGGTGCGCCGTCACCCTCGGCATACCTCGAAACGGCGAAATAGAGCCTGTGCGGGGGCGGCAGCCAAATGCGATAACGGTCAATGGACAAGCATCCCTTTCCATCGAGCGGTTACCCGCAACCCAGGCGCTGCAGGCACAGCTCTTCAGGCCGAATCACATGGCGCAGCAGCAGCGAGCGCCACGGGGAATCAGCTATTCAGAAATGACAGGACGAGATAATGAAAATAACAATGTTCACAACCGGAGCGCTCACGCTTTCACTGCTGGCCAGTAACGTCATGGCTGCGGTGTCCGAAACCGAGGCTGCCCGCCTCGGCAACGAACTGACGCCGATCGGCGCGGAGAAGTCCGGCAACGCTGCAGGTACCATTCCAGCCTGGACCGGCGGCTTGGCTCAGGACGCTGCGACGGTGACACCAGACGGTTTCGTCAGCGATCCTTACGCCAGCGACAAGCCCAAGTTCACCATCACGGCGCAGAACTACGAGCAGTACAAGGACAACCTGACACCTGGGCAGATCGCCATGCTCAAGCGCTATCCGGACAGCTACCGCCTGCCGGTCTACGAGACACGCCGCAGCGCAGCCATGCCGCAGCATGTCTATGACGCCGCCGCGCGCAATGCCACGCAGACCAACATGGTCCGCGGCGGCAACGGCCTGGAGGACTTCGAGAAGGCCGTCGCCTTCCCGATTCCCAAGGACGGCCTGGAAGTCGCCTGGAACCACATCACCCGCTACCGCGGCGGCTCGGCGCGGCGAGTGATCGCCCAGGCCACGCCACAGGTGAACGGCAGCTTCAGCCTGGTGAAGTTCGTCGACGAGGTGGTCTACACCGACACCCTGACCGACTACAACCCCGATAAGCATGGCAACGTGCTGTTCTACTTCAAGCAGCAGGTAACCGAGCCGTCCCGCCTGGCCGGCAACGTGCTGCTGGTACACGAAACCCTCGACCAGGTGAAGGAACCGCGCATGGCGTGGATCTACAACGCCGGCCAGCGCCGTGTACGCCGCGCCCCGCAGGTCGCCTATGACGGCCCGGGCACTGCAGCCGACGGCCTGCGCACATCCGACAACCTGGACATGTTCAACGGTGCGCCGGACCGCTACGACTGGAAGCTGATCGGCAAGAAAGAGGTGTACATCCCCTACAACTCCTACCGCCTGGATTCGCCCGAGCTGAAGTACGAAGACATCGTCAAGGCCGGCCATATCAATCAGGATCTGACCCGCTACGAGCTGCACCGCGTATGGGAAGTGGAAGCCACGCTGAAGTCGGGCGAGCGCCACATCTATGCCAAGCGCCACTTCTTCATCGACGAAGACACCTGGCAAGCTGCGGTGATCGACCATTACGACGGCCGCAACCAGCTGTGGCGCGTCGCCGAGGCGCACAGTCTGTACTTCTACAACGTGCAGGTCCCGCTGTACTCGATGGAGACCCTGTACGACCTCATCTCTGGCCGCTACCTGGTCATGGGCATGAAGAACGAAGAGAAGAACCCCTACACCTACAACTACAAGGCCAACTCCAACCAGTACACCCCGGCTGCCCTGCGCAACTCCGGCGTTCGCTGATTCGACTGGCTGCACTCGACGCCCCGCTGATCGCGGGGCGTTTTCGTTTTCCGCCCCGTGAAAACGAAGAAACCCTGCCAGGCTGGGCCATGGCAGGGTTTCGGATCGGCAGGACCGGCGAGTCGTGCGTATCGCTGGCGACTTACTCGGCCAGCAGACGACCGATGTTGTCGTCGCGGAAGACGCGGGTCAGCGCATCGCTCAACACATCGGTGACCAGCTTGGTGTTGGTCTGCTCGTTCGGCGCCATGCCGAAACGCTGGTTCAGCGAGGCACCATAGCGGCCGTTGTAGCGTTTACCGGCGTTCTGCACTTCGATCTTCAGCGTCGCGCCAATATTGGCCTCGGTCACGTACAGGCCTTCTTTCGGCGACTGGTACTTCAGCTCCGCGAGGGTCAGGGTCAGCTGCGGCGCGTTGTAGGCGTTGGGCGACGGGGTGAAGCCGAGCAGGCGCACCGCCGCTTCGGTCTGAGCCTGCAGCTTGGGTATGACCTTGGCACTTGGCACGATCACCGCGCTGGTTTCCGGGTAAAGGCCGCCGCGGGTGCCAAGGGTCGGCGAGGGGCGCGCATCGACCACGCGCACGACGACCGGCTGGCCCTGGCCGACAGGATTGATGGTGCCATTGAGTTTGGGGTTCGGATCGAGCTGCTGGGGGCTGTGGGCACAGCCTACGAGACTCATTCCAAGAACGGTGACAAAACCGAACAACAGGCGTTGCAGCATGCTGTTTTCTCCAGGTTAGGGGGCGACGAGTGCGGCGCAGTATACCCAGCGGTACGACGCGCCGACAGTGATGCGATTCAGACCGATGGCAGTGCTGCGCCGTTCATTTCACGCGGCTGTCACAGAGCCCTGCGATAAGGGGTCATCTCTTCGCCAGGAGTGAAAACCATGCGCCAGATCCTTTCGCTGCTGCGCCGCCGCAAGCCCCGTCATTTCGCCCTGCTCGACGAACAGGGTCGCTGCCGCATGCTGCTGAGCAGTGCCGGCCGGCCCGATGGCGCGAACTGGGTGGAGGTCGAGGAAGCGCCTGAGCTGGATTGGCCGGCATCTTCCCACCGACTGCGAACGCGCGGCCTGAGCGGAACAGGCGCTTTGTTCAGGGCACAAAAAAGCCCCGTAGGTTCGTACGGGGCTTTTCGTTCGAGCCGGGACTGGCCTGCTGGTCAGTACTCCAGGCCCAGGCGCTTGTCGGCCATTTCGCTGATTTCGCGGTAGGCTGCTGCGTCGTTCTGCAGCGTGGTTTCGCGAGCCGGGAACATTTCCTGCAGCTTGCTGGACCAGGCCTGCGAACGGTACTGCTCGGGGAAGCAGCGCTCGAGCAGGTCGAGCATGATCGAAACGGTCACCGAAGCGCCCGGCGAAGCGCCGAGCAGCGCGGCGATGGTGCCGTCTTTCGCCGCGACCAGTTCGGTGCCGAACTGCAGGATGCCGCCCTTCTTCGGGTCCTTCTTGATGATCTGCACGCGCTGGCCGGCGATCTCCAGACGCCAGTCCTCGGCCTTGGCCTCGGGATAGAAACCACGCAGGGTTTCCAGGCGGTCCTCCATGGACTGCATCACTTCCTTGATCAGGTAGCGGGTCAGGTCCATGTTGTCGCGTGCCACGGCCATCATCGGGCCGATGTTGCTCGGCCGAATCGACAGCGGCAGGTCCATGAACGAACCGCGCTTGAGGAACTTGGTGGTGAAGCCGGCGTAGGGCCCGAACAGCAGGGACTTCTTGCCGTCGACGACACGGGTGTCCAGGTGCGGTACGGACATCGGCGGCGCGCCGACTGCTGCCAGGCTGTAGACCTTGGCCTGGTGCTGCTTGACGATTTCCGGGTTGTCGCAGCGCAGCCACTGACCGCTGACCGGGAAGCCGCCGAAGCCCTTGCCTTCGTCGATACCGGACATCTGCAGCAGCGGCAGCGCAGCGCCACCGGCGCCGAGGAAGACGAAGCCGGATTGCACCTGGCGCGATTCGCCGGTGCGAGTGTTCTTGATGTCGACTTTCCAGCCGCTGGCCGTACGGTCGAGACCGGTGACCTTCTGGTTGTAGGACACCTTGACGCCAGCGCTACGCGACAGATAGCCGAGAAGCTGGCTGGTCACCGCACCGAAATTGACGTCGGTACCGTTCATGGCGCGAGTTGCAGCGATGGGCTCGTCGGCGGCGCGGCCCGGCATCATCAGCGGCATCCACTCGGCCAGAGTCGCGCGATCCTCGCTGTACTCCATGTCAGCGAAGGCGTGATGGGTCTTCAGCGCATCGAAGCGACGCTTGAGATAGTCGATGTTCTTGCTGCCGCGCACGAAGCTCAGATGCGGAACAGCATTGATGAAATCACGCGGGGAACCGAAACCTTCACGGTCAGCGAGGTAGGCCCAGAACTGCTTGGAGACCTCGAACTGGGTGTTGATCAGCACGGCCTTCTTGATGTCGATCGCGCCATCTTTGCTGTCGGGCGTGTAGTTCAGCTCGCAGAGCCCGGCGTGACCGGTACCGGCATTGTTCCACGGATTGGAGCTTTCGATGGCTCCGGATTCCTGCAGTTCGACGATTTCCAGCTTGATATTGGGATCGAGTTCCTTGAGCAGTACCGCGAGGGTCGCACTCATGATGCCGGCTCCCACCAGCACCATATCCACTGCTTCGCTATCGTGTTGCGTCATCAACGCGTTCTCCAGAATCACAGCATTAAACTGTCGAGACCGCAGTACGCGGCCCCGTAAAACCCACCAGCCAGACGGTCAGGAACGGAGCATGTGCCTGGACCGCTGCTCGGGAACATGTGCCCGAGAACAGGAAGCCAGAGGCTGCCTGCCAGCTGTCGGAAGGGCGGCTTTTGGCCTCCTTCCTCTCGCTGCGATCCATCCGGAGCGGGCCTGGCCCAGTGCTCGACGGTGGACGCTGCGAGGAAAACGATTGCGAATCATGTTGCCGAAGCCAGCCGCAGCCTTCGCCGCTGGCAGCGGACTGTGCCGATACGTTCGATACGAAACGGCGGCCCTCAGTTCAGCCGCGCATGGCCTCGATCAGTTCGATATAGGGCCTGGCCTGACGCTGGTTGGCGACCAGATCGATAAAGCTCTGCCCTTTGCTATCCCGGGCATCGAGGTCGTAGCCGGCGGCCACGAAGAAGCCGAGAAAGCGCTCGAAATCATCAATGCGCAGGCCGCGATAGGCCTTGATCAGCTTGTGCAGCGAAGGGGGGGTATCGTCAGCCGGTTCAGGCTGAAGAAACAGCTTGATCGACTCATCCGCGATCTCGTCGCCAATCACCTGCTTCTTGTCTTTACGCATGCCGCCTCCGGTCCACGGGGTCTCACGGGGGCGGCAGTTTACTCCTCGCAGGCGACGCACTCAACGCGCCAGGCCGGCTTGCGACCAAGGTCGTACATCGCCGCCTCGGTATACCGGGCGATCTTTCAGCACAAAGAACAAGAGCTGCCCGCGCTTATAATGGCGCCTTCGCCTACAAGGAGCGTCCCAGGCATGAAGCTTCCCCCACTGTTTGCCGCCTGGCACCAGGTCCTGCGTCTGGGCTACGGTGCCCGCGCACTGCGCGGCGATATCAGCGCCGGCCTGACGGTCGGCATCATCGCCATCCCGCTGGCCATGGCCCTGGCGATCGCCGTTGGCGTGGCGCCACAGCACGGTCTCTACACCGTATTGATCGCCGCGCCACTGATCGCGCTGACCGGGGGATCGCGCTTCAATGTCTCCGGGCCGACAGCGGCTTTCGTGGTGATCCTGTTGCCGATCACCCAGCAGTTCGGCCTTGGCGGCCTGCTGCTGTGCACCATGCTCGCCGGTCTGATCCTGATCGCACTGGGCCTGCTGCGCGCTGGACGCCTGATCGCATTCATCCCCTACCCTGTCACCCTCGGATTCACCGCGGGCATCGGCATCGTCATCGCCACCCTGCAGATCAAGGACCTGTTCGGCCTGACGCTGACCGAACAGCCACAGCACTACGTCGAGCAGGTCAGCCTGCTGCTGCGCTCGCTGCCGGGCGCCCGGCTCGGCGACGCGCTGGTAGCGGCGATCTGTCTCGCGGTGCTGATCATCTGGCCGCGCTGGGTACCGAAAGTACCCGGGCACCTGGTGGCACTGACCGTCGGTGCGCTGGCAGGTTTGCTGCTGGAATCGTCCGGATTGTCCGTGGCGACCCTTGGCGAGCGGTTCAGCTACACCTTGGACGGCATCACCCATCCGGGTATTCCACCGTTTCTCCCAGATTTCGCCTGGCCCTGGCTGCTACCCGGTCCGGATGGCCAGCCGCTGCAGCTGAGTTACGAGCTGTTCCGCGAATTGCTCGCGCCGGCGTTTGCCATCGCCATGCTCGGCGCCATCGAGTCGCTGCTTTGCGCCGTGGTCGCCGACGGCATGACCGGCAGCAACCACGAGCCCAACGGCGAGCTGATCGGCCAGGGGCTGGGCAATCTGGTCGCCCCGCTGTTCGGCGGCATCACCGCGACCGCAGCGATCGCCCGCAGCGCCACGAATGTCCGGGCCGGGGCGTTCTCGCCGCTGGCAGCAATGATTCATGCGGGTGTGGTGCTGGTCGCAGTGCTCTGGCTGGCGCCGCTGTTCAGTTACCTGCCCATGGCGGCACTGGCGGCGTTGCTGGTGATGGTGGCCTGGAACATGAGCGAAGCGCCGCACGTGATGCACGTATTGCGCATCGCACCGCGCAGCGATGTGCTGGTGCTGCTGACCTGCCTGACACTCACCGTGCTGTTCGACATGGTGCTGGCCGTCGGGGTCGGGCTGCTGCTGGCAGCCGGGCTGTTCATAAAGCGCATGAGCGAGCTGACCGACACTACCGCTCTCTCGCGCGAGCAACGGCGCATCCTCCAGGACATGCCCGAGCACGTGGCGACCTACGCGATCCGTGGGCCGCTGTTCTTCGGCGCGGCGGAAAAGGCGCTGGGAGCCCTGCGGCGCTTCAATCCCGAGGTCAAGGTGGTGATCGTCGACATCAGCGCAGTGCCGATGCTGGACATGACCGCGCTGGCATCGCTGGAAAACGTGCTGGTGGATTACCGCCGACTGGGGGTAACGCTGATCCTGAGCGGCAGCAATGCGCGAGTCCGCCTGAAATTGCGCCGCGCCGGCATTCACCGCCTGCAGGGGCATCTGCTGTATGTGCGCAACCTGAGTCAAGCCCGCGAGAAAGCACTACGCCTGTTGCGCCCGGAGCCGGGCGAGGCCCCCGTCTGAATGCGCTCCCGGATTGCCCGGCAGCGCAAGCCATAGGTCAGCCTGCGTATTTTTGCAGGTTGGCCATCATCTCCTTCAACGCTTCCATGTTGTCAGCCGGGTGCGCCGCGTTCTCGAAATTACAGATCTGCTGCCACTGCGCGGCGACATCCTCGGCATCGAAACCGGCCTTCGGATCGAAACCGACGCCGAGACTGCGCTCCCAGCGCACCTTGCCCATCCAGCCGCCGCCCACTTCGAACAGGCCTGAGGTTTCCTGGCACTGCTCGCTAGCCAGATACACCACCAACGGACTCACTAGTTCGGGTTTGAGCTGCTCGAACACCTGCGGCGGTATCAGCCCCTCGGTCATCCGCGTGCCGCCGGTGGGCGCGATGGCGTTGACCAGCACGTTGTTCTTGCGCCCTTCCAGCGCCAGCGTGCGGGTCAGGCCGTACAGACCGAGCTTGGCCATGCCATAGTTCGACTGCCCGAAGTTGCCATAGATGCCGGAGGTCGAAGCGGTGAAGATCACCCTCCCGTAGTTCTGTTCGCGCATGTGCGGCCAGGCGGCACGGGTGACCTTGTAGGCGCCCTCGACATGCACCCGATAGACCAGATCCCAGTCGGGGTCTTCCATCTTGTGGAAGGTCTTGTCGCGCAGGATGCCGGCATTGTTCACCACCACATCGATGCGGCCGAAGGAATCGAGGGCCTGTTGCACGATGCGATCGCCATCGGTTACTGAATCATGATTGGCGACAGCGGTACCGCCCGCCTGGCGAATTTCCTCCACCACTCGGTCGGCGGCGGAGCTGTTGGCTCCATCGCCCTGAGTGCTGCCGCCCAGATCGTTAACCACGACCTTCGCACCGTGGCGGGCGAACAGCAGCGCGTGCGCCCGCCCGAGCCCGCCGCCGGCTCCGGTCACGATCACTACCTTGTCTTCGAAGCGGATGGCATCAGTCATGCGTACTCCCTCAGCGGTCTTGGATGAATTCAGGAGCGCCGAGTGTCGATCAGGCGCCGGGACCCGACAACCAACCGCCCGGAAATGAATGCCAGTGCATAAGAGTCGAGGATGGGCTGCTCCGACGCCAATGTTCTGGACGTTTTTTTATTCATACCGCCGACAGCCGTGCCATCACTGGCCCGGCGGCGTATCTGCCCAAACAACTCACAGCGTTATCCACAGCCATCGAGGATAACTGATGCGATCACTACCATCATGAAACGGCACCGCACACATTGCCTATGAACGTGCGAGGCCTTCTGTTATGCGGCCTGTGGTCGCATCAAGCGGGACTGAGCAAAAAACGCACATACTGCTGGAAGTCCCGCGCCGCTTCGCCTGGAGCAGACCTTCCCAAGGTTATCCACAGAACCGCACACAACTATCGGGGATAAATGAAGCGGCAAATAGCGCAAGTGCTATCACGGCAATGTCGAGAATCTAAGAGCGCCGGGAGCGCCCTGTTCTTAGCATCAGCGCATCAACCAACGGAGGAGATCGTCCATGTCCAGTCGCCATCTGCTCGAGAGCCTGTTTGCCAATTACGCGTGCGCCAGTGGAGGTGCATTGAACGGCCGCTGACATCGCCCAGCACGCTTGGCCGCTCGCCCCTTGCGGCGTACCCTTCCGCCAGCCCCATGAGCGGAGTAAACGATGACCTTGCGTTCCATTTGCGTTTTCTGCGGCGCCAGCCGTGGTTCGAACCCCATCTATGAACAAGCAGCCCAGGATCTCGGCCGCACCCTCGCGGCCAACGGCATCCGGCTGATCTACGGCGGCGGCGCCGTCGGCCTGATGGGGGTCGTGGCAGACGCCACCATGGCTGCCGGCGGCGAGGTGATCGGCATCATTCCGCAGAGCCTGAAAGATGCCGAGGTCGGCCACACCGGCCTCACTCGGCTGGAAGTAGTCGACGGCATGCACGCCCGCAAGGCGCGGATGGCAGAGCTCGCGGATGCATTCATCGCTTTACCTGGCGGGCTGGGTACGCTGGAGGAGCTTTTCGAGGTCTGGACCTGGGGTCAGCTTGGCTATCACCCCAAACCGCTCGGGTTGCTGGACTTCAACCACTTCTACAGCAAGCTCAGTCATTTCCTCGATCACCTCGTCGAAGAGGGATTCGTCCGCTCCCAGCACCGCGAGATGTTGCAACGTAGTGACGAGTCGCAGGCGCTCGTAGAGTTGCTGGATGCCTGGCAACCGCCTACTCATAGTCGCTGGGCCAAAAATTCGCCGCTGTGATCTGGCTGAATCCAGCTGATCAAATTTCACTCTCCGAGCTGTAGCCCACGCATCAAGCGGGCCGCAGCTCTGCCTCCCCATGTTATCCACATGCACATCCACAGCAAAAGTGGATAAGCGCTCGCTTCGACATATTGGTGTACGGATGTGCGGGCAATACGACGCTTTAGAAGCCTTGAACCTGCGAACGTACAATTTTCGATCAATAGGCTCGATCGCTAGTGCCGCTAGGGCTGTAGCAAGCAGCTAAATGGTTATCCACAACTCGGCCCACAGCTGTAGTGGATAAGGTAGCCGAACGAATCGAACGCGCTGGACTCAACAAAAGCATCGCTCGTCTAATTCCTAGGCTCACACCATGGGTTCATCAACAATGCTTCAATTGCTGCATCAGGAGAGACGTCCATGAGCTGGCTGGCCCTGACACTGGTGGCGTTCGTCATCTTCGTGCTGGTCTTCTTCGTCAAGAACCGGCAGCTCAACCATCCCGCGCAGCAATATCCCTATCGCCTCAAGGCGCCCCTGTTCTCGCCAGCGGAACGCGAGCTGCTGGAAATGCTGCAACGCACGGTCGGCGAGCGCTATCTGATCTTCCTCAAGGTAAGCGTCGCCGACGTTGTGGAAGTCACTGTCATCGCCCGACGGGCGTACTGGTACCGCGCCACCAACCGCATCGCGACCGCGCGCTTCGATTTCGTGCTGTGCGACAGGGCCGATCTGAAGCCGGTCTGCGTCATCAATCTGCACGACCCTGACACCGATGAGGAATTCATGGATCGACTGTGCGAGACCATCGGGTTGCCGCAGGTCCGCCTGCCGGCGAATGCAGCGCGCTCCTATAGCGATGTCCGGGAAGCCATCGAGTCGGCGCTGCAGCCCTGATCGACCGCTGGCGGGAATGAGCGCAGCAGCGGACGGTCACAAGTCTGCATGACGTATCCATGCTGTGCAGTACCGCTGCGGAGACATCCGCAATCGACCACCGGCTACGAGTGACACTATGAAATACGCCCTCCCCCTGCTCCTTTCCCTCGCCCCGCTGGCTGCGCTGGCGGACGACCCGACCTGTCATGGCACCAACGAAGCGCAGGTCGCCGCGCTTTTCGATCGCTGGAACGA
Source organism: Stutzerimonas kunmingensis (assembly GCF_002929225.1). GTDB lineage: Bacteria > Pseudomonadota > Gammaproteobacteria > Pseudomonadales > Pseudomonadaceae > Stutzerimonas. Next base: position 93,393 of record NZ_PISM01000021.1, on the reverse strand, counting down.
CGATGTGCAATCAGGCGATCCGAAACGCGTGGTGGAAAACTACGCACCTGACTCGATGCTGCTGCCTACAGTGTCCAACACGCCGCGGCAGACGGCGGAAGCCAAGCTCGACTACTTCGAGCACTTTCTGGCGCTGAAACCGAAGGGCGAAATTGTCTCGCGAATGATCATGATCGACTGCAACAGCGCGCTCGATACAGGGCTCTACAGCTTCAAGCTGGGCGACGGCAAGACGGTGCCGGCGCGTTATACCTTTACCTACAAGTGGTTCGCCGACGCCGGACAGTGGCTGATCACCAGTCACCACTCATCGGCGATGCCAGAGCAGCCCGAGGCGGTACAGCAGGTGATCGAAGAGAGCGACTGATCGTCCTGCGAAATACGCCAAACAGGGGCGCCTTGCCACACCAGCGGGGCGCGCCCGCTGTACCATCCGCCCTCGACAAGCGAAGGGTCTCGACCGCGCGCTTGCACCAGCCCGCCTGTGCTCGATACTTCTGATAAGCACGCCGTATTCGGACCCGAACCACCATGCAACTCAAGCCGCTGTTATCACGCCTGTTCGACCTGGCCAGCCGCCTGATTCGGCGCTATCCCGGTACGGTTGCGCTGTTCGGATTCGTTTCCGGGGTGGCGAGTTTCGTTCTGGTGGAACGCCACGCCGGCCTGGCCAAGGTGATCGCCCTGGTAATGCTGGTGAGCTGGCTCTGGCTGGTACTGGAATCGAGCCTGCGGCGCAGCCTGCAGAGCTGGTTCGGCTGGCAGGTGCCAAGACCGCTGCTGCGCTATGCCACCCAGATGGTGCATCAGGAAAGCCTGTTTTTCATCATTCCGTTCTTTGCCATCACCACCACCTGGAACAGCGGACAAGCCCTGTTCACCGGCCTGCTTGGCGCCGCCGCGCTCGTTTCGCTGATCGATCCGCTGTACTACAAATGGCTGGCACCGCGGCGCTGGGTCTACCTGGGGTTTCACGCGCTGACGCTGTTCGCCGTCCTGCTGACCGCGTTGCCGATCATCCTTCATCTGTCCACCCCGCAGAGTTATCAGCTGGCGCTGGGCGTCGCAGTAGTGCTGGCCCTGCCGAGCCTCAGCGGACTGTTTCCCCGCTCGAACTGGCGCACGTGGCCCGGCATCCTGTTGCTGGCGGTGGCGCTGGGTGCCGCAGGTTGGCTGGGACGGACCTGGGTGCCCCCGGCAACCCTGTGGCTGACCGATGTCGCCGTGACCATGAGCCTCGATGATCGGCAACGCAAACCCGGTAAGGGGCTGCGCGAAATCACCAGCGCAGAACTGCACGCAAATGGCCTCTACGCCTATACCGCCATCAACGCACCGCGCGGCCTGAAGGAGCGCATCTTCCACGAGTGGACCCACAACGGCCGGCGCGTCGACCGTATCGCGCTTGAGATCAGCGGCGGCCGCGAAGCCGGTTATCGCGCCTGGACCCACAAGCGCAACTTCCCGGAAAAATCATCGGGCCGCTGGCGAGTACGTGTCGTTACCGAAGCAGGCCAGATGATCGGCATGCTGCGTTTCCAGGTCACCGATTAGCGAACCCCCCGCCGCCTCGCGTATCCAAATCAGAACCAGCCTGGCTTGGAGAAGGACATGGAGTGGTGGGCGAGCATCTCCTACACCATCGCGTCGGAGTTCTCCGACATCACCGACCTGGAGGACGCGACCCGCGTCAGTAGCCGTCTGCTGATCGCGTCGATTCTCGGCGGCCTGCTCGGCTATGAACGCGAGCGCCGACGCAAGGCCGCCGGCTTGCGCACCCATATGCTGGTTGCGCTTGGGGCAGCGTTGTTCGTACTGGTGCCGGTGCAGGCGGGCATGAGCCTCGAGGACATTTCCCGGGTGATTCAGGGCCTGGTTACCGGTATTGGCTTTCTCGGAGCCGGGACTATCCTCAAGGGCGACTCCGCGGAAGACGTCAAGGGCCTGACCACCGCCGCGGGCATCTGGCTTACGGCCGCGATCGGTGTCGCCGTCGGCCTCGGGCATGAAGCAACGGCCGTAATGAGCACGCTGTTGGCGCTGGCGATCTTTGCTTTGATGCCACGGCTGGAGCGGCATACTGCCCTGCGTGCCGCGCGCAAGCGTCGCCACCCGGACCAGCCGCGCTAACGAACGCCACTCCACTGCCCAAGGATTTCGCCATGTCCAACTTCCGTATTCTTCTGACCGGCGCCGTTCTGGCTGCTCTGGCAGGTTGCAGCGAAACGGCCAAGCTTCCGGTGGAATCCGGATACGGCCCGACACCGGCGCTGCCCGAGCCGAACAAGACAGTCCTGCCCACGGTGCACATCGCCCCCGCCAAAGGCTGGCCGCAAGATGGCAAGCCGCAGCCGGCGGCCGGTCTGCGCGTGGCGGCGTTCGCCCGTGACCTGGGCCATCCCCGCTGGCTCCATGTGCTGCCCAATGGCGATGTGCTCGTGGCGGAATCGGACGCACCGCCGAAGCAACAGAGCCAGGGACTGCGCGGCTGGATTGCCAGCAAGATCATGGCCCGCGCTGGCTCCGGAGGCCCCAGCGCCAACCGCATCACCCTGCTGCGCGATCGTGACGGCGATGGCGTGGCGGAACAGCGCACGGTGTTTCTGGAAAACCTCAACTCCCCGTTCGGTATGGCGTTGGTAGGCAACCACTTCTACGTCGCCAACACGGACGCGCTGCTGCGCTTTCCCTATACGCCCGGCACCACCCGTATCACTGCGAACGGCGAGAAGGTCGTGGACCTACCCGCTGGGCCGATCAATCACCACTGGACCAAGAACGTCATTGCCAGCCAGGACGGCAGCCGCCTCTATGTCACCAGCGGCTCCAACAGCAATGTGGCCGAGAACGGCATGGAGGCCGAAGAGAACCGCGCAGCGATTCTCGAGGTGGATCCGCAAGCCAGGAGCATGCGTCTGTTCGCTTCAGGCCTGCGCAACCCCAATGGCCTTGCCTGGCAACCGGACAGCGGAGCGCTATGGACCACCGTCAACGAGCGCGACGAGATCGGCAGCGATCTGGTGCCGGACTACATGACGTCGGTACAGGACGGCGGATTCTACGGGTGGCCCTACAGCTACTTCGGCCAGCACATCGATGAGCGCGTGCAACCCCTGCGGCCGGATCTGGTCCAGCGTGCCATTGTCCCGGACTATGCACTGGGCGCGCATACTGCCTCGCTCGGCCTGGCCTTCTACGAAGGCACGCTGCTGCCGCAGCACTACCGCCACGGCGCGTTCGTTGGTCAGCACGGCTCCTGGAACCGCAAGCCGCGCAGTGGCTATAAGGTGGTTTTCATCCCCTTCCGCGACGGCATGCCGGCTGGGCAGGCAGAGGATGTGCTGACCGGCTTCGTCAACGAGGCAGGAGAGGCAATGGGTCGCCCGGTAGGCGTCGCCGTGGACAAGACCGGGGCCGTGCTGGTGGCCGACGATGTCGGCAACGTGGTCTGGCGCGTCACCCCTGATGACCGTTGATACCGTCGCCCGCTGATCCGTTGAACCTTGCCGGACGCCGTATGGCCATAAAGGTAACGTCCATACGCAACGAGGCACTCCCATGATCAAGCGCGCCATCTACATCTTCGCCCCTGTCGTGCTGCTCGCCGGCTGTTCCGGCAATGTGCAGAACCCGGTAGACCGCATCACCTTCCGTGACGAGCCACTGGTACGCGATGTGGAGACCGGCATGTCTCAGGAGCAGGTACTGGCCATCGGTGGGGAGCCCTCGAAGGCCGCAGCTCGCACTGTAGTGCCAGGCGTCTGCCACGATTACATCCTCAATCGCGATGGCCATCAGCAACCTTATTACGTCAGTTTCGATGGCTCCGGCCGCGTGGACGGCCAGGGCTTCCTGACCTGCGATCAGCTTGAGGAAAACCAGCGCAAACTGCATCGCTGACAGCCGGGCACAGGCGCGAGCACGCTTCGGGCCTGTGCATTCAACGCTCCCCTTGAAGGAGACCAGCATGCCTCGTGGAGAAAAAACCAAGTACACCGACAAGCAGCAACGCAAGGCCGAACACATTGAGGAAGGCTACGAGAAGCGTGGCGTCCCCGAGGACGAGGCCGAAGCGCGCGCATGGGCGACGGTCAACAAGCAATCCGGCGGCGGAGAACGCAAAGGGGGCTCGGGCAGGAGCAAGGGCGAGACCGCCAAGCGGGCTGAGCGCAAGGACTCGGCCCACCGCGCAGCCGATGCCCGCCAGGGCAAATCACCAAACAAGGGTTCGGCACGAAGCTCGACATCGACCAGCACGGCGCTTGCCGACATGACCCGCGACCAGCTCATGGAAAAGGCCCGCGAGCGGGACATTCGTGGCCGCTCGAAGATGCGCAAGAACGAACTGCTACGGGCGCTGAGCTGAGGACTGAGGGCATGCCGATGATTGACCAAACCGCTCCGAAAGAGGGCAATCCCAAGCGCGAGGACCCAGGCGATCCTGTGCCGATTGATGAGCCGGGTGAGCCTGAGCCGGCGCCCTCACCGCCGGACGAGCCCCACCGCTAAACTTTTCGCCAGCATCCTGTTCTCAAACTGGGAACCGTGAATCACCGCGTCCGCGGTGAACCAGACCAGGAGATGGCGATGAGCTACGTACAATTGAGCGATAAACAGAGCCTGCGCGAGCGGGCTCGTCAACATGTCGAGAATGGCGCCGTCACCGAGAGTTACTCGGCCGATCGAGAAGTCGTGATCAATCTGCTGAACGAAGCGCTGGCGACCGAACTGGTTTGCTATCTGCGCTACAAGCGCCACTACTACATGGCCACAGGGCTGAAATCCAGCGCCGCCGCGGACGAGTTCCTCGAGCACGCTAATGAGGAGCAGGAGCACGCAGATCGGCTGGCCGAGCGCATCGTCCAACTGGGTGGCGCGCCGGACTTCAACCCCGACGGCCTGACGGAGCGCGCCCACGCGCAGTACGCCGAAGGCAACGGCCTGCGCGACATGGTTTTCGAGAACCTGGTGGCCGAACGCATCGCCATCGACAGCTACCGCGAGATCGTGCAGTACATCGGTGACAAGGATCCGACCACCCGCCGCATCTTCGAGGACATCCTCGCTCAGGAAGAAGAGCACGCCGATGATCTGGCTGGCCTGCTGGACGGCATGAACTAGCCCAGGACCTGCCGGCGCCTCGCTGAAGCAGGCGGCACGCCATTCCCGTCAGCTTTTCAGCGAAACATAAAAAAAGGCCACCCTAGGGTGGCCTTAAATTTTAGGAAGAGAGGTACAGCTTAGCCGGCTGCCACCGGACGCATGTAGGAGATCGGTGCGGTCTGCGGGTCATCGAAGGTCACCAGTTCCCACGCATCCTTTTGTTCCATCAGGGTGCGTAGCAAACGGTTGTTCAACGCGTGGCCGGATTTATAGCCGCGGAATTCGCCGATCAGACTGGTGCCCAGCAAGTACAGATCACCAATGGCATCGAGAATCTTGTGCTTCACGAATTCGTCCTCGTAACGCAGGCCGTCTTCGTTGAGCACACTGGTTTCGTCCACCACGATTGCGTTCTCAACGCTGCCACCAAGCGCCAGGTTGTGCGAGCGCAGGAACTCGATGTCGCGCATGAACCCGAAGGTACGTGCACGGCTGACTTCCTTGACGAAGGAAGTGCTCGAGAAATCCACACTGGCAGTCTGGGTACGGCCCTTGAAAACCGGATGGTCGAAATCAATCTCGAAACTCACCTTGAAGCCGTCGAAAGGCAGGAAAGTAGCGCGCTTGTCACCTTCCTCGACTGTCACTTCACGCTTGATGCGGATGAACTTCTTGTGGGCGTCCTGCTCCTGCAGGCCGGCGGATTGAATCAGGAATACGAAAGGTCCAGCGCTACCATCCATGATCGGCACTTCCGACGCTGAGAGTTCGACGTAGGCGTTGTCGATCCCCAGGCCAGCCATTGCCGACAGCAAATGCTCCACTGTGTCGACCTTGACGTCACCGTTGACCAATGTCGTGGACATGGTGGTTTCGCCAACGTTCTCGGCCCGCGCAGGAATTTCCACAGGCGGGTTGAGGTCGGTGCGACAGAACACGATTCCGGTATCCACCGGTGCCGGTTTCAGGGTGAGATAAACCTTCTCTCCCGAATGCAAGCCGACGCCGGTGGCGCGAATGATGTTCTTCAGGGTGCGTTGTCTGATCATGGCCTTTTGCTTCGCTTTAGCGCTAGTTGCGAATAGTTTTCAACAAATTGGCGGCGATAATAGCAGAAGCCAACTTTGCTGAACACCAATCACAACGATACTCCTGATAAACCCAATCAATCGGCCTGACGACGCAGAAACGCGGGAATGTCCAGATAATCCAGATCTTCCTGCGGATTCAGCTTGGCTGCGGTGGCAGCTGCATGCGCCTGATTACGCATCACGGTCGGGCGCTCGAGGTCACGATAATTGACCGCGGCCTGCTCATGCTGACGCGGTGCCGGAGCGGCGGAAGCGGCGACAGAGGTCTGCACGGTGTTGTCGACGACCTTGACCGGCTTTTCATTGCGCGGACCGAGCCCGGTAGCGACCACGGTGACATGCAGCTCGTCGGCCATATCCGGATCGATCACGGCACCAACCTTGACGGTGGCCTCATCGGACGCGAAGGCCTCGATGATTTCGCCCACGGCAGCGTACTCGCCGAGCGAAAGGTCCAGACCAGCAGTGATGTTGACCAGAATGCCACGTGCGCCTTGCAGGTTGACGTCTTCCAGCAGCGGGTTGCGAATGGCAGCCTCGGTGGCTTCGCGAGCACGGTTCGGGCCGGTGGCGCAACCGGTGCCCATCATCGCCATACCCATCTCGCCCATAACGGTCTTGACGTCGGCGAAGTCGACGTTCATCAGGCCCGGACGCTGCATGATGTCGGAGATGCCACGGACCGCACCGGCCAGTACGTCATCAGCCTTGGCGAAAGCGGCCAGCAGGCTGGCGTCCTTGCCGAGGATGGTCAGCAACTTCTCGTTGGGGATAGTGATCAGCGAATCGACGCAATCGGACAGCGCACGGATACCTTCGTCGGCCACCTGCATGCGACGACGGCCCTCGAAGGGGAACGGACGGGTGACCACGGCGACGGTAAGGATGCCCATTTCCTTGGCTACCGAAGCGATGATCGGCGCAGCGCCGGTACCGGTGCCGCCGCCCATGCCGGTGGTGATGAACACCATGTCCGCACCTTCCAGTACTTCGGCGATGCGCTCACGATCTTCCATCGCCGCCTGGCGACCGATGTCCGGATTGGTACCGGCACCCAGACCTTTGGTGATGGCCGAGCCGAGCTGCAGCACGGTGCGTGCTTCAACTTTCTTCAGCGCCTGGGCGTCAGTGTTGGCGCAGATGAATTCGACGCCTTCGACGTTATTGCGAACCATGTGGTTCACGGCATTGCCGCCACCGCCACCGACACCGATGACCTTGATGACTGCACTTTGCGGGGTATGATCTACGAGTTCGAACATTTCCCTCTCTCCTTCCAGCTTTCTAGTTTTGGTTGTTACAGCGCACTGCTTAAAAATTGCCCTGGATCCAGCCCTTGAGCCGGTCCAGAACAGACGTCTTTGGTTCGTCGGCGAAACTGCCGATGCCAGACACGGGAATGCCGTCGGCCTGCTTTTGCAGTCCGTACAGCAACAGGCCCACGCCCGTTGAATAGATGGGGTTGCGTACTACGTCGCTCAGTCCCTTGACGCTGTGCGGCACGCCCAGGCGCACCGGCATGTGAAAGATTTCCTCGGCCAGGTCGACGGCTCCTTCCATCTTCGCTGTACCGCCTGTGAGAACGATCCCGGCCGGGATCAGATCCTCGTATCCGCTACGACGCAGCTCGGCCTGGATCAGGGTGAACAGCTCGTCATAGCGCGGCTCGACCACCTCTGCCAGAGCCTGCCGCGAGAGTTCGCGCGGTGGGCGATCGCCGACGCTGGGAACCTTGATGGTCTCGCCTGCACCGGCCAGCTTGGCCAACGCGCAAGCATAACGAATCTTGATCTCTTCGGCATACTGGGTCGGCGTGCGCAATGCCATGGCGATGTCGTTGGTGACCTGATCGCCGGCGATCGGGATGACCGCGGTATGACGAATCGCGCCTTCGGTGAAAATGCAGATGTCGGTGGTGCCGCCGCCGATGTCCACCAGGCAGACGCCCAGCTCCTTTTCATCGTCGGTCAGTACCGCGTGTGCAGAGGCCAGTTGCTCCAGGATGATGTCATCCACTTCCAGGCCGCAGCGACGCACGCACTTCTCGACATTCTGCGCCGCATTCACCGCGCAGGTGACCACATGGACCTTGGCCTCAAGGCGCACGCCGGACATGCCCAGCGGTTCGCGCACACCTTCCTGGTTGTCGATCACGTAATCCTGCGGCAGCGTGTGCAACACGCGCTGGTCCGCCGGAATCGCCACCGCCTGCGCGGCGTCGAGGACTCGCTCCAGATCCGCGGAGCTGACCTCACGGTCGCGGATTGCGACGATGCCATGGGAGTTCAGGCTGCGGATATGGTTGCCCGCCAGGCCAACGAAGGCCGAGTGGATACGGCAGCCAGCCATCAGCTGAGCTTCTTCGATAGCGCGCTGAACCGACTGCACGGTGGATTCGATATTGACCACCACGCCCTTCTTCAACCCGCGCGAAGGATGGGTACCGATTCCCACGATTTCCAGCTCACCATCGGCGGTCACCTCACCTACCAGCGCCACCACCTTGGAGGTGCCGATGTCCAGGCCGACGATCATCTTGCCGCTTTGCACGCTCGACATGTGTTTCATTCCTCAATTCTTCGCAGCGACGGTCGTATCCGTCACAGTCGGGACCGGCTCATGCCAGGCGACGGCCAGGCCGTTCGCATAGCGCAGATCGATCCGTGCGATCTTCTCGCTTTCCTGCTCCAGCGCCTTTTGATAGATGGCGGTGAAGCGACGCATTTTTTCTACAACCTGGTCCCGCCCCAGCAGCAACTCGACGCCCTGGTTGGTGGTCAGGAACCAGCTTCCACGCTCGCGCAGCTCCAGACGGGAAATGGAGAATCCCAGCGGGCGCAGCATCTGGCTGAGCATCTGGTATTGCTGCATGACACGCTGTTGGGCCCGCTTCGGACCATATAAATGTGGCAAGTGTTCATATCGGGTCAGGTCATCCGGCGAGAAAGCCTGCCCTTTATTGTTAAGCAATGCTTCGCCCCCCCAGCGGGCAATCGGCAATTGCTCATCCAGCCGCACCATCACCTGGTCCGGCCAGACGCGGCGGACTTCGACATGGGCGATCCACGGCATCTGTTCCAGTTGGTGGCGCATGCCGTTCAGATCAACCTTGAAGAAGCTCTGCTCGACGAAAGGCGCTATGCGCTGCTGGACCGCCTCGCGACTCACATAGCCCAGTTCGCCCTGCACACTGACCTTGGCGATCGGCCGATCGGCATAGGGCAGCAGCCGCTCGCCCAGCTCGTAAAGCCCGACCGCCAACCCGATCAGTAGCACCGGCCAGACGAAACGCTTCAGCCCGACGAGGCTCGGCTTCGGCAGGCGCTGCGACAGCGGCTGCGGTTGCACCAGGCGGCTCGCACCCCGTTGCGCGGGCTTGCGCGAGGCGCGGCCGCTTCCGGGTTGCGAATGGCGCAGCGTGGCGATCATGGCTAGCTCCCCGCCTCGAGGCTGTCATCGAGAATGCTCAGGACCAGTTGCTGGAAATCCAGACCGGCAGCACGCGCCGCCATGGGCACCAGGCTGTGATCGGTCATTCCCGGCACGGTGTTCACTTCAAGCAGCCAGAAATCGCCGTTACCGTCCTGCATCACGTCAACCCGGGCCCAGCCGCGGATACCCACCGCTTCGCAGGCACGTGCCGACAGCGTCTTCAGTTCCTGTTCGCGCACCGCGTCGAGGCCACAGGGAATGCGGTACTGGGTATCGGAAGCCAGGTACTTGGCGTCGTAGTCGTAGAAGGTGTGCGGCGTGCCCAGGCCAATCGGTGGCAGTACCTGGCCGTGCAGCACCGCCACGGTGAATTCCGGGCCTTGTATCCACTGCTCGACGAGTACTTGCGAGTCGTAGCTGCTGGCGGCACGCCAGGCTTCGATCAGCTCGGTGAGCCCGCCGACCTTGGCCATGCCGATGCTAGAGCCTTCGTGGGCCGGTTTGACGATCAGCGGAAAACCCAGGGTTTCCGCTGCAGCCTTGCAATCGGCCTCCGTAGCCAGCACGGCATGCTGCGGCGTCGGCAAGCCAAGGCTCTGCCACACCTGCTTGGTGCGCAGTTTGTCCATGGCCAGGGCCGAAGCCAGAATGCCGCTGCCGGTGTAGGGGATACCGGCGCATTCCAATAGTCCCTGCATGCTGCCGTCTTCGCCACCACGACCATGCAGGACGATGAAGGCACGATCGATGCGCTCGTTGCTCAGGCGTTGCAGCAGGTCATCGCCGGCATCGATGCCGAACGCATCCACACCGGCCTCCTGCAACGCGGCGAGTACCGCCGCGCCGGATTTCAGGGACACTTCGCGTTCGGCACTCTTGCCACCGAAGAGCACGGCGACCCGACCAAACGCCTTGGGGTCGCGAGTCGAATGCAGGGTCGTCATTTGGATTTCCTCGCGGCGCCATCGCCACCGAACAGCGGACTCTTGAGCAGTTGCGGCGCCAGGCCACCGATGTCACCGGCTCCTTGGCAAAGCAGAATGTCGCCGGCACGCAGCAGCGGCTTGACCAAGGGAGCGAGGTCGACGCCACGCTCGACGTAGATCGGGTCCAGCTGGCCGCGCTGGCGGATGCTGTGGCACAACTGGCGGCTGTCGGCGCCGGGTATCGGCTCTTCGCCGGCCGGATAGACTTCCATCAGCAGCAACACGTTGGATTCGCCGAGCACCTGCACGAAGTCGTCGTAGAGGTCGCGGGTGCGGCTGTAGCGATGGGGCTGATAGACCATGACCAGGCGCCGCTCCGGCCAGCCACCGCGGACTGCCTTGATCACTGCGGCGACTTCGCGCGGGTGATGGCCGTAGTCGTCGACCAGCATCACGCTGCCGTAGTCGACCGGTAGATCGCCATAGACCTGAAAGCGGCGGCCGACGCCTGCGAACTCCGCGAGGCCCTGGACGATGGCTTCGTCGTCGATACCTTCATCGGTAGCAATGGCGATGGTGGCCAGGGCGTTCAGCACGTTGTGGTTGCCCGGCATGTTCACTGACACATCCAGCGGCTCACAGCCATCGCGCAGCACCGTGAAGAAGGTACGCATGCCTTCCTGACGGACATTGGTGGCGCGCACGTCGGCGTCTTCGCTGAAACCGTAGGTCGTGATCGGCCGGCCGATCTGCGGAATGATCTCGCGAACGAACGGGTCGTCGACGCAGAGCACTGCCAGGCCGTAGAACGGCAAGTTGTGCAGGAACTCGACGAAGGTTTTCTTCAGCTTGCCGAAGTCGCCGCCATAGGTGCTCATGTGGTCGGCATCGATATTGGTGACCACCGCGACCATCGGCTGCAGGTGCAGGAAGCTGGCATCGCTTTCGTCGGCCTCGGCGATCAGATAACGGCTGCTGCCGAGCTGCGCGTTGGTACCGGCCGCAGTGAGTCGGCCACCGATGACGAAAGTCGGATCGAGCCCGCCGGCGGCAAAAACCGAAGCCAGCAGACTGGTAGTAGTGGTCTTGCCATGGGTGCCGGCGACAGCAATACCGTGCCGGTAGCGCATCAGCTCGGCAAGCATCTCGGCACGTGGAACCACTGGAATACGCTGTTCGAGCGCCAGGGCGACTTCCGGGTTGGCCGAATTGACCGCGCTGGACACCACCAGCACGTCGGCGCCGGCAACATTGCCGGCCTGATGACCGATGAAAATCTGCGCACCGAAGCTCTGCAGCCGATCGGTACTGGCGGATTCCTTGAGGTCCGAGCCCGACACCTCGTAGCCGAGATTGAGCAGCACCTCGGCGATGCCGCACATGCCGACCCCGCCGATACCGACGAAGTGAATGCGACGAATGCGCCGCATACGGCGGACTTCGGCTTTTACCGCGGCGGGAGATTTAGCCACGGGCCACCTCCAGACAGATATCGACCACGCTGCGGGTGGCGTCGGGCCGGGCCAGACGGCGCGCGATGGCGCCCATGGCCTTGAGTTTTTCCGGCTGCATCATTACCTCGCTCAGCTGAGCGGCAAGCACGGCCGCATCAGTCTTGGCTTGCGGCAGAAGGACGGCAGCGCCCTCCTTCGCCAGATATTCGGCATTGCGTGTCTGGTGGTCGTCGATCGCATGGGGCAGCGGCACCAGAAAGGATGGCAACCCAGCGGCGGCCAGCTCGCAAACGGTGAGCGCTCCGGCACGACAGATGACCAGATCGGCCCAGGCGTAGGCCCGCGCCATGTCCTTGATGAAGGGCGCGACTTCCGCCTCGACGCCGACCTCGGCATAACGCTGCGTGGTGATATCGGCGTGCTGCTTGCCGGCCTGATGAAACACCTGCGGCCGCACATCCGCCGGTACCTGGGCGAGCGCGGCGGGCAGCAGTTTGTTCAGCGGTTCGGCACCGAGACTGCCGCCTAGTACCAGGAGGCGCGGGCGACGATGCGCAAGGGCATCGCGGGGCGTCTCGAGGAACAGCTCCTCACGCACCGGATTGCCGGTGGTGCGACGCTTGACGCTGGCCTTGAAGGTTTCCGGGAAGGCTTCGCAGACGCGGCTGGAAAGCGGCGCGAGGCTACGATTGGCGGTCCCAGCGACGGCGTTCTGTTCGTGAATCACCAGAGGTACCCCGGCCAGCTTGGCAGCCAGTCCGCCCGGACCGGTAACGTAGCCGCCCATCCCCAGCACGCAGACCGGTTGCAGCTCGCGCACGATGCGACGCGCCTGGAACAGCGAGCGAATCAACTGCAGCGGTGCCTTGATCAGCGAAACGATGCCCTTGCCGCGCAATCCGCTGACCTGGATCAGATGCAGCGGCAGGCCAGCGGCGGGTACCAGTTCGTTCTCGATGCCGCGCGGCGTGCCGAGCCAGTGCACGGAGTAGCCGCGGGCCTGGAACTCACGAGCACAGGCGAGCGCCGGGAAAACGTGGCCACCGGTGCCGCCGGCCATGATCAGTACATTAGCGGCCATGGGCGACCTCCTTGGCCGGCGGCTCGGCGAAATCGGCCTCGTCGAACTCGGTGTCCTCGCTGCCCAGCACGGTGCGGCTTTCCCATTCGATGCGCAGCAGCAGCGCCATGCTTGCGCAGGTCACCACCAGCGAGCTACCGCCATAACTGAGGAACGGCAACGTCAGGCCCTTGGTTGGCAGCAGACCTACGTTTACTCCCACGTTGATCAGGAACTGTCCCAGCCAGAGGAACGCCATCCCCCAGGCCACATACGCCGCGAAGAACTGCCGGGCCTTCTCTGCCCACAGACCGATATACAGTGCGCGAACGCCGACGAAGGCGAACAGCGCGATGGTCGCCAGTGCGCCGACCATGCCTAGCTCTTCGGCCAGTACGGAGAATACGAAGTCGGTATGCGCTTCGGGCAGGTAGAACTGCTTTTGCACGCTATTACCCAGGCCGACGCCGAACCACTCCCCGCGGCCGAAGGCGATCAGCGCCTGGGTCAGCTGGTAGCCGGCGCCGTACTGATCGGCCCAGGGGTCGGTGAAAGTGATCAGGCGCTGCAGACGGTATTCCTGGGTCTGCACCAACACCACCACGGCACCCACCGCGGCGATCACCAGCAGACTGAAGCGGATCATGCCAACACCACCGAGGAACAACATCGCCACTGCGGCGCCCATCATGACCACGGTCGCACCGAAATCGGGCTCCAGCAGCAGCAGGAACGCCATGGGCAGCAGGACCAGGAAGGGTTTGGCAAAGCCCCACATGCTTTCGCGAACTTCCTCTTGCCGGCGCACCAGATAGCCGGCCAGGTAGATCACCACGAAGACTTTCGCCAGCTCGGACGGCTGCACGTTGAAGGCGCCGAAACCGATCCAGCGCATCGAACCGTTCACTTCCCGGCCGATTCCCGGCAGCAGGACCAGGATCAGCAGGCCGAACGCCGCCAGCAGCAGCATCCAGTCCAGACGTTGCCAGACCGACAGCGGTACCAGCAGCATTGCAATTCCCGCGCCGAGGCCCAGCGCCACATAAACCAGATGGCGACTCATGTGATACAGCGGATTGCCGGCATTGACCGCCGCGACTTCGGACGATGCCGAAGTGATCATCACGAGACCCAGGCCAAGCAAAGCCAGACAGCCGGCGAGCATGGGGAAGTCAAGATCCAGACCGCGGCGGCCGAACAAGGGCGAAGGAGCATGGCGCAGGAAGGCGAGCATCAGTCGAGCGCCTCCACCGCAGCGGCGAACAGGCGACCGCGCTCTTCGAAATTCTTGAACATGTCCAGGCTGGCACAGGCCGGCGACAGCAATACCGCATCGCCCGCTTCGGCACACTCGGCGGCGCGCTGCACCGCTTCGCCCAGTGTTGCGACATGAACCAGGGTGGTGGCATCGGCCAGCGCGTCCGCAAGACGTTGCGCATCACGACCGAGCAGCACCACGGCACGGCAATAGCGTGCAATCGGCGCGCGCAGCGCGGAGAAGTCTGCGCCCTTGCCATCGCCACCGGCGATCAGGACCAGCTTGCCGTCGATATCCGCACCCAGTCCTTCGATCGCAGCCAGCGCGGCACCGACATTGGTGGCCTTGGAATCGTCGTAATAGCTGACGTCGCCACGCTGGCCAACCCACTGGCAGCGATGCGGCAAACCGGCGAACTGGCGCAACGTCTCCAGCATCGGCTCGAACGGCAGACCCACCGCGTGCCCCAGCGCCAGCGCTGCCAGAGCATTGGACTGATTGTGCGCACCACGCATCTTCAGCTCGCGAACCGGCATCAGCGCATCGAACTGGAACGCCAGGTACTTCTCGCCTTTTTCCTCGAACAGCCCAAAGCCCTTGAAGTCCGGCTTGCCGAGGCCAAAGGTCCAGGTCGGCAGGTCATCCGCGACCAGCGGACGGCTGAGCCGGTCATCGCGATTGACCACCACCTGACGCGCGCCGCGGAAAATTCGGTGTTTGGCCTGATGATAGGCTGGCAGGCCGCTGTAGCGGTCCATATGGTCTTCGCTGATGTTCAGGCAGGTCGCCACTTCGGCATTGAGCTGCTCGGTGGTCTCCAGCTGAAAGCTGGACAGCTCCAGCACATAAAGCTCGACGTCGTCTGCCAGCAGATCGAGCGCCGGCGTGCCCAGGTTGCCACCAACCGCCACGGTGCGCCCTGCCGCCACGGCCATCTCGCCGACCAGCGTGGTCACGGTGCTCTTGGCGTTGGAGCCGGTGATCGCAATGATCGGCGCCTTGGCTTCGCGGGCGAACAGCTCGATATCACCGGACAGCTTGACCCCACGCGCCGCCGCTTCCTGCAGCGCCGGCGTACTGATCGCCAGACCCGGGCTTACCAGCAGCTCGCTGGCGGTGCAGAGAAACTCGACGTCCAGCTCGCCATAGCGCACTTGCACGTCTGGATACTCGGCCTTGAGCGTCGCCAACTCCGGCGGGTTCACACGGGTATCAGCGACGGCAAACGGCAGCCCCCGGCGCGCCAGATGGCGAACCAGGGACATGCCGCTCTTGCCGAGGCCGACAACGATGCGGAACTGGTCGGAAGCGATGAGCACTCTTGATTACCTCAGTTTCAGGGTGGCAAGGCCGACGAGCACCAGGATCACAGTGATGATCCAGAAGCGCACGATCACCCGGGGTTCGGGCCAGCCCTTGAGTTCGAAATGGTGATGGATCGGCGCCATGCGAAACACGCGCTTGCCAGTCAGCTTGAAGCTCGCCACCTGGATCATCACCGAGAGGGTTTCCATCACGAACACGCCGCCCATGATGAACAGCACCACTTCCTGGCGAACGATCACGGCGATGGTGCCCAGCGCCGCGCCGAGCGCCAGCGCGCCGACATCGCCCATGAAGACCTGAGCCGGATAGGTGTTGAACCAGAGAAAGCCGAGGCCGGCACCGATCAGCGCGCCGCAGAAGACGATCAGCTCGCCCGCACCCGGCACGTAAGGAATGAGCAGGTACTCGGCAAAATTCACGTTACCGGAGAGGTAGCAGAAGATGCCCAGACCGCCGCCGACCATGACCGTTGGCATGATCGCCAGGCCGTCGAGGCCGTCGGTCAGGTTGACCGCGTTGCTCGAGCCGACGATGACGAAGTAGCTCAACACGACAAAACCAATCCCGAGTGGAATCTCGATGTGCTTCAGGAGCGGCAGAATAAGCGTGGTTTCGACCGGTGTCTGCGCAGTCATATAAAGGAAGACCGCGGCGCCGAGGCCAAAGACCGATTGCCAGAAATACTTCCAACGGCTCGGCAAGCCACGGGAGTTCTTCTCGATCACCTTGCGATAGTCATCGACCCAGCCGATCGCGCCGAACAGCAAGGTCACCGCAAGCACCACCCAGACGTAGCGATTGGACAGATCGGCCCAGAGCAAGGTGCTGATGCTGATGGCGCTGAGGATCAGCGCACCACCCATGGTCGGCGTGCCGGATTTGGACAGGTGCGACTGCGGACCGTCGGTACGCACGGACTGGCCAATCTGGCGCATCTGCAACGTACGGATCAGCCAAGGGCCCATCCACAGCGACAGCACCAGCGCGGTGAGGACGCCGAGAATTCCACGCAGCGACAGGTACTGAAAGACCGCGAAGCCTTTGTGGAACTGTTGCAGATACTCGGCGAGCAGCAGCAGCATCAGTGTTTCTCCATGGATGGCCCAGCAAGCACATCGACGACTTTGTCCATCGCCGCGCTGCGCGAGCCCTTGATCAGAATGGTGGTACCGCTGCCCTGTTCGGCTCGCAGGCTGTCGATAAGACTGGCCTGGTCGGCGAAGTGCCGAGCGCCTGGACCGAATGCCTGAATTGCATGGGCCATCAGAGGCCCGACGGCATAAAGCGTGTCGATCTTGCCAGCGGCATAGGCGCCGACGTCGCGATGGCCCTGCTCGGCCCACTCGCCCAGCTCGCCCATATCGCCAAGTACAAGGATGGTGCGACCGGCAAAGCTGGCCAGCACGTCGATGGCGGCGCAGATCGATGCCGGATTGGCGTTGTAGCTGTCGTCGATCAGGCGCACGCCGTTGGCCAGCATTTGCGCCACGGCTCGGCCTTCGACCGGTTGCAGGCTTTCCAGCCCCTCCACCACGGCCTCGGCCTCGATACCCAGCGCATAGGCTGCCGCGGCTGCCGCCAAGGCGTTGGCCACGTTATGCCGGCCCAGCAGATTGAGCTGGGTGCGAAGATTGCCCAGCGGGCCAGTCAGCACGAAATTCGGGCAGCCACGCTGGTCGTAGGCGATCGACCCGGCGGAGAAATCCACGAGGGGGTCGTCCAGGCCGAACGATACGATGCGTTTGCCCGCAGCGCGCTCGGCCCAGATCGAATAGGCCTTGTCGTCACGGTTGAGCACCGCGGTGCCGGATGCGTTCAGGCCATCGAGAATCTCGCCCTTGGCCTCGACGATCCTGTCCGGGCCACCGAACTCGCCGACGTGGGCGGTGCCCGCATTGGTAATTACGCTGACATCCGGGCGCACCAGATCGACGGTGTAGGCAATATCGCCGGGCCGCGAAGCGCCGAGTTCGATGACGGCGCTGCGATGACTGGTGCTCAACTCCAACAGCGTCAGTGGCGCACCCAAGTCATTGTTGAGGTTGCCGCGAGTGGCCAGTACGGCGTCCTGGCCATGGGCGCTGCGTAGAATGCTGGCGAGCATTTCCTTCACGCTGGTCTTGCCGCTGGAGCCGGTGATCGCTGCGACCGGACCGTTGAATGCGGCGCGATTGAGCGCACCGAGCTGCCCAAGCGCCAACCGGGTATCGGCAACGACCAGCTGCGGCAGGCCTGCATCTGCAACTTCACGCTCGACCAGTGCTGCAACGGCGCCTTTGGCGGCGACGTCCGCCAGATAGGCATGACCATCGAAGCGTGGCCCGGTCAGCGCGATGAACAGCTGGCCAGGTTCGATGGCCCGGCTGTCTGTGCTGACGGCAGTGAAGCTGGCACTCGCTCCGACCAGGCGGCCAGACAGCGGTAGCTGCAATTCGCTCAGGCGCATCGACTCAAGCATCGGCCTTCTCCCAGACGGACAGCGCCCTGCAGGCTTCCTCGAGATCGGAGAACGGCAAGCGTTCGCCGCGAACCTCCTGATAGTCCTCGTGACCTTTGCCGGCCAGCACGACCACATCTTCCGCTCGCGCGGCAGCGATCAGACTGGCGATTGCCTGCGCGCGGCCATGACTGAAAGTGACCGCCGCAGGATTGCTGAACCCCGAACGGATACCCTCGAGAATCTGTTCCGGCGCCTCATTGCGCGGATTGTCATCAGTGACCACGACGCCGTCGGCCAGCCGCTCCGCGACTTCAGCCATCAGCGGGCGCTTGCCGGTATCACGATCACCGCCGCAACCGAACAGACAAAGCAGCCTGCCGCGCGCGTGTGGACGCAGCGCGGTGAGGACTTTCTCCAGCGCATCGGGGGTATGTGCGTAGTCGACCACGATCAGCGGATGGTCGCCGCCACCCAGCCGCTGCATGCGGCCGGCGGGGCCTTGCAGTTCAGGCAGCACGGCCAGAATTTCGTCCAGCGGATAGTCCATGCCAAGCAGAGCGCCGACGGCGGCCAATACATTGCTGACGTTGAAACGCCCGAGCAGCGGACTGCGCAACGAGCGCTCGCCCTGCGGCGTGATCAGCCGAGCATGAATGCCGTCGTCGTCGAGACGCGCTTCAGCGCAGAACAGGTAGGCCGTAGGGTCTTCCAGGCTGTAAGTGATCAGGCGCGACTCGCGCTCCTCGCCGGCCAGCACGCGGCCAAAGGCATCGTCGAGGTTGATTACCCGACAGCTCAGCCCGGGCACCTCGAACAGGCGCGCCTTGGCAGCACCGTAAGCATCCATGCTGCCGTGGTAATCGAGGTGGTCACGCGACAGATTGGTGAACACGGCGACATCGAAATCCAGGGCCGCGACGCGCCCCTGATCGAGACCATGCGAGGACACTTCCATCGCTACCGCGCGAGCACCCTCTTGTTTGAGGTTCGCCAGTGTCGCCTGCACGCCGATGGCGTCCGGCGTGGTGTGGCGTCCCAGTTCCAGCTGTCCGTGGAATCCGGTGCCAAGCGTGCCGATGATTCCGCAGGGCTCGCCGAGCCGATCGAGCGCCTGGGCAATCAGCTGGCTGACACTGGTCTTGCCGTTGGTTCCGGTCACACCGACCACACGCAGGCTGCGGCTGGGCTCGCCGTAGAAGCGGCCGGCAATCGCCGACAGCTGTTCTGCCAGATGCAGCACCGGAACCATGACTGCGTTGCCGGTCAGTGACTGGTCGAGGCCTTCTGCCTCATAAGCGACCGCGGCCGCGCCACGGACGACGGCATCCTGTATGTGATCGCGACCATCGAACTGCAGACCCGGTACAGCGAGGAACAGGTCTCCGCCGCGAACTTTGCGACTGTCGAGTGTCAGCTCACGGATCAGCACGTCGCTGCCGGCCTGAGGCAGCAGGTGATTCAATGGCATCGGCATCAGATACGCCCTCCCTTGCCCTTTGCCGCTTCGGCGGTCTGCAGCTCGGCAGGCGGCGGCAGATTGTCCGGCGCGACGTTCATCAGCCGCAGGGCGCGCGCCATGACCTTGCCAAACACCGGTGCCGCGACCAGTCCGCCGTAGTACTGTCCTTTGCTCGGCTCGTCCACGACGATCACCGCAGCGATGCGCGGATTGGAAAGCGGCGCAACCCCGGCGAAGAACGAGCGATAGGCATCTTTGGTGTAGCCGCCGGTGCCGGAAATCTTCTTCGCGGTACCGCTCTTGCCGCCTACGTGATAGCCCGGCACCTTGGCACGAGCGCCGCCGCCACCCTCGTCTTCCACGACCGCACGCAGCATCTGCAGAACAATGCCGGAAATCTCTTTGTCAATGACCTGCACGCCGTCCTGGGTGCGATCCAGACGCAACAGAGAGAGCGGCACATTGCTGCCCTGGTTACCCAGCACGGCATACGCATGCGCCAACTGAACGGCAGTCACCGACAGGCCATAGCCGTAGGCAAGCGAAGCCGTCTCAGCGTCTCGCCACTTGCGATGATTGGGCAGATTGCCGACGCGCTCGCCGGGGAAACCCAGCCCGGTATCCTGGCCGAAACCGGCCTTTTGCATCACCGCGTATACCGGCTCGGCGCCGATATCCAGGGCGATCTTGCTGATGCCGACGTTGCTCGACTTCATCAGAATCCCGGTCAGCGTCAGCATGCCACCACGGGAGACATCACGAATCGTGTAGCGGCCGATACGCATCCATCCGGGCAAGGTATTGACGACCGAATCCGGCTGATATTTGCCGGTACCCAGTGCCGCCGCGATGCTGAAAGGTTTGACGGTGGAACCGGGCTCGAAGACGTCGATCATGGCGCGATTGCGCATTGCAGCGGGCTGCAGATTGCGCCGATTGTTCGGGTTATAGGTAGGCTGGTTGGCCATGGCGAGGATCTCGCCGGTCTTGACGTCGACCATCACCAGGCTGGCGGCTTTGGCACCGTACTCCTGCACGACGTTGCGCAGCTCGCTGTGCGCGAGGTACTGCAGGCGCAGATCGATCGACAATGCCATCGCCTTGCCGGCCTTAGCGTTCTTTACGACCTGAACGTCCTTGATCAACCGCCCGCGACGATCCTTGAGCACCTGACGCTTGCCTGGCACACCAGCCAGCCACTCGTCATACGCGAGTTCCATGCCCTCACGGCCACGATCATCGATATCGGTGAAGCCGACCACATGGGCAGCCACTTCGCCAGCCGGATAGAACCGACGGAATTCTTCTTGCGCATAAACGCCGGGGATCTTCAGGTCGAGGACTTCCTGCCCCTGCTCCGGGGTAAGTCCGCGCACCAGATAGATGAACTCGCGCGACGCCTGCGACCTGAGACGCTCGCTCAGCGTGGCAGCATCCTGACCCAGCGCCTTGGCCAAGTCCGGCCAACGCGATTTTGCTGTCTGCAGCTCTTTGGGATTGCCCCACAACGTGGTAACCGGCGTGCTCACCGCGAGCGGTTCACCGTTGCGATCGGTGATCAGACCACGATGCGCAGGAATCGGGATATGCCGAACGCTGCGCGCATCCCCCTGCCCCTTGAGGAAGCCCTGATCCATCACCTGCAGATCGACGATACGCCAGACAATCGCACCGACCAGCAGCGCCAGCAGCGTGAGCACGATACGAAACCGCCACGGATACAGCGCACCTTGAAGGGTCATGGCTTCACCAGCCTGACGTCTGCCGCTTCGGGGATGTGCATGTGCAATTGCTCGGTCGCCAACGTCTCGATGCGGCTGTGCGCAGTCCAGGTGCTCTGTTCGAGGATCAACCGCCCCCACTCGGCCTGGGCCTTGTCACGCACGCTAAGCTCACCGTAGAGCTCGTTGAGCAACTGACGATTCCAATGCGCCGAGTAGGCAACTGCGATCGCCGACAGCAGGACACTGACGAAGAGCACCAGCATCAACAGGCTGCCGCTGGGCATGGAGCGCATTACCTTGGTCACCGCAGCTTCTCCGCCACGCGCATTACCGCACTGCGCGAACGCGGGTTGCCCTTGACCTCGGCATCGGAAGCGTACTGCGGCTTGCCGAGCAGCTTGAGGCGCGGCTCGAATGCCTTCGGAATGATGGGCAGGTCGCGTGGCAGCTTGTCCGCCTCGCCCTTGGCGTGGCGGCGCATGAACTGCTTGACGATGCGGTCTTCCAGCGAATGAAAGCTGATGACCACCAGCCGGCCGCCCACTTCCAGTGCCTCCAGGGCTGCATCAAGGCCATGCTCCAGGTCGCCAAGCTCATTGTTGATGTAGATGCGCAGTCCCTGAAACGCACGAGTCGCCGGATTCTTGCCCTTCTCCCAAGCGGGGTTGGCCTCAGTCAGGACCTTGGCGAGGTCGGCGGTACGCTCGAAAGGCGCCGCTTCGCGGCGCTGCACCACCGCACGAGCCATGCGCTTGGCGAAGCGCTCTTCGCCATAATCCTTGAACACCCGGGCGATCTCATCTTCGTCGGCGTGCGCTATCCAATCGGCCGCACTGACGCCTCGGCTAGGATCCATGCGCATGTCCAGAGGACCGTCGTTAAGAAAACTGAAGCCGCGCTCGGGGTCGTCCAGCTGCGGTGACGAAACGCCCAGATCCAGCAAAACGCCACTGACGGTTCCGCTCCAGCCGCGCTGCGCCACCTCTTCGCCAAGTTCGGCAAAACTTCTCTGCACAACGACAAAGCGGCCGTCCTCGGCCGCCAGTGCTTGCCCCGTAGCGATGGCTAACGGATCCTTGTCGAATCCTAGCAATAGGCCATCAGGCCCAAGCTGCTGAAGCAGTAGCCGGCTGTGACCACCCCGCCCAAAGGTGCCATCCAGATAGCGTCCGTCCGGGCGCACGTTCAGCGCCGCGACGGCTTCGTCGAGCAACACGGTGATATGTCGCAAGCTGCTGATCTGGTTCACAGGATTAGGTCACGTAGTTCTTCCGGCAGACCGCCGGGTTGCTTGATGGCCGCCAGGTCCGCGTCAGAAACCGCGTTCCAGTCGTCCTCGTTCCATAGTTGAAACTTGTTCAGTTGCCCTACCAACATCGCGCGCTTGTCCAGCCGGGCGTACTCACGAAGACGCGGTGGCACCACGACGCGCCCACTGCCATCCATCTCCAGATCGACAGCATTACCAATCAGCAGGCGTTGCAGGCGACGGGCCTCTTCACGCAAGGAGGGCAATTCGCGGAGCTTGGCTTCGATCAGCTCCCACTCGGGCAAGGGGTAAATGCACAAACAACGGTCCACGGCGTCGATCGTGATGATCAGCTGGCCATCGCCACGGGAATTCAGCTCGTCGCGATACCGGCTGGGCATGGCTAGCCGGCCTTTGGCGTCGAGACTGATGGCGTTAGCTCCGCGAAACACGGCTGCGCTTCCCCTGAATTAGCTATCCATGCCCATATTTACCCACTTTCTGCCACTTCCTACCACTTGTGCGCACTATAGAAACGCAGCCGCCCCACCGTCAAGGCGAGCCAGACGGGAAAAAGCCTTACGGAGCGGCAATTTAGCGACGTTGAGAGGTAATTCGAGCGGAGAATGCGAAGAGGACTGGAAGCATCTTCAGAGACAACAGCGAGTTGCTCAACAAAGTTAAAGTACTTTGTTAAGAGCAAGAATGTTTCGGAATTAAAAATGGGGTATTGCTAAGGAAGAAAAGAGGAGAGTCGATCTGTAAGCCGGGTTCTGTCGAGGACAGCCATTCCTCTACGACAGCCATCGCTGACTGCCTCTAGCAACCTACCCGGATCCAGCGCGGGCCACGCCGATGGATCCCTATTTGGTCTTGCTCCAAGTGGGGTTTACCTAGCCACGGACTGTTGCCAGCCGCGCGGTGCGCTCTTACCGCACCTTTTCACCCTTACCGGCACCGAAGTGCTTAGGCGGTTATTTTCTGTGGCACTTTCCGTAGGCTCGCGCCTCCCAGGCGTTACCTGGCACTTCGCCCTATGGAGCCCGGACTTTCCTCCCTCCCTTTTTGCGGAACAAAAAGAGACAGCGACTGTCCGATCGACTCTCCAGGCGCCAGAGTATCGCCGCAACGCTCTGCCTGCAAGCTCACCAGGCGGCACGAGGCCCAGGCCCACCTCCTATTTGCGTTCCAGCGCCGCCTGGTACAACAGATTCTTGCGCACACTGGTAATATCGGCTGCGATTGCGGCCGCCCGCTTGAGCGGCATTTCTGCCAACAGCAGATCGAGCACCCGGAGCGCCTCTGCGCTCACCGCGCTCTCGTCTAGCGGAGCATGCCAACCCTCTACAAGCACCACGCACTCGCCGCGCTGCTGATTGCTGTCGGCCTCGACCCACGCGTGCAACTCGCTCAGCGGCAGCCCTTTCAGCGTTTCGAACGTCTTGGTCAGCTCTCGGCCGAGCACGGCAATTCGATCGCCACCGAACACATCTCGAAAGTCACCAAGCGATTCCAGTATGCGGTGCGGAGCTTCGTAGAAGATCAGCGTACGCGGCTCTTCTTTCAGTGCTTCGAGCCGTGCACATCGTGCAGCTGCCTTGGCAGGCAGAAAGCCTTCGAAGATGAATCGATCCGAGGGCAACCCAGCCGCCGACAGTGCGGCGATCAGCGCACAAGCACCCGGCACCGGCACCACTGCAACCCCAGCAGCACGCGCCTGGCGCACCAGGTGATATCCCGGATCGGAAATCAACGGCGTACCCGCATCGGAGATCAGCGCGACATCCTCTCCACCTTGCAACCGCCCGATGAATCGCCCCCCCTCTTCACGCTCGTTATGCTCGTGGCAAGCTGCCAGCGGCGTCTGAATACCGAAGTGCGCGAGCAACCGAGACGAGTGACGGGTATCCTCCGCGGCTATCAGCGACACCTCTCGCAGCACCCGCAGCGCTCGGGCACTGATGTCCTCCAGATTGCCGATCGGCGTTGCGACGACATAAAGCGTCCCCATTCCGGAATTCGCACCACCGCTGGCAGTCACAAGGGCTTACCTCTGTCACGGAAATGCGCATTGTAGCCCGATTCACCGCCGCAACATCGCCGCCACTTCAGCGCTTGGGTACAATCCGCCAACACTCGCCAGTGCTTTCAGGAACGATCAAACAATGGCTTGCTTACGCCCCCTTCTACTCCTGTGCGTCGCAATCATGCTCGCAGCTTGCGCCAGCTCTCCCTCTTCGACATTGGGCGAACTGCCTCGCACACCACAGGCTTCCACCCAGCAACTGCTGGAGAAAGCCGACCAAAGCGACCCCGAACAAGCCGTGCAGCTGCGCCTGGCCGCCGCCGACCAGAGCATCCAACAGGGCAACCATGCCCAGGCTCGCAGCATTCTGGAAAAGGTTCAGCTGGATACACTGAAACCAGCGCAGCAGATCTTCGCATTGACACTGCAGGCCGAAATCGCACTAGCCGATGGCAAACCTGAACAAGCCGAGCAAGCTCTGCAGCACCCTGCGTTCGAACGCCTGGGCGAGCTACCAGTGGCGCAGCAGGTTCGTAGCCAGCTGGCGCGGGCGGAAGCGCTGGAGGCGACCGGCAAGCCCCTCGCTGCTGCGCGCGAACGGGTTTTCACTGCTCCACTCCTGAGTGGCGAGCAAGCCAGAACCAACCACGAAGCCATCTGGAAACTCATATCCGCACTTCCCGAGCAGCAACTGCAAGGCGCGGCAGATGACGATCTCGCCGGCTGGCAGTCGCTGGCGCTGTCACTGAAACGCGCCGGCACCGTTGCCCAGCAACAGCGCGCCATTGACGACTGGATTGCACAAAACCCCCAGCACCCTGCCGCAGAACAGCTCCCTGAGCCACTACAGAAACTTCGTGAGCTGGCCGATCAGCCCCTGAACAACATCGCACTGCTGCTCCCCATGGACGGCCAGCTGGCAAGCGTCGCTCGCGCCCTGCGTGACGGCTTCCTTGCGGCACACCTGCACGCGCAGCAATCCGGCCAGGCGCTGCGCATCGAGCTTTATGACAGCACCCGCATGACCTCCATCGACGAGTTCTACAGACAGGCCCAGGCTGCCGGCGTACAGCTGGTCGTGGGCCCGCTGGAAAAGGATCTGGTGCGCCAACTGGCCGAGAGGGATCAGCTGCCGATCACGACACTCGCCCTGAACTACAGTGACGCCGGCCAGAGCACCCCGCCCCAGCTGTTCCAGTTCGGCCTGGCTGCCGAGGACGAAGCCCGCGAGGTCGCCCGCCGCGCATGGGCGGACGGCCATCGCCGCGCCATCGCACTGGCTCCTCGCGGAGACTGGGGCGGGCGGATTCTGGATGCCTTCCGCCAGAGCTGGGAAGAAGCCGGCGGAACACTGGTTGCAGCCGAGCCATTGGCCGAGCCCGTGCAACTCGCCAACCAGATCGCCGATCTGCTGCAACTGCGCAATAGCGAGAGTCGTGGCGGACGGGTCAGCAGCATCACTGACGCCTCGACGAGCAACCAGCCCACTCGCCGGCAGGACGTCGACTTCCTGTTCCTGGCAGCCACTCCGCAGCAGGCCCAGCAAGTCCGACCCACCCTGATCTTCCAATATGCGGGCGACCTTCCGGTATACGCCACCTCTCACCTGCATGCGGCCAGCCACGATCGCACCCAATACCTCGACCTCGAAGGCATTCGTTTCGCAGAAACCCCTTGGCTATTGAACGACCAACTTCCATTGCGCCAGGAAGTCGAGCAGAAATGGCCGCAGGCGGGCGGCAGTTTGGGTCGACTGTACGCAATGGGTGCGGACGCCTACCTTCTCGCGCCGCGGCTGAATCAACTGCTGGCACTTCCGGATACTCAACTCGACGGCCTCTCCGGCACGCTCAGCCTGAACCCGCAGCAGCGCATCGAGCGTCAGCTTCCATGGGCCGAGTTCCGCGACGGCGAGATCCAGCGCCTGGACAACATGCAGTAATGAGCGACAGCCAGAGCAGCGGACGCTCTGCCGAAGCACTCGCGTTGCGTCACCTGTGCGATCAGGGCCTGCGCCTGCTGACGCGCAACTGGTCCTGTCGCAGCGGCGAGCTTGATCTGGTCATGCTCGACGGCGATACAGTAGTATTCGTCGAGGTCCGCTACAGGCGCTACGCCGCCTGGGGTGGCGCCCTTGAAAGCATCGATGCGCGCAAGCAGCAGAAGCTGATCAAGGCTGCCCAGCTCTTCCTGCAGAAGGAAAGCCGATGGGCCCGGAGCCCTTGTCGCTTCGACGTCGTTGCGATCACATCAGCCGGGCAGACCGAGAATCTGAACTGGATCCGCAACGCATTTGATAGCTGAACGATTCATTACGCAGCGACTGCTGCACGATGCCGCCCAGCCCTAGCGAACCGCAAGCGCATACCGGCGCGATAGCCGGAGGCGCTTGCAACCTTTAAGGTCGAACACAATGGACATGCAAACCCGAATCCGCCAACTGTTCCAGGCCAGCATCGAAACCAAGCAGCAGGCCATGGAAATCCTAGCCCCGAGCATCGAGCAGGCCGGCCAGGCGATGGTCAATGCCCTTCTTAGCGAAGGCAAGATTCTTACCTGTGGCAACGGCGGCTCCGCCGGCGACGCGCAGCATTTCTCCTCCGAACTGCTCAACCGCTTTGAGCGTGAGCGGCCGAGCCTTCCCGCCATCGCTCTGACCACCGACAGCTCGACGATCACCTCGATCGCCAACGATTACAGCTACAACGAAGTATTCTCCAAGCAGATCCGCGCCCTGGGTCAGCCAGGCGACGTATTGCTTGCGATCTCTACAAGCGGCAATTCCGCCAACGTGATCCAGGCCATCCAGGCAGCTCATGACCGGGAGATGCTGGTAGTGGCACTGACTGGACGGGACGGCGGCGGCATGGCGTCTCTGCTGCTGCCAGAAGACGTCGAAATCCGCGTACCAGCCAAGGTAACCGCCCGCATCCAGGAGGTGCACCTGCTGGCTATCCACTGCTTGTGCGACCTGATCGACAACCAATTGTTCGGAAGTGAGGAATGAACGTGCCCCGCCTGCCTGTTATCGCCCTAGGCCTGTGTCTGGCCGTCAGCGGCTGTAGTTCGGTACTGACCGCAACCCGCGACGATCCAATTGCCGATAACCGCGGCACCCGCACCATCGGCAGCAAGATCGACGACTCGCTGATCGAGACAAAGGCTGCGGTCAATATCGCCAAGGCCCACCCCGACCTTGATCAGGGCTCGCACATAGTCGTAGCGAGCTACAACGGCGTCGTACTGCTGGCCGGACAGACTCCGCGCGCAGAACTCAAGGAAACGGCCGAACGAGCTGCAGGCAGCGTGCAGCGCGTCAAGCGCGTCCACAATGAACTGCAGATCCTGCAGCCCTCCTCTGCACTGGCACGCAGCAACGACTCTTGGCTGACCACCAAGATCAAGACCCAGATGCTCGCAGATAACAGCGTGCCGGGCTCGCGGATCAAGGTGATCACCGAAAACGGCATTGTCTATCTGCTGGGCCTGGTTACCCGCCAGGAAGGCAACCGCGCAACCAACCTCGTTCAGAGCGTCAGTGGCGTGCAGCGTATCGTCAAACTGTTCGAATACATCGACTGACCGACTTTGGCGCCCGATAGGCCCGGGCGCCGCGCTCGCCTACTTGACCACCTTCAAACTCGGACGTCCGCCCGGCCGCGGCGCGTCGTCACCACCGCTCTCGCTTGGCGCATCGTCGTCCGGCGGCGTCGGCTCGATCTCGAACACCATGCCCTGCCCATTTTCCCTGGCATAGATGGCCATCACAGCAGCGGACGGTACGTTCAACGAGTGAGCAACGCCACCGAAACGCCCCTCGAAGCTGATCGCCTCATTATCCATGTGCAGGTGGCGTATGGCGCTTGGCGCAACGTTCAGCACGATCTGCCCGTCACTGGCGAACCCGGCAGGGACCTGCACGCCGGGATAATCGACGTTGACCAGCAAGTGCGGCGTGCAATCATTGTCCACGATCCACTCGTAGAGCGCCCTGACTAGATAGGGGCGACTTGAATTCATGGGAACCCTCTCTCAGCGCATGTTGCGCTCGACGGCGGAAAGACTGGCCTGAAAGGCCTCGCGAGCGAAACTGCGCTCCATATAGTCAAGCAACGGCTTGGCAGCTCGAGGCAACTCGATACCGAGTCTGGGCAAACGCCAGAGGATAGGCAACAGGCAGCAGTCGACGAGACTGATCTCGTCACTCATGAAATACGGCTTTTCCGCGAATATCGGCGACACGCCGGTCAAGCTTTCACGAAGCTCTTTGCGCGCCTGCGCGCGCTCCGGCTCAGCGGTACGCTGGTCAAGGATACGGTCGGCCAGCGAACACCAATCTCGCTGAATGCGATGAACCAGCAGGCGAGTATTCGCCCGCGCAACCGGATACACCGGCAATAAGGGGGGATGGGGGTAACGCTCTTCCAAGTACTCCAGAATCACACTCGACTCATACAGTGCCAGATCGCGATCCACCAGCGTCGGAACACTGGCATACGGGTTCACCTCGGCCAGCTTGACCGGACACTGCCCCGCCTCGACGTCAAGTATGTCCACACTGACGCCTTTCTCTGCGAGCACGAGACGAACGCGATGGGAATAGTGGTCGGCGGGATCGGAGTAGCAGCCCAACCGATTGGTTGCAGCCATAGGTCCTTCCTCACTCTTTTATCTTGAAGCAGAAAAAACACGCGCGCCCAGAGGGCGCGCGCAGGGTACAGCAGTTGGAACGTGCAGCTTAGTGAACGTCTTTCCAGTACTCACGCTTGAGCAGGTAAGCGAACACGAAGAACACCGCCAGGAACAGCAGCACATAGGTACCGATGCGCTGACTCTCCAGCTTGACCGGGTTTGCCGAATAGGCAAGGAAGGTCACCAGGTTCTTGATCTTCTCGTCATACTCGGCCTCGGAGAGCGTGCCGGTACCAGGCTCGATGACCATCTGATCGCATGCCTCTTTAGTGATCGGCGTGCCGGTCAGAGGATCAAACTGCTTGCGACCGTCTTCGACCACCTGCACCTGCTTGCAGCCCATGACGCGACGCCCCTGAAGCGGAGCCAAGACGTGCGGCATACCGACGTTCGGGAAGACCGTATTGTTGACGCCATAAGGGCGGGCCGGATCTTCGTAGAAACTGCGCATGTAGGTGTACAGCCAGTCGTTGCCGCGAACGCGAGCAACCAGGGTCAGGTCCGGCGGAGCAGCACCGAACCAGACCTTGGCGTCATCAGGCTTCATGCCGATCTTCATGTGATCGCCAAACTTGGCATCAGCAAAGACGACGTTGTCCATCATGACCTCTTCGGGAATACCGAGGTCAGTGGCAACACGCTCATAACGCTGGTACTGCGCGCTATGACAACCCATGCAGTAGTTGGCGAAAGTCTTCAGACCGTCCTGCATGGCCGCTTTGTCAGTCAGGTCGATATCGACCTTATCCAAGTGCACCTCGGTCCCTGCAGCGGAGGCAAAGACCGGCAGGATTGCAAGAATCAATGCAGCAAATTGCTTTTTCATCAGCCAGCCACCCTTTGCGGAACCACTTTGGTCTTCTCGAGCTTGGTATAGAACGGCATCAGGATGAAGTAGCCGAAGTAGATAGCAGTACATATCCGCGCGAGCAGAGTGCGCTCTGGAGTCGGTGCAAGTACGCCAAGCACGCCGAGAATGATGAAGGATACACAGAACGCCAACAGCGTTACTTTGCTCATCCAACCCTTGTACTTCATGGATTTGACCGGGCTTCGATCCAGCCAGGGCAACACGAAGAGCACTGCGATCGCCGCCCCCATGGCAATAACGCCAAGCAGCTTATCCGGCACCGCGCGCAGAATCGCGTAGAACGGAGTGAAGTACCAGACTGGAGCAATGTGTGCCGGAGTCTTGAACGCGTTCGCCACTTCGAAGTTCGGCTTCTCAAGGAAATAGCCGCCCATCTCAGGGAAGAAGAACACGACCGCACAGAAGACGAAGAGGAATACTACGACACCGACAATGTCTTTAACGGTGTAGTAAGGGTGGAACGGGATGCCATCGAGCGGCACGCCATTCTCATCCTTGGTCTTCTTGATATCGACACCCATCGGGTTGTTCGAGCCAA
This sequence comes from Stutzerimonas kunmingensis, assembly GCF_002929225.1. Classification (GTDB taxonomy): domain Bacteria; phylum Pseudomonadota; class Gammaproteobacteria; order Pseudomonadales; family Pseudomonadaceae; genus Stutzerimonas. The sequence continues at coordinate 62,744 of NZ_PISM01000021.1, read as the reverse complement.
CCTCGTGCAGCGCCAGGATGTGCAGAACGACCAGGCCAAGAATGACGATTGGCAGCGCGATCACGTGCAGCGCGAAGAAGCGGTTCAGCGTGATGCCTGAGATGAGGTAGTCACCGCGAATCCACTGGGTCAGGTCACCACCGATGACCGGAATGGCACCAAACAGCGAGATGATTACCTGGGCACCCCAGTAGGACATCTGCCCCCAAGGCAGCAGATAGCCCATGAAGGCCTCAGCCATGAGCGCCAGATAGATCATCATGCCGAAGATCCACACCAGCTCGCGCGGCTTCTGATAGGAGCCGTACAGGATCCCACGAAACATATGCAGATAGACCACCACGAAGAACGCAGACGCGCCCGTGGAGTGCAGGTAACGGATGATCCAGCCGTACTCAACGTCGCGCATGATGTATTCGACGGAGGCGAACGCGCCCTCAGCCGAAGGCTCGAAGCTCATGGTCAGCCAGATACCGGTAAGAATCTGATTGACCAGTACGAGCAGCGCCAGCGAACCGAAGAAATACAGGACATTGAAGTTCTTGGGGGCGTAGTACTTCGAAAGATGGTCTTCCCACATCTTGGTCGCGGGGAAGCGGGCGTCGACCCATTCCATGAACTTGCTCATCAGGCGTTCTCCTGGTCCACACCGATGATGATTACATTATCGGTCTCGTACGAGTGCGGGGGCACCGGCAGGTTCAAGGGAGCTGGCTGCGACTTATAGACGCGACCGGCCATATCGTATTTGGAACCATGGCAAGGACAGAAATACCCACCAAGCCAATCGGCACCGAGATCGGCCGCAGCCACCTCAGGACGGAAGGACGGCGCACAGCCGAGGTGAGTACACAGACCGACCACCACGAGCAACTCGGGCTTGATCGACCGGTTCTTCGGATCGACATAAGCAGGCTGCTCGGAAGCCTTGGACTCGGGATCGGCTACCTGGCCGGCAACCTTCTCCAGATTTCCGAGGACCTCGTCGGTCCGACGCACGATAAATACCGGCTGACCGCGCCACTCGGCGACCATCTGCTGTCCCGGCTCGATCTTGCCGATATTTACCCTTACCGGCGCACCGGCAGCCTTGGCCTTGGCACTCGGGAACCACGATCCCACAAACGGGACCGCAGCACCCACCGCTCCTGCAGCGCCCACCACCGAAGTGGCGGCCACAAGGAAGCGACGCCGGCCTGCATTCACGCCGTCATTGCTCATTCAGTCGTCTCCCATCAGCTTCTTATGGCCTGCTTGACGCAGGCATGTACCACGTAAAATTGGGCCGCGAAAAATTCGCCAAATGGTAAAGAAAAGGCCTTCCTCTGACAAGGTAATAGCCTGTCACATAAGTCCAAATGCCCGGCCTTCAGGCTTTCCAGCGCGCGACACACTGTCGCACCGCCATATAAAAACGCACCCAAAAAAAAACGCCCAGCTCCGAACGAAACTGGGCGTTTCTTTTGAAAGCGCGATTAGCGCTTGGAGTACTGCGGACGCTTGCGCGCTTTGCGCAGACCGACCTTCTTACGCTCCACTTCACGAGCGTCGCGAGTGACGAAGCCAGCCTTACGCAGCGGACTGCGCAGGGTTTCGTCATACGAGATCAGAGCACGAGTGATACCGTGACGAATGGCACCGGCTTGACCACTGACACCACCACCGAGAACGGTGACGTAGATGTCGAACTTCTCGACAGTCTCAGTCAGCTCCAGCGGCTGACGAACGACCATGCGGGCAGTTTCGCGACCGAAGAAGTTATCCAGCTCACGGTTGTTGATGGAGATCTTGCCAGTGCCCGGGCGCAGAAAGACGCGCGCGGTTGCAGTCTTGCGACGGCCAGTGCCGTAATTTTGAGTCGCCGACATAATGAACTATTCCGTTAAATCTTCAGTTCTTGGGGCTGCTGAGCGGTGTGCGGGTGGCTGGCACCCTTGTACACCTTCAGCTTACGATACATGTCGCGACCCAGCGGGTTCTTCGGCAGCATGCCTTTGACCGCGGTCTCGATCACACGCTCGGGCGCCTTGGCGATCAGCTTCTCGAAGCTGATCGACTTGATGCCACCCGGGAAACCGGAGTGAGAGTAGTACACCTTGTCTGTAGTCTTGGCACCAGTCACACGCACTTGCTCAGCGTTGATCACGACGATGTAATCGCCAGTATCCACGTGAGGGGTGTATTCCGGCTTGTGCTTGCCACGCAGGCGGCTAGCGATTTCGGTTGCCAGACGACCCAGGGTCTGGCCGGCAGCGTCGACGACGAACCAGTCGCGCTTGACGGTTTCCGGTTTAGCAGTAAATGTCTTCATTCGTTATAGCCTCAGGGGCCGCCCTGAAAATAAGACGGCGAATCTTACTGAATGGTGCTCGCCCTGGCAAGGCCAGGACAGCCGGAAACAGACGCTATCGGGGGCTCGGGTCAGCGCGTCCGCCACGGCAGTGGTTCGGTAGGCTAGGCATCTCCTACCTTTAGGTTGCGTCGACAGGCTAGGCATCCCCGGCGACAGGCTGCGGAATTATCCTGATTACCAGCAAAATAGCAACCGACATTTATAGTTATCGAATTCCGCTACACCCACCCTCAAGCAGGCACAGCCCACCAAATAGCGAGCCTCACTCCAGATATCTGCCAGCGTGACATCCAGGGCACTTCGGATACGTCGAACACTCTCATGAGCACAAGCCGTCCCGTCTTCGTTAAGCTCTTCGGCACTCAGTCTCAGATCACGCGAGGTATTGCATGGAATATCGCTCACTCGGCCGCACAAATCTGAAAGTCAGTTCACTGTGCCTCGGCACCATGACATGGGGAGAACAGAACGACCAGGCCCAGGCATTCGCCCAGATCGACCGCGCGAAGACTGCCGGCATCAACTTCATAGATACGGCCGAGATGTATCCGGTGCCGCCGCGCCCGGAAACCTACGCAACCACTGAGCAATACATAGGAAATTACTTCCAGAGCCGGGGCGACAGAGCCGACTGGATCATAGCCACGAAGATCGCGGGACCCGGAAACGGCATTACACACATTCGCGGCGGTCAACCCAAATTCAATCGCGAACAGATCCGCACCGCGCTCGATAACAGCCTTCGGCGTCTGCAAACCGACTGGATCGACCTGTACCAGCTGCATTGGCCGGAACGCAGCACCAACTTTTTCGGGCAGCTGGGCTACCGACATCAAGAAGGCGACTTCACTCCACTGGAAGAAACTCTCGAAGCGCTCGATGCCGAAGTCAAAGCGGGCAGAATCCGCCACATCGGACTGTCCAACGAAACGCCTTGGGGCGCGATGAAATACCTGCAATTAGCCGAAGCTCGCGGCTTGCCGCGTTCGGTTTCGATACAGAACCCTTATAACCTGCTCAATCGCAGTTTCGAGGTTGGCCTGGCGGAAATCAGCATCCGTGAACAATGCGGCTTACTCGCGTACTCGCCACTGGCATTCGGCATGCTCAGCGGCAAATACGAAAACGGTGCTCGCCCTGCCAGCGCGCGCCTCACGCTCTTTGAACGCTTCGCACGTTATAACAACCCCCAGGCCAAAGCCGCATGCTCTCGGTACATTAAACTGGCTCGCGAGCATGGGCTGGATCCAGCACAGATGGCGCTTGCCTATGTCACAGCGCGACCCTTCGTCACCAGCAATATCATCGGCGCGACATCACTAGAGCAACTTGAGTCGAATATCCGTAGCGCCGAAATTACGCTCTCAAGTGAAGTGCTAGCCGCAATTGAAGCGATCCACACAGAACAGCCGAATCCAGCCCCCTAAGCCCCTTCGAGAAGCACCGACGGCTGCGCGCCGGCAACAACGGGTACAAAGGAATCACTAGTATGATCGCCGCCCACCTGCTTGCTCCATCCAGCCTGCTGGCAGGCTGGATAATCTATGTGATCGCGCTGTTATGGGCGGCCTGGCGAGCTCCCTGGGTCGAGCTCTTCAGTGATACTCGCCGTCAGCACTTGCTGTTCGGCGCAATGCTTTCGATCTTTCTGCTCTGGCTGGTGCGAAGGGACTTCGATTCGGGCCTTTCATTCCACTTCATTGGGCTGACAGCCGTCACCTTGTTGTTGGACTGGCCACTGGCAATCATCGCCGCCCTCATCGCCCAGGTCGGCCTGACACTGACAGGCCATCAACAAGTTGCAGCCCTGGGCATGAACGGCATCCTGCTGGTCTTGATCCCAGTGCTGGTCACGGTTGTATGCGCGCGGCTCGTCGAACGCGCCCAACCCCGCAATCTGTTCGTCTTTATTTTCTTCGCTGGATTCTTTCCAGCGGCGCTCGCAGCATTGGCGTGCATCCTGGCATCGCTCGGCGTACTGCTACTAGATGGTCGCTACCCGATGCCGCCTTGGCTGGCGGATTTTGCCGGCTACCTATGGCTGGTCATGTTCCCCGAAGCCTTCATCAACGGCACAGCCATTACTGCCCTGGTGGTTTTCTACCCGGACTGGATGGAAAGTTTCAATCAAAGCCGCTATCTGCAGGCGCCATGGAAAGAAGACAAGTAGCGTCAAAGCGCTAGTGCTCGCGCGGAGGCATGTCACCGGAGAACAGATCATCCTCGAGCTCATCGCCTGGAATCGCGTGCGCTTCCGACGCCCAGGCACCAAGATCGATAAGCTTGCAACGATCGGAACAGAACGGCCGGCTTGGGCTTTGTGGCCCCCACTCTACCGGCGCTCTACACGTCGGACACTCAACTATCGCAGCGGTCATACCTGCCCTCCTCGTAACGTCAAATAAAAGCGGTGCAATCGCTCGACCTCCGACCCTAGCCACGACAGATCTCGATCATTTACCAGCACATCATCGGCATGTTGCAGGCGCGCTTCACGACTGGCCTGCGCCTTGAGAATCGCCCGCACCTGCTCCTCACTGACTTGATCACGTGCCATCGTGCGCGCAACCTGGAGTGACACAGGGACGTCCACAACCAGCACACGATTGACCTGACGGTACTGCCCTGACTCGATCAGGAGCGGAGAAGCCATGATGGCGTAAGGCGACTCAGCCAAGGCGAGATGCCTGGCGATCTCAGCTCGAATCAGAGGATGCAGCAGCTGTTCCAACCACTGCCTGTCGGCCGGGTTATCGAATATACGCTCACGCAGCCCTTTTCGATCCAGAGAGCCGTCCGTGAGCAAGATGCCTGAGCCGAAGCGCTCGGCAATCTGCAGCAACGCTGGCCGCCCCGGCTCGACCACCCAGCGCGCCGCCTGATCGGCATCGACGACATGTACGCCCAGACTGGCGAAGCGATCCAGCACCGCGGTCTTGCCACTACCAATGCCGCCAGTCAACCCGAGAATCCAGGGTTTCATTGCAACCACACCCAGACTAAAAACAGGACGCGCAGTAGTAACTACTCAGCCTGCGAAGCGCAAGCCCAGAACGTCTTTCGTTAAGAGTACAAGTCGGCGGAACGGCTTTCGACTCAGCAATAGTGTCCGACTTAGAAGCGCGCGAACTGGAGATAGCTCTCGGTAATCCAGTCACCCCAAAGCAACGCGATCCAGCCGGCGATCGCCAAGTAGGGACCGAAAGGGATGGGCGTGCTGCTCTCGGCGCGCTGCACCCGCAACAGGATTGTGCCAAGAACAGCCCCAACCACCGACGACAGTAGGATGGTAAGTGGTAACACCTGCCAGCCACCCCAAGCTCCTAACATCGCAAGCAGTTTGAAATCGCCATAGCCCATACCTTCTTTGCCGGTGACCAGCTTGAACAGCCAATAAACCGACCACAGGCTCAGATATCCCGCTACCGCTCCCCACAGTGCACTTTCAAGCGATACGAACAAGCCGAAGCTGTTCAGGATGAGACCAAGCCACAACAACGGCAGAACCAGCGAATCGGGCAGCAACTGATGATCGATATCGATCATGCTCATCGCCACCAATCCCCAGGTCAGCAACAGCATTGCTCCAGCCTGCCAGGTGAAACCGAAATGCCAAGCGACATAGCCAGAAAGCAGGCCGCACGCCAACTCCACAAGGGGGTAGCGACTACTGATCGGCGCCCGGCAGGACGAGCACTTGCCACGCAAGGCCAGCCAGCTGACCAAGGGAATATTCTCCCAAGAGCGAATCTGATGGTCGCAGCGCGGGCACCGCGAGCTTGGCAGCAGCAGATTGAAGCGCCCACTGATCGCCTCCGGCGGGCACTCGAGATACTCAAGCGCCTGCGCGCGCCACTCACGCTGCATCATGATCGGCAGGCGATAAATCACGACGTTGAGGAAGCTGCCGATCAACAAGCCCAGCAAAGCAGCGGACAAAACAAAGGCCAGCACGTGGCTGGCCAAGAATGTAGACATAACGATTACCCGATAACTCCGCCTAGCTGGAAGATGGGCAAGTACATAGCAATAATCAAACCACCTACCAGCACACCGAGCACGGCCATGATCAGAGGCTCCATTAGCGTTGTAAGGTTGTCGACCATATTGTCGACTTCCGCCTCGTAGAAGCTTGCAAGCTTATCTAGCATTTCATCTAGCGCTCCAGACTCCTCACCGATAGCAGCCATCTGGACAGCCATCGCTGGGAATACTCCAGTGCCGCGCATTGAGAAATTCAACTGCACACCTGAAGACACCTCGTCGCGGATCTTCATGACCGCATTACGAAACACAACATTGCCCGCCGCCCCGGCGACCGAACCGAGGGCATCCACTAAAGGCACGCCTGCAGCAAATGTTGTCGAGAGCGTGCGCGCATATCTAGCCAATGCTGATTTATAAAGAATGCCTCCTACAATAGGCATTTTAAGAAGCGCTCGATCCAAGCTATCCCGGAGCCTTTCGGAATGTTGATGGACATGTTTAAACAAGAACGCAATAGCAAACATTGCCGCAAACGTCACATACCACCACTCTTGCAGCCAACGAGACAGCCCGACCACCATCATAGTAAACGCAGGCAACTCTGCGCCAAACCCATGAAAAACGCTTTCAAACTGCGGAACCACCTTTATCAACAAAATTGCAGAAACAATAATAGCCACAAGGATCACTGCGATAGGATAAGTCATCGCCTTTTTGATCTTGGCCTTCAACGCTTCGGTCTTTTCCTTATAGGTTGCTATTCGATCCAACAAAGTCTCCAACGATCCAGATTGCTCCCCAGAATCTACCAAGTTGCAATATAGATCATCGAAATAACGCGGCTTTTTGCGCAAGGAAGCAGCGTAGCTATTGCCAGCCGCCACTTCCTGCTTAATTTCATCAACCAATTTGCGCATATTCTGGTTTTCGAAGCCTTCGCCGATGATGTCGAACGACTGCAACAGCGGTACACCAGCCTTCATCATCGTCGCCATTTGCCGGGTGAACAAGGCAATATCCATAGGCGTGATCTTTTTGCCACCGCCAAAAAGCGGGATGGATTTTTTGCGAACCTTACCAGGAGTAATTCCTTGCTTACGGAGTTGCGCTCGAATCAGAGACGGGCTTTGGCCCGACAGCTCCCCCTTGACCTTCCCACCTTTTCGGTCAGTGCCTTCCCAGATGAACACGCTGGTTTTGAACGCTTTTTCCGCCATGTTTAATCCTTGGTCACGCGGTTGACTTCTTCCAGGCTGGTAACGCCATTCATGACCTTGACCAGCCCCGAAGTACGCAGGTCGTTAAAGCCATCTCTGCGCGCCTGCAAGGCGATATCGATGGAATTTCCTTCCTCCATGATAAGCCGTTGCAGGGCCGGTGTGATTTTAACTACTTCATAAATACCGACACGACCCTTGTAGCCAGCCTTACAGCTATCGCATCCAACCGGAGCGTATATCTTGAACGTTCCGATCCCTGCCTCAGGAAACCCTTCCCTCAACAGCACATCACGCGGCACCTCCACCTCGGACCTACAAGATGGACATAGCTTGCGAGCCAGCCGCTGGGCAATGATCAAGTTCACAGAAGTAGCGATATTGAAGGCGGGCACGCCCATATTGCGAAGTCGCGTCAGCGTCTCCGCAGCACTATTGGTGTGCAATGTGGACATCACCATGTGACCAGTCTGAGCCGCCTTGATGGCAATTTCAGCAGTTTCCAAATCCCGGATTTCCCCCACCATGATGACATCTGGATCCTGCCGCAAGAACGCGCGCAGAGCTTGGGCGAAGTCCATCCCCTGCCTGGGATTCACGTTGACTTGGTTGATTCCCTCCAGATTTATCTCCACAGGATCTTCTGCCGTAGAAATATTTACATCAACGGTATTCAGAATATTAAGACCGGTATACAACGAAACGGTCTTACCCGAACCCGTAGGCCCAGTAACCAGTATCATACCCTGCGGTTGCTTCAACGCCGTCAGATAGAGTTCTTTCTGATCTTCTTCGTAGCCTAGGGCGTCAATACCCATTTTCGCGCTGGCAGAGTCCAAAATCCGCATCACAATCTTCTCACCCCAGAGCGTGGGTAGCGTGTTGACGCGGAAATCGATGGACTTCGTTTTGGACACTTTCATCTTGATTCGCCCATCTTGGGGCTTTCGCCGCTCGGCGATATCGAGACTGGCCATCACTTTCAGACGCGCCGAGATTCTGCTGACCAACTGCACTGGTGGTCTGGCGACCTCATGCAGCATGCCGTCGGTACGAAACCGAACGCGGTAGCTTTTTTCATATGGCTCGAAGTGCAAGTCGGAAGAGCCGCCTCTAATCGCATCAAGCAGCATTTTATTTACGAAGCGAACGACGGGTGCATCATCGGCGTCATTGTGATCAGCTGCGCTCTCATCGCCATCAGGACTACTCCCGACAACTAGATCGTCAAGATCGGAATCACTCATGCCATCCAAAGAGGAAGTAGAGGACTCATAGTATTTCTCTATAGCCTCGCTTAACTTGCCGTCCTCGACGAGCACCGCCTCGACAGATAGGCCAGTGTTAAACTGAATATCACTTATAGCCTGATGATTAGTCGGGTCAGACACCGCCACGTAAAGCCGATTACCGCGACGCTGAAGAGGAAGCGCGCGATGCTGACGCACCAGCTTTTCGCTCACCAACTCCTTAGGCTGAGTTTCTTTATCCAGAGTGGAGAGGTCGAAGAATGGCAAGCCGAATTGCTCGCCAGCGATGCTGACCAACGCGCACGCCTTTACCAGCTTGTTCTGCACCAGCCAGGTCACCAGCGGCACTTGGTTGCGCAAGGCCTGCTGCTGAGCCTGGTAAGCAATGTTTTCCTCAAGCTGCCCAGCCGCAACAAGCTGGCGAGCCAAACCACCGAGGGGCGCATTATCGTTCATGAACAGAAACCAAAAAAGGAAATATCGCCGCCTTATATCGCAGTTAACTCGGCGTGCCAAACCCGCACTTCCTAGATGACCTTTTTTGTCACATGAGGACAAAAAAAGATCCTTCATGACTGATTCGTTTATCTAAAACAGCCGCCCGCTTCGCATTACAGCCCGTCACGGCAAGCGCTCCACGCGGTCGACAACCTGCAAAAACCAGCATAAGGTCACAGAAAAGGGCTATAAATCGATTCCCCACATACGTTTATCACTCCACTCACAGTGAGTTGGCATGGAATCCGCTTATATCCCCCTCAGGTCCAACGACCTTTCCAACACAAGGAGCTTTGTCAATGAAGTCCATCAAGAAGCAAAAGGGTTTCACGCTGATCGAACTGATGATCGTAGTCGCGATCATCGGCATCCTAGCTGCCGTTGCCATTCCGCAGTTTCAGGATTACCAGGCTAAGGGGTATGACAAGTCGGCTCAGTCCGATGCGCGCAATATCATGACCGGCGGCATCGCCAACTCCAACTAAGCTAAAAGGAATTTATGCGATGAAAAAGATTATTGCTGCAACACTCCTTTCCGCCTCCCTCATTTCTGTCGGAGCCCACGCTACCGGCACAACAGGCCCAACCCCGATAACCATCTTAAATGGCTACACTAAGGTCGGTGATGTCGCAGAGCAAATCAACTTGGCACGCCAGTTTGCTTTTACAGCTATTCCTGGCCGCGCTGGTTTTATAAAAAATGACTTCGAGGGTACTCTCTCAGCCAACGTTGTTGCCGGATTGATTGACGATGCGACAAATAACCGCATGGGCGTAGTAGCTGGCTCTAACAAGGGCTATGTTGTATTTACTGGCTCCTCGGTTGGCGGTAGCGTTTCTCAATGTGGGAAACCAGCCATCAAAGGCACTGACGAAAACCTGGCAGCAAAGTTCGTAGTTGTAGGCAGCACCGATCTGACCAAAGCAAACGGCTGTAACCGCCCGTTCTGATTGCTTTCAGTGTTGCAAAGCAAGCCCCCTCCCGCCAGGGGGCTTGCTTGTTTGTGGAGAAAGATATGCTTGAACTGGCACGACTCGGTGTACGCATGGGCTTGCGCGGCCTGGGCTTCCGCGTCCTTCTACTGACCACCTTGACGTTGCTGGGCATGGCCTTTCTGGCTGGGAACTTTTCCGGACGCCAGCAACTGACGGTGACCCTAGACGTAGCTTTTAGCGGCATGCGTATAACCCTGCTGGCAATGGTGCTAGTCTGGATGCAGGACTTGGTGGTCCGTGATATTGAACGCAAGTCTGTATACTTCGTACTGGCTTACCCTATAGCTCGCTGGCAGTTTCTATTGTCGCGCTTTTTCGCCGTCGCTACGCTGGGCGGAATGAGTCTATTATTCATCGGTGTAGCTTTCTGGTTGCTTCTATATTTCTTTGGCTCCAGCTACGCACAGATGCGCCCACCAGCGCTTGACTGGAGCTATTGGCTGGTACTGCTGGGCATGTGGCTGGACCTGCTGGTGGTCGCGGCCTTCGCACTGCTGCTGGCAACCCTCTCGACCACCCCCTTTCTGCCCTTCCTGCTCGGGCTGGCCTTCGCCCTTGCCGCAAGGGGCATGGGACCGACCATCGATTACCTGCGCGGTGAACGTTCCGACCCGTTCCATGAGCAAATCTTCAGCCCGCTGCTGGAGCATTCCTACGTCTGGCTGCCCGACCTGTCCCGTCTGGACTGGCGCGTACTGTCGCTCTACGACCTGCCTCCCGAGCCACTGGCCATGGCACTGGCTGCACTCAATGCCCTGGCCTATATCGCTACCTTGACGGCGCTGGCCATCGTGATTTTCCAGCGGCGCAATTTCACATGAGAACACTGATTGCCCTGGTGATCATGCTGCTCGCCTGGGCGGGCTTTGCCGGCACCGGCTTGCTGTTGCGCGACCATGCCCGCCCGGAAGCTCGCGCAGAGGTGTTGCGGGTGCGTTTGCCGATCCCGGTGCAGCTGACCTATTCTGCAGGCGACCCCTTCCTGGCAGCCAACCTCAACGTGTTTCGCAGCCTGATGGTGGCCGCCTCCGTTACTGAACAGGAGACCTATCGCATCCAGGGGCAGTTGCAGGGCGATGCGGCCTTCTTCAATCCTCGCCATGAAGACAACTATTACGTCGGCGCGGCCATCCTGCCTTGGAACGGGCAGGTGCCGGCGGCGCAGGATGTACTGCTCAAAGCGGCGCAGAGCCGGGAGTGGGATATGTGGCCGGCGTTCTATTACGCCTTCAATGCCATGTACTTTGAAGGCGATATGAACAGGGCCGGACACTGGGCCGAAGTCGCAGCCCAACGTCACCCAATCAATGCGCCAGCCCTGCGCGACATGGCGGCCAAGTGGTACGAGCGCGGCGACGACCCCGAGACTGCACTGGACATTCTGATCGCCATGCAAGATCAGAGTGCGGACGAGAACTTCCGCGCCCTGCTCGCCGCGCGCATCGTGCGACTGCAAGGCTTGCAGGCGCTGCGCGCAGCAGCCCACGAATATCGGCAGCAGCACAACCGTGCGCCATCACAGCTGATTGATCTGGTCGGCCATGCCGGGCTTAGAGCCCTGCCTGAAGATCCGCTAAAGCTGGGTTATCTATTGTCCGACGGGGGCCAGCCGCGGCTGGCCGACCATGTGAAGCAACAGGACTCGCAATGAAACCGATCGAAGTGCAAGACCTGCACAAGTCATTCAAGACTAAGGGCAAGGCCATCAAGGCCCTGGACGCTGTGAGCTTTTTCGTTGAAAGCGGCCAGTCGGTAGGCTTTATCGGGCAGAACGGCGCTGGCAAGAGCACCAGTATCAAGATTCTGTTCGGCGCGCTGCGCGCAGATGCCGGTCAGGCACTGCTGATGGGGCGTGCTGCGGATGATCCGCTTTCACGCCAGGGTGTTGGCTATGTCCCGGAAAACCCCTATCTCTACGACCAGTTGACGCCGCGCGAAGTGGTGAGCGGCGGCCTGCGCTTGCACGGCATCAAGGGTCAGGAAAACCATCGGCGTACAGAGCACTGGCTGGAACGCCTGGGGATCGCCTATGCGGCAGACAAGCGTATTCGCAACCTGTCCAAGGGCATGACCCAGCGCACTGCACTGGCCCATGCTTTCGCAATCGAACCGAAATTGCTCGTGCTGGATGAACCAATGTCAGGGCTCGATCCGGTGGGTCGTCGCCAGGTCGCAGACCTGATGCAGGAATATCGACAGGTCGGCGGCACGTTGTTTTTTTCCACCCATATCCTCCACGACGTGGAGCGTCTGGCCGACCGTTTCGTGATGATCCACAAGGGCCGCATCCGTGCCCAGCAGAGCATTGCCGATATGCTGGCCAGCCAGAATACCCTGGTGGTGCGCTACTACGGCACCAAGGCGCTGCCAGGCTTTACCGAGGATGCTGGCATGATATGGAAGGGCATCTGCGAACGCACCCAGGTGCCGGCAGCGCTGGCCGCCATTACCGACGCTGGCGGCACTCTGCTCAACGCTCATCCACAGAACTCCCTGGAGGAGCTGTTCGACAATATTGTCAGCACCGTCTGAATCAGGAGCGGTCGCATGCCCTATTCACCCGCACTCGACGGCCTTCGCGCTATCGCCATCCTGCTGGTGCTGCTGTTTCATGGCCGCATGCCGGGCTTGCCGGGAGCCAATGTCGGGGTGGATGTATTCTTCGTACTCAGCGGCTACCTGATCACCCGCATCCTGCTTGCGGAACATCAGGCTGAAGGTTCTCTCGATCTGCGGCGCTTCTATCGTCAGCGCTTGCTGCGCCTTACGCCACCATTACTTCTGTTACTCCTGCTCTATGCGCTATTGGCTCCATTGCTGTGGCCGGACTACTACTTTCATGTCCGCGACTGGGTTGTGGTGCTGATCTACCAGGCCGACCTCGCACTGGTGTTTGGTATGGGACCGTTAAAGATGCTCCATGCCTGGTCACTGGCCATCGAAGAGCGATTCTACCTGCTCTGGCCGCTGGCCTTGCTTGGTCTGCTGGCTCTGAAAAATCTGCGTATTGCGCTGACAGTGCTGCTCACAAGCGTTCTGCTGGCGGGACTGTGGCGAATGGCGGCTTTGCAGTTTTGGGATGTGAGTAGCGGCGAGGCTTATTACCGTTTCGACATGCGCATCAGTGGGCTGTTACTCGGCGCCTGCCTGGGTATGTGGATCGGCAGTGGCCTGCCGGTACCGGCGCACCTATTGCGACGGCACTGGCTGATGCTGGCCTGGCTGGTATTGCTAGCGGTCGTGCTGTACCCAACCGATGACAAAGGGAGGCTAAGCTTTGGCCTGCCGCTGGTCGAGATAACGGTGCTATACATCCTGCTTTGGCTGCACTGCCGCCCGCAGGGATTACTGAGCAAAACTCTCACCAGCCCTCCCCTTGTGTATGTCGGCCAGCTTTCCTACGGCCTATATCTGTTTCACTACCCTGTCATGGAGTATCTGAAGCTACAGCAACCGTGGTGGTTAGTCCTATTGGCTGGAACCAGCATAGCGTTCGTGTTCGCGGTTTTCAGCCATCACCTGATCGAGCGACCCATTCGACGCTGGCGAAGAAAGCCTGCGCAAGAAAAGACACTGGGTACCATTATCTAACCCTCGACTTATCATCGAGGGCCAGCGGTCGTAGATTCCGTCTAGCTAATTTGATGCAGCTGTCAAAGAACTCCACGCTTGCGCAGCATGTCTATGACCTGCTTTGCGCCCTCTTCCACCGTCAGCGATTCGGTATCGATTACCAGATCGGCATTGCCCGGCACGTCATAGGGGAAGGACTCGCCTGGGATATTATCGCCACCGGCTACGTATAAACCCTGCGGGTCGCGCTGCTGGCAGGTCCGTGGCGACGCCTGGACGTAGACGGTCACGACGCGATCGCTGCCGATCAGCGCCTTGGCCTGCTCGCGGCCTTCGGCATCAGGAGCGACAAAGGCTGCGAGGGTGATCAGCCCCGCCTCGTTGAACTGGCGCGCCACATGAGCCGCACGGCGCCAGTTCTCGGTACGGCCGGCGCGGTCCTGCGGTAGGCCTTTGTTCAGGTCGTGGCGCAGGTTCTGGCCATCGAGCACGTAAACTGCGCGGCCCATATCGAACAGCTTGCGCTCCACCGCATAAGCCAGGGTGCTCTTGCCGGCGCCGGAAAGGCCGGTAAACAGCACGGTCGCCGGTTGTTGGCCGAAGCGAGTGGCGCGTTCTTCGGTAGACACGTGGGCCAGCGCACCGTGATGACCGCCCGATCCATGGGCAACCGGTTCGGCGATGATCATGCCGGCGCCGACGGTGCCATTGGTGAGACGATCAATGACGATGAAAGCGCCGGTCGTACGGTTCTGCGCGTAACCATCGAGCGCGATAGGCGCATCCAGGCTGATTTTGACCTTGCCGATCTCGTTGAGCTGCAGGCTGCTCGCGGCACCCTGCTCCAAGGTGTTCACATCAATCTTGTGGGCGATGCTGGCAATCGAGCCCGGCACGTAGCTGGTGGCACGCTTGATGTCGTACTTTTTGCCCGGCAGCATCGGCTCTTCGCCCATCCACACCAGCATGGCCTCGAAGCTGTCGGCGATACGTGGGCGACTGTCCGCATGTACCAGCATGTCGCCGCGCGAGACATCGATTTCGTCTTCCAGCGTCAGGGTGACGGCTTCACCCGGCGTCGCCTGCTCGAGCTCGCCATCGAAGGTGACGATAGACTTCACCCGGCTGGTCTTGCCGGACGGTAGCACAGCAATTTCGTCACCCTTGCGCACGATACCGCTGGCCAGGGTGCCGGCGAAGCCACGGAAGTTCAGATTCGGGCGGTTGACGTACTGCACCGGGAAGCGCAGGTCATCGAAGTTACGGTCGCCGGCGATCTCGACGCCTTCGAGAATCTCCATCAGCGACTGCCCCTCATACCAAGGCGCACGTTCGCTGCGATTGACCACGTTGTCGCCCTTCAGCGCCGACATCGGCACGAAGTGCAGAGACGACGGCTTGAGTTCGATGCGATCGGCAAATGCCAGGTAGTCGGCTTTGATCTTCTCGAACACGTCCTGATCGAAGTTCATCAGGTCCATCTTGTTGATGGCGACGACGATATGCTTGATGCCCAGCAACGAGGTGATGAAGCTGTGGCGCTTGGTCTGGGTCTGCACCCCGTAGCGGGCATCTACCAGGATGATCGCGAGGTCGCAGGTGGACGCGCCGGTGGCCATGTTGCGCGTGTACTGCTCATGGCCGGGGGTATCGGCAATGATGAACTTGCGCTTGGCGGTACTGAAATAACGGTAGGCAACGTCGATGGTGATGCCCTGCTCGCGCTCGGCCTGCAGCCCATCGACCAGCAGCGCCAGATCGACGTCTTCGCCAGTGGTACCGACCTTCTTGGAGTCGCGGGTGATCGCTTCGAGATGGTCCTCGTAGATCATCTTCGAATCGTGCAGCAGGCGGCCGATCAGGGTGCTCTTGCCGTCATCGACGTTGCCGCAGGTCAGGAAACGCAGGAGTTCCTTGCGCTCGTGTTGCGCCAGGTAGGCGAGGATGTCCTCGCTGATCAGTTCGGATTGATGACTCATGATGCGTTTCCTTAGAAATAACCCTGGCGTTTCTTTTCTTCCATCGAGCCGGTGGCGTCATGGTCGATGACGCGCCCCTGGCGCTCGGAAGTGCGGGTCAGGAGCATCTCCTGGATGATTTCCGGCAGGCTGGTCGCGGTCGACTCGACCGCACCGGTGAGCGGGTAGCAGCCGAGGGTGCGGAAGCGGACCATGCGTTTTTCGATGCGCCCTTTTTCCTCATCGGTGAGGTGCTCGAGAATCCGCTCATCGTCGATCATGATCAGCGTGCCGTTCTTCTCGATGACTTCCCGCTCGGCAGCGAAGTACAGCGGCACGATCGGGATCTGCTCGAGGTAGATGTATTGCCAGATGTCCAACTCAGTCCAGTTGGAGAGCGGGAACACGCGGATCGACTCGCCCTTCTTGACCTTGCCGTTGTAGAGATTCCAAAGCTCGGGGCGCTGGTTCTTCGGATCCCAGCGGTGCTTGCTGTCACGGAAGGAGTAGACACGCTCCTTGGCGCGGGATTTTTCCTCGTCGCGACGGGCACCACCGAAGGCAGCGTCGAAGCCGTACTTGTCCAGCGCCTGCTTGAGGCCTTCGGTCTTCATGACGTCGGTGTGCTTGGCACTGCCATACGTGAAGGGATTCATGTCCTGCGCCACACCGTCGGGGTTGATATGGGTGATCAGCTCAAGGCCCATCTCCTCGACCATCTTGGTGCGGAAGCTGTACATCTCCTGGAACTTCCAGCGGGTGTCGACATGCAGCACCGGGAACGGCAGCTTGCCAGGGAAGAAGGCCTTGCGCGCCAGGTGCAGCATTACGGCCGAATCTTTGCCGATGGAATACAGCATCACCGGGTTGCCGAACTCTGCAGCGACCTCACGAATGATATGGATGCTTTCCGCCTCCAGCTGTTTCAGATGCGTCAGTTTGTCGACCATGGCTACTCACGATTTGGCAGATGGACGGCCGGCCGGCCGTGGAATGGGCGCAACTCTAACACGACCTTCAATTCTAATCAGGCCGCCTTTTAGACCTAAAAGCTATAGATTTATATCGACTCTCCGCCGTGCCACGGGACCGTGAAATGGGGGCTCCACGACTCACTGCGCCCGTAGAGCAAGCTTTACGCGGGGTTTGGGCAATCAATGAATTGGTGCTCGATGCCGAAGCGGCTTGCCAGGTACTCACCCAGCGCACGGACCCCATAGCGCTCTGTCGCGTGATGGCCGGCAGCGAAGAAGCTCAGGCCATTTTCACGTGCGATATGTGCCGTGGGTTCGGAGATTTCACCGGTGATATAGGCGTCTACTCCGGCCGCCACAGCCTGATCGATATAGCCTTGGGCACCACCGGTACACCAGGCGACACGCCGAATCGGGCGGTCGCCGGCGACCATCAGCGGCTCCCGACCAAGCACGTCATGGATCCGACGCATGAACTCAGCCGGCGCCAGCGGTTTCTCAAGGGAGCCCACCAGCCCCACCGAGCGCGGATTGCCCGGCTCCAGCGGACCGTCGGAGCGAAGACCGAGCAGTACGCCCAATCGGGCGTTGTTGCCGACCTCGGGGTGGACATCGAGTGGCAGGTGGTACGCCAGCAGGCTGATATCGTTGCTCAGCAAGGTTTTCAGGCGGCGCTGCTTCATGCCGACGACGCGGGCATCTTCGTTTTTCCAGAAATACCCATGGTGGACCAGGACCACATCGGCGCCCGCCTCGACTGCCGCATCCAGTAATGCCTGGCTGGCCGTCACACCGCTGACGATCCGCGCCACCTGAGGACGCCCTTCGACCTGCAGACCATTGGGGCAGTAATCGGCAATCCTCGCGGCATCCAGATATCGATCTGCTTCCTGAACCAGAGCGATGAGCGCAACAGTCATGGCAACCTCTTGGTAAATGCGATATGGCTCGATAGATTTCTAGTCGAACCCTCACGGCAAATCATGCACACATGAAGCTGCATTTCAGTTGGAGCTTCGTATAATGCCGCCACCTTAAGGGGCGCTCCCCGCGCCCGCAACTCTGTCCGGACCTCTGCGCGATGTTCAATGCCCTACGTTTTCTCGGCTGGCCGTTGCTGGTCGGCCTGCTCGTAGCACTGCTGATCATCCAGCGTTACCCGCAGCTGGTGGGTATAAAGGAGCACGACATCGGTCTACAGCAGGCACCGCTGGTTGCCAGCGCACCGCAGCAGGGCCCTTATTCGTACGCCAACGCGGTGGCGGCCGCTGCGCCAGCAGTTGCCAACCTCTACACCACCAAGGTCATCGAGAAGACCGAGCAGCAACCGCTGTCCAAGGACCCACTGTTTCAACGCTTCTTCAGTGACAACCTGCCGAGGCAACGGCGCATGGAGTCGAGCCTCGGTTCTGCGGTAATCATGAGTTCCGAAGGCTACTTGCTCACCAACAACCATGTGACCGCCAACGCCGAGCAGATCGTCGTGGCCCTCAAGGATGGCCGGGAAACGCTGGCCCGGGTGATTGGCAGCGATCCGGAGACCGACCTTGCCGTGCTGAAGATCGACCTGGCAGACCTGCCGGCCATCACGCTCGGCCATTCCGATCGCATACGCGTCGGCGACGTCACCCTGGCGATCGGCAACCCCTTCGGCGTCGGCCAGACCGTCACCATGGGCATCATCAGCGCCACCGGCCGCAATCAGCTGGGCCTGAACACCTACGAGGATTTCATCCAGACCGATGCGGCGATCAACCGAGGCAACTCGGGCGGCGCGCTGGTGGATGCCGGCGGCAACCTGATCGGCATCAATACCGCCATCATTTCCGAATCCGGCGGTTCGCAGGGCATCGGCTTCGCGATACCGGTGAAGCTGGCACTGGAAGTGATGAAGTCGATCATCGAGCACGGCCAGGTGATCCGTGGCTGGCTGGGCGTGGAGGTGCAGTCGCTGACCCAAGAGCTCGCGGAGTCCTTCGGTCAGGAAGGACGACCGGGAATCGTGGTGGCGGGTGTCTACCGCGACGGCCCGGCGGCACGTGCCGGGCTTCAGCCAGGCGACCTGATCCTGAGCATCGACGGGGTGCAGTCGGCCGACGGACGCAGCTCGATGAATCAGGTCGCCCGCGCGCGCCCAGGCGAGAACATCGACATCGACATCCTGCGCAATGGCAAGCCACTGACCCTTACCGCCGAAGTTGGCATGCGCCCACCGGTGAACGCGGCGCCGAAATAGCGATGACGCTCCTGCCAAACGAGGGAAATGCAGCAACATGCTGCGCCCCCTCCACCACCTGGTCGGCAAGGGCAGGCAGTAAGCCTGCCCAAACCAGACTCAGCGTCAGCCGAGCGCAGCCAACAGCGCGTGATTCTGCTCCGGCGTACCGATGGTGATACGCAAGAACTGCTCGATACGTGGCTGCTTGAAGTGCCGCACGATCACGCCCTGCTCGCGCAGGCTCGCGGCCACCTCGGCCGCATCGCGCTGCGGATGACGTGCGAAAATGAAGTTCGCCGCCGATGGCAGAACCTCGAACCCCAGCCTTTGCATCGCCGTGACTACCGCCTCGCGACTGTCGATGACCTGCTGACAGGTCTGCTGGAAATGGGCGCGATCCTCGAACGCCGCCGCGGCGCCGGCGATGGCGATACGGTCCAGCGGGTAGGAATTGAAGCTGTTCTTGATCCGCTCCAGCGCCTCGATCAGATCCGGATGGCCGACCGCCAGCCCCACACGAAGACCGGCCAGCGAACGCGACTTGGACAGCGTCTGCGTCACCAGCAGATTCGGATAACGGTCCACCAATGCGATGGCAGACTCACCGCCGAAATCCACATAGGCCTCATCGACCAGCACCACGGATTCAGTGTTCGCCTGCAATAGCTGCTCGATCGCCTGAAGTGGAAGCAGGCAGCCAGTCGGCGCATTCGGGTTGGGGAAGATGATGCCGCCGTTCGGCCGGTTGTAATCGGCCACATCGATCTGGAACTGTTCATCGAGCGCGACGGTTTCGTAGGCGATGCCATACAGCCCACAATACACCGGGTAGAAGCTGTAGCTGATATCAGGGAACAGCAGCGGGCGGTCATGCTGGAACAAACCATGAAAGGCATGGGCTAGCACTTCGTCCGAGCCATTGCCGACGAAGACCTGAGCTGGGCACACGCCGTAATATTCGGCCACGGCGTGCTTCAGCCGCTCGCCGTTCGGGTCCGGATACAGCCGCAGACCGTCGTTGAGCTCGGCCTGCATCGCGGCGATCGCACGTGGCGATGGGCCATAGGGGTTCTCGTTGGTGTTGAGCTTGACCAGCTTGCTCAGCTTGGGCTGCTCACCCGGCACATAGGGAACCAGGTCCTTGACGAAGGGGCTCCAGAATTTGCTCATCTGCCCTTCTCTCCTCGAAATTGATCGGTTGGTCGTGAGGCGATAGTTCAAAACGCCTTGCCGAGTGGCGACGGCGAACGGGCATGAGCCAGTCCGTGCCGGCCGCCCAGCGTCAGCTCTTGATGCGGTACTCGGCGCTGCGCGCATGCGCCGTCAGCGATTCGCCTCGAGCCAGCACCGACGCCACCTTGCCCAACGTCGAGGCACCTTCGGCCGAGCAATTGATGATCGACGAGCGCTTCTGGAAGTCATACACACCCAGCGGCGAGGAGAAGCGCGCCGTGCCCGAGGTCGGCAGCACGTGGTTCGGGCCAGCGCAGTAATCGCCCAGCGCCTCGGCGGTGTAACGCCCCATGAAGATCGCGCCGGCATGCCGAATCTGCGGCAGCCATTGCTCCGGCTCGGCGACCGAAAGCTCCAGGTGCTCAGGCGCGATGCGGTTGGCGACATCGATCGCCTGCTGCATGTCGGCCACCTGAATCAGCGCACCACGGCCTTCGATGGAGGTACGGGCGATATCCGCACGCTCCAGCGTCGGCAGCAGACGGGCGATGCTTTCGGCGACGCGATCAAGGAAGGCGGCATCCGGGCTGACCAGAATCGACTGGGCATCCTCGTCATGCTCGGCCTGGGAGAACAGGTCCATGGCGATCCAGTCGGGGTCGGTCTGGCCGTCGCAGACCACCAGGATTTCCGACGGGCCGGCGATCATGTCGATGCCGACCTTGCCGAACACATGGCGTTTGGCGGTAGCCACATAGATGTTTCCGGGGCCGACGATCTTGTCCACTGGAGGCACGCTCTCGGTGCCGTAGGCCAGCGCCGCGACTGCCTGAGCGCCACCGATGGTGAAGACCCGATCGACGCCGGCAATGCAGGCCGCCGCGAGCACCAACTCATTGAGCTCGCCACGCGGGGTAGGCACGACCATGACCACTTCCGGCACACCAGCAACCTTGGCCGGAATGGCGTTCATCAGCACCGACGATGGATAGGATGCCTTGCCGCCGGGCACGTAGAGGCCGGCGCGGTCCAGCGGGGTGACTTTCTGCCCCAGCACCGTGCCGTCGGCTTCGGTATAGGTCCATGAGTCCTGTTTCTGCCGCTCGTGATAGCTGCGCACCCGCTCGGCAGCAATTTCGAGGGCCTCGCGCTGTGCCGGGGTAATCCGCTCGAGGGCCTGCTCCAGACGTGCGCGTGGGAGGATCAGATCAGCCATGGAGGCGACCTGTAGTCCATCGAAGCGCTGGGTCAGCTCGACCAGCGCCGCATCGCCGCGCTCGCGCACAGCCTTGATGATCTCCAGCACTCGCTCGTTTACGCCATCGTCGGAAACGCTTTCCCAGCTCAACAGATGATCCAGATGACGTGCGAAATCGGCATCGGCAGCGTTGAGTCGGCGAATGGCGGAGGGAGCGGTCATAGCGGGCCTCATGGTTGGCTAGGCATCGGAAGCGGCCGGCTTCATTGCAATGGCACGAAGCGCAGGCCGGGCTCTCAGGCGCCGCTAGAATATCAAGCCCACCGTGCGGGCACCTGAGAATTTCAGCTATGGCACGGATAGGCAGGCGCGGTGGCGACCGCGAAACGCATCAATGCTGATGCTGCTGAACCGCCGTATGCAGGGTATCGATCAGCGCTTGGATGCGCGCGTGCTGCATCTTCATCGAAGCCTTGTTCACCACCAGCCGCGAACTGATGTGTGCGATCAATTCCTGGGGTTCCAGGCCATTGGCACGCAGGGTGTTGCCGGTGTCGACGACGTCGATGATCTTATCCGCCAGCCCCACCAGCGGCGCCAGCTCCATCGAGCCGTACAGCTTGATGATGTCGACCTGGCGGCCCTGCTCGGCGTAGTAGCGCTTGGCGACATTGACGAACTTGGTCGCCACGCGCAGACGGCCCTTGGGCTCCGGCGCACCGACCTTGCCGGCGGTCATCAACTTGCAGTTGGCGATGCGCAGATCGAGTGGCTCGTACAGCCCCTGGCCGCCGTACTCCATCAGCACATCCTTGCCGGCGACGCCGAGATCGGCCGCACCATGCTCGACGTAGGTGGGCACGTCGGTAGCGCGGACGATCAGCAGACGCACATCATCCTGAGTGGTCGGGATGATCAGCTTGCGGCTCTTGTCCGGGTTCTCGGTGGGCACGATGCCGGCTGCGGCGAGCAGCGGCAGGGTATCGTCGAGGATGCGGCCTTTGGACAGGGCGATGGTAAGCATGGAGCACATTTCCTTTGGAACCTCGGGTGGGCCCTTGATAGTCCAGGGCCCGCTAGCCATCCGTCTCGCGAAAACCTAGCCCGGCACGCGGCGAATCTTCGCGCCCAGCAGCTGCAGCTTCTCTTCGATGCACTCGTAGCCACGATCAATGTGGTAGATGCGATCGATCAGCGTATCGCCCTCGGCAACCAGGCCGGCGATGACCAGGCTTGCCGACGCGCGCAGATCGGTCGCCATGACCGGCGCACCTTTGAGACGCTCGACGCCGGTGACAATGGCGGTATTGCCTTCGACCAGAATCTGCGAGCCCATGCGGTTCATCTCGTAGACGTGCATGAAGCGATTCTCGAAAACGGTCTCGATCACCGTGCCGGTGCCTTCGGCAATGGCGTTCAGCGCAATGAACTGCGCCTGCATGTCGGTCGGAAACGCGGGGTATGGCGCAGTCCGCACGTTGACTGCCTTTGGCCGCTTGCCCTTCATGTCCAACTCGATCCAGTCGCTACCGGTGTCGATATGCGCGCCAGCCTCAACCAGCTTGTGCAGCACAGCTTCGAGCAGCGTTGCGTCGGTATCCTTCAAGCGAACACGGCCACCAGTGGCAGCCGCCGCGACCAGATAGGTCCCGGTTTCAATACGGTCGGGCATCACGCTGTAACGACCACCACCAAGACGTTTGACCCCATCGATGGTGATGGTGTCGGTGCCGGCACCGGAAACCTTAGCACCCATGGAGTTGAGGAAGTTGGCCAGGTCAACCACCTCGGGCTCACGCGCGGCGTTTTCCAGCACGCTGCGGCCGTTGGCCAGCGCGGCGGCCATCATGATGTTTTCGGTACCGGTCACACTTACCGTATCGAAGAAGAAATGCGCACCACGCAATCCACCGGCAGGCGCCTTGGCCTTGATGTAGCCACCTTCGACGTCAATGTGCGCGCCCATGGCTTCGAGACCACGGATGTGCAGATCGACCGGCCGCGAGCCAATGGCGCAACCGCCGGGCAAGGCAACTTCGGCCTCACCAAAACGCGCGACCATCGGGCCGAGCACCAGAATCGAGGCGCGCATGGTCTTCACCAGCTCATAGGGCGCAACCAGCGTCTTGATGCTGCTGGCGTCCACTTCGACACTGAGCTTCTCGTCAATGACCGGCTGCACGCCCATGCGACCGAACAGCTCGATCATCGTGGTGATGTCGTGCAGGTGCGGCAGGTTGCATACCGTGACAGGGGTGTCGGCCAGCAAAGTGGCGGCCAGAATCGGCAGGGCGGAGTTCTTCGCACCGGAAATGCGAATCTCGCCATCAAGGCGAATACCGCCGGTAATGATCAGTTTGTCCATGAGTATTCCCGTAAGCCGCAGGCTGTAAGCACTGCCGAAGGGGGCGGCGCAGTCAATTCGACGCGCTCTGCCTGGAATGAGTGGAGGTGCTGGCCGCCAGCGATCAGGCGCGCCCGGCCCAGTCGACGCGACTGAAGAACTTCATGGTGACGGCGTGAATGCTGCCGTCGGCGATCCAGGGGTTGAGGTGGGCGTAGATCTGCTGCTGGCGTTTGACCGGGCTCAGACCGGCCAGCTCGTCACTGATCACGTTGAGCTGGAAGTTGCAGCCTTCGCCTTCCACTTCTACCTGGGCACCTGGAATCTTCTCTTCCAGGAAATTCTTCACTTCTTGGGCCTGCATGTTCAACCTCGATCGGCGCAGGACGCGCACGGGCCGCTCATCATACAAAAAAGCCCGAAGGCTGCGAACCCCGAACCTCGCCGAACCAACGGAGATGTCTCAATCGAGCGTCTCGGCGCCCTGGTCACGGCTACGCGAATGGCGTGACCGAGCGCTATCGCTTTGCACGGCGGGAAAGCGTGAGGAGGCGAAGCGCACCACCAGAATCGCCAACGCCAGAAGCAGGATCGCACCGGATACGTAGACCACGCCCATGTCAGGACGATGGTGGTGGGAAACATCGGAGATCAACAGGCGGGTCAGCGCGGTAATCGCCACGTAGATCAGGAATCGCACCGGCATGTGGTTGGTCTTGAAATAGATCCCGACCATCGCACCCAGCTCCAGGTAGATGAACAGCAGCAGGATGTCATCGACCGTGATATGGCCCTTCTCGACCATGCCAAGAAAGGCCATGACCGCCGCCCAGGCCGTCACCGCGCCGATCGCAAACAGCGCCAGGTAGTGGAACGTCTCGACCAGCAGATTGCCCAGCGATTCGGCCAGCTCATGCACGCTATCGCGCAGCTCTTCCGCCCAGCGCAGTTTCATACGGCTATTCCTTTCAGACCCGGGATGCTTCCAGCGGCAGGATATCCAGCAAGCCGGACACCTTGGCAATCTTTTCCATATCGTCAGGTAACGCAGTGACGCGCAGTTCGACGCCGGCGGCCTTGGCATCGCGCATGAACGCCAGCAGAAGAGAAAGCCCGACACTGCTGGACCGCTCGATCGCCGAGCAATCCAGCATCAGTGCCGAGCGGCTGTCCGCGATCAGCGCTCGCCCGGCCTCGCGCAGCGCGGGCCCGCTGCTATAGTCGAGCACGCCGATCATGCGCAGTTCGCCTTCGGCACCACGCTCGATACGCGCCTCACTCATCGCCTGCGGCCTGCTGACCGGCCTCGGTGTCCTTGGTTCGCGCCACTACCTCGGCCCAACCATCGATGGTCTTGTCCAGATCGCCGCCGTTACGCTGCATGGAATCGGCGAACTGATCGCGGAACAGCTTGCCAATGTTAATGCCATTGATGATCACATTGCGCACCCGCCACTCGCCGGCGTTGACCATGGTGTAGGACACCGGATAGATCTCGCCCTGGCGCCCTACCACCTCCATGCCGACGCTGGTGCGCTTGTCATCCGACTTGCCGCTCGACGGCAGCACGCGGATCTGCTGGTTGTTGTATTCCAGCAGGGCGTTGCCATAGAACTGCATCAGGCTGCGCTTGAAATTCTCCTGAAAGCGCGTCATCTGCTCAGGCGAGGCGTTGCGCGAATATTTGACGGTCATGATGCTGCGCGAGATGCCTTCGGCATCGACGACCGGGCCGAGAATCTCGTTCAGCGAGTCATAGAAAGCCGCCGGATCGTTGCGGTACTGCTCCTTGTTGGCCTTCAGATCGGCCAGCAACTCATCAGTGGTCTGCTGAATGACCTGGTGGGCTGTCAGCGCAGCGTGGGAGAACATGGGCAGAACGGCCAACAGAATCAGCAGGCCGCGGCGCAAGGCAGTCATCATGTGCATCTCCTTCAATCTTTGTTAACCGAGTTGAGCAGGAATTTGCCGATCAGATCCTCGAGCACCAGCGAGGACTGGGTGTCCTGAATGGTGTCGCCATCGGCGAGCAACTCCTCCTCACCGCCGACGCTGATGCCGATGTACTTCTCACCCAGCAGCCCTGCGGTAAGGATCGAAGCCGTCGAGTCGGCCGGCAGGATGTCGACATCCTGCTGGATTTCCAGCGTGACTCGTCCGGTGTAGCTGTCACGATCCAGGTCGATCGCGGTGACCTTGCCGATGGTCACGCCAGCCATGGTCACCTTGGATCGGACAGTCAATCCGGCAATATTGTCGAAATAGGCATACAGCTTGTAAGTGTCGGCATCAGTAACGCTCAGCCCGCTGACACGCAGTGACAGCAGTAGCAAGGCCAGCAGCCCGGCAAGCAGGAACAGCCCGACACCCATTTCCAGTGTGCGGATACGCATCAGAAATCTCCAAACATCAACGCGGTCAAAATGAAATCGAGGCCGAGCACCGCCAGCGAGGCGTAAACCACAGTCCGGGTGGTGGCACGGCTGATACCTTCGGAGGTCGGGTCGCAATCGTAGCCCTGGAACACGGCGATCCAGGTCACTACCAGCGCAAAGACGACGCTCTTGATAACGCCGTTGAGCACATCGGAACTGAAGTCGACACTGTTCTGCATGTTGGCCCAAAACGAGCCTTCGTAGACACCGAGCCACTCCACCGCCACCATCGCTCCGCCCCAGATACCGACCACGTTGAAGATCAGCGTCAGCAGCGGCAGCGAGATGAAACCGGCCCAGAGGCGCGGCGCGATGATGTACTTGAGCGGATCGACTCCGATCATTTCCAGGCTCGAGAGCTGCTCGGTCGACTTCATGTTGCCGATCTCGGCCGCCAGAGCCGAGCCGGCACGCCCGGCGAACAGCAGCGCAGTAACCACCGGACCGAGCTCGCGCAACAGGGTCAGTGCGACCATCTGCCCAACCGCCTGCTCGGAGCCGTAGCTGCTGAGAATGTTGTAGCCCTGCAGCGCCAGCACCATGCCGATGAAGATGCCGGAGACAACTACAATGGCCAGTGACAGCACACCAACCGAATAGAGCTGCTTGACCAGCAGCGAAAAACCGTTACGCAGCCCGCTTCGCCCGAACAGCGCATGCACGAGAAATATCGTCGAGCGCCCCAGGGCTGCCAGCACATCCAGTCCGGCGCGACCGAGCAGGGCAATCCGATCCAACAACGAACGCTTACGCATCGGTGCCTCTCAGTAGATCGTCGGCATAGGCCGGCGCAGGAAAATGGAATGGCACCGGCCCGTCGGCTGCGCCCGTCATGAATTGCCTGATGCGCGGATTGTTCGACTCCATCAGCTCCGCCGGCGTGCCCTGGCCAAGCACCTGGGCATCGCCAACCACGTAGATGTAGTCGGCAATGGACGCGGTTTCGGCCAGATCGTGCGAGACGACAATACTGGTGATGCCCAGCGCGTCGTTGAGCAGACGAATCAGCCGCACGAGGACGCCCATCGCTATCGGATCCTGTCCGGCAAAGGGTTCGTCATACATCAGAATCTGCGGATCCAGAGCAATCGCCCGCGCCAGCGCGACACGCCGCTTCATACCACCGGACAGCTCGTCGGGCATCAGCTCGATGGCGCCACGTAGCCCTACCGCTTCGAGCTTCATCAGCACGATGTCGCGGATCATCTCGTCTGGGAGCTTGGTATGCACCCGCAGCGGAAACGCAACGTTCTCGAACACGTCGAGATCGGTGAACAGTGCCCCGCTCTGGAACAGCACACCCATCTGCTTGCGCATGTCGAACAGCTCGCTGCGCGAGAGGCTCGGCAGATTGTTGCCCGCCACCCAGACTTCACCACGCGACGGCATCAGCTGCGCAGCGATCAGGCGCAGCAGCGTCGTCTTGCCACAACCGGACGGCCCCATGATGGCCGTAACCTTCCCTCGCGGTATGGCGATATCGACATCGTTGAAAATACTGCGCTCGCCTCGCTTGAAGGTCACTCCCTTCAGCTCGACGGCGAAGTCATTGCAGGCGCTCATCTGGTCTCCTTGCATGCAGTCTGAGAAACAGACGGCTCCCGATGACGCTGGGATACTTTCTGCCCTGACCGTTTTCGGCGGCGCACTATAGCATCGCGCCAGAGGCCGCCCAACCGATGAGCGTTTCGGCAGATGACGAGCGACGCCCCGTTCAGCTTCGGTTCAGCTCAGGCTGATCAAATTGATTGTGCCGGCCCACAGTGATGTGCCGACATTTTCCATGAGCCCGCAACGGATTCTCGCTATAATCGCCGCCTTTTAATCGGACGACCTCGCCAGCCATGAGCCAGAGCAGCCAATTGATCGAAACCGCGCAACGCACCATCCGCCTGGAAATAGAAGCGGTTGAGCAGTTGAACGCACGTATCGATGCCGATTTCGTGCAGGCTTGCGAGCTGATCCTTGGCTGCAAGGGCCGAGTGGTCGTGGTTGGCATGGGCAAGTCCGGGCACGTCGGCCGCAAGATCGCCGCCACATTGGCCAGCACCGGCACCGCCGCCTTCTTCGTGCACCCCGCCGAGGCCAGCCATGGCGACATGGGCATGATCACTCAGGACGACGTGGTCCTCGCCCTCTCCAACTCCGGCACCACCAGCGAGATCGTCACCCTGTTACCGCTGATCAAGCGGCTCGGCATCACCCTGATCAGCATGACCGGCAACCCGAATTCGGTGCTGGCCAAGGCCGCTGCGGTGAATCTGGACGCCAGCGTCGCCATCGAAGCCTGCCCGCTGAATCTCGCGCCGACCTCCTCCACCACTGCCAGCCTGGTGCTCGGCGATGCCCTGGCTATCGCGCTGCTCGAGGCTCGTGGGTTCACTGCTGAAGATTTCGCCTTCTCTCACCCGGGCGGCGCGCTGGGCCGCCGGCTGCTGTTGAAAGTCGAGCACGTCATGCATACCGGCGAGCGCCTGCCGAGGGTTCCGCGCGGCACATCGCTGCGCGACGCCCTGCTGGAAATGACGCAAAAGGGCCTGGGCATGACCGTCATCGTCGAAGCGGACGGACGACTCGCCGGCATCTTCACCGACGGCGACCTGCGCCGTGCGCTGGACAAGGGAGTCGACGTTCGCCAGACGCGCATCGACGAGATCATGACCGTGCACGGCAAGACCGCCCATGCCGAGATGCTCGCCGCCGAGGCTCTGAAGATCATGGAAGACCACAAGATCAGTTCGCTGGTAGTCGTCGATGACCAGGAGTTGCCGATTGGCGCGCTGAACATGCACGACCTCCTGCGCGCGGGGGTGATGTAATGCACGAACACCTGCTGCAACGCGCCCGCGACATTCGCCTGGCGATCTTCGACGTCGACGGTGTGCTCACCGATGGCCGCCTTTATTTCCTGACCGACGGCAGCGAGTTCAAGACGTTCAACACACTGGACGGCCACGGCATCAAGATGCTGATCAACTCCGGCGTGCGCACCGCGATCATCAGCGGGCGCAAGACGCCCGTGGTAGAGCGTCGAGCACAGAACCTCGGCATCCAGCACCTTTATCAGGGGCGCGAGGACAAGCTGGTCGTGCTCGACGAACTGCTGACCGAACTTGGCCTGAGCTACTCTGAAGTAGCCTATCTCGGTGACGACCTGCCTGATCTGCCGGTGATACGCCGCGTAGGCCTCGGCATGGCCGTGGCCAGCGCCGACACCTTCGTTCGTGAACATGCCCATGGCGTTACCCTGGCCCGCGGTGGCGAGGGTGCGGCACGCGAGTTCTGCGAACTGATCATGCGCGCGCAGGGCACCCTGGCCGCCGCGCAAAACGCATATCTGTAGGGGTCTGCATGCTTCGCAAAATGCGCTTCGCTGTCCTGCTGACGCTGATCGCCGCCCTGCTGGTGGCGGTCGGCTACTGGAACATCCGGCCGGAAAGCTTCATGCAGGAGCCGTCCGTCGCCAGTGGCGCAACGCCTGATGTCGACTTCTATGTGATCAATTCCCGCACGGTGCAATATCAGCCCGACGGCAAGCGCAACTACGAACTGACTGCAGACAAGCTCGAGCACATCAAGGCGAGCGACATCAGCCTGCTGACCAAACCGGATCTGCTGTCCTATCGCGGCACCGAACTGCCGTGGCACGTGCGTAGTGAGCGCGGCGAAGTATCGGCCGAAGGCGACGAGGTGCTGCTGATCGATCAGGTCAAGGTCGAGCGCACCGACGCCAAGGGGCGCCCGACGATCCTCACCACCAGCCGCCTGACGGTGTGGCCGGAGAAGGATTATGCCGAGACAAACCAAGCCGTTAGAATCGAGGCCGCCAATGGCGTGACCACGGCAACCGGCATGAAAGCGTACATGGATGACGGCAGGATGATCCTGCTGTCCAACGTAAGAGGCCAGCATGAGCTGCGTTAAGACTCTCCCCCTCCTGCTCGGTTTGAGCGCATTCTGGCTTGGCGCCAGCGCCTGGGCGCTTCCCGAGGATCGTGAACAGCCAATCCGCGTTCAAGCCGACACCGCCGAACTGGACGACCGACAGGGCGTGGCGGTCTACCGCGGCGACGTGGTCATCACCCAGGGCACGATGAAGATCACCGGCGACACGGTGACCATTACCCAGGATGACAACGGCGACGTCGAAGTATTCACCTCCATCGGCAAGCCGGCCTACTACGAGCAGAAGCCTGCGGTGGACAAGGAGATCGTCAAAGCCTACGGCCTGACCATCCAGTATTTCGCCGCCAACGAGCGGATCGTGCTCATCGATCAGGCCAAGGTCGTTCAGGAAGGCAACACCTTCGAAGGCGAGAAGATCGTCTATGACACCCGTCGGCAGATCGTCAACGCCGGTCGCGCCACCAATGCCGATGTCACCACGCCGCGCCCGCGCGTGGACATGGTGATCCAGCCGCGCAAGAACGGTCAGGCTGCGGAGCAGCCCGAGTAATGGCCGTTCTCAAAGCCCAGCATCTGGCCAAGAGCTACAAGAGCCGGCAGGTCGTGCGCGATGTCAGCCTGTCCATTGAAAGCGGGCAGATCGTCGGCCTGCTCGGCCCCAACGGCGCAGGCAAGACCACCTGCTTTTACATGATCGTCGGCCTGGTGAATGCCGACCAGGGCCGCGTGCTGATCGATCAGGACGACGTCACCCACCTGCCGATGCACGGCCGCGCGCGGGCCGGCATTGGCTACCTGCCACAGGAGGCCTCGATCTTTCGCAAGCTCTCGGTCGCCGACAACATCATGGCCATTCTCGAGACCCGCAAGGATCTGGACCGCAACGGCCGTCAGCAGGCGTTGGAAGGCCTACTGCAGGAATTCCATTTAAACCATATCCGCGACAGCCTCGGCATGAGCCTCTCTGGTGGTGAAAGACGCCGCGTGGAGATTGCCCGCGCACTGGCCACCGCACCGAAGTTCATCCTGCTTGATGAACCCTTTGCCGGTGTGGACCCGATTTCGGTGGGCGATATCAAGCAGATCATCCATCACCTCAAGGCCAAGGGCATCGGCGTGCTGATCACCGATCACAACGTCCGCGAGACCCTGGATATCTGCGAGACGGCCTACATCGTCAACGACGGGCAACTGATCGCCGAGGGCGATGCGCAGACCATCCTGAGCAATCAGCTGGTCAAGGAAGTCTATCTGGGCCACGAATTCCGCCTGTAAGGCGGATTTTTTGCTCGGCTCGGCAAATCGGCTCTAGGCAAAGGCTTCATCGGCAGGCATATAATTTGCTTTCTGCCGGCGCCCCGCGCACGGCATGTCGGAATGGGCGCGGTTGCGCCGGCATAAAAGGTTCGAAGTCCTCTGCCATGAAACCATCGCTAGTCCTGAAGATGGGCCAGCAGCTGACGATGACACCGCAGCTGCAACAGGCCATAAGGCTCCTCCAGCTATCCACCCTCGATCTGCAACAGGAGATCCAGGAGGCGCTGGACTCCAATCCCATGCTCGAGCGCGAAGAAGACGGAGACGACTTCGACAGCTCCGACCCTATGGCCGAGGCCGCTGAACGGCCAGGCGACACCGTCACCGAGAAGAGCAGCAGCCAGGAAAGCACCTACGAGGAGCCCTCTCATAGCAGTGACAGCCTGGACGACAGCGACGGCGACTGGGGCGAGCGGATTCCCAGCGAGCTTCCGGTCGACACCGCATGGGAAGACATCTACCAGACCAGCGCCAGCAGCCTGCCCAGCAACGATGACGACGAGTGGGATTTCACCAGCCGGACATCGAGCGGCATAAGCCTGCAGAGCCATCTGCTGTGGCAGCTCAACCTCGCGCCAATGAGCGACACCGACCGGCTGATCGCGACCACCCTCATCGACTGCATCAATGAACAGGGTTATCTCGAAGAGACGCTGCAGGAAATCGTCGACTCGTTCGATCCCGAGCTGGAAATCGAACTCGACGAGGTCGAGGTCGTTCTGCGTCGTATCCAGCAATTCGAACCGGCCGGCATCGGCGCACGTGATCTGCGTGAGTGCCTGCTGTTGCAGCTGCGCCAACTGCCCGACCGCACACCATGGCTGAGCGAAGCGAAGCGTCTGGTCAGCGACTATCTGGATATCCTCGGCAGCCGGGATTACAGCCTGCTGATGCGGCGAATGAAGATCAAGGAAGACGATCTGCGCCAGGTCATCGAACTGACCCAGAGCCTGAACCCGCGCCCGGGGTCGCAGATCGAGGCGAGCGAACCGGAATACGTGGTGCCCGACGTGATCGTGCGCAAGCACAATGATCGCTGGCTGGTCGAGCTGAATCAGGAAGCCATGCCGCGCCTTCGCGTCAACGCGCAATACGCCGGTTTCGTCAAACGCGCCGACTCCAGCGCGGACAACACCTTCATGCGCAACCAGCTGCAGGAAGCGCGCTGGTTCATCAAGAGCCTGCTCAGCCGCAACGAGACCCTGATGAAGGTGGCGACTCAGATCGTCGAACACCAGCGCGCCTTCCTCGAGCATGGTGACGAGGCGATGAAGCCTCTGGTACTGCACGACATCGCCGAGGCGGTGGGCATGCATGAGTCGACCATCTCCCGCGTGACCACGCAGAAATACATGCACACGCCACGCGGCATCTACGAACTCAAATACTTCTTCTCCAGCCACGTCAGCACGGCGGAAGGCGGCGAATGTTCGTCCACCGCGATCCGCGCGATCATCAAGAAACTGGTCGCCGCGGAAAACCAGAAAAAGCCGTTGAGCGACAGCAAGATCGCTGGTTTACTGGAAGCGCAGGGCATCCAGGTGGCCCGCCGCACAGTTGCGAAGTACCGCGAGTCGCTCGGTATCGCACCATCCAGCGAGCGCAAACGTCTACTGTGATCGGCCCCTGGTCGAACTGTCCCGGCGGCAGGCCTACCAACCTGCTCTTCGTACAAGGCAAAGGAGATAGCAGTATGCAAGTCAACATCAGCGGTGTTCATCTGGAAGTAACCGATGCCCTGCGTGACTACATCGAGGAGAAATTCGATCGGCTTGCTCGCCACTTCGACCGCATCATCAGCGTTCAGGTGATCCTCCAGGTCGAGAAACTCAAGCAGAAAGCCGAAGCAACCTTGCACGTCGCAGGCCGCGAAGTCGTGGCCATCGCCGATCACGAAGACATGTACGCTGCCGTCGACCTGTTGGTCGACAAGCTCGATCGCCAGTTGATCAAGCACAAGGAGAAGCAGCTCGACCACACACAGGGCGCTGTCACCCGCTGACTCCAATATGATCCGACTCGAAAACATCCTCACCCCCGGGCGTTCCTTGGTGAACGTCCCGGGCGGTAGCAAGAAGCGCGTCCTGGAACAGATCGCCAAGGTGATCGCCCAGGACCTTATCGATCTCGATTCCCAAACTATCTTCGAAAGCCTGATCGCGCGCGAGAAGCTCGGCTCGACCGGCTTCGGCAACGGCATCGCCATCCCGCACTGCCGCATGGTTGGCTGCAATGCGCCGCTGAGCGCCGTTCTGCGCCTGCAGACGCCAGTGGATTTCGACGCCATCGACGGCGCGCCGGTGGACCTGCTGTTCGTCCTGCTGGTACCGGAGGCCGCCACCGACGAGCATCTCGAACTGCTGCGCCAGATCGCCAGCATGCTCGACCGCGAAGACGTACGCCAACGACTGCGCCAGGCGCCGAGCAACGAAAGCCTCTACCAAGTAGTGGTCGACGTGCAGAACGGGGCATAGATGCGGCTGATCATCGTCAGTGGACGCTCGGGTTCGGGCAAGAGCACTGCACTGAATGTGCTCGAGGACAACGGTTTCTATTGCATCGACAACCTGCCTGCCGGACTGTTGCCTGAGCTTGCCGAGCGAGCCCTACTGCACACTGAGCTGCTGCATCCGCAGGTCGCCGTGTCGATCGACGCGCGCAACCTGCCCAGCCAGCTCAAGCGCTTCCCCGAGCTACTCGAAGAAGTCCGCGCCAGGCACATCCAGTGCGATGTGCTCTATCTGGATGCCGACGATGAGACCCTGCTCAAGCGCTTCTCGGAAACCCGCCGCCGCCATCCACTGACCAACGAAAATCGCTCTCTGGCCGAAGCGATCCATGATGAGGAGTTGCTGCTCGCAGCGATCATCGATCACGCCGACCTGAAGATCGACACCACCCATCTCAATCTCTATCAGCTGCGCGACGTGCTCAAGTTGCGCTTGCTCAACAAGCCTGAGCCGGGCACTGCTTTTCTGGTCGAGTCATTCGGTTTCAAGCGCGGGATGCCGGTCGATGCCGATCTCGTGTTCGACGTACGTTGCCTGCCCAACCCTTACTGGAAAGCCGAGCTTCGCGACTTTTCCGGGCTAGACCAGCCGGTGATCGACTACCTCAGCGCCCAGGCCGACGTGGAAGAAATGTTCCAGGATATCCACGGCTATCTGAGCAAATGGCTGCCGCGCTTTGCAGCCAGCAACCGCGCATATGTCACCATCGCCATCGGCTGCACCGGCGGCCATCATCGCTCGGTCTACCTGGCCGAACGGCTAGGCCAGGCGTTGAGAGAACCGCTGAAGAACCTGCAGGTCCGTCATCGGGACCTCGCCTAGGAATACCTGCACCATGCCCGCCCGCGAAGTCACCATCATCAACAAACTCGGCCTGCACGCGCGCGCTGCCGCCAAGTTCGTCGCCGTTGCCAATCGCTACCCCTGCAAGATTCGCGTTGGCCGCTGTCCGGCCACGCTGGTCGACGGAAAGAGCATCATGGCGGTCATGATGCTCGCCGCCAGCAAAGGCACCACCGTGCACCTGGACACCGAAGGTGAACAGGAAGAGGACGCACTGAACGCGCTGACCGCGCTGATCGACGACTATTTCGAAGAAGGCGAGTAGACACCTTGCCACAGCGGCGCGAATCGTTGCCGACCGCGCCGCGCCTACCTTACTTGCCAGCGACCATCATTCGCTCGACCAGCACCGAGCCGGTCCGCACGTTGCCGCGCGTTTCCACATCGCAACCGACCGCCACGATCTGGCGGAACATGTCGCGCAGATTTCCGGCAATCGTTACTTCCTGTACCGGGAACTGGATCTCGCCATTCTCGACCCAGTAGCCGCCGGCGCCACGAGAATAGTCGCCGGTCACCAGATTCAGGCCCTGTCCCATCAGCTCCGTCACCAGCAGGCCTCGGCCCATGCGCCGGATCAACGCCGCCTGATCCTCTTCCCCATGGCTGACGAACAGGTTGTGCACACCCCCGGCGTTGGCCGTACTGGGCATACCGAGCTTGCGTCCGGAATAGGTCGAAAGCACATAGGAGAGCAAGCGACCGTTTTCCACGAACGGCTTGGCATAGGTTGCCAGGCCATCGCCATCGTAGCTGGCACTACCGAGGGCACGGGGAATGTGCGGACGCTCATCGAGGCTCAGCCACTCGGGAAACAGCGTCTGCCCCAGGGCATCCTCGAGATAGGACGCCTTGCGGTAGAGATTTCCGCCGGAAATCGCTGCAATGAAGTGGCCAAACAGACCGGTCGCCAGCTCGGGGGCGAAAAGTACCGGCACTTCGCAGGTAGGAACCGGGCGCGCGCCCAGACGTCGCACGGCACGCTCGGCTGCGCGCCGGCCGATGGTCTGCGGGTCGAGCAGCGCCTCGCCGATGCGATTGACGTCGTAGAAATAGTCACGCTGCATCTGCCCTTCGCTCTCGGCGATCATCACGCAACTCAGGCTGTGACGGCTGCTGCAATAGCCCCCGATGAAGCCGTTGCTGTTGCCATAGGCGCGGCAGCCCTGATGGGTATTTAGCGTAGTGCCGTCTGCGTTGCGGATACGCTGATCGAAGGCGAACGCGGCGTCTTCACAACTGAGCGCCTGCTCGATGGCTTGTTCGGGGGTGACCGCCCACGGATGGTAAAGATCGAGATCGGGAAGCTCGCGAGCCATCAGCGTAGCGTCAGCGAGGCCAGCAAATTCGTCCTCCGAGGCATGCCTGGCGATGGCCAGCGCGGCGGCTACGGTTTCACGGATGGCGTCGTCACCACTGCCGGTGGTGCTCGCAGTGCCTTTGCTCTGGCCGACATAGAGCGTGATGCCGAAGCCCTGGTCGCGATTGAACTCGACCGTCTCCACCTCGCGCTGACGCACTGTGGTCGACAGCCCCTGCTCCATGGAGACCGAAACCTCGCTGGCGCTGGCGCCCTGCCGACGCGCTTCCTCGATGATGCGCTCGACCTTCTCGCGCAAACCGGGCAGCGCGTGCGGGCCGATGCCCTCTACTTCACTCATAAGCACTCCCAAACCACTGCAATCGAATCAAGTTGCAACCTGGCGCCGCTCCTCTGAAGCCTGCTGCCAGGGCTGCTGTTATCATGGCGGCATTTCCTAGTGGACCATCCCCATGTCTGAACACTCCGACGCCGACGATTTCGACGAAAAAAGCAAGTCCCAGGTCAAACGCGAGCTGCTTGCCCTGCAGGAGCTAGGCGAGCGGCTAACTACCCTCAAGCCCGACCTCATCGCTCGCCTGCCGCTGAGCGACGCGTTGCAGAAGGCGCTGGCCGACGCGCCGAAACACAAGGCGCATATCGCGCGCAAACGGCACATCCAGTACATCGGTAAGCTGATGCGCGACCAGGATGTCGATGCCATTCTCGCGCTGGTCGATCAACTGGACGCCTCGACGCGCCAATACAACGAGCGCTTCCATGCGCTGGAGCGCTGGCGCGACCGTCTGATCGGCGGTGACGACGCCACCCTGGAAGCGTTCGTATCCGAGTACCCCGAGACCGATCGCCAGCATCTGCGCGGGCTGATCCGCCACGCCCAGCACGAGGCGGCGCGCGACAAGCCGCCGGCCGCCAGCCGCAAGATATTCAAGTACATCCGCGAACTGGACGAAGCCAAACGCGGCTTGCGCTGACGGCAATCTCAACCCGCACCTCAACCTCTACCCTTGAAGCTCGCGGCTGGCACTCGCCGCGGCTTCACGCACCCGTTCCGCCTACGGTTATCTCGTCGATCTTCAGGGTCGGCTGGCCGACGCCCACCGGCACCGACTGCCCATCCTTGCCACAGGTGCCGACACCACTGTCGAGCGCCAGGTCGTTACCGACCATCGATACCCGGTTCATCACCTCGGGGCCATTGCCTATAAGCGTCGCGCCCTTCACCGGCGCGGTGATCTTGCCGTCCTCGATCAGATAGGCCTCACTGGTGGAGAAGACGAACTTGCCGCTGGTGATGTCGACCTGACCGCCGCCGAGGCTGGCGCAGTAGATGCCCTTCTTCACTGAGCAAATGATTTCTTGCGGATCGCTTTCGCCGGCCAGCATGTAGGTGTTGGTCATGCGCGGCATCGGTAGATGCGCGTATGACTCGCGGCGGCCGTTACCGGTCGGCGCGACGCCCATAAGGCGGGCGTTTAACTTGTCCTGGATATAACCCTTGAGAATGCCGTTCTCGATCAGCGTGGTGCATTGGGTCGGCGTGCCTTCGTCATCGACGCTGAGCGAACCTCGGCGATCCGCCAGGGTACCGTCATCGACGATGGTGCACAGGCTCGACGCCACCTTCTGCCCGATCCGGCCACTGTAGGCCGAGCTGCCCTTGCGATTGAAATCACCCTCCAGGCCATGGCCGACGGCCTCGTGCAACAGCACGCCGGACCAGCCAGGCCCAAGCACAACCGGCAAGGAACCGGCCGGTGCCGGCACCGCTTCGAGGTTGACCAGCGCCTGACGCAGTGCCTCGCGGGCGTAGCCCATGGCGCGATCCTCGCTGAGGAAGTACTGGTAGCCGGTACGCCCGCCGCCACCCTGGCCACCGCGCTCGCGGCGGCCGTTCTGCTCGACGATCACGCTGACGTTGAAACGCACCAGAGGGCGGATGTCGGCCGCCATACCACCGTCCATTCCGGCCACCAGGATATGCTCCCAGACGCCCGCCAGGCTTACAGTCACCTGCTTGATGCGAGGGTCCAGCGCCCTGGTCGCGACGTCGATGCGCTTGAGCAGCTCGACCTTCTCGGCACGGCCGAGCCCGTCGAGCGGATTGTCCTGCGCGTACAACGGCGCGAATGCCGCCCTGGACAGCACCTTGACCTGGCCTTGCTGGCCGCTGCGCGCGATGGAGCGTGCAGCCTGAGCCGCCTGACGCAATGCATCGGCAGTGATCGCGTTGCTGTAGGCGAAACCGGTTTTCTCGCCGGACAGTGCGCGCACGCCGACGCCCTGCTCCAGATGGAAGCCGCCCTCCTTGACGATGCCATCCTCGAGCACCCAGGACTCGGAAACCTGATCCTGAAAGTACAGGTCCGCCGCATCCACGCCGGGCCCGGCGAGTTCACCGAGCAAGCCTGGCAGGTCATCGATACCCAGGCCGCCAGGTGTCAGCAGTCGCTCGGTGACAGGTAACAGCAGTTCACTCATATTCACTCCAAACGGTCCGTGGCCAGGCACGGTACGGAAAATCGGCGGTGGCGCTGCAGCGGCATTCGCTGGCGGATGGCAGCCTGTTCGGACGCATCCCGAGCGGCAACCAAAGCCGCCTCGCCAGTCGCCTGCTCGCACAGCAGACGGCCCCATGGGTCCACGATAGACGAATGCCCATGGGTGAGGCGACCACCAGGATGCTCTCCACCCTGTGCGGCAGCCAGGATATAGCACTGAGTCTCGATGGCACGGGCACGAATCAACGTCGCCCAGTGCGCTTCACCGGTCACCGTGGTGAACGCCGACGGCACGCTGATCAACTCGGCACCTGCCGCCCTCAGCGCACCATACAGCTCGGCGAAACGCAGGTCATAACACACGCTCAGCCCCAAGCGTCCAACCGGTGTGTCGGCGATCACCAGCCGTTGCCCCGCCGCATAGTCGTCCGATTCACGGTAGTGACCACGGTTGTCAGCGACCTCCGCATCGAACAGATGCAGCTTGTCGTAGCGCGCCACCCGCTGCCCCTGATCATCGAACAGCAGAGAGCAGGCATTCGGCTTGCCCTGCGGGTCGTCGTCGGGCGGTAACGGCAAGGTGCCGGCTACGATCCACAACCTGAGGTCACGGGCGACCTGTTTCAACCAGGGCAGGATCGACCCGTCGCCAGCGGCTTCGGCGCGACCCAGTTGCGGCAGATCGCTGCGGCCCATTGCGGCGAAGTTCTCCGGTAGCACCGCCAGCCGCGCGCCCGCTTCGGCCGCCTGCTCGAGCAGCTCGCGCGCGCGGGCCAGATTGAGCGTTACATCCGCCTGGCTGGCCATCTGAATCACGGCTAAGGACATGCTATCCCCGATGCTGAAAGACCCGGCTCGATGCGGATCAGTTGGGCTTTTCGAATGGTTTGTCGAAGCTGATCTTAGGCGCCTGCCAAGGCCCCTTGACGTCGTACTGTACGCTGGCGAAACGCGCCACGCGGTCGCCGAGCAGCTTGTCCACCACGAACAGCGCCCCGCCGATCGCCGGTGCGCCGACAATCAGCGCCGCCAGCGGCAGGTTGTTGCTGATCGGCAAGGTAACCAGCAACTTGGCGTCGATCTCGTCACGCGCCATATCCAGCCTGCCATCCAGCTCGAGGTTGGTCGACGGACCGCTGACAGTGATGGGCTCGCGGGTATTGAACACACCCTCCTTGGCCAGCAACCGCCCATCCAGCCGGTCGTAACTGAGCCCCTTGCTGAACAGATCGGAGAAGTCCAGCCGCAGGCGGCGCCCTATCGAATTGAAGTTGAGCACGCCGAACACGCGCAGCGCCTGGGCGCTGCCGTCGATCTCGACAAACTGCCCCTTGCGCAGCCGAGGTCGCATGCTGCCGGAATAGCGCGCCATGGCGAACCAAGCCGGCGAACCAGGCCACTGCCCATCCACATCCAGGCGAAAACTGTCAC
This sequence comes from Stutzerimonas kunmingensis, assembly GCF_002929225.1. Lineage (GTDB taxonomy): Bacteria > Pseudomonadota > Gammaproteobacteria > Pseudomonadales > Pseudomonadaceae > Stutzerimonas. The sequence continues at coordinate 22,741 of NZ_PISM01000021.1, read as the reverse complement.
TGGTCACCGAAGGCGCAAAGCCCCACGCGAGCAATACGTCAGCGAGATTGCGCCCTTCGAGGCGGCCCTTGTACCAGGTCTGCGCACTGCCCCAGCCGCCGTTCCCGGTAATCTTCAGGCCCTTGAGGTCGAGAGCGATATCGCGGAACTCGGCCCCGCCGCTGACCGGGCGCAGCTTCAACGCCCAGGCGCCGAGCACATCGTCGCCCAGGGAAACCCGTTCGATCGCGACATCCATTGCCGGCAGGCTTTGCGGGTCGACATCAGCCAGCGGATCGGGTCGTTCCTTGACCGCCTCGTTGGATTGCGCGGCAGCCGGCAGACGCAGGCGCTGGAGATCGGCAACGATGATGCCGCCCTCGGCATCTGGCAGGCGAACCGAGCCGCTGATGATCGAACTGCGAAGGCCAAGGTCCCAGGCTTCCCTCATTCGCCGCAGGTCCAGCCCAAGATTGTCGATCCGGGTGCCAAAACCTTCGAAACGATCGATATCGACCTGCGCCCGGCGCAGCAGCGAGCCGGTCGTCTGCTGCGCTTGTGCCTTGCCGTGCTGTTCGAGCACCGCCTGCCAGGCTTTCAAGTCGAGCTGCGGCAGGCGCCCCCTGACATAAAGCCCGGCACTGGCCGGAAGGTTGGCCGCCCCAGGCCCGAGACGCAGCTCGCCGCGGCCGTGCGCCCAAGAACCCGGCGGCGCAGCGAACGTCAGCGCGGCGAGTGACCCGTGCCGGACACCGTAGCGACGCTCGGCCCCTTGCAGGGACATCCGCAACGAGGTGTCACGGCGCTGGCGTGCAGGCTTGCCGAACGGCGCTGGCAGATCGATGCGCAGCCCCTGTAGCGAAGAGTCGATCTGCAACTGACTGTCCTCACCTGCCAGATCCAGTCGCAACTGATAGGGCAACTCACCGCTGGCGGGCAGCGGCTGCCCGATAGCGAGCCACTCAGCCAGACGCTTCAACCCCACGGCGCCCTGTGCCTCCACGCGAGAGGCAGGCTTGCCAGGCGCTCCTGTCGCTACCGCCTTGCCCTTGACCGGAGCGCCGAACAGACGCGCCTGGATGGCCTCTGCACTCAAGCCTCGCGCGGTGTCGTAGCGGAAACTGCCACTGAGTTGCTCGAAGGCAAGCTCCGGCTCGGGAATCTTCAGTTTCGCATCGTCGCTGGCGAAATCCACGATGACCCGCGGCGTGCCCTTGCCCAGCGGGATCTGCAGATCGAGCGCGCCGCTGAGCGCACCCTGCCCCTGCCAGCCAGCGAAGATCTCACCGGTTCCGATCGGTGCCTCCTGAAGCAGCTTCAAGGCGTCCGCCAGGCTGCTGGCGACCTGCCCCTTCACGGCCAACTGCGGCACGTTGCCGTCGCCGAGGCGAGGAATGTCCGCTGTCACATCACGCACGTGACTGTCGAGAATCCGCCCTTCCGCGAGCCGGACGCGAACCCCGCTGTCTTCGATCAGCACCTCGCCACGGCCCTGCTGCAGCACGGGCCAGCCGGGCTGAAACGCCAGCTCGGCATCGCGCACCTTGAAGTACAGGCTCAGGCTGCGCGCGCTGTCGGAAGCTCCCTTGCTCAATGCGCCCTGGTACTGGAAATAACCTTGCTCGACCGTACCGCTGCGAATCGCTTCCTTGAGCCAGCTGACCAGCGCCGGGCTTAACGCCGGTGAGCGTGCCGGCAAGTACTTTTCGGTAAAGCGCGCGTCGCCTTCGCTCAAGCCAACCCGCAGGTCCATGTAATCCTCTGCCGCGGGATCCCTGGCCAGGCGGATCAGGAAGTCACCGGCGATCTTGCCTTCCTCGCCGTCGATACGCAGATAGGGCGCAGCCAGCGTGAAGGCCTGCTCGTCCAGCGTCCAGGTCAGACGCCCGCCGGCGTGTCGGTAGCGCCAGGGCTCGGGGTACAGCGGCGCAAGTTGCAGGCTGAAGTCGTCGCTGTCCAGGCGCAGTTCTCCGCCGCCCATATCACCGCGAATGCTGCCACTCGCGTTGCCCACCGCAGGTATCCAGTTGTGTGCGGCGAAACTGATACGGTCCAGATTGGCAGCGAATTGCAGCCGCTGCGGCGACTCCATCTGGGGGCGGTAGTCGAGCTGCAGGTTGCGCAATGTTCCATTGGGCTGCAGCGCCGTCAGCGTCTCGGCTGCGGCCGGTGGTAGCGGCGCCAGTGCACGGACGAGTGTGGCGATCGGCGCGATACCCAACCGATCAGCCTGCAGCTGCCAATGCTGCTGAGTCTGATCCTGCTGAACCTGGATTCGCGCATCGCCCCAGCGCTCGCCTTCGAGATCGAACGCCAGCCGGTCCAGCAGTAGCCGGTAGCCCTGCTCGTTGCGATCGATATAAGCCTCACCCCCAAGGTCCTCGAGCTGAACAGGCTCACGATCGGCAAAGGACGTGATCAGTTGCGGCGCGTTAATCCGTAGAACAGCACGCTCCAGCGCCTTTTCGCGCCAGGTTGCCCACAGCTCACCTCCCATCTTCAACGTCTGCAGATGCCAGTCGGCAGTCAGTCGGCGCGGCAACCAGGCGGCCCAGTCGCTTTGTGGCAGGCTGAGATAAACCTGCGCCTCGGCGTGCTGCCAGCGCTGCGGCTGCACCCGCCCCTCAATGCTCAAGGCCAGGGGCTGGCCATCCGGCAGGATGCTGCGCCCGTCCAAGCGGAGCCGCACACCGTCGACGAGCAGGCCCAGATCGGTGTAGCTCAGGGTCAGCGGCGGTTCTCCGAATGGCTCCAGCGTGATCTGGCTGTTGCGCACCGCCAGCCCACGCACCCGCTGCAACGACTCGAGAATCTTCTGCGGTTCGGGCGGTTTCTGCTCGGTACGGGCCGGCAAGCCCTCCACTCGCCACTTGCCCTCGGCATCTTCAGCGACAGACAGCTGCACGCCGCTAAACTCCAACCGGCTCAGCCGCCACGCTCGCGCCCAGAGGCTGGCCGCCAGGTCTGGGACGATGGCAATACGGTCCAGGCGCATCGCGCTGTCACCCTCGCCGAGCAGTACATCATGCGCCAGCAAACGGGGAGCGAAGCCCTCCCAGCGGCCTTCGAGCCTGCCCAGCGCGATTGGCATGCCCAGCGCCGCCTGCGCCTTCTCCTGCACCTCGGCCCGGTACTCGGCGATTACAGGCACCAGCTGCCGCCCCAGGCTCACGTAGAGCGCGGCCAGAATCAGCCCGAACGCGATTACCCAGAACAGCTGGCGCGACAGTGTCACGAGGAAGGCAGCGAGGCGGTTCATCTGGATGCGCTCCGGTCATCCTGGCCCTTGCGGCCGGGTCTACCATTGTTCAGAGCAACACCACGTCGTACTGTTCCTGGGAGTACATGCTTTCCACCTGGAACTTGATCGAGCGACCGATAAAGGCCTCCAGGTCGGCGACATTGCCCGACTCCTCGTCGAGCAGACGATCGATCACCTTCTGATTGGCCAGCACCCGATAGCCTTCCGCCTGGTAGGCCCGCGCCTCACGCAGGATCTCGCGGAATATCTCGTAGCAGACGGTCTCCGGCGTCTTCAGCTTGCCGCGCCCCTGACAGCACATGCAGGGTTCGCACAGCACCTGTTCGAGGCTTTCGCGGGTGCGCTTGCGGGTCATCTGCACCAGGCCGAGTTCGGTGATGCCGATGATGTTGGTCTTGGCGTGATCGCGCTCGAGCTGCTTCTCCAGCGTGCGCAGGACCTGGCGACGATGCTCCTCGTCCTCCATGTCGATGAAGTCGATGATGATGATGCCGCCCAGATTGCGCAGCCTGAGCTGGCGGGCAATGGCAGTGGCCGACTCGAGATTGGTCTTGAAAATGGTTTCTTCCAGCGTGCGATGACCGACGAATGCACCGGTGTTGACGTCGATGGTGGTCATCGCCTCGGCCGGATCGATGATCAGGTAACCGCCGGACTTGAGCATGACCTTGCGCTCCAGCGCCTTCTGGATCTCGTCCTCGACGCCATAGAGATCGAAGATCGGCCGCTCGCCCGGATAGTGTTCGAGGCGGTCGCCCAGCTCGGGCATCAGCTCGCCGACGAACTGGGTGACCTTCTGGAAATTCTCCCGCGAATCGATACGGATCTTCTCGATCCGCGGATTGACCAGATCACGCAGGGTCCGCATGGCCAGAGAGAGGTCTTCGTAGATTACCGTGGGCGCTTCGACGGTCTTGATCTGACTGGCGATCTGCTCCCACAGACGGCGCAGATAGCGGATATCCATGAGTATCTCGTCGCTGCCGGCCCCTTCAGCCGCGGTACGCAGGATGAAGCCACCGGCTTCCTGGATGCCCTCTGCCTCAACGCATTGGGCAACGACCTGCTTGAGCCGCTCGCGCTCGGCTTCATCTTCGATACGCAGGGAAATGCCGACATGGCTGGTGCGCGGCATGTACACCAGGTAGCGCGATGGGATCGACAGCTGTGTGGTCAGGCGCGCGCCCTTGGTGCCAATGGGGTCCTTGGTGACCTGCACCACCAGACTCTGGCCTTCGTGAACCAGGGCGTTGATCGGCTCGACCGCATTTCCCTCGCGGGCGGAAATCTCGGAAGCGTGGATGAACGCGGCGCGATCCAGCCCTATGTCGACGAACGCCGCCTGCATCCCCGGCAGGACGCGCACCACCTTGCCTTTGTAGATGTTGCCGACGATGCCGCGGCGCTGGGTGCGCTCGACATGCACCTCCTGCAGGACACCGTTCTCCACCACCGCCACCCGCGACTCCATGGGGGTGATGTTCATCAGGATTTCTTCGCTCATTGTTGTTCTCGGCGGTGGCTTGATGTGCAGCGCTAGCTGGTGGTTGAGTCGATTCTAACCGGCCTGCGCGCCGAAGCCACGGGCTCTAGCTTGAGCCTTTGGTCCAACGTGGAAGTCCGAAGGCGTCGATCAGCTGCGCCGTTTCACATAACGGCAGGCCAACCACCGCCGAATAGCTGCCGTGCAACTGGCTGACGAACACCGCGCCCCAGCCCTGGATGGCGTAACCGCCCGCCTTGTCCGCCGGCTCTGCGCTATCCCAATAGCGTTCGGCTTCGGCTTCGTAGATGGTACGGAAGGTCACCTCGCTGATGACCACACGCACCTCGCAGGCACTTCGACTGGCCAGCGCGACGGCGGTCATGACCCGGTGCGTACGCCCGGATAACGCCGCCAGCATGGCGAGCCCGTCGGCACGGTCGGCAGGCTTGCCGAGAATATGCTGATCGAGCACCACGCTGGTGTCGGCACCCAGCACGCAGCCGTCGCGATCCCCCAGACTGACGAGCCCGGCGAGCGCCTTGTCGCGCGCAACGCGCTCGACATACGCCTCGGGCGACTCGGTTGGCGAGGGCGTTTCATCGACGGACACGCCGACGAGAGAAAACGGCACGCCGATCTGCGCGAGCAATTCGCGGCGGCGGGGTGATGCCGAGGCAAGAAACAGAGCGCCCATGGCAGTTCCTCAGACGGTAAAGCGACAGCGTCGCATATCCGGGGTACGTCGAGGAAGGCGCAGAGGACCGGCGTAAGGACTACGCCGGGCATGGATCAGAACTTGAAGTTGACCACCTGATCACCCTTGAGCGACAGCGTGCGCTTCTGGGTAATGCCACCGGAGGTGACCTGAATGTCATAGACACCGCTGTCAAGCACCAGCGAAACCGGCGTGGCGCCATGCTCCTGGTCGTTGATGCGGACCCGATCGTCGTACTTGTTGCTGCGTACGATCAGCGAGTGGGTCTTGCTGTCGCATTGCTCGTAGGGCACATCGAGAATCGCGCACGGCATCATCTTCTTCGCCGTGATGGTCGCCTCGACGTTCATCTGCGCATTGACGGTGCCGTCCAGGCTCATGCTTGCCTGGGCGAAGTCGGTACGTGTGCGGTAGCGGTACCAGGCGGTATCCAGTTCGACATCGGCAACCTGCTCGCGGATATCCTCGGCCAGCACACGCTGGTAGTTTTCCAGCACCCATTGCGACATCTGACCATCGTTGCGGTGCTCGGCCAGGCAGGCCGCGAGGCTCTTGCTGGCGGAACAGCGGAACGAAACCGACTGCTCGAAGCGAATGGTCTTGTCCAGCTTGCGGGCAATGGCCTGAATCTTCTTGCTGTTGCGCTCGCGAACCTCGGCCGCCAGCTGGGTCTTGAGACGATCGACGTCACGCGCGGCAAGCGAGAACTTCAGGTGCTGGCTGCCGAGATCCTTCTCCAGAGCTTCGACGCGTTCGCCAATGGCTTTCTCGGCCTCGGCACTACGTTTGTGCTCGTCCAGCAGCTCATCGAGACGCTTGCGCTCGGCGCTCTGACCGAGGAAGTCGTCGACCTCCAGGCGAATCAGCTTCTTGCTGTTGGCCAGCTGCAATTGCACGGCAGCGAGCTCGCTCTTCTCGGCCCGCAGCGCATCTTCAAGCTTCTGCTTTTCAAGGAGGATGGCGTCGAGCTCTGCAATCTTGCCGGCCAGCTGCTCGGCGCGAGGCGAATCGGCAGCGGACTCAGAGGAAGCGGCAACGGTGGAGAGCGTATCTGGGGCCGACAGCTTGGCCAACTGAGGGGCCTGCGGGGCGCTATCGGCCTGAGAGTAACCAGTGCTCATGACCAGCGTCATCAGCAGCGACCCTACCGCGCCGGCAGCCAGCACCGCACGGGCGCCACGAGAGCCTTGCGGCCTGGAAAAAATCGAACTGCCAGCTTCCATACTCATCGCCCGTGCTGTTGTGCTTATCGTCTTCTGAAGCAGAAACCAGTAATGGCGGAACGCCATAGCGGCAGCATGATTTCAGAATTGCTTTGGAGCAGCAAGGCGTAAGCCGTGCCCGGCGGCACAAACCCATATAAAACGTCTGATCTTTCAGCTCAGAGTACGGCGAAGAAATTGACCGGCGTTGATCAATACACCGCAAATCGCTGACGCAGCCCCTGCAACGCGACATAAACCCAAGGCCAGAGCAATGCGCTGACCGGCACAGGCACGAGGAACAACAGCGTCGGCGGCCGATTACCGGTCAGCGTGTTCAGCCAGAGCTGCACCAACTGGGCGAGGCCGAGCACAACCAGCAGCACCATGCTCTGCTGCCATAGCGGAAACATGCGCAGGCGTTGTTGCAGGCTCAGCACCAGAAAAGCGATCAGGATCAGCGGCAAGGCGCTCTGGCCGAACAGCGTGCCGGCCAGCACGTCCTGCGCGAGCCCGAAACAGAACGCGGCGCCCAGCCCACCGCGATGCGGCAGAACCAACGACCAGAAGGCGATGACCAACCCCAGCCATAGCGGCCGTGCGATCTCCGCGCTGCCGGGCATGGGCGCGACGCTGAGCAGCAGCGCGATCGTCAGGCTGAACCAGATGACCCATCCATTATTTGGCCGCCCGCTGATCATTGCGCCTCCTCCGATACCGTTGTCGACGACGAAGCGGCGGGCGCCTGCTCGGAATCGCTCGTTTCAGCCCCCGCCTCAGCAGCGGGTGCAGGTGCGGCTGCCTGCGCGCCTTCGGCAGCGGCTTTCTGATCGGCATCGGCCTGGGCCTCGGCAGCGTCGGCGGCCCGCTCTTCCGGCGTCCGCGAATCGCTGAAGACCAGCATCAGATAGCGGCTGCGATTGAGCATGGCGGTCGGCACCGCACGTACGATGGCGAACGGCTGGCCGGAGCCGTGCACCACCTCGGTCACCTGCGCCACCGGATAGCCGCTAGGGAATCGCTGACCGAGCCCGGAACTGACCAGCAAATCTCCTGCTTTGACATCAGCCGTTTCGGCCACATGGCGCAGCTCGAGATAGTCGGGATTGCCGGTGCCCACGGCGATCGCACGCAGTCCGTTGCGGTTGACCTGCACCGGAATGCTATGGGTGACATCGGTCAGCAGCAGCACGCGCGCGGCATACGGCAGCACCTCGACGACCTGCCCCATCAGGCCACTGGCATCGAGCACCGGCTGCCCCATGAAGACGCCGTCCTTCTCGCCCTTGTCGATCAGGATGCGATGGGTGAACGGGTTCGGGTCGAGCCCGATCAGCTCGGCGACGATGACCTTGTCATCCACCAGCGCCGCCGAGTTGAGCAACTCGCGCAGGCGCACGTTCTGCTCGGTGAGCATCGCCAGCTTCTGCAGGCGCCGCTGCATCAGCAGCGCCTCGGCCTTGAGCTTCTCGTTCTCGGCCATCAGGCTGCTGCTACTGGCGATCTGCTCGGTCGCACCTCTCCAGATCCGCACCGGCATGTCGGCGACCCAGTAGAACGGCGTCAGTACCAGCCCCATCTGGCTGCGTACCGTCTTCAGCGCGTCGAAGCGTGCATCCACCACCATCAGCACGACACAAAGCACGACGAACACCAGCAGGCGCACACCGAGCAAAGGTCCCTTGGCAAATAGCGGCTTGATTGCAACTACCTCACGAGTAAAAGCTTGAGACTAAACGCGACAAGCCGAAAGCCGGTGCGACCGGATCTTTCGGCTTGTCATGAGCACAGCGGCGCAGGCTCACTCCGTGGACAGCAGGTCCATGGCGTGACGATCCATCATCTCCAGCGCGCGACCACCGCCACGGGCGACGCAGGTCAGCGGCTCCTCGGCGACGATCACCGGCAGACCGGTCTCCTGGGCGAGCAGCTTGTCCAGATCACGCAGCAGCGCGCCGCCGCCAGTCAGTACCAAGCCGCGCTCGGCGATGTCGGAGGCCAGCTCCGGCGGAGATTGCTCCAGCGCGCTCTTGACCGCTTGAACGATGGTCGCCAGCGATTCCTGCAGGGCTTCGAGCACTTCGTTGGAATTCAGGGTGAAGCTGCGCGGCACGCCTTCGGCCAGGTTGCGGCCACGGACGTCCACTTCGCGGACCTCGCCGCCCGGGAAGGCGGTACCGATTTCCTGCTTGATGCGCTCGGCAGTGGATTCGCCGATCAGGCTGCCGTAGTTGCGACGCACGTAGGTCACGATGGATTCGTCGAAACGATCACCGCCGACTCGCACGGATTCGGCGTAGACCACGCCGTTGAGGGAGATCAGCGCGATCTCGGTGGTACCTCCACCGATGTCCACGACCATGGAGCCGCGGGCCTCGTCCACCGGCAGACCGGCACCGATCGCAGCGGCCATCGGTTCCTCGATCAGGAACACTTCGCGAGCACCGGCGCCGAGTGCGGACTCACGAATGGCACGACGCTCGACCTGGGTCGACTTGCAGGGCACGCAGATCAGCACGCGCGGGCTGGGCTGCAGGAAGCTGTTCTCGTGCACCTTGTTGATGAAGTACTGCAGCATCTTCTCGCAGACGCTGAAGTCGGCGATCACACCGTCCTTCATCGGACGGATCGCGTTGATGTTGCCCGGGGTACGGCCCAGCATGCGCTTGGCCTCGGTGCCGACGGCGACAACGCTCTTCTGGTTGCCGTGGCTACGAATGGCGACTACAGAGGGTTCGTCGAGAACAATGCCGCGATCGCGCACATAAATAAGGGTATTGGCAGTGCCCAGGTCGATCGACAGATCACTGGAAAACATGCCACGCAGTTTCTTGAACATGGGAAAAGGGCCCTGGGGCAAACGCGTGGGGAAAAAAGTGCCGCAAACTCTAACAATGGTGCGAAGTTAGGGCAAGGCGAGAGTCCGCCCGCGTGGCGCCAGAAATGAGGCATTGCGTGCCAGGTCGCATGACGGTGGTCGCCACTCATCCTAAGGCCGCGCACCGCGTCCACGCTACCGATAACCGCCTCGGGCATGTAAGATTGACGGCTTTTCCGGGCCAGAAAGCCCATTGCCGCGGCTCGTCCCGTGCTGCCATGCACCCCGTCCAGTCGACGGAAGGTGCAGTCCCGATTCGCTTTCCGCTGGAGATACCCGATGGCGCTTGAACGCACCGAGGTGGAGAAGATCGCTCATCTGGCCCGCCTGGGCCTGTCTGAAGCCGACCTGCCCCGCACCACCGAGACCCTCAACAATATCCTCGGCCTGATCGACCGCATGCAGGCGGTCGACACCACTGGTATCGAGCCGCTGGCCCACCCGCTGGAAACCACCCAGCGCCTGCGTGCCGATGCAGTCACCGAGAGCAACCAGCGTGATGCCTACCAGGCCATCGCACCCGCCGTGGAAGAAGGCCTCTATCTGGTTCCGCGAGTGATCGAGTGATGATGAAGGATTCCGACATGCACAACCTGACGCTTGCCGAGATCGCCCGCAACCTCGCCGAGAAGCACTTCTCCGCCGAGGAACTGACGCGCACCCTGCTGGCCCGCATCGAGCAGCTCGACCCGCAGCTCAACGCGTTTATCAGCGTGACCGACGAGCTTGCCCTCGCACAGGCCAAGGCCGCCGACGCGCGTCGCGCCGCCGGCGAGAACGGCGCCCTGCTCGGCGCACCGATCGGCCACAAGGACCTGTTCTGCACCCAGGGCATCCGCACCAGCTGCGGCTCGAAGATTCTCGACAACTTCAATGCGCCCTACGATGCCACCGTGGTGGAACGGCTCGCAGCTGCCGGCACGGTTACCCTCGGCAAGCTGAACATGGACGAATTCGCCATGGGCTCTGCCAACGAGTCGAGCTATTACGGCGCGGTGAAGAACCCCTGGGACCTGACCCGGGTACCCGGCGGCTCCTCCGGCGGTTCCGCCGCGGCCATCGCCGCACGACTGTTGCCTGCCGCGACCGGCACCGACACCGGCGGTTCGATCCGCCAGCCGGCTGCGCTGACCAACCTCACCGGCCTCAAGCCGACCTACGGCCGGGTATCGCGCTGGGGCATGGTCGCCTACGCATCGAGTCTCGATCAGGGCGGCCCGATGGCACGCACGGCCGAAGACTGCGCGCTGCTGCTGTCGGCAATGGCCGGTTTCGACGCCAAGGACTCCACCAGCGTCGACCAGCCGCTGGACGATTACCTCGCCGCGCTGAGCCAGCCGCTCGCCGGTCTGCGCATCGGCCTGCCGAAGGAGTACTTCGGCGCCGGCCTCGATCCGAAGATCGCTGACGCCGTCATGGCATCCGTCGAGGAACTGAAGAAGCTCGGCGCCACGGTCAAGGAAATCAGCCTGCCGAACATGCAGCATGCGATTCCTTCCTACTACGTGATCGCGCCAGCCGAGGCCTCTTCCAACCTCTCGCGTTTCGATGGCGTACGCTTCGGCTATCGCTGCGAAAACCCGGTCGACCTCACCGACCTCTACAAGCGCTCGCGCGCCGAAGGCTTCGGCGACGAGGTCAAGCGGCGCATCATGGTCGGCACCTACGCGCTGTCCGCCGGTTACTACGATGCTTACTACCTCAAGGCGCAGAAAATCCGCCGTCTGATCAAGCAGGACTTCGTCGCTGCCTTCGAGCAGGTCGACGTGATCCTCGGCCCGACCACGCCGAACCTGGCCTGGAAGCTGGGCGAGAAGAACGCCGATCCGGTTTCGGCCTATCTGGAAGACATCTACACCATCACCGCCAACCTGGCGGGCATTCCGGGCCTGTCGATGCCGGCCGGCTTCATTGATGGCTTGCCGGTAGGTGTGCAACTGCTGGCGCCGTACTTCCAGGAAGCGCGCCTGCTCAATGTGGCGCACCAGTATCAACAAGTCACCGATTGGCACATGCGCGCCCCGGCCGGATTCTGAGGAGATTGAAGATGCAATGGGAAACCGTGATCGGGCTGGAGATCCACGCACAGCTCGCGACCCAGTCGAAGATCTTTTCCGGCAGCGCCACCACCTTCGGCGCCGAGCCCAACACCCAGGCCAGCCTGGTCGACCTCGGCATGCCCGGCACCCTGCCGGTGCTCAATGCCGAAGCCGTGCGCATGGCCTGCAAGTTCGGCCTGGCGATCGATGCCGAGATCGCGCCGAAGAACGTCTTCGCGCGCAAGAACTACTTCTACCCCGACCTGCCCAAGGGCTACCAGACCAGCCAGATGGACCATCCCATCGTCGGCAAGGGCTTCCTCGACATCACCCTGGAAGACGGCACGACCAAGCGCATCGGCATCACCCGCGCGCACCTGGAAGAGGACGCCGGCAAGAGCCTGCACGAAGACTTCCACGGCATGAGCGGCATCGACCTGAACCGCGCCGGCACGCCGCTGCTGGAAATCGTCTCCGAGCCGGACATCCGCTCGGCCAAGGAAGCCGTGGCCTATGTCAAGGCGATCCACGCCCTGGTGCGCTACCTGGGCATCTGCGACGGCAACATGGCCGAAGGTTCGCTGCGCTGCGACTGCAACGTTTCGGTACGTCCCAAGGGCCAGGCCGAGTTCGGCACCCGCGCCGAAATCAAGAACGTCAACTCGTTCCGCTTTATCGAAAAAGCCATCAACCACGAAGTGCAGCGGCAGATCGAGCTGATCGAGGACGGCGGCAAGGTGGTGCAGGAAACCCGCCTGTACGACCCGAACAAGGACGAGACGCGCTCCATGCGCAGCAAGGAAGAAGCCAACGACTACCGCTACTTCCCCTGCCCCGACCTGCTACCGGTGGTGATCGAGCAGAGCTTCCTCGACGAAGTCCGCGCCAGCCTGCCGGAACTGCCGGTGCAGAAGCGCGAGCGCTTCGAGCGCGAGTTCGGCCTGTCCGCCTACGACGCCAGCGTACTCTCTGCCAGCCGCGAACTGGCCAACTACTTCGAACAGGTCAACAGCACCTGCGGCGACGCCAAGCTGGCCGCCAACTGGGTGATGGGCGAGCTGTCCAGCCTGCTCAACAAGGAAGCCCTGGAGATCGAGCAGTCACCGGTTAGCGCCGAGCAGCTGGGCGGCATGATCCTGCGCATCAAGGACAACACCATCAGCGGCAAGATCGCCAAGATGGTCTTCGAGGCGATGGCGGCCGGCGAAGGTTCGGCTGACGAGATCATCGAGAAGAAGGGCCTCAAGCAGGTCACTGATTCCGGCGCCATCGAGTCGATGCTGGACGAAGTGCTGGCAGCGAATGCCGAGCAGGTCGAACAGTACCGCGCCAGCGACGAAGCCAAGCGTGGCAAGATGTTCGGCTTCTTCGTCGGCCAGGCGATGAAGGCTTCCAAGGGCAAGGCCAACCCTGGCCAGGTGAACCAACTGCTGAAGAAAAAACTCGAAGGCTAAGCTGAGCGATGGCCCTCCGCGGTTGCCCCTGCTGCAACCGCGGACATCGCTGCATCACCGCTCCCGGCATCGCCACAACGTCATGACACCTGCCGCGGGCCATCGCCGACTCAGCGATCGACCCAACGGAAGGATTGTTCATGCGCCTGACACGCTTCACCGCCCTATTGTTGCTGGCCTTGCTGGTCAGCGGCTGCGCAGATCGCCAGCCGGCTCAACCCGCCAAGGCACCACCGACCACGCAAGAGCGCTTCAGCCAGAGCGGCAAGGCCTCCTATTACGCGCGGATGCATCACGGCCAGCGCACCGCCAACGGCGAAACCCATGATCAGAACGCGCTGGTGGCCGCTCATCGCAGCCTGCCTTTCGGCACGCGGGTGCGGGTCACCAACGAGCAGAACGGCAAGCAGGTGGTGGTACGTATCAACGACCGCGGACCATTTAGCCGCGGCCGCATCATCGACCTTTCCCGCGCCGCGGCGGCACAACTGGACATGCTCAAGACCGGCGTGATCCGCGTGCGTATCGAAACCCTCCCATGAAGGAACAGGCACCTGCAGTGATGTCACAGAGCACAGACTGCGCTACCCCAGCCAAGGGAGCGCCCGCATGTCGCTGATTACCTTTGGCTACCTCATCAGCGGCCTGGTACTGCTCGTCGTCGGTGCCGAAGCGCTGGTACGCGGCGCGGCCAAACTGGCCAGCCGCTTCGGCATTCCGCCCCTGATCATCGGATTGACGGTGGTGGCCTTCGGCACCAGCGCCCCGGAAACAGCCGTCAGCGTGCAGGCGTCGCTTAATGGCAGCGGTGACATCGCAGTAGGCAACGTGATCGGCAGCAACATCGCGAACATCCTGCTGATTCTCGGCATTTCCGCACTGATCGCACCGCTGGTGGTATCCCGGCAACTGATCCGCCTCGATGTGCCAGTGATGATCGGCGCCGGCCTGCTCTGCTATGGACTGGCCTGGAACGGCAGCATCAGCCGACTGGACGGTATCCTGCTGCTCGTTGCCCTGATTGGTTACACGCTGTTTCTGGTCCTCGCCAGCAAGCGGGACAAGCCGGGACCAGGCGTCGATGAATTCGACACCGAGTTCGGCCCGGACGCTGGCGACAAGCCTTATGCCTGGGTGCTCCAGCTGCTGCTGATCCTGCTCGGCCTGGGGCTGCTGGTGGGAGGCTCGAATCTGCTGATCGAAGGTGCCGTTGGCCTTGCGCGCGCGCTCGGTCTTTCCGAGCTGGTCATCGGCCTGACGGTGGTTGCGGTCGGCACCTCGATGCCGGAGCTGGCGACCTCGGTGCTGGCGGTCATCAAGGGGGAGCGCGACATTGCTGTCGGCAATGTGGTGGGCAGCTGCATCTTCAACCTGCTGCTGGTACTCGGCGCCGGCGCCGCGGTGGCCGCGGAAGGCCTGTCCATTTCCCCCAATGCGCAGTCCTTCGACTTCCCGGTAATGCTGGCCGTGTTCGTCGCCTGCCTGCCGATTTTCTTTTCCGGGTATTGCATCCGGCGCTGGGAAGGGCTGATGTTTTTCGCCTATTACCTGGCCTACACCCTGTATCTGGTGATGTTCGCCACCGGCCTGGGTGCCATCGAGCTGCTGCGCGACGCGATGCTCTGGTTCGCGTTCCCCTTGACGGCCGTCACGCTTTTGGTGATCTTCCTGCGCGCCTGGCAACACCAGCGCTGAAACACCCACTTTCTGGATTTTTTGCGGAGCGCCCCATCGTGACCCTGATGACCTTTGTCTACCTCATAGCCGGCCTGGTGCTGCTCGTTGCCGGCGCGGAGGTCCTGGTGCGAGGTGCAGCCAAACTCGCCGCCCAGTTCGGCATCTCCCCACTGGTCATTGGCCTCACCGTGGTCGCCTTCGGCACCAGCGCGCCGGAGACGGCCGTCAGCGTGCAGGCCGCACTCAATGGCAGCGGTGACATCGCGATCGGTAACGTCGTGGGCAGCAACATCGCCAACGTACTGCTGATTCTCGGCATGACCGCACTGGTCGCACCACTGGTGGTATCGCGTCAACTGATCCGTCTGGACGTGCCGATCATGATCGGCGCCAGCCTGGTGACCTTCGGCCTGGCGTGGGACGGAGAACTCAGCCGTATCGACGGTGCACTGCTGTTCACCGCGGTAGTGGTCTACACGCTGTTCCTGATCATAAGCAGTCGCCGCGAAAAAGCTGCGGAAGTCGACGACGAGTTTGCCAAGGAGTTCGGGCTGGATGAGCCGGCCAAGCCGCATGCTGGGCTGATCAACGCTGGCCTGGTGATCGCAGGCCTGGTGTTGCTGGTGGTGGGCTCCAATTTCCTCGTCGAGGGCGCCGTGGCCCTGGCCCGGGCGCTCGGCCTATCGGAGTTGGTCATTGGCCTGACCGTGATCGCCATCGGCACCTCACTGCCAGAACTGGCCACCTCGATCATGGCGGCCTTTCGCGGCGAGCGCGATATCGCCGTCGGCAACATCGTTGGCAGCAACATCTTCAATCTGCTCTGCGTACTCGGCCTGGCCTCGCTGGTGTCGCCGCAGGCGATCGGCGTGTCTTCGAACGCGCTAGCCTTTGATTTCCCGGTGATGATCGCGGTAGCGGTAGCCTGCCTGCCGATCTTCTTCGCCGGCTACTGCATCAAGCGCTGGGAAGGCGCCCTGTTCGTCGCCTATTACGTGGCTTACACCCTGTACCTGGTGCTGACCAGTACCGGCCGCCCGTTCGCGGAAACCTTTGGCGACGCCATGCTGGGCTATGCACTGCCGCTGACCGCGATCACGCTGCTGGTCATCGCCGGCCGCGCCTGGAAAACCCAGCGCTGACAACAGGACAAACCACCGGCGGGCCTGGCTGGCCCGCCTTCACTCAGCCCTCACGCACCTGAGGCCGCGGCAACTCGAACACCTGGGCACTCTCCTCTTCGTCACCCATGCGGTTGAGGGTCCCGTCGACCACCGCGCCGTTCTCCATGCTCAACTGGCGATAGCGGATGTTCCCGCGCACGCGCGCGTTGGAATGTAGTTCGAGCAGATGCTCGACCACCAGATCGCCGACGATGGTGCCGTCGATCAACGCATCGTAACTGCTCACGTTGCCCTCGATTCTTCCCTCGGCACTCAGCGCCAACAGGCTGTGCGTGCCCGGCTTGTGGCAGACATCGCCGCGCACTTCACCGCTAACCTTCAATCCTTCCTCGAAGGTCACATCCCCGATCAGGGACAGGTTGCCGGAGATCAGGCTGGAAAACTGATCGATGGTGACGCGAGGTACCGGCTTCTTCTTGTTAAACATCATCTACTCCAAAAAAAGTTAACGGGCCGTCTTCTGCTGACGGAAGAAGGCCAAATCGGTCTGCAGCCGCTCGACCTGCGCTGAGAGAGTGGCTATACGCCTTAGCAATTGCTCTTCGGTGGCCCGGATTTCCTGGCGCTTCAACCGGCTCTGCCCAAGCGCGGCCCTGAGTGCCTGGCTGTCCTGCGTCAGCGCCTCGACCTGCCGTGCATGAGCCACCTGCTCGTGGTTGCGCAGGTACAGCAGCGCGCCGATCACACAGAGCAGTCCAAAGATCAGCCAACGTCCGCTGCGCGCGCTGCGCGCGGCTTGCAGTCGGTGCTCGGCGCGTAGCAACTCGCGCGTGGAAGGGCGTTTAGTCCTCAGCCAGGCCATCGCTGTCACGCTCCAGATCACCCAGGGCCAGGAACCGCTGCGGGTCGACGAAGCGCCCCTTGTGCAACACCTCGAAATGCAGATGAGGACCAGTGGATCGGCCTGTCGAACCCACCGCACCGATACGCTGTGCCGGCGTGACGACCTCACCCTGACGAACATCCAGTCGCGACAGGTGGGCATAGCGCGTGACCAGGCGATTGCCATGGTCGATCTCCACCAGTTTGCCGTAGGCACCTCGGTAGCCGGCGAAGCGCACCCGGCCTCCCGCCGCAGCGACCACGTCGGAGCCGCTGCGCAACGCGAAGTCCACCCCGGAATGGAACGCCAGTTTCTTGCGGAAGGGGTCGACGCGATTGCCGAATGCCGAGCCCAGCCGTGCCTCGCCTACCGGTCGCCGTGACGGAATCGCCATGAGCGCCGCGTTGCGCTCGGCCACTTGTTGCATCAGCCCGTCCAGCGTCACCCGCATGCAGCGCGCAGAGGTCTCGCTGTGCTGCAGGTCGGCAAGGCTCAGCCGCTCGGCATCGACCAGCAGCTCCCCCGAACAACCCCGAGGCGGCAACAGCGCGCCGCCCTGCCCTGCGCCGTCCGTGCGTGCCGGCACCAGCACGGGCAACAGCGTCGGGTCCAGCGCCGACAGCTGGCCATGCAGAACACGCTGTTGATCCATCATCTGCTGCAGGGCGAGCAGATCGGATTCGAGAGTTTTCAACCGGCCGACCACCTCGCCGACCCGGGCGATGGCAAAGCGGTCCTCATCCTCGACGGGTACATCACTCTGATGCGTGGCCAGGTGCGGCTTGCGCAGATCGCTGCCAAGCCAGACACCGCCGGCAAAGCTTCCCAGACTCAGCACCAGCAACAGCGCAAAACCCGGAACCGCAAGGCGCCGCAGGTTCACCACGCGTATGTCGTCACGCGTCAGCGAGCGGCTCGAAGGTGTGAAAAATGCCATGAGAGATTCCCTAGAACACGGAGCGGCTGCCTCGCCAGGCAAGCCGTTGAACGTCCAGGGCAATTTGACGCAAATGCACTTTTTTTTCTGAGGCCTGATGACCGATTACGACCATCGCGACGCGATTCTTAAGCTGAGAGCCGCATTGGCGACGAACGGCGCGGCGAATCGCAGCCAAGGTCTCGACTAGATCCAGCCCAGCCAGCCCAGCAGAAACAGCCCGGCGTTGATGCTCAGCGCTGCCATCAGCGTCGTGATGACAATGATGGTCGCGGCCAGCTGGTGATTGGAATTGACCGCGCGCGCCATGACGAAACTCGCCGCCGCCGTTGGGCTGGCAAAGTAGAGAAACAGGATACCCAGCTCCGCATCGCGAAAGCCGTAGGCCCAAGCACCCAGGGTCGCGAGGGCAGGCAGCCAGACCATCTTCATCAGGCTCGAACTGAGCGCACTGCCGCTGCTCTTGCGCAACGCATCCAATGACAGCGTGGCGCCGATGCAGATGAGCGCCAGTGGCAAGGTCATCTGCGCAAAGTACTGGCCCGAGGTCATCAGCCAGCCCGGCAAGTCAATCTGCCAATAGGCGAAGGGAACGGCCGCGACCACACCAATGATCAGTGGATTACGCAGGATGCTAAGCAAAATTTCCTTCGGGCCGACCTGTCCATCCGGGCTGTAGATGGCGAGCACCATCGCCGAGAGGCTGTTGTAGACCAGAATCACCACCCCGGCGAGCACACCGCCAACCGACAGGCCGTAGTCACCGTAGAGGCTGCTGGCCAGCGCCAGACCGACGATGCCGTTGTTGCCACGAAAAGCGCCCTGCACGTATACGCCGCGATCGGATGCTGGGCAACGCCACAAGGCCCAGACCCAGGCCACGATGAATGTCGCAATTGTGGCAAGCACGAAATAGAGCAGCAGTGCCGGCTGCAGCGCCGCTGTCAGATCGGCCTTGATGATGGAGATGAACAGCAGCGTCGGCATGGTGCCCCTGAACACCAGCGCCGAAGCCGTATACACGAACGCAGCGTCGATCCAGCCGAGGCGCTTGAGCGCGACACCGAGAAACAACATGGCAAACACCGGCGCAGTGACGCTCAGGGTTTGCAGTACGAGGGGGAGCATGGAAGACGCCTGCAACTACAAAGCTCGCAAGCATAAAGCATGCGTTACGCGAGGGCTCGGGCGTCGTGTGATGACAACGCCGCCCCCGCGAGACGATGACGCCGGTTAGCGTCGCACCGGACGTTTCTGTAGCTTGCGCTGCAAGGTCCGTCGATGCATGCCCAGGGCACGGGCGGTAGCGGAGATGTTGCCGTCGTGCTCACTGAGCACCCGCTGGATATGCTCCCACTGCAGGCGATCGACCGACATGGGATTTTCCGGCACCAGGCTGTCGAGATCGGCATGCTGCGACAACAATGCCGCGAGCACGTCGTCGGCATCGGCAGGCTTGCACAGGTAATTGCAGGCGCCGCGCTTGATCGCTTCCACCGCTGTGGCGATGCTCGAGTAACCGGTCAGGATCAACACCCGCATTTCGGGGTCCAGCTCGAGCAACTTGGGCAGCAGCACCAGGCCCGAATCGCCTTCCATCTTAAGGTCGAGCACTGCGTAGTCAGGAATATCCTGCTTGGCCAGGGCCAGGCCCTCCTCAGCAGAACCAGCAATGCTGACCTGCAGGCCCCGGCGACTCATGGCGCGCGCCATCACCCGGGTGAACGTCGGATCGTCATCCACCAACAGCAGGTGAGGTTGTTCTTCACCCTCTTGCTGCAACTCGTCGGTCATCTGTGCATTCCTCGCATTGGTCACGATCAGGATCAGGCGCGTACCGAACCATGCGGTAGGCGCAGTTCGGTCAGTGTGCCACCTTCTTCGTGATTGTAGAGCTTCACCGTGCCGCCGGCGCGGGTGACGCTGGCCTGACTGAGAAACAGACCAAGGCCGAAACCCTTGCCCTTGGTCGTGATGAAGGGTCTGCCGATCTGCTCGGCGATGGCCAGCGGAACACCGGCGCCGTGGTCACGGATGGTCAGCTTGATCCACTGCGGATCCCAGTCCAGGCGTATTTCCAGATCCTCGGGACTGGCATCGGTGGCGTTGTTCAACAGATTGAGCAGCGACTGGCTGAGGTCAGCCGGCGGCATCAGCTTCGGCGCACTGCCAAGGCCGACGCACTGGAAGCGGAATGTTGCCTCTGGACGCATCAGGTGCCAGCGCTGCAGGACCGAGTCGACCCATTCGCGTGCGGTCTGCTCGACGACCGCCTGGCGCCGGTCTGCCTCGGCGGCGCGGACCAGCTGACGCAGGCTCTCCTTGCAGAGCTGGACTTGCGACTGCAGCAGGCCGAGATCCTCGCTCAGCTGCGGGTCCTTGTATTCCTGGCGCAACTCCTTGAGCAGCACGCTCATGGTTGCCAGCGGCGTGCCCAGTTCATGAGCGGCGCCAGCGGCCTGGGTGGCCACGGCGAGCAGTTGCTGGTCACGCATGCTCTCCTCGCGGCGCTGGGCCTGCTGCTGTTCCTGTCGGCGCAGCTGTTCGGCCATGCGCGCGACGAAGAAAGTGATCAGCGCGGCCGCCAGCGCGAAACTCAGCCACATGCCGTAAACCTGCAGCGTCGCCCGCTCGAAGGGTGGCAGGGTGAGCGGGTCGTACCAGACCAGCATCAGCGTGTAACCCAGCAGCGCCAGACCGGAAAGCACGATGGAATAAAGCCACGGCAGGGTTGCCGCAGCGATGGTCAGCGGCACCAGGTAGTAGGACACGAACGGATTGGTCGAGCCGCCGGAGTAGTACAGCAGCGCGCTGTGGATCATCAGGTCGCAGCCCAGATGCACGGCGTATTCCAGCTCGGTGACGGGCCACGGGCCGCGCAAACGCAGTGCCGTACCCAGACAGAGCACCGCCGACACGGCCAGCGTGATGCCCAGCGCCAGCCAAGGCAGCGTCAGCATCTGCGTCGCGTAAGCCACGCCCACGGCGCCGGACTGTGCAGCCAGCACCACGATGCGAATAAGGGTCAGAAGCCGAAGGTTCTGCCGGCTGGCAGATAGCAGCGGGACGGATGTGTACATGGAGTCTCCAAGAATTCGGCGGAGTATAACCAAGCCGTCTGGCGGCCAAACCGAAATGCGGCAACTCGACGCACGGACAGCTGCATACATTCACCGGCGCAGGTAGAGTCTTGCGCTATCGCACCGGCCGGTGCACATGCCAAGGATCCGTTATGCAGCCAACTCTCTTCCGCAGCGCAGCCCTCATGGCGC
Source organism: Stutzerimonas kunmingensis (assembly GCF_002929225.1). GTDB lineage: Bacteria > Pseudomonadota > Gammaproteobacteria > Pseudomonadales > Pseudomonadaceae > Stutzerimonas. The sequence goes on along the minus strand of NZ_PISM01000021.1, from coordinate 1,833 downwards.
TGATCACCAGCCTCGTCAGCCTGCCCGCCATGGCCGAGGAACCACGCTACAACCAGGTCGCCCTGCGCGCCGAGGTCAGCAGCGAAGTGGCCCATGACCGCATGCACGTCACGCTCTACAGCGAAGCACAACACAACGATCCCGCCCAGCTCGCGGCAGAGACCACCCGCGCGCTGAACCAGGCGCTGCAGACCGCTCGGCAGAGCAAGGATGTGATCGTCAGCCAGGGCAGCCGCAACAGCTATCCAGTCTATGACGACAAGGGCCAGCAGATCTCCGGTTGGCGGGAGCATGCCGAACTGCGCCTGGAGAGCGGCAACTTTGCCAGCCTGTCGAAGCTGACCGCCGAGCTGATGAAGAGCCTGAAGATGAGCAGCATGCACTTCAGTGTCTCCGACCCGATCCGCAAGCAGAACGAGGATGCCCTGCTCAAGGAGGCGGTCGCCGCGTTCCAGGCGCGCGCCCAACTCGCGACCGAGGCGCTCGGCGGCAGCGGTTACAAGCTGGTGAGCCTCAACCTCAACGGCGGCGGATTTCAACCTGTCATGCGCAGCAGCGCGATGAAGATGGACATGATGGAATCGGCACCCATCCCCGAAATCGAAGCGGGCACTCGCCAGGTCACGATCAACGCCGACGGCGTCATCGAAGTTCAGATGCCGTGACCGAAACTGACCGTTCGGACCACTTCTAAATATTCGCTTACAAATACCCAGCCCGCGCTGTGCAAGGGCTGGCAACCGATTTGACGACCCAGATGAGAAACTAATGCAGTAAATTCTAAATTCTCGTTTACGAATGATTATCATGCGAGCGCCAACGAGACGGCTACAAGGAGCCCGCATGTCTATCCCCTTCGCACGTACCGCCCTGTTCTGCGCCATGATCGGCTGCAGCTGGACGGCTCTCGCCCAGAACGCGCCTGTCACGCTCAACGACACGGTCGTCAGCGCCTCCGGCTTCGAACAGAAGATCACCGAAGCACCGGCCAGCATCAGCGTCATCAGCCGTGAAGACCTGCAGCAGAAGCGCTACAACAACCTGGCGCAGGCACTGGGCGACGTGGAAGGCATCGATATCGGCCAGGGCACCGGCAAGACCGGCGGGCTCAACATCAGCATTCGCGGCATGCCCAGCCAGTACACCCTGATCCTCATCGACGGCCGTCGACAGAACGCCGCAGGCAATGTCACGCCAAACGGCTTCAACGAAACCTCCACCAGCTTCATGCCGCCGCTGTCGGCCATCGAGCGCATCGAAGTGATCCGTGGCCCGATGTCGACGCTCTACGGCTCCGACGCCATGGGCGGGGTAATCAACATCATCACCCGCAAGGTCGGCAAGGAGTGGACCGGCTCGGTGACACAGGATTACACCTATCAGCAAGATCGCGACTTCGGCGACACCCGCAACACCAGTGTCTACGCCAGTGGTCCGCTGATCGACGGTCTGCTCGGCCTGCAGGTTCGCGGCAGCCTGTTCGATCGCCAGGAGTCGGATCTGAGTTACGGCAATGGCATTGATGTCAGCAAGCGCGGTCCCTCGCCCGTCGACGGTCGCAACCAGAACATCGGCGCCCGCCTGGCCCTGACCCCGCATCAGGACCATGACTTCGCGCTGGATATCGAGCGTGGACGGCAGGCATACAACAACGACGAATGCCAGCTCGGCACCCTCGACGGCTTGAACAGGGCTTGCACCGCGCCGGCTAGTGTCCCGAGCGGGTAGTTCGTTTATTTAACAACATATCGATATACTGGCGCGACTCCAAAGCCACTGATTAATAACCCACATGGCCAAACCCGCCGCCTGCTTTGTCTTAACGCCGTCCGA
>NZ_PISM01000020.1 GCF_002929225.1 Stutzerimonas kunmingensis | reverse complement strand
GCGGGTCTGCTTGCGCTTGCCTGCGTACTCGGCGTCGGCGAAGGTCATCTGCTTCATGGGAAAACTCGGCGAGGTGAAGTCGGGGGATTTTGCCAAATCAGGAAGTCTTTTTCAGACCTTCCCTAAATTGAATAAAAGCTCTCGAAAACTCCAGAACGATATACACCTTCGATCTTACGATCTAGATTGAACTTAAAGCTTTTCAGAACACGAGACAGTTCAACCTCTCGCTCTTCCGACACAGATATCAATACATTTCGACTACAAAGAAGCGAAAGAGACCTATCCATAAGCTCATGGCCGATGCTCAAGCCACGATATTCCGGCATAATATAAAAAGTACAAATTTTATGCTCTACACTGCTAAACTTCAGTAAAGACAGTCCTGCAATTTTATTACCGTCGTATGCAACCAATATATCTCGCGAGCCACTTAGAAACTCCGGCTTAAACTTGAAGTAGAGCCATTCTTTAAATCCAGGGTAAAGATGAGAAACTGCTGAAAGATGGCTTGCAATGAACATGAAGTCAACGTTCATTGCGCTAAGATAATCATAGCGTATGACCGGCCTCACCATAGTTGCAATCATTTCTCTCTCCACTACAATAAAAATAGTCTTCCAAACATTATTTTAACATTTCTTCTACTTTTTGCAAGAACTTTATAAAGGCGAATTATCTTTGGGAATGTACATCATGTAAGTAAATTACCTGATCAACTGCTGCCGCCCCAGCATTTTTAACAAAGTTAAAGAGCGCATTACCTATAGCACCAGAAACCGCACCTATTGCAAGTGCAAAAAGCAAGAAGAGGCACAGATTTTTATAGGTAACTGTGATCTTGCTAAATTTGGCGAACGCAGTAAATTTCTCTATGGAAGCCTGTGTTTTTCCTGGTGATTCCTTGTCAACCTTACCGGGCTCTTTCCAGTGATAAATAAGCATCTGTTTGGGAGCCATCTTATCTTTAGGCTCCAAGCTTAAATATTCATTCCAGAGCTCTTTTTCTAAAAGCCTGCATCTATGGAAATTTGCGTGGGCCTGCTTATATTCCGAATCGACCTCACGTATCAGGAAAAAATGAATATTTTTGATTCCCGCACCAATAAGGTTTTTAGATTGCACAATGCCAGGCAGATCTCGAACCTCGTTCAGCCTGAAGTCGACAATCTCCGTTGACTCCAACCGACTTAGTATAAAGCTATCACTATGTTTATAACTTTGAGACAACACCTTCGTCTCTTGCGCGCCCAGCTTGATTCGGAATCGAATATAACCAGGTAGCGCTTGATCGTGGCTCGTCTGCTCAAGAGCGGGTGAATCTGTTTTCTTTGTTACTCTGAAAAGTGCCAGCGGAAACAAAAGCGTGGACCCTTCATCCGTATCTACTATCCTCACCCCTCCATTTTCGGGACTGCAGGATATCTGGGTAAACACTCTGAGGATGTCTTTTTCTTTCCTATTATTTTCAAACTCGATGTCAACTGACGTATTAGAACTGTTACACGTTGACTTATGCCTAGCATTGAATATCGTTTGAATCAGGTCAGTCCTAGAGCATACCAACTCCCCCAGACCCGGGTGATAGTTATCCTTAGTTATCTTGAATGGAAAATAAACATTAATAGCCCCATCCTGATCGCTAGCACCATCTAGCCCGAAAAACTTCACGCCAATGTCTAGATAACTAAGCTCATCATCAGTATTTTGATGCAACAACCAGTAATTAACATGCAAATCAATTTCATGGCTATCGGTGTTGATTCCTTCGAGCCAAAACGCTAGGCTTTTAGCCATAAAATTTCCTTAGAACCTAGAGCATCATGCGAGAAATCATAATTAGCATCAAGCCGCAATATAGCTCAATGATTTTTAGTGGAGCTAAAACTGTAGAGCTTCGAAAAAAAATCGGGGTGCTTTTTGAGCCCGAGCGAAGAATATACATCTATTCCAGCTCTCCGGTAAAGATGCTAGCAGGTGAAGCAACAATCGCGAGCATTCACGTTGGCGCTCCATCTGATATAGCCCAGACAGCCTTTGAGAAAGGTTGTATTTCTAAAGATAATTTCAATAATTACTTCTCGGGACATACTGAGGCTTTCGTCATCCATTTATGCAATGTTATCGAATACGAAAAAAAAGTGCCTTTGGCTAGCCTTAGAGCAGCGGGCATAACCCCTCCTCAGTCTTACTGTTATGCATCGCAAGATATAATCCTGGACCTAGTTAAGGGAAACCTTTAAATGCACATTGCGTTATTTGGGATAGCTGGCGCAGGAAAATCTACATTAACTCAAGAGCTAGTTTCAACCAACCCACAATACGTCGGCCTATCAGCATCGACGCTATTAAAAAAAGCAGGCCGCCCTGTTGAGATATTTGAAATTGAAAGAAAAAGCTTATTAGCCAACCAGCAACACTTAATTAGAGCTTACGCATCACTAAAAAGCAGCAATAAGAACACCATCGTCGAGTTCCACGCCGTAATCGAAACCAACGATGCGGAATTCTGGGTCCCCATTGAAATCCTGAAGCAGCTCGAACCAGATTTGATTTTTTTTATTATCGCAAACCCCATTGACGTTTATTACAGGCGCATTCAAGAAAAATCAAATAAAAATCGCAGAATAATTTCTGAAATTGAAATCTCAGAACTTCAATCTATGGCATTGCTTCATGTGACCAAAGCATACAGCAAAGACAAAATCACTATCACTAGCAATTCCAATGCATTTAGAGTAATTAGCGAAGTCATAAATAAAGACAGGCATTCAGAAAATGACTGAACTATCCAACTTACCAGATATTGACCGGGCAGGCGTCTGCTTCATCGCCTGCAGTTAAAAATAAGCCAGACAACCATCGGTCAATAGCGAATTTATCCTTTACATTGGCGAGACAACCGACCAGCCCCCGGCCGACCGTCTACGTCAGTTCAACACTTCAGCATTTAGTGAGCGGCCCGGCCTTTTGGGGGAAGCACATTTAGGCAGACCCACCTTAAACCACCCCGCTCGAAGCTTTATGGGTATCTGCATGCCCAGTAGATATGGGCGAGCCGTATACTGCTGCCTATATCAAACACCTTGAGCGAAAGCTGATCTGGGAATTCGTCTGTACTTGAGGCCGCTATCCCCTCTGTAGTCGATGTTAGAGCCTCTCTAGCAGACTAGATTCCCCAGCGAAGCAAGCGTTCTGCTCCTGATGACCAGCTCACGGCACGGCCGCATTGCCCTGTCTCTGGTTTCGCAGCGCTGTAGCAGTTATCAAGCTGCTCCAAGTGGAACCCTCGAACACGCCACGGATGTCGCAGATCTACCCCCGTAACGAGCCACGATAGCGCTTGATGCGTTTTGAGGCTTTGAGCACCCTGGCATAGCCACAATTCACCTGAAAAGCTCACAGCGACGTTCTGGCGCCTTCTCATGGAGATAGCTCTCAGCCACAGACAGGGACCTGCAACCTCTGCTGCTCAAACGTGATGCGATTCATAAGGCAATGCTCAACCGGATAGCCATGGATGTGCCGCTCGGGCGGTTGAGCCGAGCCCACGAAATAGCAAGTACCCAGCTTGAACCTCAGCCCGCCTGAGGAGTACTTCTTGCTCAACAGGCAAGCCTCATTTTGCTGGATGGCGTAGCCGCAAATATCACCCCAGCGGAAACTCACTCCGCCGCATTCAATGCCAACGTCTATGACTTGCAGGATTTCCTGTATCTGGAGGCCGCCAATCGCAAGCGCGAAAAATCTCCCGTTCGGAAGAATCGGGGGAAAGAACCGTCCTGGGCCAATTTCTCGAAAATTCATCTAGCTCTCGCTTCTGACGCGTCCAGGACGATCAGCCAATACCGTTACGCCTGAACCTCGACGGCTGCGAACAGGCCCCATCAGGCCACCACAACGGCACGGTGAATCATTCAGTTCGCGCACTCGCTTCACCAACATCCGCTACGCGACACAAATCCCCAACTTTTTGCGAAAATCTCATCTCGTAATAGATTTATACGGAATGAGGTCCACTTTTTTTTCGTTGTTTAGAACGGTCGAGTATTAGAACGCGAAGCTTAGAACAGGGCTCAAACCCTCATGGGTTCTGGGTTCTGCCCGTTCTAAGCTTCGCGAAAAGCAGGTCCGCGTTCTAAGCTTCGCGCCGCCCGTTCTAAACAACCCGTTCTAACACTCGCCGGGACGCTTAGAACGGGGTTCAAACCCGCATGATTGCTGGGTTCTGCCGTTCTAAGCTTCGCGAAAAACAGGTCTACGTTCTAAGCTTCGCGCCGCCCGTTCTAAACAACCCGTTCTAACACTCGTTGGGAAGCTTAGAACGGGCTTAAACCCGCATGGTTGCTGGGTGCTGCCGTTCTAAGCTTCGCACCGCTCGTTCTAAACAACCCGTCCTAACACTCGCCGGGAAGCTTAGAACGGGGCTCAAACCCGCATGGTTGCTGGGTTCTGCGTTCTAAGCTTCGCGAAAAACAGGTCTGCGTTCTAAGCTTCGCGCCGCCCGCTCTAAACCACCCGTTCTAACACTTGCCGCGATGCATGGAACCGTCTCAAACCCCCATCGCCAATCATCGCGCTCACACGAAGCCGACGATGTCGCCCCAGCGAAAACTCACACCCCCACCTATCAACCCAGCGTCGGTAACCTCAAAAATCTCCTGGACCGCGCTCGCTCGAAGCGCCTGGGCAAAGAATCTGCCATTCGGAAGAATCGTGGCCAGGACTCGCCGGGCCGCATCTCTTTGACTTCCAGGTATCCCCCACCTGGCGAGCGCCCAGACCGCCATCATCGCCGCGTACCGACACCCACGAGCACGCCCGGGAGACAGAGCCGCGATCCCAAACTGCCCAATTCGTCCCAGGCATCGCCAACAACCGCTACGCAACACAGATACCCACACACCTCTCATTCCATCCACTCGTAATAGATTTATACGGCATGAGCCCCTGATTTTCATCGTAGGTGGAAAGTGAAAATGACACGTTTCACGAGGGTGGAAAGTCGCTGGAGGCCCCGCCGTAGCTGGCTTTAACAGTTTCCACACTCGCCGAAACAGGCGCTCACTTTCCACCCTCAGCAATGAATGTGGAAAGTCCGGCTTTCCACTGTGGAAAGTCAGAGTGGAAAGTCGCTGTAAGCCGCGTCGTTGCTCGCTTTCATAGTTTCCAGCCACGTAGAAACTGGTGCTCTCTTTCCACCCTCGGCGATGAATGTGGAAAGTGAGGCTTTCCGCTGTGGAAATTGAGAGTGGAAAGTCGCTGTAAGCCGCGTCGTTGCTGGCTTTCGTAGTTTCCCGCCACGTAGAAACTAGTGCTTTCTTTCCACCCTCGGCGATGAATGTGGAAAGTGAGGCTTTCCACTGTGGAAATTGAGAGCGGAAAGTCGCTGTGAGCCGCGTCGTTGCTGGCTTTCATAGTTTCCAACTCCGTAGAAACTGGTGCTCACTATCCACCCTCGCCCCCGAGCGGTGAAAGTCAGTCCTTTCCACAGTGGAAAGAGAAGTGGAAAGTAGCGTTTTCTACGGTGGAAATTGAAGGTAGCAGTGGCTGCCGTTGCGGGGCTGTTGCCGGTTCGCGTCCACTGCGGCAACAACACCTGTTCTGTTTTTTAGTGGATGGCTTCTGTTGTCGTTAGACATCCGCTATGGCAACGCGGCTATTTTCCACCGCATGGGGTGTTTTGTCGTCGGAATGGCCGCTTCGCTGACCTCAGAGTGGACATGAGGTGGTAGCTAGGGTTTTCCGTATCCGGGGCTAACGTGCGGACATCGAACAACCGAAAAGGATCGAAGCATGGAAACGACTTCAACCTTGCTAAAGGCAATTGCCGTTGTGCTTTTTTGCGTAACGGTCGCGGCTCTAGTTGGCTTGCGGTTGGCGCGATATTTAGACAACAAGCGCCTGTCGTCCCGCCCTAGAAAGAGGAGGGAGTAACTGGCAGCGAAGCCCCACTCCGACCACGCGAAAAAAAGGGCGCCAAACGTCCTTGGCTGGGTATCAGTTTACGAACCAGCGGCCAAATTTATAGGTCGCCACGACCGACCCGATCACGCCAATCCACTGCACGATCGCTGACCCACCCATATAGCTAGCCAACTCATTGGAAGCACCGAAGAGCAAGGTAAACATGATCAGGGTCAGCGGAATACTCAGCACCTTCATCAGAACGCTGCCACGCAGTGGGCTTGGCTCTACTACTACATCCCAATGTTCTGATAAGCAGAAGGGACAGCAGCTGGAGATTGGCTTTCCCCCGCCAATTCGCCATCCCCAGCCACCGGCAATGCTTCGGCTAAATATTACTCTTGGAACCATCATCCGCTTGCAGCGGTTACACAAAACGCGGGACATAGGCGGGTCTCCTTTTACTTGATGGAGAAATGCTATCAAGCACTGAACCGAACCCAAGTCCCTATGCGGGGTTATCCAACATTGCGTCTAGATAGGCTGCCCATTTGCCTAGGTCCTCGCGCTTTTCTTTCAGATAGCTGTAACGGTCATAGTGCTTTGCTTGAACTCCGCTCCGGCCATGAGAAAGCAGCCATGCCCTTCGCTGCTCATCAACACCAAGCATCGCCAAATGAGTCTCGATGGTCGCTCGCATCGTGCGCCAAGTGAAGGTGCGAGTCAGGCCCTGTGCCGACAACACAGAGCCAAGCTCGGAAAAAATCTTCTGCACTGTATGCGCGGATACTTTCCGCACACCGTCAAGCGAAAACGGACCCGCGCCAGTCCGAGGCGTCAGTAACGGCGCTAGTACCTCTTCGACCCTTCCAGATATGGGCAAAAGATGATCCCTAGGAGGCGTTCCTTTGCCTCCCTTGTAATCGACCAAGCGGAGAACCGTGCCGTGCTCAGGATCTTCTGACAGGTCAGCCCAAGTTGCGCGCAATAACATCTGCACACGTTGCCCTGCCAGATAAATCATCGCGTTAGCTATTGGCTGACGGCGCCCTGGCAGCGCAGCGACAGCACGAAGCACTTGTCTCAGTTCGTCGCCGTTCAACGCCTCCGTGTTTGCACGCTCCGCACCCTCAATCGTAGGGAGATCCGCAACTGGGTTGTATCTGAGCCCGAATAGGACCGCATCGCCTGCTCTCAAGGGATTCAGATCGTGCTTCAAGCCAAACGAAAACGCAGCACGCAAATAAGCCCGAAGACGATTAGCGGCGGTTAGCTTGCCATTCGTTGCGCTCGCCTGTGTTTTTCGTCGCCCACGCCCTTTGGATGCGGGCTTCCGGTTAATGCAATGGCGCAGGATCTGCGAAATATCTTCTGCCTGGATCTCTTTCGCCTTGGTGCCGGCTAGATCCGGGAATGCATTGATTACATCAAGCTCTAGGGCACGCATTACTCCTCGGGCGCTTGTCTTCCCACGTCGCTCCATGTCCGCTACGTAAGCCAGCAAAAGCTGCTCAAAAGATCCTTGGCGAGCGGCTTGGCTTTCGATCCGTTGCTGCTCGGCCTTCAACCGTCGAACATGATTTTCGTACGTTTCGAGTGTCTGGAAATCACGAGCAGCCGCAGCAACGCGTTCTGCCTCCTGGCGCCAGTACGCTAAGCCTCTAATCTGACCACCAGCGGAGAGCGTTCCAAACTGGCCGAGTTTCTTGCGCTCTTGCCTGCCACCCCGGCGTACCGCTAAGTAAACCTCAATGTCCCCGCTGGGGCGCCGCTCCAGAAGCATCGAACCGGACCCGCGCGCACCGAGCTGTTCGGAGACGGTACGTGTAGGAGTGGCCACCCCATCCTTTAAGATCACACCCGTAGTTGCCCATCTTTTTGTCTGAGCATCGGTTAGTTTGTGCCCCACGAAAGCGCGCTCCTGTTCCATTCAGGTCAACACTTTGCTCAACACTTCGATGCAAATCAATGAAATTATCGGAACGTTCCCGAAAGGCAAAATCATCCTAACTTATTGATTTATATAGAATGTGAAACTTCATGAAAACCCCTGAAATTTCAAAATCAAGGACTTGTAATCAGTAGGTCCCGGGTTCGACTCCTGGTGCCGGCACCATCTAAATGCTTTCCCATGGCTCCTTATGGTCTGAAAGCGACATCAAACCCCGCCCCGTGCGGGGTTTGTCGTTTCTGGATGCACCTGGGTGCATTTGTATGTTTTGCGGTATTGGGTATACGTGTCGGTATATTTTGAATTCGACAGGAACACGTATACCCATGGCACGCTTGGTCACTCCTCTCACCGACGCCAAATGTGAGGCCGCCAGGGCTCGCGAATCTGACTACACACTCTTCGATGGTCAGGGCCTGCACCTCCTAGTGAAGAAGAATGGCAAGAAAGTCTGGCGGTTCAAATACTCACGGCCAGACGGCAGAGCTGGCCTGGCGACCTTTGGGAGCTATCCAGCGCTCAGTCTGAAGGCGGCCCGCAGCCGTCGAGCCGAGGCCCGCGAACTATTGGCGCATGGCATCGATCCCATCGAAAATGCGAAGCAGTCGAAGGTCGAAGCAGACAGAGCTCGCCGAAACACGTTCGAGGCCGTCGCAAGGGACTGGCATGCGATCAGTGCGCGAAAATGGAAATCCGATCATGCGGACACCGTGCTGCGCCGGCTGGAGACTCATTTATTTCCACGCTTAGGATCGAGGCCAGTCGCGGAGCTTAAAACGCGCGATCTCCTTGAGCCTCTTCGCGAACTAGAACGAAAGGGCATCGTAGAGACAGCGAGCCGACTGGCCCAATACACGACTAGCGTCATGCGTTTGGCCGTGCAAACCGGACATATTGAGTCCAATCCAGCACTCGACCTAAGAGGGGCAATTGTCACAGGGAAAGCAGCCCACCGCCCTGCGCTCCACTTTGAGCGAATACCTGAACTACTGGAACGGCTGGACAGTTACCAAGGACGGTTTCTGACGCGAATTGCTGTGCATTTTTGTCTGCTTTCTTTCGTACGCTCCAGCGAGCTACGCCTGGCTCGTTGGTCTGAATTTGATCTGGACCGCGCAATATGGACGATACCTGGTAACCGCACTCTCATTGAAGGAGTGCGCCACTCTACTCGCGGGGCCAAAATGGGTACCTCGCACATAGTTCCGCTTAGCCGGCAGGCTGTGGAGCTGATGAGGCATGCGAACGAGCTAACCGGCGGTTTCGAGTTGGTTTTTCCGGGCGATCACAGTTTCTGGCGTCCCCTGAGCGAAAACACTGTCAACGCCGCCCTACGCCGGATGGGGTACGACACCAAAACAGAATTGTGCGCTCACGGATTTCGAGCGATGGCCTGCTCAGCGCTCGTCGAATCCGGCCTGTGGACCAAGGATGCCGTTGAGCGCCAAATGGGCCATGAAGAACGGAACCGTGTGCGAGGCGCCTATATTCACCTGGCCAAGCACGTCCAAGAACGCCGCTTGATGGTGCAATGGTGGGCGGACTATCTAGATAAGTGCAGGTCGTGTTATCTCAGCCCCTATGAGTTCGCACATCCTGAACTCACGTCGGCGAACATAGCTAACCTGCAGCAGTTGTAGGTATCGGCTGTCCTCAGGCAAAGCAAGCCGTCAAATTACGGCTCTGCTGTAATTAGAGAAGCCAGGTGCGCTTGGTAGATGCAGAGAATAGAGGGCGTCAATCACAAGGACGCACTCAAATGCATTGCAACTCCAACCAAGGCCAGATGCTGATTCCTCAGGCCAAACTGTGCGAAATGCTAGGCAAGTCCCGGTCCGGTCTTGCCAAGCTCCGCAAAAATGATCCCTCGTTCCCAAAACCGCTCAAGTACGGAGCGAACCGCCAGGCTCGTTGCGCCTTTGTTGCTGAAGAGATTATCGACTGGTTGAAGAAAAAAACGAACGAGAGGGATAGCGTATGAATAGCCAGAACTTGCCCCCGCTCACAGCCCAGTTGCCGCCGAGCGTTTTGGCAGATTTTCTCGACCAGTCGAAAAAGCCAATGCGGCTCCCTACCGGTATTGCCCCCGTCCTTCCCTGGCGCGACGAGTTGATGCCGAACATGTTGAGGGAGTACGTGCGCGATGCTGCAGACCGCACTCAGTGCCCGCCCGACTTTGTGGCTGTTGCATTGATTGTCTCTATTAGTTCTGTTGTCGGGCGAAAGTTAACTATTCATCCAAAACAGGAAGACACCTGGGAAGTAGCAGTAAACCAGTGGGGTTGCCTTATAGGAAAACCCTCTACTATGAAGTCACCTGCGCTCAAACAAGCAATACGCCCGTTGAAAGAACTGGAAGCCGACGAGAGAGAAAAATACGGAAAATTCGTGGCGACACATAAAGCGACTAGCGAAATCTTGGAGCTAGAGCGCAAAGCTGCTAAGGACAGAGCAAAGAAGTTAATGGCAGCGGGAAGAAAAGAAGCCGCCATTGCCGCGCTTGCAGAGTTCGCTGAGGATATTCCAGCCCCCGTCCCCCGCCGCTTTATCGTCAACGACGCAACTGTTGAAAAACTGGGCGAGCTGTTAAATGAGAACCCTAACGGCTTAATGCTTGAACGAGACGAACTTGGTGGCTGGCTGTCGTTGATGCAGACCGAAGATGGCGCTTCCGCACGTGCATTCTATCTGGAGTGCTTTGATGGTACTAACTCCTACACATATGACCGAATAGGACGCGGAACAATCATAATTGAATCCTGCTGCCTCTCGTTGATTGGGTGCATCCAGCCATCACGCATCGCTCCTCTGGTACGAAGCGCCATAAGTGGAGAATTGGATGACGGCCTCGTGCAGCGACTACAGCTCGCTGTATGGCCAGATGATGAACGGAACTGGCAATTCGTCGACCGTAAACCAAACGAGGTAGCCCAGGAATGCGTGAGGAAGGTCATCAATGACCTCCACCAGTTGCCTGAAACTCCACGGCGAACATTTCGTTTTGACGAAGAAGCTCAGCAACATTTCAACGCCTGGTATATTGATCATATGCGAGCGATTCGTTCTAGCGAGATTCACTCATCCCTAGAATCGCACTTCTTGAAAATGCCGCAAACCATTGCCGGTTTAGCTCTACTGTTTGAATTGATTGATGGTGGTCGCGAGACTGTTAGGTTAGACGCTACTCTTCGCGCGATTGACTGGGCACCATACCTAAAATCGCATGCGAGCCGGCTTTATGGGTCGGTTATCAATGCACCGCTGATAGGTGCGCGGACTATTCTCGATCGTAAGGAAAAGCTTCCGGAGCCCTTCACACCACGAGAGATCAGGGGCAAGAAATGGGGCGGCTTAGATACCACCGAAGCAGTGAACGAGGCATTAGAAGTCTTAACCATGTTCAATCTCGTGGTTTCCTATGTTGTAGCTGACGAGAAAGGCGGGCGTCCTTCGAAAAAGTACGTCTGGCGGCGGAACTTACCCTAAGTGCTTATTGGTCCGAACTAAGTCGGAATTCGTATAGATAGATTAACCTGGCACCGGCCCCGAGCCGGTGCCGGTTAATGGGATTTCAGAATCGTCCATTCTCAGTCATTTCCAACTCCTTCAAAAAGTGCTCAGCAGCGTTCGACCTTCCATCATTCGTCCCTAATGCTGGGGCTAGAAAGGTGACTCGGCTGGACGCTTACGTCGAGAAGGACAGAAGGTGCAAAAAGGCCTATCACAAAGTCTGAGACAACGTCCGGGGCAGACTAGGCCGCTTTCGACCAAAAGTAGTCAGCCAACGCTGATGACTTTCGCCCGCAAAGCACCCTTTGCCGTTAGTTGCCGGTCGCCATCCAGCTGATCGGGCACGTGTAGCTGATCTGTTCGTCGACAGTGTGGTGCTGAAATGCCTTATGCGTAGTCACCGATCAGAGAAAGCACGTCGTCGATGAACCGCCCCTCAGCGGGGTCGGTTCCCTCACGCAGGTAGCCCGGTAGCCGCTGCTGGAACTCGCTGCGGTCGGCCGGCTTGAACTCCAACAACGCTTCGAGCATGGCTGGGCGTAGTAGGCGGCGGTTGTCCGGTATGTTGGGTAAGGCGGGGCGAATGATCTGCTGATCCAGGTAGTGCAGTTTCTCGCGCAGACTGGTGCCGCCCTCCTGAGAGATGCGCTCGGCGTGCTGGCTCTGCTCTTCGGCGACTTGCTGGATAATCTGCTCCTCGGCTTGTTCTGGATCCACCTCAATAGCCGGCTCGGTACGCAGTGCGGCGAGCTCCAAGAGAATAGGTTCGAGCTGCAGCTTGGCATTCCGGAACCAGTCCACCGACCAGATGCGGCGAATGCGCCAGCCGAGCTGCTCCAGCACACTCTGGCGCAGGCGGTCGCGATCACGGGCCGACTTGGCTGAGTGGTAGGCCGCGCCATCGCACTCGATACCCATGAGATAGCGGCCAGGCTGGCCAGGATCGCGCACAGCCAGATCGATGAAGAAGCCGGCGACACCTACCTGCGGCTCGCACTGATAACCATGGCGCTCCAGGGCTTCGATGACGGCAACTTCGAAGTCGCTGTCTGAGGCTCTGCCGGTCTCGCGGATATGCGGCATGTGACCGGATTCGGCGAACTGAAGGAAGTCGCGCAGGGCCAGTACGCCACGACTGGATGTGCCTGTCGCAACCACGTCGCTGGCGGTGAAGGAAGCGAACACCTGCATGCGCTTCTTGGAGCGGGTATACAGCACGTTGAGGCGACGCCAGCCATCAGCGCCGTTGATGGGGCCAAAGCGCTGGGGCACGCTGCCGCCGATCTCCATCGGGCCATAGGTGGTGGAGATGTAGATGACGTCACGCTCGTCACCCTGGACGTTCTCCAGGTTCTTGATGAACAGCGGCTCGTCACTTTCTTCGTTGCGACTGAAGGCTTCCTGCAGTGCTGGGTTCTGCTTGGCGAGTTGCTCCAACGCACGGTCGATCTGTTCGGCTTGCTTGACGTTCATTGCCACGACGCCGAGCGACTCTTCAGGACGGTGTAGCAAATGGTGTTCGATGGCTTTGGCGACGATATCGGCCTCTTCAACATTGCGTTGCTCAACGAAGCGGCCGCGAGCCACACGCACAAACTTCACGCCGAATTCGTTCGATTCGCGGTGAGGTGACGGGTAGACCACCAGGTTGCTGTCATAGAAGGCCTTGTTGGAGAAGGCGATTAGGCTCTCGTGGCGCGAGCGGTAGTGCCAACGCAGCCGGCGCAGCTTGAATAGCGGCATGGCCGCTTCAAGAATACTTTCCGAATCCTGGGCTAGAGAGGTTTCGTCACTGTCTTCATCGTCATCTCCGCCTTGGCGGGAGAAGAAACTGGTGGGCGGCAGCTGTTTGGGATCGCCGACGACAACCAGTTGGCTGCCTCGGGAGATGGCACCCAGGGCTTCCTCTGGGCGCATCTGCGAGGCTTCGTCCATGACGATGATGTCGAAGTGCACTTTACCGGCCGGCAGGTATTGGGCAACGGCCATGGGTGACATCATGAAGCAGGGCTTTAGCCCTTGTAAGGCCTCAGGGGCGCGCAGCATCAACGAACGAATGGATTCGTGGCGCGTCTTCTTGCCTGCCTCGTGCTTGAGCAGGGCGAGTTGGGTGCGATCCTTAACTTTGCCGGAGTTATTGCCTTCCGGAACCTTGTGTTGATCGATCTTCGCCGCCAGCTGCTCGCGTTGCAGTTTGGTGAGCTGGTTGTCTATTTCGGCAAAGCGGACGCGGATAGCCTCTTGATCCTTACCGGAGAACTGCCCCAGAGTCGGATTGCTTTCGAGTATCTGTTTGGCCCAAAGATCCATCAGGCCCAGAAGGCAGGCATCTTTGGTGCTCTCTGCAGGCACGGTTTGGTTTTCGACGGCGAAGATCACCGCCTCAAAGCCCAAATCAGCAAGTCGCTTGCGCAGGCGGCGGTACTCCAGCCAGTGTTCGAGCAGCTCTTCGTTTTGCGCTGCCCGCTGCAGGCGTTGTTTGAGGGCTGTGGGGTCGTCCTGATTGACACGCTTCCACCAATGCGCCGGTTCTACTTCGGCTTTGTCGTTAAAGCGCGCTAAGGCTTGCTCCCACACACGCAGAGCCTCCCCTAGTTGCTTGCCTTGGGTGTTCCAGTCACTAACCATCTGTTCGGCCTGCTTGGTGGTGCAGGCTGCAAGTTGAGGCACCAGCAGATGGCGTATCGATAGCGTCATGATCGGGCGAACGAAGGACACGGTGTGGCGCCAGGCGATCAGGCGGCCACGTGCCTCGGCCAGGTTGTCGAAGCGAGGAAGCTCTTCTCCCGCCAAGCACGCGAGCAGTTCGGCATTGTTCTGCAGGGCTGCGGCGCGCTCCTGCCAGCTCTCAACCGCTTGGGCGAGCGCCAGTACACGGCCAGTAGTTGGTGCCTGCTCGCTAATCAGCGGTAGAAGTGCATTGAGTGCGCTGCCCAGTTCCTTGATGAGCCGCATATACAGGCCTTTGGGGGCCAACAAATCTTCTGACTTGAGTTGGTGGCCGTCCAAGAGGAGAGTGTTTTCCAGCTCACTGCGATGGGACAGTACGTCCGACAGGTATTCTTTCAGTTCGCTGGCATCGCCCAGTAACTGCTCCAGTACCTGGGCACTTTCTTTGAGCAGATACTCTGCAATCCAGACGTTGCCACCGAAGCCGCGTCCACACTGGTCCCGCAGCGTGCGGTACCAGTGGCGCAGGGCAATCAGCTCATCGGTTTTTGTTCCTTCATCTCTGAAATGCTCGCCGAGCGCCTCCCGGAACGAGGGCTCGGTTGTCAGGCGGTTTTGCTGACGCTTGTAGGCTATGCCGTCCGGCAGTGCCTGAAGAGCCGACTTCAGTTTGATGCCTGGCCGTACCATGGCAAGAACTTCGGCCTTGGCTCCCCGCCAGCCACTCTTGAACCAGCGGAATAATGAGCTGTCAGCGAGCACGCGCTGCAGGTCTTCAAGTCGTGTGTGGTTGGGTAGGTGGTCGAGGGTGAAGACGTTGGCGGATTGCGCTTCGAGCCGCTTGATGTCGGCTAAAAGCTCACTGAGCTCGGGAAGCACTCTATCCAGCGAGGCATCTTCGAAGCGTTTGTGGCGCCACTCCGCCAGGGCAATTGGCATCTGTAGCAAGAGTTCAAGCAACAGGCCCAGCTGCTCGATGCCCTGCTTGTCAGTTCTGAGTGACTGGGCTGTTGCTGGCGCTTTCGCGATGGTTTGAATCAGCAGTTGAGCTTTGGGAGCTTCATCAATGAGCTCTTGGGCTTCTTGGATCAGTTCCAGGAGGTCATCCAGTTTCAGGCCGCTACTGTCGTTGTGCTGCCGTATCTGTGCGCACGATTTTTTGATCGTTTCCAGGGCTTGAGGAGATCCGATGACGCTGGGGTGCAAGGCTTGGTTCAGGGTGACTTGTTGCTCCATCAACTGATCCATGCCTTCTAACCAGGCTTGGAGCGCCTCACAGCTGGAGGCATCGAGCCGGCTGATTAAGTCCCAATCTTCGTCGCCTTTGGGCATCGGCATGGCCGTGAGTGCGCTTGCCAACTGCTGGGTAGCTTTGGGGGAGAGCGAGGCAACCTCTGCGGCTTTAAGGCTGGCCGAGGCCTTGGCTTGTGCCGCGCCTAGCTCATCAAGTGCTGTTATAGAGTGTTTAAGCTGGAGCAGAAGGTCGGATCGTTCTAGCCCGCTTATTTGCGTCTTGGTGCAGCCAAACCATGGGTGTGTTTCAACTTGGCCGCTCTGGCCTGCTTCCTCAGCTGTTTTTGTGTAGATGTGAGCAAAGTAACCTGCCTGCTCATGAACCTGGTTCCTATCCAGGTTGGCTGTGCTAGCGGGATGGAAGTCGGCAGGGCGGACGGCCAGGCTTTCACGCAAGCGTGTGGCTTGCATTAGGATCTGGTGAGCAGTCAGCCCGGTATTGGAATAGAGAGTGTGCAGCTGTCGGACATGATCGTTGAGTTGCTGCTTTAGTCGCTCGTAGTTGTTGATCAAGTCGTTCAGCTGACTAGGCTGGCGGTAGCTACCTCGGTTACTGATGCGCTGTCCGATGCTTGCGGCCACCGTGCTCTTCTGGCTTTTGTGGCTGTGTAGTTCCAGGCAGAACTCTCCCAGCCCGGCGCGAGTTAGCCGGTTCTTAACAACCTCCAGCGCAGCGCGTTTTTCCGCTACAAAGAGCACTTTTTTGCCCTGTGCCATGGCCGCCGAGATCATGTTAGTGATGGTCTGTGATTTGCCTGTGCCGGGCGGCCCCTCAATCACTAAGTCTTCGCCGCGCATTACATCGACCAGTGCACTGTGCTGCGAGCTGTCCGCGTCATCAATCAGCGGATAGGTCTGGTGCACATCTGGAAGCTCGTCGATGGCGTGCTCGCTGCAGAAGCCACTGCCAATGGGTTCGGAACGGTCACTATCTGCTAGGCCAATCAGCCGCTGAACTAGGCTGCTCTGGAGTAGGGCCTGATTTTTGCCAGGTTCAAGATCCAGATACATCATCAGCTTGCCGAACTCGAACAAGCCCAAGGAGGCAAAACGGTGCAGCTTCCAGTCAGGCTTCACTTCGAGAACGGTTTCCCGTACACGAGCGAAATACTCTTCAGGCAGCAGGTCTTCGGTGATGCGTGGCAGTGCAATACCGAAGTCGCGGCGTAGTTTCTCCCGTAGCGAGAGATTGGTGAGGATGTCTTCGCCCGTATACCGCACCTCATAGTCGAAGGTTGCTGTTTTTGGGTTGAGCTTCCCTTTCTCTAGGCGAACGGGGAGCAACATGAGAGGGGCGAGGCGCGCGCTGTTCTTGCCGACTATCGACTCGTCCCATTCGAGAAAGCCGAGTGCCAGGTAGAGAATGTTGGCGCCGGTTTCATCGAGCGATAGGCGCGACTGCGCATGCAGGATTTGCAGGCGTGACTCCAACTCGGTGGGGTAGTAAAGAGTTTGGATGGCATCGTCAGCGTGTTTGTCGCTGGGAGACTCCGATCCCGTTGGCAGCTCGTAGCTGGTTTCAATGCCCAGGATCTGCGCCCAGGCCTCCGCCGTTGGTGGCTTCTTTAATTCACTAACGCTGCCAGTTTGCTCGTCGTACTTGAGGTAGCCCTGCTCAATCAGCTGGCGTTCTGTGGGCTCGGGAACCGGCGCGAAACGCATCGCTTGTTCGGCCGTCAGCGTTTCAAATAGATGGTCGGGGAGCTCGTCGATAATTCGCGCGAAACGCTTGGAGCGAGCGTGCGAAAAATTGAGAAGCCTGTTTCTCGCACTGAGATCTAGGAGGCGACTGCGCAGTTTCTCCAAGCTTTCCGGGCTGTCGCTTGCCGGCTCATCCAAATATTCCCTGTTGGATTGCTCATCGATGGCCGTCTGTTGGGTGTTAGGTTTCCAGCTGCTGTCAAAGCGGAATACTGAGCCGCCTCGACCGCTGCCTTTCTGCAGTTGGCCTCGGGCGATCAATTCTTCGCGAATTGACCAATAGTCCTCGTCGGTCACAGCGAAGTCATGAAGCTCTGCTTTCTGTTCAAGCCGTTGCTTGAGGGTCTTGTTACCTACTGCTGCTCCGTCTCCAGGTACCAGATCCAGTATCCAGTCCTGTACGAGCGTCCTTTCATTGACTGTCAAAGGCCGGCTGGCTGGAGATTGCGCCGTCATGTAATTCATCCATCGGGAAACGTAGAGGCAGATGCAGGCCGAGCTTGTCGAGTCAGGACAGCTGGGATGGCGGGGGCTTAGGAGGCGCCTGAGGCGCGACTGCACTTGCTGAAGCCTTCCCTGGTGTCATGCGGCAGAACTGTGACTGCGTTCGCGTTACAGTAGCGGGCTGGCTAGCTCTGGTAAAGCATGGTGGGTTGTAACGCTGCAACGCGGAAGATTCTTAGGAATTAAGACGACCAGCTGCCTTGGAATAGGTAGAAACTGAATGCCCGCTTCTGGCCCGAGCGCGGTCCTCAAAGAGTCCGTGAATAAAGAAGCCAGCCTTTAGGCTGTTCAACTAGCTAGTCTGCTCCGGCAAATACCACCTCGACACAGCAAAGGTAGCAGCCTGATCTTTCGAGGGTTTTGAGGTGCGCCCTACTCCTTATGAGCACTTGATTCCCCAAAACACTGCAGAACCGATGCCATTTCGCCCACCCCCATTGAGCCCCCAGCCAGAAGCGGCTGCTGGAAACAGGGTATCTCTGGCCGGGGGGCTACGATGAGTTGTATCGGTCTCAATGAGGGCACGGACTGGTTCTGCTCAACGGTTCAAATTCGGCGAGCGATTACGGGCATGATTTCCCTGGAGCCTGAAGGGCTTCCCGGCCAGGTATGAGTGATCACAGCCTCCTTCCGGCGGTAGGCCAGATATGACGGTCTAGTAAGCAGTGTTTGTAAACCGATGGATCGCATCAGCTCAATAACCCAAGAGGTATGGGTGCCCCCTTCCAAGTACGATATCTACCTGGCGGGGAAAATATAGTTCGGCACACTTGTCGAAGCCCAAGCGCGGACAGCCTTAAATTCATAATCGGGTGCTGGTCTACGCTTCAAAACCCCCGAAACCCAGCGCTCCGGCGCCCGCTGTTCATTGGGCCTAGGAGTAGGAACCCGGCGCGCGCATACATGATAGAGGCGGCAGCATTGGCAAGCTCAACCGCACCATTGCTGCCAGCTGGCCGGGACATTTTTTACACCGCTGCTGCGGTCAACCCGAAGCAATAGCCAATGCTCCCACGGTCAGCCTAATTTGCTTTGCGAACCCACGCTCCAGTGTCCTGAGTCCGCCGACAAGCCCCGGCTCGGGCAGAAAGCTTCAGTTTGTCCGAATCAACTTCAAGGGCATACGACAGCGTCATGCTGCCCCCTCATTCCGCTGCACTGGCAGTGGAATGAGGGGGGTGCATTCCACCAAGATAGATATGCGGAATGAAGGGGCCGCAAGCCCGTCAGATAGCCCTGTCACGCGCGGACAGAGCCAAACAAGCCAGCCCCCGCATCCTTCTTAAGCAGCTCATATACAACTGTCAGGAACACATCCCGCGTCGACTCATCGCTGAGCAACTTGGTCGCCATGCTGGTATGGCTGCTCATGGCGGCGGCGATGGCGGAGATGGCTTTTGAGGGCAGGTCGGCCTTCATGGCCTGCTCCATGGTGTTGTTGTGCACCTGCGCCATCACCACGTTGTCGGCGCGCAGCTTCTCGGAAACGTGCACAGCGAAGGCCACCTGGTCGGTGTCGGTGATGTCCTTGCCGAAGGCGTTGTTGAGCTTCTCGATCAGCTCGGTGAGATACTTTTTCTCGCGGTCGCGGGCATCACGCAGGCCGTTGTCGGTCATTCCGTAGAGGCCGGGCGTTTCTGCCTGCACGCCAACACCACTGAGGTTGCTACCCTTCTTGATCTTGTAGTGGCTGAGCTTCAGGTCGCCCAGATCCACTTGCTCCGCCGTAATGCCTTTGAGCCGCTTACGCAGCAGGCGGGCATAGCTGGCGAAGGCCTCCAGACTCGGGTCAGCGAAGTCAATCAGTTGGGCGATGTACTCATAGCTACGCACGAACTTCGTCAGGCTCTCGCTGAATATCATCAGCTCGTCACGCGCCTTGCAGTACTCCGAGCGCTGCACATCGGCGTAATCCATGTCCTTTTCGTTGCCCTCGGCGTGAGCCTTCTCCCAAGCCTTTTCCCACTGGTCGATGGCGTCGTTGAGCGTCCTGAGCTTACCGTTGAAGCGGTCGGTCGCCGACTGTGTAAGCGAGAACAGCTTCTGGTGCGTCACCTTCGGATCAACGATGGCATTGCCGAAGGCCTCTACCTCAGCCTGCTCGTAGATGAACATGCCATCCAGGCGCTGCTTGATGTCGTAGACGATATTCGGGTCCTGGATGTCCGCCACCTGGGCATCGCGGTAGAAGGTTTTGAACGATGCGAGGATCTCTTCGGACTTGTTGACGAAGTCGATGACGAAGGTCTTGTCCTTGCCGGGGAAGGTGCGGTTCAGGCGCGAGAGTGTCTGCACGGCCTCCACGCCAGATGTCCTCTTGTCCAGGTACATGGCCACCAGCTTCGGCTGGTCAAAGCCGGTCTGGTACTTGTTTGCGACGATCATCACCCGGTAGTCCGGTGTGTCGAAGACCTTGCGCATATCACGGCCATTCAGCCTGGGATTCAGGTTGGTCTCGCTGAAGCTGTGATCCGTTGGCAGGCTGGACTCCTCCACATCCGTGTTGGGCACCTCACCTGAGAAGGCGACCATGGCCCGTATGTTCTCGTAGCCCTTGCGCTGGCAATAGTCCTCCAGCGCCAGGTGGTACTTCACCGCTGCAGCACGCGAACTGGTCACCACCATAGCCTTGGCCTGGCCACCGAGGAGGTGCGCCACGTTCTTGCGAAAGTGTTCGACGACCAACTCGACCTTCTGGCCGACGTTAACCGGATTTAGCGATAGCCACCTGGCCAGCTTGCGACCGGCGCTCTTCTCGTCCACGCGCTTGTCATCGACCATGTCGCTGCCGATTTTGAACGCCACCTCGTAGCTGGTGTAGTTCTTCAGCACATCGAGGATGAAGCCTTCATCGATGGCCTGCTGCATGGTGTAGAGATGGAACGGTGCTGGGGGATTGTCAGTGCTTACCGGCTGCGCCGGGTTGCGCGGGCGACCGAACAGGCTCAGCGTCGAATGCTTTGGCGTTGCAGTGAAAGCGAAGTAGCTGGCATTGCCAGGGCGAGAGCGCGAGCTCTGCCACACGGACAACCGTTCCGCCTTGGTCAGCGTTTCCCACTCCGCCTCGCTCTGTCCGGTCAGCACATAGCGCAGGTCATCGGCCGTACTGCCGCCGGTGGAGCTGTGCGCCTCGTCGATGATGATGGCGAAGCGGCGGTTGCGCAGACTTTGCTCGCCGAGAATGGCCTTCTGCGCATAGGGGAAAGTCTGCAGGGTACAGACGATAATCGGCACGCCATCGAGCATGGCCTTGGCCAACTGCTGACTTTTGGGCAGGCTCGACTGCTGGCGGTCGATGGCGCAGACCACACCGGCCTGGTGTTCGATCTGCTGGATGGCATCCTGCAGCTGCTGGTCAAGCACCTGGCGATCAGTCACCACGATCACGCTGTGGAAGTACGGCTCGCCATCCGGACGGCGGACACGGATCAGCGAGTGCGCCGTCCAGGCGATGGTGTTCGTCTTGCCAGAGCCGGCGCTGTGCTGGATCAGGTACGGTTGCCCTGCCCCTTCTACCCGCACCGCATCGATCATCTTGGTCACGCCTTCCCACTGGTGGAACCGCGGGAAGATCAGGCCTTCCTTGAAATAGGTCTTGCCGTTCACATCCTGGGCTTCCTTGCGTTCCTGCAGCACGAAGCGATGGAAGATGTGCAGCCAGTTGTCCTTCTGCAGCACCCGCTCCCAGAAATAGCTCACCGGGTAGCTGCCGTTCTCGCCCGGAGGGTTGCCGGCGGCGCCATCGTTGCCTCGGTTGAACGGCAGGAAGAAGGTCGAATCCCCAGCCAGCTTGGTGGTCATGCGGATGTCGCTGTCGCTCATGGCGAAATGCACCACCGCACCGCGCTTAAAGGTCAGCAGCGGCTCTGTGCCTCCACTCCTGCGCTCAGGTCGGCGATCCACCCGGTACTGCTCCATCGCAGCCTCGACGGACTGGGTGAAGTCTGTCTTCAGCTCCACCGTGGCCACCGGAACGCCGTTAATGAAGAAAGCCAGGTCGATCTCGTCGGCCTTGTCCAACGAGTAACGCAGCTGCGGCACCACGCGCAGGCGATTAGCCGCATAGCGAGCGATAACCGTGTCGTTGCGTGCATCCTCGGGCAGTCCCTGGCTCATGGCCAGGGTGCCGGCACCGGCGATAGCAATTCCGTAGCGCAGCACGTTCACTGTGCCGCCATCGACCTTGTTCTCCAGCTGCTTGACCAGGCGATCCAGCACCACCGCTTCAGTGCCAGCGCCATTCATGGCGCGGAGCTTGTCCATGGCCGCCGGCTGGCTGTCCTGCAGCCAGCCCAGTACATCCTCGGGAAAGAGCGCCCGCCCCTGGTCATAGTCGGCGGATTTGCCCACCCACCAGCCGGCAGCCTCAAGCTGCTCGACGATGTGGCGTTCCAGTTCGCATTCGTGGTGGATGTGGCTCATGAAGCAGTCCCTTGTCTTACCTGCCCTGAAGGTCGGAGGGCAGTTTGTCTTAGGTTGTCTTGGGTTTGTCTAACGCTCGGCGTCTTTAGATGAACTGAGCACCCAACGGCCTTTGTGCAATCCGCCTGATTTCACAATGGTTTGGTCGCGCTTCGACATGGCGTGCAGCAGGTTGCGAAACTTGTTCAGCTTCTGCTTTTCGTCTAATGCATCGGAAAGTTTGTCTAGGATCAGCCTCAATAGCTCCTCCCGCGAAGCAGATCCGTACTTCTTCAGGAAGCCAATAATCAGATCCTTGTAGTAGGCATCATCGAATGCGCGGTTACGGATGTAGTCATCCTTGTTTCCGGTGGTTTTTGCCACCTGCGCGGCCGGGTAGTAGTTGGGTTTACGCCCCTCGATCAGTCCCTGCTTACGCAGCAAGGAGGCTGCGTCATCGGTGATTGCCTGCTTCTTCTGCACCCGGTCCAGCAACATCACCGTATTCAACGGCAGATCCTGACGCTCCAGCAGCAGGCGAGTGTAGTTCTCGTCGATAACATGCCCATAGATTTCCAGAACCACCTTGTCCGGAGTCGACTTGCTGTAGTCGGGCAGAGGGAAGTAGCGCTTGCGCTGGGACTGGGTCATGGTGCTAATACCAAAGCCCATGGTATCGATCATGCTCAAGCTGACCATGGCCTGCGCCAACCAGGGGTTACGATAGCGGCTCGGCGTCACTTCCCCACTGAAGTAATCCTCGGGCTTCCCCTCGAAGAAGCCACCGGCATTCTCGAACACCAGCCGGTCTACCCGCTCGGTCACCAGAACGCGCGAGCGCATTTGGTAGTCCTGGTGTGCGATGCAGTTGTGCAGGGCCTCCAGAATTACTCTGGTGTCGTACTTGCTGACCTCGGTGGCCAGCAGCTGATTCTGCGGGAAGAGCTTGTAACCAATGTTGCGGATGCGGTGGAGCACCTGCGTTGTACTGAGCAGAAAGGGTGGCCCGAAGTGCTCGTAAGCCTGCTCCTCCCCCACCAGCTTCCAGGTAATTTGCGCCAGTGCCGGCAGGAAGTGGCTGGCCTCTGGCTTGCCGAGAAGCAAAAGCGCAGTGCGGGTTACACCACCCTGGATAGTGAGTTTGGCCTTATCGAGAAAGGTGGCCACATCCCAGCCGGCGATGTCTTGGGCGAAGACCGTACTACGGTGTTTCTCGGCGAATTTCTCGCGGGCAAGAGCAAGAGCGGCAGGGTCCAGATCGTTCAACGTTGCGCCTTCGACAATCTGCGCGGACCAGTCACTGGCATCGAGAACCTCATGCAGGATGGCCTCCAGGCGCTCCTGACGCATTTCCACCAACGAGTCATCCAGCCGTTGCCAAGCCTTATCATGGGCATAAACCGGCATACGCGGTCGGTGCTTGGGGATATGAAAGACCCATACCGTCTTGCCGGTATCATCCGTGGTAAAGGGCTCGACACGGAAGCCTTCCGAATCCAGAGCACGGCAGCGCTCCAGCAGACGCTGGCGAACGTTATCGACCGTCTGGTTGTTGAAGTCCTGAATACCCACGATGCGCAGCGTGGCGTCCTCGACTCCAATCACCAGGTGTCCACCCTCCATATTGGCGATGGCCGACAGGTAACTGATTACATCCTTGCCTTCCGCCCCCATAAGGGCATGGCGCAGGTTCTTGAACTCCTTCCATTCGCAGGCGGCATTTTCCTTGGGGAAATGCTCAAGCAGATACTGTTGCAGGCTGGCTTCATTCACGGGTTCCTTCGTCCTCCGGAAGCGCTGGGGTATTCAATTGCTGATCCTGCCAGGCAGCGTAGGTCTGTCCGCTACCCTCGACCATCCAGGATGTACGCCCATTCGCGGCACGGCCACAGACTACGGCCGCCGCCGCACTGGGGCTGCTGAAGGCGTAGTCGTCGCTGAAAGTGAGGTGCTCGCCGCCATCAGCGACTAGCAAGCCTTCGTCGACCAGTTGCTTGAACAGGCCCTGATAGCCGCGCTCGGTGCCCACCCATTCGGCGCGGGCTTTGGAGCCTTTGAGCACAAAGAACTCACCGTCGATTTCCTGGCCCTGGGCGCTTAGACGAGCGCGCGCGAGCTCCAGGATAAAGCGCGGGGAACGGCTGACCGGCGCCACTGTGCTGGCGGCAGCCGGCGCGGAAGGTTTGGTCAGCTCGCGCAGAAAGTCGAAACCCAGCACCGGAAGTACGGTGCGGATCTGCTCCAAAAAGAAGGCCATATCGGCGCGGTCGGATTCGGGCAGGCTGACGTACTCATGCGCGGTGCCGTTGACCAGCTCGCAGCGGCCAAGATTGCCAGCGATGCCGATCAGCAGGCTTTCCAGATACTTCACATGGGCCTTCGTCAGGTTCTGGTCCTTGCTGGTGACCAGGCACACGCGCTCCCAGAAATCTTTGCCGCCAGCATCCTCCGGGCGATTGTGGCTCTTCAGGCGCTTGGCCACATCGTCCGATTCGCCGATATACACCTTCGAGCGCAGGCTGTTGTCCGGGTCAGGACCGACCAGAAAGTACACGCCGGTACGTGCGCACTCGGAGCGCTGCACCAGTTCAGCCAGCTTGGAACGCGGGCCGGTCAGCACATGCCCCGTCCAGTTCATGATCTCGGCGGTGAGCAGGCCATTGGGCGTGCCGTCCACCAGAAACAGACGCAGGCTGCGGCCCTGGCTCATACCGCCTCCCGCAGATCGATCTGGCCGGTGACGGCGGCGGTGATCAGGGCGGAGCGGCGCTCTTTGAGGAGTTCGATGCTGCGTTCTGTCTGCGCCAGCAAGGCACCCACCTGAGCGGCTTGGCGATGCAATCCATTCAGGATGAGGCGCTGCTCCTCTTTGTCGGGAAGCGGAACGGCGAGCTCCATCAGGTTGCTAGAGGAGATAGAGGCTAGGTTTGTGCTCTGTTTAGAGCGCCCCATGAAGTAGAACTGGGCAGCAGCTGAACCGGTGAATGTGTTCAACCACTCAGAGCTGACACCATGCGGGCGAACGGCAAACACATGGTTCTGGTGGATACATGGCTCTATCTCACCGTGCCACACATGACCTCGCCCAAGCTTGTCGAAGTCTCCCCCTTCGTTCATTAGCACATCTCCGGGCTGCAGCAGATAACGCGACAGGTCCGTAGTTGAAACTTCTATGGTCGCGACCTCATCCAGATCCAGATAGCCGTCCTGCACGTTGGCCACCCTCAGATAGGGGATCTCAACGGTGTCCTTTTCGGCGTTATCTTTTCCCTTGGCGATGCCGGTTTGGACTGCGGCGATGAACTTCAGGCGCTTAACAGCCCAATGCTCCGGCACCTCCCCCAGCCATTCCACGCCGGAGTCTTTCATCTTCACATTGGGATTGAGGCCCTTGGTGACGGCATGGGTGATCAGCGCCTGGCGCTTTTCGCGTAGCAGCTCGATAAAGCGGGTTTTCTTTTCTATCAGCGCGTCGATGCGGGCGGTTTCGTGGTCGAGGTGAGCAACCGCTTTTCTCGCCTCATCAGATGACTCTGGAATGACAAGCACGATGCTCTTCATGTCGTCTTGAGTCAGCTTGTCGCGAGTTGAGCCATCGATGTAGTGACGGTACTCAACGCAATTCAATGCATGCACGAACCACGTAATTGGGTAGTCCGTCAGTGGACGCAAGACGTGGATGTGGTTGTTGATCCAAGATTTTCCTTGGATGGCATAAGCAACCGGCCTATCCCTGTCAAAGAATGGCGCACCATCTTCACCAAGCAGCACCAATGGCTCATCGAAGATAAATTTCTCGATGTAATCGACCACACCACCTGAACCCCAATATGGAACCTCGCCTTTGATGTCAGCCCGCTGCTCAGAGTTGAGCGGCACACGCTTGCCATCCAGGCACTCAAAGCACCATTTAAGCGGCACGATGCTCCAATGCTTCGGCAGCCGCCCCAACCACTCCACCCCGGAGTCTTTATAGACAAGATAGGGCTTGTAATGGCTCATGCCGTGACCTCGCCCAGCAGCGCAGCGATCTCGGCTTCCACCGCCTTGAGATCGGCATCGATCTCAGCCAGCGGGCGCGGCGGCTGGTAGACGTAGAAGTAGCGGTTGAAGTTGATCTCGTAGCCGACGATGCCGACCTGGCCGTCCTTCGAATCCGTCTTTCCTTTGTCGATCCAGGCATCCGGCACATGGGGCAGCACTTCGCGGGCGAAGTAGTCGTCGATGCTTTCCTTAAGCGGTACGTTCTCGAACTCGCGCAGGTCGGCGTCGGCCTGTTGGTTGCCCTTGTCGTCCAGCACCGGCTGGGCATTGGCATCGCGCTCGCCAAAGCAGGCCAGTGCGGCTTTAAGCGCGCCCTTGCCAAGCTTCTTGATGCCGGCGGCCTTGAGGAAGGCCGGCAGGTTGTCGAACTCGCCCTGCACAGCGGCAAAAGCCTCGGCCTGATCGGAACCCTTGGTGTTCTGGTAGGCGGCGAGCTTATCCGGGGTAACGGAGAAACGCAGACGCAGCGGACGTTCGACGGTGATGCGCCGGTAGCCAAAGTCGGTGGTGGCAAAGATCTTCGAGTTCGGCCCGTCCTCGAACGCCTCATGCAGCTTGGCGATCTCGGCGATCTGCTCGTCCGACAGGTACTTGCGCTTGCTACCGAGGCTTTTTCGCATCGGTGCGTGCAGGGCGCTGGCATCGATCAGCTGCACCTTGCCCTTGCGCAGCGCGTCCGTGTGGTTGGACAGCACCCAGATATAGGTGCCGATGCCGGTGTTGTAGAACAGGTCGTTGGGCAGGGCGATGATCGCTTCCAGCCAGTCGTTTTCCAGAATCCAACGGCGGATCTCCGACTCGCCCGAGCCGGCTCCGCCGTTGAAAAGCGGCGAGCCGGAGAGCACGATGCCGATGCGGCTGCCACCCAGTTCGACGGGCTTGCGCTTGGACAGCAGGTGCATAAGGAACAGCAGCGAACCATCGCCCACGCGCGGCAGGCCAGCACCGAAGCGGCCAGCGAAGCCTTGCTGACTGTGCTCGCCCTGTACCTGCTTCTGAACGTTCTCCCACTTCACACCGAACGGCGGGTTGGCCAGGCAGTAGTCGAACTGCTCATGGGGCAGGTGATCGTCGGACAGGGTGTTGCCGAGCTTGATGTTACGGGTGTCGTAGCCCTGGATCAGCTTGTCCGCCACCGAGATGGCGTAGGTTTCCGGGTTCAGCTCCTGGGCGTAGGGCACCAGGCGGGCATTGGGGTTCCACTCGTAAACCTGCTCGATGGCCGAAGACAGGAAGCCGCCCGTACCAGCCGCGCAGTCGTAAACGGTACGCACCACACCATCACCATTGAGGGCCTGATGATCCGGCGCGAACACCAGGGTGGTAGCCAGGCGCACCACGTCGCGCGGGGTAAAGTACTGCCCGGCATCGTCGTTGGATGATTCGGCAAACTTGCGGATCAAATGCTCGAATACTAGCCCCATTTCATGGTTGCTGATCTTGTCTGGGTGCAGGTCGACCGCTGCAAACTTCTGCGCAACCAGATACAGCAGATTGGCCTTCTCCAGCTTCTCCAGCCAGCGGTCGAAGGCAAAGTGGTCGAACACCTGGCGGGCGTTGGCAGAGAATTTGGCGATGTAGTCTTCCAGGTTGGCACGGGTACTGGTGGAGCCGACACTGGCCAGGGAAAACTGCGAGACGTTGTAGAAGGTGGCGCCAGCAGTGGTCGGCAGGATCAAGTCCATGTCCACGCCGCTGGCCTTCATCGCCTCGTACTGGCTGCGGACCTTGTCACGGGTGGGCTCCAGCACACACTCCAGACGACGAAGCACGGTGAACGGCAGGATGATGCGGCCGTACTCGGAGGGACGAAAGGCCCCTAGCAGCAGGTCCGCGATGTTCCAGATAAAGGGAGCCAGGGTCTGTTGATGCACGTGCGTAGTTCCTTGTAGCGCCCCAAGGGAGAGCGTGAATGCTCAACCCCCACGAGTTAGCTTGATCGGGTGACGAACCTTAACCGCTCGTCTGCGGCCGAGCCAGTATTCGGTCTTGCTAGTCGTGGCGACTGTGTGAATATCCTTTGTAAGTTTTGCAGCTCTGCTCTGGGAGTGATACCGGGGCGGCCCAGCCGGCGGTGGCCCGTAAACACCGGCAGCGAACCACGAGATTTGTGCTTCGGCACTGCCTCCATCTCGGGGGTTCGCATCCCGCTTATTAAAAAAGCCCGCATCGTGAGGTACGACGCGGGCTTCTTCTTTTTTCAACACGCATAAAAGTATCAATACCTCTTTCCGCAAGTTTAAAAAACCAAGCGAAAAATAGCCCCGCCGATACCAATTCACACTCCCGTCATAAAAAACCGGCGCTAACAGCGCGCCATTTCAAGAGTTTTTCATTTTTTTTTGCATTTTGCGAGAACCATTAGCTGCAGGGAAACCGGATAATCCCCACACAACCAACACACAGGGATATATCCATGACCAAGAACTTCTTCCAAATCGACTTAGAATGCCTGGAAGGTGCAAAGCACAAAATCCTGCAGGAGGTATCTGAACTCCGTGACGCTTACATGATCAACAATTCCAGTTACAAGGAGATCCGCCCTGTGTTGGCAGTACTTGATGGCCAGTCGTTTGTAACGTGGCTGCCAAAAAACTCCGAAAACGAATTGGTAATCGAGTTGGCTACCTCGCCAATCGAGGCGTTGATGTGCGAATTTTGCTTCAACATGAGCGACGAAGAGGTAGAGATTTTTCTGGATGTAGAAGAGCAGATGCAGCCACTGCGTGAGCAACTAAGAATCATAGATGCGGCCATCAACGCTATTTTAAGTTTTAACGATTCAGCAAGTTCTAGCCATGGCAGATAACCGGGAAAGTCAGCTTGGGCGTGAACTGCCCAAGCTGATAGAAAGAGACTTTCCTTATCTGCGCGATGTGCGTGATTCGTTGGCGGCGCTCGCAAGGGAGGAAGCCTCAAATATTCAATATACGTACCGAAAGGCGCGCGAGGAATATCAGAAGAATATAAAAAAAGGGGGCGCTTGGGTTCACGATGTTCGCATTAAAGACACAGTAAGCGGCGCATACGTGGAGTGGTTCGCCTACAAAGGACGGTACGGAGACCAGTGCTACTCGGAAGGAATTCGAAGCGAGGGGCTACTAAGAATTCCCGCCAGCAAATTTAAAAAATGCTCAGCTGCAGAGTCCAGGGCGATCAAAGATGCAGAGGACGCATTCGAAAAGGTGCGAAAGCTTTGCCAGCATGTCTCGAAAATCTCTGAGGCCCTAAATTCAATTCCTCAAATGAGGCTAATAGGGGATCACTGTAAGCGTGAGCGCAAGCGTTTGAAATGGGAAGACATCATGGTAGCTGACAACTTCAGCTGTGATTGCGACGAGCCTTGCACAGATTGCATAACGTACTAGAAGAATCGACGAGCTCAACTAGAGCGCCCATGCAATCCACAGCTAGAAAACAACACAAATCGCGACCACTCTAAACCGTCCGCAATCGCACTATAAATCGGAGGAAAAGCCGAAAACATTGCCGCCCACGTCAACAAAATCATCAACCATCGGCAACCCAGTAGCCGGATTAATGCAAAACGTCGGCTGAGCATCAAATTGACAATTTACATCCACAAAGCTCCAGCCATTAACTTCTATGCAAGAGGCCGAATCCACAGCGGAGCCAGCGGAAACTACATTGCACTGTAGGCTGTCGTAAAACGCAGCAGAGAGCGTGTCATTAATAACCACCCCTTCGTTTTTAACCGGGTAGATGATAGTGATATACCCATCGTTTGTTTGCCGCGCGCTAAGCAGCCTTCGAAAAAATCCAAGCATCTAAAAACTCCTAAAACCAGCCCGCTATTTTTTCCGCACTGCCGGGCGATGGCGCCGAGCCAGGCAGAGCCACCTTGTCTGCATCCGACATTAAACGTAGATAATAACTTTCGCTGCCCTCTTGCAAACGGATGGAGAAAGTAATCTCGACCTCATAGAAGCCGGGCGCTTGCTCAGCCATTACCAATAGCTCTCGTAACTTTGATGAAAACTCTTGCACGTTTTATCCCTCTTAAGTCCGAGCAGATAATTACCCACGTAAGCGAAGAAGCAAGAGCCTCAGAACCCTTCACGCAAGCCTTTGCAGTGATATCATCTGGACATCACTCAGGCAGCGATAGTGCTGCACTCCGATCACGCCACGATCTATTAGGGATGAGAAATGAATAAAGCCATCTTGCTAATGGCCTGCGGGCTAGTTATGGCCGGTTGCGCAGGGACGCCCGCCGTATCGCCGACGAAAACGGACAGGGCAAATTCCGACTCCCTGGCGCTACAGGTGATGAAAGCCAACGGCTACTCAGCGGGCTTGAAGGACGCAGAAGTCGAATTGGAAGCGACGCCCAACTCGGGAGGCCTCACAGCCGATACCCTGAACGCACTCCTGCTCCGCGAACATCTGCTAGGACGCGCCACGCCGCTGCCAGGCGTACCGAACTCTGCAATGTCAGCCTTCTTCGTGCTTGAGCTTTTCAACGACCAAACCTACCTGCCAAGGCACGGCATGTGGATGCCGGTCTGGATGCCTCAAAGCCTCGCCCGCGACGCGCTGGATGCTCAGCAGAAGCTGACTGCAATCATCGAGCAAGCCGTAGCTGAATCACTGCCTGCCGACTACCGGACCAAACCATACGAATGGTCAGACAAAGCGGTTTTCGGCGCGGAATCAAGCTACCGAATGCTCCGAGTGGATGGGCCGTTGTGTGAGGATTGGTCCTGCGTGATCCGTGGCAGCCTATCCAGCTCCGAACGTCCAACAAAGTCGTTCGATGCCAAGATGGTCCGGGTTGATACGCCGCCTTTCATACGGGACGGCGACGGCAGCTCATACCGATTGCGAGGCTTGGGCGGAGTCGTGCTGCACAAAGTCGTGGAGGAATATGACGAAAAAGGCGCGGTTTCCGGCCATTGGCATCGCGTGAAGACCGAACCGCTGTCGGGTTTCGATCACGCAGCGTTTTATCGTCGTCTCTCGACAGCGTTACCCGACTGGGCATTTATCTATTTAGGCCCCGAGTACGAGCATAATCAAGCAGGCATCCCTGTCGTGCTTAACCGTGGCCAGGAGCTGCTTTTCGTGAAGCCAACGCCCAAACCATAACGCTCACTAACGCGGCTTACGGCTGCACTCACGATCTGAGCATCGACATCAGGCGAGAAGCCGCATTGCGGCATTTTCTGTTGCCTAACGGGATAGCCGACTGCTAACTCGGCAGTTGCTTACGGTTCGCCACATAGAAGCACAGCGGCAAAGTGGGCTATGGGTATACGTTTAGGTATACGCACCCGATCAAAATATACGCACGCGATGATTCTGTGGGCCCTAGATGCCTACTGTTCGACTCCTGGTGCCGGCACCACGATTTAAAGGCTCGCAGAAATGCGGGCCTTTATCGTTTTTGCGGTGAACTATCACCGGCTAGCTCCGGATCGGAAGAACACGTTAAAGACAAAAGTGCCGGAACAGGCGGAACCTGACCATGCTTAACGCAGTACTGGCCGGCAAGAAGCGCGGCACCGGTTTGCATAGCCAGCAGATGGCACTAGAGGAGGCCGAGGGGGCTGAGGACGTGCTGACTGCCAGCGTATTTGAGCGCTTGAGCTACTTGCCTGAAAACCTGCTGTCCTTGGTGCTCAGCGATCTGCTGGGCGAACCCTTTGGCCCTCTGCAGCGCATCGACTATTGGCCATCGTGGTACCTGCCAGACGGTACCCGCGTCGAACCTGACGTGCTGTTGCAGGGCAATAGCTCCACGGTGCTGGTGGAAGCCAAGCGGCACGACAATGCGCGCCAGCAACTGGCCACTCAATTGGCTAATGAACTTCTGTCCGGCTGGCAACAAAACGTTCTCTCAGACCCCTGTATCCTGCTCACACTGGGCGGCCTGAACGATTACGGCGAAGCGGGCCGCCAGCGACTGCTGTCGGAGGTGCTGCCCTTTTTGCCCGATGGCAGCGCTAGCCGCTTCAAACTGGTCTGCGCGAGCTGGCAACAGCTGTATCAGGCGCTGGAAACGCACTTGCCGCCCGATTCGCCCCCAGGCTGCCTGCGTCTGTTGGACGATATCGCCAAGTGCTACGCCTGGCATGGCTTACGCACACACCCGATGCGCTGGCTCGCCGATCTGCGGCCAGTCGCACTCAACACCCGCCCCGGCACATTCGCCGCCTGGAGTCTGAAATGACCGCCCCCTTGCAAGACGCCTTGCTGGATGTACGCAAGGCCTATCGCCTGTTGGCCGATTATCAGCAGCGCATGTTCGAGCTGTTGGGCTATATCCGCGAGCAGCTTGGCGCCTCTGCTTACCACCACCAATATGTGTATCCGTTGCCGCAGGGGCTTGATGGGCTGGAGAAACGTGACAACAGCGGTCGGCGCTACCTACCGTTCTATGACCTGTCGGCAATTTGGCTGAAGAACAACGGCCAGGAAGCACCTTGGGACAATCACCGTCCGGGCGATTTGATGTTTGGCGCCTGGGTTCGCAGCGATACAGGGTTCGACCAGTACAGCGGGCAGTTCAGTCCCGAGCCAGTCGAGCAAACCCGCAGCGAGCTGGTGTTATCGGTGGTGGTCTGCGACCTACCCGCCGCCAAACCCTGCGACTGGTATGGCAACGTCTGGAAGGGCATCGGTTACCCCGAGGACGGCGAAGTGAATGGCACTGATTTGCCTGGCTACCGCTGTTTTACCAAGGCGATAGCGCTCGACGATCTGGTAGACAAAGCGGCTATCGAGGCAGCCCTTGATGAGTGGCGCACGCTTGCCAGCCACCGGCTTGGCTTACTCGGAGAGGCTTTCAGCGCTTAGGAAACAGACATGCCACTCATGCGTTCCAGCCCGTCAGGCGCCCGGTTGTGGCATCCATCGCTGATGGATGGCTGACCCTGAGCGCGCTGGCCAAGCAGAAACAACATCGGCTGCTGCAATGGCCGATGGATCATACCGGCCTTGAAGGGCGCGCCCTCTGGCAGGCGAGCCTGCAAGCCAAGCGCCACCGCCAGGTATTCGTCATATGCCAGCTCGACAGGGGCAAAGACCACTGCCACCAGCCGCTGGTAAGGCAAGGCGCTCCGGACGCTCCAGCCAAGCGGCTGTATCTCAACTGTCAGTTGCCCGCCGGCCACACCGTCGAACACCTGCACGTAATCGTCCACCAGCAACGGCACCGGCCCGTTGCCAACCACGCTGGCTTCGAGCAGCTGGTGCGCCGCAAGAAGCTGGCCGGCAGCCGATTGATCGGTCGTAACAATAGTCAGCCGAGTCACGCGCTCCCCGTCTGGCCAGGCCTGGAGGGCCGATACCTCCATCAGCAGCCGTAGGCCGCTTGGCACATCAGGCTCGAGCCGCAGCTCGACCGCCACGGTGCACTCTCTGTGTTTGCGTCCGAAGCAGTGAGTTGTAAAGCGCGGACTGCTCCCCGCCAGGTCAACGACTTTTAGCATGAGCCGTCAACATCCAGCACAAGCAGCCGCTGGGCGAGCATGCCAGCATCGTCCGGCCAGCAAGTGATTGGTCGCGGTCGCAGCGACTGCGGATGTGCGCGGCATGAGACCAATGCACCGAGCTGTGACCATTCGAGATTAGCGATACCGTCGGCAGCGCCTATCAGCGCTCCAGCAATGCAGGCATTCGTGTCGGTGTCACCGCCTTGCCGGATCGTTTCGTTCAGCGCATAGCCGACAGTGTTGCCGGCCAGCAGATGGTAGAAGGCATTCTGCAGCGCTATAAGCACCCAGCCCATCTGGTGCTGATAATCGGCGGGCCGCTCGCCGGCTGCCGCAGCTACTAGCACTTTCCTTACAACATCTCCCTCCGTCGTCGGCAAGAGAACGGCTAACGCCGCGTCCAACATCGCCTGGCGATTCGCACCCGATACGCCCACTGCGATCGCTGCTGCGTAGGCCGCGTTCGCCTCCTGGCAGACGCCATGTGGATGGGTGAGCAGTGCATCCTGCCTGGCCCAGCACGCCGCCAGCGACGGACGACCATGAGCGGCAATCCCGATCGGCGCGACCCGCATCAATGCACCGTTAGCCTGGCTGCTTACAGAGGCATGCGCTCGACAGGCCTCGTCAACCGCCAATGCCGGCTGACGAAGCGGCCCAAGCAAGGCCTGGCGGGTGGTGTTGCCTACATCGAAGGGCTCGGAGCGAAGCCAGGCCACATAGCGCTGCGCGACGTCCGTTGCGCTAAAGCCGCCCTGCTCCACCAATGATCTCGCCAGCGTTAGCGCAAGCTCCCCATCGTCAGTGGGTTGCCCAGCCTGAATCTTCCAAGTGCCGCCGTCTTCCATCGTCAGGGCCTCGGACGCAAAACGCTCGGCGATCTCGGCCGCGCTCATGAACTCGACCTGCGCGCCCAGATTGTCGCCGATGAGCATCGCCGCCAGGCAACCAAATGCGCGCTGAAGCCGCTGGACTGGAGGAAACACCGGCGACATCGGCAGGCTGCGCTGCGCCTCGTTGCATTCCTCGAGGGCCTGGCTCCAGGGGCGGCCGGCAAGGGCGGCACAGGCCGCTGCGGCACCGCCGAAACAGCGGATGCACACCAGGTTCATGTTTCGATAACCCAGCGGTCGTCCGCTCTGGTGGAGCAGCACGCCACCCGCTCCGATCAGCAGCGCATGCCCGGCAGCCACGTCATGTGCCGACAGGCTGGTCAACGATACCGCCGCCACGCCATCGCCAGCAGCCGCTCGGGCCAGCCGATAGGCAATGCTCGGCATGGCGACGAAACGGGCCGGTGCGCATAGGCGAATATTGGCGTGAGGTTTACGGGCGGCAGCCGCACTCAGCCAGACGATCTCTCCCGCCTCGAGTCGTGAGCCGGACAGATCAACCGGATGCGCGGTGTCGTTGCGCAGTAGGTGCGGCAGGCCTTCGGCCCAGGCTATGCAGTCTCTGCCCCGATCTGGGCTGATTGGCGCGTAGACAACTCCGAGCACCGGCTGCCCGTCGCGCAACAGGGCCACGGAGATGGCGCTGCCCGGCAAGCCGAGCAGGAAATCCCGCGTCCCATCGTGCGGGTCCACCACCCAGCAAAATCGCTGGCCGGTGAGCCTTTGGCAGGTTTCCTCACCCCAGAAGTCGACGTCCAGCAGACCGATCAGCTGTTTATGAAGCAGCCGTTCGATTTCCTCATCCACCGCAGCCTTGTCGCCACTGCCACGCGGCCCACCCTCGCGCTCCCATTCGCGGAGGATTAGTTCACCCGCTGCCTCAACCGCTACCTGTACGGGCCGCAGCAGACTGGCAATATCGATCGCATCCATCATCATTCTTTCTCCATTTCGTCAGTCACCAGCCCCTCGCGACTCATGCGATAGTTGCGCCAGAAATCGCCCATGAGGTTGCCGGGGTCCGGCATTTCCAGGCGCGGCTCGTCGAGGTAGAAACGCGCCAGCCGGTCGGCAGCCAGGGGCTGGCCGTGGCCGGCCGCACACATCAACCAGTACAGGCCGTTGGCTTCGTCCCGGATGCTGGAATCGGAGCCCAGCAGAAGATCACCGAGGGCGAACATCGCTTCGCAATGACCGCCTTCGGCAGCGGTTCGAAAGCACTGATAGGCGCGCTGCAGGTCCGCAGCGACCCTGCACGGTGCCGGCAAATACTCCTCATCCGAGCCTACGTAAACCTGTCCTATCTCATAGCAGGCGTCGAGCGAGCCGCGCTCTGCAGCCCGCTGGTAGTAAGCCAGCGCCTTGCGCTCGTTCACCGCCACGCCCTTGCCATACCAATGGACATAGCCAAGGTTAAGCAGCGCTTCTAGCGAACCGTATCGCGCCGCTGCAATGAATAATCCGCGAGCCAGCCACTCGTCCCGCTGGCCTACCAGCCAGAGACAACCCAGTTCATTGAGCGCCTCGGCTGATGCGTCAGGCGCAGCAGCGCGCTCGTGCAATTCGGCATAACGCTGCTGCTCGGCAAGCGTTGCGCTTTGGCCGCGCCAATGGGCCAGGGCTAGCGACAGGATCGGCAACATGGAACCTCCAGCCATCGAGTTGATGGCCGGATTGTCATCGCGACGACCGACAACTCCTGTCGCACCCCACCGTATGCGGGACCGCCGCAGCCGCAGGACATCGCGACATAACCCGTCGCAGGGATCTTGCACAGTAAGCAGGACTTCACCGATGAGGGTTCCGTATGAAGACCTACCAAGTATCCATGCGCCGCGTTGTCGCCTCCGCAGGCCCGCGCGCCAGCTTTATCATGACAGTCCAGGCAACGAGTTCGGCGATGGCGAAGGTCACCGCCGAAGCGCAGTATCCGGGCTATCAGTGCATGAACGGGCCTGTGCCGGTTCGCTAGCGGTTACGAGAAGCTGCCGAGGCCCTGAGCCAGTGCCAAACAGACTCTGGCTCAAGGGCGCGGTAGGTGGTAGGCGTCGTTAGAGTGCCTCAGCCAGATCCACTGCTTCCTGCAGCACCGGTCCGATATCGATCGTCCCCGCTGCCAGGCATTCAGGCGAAAGGATCCAGCTCCTACGCGGCTGCCGCAGCAAAACGCCCAGTTCGACAAGCACAGCCGCCAGCGCACTGGTATGCGGCGGACTGCCCTTGCCCAACGTCGCCCTGAAATAAGCTACTCCAATCCCTGCCGGCGATGCGCCGGTCGGAACATGCTGGGCGGAATTGGCTAGTGGAAATGGATTGCTGCCAAAATGCTTCCTAAGCCATTCGAGCGTGGCGTTGACGTGCTCGAGGAGAAATATTCGTCCGTCCTTGAGTACGATTCGATCAGGCTCGATCCGGTAATGGAACTGCTTGCCTTGGGCTGCGGTGTAGCATTCGTTCCAGACCGAAGTCGACGCCTCGGCGGAGCTGGCTTGTGTTAGCGGTCCCTGAGCCACGACTTGCCGAGCGAGCGGCTGCGGGGGCAAGTCGTACCCCAGCATGAAAAGCGCCGCTTCGAGCCGCCGCAGGCTATCAACTGGGCCCGGCTGAGCGAAACGGCTACCGCGGTCACGGTTCAACGCTTCGACCAGTACCCAGCTGGCCTTCAGATTCCACTCGGCATGCATCGGGCCGGACTGCAGCCTTGGAAAGCGCAGGCCTTCTATCGCGGGGTTGCGGTTTTTTGGGCTCGCTGCACTCAAGCCCTCCTTAGCAGGTGCCCACGGAAACGCAAGTGGCGCAGGCACTGCGGCTAACGCTTGGGCTCGACAATACTTTGCGACCAGCCAGCCCAGCGCAGCGGCAACGCGGCTGTCATAGATGATCAGGTCCTTGGCCAGTAGCGAGTAAACCTTGGTCATCCCGGCATTGAAGCGTAGCTGCGTATCCAGTAGCACACCGGCCAGCTCGCCTGCATCCAAGGCCGCGGTAACAGCCTCGAGTGTATCGGCGAGAGACTCGGCATTCTCCTGCAGCCAGCGGATATTGCCATTCTGGACGCCTCCCCAGACCATCACCTGACAGGCCGCGCTGCAGGTCGCCTGCGCATCGCCGCGGGCGAGAGCTTTGCGCAGGGCGTCCCGCAAAGTCCGAAGCACCTGGTCGTTGTCGGCCAGCGTCTCGCCTGCCGGTATGCCAAACGCGCCCCGGGATGGCCAGCGATACTGCTCGAAGGCATCTTCAAGGCCTGCAAACTGCCATTGCCGGGCCGAACGCCGCTCCACAAAACAATGACTAAGGTTCCCGTCATCGGTCAGATGGGGAACAAGCCATTCGATGAACTGTTGCACGTCGCGCTGAGCTAGGTATTGACTGCGATTCATAGGGTTCCTTGTAGGGGATGCGTCCGGCTGATTTTCCATATCCGCACGACAACTTATGTCGCACGGCACCTTGTAACGCGTAAGAGCGGGGAAGAATCCACAGGCTCGGCTACATCGTCGAGGTAGAAGCTGGCCATGCTTCGCATGATTTGGCGAACCTGAGATCGGAGGCTCGGAGGCTCGAGCACTTCGACCGTGGCGCCATGGCTGAGAATCCACCACAGCAGCCCCTGGCTATAGGCAATGCTGCACTCAAGCAGGTGCCAACCATCACCCAGGGAGCTGAATACCTGCTCGCGCGTCAGCGGTGTTTCGCTCTCATCCAGCCGCCGGCGCAATCGGTCATTGATGCGTAATTTGAGTGTTATCGGTTCAGGCTCGACCAAGATTCGTTGCACATGATGCCGGAGCTCAAAACCCTGTGGCACCTTGCTCAGACGGCTTTCCAGGGGCCGAACCTTGCGAAACCGATGCAACGGTAAACAGCGAATTCGATCAGGGTTGCCGGAGTGGCATACCAGATAAATGCTTGAATCCTGGTAGGAAAGACCGAGGGGATGCAGCTCGTAATCACGCTCTTCTTGCCGATTGCTGGCGAAATAACGTACCGCCAGCTGATAGCCTCCAAGCAAAGCAAGCTGGATCTGCTCAAGAATTTGCAGATCAATCACAGCCTGATGCAGCTGAACGTGCTGAGTGCCGGTTACCAGCTTGCCGAGCCAGCGGCCCTCCTGAGGTGCTAACCGGGTAAGCAGGCGTTTGGATCGTTCGTAGTGCTCACGCAGATCATTAAGTGCAGCCAGTGGAAGCAGATGGCTTGCTTGCTCGTACAGCATGACGATACCCAGCGCCACCCGTGCCGACTTGAGATCAGCGCTGGAAAGCTTAGTGTCGTTCGAGCGGACGGGCATCAGCGCCTCCGCGTTACGGACGAGCTGCCATCGCGGCGCACCGTGTTCCGGATTTTTCTGCGGTTCAGCGCGCTTGCACTTGCGCAAGAAATTCAGATCACGCTGCACCGTTTTGATCGTCAGCTCAGTGTCCAGCTCGTCAAATAGGCGGGCATGGATCTGAGGGGCCGTCAGCCCTTTCTTTCCTGCATCGCGGATCCACCCGGCAATGGTATCGCGGCGTTCGGAAATCTTTGCCGGGCGCGGCCTGCCCTCGTCTTCGTACATGCTCGTCTCCCTTCCAGCAGGGCAGACATCATAATGACATCAGCCTCGGGAAACGTAGCGTAAAAAAGCCTGAGCAAGGCATTTCCCAGCAGCTTTTCAGTGGACGCGGAACGTAAGAAAAGGTCTGGCTAAGTCGCTGATGTTTAGATTAAAGCTAAATACCTTGTAATCAGTGGTTCGGGTTCGAATCCACGATTTGAAGGCTCGCAGAAATGCGGGCCTTTTTCGTTTTAGGCTGAGCTCGCAATACTCCGGCGACCAATTCAGCCGAGCAGCTTGCGAGGAGATGCCGCAGATGCACGTAGCGACGCGCATCTGCGGCATCGGCCAAGCTCGGTGGCGGTCAAGGTGCAACCCGTCGTACAAGACGCGCCGCCAGTGCGCCTATGGATGCCAGGGTCGCCAGCACGACCACGCCATTCCAGCCCCATTGTCCAAGCGCCAGGCTGCCCAGTCCCGCGCCGGTCGCCATCCCTACGAAAACACCGGTAAACAGCACAGCATTCAAGCGACTGCGCGCCGGCGGGTCGATGCCGTAGACGATGGTCTGATGAGCGACCAAGGTCGCCTGGATGCCGAAATCAAAGCCGATGGCGGCCACCACGATCACGCCCAGCTGGATCTCCGGCGGCACCACTCCGACCAAGCCGAGGGCAGCGAAGGATGCGGCAGTCAGGGCCGCGCCCAGGCGTGTCACGCGCTCCGGTCCGCGGCGATCGGCCAGGCGACCGGCCAAGGGTGCGGCGAGTGCGCCAGCGGCACCTGCCAGGCCAAACGCGCCGGCCGCGGCGCTACCGAGTCCGAAATCGGCATGCAGCATGACGGCAAGCGTCGACCAGAATGCACTGAAGGCAACGGACAACAGGCCCTGGGAAACGGCCGCGCGGCGCAGGGACGGATGTAGCGACCAGAGTTTGAGCATGGAGCCGAGCAAGGCGCCGTAGCCCAGCGACGTGGTCGGGGAGAACCGTGGCAACCCGCGCCAGGCGGCGAGCCCGATCAAGCCAATCGAGCCAGCCGCGAGCGCATAAACGGCACGCCAGCCGAGTTGCTCGGCGATCAGGCCGCTCATGACCCGCGAGAGCAGAATGCCCAGCAGCAGGCCGGTCATGACCGTGCCCACGACCCTGCCGCGTTGCGATTCGGGCGCCAGGGTCGCGGCCGCTGGAACTATGTCCTGTGCCAAGGTCGCGGCAAGGCCGATCACCAGGCTCGCAGCGAGCAATGTACTGACGCCCGGCGCGATGCTGCCGAGCAGCAGAGCCAGCATGAGCAGCACCGCCTTCGCCAGAATGATCCCGCGCCGGTCATAACGGTCACCCAGCGGCGCCAGGAGCAGAATGCCGAGCGCATAGCCAAGCTGCGTCAGCATCGGAACCATGCCGACAGCGCCTTCGCTGGCCTGGATCTCCGCACCGAGCACACCGAGGATCGGCTGGCTGTAATAGAGCGTCGCGACGCTGAAGCCGGCGCCTGATGCCAGGAGCAGAACAAGCCCAGACGAGAGCAGACCCGAGCTGTTGGCGAGCGCCGGGGATGAATATGAGGAAGTCATGAGAAGGGTCCTGGTCCGAACAGTGTCTGGTCATTCTCCATGCGCATGATCGACTGCTGTAGTAGCCTCATCTGCAGATCCGTCATGCGAGACACGTATGAACGACTACTCGACGGCTGGCATCGATCGCATCGATCTCTTGCGCACGTTCATCAGAATCGTCGATGCCGGCAGTCTCTCGGCGGCGGCGGCGCAACTGGGCACCACCCAACCCACGGTCAGCCGCCGGCTGCAGGCGCTGGAGCGGTCGCTCGGCCTGCAACTGCTCAATCGCTCGACCCACCGCATGCAGC
This sequence comes from Stutzerimonas kunmingensis, assembly GCF_002929225.1. Lineage (GTDB taxonomy): Bacteria > Pseudomonadota > Gammaproteobacteria > Pseudomonadales > Pseudomonadaceae > Stutzerimonas. The sequence goes on along the minus strand of NZ_PISM01000020.1, from coordinate 356,775 downwards.
TCACCGGTGATGGTAAGCGTTGCTACGGTTTCGCCCGACAGGTCCTCGAAAGCTGGAGCGAGATGGAAGCCGAGCTGCTCGGCGCGCGTGACGACCCGCGCGGCACGCTTCGGGTGCAGGTCCCGCACGCCTTCGGCCAGGACCAGTTGATCGCTCCGCTCGGCAAGTACCTGTCGCGCTACCCAAACGTCAGCGTCGAATGGGTATTGCATGATCGCTCGCCCAACTTCACGGCCGAGGGAATCGATTGCGCCATCCAGGTGGGCGTCATCGAGGACCCGTCCGTCATTGCCATCCGCCTCGGCGAAGTCCCGCGCATTGTGGTGACCCATCCGTCGCTGGCTGGCGACGGCCCGCTGCCGAGCACCACCGAGCAACTCCAGCGTCTGCCCTGGTTGGCCCTGCGGACCTACTACACCGACGAGGTCGTACTGACCTGCCAGGCGGACGGGCGCTCGCATCGCTTCGCGATCCAGCCACGCATGAGCACGGACAGCCTCTACGCCCTGCGCAGTGCGGCGCTGGCAGGGCTTGGCGCGTGCGTCAGCTCCGCCTGGGTGGTTGCGCAGGACATCGAAGAAGGCCGGCTGATCCAGCTCGTGCCGCAGTGGCGAGCCGCTCCCCTGCCCGTCTACCTCATCTACCCGCACGCGCGCAGCTATCCCGCCAAGCTGCGCCTGTTCGCCGAAATCATCCGTACGGACATGCCCAACCTCGTCGGCATGACCTCACCGGGCATCGACGCGCTGCAACCGGCTGGCGTCGGCGCACGGACGGCTGCCCCCTGAGTTTCTACCACCGGCATTGCCTGGGTGGACCAGGCGTGTAGAATCCCGCGCCCCGAAATTCAGGAGACAGTACGGTGGTGATTCACTATTCCGCGCCCAATGGGAATGTCGCATGCGGGCGCACCGGCTCAAGCCTCAACAGTTCCGGCGATGCCGCTCAGGTTTCCTGCAAGCTGTGCCTGCGCAGCGTGGAAAAGGCTGTGAGCGAGCCTGTACGCAAGACACCGAGCCTCGCCGAACTGAGGGCTGCCGCGAAGGCGGCGAAGACCACGGCGGGTGCACCTGCAGCCGTGGCGAAGACGGCAACGACGGCCCCCACAGCGGCAGCGAAAACTGCAGCGAGTGCGCCCGCAGCGCCGGTAAAGACCGCCCCGACTGCACCCGCAACGACAGCGAAGCCGGCTTCAGTCCTGTCCGCACGCGCCGAATGGCAGAAGCGCCTGGAGCAGCTGCCGGGGCGCAATCGCCTGCCCCGTGGCGTAGCGCGGCAGGCGTTCATCTAGCCCGCAGAACGGCGCTGCCGGTCAGTCCTGCAGAATGCGCAGGCCTGGCCAGGTTTCAGACCAGCCCTTCGCGGCCAGGCGCTCCAGATAGACCTGTCGCTTGCCGGCACGAAAGGCCGCCGTGGGTCGGACGATCAGATCGAACAGATCGTCCAGCCCCAGCGGGGCCGCCACCTCGATCTCCTCCAGCGCTTCCAGCCTCACTCCGACTGCAGTGGCCGTTTCCGGCCAGTGGGTCATCGCGTCCACTGCCGACCGGTAGGGCTGATCCGCGTTGTGCAGGTGCATGCGGGCCTGGTTCTTCACCGACCAGTTGAGCGAGCCGTCCGAGCGCCGCAGTGCCGCCTCTAGCCCGGTATCCAGCGCCTTGTCGGGCCGGTCGGGGTCGAACCAGATGACATCGATATCCGCAGGCAGCGGGCTGCTGTCACGTCCATGCAGGTGATCCCACACCGCACTGCGCACGAAACCTGCAGCCACCCAGCAATCCGGCAGGGCGAGCGCCTTCACAAGATCGAGCACCCGCATGCGCAGCGGGTCGGTCGTGATGATGGCGCGCAATCGGGCGTGTGTGTGCATGAGGTGCTCCGCGAGGGCTGGCCGTACAGGCTATCAGCCTGCACGCCGCCAGTGCGCGACTCGGCGAACCGCCCCGGCTGACGGCCCTCTAAACCTGCATCACGTCAGAGGAGGCACGCATGGACAACTACCACATCAACGCCACCGATAACGGTTGGGAACTGCGCAAGCAGGGGGCGACCCGCGCTTCGAAGACCGCTGCGACCAAGGACGAGATGCTGCAGGTGACCGCTACCTTCCTCGAAGGCAAAACGGCCTCGGTGAAGATTCACAAGAAGGACGGCACCATCCAGGAGGAGCGCACCTACCCGCGCAGTGCCGACCCGCATCAGACGAGGGGCTGAGGGGTGTAGCGGAGACAGATACGCGGCATTTGTCCGCCGGAAAACGCTGTTGGCCAACGGTAAGCAGGCTAAGCCAGCCGACCGTACTCATTGGCAGCTCGGCGGAGACCCCGGACCTGCGACATCTAACATGCGCTTCAGCGCCGTAGGCAAGTGCAGCTCCTTGTATCGAGCTTCGGCGGCGGGCCAGGCTGCGTTGCCTCATAGCACCCTGGCACAAGACGCCGGCGAGAATCCGGCGATGCGGGGTAAGCTTGCTCACACCGCATCCCTTACGCACTGGCTGACGCAGCGCCGCGACCACTGCCAAACCAGGCGAGACAGGCGAGCGGCTATTTCATCGATCTCCGCTTCGGAGCAGATCAACGGCGGTAGCAGGCGGATCGTCCGCTCCCGCGAGACGCTGATCAGCAGGGCTTCATCTTTCAATGCGCAGGTCAAAAGCTCGGTACATGGGCGATCCAGTTCGATGCCTACCATCAGACCGAGCGCGCGAATCGCTACAACGCCTTCACACCCCGCGAGCCCCTGGCGAAGAGCGCCTTCCAGGCGCTGCCCCATGACTCTCGCACGTTGCGGTATGCGATCTCGCTCCATCACATCGACCACGGTGCAGCCGATTCGACAAGCCATTGGGTTTCCGCCAAAGGTCGAACCGTGGTGACCAGGCGAAAAGAGTTCCGCCGCGACACCTCTGGCTAAACACGCACCAATCGGATAGCCGTTGCCAAGGCCCTTGGCCAAGGTGATCACGTCCGGCAGCAATCCCGCATGCTGGTAGCCAAACCATGCCCCCGTCCGCCCGAACCCCGTCTGCACCTCATCGACCATAAACAGCCAATCGTTCGTCGTGCAAAGGTCTCGCAGAGCCCGCATATAGTGCGTTGGCGCGATGCGTACGCCACTCTCGCCTTGAACGGCCTCAACCAGCACAGCGACGATATTGGGCAACTGCGATGCGAGTGCCCGGACTGCGTCGATGTCTGCGTAGGGCACCCGCATGAACCCTGGCATAAGCGGCTCGAAGCCCCGATGTACGCTTGGGTTACCGGTTGCAGCCAACGTCGCAAGTGTACGACCGTGAAAACTGCTCTCCATGACCAGCACGACCGGCTGGGCTTCGCCTCGGCGGGTTGCGTGCAAGCGAGCCAGCTTCAATGCGGTCTCGTTGGCTTCCGCGCCTGAATTGCAGAAAAACGCCCGACGCATTCCAGAGATCGCACAAAGCCTTGAACCGAGCGAGTCCTGCCACTCGATGCCGAACAGATTCGAGGTATGCATCAAACGACCCGCCTGATCGGCAATGGCGGCGGTTATTTCAGGGTGAGAGTGACCGAGATTGGTTACGGCAACTCCCGCAATCGCATCGAGGTATTCGCGCCCGTGTGTGTCCCAAAGGCGGGCGCCCTGCCCGCGGGTGAAGTAAACCGGCTGCCTGGCATAGGCATTCATCAGATGAGAGATTTGATCGTCCATGCCCCGTCACTCCACTGGCGAGAGAAGCGCTGAACGCTGCGTTACGGGCCTGAAGCTGCGCTCCGTACCCAGTACTCGGATTCCGCTGGGCCCGACCTCCAGGTAGCGGCGTTCGCCATCGGATACCTGCATCTCGATGCAATAGCCCTCGGCCGCAGGCAGACGTTGAGCGATGTCTTGTACGGCCTCCAAGGCCCATGGCGCATCGGACTCAAAATGACCTAGATGCTTTTGATCACGGCGAATGTTCAGACGATAGACGGGCATGGAGTCATTCCTTGGCGAAGAGAGAGGAGCCAAATGCTGGCAAGCGCAGCTCAGCCGAATTGCTTTGGCGTGTAAGGGCAAGGGAATCAATGACTTGGCGGCAGGCAAACTTGACGGCGTGGGTAAGCTCCAACCCCCGCAGCAATGCGGCGGCCAGAGCTGCACTGAAGAAATCGCCGGTGCCCTTGGGCGATACGCTGACTCGCTCGTGCTCGATCACCTCTGCAGACTCTTTTCGTCACCACCACCACGTACATACGTTCGCTTGGCCACTCATGTTGAGCGGCACTGGTGACGACGACCCACTGGGTACGCCCGATCAGCAGGCTGCGTGCGGCATCGATAACCTGTTCAACGGTCTCGACACGGCGGCCGGATAGCCGAGCCAGCTCGAATGCATTGGGTGTCAGGCCATGGGCGAACCGAAGCAAATGAGTCTGAAAGGCACTGACCATGGCCGGCTCTACATACATGCCGCAGTCATCATCACCAAGAACGGGGTCCAACTGAACCCGTATGTCGGGGTACCTCTCCAGTACCGTGCCCAGCCAACGCGCAAGCACCGCCGCCTGTGTTGTGCTGCCCAGATAGCCCACCAGCACGGTTCTTACCGAGCGCAGCGCGTCCCGGGCTTCCAGATCTTTGAGGTAGCCAGCGAACCAGCTAGTCGGAAGCGCACCGCCATGGCAGGTGGAGTAGTGAGGAGTATTGCTGAGCAAGACGGTGGGTATGGCCCCCACGGAGAGACCGCCGGCATTCAGTACGGGCACTGCGATGCTGTTGCCAACACATCCGTAGACAACCTGCGATTGGATCGAAATCACGTCCAGTGGAAGCGGCTCCGGACCCGACGCGCTGGCGAAATCGATGCTGACAGCCATCAAACACATACTCCATTGCACCCTGCGGGTGAGCCACGGCTGAAGCGGTCTGCTCAAGCTGCGTGGATCGATTGCTGCCTGAGGTAGCAACCGCTTTCGCAAAGTGTAAGATTGTCCTGCGCCCAAGTAAACATTGTCATAGGACAATATGAAAACTAAAAACAAGACCGCAATCGACATCTTTGAAACGATACGAAGCCAAGTGCAGGCGCAGCAGCTAAGTCCTGGTCAGTCGCTACCTCCCGTGCGTCAGCTGGCAGCGGAACTCGGCGTCAACCGCAACACCGTCGCCGCGGCGTATAAACGATTGGTCGCTGCGGGTGTTGCTGAAACCCGGGGGCGGCTGGGCACGGTGGTTTGTGAAACGGCCGGGCCCGGTGAGCAGGAAGGAGGCATCGGGCACTCTCGATTGACCGATTTATCGAGCGGCAACCCGAATCCGCTATGGCTACCTGACCCGGCGCTCGCACTGGCACAACGGCAGTCACGCCTGCGCCTTTACGGAGACGCGCCGGTTGATCCGACCTTTCAGGACGTGGCCTATCGATGGCTGGTTGACGATTGCCCTTCGCCTCCGGAAATCGACCTGGCCCATGGCGCAGTCGACGCAGTTGAGCGCCTGCTGGCCGCCTATCTTGTATCCGGCGACAAGGTTGCGGTCGAGAGCCCCTGTTTCATCAGCAGTATCAACACGCTGCGCATCGCTGGCTTGCAGGCAGTCGGCGTACCTGTCGACGAGCAAGGGTTGCAAGCCGACGGGCTTGATTCTGCCTTGGCGAAGGGCGTGCAGGCGGTGCTGATCACCCCTCGCGCTCACAACCCTACCGGCTCGAGTTTGAGCGCTGAGCGGGCTGCACAAATACGCGCCGTGCTTGAACGACACCCTCAGGTTCTAGTGCTCGTAGATGATCACTTCGCACTGTTATCCGAAGCGCAATTCCAGCAGGTCATCCCCGCATCCAGCCGACGCTGGGCGCTGATCAGGTCCGTATCCAAAGCGCTTGGCCCGGATCTGCGACTCGCTGCTATCGGCAGCGATCGAGAAACGTCACAGCGGCTTCGATTGCGGCTGGCTTCAGGCACAACCTGGGTGAGTCACCTTCTGCAAGATATCGCTCATACCTGCCTGACCTCGCCACTGGTCGGAGCGCAAATCGAACGCGCTCGAGCGGACTACAAGCATCGCCGAGATCTTCTGATCGCCGCACTGAGTACCCATGGTGTACGGGCCGGACATCCGTGTGATGGGCTCAACGTCTGGGTGCCGCTTGATGAAGAAGTCGAACCGATCATTCTCCATCTGGCCCAGCGGGGCTGGGTCGTGCGCAGCGGCACGGGCTTCACCGTGCAAGAGCAGGTGCGCGGCATTCGTATCACCGCCTCGACGATGGACGCGGACCAGGCGGCCCGCTTCGCCGAAGACTTGAGCCTCTGCATGCAGTGACCCAACGCCCCAGGCGATTTGCTGCACTCGTTCAGTTAACCGTTCGGCGACGCTGCTTCAATGCATGAGCAACATCGCGCGCCAAAGCGGGCACGCTGATAGGGTTCAGGTTGCCGATACTGATGCGTACAGCCGCCGGGCTTTCCAGCCTGAACGGCGAGCCTGCTTGAATGGCCCAGCCCAATGACGCCAGCGTCTGGACCACAGAGGTCTCATCCGAGACGGGCAGCCACACATGCAAGCCCTCCCCCTGAGTGGGCACGGCTATGCCCAAGTCGTTCAGCCCCTGGACCAGGGCCGAACGCCGTTGCAAATACTCAGCCCCCACTGCCGATAGGCGACTGCTATCGAGCATCTTTTGCCAGAGGCGCCCTGCAAGCCTTTGTAGCAACAGGCTGACCCACCGGGGGCCGAGGGTCTGCTGATGGTGCATGTTCTTGAGCACGCTGGGCGTGCCTGTGACCACCGAAACGCGCAGGTCAGGCCCCAGGAATTTGCTGACCGATACAACGTAGACCCAGCTAAGAGGCTCACGACTGAAGTTCAAGGGTTCGGCAGCGCTGAGCGGCCCCCAATGATCGTCAAGAATGAGCAGCGTATCGGGCGCATCTGCAAGCCTGTCGACCCACTGCGTCCAACGGCGACTGCTTATGCAAAAGCCGGTGGGGTTATGCGCACGCGGCGTCAAGATGACCGCCGCCGCCGAGCGAAGGATTTCAGTAGAGGGGACCATCGCGCCCTCTTCGTCTACGGGGACGGGAACCGCCTTGAGTCGCAGGCTCGCCAGTAATGCCAGCGCTGGCGGCCAGCAAGGATCTTCCACGATTACCTTGTTTCCTGGCCGGCAACGCAGGCGAAGCGCGCGCTCTACGGCGTCGAGCGCTCCCGAATAGATGCCCAGCTGCTGACAGGGAATTCTCTGCTCAGCCAGCCACCGGCCCGCAACATCGAGCAGCTGCGGGTCGTTACTTTGCACGTCGTAGCCGGACTGACTCTCTGTAAGCCAGCCAGCATCGATCGCTGGGAGCGTCGCCCCATCAATATTTCCAGAGGCCATGTCCCGCAAACCTTCCGGAATGGTGGTTTGCGTCTCGGCCGTCGGCATCTCGCTCGCCACACGCGTACCGCGCCGTCCGTCGGTAACTATCAGGGCGGCATCACGCAGCAGCTTATAGGCCGCCGCCACAGTGTTTGGGCTGACTTGAAGCTGCTGTGCGAGTGATCTGACGGCAGGCAGCAGGGCGCCATCCGGGTAAAAACCCGAACGAATTTGCTGTTCGATCGACTCAGCGATCTCGACAGCGGTCGATCCGCTAGCTATTGTATTCATACATTCATTCTATTGTATTGGTACATAAATGCAAACGGCCCTTGTCATTCGCTTTCTCGCTTTCGAAGATCTCGGCTCGCTGCAGCAAATTCTTGATGGACGTGGATACAAGATCGAAACACTGGACGCGAACCTCGACTCGTTTGCCGGCCTCGATCCGTCAGCCCACGATCTGGTCATCGTTCTCGGCGGCCCGATAGGGGCTTTCGACGAAGCGAAGTACCCATTCCTGAAGCCCGTCCTCTCATTCGTCGAACAACGCCTCCAGTGCGGCAAGAAAATACTGGGAGTTTGCCTTGGCGCTCAGCTGATAGCACGAGCACTGGGCAGCAACGTCGGCCCCATGGGGAGAAAAGAGATTGGCTTTGCGCCGATATCGCTCACGGACGAAGGTCTGCAGTCCTGCCTTGAGCCCTTGAGTAGCGGCGTGCCGGTACTGCACTGGCATGGCGATCAGTTCGAAATTCCAGCGGGAGCGACGCGCCTGGCAGCAACCGACACCTGCCCGAACCATGCGTTTTCCGTAGGCAACTCGGTTCTCGCCCTGCAATTCCACCTTGAGGCCAATCCGCAGCGTATCGAGCACTGGCTGGTCGGCCACGCAGGTGAGCTCGACAGCATCAAGCTCGATCCGCGCGTCATCAGAGATCAAGCCCAGGCATGCGCAGACGAACTGCTCGCGGCCGCGCAGACGGTGTTTGCGTCCTGGCTGGATAGGAACTGACGGAGCCGCATAGATGCTACTCGGGAAGATTCAAACCATCATGACCGGAACAGCTGTGCCATTCACTCGGCCCGAGACCTTCAGTGGAATCGATAAAAGACCGCGCACAGGGTCGGTCAGGGTCGGGTTTGAGGGGCTCGAAGGTGACGAGCAAGGTGATAGGCGTGTGCATGGCGGGCCGGACAAGGCCATCCACCACTACCCGTACGAGCATTATCACCACTGGAGGCAAACGTTCGGCGATCGGCCGCTACTAAGCGCTCCCGGCGCCTTTGGCGAAAACCTATCGACCGTAGGGCTAACCGAAGAAAACATCTGCATGGGCGACATCCTCTCGTGCGGAACCACAGTGCTGGAGGTTTCGCAGACTCGCCAGCCCTGCTGGAAGCTCGATGATCGGCTTGGCACCAAGGGCGCAGCACTCGAAATGCAGCGTAGCGGCAAAGTTGGCTGGTACTACCGAGTGCTTGAGCCGGGCGTCATCGAAGCCGGCGCGACGCTGAACCTGCTCGATCGTCCACACCCCGAGTGGCAGCTGCGCAGCGTGCTGCAACTCCTCTACATCAACACGATGGACCTGGACGCACTGGTGCGCTTGCAGTCGCTTCGATTGCCACCCTCCTGGCAGAAGATTGTGGCAAATCGCATCAGGACCAGCACCGTTGAGTCCTGGGCCAAGCGCCTGGGCGGGCCGGGATTCGGCCGTTAGCAAAACGGACGCCGCTCAGATATCCGCCTTTATTCTCGAGATCCAAATGTCCAATATCAGTCAGTCAGCCCCCATTCCATCCAAGATGGCGTTCAGCCGAATCGATCGCCTTCCTGCTTATGTTTTCAATGTCACCGCAGAGCTGAAGCTCGAAGCGAGACGCAGAGGGGAGGACATCGTCGATCTCAGCATGGGTAACCCGGACGGCGCGACGCCAGCACATATCGTGGCAAAGCTCTGCGAGGTCGCTCAGCGGGACGACACGCACGGGTATTCGAGTTCAAAAGGCATTCCCCGGCTGCGCCGAACGATCACCCAGTGGTACCAGAGCAGATACGACGTTGAGATCAATCCGGAAACCGAGGCAATCGTGACGATCGGCTCCAAGGAAGGGCTGGCGCACTTGATGCTCGCGACGCTGGATGCCGGGGACACGGTGCTCGTGCCCAACCCGAGCTATCCGATCCATATCTACGGCGCGGTGATCGCCGGCGCTCAAGTTCGCTCCGTTCCACTTGTGTCAGGCGTGGACTTTTTCATCGAGTTGGAGCGGGCCATTCGTGAATCCATTCCAACACCGAAGATGATGATCTTTGGCTTTCCGTCGAACCCAACCGCGCAATGCGTCGAGCTCGATTTTTTCGAACGGGTGATCGCGCTCGCCAAGCAGTACGGCATATTGGTCGTGCACGACCTCGCCTACGCGGACATCGTGTTCGATGGCTGGAAAGCCCCTTCGATCATGCAGGTGCCTGGCGCCAAGGATGTTGCGGTCGAATTCTTCACGCTGTCGAAAAGCTACAACATGGCCGGATGGCGCGTTGGTTTCATGGTGGGCAATGCCGAACTCGTCAACGCGCTTGCGCGAATCAAGAGCTACCACGACTACGGCATGTTCACCCCGCTTCAGGTCGCCGCAATAGCGGCGCTGGAGGGGGACCAGGGCTGCGTGAAAGAGATCGCTCAAACCTACCAAGCCCGTCGAGATGTGCTGGTTTCAGGATTGCGGGCCATCGGCTGGATGGTCGAGCAACCCAAGGCAACCATGTATGTCTGGGCAAAAATACCCGAGCGATACCAACATCTGGGTTCGCTGGAGTTCGCCAAAAAGCTGATGGCAGACGCCAAAGTCGCGGTTTCTCCCGGGATCGGCTTCGGCGAGTATGGCGATGATCACGTCCGCTTCGCGCTGATAGAAAACCAGAGCCGCATCCGCCAGGCGCTGCGCGGGATTCGCTCGATGCTGAGGGCCGATGGCTCTATTTAACGCGGCCTCCGCGCATCAGTCGCCTAGCACAGACGGTAACGTAAGAAGATAGGAAAGCGATCCGGCAGGTGCAGACACTGCGTACCGCGCTGACGCAGTGAAGTACATCCCCTTCCGAATCGGCTTGGCCTCGGCCGACAACTGCCGCACCCTGTGGGCAGTCGCCCTATTCAACGAGGCTCCCGATGCGTATCACCCTGTTCAGCAGCAAGCCCTACGACCGTGACAGCTTCCGGGCCGCCAATCAGGCACATGGCTTCGAGCTGCAATTTCTCGAGTCGCGCCTCGATCCCGATACCGTGGCGCTGGCCGCGGGCGCTGAGGTGGTCTGCCCGTTCGTCAATGACGTGCTGTCGGCGCCCGTGCTGGAGAGGCTCGCCGCTGGAGGCACGCAGCTGATCGCCCTGCGTTCGGCCGGCTACAACCACGTCGATCTGCCCTGTGCCCAGCGCCTCGGCCTGCCGGTAGTACGGGTGCCGGCCTATTCGCCGCACGCGGTGGCCGAGCACACCGTGGCGCTGATCCTGGCACTCAACCGGCGCCTGCCACGGGCCTACAACCGTACCCGCGAGGGCAATTTCTCGCTGCAGGGGCTGACCGGTTTCGATCTGGTGGGCAAGCGGGTCGGCGTGGTCGGCAGCGGGCAGATCGGCGCCGTGTTCGCGCGGATCATGCTCGGTTTCGGCTGCGAGGTGCAGCTCTACGACCCCTTCCCCAACCCGGAACTGGAGCGCCTCGGCATGCGTTATGTGGCACTCGACGAGCTGCTCGCCAGCAGTGATATCGTCAGCCTGCACTGCCCGCTGACCGAGCAGACCCGTCACCTGATCAACCAGCAGAGCCTGGCGACCATGAAGCCGCGCGCCATGCTGATCAACACCGGCCGTGGCGCGCTGATCGACACGCCGGCACTGATCGGCGCGCTGAAGAGCGGCCAGCTCGGCTATCTGGGCCTGGACGTCTACGAGGAGGAGGCCGGGCTGTTCTTCGAGGACCACTCCGGCCTGCCGCTGCAGGACGATGTGCTGGCGCGACTGCTGTCGTTTCCCAATGTCATCGTCACGGCGCACCAGGCATTTCTCACCGACGAGGCGCTGGCTGCAATCGCCGGCACCACGCTGGGCAATGTCGCTGCATGGCAGGCCGGCAAGATCAGCAATCAGGTCAGCGGCTAGCGCGCTGGTTGTTCGTCGAGCTGGCGCAGGCGCGCCTCGAGCAGGTCCGGGAAGCGCTTGTACCAGGTCTGGTTCAACGGCGAGGGATGCGGCAGCGGGTGCAGGGTGAAGGTTCGGGCCTGCCCCTTTTCGTCCTGCAGCTCAACGTCGAGGCTGGCGGTGAAACGATCTTCACGCTGCCAGAAGTCTTCCAGGCGCTGGCGCGCCTCACGCGGCTGGTCGATGCCGAACCAGAGGAACGCCTCGCGCCCGAGGGTGATGATGTGCCGCCCGCGCCAGTTGTCCACCAGCAACTGGCGCATCAGCGGATGGAAGCGGCGCTTGACTGCCATCGACCAGGCCTTGTTGCCGACTGGCTTGTACGGCACGGTGTTGATCCAGAAGTAGTGCCGCCCCAGCGCCCGCCCCGCCTCGAAATCCTGCATCTGCTCGCCATGCAGGTGGCGATAGAGCACGCGGCGGACGATCTGCCCGCCAGAGCCGATGAAGGGCTCGCCATGGCGGACCTCCTCGCGGCCTGGGTCGCGTCCGAAGAAGCAGATAGCCGCATCGGCTTCGCCAAGCCCGATGATCGGCTCCTGTGGATCACGTTCGAATGCCTGGTAGACCGGCAGATCGATGCCATCGGTGTGCGCGGCGAGGTCGCGTAGCGCCTGACGGAGTTCAGTGGGCAGCGCCATGACCGGTGCCTCAGAGGTCGCTTTCGTCGACCAGTTCGACTGCCGCCGCTTCCAGTGCATAGGCGGCATCGGCCAGCTCGTTGCTGACCGGCTCGATCTGCAGGCGACCGTCGACCCACAGCGGGGCGTAGATGTCCTCAAGGGCGATGCCCTTCGGGTAGCGCACCAGCACGATCTGGTTCGGCGGCGGCGGCGGTACGTGGATGCAGGCGCCCGGATAGGGCACCAGGAAGAATTCGGTGCTGCGCCCGCGCGCGTCGCTCTCCAGCGGCACCGGATAGCCACCCAGACGGATCTCGCGGCCATTCAGTTCGGCGACGGTCTTGGCCGAGTACATCACCGCGGGCAGACCAGCCTCCTGCTTCAACCCGCCCTGATCACTGAAGCCCAGGTCTTCGGGCGTCGCGTGGTCGATCTCGGGCATTTCCTCCAGGGCCTGACGGTCCTCGGAGGGCATCAGTTCGAGCCAGTCGAGTTCGGGCGGCGTGGCCTGGGCGTGGGAGGCGAAGGCTAGAAAGCAGAGCAGCGAAAGAAGGGATTTTCGCATAAGGCAACTACGTGAGAAGGAAACGGGGCCGCAGGACACGGCCCCCGCGGTGGATCAATGTTTGCGGCTGGTGACCATGCCATAGATGACCAGCAGGATGATCGCACCGACCACCGCGCCGATAAAGCCCGCACCTTCGCCCGCCTGGTACAGGCCGAGCGCCTGGCCGCCATAGGTCGCCAGCAGCGAGCCGCCGATACCGAGCAGGATGGTCATGATCCAGCCCATGCTGTCGTCGCCGGGCTTGAGGAAACGCGCGATGAGGCCAACGATGAGGCCGATGATGATGGTGCCGATGATGCCCATGGATAAGCTCCTGAGGTCCGAAAGGTGGGTAACCAATCGGACCCGCGGGCTCTGTCACCGTTCGCCGAAGCCTGACGGCCGGGCGTCAGGAATGCGGGATCAGCGTCTCTACGGCGGTGATCTGCCGGTCGAGGGTGGCGCGATCGGGGCAGCGCAGGGTGGCGTGGCCAACCTTGCGTCCGACCTTGAAGGCCTTGCCGTAGTGATGCAGATGGCAATCCTCGATGGCGATGACCTTTTCCACCGGCGGCACTTCACCAATGAAGTTGAGCATGGCGCTCTCGCCCAGCTTGGCGGTCGAGCCCAGCGGCAGACCGGCGACGGCACGCAGGTGGTTCTCGAACTGGCTGCACTCGGCGCCTTCGATGGTCCAGTGCCCGGAGTTGTGCACGCGCGGGGCGATCTCGTTGGCCTTCAGGCCGCCATCGACCTCGAAGAACTCGAAGGCCAGCACGCCAACGTAGTCGAGCTGCTTGAGCACACGACCGACATAATCCTCGGCCAGCGCCTGCAGCGGATGATTACTACTGGCCACCGACAGCCGCAGGATGCCGCTCTCGTGGCTGTTGTGCACCAGCGGATAGAAGCAGGTTTCGCCGTCGCGGCCGCGCACGGCGATCAGCGAGACTTCGCCGGTGAAGGGCACGAAGCCCTCGAGAATGCACGGCACGCTGCCCAGCTCGGCGAAGGCATTACTCACATCGGCCGGCTTGCGCAGCAGCTTCTGGCCCTTGCCGTCGTAACCCAGGGTGCGGGTCTTGAGCACGGCTGGCAGGCCGATGCTGGCCACCGCGGCGTCGAGGTCGGCCTGGGACTGGATATCGGCGAACTCCGGGGTGGGAATGCCGAGATCCTTGAACATGGATTTCTCGAACCAGCGATCACGGGCGATGCGCAGCGATTCGGCGCTCGGGTAGACGGGCACGAACTGCGAGAGAAAGGCCACGGTTTCAGCCGGTACGCTCTCGAACTCGAAGGTCACCAGATCCACCTCGTCGGCCAGCCGGCGCAGATGATCCTTGTCGTCGTAGTCGGCGCGGATGTGCTCACCGAGGGCCTGGGCGCAGGCATCCGGTGCCGGGTCGAGGAAGGCGAAGCTCATGCCCAGCGGAGTGCCCGCCAGGGCCAGCATGCGGCCCAGCTGGCCGCCACCGATCACACCAATTTTCATATCAACGGCCCTTCAGTAGGCGGCAGATCGAGCGCGCGCGTCGCGCGGCGCAGGAAAGCAAGTTTATACCCGCCAGCGGGCGTCGCCGCGCCGGCAGGGTCGGCTCAGACGCGTGGGTCCGGGCTGTCCAGAACGGTCTGGGTCTGCTCGTCGCGGAATTTCTTCAGTGCCTGGTGATACTCGGGAAACTCGTGACCGAGGATGCTCGCCGACAGCAGCGCGGCGTTGATCGCGCCGGCCTTGCCGATGGCCAGGGTGGCGACCGGCACGCCCGCCGGCATCTGCACGATGGACAGCAGCGAATCGACGCCGGAGAGCATCGAGGACTGCACCGGCACGCCGAGCACCGGCAGGTGCGTCTTGGCGGCGCACATGCCCGGCAGATGGGCGGCACCGCCGGCGCCTGCGATGATCACGCGCAACCCGCGGGCTTCGGCCTGTTCGGCGTACTGGAAGAGCAGGTCCGGGGTGCGATGGGCGGACACCACCGTCACTTCATGGGGGATGCCCAGCTTTTCCAGCATGTCGGCGGTGTGGCTCAGGGTGGACCAGTCGGACTTGGAGCCCATGATCACGCCTACCAGTGCGCTCATCGTCGTGCCTCTCATTGGGCGCCCGCGGGCGCGTCAAGAACAACAAACCACGCAAAAGAGCGTGGCCTGGACAGTCGCGGACTGACCTTGGCCGCCCGCGCGAAAGCCGCGCAGTATAGCGCAAGGCGTGACCAGCCAGTACCCCGCGCTACTGCAGCGCAGCAGGCGCCAGGCGTGGCAGTTCGATCCAGAAACGGCTGCCGACGCCAGGTTCGCTGTGCAGTCCCAGCTGGCCGTTCATCAGGCGGGCGAACTCCAGGCACAGCGACAGCCCTATGCCGGTGCCCTGGATCATGCTGTTCTCGCGCCCGAGCCGCTGGAAGGGTTCGAACACCTGCGCCTGCTGCGCGGGCTCGATGCCCAATCCCGTATCCTCGACCAACAGCCGCACATGCCCCGGGCTGGTTTCGGTACGTAAGCTGATGTGGCCATCGGGAACGTTGTACTTCATCGCGTTGGACAGCAGGTTGAGCAGCACCTGGCGCAACCGACGCGGCTCGGCAAGCACCTGCAGTGGCTCATCCGGCAACTGCAATTGCAGATGCAGGCCGCGTTGCTGAACCTCGAGCGAGACCAGTTCGGCGCACTCGCGCATCAGTTTGCAGACGTCCACCGCCTGCAGTTCGAGCTGCGCCGGTTCGTTCTGCAGGCTGGACCACTCGAGAATCTCGCCCAGCAGCTGGTTGAGATGGCGACTGGCAAGCAGGATCTCGTCGAGGTATTCCGCCGCCTCGGATTGGCTCTCGTCGTCGCAGTCCATGCGCATCAGCTGGGCGAAACCGAGAATCGCATTGAGCGGCGTGCGCAGTTCATGGCTGATACCCGAGAGCAGCCGACCCTTCGCTTCGCTGGCAGCCTGGGCCTGCAGGGTCGCCGCGCGTAGTTCTTCCTCGACCCGCTTCAGCGCGTCGATATCCACATGAGTACCGGCGAGTATCTTCGCCACGCCAGTATCCGGATCATGTTCAAGCACACGCCCGCGGCTGAGCAGCCAGTGGTAGTGGCCCTGGGTATCGGCGAAGCGGTATTCGGCCTCGTAGCGCTGCTGCAGCCCGCGGCTGACGCGTTCGATCTGCGCCAGCGCCTGCGGCAAGTCGTCGGGGTGGATACGGCGACGGAACTCGCTATCGCTGAGCTGCCCCGACGGCAGGCCGAAGCGCGTCCCCATACCGCCGCGTATACGCAGCCGGTGGTTGGGCATGTCATATTCCCAGAGGCTCTCGGTTGCGCTTTCCAGCACCAGTTCCAGTCGTCGTTGCGCCTCCCAGCGCTCGGACTCGCTATAGGCCAGGCGGCTACCGATGTCCTGGGTGTGACGGCACATTTCGTCCAGCTCGCGGATCTGCGACTCGGCCGGCTGCGGCTGCCAGCGGCCGACGCCAATCTCGCCGAGCATCCGCGAGATGCCGGCGATGGGCGTCAGCAGCGCGCCGCTGAGCTGGCGTGCGCGCAGCCACATGAGGGCGAAGAAACCGATATAGAACAGCACCAACCCGGCGATCAGCAGATAGCCGATCTGCTGATAACGGCTCGCCAGGGCATTGGTTTGGCGAAATATCGCGGCCTCATCGACCACCGCCAGCAGGTGCCAGCCGGTCTGCGCCACAGTGGTCCAGGCCACCAGCTGCGGCCGGCCGCCAAGCATCACCTGCTGTACGCCGCTGCTGGCCCCGGAGATCGCCGCGGCGAGCTCAGCGGTTTCCGGGCGGCGATCGAGCTGGAAATCCTCCGGCTTGAACACCTCGCGGCGGATGGCATCAAGATAGGAATGCTCGGTCAGCTCGGCCAGGCCGAAATCCGCTTCGCCAGGTTCGGGCAGCGCCATGATCGACAGATCATCGCTGACCAGCATGGCGTAGCCACCCCAGGGCACCTGCACCTGGCCGATCTGCTCGAGGATGCCGCTGACGGTGATGTCGATGCCGACCACGCCTTCTAGAAAATCGCCGCGGTACACCGGCGCGGTCGCCGACATCATCCAGCCGTGCCCGGCCGGGTCGAGGTAGACATCGGTCCACACTACGCCGCGCGACGGGTTGTGCTTGGCGTCTGCCAGGTAATAGAAGTTGTACTTGGGGATATCCATGTCCGCCGGGTACTGATCGAGCGTGAAGAACCACGGATAGATATGGTTGAAGCTATCCCAGCTGTTGAAATAGAGGCTGGCGACCAGCGGGTTGCGCGCCTCGATCTCCTTCATCAGCGGCTCCAGCTGCCGCAGCCTGGCGATCTTCTGCAGATCATGCCGCTCGGGGGCAGTGGCGTTGGAATAGAACACGGCGGCGCCGCCGTCGTCGCTTGGGCTGTAGCGCACCCCGTCGTCGCTCAGGGCCAGATTGGGCGTCTGCTGCGGCGCTTCACTCTGCAGCGTCTGCGCGGTGAGATTGCGATACAACTGGGTCAGGGAGCTGACCTGGCTGAGTTGCTCGCTGATCAGACGCGACTCGAGACTTACCGCCGCCTGCAGGTCGTTGAGCGCGGTTTCGCGCAGATGCTCGACCTGAGCGTCGCGAATGGCGTTGTTGGTCAGCAGATAGATCGCGATCAACGCGGTCTCCACCAGCACCAGTGGGATGAGCGCGCTGCGCACGAAGGCCCGCCAGATCCATTGACGCAGGCCGATTGGCTTTGAGGTGGGCACGATGGGCTCCAGCGGCCGCGCAAGGCGAATAATCAGCAGTAGGCGCGGCGAGGCCGTGATCATACCATCGCGCTCGCGGCGTCGAGCTAGTGGCCTGTGCGGTGAGTTGGTTGAGGCAAGTTCGGATGAACATGGGTCCGAGACAAGGCGCTGCGACGAGTCATAGCTGGGCTATGGCAAGGAGCAGCAATGCAGTATCGGGGGCCATGGGCACCGAAATTGACCAACTGAACTTACCAAACAGGCCACTGGAGCCTGGCGGTCGAGTTCGCCGTCGTTTCAGCAGGCGCTGGCGACGCTGGTGGCGCTGGGAGCCGAGCGGCGGCATTGCTTGGCCATCGCCGCCAGGCGCACCGCGACATTGGCGGTGCCGTAGCCGGTGTAGCCATTGCAGCGCTGCAGGATCTCGAAGAAGAAGCGACCTTCGAACGGTTCGGTGTAGACGTGGAACAGCTCGCCACCCTCGGCATCGCGGTCGTAGAGCACGTTGTAGCGCGCCAGCTCAGCGAGCAGCGCGTCGTCGAAATCGAACCGCGCCGCCAGATCGTCGTAGTAGTTGCGCGGGATTTCCAGCAGCGGCACCCCGGCCGCCTGCGCCCGAGCGACCTCGGCGAAGATGTCGTCGCAGGCGAACGCCACGTGGTGCACCCCGGCGCCACGATAACTGGACAGCGCCTGGGCGATCACGGTGTCGCGATCCTGCGAGGTGTTCAGCGGCAGCCGGACGCGACCGCAGGGGCTACGCATGGCGCGGCACTTCATCAGCCCATAGGGATCGGGCAGCAGCAGCTCGTTGTCGGCCTCGAAATCGAACAGGCTGCGATAGAACAGCACCCAGCTGGCCAGGCTTTCGGCCGGCAGCGCGGTAGCCATGTGATCGATACGCTGCAAGCCCGCATCCTTCGGGCCGACCGCATGCAGGCGAAAGTCGATGTCGTAGTTGCTCTGCCCTGGCGCGCCGGACTCAAGCAGATAGATCAGGCTGCCGTCCGGCGCGCGCACGGCCGGAATCTGCCGCTCGTTCGGCCCGATCAGGCCACGGTAGGGCTGGCCGCCAAAGGCGCAGGCACGCGCCAGCGCCGGCCCCTCTTCGTCGATCTTCAGCGCCATGGCGCACACCGAAGGGCCATGCGCCTCGAAGTAGTTGTGGGCAAACGAATAGGGCTCGGCGTTGAGCACGATATTGATCTCGCCCTGGCGAAACAGCTGCACATCCTTCGAGCGGTGCTGACCGACATGGGCGAAGCCAAGACGCTGCAGCCAGCTGCCGAGGCGCACGGCGTGCGGCTCGTCCACCGCAAACTCGAGGAAATCGATGCCTTCGTAGCGCGGTGCCGGCGCTGGCGCGAACAGCGTTTGCGCCAGCGCCGGGCTGGTCGAGGCACTCAGACGTTGCCCGGTTTTCTCTTCCAGGTGCTGAAGCGCACGCAGGCCGTCGGCGGCGATGCCTCGCGGCGGCGCAGCGCGGAAGCCATCGTTGAACACTTCCAGCGATAACGGGCCGCTGTAGCCGGCCTGCAGCACAGGTGCGAGAAAGCCCGCCAGGTCGAATTCGCCCTGACCGGGAAAACAACGGAAATGCCGACTCCACTGCAATACATCCATTGCCAGCAGCGGCGCATCGGCGAGCTGTACGAAGAAGATTCGCTCGCCCGGGATATCGACAATGCCGCTCGGGTCATCGCCCAGCGCCAGCGTATGGAAACTGTCGAGAATCACCCCCAGTGCAGGATTGTCGACCTGTTGTACCAGTGACCAGACCTGCCGCCAGGTCTTCACGTGGCGGCCCCAGGCCAGCGCCTCGTAGCCCACGCGCAGCCCGCGTGCACCGGCACGCTCGGCGATCTGGCCGAGGTCACCCACCAGCGTCTCGTTATCGCCCAGCGCATCGGCCTGGACGTTGCTGCAGAGCAGCATCAGGTCGACGCCCAGCTCGTGCATCAGGTCGAACTTGCGCTCGGCGCGATCGAGATTGCGCTGCACGCGCGCCCGCGGGCAGCCCTCGAAATCACGGAACGGCTGGAACAGCGTGACGGCAATGCCCAGGTCCTCGCACAGGCGGCGGATGTCCTGCGGGCTGCCGGAGTGATAGAGCAGGTCGTTCTCGAACAGCTCGACGCCATCGAATCCAGCCGCCGCGGCGGCCTCCAGCTTCTCCGGCAGGGTGCCGCTCAGCGACACGGTGGCGATCGAGCGTTTCATGCGGTTACTCCTGTTACCGGGTGACTCGGGAAGTTGCGCGGCAGCGCTGGGGTCGACGCGAGCATGATCAGGGCACCAGACCATCGCGCTCGCCCGGCTCGGCCAGCGGCAACATCAAGCCGCTCTGACCAGGCATTGCCGCAGCCGGTTCCTCCAGCAGCGCGCGCAGCGGCGTGGCGATGGAGGCGGTGTAGTCCTTGACACAGCGATGATGGCCGCCGAGCACGTCGTAACTCTCGAAGCTAGCCCCCATGTCGCGCCAGGCGCGACTGGTGTAGTCGGCGGAGAAATACACCACCGGCGCGTCGATACGCCGGGGCAGGTAGCGCGCCATTACCAGCGAGTACTGCAGGAAGCGCACGCGCACCTCACGATCACGCGCGGTGGGTGGTGCCGGCACGTCACCGGCCAGCCGCTGCTGCACCATGCGCACGCTGCGCCGCGACAGCTTCCAGGCCAGGTTGGCGAAGCGCTTGGGATAGGGCCACTTGCTGGTTTCACCGAAACGGCTGAGCGCCTCGTAGGCGCGAGCAAGGTGCATGTCCGGCAGCACCCGGTCGAGGGTACGCAGGATGGCCCGCGACCACGGGCGAACATTGGCGGTGGGCGGATCGATCAGAGCGACGATCTCCACCTCATGGCCCGCCTCGATGAGCAAACGAGCGGCCTCAAAGGCCACCAGCGCGCCGTTGCAGTAGCCGCCGATGCGGTACGGTCCCTGCGCCTGGCGCGCGAGGATCAGCGGCAGACGTTCACGCGCCATCTGCTGCACCGACTCTGGTATCGGCTCGTTGTCCATGCCATGCGGGGCGATGGCGGTCAGCGGTTGCTGCGGGCCGAGCAGCCGGGCCAGGCGACGGATGTAGTAGCCGCCATGGGCGAAATCGCCGTGGAACCAGAACAACGGCGTGCGCCCTGGCTGAGCGTTGAAATCGATGACCGGAATGATGTGGTTGGCAAGATTCTCCAGGCGTGCTGCCAGCTCGCGGGCAGTCTCCGCCTCGACCAGCAACGATTCGGGGATCACCCGCCCGAGCATCTGCTCCAGCTCGGCAAGCATTTCGGTGGCCAGCAGCGAGTCACCACCACAATCGAGAAAGTTGTCGTTCGGGCCGACCGCCTCGGTTTTCAGCAGTCGCCGCCACAGCGCCAGCACCTGCTGCTCCAGTTCGGACGCCGCCTCGGCCACCGCCGCGGCCCTGGCCCGCGCGCTGCGCTGCTCGAGGTAGGCATCCGCCAGCCGATGCCGCAACACCTTGCCGGTCAAGCCACGCGGCAAGGCTTCGATGATCTGCACGCGCCGCGGCACCTTGAAGTACACCAGCTCGCCCCGCAGGTAGCGCTGCAGCTCCTCGGCCGCCACCTGCATGCCAGGGCGTAGCACCACGGCGGCGGCGACGTCCTGGCCGAGGCGCTGATGCGGCACGGCGAACGCCGCTGCATCGGCCACCGCCGGATGGCGCAACAGCACCGCATCGACTTCCGGCAGGCTGACCTTCTCGCCGCCGCGGTTGATCACTTCCCGCAGGCGTCCATGCAGGCGCAGGAAGCCGTCCTCGTCGAGGCTGCCGATGTCGCCGGTGTGGAACCAGCCGTCGCGCAGCACCTCGCGGTTGAGCGTGTCATCGCCGAGATAGCCAGGCATCACCGTCGCGCCACGCACGCGGATCTCGCCGCGCTCGCCGGCCGCCAGCGGGTTGCCGTTCTCGTCGACGATGCTCAGGGTTTCCGGCCAGGGCCGACCGACCGTGTCCGCCTTGCGCTCGGCCGGGGTGTTAACGGCGATCTGCGCGGCCTCGCTGGAGCCGTAGTGTTCCAGCACCGGGAAGCCCATGGTCTGCTCGAAGGCATCGATGATGTCCTGTCCCAGCGGCGCGCCGCCGGATGAGGCGAAGCGCGGCCGCTGCGTGCCCAACCCTTCGGGGTGCGCGCTGGCCGCTTCGAGAATTGCGCGGTGCAACGCTGGGCCGGCGGAATACCAGCTCGGCCGCAGGCTTTCGAACCACTCGTGCAGGTCCACCACCGCCGGGCTGAGCGGAAAGGCTACGCTGCCGCCGGTGAGCAGCGGCGTGAGAATGGTGACCTTCAGCCCGTGGGAATAATAGGGCGCCGATACGCACAGGCAGCGGTCGCCGCCATCCAGGCCGAACCAGCGCTGCCACTTGCGGGCGGCGGTCAGCATGTTGCGATGGGTGAAGGGAATCAGCTTGGGCAACGCCGTGGTGCCGGAGCTGCGCAGGATGAACGCTGGAGCGTCTGCCTCGGGCAGATCATCGGCGGCCGGCTGTGCAGCCAGCGGCATGTCGAGCTGTAACGCCGGGCTGCCGTCCGCGGCCGCTTCGGCACTGATCAGCGTCAGCCCGTGGCGCTCGGCGGCCGCCCGGCCCTGCTGATCGCCGTCACTGCTGATCAGCAGGGCATCGAGCGGCAGCTGCTGGAGAAACTGGTCCAGTTCGGCCGGGCCGAGGCGCGGATCGAGCGGTACGGCAACCGCGGAACAGGCGATGGCAATGATCGCGACCGCCGCCTGCGGGGCTTCCGGCAGCAATACACCGATCCGCGCGTCGCGGCCGAAGCCGGCCAGGCGCAACTGGCGACGGGTCTGCTCGATCATCTGCTGCAGGCCGCGATGGTCCAGCGGCGCGAAGCGGGTCGAAAGCACCGCCGGTCGATCGGGCGCGCCTTGCGCAATTCGGGTCAGCGCGGCATGCAGGGTGAAGGGCGCGATGCTGGTGGTCGCCGGGTCGGGTATAGCAAAGACCGCGTCCGCAGCGGGCACGGTGGCGTCGGAGTCGTGGTTCACGGCTGTCTGTCCTTGGCTGGGTCCGGCCTGGCCACGGCTCGGATTGCTCAGCTAAGACAGTACCGCCAGAAAAAGTTGCCCTGCACGACGCAACAAAATGTGTGCAGTTAGCCGCTTGATACGCTCATTTGGCTGCGCAGAACGCTTTAACCCGCTGCTTCGCCCGACTGTCGCTGGGCTTCCGCGGCACGGTTTTCCAACCTTCGCCAGAGCAAGCGCACCGCGCCTTTGCGCATCAGCGAGCAGCGATACAGACGGATTTCCAGTGGCACCCGCCATTGCTCGCTGCCGCAGATCGCCAGCTCGCCGCGCTGCAACTCGGGTTCGACGCTCAGCCGCGGCACCCAGGCGATGCCCAGCCCCTGCAGCGCCATGCTTTTCAGGCTGTCGGCCATGGCCGTCTCGTAGACAGTGGTCGAACGCAACGCGCGCTGGCGCAGCAACAGATTCACCGAACGACCGAGAAAGGCGCCGGCGCTGTAGGCCAGCAGCGGCACGGTCTGGCCGCTGTCGACGTCATACAGTGGCGCGCCGTCGGCACCCGCCGCGCAGACCGGCAGCATTTCGGTGCGGCCCAGGTGCAGCGAGGGAAACAGCTCCGGGTCGAGCTGCAAGGCGGCATCCGGGTCGTAGTAGGCGAGAATCAGGTCGCAGCCGCCCTCGCGCAGCACATGCACGGCTTCGCCGACGTTGGTGGCGATCAGTCGGGTGGCGATGTTCAGCCCGTCGTGGCGCAGGCCGGCGATCCATGCCGGGAAGAAGCCCAGCGCCAGCGAGTGCGCGGCGGATATCTGCAACACCTCGCCCTGCTGGCCCTCGACGTGGTGCAGATGGCGCACCACTTCGCCGAGCTGTTCGACCATGTTGCGCGCACTGACCAGGAATAGCTGACCGGCCTCGGTCAGCTCGATCGGCGTGCGCGAGCGGTTGATCAGTTGCAGGCCGAGCGCCTCTTCCAGCGAGCGTATCCGCCGGCTGAAGGCCGGCTGCGTGACGAAGCGGCGTTGCGCGGCCTGGGAGAAGCTGCGGGTCGCCGCCAGTGCCACGAAATCCTCCAGCCACTTGGTTTCCAGATTCACCTGAACATCCCTCGATACGATTGCGACCGACACAAAGTCACAGCCACATTATGCCGTTTCGGCATAGGGCAGCCGCCAACGGCATTGGCCGCCAAACACCTGAAAGCCTTATTTTAGGCGCACTGCAGCACTGCCTGCGCCTACCGAAGCCACATTACCATCATGTCCGAAGTTGCATCATCGCGAGTCGAAAAAGACCTGCTTGGCACCCTCCCAGTTCCTTCCGACGCCTACTACGGCATCCAGACCCTGCGCGCATTGCACAACTTCCGCCTCTCCGGCGTGCCGTTGGCGCATTACCCGAAACTGATCGTCGCCCTGGCGATGGTCAAGCAGGCCGCCGCAGACGCCAACCGCGAGCTGGGCTACCTGCCCGAAGCCAAGCACGTGGCAATCAGCCAGGGCTGTGCACGACTGATTCGCGGCGAATTCCATGACCAGTTCGTGGTGGACATGATCCAGGGCGGCGCCGGCACCTCGACCAACATGAACGCCAACGAAGTAATCGCCAACCTCGGCCTTGAGGCCATGGGCCACGCCAAGGGCGAGTATCAGTACCTGCACCCGAACAACGACGTGAACATGGCGCAGTCCACAAACGACGCCTATCCGACGGCGATTCGTCTGGGCCTGCTGCTCGGCCACGACACCCTGCTCGCCAGCCTGGAGAGCCTCTGCCAGTCGCTGACCGGCAAGGGCCATGCCTTCGCCCACGTGCTGAAGATGGGCCGCACCCAGCTGCAGGACGCCGTGCCGATGACCCTCGGCCAGGAGTTCCACGCCTTCGCCACCACCCTCGGCGAGGATCTGCAACATCTGCGCGGCTTCGCGCCCGAGCTGCTGCTGGAAGTGAACCTCGGCGGCACCGCGATCGGCACCGGCATCAATGCCGACCCCCGCTACCAGGCCATTGCCGTGCAGCGCCTGGCGCAGATCAGCGGCCAGCCGCTGCGCCAGGCCGCCGACCTGATCGAAGCCACCTCGGACATGGGCTCGTTCGTGCTGTTCTCCGGCATGCTCAAGCGCCTGGCGGTGAAGCTGTCGAAGATCTGCAACGACCTGCGCCTGCTCTCCAGCGGCCCGCGCACCGGCTTCAACGAGATCAACCTGCCGCCGCGCCAGCCGGGCAGTTCGATCATGCCGGGCAAGGTCAATCCGGTGATCCCGGAAGCGGTCAACCAGGTCGCCTTCGAAGTGATCGGCAACGACCTCGCGCTGACCATGGCCGCCGAGGGCGGGCAGCTGCAGCTCAACGTCATGGAACCGTTGATCGCCTACAAGCTGTTCGATTCGATCCGCCTGCTGCAGCGCGCCATGGACATGCTGCGCGAGCACTGCATCGAAGGCATCACTGCCAACGAAGACCGTTGCCGCGAGCTGATGGAAAGCTCCATTGGCCTGATCACCGCACTGAACCCCTACATCGGCTACGACAACAGCACCCGCCTGGCTCGTGAGGCCCTGCTCGGCGGCCGCAGTGTGCTGGAGCTGGTGCGCGAGGAGCGCTTGCTCGACGACGCCATGCTCGCCGAGATCCTGCGCCCGGAAAACATGATCGCGCCACGCCTGGCACCGCTGGTGGTGTGAAGATCTAGCCGCATCCTGATCGCGTAGATGAGCTGCAGTGACGGGCGCCATGGTTCCTGACTGTTCCAAGGCAACTGAAAGGTTCAGCGCCCGCCTTTCACCCCAACGCTTGCGCCATTTCGGTAGAGAAACCAGAACAGCCACGCGCCCAACGGGATAAGCATCCCAAAAAACACTATGTCGTTATGAGCTGCCCTAGCTTGGCGGTAGGCGTACCGGGTCCATTCAAAGGGCAGGGGATCCAACTTCGAAATACCTGGGAGCCGATCAACCAGAGCCTTTACAGGATCCCTTGCCCTGACGTATCGCTCAGCCGCATCGTCATCGCACATCCAGACGATTTTTCGCTCCCTCGACAACGGATGCTGACGAAAGCTGCAGTTGCGCTCGCTGCTCTCGTTGGGAGCGTTCTTGATTCGATAGACAACATCGAACCTGGTCCCCAGAAGTAAGTCGCGCCCCCGTTCGGGTGTCAGTACTGACGTGCCCGGATAGGCTATAGGCCACATCTTCCCATCAGAATCGGCGATGAATTGTTGCGGCTCGCAGTGTCTCCGGGAACCTAGCCGAGCAGCGCGACAGCTTAGCCGTGTACCAACCGCTGCGGCGGTAATCGGCTGATCGATCAGTTCATGTTCTTTCGGTAGAGGGCCGGGACGCGCGCCCCAGATTGAAACGACCGTGAGCAACGCTGTACAAGACAGGCATAGAACTGCACTTGCAGCCAGGTGCATGCGCTTAAGGGTGCGAAAAGCGAAGAACACGACAACGAAGTCCACCGCCAGCCACAGATATCCACGCCATACGATATCCGCACGCCATTCACGCAGCTGGGCTTCGCCGAGCAACGTGACGCTAGGCGCGAGACCGGGCAACGGATTTTTCGCGCTCACGCGTACCAAGGTGTAGGCCACGTCGCCAGACAAACCCAACCGCAGCTTGTCTCCCGGTTGCAACAGTGCGTAGCGCTCATCGCCAGAGTGCAGCAGGGGATCCAGAAACAGTCGAAGGATGCGCCCACCCTCGACGCGGACGACCATTTCCCAACGACAGCTCTTCTGGCGAAGCGAACTGCAAAACGACCGGACATCGAGGCCTTCGACCTCGACTAACTGTTGAACAAGCTGCCCCCGCTCGGGGACGGACGCAACGAGCGATGCGACACGTCCAAGGCCATCACGGATGGCTAGAGCGACCGTGAAGCCCAAGAACACCAAGACCAACAGGCGCATGCTTCATCCCTGATACATTACGACCCAATGACCGCTCACGCGGGTCCATGTGAGCACGTTAGCCGAAGTTTCCGTGATTCCCTGTCGACCAATCCGCAGTTCCCGCACAGCCATCCCGTCGCGAGCATGAACCGTCGTCTCTACTCAATGCCGAACAGCCCGTTCTCCACATGCGGCGTCGCCAGGCGCTCGCGGATGTCCAGGTCGATGCGCGGGTCGTCCGGGCTGTAGAGCATCACCTGGCGATAGGCGCTGACACGGTTGATCTCGCGGCCCAGGTATTCCCACACCACCGAGGTGCACGCTGGCGTGCGGCGGTCGCCCGAAGAGACGCCGGTCTTCATTCCGTTAAGACGGGTGATGCGGCTCTTGAAGCTGGGAATGAGGATGGTCTGGCTCATCTCGTTGAGCGTCAGCGACTCGTAGTCGATCAGGAACAGTCGGTCCTGCAGGCCGAACGCCGCGCCCAGGTAGCGGCAGCGTACCCAGTCCTCGGCGTGGCCGAGGGTAGGGCTGGCGCGTTCCTGGCGCTCCTGACGCTCGAACAGGTAGAGGCCGTTTTCCTCGCGCAGATGCACCAGCGAGATCAGGATGCTGCCCGGCACCGACATGCAGTTGGCGTATTCGAAGTAGTAGCCGCAATAGCGCGACAGACTCGCGGCGTGCTCGCGCAACGGCTGCAGCAGGGCCAGCAGCGGATCGGTCCGCGGCAGCGCCTGGGCTTCCGGATGGCGCGCCCCGACCAGCCGGGCGAACTGCTCGGGCGGCATTTCCAGCTCGTAGCCCTCGACCCCGAAGAAGTCGCCGATGCGTTTGAGGTTGAACGGCGTGGGACGGCTCTGCCCGCCCAGGTACTTGTTGAACTGCGCCCGATTGATTGCCAGCTTGCGGCACACCTCGGCAATCGAGCGGTAGTGACTGCAGAGCAGCTTGAGGTTTTCGGCGAGGTGGGAGGTCATGGGATGCCCTGACGGTTGGCGCGAGTGTCGCCATTCTAGCATCAGGTCGCGTCACATCGCGGCCACCTGCGAAATTGTCCTGTCGTCGCTACTGTTGAAACATCCCCCGCTTGCACGGCGCAGCGGCGCGCGCCGGCACCCTAACAACGACAACAAGGTGAACATTGCCATGCTCAACCTTCTGAATGACCTCATTTGGAGCAAGCTGCTGATCGTCATGCTGATCGGCCTCGGTCTGCTCTTCACGATTCGCTCCGGCTTCGTCCAGTTCCGTTATTTCGGCAACATGTTCAGCATCTTCGGCCACGCCTTCGAGCGTCAGCCGGGACAGCTCTCTTCCTTCCAGGCCCTGATGCTCTCGGTCGCCGGCCGCGTCGGCGCCGGCAACATCGCCGGCGTCTCGGTGGCGATCATGCTCGGCGGCCCGGGCGCGATCTTCTGGATGTGGGTGGTGGCGCTGGTGGGCATGGCGACCAGCTACTTCGAGTGCTCGCTGGCGCAGCTGTACAAGCGTCGCGAGCCGGACGGCACCTACCGCGGCGGCCCGGCCTTCTACATCCAGCACGGACTCGGCCAGCGCTGGCTAGGCATCGTCGTCTCGATCCTGCTGCTGATGACCTTCGGCTTCGGCTTCAACGCCGTGCAGTCGTTCACCGTCGCCAGCTCGCTGCATGACACCTTTGGCGTGCCGACCGTGGCCAGCGGCATCGCGCTGACGCTGGTGATCGCCGGCATCATCTTCGGCGGCATCCGCCGTATCGCCAAGTGGGCCGACGTACTGGTGCCGGTCATGGCCTTCTCCTACCTGGGCATGGCGCTGTTCGTCATCGGCAGCAACTTCGGTGCCGTGCCGGAAACCTTCGGCCTGATCTTCCGCAGCGCCTTCGGCCTGGAGCAGGCCTTCGCCGGCGGCATTGGCGCGGCGATCCTGATGGGCGTCAAGCGTGGCCTGTTCTCCAACGAGGCGGGCCTGGGCAGCGCGCCGAACGTCGCCGCGGTCGCCGAGGTCAAGCACCCGGTGGCGCAGGGCATCGTGCAGTCGCTCTCGGTGTTCATCGACACCATCATTCTGTGCAGCTGCACGGCGCTGATCATCCTGCTCTCGGGCGTCTACGAGCCGGGTATGGACCAGGCCGGTGTGGTGCTGACCCAGACCGCCATGGCGGCCGTGGTTGGCGAGTGGGGTCGGGTATTCATCAGCATCGCGCTGCTGCTGTTCGTCTTCACCACGCTGATCTACAACTACTATCTGGGTGAAAACGCGCTGGGCTTCTTCACCGAGAAGCGCATGCCGGTGGTGATCTACCGCATCCTGGTGGTCATCCTTGTGCTCTGGGGTTCGGTGCAGGACCTGGGCACCGTGTTCGCCTTCGCTGACGTGACCATGGGTCTGCTGGCCATCGCCAACCTGATCGCCGTGGCCCTGCTGTTCAAGGTCGGCCTGCGCCTGATGCGCGACTACGACCGCCAGATCCGCGCCGGCATCGAGCAACCCGTGCTCGATCCGAAGGACTTCGCCGACCTGGATCTCGACCCGGCCGTGTGGAAGGCGAACATGCCCGCCACACCCGACACCACCGAGCGCCGCTAAGCGCTCCGACGCGACCGGCCAGCCCTCTGCGCAACCGCGCACGGGGCTGGCCCCATCCGCCTGTATTTCTGATGGTCTGCGCCGAACGAGCGAGGAGCGCGTGTGAATCAATCAATCGAACGCCTGCTGGTGCTCTACACCGGCGGCACCATCGGCATGCAACAGAGCGCCGCCGGGTTGATGCCAGCCTCCGGCTTCGAAGCTCGCCTGCGGGCGCAGCAGGCGCTGGAAGCCGGGCCGCTGCCGAGCTGGACCTTCCGCGAACTGCAACCGCTGCTGGACAGCGCTAACATGCAGCCGACCCACTGGCTGCAGATGGCGTCCGCCGTCCGCGATGCCGTGGCGCAGGGCGACTGCGATGCGGTGCTGTTGCTGCACGGCACCGATACCCTGGCCTACAGCGCCGCTGCGTTGTCCTTCCTGCTGCTGGATATTGAGATCCCCGTGCTGCTCACCGGCGCCATGCTGCCGGCGGGAAGCCCGGGCAGCGATGCCTGGCCCAACCTGTTCGGCGCCATGCGCGCGCTGCAGGCCGGGCAGGTGCAAGGTGTGCAGCTGTACTTCAACGGTGCGCTGCTGCACGGTGCGCGGGTCAGCAAGCTGCGCAGCGACGCCTTCGATGCCTTCGCCGAAGCGCCGCGCCAGCGCCTGGCGAACGCCACCGCCGAGCGAGCGCCGGCATTGCTGCCGCAGCGCTCGGCGCAGGTCATGGTGCTGCCGCTGTATCCCGGCGTCGGCGCGGCCCAGGTCCAGTCGCTGGTGGCCAGCGGTGCCCAGGCGCTGCTGCTGGAATGCTACGGCAGCGGCACCGGGCCGGCCGACGACGTCGATTTCATCGCGGCGCTGCGCCAGGCGCACCGCCAGGGCGTGGTGCTGGCGGCGATCAGCCAGTGCCCAGGCGGCCATGTCGATTTCGACGTCTATGCCACCGGCAGCGGCCTGCGCGATGCCGGGCTGATCTCCGGCGGCGGCATGACCCGCGAAGCGGCGCTGGGCAAGCTGTTCGCCCTGCTCGCCGCCGGCCTCGATCAGGCCCAGGTGGAACACTGGTTCGGCCGCGATCTGTGCGGCGAAATGGCCGGCTGAACAGCCAGAAAATGCGCGCTGCCGCGCACGGCAGGCGCAGCTGGCTGGCAGTGTGCCCGCCGCACCACTACCCTTGCTTACGCCGACAACAACAAGAAAAGCGTCAAGGAGCCGATGCCATGGCCAGATCCGGTACCGCCGGGGCGCTGTTCGCCCTGCTCATCGGTGCAGCATTCGCCGCCCAGGCCGAACTGCCCGCCAATTACGAAATCACCCTGCAAACCGACAGCTTCCCGCCCTTCAACATGGGCCCCAACAGCAAAACCTTCGCCCGCGGTGACAACATCGAAGGCATCGGCACCGATACGGTGCGCGACATCTTCCGCCGCGCCGGCATCGCCTACAACCTGACCCTGCGCGGCCCCTGGAGCCGACTCTACGAGCAGACCCAGCAGCAGCCCGCCCACGGTCTGTTCTCGGTGGCGCGCACGCCGCAGAACGCCGGACAGTTCAAGTGGGTCGGGCCGCTGGCCCATCACGCCAGCGTGCTGCTCGCGCCGGCCGACAGTGGCCTGAAGTTCGACAGTCTGGAGCAGGCGCAGGGCTACCAGATCGGCGGCCACGCCAACGGCAGCGTCAGCCTGTTCCTGGAAAGCCAGGGCATCGCCACCAGCAACAGCCTCAACGACGCCGAAAACCTGCGCAAACTGCTGACCGGGCGCATCGACCTGTGGGCGGTGGCCGACCCGGTGTGGCGTCATTACGCGCGGCTGCAGGGCGTCGACGAGAGCCAGCTGCGCATCGCGCTGAGCTATCGCAGCGAACCGCTGTATCTGGCACTGAGCCCTGATACGCCGGACGAAGTGGTCAAACGCCTGCAGAAGGCGCTCGAGGACGTGATCGCCGAAGGCTACGCCGGCTGCAGCAAGACCCCTGACCTGTGCTATCTGATTCAGGAGCGCGGCACGACGCTGGCCGGCGGTCGCTGACCCCGCGCCTCGTCAGCAGACCGAAACCGCCCGGAAGCGCTTCAGCTCACCTGATAGCGCGCCCGCGGCGTGGCCATCGGCAGCGGGCCGTCGCCGACCAGGCGGAACTCGCCCTTCTCGGCATCGTAGGCGCGGATTTCGCTGGTCCCGATGTTGTACACCCAGCCGTGGATGAACAGTTGACCGCTGGCCAGCCGCGCTGCCACCGAGGGATGCGTGCGCAGGTGGTCGAGCTGGGCCACCACGTTCTCCTCGGTAAGGATGCCAAGGGTGTTGTGGTCGGCGCACCCACAGTTCTGCTCGACGACGATCTTCGCCACCTCGGCATGCCGCAGCCAGCCCTTGACCGTCGGCATGCGTTCCAGCTGAGCCGGGTTGAGCACCGCCTTCATCGCGCCGCAGTCGGAGTGGCCGCAGACGATGATGTGCTGCACGCCAAGCGCCATCACGGCGAACTCAATGGCGGTCGACACGCCACCATTCATCTGCCCGTAGGGTGGCACCACGTTGCCGACGTTGCGGGTGACGAACAGGTCGCCGGGCGAACTCTGGGTGATCAGCTCGGGGATGATTCGCGAATCGGCGCAGGTGATGAACATCGCCCGTGGCGTCTGCTCGTAGGCGAGCTTCTCGAACAGCTCGCGCTGCTCGGGATAGACCTCTTCGCGGAAGCGCTTGACGCCCGAGACGATGTGTTCGAGGGCCTCCTGGGCGGTTTCGCTCTTCTTGCCGTCATTCATGCTTGGTTCTCTCCAGAGGAATTCGAAGGGTAGGCGCCGCCGCGACGGCGCGTCAGAAGATGGACCAGCCAATACGCTGCGACAGCGCCTCGAGGGCGGCCATGCCGATCAGCGAATTGCCCGCGGCGTTGAGCTCCGGCGACCAGACGCAGACGGTGAAGCGGCCCGGCACCACCGCGACGATGCCGCCGCCCACCCCGCTCTTGCCGGGCAGGCCGACGCGATAGGCGAAGTTGCCCGCCTCGTCGTACAGCCCGCTGGTGGCCATGATCGCGTTGACCTGCTTGGCCTGGCGCGGAGCCAGCACCGTCTCGCCGCTTTGCGGGCAGGCACCATCGCGGGCGAGAAAGGCGAACGCGCGGGCCAGGTCGACGCAGTTCATACGCAGCGCACAGTGATGAAAATAGCTGCGCAATACCGCTTCGACATCGTTGTGGAAGTTGCCGAAGGCCTGCATCAGGTAAGCCATGGCCGCATTGCGCGCGCGGTGCTGGTATTCGGATTCGGCGACGCGGGTGTCGGAGACGATCTGCCGGTTGCCGGACAGGTGCCGGACGAAATCGCGCATCGACAGCTCCGGGGTGGCGAAGCGCGACTGGTTGACGTCGCAGATCACCAGCGCCCCGGCGTTGATGAACGGGTTGCGCGGGCGGCCGCGTTCGAACTCGAGCTGCACCAGTGAATTGAACGGCTGCCCCGAAGGCTCGTGGCCTAGCCGCTCCCACAATGACTCGCCGCGATGGGCGATGGCCTGCACCAGGCTGAACACTTTCGAAATGCTCTGGAT
The DNA here is from genome assembly GCF_002929225.1 of Stutzerimonas kunmingensis. Lineage (GTDB taxonomy): Bacteria > Pseudomonadota > Gammaproteobacteria > Pseudomonadales > Pseudomonadaceae > Stutzerimonas. The sequence continues at coordinate 324,355 of NZ_PISM01000020.1, read as the reverse complement.
CGAGAACGGCGTCTGCGCGTCGCCGGCTTCGAAAATCTCGCCCTCGGCACTGCACACGGCGATACCCAACTGGTTGGGCGGCACGTCGGCCAGCGCCGGGATGTAACTGGCCACGCGACCTTGCCCGAGCAGCGGGCGTACATCGTCGAGAATTTCCTGCAGCAGGGCGTGCATCGAAGGCTCCATCGGTCCTGAGTCCAGGGTGGACGCCCGCCGGCCGAGGGGCATCACAGCGCGCGGTCAGAACTTCTCGGGCCGCAGCACTTTCACCTCGGCCAGGTAGCAGACCATGGCGAAGTTCTCGTAGTAGCGCGCCTGCAGGTGCTCGGCGATACGCTCGGCGATCTCGCGGCTGCAGATCACCTCCAGGCGGATATTGCCGTCGGTATCCCAGCCGGCGCTGCGCACCCCGCGGCTGCCGCTGCCACGGGCGTCCGACAGGGTCCAGCCCGGAGCGCCCAGGTTTTTCAGGTCGGCTTCCAGCTTGTGTTCCAGCGCTGCCTCGCAGATCACGGTCAGCAGCGTACGATTGTGCGCGTTCATCTCAGAACCCCCAGGCGATCAGCCGCTCGGCCAGGGCCAGGTAGAGCGGAATGCCGATCAGGATGTTGAACGGAAAGGTGATGCCCAGCGACGCGGTCAGCGACAGCGACGGATTGGCTTCCGGTACCGCCAGGCGCATCGCCGCTGGCACCGCAATGTACGAGGCACTCGCCGCCAGCGTGGCGAGCATCGCCGTACCGCCCAGCGACAGGCCCATGAAGCGCGCCAGCAGGGCGCCGATCAGCGCACCGATCAGCGGCATCAGCAGCGCAAAGGCAGCGAGCTTGAAGCCGTAGCGCTTGAGTGAGCCGAGCTGGCCGGAGGCGATCAGGCCCATCTCCAGCAGGAAGAACGCCAGCACCGGTTTGAACATGCTGGTGTACAGCGGTTCGAGCGGTTTAATGGCCTCCTTGCCGGCGATCGCACCGATCAGCAGGCCACCGAGCAGCAGCATGATGCTTTTGCCAAGGAAGATCTCGCGGCCCAGTTCCTTCCAGTCGGTATCGCGCGACACGCCCTTGGCCAGCAGAATGCCGACCAGGATCGCCGGGATTTCGAGAATCGCCACGAACAGCGGCATGTAGCTTTCGAAGAAGATTTCCCGCGCCGCCAGATAGGCCACCACGACGGCGAAGGTACCAGCGCTCACCGAACCGTAGTGCGCCGCCACCGCCGCCGCGTTGACCCTGTCGAAGCGCAACCCGCGCAGCAGGATGAAGGCCAGGATCGGCAGCAACACGCCCAGCCCCAGCACCAGCAGCGACTGCCCCAGAAGCGCCGCACTGGCCTGTTCGGCCAGCTCCACACCACCGTGCAGACCGATCGCCAGCAGCAGGATGATCGACAGCGTCTCGTAGAGCGCCGGCGGCAGCTTCAACTCGCTCTTCACCAGGCCCGCAAACAGGCCGAACACGAAGAACAGCACTACTGGGTCGATACCCATCTACAGTCTCCACAGCTTGGACAATGGACCGATCCCTGGCAGACATTGGCTCGAAAAAAAGGAGCCGCAAGGGCTCCCAAAGGGGACACACTGCCCGCGCCGTCCGTTCCGCTGGCTGCCGCGCATGCTTGCGCAGCGCGGCCAAAACAGTCGAAACGACGCTGGCGTGACGTGATCAGACCGCCACGCCACCCTTCACTCAGCCCTCGATCTCTATCAAGACATCGCCCGGGTTCACCCGGTCACCTTTGGCGACATGCACGGCCTTGACCGTCCCGCTCATGGGCGCCTGAATCTCGGTTTCCATCTTCATCGCTTCGCTGATCAGTACGGCCTGGCCAGCCTTGACCACGTCGCCTTCCTTGACCAGCACGTCGACCACGTTGCCCGGCATGCTGGTGCTGACGTCGCCCGGACCGCTGGCCTGCTTGCGCTGACCGCCGCCGCTGCCGCCGACGAAGTTGTTCAATGGCTCGAACACCACCTCTTCCGGCATGCCATCGATGGAAAGGAAGAAGTGCCGCTTGCCTTCGCCCTTGACGCCGACGCCGGTGATATCCACGCGGTAGGTCTCGCCGTGCACATCGATGACGAACTCGGTCGGCACGCCCTGCCCGCCTGCAGCGGTCGCGGTGCTGCCGTCAGGGATCGGCAGCAGTGTTTCCGGTACCAGCGTACCGGCCTCACGCTCCTCGAGGAACTTGCGGCCGATGTCGGGAAACATGGCGTAGGTCAGCACGTCTTCTTCGGATTTGGCCAGCGCACCGACTTCCTGGCGCAGCTTGTCCAGCTCCGACTTGATCAAGTCGGCCGGGCGCACGTCGATGATCTCTTCACCGCCGATGGCCTGGCGCTGCAGCTTGGCGTCGATGGTGCCCGGCGCCTTGCCGTAGCGGCCCTGCAGGTAGAGCTTCACCTCGTTGGTAATGGTCTTGTAGCGTTCGCCGGCGAGCACGTTGAAGAACGCCTGGGTGCCGACGATCTGCGAGGTCGGGGTTACCAGCGGCGGGTAGCCGAGGTCCTTGCGCACGCGCGGAATCTCGGCGAGCACTTCATCCATACGGTTGAGCGCACCCTGCTCCTTCAGCTGGTTGGCCAGGTTGGAAATCATCCCGCCCGGCACCTGGTTGACCTGCACACGGGTATCGACGCCGGTGAATTCGCTTTCGAACTGGTGGTACTTCTTGCGCACCGCGTAGAAGTACAGGCCGATCTCCTGCAGCAGCTCCAGATCGAGGCCGGTGTCATAGGGCGTGCCGCGCAGCGCGGCAACCATGGATTCGGTGCCGGGATGACTGGTGCCCCAGGCCATGGAGGAAATGGCAGTGTCGATGTGGTCGGCGCCGTTCTCGATGGCTTTCAGCTGGCACATGCTGGCGACGCCAGCCGTGTCGTGGGAGTGAATGAACACCGGCAGGTCGATCTCGGCCTTCAGCGCGCGCACCAGCTCGCCGGTGGCGAACGGCGTGAGCAGGCCGGCCATGTCCTTGATGGCGATGGAGTCGACGCCCATGTCGCGCATCGCCCGACCTTGCTCGACGAACAACTCGACGGTATGCACCGGGCTGGTGGTGTAGGCGATGGTGCCCTGGGCGTGCTTGCCGGTCTTCTTCACGGCCTTGATCGCGGTTTCCAGGTTTCGCACGTCGTTCATAGCGTCGAAGATGCGGAACACGTCGATGCCGTTCTCCGCCGCCTTGGCGCAGAACGCATCGACCACATCATCGCTGTAATGGCGGTAGCCGAGCAGGTTCTGCCCGCGCAACAGCATCTGCAGGCGGGTGTTGGGCAGCGCGGCCTTGAGCTGGCGCAGGCGCTCCCAAGGGTCTTCCTTGAGGAAGCGTACGCAGGCGTCGAACGTGGCGCCGCCCCAGACTTCCAGCGACCAGTAGCCGACACGGTCGAGCTTTTCGCAGATCGGCAGCATGTCTTCAGTGCGCATGCGGGTGGCCAGCAGCGACTGATGGGCGTCACGCAGGATGGTGTCGGTAACGGTGATTTTCTTCTGAGCAGTCATGGTTCGTTCCTCACAGTCCTGCGTGGGCGGCGATGGCGGCAGCGATGGCCAGGGCCAGCTCGCCCGGCTTGCGTTTGATCGAGTAGTTCAGCAGTTCCGGGTGGTTCTCGACGAAGCTGGTGTTGAACTGGCCGCTACGAAAATCCGGACTGGCGAGAATCTGCTGGTAATAGGTGGCGGTGGTCTTCACGCCCTGTACGCGCATGTCGTCCAGTGCTCGCGAACCACGGGCCAGTGCCTCTTCCCAGGTCAGCGCCCAGACGATTAGCTTCAGGCACATGGAGTCGTAATACGGCGGAATGGTGTAGCCGGTATAGATCGCCGTGTCGGTGCGCACACCGGGGCCACCCGGCGCGTAATAACGGGTGATCTTGCCGAAGCAGGGCAGGAAGTCGTTGCGCGGCTCCTCGGCGTTGATGCGGAACTGCAGGGCGAAGCCGCGATACTGGATGTCCTCCTGCTTGACCGACAGCGGCTGGCCGGAGGCGATGCGGATCTGCTCGCGGACGATATCGATCCCGGTGATTTCCTCGGTGATGGTGTGTTCCACCTGCACCCGGGTGTTCATTTCCATGAAGTACACCTCGCCATCGGCGAGCAGGAACTCCACGGTGCCGGCGTTCTCGTAACCCACCGCCTTGGCCGCACGCACGGCCAGGTCGCCGATATAGGCGCGCTGCTCGGGGGTAAGCTGCGGGCTCGGGGCGATCTCGATGAGCTTCTGGTTGCGGCGCTGGATCGAGCAGTCGCGCTCGAACAGGTGCACAGTGTTGCCGAACGAATCGGCGAGGATCTGTGCCTCGATGTGCTTCGGCTCGACGATGCACTTTTCCAGGAAGACTTCGGCACTGCCGAAGGCCTTGGTCGCTTCGGAGATCACTCGCGGATAGGCCGATTCCAGCTCTGCCTGCGAGTTGCAGCGGCGAATGCCACGACCGCCACCACCGGAGGTGGCCTTGAGCATCACCGGATAGCCGATACGCTCGGCTTCGCGCAGCGCCTCGGCAAGATCGGCGACGTTGCCCTCGGTGCCCGGCGTGACCGGCACGCCCGCCTTGATCATGCTGCGCCGCGCTTCGGTCTTGTCGCCCATGCGGCGGATGACTTCGGCGCTGGGGCCTACGAAGCGGATGCCACGTTCGGCGCAGATCTCCGCCAGTTCGGCATTCTCGGAAAGAAATCCATAGCCTGGATGCAGCGCATCGCAGCCGGTTTCCACAGCCAGGTTCACCAGCTTGCGCGGGTTCAGGTAGCCGGCCAGCGGGTCTTCGCCAATGAAATGCGCCTCGTCGGCACGCTTGACGTGCAGCGCGTGGCGGTCGGCTTCGGAGAATACCGCCACCGAGCGGACACCCATTTCGGCACAGGCGCGGACAATGCGCACCGCGATTTCCCCGCGGTTGGCGATCAGCAGCTTCTTGATCACGCTGTCTTCCCTCGGATCGTTGAGCAGGGGACCCGCGTGCGGGTCATGATCACTCGCATTTGCAACGAGCCGTTTCACCCTACGCCCGCCGGGGGGATTACTGAAAATGAATAATTGTTTGCTTGAGAATAAGTAATTACTTATAGATGCACCCTGAGCAGCACTAATCTGGCCGAACGGTCAGCGCCGCCGGCAACGGTGCAACGGGGCTACGCTTCAATAATTTTGCGGAGAACGTGATGCGAAAATCGCTGATGCGCATGACATTGCGCCAGCTTCAGGTATTTCGCGCCGTGTGCGAAACGCACTCATACAGCCGTGCCGCCGAGGAAATGGCACTGACCCAGCCCGCCGTCAGTTTGCAGATTCGGCAGCTCGAGGAACTGGTCGGTCAACCGCTTTTCGAGTACCTCGGCAAGAAGCTCTACCTGACCGATGCGGCCGAGGCGCTACAGCGCGCCAGTACCGACATCTTCGGTCGCCTGGACAGCCTCGACATGCAGCTCTCGGATCTGCAGGGCTCGTTGCAGGGCCAGCTCAACCTGGCGGTTGAATCCAGCGCCAAGTACGTCACGCCGCACCTGTTCGCCGCATTCAAGCGCCTGCACCCTGAGGTCAGCCTGCAACTGGTGGTGGTCAACCATGCCCAGGCGGTCAAGCGCCTGTCGGTGAGCCGTGACGACCTGCTGATCATGTCTCAGGTGCCTACCGACATGGACCTGGAGTTCATGCCCTTCCTGAACAACCCGATCATCGCCGTGGCGCCACCCGACCATCCGCTGTGCAACGCCGCCACGTTGTCCCTGCAGGACCTCACGGACTATCCCCTGCTGGTGCGGGAGCCCGGCTCGGGCACGCGACGGGCCGGCGAGGACTACCTGCGCCAGAAGCGCGCGCATTTCGCCCAGACCATCCAGGTCGCCTCGCTGGATGCGCTGCGCGAATGCGTGGTGGCCGGGCTCGGCCTGGCACTGCTGCCACGCCATGCGGTGCATCTGGAGCTGGCCAACGGGCTGCTACGCGAGCTGCCGGTCGAGGAATTGCCGCTATATCGCAGCTGGTGCGTGGTGCATTCGCGCGGCAAGCGCCTGAGTCCGGTGGCCCAGGCGTTCTTCGCCTTCCTCCGTGAAGAGCGCGCGCAGATCAGTGCGCTGGCGGAGCGCTTCGCCGGCTCGCCGACGACGAGCGCAGCGAGCTGATCACCAGCGCATCGGCGTAGTCGTTCAGCTCGGCATGTAGCTGACGCTGCTCGGTATAGCTTTCGATGGCGCGGCGAAAACGCATGCGCCGCTCATCCTGCTGTTTGCGACGGGACTTGCTGTCGAGCTGGCTGCTGTCGTCGGTGTGCCGGAGCATGAGGCGATCTCCCAGAACAGGTAAGGAGAGATCAGCATCGACGTCATGGATGACAACCTGAAGTCAGGGCGATTACGCGACCGTGAAGGTGCAGCGGCGCCTCAGTCGTCGTGCGTCTTGACCTTCTGCGGCGACAGGCGAAGGCTGCGCAGGCTGCGCTTCACGCTCTTGAGGTGATTGACCAGACTCGGTCCACGGGCCATGGCAACACCCATCGCCAACACGTCGATCACTACCAGATGAGCGATACGCGAGGTCAGCGGGGTGTAGATCTCGGTGTCTTCCTGTACGTCGATTGCCAGGTTGATGGTGGCCAGCTCGGCCAGCGGCGTCTGGCTCGGGCACAGGGTGATGAGCGTCGCGCCGGATTCACGCACCACGTTGGCGGTGATCAGCAGATCCTTCGAGCGACCGGACTGCGAGATGCAAATCGCCACGTCGGTGGGCTTGAGCGTCACCGCCGACATGGCCTGCATGTGCGGATCGGAATAGGCGGCAGCTGACAGCAGCAGGCGGAAGAATTTGTGCTGGGCGTCGGTGGCCACCGCGCCGGATGCGCCGAAACCGTAGAACTCCACGCGCTCGGCCTTGGCCATGGCAGCGATGGCGCGCTGCAGCGCTTCGGGGTCGAGCCGCTCGCGCACTTCCATCAGCGTGTGCAGCGTGGTGTCGAAGATCTTCAAGGCGAAGTCAGCCACCGAATCGTTCTCGCTGATGGCGAACTGACCGAAGCTGGCGCCAGCCGCCAGGCTCTGCGCCAGTTTGAGCTTGAGATCCTGAAAACCCAGGCAGCCGATGGCGCGGCAGAAGCGCACGATGGTGGGTTCGCTGACGCCGACCACGTGGGCCAGGTCGGCCATGGAACTGTGCATCACCGACGCCGGATCGAGCAGGACATGGTCGGCCACTTTCAGCTCCGACTTCCGTAGCAGGCTTCTGGATTGGGCGATGTGCTGCAGCAGATTCACGTTCCGGACTCGCTATGCTCTCGTCTGATGGCTTTGCTCGGGCGCGATCGGCGCCGCTCAGCCGTCAGCGGGTTGTAGTGGGGCGGTAGTTATACTACAAGCCTCGCCACGACGCCCATTTTTTGGCCCTGGGAGAGAATCGATGTCGATATCCTGTGACATGCTCGTGTTCGGCGGGACCGGTGACCTGACGCTGCACAAACTGCTTCCGGCGCTCTACCACCTGCACCGTGACGGACGCCTGCACGCCGACGTACGGATACTCGCCCTGGCGCGCAAAAAGCTCGACCGCGACGGCTACCTGGCCCTGGCCGAGCGGCATTGCCGCGCGCAGGTCGCCCGCAGCGACTTCAGCCCTGACACCTGGCAGGCCTTTGCCCAGCGTCTGGACTACTTCGCCATGGATGCCTCACAGCGCGGCGACTACGTGCGCCTTGCCCATCACCTCGGCCAGGCCGACGGCCGTGTGCGGGTGTATTACCTGGCGACCGCGCCGGACCTGTTCGAACCCATCGCCGCCAATCTCGAAAGCGCCGGGCTGGCCGGTGACGATGCGCGCATCGTGCTGGAAAAGCCGATCGGCCATTCGCTGGACTCGGCGCTGGAAATCAACGAATCGATCGGCGCCGTGTTCCCTGAGTCGCGGATCTACCGGATCGATCACTACCTGGGCAAGGAAACGGTGCAGAACCTCATGGCGCTGCGCTTCGCCAACGCGCTGTTCGAGCCGATCTGGCGCTCCGGGCATATCGACCATGTGCAGATCACCGTCGCCGAAACCCTCGGCGTGGAGAACCGCGGCGGCTACTACGACAACGCCGGCGCGATGCGCGACATGCTGCAGAACCACCTCCTGCAGCTGCTCTGCCTGGTGGCAATGGAGGCGCCGGTGCGTTTCGATGCCAAGCACATCCGCGGCGAGAAGGTGAAGGTGCTCGAGGCGCTGAAGCCGATCACCGGCAACGACGTGCTGGACAAGACCGTGCGCGGCCAATACGGCGCCGGCCGCATCGGTGGCCACGACGTGCAGGCCTACTACTTCGAGCCGAACATCGACAACGACAGCGACACCGAAACCTTCGTCGCGGTAAAGGCCGAGATCGACAACTGGCGCTGGGCTGGCGTGCCCTTCTACCTGCGCACCGGCAAGCGCATGGCGCGCAAGCGCTCGGAGATCATCATCACCTTCAAACAGGTGCCGCACCTGCTGTTCAGCAAGGGTGAAGTGAACCGCCTGGTGATCAGCCTGCAGCCGGAAGAAAGCATCAGCCTGCAGCTGATGGCCAAGGCACCCGGCAAGGGCATGCAGCTGGAACCGGTGGAGCTGGATCTGAACCTGGCGCACGCCTTCAGCAGCACCCGTCGCTGGGAAGCCTACGAGCGGCTGCTGCTGGATGTGATCGAAGGCGACTCCACGCTGTTCATGCGCCGTGACGAGGTCGAGGCGGCCTGGAACTGGGTCGATCCGATCCTGCGCGGCTGGCACAGCTACTACCGCAAGCCGCGCCCCTATCCGGCCGGCGAGGACGGCCCGGAACAGGCCCATCAATTCATCGAACGCCAGGGTCATCGCTGGTGGCAATGAAGTTGTCTGGCACAACTTCCGACAACTTCGCCACAGGCCCCGCATAACGCGAGATAGAGCGGATCGGCAGACTTTCTCAAATCATCGATCGCGGCCACCACAACTACGCCGAGCAACTAGCTCGGCCGTGGCCATATCGCGCCGACATACAGACGTCACATCAGCGGAATATCATCGATAGTTCACGCCACCATTTAGTGCTATTTCCGCGTCGATTCTCAGCCTGATTCTTCCCCGCACACTTATCCGCAGCACACCATGCCCAACAGCGCGTGCATGGCGAACGATTCGGGCATCGCTCAGCCACAGCAAAGCCAGCATTCATGCTGCTTTCAGCTACGCCATGGCCACTCAAGGCGAACTTCTGCGCATCACCGCCAGCGAACTTCTCGCGGCACTCCCGAAACTTCCCCGTAACTATCAGCCTTCACCGCCGGCCTGGCGAAATGAAACAGACTGAAACATCCACGGCGCAATCGCCGTAACTACGCGGGATCGAGCGATATATTGAGCGATCTTAACTTCGCATATTCAGAAGTTCGGGTTGAGAAACTTCTCCGGATATGCCTACCCTAAAAAGGAATTCAATCAACAACCCCAAAGGCATTGTTTTGAGTTTCCCTACCGTAGTGCTCCGTCGCCCAACCGACGGCGACGGTTACAACCTGCATCAGCTGGTGGCGCGCTGCCAGCCCCTCGATACCAATTCGGTCTACTGCAACCTGCTGCAGTGTTCCGATTTCGCCGACACCGCCATCGCCGCAGAGAACGCCCAGGGCGAACTGGTTGGTTTCATCTCGGGTTACCGCCCCCCTGCCCGCCCGGACACTCTGTTCGTCTGGCAGGTCGCCGTCGATAGTTCGATGCGCGGTCAGGGCCTGGCCCTGCGCATGCTGCTGGCGCTGACGGCCCGTGTGGCCCGTGAGCACGACGTGCGCTTCATGGAAACCACCATTTCCCCGGACAACGCGGCGTCGCAGGCACTGTTCAAGCGGGCATTCGACCGGCTGGGTGCCGACTGCACCACGCGCACGCTGTTTTCCCGCGCAGCGCATTTTGGCGGTCAGCACGAGGACGAGGTGCTCTACCGCGCCGGCCCGTTCACCGTTTCCCATCTAGAAGAAGAGCTCAAGGAGCACGCATGAAAACTTTTGAACTGAACGAATCCAAGGTTCGTAGCTACTGCCGTTCCTTCCCCGTGGTCTTCAACCAGGCCCAGGGTGCCGAACTGGTCACCAGAGACGGCAAGCGTTACATCGACTTCCTCGCTGGTGCCGGCACGCTCAACTACGGGCACAACCACCCGGTGCTCAAGCAGGCGCTGCTCGAGTACATCGAGAGCGACGGCATCACCCACGGCCTGGACATGTACACCGAAGCCAAGGAGCGTTTCCTCGAAACCTTCAACCGGCTGATCCTCGAGCCGCGCGGCATGGGCGACTACCGCATGCAGTTCACCGGCCCGACCGGCACCAACGCGGTCGAGGCGGCGATGAAGCTGGCGCGCAAGGTCACCGGGCGCAACAACATCATCAGCTTCACCAACGGCTTCCACGGCTGCAGCATCGGCGCGCTGGCCGCGACCGGCAACCAGCATCACCGCGGCGGCTCCGGCATCAGCCTCACCGATGTCAGCAGGATGCCGTACGCCAACTACTTCGGCGACAAGACCAACACCATCGGCATGATGGACAAGCTGCTCTCCGACCCCTCCAGCGGCATCGACAAGCCCGCCGCGGTGATCGTCGAGGTGGTGCAGGGCGAAGGCGGACTGAACACCGCGTCGACCGAGTGGATGCGCAAGCTCGAGAAGCTCTGCCGCAAGCACGAGATGCTGCTGATCGTCGATGACATCCAGGCCGGTTGCGGCCGCACCGGGACCTTCTTCAGCTTCGAGGAAATGGGCATCCATCCGGACATCGTGACCCTGTCCAAGTCGCTGTCCGGCTATGGCCTGCCATTCGCCATGGTGCTGCTGCGCCCCGAGCTGGACCAGTGGAAGCCGGGCGAGCACAACGGCACCTTCCGCGGCAACAACCATGCGTTCGTCACTGCTGCCGCAGCCGTCGAGCACTTCTGGCAGAACGACGAGTTCGCCAACAGCGTGAAGGCCAAGGGCAAGCGCATCGCCGACGGCATGCAGCGCATCGTCCGCCGCCACGGTCCGGATTCGCTGTTCCTCAAGGGCCGCGGGATGATGATCGGAATCAGCTGCCCGGATGGCGATATCGCCTCCGCCGTCTGCCGTCACGCCTTCGAGAACGGCCTGGTGATCGAAACCAGCGGCGCCCACAGCGAAGTGGTCAAGTGTCTCTGCCCACTGATCATCAGCGAAGAGCAGATCGACCGCGCACTCGCCATTCTCGACAAGGCCTTCGCTGCCGTGATGAGCGAGCAGACCGAAAACCAAGCTTCCTGAGGTATTTGCAATGATCGTCAGAACCCTCGCCGAGTGCGAGCAGACCGACCGCAAGGTCCACAGCAAAACCGGCACCTGGGACAGCACCCGTCTGTTGCTCAAAGACGACAACATGGGTTTCTCGTTCCACATAACCACCATCTACGCCGGCACCGAGACGCACATCCACTACCAGAACCACCTGGAGTCGGTGTACTGCATGAGCGGCAACGGCGAGATCGAGACCATCGCCGACGGCAAGATCTACAAGATCGAACCCGGCACGCTGTACATCCTCGACAAGCACGACGAGCACCTGCTGCGCGGCGGTAGCGAGGACATGAAGATGGCCTGCGTCTTCAACCCGCCGCTCAACGGCAAGGAAGTACATGACGAGAGCGGCGTCTATCCGCTGGAGGCTGAAACCGTCTGATACCGGTTTACCGGGGCGGCCATGGAGCTGCCCCACCATCACAAGAAAAGGAGGTAAGCGTGAACCCTATGCAAGCCGACCTGTATCCCTCGCGCCAGGAAGACCAGCCCAGCTGGCAGGAACGCCTGGATCCGGTCGTCTACCGCAGCGACCTGGAGAATGCGCCGATAGCGGCGGAGCTGATCGAGCGTTTCGAGCGCGACGGCTACCTGGTCATCCCCAACCTGTTCAGCGCCGACGAAGTGGCGGTATTCCGCGCCGAACTCGAGCGCATGCGCCAGGACCCGGCCGTCGCCGGCTCCGGCAAGACCATCAAGGAACCTGACAGCGGCGCCGTCCGCTCGGTGTTCGACATCCACAGCGACAACGAACTGTTCGCCCGCGTGGCCGCCGATGAGCGCACCGCCGGCATCGCCCGTTACATTCTCGGCGGTGATCTGTACGTGCATCAGTCACGGATGAACTTCAAGCCCGGCTTCACCGGCAAGGAGTTCTACTGGCACTCGGACTTCGAGACCTGGCACATCGAGGACGGCATGCCGCGCATGCGTTGCCTGTCCTGCTCGATCCTGCTGACCGACAACGAGCCGCACAACGGCCCGCTGATGCTGATGCCCGGCTCGCACAAGCACTACGTGCGCTGCGTCGGCGCCACGCCGGAGAACCACTACGAGAAGTCCCTGCGCAAGCAGGAGTTCGGTGTGCCCGACCAGAACAGCCTGAGCGAGTTGGCCAGCCGCTTCGGCATCGACTGCGCCACCGGCCCTGCCGGCAGCGTTGTGTTCTTCGATTGCAACACCATGCACGGCTCCAACGGAAACATCACACCCAGCGCGCGGAGCAATCTGTTCTACGTCTACAACCACGTGGATAATGCCGTGCAGCCGCCGTTCTGCGAGCAGAAACCCCGCCCGGCCTTCGTCGCCGAGCGCGAAAACTTCAAGCCGCTGGACATTCAGCCGCAACAGTATCTCTGAGGCGATCGGGCGCGTCTGATGACGGGCCCGATCCCCCGGCTTGGCCGATCGCTTATTGGCCCAGGGATGAACTCACTTCCAGCTCGTTGATCGACAGGTGCGCCAGCCGCGCCGGGCCCGTCAACGGCCTGCCAGATTCGGACGCAATAAAAAGATGCATACCGTAGAAAAGATCGGCGGCACGTCGATGAGCCGCTTCGAGGAAGTCCTCGACAACATCTTCATCGGCCGCCGGGAAGGCGCAGCGCTGTACCAGCGCGTCTTCGTCGTCTCGGCCTACAGCGGCATGACCAATCTGCTGTTGGAACACAAAAAGACCGGCGAGCCCGGCGTCTACCAGCGTTTTGCCGATGCCCAGAGCGAAGGCGCCTGGCGCGAGGCGCTGGAAGGCGTGCGCCAGCGCATGCTGGCGAAGAACGCCGAGCTGTTCAGCTCCGAGTACGAGCTGCACGCCGCCAACCAGTTCATCAATTCGCGCATCGACGACGCCAGCGAGTGCATGCACAGCCTGCAGAAGCTCTGCGCCTACGGCCACTTCCAGCTCTCCGAGCATCTGATGAAGGTGCGCGAGATGCTCGCCTCCCTCGGTGAAGCGCATAGCGCCTTCAACTCGGTGCTGGCGCTCAAGCAGCGCGGCGTCAACGCGCGCCTGGCCGACCTCACCGGCTGGCAGCAGGAAGCGCCGCTGCCGTTCGAGGAGATGATCGCCAGCCATTTCGCCGGCTTCGACCTGAGCCGCGAACTGGTGGTCGCCACCGGCTACACGCATTGCGCCGAAGGCCTGATGAACACCTACGACCGTGGCTACAGCGAGATCACCTTCGCACAGATCGCCGCCGCCACCGGCGCGCATGAAGCGATCATCCACAAGGAATTCCACCTCTCTTCCGCCGACCCGAACCTGGTCGGTGCCGACAAGGTGGTGACCATCGGCCGCACCAACTACGACGTCGCCGACCAGCTGTCGAACCTCGGCATGGAAGCGATCCACCCGCGCGCGGCCAAGACCCTGCGCCGTGCCGGTGTCGAGCTGCGCATCAAGAATGCCTTCGAGCCCGAGCACGGCGGCACGCTGATCAGCCAGGACTACAAGAGCGAGAAGCCCTGCGTGGAAATCATCGCCGGGCGCAAGGACGTCTTCGGCATCGAGGTGTTCGACCAGGACATGCTCGGCGACATCAGCCACGACATGGAAATCAGCAAGCTGCTCAAGCAGCTCAAGCTCTACGTGGTGAACAAGGACTCCGATGCCAACAGCATCACCTACTACGCCTCCGGCTCGCGCAAGCTGATCAACCGCGCGGCCAAGTTGATCGAGGAGAAGTACCCCGCGGCCGAGGTCACGGTGCACAACCTGGCCATCGTCTCGGCGATCGGTTCGGACCTCAAGGTCAAGGGCATCCTGGCCAAGACCGTGGCGGCGCTCGCCGAAGCGGGCATCAGCATCCAGGCGATCCACCAGTCGATCCGTCAGGTGGAGATGCAGTGCGTGGTCAACGAAGAGGACTACGACGCCGCCATTGCCGCGCTGCACCGCGCGTTGATCGAGCCGGAAAACCACGGCGACGTGATCGCCGCGGCCTGATCCAGGCGCAAGACCGAAACGCCGGGCTCGTCCCGGCGTTTTGCTGTCCGGCTTCCCGACGGCGCATGACGCGGGTCAATACCACAGGCAAGCACCGGTACGACCATGGAAGCACCAGGCAGCTCGGCCCGAGCCGATCTGCCCAACCCGCTCATCCATGCCGCAGGAGTTGCCATGTTCCCCGAGTACCGCGACCTGATCACCCGCCTGAAGGCGGAAAACAAGACCTTTGCCCGCCTGTTCGACGAGCACAACGAGCTGGATCAACGGGTCAAGAACATCGAAGCGCACATCGTCCCGGGCACCGATAGCGAGGTCGAGACCCTGAAGAAGGAGAAGCTGCAGCTCAAGGACCGGCTCTACGCCATGCTCAAGGAAGCGCCCGCCGCCTGATCCTCGGCGCCCCGCTCAGGCGGGGCGCCATTGCGCCTCACCCCGAATATCGCAGACGACGCGCAATCGACCGCCGAGCGCAGTAAAATGCCGCGCTTCTTCGATGCCCTCCTGCGAGTCCCGCGCCATGAGCACCCCCTACCGCACCGAGCTGCTGTCGCCTGCCGGCACGCTGAAATCCATGCGCTATGCCTTCGCCTACGGCGCCGATGCGGTGTACGCCGGGCAGCCGCGCTACAGCCTGCGCGTGCGCAACAACGAGTTCGACCATGCCAACCTCAAGCTTGGCATCGACGAAGCACATGCACTGGGCAAGCAGTTCTACGTGGTGGTCAACATCGCCCCGCACAACGCCAAGCTGAAGACCTTCATCAAGGACCTGGAGCCGGTGGTGGCGATGGGACCGGATGCGCTGATCATGTCCGACCCCGGGCTGATCATGCTGGTGCGCCAACACTTCCCGCAGCAGACCATCCACCTCTCGGTACAGGCCAATGCGGTGAACTGGGCGACGGTGAAGTTCTGGGAGAGCCAGGGCGTCAGCCGCGTGATCCTCTCCCGCGAGCTGTCGCTGGAGGAGATTGGCGAGATCCGCGAACAGGTGCCAGGCATGGAGCTGGAAGTGTTCGTCCACGGCGCGCTGTGCATGGCCTATTCCGGCCGCTGCCTGCTGTCCGGCTACATCAACAAGCGCGACCCCAACCAGGGCAGCTGCACCAACGCCTGCCGCTGGGAGTACAAGACCCATGAGGCGAAGGAGAACGAAGTCGGCGACATCGTGCACAAGTACGAGCCGATCGTCGTGCAGCCGGCACAAACTCCCAGCCCCGACCCAACCCTCGGTATCGGCGCGCCGACCGATGAGGTATTCCTGCTCGAGGACAGCAGCCGTCCGGGCGAATTCATGTCCGCCTTCGAGGACGAGCACGGCACCTACATCATGAACTCCAAGGACCTGCGCGCCGTGCAGCACGTCGAGCGCCTGGTGCAGATGGGCGTGCACTCGCTGAAGATCGAAGGCCGCACCAAGAGCCACTACTACGTGGCGCGCACTGCGCAGGTCTACCGCAAGGCCATTGACGACGCCCTCGCCGACCGGCCATTCGACAAGTCGCTGATGGATACCCTCGAATCGCTGGCCCACCGCGGCTACACCGAGGGCTTCCTGCGCCGCCATGTGCACGACGAATACCAGAACTACGAGCGCGGCTTCTCGCTCTCCGAGCGTCAGCAGTTCGTCGGCGAGCTGACCGGCGAACGCCGCAACGGCCTGGCCGAGGTGACGGTGAAGAACCGCTTCGCGGTTGGCGACAGGCTGGAACTGATGACGCCGCAGGGCAACCTCAACCTGCGCCTGGAGCAGCTGGAGAACAAGCGCGGCGAAGCCATCGAGGTGGCTCCGGGCGACGGTCACACGGTCTACCTGCCGGTGCCGGAAGACGTCGATCTGCGCTACGCGCTGCTGATGCGCGAGCTCGAAGGCAGCACCACCCGCGGCTGACGCCGCTACGGGCGGCGCGTTACCGCGTCGCCGCTAGCGCAGTAATTCGGCGAACTGCTCGGCCGGCACCGGCGGGCTGAGCAGGTAGCCCTGAATCTCGTCGCACTGGTTGGCCTTGAGGAAATCCATCTGCGCCTGGGTTTCCACCCCCTCGGCCACCACCTTGCGCTCCAGGCTGTGGACCATGGCGATGATCGCCCGGGTAATCGCCGCATCCTGACTGGAATGCTCCAGCTCACTGATGAACGAGCGGTCGATCTTCACGTAGTCCACCGGGAAGCGCTTGAGGTAACTCAGCGACGAGAAGCCGGTGCCGAAGTCGTCGATCGCCAGCCTGACCCCTAGCGCTCGAAGTTGCTCGCTGATGCTGATGGCATTGTCGATATCGTCCAGCAACTGGCTCTCGGTCAGCTCCAGCTCCAGCATCGTCGCCGGCAGGCCGGTTTCCTCGAGTACCTGGCGCACCAGGCTGACGAAATTGCCCTGACGCAGCTGCTTGACCGAGAGGTTCACCGACACGCGAATCTCCGCCAGCCCGTCCTGCTGCCACTGGCGTGCCTGGCGGCAGGCCTCGCGCAGGACGAACTCACCGAGCGGAATGATCAAACCGGTTTCTTCCGCCAGCGGAATGAAGTGCGCCGGCGCGACCAGCCCGCGCTGCGGATGACGCCAGCGCACCAGCGCTTCGGCGGCCTCCAGAGCATCGTCGGCCAGACTCAGACGTGGCTGATAGAAGACTTCCAGCTGGCCGACTTCCAGCGCTTTGCGCAGCTGATTCTCCAGCTGCAGGTACTGCATGCTCGACGCCTGCGGCCGGTCGGTGAAGAACTGCAGCGTGTTGCCGCCCAGATGCTTGGCCTGCTGCATGGCCATGTTCGCCTGGCGCAGCAGCACTTCCGCGTCACGGCTGTTGTCAGGCATCAGGCTGACACCGATGGAGGCGCTGATGACCAGCTCCTGCTCATCGATGATCAGCGGCTTGCGGATTCGCTGCAGCAGCCGGCTGCCCAGATGCGCCAGGCTGCTGAGGCTGCCGTAGGCGTCGAACAGCACGACGAACTCGTCGCCGGATAGCCGCGCGATGGTGTCAGCATCGGCCAGGGTCTGGGTGATGCGCCGCGACATCTCGCGCAGCAATGCGTCGGCGGCCTCGTGCCCGAGGCTTTCGTTGAGCAGCTTGAAGCGGTCCAGATCGATGTAGAGCACCGCCATATTGCGGCCGTTGCGGCGCACCCGCTGGCAGGCCTCGTGCAGACGCTCCTTGAGCAGGCCGCGGTTGGCCAGCCCGGTGAGGTCGTCGTAATGGGTCAGGTAGCGCAGACGCTCTTCGATCTTGCGCCGCACGCTGAGGTCGGAGATGAACGCGACCACATGGGTGACACTGTCGTTGGCATCGCGCACTTCGCGCAGCTGCACCCACTGCGGGTAGACCTCGCCGCTCTTGCGGGTCTCGATCAGCTCGCCCTGCCAGTGACCGTGCAGTTCCAGCGCTTCACGCATGGTCTGGTACTGGCGCTGGCTCTCCGGCGAGCCGGCGATGCGCGCCACGCTGTGGCCGAGCAGCTCCTCGCGGCTGTAGCCGGACAACGCGCAGCAGGCGTCGTTGACCGCCAGCACGCGGTAGTGATCGTTCATGATCACCATGCCTTCGCTGGCTGCTTCGAACACCGTCGCTGCCAGGCGCTGCTGTTCGGCCTGGCGGCGCAGCTCGCTGATGTCACGACGGGTGCCGATCATGCCGCAGGGCGCGGCCAGCGTCGTCGCGCTGGATCACCCGGCCACGGTCCTCGAGCCAGATTTCGCTGCCGTCGGCGCGCAATGCACGGTATTCGACGGCAAACTGCTCGGTTTCGCCCTTCAGGTGCGCGATCAGGATGGCGCGCACGCCTTCCAGATCCTTGGGATGGATGTCCGGCAGTGGCGAGCCATCCTCATCGTGGCGGTGCTGCCGGCCGATGCCGAACACCACCTCCAGACGGGAATGATGAACATGGTTGTTCTGCAGATCCCAGTCCCACAGGCCGAGGCCACTGGCGTCCAGCGCCAGATTCAGCCGCGCCTCGCTTTCCCCCAGCTCTTCGGCGAGCTGCGCGAGTTCTGCGGTGCGCTCGGCGACGCGTTGTTCGAGGCCATCGTAGGCACTGCGCAGCTGCTTTTCGGCATGGCGGCGCTGCTCCACTTCTGACGCCAGACGACGATTGAGCTGGTCGGCTTCGCGGCCGGCGGTTTCCAGCCGTTCGATCAGTTGCTGTTTGTGAAGCCGCTGTTCGAGTCCGTCGTTCACCAGCCGGCTGATCTGCCAGCCGATCAGGCTGAGGGTCGCCAGCACGATCATCGCCAGCAAGCCCCAGCCCTGCTGCAGCGGATGGCTGCTGGTCATCAGCAGAAGGCCGGTCGGCAATAGGCTGGGCACGGCGAAACTGAAGAAGGCGGGCAGGCAGACCCCGTAAGCGACGCTGGCGGCCACAACGACCGAACCGATCAGTCCGTACAGCAGCGCCTGGGTAACGAAGACATCGGCCGGCACCAGCACGACCATTGCGTAGCACAGGCTCAGCGCAGACGCGCCACTGCCGAGCAGAAAGCGCCAGCGCCAGCACGGCGCGGCTTGCGCCTCAGGGCTGGCCCGATTGAAGGCGAAGATCTGCTGCAAGCGCAACAGTGCCAGCGCGCCCATCCAGCCCAGCCACAGCCCGAGCTCGATACCCCCCTGTTCGCCCCAGAGCACCACGCCGAGAACCAGCGTTGCCAGCAATAACAGCCAGGCAGGTACGCGCGAACCTCGATACAGCAGCCGGGTGCGCTCGGCAACGAGATCGGCCGCCGACGCCCCGCGGGACAATGGCTGTGTTGATGCCGGGCCGGCAGCTCGGATGGAATCGGTCATGAATATTGTTCTAGTAATAACTGCACCTAAAACAGGTTCCCTCGGAACCATACCACCGTCGATAATGGCACGTTGATGGCGTCGCGTCATACCATGGTGCGTCGGAAAAACGGCGATCGGTACTCCAGCCGACCAGCGGAAGGTTCCACCAGGCGCGATCGACCAGGACCGCGCCCGCGCCGGTTTGCCGCAGACTGCGCTTTCGAATGGACCGCAGGGCGAGCGCAGCGCAGGCATTTCCAATAGAATGCCGCGATGCATGACGATCTCTCTCTCCTCCTGAATTCCCTCAACGATGCTCAGCGCCAGGCCGTGGCCGCGCCGCTTGGCCGCCAGCTGGTATTGGCTGGTGCCGGCTCGGGCAAGACCCGCGTTCTGGTGCACCGTATCGCCTGGCTGCACCAGGTCGAGCGCGCCTCGCTGCACTCGATCCTGTCGGTGACCTTCACCAACAAGGCTGCCGCCGAGATGCGTCAGCGCATCGAGCAGCTGCTGCACGTGAACCCGCAGGGCATGTGGGTGGGCACCTTTCACGGCCTGGCCCACCGCCTGCTGCGCGCGCACTGGCAGGAAGCCAAGCTGGCGCAGAACTTCCAGATCCTCGATTCCGACGACCAGCAGCGGCTGGTCAAACGGGTGATCCGCGAACTCGGCCTCGACGAGCAACGCTGGCCGGCGCGCCAGGCGCAGTGGTGGATCAACGCGCAGAAGGACGAAGGCCTGCGTCCGCGCAACATCCAGGCCGGCGGTGACCTGTTCCTCGCCACCCAGCTGAAGATCTACGAAGCCTATGAAGAGGCCTGCGCCCGCGCCGGGGTGATCGATTTCTCCGAGCTGCTGCTGCGCGCCCTGGACCTGTGGCGCGACCACCCGGGCCTGCTCGATCACTACCAGCGGCGTTTCCGCCACGTGCTGGTGGACGAATTCCAGGACACCAACGCCGTGCAGTACGCCTGGTTGCGGCTTCTGGCCAAGGGCGGCGAGAGCCTGATGGTGGTCGGCGACGACGACCAGTCGATCTACGGCTGGCGCGGCGCGCGGATCGAAAACCTGCACCAGTTCAGCCAGGATTTCCCCGACGCCGAAACCATCCGCCTGGAGCAGAACTACCGCTCCACCGCCTGCATCCTCAAGGCCGCCAACGCGCTGATCGCCAACAACCAGGGCCGTCTCGGCAAGGAGCTCTGGACTTCCGGCTGCGAGGGCGAGCCGATCAGCCTGTACGCCGCGTTCAACGAGCACGACGAAGCGCGCTACGTGGTCGAGAGCATCGAGAAGGCCATCCGCGACGGCGTGAGCCGCAGCGAGATCGCCATCCTCTACCGCTCCAACGCCCAGTCGCGGGTGCTGGAAGAGGCGCTGCTGCGCGAGAAGATTCCCTACCGCATCTACGGCGGCCAGCGCTTCTTCGAGCGCGCCGAGATCAAGAACGCCATGGCCTACCTGCGCCTGATCCAGACCCGCGACAACGACGCGGCGCTGGAACGGGTGATCAACGTGCCGGCGCGCGGCATCGGCGAGAAGACCGTCGAAGCACTGCGCCAGCTGGCGCGTGATCAGGGCCTGTCGATGTGGGCGGCGCTGCATCAGGCGGTCGGTACCAAGGCGGTTTCCGGCCGCGCTGCCAGCGCGCTGAACGCCTTTGTCGAGCTGGTCGATACCCTGGCGCTGAAGGTCGAAGGCATGCAGCTGCACAGCATGGCGCAGCTGGTCATCGAGCAGTCCGGGCTGCTTGCCTATCACCGCGACGAAAAGGGCGAGAAAGCCCAGGCGCGGGTGGAAAACCTCGAGGAACTGGTCTCCGCCGCGCGCGCCTTCGACAGCTACAGCGAAGAGGACGACGACGTCCAGTCACCGCTGGCGGCCTTTCTCGACCACGCCTCGCTGGAGGCCGGCGAACAGCAGGCCGGCGACCACGAGGACAGCGTGCAGCTGATGACCCTGCACAGCGCCAAGGGCCTGGAGTTCCCGCTGGTGTTCCTGGTCGGCATGGAAGAAGGCCTGTTCCCGCACAAGATGAGCCTGGAGGAATCCGGCCGTCTGGAAGAAGAACGCCGCCTGGCCTACGTCGGCATCACCCGCGCCATGCAGCAGCTGGTGATCACCTACGCCGAAACGCGCCGGCTGTACGGCAGCGAGACCTATAACAAGATCTCGCGTTTCGTCCGCGAAGTGCCGCCGGCGCTGATCCAGGAAGTACGTCTGAGCAATACCGTGACGCGCTCGTTCAGCGGCAAGAGCATGAGCGGCTCGTCGCTGTTCGACGGCGCCGGCGTGCCGGAAACGCCGTTCAGCCTCGGCCAGCGTGTACGCCATTCGCTGTTCGGCGAAGGCACCATCCTCAACTTCGAAGGCTCCGGCGCCCAGGCGCGGGTGCAGGTGAATTTCGAGGACGAGGGCAGCAAATGGCTGATGCTCAGCTACGCAAAACTTGAAGCCCTGTGAGGTTGACGCTAACGTCAACCCGTCATACCGACAAGCCATTCCTATAAGAAGAATCTTCCAAGGATACCGACCCATGAAACGCCGCCATCTGTTCGGTGCTGCCGCTGCCTTGCTTGCCACCCTCGGCCTCGCCGGTTGCAACGACGACAAGAAAGTCGAAACCACAGGCCAGCAGGCCGCCAGCGAACCCGCCAAGACCTACACTTGGAAGATGGTCACCGCCTGGCCGAAGAACTACCCGGGCCTGGGCACCGCCGCCGAACGTCTGGCCGATCGCGTCAAGGTGATGAGCGACGGCCGCCTGACCATCAAGGTCTATGCGGCCGGCGAACTGGTCCCGGCGCTGGAAGTATTCGATGCCGTTTCCCGCGGCACCGCCGAAATGGGCCACGGCGCCGCCTACTACTGGAAGGGCAAGGTGCCCACCGCGCAGTTCTTCACCTCGGTACCGTTCGGCCTGTCCGCCATCGAGATGAACGCCTGGCTGAGCAAGGGCGAAGGCCAGAAGTTCTGGGAAGAGGCCTATGCACCTTTCGGCGTGAAGCCGATGGTGGTCGGCAACACCGGCATGCAGATGGGCGGCTGGTACAACAAGGAAATCGATTCGCTGGACGACCTGCGCGGGCTGAAGATCCGCATGCCGGGTCTCGGTGGCGAAGTGCTGGCGCGTCTCGGCGCAACCACCGTCAATCTGCCCGGCGGCGAAGTGTTTACCGCGCTGCAGACCGGCGCGATCGACGCCACCGACTGGGTCAGCCCGTACAACGACCTGGCCTTCGGTCTGCACAAGGCCGCCAAGTATTACTACTACCCAGGCTGGCAGGAGCCGCAGGCGGTGCTGGAGCTGCTAGTGAACCAGAAGGCGATGGACACCCTGCCCGAGGACCTGCAGGCGATCCTCACCGAGGCGACCCGTGCGGCCAGCCGCGACATGATGGATGACTATGTCTACAACAACGCCCTGGCGCTGGACCAGCTCAAGCAGCAAGGCGTGGAGCTCAAGCGCTTCCCCGACGAAGTACTCGGTGCCATGCAGGAGCAATCGGAGCTGGTGCTTGGCGAGCTGGCAGCGCAGAGCGAGCTGAACGGTCGCATCTGGGCCTCGATGAAAGCCTTCCAGGAACAGGTCAAGCCGATGCACGAGATCTCCGAGAAGGAGCTGTACAACTGGCGCTAAACCCGCTGCAGCACAGAACGGAGCCGTCAGGCTCCGTTTTCGCACCTCGCCCAGCGTTGACCTGGCGCGACCAACGGTCGCAAGCAAAAGCCGGTAACATACTGCCCCTGGCCAACCCCTGCCTGCCTCGGCAGGATGGCGCGCGTACTCCACTCTTTTTAGCGGGAACACTCAATGCAACGTGTGCTTAGCATCTTCATGGCGCTGTGTATCAGCCTGACCTTCGCGCTCGACGCCCACGCCAAGCGTTTCGGCGGCGGCAAGAGCTTCGGCTCGGCGCCCAGCCACCAGACCCGCCAGGCGCCCCAGCAGACCCAGGCCGCTCCGAATCAGGCTGGCCGTCAGACGCCCGCTGCCGCCAGCGGTGCCTCGCGCTGGCTCGGCCCGCTGGCCGGTCTGGCCGCCGGTGGCCTGCTCGCCTCGATGTTCATGGGCGACGGCTTCGAGGGCATCCAGTTCATGGATATCCTGATCTTCGGCGTGATCGCGTTCCTGCTGTTCCGCTTCCTCGCCGCCCGCCGTCGCCAGCAGCAGCCTGCCATGGCCGGCCATGCGCCGATGCAGCGTGACATGCCTCAGCAGCCGTCGACCTCCATCTTCGGTGGCAGCGCCGCCCCGGTTGCCGCCGCCCCGGTGATCAACGCCCCGGCCTGGTTCAACGAGCAGAGCTTCGTCGCCGCAGCCCGTGAGCATTTCCTCTCGCTGCAGCAGCACTGGGACGCCAACGAGATGGACAAGATCTCCGAGTTCGTCACCCCCCAGCTGCTGGGCTTCCTCAAGCAGGAGCGCGCCGAGATCGGTGATGCCTATCAGTCGACCTACATCGACGATCTGCAAATCCAGCTCGACGGCGTCGACGACGATGCCGAGAAGACCACCGCGACCCTGACCTTCACCGGCACCGCGAAGACTTCGCGCTTCGACCAGGGCGAGCCGTTCAGCGAAAGCTGGCGCATGGAACGTGCCCAGGGCGAGAACCAGCCTTGGCTGGTCGCTGGTATCCGCCAGAACGCCTGATCGGCGTCGTGTAGAAAATCTGGTCTGCCTTAGCGCAGTCCACAGACAAACCCCGCCATCTGGCGGGGTTTGTCGTTTCTGAGCGGCAAGTGATGCGGTGCTGCGAGCCGCTCGATAAAGCCGCTGCGCATCACTCCTTGAGAAAGGCCAGCAGATCGTTGTTGAAGCGCTCCTTGTGAGTGTCGGTCAGGCCGTGCGGCGCGCCGGGATAGACGATCAGCTTCGCATCCTTGATCAGCGCTGCGGATGCCTTGCCCGAGCTGTCTAGTGGCACGATCTGGTCATCGTCGCCGTGGATCACCAGGGTCGGCACATCGAACTTCTTCAGGTCGCCGCGAAAATCGGTGGCCGAGAAGGCGGCAATGGAGTCATAGGTGTTCTTGTGCCCGGCCTGCAGACCCTGGGCACGCCAGTTGTCGATCAACCCCTGGGAAACCTTAGCCCCCGGACGATTGAAGCCATAGAACGGGCCGGAGGCGAGGTCGAGGTACAGCTGCGCGCGATCCTCCAACGATGCCTTGCGGATGCCGTCGAAGACTTCCAGCGGCAGCCCACCCGGGTTATCCGCGGTTTTCAGCATCATCGGCGGCACGGCGCTGACCAGCACGGCCTTCTTCACCCGTTCGGTGCCGTGGCGGCCGATGTAGCGCGCCACCTCGCCGCCACCGGTGGAAAAGCCCACCAGGGTCACGTCCTTCAGGTCCAGCGCCTCGATCACCGCGGCCAGGTCGTCGGCATAGTGATCCATGTCGTTGCCTTCCCACGGCTGGCTGGAGCGGCCATGGCCGCGGCGGTCGTGAGCGACCACTCGGTAGCCCTCGGATGCGAGAAACAGCATCTGTGATTCCCAGCTGTCCGAGTTGAGCGGCCAGCCATGGCTGAAGGTGACCACCGGACCGTCCTTCGGGCCCCAGTCCTTGTAGTACAGCTGCACGCCATCGGCCGTGGTGATGGTGCTGGCGGTGCGAGCGCTGGCGATACTGGATGTCGGTTGCGTGGTCTGCTCCGGCTGCGCGGCGAAAACTGGCTGCATCGCGATGGCCAGCAGCGGGAGGGTGAAGGTGCGGATGATGGCATTCATGGCGTGTGTCTCCTGTTAGTTAGGTACGGTGGGCTGAATCAGTCGGCGAGGATCAGGGTTACGTTGATGTTGCCGCGGGTGGCATTGGAGTACGGGCAGACCACGTGGGCCTGGTTGACCAGCTCCTGCAACACGTCGTGGGCAATGCCGGGTGCGCTGATGGTCAGCTCGGCTTCGATGCCGAAGCCGGTGGGGATCTGGCCGATGCCGACCTTGCCGGTGATGCGGGTGTCGGCTGGCAGGGCGACCTTCTGCTTGCCGGCGACGAACTTCAGCGCGCCGAGAAAGCAGGCCGAGTAGCCGGCAGCGAACAGCTGCTCGGGGTTGGTGCCGGGGCCGCCGGCGCCGCCCAGTTCACGCGGCGTGGACAGCTGCACGTCGAGCGCCTGATCGGAGGAGCTGGCGCGACCTTCACGTCCGCCGGTGGCGGTTGCAGTGGCGGTGTAGAGAATCTTTTCGATGGTCATGGCTACGGTTCCTGTTCTGCTGGTAGGCCAGGGCGTTGTTGCCCGGTGAGAGCTATTCTGCTCACCAGAAAAAACTATTGGTGACGTAGAATCCGGAAAACATGATCAGGAGTACGAAGATGGCCGACCGGCTCGCTGCGCTGATGACCCACTTCCCGATGAGCGCACAGGTTTTCAATACCGGCCCCCTGTGCGGCATCAACACCCTGCAAAGCGATGGCGTGCACGGACAGCTGCACTTGGTGCGCAGCGGCACGCTGGAGGTGCGCTATGGCAGGGAATCGCTGCAGGTCGAGCGACCGAGCCTGCTGCTGTTTCCGCGCCCGCTGACGCACCGTTTCATCATCGCGCCCGGGCAGAACGCGGACATGGTCTGCGCAAACCTGTCGTTCGAAGGCGGCACCAGCAACCCGATCGCCTCGGCGCTGGCCGATGTCGTCTGCCTGCCGCTGGATCAGGTCTGGGGCGCCGAGCCGATCCTCTCGCTGCTGTTCGAGGAGGCCTTCGAGCAACGCTGCGGGCGCGTGGCACTGGTCGAGCGGTTGCTCGAAGTGGTGATGATCCAGGTTCTGCGCCAGCTGATGGAAAGCGACGAGGTGAATGGCGGGCTGCTGTCCGGGCTGGCGCACCCGCGCCTGCGCAATGCTCTGGTGGCGATGCACGAGGCGCCGGCGCAGGACTGGACGCTCGAGGAGCTGGCCAGCGTTGCCGGGATGTCGCGCAGCGTGTTCGCCACGGCCTTCCGCGAAACCGTCGGCACCACGCCGGGCCAGTATCTGCAGGGCTGGCGCGTCCGCCTGGCGCAGAAGGCCCTGCGTCGCGGACGGCCGATCAAGGTGATCGCGATCGAAGTGGGCTACGGCAGCGAAGCCGCATTCTCCCGGGCTTTCAAGGCGCACACCGGGCAATCGCCCAGGGATTGGAAAAAGCAGCTGGCCATGGCCGCCGATGCCTGAATGCCCGCCCCGATCAAGGCTCGTTCATCGGTACGCCGCGAGGCAGCGGAGCTCGGAATTAGTCCTTTACTTTGTCCATTCTTGACTAAGCTGCTTAGCAGACGCCGGCAAAGCATCGGCGTACCAGCCTGATAAGAAGGAGAACCTCCGATGGATATGAACCGTCGACAGTTCTTCAAGGTCTGCGGTGTGGGCCTTGGGGCGTCGAGCATGGCGGCATTGGGTATGGCCCCGCCGACGGCGTATGCCGAGTCGATCCGGCATTTCAAACTGACCAACACGCGCGAGACTCGCAACACCTGCCCCTACTGCTCCGTCGGTTGCGGGCTGATCATCTACAGCCAGGGCAGCGGCGGCAAGAACGTCGCACAGAACATCATCCACATCGAAGGCGACTCCGATCACCCGGTCAACCGCGGCACCCTGTGCCCGAAAGGCGCCGGCCTGCTCGACTTCGTTCACAGCCCCAACCGCCTGACCCACCCGGAAGTCCGC
This sequence comes from Stutzerimonas kunmingensis, assembly GCF_002929225.1. Classification (GTDB taxonomy): domain Bacteria; phylum Pseudomonadota; class Gammaproteobacteria; order Pseudomonadales; family Pseudomonadaceae; genus Stutzerimonas. Next base: position 297,705 of record NZ_PISM01000020.1, on the reverse strand, counting down.
GAAACCGGCAGCAACGAGTGGAAGCGCATCGAGTGGAGCGACGCCCTCGACCGCATCGCGCGGCTGATGAAGGACGACCGCGACGCCAACTTCGTCGAACGCAACGAAGAGGGTCAGACGGTCAACCGCTGGCTGAGCACCGGTTTCCTCGCCGCCTCGGCGTCATCCAACGAGGCGGGTTACATCACCCACAAGGTGGTGCGTTCACTCGGCATTCTGGGATTCGATAACCAGGCACGTGTCTGACACGGCCCGACGGTGGCAAGTCTTGCCCCGACGTTTGGCCGTGGAGCCATGACCAATCACTGGTCCGATATCCAGAACGCTGACCTGGTCCTGATCATGGGCGGTAACGCCGCCGAAGCGCACCCGTGCGGCTTCAAATGGGTCACCGAGGCCAAGGCTCGCAACAAGGCGCGGCTGGTGGTGGTCGATCCGCGCTTCACCCGTTCGGCCTCGGTGGCCGACATGTATGCGCCGATCCGCACCGGCACCGACATCGCCTTCCTCGGCGGGCTGATCAACTACCTGCTGGAAAACGACAAGATCCAGCACGAGTACGTGGTCAACTACACCGACGTCTCGTTCATCGTGAAGGAAGGCTTCGGCTTCGAGAATGGTCTGTTCAACGGCTACGACGGCGATCGGCGTACCTATACGGACAAGGCCAGCTGGAGCTACGAGCTGGACGATGAAGGCTTCGCCCGCGTCGACAAGAGCCTGACCCACCCACGCTGCGTGTTTAATCTGCTCAAGCAGCACTACAGCCGTTACACGCCGGAAGTGGTCAGCAACATCTGCGGCACACCGCAGGACAAGATGCTGCAGGTGTGGGAGACCATCGCCGAAACCTCGGCACCGGGCAAGGTCATGACCATCATGTACGCCCTGGGCTGGACGCAGCATTCGGTCGGTTCGCAGATGATCCGCACTGGCGCCATGGTGCAGCTGCTGCTCGGCAACATCGGCATGCCTGGCGGCGGGATGAACGCGCTGCGCGGGCACTCCAATATCCAGGGCCTGACCGATCTCGGCCTGCTCTCCAACCTGCTGCCGGGCTACATGACGCTGCCGCTGGAAGCCGAGCAGGACTACGCGGCCTACATCGCCAAGCGCACCGCCAAGCCGCTGCGCCCGGGGCAGCTGTCCTACTGGCAGCACTACGAGAAATTCCACGTCAGCCTGATGAAGGCCTGGTACGGCAAGAACGCCACCGCGGAGAACAACTGGGGCTACGACTGGCTGCCGAAGCTGGATATCCCCGGCTACGACGTGCTCAAGGTGTTCGACATGATGTACCAGGGGCAGGTCAACGGCTATTTCTGCCAGGGCTTCAACCCCATCGCCTCGTTCCCCAACAAGGCCAAGGTCAGCGCCGCGCTGGCCAAGCTCAAGTACCTGGTGATCATGGACCCGCTGGCCACCGAGACCTCGGAGTTCTGGCGCAACGCCGGCGAGTACAACGACGTCGACACCGCCAGCATCCAGACCACGGTGTTCCGCCTGCCGACCACCTGTTTCGCCGAGGAGGACGGCTCGCTGGTCAACAGCGGGCGCTGGCTGCAATGGCACTGGAAGGCCGCCGAGCCGCCGGGCCAGGCGCAGACCGACGTGGTGATCATGGGCGGGCTGTTCCATCGCCTGCGTGAGCTGTATCGCAAGGAGGGCGGGGCCTACGCAGAGCCGCTGCTCAACATCGACTGGGGCTATCGCCAGCCGGAAGAACCGACCGCCGAGGAAATCGCCCAAGAGTACAACGGAAAGGCCCTGAGCGATGTGTTCGACCTGCAGACCGGAGCGCAGGTGGCCAAGGCCGGCGAGCTGCTGCCAGGCTTCGGTCTGCTGCGTGCCGACGGCACCACCTCCAGCGGCTGCTGGATCTGGTGTGGCTCCTGGACCCAGGCCGGCAACCAGATGGCCCGACGCGACAATGCCGACCCCTACGGCATGGGCCAGACGCTGGGCTGGGCATGGGCCTGGCCAGCCAACCGGCGCATCCTCTACAACCGCGCTTCGGCCGACCCGGCCGGCGACCCGTGGGACCCGCAGAAGAAACGCCTGGTCTGGTGGGACGGCACCAAGTGGGGCGGCACCGACGTGCCGGACTTCAAGGTCGACTCGCGCCCAGAGGAAGGCATGAACCCGTTCATCATGAACCCCGAAGGGGTGGCGCGGCTGTTCGCCGTGGACAAGATGAACGAGGGGCCATTCCCCGAGCATTACGAGCCGTTCGAGACGCCCATCGGGCGCAATCCCATGCACCCGGATAACGTCCAGGCCATCAGCAATCCGGCCGCGCGGGTGTTCAAGAACGACATGGAGCTGTTCGGCACCGCGGAGGACTTCCCCTACGCGGCCACCACCTACCGGCTGACGGAGCACTTCCACTTCTGGACCAAACATTGCCGGCTCAACGCGATCACCCAGCCCGAGCAGTTCGTCGAGATCGGCGAGGTGCTGGCCAACGAGCTGGGCATCAAGGCCGGCGAGCGGGTCAAGGTGTCGTCCAACCGCGGCTACATCAAGGCGGTGGCGGTGGTGACCAAGCGCATCAAGCCGCTGACGGTGGACGGCCAGACCGTTCATCACATCGGCATCCCGCTGCACTGGGGCTTCGCCGGGGTGGCGCGCAACGGTTACCTGACCAACACGCTGACGCCGTTCGTCGGTGACGCCAACACCCAGACGCCGGAGTTCAAGTCGTTCCTGGTCAACGTGGAGAAGGCATGATGGCTACTCAAGACGTGATTGCCCGCTCCGCCACGACCACCGAGCGGCCGTCGATCCGCGAGATCGGCGAGGTGGCGAAACTGATCGACGTCTCCAAGTGCATCGGCTGCAAGGCCTGCCAGGTGGCGTGTTCGGAATGGAACGACCTGCGTGATGAAGTCGGCACCAGCAACGGGACCTACGACAACCCGATCGACCTCACCGCCGAATCCTGGACGGTGATGAAGTTCGCCGAGTACGAGAACCCCGGCAGCGGCAACCTCGAGTGGCTGATCCGCAAGGACGGCTGCATGCACTGCGCGGACCCTGGCTGCCTCAAGGCCTGCCCGGCGCCGGGGGCCATCGTGAAGTACGCCAACGGCATCGTCGACTTCAACCAGGACCACTGCATCGGCTGCGGCTACTGCATCACCGGCTGCCCGTTCGACATCCCGCGCATCTCCGAGAAGGACAAGAAGGCCTACAAGTGCACGCTCTGTTCCGACCGCGTGTCGGTCGGGCTTGAACCGGCCTGCGTGAAGACCTGCCCCACCGGGGCAATTGTCTTCGGTAGCAAGGACGATATGAAGGAGCACGCGGCCGGGCGTATCGCCGATCTGAAGGAACGCGGTTTCGACCAGGCCGGCCTGTACGACCCCGATGGCGTCGGCGGTACGCACGTGATGTACGTGCTGCACCATGCCGATCAGCCCTCGCTGTACAACGACCTGCCGAACGAGCCGACCATCAGTCCACTGGTCGGCCTGTGGAAGGGCGTGACCAAGCCCCTCGCTCTGCTGGGCATGGGCGCGGCGGTGCTGGCCGGGTTCTTCCACTACACGCGGGTGGGTCCTGTTCGCGTCGAGGAAGAGGACGAGAAGGCCGAACTCAGCGAGCCCGTGGTGCACCAGGTCGATCCTTCGGTGCATGTGGTCGACCCCAAGGAGCCGCGACCCTGAATCCGGCGGCCCCGTTCGCGGGGCCATCCTCGGAGTCGATCGCTCAAGGAGCCAACGATGAATAACAACGACATCGAACGCTACAACCCCTCGCAGCGGACCAATCACTGGATCGTTGCCATCCTCTTCGTACTCGCCGCGCTGTCCGGCCTGGCGCTGTTCCATCCGGCGCTGTTCGGCCTCTCCGGGCTGTTCGGCGGCGGCACCTGGACGCGCATCCTGCACCCCTTCATCGGGGTCGCGATGTTCGTCTTCTTCCTCTGGCTGGCGATCCGCTTCGCCGGGCATAACCGCATCGAAGCACGCGACCGCCAGTGGCTCAGGCAGATCAACGACGTGGTGCATAACCGTGAGGAAAAACTGCCGGAAGTCGGCCGCTACAACGCCGGGCAGAAGGTGCTGTTCTGGGTGCTGATCCTCAGCATGCTGGTGTTGCTGCTCAGCGGCATCGTCATCTGGCGCGAGTACTTCAGCAGCTTCTTCGGCATCGTCTCGCTGCGCTGGGCCAGCCTGCTGCACGCCATCGCCGCGTTCGTGCTGATCGTCAGCATCATCGTGCACATCTACGCCGCCATCTGGCTCAAGGGCTCGATGGGCGCCATGCTCTACGGCACTGTCAGCCGCGCCTGGGCGCGCAAGCACCACCCGGCCTGGTATCGGGAGATCACCGAGCGCAAATAAGCACACCGCTGTAAGCCGAAGATTCCCTGCACACGCGCGGGAATCTTCAGCCCCGCGCACCATCGAAAGCCGAGCGACAGCCGGTGACGGACTATGCTGTTCGGCACAACCACAAGAATAAGGAGTCCTGCGTGGCAGGCACCATTCTCGAACCCGGGCAGATCGAAGCCGCTGCCAGCAAACCACCCTTCCTCAACCTGCCACCGCGCAACCTGTTCGCCCTGCGCAGCGAGCGCCTGACCAGGCTCGCCGAAGGCCATCCGTTCGCCGACTACCTGCGCCTGCTGGCAGCGGTGTGCCAGGCGCAACAGCAGGTGCTGGACAACCCGCCGACAATCGCGCCGCTGGACGAACACCGCACCCGCGAAAGTCTCAGGCACAACCTGCCGCCACTGGCTGCCGATACTCTGGTGCGCGACGATGCCTGGCTGACAATGCTGGATGCCTGGCTGGATGCCTTCGTGGCGCCGGAAAGCCCCGCGGTAGTGGCTGCCATCGAGCAACTGCGCGAGGCCGAAAGCGGCCAGCGCAAGGCATGGGCCGTGGCACTGGTCAGTGGCCAGTACGACAGCCTGCCGCCAGCACTGGTGCCCTTCCTCGGCGCCGCCCTGCAGCTGGCCTGGAGCCACTGGCTGCTGCAGCTCGACCTCTCCGACATGCGCGAGCGCGAAGACCAGACCCTCTGCCCCTGCTGCGGCGCGCCACCCATGGCCGGGGTGATTCGCCACCGCGGGCAGCTCAACGGCCTGCGCTACCTGGTCTGCTCCCTGTGCGCCTGCGAATGGCACTACGTGCGCCTGAAATGCAGCCACTGCCGCAGCACCAAGAAGCTCGACTACCTGCACTTCGAAGGCTCGCCCCAGGGCATCAAGGCCGAGGCCTGCCCCGAATGCAACGGCTACCTCAAGCAGCTCTATCTGGAGCTGGCACCGGATGGCGAAAGCCTGTCCGCCGACCTGGCGACGCTGGACCTCGACCTGCTGCTGGCCGATCAGGGCTACAACCGCCAGGCACCCAACCTGCTGCTGGCACCGGGGAACGAGGCATGAGCAGCAGCCATCTGCCCTCGGTGGACAAGCTGCTGCGCGATCCGGCCTGTCAGCCGCTGCAGCAGCGCTATGGTCGTCAGGCGCTGCTGGCGACACTGCGCGACCTGCTCGACGAACTGCGCGAACCGGCTCGCCGCGGCCAGCTGGCCGCGCTGGAGCTGTCCGAAGCGGTGCTCGCCGGGCGCGCCGGCGAACGCCTGGCCAGCCAGCACAAGAGCCGCGTGCGCCGAGTGTTCAACCTCACCGGCACGGTGCTGCACACCAACCTCGGTCGCGCCCTGTTGCCGGATGAAGCCATCGAGGCGATCACCCTTGCGGCGCGCTATCCACTCAACCTGGAATTCGATCTCGCCACCGGCAAGCGCGGCGATCGCGACGACCTCATCGAAGGACTGATCCGCGAGCTGACCGGCGCCGAGGCGGTCACCGTGGTGAACAACAACGCCGCCGCCGTGCTGCTGGCCTTGAACAGCCTCGGCGCACGCAAGGAAGGCATCATTTCCCGTGGCGAGCTGATCGAGATCGGTGGCGCCTTCCGCATCCCGGACATCATGGCCCGCGCCGGCGTGAAGCTGCATGAAGTCGGTACCACCAACCGCACCCACGCCAAGGATTACGAAGCGGCCATCAACTCGCGCTCAGGGCTGTTGATGCGCGTGCATACCAGCAACTACAGCGTGCAGGGTTTCACTGCCAGCGTCGCCACCGCCGAGCTGGCGCGCATCGCCCATGCCCGCGACCTGCCGTTGCTGGAGGATCTGGGCAGCGGCAGCCTGCTCGACCTCTCGCGCTGGGGCCTGCCCAAGGAGCCGACGGTGCAGGAAGCGCTGCGCGACGGCGCCGACATCGTCACCTTCAGCGGCGACAAGCTGCTCGGCGGCCCGCAGGCCGGGCTGATCGTCGGCAGCAAGGCGCTGATCCAGAAGATCAAGAAGAACCCGCTCAAGCGCGCCCTGCGCGTCGACAAGCTGACCCTTGCCGCGCTGGAAGCGGTGCTCAACCTCTATCGCGACCCCGACCGCCTGGCCGAACGCCTCACCAGCCTGCGCCTGCTCAGCCGCCCGCAGGCGGAGATCCGCACCCAGGCTGAACGCATCGCTCCGGCGCTGGCCGCCGTGCTCGGCGAAACCTGGCAAGTCGCAGTAACCGATGCCCTGGGTATGATCGGCAGCGGCGCGCAGCCGGTGGCCCGTCTGCCCAGCGCCGCCCTGTGCATCCGTCCGCAGCAGCCCAAGCGCCTGCGCGGCCGCAGCCTGCGTCAGCTGGAAGAAGCGCTGCGCTGCCTGCCGATTCCGGTCCTTGGGCGCATCGACGACGACGCCCTCTGGCTCGACCTGCGCCAACTGGACGACGAGCCGGCCTTCCTCCAGCAACTGGCGCACCTGCAAGAGGAGCTGGCCCGTTGATCGTCGGGACCGCCGGCCATATCGACCATGGCAAGACCGCACTGCTCCACGCCCTCACCGGGCAACAGGGCGACCGCCGCCGCGAGGAGCGCGAGCGTGGCATCACCATCGACCTCGGCTACCTCTACGCCGACCTCGGCGAGGGCAGCCTCACCGGTTTTATCGACGTGCCGGGCCACGAGCGCTTCGTGCACAACATGCTGGCCGGCGCCAGCGGCATCGACTGCGTACTGCTGGTGGTGGCTGCCGATGACGGCGTGATGCCGCAGACCCGCGAACACCTGGCCATCGTCGAGCTGCTCGGCATCCGTCGCGCGCTGGTAGCGCTGACCAAGATCGATCGCGTCGAGCCGGCGCGCATCGCCGAAGTCGAGCAGCAGATCGAAGACCTGCTGGCCGCCGGAGCACTGGCCAGTGCGCCGATCTTTCCGGTTTCCAGCATCCGCGGCGATGGCATTTACGCCCTGCGCGCCGCGCTGATCGACGAAGCCGCGCGCACCGCCGCCCGCAGCGACAGCGGCCACTTCCGCCTGGCCATCGACCGCGCCTTCAGCGTCACCGGCGCCGGCGTGGTGGTCACCGGCACCGCGTTTGCCGGGCGCGTGCGAATCGGCGACGAACTGCTTCTCGGCCCCGCCGGCAAACGCGTGCGCGTCCGCGGCCTGCACGCGCAGAACCGCGAAGCGGACGAAGCCCATGCTGGCCAGCGCGTGGCCCTGAATCTTGCCGGCGAGCGGCTGGCAGTGGAGCAGATCCACCGTGGCGACTGGCTGCTCCACCCACTGTTGCACGCGCCGACCCAACGCATCGACGTCGACTTCCAGCTGCTGCCCGGCGAAGCCTACGAACTCAAGCACTGGACGCCCGTGCACGTGCACCTCGGCGCCCAGGACGTCACCGCCCGCGTCGCCCTGCTCGAAGGCACGAGCCTGGCGCCGGGCGAACGCGCCTTCGCCCAGTTACTGCTCAACGCACCGAGCCACGCGGTACATGGCGACCGCATCGTCCTGCGCGATCAGTCCGCCCAGCGCACCCTCGGCGGCGGCCGCGTGCTCGACCCGTACGCACCACCGCGCAATCGCCGCCGCGTCGCGCGACTGGAGCAATTGCGAGCGCTGGACCAGCCAAGCCTGGAGCATGCATTGCCGCCGCTGCTCGCCAGCGCCACCAATGGCATCGATCCGCAAAGCCTGGAACGCCAATTCAACCGCCCGCGCCAAGGTTGGCAGCTGCCGCAAGGCGTATTGGAGATCAGCACACGGCTGGGCCCACGGCTGTTCGACCAGGCCCGCTGGCGCGAACTCGAAATCGCGCTGCTCGACTCACTTCAGCGTTTTCACGAAGAACAACCCGACGAACTTGGGCCCGACCGCGACCGCCTGCGTCGCTACGCTCTGCCGCAGCTGGAGCGGCCGGTGTTCATCGCCTTGCTGGAACAGGCACTGGCCGCCGGCCACATCGAAACCAGCGGTCCCTGGCTGCACCGCCCCGATCACCGGGTGCGCCTGAGCGATGCGGAAGAAGATTTGAAAGCGCGCCTGTGGCCACTGCTCGAAGCCGGCCACTTCGACCCGCCCTGGGTCCGCGACCTGGCCCGCGACCTCGGTGTCGACGAAACGCAGATGCGCAACCTGCTACGCAAGCTCTCCCGTCTCGGCCTGCTGCAACAGGTGGTGAAAGATTTGTTCTACCCCGAGTTCACCATTCGCCAACTCGCGGGGCATGTACTGCAACTGGAAGCGCAAAGCGGCGTGATCCGCGCCGCCGCCTTCCGCGACCGCATCCAGCTCGGCCGCAAACGCAGCATCCAGCTGCTCGAACACTTCGACCGCATCGGCCTCACCCGCCGCTTCGGCAACGAACGCAAAGTCCGCCAGGACAGCGTCTTGGCGATCCAGTCAGGCCTGGGGTAGGCTGGTCGCCGCTTCCTTTCCCACATCAAGTCCAGATAAGGAAGGCAATCGCACCCGGTGGTGCGGCCGGGCTTCAAACCCGGTTGGGGACGGCAGCCGTTCCCGGGTGAGTTCGACTCTCACTGCCTTCCGCCATTTTGGCTACGGACGGCCCCCGCCTCGGAAAATAAATCTGTCCCCTTTTCCAATGTAATTACAAAGTTTGAGCTATATTGTCTAGCCGACGAATATAAGTCGTTATTCGCCTACTGCCGGAAAAAGCTGACTTAAGGAACGCGCCTACGTCATGTACATCACGTACCCCACGCCCTAGCCCCAGATTAGGACAATTTGGTCCCGTCACTACGGTCATAAGATTGTCATTCATTAGAGCCTTCGAATTTTTGCTTTGATGGGCAATAAAATTCCGAACAGAGTGCACTGTATCAATAAACCTTGAATCCGCCTCAGTCAGGTTCATGATGCCATCTTTATAAGGTGCAGCAATCCACTCATTGCACCGCTGCTTAAGAACCTCGACACTCTTAAAAGTTAGATTATAATTTTCAGGATCCAGCATCCTCTCTAGATCATCAATCCTGATATGTTTTACCGCATTAAATGGCGTGCGCGACCTTGCCCACCCACCAAACTTGCTATCTATAGATTGAGATATTCTAGTCGCTAGCACTCTTTGGTACTGAGAGAAATCTCTATTTATATATGCAACGATCAAGTCAGAGACGAAGCACTCGAAAGCCACATATGTTGAGTGAAGAGTCGTTTCAGCTAAAACGCTGATATCTCGCTTTTCATGTGGCGTGCCATTTAATGCCGTTTCGACACGATTGAAGTACGCCAATCGTTCGCTTACAAAAGCCGAGAATTGAGCTTTAACATCTTGCGGGTTAATCTTTCGCATTAATTACGACCTGAGTGACAGCTAACTTAGATTCACGACGCGCAGTCTTTGCTGCTATTACTTTTTCTTACGGAACGTAGCTGTACCATTAGACGCTCACCTTCGGGTGTAAAGCTCCAAAACATTGCCATACCCCCCTTCACTGTCTGGGTGTATCTTGTTTCAATAAGCCCTAACGCTTTTAGCTGTACTGCAATTGTTTGAAAGACCTGGTCATTCAGTGTGTTTGATCTCTCGCTTATACCGTTTCGGAAAACAACCTCTTTCCTAAGGACCTCCTTCACATATTCTTGATTAGGGGTCTGCGAGAGATACGGCGAGATTATGGAAAATATTTCTTTCCATGAAATTGAACAAATCCATTCTCGTTTTCCGTACTCATTAAAGTAAGTTCCCGAAAGCTCAAACTCATCGTCTAAGCCAGCTATGTCTTCTATTGCATAGGCCTCCGTAGGCTTAGGAATCTTAGACAAATCAGCTTTTAATGAACTATTCTCTTTTCGCAACTCGTTCAGCTCAACCAAAAGCTCCTCATTGGAAATCGCCTTTGCCCGCACCCACCCAATTGCGGGAAACATTTTAATAGTTTTTGACAGGCTTAATGCGACCAAACCAGGCAGCTCTGCGGGCTCGCTCCAAAACCTAACTAGCCGACTTTTAGATACCTTTTCTCTAAAACTATCAAGCTTAGCTCTCAACTCTGGCGTAACATCAGATTTTCCTACGGGTATGTTTTCTGGTTTCCCATGCAAGAGCGCGACCACTTTTAATCCTATTTTTACGGCGTACTCATACTCTTTTTCGGTATAACTTATTCCTTCTTCTGTGGTTGATCCATAACGCCCTCCAACTATCAGAAGATAGTAATCGCAGTCGTCAATTACCCGCTTTATGAACTCCCATTGCTCCTCGTCAGCAGCAGGAAATAGCTCCATGCCTGCAGGGATACAGTCCATTTCCATAAGCGCCTGAGTGACATGTTGCCTTTCCTCTTTCAAGTCGGCATAGGTAGAGCTAACAAAAACCTGGTATCGCTTTTCCACAAGAGCACTTCCTTCTCGCGCATATTTATTAACGCCGCGTAGATTTGGACAGTCGATAATGCGAAGGTCGGCATGTCGAAAAACTGTCGAAATCACTGCCAGTGAGAGCAGAGTAATGCGGCCCAGCTAACGATGCCGACGTAGGAAAGCCGAAGACAGCCAGTCACTGCAAGCCAAAAAAACGAGTTCGACTCTCACTGCCTTCCGCCAATTCACACCAGAAGGCTAACCAGATAAATCTGCCCCCCTTTTCTCAAAGAGAGCTCGCGGGCGCTAACGTTGTCGGCTGCGATGAAGATGCTCGGCCTGAAGGCCCCGGTTGGGCTTGATGATGGCCGGCCCGCCTCCGGGAGTATTCAGCCCAGCTCCTGCACCCCACCGCCGGAGACCGTGAGGATCTGGCCGCTGATCCAGGCCGCCGCAGGTGAACAGAGAAACAGCGCCGCGTTGGCCATATCCTGGGGGTCACCCAAACGCTGAAGGGGCGTATGCGCCAGCATTTGGCGTTCGATGTCTTCGGTGAGCACGCCTTTAAGCGCATGGGTGAGTGTTGCGCCTGGGGCGATGCCGTTAACGCGGATTCCGCGCGGTCCCAGGTCGAAAGCGATGTTGCGGATCAGGTGATTGGCCGCGGCCTTGGAAGAGCCGTAGGAGGCCATGTGCTGGTTGCGGTTCTCGCCGGCCATCGAGGTGATCGCCAGCATCGCTCCGCCACCGGCCTGCTCCATATGCGGAGCCGCCAACTGCGCCAGGCGAAACAGAGAAAAACACGTTCAGCTCGTAGGCTCGACGGAAATCTGCCATCGGCATGTCGAAGGCCTTCGGGCCGCCGCCACCGGCGTTGCTGACGAGCAAGGTGAGCTTGCCGAAGTCGTCCACGCAGTGCTCGACCAGTTGCGCAAGCTGGGTCTCGTCGGTGACGTCGCAGGCGCAGGCGGCGGCCTGACCACCGGCAGCGACGATCTCGTCACGCACCCCTTCGGCAGCTGCTAACGACAAATCGCTGACCAGCACTGCCGCACCTGCGGCGGCAAACGTTTGCGCGATCGCCTGGCCGATCCCCGCACCGGCACCGGTAACGACCGCAACCTGACCATCAAGACGAAAATCTTCGGGGCGATACATGGCAGTCTCCTCGGGTAGAGGGAGTATGGGCGGTCACCTGCAGGGCTTTCCTAAAAAACTACGTGTCCTTTGTCCGGAACCCCCTGCTGCGCCGAAGCATAGCGCGCGTCGTTCAGCTGAATCAGTGTCCGACGCCTGGCTCTCTCTGCCTGCCGCCAACCACCTCACCTCTTCTGCCGTTGTCCTGCGTCGCCAGCTTCCAGTTCGAAATGCGACAGTCTGACCTATCAGGCGATATCAAAACGCTATCGTCATATCGTGCGAAGCGCGTCACAATCGCGGCTTTTCTTTCCAGGGACAGGAGAGACGTCTTGGGTGACCGGATCGATGAGCGTCGTGCATTGCATGCGCTACGGGACCATATCGATTGTCTGCTGGCTGCTGGCGCATCCCTTGTGGGGCGCGATCCGGTGCAGCTGAGTTTTCAGGGCAGGACGCTGATCGTTCAGCACGGCATGCTGCTCAACGAGAACGGCCATCAGGATCTGATCGAGACGCTGGCCGAGCTGGAGTGGGCGAACAAGCGCACCCGCGATCTGGCGATCGATATCTGCATTCGGCAGCTGGACCACGCGATCAAGCGAAGCTGTGACAAGGTGCTGGACAGTTCGACGCCGGACAAATCCTGAGCGCTATCGCGGCGCAATCGGATCGCACCTCGGCATCTTGTTGGGATGTGGGCCGAAGCCCAGGCTACCGAGGCTGCAGCACCTTTATTTCCACTGCAGCGCCTGCACATGGGCGTTGGCCGGGTCGAAGTTGTCCAGGCGCATGCGTTCGTCGATGGCGGCTTCGGCTGCCTTGCCCAGCGGGAACTCCTCGCGCACGGTGGCCCAGCCCTCCGGCTTCAGGCGGACCATCCAGCCATCGCCGTAGCAGTCCTGATTGATCAGCGCCGGTCGCTCGAGTAGCGCTTCGTTCACTGCCAGCAGCTCGCCGCTGACCGGGCTACGCGCCGAGGACGCAGCCTTGGCGAACTCGACCACGCCGAAGCTGCGCTCACGCTCGATGCGGGCGCCGACGCGCTTGGGGGTGAAGGCGAAGATCTCACCATAGAGCGCGCAACCGTAAGCGGTCAGGCCAAGGGTGACGCTGCCGTCGGCCTCTTCGCGCAACCACAGGCTGTGCTCCGGGGCGTAGCGCAGCGAGTCGGGGAACTCCAGGCCGTGCAGATTCATAGGGTCAGCACCCGTTCGTATTCGAGGATCATCTGCGCCAGCTCGCCGCCGCTGGAGATTTCATCCAGCTCGGCGATCAGTGCCGTGGGGTCGAGCTGGACACCGGGCTGGCGACACATCAGCAGCCGCGCGCCGGCCTGCCTGGCGTTGCGGATGAAATGCAGCAAGGGCTCGCCGCCATCCACTGCGCGGAGTGACTCGGCCACTTCGCGGCGCGCCAGTTGCGTGCCTTCGCCGGTGAGGTAGAGGGTCACTTCGGCATCCATGCAGGCCAGCAACGTGGCGATATGAAAGGGTGCCGCGCAGCGCGCCGGCGTGCTGGGGCCGCTGACCACCAGGATCAGCACGCGCTGTGGGGTTGGTTCTGTCACGTGGATTCTCCGTGAAAATCATGGATCGCCGCTACGTTGGCGCCCAGGCGATGCCATTTACTCATAGGAGGAAACTATCAATACAATAGCCTACAGTTTTCAAATTCATGGTCTAGGATTCCTACGATGAATTGAAAGGAGATCGAGCATGTTGGCGACATTGCTACCGGCCCTTAAAGAACTTGCCTTGCCGCTGAAACTGCGTTTGTGGGATGGCAATGAAATCGACATCGGGCCCTCCCCTTATGTCACGCTGGTCATCAAAGACCCCAACCTGATAACCCAGCTGGCGCACCCCAGCCTGGATCTGCTCGGCGCAGCCTACGTCGAAGGGCGGATCGACCTGCTGGGGCCTCTCGAAGAGGTCATCCGCATCGGTGACGAGATGAGTCGCGCGCTGGGCGAGGACAATTTCCCCCCGCCCGCGCGCGAAGCGCATGACAAGGCCACCGATGCCGAGGCGATCTCCTACCACTACGACCTGTCCAACGACTTCTACCGACTCTGGCTGGACCAGGACATGGTCTATTCCTGCGCCTACTTCGAAACCGGCCATGAGGCCCTCGATCAGGCGCAGCAGGCCAAGCTGCGCCTGATCTGCCGCAAGCTGCGGCTCAAGCCAGGCGACCGGTTGCTCGATGTCGGCTGCGGCTGGGGCGGGCTGGCGCGCTTTGCCGCACGCGAATTCGGCGCCGAGGTGTTCGGCATCACCCTCAGCCGCGAGCAGCTGGCGCTGGGCCGCGAGCGCGTGGTCGCCGAGGGGCTGCAGGACCAGGTGCGGCTGGAGCTGATGGATTACCGCGACCTGCCGCAGGACGGCCGCTTCGACAAGGTGGTGAGCGTCGGCATGTTCGAACATGTCGGCCATGCCAACCTGCCGCTGTACTGCCAGCAGCTGTTCGGCGTAGTGCGCCCGGGCGGGCTGGTGCTCAACCACGGCATCACCTCGCGGCATCTGGATGGCCGGCCGGTCGGCCATGGGGCGGGCGAGTTCATCGACCGCTACGTATTCCCCCACGGCGAGCTACCGCATCTGGTGAAGATCAGCGCCTGCATCAGCGAGTCGGGGCTGGAAATCGTCGACGTGGAAAGCCTGCGCCTGCACTACGCCCGCACGTTGCAGCTGTGGAGCGAACGCCTGGAGGCGCATCTGGAGCAGGCCCGGCAGTTGGTTCCCGAGCGCGCCTTGCGAATCTGGCGGATGTACCTGGCCGGCTGCGCCTATGGCTTCCGCCGCGACTGGATCGACCTGCACCAGGTCCTCGCCAGCAAACCGCTGCCGGACGGTTCCCACGAGCTGCCCTGGACCCGCGCCGACCTGTATGGCTGAACCCGGCGGGCCCCGCGCCGGCGAGTGCGCTACGGGGCCCGATCGTTCAGCGCAGCAACAGTAGCGGCGTGCTGGTGGTGCGGATCATGCTGGTAGTGGTACTGCCGACGAAGAACTGGCGAATGCGCGAATGGCCGTAGGCGCCCATCACCAGCAGATCGATGCCGTGCTCGGCCTGATAGCCATGCAGTGTCGGCTCCACGTCCCCGTTGCGGACCGCGATGTGCACCTCGAAACCGCTGGCGCTCAACCTGTCGCGCGCGGCTTCGAGCTGGGCCTGAGCGTCCCCGGTCTCGCTGCCGACCATTACCAGATGGATCGGCATATCCCTGAATAACGGGCTGCCAGTCAGCAGCTCGACACCCTTGCGGCTGGTGGCACTGCCGTCGAAAGCCAGCATCAGGCTCTGCGGTGCGGCGAAACGGCCAGGGGTGACGAGGATCGGCCGGTGCAGGGCGCGGATCACGCTCTCGAGCTGGCTGCCGATGTGCTGGATGGCGTCGCCGCTGTCCTCGCCCTGCCGGCCGATCACCAGCAGGCGGGTCTCGTCCTGCAGTTCATGCAGCGTCTCGACCAGATCGCCATGCCGCTGCCGGCACTCCGGCTGCGCGACGCCGGCGGAGATCGCCCGCTGACGTGCCGAATCGAGCATCATGCGGCCCTCCTCCAGCGCCAGCTTGGCGCGTTTCTCGTCCAGCGTGGCCAGCTCCTGCAGGAGGAATTCGCGGCTGCCGAGGCCGATGATGCCGCTCAGGTCGCCCGACACCGGATACTGCTGGCGGTCGAGCACATGCAGCAGCGTCAGGGGCGCATCCAGGCGCTTGCTGGCCCAGGCCGAACAGTCGCAAACCGCCGCGGCCTGCGGTGATCCGTCGATACAAGCCATTACGTGGGTCATTGTCGTTCTCCTGGTCAGTGGCTCATGAGCTTGTCGATGGCCTCGGGTTTGTCATGCACACCGAAGCGGTCAACGATGGTCGCGCTGGCTTGGTTCAGACCCAGCACCTCGACCTCGGTGCCTTCGCGGCGGAACTTGATGACCACCTTGTCCAGCGCCGCCACGGCGGTGATGTCCCAGAAATGTGCGCGGGACAGGTCGATGGTGACCTTGCCGAGCGCTTCCTTGAAATCGAACGCACCGGTGAATTTGTCCGATGAGCTGAAGAATACCTGCCCGACCACCCTGTAGGTGCGCTGATTGCCGGCGGCATCCAGCTCCGAACCGATGTGCAGGTAGTGGCCGACCTTGTTGGCGAAGAACATCGCCGCTAGCAGCACGCCCGCCAGAACACCGTAGGCCAGGTTGTGGGTGAAGACCACCACCACCACGGTGACGACCATGACGATGTTGGTGGAAAGCGGGTAGCGCTTGAGGTTGCGCAGCGAATCCCAGCTGAAGGTGCCGATCGACACCATGATCATCACCGCCACCAGCGCGGCCATGGGGATCTGCCCGACCCAGTCACTCAAGAACACCACCATCAGCAGCAGCACCACGCCGGCGATCAGCGTCGACAGCCGGGTACGGCCGCCGGATTTCACGTTGATCACCGACTGGCCGATCATCGCGCAGCCGGCCATGCCGCCGAACAGGCCGGAGACGATGTTGGAAACGCCCTGCCCTTTGCATTCGCGGTTCTTGTCGCTGCCGGTGTCGGTGAGGTCGTCGACGATGGTCGCGGTCATCAGCGATTCCAGCAGGCCTACCACGGCGAGCGCGGCGGAATACGGGAAGATGATCGCCAGGGTTTCGAAGGTCAGCGGCACTTCCGGCCAGAGGAAGACCGGTAGGGTGTCGGGCAGGTCACCCATGTCGGCGACGGTGCGGATATCCAGGCCCAGGTACATGGCCACGGCGGTCAGGCTGAGAATGCACACCAGTGGCGACGGGATGACCTTGCCGAGCTTCGGCACATAGGGGAACAGGTAGATGATGCCGAGGCCCGCGGCGGTCATGGCGTAGACGTGCCAGGTGACGTTCGTCAGTTCCGGCAGCTGGGCCATGAAGATCAGGATGGCCAGCGCGTTGACGAAACCGGTAACCACCGAACGCGAGACAAAGCGCATCAGCGAACCCAGGCGCAGGTAGCCGGCGCCGATCTGCAACAGGCCGCAGAGCAGCGTCGCCGCCAGCAGGTACTGCAGGCCGTGCTCGCGCACCAGCGTCACCATCAGCAGTGCCATGGCGCCGGTGGCGGCAGAGATCATACCCGGGCGGCCGCCGACGAAGGCGATCACCACGGCGATACAGAAGGAGGCGTAGAGGCCGACCCGCGGATCGACCCCGGCGATGATGGAGAAGGCGATGGCTTCGGGAATCAGCGCCAGCGCGACGACGAGGCCGGACAGCACATCGCCACGGACGTTGGAGAACCAGTTTTGTTTGATCGTTTGCAGCATCGGACTATCCAGAGCAAAAGCACCACCATGCAGACCACGGGCGGCCGGCAGCGATACAAGGCGAGTTTTTTGGTGTGATTGATTCGGCTGTCAGTCGACGAAACGCACGGACAGCAGCGCACGACCACCCCATGACAGGCAGTCGCAAAGTGACGCGAGGGGGCGCAGCGCTATGGCGGACTAGGCAGCCAGGTCATGGGCATTACGAGCTCTTCTCTGAGCGACTCGCCGGGCGAATCGCATTCGGGGGCGACATTCTAGTCGCATCGCCCCCCGTTTACGACCGCCAATCTAGGTCCAGAGCGCATCCAGATTGCTGAAGCCCCAGGCGGCGGGGTCTTCGCGGCCGACGATGCGGTCGCTGCATTGCGGGCTGGAGAGGTCCAGCTCCACCGGCACGATCGTCGCGCGGGCGCGGGTGGAATAGAACAGCTTCAGGCGCGGCGCCGTCAGCTGCTGCGCGTTGTGTTCGATGACCACGCCGAGCCGCCCGGACTGCAGCCGTACCAACGAGCCCAACGGGTAGATGCCCACCGTGCGCACGAAGGCATGCAGGATCTGGGTATCGAAGTGCCCCTGCCACTGCGCCATGCGCGCCAGCGAGCCCGAGGCATCCCAGGCGGTTTTATACGGGCGATCCGAGGTGATGGCGTCATACACGTCGCAGATCGCGCCCATGCGCGCCAGCCGGCTGATCTGCTCGCCGGCCAGCCGGTGCGGATAGCCGGTGCCGTCCATCTTCTCGTGATGATGCAGGCAGACGTCCAGCACTGCGTCGGAGATGGCCGTTCCCGCGCCGAGCAGGATCGCGTGGCCACGCTCGGGGTGGCTGCGCATGACGGCGTATTCGTCGTCGCTGAGCTTGCCCGGCTTGTTCAGCACATCCAGCGGCATGGCCATCTTGCCGATGTCGTGCAGCAGCCCGGCAAAGCCGGCTTCCTGGACTTCCTGTTCGCTCAGGCCCAGCTGCCGGCCCAGCGCGACCATCAGCGCGCAGACCGCCACCGAATGCATGTAGGTGTACTCGTCCTTGGTCTTCAGCCGCGCCAGGCTGAGCAATGCCGAACCGTTGCGCGCCAGGGATGCGGAAATCTGCTCGACCAGTGGCAGGCACTGCTGCGGGTCGACGGCCTTGCCCAGCCGCGCCTCGTTGAACAGCGAGGTCACCTGCTGCTTGGAACGCTTGAGCACCTGCGCGGCGCGCTGCATTTCTTCCCGGACGCTGCATTGCTGGGCCGGTGCTGTGGTCGGTCGAGGCGCAATCGGCATGGCGTCGGAGACAGCCTGTGGGGCCTCGGCAGCCGGCGGCGTTGCCGTTTCGACATCGACGCCCTTGCCGGTATCGATCCACAGCGCCTTGACGCCGCTACTGCGCAGCGCCTGCAAATCGGCGGGGTCGGTCAGCAGAAATTTGCTGCGCCAGAAGGAATGATCGAACCAGCTGCCGTCCAGTGCATGGACGTACATGCCGAAGCGGAGTTGGCTGACAAGGATTTTTCTGAGCAAGGCGGACCTCGACTGGAGCGGCTGGCCGTTCCGTGCTAGCGATCCCTGCTGAAGCTGAAAGTAACTCCCCGCAGTATATCGATGATGGCATTGCGCCTCTATTGGGACAGATCAAGACTTTGGTGCTATGCCGAGGCTCGGCGATGCGCCACCGCTGCCGACTATCGCTTACCATCGTCGCGTCCTGTCGCGAGCGTCGTCATGCCAGCACTGTCCAACCGCCTGCGGGTAACCCTGATCGTTGCGCTGATCCTCATCGGCCTGCTGCTGAGCATGCACTGGGCCGGGCGCCTGGCCGAGCAGCGCGCCTGGGCCGAGCGTGCCCAGGAAGCGCAGGGGCAGCTGGAACTCTATGCCCAGGCGATCCACACCCAGGTCGAACGCTTCCGCTCGGTGCCGGCCCTACTGGCGCTGGACAGCGACATCCAGGCGCTGCTCGCCGAACCGGGCAACCGCGCGCTGCGCCGCCAGCTCAACCAGCGCCTGGAACAGCAGAACCACGCAGCCGGCTCCTCGGTGCTGTACCTGCTCGACCGCGACGGCGAGACCATCGCCGCCAGCAACTGGCGCGACTGGAGCAGCTTCGTCGGCAACAACTACGCCTTCCGCCCGTATTTCCGCGATGCGGTGAGCAACGACAGCGGCCGCTATTTCGCCGTCGGCGTCACCACCGGCATTCCCGGCTACTTCCTCTCCAGCTCGGCGAAGAATGCCGACGGCGAGGTGCTCGGCGTGCTGGTAGTCAAGCTCGAGCTGGAAGAGATGCAGCGCGACTGGGTCGGCCAGCCGGGCATCCTGCTGATCGCCGACTCGCTGGATATCGTCATCCTCACCAACCGCCCGGCCTGGCGCTTCCGCTATCTGCGCCCGCTGAGCGACGAGGTCCGCAGCCGCCTGATCGATGCCCGGCGCTACGCCGAACAGACGCTGCAGCCATTGCCGAGCAGCCGCGTGCAGCAACTCGCCGAGGGCAGCGAGCGACGCCTGGTGGATGGCCCGGACGGCCGCCGCGAATACCTCTGGCAACGCCTGGCGCTGCCGGAAGACGACTGGACTCTGCACCTGCTGCACGACCCACAGATGGTGGTCGCCAGCGTGCGCAGCTATCGCCTGGCCGCGGCGGGCGTGTGGATGACCCTGGCCTTTCTGCTGCTCTACCTGGCGCAACGCGGCAAGACCCGCCGCGTCGAACAGCGCAGCCGCAGCGAGCTGGAGCGCCTGGTGCACGAGCGCACCCGTGAGCTGCACACCGCCCAGGACGAACTGGTGCATGCGGCGCGCATGGCCGCCCTGGGGCAGATGTCCGCCGCCCTCGCCCACGAGATCAACCAGCCGCTGACCGCATTGCGCATGCAGCTCGCCAGCCTTCGCCTGCTGCTCGACAGCGGCCGCGACGGCGAGGTGCGCGAAGGCCTCGGGCATGTCGAAGGCCTGCTCGAACGCATGGCGGCGCTGACCGGCCACCTGAAGACCTTCGCTCGCAAGAGCCCGGTCGGGCTGCGCCAGCGTCTGAGCCTGGCCGAGGTGCTGGAGCAGGCCCTGCAGCTGCTCTCGCCGCGCATTCGCAGCGAGCAGGTCGAGGTGTTCCGCCAGGTACCGGCCGAAGCCGCAGTCAGCGGCGACGCCATCCGCCTCGAGCAAGTGCTGATCAACCTGCTGCACAACGCACTGGATGCCATGGCCGAGCGCCCGCAGCGACGCCTGCGCATCCTCTGTCAGCTCAACGGTGACCGCTGGCAGCTCAGCGTAGGCGACAACGGCGGCGGTATTGCCAGCGAACATCTGGATCAGGTGTTCGAGCCCTTCTTCACCACCAAGCCGGTCGGCCAGGGCCTCGGTCTCGGGCTGGCGGTGTCCTACGGCATCGTCCGTGAGATGGGCGGCACGCTGGAAGTCAGCAACGATGAACAGGGCGCGGTGTTCACCCTGACGCTGCCGGCTGCCGAGGAGCAGCGTTAGCAACCATCTACGCTGTCAACGCCGCGTTAAATGCAGACTCGACATGCTGGTTTACACCTCGTGAACTGCGCTTTCCCCCCTGCTTTTGCCTTGCCCTGGCTGTCTCGCCGATCTTTTACCAGCTGCCCCGAAGGGCACGTCGCCGAGTAAACTGCCGCGACGCGACCGCGAGGAGCAGGCAATGAGCGGGCAGGTAATCTTCATCGACGACGAGGCGGCGATCCGCCAGGCCGTGCAGCAGTGGCTGGAGCTGTCCGGCTTCCAGGTGCGCACCTTCTCACGCGCTCGCGAGGCGCTGGCGGCGCTGGATCGCGACTTTCCCGGGGTGCTGATCAGCGACGTGCGCATGCCCGATCTCGACGGCCTCGGCCTGCTCGAACAGCTGGTGGCGCTGGACGCCGACCTGCCGGTGATCATGGTCACCGGGCACGGCGACGTGCCCATGGCGGTGCAGGCGCTGCGTCAGGGCGCCTACGACTTCATCGAAAAACCCTTCACCCCGGAACGCCTGCTCGACAGCGTGCGCCGTGCCATGGACAAGCGTCGGCTGGTCTGCGAGAACCGCCAGCTGCGCGAGCAGTTCGCCCGCAAGGGGCGTATCGAATCGCAGCTGCTCGGCGTATCACGGGCGATGGTCAACCTGCGCCGGCAGGTGCTGGAGCTGGCCGGTACCGACGTCAACGTGCTGATCCGTGGCGAGACCGGCAGCGGCAAGGAACAGGTCGCACGCTGCCTGCATGACTTCAGCCCTCGCGCCGGCGGGCCGTTCGTGGCGCTGAACTGCGCGGCGATCCCGGAAACCATCTTCGAGAGCGAGCTGTTCGGCCACGAGAGCGGCGCCTTCACCGGCGCTCAGGGCAAACGCATCGGCCGCATCGAACACGCCGCCGGCGGCACGCTGTTCCTCGACGAGATTGAAAGCATGCCGCTGGCCCAGCAGGTCAAGCTGCTGCGCGTGCTGCAGGAAAAGACCCTGGAACGCCTGGGTTCGAACCGCAGCATCGAGGTCGACCTGCGGGTGATCAGCGCGGCCAAGCCGGACCTGCTGGAAGAGGTGCGCGGCGGCCGCTTCCGCGAGGACCTGCTGTACCGGCTGAACGTCGCCGAGCTGCACATCCCGCCATTGCGCGAGCGTCGCGAGGACATTCCGCTGCTGTTCGAACACTTCGCCAGCCAGGCCGCCCAGCGCCACGGCCGCGCCGCCCCGCCGGTGACGCCTGGCGAGCTGACGCAACTGCTCGCCCATGACTGGCCGGGCAACGTGCGCGAGCTGATCAACGCCGCCGAACGCCACGCCCTCGGCCTCAGCGCGCCGGCCCCGGCGAGCAGCGGCGGCCAGTCGCTGGCCGAGCAGATGGAAGCCTTCGAGGCGCAATGCCTGCACAACGCCCTGCAGCAATGCAAAGGCAACATCACCGAGGTCATGACCCAGCTGCAGCTGCCACGGCGCACCCTCAACGAGAAGATGCAGCGCCACGGCCTGAGCCGCAGCGACTATTTGCCGGCGGGCAGCACGGATAGCTGAGCAGTTAGCCGAGCTGCAGAACTTCCGGCAGAGGTCCCCGCGCAACGTGCAACGAGCGCCTCGAACGCCGCACCGCAGCTGACCCGCAGGCTTCGTCGCCAGGCCATTCAAGGCTTAGCGGCATTGAACATCAGCATCCAGCTCGCACCCCGAACAAACCCTAGGGCAACCTTGGCCGCGAAGCTTTTGTGCCGCCGCCCGGCGGGCTAGAGCATGGGATCAGCGCACCGGTCGCCTTTCGCGGTCGAGACCGCTCCCACAAAAGGTTTCTGGGTACGGTCAGTCGCCCAACTCATCCAGCTGCCGCTGCAGGAAACGCCGTTCGGGCTCCAGCTGCGCCAGGCGCAGCGCGCTGCGATAGGCCTCGCGAGCCTCGTCGATACGCGCCAGCCGGCGCAACAGATCGGCGCGGGTGGCGTGGCTGAGGTGGTAGTCCTGCAGATCGCCGCGCCCGAGGAGTTCATCCACCAACAGCAGGCCGGCCTCGGGCCCGTCGCGCATGGCCACGGCCACCGCGCGGTTCAGTTCCACCACCGGCGACGGGCTCAACTGCAGCAGCACATCGTAGAGCCGGACGATCTGCGGCCAATCGGTCTGCGCGGCGCTCGGCGCCTCGGCATGCACCGCGACGATGGCGGCCTGCAACGAATAGGGGCCGAACGCGCGACTGGTCAACGCCAGCTGCACCAGCTGCGATCCTTCGGCGATCTGCTGGCGGCTCCACTGGCTGCGGTCCTGCTCATCCAGCCGCACCAGCTCACCGGTAGCATCGGTACGCGCAGCCCGGCGGGCATCGTGCAGCAGCATCAGCGCCAGCAGCCCCATCACCTCGGCGTTGGGCAGCAGCTCGAGGAGCAGTCGGCCCAGGCGAATCGCCTCGGCACAGAGGTCGGCACGGGTCAGCTCGGCGCCGGCCGATGCGGTGTAGCCCTCGTTGAACACCAGATAGACCACCCGCAGCACGCTCTCCAGCCGCGCCGGCAGCTCGTCGCGCTCGGGCATCCGATACGGCAACCGGGCGTCACGGATCTTCGCCTTGGCGCGCACGATGCGCTGGGCAATGGTGGCCGGTGGAGCGAGAAAGGCGCGGGCGATCTCCTCGGTGGTCAGGTCGCAGACTTCACGCAGGGTCAGCGCCACGCGGCCATCGGCCGGCAGGGCCGGGTGGCAGCAGGTGAAGATCAGCCGCAGACGGTCGTCTTCCATCTCATCGACCTCCACTGCCTGCGCCGCGTCTTCCAGCTGTTCGGCCAGCAGCCGCAACGAGGCATCGAAACGCGCACGGCGGCGCAGGACATCAATGGCCTTGAAGCGGCCGGCGGAAACCAGCCAGGCACGCGGATTGTCCGGAATCCCATCGCGCGGCCACTGCTGCAGGGCCGCGGCAAAGGCGTCATGCAAGGCCTCTTCGGCGCGATCGAAGTCGCCCAGCAGACGGATCAGCGTGGCCAACACGCGCCGCGACTCGCTGCGATAGACCGCCTCGACCCGCGCCGCCGTGAAATGTCCGGTCAGCGGCATGCTCAGCGCTGCGGCAGCTGGCGCAACGGCCGGACCTCAACGCAGCCAAGGCTGGCCGGCGGGATCTTCGCCGCGATGGCCTCGGCCTCCAGCTGGTCCGCCGCCTCGATCAGGTAGAAGCCCGCCAGCTGCTCGCGGGTTTCGGCGAAGGGGCCGTCGACCACCGAGGTGACGCCATCACGCACGCGCACCGTGCGAGCAGTGCGCACCGACTGCAGCGGTTCGCCGGCGAGCATGTGGCCGCTGGCGCGCAGCTCCTCGCCGCAACTCACGCAACGCGCGACCAGCGCATGCCACTGCTCGTCGGTCATCGCATCCACACGCTGTTCGTCGTAATAGATCAGGCACAGGTAGTTCATGGCGGGGCTCCGTCTGCCGGCAACGCAGCAAAGCTAGCAGCCATTGAACGACCTCGCCCGATCGCGCGACGAAGACCGCGGGCCAGCCTCAACCGGTCTGTTGCTGCGACGGTGCGTGATCCATGCATACCTGGCCGGTCTGCATGTCGAAGGGCATCGAAAAGTGCTCGTGGATCACCTTCCACTCACCGTTGCGCCGCGCCCAGACCCGCGTGCCGCGCATCCAGGCCGTTTGCATCTCGCCTTCGGCATTGGGTCCGCCACAGTGGGTAAGCATGCGGCTGCAGGTCAGCTCCCCACCGACATCCACATGCAGCTCATGGGTCTCGAAGAAACCTTCGCCCTGGCAGAACTCGAAGCAGCGCTGCCAGTGCACCCGGTATTCTTCAACGCCCTTGAATTGCAGTGCGCCGACCGCATCGAAGGCGACTACGTCGGCGGCGTATTGCGCCATGATCCGGTCGAGA
This sequence comes from Stutzerimonas kunmingensis, assembly GCF_002929225.1. GTDB lineage: Bacteria > Pseudomonadota > Gammaproteobacteria > Pseudomonadales > Pseudomonadaceae > Stutzerimonas. The sequence continues at coordinate 273,303 of NZ_PISM01000020.1, read as the reverse complement.
TCCTTGGCCTTGGTGGCCTGTTCGAACGTTTCGTGCAGCTGGCGAATGGCGCTCTCGACCTGGCTGTTCTGGCTATTCATGTCCTTTTCCTCTGATCGGATGAACGGGTTCACCAGCTAGTCGTCTGGTGTATTCCCGAATCGACAGACCCAATCATTTTTTTCTACGCAGGCGCGGCCCGCATGCCAGACGCCCTGCGCCGGCGGCGCGCGAGCATGCCGCGGCTCCATCGGACGGAATACGGTTGCGAATTATTAGCATTGAAATATGATAGTGGCTCTCAGATGGCACAGACTCTCAACTGCCCATCGCGCCATCATCCGACACCCTCACAGCTCAACGTCCGGTCAGGTCCGTATGCCCACTCTTCGCTTCCCGCGTAAAACCGCACTGCTGCCCGTTTGCCTTGCCGCCAGCTTCGCTGGCTCGCCGCTCATGGCTCAGGAGCAACTCGAAGATCAGTCTCAAGGCAGTGCTGCCGAGCCGGTCGAACTGCAATCGGTAGAGATCACCGCCAGCGCCGACGCCTCGGCCGATGGCCTGACCCAGCCCTACGCCGGCGAACAGGTTGCACGTGGTGGGCGAGTAGGGATTCTGGGCAATCGCGACTACATGGAAACCCCGTTCACCTCGACCTCCTACACCTCGCAGCTGATTCAGGATCAGCAGGCGCGCAGCGTGTCGGACATCGTGCAGAACGATCCTTCGGTACGCGTGGCCCGGGGCTTCGGCAACATGCAGGAGCTGTACATGGTCCGGGGCTTCCGCCTGTTCTCGGACGACATCTCATACAACGGTTTATACGGCTTGTTGCCGCGCCAATACGTAGCCGCTGAGTTCATCGAGCGCGCGGAAGTCTTTCGCGGTGCAAGTGCATTCCTTAATGGCGCGGCTCCAGGCGGCTCAGGTGTGGGTGGCAATGATCAACCTGGTGCCCAAACGCGCACCCAATGAGCCGTTGACCCGCCTAACTTTAGGCGCCGAAAGCGGCGGTCAAGGTTCGGTAGCTGTAGATTTGGGCCGCCGCTTCGGCGAAGGCGAGCGCTTCGGTGTACGCCTCAACGCCGCCAAGCATGCCGGCGAAACGCCGGTCGACAACGAAGACAGTACGTTGGATATGTTTGCGCTCGGCCTGGACTACCAGGGCGACAACGTCCGTCTGTCCGCCGATATCGGCCATCAGTACCACTTCATCGATGCGCCGCGGCCAAGCGTTTACATCGAAGACGGCATAGACCTGCCAAGTGCACCGGATGCCGAAGACAACGTTGCTCAATCTTGGACGTTCTCCAAGGAAAAGCAGACGTTCGGCACCGCCCGGGGCGAATACGACTTTTCTGACTCGATCACGGGCTGGCTAGCCATCGGCGCACGCCGTGGCGAAGAAGAAAACCGCTTGGCTAATCCGACTTACACCGGATCCGACACCACGACTGCATATCGCTTCGATAACCGACGCAAGGAAGAAATATCTACAGGTGAAATTGGCCTGCGCGGCCGTGCATTGACCGGGCAGGTCTCACATCAATGGGTAATGTCTGCCGCGACCTTTCGGGCCGAGGAACGCAATGCGTTCGGTGGATCAGATTATGACAACCTCTTAGCCGGTAGCCTCGATAACCCGTACGACATCCCTATCCCCGACTTGCTGCCGAAAAACATCAGCGGTTCGCTTTCCGATCCTAATGTGATCGGCCGCACCTCCACTCGGAGCCTGGCGATCGCAGACACGCTTGGGTTCATGGATGATCGGCTACTTGTAACCCTGGGCGCACGTCGACAAGGGATCGAGACCAGGAACTACTCTGCGGCGACCGGAGATCGCGCGTCACGGATCAACCGCTACGAGACCACTCCTGTTGGCGGCGTGCTCTATAAGCTGACCGATGACGTATCAATCTATGCCAACTACATCGAGGGGCTTGCCAAGGGTGACAGCGCCCCATGGACCACCAGGCGGCCCGATGGAACGACCGAGGCAGTCAGCAATGCCGGGCAAACACTGGCGCCACACATCGCCAAGCAAACCGAGATCGGCTTGAAGTACGACGGCATTAATCTGGGCGGCAGCCTGGCGGTGTTCCGCACCGAACGCCCTATCGGCGTAGTGACCGACGGCGTCTTCCGCGAAGGAGGCGATCAGCTCAATCGCGGGATAGAACTGTCGCTGTTCGGCGAACCGGCCCCCGGAATGCGTCTGCTGGGCGGCGTGACCCTGCTCGATACCGAGCTAAGCGACACCGATAATGGCGATTACGACGGGAACCACGCTATTGGCGTGCCCAAGACCCAAGCCAACATTGGCGGAGAATGGGATGTGCCTCGGCTTGCCGGCCTCACGCTGACCAGTCGCGTCGTCTATACCAGCAGCCAGTACACCGATATCGACAATAACCGAGAAATCCCGTCCTGGACGCGTCTGGACCTCGGTGCGCGCTACGAGATGAAAGTGCAGGACCGCGACGTTACGCTCCGCGCCCGTCTCGACAACGCCACTGGCCGTGACTACTGGGCCTCCACAGGTGGCTATCCAGGCTCGAACTACCTCGTCCTCGGCGCCCCACGCACGCTCTCGGTCAGCGCTACGGTCGATTTCTGATGCAGGCAGTCACCCTGCGGCGGTGGGGGCTGGGTCCACAAGTGGTCCAGTCTCGTCTCTACGCTGTTCATCCTGATGCTGTGCCTGACCGGCCTGCCGCTGATCTTCTCCCACGAGATCGATCACCTCACCGGCAACGAGATCGAGGCGCCGGCGATGCCCGAGGGCACGCCGCGCGCTGCGGTCGACCGGGTTGCGGCCGAAGCTGTGAAGGCCTATCCGGGCCTCGTGCCGTTGTACTTTTTCGCCGAGGAAGACGCGCCGGACGTCTGGTATGTCAAGCTCGATACCCGCGTGGACACCGATGAAAGCGAATCGACCCTGATCCTCTCCGATGCCCGCACCGCCGAGGTACTCGGCGCGCCGAACTTCGACGAAGGCTTCATGAGCGTGATGTACCGCCTGCACGTCGACCTTTACGCGGGGCTGGCCGGCAAGCTGTTTCTCGGCTTCATGGGCCTGCTGCTGATGGTGGCGATCGTCTCCGGCGTGGTGCTTTACGCGCCCTTCATGCGCAAGCTGCGCTTCGGCGAGGTGCGCCAGGAACGCACGCCGCGCACCCGCTGGCTGGACCTGCACAACCTGCTCGGCATCGTCACCCTGGTGTGGGCCCTGGCGGTGGGCTTCACCGGAGTGATCAATACCTGGGCGGACCTGATCTTCCAGGCCTGGCAGGCCGAACAGATCGCCGCGTTGCAGGCCGGTGAAACGCGGGTACTGCTGGCCACCAATGCCAGTGACGCGCCAGCCGCTGATGGCTCCTTGCAGACTGCGGTCGATCGCGTGCTGGCTGCGGCGCCGGACATGGCGGTGTCGATGATTGCCTACCCCGGCACGCTGCGCGCCACGCCTGAGCACGTCGCGGTGATCCTGCGCGGCGACACGCCGCTGACCTCGCGCCTGACCCAGGCGCTGCTGGTCGACCCGGCCAATGGCGAGGTGCTCGAAGCCGGCGCGCGGCCGTGGTACGTCACTGCGCTGCAGCTCTCAGAACCCTTGCACTTCGGTGACTACGGCGGCTTGCCGCTGAAGGTCCTCTGGGCGTTGTTGGATATCCTCACCATCGTCGTGCTCGGCAGCGGCCTATACCTGTGGATCAAGCGCGGCGCGACTGAGGTGCGCTCATGATGCGCATCTGGTTCTGGCCGGTGCTGATCGGCGTGCTGTCCACGCTCGGGCTGATCGCCGGGCTGCTGTCCGAAGGCGCGGGCGATTGGCTGAGCTGGCTGGCCCTGGCGGCGCCCGTCGCCATCGGCCTGCATGGCTTGTCGCGCAGCGGCGCCCGCCCCCAGGCACGCGGCGAGGCCCTTACCCCTGCAGGATCTCGGCGAGCTGGTCGAAGCTGAACGGCTTGGGCAGCGAGCGCGCCGGCAGGTTGCTTTCGATACGCCCTTCACCGGAGACGAATACCAGCCGCAACCATGGCTGGGTTCGCAAGGCCTCGGCAGCGAAGTCGGGGCCTGATCGGCCCGGCAGATTGACGTCCAGCAACAGGTGATCGAAGCGCTGTTCGTGCAGCCCCTGCGCGGCCGCTTCAGCATTCGGATAGCCGCAGGCGCGGTAGCCCAGCTCCTCGACCATCTCGCAGGCCAGCACCAGCAGTTGCGGCTGGTCCTCCACCACCATCACCCACTGCTGCTCGACGGGTTTGTCGTCGCTGTGCTGCGTGCCCAGCAACTGGCGCACCTTGCGCGCCAGGTCTTCCTGCCGATAGGGCTTGCTCAGCAACTCCACGCCCGGATCGAGGCGCCCGCCATGCACGATGGCATTGCGCGTGTAGCCGGAGGTGAACAGCACGGCGATATCCGGCAGCAACACGCGAGCCTGGCGCGCCAGTTCGGTGCTGCTGAGCGGCCCCGGCATGACCACATCGGTGAACAGCAGGTCGATGGAAAGGCCGCTCTGCAGGATGCTCAGGGCGCTCTGCGCATCGTTGGCGCGCAGCACCGAATAGCCGAGGCCGGTGAGCAGCTCGATCACCGTGGCCTGCACCGGCAGATCGTCCTCGACCACCAGGATGGTTTCGCTGCCGCCCACAACCGGCCCGACGGTGGATGGCTGCGCCTGTACCTCGGGTTGCTCGGTGCGCGGCAGGTAGAGCTTTACGCTCGTGCCGGCGCCCGGTTCGCTGTACAGGCGGATATGCCCACCGCTCTGCTTGGCGAAGCCGTAGGCCATGCTCAGCCCCAGCCCGGTGCCCTGCCCTTCTGGCTTGGTGGTGAAGAACGGTTCGAAGGCCTGTTCGATAATGTTGGCGGGCATGCCAACGCCTGTGTCCGACACCGCCAGCAACACGTATTGCCCTGGCGCGACGTCGATCTGGGTACCGGTGTAGTGCTCGTCGAGCATGGCGTTGCCCAGCTCCAGGGTGAGCTTGCCCCCATCAGGCATGGCATCGCGGGCATTGATCGCCAGGTTCAGCACCACCTGTTCGAGCTGGTTCGGGTCGACCATCGTCGTCCACAGCCCGCCCGCCACCACGGTTTCGATTTCGATGCGCTCGCCCAACGCCTGGCGCAGCAGCTCGTCGAGGTCGCGCAAAAGCCGGCTAAGGTTGGTCGGCTGCGGGCGCAGCGGCTGCCGACGGGCGAAGGCCAGCAGTTGCCGCGCCAGCTTGGCACCGCGCTCGACGGCGGAGCTGGCCGCATCGACCCGCTTCGCCGCGCCACGGTTGGCCTCCACCAGCGGCTGCAGCAATTGCAGATTGCCGGCGATCACCTGCAGCACGTTGTTGAAGTCGTGTGCCACGCCGCCGGTGAGCTTGCCGATGGCTTCGAGCTTCTGCGACTGATACAGAGCCTGGCGGCTGAGTTCCAGCTCGCGGGTGCGCTCCTCGACCAGCTCCTGCAGCTGCTCGCTGGAGCGCTGCAGCGCCTGCTGCGCCAGCACCTGGGCGGTGACATCATGGCCCTGGCAGAAGATGCCGCTGACCTGCTCGTCCTCGCTGAACACCGGCTGGAAAATGAAATTCACATAGTGACGCTCGGCCTTGCCGCCGGCCTGCGGGCGCACGCGCACGGCGATGTCGCGGCCGATATAGGGCCGCCCGGTGACATAGACCTGCTGTAGCAAATCGGAGAGCGCGCGGCTTTCCAGTTGCGGAAACGCCTTGAGCGCCGGACGCCCGAGCAGCTCGCGGGCGCCGACCAGCTGGTGGAAGGCGCGATTGGCGATCTTCAGCTCGTGCTGCGGCCCTTCGGTGATGGCGATGAAGCCCGGCGCCTGGTCGAACAGCCGTTGCAGGTGGGCGCGCTCCTCGCTGAGCTGACGACCATGCAGCTCGTTGGCGCGACGCTCCGCGACCAGCGCCGAGACATCGCGCAAGGTCAGTGCCGCGCCCACCACTGCGCCATCCGCAGAACACACGGCGGCGACGACGATCTCCAGCGTTCGCCCGTTAGCCGCATCTTCATGCTGCAGGGTCAGCGTCGTGTCGCAATCCTGGACCTGCGCCAGGGCCTGGCCCAGCTCGTCGCTCCAGAACGGCAGCCCGCTCGCCGCACGGCGTAGCACCTCGCCACGGCCAAGGCCGAACATCTCGGCGGCACCGGCGCTCCAGTAGAGCACCGCCCCGGCGCGGTCGAGACCGACGATGGCGTCGCGCGCCGCGTCGATGAAATGATGCAGGTAGAGCTCTGCGGTGAGTGACGAACGCTTGCTCAACTGCCCGCCATCGACCATCGCGTTGGCCTGCGCCAACGTGGTGCGCAGGCGCGACCGCCGCCGCACGCTGGCCAAGGCCTGATCAAGCTGCGCCAGCGCGCTGGCGCCGAGGGTGACGATCGACCAGTGAGGCCCGAGCAACGGCGCCGGGCCCAGCTCGCGGTGCAGCGAGTCGACGCCCGCCTCATCGCTGAGGAACAGCAACTGGGTGGCCTTCCAGCGACTGCGCAGCTGCCGGGCCTGCGCCACCGGGCGTTGCAGACCGGGCGCCAGCAGCACCAGCGCCGGCTCGTTCTCATCGGGCAGCAACGCGCCTGGATCAAGGCTGCGCACCTGCAGACCGTGGGCTGTCGCCCAGCTGTCGATCTGCTCGCGCAACGCGGCATCGCCTGCCTCCAGCAGCGCGATCTGATCGAGCAGCAGCTCGCTCATAGCAGCGGCAGCCCCAGCAGGCTGCGACCGGTCCAGAGCTTGAGCAGGCCGGTGGTGGGGGTCATCACGTGCGCGGCCCGCGCGTCACGCAGCAGACGGGCGACACGACTGTTCTCGCGATAGGCCGCGCCGCCGCAAAGAGTCATCGCCTCGTTGGCCAGACGCACTGCGGTCTCCGCCGCATCGGCCTTGCACGCCAGAATGAACGACAACGCTTCGGGGTGGGCGCCATCGCCCCGGCGTGCGGCTTCGCGCACCAGCGCGCGGGTCTTGACCAGCTCGGTCCAGAGTTCGCCATAGCGGATCTGCAGGCTTTCCACATCCCGCAGCGACTCGCCGGAATGGCTGTAATGCCGCGAGCGCAGATGCAGGCTCGCCTCGTCCAGCGCCGCCTGGGCAACGCCCAGATAGGTGCCGGCCATGGCCATGAGGAAGAACGGCGCGACCACCTCGAACACGTACCAGACCTGATCGCCCGGCTCGCCGAGCAGGTTGCGCGCCGGTACCCGGACGCGATCGAGCTGCAACGGCCGCGAGGAATTGCCACGCATGCCAAAGCCGGCCCAGGGCTCGAGCCAGTTCATGCCGGCACTGCCCTGGTCGACGATCAGGCAGCTGAAATCCCCCGCCTCGGCGCCCGCCGCGACGGTGGACACGACGTAGGAGTCAGCATGGTCGCCGTTGGTAACGAACTGCTTGGTACCGTCGACCAGGAAATCTTCGCCGTCGGCATCCAGATGGGTTTCCGGCAGGTAGAAATGCGCGCCAGTGCCCCGCTCGGAGAGCGCCAGCGTGGTGATGTGCTGTCCCGCGGCGATCTCCCGCAGGTAGTGTTCGCGCTGATGCTCGGTGGCCTTGGCCGCGATCACCGCGGTCGCCACGCAATGCATGCCGTAGCACAGCGCCGACGACGGGCAGGCGCGGGCGATGGTTTCGGTAATCACGCACAAGCCCAGCAGCCCCTGCCCCAGGCCGCCCAGTTCGCTCGGCACCTGCAGCCCGAGCAGCCCGGCATCGCCAAGTGCTCGCAGCGAATGGGCGGGCCAGCGGCAGTCGGCATCGACCTCGGCCGCCAGCGGCGCAATGACGGTTTCAGCCAGATCGGCGGCGACGTTTTGCAATTCGACGAGCTGAACGGGTAGCAAGTGGTCCATGAATCTTCCTGAATTCGCGGGTGGCTGGCGTCCGCCCAGGTGCATATCAGACCCTGACAGTCAGGTATTGTTCGAACAACGTCTTCGGGAGCGTTGGGCGCCCACGGTGGTCATAGTGGCATGACATCAATGACCACGCGCAAACGCCCCGTACTGCTTCGCCTCGCTCTCGCTCTGCTGATCGGCGCGACCCTGTCTGCCGGCGCGCGAGCCGAGACCGACGACATGCACATCCTGATCGGCAGCTACACGCACGACAGCCACAGCCCGGGCGTTCTGCGCCAGCGCTTCGATCCGGCGAAAGGTTGGATCGACCCGCAACCGCTGCAGACCCTCGCCAGCCACAATCCCTCCTGGCTGGTGCTGGACGAGCAGCGCGGGCGCCTCTATGCCACCAACGAGAACAGCCCAACGCACGCCGACCCGGTCGGTCGTGTCAGCGCCTGGCAACTCGACAGCAGCGGCGAGCACCAGCTGATCGGGCAGAACATCAGCCTGGGCGACGAACCGACCCATGCCAGCCTCAGCCATGACGGGCGCTACCTGTTCATCAGCAATTACGGGGCGCGACCGAACCCGGGCGGCAGCCTGGCGGTGATGCCGCTGGCCGAGGATGGCCGGCCACTGCCGGTCACGCAGCTTCTCGCGCATCAGTCGAGCGGCGTGCACCCCGAGAGGCAGCAGGCGGCGCATGTGCACTCCGCCGTACCGAGCCCGGACGACAAGCGCCTGCTGGTCAGCGACCTGGGCGCCGATCATGTATTCGTCTACCGCTACGACCCGCGCAATGCCGAACGTCCCCTGCAACCTGACGAACCCGCCAGCATCGAGCTGCCAGCGGGCAGCGGCCCGCGCCATCTGGTCTTCCACCCCAATGGCAAGCACGCCTATCTCGCCCTCGAGCTGAGCGCCCAAGTGGCGAGCTTCGACTACACGGACGGCACCCTGATCCGCCGGCAACTGCTGGACCTGAAGGATGCCGCTAGCGAGGTGCGTCATTCACCGGGGGCGATCCACACCTCGGCCGATGGCCGTTTCCTCTATGTCAGCGACCGCGGCGACTACAACCACATCATCGTCTTCGCTATCGACAGCGACGGCGCCCTGCGGGAAATCCAGCGCCGCCCCACTGAAGGCCGCGAACCACGAGAATTCGCCATCGCCCCAGACGGGCGTTTCCTGCTGATCGCCAATCAGCTGAGCGATGACGTGGTGGTGATCGGGCGCGATCCGGACAGCGGAAAGCTCGGCGAGACGCTGCAGACCCTGCCGGTCGAGCGCCCGTCGGACATCAAGTTTCTTGCCAAACCCTGAAGCCGAGCGGCGGTACTAGCAGCAGGCCAGCCGGACCGCGTGCCGGCTGAGCCTGACATCGGCGCTCACAGTCAAGGCTTGCGTTGCGACTCGCGCGAGGCGTCCTCTTCGCTCACCTCCTCGGCCAGGCCCGGCGGCACGTTGTAGGCGCCGCCGGGTACGTCGGCTTCGTCACCACCGGCGACCTCGCCCTGGGTGGACGTGGTTTCCGGATTCTGCTCGTGGGCGTCGCCGCTCTGGTCGATGGACTCGATGCTCTCGCGACCCTGGTCGTTCTGACTCATCAGCTGCTCCTCGCGTACCTGTGGCCATGCCCGGCCCGTCCGGGTGGCTCTATCGATTGGGAGGAGACGTGGCGGCGGAAGTTGCAGCGTAACGGCGCTTTTCTGGACCGATGGCCGCTCGGCGGTGCAGCTGAACTAAACCACAGGCCCGGCAGCCAAAACTGGACTAGAACTGCCATAGAACAGAATCATGCAACTGACTTCTCGCAGCCTGCCGATCACTCCTGCCCTTCACCCGGAGCAGGATCAGCCCTCACGGGCGCTGTACTTCGCCCTTGCCCGCGAGGTCGACGCGCAATCACGCGACAGCGCTGCGGAGTACCTGCGTGCGCAGCTCGAGGCCGCCGCTGCGCTGCCGTCCGACCTGCCGGAGGACCCGGCCAGCCTGGAAGCCTGGGTCATGCGGCGCACCGAAGTGGTCGGACGCCAGTATCAGGCTTACCTGGACCAGCGCCGTGCCGGCGGTCCGCGCCGCTATTTCGCCAGCAAGGCCCATGCACTGCATTTCCTGCGCGGGGTGGCGCCGACCAAGCTGGTCGATGGCGCCTGGCTCTATGGCCTGCTGCAGCGCTGGGATGATGCGCGCTTCACCGCGCTGATCCAGACCTATCTGGAGGAGCTCGGCGAAGGCCTGCCGGAGAAGAACCATGTGGTGCTCTACCGCAAGCTGCTGGCCAGCCAAGGCTGCGATGACTGGCAGGAGCTGGACGACGAGCACTTCGTCCAGGGGGCCATCCAGCTGGCACTGGCCGAGCATGCCGAGCAGTTCCTGCCGGAAGTGATCGGCTTCAACCTGGGCTACGAACAGTTGCCGCTGCACCTGCTGATCACCTCCTACGAGCTGACCGAGCTGGGCATCGATCCCTACTACTTCACCCTGCATGTCACCGTCGACAACGCCGACAACGGCCACGCCAAGAAAGCCGTGCAGGGCGTGCTGGATGCCTTGCCGCAGGTCGGCGACAGCGCGGAGTTCTATCGACGGGTGCGCAACGGCTACCGGCTCAACGACCTCGGCGCCAGCACCGTCTCGGTGATCGGCGACTTCGATCTGTCCCGGGAGGTGCAGCGCATCCTCGAGAAGAAGGCGGCGGTCGGCCAGTTCGTACACTCCGACTACTGCCGTTTCGAAGGCCGCACGGTCAATCAGTGGCTGGCCGAGGACGTCGAACAGTTTCTCTCCGTGCTGGACAAGCGCGGCTGGATCAAGCGCGGCCATGACCCGCAGGAAAGCCGCTTCTGGCAGCTGATCGCCGGCGAACAGGCGCCGATGTTCGGCGTCTTCAGCGCTTACGAGCAGCAGATGATCCATGACTGGATCGCTGGCGACTGGCAGGCCGACAGCAAGCGCAGCCCGCGCGGTGCGTTGCTGCAGCGCCAAGCGCTGTTCAACGCCCGGCGTGTGCCGCAGGAGCCGGGTGCGCTGCAACCGGCGGAAAGCGTCAGCGGCAACGATTTCGACGAGGAACTGCAGCTGCTCGAGCAGCAGATTGCACGCCTGCCCGATCGCGCCGCGCGCATGCGCCTGCTGCTGCCGCTTCTCGCCCCGCAACGCCACCACACTGCCGCCGGCCTGCTGGCCACGCGGCTGTTCAACGGACTGTTCAACTGAAGGCACACCAAGGAACGCGACGATGATCATGGACAATGCGCAGGACCTCGCGCTGCTGCACCTGGGCCAGGCCCTGCGGGATCGCGGCTATCACTTCATCACCCCCACGCCGCTGACCCATGAACGAGTCAATCAGCGCCCGGAAAATGCGCTCGCCGATGACCTGCCGGGGGTTTTCGGCTGGAGCCGCCCGTTCCAGCACGAACTGCTGCCACCACCGCTGTTCAGCCTGATGGATCAGGCTGACGTGCTGGAACCCTATGGCTCGCGCTGGCGCTCCAAGGTGCGGCTGTCCAGCCTCGACGGGCAGCTGTTCCTGCATTCGGCCTTTCCCACCGAAGCCACCGACGCGGTGTTCTTCGGCCCGGACACCTACCGTTTCGCCAGCGCCATCTGCTGCCATCTCAACCAGCATACCGGCGAGATCCGCCGCGTGGTGGACATCGGCTGTGGCTCGGGCGCCGGCGCCATTCTCACTGCCCTGGCGCGACCGCAAGCCGAAGTGCTGGCGGTGGATATCAATCCGGAAGCGCTGCGCTTGACGCGTATCAACGCAGCGCTGGCTGGGGCGAACAACCTGCGCGCCGAACGCAGCGACCTGCTGAGCAACGCACAAGGCGAGTTCGATCTGGTGCTGGCCAATCCTCCTTATCTGGTCGATACCGACCAGCGCGCCTATCGCCACGGCGGCGGACCGCTCGGTGCCGGGCTGTCGCTGGCGATTCTGGATGCCGCGCTCGGCCGCCTGGCGCCGGGCGGCACGCTACTGCTGTATACCGGGGTCGCCATGATCGACAACCAGGACCCCTTCCTGGCCGAGGTGCGCCAACGCCTGGAGCGTACCGACCTGCAGTGGGGCTACCGTGAGATCGACCCGGACGTATTCGGCGAGGAGCTGCTTGGCGGGGCCTATACCCAGTGCGATCGCATTGCTGCCGTGGTGCTGGAAGTGACGCGGGCGATGGGCTGACAGTAGGGGGAGGTTCGCCCGAGGAAAACGCTTCGCGGTTTTCCCCCAAACGACCGGCCAGGCGTAGGGTGGATAACGCCGCAGGCTTATCCACGCGCAAGTGAGCGCGCTTATCAGACCGGAAATAGCACCAAGATCAGTGACAGAGTGATCAGCGAACCCAGCGTCGACAGCAGCACCACCCGCGACACCCGCGAGCCTTCGCGTCCATAAAATTCCGCGAGCATGTACGGCCCGGTCCCGGTGGGTAACGCGCTGAGCAGCAACGCCGAATAGGCCCACAGCGTCGGCAGCTCGAATACCTGAAAAGCCAGATACCAGGTAATCAGCGGCTGCACCACCAGCTTCAGCCCCACCAGCGGCCACACCCCCTGCACCCGTCCTCCGGGCTGTGGCTGGGCGAGGAACAGCCCCAGCGACACCAGTGCGCAGGGCGCCGCCGCCGCGCCCAGCAGCTTGAGCAATGTCGCCAGCGGCACCGGCAATTGCAGGCCGCTCGCCGCCCAGAGCGCACCGAGCAGCGGCGCGATCACCAGTGGATTGCGTACCAGCGCACTACTGACTTTGCCCAGCGTGCGCAACACGCCCTGCCCGGCATGCAGGCCGGTCTCGACGCAGGCCAGGGCGATGGCGAACAGCACACAGACCACCACGATCGAGGCGACCATCGCCGGCTGCAGCGCCTCGTCGCCCAGCACCAGCATGCACAGCGGAATCCCGACATAGCCGGTGTTGGCGTAGGACGCACCCAGCGCGTCCAGGCTGGCGTCGACCAGCGGCTGCTTCTGCAACATGCGATACGCAAGAGTGAAGGCGAACACGCCAAGGCTGCCGATGGCGAAAGCGGCGATAAAGCCGGGTTGCCAGAGCTGCTCCCAGGTCGAGGTGGCAACGACGCTGAACAGCAGCGCCGGCAGGCCCAGCCAGACCACGAACCGATTGAGTTCGGAGGCGCCGGTCGGCCCCATCCGGCCGCTACGGCGGCACAGGTAACCGAGCAGGATCAGCGCAAAGACGGGCAGGACGACATTGACGACCGAAGACATGGACTCTCATCTGCAAGCTGGCGGCGCGGCGCAGGGCCACGACCGAAACGGCCGGCCACCATAGCAAATGCGGCGGATCGTCGCGCTCAGAGTCGACCAGGCACTACCCAGCCGACCCTGGGTTTCAGCTCAATGAAGCGAGGGCGAATAACCGTTGGGCTCGGCCCGCGCGGCGGCGAACTCCGCTTCGACGCTGCCACGCATTTGCGCAGTGCCACCGGGGAAACCGCTGCGGTCGCTGTAGTCCCATTCGACCACCGGCACCTGCTCGGCATCCAGACCCTTGGCGCAGCTCAGGTCCAGCGCGGTGATACCGGCCACCGCGCCGGCGGCGATGGCGGCATTGGCCGGCTCGTTGCCGTGCTCGATGCTCCAGCCGAGACCGGCCAGATCCAGCGCATCGCCGCCGATACGGCCGTAGATCCAGGGTTTCGGATCATCCGCCAGCAGGATGCCGACACCCGTGGCGATCTCGCGCAGCCCGCAGGCACGGACCACCCCTTCGCTGCCGGACATGCCGATAAAGCGAGCGACCTGCCGCGGCGCCACCAACTGGACGACGCCCAGACCGATACTGAACCAGCCCAGCCCCCGCGCCAGCGTGCGCGCGGAATGGTTGGGCCGGGTGACTTGACGTGGAATGCTCATGAAGACTCCTCGCTCGATAACGTGGCTCGGCTGATCCCTACTTTAGGGATCGGCGATCTGCAGGCTTCAGGGTTTCAGAACGACCTTGATGCAGCCGTCATGCTTGTCGCGGAAGGTCTTGTACATCTCCGGACCCTGCTCGAGGCTGACGCTGTGGGTAATGACGAAGCTCGGATCGATCTCGCCTTCCTGAATGCGCCGCAGCAGGTCGTCGGTCCAGCGATTGACGTGGGTCTGGCCCATGCGGAAGGTCAGGCCCTTGTTCATCGCCGCGCCGAACGGGATCTTGTCGATCAGCCCGCCGTAGACGCCAGGAATCGAAATGATGCCGGCCGGGCGGCAGACGTAGATCATCTCGCGCAGCACGTGCGGGCGGTCGCTCTCGAGCATCAGCGCCTGCTTGGCGCGGTCGTACATCGAATCGATCGAACGCGCCGCGTGCGCCTCCATGCCCACCGAGTCGATGCACTTCTCCGGGCCTTTGCCGCGGGTCAGCTCCTTGAGGCGTTCGAGCACGCTTTCCTCATCGAAGTTGATGGTGATGGCGCCGCCGGCGCGGGCCATGGACAGGCGCTCGGGCACGTTGTCGATACAGATGACCTGCTCGGCGCCCATCATCACCGCGCTGCGGACGGCGAACTGGCCGACCGGCCCGGCCCCCCAGACTGCCACGGTGTCGGTGGGCTGGATGTCGCATTGCGCCGCGGCCTGCCAGCCGGTGGGCAGGATGTCGCCGAGGAACAATACCTGCTCGTCAGTCAGACCATTGGGGATCACCACGGGACCGACATCGGCGTAGGGCACGCGGACGTATTCAGCCTGACCACCGGCATAACCGCCGGTGAGGTGGGTGTAGCCATAGAGGCCGGCGGTGGTGTGGCCGAAGACTTTGTCAGCCACGTCCTTGTTGCGGTTGGTTCGCTCGCACACCGAGAAATTGCCGCGCCGACACTGGTCGCACTCGCCGCAGACAATGGTGAAGGGCACCACCACGCGGTCGCCAACCTTGAGCTTCTTGTTCGCCGAGCCGACCTCCATCACCTCGCCCATGAACTCGTGGCCCATGATGTCGCCGTGCTGCATGCCGGGCATGAAGCCGTCGTACAGGTGCAGGTCGGAGCCGCAGATGGCGCAGGACGACACCTTGATGATGGCGTCGCGAGGGTCTTCGATGGTGGGATCGGGGACGTGGTTGTCGCAGCGGATGTCGTGCTTGCCGTGCCAGCGGAGGGCTCTCATGGACAATCTCCTGTCGGGTTTCGGAAACGCCGTCTCGGTGATTCTCCTTCGCTGCCTCGCTGTTGCTCCTCTGTCGGTGCGGCGTGCTGTCAGGGTTTTAGTAAGCAGCGCCGCACCAGAGTTGCCCGGTTACCGACGGGCTGCATGGTTAGTGTCGATTGCGATCCAGCGAAGCGTAGCCATCGCGATAGCTGGGGTACCTGGGTTTCCACCCCAGCGCACGGGCGCGGGCATTGCTGCAGCGCTTGCTGCCGGCGCGGCGGGTCATGCTCTGCTCGGCCCAGTGGGTGACGCCCAGGCGTTCGCGCAGCCAGTCGACCACCTCGTGCAACGGTGCCGGGTCATCGTCGACGCCCAGATAGCAATCTTCCAGGGCAGCACCACTGGCGTCGCTCTGCAGCAGAAACGCCAGCAGCCCGGCGGCGTCGTCGCGATGGATGCGGTTGCTGTACTGCGGCGGATCGCGCTCGACACGCAAACCGGCGCGCACCTGATTCTGCAGCCAGGGGCGCTTCGGGTCGTACAGCCCACCCAGACGCACCCGCGTTACCGGCAGGGCGCTGTCGAGCGCCAGCTGTTCGGCCTCGAGCATCACCCGACCGGTGAAGCCGCCGGGCTCGGTGGCCGAGTCCTCGTCGATCCACTCGCCGTCGCGCTGGGCGTACACACCGGTGCTGGAAACGAACAGCAGCCGCCGAGGGCGCTGGCCGCGCTGCTGTAACCAACCGAGCACATTGCGCAGGCCTTCGACATAGGCCTGGCGATAGCCGGCTTCGTCATGTTCGGTGGCGGATGCGGCATAGACCAGATAGTCCAGCGAGCCGTTGGGCCAGCAGCGCGGACAGGTCGGCTCGGAAAGGTCGCCGTTGACCGGCAGGATCGGCACTGCCAGCTGGGCGGCGTTGCGCCGCAGGCCGTACACCGTCCAGCCATCCCGACTCAGTTGCAGACCGAGACGACTGCCAAGGTCGCCACAGCCTGCGATCAATACGCTAAGGCGCTTGCCCATGTTCTGCTCCCTCAGTTGTAACCCGCCGCGCGGGCCGCACGAAACCGCAGTGTACCGACTTTCGAAGCCTGGCCGACCGGTTGGTTCTGCGCTGCGCAAAAGGCTATGCTTGCCGGCACATTGATGGATGCTGACTATGACTCTGACCGAATTGCGCTACATCGTGACCCTTGCCCAGGAACAGCACTTCGGCCGCGCCGCTGAACGCTGCCACGTCAGTCAGCCGACCCTTTCGGTCGGTGTGAAGAAGCTCGAGGACGAGCTCGGTGTGCTGATCTTCGAGCGGACCAAAAGCGCAGTGCGCCTGACCCCCGTCGGCGAAGGCATCGTCACCCAGGCGCAGAAGGTGCTGGAGCAGGCACAGAGCATTCGCGAGCTGGCCCAGCTCGGCAAGAATCAGCTGGCCGCACCGCTGAAGGTCGGCGCCATCTACACCGTCGGCCCTTACATGTTCCCGCACCTGATTCCGCAGCTGCATCGTGTGGCGCCGGACATGCCGCTGTACATCGAAGAGAACTTCACCCACATCCTGCGCGACAAGCTGCGCACCGGCGAACTGGACGCGATCATCGTCGCGCTGCCGTTCCAGGAAGCCGACGTGCTGACCAAGCCGCTCTACGACGAGCCGTTCTACGTACTGATGCCGGCCGACCATCCGTGGACGGCAAAGGAAACCATCGACGCCGAGATGCTCAACGAAAAGAGCCTGCTGCTGCTCGGTGAAGGCCACTGCTTCCGCGATCAGGTGCTCGAAGCCTGTCCGACCACCCGCAAGGGCGAGGCACCGAGCCACACCACGGTGGAATCCAGCTCGCTGGAAACCATCCGCCACATGGTCGCCTCGGGCCTGGGCGTGTCGATCCTGCCGCTGTCGGCGGTGGAGAGCCACCACTACTCCCCCGGTGTGCTGGAGACCCGCCCGCTGACGCCGCCGGTGCCGTTCCGCACCGTGGCGATCGCCTGGCGCGCCAGCTTTCCGCGGCCCAAGGCCATCGAGATCCTCGCTGACTCGATCCGCCTGTGTTCGGTAGGCAAGCCGCCATCGGCGAAAGCCTGAGGCCATGAGCGAACTGGCGACCGTTCCGGTCACCGCACTCAAGGGCGTCGGCGCCGCGCTGGCCGAGAAGCTCGCCAGGGTCGGCCTGGAAACCCTGCAGGACGTGCTCTTCCACCTGCCGCTGCGCTACCAGGACCGCACCCGCGTGGTGCCCATTGGCGCGTTGCGCCCAGGGCAGGACGCGGTGATCGAAGGCGTGGTGTCCGGCGCCGATATCGTCATGGGTCGCCGCCGCAGCCTGCTGGTGCGCCTGCAGGACGGCAGCGGCACCCTGAGCCTGCGCTTCTACCATTTCAGCCAGGCGCAGAAGGAAGCCATGAAGCGCGGCACCCAGCTGCGCTGCTACGGCGAGGCGCGTCCCGGTGCCTCGGGGCTGGAGATCTACCACCCGGAATACCGCGCACTGACCGGCGAGCCGGCACCGGTGGAACAGACCCTGACGCCGATCTACCCGACCACCGAAGGCCTGACCCAGCAGCGCCTGCGCAACCTCAGCGAGCAGGCGCTGGCGCGGCTCGGCCCGCACAGCCTGCCGGACTGGCTGCCCGCCGAGCTGGCCCGCGAGTACCGGCTCGGCCCACTGGATCAGGCGTTGCGCTACCTGCACCGGCCGCCGGCCGACGCCAATCTGGAAGAACTCGCCGAAGGCCGCCACTGGGCCCAGCATCGCCTGGCTTTCGAGGAACTGCTGACCCATCAGCTTTCGCTGCAGCGCCTGCGCGAGCGGGTTCGCGCCCAGCAGGCACCGGCGCTGCCAGCAGCAAAAGCCTTGCCGCAGCGCTTTCTCGCCAACCTCGGCTTCGCCCCAACCGGCGCGCAGCAGCGCGTCGGTGCAGAGATCGCCTATGACCTGGCCCAGGACGAGCCCATGCTGCGCCTGGTGCAGGGTGATGTTGGCGCCGGCAAGACGGTGGTCGCCGCCCTCGCCGCCCTGCAGGCGCTGGAGGCCGGTTACCAGGTGGCGCTGATGGCGCCGACGGAAATCCTCGCCGAGCAGCATTTTCTCAACTTCAGCAAGTGGCTCGAACCGCTCGGCATCGAGGTCGCCTGGCTCGCCGGCAAGCTCAAGGGCAAGGCCCGTGCCGCATCGCTGGAACAGATCGCCGGCGGCTGCCCGATGGTGGTCGGCACCCACGCGCTGTTTCAGGACGAGGTGGTGTTCAAGCGCCTGGCGCTGGTAATCATCGACGAGCAGCACCGCTTCGGCGTGCAGCAGCGCCTGGCCCTGCGCCAGAAAGGCATCGACGGTCGACTCTGCCCGCACCAGCTGATCATGACCGCCACGCCCATCCCTCGCACCCTGGCGATGAGCGCCTACGCCGATCTCGATACCTCGATCCTCGACGAACTCCCGCCAGGCCGTACGCCGGTGAACACCCTGGTAATCGCCGATAGCCGGCGTCTGGAGGTGATCGAGCGGGTGCGCATCGCCTGCAACGAGGGGCGCCAGGCGTACTGGGTGTGCACCCTGATCGAGGAATCCGAGGAGCTGACCTGCCAAGCGGCAGAAACCACCTTCGAAGACCTCTCGGCGGCGCTGGTCGGGCTGCGCGTCGGGCTGATCCACGGGCGCATGAAACCGGCCGAGAAAGCCGCGGTGATGGAGCAGTTCAAGCGTGGCGAGCTGCAACTGCTGGTCGCCACCACCGTCATCGAAGTGGGCGTCGACGTGCCCAACGCCAGCCTGATGATCATCGAAAACCCGGAGCGCCTGGGCCTGGCCCAGCTGCACCAGCTGCGCGGGCGGGTCGGCCGTGGCAGTGCGGCAAGTCATTGCGTGCTGCTGTACCATCCGCCGCTGTCGCAACTGGGCCGCGAGCGGCTGGCGATCATGCGCGAAACCTGCGACGGCTTCCTGATTGCCGAAAAGGATCTGGAACTGCGCGGCCCCGGCGAGATGCTCGGCACCCGCCAGACCGGCCTCTTGCAGTTCAAGGTCGCCGATCTGATGCGCGATGCCGAGCTGCTCCCGGCGGTGCGCGATGCCGCCCAGGAGTTGCTGGCGCGCTGGCCGCAGCACGTCAGCCCGCTGCTCGAGCGTTGGCTGCGTCATGGCCAGGAATACGGCCAGGTATGACAACCATCCGTCGCCACATCATCCGTGGCTGACGGCTTCGCTATACTCCGGCAGGTCACTACAACGGGTCCGCTCATGAATTCTGCTGTCGACACCGAAAGCTGCTCCGAACTGCCCCTCCTGATCACCAAGCTGTTGAAAGACCTCGGTGTGAGTTACCAGATCCAGCGCGATCGCCCCAACATTCCCGCTGCGCAGCGGGTGCAGGCGGTGCTCCTGGACGACAGCATCGGCGCGATGCTGGTGCTCTTCCCGCAGGATCATCTGCTCGACCTTGCACGCCTGGCCGAACTCACCGGCCGCGAGCTGGCCGCAGTCAAGCCGGAGCGGCTGGCGCGCATGCTCGCCAAGCACGAGCTGACCCGCCTGCCTGGCCTGCCGCCGTTGACCAGTTCACCCTGCCTGTACGAGGAGCAGCTGCTGCAGCAACCGCGCCTGCTGGTGGAGTCCGGTCAGCCGGGCCTGCTGGTCGAGGTTGTCGGTAGCGAATTCAAGCGCATGCTGAGCAAAGCCACGGCGGGCAGCTTCGCCGTGCCGCTGAGCACTATCCGACCCAATCTTGACCGCCCGAACGACGACCGTGCGGAAATCACCCAGGCGGTGCAGAGCTTCACCGCGCGGCGCATCCAGAAGCGCCTGGAAGAAACCATCGAGATTCCGCCGCTGCCGCACACCGCGCAGAAGATCATCAAGCTGCGGGTCAATCCCGAAGCCACCGTCGACGACATCACCGGCGTAGTGGAAACCGACCCGGCGCTGGCGGCGCAGGTGATCAGCTGGGCGGCCTCGCCCTACTACGCCGCGCCTGGGCGTATCCGCTCGGTGGAAGACGCCATCGTCCGCGTGCTCGGTTTCGATCTGGTGATCAACCTCGCCCTCGGCCTGGCGCTGGGCAAGACCATCAGCCTGCCCGACGACAAGCCGCAGGACGCCACCCCTTACTGGCAGCAGGCGATCTATACCGCGGCGGTGATCGAGGGGCTGACCCGCGCCATCCCGCGCGAGCAGCGCCCGGAGCCCGGCCTGAGCTACCTCGCCGGGCTGCTGCACAACTTCGGCTACCTAGTGTTGGCGCACGTCTTCCCGCCGCACTTCTCGCTGATTTGCCGACATGTGGAAGCCAACCCGCATCTGTCGCACAGCCACGTCGAACAGCATCTGCTGGGCATCACCCGTGAGCAGATCGGCGCCTGGCTGATGCGTCTGTGGGGCATGCCCGAGGAACTGGCCGCCGCCCTGCGCTTCCAGAACGATCCGGGCTACGACGGTGAGGATGCGGCCTATCCGAACCTGGTCTGCCTGGCGGTACGCATGCTGCGCAACCGCGGTATCGGCAGCGGACCGGACGCCGAAGTGCCGCAGGAGCTGTTCGATCGCCTGGGTATCACCCGCGAGAAGGCCAACGACGCGATTGCCAAGGTACTCGCCGCTGAAGCCGCCTTGCGCGCCCTGGCGATGCAGTTCAACTCGCCACATTGACAGCTCGCGCCGCCGGGTCTATGCCTCGCGCAGGCCCGGCGATGGATCAGGGCGCCATCAACTCCCCGCGCGAAAGCTCACCCGCGCATTCACCAGCCCTTCACCGGCGCGCTCCAGGCTGACGTCAGCAATGCTCACGCCCTGCCCCTGCAGGGTGTCGAACCAGCGCAACAGCAATGCGTACGATGCCCCCGGCAGGCTCACCTGCACGCTGCCGTCGCTGCCATTGTCGAAGCTCTCGATTCGCAGGTTGCCCTGCTGCGCGCTTTCGGTGATCACCCCCTGCAGCTGCTCCGGCGCCAGCTCGACCTGGTTGCTGCGCTCCATCTGCCGCGCCAGTTCGGTGTTCTGCTCCATGTAGGCATGCAGTTCGCGCTGCGCCTGGTAATACTCGCGAGCGTCGGCTGCCTGGCGTTGCGCCGGCAGCCACAGCCAGAGATAGAACAGCACGGCGAGCAGAAAGGCGCCGAGCAGGCTCAGCGAGGTGCGCTCGCGGGGCGCCAGACGCTGCCAGCGCTGCCACAGCGGCGAATCGGCGAGGCGCACGGCCAGTTGTTGCTTGAGATTCATCATCAGCCTCCGATCACCACGCGCGCGCTGACGCCATCGCCTTCTCGACTGGCCGAGCCCAGCTGCACGCTCTGACCGGTGTCACCCAGGCGTTGGCGCAATGTTTCCAGCGTGGGAAAGTCCATGGCCTGCACCTGCAGCGCCAGATCGCCGCGATCCTGGTTGTAGTCGAGCTGGCCGATGGTCACCGGAATGCCGTCCTCCAGTGCCGCGGCGGCGTGGTCGAGCAGGCGCAGAAAGCCCGCCTGGCCACCGCTGCCGCGGGCCAGATGATCATCGAACTGCGCGCGCATGTTGACGATGCGGATGTCTTCGGGAAACAGCTCGCGATACAGCGCCAGACTGGCCTCGGCGTAGGCATCGCCCTGGCGCTGGAAATACCAGGCCTGGCTCAGGTTGAAGCCCAGCTGCACCAGCAGGATCAGCCCGGCGACAGCAAACAGCGGCTTCCAATAGCCGAGGCCGGTATTACCGACCTCCACGGCGAAATCGCCCTGGGCGAGATTGACCGCCGCCGCTCGCTGGCTGACGAGAAAGGCGTAGGGGTCCTGCACCTGTCGATAACCTTCGACCGCTGCCGGCGGTTCGGCCGCATCGCCCTGCGCATGCCAGGGCGCCGGACAGAGGGCCGCCAGCTGTGGCCAATCCTGGCTGGCGAAGGCCATCCGCGTTTCGCCAACGCCACCAAGCAAGCCACGCTCGCCGATGAACAGCAGTTGCGTGTCCTCCCGCGGCAGCAGATCGGCGTCGACATGAATCGCCACGATCAACAGCCCCAGCTCGCGCAACGGAGCAAGCCAGTCATCCAGCAGCTGGCGGCGGATCGCCACGACCCGCAGACGACCGTCCGGCAGTGTTTCGCCGAGGGCCAGATGCAGATCGTCGACGTTTTCCGCCAGCAGCTCCTCGGCGGCGTAGGCCAGCGCCTGCTGCATCCAGCGCGCCTTGCGCGTCGGCAAGGTGACGGCGAAAAAGCTGCAGACCTCCGCCGGCACGATCAGGCTGATCGCGCCGTTGCCTGCGGCGCATTCACCCAGCGGCTGCCAGCGGCCGGGTTCGTCCTTTGGCAGCCAGTAGACGCGGGTCTCGGCATCGAGCCGGGCCGGGCAGTCGGCGGGCAGAAACAGGCAATCCATGGGTCTAGCGTTCTCCGTCGGATGGGAGGGTCTGCCGGGCAGGCTGACCGAGATTTCGCGCGAGCACGCGGACGCTGCCGTCCTGCTCGCGTTGCAACAGACTGACCAGCGCCAGCCGGCGATCGCCCAGGCGCACTTCGCTAGTGGCCTGGAAGAATTGACTGCCAACCGCCAGCGCAGTGCCCTGCAGCGTAGTTCCGGCCAGCGCCGGCTGTGCAAGGAACGCCGCGCTGTTACGGAACGGTGCGACGCGGCGCAGCTCCACCAGCGACTCGGCCGCACCGGGACTGAGGTTGTCGCTCAGGCTGGAAAGCACCATCGCGCTCGCCGTATTGACGTTCAGCGGCACGTTCGGCGGCAGCGCGACGACATAGGGTGCCAGGCGCTGGAAATCCTCTTCACGCATGTCCAGCAGCAGGCGCAGCTCGGACAGGTCATGCAATCGGCGACCGGCGCTGCGATAGGGCGTATCGAGGCCGAGGTAGGCATTGTCTTCGGCACCCAGTTCGCCGCTCGGCTGCTGATCGGGATCGATCCAGTCGAGCAGGCGCTCGGCATAGGGCGCGCTGATCTGCAGACGCAGCAGCAACCGGCGGAACTGCTCGACCGCGGCGGGGTTGGGCTGCTGGTCGCGCAGCAGGTCGTTGAGGTTGAAGCGTCCGGCGAGATCCTCGATACGCACGAGGATCTCGCCCTGATCGATCTCGAACGCCGGCAGCGGCTGCGCCCAGGGCTCGAGCAGATGATCGACGGCCGCGGCCTCACCATTGGCGCCTGTCTCGCCCGTCGCGCCAGCCCGCAGATCGCGAGCGAGCATGGCCTGGGCCAGCGCTTCGCCGCCCAGCGCGTAGTGCCAAGCCTGGCGTGCCTGCAGCTGGTTGCTGCTGGCACGAATGCTGAGCTGCTGACGCGCCACCATCGCCGCGCTGACCACGGTGACGATGGCCACCACCAGCAGCACGGTAATCAGGGCAACGCCGCGCTGGCACCTCATTGCGGCAGCTCCCCTTCGAACGGCTCGGGCACGCCTTCGGAGCCGGGCAGTGCCTGCTGCGTCGCCTGCTCGACAGCATCGGGCAGGCGCAGCAGACGAGTGATACGGCCGTAGCGGGCGTGCTCGATATTCAATTCCAGGGCGATTGGCAGGCGCTCGGCGGCATTCTCCGGGCTACCGCGGCCGAAATCGAACGGCGGCCACTCCTCGTGCCACACCGCCTCCTCGTCCAGGTAGCGCAACTGCAGGCCCTGCACGTCTTCCAGTACCCGCTGCACGCGCGGCTCGCTGTCGAGGTCACGGTCCAGCACCACCCAGTAGACGCGCTCGAGCGTGTCGCCAGCCAGGCGCCAGCGCACCCGCTGCAGATTGGCGCGACGCAGCCCGGTGGGATTGCGCCAGCCGGCACGGGTCAGCTCCAGCACCGGCGCGCCGTCTTCGCCATCGAGCTGACCGATGAAGGCATTGCGCTCGTCGCCGAACTCATCACGGATCGGCCGCCCGATCACCTGCTGCAGGTCACGCTCGAAGGCCCACACCGCGCGGCTCAGCTCGCGCAGCTGCAGCTCCTGGGCACGCACCGCCTCATCGCTTTGCAGCACCGCTTCGAGCATGCGATAGGTGCCGAGGCCAAGCAGCGCGAACAGGGCGATGGCAATCAACAGCTCGAGCAGGGTGAAACCGACGCTGGTGCGCGCGTGAGCATTCATTGGCGCGCGGCTCCCGGGCCGACACCGATGAATCCGGTGAGGCTGGTGACCGCGCGCTCGGGTACCGGATCGCTGCGGCCACGCGATGTCTGCAGCGCAACCCAGACGGTCACCCGCAGCAGGCCTGGATCGGCGCTGGCCTCGATTTCGCTGAGGGTCTGCCACTGGCGGCCGCCGTATTCCAGCGCCTGGGTTTCGCGGCCGATGGCAGGCGGGGTCTGCTGCAACTGCAGTTCGCTGATGCGGTTGTCGGCGATCCAGCCGGCCAGGGTCAGTTCCTCCAGCCGCCCGGCGTTGGTCAGGCTACGCCCGGCCGCAGTGAGCACCACGGCCGACACGCTGGCGAAGATCGCCAGTGCCACCAGCACTTCCAGCAGGGTGAAACCGCGGCCGGCCCTGGCCAGGCGCCTGCTCATCGCCTGTCCTCGATGACTTTTGCCTCAGGCAGACGGAAGCCGTCGCTGGTGACCAGCCAGCCACCGCCGCGCGGCTTACGTTCGGACAGGCGCAGGCTGAACGGCGACAGCTCGCCGCTGGAAAGAATCAGCAACTGCGGCTCCAGCCGCGGCGCACGACGTTCGGTTCGCTTGCCTTCGCGCGACAGCCCGGCGCGGTCGTCCTCGCGTTGCGTCGGCGCAACCAGCTCCAGCGGCGTGCCGTCCAGTTCCAGATCCAGGCGCATCCACTCCGGCACCTTGTGCACCTTGCGTCGCTCGACTTCCAGCCAGCGCGTGGCTGCCTCGTCGTAACGCAGTACGCGATAGCCCTCGCTGTTGACCAGCAGGCCGTATTCGCGACTGTCGAGTACCGCCTCGTCGCTGAGCACGCCGATCAGCGCAGCCAGTCGCCGCGCCTCGTCACGCAGCTCGCGCGAGGTGCTCGAACCGCCGACGCTGAGCACCGCCACGCTGACCAGAATGCCCAGCAGGACGATCACCACCAGCAGTTCGATCAGCGTGAAGGCGCGGGCGCGCTGCCGCATCGATTAGAGGTCCCAGTTACCGATGTCGGCGTTGAGGTCGCTGCCGCCGGGCTTGCCGTCGGCGCCGAAGGAGTAGAGGTCGAACTGGCCCTGGGTACCTGGCGAGAGGTACTGGTAGTCGTTGCCCCACGGGTCCTTGGGCAGGCGCTTGAGGTAACCGTCGCGGTTCCAGTTCTTCGGCTGCGGGCTGCCGGAAGGCTTCTTCACCAGTGCCTCCAGCCCCTGCTGGGTGCTCGGGTAGGCGAAGTTGTCCAGCTTGTACATGTCCAGCGCGGCGGCGACGGCCTTGATGTCGCCCTTGGCCACGGTGACCTTGGCCTGATCCGGCCGGCTCATCACCTGCGGCACCACCAGCGCGGCGAGGATGCCGAGGATGACCACCACCACCATGATTTCGATGAGGGTGAAGCCCCCTTGCGTGCGTCGTTGCAACTTCATTGTCGTTACCCCACCAGTTGGTTGAGAGAGAGGATTGGCATCAGGATCGCCAGCACGATGGCCAGCACCACAGCCCCCATGAACACCAGCATGAACGGTTCGAACAGGCCGACCAGCAGAGACACCTGAGCGGCGAGGTCGTTCTCCTGATTGCGCGCGGTTCGCGCCAGCATCTGATCCAGTTCACCGGATTTCTCGCCGCTGGCGATCATGTGCAGCATCATCGGCGGAAATTCGCCGGTGGCGTCGAGTGCGCGGGTCAGGCTGCTGCCCTCGCGCACCTTCTGCGCCGCCTCGACCACCCGTTCGCGAATGCGCAGGTTGGCGATCACCGCGGCAGCGATGGACAGCGCCTCCACCAGCGGCACGCCACTCTTGGTGAGGATCGCCAGGGTCGAGGCGAAGCGCGCGGTA
This sequence comes from Stutzerimonas kunmingensis, assembly GCF_002929225.1. Classification (GTDB taxonomy): domain Bacteria; phylum Pseudomonadota; class Gammaproteobacteria; order Pseudomonadales; family Pseudomonadaceae; genus Stutzerimonas. The sequence goes on along the minus strand of NZ_PISM01000020.1, from coordinate 247,476 downwards.
TTGGTCGCCCGGCTCAGCCGACCGATCAGCGGTATCCGCAGAATGAACGCATGCCAGCGCAGGCGTACGGCCGGGTCGCGCAAAGCCGCGCGCATGGCGAGAAAGGCGGCGATGAGACCGAGCACGATCAGCCAGCCCCAGTTCTTCACCACGTCGCTGGTGGCGATCAGCCCGCGGGTCAGCGCCGGCAGTTCCTGGCCGGTGTTGACGAATACCTTGACCACGTCCGGCACCACATAGCCGAGCAGCAGCACGACGATGGCCAGCGAGGCGACCATCAGGATCACCGGATAGAGCAGCGCCAGCTGAATTTTCTGCCGCGACTGCTGACGCTGGTCGGTGTAGTCGGCCAGCTGGTCGAGCACCAGCCCTAGATGGCCGGCATGCTCGCCGGCCGCCACCGTGGCGCGGTAGAGCTCGGGAAATGCCGATGGATATTCGCGCAGCGCGGCGGCCAGGCTGTGGCCTTCCATCACCCGCGCACGCACGGCCAGCAGCATCGATTTGATCTTCGCCGAGGTGGACTGCGCCGCCGCGGCGCGCAGGGCTTCCTCGATGGGCAGCGCGGCCTGCACCAGCGTCGCCAGTTGCCGGGTGACCAATGCCAGATCGCGCGCCGACAGGCCGCGGCCAAAACTCAGGCCGCCACGGCTGACGTCTTCCTTGGACTTGGCCTGCTTCACCTCCAGCGGCGCCCACTGCTTCTCGCGCAGCAGCTGGCGCGCCTGACGCGGGCTGTCGGCCTCGATCAGGCCCTTCTGCTCACGGCCACGCGGGTCGAGGGCAAGGTATTCGAAGGCAGCCATCAGGCGGTCTCCAACACTGGCGATTGGCGGTCAAGACCGCTCCCACAAAGGCAGCGCACACACGAGGGAGCAGCCTTGGCCGCGAATGGCGTCACCGTGCAGCGTCGGTCAGGCTGCAGATGCCTCTCCAGGCGAGCCGGAAACAACCTCATCCCCTCACTCCTCACGCGTCACCCTCAGCACTTCCTCGATGGTGGTCACGCCTTCGCGCACCTTGCGCAGGCCGTCGTCGCGGATGCTCGGCCCCAGCACCCGGGCGTGGCGCAGCATGTCCTGCTCGCTGGCGCGGGTGTGCACCATGGTGCGCAAGGCATCGTCGAACAGCACCAGTTCGTAAATGCCGGTACGCCCGCGGTAACCGAGGCCCCGGCACTGCTCGCAGCCTTCGGCGTGATACAGCGTCGGCGCCTCGGCCAGGCTGGCCCCAAGCAGCTCGCACTCGGCGGCATCGGCGACGTAGGCGCGCTTGCAGTCATTGCACAACACCCGCACGAGGCGCTGGGCCAATACGCCGAGCAGCGAGGAGGAGATCAGGAACGGCTCGACGCCCATGTCGACCAGCCGTGTGACGGCGCCGATGGCGCTGTTGGTGTGCAGCGTGGAGAGCACCAGGTGGCCGGTGAGCGAGGCCTGCACCGCCATGTCGGCGGTTTCCTGGTCGCGGATCTCACCGACCATCACCACGTCTGGGTCCTGGCGCAGGATGGCGCGCAGGCCGCGGGCGAAGGTCATGTCGACCTTGGTGTTGACCTGGGTTTGGCCGATGCCTTCGAGGTGGTATTCGATGGGGTCCTCGACGGTGAGGATGTTGCGCGTACGGTCATTGAGGGTGGTCAGCGCGGCGTAGAGCGTGGTGGTCTTACCCGACCCGGTGGGGCCGGTGACCAGAATGATCCCGTGCGGTTTCTTCACCGCCTGCTCCAGGTGGTCGCGATCCTGCTCGTTCATGCCCAAATGGCGCAGGGTCAAGCGCCCGGCCTGCTTGTCCAGCAGACGCAACACCACCCGCTCGCCATTGGCCGAGGGAAGCGTGGAGACACGGATGTCGACCTCGCGGCCGCCGACGCGCAGCGAGATGCGCCCGTCCTGCGGGATACGCTTCTCGGCGATATCCAGCTTGGCCATGACCTTGATCCGCGACACCAGCAGCGCCGCCAGCTCGCGCTTGGGCTGCACCACTTCACGGAGGATGCCATCAACTCGAAAGCGGATCACCAGGCGCTTCTCGAAGGTTTCGATATGGATATCCGAGGCGTTCTCGGCAATCGCCTCGCCGAGAATGGCGTTGATCAGGCGAATGATCGGCGCGTCGTCCTCCTGCTCCAACAGGTCCTCGGTTTCCTGGATCTGGTCGGCCAGGCTGGCCAGGTCGAGGTCGTTGCCCAGCCCCTCGACCATCAGCATCGCCGCCGAGGAGTCGTGCTGGTAGGCGGCACCGAGCGCCTGATCGAAATCCACCTGCGGCAGCCACTGCATCGGCAAGCGCATACCAACGACCCGCTGCGCCTCCTGCACCGCCGTCAGCGCGGCGCCCTCGCGCAGGCCGAGGTGCAGCTCGCCGCCACGCTCCAGCAGGATCACGCCGTGCCGACGCGCAAAGGCGAACGGCAAGCGGCGCTGGGCCGGCTGTTCGAGCAGCGTGGTGACTTCGTTTACATCGAGTTCGGGCATCGTCCAGCTCCACCAGCGATACGCAGCGACCCGACGTCACTGCGTTCGAAACACTCCAATCGGGTCCAACCAGCCTAGTTGGACTACAAGGATTGAATGACATTTCAACGTGCGCGCGTTTTTCCTGCATACCCGACTTAACCCGACACCAAGGTCGGAGATGCTTGGCACCGCTGACGAATACCCTGTCAATGGCGCGTCATTCATGATGCGGCCGTGTCGTGTGCCTGGCGCGGACGAACTGGTCGTACGCAGAGCCAAACAGGACGCAATCTGCAGCGAAGCACGGAAAACAGGTAGTCATCCTGCGACCGGCGCGTCAAATACAATCGTTTGATTGAAACAGTTGTTTGATTTTTTCAAGGCTTGCAGAATGCCGCGCCGGGCGATCCGTTTTTGCGCATCGCCCGGCTGGCTTCACCTGTTCCATACCCCGTTCGCCAGAGCAGCGGACGGGTGAAAAGCACGTCGGTGCGCGGTTCGCCGCAGCACCGGTCATGATCACGCAGGAGAACAACAACAATGCACATCGGTGTTCCTCTCGAAACCCACTCCGGGGAAACGCGCGTCGCCGCAACCCCGGAAACCGTCAAGAAACTGATCGGCCAAGGGCACCGGGTGACGCTGCAAAGCGGCGCCGGGTTGCTTTCCAGCGTGCCGGACAGCGCCTATGAGGCGGTCGGCGCAACCATCGGCGATGCGGCCGCGGCCTTTGCCGCCGAGCTGGTGCTGAAGGTCAATGCGCCGGACGATGCCGAACTGGCGCAGATGCAGTCCGGCAGCGTGCTGCTGGGCATGCTCAACCCGTTCGACAATGACTGCATCGCGCGCATGGCTGCCCGCGGCGTCACCGCCTTCGCCCTGGAGGCCGCGCCGCGTACGTCCCGTGCACAGAGCCTGGACGTGCTCTCGTCGCAGGCCAACATCGCCGGCTACAAGGCGGTGCTGGTCGGTGCCCATCACTACCCGCGCTTCATGCCGATGCTGATGACCGCCGCCGGTACCGTGAAGGCCGCACGCGTGCTGATCCTCGGTGCCGGTGTCGCCGGGCTGCAGGCCATCGCCACGGCCAAGCGCCTGGGTGCAGTGGTCGAGGCTTCGGACGTGCGTCCGGCGGTGAAGGAGCAGATCGAGTCGCTCGGCGCCAAGTTCGTCGACGTGCCGCTTGAGACCGACGAGGAGCGCGAATGCGCCGAAGGCGTCGGCGGCTATGCGCGGCCGATGCCGGCCTCGTGGATGGCGCGTCAGGCGCAGGCGGTGCATGAACGTGCGCTGCAATCGGACATCGTCATCACCACCGCACTGATCCCGGGCCGCAAGGCGCCGACGCTGCTGCAGGAAGCCACCGTCGAGCAGATGAAGCCCGGCTCGGTGATCGTCGACCTGGCAGCCGGCCACGGCGGCAACTGCCCGCTGACCGAGATCGACCAGGTGGTGGTTCGCCACGGTGTAACCATCGTCGGCCACGCCAACCTGGCGACGCTGGTAGCGGCCGACGCCTCGGCGCTGTACGCCCGCAACCTGCTGGATTTTCTCAAGCTGGTCATCGACAAGGACGGCCAGTTCCAGCTCAACCTCGAAGACGACATCGTCGCCGCGTGCCTGATGTGCCGCGACGGCCAGGTCGTGCGGACCAACGGTTAAGGGAGACGCGAACATGGATCTGATTTCGGACGGCATCTACAACCTGATCATCTTCGTGCTGGCGATCTACGTCGGCTACCACGTGGTCTGGAACGTCACCCCGGCCCTGCACACCCCGCTGATGGCAGTCACCAACGCGATTTCGGCGATCGTCATCGTCGGCGCCATGCTGGCCGCAGCGCTCACCGTCACCCCGCTGGGCAAGGCCATGGGCACCCTCGCCGTGGCGCTGGCCGCGGTCAACGTGTTCGGGGGCTTCCTGGTCACCCGTCGCATGCTGGAAATGTTCAAGAAGAAGGACCGCAGCGCGGCCAAGGCGGAGGGCAAGTAAGCCATGAGCATGAACCTGATCACCCTGCTCTATCTGGTCGCCTCGGTGTGCTTCATCCAGGCACTGAAGGGCCTTTCCCACCCCACCACCTCAAGACGCGGCAACCTGTTCGGCATGATCGGCATGGGCCTGGCCGTACTCACCACGGTCGGCCTGATCTTCAAGCTCGGCAGCGAGCTGGCCACCGCCGGCATCGGCTACGTGATCGTCGGCCTGCTGATCGGCGGCAGCGTCGGCACCGTCATGGCCAAGCGCGTCGAGATGACCAAGATGCCCGAGCTGGTCGCCTTCATGCACAGCATGATCGGCCTGGCCGCGGTATTCATCGCCATCGCCGCGGTGGTCGAGCCGCAGTCGCTGGGCATCGTCGAGCAGATCGGCTACGCGATTCCGGTGGGTAACCGCCTGGAGCTGTTCCTCGGCGCGGCCATCGGTGCCATCACCTTCTCCGGTTCGGTGATCGCCTTCGGCAAGCTGTCCGGCAAGTACAAGTTCCGCCTGTTCCAGGGTGCCCCGGTGGTATTCAAGGGCCAGCACATGGTCAACCTGGCCGTGGGCCTGGCGATCGTCGGCCTGGGCCTGGTCTACACCTTCACCGGCAACCTGACCGCCTTCGCCATCCTGGTGGCGCTGGCCTTCGTCATTGGCGTGCTGATCATCATCCCCATTGGCGGCGCGGACATGCCGGTGGTGGTGTCGATGCTCAACTCGTATTCGGGCTGGGCGGCCGCCGGTATCGGCTTCTCGCTGAACAACTCGATGCTGATCATCGCCGGCTCACTGGTGGGCTCGAGCGGCGCGATCCTCTCGTACATCATGTGCAAGGCGATGAACCGCTCGTTCTTCAACGTGATCCTCGGCGGCTTCGGGGCCGACGCGGATGCCGGCGGCCCGGCGGGCGCCCAGCTGGAGCGCAACGTGAAGTCCGGTTCGGCCGACGACGCCGCCTTCCTGCTGACCAACGCCGACACCGTGATCATCGTTCCCGGCTACGGCCTGGCGGTGGCCCGCGCGCAGCACGCGCTGATGGAGCTGGCCGAGAAGCTGACGCACATGGGCGTGACCGTGAAGTACGCGATCCACCCGGTCGCCGGCCGCATGCCGGGGCACATGAACGTGCTGCTGGCCGAAGCCGAGGTGCCCTACGAGCAGGTCTTCGAGATGGAGGACATCAACTCCGAGTTCGGCCAGGCCGATGTGGTGCTGGTACTTGGCGCCAACGACGTGGTCAACCCGGCGGCGAAGACCGATCCGAAGTCGGCGATCGCCGGCATGCCGATCCTCGAGGCGTACAAGGCCAAGACGGTCATCGTCAACAAGCGCTCCATGGCCAGCGGCTATGCGGGCCTCGACAACGAGCTGTTCTACATGGACAAGACCATGATGGTCTTCGGCGACGCCAAGAAAGTCGTCGAGGACATGGTCAAGGCCGTGGAATGATCGCCTCGCGCTGAAACGAAAAACCCCTCCCGGCCCACGCCGCGAGGGGTTTTTCTTTGCCTCGGCAAAGCTCAGACGCTGAAGCCGAACACCTCGCCAAGATGCCGGCGGTAGCGTTCGACGTCCGCCTCGATCTGCGGCCGCTTCATCACATCGACGCAGAGGAAGGTCGGCAAGCCCTGCAGGCCGAGAAACTCGTGGGCCTTGTGAAACGGCAGGTAGACGGCATCCACGCCTTTGCCGGCGAAGAAATCGCTGGGGTCGTCGAAGGCCTGCTGTGGCGCGTTCCAGGTCGCGGAAATCATGTAGCGCTTGCCCTGCAACAGACCGCCGCTGCCGTACTTCTGCGAGGCATCGGAGCGGGTGCGGCCGTCGTTGGCGTAGAGGCTGCCGTGGCCGGCGGTGAACACCTCGTCCAGGTACTTCTTCACCGTCCAGGGCGCGCCCATCCACCAGCCAGGCATCTGGTAGATCAGCGCATCCGCCCAGAGAATCTTCTCGACCTCCTGCTGCACGTCGTAGCCGGCGTCGATCTCGGTGGTGCGGACCTCGAAGCCGGCCGCGGTCAGGGTTTCGATGGCTGCCTGATGCAGCGTGGCGTTGTACTGGCCGGCCGAGTGGGCGAAGGCCTTGCCGCCGTTGAGTAGCAGAATCTTCTTCATGGGAATGCCTCAGCAACAGAATGGCGCGCAGCTTAGCCACCCCTGCGCACCGCTCCCAGACCGTAACGGGCAAATTATCTTTGCGCTGCAGTCACGAATACGCCACTGATTGGCTTCGAGTCAGCCCGCTTTTGCGACCGCTGTTGTTTCTGGTCGCGACGCATAGCGCTGCGCCAGTACCGCGCAGACCATCAGCTGAATCTGGTGGAACAGCATCAACGGCAGGATCAGCGTGCCCAGCGCACCGCCGGCGAACAGCACCTGCGCCATGGGGATGCCGGTGGCCAGGCTCTTCTTCGAGCCGGCAAAGAGAATGGTGATGCGATCTTCCAGATCGAAGCCCAGCCAGCGCGCCACCAGCCAGGTGATCAGCAGGGCCAGCGCCAGCAGCAGACAGCAGGCCAGCACCAGCCCCAGCAGCTGCGGCAGCGGCACTTGCTGCCAGATGCCCTCGACCACCGCGTGGCTGAACGCGGTATAGACCACCAGCAGGATCGAGCTCTGGTCGACATTCTTCAGCCAGCCCTTGTTGCGCGCCACCCAGTCGCCGATCCAGCGCCGCGCGATCTGCCCGGCGATGAACGGCAGCAGCAGCTGCACGACGATCTTGCCGATGGCATCCAGCGTCGAGCCACCTTCACCCTGCGCGCCCATCAGCAGCAGCACCAGCAGCGGCGTGAGGAAGATGCCGATCAGGCTGGAGGCTGCCGCGCTACACACCGCCGCCGGGATATTGCCGCGCGCCAGCGATGTGAAGGCGATGGACGACTGCACGGTGGCCGGCAAGGCACAGAGGTAGAGCATGCCCAGGTACAGCTCGGCGCCGATCATCGGCGTCAGCAGCGGGCGCAGCGCCAGCCCGAGCAGCGGGAACAGCACGAAGGTGCAGCTGAACACCAGGAGATGCAGGCGCCAATGGCCCATGCCGGCGAGGATCGCACTGCCCGAGAGCTTGGCGCCGTGCATGAAGAACAGCAGGCCGATGGCCAGGTTGGTGATCCACTCGAATACCGCCACGCCCTGCCCCCGCGCTGGCAGCAGCGTGGCGATGGCCACCGCACCGAGCAGGGCCAGAGTGAAGTTGTCCGGTAACAGGCGAGGTCTGGCCATAGGCGCTCCTGATTGTGTGGCTTGCGGCAGGTTGCCAGCGAGTCTACTGTCGCGCTGGATATCCGACTAACGCCATAAGCCAGACAAATGTCGAGAAAAGGACAAAGCAGCCTCGTGCAACGCAGCATCCCAGCCATGGATGCACTGCCGCGCCCGCTCTTCGCCCGCAGCGAATTCCTGGCTGAGCGAACCACCACGCCACGCCACAGCCATCCCTGGGCACAGCTGTCCTACGCCATCAGTGGCGTGCTGCGCGTGCATACCGAGCGCGGGCGCTTTCTCGCTCCGCCGCAGCGCGCCATCCTGATTCCGCCGGGCCTGCTGCACGAGGTGATCAGCTCGCCGCACACCGAGATGCGCAGCCTGTACATCGACCAGCGCGCCGTGGCCTGGGCGCCCGAGCATTGCCAGGTACTCGCGGTCAGCCCACTGCTGCGCGAGCTGATCCGCGCCTTTGGCGCGCTGCCGGCGGAGTATGACCAGCAAGGTGCCGAAGGCCGCCTGGCAGCGGTGCTGCTGGACCAGCTGCGGGCGGCACCGGCAATCGGCTACTCCCTGCCCTGGCCCGGGGATGCCCGGCTTCGTCAGCTGTGCGAAGCGCTCTATGAGCAGCCCGATCTTTCACTCAGCCTGAAGCAATGGAGGGAGCGCCTGCAGGTCTCGGAGAAAACCCTGACCCGCCAGTTCCAGCGTGACACCGGCCTCAGCTTCCGCGCCTGGCGCCAGCGTCTGCGCCTGCTCAGCGCGCTCCCTCTGCTGGAGCAGGGCCAGCCGGTTACCGATGTCGCGCTGGCCTGCGGCTACGAATCCACCTCGGCGTTTATCGCCGCGTTCGGCCAACAGTTCGGCACCACACCAGGCGCTCTGGCACGCACACCGGACCGATAAGCAGCGCAGCGAAAACAGTTGGCGCGTTCGCGACCAATACAGTTGCATCCATTTCTGGAACTGCACCGGCACAATCGAGAATCCCTGTGGCTGTTGCACTTGGCTGACGCGCGCGATCCTGTTCTCCCATAACCCGTACCCGGTCACACCGGGAAGGAGCGCAGCATGGATCGCACGCTGTCTCGTCCGTATGTCGCCACCCGCGCCCGCCGCAACTGGCTACAGCTGCGGCAAGTATTGCAGCGCTGGCAACGCAACTACCGTACCCGCCAGCAACTGGCGCAGCTTGACGACCGCCAGCTGGCGGATGTCGGCATCAGCCATAGCGACCGCTCGGCAGAGCTGGACAAGCCGTTCTGGCGCTGAGGCATTCCGCGCCCACCGATTCGAGCCTATGCTGCGTGCTACAAGGCCGCAGCAACGGGAACGTCGCACCCATGGCGCGGTCTAGAGCCTCACCACTGGAGATCTGCCATGTCCCGAATCCTGCTCCCCTTCTTCGCTGCCGGCTTGCTGCTGAGCGGCGGCGCGTCCGCTGCCAGCTTCACCGCTACCACCGACATGGTGGTCGGCGGCCTGATCAATACCGTGGACGCAACCTCGGACCTGACCTCGTCGCTGCGCGACGACAAACTGGTGCTCGATGCTCGCGACGATGCGGCGCGTTTCGTTGCCAGCCAGGGCGATCTGTGCGGCGCCCACCTCGAAGCGGCGCTACGCCATATTCGTAGCCAGCAGCCAGAACTGAGCGCCAGCGATCTGCAACTGGCTCAGGCGATCCTGGCGCTCTGATGCGTGCAGCAGCGCATGAGCGCTGCTGCAACCTGCGGAAGCAACCGGGCGCTGGCTCTGCAGCCGGCGTTTCGCTAGCCTTGGCGCCGTTTTCCCGGCAACAGGTTCCGCATGCGTTCGTATTCAATCGTTCTCTTATTTCTCGGCCTCACCGCTGGCACCGCCCAGGCGTTCGATGTCATCACCGCAGGTGTCGTGCAGACCAGCTATGTCAGCAGCCAGCTGACCAGCGCTCCCTTCGACAACAAGCTGATCGCCGAGGCCCGCGAAGACGCGGCCGGCTTCGTCGCCAGCGACGGCCAGCTCACCGCGGCTCGCCTGCAAGCGGCCATGGCGCGGCTGCGCCAGGAACACCCGGAGCTTGCCGCCAGCGACCTGGAACTGGCCGAAGCGATCCTCGTCCAATAACCGCACCGCCTGCCGGTGCCCCGACCCGTGAGAGATTCATCGATGAACAAGCTATTGCTCGCCGCCCCGCTGGCGCTGGCCGTCGCCGCGGGCACAGCCCAGGCGCAGACCCTCGTCGCCACCAGCAACATCGTCGTGCGTGCCCTGGACCGCAGCATCAATTTCACCTCCGATGTGACCAGCCGCATCAGTGACATGAAGGTCGTCGTCGAAGCGCGTGAAGACGCCGCCAGCTTCGTCGCCAGCGCCGGCGAGATCCGCGGTGCGCATCTGGAGGCCGCGATAGGCACCCTGCGCAGCGAACTCCCTGCAGCGCGCAATGCCAGCGACCTTCAACTGGCCGAAGCCATCCTCGCCCTGTGATACGCCTCGGCGCCTGGCTGCTGGCAGGCTGCCTGAGCCTTGCTGCAGGTGTAGCCCAGGCCGACCTGCGCCTGGTTCTCGACTCACGCACACTGGACGCCGAGCAACGCGCTGCCAGCCAGGCGCTGCTGGACGAAGCCATGGCCGCACTGCCACCCCGCCTGGTGCAGAGCCTCCATCGCGAGGTGCGCGTGCAGTGGCGCGATGATCTGCCGGAACAGGCCTATGGTCGCGCCGGCGGTAACCGTCTTCAGCTCAATCGCCGTCTACTGCCGACACTGACCGATGGCAGCGCTGCCAGCGAGAAGACCAATCGCCCCCACGGGACGGTGCGCCGCGAGCTGCTCGCCACCGTCATTCACGAAGTGGCGCATCTCTATGACCGCGCGCGCCTGTGGTCGCCCAGTGAGCACCTGTTGCAGGGCCAGTGCCGTCAGCGCGCCAGCCACCTCGGGCAGGTCGGCCTGCCGGATCACTGCCGGGGACAGATCGACCGCCGCTTCACCCTCAGCGATGAGCCGCGCCTGCTCGATCTGGCCGGCTGGCCACAACGGGTCGGCAAGCGCGGCCTGCGCGAACGGGAAAACGCGCAGCTGGCGCGCAGCCCCGATCCGTACGAGCTGACCAGCCCGCTGGAATTCGTCGCGGTGAACCTCGAATACTTCCTGCTCGACCCCAGCTACGCCTGCCGTCGCCCTTCGCTGCACCGTTACCTGCGTGAACACTTCGGTTGGGCGCCAGCAAACGCTGCCGGTTGCACCGATGACTACCCATTTCTGAACGCGGGCCGCGAGTTCGGCCGCACGCCACTGCTGAGCCTCGATCCGTCACGCGTCTACGAGGTCGACTACCTGTTCGCCGAAGCCAACGAGGCCTGGGTCAGCCGCTGGGGCCACAGCATGCTGCGGCTGGTGATCTGCGCGCCCGGCCGCGAGCCCGGTCCCGATTGCCGACTGGATCTGGATCACCACCTGGTGTTGTCCTTCCGCGCCTTCGTCGACGATGTGCAGCTGTCCAGCTGGGACGGCCTCACCGGCGTCTACCCCTCGCGGCTGTTCATCCTGCCCCTGGGCCAGGTGATCGACGAATACACCAAGGTGGAGCTGCGCGGGCTGGCCTCGGTGCCGCTGAAGCTGCAGCACGAAGAGATTCGCGCACTGGTCGAGCGTAGCGCCGAGCTGCACTGGAGCTACGACGGCGACTACTACTTCCTGTCCAACAACTGCGCGGTGGAAACCCTCAAGCTGCTACGCAGTGGAACCACACGCGACGAACTCGTCGCCCTGGACAGCATCATGCCCAACGGGCTGCTGGAGGTGCTGATCCACCGCGACCTGGCCGACGCCAGCGTGCTCGACGATCCGCGTGAGGCGCTGCGCCTGGGCTATCGATTCGACTCCTACCGCGACCGCTATCAGGCGATGTTCGCCGTACTCAAAGAACGCCTGGGCCTGCCGCAGGACAGCGTCGAACAGTGGCTCGAGCTCGACGCCGCCGAACGCCAGCCGTGGATCGACCGCGCCGACCTGCGCGCCGCTGCCGCTTTGCTGTTGGTCGAACAGGCCGCCCTGCGCCGCCAGCTACTCCTTGCCCAGGGTGAACTGAAGAACCGCTACCTTGGCGGCCGCGGGCGCGACGCCAGCCTGAACAAAGCCGACGGCGCGCTGCAGCAAATACTCGCCAACAGCGGCTACCTCAGCCGCCCCGCCGAACTGCTCGACGGCCAAGGCTACGGCCTGCCACAACCCAGCGAATGGACCCGCCTCGAACGCGAAAGTGAACAACGCCAACTACGCCTGAATCAGCTGAGCGAAGAACTGGACCAGGAAGTCCGGGTGCTGCTGGGGGATGAGCGGCGGGAGGAGCTCGAAGCTATCGAAGTGAACCTGGCCCAGATCGGCGAGCATCTGCGTGGGTTACACAAGGCTGGGGGTGGGTTGGAGTTGCCTTGACAGGGCCCATCGCTGTGAGCGACGCCCTGAGTTATGCATTTCTCCCGATATCGATAGAGACATCGTTCTTGCGCAGCTGGTATTGAAAGACCCTGGGCGGCGGGCTCGATGTTGGCGTTATCAAGAGGTCTCGTGAGCAGCCCCTATCGCTGTTACTGGCGAGGGCGTGGTCATGCAGTGGCCAGCGCCGCCTCTCGCTCTGCGATGGCTTGCTCCAACTCAGGCGAGCGCTTGGCCCATTGCTCGCGGGGTAGCGGTTTGGACCACTCAATCACTTCAGGCGCTGTTAACTCGGGGATATGAGCGAGTTTTTTACGCGTTATCCAATGGGCCCCCATCGGGTTGAATATGGGGAACATGATGCCAATTTCCCAAACCACAGTGAGGAAAAGCCCTCTTTCCTGGCAGGACTTGTCGAACTCGCGCCAAAAAATCTGTTTTAAGCTCAAGCCACAAATATTCTCTAGCGGTTCGGGTATTGCCTCCGGGCCTACCTCCATAAAGCTGCGAATACACTCCCACTGCGCCATGGAGGAAATTCCACCGCCGGTATTGACCATCAGCACCCAGCCTTGTTTGTCGGGGGCGTAGTCTTCGTGCTCTTCCCCCTTGAGCGGGAACCACAGCAGCAGGCTGCCGTGCTTGCTGGCGCCGCCGGTATTGAGGCTGAGCGCACTGGGGGCAATGGCATGTACTCGCTCCCAGGGAACAAACCAGTAGCTACCATCAGGTTCGGTGATACAGACCTCGCGGCGCTGGCGATTAAAGCGAATCGGCGGGATCAGTGGCTTGCGGTACTGCTTGATAAACAAGTACCAAAGGGTGCCCATAAGCCCCCCCATAACCCCTAAAACCACCAGGCTGGCCACAATATCCCCACCTAAAGCGGCCCAAATAGCAACAGCGACAAATAAGAATGTCCCCATATGCAACGTCAGCCAACCCGCTCCCATGGAAAAGCTGCCGATATCCAAAAACACCTGATTTTTACGCCAGATGATATTCATCAGGTCGCTGGCGGGTTGGCCGGTTGGAATGGGTAATGGGGCCAGATGCTCCTGCTTCCGGAGAAGCCCCTGGGCGTGTTCGGTCATTGACTTTCCTTGGGTTGGAGCTGCTCAGCGCTCACTGGTACGGTGCTACAGCTATCGATAAGCAAAGGGCCGTCATTGGAGGCATGCTCAACGACTGCAGTGCCTCGGATGATATAGCGCAGACCCATGCCGCCGCCGACCACCATTTGCTGCGGGCCGAGTGTGCCGGCCTGCATAGCCAACGGGCTATGGTACAAAACCTGAAGCTGCCAGTAATGGCTGTCGGCGCGCTTGGGCAGTGCACCGCTCAAGCGCAAGCCCATACCCTGATGAATAGGTAACCATTGGCTTTCCAGATTGCCTAACCACTGCCGGGTACAGTCGGTGGGGGTGTTGCGGTTGTCGAATGCCGCAAGCTTTACATACAGCTGAGTACGTTCGGGATTGGCCCCCGGTAGAAACAGTTGCAGGCTGTCGGTTCGACTCTCGATCACGATGCTGTGATCACTCTGCCCAATCTGGCGGCTATGCAGGCTCGCGGAGGCCAATAGCTTGGGCTTAAACAGCAGGTCAATCAGGGTTTGCAGCTCCTCGCTGCGCTGCGCCGGGCTGTCGCCCCAGCGCCGCTTTTGCCCCCAGTAACATTGCTCAAGGAAGGCTTGCAGCTCGCTGTCCTTGAAATAGTTCCAGGCCAGGTACAGTCCTTCGATAATCAGCAGTAGCCAGTTCACTGGCACGATGCGCAAGGTGAACCACTTGATCGCCTGTTCGGTGGTCCATTTCCCAGTCAGCGCCATATAGGTAGCATAACCACCCAGGCCGGTTTGAGCGCTCATTACACCGAAGACTGCACCATCATGCCCCAAACGTGCCCAATGATCAGCCGTCCAATAGGCACCGTCTTTATGCATTTCAGCGGAAAGTTTGAGTAAATCGAAAACGGCTCCAAGAGTGGCCAATACACCAGTAGTAAAACCAAACAGCGTTACGATGGGAGCCTTAGCACCGAACTTGCTGATTTCAACCCGCCCAGTCGCCTCCCACGCCGCACCGATCACTGCCGATAGCGCCGCCCCTACCTTGAGGTTTTCGGCCAGATGTTCACGACTACGCACCTCATCATGCTCGCGCCCCTGGTCGCGCTGATTAAGTACCTGCACGTTGTTCATATGCAGCAGCAGAGCCGCCAGTGGCAGCACGCCACCCAGGGTGTTCAAACTCTTGATACCGGTGACAGCCGGGGTCAGACCTTTCTGCAGATTTTGCCCGGCAAGCCGACCCCAGTCCCACAGACGTTGCCCCACCGTACCGCTGAGGCTAAAGCCCATGCTGCCGGCCTTGATGGCGCTGTCCGAGCACAGCCTTACAATCACCAACAGCGCACGTAGCGGATCGGGGAAGCGCTGGATCAAATTGCTCGGGGCTGCGCTACTGGCCAGGTGCTCGGCCTCCAACGCAGCAAAGGCCGCAGACAACCGCGATACAGACTGCCCCCAGTCTGCGCCGCTTGGGCCGCCGAGCTCACTGAGCCAGGCATATTTACCACTGGCCACCAGGCTGCCGATCAGTTGGCCAATAGCCGCCTGATTGGCACTGGTGAGGGCTGCTTCTACCTCGGCGCCACGGTCTGCCAGGTCCATCAACGAGGGGCTGAAACCACTGGCCAGCAAGCTGAAAGGTTGTTCAACCGAAGGCGAGCGCAGCAGATTTACGGCCAGCTGAGTGCCAGGACCGCTGCTGCACAAGGCACTCAGGCTGTTGAGGCTGAGTTCACTGAGCCAGGAGCAGTGTGCGCCGTTGTCGTAATCGGCATACCAGAGCGCGCTCCCGTGGCGCGCCAGGTAGGTGGACATGTCTTTATAAAGCACCTCGCGGCGGGCAAACAGCCATTGGCGGTGCGGCTCGGCGATCTCGGCCATCCATTTCTGCATAGCTGCCAATTGCACACGGTCAGCAACCTGAGCGCTGCTTTTGGCGTCAGTCATGTTGTGGACCTTATTGGCCTGGTAGGCCATGACCACACCTTGCAACTGTCCGTGCAGATCCAGTGGAATAAATTCCCGGGTAG
Organism: Stutzerimonas kunmingensis; assembly: GCF_002929225.1. Classification (GTDB taxonomy): domain Bacteria; phylum Pseudomonadota; class Gammaproteobacteria; order Pseudomonadales; family Pseudomonadaceae; genus Stutzerimonas. Next base: position 232,307 of record NZ_PISM01000020.1, on the reverse strand, counting down.
GAGCCAGAACCACTTCTTCACGGCGATGAATATCGGCAATGCGAGCATCAGCGGCAGCATGACCAATTCTGTGGCGCTGACGCTGATTGACTGCGGTCTCTTCGTCGAGCAAAGGGGTGAGTTCGCGCCGGGCCTTGAGCAGAATATCGCCCTGCTCCGGGGTGAGCTGGATATCGCGATCGCGGTAACGGTAGTTGATCAGGTTGCTCAGCTCTGCGCCGTCTTCACTGATCAGGCTGTTGATAAAGCCGGCGATCATCCCTTTGTGGGCGTGCTCCTGATCCCAGTCTTCTTCGCGCTGATTGACCATGCCTTGCTCATGATTCAGATCACGCAATACACCCAGATCATCGTCCAGGCTGGCGAACACCCCGTGAAGCTCGCCAGCCTGGCTGCGCGCGCTGCTCAGCCAGGTATCCGTTGCCGGCACGTCCCATGGTTGCGCGCTCCATTCACCGGGCGCGTGTTCGGCAGCTTCTGGCTGGCGGGCGGCGGCTTGTTCGCGTTCGTTCAGCCACTTGCGGGCATGGACATAGGCTTGAACGCGCTCGGGAGTGGGGTCGCCCATCATTTGCTGGCCGAGGGTATCTACGCCCTTGCGGTAGGCGTCGCCGTTCTGCGTGTAGTCGTGGGACAGGGCTCGATCGCGAATCTCGGGCATCAGTTCGGCCATGACCTGTTCGGCACTATCCAAGGCCGGGCAATGGTCGGCCTCCAAGGTGCGCGCGATTTGAGTCAGGCTGATGCGGCGCATGCGGGCGCGACGCTCGTTCGGCTCGCCCGCAAGGCGCTGGTGGACGGCAGCGGTCAAAGGGATTTCGGTATAAAGCAACAGGGCGTCGTATTGTTTGTTTAGTGCGATGCCAGCGCTGCTGCCGTTGGCTACGGCGCTTGCGGCGTCATCCAGTCCCTGCTCCAGCAACTGGCCGTCGGCGGCCACGGCAAAGCGGCGCAGCGGTCCTTGGTCGTGCCAGAGATAAAGGTAACCGGGGCGCAAGCGGCGCAGGGCCATGGGATGGCTCTGGGTTCCGCTCGCTGGTCTACAGCGTTTATGCGCGGCTGGCTGTTCGGCCAGGGCATAGCGTACGGGAACGATAAAAACCTCGGCCTGGCGCGCCGGACAGCTGGCCATGGGGCTGGACAGGTCGTCCTTTTCGAAGTCCTGTTGCGCGGCTTGGTCGGCGTGGGCCAGGCGTAACGTTCGATCCTGAGCTCGGGCGGTCATGCGACTGACTCCTTGTCGGTGCGCAGCAACTGGCATTGCAGCTCGGCGATGAGGTTGTCCAGGCGCTGTGCCGGCAACAAGTCACGCTGTTCGAGCAGTTGGCAATAAGTGTCGTGTTCGGGAGCCTGCGGAAAATCACTGCCCAACTCGGCCAACAAGCTCGCCCAACGGGCGACTTCATCGGCCGCGCTATAGCCATATCGTGCCGCGCTTTGACGACACAGGGTGACGAATTGCTGCTGGGCGGCAGCATCCATGCCCTGTAGCGATTCAGGGAAGAAACGCTGCAGATGGGCCAGCAGACGCTGATCGAAGCAGGCGTGCTTGGCCTGGTTTAACTGTTCCAGTTGTTCTTGGGAGAGCCGCAGCCAAGGCGTGTCGTCATAGCGCGCAAAGGTCTGCGGCTTGTTCTCGCGTAGCAGCGCCAGTTTCGCGCCAGAATCTGCCGGTAGGCGAATACGCTGCACCGGCCCCATCAATGGATCGCGCTCGTCCGCATTCAGCGGGCCCAGCCATAAAGCCATGATGCGTGGGTCGTGGTAGCGGAACAGAGTCGTTTGTTCACCTTCCAGGCGCACATGAATCAAGCTGCGCAGGTGCTCGACCAGATCGTCTTCGCTCGCATCGGACTCGAGCCAGATACCAGCCGTTGCTTGCCACTCCTGCTGGAATACCTGCGCAAGTTCGCTGTGCGGCCGTACCGCTACCAGCAGCGGGCCGACTTCTGCCAACGGTTCATAGGTGCTGTGTTGATAAAGCAGATGCAGCGAGGGGGATTCTTCCAGGCCGTAAATTCGGACAGCCAGTCCTTCGATCTGCGCGCCATCGAGTAATAGGTAGCTATGCAGCAGCGATTGGGCCCTCATACTTTGGCCTCGGTCTGCTGACAGATTTCACAGATCGGCAGGGCGGTACGCGCGGCCTGTTGCAACGCCTGTTTCTGCGCCTGAATCAGTAACTCACCGGCCTTGTCGGCATCCGCCGCCCTCACCTTGCCCGGCAACACTGGCGCCGCGCCCGAGCCCTTACCCGGACTTCCCCCGGAGTTCATTCGAATCACCGGCCCCACCATCGTGATGCCGCTCGCATCGAGCTTCATAAAGCTACCGGCGGCTTTGAAGGTCAGTTCGCTGCCAGCTTCAAGGACGACTTTCAGGCCGCTGGACAGGTGGATTTCATTGCCCGCCTCGATGAACTGCCCGGTGCCGATCTTCAGGTGCTGATTGTTGCCGACGGTGAGGTGGTCGCTGGCGAGGACTTCGGTCTTGCGGTCGGCGTGGTTGGTGCGGTGTTCTTCGGCCTTGAACTCGCTGTAGCTGTTGGCCTCCACGGTGTCGTGGCGTTCGTGGCCGACGCGGATCTTCTGGTCGTGCTCGATGTTCTCGTCCCAGTCGCGCTGGGCGTGGAGGTAGATCTGCTCGGCGCCCTTGCGGTCTTCAATGCGCAGTTCGTTGTAGCCGCCACCGCCCGGGCTGCTCAGGGTCTTGAACACCGTGCGGGTCTTGTTCGCCGGCAGGTCGTAGGGAACCTGGTGTTCCTTGTGATACAGGCAGCCGGTCACCAGCGGTTGGTCGGGGTCGCCTTCGAGGAAGGTCACCAGCACTTCCATGCCGACCCTCGGAATGGCAATGCCGCCATAGCGGTCGCCGGCCCAGCTGGAGGAGACGCGCAGCCAGCAGCTGGTCTTGTCGTCGGCCTGGCCCTCACGGTCCCAGTGAAATTGAACGCGTACTCGGCCGTACTCGTCGCAGTGGATTTCTTCGCCGGCGGGGCCGGTGACCACGGCGGTCTGACTGCCAAGCACCTTCGGCTTCGGATGCTTCAGAGCCGGGCGGAAGGGGATGTCCCAGGGGGTGGCTGTGAAGTGGTTGCGGTAGCCTTGTTGGAAGCCGGAGCTGGCAAGAGCCCCCTCACCCCAGCCCTCTCCCCATAGGGGAGAGGGGGCCAGTCCGTGGTGAGCTGGGACATTGGTAATTGATTCCTCCAACACCTGTGGCTGCTTACCTTCATGCAGCACCTCGGTCAGCAGCCAGAGCTGGTTCCAGTCGGCGCGGGGGTGTTCGCCGAGCGGGAGGAAGTGCCCGCTCGCCAGCTGCGGCTGGTCGCTTTCGCCTTCGGCCAGTTCGTAGTCGTGGCGGTGGCGCTCCAGGGCGCGCTGCGACAGGTGCTTGCCGCGGGCGCGCTCGGTGAAGCGGCCGGGGTAATCGTAGTCTTCAAGGTCGGGCTGGAAGTCGCTATGAAACGCGGCCTCCATGGTCAGACGTGGCTTCTCGAAATCGTAATCGCGGCGCGTGAGCCGGCTGGTACGGGTTTCCAGGCGCAGGCCGAAGCGCTTGATCACCGGCTGGTCGGCGACCAGACCGCTGTCCTGCTGATAGGCGGTGGCAGCGAGCCTGGGGAAGACGGTCTGGTCATCACCGAAGACCAGGGCATGACCGGCCGCTCTGTGCTGGAAGTGATAGTGGATGCCCTCTTCCTCGCACAGGCGCTGGATGAAGTGCAGGTCCGATTCGTCGTACTGCACGCAATATTCGCGCGGCGGATAGATCACCGGGCCGAGCTGGAAGCGGTAGGCATCGGCCTGGATGCCATGCTCTTCGAGCACCTGGGCGACGATCTGCGGCACGCTAAGGTGCTGAAAGATGCGCTGGTTGGTGCGATGGGCGAGATAGGCCAGCTGCGGCACGAGCGTGAGCCGATAGCGGGTCAGGCGCTGGCCGGATTCACCCTGAGCGGCCTGATGCACCAGCCCATGAATGCCGCTGCCGTCCGGGGCGAAGGCGAGGAAGGCCCGGCGATGCAGCAGGCTTTCCAGGTCCAGATCGGGGCGCTCGCTGACCAGTTCCAAGTCGAAGCGATAAGGCTGGCTGATGGCCTCGCGACCTTGGAATTCGAGCACCTTGAAGTCGTGCTCGATGCCTTCGAGGGAAAGCGTGAAGTGGGCCTGGTTGGCTGGGGCGAACATCCATGTTCCTCCTGTTCAATCCATGTATCAGCGCATGGGCGCTTGCGGAGCCCCGTGTAACACAGGCCGACCGCTCTAGAATGCGTGGTTCGCGCATTCCAGAACGACGATGGCGGAATCTGTTCAGTGCTTCGCAAAAAGCGTTCGGCCAGGCGAGCCTGGCCGAAGCGGGACCGCCGCGAATCAGCCAGCGATCGGGGTGCGCCAGTCGTCGGAGCCAGAGGTGCCGGAAACCTCGTGGGTCCAGACGATCTTGCGGTAGGTGAAGTACACGTCTTCCAGATGAGTGAAATGGGACATGTTCGGGTCCTGGCAGTTGGGCATGCGCGACTGCACGTCGACGATCACCGCATCTTCCAGTTCGATGGTGAAGTAGTGTTCCTGGGTGCCGGTGGACGAGGTGCGGTACCACTCCAGACGGCACTTGTTCAGGCGCTCGCCGGAAGTCAGAGCGTTGAAGATCAGCGGCGACGACTTATCGAATACCTTGGTGATCATCAGCGGCTTGTGTACGCGCTGGCCTGTCGGCTGGCCGGACTGCGGGTCACGCGGGATGATGACCTGATGCTGGAAGGCCTGCACCAGGATCTGGTCCTCATGGCCTTCCTGGAAGATGTTGCCAACCGAGTCCTCGGTGAAGGTGCCGGCGGTGATCAGGCCTTGCTTGGTGCCTTCGAGGGACAGATACGCGGGTGTTGGCATGGGTGCTCTCCTTGTCTGAAATGAGTGCCAAATGGCCATTTCGTAACAACAAGCGCCGTGCCAAAATAAAAAAATTCTTATTTATCAAAAAGATATTTAATTTACACCACACAACCCAAATAGCAGAGGTGATGCCCGACACAGAAAGCTGCGCAAGTTCCTGCGCAGACATGGCAACAAGTTGCGCAACGCCCACCAAGCTCGCGACTCATCGCACTGCGAACAGCTTACCCACAAACTTATCCACAGAATGCTGCGCAAAAAATTGCGCAAGCCATTGCCCCGGTGAGGCCTCATCTACTTTTCTGCAGGCAAAAAAAACCTCGAACTTCATTGGGGGAGGGGGAAGTTCGAGGTCCAAATCCGGACCGCTAGGGCGGGGTCCAGAGATCTGCCAACACTTAACACAACAAGGAGCATCGAAGGGCTTTTACACCCTTCGCATGCTCTGACCGGATGGTTGCAGCGGAAGTTCAACGCGGACGAAAAAAATTTCGTCGACTACCGAAATTTTTCGGCAGCCCGGTCAGTGCGCCTCGTCCCAGTTGTTGCCAACGCCCGCTTCGACCAGCAGCGGTACGTCCAGCTGGGCCGCCTCGCTCATCAACGGACAGATCTGCTGGCGGACCTGCTCGACCAGGTCTTCGCGCACTTCCAGCACCAATTCATCGTGGACCTGCAGGATCACCCGCGCATCCAGCCCGCTCTGCTGCAGCCAGCCGTCTACGGCGATCATGGCGCGCTTGATGATGTCCGCTGCGGTGCCCTGCATCGGCGCGTTGATCGCGGTGCGTTCGGCACCCTTGCGCATGGCGCCGTTCTTCGAATTGATCTCCGACAGGTACAGCCGCCGACCGAACAGCGTCTCGACATAGCCCTGCTCGGCGGCCTGGGTGCGGGTGCGCTCCATGTAGGCGAGCACGCCGGGGTAGCGGGCGAAATAACGGTCGATGTACTGCTGCGCTTCCTTGCGGCCGACGTCGATCTGCTTGGCCAGGCCGAAGGCGCTCATGCCGTAGATCAGGCCGAAGTTGATGGCCTTGGCGCTGCGGCGCTGATCGTTGCTGACCTGCTCCAGCGGTACGCCGAACACCTCGGCGGCCGTGGCGCGGTGCACGTCCAGGTCGTTCTGGAAGGCGTGCAGCAAGCCGGCATCCTGCGCCAGGTGAGCCATGATGCGCAGCTCGATCTGCGAGTAGTCAGCCGCGAGCAGCTTGTAGCCCGGTGCCGCGATGAAGGCCTGGCGGATACGCCGCCCCTCGGCGGTGCGGATCGGGATGTTCTGCAGGTTCGGGTCCGAGGAGGACAGCCGCCCGGTGGCGGTCACCGCCTGGTGGTAACTGGTGTGGATGCGCCCGGTGCGCGGATTGATCTGCTGCGGCAGCTTGTCGGTGTAGGTGCCCTTGAGCTTGCTCAAGGAGCGGTGCTGCATGATCACCTTCGGCAGCGGGTAATCCTGCTCGGCCAGTTCGGCAAGCACGCTTTCCGCGGTGGACGGCTGGCCGCCGGCGGTCTTGGAGATTACCGGGCAGCCGAGCTTGTCATAGAGGATCGCGCAGAGCTGCTTGGGCGAGCCGAGGTTGAACTCCTCGCCGGCAATATCGAAGGCCTCGCGTTCCAGCTGCACCAGCTTGTCGCCCAGCTCGACGCTCTGCTGGCCGAGCAACTGCGCATCGACCAGCGCGCCGTTGCGCTCGATGCGCGCCAGCACCGGCACCAGCGGCATCTCGATCTCGGTCAGCACCTTGAGCAGCGATGGCGTCTGCTCCAGCTTGCCGAGCAAGGTCTGGTGCAGGCGCAGGGTGACATCGGCGTCCTCGGCGGCGTAGGGCCCCGCCTGTTCGATGGCGATCTGGTCGAAGGTCAGCTGCTTGGCGCCCTTGCCGGCGATGTCCTCGAAACGGATGGTGCCACGGCCGAGATATTTCAGCGCCAGGCTATCCATGTCGTGGCGAGTGGCGGTGGCGTCGAGCACGTAGGATTCGAGCATGGTGTCGAAGGTCATGCCGCGCATCTCGATGCCGTAGTGCATCAGCACGTTCATGTCGTACTTGCCGTGCTGGCAGATCTTGGTCTTCGCCGGATCCTCCAGCAGCGGCTTGAGCGCGCCAAGCACGGCATCCAGTTCGAGCTGCTGCGGCACACCCATATAGGAATGACGCAGCGGCACATAGGCCGCCTGGCCCGGCTCGACGGCGAACGACACGCCGACCAGCTCGGCGCGCTGAGCATCGATGCTGGTGGTTTCGGTATCGAAGGCGAAGCACTCGGCGTTCTTCAGGCGCTCGAGCCAGGCATCGAACTCGGCCGGATCAAGGATCGTGGTGTACTCGGCTTCGGCCTGGATCGAGCAGCCTTCTGGCTGCACCTCGCAGTTCTCGCCCGCGGCCTTGGCCTCGCGCAGCAGGTCGTCCAGCCAGTTCTTGAATTCCAGCTCGCGGTACAGCGCGATCAGCGCCTCGCGGTGCGGCTCGCCGGGCATCAGGTCGGCGACCTCGACGTCCAGCGGCACGTCGAGCTTGATGGTCGCCAGCTCATAGGACATGAAGGCGGCGTCGCGGTGTTCGGCGAGCTTGGCGCCCAATGACTTGGCACCACGGATCGGCAGGCCGGCGACCTGGTCGAGGTTGTCGTAAAGCCCCTTGAGCCCGCCGGGAATACCGTTGAGCAAGCCGCACGCAGTCTTTTCACCGACGCCTGGCACGCCAGGAATATTGTCGACCTTGTCGCCCATCAGCGCGAGGAAGTCGATAATCAGCTCCGGGCCAACGCCGAACTTGTTCTTCACGCCTTCGATGTCATAAACGCTGCCAGTCATGGTGTTGACCAGCGTGACGTGCGGACAGACCAGCTGCGCCATGTCCTTGTCGCCGGTGGAGATGATCACGTCGCGGGCGAGCGCCGCGCACTGGCGCGCCAGGGTGCCGATGACGTCGTCGGCCTCCACGCCTTCCACGCACAGCAGCGGCATGCCGAGGGCGCGGACGCTGGCATGCAGCGGCTCGACCTGCGAGCGCAGATCATCCGGCATCGGCGGGCGGTGCGACTTGTAGTTCTCGAACAGCGCGTCGCGGAAGGTTGGCCCCTTGGCATCGAAAACCACCGCGAACGGACTGTCCGGATACTGCCGGCGCAGGCTGAGCAACATGTTCAGCACGCCCTTGACCGCGCCGGTCGGCTTTCCGGTGGAGGTGGCCAGAGGAGGCAGGGCATGGAAGGCGCGATAGAGGTAGGACGAACCGTCCACCAGGATGAGGGGAGCTTGGCTCATGAGCGGAATCAACCTTTTCGGCGGGCCCGGAGCTAGAATGCCAAGGACCACTTATCGACAAAGGGACAAGGTTACCATGCGCGCTCTCAAACACCTGATGCTGGCCAGCCTGCTGGCGTGCGCTCCCCTGGCCGGTTTTGCCCAGGAGTCGGTCGACGGCGAGCCCGACGTAACCATCCGTCAGGAAGGCGACCGTACCGTCGAGGAATACCGCGTCAATGGCTTCCTCTATGCCGTGAAAGTCACGCCCAAGCATGGCAAACCGTACTTTCTGGTGCGTGCAGACGGCAACGACGGCAACTTCGTCCGTTCCGACCAGCCGGACATGCTGATCCCCTCCTGGAAGATCTTCAGCTGGTAACCCATCAACCGTCGGGAGCACAGCATGTCGGTATTCACGCCCCTGCAACGCGATGAACTGGAAGCCTTTCTGGCGCCGTACCGGCTTGGCCGGTTGCGCGACTTCCAGGGCATCGTCGCAGGCAGCGAGAACAGCAATTTCTTCGTCAGCCTCGAACAGGGCGAATACGTCCTGACGCTGATCGAGCGTGGTCCGACCCAGGATTTGCCGTTCTTCATCGAGCTGCTCGACGTGCTGCACCGCGCCGGCCTTCCGGTGCCCTATGCGCTGCGCAGCGAGCAGGGCGAGGCGCTGCGCAAACTGGCGGAAAAGCCTGCGCTGCTGCAGCCGCGTCTGCCCGGCAAGCATGTGATGGCGCCCAATCCGCACCATTGCGCCGAGGTCGGCCGGCTGCTGGCGCGTCTGCATCTGGCCACCCGCGAGCACATCCTTGAACGCGCCAGCGACCGTGGCCTAGATTGGATGCAGGAACAGGGGCCGAGCCTGGCGCTGAGCCTGCCCGAGGACCAGCTGCCGCTGTTGCGCGAAGGCCTGGCAGAGATCGCCGAGCTGCGGCCGAAACTCCTCGCCCTGCCGCGCGCAAACCTGCACGCCGATCTGTTCCGCGACAACGTGCTGTTCGAAGGCAGCCACCTGACCGGTGTGATCGACTTCTACAACGCCTGCTCCGGGCCCATGCTCTACGACCTGGCCATCGCCGTGAACGACTGGTGCTCGCACCCCAATGGCGAGATCGACGGTGAACGCAGCGAACCCTTGCTGGCGGCCTACTCCGCACTGCGCCGCTTCACCCCGGCCGAAGCCGAGCTCTGGCAGCCGATGCTGCGCGTGGCCTGCGTGCGTTTCTGGCTATCGCGACTGATCGCGGCGCAGCGTCACGAAGGCAAGACGGACGTGCAGGTGAAGGATCCCGGCGAATTTCATCGGCTGCTGAAAGCGCGCCAGCATCCATCCAGCGCGCTGCCTTTTGCCTTCTAGGTCGATTCCCCGCTACCCGCGCGGCGCGAAAGCGTTCAACACCTCGCAAATTTTCCAGCGCAGCTTGCGAGCGCCGGGGCTTTACCCCAAAGTGCCGGGCGCACAGGATGCGCGCTGGCGTTAGCCGAAATGCGCGACTCGCCGATCATCGAAAGGAATCGATGCATGCCCTCCATCTATCAGCTCAAACCCCGTTTTCAGGCACTACTGCGCCCACTGGTCCAGCGCCTCTATGGCAGCGGCATCACGGCCAATCAGGTCACGCTGGCAGCGCTGGTCGTGTCGCTGGCAGTCGCAGCGGCGGTCGCGCTGCTGATCGAGCACCTCTGGATCTTCCTGCTGATCCCACTGTGGATGCTGCTGCGCATGGCACTGAACGCCATCGACGGCATGCTGGCGCGAGAATTCGGCCAGCAATCGAAGCTCGGCGCCTACCTCAACGAACTCTGCGATGTGGCCGCCGATGCGGCGCTCTACCTGCCGCTCGCGCTGGTGACCGGCGTCTGGCCAGCTGCCGTGGTGCTGGTGGTGGTGCTCGCAGCGCTGATCGAGTACGCCGGTGTGCTCGGTCCGATGGTGGGCGCCTCACGCCGTTACGACGGCCCGATGGGCAAGAGCGACAGGGCCTTCGCCTTCGGCGTGCTGGCCACCGGCGTCGCCCTGGGCCTGTTGCCAGCCGCCTGGATCAACGGCTTGTTGCTGCTGATCGCCGGGCTGTCGATCCTCACGCTGAGCAACCGGGTCAGACAAGGCCTGGCGGAAACCGCATCGGCGCCCGCCGAAGCGGACTGAACCGCCACCCACCCGCACCACCGACTTCCCGCCCGATACCGAGGAACATCCCATGTTCGGCGCCCTGCTCGCCTTCGCGATCACTTCCGTTGCACGCCTGCTGACCGGTACACGCAGCCTCTGGATCGGCTGCGCGCCGCTCAACCGGCAACGCATCTATTTCGCCAACCACAGCAGCCACGGTGATTTCGTGCTGCTCTGGGCATCGCTGCCGCCTGACCTGCGGCGCAGGACCCGGCCCGTCGCCGGCGCCGATTACTGGCAGAGCAGCGCGCTGCGCCGCTTCGTCATCCATCGCCTGTTCAACGGTGTGCTGGTGGATCGCGAGCGCAGCGGCCCGGAGTCGAATCCGCTACAACCGATGCTCGACGCCTTGGCCGGCGGCGATTCACTGATCCTCTTCCCCGAGGGCACGCGCAATCTGGAAGAAGGCCTGCTGCCGTTCAAGAGCGGGCTGTATCGCCTGGGCCTGGCGTGTCCGGACGTGGAGCTGGTGCCGGTGTGGATCGCCAACCTCAATCGGGTGATGCCCAAGGGCCGCAGCCTGCCGCTGCCCCTGCTGTGCAGCGTCAGCTTCGGCGCGCCCATGTGCATCGAAAAGGACGAGGACAAGGACGCGTTTCTGCAGCGCGCTCGCCTGGCTTTGCTAGAACTGGCCCCGAAGGAAGACTGACATGGATCGCAATACCCTGCTGCTGTTCGCCGGTATCGGCGCCCTGCTCGCCCTGGCCTCGCTGATCGGCTTCGTCCTCAAGCGTCGCAGCGGCGGCGAGAGTCCGGTGATCGACAACCTCAACGCCCGCATCAATGCCTGGTGGGTGATGGTCGCGCTGATTGGCATCGCCTTCTGGCTCGGCCACACCGCCGTGGTGATCCTCTTCTACCTGGTGTCGTTCTTCGCGTTACGCGAATTCATGACGCTGACACCGACACGCAGCAGCGACTATCCGGCGCTGGTCGCGGCGTTCTACCTGGTGCTGCCGCTGCAGTATCTGCTGGTGGCGGTCGGCTGGTACGGCCTGTTCGCCATCTTCATTCCCGTCTACGTCTTCCTGTTGCTGCCGATCCTGGCGTCGCTGGGCGGCGACACCACGCGTTTTCTCGAACGTGCCTCGAAGGTGCAATGGGGCCTGATGATCGCAGTCTTCTGCGTCTCCCACGTCCCTGCCCTGCTCACCCTGGAAATTGCCGGCTACGAAGGTCGCAACCTGCTGCTGATCGCCTGGCTGATCATCGTCGTGCAGCTCTCCGACGTGTTGCAGTACGTGTGCGGCAAGTTGGCCGGCAAGCGCAAGATCGCCCCGCGCCTGTCGCCGTCCAAAACCGTCGAAGGCTTCGTCGGCGGGATCTTCCTCGCAACACTGATCGGCGCGGCGCTGTTCTGGATCACCCCGTTCGCCTGGTGGCAGGCGGCGCTGATGGCGCTGCTGCTGAACCTGCTGGGCTTCTTCGGCGGCCTGGTGATGTCGGCGATCAAACGCGACCGTGGCGTCAAGGACTGGGGGCACATGATCGAGGGCCACGGCGGCATGCTCGACCGGCTCGATTCGGTCTGCTTCGCCGCGCCGATCTTCTTCCACCTGGTGCGCTACGGCTGGACCTGACCAGCCTGGCACTTGCGCTGCCCGGCGAACCGCCGATTGCCCCGAGGGTCGAACCTGCCACGGCTCTCGGAGCGATTTGCCTCTCGCCTACCGAACGGATCGCCCTCCGCCGCTGCGCCACCGCGTTAAGATGGCGGCACGCAGCCGTCGTTTCGGTGCACCAGCTCCGCGATGGTGTCGCCATCGAATTCAGGAATCACCAATGACCCAACGCAACGTAATCAACGCCTCGGTTACCCCCAAAGGCAGCCTGGAAACCCTGTCGCAACGCGAAGTACAGCAACTGAGCGAAGTCGGTTCCGGCAGCACGCACAAGCTGTTCCGCCAGTGTGCCCTGGCAATCCTCAACACCGGCACGCGCATCGATAACGCCAAGACCATCCTCGAAGCCTATGAGGACTTCGAGGTGCGCATCCTGCAGCAGGATCGCGGCGTACGCCTCGAGCTGTTCAATGCGCCGGCCGATGCCTTCGTCGATGGCGAGATGATCGCCAGCACCCGCGAGATGCTCTTCAGCGCGCTGCGCGACATCGTCTATACCGAGAGCGAACTGAGCAGCGCGCGCATCGATCTGAGCACTTCCCAGGGCATTACCGACTACGTCTTTCATCTGCTGCGCAACGCCCGCACGCTGCGCCCGGGCATCGAGCCGAACATGGTGGTGTGCTGGGGTGGCCACTCGATCAGCACCGAAGAGTACAAGTACAGCAAACGCGTCGGCCATGAGCTGGGCCTGCGCAGCCTGGATGTCTGCACCGGCTGCGGCCCGGGCGTGATGAAGGGGCCGATGAAGGGCGCCACCATTGCCCACGCCAAACAGCGCCGCGTTGGCAGCCGCTACTTGGGGCTGACCGAGCCGGGCATCATCGCCGCCGAGGCACCGAACCCGATCGTCAACGAGCTGGTGATCCTGCCGGACATCGAGAAACGTCTGGAGGCCTTCGTCCGCGTCGGTCACGGCATCATCATCTTCCCCGGCGGGGTCGGCACGGCCGAGGAGTTCCTCTACCTGCTCGGCATTCTGTTGCACCCGGCCAATCGTGAAGTGCCGTTCCCGGTCATTCTCACTGGGCCTAGCGATGCGGCGGATTATCTGCAGCAGCTGCACGATTTCGTCGGCGCGACCCTTGGCGAGGAAGCCCAGAAGCGCTACCAGATCGTCTTCAACGACCCTACCGAAGTGGCCCGGCAGATGACCGAGGGCCTGCGCGAAGTACGACGGTTCCGCCGCGAGCGCAACGATGCCTTCCACTTCAACTGGCTGCTGAAGATCGAGGAAGGTTTCCAGCGACCCTTCGATCCGACCCACGAGGCCATGGCCAGCCTGCCGCTGCGCCGCGACCTGCCGCCCCACGAGCTGGCCGCCAACCTGCGCCGGGCGTTCTCCGGGATCGTCGCCGGCAACGTCAAGGACAAGGGTATCCGCCGCATCGAGCAATACGGCCGTTACGAGATCCACGGCGACACGGCGATCATGCAACCGCTGGACAAGCTGCTGCAGGCCTTCGTCGAGCAGCACCGCATGAAGCTGCCCGGCGGCGTGCCCTACACGCCGTGCTACCGCGTGGTCAGCTGAAGCTGCCGAAAGGCCGGGCGGCAACCGCCCGGCCTTTTTTCATCCGCGATGCGGCTGCGGTGCGGCCCTGAACACCAGCGCCAACCCCAGCAGAATGGCCCCCATTCCCAGCAAGCCGGTGCGCGACAGCTGATTGCCGAGGAACAGGTAATCCATCCCCACGGTCACCACCGGCACCAGGTAGAACAGACTGGTGACGTTCACCAGATTGCCGGTCTGGATCATGCGGTACAGCAGCAGCTGCGCCGCCACCGAGATCACCAGACCCAACCACAGCACCGGAATGATGAAGCCCGTCACCGCTTCCAGGCGGATCGGCTGGAACGGCACGAACGCAAGGCACAGCAGCAGGCTGATCCCGTACTGGGTCGGCAGCACCTCCACCGGGCTCTGGCGAACGCGCTGCTGCAGGATCGCACCCACTGTCATGCACAGCAGCGCGCCGAGGGCGAAGAGCATCCCGGCGAGCGAGAAACGTGCCAGCACCAGACTCTGGAATACCACCGCGGCCAACCCGGCCAGTGCCACCAGTAATCCCAGCAGACGCAGCGGCGAGAAGCGTCGTTCGAGGAGCAACAGGGTGAGAATCGGCTGCACGCCAAGCAGCGTCGCGATCACACCCGGCGTCACGCCATGGGCCATGGCCTGGAAATAGCAGATCGAATAACAGCCGATCATCAGCAGCCCGGTCGCCGCCGTCTGCCAAGCAGCGCCAAGCGCTGGCCGCCAGCGCCTACGGTAGAGGCCGATCAACAGAACTGCAGTCAGCGCGAGAGCAAAGCGCACGATCAGCAGGGCGAAGGGGGTAGCGTGGTCCAGTCCCCAGCGGGTGAAGATGGCCGCACTGCCCCACAGCAATACGAACACAGTCATGACGCCATAGGCCGTCCACAACGATTTGTTGAAAGTCATCAGTGATTACCTGTCGAAGCGAAACAGGCTCCAGCGACGCCGAAGCGCGCGCACACCGACCCAGAAGGATCGGAAGCGAAAACCGGAGCTGCGAAGTGTGGGCGGATCAGCCCAGCGCAACCGCCTGTGGAGGTGGTAGCGCGATTGCCGGATCGGCAACGACAGAGGGAGGTGGAGCGAGTGCGCACAACCGGGCCGCGCCGAGATCGACGGGCTTCAGGAGTAACAGGCTGCGAGCAGTGGAAGACATTGGTTCAACGGCCGGACGGCGGTATGGAGAACGAAAACTAGCAGAGCCAGGCCCGAAGCGGGCCTGACGAGCGTCACGGCAGGCGAAATCAGCGCAAGCCGTTTAGCCGCACTTGGAATTGCCGCAATTCAGGCAGGTCGCGCAGCCGTCCATCTGCACCACAGCCTGGGTGTTGCACTTGTTGCACAGCTGCGCGCCGGCCGGAAAGCCCTCGCCCGGCTCGACAGCCACCGCACCCTGACTGGCCTCGTAGGCGGCGCGCTTTTCGGCCAGGTACTTGAGCTGGGTTTCGTCCAGTGCATGGCCTTCGAGCATGCCGATGGCGATCAGATGGCGCTCCAGCACCGCACCGATCTCGGCCACGATCGACGGCATGTAGACGCCGCCCTTCTTCAGGTAGCCGCCGCGCGGATCGAACACCGCCTTCAGCTCCTCGACGAGGAAGGTGCAGTCGCCACCCTTGCGGAACACCGCAGACATGATGCGGGTCAGCGCTACGATCCACTGGAAGTGGTCCATGTTCTTCGAATTGATGAATATCTCGAACGGCCGGCGCTGCTCGTGCGGGGTGCCGGCGTTGAGCACGATGTCGTTCACGGTGACGTACAGCGCGTGTTCGAACAGCGGCGACTTGATCTTGTAGGTCATGCCGATCAGGGTTTCAGGACGCTGCAGGCTCTCGTCCATTTCCACCACGTTAACGGCCTTGCTCGTCTTGTTATCGGTATTGGTCGCAGCGGCCGCGGGGCGTTCGAGGGCCTCGTCGACGACCTTGAAGCCCTTGATGCGCTGGGTGATCTTTACGGTCATTGTGCAGATTCTCCTGCCGGGCGCAGCGATGGCCCGGCGCTTATACGATTGGCAGTCCGGCTCAGTACTTGCCGTAATAGCCTTCTTTGAGGGCGTCGAACAGGTTGGCGGCGGTGTTCACCTCGCCGTCGTACTCGACCTCCTGGTTGCCCTTGAGCTCGACCACGCTGCCGTCCTCCAGAGTGAAGCGGTACAGGGTCTTTTCCAGATCGGCTTCCTTGACCAGCACGCCCTGGAAGGCTGCAGGATTGAAGCGGAAAGTGGTGCAGCCCTTGAGGCCCTGGCGCCAGGCGTAGCGGTAGATGTCCTTGAACGCCTCGAATGGATAATCGGTCGGCACGTTGGCGGTCTTGGAGATCGACGAATCGACCCAGCGCTGCGCGGCGGCCTGGATATCCACGTGCTGGGTCGGGCTGACGTCATCGGCGGTGATGAAGTAGTCCGGCAGCTTCTCGCCCGGCTCGTCGGAGCCCGGCTTGGCGCGCTCGTTGATCAACGTGCGATAGGCCAGCAGCTCGTAGCTGAACACCTCGATCTTCTCCTTGGCCTTGCGGCCCGGACGGATCAGGTTGCGCGAGTAGTGATGGGCGAAGCTCGGCTCGATGCCGTTGGAGGCGTTGTTGGCCAGGCTCAGGCTGATGGTGCCGGTAGGCGCGATCGAGCTGTGGTGGGTGAAGCGCGCGCCCTGCTCGGCCAGCGCCTCGATCAGCTCGGGCGCGTACTCGGCGATCTTCTGCATGTAACGCGAATACTTGGCGTGCAGCACGCGACCGGCAATCTGGTCGCCGACCTTGTAACCGTCCTTGGCCATCTCCGGACGCTTGCGCAGCATTTCGGCGGTGACTTCGAAGGTCTCGCTCAGCAACGGTGCCGGACCCTTCTCCTTGGACAGCTCCAGCGCCTGCTCCCAGCCGACCAGCGCCATCTCGCGGGCGACTTCCTCGGTAAACACGCAGGCTTCCGGGCTGCCATAGCGCAGCTTGAGCAGTGTCAGGGTCGAGCCGAGACCGAGGAAACCCATACCATGGCGGCGCTTGCTTTCGATCTCGTGGCGCTGCTGCTCCAGCGGCAGGCCGTTGATCTCGACGACGTTATCGAGCATGCGGGTGAAGACACGCACCACCTCGCGGTACTTGTCCCAGTCGAAGCGCGCGTCCGCACCGAACGGGTCGATGACGAAGTTGGTCAGGTTGATCGAGCCCAGTAGACACGACCCGTACGGCGGCAGCGGCTGCTCACCACAGGGGTTGGTCGCACGGATCGCTTCGCACCACCAGTTGTTGTTCAGCTGGTTGACGCGGTCGATGAGGATGAAGCCCGGCTCGGCGTAGTCATAGGTGGAGACCATGATCATGTCCCACAGATGCCGCGCCTTGACCCGCCCGTAGATCTTGCAGGCCACCAGGCCATCGTCACGCACGATGTAGCCGTCATGCACCGGCCATTCGCGCCAGAGCACATGCTCGGCGTCCGCCAGGTCAAGCTCGGCGGCTTCCTTGGCGTGCACCGGGAAGATCAGCGGCCACTCGCCGTCGATCTCCACCGCCTGCATGAATTCATCGGTGATCAACAGGCTGAGGTTGAACTGGCGCAGTCGGCCGTCTTCGCGCTTGGCGCGGATGAACTCGCGCACATCCGGATGGCCGACATCAAAGGTGCCCATTTGCGCGCCGCGGCGGCCGCCGGCCGAACTCACGGTGAAGCACATCTTGTCGAAGATATCCATGAACGACAGCGGGCCGCTGGTGTGCGCACCGGCACCCGAGACGAAGGAGCCGCGCGGACGCAGGGTGCTGAACTCGTAGCCGATGCCGCACCCGGCCTTGAGCGTCAGACCGGCCTCGTGGACCTTGCCGAGGATGTCATCCATCGAGTCGGTGATCGAACCCGAGACAGTGCAGTTGATGGTCGAGGTAGCCGGCTTGTAATCCTGCGCGCCGGCGTTGGAGATGATCCGTCCGGCCGGGATGGCGCCGTTGCGCAGCGCCCAGAGGAAACGCTCGTGCCAGTGCTCGCGCTGCTTGGCCGGCTCGACGTCAGCCAGGGCGCGGGCGACGCGCTGCCAGGTGGCGTCGACGCTGTCATCGATCGGCGTGCCGTCCTTGCTGGTCAGACGGTATTTCTGTGCCCAGATATCTTCGGAAGCCGCCTGCAGGGCGATGCTGGAAGTGCTCTTGCTGTCTGCCGCGATGGGCCCGTCCGTCTTCGCCATGCGCTGCGCATCCTCGTGCCGAAAGTGGGAGAAAAGAAAGCTCGCACGATAGGCGAATTCGACAGGCGCCGTACATGATGCATATCAAACTAGGCAACGCGAACGACGACTGGCTTCAGGCACCGACACCAAGCGTTCGCCAGAAACGAAAAAACCCGCCGAGAGGCGGGTTCTTTCTTCAAGGGCCGATCAATTACTTGATCTTGGCTTCCTTGTAGATCACGTGCTTGCGTACGACCGGATCGAATTTCTTGATTTCGATCTTGTCGGGGGTGGTGCGCTTGTTCTTGTCGGTGGTGTAGAAGTGGCCGGTACCGGCGCTGGACACCAAACGGATCAGGTCACGCATGATTGCTCTCCTTAAACCTTTTCGCCGCGGGCGCGCAGCTCGGACAGAACGACGTCAATGCCGCGCTTGTCGATGATGCGCATGCCTTTGGCACTCAGGCGCAGACGGACGAAGCGGTTCTCCGACTCGACCCAGAAGCGATGATGCTGCAGGTTCGGCAGGAAACGACGACGGGTTTTGTTCATTGCGTGGGAAACGTTGTTCCCGGTTACCGGACCCTTACCGGTAACTTGACAGACTCTCGACATGCCTCAGCCCTCTAAAACCACATGCCCAACCCGGCATGGGTTGGCCGCTTGAATTCACTTGTCAGTTCGGCGCTCAGCGCCACGTTTCATGGGGGTCTTACCGGCCACGTTGCGAACGAAGATACCGGGCCCCTAGAAAAGAGCGCTGCTTTATATCAGAAACCCCCTAGGGCAACAAGCGCGGATTGAAATTTCCGCCCGACTGCCGTGCCTTCGAGAGTTGCTGCTCGATGCCGACCGGGGCCTGAGCACTGCAGCCCGTTCGTCAGCTCACACCTATATATAGGTGGCAATCAACCCGCGCTACCCCGCGCCTCGTCGCGCAGCTGCCGACGCAGCAACTTGCCCACGGCTGTCTTCGGCAGCTCGTCGCGCAGCTCGAGATAGCTCGGCATCTTGTAGCCGGTGAGGTACTGCCGGCAATGCTCGAGCAACGCCTGCTCGTCGGCCGCATCGTCCTTGAGGCTGACGAAGACCTTCACTGCCTCACCCTTGCGCGCATCCGGTACGCCGACCGCCACGCATTCACGCACGGATGGATGCTGCATCAGCACATCCTCGATCTCGTTGGGAAAGACGTTGAAGCCGGAGACCAGGATCATGTCCTTCTTGCGATCGACGATCTTCACGAAGCCCGCGGCATCCAGCAAGGCGATATCCCCAGTCTTCAGCCATCCCTCGGGCGTGAGCACCTTGGCCGTCTCGTCCGGTCGCTGCCAGTAGCCCCGCATCACCTGCGGGCCGCGCAGCCATAGCTCGCCCGGCATTTCCGGCGCTACGTCGTTGCCCTCGTCATCCACGGTGCGCAGCTCGGTTTCGATCAGCGCCTGGCCGATGTAGCCCTCGCGGTAAGGGCTCAGCTGTGTACCGGTCGCCACAACAGGCGAGGCCTCGGTCAGGCCGAACCCTTCGCGGATCGGCGCCCCGGTCAGTGCCTGCCAGCGACGCCCGACTTCACTGTTGAGCGGCGCGCCGCCGGACGTCGCCCACTTCAGATGGGAGAAATCGATGCGGCGAAACTCCGGGTGATTCATCAGCCCGACGAACAGCGTGTTGATGCCGCTGAGCAGGCTGAACGGATAGCGCTGCATGGCACCGATGGTTTCGTCCAGATTGCGCCCGTCCCGGACGAATACGGTGTGCAGGCCCATACCCACCGAACTCAGGCAGTTCGTGGCAAACGCCATGATGTGATACAGCGGCAGCGGCGCGATGCGCACGTCCTTTTCAGGCTCCAGCAGACCCGGCTTGTCGAACAGCTCGATGGTCTGCAGCACATTGGCTAGCAAATTGCGGTGACTTAGCATCGCGCCCTTGGACACACCGGTCGTACCGCCGGTGTACTGCAACAACGCCAGCCGGTCGAGGCCTGCTTCGCGCTCCAGCGGCGGGCTTTCCGCCCCCAGCCGCAGGGCCTGCATGAAGCGCTGCGTTCCCGCCTCGCTGCCTTCGTGAATCGGCCTCTGCAGATCATCGACGCTGGTGAGCATTACGTGCTCCAGCTCGGTGTCCGCCTGCACCGCGCGTACCAGCGGCAGCAGCCGATCGAGCACAAGGATCGCCCTGGCGCCGGAATCGCGGAACTGATGGCGGGCTTCGGCGACCGTGTACTGCGGATTGGTATTGACGATCACCAGCCCGGCCTTGAGTGCGCCAAACACGGCGATGGGATATTGCAACGAATTGGGCAGCTGCAGCGCCAGCCGGTCACCGGGTTGCAGCCCGGCGTGATGCCGCAGGTAGCGCGCGAACGCGTCGGAAAGATTGCCCAGCTCGGCGTAGGTGAGCTGGTCGTCGCCACAGGAAAATGCCGCGCGCTGCGGATGCTTCGCGCAGGCCTGAGCCAGCAGGTCATGGACGTTCTGGTAGCCGCCACGGGCGAGTTCGTTAGCCACGTAGCCTTGCACGGAAGCGGACATCGACATTCTCCAAAATGAATTATTGTTTTACTGTGCGAAACTGGATGTCGAATCCGATAGTAGTAGATCGCTTTTTCCGTCGCAATGATCGCCAATGGCCGCACTGCCCCGCGTCGGGCGATCTGCTATCGTTCGCCACCGCTGCCCACTAGCCAGACAGACCGAGACCATGAGCGACGACATCGAAGACACCGGCACACCCAAGGATCGCAAGTTCGTCGAGGCCCTCGCCCGCGGGCTGGACGTGCTGCGTGCCTTCACCCATGGCTCGGTGGTGATGGGTAATCAGGACATCGCACGCATCACCGGGCTGCCAAAGCCCACCGTGTCGCGCATGACCTACACGCTGACCAAGCTCGGCTACCTCAGCTATTCGCAGCAGCTGGAGAAGTACCAACTCGATTCCGGCGTGCTGGCGCTCGGTTATGCCTACGTTTCCAACCTGCGCGTGCGCCAGCTGGCCAAGCCGTACATGGACGAGTTCGCCCGCCGCACCAACACCACCGTGGGCCTGACCTGCCGCGACCGGCTGTCGATGATCTACGTGGAGAATTGCCGCCCGGCCGAGGTCACCACCCTGCGCATGGACGCCGGCGTGCGTCTGCCGCTGGCCACCACCGCCGCTGGCCGCGCCTTTCTCGCCGCCACCCCGGAGAAGGAACGCGAGCATCTGATGGCCGCACTGGCCGCCAAGTACGGCGATGGCTGGGCCGCCATCGAGGCTTCGCTGCACGCTTCGTTCGAGGAGTTCGTGCAGCACGGCTTCTGCCTATCGCTCGGCGACTGGGACCGCAACGTGATGGCCGCCGGTGTGCCGCTGCACCTGGCCGACGGCAGCATCATGGCGCTCACCTGCGGCGCGCCGTCATTCCAGCTCAGCGAGGAAACCCTGAAGAACTCGCTGGCCCACCAGCTGGAAATGCTCGCTCGGGATATCGAAAGCCTCGGCGTCTGATCGTCAGGCCCTGACGCTGGCCCAGGCGATGTCCGCGAGCAGCTCGCGGCAGTCGGCCAGCGCGGTGCGGGAACGGCCCGCCAGCCAGTTACGCGCCATGTCATGGCAGGGTCCGATCACCACCGCGAGAAAGCAGTCGCCGGGCATCCGCCGAAAGGCTCCGCTTTCCCGATGGCGCCGCAGAATCGCCCCGACCCGCTCACCGTGGGCGCGATTGACCTCGCGCAGCCGTTCGCCCATCTCCCCGGCCTCGACCCGCCCGCGGTTGTGCAGGACGAAGCGCGCCCAATCCGGGTTCGCCACCACCCAGTCGATGTAGCTGGTGACGAAAAGCCGGACGCAGGCTTCCGCGTCCAGCGTCTCGATCAGCCCGGCTTCGAGCAGCGCGGCGTACTCACCGATGCCTTCCAGATACAGCGCGGCGATGATCCGCTCACGATTGCCGAAGTGGTGATAGAGGCTGCCGATGCTGGCGCCGGAGCGATCACGAATCATCTCGATGGTGGCCGCCTCCACGCCGAACTCGGTGAAACAGGCGAGTGCGGCCTGAAGGATTTCCTGCTTGCGGCTACTACGGGCCATCCGGCCTCCAATCTGACTAGAATATTTTTCTAGAATTATCTTCTACCCTTCGTATACTGCACCGATCGCAGCAATCGCAGAAGCGCGGAGAACAACAAGATGGCGACGATACAGGTTGAAGAACGCTCCATCGACAACGGCAACGGCCATGCCCTGTCCAGCTACTGGTATCAGCCGAGCAGCCTGCCATGCGGCGTCGTGCTGATCGCGCCGGCGATGGGCGTGCCGCAGCGCTTCTACACCGACTTCGCCAACTGGCTCGCCGAGCGCGGATATCAGGTGGTGACCTTCGATTACCTGGGCATGGGCCGCTCGCGGCGAATGCCGCTTCGCCAGTTGAACGTGGACATCCTCGACTGGGCGCGCCACGACTGCAGCTCGGTGCTCGCCGCGGCGGCCGAGGTTGCCGGTGAGCTGCCGCTGTACTGGATCGGCCACAGTGTCGGCGCGCAGATCCTGCCACTGGTCAAAGGCCATGAGCGCCTGACCCGCATCGTCACCATTGCCGCCGGCAGCGGCTACTGGCGCGAGAACAGCCCGCAGATCCGCAACAAGGCCTGGCTGCTCTGGCATGGCCTGGCCCCGGTGCTGACCGCGGTCGCGGGTTACTTCCCGGGCGGTCGTATCGGGGCGGTCGGCGACCTGCCCGCCGGGGTGATTCGCCAGTGGCGGCGCTGGTGCCTGCATCCGGACTACCTGGTCGGTGTTGAAGGCGAGCCCGTGCGCCAGGCCTTCGCGGCGGTGCGCACACCCCTGACCTCGCTGTCCTTCAGCGACGACGAAATGATGTCGGCGCGCAACACTGAATCCCTGCATGGCTTCTACAGCTCGGCACCGAAAACCATGCAGCGCATCGCGCCCGCGGAAATCGGCGCCACGCGGATCGGCCACTTCGGCTTCTTCCGTCGCAGTTTCGCCGACAACCTCTGGGCGCCACATCTGTTGCCAGAGCTGATGCCAGGCCAACAACAAACGGTGGCGTGACCCATAATCGTTAATTTCGCAGAGCGGAACATTGCTAGCATATTTCGAAACATATGCAGGGGTTATTCACCTTGCCGGATGGCTGATCTCCGACAAAAGTGAGGATGGGCTGGTTACAGCCCTCCTCGCCAATGGAGCCTTGCCATGCACAACAACAATAACGGCTACCCCTCGCAAACCCGCGCCTGGGCCACGGTCGCCATCCTCATGCTCGCCTATGTGCTGTCCTTCGTCGATCGGCAGATCCTCAACCTGCTGGTCGAACCGATCCGCCGAGATCTGGACATCACCGACACCCACATGAGCCTGCTCATGGGCTTCTCCTTCGCGGTGTTCTACACCATCTGCGGCGTGCCCATCGGGCGCCTGGCCGACCGCAAGAGCCGCCGCGGCATCATCGCCATCGGCGTGCTGGTGTGGAGCCTGATGACCGCGCTGTGCGGCACCGCGCGAACCTTCTGGCAGTTTCTCGCGTTCCGCATCGGAGTCGGTGTCGGCGAGGCCGCGCTATCGCCCTCGGCCTACTCGCTGATCGCCGACAGCTTCCCGCCCAAGCTGCGCGGCACCGCGATGAGCGTCTATTCGATGGGCATCTACATCGGCTCCGGCCTGGCCTTTCTGCTCGGCGGGCTGGTGGTCAAGTTCGCCTCGGCCCAAGGTGATGTGGAGCTACCGGTGCTCGGCATGGTCCGCCCCTGGCAGTTGATCTTCCTCGTACTCGGTGCAGCCGGCGTGCTGTTCACCGCCGTGCTCCTGCTGATCCGCGAGCCGTCGCGCAAGGGCGTTGGCGCCGGCGTCGAAGTGCCACTCAGCGAAGTGGCCGGCTACATTCGCCAGAACCGCCGCACCGTGCTCTGCCACAACTTCGGCTTCGCCTGCCTGGCGTTCGCCGCCTACGGCAGTTCGGCGTGGATTCCGACATTCTTCATCCGCACCTACGGCTGGTCGGCCAGCGACGTCGGCGTGCTCTACGGCTCGGTGGTGGCGGTGGCGGGCTCGATCGGCATCATTGCCGGCGGGCGGCTCTCCGACCTGCTGCACCGCCGCGGTTATCGCGACGCACCGCTGCGCGTCGGCATCATCTCCGCCGCGCTGACCCTGCCACTCAATCTCGCCTACATGGCCGGCACCGGCGAACTGGCGCTGGCGCTGATCGCCCTGCACGTCTTCACCATCGCCATGCCCTTCGGCGTCGGCCCGGCGGCGATCCAGGAAATCATGCCCAACTCCATGCGCGGCCAGGCCTCGGCGGTGTACCTGTTCGTCATCACCATGGTCGGCCTCGGCATCGGCCCGACCGCCGTGGCGCTGGGCACCGACTTCGTCTTCGGCGACGACAACGCGCTGCGCTACTCGTTGCTGATCGTCACCGGCGTTGCGCTGGTCGGCGCGATAGTCCTGCTCGGCATGGGGCTCAAGCATTACCGCGGCAGCCTGGATCGCCTGCAGGAGTGGAAGCCGCAGGGTACAGCGCCAGCCGAAGCAGAGGCGAAGCCGGCCTGATCGAACGCGGAACGTCAGGCGCAGGGTGGATCGCGCTTCACCGATCCACCACATCACGGGTACCAACCCAACCGCGTGGATGTGAAAAGCGACATCCACCCTACGAACTGCCACCGGTGTGAACGATCACTTCGCGAGCCTGCCGGCCATGGCACGCCCCGGTTGGCACGCAACGGCGGAAGAGGCTTCGCCGTCTTCCACCCTACGAGACTGCCACCTTGCGCGCATCGCCGTAGGGTGGGCTTCAGCCCACCGTTTGGTTGCTGGCGCGAGCTGAAGCGGAACGCCGCCCTACGAAAGTGAAGACGACACCTCCGCCACACCTGCCCGCAGTCGGCTAAGCACCTGACCCTATCTCTGCAAAGCAAAACCGGGCCACAGGGGCCCGGTCGCGTGTCGCGATTGGCGCCTTACGCCACCTGCATCAACTTCGCATAGGCCTTCAGGTGATGGTCGTCGTCACCGAACTGGTGGGCGATCATCACCAGGCGCTTGGCGTGGTGGGCGAGGTTGTATTCCCATGTCATGCCGATGCCGCCGTGCAACTGGATAGCCTCCTCGGCCACCTTGCGCGCGGCGCGGGCGCAGATGTATTTGGCGGCGGCGATGATGCGCCGGCGCTCGTCGTTGTCTTCGCCGTCGGCGAAGGTCGCGGCGAGGATCGCCATGCTGGTGGCCTGCTCCAGCTCGGTCTGCATGTCCACCATACGGTGCTGCAGAACCTGGAACTTGCCGATCGGCACGCCGAACTGCTTGCGCGTCTTCAGGTAGTCCAGGGTCAGCTTGCAGGCTTCGTCCATGCTGCCCAGCGCATCGGCGCACTGCGCGGCGATGGCGCGGCCCTGCTGGTAGCGCAGCGCCGGAAGCCCGTTGCCGATTTCGCCGAGCAGCGCGTCAGCGCCGACCTGCACGTTGTCGAGGAACAGCTCGCAGCCCCTGCGCCCGTCGATGGTCGGGTAGACGCGACGGCTGACGCCCTGGGCGTTCGGATCGATAAGGAACAGGCTGATGCCCGTTTCATCGCGACTGTCACCGGAAGTGCGCGCCGACACGATGATCTGCCCGGCGCTGTGCCCGCCGATCACCACGGCCTTGCGGCCGTTCAGACGATAGCCGCCGTCCACCGCCTCGGCCTTGGTCTGCACGTCGTTGAGGTTGTAATGGCTCTGCGGTTCGTCGAAGGCCACCGCCAGTTGCAGCGAACCGGCGGCGACCTGCGGCAGCAGATCCTGTTTCTGCGCATCGGAACCGAGCTGGTCGATCAGGCCACCGGCGAAGATCACCGATTGCAGATAGGGTTCCAGCGTCAGGCCACGACCCAGCTCGGTCATGACCAGCATGGTTTCCACGCCGCCGCCACCGAAGCCGCCGATCTCTTCCGAGAACGGCACGGCGGTCAGGCCCAGCTCTCCCAGCTGCGACCAGAACTCGGCGGAAAAGCCCAGTTCCGACTCGCTGAATTTCTCGCGCTGTTCGAATGGGTAGGCGTCGCGCACCAGACGCGCCGCGGTGTCTTGCAGCATTTGCTGCTCTTCAGTCAGTTTGAAGTCCATTGCGGTGCCCCCTTACAGCTCGAGAATCATCTTCGAGACGATGTTCTTCTGGATTTCGTTGGAGCCGCCGAAGATCGACAGCTTGCGCATGTTGAAGTAGTCGCCGGCCAGCGACGCGCTGTAGTCGGCGTGCAGCAGCTCACCGTCGTAGTCCAGCTGCAGCTCTTCTTCCAGGAACGGCAGCGCATAGGGGCCGATGACCTTGCGCAACAGGTGAGTGATCGCCTGGCGGATCTCGGTGCCCTTGACCTTGAGGATCGAGGACTCGGCACCGGGCACGCCACCCTCCTTCGCCGCGGCGAGAATGCGCAGGGTGCTCATCTCGATGGCCATCAGCTGCATCTCGACTTCCGCGACCTGGGCGCGGAACAGCGGGTCTTCGAGCATCGGCTTGCCGTCGCAGACCTCCTTCATGGCGATACGCTTGAGATGCGCCAGCACCGCCTTGGACGAGCCGATGCCGGCAAGGCCCGTGCGCTCGTGGGTCAGCAGGTACTTGGCGCAGGTCCAGCCCTGGTTTTCCTCGCCGACGAGGTTTTCCACCGGCACGCGGACGTTGTCGAAGAAGACTTCGTTGACCTCGTGGTCGCCGTCCAGGGTGATGATCGGCCGCACGCTGATGCCCGGGCTCTTCATGTCGATCAGAAGGAAGCTGATGCCGCGCTGCTGCTGGGCTTCCGGGTCGGTGCGCACCAGGCAGAAGATCATGTTGGCGTGCTGGCCGAGGGTGGTCCAGGTCTTCTGGCCGTTGACCACATAGTGGTCGCCGTCACGCACGGCGCGGGTCTTCAGGCTGGCGAGGTCGGAACCGGCACCGGGCTCGGAATAGCCCTGGCACCACCAGTCTTCACCCGAGAGGATGCGCGGTAGGTAATGATCCTTCTGTTGCTGCGTGCCGAACTTGATGATCACCGGGGCAACCATGTTGACGCCGAAGGGCACTGTACGTGGCGCGCCGAAGGCCGAACACTCTTCGTCGAAGATGTGCTTTTCCACCGGCCCCCAGGTGGTGCCGCCCAGCTCCACCGGCCAGCCCGGCGCATACCAGCCACGCTTGACCAGAATCTGCTGCCAGCGCTGGTGATCTTCCTTGGACATGTGCTTGCCGAGCTTGACCTTGGCGGCGATGTCCGCCGGCAGCTCGCTTTTCAGGAAGGCGCGCACTTCGTCGCGGAAGGCGAGCTCTTCGGCCGTGTAATTGACGTTCATGGGAAGGTCCTCATGCTGCGTTCGGTTTGCAGGCGGGCGGCGCTCATTGCCCGGCCTGCCATTCGGTGAAGGTGCGGCCTTCAGCGGCCAGTTTTTCCAGCAGCGGCGCCGGCTTCCACCAGTCGCCACAACGTGCGTGCAGCTCCTTGACTCGCGCCAGCACGCGGTCCAGGCCAACGCTGTCGGCATAGAACATCGGTCCGCCGCGGAAGGCCGGGAAGCCGTAGCCGTTGAGGTAGATGACGTCGATATCGCTGGCGCGCTGGGCGATGCCTTCTTCGAGAATCTTCGCGCCCTCGTTGACCAGCGCGAAGATGCAGCGCTCGACGATGTACTGCTCGTCCAGCGTCTGCCGCTCGATGCCCTTTTCCCGCGAGGCTGCTTCCAGCATAGGCGCGAGTTCGGGGTTCTCCTGCGGGGTGCGGTTGCCCGGCTCGTAGCGGTAGTAGCCGGCGCCGGTCTTCTGCCCGAGCATGCCGGCTTCGCAGAGCTTGTCCGAGACGGTCGGGAAATCCAGGTGCGCCGGCAGCGTCGCGCGCTGGCGTTTGCGGATCGCCTGGCCGATGTCGAGGCCGGACAGGTCGCGCATGGCAAACGGCCCCATGGCCATGCCGAAGTTGCGCAGGGCGCCGTCGACCTGTTGCGGCGTGGCGCCTTCCTCCAACAGGAATTCCGCCTCGCGGCCGTACTGGAAGACCATGCGATTGCCGACGAAGCCATCGCAGACGCCGACCACCACCGAGACCTTCTTCAATTTCTTACCAATGGCCATGGCGGTCGCGAGCACCTCGTGGCTGGTCTTCTCGCCGCGTACCACCTCCAGCAGGCGCATGACGTTGGCCGGGCTGAAGAAATGCAGCCCGACTACGTCTTCTGGCCGCTTGGTGAAGGCGGCGATGGCATCCAGATCCAGCGATGAGGTGTTCGAAGCGAGAATCGCACCGGGCTTGCATACCGCGTCCAGCTGTTCGAAGACTTGCTGCTTGACGCCCATCTCTTCGAAGACCGCTTCGACCACTACATCGACATCGGCCAGGGCGGCGTAATCGGTGACGCCCGCGATCAGCGCGAGGCGCTGCGCCATCGCCTCCTCGGTCAGGCTGCCGCGCTTGACGCTCGCCGCGTAGGTATCGCGGGCGCGCTGCAGGCCGCGTTGCAGGGCGTCATCGTTGATCTCCAGCAATTTCACCGGCACACCGGCATTGGCGAAACTCAGCGCGATACCGACACCCATGGTGCCGCCGCCGATCACCGCGGCGGTCTTGATCGGCCGTGGTTTCACGTCTGCCGGCAGATCGTTGATCTTGCCGGCCTGACGCTCGGCGAAGAACGAGTGGACCAGAGCACCACGCTGTGGCGAGTTCAGGCATTCGGCGAACAGTTCACGCTCGCGCTTGAGACCCTCGGCCAACGGCAGCTTCGTCGCCGCCTCGACCGCCGCGATGCAACGCAACGGCGAGAACAGTCCAGGCATGCGCTTGGCCACTTCGGCATGCTTGGTGCGGATCAGCGCCTCGTTGTCGGCGCCCTCAAGGCCTTGGGTCTGCTCGCCAGTGCGTCGCGGTGCGCGGCCTTCGTCGACCATACGACGGGCATAGGCGAGGCCGGCTTCGCGCAGTTCGCCGTCGAAGAGCTCATCGACGATGTTGTGCTCGACCGCCTCCGCCGCACCGATGGGCTGGCCGCTGACGATCATGTCCAGCGCCTTGGCGACACCGGCCAGACGCGGCAGGCGCTGGGTGCCGCCGGCGCCCGGCAGCAGACCCAGCTTCACTTCCGGTAGGCCGACCTTGGCGTCCTTGCGCGCGATGCGGTAATGACAACCCAGCGCCACTTCAAGTCCGCCACCCAGCGCGGTGCCATGAATCACCGCGACGCTCGGCTTGCTGCAGACTTCGATGACTTCAATTACGTCTGGCAGGCTCGGCGCCTGCGGGGGCTTGCCGAATTCCTTGATGTCGGCGCCGGCAATAAAGGTATTGCCCTCGCACATCAGCGCCACGGCGCGGACCTGTGGGTCCGCTTCGGCACGCTGAAAGGCCTTCAGCAGCCCGTCACGCACCGCCTGGCCGAGGGCGTTGACCGGTGGATTGTTGACCGTGATCAGCGCGATCTCGCCCTGAACCTCGAGCCGTACGACATCTGTCATGACTGGCCTCCGCTGTGTGAAATGCTGATTGGAATTGTAATTTCACGGAATCATGTTTCGCACAGCAGAATATAGGAGTCACGTTATGCATGTCGATAGGCCGACATCGCCAAGCAATATCAAGCGGGGAAGAGATGTAGCGCGCGTCAGCGCTCGATATTGCCGGCAGCCGAACCGGCGTCGGGCAGCACCATCAATCAGGGGAATGTCGCCGCCAAAGCGGGTACAGCGACTTCAGCCGGATACGGCATGCCGCGGGGCGCGGGCCAACAGGTCGGGGTCGATACGTAGCAAACGCACCGTTCGTTTGCTGGCCAGGGAGGCGGGCTCGGTGCCTTCCGGCAGCTCGATCAGCAGCCGCGTCAGGTTGAGCACCAGCGCTTCGCGGCTGAGTGCGCCGGCGCCCAGGGCATAGTAGGCCGTAATCACCTGGCGCAGCTCCAGCGGCAGCGCCCACTGTGCCCGTAGCGCCGAGCCGAAGCCGGCCGCGCGCTCGCACAGGCAGCGCTGCAGATCCGCTTCATCCAGCTCGCCACCACTGTCGAGCCAGTCCTGCAGGCTGCGCAACAGCGCCAACTCACCGATGTTCCGTAGCAGGCCGGCGCTAAAGCAGAGCTCTCTGTCCAACTTCAACTGCCCTGCCAGCCAGTCAGCCAGGCGTGCGGTGCGCAGCGCCTGCGCGCCGAGCTGCGCGCCCAGTTCGGCAAGACGTGGCTCGACCAGCCGGGCGTTGTGCTGCAGTGCCAGCTCGGTCACCAGCTGTAGGCTGCGCGCAGCACCGAGTCGCCGCTGTGCCTCGCCCAGGCTCAGGCAAGGCGTGGCCTGTTGCGCACCGCTGCTGGCGACGCTGATCAGTCGCGCAGTCACCTGCGGGTCGCGGGACAACAGCTCTTGGAGCTCGGCGAAATCCTGATCGCCGCCCTGCAGGCGCTGCAGGGCCACCAGCACAGCCTCCTGCAGCGGCGCGCCGCGGTTATAGGGGCGCATGCGCTCGAGAAAGCGATCCACGTTGTCTGCCGGAGCAGGCGTCGTCATCCCTGCACGGCCGGCCGAGCGTGGCAGCAACCGGTCCAGGCGCTGGCGCAAGTCGTCGAGATCGTAGGGTTTGCCCAGGTAGGCGGCGGGTGCCAGCGGCAGCACGGTGCGTACGCTGGCGGTATCGGTGCGTGCGCTGATCAGCACGCAGGGCAGGCGCTGGGTCGGACCGTGGCGCCGCAGTTCGCGCAGCAGCTGGCGGCCATCGAGGCCATCCAGTTCACCATCGACGATCAGCAGGCTGGGCACCTGACGCTTGCACAGTTCCAGCGCGGCATGCCCGTCTGCCGCTGGCTGCACACGCATACCCGGGCGCAGTTCGCGCACCAGCTGACAA
The DNA here is from genome assembly GCF_002929225.1 of Stutzerimonas kunmingensis. GTDB lineage: Bacteria > Pseudomonadota > Gammaproteobacteria > Pseudomonadales > Pseudomonadaceae > Stutzerimonas. Next base: position 201,826 of record NZ_PISM01000020.1, on the reverse strand, counting down.
AGCTGATCCGCGCGCCAGGGTTCGTTGTAGGCAACCAGAACGAAGGAAACTTGGGCGGAGATGCTCACTGGAGATGTCACCACAGCCTAGCGACGGTCTAGGTGGATGGCGACAGACCCCTGGAGTGGAATCGCGCCAAGCGGGGGCGCGATTCTGCACGGACCGATAGCAAAAAGCCAGCCTCAGACCCTGAGGCCAGCTGTCACAGGTGGCTCAGATGCCCATGCAGAGATACTTGATCTCCAGGTAATCCTCAATGCCGTACTTGGAGCCCTCGCGGCCAAGGCCGGAGGACTTCACCCCGCCGAAAGGCGCCACTTCGGTGGAGATCAGCCCGGTATTGATGCCCACCATGCCGTACTCCAGCGCCTCGGCGACGCGGAACACCCGGCCCAGATCGCGCGCATAAAAGTAGGAGGCCAGGCCGAACTCGGTGTCGTTGGCCTTGGCGATCGCATCGGCCTCGTCCTTGAAGCGGAACAGCGGCGCCAACGGGCCGAAGGTCTCTTCCTTGGCCACCTTGGCGCTGTCCGGCACGTCGACCAGCACGGTCGGCTCGAAATAGCTGCCGCCAAGCGCATGGGCCTGGCCGCCCGCCACCAGTCGCGCGCCCTGGGCGACGGCATCCTCGATATGCTCGCGGACCTTGGCGGCAGCGCGATCATCGATCAGCGGGCCGAGATCGGTACCCTCCTCCAGGCCATTGCCAACCCGCAGCTTGGCCACCGCCGCCTGGAATTTCTCGGCGAAGGTGTCGTACACGCCGTCCTGCACATAGATGCGGTTGACGCAGACACAGGTCTGCCCGGCATTGCGGTACTTGGACTGCACGGCACCCTTCACCGCCTCGTCCAGATCGGCGTCGTCGAAGACGATGAACGGCGCATTGCCGCCCAGCTCGAGGGACACCTTCTTGATCCCTGGCGCGCACTGCTCCATCAGCTTGGCACCCACTTCGGTGGAGCCGGTGAAGGAAATCTTGCGGACCTTGGGGTTGGCGGTCAGCTCGTTGCCGATGTCGCCCGCCGAGCCGGTGACCACGCTGAGCACGCCCTTGGGAATCCCGGCACGTTCGGCCAACTCGACCATCGCCAGTGCCGAGAACGGCGTCTGCGAAGCGGGTTTGATCACCATGGTGCAGCCAGCTGCGAGTGCCGGGCCGGCTTTGCGGGTAATCATCGCTGCCGGGAAATTCCACGGCGTGATCGCCGCGGTCACGCCGATCGGCTGCTTGATGACGATGATGCGTTTGTCTTTCTGATGGCCAGGAATGGTATCGCCGTAGATGCGCTTGGCTTCCTCGGCGAACCACTCGATGAAGGACGCCGCGTAGGCGATCTCGCCCTTGGCCTCGGCCAGCGGCTTGCCCTGCTCCAGGGTCATCAGGCGGCCCAGATCGTCCTGGTTCTCCATCAAAAGCTCGAACCAGCGGCGCAGCTTCTGCGAACGCTCCTTGGCGGTCAGATCACGCCAGGCCGGCAGCGCACGCTCGGCGGCATCGACGGCGCGACGGGTTTCCGCGGCGCCCATCTTCGGCACCGTGCCAAGCGTTTCGCCGGTGGCCGGGTTGTTCACGCTGATGGTCTGGCCGCTGTCGGCATCCAGCCAGGCGCCATCAATATAGGCCTGCTGACGGAACAGAGCGGTGTCTTTGAGTTGCATGGCAGTCTCCTCGGGCATCGTAGCGGCAGGCCCGCTGCGGAAAGTTTGGCTGATACGACGCTCATCTGAACCGTCCTTCGCCGCCCGGTTCCTGTCGCCGCATTGCACTGCGAACGGCCATGCTAGGACCGCAGCCACTGGCCCGGCAAGCTCATGACGCATGACGTTGTCGCGCCATTGACCAGCCTGATACATCGCACGGCCTGTCACGACTTGTTACCCAAACCCTACTACTGGCCGGGGTATAGTTGTGCGCGAGCGGCCTCGGCCGCCGATAACCAAGGATCGATAAGGAGTTACCGTGAAAGCATTGATGACAGGCGTCGTGGCCGCCGCCCTGCTGGCCAGCACTGCCGTCCAGGCGCAGATGAAGCCGGAAGAGATGGTCGAAACCCGCCAGGCCGGCTACCAGTTCATGTCCTGGAACATGGGCAAGATCAAGGCCCAGGTAGTCGACGGTAAGGAGCCCTACGACCAGGCCAAGGTAGCCGCCGCCGCCAATGCCATCGCCGCCATCGCCAATTCCGGCATGGGCAGCCTGTACAGCCCGGACACCACGACCGAGCAGCTGGGCAAGGCGACTCGCCTGAAGCCTGAGTTCTTCCAGAACCTCGACGAAGCCGGGCAGATCGGTCGCAACTTCACCGCCGCCGCCAACCAGCTCGCCAAGGTCGCAGCGGAAGGCGACCAAGCCGCGATCAAGAAGGCCTTCGGTGACGTCGGCGGCAGCTGCAAGTCCTGCCACGACAAGTTCCGCGCCGACTGACCCGTCGCAGCCAGCCGACACCAACCCGTCGGCTGGCTTACCAGTCCAGGCTCGGTGCGACCGCGGCGGGTTCCGGCTCCAGCCAATCCCCTACCGCTTGCACACCCCATACGCAAGCCGCACCCAGCGCAATCGCCAGCACCGCCGCAAACAGCGAACCACCGCGGGCATCCTGCTGGGTCGGGTGCTCGCGCTGCGTTCTTCCTGCAATCATCGCGCGCACCAGCGGACGGCGCATCACCAGCGTGTAATAGATGATGGCCCCGATGTGCATGCCGATCAGCACCAGCAGCAGCCACTTTGCCTGCCGATGCAGGCCGCTCAGCGCGCTGCCGGTTTCGCTGCTGACCAACGCATAAAGCGGGCCCTGGAAGGCGATGTCATCGGTTGCCATCAAGCCGCTGATCACCTGAAAGCTCACCAGCAGCAGCATGGCCAGCACCGAAAAAGCACCGAGCGGGTTGTGGCCGGCCTCGCGCCAGTTGCCCTGCAGATAGTCCTTCACACCGACGGTTGCCGCGAAGATCCGCGACCAGCGTGCGTAGGTCGACCCGACGAAGCCCCACACCAGACGAAATACCAGCAGCCCCAGCACCAGCAGACCGAGCCGGCCATGCCAGGGCATCAGATTGCCGCCCACCCAGCCGGTGACGACGGCTGCGATCACCGTCCCGGCGAACAACCAGTGAAACAGCCGCAGCGGCGCATCCCAGAGTCTGATATGGCCCGACATCTCCATCCCCTCGCCATTCGAACACCCACGGCCCCCGGCCGCGACTCGCAAGGGTACCAGCCGGACCGGCCTCGGGCAGCTGCGAAAAAGCCGCACCTGGACCGTATCCGTCCGGCCGCACCAGCATGGACGCCCGTCAACGACATGCGTATGATTGCGCCCCGCAACGCATCCGTAGCTCAGCTGGATAGAGTACTGCCCTCCGAAGGCAGGGGTCGTGGGTTCGAATCCCGCCGGATGCGCCAAATACCTGTTTCTAACTGTCTCCAGCAGTCTACGAAACACCATGAAAAGCCCGCCCCGTGCGGGCTTTCTTGTTTCTGGCTGTATCTCCCTGTCTACCCCTAGCACTTCCCGCCGTGTATGCCAGCTTGTATGCTGGCCGAAAATTCGAACCGAGGCATACAAGGGATGAAGCGCAGCGATATCAAGCGCCGCCCGCTGGCGGATACCACCCTGGGTGGGCTGGAGCCAGAGCAGACGACCTACAGGGAACATGACGGCCAGGGGCTTTACTTCCGGGTTAAGCCCAACGGCGGGAAGTCATGGGAGCTGAGGTACAAGAAACCTGACGGGAAGTGGTCATGGATCGGCCTAGGGAGCTACCCCACCGTTGGCGGATCGGTAGCCCGCGCCAAGGCTGCTGAGCTGCGGGCGGACGCCAGTGAGGGAAAGAACCCCATCACCACGAAGCAAGCCCGTCAGGCTTCATCCCTGGAGGCCGCTGGGCACACATTCGAGACACTAGGCCGCGAGTGGATCGAGATTCGCCGGCCCGGCTGGGCCGACAGCACAGCGAAACGAACCATTGGCGCGCTGGAGCTGCATGCCTTCCCGGTGTTCGGCAAGCGACCCTTTGCCGAGATAACGCCCATCGAGTGGATGGAGTTCCTGCGTGGCATGGAGAAGCTGGGCATTGTCGAGCAGATGGGCCGAGTGCGCCGATCCTGCAAGGAAATCTATGACCTGGCCCGCGTCACAGGCCGCGCAGTGCACAACCCCCTGGACGGACTGAGCCGCTTTCTCCAAACCAAGCCAGCCGAGAACTATGCACACGTTTCGGCCAAGGAGCTGCCCGCCCTGCTGCGCTCGATCAGCGCTTATCCACACGCTGATGACCTACGCCACGGCCTGCGCTTACTCATGCTCACTGGCGCCCGCCCCAGCGAACTGAGGGAAGCCACCTGGAGCGAATTCGACCGCGAAGCCGGCCTATGGGTCGTGCCGGCCGAGCGCATGAAGAAGCGGAGAACACACACCGTCCCGCTTTCGCGCCAGGCCCTCGAAGCACTCAAGGGCCTGCGTGCCATCACCGGGGCTTATCCATTGCTGTTCCCTGGCCGGAACGACCGTACCAAGCCGCGTAGCAACATGGCCTTCAACATGGCGCTTCGCCGCATGGGTTACGAAGGCCGGCAGACTGCCCACGGCTTCCGCCACATCGCTTCGACCACGCTGCGCGAACACGGCTTCGCCAAGGAGCATGTAGAGGCGCAGCTATCCCATGCGGAGGATGGGGTGGCCGGCGTCTACAACAAGGCCATCTACCTGGAGCAGCGGCGCACCATGATGCAGTGGTATGCCGATTACCTGGATGGCTTGGAGAACGGAACCGTGGTGCAAGGCCAGTTCGGGAAGGCAGTGTGACGATGCTTATCCAACCCACCAGAAAAATCGGTGTTCTTGGTGTTCTTGGTGTTCCTGAATCGCTGAAAGCCAGTAATGACGCGGCCTACAGCGATGGAACACGAACCGTAACCGGGGTGAACACATGGTGTTCAGAACACGAAACGTGTTCTGGTGAACTCGCTGCAAGTATTACCGAGCACACCACCGCTGGTGGCCGGCATTTCGCCGAAGGGCATGGGATTGAGCTGCCACATTTGAAGGGTGCGAACCGTGCTCAGGCTACGGAGCGCTGGGTTCTACTGCCGGATACGGAAGGACGTGGACGTCTACTTTGGGCGTGGAATCCTCTGGCACCTGATGATCTTGACGCTTTATTTGCCCGGATAGGCGTAGGGGAGTCGACAGACGAGGATAACGAGCTATTCAAGGCTTGCATGCTCGACCGCTTCATTCAGCGCGTTCACGATGGCAAGGATATCGAACGCTGGATACTGATGGCGCTGGCTGATGCGTTCTGGAAAGTACTTATGGGCGGGGATTGGTGCGACGAGATTATTCTGCCAGGCCGACCTACGAACCCTGTCCGGCCTCCGCGCGAGGAGCGCGATCTCGAAATTTACTGTGCGGTTTGCAACTGCATAAAGCGAGAAGGTACTGCCGTTACGGAGGCTATAGCCAGAGCTGGCGATGCTTATGCGGTGTCGTATGAGACGGCGCGCGCGGCTTACTACAAGTGGAAAGACCGTCTTTCTAAGAACACAACGAAAACTCAGAAAGACCAGTAGCGGCCCGTCTACATAACGTTCCCCCTGTCTACCAGCACAGGGGATTTGCTCAATGTCCAGTCCACACCACCCGGCAGCCAATCCACTGCCGTTCTCTCCTTCCGATCTGCTCACAGCTGACCAAGTAGCCGCCGCGCTCGGTCTCTCGCATCGCACCCTTGCCGCCTGGCGCAGCACTCGCCGAGGAGGCCCCGCCTGGGTCAAGTGTGGGTCGGCGGTGCGCTACCGCCGCCAGGATGTGGCCGCCTGGCTGGAAAGCCAGACCCGCGCAGGTAAGCAGGCATGAAGGCCGTGCCGATGACCGGCAAGAACACCGCAGCGCCTGCCGGCCCGCTCCCGCTCGACCCCGCCACCACCCTGATTCGCATGCCCGAAGTCGTGGCAATCGTCGGGCTGGCGCGGCCGACGATTTACAAGCTGATGAAGCAGGCAGACAGCGGCTTTCCCCAGCCGGTGAAGCTGAGCAACAGCACCGCGCGGGGTGCGCCGGTCGCGTGGGTGCTGGCCGAGGTGCAAGCCTGGGTCAAAAGCCGGATCGCCGCCCGTGGGAGTGCTGCCGCATGAGCTTCCCCCGCGTCCCTTTCGATACGCCTTTCTTCGATCCAACCGGCCTCGGCTTCGCGCCGCCGAAGCTGGCGGGCCTTGTGTGGCGCGCCTTCACCATCGCCACGATCTGCTTTGACCCGCAGGAACGAGAAGCGCTGTTTATCAACGCTGACGGTTATGTCGTGCCGCTGGAGCCGCACCCGTACGAGCTGCGCCGGCTGCTCGAACGCGCCGTCAGCCGGGAATACGGAAAAGTCTGCGGTACCGGCCAGTTTGCGATGCGCGAAGCGCGTATCGGCGTGATGCGCAACCAAGGCTTGCTCAAGCGCTGGGTGGTTTACCACCTGGAGCAGCCCGCGCACTACGCCAATGAGCCAGCCGCTTGGCAAAGCTATGTGGAAAGCGAACTGACCGAGGAACAACGCGGCATCGAGGCGGCGGTCGAGGCAATGGCGCACCTGGTGCGCGTGCCTTGGACGGAGGGGCCAGAACCGTGCGCAGCCCACGCGGTTGAGGAGCGCCGCGCCGAGCTGATGGCGCAGTACCGGCGCCGCAAGGCTGAGAACGACGCCGTAAACGCCTGGCTGCGCGGAGACGCGCCAAGCGCACCGCTGCTGCAAGCACTCGCCGGCTGAGCGGGCCACAAACAAAAACGCCCCCGGCTGCAACCGGAGGCGTGGGAGAAATCAAATATGCACGCCGAATCTATGCCATGCCCGGTGTTCGCGCAAGCGTTGCGAGCCCTCGATGGGCTTGCACGCCTTCTGACGGGGCGCTACAGTCTGCCCGTCGCTGCAAATTCAGCGACCGGGTTTGGCGACCCGAATACCACACGGCGCACAGGCGCCCATACTCTCATTGCAGGCGCTTTTTTTGTGCCCGCAATGCCGTGTTATGGCGGTCGTGCGTGGGAGACCGAAAGGTCTGCCGGGTTCCGTGTGTCCCGGTTCGCCAACCTGCGCACGGCTGCCACCCATAACTGTTTGGCGACGGTTCGTGGCAGCTCCACTACACACGGAGCACCACCCATGAAGCACCCGCACGCCCTCAATCCGTCTGCAATTCAGCACCACGCCGCTGCCCTGAAGGCCCGCGCCTTCGCCGCGCTGCGCGCCGATTCGTCCCTTTCCGTCCGCCTGCGCCGCTACAACGAAGCGATGGCCAAGGCCCGCGCCCTTGAAGCGATCGGGGGTGCGCAATGAGCAGCCTCAATCAGTTGGTCATGACGCACGGCGACCAGATGATGAGCGCCGGCTATGCGCTGGAAACTCTCGCCGATCTGCTGGGCGGCGACGGGAGCGAACATCATCTGTCAGCGCAGGACTTGAACGGCCTTCGTCACGCCGTGCGTGCCATCGGCTGCTATGCATTGGCGGCCGGCGCAGAGCTACACCAAGCAGCGAGCCAAGGGGGTGCCCTATGAGCGCCACCCGACTTCGCACCGAGGCGCAGGACTTTTGCCACTTCCAGCGTGGCGCGCTTTTCTCGGTCAACAAGGGCTTCGACGTGATCGATGCTCTTGAGCATGCATCCTGTCTGCTCGATATCGCGAACAAGCTCACCTTGAACGTCGCCTGCGACACAGCCGGCTCTACCGAGGCGCATGCCGCGCAGCACCTGGGCGAGATGGCCAAGGCGCTGGTTGATGCGTGCATTGGCGGCGCCATTACCGGCAAAAGGGGTGGCGTATGAGCGAGAGAAAGCCCAAGCGGCCAAGCTTTGCCGAGGTGAAGCGCGCTTCCCAGCTGGCTATCGACCAAGTGCTGTCGCACTGGCTGCCCGGTGGCGTGCGGGTGGACGGCGGCAAGGAGTACACCGCGCCCAACCCGACCCGCGTCGACAAGCGTGCCGGCTCGCTGAAGGTGAACATCGCCAAGGGCACTTGGTGCGATTTCGCGACCGGCGACAAGGGCGGCGATCTGATTGACCTGGTGCGCTATCTGGACGGCGGCAGTGAGGTGGATGCCTGCAACAAGCTGGCTGACTTCCTCAACGTCACGGCTGGCAGCCAGCCAACGCCGGCAACGACCAGCAGCAAGGCACCGGAATGGGTGGCGATCCAGCCTATACCGGAAGCCGCGATGTCGAAGATTCCGTACAAGCACCGCACCCACGGCCAGCCATCGAGGGTGTGGATCTACCGCGACGCTACCGGCGCGGCGCTGATGGTGCTGTATCGTTTCGACCTTGGCGCGGACGCAAACGGCAAGCTGAAAAAGGCGTTCGCGCCGCTGACGTGGTGCCGCTGCTCGTCCGATCAGTCCTTCCAGTGGCGCTGGCTGGGGCTTCCCGAACCGCGCCCGCTGCTGCACCTGGACGAGCTTGCGAAGCGGAGCGATGCGCCGGTGGTGTTATGCGAAGGCGAGAAGTCCGCCGATGCCGCCGCCGAGCTGCTGCCGCACTACGTCGCGACCTGCTGGCCGAACGGGGCGCAGTCCCACCACAAGGCAGACTTTGCGCCGTTGGCCGGACGCGATGTGCTGCTCTGGCCAGACAACGACGCGGGCGGGCTGAGCTGCATGCAGGCCATCGCCGGCCAGCTCCAGCAGCTTGGCGCCACCGTTCGCACGGTTGCAATCGAGACATTCGCACCGGCAGACGGCGAAGACGCCGCCGACGCTCTGGCCGCTGGCTGGACCGCCGAACGGCTGGCAGAGCTGGAGGCCAGTGGTCGTCTGTTCGCCAAGGCTGACATAGCTCCGATGCCGCCGCAGGCCGAAAAGCCGGCTGCCGCGAAGAAAGACGCTCGAAAGCCCAAGCAGGCAAGCCGGTCGGGCGGGTTCAAGGTGAAGGCCGATGGTGTGTACTTCGCCGGCGACGATGGCGAATCTCGGATGGTCTGCTCTCGCCTCGAAATTCTGGCGCGCACCCGCGACGAGAAGGGCCATAGCTGGGGCCTGCTGGTGGAGTTCGACGACCCGGACGGGGCGCCCAAGCGCTGGAACATTCCGGCGCGCTGCATGGCCGGCGAGTTCTCGAAAGAGGTGCTTGGGCCGCTGGTTGATATGGGGCTGCGCCTGGCACCGACCCGCGACGTACGCCATTCCCGCAACGACCTGCAGAGCTATCTGCAAAGCTACGACAGTGGCGAGCGTGCGCGGCTGGTCAGCCGCCTTGGCTGGCATGCCGCCGCGTTCCTACTGCCCGATCAGCAGATTGGCGACAGCGATGAACGCCTGCACTTCTACGAAGCCGGCGCGCAGCTCCCACCGATCAGCCAGGCCGGCACGCTTGAGGAATGGCAGCAGCACATCGGCACGCTGTGCGTGGGCAATCATCGGGTCGCCTTTGCGGTGTGCATCGCGCTGGCGGGGCCGCTGCTGCATCTGCTGGGCCTAGAGTCCGGTGGCTTTCACTTCTACGGCGTGAGTTCCAGCGGCAAGAGCACGACCGGACGCGTGGCGTGCTCGGTGTACGGCCCGCCTGCGTTCGAACGCTCGTGGCGCTCGACAGACAACGCGCTTGAATCCATCGCCGCGGCGCACTCGGACGGGCTGTTGGTGCTGGATGAAATCAGCCAGTGCGACCCGCGCATCGTCGGCGAAACCGTGTACATGCTGGGCAATGGCATCGGCAAGGCCCGCGCCAATGACCGGGGCCAGTCGGGCCGGCAGGTACAGGAATGGCGCTTGCTGTTCCTCTCCAGCGGTGAATACACCCTGGCGCAGCACATGGCCGAGGCGAACAAGGAGCTGAAGGCCGGTATGGATATTCGGATGCTCGCCGTCCCTGCCGACGCCGGCAAGGGCCTCGGCGTGTTCGACACGCTGCATGACTTCGACAGTGGGCAGGCGTTGGCCGACGAGCTGAAAGCGCGGGTGGGCATGTACTACGGCACACCGCTGCTGGCCTTCCTGGTGGCGCTGTGCAATCCGGCCAAGCAGCGCGGTTATCTATCCATCATCCGGCGAAGCCTTGAGCAGTTCGCGCGCGAGGCGCTGCCGGCCAGCGCAAGCGGGCAGGCGCACCGCGCCGCTACTCGATTCGGGCTGGCTGCCGTGGCCGGCGAACTGGCGACGGGCCTTGGCGTCACGGGCTGGCCTGAGGGCACCGCAACGGCTGCGGCGCGCGCCTGTCTGGACGCTTGGCTGGCTGAGCGTGGCGGCGCTGGAAACCTCGAAGGTGAAGCCATCGTGCAACGGCTGCGCCTGGTGGTGGAACGCTATGGCGAAAGCCGCTTCACGCGCTGGGACGGTATCGCCGCGAAAACCGATGACCACGCCCCGCGCACAGGCGACCGCCTGGGCTTCCGCCGAACGATAGAACACGGCTGCGGCGATCAGCTTTATACCAGCGTGACCTATTACTTCCTTGCAACGGCCTGGCGTGACGAAGTGTTCAAGGGCATGAACTTGCGCAACGTGAATCGGGAGTTGGTCAGCCGGGGGATTCTTGAGCGTGGAAGCGACGGCAAGGCAGCACAGGCACTGACGCTGCCTGGTATGCCCAAGAGCCGGGCTTATGTTGTTTCAGCATCTGCCCTTCTTGATGAACCTGCAAATGAGCAGCCGTTCGCCGCATAAGAAAAGTTCGTTTACATCTTGCGCTCAGGGCGCCCATGTCGATAATGGGATATATATGCAGTGCGTGACGCGCTGCACTCCGTCCCAGATGCGCGTGATGCGTTCCCTGAGCGGCAAATGTTCCTATTTGCTACTTCTGGAGATACGTGCATGCGCACTTTCCGCACCGCCCCAATTCAATTCAAGTTTTCCAGCGCAGATGAAGTCGGCAGCTTTTCAGGGATTGCATCGCCTTATGGCGGCGAACCTGATTCATATGGCGATCTAATCGCGCCTGGCGCCTATACGAAATCATTAACTCACCACGAGAAAAGCGGAACACGCCCCGCGCTTTTATGGCAACACGACCAAACTAATCCGGTAGGCGTCTGGATCAAGTTTGAAGACTCTGCCGAGGGGCTTATTGCCCACGGCAAACTAACAATGGAAGTACCCCAAGCTAAAGCCGCCCATGCGCTAATGAAAGACGGCGCGCTGGCTCTGAGTATTGGTTATTCCATCCCTTACGGCGGCGCAGAACTTGTTGATGGGGCGCGCCTCCTCAAGGAAATCGACCTTCATGAAATATCCTTGGTTGCGATGCCGGCAAACCCTAGCGCCAAGATTACCAGCATGAAGTGCTTCGATCCTGATAACCCGAATCCACGAGAATTTGAACGCGCCGCGCGTGATGCGCTGGGGCTTTCTGCCCGCGAAGCGAAAAGGCTTATGGCGGGAGGCTGGAGCGGCCTTGTTCGAGAAGAACAGCCTGACAACAGCACAGAACTGGCCGCTATAGCGGCAAAACTCCAAAACATCACCGCGTCTCTTATCGGGCGCTGAGGTAACTAATATGTCACTTGAATTGCTTACAAAATCCATTGAAGAACACAGCCGCGCAGTCGAATCGCTCAAAGGGTCTTTCGAGAAGGATATTCGTGAAGTTAAAACGCATCTGAGCGAACTGGAACAAGAGTTTGCCCGTATTCCTGCTGGCGGTATTCGCACATCGCAACAAAAAGGCAGTGACATAGCAAATCGCTTCATTGAATCCGATCAGTTTCAAGCGCTCACGAAAGGCGCGCCATCGACTGGCCGAGTTGCAATGAGTGATATTGCTATCAAGTCGATTACCAACTCCGGGGCTGGGATTGCCGGATCAACTGACTACGACATTGCCCCTCAGCGTGCGCAAGGGCTTTATAACGCACCGCTACAACCTCTTAGTTTGCTCGCTGCACTCCCGTCGTTGCCGGTCAGCTCTGGAGTCTTTGAGTATCTTCAACTAGGGGCATATACCAACGCGGCTGCGTTCCAAACCGAAGAAGGCCAGCTCAAGGCCGAAGCCGCAATGCCAACCGAACTTGAGCAGGCTCAGGTTGCGACCATTGCGCATTGGATTAAAGCGAGTCAGCAGGTATTGGACGATGCCCCTGCCCTCAGCCAGCAAATTGGAAACCTTCTCCAATATGGCCTAATGGCCAAGCTCGAAGCGTCCATTGTTGGCGGTGCTGGCGGCAAGGGGGAAATTAAGGGGCTTTTGTCCCACGCGGTGGCTCATACACCAACCGGAACACCCAAGGCGGCTGACGCTATTGGACAAGCGGCGCTTAGTCTTCAGGCTGCTGGCTGGAACGCTGGACTCATCATTCTTAATCCAACCGACTGGTTTTCGGTCGCGAGCGAGCGTGACGCAGCTGGTCAATACATTCTTGGTAGCCCACGAGACCCATCCCCGGCTGGCCTTTGGGGGATTCAAGTAGTCCTCACGCCAAGCCTGCCGACTGGAACTGCGCTTGTTATGGACCCGAAGCAAGTTGCGGTCCTTGATCGAATGCAACCGACTCTGGTTGCTAGCCGTGATGACGACAAGAACCTGACCAGTAACCTGGTAACGATCCTGGCTGAAATGCGGGCCGGACTTGCGGTGTTTGCCAAAGGCGCTGTGCTCAGCGTCGCCATCTGACCCAGCCTGGAGCAGTTCAGTATGAGCAATCCGACCGATAAGCCTTTGACCCTGAAGGAGTTGCGACACCGGGTGTTCGGTGTTCTATCCGAGTACTACAGAATCGCCGCACAGGCTGAGCGCCAGAAGACCTAACGTGTAAAGCACCCACAAGAAGGCCCATCCACGGATGGGCCTTCTTGCATCTACGAGAACACAATTCGCGTGATGAACACCAAGTGTTCCGGGTGCGATGGCTTAGTGTTCCTTGGCCCGAGGCCGCGCCATTCGTGGGCTGTAGCGATTCAGGAACACCAAGAACACCAAGAACACCGAATAACTTAGGACATGAGCGCTTATCGTCCCGCGCCCGGTTTTAGATGCGAACCATCAGCGATGCAATCAGCGCGAGCGCCACCGGGTAGGGTGGGTGAAAAGCTCAGGGCTTTTAACCTCCGAACGACGGGGGGAGCCATGTTTACCGTGAGTGCTGAAATCAAATAGGGGGGGGGCAACTGTCATAGTGAGCTGTAGCCTGTATGCCCACATGTATGCCTGAGAATATTGAATGTATATTTTCCGAGTAATATCAGTAGGTTACTGAACAGGTTAGAGGCCCGCCGGAGCGCCATATAGATAGTCGTTTCGAGTCCTGCTCGAAACGCTCCGACAAAGCCCGCTCACTGCGGGCTTTGTCGTTTTCTGCGCACCGTCTTTAGACCGTTGCCCTCGGCCGGCCAAAAGCCAACGTCAGGCAAGTGCAGGCCGCCCTGCCTGCATCGGGATGCTGATGCAAGGGAAACCTGCCATGCGGCGCCATCGGCCTGCGCCAACCTGACCTCACGCTCGTTTTAGACGCATCCAACGGGTGTTCTGTGAACCCGATCACCGAGCCTGCAGGACAACTGAACTTCAATGCGCCGACCAGGTCGCGCCATGCGCACCTTGCCCCCACACACGACTTCAAGGAGGAAATCGCGTGCCCGTGCGCTATTACGCCCTCGTTTCGCTCATCGCCGCCGCGCTGCTCGCTGGTTGCACCGGCAACTACAAATTCGACGATGATCACTATCGCCCGCTGGGTGATCCGCAAGCCTTGAATCGCGGCCAGTAACCGCAAGGAGCGACACGACCATGGAACTGGTCTTCGATATGGTGGGCGCCCAGCAATTCGTGCCGGGGCTGCTGACCACCAAAACCTTCAAGCAGGCCGGCGGTGTGATCGGCCGCGCAGAGGGCTGCGATTGGGTGATCCCCGACCGCAAGCGCGTCCTCTCCGGCCGTCACGCAGTGATCAGCTACCGCGACGGCGCCTTCTTTCTCACCGATACCAGCAGCAACGGCGTCCAGCTCAAGGACAGCGGTGCCAGCCTGATCAAGGGCCAGCCGCAGCGCATCGAGCATGGCAGCGTCTACTGTCTGGGCGACTTCGAGATCCGCGCCCGGCTGATCCAGGACCCGGCGTTGTTCGAAGGTGACATCGGCCGTCCGCAGCCGGCCGGCAGCATCATCCCCGACGATGCCTTCCTCGACCTCGATCCGCTGGTCGCAATGGAACAGCAAGAGCGCGTCTATGCCGAGGTCGACGACCTCGACATCGCTCTGGTAGCGCCACAGCGCCAGGCGCAGCAGCAGCGCGACTACGCGCGCATCGACATGGAAAGCCTGCCGTTGCCGGAGCTGGTCATGCCGCAGGCAGCACCGCAAGCCAAGCGCGAAGCCGAGCCCGAACGACTGCCGCAGGGATTCTGGGCGCGTTTCGGCGAGGCGCTGGGCATCGATCTCGACGATCTCGACGAGGACCAGCGCCAGGCCTTGGCGCTGAATGCCGCCCGTCTGCTCAAGCAGAGCGTCGGCGGCCTACAGCAGAGCCTGCGCACCCGCAGCGAGCTGAAGAACGAGCTGCGCCTGGCGCTGACCACCGTGCAGAGCGCCGGCAACAACCCGCTCAAGCATAGCGCTGATACGGGTGAGGCCCTGAGCGCCCTGCTGCTCGGTGGCAAGCCAGGCCAACTCTCGGCCGAACAGGCCATCGGTCGCGCCTTCCGCGACCTGCAGGCGCATCAGGTGGCACTGCTGGCGGCCAGTCGCGCGGCGGTGCAGGCGATGTTCGAGCAGCTGGCACCAGAGCAGCTGGCGCTGCGTTTCGAACGCGAAGGCCGCAAACCGCTGATCGCTACTGCCGGCAGCCGCTGGCGCGCCTATCGGCGGCTGCATCACAGCCTCGGCCAGGATGCCGACTGGAGCGAGCGACTGTTCGCCCGCGACTTCGCCAAGACCTATGAGGAGCAGGTGCGCCTGATCGCCACGCTCGATTCAACCCATCAAGGATGATCCCATGCCTCGTCGCATCACCCTGGCCATGCTGGCCTCGCTGCTCGTACTGGGCGGCTGCTCGGCACTGTCGCCGTACTCCAAGCTGACCAAGCTCGACCTCGAACTGCACGGCAGCGACCGCCTCAACCCCGATCTCAACGGCCGGCCGTCGCCGATCGTGCTGCGCCTGCTGGAGCTCAAGCATCCGGTGGCGTTCGAAAACGGCGACTTCTTCGCCCTCTACCAGCGGCCCAAGGAAGCCTTGGCGCCGGACCTGGTGACCTCCGAGGAACTGGAACTGCGTCCCGGCGAAAGCCGCGAGCTGAAGCTCTCGGTGCAGGACGGCAGCCGCTACGTCGGCGTGCTGGCCGCCTACCGCGACCTGCCGGAAGCCAGCTGGCGCTACGTCATCGCCGTGCCGCCGCAAGAGCGCACCCGCGTCGCCCTGAACCTGGACGAGCGCGGCATCGCGCTGTTCGACCCGCTCGCCGAAGAAGGAAAATAAGCATGAGCCTGCACAAAGTTGTCTGGCAGGAAGGCATGCTGCTGCGTCCGCAACACTTCCAGCAGAACGATCGCTACTACGATCACCAACTCAAGGCGCGCACCCAGAAGCTGGGCAGCTATGCCTGGGGTTTCTTCAATTTGGAGATCGACCGCCAGTTCCTCAACATGGGCAAGCTGGTGCTCAGCCAGGCCAGCGGCATCCTGCCGGACGGTACGCTGTTCGAGCTGGGCAGCGAGCGCGAGCCACTGGCGCTGGACATTCCGCCGAACACCGGCAGTACACCGGTATACCTCGCGCTGCCACTGGTTACCGGCAACCACATCGAAACGCGTCGTCCCGAACAGAAGGACGTGCTGGCGCGCTACACCGCCCATGAGCTGGATGTCGCCGACTCCAATGCCGGCGACAGCAGCACCAGCCAGGTCAGCACCGGGCTGCCGGATTTCCGCCTGCTGCTGGGCGAGCAGCAGAGTGACCAGGCCTACGTGAAACTGCAGCTGTGCGAGGTGCTGGACACCACGCCGGACGGGGTCATCAGCCTCGACCCCGAGTTCATTCCGACCTACGTCAACTTCCAGGCCTCAGGCTATCTGCTGTCCTGCCTGAAGGAAGTGATCAGCATGCTCGCTCACCGCGGCGATACCCTCGCCGAGCGCATCAGCGCCACCGGCAAGGTCGGTGGCGCCGAGGTCGGCGACTTCATGATGCTGCAGCTGATCAACCGTCACGAACCGGTGCTGCGCCACTACCTCGGTGTGGAGCAGGTGCACCCGGAGCAGATCTACCGCGACCTGCTTGGCCTGCTCGGCGAGCTGGCGACCTTTTCCAGCGAGAGCAAGCGCCCGCGCCTGGACGGTCGTTACCAGCACAGCGACCAGGGCGCGAGCTTCCGCAAGCTGATGGACGCGATCCGCCAGGTGCTGTCGATGGTGCTTGAGCAACACGCCATCGAGCTGCTACTGCAGCAGCGTCAGTACGGTATTCAGGTATCGCCGCTGCATGACCACAAGCTGCTGGGTACGGCCTCCTTCGTGCTCGCCGCGAGCGCCCAGTGCGATTCGGAAACCCTGCGCACCCGCCTGCCGGCGCACCTGAAGATCGGCCCGGTGGAGCGCATCCGCCAGCTGGTCAACCTGCATCTGCCGGGCATCCGCATCAAGCCGCTGCCGGTGGCGCCGCGGCAGATCCCCTTCCATGCCGGCAAGACCTATTTCGCGCTGGAACTCAGCGCCGAAGACCAGGCGCAGCTGGAGCGCTCCGGCGGCTTTGCCTTCCATGTGTCCGGTGACTTCGCCGGGCTCGAACTGAAATTCTGGGCGGTCAGGGACTGAGCGACATGATCAAGGAAATGGATTACGGACAGAACGACCACACGGTCATCGTTAATCGAGCAGGAGATGCGCCGGCACAGAGCCCGCTGACCGACTTCGACACCCCGCCGCGCTTCGAGCAGCTGGAGGAGCGGATGATCTACGCCGCCCGCCTGCGCCCGGCGGAGACGTTCAACATCAGCCTCAATCCGCTGGTGGCTGCCGCCTCGCCGCTGCTCTCGGAAGTGGTACGGCTCAAGCACAGCCTGGAAAGCGAAGACCTGCAGGCACTGCACCGGCAATTGAGCAGTGCGATCAAGCTGTTCGAGCACCGAGCCCTGCACGATGGTGCCGAGAGCAGCCAGGTGATGGCAGCGCGCTACGTGCTCTGCACCACTCTCGATGAGGCCGTAGTGACCACTCCATGGGGCAACGAAAGCGAGTGGTCGCAGATGAGCCTGCTGTCCTCCTTCCACAACGAGACCTTCGGCGGCGAGAAATTCTTCCAGCTGCTCGAGCGCCTGTCGCGCAATCCCGTCAAGCACTTGCCGATGCTCGAACTGATGTACCTGTGCCTGTCCCTCGGTTTCGAGGGCAAGTACCGCGTTCTGCCGCGTGGCATGCTCGAACTGGAAGCTGTGCGCGACAGCCTCTACCGACAGATCCGCCAGATGCGCGGCGACATCCCGCGCGAGCTGTCGCCGCACTGGGAAGGCCTCAAGGACACCCGCCGGCGCCTAGTGCGCATCGTGCCCTGGTGGATGGTCGCGCTGTTCACCCTGATGTGCCTCGGGGTGATCTACGGCGGTTTCGCCTGGGTGCTCGGCGAACAACGCGAGAGCGTGCTGCAGCCCTATCGAGCGCTGGACATGGATGCCGGCGATTCCACCTTTTCAGGGATGAAATGAGATGAAGACGTTCTTCGGCAAAGTCGGCGCCGTGCTGCGCCGAACCTGGGTCTGGAGCCTGCTGCTGGTCCTGCTGCTGGCGGTTCTGGTGTGGTTCGTCGGGCCGCTGCTGGCGGTGAATGACCACCGCTTCTGGGAGTCATCCAGCAGCCGACTGCTGAGCATCAGCGTCCTGTTCCTCGGCTGGGGCCTGGCCATGGTCTTCGCCAGCTGGCGCGCCAGCGCGCGCAAGAAGCGCGATGCCGAGGACCAGGACATTCAGGAGCAGCTGCGCCGCGACGGTCTGATCGGCGAGGAGCAACAGGAACTGCGCCATCGCTTCAAACAGGCGCTGCGCACCCTGAAAACCTCCAGCCTCTACCGCGGGCGCAGCGAGAAATGGCGCAGCGAGCTGCCCTGGTACTTGCTGATCGGCTCGCAGGGCAGCGGCAAGACCAGCCTGCTGGATTTCTCCGGGCTGGATTTCCCGCTCAATCGCAGCGAGCAGCAGCGCCTGACCAAGGACGTCTCCGGCACTCGCTACGCCGACTGGTACTTCGCCGATCATGCCGTGCTGATCGATACCGCCGGCCGCTATCTGACCCAGCCCGACGCCGCCGTCGACGGTAGCGCCTGGGACACTCTGCTCGGCCTGCTGCGCAAGCGCCGTGCCCGACCGCTCAACGGCGTACTGGTCAACCTGCCGGTGGATCAGCTGCTAGGCGGCAATGAACTGGAGCTGGAGAACCTTGCCCGTCAGGCTCGCCAGCGCCTGCATGAGATCCACCAGCGCCTGGGCGTCGATGTCCCCGTCTATCTGGTGCTGAGCAAGGCCGATCGGATTCTCGGTTTCGACGAGTTCTTCGATCAGCTGTCCCGCGAGGAAAGCGATCAGGTGCTCGGCGCCAGCTTCCGTAAGGAGCAGAACGGCAGCGATGCGCAGGTGGTACGCGAGGAGTTCGAGGAACTGCTGCGCCGGCTGAACAGCCAGGTAATCATGCGCATGCACCAGGAACGTGACACCCAGCGCCGCGGACGCATCCTCGACTTTCCGCATCAGCTGGGGCAGATCGGCGAGCGCCTGAGCCTGTTCATCGAACTCGCGTTTGCCGGCAACCGCTATCAGCGTGCCAGCCAGCTACGTGGCTTCTACCTGACCAGCGCGCCGCAGCTACGCGAAGGTCTCGACCCGCTCACTGCCGGCATCGGCCGCCAGCTCGGCCTGGCCAGCAGCGCACTGCCGACCTTCCGCAGCGGCCGTGCACGCTTCATCAATCAACTGCTCAGCCGGGTGATCTTTCCCGAAGCCGAACTGGCGGGCCTCGATCAGCGCGAGGTTCGCCGCATCGACTGGGGCCAGCGCGCGCTTTATGCAGGCGCCTTCGGTTGCCTGGTGCTGTTCGGCGGCGCCTGGGCACTGAACTTCTCCAGCAACCACGAGCGCCTCGAACAGCTGCGCGGCATCGCCCAGACGCTGGGTGGCGAACGCAAGACCATCGAAGCGGAAGACGAGGCACTGCGCACCCTCAAGGCGCTGGACGCGAGCTACGCGGCGACCCAGGTTTTCCCACCGCGGGACGAGGTGTCCTGGCTGCGCCGGGGAGGGCTGTACCAGGGCGAAGCGGTCGACCCGACATTGCACGACGCCTACCGCCGCAATCTGGAAAAGCTGCTGCTGCCACGGGTCGGTCGGCAGCTGGAAGCGCAGATCCGCGCCAACCTGAATGATCGCGAACAGCTGCTCGGTAGCCTGCGCGCGTACCTCATGCTGAACCTTGCCGAACGCCGAGATGCGGCCTTCCTCAAGGACTGGCTGGCCGCCGACTGGTCGCTGCGTCATAGCGGCAACGCGGTTGCCCAGCAAGGCCTGAACACCCATTTTGCCCGCCTGCTGGAGGAGTCCTTCGCGCCCTATCAGCTGAACGACAATCTGGTGGCCAAGGCCCGTGCCCAGTTGCGCAGCGAATCGCTGGCGGCAGTGGTGTACCGCATGCTGCGCGATCAGGCGCGTAACCTTCCCGACTATCGACTGAACACGCAGCTCGGCCCGCAGGCGTCCCTGTTCGTCGGCGGCGACTATGCGATTCCCGGCTTCTACACCCAGCGCGGCTATCAGAAGCTGTTCGTCGCCCAGGGCGCCGAGCTGGTCAGCGAAATCCTGCGCGACAACTGGGTGCTGGGTGAAGGTGACAGTCTCAGCGCCAAGGACCTCGGCCGCCTGCTGGCGGAAATGGAACAGCTTTACTTCCGTGACTACGCCACACACTGGAGCGAGGCAATCACCCAGCTGAACGTCCTTCCGGCGGGGAGTGCGGCGCAGGGTGCCACGCAGCTCGCCGGGCTCACCGCTGCCAACTCACCGCTGCTGCAACTGCTGCTGGCGGTGCGCGAAAACACCCGCTTCGCCGGCCTCGCCGACGCGACTGAGGAGGCCGGCGACCTGGCCGATGCCGCCCAGAGCGACGGCGGCAAGCTTGGCAAGGCAGCCAAGCTGGCCACCGCCGCAGCGGAGCAGGCCCAGGCCGCGCTGCTGAAAAACGTACCGGACACCGCACGCAAGACCCTCGAACGCCGCTTCGCGCCGCTGCACCAGCTGCTCGACGAGAACGGCGCGGCTGGCCCGGAGCTGACGGCAAGCCTGCAGGCACTCGACGCCCTGCAATTGCAGCTGGCCTCGCTGGCTCACGCCAGCGCACCGGAACAGGCCGCCTTCGAGATGGCCAAGGCACGCATGGGCGGTCAGCGCGACGCCATCAACCAGCTGCGCAGCAGTGCTTCACGGCTGCCGCAACCAGTCGGCCAGTGGCTTGGCCTGCTGGCCGAGGACAGCTGGTCGCTGGTGCTCAGCGATGCCTATCACTATCTCAACCAGCGCTATCGCAACGAGCTCTATGCCAGCTACCGCGGCGCCCTGCGCGAGCGTTATCCGTTCAGTGCCCACAGCGCCAGCGACGTCGCCCTCGCCGACTTCCGCGAGTTCTTCAAGGCCCAGGGTCTGGCAGACAGCTTCTTCGAGCGCTACCTCAAGCCCTTCGTCAGCGGCAGCGCCGGTCAGTACCGGTTACGCCGGGTCGACGGTCGCGGCATGCCACTGTCCGAGCAGTTCCTCGCGCAGATGAGCCGGGCGCAGACCATTCGCCGCAGCTTCTTTGCCGAGAACCCCAACGAGCCGCTGATCCTGTTCAAACTGGAGCCCTATTCGCTGGATTCGAGCCTCGGCCGGGCCGACTTCCGCTTCGGCAACCAGCAGATGGAGTACCGCCACGGGCCAATCGTGCAGACCGCGTTCCGCTGGCCAGCCGAAGCCGACGACGGGCGCACCAGCCTGGTGGTGGAAGAATTGGGCGGCCGTCGCGTCGGCATCGAGAAGAACACCGGGCCCTGGTCGCTGTTCCGCCTGATCGACCTGATGCAGGTGGATTACCACAGCGGCCGCGACGTGCTGATGCTCAAGGCCGATCTTGGCGGCCTGAGCGCCAACTACCTGCTGCATGCGCAGCGCTCGCCGAATCCGTTCGACCTCGCGCTGCTGCGCGGCTTCAAGCTGCCGGCGACGCTGTGATGAGCGAAACGGCGTGCAGCTGGCGCAGCGCGGCGCGCACCGACACCGGCAAGGTGCGGGCGCGCAATGAGGATGCCTTCCTCGATCTGCCGCAGGCCGGATTGTGGGCCGTGGCCGACGGCATGGGCGGACACCAGAACGGCGCGCTGGCCAGTCGCTTGATCGTCGAGCAGCTGGCCGATCTATCCACTACGGGCGACCTGCCGGAGCGGGTGCTGGCGCTGCGGCGCTGCCTGCACGAGCTGAATCGCCGGCTAAGCCAGGAACTGACGGTCACCGCCGAACGCCCGGATCCGGTGATCGGCAGCACCGTGGTCGCCCTGCTCGTGGAGGATGACCGGGCGGCATGCATCTGGGCGGGCGACAGCCGCTGTTATCTGTGGCGCAGCGGGCGGCTCTATCAGCTATCGCGGGATCACTCGCTGTTGCAGCAGCTGCTCGACGAGCAACAACTGACCCCCGAACAAGCAGCCAGGCATCCTGCGGCCCATGCGCTGACCCGCGCCATCGGGGCCAGTGAAGAGCTGGAGCTGGATATCCTCGAGTTCGACGTGTTTCCCGGTGACACGCTGCTGCTGTGCAGCGATGGGCTTCATCAAAGCATGTCCGCCGATGCCCTCGGTGCAGCACTTAGCCTGCCATCCACACACCTGGCACTGGAGCGACTGTTTCGCCAGGCATTGAAGGGGCCGGCACGGGACAACCTCAGCGCCGTGGTGATCCGCCGATGAACGCACCGCAATTGCAGGCCAGCGACCTCACCTACTTTGCCCTGGCGTCCACCGCGGCCACGCCAGCAGCGGTCAAACCGAAGACAGCCCCTGGCGAGCTGCCGGACGTGCTCGGTGGCCGCTACCGGATCGAGCGCCTACTCGGCGTCGGCGGCATGGGTGCGGTCTATCGCGCGCGCGATCTGCTGCGCGAACAGTTTGGTGATCCGGAACCTTACGTGGCGCTGAAGACGCTCAGCGAGGATTTCGCCGAATACCCCGACGCCAGCGCGCTGCTCTACAGCGAGTACGCACTGACGACACGCCTAAGCCATCGGCATGTGGTGCGCCTGTACAACTTCGATATCGACCCGGCCAGCCAGCGCGCCTTCATCACCCTGGAGCTGCTCAAGGGGCCGACCCTCGACCAGCTGCTGTGCGAGCGCCCGCAGGGCATGGCCTGGAGCGAACTGCAGGGTATCGCGTTGCCGCTGCTGGAAGCGCTGACCTACTCCCACAGTCTGGGCGTGCTGCATGGCGACCTGAAACCGAGCAACGTGATGCTCGCCGATGACGGCCTGCGCCTGTTCGACTATGGCCTCGGCCAACCGCTGGAAGGCCTGCTGCCCGGTTTACCGCGCCTGTGCCGCACGCGCTTCGCCGCCTGGACGCCGCGTTATGCAGCCCTGGAACTGCTCGACGGCGGCGAGCTGACCGCGGCGGCGGATGTGTACGCCCTGGCCTGCGTGCTCTATGAACTGGCCAGCGGCAGCCACCCTTATCGCCGGCTCAGCGCCCGTCAGGCCAAGGCCATGGAGCTGGATCGCGCCCTGCAACGGCCGCCTCAGCTACCGGCACATTGCTGGCCGGCGCTGCGTCTGGCGCTGGCATTCGACGAAGCGCAGCGCAGCATCGATGCGGCGGGCCTGTTGCACGCCTTCAGCCGCCCCGCACCGAGCCGTTGGCAGCGCTGGTTCGGCCACTCCCACGGATGACATCAGGACAAGGACAGCCCAATGTTCAACGCGGCCAATGAAACCCACTTCAGCCTGACCCTGGAAGGCGTCGATCACGACTTTAAGGTGCTCGAATTCCGGGGCCGCGAGGCCATCAGCCAGCCCTATCGTTTCGACCTGGAACTGGTCAGCGAGCGCCCCGACCTCGACCTGCAGGCACTGCTGCATAAACCCGCCTTTCTTGCCTTCGACCCCGCCGGCATGGGCATCCACGGCCTGGTCCACCGCATCGCCCAGGGTGAATCGGGCAAGCGCCTGACCCGCTATCGGCTCACGCTGGTGCCGCAGCTGGCCTACCTCGCCCATCGCACCAACCAGCGCATCTTCCAGCACCTCAGCGTGCCGCAGATCATCGCCCAGGTACTCGAGGAACACGGCATCCAGGCCGATGCCTACCGCTTCCAGCTCGGCCCGGTGATCTACCCGCCGCGCGAGTACTGCGTGCAGTACGACGAATCGGACCTGCACTTCATCCAGCTCCTGTGCGAGGAAGAAGGCATTCATTACCACTTCGAGCACAGCACGGCCGGCCATGTGCTGGTCTTCGGCGACGACCAGACCAGCTTCGCCCGACTCGGCCAGCCGACCGCCTATCTGCAGGACAACGGCATGACGGCTGACGAGCCGGTGATCAAGCGCTTCGCCGTGCGCGTCGCGACTCGCACCAGTCGGGTCAGCCGCCGTGATTACGACTTCGAACAACCCAGGCTGCTGATGGAGGCAGCCCACCGCGGTGAGCCGGCGGCGAACACCATGCCGCAACCCGATCTGGAGGACTACGACTACCCCGGCCGCTTTACCGAGCGCGCCCGCGGCAAACACCTCTCGCAACGCACCCTGGAGCGCCACCGCCACGACTACCGCCTGGCCGAGGGCAACAGTGACCAGCCGCGGCTGGTCAGCGGCCATCTGCTGGAAATCTCCGACCACCCGCGCCGCGAATGGAACGACCTTTGGCTGCTCACCGAAGTGCTGCATGAAGGCAAGCAGCCGCAGGTGCTGGAGGAGTCGGTCACCAGCCATGTCGATAGCGGTGAGGGCTTCGTCCAGGGCTACCGCAACCATTTCAGCGCCACGCCCTGGGATATCCCTTTCCGCCCGCCGCTAAGCCATCCGAAGCCGAAGGTGCTTGGCAGCCAAACCGCCGTGGTCACCGGCCCCGCGGGCGAAGAAATCCACTGCGACGAATACGGACGGGTGAAGGTCCAGCTCCACTGGGATCGCCACGGCCAGGCCGACGACAAGACCAGCTGCTGGCTGCGCGTCTCCTCCAGCTGGGCCGGTGACCGCTACGGCGGCATCGCCATCCCACGGGTCGGCATGGAGGTACTGGTGACCTTTCTCGAAGGCGATCCCGATCAACCGCTGGTGACCGGCTGCCTGTACCACAAGGAACACCAGGTCCCCTACGACCTGCCGGCGAACAAGACCCGCACGGTGTTCAAAACGCTCAGCTCACCGGGTGGTGGCGGCTATAACGAACTGCGCATCGAAGACCGCAAGGGCGCCGAGCAGATCTACATTCACGCCCAGCGCGACTGGGACGAAAACATCGAGCACGACCAGAAGATCCGCGTCGGTAATGAACGCCACGACACCGTCGAGGCCAACAGCTACAGCGAATTCCGCGCCGAGGAACACCTGACCGTTGCCGGCGACCGCAAAGTGGAAGTCAAACCCGACGACCACCTCACCATCGGCCAGACCCAACACATCAAGCTCGGCACCGCCCAGCTGACCAAGGCTGGCCGCGAGATCCACCTCAAGGCCGGGCAGAAAATGGTCATCGAAGCCGGCATCGAACTCACGCTTAAAGCCGGCGGCAGCTTCATTAAGCTCGACCCAGGCGGCATCACCGTCTCTGGCCCGCTAGCGCGAATCAACGCCGGCGGCGCACCAGGCAAGGGCTCGGGAATCAAGATCAAGCCGCCGGTGCTGCCGGGAATGGCTGATAGCGATAAGGCCGGGAGCCTACTGGAGCAGGCAGTGCCAGGTGAGGCGGACAGCCTGCTCAGCAAACGCAAGCGCTCGCTCAATTTTTCAGGCTAAGAAAAGGACAGAGCCAGCTGCCCCGCCGGCTCGAAAGCAAGGAAGCATCGAAAATGGCCGAACACAAGCCGATCAACTGGGCTTATCCGTTTCCCAGCAAGGACACCAGCAACAATACGCTGCAGCTGCTTACGCATATGGCCCAGGCCAGGGGCGGGTTCTACCCCACCGGCGAAAACGGCTTATGGCATGGCGGCGTGCACTTCGACGAAGGCACGGCCGCTGCATTCGATCAGTCGAGCGTGCGCTGTATCGCCGACGGAGAAGTAATTGCCTACCGCATCGACGAGCACTACCCGGTCAGCGAATTCACCGACGACATTCCCATGGTCAAACGAGCGCCCTTTTCCACGGGGTTCGTTCTGGTCAAGCACAGCCTGCAGCCGCCGCCACTGAAGAACGCTGACGGCAGCATCGTCGAAGGGCAAACCCCTCCAAGCCTCACTCTCTACAGCCTGTACATGCACCTGCTGGATTGGGCCGGCTACCAGGCGCAAGCGGACCTTCCGCGCCCCGCCTTCTGGGAAACCAAACGCTATACCGTGAATACGCAGCACGATGGCCTGAGCGTTCGCGCAGGTCCGAGCAAGCACACCACCAAGCTGTCTGAGCTGTCCAAGGGTGCCCAGATCACCATCGGCGAGACGGAAGGCAAGTTCAGCAAGCTGGTCAGCCTGATCAGCGGGACGGCACAACCCGTCCTATCAGCTGACGACGAGGGGCAACTGCCCGGCTATGTATCCACCGGCTTGCTCAAACCGCACAGCGAGCCAGCGGAATACGGCAAGGTCGTCGTTCTCGACAGCGGGTTGCCGATCAAGGCGGGTGAACTTATTGGCCATCCCGGTCTGTACCAGAACCACGACAACGCCGCTCAGCACATGGTCCATGTCGAACTGTTCAGCTGCGACGATGTGCCCGCGTTCATCGCCCGGAGCCGTGCCTGGGCCAGTCGCTTGCCGGACGACCAGAAAACCCTGCTCAAGGTCTATAAAGGTGCGAGCAAATTGATCACGCACAGGGACGATATCAATGCCGAAAACCCGCCCAAATTGGATGACGATGGCACGGAGATCGGCGTCGACCTGATCATTCCGCAGTCCTTGCTGGATGGGCTCCCCGCTTCGAGAAAAATCCAGGTGAAGGATGGCGCTGACAACACTATGTACTGGTGGCGACTGGACGGCCTGTTCGCCGACGCTAACGGAAACCCCATCGACGGCTGGCTCGCCGAGCAGGAGCTGATCACTACTCGTCACAGTCCGTGGGAGTGGGAGGGTTTTGAATGCCTTGAGGATGCCGATCCTCCTATGTCGGGATTCGTCTATTACCTCAACGCGGCGCTTCGCCTGTCCGACGACGAAAAAGCCAGCTACCAGGGCGCCATCGACCAGGCCGACAAAGGTCCGGTGCGCAGCCGCCTCTACGACATCATCGACACCAACCGCGACGGCAAGATGACCTCCCAAGAAATCCAGGAGGCACTGGAAAAGCCTTGCCACGCCCAATCCATCTCGCAGCTCGTCACGCGGCATGAAAGCGAGTGGTTTTGGAATGCAGCGCGTTGGGACGAACTCGATGAGCTGATGGGCCACCGCTCCGATGACCCCAATCAGGATTGGGCGGAAGAGAAGAACCGCATCAAAACTCTAAGCTGGTGGGGCGATATAGCCGGGCGCTACTCTATCAGCGCAGATGGGAAAGCTTGGCACTTTCAACCACTTGCCCTGATCGGCATATTCAGCACTGTAGCGCGTGCCAACCACACGATTAGCGAAGGGAGAATAACGTTTGATGCCGAAGGGAATAATATTCCAACCTCTCCGTTCTTCAGCCGGGTCGTTCACTGGCCTGGAAACGATCTATCGGGCGTCACTCTCGGTCGCGGTTATGACATGGGTTCACGGACCGAAATAGAAATCTACGCTCATATGACAAGTGCCGACATTGCGCATGATCAGGCAACTAAGATTGCCCAGGCGCACGGAAAGAAAGGCCTAATCGCCCAGCAATTTGTTAGAGAGAACAAATCATCTATTGGGCAAATAACTCCCGAGCAGGAAATACTTCTTTTCAACATTATCTACCCAAACTACGTAGATCGCGCTATCAGAAACTATGACCACTGGACTGCGAGCGAGCCTGATAGGACCGATTGGAACGCCCTAGATCAGGTCATCAGGGATGTGCTGGTAGATTTCGTCTATCAGGGTTTTACAAAGGGGCCCAACCCGATGAAGGCTGGAATGAGGAATGATAAAGCCGAGCTGATACGCTACATAGAAAATACGCCTGCCATCAGGCAGTATGAGCCGGGGCGAAACAGAGCTCGTTACCTTAGGAATAACTAATGTTCAATATCCGAAAAATAACTCTAATTTTTTTGCTTCTGTTTACACGTACAGCATTAAGCAATGATGTTAATAATCCGTGCGAAGAAATTGAAGCTTCTTCTCAAATAGCTCTGTGCGCGCAGTACAATAAAGAGCAATCAGACAATCTTCTTAATTCATCGTACAAGGCCACCCTGAATCGAATCAGACTTCAGTATAAAACCTCACCTTTGCTAGCAGACCAATACGTTTCTCTATTAAAGACGGCGCAGCGAGAGTGGATCGATCTGCGAGACGCAGATTGCAAGCTTGAAGCCTTTGAAATAGAGGAGACCGCAGAGGCTTACCAAGTAACGATTGATAATTGTATCTCAAGGATGAGTGATGACAGGGCGGACTATCTGAATCGCATTGCCCTTGACATATGAGGACACTGGAACAACCGGTGTAAGCGTCGTTCGAGATAAATATGGGGTGGACCACACCCACGCTAATATCTGTCACACATAAAGAATGACACCGTATTGCCATCACCCCACAACCCTGCGATAAACGCGCACTCGCCATGACGCTACAAGGATGTACCGATGCGATTGCTGCGCCGAGCCCTGGGGGCTGTCTTGTTGTTGGCCGTGCTGGCCGCGGGGGTCGGGCTGTATTTTGTGGCCTACCCGAACCTGCCCGAGTACGAAGCGCCCGAGGCGCTGCATTATCTGGAGCAGTGGGGCGCCACGCAGCGGCAGACCTATTACTACACGCCGCAAGGCACCCAGGTTAAGGGACTGGAGTACGACTGGTTCCGTGCGCTGGAGCGGCCCTTCAGCCGGGACAGGTTCGCCACGCCCGACTACCTCGCCCGCTTCGGATTTCTGGTCGACCCCGCACAGCAGGCCACCGCGCTGAACCCCGGCAACCTGCCGGTGGGCTTTGCCCGCCACGAGGATGACGAGAGCGGTCGCGCCTACCTGGATGTGACCTGCGCGGCCTGCCACACCGGCGAGCTGCGCTATCAGGGCCAGGCCATCCGTATCGATGGCGGCGCGGCGATGCATTCGCTGGCCTCCACCGTGCCGACCCTGCGCGGTGGCGCCTTTGGCCAGGCCCTCGGCATGAGCATGGCCTTCACCTATTACAACCCGCTCAAGTTCCGTCGCTTCGCCAAGCAAGTGCTGGGCGAACGCTACGAGCAGGACCACGCGCAGCTGCGGCACGACTTCAAGCAGGTGCTCGACCGCCTGCTCGGCACCGCTTACAACGACTGGCACCGCGGTCTCTACCCCACCG
Organism: Stutzerimonas kunmingensis; assembly: GCF_002929225.1. Classification (GTDB taxonomy): domain Bacteria; phylum Pseudomonadota; class Gammaproteobacteria; order Pseudomonadales; family Pseudomonadaceae; genus Stutzerimonas. The sequence continues at coordinate 173,283 of NZ_PISM01000020.1, read as the reverse complement.
AAGAAGGCTTCGGCCGTACCGATGCGTTCGGCCGCATCGCCAACAGCGTATTCGGCGACGCCATCGATCCGGCCAACTACCGCGTGGCCAACGCGCCGGTGAGCTACCCGCACCTGTGGGACATCTGGAAGTTCGACTGGGTGCAGTGGAACGGCTCGGCCATGCAGCCGATGGCACGCAATATCGGCGAGGCGCTGGGTGTTGGCGCCACGCTGCGGCTGCTGCACGAGAACGGCCAGCCCGTCGCCAAGGCCGAGCGCTACGCATCGGGCGTTCGTGTACGCGACCTGCATAAGCTGGAAACTACCCTCATGCACCTCGCGCCGCCCCGCTGGCCAGAAGAGGTTCTGGGCGAGGTCGATCTCAAGCAGGCCAGCCTCGGCCGCGCGCTGTACAAGGAAAACTGCGCGCATTGCCACGACGCCAGGCCCAAGCCGATCGATAAGCGCTTCGCCGCCGAGCGCGACCCCGAATGGCGAATGAAGGTGGTCCCCACCTCCTTCGTCGGTACCGATCCGACCACGGCCGACAATATCGCCGACCACCGCTTCGACCTGACACGTCTGGGATGGACTCAGGACGAGCTGGATCGTCTGGATGTGCAGCTGTATGGCGCGCCAGCCGGCCCGCTCGATCTCGCCAGCCTGTCCAGCGCCAAGGGGCTGGCCTATATCACGGCCTATGTCGAAGAGCGCGCCTACCGTGACGCCGGCATCGACGAGGTCGAGCGCGCGGAATTCGACGGCTTCGGCCTGCCGATTGGCGTGCAGGAACTGCGCGGCTACAAGGCACGTCCGCTGGACGGCATCTGGGCGACGCCGCCGTTCCTGCACAACGGCTCGGTCCCCACCCTGTTCCAGCTGCTGTCGCCGGTCGCCGAACGGCAGAAGCAGTTCTGGGTGGGTAGTCGCGAATACGATCCGCAGCACGTAGGTATTCGCACCGAGCGCTTCGACGGTGGCTTTCTGCTGGATACCGCGATCACCGGCAACAGCAACCGCGGCCATGAATTCCGCGCCGGCTGCCGTGGCAACGGCGTGATCGGGCGGGCACTGGCACCGCACGAGCGCTGGGCGCTGGTCGAGTACCTCAAGGTGCTCGGCGACCCCCGCGTCGAACCGCGCCTCGAGGAATTGCCGGCGCGCCCCCACAACCCCGGCCCAAGCTGCCCCTGACCTGCCCCCGCACAAGGATCTGTTTCATGCTGACAAGACTCTGGCTCTGGATCGGTCGCCTGCTGGGCCGGCTGCTGCTCGCCGTCACCGCCGTGGGCCTGGCAGGCTGGGCGATTGCCGCCGTCCACTTTCACCTCACCCATCGTGGCCCCGTCTCCAGCGAAGAAGTCATCGCGCCGAGCGAAGCGGCCGACATCCAGGCGATCATCGCCGACGCCATTGCCGTGGTGGAGCAGCACAGCGAGAACACCCGCGTGCTGCGCGACGCCCATGCCAAGGCCCACGGCTGCGTGCGCGCCGAGGTCAGCGTGCGCGCCGACCTGCAGCCCGTACTGCGCCAGGGCGTTTTCAGCGAACCGGGCAAGACCTGGCAGGCCTGGGTGCGACTGTCCAACGGCAACGCCTATCCGCAGTTCGACCGCATCCGGGACGCCCGCGGTATGGCGATCAAGCTGCTCGACGTGCCGGGGGAAAAGCTCAGCCGCGACCCGCGCCACGCCAGTGAGCAGGACTTCGTGATGTTCAACCACCCGGTGTTCTTCGTCCGCGACGTTGCCGAATACCGCAGCAACTTCGCCGCCCAGGCGCAGGGCAAGAAGGCGCTGGCGTTCTTCCCGAGCGTTGATCCGCGCAGCTGGGAGCTGCGCCATCTGTTTATCGCGTTGCAGACCCTGGCGCCTGCGTCGCAAAGTCCGGTTGCCACCACCTACAGCTCGGTGGCGCCCTACAAGTTCGGCCCGCATAACATCAAGTACCGGGTCATCCCGACGCCGGAGAACTGCCCAACCTACCAGCTGCCCGAGCAGAACCGCGACCTGCCGAACTTCCTGCGCAGTGCGCTCTACCAGCAGCTGTCCCTCGACCGCGCGCCCGCCTGCTTCGCCCTGCAGGTGCAGCGGCAGAACGCCGAGCACTACATGCCCATTGAGGACACCAGCATCGAGTGGGACGAAGTCATCGCGCCATTCGAGACGGTCGCCGACATCCGCCTGCCGCTGCAGGACTTCGACAGCCCCGAGCAGAATCTCGCCTGCGACAACCTCAGCTTCAACCCCTGGCACGCACTGCCGGAGCATCGCCCCATCGGCGGCATCAATCGGCTGCGCAAGGCGGTGTACGAGGCGATCAGCAGCTATCGGCTCGAGCGTAACGGCGCGCTTTGACCAGACAGCCTTTTATCCATGGGGCCATGGATCGGATCTGGGCACTGTCGCATGTCACCGGCGCCCACGCACACGACCTTCCCCTGTCTTGCCAGGCGGAGCCCTGCTAGCATCAATCTGGACTCCATCCCCCTAAATAGGCACCCGTTTGCAGAAGATGAGCGCCACCACGTCCTCGTCTCCCGGTTCAGTGACCATCGAACAGGGCACGTCGCCGTTGCGCGCGCGCATCGCTGGTGACTGGACGCTCGCTCATTACGCGACGTTGCTGCGTGAGGTTAAACGACTAAGGGAGAGGATCGACGAGCGCAGCCCGGTCGAACTGAGTGAGCTAGGCGCGCTCGATACGGCCGGTGCGGGCCTGCTGGTGGAGCTGCTGGGCGCAGAGCGCATCGCCGCCATCGAAGCCTGGGCGCCGCAGTTGCCAGCCGAGCGCCTGGCGCTGCTGCGCACCGTAGCGGCGGCGCTGGATCAGCCGGAAGCGGCCGAACCCGTGCGCGGCTACGCATTCGGCGACATTCTGGCCCACATCGGTGGCACGGTTGCCGCCGTGTGGAAGCAACAGCGCATGTTGCTGGGCTTTATCGGCCTGACCCTGCAAACCCTGCTAGTGACCCTGCCGCGACCGCGGCGCTGGCGAATGACGTCGCTAGCGGTGCATGTCGAGCAGACCGGTCTGGACGCCGTGCCAATCGTTGCGTTACTGACCTTTCTGGTCGGCGCGGTGGTGGCGTTTCTAGGCGCCACAGTGCTCGCCGATTTCGGTGCGACCATCTACACCGTCAACCTGGTGGGCTTTTCCTTCCTGCGCGAGTTCGGTGTGCTGCTGGCGGCGATTCTGCTTGCCGGGCGCAGCGCCAGCGCCTTCGCTGCGCAGATCGGTTCGATGAAATCGAACGAGGAGATCGACGCGATCCGCACCCTAGGTTTGAGCCCCATCGAGCTATTGGTGCTGCCGCGAGTGCTGGCGATGCTGATCACGCTGCCGATCCTGACCTTCGTCGGCATGCTCAGCGGCATCGCTGGCGGGCTGGTGGTGTGCGTCCTGGCGCTGGACATCTCGCCAACGATGTTCTTCAACATCATGGCGCGCGACATCGCCGTCAGCCATTTTCTGGTCGGGCTGGGCAAGGCCCCGGTGTTCGCCTTTGTGATCGCGGTGATCGGTTGCCTGGAAGGCTTCAAGGTCACCGGCAGCGCCCAATCAGTTGGCGAGCACACCACTTCAAGCGTGGTCCAGGCGATCTTCATGGTGATCCTGCTGGATGCCATCGCCGCGCTGTTCTTCATGGAGATGGGCTGGTGACGAGCAACGACGCGCTGATACAGGTACGCGGACTGGTCAATCGCTTTGGCAGCCAGACCGTGCACGAGAACCTCGACCTGGATATTCGTCGCGGCGAGATCCTCGGCGTCGTCGGCGGTTCGGGGACCGGTAAATCAGTGCTGCTGCGCAGCATCGTCGGCCTGCGCCGTCCGAATGCCGGCAGTGTGACGGTATTCGGCGAGAATTTGCTGGAGCTGTCGGCCGAGCGCCGTTCCCAGGTGGAGCGGCGCTTCGGTGTGCTGTTCCAGCGTGGCGCGCTGTTCACCTCGCTGAATCTGCAGGAGAACGTCGCCCTCTCGCTGATCGAGCACGCCGGCCTCGAGCGCAAGGATGCCGAGCACCTGGCGCGCTTGAAACTGGCGCTGGCTGGCCTGCCGGCGGACGCCGCCTGCAAATACCCCGACGAGCTGTCCGGCGGCATGGTCAAACGTGCCGCACTAGCCCGCGCGCTGGCGCTCGACCCGGAAGTGCTGTTCCTCGACGAGCCCACCGCCGGCCTCGACCCCATCGGCGCGGCGGCCTTCGACCAGCTGATCCTGACCCTGCGCGATGCGCTGGGCCTGAGCGTATTTCTGGTGACTCACGATCTGGATACGCTCTACACCATCTGCGACCGGGTCGCCGTGCTGTCGCGCAAGCGCGTGTTGGTGGCCGATCGCCTGGAGGTGGTGGAAGCCACCGACGACGCCTGGATCCGCGACTACTTCCACGGCCCACGTGGCCGGGCGGCGCAACAAGCCGCCGACTTGCTGGAGAACTGAAAATGGAAACCCGTGCCCATCACGTGCTGATCGGTCTGTTCACCGTACTGGCGGTCGGTGGCGCCTTGCTGTTCGCCCTCTGGCTGGGCAAGTCGAGCATGGATCGCGAGTACAACTATTACGAAATCAGCTTCAATCGGGCGGTCAGCGGTCTGTCCAACGGCAGCGCGGTGGAGTACAGCGGTATCAAGGTCGGTGACGTCGAGGCGCTATGGCTCGAACCGGACGACCCGCGCAAGGTGCGTGCACGCATTCGCATCTATTCCGGCACCCCAATCAAGCAGGACACCCGCGCCCGCCTGGCGCTGGCCAACATCACCGGCAGCATGATCATCCAGCTGCACAGCGGCACGCCACAGAGCCCGCCACTGGAGGGCAAGCGCGGCGAGCCGCCACTGATCATCGCCGACCCATCGCCGCTGAGCGCGCTGCTGGAGAACGGCGAAGACCTGATGACCAACATCAACAACCTGCTGCGCAGCGCCAACCTGATGCTCTCCGAGGACAACGCCGAGCGCATCGGCCGCACCCTGGCCAACCTGGAACAGGCGACCAACGTGCTCGCCGAGCAACGCGGCGACCTCAGCGAAGCGCTGACCCAGCTCGGGCAACTGGGGCAGCAGACCAACACCGCACTGGCGGAAATCACCCGCCTGACGCAGAACGCCAATGGCCTGATCGCTAATGAAGGACGCCAACTGCTGAGCAGCGCGGGCGAATCGATGGCCGCGCTGGAGCGTGTCACGTCGCGCATGGACTCGCTGCTGTCCGACAACCAGGGCGCGCTGAACAACGGCCTGCAGGGCTTCAGTGATCTGGGCCCGGCAATCAACGAACTGCGCGGCACGCTCGGCGCGCTGCGCCGGGTCACCCAGCGCCTCGAAGACAACCCGAGCGGTTTCCTGCTCGGCCGCGAGAAGATCCAGGAGTTCACCCCATGAGCCGTCTTGCGCTGATCCGCCCCTTCGCCCTCGCGACGCTGCTCGGCGCGCTCTCGGCCTGCACGCTGCTGCCCGAGGCGGAACCGATCAGGGTCTACCTGCTGCCGACCGCGGACGCACCTGCAAACCAGGCCGCCGCGCCGCTGCAGCAGGCGCTGCGCATCCACACCCCACATGCCAGCCGCATCCTCGCCGGGCCGCGCATCGCCGTGGTGCCGGAAGGCAATCAGATCAGCAGCTACCAGGGAGCGCGTTGGGGCGATGCAGCGCCGACGCTGCTGCGTGATCGGCTGATCGAACAGTTCAGGCAGAGCGGACCGACGCCGGTGAGCAGCGACGACAGCAACCTGCCCGCCGATCTCGAGCTGTTCAGCGAACTGCGGGCATTTCAGAGCCAGTACGTCGATGGCCGTCCGCAGGTGCTGGTCCGCCTGGACGCCCAGCTGGTATCCGCGGTCGATCAGCGCATCATCGCCAGTCGCCGCTTCGATATCCGCCAGGCCAGCGAAGACCCTCAGCTGAACAATGTGGTGGAGGCCTTCGGCCGCGCCAGCGATGAGCTCAGCCAGCAGCTCCAGCGCTGGATCGAGCAGGTAGCAAAAAGCCAGCCCGAGCAATGAATTGCGGCGAAACGGTCATATAACGGCGGTAAACAGCGATTTCATTGACCCAGGCTAAACACTTCTTCAGCCTGATCGCTTAGCATGCGAACCATCGCTTCACCATAAGGACGAGCCATGAAAGCGCCAGCCCGGAAAACCCTTCGCAGAATCCTGATCGTGGTCGTTGCGCTCGTCGTCATTGGCGTGCTGGCCTGGTCGGAGCTGCGCACGGACGGGCTGGGCGACGGCTTCGCCAGCGGCAACGGACGCATCGAAGCCACCGAGATCGACGTAGCCACCAAGCTTGGCGGGCGCATCCGCGAGATCGCCGTCGACGAAGGCGATTTCGTCCAGCCCGGCCAGGTGATCGCGCGCATGGACACCGAGGTGTTGGAGGCGCAGCTCAACCAGGCCCGGGCCCAGGTGCGCCAGGCCGAGAATGCCATCCTCACCGCCCAGGCGCTGGTCGCCCAACGCGAAAGCGAGAAGGCCACCGCCGAAGCCGTGGTGCACCAGCGCCGCGCCGAGCTGACTGCCGCGCAGAAGCGTCATCAGCGCACCGAGACCCTGGTCGCGCGCAATGTCATGGCCCGCCAGCAGTTGGATGACGACCTCGCCGCGATGCAGAGCGCCCAGGCCGCGCTGGCCGCCTCGCGGGCGCAGGTGCTGTCCGCCGATGCCGGCATCGCCGCGGCGAAATCCCAGGTGATCGAGGCGCAATCGGCGCTGGAAGCCGCCCAGGCCAGCGTCGTGCGACTGCAGGCGGACATCAGCGACAGCGAGTTGAAGACCGATCGCGTGGCGCGGGTGCAGTACCGCGTGGCACAGCCGGGCGAGGTGTTGGGTGCCGGCGGCAAGCTGCTCAATCTGGTCGACCTGGCCGACGTCTACATGACCTTCTTCCTCCCCGAGCGCCAGGCCGGCCGGGTGGCGATGGGCAGCGAGGTGCGCCTGGTGATCGATGCGGCGCCACAGTACGTGATTCCCGCCAAGGTCACCTACGTCGCCAGCGTCGCGCAGTTCACGCCGAAGACGGTGGAAACCGAAAGCGAGCGCGAGAAGCTGATGTTCCGGGTCAAGGCGCGGATCGACCCGGAACTCCTGAGAAAACATATGGAGCAGGTCAAGACCGGGCTGCCCGGAATGGCCTATCTGAAGCTTGACGCTGACGCCGAATGGCCGGCGCACCTGCAGATCAATGTCGGCAAATGAACCAGTCTCCTGACCCGGTCGCCGAGATCAGCGGAGTCAGCCTGCAGTACGGCAAGACCCGCGCGCTGGACGACCTCAGCCTGTCGCTGCCGGCGCGCTGCATGGTCGGCCTGATCGGCCCGGACGGGGTCGGCAAGTCGAGCCTGCTGGCGCTGATCGCCGGTGCGCGCAAATTGCAGCAGGGCCATGTGCAGGTGCTCGACGGCGACATGGGCGATGCCGGCCACCGCCGCGCGGTCTACCCGCGCATCGCCTACATGCCCCAGGGGCTGGGCAAGAACCTCTACCCGACGCTGACGGTGTTCGAGAACCTCGAGTTCTTCGGCCGGCTGTTCGGTCAGGACGCCGAAGAGCGCCACTGGCGCATCGCCGAACTGACCCGCAGCACGGGCCTCGCGCCGTTCGTCGAGCGCCCGGCGGGAAAGCTCTCCGGCGGCATGAAGCAGAAGCTCGGCCTCTGCTGCGCGCTGATCCACGACCCCGACCTGCTGATCCTCGACGAGCCCACCACCGGCGTCGACCCGCTGTCGCGCGCGCAATTCTGGGAGCTGATCGAGCGCATCCGTTCCGAGCGGCCACAGATGAGCGTACTGGTCGCCACCGCCTACATGGATGAGGCGCAACGTTTCGATCACCTGGTGGCGATGGACGCCGGCCAAGTGCTGGCCACCGGCACACCGGCCGAGCTCCTGGCGCGCACCGGCAGCGACTCGCTGGAGCAGGCCTTTATCCGCCTCCTGCCGGAAGCCAAGCGCAGCCAGCACCGCGAACTGGTCATTCCGCCACAGCCGCACAGTGACAGCTTCGCCATCGAAGCCCATGGCTTGACCATGCGCTTCGGTGATTTCGTCGCGGTGGACCAGGTCAATTTCCGCATCTCCCGCGGCGAAATCTTCGGCTTTCTAGGCTCCAACGGCTGCGGCAAGACCACCACCATGAAGATGCTCACCGGCCTGCTGCCGGCCAGCGAGGGCGAGGCGCTGCTGTTCGGCAAACCGGTGGACCCGCACGACATGCAGACCCGCCAACGCGTCGGCTACATGTCCCAGGCCTTCTCGCTGTACAGCGAGCTGACGGTGCGGCAGAACCTCGACCTGCATGCACGACTGTTTCACCTGCCGGCCGAAAGGCGCGGGCCGCGCGTGCAGGAGATGCTCACCCGCTTCGACCTCACCGGCGATGCCGATAGCCTGCCGAGCAGCCTGCCGCTGGGCGTGCGCCAGCGCCTGTCGCTGGCCGTGGCGGTGATCCACAACCCGGAAATGCTGATCCTCGACGAGCCCACCTCCGGGGTCGATCCGGTGGCACGCGATGGCTTCTGGGAGTTGCTGGTGCAGCTGTCGCGCGAGGACGGCGTGACCATCTTCATCTCCACCCACTTCATGAACGAGGCACTTCGCTGCGACCGCATCTCGCTGATGCATGCCGGACGGGTGCTCGATAGCGACACGCCGCAGGCGCTGATGGCCAAGCGCGGCCTGCCGACGCTGGAAGAGACCTTCATCGCCTACCTGGAAGAGGCCGCCGCCGCGCATGCCGCCGACCAGCCAGCAGCGACAACCGCCGCAACGGGAAATCCCACCCAGCCGACCGGCAATAACGGCCGCCAGGCCCGCTTCAGCCTGCGCCGCTTGCTCAGCTACAGCCGGCGCGAAGCCATGGAGCTGCGCCGTGACCCGATCCGCGCGACCCTGGCGATGCTCGGCAGCGTGATCCTGATGTTCATCATGGGCTATGGCGTCAGCTTCGATGTGGAGAACCTGACGTTCGCCGTGCTCGACCGCGACCAGACCACCACCAGCCAGCACTACCTGCTGAACATGGCCGGCTCGCGCTATTTCATCGAGAAGCCGCCGCTGTCCAGCCATGCCGAACTCGACCAGCGCCTGCGCAGCGGTGACATCAGCCTGGCGGTGGAGATCCCGCCGAATTTCGGCCGCGACCTCAAGCGCGGCGCCGTGCCGCAAGTCGCGTTCTGGATCGATGGCGCCATGCCGATGCGCGCCGACACCATCAAGGGCTATGTGCAAGGCATCCACCTGAGCTACCTGCAGCAGCTGGCCCGCGAGGCGGGCGTCGACGGGCAGCTGACACCGGCTGACGTGGCCATTCGTTATCGCTACAACCCGGACGTGCAGAGCCTGCCAGCCATGGCACCGGCGATGATCCCGCTGCTCCTGATGATGATCCCGGCGATGCTCACCGCCCTCGGCGTGGTGCGCGAAAAGGAACTGGGCTCGATCACCAATTTCTACGTCACGCCGACCACCCGCCTGGAATTCCTCCTCGGCAAGCAACTGCCCTATATCGCCCTGGGCATGTTCAATTTCGCCACCCTGGCGCTGCTGGCGGTGTTCGTCTTCGGTATTCCGATCAAGGGCAGCATCCTCACCCTCTGCCTTGGCGCGCTGCTCTACGTGACCTGCGCCACCGGCCTTGGCCTGCTGATGTCGTCGATATTGAACAGCCAGATCGCGGCGATCTTCGGCACCACCATCGTCACCCTGCTGCCGGCCATCCAGTTCTCCGGACTGCTCCATCCGGTTTCGGCGATGGAGGGTGCCGGTGCCTTCATCGGCAAACTCTACCCGACCAGCCACTTCCTGATCATCAGCCGCGGGGTGTTCTCCAAGTCGCTGGGGCTGGCCGAGCTGTACCCCTATTTCATTCCCATGCTGCTGGCCATTCCGCTGCTGACCCTGCTCAGCGTCGCCGGCCTGCGCAAGCAGGAGAAATGACATGGGCGGCCTGCGACGCAAACTCGGCAACATCTTCCAGCTCGGCCTCAAGGAACTGCGCAGCCTCTACCGTGACCCGGCGATGCTGGTGCTGATCATCTATTCATTCACCCTGGCCATCTACGAAGGCGCCACCGCGATCCCCGAGGCGCCACACCGGGCTAGCATCGCGGTGGTCGACGAGGATCGCTCACAAGCCTCGCTGCGCATCATCAATGCCTTCCAGCTGCCCTACTTCATCGAACCGAAAGCCATCACCCTGCAGGAGATGGACAGCGGCATGGACGATGGCCTCTACACCTTCACCTTGAACATTCCGCCACGCTTCCAGCAGGACCTGCTCGCCGGCCGCCAACCGACCATCCAGCTCAACGTCGATGCCACCCAGGTCAGCCAGGCCTTCACCGGCGCCGGGCATATCCAGCAGATCATCGCCAGCGAGACCGCCGAGTTCGTCCGCCGCTACCGCAGCAGCGATGCCTTGCCAGTCGAGGCGGTGGTGCGCACCGCGTTCAACCCCAACCTGAGCCGCGCCTGGTTCGGCGCGGTGAACGAGGTGATCAACCAGATCACCATGCTGGCGATCATCCTCACCGGCGCGGCGCTGATCCGCGAGCGCGAACACGGCACCATCGAGCACCTGCTGGTGATGCCGGTAACGCCGTTCGAGATCATGGTCGGCAAGGTCTGGGCCATGGGCCTGGTGGTGCTGACCGCCGCCGCGTTCGCCCTGCGCTTCGTCGTCGAGGGCTGGCTGGACATCCCGATCCAGGGCTCGCTTTGGCTGTTCGCCGGCGGCGCGGCGCTGCACCTGTTCGCCGCCACCTCCATGGGCATCTTCTTCGGCACGGTGGCGCGCTCCATGCCGCAGCTGGGCCTGCTGGTGATCCTCACGCTGATCCCGCTGCAAATCCTCTCCGGCGGGGTGACGCCGCGCGAGAGCATGCCGGAGCTGGTGCAGAACATCATGCTGGTGGCACCCACCACGCATTTCGTCGAGCTGGCCCAGGCGATCCTGTTCCGCAGCGCCGGCCCATCCATCGTCTGGCCACAGCTGCTCGCGCTGGGCGTGATCGGCACGGTGTTCTTTCTTGGCGCGCTATCGCGACTACGGGTGTCGTTGCGCTAGCGGCTACGCTTCCTTCAATACGCCCGCCTCGCCAGGCCAACCGCTCTAGCCCAGAGCTTTATGGCATCACGCCAGCATCCTGTGTTTATGTTGGTAACCACACGGTTACCCAACGCCCCGAAGCGCTCGGGAATTTTTGTATCAGTGGCCGGTCTATCGTGCCGACATGCTAAGAGCCTGACGCTCGACAGCGCGCCAAGGAAGCCCAATCACTATGCGCATTCTCGTTACCGGCGGGGCCGGATTCATCGGCTCCGCGCTGATCCGTCATCTCATTCTCGATACCGAGCACAGCGTGCTCAACCTGGACAAGCTGACCTATGCCGGCAACCTCGAGTCGCTGGCCAGCGTGGAAGACAACCCGCGCTATCAGTTCCTCCAGGCCGACATCGCCGATCGTGAGCGGGTCAGCGAGGCGCTGCTGGACTTCCAGCCGGACGCCGTCATGCACCTGGCCGCCGAGTCCCACGTCGACCGCTCGATCGACGGCCCGGCCGAATTCATCCAGACCAACATCGTCGGCACCTACCAGCTGCTGGAGGCCACCCGGGCCTACTGGCAGAGCCTGCCGGCCGAGCGCCGCGCGGCGTTCCGCTTCCACCACATCTCCACCGACGAGGTGTACGGCGACCTGCACGGCGTCGACGACCTGTTCACCGAGACCACGCCCTACGCGCCGAGCTCGCCCTATTCGGCGAGCAAGGCGTCGTCCGACCACCTGGTTCGCGCCTGGCAGCGTACCTACGGCCTGCCGGTGCTGGTGACCAACTGCTCGAACAACTACGGGCCGTTCCACTTCCCCGAGAAGCTGATCCCGCTGGTGATCCTCAACGCGCTGGACGGCAAGCCGCTGCCGGTCTACGGCGACGGCGCGCAGATCCGCGACTGGCTGTTCGTCGAGGACCACGCCCGCGCGCTGCTCAAGGTGGTCAGCGAAGGCGAGGTCGGCGAGACCTACAACATCGGCGGCCACAACGAGCAGAAGAACATCGACGTGGTGCGCGGCATCTGCGCCCTGCTGGAAGAGCTGGCGCCGAACAAGCCGGCGGGCCTGGCGCGCTACGAAGACCTGATCACCTTCGTCAAGGACCGCCCCGGCCACGACCTGCGCTACGCCATCGACGCCAGCAAGATCGAGCGCGAGCTCGGCTGGGTGCCGCAGGAAACCTTCCAGAGCGGCCTGCGCAAGACCGTGCAGTGGTACCTGGACAACCTCGAATGGTGCCGTCGCGTGCAGGACGGCAGCTATCAACGCGAGCGCCTCGGCGCCCTGGAGAACATCGCATGAAGGGAATCATCCTCGCCGGCGGTTCCGGCACCCGTCTGCACCCCATCACCCTTGGCGTATCCAAGCAGCTGCTACCGATCTACGACAAGCCGATGGCCTACTACCCGATCTCGGTGCTGATGCTCGCCGGCATCCGCGACATCCTGGTCATCTCCACTCCGCAGGACCTGCCGCAGTACCGCAACCTGCTGGGCGACGGCAGCCAGTTCGGCGTCAGCTTCAGCTACGCCGAACAACCCTCGCCGGACGGCCTGGCCCAGGCCTTCCTGATCGGTGAAGAATTCATCGGCGACGACTCGGTGTGCCTGATCCTCGGCGACAACATCTTCCACGGCCAGCACTTCACCGAGAAGCTGCAGCGCGCCGCCGCCCAGGAGAAGGGCGCCACGGTGTTCGGCTACTGGGTCAAGGACCCGGAGCGCTTCGGCGTGATCGACTTCGACGAGAGCGGCAAGGCGCTGTCCATCGAAGAGAAGCCGAAGAAGCCCAAGTCTAGCTACGCGGTGACCGGCCTGTACTTCTACGACAACGACGTGATCGAGATCGCCAAGTCGATCAAGCCATCGCCGCGCGGCGAGCTGGAGATCACCGACGTCAACATGGCCTACCTCGAGCGCGGCGACCTCAACGTCGAGCGTTTCGGCCGCGGCTTCGCCTGGCTCGACACCGGCACCCACGACAGTCTGCTGGAGGCCTCGCAGTACGTGCAGACCATCGAGCACCGCCAAGGCCTGAAGGTCGCCTGCCTGGAAGAAATCGCCTACCAGCACAAGTGGATCGACCGCGAGCAGCTGCTGCGCCGCGCCGATGCCCTGGGCAAGACCGGCTACGGCCAGTACCTGTTCAAGCTGGCGGGTGAAGACGCATGAAGGTCGTCGAAACCAGCATTCCCGACGTACTGATCATCGAGCCCAAGGTCTTCGGCGACGAACGCGGTTTCTTCTACGAGAGCTTCAACGCCGCCGCTTTCGAAGCGGCCACGGGGCTCAAGCGCCAGTTCGTCCAGGACAACCACTCCAAGTCCCAGCGCGGCGTGCTGCGTGGCCTGCATTACCAGATCCAGCAGCCGCAGGGAAAACTGGTGCGGGTGGTGGCCGGCGAGGTATTCGACGTCGCCGTCGACCTGCGCAAGAGCTCGCCGAGCTTCGGCCGCTGGGTCGGCACCCGCCTGAGCGCGCAGAACCAGCGCCAGCTGTGGATCCCCGAAGGCTTCGCGCATGGTTTCGTGGTACTCAGCGAGAGCGCCGAGTTCCTCTACAAGACCACCGACTACTATGCACCGGAGCACGAGCGCAGCCTGCTGTGGAACGACCCGGCGCTCGGCATCCAATGGCCGATCGACGAGCCACCGCAACTGTCCGCCAAGGACCAGGCCGGCAAGCCCCTCAGCGAGACGGAGCTGTTTCCATGAAGATCCTGATCACCGGTAGCAAAGGCCAGCTCGCCCGAGAACTGCAGCTCGAACTCGCCGGTGTCGGCAAACCGTTGGCCCTGGGGCACAACGCCATGGACCTGGCCGATCCCGAGCAGATCCGCCAACAGGTGCGCCTGCTGCGTCCAGACCTGATCGTCAACGCGGCCGCCTACACTGCGGTCGACCCGGCGGAAACCCACCGCGAGCAGGCCTTCGCGGTGAACGCCCACGGCCCCGGTGTGCTCGCCGAAGAGGCGGCCCGGCTCGGCGTGCCGCTGATCCACTACTCCAGCGATTACGTGTTCGACGGCAGCAAGGCCGAACCCTACACCGAGCACGACACGCCGCACCCGCTGGGCGTCTATGGCGCCAGCAAGCTGGCCGGCGAACAGGCGATCCAGGCGGTTGGCGGCGAGCACCTGATCCTGCGCACCAGCTGGGTCTATTCGCAACACGGCACGAACTTCCTGCTGACCATGCAGCGCCTGCTGCAGGAGCGCGAGGCGCTGTCGGTGGTGAGCGACGAGATCGGCGCACCGACCTGGGCGGCCAGCATCGCCCGGGCGACGGCCGAGATCGTGCGCAAACGCCAGGCCGGCGAAGGCGGCCCCGGCGGCCTCTATCATCTCACCGCCAGCGGCGAGACCTCCTGGTACGGCTTCGCCTGCAGCATCGCCGAACAGCTGCGCCAGCAAGGCCGCTTGAAAGCCCGCATCGAGCCGATCCCGTCCCGCGACTACCCGACCGCGGCCGCCCGCCCGCTCAATTCGCGGCTCAGTTGCGCCCGGCTGCAGCACGACTGGGGCATCCGCCTGCCGGATTGGGAAAGCGCGCTGCATGAATGCCTGGCGCGATCGCACCCGCAACCCGCCGACGCCCAGCTGGCCCAGGCCGCGTCGGTCGGCCGCTGACTCCGCGACCAGGCGGTGCCTGCCAGGCGAACCGCCGCACCCGCGGCTCGTCGTCGTTCACACGTCGACAATGAACCGCAGCACGATCCGCGTGCATAATGCGCCCGACCCACAGGCGCCCACGCATGACCGCACCGCTTACTCCCCGTCGCCCCCGCTGGCGCAACCTCGCCCTGCTGGCGCTGCTGCTGGCGCCCCTGCTCTGGCCGTTGCAGCAACTCGCCGAGCGCTACTACCGCAACGAGCTGACCGAACAGAACCGGCAGACGCTGGATCTCTACGTCGCCAACCTGCTCGGCACGCTGAGCCGCTATGAAGTGCTGCCGCGCATCCTCGGCGACCTGCCGGCGCTACGCGCCGCCCTGCAGCACGCCGAGGAACCATACGTGCGCGACAGCGCCAACCGGCTGCTGAAGAAGCTGCGCAAGCAGACCGGCGCCGACGTGATCTACCTGATGGCGACCGACGGCAACACCCTGGCGGCCTCCAACTGGGACGAGGAAGACAGCTTCGTCGATCGCAACTTCGCCTTCCGCCCCTACTTCCGCCAGGCCATGGAGGGGCGCCTCGGACGTTTCTTCGGCCTCGGCACCACCTCCGGCAAGCGCGGCTACTACTTCGGCGCGGCGGTGCGCGACGGCGACCAGGTGCTCGGCGTGCTGGTGGTCAAGGTCGACCTGGATCACACCGAGACGCTGTGGGGCAGCACCCCGGAGCAGCTGCTGGTGACCGACAACTTCGGCGTGGTGATCCTCACTTCGCGGCCGGACTGGCGGTTCCGCGCCACCCGCGGGCTGGGCGTGGACGAGCGCGAGCAGATCGCCTTCGACCAGCCCTACCCGACGCTCTACCCGCAGGACCTGACGCTGAATATCGACGCCTGGCTGATCCAGAGCCGCGAGCTGAAGGAGACCGGCTGGACGGTGCGCATCCTCGCGCCGATCAGCCTGGTCGAACGCCCGGTGCGCACCGTGGTCGCCATCGGCGCCGCCACGCTGCTCGCCCTGCTGCTCTGGCTCGGCCTGCTGATGCAGCGCCGCCGGCACTTCCTCGAACGGCTGGCGCTGGACAGCCAGGCACGCCAGCAGCTGGAGCAGCGCGTGCTCGAGCGCACCCGCGACCTGGAGGCACTGAACAGCCGGCTCAAGGTCGAGGTGCTCGAGCGCGAACAGGCCCAGCAGGAACTGGTGCGCGCCCAGGACGAGCTGCTGCAGGCCGGCAAGCTGTCGGCACTGGGCACCATGTCGGCGAGCATCAGCCACGAACTCAACCAGCCGTTGGCGGCGATTCGCAGCTATGCCGACAACGCCCGCGTGCTGCTCGACCATGAACGCGTCGATGAGGCGCGCGACAACTTGCGGCTGATCAGCGAACTGACCGCACGCATGGCCTCGATCATCGCCCACCTGCGCGCCTTCGCCCGCCGCGACCAGCACGCCCCCGAGCGGGTGGCGCTGCAGCCGGCGCTAGACGATGCCCTGGCCCTGCTGGCCAAGCGCCGCCAGGCCATGGCCGTCGAACTGATCCGCGACCTGCCGGAAGCGACCCTGTGGGTCCAGGCGGGCGAAACGCGGCTGCGGCAGATCCTCGCCAACCTGCTGGCCAACGCCCTCGACGCGCTGGCCGAGCGACCGCCGCCGCGACGCATCTGGCTGCGTGCCGAGCAGCAGGGCGA
Source organism: Stutzerimonas kunmingensis (assembly GCF_002929225.1). Lineage (GTDB taxonomy): Bacteria > Pseudomonadota > Gammaproteobacteria > Pseudomonadales > Pseudomonadaceae > Stutzerimonas. The sequence continues at coordinate 156,947 of NZ_PISM01000020.1, read as the reverse complement.
CGGCGTGCTGCTGAGCCTGCGCGACAATGGCCCGGGCTTCAGCGCAGAAGCGCTGCAACGCGCCCGCGAGCCGTTCTTCACCACCAAGACTAGCACCCAGGGCCTCGGCCTCGGCCTGGCGATCTGCGATACCCTCAGCCGTGCCCTGGGCGGCGAGCTGCACATGAGCAACCATCCCGACGGCGGCGCCCAGCTCAGCCTGTTCCTGCGCAGCGCCGAGCCCGGGGTCGCCTTTCCCACCGAGGACCATTTCCAATGAGCAGTGACAACCCGATCAGCGCCCAGGCCCAGGTGGTACTGATCGACGACGATCCGCACCTGCGCCAGGCACTGAGCCAGACCCTCGACCTGGCCGGCCTCGAGGTGATCAGCCTGGGCGATGCGCGCGACCTGGCCGCCCGCCTGCCGGCGGACTGGCAGGGCGTGGTGGTCAGTGACATCCGCATGTCCGGCATCGACGGCCTCGAACTGCTGCAGCAGCTGCGCGCGCGCGACGGCGAGCTGCCGGTGATCCTCATCACCGGCCACGGCGATATCCAGCTGGCGGTGCAGGCGATGCGCGCCGGCGCCTACGACTTCCTGGAAAAGCCCTTCCCTAGCGAAGCGCTGCTGGACAGCGTGCGGCGTGCCCTGGCGCTGCGCCAGCTGGTGCTGGACAACCGCAGCCTGCGCCTGGCCCTGGCCGACCGCCAGCAACTGTCGTCGCGCCTGCTCGGCCAGTCCCAGGCGATGCAGCGCCTGCGCGAACAGATCGGCGCGCTGGCCGGGACTCAGGCCGATGTACTAATTCTCGGCGAAACGGGCGCCGGCAAGGAGGTGGTCGCCCGGGCGCTGCACGACCTGTCCAGCCGGCGCAACGGCCCCTTCGTCGCGATCAACGCCGGGGCGCTCGCCGAATCGGTGGTGGAAAGCGAACTGTTCGGCCACGAGCCGGGCGCCTTCACCGGCGCGCAGAAGCGGCGCATCGGCAAGTTCGAATTCGCCAACGGCGGCACGCTGTTCCTCGACGAGATCGAGAGCATGAGCCTGGATGTGCAGGTCAAGCTGCTGCGCCTGCTGCAGGAGCGGGTGGTCGAACGGCTCGGCGGCAACCAGTCGATCACCCTGGATATCCGGGTCATCGCCGCGACCAAGGAGGACCTGCGGGTGGCCGCGGATCAGGGCCGGTTCCGTGCCGACCTGTATTACCGGCTCAACGTCGCGCCGCTGCGAATTCCGTCGCTGCGCGAGCGCAACGAGGACATCCTGCTGTTGTTCCAGCATTTCGCCGAAGCCGCCGCCCAGCGCCACGGCCTGCCGATCCGGGAGCTGCAGCCGGAACAACGCGCTGCACTGCTACGTCACGCCTGGCCTGGCAACGTGCGCGAGCTGCAGAACACCGCCGAGCGCTTCGCCCTGGGCCTTGGCCTGGGGCTCGACCAGTCGGCCGGCGAACCGGCTGCCGGGATAGCCGGAGGTGGCAATCTGAGCGAGCAGGTCGAGGCCTTCGAGCGCGCACTGATCGCCGATGAGCTGAATCGCCCGCATGGCTCGCTGCGCAGCGTCGCCGAAGCGCTGGGCCTGCCGCGTAAGACCCTGCACGACAAGCTGCGCAAGCACGGGCTGAGTTTTACCGATGTTGGCGGAAGCTCGCCCGATGAAAACGACTAGATGGCGGAAATCCGCCATCTTCGATGCTGGCCAAGGGTCGAACTCGCCGGCACAGACCACGGCACGTGCGTGGCCCGCGCCAGCACCGGCGATCCCGCGCAAAGGTGCGACCTAGACGCGCTTGTTGGCAATTGGCCATTCAAACCTTCATCTATTGCTGGGTAAACTCGCTGCCCTCAGGCGGCTCTGCCAGCTCTTGGCACAGGCATTGCTGCTGAAACTCAATGAACCGGACGGAACGAGTCGCGATAGAGCATCGCACCCAGGCTTCAGCGCCTAGACTTGTCCAGCTGGTTACTGCCGGGATGCCGTGTGGCCTCCCACCCACAACAAGAGGAAACATCAATGTTCAAACTGACTGCCAAGGCGCTGGCATGCGCCCTGTCGCTGAGCATCGCTGGTCTGGCCCACGCGGCTGACCCGATCACCATCAAGTTCTCCCACGTGGTCGCCGAAAACACGCCGAAAGGCCAGGGCGCCCTGATGTTCAAGAAACTGGTGGAAGAGCGTCTGGCCGGCAAGGTCGAGGTACAGGTTTACCCGAACTCCTCGCTGTTCGGTGATGGCAAGGAAATGGAAGCCCTGCTGCTGGGTGACGTTCAGCTGATCGCTCCATCGCTGGCCAAGTTCGAACACTACTCCAAGGGCGTTCAGGTCTTCGACCTGCCGTTCCTGTTCGACGACATCGCGGCAGTCGACCGCTTCCAGAAGAGCGAGGCTGGCCAGGGCCTGCTGCGTTCCATGGAAGACAAGAACATCACCGGCCTGGGCTACTGGCACAACGGCATGAAGCAGCTGTCGGCCAACAAGGAACTGCGTGAGCCGAAAGACGCGCGCGGCCTGAAGTTCCGCGTACAGGCTTCTGCAGTGCTGGACGAGCAGTTCAAGGCGCTGCGTGCCAACCCGCGCAAGATGAGCTTCGCCGAGGTTTACCAGGGCCTGCAGACCGGCGTGGTCAACGGTGCCGAGAACCCCTACTCGAACATCTACTCGCAGAAGATGCACGAAGTGCAGAAGCACATCACCGAGTCCGACCATGGCCTGCTGGACTACATGCTGATCACCAACACCAAGTTCTGGGACGGCCTGCCTGCCGATGTACGTGGCGAGCTGGAAAAGATCGTGGAAGAAGTCACTGTTGAAGTGAACAAGCAAGCCGACGCCCTGAACCAGAAGGCCAAGGCTGACATTCTTGCCGCCGGCACAACCGAAATTCTGGTGCTGACCCCGGAAGAGCGTGCCAAGTGGCGCGAAGCCATGAAGCCGGTGTGGAAGAAGTTCGAAGGCGAAATCGGTGCTGACCTGATCAAGGCCGCCGAAGCTGCCAACCAGGCTAAATAAGCCTTGCCGGGGGGCGGACACCCCGCCCCTTTGCTGCACCACCCAGCGATACCCGACAGCTCAGTGAAAAAACAAAGCAGCTAGCGAAGACGAAGCCCGCACCAAGGGCAGACAGGTCAGGCCAAGGCGATCCCGGGCCCAGCCGCTTCGATGGCGACAACAAGAGTTTTTCATTGCTCTGTCTCCCAGCCTGCCCCGGCTGGTTCACGGCGCACCTCCGTGCTGCCTTCGATACAACAAGCAGTCCATCGGGAGATGTCATCCATGAACGCCCTCTGGCGCGTCTGGGACCACTTCGAGGAAGGTTTCATCGCCTTTCTGTTGGCCGCCATGACACTGGTGACCTTCGTCTACGTGATCCTCAACAACCTCTACACACTTTTCTACGACCTGGGCGACCGGTTCGAGGGAAGCGCCGACTTCTGGTTCGCCATCGGTGATTTCATCATCGGCCTGGCCCAGTCCATGACCTGGAGCACCGCGCTGACCAAGGCGCTGTTCGCCTGGCTGATCTTCTCCGGTCTCGCCTATGGCGTGCGCACCGCCGGCCACATCGGTGTCGATGCACTGGTGAAGCTGGCGCCGCGACACATCCAGCGCGTCATCGGCATCATCGCCTGCCTGCTCTGCCTGGGTTACGCCGGTCTGCTGACCGTGGCCAGCTTCGAGTGGATCCAGGCGCTGTTCGTTGCCAACATCGGCGCGGAAGACCTGGGCCATGTCGGCGTCAAGCAGTGGCACATCGGCATGATCGTGCCGTTCGGCTTCGCCATGGTGTTCATCCGTTTCGCCGAAATCTTCGTGCGTATCCTGCGCAACGAGCAGACCGGCCTCGGCCTCGCCGATGAAGCGGCCGATGCGCTCAAGCACGGCGAAGAGGAGCCCAAGTAATGACCATCCTGTTCCTGTTCGTCGCCCTCTTCGTGCTGATGTTCATCGGCGTGCCGGTGGCCGTATCCCTCGGTCTGGCCGGTTCGCTGACCATCATGATCTTCAGCCAGGACTCGGTGCGCTCGCTGGCGATCAAGCTGTTCGAGACCTCCGAGCACTACACCCTGCTGGCGATCCCGTTCTTCCTCCTGGCCGGCGCCTTCATGACCACCGGCGGCGTGGCGCGTCGCCTGATCGACTTCGCCAACGCCTGTGTCGGCCACATCCGTGGCGGCCTGGCGATCGGTGCGGTGCTGGCGTGCATGCTCTTCGCAGCGCTGTCCGGCTCGTCGCCAGCCACCGTGGCCGCGGTGGGCTCCATCGCCATCGCCGGCATGGTGCGCTCCGGTTATCCGCAGGCCTTCGGCGCCGGCATCGTCTGTAACGCTGGTACCCTGGGCATCCTGATCCCACCGTCGGTGGTCATGGTGGTCTACGCCGCGGCTACCGAGACCTCGGTGGGCAAGCTGTTCATGGCCGGTGTCGTCCCGGGCATCATGCTCGGCGGCGCGCTGATGCTGGCGATCTACATCATCGCGGTGAAGAAGAACCTGCCGGCACTGCCGCGCGCCAGCTTCCGCGAGTGGCTGTCCGCCGCGCGCAAGGCGGTCTGGGGCCTGCTGCTGATGGTGATCATCCTCGGCGGCATCTACTCGGGCATGTTCACGCCCACCGAAGCGGCAGCGGTCGCGGCGGTGTATTCGGCCTTCGTCGCGATCTTCGTCTACAAGGACCTCAAGCTGCGCGAATGCCCGAAGGTACTGCTGGAGTCGGGCAAGCTGAGCATCATGCTGATGTTCATCATCGCCAACGCCATGCTCTTCGCCCACGTACTGACCACCGAGCAGATTCCGCAGGCGATCACTGCCTGGGTCATCGAGGCCGGTCTGCAGCCGTGGATGTTCCTGCTGGTGGTGAACATCGTGCTGCTGGTTGCCGGCGCCTTCATGGAGCCGTCGGCGATCATCCTGATCCTGGCGCCGATCCTGTTCCCGATTGCCATACAGCTGGGCATCGACCCGATCCACCTTGGCATCATCATGGTGGTGAACATGGAGATCGGATTGATAACGCCACCGGTGGGGTTGAACCTGTTCGTCGCCTCAGCGGTGACGGGCATGCCGGTGACCCAGGTGATCCGCGCAGTGCTGCCATGGCTGGCGCTGATGCTGAGCTTCCTGGTGATCATCACCTACGTGCCGTCGATTTCCCTGGCGCTGCCGAACATGCTGGGCATGTAGCCCGAAACACTTACTTCCCTTTAGCCCGGCCTGTGCCGGGCTTTTTTTCGTCTGCGCAAATGTCGATGTGGGCTCGTCAGAGCGCCAGCACATCGGCCGGCCGCCGACGGAACCAGCCGGTCAGCGACAGACGGTCGGCTTGAGTGACCAGTACTTCGTGGGGGAAATCGCCGGAGAGAAAGACCACCAGATTGCCGGCCAGCGGTGGCACGTCCAGCTGCGATCCATCAGGCATGTGCATGCGCAATTCACCGGCATGGCCGGGCTGCCAATCCGGATTCAGATACAGCACGGCGGTGACCGAGCGGCTGTCGTCATCGCGAAAGCGGTCCAGGTGCGTCTGATAGAAGGCGCCCGGCGGGTAGAAGGCGAAATGGCACTCGAACTCTTCCAGCCCGAGGAACAACTCGCGGTTAAGCTGCTGGCGCAAGCCGTCCATGAGTTCGAGGTAGTCGTCGCAGACTGCAGACTGGCCCGGTTCGAGCCACTGAATATGGTCGCTGCGAATGCCTTCGCGCACCGCCTGCGCCTCGCCGCGGCCGACCCCTGCCGGTGCCAGTGCACCCTCGGCTTCCCGCCTGCGGCACTCGTCGGCCAGCTTGTGGGTCACATCACTGGGAAGGAAAGAACTCTGCACCGACCAGCCGCGCTCGGCCAGGTCGTCGATGATCGAAGAGAACGGCAAGGAAGTGACTCCGAAGGGATACCGCAGGAGTCTAGGGTCTGTTGAGACTCCGCTACAAGCTGCGTCGCTGCGCCAAATGGCAGCAGTAACCATGCGCCTCGACAAGCACGCGTCGACGCACGGAAAATGAACCGCCCGCCAGACAGGAGCTTCCATGCGCGCCCTCTTGACCTGTGTACTGCTGACCTTGAGCTTCAGCAGCTTCGCCGACACCTATCAGGAACTCTACGAAACCGCCGGCTGGACCGAACAGCGCGCCAATTTCGGCGATGCCCTGACCGCGGCCCAGCAACGCTACAAGGACACCCTGCCACCGGCGGTATTCCAGGCACTGGTGACCAACAGCAACCGCCGCTTCGCCGCCCATGCCATCGACCAGCGCGCGCAGCAGGCATTGCGCGGCAACCTGGCCGAGCCGCAGCCGGCGCTGGAATTCTTCCAGTCGACCCTGGGACGCAAGATCGTCTCGGCCGAAGTGCTCGCCGCACGGCGCGAACAGCTGGCCAAGCACGCCGCCGGCCTGCCGCGGGTGGAAGCCGGCAGCAACCGACAGCTGCTGATCCGCCACCTGGCCCAGGCGCTGCCAGCCAGCGAAGCGGGCGCGGAAGTCAGCCTGGCACTGGCCGGCGTCGCCGCCGACAGTCTCAGCCAGATGATTCCCGGCCTGCTCGGTGGCAATCAGGCGCAGAGCCTGCTGAGCAGCCAGCGCCAACGCATGATCGAGCAAATAGAGGCCGATCTCGACAACACGCTGCTGTACGTCTATCGCGACCTGTCCGATGCCGAACTGGAGGAATATGTGACATTCGCCCAGTCGGACGAAGGCAAGGCCTATTACCAGGCCGCGCTGCAGGCGCTACGCGCCGGCCTGGCGGTGGGCATGAGCGGCGCCGAGCTGGAGCCGCAGCAGGGCATCTGATCCCGCTATCTGAGGCGCTCGCGCAGGAAGTCGAAGTACGCCTGGCGCAATTCCTCGCGCTCGTTCACCAGATGGTGGCGCGCCTCGGGCAGTCGCAGCACCTCAGCACTTGGGAACTTGCGCTGCAGAATCGGCAGGTTGTACTGCCAATCCACGGTCATGTCCGCCTCGCCCTGAATGATCAACGGCGCGTGCCTGCTGTCAGCCGCACCCTCGATACGTGGAATCCAGCGTGACAGGGCGCCGACCCAGGCCGTGGGCAGGATGTCCGGCTGCAGCGGGTCCTGGCTCTGGACGAATTCGAGGAAGGCCGGGTCGCCGGAGTTCTCGCTGAACGTTCGTGGGATCTGCTGAACGAAGCGTCGCAGCAACTCGTAGCTGATGCGCGAGCGCAGCCAGGCGCGCGGGCGAACCAACGGCGCCAGCAGGATGGTGCGCCCCAGGTCGGGATTTTCGGCCTGATGCAGCAGGTGATCCAGCGCGATGGCACCGCCGGTACTCTGGCCAAGTAGGTGCCAGGGACGCGGCAGATCGAGCTGGCGTGCCTGTTCGAACAGACCGCTCAGCACCGCCTGGTATTCGGCAAACTCGTTGATGCTCGCCCGGGGACCGCTGGACAGCCCATGGCCCGGCAGGTCGCAGGCGAGCACGGCGAACCCCATCTCCAGTCCCCAGTCGACCACATGGCGATACAGGCCCATGTGGTCGTAGTAGCCGTGCAGGATCAGCAGGCTGGCGTGGGGCTGCTCCGGCCACCAGGCCTGGGCGACGACATCGTAGTCATGCACGCGAAAGCGCCCCAGGCGACGCTGGACCTGCGTGCGATGCGGCAGGTCGAGCCCGTAATAGGTCTGGTACTGGAGAGTTTCGGCGCTTGCGGCGACCGCCTCGGACAGGGCGGGCAGGCTGTTACGCAGGCGCTCGGGATCGATACGCGAGGGCATGGAAATTCTTCGATTGCGTTGACCTGGGATATTCAGCTCTGCGCCGCCCCATGGCAAGCTTGCGCACCCACATCGGAGCCCGCCATGAGCGCTCGTCGCAAATACCTGATCGCCGCACTGATCGCCCTGCTCTGGGGCGGCGCCATGCTGGCTGCGTTCTGGTGGTTCGAGGCGCGCTACCTGCGCACCTTCGACGGCGAGCGCGCCGAGCTGTTCTCCGGCGACGCCCTTCGCCTGCCGGCCGAGCTGCAGGGCCCAGGACCAGTGCGCTTCGTGCATTTCTGGGATCCGGGATGCCCGTGCAACGTCGGCAATCAGCAGCACCTGGAAGAACTGCTCAAGCGCTTTGCCGGACAACCCGTGGACTTCTACGAAGTACGCAAACCGGGCAGCAAGGGCCGCTTGCCGCAGCCGCTGGCAGCGCTGAAACCGCTGAGCGCCCCGCCCGGCTCCGAGCAACTACCGGCCAGCCCCGCTGTAGGCATCTGGGATCAAAGCGGGGAGCTGGTCTATATCGGCCCCTACAGCGAGGGTGCGGTGTGCAGTTCGGACAACAGCTTCGTCGAGCCTATCCTCGATGCCGTGCTGGCCGGGCGCAAGGTGCGCGCCACCCATTCGCTGGCGGTGGCCTGTTTCTGCGACTGGCAGCAGTGAGCAATTCGACATCGCGCACACTGCGCGATGGTGATATCAATCGTCCGTTCGCAGGTGGACGGAATGAAAAGGGCGCATCGATGCGCCCTTTTCGTTTTGCTGCTCAAACCATCATCAGGTATGCGCCGAGGGCGGCACCAGCACCTTGCGGCTGTCGATCACCTGACGCCAGGTGGGATTGCCAGCGGTTTCATCCATCGCCTGCTGCATCGCGCGAATACGGCGCTTCTCGGCGCGGCGGCTGAGGTACCAGGCGAGAAAGGTCGCCAGCGACACGCTGAGCAGGATCAGACTCGCCACCGCGTTGATCTCCGGCTTCACGCCCAGGCGCACGGCGGAGAAGATCTCCATCGGCAGCGTGGTCGAACCCGGCCCGGAGACGAAGCTGGCCAGTACCAGATCGTCCAGTGACAGTGCGAACGAAAGCATGCCGCCGGCCGCTAGCGAGGGCGCGATCATCGGCATGGTGATCAGGAAGAACACCTTCCACGGCCGCGCTCCGAGGTCCATCGCCGCTTCCTCGATGGACAGGTCCAGCTCGCGCAGGCGCGCCATCACCACTACCGCGACGTAGGCCGAGCAGAACGTGGTGTGGGCGATCCAGATGGTCACCAGCCCGCGTTGCGCCGGCCAGCCGATCAGTTGCGCCATGGCGACGAACAGCAGCAGCAGGGACAGACCGGTGATCACTTCCGGCATCACCAGCGGCGCGGTGACCAGGCCACCGAACAGCGTACGGCCGCGGAACACCGGGATACGGGTGAGGACGAAAGCCGCCATCGTGCCCAGAGCCACCGCGGCGATCGCGGTATAGGCCGCGACTTCCAGCGAGCGCATTACCGCGCCCATCAACTGGGAGTTGTCGAGCAGGCCGGCGTACCACTTCAGCGACCAGCCGCCCCACACCGTCACCAGCCGCGAGGCATTGAACGAGTAGATAACCAGGATGACCATCGGCAGGTAGATGAACAGCAGCCCGAGCACCAGGATCAGGTTGGAAAAGCTCCAGCGTTTCATAGCTTGCCCTCCAGCTCTTTCGCCTGGTTCCGGTTGAACAGGATGATCGGCACCAGCAGGATCGCCAGCATCACCACCGCCAGCGCCGAGGCCACCGGCCAGTCACGGTTGTTGAAGAATTCCTGCCAGAGCACCTTGCCGATCATCAGCGTCTCCGGACCGCCGAGCAGCTCTGGGATGACGAACTCGCCGACCACCGGAATGAACACCAGCATGCAGCCGGCGATGATGCCGTTCTTCGACAGCGGCACGGTGATCTTCCAGAAGCTGGAGAGGTTGCGCGCGCCGAGGTCGGACGCAGCCTCGAGCAGGCTCGGGTCGTGCTTCACCAGGTTGGCGTAGAGCGGCAGGATCATGAACGGCAGGTAGGAGTAGACCACGCCGATGTATACCGCAGCGTCGGTATTGAGTATCTGCAACGGCGCGTCGATCAGGCCGAGGCCCTGCAACAGTCCGTTGAGGATGCCGTTGCTGCTGAGGATGCCCATCCAGGCGTAGACGCGAATCAGGATGGCGGTCCAGGTCGGCATCATGATCAGCAGCAGCAGAACCGTCTGCAGATCCTTGCGCGCACGAGCAATGGCGTAGGCCATCGGATAGCCGATCAGCAGGCAGAGCAGCGTGCTGAAGAAGGCGATCCGCAGCGAGCCCAGATAGGCCGCCAGATACAGTTCGTCTTCGCTGAGGAAGATGTAGTTGCCCAGGTTGATCAGCACCTGCAGCTGCTGGTCGGCGTAGGCGAAGATGTCGGTGTACGGCGGAATGGCCACATCCGCTTCGGCAAAGCTGATCTTCAGGACGATGGCGAAGGGCAGCAGAAAGAACAGCATCAGCCACAGGAAGGGCACGCTGATGACCAGTCGGCGCCCGGTATTCAGGGGCGAGCGCTTCATGCCTGCAACACCACGCCGCTGTCATCCCACCAGTACACGTACACCTCTTCCTCCCAGGTCGGCAGCTTCACGTGACGTTCGGCGTTGGCCATGAAGGCCTGCAGCACACCGCCGGACGGCAGCTTGATGTAGTACACCGAGTGGCCGCCAAGATAGGCGATGTCGTGCACGACGCCTTTGGCCCAGTTGTAGCCGGGGCGCTCAAGCTCCGGCAGTTCGGTGCCGATCAGCAGCTTTTCGGGGCGGATCGCGTAGGTGATCTGTTTGTCCTGCGCGCGGGTACTGATGCCGTGGCCGACGTAGATCGGGTTCTCAAGGCCTGGGCTGGCGATGACGGCGTGGTCGCCCATGTCCTCGATCAGCTCGCCGTCGAACAGGTTGACGTTGCCGATGAATTCGCAGACCAGGCGGCTTGCCGGGGTCTCGTAGATGTCCATCGGGCTGCCGACCTGAGCGATCCAGCCCAGATGCATGATGGCGATGCGTTCGGCCATGGTCATGGCCTCTTCCTGGTCATGGGTGACCATCACGCAGGTCACGCCGACGCGCTCGATGATCTGCACCAACTCGAGCTGCATCTGCGAGCGCAGTTTCTTGTCCAACGCGCCCATGGGCTCATCGAGCAGCAGCAGCTTCGGCCGCTTGGCCAGCGAACGCGCCAGGGCGACGCGCTGGCGCTGCCCGCCCGACAGCTGATGCGGCTTGCGTTTGGCGTACTGGGTCATCTGCACCAGGCCGAGCATCTCCTTCACCCGCGCCTCGACTTCCTGTTTCGGCAGACCATCCTGCTTCAGGCCGAAGGCGATGTTCTGCTCCACCGTCATGTGTGGAAACAGCGCGTAGGACTGGAACATCATGTTGATCGGCCGCTCGTAGGGCGGCATGTCGGTGATGTCCTGGCCATCGAGGAAGATGCGCCCCTCGGTGGGCCGCTCGAAGCCGGCGAGCATGCGCAGCAAGGTCGACTTGCCCGAACCCGAGCCACCGAGCAGGGCGAAGATTTCGCCCTGATGGATGCTCAGCGAGACATCATCGACCGCCACCGTTTCGTCGAACTTCTTGGTGACGCGGTCGATCTTCAGCAGCACCTGCTTGTTCTTGCTTTCGCCACTGAGGGCTTTCTTGTAGGCGCTGGAGGCAACGGCCATGCGCGAACTCCCGAAATGAAAAAGGTTGGCCGGCCTGCGCCGGGGATCTAATGGTCGTTGCAGAGAGCGCGTCGCCTGACATGCTCCCGATCGGCCGGTTCCGATTCGTCACCGGCAATGCCGCAGACGAAACGGGAACAGACCATGGAGTTCACTTGCCGGATTTCACCTTGGTCCACGAGCGGGTCGAAAGACGTTGAATCTTCGGCGGTAGCTCAGCGGAGACATACAGCCGGTCGAGCACTTCCTGCGGCGGATACACCGACGCATCACCACGCACTTCCTGGTCCATCAGCTCGCCCGCCTTGAGATTGGGGTTGGCGTAACCGACGTAGTCGCTCACCGCGGCAATCACCTCGGGGCGTAGCAGGTAGTTGATGAAGGCATGGGCTTCTTCGACATTGCTGGCATCCGCGGGGATGGCGAGCATGTCGAACCAGAGGTTCGCGCCCTCCTTGGGAATGGCATAGGCGATCTCGACACCCTTGCCGGCTTCCTCGGCGCGGGCGGCGGCCTGGAACACATCACCGGAGAACCCGGCGGCGACGCAGATATTGCCATTGGCCAAATCGGAAATGTACTTGGACGAGTGGAAATAACGTACATGCGGCCGCACGGCCAGGAGCTTCTCCTCGGCCTTCTGATAGTCCGCCGCGTTCTCGCTGTTGGGGTCGAGCCCCAGGTAATTGAGCATGGCCGGGATCATCTCATCGGCCGAATCGAGGAAGGCTATGCCGCAACTGGCCAGCTTCTCGGCGTTCTCCGGTTCGAAGATGACCGCCCACGAGTCGATCGTGTCGACGCCCAGTGCGGCCTTGACCTTCTCGACGTTGTAGCCAATGCCGTTGGTGCCCCACAGATAGGGCGCCGCATAGGCATTGTCGGGATCGTTCTTCTGCAGCTGCTTGAGCAGTGCCGGATCGATGTTTTCCCAGTTCGGCAGCTTGCTCTTGTCCAGCGGCTGGAAGGCACCGGCGCGAATCTGCTTGCCGAGAAAATGGTTGGAAGGCACCACCACGTCGTAGCCGCTACGGCCGGCCAGCAGCTTGCCTTCAAGGGTTTCGTTGGAATCGAAGACATCGTAGACGGGCTTGATGCCAGTCTCCTTCTCGAACTCCTCCAGCGTCGTTTCGCCGATGTAATCCGACCAGTTGTAGATATGCACGGAGGCGGCCTGGGCGGTGGCCGCACCGGCTACGGCGGCGGCGACGATCAACGACTTGAGTGTCGAGCGCATGGGATGAGTCCTCTTGTTACAGGCCGCGCGTGATCCCGGCGGGAAAGGCGGGCTGTTTATTGGAAAAACCTCTGAAAATCAACAGATTTGATGCAAATGTCGGTGCATCACAAAAGACAGGGAACGTGGCTACGCGACGAGCTGCGCTCAACCGGGCTCCGGTGCCGGTACGCATGCTCCATGCGGCCCGGCAACGGATCGGTCGTATCAGCGGCCCGACTTGATCTTGGTCCAGCTGCGGGTCATGGCGCGCTGGGTTTTCGGATCGAGGTCGGGGAAGGTGTACAGCTTCTTCAGCACGTCCTGGTTCGGGTAGATGCCCGGGTCGGTGCGGATCGCTTCATCCACCAGCGGGGTGGCCGCGGCGTTACCGTTGGGGAACTGCACGTAGTCGGTGATCGACGCCATGACTTCCGGCTTCATCAGGTAGTTGATGAAGACGTGGGCGCTCTCGACGTTCTTCGCGTCAGCCGGTACGGCCAGCATGTCGAAGAAGCTGCCGGCACCTTCCTTGGGAATCTTGTAGCCGACGTTGACGCCGTTGCCGGCTTCCTCGGCGCGCGCCTTGGCCTGATAGATGTCACCCGAATAGCCGATCGCCACGCAGGACTCGCCATTGGCCAGGTCGGAGATGTACTTGGAAGAGTGGAAGTAGGCCACATGCGGACGGATCTGCATGAACAGCTCTTCGGCCTTCTTCAGCTCGTCGGCCTTGCCGCTGTCCGGGGCGTAGCCCAGATAATGCAGGGCGGCGGGCAGAATTTCGGTCGGCGAATCGAGGAAGGAAACGCCGCAGGACTTCAGCTTCTCGATGTTTTCCGGCTTGAACACCAGGTCCCAGGAATCCACCGGCGCGTTGTCACCCAACACGGCCTTGACCTTGTCGACGTTATAGCCGATGCCAATGGTGCCCCACATGTAGGGAATCGAGTACTGGTTGCCCGGATCACTCGGATCCAGCGCCTTGAGCAGGTCCTTGTCGAGGTTTTCCCAGTTCGGCAGCTTGGACTTGTCCAGTTTCTGGAACACGCCGGCCTTGATCTGCTTGGCTAGGAAGGGGTTGGACGGCACCACCACGTCATAACCGGAGCTGCCGGCCAGCAGCTTGGCTTCCAGCACTTCGTTGCTGTCGAAGACGTCGTAGACGACCTTGATGCCGGTTTCCTTGGTGAAGTTCTCCAGGGTGTCTTCGGCGATGTAGTCGGACCAGTTGTAGACGTGCAGAACCTTTTCCTGGGCCTGCGCAGCCCCGGCAACGGTGCCGGCCAGCGTCATGGCAAGTAGTGTCTTGGCGAAGGGATTCATCCGTGCAGCTCCTTTTGTCATCATTAATGTCGGGGCAGTGGAACAGGCCATGAACAACGCGGCGGCCTGGCGGTGTGGCGGCATCGACACACCCCTCGGCAGGTCTGGCCTCCAGCACGCGCGCAGTCTGGCAAGGTCAGGACCCTCTTTTCAACAAGCCGAACGCACAGCGGTGCAAACGACAACCTTAGCTCAGCTGGCGCGGGCCGCCGCACGGCTCAACCCAGCGCATCCTTGGCCGTGGCGTCGAGGCACAACCGCACCTTGCCAACCAGCTCGTCGATCTGCTCTTCGCTGATCACCAGCGGCGGCGAGATGATCATGGTGTCGCCAACCGCACGCATCACCAGGCCGTTGCGGAAGCAGTGCTCGCGACAGAGCATGCCCACACCGGGATCGGCAAAGCGTTCGCGGGTCTTCTTGTTCTTCACCAACTCGAGCGCACCAAGCAGGCCGACGCCACGCGCCTCGCCTACCAGCGGATGCTCGAGCAGTTCCTGCCAACGGGATTGCAAATAGGGTGCCGTCTTCGTCTTCACCCGCTCGACGATCTTCTCCTCGCGCAGGATGCGGATGTTCTCCAGCGCCACCGCGGCGGCCACGGGGTGCCCCGAGTAGGTGAAGCCGTGGTAGAACTCGCCGCCCTCGTTGAGCGTGTGCACCACTTCGTCGCGCACCACCACGCCGCCCATGGGGATGTAGCCAGAGGTCAGGCCCTTGGCGATCGGCATCAGGTCCGGCTCGAGGCCGTAGTAGTCGCTACCGAACCACTCACCGGTACGGCCGAAGCCGCAGATGACCTCGTCGGCGATGAAGAGGATGTCGTAGCGCGCGAGGATTTCCTTGACCCGCGGCCAGTAGCTCTCGGGCGGGATGATCACGCCGCCGGCGCCCTGGATCGGTTCGGCGATGAAGGCGGCGACCTTGTCCTCGCCGACCTCGAGGATCTTCTGCTCCAGCTGGTCGGCGATGCGCACGCCGAACTCTTCCGGGCTCATGTCGCCGCCCTCGCCGAACCAGTAGGGCTGGTCGATATGCTCGATGCCCGGGATCGGGCCGTCGCCCTGCTCATGCATGGCCTTCATTCCGCCAAGGCTGGCACCGGCAATGGTCGAGCCGTGATAGCCATTCCAGCGGCCGATGACCACCTTCTTCGCCGGCTGGCCCTTGATCGCCCAGTAATGGCGCACCATGCGCAGCACGGTGTCGTTGGCCTCCGAGCCGGAGCCGGTGAAGAACACATGGTTCATCCCGGCCGGCGCGATGTCGGCAATCGCCTTGGCCAGCGCCACGGCCGGCGGGTGGGCGGTCTGGAAGAACAGGTTGTAGTACGGCAGCTCGCGCATCTGCCTGGTCGCGGCCTCGACCAGCTCCTCGCGGCCATAGCCCAGGTTGACGCACCAGAGCCCGGCCATGGCGTCGAGGATCTTGTGGCCTTCGCTGTCCCACAGATAGACGCCTGACGCCTTGGTGATGATGCGCGTGCCTTTGGCGTTCAGCGCCTTGTAATCGGTGAACGGCGGCAGATGATGGTCGCGGCTCAGCGCTTGCCAGTGCAGGGTTTGCGAATCGCTCATCAGTCACCTCTCGATAAAAGTTCGTGCATGTTCGGTGGACGAGAAAAGCGTCATCCACCCTACGACCGGCTCCGGCGGAAGCGGCCCTACACCGACAGCATCAGGAATTCCCGCTCCCATGAGCTGATCACGCGGTGGTAGTTCTCCTGCTCGGCGCGCTTGACCGCGACGTAGCCGGTTATGAATTTCTGGCTCAGGTATTTCTCCAGCTCGCGACAGGTTTCCATCCGCTCCAGCGCTGCTTCCAGGGTCAGCGGCAGGCGCAGGTTGCGCCGTTCATAACCACGGCCCTTGACCGGCTGGCTCGGTGGCAGCTGCTCGACCATACCGATATAGCCGCACAGGAGGCTCGCGGCGATCGCCAGGTAGGGGTTGGCATCGGCACCCGCGAGGCGGTTCTCGACGCGGCGGTTCTGCGGGTCGGAGTCCGGCACGCGCAGGCCCACGGTGCGGTTCTCCTCACCCCACTCGACGTTCACCGGCGCCGAGGTATCGGGCAGGAAGCGGCGGAACGAATTGACGTTCGGCGCGAACATCGGCAGCAGCTCGGGGATGTACTTCTGCAGGCCGCCGACGTGGTGCAGGAACAGCTGGCTCATGGAGCCGTCTTCACTGGAGAAAATGTTGCGCCCGGTCTTGAGGTCGATGACGCTCTGGTGCAGGTGCATCGCGCTGCCTGGCTCGCCGGTCATCGGCTTGGCCATGAAGGTGGCGGCAACGTTGTGCTTGAGCGCCGCCTCGCGCATGGTGCGCTTGAACACCAGGATCTGGTCGGCCAGGTGCAGTGCTTCGCCGTGACGGAAGTTGATCTCCATCTGCGCGGTGCCTTCTTCGTGGATCAGGGTGTCCAGATCCAGGCCCTGCGCTTCGCACCAGTCGTACATGTCCTCGAACAACGGATCGAACTCGTTGGCGGCGTCGATGGAGAACGACTGGCGGCCGGTTTCCTGGCGGCCTGAGCGGCCGATCGGCGGCTGGAACGGCAGGTCCGGGTCCTCACAGCGCTTGGTCAGGTAGAACTCCATCTCCGGCGCGACGATGGGCTGCCAGCCACGGTCGGCGTACATCTTCAACACGCGCTTCAAGATGTTGCGCGGCGACAGTTCGATGGGATTGCCCATCTTGTCGTAGGTGTCGTGGATCACCTGGGCGGTGGGCTCGATGGCCCAGGGCACGAGAAATACGGCGTTCGGGTCAGGGCGGCAGAACATGTCGATGTCGGCTGGATCGAGCAGCTCGTAGTAGATATCGTCCTCGACGTAATCGCCGGTAACGGTCTGCAGCAACACGCTTTCCGGCAGGCGCATGCCCTTTTCGTCGAGGAACTTGTTGGTTGGTGAAATCTTGCCGCGGGCGATCCCGGTCAGGTCGCTGATCAGGCATTCCACTTCGGTGATCTTGTGTTCTTTCAGCCAGCCGGTGAGCTGGTCGAGTTGGATACTCATGTTGACCTCGGGGTTGCTGGGGAGGGCCGCCTGGGTCGGCCGTCAGCGTTGTCGGGCGCGCGCCTCGGAGGCTTCGGCGAAGCCGCGAAACAGCGTCAGATAATGCGGATGCTCGTGAACCTTCCACTCCGGGTGCCACTGCACGCCGAGGGCGAAGCTGCGCGCCTGCTCGACGGAGAACGCCTCGATCAGCCCGTCCGGCGCCAGCGCCTCGATGCGCAGACCGGCTCCAAGCCGCTCGACGCCCTGGCCATGCACCGAGTTGACCTGGATCTGCGCCGGCAGGCCCAGCTGCTCGAGTAGCCCGCCCGGCTGCACGTGCAGCGGATGGCTGAGTCCGTACTGCACCTCCAATGGATCGTCCGGACGTTCGCGGTGGTCCTGATACGGGCCGGCTTCGTGAACCTTCTGGTGCAGGCTGCCGCCAAAGGCCACGTTCATTTCCTGAAACCCACGGCAGATGCCGAACACCGGGATGCCCGCCTCGACAGCCGCGCGAATCAGCGGCAGGGTGAGACGGTCGCGCAGCGGATCGTGATGGGTGCCCGTCTCGCTCGCCGGGCCGCCATAGTGATGTGGCTCGACGTTCGAGGGCGAACCGGTGAACAGCAGGCCATCGAAGGTCTCCAGCAGGGTCGCCGGGTCGATCAGCTCATCCAGCGCCGGAATCACCAGCGGCACGCCGGCAATCGCCGCGGCACGCAGGTACTTGTCACCGGCGATGTGGAAGCTGTGATGTCCGATCTGCTTGGTACAGGCCGAAACGCCGATCAGAGGCTTGCGAGGCATGGGATACTCGTTGTTCGAATGGGGCATACCGGAGAGTAGTCTTGTTCATTTTTATAGACAATAGCCCGAGCATTAGCCCGGCGCGCGATGGATTCAGCGCACCGGAGATGCCCCAAAAAAGGCCCATTGTGGGCACTCATGGGGCGCTGGCGGGCTACTATTGACAGTGAACAGGCTTTTCGATTGACTCCCAGACAAGCATCTGATGATTGAAATTTTTAACAATTAAGGTAATTCATCATGGCCCCGCCGCGTGCCGTTCAGCTCAACGAAGCTAACGCATTTCTCAAGGAACATCCGGAGGTTCAGTACGTCGATCTGCTGATCACCGACATGAATGGAGTCGTGCGCGGCAAGCGCATCGAGCGCGCCAGCCTGCACAAGGTCTACGAAAAGGGCATCAACCTCCCCGCTTCGCTGTTCGCCCTCGACATCAACGGAATCACCGTTGAAAGCACCGGCCTTGGCATGGATATCGGCGACTCCGACCGCACCTGTTTCCCGATCCCCAACACGCTGTGCAAGGAACCTTGGCAGAAGCGTCCCACTGCGCAGCTGCTGATGACCATGCACGAGCGCGACGGCGACCCCTTCTTCGCCGACCCGCGCGAGGTCTTGCGCCAGGTGGTGAGCAAGTTCGACGAGCTGGGCCTGACCATCTGCGCCGCCTTCGAGCTCGAGTTCTATCTGATCGATCAGGAGAACATCAACGGCCGGCCGCAGCCACCGCGCTCGCCGATCTCCGGCAAGCGCCCGCACTCGACCCAGGTCTATCTGATCGACGATCTCGACGAGTACGTCGATTGCCTGCAGGACATTCTCGAAGGCGCCAAGGAACAGGGCATTCCGGCCGACGCCATCGTCAAGGAAAGCGCCCCGGCGCAGTTCGAGGTCAACCTGCATCACGTCGCCGATCCGATCAAGGCGTGCGATTACGCGGTGCTGCTCAAGCGCCTGATCAAGAACATCGCCTACGACCACGAGATGGACACCACCTTCATGGCCAAGCCCTATCCGGGCCAGGCCGGCAACGGGCTGCACGTGCATATCTCGCTGCTCGACAAGAATGGCAACAACATATTCGCCACCGAGAATCCGCTGGACAGCGAGCCGCTGCGTCACGCCATCGGCGGCCTGCAGCAGACCATGGCGGCCTCGATGGCCTTCCTCTGCCCCAACGTAAATTCCTATCGCCGTTTCGGCGCCCAGTTCTACGTGCCCAATGCGCCGTGCTGGGGCATGGACAACCGCACCGTGGCGCTGCGCGTGCCGACCGACAGCCCCGACGCCGTGCGTGTGGAACATCGGGTCGCCGGCGCCGACGCCAACCCCTACCTGCTGCTCGCCGGCATCCTCGCCGGGGTGCACCACGGCCTGACCAACAAGATCGAGCCGGACGACCCCATCGAGGGCAACTCCTACGAGCAGGTCGAGCAGAGCCTGCCGACCAACCTGCGCGACGCCCTGCGCGAGCTGGACGACAGCGAAATCATGGCGCGCTACATCAGCCCGGACTACATCGACATCTTCGTCGCCTGCAAGGAAAGCGAACTGGCCGAGTTCGAACACTCGATCTCGGACCTCGAGTACAACTGGTATCTGCATACCGTCTAGCCGCAGGCCCGCGTGCAGCGGGGCGACCGCCACGGCGGTTTGCATCCGCCGCCGTGCTGGCTTCAAATAGGCCGATGACCAAGACCAGCCCCGCGACGCCCAGTCGCCGCCCGCGCGCCAGCAGCCAGGCGCGCATCCGCCAGATTCTCTCCAGCGCCCGTGAACTGCTCGCCGAGCAGGGTGCCGCGACGCTATCGGTGTACGCGGTGGCGGAGCGCGCCGGCATTCCGCCCTCTTCCGTCTACCACTTCTTCTCCGGCGTGCCGGCATTGCTCGCGGCGCTCACCGCCGATGTGCACGCGACGTTCAGGGACAGCCTCGAGCAGCCCATCGATCACCAGAGCCTGAGCAGCTGGCGCGACCTGTCGCGACTGATCGAACAGCGCATGCTCGGGGTCTACGAACAGGACAGCGCCGCCCGCCAGCTGATCCTCGTGCAGCACGGCCTCGGCGAGGTGACGCAGACCGATCAGCGCCTGGACCTGGAACTCGGCCAGGCGATGCAGGCCGTGTTCGAGCGATATTTCGCCCTGCCACCTCTGCCGCAGGACATCGATGTGTTCGCCATGGCCGTGGAACTCGGCGACCGCGTCTATGCTCGATCCATACAGCTGTACGGCAGCCTGACGCCACGCATGGCCGAGGAAGGCCTGCGTGTATTCGATGCCTATCTCGGCCTGTATCTGCCGCCATGCCTGCCGAAGCGGGAAACACCGAGCCACTGACCGATAAATATCGATAAACGGTCAGCCCTTTCTTTGCCATCGGCGTTCAGCCCCCTATCAATCCAGATAACTATCGAATAAATTTGCGCTTTCGATAGCCGTCGCCCTTTCAACTGCAGCCGCGAGGTTTCCATGTCCCGAGTCGTTACCGTTGCCGCCACCCAGATGGCCTGTTCCTGGGATAGCCAGGCCAACATCGCCAATGCCGACAAGCTGGTGCGCGAGGCCGCCGCCAAGGGCGCGCAGATCATCCTCATTCAGGAGCTGTTCGAAACGCCCTACTTTTGCCAGAAGCCCAATGCCGAGTACCTGCAGCTGGCGACGCCGGTCGAGGAAAACCCGGCCATCCAGCATTTTCAGAAGGTCGCCGCCGAGCTGCAGGTGGTGCTGCCGATCAGCTTCTTCGAGCTGGCCGGACGCGCCCGCTTCAATTCCATCGCCATCATTGATGCCGACGGCAAGCTGCTCGGCGTCTACCGCAAGAGCCACATTCCGGATGGCCCCGGCTACCACGAGAAGTACTACTTCAACCCGGGCGACACCGGCTTCAAGGTGTGGAACACCCGCTACGCTAAAATCGGCGTGGCCATCTGCTGGGATCAGTGGTTCCCCGAAACCGCGCGCAGCATGGCGCTGATGGGCGCCGAACTGCTGTTCTACCCGACCGCCATCGGCAGCGAGCCGCACGACCCGAACATCACCTCGCGCGACCACTGGCAGCGCGTACAGCAGGGCCATGCCGGCGCCAACCTGATGCCGCTGATCGCCAGCAACCGCATCGGCCGCGAAGAGCAGGACGGCTACGACATCACCTTCTACGGCTCGTCGTTCATCGCCGACCAGTTCGGGGCCAAGGTCGAGGAAATGGACGAAACCAGCGAGGGCGTGCTGGTGCACCAGTTCGATCTCGACCAGCTCGAACACATCCGCAGCGCCTGGGGCGTGTTCCGCGATCGCCGGCCGAATCTCTACGGCTCGATCCGGACCCTGGACGGCTCGCAGCCTTCAGAGTGAGCCGCGCGCCCGCCGCTACGAACCATGGGAAAGGCCTGTCCTTTCCCGCTTCATGAGAGATGCAGATGACCACCCTGACCACCACGCCGCGTACCGATGGCTACTTCATGCCCGCCGAATGGGCACCGCACAGCCAGGCCTGGATGGTCTGGCCGCAACGCCCGGACAACTGGCGTAACAATGGCGCGCCCGCGCAGGCCGCGTTCACCGCTGTCGCCAAGGCCATTGCACGCTTCGAGCCGGTTACCGTCTGCGCCAGCGCCGAGCAGTACCTCGCAGCCCGCGCGGCACTGGACGATCCGCGCATCCGCGTGGTGGAACTGAGCACCGACGACGCCTGGGTGCGCGATACCGGGCCGACCTTCGTCATCGACGACCAAGGCGGCCTGCGCGGCGTCGACTGGACGTTCAATGCCTGGGGCGGTGAAGACGGCGGCCTCTATGCCGACTGGCAGCGCGACGACGAAGTGGCGCGCAAGATCCTCGAACTCGAATACTGCGACCGCTACCGCACCGAGGGCTTCGTGCTCGAGGGCGGCTCGATCCACGTCGACGGCGAGGGCACGCTGATCACCACCGAGGAATGCCTGCTCAATCGCAATCGCAACCCGCATCTGTCCCGCGAGCAGATCGAGAGCGTGCTGCGGGAACAGCTGGCAGTGGACAGCATCATCTGGCTGCCGCACGGCCTGTTCAACGATGAAACCGACGGCCACGTCGACAACTTCTGCTGCTTCGTGCGCCCGGGCGAAGTACTGCTGGCCTGGACCGACGATGCGAACGACCCCAACTTCGAGCGCTGTCAGGCGGCCATGGCCGTGCTGCAGAGCGTTCGCGACGCCAAGGGCCGCACGCTGACGGTGCACAAGATGCCGATTCCCGGCCCGCTGCATGCGACTGCCGAAGAATGCGCCGGGGTGCTCGCGCTGGACGGCAGCCAGCCGCGCGACCCGTCGATACGCCTGGCCGGCAGCTACGTGAACTTCCTCATCGTCAACGGCGGCATCATCGCCCCAGCCTTCGGCGACCCGCTGGACGCCGAAGCCGAGCGCATCCTGGCGCAGGTATTCCCGGAGCACCGGGTCGTCATGGTGCCTGGCCGCGAGATCCTCCTCGGCGGCGGCAACATCCACTGCATCACCCAGCAGCAGCCGGCACCGCTGAACCGATCAGCCATGTAGTTGATCCCCTGGGCGGGTCAACATGGCTGTAATGAGGAGACCGCGCACCGTGCGAATCAGAGCCTTCCTGCTATGCATGCTACTGGCGCCATCAGCGCAGGCCATCGAGCCGTATTCCTGCCGCAATGGCTTCTTTCCGGCCTTCGCCGGCGCGGTAAGGCATGCGGAGGTTGTCGCCAATGCAGATCAACCCGTGCATTTTCGCGATGACGCGGTTGGCTGCCCGGAGCAGGAATCCTGCATCCGACGCGCCTATCTGGTGAATGGTGACAAGCTGCTGGTCGGCAAGGAGACGGATGGCTGGGCCTGCGCCTGGTATTTCTCCAGCAAGCGCGAGTTCGTCGGCTGGCTGCCCGCGCACCACGTCCGTACCGACCACGCTACGCCGGTACCCACGGCCGGCGACTGGATCGGCCGCTGGCACCCCATCGCGGGTAGCAACAGCATCCTCATTACCCAGCCCTCCCCCGACGGGCCCTTCGCCGTTGAAGGCGAGGCCATGTGGCAAGGAGGCCTCAACAGCTACGGAGAGCCAATCGTTCATGTCGGGGCATTCTCCGGCCATGGTCGTCCCTCCGACGACCTGCTGAAGATCAGCGAAGGCGATGACGAGTACGACTGCCAGGTGACCCTGCAGCATGTCGCCGGCAATCTGGTGGTGACCGATAACAGCCACTGCGGCGGGCTCAACGTGCGTTTCGACGACGTATACCGCAAGTCGCGCTGATACCAGAGCCCGGCAGGCCCCCGCTGACTTGAAGCCCTGTCGATCTGGTCTACATTTGGGGTTCGCTTGACCGTTGGTGCGGTCACACATCCAAGCGCCCGTCAGGAAACACCTCTTGTCGATCCCCCTTTCAGTCCAGTTCGTGCTGCTGTCGCTCGCCCTCGCAGCCAGTGGCTGCAGCGAAGAAGAGGGCTCAGCATCCATTCCCAAGGCCGCTAATGCCGTTCCGACGCTGGAACAGCTGCCCAAGTGTGAACGGATCGCGGCACGACTCACGCCGCTTCTGGATGGTCTGACCCTAGTGGATCAGGACGATGGTGGCCGTTACGACAATGTGACGGTCTACGGCATCAGTTGCTCCTGGCTTTCCCGGGAAATGCAGAACGCGGATATCTCCCAGCAAGTCAAAGGTGGCGGTCTTTCCATCGGCATCTCTGTCGACGAAACACCCTCGGACGAACAGATGCTTCGCAAAATGGGCATGGTCCATGACGACGCCCGCGCCGAGGATATCGGCGGCTTCGTGGTAGATGTCAGCAAGCGTATGGACCCCAGCGCTCAGCTGGGGATCATCGGCCCTCAGGTGGTCGTCGGCCGGGTCACCGTCACCGCGACGGCTGCCGGTATCGCCCTGCAGAAAGTGGAGAGCATGGAGTACATCACCAACGACCAGGCGATCGAGGCAGCCATCGCCATTCACCGAATGCTTCGCTGAGTCGAATCACAACCAACAGGCCGAAACCACTGAGGCCTCGCCACGCACCAAAAAAACAAGTACTGATCATAGGAGCAATCATGTCTTCAGCCATCCACCTGCCATCCCTGGCACTCGCCGCAGCGTTCACGCTGATCAGCTCGATCACTCAGGCGCAGGAGTCGGATCAACAGATGATGACCAACATGCACGCGCAGCTGGCCAAGTTTGGCGGCGCCATACATGTGACAGCTAAAGTCTGCGACGACTACACCGACGAGAAACTTGCCGAGCATAGAGAGCAGCAAAAAACCCAGGCGACCCGCGCCGGGATGGACCCGGCAGCTTTCGATACGGCCTTTGCCGACGGCGTCAAGGAGAGCGAGGCAAAGTGGAAGGATGTCCCCGCGTCCGAGCGGCAGGCGAAATGCACCGAGTTCAAGCAGCAGATGGAGAGCCTTGGGCAGCAGTTCGGCCAGTGACGGCAGAGCGCGCCGGGCGGGCAAGCCAGCCCGGCCAGCCAGCCAGCCAGCCGCAGTTAGCCGCAGTTAGCCGACGATCACCTGGTTCTTGCCTAGGCGCTTGGCGGTGTACATCGCCGCGTCGGCGCGGGCGAACACGCTGCTCAGCTCGGGATCGCTGGCTTTCAGGTAGGTCAGGCCCAGGCTGGCGGTGACGCGGAAACGCTCGCCGTTGTCGGCGGTAAACACCACCCGTTCGATCTCGCGCTGCAGGCGTTCGGCGATCTGTTCGGCCAGATCCGGCTGACAGCCTGGCAACACCGCGGCGAATTCCTCACCGCCGATGCGCCCGAACAGGTCGCTCTGGCGCAGCACGGCGGCGCCGCAGCGGGCGACCTTCTGCAGCACCTGATCGCCCATCTGGTGGCCGTGGGTGTCGTTGATGCGCTTGAAGTTATCGATATCCAGCAGCAGAAACGCCAGCGAGGAAGCAAACTGCCGCGCCCGCTCGAACTCGCCGCGGGCGCATTCGAAGAAGTGCCGGCGGTTGCTGCTCTGGGTCAGCACATCGGTAGTGGCCAGACGCTGCAGTTCGCCTTCGAGCTGCTTCTTCTCGGTGATGTCTTCGGCGATACCCACGATGATCGGGCCCTGGCCACGATCGGCGCGGCGGCCGAGGAAACACTTGTCGCTCAACCAGCGCAACTGCCCGTCGCCACGGATGATGCGGTACTCACGGGTTTCCACCGCGCCCTCGTCGAGCACGGCGAGCATGCTCTTCTGCGCAAACTCGACGTCATCCGGATAGATTGCGTTGCGCCACTCACCGTAATCGGCCAGCAGCAGGGCCGGCGAGCGACCGAAGATGCGCTCGTAGGCCGGGCTGACGTAGATCATCCGCTGCGCCTGCCAGTCGAACGCCCAGAGCACGGCGTTGACGCCGCCCAGCAGGGTGCTGAACAGTTGCTCGCGCTCGCCCAGGCGGGCAGCCTCCGCGCGCGCATGCATCAGTGCGAGCAATGTCTGCGCATCGCCGCCCGGTAGCATGCCCATACCCGAATCACCCTGATTACTCGCCAGCCGCATAGCCTTCTTCCTGAAACGACCGTCGCGATTGCGACGGTACTGCATGTTGAGAATGCTGTTCAGAGAGCCGGCCAGAGGCAAAGTTCCGGCCGGCTGCAGGCCTTGTGCTTGAGCCGATGGAAGGTCAGGCGATGGCGACCGACGGGCGCAGTGAATAGGTGCGCAGATGCTCGGCGAATTCGCGCAGCGACTGGATGCCGCTGGCCTCCGCTTCGTGCACCCACTGCTTGATCGCCGCCAGCATTTCGTGGCCGTTCGAGCTGGTTCGCGTCCAGATCTGCTGCAGCGCCAGACGCTTCTCGTAGATCACCTTGAGCGACTGGCTCTGCGCCAGCATGTCGTCGATGTGCGCCTGCTGCTCCTGCTGTAGCAGACTCGGCTCCCGCGCCAGCAGACGCTTGGCCCGGCGCAGTTGATGACGCAGCGTGGCGTCGGCGCGGCCCAGTTCCTGGCGCACCAGCGGCACGATGACCAGCTTTCGGTACTGCGCCATGATCTGGAAACGGTTGTTGAGGATCGCCATGGCGCTGTCCATGTCCAGCTGGTGCTTGCCCTCGATGCGGTGGGCGATCGGCGCGGTACGGTTGACCTTTGCCAGCCGCAGCAGGCTGAACAGGCGAATCCAGGCCCAGCCCATGTCGAACTCCCACTTGCGCACCGACAGCTTGGCCGAGTTCGGATAGGTGTGGTGGTTGTTGTGCAGCTCTTCGCCACCGATGAGGATGCCCCAGGGCACGAGGTTGGTCGCCGCATCACGGCATTCGAAGTTGCGATAGCCGACCGCGTGACCGAGACCGTTGACCACACCGGCGGCCCAGAACGGAATCCAGATCATCTGCACGGCCCACACGGTGAGGCCGAGCGCGCCGAACAGCGCCAGGTCGATCAGCAGCATCAGCACGATGCCGGTATTGGGAAAACGCGAATAGAGGTTGCGCTCGATCCAGTCGTCCGGGCAGTTCTTGCCGTAGATGCGCAGGGTTTCCTCGTTCTTCGCCTCCTCCATGTACAGCTCGGCGCCCTTGCGCACGACCGTGCTCAGCCCCTTGTGTACCGGGCTGTGCGGGTCGTCGGGGGTCTCGCATTTGGCGTGGTGCTTGCGATGGATGGCAGTCCACTCGCGGGTGTTCATCGCCGTGGTCAGCCACAGCCAGAAGCGGAAGAAATGCTTGAGCGCCGGATTCAGCTCCAGCGAGCGGTGCGCCGAGTAACGGTGCAGGTAGACCGTGACGCTGACGATGGTGACGTGAGTCAGCAGCAGCGTGGTCGCGATGAGTTGCCAGACCGACAGGGCGAGTAAACCGGTGTGCCACATGATAACGGGGTGCCTCTTGCAGAACGGTGCGCCAGAGACCTCCGCTGGCGTCCACCTGCCTTCAGCCTAACACCAGGCGTCGGCGAGTCTAGGAAACGGCCCGACCGACCGTCTAAAAGCTGGTGATTTTTTAGCCAGATTCGGCTGCAATCGCTACGCTTCGGTACGTGGCGCATGCTGACGTGCATTCCCGAAAGACGCTATCGGCCGTACTGGCATAGAGCTATCATTGTTTCTTTTTTGCCTTGGAAAGTTGCGGCTCATGCAAACGTCGTACGTCGAGCGCAGCACCTCGCGCCTCTGGCCGGCCCGCCGATGACGAACGCCGGCATCACCACACCCCACTGGATCTTCACGCTCGGCAGTCTGCTGCTCGTGCTGCTGTTCGGCAGCCTGGCATTCAATGACTACCGCGCACGCGATGCCGCCTGGCACCTGGAAATCGACACTCACGGCGAGCTGCAGAGCCTGGCGCTGCAGAGCGCACAGCTCAATCAGCGGCGGCAGGCCGACATGGTCGCCACGGCGCTGGCCGGCAATGCCGAAGTGCTGCGCCAGGTGCGCCAGATCGATACGGTGCTGCGCGATGGCCGGGCCATGGACGACGCGCGTATCGAACTGGCACGCCAGCGTCTGCGCGCCGCGTTGAGCCCGGCCTGGAGCGCCATGCAACGCCACGGTGCGCTGCAGTTGCAGATCTTCTGGAGCGACGCCGGGGTCGCCCTGCTGCGCATGCAGCAACCGGAGCGGTTCGGTGACGCAATGGCGGCGCAGCGCCCGATGCTGCACCGCGCGATGAGCGAAGGCAGCATGCAGTACGGCATGGAGGTCAATGCGCTCGGCGCCAGCAGTCGCGCCATCGTTCCGTTGCGTGCCACCGACAGCGAGTCCGGCGAGGTCATCGGCGCCCTGGAAGTCGGCTACAACGTGCTGCCGGAATTGCCCGAGCTGGGCGATCAGCTGGCTGCCGGGCTGGCGCTGGTGGTCAATCGCCAGGCACTGCAGTCAGCAGACGTGGAAGCCCCCAGCGGCGTGCAACTGCGCAGCGACGGCGACTGGCTGCTGATCGAGCATTCGGCGACACAGATTCTGCACTGGGCGCAGCAGGGCATGCTGCCCGAGCCGGAGAGCGGCATGGCCCTGCGCCTGCTGAGTGCCGACGGCCGCACCTATATGCTCAACCAGATTCCCCTACACAGCGACCCTCGGGCCCAGCCATCGGCGCCGCTGCTGGCAGCGGCGCTGGTCTGGCGCGACATCAGCGCCATGCAGCAGGAGCACGAGCAGGCCGAGCGCCGGCTGCTGATCAAATGGAGCCTGGCCTGGCTGATCGCCGAGGCGCTGCTGCTGACTCTGGCGGTGCTGCTGCAACGGCGCATCAGCGTGCAGCTGCAGCACCAGTTCAGCCAGCAACAGCAAGGCCGTCGTCGCCAGCGCCTGCTCGACCGCGCACAGAAGATCGCCAGCCTGTTGCCCGGCGTGGTGTTTCAGCTCAAGCGCTTCGCCAACGGCCGCTATGCCTTCCTCTATGCCAGCGAGGGCGCACGTGACCTGTACGGCATCGACCCGCAGCGGCTACTGGAAGATGCCTCCCAGGCCCTGGTGCACGTTCACCCGCAGGACCTACCGCGGCTGAAAGCCGCACTGCTGCGCCTGGCTGCGCGGTCGACGACCGGTTCGGTGGAGTTCCGCATCCAGCATCCGCAACGCGGCCTGCTCTGGGCCGAGGGGCGTGCCACCGCCGAACGACGTCCCGACGGCACCGTGCTCTGGCACGGCTTCGTCACCGAGATCACCGAACTGATGGAAGCCACCCGCGCGCTGCAGAAGAGCGAGAGCCGCTTCCGCGCCATGGTCAGCAACCTGCCGGGCGTGGTCTACCGCTGCCGCAACGACGGTCGCCGGCGCATGAGCTACCTGAGCGACGGCATCGAACGCCTGACCGGCTACCCGGCCAGCGATTTCGTCGGCGACCGTGTGCGCAGCTACGCCAGCCTGATTCATCCCGAGGATATGGAGCTGGCCCGGCAGCACGCCGAGCAGGACACCTTCGAGGGCATCTACCGACTCACCAATGCCGAAGGCCGGACCGTCTACGTGCGGGAAAAAGCCCGCGTCCTGCACGAGCGTGACGACCCGGTCGGCTGGTGCGACGGTTTCATCTGGGACGTCACCGATCAGGCGCTGGCCAAGGAAGAGATGCAGGAGCGCGAGCGCTACCTGAGCATGCTGATCGACAACGTGATCGACGCCATCATCATCATCGACGCCCGCGGCATCATCGAGACCTTCAACCACGCCGCCGAACAGATCTTCGGCTACAGCGCCGCAGAGGTCATCGGCCGCAACCTGTCGATGCTCATGCCCGAACCGGACCGCTCCGCCCACGACGGCTATCTGGAGACCTACGAAAGACGCGGCATTCCTCGCGCGCTGGAACAGAACCGCGAACTCACCGCCCTGCGCCGGACCGGCGAAACCTTCACCATCGAGTTGCGCGTGTCGCAGATCAACCACCACGGCGAGCGCCGATTCATCGGCCTGGTGCGCGACATCACCGAACGCAAGCGCATCGAGCGGATGAAGAGCGAGCTGGTGTCCATCGTCAGCCACGAGCTGCGTACGCCACTGACATCGATCTCCGGCGCCCTCGGCCTGATCGTCGGCGGTGCCCTGGGCGAACCCTCGCCAAACATGCGCCAGATGATCAGCATCGCCCACCAGAACAGTCTGCGCCTGGGGCGCCTGGTGGACGACCTGCTGGACATGGACAAGCTGGTCGCCGGCAAGATGACCCTCGACCTGCGCGCGCATGCGCTGCCGGCGCAGCTGCAACAGGCAATCGCCGCCAATCAGGGCTACGCCAGCAAGCATGGCGTCACGCTGGAGCTGCTGCCCGCGCCGGACGTGCAGCTGATGGCAGACGACGACCGGTTGCAGCAGGTACTGGCCAATCTCATCTCCAATGCGGTCAAATTCTCGCCGCAGGGTGGCACCGTTACGCTCGGCAGCGAGCGACGCGATGACTGGGTGCGAATCTCGGTACGGGATCAGGGACCGGGCATTGCCCCTGAATTCCACACACGGATATTCCAGAAATTCTCCCAGGCCGATTCCTCCGACAGCCGCCAGAAGGAAGGCACCGGCCTGGGCCTGGCCATCAGCAAGGAACTGATCGAACACATGCACGGCCGGATCGGTTTCGATTCCGAGCCCGGCGAAGGCGCCTGTTTCTGGTGCGAATTACCAGTCGCGCCGCTGGCGCAAGATCGATCCTGATGCTTCCGTTAAGCGGACGCGCACGCAAACGACCCCCGGAGGCACAATGGCCGAGCTAAGGCGCATCCTGCACGTTGAAGACGATCCGTCGATTCAGGCGGTGACCAAACTGGCCCTGGAGGCCGTTGGTGGATACGAGGTGCTGTCCTGCTCCTCTGGCGCACAGGCGCTGGAGGAAGTGGAAGCCTTCGCCCCCGACTTCATCCTGCTGGACGTGATGATGCCGGGCATGGACGGCCCGCAGACGCTGCTCAGGCTGCGCGAGCGCATCGACCTGGAACGGATTCCGGTAACATTCATGACCGCCAAGGTGCAGCCGAGCGAGATTGAGCACCTGCGCAAGCTGGGCGCGCGCGACGTGATCGTCAAGCCGTTCGACCCGATGCAGCTGGCCGAGCAGATTCGCAGCATCTGGCTGAGTGGCCGATACTAGGCAGAACTGCTTAAGCCCCGGTCGTGTCACGCTACCCGACCCGGACGCCCCTCACCGAACCAGCAAGGCGCCGACGATGGAGTCACCGCAACACAGCACGACGCCGATGCCATCCACCGTCCAGCCGCGCGAGCTGTCACGCCTGGCGGCGTTACTGCGCTACGAAATCCTCGACACCCCCGAAGACAGTGCATTCGATGACTTCACCGCGCTGGCCGCGCAGATGTGCGATACGCCCATCGCGCTGATCTCGCTGGTCGACGATCATCGTCAGTGGTTCAAGAGCCGCGTCGGCCTCGACGTCAGCGAGACTCCGCGGGAAATCTCCTTCTGCACCTACACCATCGCCGGCGAGGAGATCTTCGAGGTACCGGATACGCTGCAGGACCCGCGTTTTAGCAATAACCCACTGGTGCTCGGCGATCCGCATATCCGCTTCTATGCCGGCACGCCGCTGACCTCGCCGGATGGCTACAACCTCGGCACCCTGTGCGTGATCGACCGCCAGCCACGCCGCCTCAGCCCGGAGCAGCGCGAGACCCTGGAGCGCCTCGGGCGCCAGGTGATCCGCCTGTTCGAGCAGCATCTGCTGGCGCACCGCCACGCCGAGCAGGCGGCGTTGCAACAGGCGATCCTCGACAGCGCCTCCAGCGCCGTGCTGGTGACCCGCCCCGACGGCGTAGTGACCAGCGTCAACCCGACCGCCGAACGCCTGCTGGGCTACAGCGAACAGGCGCTGGTCGGCCATCCGCTGACCGCCGCGCTGTTCCGTCCGGAGGCGCTACAGCGCCGGGCGCTGCTGCTTTCCAGCGAACTGCAGGTGCCGCTCGAGGCCGATTTCTCGGTGCTGACCGCGCCGCTGCACCGCGGGCGGCGCGACATGTCCGAATGGCGCCTGCGCCACCAGAACGGCAACGAGGTGCCGGTGCTGCTGGGCGTGACCGCGATCCATGACGAGCAGGAGCACCTGCGCGGCTACCTGGTCAACGCCTACGACCTGGCCTATCAGGAGCAGTTGCAACTGCGCCTGCAGCAGATCGCCGCGCAGGTCCCGGGCATGCTCTTCCAGTTCCATTGGCGCGCCGATGGACCGGCGTGCTTTCCCTATGTCAGTGAAGGGGTCGAGCAGATCTACGGGCTCAGCCCGGCGCAGCTGGCCAGCAGCTTTGCGCCGATCGTCGGCCGGGTCCACGGCCCCGACCGCAGCGCCCTGTTGCTCAGCATCCGCCAGGCGGCTCGTGAACTCACGCCCTGGCACAGCGAGCACCGTGTCGAGCACCCGCACAAGGGGCTGATCTGGGTCGAGGCGCGGGCAACCCCGCTGCAGCAGGTCGACGGCTCGGTGCTCTGGCACGGCTTCGTTACCGATATCACCGCGCGCAAGGCCGAGCAGCTGGAGCTGGACAAGCAGCAGGAAATGAACCGGCGCCTGCTCGAGGCGCTGAGCGAAGCGGTGATCGCCTGCGACGCCGAGGGCAATCTGACCCTCTTCAATGAGAAGGCCAAACAGTGGCATGGCGCCGATGTCGCCCCGTTATCGCCGAGCGAATGGGCCAGCCACTACCGGCTGTACCGCGCCGATGGCGTCACCCCGCTGGAACCCGAAGAGATTCCCCTGCGCCGCGCCCTCAATGGCGAGCACGTCATCGATCACGAGATGGTGCTGCTGAGCAATGGCGCACCGCGGCACGTACTGTCCAACGCCGACCCGCTGTACACCTCCGATGGCCAGCGCATGGGCGCGGTCGTCGTGCTGCACGACATCACCGAGCGCAAGCGCATCGAGCGTCTGCAGCGTGAATTCATCTCCACCGTCAGCCATGAGCTGCGCACACCACTGACCTCCATCACCGGCGCCTTGGCGCTGATCTGCTCGAACGTCATGGGCGAAGTACCCGAGTCGATGCACGAGCTGCTGGAGATCGCCCAGCAGAACAGCCAGCGCCTGAGCGCGCTGATCGACGACCTGCTGGACATGGACAAGCTGCACGCCGGCAAGATGCGCTTCGACATGCTCGAACAACCGCTGCAGCCGCAGCTGGAGCTGGCCCTGCGCAGCAACGGCAGCTACGCCGAACGGCATGGCGTGCAGCTGCACCTCGGCGCCTGCCCGGCAGTGAGCGTGACGGTCGATGCCATGCGCCTGCAGCAGGTATTGAGCAACCTGCTGTCCAATGCAGCGAAGTTTTCCCCTGCCGGAGAACGGGTCGATCTGTCGGCCCGGGTCAGTGACGGCCGGGTACGGGTCAGCGTCCGAGACCAGGGCCCGGGAATTTCCGATGAATTTCGTGCGCGGGTATTCCAGAAGTTCGCCCAGGCAGACTCGTCCGACAGCCGCCAGCAAGGCGGAACCGGGCTGGGCCTGGCGATCAGCAAGGAGCTGATCGAGCACATGGGCGGGCAGATCGGCTTCGAATCCGAGCCCGGCCAGGGCGCCTGCTTCTGGTTCGAACTACCCGCACAAGACCAGGCCAAGGAGAGCCCGTGATGAAACAGCTCAAGCGCATCCTGCACGTCGAAGACGTACCGTCCATCCAGGTAGTGACGCGCATTGCTCTGGAAAAGCTCGGCGGCTTCGAAGTGCTCAGCTGTCAGTCCGGCCAAGCCGCGCTCGACCAGGTGCAGGCCTTCGCTCCGGACCTGATCCTGCTCGATGTGATGCTCCCGCAGATGGACGGCATCGAGCTGGTTCGCCAACTGGCCGATCTGGTCGACCTGCAGCAGACGCCGGTGGTGTTTCTCACCGGCCATCTGCAGCCCGAACGGCTGCAGGAGTTGCGTCAGCTCGGCGTGCGCCAGGTGCTGGGCAAGCCCTTCGACCCGCTGCAACTTGCCACCCAGTTGCGGCAGATCTGGGAGGCCGAGCATGGATGATCGCACCCGCCTGGTGCTGCAGGAGCAGCTGGCGCAGCTGGAACAGCAGTTCGGCGAGCGCCTGCAGGCCGACCTGACCGACCTCGCCGCGCTCGCCCAGGACCTGCAGCAGACCCGTGCCACCGCCAGCCGTCGGCTGGTGATGCTGAGCATCCGCGAGCGCCTGCATCGGCTGGCCGGTGCCGCCGGCACCTTCGGCTTCGCCAAGCTCGGGGAGCGCGCCAGGCAGCTGGAGCAGCGCGCCGATCGCTGGCTGGATTCGGCCAAGCCCGGCAGCCGCGCGGCCGAAGCCTTCGCCCGCGCGGTGCTGCAGTTGGCCAGCGAAACCCCCGGCCAGGAACGCGACGGCGCGGCGGAACTGCCCGAGCACCACGAGGAGCCTGCACCCGGCTGTCGCATCTACCTGATGAAGGCCGATCCGGTCGCGGGCGCCAGCATGGCGGTGACCCTGCGCAACTTCGGTTATCTGGTCAGCCAGTGGCCCAACTTCGCCGCATTGCAAGAGGCCGTGGCCGATGAACTGCCCGACGCGCTGATCGTCAGCGTGGAACAAGAAGGCGATTTCGAGGCGCTGACCGCTCTGCAGCAAGGCCTCGAGCAACCACTACCGCTGCTGGTCATCCACGACCATGCCGATTTCACCAGCCAGTTGGCCGCGGTACGCGCCGGTGCGCAGGGCTTCTTCGTCCGTCCGCTGGATATCACCCAGCTGGAGAACAGCCTGGAGCGCTGCCGCGATCGCCAGCAGGGCGAACCCTTCCGTGTGCTGATCGTCGATGACGACGCCGAGCTGGCGGCACGCTACAGCCTGGTGCTGCGCAACGCGCAGATGCAGGTGCAGATCCTCACCGAGCCGACCCGCGTACTGGAGACCATGCGCAGCTTCAACCCCGAGGTACTGCTGCTGGACGTCAACATGCCGGACTGCTCGGGGCCAGAGCTGGCGCAGATGATCCGCCTGCATGACGAATGGCTGCGGGTGACGATCATCTACCTTTCCGCCGAGACCGATACCCACCGGCAGATGGCCGCACTGCTCAAGGCCGGCGACGATTTCATCACAAAACCGATCAGCGATACCGCGCTGGTCGCCGCGGTGTATTCCCACGCCCAGCGTGCGCGCTCGCTGAGTACGGCGCTGGCCCGCGACAGCCTGACCGGCCTGCTCAAGCACGCCGATATCAAGGAACAGCTGGCGTTGGAAGTGCAGCGCACCACCCGCACCGGCAAACCCGCCAGCGTGGTGATGCTCGACCTCGATCATTTCAAGCAGATCAACGATACCTACGGGCACGCCGCCGGCGACAACGTGATCCGCGCCCTGGCCAACCTGCTGCGCCAGCGTCTGCGGCGTATCGACAGCCTCGGCCGCTACGGTGGCGAGGAGTTCGTCGCCGTGTTGCCCGAATGCTCGGCCCTGCAGGCCCGACGCATTTTCGACGAAATCCGCGTGCGCTTCGCCGCGCTGAGCTTCAATGCCGGCGACCAGGAATTCCGCGTGACCTTCAGTGCCGGCATCTGCGAGACCGACGGCCACAGCGCCTCCGGCCTGCTGCTCGAGCATGCCGACCAGGCGCTGTACGTGGCCAAGCACAATGGCCGCAACCAGGTGCAGATCGCCCAGCGCTGAGTACCGGCACCTTCGGCGGCGAACGGCTGTGGCCCGAGCAGGTCTGACTATACTCAGTTCATCCCGGTGATCACGCTGTAGCGAGGCAACCGGGGGATTCTGTGCAGTCATCCCCGTCGGAAGGAGTCCGGTTTGCCCGCAAGACTCGCGGTCGGTTGGCATTCAATCGCATTTCTCGCTGCGTTCCTGTTGCTCGCCGCGCTTGGCTGGCAAGGCAAGCGCACGCAGGAAGCGCTGTTGCAGACCAATCGCTCGGTCAGCCACAGCCTGGAAATCATCACCTCGGTCCAGGCGATCTTTTCTTCGTTACAGGACATCGAAACCGGTTCGCGCGGTTTCATCCTCACCGGCGACCCCACCTATCTCGAACCCTACGAACGTGGCCTCAGACAGCTTGAAGGCAACCGACGCAGCCTGCAGCGCCAGGTCGAAGGACGTGATTATCCCGACCGACGCTGGTTCCGGACCCTCGATGCGACCATCGCCGACCGCCTCGAAGTAGCCGCCGGCAACATGCAGACCCGCCGCGAGGCCGGGCTGCAGGCTGCCGTGGAGCGTCTGCGCGAGGCCGGCGGGCACCTGCTGATGGACCGCCTGCGCGCACTGCTCAACGCCGTCGAGCAGCACGAGCGCAGCCACCTGGCCGCCGCCAGCGCAGCCGTGGCACGCACCACCGAGCGCGCGCAGCAACTGGCACTGATCGGCACGCTGGTGGTGATCGGGCTGTTTCTGGCGGCCTTCTGGGCCTTGCAGCGGAATCTGCAGATTCGCCAGCAGCTCGCCCGCAGCGCCCAAGCCGGCGAGGCACGCCTCGGGGCGCTGCTGCAGGCCATCCCGGACCACCTCTACGCGGTCGATGAGCGGCAGCAGGTGTCGAGCATTTCGCGAGGCACCCCGCGCCGCGCACCGCCGCCGGAAGCGATCGAACCCTTGCTCATCGAGCTGCTCAATCAGACCGACGAGGGCGCACTGCGCCAGAAG
Organism: Stutzerimonas kunmingensis; assembly: GCF_002929225.1. Classification (GTDB taxonomy): domain Bacteria; phylum Pseudomonadota; class Gammaproteobacteria; order Pseudomonadales; family Pseudomonadaceae; genus Stutzerimonas. The sequence goes on along the minus strand of NZ_PISM01000020.1, from coordinate 121,158 downwards.
ACCTGGTGCGAGCTGCAGACCCAGCGCACCTTCGAGGTTCGTCTGACGCCCACCGGGCTGGGCGATCATCTGGCCATCGCGCGCGACGTCAGCGAACTGCAGCGCAACCGCGACAGCCTGCATGACCAGCAGGTCTTTCTCCGCCGCGTGGTCGACACCGACGAGAACCTGATCTTCGTTCGCGACGCCCAGGGTCGTTTCCTGCTCTGCAATTCGGCGCTCGCGGCCCTGCTGGACGTGCGCCCGCAGGACATCGAGCAGCGCCGCCCCGACGAGGTGCCGTCTGCCGTGCGGCTGCAACCGCTGCTGCTGGGTGACGAAGAGCTGGCCGAACTGGCGGGAGGCAGCGGCGATCTGCGCAGCACCGAGGTCGCGCTGACCGATGCCCATGGCGCGGAGCACTGGTTCCAGGTGGTCAAGCGCCCGCTGCGGATCTCGACACGTACCTGTCATGTGGTCACGGTGGCGGTGGACATCTCCCTGCGCCGACGCATGGATGAAAACGGAATTCATCTCGACGGTCAGCCACGAACTGCGCACGCCGCTGACCGCCATCCGCGGCGCCCTCGGTATGCTGATCGGAGGCATTGCCGGACATATCGGCGACGACGCCCGCCCGCTGCTGGATATCGCTCACAAGAACAGCGAACGCCTGGTGCGCCTGATCAACGACATCCTCGACATCGAAAAACTCGAAGCCGGACGCCTGGCCTTCAACTTCGGCCATCATGACGTGCGCGCGCTGGTGCAGCAGGCGCTGTCGGATATCCAGCCGTACGCCCGCGACTACGACGTCAATCTCAGGCTGGTGGGCGCCGATGAGTCGCTGTCGAGCGAAGCGATGGTCGACCCCGACCGCTTCGCCCAGGTGATGGCCAACCTGCTGTCCAACGCGATCAAGCATTCCCCCGCCGGCGGCAGCGTGACGGTCGATCTACGTCACCATGACAACGTGCTGGAACTCGGCGTACAGGATCAGGGGCCGGGGATTCCCGAGGCTTTCCGTGGGCGCATCTTCGAGCGCTTCGCCCAGGCCGATTCCTCCGACGCCCGCCAGCGCGGCGGCACCGGGCTGGGACTGGCGATCACCCGCTCGCTGGTGCAGCAGATGCACGGACAGATCGGTTTCGACTCCCAGGAAGGTCACGGCTCGCGCTTCTGGCTGCAGCTGCCGCTGGAGGTGCGATCCGCGGCGCCGCTGCAGCGCCCCACTACGCCGCCAGCCAGAGCAACCCAGCCTGACAATGCTGCGTTGATCCTCATCCTCGAGCCGGACACCCATGCGGCCGAGCAGCTGGCCGCGGCGCTGCAGCAGCATGGCTACGCGACCTTGATCAGCGGCACCGCAGCCGAGGCACGCCGGCTGTTGCAGCAGTTCGACATCGAGGCACTGACCCTCAGCCCGGCGCTGGATGACGAAAACAGCGCGGCCTTCCTGCAGAGCCTGCGCAGCCAGCACAACTACCGCAACCTGCCGGTGCTGATCGTCAGCCTGCAGCCGCAGCGCCGCGATGATGACGACGGCACGCTGCGCGGCGGCGCGGTAGGCGTGATCGACTGGCTGCACAAACCGATCGACCCCTCGCGGGTCATGGACGTGATCCGCGCCTGTCTGCAGCTCGGCGGGCACAAACCGCGCATCCTGCACGTCGAGGATGACGACGACCTGCGGGTGCTGCTGGCCAGGCAGATCGCCGCGCTCGATGTCGATCTTTCCGGCGCCGCGACGCTGCACGACGCGCGCGAGCTGATCGCGGCACAAACCTTCGACCTGGCGATCATCGACCTGATGCTGCCGGACGGCCAGGGCACCGAGCTGTTCGACCAGCTGGCGCAGAGCGTCCCACCGCCGCCGGTGATCATCTTTTCCGCGCTCGACACCCCGATTCAGGACGACCGCCTGGCGCTGCGCCAACTGGTGAAATCCCGTCACGACGGCGATGAGCTGGCCAGGCTGATCCAGCACCTGCTGCAACACTGGCCGCCGGGGCACACACACGAAAACGACGAGGCTCACCCATGAGCGAATCCGCCAGCAAACGCATTCTCATGGTGGAAGACGAAGAGGACATCGCCTTTCTCATCCGCTACATGCTCGAACGTCACGGCTTCGTGGTCGACCACGCCGCCGATGGGCGGCAGGCACTGGAGTACTTCGCCCAGAGCGAGCCGCCGGACCTGACGCTGATGGACATCATGCTGCCCTACCATGATGGCCTGGAACTCATCGAACGGCTGCGGGCGCAGCCCGGCTGGGACAGCGTGCCGGTGCTGATGCTGACGGCCAAGGCCCGTGAAGTGGACATCGTCCGAGCGCTGGAACTCGGCGCCGACGACTACGTGACCAAGCCGTTCCAGCCGGAAGAACTGCTGGCGCGCATCCGCCGTCTGCTGAGGGGCCGCCGATGAAGCGAGCGGCCATGCTGCTTGCCCTGGCGCTGCCTTGCGGTGCGGCGCTGGCGGACGTCGCTACCGCCGAGCGGCAGGTCCAGGCGCAACAACTGGACGCGGCCGAAGCCACACTTCGGGCGCATCTGGCCGGGCAGCCGGACGACACCGCGGCGCAGTTCCTGCTAGCCCGCGTATTGAGCTGGCAAGGCCGCCCTGAACAGGCGCTGCCGATCTATCGCCGCCTGCTGCAGCAACAGCCGGACAACGCCGACTATCTGCTCGGCGAGGGCCAGGCGCTACTCTGGGCTGGTCATCCGCAACGGGCGCTGGAATCGCTCGAGCGCGCCGCCCAGCTCGCGCCGGACTATGCCGAGGTGCAGCAGGTGATCCAGCAGGCCCGTGCTGCGCTGACCGTGCCCAGCACCGCAGCGGCGCCCGTGCCGGTGGTCGACGCCGCGACCAGGCGACGCCACGAACTGGAAATATCCGCTCGCCAGGACTGGCTCGACAGCGGCTTTGACAACTGGCGCAGCCAGCGCCTGGACTACGCCTCGACGAAACCGGAGAGTCTCGGCTGGTATGGCGCGCTGACACGCGAGCAACGCTTCGGCGAGTGGGACGAAGGCGTCGAAGCCGGCGCCGTCATTGCGCTGGACGAGAACTGGACCCTGCAACCGGAGGTCGGCTACCAGCCGTCGCCCTATTTCCTTCCCGAGTGGCATGCCGATCTGCGCCTGCAGCGGCGGCTACCGGGCGGCTACCTCGGCGCCGTCAGTGTCCGTCGCACCGAATACGAGACGACCCGGGTCGACCGCCTGGCGCTGAGCGCCGAGCGCTACTGGAATGCCTGGCGCGCCGGCTACACCTTGAACGTCACCGACGTCGCCAACGCCGGCACGCCGATCGGCCATGACCTGGCACTGGACTACTACTACCAGGGCCTGAGCTACGCCGGCCTGCGCCTGACCGTCGGCGAGGAAGAAGCGGTGGAGGAACAGCAGCTGATCACCAGCGACGTGCGCGCCATCAGCCTGCAAGGTCGCCACTGGTTCGACAGCCGCTGGGCGCTGAGCTGGGAGATCGGCCATCACCAGCAGGGCAGCTACTACGACCGGCAATGGCTGCAGCTCGGCCTGCGTCATGCTTTCTGAATGGCTGGCGCGCTGTCCGCCCTGGCTGTGCGAAGCACTGGCCAACGCCTGGACGCAGCTCTGGCCGGAAGACCGCATGCTGCAACTGGCGCTGTACTGCGCCCTCGGCCTCGGCACACTGACCGTGCTGGTGTTGCTGCAGGTGCTTCTGCTCGGTGAGGTATCACGCCGGCGCACCGTACGCCGGCAGCAGTTCAACGAACAGTGGCGGCCCTTCTTCGCCCTCTGCAGCTTGAGCGACGAACTCCCGCCCAGCCATGCACCGCTGCCGAGGCGGCGGCAGCTGTGGTTCCTGCTGCAGTGGAACCGCACCCAGCTGCAGCTGCGCGGCGCCGCCCGCGAGCGCATGAACCGCGCCCTGATCGCCCTGGGCATGGACCGCCAGGCCCTGAACCTGCTGCGCGGGCGGGTGCGCAGCAAGCTGATCGGCCTGACCTGCCTGCGCCATCTGGCTGAACCGACACACTGGGACGCAGTACAGTCGCTCTTGCTCAGCCGCAACTCCATCGTCGCCCTCTCCGCCGCCCAGACCCTGGTGGCGATGGACGCCAGCAAAGCCATGGCGCTGATCCTGCCAGCGGCGGTGAATCGCCCCGACTGGGCACTGCCGCGGCTGATCAGTCTCTGCCAGCAGGCTGGCGAACAGGCCGTGACCACGCCGCTGCTGATCGTGCTGTCCTCCTCGGAGGATCCGCGTCGCGAGCGTCTGGTTCCCCTGCTCGTGCAGGGCGATCCCCGCCACGCCGCGCCTTGGGCCCGTGCCCGGCTGGACGAAGGCGCACCGGCGGAATATCTGCAGGTAGCGCTGCGCTGCCTGTGCGAACTCGGCGACCCGCGCGACCGCCACCGCCTGCTACGCGCCCTGCAGCATGAACAGGACACCGTGCGTCTGGCGGCGCTGCAGGCGCTGCACAAACAGGCACGCCGCGAAGACAGCGAACTGTTCCTGCCGCTGCTATCGGACAGCAGCTGGTGGGTGCGCCAGGCGGCGGCCGACAGCCTGGCGGCGGTGCCGGGCGCAACGCTGGAGGGGCTGCAGCATTTGCTTGAACAGGTTCGCGATCGTTACGGCCAGGACGCCCTGCGCCGCGCCATCGCGGAGGTGCGCCGGTGACCGATACCTGGCTGTGGTGGTTGCAGGTCGCATTCATCCTCTATTTCCTGCTGCTCAACGGCATGTACCTGCTGCTCAACGTACTGTCGATGGCGAGCCTGACCAGTTATATCCGTCAACGCGCCGAGATCGGCGAGCTGGCGCCCTACCTGGGCGTGGAGCCTCCGGTGTCGGTGCTGATGCCGGCGTTCAACGAGGAAGCGACCATCCGCACCTCGGTACGCTCGATGCTGCAGCTGCAGTACCCCGAGTTCGAGATCGTGGTGATCAATGACGGTTCGAAGGACAACACCCTCGCCGTGCTGATCGAGGAGTTCGACCTGGTGCCGCACCCCGAACCGCTGCGTCAGGCGGTCGCCCATCAACCGGTGACGGCAATCTATCGCTCACGGCGCTACGCCAATCTGCGGGTGGTGGACAAGGCCAACGGCGGCAAGGCCGATGCGTTGAATGCCGGTATCAATGCCGCGCGCTACGGCCTGTTCTGCGGTGTCGACGCCGACTCGATCCTGCAGCGCGACAGCCTGCTGCGCGTGGTGCAGCCCTTCCTCGAAGACGAACGCACCATCGCCGCCGGCGGCACCGTGCGCATCGCCAACGGCTCGCAGGTGCGGGGCGGCTTTCTTATCCAGGCCGGGTTGCCACGCAACTGGCTGGCGCGCTTCCAGATCGTCGAATACCTGCGTGCGTTTCTCTTCGGCCGTCTCGGCTGGTCGCCGCTCAACGCCGTGCTGATCATCTCCGGCGCCTTTGGCCTGTTCGACCGCGAACGGGTGATGGCGGTCGGCGGCTATCGCACCGATACCGTCGGCGAGGACATGGAGCTGGTGGTGCGGCTGCACCGTTATCACCGCGAGAAGCGCATCCCCTACCGCATCCGCTACCTGCCCGATCCGATCTGCTGGACCGAATGCCCGGAAGACCTCGGCACCCTGGGCCGCCAGCGCAGCCGCTGGCAACGCGGCCTGGCCGAAAGCCTGAGTCGGCATGCCCGGCTAGCCTTCAGCCTGCGTGGCGGCACGCCAGGCTGGCTGGCCTGGCCGTTCATGGCGCTGTTCGAATGGATCGGCCCGCTGATCGAGCTGGTCGGCTACGGCTTCATGCTCGCCGGCTTCGCCTTCGGCGCAGTGTCCTACGCGGCGCTGGCGGCCTTCCTGCTGGTGGCGATCGGCATGGGCATCCTGCTGTCGGTCAACGGCCTGCTGCTGGAAACCATGTCGTTCCGCGTCTACAGCCGTCGGCGCGACATGCTGCAGCTGTTTCTGATGGCCGTGCTGGAGAACTTCGGCTACCGCCAGCTGAACACCGTCTGGCGCTGTCGTGGCCTCTGGCAATGGTTCTCGCGACGCAAGCACCACTGGGGCGCGATGCGCCGCAGCGGGCAGTGGGGGCAAAGCTAGCTGAACGCTCAAAAAACCGTAGGGTGGATCACGCTTCATCGATCCACTGGCTGTGCAACAAGGTGGATGTAAAAAGCGACATCCACCCTACGGATGCCGTCAGAGCTGAATCCAGGTCGCCTTCAGCTCGGTGTACTTGTCGAAGGCGTGCAGCGACTTGTCGCGGCCGTTGCCGGACTGCTTGAAGCCGCCGAACGGCGCGGTCATGTCGCCGCCGTCGTACTGGTTGACCCACACGCTGCCGGCGCGCAGCGCCCGGGCGGTGCGGTGCGCCTTGGACAGGTCGGCGGTCCACACCGCCGCGGCCAGGCCATAGGGGGTGTCGTTGGCGATCGCGATCGCTTCCTCGGCGCTGTCGAAGGTGATCACCGACAGCACCGGACCGAAAATTTCCTCCTGCGCGATCTTCATCGCATTGTCGACGCCATCGAAGATGGTCGGCTCGACATACAGTCCGCCGGTTTCCTCCAGCGTACGCTGACCGCCGATCAGCACCTGCGCCCCGGCCTCACGGCCAGCGTCGATATAGCCGAGCACGGTGTTCAGCTGCTGGGTATCCACCAACGCGCCGACGTTGGTCGCCGGATCCAGCGGATTGCCCGGCTTCCAGCCCTTGAGCGCCTCGACCACCATGGGCAGGAAGCGCTCCCTGATCGAACGCTCCACCAGCAGGCGCGAGCCAGCAGTGCAGACCTCGCCCTGGTTGAAGGCAATGGCGCCGGCCGCAGCTTGCGCTGCGGCCTGCAGGTCTGGCGCGTCGGCAAAGACGATGTTCGGGCTCTTGCCTCCGGCCTCCAGCCAGACGCGCTTCATGTTCGATTCGCCGGCATAGATCATCAGCTGCTTGGCGACCCGCGTGGAACCGGTGAACACCAGGGTATCAACGTCCATGTGCAGCGCCAGCGCCTTGCCGACGGTGTGGCCGTAGCCCGGCAGGACGTTGAGCACGCCGACCGGAATGCCGGCGTCGATTGCCAGCTGGGCAATGCGGATGGCGGTCAGCGGCGACTTCTCGGACGGCTTGAGCACCACCGAATTGCCGGTGGCCAGCGCCGGGCCGAGCTTCCAGCAGGCCATCATCAGCGGGAAATTCCACGGCACGATGGCCGCCACCACGCCGACCGGCTCGCGGGTGACCAGGCCGAGCTGGTCGTGGGGCGTGGCCGCCACTTCGTCGTAGATCTTGTCGATCGCCTCGCCGCTCCAGCGCAGCGCCCGCGCCGCACCGGGAATGTCCACCGCCAGCGAGTCGCCGATCGGCTTGCCCATGTCGAGGGTCTCCAGCAGCGCCAGCTCCTCGCGGTGGTCTTCCAGCAGATCGGCAAAGCGGATCAGCACCGCCTTGCGCTTGGCCGGTGCCAGGCGCGACCAGCTGCCGGCATCGAATGCGGCACGGGCACTGGCCACCGCCCGCTCGGCGTCGGCTTGCTCGCAGCTGGCGACCTGCGCCAGCACCCGCCCGTCCACCGGACTGATGCAGTCGAACTGGCCGCCGTCCACCGCGGCGCAATACTCACCCTGGATAAAGGCGCGACCTTCGATGTGCAGGTCGCGGGCACGCTGTTGCCAGTCGGCGAGGGTCAGGGTGGGCATGGTGCATCCTCTCTAGTCAGGTCTTCGGGCTGTGGAAAAGGCACCCTAAACCAGCGGCGCGGACCCTATCAATATTTTTTACGAACGGCCGGTCTATCGCCTTGTTTTGTTCGTTTTATTAAACATAGACTCGATGAAAACCCTGCGGCTCGCCGTCGCAGCATAGCCGCTCGCCACCCGGAGCCAGCCCCATGTCACAGGATTTCCACCCCGACGCCTCGCCCGATCACTTCTGGATGCCCTTCACCGCCAACCGCCAGTTCAAGGCCACGCCGCGCCTGCTGGAGAGCGCCGAGGGCATGTATTACACGGCGAGCGACGGCCGCCAGGTACTCGACGGCACGGCCGGGCTCTGGTGCTGCAATGCCGGCCATGGCCGGCGCGAGATCAGCGAAGCGGTGAGCAAGCAGATCGCCAAGATGGACTTCGCGCCGACCTTTCAGATGGGCCATCCGCTACCTTTCGAGCTGGCCGAGAAACTCGCCGCCATCAGCCCCGAAGGACTGAACCGGGTGTTCTTCACCAACTCCGGATCGGAGTCGGCGGATACCGCGCTGAAGATCGCCCTCGCCTATCAGCGCGCCATCGGTCAGGGCTCGCGTACGCGGCTGATCGGCCGCGAGCTGGCCTATCACGGCGTCGGTTTCGGCGGCATGTCGGTGGGCGGCATGGCCAACAACCGCCGCGCCTTCGGCCCGATGCTGCCGGGCGTCGATCACCTGCCGCACACCCTCGATCTGCAGCGCAACGCCTTCAGCAAGGGCCTGCCGCAGCATGGCGTGGAGCGCGCCGATGAACTGGAGCGGCTGGTGGTGCTGCATGGCGCGGAGAACATCGCCGCAGTGATCGTCGAGCCGATGTCCGGCTCGGCCGGGGTCATCCTGCCGCCGGTGGGCTATCTGCAGCGTCTGCGCGAGATCACCGCCAAGCACGGCATCCTGCTGATCTTCGATGAGGTCATCACCGGCTTCGGCCGTGTCGGCGAAGCCTTCGCCGCCCAGCGCTGGGGCGTGACGCCGGACATCCTCACCTGCGCCAAGGGCCTGACCAACGGCGCGATTCCCATGGGCGCGGTGCTGGTCGCCGACCACCTGTTCGATGCCTTCATGAAGGGACCGGAAAACGTCATCGAGTTCTTCCACGGCTACACCTACTCCGGGCATCCGGTGGCCTGCGCGGCGGCGTTGGCGACCCAGCAGATCTATCAGCAGGAAAACCTGTTCCAGAAGGCCATCGACCTGGAGCCCTACTGGCAGGAAGCACTGTTCAGCCTCAGGGACCTGCCCAACGTGATCGACATCCGCACGGTCGGGCTGGTCGCGGGTATCCAGTTCGCTGCCCATGTCGATGGCGTCGGCAAGCGCGGTTACGAGGTGTTCCGGGAGTGTTTCGAGAAGGGCCTGCTGGTACGCGCCAGCGGCGACACCATTGCGCTGTCGCCGGCGCTGATCGTCGAGAAGGCCGAGATCGACCAGATGATGGAGTTGCTCGCCGACGGTATTCGCAAGGCCGGCTGACGCAGCGCCCCGAGAGGCGTGGCCCGACCTGACGGATCAGGCCGGGCGCTGGATCAGAGCGATTCCAGGCAGCCGGCCAGGGTGTCGCCGAGGCCTTCCAGCAACTTTTCGTAGCCCTGCGCATCGGTCGCCAGGCCGACACCGAGCACATCCAGCTCCGCCATCTTCACCGGCAAGCCGGCGGTCAGCGTCTCGGCCAGGCGCGGACGCGCCGGTGGTTCGCTGAACACGCAGCTCGGCCCGGCCTGCTGCAACCGCTCGCGCATCGCCGCGACATGCCGGGCGCCGGGTTGCGACTCGCCACCGGCACTGAACACGCCGGCATGGCGCAGGCCGTAGGCCGCCTCGAAGTAGTCGTAGGCCTCGTGGAAAACGAAGAACGGCTTGTTCTGCACCTTGCTGAAGCGCTGCTTGAGGCGGGCGTCGAGCGCCTCGATGCGCTGGGCGAAGGCCGCCGAGTTGGCCTGGTAGCGCTGTGCGTTGGCCGGGTCGGCGGCGGCCAGGTCAGCGGCCATGCGCTCGGCGATGATCAGGGCGTTGGCTGGCAGCAGCCACAGGTGCGCATCGAGCGTGCCCGGCCGATGGTCATGGTCGTGCTCGTCGGCATGGGCGGTCTCGCCATGTGCGGCTTCGTCATGCTCGTGAGCATCATGGTCATGGCCGTCGTGATCGTCGTGATCGTCGTGATCGTCGTGATCGTCGTGATCGTCGTGATCGTCGTGATCGTCGTGATCGTCGTGATCGTGATGTTCAGCCTCGTCGTGCGCGTGCGCATCACCAAAACGACGCAGAGTCAGTTTTGGCACGTCCTGCACCGCTACGGTCGTGCCTTCACGAGCGCTCAGTGCGCGCGGCAGGAAGCTCTCCAGATCCGGGCCGATCCAGTAGAACAGCTGCGCATCGCGGATACGCCGTACGTCGGACGGTCGCAGCGAGTAATGATGCGCCGAAGCGCTGGCCGGCAGCAGAACGTCAGGCTCACCGACGCCATCCTGAACCGCCGCGGCGATCAGCTGCAGCGGCTTGATGCTGGTCAGCACGCGGACTTCGGCGTGGGCGGACGCGGCGCCAGCAACCAGCGCCGCGAGCAAGGGAAGGGAAAAAAGACGATTCACGGGCGTCACTCGTACGGGGGGAATTGGTACATAATAACGTCTCTACCCCAACACGTCGCCGCTCATGTCCAAGACCCCGCTGGCCTGTACGCCCCACGACCATGACCATTGTGTCAGCCACGCGCTGGCCGAAGCCGACAGCCTCTGCGCGCGCCAGGGCGTGCGCCTGACCGCCCTGCGCAAGCGTGTGCTGGAGCTGGTCTGGCAAAGCCACAGGCCGCTCGGCGCCTACGACATCCTCGCCGTACTGAGCGAGCAGGATGGCCGCCGCGCCGCGCCGCCCACCGTCTACCGCGCGCTGGATTTCCTGCTGGAGAACGGCCTGGTGCATCGCATCGCGTCGCTCAACGCCTTCATCGGCTGCAACCATCCGGAGCATCCGCACCAGGGCCAGTTCCTCATCTGCCGGCACTGCCACACCGCCATCGAACTCGAGCAACGCGCCATCGCCGAGGCCATCGACAGCGCCGCCGGCAGCGTCGGCTTCGCCGTCGAGGGGCAGACCGTGGAAGTGGTCGGCCTCTGCTCGAACTGCCGGAAAGCCGCATGAGCGAGGTGCTGCTGCGGCTGGATGACATCCACGTGCGCTTCGCCAACCAGAACGTGCTGGAAGGCGCGCAACTGCAGGTGCATCGCGGCGAGATCGTCACCCTGATCGGCCCCAATGGCGCCGGCAAGACCACGCTGGTACGGGCCGTGCTGGGCTTGCTGAAACCTGATCGCGGCCAAGTCTGGCGCAAGCCGAAGCTGCGTGTCGGCTACATGCCGCAGAAGCTCCACGTGGACCCCACCCTGCCCTTGTCGGTGCTGCGCTTTTTGCGCCTGGTGCCCGGCGTCGACCGTGCCCGTGCGTTGGCGGCGCTGGGCGAAGTCGGTGCCGAACACGTCATCGACAGCCCGCTGCAGAAGATTTCCGGCGGCGAGATGCAGCGTGTGCTGCTCGCCCGCGCCCTGCTGCGCGAACCGGAACTGCTAGTGCTGGATGAACCCGTACAGGGTGTGGACGTGGCTGGCCAGGCCGAGCTGTACCGGTTGATCGGCGTACTGCGCGACCGTTACGGCTGCGGCGTGCTGATGGTTTCCCACGACCTGCATCTGGTGATGAGCGCCACCGACCAGGTGGTCTGCCTCAATCGCCACGTCTGCTGCTCGGGGCATCCGGAGCAGGTCAGCAGCGACCCGGCCTTCGTCGAGCTGTTCGGCCAGGACGCACGCAGCCTGGCGATCTACCACCACCAGCACGATCACAGCCACGACCTGCACGGCAGCGTGGTGACCGGCAAACCCCACGTCCACGGCCCGAACTGCAAGCACTAGACAGAGCCTCCGATGCCCGATTTCCTTCTCAACGCCCTGCTCGCCGGCCTCGCCCTGGCGCTGGTCGCCGGCCCGCTCGGCTCTTTCGTCGTCTGGCGGCGCATGGCCTATTTCGGCGACACCCTGTCCCACGCCGCGCTGTTCGGCGTCGCCCTCGGGCTGATGCTCGACGTCAACCTGACCCTGGCGGTGACCGTCGGCTGCGTGCTGCTCGCGCTCTTGCTGGTCACCCTGCAGCAGCGCCAGCCGCTGGCCTCGGACACGCTGCTCGGCATCCTCGCCCACAGCACGCTGTCGCTGGGCCTGGTGTCGCTGAGCTTCATGGATGACGTGCGCATCGACCTGATGGGCTATCTGTTCGGCGATCTGCTCGCCGTGGGACCGAGCGACCTGGCCTGGATCATCGGCGGCAGCGCCCTGGTGCTGCTGATGCTGATTCCGCTGTGGCGGCCACTCTTGGCGATCACCGTGCACGAGGAGCTGGCCAAGGTCGAAGGGTTGCCGGTGGCCGGTATCCGCCTGGCGCTGATGCTGCTGATCGCCGTGGTGATCGCCGTGGCGATGAAGATCGTCGGCGTGCTGCTGATCACCTCGCTGCTGATCATTCCCGCGGCCGCAGCGCAACGCCATGCGCGCACGCCGGAGCAGATGGCCTTTGGCGCCAGCCTGCTGGGTATCGTCGCGGTGTGCCTGGGTCTGACGCTGTCCTGGTTCGAAGACACCCCCGCCGGGCCCTCCATCGTGGTCAGCGCCGCCGCGCTGTTCCTGCTCAGCTTCGCCTGGCCGAAACGCGCCTGATGACCGATCTCAAGTACCTGCGCGGTTACCCGGAGCCGCTGCTGGCGCAGGTGCGCCAGCTGATCGCCGAGCAGCGCCTGGGCGACTATCTTCAGCGCCGCTACCCCGGCCGCCATCAGGTGCAGAGCGACAAGGCACTGTACGGCTACGTACAGACGCTCAAGCAGGACTACCTGAAAAGCACGCCGCCGATCGACAAGGTGCTCTATGACAATCGCCTCGACCTGACCCATCGCGCGCTGGGTCTGCATACCGCGGTGTCACGGGTGCAGGGCGGCAAGCTCAAGGCGAAAAAGGAGATCCGCGTCGCCGCACTGTTTCGCGAGGCGGCACCGGAATTCCTGCAGATGATCGTGGTGCACGAACTGGCCCATCTGCGTGAGAGCGAGCACAACCGTGCCTTCTACAAGCTGTGCGAACACATGCTGCCCGGCTACGGGCAGATCGAGTTCGATCTGCGCCTGTTCCTGCACTGGCGCGAGCTGGAGGCGCTACCGGGCAAGAACGCCTAGCGCATCAGTGCTGCCAGGCGTCGATCCGAAATGTAGGGCTGCTCAGATCCAACCCAGCCAGCGCCACCAGGTCATCGCGAACAGCAACATGCTCAGATAGCCGATCAGCGTTACCAGCACGCCGACCTTGGCGAATTGCTGCGCGCTGAAGGTCTCGGTGCCCAGGCAAACCATGTTCTGCGGCGCGTTGATCGGCAGGATGAAGCCATAGCTGACGACAAAGCCAAGCAGCATGGTCATCCCCAGCCGGCTGAAATCCCCTGGCAGGCTGAGCAACACCGAGATCAGGATCGGCAGCATCGCCGAGGTCAGCGCCGTGGCACTGGCAAAGCCCAGATGGATCACGATGAGAAAGGCGCCGAGAATGGCGAAGATGCCCAGCGGCCCCACCACGCCAAGCCCGGTGTGAGCGACCACCTGCGCGCCCAGCCACTGTCCGGCCTGAGTCGTGAGCAATACCGTGCCGAGGCTGATCCCGACGCCGAAGACGATCACCGTGCCCCAGGGCACCCGCGCCTGAACCTCCTTCCAGTTCATCACGCCGATGCGCGGCAGCATCAGGATCACCAGTCCCGCGTAGGTGGTGCTGGTGGTGTCGAAGCTGTGCAGCTTGCCCTCGGTGGCCCAGCACAGCAGTAGACCGATGGACACGGCGAGCAGGCGCTTCTGCGCCGACGTCATCGGTCCGAGTTCGGCGAGCGAGCGTGCCACGGCTTCCTTGCCACCGGCTATCCGCTCGGTTTCGGGCGGCAGTAGCTTGAGCACGATGAAAAGCAGGACGAAGGACATCAGCACGGCCCAGGGTGCGCCGGCGACGAGCCAGTCGATCCAGCTGACTCGCTCACCCAGCAGTTTGTCCATGAAGCCCACCAGCAGCAGGTTCTGCGCCGCTGCGGTCTGGATGCCGATGTTCCAGATGCTGGTGCCCTGGGCGACGATGATCATCATGCCCGCGGCAAAGTTGGAACGTTTGTCGATGCCGAACGCGGTGATGATGCCGAGCATGATCGGCACCACGCAGGCGGCGCGTGCCGTGGCGCTGGGCACCACCAGGCTTAGCAGGACGATGACCACCAGCGTGCCGCCGAGAATGTGCCGCGAACTGGTGCCAACCCTGGATAGGGTCATCAAGGCAATGCGCCGGTCGAGCCCGGTCAGGGTCATCGCCGCAGCGATGAACAGGGCTCCGGCTACCAGCGCCAATGCCGGATTGGCGAAGCCGGAAAGCCCCATGCCGATCGCCTTTGAGGTGCCGTAGACGACCTCGGGGTTTTCCAGCGTAGGCGCCGTACCAATGAGGAACGCCAGCAGCGCGGTGATCATGATCGCGCTGACTTCATAGGACACCGCTTCGGTGATCCACACCACCACCGCGAACACCAGGATCGCCAGCACTCGCTGGCCGGCCACGGGCAGGTCGGCAGGCAGTGGCATCAGCAGCACGCCAATGAGCGCCAGTACGGCCACCAACAGACCGATCGGGATGCCAAGCAGACCCTGGCGAAGGGCTACGTTAGGGGTATCGCTCATGGTATGGCTCCATCCGCTGACAGACGCCTTCAGCATGGGCAAGCCAGATCAGCGAGACCATGACCTGTGTCTATTTCGGGCCTTTGCGGCGAGTTAACCAAGTAAAAAAAGCAGAACGCCGGCATGCGCCGGCGTTCTGTGTCGATGGCTCGCAGCCAGGTTCGAGCGGGCTGGTGCTCGCTCGAACCTCGCGCAAACCTCAGGCGGGGATGGCCTCCGCGGCGGCCTCGCGGGCCCAGACGCGATGTTGACCGAGTGCCTGGGCAAAGTTGCCAAACACCCCAGTCACGTCATCGCCTTCCAGCAGACCGGCGTCGGATTGCAGACCGAGCGATGCCAACAGCGGCCGCGCCGCACCGAGCATGACGATAGGTTTCAGGTGCTTGTAGGCCTCCAGCACGTAGTGCTTGGCCTCGCCGGACTTGGCCATGGCCGCCGCCGCATCGGCGCCGCCGGGGACGAAGACCGCATCGAACATCACCGAGGGCATGCCGTCCATCGCGGCGTCGACCGGCAGCATCTTGCCGTCCGCCGTTTTTACCGGCGCCGGTGACGGACCGATGATCTTTGCCAGCGCGCCCTCCGAGGCCAGCTTGGCCTTGAACGCATCGATCGCCGCACCATCGACGCCGTTGGCTACCAGGATAGCCACCTTGCGCGACTTGATGTTGCCCGGTGCATGGTTCATCAGGCTCAACGCCGGCGAATCCTGCGGGGTTGGCGTCTTCGGCGTCACGGTCGGTGCGCTCGGCGCCGGCAGACCCAGGTTTTCGGCGACACGGCGGGCCAGCTCCAGGTCGATATTGGCGAGGATCTCGTTGACCTGGCGTTCGCGGATGAACACCCGCTCCACCTTGCCCAGCTCGAAGGTGTAGGCGCCGATGATGTGCTCCTTCTCCGGCGCGCTCATGCTGTTCCAGAACAGCGTCGCCTGGGAGAAGTGGTCGCCGAAGGATTCGCTGCGGTTGCGGATCTTGTGGCCCTCGACGCGCTCCGGATAGCTCTCGAAGCCGCCACCCTGGGCCGCCGGCGGGGTTTCCTTGGGCCAGCCGCTGTCGATCGAGTTGGGCTCGTAATTGGCGCGGCCCTTGTGGATAGTCTGGCGATGGAAGGCGTCGCGCTGATTGTTGTGGAACGGGCACAGCGGACGGTTGATCGGGATCTCGTGGAAGTTTGGCCCACCGAGACGCAGCAGCTGGGTGTCGGTGTAGGAAAACAGCCGGCCCTGCAGCAGCGGGTCATTGGTGAAGTCGATGCCCGGCACGATGTGGCCAATGTGGAAGGCGGCCTGCTCGGTCTCGGCGAAGAAGTTGTCCGGGTTGCGGTTGAGGGTCATCTTGCCGAGCTTCTGCACCGGCACCAGCTCCTCGGGGATGAGCTTGGTTGGGTCGAGCAGGTCGAAATCGAACTTGTGCTCGTCGGCCTCTTCCACCACCTGCACGCCCAGCTCCCACTCGAAGTAGTCGCCCATCTCGATGGACTCCCACATGTCGCGGCGATTGAAGTCCGGGTCCTTGCCGGCAATCTTCAGCGTCTCGTCCCAGACCAGCGAGAAGGCGCCCGCGACCGGCTTCCAGTGGAACTTGACGAAGCGGCTGACGCCCTCAGCGTTGATCAGGCGGAAGGTGTGCACGCCAAAGCCTTCCATCGCCCGGAAGCTGCGCGGCAGGGCGCGATCGGACATGGTCCAGAGCACCATGTGCGCCGATTCCGGGGTCAGCGAGACGAAGTCCCAGAAGCTGTCGTGAGCCGACTGCGCCTGCGGGATCTCGTTGTGCGGCTCGGGTTTCACCGCATGCACGAAGTCCGGAAACTTGATCGCGTCCTGAATGAAGAACACTGGCATGTTGTTGCCGACCAGATCGAAGTTGCCCTCGTCGGTGTAGAACTTGGTGGCGAAGCCGCGCACGTCGCGCACGGTGTCTGCCGAGCCGCGCGAGCCCTGCACGGTGGAGAAGCGCGTGAAGACCGGGGTTTCCTTGCCTTCGGCGGCGAGGAACGAGGCCTTGGTCAGCCAGCTGTGGTCGGCGTAGCTGACGAACACACCGTGCGCCGCCGAACCACGCGCATGCACGATGCGCTCGGGGATGCGCTCGTGGTCAAAGTGGGTGAGCTTCTCGCGCATGATGAAATCTTCGAGCAGCGAGGGCCCACGATCGCCGGCCTTGAGGGTGTTCTGGTTGTCGGCGATCTTCACGCCCTGATTGGTGCGCAGCGCCTCGCCGGTGGCGTCGCTGCGAAACTCTTCCAGCTGATCGAGCTTGGCGTTGTGATTGGCGCGGTCGACGGTATCGGTGCCGGCGAGCTCGCTCTGTTTGGGGGTCTTGTGCGTCATGATGGGCCTCGGTTAACCGGTTAGCTGAACCGCGAACGATCGGGCCGGGGGCTGGCCAGATGCGTGATCAATTCACGGCGTACCGGTTAGTGACCCCGGCAACGGCTGCAAGGTTGCCGGCTGCGACGATTTGCATTGCCTATGGCAGCGATATATTCAGTCAATCGAATGGGCACATTCGAGCGACCCGACCGGCAAACGGGTAGAATGCCCGGCTTTCGCCGAATATCCCGGCAACGAACGCCGCACCCACAAGGTTCGCCCGTGATCGAATTCCATCAAGTCCACAAAACCTATCGGACCGGCAGCAGAGACGTCCCTGCCCTGCAGCCGACGCAGCTGGAGATCGCCTCCGGTGAAGTCTTCGGCCTGATCGGCCATTCTGGCGCCGGCAAGAGCACGCTGCTGCGTCTGATCAACCGCCTCGAGGAGCCCTCCGGCGGGCGCATCCTGGTCAACGGCGAAGATGTCACCGCGCTCGATGCCGACGGCCTGCGGCGCTTCCGCCAGCGCGTCGGGATGATCTTCCAGCACTTCAACCTGCTGATGTCCAAGACCGTGGCCGACAACGTCGCCATGCCGCTGCGCCTAGCCGGCATTCGCTCGCGCAGCGAGATCGACGCCCGCGTCGCCGCTTTGCTCGACCGCGTTGGCCTCAAGGAGCACGCGCGCAAGTACCCGGCACAGCTCTCCGGCGGGCAGAAACAGCGCGTCGGTATAGCCCGGGCGCTGGCCACCGAGCCGAGCATCCTGCTCTGCGACGAAGCCACCAGCGCCCTCGACCCGCAGACGACCGCATCGGTGCTGCAGCTGCTGGCCGAGATCAACCGCGAGCTGAAGCTGACCATCGTGCTGATCACCCATGAGATGGACGTCATCCGCCGCGTCTGCGACCGCGTCGCGGTGATGGATGCCGGTGCCATCGTCGAACAGGGGCCGGTCACCGAAGTGTTCCTGCATCCCAAGCACCCGACCACCCAGCGCTTCGTGCTGGAAGACGAGGCGATGGATGAAAGCGAGCTGCACGACGATTTCGCTCATGTGCCGGGCCGCATCCTGCGCCTGACCTTCCAGGGCGACTCCACCTACAAGCCGCTGCTGGGCACCGTCGCCCGTGAAACCGGGGTCGACTACAGCATCCTGTCCGGGCGCATCGACCGCATCAAGGACACCCCCTACGGCCAGCTCACGCTGGCGCTGATCGGCGGTGACATGGCAGCGGCAATGGCACAACTGCAGGCCGCTGACGTGCACGTGGAGGTATTGCGCTGATGGAAGCCCTTTTCAGCTCCTTGTTAGGGAATGTCGACTGGTACGAGATCTGGCTGGCGACGCTGGACACCCTGCTGATGCTCGGCGGCTCGCTGCTGTTCACCATCCTGCTTGGCCTGCCGCTGGGCGTGCTGCTATTTCTCTGCGGTCCGCGCCAGCTGTTCGAAAACGCGCCGCTGTATGCCGCGCTGTCATTCGTGGTCAACGTATTGCGCTCGCTGCCGTTCATCATCCTGCTGATCGTGATGATCCCCTTCACCGTGCTGATCACCGGCACCTCGCTGGGCGTGGCCGGTGCCATCCCGCCGCTGGTGGTGGGCGCTGCGCCGTTCTTCGCGCGCCTGGTGGAAACCGCGCTGCGCGAGGTGGACCGCGGCATCATCGAGGCGACCCAGGCGATGGGCGCAACGACGCGGCAGATCATCTTCAGCGCATTGCTGCCGGAAGCGCGTCCGGGCATCATCGCCGCCATTACCGTCACCGCCATCACCCTGGTGTCCTACACCGCAATGGCCGGTGTGGTGGGGGCCGGCGGCCTCGGTGACCTGGCCATCCGCTTCGGCTACCAGCGCTTCCAGACCGACGTGATGGTCGTCACCGTGGTCCTGCTGCTGGTGCTGGTGCAGGTCCTGCAAAGCGTCGGCGACAGACTGGTCACCCATTTTTCGCGTAAATGAACCGCAACCAGGGCGAGCGAACCTTCGCACCCCACCCAATCTACGAAGGAACCGAACGATGAAAAAACTGATTGCCGCCCTGGCCACCGTCGCGGCATTTTCCGCACAGGCCGCCGAAACTCTGACCGTGGCCGCCACCGCCGTGCCGCACGCCGAGCTGCTGGAGTTCGTCAAACCGCAACTGGCCGAGCAGGGCGTCGAGCTGAACGTGAAAGTCTTCACCGACTACGTGCAGCCGAACATCCAGGTTGCCGAAAAGCGTCTGGACGCCAACTTCTTCCAGCACCAGCCGTACCTGGATGAATTCAACAAGGGCAAGGGCACCGATCTGGTCAGCGTCGCCGGTGTGCACATCGAGCCCTTCGGTGCCTACTCGAGCAAGGTCAAGTCGCTGGACGAGCTGCCCAGCGGCGCCACCGTGGTCATCCCCAACGACGCCACCAACGGCGGTCGCGCCCTGCTGCTGCTGGCCAAGGCCGGCGTGATCACGCTGAAGGACGGCGCCGGCATCACCGCCACTCCGAAGGACATCGCCGAGAACCCGAAGAACATCAAGGTGCGTGAGCTGGAAGCGGCGACCCTGCCGCGCGTGCTGACCCAGGTCGACCTGGCGCTGATCAACACCAACTACGCGCTGGAAGCCAAGCTGAACCCGACCCAGGACGCCCTGGTCATCGAAGGCAGCGACTCGCCCTACGTGAACATCCTGGTTGCCCGTCCGGACAACAAGGACAGCGACGCCATGCAGAAGCTGGCCGCCGCGCTGCACAGCGGAGAAGTGCGAAAGTTCATCGAGGAGAAGTACAAGGGTGCCGTGGTTCCGGCCTTCTGACCGTGACCGCGTAGTCCTGAACAAACCCCGCCTCGGCGGGGTTTTTCGTTTGAGGGCTCGGCCATCCGGTTGAAAAGGCTGCACCGTTTTCCACCCTACGAGAACTCATGCCGATGCCTCGTAGGGTGGAACACTCGCGCAGCGATTTTCCACCGTTTCATCACGCCGCCCCGTCAGGGCACCAGCACTGCCGCGCCCTGGAAGCGTCCATGGCGCAGATCGTCCAGCGCCTGGTTGGCCTGTTCCAGCGGATAGGCATGGGTTTCGGTATGAATGCCGACCTGCGCGGCGACCGGGAAGAAGTCCAGGCCGTCCTGACGGGTCAGGTTGGCCACTGAAACCAGCTCGCGTTCCTGCCAGAGGATGTCGTAGGGAAAGCTCGGGATGTCGCTCATGTGGATGCCGGCGCAGACCACCCGGCCGCCCTTGCGCACGGCGCGCAATGCGGCCGGCACCAGCTCGCCGGCCGGTGCGTAGATGATCGCGGCATCCAGCGGTACAGGCGGCGCCTGGCTGGAATCGCCAGCCCAGAGCGCACCCAGTGAACGGGCGAAGTCCTGCGCGGCCACATCGCCCGGGCGGCTGAAGGCATACACGTCCCGCCCCTGCCAGCGCGCCACCTGCATGACGATATGCGCCGCGGCGCCGAAGCCGTAAAGCCCGAGGCGCTTGCCATCACCGGCCTTGACCAGCGAACGCCAGCCGATCAGCCCGGCACAGAGCAGTGGCGCCAGCGCCACGGCGTCGCCCTCCTCGCCGAGGGCAAAGGCGAAGCGCGCGTCGGCTACCACGTATTCGGCATAGCCGCCGGGCCGGGTGTAACCAGTGAACTGCGGCGCGTCGCAGAGGTTTTCCTCGGCGTGCTGGCAATAGCCGCAGGTGCCGCAGGTATGCCCAAGCCAGGGAATGCCGACCCGCTGGCCCAGTTCGAAGCCGCTGACGCCTTCGCCCAGCGCATCGACGCGGCCGACAATCTCGTGACCCGGGATGATCGGCAGCGGCACCTCCGGCAATTCGCCATCCACCACGTGCAGGTCGGTGCGGCACACGCCGCAGGCCAGCACTTTTACCCGCAGCTCACCGGGCCCCGGTTGCGGCTCGGGCAGCTCGCGCAGCTGCAACGGCTGGCCAATCTGTTCCAGCAACATGGCGCGCATCGACGTCCCTCCTTTCGTCTCCGTTCTGCTGAGCGTAGGCCGATCGGTGGAAAAAGGCTCTAGACTCGAAGCGTCCCATGCTCAGGAGTGCCATCTATGACGCTTTCGCCCTTCCACCTTGCCATTCCCGTCCACGATCTGGCCGCCGCCCGCACCTTCTACGGCGAGGCGTTCGGCTGCGCCGAGGGCCGCAGCAGCGAACACTGGGTGGATTTCGATTTCTTCGGCCACCAGCTGGTGATCCACGAAGCGCCGAAGATGCCGCATCAGGAGGCGGCCCACAGCAACCCGGTGGATGGCCACGACGTGCCGGTGCCGCATTTCGGCGTGGTGCTTGGCTGGGAACAATGGGAGGCACTGGCCGAGCGGCTGAAGGCGCGCGGCACGCGCTTCGTCATCGAGCCCTACGTGCGCTTCCAGGGCCAGGTCGGCGAACAGGCGACCATGTTCCTGCTCGACCCCTGCGGCAATGCGCTGGAGTTCAAGGCGTTCAAGGACATGAGTCAGCTGTTCGCCAAGTGAGCAGGATCAGCCGCGCTCGGCGATGTGCTGATCCTTGAGCTTCACGTAGTTGCCGGCGGTGTAACTGAAGAAGCTGCGCTCCTTTTCGGTCAGCGGACGGGCCTGCTTTACCGGGCTGCCAACGTAGAGATAGCCGCTTTCCAACGTCTTGCCCGGCGGCACCAGGCTGCCGGCGCCGATAATCACTTCATCCTCGACCACCGCGCCGTCCATCACGATCGAGCCCATACCGACCAGGATGCGATTGCCCAGAGTGCAGCCGTGCAGGGTGACCTTGTGGCCGACGGTGACTTCGTCGCCGATGGTCAGCGGAAAGCCGTCGGGGTTGTAAGGGCCGGCGTGGGTGATGTGCAGCACGCTGCCGTCCTGGATGCTCGAGCGTGCGCCGATGCGGATGCGGTGCATGTCGCCGCGGATCACCGTCAGCGGCCAGACCGAGCTGTCGGCGCCGATCTCGACATCGCCGATGACCACCGCGGAGTCGTCGACGAACACGCGCTCGCCCAGTTGTGGAGTGCTGTTGTGGTAGCTGCGTATCGCCACGATAGAAACCTCTTTGGCTGCGGGGAGGGCCGATTGTAATTAAGATGGCCGGCATCGCCGCGTTAAACCAGAGCTGAGCAGCATGCCGCCTGGCGTGGTCAGAGTTAACTACCGGCTGCTTGCTCGGGGGCGCGTTTCGTCGCCCGGCGTTGAAAAAGCGCGGCAGCGCGTCCATCTAGGACATCTGCCTGCGCGCTGGCCTGTCCAGCCTCGCTCCAGTGAGCGGCCTGCAATCCTCTTCGTCACAAGGTGTCCCCGTGAGCGCGAACAATCCCCTGCTGCAAGAATTCGACCTGCCGCCCTACTCCGAGATTCGCCCGGAGCACGTCGAGCCGGCCATCGACACCATCCTCGGTGACAACCGCGTGGCGATCCAGGAACTGCTCAGCCGCCCGGCCGAGAGCCTCGACTGGCAGACCCTGGTGGTCGGCCTCGACGAGCTGAACGATCGCCTCGCGCGGGCCTGGGGGCCGGTCGGTCATCTCAATTCCGTGTGCAACAGCCCGGAATTGCGCACCGCCTATGAGGCCTGCCTGCCCAAGCTGTCGGCCTACTACACCGAACTCGGACAGAACCGCGACCTGTTCGAGGCCTACCAGGCACTGGCTGCAAACCCCGCGGCGGCTGGCTTCGAAGTGGCGCAAAAGACCATCCTCGAGCATTCGCTGCGCGACTTCCGCCTGTCCGGTATCGACCTGCCACCGGTGGAGCAGCAGCGCTTCGGTGCCATCCAGATGAAGCTCGCGGAGCTCGGCAGCAAGTTTTCCAACCAGCTGCTGGACGCGACCCAGGCCTGGACCCGCCACATCACCGACGAAAGCCTGCTGGCCGGCATCACCGACTCGGCCAAGGCACAGATGGCCGAGGCGGCCAAGGCCAAGGGCCTCGACGGCTGGCTGATCACCCTGGAATTCCCCAGCTACTACGCGGTGATGACCTACGCCGACAACCGCGACCTGCGCGAGGAGGTCTACACCGCCTACTGCACCCGCGCCTCGGACCAGGGCCCGAACCCCGGGCAGTTCGACAACGGTCCGGTAATGGCCGAGATCCTCGAGCTGCGCCACGAACTGGCGCAACTGCTCGGCTACGGCAACTTCGCCGAACTGTCGCTGGCGACCAAGATGGCCGAATCCACCGAGCAGGTGCTGAGCTTCCTGCGCGACCTGGCGGTACGCAGCAAACCGTTCGCCGAGCGTGATCTGGCCGAACTGCGCGCCTTCGCCGCCGAGCAGGGTCTGGACGATCTGCAGAGCTGGGACCTCGGCTACTACGCCGAGAAGCTGCGCCAGCAGCGCTACAGCCTGAACCAGGAAGAACTGCGCGCCTACTTTCCGATCGACAAGGTGCTGTCCGGGCTGTTCTGTATCGTCCAGCGCCTGTACGGCATCGAGATTCACGAGCTGGAAGGCTTCGACGGCTGGCATCCCGAAGTGCGTCTGTTCGAGATCACCGAGAACGGCCAGCACGTCGGGCGCTTCTTCTTTGACCTCTATGCGCGGCCGAACAAGCGCGGCGGCGCCTGGATGGATGGCGCCCGCGACAAGCGCCGCACTGCCGCTGGCACGCTGCAGACGCCGGTGGCCAATCTGGTCTGCAACTTCACCCCGCCGGTGGGCGAGCGCCCTGCGCTCTTGACCCACGACGAAGTCACCACGCTATTCCACGAGTTCGGCCATGGCCTGCACCACCTGCTGACCCAGGTCGAGCACGCCGGTGCCTCAGGCATCAACGGCGTAGCCTGGGATGCCGTGGAGCTGCCGAGCCAGTTCATGGAGAACTGGTGCTGGGACCCCGAAGGCCTGGCGCACATCTCCGGCCACTACCAGACCGGCGAGCGCCTGCCGCAGGACAAACTGGACATGATGCTGGCGGCGAAGAACTTCCAGTCCGGCATGATGATGGCGCGCCAGCTGGAGTTCTCCCTGTTCGACTTCGAACTGCACGCCACCCACGGCGACGGTCGCAGCGTGCTGCAGGTGCTCGAGCACATCCGCGACGAGGTCTCGGTGATGCGCCCACCGGCCTACAACCGCTTCCCCAACAGCTTTGCGCACATCTTTTCCGGTGGTTATGCGGCCGGTTACTACAGCTACAAGTGGGCCGAGGTGCTGTCGTCCGATGCCTTCTCGCGCTTCGAGGAAGAAGGCGTGTTCAACTCCGAAACCGGGCGCGCCTTCCGCGAGGCGATCCTGGCCCGTGGCGGCTCCCAGGAGCCGATGGTACTGTTCGTCGATTTCCGAGGCCGCGAGCCGTCCATCGACGCCCTGCTGCGCCACCTCGGGCTGGTAGCGGAGGCCGCAGCATGAACGACGAAGTAACCCGTGTCACCACCAAGCGCTTCATCGCCGGGGCCGTGTGCCCCGCGTGCAGCGGTACGGACTGCATCAAGATGTGGGACGTCGACGGTGTGCCGCACCGCGAATGCATCGACTGCGGCTACGCCGACACCCTCAACGCACAGGGCCAGTCCGTACCGATGGAGCTGGGCACGCGAGTCAACAAGGTCCAGCCCAAGCCGGCCAACCCGCAGGTGCAGTCGGTGCAGTTTTTCCCTAATCCGAAGTTGAAGAAGCCCGAGTAGCCACTGTGCTGCACCTGACCTGCGGCGACCTGGCCGGCGACAGCGTACGTGCGCTGCTGGCCAGGCTCGAGCCCGAGGCACAGGTGCGAGTGTTGCGCGACGACCTGGCTGTCGGACCGCTGAATGACGTGGAGCGTGCGCCTTGCGCTGCTCGCGCCGCATTCTGGGAGCAGGTCTGGCCCGCAGAGGTGGCGCCACGCCCGGTGTTCGCCGATGAGCTGGCGGCTGATGCACTCTGGCTAGCCAACCTAGCCAAACAGGCTGCAGCCGTAACGGTCTGGCACGGCGACAGCGCATCCGAACAGCTACTGCTGGCTCGCATCGCCGCGCTGCTGCAGGGCTCCAGCTGCGGGTTGCACGAAGTCGCTTGCGGCACCGGAGACAGCCGCGCCGGCCAGCGCAAGGCGGTGTCCCTGCATTCGCCCGAGGCACTGGCGGCGCTATACAGCCCACAGGCGGTTCCCGCGTCTCGCCAGGCTGAACTCGCTGCGGTCTGGCACGAGCAGTGCGCCAGCTCGCATAACATTCGCCGCTGGTTCGAGGGGGCGTTTCGGGGCGAAGACTATCGGCTGATCGACGCGGCGCTGGTCGCTGCCAGCCCCGACGAATTCGCTCCGCTGGCGCGTGCGATGGCCGAGGTCATGGGCCATTGCGACGGCTTCTTTCCCACGGATTTCTTCCTCTACTGGCGCGCCCGCGTACTGGCTGCCGCAGGGCGTCTGGAGGTACAGGGCGATCCAACAGCCGCTTACCGTGATCTGCAGGTGCGCCGAGTCATGAGGTGAAAGACTTCACTTCGCGGCCAAGACTCGGCGCGCCCAACCTCTAAAACAAAGAACCCGCCAAGTGGCGGGTTCCTTTTTTGTACCAGTCCAAATCAGCCTTCGACCTTCGGCGTCGCTCGCCCCGGCTGCGGTGGCGAAGCAAACAGACGCTTGAGCTTCATCGCCGGCGCTTCGATCAGGTGCCAGGACAGTGCGGCGAGGATCAGCGTCGGCACGAAAGCGATCAGCGTCAGGCCGAGCACGCCGACCTGCGGACCGAACAGGTAGATGGTCAGCTGCTGGAACGGGAAGGCGTAGATGTACAGGCCATAGGAGAAATCGCCGTACTTGCCGAAACGCGAGATCAGCGGCAGCGGCGCGTAGGCCAGATAGAGCACCAGATACGGCAGTGCGATGAAGTAAACCAGCGGGCCGATGTCGGTACGGAAGGTTGCCACCAGCGCGGCGAACAACAGCGCCGCGATCCAGCCGCGCCAGGGGATGTCGTCGCGATAGAGGAACAGTGCCGAGCCGCTGTAGTACAGCAGCCCCAGTTTGAAGATGTTCTTGATGAAGTAGGACTCGATACCCAGCTTGCCCAGCAGCCAGAAATGCCCGACGGCGAGCACGGCAATCGGCAGGAAGATCAGCCGGCGCGTGAGGAAACCGGTCAGCCCGAGAATCATCACGCCGATGTACATCAACACTTCCAGCGGCAACGTCCACAGCGAGCCATTGACCACGTCGGGGTAGACGTTGCCGATGAATACGCCGGGCAGCTCGTAGCGTGTTACCAAGAGGATGTTCTGCAGGTAGGTCCAGGTGCCGTCGGCCGCGAGATACTGGCCGAGGGTCAGATGGGTGACCAGCGGCCCAATGACAAACACCGAGAGCAATACCGCGACGATCAACGCCGGAAAGATGCGCAGCGCCCGCTTGATCAGGAAGCTTTTCGGGCTGCTGCTGGCCAGCCAGGACGAGGTGATCAGATAGCCGCTCATGACGAAGAAGATGCCGACGGCGATCGAGCCGCCCTTTTCGTAGCCGGTCAGCAACGTCAGGGGTTCATCACCACGGCGGCCTACAAGTGGATAGCTATGGGCGAACAGCACCAGAGCGGCGGCAAAGAAACGCAGGAAATCGAAGTTGTTTTCCCGAGTGTGAAAGGAACCGGTGGGATGCATGGGTCTGCTCCAGACTGACGGCGTTGGCTTGAACGCTGGAAAGCACGGGAGTGCATGCCAGTACTGCGGGATCGAGCGCTGAGAAGCGTCGATCATCCTTGTTCGCGGCGGCCGGTTCCTTCCGAGGTGCTGCAAAGCAGCGCTGCTCGATCCGCCCCATTTGTCCGAGGCCAGGGGCAAATGTTCCCGTACCACCCGACGGGCGGTAGCAGTTGCCACCGATCGGCTACGTTGGCGCGTAGTCAAAAGGCGGGTTACTGTATATTTGAACAGTAACGGAAAAGCTTGCCATGCCCTTTCCAAATGCCACACCACGCGGCCGCGGCACTGCGATCAACCCGGACAACCGTTTCGCCCCGACACGCAGCGAGGCGTACGACGACGGCTGGGAACAGGACGTGCCGCCGACCCGCGCCACCGAAGTGCGCCTGGAGACGGCCAAGAGCGTACTGACCCGTAACCAGTCGCCTGACGTGGGTTTCGATCGCTCGGTCAATCCCTATCGAGGCTGCGAACATGGCTGGATGTGTCCTGCGATAGGTGCCACCGAAAGTCTTTTTCTTTTTGCTGTGTGCTGCCCATACGGCTAATATTGTGTCGTTATGCCACCATATCAGGGAGCGGTTATGTTTGGGCTATTCAAGAATCGGAAAAAATACAACGGCCAAGTCGATATTAAGCTTAACAACGAATATTCCATACGCACCAAAGGAAACCCGCACTTTCCTGCGATAATGGCATATTTGGAGTTAATTGACATCGCTTGGAATTCTCAGATGTCTGAAGACGAAGCAGCAATGTATATTGCAACGCTTTATTTTTCTGGTCTATGTAAGAACGGTTATGGAGCAGAAGCCTCTGCATTACTGCCGAGGATTGTTGATATTGCCGAATTTGGTGTTAATAAGGGTCTAATATCAGATCAACGGTGGCAAAAATTTGCCGGCGCTATAAGGGATGCTAGGGAAATAGCTGGTATTTAACTCACATGCACGTATATATATATTAAATATAAAAACCTAATTCCAGCCTTGCCCTTCGCTTTTATCCTTCCAGTCTAAAAGCTTGGGCAAAGCTGGTCTTCCTGACTTAAATAGTTAAATCAGTGAAGCCTTACCTAAGCTTTGAATAGCTTGGGGTTTAAATCTGTGATACTCAGTTTAAACTTTGAACACTATATCGGCAATATCAACGCCTTAACTGGACCCTGTTCAACATATGTCGCTTAAACATATGGCTGGTAGGTTGTAAGCTTTCCCAGTATCCCCGTTTTACCTACTGATAATAAATTAAAAGTAGGGTGCTTACTTGGCTCTATGCAACGAAACAATCGCTTGAATTTCCTACATTGCAAGAGAGTTAAACACTGAAATTTATTATTAGGATATGGATATTTCGGCAGGTTTGATATTTGACAAGTTATTAGAACATGATATAACTAAAATATGTTGAATCCTGCCGACATCAGTATTCAACCCGAAGCCTTAATATGAAAGTATTAGGGCTTCACCTCTTTTTAATATACTATAAGTTTAAAATAAGTCAAATTATGAGCCGGGTTTAATTATTCTTCGCTTTACATCATTAAAGAATAGTCCAACTTTCTGACTGGCGCTTAGGTTTGTATTTACTACTTTGTCAATTGACTCTCTTTTAAATCGTTCTTGCTGACCTGCCAAAAACTCAATTCGTTCCTTCGGATTCATTTCCTTCAATAGTTCATAATTTGCCTTATCAAACTCTTTTAGACTGTCTTCTATTTTTCTTCGCTCTTGAATATTGAAAGCAAGTAAGTTTAGTTTTAAGTCATAGTTTTCAATCTTTTGCTTCTTATCTTCGTTCTCTTGAATTTCTTTTAGTAACGACTTGTTGGTTTTTTCAAGGTTTTCTTGTTTATCCAATTGCTTGCTGAGTTCTATTTCCTTAGCCTTAACTTCCTCCCTTAATTTGGAAAGCGTTTTATTTTCATTAGCAATTAAGTTCAAAAGGTTTGTTTGTTCCGCTGTTAAATGGTTAATCCTCTTAACCAACTCCTGGCTTACTCCTTCTTGTTTTTTCGTCGCTAATTTCGTGTTGCGTAGTATTTTCTCTCCATTAAAAATATCTAGGTTAATCTGTTTTAATTTGCAGTCTCCATCTTCTATCTTTGCCATCATACATTCGAAACTTCTTATTTCTGCTTTCAGTTCTTCCGCTTTCCTCTTATTGGCATATTCAAGTTTCTCTTTTTCTATTTTCGCCTTGGTAATCTCATCAAGCGTATGATTAAGCAAGTTATAGCTTCTGTATATTTTTGATTGGTTCTGTTCCTTTCTTATGTTCTCAATCTTTTGCTTATGCTCAATGGTCTTTTCGCTAACTGCGGCCTCTATTGAATAACCGTATTCTTTTAGTTTCTTGTTTACGAATTGATAAACAAGCTCTTGATATGCTTCCCCAATCTTCTGAGCAGACTGAAAAGAATTATTTTTTAACTCTGGTCTATTAGTGTTTCTTAGATGCTGATTAACAACTTCTAACTGAGCATTAACCAAATCATATTGGCCAGTCTTACTATTTTTCCCGCTGATAAAAATATGAGGATGGACGCCATTTTTCATTTCGTCCTTACTTAATACTTCATCACCGTGAAAGACACACGCCTTGATTTCATAATCAGGCAAATATTGACGATGGAACGAATGTATTATTTGAAGGTAGTGCTTGGGTTCAACTTCATTTATTTTATTGCGAGATGGAAACTTAAAGAATGACTCTTGGATAACTGTCTTCTTCTTATGGGCTAAATCATCAGCAGAATTGACTATCTTGTTATGTAGTTCAATGTAATTAGTTAATGCTGATTTCTTATCATTAACACGTTTTAAACTCATTTCATCAAGTCTATCTACGATAGCCAAGTCAATCGCACCGCTATCGTTTAACACCGACTGAATAAGGATTTTTAACTCTTCTGGTTCATTATCCTTTTTCGCCAGTGTCTTTAATTTGCTGGCATATTTGGACCGGTCATTTTTAAACTTAGTTATGTCTTGGTGTGCATTTACATCAGCAGAAACAGAACTAACTATATCATTTACGATGGCCTTCCTTTCATCAATAGATAAACTATCAAGGGCAATAATTTTACCTTGATAGACCATTCTATTGTGTTTAGATAACTGCTCATTGAATTCGAGCTCTCCTTTCTTGATAGTTCTTAAACTGTGAGAAAGTGAACTTCTTAATTGAGCAAGTCCAGCAGTTTTATTTACTCTGGTCTGCTGACCTGAGTAGTTCATACGTTTCCAAATCATAGTAGTATTTTTTAATTCATTCATAAGCCCTCTTGTTGATTGTTAGTTCTGCTTTGCTTCTGCCTTCCCGGCTAGGGACCAGTTAACTTCCCTCAAGCGTAGCGTCTTTGCGTAGCAAAGTGTGGGGAGTTAAACAACTGGTTGATAAAACTTAAAGTTTTAGTTAATTACAAGTTAACATATATTATAATGTTTTCAAGAGGGCATAAAAAAGCCGACTTAATTAGCAGGCTAATTATTCAACCAAATGTATATCAAACTATTCCAAATCTGGTAAATCAATATCGGTTGGAATATCTGTTGGAACTCTTTGGCCTTCGGCTAAATATCTCACTGTGCCATCTTTAAATTCAAGCACAAGCATATTGGCCAACCAATCTATGGCTATGCCTTTAAAAATTGATTTCAATGTTAAGTTATACGCAACTCTTTTCTCAATGGCTTCTTCTGACCTGTCATAAATAATGGATTCAATATCTATGTGTTCAACTTCAAGCAGAGCATTATAAGATTGGGTTGCTTGGTTATAATTCTCTTCTAATAACTTTGAAGATTCATTTAAAGCACTGAAATCATTTTCAAGTTCTTGTAATACTTCATATAGGGAATTAGGAATGGATTGGTTATCAATAACCATTTTCTTTAATCTGGATTTAAAACCATCAATACTGGATTGAAGTTTATTCTTCTCGTTTTCAATCGCTAACATTTCATTCTTTATGTTTGAGTAGTCTTTATTTTCTTCAATCAATGATTGAATGTTCAATCTATATGTGAATTGAAAGAACAAAGAAAATAATTTTTTTCCTCTAATAGACTGTTGGCCTGGAACTAGACATTTATGCCCCATTGAATTAGTGCATATGAAATAGTCCCTTTCGCCCTTGTTCATATAGCGGATAGTACCACCGCACCAACGGCAGTAAATTAAGCCTCTAAATATGTTGTATTGCTGCTTATTGTAGTTCCCGGTGAACGGCTTCCTGTCGTTTATTATTTGTTGAACCTTAAAGAATAGAGTTGGTTCTATAACTACTGGATAATAATTTGGAATCGCCAATCCTTCATCTTTCAATCTTCTTTTACCGCCATCCTCCCAATGCAATTTCTTGGGTTGGTGTTCACCAATCAACTTCCGATTACCTAATATGTATTGAACTTGATGCGGTGCCAGCTTATCAACATATAGTTGATTGTATTGTTTTGTTGCTTCTAATAGGCCGTATTTAAGCGATAACTTGAATAGTTGCTCTATCCTATTAACTTGCTCTAAATCAACGATAAATTGGTTATCTTCAACCTTTAACCATTTTGGAACCTTCTTGGTTACTATTTCACCGCTTCGCATTTTACTGCGGTTGATATTCCAAGCCTTTGTTGAAAAATCACTTTTCCTTTCACTTTCTTTGTTTGCTCTCTCAAACTCAATAAGTGCAGTTATCCAATCTCCAATATCAAGATTGTTAATATCGAAGATTTTGTCTCTATCAAGGATAACTATTTTTATTCCGGCATTTAGAATATCGGTGAATATTTGATTACTACGAACAATTTTATCCCGTGAAAGTCGATCAAAGTTCTCAATCAGCAAATAAGAACCTTTCTCAATTTCACCTTCCCTGACTTGTTTCAAAAAACCGCCAAGCACACCATCAGCAGATGCATTAAGACCACGAAACGCAGACGTTCCTGCGTCTTCCAATGCTCTGTCTACCGTCAGACCGTGTTTAGCAACGAAAGCGTCTATAAGGGCGTTTTGGCGCTCTCTGGTGCTTCCATCTTCTTGTCGAGTAGATGAGAAACGAACGTATGGAAAGCACTTTTTGGTCATTTTTTGAACAGATCAAGGCTGTGGAACCTTTAACATAGCACGTCTGCATCTACTGCTTCGCGCGGCCCAGTCATGCCTATTGGGACCTGTCGCCGGGCATCGACTTCGAGACGCGGCTGATCGCCAAGACCAACCTCGCCGAGCGCCTCGAACAGGAACTCTCCAAGCCGGGCTACGTGCCGCAACCGATCGCACTGGGGGTGAACACCGATGCCTATCAGCCGCTTGAGCGCGAGCAGTGTCTGACGCGCCAGGCGCTGGAGATCCTGCTGCGCTTCAAGCACCCGGTGCACATCATTACCAAGGGTTCGCTGGTGCTGCGCGATCTCGATCTGCTGGTGCCGTTGGCCGAGCAGCAGCTGGTCAGCGTCTCCGTCAGCCTGACCACGCTGGACGACGAACTGAAACGCATCATGGAGCCGCGCGCAGCCTCGCCCTCGGCGCGGCTGCGGGTGTTGCGCACCCTGCATGAGGCTGGCGTGCCGGTCAGCGTGATGTGCGCGCCGATGATTCCTATGATCAACGACATGGAGCTTGAGCGCTTGCTCGAAGCCGCCCGCGAGGCCGGTGCGCGCTCGGCCGGCTATGTGCTGCTGCGCCTGCCCCACGAAGTGGCGACGCTGTTCGATGAATGGCTGCAGGAGCATTTTCCGCAGCGCGCTGCCCATGTCATGAGCCTGGTGCGCCAGTCGCGCGGCGGCAAGGATTACGACAGCCGCTTCGGCAGCCGCATGCGCGGTGAAGGCCAATTCGCCCAGCTGCTGGCGCAACGCTTTCAGCTGGCGTGCAAGCGCCTGGGCTTCAATCGACGGGATCAGAACTACGGCCTGGATTGCAGCCGTTTTGCCGTGCCGGGTTCGCAGATGTCGTTGCTCTGAGACCTCGAAAGCGCCGCCAGCGCCATCACTACGACAGCAATCAGAAAGCCGCAAATGCTCGTTCTAGAGCGGCTCGTTCAGTTTCAGTTAAGTCTCGCTGACTAGCCTCGGGGCAAATGTGACCAGCCAGTCACCAGCCGCACGACCGGCCTGGATGAGTGCTGGCATGCCTTACCCTGCATCAGGAGACCACCCATGCGTGAAATATTCACCGCTCGCGCCGAGCGCAACGAACCATCCGCACGTGGCGAAAGCGCCGACGAATCCTTCGCCCATCTGGTCGATGGCTTTCGCCGCTTTCGCACCGAGGTCTATCCCGAACAGCAGGCGCTGTTCGCCCGCCTGGCCAGGGCCCAGCAGCCGCGTGCGATGTTCATCACCTGCGCCGACTCGCGCATCGTTCCCGAGCTGATCACCCAGAGTTCGCCCGGCGACCTGTTCGTCACCCGTAACGTCGGCAATGTGGTGCCACCCTACGGCCAGATGAACGGTGGCGTCTCCAGCGCCATCGAGTACGCGGTGATGGCGCTCAACGTGCAGCACATCATCGTCTGCGGGCATTCCGACTGCGGCGCGATGAAAGCGGTGCTCGACCCCAGCGGCCTGCAGCGGATGCCCACGGTGAAGGCCTGGCTGCGTCATTGCGAAGTGGCGCGCAGCCTGGTGGAGCAGAACTGCAGCTGCGCCGCCGGCGAAGCCCTGGGCGTGCTCACCGAAGAGAACGTGGTGGCCCAACTCGACCACCTGCGCACCCATCCCTCGGTCGCCGCGCGCCTCGCCGGCGGTCAGCTGTCGATCCACGGCTGGGTCTATTGCATCGAGACCAGCGAAATCCTCGCCTACGACGCCACCAGCGGCCGTTTCGCGCCGCTGGACGGCGACGGCCCGCTGCCAGTAGCAACGCCCACGCCGCGCTACCTGCAGGCCTGAACCGCCGGCCGCAAGGCATTGGCTGTCGCTTCAGGCGACGCCCCGGGGGTGTCGCCGCGTGTCGAGGTTTTTTGAATGAATGCACAAACACTCAAAGCAACGCTGCCGCGTGACCTGATGGCGTCCGTGGTGGTTTTTCTGGTGGCCCTGCCGTTGTGCATGGGCATCGCCATCGCCTCGGGCATGCCGCCCGCCAAAGGCGTGATCACCGGCATCGTCGGCGGGCTGGTGGTGGGTTGGCTGGCCGGTGCACCCCTGCAGGTCAGCGGCCCGGCCGCCGGACTCACGGTGCTGGTGTTCGAACTGGTGCAGCAATACGGAGCGGCCATGCTCGGGCCGATCCTGCTACTGGCCGGTGCGCTGCAACTGCTGGCCGGTCGGCTGAAGCTGGGTTGCTGGTTCCGCGTCACCGCGCCGGCGGTGGTCTACGGCATGCTGGCCGGCATCGGCATCCTCATCGTGCTGTCGCAGTTGCACGTGATGCTGGACGGGCAGCCGGAAGCCTCTGGACTGGACAATATCGGCGCCTTTCCCGCCGCGTTATGGGCCGCGCTGCCGTTTTCCGGCGGCGGAAACGGACTGATCGCCGCATCTCTCGGCCTGCTGACCATCGTCTGCATGTGGGCATGGGATCGGCTCAAGCCGCAGCGCCTACGCCTGCTGCCCGGCGCGCTGCTGGGTGTCGCGGCGGCAACGCTGGCGGGGCTATGGCTTGGGCTCGACGTGCGCCGTGTCGAGGTGCCGGACAATCTCGCCGATGCCATCAGCTGGCTGCAACCGGCCAATCTTCTGGCCTTCGCCGATCCCGGTCTGCTGGTCGCGGCGCTGGCCGTGGCCTTTATCGCCAGCGCCGAAACCCTGCTTTCCGCCGCGGCGGTCGATCGCATGCACCAGGGCCCGCGCGCCGATTTCGACCGCGAACTCACCGCCCAAGGCATCGGCAACATGCTCTGCGGCGTGCTCGGCGCGCTGCCGATGACCGGCGTGATCGTGCGCAGCTCGGCCAATGTGCAGGCCGGTGCGCGCACGCGGCTGTCGGCCATGCTGCACGCGCTCTGGCTGCTGGCCGCGGTGGTGCTGCTGGCCGCGCTGCTGGAGCAGATTCCAATCGCCAGCCTGGCCGGTGTGCTGGTCTACACCGGGCTCAAGCTGATCGACCTGAACGCGCTGCGCCAGCTCGGCCGCTACGGGCGCATGGCCATGCTGATCCATCTCGCCACGGCGCTGACCATCGTCGCCACCGACCTGCTGACCGGCGTGCTGCTGGGCTTCGCGCTGACCCTGGGGCAACTGGCTTGGCAGGCTTCGCGGCTGAGGGTCACGGTGGTGCAGGAAGGCCGCCGGGTCGAACTGCGCATGCAGGGCGCAGCGACCTTTCTGAAGGTGCCGCGACTGGCCCGCGCGCTGGATGGCGTACCGAAGAATGCCTGCGTGCATGTGCCGATGACACACCTGCAGTACATCGACCATGCCTGCATGGAGCTGCTGGAAGAATGGCAGCGCGCCAACCAGGCCAGCGGCGCACGGCTGATCATCGAGCCGCGGGCACTGACGCGACGGGTCGAAGGTCGCCGCCGGCAGGCCGTGCATCTTGCCGCGGCTGCCGACGGGAACTAATCAGGGCGACCAGCCCCCTCATCTTTCAGACACGACCATGCACAACGTGCATCTAGCCGGCAGCGCATCGGGTAAGCCCATGCGCTGCCGGCGCTTCTGGAGAATTGAATTGGACGTCTATATCGATCTGCTGCAATGGCCTGCCATGGTGGTCACGGTGATCGCCGCCTGGCTGATCGGCTCGCTGCAGCCCGGCCGGCGCTTCGTCGGCTTCTGCTGTTTTCTGCTGAGCAACCTGCTCTGGGTGATCTGGGGCTGGCACGCCGAGGCGTGGGCGCTGATCACCCTGCAGGTCTGCCTGGCGCTGATGAACCTGCGTGGGGTGAAGAAGAACGATGCCCCCACACAGCCCGAGCCAGACGCGCCCCGCGCTTAAATTGCCAGAGTGGGATCGCTGTCTATACTCCGAATCGTAGGCGTACCTGATTGAGTTCCGACTGCGCGTGCAAGCGTCCATGTCGCCAGCGAGCGTTTCGCGGGTGGCGTTGGGCAGAATCGGACCGATCGAAAACGTAGCTGGCATGACGGGAATGGTTTCCCCGGCCAGCCGATTTTCGGCGGTGCGATGGCGGTCGGCGGGATAACAAGAATCATAAGGGGAACCCGCAATGTCTCGACATCCATGCATCTGGATGGGGCTTGGGCTTTCGGCAATATTTGGCCAGGCCCAGGCGGCCTGGGACGTGAACATGCGCTCCGGCGCCACCGACGTCAGCCGTTCGGTGTTCGATCTGCACATGACGATCTTCTGGATCTGTGTGGTCATCGGCGTGCTGGTATTCGGCGTGATGATCTGGTCGATGGTCGCGCACCGCCGCTCCAAGCGTCAGCATTCCGCTCACTTCCACGAAAACACCCGCGTCGAGGTGCTCTGGACGGTCATCCCGCTACTGATTCTGGTGGGCATGGCGATCCCGGCGACGCGCACGCTGATCCACATCTACGACTCCAGCGAATCGGACGTCGACGTGCAGATCACCGGCTACCAGTGGAAGTGGCACTACAAGTATCTGGGCGAGGACGTGGAGTTCTTCAGCAACCTCACCACGCCGCGCGAGCAGATCAACAACCAGGCGCCCAAGGGCGAGAACTACCTGCTGGAAGTCGACGAGCCGCTGGTGATTCCCGCCGGCGCCAAGGTGCGCTTCCTGATCACCGCGGCAGACGTCATCCACTCCTGGTGGGTGCCGGATCTGGCGGTGAAGAAGGACGCCATCCCCGGCTTTATCAACGAATCCTGGACCCGCGTCGAAGAGCCCGGCATTTACCGTGGCCAGTGCACCGAGCTGTGCGGCAAGGACCATGGCTTCATGCCGGTGGTGGTGGAGGTCAAATCCGCCGAGGACTACGCCGCCTGGCTCGGCGAGAAGAAAGCAGAGGCCGCCAAGGTGGCCGAACTGACCAGCAAGGACTGGACGCTGGCGGAACTCACCGAACGCGGCGAGAAGATCTACCAGACCTCGTGCGCGTCCTGTCACCAGGTCGGCGGCGAAGGCATCCCGCCGATGTTCCCGGCCCTCAAGGGCTCGGCTATCGCCACCGGCGATATCGAGGCGCACATCAACATCGTCGTCAACGGCAAGCCGGGCACCGCCATGGCGGCCTTCGGCAAGCAGCTGTCGGAAGTCGACCTGGCCGCGGTCATCACCTACGAGCGCAACGCCTGGGGCAACGAGACCGGCGAAATGGTCACGCCGAAAGACGTGCTCGACTTCAAACAGGCCGAAGAAGCCACCCAGTAAGAGGATTCGGTGATGAGTGCAGTGATCGACGATCATGGTCATGCCGGACATGACCACCACCACGGCCCGGCCAAGGGTCTCTCGCGCTGGCTGCTGACCACCAACCACAAGGACATCGGCTCGATGTACCTGTGGTTCAGCTTCTGCGCCTTCCTGCTCGGCGGCTCGATGGCCATGGTCATCCGCGCCGAGCTGTTCCAGCCGGGCCTGCAGATCGTGCAGCCGGAATTCTTCAACCAGATGACCACCATGCACGGCCTGATCATGGTCTTCGGCGCGGTGATGCCGGCCTTCGTCGGCCTGGCCAACTGGATGATCCCGCTGATGATCGGCGCGCCGGACATGGCCCTGCCGCGGATGAACAACTTCAGCTTCTGGCTGCTGCCGGCAGCCTTCGGCCTGCTGGTCTCGACGCTGTTCATGGAAGGCGGCGGGCCGAACTTCGGCTGGACCTTCTATGCGCCGCTGTCGACCACCTACGCGCCGGAATCGGTGACCTTCTTCATCTTCGCCATCCACTTGATGGGCATCAGCTCGATCATGGGGGCGATCAACGTGATCGCCACCATCCTCAACCTGCGTGCGCCAGGCATGACCCTGATGAAGATGCCGCTGTTCGTCTGGACCTGGCTGATCACCGCCTTCCTCTTGATCGCAGTGATGCCGGTGCTGGCGGGCGTGGTGACCATGATGCTGATGGACATCCACTTCGGCACCAGCTTCTTCAGCGCGGCCGGTGGCGGCGACCCGGTGCTGTTCCAGCACGTGTTCTGGTTCTTCGGGCATCCCGAGGTGTACATCATGATCCTGCCGGCCTTCGGCGCGGTCAGCTCGATCATCCCGGCGTTCAGCCGCAAGCCGCTGTTCGGCTACACCTCGATGGTCTACGCCACCGGGGCGATCGCCTTCCTCTCCTTCATCGTCTGGGCGCACCACATGTTCACCGTCGGCATCCCGCTGACCGGCGAGCTGTTCTTCATGTACGCCACCATGCTGATCGCCGTGCCCACCGGGGTGAAGGTGTTCAACTGGGTGTCGACGATGTGGCGCGGGTCGCTGACATTCGAGGCGCCGATGCTGTTCGCCGTGGCCTTCGTCATCCTGTTCACCATCGGCGGATTCTCCGGGCTGATGCTGGCCATCGCCCCGGCGGACTTCCAGTACCACGACACCTACTTCGTGGTGGCGCACTTCCACTACGTGCTGGTTCCGGGAGCGATCTTCGGCATCTTCGCCTCAGCCTACTACTGGCTGCCCAAGTGGACCGGGCACATGTACGACGAGACCCTGGCCAAGCTGCATTTCTGGATGAGCTTCATCGGCATGAACCTGGCGTTCTTCCCGATGCACTTCGTCGGCCTGGCCGGCATGCCGCGGCGCATCCCCGACTACAACATGATGTTCGCCAACTTCAACATGGTCTCCAGCGTCGGCGCCTTCATGTTCGGCGCCACCCAGTTGCTGTTCCTGTTCATCGTCATCAAATGCATTCGCGGCGGCGTACCGGCACCAGCCAAGCCCTGGGACGGCGCCGAGGGGCTGGAATGGAGCGTGCCGTCGCCGGCGCCCTACCACACCTTCCAGACACCACCGGACATGAGCGATGTGCACGAGCACCGCAAGGGCACTGGCGGGGAGCTGACGCCGTGAGCAGGCAACAGGGCGTCGCTGGCAGGCCCGGCCGGGTCTGCCAGGTCGACCGCGAAAAGGCCCGCTCCCACCAAACGGGGAGGCTCTCATGAACGAGTCCCTGCCCACGCGACGCCTGGTCCGCCGCCTGCTGTTCGTCGTGGTCGGCATGTTCGGTTTCGGCTTCTTGCTGGTGCCGATCTACGACGTCATGTGCCAGGCCTTCGGCATCAACGGCAAGACTGCCGGTGCCTACACCGGCGTGCAGAGCGCAGATGAAGCTCGCGCGGTGCGGGTGCAGTTTCTCGCCACCAACGCCGCCGGCATGCTTTGGGAATTCGGCCCGCTGGCCGACCAGCTCAGCGTGCACCCAGGCGCCAGCCAGGAAATCCGCTTCGTGGCCTACAACCCGACCGACAAGCCGATGACCGCCCAGGCGATCCCCAGCGTCTCGCCGTCGCGGGCGGCGGCCTACTTCCACAAGACCGAATGCTTCTGCTTCACCCAGCAGGTGCTGCAACCGGGCGAGCGCATCGAAATGCCGGTGCGCTTCATCGTCGATCGCGACCTGCCCGCCGACGTGCACAACCTGACCCTTGCCTACACGCTGTTCGACATCACGTCCCGCCAGCCGCCGGTGGCCGTCAACGCCACATCGGCCCCGGCCAAGGAGAGTCTGCAATGAGCCAACAGACCACCCACGAGCAGTATTACGTTCCTGATCAGAGCAAATGGCCGATCATCGCCACCATCGCCCTGCTGGTCACCTTCTACGGCCTGGGCAGCTGGTTCAACGACCTGAAAGCCGGGCGTGACGAGTCCAGCGGGCCGATGATCTTCTTCGTCGGCGCGCTGCTGATCGCCTACATGATGTTCGGCTGGTTCGGCGCTGTGGTGAAAGAAAGCCGCGCCGGGCTGTACAGCGCACAGATGGACCGCTCGTTCCGCTGGGGCATGAGCTGGTTCATCTTCTCGGAGGTGATGTTCTTCCTCGCCTTCTTCGGCGCGCTGTTCTACATCCGCTACTGGGCCGGCCCCTGGCTGGCTGGCGAAGGCGACAAGGGCATCAGCAACATGCTCTGGCCCGGCTTCGAATACACCTGGCCGCTGCTCAACACCCCAGATCCCAAGCTCTATCCGGCACCGGAAGGCACCATCAGTGCCTGGGGCCTGCCGCTGATCAACACCATCCTGCTGGTCAGCTCCAGCTTCACCCTGACCTGGGCGCACCACGCGCTGCGCAAGAACAATCGCCAGCACCTGAAGATCGGCCTGGCGCTGACCGTGCTGCTCGGCGCCGCGTTCCTGGTCCTGCAGATCGAGGAGTACGTGCATGCCTACACCGAACTGGGGCTGACCCTGGGCTCGGGCATCTATGGCGCAACCTTCTTCATGCTTACGGGCTTTCACGGTGCCCACGTGACCATGGGCGCGATCATCCTCACGGTGATGCTGGTGCGCATCCTGCGCGGGCATTTCAGCCCGGAACAGCACTTCGGTTTCGA
Organism: Stutzerimonas kunmingensis; assembly: GCF_002929225.1. GTDB lineage: Bacteria > Pseudomonadota > Gammaproteobacteria > Pseudomonadales > Pseudomonadaceae > Stutzerimonas. Next base: position 81,422 of record NZ_PISM01000020.1, on the reverse strand, counting down.
GGCAGCGGCCTGGTACTGGCACTTCGTCGACGTGGTGTGGATCGCGCTGTTCGTCTTCGTCTATGTGATCTAGCGAATCAGAAACCAAAGGCGGGGCGCAGCTGCCCCGTATAGAAACCCCAGCCGATCAGCGCAACGGTCAGTGCGCTGAGGCTGACCCGGATGAACAGGGCCGTGATCACGCGGGAGGTGCGGCCCTCGTCCCTGACCAGGAAGAACAACCCACTGAACAGACTGACCAGCGTGGCCACTAACAACAGAACGATCGCCGCCTTGAGCATGAGCGATTCCACGACAGGGGTATTGGGGGTGGAGTATAGCCAGCCGTATCGACACATCAGGCTGCCGGGCATGAGCGGCTTCAGGCCGGGGCTGCTGCCTACCCTGCTGGTGCTGGCCATGCTGCCGATGCTGGTCTGGCTGGGCTTCTGGCAGCTGGAGCGCGGCGAACAGAAGCGCGATCTGCTGGCACGCCAGGAGGCGAGGCAGCAAGCTGCGCCGCTGTCACCGGAGCAGATCGAAAGCAGCGCCCAGCCGGCCTTTTCCCGCGTGCATCTGCAGGGTCGTTTCGATGCCGAGCACAGCTTCCTGCTCGACAGCCGCACCCGTGACGGCCAGGTTGGCGTAGAGCTGCTGCAGCCCTTTCATGACGAGCTCAGCGACCGTTGGGTAATGGTCAACCGCGGCTGGATTCCCTGGCCCGATCGCCGCGTGCCGCCGGCCTTCGACACACCAGCGCAGTCTTTGAAGCTCGCTGCCTGGGTCTACGTACCGCCAGGAAAGCCGTTCATCTTCAGCCACCGCACGGCCGAGGGCTGGCCGCGCCTGATCAACCACGTCGACATCGAGGCGATGTGGCAGCAGGCCGGCCGCGAAGGCGTGATCCATGAATTGCGTCTGGAGCCCGGCCCCAGCGCCTACCGCGCCGATTGGGCGATCACCAGCATGCGCCCGTCGCAGCATCTGGGCTACGCCGTGCAGTGGTTTGCCATGGCAGCCGCCCTGCTGGCGCTGTTCATCTACTTCGGCGTGCATCAGGCACGGGAGAAGCACAGTGACAACGATGAATCCAACCCTTGCCGGCCGTGAGCCGAAGCGCGGTCGTGGCCGACTGCAACTGCTGCTGATAATCGCCGTGGTACTCGGCCCGATGCTCCTGGCGTCGGCGATGTATCGCTTCGGCTTCTGGGTGCCGCAGACCCGCAGCTACGACGGCGTGCTGATCGCCAACGGCCAGGACCGCGCAGCCATCGGCGTGACTGCAGCCGACTCCGAACGGCGCTGGGAGCTGCTGGTCACCGCCCCGCAGGGCTGCGAAACGCAGTGCCAGGAACTGGTCTACCTGGCCCGCCAGATCAATATCGGCCTGGCCCGTGAGGCCGCCCGCGCCGGCCACGCCCTGGCCAGCGCGACGGCCCTGGACGACGCCTACGAGCAGCGCCTGAGTCGCGAATACCCGCAGTTGCAGCGTCATGGCCTCGACGCCAGCGCGTATGCACGTAACCCCGATGCACCGGCAACGCCGCAGCTATGGATCGTCGACCCGCACGGCAATCTGGTGCTGCGCTATGACGCCGAAGCAGACGGCAAGGCGATTCTCGATGACCTGAAATACCTGCTGAAGATCTCGCAGATCGGCTGACGCACTCTGCCGTTTCGCTGCGGTCCCAAACTGGCCGCCCAAGGAGAAACCGATGGCCAAACCCGGATACCGCCTCGCCCTGATCGCCACGCTGCTGGCGGTGGTGGTCGTACTGCTCGGCGCCTATACGCGGTTGACCCACGCCGGCCTCGGCTGCCCGGACTGGCCGGGTTGCTATGGTTTTCTCGCGGTGCCGATGAGCGAGCACAAGCAGAGTCTTGCTGCGCTGCGCTTTCCCGAGGCTCCACTGGAAGTGGCCAAGGGCTGGAACGAGATGATCCATCGCTATTTCGCCGGCGCGCTGGGGCTGGTGATTCTCGCCATGGCGGCGCAGGCGATACGCCGTCGCGGCCAACCCGGGCAGCCGGTGAAGTTGCCGCTTCTACTGCTCGCGGTGGTCATCGCCCAGGCGATCTTCGGCATGTGGACAGTGACCCTGCAGCTCTGGCCGCAGGTGGTTACCGCGCACCTGCTCGGCGGCTTCACCACCCTCAGCCTGCTGTTCCTGCTGTGCCTGCGGCTGTCCGGTGCACTTGCTCCGTTGCCGGCCGTAGACGGTCGTCTGCGCAAATTCGCCGGCATCGCCATGCTCGCGGTGATCGTCCAGATCGCCCTCGGCGGCTGGGTCAGCAGCAACTATGCGGCCGTCGCCTGCACCGACTTCCCCACCTGCCATGGCGAATGGTGGCCGCGGATGGACTTCGCCAACGCCTTCAACCTGACCCATCACGACATCGGCCCGAATTACCTCGGCGGCCTGCTCTATGGCGAGGCACGCACGGCCATCCATGTCAGCCACCGCATCGGCGCACTGTGCGTGACGCTGCTGTTGCTGCTGCTGGCCGCCATGCTCATGCGCCGCGGACTCGGCCGGCTGGCGGGGCTGCTCATCGCCGCGCTGGCGCTGCAGGTCGGGCTGGGCATCAGCAACGTGCTGCTCAACCTGCCGCTGGCGGTCGCCGTAGCGCACAACGGCGGCGGTGCCGCGCTGCTGCTGGTGCTGGTACTGGTCAATTACCGGCTGCGCCAGCCTGCACATGCCGCCCGGCAAACCGAGCCAGCATCGATTTCGAACACGACGGGGCAGCTCGATCTGCCCCGCGCATGACCACAAGGAGAACCCCCATGGCGACTCTACTCAGCGAACGCAGCGCCCAGGCCAGCTGGCGCGACTACCTGGAGCTGACCAAGCCGAAGGTGGTGCTGCTGATGCTCATCACCTCGCTGGTGGGCATGTTCCTCGCCACCCGCGCCGGCGTGCCCTGGACGGTGCTGCTGTTCGGCAATCTGGGCATCGCCCTGTGTGCCGGTGGCGCGGCGGCGGTGAACCATGTGGTGGACCGGCAGATCGATTCGGTGATGGCCCGCACCCACAAGCGACCCCTGGCTGAAGGCCGGGTCTCGCCAGCGGCGGCACTGACCTTCGCTTTCGCTCTCGGCGTCAGCGGGCTGGCCCTGCTGCTGACCTTCACCAATGCCCTCGCCGCCTGGCTGACCCTGGCCTCGCTGATCGGCTATGCGGTGATCTATACCGGCTTTCTCAAACGCGCCACGCCGCAGAACATCGTCATCGGCGGACTCGCCGGCGCCGCACCGCCGCTGCTCGGCTGGGTCGCGGTGACCGGCCAGGTCACCGCCGAACCGCTACTGCTGGTGCTGATCATCTTCGCCTGGACGCCGCCGCACTTCTGGGCGCTGGCGATTCACCGCAAGGACGAGTACGCCAAGGTCAACGTGCCGATGCTGCCGGTGACCCACGGCGTGCACTACACCAAGGTGCATATCCTGCTCTACACGGTGATGCTGCTGGCGGTCAGCTTCATGCCGTTCGCCATTCACATGAGCGGCCCGCTGTACCTCGCCGCCGCAGCGTTGCTGGGTGCACGCTTCCTCTACTGGACGATCGCGCTGTACCGCGACAGCCGGCCACATGCGGCAATCAAGACCTTCAAATTCAGCATCTGGTACCTGTTCGCGCTGTTCATCGCGCTGCTGGTTGATCATTATCTGCTGCTCGATTTCTAGATAGTCGCCCAAAGGACATCCATGACCCGCATCCAGAAAACCGTCTTCATCCTCATTGCGCTGATCGCGCTGGTCGTCGGGCTGACGGTTTCCAAGGTGCTCAACAGCCAGCGCCAGCTCGATCCCACGCAGTTGCTGGATGCCGGCATCGTCGTGCTGCCGCAGAGCCGCACGGTGCCGTCGCTGAGCCTGACGGACCAAGACGGCGAAGCGGTAAAACTGAACGAACTGGACGGGCAGTGGACGCTGCTGTTCTTCGGCTACACCTTCTGCCCGGACATCTGCCCCACTACCCTGGCCGAACTGCGCCAACTCAACGGCATGCTGCCGGACGCCGTGCGCTACCAGCTGCGCATCATCCTCGTCAGCGTCGATCCGAATCGCGACACGCCGGAAAAACTCAAGGAATACCTCGGCTACTTCAACGCCGGTTTCCAGGGCCTGACCGGCCCGCTGGACGATATCCAGACGCTGGCCAACGGTGTCGGCATTCCCTTCATACCCGGCGATACCAGCAAGGAAAACTACACCGTCGACCACAGCGGCAACCTGGTCCTGATCGGCCCGGATGGTCGGCAGCAGGGCTTTATCCGCTCGCCTTTGCGGGTGCAGAAACTGGCCGAGCAGTTGCCTGAGCTGGTCAAGCAGGCGGAGTGAGGAAAGCGAGCCTGTTGGCGCTCGCGGTGTACCGACCATAGCTGGCGCTGGGCCTGGAAGCCCGCCCCCTCTAGCCCTCTCCCCAAGGGGCGAGGGGACTGTTCGATGATGGCGCAGGCTCTGGCGAATCAACACCCGGCCCAGAGGCGGCACGCTTCGGACGTCAGCACGGCGCAGCAACCATCTTGGCTGCACAATCATCGAACACTGCCGTAATACTCACATACCTCTGCGATCCAACCCCCTCGCCCCTCCCGGTGAGACGGCTGGGGCGCCCAGCATAGGGTTGAGGGGACGCTTCACCTCATGACCATCATGGCTCACCGACCGAACTTACCGACGCCGCGCTTCCCCTGCGAGGTTCACGCAGCACCGCGCTGATGCGTGCTCGTCGCTTGCGCCACCAGATCACCACACCGGTGACCGACAACACCGCGATCGCCACGCCCAGCACGGCGATGAGGATGCGCCCTGGTAGGCCGAGGATGCGCCCGCCATGGATAGCCGGCTGCAGCAGATGGAACTGCTGCCCCAGCGTGCCCTGGCCGGGAATCTCCTGCCCCAGCAGACGACCGTCGGTGCCATGGAAGAACAGCCAGGCGTTGCCCTGGTTGCTGTCGTGCTCGCCAAAGCCGGCGCCGTAGAAGTTGTATTCGAAGCTGTAGTACAGCTCGGTGATTGCCTCGCTCAGGCCGAGCTCGGCGGCGTGCTGCATGGCGTAGTCGTACGCCTGGTGGAAGTCGTAAGCGGTGGTGCCCAACTGCTCAGCCGGCATCCGCCCGCGGGCCTCGTAGACGCTCGGCTCAACAGGCGAGAACAGCGATACCACCGGCTTGAACACCTGCTCCGGCAGGTTCATCGCCACGCTGCTGACCGCCACCGGCGTGAGCAGCAGCCACAGCCACAGGCCGCCTGCGCGATGTACGTCGTGGTTCATGCGCTGGCGCTTGATCTTCCAGGACGTCCACCACTTGGAAAAGAACGGCCGGCCACGAGGAAAGGTCAGCACCAGCGAGACGAAGCAATCGATCACCCAGGCGATCGCCACGATACCCATCAACCACAGCCCCCAGTTGCCCGGCAGCGACAGGTTGTAGTGAAACTCGAGGATGAAGGGCACGAAGTTCTTGCGCGAGAAGCAGCATTCGCCCCAGTAACGCGTGCCCACCGGGTCCCCGCTCACCGCATCGATGTACTGCACCACCGGGCGCTCGCCGTACGGCTTGCCAGTCGCCGGATCGTTACGCGGCACCAGTGCCATCAAAGCGGCGTGACCGGGCTCACTGGGAAACTCCATGTACCAGACCTGCATACGCGGGTTGGCCTGCTCGACGCGTTCCACCAACGTTCCCGGCGCCAGCACCGGTCCCTCACTGGTGGTGTGGTAGAACTCCGGGTTGAGCCATTCGTCCAGCTCGTGATGGAAGGCCAGGATGCTGCCGGTAATGCCGGCGAGAAACAGGAAGATCGCCGTGGCCAGGCCGATGTAGCGGTGCAGGAGCACGAGAATGGAACGCATCGTCGGTTGTCCGTCCTTCAGAAAGCACAAAGCCGCCGGACCTGTGGGGCCGGCGGCAGTTCAGCGTTGATCAGAAGTCGTAGGTCACGGTAGCCATGACATTGCGCTCCTCGCCGTAGTAGCACTGGCTCAGGCTGTTGCACGCGGCGACGTACTTCTCATCGGTGAGGTTGTTCAGGTTCAGGCGCACGCCGACACCCTGCAGCCCGACGCGAGACAGGTCATAACCGAGCATGGCGTCGTACAGTGTGTAGGACGGAATGCGCAGGGTGTTCTCCGCGTCAGCCCAGCTCTTGCCGAAGTAGCGTGCGCCACCTCCCACCTGCAAACCGGCCAACGGCCCTCGGTCGAAGGTGTAGTCGGTCCACAGCGAGGCCATGTTGCGCGCCACCGCGTTGGGCGTGTTGTCGCGATTGTTGACGCCGGCAGCACCGGTGAAGTCCTTGGAATACTCGACGTCCATGTAGGTATAGCTGGCGATGACATTGACCTGTTCCAGCGGCCGCAGACGAGCTTCGACTTCCACGCCTTTGGAGGTAAGTTCGCCCACCGCGCGGTAGAAATTCTCGTTGGAATCCTTGTTCGCCAGGTTCGACTGCTTCAAGTCGAAGTAGGAGATGGTGTAGAGATCGTCGGTGCCCAGCGGCTGATACTTCAGGCCCACCTCGTACTGTTCGCCTTCAGTCGGATCAAGCAGTGTGATGTCGAAGCCGCCGCTGCCATTCGCGTTATAGGCCGCAGTTGCGTTGGGATTGAACGACTCGGAGTAGCTGGCGTAGGGCGACAGGCCGTTATCAAAGGCGTAGAGCACACCAACGCGACCAGTGAATTGCTCGAGCTTGGCGCTATCGGACTGATCGCCGTAGCTCGCATCGTTGGTGTGATCGAACGAGACGTCCACCCAATCCTGGCGAACACCCAGCGAGAAGCGCCAGTTGCCGAGGCTGATCAGGTCCTGCACATAGAGGCCCGTCTGCTCCAGCTCACGGGTTTCGTCGTACTGGTGGTAGAACACCGGGCTGCCCGCACCTACGGCACCGGTGTAGGGATTGACCGAGGGCAGGCCGTAGGCTGCGTCGTAAACCACCTTGGCCTTGCGCCGCTGGTAGTCGAGGCCGGTCACCAGGGTATGGCTGAGTGCGCCGGTATCGAAGAGGAACTGCAACTGGTTGTCGATGGTCCAGGCGTGCAGCGCTTCGTCGGCCCCGGTGTAGTAGCGCACCAGTTCATCGGAACCTGGGGCCACGTAGCCGTACTGATAGACCTGCCCCGAGTCCACGGTGGAGTCCAGGTACTGGAAGTTCTGCCGCGCCGAAACGACATCGTTGAAACGGTGCTCGAGCTGATAGCCGATCATCTGCTGGTCGCGCTCGAACTTCTCGTAGTCCTCGTCGCCCTCGAAGAAGCTGCGCGAGATGCGCTGACCGTTGCGCGACGTCACCGTGCCATCGGCCGGTAATCCGCCGTGGTAGCCGCTCTCCGGATCGCGTTGCAGCATCGCCAGCAGGGTCAGGCGGGTGTCTTCGGTGAAGTCGATGCTCACCGAGGGCATCACCGCAAAGCGTTGCTCCTCGATTCCATCGACCTGGTTGTCGGCATCCTTGGCCACGCCGACCAATCGATAACTGATGCGCTCGTCATCCAGAGGCCCGGTGAAATCGAACGCTGCCTGCTTGTAATCATTGCTGCCGTAGGAGAACTGCAGCTGGCGGCTGGCTTCCTTCTGCGGCTTCTTGCTGGTCATCGCCACCAGGCCGCCGGGCAGGCTGCGGCCATAGAGGACCGAGGACGGTCCCTTGAGGATGTCGATGCGCTCGATGAAGTACGGATCGACCTGCAGACTGCTGTAGGTGCCGCTGTCGCCCAGCAGCTTCTGACCGTCGAGGTAAAGGTTGTCCACCGAGCCATCGGTGATGCCGCGCATGGCGACATAGTCGTAGCGGGTGGTGGCGCCATAGGGCGTGCTCATCAGGCCCGGCGTGTAGCGCACCGCCTGGGCGATCGAGCGTGAGCCCTGATCCTCGATCTGCTGGCGGGTGACCACCGAAACGGTCTGCGAAGTCTCTGCCAACGGCATACTGGTCTTGGTCGCCACGCTGCTGTGGGTCGCGTTGTAGCCTTCCATCGAACCCAGCGCGTTGCCCAAGGCGAAGCCTTCGACGGTCATCGGTTGCAGTTCGACGGCGTCGGTCTGCGCGCTGCGGCGCGCTAGCGAGTAGTTGCCCTGGCTGTCGCGAACGGCTTGCAGGCCGCTACCCTGCAGCAGCGCAGCGAAACCGTCGTCAACGCCGTACTGCCCTTGCAGGCCGTTGCTGTCCATGCCCTGCAGCAGGCTGCCATCCACCGAGAGCAGCACACCTGCTTCACCGGCGAAACGGCTCAGTACGCTGGAGAGCGGGCCGGCGGGAATGTCGTAGCTGCGCACCACCTGCTGGGTCGCAGACTGCGCCATGGCAGCGCCGGGCACGACGCTGGCCAGCGGCAGGCACAGCAGCGCGGCACGAATGCCGAGCGCCAAGGCGCGGGAGCGATTGGGAATGAACGGCAAGGCGGTCGAGCGCATGGGTGTTCCTGTTCGAGTGACGGATTTAGCCCTATGCCCAACCAGATCGAAGAAAGGGAACTGCAGATGCGAATATTTTTTATTCGCGCCCGCAACGAACTACACGCCACCCCGTGCCGCGGCAGGTTCGAGGCTGACCCACCAGGCCATGCGCCGCTCGATTCGCACCGGCAGCGTCGCCGCCAGCGCATCCAGCACACGCTCGGTGTCACCGAGGGGAAAGGCGCCGACCACCCGCAGATCGGCGATACGCGGATCGCAGCCGAGATAGCCGTGTCGATAGCGCGACAGTTCGACGAGGAAATCTTCCAGGCGCTGGTTGTCGGCCAGTAATACGCCGCTCGCCCAGGCCTGATGTTCGGCGCGGGCCGCTGACAAGGGGGCGATGTAGCGGCGTCCGAAATCGGTCTGCTGCCCGGCCGCCACACGGGTGATGCCTAAGCCATCCAGCTGGATATCCACAACGCCGGCGAACACGCTCAGGCGGGTATGGCCATCTTCCTGGCGCAGCGAGAAACGCGCGGCCTGCTCGCTGCGCACGCGACCTTCGCGACTGGTCAGTAGCAACGGCCGCCCGCCTTGGCTGGGCGAGGCATCGACAAGCAGCTCACCGCGGTAAAGCGCCAGCCTGCGCGCGGTCTCGTCGTCGGCAATATCCACCGCGGTATCGGTGTTCAGCCAGAGCTGCGAGCCATCAGTCAGGCGCAGGTCGCGCACCTCACCAACCGCGGTTCGCTCATCGGCCGTCCACTGTCGCCAGGGCAGCGATCCGCCGGCCAGGCTCAGTGCCGCGCCGCCACAAAGCACGGACAGCACCTTCAGTGCCTGGCGACGGTTCGATTGGCGGCTGTGCAACATCGCGCCGGCAGTGCGCCCGACGGCATCGTCGGCCAGCGGCTGGAACTGGCCACTGATGCGTTCGACCCTAGCCCACGCGCGGGCATGCTCCGGCTGTTCCAGCCACGCGTTCCAGGCCTGGCGCTCGCCAGCGCTGGCCGCACCGGACTGCAACACGGCAAACCATTTCGCCGCTTCCTGCAGCACGCGGTAATCGATGCCCATCAGTCCTCCGCCACCAGCAGCAGGCAATGCAACATGGCCTGAGCCATGTACTTCTTCACCATCCGCTCGGAAACGCCGAGTTCGATGGCGATTGCGGCGTAGGTCATGCCCTGCAGCTGCGACATGAGAAAGGCGCTGCGCACCTTCGCCGGCAGCTGGGCCAGCATGGCGTCGACCTGCAGCAAGGTTTCGACGATCAACGCCTGGGATTCCGGCGATGGCGCCACGGGCTCGGGTTGCAGTGCCAGCGCATCAAGATAGGCCTGCTCGATCTGTCGGCGCCGCCAATGGTTGATCAACAGGCCCTTGGCGATGGTATGCAGGTAGGCTCTGGGTTCGCGGATGGCGCCCATGTCCTGATCCTTGGTCATCACCCGCACGAAGGTGTCCTGCGCGAGGTCGGCCGCCCGCTGATTACAGCCCAGCTGACGCCGCAGCCAGCCGTTAAGCCAGCCGTGATGCTCGGCATAGAGCCGATGCAGCATCTGCTGTCGAACCATACCTTCAATTGCCATGCGGCCTCCCATGAGCGCTGCAAGAGTTAATGCTAACGCTTCTCAACAGCACAAATCCATCGGCAATCGCTGTATCACGTTCTTTTGTCGACCGCCGTCCGTTCGAGCACGGTGCAGAAAAAGCTCGACTAGGCTGAAGGAATAACCCATCTCCGGAGGCACGCTCATGACCCAACTGCCACGTCTGGCCGCTTTCGCGCTCCTCTCCCTGACGCTAATGCCCGCCCATGCGCAGCAGATCCTGCCGGGCCTCTGGGAATTCAGCAGCGGCGATATACAGGTGGATGGCCAGCAGATGCCGGGCATGGACGCGATGCTGGCGCAGATGGAGAATCTACCCGCCGACCAGCGCCGGATGATGGAGGAGATGCTGGCCGCGCAGGGCGTGAAACTCGGCGGCAAGGGTGTGCAGATCTGTCTGAGCAAGGCTCAGGTGGAGTCCGATCAGCTGCCCTTCCAGGATGATCCGGCCTGTACCCAGGAGATCACCGAGCGTGGCGACAAGCTGTGGAAATTCAGGTTCGAGTGCCCTGATGCCCGAGGTCAGGGCGAGACGCGCTTCATCAGCGACAAGGAATTCGTCAGTACCGTGGAAAGTGAATACCGCCAAGGCAGCGAGACCGGTACCTCGCGAATCGAATCCCACGCGCGCTGGATAGCGGACGATTGCGGCGCATTGAAACCGGCTCGGTAGAAGGCAACCGGGAAATCAGCAGGGGTTCCACGTGAAACCCCCATGACTGCTGGGCGGGAGTCAGTTCTTCTCCCAACTGCCCTGGTTGTTTTGCTCGCAAGCGGGCTGGAGAAAGCGCGCATCACTGGCGATGCCGTAATAGTGAATGTCCTGCCGGTACGGCATGTTCGACACCTGCGCGTTGCGGCAGACACCGAAGGCCCCGTCCGGGCACTGATCGACGAACTCCACTTCGACTTCGTGATCCTTCAGCTGCGGCTGACAGAAGCCGGTGCGGAACAGCTCTGCGGGAATGTTGATGTTCGCCTGGCAAAGCTTCACTGCCACGCGGTCGTCGTGGCTGTTAATCACGCACGCTTCGGCCATCACATCGCCAGCGACGAGCAGGCCGCACAGGGCTGTCAGCAAGAACGGTAACCGCACGATTTCACCTCTCCGAGAATCGCCGGCGACTTTAACATGAGCCACCCGCCCCTTTCAGATCCAGCGCAAAATGCGCACCATAGCCGCCATGCTCGAACATATCCCGACCCATCTCATCGGCGGCCCGCTCGGCGCCGGCAAAACCAGCCTGATTCGCCATCTGCTCGATCAGAAGCCAGCCGGCGAACGCTGGGCGGTGCTGATCAACGAGTTCGGCCAGATCGGGCTGGATGCCGCGTTACTGACGACCGAAGCAGACGGCATCAGCCTGGCGGAGATCCCCGGCGGCTGCCTGTGTTGTGTCAACGGCGTGCCGTTCCAGGTCGGCCTGGCGCGCCTGCTGCGTCAGGCAAAACCAGACCGCTTGCTGATCGAACCCTCCGGCCTGGGCCACCCGGCGGAATTGCTGCGGCAGCTCAGGCAACCGCCATGGCACAACGTGCTGAGCGTCCAGCCAACCGTGCTGGTACTGGATGCGGCCGCCCTCAGCCGCGGCGAACCCCTGCCCGACAGCCAGCAGCAGGCCCTGGTCCAAGCCGGCCTGCTGCTGATGAACAAGAGCGAAACGCTGGACCAACCCAGCCGTACCCGACTGGCTGAGCAGCTGTCTGAGCAGCCGCTTTACTGGACCACGCAAGGCCAGCTGCCCCTCGAACAGCTTCCCGGTATAGGCGCACGCGCCAGTGAACCGACACGCGCGACCACCCTGCCCTCCGGGTCGGCGACGCTGGCGCAGGTGTGGCTCGATCCGCGCCAGCCAATCTGCCAGGTTCAGGCGACAGCAGAGCACTGGAGCATCGGCTGGCGCTGGCACCCGAGCCAGCGTTTCGATCTCGGCCAGCTCTCGCAATGGCTGGCGCGCTGGCCCTGGCGTCGCGCCAAGCTGGCGGCCCACGGCCGCAGCAACTGGCAGTCAGCCAACGCACTGGACGGTCAGGCGTTGGTCTTCAGGAGCAGCGAATGGCGGCGGGACTCAAGGATAGAGCTGATCTTCAGCGAACCGCAGTCGCAGGCGGAACTGCAACAGGGCATGGTCGAGTGCCTTATTGACGACTGACCTGTCATTCGCGGGGGCGGCGCCAGTCGTCCAATTGAATCACCCTCCCCGGCTCGTCGGCGGGCCGGAACGGATGCGCCGCCAGTTCGATACGACCGACCCGCGCACCGAACATGACGATGGTGCCGGGGTGGCGCTGCTCACCAGTGACGGTGAACTCGAAACCGTAGATACGCGCGAGCCGGCGCTGGCCGCGTGCATCCGGCAACAGCGTCAGCTTGCGAAAGGCCACATTGCCGTCGAGCAATTCCACATCGAGCTTCTGGCAGTGCCGGCGCACCGCCTGCAGGGCGCGCTCGCGAATACCGTGGGAGTGCCACAGCCAGGCGCTGGCGGCAGCCAGCAGCATGAACAGAAACAGATTGCTCAGAGTCAGCATGAAGTAATGGAAAGTGTCCGGCGGGCGCACAGCTTAACAGGCCGTCGCGGCGCCGCCGTGTCGATACTGTCGTATATCTGCTTCAGCTTTCCAGCCAGACGTCGCGCGCCCAATGCCAGACGGTCTCCCAGGTTTCCTCATCGGTCAGCTCGCAGTCGTCGCCGTCCCACAGGGTGACTTCGCCTTCCAGATCGACCACGTAGTAGTCGCGCCCGTCCTGGCAGATCGGGATCAGATCGCGCGGCACGCCGGCATCCCAGGCATTGGCGGTGACTTCCGGCAGGTAGGTATGTGACTGCGGATCGGTGGCGGTGACCGGCTCAAGGCGCCCGTAGATCACGTCGCTGACCTGGAGCAGGAACTCACGCAGGCCGAACGGCAGGTTGATCAACAGCTGCTCTTCGATCTCCACCAGCAGATCGTCGTCCGGCAGTTCCAGCGGTACCGGCACCGGCTCGTTGAGCTCGCGCAGCTGTTCGATGACTTCTTCCACACCCACCTCCTGTCGTATGCCCCCAGGCAAGGCCCCGTTTATACAGCCCGCCGGATTGGCGAGCCAGTTCTGTCGCGTTAAAGTGCATGGCCGAGCGAAACGCTCGGTTAATAAATTCACGGCGACTTGCCCGTTTCAACCTGCACGATTGCAGACATTAGGTAGCAGCTTGCATTGGTGCCTGCCAGTCACCTCCGGTCCACTCGGACCTGAACAAGGACACACAATGACCACTACCGAAGCTCAGGAGTTGCTCCAGGCCATCGACCGATGCGCCGACGAGCCAATCCATATCCCCGGTAGCATCCAGCCCCACGGTTTCCTGCTGGTGGTCAGCGAACCCGAGCTACACGTACAGCAGGCCAGTGAAAACGTTCAGCTCTGGCTCGGAATCGACGCTCGTTCACTGCTCGGCCAACCACTGTCGGACCTGTTGCCCACCGCGCGCATTGAAGCCGGTCTCGAGGCGCTGAGCGCAGACGATCACAATCCCTTTCACCTGAGCGATGTGAGCATCGGCCTGGCCGGAGCCGCGGGCCAGACGTTCGCCCTGCTCGGCCATCGCCATCGCGGACAGCTGATCCTCGAATTCGAACGCGCGGAGAACCCCGCCCAGGCCTACGACACCCTGTATCCGCTGATGCGCACCTTCGTCGCCCAGCTGCAGGACAGCCGCGAACTCGAAGCGCTCTGTCAGCTGGCGGTTCGGGAAGTCAAACGCATCACCGGGTTTGGCCGGGTCAAGGCCTATCGCTTTGATGCCGAAGACAATGGCGTGGTGCTGGCCGAAGCGGCAGACCCCGGCTATCCGAGCTATCTGGGTCTGTGCTTTCCGGCAGCCGACATCCCGCAACAGGCGCGCCGGCTGTATCGCGAGAACCTGATCCGGGTGATTCAGGACGCCAACTATCAACCCTCGCCGCTGATACCGGCGCTCAATCCAGGCTCCGGCGCGCCGCTCGACCTGAGCTTTGCCGCTTTGCGCAGCGTTTCCCCGGTGCATCTGCAGTACATGCGCAACATGGGCACGCTGGCGTCGATGTCGATCTCCATCGTCATTCGCGATCGGCTGTGGGGGCTGATCTCCTGCCATGATGCCGAACCGCGAGCAGTCACTTACCAGACGCGCACCGCCTGCGAGCTGCTCGGTCGTATCCTCTCGCTGCAGATCGAGGCACGGGAAAGCGAGACCCTCGCGCAACGTAAGCTGGAACTGCGCCACCAGATCGTCCATCTGCTCTCGGCCATGGCCGATCGCGATAGCGTGGTCGAGGGCTTTCGTCACCTCCCTGAGGTGGTGCTGGGTTTCGCCGGGGCCGACGGCGCGGCGATCATCTCCGCGGACAAGTGCGAAACCGTCGGAAACACACCGGACCATGAACAGATTCTGCAGCTGGCGCAGTGGCTGGGCGAGCGGCGCGACGAACTGGTGTTTCACAGTGACTGCATCAGCCGCGACATTCCCGACATGCCGGCGCTCGCCGAGCACTGTGCCGGGGTCATGGCCATCTCCATCTCGCGCCTGCACGCGCACTATCTGATCTGGTTCCGCCACGAGCAGATCAAGACCGTCAACTGGGCCGGTCAGCCGGAAAAACATATCGACCGTCAGAGCGGCGCTCTCAGTCCGCGGCACAGCTTCGAACAATGGCAGGAAACCCTGCGCGGTTATGCGCAGCCCTGGGATCAGGTGGTGATCGAAGGCGCGCTGGAACTGCGCAACGCGGTGCTCGGTATCGTCTTGCGCAAAGCCGAGGAGATGGCCCAGCTGGCCGGCGAACTGCGCGCCAGCAACAAGGAGCTGGAGGCCTTCTCCTACAGCGTTTCCCACGATCTGCGGGCTCCGCTGCGGCATATCGCCGGCTATACCGAGCTGCTCAGCGAGATGGAAAGCAAGCAACTGAGCGAACGCGGCATGCGCTTTCTCGACAACATTGCCGACGCCGCGCGCTTTGCCGGCACGCTGGTGGACAACCTGCTGAGTTTCTCGCAGATGGGCCGCTCCGCATTGCGGCTGTCGGATGTCGACCTCGGTGCATTGGTCGCCTCGATTCGCGAGGAGCTGGCGCCTGACTGCGAAGGTCGGCAGATCGAATGGCACCTGCTGCCGATGCCGATCGTCGTCGCCGATGCCGCCTTCATTCACATGGTGCTGCGCAACCTGATCGACAACGCGGTCAAGTACAGCCGCACCCGTGAGGTGGCCGTCATTGAAGTGGGTGCCGAGCAACGCGCCGGCGAGGTGGTGGTCTATGTGCGCGATAACGGCGTCGGCTTCGACATGCAGTACTCGAACAAGCTGTTCGGCGTGTTCCAGCGCTTGCACCGCATGGAGGAGTTCGAAGGCACCGGCATCGGCCTGGCGAGCGTGCGCCGCATCATCGAGCGCCACGATGGCCAGGTCTGGGCCGAAGGCCAGCTGGACAAGGGCGCCACGTTCTACTTCTCACTCCCCAAACTGTCCTACACATCGTCCCTCCTGGACCGAGACATCTGATGCTGAAACCGATACTGCTGGTCGAAGACAACCCCCACGACCTGGAACTCACCCTGATCGCGCTGGAGCGCAGCCAGCTGGCCAATGAAGTGGTGATCATGCGTGACGGCGCCGAGGCGCTGAACTACCTGCAGCGCACCGGCGCCTACGCCGATCGCGCCGATGGCAATCCGGCAGTGCTGCTGCTGGACCTGAAGCTGCCCAAGGTCGACGGTCTGGAAGTGCTCAAGACCGTCCGCGAGACCGCCGAGCTGCGCAGCATTCCGGTGGTCATGCTGACTTCGTCGCGGGAAGAACCCGACCTGATGAAAGCCTATGAGCTCGGGGTGAACGCTTACGTCGTCAAACCGGTCGAATTCAAAGATTTTGTCGCCGCAATCTCCGACCTCGGCATCTTTTGGGCCGTTCTCAACGAGCCGCCACCTGGTTCCCTGCGACTCAAGCGCGCGCGCAACAAAGACGAAAAGAACTGAACGAGCACTGCCGGCCCGCGCCTGGCGGGCCGTCTCGATGATTCCTGCTTCCTCGACAGGATGGATATGCCAGCGTCAAAGAACATCAGCGTCCTGTTCATCGAGGACAGCCCGCACGACGCCGAACTCGCCCAGCTAGCGCTGGAGCGCAGTGGCTACACCCTGCACACCGAACTGGTCTACAGCCATGCCGGCGTCGTGGAAGCGCTACAGCGACGCGCCTTCGACCTGATCCTGGCTGACTTCATCCTGCCAGGCTTCTCCGGCAGCCAGGCGTTGCAGGAAGCGCGTCGACTGGCACCGCAGACACCCTTCATCTTCCTTTCCGGCGTGTTCGGCGAGGAGCATGCGGTCAACATGATGCGCTCCGGCGCCGTCGACTACGTGCTTAAGCAGAACCTCGGCTTTCTACCCAAGGCAGTGGAACGGGCACTGGCCGAAGTCAACGAACGACGCCGCCGCCTGCAGGCCGAGCAGGCTTTGCGCGAGGTCGAGGTACGCGCACGCCTGGCGATCGACGCGGCACGCCTTGGCATGTGGGACTACGAACCGCAGAGCGGCACGTTGATCTGGGACCAGCGTTGCCGGGCCATGCTCGGTATCGGTGAACAGGACCCGGTGGACATGCCGCTGTTCGAACGGCTCTGCCACCCGCAGGACCGCGAGCGGATACGCGAGGAAATCGCCCGTGCCATCGCCGGTGAAGACGGTGGTGAATTCTGCACCACCTATCGCGTGCTCTTCGATGACGGCAGCCTGCGCTGGATGGAAACCCGCGGCCAGGCGTTCTTCGAAGGCGGGCAATGCTCGCGCTTCGTCGGTGTGGTGATGGACATCACCGAACAACAGCTGGCGACCCAGACCCTCAGGCAGATGAACGAAACCCTGGGCGAGCGCGTGCAGGAACGCACCCGCGAACGTGACCGCACCTGGGAGCTGTCCCGCGACCTGCTGGCCGTTACTCGCCTGGACATGATGCCGGTCGCGCTCAACCCGATCTGGGAGGAGGCCTTCGGCTGGCCGCTGGAGCAGCTCATGCAGCACCCACTGACCTGGCTTGTGCATCCGGACGATCTGCAGGCGACGCAGGAAGAAAACGCCCGTGTCGGCCAAGGCAAGGTCACCAACCGCTTCGTCAATCGCATGCGTCATCGCGACGGCAGCTATCGCTGGCTGTCCTGGTCGGTGGTCGCCGATGACGGTCGCATCTACTCGGCGGCGCGGGACATCACCAGCGAAATCGCCGCGGTCGACAAACTGGCCGAGGCCAACCGCGAGCTGCGCGCGCAGATCCAGGAGCGCGAGCGCGTCGAGGCCACGCTGCAGCAGATGCAGCGCCTCGAAGCCGTCGGCCAGCTTACCGCCGGCGTCGCCCATGACTTCAACAACCTGCTGACGGTCATCCTCACCAGCGCCAGCTTTCTGCAGAGCGATCTGGAGCAGGGCGCCCCGGCAGAACGCAGCCTGCGACGTCTGCAGTACATCCGCGAATCCGGCGAACGCGGTGCCACGCTGACCAGCCAGCTGCTCGCCTTCGCCCGGCGCCAGCAGCTCACGCCCGCGGCGATCGACCTCAACCACACCCTGGTCAGCCTGCTCAGCCTGCTGAAAAGCACCCTCGGCGGCAGCGTCAGCATCGAGACCGACACCCAGGCCAACATCTGGCACGCGCTGGTGGACCCGACCCAGATCGAGATGATCATCCTCAACCTGGCGATCAATGCCCGCGACGCCATGGGTGACAGCGGACGTCTGACGCTGGGCACGCGCAACGTGGTGATCAGCGAACCGGCACTGCGCGCCGAAGATCCCGGCCCAGGCGAGTACGTGGTGCTTTCGGTGACCGATACCGGCACAGGCATGAACGAGGAAGTGCTGAGCAAGGCGTTCGAGCCCTTTTTCACCACCAAGGAAGTCGGCAAGGGCTCAGGCCTCGGCCTGGCGCAGGTTTTCGGTTTCGCCAAGCAATCCGGTGGCGGTGCCCGTATCGAAAGCCGCGAGGGCGTGGGTACCACGGTCAAGGTATTCCTGCCGCGCACCGCGGCACCGCAGCAGCTGGAGCCGATCCTGGCGGTGAGCGCCGGGACGCGCGAGGACAATGCACAGCACAGCATCCTGCTGGTGGACGACGATCCCAGCGTGCGTGAGGTGACCGCGCTGATGCTGCAGGACCTCGGCTTCGCAGTGACCGAGGCGGACAGCGGCGACCATGCCTTGCAGCTGCTGGCCGGTGATATCGAGGTCGATCTGGTGCTGGCCGATTTCGCCATGCCCGGCATGAACGGCGGCGAACTGGCCCGTGCCGTGCGCACGCGCTACCCCGAGCTGCCGGTGATTTTCGTGACCGGTTACGCCGAGCTGTGCGAACTGGGTCTGGCCGGCTACTCGATCATCCAGAAACCGTTCCGCGAGGAACAACTGGCGAGCAAGATTCATCTGGCTTTGAACGAAGGCAGCCTGACCGATGGCTGAGCTGCGCGCACGCCTCAGACAGGCCACGGCGCCACTGCATGAGCAAGTAGATGCCGCCTTCTCGGATTTCAGCCTTGAGCAGCCAGACGATTATCGTCGCTTCCTGCGTGCCCACAGCCGGGTCCTCAGCGCCGCGGAGATCGCGCTGGAGCGCGCCGGTTTCGCCGCTCTGCTCGACGACTGGCCGATGCGGGTGCGCCGTCATGCCTTATGGGCCGATCTGGCCGAACTGGAATGCCCGTCTCCAGCAGCGCTGTCGATACCGTCATTGAACGATTTCGCCAGCTGCTGGGGCGTCGCCTACGTGCTGGAAGGGTCACGCCTGGGTGGCCGCGTGCTCGCGCGGCGTGTACGTCAGGCCAACCCGGCCGTCCCCATTCGTTACCTAGAGCATGGTGAGGTCGCCAGGCTCTGGCCGGCCTTCCTCGCCCGTCTCGAACAGCATGCTGCCAGTTACGCCTGGGAACCGACGCTGCTCGCCGCCGAACAGACCTTCGCGCTGTTCGCCGAAGCTGCCGCGCTGGAGCACGACTGCGAATACGGCTGAAAGCACAAAGGCCCCGCAGGGCCTTTGCTTTACACAACAACAAACACGTGGATGCCCAGAATATAGTTTGACATAGAGGGCCGCAAAATCCGCAAGCTTCAGCGCTATGGCATGCCGCAACAACGGAAATATAGTTCGACACAGCCTAACGCGTCCGCCGGAAAAGCCCCACCGCAGCCAGGAATAAAGTCTGACACCGCCGCCCTGGCTCGGCTTATTTTGCCTACTCCGCCAACTTCCTGAGCGACACCGAGCATGGCGTGATCATGTAAGTGGAAACGACTCCGGTGCATCGTACTGCCGCAGTCGACTCGACCAGAACGATGGTCGAGTGTTTCGAAGCGCAGTTCGATCTAACGCCGGAACGCCTCATTGGCTATGCCGCCTATGCGGTGCAATCCGCCTAAAGAGGTGCGTTCACGGGCCGCGGTTTGAGCTTTAGGGAAAATCCCTCCTCGCTTTTCTCCACTATCAGCTCATCTCCCAGCGTCCAACCGAGTTTCGCAAGTAACTCAGATGGAAGCTCAACGATTACGTCTCCGCTGCCGTCTCCCGGATCTTGGCAGACAACTCGCCAGCTGTTAGGTGTGTCCATGACGCCACCCTCCTTACAGAAGCTAAAGTCAGAAGCATGGCGGAGACGCCTTACCATAGCGCACACCCATGTCGTAGATTCCCCCTATTTGGAGGCTAAACCATGACAGAGCCCAGCGACCACGAAATTGGCCATCCCGAGGGATTGATTCCTGCGCTCGCAGCCAGCGCCACGCATGCTGCTTACCTGCGTGCAGTTCAGGCAGGCCGTACGCTGATAATGGCGAGGGATGGATGGCTCGTTCGAATTGATCCGGACGGCTCAGAGACGCGGCTTCGCGCCTTACCCATGAAGCATAAGGTAACGGCGGGGAGCGTCTTTCATTTTAGCGCGCAATTGCGGAGCTAGGGCTGCCCAACGCGGATACGACTGCCTCACGAAAGTGGCGGGCGCAGGCAGTACCGCCAAGATCTTGAGGCGGTGAGTGCGGCAAGCTTAATCCGTACAATGCCGCTTCGTTTGCTCTGTGTAGCCCGATGAAGCACCCGATGGTGGCAATCACCGAGGCCACGCCAGGTCGCCTGGATCGAAGTAGCTGCTACAGGTAGCAGACGTGATCGACACGAAGCCTGATTTGCGTGGCTGTCCATTCGCATCGCTTGGCCTGCCGTCCGAGAATGGATTCCCGCGGCAGTTATTTGGAATCTGCGGTGCTGCTCGACCTGGCTTGTTAGCTGGCGTAAACCAAGATCCATCACGGCGACCAGATGAAGACCGGTGGAATTAGGAGGCGATGCGAATGCCGCACGCCGAGTACTTCTGGTTAAGCGCCAGATCGATTTCGGCAACGTACTTCACGTGCGCCATGCTGCACGGCACATCTATCAGGCGATGCAACGTCTTCTCTATTTTAGCCTGGGGCCTTTTGGTTGTTGACGATACCGTCGATGGGAATCGCGCCTGCACAGTCAGCAGCGACACCGTTTCGCCTCCAAGATCTATGGCTCCATTAGCGTCGCGAATGACTGATGGAGGATGCGAATCGGTGTCGGAGTCGATGCGATTACCCACCGGCCGGACGATCAGGGCGGATTCGAACAAATCGATGCTCGAATCCGCATCATTTAGCAAGCCGAACGGGCCAGGCCACGCTGTTTCACGAGCGTATAGATCGCCGGAATAACAACCAGCGTAAGAATCGTCGAAGAAACCATGCCGCCCACCATCGGCGCGGCGATGCGCCTCATCACCTCCGATCCGGTACCGGTGCCCCACATGATTGGCAACAGACCGGCCATGATGGCAACCACAGTCATTATCTTCGGCCGCACTCGATCCACCGCGCCAATTATCACTGCCTGGTAAAGGTCATCCACCGTCAGCTTTTCACCGGCAGCCTCCCGCTCTGCTCGACGCTCATCGAGCGCGTGGTCAAGGTAGATCAGCATGATCACGCCTGTCTCCGCGGCAACGCCAGCCAGAGCAATGAAACCCACCGCTACTGCAACGGAGAAGTTGTAGCCCAACGCCCACATCAGCCAAACGCCACCTACCAGCGAGAATGGCACTGAGAGCATGACGATCAGCGTCTCGGTAAGCCGCCGGAAGTTCAGATACAGCAGGAGGAAGATCACCACCAGCGTCAACGGCACTACGATTTTCAGCCGCTCGGCCGCTCTCTCCATGTACTCAAACTGGCCGCTCCAGGTGACATAATACCCAGGCGGGAAACTCACTTGCTCCTGTACAGCTTGCTGCGCCTCGCGCACGTAGCTACCGATATCCCTATCACGAATATCCACGTAGATATAGGCCGATAGCAATGCGTTCTCAGTGCGGATGCTCGGCGCGCCCTTAGTGATGCTGATGTCCGTAAGCTGGCCGAGTGGTATCTGTGCACCGCTCGGCGTCGGCACTAGCACTTCAGTGCCGATCCGTTGGGGATCGGAACGCAGCTCTCGCGGATAGCGCACATTGACGCCGAATCGCTCCCGCCCTTCGACAGTGGTGGTCACAAGCTCGCCGCCAAGGGCGGTGCTAATCACCGTTTGCACTTCCCCTACCGTCAAGCCGTAGCGGGCCAAGGCGTCATAGTCGGGCGAAATGTCGAGGTAGAAGCCGCCTGTAATACGTTCGGCAAACGCGCTGGTGGTGCCGGGCACTGCCTGCACAACCGCTTCAATCTGAGTTGCTAGCCGCTCGATCCCGGCGAGGTCCATGCCAAATACCTTGATGCCAATGGGCGTTCGAATGCCGGTGGAGAGCATGTCCAAGCGCCCTTGGATGGGCATAGTCCAGCTATTTGCCACGCCCGGAAATTTCAGCGCGTCGTTCATCTCGGCGATGAGCTTGTCCACCGTCATTCCTGGCCGCCACTCTTTCTCCGGTTTGAGGTTAACCACCGTCTCGAACATTTCCACCGGCGCCGGGTCGGTGGCCGTGGCCGCGCGGCCCGCCTTGCCAAACACCGAGGCCACCTCTGGGAAGCTCTTGATGATCCGGTCCTGCGTTTGCATGAGCTCAGCGGCCTTGGTAATAGACATACCAGGAAGCGAGGCTGGCATATACAGCAGCGTGCCCTCGTTGAGTCGCGGCATGAACTCGCTACCGAGCTGCCGCGCCGGCAAAATGCTAACGACCAAAACCACCAGCGCTACAACGATTGTCATCACCTTCCAACGCAGCACACCTTGGATGATCGGGCGGTAGACCCATATCAGAAAGCGGTTCACCGGGTTCTTGTGCTCGGGGATTATCCGCCCTCGCACGAACAGCAGCATCAGCACCGGCACCAGGGTCACTGATAGCAGCGCCGCAGCGCCCATAGCGAAGGTCTTGGTGAGCGCCAGCGGCGAGAACATCCTCCCCTCCTGCGACTCCAGCGTGAACACCGGTAGGAAGGAGACTGTGATGATCAGCAGCGAGAAGAACAGCGCAGGGCCTACCTCCCGACAGGCCTCGATTATAATATGTACACGCGGCTTCTCCGGCGGCGCTCGCTCCAGGTGCTTGTGGGCATTCTCGATCATCACAATAGCTGCGTCCACCATCGCACCGATGGCGATCGCGATGCCGCCCAAACTCATGATGTTGGAGTTGAGCCCTAGCCAGCGCATGGCGATGAAGGACATTAGGATGCCAATCGGCAGCATGAGGATGGCCACCAGCGCACTGCGCACGTGCAGAAGAAACACAACGCACACCAGCGCAACGATGATCGACTCTTCAAGAAGCGTGAACTTGAGATTGTCGACAGCGCGCTGGATAAGATCCGAGCGGTCGTACACCGTCTCGATATTCACTCCTTCCGGCAGGCCGGGACGGATCTCCTCTATTTTGGCCTCAAGATTGTCGATCACGGACATAGCATTCTCGCCGTAGCGGGCAACGGCGATGCCGCCGACCACCTCACCCTCTCCATCGAGCTCAACGACGCCGCGACGCTCGTCCGGGCCGAGTTCGACGCGAGCTACATCACGCAGCAGAACCGGAATTCCGCGTGAAGCTTTCAGCACCAGTTTCTCGATGTCCTCTGCACCGCGCAGGTAGCCACGACCGCGCACCATGTACTCGGTCTCGCTCATCTCTACGATGCGGCCACCGACGTCGGCATTGCTGGTACGGATGACTTCAGATATCCGGCTCAACGGGATGTCATAGGCCTGAAGCTTCTGCGGGTCAACGGTGACCTGGTACTGCTGGACAAAGCCTCCGATGCTCGCAATCTCGGATATGCCTTCGGCCTTGGTGAGCTGATAGCGCACGAACCAGTCTTGCAGGGTGCGTAGCTCAGCAAGGGTATGACGTGTGCTGGTCAAGGCGTATTGGTAGACCCAGCCCACACCTGTGGCATCTGGCCCTAACGCGGGTGTCACCCCCGCTGGCAGGTTCTTCGAAGCGAAGTTGAGGTACTCCAGCACCCGCGAGCGGGCCCAATAGATGTCGGTACCGTCCTCGAAGATGACATAGACGAAGGAGGCACCGAAAAACGAGAAGCCTCGCACCACCTTGGAGTTGGGCACCGATAGCAGCGCCGTGGTAAGCGGATAGGTGACCTGATCCTCTACCACCTGCGGGGCCTGCCCAGGATATTCGGTGTACACAATCACCTGCACGTCGGATAGGTCCGGCAGTGCGTCCAGTGGGGTTTTCATTACCGCGTAGATGCCGGCGCCGATGATAATCAGCGTGGCGAGCAACACAAGGAAGACGTTGCGCACCGACCATTCAATGATTTTGGCAAGCATGCTTAATGCCCTCCATGGGAATGGCCGCCGTCCGGCATCACATGATCTGGGTGACTCCCAGACTCAGCGTCGCTACCGTGGCCCGCATCCACCTCACCCGCCGGCTTATGAAGCTCGTTGCTCTCGTAACTGCCGCTATCACTGTGATCGTCGTGTCCAGCATGACGATGAAGTGCATCGGCATTGCCTGGCGCGGCGGGACCGTCAGGCCCGACGGCGGCTCCATGGGCATGGGGATCCGCTTCTGCAGTCGAAGCCGACTTCCCACTCATGCCGCTTAGCGCTGCCTTTAGGTTGCTCTCGGCGTCTATCAGGAAGTTGGCGCGCGTGACTACTGACTCGCCCTCCCCCAGCCCTTCCAACACCTCAAGGTAGCCGTCGGCACGCCTGCCTGTGCGCAGTTCGCGCGGCTCAAAGCGACCTTCGCCCAGGGCAACCAGCGCAATCCGGCGAGTACCGCTGTCGATTACCGCCGAGTCAGGCACTGCGAGCACCGGCGCCTGCTCACCTGCTGCGAGCTGAGCGGTGCCGAACATAGCCGGCTTAAGCAGGCCGTCGGGATTGGTTAGCTCGATGCGAACCCTGGCGGTGCGAGTCTCCGGCGACAGATCGGGATAAACGAAGGTTACCTCGCCCCTAAAGCGCCGGTCGGGATAGGCGCTTACCGTAAGCTGCGCCTTCTGCCCAAGCTGAACTAACGCCAGATCCTGCTCGAAAACCTCAGCGATAAGCCAGACGGTATCGAGATCCGCGATTCGGTAGAGGGCATCCCCTGGCTGAAAGCGCATACCTTCAACCGATGGCTTATCCAATACCACGCCATCCACGGGCGCGGCGATCGTCAAAGTGCGAGTTACCTTGCCAGTACGACGCAACCGTTCAAGCTGTGCTTCCCCGATATCCCAATTGCGTAGCCGCTCAAGGGCAGAATAGGAGAGGGAGGCGAGCCCCTTTTGCGCGGCCGCGCTGCCGCCGGCAAGACTTTGCTGCCCGGCATTGGCGATCAGGAACTCCTGCTGCGCCGACACCAGCTCGGGGCTGTAGACCTCCATAAGTGGCTGGCCTTTGCGAACCGGCTCACCGGTCGTGTTGACGTAGAGCTTTTCGATCCAACCCTCAAACTTGGGCGCCAAGGTGTATTGGCCGCGCTCGTCGACCTGCACCGTACCGACTGCACGCACTGTACGGGTGAGCACGCGGCGCTCAACTGGCGAAGACAGTACACCCAGCAACTGCACCTTCTCAGGGCTGATTACAACGGTGTTTCCCGATTCATCACCCTCATAAACGGGGATGTACTCCATACCCATGGAGTCCTTCTTCGGCACCGGGGAGGTGTCCGGCAGTCCCATGGGATTGCGGTAGTACAGGATCTTGCGCTCGCCCTGCGCGGCAGCAGGCCCCTTGTCGGCGTAGACCGGGATGTAGTCCATCCCCATCGGATCCTTCTTGGGCACTGGCGACGTGTCGGGCAGCCCCATGGGGTTGCGGTAGTACAGAACCTTGCGCTCTTGTGGGGCGGTGCTTCCAGCTACCTCCGAGGAGCCTGTCCTTTGCGCCACCATGTAGCCACCACCGAAGCCGGCGATTGCCGTCGCAAGGGCGAGCGCACCTGCGCCGAAAATCATGCTGCGATTCATAGTTCTGCTCCGACAAGACGTTCCAATTCCACCACTTGGACTCGTTGCTCCAGCGCCAGCGAGAGCAGCGACAGCCTCAGCTGGCGAATCTGTCGCTGGGCATCAAGCAAGGTCGCGAAATCGACGTTGCCGGTCTGATAGCTGGCGAGCGCCGATTGATAGGTGAGCTCCGCCTGCGGCAGGAGCGTTCTGTCAATCAGTTCGTGCTGTCGAAAGGCTGTCTCCAACGCCGACCACGCTTCACCTACGCTGCCCGCGAGACGGCTGTTGACCGCCTCGCGACGAGCCTCGGCGGCGTAGCGCAAGGAAACGGCCTCGCGCTGCTCTGCGCTGCGGCGTTTGCCCCACAGCGGGATATTCATCTCCAGCATCAACTCGAACTCTTCGGCCCGGTTACCCATCTGGACGACGGCAGTGCCGACGGTGATATCCGGAATCCAGTTTCGGCTGGCAAGCGCCTCAGCACGCTGGGCCTCTTGAATTCGTGCATTGAGCTCAGCCAGTTGAGGATTGCCACCGAAGATACGAGCCTGCAGCTCAGCCAAGGTCGGCACTGATGCAGGCAGAGCAGGCCAACCGGCGGGCTCCGCCAGCGGCGAGTTCGCAGGGCGCGCCAAGATGCCGTTCAACCGCGCCGCCGTGCCGCGTCGGTCGCGTTCCAGCGTCAGCAGCTCGCTCTGCAGACTGGTGTGCTCGGTCTGAGCCTTGATCACGTCCTGTTGCGGCGCAAGCCCCACTCTGTAGCGAGCTTGGGCAATACTCTCAAGCTCATCCACCAGCGCCCGCAGCTCCTCGGTGACCTGGATGGCTGCGTGGGCATACTGGTATTCGTTGAAGGCAAGCTTGACGAGACTCCTGAGCTCGACTCGGCTCAGGCGCTCGCGGGCCGCTGCCTGCTCGGCGCCCGCCTCTGCGATCTCGCGAGCAAGCCCCCGCTTGCCGCCAATAGGAAAAGTCTGACGGAACGCGTAACGTGTGCTGCCAACGCCGCTGGGCGATAGGCTCGGGTCGTCGCGGGCGATGCCCATTTCCTCAAAAGTGAGCATCGGGTCCGGGAGCGCACCGGCTACATCGGGACGCTCCCAGGCGGCCTGCCTCTCATGCCCGACAGCCCGGAGCTCTGGGCTCTGCCGTTCAAGCAGGTCTAGCAGCGGAGGCAACGTGGCGCCAAGCTCGGCTGACCCTGGCGAAGCCTGCGCGCCGCTGCTCAGAGCAAGGCCTAGGATGACGGGTGCTAGCAGCCCCCAACTGCGGACGGGCAGCGGCTGAACGATCCAGTTCATAGAATCTCCTTACTGCAGTGCCGGTCCCGTTGATTGCAGCAACGACAACTAGAATATTCGAGGACTTCGGCTTGCGCACCACGCCAGTCATGAGCGGAGAGCGGAAACGGGTGTGCCGACCAGGCGCGATATTTGATCAAGTCATTCATCATGTTTAACTCCGAAGCACGCAAATTTCGGCACAAGGGAAAGCTTGGACCCGTTTATGAGCGAGCCTCGAATAGTTCGTAAATATTGTTTGGCTTTATTGCAGATCAGACCTGTCGTTTATATAACCTAAACTTTACATTTATGTCAGTTACCTAAACTAACATATTTTCAGCGTACTACTCGCAAAACACCTGCTATCTCCGCCGCCGCAAACCACAAATAACCTGCTACCTCCTCTTCAAAATCAATACAACTATTTCACCAACAAACGTGAAAATGTAATGCACAAGTAAGGTTTACGACAGCTTCTTCTCCGTAGGCTATTAGTAATAGCCTGATCTGTAAGGTAGTTTTTCCTACGCCCACAGCCAAAGTCAGAAAAACAACCATTAGGAGGTTGTCATGAGACCGCACCGACGCACACCCCTCGCTCCAATTTGCTTCGTGGGAATACTCCTCGCTGGGACGACGCTCGCTGATGATGACATGCACAAGAAGGATGCCATGCCAGGCGCCATGGGGCAGCAGCCCGCCAGCACCCCGGCGGCACCTCACGCTCCAGCGGCGCACCCTACCGATCCGAAGTCCCCTGCTTCTCAGAATGCGCCCGCAACGCCCGATGCCATGGCCACGCACATGGAGGAGATGGCAGCCATGATGCGCGAACGGGGGCAAGCCATGGAGGCCATGGGCCGACAGATGCAGGAAGGCAGCATGCAGATGCATCAGCAGGCCATGGCGATGAAGGCTGGCGATGCCTCCGCGCATAAGGACATGGACATGCCCGCCACGATGCAGCACATGCAGCAGATGAAGGAGGACATGGAGCACTGCGAGATGCAGATGCAGAAGGTCGACGCCACCATGCAGAAGATGGATTCGAGCATGGGCGGGGGCATGGCCAAGAAGAAGATGGGCCATATGTAGTGGAGGCCGCCGCGGTGCTGACGGAAGGCTTCGTGGGGTGGAAGCGAGTCGCCGCCCTGGCCACGCTGGCGATGCTGCTGGCTCATGGAGCGGCCGGCGCTCAGTCGGCTGCTGATCCACACGCAGCCCATCCGCCAGACAAGACCGGCGGCACGACGGCTGCGCAGCCGGACGCTGCCGGCACGTCATCGGCCCGGGACAGCGGCTCGATGGCTGGTATGCCGATGGGCACCACGCCGCCGGCTGGCGCGCCGATGGGCGATGACGATCACGCCGCGCATCATCCGGACAAGGCCGGAAGCATGGCGGTACCGCAGCCGGCGCCAGCCGATGGCATGCCGGCGCAAAGCAGCAGCTCGATGAACGGCATGCCGATGAGCGCCACACCGCCGGCTGACGCATCGGCGGGCGATGACGATCACGCCGCGCATCACCCGGACGCGACTGCCAGCATGCCGGCTTCGAGTGGTGCATCGATGGCCGGTTCCATGGGCGGCATGATGGCCGGTTCCATGGGCGGCATGATGGCCGGTTCCATGGGCGGCATGATGGACGACATGATGCGCGGCTGCCGCGGAGACGAGTGCGGTCGGGATCGGCGCCTCAACAAGCTGCTGTATCCGCAGCTGATGGCGCTGCCGGATCTACCGCCGGAGCGGCGCGCGAGCGTTGAGCAGCTCGCCCACCACCGGATGCACGAAGGGATCCAGCTATTGGCGTCCCTGTCGTCGGAGGCGTCGCACGCGGTCCAGCGCAACGACTACGGCGGCCTGCAGGAAGCATCCGACCGCATGCGCGTGGCCTGGGGCGAATTCGACAGCGGCTTGTCGGCCTACCGCGCACTGGCCGAAGGACAGGCGCCGCGGGGGATCGCGCTGGCGTGGTTCCGGCGCGAGATGAACCTGACCGATCCCCTGACCACGGCCCCGGCGCACGGCGTCTTCGGCCTGTCGGGCTTCCACTACTTCACGATGGCGTTGCTGCTGGCCTTTGCGCTGCTGGCCGCCTGGATGTACGTGGCGCGAACCCGACGCACGAATGCGGTCCTCGCCACGTTGCGCACCGGGGCACCGGTGCCTCCGGCCCCCGCCGCTGCGCCTCGTTCCGGTGTGGCGCCGGCCCCCGCGGCGTCCGTGTCTCCGGGCGTGCCGGCCGAGGGCGAGCCGCAGGCACGCGCACCCGTGTCCACCATGGGCGGCTGGGTGGGCAAGCTGCGGGTCGCACGCGTCTTCCAGGAGACGCCCAAGGTCAAGACGTTTCGGCTGGCGCCAGTGGAGGGCGTGGGTGCGCTGCCGTTCGAGTTCGAGCCCGGCCAGTTCCTCACGCTTTCGGTGCATTCAGGCGGGAACCAGGTCAAGCGCTCGTATTCGATCGCTTCATCGCCATGCTGCCACGGCTGGTGCGACCTGACGGTCAAGCACGAAAGCGGCGGCATCGTCTCGGGTTACCTGCACGAGCAGGTGAAGGAAGGCGATCTCCTCGATGCGTCCGGCCCCTACGGCCGCTTCACCTTCCGCGGCGTCGAGTCCGACAGTGTCGTGTTCCTGGGCGGCGGCGTCGGCATCACGCCGCTGATGAGTTCCATCCGCTACCTGACCGACCAGAGCTGGAACGGCCGGATCGACCTGGTCTACGCCTGCAAGGACCTGGAAAGCGTGATCTTCCGCGACGAGCTGAACCAACTCGCCCGCCGGCATCCGAACCTGCATGTGTCCATCGTGCTGAGCGACGAGTCATCGGCGGCATGGACCGGCCCGCGTGGGTTCATCACCGCCGAACTGCTGGGGCAGATTCCGCAGATCCGTTCGCGCCGCATCCACTTGTGCGGTCCGTCGGTGATGATGGACGCGGTCCGCAACGAACTGGGCAAGCTGGGCATCGACCTGGCGTCGGTTCATTCCGAGCTGTTCCTGAGCCCCTCCAGGACAGTGCCTCCCGGCCTGGAGGTGTCGGCGGGCGACACGGCGACGGCCGTCACCTGCAGCTTCGAGCGGTCCGGAAAAAAGGCGCCGCTGGCGGCCGGCCAGACCGTTCTCGAGGCCGCCGAAGAGGTCGGCGTTCCGATCGAATATGCCTGCCGGCAGGGTTACTGCGGCCTCTGCAAGATCAAGCTGCTGTCGGGCGAGGTCACCATGGACGTGGACGACGGTCTGACGCCACTCGATCGTTCCTCGGGCGTGATCCTGGCCTGCCAGGCGAAAGCGTCGGCCGATATCTCGGTGGATGCGTAGATGCGCAACCAGGATCGCATCATCGCGACGATCATCTTCTCGATGCTGGTGGTCCTGTGGCTGGGTTTCCTGGTGCACCGCTCTTCCTTCTTCGCCGGAAGCCTCCTGGGTGGCGTGTTCGGCGTCGTAGGCGCGGCGTTCATGCTCGTCCCGCTCACCTACACCGTAATCAAGCGCAGCGCTACGCTGCGCCGCGCATTCACCAGGAAGCATGGCTTCGGCGCATTGCTGCAGGCGCACGTCTATTTCGGCTTGGTAGGCGCGCTGTTGGCCATCCTCCATAGCGGGCACAAGTTCCAGAGTGCGCTCGGCGTCGCGCTGACGGCATCGATGCTGCTGAGCGTGCTCACTGGGTTCATCGGCCAGCATTACCTGCGCTACGTCGCGGAGAACATCCGCGAGAAGAAGGCGCAGATCGACGGGCTGTGGCGCCTTCTGGATGGGCAGTACTGGGCCTACGCGCAAGGACCAACAGCGGGCGTTGCCGGTACGCCCAAGGCCAGCGCCGAACTGCTGCCACTGGCATCCGCCGCCGCCGATCTGCAGTACTCGATCCAGTTCCAGGAGCGGGTGCGCAGGCTGTTCAACGCCTGGCTGTCGGCACACATCGCGTTCTCGATCATCTTCTATCTTCTGCTGGCGTTGCATATCTGGGCTGGCATCTACTTCGGGTTGCGGTGGTTCAGATGAGTCGAAAGGGAAAGATCCTCGCCGCGCTGCTCGCGGTCCTGGCGCCGGTGTCGGCAGTCGCACTGTGGACATACCTTCCGCAAATGCAGCGCGCCGCGACGTGGCAGAACATGGCCTCTCCGGGCCCCCTGTCCAGCGCACATGCGTTTCTCAAAGAGGACTGTGCGGCGTGCCACACGCCGGTGAAGGGCGTGGAGGACGCGACTTGCGTGGCCTGCCATGCAAACGAGACCGTCCTGGTCCAGCGACAACCGACGGCATTCCATGCCGACATCGCCGGCTCGAACAACTGCGTGGCCTGCCACAAGGAACACGACGCCGGCCGCAGCCTGCGTGGTATGGACCATGCGGCTTTGACCGACATCATCGTGCGATGGCTCGATCGGGCCCCGGAGGGTCATGAGGGGGCGGTGCTGCTCGCGCACCTCAAGGCACACCGGCCCGAGGCGCTGCCGGGCAACCTCTCGCTTGCCAACGGCATGACTTACAAGGAGACGCTGCTGGACTGTGCGAGCTGCCACAAGACCACCGACCCGCACGTCCAGGTCTTCGGAAACGACTGCGCGACATGCCACGGCACGACCACATGGTCGATTGCCGAGTACCGGCATCCACCGCCGAGTTCCACCGAGTGCGGCCAGTGCCACCTCGCGCCGCTCAGCCACTACAAGGAGCACTTCGGAATGATGTCCAAGCCGATAGCGGGTGTCAGGAATGCGGAACCTGAGCAGTGCTATCTCTGCCACCAGACCACCTCATGGAACGATATTCGGGGAATAGGCATCTATGACCACCATTGACGGGTGTTTCTATGAACCTTGAGGCACCTCATGCAGCGATTGAGATCGCGGTGATCGGGTTCGAGATTGCAGGGGTGCTCGCTATAACTTTCGGAAGTTTCATAGCGCTCTATCGCTTTTTTTTCAATTACAAAGGGGCCGCATTGACGGATCGCTCCCGGTCATTACGGCAAGATATTGGCGGCGCGATTGTGCTAGGACTAGAATTCCTCGTTGCTGCCGATGTCATACGAACGGTTGTAATTGAGCCCTCGCTACGAAACGTTGCAGTACTTGGTTTGATAGTACTTGTCCGAACATTTCTCAGCTACACGCTCCATATGGAAAATAAAAGCCGCGAGTCGTAGGCACCCCTCGCGGCTATGTATGTACTACTAAGCACATCGCTCAGCTGGGCAGTTTCCCCAGACGGCCCCATGCCAGTACCCGCACCGATTCGCCATAAAAACGGCAAGGCTAGTAACGATTGTATTGCTGAAATGCTTATGACCACCGCCGCACCAGGAGCATGTCTCGGGCTGCGACTACCGCCTCGGACTCTTACGTTTATGCAGGCTTCGATGGGTCGATAGGTGGTGTCTTATCTCCGACAGTTCGTTCCGGCGACCCGATACTCAACAATCGCCAAATCACCCTTAGAGTCCTCATAGGTAATTTGGGCCGGCATCACATCGTTGCAGGTCATATCGGTTCGCGTGGTACGAATTACCTTGGCGATGTCCAACTTCATCCCATAACGATAATGGACAACTTCGGGAGGCTTCTTTCCGACAGAAGTAGCGTACTCCCGCATAGTATTTTCGTTCGCGCGTATCATTTCGCCATACTCGCGATCTGAGCTACCCTCTGCCAAGGATAATGAGCTCACGCTCATAAAAAACACTGCTGCCGTAATCTTGAAAGCTTTCATAACCAGCTCCTAACTTAACGTGTGTGATGAAATTATAAGAGCGGCAAGCTGTTACTCATATGACACGGTAATTACACTGGTGTTATGAATCAAATTACCCAAGGATTAAGTGGGGCCGGTAGCATTCGAGCAAGCATAGCCATCCCGATTAATTGGCTCAGTTACCTAGCGGCCACACCATATGAAAATCATTCAGCCGTTGAGCTGGGGGTCGCAGGCGCTCAAGTTTTAAATTTGAGAGGCCCATCCACGCAGCGCTTCTGGCTAGGACGGGCCGACGGGTGACAGGCGCCCCTCGGCTCTTGATGAAGGGGCATAGAACTGGCACTGCCGGAGCAGAGAACAGCATCGGCATCGACCAGGGGCGTATTCTCGATATGCGCCGCATCAGACTTTCCCGGCTCAAAGCTGGGATACTGACCGCTGCGATCTCAGACCAAAAGATGGGTCTCGTCGATCACATGCATCGCTTTGCGTGACGTCCGCGTTTGCAAGCTACCCGCGGCAATTATCGGTGCCTTTTGGAAGACATCACGAGGAAGACCACATACTGCTCGACAATGACAGACTCAACTTGGTAATAGCCTATGTAGGAGGCGATAGCGGCGCGGCCATAAGGGGCGGCATTCAGAATGGCAATGGAGCTTCAAAACGCTGCGTATCGTCACACTTTTGGTCAGGGCCTCATATTCGCGGCAGAGAACGCGATCGCGATCGGCGGCATATCAGAGCGGACTGGTGGTTTTCCACAGCGACTGTAGTGATTTCGTAGCAGCACCACTGGGTCCCCCACAGACATTCGCTCAACTGGTGAAGTAGACGCCAACTGAATGTAAAAATTGTATGTGCTGTGGAAAAATTAAATCACTCGCTCATGTTGCTTTGAGCTGAGCCGAGAAGGCCGACTCAGCCCATTGTTGCATGACACGCTGTCAGGATCCTCCTCCCGTGTAAGGAGACATTATGATCCGGCTTACCCCTGTGGCAGCTACTCAGAAATAACTTTCTTGTCATTTATTACCATGTGAGCGGTTGTTTATTTTGGCTGGCATTCCGCGGAACTCTACCGCGTGAAGTCGCCCGTCTGGAGTACGAATTTTTATTTCATATGGCCTAACATTTCCCTTAAGTGTGTTATTTATAGCTTTATTATCCGAACGCTCTTTATTCATAGGGGCCACACTCACCACCTCGCCGCGCTTCAGCAGATCCAGCATTACTTGGTGACCATCCCCAACAGTGTGATCGTGCCGCATAGCACTTTCTTGTTCCGTGCCGGCGACGGCTGCGAAAGCTGCCGAAATTAGCGAAATCGTCACCAGTGCTTTACTAATTTGGTTCATCATTTATCCCTCTTCCCCGATTTGCGTTTAAAAAACTATTGCTCGCTTTCTGTCTCAAACATCCCAAGTATAAACTGCACGTCTAGGGTTCCCTTAGCAAAGGGAAGCCTAAGCATCGATGATTGTTGCAGGGTAAGTGCTGATACCTGCAACAACCATAATCGTATTAATATCGCGGAGGTGTCCGTTAAAGTGGTATCAGCCGTTTTTAACGCCTACTGGGGCACCGAGAAATTCGACCGAATGGACGACTCCGTCAGGGGTTTTAATTTTAATCTCATACGTTCTTACATCACTTCCGGACACTGGTGAATTACCCATTGGGGTCACGCTTAGCACTTGCCCGGTTTTTAGCAGATTGACCATCACTTCATGACCATCGCCAACAGTATGGTCGTGTCTCATGGGTTGATCGCCTTTATTTGCAGCGATGAGAAAAGGAGATGTAGCGGTTAGAACAAGGGCGATAACGAGCTTTTGCATGCTTTTCATTGTGCTTTCCTCAGTGTTGGGGCCTGATTTGAGTGTGGCGGGTGAATACTTACGGGATGCTGTCCCTAAAATTACATTGGCGTAACCTCAGTGACAGCCAACAAACGTTCAGCTCCTGCGCTTTGGAAACTGGAAACAGGTCTGAACGACCTGATCTTCCACAAATCGCAATTACTGGTTACCGCAAGGATCTCGATGTCGCCCCTTACCCCTTAAAGGCTTACCTCTTCTACATTCGACAGCGAATATCGAGGAGACATCCACAGTTCGACAGGTCGTACAGCGTCACCAGGCGCGCCGTGTTCCTCACCAAATCACGGAAGCGCGTCACGCAGCCAGACTGGCGCATGGTCACTTCGACTTGGAGCAGCGCTGCGCAAACCCGAGAGCGAGTAAACTTGGTGCAGATTACATTTTTGTAAGCTTTTTAAAAAAATCGAAACCTCACAGCCTCCCGGCTTGTCCGTTCTTAGGTAACACCGAGGGCTGATTATCAAATCTGAGCTCTCACAGTATTAGTAACGCAACTGCCCGGCATGATCGAAAAATACGCAGACTTTAGTCAATGCAATACTGTGGCAGCACATCACCAAGAGGAGTTGATATGAAAATGTCTTATTGGCGTTTCGCTGCGATGGTGGCCACATCAACCGCCATCATGTACGGCGTTATGTATTTGAATACTTACACGTTCGAGCATGTTTTATGGAGTGAGACCCGTGCTTGGATGGCGATAGTGATGGGATCCGTCATGGCGATTATCATGCTCGCCTTCATGCTCAATATGTACAAGAAAAAGGCGCTGAACGTAGCGATATTCGCAGGCGGAGCAGCTTCCTTTGCTATTGCCTTGTGGCTTGTTCGTAGTCAGGCAACTGTCGACGATACCGACTATATGAAGGCCATGATTCCTCACCATTCTATAGCCATCATGACGAGTGAGCGCGCTCAGATCTCAGACCCGCGCGTTCGCAAGCTGGCGGATCAAATAATTGAGGCTCAGCGCCGAGAGATTTCTGAAATGATGTTTCTGATTGATGATTTAGACAGGGCTAACTGACGCAAGGTATCGCGCGACTTTCTCGCTCCGGTCCATTCTTCTTGCAAAAGTGATGCTGCGATTCCGACGAGGTCATACGCTTATTAAGCGCGCTGACCTGAGCGGCCAGCACACGAAATAACCATTTATGACGTCGGTGTAGCAAGACGCTTGTCGCGGGAAAGCTCAACTACTGCGCCATTTCCTAACGTGCCCATTGCTTTTAGCTGCCATGTACGTGCACTTTGCCATCCGTATGAGTGTGGGTATTGGAGGATGGCTCGGCATGGTCGTCGGTAGCGCTGCTGCCTTTCGAGCTGGAGTTACTTCCATCATGGTGATCATCGCCGTTACTGCTCGCAGAATGGTGATCGGACTCTGACGCTGAGCCGCCGTGGTGGTCTGCTGCCGCTATACCGCGACGTCCAGGCTCTCCTCCAGCGGCAACATTGCCATGATGGTCAGAATTGCTACCATCTAGGCCATCGTGATTTCGCGTCTGACTCTCACCGCCACCGTGCTGGTGACCGCCACTGGCTGCGACGAGCGCCTGGTATTGCGTAGCGTCGATCTTGGGCAACTGGCTGAGGAAGGCAACCATGCCCCAGATATATTCGTCGCCCATGCTCTTGCCCCAGGCCGGCATGCCTGTTGCCTTGATTCCATGCTTGATGACCCAGAAGGCGGATGCGGGGCTTGCGTCAATGCCAATCTTGGCCAGGTTCGGAGGGGCTGGATACAGCGCCTGACTCAGCTCTGTTAGTTCGACACCGGGCGCCAGATGGCACCCAACGCACATGGCGTTGTAGTTCCCGGCGCCACCACGAATGAGATTCTCGTCATCTAGATCGGGAACCACAATGTCCTTGGAACGCGCTTCAATAGAGCGATCACGCGCCATTGAAAGGAACGCATACACGGCAGGGTGATGAGGATCGTCAGCTCCTACGTTAATCACTCCGGAATAGGCTCCAGCTAGTATTGCAGCAGTACCAGCAGCGCCTGCTACCAAGAGGGTTGTAATTGTTTTTTTCATATTAACCTCTAAAGCCACATTCGAATGCCGGCGACAAAGCGCACCTCTTCAACATCTTCTCCTTCGTCGCGCAGCATGTCTGCGGTATTACCGTATGAGCGACTCCAGGAAATCCCGATGTAGGGCGCAAATTCGCGAACGATTTCGTAGCGCAGGCGCAAACCCAGTTCAGTATTTGCCAGGCCCGAGCCCACTACTCTTTCAAAATCATTCTTGCCGTAGAAATTGGCTTCCGCAGTTGGTTGGAGGATCAGTCGATTGGTCAGCAGGATGTCATAATCGCCTTCTAAGCGAACTGCAGCCTGGCCCCCTTCGCCAACGAACGCAGTGGCCTCGGCTTCAAAATCGTAAAGCGCCAGACCTTGCATACCGATGGCAGCCCAGGTCTGTGGAGACTCGGGCTTGAAGTCTTGGCGAACGCCAGCAACGACGTCCCACCACGGGCCGACCGAATGCCCATACAACAGCTGCAGCTCGGCATCCTCGGTTACGCCGTTGGTACGCTCTCCCTCGGAACGAAACCAGACCCGATTGATATCGCCTCCCACCCAGCCTGAGGCATCCCAGGCCAGGGTGCTGCCCTCATCAGCGTCCTGATATTCAAGCTGATCGAGCAGGAAGAAGCTGTTGATGCCGCTATCGTGCACTGTATGTCCAGGCAGAGGCGCGAAGGCCGCTTGGCGATCGGCATCCGTGAGGACGGGGATCGGTGTACGACTGGTGGTTCTCGGGGAGCCATGGTTCATTTGGGAGTGATCCATGTTGCTGTGATCCATCCCTTCCATTTGCTCTTGCATGGCGCCGTGGCCCATCTTGCTATGGTCCAGCGGCATGGAGCCGCGGCCCATAGTCGAGATATCCATTCCTTCTGCGGCAAAGGTAAAGCCGCCGCTCAGTGCGCTCATTGACACCGCCAGGGCAATGAGCGATGGACGTGATAGCTTAATGGTCATGGTTCGAATCTGCCTCGGCATGGTCGCTGCCATGCTCACCGGTCATTTTTTGGTGGTCCATGCCTTCATGGTTCATCGAGCCGTGATCCATTTGCTGATTGGCTGGGCCTTGGCCTCGCACCTGAGGAGGCTGCTTCTCACTGGCAGCTTTGGAAGAGTCAACGGCGTGCCGTCCATGATCGCTGTGATTTTCTTCGGCCAGCGACACTGGGATATACAGGGCAGCCAAAAGGCTCAACATTGCGGCACTGCAGAAAAGGGGGTTTCGTATCGGGGAATTGCCCATTAGATATCTCCTTCACTCATCCACGCGAACTTCACGGAACATGCCCATTTCCATGTGGAGCAGCAGGTGGCAGTGATAGGCCCAGCGCCCTAGCGCATCTGCGGTTACGCGATAGCTGCGCTTCGAGCCAGGAGGTACATCAATGGTGTGTTTGCGAACTAGGAAGTTGCCGTTGTCATCCTCCAGATCGCTCCACATGCCATGAAGGTGGATGGGGTGGGTCATCATAGTGTCGTTGACTAAGGTGATACGAACACGCTCGCCATACTTCAATCGCAACGGTTCCGCGTCAGAGAACTCAATGCCATCGAATGACCAAGAAAACTTTTCCATGTGACCTGTGAGATGCAGCTCGATAGTACGACTCGGCTCGCGCCCATCCGGATCGAGGAAGGTGCTGTGCAGATCTGAGTAAGTCAGGACACGGCGACCGTTGTTGCGAAGCCCGATTCCCGGGTCATTTAGCTTGGGAGTTGGCGTCATGGTCTGCATGTCGACCAGAGGGTTATTGGTTTCGGAGGCCGGATGGGACTGCATCGCTCCACCCGTGCCTGCCATCGTTGAATGATCCATGCCAGCCATACTGTCGTGGTCCATACCTGCCATCTTGCTATGATCCTTGCCTGCCATGCCGCCCTGCATGGAGCCATGATCCATTCCCTCCATGCTGCCGTGATCCATTCCCATATCGCTCATGGAGATCAACGGGCGAGGATCAACTTCAGGAACAGGCGCGCTCAGCCCTTCGCGAACGGCCAGGGTGCCGCGTGAATAGCCGGTGCGGTCCATGGACTGCGCGAAGATGGTGTAGGCCTGCTCGCTATCGGGTTCGACTATTACATCGAAGGTTTCGGCCGCAGTAATACGGAACTCATCGACGCTAACAGGTTTGACGTACTGCCCATCGGCCGCCACCACCGTCATCTTTAGACCCGGGATACGGACATCGAAATAGGTCATGGCCGATGCATTGATGAAGCGCAGGCGGATTTTCTCACCCGGCTTGAAAATACCAGTCCAGTTGTTATCCGGCGCCTGGCCATTCATCAAGTAGGTGTAGGTATAGCCACTGACATCGGCAAGATCAGTCGGGCTCATTTTCATCTGGGCCCACATCTTCCGATCAGCGATCGCTGCGGACCACCCCATCTCGCTGACGTCATCGACGAAGTCGCCGACTGTGCGTTTGTGGAAGTTGTAGTAATCCGATTGCTTTTTGAGCTTGGCCAGAACCCGTTCCGGATCTTCGTCAGTCCAGTCACTTAGTAGCACCACGTAGTCGCGGTCGTAGCTGAACGGCTCCGGCTCTTTGGCATCGATCACCAGAGCACCATAGACGCCAGCCTGCTCCTGTAGTCCCGAGTGACTGTGGTACCAATAGGTGCCGTTCTGGTTAACCTTGAATTTGTACTCATACATGCCATCGGGGGCGATGCCGTGGAAACTCAGGCCAGGTACGCCATCCATGTTCGCCGGCAGGATGATGCCGTGCCAGTGAATCGAGGTATCGTCCTGCAGACGATTACGAACGCGCAGAGTCACGGTATCGCCTTCCCGCCAACGCAGGGTCGGCCCTGGAAGTGAGCCATTGATGGTCATCGCGGTACGAGCCGCGCCAGTAATATTTACCGGGGTTTCACCGATGAAAAGATCAAAATCGGTACCGGCCAGCACGTTGGCCTGACCGGGACTGGTCACGGCCCAGACCGGCATACGCCACATGCCTAAGCCGCCGAGAATACCGGTGGCGGCTAGACCCTTGATGAAAGTGCGCCTTGTGGTTTTGCTTTGCATCCCGTTATGTCCATTAATCAGATGAGCCAGTGGTGAGCAACCCGGTCTCAGATTCGTTGACTGCCCGCCCCTGCCAAGCCGGAGTACTCGGCAACGCATGAAAACAGGAGCATTGTTCGATCCCCTCGAAATATCCGTCAATTCGGTTTCCGTTTGAACGGAGTGCTTTGTTCTTCAGGCACGACGCCAACTTAACTGCGGCATCCTGTCACAGGCCTTAGCGAAACATTACAGTTCTGTCAGGTACCGTTTTTTCTGACTGTTAAGTTCCGGTGTGACTGTTCAACAAATGGCTGACTTCAGTCGTCACCGATTTTGATAGTGGAACATCGTTAAAACGATCAAGTCATTGCCCACTTCCGGAAGCGACCAGGTTGCATGCTTTACATTCGGTCGTCGGCTAGACGCAGTCGTTCCAGAAAACTCTCGGCGTCGGTTTAACCAATCGTGCGAAGGTCCTGCCACTCATCACCACTGGGGGCAAACAATTGCAGACCGGCGGGCTAAACAGCTTATAGCGATCAAGCAGCGCGCGTTGCTCGGCATCGCTACGCGTCATATCGAAGCGCACCAGCCGGTAATCAGCCAGCTGTTCGCGCACGGAGGGCACTTCGAGTATTTCTCGTTCGATTACCCGCCGCGTCAGGATAGTTGTCGTGTGAGTTGATTCGATGAGTCTTGGTCGGTGGGCGGAAGTGAGAGCCGTGTGGCGCGTTATTCGATAGAGCATCGGGAGTGGGTGGTGCGGCAGATGATGCCAACGAGCTCTCCGCCAAGCCATTCAAATGGAACAAAACGGCTGAATCGATCATCAGCTCAGTCCACAAAGCTAAACTTGGCGCGATGAAAAATAGATTATTGAACTAACCGCTCAGGCCACTAGGGTCCCGACTACGTAAGGCCGACAATGCCGGTTTCAGGATTTTCATCTTGGTATCGGCCACGCGTCTGAATGTGCTTGGAACGAGGCGCTCCTCGCCGTGCTGAATAGCAAAACGCTGGCCTAGGATAACTAGCTTAACCAGGAAATCGGTGACACCCTGAGTCAAATCATAGAGTACGTCGAGTAACTCATCCGTCAGCGGACTAACTTCACGGCACCATTGATAGGCCCACAAGGACTCAACCAACATCTTCCAGAAAGGATCGTCCTTCTCGAACCTTTCAAACTCTATAACGCCAAGACCACATCCACGTCGAGCATTTCGAAGCACGTCCGAAAACAGGCTGATCATTGAGTTAGTCCCAATGAACACAACGGGGATGCCAATCGAATTGATCAGGTTGACAAAGAAATTGAGCATGTTGTCTTTTCCACCGGCTCGAGCCGATCGAAGATGCTGAATTTCGTCGATTAGCAATGCGCCTATAAAATAGGTACTCGCGACCTGTTCCATACGTTGAATCGTGTCGGGTAAGCCACTCCGAGAGCGGTAGCTGTTTGCATATCGGTCTTGTCCAATAGCCTGATCCACTGCTCGGAAGAACGCCCGGCACAAACCGCTTAGCGATCCATCGAACGGGCAATCCAGCTTTAACCAAGTGATTTGAGTTTGTACAAACTGACGCTTTCCGTAGCGTTCATGGAGAACTGTCTGCGGATAAAGACGAAGGATTGATTCAAGTGCCGTCGATTTTCCGATCCCACTCAACCCAACCAAGCTGAAGGTCGTTGCAGTGGACCGAAACCCATCAGATGTCCTTCTGCTCGTTGAAAGCGAGTGAAGGTGTCTTACGGTCGTCGGCGAAAGCGGATTACGCCCTACATATCCACTACGAATCAAAGAAGAAAGAGTTGATTCCAGTTCAAGATGTACCGGCAAAGGCTGAACGACCGTACGTAAGCGATCGATGCAGTGAAGGCGGACCGCGCTATCGAGTTCGCGCTCATGCTCGTTCACAGGCGGAAAATTCATGATCAACGAGGCCGCATCGCTCTCACAGAGGATTGGCGGTAACGCCTCTATCAACGGGTTCCCTTGGAACTCCAAAACAGGCGATTCCTCATACCGCGCGACCGCATGCGTAAGTACGGTCATTTTTTAGCTCCTGGACGAAGCCGACTCAGCAGGTCAATGACCTCGGCGCTGCGGGCACCCGCGTAATTTTCCGCAACACCAACGCTAGAAATCGCGTCGGATTGCGGCGGGACAGAAGATCGCAAGTCATCCGGTACGAACGAATCCTTACGTTCTTGCAAGCGTTCGTTAGCTCTATTACTACGAATGTTACCCATCTTTTCAGACTTGGACGAAACTTGAGTTGTTAAGGATTTATCTTTTTTCGCAGCTTTAACGACACCAGATATTTCTCCATCTAGCGAGACTTTACCGACTAGCTTGGTGTACTTGCTGTCTGGGGATTCTTGTTTGATGATGGCGAGCATGTCTATAACTTCATCAAACCGGTACCCGTGATAGCGAATTTCAGATTTCCTTAGATCACAGCGTAGAAATTTACCTTGATTATTTTGGATCCAAATATGCTCAGTGCTGTTAGGGTCATACCAACAAAGAATGCTGCTAACCCCTCTATGTCTTGCTCTAGCAAACCAGTTCTGCTCAACGGCCAAGTCACAAATGTAAAACATACCCTTGAACTTAATCCCTCCCTTTTGTATAGAACCCCTATCTCGGGGTAAAAGATGTAGGTAGATAAGTTCGTCAGCCTGGGTATTTTCATCGATTCGATCATTCCGGAGCGCCCAACTCCATATACCTATTGGGGTAGGTTCCACCTGATCGGCTATCATTTCTTTGGTAAGGCGGTCGGGCTGCCGATTGTGCTTATTATAATGGAGTATTCCCTGAATAATAATCTTCGTGAACTCTGCCAAATTGAGCGTAGCATCCAGCCTATAATCACGCTCTCCCCGTTCTTTATTCCTCTTACGCACTGCACCGGGGATCCAATGTATTTGGGTAGTAACGTTCAGAACTTTGAAACTGCTCTCTACGATAGCCTTCCAGTCCGGTCGATAAGGAGGAGCTATACCAAGGTTTATCCTGAGCCCTGAGGCCAGGCCTTCTGCAGCCTGCCCCAACATCTCGCCTCTGTCAGCAAAGATTTCATGAGGTAAGTGGTGGCAAGGCCATTCGTCCGGAGTAATATCAACACCATTATCCGCGCAAAATTCCTTCTTCTGAGTAAACGCATTAAACAGTGCCTGACGGGCACCGTTCCAACTCGGCCCTTCAAGGCCTACATAAACACCAGTGATCATCCCTGAGAAAGTATCAATTATCACATAAATGACAGGACGGCCAATAATCCAGTCTCGACTGTATCGACTGACCAGATATATATCTGCCACAGTAGCGTCTATTTCAAACAAATGGCAAGGACCACGAAGGCCATCTCGAACAGTACCAATTAACGGGCGATGATCCTTTTGCCAATTTCGCTCACCGCTTCTTCCTCTAAGAACAGTAATATCGTCATACGCTTTGTGCCCCCAATATGCGAACTGCCTAGCCGTTGGTAGTTCATTTGCGGGGAGCAGTGGTGGCTCTATACAATATCCTGGCTGCGTTTTTGATGTATAAAAACGCCTGAGCATTTTTATGTAAGCATCAGTGATAGTGCCTACTTTTCCGGTTGCAAATAAAGAAAAGCCTACCTTTATGCAGTTCTT
Organism: Stutzerimonas kunmingensis; assembly: GCF_002929225.1. Lineage (GTDB taxonomy): Bacteria > Pseudomonadota > Gammaproteobacteria > Pseudomonadales > Pseudomonadaceae > Stutzerimonas. The sequence goes on along the minus strand of NZ_PISM01000020.1, from coordinate 38,414 downwards.
GTCGGCCTCCGTCAGTACCTTTGACTGAGTATCAGCTTCCACCCCTTGAAAATAAACTTTGCGGCCGGGTTTTTTTCCATCCCTATACTGTTTGTTCTTACCTGGACCTCCAGAGTTAAAACGATCAGGTAGTAACGCGTTACGTACCTGGCCGTTCATCCAGTATCGGTACAGTAGTCGATATATAGTTTTTTTGTGTATTTCTAACTTTAGCGCTTGGTCAGCTATTAAGCGCCCCATAGCTCCAGGCTGAAATATCTCTCCCGGAATTTCCGTCTCAATCAAATTCTGGATACGCCGCCAGTTTTTATCACGAAAATATTTCTCTTTTTCAGAAAGATCTTCTTCAATCCGCAACATAAAGGGGCTAGGTACGATAGTTGCCGTCTTTATATCACCATTATCCAAAATACTTCTTAGCTCTGACAAACGCATCACCCAAGGTCTTTTGGGTGTCTCTGTCATGTCAAAAAGTACGACCTGATCGCTTATAGCATCCAGCCAAAGCACCCTGGCCAATCGTTGCAACTCTGTGGTTTCGGTAACTGGTTCAATTACGTCGTTGATATTTAGATATGACATCAGCTAGCCCTGCTCTCATATCTATAATCTTCGGCGGGGTACAAGACATTTGCGATTATCAAAACACTCTTCATCGTTAGCCGCTCGGCTACTAGATTAAGAGTTATATACTTATTCCAGACTAGGTGCATAAATATGTTTTTGGCGTCGCTATAAGGGATAAATAGCGAATTAGCAATACTCCTGAGCATACGCTCAAGAGGCCATTGAAACTCTCGCATGCTATTAACCTCATCGAGGAAACTAACGATCAATGTACGTTGCTGTAGCTCCCTTTTTAGCGCAGCCCCTTTTCGAAACCAATCTAAGTTACTGCTCAGGATTGCAGGTATGTTTTTTTCCGTAACGACGGTCCAGTCAATGTCGCGACTTTTCCAAAATTCTCGTTCTATCTTCAACTTTTCTAAAGTGCGCTTAAGTCCTCGGCCCGAGTCAAATGAATCAGAGTATTTGATTGTACGCGCAACTAACCTGCTGCTTCCGTCAGGCTGACGCAGCGTGATTAAGAAATCGGTGGTCATCACCAAAGGAACTTTTGTTCCCGGATAAACCGGGTAAGAGATATTCAACGCGTTAGCAATCGATTGCGCTGACGATTGAGGCAAAAGGGGATATTGCTCTCTGATATCTATTACCCGGTCAGAAAACTCAAGCAGAAGTAGGTAGCCATATTCCAAATCAGAAAGAAGGTGATGAAGACGATTGACCTTGGTTCCATGTATCTTGCGAGACCGCCCGTGAGATGGAACATCCTGCACCCGTAGCCATGGTACGTAGTGCTCTAGACTCCCTTGCCCAAAACCTTTTTCGATATGCCGATCAATGTCGGACTGGGTTCTAAAGCTACGACCTCGCAAACAAGCCTCCCGGTGCCTTCAGCCACACCCATCATCCAAAGTTTGAAAATTCGCTCAAAAGTCCTAGGACACTTCACTGGCTGTGGATAAGTTTTAAAACGCGAAGACAGATTAGCTCCGTTTGGTCAGCGTATACGTGATTCCAGATAGGCGGGCGAGCAGCCTCTGATAAAGTGTTGTAAATCAGAGGCTTACCTTTTGTCATATAATTTTGTCTGCTGTCAAAATATTTTGTCTTTTGACAATATTTTTTGGCAAAAACCAACACGCTCTCTGGCGCGTTTGCCGGTCATTCCACCGTGACGGACTTGGCGAGGTTGCGTGGCTGGTCGACATCGGTACCGCGCAACACGGCAACGTAATACGACAGCAGTTGCAGCGGCAGGGTATAGAGGATCGGCGCCAGAGCATCGTGGATATGCGGCATGTTCACCACGAAGATCCCTTCACCGTTGTCGAACCCGGCTTCACGATCGGCAAAGACGATCAGCTCGCCACCACGGGCGCGCACTTCCTGCAGGTTGGACTTGAGCTTCTCGAGCAACTCGTTGTTCGGCGCCACCGTGACCACCGGCATGTCGGCGTCCACCAGGGCCAGCGGGCCGTGCTTGAGCTCACCGGCCGGGTAGGCCTCGGCATGGATGTAGGAGATTTCCTTGAGCTTGAGCGCCCCCTCCATCGCCACCGGATACTGAGCGCCGCGGCCGAGGAACAGGGTGTGATGCTTCTCGGCGAAGTGCTCGGAAATCTTCTCCACCGTAGCGTCCATCGCCAGCGCCTCGCCCAGGCGGGTCGGCAGCCGGCGCAGCTCGTCGACCAGTTCGGCCTCCAGCGCAGGGGAAAGCGTGCCCCGGACCTGGCCCAGCGACAGCGTCAGCAACAGCAGACCAACCAGCTGGGTGGTGAAGGCCTTGGTCGAAGCCACGCCGATTTCCGGGCCGGCCTGGGTGAGCAGGGTCAGGTCCGATTCGCGCACCAGCGAACTGATGCCGACGTTGCAGATCGCCAGGCTCGCCAGATAGCGACCTTCCTGCTCGGAGCGCGCCTTGGCGTTACGCAGCGCTGCCAGCGAATCGGCCGTCTCGCCGGACTGGGAGATGGTGACGAACAGGGTGTCCGGCTGCACCACCACCTTGCGGTAGCGGAATTCGCTGGCAACCTCGACCTGACAGGGTATGCCGGCCAGTTCCTCCAGCCAGTAACGCGCGACCATGCCGGCGTGATAGCTGGTGCCACAGGCGACGATCTGCACATTGCGCACTTTGGCGAACAGCTCGGCGGCTTGCGGTCCGAACGCCTGCACCAGGACCTGATGATCGCCTAGCCGGCCTTCCAGAGTGCGCTGCACCACCTTCGGCTGCTCGTGAATCTCCTTGAGCATGAAGTGGCGGTACTCGCCCTTGTCCGCCGCCTCGGCACCTTCGTGGTACTGCACGGCCTCGCGCTGCACCGGCTGGCCGTCGACATCCCAGATCTGCACCGCATCGCGGCGGATTTCGGCGATGTCGCCCTCTTCCAGATACATGAAACGGTCGGTGACCTGACGCAGCGCCAGCTGGTCCGAGGCGAGGAAGTTTTCGCCCAGGCCCAGACCGATCACCAGCGGGCTGCCGCTGCGCGCGGCGAGCAGGCGATCCGGTTGCCGCGCACTGATCACCGCCAGTCCGTAGGCGCCATGCAGTTCCTTGACCGCCGCCTTCAGCGCAGCGGTGAGGTCGCCGAGCGAATCGAGCTTGTGGTGCAGCAGGTGCACGATGACTTCGGTGTCGGTATCCGAGACGAATACGTAACCCATCTCCTTGAGCTGAGCCCGCAGCGCCTCGTGGTTCTCGATGATGCCGTTGTGCACCACGGCCAGATCATCACCGGAGAAATGCGGATGGGCATTGCGCTCGCAGGGCGCGCCATGGGTTGCCCAGCGGGTATGCGCAATGCCCAGGCGGCCGGCCAGCTGCGTGTGTTGCTGAGCCTGCTCCAGTTCGGCGACCTTGCCATTACGGCGCAGACGCTCGAGTGTGCCGTTCTCGTCCAGCACGGCAACGCCGGCACTGTCATAGCCACGGTATTCCAGGCGCTTGAGGCCCTCGAGAAGGATCGCGGTGATGTTGCGTTCGGCGACGGCGCCAACGATGCCACACATGCTCAGGTCTCCAGATTGGTTTCGACGGCCACGCAGATCAGTTTGACGCCGCGGGCCAGGATGCTGCTGCGCGCCTCGTCGCTGAGGCGCTCATCGGTGATCAGGGTGTGCACGCTGCTCCAGGGCAGCTCAAGATTGGGGATGCGCCGACCGATCTTGTCGGCCTCGGCGAGCACGATGACTTCACGGGCGACGTCGGCCATCACGCGGGACAACCCCAGCAGCTCGTTGAAGGTGGTGGTGCCGCGCTCCAGATCGATACCGTCGGCGCCGATGAACAGCTGGTCGAAGTCGTAGGAACGCAGGACCTGCTCGGCCACCTGGCCCTGGAACGACTCCGAATGCGGGTCCCAGGTGCCGCCAGTCATCAGCAGCACCGGCTCGTGTTCCAGCTCGCGCAGGGCATTGACCACATTCAGCGAATTGGTCATCACCACCAGCCCGTACTTGTGGCCGAGCTGAGGAATCATCGCCGCCGTGGTGGTGCCGCTGTCGATGATGATCCGCGCGTGCTCGCGGATGCAGCCAACCGCAGCACGGGCGATCGCCTGCTTCCAGGGCGAAACGGGCTGCACGCTGTCGCCGATCAGCTCCTGAGGCAGCGGAACCGCACCGCCGTAGCGGCGCAGTAACAGGCCATTTTTCTCCAGCGCAGCGAGGTCCTTGCGGATGGTGACTTCCGAGGTTTCGAAGCGCCGCGACAGCTCATCCACACTGACCTCGCCGAGCTCGTTGAGCAAGGCGAGGATCGCATGACGACGTTGTGGGGTGTTGCGCTTCGACATAGATATGTTTCGATTCGAAAGATAACGGCGCGAATCAAAACATAAGTGCTTATGAGCTGCAAGCTGCTGGCGATCCGGCGTCGCCCACCGCCAGCGGGGAGCAGGCCGGCATCCCGCGCCAAACGCGGATCTACGACTGCTTCTTCGGTCGCTGCCAGCCTTCGATATTGCGCTGGCGACCGCGGCCGAGGCCCAGGGTATGGGCCGGCACGTCCTCGGTGATCGTCGAACCGGCGCCGGTCGTTGCGCCATCACCGAGATTCAGCGGTGCAACCAGCGAACTGTTGGAGCCGATGAAAACGTCCTCGCCCATCACCGTCCTGAATTTGTTGGCGCCATCGTAGTTGCAAGTGATGGTACCGGCACCGATGTTGGTCCGCGCGCCGATCTCGGCGTCACCGAGGTAGCTGAGATGCCCGGCCTTGGCGCCATCGCCGAGGGTCGCGTTCTTCAGCTCGACGAAGTTGCCGACATGCGCCTTGGCGCCAAGCACGCTGCCTGGACGCAGGCGAGCGAACGGACCACAATCGGCGCCTTCGCCGACCACCGCTCCCTCGAGGTGAGAGTTGGCCTTGACCACCGCGCCTCGGCGCAGGGTGCTGTCCTTGATCACGCAGTTCGGTCCGATCTGCACGTCGTCTTCGATGACCACCGTGCCTTCGAGCACCACATTCACGTCGATCAGCACGTCTCGCCCGACCTCCACCTCACCACGCAGATCGAAACGTGCCGGGTCGCGCAGCGTCACGCCCAGGGCCATCAAACGACGAGCGGCACGCTGCTGGTAATGGCGTTCCAGCTCGGCCAGCTGGATACGGTCGTTGGCGCCTTGCACTTCCATGGCGTCCAGCGGCTGCTCGGTGGCCACGCGCAGACCGTCGGCCACAGCCATGGCGATGACGTCAGTCAGGTAGTACTCGCCCTGGGCATTGCTGTTGGACAGGCGACCCAGCCATTCGCCGATACGGCTGCCCGGTACGGCGAGAATCCCGGTATTGCCCTCGCGGATCGCCTTCTGCTCGTCGCTGGCATCCTTGTGCTCGACGATAGCCCGCACTTCGCCGCGTGCGTCGCGGACGATGCGTCCATAGCCGGTTGGGTCGTCAAGCTTCACCGTCAGCAGCGCGAGTTGCTCCGGCCCGACCTTCTGCAACAGCCGCTGCAGGGTGTCGGCTTCGATCAGTGGTACGTCACCGTAAAGGATCAGCACGCGCTCGGCCGACAGATTCGGCAACGCCTGGGCTACAGCATGGCCGGTTCCCAGCTGCTCGGCCTGAACGACGAAGGCGAGATCATCGCCGGCCAGTCGCTGGCGCACCTGCTCGGCACCGTGGCCAATAACCACCTGGATGCTTTTCGGCTGCAATGCACGCGCGGTGTCGATCACGTGCCCGAGCATGGATTTTCCGGCGACCGGATGCAGAACCTTGGGCAGCGCCGAACGCATGCGCGTGCCCTGGCCAGCGGCGAGAATGACGATATCGAGAGACATGAAGCGATTCCTGAGCGGTATCGGCCCGTCAGCTCACCCGTACATAAGAGTGCAGCTGGTATCAGCGCCGACAAATGGCAGAAAAAGAAAAAGGGTAGCCAAGGCTACCCTTTTACTCGTGCGCGATGAAGTCGCTTGCCGATCAGTGTCGGCCGTACTTCTTGCGCATTGCCTCGATGGTTCGCAGCTGGGCTGCGGCCTCGGCCAGGCGAGCGGCGGCGGAGCCGTAATCGAACTCCGCGCCCTTCTCGTGCAGGGCCTTCTCGGCAGCTTTGACGGCAGCCTGAGCGGCAGCTTCGTCGATGTCCTTGGCGCGCGTAGCGGTATCGGCGAGAACCTTCACCATGTTCGGCTGCACTTCGATGAAGCCGCCGGAGATGTAGAAGATCTCCTCGTCACCACCCTGCTTGATCACTCGAACCGGACCCGGCTTGAGATCAGTCAGCAGCGGCGCGTGACCCGGCAGAACGCCGATGTCACCCAGGTTGCCGTGGGCGACGACCATTTCCACCAGCCCCGAGAACAGCTCTTCTTCCGCACTGACGATGTCGCAATGCACTGTCATAGCCATGTTCATGCCTCGGTAATCAGCCTGACCAGCAGCTGCCGGTCAGGCTGGTTGGCGCCCGCGAACGGGCGCGCCAGTTACAGTTTCTTGGCTTTCTCGATGGCTTCGTCGATGCTGCCGACCATGTAGAACGCCTGTTCCGGCAGATGGTCGTAGTCGCCATTGAGGATGCCGGAGAAACCACGGATGGTTTCCTTCAGCGGAACGTACTTGCCTGGCGAGCCAGTGAAGACTTCGGCCACGAAGAACGGCTGAGACAGGAAGCGCTGGATCTTACGAGCGCGGGATACCAGCTGCTTGTCGGTCTCGGACAGTTCGTCCATACCGAGGATCGCAATGATGTCCTTCAGCTCTTTGTAGCGCTGCAGCACGTACTGAACGCCGCGAGCGGTGTCGTAGTGCTCCTGGCCAATCACCAGCGGATCCAGCTGACGCGAAGTCGAGTCGAGCGGATCGACCGCCGGGTAGATACCCAGGGAGGCGATGTCACGCGACAGTACGACGGTGGCGTCGAGGTGGGCGAAGGTGGTCGCCGGGCTCGGGTCGGTCAGGTCGTCTGCAGGTACGTATACGGCCTGTACCGAGGTGATCGAGCCGTTCTTGGTGGAGGTGATACGCTCCTGCAGAACGCCCATCTCTTCGGCCAGAGTCGGCTGATAACCTACCGCGGAAGGCATACGACCCAGCAGCGCGGATACTTCGGTACCGGCCAGGGTGTAGCGGTAGATGTTGTCGACGAAAAGCAGAACGTCACGACCTTCGTCACGGAACTTCTCGGCCATGGTCAGGCCGGTCAGTGCAACGCGCAGACGGTTTCCCGGCGGCTCGTTCATCTGGCCGTAAACCAGGGCAACCTTGTCCAGAACGTTGGAGTCCTTCATCTCGTGATAGAAGTCGTTACCTTCACGAGTACGCTCACCCACACCGGCGAACACGGAGTAACCGCTGTGCTCCATCGCGATGTTACGGATCAGCTCCATCATGTTTACGGTCTTGCCTACACCGGCACCACCGAACAGACCGACCTTACCGCCCTTGGCGAACGGGCAGACCAGGTCGATAACCTTGATGCCGGTTTCCAGCAGCTCGTTGCCGCCAGCCTGCTCTGCGTAGGACGGAGCAGCGCGGTGGATGGTCCAGCGCTCTTCTTCACCGATCGGGCCGGCTTCGTCGATGGGGTTACCCAGGACGTCCATGATGCGGCCCAGGGTCTGCTTGCCGACCGGTACGGAGATACCGGTGCCGGTGTTGACGACGTCCAGGCCACGCTTGAGGCCTTCGGTCGAACCCATGGCGATGGTACGGACAATGCCGTCGCCCAGCTGCTGCTGGACTTCCAGGGTGGTCTCGGCGCCTTGAACTTTCAGCGCGTCATAGACGTTCGGTACCACATCGCGCGGAAATTCCACGTCGATAACGGCGCCGATGATTTGAACGATACGTCCGCTACTCATGTTTGGTTCCTCTGAATATTTGAACCGTTCTTAAACCGCGGCAGCGCCGCCGACGATTTCCGAAATTTCCTGAGTGATCGCAGCCTGACGGGCCTTGTTGTAGACCAGTTGCAGGTCGCCGATCAGCTCACCGGCGTTGTCGGTTGCGTTCTTCATGGCAATCATCCGCGCGGCCTGTTCGGCTGCGCCGTTCTCAACCACCGCCTGATAGGCCTGGGACTCGATGAACCGTACCAGCAGAGCATCCAGCAGCTGCTGGGCGTCCGGCTCGTAGAGGTAGTCCCACTGACCTTTCTTGACCGGCTCGGCGTTCTCGTCTGCGGCCAGCGGCAGCAGTTGGTCGACCGTGGGCTTCTGGGTCATGGTGTTGATGAACTTGTTGGATACCAGGTACAAGCGATCGATACGGCCATTGTGGAAGCCGTCCAGCATGACCTTGACGCTGCCGATCAGATCATTGATCGATGGCTCTTCGCCGAGGTTGCCAATCGCTGCGACGACGTTGCCGCCGAAGCTGCGGAAGAAGCTCGCGCCTTTGTTGCCGATCACGCAGAGGTCGACTTCGACCTTCTGATCGTGCCACTCCTTCATGTTCTTGATCAGGACCTTGAACAGGTTGATGTTCAGGCCACCGCAAAGACCACGATCGGTCGACACGACGATGTAGCCGACACGCTTGACCGGACGCTCTACCATGAACGGATGACGGTATTCCGGGTTGGCAAAGGCCAGATGGCCGATTACCTGCCGGATCCGCTCCGCATAAGGGCGGCTGGCAGCCATGCGCATCTGTGCCTTGCGCATCTTGCTGACCGCCACCTTTTCCATGGCGCTGGTGATCTTCTGCGTGCTTTTGATGCTCGCAATCTTGCTGCGAATCTCTTTTGCGCCTGCCATTTGACACCTATCGGGTTAGCAGGCGGGAGCCTCACGGCTCCCGCTGCGGCTTACCAGCTTTGAGTGGCCTTGAACTTCTCGATACCGGCCTTCAGGCCTGCGTCGATTTCGTCATTGAAGTCACCCTTCACGTTGATCTTCGCCATCAGATCGGCGAACTCGCGGTTGAAGAAGGCGATCAGGGCCTGCTCGAAGGCGCCAACCTTGGCCACTTCCACGTCCGTCAGGAAACCGCGCTCGGCGGCGTACAGGGACAGGGACATGTCGGCGATGGACATCGGCGCGTACTGCTTCTGCTTCATCAGCTCGGTAACGCGCTGACCATGCTCCAGCTGCTTGCGGGTCGCTTCGTCGAGGTCGGAAGCGAACTGCGCGAACGCAGCCAGTTCACGGTACTGAGCCAGAGCGGTACGGATACCACCGGACAGCTTCTTGACGATCTTGGTCTGAGCAGCACCACCAACACGGGATACCGAGATACCGGCGTTGACGGCCGGACGGATACCTGCGTTGAACATGGCCGATTCCAGGAAGATCTGACCGTCGGTGATGGAAATCACGTTGGTCGGAACGAACGCGGAAACGTCGCCCGCCTGGGTTTCGATGATCGGCAGAGCGGTCAGCGAGCCGGTCTTGCCAGTTACGGCACCGTTGGTGAACTTCTCGACATACTCTTCGGAAACGCGCGACGCACGCTCCAGCAGACGGCTGTGGAGATAGAACACGTCGCCCGGGTAGGCTTCACGTCCCGGCGGACGACGCAGCAGCAGGGAGATCTGGCGGTACGCCACAGCCTGCTTGGACAGATCGTCATACACGATCAGCGCGTCTTCACCGCGGTCGCGGAAGTACTCGCCCATGGTGCAACCAGCGTAAGGCGCCAGGTACTGCAGGGCAGCGGATTCGGAGGCGGACGCAGCGACAACGATGGTGTTGTGCAGTGCGCCGTGCTCTTCCAGCTTGCGAACCACGTTGGCGATGGTCGACTGCTTCTGACCAATGGCAACGTAAACGCAGCGGATGCCGCTGTTCTTCTGGTTGATGATGGCGTCGATGGCCAGGGCGGTCTTGCCGATCTGACGGTCGCCGATGATCAGCTCACGCTGGCCACGGCCTACCGGGATCATGGCGTCGACCGACTTGTAACCGGTCTGCACCGGCTGGTCGACGGACTTACGCCAGATCACGCCCGGCGCAACCTTCTCGACCGCGTCAGTTGCCTGAGCGTTGATCGGGCCTTTGCCATCAATCGGGTTACCCAGTGCGTCGACTACGCGACCCAGCAGTTCCGGACCAACCGGAACTTCAAGGATGCGGCCGGTGCACTTGGCGCTCATGCCTTCGGTCAGGCCCAGGTAGTTACCCAGAACCACGGCACCTACGGAGTCCTGCTCCAGGTTCAGTGCCATACCAAAGATGCCGCCAGGGAACTCGATCATCTCGCCGTACATGACGTCGGCCAGACCGTAGATACGTACGATACCGTCAGAAACGCTGACGACGGTGCCCTCATTACGGGCTTGAGCAGCGACATTCGATTTCTCGATGCGCTGCTTGATGATTTCACTAATCTCGGAAGGATTCAGTTGCTGCATGCCATGACCCTCAAATCAGGATTTCAACGATTCGGCCAACTGGCTCAGTTTGCCGCGGACCGAACCGTCGACAACCACATCACCGGCGCGAATCAACACGCCGCCGATCAGCGCAGGATTCACAGCCTGCTGGAGGTTGACGGTGCGATCTAGCCGCTTCGACAGGGCGGCAGCCAAAGTTTGGAGTTGCTCGTTGCTGAGCTCGAAGGCGGTTTCAACTTCTGCCTCGAGCGTTTTCTCGGCTTGCGCCTTGATGTCCTCGTACAGCTCCCACACGGTCGGCAGTACCGACAGGCGATCGTTCTCGCCAAGGGTCTGGACGTAGTTGCGGAAAGCTTCGTCGGCGTCGTCACCGAGTAGACGCACCAGCCCCTGGACCTTGCTTTCGCTGGTCAGGCGGGGGTCGTTCAGCAACGCTGCGACTTCTGGGACTTCAACAGCGATGGCGGCCAGGTTCAGCATTTTCGACCAGGACTCGGTCGTCCCTGCGGCGCTGGCAAACTCGAAAGCGGCTTTCGCGTAAGGCCGAGCAAGCGTCTGGGTATTGATCATCGCTTGCCTCGCTTAGAGTTGGGAGGCCAGTTTTTCGACCAGCTCGTTGTGCACCTTGGCGTCCACCTGGGACTCCAGGATCTTCTCCGCACCGGCGACGGCAAGAGCCGCTACCTGATTGCGCAGTTGGTCCCTGGCACGGTTCACTTCCTGTTCGATCTCGGCGCGGGCGCCGGCGACCAGTCGCTCGCCTTCGACACGTGCCTGCTGCTTGGCTTCCTCGATGATCGCATTGGCGTGCTTGTTCGCCTGCTCGATGATCTGGGCTGCCTGCTCCTTGGTCTCGCGGAGGGTGTTGGACACCTTGTCCTGAGCCAGTTTCAGGTCTTGCTGCGCACGGCCTGCCGCATCCAGTCCTTCAGCGATCTTCTTCTGGCGCGCTGCCATGGCTGCCGTGATTGGCGGCCAGACGAGCTTCATGCAGAACCAGACGAAGATAGCGAAGGCGAGCGTTTGACCGAACAGCGTCAAGTTAATGTTCACAGCGATTTACCTCGTGCTATCTCGTTCAACGCGGGAGTCATTCCACGGCGACGGGGCTCGACCGGCGAACCCCATCTCAAACCGGAAAGTGATTAACCGGCGACAACGAAGATGAGGTACATCGCGATACCAACGCCGATCATCGGCACGGCGTCGAGCAGGCCGGCCATCAGGAAGGTTTTGGTTTGCAGCTGGGGAGCCAGCTCAGGCTGACGAGCAGTGGATTCCAGCAGCTTGCCACCCAGCAGGGCGAAGCCAATACCGGTGCCCAGGGCACCCAGACCGATCATGATAGAGGCGGCGATGTAGACGAGTTCCATGTAAAGCTCCTGAAGCTAAGGGGGGTTAAGGTTTTTCGGTTAAAGCGTTAGCGGTTTTCAGTGATGTTCTTCATGGGCAGAGCTCAGGTACACCACCGTCAGTACCATGAAGATGAAGGCCTGAAGCGGGATCACCAGGATATGGAAGATCGCCCAAGGCACATTCAGGGTCCACTGCACGTAGAACGGCAGCAGAGCGATGAGGATGAACACCACCTCACCGGCATACATGTTGCCGAACAGACGCAGCGCGAGGCTGAGCGGCTTGGTCAGCAGGCCGAGAATCTCGAGGAACAGGTTGAACGGCACCAGCGACCAGTGGTTAAACGGAGTGAACGCCAGCTCCTTGCTGAAGCCACCGAAACCCTTGACCTTGACGCTGTAGAAGAGAATCAGGATGAACACGCCGAGCGAAAGACCGAAGGTACCGTTCGGGTCGGCGGTTGGCACGATCTTGAACGCCGGAAGGCCCAGCAGGCTGGCCAGCCCAGGGATGTAGTCGACCGGAATCCACTTCAGGCTGTTCATCAGGAACACCCAGACGAAGATGGTCAGCGCCAGCGGAGCGATCAGAGCATTGCGGCCGTGGAAGGTGTCCTTCACCACGCCTTCGACGAACTCGACGCACATCTCGACGAAGTTCTGCAGCTTGCCCGGTACACCGGTCGTGGCGGACTTGGCGGCGCTGCGGAACAGCAGGATGAAGATGGCGCCCATCAGCAGCGACCAGCCGAGGGTATCCAGGTGGAATGCCATGAAGCCCATGTCACGAGCTTCCAGACCCGTCTGAGCGATGGTCCAGGTGGCCTGATCGAGAACGGAGCCATCAGCACGCTCGTAACCTGCCGGCAGCTTGCCGTAGGTGAGGTTTTGCAGGTGGTGCTGGATATATTCAGCGGGGGTACTCGCCATAAACGCCTCAATGCTCAATGCTTCGGATTGTTTTTCATCAGCAGGAGCGCGCTTGCTCCGACAGCCAGAACCAGCAGATAGCCGGCAAACAAGGCGATCGGTTCCAGCGGTTTCACTCCCACGAACACCAACGCAAAAAGCGCTGCTGCCAGAATCTGTTTACCCATCTCGCCAGACCAGAACGACTGGATGATCGCCTGAGTCGAACGTGCGCCAAAGTAACGAAAGGCCTTGTACGCGAAATACACGTTCGCTGACAGCGCAATCAAACCACCGCACAGCGCGGAGTAGCCGGCGACCATACCAAAAACCAGGTCACATGAGACAGCGGTCACTACTACGACCATTGCCTGCATCAGCAATACGCGAAATGCCGGAAGGCGATGGAAGGGTGTTCTGTTGCGTATGTTCACCTGAATTCCATCGCTGTAGCAGGCCGCGTAAATAATTGTCCGCAGTCAAAAAAGCGCGGCGAGTATAGGAGCAGGCCAGCCAGGGTTCAACTCTCCGGTAGTATTTTCCGACCGGCACTACAAACAATTTGTATCAGCGGATGTGGGCCAATACACCCTGCAGTTCATCCAGCGAACTGTAGCGGATCACCAGCTGCCCTTTGCCCCTCTGTCCGTGCTTGATCTGCACCGGAGAGCCCAAGCGTTCCGCCAGGCGCTGCTCCAGACGGCTGATGTCCGGGTCGACCTTGACTTCGGCTTTCGGTGTTTCCTTGCTGCTCAACCACTGACGCACCAGGGCTTCGGTCTGGCGCACGGTCAGGCCACGTGCGACAACGTGCCGCGCGCCTTCGACCTGCTGTTCCGCCGGCAGACCTAGCAATGCTCGCGCGTGGCCCATCTCCAGGTCACCGTGTGACAGCAGCGTCTTGATCTCTTCCGGCAGCGCAATCAGGCGCAGCAAATTGCTTATCGAGACACGCGACTTGCCTACCGCGTCGGCAACTTGCTGCTGGGTCAGCTGGAACTCCTGTTGCAAGCGCTGCAGCGCGACGGCTTCCTCGATCGGATTCAGGTCTTCGCGCTGGATGTTCTCGATCAGCGCCATGGCAATGGCCGCCTCGTCCGGCACTTCGCGAACCAGCGCCGGCACCTTCTCCAACCCGGCCTGCTGGCTGGCGCGCCAGCGACGTTCACCGGCGATGATCTCGAAACGGCCACCGCTGACGGGACGCACCACGATCGGCTGCATCACGCCGTGGTTCTTGATCGACTGGGCCAGCTCCTCCAGGGCCTGCGGATCCATGTCGCGGCGCGGCTGGTACTTGCCGCGCTGGATCAGGTCCAGTGGCAGGTGCTGGAGTTCACGGGTATCGACCTTCGCAGCCTCTTCCTGCATTGCCGAAACGCTGGCGCCGCCGAGCAGGGCGTCGAGTCCACGGCCTAGGCCTCTTTTCTTGGTCGCCATGAGTAGTCCTTATGCGGGGGCGCCACGCGCCGACTGGCGCTGGCGTCGCGACAGTTCACCGGCCAGGGCCAGATAGGCCAGAGCGCCCTTGGATTGCTTGTCGTAGACCAGCGCCGGCATGCCGTGGCTGGGGGCCTCGGCGAGCCGGACGTTGCGCGGGATAACGGTGTCGTAGAGTTTGTCGCCGAAATGCGCCTTGAGCTGTTCGGATACATCGTTGGTCAGACTGCTGCGCGGGTCGTACATGGTGCGCAGCAGGCCTTCGATCTTCAGGCTGGGGTTGAGCGCCTGGCCGATACGCTGGATCGAATTGACCAGATCGGTAAGCCCTTCGAGCGCGTAATACTCGCACTGCATGGGAATGATGACGCCGTCCGACGCAGCCAGCGCGTTGATGGTCAGCATCGACAGCGACGGCGGGCAATCGATGAGGATGTAGTCGTAGTTCTCCCGCACCGGTGCCAGTGCTTCACGCAGGCGTTTTTCCTTGGCCGGCAGATTCAGCAGGGCCACTTCCGCCGCGGTCAGGTCGCGATTGGCCGGCAGCAACTGATAGCCGCCGTGCTCGGAGAACTGCATGGCATCCACCAGGCTGCATTCGCCGATCAGTACGTCGTAGATCGAGTACTCCAGTCCGAGCTTGTCCACACCGCTACCAGTGGTGGCGTTGCCCTGGGGGTCGAGATCGATCAGCAGCACGCGACGGCGCGTGGCAACCAGCGAAGCCGCAAGGTTGATGCAGGTGGTGGTCTTTGCGACACCGCCCTTCTGGTTGGCAATGGCGAAAACTTTAGCCATGGTCAGTGTCTGTCCGGGTCATGAAGTGCGGCGCAGTATCAGCAGATGGCGCTGGCCTTGGCAACCGGGAACCTTGAGTACGTGACAGGCATCGAGGCGGAAGTCGGCGGGCAGCCGTTGCAGTTCGTCGTCCGGCTGCACGCCCTTCATCGCCAACCAGCGCGTCTGGGTATTGCCCAGATGCCGCGTCCAGCTGGCGAAGTCCTCAAGGGAACTGAAGGCGCGCGAGGTGATGCCGCCGAAGGCTTCCGCCGGCTGGAACTGCTCGACGCGGCTGTGCACGACTTCGAGGTTGGCCAGTTTCAGCTCCAGCTTCACCTGCGTCAGGAATCGCGTTTTTTTCCCATTGGAGTCCAGCAGCGTGAAGCTGCGATCAGGAAACATGATCGCCAGCGGCACGCCAGGCATGCCACCACCGCTGCCGACGTCCAGCCAGGTCTGTCCGGACTCGGCAACGAAGGACACCACGCTCAGGCTGTCGAGCAGGTGTCGCGAAACCATTTCGTCGGGATCGCGCACCGCGGTGAGGTTGTAGGCCTTGTTCCACTTGATCAGCAGTGCCAGGTAGGCCAGCAACTGCTGCTGTTGCCCTTCACTCAGCTCGACACCGAGCGCCTGGGCGCCGCGCACGAGTTCGGCGGCATGGGATTCGCTGACCAGACTCATCAGGCGCTCTGCTCCAGCTGCTGGCCGGCATTGCGCTTCTTCAGATGAATCATCAGCAGCGACACCGCAGCGGGAGTGACTCCCGGAATACGCGAGGCCTGCCCGAGCGTCTCAGGCCTTGCCTGACCGAGCTTGTGCTGAATCTCCTTCGACAGGCCCGGAATCGTCGTGTAGTCGAGATTCTCCGGCAAGGCGATGTTTTCGCTGGCACGCAGTCGTTCGATCTCGTCCTGCTGCCGTTCGATGTAGCCGGCGTACTTGGTCTTGATCTCGACCTGCTCGGCGACCTGAGGATCCTGCGCACCGTCACCGGTCAGTTCGATCAGGCTCTGGTAATCGATTTCCGGACGGGCCAGCAGATTGAGCAGGTTGTACTCGCGAGCCAGCGGGCTGCCGAAACGCTCGGCGATGGCATCGCCCTGTGGTGTGCCGGGACGAACCCAGCAACTCTTCAGGCGCTGCTCCTCGAGCTCGATACCTTCGCGCTTGGCGCAGAACGCAGCCCAGCGGGCATCGTCCACCAGACCCAGTTCGCGGCCCTTCTCGGTCAGACGAAGATCGGCATTGTCCTCACGCAGGATCAGCCGGTATTCGGCACGCGAGGTGAACATCCGATAGGGCTCCTGGGTACCGAGGGTGATCAGGTCATCGACCAGCACGCCTAGGTAGGCCTCATCGCGGCGCGGACACCAGCTGTCCTTGCCCTGCGCCCGCAGCGCAGCGTTGGCTCCGGCGAGCAGTCCCTGGGCACCAGCTTCTTCGTAACCGGTGGTGCCATTGATCTGGCCGGCGAAGAACAGCCCGCCGATCACCTTGGTCTCCAGGCTGTACTTGAGATCGCGCGGGTCGAAGTAGTCGTACTCGATGGCATAGCCCGGCCGCACGATGTGGGCGTTCTCCATGCCACGGATGCTTTGCACGATCTGCAGCTGCACATCGAACGGCAACGAGGTGGAGATGCCGTTGGGATACAGCTCATGAGTGGTCAGGCCTTCGGGCTCAAGGAAGACCTGATGGCTGTCCTTGTCGGCAAAACGATGGATCTTGTCTTCGATCGACGGGCAGTAGCGCGGCCCCACGCCTTCGATCACGCCGGAATACATCGGCGAACGATCGAGGTTGGCGGCAATGATTTCGTGCGTTCGCGCGTTGGTGTGAGTGATCCAGCAGCTGACCTGCGGCGGGTGCTGCTCACGATTGCCCATGAACGACATCACCGGCAGCGGTGTGTCGCCCGGTTGCTCGGTCATAAGAGAAAAATCCACCGAACGACCATCGATACGTGGCGGCGTACCGGTCTTCAGCCGACCGACGCGCAGCGGCAACTCGCGCAGCCGGTGAGCCAGGGCGATCGAAGGCGGATCGCCTGCGCGCCCGCCTGAGTAGTTCTGCAGGCCAATGTGGATAAGTCCACCGAGGAAGGTCCCGGTGGTCAGCACCACGGAATCCGCGAGGAAACGCAGACCCATCTGGGTCACGACACCCCGGACCTGATCCTGCTCGACGATGAGGTCGTCCGCCGCCTGTTGAAATATCCACAGGTTCGGCTGGTTTTCTAGAGTGTCACGAATAGCAGCTTTGTAGAGCACGCGGTCAGCTTGCGCTCGGGTGGCTCGAACGGCTGGCCCCTTGCGGCTGTTGAGCACGCGAAACTGGATGCCTCCCTTGTCGGTGGCCATCGCCATGGCCCCACCCAACGCATCGATTTCCTTGACCAGATGACTCTTGCCGATGCCACCGATGGCCGGGTTGCAGCTCATCTGGCCAAGGGTTTCCACATTGTGGCTGAGCAGCAGGGTCTTCACGCCCATGCGTGCCGCTGCAAGCGCAGCCTCGGTGCCGGCATGGCCGCCGCCGATAACGATCACGTCAAAACGGGAAGGGAAGTCCACCACGCACCTCGTGCCTGTTCAGATGGGAATTTGGGAAGCCGCGAAGTATAGGGATTTAGCCAGTGCTAAAGAAGGGCTCTGAGCAAAAAATGACCAACCATCTGGCGGAGGCGAGTCGGTGGATAAACATTAGAAATAGAGAAGAAATATATAAGAAGCTTATTTATGTGTTTATAAATGGTGAAGCTCATTTCTGTGGATAACCACTTGGAGCCCTCGGCAGGCCTTCCTTGTGGCGAAGGATAAACCTGTGCTGCGGCTGGGCGCTGACGGTGTGAATACCGTCAGCATCCTGTGGGTTAAAGTTGATCTTATGCACAGAGGGTTTTTTTACCAGCTTACGCCATGACTTTTCTACTGCCCTTAGGCGGCCTTTTCCACAGGGCTCATGGCGGGAATTTCGGCAGCCGAATGCCATTGCCACGAATTTCCAGCGTAGCGTTGGAAGGGGGCGGGCGTGGTTAGCGCCCGTGCAGTGTCATTTGCCGATGCAGAAGCTCGAGAAGATTCGCCCGAGCAGGTCGTCTGAGCTGAACGCGCCTGTGATCTCACCGAGTGCCTGTTGTGCCAGGCGCAGATCCTCTGCCAGCAGCTCACCGGCGCCGGCCAGCGTCAGTTGGGCATGGCCATGCTCCAGGTACTGGTCGGCCAGACGCAGTGCGTCCAGATGGCGACGTCGGGCGCTGAAGCTGCTTTCAGCGGTCTGCTCGTAGCCTATGCACTGCTTGAGGTGTTCGCGCAGCAACTCGATACCTTCGCCGGATCGTGCGCACAGGCTCAGGGTTGCCTGTCCGTTGTCGTCGAAGCGAATCGAGATCGGCTCACCGCTCAGGTCAGCCTTGTTCCGAATCAGCGTCACTCGGTTCGGCGCAGGGTTGGATTCGAGAAACTCCGGCCAAAGGGCTAGTGGGTCCTGCGCCTCAGGCGCACTGGCATCGACCATCAGGAGTACCCTGTCCGCTTCGCCGATGGCGCTGAGCGCACGCTGCACACCGATCCGCTCGACCTGATCTTCGGTATCGCGTAGGCCCGCGGTATCGACGACATGCAGCGGCATGCCGTCGATCAGGATGTGTTCGCGCAGGACATCGCGGGTGGTGCCGGCAATATCGGTGACAATGGCGGCCTCACGGCCCGCCAGTGCGTTGAGCAGACTGGACTTGCCGGCGTTGGGGCGCCCTGCGATCACCACGGTCATTCCGTCGCGCAGCAAGGCGCCCTGCCCGGCTTCGCGCAGCACTGTGGATAACTCGGATTTGACGGCATCCAATTGTGCCAGGACATGCCCATCGGCGAGGAAGTCGATCTCTTCTTCGGGAAAATCGATCGCCGCTTCGACATAGATACGCAGCTGAATCAATCTTTCGGTCAACTGATGCACGCGGCGAGAGAATTCGCCCTGTAGCGAACGCACCGCATTGCGCGCGGCCTGCGCCGAATTCGCTTCGATAAGGTCGGCGATCGCCTCGGCCTGGGCCAGATCGAGCTTGTCGTTAAGGAATGCGCGTTCACTGAATTCGCCTGGCCGAGCCAGACGAACGCCGAGCTCGACGCAGCGCTGCAGCAGCATATCCATGACAACCGGGCCGCCATGCCCCTGCAGTTCGAGTACGTCCTCACCGGTGAACGAATGCGGTCCCGGAAAGAACAGTAGCAGGCCTTCGTCGATCACCTCGCCGTCGTCTGCGTGAAATGCACCGTAATGTGCATGCCGCGGCGTCGGCTCACGGCCGGTCAGGGTAATGGCGATAGCCTTGGACCGTGGCCCTGATATCCGAACGATGCCTACTCCTCCGCGCCCCGGCGCGGTAGCGACGGCGGCAATGGTGTCGCGAACTGGATTCATGCGGCCTCCTTTCTGGACGGCAGATAGCAGAACGCCCCAATCAAGGGGCGTTCTGCATTGGCGGTTGAGGCGTCAGGCGGGCTTCGCCGCGGCCTCGATCTTGCGGGTAATGTACCACTGCTGGGCGATGGACAGCACGTTGTTGACCACCCAGTACAGCACCAGACCGGCAGGGAACCAGAGGAAGAAGAAGGTGAAGATCACCGGCAGCAGCTTCATCACTCGTGCCTGCATCGGATCCGGCGGCGTCGGGTTCAGCTGCTGCTGGATGAACATGGTCACGCCCATGATGATCGGCAGGATGAAGAACGGGTCTTTGATCGAAAGGTCGGTGATCCAGAACATCCAGGGCGCCTGGCGCATCTCGACGCTTTCCAGCAGGACCCAGTACAGGGCCAGGAATACCGGCATCTGCACCAGGATCGGCAGGCAGCCGCCCAGGGGATTGATCTTTTCCTTCTTGTACAGCTCCATCATCGCCTGGGACATCTTCTGGCGGTCGTCGCCATGCTGTTCCTTCAGCGCCTGCATTTTCGGCGACACCGCACGCATGCGCGCCATCGACCTGTAGCTGGCCGCGGAGAGCGGGAAGAAGGCGAGCTTGATGACGATGGTCAGAACGATGATCGACCAGCCCCAGTTGCCCAGCAGCGCGTGGATGTTTTCCAGCAGCCAGAAGATCGGCTGAGCGATGAACCAGAGGATGCCGTAGTCGACGGTCAGACGCAGACCGGGGGACAGTTCTTCCAGCTTGTCTTGGCTCTTCGGGCCGGCATACAGCGTGGCGCCTGTCTCGCCCTGCGCGCCGGCAGGTACGGTAACGGCGGGGCCGGTGAAGCCGATGATGTAGTTGCCCTGGCTATCCTTGCGCGTCTGCACCTGGTTGGTATCGCCCGGCTGAGGAATCCAGGCGGTGACGAAATAATGTTGCAGCCAGGCGATCCAGCCACCCTGCACGCTTTCTCGCAGGTTGCTTTCATCCATGTCGCCCATGGAGACCTTACGATACGGCTCGTCCTTGGTCCACAGCGCAGCGCCAAGGTAGGTGGCGGTGCCAGTGGCGGTGCTTGATGAGGGATCGCCGCTGTTGTCGCGCTTGAGCTGACCGAACAGGTAACCGGTCCAGGGTTGACCGCTCTGGTTGTCGATCAGATAGTTCACCTTCAGCGCATAGTTACCGCGCTCGAGGGTGAAACGCTTGATGTAGTTGACGCCATCAGCATTGTATTTCAGATCGACGACCACCTGATCCTGACCTTCGGCCAGTTGGTACTCGCTTTTCTCACTGCTGTACTGAGGACGCCCGCTGGCCTTGTCCGGGCCGTCGCCGATCAGGCCGCTTTGTGCTTCATAGACTCGCTCGCCACTACGCTCGAACAGTTGGAACGGCACATCGGGACGATCCTGACGACGCGGGTACTGCCGCAGATGCAGTTCGACGATGTCGCCACCGCGCGGATCGATCGCTACGTCAAGCACGTCGCTGCGCACACGAATAAGCTGGCTGCTCGGCGCATTAGCCGGCAGGGCGCTGGCCTGTTGCTGGCCGGCAACCGCGGGCACATCGCCAGCGGTGCCTTCGCTGTTGGCGGCGGGGCTATCCGGAAGAGCCGGTACGCCCGGCTGGCTTTGCGCGGTTTCGGTCGGCAGGGCTGCCTGACCGTAGTCCTGATTCCATTGAAGAACCATCAGGTAGGCAACGACTGCTAGAGCGACGAGCAGTATCGAGCGTTTGATATCCATGGTTACTCGGCCATCGGAGATGAATTGGAAGTGTTATGAGAAGGCACGGGATCGTAGCCACCGGGATTCCACGGATGGCAGCGCCCCAACCTGCGCAGGCTCAGCCAGCCGCCACGCAACAAGCCATGAGTTTCGATGGCCTCGAGTGCATAGCAGGAGCAGCTTGGATAGAAACGGCAGTGACTGGCCATCATCGGACTGATGGCGTACTGGTAGACCCTGATCGAAGCGATGGCCAATTTACGCATGGGTGCTGTTGGCGGCTCCAGGTTCGACGGCGGTCTTGGATGGGCTGCGTGACAGTCGCTTCCAGAGCTTGGCGAATTGCTTCGCCAGTTCGGGATTGTCCAGATCAGCCAATCCCTTGCGGGCGATGATCACGATGTCCCAGCCCACCAGATCCGATTGGTGATGGCGGAAGGTCTCACGTATCTGCCGCTTGATGCGGTTACGTTCGACCGAGAGCTTGACGCTTTTCTTGCCGATCACCAGCCCAAGGCGGGGGTGTTGCAGATCGTTCTCGCGTGCCAACAGCAGGACGTTCCTGCCAGGCACCTTACCGGAAGGGGAGTCGAAGACTGCCTTGAATTGGCGGGGAGTCAGCAGACGCTTGTCCCGGCCGAAGCCCCGACTCACTACCTGTTCCGATATCAGACGGTCAGACGCTTACGGCCTTTGGCGCGACGACGCGACAGAACCTGACGACCGTTCTTGGTGGCCATACGTGCACGGAAACCGTGAGTACGAGCGCGCTTGATGGTGCTGGGCTGGAAAGTGCGTTTCATGGTGCGTTTACCTGGTGATCCATTGCGGGCCGGAATGGCCCCCTTTTAAGAGACCGGCGATTGTAGAGAAGCTATCGAGCCAGGTCAATTTCCAACCAGCTCTGCATGGATGAAAAAATAAGAGGAAAAGAAATATAAGCTCTTAAGATGTAATGCTTATATATGTGCAGCACCTTTTCTGTGGATAGATGGCTTCAGACCTTAGGAGACGGGCACTCCCGCGAATGCAAACTTGGTGCGAAAGCGGTGCTCACCCCGTGCAGAGGCTCTGCGCAAGCTGGGGATTAAAACCTGAGATATCCACAGGCGGTGTTAATCAGTGCTTTTGAACAGGCTTGACCACTGCCCTCAGGGGTATTTATCAACAGACTTGGCGACAATGCTTTTCCATGCATTGAGTGGGTGACCAGACCTAGGGTATTCCGTCCTGCGCTTCAGGTTTGTTGTGGATAACCTGAGGGCGCGCCGTTACAATGGCCGCCGTCTTACCTCGACTGAGTCGATAGGAGCTTCCGTGTCGGTGGAACTTTGGCAGCAGTGTGTTGAGCTTTTGCGCGATGAACTGCCTGCTCAGCAATTCAACACATGGATTCGTCCACTACAGGTGGAAGGCGATGGTGATGAGCTGCGCGTCTATGCGCCCAATCGCTTCGTGCTCGACTGGGTCAACGAAAAGTACCTTTCCCGATTGTTGGAACTGCTGTCGGAGCGTTCAAGCGGAATCGCTCCGGCGCTTTCTCTCCTTATAGGCAGTAAACGGACGTCATCCGCCGCTCTTCCTTCGGCTGCTGCTGCACGTGCTCAGCCACAGCAAATGGCAGTAAGCGCGCCTGCGCCGGCCATGCAGGCGCCACGCTTCGAGCCGTTGTCGGCTGACACCAGTGAACCCGAGCAGCCGCGTGTCGAGCGTACCGTGCAGGTCGAGGGTGGGCTCAAGCACACCAGCTACCTGAACCGGACCTTTACCTTCGAAAATTTCGTCGAGGGCAAATCCAACCAGTTGGCGCGAGCCGCTGCCTGGCAGGTTGCCGACAATCCCAAGCATGGCTACAACCCGCTTTTTCTGTACGGCGGTGTTGGCCTGGGTAAGACTCACCTGATGCATGCAGTGGGTAATCACCTGCTGAAGAAGAACCCCAACGCCAAAGTGGTTTACCTGCACTCCGAGCGCTTCGTGGCCGATATGGTCAAGGCACTGCAGCTCAATGCCATCAACGAGTTCAAGCGCTTCTATCGCTCGGTCGATGCGCTGCTGATCGACGATATCCAGTTCTTCGCCAAAAAAGAGCGTTCGCAAGAAGAGTTCTTTCACACCTTCAACGCGCTGCTCGAAGGTGGCCAGCAGGTCATCCTCACCAGTGACCGCTATCCCAAGGAAATCGACGGCCTTGAGGAACGTCTGAAATCGCGTTTTGGCTGGGGGCTGACCGTTGCCGTCGAGCCGCCCGAGCTTGAGACTCGTGTAGCGATCCTGATGAAGAAGGCGGACCAGGCGAAGGTGGACCTGCCCCACGACGCGGCTTTCTTCATTGCCCAGCGGATCCGTTCGAACGTCCGTGAACTCGAAGGAGCGCTGAAGCGGGTCATCGCCCATGCTCACTTCATGGGGCGCGATATCACGATCGAACTGATTCGCGAATCGCTGAAGGACTTGCTGGCGTTGCAGGATAAACTGGTCAGCGTCGACAATATCCAGCGCACCGTGGCCGAATACTACAAGATCAAGATATCCGACTTGCTCTCGAAGCGGCGATCGCGATCGGTCGCCCGACCGCGGCAGGTGGCCATGGCCCTGTCCAAGGAGCTGACCAACCACAGCCTCCCTGAGATCGGCGACGCGTTCGGTGGGCGGGATCACACCACGGTTCTGCATGCTTGCCGTAAGATCGCTGAACTACGGGAAACTGACGCAGATATACGTGAAGATTACAAGAATTTGCTGCGAACTTTGACAACCTGAGTGCGACCTAATCTATAGGCAAGGGACCAGACCATGCATTTCTCCATTCAGCGCGAAGCCCTGTTGAAACCCCTGCAGCTGGTTGCTGGCGTCGTTGAGCGCCGTCAGACCTTGCCGGTGCTGTCCAACGTACTGCTTGTGGTGCAAGGACAGCAATTGTCGCTGACCGGTACCGATCTCGAAGTCGAACTGGTCGGCCGTGTTGCCCTTGAAGAGGCCGCCGAGCCAGGCGAGATCACCGTTCCGGCGCGCAAACTCATGGACATTTGCAAGAGCCTGCCGAGCGATGCGCTGATCAATATCCGTCTCGATGATCAGAAGGTTGTTATCAAGTCCGGGCGCAGCCGCTTTACCCTTTCAACTTTGCCGGCCAATGACTTCCCTACGGTTGAAGAAGGCCCAGGTTCACTTTCCTTCACCGTCGAACAGGGCAAGCTGCGCAAGCTGATCGAGCGCAGCAGCTTTGCCATGGCGCAGCAGGACGTTCGCTACTACCTCAACGGTATGCTCATCGAAGTTTCAAGCGGAATGCTGCGCGCCGTAGCGACGGACGGCCACCGCCTGGCGATGTGCTCGATGCAGGCGAGGTTCGAGCAACCCGATCGGCATCAGGTCATCGTGCCGCGTAAGGGTATCCTCGAGCTCGCGCGGCTGCTCAATGATCAGGACGCCGAGGTCAGCATCGTTCTGGGCCAGCACCATATTCGCGCCACCACTGGCGAGTTCACCTTCACCTCCAAGCTGGTGGACGGCAAGTTCCCGGACTATGAGCGCGTGCTGCCGCGTGGTGGTGACAAGCTTGTGGTGGGAGATCGTCAGTTGCTGCGTGAAGCGTTCAGTCGCACGGCGATTCTCTCCAACGAAAAGTACCGCGGCATTCGTCTGCAGCTGGAAAGTGGGCTGTTGAAGATTCAGGCGAACAACCCCGAACAGGAAGAAGCTGAGGAAGAGGTTGCGGTCGACTACAACGGCAGTTCGTTGGAGATCGGTTTCAATGTCAGCTATCTGCTCGATGTGCTGGGCGTGATGACCACCGAACAGGTGCGTCTGATTCTGTCTGACGCGAACAGCAGTGCTCTGGTTCAGGAATTCGATAACGACGATTCCGCATATGTCGTGATGCCGATGCGTCTGTAAACCAGCTTCATGTCCCTCAGTCGCCTTTCCGTCACCGGGGTCCGCAATCTGCACCCGGTGACGCTATCTCCCTCCTCTCGAATCAACATCCTCTTCGGCGATAACGGTAGCGGAAAAACCAGCCTGCTCGAAGCCATTCACCTGCTGGGGCTGGCGCGCTCGTTTCGTAGCATTCGGCTGAACCCCGTCATCACCTATGAACAATCAGCGTGCACCGTTTTTGGTCAAGTTGATCTGCCAGATCAGCACAGTCGTGCGTTGGGGGTTTCCCGGGATCGTAGCGGTGACGTCCGGATCCGTATCGATGGACAGGGGGTCAGGTCAGCCGCGGAGCTTGCCGATACGCTGCCTATGCAACTGATCAATCCAGATAGTTTCCGCCTTCTCGAAGGCGCACCGAAATTACGTAGGCAGTTTCTTGATTGGGGCGTGTTCCACGTGGAACATCGGTTCATGCCAGCCTGGCTACGCATGCAGCAGGCGCTCCGGCAACGGAACTCGTGGCTGCGGCATGGTACACTGGACGGCGCTTCGGATGCGGCCTGGAGCCGGGAACTGACGCTGGCAAGTGATGAAATTGACGGATATCGACGGGCCTATATTCAGGCACTTAAACCAGCATTTGAATCGACCCTCGCGGCCTTGCTCGACTTGGACGGCCTGAAGCTGAGTTATTACAGGGGGTGGGATAAAGACCGCTCCTTGGCTGATGTGCTGGCGTCTTCGCTGGAACGGGATAGGTCATTAGGGCACACCCAATCCGGGCCGCAGCGTGCGGATCTGCGATTGAAGGTTGGCAATCACAACGCGGCTGAAGTGCTGTCGCGCGGCCAGCAGAAATTGGTGGTGTGTGCTTTGCGTATTGCTCAGGGCCATCTGGTTAGCGAAACCAAACGCGGTCAGTGCATCTATCTTGTCGACGATCTGCCGTCCGAATTGGACGCGCAACATAGGTTGGCGCTGTGCAAGTTGCTTGAGCAACTTAACTGTCAGGTGTTTATCACCTGCGTAGATTCATCCATTTTGCAAGAAGGCTGGCATGAACAGACGCCAGTCTCAATGTTTCACGTGGAACATGGGCAAATTACCCAGATCCACGGCCCCTCGGGAGTGAAGGCATGAGCGAAAACCACACGTACGATTCGTCGAGCATCAAGGTACTCAAAGGCCTTGATGCAGTGCGCAAGCGCCCTGGCATGTACATCGGCGATACCGACGACGGCACCGGTTTGCATCACATGGTCTTCGAGGTCGTCGATAACTCGATCGACGAAGCGCTGGCCGGGCATTGCAGCGATATCTCCATCACCATCCATACCGATGAATCCATCACCGTTCGCGACAACGGTCGCGGCATCCCGGTGGATATCCATGAGGAAGGTGTTTCGGCGGCAGAGGTCATCATGACCGTGCTGCACGCCGGCGGTAAGTTCGATGACAACTCCTACAAGGTATCCGGTGGACTCCACGGCGTAGGTGTTTCGGTGGTCAATGCGCTGTCCGAGGAGTTGATGCTGACCATCCGCCGGGAGGGCAAGGTCTGGGAACAGCTCTACCGTCATGGCGTGCCCCAGGCACCTCTGGCTCCGGTAGGTGAAACTGATACCTCGGGTACACAGATTCACTTCAAGCCGTCGTCCGAGACCTTCCAGAACATCCATTTCAGCTGGGATATTCTGGCCAAGCGTCTGCGCGAACTGTCATTCCTGAACTCGGGGGTCGGTATTGTCCTGCGGGACGAGCGTACCGCCAAGGAAGAGCTGTTCAAGTACGAGGGCGGTCTGAGCGCGTTCGTTGCTTACCTGAACACAAACAAAACCCCCGTCAACGAGGTGTTCCACTTCAACGTTCAGCGTGACGACGGCGTTGGTGTCGAGGTGGCGCTGCAGTGGAACGACAGCTTTAACGAGAACATTCTCTGCTTTACCAACAATATTCCTCAGCGTGACGGTGGTACCCACCTGGCCGGCTTCCGCTCAGCGCTGACGCGAAACCTGAATTCCTACATCGAGCAGGAAGGTCTGGCCAAGAAGCACAAGATCGCCACTACCGGCGACGATGCCCGCGAAGGCCTGACCGCGATCATTTCGGTGAAGGTTCCGGATCCTAAGTTCAGCTCGCAGACCAAGGACAAACTGGTTTCCTCGGAAGTGAAAACGGCCGTGGAACAGGAGATGGGCAAGTACTTCGGTGATTTCCTCCTCGAGCATCCGGGCGAGGCCAAGGCCGTTGTCGGCAAGATGATTGATGCCGCCCGTGCTCGCGAGGCTGCGCGCAAGGCTCGGGAAATGACCCGTCGTAAAGGCGCTCTGGATATCGCCGGCCTGCCGGGCAAACTTGCTGACTGCCAGGAAAAGGATCCCGCGCTTTCCGAACTCTACATAGTGGAGGGTGATTCCGCGGGTGGCTCGGCCAAGCAAGGTCGTAACCGCAAGACTCAAGCAATTTTGCCGCTCAAGGGCAAGATCCTTAACGTCGAGAAGGCACGTTTCGACAAGATGATCTCATCCCAGGAAGTGGGTACCCTGATTACCGCTCTGGGCTGTGGTATCGGGCGTGAAGAGTACAACATCGACAAGCTGCGCTATCACAACATCATCATCATGACCGACGCCGACGTCGACGGTTCGCACATCCGGACGCTGTTGTTGACCTTCTTCTTCCGTCAGCTGCCTGAGCTGATTGAGCGCGGCTATGTATATATCGCCCAGCCGCCGCTCTATAAGGTCAAGCGTGGCAAGCAGGAGCAGTACATCAAGGACGATGAGGCGATGGAGGAATACCTCACTCAGTCGGCCCTGGAAGACGCCAGCCTGCACGTCAATGAGCATGCCCCAGGCCTTTCTGGTGGAGCGCTGGAGAAGCTGGTCAACGATTACCGTACGGTGATGAAAACTCTGCAGCGCCTATCGCGTCTGTATCCACTGGAGTTGACTGAGCACTTCATCTACCTGCCGCGTGTTTCAGTAGAGCAGTTGGCCGATCACACCGCGATGCAGGCCTGGCTGGAGCAGTACAGCGCGCAACTCAAGGTCGGTGAACGCTCCGGTTTGATCTACAACGTCAGCTTGCGTGAAGACAAAGAGCGCCACCTGTGGCTGCCGGAAGTCGAGATCAGCTCCCACGGCCTGGCCAGCTACATCACCTTCAACCGCGATTTCTTCGCCAGCAACGATTACCGGACCGTAACCGCTCTCGGTGAGAAGCTGAACAGCCTGCTCGAAGAGGGAGCCTATGTTCAGCGCGGCGAGCGCAAAAAGCAGGTATCCACTTTCAAGCAAGCGCTGGAATGGTTGATGACCGAAGGCACGCGCCGCCACAGCGTTCAGCGATACAAGGGACTGGGCGAGATGAACCCGGATCAATTGTGGGAAACCACCATGGATCCAAACGTACGGCGCATGTTGAAAGTGACGATCGAAGATGCCATTGGTGCAGATCAGATCTTCAATACCCTGATGGGCGATGCAGTTGAACCGCGTCGCGACTTCATCGAAACCAACGCTCTGGCAGTGTCTAATCTGGACTTCTGATTCGTTCTGTCGATGGGCAGATTAATTGGCATGGTTTTGCGAGTTATTGGCATGCCAAAATCAGAAACTACCCCGGCCTAGCGCCGGGGTTTTTCTTTGTAGATCAGGGTTTTGAACATAGCCACACAGTCCCGGATAGGTGTGCTGTGTAGTGAAGCTACAAGGAAGAGGCGAAAAATATCGTTTTGGCGTGGACGAATTCTGGGAGATTCGGCGGGGTGGATGGATCGCCTCAATTCATGCCAATCAAAATAGCATCGCCCATCAGCAGTCAATCTGACGGGCAGTGCGATGCGACACGCTTGCGGCTTCATTAAAACGAACCGCATGCTGATGTACCTGCCACCTGCCACCTGCCACCTGCCACCTGCCACCTGCCACCTGCCACCTGCCACCTGCCACCTGCCACCTGCCATGTAGGTGGACAAAGTTATTTGCCCATTCGGACAAAGTTAGGGGGTTAGGCCAAAGTTAATGGCCCACTCCCCTCCTGCTGGTAAACCTCGGTTGACTGAAAGGTCTGCCGGGGTTTTGTCATTCAGGGACATTTGATTTTTCGGGCTTCAAGTGGCGTCGACTTGTAGAATCGAGCCACATTTTTCTGATGCGCTCAGGAGTCATGGCAGCAATCGCCAGGTACTGGGCGTCGTGCTTTGTATAGGAATTGATTTACCCATGGCTGACAAGCTGTCACTCGAAACGCTGGAGTCCTGGCTCTGGGAATCCGCCAACATTCTGCGCGGTTCCATCGACTCCTCCGACTTCAAGAACTACATCTTCGGCCTGCTCTTCCTTAAGCGTTACAACGACGTGTTCGACGAGCGTGTCGCAAAGCTGATGAAGGATGAAAGCCTGAACTATAGCGATGCCCAGGAAGAAATCGAGGACAAATGGGGCAAATTTCCGATCAGTGCCCGTTGGTTCGATCTAATCTCACGCACCGAAAATATTGGCGAGGCCCTGGACAAGGCGTTCGCGACCATCGAGGCCAACAACCCTGAGCTGCAACACGTACTGACCGCTACGCAATACGGTGACAAGCGTGTGCTGTCAGATGCCACCTTGCAGCGCCTGCTGCGTCACTTTAACCAGTACAAGCTAGGCAATGACGACCTTTACAAGGCCGACATGCTGGGTGATGCCTACGAGTATCTGATTAAGCAGTTTGCCGATGATGCAGGCAAAAAAGGCGGTGAGTTCTATACGCCCAAGGCTGTGGTGCAACTGGTTGTTGAGTTAATAGACCCGCAGCCAGGCCACAGCGTGTATGACCCCACCTGTGGCAGCGGCGGCATGCTGGTTGAGAGCGCTCACCATGTATCCGGTCTGCCAAATGGCACTCTGATGGGTAAACCCAATGTGTTGCTGTATGGGCAGGAAAGGAACCTAGGCACCTGGGCTATCGCCAAGCTCAATCTTTACCTGCACAACATGCACGCATCCATTGAGCGCGGAGACACCTTGGTCGAGCCCAGGCACCTCGACGGCGATTATCTGAAGACTTTCGACCGGGTAATTGCCAATCCACCCTTCTCAGCCAAGGCTTGGTGGACTCCGCTAGAGCTCAGTAACGAAAACGAGCAAGACAGCGGTAGAAAGCCCAAGCCGCCTAACTACAAGCAGGTTAGCGACCCGTATGGTCGCTTGGTCTATGGCATCCCGCCACGGGGCTATGCTGATCTTGCCTTTGCCCAGCATATGCTGGCTAGTCTAAAGGCCGATGGGCGCATGGGCATTATCCTGCCGCACGGTGTGCTGTTCCGTAGCGGCGAAGAAGGCAGGATTCGTGAGGGGCTGCTATTCGGCACTGATACGGCGAATGGTAGCCAGCCGGGTGATTTGATTGAAGCCATCATCGGGCTGCCCTCGGCTTTGTTCTACAACACCGGAATCCCGGCTTGCGTGCTGATTCTCAACAAGCAGAAACCCGCTGCCCTCAAGGGCAACGTCATCATCATTGATGCCAGCCGTGACTACCTAGAAGGCAAGGCGCAAAACAGCCTGAGCGCTGAACACATTACCCGCATCGTCAGCACCCACAAGGCTGCATTCGAGCTGCAAGCTGAGGTCGAAACCTATTGTCGGCTGGTGACTCTTGACGAGATCCGCAGCAACGACGGCAATCTTAATATTGCTCGCTATATCGATAACGGTGAGACAGAAGAGGTTGTGGACATAGCCGAGCGATTTATTTCCTTCATACGGTCGCGTTACCAGCCGGGCAGGCATGGTCATCCGACGCAGTGGCCAAAAGATGAGCTCGCCAGCATGTCTAAATGCGGAGGCCGCTGATGCGCGTCATCCTGAGTCGAAAAGGTTTTGATTCCACGGCAGGGGGGTGTCCAAGCCCGATTTTTCCGGATGGGCGCATGCTTTCATTGCCTATTCCGGATAAAGGCTCGCCCATTGCCTATCAAGACCTGTCGTTTGGGGATATGAACGTTGGTGATCTGATTGTAGAGCTCACAGGCGATGCCAAGCGGAGTCGCCATTTCGCTCACTTGGATCCAGATCTGCGCGCTGATTCCCTACCACGGTCGCCTGGTTGGAAACCTTTATTGGGACAGATGGGTAGTGCCCAAGGGCACCTTCGCAAGCAGGGCGTTCAAGCCGGTGATGTTTTTCTGTTCTTTGGATCGTTCAGACCTGTTGAGCAGACGGCAGAAGGCTGGCGCTTCAAAAGAGCGGAACGGGCACGCCATATCATCTGGGGTTGGATGCAGATTGGGCGGATTCACAAGGTTGATGAACTCCCAAGTGATGAAATGCATTGGGCGCGCTATCACCCGCATTTCGCATACTCCCCAGATGCATCCAATACCCTGTATGAGTCAACAGATCAGCTAGTTGTTGGCGGTGCTCACACCCATGCTCTAGGTTCAGGTGTATTCACAAATTTTGATGAGAGATTGGTGCTGACAGCCCCCGAGAGTAATGCCCAAACTAGCTGGAGGCTGCCAAGCTTTTTGGCTCCAGTAGATGGACGCTCACAGCTGAGTTATCACGGTGATGCACGTCGATGGCGCATAGTTGGTGATGAGTGTTTGCTCAACAGTGTGGCCAGAGGGCAAGAGTTCGTCTTTGACACGCAGGGGCAGGACGCTCCTATTCAGTGGATTCTGTCCCTGCTCGAGTCGATTCCATCCAGCAACTGAGGTGGAGACCAAGAACGCCGGGACAGTTCGACTTTCCGGTTTTCCCCTGCTTCGAAGAAACTTTTTCTGCACTCCGTGTATTTATCCCAGGCCTTTGCGCGGGCCGGATCTTCAGATGCCTGGTGATCAGCGACTGGGGATTGCTACGTTTGAACATAGGCAGGAAGTATGGCCCGCTTCCGAAATGCGGCTCAGCGATAAAATTCAATCACCCGATGACGGCGATAGCTCAAAAAATGCTCAATTATTGCTGAGCCATAATTTCTTAAAATCTGGACGATATTCGTTTGTGGCTTGTGCGTGGATTCTTCAGAACAATCTGACAGTGGCGCCATGCTCGACTTTGCGGCAGATTGCTAGCTAGAATCTGTCGCAGGCGCCCGCCCAACTTGCACACGAGTTAAAAAAGGCTTTTTGTTTTGCCCTCCTCTTGTTGATATCTGAAACCTTCAAAGCCTAGTCGTCTGGGGCTTAAACGTGTGCCACGTGCTCCTAACGGTTGGGCTATGAGGATGGTTTCATGGCTATCAAAGAACTCGCGTTTTCCGCGAAGCAGCATCTAAATTCCGCAACCGGTCAGCAATTCAAGCAGAGCCATGTCTATGAGCTTTTAGCTGCATGCAATGGATTTAAGTCCAGTGCTTCGCTGAATTCCCATCATGTATTTGCCACGCTGGATGACGAGCCTGAAATCTCCAGCGAGCGTTTGCTGCTTCTGCATCAGCGTCTGATTGACCTGGGCTATGCAGACGTTGCAGAGGCAGCAGGCTCTGCAATATTGCACTTCGTCAGTCTGCATCGATTTGCAGCTGTGCCCCTCTCGTTCGTGCTTGCCTCTGTAAGGAGCGGCGATATCGGGGAACGCTATCTCGATGACTATTACGATGATCCTGACGACGATGGTGATGATGGTTTCGAGGTTGCTCACTCTCGAAAAGAGCTTTGGTTGGACGAGGATCGGCTAGATCTTCTTTTCGATGGGCTGGATGCTGCGGCAGGCCGAGGGAATGCCTTGGCTCATTACGCACTTGCGCTTATTTACGGGCGAGGTGGGATTTTGGATGAGCATGATCCCAGTCCTGGTGACGACTATTGGCTCAAGCAGTGGGAGCTTGGAAAAGAGCTTAAGGGCGTCGAGCTGGAGTGGGCGCAAGCCGCCCTGGCAGATCGTGAGCGGATATCGAAATCTGATTTTCATCTCGAACAAGCAGCTTTATTGGGTTTCGATGAAGCGGTTGTCGATCTTGCAGAAAAAACCGGAGATCAAGCGCTACTCAGTCGGGTTTTTGCTCTTTCTTCCTTCAGTGAACCGATGCGGATTGCTGATTTAGCGGCGCAGTGTGGTCAGCCTGCGATGTCAAAGCATTGGTGCATCCAAGCGGCTAGACAGGGTGACCTGCAAGCCATGCGTCACCTGATCGATCACATCGATTCGGAAAATATATTCCAAGGCTGGGTCTGGGTTTTCTTATCAGAGATGCTCGGTCGCGATCTCCGGAATAGCTCGATGAGGGCATACCACGACGGTGGCATGTATGCCGATCAAGAGTACGACGATGATCAAGGTGGCCCGCTCTATGTCGCTGGGGATGAGGGCGTAGAACTGGAGCCCATCAGTTCTGCTGAAGAGGCTGAGGCCAAGAGGCAGGCGGCTGAACTGTTCCGCAGTATTGGTAGTAAGGGCGCTTTCGGCATGATGGATTCAACTACAGGGAGTTTCGTATGAGTGCTCAGCCGCAAAACCTGAATGTCGCCATGTTCATTGATGCTGACAATGCGCCAAGCCGCAAGATAGGGGACGTTCTCGCTGAACTCGCTTCCTACGGTTCGGTGTCCATTCGCCGAGCCTATGGCAACTGGAAGAACCCATGCCTGGATCCATGGGGCAAAGTGCTGCATGAGCATGCAATTCAGCCGATTCAGCAGTTCGATCTGGTTAAAGGTAAGAACGCGACGGACATGGCCATGGCTGTTGATGCCATGGATGTGCTGTTCAATAAGCCCGTCGATGTCTTCTGTTTGGTTTCGTCCGACTGCGATTTCACCCCACTAGTCATGCGACTGCGGGCCGAAGGCAAGCAAGTCGTGGGTTTTGGTGAACGCAAAACGCCTGAGCCTTTCGTGAATGCGTGCTCACGATTTCTGTATGTTGATCAACCAGAGCTGACGGATGACCAGGTTGGTGCTCTGATCACGCATCTGGAAAAAAGCTTGGCAGTTGAAGACTCAGGGCTCGTGCCTGCTCCTGAGAGAAAAACCTGCAAGGAACTCAAAGGTGATACCAAGCTAATGAATCTGCTTCGCAACGCGGTCGCATATGCAGAGAGCGAAGATGGCTGGGCCTCTTTGGCAACGGTGGGTAGTCGGATCGGTAATCAGGCTTCGTTCGATGCCCGGAACTACGGTTATCCACGGTTGGTAGACCTTTTTGCGGCCATCGATCTTTTCGAGATGAAGCGAGTTAACAATCACCCTCAGATTAGGTACAAGAGGCGATCTGCTACTTCAGTGGCCTAACCTTTTCGCTGAGACCACATAGAGCTGCTATAGCGAATGGCTTACATGGCCTGACGGTGTTGGCCGCTTCCTGCATGGCCTTGTGGGCACTAATCTAGCTCCATCCACTGAGCAACGGATGTGCTCGGCATCAAGGATGATTGGCCATTGCTAGGACGCATCGACAGGATGTTGGATGGTCAGGAAAGAACCCGCTTCGGCGGGTTTTTTGTTGCCTGAAAAAAGGGGGCGGGCATGTGGCCACTCCCCTGCAAGCCTGAGGCGCTGGCCGCTGCGTCTACGGGTTTTGTGCGGGGTGGAGCAGGCGTGCTACTCGATTCATGTATTAACAAATACGTTAATAGATTCCCGAGCTGTGGGGTGCGCATAACGGGCGCTATGTTCAATAGTGCCCCGCTGCGGACAGGGTGCTGGCGACCACTTCAGCATTATGTGGCTACCGAGCACCTGGGGTGTGGTGCCGCAGTCAGGAGGCACTTGGTCGGTGTGTTACTGGCGGGGGTGCCAACCCGCTTGCCAAACGACGGCTACCCTGTCACTGTAAATACGAATGTCATTACAGTGAGGGCCGCACCATGGCGTCCATCAATATCCGCATCGACGACGAGCTTAAGGCGCGTGCTTACCAGGAGCTGGAAAAGCTCGGCGTCACCCCCTCTGAACTGATGCGCCAGGCTTTGCAGTATGTGGCCGAGCGCGGACAGCTGCCATTTCGCCCGGTGCTGATGACCGAGGAAGATGAAGCGTTAATCGCTACGGTTCGTGAACGCCTGGCCGCTCCGCAGCGCGTGAAGGTTGCGTTGGATGATCTATAGCCTTGAGTTTGATGCGCGGGCACTGAAGGAATGGCAAAAACTGGGTGATACCGTTCGCCAGCAGCTGAAGAAAAAGCTCGCTGAGGTGTTGCTGAATCCGCGCATTGAAGCCAATCGGCTCCATTCGCTGCCGGACTGCTACAAGATCAAGCTGCGCAGCAGTGGTTATCGCCTGGTGTACCAGGTGCTTGACCACGAGGTGGTGGTGTTTGTGGTCGCGGTTGATCGCCGTGAGCGTGAGCAGGCCTATCGCAAGGCAGCCGAGCGTCTTAAATAGTGGGCTCAGCTGTTCCCCTATGACTGAAAGGTGGTCTCGGCACGATGAGTGGTGATGATCTGCTTGAGCATCTACGGGCCGAAAATGCGCGGTTGATCGCGCTGTTGGACGCGCATGGTGTTGAGTGGCGCTTGCCTGACGAGCCGCCGCTAGTTGAACCGACTAGCCCGCCTCCACTGATAAGTTCGAGTCTCGACACGGATGCCAAGTTGGCGTTGTTCAGGCGACTGTTTCGGGGCCGTGCCGATGTGTTTCCCGTGCGCTGGGAAAGCAAGGCCGGTAAATCGGGCTACTCACCGGCGTGCGCCAATGAATGGCGTCCAGGCGTGTGTGAGAAGCCACGGATCAAGTGCGGAGATTGCTCGTTCCGCCAACTCCTGCCGCTGACTGATCAGGTGCTCTACAAGCATCTGGCGGGAGAGATTGTTATCGGCGCTTACCCGTTGCTGCCAGACGACACCTGCTACTTCCTGGCAGTGGATTTTGACGAGGCCGATTGGCGCGCGGATGTCATGGCGTTCGCTCAGTCTTGCCGCGAGTTGGGTGTGCCGGTGGCCCTGGAGATTTCCCGCTCCGGTAACGGGGCGCATGCCTGGATTTTCTTCGAGCGTAATGTCCCCGCCTATGAGGCGCGCCTGCTCGGCTCCGCGATCATCAGTCATACCTGCGAGCGCACCCGGCAACTGACGCTGAGCTCGTATGACCGACTGTTTCCAAATCAGGACAGCATGCCCAAAGGCGGCTTTGGTAACTTGATTGCCTTGCCCTTGCAGAAGCGAGCTCGCGCGCTCAACGGCAGTGTTTTTGCCGATGAGACGTTGGTGGCCTATCCCGACCAATGGGCATTTCTGGCCAGCATTCAGCCTATGCCCGTGCAGGATATTGCGCCGAAAACCCTGCTGGCCACTGGAGGTCGGCATCCGTTGGATGTCACCGCAGTAGCGGATGACGAGGAGTCGAAACCCTGGCAGCGCACAGCGGAAAAGACTCAGAAGTTGGCTTGTCCGTTACCCGAGTCAGTGAACGTTACCCTGGCCAACCAGATCTATTTCGACAAGTCCGAACTGCCCCAGCCATTGGTCAACAAGCTCATCCGCTTGGCGGCCTTTCAGAACCCCGAATTCTACAAGGCACAGGCCATGCGTCTGCCTGTGTGGAACAAGCCCCGGATCATTGGTTGCGCGGAAAACTTTCCCCAGCATATTGCCTTGCCCCGTGGCTGCCTGGATGACGTGCGGGCATTGCTGCATGACAACGGGATTGAGCTGGTGCTGCACGATGAGCGCTTCGCTGGAGAGCCCATCGATGTCCACTTTGCGGGCACGCTACGCCCGGATCAAGAGGCTGCTCTCGAAGGCATGTTGGCGCACGACACCGGCGTCCTCTGTGCGCCCACTGCTTTTGGAAAAACCGTCACGGCTGCCGCGCTGATTGCCCGGCGTGGTGTGAACACGCTGGTGCTGGTGCACCGGACGGAGTTGCTCCAGCAGTGGAAGGAGCGGTTGCAGGCGTTTCTGGGTGCAGACAAAACGAAAGTCGGCACCATCGGCGGTGGTAAGACCAAGCCGACAGGCATCATCGATATTGCAGTAATGCAGTCCTTGTCGCGGCAGGGCGAAGTCAGCGAGCAGGTGAAAAACTACGGGCTAATCATCGTAGATGAGTGCCACCACCTGTCAGCCTTTTCGTTCGAGGCCCTCCTCAAGGCTACTGGGGCTAAATATGTGGTGGGGATGACTGCTACACCCATACGTCGTGATGGTAAGCAGCCGATTATCTTCATGCAGTGCGGGCCCATTCGGCATACCGCGAGCCGGCCCGAGAGTGCTCCTACTGATTTGGCCGTGACTCCTCAGTGGTTGTCACGACCAATCGTCATGCCTGAAGGAGCAGGCATCCAGGATGTTTTCTTGCAGGTGTGCAACGACACGGAGCGAACAGCCAAGGTTGTTGTCGAGGTCGGAGAGGCTTTTGACCAAGGCCGGAAGATCCTGGTGCTGACAGAGCGAACGGATCACCTCAGTGCCATTGAGGAGCAGCTGGTTGGCCGGGTCGAGAATCTATTTACGCTGCATGGGCGGTTGTCCAAGAAGCAGCGCACTGCCCTAATCGGCGAGTTGCAAGCACTGCCACCCGATGCACCACGGGTGATCCTGGCGACTGGGAAACTGGTCGGAGAGGGGTTCGACCATCCGGCATTGGATACTTTGGTATTGGCCATGCCGGTTTCCTGGAAGGGCACTCTCCAGCAGTATGCGGGCCGCCTGCACCGGGAACATGCGAGTAAGGCTGATGTGCGCATCATCGACTTCATTGATGCCGGACATCCTGCTTTGCTGCGTATGTGGAGCAAGCGCCAAGCGGGTTACAAGGCGATGGGCTATCGATTTGCTGATTCGTCCAGCTCAATGGAGCTGTTGGCAAAGGGCTAATGAGCCCTTAAACCGCCACCAAGCTTTCCGTCCGTCGGAGGTGGAAAGTGGCTGTTTCCTATGCGGTGGATTCACCGTAATCTGGGTTCCATTGACAGGTTGTCAATCCAGGGCGTGGCTTGAGGCCTTCCTCCAGCACGTCCGCTGTCTTACCGAAATGTAGTGCTGCGACCGGCTCGTTTCAGGGGCTTACGGAAAATGCCATTTATTCCGGTCATTTCGACGAAAAATGCCACTTTATCTGGCTCAATCATGCCAATAATCGTGCCCGTTTCGCGCGTAAGTCATTGATTTTACTATGATGGTGGATGACAGGTTTGTTGCCCGTCGACACGTTCGCCGCCGTTCCAGACCAAGGCAACAAAAACAGAACCCCGACTCACAAGGTCGGGGTTTTTGTTTTTAGGGATAGGCTGTCTAAATCGAACTGACTGTTTTAATCAATTTCGAAATAATCCCTTTCCGGCGTAAGGTTGCTTCATTCGAGATTCATCACCTTACCGAGCCCTCCGGGCCACCATAGTTCACGAGGACAGTTGCCAATGTTGGACACCAATCTCAAGACCCAGTTGAAAGCCTACCTGGAGAAGGTCACCCAGCCCTTCGAGATCGTCGCGTCCCTCGATGACGGCGAGAAATCCCGGGAAATGCTGAGCCTGCTGCAGGACATCGCCGAGCTCAGCGACAAGATCACTCTGAAGACCGACGGCGACGATGCACGCAAGCCGTCGTTCTCGCTCAACCGCATCGGCGGCAACATCAGCCTGCGTTTTGCCGGCATCCCTATGGGCCACGAATTCAC
>NZ_PISM01000002.1 GCF_002929225.1 Stutzerimonas kunmingensis | reverse complement strand
ATTCCCGGGCTGAGCCTGATGACCCGCTACGTCTCCGGTGACAACGTCGACCGTGGCGCCGGCGCCAGCG
Source organism: Stutzerimonas kunmingensis (assembly GCF_002929225.1). GTDB lineage: Bacteria > Pseudomonadota > Gammaproteobacteria > Pseudomonadales > Pseudomonadaceae > Stutzerimonas. Next base: position 1,024 of record NZ_PISM01000002.1, on the reverse strand, counting down.
AAGGCAAGACCTGGGAGCGCAACACCGACATCGCCTACGTCATCCAGAGCGGCCCGCTGAAGAACCTCGGCTTCAAGCTGCGCAACGCCACCACGCGAAGCAACTTCCAGAGCGACCTGGACGAGAACCGCGTCATCGTCAGCTACAGCCTGCCACTCTGGTAAGCACCACGCCGCAGCACCTCTCCTCGTTGGACTTCGCCGGGCTTGCGCCCGGCTTTTTTCGGGCATGAAAAAGGCGACCCTCGGGCCGCCTCTTTTATTCCGCCGCTTTGCCTCTCGGCTCAGCTCTGCTTGGTATTACGCCGCAGAATCTCGTTCACCCGCTCCGCGGTATACACCCGCTTCGCCTCGTCGCTCGGCTTGTGCCGAACATCGAGCATCACACCCGCACTGATTGCCAACACACAAACGATCACCGAGACCGCAGACAGCAACGTATTCATCACACGCCCTTCAGACACCAAAGAAACCGCTAGCGGAGAATGGCTCGCCGCGAAATGGCGCCGATTCTGCGCCGCACCACGGGTAACGTCAACGGCAAGAGAAGGCGCCACAGCCCGCTGATACCGCGGCCTCAGAACAATCTATTCGCCAGCTTGGCGCCCCTGCATTCACGGCACCGCAATCTGCAAACTGCCCAACGCAAACCGCACAGCCACCGCCCAACCCACGGCGCTCAAAACACCCAACGCCAGATAACCCACCACAATCCCCAACGCGATCTGCTTCCACAGCCCGGCATGGGGATCACGGTTGTAAACAGCCGGCTCCACGGAATGAACATCCCGCTCGGCACGAATCTCATCAAAACGCTCACGCATGGTTTACCTCGGTAAACGGAACAGCAAACAGAAGGAATGAAAAAAGGCGGCTAGCTTTGGCTAGGCGCCTTTGGATCCCGCCGCGTCAGGATAGTTGTCGTGTGAGTTGATTCGATGAGTCTTGGTCGGTGGGCGGAAGTGAGAGCCGTGTGGCGCGTTATTCGATAGAGCATCGGGAGTGGGTGGTGCGGCAGATGATGC
>NZ_PISM01000019.1 GCF_002929225.1 Stutzerimonas kunmingensis | reverse complement strand
CGGCAACATCAGGAACTGGGTGCTGGCACCAATCGTGTGCCTGAACCCGGAGCGGGAAGCGGTACTGCAGCAAACACCAAAGGCAGCGTGACACGCTCGCGCGACAACTACCTTGAAAATCGCCGTCCTCGTTCTCGATCAGGCGGGCATAGACCGTCGCCGGGAACGAAGGATCGTCGAGGGATACGGACACGTAGGGCCGCCCGGCTTCGCTGGTCTTCTTCCACGCCGCGCCGATGTCGTGGCCGGCCGCCTGAAGGCGGAAGTCGGGGGCGTTCTCGGTGTCGCCCTTGTCGTTGGGAATCAGCTTGACCTTGACGTTGAGGGCCAGGGTGCGGAGCTGGCCGGTGAAGCCGTCTTTCTCTGCGGTGAAGGTGCCGATGTTAGCCATGATGTTTCTCCTTTCGGGTTGAACAAGGTCGCGCCAGTGCGTCCTTGTTGTGATCCGGCCGGCGGGGGATGGGCTGGCCGCACCGCGCAGCGGTCGCAACACCGTGGAGAACCTGGAAGCGAAAAGAATTTGTCCCGCGAGGAAGCCGCGCAGCGGCGGGGAAATTGTTTTCGCTGGAAGGTTGCGGCCATGAAGCCCAAGGCGTAGCCATTCCCTCGCCAGGATTCACGACAAGCCAAGGACGCACGGGCCGCCCGCTCCCGAATGGAGATATGGCCGACTCGGTATCCCCGCGTGTCGGCTTCACCGGCTTGCGCCCTGACGCGGGCAAGGCCAACCCCCCAACGACAAGCGAGAACGCCTCTTGCCGCAGATTGCGGCGACGGGCTTGATGCGTGGCGTGGATGCTCCATAGCGAGGCCGGGTGGCGTGTCGGTGAACCGTCCTTCGTGACGTACAGGCGACGAACTGCCAGGGTCGAGGACGGCACGCTTTCGTGCAACCTGCGGCAGCAAGCCGGGGCGTAGGCCCACAAGCCCCGATCATTGCGGCGGGGCGCTGCCTTCACCGCAAGCGCAGCGCGCAGCGCCGCAGGCGCGAAGGCGCGAGGGATTGAAGCCGAATGGCCGTGACGGCAAAGACGGCACGGGGCGCAGCCCGAAAGCCCGGCGGGCATTGCGCCGACACGCTCATAATTTTTAGTGGGTCACGCTAAACTGCCACGAAGCGATACGCCACCGGATAATTTATGGGAGATCTTATGGAAGGCATGCCCTCTTGGGTTAATACTGTTATTGCCGTTGGCGGTGTCCTAGGAACGATAGTTACCGCTGTCGCAACTTTTTTTCTATGGCGCGTAACCAAGACTCTTGCGCATGAAACGACAAGGATGGCTGAAGCCGCAGCTCAACCACATGTCGTCGTGACACTCACTCCCAATCGGTGGTCAATGCGGCATTTTGATATTCACATCGACAACACCGGAAATGCGACAGCATATGACATTTCTATCGCCTTCGATCCTCCACTAGAAAATGGGGAGGCACGCGGAGACCGGGTCGAAATCCCATTCCAGAAAATAAGTGTCCTCAAACCCGGTCAAGGCATGGTGAGTTATTTGTCTGAATTCGGAAAACTGAAGGGCAAGACCTACGAAGTTGACATTAGCTGGAAGCGTGATGCGTCCAGCCAACAGCGTCAGAAAAATTCATATACCTTAAGTATGCTCGACCATGAGGGAGTCAGTCGTCTCGGAGATGAGCCATTGGTTGAGATCGCCAAACACATCAAGAAAATTGAGGAAAACTGGAGTCCGGTTGCCAAAGGGAAAAAACGCACAAAGGTAGATGTGTTTAGCGGTTTTGATAGGCTGCATGAGCGTCGAGAAGCGAATCGGATGCGTCGTCAGTGGCAAAGAGAACAAGAGGCTCATTCTTCAAAGAATGCGCAATCTGACACTCCGAATTCTCAGCAATAACTCGTTTTAAATCCGGGCGCGGACACCGACGCGCCCGGATTTGCTTTTCACAGCGCCCAGGACGGAACGGCCTGGGCGCTGTGCTTGCTGACCGCGTTATTCCTGCGCCTTGATGAATCGCACAAAGCGAAGCGCCCCGGTTGTGGCCGAGGCGCTTACCTTCCGCAAAGTTCAAGCGGCCAGCGCCTGCGTGAGTTCATCCGCCATTGCTTCGGCATCCGCCGGGGCGTTGTCTTGCTCCTGCATGGTTTCCGACGTTTCAGCCTTGAAGATAGCAGGCATCCAGCTCGTACCGTTCGCCAGCCGTTCGGCTTCGCTGGCAATGTCGCCTTTCTTCAACTTCGCCAGCCGGGTGATGTGTGCCGGGGCGTACTGCTCAACGGCTTCCAGAATCGCGGCCTTCGGTACATGCTGGAAGTAGCCGTCTGCGGTCGGCTTCCACCATGCCGCCATGTCCAGCCTCACGGCCTGCGCCAGTTCCGCGCCCGGCTGCTGTGCTATAGCGCGGGGCGTCACCACGTCCACCGTGGACGCCACGCACACGGCCAACAGGCGCACCAGTTCATCCTGCGGCTTCGCCAGCAGCGCGGCGAACAGTTCGGCGCTGTCCTCCGGCAAGGCTTCACCCGCCACCTGTTGCAGTTCACGCAGCGCCACGGCGGCGGGCGATTCCGGCCAGTCCGGGGCCATGCCTTCCAGCCGGTCTTGCACTTTCATGCTCACACCTGTGGCAGGTCGTGGCCGTAGTGGCTGTCCTGCAAGACGGTCTGCACCATGCCATGCACCAGCGCGGCCAGCGCGACTTGCGGATGCCGGGCGACTTCGATTTGCAGCGCGGCGGTGCGGTGCGCGCTCAACCGCTGCGCCAGCCGGTCGGACAGGCTCGCGGCCTTGGGCGGCTCGGCGTCCTCGCCTTCGTCGTCGTTCCCGGCTTTGCCTTCTGCGCTGCCGAAACCCTGCCGCAAGCGTTCCAGCGTGCGCAGCGCCTTGGCTTCGGCTTCGCGCAGCAGCCCGCGATGAATCACGGCTTCGCCGCTGCGGTCGAGGGTGACGATGGCACCGGCCACGGCGCGCACGTCCGGGGCGTAGCCCTGCAAGGTTTCCTCCACGGCTTGCAGTTCCCCGGCTACCTGTTCGCGGCGTGGTTCCAGCGCCTCGGTCTTGTCCTCGTCCTCGGCGTCGTAGGCTTCTTCCAGTTCGGCGTCGATCTTGTCGAGGCGCGATTGCAGCGAGGCGATGCGGCGGGTTTCGCGGGCGCTTGGTTCGCGGCGCTGGCGCGGCGCGTTCTGGAACGCCTGCCGCTCGGCGTAGCTCATGTGCGGCACGGCTTCGACCCACGCCCAACCCTCGGCGCGCACGTCCCCGGCCAGCGCATCCAGCTTGCCGCGCACCAGCGTTTCCAGCAGCGCGGCGTCGGTCAGGTAGGTTCCTGCATCGCCTTCTGCGAACAGGTCGCGGCGGAGGCCGCCGCCCGCCGCCGTGTAGGCGTCCAGCCCGGCGAAGCGCACCAGCGGATGCGTGGCGTCGATTTCGCGCTCGGTCAAGCGTTCGCGCAGCGCGGACGCGCCACGCTGCCATTCGGGCGCGCCGTAGAACGCGGCTTCCTGCGCGGCGTGGTCGTCGGTGATGGTCAGGGCCATCAACTGTTCCAGCGTGACGGCTCCGGCCCGGTAGTCGGCCAGCAGGCGCGGCGAGACGTTGGCCAGCTTCAAGCGGCGCTGCACCACCAGCGGGGTCACGCCGAAGTCGGCGGCAATGTCTTCGATGGGGCGGCCTTCCTTGACCAGCGCGGCGAACGCCTCGAACTGGTCGGCCGGGTGCATCTGCTCGCGCAGCAGGTTTTCCGCGAGGCTGACGGTACGGGCTGAAGCGTCGGGCACCGGTAGGCACGGCACCTCAAAGTCGGCGGCGACGCGCTTCTTCTTCGCCAGCAGCTTCAACGCGGTCAGTCGGCGGTCGCCGGCCACGACTTCATATTGCTCGCCATCGGCGGCAAGGATAACGACGAGATTCTGCAGCAGGCCGATGCGGGCGATGCTCGCGGCCAGTTCGGGAATGGACAGGCGCGGGGTCTTGCGTGCGTTGCGCTTGGAGCGGCGCGGCAGCAACTGCGAGAGCGGAACCAAAATCAGGTTCTTGGTCGGGTCGGCCACTTCCAGCGGCGCGGCGGCAGTTTCGATGGCGCGGGTTTCGGTTTGAGTAACGGCTTTCATGGTGATAACTCCTAGCGATTGGGATGCAGCAGCGAGAGCAGCGAGAGAAGCGGCAAGGGCTGCTGCCTGCCCCTGCCGCGTGGGGTCAGGCTTTCAACTGGCGCATGCCATCGGCCAGCAGCCAGAGCGCACGGTTGAGGCGGATGTTTTGGTCGATGCCCTGCACCGGGCGGGTTTGCTGGCGGCGTCCGTTGGCGCTGCGCCCGCGCAGGCCGCCTTGGGTCAAGTTCTCTTGCGTGCGGTTGAACACACTCCACAAGTCCGGGCGGCGGTCGTCGTGGCGGCGCGGCATCAGGATTTGCGATTCCGTGATGGGCGCGGGCTTGTCGGGGTCGTCGTACTTGAGGGCCAGCGCAGCGCGGGCAAACACTTCGGATTCGCCATCGTTCAAGGTGATGGCGCGCATGGAATCGCGGGATTCCTCCACGCGGTCGAAGCCGCTCAAGACTTCGTAAGCGCCTTCGATGACCAGTCCGGCCACGTCGCCTTTGTGGGGTACGCGCACATCGGCCACGGTGTCGCCGCAGACAAGACCGTTGCTGCACACGAACCGAAACATGCCCGCGAGCATTTGGTAAGAACTCGTGCCGTCGTGGGAATTGAGCAGCACGATTTCATTGGCTTCCGCGCCGTTGATTTGGCTTGCATGGCGCAGGCGCAGCATGTGTTTGGTGTGTTCGCGCTTGCCTTCGTCGCGCACGCGGGTCTGGCACGCCATGAAGGGCTGGAACCCTTCTTTGCGAAGCTCCGCCAGCACGGCGGCGGTCGGGATATAGGCGTACCGCTCGGAACGGCTTTCGTGCGGCGCGTCCGCGAAGATGGACGGCGCGACCCTGCGGATTTGATCGTCGGACAGCGGGTAATCGCTGCGCAGCGAGGGGGAACGGGAAGCGAATCGGGATGCGAGTTGCATGGCATTTCTCCTGACGAAAAGGGTTTGCTGTTCAAACCGCACACCGGATTCCTAGATTCGGAGCCCAGCCTTTCGGCTGTTCGGTGCGGTCGGCACGAGGAACCCGGTTGGCCCTGTTGCCACCGTCTTTCCTGAGTTCATCGCCCGCGACGGTCAGGAGCGCGCGGACGGGGGCCGTCAAGGAAACAAGCGCAGGGTTGGTGCGGCCCGCAGGCGCAGCCGAGGACACGGCCCTGCGCGCCTTGACGGCACACGGCCGCGGGCTACAGTCGCGGACAAGGTGATGAAGTCAGGGGAGACGGCTGGACAAGGCAACGGCCGCCTTGATGTGCAGACCGCACGCAAGCGAAGCGCGCAGGCCCGGAGCTGGAAGCCGGGCCGTAGGCGTCAGGGATGGAAGCCCGTCAGGGGCGAGACTCGTGCAGCGAGGCTCGATGCAACGCACGACAGCGCGACCCGGCCATGCTTCTTGGCCGGGGACGCTAATGAATGGATGCCTGTTCCAGGCCCGGAAGCTAAAATTGCCAGCGACCCAGGGGTGTCTGTTTCCGAGACACCGCACCTTTCAGAACAACAATGTGCGAAGACTGCATGGACGCCGATCTCGAAACGATGACTAGCCGTCCGGACTGTGCAGGCCAATGCAGCGATACCCAGGCATTCTGGCGCGATCCGGCCTTGCCCTTCGTCGAGAGCCGCCGCGCCTGCCAGAGCCGGGCCTGCTACAAGCCCCACCATCACCCGACCTTTTCCATTGGTGCCGTCGATGGCGGCACCAGCGTTTTCACCGGTGCCGCCGATGGCCCGGTTCTCCTGTCCCCTGGCACGCTCGTCTTCGTGCCCGCATCACGTGTCCATGCGTGCAACCCGGCTCCGGACACCGCCTGGAGCTACCAGATGCTGCACCTGGACGCCGCGTGGCTCCAGGCTGTTCGGCGGGAGTACGCCCGAACCGACGCGATGGACGACGAGCCGGTGCGCATCGTGACCGATCCGGCGGTCTATGCGCACTTCTGCCGACTCAACGTGCTGCTGTTCAAGGAAGGCGACCCGATCGAGAAGGAGGCCGCGCTGATCGAGTTCGTCGGGGACTACGACACCGAACAGGGGCTCTCCATCAAAGGGCCGACCGTGCCGTCGAACCTGGCGGAGCGGATTCGGCCCGCCCTGGACTGTCTGTGTGCTTCGCCCACCGCCACTACCACCCTGGAGAAGTTGGCAGACCTGGCAGGCATGAGCCGCTATCAGGTGATCCGGGCATTCCGCGCCGTCACCGGCATGACGCCGCACGCCTGGCAACTCAACCAGCGCGTCAACCTCGCCAGGGAGTGGATTCGCAGCGGTGACAGCCTTGCAGACGTGGCCCAGCATCTCGGCTTCGCCGATCAGGCCCATTTCCAGCGGGTGTTCAAGGCGCATGCCGGTGTGACGCCCGGCCGTTTCCGGGCCTGACGCCGCAAGCGGCGCGGCTGCAATTTCCTTCAATACGGAAGGCGCTGCGGCCGGCACACTGCGTAGAAAAACTACGAGTGCGTCCTGAATGCAGCCGTTCCTGATGATTGCCGCAGCGCATTTCCTGGCGCTGCTTTCTCCCGGCCCCGACTTTTTCCTGATCGCCCGAACCTCGCTGTCCGCCGGCTGGCGGGTCGCCAGCGGCGCCTGCCTGGGGATCGCCGTCGCCAATGGCGTTTTCATCGTTGCCGCCTTCGCCGGCATGGCGGCACTGCGCCCGGACAGCCTCCCGTTCGTCGTATTGCAACTGGCCGGCTGCGCTTACCTGCTCTATCTTGGCGTGCTGTTCATCCGCCACGCGGGCCGCAGCGACCTGGATGTCTCGAATGGCGGGCGTTCCACGGCACCCGCGCATCCTTTCATCGCGTGGCGACGCGCAACCGGCATGGGCTTCCTGTCCGGCATCCTGAATCCGAAGAACGCGCTGTTCTACGCGAGCCTGGCCGCGATGCTGACCGGCGCGCATGCCAGCGCGGGCTGGAAGACGATCTATGGCGTCTGGATGTTCAGCATCGTGCTGCTGTGGGACGTGCTGGTCGCAGTCCTCATCGGCAACCAGGCCGTGCTGCGCCGCTTCGCGCGGGCGCTGCCGTGGCTGGAACGCATCTCCGGTGCCATGCTGATCCTGCTGGCGGTGGCTGTCCTCGTCCTCCTGGCACGTTGAGAAGCACACGATAGGGAATGGATTTCCGAAACGCTGTCTCGGATTTCCGAGGCAGCGTTTCCCCCCCAGGGTCGAGACGCCGCAGGGCGGCGCGATGCCCCGCGCAGTCAGCGCGCCCCGCGCGCCACCGCCAGCAGGACACCGAATCCGACCAGCAGCCCGCCGAAGGCGCGGTCGATCCAGTGGCGCACGGCCAGCAGCCGGTCGCGCACGGCCCCGGCCGAGAAGCAAAGCGCCACGAGGCCGAACCAGGCCATGTGCGCAACCGAGATGAATGCGCCGTAGCCGATCTGCACCGCCAGCGGCGTGTCGGGCCGCACCACCTGCATGAACAGGCTGACGATGAACACCGTGGTCTTCGGGTTCAGCGCATTGGTCAGGAAGCCGGTACGCAAAGCCGCCATATCCGACAGCGGCGCCACGGTACTGTCGGCCAGCGCGCCGCTGGGCTTGGCGCGCAGCATCTTCACGCCGAGATAGATCAGATAGACGGCACCGACCAACTTGATGGCGTTGAACAGCCAGAGCGACTGCTGGATCAACAGGCCCACGCCGACGAGCGTATAGGTGACGTGGACGAGCACGCCCAGGCCGATGCCCAGGGCCGTCAGCATGCCGGCACGGCGCGACAGCATCAGACTGTTGCGCGTGACCATCGCAAAGTCCGGCCCAGGGCTGATGACGGCCAGCAAGGTGATTGTGATGACAGCTATCAATTCGGTCATGGCGTATCCTGTCGAAGAACAACGAATTAGCGAGATGCTAGCGACAGCATCCCCCGGTGAATAACGATGTTTTCTGACAAGAATGGTGAGCTGGAATCACCATCGAGCGATTCGCGCCTGCCTTCGCTGCTGGCCCTGCGCTGCTTCGAGACGGCGGCCCGGCTGGAGAATTTCAGCCGGGCGGCGGCCGAGTTGCACCTGACCCACGGCGCGGTCAGCCGCGCCGTGCGCCTGCTCGAAGACGAACTGGGCGTGGCGCTGTTCGAGCGCCGCAGCCGGCGCGTGTTCCTGACCGATGCCGGCCGCACGCTGGCGCGGGCCGTGGGCAATGGGCTGGATCTGATGCGGCAGGCCGTCGGCGAGTTGCGCGCCAGCGCCCGCCAGGGGCGGCGCTGGGTGCTGTCGTGCGAGCCGACGCTGCTGATGCGCTGGCTGATCCCGCGCTGGCCGGACTTCCAGGCCCGGCATCCGGGGATCGACGTACACCTGGTCGCCGGGGGCGGGCCGTTCTCCTTCGCCAACGGCATCGACCTGGCGATCCGCCGCGACGACTTCCCCTGGCCCGAGGGCTACCACGCCGAACCCTTGTTCGCGGAAAAGGTCGGCCCGGTCTGCCGTCCCGACAAGGTGGCGGCCTGGTTCACCACGAAGAAGGCCGGCGCCGCGCTCAAGGCCGGCGCACCGCGCCTGCACACGCGCACGCGGCCGGGCGCGTGGCCGGAATGGGCGGCGGCCGCAGACCAGCCCGCACCTGATGCGCCGGGACAAACCTTCGATCATTTCTATTTCAGCTTGCAGGCGGCCGTGGCCGGCCTGGGTGTGGCGGTCGGCCCGTGGCATCTGGCACGCGACGATCTGGACAGCGGCGTGCTGGCCGCGCCGCTGGGTTTCGTGGAGGACGGCTCGCGCTACTGCCTGTTGTCGCCACGGCCCTTGCAGCCCGATAGCCCGCAGGCAGATTTGCTGGCATGGCTGCGGGCCTTGGCATAGCCGCAATCGGGCGCAGCAAAAAGGGGCCGAAGCCCCTTGGTCAGATCAGGCCGCGTTCTGCGAACGACGCCGTGGTGCTGCCAGCGACGATGACGTGATCGAGCACGCGCACGTCCACCAGCTCCAGCGCATCCTTGAGCCGCCGGGTCAGCGCCCGGTCTGCCGCGCTCGGCTCCGGGTTGCCACTTGGGTGGTTGTGCGAGATGACCAGAGCCGCTGCGTTGAGCCGAAGCGCCTCCTTGACCACTTCGCGCGGATGCACTTCGGCCGAGTCGATTGTGCCGTGGAACATTTCCCTGTATTCGATCAGCCGATGCTGCGTGTCGAGGAACAACACCGAGAACACCTCATGCTCGAAGCCGGCCAGCTTGGCAAGCAGGTATTCCTTGACCGCCGCCGGTGAAGTGAAAGACGTACCCCGCTGCATCTTCTGGTCGATGACCAGGCGCGCGGCCTCCAGAATCTGATCGGCCGATGCCAGCGCATAGTGCCCGTGAGAGTCACGCACCAGCAAAGCGTCATCGAACGAGGAAAAGGACAGTTGCGACATGATCGTGCTCCGGTTGCTCGGGCGGAATTGCCCGGAACCGTGTTCAGCACGGCGCAGCGCAAGCAGTCACAAGGTCGAAGACGGCCGCCAGGACGCCAGCGCGCATGGCGCGCGCCGCCTTTGACGGCGAGAACGCCGTGGTACGGTGAAGGGAACAGCAAGACCGCCTAAACCCCGCCCACTGCACACACCCGCCTTTAAGCAAGCGCAGCGCGCAGGCCCACAAGGGCCGAAGGCGTCAGGGGGCAGCGCCGAATGGCCGCGATTCGGCACGAAGCGCGAGGCGCAGCCCGCGAACCCGACGGCGGCACGCCGGGACGCACGAGTGCTGCTTTGCCTACTCGGTGTCCTGCTTGCGCTGCTCAATCCGCGTCCGTCCAAGAGGGGCAGGAGACGCCGGCGATGTAGGCCAGTACGAGCGTGACGCTTTGAAGTGCGTCAGCTAAAATGTAACTGTCGCACAGCACTTCAAAATCAAAGTGGCGTAAGTCCCAAAGAAGACGCAAATAGATTGCTTTCAATATAGGAGTTGCGAAAACACAATGCACCCATTCCAAGAAAATATACAAACTTGGATTTCTAGGCGTCTTGCAAGTCACTCATCCAGTCAATGCCTTGAGATCCCATTCTTGCTGTCCAGTGATATAGGACTGGTTCGAAAGGAGAATCAGGATCGAGTGGCCACTCTCTATACTGGAAAGAAGTCAATAAACCCCCTGTTTGCAATAGCAGTTGCCGATGGTATGGGAGGCATGCGCGATGGCGGGAAATGCTCTTCATTGGCGATATCGAGCTTCTTCTATTCTTTGATACAGCACCGGAATTTAGGCATCAAGGAAAGAGCCTACGAAGCTGTAAAAGCGTCAAACAATCAAGTATTCGACATATATCGAGGCGATGGCGGATCTACGCTAACTGCCGTTTTGCTGGATTCTCAAGGCACCAAGATAATTGTTCATCTTGGCGATACGCGTGTCTACACTTTCGGGGCTGGGAAAAAGGTTGAGCGGCACACAACGGACGACTCTCTCGTCGAAGCTGTTGGTGGAAGCGGCCGAGAATTGCTCCAATTTGTTGGGATGGGCGATTCGATGCAGCCCAAGATATCTGATTTTCTCTGTCAGGAAGGTTTTTGCGCCATTACCAGTGATGGCATTCACGGCATAGAAGAAAAAACCCTCAGCAGGATTCTAGAGAATTCATCAAGCCTTAATGATGCCTCCGAGCGTCTGAATTCTGTCGCGATGTGGTGCGGAGGAAATGACAACGCAACATCGGCCATATTTGACATCGCCGGAATGCTTCCATCGCTTGCTCGATATGAAGGCGGCGGAATCCGTTTATGGGATGCAGGTGGAGAACTAACTACGCTTTGGCTGCGAGAGGAAGAACAGGCGCTTAATGCAAAAAACGCTCAAGCTCCAAGTGGGACGAATGAAACAGAGAATAATCATTCATCCCAGCTGATACCCAGCAAGCCACCGGCGATTGAGGGGGTGCCGAAGAAGTCGAAGTCACCCGTTCGAAAATCTCGGAAAAAGAAAAACGAGAATTACCCGGAAGAAGTTCAACTGGATATAGAAATTGGCCACTCTGCCGAACAGGGAGACGTCGGTGCTGATAGCAAATAGGTATAAAACTCTCGACAACTCCGACAGAGGCGGAATGGGAGAGGTTATTTTTTGCGAAGATCTTCATTTGCAACGCCAGGTTGTACTGAAGCATCTCCAAGCTGGAGTCGAGGCTCGTAGATTGCTTGATGAGCAAAAGGCACTGTCAAAGGTTAGGTCAAAGCACGTCGTTCAACTTTATGACATTGTGAACATTCAAGGAGGAGTCGCGCAGCAACCCGCTATTGTCCTTGAATTTATTGATGGAGAGATACTTCAGGTTGGGTCTTTTTCTGTAAATCAAGACTACCTAAACCTGATATGGCAGATTTCATGCGGACTTGCGGACATTCATTCGCATGGAATTATCCATCGAGACATTAAGCCCGGAAATATAAAAATAGATAGCGAGGGCGTGGTTAAGATTATTGATTTCGGATTGTCGAGAAGTAATGCCAATGCTGAGACAAGGAGCATAATAGGAACTCCTATATTCATGGCGCCAGAACTATGGGGTGACCACACAATTGCTTTTGACTCATCTATTGATGTCTATGCATTTGGTGTGACATGCCTAGCCTTGCTCACCGATGAGCCTCCTCTTAGTCTGCGCAGTAGACCTCCAAGCCAGCCAACGCTAGCGGATTTTTCTGCTCCGCTCTCTGGGGTGCCTAGTGAAATTACGAACACCTTGTTTCAATGCCTTGCGGTAGACAGGAGAGACAGGCCGTCTATGCAAGTCATCAAGACTTTGTTGGAAAAACATCTTCTGAAGGATAAGCATCGCGCCACGGTTGTTTTAAATGGCGTAGCGAACACCCTAGACCATAAAAACAGAAGAATATCGCTAAATGCAACTGTCGGAAGTCTCACGATTGAATATGACGGCTTAGTTTTTAGCGTCACACAAGTTGCAGGGGCTGTTTACATAAACAACACGTCCGTCAGTGTTGGGGCGATAGTGCCAGGGTGTTGTGTTCTAACTTTCGGCAATGGCGGTGGCAGAAAGTTCGTGACCTTTGATGTCTCAAATCCGGAGGTGATGCCATGAATCCACAAGATATTGTCTCTGGCCGCTATCGCATAGAACGCCACATAGGTCGAGGTGGCATGCAAGATGTCTATTTGGCACATGACATTTTGCTGGAGTCTAATATTGCACTGAAAACACCTCAACTCGGACAGCCGGACAAGAGATTCAAAAGTAGTGCAAAAATAGCTGCAAGAGTTAATCATCATAACGTGGCAAAAACCCTGGACTATATTGAGGAGAATGGCCGACTTTTTCTTATCGAAGAACTTGTTGATGGTGATAATCTTGAAAATAAGCTCAAGACTTTTGGTGCCATAGACCCTCATCTCGCTGCTCGTATATTTCTGCACGTTTCCAAAGGCGTTGCTGCTTCACATCATGCTGGAGTTGTTCATCGTGACTTGAAGCCAAGCAACATCATCGTTGAACATGGCGTTAATTTGCATGAGCTAAAAATCACTGATTTCGGCATCGCCACACTAACAGAAGAGGTCTTTGATGAAGCTGCACGGGAAGGCGATATAACCAGATCGACATCTGGAACAATTCGCGGTGCTCTGCCTTATATGGCACCAGAGATGATGTTCAGGCAGCCAGGTGAACACCCAGGCGCCTCAGTCGACATTTGGTCGCTCGGCGCCATGATGTTCCAGATAATGACCGGAAAAGTTCCTTTCGGCGTTTATCTCCAGGCTGCTGTCAATGTGCAGAATAAAAATAGAGAGCCTTGGCCGGACTTCATGACGTCAAACCCGCAATATAAGATTCTTGCGCAGCAGTTACAGTCCCTCGTGGAAGACTGCCTTCAGTACAACATTGCGGACCGTCCTACCGCTGATGATGTTGTCGCGAGAATTTCTAATCTTTGCTTTATCGGCGTTGATAGGAAGGTTGGAAGTGTGGCCAACCTAATTCAAAATGGATATAGCGGCTTCATAGACGGCGACGACGGTGTAACGACCTTTTTTAGTCGAGAAAGCGTTTATGGGTCAAAATCATCAGCCACGCCTGGAAAGAGAGTGTGCTACTCGAATTTTCCGGGGTCGCCGCGTGATCGAGGTCATCCGATCATTGTTATCGAATGATTTTGTAGTAATTATGGGGGGGCTCCACCGTCCCCCTCCTTTTTCAGATTTATGCCAGGCAACGCTCGGCAAGCGGTAGATTCTCCAGCCCTGAGTAGCCCAACGAGCACGTCGCCACCAGTACCAGAGCTACCTTGAGCCGCTGCATCAGCAGATGATCGGCCTGCTAAAGATCAGGAATCCCGCTAGGATGGTTATGGGAGATTGGAGGCGAGATGCCGAGATAGCTTGAGCGGCACGCTGGGAAACCGGGCTGTTTGAGACAAGGCTAATCGTTACCTGTTTCTCGCTGTTCCATCTGCAACTGCGCCCGCTGAGTTGCCTGTTGTAGCCGCTCCACCAGCATGCCCCTCGGCGGCAAGGCTGTCAGGTACTCGGCAACGTGGATTCCCGACTTGTCCAGTTCCAGCAATTCGATCTGCTCGCGCTTCTTGCCGGTGCAAAGGATGATCCCCAGCGGCGAGGCTTCCTCCGGCTCCCGTTCGTGCTTGTCGAGCCACCGAAGGTAAAGCTCCATCTGCCCTTTGTAGGCCGCCTTGAACTCGCCGACCTTCAACTCCACCGCCACGAGCCGCCGCAGCTTGCGGTTGTAAAACAGCAGGTCGAGGTGGAAGTCGTCGCCATCAATTTGGATGCGCTTCTGCCGGGCCACGAAGCTGAAACCCGCGCCAAGCTCCAGCAAGAACGACTCCATTTCGCGGATGATCGCTGCCTCTAGGTCGCCTTCCTGCCAGGTATCCCGTAGCCCCAGGAAGTCGAGGATGTACGGGTCGCGCATGACCAGCGCCGGTGTCATGCGCTGTGCATCGCGCAGGGTCGCCA
This sequence comes from Stutzerimonas kunmingensis, assembly GCF_002929225.1. Lineage (GTDB taxonomy): Bacteria > Pseudomonadota > Gammaproteobacteria > Pseudomonadales > Pseudomonadaceae > Stutzerimonas. The sequence goes on along the minus strand of NZ_PISM01000019.1, from coordinate 87,358 downwards.
ACTCCTGCGCAATCGTGTCGTCCGGCTTCTTCGACAGTGCCGTGCGCTCGTACAACATCGAGTCGATGCGCTCGCGCAGCGTCCGCACACTCCAGCGTTCGGCGCCGGCCATCTGCGCGTAGTAGTCCCGCTGGAGCGGCTCCTTGAGTGCCAGCAGCAGGACGAAATGCGACCAGCTCAATTGTCGCGACAGTGTCGCGACAATTGGCTCCTCGGGGAACGTGGCGGCGAACTTGACCATCCGGCGCAGGTTCTTTTCCCCGAAGCCGCGCCCATAGTCGCGGGCAAGCTGCTCGGCCAGGGTCGGCAGGATTTCCTCGCCATACTCGGCCCGCTGCCCGGCCAGCACCTCCGTATGGATGCGCTGGCCGATGCGCCAGAACAGCAGGGTCAGCTCTGCATTGACCGTTGAGGCGACGCGCTGGCGCGATGCCTCGATCAATGCCCGAATATCCCCCAGCAGCGCCGACGGCGCGGCGGTTGACGTGATGGATGCCTTGCGCTTGCTCATGCCAGGGCCTCCGTTGGTTGCCGCACGCCCGTGATGGCCTGCCGTCGGCTCGCCACCAGTTCGGCCGCTTCCCGCACCGGCTTGTCCTCGGTGTGGACGTAGTGCATGAACATCGCCACGGTCTTGTGGCCCGTCAGCTTCATGCCTACCTTGGTCGGCACGCCCGAATTGGCAATGTCGGTTGTTGAGCGATGGCGGATGCCATGCGTACCGACGTGCGGCACACCGGCAGCCTTGAGCACGCGCTTCCAGCCGCCATAGTGTTCGCCGTGGGTCATGTGTTTGGCCGGGTCGTTGGGCGATGGCAGGACGTAGGGGCAACCCTCTAGGCGCGGCGCCGTCGAAAGCAGCCGATAGGCTTCCTCGCTCATGGGCTTGGAAATGCCGCCGGTCTTGCTGTCGGGCCAGACAACCCGGCGCTTCTCCAGATCAACCCAGCCCCATTCCAGCGGGCAGATTTCAGAGCGCCGGGCGGCGAACTCGAACTGCAACCGGATCGCCAACGGAATGACGTAGTTCTCCAGTCCTTCCGCCTCCAGATGCTCCAGGTGGCGGAAGATCCGCACCAGTTCATCGTCCACGATGAGCCGGGTTTCCTTGCCGGGCGGGTACATCGGGACGTGGCGGCACGGATTCGTGCCGTCAGGGCGCAGTCCCCACACCTCGGCCATGTTGAACATCTTGCGCAGCACGCCGAAGGTGCGGTTGGCCTCGGCCGGCTTGTGGGCCAGTTTCTTCATCAGCGCGGCCACGTCGGGGCGCCTAACGTCCTTTACCTTCATACGCCCCATGATGGGGACGATGCAGCGGTCAATAACGCCCTGGTAGCCGCGCTGGGTGCTGGGCTTGTTGCGCTGCTTGGAGTAGTCCTCCATGAAGGTAGAGCAATACTCCTTCATGGTCGGCGCCTTGCGGGCGGCGGCCTTGGCCGCGCTCGGGTCGCCGCCCTTGCGCACTTCGGCCAGCCACTCCTGCGCCATGAAGCGGGCCTGTTCGACGGTCAGCTCGCCAAACTGGCCCAAGGCAGGCTTGCGGCGCTCGCCGGCGTTCGTGCGGTACTGGAGCATGAACACCTTACGACCCGCCGGGGTGATCTTGCACAGGAAGCCGGGCACCACGGTGTCCCGGAGTTCGACGGCCTGCGCCTGGGGCTTTGCCGCATCGATGGCGGACTTGGTGAGTTTGATTCTTGCCATGATGACTCCTCGGAAACCTCGGTTTCCAAGAGCCACATGGGAGCCACGCGACCGGAAGCCGGGTCAAGTTTCGGAAAGCACCGGCATATGATGGACGCACCTAAGTCCTTGATAAACCTGCTGTAGCGGGCTTAGGCGCAGTCCAGCGAAGTGCCGGGCTGGAGTCATCGTCAAAACAAAAAAGTGCAGTAGCGCATCACATCGGCTACGAAACGCGACATCCAGAACCCCTCACAACGAAGAGCATGTCCTTCTTTTTAATAATAAAAAGTAAATTATAAATTTCGGAATGAGATATGGCGTGAAGAAGCAACTTTAATTAAGGCCAAATAAGCAATAATCAATGCCAATAAAGCAATGGTGCTTTCCAAAAACTCCATTAGATTGGAGGGGGACTTTTCTTTGCTGTGACTTGATGGTGCTACCCAGCATCCGAAGTGCCGCAGAGTTTCAGACTGAAATCCAACCATCTAGCCAACGGTAAGATCATGGGCATACGTCTTCCTCAAATTTTTTGCGAAAAAATGGGCGACAGAATTCTCTCGACTCTAGAAGAGTTGAGCGATAAAGAAGAGTTGCATGATCCTTTGACTTGGCGGAGGATGATTCCCGGCTTGGCGTCCTTGGACTACAAAAATAGTAGACCAGGTGAGCAAGCTGTACTAAGTGCTCGTGCCCTTATGAGTATCTTTAAATTCTTCGGAAGTATCAGTCTTGACCTCCGAGATGTCCCAGGCCTCGGACATGGGCGAGTTTTTTTAGCCTCAAAAAAGCAAAATCAATTCAGCTCTCAGCTTGGCGAAATAGCAAGCGCAAGAAGTTTTGCCGCAATATGCATAACTGAAGAAGATGGCGGCTCTGATCTACATGCCATAAAGACCACTGCAAAACGTCTGGACGGTGGATACGAAATAAATGGGCAAAAGAAATATGTGGCTCGTCTAAGGCAGTCGGATACTCTAATAGTATTTGCAAATATAGTCGGCGCCGAACAGGGGCTGACCGTCTTCATGGTCGAAAAATCTAATCCAGCGATTCAAATAGCCGATATTGAAGCAATGGGACTTCGCGGCATATCCTGGGGGCAGCTTGATCTAGAGAAGGTATGGGTGCCAGCAAAAAATCGAATTGGTGGTGAAGGACAAGGTTTTTCGATTTTTTCCACTCATTTCTCATTCTGGCGCTGTGCAATGGCTGCCGCGGCAATAGGTTCAGCCGAAAAAGCATTAGACAAGGCTAAGAACCGAATGCGAACCCGGGAAGCCTTTTCTGGGCAAATAGGTAGATTCACGCATCTGCAGCAGGAGTTTGCAAAACACGCATCTCGGCTGCATATGGTGTGGCTATTGGTGCAAAGCGCAGCGCAGCGCATAGACCTCAAGCAATACAGCTACGTCGACGCGGCCATGGCTAAAGCAGAAGGTGTAGAAGCATCAATTGCAGCAGTCCAGTGGAGCATGCTCGTGCACGGTGCATACGGCTACTCGGCGGAAGCACAGCTCGAAAAATCGTTACGAGACCTTCTGGGACTAAGGATTGCAGATGGCACTACCGACGTTCTTCGAGGACAGGTCGCAAGAGGAATCCTGGGCGAAGAACTATATTCTTTGTCCTTAGGACGTGAATTTAACACTTCTTCACCAGCACGGGAGCGTCAACTATGGTAGCGGAAATACTAAGTTATGAGCAGGCAGTCCAACATGGCTTACTGCAAGTGGAAGAAGGTGCGCTCATATCATCCGACGTAAGGTTTATTCCAAACGAGGATGATGGCGTGAACAGTGGCCCGATTGTAGTGAGACGAGGTGCCCGAATAAGATCGGGGGCTTTGTTGTGCTCTGGTGTCAGCATTGGGGAAAACTCCATCATCGGACACAATGCCGTAATTCGCGCGCGGGTAAAGATCGGCGCGAATAGCGTGATCTCACATTTTGTCTGTTTGGAGCGTGATTCCACGGTTGGAGAAAATGTCAGAATTTCGGCATTGACCCACATCACCGGAAACTGCTCAATTGGTGACAATGTGCAAATTGGCGCAAGGGTTGTCACCGTAAATGATAACGAGATGCGCTGGCGTGTCGGCGAGATATTGCGCGCCCCCAAGATACTCTCTGGGGCCAGAATTGGAAGCGGAACGACTTTGCTGGGCAATGTGACCGTAGGGACAAATGCTTTTATTGGCGCGGGGTCGGTGGTTACGCGAAATATCCCTCCTGGAACGCTTGCATATGGAAATCCAGCATATGTCCAGGGCGACCGCCCGCAAGGAGAGTGGAACGCGGGCGCTAGCAAGCTTAGTTCTGAAGATAACGGAGATTTATAACGATGGCGACGATTGGCGTTTTTGCGAACATTTTAAATGACAAGGGAGAAGTTCTTTGCGTGCAAAGGAACTACCCGCCTTATGGATGGACTGTACCTGGGGGCAGGCTTGAAGATGGAGAGTCGCCTGAAGATGGTGTGACCAGGGAAGTCCTTGAGGAAACCGGATACAAGGTCGTTATCGAAAGACTGGTAGGATTATATTCGGCGCCTTTCAAATCGGATATCGTCATATATTTTTCGTGCAGAATTGTTGCACGGGAGGATTGGCAACCCGATTCGGAGATCGCTGCCGCTGAGTTCTTTCCCGTAGACGATCTTCCTTCTCCTATGAAAAACAACACCCGAGTCAGGATTCTGGATGCCCACGCTGGCAAAACAGGCGCCTGGAAAACCTTCTCGAAAGAAGAGCATTCTTGATTATGCAAGCCAAAGCTGGGAATTATGTGATTTGCTTTGATGTCGGCAACGTGTTGGTAGAATTAGGGCCAACTATTGATTCCTGGCTTGAACCACAGGACATCTTGCAGGTGCGAATCCTTCTTGATGACTATAGCATCGGCAATATCGGCACGGAAGCCTTCTTCAAAAACCTTAAAGCCATTAGCAAACACCCGGACGGAGCCATTCCTATCGAACAGTGGTTTATAGAAAAACGGCTGAAAGGCCCCTTTCCTGGCGCTGTCGAGTTGTTGTCAAAACTGGCCGATCTGGAAGTTGAGGTGGTTTTGTTTTCCAATACTAACGAAGCGCATTGGAATCATATAAAAAAATATGCCTTTCAGTACGAGGATGCTTTCGTATCTTTCCTGATGAAGAAAAAGAAGCCCAGTCAAGACGCCTTCAAAGACGTGGAACGTTCAATTCGATCAGCAGCGGAAGAAGTAATTTTTTTTGATGACTCACTTGCCAATATTAACACGGCAAAGAGTCTTGGGTGGAACGCTCACTTAGCCGCAGGGCCTAATCCAGTTGACGGAATCATTAGAACGCTTAGATCAGTATATGGAGTGGCCATCTGGTTGAAGCCTTCTGTGCCAGCCTTATGCTGAGACTTAAATAATACTGAGCAGGCCGTGAACTCTATGAGTTGTGTGGATGAGAGAGTCGTTGCAATGTCAGCAATTCTTCTTGGAGTTGCAGCCGCCATTCTTGATGTCTCGATGGTGAATGTTGCACTGCCGAGAATTGCTTTTCAATTAAATGTTGCCGCTGCGGATTCTATATTTATAGTCAACGCTTATCAAATTTCGATGGTTGCTTCATTGCTGGTTTTTTCTGCACTAGGCGATGCGATTGGCTACAAAGTCATTTACATACTCGGATCTATTTTATTCGCGGCCTCATCACTTGCTTGCTCGATCGCCACATCTTTCGATCATCTTGTTTTAATTAGAGCAATCCAGGGATTAGGTGGGAGTGCCATGACTGCAGTCAATATAGCAATCATAAGAAGCATATATCCTGCACATCAATTTGGAAAGGCGATCGGATTTAGTGCATTGGTGGTGGCCTTATCTTTTTGTGCGGGGCCTTTGATTTCATCGATAATTCTATCTTATGGATCTTGGTCACTCATATTCTTTTTGAATTTTATGATTGGCACAGTTGTTTTTATTATGACCGCCGCTTTTTTACCAAACGACCATCGTAAAGATTCAGTCGCAATTCCTTGGCTGGATTTTTTTATCGTTGTGGCGGGACTGTTTCTAATCGCCTTTTCACTCGCGGCGTTGGGATTGAGTGGTTATGGTAATGCCAGATTCATTGCTGGCGGTGCCTCGTTCGCCATCGGACTAACCATCATACTGTTCAACTCGAAGTCCTTTAGAAAATTCCTGCCTCATCCTTATAGTAAAGGGAAGTTTCTTACTGCAATTTTTATCACGACACTTGGGTATATGGCGCAAGGTTCAGCACTAATTTCTCTGCCTTTCTTTTTTTCGCTTGCCTACGCCGAAAACTTGCCAAAAACTGTGACTGCGCTGGTGTTCTGGGCATTATTTTCCGGGATTGCCGCATATTTTTCTGGACGAGCCTCTGACAAGTGGAATTCCGTTCATTTGCTTGTTGGCGGGTTATTTTTTATGTTTGTCGGGATAGCTCTTTTAGCCATTTCAGGCGCAGGGGGGGCGGTCTGGCTTGCATGCTTATGTGCGGCTGTAGCTGGAACAGGTTTTGGCATATTTCAAACACCAAACCTCAAATTGATACTGAGCTACAGTCCTGTACAGGAAAGTGGTCGATCTAACGGTGTTCTAGCCACACTCAGGTTGCTGGGCCAAATGGCTGGTGGGGTTATTGCCGCAGGCTCTCTAAGCCTTAGCGCTGAGCAAGGAGCGCACTGGGCTTTGATTGCAAGCGCGTTATGTGCATTTTCAGCCTTTGCTCTCGCCAATATGCAGAGAGCACGTGAGCTGTAGTTGTAGCCGCACAATTATGTGGAATGCGATAGATACCAGACAGTAGTCGTACAGTTCCAGAGCGCCAAGGCGCGAGGGATTGAAGCCACATGGCCGTGATGGCGAAGGCGGCACGGGGGCGCAGCTCGAAAGCCGGCCGCGATCTTGCGTTGCCGCGCGCGAACTGGGAACTGACTGGCGCTGTTGTTGCGTCGGGCAGTTCCGCCGAGTTGGTGAGCAGGCAGGCGGACGGCCGTTGGCTCTATGTCATAAACCATGTCGTTGTTGGGCTGCATCCACGTATTTCGCACTCTGGCGAAGCTACGTAGCGCCGGGCACGTACTACGCCGGAGGCATAGATTGCCACCATGCATGGGCGGCTGGTGGTGCGGGTCATTGGCGGTTCTCCTGCCAGCGAAGTGCCCCGGTCATAGGGCCGGGGCACTTGCCTTCGGTGCAGGCTAGGCGGCCAGCGCCTCGGTGGGTTCATCCACCGTTGCCTCGTCATCCTTTGGGACGTCCTGCTCCGTGCTTGCCTCCTGCATGGCATCCTGCGGGCCAGTGGTCTTGAAGATCGAAGGCATCCAGCCGGTGCCAGCAGCCAGCCGTTCGGCTTCACTGGCAATGTCCGCCTTCTTCAACTTCGCCAGCCGGGTAGCGTGCGACGGTGCGAACTCGCCCACGGCTTCCAGAATCACCGCCTTGGAAACGTGCTTGAAGTAGCCTTCGGCGGTGGGCTGCCACCATGCCGCCATGTCCAGTCCCACGGCCTGCGCCAGTTCCGCGCCCGGCTGCTGTGCTATAGCGCGGGGCGTCACCACGTCCACCGTGGACGCCACGCACACGGCCAACAGGCGCACCAGTTCATCCTGCGGCTTCGCCAGCAGCGCGGCGAACAGTTCGGCGCTGTCCTCCGGCAAGGCTTCACCCGCCACCTGTTGCAGTTCACGCAGCGCCACGGCGGCGGGCGATTCCGGCCAGTCCGGGGCCATGCCTTCCAGCCGGTCTTGCACTTTCATGCTCACACCTGTGGCAGGTCGTGGCCGTAGTGGCTGTCCTGCAAGACGGTCTGCACCATGCCATGCACCAGCGCGGCCAGCGCGACTTGCGGATGCCGGGCGACTTCGATTTGCAGCGCGGCGGTGCGGTGCGCGCTCAACCGCTGCGCCAGCCGGTCGGACAGGCTCGCGGCCTTGGGCGGCTCGGCGTCCTCGCCTTCGTCGTCGTTCCCGGCTTCGCCTTCCGCGCTGCCGAAACCCTGCCGCAAGCGTTCCAGCGTGCGCAGCGCCTTGGCTTCGGCTTCGCGCAGCAGCCCGCGATGAATCACGGCTTCTCCCTCACGGTCGAGCGTGACGATGGCACCGGCCACGGCGCGCACGTCCGGGGCGTAGCCCTGCAAGGCTTCCTCCACGGCTTGCAGTTCCCCGGCGACCTGTTCGCGGCGCGGTTCCAACGCCTCGGTCTTGTCCTCGTCCTCGGCGTCGTAGGCTTCTTCCAGTTCGGCGTCGATCTTGTCGAGGCGGCTTTGCAGCGAGGCAATGCGGCGGGCTTCGCGGGCGGTCGGTTCGCGGCGCTGGCGCGGCGCGTTCTGGAATGCCTGCCGCTCGGCGTAGCTCATGTGCGGCACGGCTTCCACCCACGCCCAACCCTCGGCGCGCACGTTCCCGGCCAGCGCATCCAGCTTGCCGCGCACCAGCGTTTCCAGCAGCGCGGGGTCGGTCAGGTAGGTTCCGGCATCGCCTTCCGCGAACAGGTCGCGGCGGATGCCGCCGCCCGCCGCCGTGTAGGCGTCCAGCCCGGCGAAGCGCACCAGCGGATGCGTGGCGTCGATTTCGCGCTCGGTCAGGCGTTCGCGCAGCGCGGACGCGCCACGCTGCCATTCGGGCGCACCGTAGAACGCGGCTTCCTGCGCGGCGTGGTCGTCGGTGATGCTCAGGGCCATCAACTGTTCCAGCGTGACGGCTGCGGCCCGGTAGTCGGTCAGCAGGCGCGGCGAGACGTTGGCCAGCTTCAAGCGGCGCTGCACCACCAGCGGGGACACGCCGAAGTCGGCGGCAATGTCCTCGATGGGCCGGCCTTCCTTGACCAGCGCGGCGAAAGCCTCGAACTGATCGGCCGGGTGCATCTGCTCGCGCAGCAGGTTTTCCGCGAGGCTGACGGTACGGGCCGAAGCGTCGGGCACCAGCAGGCAAGGCACCTCAAAGTCGGCGGCGATGCGCTTCTTTTTCGCCAGCAGCTTCAACGCGGTCAGTCGGCGGTCGCCGGCCACCACTTCGTATTGCTCGCCATCGGCGGTAAGAATGACGACGAGATTTTGCAGCAGGCCAATGCGGGCGATGCTCGCGGCCAGTTCGGGAATGGACAGGCGCGGGGTCTTGCGTGCGTTGCGCTTGGAGCGGCGCGGCAGCAACTGCGAGAGCGGAACCAAAATCAGGTTCTTGGTCGGGTCGGCCACTTCCAGCGGCGCGGCGGTGGTTTCGATGGCGCGGGTTTCGGTTTGGGTAACGGCGTTCATGGTGATAACTCCTAGCGGTTGGGATGCAGCAGCGAGAGAAGCGGCAAGGGTTGCTGCCTGCCCTTGCCGGGTGGGGGGTCAGGCTTTCAACTGGCGCATGCCATCGGCCAGCAGCCAAAGCGCACGGTTCAGTCGGATGTTCTGGTCGATGCCCTGCACCGGGCGGGTTTGCTGGCGGCGTCCGTTGGCGCTGCGCCCGCGCAGGCCGCCTTGGGTCAGGTTCTCTTGCGTGCGGTTGAACACGCTCCACAAGTCCGGGCGGCGGTCGTCGTGACGGCGCGGCATCAGGATTTGCGATTCCGTGATGGGCGCGGGCTTGCCGGGGTCGTCGTACTTGAGGGCGAGCGCGGCGCGGGCGAACACTTCGGATTCGCCATCGTTCAAGGTGATGGCACGCATGGCATCGCGGGATTCCTTCACGCGGTCGAAGCCACGCAAGACTTCGTAAGCGCCTTCGATGACGGAACCGGCCACGTCGCCTTTGTGGGGCACGCGCACGTCTGCCACGGTGTCGCCGAATACCAATCCGTTCTGGCAGACGAAGCGCAGCAAACCAGCCAACAATTGATAGCTGCTGGTGCCGTCATGCGAGTTCAGCAAGACGATTTCATTGGCTTCTGCATCGTTGATCTGGTTGGCATGGCGCAGCCGGATCATGTGCTTGGTGAAGTCGCGGCGGTCTTCGTTGCGCACGCGGGTCTGCGCCACCATGAAGGGCTGGAACCCTTCTTTGCGCAGTTCCGCCAGCACGGCGGCGGTGGGGATATAGGCGTACCGTTCGGAACGGCTCTCATGCGGGGCGTCCGCGAAGATGGACGGGGCCACGCGGCGGATTTGATCGTCGGACAGCGGGTAATCGCTGCGCAGCGACGGGGAACGGGAAGCGAATCGGGATGCGAGTTGCATGTCATTTCTCCTGACGAAAAGGGTTTGCTGTTCAAACCGCACACCGGATTCCTAGATTCGGAGCCCAGCCTTTCGGCTGTTCGGTGCGGTTGGCACGAGGAACCCGGTTGGCCCTGTTGCCACCGTCTTTCCTGAGTTCATCGCCCGCGACGGTCAGGAGCCCACGGACGCGGGCCGTCAAGGAGGAAAGCGTCAGGTAGGTGCGGCCCGCAGGCGCAGCCGAGGACACGGCCTGGCGCGCCTTGATGGCACGCGGCCACGGGCTACAGTCGCGAGCAAGGTGATGGCGTCAGGAGAGACGGCTGGACATGGCAACGGCCATCCCTGTGTGCCGACCGCACGCAAGCGAAGCGCGCAGGCCCGAAGCTGGAAGCCGGGCCGAAGGCGTCAGGGATGTGGAAGGCTGGCGAATGCCAGTCCCGTCAGGGATGAGCGAAAAGCGAACCTGGAGCAGCGCGATCCGCGAAGCGGAGACGCACCGAAAACTTGAAGGCGGTACAAAACACCACGCCCTTGCCAAGTCTGCCAATGCTTGCCAATTTCAACTACAATACGTCGAACTATGTACTATTTTTCAGGGCAGCAACGTCATGCCGACCGATAGCGACGAAATTCTTACCATTGAAGAAATGGCTGCCTATTTAAAGGCGGGCAAACGCACGGTCTACCGCTTAGCAGCAGACGGAAAAATTCCCGCGTTCAAAGTTGGTGGGACGTGGCGATTCCTGCGAGCGGACATTGAAATCTGGATCAAGCAACAGTCAACCGGTCAGTCCAAGGACGATATTCAAGAAAAATCGCGTAAAGAGGAAGAAAACTAATGCTTGGATTGACTCTTCGGGATGAATTTCGGGGCAAGCGCCTCAAGGGGACAGCCATTGAGCTCTCCAACGACTCGAACACTGGTGCCACCCAGATCGCCGCACAGGCGTTCCTGGAGATCACCTATCCCACCCACGATCTGCTGAAGGGGATCGAAGCCGTTGGCCCCAACCAAGGGCGGCCAGTGGTCGTGATCGGCGAGCGCGGCCTGGGTAAGTCGCACTTGATGGCAGCGCTCTACCACGCAGTCAACGATGCCGCATCGACGGGGGCATGGCTGAACTCCTGGTCAAGCACACTGGGTGATCCCGGCATCGGCAAGATCGCGCTGCGCGATGGCATGTTAGTTATTGGCGAGAGCCTGCACCGTCAACGCTACAAGTTCCTGTGGGATCTGCTGTTCGAGCGCCATCCGCGCGGCGAATTCATCAAGGGCAAGTGGGAAGGTATGGGAGCGGCCAAGACCGACATCCCCTCGGACAAGCTCATCATCGAACTGCTGGAGCATCGGCCCACGATGCTGCTCCTCGACGAATTCCAGACTTGGTACGACGGCCTGACCAACACCAAGCAGTACCCATGGAAGCACTGGGCGTTCAATTTCATCCAGATCCTGTCGGAGATCGCCAAAGAGCGTCCCGACCTACTGGTGCTGGTGATCTCCGTGCGCAACGGTGGCAGCGACGCTTACCAGCAGGTGCATCGCGTAAACCCCATAGCCATCGACTTCAAAGCGGGCGGAAATGCCGAGCGTATCCAGCAGGATCGGCGGCGGATGCTGCTGCACCGTCTGTTCGACAACCGCCTGCAGATTGCCGATGGCACCATCGAATCACTGGTTGCTCAGCACGTCTCCGAATATTTTCGCCTGTTGGATGTGCCGCCCGCAGAGCAGGATCGCAAGCGCCACGAATTCACTGAATCCTGGCCCTACGCACCGCACCTGTTACGTCTGTTGGAAGAGCAGGTGCTGATCGCCACGGATGCGCAGGAAACGCGCGACATGATTCGCATTCTGGCCAACCTCTACAAGAGCCGGGGCGAAGCGGTACCGGTGCTCACCGCTGCTGATTTTCGGTTGGATGATGATGCCTCGGGCATTGGCGCGCTGCTGGATTCAGTGTCCAACGAGCACCACCGCACCCTACGCGAAAAAGCACAGCACAACATCATTTCGGTCACCGAAGCGGTGTACGACCATGCCAACCTTGCGCCGCACCTACAAGAAATCATAGGTGCGTTGTGGCTGCGCTCCATCGCCGTTGGCAATCTTGCCGGGGCCGAGCCTGCCACGTTGCAAGTGGACATCACCCGCAGCAAGCCGGTGGATGGCAATGCCTTTCAGGTCGAACTGGCGACTATTGTCGAAAACAGCTTCAACATCCACCAGGATGGCCCGCGGTTGGTCTTCCGCGAGGAAGAAAACCCTCGTGCCAAGCTGATGGCCTGCGCACGCAATGACAAGCTGTTCACCGATGGTTCCGATCAGGCGCAGCTTGCCAAGCAAGTGCGCTATGTCATTGGAGGCAGCGACGAGGTCGCTAAAACCTCCCGCGTGATTGCGCTGCCGAAATCGTGGCAAAACGATCCGTGGACCTCGCTCGATGAAGCTGAGCAGCCGGAGCGCTGGGATGACCGGTTACCCATTCTGGTTCTGCCCGAAGAACCGGAAAAAATTGACCAGACATTGGGCCGTTGGCTCAAGGATCACCTGCAAAAGCGCCGCAACACCATTCGCTTCCTGTTGCCCCGATCTGGCTCTACCAATGCCTTCCAGGATCGGGACCTACTCATCCTTGCTCGCGCCGAAATGAAGGCGCAGGAATGGAGCGGGCAGAACCCCGAGTACAAAAGGCTGCACAAGGAATTTGAAAGCACGCTGCGCGAGAACCTGAAAAAACGCTTTGATCGCTTTGCCATCCTGCACCGCTACGACCACCAGAACCCGCAACAATCGCTGTTCAGTACGGAACACCTGAGAAAGCAAGGTGCACAAATCCCCGAGGGCATCGAGGAAACGCTGACCAACGACCTCTTTGTTCCCGAAGACTTCGAAGACCTCGTGCTTGAAGCCGCCTCGGTGAACGCACCCCTCGGCAAGCTGCTGCGTGAACTGCAAGAGCCTCGCCCTGCGGGTCAGGATTGCATCCCCTGGCTGGGTGAAACCGCGATGAAGGAGCGCATCCTGCGCTTGTGCGCGCGCGGCAAGATCGCCATCAACCTGCGTAATCTGGAGCATCTGCAAACGCAGGCAGGCGAAGATGAGGACACAGCTTGGCGACGCTTGCGGCCCAAGCTCTCCTACACCGGGCGTCAGCTCGATGAAGTCTTCTTGATGGAACCCTCAGCCGTGTCCGCCACCGGCGGCACTACGCCGCCCGCGCCGCAGCCACCAGCTGGCGGCAATGGTGGATTGGGCGGCGATATCTTTGGCGGCGGCACAATCCCGGCCCCCGGTGTACAAGAGCCGCAGCCTGGTACTCCATCCACACCAGCCTCTACGCCGGGCGGAATTTTCGGTGGCACAAACAGCACGACCAAACCGCGTATACCTCTCTCTAACCCTCCAACCTCGCCGCTCAACCTGATCGGTAAGCTCGAAGGCTGGGGCATTGGCCCAGCCACACCGGTGGCCGAAATCTCCATCAAGGTATCTGCCGCCACCGGCGCCCAGCTCAAGGAACTGCTCAAGAAGCTGCCCGATGGCATGACTTTCGAGCTGAGCCTTGAGAAGGAGGACAACTGATGGCGTTGGATGCTCAAATCTTGCAGCGCCTGACCCAGGACAGCCCGAAAGAGGCATGGCGCATCATCACCGAACGGGCGCTAGAGATTGCCTCCAAACCGCTGGCCGAAGGCAATGCTCCCGGCGAAGTGGTCAAGCGAGACCGCGAGATTGGCGAGCTCGATTTGTTCCTGGCCTCTAGCGGCTGGGATCTGTGGCAGACCTTTTGTCAACCCGAAATCAGTGGTGTGGAACGTACCTCAGACCGGCTTGCGCGCTGGTGGAACGAACCCGGTTATGGCCATAGCGCCGCGCGCGCCGTACTGATTCTTGATGCCCTCTCGCTGCGCGAGCTGCCTTGGCTACTGCAAGGAGCCAAAGAACGTGGATTCACCCTGCACACGGTGGCCGCTACTGCATCCGAGCTGCCCAGTGAGACCAACCCGTTCGCCCGCGCACTGGGGTTGGCCAGCCGCAGTCAGTTGCAAGCCAACGGCGGCGGCTTGGCGCATAAGCTACAACCCGCACAGACCGAAACCATCGATCTGCCTTGGAAGGACTGCACCGCATTGGTGGGCAATGCCTCGGGTGCGAAGAACTGGGTGTTCTGGCATCACTGGCCAGACGCCAAGCTGCACGATTACGGGGCAGGCCAGGGGCTGGAGCTCCTAACCAAAGATGCCGCGCAGCAACTTTCCAGTGACGACTTTTGGGGCTTTGTTGAGCGCCTCGCCACTGGTCGGCGCTTGGTCATCACATCGGATCATGGGTACGCCGCCACTGGCTATTTTCATGATGCCGATGGCGAGGTTGCCGCTTACCTCAAGCAAACTTTTTCAAGCGGGCGCAGCAAGACGGGGAATGGTGACGCAGGCCCTTTCGTGCCTCCGGTCGCATTGCAAATCGACAGCCCGCACGGCGCACACCTGTTGGCGCTGGGCCGCAGAAAGTGGCGCAGCCAAGGCGGCTACCCGACATTGACGCACGGTGGTCTCTCTCTGCTGGAGGTGCTGTCGCCGTTTGTCGAATTGACCAAGTAGGCGGCGCGATATGTCAGCGGCAGATTTACCCGACGATCTCTTCACAGAAATACAGGGCGCTTTTCGCAAAGCGCCTGTGCTCCTTGTCGGGTCTGGATTCTCTTGCGGCTATGGCCTTCCTGGCATGGGGGATCTGGCAGAGCATCTGGCGAATACCGTTGATGGCGTACTGACCACGGATGAAGCAAAAAAAGCTTGGGCACAGGCAATTGAGGCGATCAAGGAGAACCTGGAGACGGGGCTTAACAATATTCCGTTGGGCGCTACGGGCTGGGGTGAAATCGTATCAGCCATACGCAGTGAAACTGCTCGGCTGATTCTTGATAGAACGGCCACTGCCGAATCGAAGTTACTTCAAGAAAAAGCGGATGATGGACACGCGCCATCACGCCTTCTGAATCGTCTGTTCGATGGCTCGCCGCAGAACGCAGAAGGCATTCACGTCATCACGACCAACTACGACACGTTGTTGGAGCTGTTTTGCGATCTGGCTGGACTTCCCATTGATACAGGTTTCACCGGATTTCGCCGACGCAAGCCTCGTCCTCGACCAATTTTCGAGAATCAGTACACGCGAATCTGGGTTGCTGAAAAGCGTCAGCAGCAGTTCGACCACAGGCTTTGCAAAACCGTTCGCATCTACAAACCTCATGGTTCCATTAGTTGGTTGACCACCGATGAAGGGCCGATGGAGGTTCTTAACGATGCCGCAACAGCAGGTCGGGCCATCGTAGTACCCGGCCCGTCAAAGTACCAAGACGCACTGGTCAATACCTTGTTCGACGAAATGCGTACCGCGATGAATGCGGCACTCGCCGATGCTCAAGCGTTGTTGTGCATTGGGTTTGGCTTCAATGACGACCATCTGCAAGGCGTCATCAAACACCGTCTGGCGGCAGGCATGCCCGCAATCATTGTCACGCGCGACTCCACCCCGAACATTGAACAACTGCTTGGCGAACACCCTCACGTGATCGCCGTGTTCAAGAACGGTGACGGGGCGGTTTGCCGCTGGAACGGGAATGCATTGCAGTCTTCAGAGCCAATCTGGCAACTTGATGATTTTCTGAAAAAATTCGTGGAGTGAGGCGAGGATGAGCATTTTCAATTTCACCGACGAGCAGTCACTGGGCGAAGTCCGCAGTGTGGAAACCTCGCGGATCACCGTGCGGGTGACGGACGGTCAACGTCTGCAAAAAGCGCGCGTCGGTCGATTGGTTGCCATCCAGTCGATGGGGGATGAATGGCTGATCGGCATCATCGAAAGAGTGTGGCGGCATCCGGTGGAACTGCCGACGCTACCAGAAGCTGATCCACCAGCGGATCTTGCCGGTGTTCCCCAAGAGGAAAACGGCGTGTCGATCAGCTTGGTCGGCACCTATCGCGCTCGGGATGGGCAGCGCAAGGACACCTTCACGCGCGCCGTTTTCATCCTGCCGGAGATCAACCGGCCTGTGTTCCCCATCGAAGAAAAGTCTCTCGAAGACTTCATGGGCATCTTGAGTGCGTCGTCCAAGGCGGATGCCGCTGCCCCGCTCAAGGTCGGCACCTATACCCTGGATGGCAAGGCCAGCGCCTACATCGATGGCGACAAGCTTTTTCAGCGCCATGCCGCATTGCTGGGCAGCACCGGCTCGGGGAAATCCTTCACTGTCGCATCCATCCTAGAGCAGTCCGCGCAACTGCCTCACGCCAATATCGTTGTGCTCGATTTGCATGGCGAGTATTCGAGCATGAAGTTCGCGTCACATTACCGCATCGCTGGTATTGGCGACATTAAAGCCAAGAAAGACGGTGCGATCTTCCTGCCGTTCTGGCTGCTGACCTATGACGAAATGCAATCGGTATTTGTGGATCGCTCAGGGGACAACGCACCCAATCAGGCACTTGCGCTCATGGATTCCGTCATGGTGATGAAGCGCGCAGCTATCGCCGCGCTTGGCAAGCCAGATCTTTTGGAAGGCTTCACCGTCGATACACCAGTACCCTACCGGCTTGCTGATCTTGTCCAATCGCTGGACGACAAAAACGACGAAGCTATTGATACCGGGGAAACCTACGCAAGCGGCCCGCGTAAAGGTCAAGCCAAAACCGAAAAAGGCCCATTGAATGGCAAGCTCTCCCGCTTCCTCATTCGCTTGAAAACCAAGATGAACGATCGCCGTTATGCGTTCATGTACCAAGCGCCGAAGGAGTACGAGACTTACGAGGCGCTGCACGATCTCGCAAAAAAACTGCTCGGCACAGGCAACGTCAACGATGGCGTCAATCCTGGTATCAAGATCATCGATTTCTCGGAGGTGCCCTCGGACATACTGCCGGTAGTAGTGGGCTTGGTCGGGCGGTTGATCTACCAAATTCAGTTTTGGAGCAGCCCGGGCGAAGACGGTGATGCGCGCCACCCGATTGTCATCGTCTGCGATGAGGCGCATCTCTA
The DNA here is from genome assembly GCF_002929225.1 of Stutzerimonas kunmingensis. Taxonomy (GTDB): domain Bacteria; phylum Pseudomonadota; class Gammaproteobacteria; order Pseudomonadales; family Pseudomonadaceae; genus Stutzerimonas. The sequence continues at coordinate 70,482 of NZ_PISM01000019.1, read as the reverse complement.
CCTGCCAAGCAGTGCCGCCTCCACCGGGCCGCTGGAAAAGCGTGCCCTGGAAAATTACGAGCGCATCGCCAAGGAAGGCCGTAAGTATGGCGTTGGTCTGATGGTGGTCAGTCAGCGGCCCTCGGATGTCAGCACGACCATTCTTAGCCAGTGCAGCAACATCATCAGCCTGCGCCTGGCTAATAAGACTGACCAGGCAGTGGTCAGGCAGCTCCTGCCTGAAAGCCTGGAAGGGTTGATGGAGGTGCTGCCGACGCTGGATGTGGGCGAGGCTGTGGTGGTGGGCGATGCCACCTTGCTGCCGACCCGCATCAAGATGTCCAAGCCCAAACACGAACCACGCAGCGCAACGATCCCCTTTTGGACGCGCTGGGCCACGCCCAAAGCAGAAGTTGATTTGGTTGCCGCGGTAGAAAACATGCGCAGGCAGTCGCGCGCACAAGAAGATTAAGGAAGCTTGAATGGCCACCAAAAAAGAACTACTCGCACAGCAAGTCGCCAAAGCCGTCGGGGCGGGCAAGCCCGTCGCGCTGGAAACCGTCGATTTCAACGACCCCAACCGCCCCAAGACCTGCCTGGAGGTGGACTTCCCGATCCTGCCCGTCAATCAGGTGGCGATCATCGAAGGCAACGCGGGCAAGCCGATTTACCAGATGTCGAAGTGGTGGGCGCGGCGACGCTCCAGCGTATTTCGCTCGATGCTGATCGCTGCGGCGACCAAGGCCCCGGAAGACAAATCGCATGCTGCCAAACTGGTGTGGGACAACTACTACGCCAACCACCAGCATAAAGGCGCATTCAAACACTTGAAAGTGGCCGACATCTTCATGGGCGGCGGCACCACGCTGGTGGAAGGCTCGCGCCTGGGCATGCAGATGGTCGGCAACGACCTCAACCCGGTCGCGTGGTTCGTGGTCAAGCAGGAACTGGCCGACGTCGATCTGGAGGAAGTGAAGAAGCTGCTCGCCGAGATTGAGGCCGAGGTCAAGCCGCAGATCATGCCGTACTACTACTGCGACGGCCCGGAGGGTGAGAAAGGCACGTGGACGCACTTGCCGTCGAACAAGGCGATGCCTGCCGATTTCGACCCGCTGACCATTCCGCGCGATGAGCGCAAGGACTACCGTTACGAAGGCCCGGAGGCGATCTATACCTTCTGGGCCAAGCACGGCCCTTGTCAGGTGACGGGTTGCGGCCACCGCACGCCGATCATGACCAGCCCGGTGATGGCCGTGAAGACCATCAGCGTGAAGCACTGGGAGCACACATGCAGCAAATGCGGCGGCGAATTCCACGTTGAGGAGGAAGCAGCACGGATGGCGCCCGATTCGCCGCTGTATGTGGCGCCGGATGAATACCCGTTCTCCGTGCTCGATCGCAGGAAAGGCGTCATCTGCCCGCATTGCGGCCATGCGGCAATGGTCAACCTGGGCAAGCCGAAAAAGCCGAACAAAAAGGTCGAGCTGAGCCTGCTGGTGCATCCGCAATGGCTGGCGGGCGAAGCCAAACAGGACGCGAATGGCCAGCCCTACGGCGGCTCTGCGCAAGACAATGCGACCGCGACAACGCGGTGGGACGGTGCGCGCGCATCCAAGATTCGCCTGCTGGAGGTGCGTGGTGCGCTGCCAGATGAGGTGACCTGCCCGGAAACGAAGATCACCTTTGCGCCGGAAAACGGCACGGTGCCGAAAAAATCCCACTACGCCTGCGCAGCCTGCGGCACCGTGCAGGATGTATTGACCACCATCAAGGCGACGGGGAAAACAGGGCCAATGGCGGCCTACGCGGTGCAGGGCTACGCGCCTAAACGTGATGCAGCAGGAAAACCCTACAGCGGTCGCTTCTTTGCGGCTTATGACTCGGCACATGCCCAACAGTATGACGCGGCGCTCACGGAATGGGAGGCGCGCAAGGACGACGACCTAAAAGATTACTGGCCACGCTCTGAGCTTCCCTACGGCTTCATGACACATATGAACAACGGGGGACTGCCAAATCATGGATTTACGCATTGGTGGACGATGTTCAACCCTCGCCAGCTACTGGTGCATGCACAGCTCCTCAAGGCGACTATTGAAGTCGGAAGCTATGACTGGGCTGTGAGAGAGTTTGTATTGGGGGCATTTCAGCAATATCTGCGCAATCAAAGCTTGTTCACTTTATGGAATGTCCAAGGCGACAAGCTTGAGCCTCAGTTTGCAAATAACAACTATCACCCGAAGTCCACTGTAGTTGAGAACTGCGTTTTCCCCACACTAGGGCGTGGCAACTGGGCATCCAGCTCCGACGGCATACTTGAGGGCCGCGATTGGGCGATTCAACCTTGGGAGGCTGTGAGCATCGAAGCGTTGACGCGCCTCGACCCAATATTAGCGAAACAATTGAGTGGTAAGAGCGAGAAGGTACGCCCCGGCGACCCCGTTCTGGACGTGACCGTGCATCAAGGATCATCCACAGATCTGGCGCAGCTTGAAAGCGGCAGCCTCGATCTCGTTATCACCGATCCGCCTTTTGGCGGCTTGCTCCACTACTCAGAATTGGCCGATTTTTTCTACGTTTGGCTGCGCTTGGTGCTTAAAAGCAGGTACTCAGAGATTTTCGGCGCTGAGTACACACCCAAATCGCTAGAGGCTGTGGCAAATCGCGCACGAGAGCCTGAGGATCCGGATGGCTTTTATCAGCGATTGCTAACCCAATGTTGGGGCGAAGCGCATCGCCTTCTGAAGCCAAGTGGCATTCTGGCCTTCACCTTTCACCATAGCGCGGATGAACCGTGGGTGGCTGTGTTGGAATCGCTATTTGATGCCGGATTTTACCTCGAAGCAACATACCCAATTCGCTCCGATGAAACCAAGGGGGATGGCGCAAAACCCGGAACTTTTGGCTCGCAAACTATTGAATATGACATCATCCACGTCTGCCGCAAGCGCACGGAAGAACCCAAGCCAGTGAGCTGGGGCCGCATGCGCCGCGAAGTGATGGCCGATGTGCGCCAGTTGCAGGCCATGCTGGAAAACCACGCCAAAGAGGGTCTGCCCGCTGCCGACATCCAGGTCATCCGGCGCGGCAAGGCGCTGGAATATTTCTCTCGCCACTACGGCAAGGTCTATGTGGATGAAGGCCGCACCATCTCCGTCCGCGACGCGCTGGTGGGTATCAACCAGCTCATCGACGAAGACGCCGACAAGGGCAAGGAACCGCCGCCGGTCAATGCCGAACCGATGTCACGCCAGTTTCTGCGCACCTTCGGGGCTGCGACTGAAATGAAGCGCGACCAGTTGCAGAAGTTTCTGCGCGGCACCATCACCACGCCGGATGACTTTGTACAGCGTGGCTGGTGCAGCGAAGAGAAGAAGGTGTTTACGCGCACCAATCCGCTCGATTTCGCCCGCGATTGGTCGGGTAAGCACAGGCGCAAGCTCACCTCTGATCTCGATCAGGCGATGGTGCTGATCGGTGCGTGCGTGGATGGCAGCGGCATCAATGCCTCGGACACGTTAACGAACGACAACTTCAAGCCGCACATAGCGCTCAAGCCGCTGCTGGAATGGCTGCAAAAGAACGGCTCGGATCAGACCACCCGCAACGCGGCGTCGCGCGCGGTGGCGATTTTCTCCACCTGGCAAGCCAGCCAGGCGCCCAAGCCGCAGCAGGTTTCGCTGTTCGATGACGATGAGGAGTACACGCAATGAGGCAGGTGCTCGATACGGTATGGCAACGGCGCGGCACCAGCTGGCTGTGGGATGAGGAGGCACGCAACACGGTGTGCGCGGCGGGCGAGGTTTGGAGCCTGCGGCAGTTTTTGCAGGCCGCCGCCCCCGGTGCGCAGGGCTGGCCGGATGATCTGCCCAGCAACGGCGGGCAGACGTTGGTGGTGGCCGGGCTGGAAGGCAGCCTGGACCTGCTGGCACCCGATCAAGGCGAAATCTGGCTGGGCGACACGATCAAACGCGCCATCCTGTCATTTCAGGATGAATACGCAGGCGAAGCCGCCTTGATTTTCTGGCTGCCGCAGGGCCAAGGCCGTTTGCGCGTGCAGGCTTCCACCGACGCAGTGAACTGGCTGTGTGAAGCGCCACATCGGGGGCAACAGCTCGACTTTGGCCGCCTTCTGTGGGGTGAGGCCAACGAGTACCCGCAGGAAATTTTGCTGCGCGAGGGCGCGAAAGCGGCTGGCCTGTTTCACCTTCGGATTACTTGAGGCCAGCGCGTGCAAGCAGATGATTTTGAGGATTTATTCCAGCCCGGCGAGCGCATCACCCACACTGAATTCGGCCCAGGCGTGGTGCTCGAACCAGCGCACGATGGCTATATGCGCGCGTTCTTCGGCGTGGGCGAGCGCCGCGTGCCGGTCAGTTCGGTACGCCGCGAGCGCACCCGTACCGAGCGCATTCTGCAATCGGTGGCAGGCGGCTCAGACCGCGCACGAAAGGCATGGCTGTCTTACGAGGCGCATGCACTGCCGGTGATGGAAAGCGCCTCGGCGCTGACCTCGGCGCGCATTGATCTGCTGCCGCATCAGGTGGTGCTGACGCACCGCATAGCCACTGCGTCACCACGACGCTATCTGATCGCCGACGAGGTGGGTTTGGGCAAAACCATCGAAGCCGCGCTGATTCTGCGTGAACTGGCCAGCCGGGGCGAGTTGACGCGGGCGCTGATGGTGGTGCCCGCAGGCTTGGTGAACAACTGGCACCGCGAGCTGAACGAGGTGTTCAATCTCGACTTCGAGGTGTTTGGCTCCGAGGGCGACATCACCGACCGCAAGACTAATGCCTTCGCCAAACACGACCGGCTGATCGCCAGCATCGACACATTGAAGCGCCCGGCGCGCATCAAGCGTCTGCTGGACGCGCCTCGGTGGGATCTGGTGGTGTTCGACGAGGCGCATCACCTGACCGCCCATCGCACGAGCGGCAAGGTGCGCAAGACGGAAAACTACAAACTGGCCGAGGCATTGAAGGATCACGCGCGTGATCTCTTGCTCCTGTCTGCCACGCCGCACCAAGGCAATCACTTCCAGTTCTGGATGCTGGCGCAGCTCTTGAACCCCACGCTCTTTGGCAGTCCCGAGGACATGCTGGAAAACCGCCATCGCCTGAACACGGTGATGTTCCGCCGCACCAAGGCCGATGCCTGCCAACCCGATGGCTCACCGCTGTTTGCACGGCGCTGGGTGCATACCGAATCCTTCCTGATGAATCAGGAGGAACGGCTGTTTTACGAGAAGCTGCGCGAATACCTTGAAGATGGGTTCGATCTGGCCCGCCGCCAGGGCAACCAAGGGCGCGCACTGGGCTTCTTGATGGCGATCTTCCAGAAGATCGCGGCATCGAGCTTTGCCGCCGTGCGCCGCACGCTCAAGCGCCGCTTGTTGATGCTGACGCTGCACGAGGCGCTGCTGCGTGACAAGGAACTGGACATCGAAGGCCGCGAGCGGCTGACGGAAGAAGCCCGCGAGCTGATCCACGCAGAATTTGGGCTGGCGAAGGACAGCATCGGTCGCAGCGAGGTAGACCGTGTGCTGGCTGATCTCAAATACCGGCTGGCGAAAAAACTGGATGAAGAGGCGCTGGAAATGGCCTCCGACCCCTATGGCAGCGAGTATTCGGCTACGCACGCCGAGGAGGCGGCTTCCGCTGTGGTCGATTTGCATCTGCCCGAGGAGCGCCTGCGCATTGGCGACTTGCTGCGTATCTTCCCGCAGCAGCGCGAGACCAAGGCGCAAAAGCTGCTCGATGGCTTGGGGCATCTATGGCGACAGAACGCCAACGAAAAGATCGTGATCTTCGCCACCTACCTCGGCACGGTCGATCTGATTGCCCGTGAGATTGAACAGGCTTATCCAGGCCAAGGCGTAGTGGTACTGCGTGGCGGCGACCACGGTGCCAAACTGGCGGCAGAGAGGAAGTTCCGCCTGAAAGACGGGCCGCGTGTGCTGGTGTGTACCGCGGCAGGCCGCGAAGGCTTGAATCTCCAGTTCGCGCGCATCCTGTTCAATTTCGACCTGCCGTGGAACCCAATGGACATGGAACAGCGCATCGGGCGCATCCATCGCTACGGCCAGCGCGACACTGCACAGGTTTACAACCTGGTGCTGTCGGACACCATCGAGGGTCGCATCTTCCTGCTGCTGGATGAGAAGTTGACTGAAATTGCACGCACGGTCGGCAAGGTCGATGATCAGGGCAACGTGGCCGAAGACATGAGGGCGCAGATTCTGGGGCAGCTTTCCGAGCGGTTGAACTACGACCGCCTGTACCAGGAGGCGCTGTCCGATCCCGAACTGAAACGCACCCAGGTGGAGCTGGAAGCGGCGCTGTCCAATTCCCGCGAGGCACGGCAGGTGGTGTTCGACCTGTTTCAAGACCTCGACGGTTTCAGTCTAGATGATTACCAGCCTTTCTCGGATGTCTCATCCAGCCTGGATCGGCTAGTGCGTTTTCTGTCAGCGGCAGTGGCAGATCGCCAGCAGAAACTGCTGAAGGTGGACGAGGAGACCTACGACCTTGTAACAGTGGATGGCACGCGCCGTGCGCGTTTCACATTGAGCCGCGACACCGCCACCAGCAGGGACGATCTGGAGCTGATGGGGTTGGATCACCCGTTGGTACAGGAAGAGCTGGGCCGCTGGCGCAGCGTGACGCCCGAAGACATCGGCATTGCGGTGGCCGGGGATGTTGACGAGCCGGTGGTGCTGTCCTTGTGGATGGTGGAGGCGTCTGCGGGCAACGGCGAACGTCGTGTGGTGGTGCAGCCCATCGCAGTCAAGCAGGACGGGACACGGGTACCGGCGATTGAGCGGCAGTGCGAAAGGTATCTGCAAGCGCCGACGATTCAGCCAAGCTTTACGCCGGAGCAGCGGCTAGCGCTGTTTGCCCATACCGTGGAGCCGACCCTGCAACGTGAGCTGAAGCACAAGGGCGCAGCAAATGGAGATGGCAGCTATTCGGCCGAGTTGATTGGATATGTTGAGATCATTGCTAAGGCGACTTGATGCTGGAAACCGAAGGCGTCACGGATCAGCGCCGAATGGCTGTGATTCGCTACTAAGCAGGGGGTGTAGTCCGCGAGCCCGACAGCAACACGCCGGGACGCAAGACTACGGCTTGCTTTCCTTAAGGAAAAGCGTTCCGCGAGATTCAAGCAGACGCCGCGTGTTCTCCAGCTCTTTTTGCAGCAATTCTGCATCTGGCAACACTGTTCGGTAATTGGCCGACATGACCTTGTTCGGCAAGCCATCCAGCGCATATCGCGCCAGGGCATGGCCCTTGTCGGCACACAGGATCAAGCCAACGGGAGGGTTCTCGTCCGGGTAGGCCCAATGCTCTTTGGCATAGTTGCAGTACATGTGCATCTGGCCAACGTCGGCATGGGTCAAGCTGCCCAGCTTCAGGTCGATGATGACTAGGCAGCGGAGCTTGCGATGGAAGAACAACAGATCGACCCGATACCAGGTCTGGTCAATGCGCAACCGGCGCTGCCTTCCGACGAAGGTGAAGCCTTCACCCAATTCCAGCAGGAAGTCTTCCAGCCTCTGGATTAAGGCTGCTTCCAGATCGGATTCCGAATACTCGTCCTTGAGGTCGAGGAACTCCAGCACATACGGGTCTTTGATCGCGTCGTTGGGCGTGACGGCATCCTCGGGCTTGGCTACCGAACCCTTGACCAGCATCGCCGCCTTGTCCTTGGACAAGGCCGTGCGCTCGTAGAACTGGCTACCGATCTGCCGGTCGAGTTGGCGCACGCTCCAGCCACCACGCAGCGCCTCAGCCTCGTAGAACTGGCGGGCATGGTCGTCCTTGACCGACAGCAGCCGAACATAAGCCGACCACGGCAAGGTGAAGACTTGGGACAATTCGGAGAGGTCGAATTTCCGAGACACCGTCTCGGAATTCCCTGCAGGCAGTCTTTCTCCAGATTTCCGAGACAGTGTCTCGGAAATTGTCCCTACTGGGTATGCAACGAACAAGCGCCGCATGTTCTCCAAGTTGTCCGGGCTGAACCCGCGCCCGAACCGGGCCGTCAGATCGGCGGACAAGCGTTCCATCAACTGCTCGCCGTAACCGGCCCGCCGCCTGCCTTTCTGCTCGGCCTCGACGATCCGGCGACCAATCTCCCAATAGCTGGCCGTCATCAGCGCGTTGACACTGCGCGCCGCGGCCTGGCGCGCCGCATCCAGCAGTTCCACGATGCCGCCGTGGATGCCGGCATAGCCAGCCGGTAAGGTGGCGCGTTTCCCCGCTGCCACAGGCGTCTTCCTTGTCATGCTGTCACCTCCATAGAACGGGATGCCCCGGTGATCGCCAGCCGCCGGCTGGCCACCAGTTCGGCCGCATCCCGCACCGGCTTGTCCTCGGTATGAACATAGTGCATGAACATCGCCACGGTCTTGTGGCCTGTGAGCTTCATGCCCACCTTGGTTGGCACGCCTGAGTTGGCAATGTCGGTCGTCGCCCGGTGTCGGATGCCGTGCGTGCCGACGTGCGGCACGCTGGCGGCCTTGAGCACGCGCTTCCATCCGCCATAGTGCTCACCGTGGGTCATGTGCTGGGTCGGATCGTTCGGCGACGGCAGGACGTAGGGGCAGCCTTCCCGGCGCGGCGCGGTGGACAGCAACCGATAGGCTTCCTCGCTCATGGGCTTGGAGATGCCGCCGGTCTTGCTGTCCGGCCAGACGACGCGGCGCTTTTCCAGATCAACCCAGTCCCACTCCAGCGGGCAGATTTCGGAACGGCGGGCGGCGAACTCGAATTGCAGGCGGATCGCCAACGGGATGACGTAGTTCTCCAGTCCCTCGGCTTCCAGATGCTCCAGATGACGGAAGATGCGCACCAGTTCATCGTCCACGATGAGTCGGGTTTCCTTGCCGGGGGGGGTACATTGGGACGTGGCGGCATGGATTCGTGCCATCTGGGCGCAGCCCCCACACTTCAGCCAGGTTGAACATCTTGCGCAAGACGCCGAAGCTCTTGTTCGCCTCAGTCGGCTTGTAGGCCAGCTTCTTCATCAGCGCAGCCACGTCCGGGCGCTTCACGTCCTGCACCTTCATCCGGCCCATGATCGGGATGATGCAGCGGTCAATCACACCCTGATAGCCGCGTTGTGTGCTGGGCTTGTTACGTTGCTTGGAGTAGTCCTCCATGAAGGTGTCGCAGAACTCCTTCATGGTCGGTGCCTTGCGGGCGGCGTTCTTGGCCGCGCTGGGGTCGCCACCCTTGCGCACCTCGGCCAGCCATTCCTGCGCCATCGTGCGCGCCTGATCGACGGTCAGTTCCCCGTACTGTCCCAGGGCGGGTTTGCGGCGCTCGCCGGCGTTCGTGCGGTACTGGAGCATGAACACCTTGCGGCCGGCCGGGGTGATCTTGCACAGGAAGCCGGGCACCACGGTATCCCGCAGTTCGATGGCCTTGTCTTGAGGTTGTGCCGCATCGACTGCGGACTTGGTGAGCTTGATCTTCGCCATGATGACTCCTCGGAAAGCCCGGTTTCCAAGAGCCGCATGGGAGCCACGCGAGGGGAAGCCGGGTCAAGTTTCGGAAAGCACCGGCATATGTTGAACTCGCCTAAGTGATTGATAAACCTGCTGTATCGAGCCTTGGCGTAGTCCAGCGAATTGCGGTACTGGAGTCATCGTGAAACAAAAAACCCGCCGAAGCGGGTTCTTTCTGACCTATCCGAATCCTTCCGGCTGCCTTCCTGGCGGTGGTCGATCATCCTGATCCTGAGCACGTCCTGCGCTTCAGAGTGGGCCTAGATTAATCATCAGGCCGCAGGCAATGAAGAGCCAAAAACCGGGATTCTTGTAAGCCTTTCGCTATAGCTAAAACGAACGTGTCGTTTCACTGTCGCGTTTACCAGCCTGGCGGGACAGAAGGCGCCTTTGCGCGGCCACGCACCCCCGCTGCTTTGTCGGCAAGCGATGCCCCCGCTACGAACTATTAGCGTGGAACATTTGTTGAATTATTTCTCTTGCCTCCATAGCCCATACAACATTGATGATTAACAACTAGTTAAACCCTAAATATTTGAGTTCGCGGGCTTACTTAAAGGAGCCAATTTATTTAAATCGCAAATAAAAGCTGTACATATATTTAAATCTACGTATATTCGCCCCCACTGCTTCGCAATTAACACTTCGACACCCGGCATGATGTTTCTCTGTTTCATCTCCTCGGTTCGTTTTGCTTCTCGCTTCTCAGTCTCGGCACCGAATGTTTCAGTGCTGCAGCCTTAAAACACCTTGGGAGATACTCATGTCTACTCGTCAAAATGGCACAGTCAAATGGTTCAACGATGAAAAAGGTTTCGGCTTTATTACGCCGACCGATGGCAGCGAAGATCTGTTCGTTCATTATCGTTCAATCGAAAGCACAGGCTTCAAAAGCCTGAGCGAAGGCCAAGCGGTCTCTTTCATGGCTACCAAAGGCCAGAAAGGGATGCAGGCTGATCAGGTTCAAGTCTCCTAAGACGCCTGATACAAAAAAGCCCCGCTTCGGCGGGGCTTTTTTTCGTCCGTAATATCTGACGCAACGGCTTTCCCATAATCGGAAAATAATGGGTGCGAATTCTGAATGTCGCAAATAGGCGCGGTCGACGTTCAGCGCCAGCGGCATATGAATACGTCAGAAAAGCAAAAACCCGCCGAAGCGGGTTTTTTCTGACCTTTCCGAATTCCCTTCGATTGCCGTCCTGGCGATGGTCGATCTTCCTGATCCTGAGCGCGTCCTGCGCTTCAGAGTGGGTGTAGATTAATTACACGCGGTGGACGGTTAAAGGGTCGAACGCCTCAGCCTCTTGTAAGCCTTTTGCTATAGCTGCAGGAGCCGGGGAACTTTCAGACCCAAGGAACGCCTCGCAGTCGCCCTGAAAGGCCCGACGTAGAGCCATCCTGAGCAAGCGATGCATCGTAATCGACGGTGCATCGCTGCGACGAGATCCAAAACGCGCGAAACCTGTCCAGCAGACGTATTAGTCCTTCGACAGGTCAACCAGCGGCTCGTCACGAATTTCAGTGTCGCGACCGGCCTGTACCGCTTCGATCCGTTTGCGCGCGGCGTCGACTGCGGCGCTATTGACCAGCAGCTCGTAACTCACGCGAAAATGCTTCTGCTCACCTGGCTCAATCTTCGGCACCAATCCCAACGGCCGTTGATAGCGGCGGTTGTAGGAAAAGCTGGTACCTGGTTCGAGACCGGTCACGTAGCCCTGCTTCTCGGTATCGGTGTTCTTCCACAGCGAGAACACCGGTAGCTCGGCAGTATTGAAGCCGACACTGACGCCGAGATTGCCGGCGCGGTTGTGCAGCATGGTCAGGGTCTGGCCCTGTTCGTCCGCATAGGGCACCACGTTGAACACCGTCTCGTCGTAGTCCCTGGTTGGGCCGCGATAGCGCTGCCAGTCGCTCAGCTCCTTCGCCGCGCGGGGGTTGAACGGTGAGACCTGCTTGACCGGCGCCACGAAGCGCGCGCCCTCCTCCAGCAGCGGCGTGCCGAAATTGGTGTGGTACAACACCTGATATTCCTTGGCGTAGTCGCCCTGATTGGTCAGCGTGTCGTGCAACGAGAATCCGGTGCGGCCGGGCTCTGTGCTGAGCTCGGTGAGGATTGCGAACTCGAGTTTCTTGAAGGCCTTCTCCTGCAGCTCGCCACGCAAGCGAATGGCATAGGGCGGCTTCTCGTCGATCTGCAGCACCACCCGCGAGGCCGGAATGTTCGCCGCACGGCCATGCAGCGTGAGCAGTTCGCCATTGTCTTCGCCGGGGTGGCCGACCCACTCGAAGCCGCAACGGGTGACCAGTTCATTGAAGCCCTCGAGCCAGCCCAGCCCGCCGCGCCCGTTGAGCTCGATAAAGGCGGGGTTGACCACTTCATCCACCGGCGAATCCCAGCCCAGGCGTACATCGCCGGCCACCGCTTCCAGCACGTTCATGCCGCGCGTGGGCACGACGGTCATGCGCATGCTGCCGTTGTCGATCTCGATCAGGCTGACGCCTTCCTGCCGGCCGCCATGCAAGGTACGCATGCTGACCGAGAATGGCGTCGACGCGTCGATGCCCAGCTCTTCGCTGGTGATGCGCCAGTTCTTCGCCGGCTTGTCGTGGTCGATCAGCACCTGTTCCCAGGCCATGGCAGGAGTGGCCAGGCAGATGCCCAGGCCGAGGAGAAGCTGCAAACGGGTCATGGGGGTTCCCTTTGTTGTTATGACTCCTGATCAAGGTAGCTGAAACGTTTCATCTGGCAAGCCAAAGCGGTTGCCGAATGACCGAAGGGAGGCGGAACGCATGCTGTACGGAGTGCTCTAGCTTGGCTTTCAGCCCTTGCTGTAGCGACTCGGCTGCCAGTAGCCGGTGAGCAGCGGCAGAGCGGGGCCACGCCAGCCGCGCTGACGAAGTTGCCGGGCGATCAGCGCATTCATGATCTTGTGCCCCATCAGCAACACGCTTTCATTGGCCTCGGCCAGCTCGATCAACCGTTCGGCCGCTGCGCTGGCACGCCTGGTGGATTCGCGGATGTGCTCGGTATGGCTGGCGAAGCCGAGAAACCAGGCGGTGCGAAACGCCAGGCGCCAGAAGCGCGACGGCAACAGCGGCAGGCCCCACTCGGGATACGGCAGGTGCGGCTCAGCGAACAGCGGATCAGGCAGTTCACAGCAGTCGCATTCCAGATGCGAGCGCGATTCGATGCAGCGCTGCAGGGAGCTGCAGACCACGATGCCAACCGAGCCTGCCAGCGCGACCAGACTGTCCGGGCGCTCGGCGGCGACGACCTCCGCAGCGTTGTAGCGCTCGACCCAAGTTTTCATGCCAACCGGCGTGCTCCAGCGCGCTGCGCCGTGGTCGGGTCTACCGTGCCGCACGAGGATGATCTGCATCTGGCTACCGGATACACGGGCCCGGCCGCCAAGGCGCATGCCTGGCAGCAGGGGGATAGAAAGAGAATGAAGCTGGTGGAAACGCCCCGGCACGCGGCCGGGGCGACGGGGTCACTTGTCGAGCTCGTCCTGCTTTTCCAGGAATTCCTCTTCGAGCATCGCATCCTTGACGGCCTGAGGCTGCTCGTCGAGCAGCGGATCATTCAACTCGCCGCTGGACAGTACGCGGGTGTCCAGCTTGCCCATCAGATGCTCCAGCGCGTGCTGCATCTTGTCCGCCGCGCCATCGACCGCCAGCTGCAGCGACTCGGCCTTGTGCGTCACCGACACCGCCTGATGCCCCTTGGGCCGCGCCTCGATCTGGCAACGCTTGTCATCGGCGCCGGCCTTCTGCGCGTTTTCATCGCTGACATGGACTTCCACTCGGGTGAGGAAGTCGTCGAAACGCTCGAGCCGATCCTCAACGGTCGTACCGACCCACTCGTGCAGCTCGACGCTGCCAGGGATGTGGTTGCTATTGACCTGCACTTGCATACGACTACTCCTGATAGATGACGTACCTACTAGGGTTCGAGGCGTGTGCGTCGGCGAGGTTCAGCTGCTTCGTCCGGTTGCCGACCGCGGCGGCTCATCCGGCTTGGCGCCAGCGCGGTCGGCCCGTCCGCCGATAAACCAGCCCACCAAGCCCCAGACCGCCGCGCACACGGCGCCGATCAGGGCAATCAGCCAGACGCCCTGACCGAGACTGTCGAGCAGGCTCTTGGCCCAGCCGCTCAGGGCATCGCCGCCGCGATAGACCACGGTGTCGATGAAGTTCTTCGCCTTGTACTTGCTCTCGGCATCCAGCGGCGCGAAGAGCATCTCGCGGCCCGGGCGGACGAAGGCGTATTCGCCGACGCGACGCACGATCATCACGGCGGCCAGCACGGCAAAGGTCGGCGCCAGGGCCAGGCCGATGAAGCCCACGCAAACCAGTGCCGGCACCGCGGCGAGCAGAATCCGCACGCCGAGCCGCTGCGCGATCCGACCGGTGATGAACAGCTGAGATAACAGCGCCCCCGCCTGCACCACAAAATCGATCGCACCGAACACCCGCACCTGCTCGGCACGATCCGGAAACAGCTCGGCGACCAGCCTTGCCTGTTCGAAGTAGAGAAAGGTGCTGGCGGTCGTCAGCAGCAGCACGAACGCCGCGATGCCGAGCAGATAGCCCGAGCCCAGCACCCGCGTCAGGCCACTGAATGGATTGCCCGCTACCGGTCGCCGTGGACTTTCGGCATGTTCGGCGCCGGGACGGCCGGCACCCCGTTCCTCGCGCCAGACCATCAGGTAGTGCTTGAGCGCGACCGCCGCGACCAGCAAAAGCGCCGCCAGCAGCATCAGCCCGAACTGACCGAGCACGCCGACCAACAGCGCGCTCGTCGCCGGTCCGACCAGCCCGCCCACGCTGGCACCAGCAGCGATGAAGGCGAACAGCCGGCGCGCCTGTGGCGCGTCGAACACATCGGCCATCAGGCTCCAGGCGACCGAGACCACGAACAGGTTGTAGACCGAGATCCACACGTAGAACACCCGCGCCAGCCAGACGCTGTCTCCGAGCAGGAAGAACAGCCCCGCGAACACGAGCAGGTTGACGCAGAAAAAGCCGTACACCCAGTCGATGTAATGGATGCGCGCGACCCGCGAGTTGAGCCAAGCGAACAGTGGCACCGCCACCAGCATGGCGATGAAGGTCGCGGTAAACAGCCACTGCAGGTTCTCGACGCCGCCCTGAATGCCCATCGACTCGCGAATCGGCCGCAGCATGAAGTACCCAGAGAACAGGCAGAAGAACAGGCTGAATCCGGCTAGCGCAGCACGCAGTTCGCCCGGGCGGGCATTGATCAGCGCGGCCCCGCGAGCGGCTAGCGAAGTCGGCATTCGGCGCTCAGCGGAAGGCGTCGACGATCATCTGCCGCTGCCGCGCATCCGGCAGCCGCCCCTGTCCGGCGAGCAAGTTGTCGGCCATGTAGCGCGGGTTGGAAGTCGCCGGTATGACCGCAGTTACAGCCGGCTCGGCAAGGATGAACTTGAGTAGCAGCTGCGCCCAGGAGCTGGCATCGATCTCCACCGCCCAGGCCGGCAGCGGCTTGCCCTTAACCCTGGACAGCAGGTTGCCACGGGTAAACGGCCGGTTGATCAGCGTGGCGATGCCGTGGTCGGCGCAGTACGGCAGCAGCTGCTTCTCGGCGTTGCGCTCGCCCACCGAATAGTTGAACTGCACGAAGTCGACCTTCTCCCGCTTCAGCGTCTCCAGCAGGCGGTCGTGGGCCGACTCCAGATAGTGGGTCACGCCGATGTAGCGCACCCGCCCCTCCTGCTTGAGTTCGCGCAGCAGGCCGAGCTGGGTGCGGGTGTCCTGCAGGTTGTGCACCTGGATCAGGTCGATGGTGTCGGTCTGCAGCGCCTTGAAGCTCGCTTCAATCTGCGCCATGCCGCGTTCGCGACCGCTGGAGGATACCTTGCTGGCGAGGAAGACCTTGTCGCGCTGGCCGTGGCGCTCGACCAGCTCACCGACGACGCGCTCGGCATTGCCGTAGCTCGGTGCGGTATCGATCAGCGATGCGCCGCCATCGACCAGCACGCGCAGCACCTCGAGCAGCCGCGTCATCTCGGGATCGTCCAGGGCCACGTCATGGGTGCGTGACGTGCCGAGGCCGATGACGGGTAGCATCTCGCCGGTGGAAGGAATCTCGCGTCGACGCAGCGCCTCGGCTGCCCGCACCAGCGACGGCAACAGCGGACCGAGCGCCAGCATCGCTGCGGCCACGGCTGTACGTTGAATGATCTGGCGGCGCGTCGGCATGGGTGGGGTCTCCGGTCGTTTGCGGTATCGACCTCTGAGTATGGTCGAGCCATCCCGCGATACCGGCCCGGCGACGTACGGAGCTTTTCCTGATGTTTCAGAGCGACGCAAGGCGTAAGGAAGCGACGCCACGGTGGTGGCAATATGCCT
Source organism: Stutzerimonas kunmingensis (assembly GCF_002929225.1). GTDB lineage: Bacteria > Pseudomonadota > Gammaproteobacteria > Pseudomonadales > Pseudomonadaceae > Stutzerimonas. Next base: position 54,614 of record NZ_PISM01000019.1, on the reverse strand, counting down.
TTATTTGCGCTTTACTGCGCCGCTTCCGATGCCTGCTGCGTTGACGGCGGGTAGATAACTGTCGAGCCGAGCATGTCCTGCAACCTACCCCAGTCGCGCCAGCCGAGCCCCGGCGGCAAAGCACCTGCCGCGTCGCGCCCGCCCCGTGCACGCTCCAGGCTGAGCAGTCTCTGCTATGCCGCAGGACTGCTGTTGGTGTTCATTCTCAGCCTGCTTCTGCTGCCGAACGACAGCGGCCTGGGCCGGCTGCTGTGGGGCGCGCTGTAAGACAGCGCCCAGATATCAGGTCTCAGGTACGAAAACGGCCGACCAGCTCCGCCAGGGTTTTCGATAGCCCAGACAGCTGCTGGCTGGCGAGCATGCTTTGCGAGGAGCAGGTAGCCGCCTCGTTGGACAGGTCACGGATATCGGTGATGTTGCGCGCGATTTCCTCGGTGACGCTGCTCTGCTCCTCGCACGCCGTGGCGATCTGGGCGGCCATGTCATTGATCCGCTGCACCGACACGGACGTTTCCGCCAGCACCTGATCGACGCCGGATGCCCGCTCGACGCTGTCTCGCGCCTTGTCGCTGCCGTTCTGCATGGCCTGCACGGCCTTGTCGACGCCGCTCTGCAAGCGCTCGATGCGAGCCTGGATATCCTCGGTCGAATCCTGCGTGCGCGCGGCCAGTGCCCTTACCTCGTCGGCCACCACGGCGAAACCGCGGCCCTGCTCACCGGCGCGCGCGGCCTCGATGGCGGCGTTGAGCGCGAGCAGATTGGTCTGCTCAGCGATGCCGCGAATCACTTCCAGCACCGCGCCGATGCTGGCGGTTTCCTCGGCAAGCGCACCGATGGCCTGCGATGCGCCTTCGACCTCCCCGGCCAGCTGGCGGATCGACTGGATGGTACTGCTGACGACCGACGCACCCTGGCGTGACTGGGTTTCCGCCGCACGCGCGGCGTCCGACGCGTTCTGCGCATTGAGCGCGACTTCATGCACCGCCGCGCTCATCTCGGTCGCCGCAGTGGTCACCTGATCGACCGCGGCGTGTTCGCTGCTGATCAGCTGATCGTTGGTTTCAGCCATTGCCGCCATGCCGCGCGCGGCGGTCTCGACCTCAGCGGTAACCCGTCCGACCTCGGCAATCAGCGGCTGCAATTTGTCGAGAAAACGGTTGAAGGCGTTGCCGAGCTGGCCCAGTTCGTCGGCCGAATGCACCTCCAGGCGGGCGCGCAGGTCGCCATCGCCATCGGCGATCTGCTTCAGGCGATCGAGCAGTCGGCGCATCGGATGCAACACCACCATCGGCAAACCCAGTATCAACAGCACGCAGCCCAGCAGGCCGATGATCAGCACCGCGGTCTGCTGCCTGGATGTGGCAGCGCCGTCGGCAATCGCCGCCGCGCCTTCGGCCTCGGCGGCTGCGCCTTCGAGTTCGCCGAGCTTGTCGATGGCATCGCGCATGGCATCGAAGCGCGCCTCGCTGTCACCAAAGCTCAGCGCGCTGGCGGCCTGAGGATCGAGATCGACCTGCTCGATGACCCGCTGCGATACCGCGGACCACTGCTGAAAGCCGCTATTGAACCGCTCGACCAGCGCCAGCGCCTCGGCGCCCGGCTGCATGGCTGCGTACTTCTGCACGCGGTCGTAGGCCTGCTTGAGGTTTTCCGCATGGCTGGCCTTGAGTGCCTGCACATGGTCGCCAGCATCGCTGTCGAGCAGGCTACGCTCGGCGACAAAGGCCTGATACAGGTCGCGATCGGCATTGAGCAGCAAGCCGATGGCCGGCAGATGGCGCGTGGCCAAGACCTCGCTGGAGTCGGTCACGCGTTCGATGCCACGCATCCCGAAAACGCCCATCAGCACCAGCAACAGCGCCAGCGCCGCAATGGGCAAGGTGATCTTCCAGCGAAATCCAAGATCGGTGAACAGGCGGGGCATGGCGTCGCTCCTCGAGAGGCTTTCCTTGGCTATCGGCTACAACAACTGCGGCAACAGGTCACCGGTCGACAATTGCACAGCCGCGCGCGACTTCCGTTGCGCCACATCAAGAGGAATCGCCGCCTCACCCAGTACTTCCGGATGAAGACCATGGTTGCATGGCGATCTTCGATCCGGCGGCCGATAACGTGGCTGACGGTGACGGCGCCGAACGGGCATGCAGCTCGCGGCCGGGGTGCCGATAACAAAAAATGTAGCCTCTGATCGACGGCTGATCAGTGCGGGAGCGGCCGAGTTTCCCGCTTCCCTTCCTCAAGCGAGTAACGCCCATGATTTCGCTCTCCCGATTCAAGCCAGGCCACACGCAATCCAGCGGCACAGCGAGCCTGCTCTGCTCGGCTCACCAGCTTGCCCAGCAGCTCGCTGCCCTGCGCTTCAACCCGACCTACATTGCCGGCTTCGTTTCGCCGCACGTGGATCTGGATGAGGTCGCCAGGCAGGTAGCACAGCGCTTTCCGCAGGCGACGATCAGCCTGTGTACCACCGCGGGCGAGCTGTCCAGCGAGGGCCAGCGGCTTTACTGTGCCACCGGCGCGCAGTGGGATCGGGTGGTGTTGCAGCTGTTCGACGCCAGCGTCATCGCCGCCGCCGAGATCGTCCGTGTGCCGCTGGAGTGCGAGGACATCCGCGGCGGGGGTCAGCGGCTGTCGATGGGCGAGCGCATCGCGCGCCTCACGGCGTCGATCAAGCGGGTGCAGGTGTCGATGAAGATCGATTACCGCGACACCCTGGCGAACATCTTCTTCGACGGCCTCTCCGCGTCTGAATCCTTCTTCATGGAGGCGCTGTACGAGTCGGGGCGCTTTCCCTGCCTGTTCGTCGGCGGCTCGGCCGGTGGCAAGCTGGATTTCCAGAAGACCCAGCTGCATGACGGCAAGTGCAGCTACCAGAACCATGCACTGATCGTTTTCCTCAAGTGCGCGCGGGACGTGCGTTTCGGGGTGTTCAAGAGCCAGAACTTCGAGCCGACGCCGCTCAGCCTGAGCGTGCTCAGCGCCTCCCTGGAAGACCGCTACATCAGCCAGGTGGTTGATTCACGCGGCAATATCCGGACGATGGTGCAGGCCCTGTGCGAGGCGCTCAAATGCGCGCCGCAGGAGCTGGAGCAGCGGCTCTCGGACTACTCCTTCGCAATTCGCGTCGGCGAGGAAGTGTTCGTTCGCTCGATCTCGCAGATCGACTTCGCCAACGAGCGCGTGCACCTGTTCTGCGACGTCGCCCCCGGCGAAGAGCTGATCATGGTCAAGCGCACCCCGCTGGCCGAGACCACCCGCCGCGACTACCAGCAGTTCATGCGCAACAAGCCCGGCAAGCCGCTGGTGGGCATCCTCAACGACTGCATCCTGCGCCGACTGAACAACGAGCAGGCACTGGGCGGCATGGACCCGGTGTTCGATGACGTGCCAGTGGCCGGTTACTCGACCTTCGGCGAGATCCTCGGCCTCAACCTCAACCAGACCCTCACCGCGGTGTTCTTCTTCCGCACCAACGGCAAGGACGAGTTCCACGACGAGTACACCGACAACTTCATCGCCTACCACGGCGAATTCAAGGCGTTCTTCCTGCGCCGGCAGATCAAGAAGCTGACCGGTCTGAGCCAGGTGGTGGTCAAGCAGATCGAGCAGTTCAAGCGCCAGGACTACAGCAGCGCGGTGGACATCAATGGCCTCGACGAACACATCCGCCCGGTGTTCCGCGGCCTGGCCGACCTTGGCCAGGTCCTGTCCCAGGCCGACCATGAGCGGCAGTCCATGTCCGAACAGCTGAGCCAGTGCGCCAACGAACTGCACGGCTCGATGGACGACCTGACGCTGAACATCAACCAACAGGGCACCGTCATCGAACAGGCCGGCAGCTCGGTCAAGCAGATGGTCCACCAGGCCGACGAGGTGGTCAGCAGCGCCCGCGACCTGGCGCAGTCCAGTCAGCGCATCCAGTCGGTGGTGCAGACCATCCAGCAGATCGCCGGGCAGACCAACCTACTGGCGCTCAATGCGGCGATCGAGGCGGCGCGCGCCGGCGACATGGGCCGTGGCTTTGCGGTGGTGGCGGATGAGGTGCGCAAGCTGGCCGAGATCACCGGCAAGAACGCGGAGGAAATCGGCACCGACATCGACCGCCTGGCCAGCGAGATTCGCGCGGTGGCGCAACACATCGAGACGCAATCGGCCGGTGTCGGCTCGCTGACCGGGCTGCTCGATGCACTGGAGAACTCGAGCAACCTCACCGCTGGCACCTCACGCCAGACCAAGGGCGTAGCCGATCGGCTGATCGGCCTGACCGCGCGCTAACCAGCTAGGCGCGCGCGAACCTCGGCGTAGGGATAAGCCTCCAGCGAGGCGAAACCGGGGATCTGGCGCGCCTTGAGCTTGGTGAACACCGGCACGATGATGCCGCAGAGAAAGCGCGTCAGGCACTCGGCGCTGGGCGCACCGCCCTTCAGCTGCGTATAACGCTGACTGAATTCGGCGCAGCGCGCGTCGAGGGCGACGTCGTTGAGCGGTGCCAGCGCCGGTGGCTCAGGAAGTTGCGCAACCTGCCCGCGACAGACCGAGCAATGGCCACACCTTTGCGGCGCCTGCTGGTCGCCGAAATAGGCCGCCAACCGCTGGCTCAGGCATTCACTGGATTCGAACAGCGCCAGCATGTTGTCGATGCGGGTGATCTCGCTCGCTTCGTGCTGCTTGAAGTATTCATGCAGTTCGATGCTCAAGCCCTCTGCGTCGAAGTCTGGATCGAGCAGCGCATAGACGTCGGTCATCTGCTTGCTCTCCAGCTCGATCCAGCCTTTCTCCTGGAAGTACTCCAGGGCCTTGACCACCCGCCCACGGTCAGCGCCGTGCTGCTGGTAGAGCGCTTCGAAATCCAGCGTGCACCAGGTCCGCGCCCGTGCCGAGCTGTGCACGATGGCCTCGACGAACTGCCGCCGCTCGCCTTCGAATTTCGCCACCAGCACCTCGGGTTCGAGCAGATACTTGAAGCGGTACTCGGCGAAATAGGCGAAGCGTGGCGCGATGATGCCGCGCAGCTCCAGCTGCACCAGCAGGGTTTTCAGCGGCAACTGGCGGATGTTGCTCTGGTCCGATAGCTGGTTGAGCATCAGCTCCCACTGTCCGCTGCCCTTTTGATCAGGAACAGCCGCCTGCAGCAGCTCGTCGAGCACGCAGCGGATGCCCTCGCGCTCCGGTGTGTCGCCATAGACAAAATTCTGCAGCACGCTGAGGCTGTCCCGGTTGGCCAGCACCAGGCAATCCGATGGCTTGCCATCGCGGCCCGCGCGGCCGATCTCCTGACTGTAGTTCTCCACCGACTTGGGCAGGTCGTAGTGCACCACGTTGCGGATGTCCGATTTGTCGATGCCCATGCCGAAGGCGATGGTGGCGACAATGCAGTTCAGCTCGCCGGCCATGAAGCGGCGCTGGATCGACTCACGCAACTCGTGGGCCATGCCGGCGTGGTAGGCGCTGGCCGGGAAGCCGCGCTGCGCCAGATGCTCGGCAACCTGCTCGGCCGTCTTCTGTTGGGTGACGTAGACGATGGTCGGCTGACCACTCTTGTCGGCCAACCATTCCACCAGCCGGCGCTGCTTGTTAAAGCCGCTGACCGGCTCCACCAGCAGATTGAGATTGGGCCGGTAGAAGCCGGTAGTCACGACGTCGTCCGGCGCAATCGAGAATTTGGCCTGCATGTCGGCAATCACCGGCGGTGTCGCCGTGGCGGTCAGCAGCAGCACCTGCGGGATATTGAATTGGCGCTGGTAGTCGGGAAGCTTGAGATAATCCGGGCGGAAGTTGTGCCCCCACTCGGAAATGCAATGCGCCTCATCGACGACCAGCAACGAGATCGGCACTTGGCTGATGAAGTTACGGAAGCGTTCGTTCTTCAGCCGCTCCACCGAAATCATCAGAATCTTCAGTTCACCGGACTTGGCGCGGGCCATGGTTTCGCTGGCCTGCTCGCGGCTCTGCGCCGAGTCGATGCTGGCTGCGGCGATGCCGTGCCGATGCAGGAAAGCTAGCTGGTCCTGCATCAGCGCCAACAGCGGCGAAACGACCAAGGTGAGATGCGGCAATAGCAGCGCCGGCACCTGATAACACAAGGACTTGCCAGACCCAGTGGGAAAGATAGCGGCCGCCGAGCGCCCGGCCACCACGGCGCGAATGGCCTGATCCTGGCCGGGACGAAAGCCGTCGTAGCCGAAAGTCTGCTTGAGGGTCTGTTCGATCATGCTGAGTCACTCCTTTGACTGGAGGCCGGAGGGTAGCAAAAGGAGGGAGACGGTACTGCAAAGCGGCTGATATGTGCGGCCGGTCGTCGGAGCGCGTGGCCATCAGCCCAGCGATGGCCCTGGGCGGGCCGGATGGGACTTTGAGGTGGGCAAAGTTGGCGGCCAGCTGGCCCAGGCGGAAGGGCGCATTACGCGCCCTTCGCCAGAAGACTCAGAAGCGGTCGCGAATCACCACCTCATCGAACGGCAACTTGCCGATCCGCGGCTTCGGCTCGGCAGCGCGCTTGCCCACCGCAACCATCAGCGCGATGACATGGTTGTCCGGCAGGTTGATCAGCTTGCCGACCGCGTCGAAATCGAAGCCATCCATCGGGCAGGAATCCAGGCCTTTGGCCCGTGCCGCGAGCATCAGCGTCTGCGCCATCAGGCCGCAACTGCGCATGGCTTCGTCACGCTGGACCTGCGGCTTGTCGCGGTAGTAGGCATCGATGGCGCCGGCCATAAAGTTCTGCACCTCGCCTGGCGCACCATCCCAGACCCGGCGGACATTCTTTTCCCAGCTGTCGACCTGCGCGCAGATCACCACCAGCATCGAGGCATCAGTCATCTGCGCCTGGTTCCAGCCCACCTCGCGGATCTGCGCCCGCAGCGCAGGGTCGCTCACCTCGACGAAGCGCACGTGCTGCAGGTTGAAGGCAGAGGGTGCCAGCAGTGCCAGTTGCAGCAGCTCGTCCTTCTCCTCCCGGCTGAGCTGGAAGCTCGGGTCGTAGACTTTGACGGCGCGACGGGTGCGGATGGCTTCTACGGTATTCATGACGCTTCCTCGTGATCAACAGTGGCGCCATGCTAAGGGCGCCGACCAATCGAATCCATGCGCCTTGACCGATAAGAATCATCGACGCCTTTGATCCGAATCACCACCCGGCACAAACGAAAAAGCCGCCCGGAGGCGGCTTTTCGAATTACGCAGCAGGCAGCTTAGAGCTGCGGGCCGGCGTTGCGGATGGCGTCGGAGACATCGAACTTCTTGAAGTTCTCGACGAACTTGGCTGCCAGTTCCTTTGCGGCCTGGTCGTAGGCGCTCTTGTCGGCCCAGGTGTTGCGCGGGTTCAGCAGCTGGGTATCGACGCCGGCGACGGCCTTCGGCACGTCCAGATTGATGATCGGCAGGTGCTCGGTCTCGGCACCGATCAGCGCGCCGCTCTGAATCGCCGCGATCACCGCACGGGTGGTCGGGATGTTGAAGCGCTTGCCGACGCCGTAGCCACCACCGGTCCAGCCGGTGTTGACCAGGTAGACCTTGGAGCCAAAGCCGTTGATACGCTTGATCAGCAACTCGGCGTACTCGCCAGCCGGACGAGGGAAGAACGGCGCGCCGAAGCAGGTGGAGAAGGTCGACTTGATGCCGCTGCCCGAACCCATTTCGGTGGAACCGACCAGCGCGGTGTAGCCGGACAAGAAGTGGTAGGCAGCCTGCTCGTTGTTCAGGATCGACACGGGCGGCAGTACGCCGGTCAGGTCGCAGGTCAGGAAGATCACCGCGTTCGGCTCACCGCCGAGGTTCTTCTCGGAGCGCTTCTCGACATGTTGCAGCGGGTACGCGGCGCGGCTGTTCTGGGTCAGGCTGGCGTCGGCGTAGTCGGGCAGACGGGTGCGCTCGTCGAGCACCACGTTCTCCAGCACGGCGCCGAACTTGATAGCTTTCCAGATCACCGGCTCGTTCTTCTCGGACAGGTCGATGCACTTGGCGTAGCAGCCACCCTCGATGTTGAACACGCGGCCAACGCCCCAGCCGTGCTCGTCATCGCCGATCAGGTAGCGGCTCTCGTCGGCCGACAGGGTGGTCTTGCCGGTGCCGGACAGACCGAAGAACAGGGTGGTGTCGCCGTCTTCGCCGATGTTGGCGGCACAGTGCATCGGCAGCACGTCGACGTCCGGCAGCAGGAAGTTCTGCACGGAGAACATGGCTTTCTTCATTTCACCGGCGTACTGCATGCCGGCGATCAGCACCTTCTTCTCGGCGAAGTTGATGATCACGCAACCATCGGAATTGGTGCCGTCACGCTCGGGTACGCACTGGAAGAACGGTGCGTTGAGGATGCGCCACTCGCTCAGGCTGGCCTGGTTGAACTGTTCCGGGGTGATGAACAGGCAACGGCCGAACAGGTTGTGCCAGGCGGTCTCGGTGGTCATCTTGACCGGCAGGTAGTGCTCGGGATCGGCACCGACATGGACGTAGGAGACGAAGCTATCGCGCTCGGCGAGGTAGGCTTCGACGCGGTTCCACAGTGCTTCGAAGTTGCCGGCCGGGAACGGACGGTTGATCGGGCCCCAGGCGATCTTGTGCTGGGTGCTCGGCTCTTCGACGATGAAGCGGTCAGCCGGAGAACGACCCGTGCGGTGCCCGGTCTTCACCACCAGAGAGCCATTGGCGGACAGTTCGCCCTCTCCGCGCTTGACGGCTTCTTCAATCAGTTGAGCGGTGCTGATGTCGGTGTACACGGCGTTGGTGGCTTGCGTCATGAGTGTTCCCGTCGGCCTTGGGCCGATTCCTCCATGCTGTTGTAGCCCGCCGAGCGACGAACTACATCGAAAAAAGTGCGCGCGATTATGCCAGATAATGCGCCGCGCTGGGTATGAGGCCGTGATGGCCAAATAGTTCACTGGCTGGCTGCAGGTCCATCCCTGTCTCATTCCTTAGCGTACTGGCACTAAGCGGATGGCCGCCGAGCGCCAGGCGCCGCTCAATGACGGGTGCCCGAGGGTGCGTCGCTGCCGCCACCGGCGAAAAGCTGGGCCACGTCCGCGGCATCATAGGTGTACTTCTCGTTGCAGAACTGGCAATCGATGCTCACCGCACCGCCCTGCTCGACCACGAGTTGCTGGGCGTCTTCCTCGCCCAGGCTGATCAGCGCACGGGCCGAGCGCTCCCGCGAGCAGCTGCAGCGAAAGCGGATCGGCAGCGCGTCGAACAGGCGCAGCTGCTCCTGATGGTAGAGCCGGTGCAGCAGCGTCTCGGCATCCAGCCCGAGCAGTTCCTCGGCCGTCAGGGTGTCGGCCAGGGTGCGCAGGTGCTCCCAGCTGGCGTCACGCTCATCGGCATCCTTGATTCGATCGGCCGGCAGCTGCTGCAACAGCAGGCCGCAGGCCCGGCGGCTGTCGGCATTGAGCCAGAAGCGCGTCGGCAGCTGCTCGGACGCAGCGAAGTAGTTGGTCAGGCATTCCGCCAGGTTGACCCCGTCCAGGCCGACGATGCCCTGGTAGCGCTGGCCGTTCGCCGGGTCGACGGTGATCGCCAGCATGCCCTCGGGCATCAACTCGGCCAGCGTTGCGCCCGTCTCGATCTGCTCGGCGTGGTAGCGCGCGATGCCGCGCACCTCCCGGGCACTGGAGCACTCGACCATCAGCAGCGGGACGGCTCCGCTGGAACGCGCCTGGAGAATCAGCAGCCCGTCGAACTTGAGCGTGCCGACCAGCAGCGCGGCAGCGGCGAGCAGCTCGCCAAGCAGCTGGGCGACGGGCTCGGGGTAGGTGTGCTTGGCCAGCACGTGCTGGAAGCTCTCGTCCAGCGTGGCGATTTCGCCGCGAACGTCGGAATCGTCGAAGATAAAGCGCTGAGTTTGATCGGACATGCCGGGGCTCGCAGGAACGGCGGAGGAAGCCGGCGATTTTAGGCGCAAAGCCCGCCCGGACCAAGGGCGGCTGCCGGACGGCCTCGTGGGTGATGCAGCTCGCCAGCGTTGCGAAGATCAGTCCGGTTTGTAGTCGCGCAGGTACTGGATCTGCCGGCGCTGCTTCTTGCTCGGCCGCCCATCGGTCTGCAGCCCCAGCGCGCCGGCCTTGCGCTGCGCCGCCGCTTCCTCGCGCGCGGCCAGGCTTTGCGGCGTTTCCTCATAGAGTGTTTGCGCCTCGGGCGCTCCGCGGCGCACCGCCGACAAAGCGCGGACGACCACCGTGCGCTCGTCGAAACCGATGCGGATCAGCAGCTCGTCGCCCACCTTCGGTTCCTTGCTCGGCTTGCAACGCTCGCCACGACAGTGCACCTTGCCACCCTCGATGGCCGCCTTGGCCAGCGCACGGGTCTTGAAGAAGCGCGCAGCCCACAGCCACTTGTCCAGGCGCACCTTGTCGTCGTCTTTTTCGGCCATCGTCCAGCTCTATCCTCTACACGTCGTTCTAGGGTGTTACAGACGGATGCAGTTGTCATGCACCCCGACTAGAATGCCGGCAAATTCTTCGGACGCTCCCATTGAAGAGACTCGACCCCCATACCGTGATCGGTCTGCGTGAATGGATCGCCCTGCCGGATCTCGGCGTGGTGGGCCTGCGCGCGAAGGTCGATACCGGGGCCAGCACATCGGCGCTGCATGCTACCGAGATCAGCGAGTTCGAACGCGACGGTCAGCGCTGGGTCCGATTCACCGCCCACCTGGGCACGCTGGTACAGCGCCGCCACCGCTGCGAGGCACCGCTGGTCACGCGCAAGCTGATCAAGAGTTCCAACGGGCAGGTGCAGACGCGCTACGTGGTGCGAACATTGCTTGCACTCGGCAGTCATGTCTGGCCGGTGGAGTTCACCCTGACCTGCCGCAAGACCATGCGTTATCGCCTGCTGCTCGGTTCAAAGGCACTGGTCGAAGGGCAATGGCTGATCGATCCGTCGCGAACCTATATCCAAGACAAACCCCAGATCCTCACTTCCTCCGGTGCTCCATGAAAATCGCCGTGCTGTCGCGCAATCCGCGCCTGTATTCCACCCGACGCCTGGTCGAAGCCGGCCAGCAGCGGGGCCATGAGGTGGTGGTGATCGATACGCTACGCGCGTACATGAACATTGCCAGCCACAAGCCGCAGATCCATTACCGCGGCAAGCCGCTGGACGGCTTCGATGCGGTGATCCCGCGCATCGGCGCCTCGGTGACCTTCTATGGCTGTGCGGTGCTGCGCCAGTTCGAGATGCAGGGCGTGTTCCCACTCAACGAATCGGTCGCCATCGCCCGCTCGCGGGACAAGCTGCGTGCGCTGCAACTGCTGTCGCGCCGCGGCGTCGGCCTCCCCGTGACCGGCTTCGCCCACTCGCCGGACGACATTCCCGACCTGATCCAGATGGTCAACGGCGCCCCCCTGGTGATCAAGGTACTGGAAGGCACCCAGGGCATCGGCGTGGTGCTCTGCGAAACCGAGAAGGCGGCCGAATCGGTGATCGAGGCCTTCATGGGTCTCAAGCAGGACATCATGGTGCAGGAGTACATCAAGGAAGCCGGCGGCGCCGACATCCGCTGCTTCGTGGTCGGCGACAAGGTCATCGCGGCGATGAAGCGCCAGGCCAAGCCCGGCGAGTTCCGCTCCAACCTGCACCGTGGCGGCTCCGCCAGCCTGATCAAGATCACCCCGGAAGAACGCATGACCGCCATCCGTGCGGCGAAGGTGATGGGCCTGAACGTCGCCGGCGTCGACATCCTGCGCTCAAACCATGGCCCGCTGGTGATGGAGGTCAACTCCTCGCCGGGCCTGGCCGGCATCGAAGAGACAACCGGCAAGGACGTCGCCGGGCTGATCATCCAGTACCTGGAGAAGAACGGCGGGCCGCACCTGACCCGCACCAAAGGCAAGGGCTGATTCCGCCTCGTGGCGAACCGGCTACTCGGCCGGTTTACCCTGCACCGCATCGCGCGGCAGCAGCAATCCCAGCGGCAGGCTGACGCGCGCCTCCAAACCACCGCCCTCACGGTTGCGCAACTCGACGATGCCGCCGTGCTGTGAAGCGATGCGCTTGACGATCGCCAGACCCAGCCCGGCGCCCTGCCCGCCACGAGCGCGATCACCGCGGATGAACGGATTGAAGATGCCTTCCAGCTCGGCGGGATCGATCCCCGGGCCGCGGTCGAGCACGCTCAGCACCACGTAGGGCGCGTGCTGGTCGCCCGACACATAAGCCGCCACCTCCACCCCGCCGCCGCCGTAGCGCAAGGCGTTCTCGATGAGGTTGACCAGCAGCCGCTTGACCGATACCCGACGCAGGGCGAACGGCGGCATCGGCTCGACGCACAGCCGCACGGTCTCCTGCTGCTGGTTGTAGGGTGCCACCACTTCGCGGATCAGTTCCCCGAGATCGGTGGTTTCCACCGGTTCATCGCTGCCGTCGCGGACGAAGGCGAGGAATTGATCGAGGATCGCATTCATGTCCTCGACATCACGAATCATGTCGTCGGTCAGCTCGTCATCGCTGCTCATCAGCTCCAGCGACAGGCGCAGGCGCGTCAATGGCGTGCGCAGATCGTGGGAAACCCCGGCCAGCATCAGTTCGCGCTCCCGGCCAGCCTGCTCGACGTCCTCGGCCATCTGGTTGAAGGCGCGATACACTTCGGTCATCTCGCTCGGCGTATCGCTGATCGGCAGGCGCACGCGCCGGCCCTTGCCGATCTGCCGTGCGGCGAAGACCAGCCGCTTGAGCGGCAGATTGAGCTGGCTGACGAAGATCCACGCCGCACCGGTGGACAGCAGGCCGATACCGAGGAACCAGCCGAGCACGCTCCAGATGCGCTGGCCACGCAGCGGATAGGCGTACAGCGGCACCTGCACCCAGTCCGGCCCCAACGCGGGCGCGCGCACCCAGATCGCCGTGGACGGCTGGATACGCACGCGCACCTCGGTATCGTCGCCCAGCTCGTCGCGCATCTGCCGCTGGAAGATCTCGGTGTAGGGCCAGTGGTATTCGCTGCGCGGCACGTTCTGCTCGGCCACCAGCTGCAGGCCGGCGGCGCGACCGATACGATCGCGGTCTTCGAGATCGGCGGCCCAGTATGCACGCAGCGTCAGTGCCGCGCCGTGGCTGTACTGGCGGTCAACCAGCACGTCCTCGTTGGTCATCAGATAGACCAGCGTCAGGACCTTGGAGAACAGCACCACGATCAGCACCATCCACAGGGTGCGGGCGAAGAAGCTTTGCGGGAACCAGAGCGGAGTTTTCATGAAGTCCCGGCGGCAGGCCCAGGACGGCAGGCCGCGAGCGTAACGCGCTCGAAGCCTGCAGCAGGCCGCAGCCAACTCACTTGTTGCCGTCCGGCACGAATACGTAACCCACACCCCAGACGGTCTGGATATAGCGCGGCTTGGACGGGTCCGGCTCGATCAGCCGGCGCAGACGGGATATCTGCACGTCGATGGAGCGCTCCAGTGCATCCCACTCGCGCCCGCGGGCGAGGTTCATCAGCTTGTCGCGGGTCAGCGGCTCGCGTGCGTGCTGGACCAGCGCCTTGAGTACGGCGAACTCACCGGTGGTGAGCATGTGCACCTCGTTGCCCTTCTTCAGCTCACGGGTCGCCAGCGACAGCTCGTACTCGCCGAAGGTGACGGTCTCGTCCTCACTGGCCGGCGCGCCCGGAACCTGCGGCGCCTGCCGACGCAGCACCGCACGAATGCGCGCGAGCAGCTCACGGGGGTTGAAGGGCTTGGCCAGGTAATCATCGGCGCCCTGCTCCAGGCCCTGGATGCGACTGGCCTCGTCGCCCTTGGCGGTGAGCATGATGATCGGGATCTGATTGTTGCCCTCGCGCAGCCGGCGGCACGCAGACAGACCATCTTCACCCGGCATCATCAGGTCGAGCACCACCAACTGGAACAGCTCGCGGCTGAGCAAACGATCCATCTGCTCGGTGTTTTCCACGGTACGGACGCGGTAGCCCTGCTCGTCGAGAAAACGCTCGAGCAGACGTCGCAGACGGGCATCGTCATCGACGATGAGGATTTTTTCGCCTTCGCTGGCTGGCGCAGTGCTGCTCATGGAAACTCCCAGATGGTCGACGGCGCATTATTGCGCAGTGTGGATCGGCCCTACTGACAGCCATTGTTAGCAGATTTTTCGTCGAACGGCCGATTCCCGCGGCATTCGACCCAGACCGGCGACCGCTCACCGGCAATCGGTTGAGGCCGGCCGTCGCAGTTCCCCTATAATCGCCGGCTTTCGCGCAGGCCCGGCCTGCATGGTTTGACTGACCCAGGTAGGTTCATGGACAGCATCAATTCCCGTATCGCCAACGAGCTGGGCGTGCGCCCGCAACAGGTCGCCGCCGCCGTGGCGCTGCTCGACGAAGGCTCCACCGTTCCCTTCATCGCCCGCTACCGCAAGGAAGTCACCGGCAGCCTCGACGATACCCAGCTGCGCAACCTGGAAGAGCGCCTGCGTTACCTGCGCGAGCTGGACGAGCGCCGCGTCTCGATCCTCGCCAGCATCGAGGAACAGGGCAAGCTGACCCCCGAACTCAAGCGCGAGATCGACCTCGCCGACACCAAGACCCGCCTCGAAGACCTCTACATGCCCTACAAGCAGAAGCGCCGCACCAAGGGTCAGATCGCCCTCGAAGCCGGTCTCGGCGAGCTGGCCGATGCGCTGTTCGGCAACCCGGACCTTACGCCAGAGCAGCAAGCCGAGCGCTTCATCGACGCCGAGAAGGGCTTCGCCGATGTGAAAGCCGTCCTTGAAGGCGCCAAGTACATCCTCATGGAGCGCTTCGCCGAAGACGCCGACCTGCTGGCCAAGCTGCGCGAGTTCCTCAAGCACAACGCCACCCTCAGCGCCCGTGTAGTGCCGGGCAAGGAAAGCGAAGGCGCCAAGTTCAGCGACTACTTCGAGCATGACGAAGTGCTGAAGAACACCCCTTCGCACCGCGCGCTGGCGATCTTCCGCGGCCGCAACGAAGGCATCCTCAGCGTCAGCCTTAAGGTCGGTGACGAAACGCCCGGCAGCATGCACCCCGGCGAAGGCATGATCGGCGAGCGCTTCGGCATCGCCAACCGCGGCCGCGCCGCCGACAAGTGGCTCGGCGAGGTGGTGCGCTGGACCTGGAAGGTCAAGCTCTACACCCACCTGGAAACCGACTTGCTCGGTGAGCTGCGCGACAAGGCCGAGGACGAAGCCATCTCGGTGTTCGCGCGCAACCTGCACGACCTGCTGCTCTCCGCCCCGGCTGGCCCGCGCGCGACCCTGGCGCTGGACCCGGGCCTGCGCACCGGTTGCAAGGTCGCGGTGGTCGACGCCACCGGCAAGCTGCTGGAAACCGCCACCGTCTACCCGCACGCACCGCGCAACGACTGGGACGGCACCCTGGCGATTCTCGCCAAGCTGTGCGCCAAGCACGCCGTCGACCTGATCGCCATCGGCAACGGCACCGCCAGCCGCGAATCGGACAAGCTGGCCGGCGAGCTGATCAAGAAAGTGCCCGGCCTCAAGCTCACCAAGATCATGGTCAGCGAAGCCGGCGCCTCGGTGTATTCGGCCTCGGAACTGGCGGCCAAGGAATTCCCGGACCTGGACGTCTCCCTGCGCGGCGCCGTGTCCATCGCCCGCCGCCTGCAGGACCCGCTGGCCGAGCTGGTGAAGATCGACCCGAAGTCCATCGGCGTCGGTCAGTACCAGCACGACGTGTCCCAGCTCAAGCTGGCGCGTTCGCTGGACGCGGTGGTCGAGGACTGCGTGAACGCCGTCGGCGTCGACGTGAATACCGCCTCTGCCGCCCTGCTGGCGCGCATCTCCGGCCTCAACTCGACGCTGGCACAGAACATCGTGCAGTTCCGCGATGCCAATGGTGCGTTCAAGTCCCGCAGCGAGCTGAAGAAGGTGCCGCGCCTGGGCGACAAGACCTTCGAACAGGCCGCCGGCTTCCTCCGCGTGATGAACGGCGACAACCCGCTGGACGCCTCCGCCGTGCACCCGGAAACCTATCCGCTGGTCAAACGCATCGCCGCCGATACCAACCGCGACATCCGCTCGCTGATCGGCGACTCGGCGTTTCTCAAGCGCCTGGACCCCAAGCAGTTCACCGACGAGACCTTCGGCTTGCCGACTGTCACCGACATCCTCAGCGAACTGGACAAGCCCGGCCGCGATCCGCGCCCGGAGTTCAAGACCGCCGAGTTCCAGGAAGGCGTCGAGAAGCTCAGCGACCTGGAGCCGGGCATGGTGCTCGAGGGCGTGGTGACCAACGTGACCAACTTCGGCGCCTTCGTCGACATCGGCGTGCATCAGGACGGCCTGGTGCACATCAGCGCGCTGTCGGAGAAGTTCGTCAAGGACCCGTACGAAGTGGTCAAGGCCGGTGACATCGTCAAGGTCAAGGTCATGGAAGTGGACATCCCGCGCCAGCGCGTCGGCCTGTCCATGCGCATGAGCGATACGCCCGGCGCCAAGACCGACGGCCCGCGTGGCGGCGCCGGCAAGCCACGCGGCAACGCGCCGCGCAGCGAGCGCCATGCCAAGGAAGAAAAGCCGGCACCGGCCAATGCCGCCATGGCCGCGCTGTTCGCCAACGCCAAGCAGCTGAGGAAGTAGGCATGAGCATTCAAGTCGAGGCGGTGGGCAGCTCCAGCGCCTTCGGCCGCCTGCTCGGCCTGGAGATTCACCAGGTCGGCAACGGCGAGGCGGTGCTCGGCCTGAGCATGCACGACGGCCTGCGCAACCTGCACGGCAAGCTGCACGGCGGCGCGCTGTTCTCGCTGATCGACACCGCCATGGGTCAGGCCAGCCACAGCCTCGGTGATGGCTCGCCGAACAGCGTCACGCTCGAATGCAAGGTCAACTACATCCGCCCGGTGAGCGAGGGCGAGCTGCGCTGCCGCGCCTGGGTGGTGCACGGCGGCAGGCGGACCCAGGTGCTGGAAGCCGAGGTGCATCAGGGCGACAAGCTGATCGCCAAGGCCCAAGCGACCTTCGCCTGCCTCTAGTGGCCTGTTTGGTAAGTTCGGTTGGTCAATTTCGGCGCCCATGGCCCGGATACTGCGTTGCTGCTCCTTGCCATAACCCCGCTATGACTCGTCGCAGCGCCTTGTCTCGGAGCCATGTTCATCCGAACTTGCCTCAACCAACTCACCGCACAGGCCACCAGCCGTCCGCGGAGTCGGCATGCGTCGACAGCGATCGAAGCAACGCTGCCTCTTGTGAAGCGGCGTTTCCATCCCCATATTGGGCCGACTGTCGCGTGAAGGAATCCACAAGTTGAGCGCTCTTCTCACCCACCGCCTGGCATTGTTGGCCGAGCCGTCCCACCTGCCGCTGCTCAGTCAATGCCTGCACGGGATCGAACGCGAATGCCTGCGCGTCGACGCTCGCGGCCAGCTGGCGATGACCCCGCACCCCGTTGCATTGGGTTCGGCGTTGACTCACCCGCAGATCACCACGGATTATTCCGAGGCGCTGCTGGAGTTCATCACCGGCACCGACAGCGACCCGCAGAACACTCTCGCCGAGCTCGAAGCGATCCACCGCTTCACCTATGCCAAGCTCGGCGAAGAATTCCTCTGGAGCCCGTCGATGCCCTGCCCGCTACCGAGCGAGGCGGACATCCCGATCGCCGAATACGGCAGCTCCAACATCGGCCGGCTCAAGCACGTCTATCGCCAGGGCCTGGCCCTGCGCTACGGCAAGACCATGCAGTGCATCGCCGGCATCCACTACAACTTCTCGCTGCCCGAGGCGCTGTGGCCGGTACTGCAGGCCGATGATGGCGATACCCGCTCGGCCCAGGACTACCGCTCGACGCGCTACATCGGCGTGATCCGCAACTTCCGTCGCTACAGCTGGCTGCTGATGTACCTGTTCGGCGCCTCACCGGCGCTGGACGCCGGCTTCCTGCGCGGACGTCAGCATCAGCTCGAGACGCTCGACGCTGACACCCTGTACCTGCCGTACGCCACCAGCCTGCGCATGAGCGATCTGGGCTACCAGAACAATGCCCAGGCCGGGTTGACGCCCTGCTACGACGACCTGGCGAGCTACACCGAGAGCCTGTTCCGCGCCGTCTCCACGCCGTATGCCCCCTACGAGGCGATGGGCATCAAGGATGCCGCCGGTAACTGGCAGCAGCTCAACACCAACGTGCTGCAGATCGAAAACGAGTACTACTCGAACATTCGCCCGAAACGCGTCACCGCCACCGGCGAACGACCGTTGCAGGCGCTGCGCGCGCGCGGCATCCAGTACATCGAAGTGCGCTGCCTGGATATCAACCCCTTCCTGCCGCTGGGGATCGACCTCAACGAAGCGCGCTTCCTCGACGCCTTCCTGCTGTTCTGTGCGCTGGACGACAGCCCCTGCCTGGCCGACGGCGAATGCAGCGCGGCCACCGACAACTTCCTCAGGGTGGTCAAGGAAGGCCGGCGTCCGGGACTCGAGCTGCAGCGTTGTGGCGAGAACGTCATGCTCAGTGACTGGGCCAACCAGTTGCTCGACGAGATCGGCCAGGTTGCCGCCCTCCTCGACCGCAGCCATGCTGACTCCCGGCACGCCGAGGCGCTCGCCGAGCAGCGCGCCAAAGTCGCCGACAGCAGCCTGACGCCGTCCGCCCGCGTACTTGACGAGCTGCGCCGCAGCGGTGAGAGCTTCAGCCAGTTCGCCATGCGCCAGACCCTGGCCCACGCCGACTACTTCCGCAGCCAGGCACCGAGTGCAAGCGAGCTGGACCAGTTCGAATCCGCCGCGCATCAGTCGCTGGAGCGGCAGGCGGAGATGGAAGCGACGGACGAGCTGGATTTCGACAGCTTCGTCGTCGAGTACCAGCGCGGTCTTAGTCTCTAAACAAACGGCGGGCGCAACGCCCGCCGGCACACTTCAGAGCGGTTTCTCGAAGATCTTCGAATTACGCTGAAAGTTGTACAACGAAGCCCGCGCGGCCGGCAGACGGTCGACGCTGATCGGCTCGAAGCCGCGCTCCTGGAACCAGTGCGCGGTGCGTGTGGTGAGCACGATCAACTTCTTCAGCCCCAGCGCCCGGGCACGTTCCTCGATGCGTTCGAGCAGCTCATCGCCGCGACCGCCGTGGCGGTATTCCGGATTGACCGCCAGGCAGGCAAGCTCGCCGGCATCCGAATCGGCAATCGGATAAAGCGCGGCGCAGGCGATGATCAGGCCGTCGCGCTCGACGATGCTGAACTGCTCGACCTCCCGCTCCAGCACTTCGCGCGAGCGCCGCACCAGGATGCCCTGCTCCTCCAGCGGCGTGATCAGATCGATCAACCCGCCCACATCCTCGATGGTCGCCTCGCGCAACTGCTCGAACTGCTCCTGGGTTACCAGCGTGCCGCCGCCATCGCGGGTGAACAGCTCGTTGAGCAGGGCACCGTCGTCGGCGTAGCTGACCACATGACTGCGCCGCACGCCGCCGCGGCAGGCCTGCGCGGCGGCGTCGAGCAGCTCGGCCTGGTACTGGCTGCCGAGGCGTTCGACATAGGCCGGAATCTGCTGCGGACGCAGCTCGCGCACCAGCTTGCCGCTTTCGTCGAGCAAGCCCGGCTCGGCGCCGTAGAGCACCAGCTTGTCGGCCTGCAGATCGATGGCCGCGCGCGTGGCGACATCCTCGCAGGCCAGGTTGAAGATCTCGCCTGTCGGCGAATAACCCAGCGGCGACAGCAACACGATGGTGCGCTCGTCCAGCAGCCGGCCGATGCCCTTGCGGTCGATACGGCGTACTTCGCCGGTGTGATGCAGATCGACGCCATCGAGCACGCCGATCGGCCGCGCGGTGACGAAGTTGCCACCGGCCACACGCAGTCGCGCGCCCTGCATCGGCGACGCCGCCATATCCATTGACAGGCGTGCCTCGAGGGCGATGCGCAACTGGCCAACCGCGTCGATCACGCACTCCATGGTCGGCGCGTCGGTGACGCGCAGGTCGCGATGGAAGCGCGGTTCGATGCCACGGGCGGCCAGGCGCGCCTCGATCTGCGGACGCGAGCCGAATACCAGCACCAGGCGTACACCAAGGCTGTGCAGCAGCACCAGGTCGTGGACGATATTGGCGAAGTTGGCGTGCTCCAGGCCGTCGCCCGGCAGCATGACGACGAAGGTGCGGTCACGGTGCGAATTGATGTAGGGCGAGGAGTCGCGAAGCCAGGTGACGTAGTCGTGCATGTAAAAGCCTTCGTGGCGGTTCTGTTCGTCTGTATTGGAGTCAGTTCGCGGCGGTCTGCGGCTGCAGGCAGTAGTGCTCGATCATCCGACGCAGCAGCTGCACGGTCGGTTCGATACGATCGAGCTGCAGGTATTCGTCGGGCTGGTGCGCGCAGGCGATGTCGCCGGGCCCCAGCACCAGCGTTTCGCAGCCGAGCTGCTGAAGATAAGGCGCTTCGGTGGCAAACGCCACCGCCTCGGCCTGGTGCCCGGTGAGGCGCTCGGCCAGGCGGACCAGCTCGCTTTCCGCCGTCTGCTCGAAGGCTGGCACCGCGGGGAACAGCGGCGCCAGGTCGATCTTGACCTGATGTTGTTCGGCCAGCGGCTGCAGGCGCTGGCGGATGATCGTCCGCAGCTGCTGCGGGTCCATGCCCGGCAGCGGGCGCAGATCGAACTCCAGCGAACATTGCCCGCAGATGCGGTTGGGGTTGTCGCCACCATGGATGCAGCCGAAGTTGAGCGTCGGCTTGGGCACGTCGAACAGCGGGTTGTCGTATTCGCCCTGCCACTGGCGGCGCAGCGTCATCATCTCGCCGATCACGCCGTGCATGGCTTCCAGCGCGCTGTGACCATAGGTCGGGTTCGACGAATGCCCGCTCTGTCCGAGGATATCGATGCGCTCCATCATGATGCCCTTGTGCAGGCGTACCGGGCGCAGGCCGGTGGGCTCGCCGATCAGCGCCGCGCGCCCGAGCGGCCGGCCGGCTTCGGCCAGGGCACGGGCGCCAGACATCGAACTCTCTTCATCGCAGGTGGCGAGAATCAGCAATGGGCGGCGGAACGGCTGCTCCAGCAGCGGCCGAACCGCCTCGATGATCAGCGCGAAGAAGCCTTTCATGTCGCAGCTGCCGAGGCCGTACCAGCGGTCATCGGCCTCGCGCAGCTTCAGTGGATCGGACTGCCACAGCGCGGCATCGAACGGCACGGTATCGCTGTGCCCGGCCAGCACCAGCCCGCCGGGACCACTGCCATAGCTGGCGAGCAGGTTGAATTTCCCCGGCGCGACTTCCGGCGTTTCGCAGGTGAAGCCCAGCTCACCGAGCCAGGCCGCGAGCAACTCGATCACAGGACGATTGCTCTGATCCCAGCCCGGCTGCGTACAACTGACCGAGGGTGCCGCGAGGAGCGCAGCGAACTGCTCCTTGAATGATGGAATGGGCACCGGCTACCTCCGTGATGCAATCGGAACGAGCCTGCAGTGAAGCATGAAACGCGCCACGGCGGGACCCACAAACGAAAACGCCCCGCCGAAGCGGGGCGCAGACGGCATCGGCCGGAGTTACGTGAAGATGAATTTGAGCACGGTGAAGAAGACGATCGCCAGGAATGCACCGGCCGGCAGGGTGATCAACCAGGACATGAAGATCGAGCCCACGACACCCAGGTTCAGCGCACCGATACCGCGCGCGATACCGATCCCGAGAACCGCTCCGACCAGCGTGTGAGTCGTGGAGACCGGCAGGCCGATGGCCGATGCGCCGACCACGGTTGTCGCGGTAGCCAGTTCGGCGGCAAAACCGCGGCTTGGCGTCAGCTCGGTGATTTCCTTGCCGATGGTGGCGATCACCTTGTAGCCGTAGGTGGCCAGACCGATGACGATACCTATCGCACCGAGCAGCAACACCCAGCCCGGCACGGCGGACTTGGCCGCGATGTCGGCGGCACCGCCGGACTCGATCACACCGACGATGGCGGCCAGCGGACCAACCGCGTTGGCGACATCGTTGGCGCCATGGGCGAAGGCCATCGAGCAGGCGGTGAAGATCATCAGCACGGCGAACACCTTCTCCACGCTGGCGAAGTGGAAGGTCTTGTCGGCTTCGACGTCGACCTTGATCCGCGAAAGCAGCGCGATACCCGCGAGCATCACCAGCAGGCCGATGCCGAAGGCCAGCAGGATGCCCTGGCCGCTGCTGAGGGTCAGACCGACATGCTTGAGGCCCTTGGTGACCGTCATCAGCGCGACCATGAAACCGGTCAGGAACATGTACAGCGGCACGAAGCGCTTGGCGTTCTCGAACGGATGATCGGTATTGATGATCAGCTTCTGCACGCTCATGAACAGGCCGAAGGCGACGATGCCGGACAGCATCGGCGTGACCACCCAGCTGGCGACGATCGGGCCGATGGCGTCCCAGTGCACCGCATCGGTAGACACACCCACCGCGGCGAAGCCAATCACCGCGCCGATAATCGAATGCGTGGTGGAAACCGGCCAGCCTTTCATGGTGGCGATCAGCAGCCAGGTGCCGGCGGCCAATAGCGCCGACATCATCCCCAGCACCATCAGGTCAGGAGAAATAACCTCCGCGTCGACGATGCCGTTCTTGATCGTCTCGGTGACTTCGCCGCCGGCCAGATAGGCGCCGCAAAACTCGAAGATCATGGCCACGACGATGGCCTGCTTGATGGTCAGTGCCCGAGAACCGACCGAAGTACCCATGGCATTGGCCACGTCGTTGGCGCCCACGCCCCAGGCCATGAAGAAACCGAATGCGCAGGCAAGGATCAGGAGTACGAAGCCGTAATCCGCAATAAGAGACATAAGGAATTACCTGTTGAACCCAGAAAGGATGCTGGCGCCTCAGCGCGCCAGCAGTTGTTCCAGACGGTTACCGACGCGCTCGGCGCGGTCGGCTACATCACCGATCCATTCGATGATCTTGTAGAGAAAGATCACGTCGACTGCTGGCAAATCCTTTTCCAGGTGGAACAGCGCACGGCGAACCGTGATCTGCATGCGGTCGGTTTCCCGCTCGATTTCCTCGAGCTCTTCGACCATCTTCTCGACGAGAGTGGCTTCGCGGCCGCTGAAGCCGGTTTCCAGCAGCGAATCCAGTTCCTTCAGCGCTTTCAGCGCCTGGGCGCTGGCATCGACGGTGCGTTGCACGTAAGCCAACATCTGCGGCTGCAGTGCCTGCGGGATGGTCATGCAGCGACCCAGCATCAGGCCGGCGATGTCCTTGGCGCGGTTGGCGATCTTGTCCTGTACACTCAGCAGATCAAGCAGATCGGAACGCGGCACCGGCAAGAACAGGCTCTTGGGCAGGTGCTGGCGAACGCTCTTCTTCAGCTTGTCGGCCTCGTTTTCCAGCTGCGCCATCTGCTGCTGAATCTGCTCGACCTTCTCCCAGTCTTCGGCCATGACCGCCTGGAACAGCGGTACCAGGTTCGCCGCACACTCATGCGACTTGGCCATATGCTGCTGCATCGGGCCGATTGGCGAACGTCCGAACAAGCTGACGAAAGGATTGACTGGCATAGGGTAAAGCCCCGGCTTGAAAGAGGCGGCAAGTATACGGACAGGCCATCACGCCTGCTACCGTGTGTCATCAGGCGGCAACACCAACACATCATAGGCACCCAGTCGGCATCATGCAGAAAGAAACCGAAATCAAGCTACGCGCCAGCCGCGAAACCCTGCTCGCCCTGCGCGAACACCCGTTGCTGAAGAAGCGCAACAAGAGTGGCTGGTCGCGCCATGAGCTGTTCAACCAGTATTACGACACCGCCGAGCGCGACCTCGCCCAGGCCCGCGTCGCGTTGCGCTTGCGTCGCGATGGCGAGCAGTTCATCCAGACCCTGAAGAGCCGCGGTCAAAGTGTCGCAGGCCTTTCCGAGCGCAACGAATGGGACTGGTATCTGGACAAGGCCAAGCTCGATATCAAGAAGCTCGGCGACGACTGCTGGCCGGCCAGCCTTGCCGAACTGGACAAGAAGACCCTGAAACCGATCTTCACCACCGATTTCGTTCGCGAGAAGGCCGAGATCGCCTGGGGCCGTGGCAAGACCAAGGTGATCATCGAGGCCGCGCTGGACCTGGGCCAGGTCAAGGCCGGCAAACAGTCCGAGGAAATCTGCGAGCTGGAGCTCGAGCTGCGCCAGGGCGATCCGGAAGCGCTGCTGGAATTGGCGGCCGAGCTGGCCGCCAACCTGCCGCTGATGCCCTGCGACATCAGCAAGGCCGAGCGCGGCTATCGCCTGCATGACGCCGATGGCTACAACCTGCAGCTGCCGGCGCCGGAGCTCGACCCCACGATGCCGCTGGATAACGCGGTGGTAGCGCTCGGCTGGCAGTTGCTCGGCAACAGTCAGCGCCTGGCCGAGCAGTACCGCTTCAATGGCCGCTGGAAACTGCTGAGTGACTGGCTGCAGCAACTGATCGAGCTGCGCGCCCTGCTCGGCAGCCTCGGCCAGGCCGCCCCGCGCGCCAGCAGCCGTGAGCTGCGTGAGCTGCTCGACGCACTGATCCAGGACTGGCGCCCACGGGTCGAAGCCGGCCAGGACGATGAAGGCGTGCGCAAGGCCGCACCAATGCAGTTCGCCGAGGAACTGGGCCAGACCCGCTGGGGCCTGCTGTCGCTGAAAGCCTCGCTCTGGCTGCTGCAGCGCAGCTGGACCGAAGGCCGCAATGCGCGCGGCGATCGCCAGGGCGCTGCCGAGCTGGGCAAGTGGCTGCTGCATCTGCTGGCGGAAGAAGCCAAGTCCCTGCAACTGCCGCGCTACCAGCAACAACCCGAAGACCTCGCCGAACAGAGCCCGCGCATGGAGCGCCTGCTGGTCTGGCTGCATCTGGCCCGCAGCGTGCTGGAGTTGCCGGAAGTCGATCGACTGTACGGCGAGCTGGCCAAGCTGCATGAACTGGCCCGCCAGCCCATCGACGAGCAAGCGCTGGAAATGCGCGTCGAGCAGGCGCACCTGGTCTGGACGCTCAAGGCCTGGAAGCAGCTGGAGAAATAACGCCCCAAGACGGCGCAAGCTGCTCAAAGTTGAACCCCGGCGGCAGACAACGCCGGGGCTTTAGCGGCAAGCTTGGCTTCTCCCGCCGCTGCGTCGAAGGAATCCCATGTCCGTGCTGAACTCGCCCTCCCAGGACCGCCCTCTCGATCTCGCCGATCTGTTGCGCGAGCTGGTCGCCCAGGGGCGGGTCGCGCAGGACAGCGCCGAACAATGCCTGACGGTCCGCCGCAGCGCGGTGGCCAACCAGCAACATCCGCTGGAATTCCTCGCCGCGCAGCAGCTTGATGATCTGCAGCGGCCGGGCAAGAAGCTCGATCTGGAAACGCTGACCGTCTGGCTGGCGGAACGCGCCGGTCAGCCGTATCTGCGCATCGACCCGCTGAAGATCGACGTCGCCGCCGTCACCCCACTGATGTCCTACGCCTTCGCCCAGCGCCACAGCATCCTCGCAGTGGCGGTGGACAGCAGCGCCGTCACCATCGCCAGCAGCCAGCCCTTCGTGCACGGCTGGGAAGCCAACCTGACCCACGTGCTCAAGCGCCCGATCAAGCGCGTGGTGGCCAACCCGAGCGACATTCAGCGCTTCACCGTCGAGTTCTACCGCCTGGCCAAGTCGGTCAGCGGCGCCAGTGGCACCGATCAGAAAATCAGCGGCGTCGGCAATTTCGAGCAGCTGCTCAACCTCGGCGCCAGCGATCAGGAACCGGACGCCAACGACTCGCACATCGTCAACATCGTCGACTGGCTGTTCCAGTACGCCTTCCAGCAACGCGCCAGCGATATCCACATCGAACCTCGCCGCGAGCAGGGCACCGTGCGCTTTCGCATCGATGGCGTGCTGCACAACGTCTACCAGTTTCCACCGCAGGTGACGATGGCGGTGGTCAGCCGACTAAAGTCCCTCGGCCGGATGAACGTCGCCGAGAAGCGCAAACCGCAGGATGGCAGGGTCAAGACCAAGACGCCGGAAGGCGGCGAAGTCGAGCTGCGCCTGTCGACGCTGCCCACTGCGTTCGGCGAGAAGATGGTGATGCGTATCTTCGACCCCGAAGTGCTGCTCAAGGGCTTTGACCAGCTGGGCTTTTCCGCTGACGACCTGCGCCGCTGGCAGAGTATGACCGGCCAGCCCAACGGCATCATCCTCGTCACCGGGCCGACCGGCTCGGGCAAGACCACCACGCTCTACACCACGCTCAAGCAGCTGGCGACGCCCGAGGTGAACGTCTGCACCATCGAGGACCCGATCGAGATGATCGAGGGAGCCTTCAACCAGATGCAGGTGCAGCACAACATCGACCTGACCTTCGCCAGCGGCGTGCGCGCGCTGATGCGTCAGGACCCGGACATCATCATGGTCGGCGAGATCCGCGACCTGGAAACCGCCGAGATGGCCATCCAGGCCGCACTGACCGGCCACCTGGTGCTCTCCACCCTGCACACCAACGACGCGCCCAGCGCGATCACCCGCCTGCTGGAACTGGGCGTGCCGCACTACCTGCTCAAAGCCACACTGCTCGGCGTCATGGCCCAGCGTCTGGTGCGCACGCTGTGCCCGCACTGCAAGGCGCCGATGCAGCTGGATGCAGACGACTGGAGCGCATTGACCAAACCCTGGAACGCCCCGCTGCCGACCACCGCGCAACGGGCGGTAGGCTGCCTGGAATGCCGCGACACCGGTTTCCGCGGTCGCGCCGGGGTCTACGAGATCATGCTGCTGAACGACGCGATCAAGCCGCTGATCACCGCCGACACCGACATCGTCGCCCTGCGCCGCCAGGCCTTCAAGGATGGCATGCGCAGCCTGCGCCTCTCAGGCGCCCAGAAGATCGCCGCCGGCCTCACCACCGTGGAAGAAGTGCTGCGGGTGACGCCGCAGAGCGAGCAGAAATAGCCGGAGGCTCGAGGCGTTTGCAGGGTGGATGTCGCTTTTTACATCCACCACAACTCCGTCCGGTGGATCGGTGAAGCGTGATCCACCCTACGCCAGCTCGGACCGCACCTGCGTCAGTGCCCGCAGTCGCGCCGATGACGCCGACCCTTGCGACGATTCGAATGCTGCATCAGCCGCCCGAACGTGCAGCGAGAATGGTCGCCACCTGGTTGGGCTTGCAATTGAGATACGCCGAGGATTGCAGCCATTGCTGGTCGGGGTACCAGGAGAACATGAACTGGCCGCCCTTGAGGCTATCGACCACCATCCGCGCCACCTCAGGCCGTACCGCCGGGCAGCCCTGGCTGCGGCCGATGCGGCCCTGGGTGGCGATCCAGGAAGGATTCAAGTAAGCCGCCGGGTGGATGACGATGGCGCGCTCGCGGGCGCGGTCATTGATTCCCGGCTCCAGCCCGTCCATGCGCAGCGAGTAGCCATGCTTGCCGCTGTAGCTTTCGGCGGTGCGGAAAAGGCCGATGCTGGACTGGTGACTGCCAACCGTATTGGAGAACTGCGTGGCGTGGTTGTCGCCGGACTTCTGGCCATGGGCGACCAGGTCCTCGAGCAACAGCTCCTCCTTTTCCAGATCGAAGATCCACAGCCGTCGCTTGCTGGAGGGCAGCGAGAAATCAATCACCGCCAGACGCTGGGCAGCACTTGCACCGTTGTTGACGGCGCATTGCATGGCCGCGACGGCGTGGGTTAGAACCTCGCGATCGAGCGTGGGCGCCAATCGGGCCAGGCTGTCGACCATCGGCTGATAGGTTGCACCGGCCGCCCAGACAGGCGAAGCGAGAACGAAAAGTCCCGCCGCCAGGCAGGCACGTCGAAGCATGGACATCATCGAGCAAGCAACCTCGTCGGGCCCGGCCTGACGACTTCCTGTCTGGCCGGCGCCGCATACTCGCTGCCGAACACAGCAGCAGCGCAACGAAGCCGGACGGGACGAACGTGCGCCCAATGCCCGGCAGGATATGTTTTTATGGGCCCGAAAGAATGCCGGCAGACACCGGAACGGCGGCCCTACAGGCGCGCAGTCTAGCAGCCACGGGAATGGCCTGGAGCGATAAATTGTTCAAAAAATGTGCATTTCGTCTTGCCGTCTGGCTTTGCCTCGCCCCGCTCGCGGCCTCGGCAGAGCCGCTCGTCGCAACGCCGACGCCGCTCGAAACCGCGCTGACGAACCTGCCAGAGCGCTGCACGGCGATGCCGGACAGGCTGGAACCAGAGGCGCTGCAGCGCCTGTCGGCATTCTATGCAGCCGTGCATCACCAGCCGGTGTGGAATTCCTATGCGACGCTCGACGGCCTGCTGCAGCACCTCGCGCAACTGGCCGATGACGGTCTGGACCCGGCGCAATATCAGCCGGCGCGCATACGCGAGCAGCTCTATCAGTCGTCGACCGCGCCGCTGCATCGCGAATGCGCTGACATCCTCACCAGCCACGCCTATCTGGAAGCGCTGCACCATCTGGCCCGTGGTCGCCTGCGCCAGGCCGATGTCGAGCCGATCTGGCGCAGCCCCGACGCCGCGGAGCGCGACGATAGCCGGCAATTGCTGCAGATCGCCGTGCAGGGCCTTACCGATCTGCCGCAGGCCTTCGAGCGCGCCCGCCCGGCCCTTGCGCTGTACCGCGACTTGCGCGCCGCCTATGCGCGGTTGCGCCTGGCACCGCTGCCCGCCTGGCGGCCATTGCCGGACGGCACGACGCTGCGACCCGGAATGAGCGATGAACGTGTGCCGCTGCTGCGCGAAATGCTGCTCGCCGGCGCCGCCAGTACGGCGGCGCTGGAGCCGCGCTACGACGACGAGCTGGTCGAGGCGGTGCGCCGCTTTCAGACGCGACATGGTCTGGAAGCCGACGGCGTGATCGGCGCCGGCACTCTGGCTGCATTGAACGTCAGCCCGGCCAGCCGTCTCGATCAGGTGCGTATCAATCTGGAGCGCCTGCGCTGGATCAGCCGTGACCTCGAGCCGCAATCGCTGCTGGTGGATATCGCCGGCGCACGGCTGATCTACTACCGCGACAGCTGCCCGTTCTGGCAGACACGCACCCAGGTCGGCCGCCAGGCGCGGCAGACGCCGCCGCTGAAATCGCAGATCACCCGACTCACGCTCAACCCCACCTGGACCGTACCTCCGACCATCCTGCAGCAGGACAAGCTGCCGTTGATCCGCGAGGACGCCGGCTACCTCGCGCGTCACGGGATGCGCGTGCTCGATGCCCAGGGCAACGACCTGGACCCGGCCAGCATCGACTGGCATGCACCGCGCAACATCATGCTGCGCCAGGAGGCAGGCCCGGCCAATCCGCTCGGACAGGTGGCGATCCGCTTCGCCAACCCGTTCTCGGTGTACCTGCACGATACGCCGAGCAAGCCGCTGTTCGATCTCAGCGAGCGTGCCCTCAGCTCCGGCTGCGTGCGCGTCGAAGGGGCGCTGCAGCTGGTCGATCTGCTACTAGACGAAGACGAGCGCGAGACTGTCGCCAGACTGCTGCAGACCGGCAAGACCCACGAGTACCGCCTGGCGCGCCGCACGCCGATCCTGATGGCCTACTGGACCGCGGCCGTCGACGACACCGGCCAGCTGCGCTATCGCCCGGACATCTACCAGCGCGATGCCGCGCTCCTCAGGGCGCTGGACGCGGCGCGTTAGCGCAACGCTGACGACCCGGTGCGGGCACCCGCGCGGCGTTCCGTTCGTCGGGAGTTTCGTCGCCTGCTGCCTGAACCAAGCAGGCTCGGCGTAGTCTTTTGCTGACCGCTCGACACACCCGCCGCTGAAGGGTGGTCGACTGACAGACCCGTCTGAATTACTCAGTGCCATGGATAGCCGAGCAGGACACCTTGAACGCCGAACACAGCGCCATCACAGCGACCTGGAATGAAGCTGAACGGCTGATCGCATTGGCTCGTTATGCCGCGCTCGACGCCTCGTGCGACGCGGAGCTGGATGAGCTTGCCGCCATGGCTGCGGACCTCTGTGCCTGTCCGGCGGCGGCGATCCATTTCATCGATGACCAGTACCAGTACTGCAAGGGCGCATTCGCGCTCCAGCGCGAACCCGTTCCGCTCGCGCGCTCGCTTTGTGCCCGCGCGATCCTGCAATCCGAGCCGCTGATCACCAGGCAAAGCGGCGAGTTCAGCGCGCCCGTGGAAATGCCATGTCTCGCCGCAGGCGAGCCCGCTCGCTTCTATGCCGCGGCGATCCTGCGCGACGACGACGGCCTGCCGCTGGGTACGCTGTGCGTCTGCGACCGCCAGCCACGCGAGCTCTCGCCACGTCAGGGTGCGCAACTGCAGGCAGTGGCACGCCAGGTCATGGCGCTGCTGGAACTGCGGCGCTTGCGCGGCGAAGACGCGCGCAGCCGCCAGATCATCGACAGTGCCCAGGACTACGCCATTCTCGCCACCGACCCGCGCGGGTTCATCACCAGCTGGAACAGCGGTGCGCAACGCATGCTCGGCTGGACTGCCAAAGAGATGACTGGCCAGCCGCTCGCCCGCATCTTCACCGAAGAGGATTGCGCACAACACGCCCCTGAGCAGGAAATGCGCACGGCACGTGAGAAAGGCAGCGCCATCGATGAACGCTGGCACCAGCGCAAGGACGGCTCCCGCTTCTGGGCCAGTGGAGTGCTTACCCCGCTTTTGCACGACGGCAAGCCGCAGGGCTTCGTCAAAATCCTCCGCGATTTGACCGAAGCGCGGCTGCAGCAGAGCTTCGCCCGGGAAATGGAGGAGCGCTACCGCACGCTGGTCGACCTCAGTCCACAGGTGGTCTGGCAATGCGATGCCGATGGCAGCCTGAGCTATTGCAACAGCTACTGGTGCGAATTCACCGGCCTGGACGAGCAGCAATCACGTGGCGACGGCTGGCTTGTCGCGGTCTCCGCGAACGATCGCCAGCGTACGGCCGAACAATGGCAGGCCGCGCTGCAACGCCAACTACCGTTCAAGCTCGAACTGCGCCTGCGCGACATCGATGGCCAGTCGCGCTGGTTCCAGGTCAGCGCTGCACCGATCTACGATGCCGACGGACAATTGCTGCACTGGGTCTGCGTGGCCCAGGACGTCGACAGCCGCCGGCGCTCGGAGATGCAGCGGCTGGAGAGCGAAGCCTTCACCCGCCTGTTGCTGGATTCGGCCAACGAAGGTTTCTACTCCATCGACCGCGGCGGCATGGTCACCCTGTGCAACGATGCCTTCCTCAACCTGCTGGGCTTCGCCAGCCGCGAGGAAGTGCTAGGCCGCCAGCTGCACCATGTGATCCATCACAGCCATCCGGACGGCAGCCCCTACCCGGTGCAGGACTGCCCGATCCAGCACACCGCCACGACCGGCGAACCACGCCACGTCGAGCACGAACTGTTCTTCCGCGTCAACGGCAGCAGCCTGCCGGTGGAATACCGGGTCGCGCCGATCTACCGCGACGGCGAGCTGCAGGGCGCCATCTGCACCTTCAGCGACATCAGTGAGCGCACCCAGCACCAGGCATTGCAGGCCTTTCTTCTCGAACTGAGCGATTGCCTGCAGGCTTGCAGCGAGCAGGTCGATGTCTGCTGCGTACTTGACGAGCGCCTGGCCCGGCTTACGCACTGTGACTGCATCGCCTGGGGGACCGTGAAGGACGGCACGCTGGCCGTGAAACAGGAATGGCTGGCTGCGGATGCTCCGAGCCGGATGGGGCGTCATAGCCTGGAAGCGGACGCCGCCGGTTTCATCGACCGCCTGCCTGACGAAAACCTGGTCGTGCTCGAGGAAGACACGTCAGGCAGTGACTCGCTGCTGCAACATCTGGCCGCCCGCTCGGTCCTGTTCACCGAGCTGCCAGGTGTCGAGTCCGGCACCCAGCCCGCGCTGCTCATGTTCGTCCGCAGCCAGCCGCTGCCCTGGAGCCTGGATGACATAGGCCTGGCGCGCGAGGTGCTGGAGCGCATCCGTGCCGCGGCCGAGCGCATGCGGGCCAGCAAGGCCCTGCGCGAAGCCGAGCAGCGCATCAGCCTCGCCAACGAGATCGCCTCGATCGGCGTCTGGGAATACCGCGACAGCCATCATTCGCTGCACTGGGACGCACAACTCAAGGCCATGGCCGGGCTGGCGCCGGATGAGCCGGGGCTGGGTGTGCACGAGATTCTTGCGCGGATCCATCCGGACGACCGCAGCGTGCTGCTCAAGGCGCTGGGCGAGACCCTGGCGGGACGTGGCGACGGCGAGTTCCAGCTCGACTACCGCATCTTCGATACCCGCATCGGCGAGTTCGTCTGGCTCGCCAATCGTGGCCGCCGGCTCGTCGATTCCAGCGGCAAGGTGCGCATCCTCGGTACCGCGCGCAACATCACCGCCGAACGCAACGCTGCCGAACGCATGCTGCGCATGAACGAGATGCTCGAAGAGCAGATCAAGGATCGCCAGCAGGCCGAACAGCGTCAGACCGCGCTGATCGAACTGGGCGACCTGCTGCGCGAGCAGCACGACAGCCAGACCATTGCGCATGCCGCGGTGAGCGTGATCGGCCGCACCATAGGTGTTTCCCGCGTGCTGTTCGCCAGCGTCGATGCACCGAGCCAGAGCGCCACCATCGAGCGCTACTGGAGCGACGGCAGTTCGGACAGCAGCAGCGAAGTGGTGCATTTCGCCGATTACGGGGACTTCTTCTACGATCTGCAGGAAAACGAACTGGTCGTGATCGAAGACGTGCTGCACGACGCCCGCACTGCCAGCCATGCGGAGAACTTCGCCGAAAGCCAGATCCGCAGCATCGTCTGCGTCCCGCTGTTCGAGCAGGGCCGCATTTCCGCCGTGATGATGCTGCTCGAAGAGCAGCCGCGCGCCTGGCTCGACGACGACATCTCGTTCATCCGCGAAGTCGCCGACCGCGCCTGGACCGCCGATGAGCGCATGCGCGCCGAACGCGCATTGCGGGAGAGCGAAGAGCAGTTCCGCACCCTCGCCGACAACATGAGCCAGTTCGCCTGGATGGCCGACCCGAGCGGCCACATCTACTGGTACAACAAGCGCTGGTACGACTACACCGGCACCACCGACGAAGCCATGCGCGCCCTTGGCTGGCGCACGGTGAACCACCCGGACCATCATGAGCGGGTCAGCGCCTCGATGAAGCGCGCCTTTGCCATCGGCTCGATCTGGGAAGAAACCTTTCCGTTGCGCGGCAAGGACGGCAAGTACCGCTGGTTCCTCTCCCGCGCATTGCCGATTCGCGACGACTTCGGCCAGGTTACCCACTGGTTCGGCACCAATACTGACGTCACTGCCCAGGTTGCCGCCGAAGAGGCGCTGCGCGAGCTCAACGACAGCCTCGAGCGCCGGGTTGCCGAACGTACCCGCGAGCTGGCGGCGATCAACAGCCGCCTGCACATCGAGATGGCCGAGCGCGAGCGCGCCGAAGAAGCGCTGCGCCACGCGCAGAAGATGGAAGCCATCGGGCAACTCACCGGCGGCCTGGCGCACGACTTCAACAACATGCTGACCGGCGTGCTCGGCGCGCTCGACCTGATCCAGCGGCGTGTCGCCGGCGGCACTACCGGCGATCTCGACCGCTACATCGACGCCGCAACCACCTCGGCCAACCGTGCCGCGGCGCTGACCCATCGCCTGCTGGCCTTCGCCCGTCGCCAGTCGCTGGACCCCAAACCGGTTGACGTGAACCTGCTGGTGGTGTCGATGGAGGACATGCTGCGTCGCACCATGGGCGAGCACATCCGTCTGGAAGTCGAGCTGCAGGCAGATGCCTGGCTCGCTTACACCGACGGCCACCAACTGGAAAACGCCCTGCTCAACCTGGTGATCAATGCCCGGGATGCCATGCCCGATGGCGGACGCCTCGGGGTGAACACGCGCAATGTACGGATCCAACAGCGCCAGCCGGACGCCCCCGAACCGGGCGACTACGTGGTGCTGAGCGTCACCGACAACGGCTCCGGCATGTCGGCTCAGACCATCGCCAAGGCATTCGATCCATTCTTCACCACCAAACCGATCGGCCAGGGCACCGGCCTAGGCCTGTCGATGGTCTACGGCTTCGCCAAGCAGACCGGTGGTCACGTGCGCATCGACAGCACGCTGGGCGAAGGCACTCAGGTCATCCTCTACCTGCCGCGCAACGAGGCCCAGGACGAGCTACCGCCTGCAGCGTCGCAATCGACGGAGGTGCCCAGCGCGACGAACGGGGAGATCGTGCTGGTGGTGGAGGACGAGGCCGCCGTGCGCATGCTCGTCGTGGAGGTGCTGCAGGAGCTGGGCTACCAGGTGCTGGAAGCGGTCGATGCGAATGGCGCGCTGCCCTACCTGCACGGCGATCAGCGCCTCGATCTGCTGGTCACCGATTTCGGCCTGCCCGGCCTGAACGGACGGCAGCTGGTGGAAAGCGCGCGACAGCACCGCCCCGAACTGAAGGTGCTGTTCATCACCGGCTACGTACCGGACGACGAGATGCGTAACGACTTCCTCGCACCCGGCATGGATATCCTCGCCAAACCGTTCAGCATCGACATCCTCGCCGCCCGCATCCGGCGCCTGATCGACGGGCGCGACTAGCGGCAACCGGAACTCTCCTTCGCCCATCGCACTCTCAGAAGAACGATAGCAAGGAGGTTTCCGCTCATGCGCAAGACACTTTTCGCAGCGTTCACCCTGGCGTTGGTGCCGGTTGGCAGCGCCGTGGCCGATGGCCTGGTCCGCGACATTCTCTCCTCGGGTGCGACCACAGCATCCACCTACATGACCTTCAAGGACGACAAGCTGGTGATACCTGCGCGCGAGGATGCAGGCAGCTTCGTGGCCAGCAACGGCGAGATCCGCGGCCCGTATCTGGAAGCCATGCTGCAGCAACTGCGCAGCGAGCAGCCGCAGCTGGAAGCCACCGACATGGAGCTGGCCAGCGCGATCCTCGCGGCCGAACAGCTTCAATAGCGGCACGCTGAACCCATTCACGCATTCATTCGAGGTCAGTTCATGAAGAAGAGCGCTTCCGCCGTCTGGCAAGGCGGCCTGAAAGACGGCAAGGGCACCATCAGCACTCAGAGCGGTGCACTGAAGGACAACCCCTACGGCTTCAACACTCGCTTCGAAGACACGCCGGGGACCAATCCGGAAGAGCTGATCGGCGCGGCCCATGCCGGCTGCTTCTCGATGGCGCTGTCGATGATGCTGGGCCAGGCCGGGCTGACCGCCGAACGCATCGAAACCCGCGCCGAGGTCACACTCGACAAGGATGGCGAAGGCTTCAGCATCACGGCTATCGATCTCACCCTAAAGGCGCGGATTCAAGGCGCGGATGACGCGCAGTTCCAGCAGATCGCCAATCAGGCGAAGGAAGGCTGCCCGGTATCCAAGGTACTCAACGCTCGCATCAGCCTGAACGCGACGCTGGAAGGCTGACAGCGCCTCCATCGCGCGAAGCTCGGGCGCAAAAAAAACGCCACACCGTTGCCGGTGTGGCGTTTTCGCATCCGGGGTAGCTATCAGCCGCGGATGTTGTAGATGTCCTTCTCGTTCAGCTCGGCGTATTCATACAACCGCTTGAGATAGGCACTCTGCTGCTCCCACACCTTGGCCGCCACCGGATCGGCGTTGGCGGAGGCGTCGACCACTTCAGCCGCCACTTCCTTCAGGCGGGACAGCACTTCGTCCGGCAGGCGGCGTACTTCGACGCCCTGCTCGCGCAGTTGCTCCAGCGCTTCCATGTTCTTGGCGTTGTAGTCATCGAGCATGTCGCCGTTGACGTCACGCGCCGCGGCACGAACGATGGCCTTCAGATCATCCGGCAGGGTTTCCCAGGCCTTGAGATTGACGTCCAGCTCGAAGGTGACGTTCGGCTCCTGCCAGCCCGGGGTGTAGTAGTACTTGGAAGCCTTGTGCAGGCCCAGGGCCAGATCGTTGTACGGGCCGATCCACTCGGTGGCGTCGATCGCGCCGGTCTGCAGGGCGGTGAAGATCTCGCCAGCCGGCATGTTCACCACGGTACCGCCCATCTTGGTCAGCACTTCGCCGCCCAGGCCCGGGGTACGCATCTTCAGACCCTTGAAGTCGTCGACCGAATTGATTTCCTTGTTGAACCAGCCGGCGGTCTGCACGCCGGTGGCACCACAGGCCATCGGCAGTACGCCGTAGGGCTTGTAGACCTCTTCCCACAGCTGCATGCCGCCGCCACGATGCAGCCAGGCATTCATTTCCTGCGCGTTCGGGCCGAACGGCAGGGCGCAGAAGAACTGCGCGGCCGGGACCTTGCCTTTCCAGTAGTAAGGTGCGCCATGACCCATTTCGGCGGTGCCGCGCGATACCGCGTCGAACACTTCCAGCGCCGGGACCAGCTCGCCGGCGGCATAGACCTTGACCTTCAGCCGGCCACCGCTCATTTCGTTGACCAGATTGGCGAAGCGCTCGGCACCGACGCCTACGCCAGGGAAGTTCTTCGGCCAGGAGGTGACCATCTTCCAGTTGAATGTCTGCTGTTCGCTGGCCTGCTTGCTTTCGCCCGCTGCCGGCTTCTCGCTCTTGTCATTGCAGCCAGCCAGAGCGGTTGCCGCCAGGCCTACGCCAGCGGCGGTGAGAATGTCACGACGTTTCATGAGGTTACTCCTTGTTATTTGTTCTTATTGCGCAACGGCAAGGCTACGCTTTTTGCCGGACCGCCTTGCGCCTTTCGTTCCGTTTCGAGTCCCTGAGTCAGGCTGACCGCTGACTCGTACGGCGAAACCTGCGCCGGAAATGCATCCGCCACTCCGGGCTCGACTAACATTAGAGCCTCCGGCGCCTCAAGCCTAGCGCATAAGCTAAAAGTCGTAGGCCGATTGCTGCAAGACGCCAGTACTGCAAGAATCGCCCTCTCCCGCCAACCTTGCGTCTCCTAAGAAGGACTACAAATGTCCCAGAGCCCCCCGCCCCTGCTGCGCGTGGCTGGTCTCATCGATGCGTTCAACATGCGCCTCGGCCAGCTCTGTGCCTGGATCACCCTGTTTCTCGTCATCGGTACCGCCGTCGTGGTGGTCCTGCGCTACGGTTTCGGCATCGGCGCCATCGCCCTGCAGGAAGCAGTGATGTACGGCCATGCACTGGTGTTCATGGGCGCCGCCGCCTGGACCCTGCAGCGCAACGGCCACGTTCGCGTCGACATCTTCTATCAGAAGTTCAGCAGTCGCAGGCAGACCGTCGTCGATGGTCTTGGCCACCTGCTTTTTCTGCTACCGGTCTGCCTGTTCCTCGGCTGGAACAGCTGGGACTACGTCACCAGTTCCTGGGCAACTCACGAAGGTTCCAACGAGTCGGGCGGGCTGAAGTTCGTCTACCTGCAGAAGAGCATCATCCTGCTGCTGGTCGGCAGCCTAGCCCTGCAGGGCCTTTCCGACCTGATCAAGGCCGGCTACCGCTTGGCCGGTCGTTTGCCTGAAGCAGAGCAGGAGGTGAAGCATGGGTGAGATCATGGCCATCCTGCTGTTCATCAGCATCTGCTTCGCCCTGATGTCCGGGTACCCGGTCGCCTTCACCCTTGGCGGCATGGCACTCCTGTTCGCCGGCATCGGCGTGGTCACCGGCTCGTTCGACGTGGGTTATCTGCACGCGTTGCCGAACCGCATCTTCGGCATCATGAACAACCAGACGATGCTGGCGGTACCGCTGTTCGTCTTCATGGGGGTGATGCTGGAGAAATCGCGCGTCGCCGAAGACCTGCTGGAATCGATGTCGCGGCTGTTCGGCACCATGCGTGGCGGCCTGGCGATTTCGGTCTGCGTGGTCGGCGCGCTGCTTGCGGCCAGTACCGGTATCGTCGGCGCCACCGTGGTCACCATGGGCCTGCTGGCACTGCCGACGATGCTGCGTCGCGGCTACGACCCGGCGATCGCTACCGGCACCCTCGCCGCCACCGGCACCCTCGGTCAGATCATTCCACCCTCGATCATCCTGGTCCTGCTCGGCGATGTGATGTCCAGCGCTTTCCAGCAGGCACAGCTGAAGATGGGCATCTTCTCGCCGAAGACCGTGTCGGTCGGCGACCTGTTCGTCGGCGCGCTGATCCCGGGCCTGGTGCTGGTCGGCATGTACATCCTCTACCTCATCGCGGTAGCGATCTTCCAGCCGAAGAAGCTGCCCGCCTTGCCGCAGGAAGAACTGGGGCCGATCGAATGGGGCAAGCTGATCGGTGCGCTGCTGCCACCACTGGCGCTGATCACCGCAGTGCTCGGCTCGATTCTCGCTGGTTACGCCACACCGACCGAGGCTGCGGCGATCGGTGCCCTGGGCGCGACCTTGCTGTCGATCGCCAAGGGCCAGCTGAATTTCGCCCAGCTCAAGCAGGTAGCCTTCGGCACCACCGAAATCACCTCCATGGTGTTCCTCATCCTCATCGGTGCGTCGCTGTTCTCCCTGGTATTCCGCGGCTTTGGCGGTGAAGCGCTGATCGAAGATGCCCTGCATTCGCTGCCTGGCGGTGTGCTCGGCGCCTTCCTGGTGGTGATGCTGGTCATCTTCCTGCTGGGCTTCATTCTCGATTTCATCGAGATCATCTTCGTGGTGGTGCCCATCGTCGGCCCGATCCTGCTGGCCATGGGCCTGGACCCGGTCTGGCTCGGCGTGATGTTCGCCATCAACCTGCAGACCTCGTTCCTCACCCCTCCCTTCGGCTTCTCGCTGTTCTACCTGCGCGGCGTCACACCCCGCAGCGTACCGACCAGTGTGATGTACAAGGGCGTGCTGCCGTTCATCCTGATCCAGATCGGCATGCTGGTGGTGGCCTACATGTGGCCCGGAATCGTTACCTGGCTTCCGGAACAGGTCTACGGCCAGTAACTGCAACTGCAACGCCCGTCCCTCGACGGGCGTTGTGCTTCCTACCGCGGCATCCCGCTACAATCGGCTCCCGCCCGAACGCCTGCCCGCCGATGACAGCCTCCCCTTCTCTGCTCGAACGCTTCCAGGCACTCGACCGTTTCCTGAGCGAGCACCAGGCTCTCTGGCGCCCACGCCCATTCGTTAGCCGAAGCCTGCCGTGGGAAAACAACTATCCGGAACTCGCCGCCTGGCTGCGAGCACGCTCCCTGGCCGACGCCGAAGCCGCGCACAACCAGCCAGGCGAACTCGCCGCACCGGCACCTTTCCCGCAGCTGGCTGCGATTGCCTGCGAGCTGAGCCAGATCGACGAACTGCCCGCAAGCGAGCCGCCGGCTGTGACTCATCGCCAGAACCTCGACATACCGGGACGCAAATCGCTGCAGATCCAGGCGTTCGGCGCGCGCCTGCACTTTCGCGAAACG
Organism: Stutzerimonas kunmingensis; assembly: GCF_002929225.1. Classification (GTDB taxonomy): domain Bacteria; phylum Pseudomonadota; class Gammaproteobacteria; order Pseudomonadales; family Pseudomonadaceae; genus Stutzerimonas. The sequence goes on along the minus strand of NZ_PISM01000019.1, from coordinate 15,522 downwards.
CCGCGGCACTGGCTCGACTGGTGCTCCGGTAAAGGTCATCTCGGCCGGCATCTGGCCAGATACGGCGCGGCACTGACCTGCCTTGAGTGGGACGAAGCGCTGGTCAACGCCGGCGACCAGCTGAGCGAACGACTCGGCGTCGAGGCGACGCACCGCTGCCAGGATGTGCTGGCGTCCGATGCAGGGGACCAGCTGCACGCCACGCATACGCCAGTCGCCCTGCATGCCTGCGGCGACCTGCATGTTCGCCTGCTGCAACTGGCCGTCGCCAAACAATGCCGTCAGCTTGCGGTGGCACCCTGCTGCTACAACCGCATCACCGATGAGCAGTACATCCCACTGTCACAGGCAGCCAGAGCTTCGTCCTTGCAGCTCACGCGCGATGACCTCGGTTTGCCCTTGAGCGAAACCGTCACCGCGGGCGCACGCGAACGGCGCAACCGCGACCAGTCCATGGCCTGGCGCTTGGGCTTCGATACCCTGCAGCGCCGCCTGCGCCAGCTGGACGAATATCTGCCGACCCCGTCGCTGCCCGGCGCCTGGCTGAAGAAAGACTTCGCCGACTACTGCCACGACCTCGCCACGCTCAAGCAACTACCCGCGCCCGGTGACGAGGACTGGCCGGCACTGGAGCGCACAGGCTGGCAGCGCCTAGCCGAAGTTCGCAACCTGGAACTGGTGCGCGGCCTGTTCCGCCGCCCGCTCGAACTCTGGCTGTTGCTCGACCGAGCATTACTGCTGGAAGAACAGGGCTACCGCGTTCGCCTGGGCACCTTCTGCCCCAGCCAACTGACGCCGCGCAACCTGCTCTTGCTCGCCGAACTCGACGCGCCCGCGCAGAATGTGAAGCGGCCTGAATAAGCCACTGCAAGTCACCGTAACCAAACGGTTTACTCGCCGCGCGCAATGGATATAATGGCGACCCTCAAATGCCGGTATAGCTCAGCTGGTAGAGCAACTGACTTGTAATCAGTAGGTCCCGGGTTCGACTCCTGGTGCCGGCACCATAGAAATCAACGACTTAGGCTCACCGCAAGGTGGGCCTTTTTCGTTTCTGCTCAACACTTTGCTCAACACATCCCCCGACGCTATCCCTCGTTCGACAAATTGAGGCGCTTCTCTGAGCTATCGTGGCGAAATCCTAAACCTACAACAATGTGGTCGAATTCCAGCCCAAAAAGCTTTCACAGAACGGCACAGTGTTTCTACACATCACGAGGAGCACCTGCCATGCCACACGAAATCTTCCTGACTAGCGCCGAGCTCTGTCAGCTGCTGCGCTGCAGCAGCACGACCCTCTGGCGTATGCGACAGAACCCCGGTTTTCCGCAACCACGCCACTTTGGGCGGCGCCTTTTGTGGTTGCGCAGGGACGTGGAACACTTCCTCACGCTCGAAGCCTGACGCCCGCCTCGCCCTCTAATCGAGCCACTGCGGTCTAGAGGGCCGTCCCAATCTTTTTTCTATCGAAGCCAGTCATTTATGGCTTTGCGGGCTCCCTTGCGCGCGAAAAATGAGGAATACGGTATGAACGCCTCAGAGAAACAGCCCAAGACACGATCCTGCGCGACTATTAACGTCACCCCGCTGGCCCCGGCAGCTACAAAAATCGCTATTCCAAAAAACGGCTACAGCGTGCACGACACTGAGATCACCTATAACGGACAGCGGTTCTATCCAGGTGTCTGGATGCACTACAGCACCAGGACAGAAGAGGGTGAAGAAACCGCCCGCCACGAATGGCTGTGCGGCCCGTTGCATGTGGACGCGATTACCCGCAACTCAACGTGCAGCGAAGGTTACGGCCGGTTGCTCCGTTTTACTAATTTGGATGGCAAAGAGCTTTCGTGGGCCTTGCCCTCCGAGCTTCTTGCTGGCCGGCCGGAGCGGATCGTTTCTACCCTGTTCAATCGGGGGCTCAAAATCGACCACTCTCAACAACGAGAAATCGTGAGTTACATCGCCAGCCAGCACCCGCAGAGCCGGGTCATCTCCACCGCAACAACGGGTTGGCTCGGCGATAAGCTTTTCGTCACCCCGCTCGAAAGCGTCGGCACGGGTGATGCGATTTTTCAGTCCGAAAGCTCGTCGAATGGTGAGTACGGCAAAGCCGGCACACTAGAAGGCTGGCAGCAGTCCATCAGCGCAATCCTGCCGGGCAATCCACTTTTTCAGTTGGGCATTGGCGCGTCACTTGCGGGCACGCTGCTAGCGCCTCTACGAGTTTACTCAGGGTGCGGCTTTCACCTGCTCTGGGACAGTTCCAACGGAAAAACCACCATCGTGATGTGTGCCGCTTCGGTCTGGGGGCACGGAAACAAATTCATGCGGAAGTGGGCTGCTTCAGGCAGCGGCTTGGAGGGTCTATCTGCTCTGCGAAACGATTGCCTTGTGCCGCTCGACGAGCTGGGACAGGCCAATCCGGCCATCGTGGGCGAGGTGGTATATGCCATCGTGGATGGAGTCGGGAAACAGCGTGCTGAGCCCACCGGCGCTGCACGCAAGATCCGCCGGTGGCTAGCGATATTGCTGTCGAGTGGTGAGATAACGCTCGAAACCAAGATGCGCGAGGCGGGAAAGCCTGTCCGCGCCGGTCAGGAAGTTCGTCTGGTAACGGTTTCGGCAGGGCGAACTTACGGTGCTTGGGACAACCTCCACAATCACCTCAGTGGACAGGCTCTGTCCGATGCACGCCAGAAGGCCAGCGGGGTTCACTATGGCCACGCCGGTCCAGCATTCGTACGGCGACTGATCGAGCATGGCGATACGGAAAAGCTGCCAGACCTGCTGGATACGATCCAGAAGCGCTTTCACCCGACCTCCAGCCAGGCTGCTCGCGTAGCAAGGAATTTTGCGATCCTCGCTCTGGCGCTGGAGCTCGCCACAACCTACGGTTTGCTACCGCTAACCGAGGGCGAAGGGACCAACAGCATGGTGGAGCTCTTTGAAAGCTGGCAGGCCGGGCGTGGGGAAGGTCCCAGCGAGGATCGGCAGATCCTGCGCGCCATCGCCGATTTCATCGACCGCCACGGCGGCAGCCGCTTTCAGTCCACAGCCGTAGGTGCAGAAGCTGTTCGTGACCGCGCGGGCTATTGGGAGCGCACCGCCAGCGGACGCATCTACCTATTCACTCGCGGCGGCCTTCAGGATGCCACCCAAGACTTCGAGCTGACTCGTGTGCTGCGCACACTGGACTCTGTGGGGGCGATCATCAAGAAGGAGCCAGGCAAGCTGCAGCACAGGAAGCGGCTCCCGGACGGCAGCAATCCAGGGCTCTATTGGATTGATCCGGCACGCTTGGAGCATGTTGGCTAGTTGCAGTGTTCTATTTTGGTGGGGGAACGCAGGGAACAGCGGGATCAGCCCGTATTCATGGGGTCTGCGCTTGCTTCCTCCAGCGGGTCGGCACAGGGAACGCCGGGAACATAAGAGAAGGAATTACTCCCTCGGCTCCCTACTGGAAGCCGGCATAGGGAACCGCTACAAGCCCCACCACTCCTGCGCTGTCCCTGTGCTCACTGTGCTCCCTGCTCATAAAGCACATATACCTAAGCCCGTCTCCTTGCAGACAGCCGCATCTTAAAGTCTACACATGAGCCTGCCTTCCAATCGATTCCGACCACCGCCGCCTCTTTGCATGGATGGTGGCCCCAGATGCAGCCTTGGCAGCAATGACCGGAACCGCCCACATGAACGCCGTAGAAATTGAACAAGCCATTGATCCTCGACCTGGCCAGCCAGCCTTTCAGGAGCTGGAAACTCTTCCTACGCTAGCCAGGCGTGCCCTGGCACGGTGCCGGACCTGAACTCCTCCTCTGGCTGGGAAGCTTTTCCCTACCAGGGACAGACTGTACCCCCTACGCCGAAGCCAGCAGGTACTCATACAGGGGGTCCTACTGATGCCGATTGTCGGCCAGAAGCGGCCGGGCAGCAGCGCTCATAACGGCGGCGCGTCGTCACCCCCGAATGCATTTGCAATGCCCGCACACTCGCCGCTCAGCGTTATTCGCGTAAGAAAATCTCGATGCTGCCCTGCTTACGCGGCTCAAAGATGCACCTCGCCGTGTAGCCGATCTCCGTACCAAAAACGTTCTTGGCATCAAAGTTTAAAAGCACCTGGACGTTCCCGGTGGTCTTGGCGGTCGTTGCACTGGTACCAGTGAAACTGTGGAAGTTGACCGAGCTCGGAATGGTCGCGCTCCGTTTCGTCATGTCCCTACACGCAACAATGGCCTCACCTTCGTCCCAAGAGTTTTCTGCCTGTGTACGCACCTCGGCACCGCTCTTAAGGTCAGCCTCGGTCAGGTAGATCCGGTTCTCGTTGGCGCAGTCAATGAAGAACTTGAGTGATCGCAGCGTGCTTTCGTCGCTGAGCTGGACATTCTCGACGTAGTCGCATTTGCCGCTGTCAATCACGCGCTCAGCCGCTGTGCGGCGGAAGTTTTTAATCTCCGTTAGCCGGCTTCGATATTTGGCCGTGAGCTTCGGATACTGTGCCGAAGTGTACTCGTCGATCGCGTAGTCTCGGATGCGAGCGGTGTAGTTCTCCTGGCGCTTCCGCTCGGCCTTGGCAGCGGCCTCCTTGGTTTCGAAGAATTCCTTTTTCAGTTCGTATTCACCCTTGAGCGCGACCAGATCAGAATCAGAAACCGCGCTGTACTTGTCCAGGATCGCTTTCGCGTCCGAAAATCGCTCTTCTTGGATAGCCCGACTTAGGTTTTCGAGGACCTCTAAGCGCTTCGCCGCGAACTCATTGGCGGCTTGAGCCTCTACCGCCAGCCTTTTCTGTTCGGTATCCACGCGACGCTGCTCGGCAACTCTCTGCTGCTCAATCGCCCGCTGCTTTTGCTGTTCGGCAAGGAGGGCCTGGCTCTCGTCGTAGACCGCCTGGGCATGCTGGAAGTAGGAGATGTTGGCCAGTAACACGATGCCCAGAATCGCCCAAATTCCGAGATTGTATCGGTCGTACCACGGTGCTTTCTGTACCATTTTCTGGTGTGTCAGCGGGTTGAACACCAAGCCGGCAACCAGCATCAGCAAGCCCCCCAGCCAGCCTTGGTGGATGGCGGTGTAGACCGCGACGGCGACGAACACTATCGAGAAAAGCCAGCGGGCCGGGATCAACAACTTTTCAGCCTCGCCGGCCGGCTGGATCGCGCCGGCTGCATACTCTTCGACTGGGAACTGACGGGGGAACACATCGCCGTCCAACAGTTGGAGAAGCATGGTCGTGGCGAATTGGTGGAAGACAGCCTGATCGGCCCGGGTTCTGATGAAACCCTCGACCTTCGGGCGGACGACCATAGTGATGAACTTGTCGAGCTCAGCTTTCCACTTCGAGTCGTCGACGACCTGATATCCCTTATCTTCGACCAGCAAAACCGACTTGTCTTTCAGCTCAACGTAATGCGTTTCAACGGCGGCCATCACCGCCTTGCCGTAGGCGATCGCCTTTTTCTTGGTCTGCATCGCAGCCAGTTGCTCACGGGTCAGCCAGAAAAGGTAAGCACCCAGCGCCAGCAGCACCAGAACGAGATAGAGCTTGGGACTCATGCTGAACTCCTTTTCAGAGCATCTGTTTGTGGTTCCTTTGCACACACACCATAGCATTCTGCCAGCAGCGGAAGCTCGCCTGCATTAGTAGTTGTCGTTACATATCCGAGAAAGCGTGGGGCTGTGGGAAAAGGCAAAAGGGGCCAGATTTACTTTCCTAACCTTAACGCCCGCTCTTGGCCGGATAGCGCCCTTCCACCGCCGGCACCATGCGGCAGGCATTTTTCTGAGTTCGGATCTCATTGATGTGCTGCCAATTGCGACTGGACGATATTCCGTAGTCCATCAGGTTACCGCCTCTAAGTTGTAGACGAGCTCACCAGCAGTTTGCTGCGGTGCGACAGGTCACGAATGATCAGTAATTGCGGGGGAACAACACAGAGGGCAGCGCGCAGACGAAATCGCTGCGACACAACGTACTAGGTATAAGGGACAATTGCGGCAAGGTGATTACCACGTTGCGACTCCGTCCGGCGCAGAAGCCCCAGATATCAGAAGGCTTTGTTGTAGAACAATGAGTAGGATTCGATTCCGTCGTTCGGCTGTTTGATGCCGGCATTGGAATAATGGATGGCGCGTATGCCGACCTTTTGCTCGTGCGGCAGCTTCAGGCCGGCGCCGATGCGGTCTTCGAAGTTGAACGAGGACCCCAATTGCTGCTCGCCGACATCGGTCTTGGAGAAGAATGCCACGCCAATCCCGGCTTCGAAGAAGGGCGTGTATTTGAAGCCGCTGAACTCATAGACGAACACCGGGGCGAAGGACAGCGAGTGCGCACCGCTGTAGTCGTCACCGCCCTCCCAGTAGGTATAGGCGGCGTCCCAATAGCCGGTTAGCTGGCCGGTACCGCTGTTCAGCCAGGTCTTGTCCCAGTCGAACGCCAGGCCGGCGCGGTAGCTCATGTCACCTTGACCGGTCATGCCCAGCGCGCCGGAAAACTCGGCGGCGCCAGCGGTGGCTGTGCCGGTAAGAAGTGCGATTGCCAACGACAGTGCGAAGCGGATTTTCATGCTTTCTCTCCTCTGGCTTTCCAAAACAATCAAACGTTGTCATAGCGGCCGGCGTAACGCCGACCGCCTTTTTATTGCGCGGACTCGTCGCGGTGCGCGATGTTCTCCGTCCATCCGCCGCCGAGCGCTCGGAACAGCTGCACCTCGCTGTTGAGCTGCAGCAGTCGGTCGCTGAGCAGCTGTTGCTGGGCAGAGAACAGTTCGCGTTGCGCATCGAGCACGGCCAAGTAGTTGTCGACACCCTCGTCATAGCGCTGCTGCGCCAGTTCCAGGTATTCCTGGGTGGTAGTGGTCAGGTCGGCCTGGGCCTGCAGCTGTTCTTCGAAGGTGCCGCGTGCGGCCAGGCCATCGGCGACTTCGCGGAATGCGGTCTGGATGGTCTGTTCGTACTCGGCGATGTTGATGTCCTTCTGCACCTCGGCGTAATCGAGGTTGGCCTTGAGCCGGCCGGCGGTGAAGATCGGGATGTTGATCTGTGGCATGAAACTCCAGGTGCCCGAACCGCCCTCGAACAGGCCGTCTAGCTCACCGCTCAGGGTGCCGGCGGCGGCTGTCAGGCGGATGCTCGGGAAGAACGCCGCGCGTGCTGCGCCAATGTTGGCGTTGGCCGCATGCAGGCGAAACTCGGCTGCGATGATATCCGGGCGGCGTAGCAGCAGGTCGGCCGGCATGCCCACCGGCAATTCTGCGAACATGCGATCACTGCCGGGTTCATCCGTGATATCGGCCGGCAGCTCGGTGCCGAGCAACAGGCGCAGCAGGTTGGCATCCTGCGCGACCAGGCGCGAATAGCGGGCGAACTGCACGCGCGCCTGCTCCACCAGGCTGCGGGCCTGACGCACATCCAATGCCGATGCCGTGCCAACGTCGTGGGCGGCCTGCACCAGGCTCAGGCTTTTGCCATAGCTGTAGAGCGTGTCGTGGGTCAGCTCCAGCAGGCCCTGATCGGTGCGCCAGGTCAGGTAGGCCATCGCGACCTCGCTGACCAGCCCGATCTGCACGCTGCGTTGCGCCTCCTCGGTTGCCAGGTAGCGCGCCAGCGCGCCTTCCTCCAGGCTGCGCAGGCGACCGAAGAAGTCCAGCTCGTAGGCACTGACGCCAAGCGTTACACCGTACTGGCTGGCGATACCCGCCTCGCCGGTGTTCGCCAGGTCGGCCGGCAGACGCTGGCGCTGGCCGCTGCCGTCGATGCCGATGCTGGGGAACAGGTCGGAGCGGCTGATGCGGTATTGCGCGCGGTAGGCTTCGACGTTGAGCGCCGCCTGACGCAGGTCGCGGTTGTTTTCCAGCGAGAGGCCGATCAGGCGTTGCAGGGTCGGATCGACGAAGAACTGCCGCCAACCCAGCTCCGTGGCAGTGGTGCTCGCCGACACGCCCTGATCATAGGCCGCGCCTTCCGGCCACTGCGCCTGCACCGGCATGTCCGGGCGCTGGTAGTCCGGAATCAGGCTGCAGCCGGACAGCGCCAGCGTCATCGCGACGGTCAGATGCTTGAGTCTCATGCGGATTCTCCTTCGCCATCGGCCTGAGCCTTCTTGCGGCCTTCGAACAACTTGACCACCACCACATAGAACAGCGGCACGAAGAACACCGCGAGCACCGTGGCGGTGATCATCCCGCCGACCACGCCGGTAGCGACCGAGTGCTGGCTGCCGGCACCGGCGCCACTGGCCAGAGCCATGGGCAATACACCGAAGGTAAAGGCCAAGGAAGTCATGACGATCGGTCGCAGCCGCAGCCTGGCCGCATGAACGGCAGCATCGACCAGCGGCATGCCTTCCTTCTCATACAAATCCTTGGCGAACTCGACGATGAGGATGGCGTTCTTCGCCGACAGGCCGACCGTGGTCATCAGGCCAATCTGGAAGTAGACGTCGGCGTTCAGTTCACGCATTAGCGTGGCAAGTACCGCGCCGAGAATGCCCAGCGGAACCACCATCATCACCGACACCGGTACCGACCAGCTTTCATAAAGTGCAGCCAGGCAGAGGAACACGATTAGCACAGTCAGCGCATAAAGCATGGGCGCCTGGTCACCGGTCTGGATTTCCTCGTAGGACAGGCCGGTGTAGCTCAGGCCAATGCCGGGGGGCAGTTCCTTCATAATCTCGGCGATGGCGACCATGGCGTCGCCGGTGCTGTAGCCGGGTGCCGGCTCGCCGAGGATTGCCAGCGAAGAGATGCCGCCGTAGCGTTCCAGCTTCGGCGAGCCAAACACCCACTCGCCGGTGGCGAAGGCCGAGAAGGGCACCATCTCACCGAGGGTATTGCGCACGTACCACTTGCCGAAGTCTTCCGGCGAGATGCGCGAATCGTCTTGGCCCTGGATGTAGACACGCTTGACCCGGCCCTGGTCGATGAAGTCGTTGACGTACATCGAACCCCAGGCCGCGCTCATGGTTTCGTTGATCGAGGCGATGCTGACCTGCAGGGCGCGGGCTTTCTCGTCATTGATATTGACCTGGAACTGCGGCTCGTCGTCCTTGCCGTTGGGGCGCACCGCACGCAGATGCGGATGCTCGTTGGTCAACTGCAAGAACTGGTTGCGTGCGTCCATCAATGCTTCGTGGCCGAGGCCGGCGTTGTCCTGCAGATACAGGTTGAAGCCCATGGCGTTACCCATTTCCAGGATCGCCGGCGGCACGAAGGCCATGACGGTGGCGTCCTTGACCTGAGCGAAGTGGGCGTTGGCGCGCTCGGCGATGCTGAACACGTCTTGGCCCTCGGCCGAGCGCTGGTCCCAGTCCTTGAGCATGACCAGGCTGAGGCCCGAGTTCTGCCCGCGGCCGGCGAAGTTGAAGCCGTTGACGTTCAGCACGTGCTCGATCAGCTCGTCTTCCTCGCTCTTCAGGTAGTCCTGCACCTGGGTGAGGACCGCTTCGGTGCGCTCGGCGGACGAGTTCACCGGCATCCGCACCTCCACCATCATCAACCCCTGGTCCTCGTTGGGCAGGAACGCCTTGGGAATCTGGGTGAACAGGTAGCCAGTGCCGGCGGTGATCAGCACGAACGCCAGCAGGTAGCGGCCGCGATGCTTGAGCATGCCGCCCACGCCGCGCTCGAAGCGGTTGGTGCCGCGGTCGAAGATGCGGTTGAACCAGCCGAAGAAGCCTTTTTTCTCGTGATGGGCATCGCCCTTGGGCTTCTTCAGGAGGGTGGCGCACAGCGCCGGGGTGAAGATCAGTGCCACCAGTACCGAGAGGCTCATGCAGAGCACGATCGTCACGGCGAACTGCTTGTAGATGATGCCTGCCGAGCCGCCAAAGAAGGCCATGGGCACGAACACTGCCGAGAGCACCAAGCCGATACCCACCAGCGCACCCTGGATCTGCCCCATGGATTTGCGCGTGGCTTCCAGTGGTGTCAGCCCTTCCTCATGCATCAGGCGCTCGACGTTTTCCACCACCACGATGGCGTCGTCCACCAGCAGGCCGATGGCCAATACCATGGCGTACATGGTCAGCACGTTGATACTGATGCCGAAGTAGGGCAGCAGCGCGAAGGCGCCGAGCAGCACCACCGGCACCGCCAGGGTCGGAATCAGCGTGGCGCGGAAGTTCTGCAGGAACAGGTACATCACCAAAAAGACCAGCACCACCGCTTCGATGATGGTGTGGATCACCGAACTGATCGAGGCCTCCACCACTGGCGTGGTGTCGTAGGGATAGATCACCTCGATGCCTTCGGGCAGATAGACTTTCTGCTTCTCCATCTCGGCCTTCACGGCTTCTACGGTTTCAAGCAGGTTACCGCCGGAGGCCAGACGCAGGGCCAGGCCGGCCGAAGGCTTGCCGTTATGGGTACTCGAGATAGAGAAGTTGTCGGCACCCAGCGCGACCTCAGCCACGTCCTTGACGCGGATCTGCGAGCCGTCGGTTTTGACCTTGACCAGGATCTCCTCGAATTCGGCAGGAGTGGTCATGCGAGTCTTACCCAGCACCGTGGCGTTGAGCTGCACACCGGTGCGGGTCGGCAAACCGCCGAGCTGGCCGGAGGAGACCTGTACGTTCTGCTCGCGGATAGCGTCGGCAACATCGCCTGGAGTCAGCTGGTAACTGTTGAGCTTGGCCGGATCAAGCCAGATGCGCATGGCATTGGGTGAGCCGAACAACATGTAGTCACCCACGCCGTCGATGCGCGAAATCGGGTCCTGCAACTGCGAAGCGATCACGTTGCCGAGGTCGAAGTTGCTCATCTTGCCGGTGCTGTCCGCCAGCCCGATGATCAGGAAGAAGTTCTGCTGGTACTTCACCACGCGCAGCCCTTGGCGCTGCACTTCCTCAGGCAGCCTGGGTGTAGCCAGCTGCAGTTTGTTCTGCACCTGGACCTGGGCGATATCCGGGTCGGTGCCCTGCTCGAAGGTCACGATGATGGTCATGCTGCCGTCGGAGGCGCTTTCGGCGGACATGTAGCGGAAGCCGTCGAGGCCGCTGAGTTGCTGCTCGATCACCTGCACCACGGTGTCCTGCACGGTCTGCGCCGAGGCGCCGGGATAGGACACAGCGATGGCGACGGCCGGGGCGGCGATGTTGGGATACTGGCTGATGGGCATCTTCACCAGCGACAACGCGCCGGCGAGCATGGCGACAATGGCCAGCACCCAGGCGAAGATCGGCCGGTCGATGAAAAAACGGGACATGAACGTCTAGCTCCTCAGTGGGCCGTGGCGGCAGTGGGCTCGCCAAACTCGGAAACCAGATGGACGTTGCTGGCCTCCACCGGCTTTACCGTGACGCCACTGCGGGCGTGCTGGGTGCCTTCGGTGATCACACGTTCGCCGTCGGCGAGGCCCTTGCCGATCAGCCAAGCATTACCGACGGTGCGCAGGGTCTCGACTTCGCGCTTCTCGACGCTGTTGTCCTGCTTGACCACCCAGACGCTGGGAACGCCGCGTGTATCGCGGCTCACAGCCTGCTGCGGCACCAGCAGCGCATCCTGCTGGGTGCCTTCCTTGAGCAGCGCATGCACGAACATGCCCGGCAACAACTTGCGGTCCGGGTTGGGGAACTCGGCGCGCAGGGTCACCGAGCCGGTGGTCGGGTCGACACTGACCTCGGAGAACTTCAGGGTGCCCGGCAGCCGGTAGGCGCTACCATCGTCCAGCGTCAGACTGACGTCGGCCTGGTTATCTCCAGAACTTTGCAGGCGACCTGATTCCAATGCGCGACGCAGGCCGAGCAGGTTGGTGATTGGCTGGTTGACGTCGACGTAGATCGGATCGAGCTGGGTAACGGTCGCCAGCTCCTGCACCTGGCCATTGGTGACCAGCGCGCCCTCGGTGACGGCCGAACGGCCGATGCGCCCGGAGATCGGCGCCAGCACCTTGGTGTACTGCACGTCAATGCGCGCGACCTGCACCTCGGCCTGAGCCTGCTTCCACGCAGCCATGGCGTCATCGTATTGCTGGCGGCTAACCGCGCTGGTCTTAAGCAACCGTTCATAGCGCTGGGCTAGGTTCTCGGCAGTGGTCAGGTTGGCCTCGGCGCGCGCCAGTCGCGCCTCGTAGGTGCGCGGATCGATTTGGTACAGCTGCTGGCCCTTCTTGACTTCCGTGCCTTCGGTGAACAGGCGCTGCTGGAGGATACCGGTTACCTGCGGCCTGACCTCGGCGATGCGGTAGGCGCTGGTGCGCCCAGGCAGATCGGTGGTCAGCGTCAACGCCTGTGCCTCGACCCGATAGACCCCCACTTCCGGCGGCGGCGCTGCGGTTTGCGCCTTGTCCGACTCCACGCAGCCGGCCAGCAGCAGTGCCGCCAGCGGAATGGAATGCCATACGCGCGATTTAGCTTTTCGGTGATTCACCTGTTGCCTCTCCCTCAAATGCACAAAGTCTGTACCATATAGCAGTCCAGTGTATCACTATGCGATTCAGTAGAGACAGTTCGGAATATGTAACAGGCCTGAACAAAGCACTGGCAACTCCGGTCCGCAGCGTTAAAGAATGCCTGTTCACTCTTGCGAGGCTGCTGGAAAATGCCCCCAACCCAAGTGGGCGCATTACATTAAGAGGACGCCATGACACAGACAGACCAGGCCGCTGAAGCCGGCCGGCACAACGGTATTCAGGTAATCGCCCGCGCAGGAGCGATCATGCGGGCCCTGGGCGACAACCCCCAGGGACTGAGCCTGGCCGCCATCGCGCAGATCGTCGACCTGCCCCGCTCCACGGTGCAGCGCATCATCACCGCGCTGGAGGCCGAGTACCTGGTCGAGACCCTTGGCCCCAGTGGCGGCTTCCGCCTGGGGCCGGCACTCGGGCAGTTGATCAGCCAGACCCAGACGGACATCATCACGTTGCTCAAGCCCTACATGCTTGAGCTCTCTGAGCAGTTGGGCGAGTCGGTTTGCGTCAGCACGCTGGTCGGCGCGAAAGCCTACGTGGTCGACCGCGTCGTGGCCGAGCGTGAGCTACGTGTCGTGTTTCCCATTGGTATCAAGGCGCCGGCCTACGCGACTGCGAGCGGCAAGGCGCTGCTGGCGGTCCTGGCCGATGAGTGGCTGCAACAGCTGCTGCCCGACCCGTTGCCGATCGTAACTCCATGCACGCCTGACCGGATTACGCTGCTTGAGCAGCTCGGCCAGATCGCTGAGGGCGCCGTTGCCGAAGAGCATGGCGAGCTGATTGAAGGACTCAGCTCGTTTGCGATCACGCTGGAAACCTATTTGGGTCGGTACTCGATCGCAATCGTCGGACCGACAGCGCGACTAGTGACTCGACGTGAGCCATTTCAGCAGGCGCTGCGTCGCTGCCAGCAGAGCGTCGAGCGGGCGATCGGTCGGCGCGCCACGCATACATCCTGAGAGGCGAAAGCATGGCCAGACGAACCGCCGCTGAAGCGGAGCTGACCCGACGCAAGATTCTCATGGCTGCCAATGAAGTGTTCTGGGATGAGGGGGTCGATAACGCCGCGTTGGCGACGGTGGCCAAGATGGCGGGCGTCACACGCGGTGCGGTCTATTGGCATTTCAAGGACAAGCACGCCATCTTGAACGCGCTGTTCGACGAGTTGTCGATTCCGCTTCGACAGCCGGTGCCTCGCAATGCCTGCCTTGACAACGCATGGACGTGGCTGGCGCGCGTTCTGCTGAATACGATTGGCGACGACACGGCTCGAAAGCTCTCGAGCATCATGTTCCTTCAAGGACCTACAGGCGAATGCGGAATCATTTGGAACGGCTTAACACGGCTCCGCAAGCAGTTCATGCGGCAAATTGCAGTCATCCTCGAGTCCGCTTCTAGAAATGGAGAAATTTCTCCAGACATAAATCTTGAAATGGTCGAGGCGCTATTTCAAAGCGCTATCAGCGGTCTTTTATATGAGTGCCTGCAACAGCCAGAGAACAAAGAGTCGCTAATACGTTCTGTGCTCGAATCACTGCTATGTCTGATCAAGTCGCCACCTGAACATTTGTTAAAAGTGTCTGTGGCATCAGAAAATTTCCCGAACTCATGAGGGAGCGGAGTTCTTACCTGCCGCCAGCCACGTCTTGAACTAGATAGAGTGTTCAACGTAATTGAGGTCTGTCGGCGGCGCATCTCGAAAGGGCATGGTATGCAGCGAAACTGTCTGGCGCACGCAAGCGCAAGCTGCGGTGATGCCTCTAAACGCTGCAGGAAAATGATTGATTTAAACCGCTATACGTTTCTATACGGTTCTATGCGTTGGCCTGTACCTAAAACGCGCCACACCCATTTACGCCCAGCTTAAGAGCTGGCTGGACGAGAATGGCATTGAGATGGAGGGGGTTTGAAGCTCTTCCCCTGGATGGGAAGCTTTTCCCTACCAGGGATAAGGTTGTATTCGCTACGCCGGAGCCCGCAGATACTCATAGAGGGTGGCTCGGCTGATGCCGAACTCGCGTGCCAGAGCAGCTTTTGGCTCACGGGCTTCAACGCGGTGCCTCAGCTCTTGGATCCTGCTGTCGCTCAGCGCTTTTTTCCTCCCTCGATAGACGCCGCGCAGTTTCGCCAGGGAAATACCCTCTAGCTGCCGCTCACGAATCAGTGCCCGCTCGAATTCCGCGAAAGCCCCCATGACCGATAGCAGCAGGTTAGCCATTGGCGAATCTTCCCCAGTAAACGCCATCGATTCCTTCACGAACTCAATGCGCACTCCCCGCCCGGTGAGGTGATGCACCATGCGCCGCAAGTCATCGAGGTTACGGGCTAACCGGTCCATGCTATGCACGACCAAAGTGTCGCCCTCACGAACGTAACTGAGCAACGCTTCAAGCTGCGGACGCTGGGTGTCTTTGCCGGAAGCTTTGTCGATGAACACCTTGCTTACCTGAACGCCTTCCAGTTGACGATCCGGGTTCTGATCGAGCGTACTGACCCGTATGTAACCAATGCGTTGTCCGTGCATGCTACCTCCCAGCAAATTGTGTATAGCTGAGATCCTAAAGGCAGTCAGACAGATGCCAAATTATTGGATAACCAACCCTATCCAGACAGATTTTCGCTGCGTTTCGGGGTGTCAGGTTAGGGTATACGTCAAGCGGTCACTGAATTACGGCACCGGCCAGAAGCGGGCATTTATAGTAGGAATTTTATCTATCCTCTTTCCACGATGATTAAACGTACTCGGCCGATCCAAGAGCGATCCGGGTAAGTGGATGCAGGAAGCAGACAAAAAAATTTGCGAGGCGGAAGGGAAGAAGGGAAAAAGGGAAAAAGGGAAAAAGGGAAAAAGGGAAAAAGGGAAAAAGGGAAAAACAATGCTTCAATTGGTTAGAATTGAAACTTTTTAAATTAATTAGAAGGAGATTGAACAATTAAAAGCCCAAAGCATGTATATACCCTGGGCTATAAGAGAAGACTCAAGACTATCTAAGGAAGGTCTGAAAAAGCCGCCTGTTTTTTGACCGACTTCAGCCCTTGCCGATTTTGAAAGCGGCAAATCGATCAAAACCCGCCCGATCACCCGCTCATTTCTTGGTTTTTAGCCGCTGCGAGCTT
>NZ_PISM01000018.1:0-785000 GCF_002929225.1 Stutzerimonas kunmingensis | reverse complement strand
GATTGGGTCTGTAGCTCAGTTGGTTAGAGCGCACCCCTGATAAGGGTGAGGTCGGCAGTTCGAATCTGCCCAGACCCACCAATTGTCATGGGATGTGGCCGATCTGTAGATGGGGCCATAGCTCAGCTGGGAGAGCGCCTGCTTTGCACGCAGGAGGTCAGCGGTTCGATCCCGCTTGGCTCCACCATTAACTCGAAAATCGCTGAAAGCTCAGAAATGAGTGCTGCTTACGCATCCTGTGATGTGTGAGGGTATTGATTTCTGGTCTTTGCGCCAGAACTGTTCTTTAAAAATTTGGGTATGTGATAGAAGTAGATTTGAGTGGTCACTTTCACTGGTGATTATTCAAGTCAAGGTAAAATTTGCGTGTTCTCTATGCAAATTTTCGGCGAATGTCGTCTTCACGTTATAGACAGTAACCAGATTGCTTGGGGTTATATGGTCAAGTGAAGAAGCGCATACGGTGGATGCCTTGGCAGTCAGAGGCGATGAAAGACGTGGTAGCCTGCGAAAAGCTTCGGGGAGTCGGCAAACAGACTTTGATCCGGAGATGTCTGAATGGGGGAACCCAGCCATCATAAGATGGTTATCACACACTGAATACATAGGTGTGTGAGGCGAACCAGGGGAACTGAAACATCTAAGTACCCTGAGGAAAAGAAATCAACCGAGATTCCCTTAGTAGTGGCGAGCGAACGGGGATTAGCCCTTAAGCTTCTTTGATTTTAGCGGAACGCTCTGGAAAGTGCGGCCATAGTGGGTGATAGCCCTGTACGCGAAAAGGTCTTAGAAGTGAAATCGAGTAGGACGGAGCACGAGAAACTTTGTCTGAATATGGGGGGACCATCCTCCAAGGCTAAATACTACTGACTGACCGATAGTGAACCAGTACCGTGAGGGAAAGGCGAAAAGAACCCCGGAGAGGGGAGTGAAATAGAACCTGAAACCGTATGCGTACAAGCAGTGGGAGCCTACTTTGTTAGGTGACTGCGTACCTTTTGTATAATGGGTCAGCGACTTATTTTCAGTGGCGAGCTTAACCGAATAGGGGAGGCGTAGCGAAAGCGAGTCTTAATAGGGCGTCTAGTCGCTGGGAATAGACCCGAAACCGGGCGATCTATCCATGGGCAGGTTGAAGGTTAGGTAACACTGACTGGAGGACCGAACCGACTACCGTTGAAAAGTTAGCGGATGACCTGTGGATCGGAGTGAAAGGCTAATCAAGCTCGGAGATAGCTGGTTCTCCTCGAAAGCTATTTAGGTAGCGCCTCGTGTATCACTGCTGGGGGTAGAGCACTGTTTCGGCTAGGGGGTCATCCCGACTTACCAAACCGATGCAAACTCCGAATACCAGCAAGTGTCAGCACGGGAGACACACGGCGGGTGCTAACGTCCGTCGTGAAAAGGGAAACAACCCAGACCGTCAGCTAAGGTCCCAAAATCCTGGTTAAGTGGGAAACGATGTGGGAAGGCTTAGACAGCTAGGAGGTTGGCTTAGAAGCAGCCACCCTTTAAAGAAAGCGTAATAGCTCACTAGTCGAGTCGGCCTGCGCGGAAGATGTAACGGGGCTCAAACCAGGTACCGAAGCTACGGGTTCAACGCAAGTTGAGCGGTAGAGGAGCGTTCTGTAAGCCTGTGAAGGTCAGTTGAGAAGCTGGCTGGAGGTATCAGAAGTGCGAATGCTGACATGAGTAACGACAATGCGAGTGAAAAACTCGCACGCCGAAAGACCAAGGGTTCCTGCGCAACGTTAATCGACGCAGGGTGAGTCGGTCCCTAAGGCGAGGCTGAAGAGCGTAGTCGATGGGAAACGGGTTAATATTCCCGTACTTCTAGTTACTGCGATGGGGGGACGGAGAAGGCTAGGCCAGCAAGGCGTTGGTTGTCCTTGTTTAAGGTGGTAGGCAGAGATCTTAGGTAAATCCGGGATCTTAATGCCGAGAGCTGATGACGAGCTTTCTTTTAGAAAGCGAAGTGGTTGATGCCATGCTTCCAGGAAAAGCCTCTAAGCTTCAGGTAACTAGGAACCGTACCCCAAACCGACACAGGTGGTTGGGTAGAGAATACCAAGGCGCTTGAGAGAACTCGGGTGAAGGAACTAGGCAAAATGGCACCGTAACTTCGGGAGAAGGTGCGCCGGTGAGGGTGAAGTATTTACTACGTAAGCCCATGCCGGTCGAAGATACCAGGCCGCTGCGACTGTTTATTAAAAACACAGCACTCTGCAAACACGAAAGTGGACGTATAGGGTGTGACGCCTGCCCGGTGCCGGAAGGTTAATTGATGGGGTTAGCGCAAGCGAAGCTCTTGATCGAAGCCCCGGTAAACGGCGGCCGTAACTATAACGGTCCTAAGGTAGCGAAATTCCTTGTCGGGTAAGTTCCGACCTGCACGAATGGCGTAACGATGGCGGCGCTGTCTCCACCCGAGACTCAGTGAAATTGAAATCGCTGTGAAGATGCAGTGTATCCGCGGCTAGACGGAAAGACCCCGTGAACCTTTACTATAGCTTTGCACTGGACTTTGAATTTGCTTGTGTAGGATAGGTGGGAGGCTTTGAAGCGTGGACGCCAGTTCGCGTGGAGCCAACCTTGAAATACCACCCTGGCAACTTTGAGGTTCTAACTCTGGTCCGTTATCCGGATCGAGGACAGTGTATGGTGGGTAGTTTGACTGGGGCGGTCTCCTCCTAAAGAGTAACGGAGGAGTACGAAGGTGCGCTCAGACCGGTCGGAAATCGGTCGTAGAGTATAAAGGCAAAAGCGCGCTTGACTGCGAGACAGACACGTCGAGCAGGTACGAAAGTAGGTCTTAGTGATCCGGTGGTTCTGTATGGAAGGGCCATCGCTCAACGGATAAAAGGTACTCCGGGGATAACAGGCTGATACCGCCCAAGAGTTCATATCGACGGCGGTGTTTGGCACCTCGATGTCGGCTCATCACATCCTGGGGCTGAAGCCGGTCCCAAGGGTATGGCTGTTCGCCATTTAAAGTGGTACGCGAGCTGGGTTTAGAACGTCGTGAGACAGTTCGGTCCCTATCTGCCGTGGACGTTTGAGATTTGAGAGGGGCTGCTCCTAGTACGAGAGGACCGGAGTGGACGAACCTCTGGTGTTCCGGTTGTCACGCCAGTGGCATTGCCGGGTAGCTACGTTCGGAAGAGATAACCGCTGAAAGCATCTAAGCGGGAAACTTGCCTCAAGATGAGATCTCACTGGAGCCTTGAGCTCCCTGAAGGGCCGTCGAAGACTACGACGTTGATAGGTTGGGTGTGTAAGCGCTGTGAGGCGTTGAGCTAACCAATACTAATTGCCCGTGAGGCTTGACCATATAACACCCAAACAATTTGGCTGTTAGACGGAAAGTCGACAAACAGGCCGAAAATCTGCACGAACACGCAATACCGATTCATCACATACCCGATTGGCTGCAGCGGCTAAACCCCGAGGCAGCAACTGAATTGCTTGACGACCATAGAGCGTTGGAACCACCTGATCCCTTCCCGAACTCAGTAGTGAAACGACGCATCGCCGATGGTAGTGTGGGGTCTCCCCATGTGAGAGTAGGTCATCGTCAAGCTCCTTTCCCAAACCCCCGACCCGCGTAAGCTGGTCGGGGGTTTGCTTTTGGGGCAGAGAAAGGTATTGAGCTATGGGAAGAGCATTTAGCGCGTGCCTACGAAGTGCCTTCCGCCAACCCTTCAATTGCATTGCTGCATTGCAAGCTTATAAAGTTCATTCAGGTCGGATGCTTTGGGGTAGTGTTAAAAGAAGCCTGCCCCCGACAACCACGTAGCGTTCAGTCCTAACACCCCGAAGTGCTGGAGCAGAGCCAGCCGTTGGGTCTTGGCCGGCACTAGCTAATGCTTGAGCTGGAGCCGCCCGCAGCTGTCGTCTAGATACATTGCTCCGGCCGGTCTTAGGCAGCCCCAGCCGGCACAGCGCGCGACCTAAGGTTGGCGGCAGGCGTGTTGAGAGCACACAGCAGACGCTTCCGCTACACCGTTATTCCCTTTGTCCGGCTTCAAGCATCGTCTCTGGACGAACCCATTGATCGAACTCCTCGCTGGTAAGGTAACCAAGCTCCATGGCTGCTTCGCGCAATGTGGTGCCTTGCGCATAGGCCTTCTTGGCGATTTCAGCTGCCCGGTCATAGCCGATGTGAGGATTCAGTGCGGTTACCAGCATAAGCCCACGTTCCAGATGCTCGGCCATACGCGCCGGGTCCGGCTCTAATCCGGAAATGCAATGAGCGTTGAAGTTGCGGCATCCATCGGACAGCAGTTGGACCGATTGAAGCAGGTTATGAATGATCACCGGCTTGAATACGTTCAATTGCAGATGTCCTTGACTCGCTGCAAAGCTGATCGTCATGTCATTGCCCATGACCTGGCAAGCGAGCATTGATAAGGCTTCGCATTGGGTTGGATTGACCTTGCCGGGCATGATCGAACTACCTGGTTCGTTGGCTGGCAATCGCACCTCAGCGAATCCCCCGCGCGGACCGGAGCCGAGCAGACGAAGATCATTGGCCAACTTCATCAACGCGACGGCCAGCGTCTTCAGCGCACCGGACATCGCGACCAGCGGCTCATGTCCGGCCAGCGCGGCGAACTTGTTTGGGGCAGAGACGAAGGGGAGGCCCGAGAGAGCGGCCAGCTCCGCTGCGATGGCTTCGGCGAAGCCGTGCGGCGAGTTCAAACCGGTGCCTACCGCAGTACCCCCCTGCGCCAGTTCATAAACAGCCGGCAGGCACTGACGGATCGTGCGTTCGGCGATATCGAGCTGCGCGACGAACGCCGACATCTCCTGGCCGAAGGTAATCGGAGTTGCATCCATCAGATGGGTGCGTCCGGTCTTGATCAGCTTATTGTGTCGCACTGCAAGCTCTGCCAATCCACCGGACAGTTCTGCAATGGCAGGCAGCAGTTGGCTATGCACGGCTTTGGCGGCCGCAATGTGCATCGCTGTCGGGAAGCAGTCGTTGGAGCTCTGCGCGCGATTAACGTGATCGTTCGGATGGACTGGCGCCTTGCCGCCTCGGTTGCCGCCCGCCAGCTCATTGGCGCGACCCGCGATCACCTCGTTGACGTTCATATTGCTTTGCGTGCCGCTGCCGGTTTGCCAGACGACCAGCGGAAACTGGTCGTCGTGCTGACCATGCAGAACCTCATCCGCGGCTTGCTCGATCAGGCGCGCGATGTCGGGCGGCAGATCACCAATTCGATTGTTTACACGCGCTGCAGCTTTCTTGATCAGCGCTAACGCATGCAGCACCTGAATCGGCATTCGCTCGCTACCAATCGCGAAGTTGCTCAGCGATCGCTGCGTCTGTGCGCCCCAGTAAGCCTGTTCCGGTACTTCGACTTGCCCCAGACTGTCGGTCTCTATACGCGTCATGCCATGCTCCTGCTCAATATTGCTGGTTAGGCTGCCCTGCGGCATCGGCAGTTCCGTAGCTTTGCCTTCGGCCGCTTGAGGCATTGGAACTCCGAGCGCAGAATGTGTCCATTGAGGGCTACCTATAGCCAGCCTAAGGATTTCCAATGTCGACTTTTCGTGTCCAGACCCTGCGCGCTGCAGCGCTGTTCATCTGTATCAGTTCATCGGCTTTTGCCGATAGTGCGAGCCATGCGGGAAGTGCAGAACGTTTTCTGCAGCTTGCCAATGCTGACCGGCTCGCCGTACCTGTTTATGCCCAAGTGCAGCAGATGTTTGCGCAGCGTTTTGCCGAAGCGCAGGCGCCAGATACCAAGAAGGCGCTGCTCGAGCGCTATCAGGCTCAGGCCAATACTGCTTTGGACAAGGCTATAGGGTGGGACAAGCTGAAGCCGGATCTGGTCGCTTTGTACACCAGCCAGTTCTCTGAAACGGAACTGAATCAGCTGATCGATTTTTATGAGTCGCCACTCGGCAAGAAGATGCTCAGCAAGCTGCCGGAGCTCAATGCTCGCTCGGCTCAGCTTACCCAGGTCAAGTTGGAAAGCGCGGTGCCGGAAGTGAATAACCTGCTGTCCGAGATGACGGCCGAACTCGAGAAACAGAAGCCTTAAGAGACCCTGCTATGCGTAAGCTCGATTTGATCCAAGACGCCCTGCAAGCCTTGCAGCCCGAGCACCTTGAAGTGCTCGATGAAAGCCACACACACAGTCGCGGGCAGGAAACCCATTACAAAGCCGTGATCGTCAGCGAGCAGTTCACCGGACTGAATTCGGTCAAGCGCCACCAAAAGGCTTATGCCGCGATGGGGGCACTGATGCAACAGATCCATGCCCTTGCGCTGCATACCTATACGCCTGAGGAGTGGGCGCAACAAGGCACGGCCCCGGCATCACCGGTTTGTGCTGGTGGGCATAAATAGCGCGCCGTCTCGCACGGGACCATTCTTGCCGTTCTTTGTTAGACTTCCTCCCCGCGCCGGCCCACGCCGGCGCTTTCGTTTGTATCCGGTCCACCCTTTACGCGGGTGACCACTGGCGGAAGTACCCATGACACGAAAAATCGTTGTGGCAGCGCTGTACAAGTTCGTATCGCTGCCCGATTACGTTGCGCTGCGCGAACCCCTGCTCGAAACCCTCACGCACCTTGGCATCAAGGGCACCTTGTTGTTGGCCGAGGAGGGTATCAATGGCACGGTCTCCGGTACCCGCGAGGCCATCAATGCGCTGCTTGAATGGTTTCGGCTCGATGACCGCCTTACCGACATCGACCACAAGGAATCGTACTGCGACGAGCAGCCTTTCTATCGCACCAAGGTCAAGCTGAAGAAGGAGATCGTCACGCTCGGCGTTGAGGGTGTCGATCCGAATCGGCAGGTTGGAACCTATGTCGAGCCGCAAGACTGGAACGCGCTGATCGCCGATCCGGAAGTGTTGCTGATCGACACCCGTAACGACTACGAAGTGGCAATCGGTACGTTCGAAGGTGCGGTCGACCCGAAGACCAAATCGTTCCGAGACTTTCCTGACTACATCAAGGCTCACTACGACCCGGCAAAGCACAAGAAGGTCGCAATGTTCTGCACCGGCGGCATTCGCTGCGAGAAGGCGTCGAGCTATATGCTTGGTGAGGGCTTTGAGGAGGTTTATCACCTCAAGGGCGGCATCCTCAAGTATCTGGAGGAGGTGCCGGAGACGCAAAGTCGATGGCAAGGCGACTGCTTCGTGTTCGATAACCGCGTGACCGTGCGGCATGACCTCAGCGTCGGCGAGTTCGATCTGTGCCATGCCTGCCGCGCACCGCTATCCGTGGAAGATCGGCAATCGGAGCACTACGCTGCGGGTATCAGCTGTCCTCATTGCTGGAATACGCTGAGCGAAAAAACGCGCGCCGGTGCTCGCGAGCGGCAGAAACAGATCGAGCTGGCACGTCAGCGCAACCAGCCGCATCCCATCGGCCGTGACCTCCGAGAACTGGATCGCTGAAGCCAACTGGCCGTGCGTCGGCCCACCAGGTAGTTGTGGAGTCTCGAAGTGGCCCGACTGATCTATGTGATGGACCCAATGTGCTCATGGTGCTGGGGATTCGCGCCGGTAATGACGGCGCTGGCCGAGCAAGCCGCGGCTCAGGGCGTATCGCTAGAGCTGAGGGTGGGCGGGCTGCGTCGCGAGCAGGGCGTTATGGATCAGGCAGGGCGGCAGCGCACGCTGTCCTACTGGCAGGCCGTGCACTCGGCGACAGGTCAGTCGTTCAATCTGGATAAGGGCTTGCCTGACGCGTTGATCTACGACACGGAGCCCGCCTGCCGTGCGCTTGTCGCTGCTCGCAGCCTCGATGAATCTCGCGTCTGGTCGCTGTCATTGGCGATTCAGCAGGCGTTCTACCAGCACGGGTTCGATGTGACCCTGCCAGCGGTGCTGGTGGACCTGGCCGAGACCGCAGGTCTTTCGCGGAGTCAGTTCGCCGAGCGTTATGACGACCCGGCCACCAAGGCAACCACCGTGGCTGACTTCACCTGGGTCGAGAACCTCGGCATTGCCGGCTTCCCCACACTGCTGGCCGAGCACGAAGGGCAACTGGCGCTGGTCACCAACGGCTATCAACCGCTGCCTGCACTAAGCCCGCTACTGGAACGCTGGCTGGAGCGTAACGCCCATGCCTGACCAACTCAGCTGGGCAGAGATACGCCGGCTCGCATTGCACCATCGCAAAGCGCTGATCCTGGCGAATCTGGTTGCCGTGCTGGCGACGCTCTGCAGTGTGCCGATTCCGTTGCTGCTGCCGCTGTTGGTCGACGAGGTGCTGCTCGGAGCGGGCGACTCGGCGCTGCAGATCATGGATCGCTTTCTGCCTGCCAGCTGGGAAACCGCTGTTGGCTATATCGGGCTCATGCTCGGCGTGACCCTAGTATTGCGGTCTTCTGCGCTGGTGTTCAACGTGCTGCAGGCGCGCCTGTTCGCTCGGCTTTCGAAGGACATTGTTTATCGCATTCGCGTGCGCCTGATCGAGCGGCTCAAGCGCATTGCTCTGGCGGAATACGAAAGCCTCGGCGGCGGCACGGTGGCGGCACACCTGGTCACTGATCTGGAGACTATCGACAAGTTCATCGGCGATACGCTCAGCCGTCTGCTGGTGGCCGTGCTGTCGATTTTCGGCACGGCGGCCATTCTGGTGTGGATGCACTGGCAGCTGGCGTTGTTGATTCTCCTGTTCAATCCGCTGGTGATCTACGCCACGGTGCAGCTGGGCAAGCGCGTGAAGCACCTGAAGAAGCTGGAGAACGACAGCACGTCGCGCTTCACCCAGGCGCTCACGGAAACCCTCGACGCCATCCAGGAAGTGCGCGCCGGCAACCGGCAGGGATTCTTCCTCGGTCGCCTGGGTTTGCGCGCGCGGGAGGTACGCGACTACGCGGTTGCTTCGCAGTGGAAGACCGACGCGTCCAACCGTGCCAGTGGCCTGCTGTTCCAGTTCGGCATTGACGTGTTTCGCGCCGCGGCAATGCTCACTGTGCTGTTTTCCGATCTGTCGATCGGCCAGATGCTGGCGGTCTTCAGCTACCTCTGGTTCATGATCGGTCCGGTGGAGCAACTGTTGAGCCTGCAGTACGCCTTCTACGCTGCCGGCGGTGCGCTGGGCCGCATCAACCAGCTGCTGGCGCGTGCGGACGAGCCGCAGTACGCCGGGGGACGCGATCCTTTCGCCGGCCAGACGACGGTGGCGATCGATGTACGAGGTCTGCGCTTTGCCTATCAGGATGAACCGATTCTCGAAGGGCTTGATCTCAGCATCGCGCCGGGCGAGAAGGTCGCAATCGTCGGGGCCAGCGGTGGCGGCAAGAGCACCTTGGTGCAACTGCTGCTGGGTCTCTATCAGCCGCAGGCCGGGCAGATCCAGTTCGGCGGCGTGCCGCTTGAAGAGATCGGGCTGGGCACTGTGCGCGACAACGTTGCAGTAGTGCTGCAGCATCCCGCACTGTTCAACGACAGCGTGCGAGCCAACCTGATGATGGGCCGCGAGCGAGATGACGACGCCTGCTGGCGGGCGCTGGAGATCGCTCAGCTGGCCGATACCATTCGTCAATTACCGAACGGTCTGGATAGCATCGTCGGCCGTTCCGGTGTGCGTCTGTCCGGCGGTCAGCGGCAGCGCCTGGCCGTAGCACGCATGATCCTGGCCGAGTCGAAGGTCGTGATTCTCGATGAAGCCACCTCTGCGCTGGATGCGGCGACGGAGTATGCCCTGCACCAAGGCCTCAATCGTTTCCTTCAGGGGCGTACGACGCTGATCATTGCCCATCGCCTGTCGGCGGTGAAACAGGCGGATCGCGTACTGGTCTTCGACGGTGGCCGCATCGCCGAAGACGGCGGCCACCAGCAGCTCATCGCCGAGGGTGGGCTTTACGCTCGGCTCTATGGGCACCTGCAGCACTAGCTGTCGCAGGCACGTCATTCACCCGCAGCGGGTCACCGAGTTCGCTGCTGGGGCTTGGCCGAAAGCCGCAGCTGATCCGCACCCATAGGTGGACATCCTGGCGTCGGCCGCGAGAGGGGAAGGTCGTTGGCACTTACCGTCAGTCTTAAGGCGCCAAAAATATCCAGCCGCAACGCTCAACTATTAGTAATCTCTGCCGACTTCCCGTTCGTGCCTCTTTTGTGGAACTTCTCTGATGGAACCAGTGCTGAATTCACTCACTAATCTCTCGGTCGGCAAAAAGCTCATCGGTGGTTTCGGCCTGGTACTGCTGCTCACGCTTGGAGTGGCCGGTACCGGGTTCGTTGCCGTCGATGAAATCCTTGGCCGGGCCCGGCAGATCGAGCAGCTTTCCAGCGTCAACGCCTCCATTCTGGCGGCGCGTGGTGCCGAGCGGGACTACGCGCTGACCCGTCAGTCGTCTTCGGCCGAGGCGTTGCATGGCTCGCTGCAGCAACTGAATCAGAAGCTCGCTGGCCTGACCACCAGCTCCGATGCCGCCGAGCGGGCCTATCTGACGCGGATCAGCCAGGGTGCGGATGAATACGCGCAAAAGTTCGACCGCTACATGCAGCTGATCGAGCGCGGCGTGGCGCTACGTACGCGGATGCAGGAGGCCGCTCAGGTCAGTCGCGAGGAGTTCGAGTTCATCGAGCTGGACATGTACGACGCAGTACGGGTGCTGCGGCTGGAGGGAGATCGGCTCAAGGGAAGCGATCCGCTGACCGTCGCCGAAGCGACTTCGGGCCTGA
The DNA here is from genome assembly GCF_002929225.1 of Stutzerimonas kunmingensis. Lineage (GTDB taxonomy): Bacteria > Pseudomonadota > Gammaproteobacteria > Pseudomonadales > Pseudomonadaceae > Stutzerimonas. The sequence continues at coordinate 774,336 of NZ_PISM01000018.1, read as the reverse complement.
CCAAGCAGATCCTGGACATGCGTACCCTGGAGAATGTCTACGTTGCCAACAGCTCGGATGAAGCAGCCACCAGCTGGAGCGACTTGCACGGGAACGTGACGACCATCGGCAGCAATCTCAAGATCTGGCTGAACGATGACCAGAAGGCTTCCATGGACAAGGCTCTGGCCGAGCTGGATCAGTACAGGCTGGCGTTCGACGAGTTTCGTCAGAATCGTAGTGAGCGCCTCGCGCTGGAACAGTCGATGGCCCAGCAGTCCGAGGTCGTGATCGCTGCTGCCGACGAGGCCTTGGCCAATGCCAGCAGCGCCATGCAGCAACAGAAAAGCAGCAGCTACATGTTGCTCGGCGTGATTGGCGCGCTGGCCATTTTCGTCGGCATGCTGGCCGCCACGGTGATCTCGCGAATGATCGTCGGCCCGCTTCGCAGCACCGTCCAGCAGGCCCAGCGGGTCGCCAGCGGTGATCTGACGTACTCCGCGGCAAGCTCGCGTCGTGACGAGGTAGGGCAACTGCAGAACGCCATGCACGACATGACCGAAAGCCTGCGCAATCTGATCGGCCGCATCGGTGGCGGCGTCAGCCAGATCGCTGCAGCCGCCGATCAGCTCTCGGCCGTGACTGCGCAGACCAGCGCCGGCGTACAGACTCAGCGCGTCGAGACCGAGCAGGTGGCCACCGCGACGCACGAGATGGCTGCGACGGTGCAGGAGGTTGCACGCAATGCCGAGCAGGCTTCCATTGCCGCGCGCCAGGCGGATCAGCAGGCGCGGCAGGGCGATCTGGTGGTGCAGGATGCCGTCGGACAGATCGGCAACCTGGCCGGCGAGGTGAATCAGTCGGCGCATGCGATCGAAGCGTTGCACGCCGAAAGTGGACGCATCGGCAGCGTGCTCGAGGTGATTCGAGCGGTTGCCGAGCAAACCAATCTGTTGGCACTCAATGCGGCCATCGAAGCGGCCCGTGCCGGCGAGCAGGGCCGCGGCTTCGCCGTGGTGGCTGACGAGGTTCGTGCCCTGGCGCGGCGTACCCATGATTCCACCGAGGAAATCGAGGGGCTTATCGCCAACCTGCAGCGGGTTGCGCAGCAGGCGGTGGAGCAGATGCAGAGCAGCCGTGACCTGACACAACGGACCGTAGATCTGGCCAACGAGGCCGGCGTCGCGCTTGGGCGCATCACGGAGTCGGTTTCGACCATCGAGCAGATGAACCAGCAGATCGCGGCAGCTGCCGAGCAGCAGAGCGCCGTGGCCGAGAACATTTCCGAGAGCGTGACCCGCGTGCGGGACATCGGTGACCAGAGCGCCAGTGCCACCGAGCACACCGCCAGTGCCAGCGCCGAGCTGGCACGCCTGGGACTGGAATTGCAGGAACTGGTTCGTCAGTTCCGCACCTGACCCGCGTAGGAGGGTATGCGGCTCAAGCTCCTTGAGCCGCTTTCTTCAGCGACCGCCGTTCAGTTCAGCGGCCCAGGCGGCCAGAGGCAGCGCTGGCTCCTGCTGCCAGATGCGCTGCCACAGGCTGACCAGGCGGCTCATGTCGCCCCGGTTGGCCGGCAGTCGTTCGGGTTGCGCGATAAGCTGCCAGCCTTCGGCAGAGCGCTCTGCCAGCGGAAAGCGGAATGGATGAAAGCCGGTCATGCCCAGCCGCAGGTCGGTCACCAGTAGCTGATCGCCATCCACGTCATAGCGCAGCACGTTTCCGGTAAACCACTTCAAGCGTTCGTGCTGCTCTGAGCCATTGAGCTCGGCGGCCAGCTGCGCGTTGCGTGGAAGCCGCACGAGGCTGGGTGGTGCAGAATCCCACCAGCTGACCAGCGTTTCGTAATAGTGCTCGCCATCCACCAGAATCACCCGCCACAGCAGGCTGTTGAAGGGTGTTGGTGTGCTGAACATTTGCTCCGCCTGGATCCCCTGGCTAGCCATGGTCGCCTGCACGCGGTGCTCGGCCATCTGTTTGCCGGCCAGGGTGAACCCCAGGTAACAGGTGGAAATGGCCAGGGCGTAGGCGGGCCATCTGGCCCTGCGTCCGCTCAGGCCAAACAGCAGACCCGCCAGCACCGCAATGAGCAGTGGCACGCTGTACAGGGGGTCGATGATGAACACGCTGGACCAGGCGATAGGAGGCGTGGTCAGTGGCCAGAGCAGCTGCGTGCCATAGCTGGTGAAGGCGTCCAGCAGGACGTGAGTGATCAGCACCAACCAGATGCTGAGGAACAGGCGTGTACCGGTGTATCGCTCGTCCGGGCGGAATCGCCTGATCAGCCAGGTCAGCAGAACGGCGAGCAGACTCAGCACGAACAACGAATGGCTGAAGCCGCGGTGATAGGTCATGTTGGCGACCGCATCGCCGTAGTCGATGACCACATCGAGGTCCGGCAGGGTCCCGAGCACCGCGCCGTAAACGAGCGCCTTGCGACCCTGCCAGCGACCGAGCATCGCGCCTTGTACACTGGCACCGAGTAGAGCCTGGGTGATCGAGTCCATGTTCAGATCCGTTGGGGCGGGCGTTTACCTTAGCCGAACGGCTGCCGGCAGCTGACGGCCAATGTTCTAAAAAGTGTGTCAGTGGCGCGCAGGTCATAGGACAATCACCGACACCCATCGTCCGCCGCGAGCTTTCATGCTGGAAATTTCCAATGCCGTGCAGTTGCCGGATGCCGAGATCGAACTGACTGCCATCCGCGCCCAGGGTGCGGGCGGGCAGAACGTCAACAAGGTTTCCAGCGCGTTGCACTTGCGCTTCGACATCCAGGCGTCGTCATTGCCGCCGTTCTACAAGGAGCGGCTGCTGGCCCTGCGCGATAGCCGGATCACCAGCGAAGGCGTGGTCGTCATCAAGGCGCAGCGGTATCGAACCCAGGAGCAGAACCGCCTCGATGCGCTGGAACGACTGGCGGAACTGATTCGCAGCGTGGCCAAGGTGGAGAAGGCGCGCCGCCCGACCAAGCCGACGCTCGGCTCGAAGAAGCGCCGGCTCGAAGGCAAAACCAAGCGCGGCGCGATCAAGGCAGGGCGGGGCAAGGTCGACTTCTGATCGGCCTGTGTCGCCACGCTGCCCGCGGAGCAGCCGGCTACAGGGTGCCGGTCCGTGGTGGAATCGGCTCTTCCTGCGCGACCGGATGCTCGTCGACCATCTCCGCCTCGTTGGCCGGTGCCGCAGTTGCTTCGACTTCCGGGGTGTCGGGCATCAGCTCCAGCACGGTGTGGCTGGTACGCAGCATGGGTGTGAAATGACCGTGCGGCTCGGTTACCAGATCCACCACGCGGCGCGGACGCCAGAACGAGTAGATCGCGAGGATGCCCAGCGACACGGCGAAGAACAGCGGCAGGGCGATGTGGCCAAACAGGTGCATCAGACCACCGGCGACCACCGGGCCGAACGCCGCACCGAAGCCGTTGGCCAGCAACAGGCCGCTGGAACCGGAAAGAATTTCGTCCGGGTGCAACTGATCGACCATCTGCGCAACGGCGATCGAATAGATCGAAAATGCTAGCCCGCCCCAGAGAAACATCAGCCCCAGCAGCAGCGAGCCGGACAGGATCGGTGTGATCACCAGCGCCAGGACCGCGGCGATCGCTACCACCCAGAGCAGCACGACGCGCCGGTCATGCTTGTCCGAGAACAGCCCGATCGGCCATTGCAGCACCGCGCCGCCGAGAATCGTGATGCTCATCAGCAGGCCGACACCGGCGGCATCGAAACCGACCTGGCTCGCATATACCGGCGCCAGGCCCCAGAAACCGCCCAGCGTGAGCCCGGAAATACCGGCCGCCATCAACGGTAGCGGGGCGATGCGCGCCAGTTGCAGCAAGTCGGTGGCTGGCATGTCCGGCAGCGCAGGTTGCGCCTGGCGGGTCAGGGTGATCGGCATCAGCGCGCTGCTGATGAGGATGGCGGCCAGCGCGAACAGCGTGAAATTCATCGGTGTGTCGAGGCTCAACAGCTGTTGGGCAGCCGCCAGCGCGCCGAGGTTGACCGCCATGTACAGCGCGAACACTTGGCCGCGCTTCTCGCCGCTGACCTGCGCGTTCAGCCAGCTTTCGATGACCATGTACAGCGTGACCAGCGACACCCCGTAGAGCACCCGCAGCACCAGCCACACCCACGGGTTGACGATCAGCACGTGCACCAGTACGGCGACCGCCGCCAGCGCGGCATAGAAGGCGAAGGTGCGGATGTGGCCGATGCGGCGGATCAGCGAGGGCGCCAGCCAGGTGCCGATCAGGAAGCCGGCAAAATAGCCGGACATCAGCAGACCGATCATGCCGGTGGAGTAGCCTTCGGCAACGCCGCGCAGGGTCAGGAGTGTGTTGAGCAGCCCGTGGCCGAGCAGCAGCAAAGCTACTCCGCCCAGCAACGAACTGATGGGGGCAATCAAGGACTTCATGTCGAACAACCCTAGGCAACTAATACGGTGATGGCAACCTGCTTGTCTGCGGGCCACCGTGAAACATTATGTGCGGACGATGTGCTCCGCTGGGCTCTGCCGCCGGTTGCTTGGGCAGTTTTTCCCGTTCAGGATTCCGCGCACATCGGACTTTCCAGCGGAGCGTTGTGGCTGATGGCCTCGTTGAGCTGCTGCACGGCAGCGTCTATTGCCTCGCGGTCCGGCCGCAGGGCGATGCTTTCCTTCGCCTTGTCGAGCACTGCCTGCGCATGCGCCAGCAGAACGGCTTCGGTTTCGGGCTCAGGATCGAAGAACAAGAGGTTCTTGAAGCACTGCAACAGGCTGAGCACGACCTGGGTATCGCCGCCGCCATAGTGCCGTGGCGGCCCCAGTACGGCCAGGAGCATCTGTTGCAGCTCCAGCTCGCGAATGTATAGCCGCGGCGGTTCGTCCGGCTCGCTGGCAACGTCGAAATCCGGCAGCTTCAGGCGCTCGGCGAACAGCACGCCAAGCATGTCGATCGCCTTGATCGCCGTGCCCGGGTCATTGATGCCGGGGCTGAGTGCCTTGGTGGCGATCTCGGTGATCTGCTTGAAGCCGAAGAAATAGTGTTGGTTGGGGTATTCCTCCACATAGAAATCGAAGGCATCGAGCAGCGTGTTGACCACCTCGTCGTCGGCCTCCTGGCTGAGCCTGAACAAGGGGTGGCCTGGCATCACAAAAAAGCCGTTGTGCACCTGGATGGTCATGGACAGGTTGCGCTCTTTAAGCAACGCCTTCGCTGTTGAAGGCTTTGAAGTAGCCTGCACGGGTGGATCGAATGACGTGCCAATCCTGGTCATCCGGCCACTGCGGGCACTTGCTGAACTGTCCGAATTTGTTCTGCAGCGCCTTAAGCTCCTTCAGAGCCTTCTTGAACAGGTTGTTGAGGATGAAATCGACCTGGATGGACTGCGAGATCTCTCGGATGAACGCGATGAAAAGGCACAGGCTGACGATCCCCAGCCCCAGCGCGAGAAAGATGCCGAGGCTCGGGATGTTGATGTCGTCGCCTTCCTGAATAGTCAGGATCAGCAGCAGCGAGTCGATGATGGTGCCCAGATAGATTCCGAGGATGAACTGGTGGTTGCGGCTGCTGATCAGGCTCGGGATGACGCGTGGCGAGAGTGTCGAGGACGCCGCGTTGAGCACTACCATCACCATGCTGAAACTGAACACCATCAGCGAGACGATGCCGCCAACCAGGGTGCCGAGGATTAGGCGGGCATTTTCCGCGTTGTTGACCAGGCCAAGTTTGATGTCCTCCTTGTAGACCTGCAGGTAGGTCATCTCCAGCCAGATGCTGATGACGCAGAGCAGCACCAGGCCGAGCGTGATCAGCGCGGGGTAGAAGGCAATACTGCTGACGATGCGCTGGTAGAGGCGAAACAGGCGATTGTTAGACGTAGCCATGCAGGGCTTCCGGATTGCGGTGCGTACCGGTTTCGGCAGTGCTGATGGGCAAATGTTCGGTAGGCCGGGATTTCAGAATTGCGTGGGGACCAGGGTTGCAATCAGCGCACGCACGCTACCGGGCAGCGCGTCCAGTTCGCGAATCAGAATGCTGCGCTCGCGCACCGCCCAGGGTTCGTCCAGTGCCACCAGCGCAAGCTGCATGGTGCGGCTGTGCCGCCTTGCCGCGGATTCGGGAATGATGCCGATGCCCACACCGGCCTCGATCATCCGGCACACCGCTTCGAAGCTGGAGACCTGGATGCGCAGCGATAGCTGACCACCGAGTTTTTCCACCTGATCGCGCAGGAAGGTCAGCAGCGTGCTGCCTTCGTGCAGGCCGATGTGCTGATAGGCCAGCGTCTGGCGCAGCGTGAGCTGTTGCTCGCCTACCAGCGGATGGCCGATCGGCACGGCAAGCAGCAGGCGGTCGGTGCTGAAGTGCAGCACCTGCAGGCCCTCGGCGCGTACCGGCCCGGCGATGATGCCCATGTCGGTGCTGCCGTCGAGCACGCCACGGACGATGTCGCGGCTCAGCCTTTCCTGCAGGTCCACCGTGACGCCGGGGTGCTCGGCAAGAAAGCCGGCCAGCACTTCCGGCAGAAATTCGGTCACCGCGGTGGTGTTGGCGAAGATACGGATATGTCCGGCCGAATCGGTGCCGTATTCGGTGAACTCGCTTTTCAGATAATCGACCTGACGCATGATCAGCCGTGCGTGCTGCAGCAGCTTGTGGCCGGCCGGCGTCAGCTCGACACCGCGGCTGTCGCGATAGAGCAGGCGGCTGTCGAGCTGGCTTTCCAGCGCCTTGATGCGAGCGCTGGCCGCTGCCGGTGACAGATGGGCACGGCGCGCGCCCTGGGTCAGGCTCGGGGATTCGGCGATATGGATGAACAGACGCAGGTCCGCCAGATCGAAATGCATGCTTGATACCGGAACTTGGAACGGCGTTCAGCTTAGCCGAACGCTGGTGTCGGTAAATACAAATTCACGGAACGCCGCCGTCGTAGCATTCTCCAGCGAAACAAAGACAACGACCGGAAGCCGCAATGACCGATATCTCTGCCTGGATTGGCCGCAGCGAAGAAGTGCACGACCAGCTCAGCCGCAACCTGCTGATGCGCATCGCCGCCACATTCGGCGAAACAACGCCCGCTCATGGCGAGGCGTTGCCGCCGTTGTGGCAATGGTGCTTCTTTCAGGAGCCCATCGCCGAGAGCGGCCTGGGCGAGGACGGTCACCCGGCGCGCGGCGGCTTCCTGCCCCCGGCCGATAACCGCAACCGCATGTGGGCCGGCGGCCGGGTCGAGTTTCTTCGTCCGCTGGAGGCCGGTGGCGAGGCGCGGCGGGTATCGACCATCAAGCACATCGAGGAAAAACACGGGCGTACCGGTGCGCTGCTGTTCGTCACCGTGCAGCACGACTACTTGCAGGACGGTCGTCTGGCCATCCGCGAAGAGCAGGACATCGTCTACCGTGAGCCCAGCCCACCGAAGACCAGCAGCGGCGAACCCATGGTTGCCGGTGGCTGGCGCGAGGCGGTAACGCCGACGCCGACGCTGCTGTTCCGCTATTCGGCGGTCACCTTCAACGGCCATCGCATCCATTACGACTGGCCCTACGTCACCGAGGCCGAGGGCTATGCCGGTCTGGTCGTTCACGGCCCGCTGATCGCCACGCTCAACCTGCGCGCCTTTTGCCGCGCCAATCCCGATGCCCGCCTGCGCCGCTTCGCCTACCGCGGCCTGCGCCCGCTGATCGCACCGCAGCCGTTCGAGGTCGGCGGGCGCATTGTCGCGCCGGGCAATGCCGAACTCTGGGCCGGCGATCACAACGGCCTGGCGCAGAAAGCCGAAGTGGAATTCGACTGAGGTGTATGGCGGGACTCCGCCCCCTCACCCTAACCCTCTCCCCAAGGGGGCGAGGGGACGGCATCTGCGGGGTGGTCAGGGGCGCAGGTGATAGTCGTCCCGCGGAAGAAAGTCTGGTGAGCCTCAAGCTGAGTGCGCTACCGGGCAGTCCAGCCAAACGCGAATGCAGCCCCCTCTCCCGGAGGGAGAGGGCTGGGGTGAGGGGGAGAGGCAAGCCACTCGACATCGCCCGTTTTCTGAGGAACTGAGATGAACCCGAACAAGACCGAAGAACTCAACGCCATCCGCGAAGGCGTGCGTGCCCTCTGTGCCGAATTTCCCGCCGAGTACTGGCGCAGGATCGACGAGGAGAAGGGCTTCCCGGAAGCCTTCGTCACCGCCATGACCGAGGCCGGATGGCTATCGGCGATGATCCCGGAAGAGTACGGCGGCTCGGGCCTGGGCCTGGCCGAAGCCTCCGTGATTCTCGAGGAAGTGAACCACTGCGGAGGCAACTCCGGGACCATCCACGGGCAGATGTACAACATGTTCACCCTGCTCAGAAACGGCAGCGAGGAGCAGAAGCGCTACTACCTGCCGAAGCTGGCCAGCGGCGAGCTGCGCTTGCAGTCCATGGGCGTGACCGAACCCACCACCGGCACCGACACCACCAAGATCAAGACCACCGCCGTGCGCCGGGGCGACAAGTACGTGATCAACGGGCAGAAGGTGTGGATCTCGCGCATCCAGCACTCGGACCTGATGATCTTGTTGGCACGCACTACGCCGCTGGCCGAGGTGACGAAAAAGTCCGAAGGCATGTCGATCTTTCTCGTCGACCTTCGAGAGGCCATCGGCAACGGCCTGACCGTGCAACCCATCGCTAACATGGTCAACCACGAAACCAACGAGCTGTTCTTCGACAATCTGGAAATCCCCGCTAGCAGCCTGATTGGCGAGGAGGGCAAGGGTTTTCGCTACATCCTCGATGGCCTCAATGCCGAACGCACGCTGATCGCCGCCGAGTGCATCGGCGACGGCCGCTGGTTTGTCGAGAAGTCCGCCGCCTATGCCCGCGACCGCGTGGTGTTCGGCCGGCCTATCGGGCAGAACCAGGGTGTGCAGTTCCCCATCGCTGAAGCGCATATCGAGATCGAGGCGGCGGACCTGATGCGCTGGCGCGCCTGCGAGGAATACGACAGCGGCCGCAATGCCGGAGCCGCGGCCAACATGGCCAAATACCTGGCGGCCAAGGCCAGCTGGGAGGCAGCCAACGCCTGCCTGCAGACCCACGGCGGCTTTGGCTTTGCCAACGAATACGACGTCGAGCGCAAGTTCCGCGAGACGCGGCTGTACCAGGTGGCGCCGATCTCGACCAATCTGATCCTGTCGTACGTGGCCGAGCACTTGCTCGAGCTGCCGCGCTCGTTCTAACGGAGCCAAACGTAGGGTGGAAAACGGCGAAGCCTTTTCCACGCATATCGAACAGGCGACACGGGTGGTGGAAATGCTTCGCGATTTCCACCCCTACGAAAAAGGGAAGTGCGTCATGAATATCAGTCATCTCGACCATCTGGTCCTCACCGTCGCCGACCTCGAGGCCACGATCGACTTCTACACCCGCCTGCTCGGCATGCAGGCGGTGACCTTCGGCGAAGGGCGCAAGGCGCTGGCCTTCGGCAACCAGAAGATCAACCTGCACCAGGCCGGGCGCGAATTCGAGCCCAAGGCCGAGCGTCCGACGCCGGGTTCGGCGGACCTCTGCTTTATCGTCGCCACACCGCTGGATCAGGTTATCGCCCATCTCCAGGCGCAGCAGGTCGCCATCATCGAAGGTCCGGTGCAACGCACCGGCGCCACCGACCCGATCCGCTCGGTGTACCTGCGCGACCCCGATCTGAACCTCATCGAACTGTCCAACTCAATGGAGCCTCGCGCATGAGCCAGCACACCCAGGCGCTGACCGAATTCCTAGCCGGGCTCACCTACGAGCAGATCCCCGAGCCGGTGCTCGCTCGCACCGAAGACCTCTTTCTCGACTGGCTCGGCTCCGCGCTGGCCAGCGCAGGCTCGCATCCGATTCCGCTGTTCGAGCGTTACGCGCAGAGGATGGGCCCGGCCGACGGGCCGGCGCGCATTCTGGTCAACGGCCAGAGCAGCTCGGCCTATTTCGCCGCGCTGGTGAATGCCGCCAGCTCGCACCTGGTGGAGCAGGACGACCTGCACAACAGCTCCGTGCTGCACCCCGCCACGGTGGTGTTTCCCGCCGCGCTGGCGGCGGCGCAGGATCTGGGCAAGTCCGGTCGCGAGCTTCTGGTGGCCTCGGTCGCCGGCTACGAGGCGGGTATCCGCATCGGCGAATTCCTCGGCCGCTCGCATTACCGCATCTTCCACACCACCGCGACGGTCGGCACCCTGGCCGCGGCGGTGGCCGTCGGCAAGCTGATGGATTTCGACCAGCAGCAGTTCACCCATCTGCTCGGCAGCGCCGGTACGCAAGCGGCGGGGCTGTGGGAGTTTCTTCGTGACGCGGCGGACTCCAAGCAGCTGCACACCGCCAAGGCGGCTGCCGATGGCCTGCTCGCCGCCTACCTGACCGCCGATGGCCTGACCGGCGCGCAGAACATCCTCGAAGGCGAGCAGGGCATGGCGGCGGGCATGTCCCGCGATGCCGAGCCGAGCAAGCTGTCCGACCGGCTCGGCACGCGCTGGGCGCTGGCGGAAACCTCATTCAAGTTCCACGCCTCCTGCCGGCATACCCACCCGGCGGCCGATGCGCTGCTGGCGCTGATGCAGCGCGAAGGGCTCGGGGCCGATGACATCGCCTCGGTCACCACCCGCGTGCACCAGGGCGCGATCGACGTGCTCGGCCGCGTGACGGTGCCGCAGACGGTGCATCAGGCCAAGTTCTCCATGGGCACCGTGCTGGGGCTGATCGCCCTGTACGGCAAGGCCGGCCTGACCGAATTCCACAGCCATGCGCTCAGCGACCCGCGCGTCGGCGAGTTCCGCGAGAAGGTCTCGATGACGCTCGATCCCGAGGTGGACGGCGCCTACCCGGCACGCTGGCTCGGTCGCGTCGAAGTGACCACCGCCGATGGCCGCACACTGCACGGCGCCATCGACGAGCCCAAGGGCGACCCGGGCAACACGCTGAGCCGCGCCGAGCTGGAGGACAAGTTCCGCCGCCTGGCGCAGTTCTCCGCGGCGCGCAGCGATGACGAGGCGGGCGCGCTGATCGATACGGTCTGGCGCCTGCGCGAGCTGCAGCGGCTGGACGCGCTGGCCTGAACGTAGGGTGGATGGCGGCGACGCCTCATCCACCAGAACAACACCAGGGTTGCAGGGACTTGAACAGACGCGTGGAAAAGGCGTTGCCGTTTTCCACCCAACGCCGAATTTGCAGGAACCGAACATGAACAACAGCCAAGTCAAACCCCGCCCACTCGATGGCATCACCGTGGTCAGCCTCGAGCACGCCATCGCCGCGCCGTTCTGCACGCGCCAGCTGGCCGACCTCGGCGCACGGGTGATCAAGATCGAGCGGCCCGGCGCCGGCGATTTCGCCCGCGGCTATGACGAGCGTGTCGACGGCCTCGCCTCGCATTTCGTCTGGACCAATCGCTCCAAGGAAAGCCTGACTCTGGACGTGAAGCAGGACGCCGCCGCGCAGGTGCTCGAGCAGCTGCTGGCGGGTGCCGATGTGCTGGTGCAGAACCTCGCGCCCGGTGCCGCCGCGCGCATGGGGCTGTCGTTCGAGGCGCTGCACAAGCGTTTTCCGCGGTTGATCGTCTGCGATATCTCCGGCTACGGCGAAGGCGGCCCCTACGAGCAGAAGAAGGCCTACGACCTGCTGATCCAGAGCGAAGGCGGCTTTCTCTCCGTCACCGGCGGCCCAGGCGAAACCGAGATGGCCAAGGCCGGCTGCTCCATTGCCGATATCGCCGCCGGCATGTACGCCTACACCGGCGTGCTTTCAGCGCTGATGCTGCGCGACAAGACGGGTGAGGGCAGCCGCGTCGACGTTTCAATGCTCGAAAGCCTGGTGGAGTGGATGGGCTACCCGTTGTACTACGCCTACAAGGGCGCGACGCCGCCGCCGCGTGCCGGCGCCGCGCACGCCACCATCTACCCCTACGGCCCGTTCCCCACCGGTGACGGCGGCACGGTGATGCTCGGCCTGCAGAACGAGCGCGAGTGGCTGGCGTTCTGCGACAAGGTCCTGCTGCAGCCGGAGCTGGCGCAGGACGTGCGCTTCTCGAGCAACGCTCGGCGTTCGGAGCATCGCGCCGAGTTGCGTGCGCTCATCGTCGAGGCGTTTAGCCACCTGAGCGCCGAGGAGGTAATCGCCCGGCTGGATGCCGCGCCCATCGCCAATGCCCACGTCAACGATATGGCCGGCGTCTGGGCGCATCCGCAGCTCAAGGCGCGTGAGCGCTGGAGCGAGGTGGACAGTCCGTCCGGTCGCTTGCCCGCTCTGCTGCCGCCGGGACGCAACAGTGCCTTCGCCCCGCGCATGGACCCGATCCCCGCGCTGGGCCAGCACACCGATAGCCTGCTGACCGAACTGGGCTACGCCCCCGGGGACATTCGGCGGCTACACGAGCAGGGCGCGGTATGAACGCACCCCAGGAGACAGCCCATGAACTCATCGATCATCCGTAGCGCGCTGTTCGTCCCGGCGACCCGCCCGGAGCGCATTCCCAAGGCGCTGGCGACGGGCGCCGACGCGGTCATCGTCGACCTGGAAGATGCCGTTGCCGAGAATCTGAAAAGCGAGGCACGGTCCAATCTCGACGCGTTTCTTACGGCCAACCCGGAGGCGAGCGTCCTGGTGCGCATCAACGCGCCGACCCATGCCGAGCAGGCCGCGGACCTGGCGCTCTGTGCCCGTCATGCCGGCGTCGCCGGCGTGCTGCTGCCGAAGGTCGAAAGCGCGGTGCAGGTAGCGCTGGCGGCCAGCTGCGGCAAGCCGGTCTGGCCAATCGTCGAAACTGCCCGCGGGCTGGCCAATCTGGCGGAAATTGCCCACGCCCAGGGTGTCGAGCGGCTGTCCTTCGGCGCGCTGGACCTGGGCCTCGATCTCGGCCTGGCCAATGGCACCGCCGGCGCCGAGCGCATGCTTGACCAGGCACGCTATGCGCTGCTGCTGCAGTCGCGATTGGCCGGGCTGGCAGCACCGCTGGACAGCGTCTTTCCCGACATCAAGAACCTCGAAGGCCTCGCCCGTGCCGCTGCCGACGCGCGTGACATGGGCTTTGGCGGCCTGCTGTGCATCCACCCGAGCCAGGTGGCTGTGGTGCACGAAACCCTCATGCCCAGTGCCGCGGAACTGGACTGGGCGCAACGCATCCTCGCCGCCGGAGCTTCCGGCGATGGGGTTTTCGTGGTGGACGGACAGATGGTCGACGCCCCCGTCATCGGCCGTGCCCGTCGCCTGCTGCAACGTGCCGGGCAAGCGGTGCCCTGACCGCAACGCTTGCCCGCGAAACGTACCAACCGACAAAAACAAGAGGGTACTTCCATGCTGAGTAACAAGCTCAAGGCACTCGCCTGCGCGCTTTCTTTCACTGTCGCCGGGCTGGTGCATGCCGATCCCGTGACCATAAAGTTCGCCCACGTAGTGGCGGACAACACACCAAAGGGGCAGGGCGCCCTGCTGTTCAAGAAACTCGCCGAGGAACGCCTGCCGGGCAAAGTGAAGGTCGAGGTCTACCCGAACTCCTCGCTGTTCGGCGACGGCAAGGAAATGGAGGCCCTGCTGCTCGGTGACGTGCACATGCTGGCGCCCTCGCTGGCCAAGTTCGAGCATTACGCCAAGGCCATCCAGATCTATGACCTGCCGTTCCTGTTCGACGACCTGGCGGCAGCCGATCGTTTCCAGAGCGGCCCGCAGGGCAAGGCGCTGCTGCGTGCGATGGAGAACAAGAACATCACCGGCCTGGCCTACTGGCACAACGGGATGAAGCAGCTCTCGGCGAACAAGCCGCTGCGCGAGCCGAAGGATGCCCGTGGGCTGAAGTTCCGCGTACAGGCCTCGGCGGTTCTCGACGAGCAGTTCAAGGCGGTGCGCGCCAACCCGCGCAAGATGAGCTTCGCCGAGGTCTACCAGGGCCTGCAGACCGGCGTGGTCAACGGCACCGAGAACACCTGGTCGAACTATGAAAGCCAGAAGGTGCACGAGGTCCAGCCCTACATGACCGCCTCCGACCACGGCCTGATCGACTACATGGTGATCACCAACACCGAGTTTTGGAACGGCCTGCCGGAAGACGTGCGCGGCGAGTTGGAAACGATCATGGATGAGGTTACTGCCGAGGTGAACCGCCAGGCCGACGACCTCAACCAGCAGGCGCGCCAGGCCATCGCGGCCTCCGGCAAGACCGAAATCATCGAGCTGACCCCCGAGCAGCGCGCGATGTGGCGCGAGGCGATGAAACCGGTGTGGAAGAAGTTCGAGAACGACATCGGCGCCGAGCTGATCGAAGCGGCGCAGGCGGCCAACCGCTCCTGGGCCTCCAGAGGCACCAAGCGGCGGAGAACGAACGGGCCTGTCCGATGTGACCGGCCCGTTTTTTTATGCCTGAAACCAGGCTTATGCTGACCGACCAAAGCGCGCAAGGAGACGCCGGCATGAGTCGTTACGCCACGGTCAGCACACCCGTGCTGGATATCGCTTATCTTGAATGGAACCCCCGCGGCCAGCAGGTGGCCGTGCTCGTGCACGGCTGGCCGGATTGCCCCGAAGGATGGGAGCCCGTGGCCGAGCGCCTGGCCGCAGCGGGCTACCGCGTGCTCTGCCCGACGTTGCGCGGCTTCGGCCAGACACGCTTTCGCGACGCGCTGACCCCACGCAGCGGTCAGCTCGCCGCGCTGGGGCGCGACCTGCTGGATTTCATCGACGCATTGCGCCTCGACCAGCCGGTGCTGGTTGGCCATGACTGGGGCGCGCGGGCGGTGGCCAATGCCTGCGGGCTGCGCCATCACGCCGCCGCACGGCTGGTAATGCTCGCGGTGGGCTACGGCACCAATGACCCGAACCAGCACATCTCGCTCAGCCAGGCGCGCAACTACTGGTACCACTGGTACATGGCCACCCCGCGCGGCGAGCAGACGGTAGTCGAGGATCGCGCGGCCTTCACGCGGTTGCTGTGGGACACCTGGTCACCGGCCGGCTGGTACGCCGAGGCTGATTTCATCCAGGCGCTGGAGGCGTTCGACAACCCGGATTGGGCTGCCGTGGTACTGCATTCCTATCGCCACCGCTGGGGCTTCGTCGACGGCGATCCTGCCTATGCTTCGGACGAGGCGCTGCTGCAACCGGCCCCGGTGCTCGCCGTGCCGACGCTGGTGCTGCACGGCGAGGCCGATACCTGCAACGCACCGGAAACCTCGGCCGGGCGTGAGGCCTTGTTCAGCGGCCCATACCACCGACAGCTATTGCCAGGCGTCGGCCACTTCCCCCAGCGCGAGGCGCCGCAGGCGGTGGCCGAGGCGATTCTGCGGTTCTGTCAGGGGGATTGAGCCCGTTGCTAGATGCTGCGGGCCGTTTCTCTGGCCAGCAGTGGTTGGTTTTTTAGGGCTCTGCTAGGCCTGGCGCTTGTGCTTGCCAGTTTTTTTGCGGCGCAACACGGTATGGAATCGCGAAGCTTTATCGACACGGCAATGGGGGAGCGTTTGCGGAAGGTCGCAGGCGAGGCAAGGTTTGATGACATCAATTTCATGCTTCCCGGAGCTGGTGTATAAACACCCGGCGTCCCTGAGAGGCCCGAGCTAGAGGCTCGGAGAGAAAGGCGAACGGGATGTTATACACCAAGCCCGTTCAGCGTTTTATACACCACTTGGTGTCTAATTATAGTTAGGGAAAACAAAAATGTACCCTCCAATTCAAGAAACATTCCCTGAGGTATTCATTTTAGAGTCGTTATCCCTTGAGGATGAGCGCAGAGGGAGATACGAAGGTAAGGTTCTCGCTGAAACCTTAAAGATGTGCGGCAAATCCCCCGAATATTATTACTTCAGAACTGAAGAAGAACTAATTGAACTGGCAAAGGAATTCAGAAAGTCAGGCTATCGATTTCTTCATCTGTCCTGCCACGGAAGCCACAACGAGATCGCAACAACCTTCGGGAGTATTTCCTATCAGCGTTTCGCTGAAATATTCTCTGGTTTTCTACAGAACAGAAGACTTTTCGTTTCCGCTTGCGAGGTAGGAAATGAGCTATTTAGCATAATAATTTCTGCAAAAAATAAAGGAATGTATTCAATAGCCTCTCCATCGATAAAGATAAGGTTTGATATTTCAGTTGCACTCTGGTCATCCCTGTATGTCAAAACATTCCTAGCAGATGAAAATTTTGTAAAAGGTACTAATATCTACCTGTCTCTTGTTTATTTGTGTGAATTCTTTGAGGCGCCATTTCATTGGTCATGGTACAAGGCCAGAGAAAATAAGTGGATTCACCAAACCATTGAAGGAAAACCAACCATAAAACCAAAAACGCAAGCTCAAAAGGCAGCAAGTTTAGAAGTAGAAAAACAAGAGTCCGAGACTCCCGTATGCATCCCCTAACAACTGGCTCAAGTCGTTCGCTTCACTCACTCGGGACGGCCGTAAGCTGCGCTTCCGGCCGTCCCTTAGCCAAACGTTAGGCATGTCTGTAGAAAGCCACAATACAAAGGAACATCATATGAATTTGCCAGTCCGAATCCAGGACACTGCAATCAGTAAGCTGGGTGAGCATTATGAAAATGCTGCTGGACCTGCCCTCGCCGCACTATTAACAACAATTAACCCTGCATTTGGTGCGGCTGCTGCAGCTATTGGCGCTCTTTTATCTTACGGAAACTCTCAGCGCACAAAAATTAAGCAGGGCTATCTAGCAGATCAAATCAGGTTGCAACTTGAGCAGCACAAAAACAGCATTGAAACCTTGAATGAAAATCTTCACGAAGCGGTTACACTCGCTATTCAAGGCGTTCAATCGGCGGTGAGTACTGAAAAAATAAATAGGTTTGCAAAAATAATATCAGGCCACATCATTAATAACAGTTCATGGGATGAAACTGCAACGGCACTTCGAGCGATTTCTGATCTAGAAGATATTCATATTAAAATAATTTCAGAAGCATCATTGCACATTGATCCTTTAAGTAGGGCGGCGAAATTTTATATCGACACTCCGAATTTCCCAAAGCCTGGATTCACCGATGGCAGGTCAACCGCCCCAACAATAGATATATTGACAAAGCTTGGTGGTAGAAACCGCACAGAAGTCCAAATGTTCTGCATGGAGCTAATGTCTAAAGGATTGCTTCATGACAATGATCAAGGCTCGTTCAGCACAGGTCCAGTTTATACATTAACTGAAGCAGCTTTTTGGCTGCTGGCAAAAATAGAACATATTAACAGCGAAAATTAAGTCAGTACGTATAAAGGCCACTCATAGCGCCACCCTTCAGCAGCCGCCCCGCATTGGGTCAAACACGACTTCCTGCATCCACTTCGGCTTCGGATAACGGCGATCGGCTTTGCCGGCCTTGAGTACCGCGCCCGGTACGTCGTGGCCGACCAGTTGGGGTAGGTCGGCGGCGCATTGCAGCAGGCGGTCGAGATCGACGCCGGTGTCTAGGCCCATGCGCTGGAACATATGCACGAGATCTTCGGTGCAGATATTGCCGCTGGCGCCGGGTGCGTAGGGGCAGCCGCCAAGTCCGCCGAGGGAGGCGTCGAAGCGGTCGATGCCGGCGCTCAGCGCTGCCAGCGCGTTGGCCAGGCCCATGCCGCGGGTGTTGTGGAAGTGTGCGGTGAATGCTGCCTGTGGCCAGCTGTTCAGCACTTCGCGGCAGATGCGCTCGACCTGCGCCGGGTCGGCCATGCCGGTGGTGTCGCAGAGGGTGATGCCCTGCACGCCGATTTCCAGCAGGCGTTGCACCAGCTCATAGATGCGCCGCTCGGGCACGTCGCCCTCGAAGGGGCAGCCGAAGGTGGTCGATAGCGAGGCGTTGATGAACACGCCACTGCCGCGAGTGACTTCGATGATTTCGCGGAACTGCACCAGCGACTGCTCAGGCGTCATGCGCAGGTTGGCCAGGCCGTGGGTATCGCTGGCCGACATCACCAGGTTGATCTCGTCCACCTCGCAGGCCAGCGCGCGCTCGCAGCCCTTCACGTTGGGCACCAGCACGGTGTACTCGACGCCCTCCGCACGGCGGATGCCGCGCATCACGTCCTCGGCGTCGCGCAGGTTGGGGATGGCCTTGGGCGAGGTGAAGGAGGTGACCTCGATCTTCGCCAGCCCGGTTTGCGAGAGGCGGTCGATCAGAGCGATCTTGGCTTCGGTCGGCACGAAGTCCGCTTCGATCTGGAAGCCGTCGCGGGTGGCGACTTCCTGGATATACAGGCGTTTGCTCATGGGGAGTCCTAGGGTTTTCGTAGGGTGGACGCTCTACCCATCCACCGTTGTGGCTTGCTGGCTGGTGGACAAGCTTCGCCTTGTCCACCCTGCGTGGCGTTCAGATGATCCCGCGTTCGCGCAGGCCCTGGCGTTGTTCGTCGGTGAGGCCGAGGCCAGCCAGCACATCGTCGGTGTGCTCGCCCAGTTGCGGGCCGCCTTCGCCGATGCGCCCTGGCGTGCGCGACAGCTTGGGCAGCACGCCCGGTACCTTGAGCGGGCCGGCGAAGGTCTGCACCTGCTCGATCATCTGCCGCGCCAGGTAGTGCGGGTCCTTGACGATATCGGCAGCGGTGTAGGGATAGCCGGCCGGCACGCGGGCGCCCTTGAGTGCTTCGATCACCTCGTCGCGGCTGTGCTGGATGGTCCATTCGCCAATGGCGGCATCGATCAGCTCGGCGTGCTGGGCGCGGCCGTCGTTGTGGGCGAAGCGCGGATCATCGGCAAGGTCCTGGCGGCCCATCAGGGTCATCAGGCGCTTGTAGATGCTGTCGCCATTGCCGGCGATCAGCACGTAGGCGCCGTCGTTGCACAAATAGGAATTGGACGGCGTAATGCCGGGCAGGGCACTGCCAGCCGGCTCGCGTACGTAGCCGAAGGCGTCGTATTCGGGCACGAGGCTTTCCATCATGGCGAACACCGACTCGTATAGCGCCACGTCGATCTCCTGGCCCTGGCCGCTACGGTTGCGCTCCTGCAGGGCGAGCAATACACCGATCACGCCATACAGCGAGGACAGCGAATCGCCGATGCTGACGCCAACCCGCACCGGCGGCTGGCCGGGATAGCCGGAGAGGTGACGCAGGCCACCCATGGCTTCGCCGATCACGCCGAAGCCCGGCAGGTCGCGATAGGGACCGGTCTGGCCGTATCCGGAAATGCGCAGCATGATCAGCCGCGGGTTCAGCTTCGACAGCTCATCCCAGCCCAGACCCCATTCTTCCAGCGTGCCGGGGCGGAAGTTCTCCACCAGGATGTCGGCTTCGGCCACCAGCTGGCGGACGATTTCCTGGCCTTCCGCGGCCTTGAGATCCAGCGTCACCGAGCGCTTGTTGCGCGACTGCACATGCCACCAGAGCGAGGTGCCGTCCTTGAGCTTGCGCCACTTGCGCAACGGGTCGCCGACCTTGGGCGGCTCGATCTTGATCACATCGGCGCCGAATTCGCCGAGCAGCTTGCTGGCAAAAGGGCCGGCGATCAGTTGGCCCATCTCGATCACCTTGAGGCCCTGCAGCGGCAGGTTCTTGTCTGTCTGTTCGCTCATCACGACACCTGTGCCGGTTGATTCATGGTGCCGAGCATGACCGACCCATCGGCAGCGGACAATTGGTCGTTGGCCAAGCATGGCTTCGCGCTCCACGAAGCCGGGAGACGTGGGGCCTTGGAATAGCGGCGGGAATAGGTGCATGCTTCGTCACCCGCGAATACGGAAGCTTGCCCATGCGCCGCATCGATTTCGTCACCCTTCGGCTGTTCGTCGCCATCGCCGAGACCCGTAGCCTGACCCGCGCCGCCGAGCGCGAGCATCTGGCGCTGGCAGCGGTGAGCAAGCGCGTCAGCGATCTGGAAGGGCAGCTCGGCGTCAGCCTGCTCTATCGCCAGCCCAAGGGCGTCGAGTTGACGCCGGCCGGCCACGCGCTGCTGCACCACGCGCGCAACCTGCTGGACAACCTGCAGCAGCTGGACGCTGACCTCAGCGAGTTCAGCCAGGGCGTGAAGGGCCATGTGCGCATCCACGCCAACACCTCGGCGGTGATCGAGTTTCTGCCCGAAGACCTGAGCGCCTTCGCCCGCCAGCACCCGGAAGTGAAGATCGACCTGGAGGAGCGCGTCAGCAGTGACACCCTGCGCGCCCTGCGCGAGGGGCTGACCGATATCGGCATCTTCGCCGGGCACATGCCGGCCGAGGACCTGCAGGTGTTTCCCTACCGCGAGGATCGCCTGGTGCTGGTCACGCCACGCGAGCATCCGCTGGCCGGCCGCGGATGCATTGCGCTGCGCGAGGCGGCAGGCTTCGACTTCATTGGCCTGCAGCAGGACGCCTCACTGCATGCCCTGCTGCAGCAGTCGGCACAGCAGATGGGCACGCCGCTGCGCCTGCGCATTCAGGTACGCAGCTTCGAGGCGATCTGCCGGATGATCCACACCGGCATGGGCATCGGCGTGCTGCCCGAGCAGGTGGTGCGCAACTACCTGCCGGCGCTGGACGTGGCCATCGTGCCGCTGAGCGATGCCTGGGCGCGACGCGAGCTGAAGCTCGGCGTGCGCAATCTGGAAAGCCTGTCGGTGACTGCGAGGCAGATGCTCGAGCACCTCACGCTTCGCGAAGGCCAGGCCTGAACGAAGCCGTTCGGCCGCACGATTGCGGCGCGGCCTTCGCCAAACGCGAAGTCGCGCTTGGCCAAATAGCAATTCAGCCCGCGGGGGCGGCGGGGTAGAGTCGGGCCAGCTGCATGGCTCACACAACTACAATACGGAGCTCACCCCCATGGCACGACTCACCCGTGGCATTACCCGTCTGCTCGCCGCTTCGGCGCTGTTTACCGCTCTCGGCGCCCAGGCCGATCCGATCCTGATCAAGTTCTCCCATATCACCGCCGACAGCACGCCGAAGGGCCAGGGCGCGCTGATGTTCAAGAAGCTCGTGGAAGAGCGCCTGCCCGGCCAGGTAGAAGTGCAGGTGTTCGCCAACTCCTCGCTGTATGGCGACGGCAAGGAGATGGAAGCGCTGCTGATGAATGAGGTACAGCTGCTGGCCCCCGCGCCTTCGAAGCTCGAGCAGTACACCAAGCAGCTGCAGCTGTTCGACCTGATGTTCCTGTTCGACGACATGGCCGCGGCGCAGCGCTTCCAGCAGTCGGACGAGGGCCGCGCCATGCTCAAGTCGATGGAGGACAAGGGCATCACCGGCCTGGCCTACTGGCTCAATGGCATGCGCCACTTCACTGCCAACAAGCCGCTGCGCGAGCCGGCCGACGCCCGCGGGCTGAAATTCCGCGTACAGCCCTCGGACCTGCAGGCCGCGCAGTACACCGCGCTGCGGGCGGTACCGCGCAAGATGGCCTTCGCCGAGATCTACCAGGGCTTGCAGACCGGCGTGGTCAATGCCCAGGACAATCCCTGGTCGAACATCTACAGCCAGAAGTACCACGAGGTGCAGAAGTACATCACCGAGTCCGGCCACGGCATCGGCAACTACCTGCTGATCACCAACACCAGGTTCTGGAACGGCCTGCCGGCGGATGTGCGTGGCGAGCTGGAGGCGATCATCGATGAGGTCACCGCAGAGGTGAATCGCCAGGCCGAAGCGCTGAACGAGAAGGCCAAGCAGGGCGTCATCGACTCGGGCAAGAGCGAGATTCTGGTGCTGACCGACGAGCAACGCGCCAAGTGGCGTGACGCGGTGCAGCCGGCGTGGAAGAAGTTCGAAGCCGATATCGGCAAGGAGCTCATAGAGGCGGCCCAGGCAGCCAACTCTGCGCCCTGAGGCAAGTCCGCCAATGGTCTGTTAGACCAATGTGCAGTTTCGGCCACGGCGCTGGCTGCACAGAATGGCGGCGTCTATCTGCGTGATCGGACAAGTGTGTATTCCAACCGGATGGTTGACCGAGCGGCCCTTGAGGCCGCTTTTTTTTTGCCCGCAAAACGCATCCGCGGGTGTCGGGGCCGTAGCATTCAGCTACGCGAAAGCTCTGGCAAATGGCGGTAGTGCACACGCCATGCGGTGAGGCGCGGTCTATGCTTGAGCAAAGCCGATACGCCAAGGGTGGCGTGCTTGGCTGGAGTGCACCGTCTGACAGGCGCTGGGTTGGTCATTGGGTTCGCCTGCTGGACAGGGTTCTGCATACCAACAAGACAGACGAGGAACTGCCATGAGCGCTGCGTCCGTATATCCGGTTCGGCCCGAGGTGGCCGCTCAATCACTGACCAACGAAGCCAGCTACAAGGCCATGTACCAGCAGTCGGTGATCAATCCCGAGGGCTTCTGGCGTGAACAGGCGGCGCGGCTGAACTGGATCCGGCCTTTCACCGAGGTCAAGCGCACCTCCTTCGACGATCACCATGTGGATATCAAATGGTTCGCCGATGGCACGCTCAACGTCTCGGCCAACTGCCTGGATCGGCACCTGGCCGAGCGCGGCGATCAGCTGGCAATCATCTGGGAGGGCGATGATCCTTCCGAACACCGCGAGATCACCTACCGCGAGCTGCATCAGGAAGTCAGCAAGTTCGCCAATGCGCTGCGCGGCCAGGATGTGCATCGCGGCGACGTGGTGACCATCTACATGCCGATGATTCCCGAGGCCGCGGTGGCGATGCTGGCCTGCGCACGCATCGGCGCTATTCATTCCGTGGTGTTCGGTGGCTTCTCCCCGGAAGCACTGGCCGGGCGCATCATCGATGGTCAGTCGAAGATCGTGATCACCGCCGACGAAGGCATTCGCGGCGGCAAACCCGTGCCGCTCAAGGAGAATGTCGACGAGGCGCTGACCAATCCCCAGACCAGCTGTGTAAAGAAGATCATCGTCGTGCGCCGCACGGGTGCGGACATCCGCTGGCACGCGCATCGCGACATCTGCTACGACGACCTGATGCGCGTGGCCGGCGAGGTCTGCGCACCGAAGGAAATGGGGGCCGAGGAGCCGCTGTTCATCCTTTATACCTCCGGCTCCACGGGCAAGCCGAAGGGCGTTCTGCATACCTGCGGCGGCTATCTGCTCTATACCGCACTGACCCATGAGCGGGTGTTCGACTACCGCCCCGGGGAGGTCTATTGGTGCACGGCCGATATCGGCTGGATCACCGGGCACAGCTACCTGATCTATGGTCCGCTGGCCAACGGCGCGACGACGCTGATGTACGAAGGCGTGCCGAATCATCCAGACGTTACCCGCATCGCCCGGATCATCGACAAGCACAAGGTGAACATCCTTTACACGGCGCCCACGGCGATCCGCGCCATGATGGCCGAGGGGGCCGCGGCGGTGGATGGGGCCGACGGCTCCAGCCTGCGTCTGCTCGGCACGGTGGGCGAACCGATCAATCCCGAGGCATGGCACTGGTATTACGAAACGGTCGGCCAATCGCGCTGCCCCATCGTCGATACCTGGTGGCAGACCGAGACTGGCGGCATCCTGATCAGCCCGCTGCCGGGGGCGACCGCGCTCAAGCCAGGCTCCGCCACGCGCCCGCTGTTCGGTGTGGTGCCAGGGTTGGTGGACAACCTCGGCAACCTGCTCGAAGGCCCTGCCGACGGCAATCTGGTGATCCTCGACTCCTGGCCGGGGCAGATGCGCACCATCTACAAGGACCACGACCGCTTCGTCGACACCTACTTCAAGACCTTCCGCGGCATGTACTTCACCGGCGATGGCGCGCGCCGCGACGAGGATGGCTATTACTGGATCACCGGAAGGGTGGATGACGTGCTCAACGTGTCCGGGCACCGCATGGGCACTGCGGAGATAGAAAGCGCCATGGTCGCCCATGCCAAGGTGGCCGAAGCGGCAGCGGTGGGCGTTCCGCATGCGCTGAAGGGGCAGGCGATCTACGTGTATGTGACCTTGGTCAGTGGCGTGCAACCCACGGATGCGCTGCGTCAGGAGCTGCAGCAATGGGTGCGCAAGGAAATCGGGCCGATCGCCGTGCCGGATGTGATTCAGTGGGCCCCTGGGCTGCCGAAGACGCGTTCCGGCAAGATCATGCGCCGGCTGCTGCGCAAGATCGCCACGGACGACTATGACGCGCTGGGCGATACCTCGACCCTGGCCGATCCTGGTGTGGTCGATCAGCTGATCGAGGCTCATGAGGCGGTGAAGAAGCGCTGAAGGCGAGGGCGACCGGAGCGTAGTCACGCAGCCGGTCGCCTCTACCCATGAGCCTGTGCCCGGCTGCAATGCCACGACACGCCGGGCTCGATGTTTCCCGCTTGTATGGCCGCGGGCATCAGACGCCCGCGGGCGGGCTTTTCAGGCTGTCATTGCCGGTTACGGTGGTGCCGTTGGTGGCTGCCGCGGCATTTGCTTGCAGTTGCTGACTATCTTTTTCCGAGCGTTCGAACGGCATGTGGTGCGAGCGGCCTTCGGCCATGCCGGCCTGTTCGTTGATTTCATTGAACACGCGCTTGGCTTCGCAGTGCCCGGTTACGCCACGGGACAGCGCCAGGCCGCCGATACCCAGCTGCAGCAGTCCGCCCAGGCCGCCGCGGCTGAGGCCCTTGGCAAGGAAATACAGCCCGCCGGCCAGGGACATGGCGCGCTCCCAGCCGTGGACGTTCTGATTCTGGTGGTTCGAGGACTTGTTGTTCATGGGTGGCTCCGACGAGGACATTCTCAATGAATGACTCTCGCCAGCGCAGGCTGTTCGGTGCCGCAGGTCGGCATCTGGCGACAACGCGGTGTAATGGCTGTTGTGGGAAGCCAAACGGATGCAGGGGAGCGATCCAGGGCGCGCCAATGCGTGGGAGCGGTCCTGACCGCGAATCGTGAAATGCGATGGACGAGCTTCGCGGCTAACACCGGCGCGGGGCAGCCGTGCTTCACGGTCGGCCCCGAGGCTGAATATCTAGCGCAATCCGAAGAGCCGCGCGCGTGCGTGCTAACCGGCCATGCCGAATACCTTGAGCACGAAGGCGTACTCCAGCGCCACGTCCTTGAGCGCCTGGTAGCGACCGCTCATGCCACCGTGCCCGGCGCCAAATTCGGTCTTGAGCAGCAACAGGTTGTCGTCGGTGCGGGTCGCGCGCAGCTTGGCGACCCATTTGGCCGCTTCCCAGTACTGCACGCGGCTGTCGTTGTAACCAGCCACGGCGAGCAGCGCGGGGTAGGCCTGGGCGCGGATATTTTCGTAGGGCGCATAGGCCTTGATCCGCTCATGCACCTCCGGTTGATTCGGATCGCCCCATTCGTCGTACTCGGTGACGGTCAGCGGCAGGTCGGCGTTGAGCATGGTGTTGAGTACATCGACGAAGGGCACCTCGGCGACTGCCGCGCCGAACAGCTCCGGGCGCATGTTCAGCACTGCGCCGATCAGCAGCCCGCCGGCGCTGCCGCCGCTGATGGCCAGGCGCTCTGAGGTGGTGTAGCCATCGGCCAACAGCTGCTCGGCGCAGGCGATGAAGTCGCTGAAGGTGTTCGGCTTGTGTTCCAGCTTGCCGGCGCGATACCAGGCTTCGCCGAGATCGCCGCCGCCGCGCACATGGGCGATGGCGAAGACGAAACCGCGGTCGAGCAGCGACAGGCGCGCATGGGAGAACCACGGATCGAGGCTGTGCCCATAGGCGCCGTAACCGTAGAGATAGAGCGGAGCCGGCTTGCCGAAGCTGTCGCGGCGGCCGACCAGGCTGATGGGTATCTGCGTGCCGTCCTGGGCGGTCGCCCAGATGCGTCGACTTTCATAGGCGTCCGCATCGAAGGGGCCTTCCACCGGCGTTTCCTTGAGCACTTCCTGCGTGCCGTCGGCCAGCGTCAGCTGACGGACTTGCGCCGGGCGGTTGAGCGCTTCATAGCGCAGGCGGATCACCGTGCTGGTGAACTCCAGCGAATTCTGCACGTGCAGGCTGTAGGCCGCATCTGGCAGCTGCAGGCGATAGGGCTGCACGCCCTGTGGCCGCACCTCGATAACCGGCAGGCCGCCTTCGCGCAGGGTCAGGGTGATCGCCTCGGCGTTGAGGCTGACGTCCTCGAGCATCACCGTGTCGTCATGGGCAACCAGTTCCTGCCAGTGCTCCCGCTCGGGCTGCGCCTCGCTGGCGTGATAGAGCGCGAAGTTGATGCCAGCCTGATTGCTGCGGATCAGCCAGCTCCACTGACCTTCGTGAAGGCCATGATCGGGAAAGTACTCGTGGTCTTCCTGGCGTGGTGCCAGGCACGTCCATTGACCTTCCGGCTCGTCCGCCGACAGCACCCAGGCTTCGCTGGTGGTCTTGCTGTGGGAAAGGATGACCAGCTGGCGCTCGGAGCTGGTGCGGTAGCAATGCACGAAGAAGCGCCCGTCCGGGTCGTGATAAACCTCGCTGCTGCCCGTATCGCCAAGGCGATGGCGGTAAATCTTGTGCGGGCGGTGGGTGTCGTCCAGTTCACCGTAGAACAGCGTCTGGCTGTCGTTGGCCCAGGTCATGCTGCCGTCGCAATCGTCGAAGGGCAGGGCGGTCACGTCGCCGCTGGCGAGATCCTTGACGAACAGTCGGTAGATCTCGTCGCCTTCGCGATCGAGGCTGTAGGCGAGCTTGCTGTGGTCCTGACTGACGCTGAACGCGCCCAGGGAGAGGAAGCCGCCTTCGGCCAGCTCGTTGGGGTCGAGCAGCAGCTGTTCGGCGTCCTCGTCAACGGTGAGCGAGCCATCGACCGGGCGTGGGCAGCGATAGTGCCGCGGGTATTCGTCGCCAGCGGTGGTGCGCTGGTAATACAGCCACGGTCCCCAAGGCGACGGCAGGGACAGGTCGGTTTCGCGGATGCGGCCCTTGATTTCCTGGAACAGCGTCTCGCGCAGTTCGGACTGGTCGGCGAGCTGTTCCTCGAGGTAGGCATTCTCTGCCTTGAGGTACGCCAGCACATCGTCGGCGTCGCGATTCTCCAGCCAGCGATAGGGATCGGTGCCTGTGTCGGCGCGGGCGATGGGGGCGTGGGACATGCAGTAACTCCGGATTCGGTTCGCGGCCGGTAAGGCCGGTGATGGCAAAGAGCGAGAGGCGCCAGTGTACCTGCTCGGCTGCGGCTAGGATTCAACAGACAAACATGGCGTCGGTCGGTGACTGGCACACGGCAAGGATCGGCGCGGTGAATGGCGGCGAATCGGCGTTGTCGATGATGACCGGGCGGTCGCGAAATGTCCGCTTGCGGGTGCCTTTCGGTTAGGCAAAGCAGCCGATTGACAATGCTGCGCTTTTCCCCGAAGGTGTGCCGACCCAAATCAAACGGGCGTATGAATCGAGCGTTTGCCAGAGCAGATGCCGATCACCCGGATTATCGTGTCGGTGGGTGTCGTTCGCCGCGAGGCGCGGTCGAGTCAGGGCCGAAGACGTGAGACACGTAACGTTCAGCTTCCATACCTGGAGATCAGTTGATGATTTACGAAGGTAAAGCCATCACGGTTAAGGCTCTTGAGAGCGGCATCGTCGAATTGAATTTCGACCTCAAGGGTGAGTCCGTCAACAAATTCAATCGCCTCACTCTCAACGATCTGCGCCAGGCTGTCGACGCCATCAAGGCCGACGCTTCGGTCAAGGGCGTGATCGTCACCAGCGGCAAGGACGTGTTCATCGTCGGCGCCGATATCACCGAGTTCGTCGACAACTTCAAGTTGCCCGATGAAGAGCTGGTTGCCGGCAACCTCGAAGCGAACAAGATCTTCAGTGACTTCGAAGACCTGGGCGTGCCCACCGTGGTCGCCATCAACGGCATCGCCCTGGGTGGCGGTTTCGAGATGTGCATGGCCGCTGACTATCGCGTCATGTCCACCGCTGCCAAGGTCGGACTGCCGGAAGTCAAGCTGGGCATCTACCCGGGCTTCGGCGGAACCGTGCGTCTGCCGCGCCTGATCGGTGTGGACAACGCCGTCGAGTGGATCGCCTCCGGCAAGGAAAACCGTGCTGAAGACGCCCTCAAGGTGCACGCGGTCGATGCCGTCGTCGCTCCGGAGAAGCTCCAGGAAGCTGCTCTGGACCTGGTCAAGCGCGCCATTTCTGGCGAGCTGGACTACAAGGCCAAACGCCAGCCGAAGCTGGACAAGCTCAAGCTCAACGCCATCGAGCAGATGATGGCCTTCGAAACCAGCAAGGCTTTCGTGGCTGGCCAGGCCGGCCCGAACTATCCGGCCCCGGTTGAAGCCATCAAGACCATCCAGAAAGCCGCCAACTTCACCCGTGACAAGGCCATCGAAGTCGAGGCCGCCGGCTTCGTCAAACTGGCCAAGACCTCGGTTGCACAGAGCCTGGTCGGCCTGTTCCTCAGCGATCAGGAACTGAAGAAGAAGGCCAAAGCCTACGACAAGCAGGCGCGTGACGTGAAACTGGCTGCCGTACTTGGCGCTGGCATCATGGGCGGCGGCATCGCCTACCAGTCGGCCGTCAAGGGCACGCCGATCCTGATGAAGGATATCCGTGAAGAGGGTATCCAGATGGGCCTGGACGAGGCCTCCAAGCTGCTCGGTAAGCGTGTTGAAAAAGGTCGTCTGACCGCTGACAAGATGGCTCAGGCGCTCAACGCGATCCGCCCGACCATGTCCTACGGCGATTTCGGCAACGTCGACATCGTCGTCGAAGCCGTGGTCGAGAACCCGAAGGTCAAGCACGCCGTGCTGGCCGAGGTGGAAGGGCACGTTCGCGAAGACGCGATCATCGCCTCCAACACCTCGACGATCTCCATCAATTACCTGGCCCAGGCGCTCAAGCGTCCGGAAAACTTCTGCGGCATGCACTTCTTCAACCCGGTACACATGATGCCGCTGGTGGAAGTGATCCGTGGCGAGAAGACCAGCGAAGTGGCTATTGCTACCACCGTCGCCTACGCCAAGAAGATGGGCAAGAGCCCGGTCGTGGTCAACGATTGCCCGGGCTTCCTGGTCAACCGCGTGCTGTTCCCGTACTTCGGCGGCTTCGCCCGCGCCATCGCCCACGGTGTCGACTTCGTTCGCGCTGATAAGGTGATGGAGAAGTTCGGCTGGCCCATGGGCCCGGCTTATCTGATGGATGTCGTCGGCATGGACACCGGCCACCACGGCCGTGACGTGATGGCTGAAGGCTTCCCGGATCGCATGAAGGACGACACCCGCACGGCTGTCGACGTCATGTACGAGGCCAACCGTCTTGGCCAGAAGAACGGCAAGGGCTTCTACGCCTACGAGATGGACAAGAAGGGCAAGCCGAAGAAGGTCGTCGATGCCGAGGCCTACGAGCTGCTCAAGCCAATCGTTGCCGAGACTCGCGAGCTGTCCGACGAGGACATCATCAACTACATGATGATCCCGCTGTGCCTGGAAACCGTGCGCTGCCTGGAAGACGGCATCGTCGAGACCGCTGCCGAAGCCGACATGGGCCTGATCTATGGCATTGGCTTCCCACCCTTCCGTGGTGGTGCGCTGCGCTACATCGATTCGATCGGCGTCGCCGAGTTCGTCGCGATGGCCGACAAGTACGCCGACCTGGGCCCGCTGTACCACCCGACCGCGAAGCTGCGCGAGATGGCTGCCAACGGCCAGCGCTTCTACGGTTAATCGAGGGAGAGAGAATTCATGAGCCTGAATCCAAGAGATGCAGTCATCGTCGACTTCGGTCGCACCCCGATGGGGCGCTCCAAGGGCGGCATGCACCGTAATACCCGCGCTGAAACCATGTCCGCACACCTGATCGACGGCGTGCTGGCGCGCAACCCGAAGATCGACCCGGCCGAAGTCGAGGACGTGATCTGGGGCTGCGTGAACCAGACCCTCGAGCAGGGCTGGAACATCGCCCGCATGGCTTCGCTGATGACGCGTATCCCGCACACCAGCGCCGGCCAGACCGTGAGCCGCCTCTGCGGTTCGTCCATGAGCGCCCTGCACACTGCCGTGCAGGCCATCCAGACCAACAACGGTGACGTGTTCGTCATCGGTGGTGTGGAGCACATGGGCCACGTCAGCATGATGCACGGCGTCGACCCGAACCCGCAGCTGTCGCTGTACGCCGCCAAGGCGTCCGGCATGATGGGCCTGACTGCCGAAATGCTGGGCAAGATGCACGGCATCACCCGCGAGCAGCAGGACGCCTTTGGTGAGCGTTCGCACCGTCTGGCGCACAAGGCCACGCTGGAAGGCAACTTCAAGGATGAAATCATCCCGATGGAAGGCTACGACGAGGACGGTTTCCTCAAGGTCTTCGATTACGACGAAACCATCCGTCCGGACACCACCCTGGAAAGCCTGGCTGCGCTGAAGCCTGCGTTCAACCCGAAGGGCGGCACCGTGACTGCAGGTACTTCCTCGCAGATCACCGACGGCGCGTCCTGCATGATCGTCATGTCCGCCCAGCGCGCCAAGGATCTCGGCATCCAGCCGTTGGCCGTGGTTCGCGCCATGGCACTGGCTGGTGTCGACCCGGCAATCATGGGTTACGGCCCGGTGCCGTCCACCCAGAAGGTGCTCAAGCGCGCCGGTCTGACCATGGACGACATCAGCCACGTCGAGCTGAACGAAGCCTTCGCTGCACAGGCACTGCCGGTGCTCAAGGACCTCAAGCTGCTCGACAAGATGGAAGAGAAGGTCAATCTGCACGGCGGCGCGATCGCCCTGGGTCACCCGTTCGGCTGCTCCGGTGCGCGCATCTCCGGCACCCTGCTGAACGTGATGAAGCAGAACAACGGCACGATTGGTATTGCCACCATGTGTATCGGTCTGGGCCAGGGGATCAGTACGGTCTTCGAACGCGTCTAACAGACAGATGCAAATGACTGCGCTAGGCTGACAGCCAATCTCGCGACTGAGCGGGAATATAATTGTTAGCCGGTGCATGGAAGCCGGGGCCTGGTGCCCCGGTTTTTCTTTTTTGTATTTGTGTGGAGGTAGGCATGCAGTTGCAGCCGGGGCGTTATCGCCATTACAAGGGGCCGGAATATCGTGTGTTCGCTGTTGCGCGGCACTCCGAGACCGAGGAGTCGGTGGTGTTCTACCAGGCGCTGTATGGGGAACGTGGACTCTGGGTGCGCCCGTTGTCGATGTTCATCGAGACTGTCGAAGTCAACGGCGAAACGGTCCCGCGTTTCGCATTGATCGAAGCCGAAACGAGCGTTTTCGAAGGTTGAGCTGGCTAGCGGCCACCAGGTCCGCGCTTGACCTCACCTCCATCGCCACTATATATAGCGGTGCTTTTCAGACAGAGCTTAAACCTTGCTGTTCGCTGGATGGCATCGAACGGCTGCTCTGATTCGCACCAGGCGGAGCCGGGCAGGGCGTTTTTTCTGTCAGGTCGGCCCGTTCGCAAAACGCGCACTAACGTACGCTGATGCCTTGCCGTTTAGCGCCGGTGCGGGTATTCAAACTGTCGGAGGCGCCGCCTCTGTTCACCTCTAGATTCAGGAACTCTCCTCTCCATGGGTAAATCGCTGGTCATCGTGGAATCACCGGCCAAGGCCAAGACAATCAACAAGTATTTGGGCAACCAGTACGTGGTGAAGTCGAGTATCGGCCATATCCGCGACCTTCCTACCAGCGGCTCTGCCAACAAGGAGCCGGTCAAGCGCGGCAAGGCTGCGGCCGCCGAAGCGCCTGCGCTGTCGCCGAAGGAGAAGGCCAAGCGTCAACTCATCACCCGCATGGGGGTCGACCCGGAGCACGGCTGGAAGGCCAAGTACGAGATCCTGCCCGGCAAGGAAAAGGTCATCGAGGAACTGCGCCGTCTGGCCAAGGAAGCCGACACCATCTATCTCGCGACCGACTTGGATAGAGAGGGGGAGGCCATCGCCTGGCACCTGCGCGAGTCGATTGGCGGCGACGACAGCCGTTACAAGCGCGTGGTGTTCAACGAGATCACCAAAAAGGCGATTCAGGAGGCTTTCTCCAAGCCTGGCGAACTCGATCTGAACCGGGTCAACGCACAGCAGGCGCGTCGTTTCCTCGATCGGGTGGTTGGCTACATGGTGTCGCCGCTGCTCTGGGCGAAGATCGCTCGCGGGCTTTCCGCCGGCCGAGTGCAATCGGTAGCGGTGAAGCTGGTGGTCGAGCGCGAGCGTGAGATTCGCGCCTTCGTTCCGGAAGAATACTGGGAAGTTCACGCGGACCTGGCGAATGCGCAGCAGGCCAAGGTGCGTTTCGAGGTCGCGCGTGAGAACGGCGAAGCCTTCAAGCCGCTGAACGAAGCCCAAGCCACCGCTGCACTGGAGAAACTCAAGGGCGCGCAGTACAGCGTCAGCAAGCGCGAAGATAAGCCGACGAGCAGCAAGCCCTCGGCCCCCTTCATCACTTCGACCCTGCAGCAGGCGGCGAGCAATCGCCTCGGCTTCGGTGTGAAGAAGACCATGATGATGGCTCAGCGCCTGTACGAAGCCGGTTACATCACCTACATGCGTACCGACTCGACCAACCTTTCCGCTGACGCGATCAGTATGGTGCGCGGTTTCATCGAGAGCGAGTTCGGCGACAAGTACCTGCCGGAAAAACCGAATGTCTATTCGAGCAAAGAAGGCGCGCAGGAAGCGCACGAGGCGATTCGCCCGTCCGACGTCAACCTGCGCCCGACCCAGCTTTCGGGCATGGAACGCGATGCCGAGCGTCTGTACGAGCTGATCTGGCGCCAGTTCGTAGCCTGCCAGATGCCGCCGGCACAGTACCTCTCCACCAGCGTGACCGTCGCTGCCGGCAATTTCGAACTGCGCGCCAAGGGCCGCATCCTGAAGTTTGACGGTTACACCAAGGTCATGCCGCAGCAGAGCAAGGCCGGTGAGGATGACGTGTTGCCGGAGATGAACAAGGGCGACGACATGAAGCTGCTCAAGCTCGACCCGAGCCAGCACTTCACCAAGCCGCCAGCGCGCTACTCCGAAGCCAGCCTGGTCAAGGAGATGGAGAAGCGCGGTATCGGCCGGCCGTCCACCTACGCCGCGATTATCTCGACCATCCAGGACCGCGGCTACGTCTCGCTGCACAACCGCCGTTTCTATTCGGAGAAGATGGGCGACATCGTCACCGAGCGCCTGTCCGAGAGCTTCAACAATCTGATGGACTACGGTTTCACCGCCGGCATGGAAGAGCATCTGGACGACGTCGCCCAGGGGGAGCGCGACTGGAAGCACGTACTGGACGAATTCTACGGTGACTTCCGCAAGAAGCTCGAGGTTGCCGAGGCCAGCGAGAACGGCATGCGTGCCAATCAGCCGACCGTGACCGATATCCCGTGCAAGGTCTGCGGTCGGCCGATGATGATCCGTACCGCTTCCACCGGCGTGTTCCTCGGTTGCTCCGGCTACAGCCTGCCGCCGAAGGAACGCTGCAAGTCCACCGTCAACCTGGTTCCGGGCGACGAGATCGCTGCCGATGACGAGGGCGAGTCCGAGTCTCGCGTGCTGCTTGGCAAGCACCGCTGTCCGATCTGCAGCACCGCGATGGATGCCTATCTGCTCGACGAGACGCAGAAGCTGCATATCTGCGGCAACAACCCGGATTGCTCGGGTTATGAGATCGAGAAAGGCCAGTACCGCATCAAGGGCTATGAAGGCCCGAGCCTGGAATGCGACAAGTGCGGCAGCGAAATGCAGCTCAAGACCGGTCGCTTCGGCAAGTTCTTCGGTTGTACCAACGCCGAATGCAAGAACACCCGCAAGCTGCTGAAAAATGGCGAAGCCGCGCCACCGAAGATGGATGCGGTGAAGATGCCCGAGCTCAAGTGCGACAAGGTCGACGACACCTACGTACTGCGCGATGGCGCTTCCGGTCTGTTCCTGGCTGCCAGTCAGTTCCCGAAGAATCGCGAAACCCGCGCGCCGCTGGTGCGTGAGCTGATCCCGCACAAGGACGAGATCGATCCCAAGTACCACTTCCTGCTCGATGCGCCGCAGAAGGATCCGGAAGGCCGCTTCGCGGTTATCCGCTTCAGCCGCAAGACCAAGGAGCAGTACGTGCAGACCGAAGTGGACGGTAAGCCGACCGGCTGGAAAGCGTTCTACGACGGCGGCAAGTGGAAGGTCGAAGACAAACGCTGATTTCTTTGCGGTCGACCGCTCAGCAGACCGGCTGCACCGAGTGCGTTCTTCAGATTGGCTGACACTTCGTCAGCCGATCTGGTTCGGCAACCTGTGAAGGTCCATTCTCTGTCCATCTTCTTTCGGAGAGCATGCCATGGCTCACGAGCTCTACACACGTACCAACCAGAAGATCTTCTTCGCCGGTTTGTCACTGGAAAGCTGGCGCAAGGCCGAAGAATCTGCCTCGATGAATTCTCAAGGTTTGATTCAGGCCGAACGTGAGGCCTGCCTGTTCCACCTTTACGGCGCCTTGCTTGGACTGTGCCATGAGATCGCCGGTTACTACCGATCGCCCGGTGCGGATGCGCCTGTCGTCGACGCATTTCTGACCCGCAGCGTGCTCGAGGCTGCGCCGAGCCCGGAACTCGCCGAATTGCTGGAATTGTCGGAGCAGCCAAGCACCTGGCTCGGGCAGTTGCTTACCGCCTACAAGCAGCTCTCCCAGCCGCCACGCGCTCCTGCCAAGGCCAAGACTGATCCGCGCCAGCCGTTGATCGAGGCAGTCAGTGTCGAGGACGATGTGCCACCGCTGTCGCGCGTCGAGCTGGAAGCCTGGCGACAGAACCTCAAGGGCCTGGCATTACGTTTTCGTGAGTCGCTGACCGAATGGTGACACTCGGGACCGTGGCGTCAGCCGCGGTGCCTGATACTCAGGACCATGGCGATGCCGCCGAGAATCGCCGCACCTGAGATGATCAGCGTTGCCGTCAACGCTTCACCCAGCAGCACAGTCCCGGCGATGG
This sequence comes from Stutzerimonas kunmingensis, assembly GCF_002929225.1. Classification (GTDB taxonomy): domain Bacteria; phylum Pseudomonadota; class Gammaproteobacteria; order Pseudomonadales; family Pseudomonadaceae; genus Stutzerimonas. The sequence goes on along the minus strand of NZ_PISM01000018.1, from coordinate 739,701 downwards.
CTGTGAGTAACGGAACGCTGAGCTGGACGCTCGCCGCCTGTATTGCCGCAAGACCGGGCAGCGCCGCGTACCAGATGGCGTAGCCGACGCCAGAGGTCAGCGCCCCGGAGAGCAGGGCGTACACGATTCCTGGCGCATCCCATTGCTGCTGGCCAAGTGTCACCAGACAAAGCACTGCGGCCAGCGGCACGGCCTTGATGAAATTGCCCGCAGTTGCTGCAAGGGGATTGCTCGCGCCCCGTCCACGCAGCGAATAGATGCCCCAGGCGACACCGGACAGCAGCATGAGCAGTGCGCCGTCCAATGCCGGCGCGCTGCTTCCCGGCAGCAGCAGAATCAGCAATCCGCTCAATGCCAACAGCAAGCCGACAATCTGCCAAGCGCTAAAGCGCTCGCCCCGCAGCAATCCCCAAGCAAGCATGCTCAACTGCACCGCGCCGAACAGCAGCAGGGCGCCGGCTCCGGCATCCAGGTTGATATAGGCGTAGGAAAAACTAGCGGCGTAGACGAACAGCGCCAAGGCGCTGAACAAATCTCCGCCCTGCGACTGTTTCGGCGTGCCGATTCGCAACAGTAGCCAGAGCGTGAGCGCTCCGGCCAGTATACGGAGGCCGGTGAAGCTGGCCGGGTCAATAGCGGTGTCTCGCAAGGCGATACGGCATAGGATCGAGTTGCCGGCAAATGCAAGCATGGCCAAGGCGGTAAGCAGCAAGGTGCGGGTTGTCATACACAATCCTTATCGAGCGCCGGCGCGCGCTTTTTTTTGTGCATGCTACGTGTCGGTATCCATAGCCGCATCGTTTTGTTGGTCGGGCAACGCACGGCTGCATGATGCTGCTACCTATCGGGGTGTTGCTAGCGAAAGGAGCTTGAGGCCTGCAAAGGCTGTCCTGAGGCTGGTCGGCTGCTACAATGGACGCCTTTCACGCGGAGCTGATCCATGCCTACATCTTTTCTGGAAATCGTCGAGCTACCTGACGGGCGCATCGTGCTTCGTCGTGCCGAGGACGAAGAGGTGTTGGTCACGCTGAATTTTTCGGAAGACGCCAAGCTATTTCTACAGGGGCAGCACGTCGAGATTGCCAAGGCGATGTTCAATGTCGGCGTTCAGATGGCCGGTCGCATGTCGGAAGGGGATTTCGAGCGTGACGATGAAGAGCCACGTGTTCTGCACTGAGTGAGCTATTGCTCGAGCGCTATAGCTTCAGGATTCCATCTGCGATTTTCAGCACGTCCCTGTGCCGTGCGGTTCAACATCCGAGACGAATATTCAGACTCTGAGCTGCGCCCAGGCTGGCGGCTGCGCATAGTTTGCTACGTGTTGCCCCATCGAGCTGATCAAACCAGCTGACCACGGTATGGCTGCACCCCGAGGCCAGGGCTTTGCAGGCGAGTTCCATCGCGCCCTCGGCGTCGCGTGGCTGCAGCAGGATGATGCGTTCGCGATTCAGACCGCACTTGCGCAGCCAGTTCTGCGAAAGGAAAGCAGGCGGGGCAATCAGCGTCAGCCAGCGGCTGTCCGCTGCATCGCCGAGTTCACGCAGGATCGGGGCAAGCAGCAGGTGGCAGTGCTCGCTGCTGCCGCTCAGGCTCAACTCGCTCAGATATTCCTTGTCCTGCTCGGGTTTGTTGCGTGGTTTCAGGTTGCCAAACGGTGCCAGGCTTTGCGCAATGACGCCGTCGAACAACGAAAGTTGGGGCCGGGAAGTGCTGGTCTGGTACTGCATGAACCTTCTCCTTAGCGGCGGATTACGCCGACACTCAAGCCTTCTATCACCAGTTCCTGCTGTTCGAGGTCGACCTCGATGGGCGCGAACTCGGGGTTTTCAGCCAACAGCCAAACCTTCTTGCCGTCACGCTTGAAACGCTTCACCGTGACTTCGTCACCGACGCGAGCAACCACGATCTGGCCGTTGCGGGCCTCGCGGGTGGTGTGCACGGCCAGCAGGTCGCCATCGAAAATGCCGACGTCCTTCATGCTCATGCCGTGGACACGCAACAGATAATCGGCGCGCGGATGGAAAAACGCGGGGCTGATCTGGCAGGATTCTTCGACATGTTGCTGCGCCAGAATCGGCGCGCCGGCAGCAACGCGGCCGATGATCGGCAGGCCATTTTCGGATGCGGCGGGTTCGAAGTCCGGAATACGTATCCCGCGAGACGCCCCGGGCGTCATCTCGATAGCGCCCTTGCGGGCAAGTGCCTTGAGATGTTCTTCGGCAGCGTTGGGTGACTTGAAGCCGAGTTCCTGAGCGATCTCTGCGCGAGTGGGTGGATACCCATTGTCTTCCAGGCAGCGCTTGATGAACGCGAGGATTTCCGTCTGGCGAGGCGTCAGCTTGATCATGTCGGTCTCTGTTCTTTTATACAGTGACTGGGATTATATACAGTGATCCGGCCTTGGCAACGAATGATTATGATGGTTTTGAAAGCACATCCGGCGTGCTCCGTGGTCTGTCTGCGACAATGACGCTAGTGCCACAAGGCGTTTCGTGGTTGACTTGCCGGTCGGTGAAACGTAAGTTTCAAACAGTTGTTTGTCTTTCGGAGGGGGCATGGCGCAGTCGGAAACAGTTGAGCGCATTCTTGATGCAGCGGAACAGCTGTTCGCGGAAAAAGGCTTCGCCGAAACCTCGCTTCGCCTGATCACCAGCAAGGCTGGGGTCAACCTCGCGGCAGTGAACTATCATTTCGGTTCGAAGAAGGCGCTGATCCAGGCGGTGTTCTCGCGTTTTCTCGGGCCATTCTGTGCCAGTCTCGAGCGTGAACTGGATCGACGCGAGGCATTGACCGACAAGAAGGACACGCTCGAGGAACTGCTGGAAATCCTCGTCGAGCAGGCCTTGGCGGTCAAACCGCGCAGCGGCGATGATCTGTCCATCTTCATGCGCCTGCTGGGCTTGTCTTTCAGTCAGAGCCAGGGCCACCTGCGCCGCTATCTGGAAGACATGTATGGCAAGGTGTTCCGTCGCTACATGCTCAAGGTGCATGACGCGGCGCCGGCCATTCCGCCCATCGAACTGTTCTGGCGTGTGCACTTCATGCTTGGTGCGGCGGCATTCAGCATGTCGGGTATCAAGGCACTGCGCGCTATTTCCGAGAACGATTTTGGCGTCAGAACCTCGATAGAGCAGGTCATGCGTATGATGGTGCCGTTTCTCGCGGCCGGCATGCGCGCCGACAGTGGCATTGATGACAACACGCTGGCGGCGGCGCAACCGATCGCGCGGCGCAACGCGGCGGCTATCCCGGCGAAGGCTTGAGCTACAAGCCTGCCGGGTGATCGGCTAAGCTAGCCGCCCATGGCATTTCTCGATCTTCTGCATATTTCCATCGCCGATCAGCAGCTCTATGGCTTCGCCGAGGGGCAGCTGCGTCTGCGTTTTCCTGTCTCTACTGCACGCAATGGTGTGGGCGAGCTGAACGGTTCCGGTTGCACGCCACGCGGTTTGCATCAGGTGCGCGCGCGGCTCGGTGACGGTTTGCCTCAAGGTGCGGTGTTGCGTGGGCGGCGCTGGACAGGGGAGGTATGGTCCCCTGAGCTTCACGGAATTTCTCCCGGTCGTGACTGGATCCTGACCCGGATTCTCTGGCTCAGCGGGTGCGAGCCTGGAGTCAATCGCCAGGGGCAGGTCGATACCTTCCGCCGTTACATCTACATTCACGGCACCCCCGATTGTGAGCCGATGAGCGTGCCTCTTTCCCACGGTTGCATTCGCATGCGCAATGCCGACCTGCTGCAACTCTTCCCATTGGTGCCGCCTCACTGTGCGGTGCGCATCGACGAGGCGCCCTGTCCCGATTGGGCTGCCGCTGAACTCGAATAAGGATTCCTTCTGCATATGCACGGTTCACTGATGCTGGACATTGCTGGTACCTGGTTGACTGCCGAAGATCGCCAGCTGCTTCGCCAGCCCGAGGTCGGCGGGCTTATTCTGTTTGCCCGAAACATCGAGCACTCGCGCCAGGTCGACGAGCTGTGTCGATCGATTCGAGCCGTGCGGCCAGACCTGCTGTTGGCGGTGGACCAGGAGGGTGGCCGCGTTCAGCGGCTGCGCAAGGGTTTCGTACGGCTTCCGCCGATGCGCGAACTTGCGCGCTGCTCCGACGCGCCGCGGCTGGCGGAAGCCTGCGGCTGGGTGATGGCGACCGAGGTACTCGCTGCGGGCCTGGATTTCAGCTTCGCACCGGTTCTCGATCTTGACCACCAGCGCAGTGCCGTGGTGGGAACGCGTGCATTCGAAGGCGATCCGCAGGCCGCCGTAGTGCTGATCGACGCGTTCATCCGTGGCATGCACGCGGCGGGTATGGCCGCAACCGGCAAGCACTTTCCCGGTCATGGCTGGGCCGAGGCGGACTCCCATGTCGCGATCCCGGTCGACGAACGAAGTCTTGACGAGTTGCGCCGCTGTGATCTGATTCCCTTCCAGGCGCTGAGCGGCACGCTCGATGCGATCATGCCGGCGCACGTGATCTATCCTCAGGTCGATGACCAGCCCGCAGGTTTTTCGCGGCGCTGGCTGCAGGACATCCTGCGTAACGAGCTCGGCTTCAAGGGCGTGATCTTCAGTGACGATCTGTCGATGGCGGGCGCGCACGTCGCCGGCGATGCGGCCGATCGCATCCAGGCAGCACTGGTTGCCGGCTGTGACATGGGGCTGGTGTGCAATGATCGGGCGGCGGCTGAACTGGCGTTGGCTGCGCTGCAGCGCCTCAGCGTCACGGCGCCGCCTGCGCTTTCGCGTATGCGCGCTCGTCAGGAGTACGCTGCTGAGTACAAGCAGAATCCGCGTTGGCTTGACGCCATTGGCGCGCTCAAGGCCGCCGACCTGATTGACTGACCCTTTTTCTTCCAAGGAATACCCATGACTGTCCATGCCATCATCGGCGGCACCGGCCTGACTCAGTTGAGCGGCTTCAAGATGCAGCGCGCGCAGCTCATCGATACGCCCTACGGGCGCCCGTCCGGTGAAATCCTGCGTGGCGAATACAGCGGCCGAGAGGTGCTGTTCCTTGCACGGCATGGCCATCCGCACCGCATTCCGCCACATCAGGTGAATTACCGAGCCAACTTATGGGCGCTGAGGCAGGCCGGGGCGGAGGCGATTCTTGCAATCAATGCGGTCGGTGGCATCCATTCGGCCATGGGCTCCGGACATTTTTGCGTACCCCATCAGATTGTCGATTACACCTACGGTCGCGAACACACCTTCTTCGAAGGCGATATAGATCACGTGACCCACATCGATTTCAGCTATCCCTATGACGAAGCGCTGCGCGAGCGCCTGATCGGCGCACTCGCAGCCGAGGGCTATGCGTTCAGCAGCCACGGTGTGTATGGCTGCACGCAGGGTCCGCGGCTGGAAACCGTAGCGGAGATCACCCGTATGGAACGCGACGGCTGCGACATCGTCGGTATGACCGGAATGCCCGAGGCTGCGCTGGCGCGCGAACTCGATCTGCCTTATGCCTGCCTGGCGCTGGTGGTCAATCCGGCGGCCGGCAAGGCGAGCGGGGTGATCACCATGACCGAGATCGAGGCGGCACTGGCTGCCGGCATAGGCAAGGCGCGACAGGTCCTCGCAAACGTGCTGGCGACGTGAGTGATCCGCGGCGCACTGCAATGCGGGAGCGCTTTGTCTGAAACGTCGTTGTCATATTGCGGCCTGAGACTGGTATTTTTGCGGTGGCCCCCGTTGCGGCAAGCATGCTGCTTGCTACACTTGGCCGTCCTTTGGAGTACCGGAATGTTTTGCCAGGCACACACAATAAGAATTCTTAGAACCGTCGTGTTGCTCTGCCTGCTTGGCGGCATGGCCGGATGCTCGACCTGGTTTTCGGGCGATTTCAAGGACCCTACGGTCGAGCTCACCAAGGTCGATATCATCAAGGCGCGGCTGCTGGAACAGCAATTCATGCTGCGCTTTCGTATCGACAACCCCAACGATCACAGCCTGCCGGTGCGCGGGCTGATCTACAAAGTCCATCTCAACGACGTGGAACTGGCCAGCGGCGAGTCCAGTGGCTGGCTGACAGTACCTGCCAACAGTTTCGAGTACTACGAGGTGCCGGTTCACACCAATCTCTGGCGCCATATGAAGTACATCGTGCGTTTGCTGGAGAAGCCCGACCGGCCGATCGCCTACCGCTTGGCCGGTGAGCTCAAGACAGGGCTGATGATGGGCCGGCGCGTGCACATTTCCAACAATGGCGAGATAATCCCGGGCAACTTTATTCCGGAGTAGTACTCAGATGAGTCAAGAACCCCACGTACACGGTCCCGACTGCAACCACGATCACGACCATGACCATCATCACGTTCATGGCCCGCATTGCAATCACAGCCACGAACCTGTACGCAATCCGCTGAAGGACGTTGGTCGCAACGATCCGTGCCCTTGTGGCAGCCAGCAGAAGTACAAGAAATGCCACGGCGCCTGAGCCTGTCATGACCCTCGCCATCGGTCTGTTCGTCATCGCCGCGCTGCTGATTGCTGCGCTGGGTGGCTATGCGCTGTATCTCTGGCGGCGTGTCTGGCGCAACGAGCGGTTGCAGGCAGAGGCGCGGACGCAGCAGCAGACCGCGCTGGCGGAGGATCTGCGAATCCTTGCCAGCTGCCTGCTGGAGGAGCAAGTCCCGCTCATCGAAGGGGCAATCCGCATCAAGGTGCTGCTCGACAACTATGATGTGGCGCTGGGGCAGCATCCTCGTTGTCAGGTCTTCCAGCAGCTGTTCGAAGCCACCGAGCAAGTGCCGACCCATGCGGCCTGGAAGGCGCTGGACAAGCAGGAGCGGCGCCGACATGAAGCGCAGTTCAGTGCCCTCGAGCTGCAGCACAAGGCCGAGGCTCGGCGTTCGGCCCGTTGGCTGCTCGACGAAGCTCTGCCAAAATCCCGCGACGCGGCCTGATCGACCGATCTTCTTCGCCGCGCGCCCTCTAATCTGTCAGTACCATCCCTTGCCAAGCTCGCTCAGGAGTCTTTGATGTCTCTGCGTCTGCCGTTCGCCCTGGTTCGCCTGACGCTGGGGGCCGCGCTCGGCCTGGCCGGCCTGGGCGGTTGTCAGGCCTATCTCGATAATCGCTACAGCGCCAGCCTGCCGCCACCGCAGGGCATTCAGCCGCTGACCGGCCTGGCAGGCAGCGCGAGTATCCGGCGCAATTCGCTGGGCATGCCGCTGATCGAAACCTCGTCGTTCCACGATGCGCTGTTCGCCATGGGTTACGTCCACGCCACCGATCGTCTGAGCCAGATGGTCAGCCTACGGCTGATGGCTCAAGGGAGATTGGCGGAGATGGTTGGCCCCGGCGTGTTGGAGAGCGACCGCTTCATGCGCGCGGTGAATCTGCGCCAGAGCGCCGAGCTGCTCTATCGCGAGTCCTCGCCGCGGATGAAGAAGTTCTTCGAGGTCTACGCCCGCGGCGTGAACGCCTACCTGTATCGCCATCAGGACAAGCTGCCGATGGACCTTGCCGAGTCCGGCTACAAGCCTGAGTACTGGAAGCCCGAGGACTCGGTGCTGGTGTTCTGTTTGCTCAACTTCGGGCTTTCGCAGAATCTGCAGGAAGAAGTGGCGGCGCTGCTGCTGGCGCAGAAGGTGGGTAGCGATAAGCTCGCCTGGTTGCTGCCGATCTATCCGGACGAAGCATTGCCGTTCGCCGAAGCCGACAAGCTCAAGGGACTCGCGCTGGGTGGATCGGTACCAGGGCTGGCGGCGATCGAGCAGGCGGCGCAAAACTTGGCATCGTTGACCCCGACTGGGATGGCTGCGTCGAACAACTGGGCCATTGCCGGCAGCAACACCCGTAGCGGCAAACCGATTCTGGCCAACGACACGCACCTGCCGCTGTCGATGCCTTCGTACTGGAATTTCATGCAGGTCCGCGCACCGAAGTTCCAGGCCGCGGGTGTCACCATCGCCGGGGTGCCCGCAGTGGTCGCCGGTTTCAACGGCAAGCTCGGCTGGGGCATGACCATGGTGATGGGCGACAATCAGGACCTCTATCTCGAGCAGGTGCGCCGCGAAGGCTCGCGGCTGATGTACCTGGCCGATGGCAAGTGGCTGCAGGCCCGCGAGCGGCACGAAACCTACTTCGTCAAAGGCGAGCGGCCGATTCGCGAGACCATCTACGAAACCCGTAATGGGCCTCTGCTGAACACGGCGCTCGGCGAGCACAAGCACCCCTTGCAACCGCTACAGCTCCGCAGTGGTTACGGCCTTGCGCTGAAAACCACGCAGCTGGAGGCCGATCGCACCCTGGATGCCTTCTTCGATCTGTCCCGCGCGCAATCGGTGGATCAGGCCTTCGAGGCGACCCGCGAAATTCGTGCGACGGCGCTGAATCTGGTGTTTGCTGACCAGCAGGGAATCGGCTGGCAGGTCACCGGACGCTTCCCAAATCGTCGCGAGGGATTGGGGCTGGTGCCGTCGCCGGGTTGGGACAATCGTTATGACTGGGACGGCTTCGCTGATCCGATGCTGCATCCCTACGACCAGGATCCTATCCAGGGCTGGCTCGGCACCGCCAACCATCGCAGTGTACCGCGCGGTTACGGGATGCAGCTTTCCAGCTCCTGGTATGGCCCCGAGCGCTATGAGCGCCTGGCGGAACTGGCGGGGCGGGGCAAGCATGACACCCGCAGTACCATCGCGATGCAGTACGACCAGGTCACGCCGTTCGCCGTCAAGCTCAGGGCAATGTTCGAGGCGCCGGGCATGGCCGAGCCGTTGCGCAAGGCGATCGATGCACTGCCGGCCGCCGAACGCAGCAAGGCGCGAGAAGCGCTGGATCGACTGATGGCGTTCGACGGCAAGCTCGCTGCGGATTCGGCCGATGCTGCGCTGTATGGCGCTTTCCTGCACGAAAGCGCACGGCAGACGTTCCTCGACGAGCTTGGGCCGGAAGATACGCAGGCGTGGCGAGCGCTGGTGCAGACGGCTAACACGTCCTACTCGGCGCAGGCGGACCATTTGCTCGGACGTGAAGACAGCCCGTTCTGGAACGACCAGCGGACTGCGCAAACCGAAGACAAGCCGGCGATTCTGGCACGCAGTCTTGCTGGTGCGGTGAGTCTGCTGGAAGGCCGCCTGGGCAACGAGCGCAGCGCCTGGCAATGGGGCAAGCTGCACACTGCCAGTTGGACCTCCGGCGCGACGCAGTTGGCGCCGCATATGCCGGCCAGCCAGCGGAGCAAGATCAACGCTATCGGCAGCTACCTGGATCGCGGCCCCTTTGCCATGGGCGGCGACCACAGCACGCTGAATGCCTCGGCCTATCACCTGGGAACGGACTTCGATACCTGGCTGATCCCGGCGATGCGCATCATCGTCGACTTTGGCCGCGACGAGCCGATGATCGGCCTCAACAGTTCAGGCCAGTCGGGCGATCCGGCCAGCCCGCACTACGCCGATGGTATCGACGCGTGGATGAAGGCGAACTACATGAGTTTCCCGTTCAAGACGGAGAATCTCGACAAGGTCTACGGCAACCGGCGTCTGTTGCTGACGCCCGCCGGCAAGTGAGGAGGGACGCCGCGCCGGCCCTACGCCGGTTGCGGCGCTGCTGGCGCGACTTCCAGAACGCGGATCACGCCTGGCGTCGGGTAATGCCAGCGCACGTCCACATCCCAGAACTGCGCGCCGTATCGCCGTTCCGGTTCGGGTTTCTGATAGGCCGGGCGCGGGTCCTGCGCCAGGCACTGTTCGATAAGTTCTACCAATGGCTCGTCGAGGCGCTGCGCTTCGCGGCGAGCTTGCACCAATCCGGCGTCCGACCATTGCACCTCGATCAACCCTGGCGCGTCGGCGGCCATCTCGTTGCGTGCATCAGGCAGCGCGTCGGCGTAGGGCACGTAGGGTTTGATGTCCAGCACCGGGGTGCCGTCCAGCAGGTCGATGCCGGAAATGAACAGCCGATCCGATTCGACGCGATCCAGCCTGACAACCGATTGGCCGATACCGTTGGGCCTGTGGGTCGCGCGGGTAGCGAACACGCCGACCATGCGATTGCCGCCGAGGCGAGGCGGGCGGACCTTGAGGCGGGGCTTGCTTTCCAGCGCCTGATGGAAAAGAAACAGCAGCCACACGTGGCTGACCTGCTCGAGCCCGGCCACCGCCTCCCCGCTGTCGAACGGCGGCAGCAGTTCCAACACACCGCGTGCGGCTGGTGCCAGGCTGGGCTGGCGGGGGATTGCGAACTTCTCCTTGAAGCAGGAGCGGACGTAGCCGATAGGCGAGACGCTGTGATCCATGAAGGCGGGCCTGGGAAGCAGTCGGGCGGCTGCGCATCTTACCCGCTACGGCCGCCGGTTGCGCTTACGGCCGGCCGACGCGCATATGCAGCGTCGGCCAGCCACGCGGGCGCTACAGACCGAGCAGGTTGGCGACGTAATCGGCATCCTTGTCGCCGCGGCCGGAGAGGTTGACGAGTATATGGCTTTCCTTGCTCAGCGTCGGTGCGCTGCGGATGGCCCAGGCCACTGCGTGGGCGCTTTCCAGGGCCGGGATGATGCCTTCGACGCGGGAAAGGGTCATAAAGGCGTCGAGGCATTCCTGGTCGGTCGCGGTCTGGTAGTTCACCCGACCTAGATCCTTCAGGTAGCTGTGCTGCGGGCCGACGCCAGGGTAGTCCAGGCCGGACGCAATCGAGTGCACCGCAGACGGGTTGCCATCGGCATCCTCCAGCACATAGCAGGCCATGCCATGCAGTTCGCCTGGCTTGCCTTTGGACAGCGTGGCCGAGTGGCGGCCGGGCTTGTCCAGGCTTTCACCCGCTGGCTCGATACCGACCAGCTCGACCGCGGCATCTTCGAGAAAGGCGGTGAACATGCCCATGGCATTCGAACCACCCCCGACGCAGGCAACCACGTGATCGGGCAGGCGGCCATGTTTGGCGAGGAACTGCTCGCGGGCTTCGGTGCCGATGATCGACTGGAAGTCGCGGACCATCTTCGGGAACGGGTGCGGGCCGACCACCGAGCCGATGGCGTAGATGTAGTTGTGCGGGTCCTTCAGGTATTCCTCGAAGGCGCTATCCACCGCTTCCTTGAGCGTCGCGGCGCCGCGGGTGACCGCTACCAGCTTGCAGCCGAGGATCTTCATCTTGGTGACGTTCGGGTGTTCCTTCTCGATGTCCACCTGGCCCATGTGGATCTCGCAGGGAATGCCGACCAGCGCGCAGGCGGTAGCCAGGGCAACCCCGTGCTGGCCGGCGCCAGTCTCCGCGATCACCTTCTTCTTGCCCATGAATTTGGCCAGCAGCGCCTCGCCTAGGCAGTGATTGATCTTGTGCGCGCCGGTGTGGTTCAGGTCTTCGCGCTTCAGATAGATCTGCGCACCGCCGAGCTGCTCGGACAGCCGCCGCGCATGGAAGATCGGGCTTGGCCGACCCACGTAGTCGGCGAACAGTGCGGCCAGTTCCTGCTGGAAGTCATCACGCTGGCGAATTTCCTCGTAGGCGAGGTTGATGTCGTCCATCGCCTGCTTGAGGTGCGGTGGGACCAGCTGGCCGCCATAGGGGCCGAAATATCCGTTGGCGTCGGGCATGGCGGTGAAGCGAGGATCGGACGACATGAACTCATCTCTGCAGGTGGAATGGGAAGAAGGATGCTGCTACGCGGGGCCGATCATAAGTCAGCGCACAATCGCTGAAAACGCCGAGCGGGGGCGGAGCGCTGCGCCGCTCGTGGCGAGGCGATTCGCATGACCGAAGGCGCGGATCAAGGCGCTTGGGATGGTGCCGATTTCGCCGTGATTCGCGAAATTGACACTTATCGTGTAGGATGCACGCCGACTTCGCCATTATGGGAGCATGATTCAACTTTCATTTTTGTCGGCAGCAGCTTGCCGACGGGCATGGCTGTCATCAGTACGGCCGCTATGCATGCCCATCCCGCCCTTGGTGCGCAGCAATTTCGAAAGATTTGCCCGCCACCTGCCGCAATACGTCGCACCGCGATGTCGTAAAAGCCAGAACAAGTTCAGGAGATAGAACTGATGAACGAGGCTGAGCTCTCGCCCAATGATTCCGAAGCGCCGGCTGACCGGATCAATCCCGTAGTTTTCTACGGTTCTGCAATCGCTATCGTGGCGTTTGCCATATGGACGATGTTCTTCACTGATCGCTCCCAAGCGGTCATCAACACGGTACTTGGCTGGATATCCGACACCTTCGGCTGGTTCTACTTTCTCGCCGTGCTGGTCTACCTGCTCTTCGTGGTGATCGTGGCTACCAGCCGCTACGGCAAGATCCGCCTCGGGCCGGATCATTCCAAACCCGAATTCAACGTGGTCACCTGGGCGGCGATGCTGTTTTCCGCCGGGATCGGCATCGACCTGCTGTTCTTCTGCATCGCCGAACCCATCACCCAGTTCCTCGAACCGCCGGTAGGCGAGGGCGGAACCACCCAGGCCGCGCGCCACGCCATGGAGCTGACCTTCCTGCACTGGGGCCTTTCCGGTTGGGGTGTCTATACCCTGGTCGGCATGTCGCTGGCGTATTTCAGCTTTCGCCAGGGCTTGCCGCTGTCGATCCGCTCATCGCTGTATCCGATCTTCGGCAAGCGCATCTACGGCCCCATCGGACATACCGTCGATACCGCCGCGGTGCTGGGCACGGTGTTCGGCATCGCTACCAGTCTCGGCATCGGCATCATCCAGCTCAACTTCGGCCTCAACTACATCTTCGGCATACCGGAAGGCACGCTCACCCAGGCGGTGCTGGTGGTGCTGATCGTGGTGTTCTCGGCAATCTCGGCGGCGACCGGGGTCGAGCGCGGGATTCGCCGGCTTTCCGAATTCAACATGCTGCTGGCGGTCCTGCTGCTGCTGTTCGTGCTGGTGGTCGGCGATACGGTGTTCCTGCTCAACGCGCTGGTGATGAACGTCGGTGACTACTTCTCCAACTTCATAAGCCTGTCGCTGGACACCTACGCCTACCGCCGACCGACCGACTGGCTGAACGCCTGGACAGTGTTCTTCTGGGCCTGGTGGATCGCCTGGGGGCCGTTCGTGGGCCTGTTTCTGGCGCGTATTTCCCGCGGTCGCACCATCCGCGAGTTCGTCATCGGCACGTTGCTGCTGCCGCTGGCCTTCATGATGGCCTGGATGTCGATCATGGGTAACAGTGCCATCGAGATGGTCATGGGCGGCGCCCTCGAATTCGGTCAGCAGGCGGTGAGCAACCCTGGCTCGTCGATCTATCTGTTCCTGCAGAGCCTGCCCTGGGCCGGTCTCACTACCATCGTGGTGACCATCCTCGCCATCGTGTTCTTCGTCACCTCCGGCGACTCCGGCTCGCTGGTGCTGTCGAACTTCACCTCCATCCTCAAGGATGTGAACAGCGATGCACCGGTGTGGATGCGCATCCTCTGGGCGGCGATCATCGGCATTCTCACCCTGGCACTGCTGATCGCGGGCGGCCTGACCGCGCTGCAGGGCACCGTGGTGATCATGGGGCTGCCGTTCTCCATCGTCCTGCTGTTCATGATGTACGGGCTGTTCAAGGCATTACACGTCGAAGGCGTCATGGCCGACAGCTACCAGAAGAGCCTGTCCGGCTATCTGTCCGGGCGCGCTACGCTGGAGCACACGCAGATGAACTGGAGTCAGCGCCTGTCGCGGGCGATGAGCTTCCCCAGCCGTTCGCAGATCCGTCGTTACCTGAAGGACGTCTGCAAGCCGGCGATGGAGGAGATTCAGAAGGCGCTCGGCGAGAAGGGCGTGCCGGTGGAGATCGTCGAAGGCGAACCGGGCAACGAGCACCTGGCGCTGCACGTCAATCTGGGCAGCGAGCAGGACTTCACCTACCAGATCTGGCCGGTGCGCGGCACCATGCCGTCCTTCGCCCTGCGCACGCAGAGCAGCAACGCCGACTACTACCGGCTCGAGGTGCATCTGCGCCAGGGCAGCCTAGGCTACGACCTGATGGGCTACTCGCGGCGCCAGCTGATCGAGGACATCCTCGACCACTACGAGCACCACATGCACTTCCTGCATCTGCAACGCGAGAACGGCGGTGGTGAAAGCGGCATGCCCAATCCGGGCGCGGCGCCGACACCCTGACCCTGCACGCCTCGGGCGATCCCCAGGGCGTTCCAATCATGTTGCGGCAGCGTCGATCCGCTGCCGCCACGAACAGTACGAACGAGGTAGAACATGGCCCGTTTCCCACGGCAGCAACTCTATATCCATGGCGGCTACGTCGACGCCAGCAGCAACCAGACCTTCGAGAGCATCAACCCGGCCAACGGCGAAGTCCTGGCCGAAGTGGCGGAGGCCGGTGCGGCCGATCTGGAGCGCGCGGTTGAAAGCGCCGAGCAGGGGCAGCGCATCTGGGCGGCGCTGACCGGCATCGAACGGGCGCGAATCATGCGTCGCGCGGTCGATCTGCTGCGCGAGCGCAACGACGAGCTGGCGCTGCTGGAAACCCTGGACACCGGCAAGCCGCTGAGCGAAACCCGCAGCGTCGACATCGTCACCGGCGCCGACGTGCTGGAGTACTACGCCGGCCTGGCTCCGGCCATCGAGGGCGAACAGATTCCGCTGCGTGACAGCAGTTTCGTCTATACCCGGCGCGAACCGCTGGGCGTGGTGGCCGGCATCGGCGCCTGGAACTACCCGATCCAGATCGCCCTGTGGAAAGCCGCACCGGCGCTGGCTGCCGGCAATGCGATGATCTTCAAACCCAGCGAAGTCACCTCGCTGAGCGCGCTGAAACTGGCGGAGATCTTCAGCGAAGCTGGGCTGCCCGATGGCGTGTTTAACGTACTGACCGGCAGTGGCGCCGGTGTCGGGGCGCTGATCACCGAGCACCCGCGCATCGCCAAGGTGTCGTTCACCGGCGGCGTGGCCACCGGCAAGAAGGTCATGGCCAGTGCGGCGGCGTCGTCGCTGAAGGACGTGACCATGGAGCTGGGCGGCAAGTCGCCGCTGATCATTTGCGAAGATGCCGATCTGGACCGCGCGGCCGACATCGCGGTGATGGCCAATTTCTTCAGCTCCGGCCAGGTGTGCACCAACGGCACGCGGGTGTTCGTTCCGGCCGGTCTGAAAGCGGCGTTCGAGGCCAAGCTGCTGGAGCGCGTGCAGCGCATTCGCCTTGGTGATCCGCAGCAGGAGGAAACCAACTTCGGTCCGCTGGTCAGCTTCGCGCACATGAACAACGTGCTCGACTACTTCGCCAAGGGCAAGGCCGCCGGTGCGCGGGTGCTCTGTGGTGGCGAGCGGGTGACCGACGGCGAGCACGCCAGGGGCGCCTTCGTCGCGCCCACGATCTTCACCGACTGCAGCGACGACATGACCATCGTGCGCGAGGAGATCTTCGGCCCTGTGCTGAGCCTGCTCGAATACCAGGACGAGGACGAAGTCATCCGCCGCGCCAACGACACCGAGTACGGCCTTGCCGCCGGCGTCGTCACTACCGATCTGGCGCGGGCGCACCGCATCATCCATCGCCTTGAGGCTGGCATCTGCTGGATCAATACCTGGGGTGAATCGCCGGCGCAGATGCCAGTCGGTGGCTACAAGCAGTCTGGCATCGGCCGCGAAAACGGCATCGCCTCGCTGGCGCACTACACCCGGGTCAAATCGGTACAGGTAGAGCTGGGCGAGTTCGCCTCGGTGTTCTGAGGGAGGTTTGAACCATGGAATATGACTACATCATCATCGGCGCCGGCTCGGCGGGTAACGTGCTCGCCGCGCGCCTGACCGAGGACGCCGACGTCAGCGTGCTGCTGCTGGAAGCCGGCGGCCCGGACTATCGGCTGGACTTCCGCACCCAGATGCCCGCAGCACTGGCGTATCCACTGCAGGGCACCCGCTACAACTGGGCCTACAAGACCGACCCCGAGCCGCACATGAACAACCGCCGCATGGACTGCGGCCGCGGCAAGGGCCTGGGTGGTTCTTCGCTGATCAACGGCATGTGCTACATCCGCGGCAACGCCCTGGACTACGACAACTGGGCCAAGACTCCGGGGCTGGAGGACTGGACCTACCTCGACTGCCTGCCGTACTTCCGCAAGGCCGAGTCGCGTGACATCGGCCCCAACGACTACCACGGCGGCGACGGCCCGGTCAGCGTGACCACACCCAAGGCAGACAACAACGAGCTGTTCCACGCCATGGTGGAAGCGGGCGTGCAGGCCGGTTATCCCCGTACCGACGATCTCAATGGCTTCCAGCAGGAAGGCTTCGGCCCGATGGATCGCACCGTGACGCCCCAGGGCCGGCGCGCCAGTACCGCTCGCGGTTATCTGGATCAGGCCAAGGAACGGCCGAACCTGACCATTCGCACCCATTCCGTCACCGACCGTGTGCTGTTCGAGGGCAAGCGTGCCGTCGGCGTTCGTTACCTGCGCGGCCGCGAGCAGCCACAGGTGGCGCGTGCGCGCCGTGAAGTGCTGCTGTGCGGCGGCGCCATCGCCTCGCCGCAAATCCTGCAGCGCTCGGGAGTTGGCCCTGGCGCGTTGCTGAAGAAGCTCGGCGTCACGCTGGTGCAGGAGCTGCCCGGCGTCGGCCAGAACCTGCAGGATCACCTGGAGATGTACCTGCAGTTCGAGTGCCTGAAGCCGGTGTCGCTGTACCCGGCGCTCAAGTGGTGGAACCAGCCGGCCATCGGCGCTGAATGGCTGTTCCTCGGCAGCGGCATCGGTGCCAGCAACCAGTTCGAGGCCGGCGGCTTCATCCGCAGCAGCGACGAGTTCGAATGGCCGAACATCCAGTTCCACTTCCTGCCGGTGGCGGTCAGCTACAACGGCAGCAATGCCCACAACGGCCACAGCTTCCAGGCCCACGTCGGCTCGATGCGTTCACCCAGTCGCGGGCGCATCGAGATTCGCTCCACCGATCCACGGGTCGATCCGAGCATCCTGTTCAACTACATGGCCCACGAGCAGGACTGGCGCGAGTTCCGCGATGCCATTCGCCTCACCCGCGAGATCATCGCGCAGCCTGCGCTCGATCCCTACCGTGGTCGCGAGCTGAACCCGGGCGTGGACGCGCAGAGCGATGCCCAGCTGGACGCCTTTGTCCGCGAGCACGCGGAGACGGCCTATCACCCGTCCTGCTCCTGCAAGATGGGTACGGACGATATGGCCGTGGTGGACGGGCAGGGTCGCGTGCATGGGGTGGACGGGTTGCGTGTGGTGGATGCCGCGATCATGCCGCAGATCATCACCGGCAACCTCAACGCCACCACCATCATGCTGGCCGAGAAGATCGCCGACCGGATTCGCGGTCACGAGCCGCTGCCGCGCAGCACGGCGAGCTACTACGTGGCCAACGGCGCACCGGTACGGCAACCACCGCAGCGTTGACGAGCCCGCAGCCCGGCAGTGAAAAAGGCTTCGCCGTTTTCCACGCTACGCTGCCGAGGACTTGTCTTGCAGAAATGAAACGCCCCGCAGAAGCGGGGCGTTTTCGTATGGCGGATCAGCTCAGATCACTTCGGCCCAGAGGTCGTACTCGTCGGCGTGGGTGACGCGCACGCGGACCTTGTCGCCCGGCTGCAGCGGTTTCTCGCTGTCGATGTAGACCATGCCGTCGATCTCCGGGGCGTCGGCCCAGGAGCGGCCGATGGCGCCGTCCTCGTCCACTTCATCGATCAGCACGTCGAGTTCCTTGTCGACCTTCAGCTGCAGGCGCGCGGCGCTGATGGCCTGCTGGTGCGCCATGAAGCGGTCCCAGCGATCCTGCTTGATCTCGTCCGGTACCGGTTCCAGGCCCATGACCTCGGCCGGTGCGCCGTCAACCGGCGAATACTGGAAGCAGCCGACGCGGTCGAGCTGGGCTTCGGTCAGCCAGTCGAGCAGGTACTGGAAATCTTCTTCGGTCTCGCCGGGGAAGCCGACGATGAAGGTCGAGCGGATGGTCAGCTCGGGGCAGAGCTCGCGCCACTTCTTGATGCGCGCGAGGGTCTTGTCTTCGAAGGCCGGGCGCTTCATGGCCTTGAGCACCTTCGGGCTGGCGTGCTGGAAGGGGATGTCCAGGTACGGCAGGATCTTGCCGGCGGCCATCAGCGGGATCACGTCGTCGACATTCGGGTACGGATAAACGTAGTGCAGGCGCACCCACACACCCATCTTGCCCAGCTCCTCGCACAGCTCGAGCATGCGCGTCTTGACCGGCTGGCCGTTCCAGAAATCCAGCTTGTACTTGAGGTCGACGCCATAGGCGCTGGTGTCCTGGGAGATCACCAGGATCTCCTTCACACCGGCCTTCACCAGGCGCTCGGCTTCGCTGAGCACATCGCCCACCGGCCGGCTGACCAGCTTGCCGCGCATCGACGGAATGATGCAGAAGCTGCACGTATGGTTGCAGCCTTCGGAAATCTTCAGGTAGGCGTAGTGGCGCGGGGTGAGCTTGATGCCCTGCGGCGGCACCAGATCGACGAAGGGGTCGTGCTCGATGTTCGGCGGCACCACTTCGTGCACGGCGTTGACCACCTGCTCGTACTGCTGCGGCCCGGTGACGGCCAGCACGCTGGGGTGTACGCCGCGGATGTTGTTCTCGTCGACGCCCATGCAACCGGTGACGATCACCTTGCCGTTCTCGGCGATCGCCTCGCCAATGGCGTCCAGCGATTCGGCCTTGGCGCTGTCGATGAAACCGCAGGTGTTGACCACCACCACATCGGCATCCTCGTAGGACGGCACGATCTGATAGCCCTCCATGCGCAGCTGGGTGAGGATGCGTTCAGAGTCGACCGTTGCCTTGGGGCACCCCAAGCTCACGAACCCGACTGTTGGCGTTTTGCTCATCGACTTTGAACCTCGAAAACCGCGCATGAAAAAGGCGCGCGAGTATACCGATGTGGATATTTTTTAGCCAGATTGAGCGGCATGCGGGCGACAGACGCGATGGTGGGTGGCTAGGACGACAGCTGACGGGCACGGTCGACGCTCCAACGCTCAGGCGCCGATGTCCAGCTCCAGCCGGGCGGGTGTCGCGGCGGCGTCCTGTAGTGCCTGAGTAGCGTGCGTGGCAGCGTTCGCGCCACCGGCGAGGCGGTATTCGCTTGGCGTGCAGCCGACGAACTGCTTGAACGCACGGGCGAAGTAGGAAGGGTCGCGAAAGCCGGCTTCGTAGCCGATGGTGGTGATGGGCATCTGCGAGTTCTCCAGCCGATCCTTGGCGAACTCCAGGCGCTTGCCCAGGGTGTACTCCAGGTAGCAGACGCCATGCACGTCACGGAACAGACGGCTGAAACGCGAGGGCGTCATCTCACAAAGCCGCGCCAGCTCCTTCTGATCGAGGTTCTCGCGAAAGTGCAGGTCGATGTACTGGGTCGCCCGCGCCAGCAGCTGGTGCTTCTGGTGGTCGGCGGTCAGGCGGATGCTCGGCGGCAGGTCGGGGTAATGCTCGCTGAGCATCCGCCGTGCGCCGCGCTCGCTGTTCTGCCGCAGCTCGAGCAACCCGTGCAACGCCTGACGGAAACGCCGCAGCTCGGCCGCTGACAGCGGCAGGGTGATGTATTCCCAGACGCGTGAGCGCATCGCCCACACCGCCAGTTCTTCGGAATGCTGGACGGTGAACATGCTGATGGGGATCGATGGAGCGGCATGCTTGACCTGCTGCAACTGATTCAGACCCGGGGCATCGGGGCGGTCGAAGTGCATGCAGATCATGTCGATGCGCTGCCCCGGCTTGCTATCGGCAAGGCTATGCGCTTGCAGCAGGCGGGAGTCGCTGAACGCCGTGAACTGGCTCATCAGCGTTGCGGTGCTGCGGTCGTGGGTCAGATCGATCCAGCGAAGGATCGGTAGCGGCGGAGAGTTAGACATCTGCACTAGCTCTGCTCTTTACATTTCCTTACCCACAGTATTGGCAATTGGCCATTATCGGTAATAACGATTTCTGCTAATCACCCTCGGTGATGGCTATTTGCCGTTATTGATTGCATCCGTCTCGGCAGCCGTCTTGAGGCGATCCGTAGGCAGTGCAGTGCCAGCGAAATTGAGTGCTAGCGATCGGCAATTGAGTCCTAACGACCGCTTCGTTCCGCTGACTAGTGTTCACCTCAAGCAACGCACGCCGCGTTGCCCGCCTTTGAGCAACCACTTTCGAGTGAGGTGAGCGAAATGACCATTCAATCGATCAAGACCGCGATGCTGGCGTTTGCCAAGGATGAGGACGGGCTGACCATCGTCGAGTACGCCGTGGCCGGAGGGCTGATTACCGCGGCCGTTGCCCTGGCGTTCACCAATCTGGGCGCGGCGGTGCTCGTAAAGATCAACGCGCTTATCACTGCGCTCGGCGGGACCCCGGCATCCTGAGGCCGGAGCATCGCGATGAGCAGTCAAGGCTGGATCAGCACGCTGTTGCTGCTGGCGCTGTTGGGACTGGCGGCGATCAGCGACCTGCGCCGTCATCGCATTCCCAACCTGCTGATCCTGCTGGGGCTGGCGTTGGGCTTGGCTGGGCAGTTTTTCGTCAGCGGTCTGGCCGGGCTGGGGCAGGGGATGTTGGCCGGGCTGATCGCTTTCGGCCTGTTCCTGCCTGGCGGCCGCCCAGGCGACCCCGGCGGTCGTCGCGACCCCGGCGGCGAATACCAGCGACGTTCAGGTGCCGATCTACAAGTCGCGGGTGCTGACCACGCGCACCGCGGTGAAGCGCATCTCGGTGGGCAATCCGGAGATCGCCGACATTCTCATCACCAGCCCGACGCAGCTCTATCTGCTCGGACGGTCGCTGGGCAGTACCAATGTGCTGCTGTGGGACAGCGGCAACCGCCTGATCGACAGCCTCGATCTGGAGGTGGTGCACGACCTCAGCGGCCTGAAAAGCAAACTGCATCAGGTACTGCCGAACGAGCCCATCGAAGTGTTCAGCGCCCAGGGGGCGCTGGTGCTGCGTGGGCAGGTCAGCAGTGCCGCGGTGATGGACAGCGCGCTAAGGCTGGCCCAGAGCTACAGCGAGCCGGCGTCTGGTAAAGCCGTGGAGCAGGGCGCCATGGCCCAGGCGTCGCCGGCGGTGCCGCAGCCGCTGCAACTGATTAACCTGCTCAGCGTCGGCGGCAGTCAGCAGGTGATGCTCGAAGTAAAGGTTGCCGAGATGCAGCGCAACCTGTTCAAGAACCTCAACGTGCGCTTCAACGCCCTGGACTTCGGCTCGTCCGGGCGCTGGTCCGGCGGCGGCTTCAACAATGGTGCCGGGCTGGGCTTCGATGAGGATGGACTGGTCAACCCGACCACGCTGTTCGGCGATGGCACCGGCATCTTCGGCCAGTTTCTCTCCGACAACTTCCTCTTCAACGTGGTGCTCGAGGCTGCAAAGGACAACGGCTCGGCCAAGGTGCTCGCCGAACCGACGCTGACCACCCTGACCGGGCAGCAGGCGGAGTTCATCTCCGGCGGCGAGTTTCCGGTGCCGATCACCGAGGACGATGGCATCACCATCGAATTCAAGGAGTTCGGGGTCGGGGTCAAGTTCCTGCCGGTGGTGCTCGATTCCGGGCGGATCAACCTCAACCTCAACGTCTCGGTCAGCGAGCTTTCCAACGCCAACTCGCTGGTGCTGGACACCGGCCTGGAGAGCATTCTCGGCAATGGCGTCAGCCAGATGATTCCGTCGCTGACCAAACGCAGCGCGCAGTCCACCGTCGAGCTGGGCAACGGGCATCGCCATTGCCGGTCTGATCAGCCAGAACACCCGTGATTTCGTCAGCCGCTTCCCCGGCCTGGGCGACGTGCCGGTGCTGGGCCAGTTGTTCCGTAGCCAGCAATTCATTCACGGCGAAACCGAACTGGTGATCCTGGTCACGCCGCACCTTGCGCAGCCGGTGGATGCCAAGACCGTGCGGCTGCCCACCGAGCATTTCGTCGAGCCCAGCGATGCCGAGTTCTACCTGCTAGGCAAGACCAAGGGCCGCGGCGTCGACCGTGCGGTGCCGGTGAGCCTGGGCATCAGCGAAGGCCGCTTCGGCCACGACCTCAAGTAGGAGTCGCGATCATGAAAAGTCTGCTCCCCGTCTGTGTCCTGCTCCTGCTGGCCGGCTGCATTCCCTATCAGGAAGGGCGGGTCGGTGCGCTCGGCAGCACGGTCAACGCAACGCTGTATCAGCAGATCGCCGACAAGCACACGGCCGCCAATCCAGGCACGGCGCTGTCGCCTGTCGGCAGCGACGGACCGCTGACCGAGCGGGTCCTTGACGGTTACCGCGGCGTGACCGGCGATGCGCAGCAGGTCGCCCAGCCGATTCAGATCAACGTGGAAAACTGAAGGGCCGCATCATGAACGCCTCTCGCACGATGCGCCCGCTGCCACGAGCCCAACGCGGTTCGGTGATGGTGCTGATCGTAGTCGCACTGGCGGCGATCCTGTTGATGGCAGCGCTCGCGCTGGACGGCAGCCACATGCTGGTCAACAAGACGCGCCTGCAGAACGCGGTGGATGCCGCTGCGCTGAGCGGCGCCAAGACCCTGCAGCAGGTGATGGGCTCGGGAAATGCCGGCAGCCTGGCTCAGGACGCGGCGCGTGCCACCTTTCAGCTCAACGCCCAGGCGGCCGGCAACGACGAGCTGGCGGCGGCGCTGGGTGAGGACCCGGCCAGCCTGGTGCAGGTCGATCTGGCCGCCAGCGTCTACGGACCGTTCTCCTTTCCCGGCCCGACCGACGCACGCTACGTGCGCGTCAGCGTCACCCAGCTGCCGCTGACGGGCTTTTTCTGGGGGCTGCTGCAGGTCTTCGGCAACAGCAGCGAGAAGGCCGTGGCCGCCGCGGCTACCGCAGGTCCGAGTTCGACCAGTCCCTGCAACATTGCGCCGCTGATGGTTTGCGGCAACCCGGCGCAGCACCAGCCGGACGCTGGCCTGTTCTGGGGCTATCGCTTTGGCGATCTGGAAGTGCTCAAGGGGTCGGCCGGCAATGCGCCGGCCATCGGGCCGGGCAACTTTCAGCTGATTCGGCTGGGCGACAGCAGCGGCGGTGCGGACGTGCGTGAAGCCCTCGCCGGTGGCGTCGAACAGTGCAACAGCGTCGGCGAGACGGTCGAGACCGAGCCGGGCAATACCATCGGCCCGGTGGCCCAGGGCTTCAATACGCGCTTCGGGCAGTACAGCGGGGCGTTGTCGAACAGCGGCGATCAGTATCCGCCGGACCTGATCACCGACTACAGCGCGCCACGCATGACCTACAACAACAGTACCGCGCAGGTCGAGTATCAGGGCGAGGTGGTGAACGCCAGCGACGGCAACCTCTCCACCGCCAGCAGCGCCTTGCTCGATTACAACGACTGGCGCCAGCGCGTGGCGGATTGCCCCAACGGCTGTCGCTCGGACGGCGTGTTCGAGCGGCGCATCCTGAAGATCGTGCTCGGCGACTGCAGCGGCAGCTCCGGCGGCCAGGTTTCCGTGCCGGTGCTGGGGTTCGGTTGCTTCTTCCTGGTCCAGCCACTACCCACCGGCGCCGGCAACGAGGCGCAGATATTCGGCCAGTTTGTCAGCGAGTGCGAAGGCGACAACGTGCCGGACAGCAACCCGGTGGACGATGGCGGCCCGCAGATCATCCAGCTCTACAAGACCTACATCGACAACAACCGTACGCCGAGCAGCGACTCGTAGGAGGCGCCATGAACAGTCGGGGAGTTCGGGACAGGGCGCGCCAGCAGGGACTGGCGATGGTAGAGCTGGCCATCGCCTTGCCCTTGTTGTTGCTGTTGCTTCTGGGCATTGGCGAACTGGGTCGGCTGTTGTGGCAGTACAACAGCCTGCTGCAGGCCAGCCGCGATGCCAGTCGTTTCGTCGCCGGTCAGGCCTGGAATCGCACCCTCGGGCAGCTGGAACTGAGCGCGAGCCTGCAGCAACAGGCGCGCTCACTGGCGGTGTATGGCGTGCCGGTGGCGCAGGACGGCAGCGCGCCGCTGGTCACCGGGCTGAGCCCGTCGCAGGTGGCAGTCAGTGCCGTGGGCAGCGATCACGTGCAGGTCAGCATCAGCTATCCGTTCCAGCCATTGTTCGGCGGCGGCATTCCGGGTTTCGGCGGCGAGGCTGTCTCGCTGAGCTTTCCGCTGGTGGCCACCTCCGTGATGAGGGCGCTGTGATGAACGCCAGGCGGATGCGCGGGGTGTATGTGGTGGAGTTCGCCCTCGTCGGGTTGCTGCTGTTCATCCTGCTGTTCGGCGTGCTGGAACTGGGCCGGCTGTTCTTTACCGTCAACGCGCTCAACGAAACGGTGCGCCGTGGTGCCCGGCTGGCTGCGGTATGCGAGATCCACGAGCCACGCATCCTGCGCCGGGCGATCTTCAACGAGGCCGACGACAGCGCCGCCAGCGGCCTGATCGCCAACCTGCAGACCGCCGATCTGTCCCTGGTCTACCTCGACGGCAACGGCTCGCCGATAGCCAATCCGTCGACGCCCGGCAGCGCCGGATTCAGCGCCATCCGCTTCGTCCAGCTGCGGGTGGAGAACTTCACCTTCGACTCGCTCATTCCCGGCCTGAGCGGGGCGATCACGCTGCCGCCATTCAGCTCGACATTGCCGCGCGAGAGCCTCGGTCGCCATGCCGAGCCCGATGCCGTTCCGGAGATCACGCCATGCTGAACACCCTCGAAACTTCCAGCGGTGTCGCGGTCGGTCGACAGGGCCTGCGGCTGCTCATCAGCGGCCGCGATGCCGGCGTGCTGGCCCGGCTCAAGGCCCTCAGCGAACAGCTGCCGGGCTTGCAGGTGAGCACGCGCCAGGTGAGCAACGGGCACACCGACCCGCTCTACGGGCTGGAGCAGATGCCTGACATGCTGTTGCTGCACGTCAGCCACCTGTGGCGCGAGGAACTCGGTGCTCTGCAGCAGCACCCGTCGCAGCAACGACCGCCGCTGCTGGTCTGCGGCCCGCAGGACGATCGTGACTGCATGCGTCTGGCCATGCAGGTCGGCGCGCGCGACTTTCTTCCCGAACCGTTGCTGGAGCAGGAGTTGCTGGCCGCGATCGGTCGGGTCGCACTGGAAGCTCGCGACGTTCCGGCGCCTGGCGGGCAGCTGATCGCGATCATGAACGCCAAGGGCGGCTCCGGCGCCACCATGCTCGCCTGCAACCTGGCCCACAGTCTCAGCGCCCACGGCCGGCGCACGCTGCTGCTGGACCTGGATCTGCAGTTCGGCAGTGTCGCCCACTGCCTGGACGTGCAGCCGAACCACAGCCACATGGAAGTGCTGCAGCGCATCGATGAACTGGATGGCGTGGCGCTGCACGGCTTCTGCAGCCATTTCAGCCCGACCCTCGACGTGCTCGGTGGCCGCGCCGGCGAGCTGTGCCTGACCCAGGATGTGCAGCTGGAGCAGCTCGAGGCGCTGCTGCGGCTGGCGCGCACGAGCTACGACTGGGTGGTGGTGGACCTGCCACGGCAGATCGACCACCTCACCGGCATCACCCTGGAACAGGCCGATCATGTCTACGTTGTGCTGCAGCAGTCACTCAGCCATCTGAAGGACGCCGTGCGCCTGGTGCGCATCATGCGCGAGGACCTGGGCATCGGCGGCGAGCGTCTGCAGCTGGTGGTCAATCGCTACGACAAGTCGGCGCCGGTCAGCCTCAAGGACATCGCCGAGGCGCTGCATTGCGGCGAGCCGCTGCGGCTGCCGAATGACTATGCGGTGATCAACGAAAGCCAGAACACCGGCGTGCCGCTGGGGCTGCACGCGCCGCGGGCGGCGCTGACCCAGGGCATCCGCCAGATCGCCCAGGACCTGCTCGGTAACGAAGCCGCCGCGCCGGGCCTGCTCAAGCGCACCTTCGGCCGACTATTCAGGGGATGACCATGCTCAGCGAACTGCGCAACCGCCTGCAGACAGGCAAGCGACCCGCGACCCGCCAGCCGGACACCGGCTCTGCACCCGAACGGGCGGAAGGTGTCATGGCCTGGGAAATGCCGGCGGTCGAGCGGCTGTATGAAACCCGCAGCCAGCTCAGCCCGGTCGATGCCGACTGGCGCGAGCGGACCTATCAGCAGCTGCTCAAGGTCATGGACCTGTCGCTGCTCGACTCGCTGGAGCCGGCGGACGCAGGCTGGCAGATCCGCGAGATCTGCCAGCGCCTGCTCGACGAGCATGCCGCGCCGGTCAGCGCGGCCGGGCGACAACTGATCATCAAGCAGATCACCGACGAGGTGCTGGGTCTCGGCCCGCTCGAACCGCTGCTGGCCGACGCCACGGTGTCGGACATCCTGGTCAATGGCCACGCCTCGGTCTACGTCGAGCGCCACGGCAAGCTGCAGCGCACTGATGTGCGCTTCCGGGACGACCAGCACCTGTTGAACATCATCGACCGCATCGTTTCCAGCCTTGGCCGGCGCATCGACGAATCCTCGCCGCTGGTGGATGCGCGACTGAAGGATGGCTCGCGGGTAAATGCGATCATCCCGCCGCTGGCCATCGACGGGCCGAGCCTGTCGATCCGGCGCTTCGCGGTGGACCTGCTGAACGCCGAGAGCCTGATCCAGATGGGCACCCTGACGCCAGCGATCGCCCTTGTGCTCAAGGCCATCGTGCGTGGGCGGATGAACGTGCTGGTGTCCGGCGGCACCGGCACCGGCAAGACCACCATGCTCAATGTGCTGTCGAGCTTCATCCCGCACAACGAGCGCATCGTCACCATCGAGGATTCCGCCGAGCTGCAGCTGCAACAGCCCCACGTGGTGCGTCTGGAAACGCGCCCGGCCAACATCGAGGGGCGCGGCGAAGTGAACCAGCGCGAGCTGGTGCGCAACAGCCTGCGCATGCGCCCGGACCGCATCGTCATCGGCGAGGTGCGCGGCCCGGAGGCGCTGGACATGCTGGCGGCGATGAACACCGGGCACGATGGCTCGCTCACCACCATTCACGCCAACAGCCCGCGCGATGCCCTCGGGCGGGTGGAGAACATGGTGGCGATGAGCGGCGCGACCTTTCCGATCAAGGCGCTGCGCCAGCAGATCGCCTCGGCCATCGACGTGGTGATCCAGCTCGAGCGGCAGGAAGACGGCAAGCGACGGCTGGTCAGCGTGCAGGAGATCAACGGCATGGAAGGCGAAATCATCACCATGACCGAGATATTCACCTTCGAGCGCCGCGGCATCGGCGAGCACGGCGAGGTGCTCGGTGATTACCGGGCGACGGGCATGGTGCCGGGCTTGCGCGACGTGCTGGCCAAGCGCGGCATCGAGCTGCCGCTGGAGTTGTTCCGCCCGGACTGGATGGAGGGCTTGCAGCCATGAGCCAGCTGCCAGGCGAATTCATCCTGATCTTTCTGGGCATGAGCTTCGTCGCCGTGTTCCTGCTCAGCCAGGGGCTGACGGTGCCGGTGTTCGGTGAGGCGGGACGGGTGCGCAAGCGCATCCGCACGCGGCTGCACCTGCTCGAACAGGCCAACGATCTGCCGAACATGCAGACCCTGCTGCGGCAGAAGTACCTGACGCGCCTGTCGCCCCTGGAAGCGGCGCTGGAACAGCTGCCGCTGATGGAACGTCTGGCGCAGCTGATCGAGCAGAGCGGCCATGGCTACCGCGCCTATCGGGTGGTGCTGCTCGGCGCATTGCTGGGCGTGCTGGTGGCGGTGGCCTGCGCGCTGCTGCTGCGTCCGTGGTGGCTGGCGGTGCCGCTGGGGCTGCTGGCGTTCTGGCTGCCGGTACTGAAGATCGCGCGTGATCGCAGCCGGCGTTTTGCCGAGTTCGAGGAAGGCCTGGCCGATGCGCTGGACTCCATGTGCCGCGCGTTGCGTGCCGGCCATCCGTTCAGCGAGACGCTGCGGCTGGTGGCCGAGGAGCAGCGAGGCGCGGTGGCGCGCGAATTCGGCCTGACCTTTGCCGACATCAACTACGGCAACGACGTGCGCCGCGCCATGCTCGGTCTGCTGGAACGGGTGCCGAGCATGACGGTGATGATGCTGGTGACCAGCATCCTCATCCACCGCGAAACCGGCGGCAATCTGACCGAGGTACTGGAGCGGCTGAGCCGGCTGATCCGCGGGCGCTTCCGCTTCCAGCGCAAGGTCCGGACGCTCTCCGCCGAAGGACGGATGTCGGCCTGGGTGCTGATCTGTGTGCCATTCGTGCTGGCCGCGGTGATCATGCTGACCACGCCGCAGTACCTGCCTCTGCTGATCAACGAGCCGATCGGGCGGCAACTCGGGGTGGCGGCATTCGGCGCCATGCTGCTGGGCATTTTCTGGATTCGCCGGGTCATCCGCATCCGGGTCTGAGTGGGGGAGTGGTCATGGATTATCTGTATGGGCTGGTGCGTAGCCTGGTCGCCGATGAGCAGCTGGTGCGGCTGATCTTCCTGGCAGCGGTGGCGCTGAGCGTGGTGCTGGCAGCGACGACCACGACGGTGCTGGTGATGGGCCTGCACGATCCGATGCGCCGCCGCCTGGCGCTGATCAAGCGGGGCGGGCAGCACGGCGCCGAGCATGGCGTCGGCGAGCCGCCGCTGGGCGGTCTGCAACTGCTGCTGGAGCAGGTCGGCCAGCGTTTCGTGGGCAGGGAAGGCGAGCAGCACAGCGGCACCCGCGCACTGCTTTCGCAGGCCGGCTACCGCTCGGCCGCCGCGGTGCAGATGTACTGGGCGATCCGCCTGCTGCTGCCGCTGTTGCTGCTGGTCGCGACCCTGCTGGCACTGCCGCTAATGACCAGTGCCTCGCTGACACCCGGGTTGCTGGCCGTGGCTCTGGCGCTGGGGGTGGGCTGGCTGGCCCCGGCGATGTTCGTCGAGCGGCGTCGCAATGCGCGGCAGATGCGCCTGCGCGCGGCATTTCCCGATGCCCTCGATCTGATGGTGGTCTGCGTGGAGTCGGGGCTGGCGTTGCCACAGGCGATCGAGCGTGTCGCCGAGGAAATGGCGGTGAGCCAGGTCGAGCTGGCCGAGGAACTGGCGACAGTCAACGTCGAGCTGCGTGCCGGGATATCCAGCGCGGTGGCGCTGGGCCACCTGGCCGAACGGACCGGGCTGGAAGATATCCGCGGGCTGGTGAGCCTGCTGGCGCAAAGCATTCGCTTCGGCACCAGCGTGGCCGACACCCTGCGCGTCTACGCCGACGAATTTCGCGATCGGCGTACCCAGGCCGCCGAGGAGCAGGCGGCCAAGATCGGTACCAAGCTGGTATTCCCGCTGATTTTCTGCCTGTGGCCGAGCTTTTTCCTGGTCGCCATCGGCCCCGCCATGATCGGCGTACTCAAAGCGTTCGGGGGACTGTGAGATGAACAGAATCGCACTGCTGCTGGCCATCGCGGCCGTACTCGCCGGCTGCCAGTCCATGGGCCCGGAGCCCGGCGAAGGGCGCTCGATCTACTCGGGCAACCATTCGGTGCTGTACCGCGCACGGCAACAGGCCGGCTCGCTGGAGCAGGCGCTGCAGCTGGCCGACATGGCTTATCGGGCGGGGGATCTGGACCAGGCACTGTTCCAGTACCTGCGTGCACTGGAACTGGAGCCGGAACGCTTCGAAGCGCTGGTCTGGGTCGGGCGGATTCACCGCGAGCGCGGCAATATCCAGCTGGCCGAAATGGCCTTTGACGAGGTACTGCGCGAGGCGCCGGACGACCTCGATGCCCTGGCCGAGATGGGCATGCTGCAACTGGCCCGGCGGGAGCAGGAACGGGCGCGGGAGCTGCTCGAAAGAGCCGTGCTGCTGGACCAGCAGCGGCTCGCCGGCGCGCCGCACAACGCACTGCCGGCGGTGGCAGCGCTGAAGGTCGACCGGCAGTCGCCATTGCGGCTTTACAACGCGCTGGGGGTACTGGCCGATCTCAACAATGACTTTCCACTGGCTGAGCGCTACTACCGGTTGGCGCTGCAGATCGAGCCGCGTTCGCTGTTGGTGCAGAACAGCTTGGGCTACTCGTACTACATGGCCGGGCACTGGCAGGAAGCCGAGCGGGTCTTTCGGCGTGCGCTCGACCGCGACGGCGGCTACGCGCCGCTATGGCGCAACTACGGCTTGCTGATGGCGCGCACGCAGCGCTACGAGGCGGCGCTGTCGGCCTTCGAACAGATCGGCTCGCGCGCCCAAGCGAGCAACGACGTGGGCTACATCTGTCTGGTGGAAGGCAAGCTGGATGAAGCCGAGCAGTTCTTCCGCAGCGCCATGGAACAGTCGCCGTCGCACTACGCCACCGCCTGGGACAACCTGGAGCGGGTGCGTCAGCTACGCAAGGTCCGTCAGCTCGGGCTGGGTCAGGTGCCGCCCGAGGCGGTTGCCGCAGCTTCGGCCGAGGTCCGGACGTTCGCCGTTCCCTGACCGGCCGCGTTCAGCGGTTGAGGCTGGCCGCCCCTGCAGTCGACTGCGCACTGGCTGCACGCGGCAGGTAGCGCTTGAGCCGAAGCGCTGGCGATTCGACGAGGTGCCAGGACAGCACCGCGAGCGCCAGGCTGGCAGCGAAGCCAAGGAGCATGAAGGGAATCAGTGGCAGCTGGCCGTCGGTCCAGTGCATCAGTAGCTGCTGGACCGGGAAGCTGAAGATGTACAGGCCGTAGGAGAAGTCGCCGGCCTTGCCGAAGCCGGACAGCCTCGGAATGCGCAGTTGGGCGAGGTAGAGCGTCAGATAGGGCAGGGTCAGCACGTGCACCAGCTCCCAGTGATAGCTGCGGGCACTCACCAGGTTGGCAGCAACCAGCAGCGCGGCGATTTTCCAGTTCCAGCGAACAAGGTGCCGATACAGATACAGCAGCACGCCGGCGTAGAAGAACATCCCCAGGCGGGTGGCCTTGCGCAGCAGGTCGCTCTGCATCTCGTAGATCGGCATCAGGTGGAAATGCACACCCACCATCAGCGCCAGGCCGATCAGCGCGCTGCTGCGGCCGAATACCTTGACGATTCCGAGCGTCAGCACGGTGACGTACATCAGCACTTCGTAAGGCAGTGTCCAGAGCGAACCGTTGACGGTGTGGGGAAACGGGTTGGCCTCGAATACGCCGGGCAGGCGGAACTCGGTGATCAGCGCGGCATTGGCCAGGTAGGCGAGCGTGCCGGGGGCGGTGAAGTAATTGCCAAGCGGCAGCTCGGTGGCCAGCGGGCCGATCAGCAGGACCACGAACAGCACCGAGACGATCAGTGCCGGCATGATGCGCAGGGCTCGCTTGGCGGCAAAATCCAGCACGCTGCGGCTGTTCAGCCAGGACGCCGCAATGAGGAAACCGCTCATCACGAAGAACACGTGTACGGCGATATCCGCCGAGTCGTAGCTGCCGCTGAACAGGCGCAGAGGTTCCCGGTCCGCCTGACCGGATAGGCCGTAGCTGTGGCCGAACACGACCATCGAGGCGGCAAAGAAGCGCAGGAAATCGAAGTTGTTGTCTCTTGGCGCAGTGGTTGGCGCGTGCATCGGCTCCTCCTTGGAATGGGTTCAGCGCAACGGAAAGGTCTGATGCATCCCCAGCGAACGGTTCTCGCCGTCACGGATGGCCTGCTCGATCAGTTGCAGCCGTTCCGGAACCTGCTGTCGCCGGGCCACGTGTCGCAGCAGGCCGAGGAATATGCTTCGGTTCAACCGATAGAGCCAGGGTGAGGCGGCCCAGACGTAGGTGTCGAACCAGGCCTGGTTGCGGGCGGTGTAGTAGGCGCGGAAGTCGGAATCACCGAGCAGGAAGGCTTCGTAGATGTTGCGGGTGTGCGCCTTGATGTTCCAGGACAGCTCAAGCTCGTCGATCAGCGCATCGGTCACCAGACGCAGACGGCCACCTTTGGCGGTGATGCGACGGGTGTACTCGGTGTCGTCGGCGTAGAGCACCAGCTCGCGCAAGGGCACCCCGATCGCCTGGTACAGACTGCGATGGGCAAGCATGCCGCCATAGGGGGCGAAGGGCAGGTCGATGGCCCGCGGCGGCGTGCCTTTTGGCCGGCCCCAGGGCAGACGGCGCCAGACCTTGTACGGCAGCTGCGCGACGTGAAAGCCGAAGTAGCTGGAGCGCGGCTGGATGGCGAAACGGCTCGGTACGCCGCGGGCGATGTCTTCCTGCTGACTGGGGCGAAAGCCCAGCACGGCGGCACGATGCAGCCCTACCTCGTCGGCCATTCGCGCAAGTTCTTCATGCAGCAGGCGCACCGCGGCCGCGGTGGGGGCGTTGTCGTCATCCATCATCCAGATGTACTGCGCGCCTTCGGCCAGCGCCGCTTCCAGCCCCACGGCATAGCCGTTGGCCGAGCCGGTGTTTTGCGCCAGCGGAATGATGCGCACCTGACCGGGCCAGCGGCTGGTCAGTTGTTCGAGTGGTGCGGTCGAGGCATTGCTGACCACCAGTACGCGGGTGATCTGTTCGAAGGCGAAGGCCTGCTCGATCAGTCGGCGCAGGTAAACCAGGCGGTCGCCGTAGGTCACTGTGACGATGGTGGTTTGCCGTCGCACCGGCATCTCGCCGGCGCTGGCGGCGGCTGCCTGTGCACTCTGCTTGCAGGGTTCGACGCGCGCGGTGTTCTGCACGGAATATCTCCTCAGCTCTGTTCCGGGGCGGCCAGCGGCAGGCAGTTAGGCTGCTGCACGTCGACCGTCGAGTCTTCTTCATTGGGGCTGAAGAAGGCGTGGAAGATGCGGATGAATCCATTGCCCGACGGTCCGTCAGGCGCGCCGGGTGCGGGAATGAGTTCGGTGTAGGAATAGCCATCGGCCAGAATCAGCGACGTTCTGGATGTTTCTTCTGTGCTCATGCCTGTGCTCCTGCATAACCCGGTGCGGTAACGGCCCGGATCAGAATGAATAGCGCCTGCTGTCTGCCGGCGGACTCCAGAATGAACCGGACGCCGGTTCCGCGAATCGATACGGTTGATGACCGGATGGGCTTTCCTGCTGCCCGCCGCCATTGGAGCCACAGCGTGGCGTGGCGTCGGTTGACGAGTCGCTGTAGGCGATGACGCTCGCACTGCCGGCGCTGGTGCAGGCCGGCAACTGGCCGGACGGGTTGGTCGGTTCGGTGATCAGCGTGTCGGCGTTCACCGCAGCGCTGGCGGGCTCGATCGCTACAACGAGAGCGAACCCGAGCGCTCGGGTCACTCTCATCCACTTCTTTACTGTGTTCATCCTTGAAACCTCGTAAGTGAATGGGGTTGATGGGTAAACGCATCAGGCGTGCTTGATCGGCACCCGGCTGCCGGGTAGAGCGGCGTACTGGGGGCCGGCAAGGGCGCCGAGCTCTGCTGAAGGTCGAAGGCCCTGGCTTCGCGCAGGCGCGCGTCGACGAAGGCGCGGATTTCCTGCTGGAAGCGTTCGCTGGAGAAGCGCTCGGCATTGCGTCGGCAGTTTTCCGCGGTGATGCGCGAGCACTGGGCCTCGAACTCGCCGATGGCGGCGATGAGCGAGGCGGTGGTCTGCTCCGGGTAGAACACGCCCGTGGGTTCGGCATGTTCGAGCCCGCGTACGGTTTCCAGTACGCCGCCGCGCCCGTAGGCGACCACCGGCGTGCCACAGGCCTGGGCCTCGATCGGCGCGATACCGAAATCTTCTTCGGCGGCGAAGACGAACGCTTTGGCGCGCTGCATGTGTTGCAGCAGCACCTCGAAACTCTGGTAGCCGAGCAGGGTGACATTGGGCCCGGCCGCTTCACGGGCCTTTTCCATTTCCGGGCCGGTGCCGATGACGATCAGGCGCTTGTCCGGCATGGCCGCGAACGCCTCGATGATCATCGGCATCTTCTTGTAGGGCACCATCCGCGAAGCGGTGAGATAGAAGTCTTCCTTGGCCTCGTGCAGGGTGAACTGGCGGGTGTCGACCGGCGGGTAGATCACCGTGGATTGGCGCCGGTAGCTCTTGTTGATGCGCCGGCCGATGAAGTGCGAATTGGCGATGAACTCATCGACGCCGCTGGCGGTGCGCTGGTCCCACATGCGCATGTAGTGCAGCAGCATGCGCGCCAGCTTGGCCTTGATGCCGCGCTCCAGGCTGGCTTCGTGCAGGTACTGGTGCTGCAGGTCCCAGGCGTAGCGGATGGGCGAATGCACGTAGCTGATGTGCAGCTGGTTGGGCCCGGTCAGCACGCCCTTGGCCACTGCGTGGCTGCTGGAAATGATCAGGTCATACGAGGACATGTCGAGCTGCTCGATGGCCAGCGGCATCAGCGGTAGGTACTTCTGGTAATGGGTGCGCGCCTTCGGCAGTTGCTGGATGAAGGTGGTGGTGGCGCGCTTGCCGCCGAGGTGGGCACGGTCGGCGTCGGAGAGAAAATCGATGACGGCGAACAGATCGGCGTCCGGCCAGACGGCGCACAGCCCGGCGAGCACGCGCTCGGCGCCGGCATACGTCACCAGCCAGTCGTGAACGATGGCAACTTTCATGGCATGACATCCTTGATCGAGAAAGAGTGAGCAGCGAGGCGGTGAGCCTCAGCGGCTGTGCAGGCGTGCCAGTGGCATCAGGTCGTGTTGTCTGGTCAGGCGCCTGCCGGCGTGAGCCAGCGGTAGATCCAGCAACTGTCGGCAGAGCTGGGCGCTGCCGAGGGCCAGCAGCAGGCCGAACACAACGCCAGCCAGGCTGGCGGTCGGGCCGGTCAGGCCGAGCGCCTGGGTCAGCAGTTCGCTCAGGCGCTGCATCGCTGGCAGCAACAGATAGAGCGAGTAGCTGAGGCTTCCAAGCCAGACGAGCGGCGGTGCCCGTAGCGGTAGCCGGCTGGTGACCAGCAGGAAGGTCACGATGGCCAGGGCATAGGTGAGCAGGTCCCGGGGCCAGGCGGTTGCGTCCGCAGACCAGCCGGCCAAGAAGATGATCGGCAGCACCAGCAGGTAGATTCGCAGCGTGTAGCGCGCATATTCGCGGGCTCGTCTGCGGGCGTAGCTGCTGCTTTCATGCTTGGCCTCGTACCTGAGTGACGCGAAAAACATCAGTGATAGCGCCAGCGGCAGCGTGACCGGTAGCTCTGTGCCCAGCAGCTGCCGCGCCAGGGCGAGCAGCAGCGCCACCGCCAGCAGCACGAGTGCGCAGCTGGTCCGCAGACTGACGCTGTGCAACAGGCCGAGCACCTGCAGCAGCAGGCAGAACCCGTAGAACAGCAGGATTGGCGGCAGCGCTCCGTAAGCGCCGATGACCTCGAACGCCATGGCGCTGCCTGGCGCGGCCACACCCGGCAGCCAGGCCGGTGCCGTCGGCAACAGAATGGCGGTCAGCAGCACCGCCAGCAGGTAGACCGGCAGCAGGCGCAGCAGGCGGCGGACGACAAAACCTCGCCCGCCGTCGACGCTGGCGTGCAGGCTGGCCGGCACGATGAAGCCGCAGCACAGCAGGAACCAAAGCATCGCCAGCAGCCCGGGGTCCAGGGCGTGCTGCAGTGCCCAGCCGTCTGACAGTGGCAACAGCAGGGTCTGGAAAATCAGGAGTAGGGCTGCGCTGCCGCGTAGCGCGTCGATATGCGCCAACCGTTCCATGGTCTGCCTCGCTTGATTGATAGAGTTGAGTGTCGGGACTGCATTCGTCGGGCATCAGGGGCGGTCCGATGACCAGGCGATAAAGGACGGCGGGCTGGGTTTGCCCATCAGTGCCTTGTCGATCAGCTGCGACACGGTCTGCGCCGAGCGCTTCCAGGAGTAGCGCTCGACGTTGGCCAGGCCGAGGGTGCGCAGGTCATCGCGCAGGCGCGCGTCCTGCAGCACGTGGCGCATGCAGCGGGCAATGTCCTCGATGTTCAGCGGCTCGAAATAGAGCACGCTCTCGCCGAGCACTTCGGGTATCGACGCGGCCCGGGCGGCGATCACCGGACACCCGCAGGCCTGGGCCTCCAGCGGCGGAATGCCGAAGCCTTCGTAGAGCGAAGGGAACACGAAGGCGGTGGCGCCCTGGTATTCGCGCACCAGCTGATCGTCGTTCAGCCGGCCGAGAATGCGTACGCGTGGATTGCCATCAATGCTGGAGGTGGAGCCGGAGAACACCGAGTGCGAGTCGCCGACGATGTGCAGTTCCACGTCATCGAAGCCTTCCAGGCTGAGGAAGGCCGCGACCATCCGCGCGAAGTTCTTGTGCGCGTTCGGGGAGGACACCGCCAGCACGTATGGCCTGGCATTGCCGCTGCGATCCGCGCCACTCGGCGGATGGAATTTGGCCGCCACCGCGTTGGGGACGACGCAGATCTTCTCGCTCGGGTAGCCGTAGTAGCGGGCGATTTCCTTGCGTGAGAAGTCGCTGACGGTAATCAGCGCCTTGATGCGCTTGAGCAGCAGCGGCGTGAGCCCCTTGTAGACGCTGCGGAAGGCGCGCGAATAGCTCTCCGGATGGCGCACGTAGGTGATGTCGTGATGGGTGGCGATCTGGTTGCGGTAGATCAGCGGTGCCGTGTTGCACAGTGATACCAGCGGCGGATAGCCATGGCGCGCCAGCCACAGAGGCAGGTCCAGCTGTTCCCACAGATGCCCGTGGTTGCGGCCGATGCGCCGCACCTGCAGGCGCTCGGCGCTGGCGTGCATGCGGATGTCGTCCGGCGCAATGAATGTCAGGTCCTTGCGCATGGCGGCAAGCTCCAGGCAGACCTGTTCGGCAAAACGTTGCACACCGCGGGTTTCCTGAGTCAGGAAACGGGCGTTGATGGCGATCATGTAGGGCTCTCCTTGCGGGGATGGCGTGCGCCGCCGGATGCTGGCCAGCGGCGAACGCCGGCAGGTGGCGGCTTTGGCGACTGGCGAAGCGATGCATGGTGCGTGGCGGTCAATGCGGGTTGGCCAGCGCGTGCTGGTCCGGTTGCGTTTCGCCTGGGTGGCCGGTGGTGCGGTCAGTGCATGTCGCGACAGGGGTCAACCGTCGTTCTGCACCGCGCGCAGGCTGATGATTTTCGGGAATCCATCGAGCTCCACCTCGGTGCTGCAGGCCTGGCCTTTGCCCGGACACTTCCACTCGGTACTGGTGACCACGCGGCCGTGCTGGGGCTGGGCGGTATCGATCAGCGCCACCTGGCCCGCCTGGCCTTCGGTGTTCTGCAGCTTCACGGTCCGCGGTTTGCCGGTGCTCCAGGCCACCATCAGTTCATCGTCTCCGCGGGCGAATCGCAGCATCACCACGTCACCCGGGGTTTTCTCTTCGCGGCTGAGGAAGCTGTACTGGCTGACGATCTGGCTGATGGAGGCGAGCACCGAATAAGCCGGCTTGAGGGTGAAGTCCTGCCGTACCAGGCCGAAGTTGTGTTCGCGCTCGGTCTTGTCGGTGCCATCGTTGCGGAAGTCGTACCACCACATGCCCTTGATGCTCGGCAGCGTCTTGGCCAGGAAGAAGGCGCGGGCGAGGTAGGCCGCCTGCAGGCTTTCATCGATGCCGCATGCGCCCTGGTGGGCAGGCCAGGCCATTTCCGTCAGGTAGAGCGGTACCGGGCGTCCGGCGGCGCGGGTCAGGTCCTTGTCGACCTCGCTCATCCATTCGATCCAGGCCTCTGGGGTGTTGCGCCGCCAGCCGCGGCAGTGCACGTAGGGATGCAAGGACAGGCCGTCCACCGATTGCATCAGGCCGTTCTCCAGCAGGCGCAGGGCGAAACCGGAGTCGATGCCCTGGCTGGTCACGGCGCCGGCGAGCACCTTGGCGCCGGGCGCGCGCTGCCGGATGATCCCGGACGCATCGGCGATCAGCCGCGCGTAATCCTGGGTGAATTCCGGGTCGCGCGGGTCCTCGACGTCCCATTCGTTCCAGATCTCGTAATAGGCGACCTTGCCTTTCAGCTCTTCGGTGATGAACTCGACATAGCGATTGAATGCCGCCCTTACCGGCTCGCTGCGGGGCTTTTCACCACCGCCGTAGTGCGAGTTGCCGTAGCCGAGGATGAACTGGGTGCTTAGCCCGTGAGCGGCTGTTGCCTTCAGGTAACGGTGCCAGGATGGTTCGATCTTCAATTGCCCGGGCCGGCGTTCGACATAGGCCCAGTGGGCGTCGGTGCGCACGGAGGTGATGCCGGCATCGCGCATCATCGCGTAGGCGCGGCCGCTGGGGTCGCCCTTGTGCAGTTCATGGGCACATACGCCGACCACGAAAGGCTCCTCGGTGGTCTGGGCCGGAGTAAACGGAGCAAGGCCAAGCAAGCCGCCCAGCAGCAGGGTGTTGAGCGGGGTAGAGCGCTTCGTCATGTGGATCATCCGTGAAGGTAGGTCTCAGGTCAGGTGCTGCAACTCGGGCAGCCGCTGCGCCGCCAGGTTGTTGCTCGGGGCGCGGGCCGGGGTCAGCACGTGGGAGATCGCCAGGCCCAGGAATAGCGTGGCGATGGACACCTCCAGTACATCCGTGGCCCAGGCCACCAGGCAGATGCAGAAAACGAT
This sequence comes from Stutzerimonas kunmingensis, assembly GCF_002929225.1. Lineage (GTDB taxonomy): Bacteria > Pseudomonadota > Gammaproteobacteria > Pseudomonadales > Pseudomonadaceae > Stutzerimonas. Next base: position 701,534 of record NZ_PISM01000018.1, on the reverse strand, counting down.
CGGCAGCAACGCGCTGCGCAGTCGCGAGCCCCGCTCATGCAGGCGCAGCATCAGCGGAAAGGTCAGCAGGTAGAGCAGCACACCGAACACGCCGAGCATTCCCCACAGGTACAGCGCGGTATTGTCGGCAATGCTCAGCAACTCCAGCCCGGGTACGGGATAGACCTTGCCAGTGCTGCCCACCGCGCCGAATCCCGCGCCCCACCAGCCCCATCCCTCACGGGTGATGACCTCGATGAAGTTCGGCCAGCTGTTGATCAGGCGGTCGGCGAACGAGGCCAGCAGCGAGCCGTTGTTGGCGGCGTTGGGGTCCAGGCTGAGCACCAGGCTGGCCATCGGCAGCATCAGGCCGACCAGCACTGCGACGAGAAACGCAGTGGCGCTGGCGAAGCGGTAGGCCGTGACGATCAGCATCAGCAGGGTCAGCACGTAGGCCGCCGCGGTGGATTTGTTGGTGGTCAGCACGATGCCGATCAGCGCTGCGATGTAGAGCATCAGGCGTAGCACGCGCGGCTGGATGAATGCGGCGATGAACAGGCTGTAGATCGCGATCATCACCGACAGCGCGGTGGACATGCGGGCGAAGCCGCCGATGCGGTCGATGTCGTCGAACGCCCACGAGCGGTTGGCGCTCAGTTCCACCTCGCCAACCATGTAGCTGTAGCCCTTCCACGGCACGCTGGTGAGCATGTCCAGGGCGATGCCGACGAAGCAAGCGATCAGGCAGAAGCCGATGATTCGGCGCAGCAGCCCGAGCCGCAACTCCACATGGCGGCCGCAGATCAGACCGAACAGCAGCGGAATGTAGATGAACAGGCTGAAACCGATGTTGGCCAGTTCGGCGCCATGCATCAGCGCCAGTTGGCTGGAAGTCACCAGTCCCAGCAGTACCAGCCAGAAGGCCGGCCAACCGCGGTATCGCAGCAGCTCCAGGCCCAGTGCGATCAGGCAGGCAACCTTGGGCAGGTACAGCAGCCAGGAGACTCCGGCCATGTCGAAGTAGTAGCGCAGGGCGCCGGAGAAGGTTTCAGTCAGCAGCAGCGAGGCGACGACCAGCGTCAACAATGTCGGCTTGTCGAAGGCCAACGGATTCGAGTCGCGTCGCCGCGGGGTAATCAGCAGGCTCTGGTTCATGGTGGATTCTCGTTCCCTGAAGTGTTTCACGCAGGATGGTCTGGTATTGATCCAGCATGCGTTCCATATCCAGCAGCGGCAGCACGCTGGCCCGTGCCTGGCTGGCGAGCCGCTGCCGCAGTGCGCTGTCGATGTAGAGCCAGAGCATGGCGATGCCGAGTGAATCGGGATCATCGGGCGAGCAGAGCAGGCCGTTGCATTCGTCGCGGATGATCTCCGGCAGCCCGCCCATGTTGCTGGCGATCACCGGCAGGTTGTTGGCGCAGCCTTCGACGGCCACCAGGCCGAACGGCTCGCCCCACAGCGACGGCACTACCAGCACGTCGATGCTCTGCATGAACTCGTCGCTGTCGCAGTAGCCGAGAAAGCTGACCTTCTTCGGATCGGCCATGGCCTTCAGCCGGGCTTCGTAGTCCAGCTTGCCGCGCCCGGCGATATCCAGCCGCGCATCGATGTCCAGCCGCTGGAACTGCTCGATCAGCCAGCCGACGCCCTTGTTCTCCGACAGCGTGCCGATATAGCCGAAGCGCAGTGGATGGTTGCTGCGCTGCCTGGGCTTGCTGCCCTGCCCGGGGTTGGCCGGCGTGGAGTTGTGCACCACATGCTGGCGCGCGCCACTGAAATAGCCCTGTGCGGTGATGCGCTCGAGCACGAAGCGGCTGACGCCGATCGCCGTGGCCACTTGCGCCGAGGCGCCGGCGTGGCGGAGACGGAACACCGAACACATACCGCACTGGCGCTGGCAGCTCTTGCCGTGGTTGAACATGGTGTCCTTCGGGCAGAGCAGGTACAGGTCGTGCAGCACCTGGACGATCGGCAGGCCGGCGGCGGTGATTTCGTCCCAGGCGGAAATCGACCAGCCGGTGAGGTTGTTGCAGACCACGATATCCGGCTGCTCCCGCGCGATCACCTCGCGCACGTGACAGCGCATGTCGCGGTTGTAGCGGTCCCGGTAGTGCCAGCCGAGGCGGGCGACGCGACTCGGGCGCTGCTGGGTGTAATGCCAGTAGCTGTTCGCCAGATTGGCGCGATAGACCCGCACACCGTCCTGAATCTGCATGTTCAGCCCGGCATCCGGGCCGGTCGCCAGCACTGCCACCTCACAACCACGCCGCTGCAACCCTTCGGCCAGGTGCCGGAGGATGACTTCTGCGCCGCCGCCGACATGCGGGGTGTAGAACGCATTGAGGAATAGGATCTTCATCGGTTGGCTCGCTGATTGAACCTGTCAGGCTGCTCGCATGGCCCTACGGGCACTCGCCTGGCTCAGGAGTAGCACTGGAGATAACGGGTGGGTACCCGGACCTTCTGCTCACGCTGCAGCAGGTTGAGCAGGATGACGGAGCGTTCTTCGCCGTCGCTGCTGACGAAGATCGCTTCGATGTCGCTGAAACTGCCCCCGCTGACCTGGACCCGTTCGCCGGGTGAGAACGGCGCCGCCGCCATGGTCTGCGGCTGGGCCAGGCGCTGTCGCAACTGTTCGATCAGCTCGTCGCGTACCGGCGTCGGCTGGCCGCCGAAGCTCACCACGCGGCTGACGCCCCGTGTGGAGCGAATCGGGTACCAGTTGTCGTGAATGCAATCGAGATTGATGAACAGATAGCCCGGAAAAAGTGCTTCGCCGAGCCTGGCATTCTGCGCGCCGCGCGATGGCGACGACGCTTTGACCGGCCGGTAGCACTCGAAGTGTTGTCGCAGCAGGTTTTCCTCGGCGCGGGCCTCCTGGCGTGGCTTGGTCTGGATGAGATACCAGCGTGCGGTAGTGCTCGAGTTCATGTGGATGTCCTTCCCTGAATAAGCCTGCCCCTGTCCCAACGGCAGGCTGAATGTCGTCATGCCAGCGTCAGCGTCGCCCTTTTCTCGTGGCCTTCGACCACGTTGAAGCGCAGTAGCAACTCCTTGATCGCCTCGCGGCTGTTGAACATCAGCACATCGATGATCGACAGCGACGGCACGAATGCATGCTTGAGCTGCGGATATTCGATGTCGTCCATGCGCAGGAAACGCAGCAGCAGCCCGTCAGCGCGGAAGCGGGCAGGGCAGTAAAGCTCCATGCCACCGATGGGGTTTAGGTATAGCTCACCATCCATGCGATGGGTGATCTGGATGACGCGTTCTTGCATCTCCAGTTCGGGATCCAGGCCAAGATCCGAAGCGCGGCAGATCGGCGTATGGATGCCCAGGTAGTCGCACAGCGCGCGGAGCGATTGCTCGTTGAAGGCAGCCAGGTTGCGCTCCGGATGCTCGAGGATACGTTTGATCAGCGGTAGGACTTCCTCGCGGTGGGGCGCACGCTGGTACATATGGGCCAGGCGGCGAAACAGCGCGGCCGCCTCGCGGTGGAAGTCATCGCACAGCCAGCGCTCGCGGATCGTCTCAAGGTGCCCGGCTTTCTTCAGGGGAAAGCTGATCAGCTTGGGCTGGCCATCGCAGAGCACTCGGTTGCGGTTGATCCAGGATCCCTTTACGTACTGTAGATCGTCGCAGAGCACGAAGACATCGCTGGCGGCAATCAGCTGGAAATAGCCGAGGTAGGGGAAAAGGTAGGGTTGCATAACCCCGATGGTCCTGAGCATGAAGCTTCTCCTGTGCTTAGGCTTGCTGGGTATAGGTGTAGTAACCATAGGCGCCGCTGTCGTACGGCGAGGTCGAGGCCTTGCGCTTCACGGCATTGAGGATCACGCCCTTGAGCAGCACGCCGTTCTGCGCGAGCCGCCGCTTGGATGCATCGATCTGCGAGCTGGTGCTAAGGCCGAAGCGGGCCACCAGCAGGTTGGTGCCCGACTGCTGGGCGACCAGTACGGCGTCGGTCACCGCGAGCACCGGCGGCGTATCGATGATGATGAAGTCGTAGAGCTTTTCCGCTTCACGCAGCAGGCGGGAGAAGTTGTCGTGCATCAGCAGTTCGGACGGATTCGGCGCGGAGAACCCGGCGGAGATGAAGTGCAGGTTCTTCTGCTCGGTGCGGTTGGTGATCTCCGCCAGGTTCAGGCCACTGGCCAGTGCATCCGACAGCCCGTGACGTGGCGCCATGCCGAAAAGCGTGTGCAGGTAGCCGCGGCGCATGTCGGCATCGATCAGCAGCACGCGCTGGCCCGTCTGCGCGATCACCGCAGCAAGGTTGCTGGACACGAACGACTTGCCAACCGAAGGGGTCGGGCTGGTGATCATCAGCACTTTGTTACGCGCCTCGAGCATGGCGAACTTGAGGCTGGTACGCAGGCTGCGCAGCGATTCGACCGCCAGATCGGTCGGTTCGGTGAGGCTGAGCAGTCGGGTCTTGCCGTCGCGGCTCTTGCGGCTGCGATTGAGCTGATCCTGAGAGGCGCTGTAGGGCAGGCCGGCATAGACCGGTACGCCAAGCTTCTCGATCACGTCCGGGCTTTCCACACCGCGGTAGAAGGCCTGGCGCAGCAGGATGACTGCCGCCGAGACGAGCAGGCCGACGAAGATTGCGATGGCCACCACCAGCGGTTTGACCGGTTTCGACGGCTTCTCGATCATCGAGTAGGCGTTGTCGATGATGCGCACGTTGCCGATGGTGCCGGCGCGCAGGATGTCTTGCTCCTGTGCCTGGTTCATCAGCAGCGTGTAGGTCTGGGTCGTGACTTCCATGTCACGTTGGAGGCGCAGCAACTCCTGCTGCGTCATGGGGAGGGCGTCGACCTTCTTCAGCAGCTGCGCCTTTTGCGCCTGCAGCTCGTTCATCTGGGTGATCAGCGTGCGATAGGTCGGGTGCTCGCGGGTATAGAGGCGGTCGTACTCCACGCGCTTGAGCGACAGTTCGGATATCTGCGTTTCCAGCGCGACGATCTGGTCGAGCACGCCCTTGGTCTCGATGCTGATATCCACCGATTTGGAGCTGGTCTGGTAGGCATTCAGCGCGGCTTCGGCCTTCTCCAGCTCCTTGCGCACCTGAGGTAGTTGCGAGCGCAGGAAGTCCAGGCGCTGGGCCGCTTCTGCCGAGCTGCGCTGGATGTTCTGGCTGACGTACAGCCGGCTGATCTCGTCCAGCACATGGCTGGCCAGCTGCGGGTCCGGGTCTTCCAGGGACATGTAGATGATCCCGGAATCCTTGCCGGCCTCGCCGACCTTCAAGCGGTTCTGGTAATCCAGCGCGGTGGTCTGCGGGCGGTTCCTGACTAGCTGGAATTCGGTGCCAGGACGCGCTTCCAGCTGGGCGATCTGCACCTTGAAACCCTGGTTCTCCACGGCCTGATTGACCTGGCCGCGCAGAATCAGTTGCTGCTCGTCGTCATGCAGCGTGAAGCTGCCGGCAGTGCCGGCGATCAACGTCAGCTCTACGCCCAGATACGCTTCGGGCACATCGAGCTGGAATACTTCGAGCTTTTCCCCACCCCAGGCATAGCCGGTCAAGCCGAACAGCGGGGTGGCCAGCGCGCCATCAGTCGCCGGGTCGTGCTTGCGCGCCATGAATGCGCCGAACACCGGGAAGTGAAGGGGTTTGGCGACGATGTAGAGCTTGAGCTCCTCGACTGCCTTGCCGAGCACGGCGCGGGATTTGAGCAGGGAGATTTCGGTGACCGCCTGGGACACCGAATCCGGCCGGGCCGATATTTCCGGCACGCCGGTGATCGCGGCTTTTTTCGGTTCGATCTGGATCATCGCGGTCGCCTGGTAGATCGGCGTGGCGATCAGGGCATAGAGCACGCCCAGTGCAGCGAAAAAGCCGGTAATGGTGATGATCAGCGCCTTGTGATCGTAGGCGGTGCGCATTATTCCGGCGAGGTCGATGCGGTTGTCCGCGTCATATTCCAGCGAAGAGCGGGTCAAGGCAGTCATTGGGAATCCTTCCTCATGGTGCGTTTTTGCAAAGAAGCGGGGTCGGGCTGATCAGCTCCTGGCCAGCCGTGGGCTCAACCGGCGCAGCAGGTTGAGGCTGATGTTTTGGGCGATGGTTGAAAGCGCCTGGATCTTGCTGAACGGCGAGATCAGCGACAGGCACTCGCCGAACACCTGGATCAGGAAGTACTCGTAAAGCGCGTTGTTGCCGATGCGGTTGTAGTAGCGCGCCAGGGAGTAGTGGGCATGCATGGCCATCTGGATGCGCTGCCGGCTCGGCTGCATGGAGAAGATGCCACCCTCGTGCACCCGGTAGGCGGCGGGGCTGATGCCTTCCATGAACTTGCCTTTGCCGTAGGCGCCGAGCAGCGACCACCAGCAGATATCCAGCACCTTCACGCCGAGCAATTCCGGTGGCAGTTCCTGAATCAGGTTGCGAAAGCACACGGTCAGCGTCGAGAGCGGGCGGCCCTGCATCAGTTCCAGCGCCGTGGCGTCCTTGCGCAGTTTTCCGGTCAGCTGCGGGCTCTGGATGATGCCCTGGCTGTTGAACATGAACGCATCGTGATAGGTGATCACGTAGTCACGATGCTGCTCGAGAAAGTCCACCTGCTGCTGCAGCTTGGTCGGATCAGTCCAGTAGTCGTCGCCTTCGCAATAGGCGATGTATTTGCCCCCCGCACGGGCGAACAGCCGCGTGCTGAATGGCACGCCGAGGCTGAACTGATTCTGCGTCTGGTAGATCGGTTTGATGATGCTGGGGTAGCGCGCCGCGTAGTCGGCGATGATCGCGGCGGTGGTGTCAGTCGAGGCGTCGTCGTGGACGATCACCTCGAAAGGGAAATCCGTTTCCTGCTGGAGGAAGCTCTCCAGCGCCTTCCTTATAAAAGATGCGTGGTTGTAGGCCAGGCAGACGATGCTCAGCAGCGGTTCGGTCTTGCCGCCCCAACGTTCAATCAAGGCTTGCTCGCTCTTCAATTCCATTTTTGGATGCTCGCTTGGTGATGAGTAGATGAAGCTTGAGTAGCAGTGATTTCGAGGTCGCCGCGACCAGCAGCAGGCAGATGAACCCGCTTACGGCCAGCGCGATCAGAATGTCGAAGCGGTTGTCGCTGACGATCAGCAGGAACAGCGGCTCGCCCAGCGCCACGCCGATCACGGTCGCGGCGGTAATCCGCAACATGTCTCGTGCCCAGACGCCCTGCAGGCCCGGAGCAAAGCGCCGGTGCACCACCGGCGGCCAGATCACGAAGGTCGCCAGGCGCAGGAAGAACCACGCCAGTGCGGCACCGTAAGCGCCGTGTGCAAGCGCTGCGTAGATCACGATCGGCATGCTGATGGCGGTGGAAACCACGCTGTACCAGATGTGCAGGCGTAGCTGGCCGTAGGCGTACTGCAGGTAGAACTGGAAGGCGCCGACCGCCATCAGTGCGCTGCCCGGCACGTACCAGAACAGCATGCGTTCGCTCCATTGGGCAGCGGCAGCGTCGCCAGTCCAGGCGTAGATCAGCGCCTGACCGTGCCAGGCGATCACCGCAGCCATCGGAAACAGCACGCTGCAGACGAAGCGGGTGGCGTTCAGGTACAGCCGCTCCATCTCGGCGATCCGCCCTTCGGCCACGAGCATGGTCATGCGCGGCAGCAGCGTCTGCACCAGGGGGTTGGTCAGGGTCATGATGCCGGTGGTGATCAGCGCCACCAGCGAGAAGTAGCCGTACTCCTTGAGCAGCAGCACCTTGGAAAGCAGCACTTTGTCCAGCTGGGTCAGCACGATCCACAGCAGCGAGGTGAAAAACATGCCGCCGGCGAAAGGCAGCACCGGCTTGACCACGCGCCAGTCGATGCCGGTGAGCAAACGTGGGCTGGCCAGTTGCACATAAGCCTTGCTGGCGAAGGCGAGCGTTTCCACCAGGGCGACGGCCGTCTGGAACAGGAAGAAGTCCAGCGGATCTTGCGACACGAGGGCGACCAGAAACAGGCCACCGAAGTAACGCAGGGTAGCGATCAGTACATTCGTTGCGTTCAGCCAGCCGTGCAGCTCGACACCTTGCAGGCCGCTTTTGTACAGCGTCGCGTAGAGCCTCAGCCCGACCATCAGGCCCATCAGGCTGATGCATTGCATGATGGTGCCGGTACCCAATTCGCGGGCCTGCAGCCAGGTTCCGGCGATCCAGCCGCTGCTCAGGTAGATCGCCACGCAGGTCGCCAGCGCAATCGGCAGCAACAGCAGCTCGAACGAGCGCAGCAGTCGTCCCGCTGGGCCGGGCGCCGCGGACAGGTCGCCCTGCCCGCGGTAGTGCGCGACCTGTCGGACCAGTGCAGGCGACATCCCGGCATCGAGCAACTGTAACCAGGCCTGGAGCACCGCGAAGAAACCGATCAGACCATAGGCTTCGGCACCCAGATGCCTCAGGTAGAACGGCAGGATCAGGATGCCGATCAGCAGGGCGTACGCCTGGCCGAGGTAGTTCAGGCTGGTGTTGCGGATCACCGATAACCGCTTGGGATCTGACATGGGTTACTGCTGGCCTCCGGATGTCAGGGGCATGCGCGGGTATTCGGCGCCCGGCAGGCGCTCCGTGGCGCTGAACAGCCCGAACGCTTCGGCAAGGGGCTGGAACAGCGTGCGGCTCGACTGCTCACTGTGGATTGCCTCCTGGATCAACGTCTGCATGACCTTCTCCTGCACCTTGCGCGGCAGCCCGGGATAGATTGGCAGGCACAGGACCTTGCGACTCAACGCTCGCGAGCGTGGTTGTGGTACCTGCGGCTGCAGATGGTCGAGCGTGTCCAGCGAGGGGTAGAAGTAGCGGCGGGGGTTGATGCCGTTCTCGTTCAGTTGCGAGCGGCAGCGCAGCAGCTGGCTTTCATCGGCAAGGGCAACGGGAAAATAGCTGTAGTTGCACTGGGATTCGGGCTGCGCTCGTTGCAGCTCGAAATGCTCGCCGAGGCGCCGCTCGTAACGATGGCCGATCTCCGCCCGGCATTCGAAAATCAGCTCGATGTCGTCGAGTACGCACATGCCCATCGCGGCAGAGAACTCGTTGAGCTTGGCGTTGATGCCGATGCCTTCGATCTGGTCGGTGTCGACGATGCCGAAGTTGCAGAGCAGACGGATGCGGTCGGCCAGTGCGTCGTCGTTGGTGACGATGGCGCCACCCTCGATGGTGTGAAACAGCTTGGTCGCATGGAAGCTCAGCGTGCTGATATCGCCCCAGTCGTAGACCGACCGCCCCTTGTGACGAACGCCGAACGCATGGGCGCCGTCGTAGACGACCCTCAGATTGTTCTTGCGCGCGATCTGCTCGATGCGTTCGACATCGCAAGGATTGCCGAATACGTGCGTCGCGACGATGGCGGAGGTGTCGGGCTGGATATTTCGCTCGATCTGTTCCGGGTCCAGATTCCAGGTCGCCGAATCGATGTCGGCGAAGATCGGCTTGATGCCTTCCCATTGCAGCGAGCTGGTGGTGGCGACAAAGCTGAAGGGGGTGGTGATGGCGCTGCCGGTCAATCCCAGCGCTCGATAGGCAATCTGCAGCGCGATGGTTCCGTTGTTGGTGAGGATGATGTTCCTCACCCCGAGGTAGTCCTTGAGTCGTTGCTCGAGTGCAGTCACTAACGGTCCGTTGTTGGTGAGCCAGCCGGTGTTGTAGATCCTGTCGATGTAAGCCTTGAACTTGTTTTTGCTGCCCAGGTACGACTTGGTCACGTTGATCATGGTGATTTCCTTATCGAAGCTCAGCCGCCCCCGAATGGCATTCGGGGGTTATCGCTGGGTGCTACAGATGCGCGCTCAGACAGGTTGATGCGCGCCGATCGCGCTAGCCCGCCGTGCCCTGCGTTGGTTGTGTCTGAGGATCATTCGGGTCATCAGGCTGCCGGCGTGGGGATCGCCGTAGTGGAAGATCGCGGTAGCGCGCAGCTGCGCCGGATCACAAGGCTCGTTGGCATGCAGGGATCGGTAGCCCCAGAACAGGTAGAGATTGCCGGGTACCAGCTGCAGGCGCTGTGGCTTGAGCAGTCCGAGGCCTATCGCGCGGCTAATCAGCTTGCGACTCAACTTGTTCTGCAGCAGTGCTTTCTCCACCACGTTGACCAGCACGTACTTGCGAAGCTTGCGCAGATTGGGAAACAGCAGCAGGTCGCCGCGCTGGTCGCCGTCCTGCGGGATTTCCACAGGTAGCAATGCCGTTACCAGAGAAGCGTCGTAGTGGAAGCAGTTCGACTCCTTGCGTCCTGTCTGCCCCTGCACGCATCGCATCACCAGGTAGATGCGCTTGCTTGGCGCCGCCTTGCCAGCGCCGAGCTGATACACGTCGTCCAGCAGCGACTGGAATTCCGGCGCGCTGCTCAACGTGGCAAGCAGCGAGCCCGCAACCTGTTCACCGTCGTGATGAGCGAAATATTCCCCGTGATGCTGTCGAGCCTGCTCGTAAACTTGCTCGCGCAGTTGAGTTAGTTGCAGATTGTTCAAGTATCCGGGTATGCAGGCGTAGCCATTCTGATTGATATCCCGCGCAATCAATGCCTTGTCCTGATCTTCCGTTCCATAAAAGATTGTTGACACTGTAGTTCTCCCTGCGCAAAGGCGAGGCGAAACGGTTTGTCGAACCGCAGCTATTGCCGCGCCGCTGCTGATCGGCGTCCTGGGTGGGAATAAAGAATTACGGCGTAATGCCTGGCAGTAGGCTTTTAGCCTGTGACGAAAGTTAATGCCGGTCTAAAATGTTTTATTTAGACAAAGCTACCGCCATCGACTTATTTATATGTCGATTTGAATAACTTGTACGTATTCCCGTCATCTGCGATCGGCCAACGTCCGCGTGTGACCTTGAGAGAATCGGGCATGGCTACCGCACTCCGGGCACTCTGCGAGCCCCGGCTCTCTCAATGCTTATGGCGAACGAGCCCGCATCGCTTTATTAAAAGCGATACTAATCAGGCAGGGGGTTTAACTCTTGCGCCGCAAAACTTGACCTGTCCAGTTGGTCTTAAACTGCTCTGCAACGTATTGCTCCCTGTTGCGACTAGATATCCGTCATAACGTGAACCAAGTCAAGCTAGGGAGCCAAAAAAAAGTTGCGGATGGAGGTCGCGAGGTGTTTATGAGAGCCAACTTATTGAGTTGAAAGGAGTTTTGTTTTTGACGCAGGATGGCCTAGAGCTATCATCAATGGTTATAGCGAATGCGGTAATTAGCTCTAAGCTGAATAAACCATCTGCTCCTTTGCTGGCCATAAATGACGTATGCATAAACAAAGGGAATATTATTCCGACTATGCTGAGCAACTATTCCGATAAAGAGTTAATTCTACGGACCTGTTGTTACAAGATGCGGCTTACTGGCCGAAGAGGGGCGCTGGTCTGACAAAAAAGACGCGCAAACGAAAAAGGCCACTCGTCTGAGTGGCCTTTTCGTGATTTGGTTGCGGGAGCCGGATTTGAACCGACGACCTTCGGGTTATGAGCCCGACGAGCTACCAGACTGCTCCATCCCGCGTCTGTGGGGCGCATTCTACAGCCCGGTTACCCGTTGTCAATCAAAAGGAAGGAAAAAAATCGTATTTCATTCAAAAGGTTAGCGAGTCCTGCAAGGTCTGGTGCCAACACGAGCGTCTCAGAGTTCTGCGCGCACAAAAAAGGCCACTCATCTGAGTGGCCTTTTAAATTGGGGGTATCCGGAAAATATGGTTGATTATCGCTCTAGCCCGTACTTCTCATAGGCACCCAATAAAACTGGCTGGGTAACCATGAGAATTCCGGGCTAGAAGCCTCAACTCATTCGCGTATCGAGCAGCATCATCTGCCGCACCACCCACTCCCGATGCTCTATCGAATAACGCGCCACACGGCTCTCACTTCCGCCCACCGACCAAGACTCATCGAATCAACTCACACGACAACTATCCTGACGCGGCGGGAGGACAGCACGCACGACCTGATCTGGTCGCGCAGCAAGCCCAAGGCGGCCTGACGGCCGCCCACCGCGCCCCGCCCATTGCGGCGGGGCACAACTCTATGCACGCATGACCTTATTCCAGTCGATGCTATGACCGGCAGCTTCAAGCTCACGCGCAAGTGCCTGTTTCCAGCCCCCGCTGCTATCCATCGTCTCCCAAACGACACCGGCGAAATCGCTTGGAATTTCCACCGCCCCGCGTTTGAGAGCACATACCTTGTCTCTGCCCAGGCGACCAATAAAGTACCCCAACTCCAAAAGCACATTCTGACGGGCTCTGGGCTCAGGCGTTCCTCCTTTTACGCAGCCCTCATCATCTGGCGTAAGCAGAACTACTGCGAAACCAACATCACTGTGTGCGACCACTTTTTCGATAATCGTTCGTCCTTGGTTAGCCTGTTCGTGCAAGATGATGGCTTCAAGTCCGATTCGCTCAAGAAATCGTGCCACTGTTTCACGAGCACCATCATCGTGACCGTGAACAATAAAGACCTTGCGCGAAAATTGAGCTTTTAACATGACATCCGTGCTCCCCTTGGCCTGGATATAACTCTTGTAATCTCGCACAAAGGGAATGATTAGCTGGCCAGTAAGTGCGTGGATTCCAGCAATGATCTTTTTTCCGGAATAGAAAAAATGGTGTCCGAAGTTGGTAGCGTAGCCGGGGTCTGCCGCCAGCTTCTCGATTAAAAGCAACGTCAACCCCAGCACCTGATTGGGCTCATCTGGCCAAGCAAGCTGGGCGCTTCCAACCATGCTGCCCCCGGTCTTTTCACTTTCAGCGATGAACGCCTCAACGTCGAGACCTTCCGTGAGCTCGGCGTTGTATGGCTCAAGGTCGGGATGCCGTAGCAGTTGAGCCAATTTTTTGAGCGGTCTTTCGTAGGTTTGAAGCTGTGAGGACTGCAAGTCTAGAACTGCATTGTTTATTTCCGAGAATAAGTCTTTAGCCATCACTCATCCTCATCCGACTTTAATCTAGCTTCTGCCGATTTTTCAAGAATACTCTCCCGATACTTTTCCTTCATTTGTTCTGCGAGAGGGCCAACGATAGGGTTCGAAGAATATTCCCCTAAGCGCTCGTCGATCATTCGATTGACCGATTGAATTGCGCCCTCAATGCTGGCGGGATCATGTGGATCAAAGTTTACGACCCCCAGTTCGCCGTCTAACTCACTCAAGGCGCGCTGCGCATCTTTCAGGTTTTTCTGAAGCTTATCCAGTCCGGTAATTTTGAACACGACTCACCTCCTGTTATTTATTCGGAGGCTCGGAAAATAATGAAACTTCCCGAGCAATGTGATCCATCAGTTCGTGGACGCTTTTTGGATCACTACCTGCATACGCAAGGACCAGCAGCGTGAGTGGGTGAACATCCAGCACGGCACAAACATCTTCAATCTTATTCAATGTTGGGCTTTTCAGCCCTCGCTCCAGAGAGCTGAGGTAAGTTCGGCTGGACACATCCGAGAACGCCTCCTGGCTCAGACCACGCGCCTTTCTGATCCGCCGCAGTGCATCGGGCAACGATGGCTTAAACGCTGTCATTCTGAACTTTCCCCAAAATCCAGAATGACAACCTTTTGCATCCTATAGGGCTACAATCTATAGTGTTCATTTCGTGTTTTTGTGTCTTTACTGAAATCCGCATCGGCGGCTTTCTTCAAAAGCGGGGAACCGCCTCCGTGTCTTTCCTGGCCTGCGCAATTCCGCTTCGTCGTTTCTGTGCATGTACGGATTCGATGGCTTGCGCCTTCGTGCTTTTCCGCCAAAGCACGCATCCGCTTCAGCGGTTCCGCGCTTCGGTGGAAAATCGTATCCGTGCATGCTCGGGTGCGTGGGGATTCGAGCCATGACCCAGCCGCTCGTCACCGCTGAACAGCGGGCGCAACTGCTCGCCGTCGGCGAGGCACGCGCCGCTGGTCGGAGCATCGACCCGATGCCGACGGTACGGCTGTTCACTCCTGACGCGCACGCCACTTGGCTGCTGGCCGCGCTCGACCCGGCCGATGGCGATACGGCATGGGGTCTGTTCGACCTGGGAATAGGCATGCCCGGCCTGGGCCATGTGAAGCTGTCCGATCTGGCGTCCATCGTCGGGCCGCGCAAGCAGCCGGTGATGCGCGATCGCCACTTCCAGCCGGTGCGGCTGCTGTCGGAGTACCTGCGGCTGGCCGAGGAAAACGGCTCGATCACTGACTGACCAACCCCAGTCAACAACAGCGCATTCTGACTATTTCAGTCTTACTCAAGACCCGGAAGGTCTGAATCCACACTCTTGCACCGAAGCGGTGCGCTTCTGCTGGAAACAGTCATGATCTTTGGCGCGGGCTGCTGCACGGTGCTCCATGCTGCGCACCATTTTTGCGGAGGTGCAGCCGTCGCATTCAGACGATTTCCGCAATGCCCTGGAGCGAATCAGTCTTGACACCAGCAGTTACAGCTTACCCCGATCTTGATGACGACTTGATGGCGACTCGATAGCTCTTGCACGCCGGAATCCGTGGCGACGTTCCTGCTAAACGACAGGAGGTTGCGTCATGGCTGACCCGAGCGCCGAATACTGGTATCCGACCGCCGCGTATCTCTACACGCTGCACCTCGACGGCCCCGCGCTGGCGTGGGAATACCTGCGCCGCCACCCCGACTACCGCAGCGACTGGCTGCGCCGTCGCCGTCGGCCAGAGGCCGCCGCGCGCTGGGGATTGCGCCTGCTGGAAGATCCCGCCCTGGATGCGCGCGACGCGCATCCGATCTGGTTCCCCGATGCCGACACAGTGGTTCAGCTCTACCCGGATGCCGACCCGCCACCCGATGCGTTGGCCTTCGAGTTCTGGCGCATTCCCGGCCAGAAGCATCTGATCCACGATGGCAAGCGCCTGGTGGTGCTGGCACGCTGGCCGGGGTGCTGCCTGCGGCTGGTGATCGCTCCCGCCCTGGCCGACGGCATGGCTTACGCCTATGCCATTCGCGCCTGCGCCGCATCCTGCGGACGCTATCAGGCGCTGGCGGCCGAACTGGACAAGCTGGCCGCCGCCGGCGATGCAGCGCCGGCGGGAACGGCACGGTCGCGGCCGACACCCGCTGCGCTGCTGGAGTTGAACACGCTCCAGGCGCTCGATGGCACCCTTGCGGGCGCATCCCTGCGCGACGTGGCCGAAGGGCTGTTCGGCGCCGATGCGGTCGCGAACGACTGGCACGCGGACAGCGCCTTGCGCGCCCGCGTTCGCCGGCTGGTGCGCCGGGGCGATGCGCTGATGCGCGGCGGCTATCGCCGCCTGGCACAGCTTCCGTCCGTTGCACAGGGACGCGCTGCATCCCCTGCAAAACGTCCCTGAGCAGGAAGCCTTGCTTTCTTGAGACTGCCTCCATCCGGCCGCGTTGTGTGGCCGGGCTTTGCCGACCGATGGAGGTTCACACCATGCGACCCGCACCCTTGCGGCCTGCCGCCGCTGCTGTCGCTGCGCCCGCGCAGCCCCAACGCTACCTGACCAACGACGAAGCCGCCGAGTATCTGCGCCTGTCGCCGCGCACGCTCGAAAAGCAGCGCGTGATCGGCGGCGGCCCGAAGTTCCGCAAGTTCGGCCGCCGTGTCATGTACGCGGTGGCCGACCTCGATGCCTGGGCCGACCAGCGCAGCTACGAGGCCACGTCCGACCCGGAATACGCCGAACGCCACGCGGGCGACTACCGTGATGGCCGCTGATCGTTGGCTTGCCGGTGGCTGCCGTCATGTCCAGCCCACGGCAGGAGCGCGAACAGCTCGATCTGTTCCGTGCCTTGCCCGGCGACATAGCACCGCGCGACAGCCAGGACTTGATGGCCTTTCCGTTCTTCTCGCTGGCGAAGTCGCGGCGCACGGCGCCGATCGACTTTCGCAGCGGGAACATCACCATCCGCGTGGAAGGCACGGCCGAGCACGGCATCGCCACGATATGGGATGCCGACGTGTTGATATGGGCGGCCTCGCAGATCGTGGAAGCGCGCGACGCGGGCATACGCCCGTCGCGCTGGATACGCGCCACGCCTTACGAGATTTTGCGCTTCATTGGACGAGGAACATCCCTCAACGACTACCTGCGCCTGAAGGCCGCGCTGGATCGCCTGCAATCGACCAGCGTGGCCACGTCCATCCGCGAAACCACGGGAAGGCGCTTGCATCGCTTCTCGTGGATCAACGAGTGGAAGGAACTGGCCGACGCCAGCGGCGTGCCGCTGGGCCTCGAATTGATCCTGCCGGACTGGTTCTACGCGGGCGTGGTGGACGCCGCCCTGGTGCTGACCATCGACCCCGCGTACTTCCGCCTCAAAGGCGGCATCGAACGCTGGCTGTACCGCCTCGTGCGCAAGCACGGCGGCAAGCAGCCGGACGGCTGGCAGTTCGACTTCCGGCACCTGCACCGCAAGTCGGGCAGCGCGGCACGCTTCTCGGACTTCGCCTACGACCTGCGCGTCCTGGTGGCGCGGCAGTCGTTGCCCGGCTACGTTCTCGGCATCGAGGCGATGCCGGACGAAGGATTGGAACTGCTGACCTTCCGGCCCGTGCTGCATACGGCACGGGGATAACTGCGGTAAAGCCTGTGGACGGCCTCGTGCTATCAGGAGTACCGGGTATCGTGCTATCAGGAGTACGCCTATCGTGCTATCAGGAGTACGAAAACGCCGGAAAGCCAATAACGGCGCGGGTTTGCGTCCCCTCTAACTTACCTAACTATAAATCTCTAACTTTTGGTAGAAGCGCGCCGATTCAGTGGACAACCACCGAACGGCACGGCGAACAGCGTTTCGCACGGCAGGCAAAGCCTGGCTTTCCAGCGTGGAGGGCCATGCAATGATCGTCGCCTTGCTCAACCAGAAAGGCGGCGTCGGCAAGACCACGCTCGCCACGCACATCGCCGGCGAACTGGCGATGCGCGGCCAGCACGTCATCCTGCTGGATGCCGACCCGCAGGGTTCCTCGCTGGACTGGACACAGCGCAGAAGCCAGCAGGGCTTGCCACGGTTGTTCAGCGCCGTGGGCTTGGCCCGCGAAACGCTGCACCAGGAAGCGCCAGAACTCGCCCGCCGCGCAGATCACGTCATCATCGACGGCCCGCCGCGCATCGCCGCCCTGGCGCGCTCCGCGCTGCTGGCGGCCGAGCGCGTGCTGATTCCCGTGCAGCCCAGCCCGTATGACCTTTGGGCCAGCGCCGAGATGGTGGCGCTGATCCGCGAGGCACAGGTGTTCCGGCCTGCGCTGCGCGCGGCCTTCGTCATCAACCGGCGCGTCAGTACCACCATCATCGGCAGGGAAGCACGGCAATCGCTGGCCGAACAGCCGCTGCCGGCGCTGCGCAGCGAAGTACGTCAGCGCATCGTCTTCGCCGACAGCGTGGCCGCTGGCCGACTCGCCCGCGAAACGGCGCCTGACAGCGCCGCCACACGCGAGATCGCTGCGCTGGTCGATGAACTGCTGCGGTGGCCGACATGAGCAGCCCGCGCAGCAAGCGCGTCGGCATCGGCGCACGTCCGCCCGCGAATCCGCACGCCGAGGCGTGGATTCGCCAGGGCGATGCCGATGCGCTCAACAAAGGCGACCTCTACACCGCACGCCTGACCCTCGACGTGACGCCTGCGCTGCGCGCGCGCATCAAGATCGCCGCCTTCGGCCAGGGCGTGACCGTGGCCGAACTGCTGCGCGGCCTGCTGGAGCGGGAGTTTCCCGACAAGCGCCCGGAGAACCTGCCATGAACGCATCCGCCTTGCCTGCCGCTCATGCGGCGACGGCTGCACCGGCTACCGTGCCGCCGCCTTCGCTTTCGACGCTCGCTGGCCAAGCTGGCAGCGTGCCCCTGACTCGCGTATCGCTCGCCTACATCGAGCCGCGCTTCAAGCTCTACCTGCGCTTCGGCGAACCGGCGCGCACGCTCCAGCTCGACCGCTGGCGGCGCTGCGCGGTGTTCTTGCCAAACGCGGTTCTGTGTCGCATCCGCTGGCAGGCCAACGACTACGGCACGATCCGCTGGCAGCTCATGGTGATGCAAGCCGCCACGCCGCTCGATACCGTGCAGCGCATCCCCGGCGTGCGGCCCGGCGCACGCCTGCTGCTGCACGCAGAAGGCGAGAACGCGGTGCGTGCCGTGCTGGAACGCATCGACGGCATCGAGGCGCAAGGCATCGCCGCCATCGACGTGTCCCCCGCGTACTGGCGCACGCTGGGCAACCGTCTGGCGGCCCGCCTGCCACTGCCCGAATACACCGCCGAGCGGCACGCCGCTTGGCTGGCCGGGAGGGCGCTGCCATGACCGCTGATTCCACCACCGCATGCACGCCCGAAGCCGCGCCGCATCCTCGCTCGCGCCTGCGCGCTCGCATCGGGCTGGCGGGCTTCGCCGCCGTCGGCCTCGCTGCGCTGGCCTGGGCCGCGTTCGTGCAACCGCTGCCGCGCCTGATCTACAACCCGTCCGACAGCGTTCCGGTCGGCTGGTATCACGTGCAGCCGCTTGACCATCGGGCCGCCTCGCTGCCGGTCGGCAGCATCGTCCTGACCCGATTGCCTGCCAACGCTGCCGCGCTCGCTGCGCAGCGCGGCTACCTGCCTGCTCACGTTCCGCTGCTCAAACGTGTGGGCGCGGTCGCGCCGCAACACGTCTGCATCGTCGCCGGTCAGGTTCGCATCGACGGCGTGCCTTCGGCCGCCGTGCTGCCTGCCGACCGGCTGGGCCGGCCGTTGCCATCCTGGCCGCAATGCCGCCGCCTTGCGCCTGGCGAACTGCTCCTGTTGAGCGTGACCAATCCGGCGTCGTTCGACAGCCGCTACTTCGGCCCGGTCAGCGCATCTTCTGTGATCGGCGTCGCGCATCCGGTCTGGCTGGAGACACGCCCATGATGGCTGCCGATTCGCTGCATGGTGCCGTGCATCTCATCGTGCCATCGGGCATGCCGTTCCGGCTGCTGCCACCATGTCGTCGCGCGTGCAGTGCGTGTGCATTCGCACCGCACTTCGCGGCGTCTCCGGCGCAGCCGTCCAACGTGCAGGCGTCTTGCCTCGAACGCGCCTGGCCTGCGGCCATTGGCGCGTTCGCCGGCGGGCTGGCTGCAAGCAGCACAGCGCCGCCGGGCCGCCGACGCCCGGAGCGACAGCGAAGGGCAACGGCGGAAGGCAAGACAAAAGGACGCGGCACCGGGCCGCGTCGAAAGCCTGTCTGCACATGGGGGTGGCGCGGCACGGAGCGGCTGCGCCGCCGTGCCGCGTTCGGCGCAAGGCCCGCGCCAATGCAGGCATGTCCGCGTGCTTCGCACGACAGGACACGCCAGAGCTTGCAGGGAGCGAGGCCATGACCGACCGCCGCGACGACGATTTCCGGGTGCGCCCCAGCGCCCCGAAGAACCGGGGCAAAGGCCAGGGCCAGAGCTTCGTTTCCAAGGTGCTCAAGCAGGCTGGCAAGGCCAGCGGCGGCAAGTCCTCGATGCGCCATTCCGTAGCCGGTGGCAGCGGCGCACGCGCTGGCCAGCGTCCCGGCTCACGGCTTGGGCGCGGCCACACGGCGGCGCGTTTCGCGGGTGCGAAGCTGACGCCCATGTCGCGGCGCGTGACCATCAAGACCCTGCTGGTCAATCAGCGCAACGCCAGCCCACAGTCGCTCGCCAAGCACCTGCGCTACATCGAGCGCGACGGCGCGGGCCGCGATGGCGAACCTGGACGGGCCTACGGGCTGCAGACCGACGAAACCGACCTTGATGCCTTCAAGGAGCGGGCCGCCGACGACCGGCACCATTTCCGCTTCATCGTCTCCCCGGAAGACGGCGCCGAGCTGGACGACCTGCGCACGTACACCCGGCATCTGGTGAACCGGATGGAAGCCGACCTGGGGACGCGGCTGGATTGGGTGGCGGTCGATCACTGGAACACCGACAACCCGCACACGCATTTGATCGTGCGCGGACGCGACGACACCGGCAAAGACCTCATCATCGCCGGCGACTACATCGCCCATGGCTTCCGCCATCGCGCCGCCGAGCTGGCGACGGAATGGCTGGGGCCGCGTACCGAACTGGAGATCCAGCAGACCTTGCAGCGCGAGGTAGAGCAAGAACGGTGGACGAGCCTCGACCGCACGCTGCAACGCGAGGCCGGCGAGGATGGCCGTGTGCAGATCGAACGCTTCAACGAGCCCCGGCTGCAACGCCAGCGCCTGCTGCTGATCGGCCGCCTGCAACGCTTGCAGCGGCTTGGCCTGGCCGACGAGATGCAGCCCGGCACCTGGGCCGTCCATGCCGATGCAGAGAAGACCTTGCGCGCCCTGGGCGAGCGTGGCGACATCATCCGCACGATGCAGCGGGCCATGAGTGGCCAGCCGCGCGAACTGGAGGTGTTCGAGCCGGGAGACGACGGCCGCACCGTTATCGGCCGCGTGGCCGCCAAGGGGCTGGCCGACGAGCTGCACGACCGGGGATATTTGGTCATCGACGGCGTGGACGGCAAGGCCCACTACGTCGCGCTCAACGCCCGCGACGAGCTGGCGAACTATCCCACCGGCGCGGTGGTGGAGGTGCGCGGTTCCGCCGAGGTGCGGGCGGCCGACAAGAACATCGCCGCGCTGGCGAGCGATGGCCCTTACCGCGCCGATCACCACTTGGCGATCGAGCAAGGCCGGGCCAAGGCCGGACGCGACCCACAGGAAGTCGTTGCGGCCCATGTTCGCCGGCTGGAAGCCCTGCGCCGCGCTGGCATCGTCGAGCGCGTGGCCGATGGTTTATGGAAGGTGCCGGACGACCTGGCCGAGCGTGGCCGCCAGTACGACGCGCAGCGCCTCGGTGGCGTAGCCGTGGAGCTGAAATCGCACCTGCCCATCGAGCGGCAGGCCCGCATGATCGGCGCCACCTGGCTGGATCAGCAGTTGATCGGCGGCGGCAAGGGGCTGGGCGACCTGGGCTTTGGCGGCGAGGCCAAGCAGGCCATGCAGCAGCGCGCCGATTTCCTTGAAGAACAGGGCTTGGCCCAGCGGCGCGGCCAGCGCGTGATCCTCGCCCGCAACCTGCTGGCGACGCTGCACAACCGGGAGCTGGCGCAAGTTGGAAAGGACATTGCCGCCGAAACCGGACTGTCACATCGCCCAGTGGCGGACGGACAGCGCGTAGCCGGCATCTACCGGCGCTCGGTCATGCTCGCCAGCGGGCGGTACGCGATGCTGGACGACGGCATGGGCTTCTCGCTTGTGCCGTGGCGTCCGGTGATTGAACAGCGGCTGGGGCAGCAGCTTGCAGCGACGGTGCGCGGCAGTGGAGTGTCATGGGAAATCGGGCGGCAGCGCAATCTCTCAATAAGCTGAGTTGTTAGGTGCAGGCACTACACGCGGGCCATTGGCGGGAAGTGCTCCATGAGAAACGCCACAAAACTACGTAGCTTGGTCGAATGGTAGCGGTCAGGAAGGTAAACAACGCTCATCGGTCGGCTCGGCAGACCTTGCTCGGGAAACAATTGAATCAAACGGCCAGCTTGAATGTCCTCTTCCAACAGAAGGGTGGATTGCAAGACGATGCCCATGCCATTGAGTGCAGCAATGCGGAGTGCCTGGCCGTTGTTTATCTGCAATCTTCCCGACACTGATCGACGACGCACGTCCTCACCAGTGCCAAGCCAATAGGACAAGGCTGTCGGGCTGAACGATAGGCATTCGTGATGCTGCAGGTCTTCCACTGTTTCCGGTATGCCCTGATGCGCCAAGTATCCCGGGGAAGCGCACATCGTCAGGCTGTATGGAGTAAGCGGCCTTGCGACCAGAGGCGCATTCTCCGGTAACTCTCCAATGCGAATGGCGGCCTCGAACCCCTCTTCGGCTAAATCCACCACGCGATCAGAAAGGACTACATCGAGTGCGATTTCTGGATAACGCGCCATATAGATCGCCAAGGCAGGCATCAATGCGTGTGTCCCGAAGATAACGGGCGCCGTGATGCGCAGCTTGCCAGCAGGTGCTAATTTCTGGTGCTGGGCCTGCGCATCTGTCTCCGCTACCAAGCGCAGAATCTCTTTGCATCTCGTGTAGTAGTCCTCACCGAACGAGGTTAGATGCTGCCGCCGCGTCGTTCGGTTAAGCAACTGCATTCCCAGGCGCGCTTCCAGTGACCGCAGATGCTTGCCTGCCATTGTTGCGGAGACGCCCAACGTAGCGGCAGCCCCGCTCAGACTGCCTTTCTCCACCGTAAGGACGTACACCTTCATGCTGTCCAACAGATCCATTGTGAACCCACAGTTTTAAGTTATGAAACTTAAAGGTAGTTTATCAAGCAATGGTTCTCAATAAAATACATGGAACAGTTTGGCGCGCAGGTTGCAAGGCACACAGCCGCATCCCGTAGGCCGGACTCCTGCCATTTCATAGGAGGACACGGTGGAATTGAACTTAAGAGGACGAACGGCGCTTATCACCGGCGCAAGCAGTGGCATAGGTGCGGGTGTTGCACGCCTGCTCGCCGATGAAGGCACCCGCATAGCCGTCACCGCGCGCAGGGACGATCAGTTGGAACGGGTTGCTTCACAAATCGAAGCCTCCAGTGAGCAAGTTCCCATTGTCGTCAGCGGTGATGTGACAGACGCAGCCGATGTCGCGCGCATTGCCGCCGAAGCGGCGACAGCCCTTGGTCACATCGACATCCTGGTCAACTGCGCTGGCGGTTCACGCCCAACGGAATTGTCAGCATCTGATGAGGACTGGGAAGAAGCGTTTGCGCTCAACTTCACCGCTGCGCGGCGGTTGACCCAAGCCATCCTTCCAACGATGCGTGTACGTCAGTGGGGTCGCATCATCAGTATCAGCGGCTCGATGGAGCCTCGCTCGCTGAATGCTGCCACGGCTGCCAAAGCCGCCCTGCATCTTTGGGCCAAAGGACTTTCCTGCGACGTGGCCGCGCAGGGAGTCACGGTCAATACGATTGCTCCTGGACGGATCAACAGCGCCCAAGTGTTGAGCAGGCTCCATCCAACCGAGGAAAGCAGACGGGACTTCATTACTCGCAATATTCCCATTGGGTATTTCGGTGAACCGGAAGATATAGGCCATTTAGTGGCGTTTCTTGCTTCACCTTTGGCTCGTTACATCACCGGCGCTGTGATTCCCGTCGATGGAGGAATGCACTTTTTCGCTCATTAGGACGCCTTATGGTACGGCTGTCTCGAAACCCTTTCGCTTCCCAGCATAAAGAGGTGGCGTGATGGAATTGCGCCATCTGCGTTGTTTCCTGGCCGTAGCCGAAGAACTCCACTTCGCCCGTGCGGCGGAGCGGCTGCATATCGAGCAGTCGCCGCTGTCACGGGCCATCAAAGAACTGGAAGAAGAACTGGGCGTGGTGCTGTTCGCCCGCACCACGCGCAGCACCCGATTGACCCGTGCGGGCAAGCTGTTCCTGGATCATGTGCCACGCATCTTCTCCGCCTTGCAGCAGGCACGGGACAGCGTGAAGGCGGCCGCCAATGGCTTTCACGGCCAGTTGCGTATCGCTTTGTCCGATGGCATCACGCCTTCGCGGCTACCTGCCTTGCTGGCACTGTGCCGACAGGAGGAACCGGAAGTCGAAATTCGTTTCTTCGAAGTGCCGTTGTCACAGCAGATCAAGGGGCTGCACGACGACCTGTATGACGTAGGGTTCGCCCGTGCCGATGAAGTCGGCGATGGCATCGTCGCCTTGCCCGTCTGGAGCGATCCGCTGATGGTGGCTGTGCCAGCGCGGCATCCCCTGCTGGCCCACAAACGCATTCCTTTGGAAGAACTGCTGCGCTACCCGCTGGTGCTGTGCGATCCGCAGGCGTGCGAGGGGCATGCCCGGCAGGTGGATCGTGTGCTGCGCCGCGTGGACATGGAACCCTTGGTGGCCGAGCGGGTGGCGTCCTGCGACCTGATGATGGCGCTGGTCTCCGCAGGCTTCGCCCTGGGCTTGACTGGCGCCGCGCATATCACCGCCAGCCGGGAGCAAGGCGTGGTGGCACGGCCGCTGGCGGGACGCTCGCCGCTGCTCACGACCTATCTGCTGCGCCTGGATGGCGAACCCTCGAAAACGCTGGCCCGCTTCATCGAGCGCGTGCAGGCCATCGAGTCCCCCGAAGATGCCAGGCCAGCGCCAGGCCATATCCCTGATCCCCCGGAGGAACCCAAGCCATGAAGAAGGCAATGCTGTTTTCGCTGGCCGTGGTGCTGACCGCCTGCGGCCCCGCCGATACGCCAAAGACGGAAAGCGTGCCAACCGTTGAAGAACTGGCATCCGATCCCGTGCGCCTGAAAGAGCTGCGACAGCAGTGCAAGACCGATCGCGCCACGCTCGGCGACGTGTTGTGCAACCGGGTAGCCGAGGCCACGCGCAAGCGGTTTTATGGTGATGGCAACACACCTTATACGCCGCCGGAGAACCCGCCCAAGTTCTGATCGCTGGCGATTCGCCACGAACTTTTCATTTTCTGCCCGACACGCCGCAATGCGCCTTCGCTTGCGGCGTTTTTCCTTGGCCCGATGCGGCCCTAATTCTTTCCAATTACTCGACCTTTCTTCCGATAACGGTCTTTGACCGGCACCGACCCGGCACCGATCCTCACGCCATGCGGCACGTCCTTGTGCCGCGTGTGAGCGAGGAATCAGCGCAGGAGAAATCGGAGGCCAGTCATGCAAGGTCAGGGCGTGCTGTTCGGGCAGATCGCCGCTGTTTTCAGCATCGTGATCGCCGGCGTATGGAGTGCAACGCAATGGACAGCGGCCGCTCTCGGACATCAAGTACGTCTTGGCTCGCCCTGGTTCGACTTCTTTGGTACGCCGGTCTATCACCCGTGGCGACTGTTCGAGTGGTGGTTCTTCTTCGATGCCTATGCGCCGCACATTTTCGACGTAGGCGGTGCGATTGCCGGCGGTAGCGGCCTACTGGCCGTGCTGGTCGCCATCGCCATGTCGGTGTGGCGTTCACGGCAGGCCAAGCTGGTCACGACCTACGGTTCGGCGCGTTGGGCCGATGCCGCCGACATCCGCAAGGCGGGCCTGACGCAGCCGGCCGGTGTGTTCCTCGGCCAGCATGATCGCCAGTACCTGCGGCATGAAGGCCCGGAACACGTCCTGTCCTTCGCACCCACGCGCTCGGGCAAAGGCGTGGGCCTGGTGGTGCCGACGCTGCTGTCGTGGCCTGCCTCGGCCGTCATCCACGACATCAAGGGCGAGAACTGGCAGATTACGGCTGGCTGGCGTTCGCGCTTCTCGCATTGCTTGCTGTTCAACCCCACCGATGCCAAGTCGGCGGCCTACAACCCGCTGCTGGAAGTGCGGCGCGGTGCGCATGAAGTGCGCGACGTGCAGAACATCGCCGACATCCTGGTCGATCCCGAAGGGGCGCTGGAGAAGCGCAACCACTGGGAGAAAACCTCGCATGCGCTGCTGGTGGGCGCCATCCTGCACGTGCTCTATGCGGGCAAGGACAAGACGCTGCGCGGCGTCGCCAACTTCCTGTCCGACCCGGCCAGCCCCTTCGAGCTGACCTTGCACCGGATGATGACCACGCCCCACCTCGGCGATGGCCCGCATCCGGTGGTGGCCTCCGCTGCGCGCGAAGTGCTCAACAAGTCGGACAACGAACGCTCCGGCGTCCTG
Source organism: Stutzerimonas kunmingensis (assembly GCF_002929225.1). GTDB lineage: Bacteria > Pseudomonadota > Gammaproteobacteria > Pseudomonadales > Pseudomonadaceae > Stutzerimonas. The sequence continues at coordinate 676,034 of NZ_PISM01000018.1, read as the reverse complement.
AGCACCACCATGTCGTTCCTGGGTCTGTACCGCGATCCCACGGTGGCCGAAGTCACCTCGCGCTGCGACTGGCGTATCGCCGATCTGATTGCTTCCGAGCATCCGGTGTCGCTGTATCTGGTGGTGCCGCCTTCGGACATCAGCCGCACCAAGCCGCTGATCCGGCTGATCCTCAACCAGATCGGCCGGCGCCTCACCGAATCGCTCGATGGCAGCGACGGCATCGAGCGCCGCCACAAGCTGCTGCTGATGCTCGATGAATTTCCGGCGCTGGGCCGCTTGGACTTCTTCGAGACGGCGTTGGCCTTCATGGCCGGCTACGGCATCCGCAGCTTCCTCATCGCGCAGTCGCTCAACCAGATCGACAAAGCCTACGGCCAGAACCATTCGATTCTGGACAACTGCCATGTGCGTGTGACCTTCGCCACCAACGACGAACGCACGGCCAAGCGCATTTCCGAAACGCTGGGCACGGCCACCGAGCTGCGCGCGCAGCGCAACTACGCCGGCCATCGGCTTGCGCCGTGGCTCGGGCATCTGATGGTGTCCCGGCAGGAAACCGCACGTCCGCTGCTCACCCCAGGCGAAGTGATGCAGCTTCCGCCAGATGACGCCGTGGTGATGGTGTCCAGCGTCGCGCCTATTCGGGCGAAGAAACTGCGCTACTACGCCGACGCCAATTTCAAGCGCCGCGTGCTGCCGCCGCCCCCGCTGGCGGACGGGCAGTACGCCGACGCGCCGCCATCGCGCCCCGACGACTGGAGCGGCCTGGCGATTCCGGCCGTGCCTGCCGCGCCGGCCGTGGCACCCGCCGATGGCCTGGGCGGCACCGACGACGGTGGCCCGCGCCGGCAGCCGGAGCTATCCGAGGTTGCCGAGTACCACCCCGAACAAGCGCCAGCCGCCAACGACCTGGCGCTGCTCGATGACGACGACGACTTGCCGCTGCCTGCCTTTGCCGCGCCTCCCGGCCAGCTCGATCCGGCCATGCAACGCACGGCCCGGCTGGCTTCCCTCGACCCTAACGACGGAATCAACTTATGAGCCAATACCGCCTCAACCTGTTCATCCAGCACGAGCACGCCAAGCGTCTAGAAGAACTGGCCGCCAAGAAAGGCGTGTCGAAGTCCAGCATCGTTGCCGCTGCCTTGGCGTCCTGGCTGTCTCCCGACGCGGGCGACCAGCGCGAGGCGGCCATCGCCAAGCGGCTGGATCGGCTGTCGCGCCAGACCGAGCGCCTGGAGCGCGACCAGAACATCCAGATCGAAACGCTGGCGCTGTTCGTCCGCTACTTCCTGACCGTCAGTACACCCGTGCCCGAGGCACATCAGGAAGCCGCCCGTGCCCAGGGCAAGGCACGCTTCGAGCAGTTCGTCGAACAACTCGGCCGCCACCTGCTGCGCGGCCGCAGCCTTGTGCGCGACGTGGTGGAAGAACTGCATCCCGATCCGATGCGAATGGATGACGCGGCGGCCCAGGTCGAAGCGCAGGAGCGTGCCTCATGAGCGCCGTTCCGCAGATCCCGCCCGAGCCGCGTTCGTCGGCCGCGACTTCGCTGGATCGCCGCATCCAGATGCTGCGAACAGCAATGGGGCCGCTGATTGCCGCCGCGCTCGAAGACCCGGACGTGGTGGAAATCATGCTCAATCCCGACCGCACCCTATGGGTGGATCGGCTGTCGTCGGGCCGCACGCCGCTGGGCGTGGAACTGCCCGAAGCCGATGGCGAACGCATCATCCGCCTGGTGGCTGCGCACGTCGGCGCGGAAGTGCATCGCGGCCAGCCGCTGCTAACCGCCGAACTGCCGGAAACCGGCGAACGCTTCGAGGGCATCTTGCCGCCCGCCGCGCCCGGCCCGGCCTTCGCGCTGCGCAAGCGCGCCGTGAACATCATCGGCCTGGATCAGTATGTGGCCGACGGCATCCTGACCGACGGCCAGGCGGACTTCCTGCGCCGCGCCGTACGCGATCGCCAGAACGTACTGATCGCCGGCGGCACCAGTACCGGCAAGACCACCCTCGCCAATGCCTTGCTGGCTGAGATCGCCGCCACTGGCGACCGCGTGCTGGTGCTCGAAGACACCATCGAGCTGCAATGCGTAGCCCGTGACCATGTGCCGCTGCGCACCCGAGTAGGCGTGGTGTCGATGCAGGAGCTGGTGCGCGCCACGATGCGTCTGCGCCCGGATCGCGTCGTCGTCGGCGAAGTACGCGGCGGCGAAGCGCTGGATCTCATCAAGGTGTGGGGCACCGGCCACCCTGGCGGCGTCGCCACGATCCACGCCGGCTCCGCGCTGGGCGCGCTGCTGCGGCTGGAGCAACTGATTCTCGAAGTGGCCGTGAACCCGCCTCGTGCGCTGATCGCCGAGGCGGTCAACGTCGTCATCCACATCGCCGGACGTGGCCGCAAGCGCCGCGTTGAAAGCATCGCTCGCCTCAATGGCTTCGACGGCGCGGGCTACCGGCTGGCGGATGCGCTGGAAGTGCCGTTTCCCGAGCTGCCGCCGGTTCTTCATGCAGCCGCCGCCGCTGCGCCTTCCCCGTCCCCTGACCAACCCTCTGGAGAACTGCCATGACGCCCGTTGATGCTTTCCGTCTTTCCGTAAATCCGCTTTCTCGGCTGCCCATGCTGGCACGGTTGCGCTGCCTGGCCCGTCCCGCCGGACAAGGGCTGCTGCTGGCCGCGCTGATGCTCTTGCTGGCGGGCACGGCGCAGGCCGCCGGTTCCTCGATGCCCTGGGAAGGCCCGCTGCAATCCATCCTGGAGTCGATCCAAGGGCCGGTGGCCCGCATCGTCGCGGTCATCATCATCATCGCCACGGGCTTGACGCTGGCCTTCGGCGACACGTCGGGCGGCTTCCGCAAGCTCATCCAGATCGTGTTCGGACTGAGCATCGCGTTCGCCGCATCCTCGTTCTTCCTGTCGTTCTTCAGCTTCTCCGGCGGGGCCGTCGTATGAACGCGGCCAGCGATCTTCCCGGCTTCGAGGTGCCGCTGCACCGATCGCTGACCGAGCCGATTCTGATGGGCGGTGCGCCGCGCACCGTGGCGATTGCCAACGGCACGCTCGCCGCTGCCGTGGGCCTGGGCCTGCAACTGTGGATTCCGGGGCTGGTGCTCTGGCTCGTCGGCCATTCGCTGGCGGTGTGGGGCGCGCGCGTCGATCCGCAGTTCATGCAGGTCTTCGCCCGCCACATCAAGCACAAACCGCTGCTCGACGTGTAGGGGAATCCCGCGATGCTGAACCTTGCCGAATACCGCCAGCGCCCGGCCTTGCTCGCCGACTGGCTGCCGTGGGCCGGGCTGGTCGCGCCCGGCGTCGTCTTGAACAAAGACGGCAGTTTCCAACGCACGGCACGCTTTCGCGGCCCCGATCTGGACAGTGCCACGCAAGGCGAGCTGATCGCCGCGTCTGCACGGCTCAACAACGCGCTGCGCCGGCTGGGTTCTGGCTGGGCCTTGTTCATCGAGGCAGAGCGCCAATCCGCCGCCGACTATCCGCATTCCGACTTCGCCGAACCGTTGTCCTGGCTCGTCGATGAAGAACGCCGCGCCGCCTTCGAGGAATCGGGACATCATTTCGAGAGCGCCTATCACCTGACGGTGGCGTTCCTGCCGCCCGAGGAATCCCGCGCCCGCGCCGCGAAGCTGCTCTACGAGAACGCGCCGGGCGATGGCGTGGATTGGCGCGGCCGCCTCGATGCCTTCGTGGCGGAAACCGATCGCGTGTTCGACCTGCTCGACGGCGTGATGCCGGAAATCGCCTGGCTGGACGACAGCCAGACGCTGACCTACCTGCACGCAACCGTCTCGACGCAGCGCTATCGCATCAGCGTTCCCGAGGTGCCTTTCCATCTGGACGCACTGCTGGCCGATTCGGCACTGGTCGGTGGCCTGGCGCCCACGCTGGGCGACCAGCACCTGCGCGTGGTGTCGGTGCGAGGCTTCCCGACCTCGACCTGGCCGGGGATTCTCGACGACCTCAACCGCCTGGGCTTTGGCTACCGCTGGAGTACGCGATTTCTCTGCATGGACAAAGCTGAGGCGGAAAAGGAACTCGGTCGCCTTCGCCGCCAGTGGTTCGCCAAGCGCAAGAACGTGGTGGCGCTGCTGCGCGAAACCATCTTCCAGCAGGAATCGCCGCTGGTGGATACCGACGCCAGTAACAAGGCCGCCGACGCCGATGCTGCCTTGCAGGAGCTGGGCAGCGATCAAGTCGCGTTCGGCTATCTCACCACCACAGTGACGGTGCTCGATGCCGATCCGGTCGTGGCCGACGAGAAGCTGCGCATGGTGGAGCGCGTCATCCAAGGGCGCGGGTTCGTCACCATCCCCGAAACGCTGAACGCCGTCGATGCGTGGCTGTCCTCAATCCCCGGCAACGCCTACGCGAACGTGCGCCAGCCCATCGTCTCGACACTGAACCTGGCGCACATGATGCCGCTGTCGGCGGTATGGGCCGGGCCGGAGAAGAACGACCACCTCGACGGCCCGCCGCTGATCGTCACCCGCACCGATGGCGCGACGCCGTTCCGATTGGTGACGCACATCGGCGACGTGGGCCATACCCTCGTCGCGGGGCCGACCGGCATGGGCAAGTCGGTACTGCTTGCCATCCTGGCGATGCAGTTCCGGCGCTACTTCGGCTCACGGATCTTCGCCTTCGACATGGGGCGCTCCATGCGCGCCACCATCCTGGGTCTGGGCGGTGAGCACTACGACCTGGGCGCCGATGGCGGCATCGCTTTTCAGCCCTTAGCCCGTATCGACGGCGAGGGCTACCGCACCTGGGCGGCTGAATGGGTGGAAGGCCGGCTGCTGCACGAAGGCGTGACCGTCGGCCCCGACGAGAAAGCGGCCATCTGGTCGGCGTTGGGCAGCCTCGCCGGTGCGCCGGTGCAACAGCGCACGCTGACCGGGCTTTCCGTGCTGCTGCAATCGAATGCGCTGCGACAGGCGCTGTCGCCGTATGTGCTTGGCGGCGCACACGGCAAGCTGCTGGACGCCGACCGTGACCGGCTGGGCAGCGGCGACGTGCAGGGCTTCGAGATGGAAGAACTGATGCACAGCCCCGCCGCAGTGCAAGCGGTGCTGCGCTACCTGTTCGCCCGCTTCGACGAGCGTTTCGATGGCGCACCCACGCTGCTGATTCTGGATGAAGCGTGGTTGTTCCTCGATGAGCCGTCTTTCGCGGCCCGCATCCGCCAATGGCTCAAGACGCTGCGCAAGAAGAACGTCAGCGTCATCTTCGCTACGCAATCACTGGCCGACATCAAGGATTCGACCATCGCGCCAGCCATCATCGAAAGCTGCGCGAGCAGGATTTTCTTGCCCAACCCGCAGGCCACCGAGCCGCAGATTCGCACGATCTACGAGGGCTTCGGCCTCAACAGCCGGCAAATCGAAATCGTCGCCACCGCGCAGCCCAAGCGCGACTACTACTACCAATCGCGCCTCGGCAATCGCCTGTTCGACCTCGACCTGGGGCCGACCGCGTTCGCGTTCGCGGGCGCATCCACACCGCAAGACCAACGCGACATAGACCGCGTGCTGGCGCAGACCGGCGCACCCGGCTTCGCCGGCGCCTGGCTGCGCCATCGCGGCCTCGATTGGGCCGCCGACCTGCTGCCGTCCGCACCGGCGGCCGCTTCGTTCCTCAACGCCCAACCACTGGAGGTTTCGCCATGAAGACCAAGCCCCATTTGCTGTCCGCCTCGCTCGCTGCCGCGCTGTCCGTCTCGCTAATGCTCGCGCAGCCGGCGGCGGCGATCACCGTGTTCGATCCGTCGAACTTCGTGCAGAACACGCTGACGGCCGTTCGCACGCTGGAGCAGATCAACAACCAGATCAACCAGCTTCAGAACGAAGCACAGATGTTGATGAACCAGGCGCGCAACCTTGCGCATCTGGACTTCAACATCGTCAATCGTCTGCGCTCGACGCTCGCCACCACCGAACGCCTGATCGCCGAGGCGCAGGGGCTGGCCTTTGATGTGACGAACATGGATCGGGAATTCGCACGCCTGTACCCCGAGCAGTACGCCGCCACCGTCAGCGGCGACCGCATGGCCCAGGACGCCCGCGAACGCTGGCAGAACAGCCTGAACGGCTTGCACACCGCCATGCGGATGCAAGCCCAGGTGTCGCAGAACCTGACCCAAGACGAAAGCGCGCTGGCCGATCTGGTCAGCCAGAGCCAGTCCGCCACCGGCGCCTTGCAAGCCATGCAGGCGACCAACCAGCTGCTGGCCTTGCAGGCCAAGCAGTCCATCCAGGCGCAACAGCTCCAGATCACGCAAGACCGGGCGGCCTCGCTGGAACTGGCGCGGCAGGCGGCGGCCACCGAGCGCGCCCGCGAAGTGCGGCGGCGCTTCCTTGGCACCGGCACGCCTTATACGCCGCAGCGCGTGGACTTCTACGGCAACTGATGGGAGACAGCCATGCGATGCGTCCTCGTCCTGTCGGCTTCGCTGCTGGCCCTGCTGCTGACCGCGTGCGGCCAGCAGCAGGCCGAAGACCTGGCCGACACCTTGACCACCGATCCCGTGCGGCTCAAGGCATTGCGTGCGCAATGTGCAGCCGATCGGCAAACGGTGGGAGAGGACGCCTGCCGCGCCGCCGCTGAAGCGTTCCGGCGGCGCTTCTTCGCCGGCCAGACCGGGCCGGACGAATACCGGACGCTGGCCGACCTGCCGCCGATTCTGCCGAGCGTCGATGAGCCAGCCGTGGAGGACGCGCCATGAACGACGTGACCATCATCGACCGCTTCCTCGACACGTTCTCGCGCTACATTGACTCCGGCTTTGGGCTACTGCAAGGCGAAGTGGCGTTCCTGACCGCCACGCTCATCGTCATCGACATGACCATCGCCGGCCTGTATTGGGCCATGAGCCACGCGACCGGCCAGGGCGAAGACGTGATCGCCAAGCTGCTGCGCAAGGTGCTCTATGTCGGCGCCTTCGCCTACATCATCGGCAACTTCAACTGGCTGTCCGGCATCGTGTTCCGGTCATTCGCCGGCCTGGGCCTGACGGCCACCGGCTCGGCCATCACGATGGAGAACTTCCTGCAACCGGGGCGGTTGGCGAAAACCGGCATCGACGCGGGTGCGCCGATTCTGGAACAGATCGGCGACATGGCGGGGTTCCCCGAGGTGTTCGTGAACATCGACCCCATCGTGGTGATGTTCCTGGCGTGGCTGGTCGTCATCCTCTGCTTCTTCGTGCTGGCGATCCAGCTTTTCATAACCCTTATTGAGTTCAAGCTAACCACGCTCGCCGGCTTCGTGCTGGTGCCGTTCGCGCTCTGGAACAAGACCTCGTTCCTCGCGGAAAAGGTGCTCGGCAACGTGGTGTCGGCGGGTATCAAGGTGCTGGTACTCGCCGTGATAGTCGGTATCGGTTCGGGCCTGTTCGCAGAGTTCCAGACCGTGCCGGATGAGCCATCCATCGACCATGCCCTGGTGGTGATGCTGGCCTCGCTTGCGCTGCTGGCGCTGGGCATCTTCGGGCCGGGCATCGCCACGGGTCTCGTGTCCGGTGCGCCACAGCTTGGCGCGGGCGCGATGGCGGGCGCAGCAGTCGGCGCTGCCGGTACGGCCGTTGCCATCGGCGCCGCCGCGACGGGCGTGGGCGGTGCGGTCGTGGCCGGGGCACGCATGGCGCCGGCAGCCGCGAAGCTGGCCGGCGCCGGTGCGCGTGCCGCCACGTCGGCAGCCAGTAGCGCACGCTCGGCGTTCCAGGCCGGTTCCGCCGCTGCGGGCGGCGGCGCCAAGGGCGCGATGGCCGGCTTGGGCAATGTCGCCAAGACCGGCGCGCAGGCCGCCGCCGGGGCGCGCTCGCTCAAAGACCGGACGGCAGCCGCTTTCCGCGCCGACGGCGCGGCACCGGCCTCTGGTGACGGTGCGGCAGCGGCCAGCGGCGCCGCCGCCCAAGGGAGCGCAGCCGAAGGCGATGCCCCAGCCGCCGCCGGGCAGAAGCAACCGGCCTGGGCCAAGCGCCTGCACCGCCGCCAGCAGATGACCCATGCCGCGACCACCACCGCTCACACGTTGCGCGGTGGCGACGGCGGCGGCTCGGCGCAAGGCCCGAGCCTGCGCGATTCCGATTCATAAGGAGAAACGACCATGCGATTCAAGCGACCGCAGGTGCGCTATGCCGACACGCCGCAGCCTGCCACCCCCTACCAATCCGCCGCGCAGGTGTGGGACGAGCGTATCGGCTCGGCCCGCGTGCAGGCGAAGAACTGGCGGCTGATGGCCTTCGGCTGCCTGGTCCTGGCGCTGCTGATGGCCGGCGGCCTGGTCTGGCGCTCGGCGCAGTCCATCGTCACGCCCTACGTGGTGGAAGTGGACAACGCCGGCCAGGTACGCGCCGTGGGCGAAGCGGCCACGCCGTACCGGCCCAACGACGCGCAGACGGCGCACCACATCGCGCGCTTCATCACACTGGTTCGATCATTGTCCATCGACCCCATCGTGGTGCGGCAGAACTGGCTCGACGCCTACGACTACACCACGGACAAGGGCGCAGCCGTGCTCAACGACTACGCCCGCAGCAATAACCCGTTCGCCCGTATTGGCCGCGAATCGGTGACGGTGCAGATCACCAGTGTGGTTCGCGCCAGCGACACGTCTTTCAACGTGCGCTGGACAGAGCAGCGGTATGTCAACGGCGCACCCACCGGCACCGAACGCTGGAACGCCGTGCTTTCAACCGTCCTGCAAACCCCGCGCACCGAACAGCGCCTGCGCAAGAACCCGCTGGGGATCTACGTCAACGGCCTGTCGTGGAGCCGCGAACTGGATTCTTCCGAAGGAGCCAAGCCATGAACCTGCCTTTCCGCTTTTACGCTTTCGTGCTGATGTTCGCGGCCCTGTCGGGCTGCGCCTCGCAGGGCAAGCCGCCGCCGACCATCTCGCTCGATGAACCGGTGCAGGCGCAGCCCCTGCCCGAACCGCCCAAGCCGGTGGAAGTCGTCGCCGTGCCCGAGCCGCTGGCGCTGCCGGCGCAATTGAAGCCGCTACCGGACGTGGACGAGGCAGCGCCCGTGCCAGAGCCGGCCGACGAGAAGGTGCGCGTCTCGCGCGCCAATGCAGAAGCGCGCATCGCGCCGACCCGCGAGGGCTACGTCAACGCGATTCAGGTGTGGCCGTATAGCGACGGCGCGTTGTATCAGGTCTATGCGGCACCGGGGCGCGTCACCGTGGTTTCGCTCCAGCCTGGCGAGGAACTGGTGACGGTCGCCGCTGGCGACACCGTGCGCTGGATCGTCGGCGACACGTCCAGCGGCAGCGGCGAGGCGTTGCGCGTCAACGTGCTGGTCAAGCCCACCCGCTCGGGCCTGAAAACCAATTTGGTCATCACCACCAGCCGACGCACCTACCTGCTGGAACTGACCTCTACGGAAAAGGCGTGGATGGCCTCGGTATCCTGGGACTATCCACGCGACCGGATGCTGGCCTTGCAGCGCCAGGCGCAGGCGGCCAGCGCCGCCGCGCCAGTCGATACTGGCCTATCGCTGGAAAAGATCCGCTTCCGCTACGCCGTGTCGGGGAGCAACCCGCCGTGGAAGCCGCTGCGCGCCTTCGATGACGGCGAGAAGGTCTATATCCAGTTTCCGGCGGGCATCGCCCAGGGCGAGCTGCCGCCGCTGTTCGTCATCGGCGCGCAGGGTGACGGGCAACTGGTGAACTACCGTTTCCGCTCGCCGTACTACATCGTGGATCGCCTATTCGGCGCGGCCGAACTGCGGCTGGGCGGCGATGGCGGCGACGTGGTGCGGATTGAGCGCACCGATGGCGTGGCGCGGAGGAACTGACCATGAGCCAGGATGACACTCCCGACCTTGTCGCTCCGCAGGCGGGCAAGGTGGCGCCCGAGGCGGTGGCGCTGCGTGCCCAGCCGCGTCCGGTTACGCGCCTGAACCGGCGCACGCTGGCCATCCTCGCCGGCGGCCTGTCGGTCGCCGTGCTCGGCGCGCTGATGTGGTCGCTGCAACCGCAGCGGCGTGGAGCCAGCGAGCAGACCGAGCTTTACAATGTCGATCGAGTCTCGAAGTCGGAAGGGCTGGATGCGCTGCCGACGGACTACTCCAAACTGCCGCCGCCCTTGCCGCCCACCGTTCCCGAGCTGGGGCCGCCGCTGCCGGGCGATCTCGGCCCGGCCATCGTGAAGTCGCAGCAGCCGGTGGCAGCCGCCTACGCGGCTCCCGGTCACGACCCGAACGATGCGCTGCGCAAGGAAGCCGAAGCTGCCGCAGCATCGTCCGTGTTCTTCCGCTCGGGTGCGCAGAACGCCGCGCCGGTGGCGCAGTCGCAGGCCGCCGCTGCTCCGGGCTTCTCCGCCAATGCGGCGTTCGACCCGATGGCTGCCGGGCCGGCCTCAACGGCGGCCCAGCCCGCCGACCCCACGGCTGTGCAGAACAGGCAAGACCAGAAGGAGGCGTTCCAGCAAGCCGGAACCACGGAAACCCGTAATTCCGGCGACCTGCAAATGCCTGCATCGCCGTATCAAGTGATGGCCGGCACGGTGATCGCAGGCGCCTTGGTGACGGGCATCAACTCCGATCTACCGGGCGACGTGATCGCCACGGTCACGGAGCCGATCTATGACACGGCCACGGGCAAGTTTCTGCTGATCCCGCAGGGTTCGCGCATCCTCGGTCGCTACAACAGCCAGGTCAGCTACGGGCAGAGCCGCGTTCAAGTCGTCTGGAACCGGATCATCCTGCCCGACACGTCCTCGCTCACGCTTGACAACCTGGCCGGCACTGACCCGGCCGGCTACGCCGGCCTGGAGGATGGCGTCGATTGGCATTGGGATCGCATCTTCGCCGGCGCTGTGTTGACCACGCTGCTGGGCGTCGGTGCCGAGCTGGCCGCGCCGGAGAATCGACAGAACGGTGATCGCGTCATTATCGCCGGGCGCGACAGCGCGCAGGACAGCATCAATCAGGTCGGCCAGGAGATGACCCGGCGCAACCTCAACATCCAGCCCACGCTGACGGAGCGGCCGGGCCTACCGGTGCGCATCATCGTCAACCGGGATCTGGTGCTGCGACCGTACCAGCCGTTGTTCTTCAATCGGGGGACTTCACGATGACGACGCGCAAACTGCGGCTCGGGCCGCTGCCCAAGACCGAGAGCACCAAGGTCACATTCTCATGCCCGGCTAGCCTGAAAGCCGACCTTGACCGCTACGCCGCGCTGCACGCGCAGACCTACGGCGAAACCGTCGATGCGACGACGCTGATTCCACACATGCTGGAGGCATTTATGGCGGGGGATCGAGAATTTCGCCGTGGCACGAAGGTGCGCAAGAACGCAACGCAAATACGGCCTCTAACGGAGCGCCAAGACTCTCAGCAGCAAGGATGACCACTTAATGGAGTCATAAACCAGTGCGTTGATGACGGGCTTCGTTCCATGAACATCGCCCATGTCGGAACGCAGCTTTTGCATTACGAACGCTGCTTGATTCAATGAACCTTCGATGTTCGCGGACAGTGGCTTGTAGTCAGATTCAGACCATCCGATTTCGGTCAGCTCGCGCACCAGACCGTCTTTCACCTTCAAGGCGTCGATGGACTTCTTGATGCGCTCCTGGAACGATGCCTTTCCGGCATCGCCTAAGCCATACCGACCATAGATGTCGCTGGTCACAGCATCCAGGGCTCCACAGGCTGCCGAGAGAGCGCCACTCAAGTCGCCATCGCGCAACCTGCTTGCCGCTTTCTGGATATCCGCATGCGCCACCTCGGGGATTTCGGCCAGCTCTGCGATATCGAATATCTCGATGGGGACGAGGGACGTCCCGGAGAACTTCCAGCCTACGCGAGAGAGCACTCGATCCAGCTCCTCTACGACATCGGGCCTGCGGCGCATCATTTCTTCGCAACAGATGGAGACGAAAGCGTTACGGCGCTTGTCATCCATCGCACCGACCTGTTTGTCGATCTCGCTCAGAAGCTGAGACTTCGACGCGCCATTCTGTGACTTTTGTTCAAGGTGCGCGAGACGGGACATGTCCAGATCGCCGTATCCAACGATCTGTTTGATATCACCAAAACTGAACTTTTCGGTCAGAGTGGATCGGATCGGCCCCCACGGAATCGCATTGCTTGTCATAACCATCTCGCCCCCTGTTGCCAGCCAGCTTTTTCATATCACGGCGATGCCGGTGACCACTGCGACTTTCGGCGTGAGCCACTATCGATCGTGTCGAAGCTTTGCACTATCATCGAATGACAGGTTGATCGTGCAGCCGTCATTCTCGACGATGCAGCACGCCCCGGCTAGTTTTCCCGATGCTCCTATGTGGCCCCCAGCAAGCGTTGTCGCCCGTCCCGAAGCCACTCGCAGGAAGCGCTAACCTAATGTCTCACATATAATTTTTGTCCCTCACAGCTTGTGCGCAGGGCCTTGACACAGGCCATTTTTTGTTGCCCGCGCCATGCGCATCAAGCGCAGATCGGTGATTTTTAAGCGGCGGTGGATGGCCGGTCGGCAACGTCAGGCTTCGTCGAGCAGGCCGCGGATCTTGATCAGCAGGTCTGCACCTTCGAACGGCTTGAGCACCAGCTCCATGCGCTCATCGACAAATCCCTCGCGACTGGATGCGCCCTCCGCATAGCCGGTCATCAGCACCACCGGCAGTGTCGGACGCTCGCGGCGTGCCCATTCGGCCAGCTGGCGACCGGAAAGACGGGGTAGCCCGACATCGCTCAGCAGCAAGTCAATCGACGGGTCGGCCTCGAGCAGAGACTGGGCGGTTTCCACGTCGCCCGCCTGGCTGCAGCGGTAGCCGGCTTCGATCAGTGTCTCGGCGATCAGCATGCGCACGCTGGGCATGTCTTCCACCACCAGCACGTGCTCGTGGCCGGCCAGCCGCATCGAACTATCCGGCGCTGCGGCAGGCGTCGCTGCCTGTTCGCCGTTGGCGGCGGGCAGCAGGAGGGTGACTTCGGTTCCGGCGCCGAGCGTGCTGCGAATGCTCGCATCGCCACCCGACTGCAGGGCAAACCCGTAGATGCTCGATAGCCCCAGCCCTGTGCCGCGGCCCTGCGGCTTGGTGGTAAAAAAGGGATCGAAGACCTTGTCCAGCACGCCGGGATCGATACCCGTTCCGTCATCGCTCACGCACAGCCCGATGTAGCGCCCTGGCGCGAGTTCCGCCTTCTGGCCGCCATCCGAAGGGAACGTACTGATGCGGATATGCCCGCCTTCGGGCAACGCATCGCGGGCGTTGATCACCAGATTGAGCAGGGCGCTCTCGAACTGGCTGACGTCCACGCGCGCCACCGCGGGCTCGGCGGTGAAGTCGAAGGTCAGCGTGATGCGTTCGCCGATGGTGCGCCGCAGCAGGTCTTGCAGCGAGCGAATGCGTTCGTTGATATCCAGCGCCCGCGCATCCAGCGGCTGTTTGCGAGCGAATGCCAGCAGGCGATTGGTCAGCGACGCTGCACTGCGCGCCGAGCTGAGCGAGGCATCGGCAAAGCGCAGCACGCTGTCGGCGCGGCCTTCGATGATGCGCTGCTTCATCAGCTCGATGCCGGTGATGATGCCGGTGAGCAGGTTGTTGAAGTCGTGGGCGATACCGCCAGTGAGTTTGCCCAGGGCGTCCATCTTCTGCGCCTGCAGCAGCTGCTCTTCGGTGCGCGCTCGCTCGGCGACCTCGTGGGCGAGCTGACTGGTGGTAGTCGCGATTTCCTGGTGCTGTGCGCGTTCACGCAGACGCTGTTCGGTTACGTCCTCAACGAACACCAGGCCCAGGCCCTGTGCGCGGTACGGGGAAATCTGCCACTCGGTCTCGCGGGTCTCGCCGTTGACCTGCATTTGCAGCGGCGTATGCCAGCGCTCGCCGGCCTGAAGATGTGCGCTCAGCTCGGCGAGAATCGTCTCCTGCCCGGCGGCGACGCTTTGCGACAGGGGCGAAGCCGGGCTGGCACCGCCAATCAGCAGTTCGAACGCGTGATTGCACTCGTGCAGCTGCAACTCGGCGTCGAGCACCGCGATGGGCGCGGCGACATGGAAGAAGATTTCCCGGAAGCGCGCCTCGCTGTCACGCAGTGCGCGCTCGGTATCGCGCACCCGCAGCAGGGTGCGCAGCGTCGCCAGCAGCACGTCGGGATCGACCGGGTGGATCAGGTAGGCATCGCCGCCGGCATCGAGGCCGGTGATGATGTCGTTGGTCTCGATGGAGGCGGCGGACACGTGAATCAGCGGCAGCAGGGCGGTGTTCGCATCGGCGCGCAGCTGGCGGGCGATGTCGAAGCCGCTCATGTCCGGCAGGTTGACGTCGAGGATCAGCGCATCCGGCGCGGCGTTGGCCACCAGTTCCAGGCCTTCGCTGCCAGTGCCGGCTTCCAGCACCTGATAGCCATGGCGTTCCAGTACCCGGCGCATCGCATAGCGCGTCGGCGCGTTGTCGTCGACGATCAACAGACGGCTGTCACGCTCCATCGGAAGGCTCCGTATCAATCGCCAGAGGCAGAACTACATAGAACTCTGAGCCCTTGCCTGGTTCGCTTTCCACACCGACACGGCCGCCGAGCAGTTCGGCGAAACGCTTGCATAACGCCAGGCCGAGGCCGGTTCCGCGCAGGCGCTTCTGCAGCGGTGAGTCGACCTGGGCGAAATCTTCGAAAAGCCGGTCGTGCAGCTCGGGGGCAATGCCGATACCGGTGTCGCTGACGGCGAAGCGGACCTGCTGCGGGTTTTCCATCCGTGCCGACACGCGCACCACCCCCTGAGGCGTGAACTTCACCGCGTTGGAGATGAAGTTGCGCAGGATCTGCGCCAGCTTCTTGTCATCGGTATAGAGCCGCGGAATGCCTTCGGGCTCTTCGAAGATGAGGTCGATCGGCGAGCCCTCGACGATGGGGCGGAACATGCCGCGCAACGCCGAGAACAAGTCGAGCATGTCGAACCAGGCCGGGGAAATGCTGACGCGGCCGGCTTCGATCTTGGCCAGGTCGAGCAGATCATCGACCATTTCGCTCAGCTCGCTGGCGGCCGAGCTGACGAAACGCACCTGCGTGTGCTGTTCCGGGCTCAACGGGCCGTCCAGTTCGTCGCTGAGCAGGCGGGTGATGCTGAGGATCGAGCCCAGCGGCGTACGGAACTCGTGGCTCATGTACGACAGAAAGCGACTCTTCAGGTCCGAGGCCTGGCGCAGCTGCTCGGCCTGGGTGTCCAGCTCGGCATACAGCGCCAGTACACCCTGATTGGTTTCTTCCAGTTCGGCGCGCAGCGATTCATTCGCCCGGCGCAGCTGTTCGAGCTGGCCGGCGTCGCCGGTCTCGGGGGACGTCGGATCAGCCACGGGGAGCCTCCAGATTGAGTGCCAGCACGGTCACGTCGTCGCGACCGCGGCAGAAGTCGCGATGCAGCAGTGCGGCAATGATGGCCGGGTGACGGTGAACGAGACCGGGGTAGTCGCGCAGATTCCAGCGTGTTTGCAGGCCATCGCTGTAGAGCACCAGGAGCCGCGCCTCGCCCAGCGGGTAGTCGAAGACATGCGCCTTGCGAAAGCGCACGCCGACGATGCCGGGATGCGAGGCCAGGCCACGCGAGCCCTCGCTAGCGATCAGGCTGGCGCCGATATTGCCGATGCCGGCGAAATCCAGCGTCTGACGCTGGCCGTCGAAGTGCGCGATGGCTGCGGCGCCGCCGCGAGTGCCGTTCATCGCCTGGTGCATGTTGCTGAACAGGGCGAAGGGGGAATCCAGTGGGGATTCTGCAAACGCCACCGCACCTGCCAGCGCGGCCTGCTGGGCAAGCTCGCCATGGCCGATGCCATCGATGACCAGGGCACTGCAGCGCTGCCCATCGAAGGCCAGCTGCCAGGCGTCGCCACAGGCTGTTTCGCCTGGATAGGGATGCTGACTGACGCCGTAGCGCCACGGCGGCGGCTGCGCGCCGCGAGGAAACAGCTGCGCCAGCACCACCGAGCCGCGGGTATCGGAATAGGCATCGAACACCTGGGCCTGACGCGCCAGCGCGCCGAGCCCGATGCCCTGGGTGCCGCGGGTGGAAAATCCGTCGGTCAGGCATTGATCGAGGTCGAAGCCCGGTCCGCGGTCGACCGCGATGATTTCGACGCCGCGCCCCTCTCGTCCAGGAATTACGCGAAGGTGCAGTTCGCCGCGCCCGGCGTGCTTGAGCAGGTTACTGCCCAGCTCGGTGGCGAGCAGGGCGACGCGCCCGGCATCGTTGGTGTCGAAGTCGTGCTGTTCGGCCAGCCGCTGGGCGACCCGGCGGGCGTGGCCGATCTGGCTGTTGTCTTCGATCAGCAGGACCTGGGTGACGCTTCCCTGAACGTTCATGTCCACCGCGTGATGGTGATTCGGGTGCCCGCGCCGACCGTGCTGTCGAGTTCGAACTCGTCAACCAGCCGCTTGGCGCCGGTCAGGCCCAGGCCGAGGCCGCTACCGGACGTCCAGCCGTCGGTCATGGCCAGTTTGATGTCGGCGATGCCCGGGCCTTCGTCGCGGAAGGTCAGGCGTACGCCGACCCGCGTGCCGTCCTCGATCAGCTGCCAGTCCATGTCGCCGCCGCCACCGTAGACCACGGTGTTGCGCGCCAGCTCGCTGACCGCGGTGACCAGCTTGGTCTGGTCGATCAGGCGCATGGCGCATTCCTGGGTCAGCTTGCGCACGGTCTGCCGCGCCAGCACGACATCCTGTTCGAGGCGCACCGGCTGGCTGCCGCTGCTGCGCACGATCATTGCGCGGCCACGCGGGCGCGCAGCAGCTGCATGCCGCGCTCGACGTTCAACGCGGTGCTGACGCCGGGGAGGTCGAGGCCGAGTTCGACCAGGGTGATGGCCACGGCCGGTTGCATGCCGACTACCACGGTCTCGGCGTCCATGATCCGTGACAGGCCGGAGATGGTGCCGATCATGCGGCCGATGAAGGAGTCGACCATGTCCAGTGCGGAGATATCGATCAGCACGGCCTTTGCCGACGTCGCGCTGATGCGTTCGGCCAGGTCGTCCTGCAGGGTCATCGCCAGTTGGTCGTGCATGTCGACCTGGATGGTGACGAGCAGAAACTCGCCCATCCGCAGAATGGGTATGCGATCCATTAGACGGCCTTCGTCACGGTGAGGCCGGAACGGCGCAGGGCCAGGGCCAGGGCGTCGGCCAGGCTGGCCTTGGTGACGATGCCTTGCAGGTCCAGGCCCAGGTGCACGATGGTCTGCGCGATCTGTGGACGCACGCCGCTGATGATGCAGTCGGCACCCATCAGGCGAATCGCGGTGACCGTCTTCAGCAGATGTTGGGCGACCAGGGTGTCGACCGTCGGCACACCGGTGATATCGATGATGGCGATTTCCGAACCGGTATCGACGATGCGCTGCAGCAGCGACTCCATCACCACCTGGGTGCGCTGCGAGTCGAGGGTGCCGATCATCGGCAGGGCGAGCACGCCGTCCCACAGCTTGACCACCGGGGTCGACAGCTCCAGCAACTCTTCCTGCTGACGCTTGATCACTTCTTCGCGGGACTTCTGGAAGGTGCGCACGGTGTAAAGCCCGAGGCTGTCGATCAGCTCGGATACCGCCCACAGCTGCTCGGCGAATACTGCCGGTTCGTTGGCGTATTCGCTCTGCAGCAGGGTCATCAGCGGACGCTTGATGGCGAAGATGAAACCAGCGGTCTGTTGCGAATCCATGCCAAGCAGGGCGCGGCTGCGCGAGAGTTTTTCCAGGTACAGGCGCATGCTGTCCCAGGCCGGACCGTTGATATCGGCCGAGCCGTCTGCCGTTCCGCTGATCAGCTGACGGATGAAGTCGACGGTCTGCTGGGCCAGTTCTTCGGGCTTGACGTTGTGATAGCCGCCCAGATTCTGCAGGTCGGACTTCCAGCTGCTGAGCAGTTCGGCCTGATTGCGAGTGATGGTGTCGGTGGTACGTTGCAGCAGGGCCGCCATAGGTCTAGCTCCGGATTTGATTTGATCGTCCATGTTCACCATGGCGCATTAGCAAGAGTAGATATCCACCTTGCTGCGATGTTCCGCGCAGCCGGCCGCAGTCGCCTGCTTTCGGGAAATTCCCGACGGAAAAGCTGGGAGATACTAGCAAATGGATATTAGCCAGGCGTGAGATTCGTTGCGCTCGATTCGCGCCTCAGCCAGGCGCCACGGCGTCGATCTGTTCGATCAGCCATTGCAGCGCCGAGTCGTTCTGTCGCTGTGCGACGCTGACGATATCCAGCGCGAAGGTGCCGAGATCGAACGGCAGATCGAAGGTTTGCAGGGGTAGCAGCGTGGCGAAATAGCGCGCCAACTGGGTCGGCAGTACGGCAGCGAGGTCGCTGCTGGCGACGATATGCGCGGCCTGCAGGTAGTTCGGCGTGGTGTAGACGACCTTGCGTTCAAGCCCTTGGGCTTCCAGCCACTGGTCGACCATGCCGCGGGTCTGGCCACCATGCACCCACAGGTGACGCAGGCGCAGAAAGGCATCCAGATCCAGCCCCGCCGTCAGCAGCGGGTGGTCGCGCCGCACCGCCACCTGCAGCGTCTCGCTGGCCCAGCGACGTACGTGAAAGCGTGACGGCACCTCGAGAAAGCGCCCGAGCACCAGGTCGACCTCGCCGTTGTCCAGCGCTTCGACTGGCAGCGTCGGCGTCAGGTGCTGGATCGCCAGCTGGATGCCGGGTGCGTGCTCGGCCAGGCGCCGCATCAGCGCGGGCATGCAGATCAGCTCCACATAGTCGGTCACGGCGATGCGGAAACGCTGGTGGCTGCGCGCCGGATCGAAGGCTTCGCCGGCAATCAGGCTGTGCTCGATCTGCTGCAGCGCGTGGCGGATCGGAGCTTCCAGTGCCAGCGCCCTTGGTGTCGGCTGCATGGCTCGGCCGGCACGCACCAGCAACGGGTCGTCGAGTAGTTCGCGCAAGCGGGCCAGGGCATTGCTGACCGCCGGCTGGCTTAACGACAGGCGCTCGGCGGCACGCGAGACGTTGCGCTCGCGCAGCAGGGCATCCAGCACGCGGAGCAGGTTGAGGTCGAAGTTGTAGGTATTCATTCGATGAATCCGAAACATCACAAGACTAAATTTCAAAAATAGTAGCGTCTTCGTCTATGGTTGGTCTCCAGTTTTTCCAGCCTTGCAACGAGGACATCTGCAATGAGCCAAGACCGCTTCGATATCCAGACCGCCGCCGTGATCGGCGCGGGCACCATGGGCCGCGGTATCGTCATGAGCCTGGCCAACACCGGTGTGCAGGTGCTGTGGCTGGACAACAATTCCGAGATGCTGGAGCAGGCGTTGGGCGTCGTGGCCGACACCTACGCGCATAACGTCCGCCAGGGGCGGATCGACGAGACTCAGGCGGCTGCACGTCGCGCCTGCATCAGCAAAGCGGCCGATTATCAGGCGTTAGCCGATGTCGATCTGGTGATCGAAGCCGTTTACGAGAACCTCAAGCTAAAGCAGACCATCTTCCGCGAACTGGACCGCATCGTTAAGCCCACAGGCATTCTCGCCAGCAACACCTCGGCACTGGACATCGACGCCATTGCCGCCGTTACCGGACGCCCGGAGCAGGTGGTGGGGCTGCACTTCTTCAGCCCGGCACACATCATGAAATTGCTGGAAATCGTCCGCGGCGCGGAGACCTCCAAAGCCGTCCTCAAGGCGTCCACTGAACTCGGCAAGCGCATGGGCAAGGTCAGCGTGATCGCCGGCAACTGCCAGGGCTTCATCGGCAACCGCATGCTCGCCACCTACGTGCGCGAGGCGCGGATGATGCTGCTCGAAGGCGCCTACCCGCATCAGGTGGACGCCGCGCTGCAGGGCTTCGGTTTCGCCATGGGCCCGTTCCGCATGTACGACGTGGTCGGCATCGATCTGGAGTGGCGCGCCCGTGAACTGTCTGGCAAGGGCCAGGATGAGCCTGAGGTGCAGGTCGACAATCGTCTCTGTGAACTGGGCCGCTTCGGCCAGAAATCGCGCATGGGCTACTACCGCTACGCCGAGGGCAGTCGCCAGGCCGAGCACGATCCTGAAGTGGATGCGCTGGTGCAGCGTGAGTCCGAGCGGCTCGGCTATGAGCGTCGCGAGATTGGCAGTGAGGAAATCCTCGAGCGCTGCCTGCTGGCACTCGTCAACGAAGGTGCGAAGATCCTCGAGGAAGGCATGGCTGAGTCCAGCGCCGATATCGACACCGTCTACCTCTACGGTTACGGCTTCCCGGCCGAAGTCGGTGGGCCGATGACCTGGGCCGATCGTCAGGGGCTGCCGGCCATTCGTGATCGCCTGAATGCCTTGGCCCAGCAGCACGGCGAGCACTGGAAGCCTGCCGAGGTGATCGACAGCCTGGCCACTCTTGGCGGCCGCTTCGCCGACCACAAGAAGGAGGCTTGAGCATGGAATACAAGGCTCCCCTGCGTGACATGCGCTTCGTGCTGCACGAGCTGTTCGACGCCACCGGACATTGCGAGCTGCTCGGTAACGGCCTGGACCGCGAGCTGATCGACGGCGTGCTGGAAGAAGCGGCGCGCTACACCGGCGGCGAGATCGCGCCGCTGAATCGCAACAGCGACGAAGAGGGCGTGACCCTGGAAAACGGTGAGGTCCGCACACCGCAGGGTTTCGTCGAGGCCTACAAACAGTACGTCGACAACGGCTGGGCGAGCATGACCGGGCCGACCGAGTACGGTGGTCAGGGCTTTCCGCAATTGGTGGCCTGCAATTTCCACGAGATGCTGATGGGCGCGTCCCTGTCCTTCCGCATCTACTCGGGCCTCACCGAGGGCGCGGTGCTGGCGCTGTACAAGCACGGCAGCGACGAGTTGAAAAATGCCTATCTGGAAAAGCTGGTCAGCGGCAGTTGGAGCGGCACCATGTGCCTCACCGAGCCCCAGGCTGGCACCGACCTCGCGCTGCTGCGCACCCGGGCCGAACCCCAGGCGGACGGTAGCTACAAGGTCAGCGGCAGCAAGATCTTCATCTCCGGCGGCGAGCACGACATGAGCGAGAACATCGTGCATCTGGTGCTGGCGCGCCTGCCGGATGCACCGGCCGGTGTTAAAGGCATCAGCCTGCTGCTGGTCCCCAAGTTCATCGCCAACGCCGATGGCACGCCGGGCGTTCGCAACGCGCTGTCCTGTGGTGCCGTCGAGCACAAGATGGGCATCAAGGGTGCGGCGACCTGCGTGATGAACTTCGATGGCGCCACCGGCTGGGTCGTCGGCGAGCCCAACCAGGGACTGGCGTGCATGTTCACCATGATGAATGACGCGCGTTTCCAGGTGGGGCTGCAGGGCCTTGGGATCGCCGAGCAGGCCTATCAGGGTTCGCTTGCCTATGCTCGTGAGCGTCTGCAATCGCGCGGACTGGCTGGCGCGCAGCACCCGGACAAAGTGGCTGACCCGATCATCGTGCATCCGGACGTGCGGCGCATGCTGCTGACGCAGAAGACTCTGGTCGAAGGCAGCCGCATGCTGGCCGCCTACTGCGCCCGGCAGCTGGACCTCGAACACGGCCATCCCGAGCCGACTTATCGCAAGGCGGCGAGCAAGCGCGCGGCGCTGCTGATTCCGATCGTCAAGGCGTTCTTCACCGATATGGGCCAGGAAGTCGCCAGCCTCGGCGTGCAGGTCTACGGTGGCCACGGCTATATCCGCGAGTGGGGCATGGAGCAGTTGATGCGCGACAGCCGCATCACCCAGCTCTACGAGGGCACCAATGGCATCCAGGCGCTGGACTACATCCGCCGCAAGCTGCTCGGCGATGGCGGCGCGGAGTTGTCGGCGTTGCAGGCGGAGTTCAGCGAGGTCTGTGATCGGCAGATCGACCGGCCGGCACTGCACGACATGGCCAGCAAGGTGCAGGCACGTATCGGCGAATGGCGCGAGCTGAGTGCCGAGATCATTGCGGCGACCGGGCGCGATCCGCAGGAGATCGGCGCGGTTTCGGTGGATTTCCTCCAGTACTCCGCCTATGTCTTGTTGGCCGGGCTGTGGCTGCAGGCCGCGGCGAGCGCACAGGATGCGCTGGAGCAGGGGACCGGTGAAGAGGCGTTCTATCAGGCCAAACTGGGCAGTGCGGACTTCTATCTGCGTCGTGTACTGCCGCGGGCCAGTCCGCATCGGGAAGCGATTCAGGGTGGGGCCGAATGTTTGATGGCGCTGCCGGAGACGGATTTTGCGTTTTGAGTGAGGTTGGAAGGGCGAGTGCGACAGCCCCTCACCACTACACCTCTCCCCAAAGGGGAGAGGGGGTCGACCGAGTGAGGGCCAGGCCCCGCGGTTGGGCAACAACACAGAACTACCCCCTCTCCCTCCGGGAGAGGGCTGGGGTGAGGGCGCTTTTTTCACGTTGACTGCCTTTGCCAAAGCCGAATAAAAACAGTCAGGAGGCAGCATGCATCCGTTCAGCTTTGCCACAACCGCGCAATTGATCTGTGAGCCCGGCTCTTCTCGCCGTTTGGCTAGCCTCTGCAAGGAGCGCGGGGCGCGTTCCGTATTGGTCGTCACCGATCCGGGCATCACCCGTTTCGGCCTGCTCAATGATGTCTTGCCTGGCTTCGAAAGCGAAGGCTTGGCAGTTGCGATCTACGATCAGGTCATCGCCGATCCGCCGGAACACATCGTCATGACGGCGGTGGAGCAGGCTCGGGCAGTGGGAGCCGATCTCATCATCGGTTTCGGCGGTGGCAGCTCCATGGACGTCGCCAAGCTGGTGGCGTTGCTGGCGCATCCGGCCTGTGCCCAATCGCTGCAGGATATCTACGGGGTCGGCAATGCCAAGGGCCAGCGCCTGCCGCTTATTCAGGTGCCGACCACCGCCGGCACCGGCTCGGAAGTCACGCAGATCGCCATCATCACCACCGGCGAGACGACCAAGATGGGTGTGGTATCGACCCTGTTGCTGCCCGATCTGGCATTGCTGGATGCCGACCTCACCCTTGGCCTGCCGCCTGCAGTCACCGCAGCGACTGGCATCGACGCCATGGTGCACGCCATCGAGGCCTATACCAGCGCGCTCAAGAAAAACCCCATGTCCGACCTGTTGGCTCGCGAGGCGCTGCGCCTGCTGGCGGCGAACCTCGACGAGGCGGTGCACAAAGGCAGCAACCGGGAGGCGCGTCAGGCCATGCTGCTCGGCGCGTGCCTGGCAGGGCAGGCGTTCGCCAATGCGCCAGTAGCGGCGGTGCATGCCCTGGCCTATCCGCTGGGTGGCAATTTCCATATCCCGCACGGGCTGTCGAACGCGCTGGTACTGCCGCAGGTGCTGCGATTCAACGTCAGCGCGGCGACCACGCATTACGGCGAGCTGGCGCCGATCATCCTCGGCGACCGACTGCGCACGGACGACCCTTCGACCTACGCCGAACAGCTGATCGAGGAGTTCGAGCAGATGAGCGCACGCGTTGGCCTGCCGACCCGGCTGCGCGATGCCGGCGTGCCGGAGGAGATGCTGCCGCAGCTGGCCAAGGAGGCGATGCTGCAGCAGCGCCTGCTGGTCAACAACCCGCGCGAAGTCACCGAAGCCGATGCGCTGGCAATCTATCAGGCGGCGTATTGAGCGCCTTTTTACTACTGCACGCGGAAACCACCCATGCCTGAGCAACCTAAGCACCTGCGCCACGATTACCGGCATTTCCAGCCGATCACCACGCGCTGGCACGACAACGATATCTATGGCCACGTGAACAACGTCGTCTATTACGGTTTCTTCGATACCGCGGTGAACAACTATCTGATCCAGCAGGGCGGGCTGGATATCCAGGGCGGTGAGATCGTCGGTTTCGTGGTCAGCTCCGCCTGCGACTACTTTGCGTCGATCGCTTATCCGGACGTCATCGAGGTCGGCCTGCGGGTGGCCAGGCTGGGCAACTCGTCGGTGCAATACGAGCTGGCTATCTTCCGCGAGGGTGAGCAGGAGGCCTGCGCCGCGGGCCGCTTCGTGCATGTCTTCGTCGAACGCGCAAGCAACCGTCCCGTCGCCATTCCCGGGCGCTTGCGCGCCGCGCTGGAAGCCTTGAGCTAACCCGCTCGGCGCATACAGCAGAAGCCGTAAAAACGAGATCGCCCGGAGCGGCTGGGCCGGTCCGGGCGATGCGGTGGCGCTGCGAGACGGCAATGCCTGCCGTCTGCGGCCCTCAGTGATGCTTGTGTTTGTGCTTGTAATGACCTTTGGCTTTGCCTGGATGGCCGTAGTAGCGGCGATCATCCCGATAGCGACGGTCACGCCGGTAGTCATCATCATCGTCGCCGTAGGCATTACCGATCGCGCCGCCAGCGCCGCCGCCCACGGCTGCGCCGATCAGCCCACCCGTGCTGCCACCGACCTGCTGGCCGATGACATTACCGCCAGCGGCGCCGAGGCCACCACCAATGGCCGCTTCGGTGCGGCTGCGTTTGTCCGCACCGACCATGCCGCCAGCCGCGCCGCCAACGCCGGCACCGATGGTGGCGCCGGTCGAGCCCCCCAGATGCTCTCCCACCACTGAACCCAGTGCACCGCCAAGCGCGCCGCCGACGGCAGCTTCGGTGTTGCTCCCTGCGAACGCTGCCGCGCTGAGCAGACTGGTGGACAACAGGAAAATCGAGGCGTACTTCATGGAGTGATCCCGTATGTGGATTGCGCCGCGATCCTCACGCGCCGCTGCGCTTGCCGCAAGAGCGATCCGATGAAATGCGTGATCCGGTTGGCGTTTGCTAACTATTTGATTTCGCTAAGGAACAAGAGCACGTTTCGAATGGTCTCAAGTCGCTTGTGGGGCCTGAGCGCAGCGCCTTTACCCGCTCGGAATCAGCATCAGCCTTGCGCGCGCACCGCTGCGGCAGGGCTGTAGATCCGCGGCGGGCTGTGCTGTGGCAGGTGGATGAGGTTGAGGTTATGTCGCTGCGCCCACTGGGCGGCCAGGCCGGTGGGTGAAGACAGGCTCACCAGCGCTGGAATCCCGGCCCGCTGCACTTTCTGCACCAGCTCCAGGCTGCAGCGGCTGGTGACGATCGCCAGGCCACCGGCCGCTGCACAGCCGGAGCGGGCCATGGCACCGATCAGCTTGTCCAGCGCGTTATGCCGCCCGATATCCTCGCGGCCCAGGCGGATCTCGCCGTTGGCGTCCATGAACAATGCGGCGTGCACCGCCCCGCAGTAGCGCCCCAGCGGTTGAAACGCTTCGATACGTTGACGCAGGTTCTGCAACCAGTGCGAGGGCGGCAGCGGCGCTGCCGGCATGACCGGCAGGCGCGGCAGTGCCTGCTCCAGCGCTTCGACCCCGCAGAGCCCGCAGCTGCTGTTGCCGGGTAGCTGGCGGCGTTGCTGCTTGAGGCGCCAGAACGCGCGGCTGGCGATGTCCAATTCGGCGCGCCGCGCACTGCCGCTGCCGTGCAGGCGAATGTCGTAGATATCATCCAGCGACTCGACGAAGCCATTGGCCAGGCTGAAGCCAACCACGAAATCTTCCAGATCGGCCGGCGAGATCATCATCACCGCCTGGCTCAGCCCGTTGTAGGCAATCGCCAGCGCGCACTCCTCGGCAAGATCGACTGCGCATTGTGCGACATCGTCGATCGGCTGGTAGCAGTAGCGCTGGCTGGCGCCGGCAGGTGGTTGCGCGGCAGCGGCGACGCCGGCATTCAGGCGAGACGGGGCGTTCATCGGCGATTCGGTCCAGTTAGTCGCCTGTTTGGCCGGTTCGGTTGGTCAATTTCGGCGTCCATGGCCCCGATACTGGGTTGCTGCTCCTTGCCATAACCCGCTATGACTCGTCGCAGCGCCTTGTCTCGGCCATTTACATCCGAACTTGCCTCAACCCACTCACCGCACAGGCCAAGAGGTCTGACGAGACCGGCATTCTGCATCGCTGCAACTGCAGTGCATGCTCGCCGCCGGTGGATAGGGTTATGACCCCAGCCGGCTGCGGACGATTCACCGTTGGTCGTTATCCGCCAGCATGTCGCGTACGCGCTTGGCCAGCGCATCGAGGTTGAACGGCTTGCTGATCATGTCCATGCCCGGTTCGAGGAAGTCCGCGCTGGCGGCCTGCTTGGCATAGCCGGTCATAAACAGCACCGGCAGCTCGGGACGATGCTGGCGCGCGACATCCGCCAGTTGCCGGCCGTTCATGCCGGGCAGTCCGACATCGGTGACCAGCATGTCGATGGTGGGCGTGCTCTCAAGCAGGCGGATCGCCGCATTGCCGTCGGCGGCTTCCAGCGTCTGATAGCCGAGCATCTGTAGCACGTCGATGACCAGCAGGCGCACCGCCGGATCATCCTCGACCACCAGCACGGTTTCACCTTGCTGGGCCTGAAGCGGGCCGTCGTCTTCGCCGGCTGGCGCGACGCTGACGCCTTGGTCCTCGAATACGGGAAGGTACAGGCTGACCTGGGTGCCTTCGCCCGGTTCGCTGGCGATCTGGATATGGCCGCCGGCCTGCCGGGTGAAGCCGTAGACCATGGAAAGTCCGAGCCCGGTGCCCTGGCCGATGGGTTTGGTGGTGAAGAACGGTTCGAAGACGCTGGCCAGCACCTTGGGGCTCATGCCGCAGCCACTGTCTGTCAGGCAGAGGATGACGTAGCGCCCGGCGGCCAGGTCGCCCACATCGCCTTGCCTGTACAGTTCGACATTGCGAGTTTCCAGCAGCAGGGTGCCGCCGCCAGCCATGGCGTCGCGGGCGTTGATGACCAGGTTGAGCAGCGCGCTTTCCAGCTGGTTTTCGTCGCTGGAAACCGGCCACAGACCTTGCTGCAACTGATTGCGGATGTGGATGTGGCTGCCCAGCGTGCGGCTGAGCAGGTCGTGCATCGACTCGATCAGCTGGTTCAGCTCGACGCGCTTGAGATTCAGCGGCTGGCGCCGGGCGAAGGCGAGCAGGCGGTGGGTCAGGGCCGCGGCGCGATTGGCCGAGGTGACCGCGGCATCGATGAAGCGCTGGGTTTCGCCGTGGCGGCCGGACTGGATGTAGCGCTGGATCAGGTCCAGGCCGCCGATGATGCCGGTCAGCATGTTGTTGAAGTCGTGGGCGATGCCGCCGGTCAGCTGGCCGACTGCTTCCATCTTCTGCGCCTGACGCAGCGCTTCCTGTGCCTGCTCGCGGCTGGCCATTTCCTTGAGCAGGCGTTCGTAGACTTCCGCCAGTGCCTGGGTGCGCTCCTGAATACGGCTTTCCAGCGTCTCGTTGAGTTCGCGCAGCGCCTGTTCGGCGCGCCAGCGCTCGGTGACATCCAGTGCCATGACGAAGAAGCCGAGCACGTTGCCCTGGCCGTCGCGGCGCGGCAGGTAGTGCACCAGCATGCGTCGGGGCTGGCCGTCACGGTGCGGGCTATGGGCCTCGAAGGTCACGTCGCGGCCGGCGAGGGCGTCACGGATGCTTGCCTGGCGCTCGGCATAGCCGCGTTCACCGAGCACTTCGCGGGCGGTCTTGCCCAGCAGCCATTCGGTCGAATGGCCGAACCAGTCGGAGTAGTAGCGATTGTTGAAGCGAAAACGTTCCTCGGCGTCGACGTAGCCGATGAGCACCGGCAGAGCGTCGGTGACCATCTTCAACTCGGCTTCGCTCTGGCGCAGGGCATCTTCGCTGGCCTGCTGTCCGGTGATGTTCATCACTGCGCCGGGGAAGCGCTGTGGCCAGCCCTGCTCGTCGCAATGGCAGCGCCCGCGCGCCAGCGCCCAACGGGTGACGCCATCGTCGCTGCGCAGCCTGTAGCGCTCGTCGAGCGTACCGCGCTCGACGATGCAGCGCTCCAGCGCAGTGCGCAGGCGTGGCACGTCGTCGGGATGGACATGATCGAAAAAGGCTTCGCTGCTCAGGCCGTTCGGCCCGGACTGGGCCACCGGCAGGATGCGGGAAAGCTCAGCCCCCGCCGGAATCTCGCTGGCCTGGATGGCCCAGTCCCAGATGCCGATCAGATCGCTGGCCTCGAGCGCCAGTTGCAGGCGCTGTTCGCTGGCGCGGTGCACCTCCGCGCTGAGTTTGTAGTGCAGGGCGGTCTGCGACAGGCGGGTTTCGGTGCGCACGCGTTCGCTGGTTTCGCTGAGGCACAGCAGCAGGCCGCCGATGCCGTGCGAGGCGTTGCGAATGGGGCTCAGGGCGAGGTCGAACCAGGCTTCCACCGGAGCGCCATCGCGTTCGATGACCAGTTGCTGATTGCGCAGCACTCGTGGCTCACCGCGCCGGGCAGTGTCGCAGGCCGGCTCCAGCAGTGCCCAGGTCGCGCCCCAGCGGTGGCAAGCGGGCTGGCCGAGTTCGGCCGGGTGGCGATCGCCGATCAGTGCGGCGTGGGCGTCGTTGTACAACTGCAGCGCCTGGTCGCCCCAGAGGATGCACATCGGCAGGGGCGCTTCGAGAATGGTGTCCAGCAGCAGCCGTAGCGAAGCCGGCCAGGCGTCAGGAGTTCCGAGCGCAGTCGCACCCCAGTCATGCCGGCGGATTCGCTCGCTCATCTCGCTGTGACTATGGGGCCAGAATTCGGCGCCTACTGCTGCCATGTTGCTTCCTATCGATCATCCGTGGGCGAACTACGAGCGGCAGGGCATGTGCTGCGCACCGCTGCGCTGTTTCGATGCGTGCCGGCCCGGGCTCGTCCTGAGCCGGTTCCCGCCGACGGCAACTGTTGCGTAGTGTAAAGCTTCCGGCTGCCGAAGGCAGCGCCAGCCGTCACGCTGGACCGCCGTGCAGGCTGCGGATCAGGTCGAGGTAATCGTCAACCGCGGCGAATTCCTCGGTGTCCTTCGGTGCGCGGCGACTGTCCGGCTCGCGCACCGCCAGCAGATGCACAATGCCGAAGCGCTGCGCACTGCGCAGGATCGGCAGGCTATCGTCGATGAACAGGGCGCGTGCGGGCTCGAACTCCAGATCCTGGCGCAGTGCGTGCCAGAATTGCGGCTCCTCCTTCGGATAGCCGTAGTCGTGGGAGCTGATCAGGCGGTCGAACCAGGGCGCCAGTTCGATCTTCTCCAGCTTCAGCGACAACGAGTCGCGGTGCGCATTGGTGATCAGCACCACGCGCTTGCCGGTATGGCGCAACGCGGCGAGAAATTCGTCGGCATTTGGTCGAAGGGCGATCAGCTCGGCGATCTCGCGTTTCATGTCGCGGATCGGCAGGTTGAGTTCGCGGGTCCAGTAGTCCAGGCAATACCAGGTGAGTTTGCCGACGTGCTCGTTGAACAGTGGTGCCAGTTCCAGCTCGGCCATGGCGCGGCTTATGCCGTGCAGCTCGGCGTAGCGTTGCGGCAGCAGTTCGAGCCAGAAATGATTGTCGAAATGGAGGTCCAGCAGCGTGCCGTCCATGTCGAGCAGGACGGTATCGATGTCGGACCAGGGCAGGTTGGCGGTCATGTGCGGGCTCGCGTCAGCGGTGTATGGACGGGACGGCGTCGGTCAGCTGGTCGCAAAGCACTCACGGCCAGCGCAAAAAGCCGGGTTATGATAGCCGCTCGCGTTTCCAGGAGTTTCCCATGCGCCAGAAACCCACCGTGCTAGCCCGTGAGATCGTCGCTAGCAGCCGACTGTTCCGTGTCGAGGAGCTGCAGCTGCGTTTTTCCAATGGTGTCGAGCGCACCTATGAACGCCTGGTTGGCAAGGGCAGCGGTTACGGCGCGGTAATGATCGTGGCGCTGGCCGATGCGGAGAATGCACTGCTGGTCGAGGAATATTGCGGCGGCACCGACACCTATGAGCTGTCGCTGCCCAAGGGCCTGATCGAGCCGGGTGAAGACGTACTCGAAGCGGCCAACCGCGAACTCAAGGAGGAGGCCGGCTTCGGCGCGCGCCGCCTGGAGCTGCTCACCGAGCTGTCGTTGTCGCCCGGTTACATGAGCCAGAAGATTCAGGTGGTGCTGGCGCGCGATCTGTATCCGGAGCAGCTGCCCGGCGACGAGCCGGAGCCGATGCGGCTCGACAAGGTCAACCTGCACGAACTGTCCAGTCTGGTGCAGCATCCGCAGTTCAGCGAGGGGCGCGCATTGGCCGCGTTGTACCTGGCCAAGGATCTGTTGACCCAGCGCGGAGAGTTCGGCCAATGAGTCATCCCTATCTGTCGTCGGTCATCGATCTGGTGCGTCAGGCGGGCGAGGCGATCCTGCCGCACTGGCGCAGCGAGCTGGATGTCCAGACCAAGACCGACGAATCGCCGGTGACCGTCGCCGATATGGCGGCGCATCAGGTGTTGCTGGACGGCCTGATGGCGCTGGATAGCGCCATCCCGGTGCTGTCCGAGGAGGATTGCGAGGTGCCGCTGAGCGAGCGCGCCGGCTGGACGCGCTGGTGGCTGGTTGACCCGCTGGATGGCACTAAGGAATTCATCGCCGGCAGCGAGGAGTTCACGGTCAACGTCGCGCTGATCGAGGCAGGCAAGGTGCGCTTCGGCGTGGTCGGCATTCCGGCATCCGGACGCTGTTACTACGGTGGCGAGGATTTCGGCGCCTGGCGCAGCGAAGTGTCCGGCGCGACTCAGCCGCTGCGCGTGCGCCAGCAACCGGAGCAAGCGTTTACCGTGGTCGCCAGCCGGCGCCACAGCAGTCCGGCGCAGGAGCAGCTGTTGAGTCGTCTGGGCGAACGTTTCGGTGAGCTGGCGCTGGCGAATGTCGGCAGTTCGCTGAAATTCTGCCTGCTGGCCGAAGGTGCTGCGGACTGCTACCCGCGCCTGGCGCCGACCTCGCAGTGGGATACCGCTGCCGCGCAGGGGGTGCTGGAAGGTGCCGGTGGCGAGGTGCTGGATGTCAGTGGTGCGGCGCTGCGCTATGACGCGCGGGAAAGCTATCTGAACCCATCTTTCCTGGCCCTGCCCAGAGGCGTCGGCTGGCGCGACTGGCTGATCGAACTGGCCAATCGCGAGTAATCCCGGCGCGCCTGCCTGGAGCGGGCATTGCGCCGACTGAGCAAGCCGCCGCAGACGCGTGCAATGTAATCCTTCGCTTATTTGTGCAGCACGAACTGCCCGGTGAAGCGCACCGCGTCACGGCCGTCGGCCGCCAGGATGCGGCTTTTCAGCTCCAGCCGCGAACGGCCACGGCGACGATAGATCGATTCGAAGCGCTCCCAGGCCTCGGGGCTCGGCGCTGAACAGATGGCGATTGCATCGTCGACCACCGGCAGCGGGTACTCGATCTGCCCTTCGTGGATGACGATGTGCCCATCCTCGATGCCCGCCTCGCGCAGCCGCAGATGCAGCCAGCCCCAGCCTGCGAGCACCGAAGCGCAATACAGACTGCCGCCGAACATACTGCTCTTGTGGTTGATGTTCGGCTGCAGCGGTACCTGCAGGCGCAACTCGTGGTTTTCCCACTGCTCGACGCGCAGCCCGAGCGAGCGGGTCAGCGGAATGTCGTGATGGAGGATGGCTTCCAGGTAGCGGCTATCGCGGCTCATGCCGGGGAGGTTCCTAAACGTTACGAAGATACAGACAGACGCCAAGCATGACTCCTGAGTCACGCTTTGGCCAGTCCGTTCAGGCTATCCGTGGCGACGAATCCGGGCACGCCGCGCTGCTGTCTGCGGTGTTCCGCATCGGTGCTGGAGGGTGCAGCGGCGATATCCGATGGTGCGCCGCGTCAGCCGGCGGTTTTGCTTCGGTAGGCGCAATAACCTGGGCGCGGGCCGATACGCGGGTGGTTGCGGCAGGTGTCCGGGCGCTTGGCATAGACCGTGCAAAGCCGCGTCTTGCGGTCCAGATAGAGACAGTCGCCATTGGTCAGGCGGGTCAGCGTGAAGATCTCGTGCTTGTGATTGAAGTGCTCGACGATGCCCGCCTTGCTCAGGCGCTTGGCGATGTTCTTCGCCGGCTCGTCGCGCTCGAAGGCATCGACCAGGTCCAGCCGGATCAGGTCGTCGATGCGTACCTCCACCGGCAGGGTGCAGCAGGTCGCATGGCAGTCGCGGCACAGGCCGGCGCTGTAGCGCACCCAGGTTTCCAGGCGTTCCGGGTCGGCGGAGGCGATCAATCTTGTCTTCACGGGCAGTCTTCGGTGCGTTCGGGCGCGCGGATCATAACGAGTCGCGCGGCGATTGCCAGCGTCTTCCGACGGCGGCGACCGGACGGGCGGTAGCGCAGATGTAAAGGAAACCTGCAACGCTTTTTCTGGAATGTCGAATGGAGGTGAACGGGCATGGCTGCCGCGAGTCCCTCTTGTGTGTCTTCGCTAACCGAGGTCTGTCCATGACGCAGGAAACAGCCATTGCCACCGCTGAAGAAATTGCCGCTTTCCGTGAGCGAGTGTTGCGCAAGCTCACCTACTCGGTTGGCAAGGATCCGGAGAACGCCTCCGATTACGACTGGTTCCATGCGGTAGCCTTGGCTACTCGCGACAGCACCATCGACCGCTGGATGGATTGCACGCGCGAGGCTTACACCAGCGGGCAGAAGCGGGTTTATTACCTCTCTCTGGAGTTTCTCATCGGCCGCCTGCTGGTCGACAGCCTGAGCAACCTCGGCCTGTTCGACGTGGCGCGTGAAGCGCTCGCCGGGCTCGACGTGGATATCGAACGCATCCGCCTGCTGGAGCCTGACGCGGCGCTCGGCAATGGCGGCCTCGGCCGGCTCGCGGCCTGCTTCATGGAGAGCATGGCGACCCTCGGCGTGGTCTCCCATGGTTACGGCATCCGTTATGACCACGGCCTGTTCCGCCAGGCCATCGTCGATGGCTGGCAACACGAGCAGACCGAGACCTGGCTGGATTTCGGCAACCCCTGGGAGTTCGAGCGCTCCGAGGTGAAGTATCTGATCGGCTTCGGCGGCAGCGTCACGGCGGCCACCAACGAGAAAGGCGAGGTCCAGCACTTCTGGCACTGGGCCGAAGGGGTACGGGCGATCGCCTATGACACCCCCATCGTCGGTTGGCGCGGCGCCGGGGTGAACACGCTGCGCCTCTGGCGTGCGCGACCCGAGGCGGATTTCCATCTGGCGCGCTTCAACGCCGGTGACCATATCGGTGCAGCGGCCGAAGAGGCCCGCGCCGAAAGCATTTCACGGGTGCTCTATCCGGCCGATAGCACCGAGGCCGGGCAGGAGTTGCGCCTGCGCCAAGAGTATTTCTTCGTCGCCGCCTCGCTGCAGGACCTGCTGCGTCGCCACATCAAGCAGCGCGGTTCGCTGGACAGCCTGCCCGAGTACACCGCCATCCAGCTCAACGACACCCATCCGGCGATTGCCGTGGCCGAGCTGATGCGCCTGCTGGTCGACGTGCACAGCTACGGGTGGCAGCACGCCTGGCGGCTGACGACGGCCACGCTGTCCTACACCAACCACACGCTGCTGCCCGAAGCGCTGGAAACCTGGCCGGTGGGCCTGATGGAGCGCCTGCTGCCGCGGCACATGCAGATCATCTACCTGATCAACGCCTACCATCTCGACCAGCTGCGCGAGCGCGGCGTCCACGATGCCGAGCTGCTGCGCTCGGTATCGCTGATCGAGGAAGATCACGGTCGCCGGGTGCGCATGGGCAATCTGGCCTTCCTCGGTTCGCACAGCACCAATGGCGTATCCGGGCTGCACACCCAGCTGATGCGCAATACCGTGTTCACCGATCTGCACAGCCTTTACCCGCAGCGGATCAACAGCAAGACCAACGGTATTACCTTCCGCCGCTGGCTCTACCAGGCCAATCCGCAGCTGACCCAGTTGCTGGTGGAGCATGTCGGCGAGGAAGTGCTCGATGAGCCGGAAACCCGCCTGCGCGAGCTCGAACCCTTTGCCGAACAGGCCGCGTTCCGCCAGCGCTTCGCCGAACAGCGGCTGGCCAACAAGCGTCATCTGGCTAATGTGATCCAGGAGCGGCTGGGCATCAGCGTCGACCCGGCCGCGCTATTCGACGTCCACGTCAAACGCATCCACGAGTACAAGCGCCAGTTGCTCAACCTGCTGCACACCGTCGCGTTGTACCAGGCGATTCGCTCCGATCCGGGCGGCAACTGGGTGCCGCGGGTGAAGATCTTCGCCGGCAAGGCGGCGGCGAGCTATCACCAGGCCAAGCTGATCATCAAGCTGACCAACGACATCGCCAATACCATCAATGCCGACCCCACCGTGCGCGGCCTGCTCAAGGTGGTGTTCCTACCCAACTACAACGTCAGTCTGGCCGAGGACATCATCCCGGCGGCGGACCTGTCGGAGCAGATTTCCACCGCCGGCCTGGAGGCTTCGGGTACCAGCAACATGAAATTCGCCCTCAACGGGGCGCTGACCATCGGCACCCTGGACGGCGCCAACGTGGAGATGAGCGAGCAGATCGGCCTTGAGCACATGTTCATCTTCGGCCTCACCGCGCAACAGGTGAATGTGCGCAAGCAGGCCAACGAGTACAACGCCGAAGCCATCATCGGCGCGTCGCCGCGGCTCAGCGAAGTGCTCTCGGCGATTCGTGGCGGTGCCTTCTCGCCGGGTGATCCGGGCCGCTACACCGGACTGGTGGATGGCATCAGCTGGCACGACACCTTCATGGTCTGCGCCGATTTCGAGGCTTACTGGCAGGCGCAGCTGGATGTCGAGGAGTGCTGGCGTGATCCGGCACGCTGGTGGCGTTCCTCCGTGCTGAACACCGCCCGCACCGGCTGGTTTTCGTCGGACCGCACCATTCGCGAGTACGCCCGGGAGATCTGGAAAGTGCTGTGATGGCCGGCGCGCCGGGAGGCATCCGCCGGCGCGCAGCCGCAAATGGCGAGGGTTGCCGACCGTGCTGGCAATCTGGCCGCCGCTTCGCTGAACTCTGCAGGGGGCGGACCTGTCTGAGGGGAGTTAGTTTTCCTACGGCCTGCTAAACTGCGCGGGTTTATCCTTCCTCCGGAGTCATTTCCATGTCACGCGTAACCCTCAGTCGCTACCTCATCGAGCAGACTCGCAGTAACAACACGCCTGCTGATCTGCGCTTTCTCATCGAGGTCGTGGCACGAGCGTGCAAGGAAATCAGCCACGCGGTATCCAAGGGCGCCCTCGGTGGCGTACTGGGTAGCGCCGACAGCGAGAACATCCAGGGCGAAGTGCAGAAGAAGCTCGACGTGCTCTCCAACGAAATCCTGCTGGAGGCAAACGAGTGGGGCGGCCACCTGGCCGGCATGGCGTCCGAGGAAATGGACAACGCCTACCAGATTCCCGGCAAGTACCCGAAGGGTGCCTATCTGCTGGTCTTCGATCCGCTGGACGGCTCGAGCAATATCGACGTCAACGTCTCGGTCGGCACCATCTTCTCCGTGCTGCGCTGCCCGGATGCCTGTTTCAGTCAGAATGACGCACTCGGCGAGGAAGCCTTCCTGCAGCCGGGGACCAAGCAGGTTGCCGCCGGCTACGCCATCTACGGCCCGCAGACCATGTTGATTCTGACTCTCGGCCACGGCGTGATGGGCTTCACCCTGGATCGTGAGCTGGGCAGCTTCGTGCTTACCCACGAGAACCTCAGCGTTCCGCAGAGCACCGCCGAATTCGCCATCAACATGTCCAACCAGCGCCACTGGGAAGAGCCGGTGCAGCGCTATGTCGGCGAGCTGCTGGCCGGCAAGGACGGCCCGCTGGGCAAGAACTACAACATGCGCTGGATCGCCTCGATGGTGGCCGACGTGCATCGCATCCTCACCCGCGGCGGCCTGTTCATGTACCCGCGTGACAACCGCGACCCTTCCATGGCCGGCAAGCTGCGCCTGATGTACGAGGCCAACCCGATGGCGATGATCGTCGAGCAGGCCGGCGGCGCCGCCACCAACGGTACGCAGCGCATCCTGGAAATTCAGCCGGAGTCCCTGCACCAGCGCGTGCCGGTGTTCCTCGGTTCGAAGGAAGAAGTCGAGCGCGTCACCGGCTACCACCAGGGCTGACCGATGCAGGCGCCCTGGCAGGACTTGCTCCACTGGTGGTTCGGCCAGGGCACCAGCGCCAGCGAGATCGCGGCTGAAAAGCAGCGACTCTGGTTTGGCTATCGCGCAGAACAGGACGACGAGGCGCGCCAGCGCTTCGGCGCACTGGTCGAACAGGCTCTGAACGGCGAGCTGCAGGACTGGGCCGAATTGCCCGAGGGCTGGCTCGCACTGGTGCTGCTGCTCGATCAGCTGCCGCGCATGATCCATCGCAACACGCCGAAGGCTTTCGCCGGCGACGAGCGCGCCCAGTACCTGGTTCGCGATGGCCTGGCCCACGGCGGCGACATGCTGTTGGCGCCGATCCAGCGCGTGTTCATCTACCTGGTGCTGGAGCACGCGGAGAACCTGGCAACCCAGGATCTGGCCGTCGCGCAGTTCACTGCCTTGCGCGACATCGCCGACGAGGCTGAACAACCGCTGTTCGTCGGCTTTCTCGACTATGCCGAGCGCCACCGCGAGGTGATCTCCCGCTTCGGTCGCTTCCCGCATCGCAATGCAATTCTCGGCCGCGAGTCCAGTGACGCCGAGCGACTATTTCTGGAACAGCCGGGCTCGTCCTTCTGAGCGCGGATGCCATTTCCGGCCAACGCTCCGCGGCACCGCTTCCGCGGGGCATTGAACCTTAGAACAAGCAAGGAGCTCGATATGCCATTACGTACCCCATTGCTGATTGCCTGCGTCGTCCTGCTGGCTGCCTGCAGTCCGATCACCCAGGAAAACTTCGCCAAGCTCAAGCCCGGCATGGAACGGGTGGAAGTCGAGCAGTTGCTCGGCAAACCCTCCGAATGCGCCGGGGCGCTGGGGATGTCGAGCTGCACCTGGGGAGAGAAGAATCGCTTCATCAGCGTCCAGTTCGCCGGCGACAAGGTGATGATGTTTTCCGGCAAGGGGCTGAAATAACTGCTGATGTAACTCAGGAGATATCCCATGCGTGCGAGTGTCGTTGCCCTGCTGTGCCTGATGCTGTTGAGCGGCTGCGCAGGAGGCGGGCGCGAACAGCCCCCTGAAACGGTCGGCGAGGTCGACCTTCAACGCTATCAGGGGACCTGGTACGAGCTGGCGCGCTTGCCGATGTTCTTTCAGCGCAATTGCATACGCTCCGAAGCGAATTACCAGTTGCAGGCCGATGGCAGCGTGGCGGTGACCAACCGTTGCGAAACAGAAGACGGCGACTGGCAGGAAGCCAAAGGCGAAGCGGTGCCGCAGGAAGCCGGTATTACCGATCGGCTGTGGGTGCGCTTCGACAACTGGTTCAGCCGGCTCTTTCCCGGTCTGACCAAGGGCCACTACTGGGTGCTCTATCTGGACGAGGGCTATAGCACTGCGCTGGTCGGCAGCCCGGATCGCAAGTATCTCTGGCTGCATGCGCGGGACACCGAGGTCGACCAGGCGACCCGCGATCGCCTGCTCTCCGAGGCCGAACGGCGCGGTTACGACACCAGCGAACTGATCTGGCGCCAGTAATCGTTTGGCCTGCTCAGTCCCATTCCAGACGCGCCAGCTGCCATTCGCCTCGGTCCTGGCGCCACTCGAGTCTGACCTGATAATGCCCCGCCTGCTGCGGCAGGAGTGATTCGGCGCCGGCGAGCGTCACCTGTGCCTCGGTATGGCCGCGATCGGGATAGGTCGGATCGACCCAGCTGCGCTGGCTGAGGGCGATTACCCGGACATTGCGATGGCGCAGGAACATCAGTGTTGCCGTGCGCCGCGCCCATTCCTGATCGTACTGCCGCTGCGCCTGGAAATCTGCGTGCAGCAGTTCCATCAGGTCGCCGACCTGCTTGTTCTCCAGGGTCGTCTGCAACTGCTCGGCGGCCTGCTGCAGCGCTGCTTCCGGGTCGTCCCGGCCGCAGCCGGCCAGAGTCATTAATAGCGCCAGTGCCGCTATTTTCCATGCTGACATGCTCAACTCCGTGAACCTCGTTATGATGCCGCTAACGTCATGGGGGCCAGCCGGCCCGCCGCAGATCAGGAGTGTGCCATGCAGACCTTGTATCCGGAGATCAAACCCTACGCCCGACACGAGCTGGCGGTGGAAGAACCGCATGTGCTCTATGTCGACGAGAGTGGGTCGCCGGATGGTCTGCCCGTATTGTTCGTCCATGGTGGTCCCGGCGGCGGCTGCGATGCCCTCAGCCGCCGCTTCTTTGATCCGACCCTGTACCGCATCATCACCTTCGATCAGCGTGGCTGCGGACGCTCGACGCCCCATGCCAGCCTGGAGAACAACACCACCGCACATCTGATCGCCGACATGCAGCGCATCCGCGAGCATCTGGGCATCGACAAGTGGGTGCTGTTTGGTGGTTCCTGGGGCTCGACGCTCTCCCTGGCCTACGCCCAGCGCTATCCCGAGCATGTGCATGCGCTGATCCTGCGAGGCATCTTCCTCTGCCGTCCGCAGGACCTCGCCTGGTTCTATCAGGAAGGCGCCAGCCGGCTCTTCCCGGACTACTGGCAGGACTTCCTCTCGCCGATTCCGCTGGAGGAACGCGACGATCTGATGCAAGCGTTCTACCGCCGTCTCACCGGCAACGACCAGATCGCCCAAATGCACGCCGCCAAGGCGTGGTCCTGCTGGGAAGGTCGCACCGCCACGCTGCGGCCGAATCACAACGTGGTCGAGCGGTTTGCCGATGCGCACCGGGCGCTGTCGATGGCGCGGATCGAATGCCACTACTTCGTCAATCAGGCCTTTCTCGAGCCGGATCAGCTCTTGCGCGACATGCCGAAGATCGCCCACCTGCCGGGCATTATCGTGCACGGCCGTTACGATGCCATCTGCCCGCTGGACAATGCCTGGGCGCTGCATCAGGCGTGGCCGAACAGCGAGTTGCAGATCATTCGCGACGCCGGGCATTCGGCGGCGGAGCTAGGCATTACCGATGCGCTGATTCGGGCGACCGGTGAGATCGCCCACCGCTTGCTCGATCTGCCTCCGACAGACGCCTGACGGAGCCGCCCAGCGATGAAAGCATTGATCCAGCGTGTCCGTCAGGCACGGGTCGAGGTCGCAGGCGAGGTGGTCGGTGCCATCGATCAGGGGCTGCTGGTATTGGTGGGCGTCGAGCGCGAGGACGATCATGCCCGCGCCGACAAGCTGTTGCACAAGCTGCTCAACTACCGCGTCTTCAGCGACGAGCAGGGCAAGATGAATCGCTCGCTGAAGGATATCGACGGTGGTCTGCTGCTGGTATCGCAGTTCACCCTGGCGGCCGACACCCGCAGCGGGCTGCGGCCGAGTTTCTCCAGCGCCGCGCCACCAGCGCACGGCGAAGCGCTCTACGACTACCTGCTGGCCCAGGCGCGCCAGCAGCATCCACAGGTGGCCTGCGGGCGTTTCGGCGCCGAGATGCAGGTGCATCTGGTCAACGACGGTCCGGTGACCTTTCTCCTCGAAAGCTGACGCGCGTGAATCAGTGCCGGACCGGTTCCAGGTCGTTCTCGCGCAGCCAGGTGATCGCGTACTCGCGCAGCTGCACGGTCTGGTAGTCCAGCCAGGCCTCTCTCACCGCAGGGAAATCCTCCAGCTTGAAGTCGAAGGTGCGCAGCGGCTTGCGGCCGTTCAGCGCACTGCTCAGCACCGCGTGGGCGATCGGGTCGTGTTGGGTGAAGAGGAAGGCCTCACGCATCGCCATGGATTGCCCGAGCTCCAGCGGTTCGATGTGCAGATAGCGATCCTGCTGTACGTCGTATTTCTCCATGACACCGGGGGCTGGCTCGCGGGGAAAAACGGCGCGGATGGCACCGCTTTCAAGGTCCAGGTAGTACTCGGCGCTGTCGCGTCCATCCAGAGCGTACTCCAGACGGTGCATGTCGATGGTCAATGGTCGCATGGCAAGAACGGCTCTTTTAGGGATTCGTTGGAGTGTCGAGGCCGCAGCGCAGACGCGCTGAAGCGTGAGCAGTCCTTATCTGTGACTCCCTTGCACCGGGTGGGTGCGTTACGTTCATCGGGGCGCATCGGCCGGGCGGCGAGCGGCGAAGGTAGTGCGTCAGCCGTTCAGGCTCAGAACAGCCGGGCAAGCAGGGCGCTGACCGCCGTTTCCACGCGCAGGATGCGCTCGCCCAGCTGGACCGGCTGCAGACCGGCCGCGGCCAGTTTGTCCACCTCGTAGGGAATCCAGCCGCCTTCCGGGCCGATCGCCAGGGTGACAGGCTGCGTTACGGCACGGGGGCAATGGGGAAAATCGCCGGGATGGCCGACCAGCCCCAGGGTGTCTGCGGCAAGCTGAGGCAGGCGATCCTCGACGAAGGGCTTGAAGCGCTTCTCGATAATGACCTCCGGCAGGACGGTGTCACGCGCCTGTTCCAGGCCGAGGATCAGCTGCTCGTGGATGGCGGCGGGCTCGAGGAATGGCGTTTGCCAGAAGCTTTTCTCGACGCGATAGCTGTTGAGCAATACCAGCCGCGGCACGCCCATGGCGGCCACGGTCTGCAGCACGCGGCGCAGCATCTTAGGTCGTGGAAGCGCCAGTAGCAGGGTCACCGGCAGCTTCGCCGGCGGTGGTTGGTCGAAGCTGACCTGCAGCTCTGCCTCGTGGGCATCCAGGCGCAGGAGCTGTCCGCTGCCCATGCCGCCGCCCACCCGGCCGACCCTGAGCTGCTCGCCCGCCTCGGCACGATGGACCTGCTGCAGATGGGTCAGGCGGCGATCACGCAACAGTATGCGGTCGGCGGCGACGAAGTCGGCCGTGTCGAGCAGCAGCAGGTTCACGGACGCGGCGCGGGGGGCTGGTCGCCGGTTTCTGCAGGCTCTTCCTCGGCATCGCCACGGAACTGCGCTTCACGCGTCTTGATCATGCTGCCGCAGATCACCCCGGCTTCGAACAACAGCCACATCGGTATCGCCAGCAAAGACTGAGAGAACACGTCCGGTGGCGTCAGCACCATGCCGACGGCAAAGCAGCCGACGACCACATAGGGTCGGCTCTTGCGCAGGGTGGCGACGTCGACCATGCCTACCCAGATCAGCAGGAAGGTCGCCACTGGAATCTCGAATGCCACGCCGAAGGCGAAGAACAGCGTGAGCACGAAGTCCAGGTACTGGCCGATGTCCGTCATCATCGCCACGCCTTCCGGCGTCACGCTGGCGAAGAAGCCGAACATGATCGGGAACACGACGAAATAGGCGAAGGCCATGCCGGCGTAGAACAGGAAAATGCTCGACACCAGCAGCGGCACGGCGATGCGCTTTTCGTGCTTGTACAGGCCTGGGGCGATGAAGCCCCATATCTGGTACAGGATGATCGGCATCGACAGGAACAGCGCGACCATCAAGGTCAGCTTGAACGGTGTCAGGAAGGGCGAGGCGACGCCGGTGGCGATCATCGTCGCGCCTTCCGGTAGATAGGCGCGCAGCGGTGCGGCGACCAGCGCGTAGATCTGCTGGGAGAAGTAGAACAGCCCGCCGAACAACACGCCGATGGCCACGACGCAGCGCAGCAGGCGCTTGCGCAGTTCGGTCAGATGAGCGATCAGGGGCATTTCCTGATCATCGATGGAAGACTGGCTCATGGTTCTGGCGATCTGTCGGGGCGAGGGGTAGGTGCAGGTTCAGCAACAGGTGCAGCTGGCGGCACTTCCGGGCTGGGGCTGGGCGTAACGGCGGCGCCGGTACTGTCCACAGTTTCGCTCGCCGTGTTTTCGGTCGGCGGTGGCGTGGTGGTGCTCGAGCTGGTGGTCGAAGTCGGTGGCATGATGCTTTGCTTCATTTCCCGCTCCAGGTCGAGGATGCGCTCGTTATGCAGCTGCCGACGGATCTCGTCGGCACCGATCTCGCGCTCCACCTCGGCCTTGATGTTGCTGAAGCTGCGTTTCAGCCGGCCAACCCACAGTCCCGTGGTGCGAACCGCACCGGGCAGGCGTTCCGGCCCGAGCACCATCAATGCCACCAGGCCGACCAGTAGCAGTTCGGTGAAACCGATATCGAACATCAGGACGTGCTCACATCAATAGGGAGAGCGGCCGGGCAGCGAAGGTCGCCGCTCGGCCGCATGGAACGTTATCACTGGTCTTTCTTGGTCGGTTCTTCGACCTTGCGCGCCTGCGCGTCAATGGTCTGGTTCTGCTTGTCTTCGACGCCGGGCTTTTCCTCGTCGGTGCCCATGGATTTGCGGAAGCCCTTGATCGCATCACCGAGGTCGGAGCCCAGGCCCTTGAGGCGCTTGGTGCCGAACAACATGATGACGATGAGCAGAATGATCAGGAGTTGCCAGATGCTGATGCCGCCAAAACCCATGGTGATATCTCCGATGTGAATCAGGTTTGCGGACGCGCGGCTTTTTCCGCGTGTCCGGAGAGACCGAAGCGTCGATCCAGTTCATCCAGCACGGCCTGGGGGTGCTGGCCGAGCGCGGCGAGCATGACCAAGCTGTGGAACCAGAGGTCAGCGGTTTCGTAGATCAGGTCGCTGGAGTCGCCACTGACGGCGGCGTCCTTGGCGGCGAGAATGGTTTCCACCGATTCCTCGCCGACCTTCTCAAGAATCTTGTTCAGGCCCTTGTGGTACAGGCTGGCAACGTAGGAGCTGTCCGGCGCCGCGCCTTTGCGGGCTTCCAGCACCTCGGCCAGACGGGTCAGGGTGTCACTCATGCTTGTGCTCCGCATAGATGGCGTGCGGGTCCTTGAGGACCGGCTCGACGACCTTCCAGGCGCCGTTTTCGAAAACGCGGTAGAAGCAGCTTTCCCGACCGGTGTGACAGGCGATGCCGCCGATCTGCTCGACCA
Organism: Stutzerimonas kunmingensis; assembly: GCF_002929225.1. GTDB lineage: Bacteria > Pseudomonadota > Gammaproteobacteria > Pseudomonadales > Pseudomonadaceae > Stutzerimonas. Next base: position 633,499 of record NZ_PISM01000018.1, on the reverse strand, counting down.
TCAGGATGATCACGTCGGCGTCACAGTCCAGGCGCAGCTCGTGCAGCTGCTGCACATGTCCGGACTCCTCGCCCTTGCGCCAAAGCCGGTTACGCGAACGCGACCAGTAGATGGCGCGGTTTTCCTGCGCAGTCAGCGTCAGGGCTTCGCGATTCATCCAGGCCATCATCAGCACGCGGCCGGTCTTGTGGTCCTGGGCGATCGCCGGCACCAGACCGTCGGCGTTCCAGTTGATTTCGTCCAGCCAGTTCATCGGATTCTCCGCTCAATGGGCCAAGTGTGCCAGCCTGCACCAGGGATGGCTATCGGCGCACCACGATGAAGGTGCCGGCTACCAGCATCACCCACGCCGGCCAGGCGGTTACGGCGGTCAGGCTGTCGGCGCTGGCCGCCAGGGTCGCGCCGCTGCCGAGCAGTACGGCGCCGATCAGACGCAGCGGCCAGCCGTGGTGACGCTCGCGCCAGGGCGGCGGTGGGTTGTTCGCGTGCGGGTGCGCCATGCGCTCGAGCAGCTCGCGGGTCATGTTGGCCAGGTGCGGCAGTTGTTCAATCTGCGCGTGCACGTTCTTGATCAGCTGCTTGGGGCTCATGCGCTCGCGCATCCAGCGCTCGAGGTATGGCTGGCCGGTGCTCCAGAGGTCGAGATCCGGGTACAGCTCACGGCCGAGACCTTCGATGTTGAGCAGGGTCTTCTGCAGCAATACCAGCTGTGGCTGCACCTCCATGTTGAAGCGTCGCGCCACCTGGAACAGGCGCACCAGCAGCTGGCCGAAGGAGATGTCCTTCAGCGGCTTCTCGAAGATTGGCTCGCAGACGGTGCGGATCGCGGCCTCGAATTCGTTGACCTTGGTTTCCGCCGGCACCCAGCCCGAATCGATGTGCAGCTGCGCGACCTTGCGGTAGTCGCGCTTGAAGAAGGCCATCAGGTTGCGCGCCAGATAATCCTGGTCCTCGGGCGTCAGGCTGCCGACGATGCCGAAGTCCACCGCGATGTACTGCGGGCTCCAGGGCTGGTGGGTGCTGACGAAGATGTTGCCGGGGTGCATGTCGGCGTGGAAGAAGCTGTCGCGGAACACCTGGGTGAAGAAAATCTCCACCCCGCGCTCGGCCAGCTGGCGCATGTCGGTGTTCTGTCGCGCCAGCCCAGCCATGTCGGTCACCGGTACGCCGTAGATGCGTTCCATCACCAGCACCTGCGGGCGGCAGTAGTCCCAGTACACCTGCGGCACGTAAAGCAGCGCCGAGCCCTCGAAGTTGCGCTTGAGCTGGCTGGCGTTGGCCGCTTCGCGCAGCAGGTCGAGCTCGTCGTAGATGGTCTTGGCGTAGTCGTCGACCACTTCCACCAGGTGCAGGCGGCGCGCGTCGATGGAAATGCGCTCGGCGCTGTTGGCCAGCATGAACAGCCAGGCCAGATCCTGGCTGATGATTGGCCGGAGGTTCGGGCGCACCACCTTGACCACCACTTCCTCGCCGGAACGCAGCTTGGCCGCGTGCACCTGCGCCACCGATGCGGAGGCCAGCGGTCTGCTGTCGAAACGGGCGAAGATTTCCCCTACCGGAGCGCCCAGCTGGCGCTCGATGAGTGCCGTGGCGACGGCTGAATCGAAGGGCGGCACGCGGTCCTGCAGCATCGCCAGCTCTTCGGCGATATCCGGCGGCAGCAGGTCACGGCGGGTGGAGAGGATCTGCCCGAACTTGATGAAGATCGGCCCCAGGCCCTCCAGTGCCAGACGCAGGCGTGCGCCGCGCGACAGCTCGCTGTGGCGTCGCGGAATCCAGCGCCAGGGCAGCAGGTAGCTGGTGGCGCGCAACCACCAGGGCATCGGCAGGTCGAGGATGATGTCATCGAGGCGGTAGCGGATCACCACCAGCAGGATGCGAAACAGGCGGCGTGCGGCGGCGAACAGCTTCATTCGGGGTGATCTGGATTCAGGTTGAGGGCGAGGCGCTCGATGCGGGCTTCGAGTCGGTCGAGGGCAAGTTTCATGTCATCCAGCTCGTCGAAACGCGCCTGGGCTTCGGCTTGGCCGACCAGCATCCGCGATTCCTCGCTGAGGTAGTCGGCAAGGTCCTGACGCAGCGAGTCGGCGCTGTCGCGTACCCAGTCCACTGGGCTGCGCAGGCTGGAGCCGAGCAGTTGTGCGCCGACCGGGCCGAGCCAGCGGGAAATTTCGTATTCCCAGTCCAGCTCCAGATCCTGCAGCGCCTCAGCGAGGTTCATCAGCAGCCCACTGTCGCCGTCGATCTCGACCTCGGGGCCATGCAGCACGGCGGTCTTGTTGCGGCTGACGGCCAGGCGCAAGAGGCTGCTCGCAGGCGCGCGCAGGCGGCAATCGGCATCCGCGCCCCAGTTGCTGGCCAGGCGCAGGCCTTCGTCGTCGGCAAGGATGAACAGCCGCCAGGCCGGCGCCGTGCAGTCGATCTCGATGATCCGGCCGCTCAGGCGTGCCAGTCGCGGCAATGCCGTGGGGTCCAGGCGCAGGACGCGATTGATGCCACGCTCGGCACCGGCCAGCAGGGCAGCGCGCAACATCAGGGTTTGATGCCGCGGTGCAGGGCGACGATGCCGCCGGTCATGTTGTGATAGCTGACGCGCTCGAAACCGGCGGTCTCCATCATGCCTTTGAGCGTTTCCTGATCCGGGTGCATGCGGATCGACTCGGCCAGGTAGCGATAGCTCTCGGCGTCGTTGGTGATCAGCTTGCCCATCATCGGCAGCAGGCTGAACGAGTAGGCGTCGTAGGCCTTGGAAAACAGCTGGTTGGTCGGCTTGGAGAATTCCAGTACCAGCAGGCGGCCGCCCGGCTTGAGCACGCGCAGCATCGACGCGATTGCGTCTTCCTTGTGCGTCACGTTGCGCAGGCCGAAGGCGATGGTGACCACGTCGAAGTGATTGTCCGGGAAGGGCAGCTTCTCGGCATCGGCCTGAACGAACCTGACGTTGCCGGCCACGCCCTTGTCCAGCAGCTTGTCGCGGCCGACCTTGAGCATCGAAGCATTGATGTCGGCCAGCACCACCTCGCCGGTGGGGCCGACGATGCGCGAGAACTGGCGGGTCAGGTCACCGGTGCCGCCGGCGATGTCCAGGATGCGATTGCCGTGGCGGGCGCCGGACAGCTCGATGGTGAAGCGCTTCCACAGGCGATGCACGCCACCGGACATCAGGTCGTTCATCAGGTCGTACTTGGCGGCCACGGAGTGGAACACCTCGGCCACCTTCTGCGCCTTCTGGCTTTCCGGCACGTTCTTGTAGCCGAAATGGGTGGTCGGTTCTGCGTCATGCGCTTTGCGAGGGTCGGTCATGTCACTTTCGCCGGAAAGAATGTGCCCGGCATTCTAAACCTAAATAGGCGGCTGATAAGCGTCGAGCTGGCGGTCGCGGGCAAAAGGGCTAGCGGCGACATGTCGCAGGATGGCGCTGGCGGCGACAGGCCGGTGGGACAGAGAGTTCACTGGCATGAGCAGGCGGGGCGGCCAGGCGATCGACGGCGCCGCTTTGCTATAGTGCGCGCCTTTTCGGGCGCAGCCAGGAGTCCTCATGGCCCAGATCATTGTCGAACGTACCCACAATCTTGGCCGCGAGGCCGCACGCGAGAAGGCCGACGAACTGGCTGCGCGCCTGGCTCGCGAGTTCGGTGTGAGCTGTCAGTGGCAGGGCGATGTGCTGGCAGTCAAGCGCAGCGGCGCGGATGGGCGTATCGAAGTCTACGAGGACAGCGTCAAGGTCCTGCTCAACCTCGGCCTGCTGCTCTCGGCCATGGGTAGCAGCATTCAGGGGCAGATCGAGCGGGCACTGGACAAGGCGCTGGCCTAAGCTGGCGGTCAGCCTGGCGGGCGCCTCGATAAGGTGCCGGGCGTAGGGTGAGTGTCGCTTTTTACATCCACCGCGGCTCTAATCGGTGGGCCGCCACCCGGTGGATCGTCACCCGGTGGATCGTCACCCGGTGGATCGGTGAAGCGTGATCCACCCTACGGCTTCGCCCTCACAACATCAGCTTGACGACTGATTCATTTGGGTCGCGCGACTTGCCGGCGGCCGCCAGCGCCGCGAGATAGTCCTCCCACAACGTCTGCTGGTTCAGCGCCAGGCGCTCCAGGTAATCCCAGGTGAACAGGCCGCTGTCATGGCCGTCGCTGAAGGCCAGCTTCAGCGCGTACTGGCCGGCCGGTTCGATCTGCTCCAGGCCTACGTTCAGCTTGCCGGTCTGCAGCACCGGATTACCGTGGCCCTGCACCTCGGCCGAGGGTGAATGCACGCGCAGGAATTCGGCAGACAGCACATGGCGCTCGTCGCTGCCATATTCCAGCTCCAGGGTTTTCGACGCCTTGTGCAGCTTGATTGCGGTAGGGATGCGCATGCAACGCTCCGGAAGAACCGGCCGTGGCGATTGCCACGGCCGCGAAGGTTAGAGGATGTAGCGCGACAGGTCTTCGTCCTGCGCCAGCTCGCCGAGATGCTCGTTGACGTAGGCAGCGTCGATGCGGATCGCCTCGCCGTCCTGCTTGGCGGCGATATCGGCAGCGCTGAAGGAAACCTCCTCCAGCAGGCGCTCGAGCAGCGTGTGCAGGCGACGCGCACCGATGTTCTCGGTCTTTTCGTTGACCTGCCAGGCGATCTCGGCGATGCGTTTGATGCCATCTTCGAGGAATTCGACGTGCAGGCCTTCGGTCTTCAGCAGCTCGCGGTACTGCTCGGTGAGCGCCGCGTGCGGCTCGGTGAGGATGCGCTCGAAGTCTTCCGGTGACAGCGCCTTGAGCTCGACACGGATCGGCAGGCGACCCTGCAGTTCCGGCACCAGGTCGCTGGGCTTGGACAGGTGGAAGGCGCCGGAGGCGATGAAGAGGATGTGGTCGGTCTTGACCATGCCGAGTTTTGTGTTGACCGTGCAGCCTTCGATCAGCGGCAGCAGGTCGCGCTGCACGCCCTCGCGGGAGACATCGGCGCCGCTGGTGTTGCCGCGCTTGGCGACCTTATCGATCTCGTCGATGAAGACGATGCCGTGCTGCTCGACCGCTTCCAGGGCGCGGGCCTTGAGGTCTTCTTCGTTGACCAGGCGCGCGGCTTCTTCGTCGCGGATCAGCTTGAAGGCTTCCTTGATCTTCAGCTTGCGGCTCTTCTTCTTGCCCTTGCCCATGTTGGCGAAGAGGTTCTGCAGCTGGTTGGTCATCTCCTCCATGCCGGGCGGTGCCATGATTTCCACGCCGGCCGGGCTTTCGGCGACCTCGATGTCGATTTCCTTGTCATCCAGCTGGCCTTCGCGCAGGCGCTTGCGGAACAGCTGGCGGGTGTTGGAATCGCTCGGCTGCATTGGCTCCTCGGAGAAGCCCACCGGACGTGCCGGCGGCAGCAGGGCGTCGAGAATGCGTTCCTCGGCGGCGTCCTCGGCGCGGTGGCGCATCTTGTGCACCTCCTGCTCACGCAGCATTTTCAAGGCTGCATCGGCCAGGTCGCGGATGATCGACTCGACGTCGCGGCCGACATAGCCGACCTCGGTGAACTTGGTCGCTTCCACTTTCAGGAAGGGCGCATTGGCGAGCTTGGCCAGGCGGCGGGCGATCTCGGTCTTGCCGACGCCGGTCGGGCCGATCATCAGGATGTTCTTCGGGGTGACTTCCTGGCGCAGCTCGGCCGGCAGCTGCATGCGCCGCCAGCGATTGCGCAGGGCGATGGCGACGGCACGCTTGGCGTCGTCCTGGCCGATGATATGGCGGTTGAGTTCGTGGACGATCTCGCGGGGCGTCATGGACATTGTTTCGTTACTCCGGAAGGCTGGGCGGGGTACAACAGGCGGCTTGAAAAACCTTGGCGAGGCAACGCAGCTAGGTTTTCATCGACCTGTCAGATCGCGCTGTCCAGCTCCTCTATGGTCAGATTCTGATTGGTGAATACGCAGATGCTGCCGGCGATGTTCAGCGCCGTCTCGGCGATTTCCTGGGCCGACATGTCGGCGCCGGCCTTGAGCAGCAGCGCCTTGGCCGCGGCCTGGGCGAAACCGCCGCCCGAACCCATGGCGATCAGGTCGTCCTCGGGCTGCACCACGTCGCCATTGCCGGTGATGATCAGCGAGGCGTCCTTGTTGGCCACCGCCAGCATGGCTTCCAGGCGACTCAGGGAACGGTCGGTACGCCAGTCCTTGGCCAGCTCGACGGCGGCGCGGACCAGGTGACCCTGATGTTTCTCCAGCTGCCCTTCGAAGCGTTCGAAGAGGGTGAAGGCGTCGGCGGTCGCGCCGGCGAAGCCCGCCAGAACCTGGCCGTGATAGAGGCGGCGGACCTTCTTGGCGTTGCCTTTCATGACGGTGTTGCCCAGGGAAACCTGGCCGTCGCCGCCCATGACGACTTTGCCGTTGCGGCGTACTGAAACGATGGTGGTCAAAGGAAAATCTCCACACTGCGGGGCGATGAATGCCCGAATGCGGTTGATATGGGGGACTGCTGCCGGCTTTTCAACGGCTGTCGGCGAGGTTCATCGACAGCCGTGGTCTGCACGAGGCGCTAGGCCGGCCCGGGTTGTTCGCTGCGCTGCGGGCGACTGGGCTGGCGCGGCACGTCGCCGGCAACCGACGCGGCGATCAGCTTGCGCAGGCGCACCGGAATCGATTTGGCCGCCGGCACCTTGCTGCGTTCGGCATGGTGCCAGACCGGCAGCAGCGCGTTGCATTCCGGGTAATAGCCGGCGCAGCAGCCTTCGGGGATATCGTACGGCGTGACCCGCAACGGGCTGACCGCGCGGTGCACGCCATCGTCGACCACGGTGATCGCCTCGATGCGGTCGCCTTCGGCCAGGCCGAGGCGGACGATGTCGTTGCGGTTCATCAGGATCACCGCGCGAGTGCCATGGATGCCGCGGAAGCGGTCGTCGTAGCCGTAGACGGTGGTGTTGAACTGGTCGTTGCTGCGCAGCGTCATCATCTGCAGCACGTCGTGCTGCTCGTGGCCGTCATCTTCGGTGTCGGGGTCGGCAACCAGCGATGGCGGGTTGATGAAGTTGGCCTTGCCGGACTCGGTATCCCAGCGTCGCTCGCTGGCGCCAAGCGGGCGATGAAAGCCGCCGGGCTCCATCATGCGCACGTTAAAGTCGTGGAAGATCTCCGGGTAGCTCTCGGCAATGGCGTCGCGTATCAGGCTGTAGTCCGCGACCCAGGCGTCCCAGTCCAGCATCGGGTTGGGTGTCAGTGTGGCCTTGGCCAGCCGCGCGATGATTGCCGGCTCCGATAACAACAGTTCGCCGGCCGGCTCGGCGGCCCCGCACCAGGCCCGGATACAGCCGGTGCTGTCCTCGGTGGTGTGACGCTGCTCGCCGGTGGCCTGACGGTCGATCTCGGTGCGCCCCAGGCAGGGCAGGATGTAGGACACCTCGCCGGTGATCAGGTGGTTGCGATTGAGCTTGGTCGACACCTGCACCGACAGCCGCAGCCTACGCCAGGCCGGCTCCATCTGCAGGGTGTCGGGAATGGCGCGGACGAAGTTGCCACCCAGGCCGATGAAGCCACGGATGCTGCCATCGAGAATGCCCTCGCAAGCCTCCACGGTGTTCACGCCGTCATCGCTTGGCGGCTCGAAGCCGAACTGCCGGCGCAGGTTGTCCGCCGGCACCTTTGCCGCCTTTTCGGTGATGCCGACGGTGCGCTGCCCCTGCACGTTGGAGTGACCGCGCACCGGTAGGATACCTGCGCCTTCCTTGCCGATGTTGCCGCGCAACAGCAGCAGGTTGACCAGCATCTGGATGGTCTGCACACCGTAGCGGTGCTGGGTCAGGCCCATGCCATAAGGCGCAATCACCCGTCCGCAGCGTGCATAGACGGTCGCTGCCGCTTCCAGCGCGGCGCGGCTGAGCCCCGAACGGCGTTCCAGCTGCGCCCAACTGTAGCTGCGGATGCGCTGTTCGAAATCCTCGAAGCCATGGGTGTGCTGCTCGATGAAGTCCACGTCGAGCACGCGCTTGCGACCCTCGGCGACGGCCTGGTCGTCCATTTCGAACAGCGCCTTGCACATGCCGGCGATGGCGGCCATGTCGCCGCCGATGGCGAGCTGGTGATACTGGGTGCTGATCACCGTGCTGTCTGGTGTGAGCATTTCGCGCGGTGACTGTGGATTGACGAAGCGCTCCAGCCCGCGCTCGCGCAGCGGATTGAAGGTGACGATCTGCGCGCCGCGCTCACGGGCTTCCTGCAACTGATGCAGCATCCGCGGGCTGGAGGTGCCGGTGTTGTGGCCGAAGAAGAACAGCCCGTCGGTGTGCTCAAAATCGTTCAGGGTGACGGTCGCCACCGGCACGCCGATGCTCTCCGGCAGCGCCACCGAGGTGCTCTCGTGGCACATGTTGGAGCTGTCCGGCAGGTTGTTGGTGCCGTACAGCCGCGCCAGCAGGCCATACATGTAGGCCGTTTCCAGCGCCGCGCGGCCGGACATGTAGAACACCACCTGATTGGGATCGGCCATGGCCTTGAGCTCGGCACCGATCTCGGCGAAAGCTTCATCCCAGCTGACCGGCTGATAGTGATCGCTGGCGGCGTCGTAGCGCAGCGGCTGGGTCAGCCGGCCCTGCTGCTCGAGATCGTAGTCGCTCCAGTTGAGCAGTTCGCTAACGCTGTGCCTGGCAAAGAATTCCGGGCCGCAGCGCAGCGACGTGGTTTCCCACGCAGTCGCCTTGGCGCCGTTCTCGCAGAAGGACAGTAGTCGTGACGGATGCGGCTTGGCCCAGGCGCAACTGACACAGGCGAAACCGTCGATAGGTTTATTCTGCTTGAGCAGCAGACCGATACCGGCCGGCGAAACGCGCTCACGCAGCAGGATGTTGGCGACGGAGTAGGCTGACCCCCCAGCCGCCCGCGGGCGCGTGGTAGGGCCTGAACTTGGTCTGGGACACGTCGTTTCTCCTGCTGCCAAGGGAGCTTGTCTGTTTACGACGGGGACCACGGCGGATCGTTCAGGACCCTTTGTCACAAGGTTGTACCGCTCACTCCATGGCGAAGCTGTGCTGGCGCCAGGCCTCGTACACCGCGACGGCCACGGTGTTGGACAGGTTCAGGCTGCGGCTGTCGGGGCGCATCGGCAGGCGCAGGCGTTGCTCGTTGGGCAGTGCGTCGCGGATCTCCGGCGGCAGGCCGCGGCTTTCGGGGCCGAACAGCAAGGCGTCGCCGCGTCGGTAGTGCACCTCGTGAAACGGCTGCGAGCCCTTGGTGGTGAATGCGAACAGCCGCGGGCCGTCTGCGTTTGCGGCGTCGATGCCGATCCGCGCGAGGCAGCTCGGCAGGTCGGCGTGGCGCTCCAGCGTGGCGTACTCGTGGTAGTCGAGGCCGGCGCGGCGCAGGCGCTTGTCGTCCAGCTCGTAACCCAGCGGCTCGATCAGGTGCAGGTGGCAGCCGGTATTGGCGCAGAGCCTGATAATGTTGCCGGTATTGGGCGGAATTTCCGGTTGGAACAGGATCACGTGAAACATGCGCAGCACCGAGGTTGAAGACCGGCGGCATTCTACCGGGGCGCAGGACCCGATGCGCCGCATACGCCGGACCTTTTTCGGTTCGCTGGTGCTGATCGGGCTGCTGGTGGGGCTGATGATCGGCCGGCTCACCGCGCCGGGGCCGGTGCAACTGGCACTGGTGGAGGTGCAGCCGCAAGGCCTTTCGTTGCAGTTCGACCGCGAGCCCGAGGTATATGACGAGCACCTCGAAGGGGCGTTCGCCCTGCTGTTCCAGGCCGAGGGCGAGCCGCAATCCGGACAGCTGCAGATCGACGGCATGCCAGTGGCCTGGCGCGTGCAGCAGACCGGGAAAGGCCTGTTGCTGCATCTGGTGGCGGCGCGGCGACTGCTGGGGCAATGGCACGGTGAACGCCACGATAGTGGCTGGCGTATCGCCGTGCAGGTGGCGGCCGACAAGCAGCCATGATCCAGGTGACGCCCTTGGCAGGGCGCTAAAAACGATGAACCCCTCCAAGTGCGGGGTTCATCGGTACGCTCGGTGTGGTGTCAGCCGCGTTCAGCTGTCGTCACCGTCATCGTCATCGCTGCCATCGACGCGCATGCCCAGCTCCTTGATCTTGCGCGTCAGGGTGTTGCGACCCCAGCCGAGCAGCAGCGCGGCGTCGCGGCGGCGACCGGCGGTGTGCTTGAGCGCGGTCTCGATCATGATGCGTTCGAAGGCTGGCACCGCCTCGTCGAGCAGGTTGCTCTGGCCGCGCGCCAGGGCCTGATCGGACCAGTTGCGCAGCGCCTGTTCCCAGTTGTGCGCGGGCTGTGCCTCGGCCTGCTGGTTGAGCAGCTCCGGCGGCAGGTCGTCGACATGCACTTCGCGGCCGGATGCCATCACCGTGATCCAGCGGCAGGTGTTCTCCAGCTGGCGCACGTTGCCCGGCCAGGGCAGGTGCTGCAGGTATTCCTTGGTTTCCGGCTTGAGCACCTTGGTTTCCACCGAGAGCTCCTGCGCGGCGCTGGCGAGGAAGTGCTCGGCGAGTGCCGGGATGTCCTCTCGACGATCGGATAGGCGTGGAATGTGGATGCGGATGACGTTCAGGCGGTGGAACAGGTCCTCGCGGAACTTGCCGGCCTGCACCAGCGTTTCCAGGTCCTGGTGCGTGGCGGCGATGATGCGCACGTCGACGCGTACCGGCGTGTGGCCGCCGACCCGGTAGAATTCGCCATCGGCCAGCACGCGCAGCAGGCGGGTCTGCGTATCGGCCGGCATGTCGCCGATCTCGTCGAGAAACAGGGTGCCGCCGTCGGCCTGCTCGAAGCGGCCGCGGCGCTGATTGGCCGCACCGGTGAAGGCGCCTTTCTCGTGGCCGAACAGCTCCGACTCCATCAGATCCTTGGGGATAGCCGCCATGTTCAGCGCGATGAATGGCGACGCCGAACGCGGGCTGTGGCGGTGCAGGGCATGGGCCACCAGCTCCTTGCCGGTGCCGGACTCGCCGTTGATCAGTACGGTGATGTTGGAATGGCTGAGCCGGCCGATGGCGCGGAACACCTCCTGCATCGCCGGCGCCTCGCCGATGATCTCCGGGGTGTGGTGGCGGTTGGCCGGTTCCTGCTGGTTCTGCTGCTCCTGGGCGTGCTGATTGGCGCGCTTGACCAGCGAGACGGCGTCGTCGACGTCGAACGGCTTGGGCAGGTATTCGAAGGCGCCGCCCTGGTAGGAGGCCACCGCGCTGTCCAGATCCGAATGCGCGGTCATGATGATCACCGGCAGGCGAGGGTACTGCTCGCGGATCTGCGAGAGCATGTCCAGACCGCTGAGGCCGGGCATGCGGATGTCGGAGATGATCACATCCGGCTGCTGGCGGGCGAGGCGGGCCAGCACACCGTCGGCGCTGTCGAAGCTCTGCGTGGCCATGCCTTCCTGTTGCAGGGCCTTTTCCAGGACCCAGCGGATGGAGCGGTCGTCGTCGACGATCCAGACGTTTTCGCTTCGGCTCATGCTGATGTGGCTCCTTGTTCCAGCGGTAGGAAGATCGAGAACACGGTGTGGCCAGGATGGCTCTCGCATTCGATCAGACCCTGGTGCTGACTGATGATGTTCTGGGTGATGGCAAGGCCCAGGCCGGTTCCGTCCGGGCGGCCGCTGACCATCGGGTAGAAGAGCGTGTTCTGCAGTTCGGCGGGAATCCCCGGGCCGTTGTCGATGATCTCGATGCGTGTCACCAGGCGATGACGAATATGGCCGATGGTGAACTGCCGCAGTGTGCGGGTGCGCAGGGTGAGACGGCCGAGGCCCAGCTCGTTCTGCCCGGCCAGTGCCTGCATGGCGTTGCGCATGATATTGAGCACGGCCTGGATCATCTGTTCGCGGTCCATCAGGACTTCGGGAATGCTTGGGTCGTAATCGCGCACCAAAATGATGCTTCCCTGGCATTCCGCCTCGATCAGGCTGGCGACATGTTCGAGCACTTCGTGAATGTTGGTCATCGACAGTGACGGCAGCTTGTTAGAGCCGAGCATGCGGTCGACCAGATTACGCAGGCGGTCGGCCTCCTCGATGATGACTTCGGTGTAGTCCTTCAGGTGTTCTTCGGGTAGCTCGCGGGCCAGCAGTTGTGCCGCACCGCGAATGCCGCCCAGCGGATTCTTGATCTCGTGGGCCAGGCCGCGCACCAGCATCTTGGTGGTTTCCTGCTTGGACAGCTGGGCCTCTTCCTTGGTGATGCGCAGCAGGCGGTCGCGCGGCAGCACTTCCAGCAACAGCATGGTTTCCTGCCGGGTCAGTACCGGGGTCACCGCGTAGTCCACGGTCAGTGTCTGGCCGGTGGCGGAGGTCAGGGTGGCTTCGCGCTTGGTGAACGGATGGGCTTCTTCAACCGCCTGGCGCAGGGCCGCCAGGGCTTCCGGCGACTCGGTGAACAGCTCGCTGATGAACTGTCCGTGGCTGCGTTGGCCGCTGACGGCCAGCAGCATTTCGGCAGCCGGGTTCATGTACTCCAGGCGCAGGCGCGAGTTGAGCAACAGCGTCGCGGTAGTCAGATTGTCGATCAGCAGGCGTTGCAGGGCTTCGTTGATCATGGCTGGTCTGCGTCCGGAAGTTCAGGCAGGAAATGCAAGAACCAAACCAAACGCGCCATTGCGGCGCGGATCGGCGTGATGCTGCAGCCCTACGGGCTGTCCGGTGACCCAAATTGGTGACGAGCGATCCGCTCACCTGATGGGCGCACCAAACAGGTGCACCCCATGATCATAGAAAGGGCACGAAGGGAATGTCGCGTTTTTCTACCGGCTTGTCCTTTAGCGGGCATTCCGGGCGAACGCCGTAATCGGCCTTCTGGCAAGGATTGACCATGCGCCGCTGGGCCAGCGAGGTGCGTATCAGGTGAAAGGGCTGGTTCGCGGTGCGTTGCAGGACGCGCTCCTGTTCATCCACGACAGCCACCGCCAGCTGATGGGTGCCACGATCGACGTTACTCAAGGCGAAGGAAGTCTGTTCGCCGGGTGCGCCGAACGGCTGGTCATCGAGCAGTACCTGATAGGCGTGGCCGGGGTGTAGCGTCGGTTCGGCCTGCACGGTGACGCTGACATTGCCGGCGTTGTTGCGGATCGCTTCGTCCGCCGTCGGGCTGAGGATGCGCAACTGATAGATGATGCTCGCGGCTTTCGGTGCTGCCGGTTCCGTAGGGCGTGCGGCCGACATCGGCGGCGCAGGCATGCTGTTGGACGGCTTGAGGTGTACTTCTTCGGCCGCCTCGCCGGCCGGGCGATCGGTGAAGACCCGATTGCCCTCGACGTCGACATAGGAGTAGACGCCGGCAAGGCAGGGCAGGGCGGCCGCCAGCAGTGCGACGGCCAGGGTCTGCCGCAGGATGATCAAGGAGCAGGCCTCGGAGGCTTCGGACGCAATGCCGGGCTGGAGGTATTCACCCGTTGCACAGTGAACAGCTCCGGCTGGCTGCGCTGGATGACCTTCTCGCCGCTCAGCACCTCGATGTGTAGACGGTGCTCGCCCCGCTCGACATTGTTCAGTTGCAGCGAGGTTGCGGCACTGGCGGCAGCCTGGGGAATGCCGTCCAGCACGAAGCGCAAGCTGTGGCCGGGTCGTAGCGGCGGCTCCAGCAGCGCGCTGACGACGAAGGTGCCGTTGTTGGCGCGCAGGGCTTCTTCATCGGGAATCCCGCTCAGCATCAGTGTCTGGTAAGGGGCCGACTGCGTCTGCTGGCTGTCCGGCAGTGGTGGCGGCGGTTCGGGCGTGCGGATATTTACCGTATTGGCTGGCGGCAGGTCGACGGTATCGGCCTGGACACCCTCCGGTGGCTGATTGGTGAACACCGTATTGCCTTGTGCATCGGTGTACTTGTAGATCTCGGCGAAGGCCGGAAGGCTGAGAATGAACAGCAGGCTGAACAGTGCGCTACGCATGGGAGACTCCGCGGAGTTGGACTGCCGAAGCCTTGCACTGCGCCGAGTTGCAGGCAAGTGCGATCGGTGGGATTTGCGAGGCGTGACAAGCTGCACGAACCGCCGCCGGACTGCAGAAACGAAGAAGGCCACCCGAGGGTGGCCTTCCTGTCACGCGAGCTGGATCAGACGCTGTAGTACAGGTCGTATTCCAGCGGGTGCACGAAGGTGCGCACCTTGATCTCTTCCTCGGACTTCAGCTCGATGTAGGCATCGATGAACTCGTCAGAGAACACGCCGCCCTTGGTCAGGAACGCGCGGCCCTTGTCCAGCTCTTCGAGGGCTTCCTTCAGGCTGCCGCACACCTGCGGGATCAGCTTGCCTTCTTCCGGCGGCAGGTCGTACAGGTTCTTGTCGGCTGCATCGCCAGGATGGATCTTGTTCTGGATGCCGTCCAGGCCAGCCATCAGCAGTGCAGCGAAGCACAGGTACGGGTTGGCAGCCGGGTCCGGGAAGCGCGCTTCGATACGACGGGCTTTCGGGCTGGAAACGTACGGAATACGGATCGAGGCGGAACGGTTGCGGGCCGAGTAGGCCAGCATGACCGGTGCTTCGAAGCCCGGGACCAGACGCTTGTAGGAGTTGGTCGACGGGTTGGTGAAACCGTTCAGCGCCTTGCCGTGCTTGATGATGCCGCCGATGAAGTACAGGGCGGTCTCGGACAGGCCGGCATAGCCTTCGCCAGCGAAGGTGTTCTTGCCATCCTTGGAGATGGACATGTGTACGTGCATACCCGAACCGTTGTCGCCATACAGCGGCTTCGGCATGAAGGTCGCGGTCTTGCCATAGGCGTCGGCGACGTTGTGTACGCAGTACTTCAGGGTCTGAACTTCGTCAGCCTTGGCAACCAGGGTGTTGAACTTCACGCCGATCTCGTTCTGACCGGCAGTCGCCACTTCGTGGTGGTGAACCTCGACGACCAGGCCCATTTCTTCCATGGCGTTGCACATGGCGGTACGGATTTCGTGGTCGTGATCGCACGGCGGAACCGGGAAGTAGCCGCCCTTGACGGCCGGGCGGTGGCCCTTGTTGCCGCCTTCGACGTCCTGGTCGGTCATCCAGGAGCCCTGCTCGGAGTAGATCTTGAACATCGAGCCGGAGATGTCCGACTTGAACTTGACCTGGTCGAAGATGAAGAACTCCGGCTCCGGGCCGACGAATACGGTGTCACCGATGCCGGTGCCTTTCAGGAACTCTTCGGCGCGCTTGGCGATGGAGCGCGGATCGCGATCGTAGCCCTGCATGGTGCTCGGCTCGACGATGTCGCAGACCAGGATCAGGGTCGGCTCTTCGGTGAACGGATCCAGCACGGCGGTTTCGTCGACCGGCATCAGGATCATGTCGGAGGCTTCGATGCCTTTCCAGCCATGGATGGAGGAGCCGTCGAACATCTTGCCGTGCTCGAAGAAGTCTTCATCCTGGGCATCACGAGCCGGAACGGTGACGTGGTGCTGCTTGCCTTTGGTATCGGTGAAGCGCAGATCAATCCACTTCACATCGTAATCTTTGATCAGTTGAAGCGACTTCGACATGGTGTTCTCCAAGTGGTGGAAGCGTGACAGTGAGCTTCCGAATCAGGGTGAAGCCGGGCGGCGATGTTCCGCCAAGGCGACCTGCCTCACAAGGGAGCAAATTGCATGCCAGTGCTCTTTCTTGGGACTGCAGGCCGCTGGCAGCGCTGCGGCAGCGTTTGCGCGTCTCAAAGCGTAGCTGCTGCACTGGATTGATGCGCGGTATTGGTGCGGCTCGCCGGTAATGTGCATTCTTTTGGTGCGTTCTGCTGCGTTTGAAGAAAGCGGTTAAATGTTGAGCAGTTTCCGCTATACTCCGCGCCCCTCTTTTCCTGCCACATCGGCGCCGCGCTGTTTCCATGAAGCTGATCGTCAAGGTTTTCCCCGAAATCACCATCAAGAGCCCGCCGGTGCGCAAGGGCTTCATTCGCCAATTGGCGAAGAACATCCGCACCGTGCTGCGCGAGCTCGATCCCGACCTGCGGGTCGAGGGCGTGTGGGACAACATCGAGGTGGAAACCGTGCGCAGCGAGCCGAAGCTGCTGCGCGAGATGATCGAGCGCCTGCGCTGCACGCCCGGCATCGCCCATTGCCTGGAAGTGCACGAGTACCCGCTGGGCGATCTCGACGACATCGTCGCCAGATGCAAGGCGCACTACGCCGAGCGCCTGCCGGGCAAGATCTTCGCCGTGCGCTGCAAGCGTGCCGGCAAGCATCCGTTCAGCTCCATGGACGTCGAGCGCCACGTTGGCAGCCAGCTGCGCCAGCAGTGCGGCGCCGCCGGTATTTCGCTGAAAACACCGGAAGTCGAAGTGCGCATGGAGATCCGCGACCAGCGCCTGTTCGTCGTGCACGAGCAGCATGACGGCATCGGCGGCTACCCGCTGGGCGCTCTGGAGCAGACGCTGGTATTGATGTCCGGTGGTTTCGATTCCACCGTCGCCGCCTATCAGATGATGCGCCGCGGGCTGATGACGCATTTCTGCTTCTTCAATCTCGGCGGGCGTGCCCACGAGCTGGGCGTGATGGAAGTCGCTCATTATCTGTGGAAGAAGTACGGCAGCTCGCACCGTGTGCTGTTCATCAGCGTGCCGTTCGAGGAAGTGGTCGGCGAAATCCTGCAGAAGGTCGACAACAGCCAGATGGGTGTCGTCCTCAAGCGCATGATGCTGCGCGTCTCGACGCAGATCGCCGAGCGCCTGCACATCGACGCGCTGGTTACCGGCGAGGCGATCTCGCAGGTCTCCAGCCAGACCCTGCCGAACCTCTCGGTAATCGACTCGGCCACCGACATGCTGGTGCTGCGCCCGCTGATCGCCAGCCACAAGCAGGACATCATCGACACCGCCTTCGAGATCGGCACCGCCGAGTTTGCCAAGAACATGCCCGAGTACTGCGGCGTGATCTCGGTGAACCCGACCACCAAGGCCAAGCGCTATCGTATCGAGCATGAAGAAAAGCAGTTCGACATGGCTATCCTGGAACGTGCGCTGGCGAATGCCCGCCAGGTTGCCATCGACCGCGTGATCGACGAGCTGGGCCAGGATTTGCAGGTGGAAGAAGTCGTCGAGCCGAGCGCTGGCCAGGTCATCCTCGACATTCGTCACCCCGATGCCGCCGAGGACGAACCGCTCGAGCTGCCGGGCATCGAAGTTCAGACGCTGCCGTTCTATGCACTGAACAACCGCTTCAAGGAGCTGGATGAAAACCGCCAGTACCTGCTGTATTGCGACAAAGGTGTCATGAGCCGCCTGCATGCTCACCATCTGCTGAGCGAGGGGCATGTCAATGTACGCGTCTATCGTCCGGCCTGACTCATCGGTGAAACAGCCGGGGCTGCTTGGCGGTAGCATCCGCCACCGCCCTCCCGACCGGCACTGATCGCAAGGCCAGGCCGTACAACCCTCGGACAGACTGTCTTCGTCCGGACTACTTCCAGCTTCCAGCCTCAGCTCGAAGCTATCTACAGAGAAAAGAATCAGTGATCGAGAATCTACGCAACATCGCCATCATCGCCCACGTTGACCATGGCAAGACCACCCTCGTCGACAAGCTGCTGCGTCTGTCCGGCACCCTGGACCGCAAGGAGCTGGAAAACGAGCGCGTGATGGACTCCAACGACCAGGAAAAGGAACGCGGCATCACCATCCTGGCGAAGAACACCGCGCTGAAGTGGAACGGCTACAACATCAACATCGTCGACACCCCCGGCCACGCCGACTTCGGCGGTGAAGTCGAGCGCGTGATGAGCATGGTCGACTCCGTACTGCTGGTGGTCGACGCCCAGGACGGCCCCATGCCGCAGACGCGCTTCGTGACCCAGAAGGCCTTCAAGGCCGGCCTGCGTCCGATCGTCGTGGTGAACAAGATCGACCGTCCGGGCGCGCGTCCTGACTGGGTTATCGACCAGATCTTCGACCTGTTCGACAACCTCGGCGCCACCGACGAGCAGCTGGACTTCCCGATCGTCTACGCCAGTGCCCTGAACGGCATTGCCGGCATGGACCACGAGAAGATGGACGACAACATGGATGCCCTGTTCCAGGCCATCATCGACCACGTTCCGTCGCCGAAAGTAGACCTCGACGGTCCTTTCCAGATGCAGATCTCGCAGCTGGACTACAACAGCTTCCTCGGCGTGATCGGCATCGGCCGCATCGCTCGCGGCACCATCAAGGCCAACAGCCCGGTTACCGCCATCGGTGCTGACGGCAAGAAGCGCAACGGCCGCATCCTGAAGATCATGGGCCACTCCGGTCTGCAGCGCGTTGAAGTCCAGGAAGCCGAAGCTGGCGACATCGTCTGCGTATCCGGCATGGACGAGCTGTACATCTCCGACACCCTGTGCGACCAGAACGCCGTCGAGGCCCTGCCGCCGCTGACCGTCGACCAGCCGACCGTGAGCATGACCTTCCAGGTCAACGACTCGCCGTTCGCCGGCAAGGAAGGCAAGTTCGTCACCAGCCGCAACATCAAGGACCGTCTGGAGAAGGAACTGCTGCACAACGTCGCCCTGCGCGTCGAGCCGGGCGACAGCCCTGAGAAGTTCAAGGTTTCCGGTCGTGGCGAGCTGCACCTTTCGGTACTGATCGAAACCATGCGTCGTGAAGGTTTCGAGCTGGCCGTAGGCCGCCCGGAAGTGGTGATCATCGAGAACGAGGCCGGCGACAAGCAGGAGCCGTACGAGAACGTCACCATCGACATCGAGGAGCAGCACCAGGGTCCGGTGATGGAGCAGATGGGCCTGCGTAAGGGCGACCTGAGCAACATGGTTCCGGATGGCAAGGGCCGTGTACGCCTGGAATACACCATCCCGGCGCGCGGCCTGATCGGCTTCCGTAACAACTTCCTGACCATGACCTCGGGTAGCGGCATCCTGACCTCGACCTTCAGTCACTACGGCCCGATCAAGGCCGGCGAAGTGACCAACCGCCAGAACGGCGTGCTGGTTTCGATGGCTACCGGTACCGCACTGACCTACTCGCTGGAAACACTGCAGGCGCGCGGCAAGCTGTTCCTGGCGCCGGGCGACGAGATCTACGAAGGCCAGCTGTGCGGCATCAACAGCCGTGACAACGACCTGGTGCTCAACCCCACCAAGGGCAAGAAGCTCGACAACATGCGCGCTTCCGGCAAGGACGAAGTCATCGCCCTGGTTCCGCCGATCAAGTTCACCCTCGAGCAGGCGCTGGAATTCATCGCCGACGACGAGCTGGTGGAAGTGACGCCGAAGTCGATCCGACTGCGCAAGAAGTACCTCAACGAGAACGACCGCAAGCGCTTCGAGCGCAGCAAGGTCTAAACACTGTTGCAGTAAGACAAAGGCGCCTTCGGGCGCCTTTGTTGTTTTAGGCTTGATTGCAATCCAGGCGGTGCCTGGCCTTAGATCCTATGGGGCATGGTTTTGATCAAAGGAGCGAATGGCAGGCTGGCATCAACACTTCGGTCGGGCCTTGGGCAGCGCTTCTCTAGTAGGTAGCAGCGCCAATTACAGAGTAATGCCGGTACCGTCAGGCCAAGACCGATCCAGGGGGCCAGCCAACGTCAGCAAGCGCAATGACGAGCCCGCCGATAGCCGCACCCAGGCCCATCCCAAGGTGCCTCACCGAGGTGTTCAGGGAGGCTCCGGTACTGCTGCTGGCTGGGGCGCTATGGAGCCGGAAGCTTTGCACGACCGGAGAAACCATACAGCTGATGGTCTCCAGGGCATCACGCTCGGGATGAAGATGGCGCTGTGCAAGCTCAGCGGAATGTCGCAGTGCCAGGCAGAAGGTGAGAAAAATCACCATGGCTAGACGAGGCCGACGCGCTCGGCCAGCCGGTTGCCCAGATAGCCGCCCAGAGCCGCCAGGCCGATCAGCAAGGGCAGTCCGCTCACCGTGGAAACGTCGGTCGTTCCAAGCATCGTCGCTAGATACGGCGTGAAATAGAGGATGAGATGTCCACCGAGCAGCAAGATAGAGACGGCCTGCGCCAGCTAGCGCGGTCGATGGCTCAGTTGTCTCAGAAAACCGCGCGACCAGCAGGGTGCTAGAACGGCTGTCGGGTATGGGGCTTGCGGTGCACGCTCCGCTCTCGCCGCTGCGCGGCGAAAGACGGAACTGGCTACCCAGGCCGTGCCGCGTCGCTTCAGAGTAGTGCCCAGTGCTGCGCTGCCTGCCATCCCAGCGAGGCGATGGACAACACGGTGGCGCCGACGAGCACCAGGCGCTGATGCGACAGGCTCAACGCTTGCTTGGCCACCAGAGCGCTCAGATGGTCGGCCAACTGCTCCTGTGAATTCGTCAGGTTTTCACGCTGGCTTTCGAGTGACCGGACCAGGGATTCTTCCATTGCCGCTGAGCGATGCTTGACGTCGGCTTCGTGGGCTTCGATTCGTTCCTGCATGCTGTGGCTATGAGCCAGCTGCCACTGGTCCTGCCTTTCAGCCTGGGCGGCATGCTGTTCGCTCAGCGTAGCGATGCGGCTGTCCTGTGAGGCAGCTCGTTCGCTCTGTTGCACCTCGAACGCTTGTGCATCCTGCAGAAGCTGCTTGTGAAACGTCTGGTTTTCCTCTGCCAGTTGGGTGAACTCGGTGCGGTTCTGCTGCGCCTGTACGTCCATCGCATCGGCCAGGCGCCTTTCGTTTTCCACCTGGCGCCGCTCCACCTCATCGAGCCCCGCCGCCAAGCGATTCAGACAGTGCTTTTCAACTTCCTCCATCTGCTGTTCCAGGTTGTTGCGCAATGCCTGGCCGGCGCTGTCGATCCGCTGTTCGGCTTCGGTCACGAGACGTACGCAGCCCACCAGTTTCTGTGCCTGCTCCTGAGTCAGGCCCTTGGCTTCCAGAAGTCCCTGATTCGCGGCATTGATCGCGTCCTGTTGTTCGCCCAGCTGAATCTGTTGCGCAAGGATTCTCTCGTTCTGCGCCTGGAGTTCTTCAGCCTGCTTCTTCAGCAGATTCTGCTGTTGCAACAGCAGAATCTGCTGGTCGCTCAGTACCTTTGAGATGGCGGTGTTGACCACCAGTAACTGGGACGATTTCTGCGTCAGTTGACCGATCGAGGCGTTGAGGTCCAACTGTGCTTCCTGGATCTTGTCGCTGCGACCGTAGAACCAGTTGCCGACGAAGTTTCCCTCTTTTTTCTCCTGCCTGAGCTTGGCCAGGCGCTTGGCTTCGGACTGGACCTTCTGCTGGTCGTCGTTGAGGCCGTGCAGCAGTTCCTTGATGTTGCTCTGCTGGATGATTCGCTCGGGCACGCTCAGGTTGGAAAATGCCTGCACGATCTGCAGTTCTTGGGAGTTTTCCGCGCCGGACTTGGTGACGGCGGGCGCTGTGGTTTCGAGGGGCATTGGCTGTCCTGTCGAGGCTGCATGGGTTGGGGCGGTCGAATACGCGGTGCATCACGCCCTTCGCGCGATGAGCCCGCGTGGGCTGGTTCAGAGGGGTTTCAGGAATTCTTCGATTTCTGCCTGGCTCTCGTTGATGTAATTGATCATGCGTCGGCTTTTCTCGACCTGTTCTCGGGTGCTGGCCACGGCGCTGTCGAGGCTGGCCAGTGCTGCGGCTGATGCAATGCCTGCATTGCCCAAGGTTGCGCCCGTCTGGCGGTACAGCTCGATCGATTGGGTATAGCGCTCGACATTGCCGAGCGACGCTTCGGATAGCGTCACCAGTTCGGCGGCAAAGACCTCTCGCCTCGCTGCATCTGCTATCAGTTCGTCGAGCAGGCGCTCCCCCCGGGCATGGCGATCGAAGAGGCAGTCGATCTGGTACGCCAGAAACGCCGACAGCAGGCCGCTGGCGATGCCTACCAGCACGGGCGTGAGCAAGTCGGCGAAGGGCTTGAGAAAGGGAATGGTGGCCATGAAGGTGGCGACAGTTTCCGACAGCAGGATGCCCACCGAACTGATCACCACGGTGCCGAGAAGCTTGAGGCCTTCCTGCAGGGCCTGGGCCTGGGTCATGTGTGCAGGTGGAAAGAGCATCATCCTGGCCGCACGGAACAGGCCAAGCAGGCCTTCGCGGATCATGCTGACGAAGCGCTTGGCGGTGGACAGGAAGTTGTTCAGCAGGAAGGTCAGCAGGTTGCTGACGAAACCGCTGACACCACCCTGGATCATCTGCGAGAGCGCCGTCGGCACCTTCCGTGCCACCTGTTCGGCCACATGCATCAGGCGCTGGCTGATCTTCCTCAAAAGCGACTCACCCAGTTCGACGCCATGCCGGATGAGCGCTTTCACCTCGTTGAACAGAGCGTTGACCAACTCGGTCAGCAACATGCCAAGCGCTTGGCGAGCCCCCATCAAAGCGGCCTGTTTGCCGCCCGTAGCAAGCAGCTCCGTGGCCTGCTTCTTGAGCAGTGCCCGGTTCGCCGTGCTATCGATGTGCTTGCGGGCAGTATCGTGTTTTTCCTGGATCAGTTCCTCATCCGCGCCGAATTTCTGCGCGTTGGTTTCGCCGTTCTCACGTTCCTTGGCAGCCCACTCGCGCAGGTCCTCGTCGCCTTTCGACCCGTTGAGGGGCTGGTTGGTAAGGGCCAGGTTCTCATCGCTGTTGACCACTTCACGAATGCGGCTGACGTCTACGGTCTCGCCGTCCTCGGACACCTGCCCAAGTGCGAGATGCATTTTGGGGTCACTGTGCGTTTCCGAAATGGAGACGACGTGATCCAGTTCGGCACGCGCTTCTTCGCCGTTCTTCAGCTCCACTGTGCCGTCGGCGCGCACGGTTTGTCCGGTGTACTCGTCCCGGGATTGGGCTATCCGCTCGTCGCGCTTGTCATTCCAGGTTTTTCCGCCTGCCGTATCGGCGTTTTCCTGCGTCTTGATCTCGTACTCCGCGCGTACCTGCTTGTCGTACTTCTTGCGCGAGTGTTCGTGGAGTTTCTTGTCGGAGTCGGTAGCGACGTAGTCGTCGTCTTCGCGCGCGAAGTTATGAAGCGTGGTGACGTTCCCGCCGTTGCGGTCGACGTCCTTGAACATGGCGGTGGACAGGCCGAACGTGCCGATGACTTGGGAAAGTACCTGCTGCTGGCAGTCGTCGAACAGCTTCTGCAGGCGCTGCTCGCGCGTCATCGTGGTGAGCGTAGGTTCCATGGGAGTTATCTCAGGCGGTCTTGCGCATGATGAAATTACCGAACCAGTCGGCGAAGGAGGGTGCGAGTAGCGTGCGCTGGGGCATGTCGTGAAGTACCTCGATCACCTGCCCGTAATGGCCCTGATCGGCCGGAGCGAGGTCCAGGCACAGATAATCGCCGCCGCCGTCGGAGGCGAAGGGCAGCCATGCCTTGTCCCACCAGGACGCTCTGATGCCGGTATCGGATTCGGGGGTACGCGCGGCGAAGTCACCACCTTCCAGCAGGGCCGTCCAGGCGGACCAGCTCAGCGTGATCTGCCGGCTCGAGAGGAATTCGTAGTCGTCGAACAGCCAGCCGGCCTGCCCACGCTGGCCATCATGGACTTTCAGGCAGGCGGTGAAGTCAGCGGGCAAGGGCTTGCCCAGCAGCTGTTCCAGAGCCGCTATGGCGGTGTCGTCAGCCGGAGGGTTGAGGTCTGCCTGGCGAGCCGGGTCATATGTGGCCAGCCAGGCTTCCAGGTGTTGCCAGAGCTCGTTCATGGTGTTGCCTTGAGGGTCGGCGCCGTCGCTTCGTAGCGACGACGCATCAGTTCCAGTTTGGAGCGGATCTGTGTTTGCCATACCGTCGGTTCGTGAACCTGGATGTTGTCGTTCAGCCCGAAGATCCACCAGAGCGTTTCCTGATCCTGCGGGACCCGAGCGCGCAGGCGCTGCCAGTCGCCCTCGGCAAGTGGTTCCAGGCTCTGGTCGGTGCTCAGCAGGGTTTCCTTGAGGAGCCAGGCGATCTGTGGTGACACGTCCGCTACCAGTTCCACATCGTCTATCAGGGGCGAGGCATTGAGGCCGTTTCGGATGTAATGGTCGACAACGAGGGGCTCGCTGCAATCGGCGGCGACCTCCAGGCATTCAGCCTGCTGAATGCGATGCATCGCGAACTGGCTAAGGTCGCCATAGCCGTCGACGGTGCCTATCAGGTAGCTGATGGAGTGACGGGAAACCAGGCCAGCGGGGTGCAGCAGCAGCTCCTTGCGCTCGGCCTTGCTCCGGCTGAGGTAGGAGACCCTGAGCCGCCGGCGCTCCAGCAGGGCGGTCGACACTTCTCGCCAGACAGCGGCATGCACCTGGGCGGGCAGCAGGGCCTTGTCGTTGGGATGGGCACGCACACGGCGCGCCCAGTGTGCGAGATCGTTCTGGCCGAGGTCTTCCAAGTAATTGCGTGCCTTGTTGAACTGCGGACCCAACAGATTGATGACCGACTGCGGCAGCAAGCTCTTCAGATGACTTTCGGCCAGGACGAGCGCGAGTGCCGTCGACGGCTCCATGTCTCTGAGGTCGAGCGGGGTGTCCTTGGTGTGACTCCAGCGATAACGGCCACTACTTTCATCACTGATCAGCGAGAAGGGGATGGAGAGTCGATTCAGGTCCCGCTGGACGGTGCGCAGATCCACCGAGAATCCACGCTCGTGCAGTTTTTCCAGCAGCGTGGGAGAGGAAACATATCTTGGGTATTCGGGAATCAGGCGCAACAAAGTGAACAACCTGAGTAGCGTATCCTCCGCTTCGGACATGGGTTACTACCTTACATATTTCCTGTAACTGCCAGATACGTGACGCCACGAATATAGCCAGCTTATCCTGCTTGATGGCTACTCGCCATGATTCGTTTCAGCCGATGGTTTCCGCATTCCGCTGGCTTCATCTGGCGGACCACTTGTCCTTCTCCTTGAGCTGACGAAATTCGTCATGAAACGCATAGGCTTTGCGGAGAACTACAACGAGACCGATCATGGCATGAATGTTTTTCATGCTGGATTCCTCTGCTGGGTTTATGGCTGGTTGCGAGCCGAGCGGGTATTGGCAAGTGACAGCTGGCGCGTAGCCGTCATCTCTGACGGCGGGAGCCGGAATCAAGCATGGCGCAGCCGCACGACAGTTCATGTCGTGTTCGCGGGTTCCGTTGTTTGTCGGGCGGGGCGATGGGCTTAACGCGTCGGCGACGTGTGGCGAATATTGCGATCATTCAGGCCCGTTTCGTGACCCAGAAGGCTTTCAAGCCCGGCTTGGTTCGATCGTCGTGGTGAACAAAATCTACCGTCTGGGCGCGCGACCTGACTGGGCCATATGCCAGATCTTCGACCTGTTCGACAACCTCGTCGCCACCGACGAGCCTCGACTTCCCGATCGTCTACGCCAGCCTCCGAACGGCATCGCCGGCATGGATCACGACAACATGGATGCTCATTGCTGACGACGAGCTGGTCGAAGTGACGCCGAAGTCGATCCGCCTGCGCAAGAAGTACCTCAACGAGAACGACCGCAAGCGCTTCGAGCGCAGCAAGGTCTGACACCGTTGCGAGACCACAGAAAGGCGCCTTCGGGCGCCTTTTTGCTGTCTGGCGATTGCCGGGCCCGGTGCTCCGGTGTGGTGATCGAGACAGTTGTCACACTGACCGGTGGGCGATTTCAGAAAAATTGTACAGGACCTCTGCAAGCAGCGTATTTGAGCCTGCGATATTTCACTGCGAACACTGGAGCGCTCTTATTCCGCCGCTTTCGGCCGGCAGTTCGTCGATAAAACTTGTACAGGTGATGTCACGGTGACATTATGTTGTACAAGTTTTGCCCCGCTCTGAGTATCGCTCGGAGCATCAACGACTGACTGAATGGCTGCCTCGCAGTCTGGCTAGAGGAGTGTTCGATGAACAAGCAGATGTCGGTATCCATGCGCCTGGGCCTGGGGTTTCTGGTGATCCTGGCGCTGATGGTGGCGGTCGCCGTGGTCAGTGCGCTCAAAGTCGACATCATCGACCGGAGCATGAGCCAGATCAGCTCGCAGGCCGGCCTGAAGCAGCGCTATGCGATCAACTTCCGCGGCAGCGTGCATGACCGCGCGATTGCCGTGCGGGACGCAGTCAGTGCGGCCGATCCGGCGTTCGCCCGGCAGCAGGTGGCGGAAATCGAACGATTGGCGCAGCTGTATGCCGATTCGGCGCAGCCGATGAAGGCGATGCTTGCGCAGCCCTCCGCCGATGCCCTCGAGCGCCAGCTGATGCTGCAGATCGAGACCATCGAGGCGAAGACCAACGCGCTGACCCAGCAGGTGGTCGAACTGCGCTTCAGCGAGGGCTCGGAGCGCGCCTACGAATTCCTCCTGGAAAACGTCGCCGGGGCCTATAGCGAGTGGCTGCGGCTGATCAACGCGTTCATCGATCACCAGGAATCGAGCATCAATCAGGACGTGACCGTGGTCCGCGAAACCGCCAGCGGCTTCCTCGCGCTCATCGTCGCGGTGACCGGCGTAGCGGTTCTGCTGGGTGTGGCCATCGCCGTGGTGATCATCCGCAAGCTGCGTTCGACCCTCGGTGCCGAACCCGACGAGGTGGCCCGTGTGATCGGCAATCTGGCCAACGGCGATCTCGGCCAGGTGATCGTCACCCCGTACCCAGACAGCGTCATGGGTGCGACGGCGAAGATGGCCAGCCGGCTGACCTCGATCATCGCCGAGGTGCGCGCGGCCGCCGTTGGCGTCGGCGTCGCCTCGGGTGAATTGCGTACCTCATCGGCGAACAGCAATCAGCAGATCCAGCACCAGTCGGCCGAGGCTGAGCAGGTCGCCACGGCGATCAACCAGATGGCCACGACGGTGAACGAGGTCGCGAGCTTCGCCGCCCGTGCCGCGGCTGCGGCGAAGAGCGCCGACGAGCAGGTCGAGACCGGTACGCGGATCGTCGGCGAGACGGCCATCTCCATCCATAACCTGGCCAAGGTGCTGGAGAGCGCGACCGAAACCGTCAATCAGGTCTCGGCGCAAAGCGGCGACATCGAGAAGATCCTGCAGGTCATCACCGCCATCGCCGAGCAGACCAACCTGCTCGCGCTCAACGCCGCAATCGAGGCGGCCCGTGCCGGCGAGCATGGCCGTGGTTTCGCGGTGGTGGCCGACGAGGTGCGCTCGCTGGCCAACCGCACGCAGCTGTCGTCCAGCGAGATCAGCGAGATGATCGCCTCGCTGCAGGCTGGCGCTGGCAGGGCGGTGGAGGTAATGCAGTCGAGCAAGCTGCTGGCGCAGCAGACCGTCGAACAGACGCTGCAGGCGGAAAATGCGCTGACCAAGATTCGTCAGGAAGTGGGCTCGATCAACGAGATGAACGCGCAGATCGCGACGGCTTCCGAGGAGCAGAGCGCGGTGGCGGAAGAGGTCAACCAGAGCGTCACGCGCATCCACGACTCGACTGTCGCCAGTTCCGCTGCATCGAATCAGGTGGCGTCCTCCAGCCAGGACCTGACCATGCTGGCCGAGGAGCTGAATCGGCGGGTCAACTACTTCCGCGGTTGACGCAGCCCGTTCGCCGAACAAAAAAGCCCCGACCGCAAGGCCGGGGCTTTTTCATTCCAGGATCACCGTCGCTCAGGTAAAGAACAGCGGCACCACCACGCTGGAGATCAGCAGGATCAGCGCGCCGCCCAGGCGCGAGGATATCTGTGCGAAGGGCATCAGCGACATGCGACGCGCGGCGGACAATACCGCGACATCGCCGGTGCCGCCCATGTTGGCCATGCACAGCCCGGCGGTGATCGCCGATTCAATCGGGTAGAAGCCCACCAGTTTGCCTACCAGGCCCGCGCCGAATGCCGCACCGGCGACCACGGCGAAAACGATCAGCACATAGGTCAGCGAGATGGCGTCGATCACCTGACCGAGGTCGGTGAAGGCCACGCCGATGCCGAACAGCAGGGCGAACGTCCAGTTGCGCGCGACGAAGCGGAACCACTGGGAGGCGGCGTCGTTGATCGACTCGGGCACCAGATTGGTCACCTTGAGCAGCGCCACCAGCACGATCATCAGGGCGTAGGGATGCAGCGGCACGAACTCGCCGAGAATCTGCCCGGCGACGAAGAAGCTCAGCGCCGCGACCAGACCGACGCCCAGCGCCGGCAGGGTGATAGCCCCTTCCTTCTCGTTGACGTCCACGCCGGGCATCATCTGGCCGTTGCCGGTCAGCGATGGATAGCGGTTGCCGAGGCCATTGAGCAGCCCGGCGATGATGATCGCGAAGACGTTGCCCAGCGCCAGGGCCGGCACCAGGATCGAGATGTAGTAGCTGGCCGGCTGGCCGAGCAGCTGCTCGTAGATCTGGCTCATCGGTACCGCGCCGGCGCCCATGCCGCCGCCCATGATGGGCATGGCGATGACCACCACCGCATCCTGCGGCGAGAAACCCAGCAGCGCGCCCACGGCCATGGCGAACAGCGCGGCGAACAGCACCGAGCAGAGCAGCGGCAACGCGTAGCGCGAGCCGACCTTGACCAGCACCTTGGCGTCCATGCCGAGGATGCTGCCGGTGATCAGCGCGGCGATATAGAAGTCGAGAAAGCCGCCGCCCTTCATGAAGCTGGCGACGTCATCGGCCACGGCTGTCGGCAGCCAGCCGAAATAGACCATCGCCGCGGCGCCGAACAGCGCGAGGATCGCGCCGCCGCCGAGGTAGGTCTTGATGATCGGTAGGCGGTCACCGGCGAAGCCAAGCAGCTCGCCGAGCAGCATCATCACCAGCAGCGCGCCGATCATGCCGCTGGGCAGCGTGTCGGTAGTGATGGCGGCGGCCATGACGAGCAAGGCGATGGCGAACAGAGGCAACGGCAGGTTGAAGATGCGTTGGGACAGCAGGGGAATGTTCGGGCTGCCTTCAGGCACGGCAGCGCTCAGCGTGGTCCGATTCATTGTTGTACTCCTTCGAACGTGGCGGCCAGGCGGCGCACGTACGGGTGATGTTTGCGAATGCGCAGTCGGACAACCACGCCGGGGCTACCTTAAGCAGAGATGCTTCGCGGCCAATGTTTGGCGAAGTTAAAAAACCATTACGAAACTAAAAAAAGTGGAGCCGAGCTTGACCCTGGAGCCCCGGGCTGGCTCGATCCGGCCCTCTAGCGCGGCGCGTCGAGCGTCCGCTCATGCACTGGAGTGATGGCTGTGCGCTTGCGCCTGAATACGCTGATCTCGCTGCTGGTCGCCGTCATGGTGGTGCTGGCGCTGGCGCTCGCCCTCTGGCTGTTCAACGTGCAGCTGCAGGACACCCTCGAAGAGGGGCAGGCTTCGCGGGTGACCAACCTGGCGCAGAGCGTGGCCGCACGCACCGATGTGCAGCGAGCGCTGGCCAGCCCGGATGTCGACTTCAGTCCCGGTAATCCGCTGCAACGGGACATCGATGGCCTGCGCCAGCGCCTGGGCGTGGACTTCATCGTGGTGATGAACCCGCGTGCCCAGCGCCTGACGCACCCGGAGCCTGCCCGCATCGGCCAGGCCTTTCGCGGTGACGACGAAGGCCCGGCGCTGACCGGCGAGACCTATGCCTCGCGTGCCGATGGCAGTCTGGGGCGCAGTATTCGCGGTTTCGCTCCGGTGCTGAACGACGAGGGAGCGGTGCTCGGTGCCGTCTCGGTGGGGGTCACCCTGGCTTCGCTCGGCGAGCTGCTCAAGGCTCATCAGCGCGGCGTGGTGCTCGGTGTACTGGCGTTGATGCTGGTCACCGCCCTCGGTGCGCACCTGCTGGCACGCTATATCAAGCGCGTGCTGCTGGGGCTGGAACCCTATGAGATCACCTGGCTGGTGGAGGAGCGTCAGGCGATGCTGGCCTCGGTGCGCGAAGGCGTTCTGGCGGTCGACGACCAGGCGCGCATCACCCTGGTCAACCCCGCCGCCGAGCGCCTGCTGGCCAGCACCGGCCTCGGCAAACCACCGCTGGGCCGGCCGATCGCCGAATACTTGCCCAACAGTGGCCTGCCCGAGGTGCTGGCCAGCGCAACCGAGCAGCGGGATCGTGAGTTCAGCCTCAACGGTCGGGCGATCCTCGCCAATCGTGCGCCGATCCGTCATCAGGGCCGGGTGATCGGCGCCATCGCGACCTTCCGCGACAAGAGCGAAGTCAACGCCCTGGCCGAGCAGCTGACCGGTGTCAGCCGCTATGCCGAAGCGCTGCGGGCGGCGACCCACGAATTCAAGAACAAGCTGCACGTGCTGCTCGGGCTGGCACAGATGGGTGATCTGGATGCCCTGCGCGCCTATCTGCGCGACCTCGCCGATCACCAGCTGGCGCCGGCGACATCACTGGTCGAGGGGATCGGTGAACCGGTGCTGGCGGGCTTTCTGCTCGGCAAGCAGAGCGAGGCCCGCGAGCGCGGCATCCTCTTTCAGGTGGATGTCGAACACCCGGTGCCGGCCGCCGTGCCCGAGCAGATCCATGGCCTGGTGACCATCCTCGGCAACCTGCTGGAGAACGCCTTCGAAGCGGTGGCCGACGAGGACGAGCGACGGGTCAACCTGACGCTGGACTACGACGAAGCGCTGCTCTCGCTGCACGTGCAGGACAGCGGTGGCGGAATCGAAGCCGCAGTGCGCGAGCAGATCTTCCAGCGCGGCGTATCCACCAAGGGCGAGCGGCGTGGCATCGGCCTGGCCGCGGTGCAGGAACAGGTCGAGGCCTGGGGCGGCAGCCTGGCGGTGTATTCCGAGGCCGGTCGTGGCAGCCTGTTCGAGGTTGAATTGCCCTATCGGAGCGCCGCGGGAGACGTCGAATCATGAAAGCAGTCATGCGCGTGCTGATCGTCGAGGACGACCCGATGGTCATGCGCCTGAACGTCGATTACCTGGCCCGGCTCGAGGGCGTCGAGCTGGTCGGCCAGTGCGAGAGCGTGCCGGCCGCGCTCGAGTTGCTGGAGCGCGAGGCGGTGGACCTGCTTCTGCTCGACGTCTACCTGCGCAATCGCTCCGGGCTGGAGGTGCTGCGCCATCTGCGCGCGCAGGACCGCAACACCGATGCCGTGCTGATCACCGCCGCTTCGGAGATCGAGACCGTGCGCGCGGCGCAACGCCTCGGCGCGCGGGATTACCTGGTCAAACCGTTCAGTTTCGAGCGCTTCCGCGATGCGGTCGAGGCCTGCCGCCGTGCCCGCGATGCGCTGTCCCGCCTGCCGGATCAGCTCGGCCAGGGCGATATCGACCGGCTGTTCAGCCAGGCGCCCGCCACCGACCTGCGCCGCCCCGGCGACCTGCCCAAGGGGCTGACACCGGCATCGCTGGCGCAGGTGGCGCAGGCGATCCTGGCGCTGGACGAGGACGGTTTCACCAGCGAAACGCTGCTGTCTGCCACCGGCATGTCGCGCGTGTCGGTACGCAAGTACCTCAAGCATCTGAGCGATGCACAGCTGCTGGAAGAATCCTTTCACTACGGGCAGATCGGCCGGCCCTCGTTTCGCTATCGCTGCCTGGACCGCGCCGCGTTGCAAAGGCTGGTGCAGGGCTGACGCTACGCTTCTCAGGTACGAAAGCGTCCAACCAGACCGCGCAGTTCCCCAGACATGTCTGACAGGCGCTTTGAATCGGCTTGTGCGGAGCCAGCCAGTTGCTCTACCAACAGGGCATCTTCATGAATCTGCGTGATGTGCCGGTGGATGTCCTCGGCAACCTGATGTTGTTCTTCCGCTGCTGTTGCAATCTGCGCGTTCTGGTCGCGAATATGGTCAACTGAGCCGCGTATATGCTCAAAACTGTCGCGAGCCTTCTGTATCCGCGCGACACTGGCTTGCGACATTTCCAAGCTGCTTTGCATCTGCTTGGTTACATCCTGAGTGCGCTTGGCGAGACCGCCAAGAAGGCCGTCGATTTCACCGGTTGAGTCGGCCGTACGCTTTGCCAAGGCGCGAACTTCGTCCGCCACCACGGCGAAGCCCCGTCCCTGTTCGCCGGCGCGAGCTGCTTCGATGGCAGCGTTGAGTGCTAGCAGGTTTGTCTGTTCGGCGATTGAGCGAATGGTGTCGAGAATGGTGTTGATGTTGCGGCTGTCCTGTTCGAGCTCCTGCATGGACTGGGTTGAGTGAAGCAGGTTTTCGCTCAGCTGGGAGACGCTGCCAGTAGCCTCGTCGATCTGATGTTGGCCGTCGTGAACCTGCCGCTGCCCTGCGTCAGCCGAAGTGGCTGCTCCGCTGCAGGATCGAGCTACTTCATTGGCGGTTGCGACCATTTCGTTGAAGGCGGTTGACACCAATTCGACCGCTCCGCGCTGACGCTCAGCGGCATCATGCATGTCGGCGGCAACCCGCGTCGCACTGTCGGAGGCGGCGCTCAGATCGGTGGATGCGTTGCTGATGCGCTGTATCAGGTTGCGAATCGCGCCCAGGAATTGATTGAACCAGCGCGCAAGCACCGCTGTTTCGTCTTTGCCTCTCACGTCAAGGCTGTGCGTGAGATCGCCCTCGCCTTGGGCGATTCCTTCCAGACCACCGGCCACGCTGCGAATGGGACGTACGATCAGGCCTGCGAAGGCGGCGCCTATCATGGCAAAAGCGATCGCCAATACGGCTGCGACGATGGCGATCTGAAGGGTCAGGCTGTTGGCGCGGGACATGACCTCGTCGCGCTCGATCAGACCGATGAACTGCCAGCCGAGCTTCTCTGACGACCATACGTTGGCCATATAGGTGGTGCCGTTGATTTCCACTTCAAGCAAGCCTTTGGCATTGGCTAGCTCGGCGTAGGCGCCGCCCAGTTCTGAGAGTGACTTGAAGTTGTGCTTGGGGTTGCTGGGGTCAGCCAGTACGTTGCCGCCTTTCTCCACCAGCATGAGATAGCCGCTTTCGCCCAACTTGATCTGCTTGACCAGATAGGTCAGTTGATTGAGCGACACATCGAGACCAAACACGCCGACTATCTCGCCTTGAGCATTAGTGACGGTGTGGCCACTGTTGATCAGCACCACATCGTCCTGAGCCCAATAGTAAACGCTGCTCTGCACGATCTGTCCGGGCTTGGCCATCGCCTCCTTGTACCAGGGGCGAACGCGAGGATCGTAGTTACTCATGCGTGGGTCTTCCGGCCAGCCCGCGTAGGAGCCATCTGTGTGACCGAGCGACAGGTAGGCGGTCGCAGGATGGGTTTTGGCGAAATGGTCGAACAACCCGAGCAGCCTGCGATTACTCTCCGGCAGTGGCGTTGAGGCCGCGTCCGCAGTGGTGAAATCTTTCAGGTCGCGGGCCTCGGTAATCTCGGGCAAGGCGGCGAGGTAGGCAACGTTTTGTTCGATGCCTTCGAAGAAGAGGTTCATCGCGTTCTCGACCTGGCGCATTTCGCGGCTACTGCTATCCACAAATTGCTGCCGTGCATCGCTCCTGACATTAAGGATGACGACGATGGCGACGGCTATGACGGGCACCGACGCGATGGTCAAAAACGCCCATATCAGTTTTTGCTTGATATTCATGGTGACGAACCTGCTTCAATGGGGCGCGCGTGGTGAGCGATGTTGGAAGACCATGGCATGGCCGAGGCTTACCCCAGTTGTCGGCTTGGCGAGAAAGTAACTTGAGCCGGCATGCGGGCGGAGGCGCTCCGTTCGTCGCAAAGGACGATTTCGGAATGGCAACGCGATTTGCAGGGCAGGCTTCGTTGCATTCGCCTAGCTCGGGCCTGCAGCCATGAGAGGGTTGAGTTATTCGAACCGGGGGCTTCTGCGAGCCGCAGCGCGCCGATGATCTCGCCGAGCAGCCGGTGCAGCGCGTCGCGATGCCCCATGGCGCCGCTGGAGGGCTGCTGGGTGTTGGAGGTCATCACCACCGTCATCTCGAGGCCCGGCACCACGAAGATCATCTGCCCGCCATAGCCCCAGCCATAGCGCACCGCTGCTCCGCCCAGCTCGGTGATGAACCAGCCATAGCCGTAGCCGTGCCCGGTGTAGCGCGAGCGGGTGCGGGGTGTCCAGGACGCTTCTATCCAGTCCTGCGACAGCAATCGCTCGCCGGATGCGCTGAGCCCGCCGCGGCGGTAGAGCTCGCCAAAGGCCAACAGCGAGCTTGGCGTCATCGCCATCTCGTTGCCGCCCAGGTAGATGCCCTGCGGGTCGCGCGTCCAGGCGCTGATGGCGAAGCCGTCGAGCGGCGCCAGCCACTGTCGCGCCAGCTGCAATGTGGATTTGCCGGTGCGCCGCGTGAGGATGGCCGAGAGCAGATGGCTGGAGCCCGTCGAATAGATCATCGCCGTGCCGGGGTCGGCCTCGAACGGACGTGCCAGCGCGGCGCGAACCCAGTTGCGACTCGCCACCCAGGCGCCGTAATTGCGCCCGGAGGTCGATCCGAGCCCGGCCTGCATGCTCAGCAGGTTGCCAACCGTCACCTGCTGCAGACGTGGATCGGGCTTGCCGGGCAGGTCGGCTGGCAGCAGCTCCGCAATGGGCTGCTCGACGCTCTCGATGACGCCCTTGTCGATGGCGATGCCGACCAGTGCGGAAATCACCGATTTGGACGCGGATTTGATGTTGCTCGGCGTGGTCGTGCGATGGCCGCGGTAACCGCGCTCGGCAAGGATCTCGCCACGCTGGGCGATGATCAGGGTTTGCAGCTGCTCCAGGCGCTCGGCCTGCGCGAGCACGGCGGTCAGCCGGGTATCGGCGACTGCCAGGGGGCAGAGAAGGAACAACATCGCCAGGCAGAGTGCGCGGCGAGGGCGGGGGCTCGATGGGTGCAGGAGGCGCAGGGCAAGTGAGTGCATGCAGGGTTCGACCCTGGCCTGGCGCCACCGTGCAGTCCGGGAGCCGGGCGGCGGTCCGGCTCTCGGATGCCGAGCGAGGTTACTGGCGAATCCAGGTCTGCGTACGGCCCAGCGCCTCGATGCCGATGTAGCCGCGGACTTCCAGCTTGTCGCCGCCTTCGACCAGCCTGGCCTTGGCGCGGTAGGTCTTGCCCTTGGCCGGGTCGAGGATGGTGCCATCGCTCCAGGCCTGTTCGCCGTCCGGCTTGAGCTCCCAGAGAATGGTCATGCCGGTGATGGGCTGATCCTTGCGCTCTCCGTCGCATTCGCTGCAGACCGGGTTCGGCCCGTGATCCGATTTCAGGATTTCAGCGACCTTGCCGCTCAGCGTGCCGTCAGCGGCCTGCTGGATTTCGACGATGGACTTGGGCTTGCCGGTTTCATCGTCGATGGTCTGCCAGCGGCCGGCAGGCGATTCGGCGGCAAAGGCCAGTGAAGAGAGCGAGAGTGGCAGGGCCAGCAGCAGGGCATTGAAAAGAGGACGCATGGTGTCTCCAGTGATGGAAAAGGCAGCGCCGACTCTAGCACCGGGCATTTGCCTGCACTTGCCCTGGCCGGCTGACCGGTCGGTTCTCGTCGCTTTCGTCATCCTCAGTCGTCCTGATCGCGGGATGGCTGGCGCCCGATCGCGGCCGCCAACGCCAGTGCCACGACCGAGCTGTGTGCGGCGTTGGTGCCGTGGTTGGCTCCCGGAAACAGCTGGAATTCGCTGTGCAGGCCGTGGCTGGACAGCCGGCGCAGACGGTCGACCAGGTCCCGGGCATTGCCGACCATGCGCCGCTCGGCCATATGGCGCTGGCGCGGGTCGTCCATGGCGGCATCCGCCGCCGGCTCTTCGGCACCGCCAGCGGTGACCAGCAGGCGCGCGGCGACAGGCTGGTCCGCGAGCTGCCGTTCGAACGCTTCGAGCGTGCGTTCGACGTAGCCCTGGTACCACCAGATCGACGGACTGGCGGCCACATAGCCCTGAAATGCCTGCGGCTTGGTGAACAGTGTGTAGAGGGTGAACAGGCCGCCGTAGGAATGGCCGAACAGCGTCTGCCGTCGCGCGTCTACCGGGTAGCGCTTGGCGATCAGGGGTTTGAGTTCGTGCTCGATAAAGGCCAGAAAGTCATCGGCACCGCCCGATGGCGACGGTTCGCGGCTCGGCAGGCGCTGGCGATCGTCGGCTTTGGGCGTGTAATCCTCGGCGCGCGCCTTGAAGTCGTACAGGGCCTCGCCGGGGTAGCCGATGCCGACCACCAGTACCGAATCGCGAAGATTAGGGTCGGGCCGATCCTCCAGGGCCTGGGCCTGGATCGCCAGCCCCGGAAACAGGGCGTTGCCATCCAGCACATAGAGCACCGGATAGCCACCCGGCGGAGGCGCGTGTCGCGGCGCAGAGACGAAGATGCGGTAGTTCTTGCCAGTGCGTTGCGAATGCAGGTCACGCTGATTGCTGTGCGGCAGTCGAACCGGCTGCCAGCCGGCTTCTTCCCCGGCGTGTGCCTGTACTGCGGCAAGCCCCAGACTGGCGAGCAGGGCGAGCAGGGCGCCTTTCATGGCTCGACCTGCCTGTGGCGTGGCGGCAGTGGCCCGTCCAGCCAGTTCACCTTCAGTGCTTCCTCGCCGGAAAAGCGGTGGAGGTGGTCGTCGATAACGAAGCGCAGGCGCTTTTCCGCCTCGCCGGCCTCGGCCTGGCAGTCGATCAGCAGTCGCTCGTCATCGGCGAGCATCAGGCACTGGCCGAAGGCGAATTCGACCTGCGCCTGACGTTCGTCCAGCTGGACTTCGGCCTTGTGCGCGAAGTGTTTGCACAGCCGCATCATGTTGCGTGACGCGCGGGGTGTCGCCACCTGGGCGTGAAACTGGGGCATGGTGATCTCCGGAAGTCAGCCGCCGACGCCTACGGGCGCAGGCGGCCAGGTGGATCAGAACTCGTAACGGGCGCCCACCGTGAAGCTGCGCGACGGGCCGTAGAAGTTGAAGGTGCCGACGCTGCCAACCCGGGAAACGTATTTGCGGTCGAGCAGGTTGTTCACGTCGAAGGTGCCGGTCAGCTTGTCGGTGATCGGGTAGGACAGCTTGGCATCCACCACTGCATAACCCGGTGCGCTGAGGCGCGGGCTGCCGGCGCGTTCGATGTAGTAGTCGCTCATCGCGGTCACGCCACCACCGATCCCCAGGCCGCGCAGGGCACCGCCGGGCAGGGTGTACTTGGTCCACAGCGAGGCCTGGTGCTGGGGCATCAGCGCGAAGAGCGCGTAGTCGTCACCGGCCAGGTTCTCGGTTTTCATATAGGTGTAGCCGGCCAGCACTTCCCAGTCGGGGGTCAGGTAGCCGCTGATTTCCAGTTCGCCACCGCGGATGCGGGTCTTGCCGGTGGCCTCGTAGACGCCGCTGATCGGCGCGCCACTGTCATCGATGGCGCCGGCCGCGCGGTTCTCGTCGGTGAGCTGGAAGGCGGTGATGCGCGCATTGAGGTCGCCGCCGAAATAGCTGCCCTTGATGCCCACCTCGTACTGCTCGCCTTCGCGCGGGTCGATGATGCGACCGTCGACACCGGCCTCGCTCTGCGGCTTGAATACCTGCGAGTAGCTGGCGTAGAGAGAGTGCTGGTCATCCAGATCGAACACCAGGCCGCCGTAGGGCGTGACATAGCCGGACTCGCGCACATCCTGCGTGGCGCTGCTGTTCTCGCCTTCGAAGCTGCTGACCCGCGCGCCGCCGATCAGCGCCAGGCGCTGGATCGGGCGGAAGGTCAGCTTGGCGTAGAGGCCGGCTTCGCGCTCGTCGGTTTCGGTCGGCGTACCGAAGGTGACGTTCGGCTTGCTGGTGTCGCCCGGCTGGTAGCTGGCGACGTCGATGGCGCCGAGATTGCCGCGGGCGTCCGCATACTCGGTCTCGTAGCGTTTGAAATCGCTGCCGATGACAAACTCGCTGACCTGCCCGAGCAGCTCGAACGGCTGGCTGTAGTTGGCATCCACGGCGAGGGTGTCCTGCTCCAGATCGCGGGCGGTGTAGGCCAGGCTGGTCGCGCCGCTGTTGACGTTGCGCGCGGTGAAGGCATAGAGGTAATCGGTCGCGCGCCTGGAGCCGCGCACCGCCACGCGACCGTAGCCGCCATTGTCGAAGCGATGGGTCAGCTCGGCGACGACGTCGGTGCCGCGGCTGTCGAAATCCCCCCAGTCGGCGCCCAGGTAGGTTGAGCGACTGAAGTCTTCCAGGCTGCCGTCGATGGCGGCCGGATAGCCGTTGTGCGGAAGGATGTCCTTGGTCTGGTGAATCAGCCCGAAAGACATGACGGTGGCGTCGGACAAGTCGATGTCCAGCGCGCCATAGAAGCTCTCGCTGGTGTTGGCGTTGTAGTCGACCTCGCCGTTGGTGTCGGCGCGGGAGATGACCGTACGGCCGCGCACGCGCCCCTGCTCGTCGAGCGGGCCGGACAGGTCGGCTTCCAGGTAATGGGTGTCCCAGCTGCCGTAGCGCCCGGTCAGGCTGCCCTGGAATTCGCGGGTCGGGCGCTTGCGCACCATGTTGACGATGCCACCCATCTCGCTGGTGCTGTTGAACAGCCCGGACGGCCCGCGCATGACCTCGACCCGATCGAACGGCGACAGCGACGGCAGCGTACCGTTGATGCTGGCCATCGGCGCGGGCAGGCCATCGATGTTGAATTCGTCGTACTCGTAGCCGCGCGCATAGATCGACGAGCGCCCGCTGTCGTTGCTCAGGGTGCGCAGGCCGGTTGAGTACTTGGCCAGGTCATCGAGGTTCACGAACTGGCGGTCGCGGATGTAATCGCTGGTGTACACGCTGATCGACTGCGGAATGTCGCGCAGTTCGGCCGGCGTCTTGGTGCCGACGGTTGCGGCCGGCACGGTGTAGCCTCCGCTTTGCTCCGAAGACGGCATGTCGTACAGGCGGTTGCCTTCGACGGTGATGCTCTCCAGCTGCACCGGCTCGGCCTGAGCGGCGACACTCTGCGCCAGGGCGCTCAACGGAAACGGGGCGAGCAGGCCGGCGAGCAGCAATGGTCTGAGGCTTGAGGTGCGGAGAATTCTGTCCATGGGCGGCTCCTGTCGCAGCGGCGGCGACGTGTTGGCAAACGTTCGCGCTTCTTAATGATAATGATTTGCATCAAAAGATGTCGGCGCGTAGTCTGCCACCCAGCCGCTCCGCGAACCTTTGCGGGGCCGAACATTTGCTTTGCAATCCCGTCAGTTCGAGGCGCAGCGCCGCATGAATCAAGCCGATCACATCATTCGTGGCGATGAGTTGCCGGCCATGAGCAGGCCGGGGCTGCGCCTGCCCAACGAGGATGACGACCGCCTGCTCTACGGCCGGGTGAAGTGGGCGCAGCTGCGGGATGGCCTGTCGCTGCACTGGTCCGATTGCGAAGAGCTGCAGGATTTCGTCACCGAAAACGTGGTTGGTCCGCGGGTATCGTTCGTGCTCTTTCTGCAGGGCCAGAGCCGGGTCAGCTATGGCGATCTGTCGCTGACGCTCGGTCAGTCGGCGTCGCAGCGAGCCCCCGAGGGCGTGGCGGTTTCGATGAACGAGCCCGTGCTGTTCCGCCGCCAGGCGCGCCGCGGCAGTCATATCCGCAAGCTGGTGGTTAGCCTGACGCCGGACTGGTTCGAAGGGCGCGGGGAGGGTGTCGACTCGAGTGATGCCGCGATCCGCCGCTTCATGGACAGTCATCTGACGCCGCGCATCTGGAAGCCCTCGGCGCGGCTGCTGACCCTGGCCGAGCAGATGCTCAACCCGCCCGGCTATGGCGCGCTGCTTCAGGGCCTGTACCTGGAAAGCCGCGCACTGGACATCGCCTGCGAAGCACTGATCAGCCTGGGTGATGGCTCGGCGTCGGCGGAACAGGGCCTGCGCCCGCAGGAGTACCGTCGTCTGCAACGCCTCCTCGCGCTCCTCGACAGCGGTGAGGCCGACGACTGGACGCTGGAGCGCATCGCCCGGGAGATGGGCGTCAATGCCACCACGCTGCAGCGGCAGTTTCGCCTGTTCAAGGGCATGACCGTGTTCGAGTACCAGCGTGCCCGCCGACTGCAACTGGCGCGGGAGGCATTGGAATGTGAAGGTGCCAGCGTCAACGAGGCGGCCTGGCGCGCCGGCTACAACAGTCCGGCCAACTTCGCCACGGCGTTCAAACGCCAGTTCGGCATCAGCCCGCGGCAGGTGCGGGCGCGGGTTTGAACGCTCGGAAGGTGTGCCGTAAGACTTTTGCCCGCGGCCACATCTCGCGGCTGCTTGTTAAGCCGCCACCGCCGCGCCATGCTCGCCACCGGTATTCAAAGGAGCGATTCGATGAAACAGGGATTGTTGGCTACGGTGCTGCTGGCTGTGTTGGCGACACAGGCGCAGGCCGGTTTCCAGAAGGACAGGGAGGCGTTCGACAGGCGCCAGGCCGAGCTCGACCAGCGTTGCGAGTCGGCCCGGGAGGCGAAGCTGGCGCCGCTGCGCGAAGCGGCGTTTCAGGACTGCATGAGAACGACCCGCAACAGTCGAGCCGAGACCGAATGTCGGCGCAAGACCGCCGGTGAAAACGGCAACCGGGCCGGCGGTGCGCCTCGCTTCTATGACTTGCCTGCCTGCGTAGAGGCGTTCGAGCACAAGCGACAGCGGCCCTGAGCGGGAACCGTGGGTGTACCGCATAACGCGTGATATAGCCCGGCTGACGGTTGAACAAGCTGGCCCGGCGATCTACGCCATGTGAGCGGCGCCTCTTCCCCCACATTCCCGCCCCCACCGGGCTCGCCATACGTCGGAGAGCTGTGGACGGGCACGCCCATCTGCTCAAGTGTGATGGGCTGGCGCCGAGAAAGGGGGTATCTGATTGATTCTAGTGGCCTGCCCCCGATGCCGGCATCCCTCCGAGGACACTGCATGCGTTCGTCCTGGCTCCGCGATCTGAGCGTCGCCCTTGTCCTGCTAGTGTCCGGGGTCTATAGCGCGCTCACCTATGCCCATGCAATCACCGCGGTCACCGAAGAGCTGCCGCCCTACAACATGACCGTCGATGGCGAGCTGACCGGCATGGGCACCGAGGTGGTGAAGGCGGTGCTGGAGGAGGCCGGCGAGGACGTGCGCATCCGTTCCATGCCCTGGGCCCGTGCCTATGACATCGCCTTGAACAACGAGAACGTGCTGATCTATTCCATCGCCCGCACACCGCAGCGCGAACCGTTGTTCAAGTGGGTCGGGGTGATCGCGCCGACCCGCTGGTTCCTGTTCTCGCTGCCCGGCACCGAGTTCGACCTGAAAACCCTGGACGATGCCCGGCAATACCAGATCGCCACGG
The DNA here is from genome assembly GCF_002929225.1 of Stutzerimonas kunmingensis. GTDB lineage: Bacteria > Pseudomonadota > Gammaproteobacteria > Pseudomonadales > Pseudomonadaceae > Stutzerimonas. Next base: position 592,681 of record NZ_PISM01000018.1, on the reverse strand, counting down.
TCAAGGCGGATGTCGGCGAGCAGTATCTGATCGACAAGGGCTTCGCCGTCGGCCGCAACCTGCAGTCGAGCAACAAGTACGAGCACAACTACCAGAAGCTCAAGGCGGGGCGGGTGGATCTGTGGATATCCAACGAACTCAATGCCCATTACCTGGTGCGTCAGGCCAGTGGCGATCCGAACGAGGCGGCGGTGCCGCAGCTGAGCCTGGACGACCTTGGCGGTGCGGATGGCCTGTGCATGGCGTTCAGTCGCGACACTCCGGATGAGGTCGTCGAGCGCTTCCGCCAGGCGCTGGCTCGCGTGCGGGCCGATGGGCGCTACGACGCGATTGTCGCGAAATGGCTGAAATGAACGACGACTCAACCACCACGATCAGCGAGCCGGTGCCGCGGCCGGTGGGTTCGCTCGGCCGCCGGCTGGTGCTGGCCACCCTCGGTTTCTGCCTGCTGTTCACCCTCGCCACCGTCGGGCTGCGGACCTGGACCGCCTGGCAGAACAACCTGGCGGAGATGAACGCCGAGTTGGCACTGATCGATCAGGTGTTCCGCAGCACCCTGTCCAAGGCGATCTGGGAAATGGACAGTGATTCCCTGCATTCGCAGCTCGACAGCGTGGTGCAGGCCGCGCCCATCGGCCGCGTCGAGCTGCGGATCATCCGCGCCGGCCGCGAGCCGGAACTGGTTCAGCGGCAACGGGGTGAGCAGCCGGCCGAGCACCGCGCGCCGCGCCTGCAGCATCAGTTGAGCTACGAACCCTACGCCGGCGCCAGTGAGACGGTGGGCGAGCTGGTGCTCGAAGGCAATGAAGAACTGCTCTGGGAGCGCATGCTTGCCGAGGTCTACGACATCGTCATTACCCAGGTCATCCAGTCGCTGTTGCTGGCCGGGCTGATCATGTGGATGTTCAACCGCACAGTCACCCTGCATGTGCGGCGCATTGCCCGTCATCTGACGCGGCTGACGCCGGACAATCTCGATCGCAGCCTGCGCCTTGATCGTTCGCCGAAGCGGCACGACGAGCTGAGCCTGCTGGAAGGCGGCGTCAACAGCCTGCAGGCGAAACTCTCGGCCTATCTCGAGCGCCAGCACCAGGATGAGCTGGCCCTGGCCGCACACCGGGACCGCCTTGCCGAGCTGGTTGAAGAGCGCACTGCCGAACTGCGCGCCGCCAATGTGCAACTGGAAGAGCTGTCGCGCAGCGATCCGCTTACCGGACTGGCCAACCGGCGCCAGTTCGACGAGATCAAGGAAGTCGAATTCCGCCGTGCCCTGCGTCAGGACCAGCCGCTGGCGGTGCTGATGTGCGACGTGGATTTCTTCAAGCGCTACAACGACCACTACGGTCATGCCCAGGGCGACCAGTGCCTGCGAATGGTCGCCGACACGCTGCAGTCCGTGTTCGCCCGCGCCGGCGAGGTGGTCGCGCGGCTTGGCGGCGAGGAATTCGTCGTGCTGCTGCCCGGCGTCGATGCCGAGGCCGCGCGGCGGGCGGCGGTGCGCCTGCAGCAACGCCTGGCCGAGCGCGAGTTGCCCCACGAGGCTTCCGCCGTTTCACCCTACGTGACCTTCAGCATCGGTCTGGCCGTGCTCGATCCGGACACCATGGACCAATTCGACCAACTGCTGCACCGCGCGGACGAGGCCCTCTATCGGGCCAAGACCCACGGGCGCAACTGCATTTCCGCCTGATCGCATGAGGACTGCATGATGCATCCGTTTGCCTGGACCGCTTTCTTCCTTGCGTTGCTCGGCACCACCACGGCCAACGCCGGTCCGCTGCGCGTGGTGACCGAAGACACCGCCTACAGCTACCTGGAGAACGGCAAGGTAGCCGGCACGGCGAGCCGGGTCGTCGAGGCCACCCTGCAGCGCGCCGGCCTCAACGACTACCAGGTCAGCCTCTACCCGTGGGCGCGGGCGTATGACATGGCCCTGCGCGAGCCCGGCGTACTGATCTACCTGATCGCACGCACCTCCGAACGCGAAGCGCTGTTCCGCTGGGTCGGCGAGATCATGCGCATCGACTACCACTTCTACAAACTCAGCGAGCGGGACGATATCCGGGTGCCGGACCTGGAGGCGGCCAAGGCCTACCGGATCGGCGTCATGCGCGACGACGTCCGGCACCAGTACCTGCAGGCCAACGGCTTCAGCAAGATCGTGGTGAGTGCGCACAACAGCGACAACTTCAAACGCCTGGTCAACGGCCAGGTCGACCTGGTGCCGATGCCCGAGCACGACATGCTCGCCCTGTGCGCCGAGGCCGGCGTCGACCCGGCCACGGTCGTGAAGGTCTTCAGCCCGCACACCTCGACGCAGCTCTACATGGCCTACAGCCGCCAGACCGACGACGACACCGTGCTGCGCACCCAGGCCGCCTTCGAGCATCTGCAGGCCGAAGGCGAGGTGGCCCGGATCATGGCGGGGCAGCCGTGAACTGACCTGGTGGCGCGGTCGGGCGGTAACCGTTCCAGGCGACCGAGAGGGGCTGGGCGAACCTTGGTTCCGTCGCAGTAATGGCGTTTTCCGCGTATGCAGAACCATTGATTCGCCCCCCTTTTCCTCCCAGCAGCGCCCAGCTGACTCGCCGGGCCACCAAGCTGGCCGGCACGGCAAGTCGTCATGCCACACCGGCCCGCTAGACTGGCTTCGTCTCCACGAAAACAAGAAAAACGAATGAGTAGCACCGACGGCATAGCACTGGATACGTGGCGCGCCAGCGCTCGCGAGTTCGATTTTGGCGGCAATCGCATCCGCTACTGGACGGCTGGCGAAGGTGAGCCGCTGCTGCTGATCCATGGATTTCCCACCGCCAGCTGGGACTGGCACAAGGTCTGGCAGCCGCTGGCGGCGCGCTATCGGCTGATTGCCTGCGACATGCTCGGCTTCGGCTATTCGGCCAAGCCGCGCGGGCACGCTTACAGTCTGATCGAGCAGGCCGATCTGCAGCAGGCGCTGCTGGCGGAGCTGGGTATAGACGGTGCGATCCATGTGCTGGCGCATGACTATGGCGACAGCGTCGCTCAGGAGCTGCTGGCGCGGCATTGCGAAGGGCGCATCGCGCTGGCCAGTTGCGTGTTCCTCAATGGCGGGCTGTTCCCTGAAACCCATCATCCGGTACGGGTGCAGAAACTGCTGCTCGGGCCGTTCGGCTTCCTGCTGGGCAGGCTGTTCTCGCGGCGTACGCTCGGGGCGACCTTCGGCCGGGTGTTCGGTGCGCAGACGCAGCCGAGCGACGCTGAGCTGGACGATTACTGGCGACTGATCGCCGAGAGCGACGGACCGGCGGTGATGCACCGGCTGATCCGCTACATGCCCGAGCGGGCCAGGCAACGCGAGCGCTGGGTTACGGCCATGCAGCGCTGCAATGTGCCGTTGCGGGTGATCGACGGCGCGGCTGATCCGATCTCTGGTGCGCACATGGTGGCGCGCTACCGCGAGCTGATTCCGACGCCCGACACCGTGCTGCTGGAGGGCATCGGTCACTACCCGCAGGTAGAGGCCCCGCAGCGGGTGATCGAACACTACTTCGACTTTCGCGCGCGTCTTGCCTCTGTAGACCGCGGCTGTTGAGTCGGCGGCACGCTAGCCTGTTCGGTGGTGCATCCGCGTGGGAGTGGCTCCAAGGGCGATAGGCCTTGCTGAATGAGGGCCTGGGGAGGTCGCCCGGCCGGTTATTCCCGTCAGATACCCATTTGAATCCAGCAACTTCAGGGTTCTGGCATCCAGACGCAGGAAGCCCCGCCGGCATCAGCCAAACGGGGCTTTCTCGTTACCCTGCGCGAGCTGCCTCAGGCAGCGCCGCGCGGCGTCAGTGGTGTATCACTGCTGCATCATCGCGATCACACGATTGCGCAGTTCCGGGTCGGTCTGCACGGCTTCGTTTATGGCATTGTATTCGTCGATGCTGATGTCGTTTTCCTCGATCACGCCGAGCATCTTCTCGTTGGCCTGCTGCTGAAGATCGCGGGCCTTGTCGGCGTCTTCGGTCTTCTGCAGCTTGCCGGTGAATTCCTCGCGGATCTCCATGATCTCGCCGAGCGACTCGGCGAAGCTTTCCAGTTTTTTCTCACCGAACTGCTGGGCCTGTGCGCCGGCCGCCGGCTGCGCGGTGGGGGCCGGGTTGGCTGATTGCGCCGATGCAAGGGGGGCAGCCAGGCCGAGGAATAGCGAGAAGATTCCGGCGAAGGCGAGACGAGCGTTGTGCTGGGTCATGTTCATTCCTGCTTCGGTTAAAGACGCCTTCAACAGTGCAGCAGCCGTGCCAGGTATTCATCTATCGCATAACCAATTGATAAATAACTAATTGTCCATTTCATCGCCGCGCGGTGGCCCCTCGTGGCGAGGTCATGTAGTGTGCCGGTATGACACATGTATCAATCTGGCAGCGCCCGGCGAGCCTGCGTGGCGCGCTTCTGCTCAAGGTCATCGTGCCGCTCATGGCGATCATGTTCGGCTTCAGTTCGGTGGTGCTCTGGACGGTCGAGCGCAGCAGCGAGCGGCGCCTGCAGGCCGAGGTCGAGCTGGTGGCGCGAGCGGTGCGCCTGCCGCTCAGCGCCAGCCTGGAGAAGAACCACGAGCGCACCCTGCAGCAGGTGCTGGAATCGGTGCTCGGCGTCGGTCGCGTGTATGGCGCCTATGTTTACGACCGCGATGGCAAGCTCGCGGCCTATGCCGGTGCGGTGGAACCGGATCAGGACGAGTCGGCGATCCAGCAGCTCACCGCCGGCGGCGAGCTGACCGGCACCTATCAGCGCATCAATGGCCGCCCGGTTTATTCCTACTTCGTTCCGCTGGAGGAAAGTGGCGGGCAGATCAATGGCCTGCTGCAGGTGACCCGGCGCTGGGGCGATTTCGAGCAGGACATCCGCCGCCTGCGCCTGATCGCCGCGGGCCTGGGCGGCTTGCTCGCCGGGGTGGCGCTGGTGGTGATCCTGCTCGGTCACCGCTCCGCGGTGGGCAAGCATCTGCAGCAGCTGGCGCGCAGCATGGAGCGCGTCGCGGCCGGCGAGCGCGAGCATCGTGCACCGCGCAGCGGGCCGCAGGAGATTGTCGTGCTCTCCGGCGCCTTGAATCAGATGCTCGACAGCATCGCCACCGCCGAGCGCCAGGTGGCCGAGCAGCAGGCCCGCGAAGAGCAGTTGCAGGCACGCCTGCGCCAGAGTCAGCAACTGGCGGCAGTGGGACGGCTAGCGGCTGGCGTCGCGCATGAGCTGGGAAGCCCGCTCAGTGTGATCGACGGCAAGGCGCAGCGCGTGTTGCGCGACGACGAGCTGGGCGAAACCCATCGCCGCGCGCTGTTGCAGATTCGCCAGCAGGTGGCGCGGCTCAGTGCCATCGTCCGCCAGCTGCTGGATTTCGGCCGCGCCGCAGGCTCGCCGCTGCGCAAGGTGCCCGCCGAGGTGCTGGCGCATTCGGCAGCCGCGGCGGTGGCCGATGAGCTGGCTGCGCTGCAGGTCCGTCTGGAGCTGCAGGCACCGGCGCAAACCCTGTACTGCCGGGTCGACCCGCCGCGTTTCGAGCAGGCGCTGACCAATCTGCTACGCAATGCCGCCCAGGCCAGCCCTGGCGGATTGGTGCGCCTGCGCTGGTGGCGCGCTGGTGCCGAGCTGATGTTGCAGGTCGAGGACGACGGTCCCGGCATTGCCGAGTCGAACCGAGCCGCGCTGTTCGAGCCGTTCTTCACCACCAAGCCGGTGGATGAAGGCAGCGGACTGGGACTGGCAGTGGCCCATGGCGTGGTCAGCGAGTGTGGCGGACGTATCGAACTGGTCGACGGCGGCCTGCCGGGCGCGGCCTTCCGTATCGCATTGCCATTGATCGACGAGGAGGTCGAGCATGACTGAAGTGACGCAGGATCGGGTCCTGTTGGTCGAGGACGACGACAGCCTGCGCCAGTTGCTGGTCGAGGAGCTGGAAGACCGCGGCCTGCAGGTGCGTGCGCTGGCCAGTGCGGAGGAGGCGGTCGGCTCGCTGGAAAGCTGGGAGCCGGCGCTGGTGGTCAGCGATTTGCGCCTGCCCGGTGCCGATGGCATGGCGCTGTTGCGACGGGTCAGGACGATGCAGGCGGCGCCGGCATTCCTGGTGATCACCGCGTTCGGCAGCATTCAGCAGGCGGTAGCGGCGCTCAAGGAAGGCGCCGACGAGTTCCTCACCAAGCCGCTGGACCTCGAGCACTTCGCCCTGGCGGTGGCCCGCGCGCTGGAGACGCGCCGCCTGCGCGATGAGGTGCGGCGCTTCCAGCAGCTGCTCAGTGATGATCGCTTCCACGGCATGCTCGGCCGTAGCCGGGTTATGCGCGGCTTGTTCGATCAGATCCGCCAGCTTGCCCGCGCCGAGGGGCCGGTGCTGGTGATCGGCGAGAGCGGCACCGGCAAGGAGCTGGTCGCCCGCGCCGTGCATGCGGAAAGCGAACGTGCCAGAGGGCCATTCCTTGCGATCAACTGCGCCGGGCTGCCGGCCGAATTGCTGGAAAGCGAATTCTTCGGCCATGTCTCTGGCGCCTTCACCGGCGCCAACCGCGCGCACAAGGGACTTTTCCAGCAGGCCGACGGTGGCACGCTGTTTCTCGACGAGATCGGCGAGATGCCGCTGCCGCTGCAGGCCAAGCTCCTGCGCGTGCTGCAGGAAGGCACGATCCGCCCGGTGGGTGCCGAGCGTGAGCTGAGCGTGGATGTGCGCATCATCGCGGCGAGCAACCGCCCGCTGGAAACCGAGGCCGGCCGTGAGGCCTTCCGCGAGGACCTGTTCTTCCGCCTGGAAACCTTCATCCTGCAGGTGCCGCCGCTGCGTGATCGCGAGGAGGACCTCGAACTGCTGGCCGCCGGCTTCGTCGCCCACTTTGCCGCGCGCAGCGGGCGACCGGTGCGCGGCATCGCGCCGGCGGCACTGGCGCAGCTGCGACGCTATCCGTTCCCGGGCAACGTGCGCGAACTGCAGAACGCCATCGAGCGTGCGGTGACCTTCTGCCACGGGCGCAGCATCGAGCTGGAGCACCTGCCCAGCCGCATCGCCGACTATCGTGATGACAAGGCGCGCAGTGCCGGCGCCGAACTGCTCGCTCAGCTCAGCGATGGCCCGCTGCTACCGACTCTGGAGGAGCTGGAGCTGCGTTATATCGAGCATGTGCTGAAGCTGGTGGACGGCAACAAGCGCCGCGCCGCGGCCCTGCTCGGCATCGGCCGGCGCACGTTGTACCGTCGCCTCGGCGAGCGTGAAGACGGTTGATCGGACTCGCCGCAGGGCGCCCGAAAGCGCACACTGCCGGCCTTTTCTCAGTGAGGAGCGAACATGCTCAATAACGACGTCCTGCGCAGCCTGCGCTACACCCTCAAGGCCAGTGATGCACAGATGGCCGAAATTGCCGCCCTGGGTGGCTGCACGGTGGACGAGGCCGAGGTTCGCGCCTGGCTCAGCCGCGAGGACGAGGACGGCTATCAGGAATGCCCGGACGAAGCGATGGCCCGTTTTCTCGACGGGCTGATCTACTTCAAGCGCGGCAAGGACGAAAGCCGTCCGGCACCGCCGCTGGAGCTGCCGGTCAGCAACAACCAGATCCTGAAAAAACTGCGGGTGGCCTTCGAGCTGCGCGACGAAGACCTGCAGGCGATCCTGCATGCCGCCGACTTGCAGCTGTCGAAATCCGAACTCGGCGCGCTGTTCCGCAAGCCCGGCCACAGCAACTACCGCGCCTGCGGCGATCAGCTGCTGCGCAATTTCCTCAAGGGCCTTTCGCTGCGCCAGGGTTGATCCACACCGCACGGCACCTCAAGTGGTAAATGGCCAGGCGGCCGCTACGCTGAAGCAGGCAGCTAGCCGCATGCCCGGTGCGCAGCTCGTCGCCGGGAACGCCATAACAACAAGATGACCGCCCCGCGCGGCGGTGCCCTGAGGTGCGTGCCATGAAGATTCCCTGCCTGACCCTGAGCGCCCTGCTCGCGATGAGCTGTGCCGTTGCGATTGCGGCACCGACCAGTGATGAAGCACTGGAGCGCATGCGCTCGATGAAGACCACCGGCCAGTCGCTTGACATGAAGACCATCCCCCAGGATGGACCCACCGCCGACGCCATCCGCGACAACCTCAAGCGCATCAAGCTGCCGGAGGGTTTTCGCATTGATCTCTACGCCATAGTTCCGGATGCCCGTCATATGGCGGTTGGGCCTTCCAGCGGGGTCGTGTTCGTCGGCACCCGCAAGACCGATCTGTGGACGGTCACCGACCGCACCAAGAACCGCACGGCCGATGAAGTGAAGCGCTTCGCTCCGGCGATTTCCTTCACCCAGCCCGGCCCCTGCTTCAGCCCGGACGGCTTCCTCTTCGTCGCCGAGCACAACCGCGTGCTGGTGTTCCCGGCGGCGGAGTTCTTCTACGAGGGGCCGGACGTGGCAGCGGACATCGTGGTGCCGACCGGCGAGCTGATCCCAAAGGACGAGGAGAGCTACAACCACGGGGCGCGGGTCTGTGCCGTGGGCCCGGACAACAAGCTCACCATCTCCCTCGGCCAGCCACACAACGTGCCACCCAAGGACAAGCTCGACCTGTACGCCAAGCACGGCATCGGCGGCATCGTGCGCATGGAGCGCGACGGCAGCAAACGCGAGGTCTACGCCACCGGTGTGCGCAACTCCGTGGGCATCACCTATAACCCGACCAGCAAGGAGCTGTGGTTTACCGACAACCAGGTCGACGGCATGGGCGACGATACGCCGCCGGGCGAAATCAACCATGCGCCAGAGGCAGGCATGCGCTTCGGCATGCCCTGGTACGGCGGTGGCCAGGTGCGCACCAACGAGTACGCCGACGAGACCCCGCCCGAGGGCCTGACTTCGCCGGTAGTGGAAACCACCGCTCATGCCGCCGACATGGGTCTGATGTTCTATACCGGCAAGCAGTTTCCCGAGCAGTACCGCGGCGGCCTGTTCAGCGCCCAGCGCGGCAGCTGGAACCGCACCGTGCCGGCTGGCGCACGGGTGATGTTCACGCCGTTCGAGGCCGATGGCAGCGGTCCGTCCGGCGAGACGGTGCCCTTCGCCGAAGGCTGGCTGGACGAGGAAACCGGCGAGTACTACGGCCGCATCGTCGATGTCGCGCAGCTCAAGGACGGCTCGCTGCTGGTCAGCGACGACACCGCTGGGGCCATCTACCGCATCTCCTTCCAGGGCAAGTGAGCCGCTTTGCCGCTGCGCCGGGCTGCCGTTCGCGGTAGCCGGCGTCATTCGAGGATTTCTGCATGTCGATGGATTTCAAGCGGTGGCTATTCCTGGTGCTGGCATTGCTGGTGGGCAGCGCCTGCCTTCCGGCGCTGGCGGCCGATCTGACCGCTGCCAAGACCAAGGCCAAGATGTGCGCCGCGTGCCACGGCATCGATGGCATCGCCACGGTCGCCGATGCACCGAACCTGGCCGGCAACGGCGAGCTGTACCTGGCGTGCCAGCTGCAGGCCTTTCGCTCCGGTGAGCGCAAGCATCCGCAGATGAGCGTCATCGCCTCCGGGCTGAGTGACGAGGATATCGCCGCGGTCACGGCCTGGTATTCGGCGATCAAGGTCAGTGTCGAATTGCCTGAGTGAGCCGCCCGCTCTGAACGTTTGCCGCTCGGCCCGGGCCTAAGCCCTGACGAATCCAGAGAGCACGCCCATGACCTTTTCCATCATCGCCCGCTGCCCGCGCACCGGTCAGTTCGGCGTGGCCGCGGCCACGGCGATGCCCGCGGTGGGCAAGTTGTTGACCCACGCGGCGGCCCATGTGGGGGCGGTGGCGACCCAGGCACAGATCAATCCGTACCTGGGTATCGACGGCCTGCGTTTCCTGCGCCAGTTCAGCCCGGCGGCCGAGGTGCTGGAGCGGCTGCGGTGCACCGATCCCTGTATGAGCCAGCGCCAGTGCGCGGTGATCGACAGCAAGGGCCGCACGGCCTGCTGGACTGGAGAGAAGTGCCTGCCCTGGGCGGGCTCGATCGCCGGCGAACAGTTCTGTGTGCAGGGTAACCGGCTCAAGGGGCGCGAGGTGCTGGAGGCCGCCTGCGAAGCCTATGAGCGCAGCGCACACCTGCCGCTGGTGGAGCGTTTGATGGAGGCGATCGCCGCCGGCGATGCCCAGGGCGGCGATCGCCATGGCGAGTCATCGGCAACGGTGTATGTGGTCGATAACGAGGAGTACCCGCTGTGGGATATCCGCGTCGACCATCATCCCGACCCGTTCGCCGAGCTGCGCCGGCTGCACGATGTGTTCGCGCGCGACGTGGTGCCGGAAATCCTCGCCATGTCGACGCGCGCCAATCCTGCCGGGGCTGCCGAGGAGGATTCCATCTAGTAGTCGCTGCTGACTGCTGCCGGGTTGGCTAGCGGGCTAGCCGATGGCGTCAGCTGTTCCAGACGCAGCGCGCCCTGGGCGCGGTTGCGTACCGCCATCCAGTCCTCCAGTGCCGCCAGCGAGCGCGGCGGCGAGATCAGGTAGCCCTGGAACAGGTCGCAGCCGGCCTGCAGCAGTGCCGACTGTTTTTCCATGTTGTCGACGCCCTCGGCATTCACGCGCTTGCCCTGGGCGTGGCAGAAGGCGATGAGGGCACTCAGGCTCTGCTGCATTTCCGGGCGGGTCAGCCGCGTGATGATCGCCATGTCCAGCTTGATGGTGTCGGCGGGGTACTCGAGCAGCTGCTGGATCGAGGTATAGCCGACGCCGAAGTCGTCGATGGCGACGCGGAAGCCCGCGCGGCGAATGGCCTGGACCACTTCCATGGTGTTCTTGCACAGCTCGGCGGCGTAGGTCTCGGTCAGCTCGATCTCGATTCGGCCCGGCGCGACGCCATGGTGTGCGGCGCGCTCGACCAGGTAGCGGCAGATGCGGTCGTCGTTGAGCTGCGCGGAGGACACGTTGATCGCCAGCAGCACCCCTTCGCCGAACAGCTGCACCAGCTTCGGGTACTCCGCCAGTGCATGATCGATGACCCAGCTGTCAATCTTCGGGAACAGCCCGGCGCGCTCGGCGATGGGGATGAACTCGCCGGGCGATACCGTCCCGAGGATTGGTGAATGCCAGCGCAGCAGCACTTCGCAACTGACCACTGCGCCTTCGCGATCCAGCGCCGGCATGTAGACCAGGCGCAGCTGGTCGTCGCCGTCGAGCTCGCGCAGCTGGTCTTCGATCAGGCGGATTCGCTCGTTGCGTCGCTCCAGCTCGCCGCTGAAGGCCACCGCGGTGTTCTTGCCCTCGGCCTTGGCCTGGTACATGGCGGTGTCGGCGCGGGTGAGCAGCTGGGTGATCGAGTCCGCATCTTCCGGGTAGCAGGCGGTGCCGATGCTGACGCTGACCGGATACAGGCGATCCTCCAGACGAAACCCGCCGCGGCAGAGGCCGAGCAGCGCGTCGCACAGTTGCTGCAGGCCGCCGTCGCCGGTTTCGCTCAGCAGCAGGATGGCGAACTCGTCGCCGGACAGGCGCGCCAGGGCCGTTTCCGTCTGCGGGTAGTCGGTGCGATGCCGTTCGAGCACGCCGCGGGCACGCTGGGCGAAGATTCGCAGCAGAGCGTCGCCGGCATCGTGGCCGTGCTGGTCGTTGACCTGCTTGAAGTTGTCCAGATCGAGAAACAGCAGCGCCAGCCGCTTGTGCTTGCGCATGCACTGCTCGTACATGGCATTGGCCAGCACGCCGAAGTGCGCCCGGTTGCTGACCTGGGTCAGGCTGTCCTCCCAGGATATTTCGCGGATGCGTTGCAGCGCCTCGGTGTTGCGGTCGTGCAGGGTCTTCATGTTCACCGTCAGCCGGCCGATCTCGCCGCCATCGGTCGGCTCGTCGAGCGCGTCGCGCTTGCACAGCAGCAGGTCGGTGAGCTGGTCGTCCAGCTGGCTGATGGGGCCGGTAATGGAACGGCGGATCAGCCACAGCAGCAGGCCGATGGAGATCAGGCAAATAAGCGCGCCGCCGGCGATGAAGGCGAGCCCCAGGGTCTGCAGGCGCTCGGCGGTGTAGTGCGACGCCGGTGTCAGCCGAGCATGCAGCGAACGCGACAGCGAAACCCCGGCGGACAACCCGGCGACCGCCGGCAACGGCTCGTCGGAGATTTCGACAGGCGCACCGTATTCGCTTTCCAGGCTGCGCTTGAGCTTGAGGAAGCGCTCCGGGCGCACCGCCAGCTGAATGGCGAAGGCCTCGGCGCGCTGGCTTGGCAGTGGCCGGCTGCTGGAGGCCGGCAGGATGAAGTCGGCGTTCATCAGCAGCGGGTCGTCATTGGCCTGCTCGACGTAGAGGGTGTTGCCGGATGCCGAAGACCGTCTGGCTTCGCTGACGATACGCTGCTGGCTCGCATTCATCGAGGCGAATGGCGACAGGCTGCTTTCGAAGTAGTAGGCCGGCCTGCCATCGGGCTGCACGACGGCGAGGGAAACGAAGGTCAGCTCGGTATTGGATAGCGAGCGGATGCTCTGCTGGATGCGCAGCCCGAGGGTGTCGTTGCGAAAGTCGGTGTCCGACTCGCGCAGGAACAGCAGCAGCGCCTCGCTATCCATGATCGAGTAGAGCACGCTGCGATTGAACGCCTCATAGTCCAGGTAGGCGGAGGTCAGCGCCGAGAGCTGCTGCTCCAGGCGCGCCTGCTCCAGCCCCAGCAGCGAGGCGCGCTGGGTCAGGTAGGCGGTGGTCGAGGCAACCAGCTGGATGATCAGAATGACCGGAAAGATCACCAGCAGCGTGCGTTTACCTAGCGTCATGGGCGTTGATCAGTGCACTGATGATGCGCCGCCGCGTCTGCGTGCCCTCCAGCGGTCGCGTCTCGTAGACCTGGCTTCTCTCCAGTACCGCTTCCGCCGGGTAGATGGTCGAATCCGCGCGGATATCCGCCGGCAGCAGTGCCCGCGCCGCAGCGTTCGGTGTGGCGACGCCCAGATCGGCGGCATTCAGGGCGGCGATTTCCGGCTGCTGGAGGAAGTCGAGGAAGCGCCGCGCCAGCGCCTTCTTCGCGGTGCCGGTCGGTATCGACAGGCAATCGACCCAGAGCAGCGTGCCCTCTTCGGGCACTACGTAGCGCCAGGGCTCGCCGTCGACCCCTTCGACTTCGTTGAGCACCTGCTGGTCGCCGCTGTAGGCCAGGGCCATGTCGGCCTGGTCGAGGTAGCGCTGGCTGCGCAGTGAAGTGATCACGTACTCGTAGGTCAGCACGGCGCTGGACTGGGCCATGAGCAGATCGAAGGCGGCCTTGAGTTCGTCGTTGTTCGAGGTGTTGATCGAATGGTTCTGCAGGATCAGCGGACTGGCGAGGATGTCCTCGTGGTCCTCCATCATGATGATGTGTGGCTCGTCGGCGCGAGCCGGTTGCAGCAGGTCCTTCCAGGATCGTGGCGCGCTTTCCAGGCGGTCGCTGCGATAGGCGATGCCGAGCGTGCCCCACAGGTAGGGCACGCCGTAGCGCCCGCAGCTGTTGCGCCAGCGTTGCGGGACATGACGCAGCGTCGGCAGCTGCTTGTCGTCGATCGGGTCCAGCAGGCCGCGGGCGCCAAAGCGCGAGGCGCTGATCAGCTCCGTCAGGGCGATATCGATCTGATGCTCGGGCTTGGCGAGGACTTCGTCGCGCTTGTCGCCGCTATCGAAGTAGATCTGCCTGATCTCGACCCCGGTTTCGGCTTGCCAGCGTTCGATCACCGCTTCGCTGAGGTATTCCTCCCAGGTTAGCAGCGTCAGGTGTTCGGCCGCGTGCACGGGAGTTGAGGGAAACAGCAGGCTGACCGTCATCAGCAGGGTGCTGCGCATACGCCATGGCGCCGGTTTGTTGTTCTTCTCGGTCATTGATCATCCATCCCAGGCATTGGCCGCCGTCGCAGTGGCAGCACATTCGACGGGTCTGCCCGGGTTATCGGCAACGGGTGATGGCACTTTAATGGCGTCAGAGGGCCGGCGGCAACGAATTTGTAATCTTGGCCACATCCGTTCCGATCGGCGGTGCGCGAAGCCCGGCAGTCAAACGGGTTGTTCGTCGCAGATGGCCTGCCGGCACTCGATTCTTGAGCCAGACTCCAATACAGCCCGTGCCGGAACCAAGGAGCCTGCCATGACCTTCAAGATCCCCTTTTACGATCGAGTCCAGGCAGGTGTGGCGCTGGCCGAGCGCCTGGCGGAGGATGCCGACTGGCGCGATGCGCTGGTCCTGGCATTGCCGCGCGGCGGTGTGCCGGTAGCATTCGAGGTGGCACAGCGGCTGGGCCTCGAGCTGGACATTCTGGTTGTGCGCAAACTCGGCACGCCGGGCAATCGCGAACTGGCTATGGGCGCCATCGCCAGCGGCGGCGTGCGTGTGATGAACGACGACATCGTGCAGTACATCCACGTCTCCAGGGCCGAGATCGACGGCACCATCGCCCAGGAAACCCACGAGCTGCAGCGGCGCGAACAGGCCTATCGCGGTGAACGACCGCCGCCGCTCATCGCCGGGCGTGCCGTGATCCTGGTGGACGACGGGCTGGCGACCGGCGCGACCATGCGCGCCGCGGTGCAGGCGGTGCGCCACCTGGGCGCGACGTGCATCACCGTTGCGGTGCCGGTGGCGGCTGCGCAGAGCATCGCGCAGCTGGAAAAACTGGCGGATCGCGTCGTCTGCCTGCATGTACCCCATGACCTGTATGCCATCGGCCGCTGGTACGAGCATTTCGAGCAGACCCCCGACCGTCAGGTGGTGGAGCTGCTGCAGCGCGCGTGGACCCAGGGAGGGCAGGCGGCATGACCGCGCTTGCGGTGACACCCATGCGCTTCACGCTCGGCAAGGCACGCCTGCACGGCGAGCTGTGCCTGCCGCCTGCGGCCACCGGTCTGGTGGTGTTCGTCCACGGCAGCGGCAGCAGCCGGCATAGCCCGCGCAACCGCAGCGTGGCGCATTGCTTCAACGAAATGGGGTTGGCGACCTTGCTCTTCGATCTGCTCACCAAGCACGAGCAACCCATCGACGAGATCACTCGCCAGCTGCGTTTCGACATCCCGCTGCTCAGTCAGCGCCTCAGTGGCGTGGTCGACCAGCTGAGCAGCGATGCGCGCTTGCACGAGCTGCGCATCGGTCTGTTCGGCAGCAGCACCGGCGCCGCTGCGGCGCTGACCACCGCGGCTTCGCGTCCGGCGGACATCGCCGCGGTGGTCTCGCGTGGCG
This sequence comes from Stutzerimonas kunmingensis, assembly GCF_002929225.1. GTDB lineage: Bacteria > Pseudomonadota > Gammaproteobacteria > Pseudomonadales > Pseudomonadaceae > Stutzerimonas. Next base: position 577,554 of record NZ_PISM01000018.1, on the reverse strand, counting down.
GCCGGGTCGACCTGGCGGATCTGTCGCTGGCGCGGGTCAAGGCGGCCTCGCTGTTCCTCGTCGGCAGCGGCGACCTCGAAGTGCTGGAGCTGAACCGAGCGGCGGCTGCACGCCTGCAGTGCGTGCATCAGCTGGTGATGGTGCCTGGCGCGACGCATCTGTTCGAGGAGCACGGCACGTTGGAAGAGGTGGCACGGCTGGCCGGTGACTGGTTCCTGAGACACCTGTGCTGAGCCTGCCACGCGCCGCAGCTGGGAGAAACAGGCGGTGCAGCACCGCTGGCCAGGCCGAACGGCAATCTGCTGATACAAGGCTCTTCGCGGTGTTTGGTGGACAGCGGCGAACTCTTGGCCTCGACTTGTAACAAAGATCGGAATGCCAAGGAGGTTGTGATGACTCAGGCCGCATGGCGTCGCGGAGCCACCGACGCACTCTTCTGGTCACTGCTCTACACCGCACTCTGGGCACTGTTCGCTGCCGGGCAGGGCTGGGTGCTGGGTGTGCCGACGATCACCCTGGCCGTCGCGCTGAGCCTCTGGCTCGGCCTGCGCCCGATGACCTTGCGCCTGGCGGCGCTGCCGGCGTTTCTCGGCTTCTTTCTCAAGCACATGCTGCTCGGTGGCTGGGACGTGGCGCGGCGTGCGCTGCAGCCACGCTGTCCGCTGCAGCCGGCGTGGCATCCCTATCCGCTCACCAGCCAGTCGCCGCGGGTGCGCCTGTTGCTCTCGGCGATGGTCGGGCTGTTGCCCGGGACCCTGGCGTCGCGAGTCGATGCCGACGAGATGCGTGTGCACGTGCTGGATGAGCGCCTGCCCTGGCAAGCCACCGTGGCCGAACTGGAACGGCGCCTGGAGCGGCTGCTTGGCGTGGATGGGCGGCCTTGATGGCAGTGTTCTGCGCACTTCTGCTGCTGACCCTGATCATTGGCCTGTGGCGCGTACTGCTCGGCCCGCGGCGGGTCGACCGGCTGCTTGCCGTGCAGCTGTTCGGCACCACCGGCACGGCGCTGCTGCTGGTGCTGGCGCAGTGGCATGGCTCGCCGGCACTGCGCGATGCGGCGCTGGTGCTGGCGCTGTTGGCGGCGATGATCAGCGCCGCTCTGGTACAGCTGCTGCGACGTAGCCGCCATGAGTGAACTGCTCGACCTCTTCAGCTGGCTGCTGCTGGCCGGTGGGCTGGGGTTCTTCGCTGCCGGCAGCATCGGCCTGCTGCGCTTTCCCGATACCCTGAGTCGCCTGCATGCGCTGACCAAGGCCGACACCCTCGGCCTCGGCCTGGTAGTCGCCGGCCTGTCGCTGCGCGCCGGCGGCGTGCTGGAAGTCGCGCAGATGCTGCTGATCTGGCTGCTGGTGCTGGCCTCCGGCGCCACCGCCTGTCAGCTGCTGGCTCGTCAGTCCGACGAGGATGACGGCGATGACTGACTGGCTGCTGGATGCGGTCCTCGGCCTGTTGCTGCTCGGTCTGGCCGGTGGCGCGCTGCATGTGCGCCAGCTGTATGCCGGCGTGTTGCTGTTCATCGCCTTCGGTCTGGTGCTGGCGCTGGTCTGGGCGCGACTGGGCGCGGCCGACCTGGCGCTGGCCGAGGCCGCCATCGGCGCCGGGCTGACCGGTGTGCTGCTGTTCGCCGCGCTGGCGCGCCAGCCACGGGCCGGCAGCGAGCCGCAGCTGTCGCGCCACCGGCGTCTGGCCGCGGTGGCGGTGGTGCTGCCGCTCCTGCTGATGGTGTTGCCGCAGCTAGCGCCGCTGGCCGAACTGCAACCGAGCGTGCCGACGCAGATCGATGCCGCGCTGGCGCAGAGCGGCGTCGAGCATCCGGTCACGGCGGTGCTGCTCAATTTCCGCGCCTGGGACACCTTGCTCGAGCTGGCCGTCCTGCTCCTGGCCCTGCTCGGTGCTCGGCAGCTCGGATCGCTGCAGCCGCAGCTGAGCGAGCCCTGGCCTATGCTGCGCGCCTGGGGCCGAACACTCGCGCCGCTGCTGGTGCTGGCCGGCGGCTATGTACTCTGGCGCGGTGCCGCCTCGCCCGGCGGTGCCTTCCAGGCCGGCGCGCTGCTGGCCTCCGGCATCGTCCTGCTGCGTCTGGCCGGTGCGTTGCCGGCGTTGCGCTGGGGCTTCTGGCCGCTGCGCCTGCTGGTGCTGATCGGCCTGCTGCTGTTCGTCGCGGTGGCAGCAGCCTGCGCCTGGTTTGGCGATGGCTGGTTGCAGTACCCGACCGGCTGGGCCAAGCCGCTGATCGTCGTCATCGAGGCCGCGGCGACACTCTCCATCGCCGTCAGCCTGAGCCTGCTGGTGATCGGCGACGACCCGGAGCCGCAGCAATGAGCGCCACGCTGTTCTGGATCGCCGTCGGCTTCGCCCTCTGGCTGCTCGGCCTGCACGGGTTGCTCACATTGCGCCATGCGCTGCGGCGAATCATTGCCATCAACCTGATGGGCAGCGGTGTGTTTCTGGTGATGATCGCCCTGGCGGCGCGCCACGACCCGAGCGATCCGCTGCTGGTGGCGCTGGTGGTCACCGGGCTGGTGGTGGCGGTGAGTGCGACCGCCCTGGCGTTGCGCCTGAGCAGTGCACTGGCCGCGTCGAAGGAGCACGAGCGATGAACGCCGCCCTGGTCAGCCTGCTGCTGCCCCTGGCCGGTGCCTTGCTGCTGATCCTGCTGCGCCCGGAGCGCAGTGGCCGCTGGGTGATCGCGCTGAGCCTGGGCGCGCTGGTGGCAGCAATCATGGCGCTGCAGGTGGTGCTTGATCATGGCGAGCGCAGCCTGCTGGTCGGTGGCTGGGAGGCGGGGTTGGCGATCCGTTTCCGCCTGACCCCACTGGCCGCGCTGCTGCTGGTGTTCACGTCCGGGCTGCACCTGCTGGTGGCGCTGTACGCGGCGCGCATCGCCCATGCCGCCGGAAATCAGGATTACTGGCCATTGTCCTGCCTGCTGCACGCGGCACTGGCCGCGCTGTGGCTGTCGGCGGACCTGTTCAACCTCTACGTGACGCTGGAGTTGCTCAGCCTGGTCGCGGTGGCGCTGGTGTCGCTGGCCGGGCGCAAGGCCTGGAAGCCGGCGCTGAACTACCTGCTGCTGTCGCTGGCTGGCTCGCTGGCCTACCTGCTCGGTGTGGCGCTGATCTACGGGCGCTACGGCGTGCTCGATCTGGCCGTGCTGGCGCAACTGACCGAAGCTGATGGTGTGACCCATCTGGCGCTGCTGCTGATGACCCTCGGGCTGATGCTCAAGGCCGCGCTGTGGCCGCTGCACCTGTGGTTGCCGCCGGCCCACGCCGCGGCACCGACTGCGGTCAGCGCGCTGCTCTCGGCACTGGTGGTCAAGGGGCCGCTGTACATCCTCTGGCTGATCTGGAGCGAGATTGCCCCGGCTGAATTCGGCCGCGACGCCGGCCTGCTGTTCGGCGCCGCCGGTGTGCTGGCGCTGGTCGGCGGCGGCTGGTCGGCGCTGCGCGCGCCGCGACTGAAGACGCTGGTGGCCTACTCGACGGTCGCCCAGCTGGGCTACGCGCTGCTGGCGCTGGGGCTGTTGCTGCATCTGGACGAACCGCGCCTGCATGCGGCCCTGTGGCTGTTCGTGCTGGCCCACGGGCTGGCCAAGGTTTCGATGTTCCTCGCGGCCGGCGAGTTGCAAAGCATCCTCGGCAGCAAGCGGGTGAGCGGCATGAAAGGCGCGAGTCAGAACGTGCCGATCGCCCTGGCGGCGTTCGCCGTGGCCGGCGGCAGCCTGATCGGTCTGCCGCCCAGTGGCGGTTTCCTGGCCAAGTGGCTGTTGTTGCAGCCGCTGTTCGAACGGCCGCAGCACTGGCCCTGGGCGCTGGGTGTTTTGCTCGGCACGCTGATGTCGGCGGCCTACGTGTTCCGCGTCGTCGCCCACGGCTTCGACCGTGCCCGGCCGAATCCACCGAGCATTCATGCCGACCGTCTGGCGCAGTGGCTGGCGTTGCTGCCGGCGCTGCTGGTCTGGGGGCTGGCGCTGATCAGCGAGCCGCTGCTGCTCTGGCTGGGAGGGCTCGGGCGATGAGCTGGCATGCGTTTCTGCCATTGGGCATCGTGCTCAGCTCGCTGCTGCCGGGCCTGGTGATCTTCGGCCTGCGCGAGGACCAGCAGCGCCTGCGTGTGACCCTCAACCTGCTCGGCGTGACGCTCAAGCTGGTGCTGGTCGGCAGCATGCTCTATGGCGTCAGCCAGGGCAGCGAGTACCGCTTCAGCGTGCCATTGTTGCCGGGCGTGCCGCTGGTACTGCAGGCCGATGCGCTGGCCTTGCTATTCGTCGCGCTGTCATCCCTGCTGTGGGCGGTGACGACGATCTATGCCATCGGCTACCTGGAAAACTCGCCGCTGCGCTCGCGCTTCTTCGGCTACTTCAGCCTTTGCGTAAGCGCCACGGTGGGCCTGGCGCTGGCGGGCAATCTGGTCAGCTTCCTGCTGTTCTACGAACTGCTGACCCTGGCCACCTTTCCGCTGGTGGTGCATCGCGGCACGCCGGAGTCGCTCGCCGCGGGGCGCGTCTATCTGGCCTACACCGTCGGTGGTGGGTCGCTGGTGCTGATGGGCGTGGCCTTGCTGCACAGCCTGGCCGGCACGCCGGATTTCCAGGCCGCCGGCTACCTGCTGGACGCAGTCGGCGAGCATGACGTCGGGCTGCGCGTGGCCTTCGCCCTGCTGATTCTCGGCCTTGGCGTGAAGGCGGCGCTGATCCCGCTGCACGGCTGGCTGCCGCAGGCGATGGTCGCCCCGGCACCAGTCAGTGCGCTGCTGCATGCGGTGGCGGTAGTGAAGGCCGGGGCCTTCGGCATCGTGCGGGTGGTCTACGACGTCTTCGGCGCCGAGGCGCTGACCCAGCTGGATCTCACCACGCCGCTGCTCTGGCTGGCGGCGGCGACCATTCTCTACGGCTCACTGCGCGCCTTGCAGCAGCAGGAGCTGAAGAAGCGCCTGGCCTACTCGACCATCAGCCAGGTGTCCTACGTGACGCTTGGCGTCGCGCTGCTCGGGCCGATCGCGGCGGTGGGCGGCCTGGTGCATCTGGTCCATCAGGGGCTGATGAAGGTCACGCTGTTCTATTGCGCGGGCAATTTCGCCGAGACCCTGGGCATTCACCGCATCCGCGAGATGGACGGCGTCGGCCGGCGCATGCCCTGGACCATGACGGCGTTCTCCATCGGCGCATTGGGCATGATTGGCATTCCGCCGATTGCCGGCTTCATCAGCAAATGGACGCTCGGCCTCGGCGCGCTGGAGGTCGGTCAGGACTGGGTGCTGCTGGTGCTGCTCGGTTCGGCGCTGCTGAACGCTGCCTACTTCCTGCCGCTGCTGTGGCGGGGCTGGTTCGCCGAGCCGGCGGACTGGCACCAGAACCGCTGGGCCGATGAGCGTTTCGAAACCCATTGGATGCTGTTGCTGCCGCCGCTGCTCACGGCGCTACTGTCGCTGCTGGTCGGCCTGCTGGCGGCCACCGCGCTCAGCCCGCTGGGCTGGAGCCAGTTGATCGTCGAGCGGGAGTTCGCCATATGAACGCCTGGCTCTGGTTGCTGGTGCCCTTCGCACCGCTGCTCGGCGGCGTTCTGCTGTTGTGGCTGCGCGAACGCAGCCTGCCGTGGCTGTGGCTGGCCTGTGCGCCGGCGCTGCTGGCTGCGCTGCAACCGCCACCAGCGTTGGAGTTGCCGTGGCTCTGGGAGGGTGTGCGCTGGGGCGCCAGCGATACGCTGACCCGCGCCTGGCTGGGCTTTACCGCCGTGCTCTGGAGTTGCGCGGCGATCTTTGCCAACAGCAGCCTGGCCACCGATCGGAAGCGGCTGCGCTTCTGGGCGTTCTGGCAACTGGCGCTGGCCGGCAATCTGCTGCTGATCATCGCCACCGACGCATTGAGCTTCTACCTCGGCTTCAGCGCCATGAGCCTCGCGGCCTACGGGTTGATCGTGCAGCGCGGTGGACCGGGACCGCGGCGGGCCGGACGTCTCTATCTGCAACTGGCGATCTGCGGCGAGATGCTGCTGCTCGCCGGGCTGTTGCTGCGCAGTCACAGCACCGAACAGGCCTTCGACTTCGCCACCTGGCAGGCGCAGCCGATCGACCACCTGACCCTGGCCCTGCTGGTGCTCGGGCTCGGCCTGAAGGCTGGGTTCTGGCCGCTGCACGTCTGGCTGCCGCTGGCCCATCCGCAGGCCCCGGCATCCGCCAGCGCGGTACTCTCCGGGGCGATGCTCAAGGCCGGCATTCTCGGCATCTGGCGCTGCCTGCCGGAGAGCGATCCGACGCTGGCGGCCTGGAGCACGCCGCTGCTGATCGCCGGCCTGTTCGGCGCGCTCTATGCGGCTGCGCTGGGGCTGTGCGCGGCCAAGTCCAAGGCGGTGCTGGCCTGGTCCTCGGTGAGCCAGATGGGCTGGATGCTGATGATCCTGGCACTGGCCTGGAGCCCGGAGGCGCCGTCTGCGGCGCTGCTGACGGTGCTGGTGCTGTTCGGCGTGCATCACGGGCTGGCCAAGGGCGCGCTGTTCCTCGCCGCCGGGATGGTCCACGAAGGGCGGCTGTCGCGTCTGGGCTGGGTGCTGCTGATGCTGCCGGCGCTGGCGATCATGGGCGCGCCGTTCACCAGCGGCGCGGCAGTGAAGTACCTGCTGAAAGAGGCCTGGCATGAAAGCGCCTTCGTCGCCTGGTTGCCCTGGCTGACCCTGGCCAGCTTCGTCACCGCGTTGCTGCTCTGGCGCGCGCTCTGGCTGATGTGGCGCGACCAGCAGCACGCCAGTGCACGCGCGCCGCTCGGCCAGTGGTTGCCGTGGGCGCTGCTCAGCATGGCGTCGCTATCCGTGCCCTGGTTTTGGCCGACCATGCGCGAAGCGCTGCTGGCTGGGGTGTATCCCGCGGGCCTGTGGTCGGCGCTCTGGCCGCTGCTGGCAGCTCTGGGTCTGACGCTGCTGGCGCTGCGCCGTGGCTGGAGGGTGCCGTCGCGGCTGGCGCAGTTGCCCAATCCTGCACTGTGGGCATCGCTGTATCTCACCCGCCTGCTGCGCCAGCCGCCATTGCCAGTACCTGGGATGCAGCTCGAGCGGAACCGCTGGCGGGCGCGCGAACGGCGCTGGAATCGGCAGTGGGAACGCGGCGCGCTGACCCTAAGCGCCTGGCTGCTGGTGGCGCTGTTGTGGCTCGGCTGGCTGTGGTGAGCGATCGGATCAGGGCAGGGCTTTTTCGGCGTAGGGCCGGGTATCCAGGCCCAGCTGGGCGCGAAAGCTTTCCATGTCGAACATGGTGCAGATTTCCTGCACCTGCTGGGTCGGGGTGATGCTCCAGAAGGCCATGGCAGAAATGCTGAGCACCTTGTCGCTGGGCGGATAGCCGAACGCCGGCTGCTCGATGGTGCCGATCAGCGTGCTCCAGGTGACCACCCGGTTGCCTTCGGCGATGCATTCCTCGACCACCACTTCCAGTTCCGGCATGGCGTGGCGGATCTGCCGGACCATGTCGAGAAACTCGGCGCTGGCGAGCGGCCGGCCGATGAAGGAGCTCTTGTAGAGAAAATCCTTGCTGTGCAGGTGCTCGGCCAGCGCCAGGCGCCCGCGGTTCCAGGTCAGGTCGATGTGCTGACGGACGAGTTTCTTGCGGTCATCCAGTGACATGCGCCCTCCAATGGGCTGCAGATAGCTCGGCAGCGAACTCTAGCAGCGGCCAGGGCCGTGCGGGAGTGCCGTTCGGTCAGTCGGGCTGAACCCCAGCTGAACCTGCGCTGAACGAGCGCCACCTGGTGCGCCGTCGGTCCGCTTTCGGCCTTCACGCGATCTGTTCCGGCTCGCTTTCGTCGCCCACATCGGCGTCGTCGTCCGGGTAGCTGCGCAGGATCGGCGGCTGCTCGGCATCGTCGATCCACCACTGCAGCTCGGCCTCGACACGGGTGTCGTCAGCGATGCCGAGGCGGTTGTTCAGCGGGCATTGCTGCGTCGGGGTGGCGATCAGCGTGCCGCTCTGCGCGGTCTGGGCATTGCCGGCCCTGCCACTGGAGCGCACCTTCAGACGAAAGCGGACCTGCTGCCCGCTGCCCTTGAAGCACAGGGCGAGCGAAAGCCGGCTTTGCTCGGCCGGTTGCAGCTCGAAACTGACGGCTACCGGTGCATCGGCAGGGGCGGGGGTGGCTGCGAGCAGCCAAGTGGTGAGGGTCATGGTCAGCATCCGTTCTGTTTCCGTTGAAGCCGGTCCGTGGCTGGAGGGTAGTTGCGCTACTGCTGGACGATGGTGGCGCTGTTGCCGGTGCCGCTCTGGTGGATCGTCGCGACGCCGGGCAGGCGGGTGAAGTCATTGGCCGGCAGGCTCTGGCGGATCATCGCCTCGTTGGCGCTGCCCAGTTGGGTGATGGTGGCCTGATGACCGTAGTTGCCCTGTTCGATGCTCGCCAGGTTGTCGTTGCCGTTCTGGATCACCGTGGCCTGGTTGGACATGAAGCTCTGGGCGATGTCGACGCTGTTACCGCTGCCGGTCGACGAGCCACTGATGCGGCCGCCGAAGCCGTTCTGGTCGACCGTCAGCCGGTTGCTGTCGCCGCTCTGGGTGAAGTCGAGTTCGTTGTGGTAGTCGTTCTGCTGAATCTCGGCGATGTTGTAGGTGCCGGCCTGGGCGATGTTCATGCGATTGCCGTCGCCCTGGTAAATGTCGGCCAGGTTGCCCAGACCGTCCTGGGACACGATCATCCGCGACCCTTCAAAGTAGCCCTGCTGGTCGAAGGTCAGCACGTTGTCGTCGCCGCGCTGCTCGATCTGTGCGGTGACGAAGGCGGTCTGGCTGCCGGTGATCTGGTTGCCGTTGCCGATGCTGCTGGCATCGACCGTGCTGGTACGTCCGGTCTGTTCGATGGTGGCGACGTTGGCGTTACCGATCTGCTGCAGGTTGGCGACCTTGAAGTAGGCCTCGCCGATCTGCGTAATGCTGGCGGTGTTGAGGTTGCCGATCTGGCTGACGTCCATGGTGCTGGACTCGACCAGGCCGATCTGTTGCAGCTCGGCGACATTGTCCGTGCCGACCTGCTCCAGTTCGATGCTGTTCTGCGCCATGGCCTGAGTGGCGGCGAGGGTGAGCAGGGTGGCAATTGCCGTAGGCTTGAACATGAACTCTCCTGATCGCTAGCGACCCTGCACGATATTGATCTGCTGGCCGACGCCGTATTGCGTCACCGCGCTGTGCAGGCCCTGGCCGGTCTGCTCGATGCGCGCATCGTTATAGGCGCCGTACTGGCTAATGCTGGCCTGGTTGTCGCTGCCGGTCTGGCGGATTTCGGCGTAGTTGCCCTGGCCGACCTGCTCGATGACCGCCATCAGGTTATCGCCGTGCTGCAGGATAAAGGCTTCCTGATCGCCGCCCTGCTGCAGCATCTGCGCGCTCAACGCCTGGCCGTTCTGAGTCAGCTCGGCGAGGTTGCCCTGGCCGAGCTGCTGAATATAGGCGGCTCTGGCGTCGGTCAGCTGAACCGCAAGCTGGGTGGCGGTGGTGCCAAGGGGTGAAAGATCGCCGTTGTCCATCAGGTCGGCGGCCATCAGCGGCGCGCAGGCCAAGCAGGCAACCAGGGCAGACAGTGATGTGGCGCGGGGCAGGGCGTAACGGGCCATTGGCGTGTACCGGATGACAGTGGTCGCGATTCTTGAACGCGGCGGACACCCTTGAACATCCATCGGATGATGTAAAAGACGTAGCACGAGCAATTCGCTCGGGATTAATGCCTGGCACGGGCGTGACGCTTTCGCACCGTGCCAGAGCGTCTCAGTGACGTTCCGTTAGGCCGCCCGTCGCTGCGGGACGCTACTCAAGCGCTACAGGACTTGTCCCAGTCGAGATGACTACGCAGCAGGTACGCCGCCTCGGCCCGATTGGAGGCGCCGATCTTGCGCAGCAGATTGTGGATATGACTCTTGATCGTGTGCGGGCTGAGGCACAGCTGCTCGGCGATTTCCGCATTCGACAGCCCCTTGCCGGCGAGGCTCAGGATCTCGCGCTCGCGCAGCGTCAGGCTGGACTTGGTTTCAGCGAGCTGGCGCATGCGCCGCCACTGGCCCAGCAGCCTCTCGGTGAGGACCCGTGGCAGCCAGTCGCCACCCTTGAGCAGCACGCGGATGCCCTCGAGCAGGTGCTCGCGGGTGGCGTGGCTGTAGAACACCCCGCGAATCACCGGGTGTCTTTCGACCAGCTGCTCGGCCTGCTCGGGGACGATATTCACCAGCGCCACCGGTGTGTGCTCGTCGAGCTGGTCGATCAGGCTGGATATCTGTTCGGCTTCGCTATGGCCGGCGTCGACCAGAAACAGGTCGGCTCCGCGATTGTCCGGTGATTGCAGTCCGGTCAGCGCAACTTCGACTTGCGCCTGTTCGCCTAGAAAGTGGCGAAAGAACAACCCAAGCAGTTCATTGCCGGTTAACAGCGTGACAGTTGGGGAGGATGTGTCCCGTGTAAGCTCCGCGTCCATGTTCGGTACCTAGTCAGTCGGGCGTGATTGATTAAAAAGTTACTAAACGACCAGCACCTTGCAGCGAAGTTCAGCCGAGAGATGGCGAACGGGCATTATCCAGCCAGCACGTGCACAACTCCGCCAGGTCGAACGCGAGGCATCGGAAAGGGCGCGCGTTTTTGCACCGGGCGGCTGCTAAGGTAGGGGAATGATCGCGACCACCTCTGCCGTTTCGTCTCGTGAACTGACCCTGCGTGCCTTGCTCACCGGTCTGCTGCTGGGTGCGCTGCTGGCACCGTCGAATGTCTACTCGGGCCTCAAGATCGGCTGGTCGTTCAATATGTCGATCATCGCGCTGCTGATCGGCTTCGCGTTCTGGCAGAGCATTGCCGTCGCGTTCGGCCGCCCGCGCTGGTCGCTGCTGGAAAGCAACATCAACCAGACCGCCGCCTCGTCCTGCGCCTCGATCATCTCCGGCGGGCTGGTGGCACCGATTCCCGCCTATACCCTGCTCACCGGTCAGCAGCTGGACAGCCTGCCGCTGATGGCCTGGGTGTTCTCGGTGAGTTTTCTCGGGGTCTGGGTGGCCTGGTACCTGCGACCCTCGCTGATCGTCGAGTCGGGGCTGCGCTTTCCCGAGGGCATGGCGACCCTGGCGACGTTGCAGCAGATCTACAGTCATGGCGCCGAGGCCGGGCGCCGGCTCTGGGTACTGGGCGGTGCCGCCGTGCTGGCCGCCGGGAGCAAACTGGTCGATATCTTTTTCTGGACGCTGCCGCGCTGGGCCCCTTCGGCGCAGCTGGAACGCCTGACGTTCAGCTTCGAACCCTCGCTGCTGTTGCTCGGCTTCGGCGGCATCATCGGGTTGCGCGTCGGCCTGTCGCTGCTGCTCGGCGCCGTGCTGGCCTGGGGCCTGATCGCGCCCTGGCTGCTGGCCGAGGGACTGGTGCGCTTGCCGGCTGCCGCCCAGGGGCCGCAGTTCGCCGCGCTGATCGAATGGCTGTTGTGGCCGGGCGTGAGCCTGATGGTCTGCGCGACGCTGACCTCGCTGGGCCTGCGCCTGCTGCGCTCACGCTCGCCAATGACACGCCGGCGGCCGGTGCTGCGGCGCCCGCACGGCTGGCCAGCGGCCGGTTTTGCGCTGTCGGTAGGACTGGTGCTGGCGCTGCAGGTCAGCCTGTTCGGCATCGACCCCTGGCTGGCGGCGCTGTCGATTCCGCTGGCGCTGCTGCTGGCGATGGTTGCCGCGCGGGTCGTCGGCGCGACCGGGATTCCGCCGATCGGCGCCATCGGCCAGCTGTCGCAGCTGAGCTTCGGCGTGTTCGCCCCGGGCCAGGTGCCGGTCAATCTGATGAGCGCCAACACCGCCGGTGGCGCGGCGGGGCAGTGCACCGATCTGCTCAACGACTTCAAGGTCGGGCATGCCATCGGCGCTGCGCCGGGGCGTCAGGCGCTGGCGCAGTGCTTCGGCATTCTGCTCGGCAGCGTGGTCGGCGTACTGGCCTATCAGCTGCTGATTCCCGATCCACAGAGCATGCTGATCACACCCGAATGGCCGGCTCCGGCGGTTGCCACCTGGAAAGCAGTGGCCGAAGCCTTGACCGGCGGCCTGGGCGCGCTCGCTGCCGACATTCGCTGGGCGATGCTCGCTGGTGCGCTCTGCGGGGTGCTGCTCGGGACGCTGGAAGGGCTGCTGCCCGAACGCCGGCTGCGCTGGTTGCCGAGCTCCGCGGCGCTCGGCCTGGCATTCATCATTCCGGCGTCGATTTCGCTGATGATGACCTTCGGTGCCGTGCTCGCCTGGGCCTTCGCGTCACGCTGGCGCAGTCTCGGCGAGCGCTTCGTGATTGTCGCCGCGGCTGGCCTGGTGGCGGGCGAGAGCATGGCCGGCGTCGGCGCCTCGCTCTGGCAGCTGCTGCGCTGATTGGCGGCAACAGCTGAATTAATGCGCGGCGCGGTCTGTCGTACCTCTTGTACTCACGAGGGGGAGCATCATGTCCACGTCGACACCGCAGAACGATGCCAAGACGGTCGCCAATCGCACGATTGTGCAGGCCGCGGTGCTGGCCGTCGTGGTGCTGCTGAGCATCGTCGCCTGGCTGGCGTTCGATTTCATCCTGCTGCTGTTCGCCTCGATTCTTTTCGGTGTGCTGATTCACGGCGTGAGCCGCTGGCTCTGCAGCAAGACGGCGCTGTCCTACAATCTGTCCATGGCGGTGTTCTTCGTGCTCTTGCTGCTCGGCCTGGGGGGCGGCGGCTGGCTGGTCGCGCCGAGCATCGCCGAACAGGCCGATGCGCTCTCCGATTCGCTGCCCGAGGCCGTGGAGCGCCTGCGTGAGCGTGCCGAGCAGTTGCCTTGGGCGAATGAACTGCTGCAGCAGCGCGAACGCCTGGAGGACTCGCTGCCCGACGGCTCTAGCGCGTTCAGCGTGGTCACCAAGGTGATGGGCTCGATCGTCGGTGCGCTGAGCAGCTTCGCCATTGCCTTCGCCATCGGCATCTGCCTCGCCATCAATCCGCAGATATACGTGCGCGGGCTGCTGAAGCTGATTCCGCTGGGCTATCGACCGCGCGCAGCGGAGGTGCTCGACGAAAGCGGCTCGACATTGCGGGCCTGGCTGCTGGCCAAGCTGCTGGAAATGCTGCTGATCGGCGTGCTGACCACGCTCGGTCTGTGGCTGCTGGGCATCGAGCTGGCGCTGGTGCTCGGCCTGATCGCCGGTCTGCTGTCGTTCATTCCCAATATCGGTCCGGTGCTGGCGGTGATCCCGGCGCTCCTGCTGGCATCGCTGGAGGGCGGGCGCACGGTGCTCTACGTCGCCGCGCTCTATCTGTTCATCCAGGCCTTGGAAAGTTATGTGTTCACGCCGTGGATGCAGCAGCGCATCGTCTCGGTTCCGCCGGCGCTGACCATCGCCGTGCAACTTCTGTTCGGCCTTCTGGCCGGTACTCTGGGTCTGCTGCTGGCGACGCCACTGGCAGCTGTCGGCATGGTGCTGGTGCGCATGCTCTACGTTGAGGATCTGCTCGGTGACCGGCCGCAGGCGACCGACGGTCCTAGTGCCTAGCCGCTCTGGCCGGGCGTTCTACAGGGCTGTCACGTTTTGTAAATGCTGACGACGAAACCCCTGACCCGTCCCGCTGCCGGATTACATGAACCCCCTGAAAATATGCAGGAGTCATCATGAACATGCACAAGATTGCGGCATTCACCCTGGCGGGACTGCTTTCCAGCGCGGCATTCGCTGCCGGCAATACCAGTACCGGCGCCGATACCGGCCACCGTGATTCGAAGGGACACAGTACCGAGCAGCCTGGAACCATGGGCGGCACGGGCAACGGAATGGATTCGACCTCCGATACCGGCAAGATGCCGGACGAGACTGAGCGCCCGGCGACCACACACGGTAGCGATCACGGTACCGGCGTCGATGCTGGCGGCGATGGTGCGGCTGGTAAGCAGGGTACGACCGGTACGGGCGGCGAGGGCGGTGAACGCGGCGCCTACTGATCCATCGGTTGCACCTGAACGGCCCGGCAGGCTCAGCTTGCCGGGCCGTTCTGCGTTCAGCCTGACCGCTCGGCCGTTGCCGGCAGTTGTGCGGAAACCTTTGTCGGTGCCGGCGTGCCGAACCTGCAAGAGCAAAGATCGGGAGGTGCACGATGGACCTGCTGCGTATGAGCATTCTGCTGGTGCCACTGCTGGGCGCAACGAGCGCCCTGGCCGAGACTACCGGGCCGACCAATCCGGAAAAGGCGCGTCAACATCCGCTGGACAACCGCGAGCCGCGGCCGCAGTCGGATCAGCAATCGGACGAGATGGAACAGATCGAAGCACCGGTGCTGCAGCCGCGCCAGGCGCCAATCGAGACCGATGTGCCGCCGACGCCCGAGCCGCGTGACGAGCAGCCAGGGGCGGATGTCGATGCTGCGGGTAATCGGGTGCTGCGCAGCTAGCGGAGAGCGCTCGGGTTGAGTCAGTGCGCATGAACGAAAAAGGGAGGCCGAAGCCTCCCTTTCAACGCACCGCGTCAGCGAATCAGAACAGCACGCGGCTGCGGATGGTGCCGTTGACGTGCTGCAGCTTTTCCAGCGCCAGGTCGGAGTACTCCTTGTCCACGTCGATGACGACGTAGCCGACCTTCTCGTTGGTCTGCAGGAACTGGCCGCAGATGTTGATGCCGTTGTCGGCGAAGACCTTGTTTATCTCGCTCATCACACCCGGAATGTTCTGGTGGATGTGCAGCAGGCGGTGCTTGCCCGGGTGCGACGGCAGGGCGACTTCCGGGAAGTTGACCGAGGACACCGAGGTGCCGTTGTCGCTGTACTTGACCAGCTTCTCGGCGACTTCCAGGCCGATGTTGGCTTGCGCTTCGGCGGTCGAACCGCCGATGTGCGGGGTCAGGATCACGCGGTCCAGGCCACGCAGCGGGCTTTCGAATTCCTCGTCGTTGGACTTCGGCTCGACCGGGAATACGTCGATGGCGGCGCCGATCAGGTGCTCGTCCTTGATCGCGGCGGCCAGGTGATCCAGCTCGACTACGGTGCCGCGGGCGGCGTTGATCAGGATGGCGCCTTTCTTCATGGCGCGGATTTCCTTCTCGCCGATCATCCACTGGGTGGACGGCAGCTCCGGAACGTGCAGCGAGACGATGTCGCACATGCCCAGCAGCTCGTACAGCGAGCCGATCTGGGTGGCATTGCCCAGCGGCAGCTTGGTCACCACGTCATAGAAGAAGACCTGCATGCCCAGCGCTTCGGCCAGTACCGACAGCTGCGTGCCGATGGAGCCGTAGCCGATGATGCCGAGCTTCTTGCCGCGGATTTCGAAGGAGTTGGCCGCCGACTTGATCCAGCCGCCGCGATGGCAGGAGGCGTTCTTTTCCGGAATGCCGCGCAAGAGCAGGATGGCTTCGGCCAGCACCAGTTCAGCCACCGAACGGGTGTTGGAGTAGGGCGCGTTGAACACCGCGATGCCGCGTTCGCGGGCAGCGTTCAGGTCGACCTGGTTGGTGCCGATGCAGAAACAGCCGACGGCGATCAGCTTCTTGGCGGCCTCGAAGACTTCCTCGGTGAGCTGGGTGCGCGAGCGGATGCCGATGAAATGGGCGTCGGCGATCTTCTCCTTCAGCTCCTCGGTGGACAGCGCGCCCTTGAGGTACTCGATGTTGGTGTAGCCGGCCGCCTTGAGGGTGTCGACGGCGTTCTGGTGCACGCCTTCGAGAAGAAGAAACTTGATCTTGCTCTTGTCGAGAGAGGTCTGGCTCATCTGCATTAAAACCTTAAGGCCGAAGGATAGGACTGAAGTGTCCAGCGAAGGCTGGCCGACCCGTCATTAGCGGTGTCGGGAGTCTGCCGAGGCACGTTTCAAAGGGGTGCGTATGCTAGCATACGAGCCCCGCGAAACACCCCCACCCCTGTGCTGAAGCGTGCTCAGGGTGACCATGAATCGTATGAGAGTTCCCGTGATGACCGACCCCGCCCTGATCGATGAGCTGAAAACCCTGGTCGAGCCCGGCAAAGTGCTGACCGACGCCGATTCGCTGAATGCCTACGGCAAGGACTGGACCAAGCATTTCGCTCCGGCGCCCTCGGCCATCGTCTTTCCCAAGAGCATCGAGCAGGTTCAGGCCATCGTGCGCTGGGCCAACGAGCGCAAGGTCGCGCTGGTGCCTTCGGGCGGTCGCACCGGGCTTTCCGCAGCGGCCGTGGCGGCCAATGGCGAGGTGGTGGTGTCGTTCGACTACATGAACCAGATTCTCCAATTCAACGAGATGGATCGCACCGCCGTCTGCCAGCCGGGCGTGGTCACTGCGCAGCTGCAGCAGTTCGCCGAGGACAAGGGGCTGTACTACCCGGTGGACTTCGCCTCCGCCGGCTCCAGCCAGGTTGGCGGCAACATCGGCACCAACGCCGGTGGCATCAAGGTGATTCGCTACGGCATGACCCGCAACTGGGTCGCCGGCATGAAGGTGGTAACTGGCAAGGGCGACGTGCTCGAACTGAACAAGGATCTGATCAAGAACGCCACCGGCTACGACCTGCGCCAGCTGTTCATCGGTGCCGAGGGCACCCTGGGTTTCGTGGTCGAGGCCACCATGCGCCTGGAGCGCCAGCCGACCAACCTCACTGCGCTGGTGCTGGGCACCCCGGATTTCGATTCGATCATGCCGGTGCTGCACGCCTTCCAGGACAAGCTGGACCTGACCGCCTTCGAGTTCTTCTCCGACAAGGCGCTGGCCAAGGTGCTGGCGCGTGGCGACGTGCCGGCGCCGTTCGAAACCGACTGCCCGTTCTACGCGCTGCTGGAATTCGAGGCCACCACCGAGGAGCGCGCCGATCAGGCGCTGGCGACCTTCGAGCATTGCGTCGAGCAGGGCTGGGTGCTCGATGGCGTGATGAGCCAGAGCGAGCAGCAGCTGCAGAACCTGTGGAAGCTGCGCGAGTACATCTCCGAGACCATCAGTCACTGGACGCCGTACAAGAACGACATCTCGGTGACCATCGCCAAGGTGCCGGCCTTCCTCAAGGAGATCGACGCCATCGTCGGCGAGCACTACCCGGACTTCGAGATCGTCTGGTTCGGCCACATCGGCGACGGCAACCTGCACCTGAACATCCTCAAGCCCGATGCGATGGACAAGGACGAGTTCTTCGGCAAGTGCGCCACGGTGAACAAGTGGGTGTTCGAAACCGTACAGAAGTACAACGGCTCGATCTCCGCCGAACACGGCGTCGGCATGACCAAGCGCGACTATCTCGAATACAGCCGTTCGCCGGCGGAAATCGAGTACATGAAGGCAGTCAAGGCGGTGTTCGACCCCAACGGGATCATGAACCCGGGCAAGATTTTCGCGGCCTGAACGGCCCACGGATTACCAGGAGTCTTCGATGAGCTACCAGCACCACTACACCGATGGCACGCCGATCCACTATCCGCTGGGTAAGGTGGTCTGCATTGGCCGCAACTATGCCGAGCACGCCAAGGAACTGAATAACCCGGTGCCGACCGAGCCGCTGCTGTTCATCAAGGCCGGCAGCTGCACGGTGCCGCTGGACGACGGCTTCAGCGTTCCGAGCGACCGCGGCGCCGTGCATTACGAAGCGGAAATCGCCGTGCTGATCGGCAAGCCGCTGTCGCGCAAACCGAACGAGGAAGAGGTGCGCGATGCCATCTCCGGCTTCGCCCCGGCGCTGGACCTGACCTTGCGCGACGTGCAGGCGAAGCTGAAGGAAAAGGGCCATCCGTGGGAAATCGCCAAGAGCTTCGACGGCGCCTGCGTGCTGGCGCCGTTCGTGCCGGGCGATGCGGTGGAGGATCTGGGCGACATCGGCATCCGCCTGACCATCAACGGCGAAGTCCGCCAGGACGGCAACAGCAGCCAGATGCTCAATGCCATCCTGCCGCTGCTGCAGCACATTGCCGGGCATTTCAGTCTGCAGCCGGGCGACGTTGTGCTGACCGGCACGCCGGCCGGTGTCGGCCCGCTCAAGCAGGGCGATCAACTGGTGCTGGAGTTGATCGGGCTGTCGCGTTTCGAAAGCCGCGTGATCTGACCTGCGCGCGGCGGGGCAAACCCGCCGCGTCTGCTGCTTCTGTGCGAACCGCTCTCGTGTTGTAATCCGGCACCTTCCGCCGGAGCGCTGTTCATGCCCGTTCGTTATTCCCGCTGGCGTCTGATCGTCGCCGCCATCCTGCTGTTGCTTTTTATAGCGCTGCTCGTCGCCACGCGCCTGCTGCACTGGGACGATCAGCTGCAGCTGTACTGGGGTGAGCGTTCGGTCAGCGCCGAACAGCGTGCAGCCAGCATCTGGCTGCCGGATTACGAGTTGACCCTGGAAACCACCCTGGCCGGCCTGGAAGACGAGGAAACTTCAGGACTGACCTGGAATCCCCTGACCGGCACGCTGTTCACCGTAACCGGCGAACAACTGGTCGAGTTCACCCCGGCTGGCGTCGTGCTGCGGCGCGTCGTGCTGACCGGCTTCGCCGATCCCGAGGCGGTGGAGGCCCTGGGTGACGGCCGTCTGGCGATCGTCGATGAGCGCCGTCGGCTGGTGGCGGTGTTCCGTCTGGAGCCCGGCGTGGAAAGCCTCGATCTCGATGATCTGGCCAGCTATGACCTGGGCTTCGCCGATGCCGGCAACAAGGGCTTCGAGGGACTGGCCTGGAACCCGCGTACGCAGCGCCTGCTGCTGGCCAAGGAACGTGATCCGCAGGGCCTGTTCGAGCTCCCATTCCCCGGCGAGGACGGCGCCGCCGGGGCGCTGCAGGCCGTGCCCGGGCAACGGCTGCTGGTTCGTGACATTTCCTCCGTCGCCATCGACCCGCGCAGCGGCCACACGCTGATGCTTTCCGACGAGTCGCGGCTGCTGGTGGAGCTGGACCTGCAGGGCAAGCCGCGCAGCTTCATCAGCCTGTTCGGCGGACTCAATGGGTTGGTACATGGGATCGAGCAGGCCGAAGGTGTGGCGATGGATGGCGAAGGCAACATCTACGTGGTCGGCGAGCCCAACCGCTTCTACGTATTCAGCCGCAGGCGCTGAATGGCCGCATTAAGCTTGGTGTAAGCCTGACTGAAGACAATCGCTCGCCCATCAGAACAACAGTAGGTCTCTATGCGTGCGTTGAAATTGTTTACGGCGGCATCATTGGCTGTGGCGCTGTTGCTGGCCGTCGCTGCCGGCATTCATTACCGCCTGTTCGAGCGTGGCTGGTTCCATCTCAACCAGTGGCATCGCGGTGAACCGGCGGAGGACGCCTCATTGTGGCTGCCGGATTACCAGGTGACGATCCAGGGCAAGGTGGTCGAAGGAATCGACGACGATCTCTCGGCGCTGACTTTCGACCCGGATCGCAACAGTCTGATCGCCGTCACCAATGGCAATCCACACCTGCTCGAACTCAGCCTGGAGGGCGATCTGCTGCGCGCGATCCCGCTCGTTGGCTTCGGCGACCCGGAGGCTGTCGAGTACATCTCTGCCGGCGTGTATGTGATCAGCGACGAGCGCCGGCAGCGCCTGTTTCGGGTCGAAGTCGACGAGCAGACGACCATTATTGATGCCACGCACGCCTCACAGCTTTCGCTGGGCATCGACCTCAACGGCAACAAGGGCTTCGAGGGCCTCGCGTACGATACGGCCGGCGGACGCCTGTTCGTCGCTAAAGAGCGCAACCCGGTCAAGATTTTTGAAATCGCGGGCTTTCCCTATTCTGCCGAAACGCCAGCAGTACATATCAATGAACACGAAGCCAGACTGTTCGTGCGTGATCTGTCCAGTTTGCAGTTCGATGAGCGCAGCGGACATCTGCTGGCGCTGTCCGACGAATCGCGGCTGGTGGTCGAATTGGGAAGCAAGGGCCAACCACTCAGCAGCCTGGCACTGAACGCCGGCAAGCATGGGCTGGAACAGGATGTGCCGCAGGCGGAAGGCATCGCGATGGGGCCGGACGGCACGCTGTATGTAGTCAGCGAGCCGAACCTGTTCTACGTGTTCAGCAAGCAGGCCAGGTGATCGGTTACCGCCTCGATCACCGGCTTTGAAGGCGGTCAGGCGGCCGACGCGCTTTCGTCCTGCAGGGCGGCATTCGGTGCGTGGCGTAGTACCGAGTCGCAACCCTGCTCGGCACTGTGCAGGCTGGCGTACATCTGACTCTGGCCGATGACCTGCCCGTTGGTTGCCTTGAGCACGAAAAAGTACTTGCCGTTGCTCGACTCCTTGACCTCGAACGCACCTTCGCGCACCGTGTTCTTGCGCACCGAATCGATGCCGTTGAGCGCCGAGGCATGGGCCTTGTACTGCTCGCTGGACAGGATGACCTGACCGTTGCCGGCCAGAAGATTGAAATGGAACTGGCCGTTGCTGGATTTCTTCAACTGGAATTTGCCGGACATGGCGACACCTCCTGTGATGAGCTGCGGCGGACTCGTCGCAGCGCACCTAAAGCGTAGTCGCCAGTTCGGCGTCGCGCCGTTGCGCTTCGCCGCGGCGGATCAGCGCTTGAGTGTCTGCACGCCGTCCTTGGTGCCGAGCAGTAGCAAATCCGCCGGGCGCATGGCGAACAGGCCGTTGCAGACCACGCCGACGATGTCGTTGATCTTGCCTTCCAGTTCCGGCGCGAAGCCGATCATCAGGTTGTGCACGTCGAGGATGACGTTGCCGTTGTCGGTGACCACGCCGTCGCGGTAGACCGGGTCGCCGCCGAGCTTGACCAGCTCGCGGGCAACATGACTGCGCGCCATCGGGATGACTTCCACCGGCAGCGGGAAGGCGCCCAGCTGCTCGACCAGCTTGCTGCCGTCGGCGATGCAGATGAAGGTCTTGGCTACCGCGGCGACGATCTTCTCGCGGGTCAGGGCGGCGCCACCGCCCTTGATCAGCTCCAGGTGCTTGTTCGCCTCGTCGGCGCCGTCGACATAGAACTCCAGTTCGCTCACCGAGTTCAGGTCGTAGACCGGGATGCCGTGCTGCTTCAGACGCTCGGCGGTGGCTTCGGAGCTGGCCACGGCGCCGTCGAAGAAGCCCTTGTGCTTGGCCAGCAGGTCGATGAAGAAGTTGGCGGTGGAGCCAGTGCCGACGCCAATGATGCTGCGATCGCTGAGGTGCGGGACGATATGGTCGACGGCGGCCTGGGCGACGGCCTGCTTGAGCTGATCCTGGGTCATGGCGGGAATCCGGGCGGGAAAGACGAAGGCTCGGATTATAGCCCTCTGCCGGCGGCGGGTCTTGTCATGCCGAAGCCGTGGTGGATTGCCGGTGGTCGCCGGGGGCGTGCGGGGGGTAGACTCCTCGTTCCCTCGCAATGCCTGCCAAGACAGCCAGAATGCTCGAACATTACGTCAAGAAGATCCTCACTTCCCGCGTCTACGACGTCGCCATCGAAACCCCGCTGCAGCCCGCCCGCCAGCTTTCCGAACGAATCGGCAACCAGATTCTGCTCAAGCGCGAGGATCTGCAGCCGGTGTTCTCCTTCAAGGTCCGCGGCGCCTACAACAAGCTGGCGCAGCTGTCCGCCGAGGAGCTGGCGCGTGGCGTGGTCACGGCATCGGCTGGCAATCACGCCCAAGGCGTTGCGCTGGCGGCCAAGCAGCTGGGGATCAAGGCCACCATCGTCATGCCGCGAACCACGCCGGAGCTGAAGGTCCAGGGCGTACGTGCCCGCGGCGGCAAGGTGGTGCTGCATGGCGATGCCTTCCCCGAGGCGCTGGCCTACTCGCTGAAGCTGGTGGAAGAGAAAGGCTACGTCTATATCCACCCCTATGACGATCCCGATGTGATCGCCGGGCAGGGTACCGTGGCGATGGAGATCCTCCGTCAGCACCAGGGGCCGATCGACGCGATCTTCGTTCCGGTGGGCGGCGGCGGCCTGGTGGCTGGCATCGCCGCCTACGTGAAGTACCTCTACCCAGAGACCAAGGTGATCGGCGTCGAGCCGGACGACTCCAATTGTCTGCAGGCCGCAATGGCCGCTGGCGAGCGTGTGGTGCTCGAGCAGGTCGGGCTGTTCGCCGACGGCGTGGCGGTGGCGCAGATCGGTCAGCACACCTTCGAGCTCTGCAAGGATCATGTCGACGAAGTGATCACCGTCAGTACCGACGAGATCTGCGCGGCGATCAAGGATATCTACGACGATACCCGCTCGATCACCGAGCCGGCAGGTGCGCTGGCCGTGGCCGGGATCAAGAAATACGTCGAGCGCGAAGGCATCAGCGGCCAGGTGCTGGTGGGCATCGACTCCGGCGCCAACGTCAATTTCGACCGCCTGCGCCACGTCGCCGAGCGCGCCGAGCTGGGCGAGAAGCGCGAGGCGATCATCGCCGTCACCATCCCCGAGCAGCCGGGCAGCTTCAAGGCCTTCTGCGAGGCGATCGGCAAACGCCAGATCACCGAGTTCAACTACCGTTTCCACACCGACCGCGAGGCGCACATCTTCGTCGGCGTGCAGACGCACCCTGAGAACGACCCGCGTGCGGCGCTCGTGCAGGGGCTGCGCGACAAGGGCTTTCCGGTGCTCGACCTCACGGATAACGAGCTCGCCAAGCTGCACACGCGGCACATGGTCGGTGGCCACGCCGCCGGCGTCAGCAACGAGATGGTGCTGCGCTTCGAGTTTCCCGAGCGCCCCGGCGCGCTGTTCAACTTTCTCAACAAACTCGGCGGGCGCTGGAACATCTCGATGTTCCATTACCGCAACCATGGTGCCGCCGACGGCCGGGTAGTTGCGGGGCTGCAGGTGCCGGCCGACGAGCGCCATCTGGTACCGGCCGCGCTGGACAAGATCGGCTACCGCTACTGGGACGAAAGCGAGAATCCGGCTTACAAGCTGTTTCTCGGCTAAGCGAACCTAAAGGAAGGCAAATGGACCACTACCTCACCCTCAGAATCATTCATGGTGCGACGGCGGTGCTGTTGTTGCTGGGTGTCATCGTGCATCTGCTGATGCTGTGGAAGGCCGGCCGCGGTGGCGATCAGGCTGTGCTGCAACGCAAGCTGCAGCGCACCCGCCGACTGTCCTTGCCGCTGCTGGCCGTGATCGGCCTGTCGCTGCCGGTGACCGGCTGGTGGCTGACACATTTGGCCGGGTGGCCGCTGGGCCAGTTCTGGTTGCTGGCCAGCTCCGTGCTGTTCCTCGTGCTGATCCCGCTGGTTCTGCTGCTGGCCGGGCGTCTTGCCGCCTGGCAGGCGCCGGGCAACGCCACTGCGGCGCGTAACGCCGGCATCTATGCTGTGCTGGTGCTGGTCGTGCTGATTGCCATCACCGCCCTGATGGGCGCCAAGCCGGTCTGATTCGACCGGCTCGGGCATGACTGCTGCGCTGGCTCAGCGCAGCGAGATGATCTGCCAGCCACGTTCGGTGGCGAAGTCGCGCAGCACCGGGTCCGGATCCACCGCCACTGGGTGAGGGACGCGCTGCAGCAGCGGCAGGTCGTTGCGTGAGTCGCTGTAGAAATAGGCGTCTTCGAGAGTCTGCTCGGTTTCCGCCAGCCAGCGCTCGATGCGCTGGACCTTGCCTTCCTGGAAGCAGGGGATGTCGGTTAGACGACCGGTGTAGCGCCCGTCACGCATCTCGCATTCGGTCGCCAGCAGGGTATCGACGCCCAGGCGTGCAGCGATCGGCCCGGTGATGAAGCGATTGGTGGCGGTGATGATCACTACCTTGTCGCCCGCCTCCAGATGCTGGCGTAGCAGGGCCTCGCCCTTGCTCAGCACGATGGGCTCGATGAAATCCTGCATGAATTCGTCGTGCCACTGCTGCAGCTGCGCCATCTCGCTGCGGCCGAGCAGTTCCTGGCAGAAATTCTGATAGGCGTGCACGTCGAGATTGCCGGCCAGGTAATCCTGATAGAAGGCGTCGTTGCGTGCCTTGTACTGGGTCGGATCGACGATGCCGCGCTGGCAGAGGTATTCGCCCCAGGCGTGGTCGCTGTCACCGGCCAGCAGGGTGTTGTCGAGATCGAATAGAGCCAGGCGCACGGATGTTTTCCTCGATGATGGTCAGGGCAGCCCCAAGCATACCGGTTGCAGCGTCTTGCGCGCAGCCTCGGGCGGCCCCTCGCCGAGCGCGCGGGTACGTGCCGAACGGCGGCTTGCCGTGCTTTCGGCTTATCGCGGTTTTGTGGAACAATGCCGCGACATGCGTCTGCGAGGTTGTATGCCGTGATCGACTCCGATGGTTTTCGCCCGAACGTCGGCATCATCTTGACCAACGATGTCGGTCAGGTGCTGTGGGCCAGGCGGATCAATCAGGATGCCTGGCAGTTCCCGCAAGGCGGGATCAACGCCCGTGAAACGCCGGAAGAAGCCCTGTTTCGCGAACTCAACGAAGAAGTCGGCCTGGAAGAGCAGGATGTGAATATCCTCGCCTGCACCCGTGGCTGGTTGCGCTATCGTCTGCCGCAACGCCTGGTGCGTACCCATAGCCAGCCGCTGTGCATCGGACAGAAACAGAAATGGTTCCTGCTGCGCCTGACCAGCGCCGAAGAGCGTGTACGCATGGACCTGACCGGCAAGCCGGAGTTCGACGGCTGGCGCTGGGTCAGCTACTGGTACCCGCTGGGACAGGTGGTCACCTTCAAGCGCGAGGTCTATCGTCGCGCACTTAAAGAACTCGCACCGCGTTTACCGGTGCGGGACTGAGATTCGGGGAGAAAGCCTCTGAGCATGCTCGGCACGCTGCGCAAGATTGTCCAGGAAGTGAATGCCGCCAAGGACCTCAAGGCGGCGTTGGGCATCATCGTGCTGAGAGTCAGGGAGGCCATGGGTAGCCAGGTCTGCTCGGTCTATCTGCTCGATCCGGAAACCGAACGCTTCGTCCTGATGGCCACCGAAGGCCTCAACAAGCGCGCCATCGGCAAGGTCAGCATGGCGCCCAACGAAGGCCTGGTCGGCCTGGTCGGCACCCGCGAAGAGCCGCTCAACCTCGAACACGCCTCCGAACACCCACGCTATCGCTACTTCGCCGAAACCGGCGAGGAACGCTATGCCTCCTTTCTCGGTGCGCCGATCATCCACCACCGTCGGGTGATGGGCGTACTGGTCATCCAGCAGAAGGAACGCCGCCAGTTCGACGAGGGTGAAGAAGCCTTCCTCGTCACCATGAGCGCGCAGCTTGCCGGTGTTATCGCCCATGCCGAGGCGACCGGTTCGATCCGCGGGCTTGGCCGGCAAGGCAAGGGCATCCAGGAAACCCGCTTCATCGGCATTCCGGGTGCGCCAGGCGCCGGCGTCGGAACCGCCGTGGTGGTGCTGCCGCCGGCTGATCTGGATGTGGTGCCGGACAAGAACATCGACAACATCGATGCCGAGCTGACGCTCTTCGAAGCTGCGCTGGAGGCCGTGCGCGCCGACATGCGCACTCTCTCGGAAAAGCTCGCCACGCAGATGCGCAAGGAAGAGCGCGCGCTGTTCGATGTATACCTGATGATGCTCGACGACTCCGCCCTGGGCGGCGAAGTGACCAAGGTCATCCGTACTGGTCAGTGGGCGCAGGGCGCGCTGCGCCAGGTGGTCAGCGAACACGTGCGGCGCTTCGAGATGATGGACGACGCCTACCTGCGCGAGCGCGCATCGGACGTCAAGGACATCGGCCGGCGCCTGCTTTCCTACCTGCAGGAGGCGCGTCAGCAGACGCTGACCTATCCCGACAAGACCATCCTGGTCAGTGAGGAGCTCTCGCCGGCGATGCTCGGCGAGGTGCCCGAGGGCAAGCTGGTGGGCATGGTTTCGGTGCTCGGCTCGAGCAACTCCCACGTCGCCATTCTCGCCCGTGCCATGGGCATTCCCACGGTGATGGGCGCGGTCGACCTGCCGTATTCCAAGGTCGACGGCATCGAGCTGATCATCGACGGCTATCGCGGCGAGATCATCACCAACCCGGGCAAGGTCCTGCGCGAGCAGTATGAAGTGCTGGCCGAGCAGGAGCGCCAGCTCTCCGCCGGGCTCGACGTGCTGCGCGAGCTGCCGTGCGAGACCACCGACGGTCATCGCATTCCGCTGTGGGTGAATACCGGCCTGCTCGCCGATGTGGTGCGCGCGCAGGAGCGCGGCGCCGAGGGCGTCGGTCTGTATCGCACCGAAGTGCCGTTCATGATCAAGGAGCGCTTCCCAAGCGAGAAGGAGCAGATGGCGATCTACCGCGAGCAGCTGGAAGCCTTCCATCCGCTGCCGGTAACCATGCGCAGCCTCGACATCGGCGGCGACAAGTGCCTGCCGTACTTCCCGATCAAGGAGGAAAACCCGTTCCTCGGCTGGCGCGGTATCCGCGTCACCCTCGACCACCCCGAGATATTCCTGCTGCAGACCCGCGCCATGCTCAAGGCCAGCGCCGGGCTGAACAACCTGCGCATCCTCTTGCCGATGATTTCCGGCATCCGCGAACTGGAAGAGGCGCTGCATCTGATTCACCGTGCCTGGTGCGAGGTGCGCGACGAGGGGCTGGACGTGATCATGCCGCCGGTCGGCGTCATGATCGAAGTGCCGGCGGCGGTCTACCTGACGCGCGAGCTGGCGCGCATGGTGGACTTCATCTCGGTCGGCTCGAACGACCTCACGCAGTACCTGCTGGCGGTGGATCGCAACAATCCGCGGGTCGCCGATCTCTACGACTATCTGCATCCGGCCGTGCTCGAGGCGCTGCAGCGCGTGGTCAAGGAAGCCCATGGCGAGGGCAAGCCGGTGAGCATCTGCGGCGAGATGGCGGGCGACCCGGCGGCGGCCATGCTGCTGCTGGCTATGGGCTTCGACAGCCTGTCGATGAACGCTACCAACCTGCCCAAGGTGAAATGGCTGCTGCGTCAGATCAGCATGGATACTGCTCAGCAGCTGCTGGCGCGGGTCATGCTGCTGGACAGCCCGCAGGTCATCCACAGCACGGTCCAGCTGACCTTGCGCAACCTCGGCCTGAGCAAGCTGATCAACCCGTCCGCCGCCGTCTGAGCAATCCGCCGCTCGCCAATCAGCTCGTTGGCGGGTGGCGGTAGCGCACCTCGCCCACTGGGCCGTCCGGGCCGAAACTACGCTCCAGGATGTCCAGCGCTCCATCGGCATGACGGATCAGCGCTGTGCTGGCGCGCGTGCCGTACTCCGGGCTGGCGATGAAGACGCTCGACAGCCGCCTTTCCCATTCCAGCGGCACGCCGGTCTGCGGCAGTTCATGCTCGGCCGCTGGGCTTGGGTCCGCCAGCAGGGCGAGCAGGTTCTCAGGAGTCGCCGGGTCAAGGTTGGTCGCCAGTGCTGCGCGGGCTTTTCTCAGCTTGGGCCAGGGCGTGTCGAGGCTGGCGTTGGACAGGCCGTAGATTCCGGGCTGCAACTCCGTCGCCTCACCGCTGCGTGAGTTCAGGTGCCAGAGTGCCTGCCGATCGCCGACCAGCAGGTTGAAGCCGGCGTAGTCGGCGCGGCGGCCGGTCAGCTCGGCGAGGTAGTCAGCCGGCGGCAAGTTTCCGCGCAGGTACTGTTCCGGCAGCTCGCCGCGTGAACGTGAGCCGATCACCTGGCCGGGTGCGCGAATGTTGGTCAGTGCGGCGAAGCGTCCGCCGCTGGTGACGCCCATCCAGGTGCCGCCTGCCTGCAGGTCGCGCCCGCCGACGATCCATGGTGCATCCTCCCAGTGCCCCAGCGGCAGGCTCGGGCGGGCGTGGAACTCGTCGCGGTTGGCGGCTACCACCAGCGGTTGGGTGTGGCCGGGGCGCCAGGCGAAAACGATCAGGCACATGGGAAGGCCAAACTATGTCCGGACCGCCAAGAGTACAGGCGCGACCGGCGTATGAGCCACTGCCGGGTTTTAGCGGTCAACGTCGGGCGCGCGGGGCGGGCGCATTTTCCGCTAACATGCCGCTTTGTTTCGCCGGGACGGGGCACATGGAGTTTCTGCTGTATCTGCTGCTTGGCGGCTTCGCCGGAGTGCTGGCCGGGCTGTTTGGCGTGGGCGGCGGGCTGATCATCGTACCGGTGCTGGTATTCAGTTTCAGCGCGCAGGGATTCTCTCAGGAAATCCTCACCCACCTGGCTGTTGGGACATCCCTGGCTACCATCGTCTTCACCTCGGTCAATTCAATTCTCACCCACCATCGCAAGGGTGCGGTGCGCTGGCCGATGGTGCTGTGGATGACCTTTGGCATCCTCCTTGGCGCTGCTCTGGGCAGCCTGACCGCGGCGGCGATCCAGGGTCCGATGCTGCAGAAGATCATCGGTGTGTTCGCCCTGGCGATGGCGGTGCAGATGGGCTTCGACCTGCGGCCCAAGGCCACCGGCCAGGCGCCGGGACGGCCGGAGCTGTCGCTGGTGGGCGTGGTGATCGGCTGGGCTTCGGCGATTTTCGGCATCGGTGGCGGCTCGCTGTCTGTGCCCTATCTGACCTGGCGCAGCGTGCCGATGCAGCAGGCGGTGGCGACTTCCGCGGCGTGCGGCCTGCCGATCGCCATTGCCGGGGCGCTGAGCTTCATGGTGGTCGGCTGGCACGAGGCGCAACTGCCTGACTGGAGTCTGGGCTTCGTCTATCTGCCGGCCGTGCTCGGCATCGCGGCAACCAGCATGTTCTTCGCCAGACTGGGTGCGAAGCTGGCGCATCGTCTGTCGGCCAATGTTCTGAAACGGCTGTTCGCTCTGCTGCTGCTGAGCGTCGGCATCAATTTTCTGGTTTGAGGAGTAACGGATGCTGCCCTATCCGCAGATCGATCCGGTGGCCGTCGCCATCGGCCCCTTGCAGATTCACTGGTACGGCCTGATGTACCTGATCGGCATCGGCGGCGCCTGGTGGCTGGCTTCGCTGCGGGTGCAGCGCTTCGCACCCGAGTGGCCGAAGGACAAGCTCTCCGACCTGGTGTTCTGGGTGGCCATGGGGGTAATCGTCGGTGGCCGTCTGGGTTATGTGCTGTTCTATGACCTGGCCGCCTACATCAACCAGCCGAGCCTGATCCTGCAGGTGTGGAAGGGCGGCATGTCCTTCCACGGCGGCCTGATCGGCGTGCTGCTGTGCAGCTGGATCTTCGCCCGGCGCAACGGCAAGAGCTTCTTCGAGCTGATGGACTTCATCGCGCCGTTCGTGCCGATCGGTCTGGGCGCCGGACGAATCGGCAACTTCATCAACGCCGAGCTGTGGGGCAAGGCCACCGATGTGCCCTGGGCGATGGTCTTCCCGACCGACCCGCAGCTACTGGCGCGGCACCCGTCGCAGCTCTATCAGTTCGCCCTGGAGGGCGTCGCGCTGTTCCTGATCCTCTGGTTCTATTCGCGCAAGCCGCGGCCGACCATGGCGGTCTCCGGACTGTTCGCGGTGTGCTACGGCATCTTCCGCTTCATCGTCGAGTTCGTCCGTGTGCCGGATGCACAGCTGGGCTACCTGGCGTTCGGCTGGCTGACCATGGGCCAGCTGCTCTGCGTGCCAATGGTGCTGCTCGGTGCCGGGATGATCGCCTGGGCCTATCGCCGCGACGCCGGCCGGGCTCCGGCCTGATTCCGTTGCCCTGCCTGTCGCCATAAGGGCGACAAGCGGGGCGCAGGCCTTTTACTATTCGCGCAGCCTTTTTTCACCGCGCTTCGGCGCCTGCTTCGAGCCAATCGATGAAACAGTACCTCGACCTGATGCGCCACGTGCGCGAACACGGCACCTTCAAGACCGACCGCACTGGCACCGGCACCTACAGCGTGTTCGGCCATCAGATGCGTTTCGATCTGGCCGAAGGCTTTCCGCTGGTCACCACTAAGAAGTGCCACCTCAAATCCATCATCCACGAGCTGCTGTGGTTTCTTCAGGGCGACACCAATATCAAGTACCTGAAGGAAAACGGCGTGCGCATCTGGGACGAGTGGGCCGACGAGAACGGCGAGTTGGGCCCGGTCTACGGCTATCAGTGGCGCTCCTGGCCGGCGCCGAACGGTGAATCCATCGACCAGATCGCCAACCTGTTGGCGATGATCAAGAAGAACCCGGATTCGCGCCGCCTGATCGTTTCGGCCTGGAACCCGGCGCTGGTCGAGCAGATGGCGTTGCCGCCATGCCACGCGTTGTTCCAGTTCTACGTCGCCGACGGCAAGCTCAGCTGCCAGCTGTACCAGCGCTCGGCGGATATCTTCCTCGGCGTGCCGTTCAACATCGCCAGCTATGCGCTGCTGACGCTGATGGTGGCGCAGGTCTGCGACCTGCAACCGGGCGAGTTCATCTGGAGCGGCGGCGACTGCCATCTGTACGCCAATCACCTGGAGCAGGCCGACCTGCAGCTGACCCGCGAGCCGCTGCCGCTGCCGACCATGAAGCTCAATCCGGACGTGAAGGACCTGTTCGCCTTCCGCTTCGAGGACTTCGAACTGGTTGGCTACGAAGCGCATCCGCACATCAAGGCACCCGTTGCCGTCTGACTTTGGTCGGTTTTGCCGTCGTGGATAACCCGGCTGTCATGTTTGCCGTATAGACTCGACCGCTCAGGGACTGTCGGGAGGCGAATCATGCGTAGGGTCGTGTTCAATCAGAAGGGCGGTGTCGGCAAGTCGAGCATCGCCTGCAACCTGGCAGCGGTCAGTGCATCGCAGGGCTACCGCACGCTGCTGGTGGATCTGGACGCCCAGGCCAACTCCACGCATTACCTGACCGGGCTGACCGGCGATGACATTCCCACCGGCATCGCCGATTTCTTCAAGCAGATTCTCGCCGGCGGTACCGCTGGCAAGAAGGCGCGCCCGCCCATTCTAGAAACGGCCTTCGACAATCTGCATTTGATCAGCGCGACGGCAGAGCTGGCCGACCTGCAGCCCAAGCTGGAGGCCAAGCACAAGATCAACAAGCTGCGAAAATTGCTCGACGGTCTTGCAGAGGACTATGACCGGATTTACCTCGACACCCCGCCGGCGCTGAATTTTTATACGGTCTCTGCGCTTATCGCAGCTGATCGCTGCCTGATTCCCTTCGACTGCGACAGCTTTTCCCGCCAGGCGCTGTACAGCCTGCTCGACGAGATCGAGGAGATGAAGGAAGACCACAACGAGACGCTCGAGGTCGAGGGCATCGTGGTCAATCAGTTCCAGCCGCGTGCCGCGCTGCCGCAGCAAATGATCGATGAACTGCTGAGCGAGGGTCTTCCGGTGCTACCGGTCTACCTGATGAGTTCGGTGAAGATGCGCGAGTCGCACCAGGCCTGCACGCCGCTGGTTTACCTGGACCCGCGGCACAAGCTGAGCCAGCAGTTCGTCGAACTGCATGAACTGCTCGAAGCGAACGGCTGAGCCGGTTCGGCTTCAGTCCTCAGGGCGCCGCTCCAGCTTCTTGCCCAGCCGCGAGGCATAGAGTTCGCCGATCATCCCGCGCCGGAACACCAGTACGCAGACCATGAAGATGATGCCGGTGACCAGCGTCACCGGTAGCTCCGATGTGGCGAAGTAATTGCCCAGCGTGGTCACCAGCGCCGCGCCAAAAACCGGGCCGACCAGCGTGCCAATACCGCCGAGCAAGGTCATCAGCACCACCTCGCCGGACATCTGCCAGCTGACATCGGTCAGCGTGGCGAACTGGAACACCAGTGCCTTCAGCCCGCCGGCCAGCCCCGCCAGCGCGGCGGACATGACGAAGGCGCCGAGCTTGTAACGCGACACCGAATAGCCCAGCGAGATGGCGCGGTTCTCGTTCTCGCGGATCGAGCGCAGGATCATGCCGTACGGCGAGTGGATCACGCGCCAGATCAGCAGCATCCCGGCGAGAAACACCGACAGCACGAAGAAGTACATGTACAGCGGCTCCTCGAGATCGATGAAGCCGAACAGGTGCCCGCGCGGGATGTTCTGAATGCCGTCCTCGCCGTGGGTGAACGAAGCCTGCAGGCAGAAGAAAAAGAACATCTGCGACAGCGCCAGGGTGATCATCGTCGAGTAGATGCCCTGCCGGCGGATCGCCAGGAAGCCGATGATCAGCCCGAGAAACGCCGCGCCGGCGACGCCGACGAGAATGCCCAACTCCGGAGGCAGCCCCCATTCCTTCACCGCGTGGGCGGTGAAATACGCCGCGCCGCCGAAGAACGCCGCGTGGCCGAAGGAGAGGATGCCGGTATAGCCGAGCAGCAGGTTGAAGGCGCAGGCGAAGAGGGCGAAGCACAGCACCTTCATCAGGAAGATCGGGTAGAAGTAGAACGGTGCCAGTGCCAGCGCGACCACGCCGATCAGGATCAGCACGGTCTCCAGGCGCAGCAGCGGGCGTTTGGTGGTCGGCGTGACGTTCACCTGGCTGTTCATCAGGCGTCCCTCCCCATCAGGCCGGCCGGGCGCACCAGCAGTACGATCGCCATGATCACGAAGATCACGATGTTGGAAGCCTCCGGATAGAACACCTTGGTCAGCCCCTCGAGGATGCCGAGCATGTAGCCGGTAATGATCGCACCGAGAATCGAGCCCATGCCGCCGACCACCACCACCGCGAACACCACGATGATCAGGTTCGAACCCATCAGCGGGCTGACCTGGTAGATCGGCGCGGCGAGCATGCCGGCCAGGCCGGCCAGCGCTGCGCCCATGCCGTAGGTAAAGGTCAGCAACAGCGGCACGTTGATGCCGAAGGTGCGCACCAGCGTCGGGTTTTCCGTGGCGGCGCGCAGGTAGGCGCCGAGCTTGGTCTTCTCGATCAGCAGCCAGCTGGCGATGCAGATCACCAGTGAGGCCAGCACCACCCAGGCGCGGTACTTGGGCAGGAACATGAAGCCCAGGTTGTAGCCGCCGGCCAGTTCTTTCGGCACGGCGTAGGGCTGCCCGGAGGAGCCGTAGAAGTAGCGGAACGCGCCTTCGAGGGCGAGCGCCAGGCCGAAGGTGAAAAGCAGGCTGTAGAGGTGATCGAGGTTGTACAGCCGTGATAGCGCCAGGCGCTCGATCACCGCGCTGCACAGGCCGACGACGATCGGCGCAAGGATCAGCGCCGGCCAGTAGCCGATGCCCAGGGTGGCCAGCAGCAGGTAGCCGGCGAAGGCGCCGATCATGTACTGCGCACCGTGGGCGAAGTTGATGATCTTCAGCATGCCGAAGATGATCGCCAGGCCCAGGCTGAGCATGGCGTAGAACGAGCCGTTGATCAGACCGATCAAGAGCTGGCCGAGGAACGCCTGGATCGGTACATCGAAAATCGTCGTCATCAGACCCCCAGGGCTTCGTTGAGCGTGGTCATGCGGCCGGGCAGATCGGCGACGTCGAACGAATCGATGACCTTGCCGTGATCGACCACATAGAAGCGGTCGGCCACCTTGCTGGCGAAGCGGAAGTTCTGTTCGACCAGCAGGATGGTCATGCCGCGCTGCTTGAGCGTCTGCAGCACCTCGCCGATGCGCTGGATGATTACCGGTGCCAGGCCTTCGGTGGGTTCGTCTAGCAGCAGCAGCTTGGCGCCCGTGCGCAGGATGCGCGCCATGGCCAGCATCTGCTGCTCGCCACCGGAAAGCTTGGTGCCGGGGCTCTTGCGGCGCTCCTCTAGGTTGGGGAACAGCTGGTAGATCTCAGCCAGGGTCATGCCGCCCTTGGCGATCACCGGCGGTAGGGTGAGGTTTTCCTCGACGGTGAGGGTGGAAAAGATGCCGCGTTCCTCCGGAACGTAGCCGATGCCGTGGCGGGCGGTGCGGTGCAGCGGTACGCGCAGCATGTCCTTGCCGTCGAAGCGGATGCTGCCGCTGCGCTTGCGGATGATGCCGACGATCGAGCGTAGCGCGGTGGTCTTGCCGACGCCGTTGCGGCCGAGCAGGGTCACCGTCTCGCCCTGGTGCACGTCGAGGTCGATGCCGTGCAGGGCATGGCTTTCGCCATACCAGGCGTTGAGGTCGCGCACGCTGAGCAAGGGTTCAGTCATCGTCGGTCCCCATGTAGGCCACGCGTACGCGCTCGTCCTGGCTGACCGTGCGGTAGTCGCCGGAGGTAAGGATTTCGCCGCGCTGCAACACGGTCACCTGATGGCAGAGGTCGGCGACCACCTTGAGGTTGTGCTCGACCATCAGCACCGCGCGCTGGGTGGCGACCTCGCGGATGATCTCTGCCACCACATGCACGTCTTCGTGGCCCATGCCGGCCATGGGCTCGTCCAGCAGCAATACCTTGGGCTCCAGCGCCAGGGTGGTGGCGATCTCCAGCACGCGTTTGCGACCGTAGGAGAGATCAGCCGCCAGCTCGTTGCGCTTGTCGGCCAGGCCGACCGACTCGATCAGCTGCATGGCGCGCTCGTTGAGGCGGTTGAGCGAGCGCATCGGCAGCCAGAACTGCGTAGCCAGCCCGCCCGGCCGCTGCAGGGCAACGCGCACGTTGTCCAGCACGCTAAGGTGCGGGAATACCGCCGAGATCTGGAACGAGCGCACCAGCCCCATGCGTGCCACCTTGGCCGGGTCGGTGCGGGTGATGTCATGGTCGAGCAGGCGAATGCTGCCGCTGGTGGGCTGCAGGAACTTGGTCAGCAGGTTGAACACCGTGGTCTTGCCAGCACCGTTGGGACCGATCAGGGCGTGCACCTGTGCATGGCGCACGTCCAGGTCGACGTTGTTGACGGCGACGAAGCCGCCGAACTCCTTGCGTAGACCTCGCGCCGAGAGCATGACCGGCGCGTCCGTGGCTGTGCCGGCGGTCGGTCCGCCGGCGTTTAGGCTTTGCGCTGCAGCCATGCTCACTGCCCGACCAGTTCACAGCCGCTATCGGCCGGCTTGATGTAGGCCTCGTCGCCCGGCACCGTGGCCAGCACCTTGTAGTAGTCCCAGGCGCGCTTGCTTTCCTCAGGCTTTTTCACTTCCATCAGGTAGACGTCGCTGATCAGTCGGCCATTGGCGCCTACCTTGGCGTTGCGCGCGAAAACGTCGTCCACCGGCATCTCGTGCATCGCCTTGGCGACCGGCTCGGTGGCGTCGGTGCCGGCCTTCTCGATCGCCTTGAGGTACTGCATGACGCCGGAGTAGGTGCCGGCGTGGACCATGTTCGGCATACGGCCGGTGCGCTTGAAGAAGCGTTCGCCGAACTCGCGGGATTTGTCGTCGCGGTCCCAGTAGAAACTTTCGGTCAGGGTCAGGCCCTGGGCGGCGTCGAGGCCCAGGCCGTGCACTTCGGCGAGGGTAAAGAGCAGCGCGGCGAGGCGCTGGCCGCCGGCGACGATGCCGAACTCGGCGGCCTGCTTGATGCTGTTGGCGGTGTCCAGGCCAGCGTTGGCCAGGCCGATGACCTTGGCGCCGGAGGATTGCGCCTGCAAGAGGAACGACGAGTAATCGGTGCTCGCCAGCGGATGGCGTACCGCGCCCTTGATTTCGCCGCCCTTGGATTTGACGAACTTGCCAGTCTGCTCTTCCAGCGAGTAGCCGAAGGCGTAGTCGGCGGTGAGGAAATACCAGCTGTCGCCACCCTGGGAAACCAGTGCGCCGCCAGTGCCGACCGCCAGCGCATGGGTGTCATAGGCCCAGTGGAAGCCATAGGGTGAGCACTGCTTGCCGGTCAGCTCCGTGGTGGCGGCGCCGGTCACCAGGTTAATCTTCTTCTTGCTCTTGGAAATGCCCTGTACCGCCAGCGCCACCGAGGACGTGGTCAGCTCCATGATCGAGTCGACCTGCTCGCGGTCGTACCACTGCCGCGAGATGTTGGAGGCGATGTCCGGCTTGTTCTGGTGATCGGCGGTGACGATCTCGATGGGCGCGTCGAGTACCTTGCCGCCAAAGTCCTCTGCAGCCATCTTCGCTGCCTCGAACGACCACTTGCCGCCGAAATCGGCATACACGCCGGACTGGTCGTTGAGGATGCCGATCTTCACCTTGCCGTCGGAAATCTCGGCCGAGGCGGGTACGGCGACCACTGCCGTCAGGGTTGCCGCTGCGATTGCTGAAAGCTTCATGCGTATCTCCTTGCACGGTTTGCTCGGCATACGGGTTCGCCCCATGCGAAGCGGTCCGTATGGGCGGGTTAGGGGAAAGCTGGGCAGACGGTCAGGCGCGCAATGCCGTGGATCGCCGGCGGGCTGAATGCAGCGGCCAGGCATTGATGCACGCACGGCGAACGCACTCGTGCGCGGGGCATCACGTCGTCGTGGAAAGTCGCAGAGATGGGAGCTGGAAAGCGGGACCAGAAACGAGTCGAAGCGAGGCTCATGGGCGTCTTCTTCTTATTGTTGTTCTGGCTCTAAACGTAGCAGGGGTTTGCAAGGACGCAACCTGATGGTGGCGTGCCGATCAGTGATGCTGTGCCTGCATGCACCCGAGCCGTCGGGCGCAGGCGGGCAGAGATGCGCTTCAGCGCGCGATCAGGATGTCGCAGGGCGGGTTGTCGATAAACTGCCGGGCGAGGCTGCCAAGCAGAGCGCTGCTCAGTTCACCGCGGCTGTGACTGCCAAGGGCCAGCAGCTGCGGTTGCAGGTCGCGTAGCGCCTCGTCCATGCAATTGTTGCGCTCGCCCTGATGCAGGCTGTAGCTCAGCAGCGCGCCGGTATCCGGCAGCTGCGGCTGGATATCTTCGATCAGCTGGTCGAACAGCTCCTGCTGCAGCGACAGACCTTCGTAATCGGGGCCGTGTACTTCGGCCATCTCGTCGATGTGCAGAGCGTGCAGCTCGGCACCTTCGCCCAGCAACTCCCAGGCGCAGTGCATGGCGCGCGTGGCGCAGCGGGAGAAATCCAGCGCAGCCACGGCGCGATGATACGGGGCCTCTGCCGGGGTGATAGCCAGCAACAGCGGCGCCCGGCTTTCCAGCATGACGCGCTCCAGCGTGGTGCCGGCGAATCCCTGGCTCGACCCCTTGTGATGGCGGCCCAGCACCAGCAGATCGGCCTCCAGCCCCTCGGCCTGGGTGAGGATCTCCTCCACCGGCTGCCCGCGGCGAATCCAGGGTTCGAGCTGACCCAGCCCGTTCTCCTGCAGGCGTTGCTGCAGGAGTGCGCGTGCCTGCTGTTCGTCGCTCCCGGCGTCGCGCTCGTCGAGTACGTAAAGCAGGCTGATGCGAGCACCGGTCTGGCGCGCCAGGCCGGCGGCACGTTGCAGCGCGAGATCGGCGTCCGGGCTGAGATCGTGGGCGACAAGAATGTGCTGAACCCGATTGTGCTGAAGCATGGGCGGCCTCGCGAAGCTGGCGAAAGGCGCAAGTATGCCGTGGCCGCGGGGGCATGTCCCGCCCGTGACCCGCGTCGCTGGGTTGATCGGGCGCAACAACTTCACGGGCAATGGCCACTCGTGCTTTTGTCGATCCGATCCTGCGGCTATGCTTGCCGGCATTCGAGCAGGAGTTAAGGATGAGCAAGGTCAGTGTGCTGGTGGTGGATGACGCGCCCTTTATCAGGGATCTGGTGAAGAAGGCGCTCCGTAGTCACTTTCCCGGCATTCGCATCGAGGATGCGGTCAACGGGCGCAAGGCCCAGCAAATACTCAGCCGTGAGCGCTTCGACCTGATCCTCTGTGATTGGGAAATGCCGGAGATGTCAGGTCTGGAGCTGCTGACCTGGTGCCGCACGCAGGATGCGCTGAAGACCACGCCGTTCATCATGGTCACCAGCCGTGGCGACAAGGAGAACGTGGTACAGGCCATTCAGGCCGGCGTTTCGGATTTCATCGGCAAGCCGTTTTCCAACGAACAGCTCACCAGCAAGGTACGCAAGGCCCTCGGCCGCGCCGGCAAGCTGGATGCCCTGGCCGCCAGCGCGCCGACGCGAACTCTGGCGACCGGCATGGCCAACGACTCGCTGGCCGCGCTGACGGGCGGCAAGGCCGAGGTGGTACGACCCGCCGCTCCGGCCGCCGACGCCAAGGCCTCGCCGCTGATTCAGCCCAGTGCAGCGCCTGCCAGCGCACCAGCCGGTGCCGCGTCTGGTCGCGGGCAGGGCCAGTTGCGCCTGGCCAACGGCAGTGTCGCCTGCGTGATCAAGGCGCTGAGCCTCAAGGAAGCGCTGCTGGTGGTCAAACGCGGCGAGCAGTTGCCGCAGGTGCTGGAAAGCGCCGTGCTCGATCTCGAGCAGGGCGAGGGCGGTGAGGTCGCCCGTCTCAATGGCTACCTGCATGCCGTCGCCGCGTTCGAACCCAAGCCCGACAGCGAGTGGCTGCAGCTGTCGTTCCGCTTCGTTGATCGCGATCCGCAGAAGATGGACTACCTGTCGCGCCTGATCGCCCGTGGTACCGCGCAGCGGCACTTCGTTCCAGGCGCCTGATTCGACCCGGCCAGGTGACCGTTCGGCGCCTGGCCACGCAGACAAACTGACGAGCATCACACCCCGACGGTCGGTGGCTCGCACAGGTTCTTCGGCACTGCTAGTCTTCCCGCTCCAACACTATAACCACTAGAAACTGCCGTTATGCTGGGGCGCATTCTTCTGTTGCTCGGGCTGCCGCTGCTGGCTACGCCGGCGCTGGCCCTGACCATCTACAAATACACCGACGCCAATGGGGTCGTGACCTACAGCGACCAGGCTGCGCCTGGCGCGCAGGTTTTCGTCTTCAGTGACCGCATGGTGGAAAAGCTCGACACCCAGGTCAAACTGGAAACCCGCAAGCACGCGGCGGGCGAGACGCTGCTGGTGCGTAACGACCTGTTCGCGCCGGTCGATATCGAGCTGAAGCTGGAAAACGTCGTCAATGCCGTCGGCGCACCGGCCAAGCCGATTCGTTGGGTATTGCCGCCGCGCAGTCAGATTCGGCTGGCCACGCTGGCCCCGCGCGATGCCAGCAAGCCACTCAAATACACGCCCAAGCTTCGCCATGCCTTAGGCGATCCGCGCCTGCTGCCCAAACCTTACAAGTATCCGCTGCCATGGCGCGGCGGTCCGTTCCGCCTGACCCAGGGCGCCAACGGCCAGTACAGCCATTTCACGCCGAAGGGCCGCTATGCGGTCGACATCGCCATGCCCGAAGGCACGCCCATCGTCTCCGCGCGCGGCGGCATGGTGGTGAAGATCGAGAACGAGCAGAGCGGGCGGGGCAACAATCCGGCCGGCAACTTCGTGCGCATCATGCATGACGACGGCACCATGGGCGTCTACCTGCACCTGATGAAAGGGTCGGTAGCGGTGCGCGAGGGACAGCGCGTCGAGAGTGGTACGCGTATCGCGCGTTCCGGCAATACCGGCAACAGCACCGGGCCGCACCTGCACTTCGTGGTGCAGCGCAACGTCGGCCTGGCGATCGAGTCGATTCCCTTCGACTTCTCGCAGCCGGTCAACAGCCTGCCGAATTTCGCCGTGGGGGGTGAGTAGCCGCGCTGGCCGCTCACCGGTCCGTTTATGACAGGTCGGCAATTTCAGCAACTCAGAATGCCAGGCCGACCTTCAAACCGACCTGTTCCTGCTTGAGCTTGCTGTTTTCGGCAAACTCGCTGTCACTGTCGATCTCGTAGCGGGTCTGGGTGTAGTACAGGCTGGTGCTGATTGGCATGTTGTTGATGCCCTTGTTCCACAGCACGCTCAGCTCACCGTAGGGGTTGACCTTGTCCTTGAGGTCGACGGTGTCGCTTTCGCCGCCAACCTTCAGCTTGCTGTCCGCTTCAATGGAATAGCGGGCGCCCACTTCAAGGCGCACGGTGTAGTCGGGCGTCAGGTAGTTGTAGCCGATACCTGCCTTGGCGAATGGCGAGCGGGTGGTCAGCTTGACGTCTTCCTCGAATATGCCGACGCGCACGTCATCCTGCTCGATGCGTCCCCAGTCGTAGCCGCCGCCGACAATCAGGTCGACATAGTTGTTGGTACTCAGGGCTGCGCGCAGGCCCAGGTCGAGATCGGCGCGAGCGGACAGATATTCCACATCGTCTTTTTCACGGTACTGACCTTCGATTCCGGCCTGGTAGATGAAGCCTTCCTGTCCGGTCATCTTGTTGCCGAAGTTGTAGTACAGCCCGCCCTGGTTGAGGCGCTCCTTGTCGCTTTCGTCGTTCACGGTCAGCTTGTACTGATTGTGCGAGCCAATGACGCCGAACGTGGAGATCGGGCCGGTGGCCGATTGAGCGAAAGCCTGGGAGGTGGCTGCCAGGCACAGGGCCAAGGCGGTTGTGGTAGTCAAACCATTGATGCGCATGCGGGAAGCTCCATCGTCATTCGATAAGAAATCGGTGGCGGCTCAAGCGAGCCGCCTATGGCGTGGACTGGCGCTGTCTGAAAATAATTCTGCGTATCACGATGGGCGGTCGTTAATACTTGTAAATCAAGGATTAGCGAGCGGTATGTAAACGAAAAGGTAACTATGGTTGGCCAGCAATGGCGGGCGATCTATCCCGGAAAACGAAGGACCTTGGCCAAGACGATCTTCGGTCCGCGCATCTTCTTGATGACTATCTGCAGGCCATCGACCTGAAGCACTTCGTCTTCATCGGGGACACGTTTCAGCGTCTCGTAAACCAGACCGGCAAGGGTTTCAGCCTCGACGTGATCGAGATCGATCTCCAGCAGGCGCTCCAGCTTGAACAGCGGGGTGTCGCCGCGGACCAGCAGCTTGCCGGGCTGGTAGGCAAGCACGCCGCGTTCGGTCTTGCGATGTTCGTCCTGGATGTCGCCAACCAGCACTTCGAGCACGTCTTCCATGGTCAGGAAGCCAATCACCTTGTGGTCGCCTTCCTCGACCAGTACGAAATGCGCCCCTCCCTGACGAAACTGCTCGAGCAGGCTGGCCAGCGGCATGTGCTTGGACACCCGTTCCAGTGGGCGCAGCAGCTCGTTCAGGCAGAAGTGCTCGGGCAGGTGATCATCGGCGGCCAGCGCCAGCAGCAGATCCTTGATGTGCAGCAAGCCGACGTACTCGCCCTGCTGGTTGTCGTAGACAGGGTAGCGGCTGTACTTGTGGCGGCGAATGACCTCGAGGACCTCGCTCAGCGGCGCATCGTGCTCGAGTTGCAGCAGGTCCTCGCGGGAGTTTGCCCAGTCAACGACTTCCAGCTCGCTCATTTCCACCGCCGAGGCCAGCACCTGGATCTGCTGGTTGCCGGGGTCGCGGGCGCGGTTGGAATGCAGGATCAGCTTGAGCTCGTCGCGGCTGTAGTGATGATCGTGGTGCGCCCCCGGCTCGCCCTGGCCGGCAATGCGGAGAATGGCGTTGGCACTGGCATTGAGCAGGTAGATGGCCGGGTACATCAGCCAGTAGAACAGGTACAGCGGAACGGCCGTCCACAGCGATAGCAGCTCCGGCTTGCGGATCGCCCAAGACTTCGGTGCCAGCTCACCAACCACGATATGCAGGTAGGAAATGATGAAGAAGGCAGTGAAGAAAGCGATGCCGTGCACCAGCGCCTGGGACTGGATGCCGATGCTGGCCAGCAGCGGTTCGAGCAGGTGCGCGAACGCCGGCTCGCCGACCCAACCGAGGCCGAGCGAAGCCAGTGTGATGCCTAGCTGGCAGGCCGAAAGGTAGGCGTCGAGCTGAGCGTGAACGGTGCGCAGAATGTGCCCGCGCCAGCCGTGCCGGCTGGCAATCGCTTCCACCTTGGTGGAGCGCAGCTTGACCATGGCGAACTCGGCGGCAACGAAGAAGCCGTTGAGCAGCACGAGGAACAGGGCAAAGAGAATCAGACCGAAATCGGCGAAATAGGACGAGGCGGCGTAACTGGGGGAGGGGTCCATGAAGGGGTCGGGTAGCCAATGATCGCGACAGGATGGCGGCGGCGGGCCGGCTTTTCAAGCGATGAGCCGGGATTTTTCCGGCTCGCGCTGGCAGCGGGTCAGCGTTCGGACACCTGGCTGTTCTGGAAGTGGCAGGAGAAGCGGCTGCCTTGGCCAGGTGTACTGCTGATATCCAGGCGGCCCTGGTGGCGCAGCAGCACGTGCTTGACGATGGCCAGCCCCAGTCCCGTGCCGCCGGTGCTGCTGGCACGGCTGGAGTCGACGCGGTAGAAACGCTCGGTCAGGCGTGGCAAATGCTTCTGCTCGATGCCGATACCGCTGTCCTCGACACTGAGGTGCGCACCGACCTCGTCGGCCCACCAGCGCACATGCACACTGCCGCCATCGGGTGTGTACTTCACCGCATTGAACACCAGGTTGGAGAAGGCGCTGCGCAGCTCCGTCTCGCTGCCCTTGAGCAGCAGCGCCGGGTCGGCATCGAGGCTGATCAGGTGGCCGCGGCTGCCAGATAGTGCGCGGGCATCGCTGATGATCGATTGCAGCAGCAGGCCCACCGCCACCGGCTGGTTGTCGGTCGGGCGACTGCTGGTTTCCAGACGAGCCAGCAGGAGTAGGTCGTTGAGCAGGTGCTGCATGCGCCCGGCCTGCTGATTCATCTGCTGCAGCGCCCGGAGCCAGCGCGGGTTCACCGCATCGGCGTTTTCCAGCAGGGTTTCCAGATAGCCGGCGATGACGGTGAGCGGCGTGCGCAGCTCGTGGGATACGTTGGCGACGAAGTCTTTGCGCATCTGCTCCAGCTGGTGCAGGCGGGTGACGTCGCGGACCAGCAGCAGGTGCTCGCGGTTGCCGTATCGAGTGATGTTGAACTGCAGGCGAATGCGGTCATCGACGGGAGAGGCCAGCTCCAGCGGCTGGTCATAGTTGCCGCCGTCGAAGTACTCCTTGAAGGCCGGATGACGCACCAGGTTGCCGATCGGGTGACCAGCGTCCTGCGGCTTCTTCAGCCCCAGCAGGCGGTTGGCGGCGGGGTTCCACCATTCCAGATTGCCATCGCTGTCGAGCATGATCACCGCATCCTTGAGTGCGGCGGTAGAGCCCTGGGCGCGATCGATGATGCCTTGCAGTTCGCCGCGCAGGCGCAGGTCGCGGCGCTGCAGCTGGTAGAGGCTATCGAAGATATCGCCCCAGATGCCGGCCGAATCCGGCGGCGCTTCGTCCGGGTCGGCACGCCGCAGCCAGCGCTGCAGGCGCAGCAGCTGGCGCAGGGTCCAGATCAGGTAGCCGGTCAGGCCAAGGACCAGCGCCCAGGCATATTCGCCGGTCAGCAGTCCCAGCAGCAGGCAGCCGCCCAGCAGAAGCAGCAGGCGACGCACGAGGGCTCCTTGCCAGTCCTGATTCAACCGATGCACTCCAGAGAGGTGGCGATGATGGGATGGATGACGCTGGGACGCATGCTCACCCGGCGCGCTCAGCTTTTGCTGGAGAAACGATAACCGGTGCCGCGTACCGTCTGCACCAGGTTCTCGTAGGCCTCACCGAGCGCCTTGCGCAGCCGACGGATATGCACATCGACAGTGCGCTCCTCGACATAGACATTGCCGCCCCAGACCTGATCGAGCAGCTGGCTGCGGGTGTAGGCGCGCTCCTGGTGGGTCATGAAGAATTGCAGCAGACGGTATTCGGTGGGGCCCATTTCGGCCGGTTTGCCGTCGATGGTGACGCGGTGGCTGACCGGGTCGAGCAGCAGGCCACCGATCTCGATCGGCGATTCGCTGTCCACCGGCGTCGCACGGCGCAGCACGGCCTTCAGGCGCGCTACCAGCTCGCGCGGTGAGAAGGGTTTGGTTATGTAGTCGTCGGCGCCGACTTCCAGGCCCTGAATCTTGTTGTCCTCTTCACCCTTGGCGGTAAGCATGATGATTGGCGTGTCTGCGGTCAGCTCGTCACGCTTGAGGCGGCGGGCCAGTTCGATGCCGGAAGTGCCGGGCAGCATCCAGTCAAGCAGGATCAGATCCGGCTTGCGGTCGATGATCAGCGCGTGGGCCTGCTGGGTGTTCTCTGCTTCGAGACAGTCATAGCCGGCCATTTCCAGGGCGACGACGATCATCTCCCGGATCGGCGCCTCGTCATCGACGATCA
Source organism: Stutzerimonas kunmingensis (assembly GCF_002929225.1). Taxonomy (GTDB): domain Bacteria; phylum Pseudomonadota; class Gammaproteobacteria; order Pseudomonadales; family Pseudomonadaceae; genus Stutzerimonas. The sequence continues at coordinate 533,998 of NZ_PISM01000018.1, read as the reverse complement.
GTATGCTCTTGCCGTTCATGGTCAAGCCTCGGGTCTGTTCTTGTCGTCCGGCATTAGATAACGGAATTATTGCAGCCATGTGACAGGCAGACGGCAACAGGCTGCCGTGCTCCGGCGCTCTAGCCCGGCGCGCCTGGGCTTAAGCCTTGGTAGCGTAGTCCAGCACGATGCCCGCCAAGATCGCCAGTCCTGCCCAGTGGTTGTGCAGGAACGCCTTGAAGCAGATCTGCGGTTTGCGCGATTGGGTTTTCCAGAACTCCCAGGCGAAGCAGCCGGCGGCGACCACCAGCCCGAGGTGGAACCACTGGCCTAGCTCGAAGCGCACGCCGGCAAGGAGCAGGCAGAACAGCGCCAGGCCCTGCAGGGTGACGATGATGACGCGGTCCGCTTCGCCGAAGAGGATGGCGGTGGACTTGATGCCAATCTTCAGGTCGTCCTCGCGGTCGGCCATGGCGTAGTAGGTGTCGTAGGCCACCGTCCACAGCAGATTGGCAATGAACAACAGCCAGGCCTCGGGCGGCAGGCTGCCGGTCTCCGCGGTGAAGGCCATCGGCATGCCCCAGGAGAAGGCCGCGCCGAGCACCACCTGCGGATAGAAGGTGTAGCGTTTCATGAACGGGTAGCAGGCGGCCAGCGCCAGGGCGCCGAAGGACAGGTAGACGGTGGTCGCGTTGGTCAGCAGCACCAGGCCGAAGCTCAGGCCCACCAGCACGGCGAACAGCGTCCAGGCCTCGCGCGAGCTGATCTTGCCGGTGGCCATGGGGCGCGCCTGGGTGCGTTGCACGTGGCCATCGAAGTTGCGGTCGGCGAAGTCGTTGACCACGCAGCCGGCGGCGCGCATGAGGATCACGCCGGTGACGAAGATGAACAGGTTCTTCGCGTTGGGCACGCCTTCGGCAGCGATCCACAGCGCCCACAGCGTCGGCCATAACAGCAGATAGGTGCCGATGGGCCGGTCCAGGCGCATCAGCTGGATGAAGTCCCAGGCGCGCGGGTGCAGGCGATTGCACGATTGCAGCAGTTTCAGATACATCAACGGCTCTCCTTGGCGGAAGGGGGCATGCAGAGCGGCGCGCTCAGGGCGTGACGGCGGCGGCCTGCCACAGCTCGGGGAGGAACACCTCGGCGACCAGCACGCCGAGCCGATTCTGGCGGAAGCACGAGCGCCGCGCCCAGAGGCCGTCGACACGGCACGCATCCGGTAGCCAGCGCGCGGGGTAATGACAGGCCTCGAGCGTGCCGCGGGCAAAGGGCGGATCGCTGAACAACAGCTCACCCAGGGAACGATTGCCCAGGCGCTGCAGGTCGAGGCCGGAGTCCTCCAGCTGCGCTCGCGCGGCGACGCTGCGGGCGAACACCCAGGGCTGGCCTTGACCGCACAGATAGACCTCACGCACCCAGCCCTCGCTGTCGGCCGGAACGCCAAGCGCGGCGCACTCGTCGGCGCGCAGGGGCTGCCAGGCTTCGTGTAGCGGCGTCACGCTGAAGGCGCCATCGGCCAGCTCGGTCAGGCGGCGGGTGAGCGAGCCCTTGTCGACGTAGAGCCAGTCGTGCAGGGCGGGATCGAGGGGGGAGGGGAGGCGGTCGGCACTTAGCCAGTCATGAATTTCGGACACGGTGCGTCAGAGCTAGCGGAAAAGAGCGGCGAGTCTAGCATGCGACTTGGGCGCGGCACGGGTGCGGGCTGTCCGGCCAGGCTGTAGCCGCGCTCGGTAAACGCTACATACGCCTCAGGTCCAGCCTTCAAGACGCATGGTGGCGCGCACCAGGCGCTGCTCCTCCTGCTCGATCTCCTTGAGGTTGTCGCGAATGCCGTGGATATGGTCGCGTGCCGCACGCTGGGCCTGTTCCGGCAGACGCTCGATCACCGCGTGATAGAGACGCGAGTGCTGGCGGTCGATCTGGCGCTTCTGTGCCGGTCGGTGGTAGAGGTTGTTCACCGAGGCGAAAACCGTGCTGAGCATCAGGTCGGTCAGCGACTGCAGCGTGTGCACCAGCACCGGGTTGTGCGAGGCCTCGCAGATCGCCAGATGAAACGCGTGGTCGAGGCGGGCGTGCTCGCGGGGGTCGGCGCCGTCCTCGCTGGCGTGGGCGGCGAGCATTTCCTCGTAGCGGCGGCCGAGCAGCACGAAATCCGCGTCGGTGCCGCGCAGGGCGGCCAGCCGCGCCGACTCGCTTTCCAGCAGCGCGCGTACTTCCAGCAGGTCGTAGAGCGTGCGTGGTTGCGAGTTGAACAGGTGCATCAGCGGGCTGGCGTCGTGGTTGCCGGACAGTTCGGCGACGAAAGAGCCACGGCCCTGGGACGTTTCGATGATGCCGCGCCCGCGCAGCACCCGCAGGCCCTCGCGCAACGCCGAGCGGGAAATGCCCAGCTTCTCGCACAGGCGGCGTTCCGATGGCAGCGCCTGGCCGACCTTCAATACGCCGTCGACGATCAGCCGTTCGATACGCTCGGCGACGACATCGGCGACTTGACGACGGTCATTGTGGTTTTCGTTCTGCATGTCCTTCGTTCTCTCACTGGTAGGACCAGTTTGGCGGGAGTTTACCCTGAATGCCTGAATACCAGTAGCAGCGCAGTCTGGAGGACTATTCGGTAGTGCCTTTTATCGGGCGACTACAAAAAACTGGTAGGACCAGTTGTCTAGGTCATGGACTGGGGACCATCTTCGACGTTAAAGATGCGTCATTCCACCGCAGTCGTTCGCGCTGGCTGCAACCCACGAGAACCGGAACCTGCCATGAACATTCTCTACGACGAACGCGTCGATGGTGCGTTGCCCAAGGTCGACAAGGCCGCCCTGCTGGCCGAGCTGCAGGCGCAGTTGCCCGACCTGGACATCCTCCACCGCAGCGAAGACCTCAAGCCCTACGAGTGCGATGGGCTGTCCGCCTACCGCACCGCGCCGCTGCTGGTGGTGCTGCCCGAGCGCATTGAGCAGGTCGAGACGCTGCTCAAGCTCTGCCATCAGCGCGGCGTGCCGGTGGTTGCCCGTGGCGCCGGTACCGGCCTGTCTGGCGGCGCGCTGCCACTGGAGCAGGGCATCCTGCTGGTCATGGCGCGTTTCAACAAGATTCTCGAAGTCGACCCGGCTGGGCGCTTCGCTCGGGTCCAGCCCGGCGTGCGCAACCTGGCGATCTCCCAGGCCGCGGCCCCCTATGAGCTGTACTACGCGCCGGACCCTTCGTCGCAGATCGCCTGCTCCATTGGCGGTAACGTCGCCGAGAATGCCGGCGGTGTGCATTGCCTGAAGTACGGCCTGACCGTGCACAACCTGCTCAAGGTGGACATCCTCACCGTCGAAGGCGAGCGCATGACGCTCGGCTCCGACGCCTTGGATTCGCCAGGCTTCGACCTGCTGGCGCTGTTCACCGGCTCCGAAGGCATGCTCGGCATCGTCACCGAGGTGACGGTCAAGCTGCTGCCCAAGCCGCAGGTGGCCAAGGTGCTGCTCGCCGCCTTCGACTCGGTGGAGAAGGCCGGGCGTGCGGTGGGCGACATCATCGCCGCCGGCATCATCCCCGGTGGCCTGGAAATGATGGACAACCTGTCGATCCGCGCTGCTGAAGACTTCATCCATGCCGGCTACCCGGTGGATGCCGAGGCCATCCTGCTCTGCGAGCTGGACGGCGTGGAAGCCGACGTGCACGACGACTGCGCAAGGGTCAGCGAAGTGCTGAAACTGGCCGGCGCCACTGAAGTGCGCCTGGCCAAGGACGAAGCCGAGCGCGTGCGTTTCTGGGCCGGGCGCAAGAACGCCTTCCCGGCGGTCGGGCGCATCTCGCCGGACTACTACTGCATGGACGGCACTATCCCGCGGCGCGAGCTGCCGGGCGTGCTGAAAGGCATTTCCGACCTCTCCGAGCAGTTCGGCCTGCGCGTGGCCAACGTGTTCCATGCCGGCGACGGCAACATGCACCCGCTGATTCTCTTTGATGCCAACCAGCCCGGTGAGCTGGAGCGCGCCGAAGACCTGGGCGGCAAGATCCTCGAACTCTGCGTGAAGGTCGGCGGCAGCATTACCGGCGAACACGGCGTCGGCCGCGAGAAGATCAATCAGATGTGCTCGCAGTTCAACGCCGACGAACTGACGCTGTTCCACGCGGTGAAGGCGGCCTTCGACCCGAGCGGCTTGCTCAATCCGGGCAAGAACATCCCGACCCTGCATCGCTGCGCCGAATTCGGCCGCATGCACATCCACAACGGCCAGCTGCCTTTCCCTGAACTGGAGCGTTTCTGATGTCCGTAATCGCCAACGACGCCAGCGCGCAGTTGCTGGACCAGGTCAACCAGGCACTTGCCGCCAACACGCCGCTGCGCATTCAGGGCAGCGGCAGCAAGAGCTTTCTCGGGCGGCAGGCCGACGGTGTGCTGCTCGATACCCGCGAGCACCGCGGCATCGTCAGCTATGACCCTACCGAGCTCGTGGTCACCGTTCGCGCCGGCACGTCGCTGACGGAGCTGGAAGCCGCGCTGGATGCCGCCGGGCAGATGCTGCCTTGCGAGCCGCCGCACTTCGGCGAAGGTGCCACGGTTGGCGGCATGATCGCCGCCGGGCTGTCCGGCCCGCGTCGCCCGTGGAGCGGTTCGGTGCGTGATTTCGTCCTCGGCTCGCGCGTGATTACCGGCCAGGGCAAGCACCTGCGTTTCGGTGGCGAAGTGATGAAGAATGTCGCTGGCTACGACCTGTCACGTCTGATGGCCGGCAGCTTTGGTTGCCTCGGCGTACTTACTGAAGTCTCGCTCAAGGTGCTGCCCAAGCCACGCCTGTGCACCAGCCTGCGTCTGGAAATCGACCTCGACCGCGCGCTGCTCAAGCTTGCCGAGTGGGGCCAGCAGCCGATCCCGATCAGCGCCGCCAGCCATGACGGCCAGGCGCTGCACCTGCGTCTGGAAGGTGGCGAAGGCTCGGTGGGCGCGGCGCGCGAGCGTATCGGTGGCGAGGGTCTAGACCCCGGCTACTGGAACGACCTGCGCGAACAGCGCCTGGCGTTCTTTGCCGATCCGCGCCCGCTGTGGCGCCTGTCGCTGCCGAACAACACGCCGGTGCTGGCGCTGCCGGGCGATCAGCTGGTGGACTGGGCCGGCGCCCAGCGCTGGCTGAAGTCCGATGCCGACGCGGTGACCATCCGCGGCATCGCCATCGAAGTCGGCGGTCACGCCACCTGCTTCAGCGAAGGCGCCACGACCAATCCGTTCCAGCCGCTGTCGGCACCGCTGTTGCGCTATCACCGCCAGCTCAAGGCAGCGCTGGATCCGCAGGGGATATTCAACCCCGGCCGCATGTATTCCGAGGTCTGATATGCAAACCAATCTGAGCGAAGCGGCCAAGCGGTTGCCGCGCGCCGAGGAAGCCGAAAGCATCCTGCGCTCCTGCGTGCACTGCGGCTTCTGCAATGCCACCTGTCCGACCTACCAGTTGCTGGGCGACGAGCTGGACGGCCCGCGCGGGCGCATCTATCTGATGAAGCAGATGTTCGAAGGCGGCGAGGTGACCGAGAGCACCCAGCTGCACCTGGACCGCTGCCTGACCTGCCGCAACTGCGAGACCACCTGTCCGTCCGGGGTGAAGTACCACAACCTGCTGGACATCGGCCGCGACTTCATCGAGCAGCAGGTGCAGCGCCCGCTGGGCGAGCGCATCGTGCGCGGCGGCCTGCGTACGGTGATCCCGCGTCCCGGCCTGTTCAAGGCTCTGCTGGGCGCCGGCAACGCGCTGAAGCCGCTGATGCCGGCCTCGCTCAAGGATCACCTGCCGCGCGAGATCCGCCCGGCCAAGCCGCGCCCGCAGGTGATGCACAGCCGCCGCGTGCTGATGCTCGAAGGCTGCGTGCAGCCGAGCCTGTCGCCGAGCACCAACGCCGCTGCTGCACGCGTGCTCGACCGCCTGGGCATCAGCGTTAGCCCGGCGCGCGAAGCCGGCTGCTGTGGCGCGGTGGACTACCACCTCAACGCCCAGGATGCCGGTCTGGACCGGGCGCGGCGCAATATCGACGCCTGGTGGCCGGCCATCGAAGCTGGTGCCGAAGCCATCGTGCAGACCGCCAGCGGCTGCGGTGCCTTCGTCAAGGAATACGGTCATCTGCTCAAGGATGACCCGGCCTACGCCGCCAAGGCCGCGCGGGTCAGCGAGCTGGCCAAGGATCTGGTCGAAGTGCTGCGCAGCGCCGAGCTGGAAAAGCTCAATGTGCGCGCCGACAAGCGCATGGCCTTCCATTGCCCGTGCACCCTGCAGCACGCACAGAAGCTCGGCGGCGCGGTCGAAGACGTGCTCACCCGCCTGGGCTACCAGCTCACCGCGGTGCCGGATGCGCACCTGTGCTGTGGCTCGGCGGGTAGCTATTCGATCACCCAGCCGGAGATTTCCCACCAGCTGCGCGACAACAAGCTCAACGCGCTGGAGAGCGGCAAGCCGGAAGTAATCGTCACCGCCAACATCGGCTGCCAGACCCACCTCGATGGTGCCGGGCGTACGCCGGTCAAGCACTGGATCGAAGTGGTCGAAGAATCGATGCAGTAGCAATACCTCATGGTTCTGCCACCCAGTCCGGGCGGCCAATGAACAACCGAATTACGAAGACAGGAGAATCGAGATGAAAAGCAAAGCCGTACTGAGCCAGACCGAAGTCGCCACCATCCTCGCCGCCGCCCGTGCCGAAGCGCAGGCCAACGGCTGGGCCGTGACCATCGTCGTCGCAGACGACGGCGGCCACCCGCTGGCGCTGGAGCGTCTGGACGGCTGTGCGCCGATCGCCTCCTACATCGCCACCGAGAAGGCCCGCAGCTCGGCCCTCGGCCGTCGCGAAACCAAGGGTTACGAAGACATGGTCAACGGCGGCCGCAGCGCCTTCCTCTCCGCGCCGGTGGTCTGCTCGCTGGAAGGCGGCGTGCCGGTAGTGGTTGACGGTCAGGTCATCGGTTCGGTCGGCGTCTCCGGCGTGACCGCCGCGCAGGATGCCCAGATCGCCAAGGCCGGCGTCGCTGCCCTGGCCAACTGAACAGACAAGGAGAACGACTGATGACCGAGCGTGTAACCCTGGGCCGCCTGCAAGTTGCGGCCAATCTGCAGCGTTTCATCGAAGACGAAGTCCTGCCGGGCACCGGTATCGAAGCCGCCGCCTTCTGGCAGGGCCTGGACACTCTGGTCCATGACCTGGCGCCGAAGAACCGCGAGCTGCTTGCCGAGCGCGACCGCATGCAGGTCGAGCTGGACGGCTGGCACAAGGCCAATCCGGGCCCGATCAAGGACATGGCGGCTTACCGCGCCTTCCTCGAATCCATCGGCTACCTGCTGCCGGTGCCGGGTGAGGTGAAGATCGAAACCGCTAACGTCGACAGCGAAATCGCCACCCAGGCCGGTCCGCAGCTGGTGGTGCCGATCATGAACGCCCGCTATGCATTGAACGCCGCCAACGCTCGTTGGGGCTCGCTGTACGACGCGCTCTACGGCACCGACGCCATCTCCGAAGAGGGCGGCGCGCAGAAGGGCCCGGGCTACAACGAAGTCCGTGGCGCCAAGGTCATCGCCTACGCGCGCAACTTCCTCGATCAGGCCGCGCCGCTGGCGCAGGGCAGCCACGCCGACGCTACCGCCTACCGCGTGCAGGATGGCCAACTGAAGGTCACCCTGGAGAACGGCAGCGTCACCGGGCTCCAGCAGCCTGAGAAGTTCGTCGGCTTCCAGGGTGAAGCGGTCGAGCCGAAGGCCGTGCTGCTGAAGAACAACGGCTTGCACGTCGAAATCCAGATCGATCCGAACAGCCCGATCGGCCAGACCGATGCCGCCGGCGTGAAGGACCTGCTGGTCGAATCCGCGGTTTCCACCATCCTCGATTGCGAGGACTCGGTCGCCGCAGTCGACGCCGAAGACAAGGTGCTGGCCTATCGCAACTGGCTGGGCATCGCCCAGGGCACCCTCAGCGAAGAAGTCGCCAAGGGTGGTTCGAGCTTCGTCCGCCGCCTGAACCCGGACCGCGAATACAGCGCGCCCAATGGTGGTGAGCTGAAGCTGCACGGTCGCTCGCTGTTGTTCATCCGCAATGTCGGTCACCTGATGACCAACCCGGCGATCCTGTTGGAAGACGGTCGCGAGATCCCGGAAGGCATCATGGACGGCGTGTTCACCAGCCTGATCGCCAAGCATGACCTCAAGCGTAAGGGCAACTCGCGCACCGGCAGCGTCTACATCGTCAAGCCGAAGATGCACGGGCCGAAGGAAGTCGCCTTCGCCGACGAGCTGTTCGGTCGCGTCGAGGACCTGATCGGTGTGCCTCGCTATACCCTGAAAATGGGCATCATGGACGAGGAGCGCCGTACCAGCGCCAACCTCAAGGCCTGCATCGCGGCCGCCAAGCACCGCGTGGCCTTCATCAATACCGGCTTCCTCGACCGTACCGGCGACGAGATGCACACCTGCATGGAAGCCGGCCCTGTGCTGCGTAAGGGCGACATGAAGTCCACTCCGTGGATCCAGTCCTACGAGCGCAACAACGTGCTGGTCGGCCTGGCCTGTGGCCTGCGCGGCAAGGCGCAGATCGGCAAGGGCATGTGGGCCATGCCGGACCTGATGGCGGCCATGCTCGAGCAGAAGATCGGCCATCCGAAATCCGGTGCCAACACCGCCTGGGTGCCGTCGCCGACCGGCGCCACCCTGCATGCACTGCATTACCACCAGGTGAACGTGCAGGCCGTGCAGAGCGAGCTGGAAAAGATTGATCTGGCCGCCGAGCGCGATCAGCTGCTCAACGACCTGCTGACCATCCCGGTGGTCGCCGAGGACAAGTGGAGCGCTGAGGAGAAGCAGCAGGAGCTGGACAACAACTGCCAGGGCATCCTCGGCTACGTGGTGCGCTGGGTCGAGCAGGGCGTCGGCTGCTCCAAGGTGCCGGACATCCACAACGTCGGCCTGATGGAGGACCGCGCCACCCTGCGTATCTCCAGCCAGCACGTGGCCAACTGGCTGCACCATGGCGTGGTGACCCGCGAGCAGGTGCAGGAAACCCTGGAGCGCATGGCCAAGGTGGTCGACCAGCAGAATGCCGGTGATCCGCTCTATCGCGCCATGTCTGCCGACTACACTCAGTCGGCGGCCTTCCAGGCGGCCTGTGATCTGGTGTTCAAGGGGCGCGAGCAGCCGGCCGGTTATACCGAGCCTCTGCTGCACGCCTGGCGCCAGCGTTTCAAGGCGGCCCAGGGCTGACAGGCAGGATCAGCCGCGTGCTGCCGGAAGCCCGGCGCATGCGGTAAAGGACAGAAGCCCCAGGCGCTCCACGGCGCCCGGGGCTTTCGAGCATGAGCGACGAGGTTTCGGCCTGGTCGCTGCGAGGCGCGCCGTGAGGGGGCGTTTCATGCGAGGCACCGGGCATGCCCGGACACAATAGAAGCGGTTCACAACAAAAAAGCAGGGACCCAACAAATGAGTCAAACACTACTGTCCATCCTGGCCTTCGTGCCGCTGGTGCTGGCGGGTGTGCTGCTGATCGGCTTTCGCTGGCCGGCCAAGTACGCCATGCCGCTGGTTTTCGTCCTCACTGCAGTGATCGGCCTGCTGGCCTGGGACATGACCCTCAACCGGGTCATCGCCTCGACCTTGCAGGGCCTGATCCTTACCGCGGCGATCCTCTGGATCATCTTCGGTGCGATTCTGCTGCTCAACACGTTGAAACACTCCGGGGGAATCAGTTCGATTCGGCGCGGCTTCTCCAACGTCAGCCCTGACCGTCGGGTCCAGGTGCTGATCGTCGCCTGGCTGTTCGGCTGCTTCATCGAGGGGGCCTCGGGCTTCGGTACCCCGGCCGCGGTGGCGGCGCCGCTGATGGTCGCGCTGGGCTTCCCAGCGCTGGCGGCAGTGGTCATGGGGATGATGGTGCAGTCCACGCCGGTATCCTTCGGCGCGGTGGGCACGCCGATTCTGGTCGGCGTCGGCGCGGGTCTGGACAAGACCGGCATCAGCGAGCAGCTGGCAGCGGTGGGCAGTAACTGGGAGGTGTTCTTCCACCTGATCTTCTCGCGCGTCGCGATCATTCATGCGCTGTGCGGGATTCTCATGCCGCTGATCATGGTCAGCATCATGACCCGCTACTTCGGTCGCAACAAATCCTGGACCGAAGGTCTGGCGATTGCGCCGTTCGCGGTGTTCACCGGTCTGGCCTTCGTCATTCCGTATGCTGCGGCCGGCGTGTTCCTCGGTCCGGAATTCCCGTCGATGATCGGTGCGCTGGTCGGTCTGGCCATCGTCGTGCCGGCGGCCAAGGCCGGTTTCCTGCTGCCCAAGGACAGCTGGGATTTCGCCCCGGCGAGCGAGTGGCCATCCGAGTGGATGGGCAAGATCGAGATGAAGATCGAGGACGTCGCCGGCAAGACGCCGATCTCCGTGCCGATGGCCTGGGCGCCGTATCTGGTGCTCGCCGCGTTGCTGGTGGCGTCGCGGGTATTCCCGGACTTCAAGGCGCTGCTGATGTCGTTCACCTTCGGCTGGAAGGACATCCTCGGTGAGACCGGCGTGTCCGGTACGCTGGAGCCGCTGTACCTGCCGGGTGGCATTCTCTGCATCGTGGTGCTGATCACCTTCTTCCTGCATCGGATGAAGGCCGGTGAACTGGGCGCGGCGATTTCCGAGTCGAGCAAGACCCTGCTTGGCGCGGGCTTCGTGCTGATCTTCACTATCCCGATGGTGCGGATCCTGATCAACTCGGGCGTGAACGGCTCCGATCTGGTGTCCATGCCGGTGGCCATGGCGCAGCTGGTGGCCAACAGCGTGGGTAGCGTCTATCCGTTCTTCGCTCCGGCAGTCGGTGCGCTGGGCGCCTTCATCGCCGGTTCCAACACCGTATCCAACCTGATGCTGTCGCAGTTCCAGTTCAACACCGCGGGGCTGCTCGGCCTGTCTGGTGCACTGATGGTGGCGCTGCAGTCGGTGGGTGCGGCGGCGGGCAACATGATCGCCATTCACAACGTGGTGGCGGCTTCGGCCACGGTAGGCCTGCTCGGTCGCGAAGGGATCACCCTGCGCAAGACCATGCTGCCGACCCTGTACTACCTCATCCTGGCCGGCACCATCGGCCTGATCGGGTTCTACGTGATGGGCATCAGCGATCCGCTGGCGGGTACCGCAGGCTAAGCCTGGCGGTAAGCGCGACGGGCGGCCCAGGCCGCCCGTTTTCATTTGTGGGATTGGTGCGGCGCGCTGTTCTGGTATAGCGTGCGTCGCAGTCGAAAGAGCATCGAGGTTACCCATGAAGAAATGGCAATGTGTGGTGTGCGGCTACATCTATGACGAAGCGCTGGGCGTACCGGAAGAAGGCATCGCGCCCGGGACTGCCTGGGAAGACGTGCCGGAAGACTGGGTTTGCCCGGACTGCGGTGTCGGCAAGATGGACTTCGAAATGATCGCCATCGGCTGATCGCTTTCGCAACGCTTCTCTGGAGAACAAGATCGTGAGCGCACCTGTAGTCATCATCGGCACCGGCCTGGCCGGCTATAACCTGGCCCGTGAATTCCGCAAGCTGGACACGCAGACGCCGCTGTTGCTGATTACCGCCGATGACGGGCGCTCCTATTCCAAGCCGCTGCTGTCCACCGGTTTCGCCGCCAACAAGAACGCCGAAAGCCTGGGCATGGCCACCGCCGGTGCCATGGCCGAGCAGCTGAACGCCGAGATTCGCATCCATACCCGCGTCACCCGCCTCGATCCGGCGAATCGGCGCGTGTGGATCGGCAATGAACCGGTCTCATATCGCGATCTGGTACTGGCCTGGGGGGCGCAGACGATCCAGGTGCCGGTCGCAGGCGATGCCGCCGACGCGGTATTCCCGATCAACGACCTGCACGATTACGGCCGCTTCCGCGCCGCCGTCGCCGGCAAGCGCCGCGTGCTGATCCTCGGTGTCGGGCTGATCGGCTGCGAGTTCGCCAACGACCTGCTGCTGGGCGGCCACGAGGTCGATCTGGTCGCGCCGAGCGAGCAGGTCATGCCCGGCCTGCTACCGCTGCAGGCGGCCCAGGCGGTAAGGCGTGGCCTGGAGGGCATAGGCGCGCGCTTCCATCTGGGCGCCACGCTGCAGCGCCTCGAACGCAGTGACGACGGCCTGCAGGCGCAGCTTTCCGATGGCAATCGCCTGGCCTGCGATCTGGTGGTCAGCGCCGTTGGCCTGCGCCCGCGCACCGAGCTGGCTGCCGAGGCGGGGCTTGAGGTCAAGCGCGGCATCGTCGTTGATCGTCTGCTGCAGACCTCGGCGGCCCACGTCTACGCCCTCGGCGATTGTGCGGAAGTGGAGGGGTTGAACCTGCTCTACGTGATGCCGCTCATGGCTGGTGCGCGGGCCCTGGCTAAAACGCTGTTTGGCAATCCTACCTTTGTCAGTTATGGCCCCATGCCGGTCACCGTAAAGACCCCGGCATGCCCGGTGGTGGTCTCACTGCCTGCGCTTGATAGTGTCGGCAGCTGGACCGTGGAGGCCGAGGGTAATGATGTCAAAGCGCTCTATCTCGGCGCTTCCGGGCAGCTGCTCGGCTACGCCCTGACGGGCGCGGCGGTGCAGGAGCGGCTGGGGCTGAACAAGCAGCTGCCGCCGGTGCTGGCGGAACTACCGCAAATTCTGTCGCTAAAGTCCCCCGGCTGAGCTGGCGAGCCGCCTACAGGGACTGGCGCAGGTGCTAGCGCCGTGCCATTCTCCATGGGTCTGCCCCAGCCTAGAGCTGTTGCAGCGCCTTTAGCGCTGTTCTTGTGAACAGTACGGACACAACAACAAAAACGTCTCAGAGGCTCCCAATGCGTAAACCGGAACTCGCCGCAGCCATTGCCGAGAAGGCCGATCTGTCCAAGGACCAGGCCAATCGCGTACTCAACGCCGTGCTGGATGAAATCACCAACGCGCTGAACCGCAAGGACAGCGTGACCCTGGTTGGTTTCGGCACCTTCGTTCAGCGCCACCGTGGTGCCCGCACCGGGAAAAACCCGCAGACCGGGCAACCGGTAACCATCAAGGCCAGCAATACCGTCGCGTTCAAACCGGGCAAGATGCTCAAAGACGCCGTCAACTGACGCTGCGCCGACCCGGAGCCGATCGGCTCCGGGTAAACCTGACCAGCCGGTCCGCCCCGGACCCGTTCGTACCCGTCCTTCCCCCCGCCGATCAAGCCACTACAATGCGGCCTTCCTCTCGTACCGGTCGGGACTACACGTCATGAAATTCCGCTTTCTGCTTTGGATGCTGGGCCGCCTGATGGCCAAGGCCAGCCGCACCAATCCCGAGTTCCAGCAGCAGCTGGGCGATAAGGACCTGAGCTTCCAGCTGCACACTCTGGACGGCAAGGTCGCCCGGCATTTCGTGGTGAAGAACCAGCGCGTCACCAGCAAGCGCGGCCCGGCGAGCGAGCCGGCTTTCTCCCTGGGGTTCAAGGATGCCGCCTATGGCTTCGCCACCATGACGGCGAAGAACAAGCAGCTGGCGTTCATGCAGGGAATTCAGAACAAGGACATCCAGATCCAGGGCAATCCGGCTCTGGTGATGTGGTTTCAGGGATTGATGAAGTATCTGAAGCCTCGTAAGAAGAAGTGACCCTGTCGCGTCACCTTCTCATGTCCGGCCAAGAACCGTAGGGTGGAAAACCGCGTAGGGCGTCCATGCCTGAGCGGATCAGCTTTGACTTGGTCGTAACTCAAATTTAAGTTCGCTGAATGCATGAGTTGACTTGTGGTGTGGGTTGAATCTAGGCCTTGTCTAGTATTTTTGCGGGTTTGCGTGGCATTGTGTCGACTTAATTGTTGAGCGGGTTGGAGATTTTCAACATGCCGGATTTCACTCATTACGACTTGGCCCTCCTCAATCCAGCCTTTGACTCACCACTTGTCGATGTCCTGAATGAGCTGGAGCACCTACGCCGCTACAGGCTGGCGGGTACGACTCCAGCAAGCCTTTTCTTCCAACTCAAGAATGTTTTCCACATCTTGGAAAGCCTTGGGTCTGCCCGCATTGAAGGCAACCACACAACTCTCGCTGATTACGTTGAAAGCAAGATGGAGGGAGATGACACGGCTACCGATCAACTGCGCGAAATCTCCAACATCGAGAGAGCTATGAGCTTCATCGAGCAACATTTCAAGGAAGGAGACGACGTCAGCCTCCATCTCATTCGAGAATTGCACGCCATTACCGTAGGGGGGCTCGACAGAGAGGGAGACCGGAATCCCGGTCAGTTCAGGACGACCCAGGTTCGCATCGCGCAATCGAAGCACCTTCCGCCGGACGCCGTGCAAGTTGCTGGGTACATGGATGAGTTGGTGGCGTTCATAAATGCTCACGATCCGCAGAAGTATCACCTTATGAAAGTGGCGCTCGCGCACCACCGATTCGGATGGATTCACCCGTTTGCCAATGGCAATGGCCGGGTGGTTCGTTTGTTGACGTACCTGATGCTCATCAAGTACGGATTCGATGTCTCCGCCGGCGGTCGACTGCTGAACCCCACTGCAGTGTTCTGCAATGATCGTGAGCGTTACTACGAGATGCTGGGCGAGGCTGATCGCGGTACACAGCTAGGTCTGGAACGGTGGTGCATCTATGTACTCCAGGGCATCCTCACAGAGCTGAGCAAGCTCGATCGGCTGTGTGACTATGGCTACCTTAAAGCCAGAATCCTGCAGCCGGCACTCGCCTTCTCTCGTGAGAGAGAACACATCACCGGCCAGGAGCACTCAATTCTTCGTCGACTTCTGGACACTGACAGCGGAGTGGCGAAGTCTGGAGACCTAGCGGATGCGATGCCTGACCTGAACGGGCCGCAACGGACCTATCAAATCAAGAAGTTGGTTGACAGACGAATGCTGGTCCCGATTCAGCCCAACTCCCGTCAGTACACCCTGGGCTTCACGAACAACTACCTGCTTCGGGGCGTCATTCGTACGTTGACGGCCGAAGGCTTTATTCCTGAGCCTGTCGTGGCGGCACGGCCATAAGTGGCTGCCTATTAAGGTTAGCTGCCTGATTCTCTTGGGGCGGCAATGAGTTCGTTAGGAGCTTGCCCCTCCAAACCCTCGCCTCCTCCTTCAGCCAGTCCCGGAACGCGACCAGCCCAGCCGACTCCACCTTGCGCTCGGGAATCATCAGGTAGTACGCCCGCGTCTCGCTGCGATAGGCGTGCGGATGCGCCAGCAACAGCCGCCCCTCGGCCAGTTCGCGCTGGATCAGGAACGGCGGGATCAGCGCTACTCCCATGCCATGCTCGGCCGCCTGCGCCAGCATGGAGAACAGCTCCAGCCGCGGGCCGGTCATGTCGCGGGCGACTTTCAGCCCCAACGAATCGAACCACTGGCGCCAGGCATAGGGCCGGGTGGTCTGCTGCAGCAGCGGCAGCTCGCTCAGGGCCTGGGTCGTGAACGGCTGAGCGTCGCGCAGCAGGGCGGGGCTGCAGACTGGCTGCAGGTCCTCGGGCATCAGGTAGTGCGCCTCGGTACCGGACCAGTCGGCATCGCCGAAGTAGATGGCAGCATCGAACTCGGTATCGGCAAAGAGAAAGGGCCGGGTGCGGTTGGTCAGGTTCACCGTGATCTCCGGGTGCAGCGCCTGGAAATGCCTGAGGCGCGGTACCAGCCACTGGGTGCCGAAGGTCGGCACCACGGCCAGCTCCAGGCTCATGGCGCCCTGCTGGCCCATCACCGACAGCGTGTCGCGCTCCACCGCGTCCAGCTGCGCGGCGATGCGACGGGCGTAGGATTGGCCGGCGGCGGTCAGCTTCACGCCGCGCCGCGAACGGCGGAACAGCGCCAGGCCAAGGAATTCCTCCAGCCCGCCGATTTGCCGGCAGATGGCGCTCTGGGTCAGCGCCAGCTCGTCGGCTGCGCGGGTGAAGCTCTCGTGGCGGGCGGCGGCCTCGAAGGCGATCAGCGCGGCGGTGCTGGGAATCTTGCGGCGCATTATGCAAAGACCTCACGTGATGAGCCTGATAATCGGACCAAAGCTTATCTCGGAGTGAGCGAAACGCACAGCTCGGTGCGAAATCCTCGTTTGCGACGCACCGTTGCGGCGCCTAGGATCAGCCCATCCCGCCCGCGCGCCCGCGGTGCCGAAGACAACAAGAGGAGCCTCCCGAATGGCCGGCAAAGCAAGCTTCAACTGGATCGACCCGCTGCTGCTCGAGCAGCAGCTGACCGAAGAAGAGCGCATGGTGCGTGACAGCGCCGCGCAGTTCGCCGCCGACAAGCTGGCGCCGCGAGTGCTGGAAGCCTTCCGCCATGAGCGCACCGACCCGGCGATCTTCCGCGAGATGGGCGAGACCGGCCTGCTCGGCGCGACCATCCCCGAAGCCTACGGTGGTAGCGGGCTGAACTACGTGTGCTACGGCCTGATCGCCCGCGAGGTCGAGCGCATCGATTCGGGCTACCGCTCGATGATGAGTGTGCAGTCCTCGCTGGTGATGGTGCCGATCTTCGAGTTCGGCAACGAGGCGACCCGGCAGAAGTACCTGCCAAAGCTCGCCAGCGGCGAATATATCGGCTGCTTCGGCCTGACCGAACCGAATCACGGTTCCGACCCGGGCAGCATGGTTACCCGGGCGAAGAAGGTCGATGGTGGTTATCGCCTGTCCGGCGCCAAGATGTGGATCACCAACAGCCCGATCGCCGATGTGTTCGTGGTCTGGGCCAAGGATGACGCCGGCGAGATTCGCGGCTTCGTGCTGGAAAAGGGCTGGGAAGGGCTGTCCGCCCCGACGATCCACGGCAAGGTTGGCCTGCGCGCCTCGATTACCGGCGAGATCGTCATGGACAACGTGTTCTGCCCGGAAGAGAACGCCTTCCCCGATGTGCGCGGGCTGAAGGGGCCGTTCACCTGCTTGAACAGTGCCCGCTACGGCATCAGCTGGGGCGCGCTGGGCGCCGCCGAGTTCTGCTGGCACACCGCGCGCCAGTACGTGCTCGACCGCCAGCAGTTCGGCCGGCCGCTGGCTGCCAACCAGCTGATCCAGAAGAAGCTGGCCGACATGCAGACCGAGATCACCCTGGCCCTGCAAGGCTGCCTGCGCCTCGGCCGGATGAAGGACGAGGGCAGCGCCGCGGTGGAAATCACCTCGATCATGAAGCGCAACAGCTGCGGCAAGGCGCTGGATATCGCCCGCATGGCTCGCGACATGCTCGGCGGCAACGGCATCAGCGACGAATTCGGCGTGGCCCGGCACCTGGTCAACCTGGAGGTGGTGAACACCTACGAGGGCACCCACGATGTGCACGCGCTGATCCTCGGCCGCGCGCAGACCGGCATTCAGGCGTTCTTCTGAAACTGCTCCCCTCTCCCTCTGGGAGAGGGGCTGGGAGTGAGGGTGCTTGGCACTGCTCATGGTTCCCTCACCCCGGCCCTCTCCCACCGGGCTAGGGTGCTTTCACCTTCCAATAGCCTGTGAGGTTTTCCATGCCCGGCGCCCTGTCCCATATCCGCGTTCTCGATCTGTCCCGCGTGCTCGCCGGGCCTTGGTGCGGGCAGATCCTCGGTGATCTCGGCGCCGAGGTGATCAAGGTCGAGCGCCCTGGCACGGGCGACGATACCCGCCACTGGGGCCCGCCCTATCTCAAGGACCAGCACGGCGAGAACACCTCGGAGGCGGCCTATTACCTGACCGCCAACCGCAACAAGCAGTCGCTGACCGTCGACTTCACCCGGCCCGAGGGCCAGCGCATCATCCGCGAGCTGGTGGCGCAGTGCGACGTGCTGCTGGAGAACTTCAAGGTCGGCGGGCTGGCCGCCTATGGTCTGGACTACGCCAGTCTGAAGGCGATCAATCCGCGGCTGGTCTATTGCTCGATCACCGGCTTCGGCCAGGACGGGCCTTATGCCACTCGCGCCGGCTACGACTTCATGATTCAGGGCCTAGGCGGGCTGATGAGCCTGACCGGCCGCAGCGATGCGGAGGAGGGCGCCGGGCCGGTCAAGGTCGGTGTGGCGCTGACCGATATCCTCACCGGGCTGTACGCCACCGTCGGCGTGCTTGCCGCGTTGGCACATCGCGAACGCAGCGGCGAAGGCCAGCATATCGATACGGCGCTGCTCGACGTGCAGGTCGCCTGCCTCGGCAACCAGGCACTCAACTACCTCACCACCGGCGTGGCGCCGAAGCGTATGGGCAACGCTCATCCGAACATCGTGCCCTACCAGGATTTCCCCACCGCCGACGGCGACATCATTCTCACGGTCGGCAACGATGGTCAGTTCCGCAAGTTCTGCGAGGTGGCCGGAAGATCGGAGTGGGCGGACGATCCGCGCTTCGCCACGAACCGCGCGCGGGTCGCCCATCGCGCCGACCTGATTCCGCTGATTCGCCAGGTCACGGTGTTCCGTACGACGGCCGAATGGGTCGGTGCGCTGGAGCAGGCTGGCGTGCCTTGCGGGCCGATCAACGATCTGGCCCAGGTATTCGCCGACCCGCAGGTGCAGCATCGCGGCCTCAGGGTCGAGATGCCGCATCCGCTGGCCGGCAGCGTGCCGCAGGTGGCCAGCCCGCTGCGGCTGTCTGCTTCACCCGTGGATTACCGCATGCCGCCGCCACTGCTCGGCGAGCACAGCGAGGCGCTGTTGCAGCGCCTGCTGGGCATGAATGACGAGCAGATCGCCGGCCTGCGCCAGGCCGGGGTTATCTAAAAGCTGTCAGAAACCTTCCAGCACGATCTTGCCCTTGGCCTTGCCGCTTTCCAGCAGGGCATGGGCGCGGCGCAGATTGGCCGCGTTGATGGTGCCGAAGTGCTCGCCGAGGGTGGTGCGCAGCACGCCCAGATCAACCAGCTGGCTGACGCGCTGCAGCAGGTGATGTTGCTCGATCATATCCGGCGTCTCGAACAGTGAGCGGGTGAACATCAGTTCCCAGTGCAGCGACAGGCTCTTGCGCTTGAGCTTCATCACGTCCAGCGGCTGGGCTGGATCGTCGATCAGTGCCAGGCGGCCCTGCGGCGTCAGCGCCTCGACCAGCTGATCGAAGTGCTGATCGGTCTGGGTCAGGCTGGCGACATGGCTGACGCTGGCGAAACCGGCGCGCTGCAGCTCGGCGTGCAACGGCTGGCTATGGTCGATGACATGATGGGCGCCAAGTTCGCGGGCCCAGGCCTGGGTTTCCGGACGCGAGGCGGTGGCGATCACGCTGACCTCGGTGAGCTGACGGGCCAGCTGCAGCATGATCGAACCGACCCCGCCGGCGGCTCCGACGATCAGCAGCTGCTGCCCGGCGCTCTGGCCTTCCACCAGTTGCAGGCGTTCGAACAGCAGCTCCCAGGCGGTGATGGCGGTCAGCGGCAGTGCGGCGGCCTCGGCGAAGCTCAGGCTCTGCGGCTTGCGTCCGACGATGCGCTCGTCCACCAGATGGCGTTCACTGTTGCCGCCCGCGCGGGCGATGGAGCCGGCGTAGAACACCTCGTCGCCGACCTTGAACAGGCTGACTTCGCTGCCCACCCCGACCACCACGCCGGCGACGTCCCAGCCCAGCACCTTCGGCTGACCGGCCTCGGGCTGGGTGTTGCGGCGTACCTTGGTGTCTACCGGGTTGACCGAGATGGCGCGCACCTCCACCAGCAGGTCTCGCGGGCCGGGCACCGGCTCTGGTAGCTCCACGTCCTGCAGGGCACGGGGATCGTCGATGGCGAGGGATTCGAAGTAGGCGACCGCTTTCATTCTGTTGCTCCGTATGGGTTCTGTGGGAGGGCATGCTCAGCTATTTGACGCGGCGGAAAAACGGGGTAATAAGCGAGGCTCTTTCAACAGGATTTTGAAAATGTTGCGTATCGACGACCTGCAGCTGTTCGTCCGTACCGCCGACAGCGGCAGCCTTTCCGCGGCCGCGCGCGGGCTCGACGTGTCGCCCGCAGTGGCCAGTGCGGCCTTGAAGCGCCTGGAAGCGAGCCTGAGTGTGCGGCTGTTCGTGCGCTCCACCCGCAGCCTGCGTCTGACCGCCGAGGGCGAGGCTTATCTGCTACATGCCCGGGCGGCACTGGCCAGCCTGGACGAGGGGGCACAGGCGCTCGCTGGTGGTCGCGAGGCGATCAGTGGTGTGCTGCAGCTGTCGGCGCCGTCCGACTTCGGGCGCAACGTGCTGCTGCCGTGGCTCGACGAATTCCAGGCGAGTCATCCGCAGTTGCAGGTGCGCCTGCTGCTGGGCGACGGGCTGACCGATCTGTTCCGTCAGCCGGTGGACATCGTCCTGCACTATGGCGCGCCGGAGGATTCCAGCCTCGTCGCGCTGCCGGTCGCTGGCGAGAACCGCCGGGTGCTGTGCGCTTCGCCTGCCTACCTGCAACGGCACGGCGCGCCACGACGGCTGGACGAGCTGGCGGCGCACAACTGCCTGCGCTTCATGCTCGCCGGGCGCGTGCATGACCGCTGGTGCTTTCAGGAAGGACGACGGGCGGTCACCGTGCAGGTCAGGGGTGACCGGGTCAGTGACGATGCCGACGTGGTGCGTCGCTGGGCGCTGGCCGGCAGCGGGCTGGCCTACAAGTCCTGGCTGGACATTGCCGACGACGTGGCCGCGGGCCGTCTACAGGTGCTGTTGCCGGACTGTCTTGGCGAGGCGGCGCCACTCAGCCTGCTCTGCGCCCATCGCGCGCAGTTGAGCAAGCCGGTGCGGCTGCTGCATGGACATCTGCAGACACGTTGCAAGGCGCTGTTGGCGCGCGCCCCCTGGCATCTCATTTAGACCCGTTATCCGTGCTTGAGCTGTGAGCTTTTTGTTCGCGCCTGAACTCTTATGGCGTTTGGCTATTCTTATCTGAGTACTGGTTAACAGAATGGACAAGCGCATCATGCATACGCAGCGTTTTCGCTACACCTGGCAACTGACGGTTGTCGTCCTCCTGTCCTGGCTTCTGGCCGGCTGCGGGGTCAATAACATCCCAACCTATGACGAGCAGGTGAAGGCCGCCTGGTCGCAGGTGGAGAACCAGTACCAGCGCCGTGCCGACCTGATTCCCAACCTGGTCGAGACGGTCAAGGGGTTCGCCCGTCAGGAGCAGGAAACCCTCACCGCGGTGGTGGAAGCGCGGGCCAAGGCCACGTCGATTCAGGTCGATGCCAGCACCCTGGATGATCCGCAGAAGCTGCAGCAGTTCCAGCAGGCGCAGAACCAGCTGACCGGCGCCCTGAGCCGGCTGATGGCGGTATCCGAGCGCTATCCGGATCTGAAATCCAATCAGAACTTCCTTGCCCTGCAATCGCAGCTCGAAGGCACCGAGAACCGCATCGCGGTGGCACGTCGCGACTTCATCGCCGCGGTCGAGCGCTACAACACCGAGATTCGAACCTTCCCCGGTCGTATCTGGCACACCCTGATGTACAGCGACATGCCGATTCGCGAGAACTTCGAGGCTACCGCCGAGAATGCCGAGCAAGCGCCACAAGTGCAGTTTCAATGACCTCCAGGTTTCCGCTACTGCTGATCCTGCTGCTCTGGGCCGGTAGCCTCGTCGCCCAGGAAGCCGAGGTCCCGGAGCTGACCGGGCGCGTGGTCGATCGTGCCGAGCTGCTCGACACCCAGGCCGAGGCGCGGCTGACCAGCATGCTGGCCGGCCACGAGCAGGCGACCGGTGAGCAGGTTGTCGTTGTCACGGTGCCGGACCTGGGCGGGCGCAGCATCGAGGAATTCGGTCTGGAGCTTGGCCGTACCTGGGGCATCGGCCAGAAGGGCGAGGACAACGGTGCGCTGCTGATCGTCGCGCGCGATGATCGCAAGATTCGCATCGAGGTCGGCTACGGTCTGGAAGGCCGGCTCACCGACGCGCAGTCCTCGGTCATCATCAACCGGATCATCGCGCCGGCATTCCAGCGCGGCGACTTCACGGCCGGGATCACCGAAGGTGCGGAGGCGATCGTCACCGTGCTCGGCGGCGACCCGCTGCCGGCCGAGCTGCGGCCGGTGATGCCGATGGTGCAGGAGCAACCCGGCGGCCTCGGGATTCTCGGTTTCTTCCTAATGCTGGTGGCGATCTTCGTTATCGGCGGGGGGCGCGGTGGCCGCGGTGGTGGTCGTCGTGCCTTGCTGCTGGGCGCCTTGCTTGGCGGTATGGGGCGGGGCGGTGGTGGTGGTTTCGGCGGCGGTGGCTTCGGTGGGGGCGGCGGCGGTTTCGGCGGCGGTGGCGCTTCCGGCGGCTGGTAAATCAATGATGGATGAACGATGACCTTACTGAGCGAAAGCGAACTGCAACAGGTAGCCGAAGCGATCGAGCGCGTCGAGCGCAGCACCGATGCCGAGCTGGTCACGGTGCTGGCCGCGCAGGCCGACGACTACCACTACATCCCGCTGCTGTGGGCCGGCCTGATCGCGCTGCTGCTACCCGGAGCGCTGCTGTTCTTCAGTGGCTGGCTTGGCGCATGGCAGCTGCTGCTGGTGCAGTGGGCAACGTTTATCGTGCTCGCGGTGCTGTTCCGCATGCCGGCGCTGACCAGCCATCTGATCCCCCGTTCGGTGCGCAACTGGCGTGCCTGCAATCTGGCGCGGCGTCAGTTCATCGAACTCAATCTGCATCACACCGAAGGCGACACCGGAGTGTTGATCTTCGTCTCCGAAGCAGAGCGCTATGTGGAGATTCTGGTCGACCGCGGCATTTCCAGCCGCATCGACAATGCCGCCTGGGAATCGGTCGTCGCCTGCTTCACCGATCGGGTGAAGCAGGGGCAGGTGCTCGAAGGCTTTCTTGGCTGCATCGAAGCCAGTGGGGCGCTGCTGGCGCAGCATGTGCCGAAGACCCACGAACGCAACGAACTGCCGAACCGGCTGGTGGTGTTGCCTTAATTCTCCAGCAGCGATGGCGCCCGTGGGCGCCATCCTTTCACTGCATGCGCCGCTGTTCGGCAAGTAGCTGGCGCTCGCGCTGCAGGGCGCGCGCAAGGCGCTGCTGACCGCCGCGCTCGGCCGCGGCGATCAGTGTCTGGTCGACCAGGTCGCGTTGTGCATGACTGCCGCCGAAACGCTGCGCCTGATTGCGGATCGAGCGCAGCCGCTCCACACACCGCGTGTTGTCGCCTTCGACGAAGGCGACTACTGCCTCGACGCCTGGGGCGCCGATCTGGGTGGTGAAGCGCGCATTGTCATCGTCCCGCGCGCAGGCCCGTTGCTGGGCTGCGCGCAGCAGGCCCAGCAGGTCGCCGCGGCCGGCGCAGGCGAAGGCCATGGCGGC
Source organism: Stutzerimonas kunmingensis (assembly GCF_002929225.1). GTDB lineage: Bacteria > Pseudomonadota > Gammaproteobacteria > Pseudomonadales > Pseudomonadaceae > Stutzerimonas. The sequence continues at coordinate 510,853 of NZ_PISM01000018.1, read as the reverse complement.
GTGAAAGTCGTTGAACGCATAGTTGCCGTCCGCCGCCATCGCGGCCCAGCGCTCGGCCACGCCAGTCCAGCGGTCGCCGACATCCACGCCACGCAGTTGCAGCCGCCAGAGCAGTGCGCTGGCGTCGATCAGCTCCAGCGCCAGGGGGCTCTGATGGCCATTCACCGGGCCGTCGAACAGGTCCAGGGCCGCGCCGCAATCGTCGAGCTCGATGTGGTGCAACGCCAGGTGCCACCAATTGTGCACCGCCAGCATACTGTCCTGCTGCCAGCCCGGATTGCCGCGCATCCAGGCGATGCCTTCCTCGCGCCGTCCCTGCATTTCCAGAACGTGGGCGACCGCGTGCTGTGCCCAGGCGTCGGCGGGTTGCAGGGCGATTGCTTCACGGCCATAGCGCTCGGCGAGCCGATAGTCGCCGCATTCTTCCAGCCCGAACGCGTACAGGCCGAGCAACGCATGATAGCCAGGCAGCTCCAGTGACCAGTCCGGCAGCACACGGGCAATGCGGTCGCGCAGCATGCGCGCATCGCCGGTGAAAAAGTCGATCTGCTGTCCGGCCTGCAGCGCCAGCATGTCGTGGGGATAGTCGATGCTGAGGTCTTCCAGCACGCGTCCGGCGGCGTGCCAGCGGCCATCCAGCAGTTGCCGCAGCGCCTGCAGGTGGCGGGCCTCGCGGTCATTGTGCGGCAGCTCCAAGGCGTGCTCGTACGAGGTGCGGGCCACCGGCAGGGCGGCCGCTTCGGTGCCGAGCAGGTAGAGCCAGGCGTGCAGGACATGGCCCATGACCAGTTCCGGCGAGGCCTGCAGTGTGGCTTCGGTGGTCGCCAGCGATTCGGCGTGCAGGCAGCGAAACTGCGCGAGCGCCTGATCGAGCAGGGCCTGCGCCTCGCTATTGCAGCCGGTCAGTTGGTACCCGTGTGCGTCTTTCATTGTTCTATGCTCCATGAGTCCGGTTCGTTGGCATCGGCCAACGCGCCCATACTCGGGGTTTGGCTTACGTTGGACCCCAGTCATCCTGGAAACAAACCGGCTATTTCCGCCATGGCCCGCTCAGAGATCGCCGAACGCCCGCCGCTGACCGTCGCCCTGCTGGCGACGCCGGACAGTACGGCCTCGACGCTGTTCGGCCTCTACGATCTGCTGCTGGGTGCCCGTCGCGACTGGCAGCAACTGCTGCACCGCGCCGACGTGGCGTCGCCTTTCCTGCCGCTGATCGTCAGCCGCGACGGACGCTCGCTGCGGGTCTACAACGATATCCCGGTCCACCCTCACGCCAGTCTGGACGATGCGCCGCCGACCGATGTGGTGATTGTCAGCAACCTGGCGGTCAGCCCCTGGGAGCCGCTGGATGATCGCTACGCGCCCGAGGCGCAATGGCTGTGCGAGCGCTACGCGGCCGGCGCGACGCTGGCCGCTGCCTGCTCCGGGGCGATGCTGCTGGCGCGCACCGGGCTCTTGGCCGGCTGCGAAGGGACTTCGCACTGGGGCTACTGCGATTGCCTGCGACGCGAATACCCGGACGTGCACTGGCATCCGGACAAGGCATTGGTCGGCACCGGCGTCGGCCAGCGCCTGGTGATGTCCGGCAGTGGCAGCAGCTGGCATGCGCTGGGACTGTTTCTCATCGCCCGTTTCGTCGGTGCGCGGGAGGCGATGGAGGTGGCGCGGATGAACCTGTTCGATTGGGATGCGACGAGCCCGCTGGCCTACGCCGCGATGATGCGCACCGGCCAGCTGGCTGATCCGGTGATCGCGCGTTGTCAGGAATGGGCCGCGCAGCATTACGAGGAAGAGGCGCCGGTGAGCGCCATGGTGCGCATCAGCGGCCTGCCGGAACGGACCTTCCAGCGCCGCTTCGCCCTGGCCACGGGACTGACGCCGCTGGATTACATCCATACCCTGCGGCTGGAGGAGGCCAAGCAACTGCTGGAAAGCGGAGAGCTGTCGGTTGAAGCGATCGCCTGGGAGGTCGGCTATCAGGACGCCGGCTTCTTCGGTCGACTGTTTCGGCGCAAGGTCGGCCTCACGCCGGCGCAATACCGGCGACGTTTCGGCGTGTTGTCGCGGCGCCTGGATGGCATCGCCACGCTGCAGCAGGTGGCGCCGGCCGTGCACTGATCCCAGCGGATGTGCCGTCCGCCGGGATCGTTATGCCCTCCGGCTCAGAGCCGGGTCGGGCCGTCGTCTTCCGGCTCGCTCGATACCACCGGCGACAGTTCGAAGCTGTCGGTGCTGTCCATGGCACTGGCCGCGACGCGGTCGATGCTGTTCAGCGCATGGCCGATGATCGAGCTGACACTGGCTTCGTGATGGTGCACGGGCAACCGTTCGATGGCCGCCAGCACCTCTTCTCCAGGCACGGTTTCCACCGCGAGCAGGCGTTCGGTGATGTGGTCGAGCGCCGGTTTCAACCTCTGCAGCAGTCCCAGGCACTCCTGATTGAGCTGCTGCAGCAGCTCGTCGGCCGCTTCCAGCGCCTCGCGCGGATCGCTGTCCAGATGTGCGTCGCGCACGGCCTGCAGGCTCAGCAGCGAGCCGCGCGGGCCCATGCCGAGGGCTCCGACCATGGAAAGGGCGATCTTCGAGGCTTCCTGCAGATCCTGCCCGGCACCGGACGATACCTCGTGGAAATACAGCTGCTCGGCGCCGCGCCCGGCCAGCAGCATCTGGATGCGATTGCGCAGTTCCGAATACATGTGCAGGCGCTTGTCTTCCACTGGCGTCACCAGGGTCACGCCCAGCGCCTGGCCACGCGGCAGGATGGTGACCTTCTCAACGCGGCCGACCTTCAGCGCCGCCGCTACCAGCGCGTGGCCAGCCTCGTGCACGGCAATGCGCTTGCGATCGGTCGGCGACATCGGCGTCACGCCGGAGGGTTGTTCGCCGATGCGGCAGGTTTCCACGGCATCGACGAAGTGGGCCATTTCGACCTGATTTGCCCCGCCGCGCGCTGCCAGTAACGCTGCATGGTTGACGATGTAGGCGATCGCGGCCGGCGTCAGACCGACGGTGTTGCGCGCCAGTTGCGGGAAATCCAGACCCGCCGCGGCAGTGATCTTGCCGGCGTACAGGCGGAACAGCGCTTCGCGATCATCGAGCCCTGGCAGGCCTACGGCAATGGAGCGGTCGAAACGACCTTCACGTACCAGCGCCGGGTCGAGCGAGTTGGGGAAGTTCGTGGCGCCGAGCACCAGCACGCCGGCGGCGCCATCGAAGCCGTCCATCTCGGCGAGGAACTGGTTGATGATGCGGTTGCTTTCGGCATCGCTGGAACGTGTCTGCTCGGCGCGCTTGCCGATGCCGTCGATTTCGTCGATGAAGATGATGCACGGCGCCTGCTTGCGGGCGGTGCGGAACAGCGCCTTGACCTTCTGGATGCCAACGCCGAAATACATCGAGGAGAAGTCGCTGCCGGTGACCTGGATGAAGCTGGCATTCGATTCACTCGCAAGCGCCTTGGCCAGCTGGGTCTTGCCGGTGCCGGGCTCGCCGGTCAGCAGCACGCCCTTTGGCGGGCGGGCGCCAAGACGGGCGTAGGCGGCGGGGTCGCGCAGGTAGGCGGTGACGTCGCTGAGCGCCTGCTTGGCCTCGGCGGCGCCGATGACATCAGCGAAGGTCACGCCGCTGCCCTTGCGCTGGACTTCAAAGCTCCGGGTCTTCATGGCGAAGAACACCGCCGCGCCAATCAGCAGCAGGGCGATCGGTGAGTAGGGCAGAAGGATCTTGTAAAACGGCTTTTCCGCGTCGGTCTGGAACATCGCCAACGGGAACAGCTCGCCGCTGCTCTGCGCGTACTGCTCGAGCAGCAGTCTCGCGACGCGTCCGGACTGGTCCGGCACCCAGTAGAGCAGGCCCTCGTGCAAGCTGACGTAGACCGCATCCTTACCCAATGCGGCGCTGGCAATGCTGGCGCCACGCAGATCGTTCATCAGCACCGAGATATCGCGGCGATTGGCCTGCCAGGGCTCGGTGGAGTCCTGCAAGGCTTCGAGCATGCTCGCCGCCGCGCCAGTGGCTGGCGTCGACGGGGCGCTGGGGCGCAACTGCCAATAGGCGACGCTGGCGGCGATCAGCAGGAGCAGGAAAATAAGAAGTACAGGGCCGCGGCGACCTTGTAGCAGACGGGGTGTTTTCATTTCACATCCAATCGGGAAACCCGACGTTTCGACAAACCACCGCCAGGAGGCGGACCACAGTTGTTCGCGGGAAACCCCGCGGCGCCATTTGCATGGCGCGCCACAGTTCGGATGTGTTGGATGCGATTTATATGCCCGACTGTGTCTCGGATCGGCAGACTCCGATAGCCGGCGAGAATACGGCAAGTGCCACCATGGGGGCGGCTACGCGACGAACGGAGAGCAGGTTTTCGACGAATGACCGGCTGCGCGGGGAACGAAAGTGTGCGTCGGATGACGTGCCGCGACGCCCGGCGGGACTGGCGGAGCACGGCATCTCACGTAAGTGATCCGGCGGAGAGATTGTCCCGCAAGGCCCTGTTAGGGTTCATCGCCGCGCGGTCGCTTGTCCCGAACCGGGCGCAATAAGAACCTGCCGACAGCCGCCCGGAACCGATGCCGGTGCGGAAAAAACAACGTCCGATCGACCCGAGACTTCAACATGCCGACCAACAAGAAGTATCTTCGCTGCGCTTTTCTGGGCGCGCTGATTAGCCTCCTGCCAATCGCCTCGGCCAGCGCCGACGGGGAAACCATCAACCTGCTCACGCAGAATTTCCCGCCGTTCAGCATGGCCGACGATGGCAAGAATTTCGCCAAGGAGGGTGCGATCAGCGGCATTGATGCCGAGGTGGTGGCCGCTCTGTTCAAGCGCGCGGGCGTGCCCTATGCGATGACGCTGCGTTTCCCGTGGAGCCGCCTGCAGCAGCTGGCCGAGAAGACCCCGGGCTTCGCTGTGTTCTCCCTCAGCCGTACCCCCGAGCGCGAGCCCAAGTACAAGTGGGTCGGTCCGCTCAGCGAGATCCAGATCGTGCTGCTCAAGACTCCGGAGAGCCAGATTCAGGTCTCCAGCCTGGATGTTGCCAAGCAGTATCGAATCGGCTCGAAGGATGGCAGCGTGGGCAGTCAGTACCTGATCAACCGTGGCATCGAGGTGCAGAGTTCGCTGATCGACACCCCGGCCAAGCTGAAGGCCGGTCAGTTCGATCTGTGGGCGACCACCAACCCCTCCGGCGAATACGAGGCGAAGCAGGCCGGCGTCGGCCCGCTGGCCGTGGCGCTGACCCTGAGCCGTGTCGACCTCTATCTGGCGCTGAACAAGGAAACGCCGGATGCAGTCGTCGAGAAGCTGCAGCGCACCCTCGACCAGATGAAGCAGGAAGGGCTGCTGCAGCAGGCGGCGCAGCGTTACGTGAACTGAAGGCGTTTCACGCTACCGGGGGACGGGTGATCGACCCCTTCGGCAAGTTCTACCTGCAATCGGATCGAATCACTACCAAGCATGAATGAGGCGTGCCGGTGAGGCATCTGGCTAACGCAGGCTGCCGCCGTGGGGCCTGCCCACACTGCCTCTTAGATTTCGTCTGGCGGATTCTGATAAACGCCTGTTGGCCGAGCTCATCGACCTTGGGGTAGTCGCGTGGCACCGGTCCGATCAACAAGTCGCCGGAAAATGAAGCGGCAGGGGATTTTTTGCCGGTTTGGACTGCCTTAGTCCAGTGGAGCGGTATCGCTCCAACCGCACTCCTGGCGATTCGAGAATTCGATGACTTGCTTCAATAACTACATGCTACGTGCCTTCTGCATGGCCGCCGCCGTCTGGATTGCGCCTACCAACGCCGAGAACCTACCCGAACCGGTAGGCCATGTGGCGCGGGTGGAAGGCGCTGCGTACATCAGCAGCCGCGGCTATACCAACGCCGCCAAGGTCGGCCAGGCAATCGTGCCGGGTGTGGCTTTGAGCACCGGCGCCGAAGGTGCGCTGGGGGTGATCCTCGGCGACGGCAGTGTTTTGGCGTTCGGCCCGCACAGCGAGCTGACCCTCGACGACTATCGCTTCGCCCCGGCATTGGATGAGCTGCGCCTGCGCGCGACGCTCAATCGCGGCACGCTCAACCTGATTGCGGGCGACATGGCCCGCCTCGATCCACAGGCCATCGCTGTCGACACGCCGGACGGCCGCATCGGTGTGCGCGGTGGCCAGGTGTTGATGAAGGTGAGCCCGTGAAGCCGATTACGCTGATGCAAACGATGGTGCTGCTGGCGATGACGGCAGTGGCGGGCTGCGCGCAGCATTCCTACGTGATGCTGGCGGACGACAGTGGTGGGCGCGGTGGTGTGATGCTTGGAGAGGAAGGGCAGCGTCGGCTGGACGCGTCTGGCCAGGGCATGGCAATTGCCGGTACCGGTCAGGCCTATGTCGTACCGGACATGCGCCGCAAGGCGGACTTCGACAAGGCGCTGGCTGCCCAGCCGGCATTGCCCGAGCGATTTAGCCTTCATATCGCGCCATCCGGCGCGTTGGACAGCACGACTGAACAACTGCTGGACAGCGTTCTGCTGGCAGCCCAGCGTCGGGACTATCCGGTGGTAACAGTCATCGGCCATACCGATACGCTGGGTCATCGTGCGGCCAACGAGCAGGTCGGTTTGCGTCGCGCCCAAGCGGTCGCCGAGCTGTTGCGCACCAAGGGGCTGGAAGCGATGGAGTTGCGGGTGGAATCCCACGGCGAGCGCAATCTTCTGATAGCGACGCCGGATGCCACGGCCGAGCCGCGCAATCGGCGAGTCGAAATTCTGGTGCGTTGAGGTCGATGACGCGGCGACTGGCGCCGCGCCGACAGACGATCCGATCAGTCGATGACCAGAACGGCGTCCATTTCAACCTGCGCACCCTTGGGCAGCGCGGAGACACCGATGGCGGCACGCGCCGGGTACGGCTGCTGGCAGTAGCGGCTCATCACCTCGTTGACGGTGGCGAAGTTGCCGAGGTCGGTAAGGAAGATGTTGAGCTTGACGATGTCCTTCAGCGAGCCGCCAGCCGCTTCTGCCACCGCCTTGAGGTTCTCGAAAACCTGCACCGCCTGCGCTTCGAAACCTTCCACCAGCTCCATGCTCTTGGGATCCAGCGGGATCTGCCCGGACAGGTAGACGGTGTTGCCGGCCTTGATGGCCTGGGAGTAGGTGCCAATGGCGGCCGGCGCCTTGTCGGTGTTGATCACGGTCTTGCTCATGGAGACTCCTCTGAGGGTTGGGCAACGGGCAGCCAGCATAATGGCTGATGGCGAGAGCGGCCAGCCGTGGCGTTTTGCAGACAGGTCGAAGTCGACGGAGGAGGTCAGGCCTTGACGCGGGTAATGCGGGTGACGCCCTTGATCGCGCGCAGCTTCTTGATGACTCGGGCCAGGTGCACGCGGTCATGCACGCTGACCACCAGCTGGACGACGCTGATGCGGCCGTCGCGCTCGTCCATGCCGATCTTCTCGATGTTGCCGTCGGCGGCATTGACGCTGCCAGCGAGCAGGGCGATCAGGCCGCGCTGGTGCTCCAGCTCGACCCGGAGCTCGACATTGAACTCGCCGGTGACATCCTTCGACCAGGACAGCTGGATGCACTTGTCCGGGTTGTGCCGCACATCGGCGATGTTCCGACAGGTTTCCAGGTGCACGACCATGCCCTTGCCGGCCGATAGATGCCCGACGATGGGGTCGCCGGGAATCGGCGTACAGCACTTGGCGTAGTTCAGCACCAGCCCTTCGGTGCCGCGAATCGCCAACGGACCTTCGAGTGCCGGTGCTTCCTCATTGTCGTGCGATATCAGACGGCGCGCGATCACATAGGCCATGCGGTTGCCCAGGCCGATATCCTCCAGCAGATCCTCGACGTACTCCATGTGGTATTCGGTCAGTACCTGCTGGATGCGCTCGGCGCTGATCTTGTCCAGGCTGGTCTCGAAGCCGCTGAGCGCCTTGCTCAGCAGGCGCTCGCCGAGGTTGATCGACTCCGAACGACGCTGCAGTTTGAGCGCATGGCGGATATGCGTGCGTGCCTTGCCGGTGACGACAAAATTCAGCCAGGCCGGATTCGGACGCGCACCTGGTGCGGTGACGATCTCCACCGTCGAGCCACTCTCCAGTGGTTGCGACAGCGGCGCCAGGCGACGGTTGACGCGGCAGGCGATGCAGGTGTTGCCGACGTCGGTGTGCACCGCGTAGGCGAAGTCGACGGCGGTGGAACCCTTGGGCATCTCCATGATGCGGCCCTTGGGGGTGAAGACGTAGACCTCGTCGGGGAACAGGTCGATCTTCACGCTCTCGATGAATTCCAGCGAGTTGCCGGCGCGCTGCTGCAGTTCCAGTACACCCTTGACCCACTGGCGGGCGCGGGCGTGGGTGCCCTTTGGCACTTCGTCCTCGGGGGACTTGTATAGCCAGTGCGCGGCGATGCCGTTGTTGGCCATCTCTTCCATCTCGCGGGTGCGAATCTGGATCTCGATAGGCACGCCGTGCATGCCGAACAGGGTGGTGTGCAGGGACTGGTAGCCGTTGGCCTTGGGGATCGCGATGTAGTCCTTGAAGCGGCCCGGCAGCGGCTTGTACAGGCTGTGCACCGCACCGAGCACGCGGTAGCAGGTGTCGACCTTGTCCACCACGATGCGGAAGGCGTAGACGTCCATGATCTCGTGGAACGCCTTGCGCTTGCCGCGCATCTTCTTGTAGATGCTGTACAGGTGCTTCTCGCGGCCCAGTACGTCGCCTTCCAGCCCTTCGCGTTCGAGGCAGTGAATCAGCGACTGTTCGATCTTGTCGACGATCTCATTGCGGTTGCCGCGGGCGCGGCGTACGGCGGCGCGGATGCGCTCCGAGCGCATCGGGTGCATGGCCTTGAAGCCCAGATCCTCGAACTCCACGCGCATGGTGTGCATGCCCAGCCGGTTGGCGATGGGTGCGTAGATCTCCAGGGTTTCCTTGGCGATGCGGCGGCGCTTTTCGCCGGCCAGTACTTCCAGCGTGCGCATGTTGTGCAGGCGGTCGGCGAGCTTGACCAGGATCACGCGGATGTCACGGGCCATCGCCATGGCCATCTTCTGGAAGTTCTCGGCCTGCGCTTCGGCCTTGGTCTCGAAGTTCATCTGGGTCAGCTTGCTGACCCCGTCGACCAGTTCTGCAACGGTTTCGCCGAACTGCGCGACCAGTGCGTCCTTGGGAATGCCGGTGTCCTCGATGACGTCATGCAGCATCGCGGCCATCAGGCTCTGATGGTCCATGTGCATGTCGGCGAGGATGTTGGCTACCGCGAGAGGATGGGTGACGTAGGCTTCACCGCTGCGCCGGCGTTGACCGTCGTGGGCCTGCTCGGCGTAGAAATATGCACGACGGACCAGATTGACCTGATCCGGGCCGAGGTAGGTCGATAGGCGATCCGCAAGCGCGTCTATGGCTGGCAAGACAGTGCTCCTTGCCAGCGGGCTTCGATGTTATCGGTTCGACTTCGACCTGGCATTTATTCAGATGGCCTCGTTCGGCTCTTCCTCGTACTGGGTGAAGAGAGGCTCGTCGTCAACGATCTCGTCTTGTGCAATGACATCGTAGTCGACCAGGCCGGAAGCGATCTCGCGCAGGGCGACGACGGTCGGCTTGTCATTTTCCCATGCGACCTTGGGCTCCTTGCCACCGGTGGCCAGCTGGCGCGAGCGCTTGGTAGCGAGCATGACCAGCTCGAAGCGGTTATCGACGTTGTCCAGGCAATCTTCAACGGTAACGCGGGCCATGGTGTTCCTCATCAATAGCGGTAGAGCGTGCCCGAATGGGCGAGCGGACGGAGTAGTCTAAAAAATCACCAGCCTTAATGGAAGCGCTGTTTCTGCGGGCTGTGCGTCAACCGACCTGCGCGAGCAATTCGCCAAGCAGGCGGGCGTGGCGCTGTTGCTGGGTCTTCTGTATCAGTTGGTTGGCGCGGAAGATCGACTGCAGGTCGATCAGGGCGTGGGCGAAGTCGTCGTTGATCACCAGGTAGTCGTATTCGACGTAGTGGCTCATTTCGCTGACCGCTTCGCGCATGCGCTTGTCGATGATCTCGTCACTGTCCTGGCCGCGGTTGTTGAGGCGTTGGCGCAGTGCTTCCTGGGTCGGTGGCAGGATGAAGATCGATTTGGCCTGGGGCATCAGGCGGCGCACCTGCTGCGCGCCCTGCCAGTCAATCTCCAGGATTAGGTCGAAGCCTTCGGCCAGGGTGTCTTCCAACCAGCGCTGGGAGGTGCCGTACAGGTTGCCGAACACTTCGGCATGCTCGAGAAACTCGTTGCGCTCCAGTCGCGCGAGAAAATCCTCGCGGCTGACGAAGTGATAGTTGACGCCGTCGACCTCGCCCGGCCGCATGGCCCGGGTGGTATGGGAAACCGACACCCGCACCTGCGGTTGTGCATCGACCAGCGCCTTGACCAGGCTGGTCTTGCCGGCCCCGGAAGGCGCGGAAACGATATAAAGCGTACCGGTGGTGGCGGACATGACGGGTTCCTGAAAAGCGCTGTTAATGCTGTGGGACAAAAATAGACCAGCCGTTGTGGTGGCTGATGGTTATTCGAGGTTTTGCACCTGCTCGCGCATCTGCTCGATCAATACCTTGAGATTGACCGCGGCCTGAGTGCTGCGCGGGTCGAACGCTTTCGAGCCGAGGGTGTTGGCTTCGCGATTGAGTTCCTGCATGAGGAAGTCGAGCCGGCGTCCGGCCGCGCCGCCGGTCTTGAGTACCCGTCGCACTTCGGTCACATGGGTGTTCAGGCGGTCCAGTTCTTCGGCAACGTCACTCTTCTGTGCCAGCAGGACCATCTCCTGTTCGAGGCGCTGTGGGTCGAGCTCTGCCTGCATTTCGCTGAAGCGGTCGAGCACCTTCTGGCGCTGGGCTGCGAGCATCTGCGGCACCTGTTCGCGCAGCGTGGCAACTTCTTCGAGGATGCTGTCCAGACGCTCGTTGAGCAGCTTGGCCAGTTCGTCGCCCTCACGCCGGCGGCCTTCCTTGAGCTGCTCGAGCGCACTGTGGAAGAGCTGCAGGGCACTCTGGTTGAGTGTCTGTGGGTCGACCGCGTCGCCGACCAGTACGCCCGGCCAGCCAAGTACCTGCAGCGGGTCAATCGGTGCGGGTTGGCTGATCAGTGCGGCAACGCTTTCGGCGGCGGCGATCAACTGGCTGGCGCGCTCGCGGTCGACCTGCAGGGCGGTGCGGTTGTTTTCCTCGGCGAAGCGCAAAGTGCATTCCACCTTGCCGCGCGAGATGCCTTTGCGCAGGGCATCGCGAACCGCGCCTTCGAGGTCGCGGAAGGCGTCCGGCAGGCGCAGGTGCGGCTCGAGATAGCGATGATTGACCGAGCGGATTTCCCAACTGAGGGTGCCATGGGTGCCGGCCTGCTCGCTGCGGGCAAAGGCCGTCATGCTGTGGACCATCGGGGATACCTCTCGATTGCGGGCTGCGAAAGGCGAAGGATTGTAAAGGAAAACAGGGTGTCGCGGCAGCGATGGCCGGACGGCCGCGACCCTTTTCCGCGCCAATGGGCTCTATAATGCCGGTCAATTTCCCATCTAGCAGGACCTATACATGAAGCGACCCAGTGGCCGTGCCGCCGATCAGCTGCGCTCGATCCGCATCACCCGCAACTACACCAAGCATGCCGAGGGCTCGGTGCTGGTGGAGTTCGGCGACACCAAGGTGATCTGCACGGTCAGCATCGAGTCCGGCGTGCCGCGTTTCCTGAAAGGGCAGGGGCAGGGTTGGCTGACCGCCGAGTACGGCATGCTGCCGCGCGCTACGGGCGAGCGTAACCAGCGTGAAGCCTCGCGCGGCAAGCAGGGTGGGCGCACCCTGGAAATCCAGCGCCTGATCGGTCGTTCGTTGCGTGCGGCGCTCGACATGAGCAAGCTCGGTGAGAACACGCTGTTCATCGACTGCGATGTGATCCAGGCCGACGGCGGTACGCGCACGGCGTCGATCACCGGTGCCATGGTGGCGGTGATCGATGCGCTCAAGGTGCTAAAGAAACGTGGCGGTCTGAAGTCGGGCGACCCGATCAAGCAGATGATCGCGGCGGTTTCGGTTGGTATCTATCAGGGCGAGCCGGTGCTGGATCTGGATTATCTGGAAGATTCGGCGGCCGAAACCGATCTGAACGTGGTGATGACCGACGCGGGCGGCTTTATCGAGGTGCAGGGCACGGCCGAGGGGGCACCGTTCCATCCTGAGGAGCTCAATGCGATGCTGGCTCTGGCCCATGATGGCGTGCGCCAGCTGTTCGAGCTACAGCGCGCGGCGCTGGCGGACTGAGCAAGAGGTAGCGCGAAATGACCGATCAGGATCTTGTGCCGTTACCCAGTCGCGAAGCGCGCCAGTGGGCGATGTTCTGCCACTACTCGGCGTTCTTCTGGTTTCTGGCGCCGATGATCGGCAATGTGATCGGCCCGCTCATCGTCTGGCAGCTGAAGAAGGACATGGATCCCTTCGTCGATCAGCAGGGTAGGGAGGCGCTGAATTTTCAGCTGACCTTCAGCATCGCGATGATGATCTGCGGCGTGCTGGCCTGGATCCTCATAGGCTTTCCGCTAATGGTGTTGGTGAGCGTGGTGGCGCTGGTGCTGGTGGTTATCGCCGGCATTCGCGCCAACGAGGGCAAGCCCTACCGCTATCCGTTCTGCTGGCGGCTGGTCAAGTAGGGCAAACCGCTGAGCCTCAGAGGCTCAGCGTCCAGTCGTAGTCAACGATCAGCGGCGCGTGCTGGGAGAAGCGTGGCTGCCGTGGCAGGCGAGCAGTGCGCACGAAGCGGCGTAGACCGGATGTCAGGATCTGGTAGTCGAAACGCCAGCCGAGGTTGAGCATTTCGGCCTGCTCGGTGTCCGGCCACCAGCTGAACAGATCGCCTTCGCGATTGACTTCGCGCAGGGCGTCGATATAGCCCATATTGCCGAAAATCTCGTCCAGCCAGGCGCGCTCGGGCGCTAGAAACCCTGGGTCCTGCTGACAATCGCGCCAGTTCTTCACGTCCAGCTTCTGGTGGGCGACATACAGTGAGCCACAATAGATGTACTCGCGGCGCTTGCGGCGCTGCTTGTCCAGGTAGTGGGCGAAGTCGTCCATGAACTTGAGTTTGTGGTTCAGGTTGGCATCGCCGCCGTGGCCGGACGGCACCAACAGGCTGGCGATGCTGACCTTGTCGAAATCCGCCTGCAGGTAACGCCCGTAGCGATCCGCCGTCTCGAAGCCCAGTCCGGTGATGACGGCCTTCGGCTGCAGCCTGGAATAGAGCGCCACGCCTCCCTGCTCCGGAATCTCGGCATCGCAGGCATAGAGAAAGTAACCGTCCAGCTGATAGGCCGGATCGTCGAGTTCCAAGGCAGAGGCGCGGGTATCTTGCAGGCAGATGACATCGGCATTCTGCGCTTGCAGCCAGCTGAGCAATCCCCGCTGTGCCGCCGCTTGAATGCCATTCACGTTGACGCTGATGATCCGCATAAATGGCCCCTAAAAACACGTGCGTGTATGATAACCCAAGCTCTTCGCAATTAGCTAAAACAGTGGTTTTCCGGGAAATTTCTTCATGCAGGCGTACCAGCGCGAGTTCATTCGCTTCGCCATCGAACGCGGTGTTCTGCGTTTCGGTGAGTTCACTCTCAAGTCGGGACGCATCAGCCCCTATTTTTTCAATGCCGGGTTGTTCAACAGCGGCAGCGCGTTGGCACAGCTCGGGCGGTTCTACGCCTCGGCGGTGATCGAGAGCGGTCTGGATTTCGACGTCATCTTCGGCCCGGCCTACAAGGGCATCCCGCTAGGCGCAGCCACCGCCATCGCGCTGTCCGAGCAGCATCAGCGCGACCTGCCTTGGTGCTTCAACCGCAAGGAAGCCAAGGATCATGGTGAGGGTGGCACGCTGGTCGGTGCACCGCTGGCGGGGCGTGTGCTGATCGTCGATGACGTGATCACCGCCGGCACCGCGATCCGCGAAGTGATGCAGATCATCCAGGCGCAGAAAGCCGAGGCCGCCGGCGTACTCATCGCCTTGAATCGACAGGAAAGAGGGCAGGGCGAGCTGTCGGCGATTCAAGAAGTTGAACGTGATTATCGAATGCCGGTAATCAGTATTGTGTCCCTTGAGCAAGTGCTGGAATATCTCGCCGACGACGCTCAGCTGAAACAGCACCTGCCCGCGGTACAGGCTTATCGCGAGCAGTACGGAATCTGACCCAGGGTAGGTAATGCGCCATGCGTAAATCGGTAGCCGCTCGTACGTTGCTCCTGCTGGGAGTCATATGTCCGGTATTGGCCTCGGCTGCCGAGCTGTATCGCTATGTGGACGACCGCGGCGTGGTCGTACTCGATCGCCATGGCGTGCCGCCGCAACACATTTCGCGTGGATATCAGGTGCTCAACGAGCAAGGGCGAGTGGTCCGCGAGGTGCCGCCGGCACCGACCGCGGAGGAATTTGCCCGGTTGCAGGCACAGAAGGCCCGTGCTGCATCGGATGCGCAGCTGCTGCGTCTGTATGCCAGTGTCGAGGATGTGGAGCGGGCCGAAACGCGCAAGCTTTCCGAGCTCGATAGCGTGATGGGCTTGGCCCGCGGCAACCTGCAGTCGATACGCAACCAGCATGCGAGCTTGCGCAAGCAGGCGGCGAACCATGAGCGCGCCGGTCGCAAGGTTCCGGGCAACCTGTTGGCGCAGATCGAGAACCTTGAAAAGGAAGAGCAGAGTCTGCAGCGCGACCTCAAGCGTTTCGAAAAGGCGCGCGCTGATGCGGAAGTCAGCTTTGCCAGTGATCGCCAGCGGATTGCCGAACTGCTAGGGCAAAAGCAGTAAAACGCTGATCCCTGTTCCCTTGTTTCAAAATACTTGGCGTGGCTATTTGCTATGCCAATAGCTCGATAAATAGCTTGCTTGCTATCACAAAAGACCGCTCTAGCTCAATAGTTTCAAGGTCGTGATGAGTTGCTTGGGGTCAGTCTGTACCGTGGCGCAAATTTTTCGGTATGGCTGACTAGCATGAATGGTAGGGACCTACGCAGTTATCGGGAGCTTCACAAGCCGAAGGGAAATTTCGCGACTCGCTCTGAATACCTCGAGCACGAACTGGAGATCATGGCGCCGAAGCGCTGGGGAATAAACCTGCCGTTTCGTGACTACCGTTTCGAGTACGAAGATTGGGTGCCGGCCATGGCGGCGACCATCGGCAAGATCGTCATGGTGGCGGCTGTTGTTGCGGCTTTCGCCGGCCCGATGGGGCTTTCCAACGAGTTCGTGATCGAGAACGCGCGCTACGAGATGCTGATCGCAGCTCTGCTGTTTGTCGTGGTGTTCTCCGGTTTCCTCAATCCCACGGCCAACCTGGCCGGGACCCATGGCCCGCTGATTCCGTTGATTCCCCTGATCGTCGCATCGGGCGGGCATCCTATGGCGCTGGGGATCATGGTGGGTGTGCTCGGTTTCACCCTCGGTGTCTTCAAGGGCGGCAGTCTGTTGGCGCGTCTGACTAGTGATGGTGTTTGTGGCGGATTGCTGCTGTATCTGGGTTTCATCGGCATTACCTCGCAGATCAAGAAGCTGTTCGGTTGGGCCGACAGCTTCGACATGGGCTACATCGCGTTTATCGTGGTGTTCGCCACCATCGTGATGTACGCCTATCTAGAACATATCCGCATGCGCTGGCTGGCTATTCCGCTGGGTTCGGCGCTGGCGGCCGTGATCGCATTTGCATTGGGCGCTCCGTTCGAGTTCACCACCGAGCCGGGTGTGCCCAACCTGAATCCGATGTACTGGTGGGGCGAGACTACCGGCTGGCAGATCGGTCTGCCCGAGCTGCATCACTTCATTGCTGTCGCGCCATTTGCCGTGCTGGCGGTAGCCATGTGGTCGCCGGACTTCCTTGGGCATCGTGTGTTCCAGCAGCTGAACTATCCGCCGAAGGCGAAGAAGGTGCTGATGAACATCGATGACACCATGTGCGTTGCGGCGGCACGACAGATCGTCGGGACGTCGCTGGGTGGCGGTAACCTGGCCTCATCCTGGGGCACCTTCATGGTGCCGGCCGCCATCGCCAAGCGCCCGATTCCCGCCGGTGCATTGCTCACCGGCCTGCTCTGTGTGGTTGCGGCGCTTTGGGGTTACCCGATGGATCTGGCGATCTGGCCGCCGGTACTGAGCGTGGCGCTGATGGTCGGCGTGTTCCTGCCGCTGCTGGAAGCCGGTATGCAGATGACCCGTGAAGGCAAGACCTCGCAGTCGGCGGCCATCGTGATCTTTTCCTCGGCGCTGGTTAATCCGGTGTTCGGCTGGTCGCTGACGGTGCTGCTCGACAATCTCGGGCTGATCGGTGACAAGGAGCGTGGTCAGTCCCTGAGCCACCTGCATCGTTGGGTCATCCCGACGATCGTCTTCATCGTGCTCTGCGCCGTGATGCTGGGTATCGGCATGTTCCCGGGCATCCCGGCGATGCTCGAGTCGTTCCGTATCGATCTCTGATTGGCTGACGGCACGGCATGAAAAAAGGGAGCCTAGGCTCCCTTTTCTTTTGCGTCTGCTTCAACCCTGGCTGTTGGTGATCAGTGTGCCGACGCCGACATCGGTGAAGATCTCCAGCAATACCGCGTTGGGTACGCGACCGTCGATGATGTGGGCGCTGTTGACACCACCTTGCACCGCTTCCAGCGCGCAGCGGATCTTCGGCAGCATGCCGCCGTAGATGGTGCCGTCGGCGATCAGTGCGTCGACCTGGGCCGTGGACAGGCCGGTCAGCACGCTGCCCTGCTTGTCCATCAGGCCGGCAATGTTGGTCAGCAGCATGAGCTTCTCGGCCTTCAGCGCCTCGGCCACCTTACCGGAGACCAGGTCGGCGTTGATATTGTAGGACTCACCGTTCTCGCCCACGCCAATCGGCGCGATTACTGGGATGAAGTTGCCCTGCACCAGCATTTCCAGCAGCTCGGCATTGACGCCGGTGACTTCGCCGACATGGCCAATGTCGATGATTTCCGGCTTGGTCATCTCTGGTGTCTGGCGGGTCGCCTTGAGCTTCTTGGCGCGGATCAGGCCGGCGTCCTTGCCGGTCAGGCCAATGGCGCTGCCGCCATGCTGGTTGATCAGGCTGACGATGCTTTTGTTTACCTGCCCGCCGAGAACCATCTCCACCACGTCCATGGTCTGGCTGTCGGTGACCCGCATGCCGTCGATGAAGTGGCTTTCGATGTTCAGCCGCTTGAGCAGGTCGCCGATCTGCGGACCGCCACCGTGCACCACCACCGGATTGATGCCGACCGCCTTCATCAGCACGATGTCGCGCGCGAAGCCGGTTTTCAGCTCCTCGCTTTCCATCGCGTTGCCGCCGTACTTGATGACCAGCGTCTTGCCGACGAACCGGCGGATGTAGGGCAGCGCCTCGGAAAGTACCTTGGCGAATTGGGTGGCAGCTTCACGGCTGAGGGTCATGCAGGGCTCCGCAAATCAGAACGGCAGTTTGAGATCGGGTGCAACGTTGAGCAGCTGTGCGCGGAAAACGTCCTGAATGCGGCTGAGTTCTTCCTCGCTGTCGGCCTCGAAGCGCAGCACCAGAACCGGTGTGGTGTTCGAGGCGCGGATCAGGCCCCAGCCCTTGGGATAGTCGACCCGTACACCGTCGAGGGTGATCAGGTTGGCTTCGCCCCACTGAGCGTCACGTTGCAGGGCGTCCATGATGGTGAATTTGCTTTCCTCTGTCACCGTGATGTTGATCTCCGGTGTCGAGATATCGCAGGGGAATGCGGCGAACACCTGCTCGGCGTCACGCTTGTCCTGGCTGAGGATTTCCAGCAGGCGCGCGGCGCTGTAGATGCCGTCGTCGAAGCCGAACCAGCGTTCCTTGAAGAAGATGTGCCCGCTCATTTCGCCAGCGAGCAGCGCGCCGGACTCCTTCATCTTCTTCTTGATCAGCGAATGGCCGGTCTTCCACATCACCGGCCGGCCGCCGTAACCGCTGATCAGCGGAGTGAGGCGACGGGTGCATTTGACGTCGAAGATGATGTCGGCGCCGGGATTGCGCGATACCACATCCTTGGCGAAGAGCATCAGCAGGCGGTCGGCATAGATCATGGTGCCGACATTGGTCACCACGCCGACGCGGTCGCCGTCGCCGTCGAAAGCCAGACCGAGATCGGCCTTCTCCGACTTCACCTTGGCGATCAGGTCGACCAGGTTCTCGGGCTTGCCCGGGTCCGGATGGTGGTTGGGGAAGTTGCCGTCGACCTCGCAGTACAGCGGGACCACGGTGCAGCCCAGCGCTTCGATCATGCGCGGGGCGATGACGCCGGCGACGCCGTTGCCGCAGTCGACCACCACCTTCATCGGCTTGGCCATGGCGATGTCATTGCGAATCTGCTCGAAGTAGCGTTCCAGTACATCGACCTGCTCGACCTTGCCCACGCCGCTGGACAGGTCGTTGGTTTCGATGCGCTTGCGCAGGGTCTGGATCTGTTCGTTGGCCAGGGTGTCGCCGGCTATGACGATCTTGAAGCCGTTGTAGTCCGGCGGATTGTGGCTGCCGGTGAGCATCACGCCGGACTTGCCGGCGAGAATGTTGGCGGCGTAATAGAGCACCGGCGTCGGCACCATGCCGATATCGCTGACGTCGCAGCCGCTGTCGAGCAGACCTTGAATGAGGTGCTGGACCAGTTCGGGACCGGACAGGCGCCCGTCGCGGCCAACCGAAACGTTGGGTTCACCCTTGGCGAGGCTCTCGGACCCGATGGCGCGGCCGACCCAGTAGGCGGTCTCGGTAGTCAGGCTGTCGCCGACAACGCCACGGATGTCGTAGGCGCGGAAGATACTGGCGGGCAAATTCGGGGCTTTGGCACTGCTCATTGCGGGTTCTCGCTCCTTGGTGTCGAGGCCGAAGATGTCCTGGTCCTCGTCGAGAATATCGATGTCGAGAATATCGGTGTCCGGCAAGCGCGGATCGACGTACTCGGTAGGTTTGGCGGGCCGAACGGCTGGAGCCGCGGCGGGTGCCTGAGTCGGAGCCGGTCCAGCTTGGCGGACAGGCAGTCGGACCATGTTCCTGGCCAGTGCGTCGAGGACCGGCAGGCTCAAGGCCGGTATTTGGATGGTCTTGCCGGTGGAGAGTTCCTGTAGCAGGCGGCTCATCTGCAACACGTCTTCGCGCAGCCTGCGCTGCTGGCCGCCGAGCACCAGCTGCAGACCGATCAGCACGCCGGCAATCGCCACCAGGGCGGCCGCGAGCAGGAGGAGCGGCATGAGGGTCAGCTGATCGATGGCGCCGGGCAGGTAGGCCAGCTTCCAGTTGGCGTTGCCGCTGGCGAGGGTCAGTGCCGAAGCATTGTCGGCCGCGGTGCCGCGCTGCAGCAGCACCTGTTCGGGTGCGCCGGAGAATTGCTGGGTCAGTCGCAGCTGGCCGGCTTCGTCGGGCAGCGTCGGGAGTGTCGCGAACAGGTGCTGGAGATCGCTGACCAGCAGCAGCGTGCCGCGAATCGCCTGCTCACCCTCGGCGCGCAGCGGAATCGCACTGTAGAGCAGCCAGCGGTTGTCGACCTTGTAGGCTTCCAGAGCGGCCGACTGGCCTGCTTCGACCCGCTGTAGCAGATCGAGCGCAGCGAAGTTCAGCGGGCCCGGGCGGCTGGTGTCCGGCACCACCCGGCCGCGTGGATTGAGGTGCGCGTCGACCACGCCGGGCAACTCCAGCAGGCGCTGTTCGGCTTCGCGTCTGAGCTCGGTGTCAGCACGGACGACGTCCACCAGGCGTTGCTGCTCCACCGCTGTCTGGGTATCGGCACGCAGCCGCCGCAGCGCCTGCTGCAATGCGCTTGCCTGACTCTGGCTCCAGGCCTCGGCGAGTTGTGTCTGTTGCTGCTGCTGAGCGCCCTGCTGACCGAGCCAGATCAGCGCGGCGGCGGCGCCGAGCCCGATCAGGCTGGCTGCGAGGCCACCGAGCAATGGCTTGAGGGTGAAACCGCCGCGCTTGCTGCGGGTGTCGGCCGGGTTCAGAACGCCTGAATCCTTGGCGGTGCGCTTGAAGAGTGCCATGAAGCTCCTCGAATCATCCTGAAAGGTAAGCGGTGCGCGGTGACTCAGTGGCTGCCGGAGTGCCCGAAGCCGCCAGCGCCGCGGTCGCTGCTGTCGAAACTGTCGACCAGTTCGAAGCGGGCCTGTACCACCGGTACCAGCATCAGCTGCGCAATACGCTCGCCGACGGCGATGGTGAAGGCGCTCTGGCCGCGGTTCCAGCACGACACCATCAGCTCGCCCTGGTAGTCCGAGTCGATCAGCCCGACCAGGTTGCCGAGCACGATGCCGTGCTTATGGCCCAGGCCCGAACGCGGCAGGATCAGGGCCGCAAGTCCCGGGTCGCCGATGTGGATGGCAATGCCGGTGGGAATCAGCAGCGTCTGGCCCGGCTCGAGCACCGTGTCGCTCTGCAGCATGGCGCGCAGGTCGAGGCCGGCAGAGCCCGGTGTCGCATATTCGGGAAGGGGGAACTCCTGGCCGAGGCGAGGGTCGAGAATCTTGGCTTGGAGTGCGTGCATGTCAGGACTCTTTGTAGCGGTCGGCAATGAAGGCCACCAGCGCGCGGGCGATATGTCCCTTGCTGGCCTGGCCGAAACGGGTTTCGTGTTGCTGGCGGTCGATCACGCTGACGGCGTTGTCTTCGCTGTTGAAGCCGATGCTGGGGTTGGCCACGTCATTGGCGACGATCAGATCGAGATTCTTGTCGCGCAGCTTGCGCGTGGCGTACTCCAGCAGATTCTCGGTTTCTGCGGCGAAACCGACGCAGAACGGACGGTCCGTGCGGCTGGCCAGCGTGGCGAGGATGTCCGGGTTGCGCACCATCTGCAGCAGCAGGCCGTCACCGGTCGTGGGATCTTTCTTCAGTTTGTGCGGTGCCACCACTTCCGGGCGGTAGTCGGCTACCGCCGCTGCGGCGACGAGAATGTCGCAGGGCATCGCCGCTTCGCACGCGGCAAGCATGTCGCGGGCGCTGACCACGTCGATGCGCTGCACGCGATCGGGCGTCGGCAGGAACACCGGGCCGGTCACCAGCGTGACCCGCGCACCGGCCTCGGCGGCCGCCTCGGCCAGAGCGAAGCCCATCTTGCCGGAGCTGTGGTTGGTGATGTAGCGAACCGGGTCGATGTTTTCCTGGGTTGGACCTGCAGTGATCAGCAGGTGCTTGCCCGTCAGCAGGCCGGTCGCGAAGCAGTCCGCGGCGGCCTGGGCGAGTTCGTCGGCCTCGAGCATGCGGCCCATGCCGACATCGCCGCAGGCCTGGCTGCCGGAGCCGGGGCCGAACAGACGAATGCCACGTTTCAACAGCAATTCGCGATTGGCCTGAGTGGCCGGGTCGGCCCACATGGCCTGGTTCATGGCCGGCGCCAGGGCGACCGGGGCATTGGTCGCCAGCACCACGGTGGTCAGTAGATCATTGGCGACGCCTTGGGCCAGGCGTGCCATGAGGTCGGCGGTGGCCGGCGCGATCAACACCAGGTCGGCCCAGCGCGCCAGTTCGATGTGACCCATCGCCGCTTCGGCGGCGGGGTCGAGCAGATCCAGATGAACCGGGTGGCCGGAGAGCGCCTGCAGGGTGAGAGGCGTGATGAACTCACGTCCGCCCTGGGTCATAACAACCCGGACTTCGGCACCGTGGTCGCGCAGGCGACGGACCAGTTCGGCGCTCTTGTAAGCGGCGATACCGCCGCCGACGCCCAAGACGATGCGTTTACGATACAGCCGCTGCATAGGCCTGCCTTGTAATCTCGTAGGGACTCTCCGGAGTGAGAACCAGGTCAGAACACGCCCGATACCCCGGAAAAATGACGGGCTAAGATAGCACAGCGCCCACAGCGGAAAAGTGGGCTTGCTCGACAGGGAGAGGACATGAGCATACGTGACTGGCCGGCGGCGGAGCGGCCGCGGGAAAAGCTACTCGAACAGGGCGCTGCCGCGCTTTC
Organism: Stutzerimonas kunmingensis; assembly: GCF_002929225.1. Taxonomy (GTDB): domain Bacteria; phylum Pseudomonadota; class Gammaproteobacteria; order Pseudomonadales; family Pseudomonadaceae; genus Stutzerimonas. Next base: position 488,931 of record NZ_PISM01000018.1, on the reverse strand, counting down.
CGATGCCGAATTGCTGGCGATATTCCTGCGCACCGGGGTTGCCGGCAAAAGCGCGGTGGATCTGGCCCGACACCTGCTCGCCGAGTTCGGCAGCCTGCGCGCGTTGCTGGAGGCGGAGCTCGATCAGTTCAGCGCGCATCTGGGCCTGGGGCCGGCGAAATTTGCCCAGCTGCAGGCGGTGCTGGAGATGGGCCGCCGGCATCTGGCCGAGCGGCTGCGCCGCGATTCGGCACTGGAGTCGCCGCAGGCGGTACGCGACTACCTCAAGGCGCGGCTGCGGCATGAGCCGCACGAACTGTTCGGCTGCCTGTTTCTCGACTCCAAGCATCGCGTGCTGGCCTTCGAGGTGTTGTTCCACGGCACCATCGATGGCGCCAGCGTCTACCCGCGGCAAGTGGTTAAACGTGCCCTTGCGCAGAATGCGGCGGCGGTCATCCTCACGCACAACCATCCATCGGGCGTGGCCGAGCCGAGCCAGGCGGATCGTCAGCTGACCCTGACGCTGAAAGAGGCGTTGGCGCTGATTGATGTGCGGGTGCTCGATCACTTCATCGTCGGTGACGGCGAGCCCCTGTCGATGGCCGAGCACGGCTGGATGTGAGCGCTACGCCAGCAGCGGCACCAGCAGCAGTGGGCCGAGCACCAGCAGCACGAAACGGCCGTTCCAACCGAAGGCGATGCGCCACGGAGATAATTGCGCGTGGCGCGCCAGCATCAGTGCCGAGGGGCCATAGGGCGACAGCAGCATGGCCAGCGAAAAGCCGATCAGCAGCGCCACTGCCGGCTGCATGATCGCCACGCCGTGTCCGGCCAGCTGCGCGAGCAGTGCGGCGCACAGGCTTAGGGAGATGATCGGCGCGACACCGAGCAGGGCCAGGGCAATCATCGCCAGCATGCCGGCACTGCCAAGACCGAACAGCGCCAACGGCGTGCTGCTGAAGTGGCTGGCGAGTCGTTCGACCGGGACCAGCGCAGCCGTGAGGCCGCCAAGCAGTGCCGAGCAGGCGAAGATGAAGGTTTCGTTGCGCATGCCGGCCAGGGTGTCGCGTACTTCGGCATAGACCGTTGTTGGCGATCCACCCTGATACAGCAGCAGCCCGACCACCGCGAGCGGCACCAGCAGCATGGCGGCCTGGGTCGCCGACAGTGGGGTCAGGCTGGCCAGCAGCGCGATCAGCAGGATGCCGAGCACGCTGCCATAAAGCAGGTTGCGCAGCCCCATTGCCGACCCGGCAGTGCTCGAGCCGCTTGCCGGGGCATCGGTTTCTCGCAGCTGCCGCAGACGATGGTTTTCCATCGGCCAGCCCACTAAAAGCAGGATTGCCCCGCAGAGCAGGCCGAATGGCAGCAGGGCGCTCCAGCTCAGACCCGGCAACTCGCGGGTGAGGATCGCCACTGCCACGCTGGTTGGTGCCAGCAAGGGCACCAGAGCGAAGCCGCGCAGGGCCGTTACCATCACACCCCTGGCGCCCTCGCGGCGCTGGGTCGGGCTGTACGGCTGCCGATCCAGATAACGTTCCAGTGAACCGCAGACTAGGTTGAGCATGCCGAAGCTCAGCACTGAGCTGATCGCAAAGGTGCTGAACAGATAGCTCGGGTAGAGGCTGGAAACAGGTTGCCGCAACAGCAATCGATGCAGCTCGCCAAGTTGCGGCATCCTCCTGACCGCGCAATGGGCAAGCCCGAGCGCGCCGATGAACGCGCCGTAGTAGGCCGCGGCGCCGAGCATCCGCTGGGTCTGCTGCCAGTCGGGGTCACGGAGCAGTGCCCAGTAGGCGAACAGCCCCAGCGTGACCAGCCCGAGCCGGCGCGGATAGGGCATCAGCGAGCGCCAGTGCCAGGCGAAGAAAAGCACCAATAGCGCACCGCTGACCACACTCAGCAGCGGCAGGCGCGTTACCAGCGCGAATAGCTCACAGACAAGCGCCAGCGGGAGCAGGGCAAGCATCGCTCAGGGCAGCTCGCTGCGCAGCTTGCCGCGCTTGTATACGCCTTCGCCGAAGGCCAGCAAGTGGCCCTTCTCGTCCAGCAGGTCGCAGCTGGCCATGAACACCTTGTGCCCGGCGGAGCGGCAGACTGCGACAGCGCGGATGCGGCTGCCGACTGGTGCCGGTGCGCTGAAGCTGACGTTCATCGACAGCGTGGTCGCCACGCGGCGCTGTTCCGGCTGTTCCACCCAGGTCCCGCAGAGGCCCATCGCCACGTCCAGCAGGGTCGCCGTGACGCCGCCGTGCAGGTTGCTGGCGTTGTTCAGGTGGCGCGGCAACAACAGCAGTTCGACCACCGCGCGCTCCGGGCCGTACTCCTTGAGGTGGCAACCGAGGTCCTGGAAGAACCCGGTCAACGAGCTTTCGACCTGTTGCAGTGTGGCGGCTGGATAGGGCTGATCGGACATGAGCGAGCGGGTTCGGCGGCTGACTTGCGCTGGAGATTGGCAGTCTTTACGCTCATGGTCAATTCGATGGAATCTTGTTCCGCACTGCGGAATATCGCATTGCTCGTTAGGAGGTTTGCATGTTTGAGCGTATCGGCATCGTCGGCGCGGGCGCCATGGGCCGCGGGATCGCGCAGTTGTTCGCCAGCGCCGGCAAGCAGGTCTGGTTGCACGATGCACGCAGCGCGTCGATCAGCGAGGCGCTGCGCTTCAACCGTGAGCTGCTAGAACGCGGCGTGGCCAAGGGGCGGCTGAGCATCGCCGAGCTCGACGCCACGCTGGCCCGCATGCAGGCTGCACCCGCGCTGGCCGATCTGTCCGGCTGCGATCTGGTGATCGAGGCGATCGTCGAAAATCTCGAGGCCAAGCAGGCGCTTTTCATCAAGCTGGAGTCGCTGCTCGCCGAAGATGCGGTGCTGGCGACCAACACCTCGTCGCTTTCGGTCACGCGCATCGCGGCGGCCTGCCAGCACCCGGAGCGGGTAGCCGGTTTTCACTTCTTCAACCCGGTACCGCTGATGAAGCTGGTGGAGGTGGTGCGCGGTGAGCGCAGCGATCCGCAGGTCATCGAGCGGCTGGTCAAACTGGCCGAAGAGGCTGGGCATTTTCCGGCAATCACGCCGGATACCCCCGGGTTTCTGGTCAATCACGCCGGTCGCGCCTACAGCACCGAGGCGCAGCGCATCCTTGCCGAGGGTATCGCCGATGCCGAGCAGATCGACCGCATCCTGCGCGACGGGCCGGGCTTTCGCATGGGGCCGTTCGAGCTGTTCGATCTCACCGGCCTGGATATTTCCCATGCAGTGATGGAGTCGGTGTATCAGCAGTTCTATCAGGACCCGCGCTATACACCGTCTTACCAGGCGGCGCAGCGGGTCGCAGCGGGGTTGCTCGGACGCAAGACCGGGCAGGGTTACTACCGCTACGACAACGGCCAGCAGATCCGCACGCCGGAGCCGCAATGGCGGCCGATAGTCGTCGAGCGCCCGTTCTGGCTGGACAGTCAGGATGCCGAATTGCGTGGCCGGCTGGCGGCGTTGTTACGCGAGGCCGGTACCCAGCTGGAAACCGGTGAGGCGCCGTCGGAGCGCGCCATCTGCCTGATCACCCCGCTGGGCGAGGATGCCAGCACGATGATCGCCAGGCTTGATCTGCCCGCCACCCGCAGTATCGCCTTCGACCTGTTCGCTGACTTCGATCGGCGCCGGGTACTGATGCGCCAACCGGCGCTCGACCCCGCGCTCGAGGCACAGGCGCAACAGGCCCTGAGTCACGATGGCGTGCCGGTGGAGGTGATCAACGACTCGCCCGGCTTCGTCAGTCAGCGGGTGGTGGCGAGCATCGTCAATCTCGGTTGCGAGAGCGCGCAGAAGGGCATTGCCGACCCGCAGATACTCGACCGCGCAATCACCCTGGCGCTTGGCTATCCGAAAGGGCCGCTGGGCTTTGCCGAGCATTACGGTGCGGGCCGAATTCTCGCCATCCTTGAGGCGATGCAGGGTTGCTATGGCGGCGAGGCACGTTATCGCCCCAGTCCCTGGCTGCGCCGGCGCGTGCGGTTGTGCCTGCCGCTGACCGCGCCTGATCGTCCGGTTGCCGACTGACGACCGGCGGTGCTCGGAGAAGGAGGTCCATCGCTTCAGTTTGTGTGGGCGCGGCCGTTAAGCCTGGAGTAAGCCTCCGATGACGGCACGTTGCTACTAAGGCACTACTGTTCTTTATTGGAGGGTATGGGTACAACGTCGGATCAATCCGACAAGAACAAGAGGCCGACCATGAGCCCCGCCTACCGCCATCCGAAGGCCGCCGTGTTCCATGCCGTGCTGATCATCGGTCTGCTGCTCGTGCATTACTGGCTGGCACCGCCCCTGCTGGTGACCGGTGCGCTGCTGATGCTGGCGGCGCTCTGGCCCTGGTTCACCTCGTGGGGGGCGGTGGCCGGCGGCGCCACGGCTGCCGACGAGGCGCCACAGAGCTTCGCCGAGCTGACCAAGAATCTCTCGCGCAATACCTGTCACAACGCGCTGTCGGCTGCTCAGGTCGCCTTCAGCGCCGAGCAGCTGGCCATCCGCCTGAAGTCACAGCTGCAGGCCGTCAGCGAAATCGCCAATGGTGCCCAGGCTATCGCCGCCACCGAGCAGGACAGCGCCGAGCGGGCCCGCCACACACTGGATGCCGCGCAAGCGGTGCGCGAGCGCAGCGATACCGGGCAAGCCGAACTGCAGCGCGCCATCGAACGCATGCAGCAACTGAGTGCTCAGACCCACGCCAGCCGCGAGCTGATTGACGGGCTTTCGGCGCGGACGGAGGAAATCCGCCGCATTACCGACGTGATCCAGTCCATTGCCAGCCAGACTAACCTGCTGGCTCTCAACGCAGCCATCGAGGCCGCCCGTGCCGGTGAGGCCGGCCGCGGCTTTGCCGTGGTCGCCGACGAAGTACGCAGTCTGGCGGCGCGCACCTCCAGCGCTACCGAGGAGGTCGGTCGCATGGTGGCCGACATTCGCCAGCAGAGCGAAGCGGTGGTCAGTTACATCCAGCGTCAAGGCAACGAGCTGGACGCCGCGGCCGAGCAGATCGCCACCACCGGTGAGCAGCTCAGCGGCATCGCCGAACTGGCCGGCAGCGTCGAAAGCCAGGTCGAGCAGATCACCACCGGCACCGCCGACAACCATCAGCGCCTGACCGGACAGTTCGTCGCCCTCGATCAGCTGCGTACCGATGCCCTGGACAGCGAGGAGCAGACCCGCCAGCTCGAGCTGGCGGCGGAACGCCTGGTGGCTCAGGCCGAAAGCGCCAGCGAGCAACTGGCCGAGGTCCAGCTCGACGATTATCACCAGACCATGTTCGACCTGGCGCGTCAGGGGGCTGCGGCCATCAGCGCGCGTTTCGAGGCCGATATCCAGGCCGGACGCGTCAGTCTCGATGACCTGTTCGACCGCAATTACCGGGCGCAGGCCAATACCGATCCGGTGAAGTATCAGACCCGCTTCGACCGCTATGCCGACGAGGTTTTGCCGGCGATTCAGGAGCCGGTGCTGCAGAAGCATGCCGCATTGGTCTACGCCATCGCCACGACGCCGGAGGGCTACGTGCCGACCCACAACCGCGCGTTCAGCCAGCCACCGGTGGGCAACCCGGAAATAGACCGGGTCAAGAGCCGTAGCAAGCGCCTGTTCAACGACCGCACCGGCGGGCGCTGCGGCAGTCATCAGCGCCGCCTGCTGTTGCAGACCTACAGTCGCGATACCGGGGAGCTGATGCATGACCTGTCCGTGCCGATCATGGTCGGTGGGCGTCACTGGGGCGGCTTGCGGCTGGGCTATCGTCCCGAGCAATAGCCCGGCAACCACCGATGTTGGCGCGATCGCCCTGTGTCCGGCGGTGCTCCAGCCGCTGCGACCGGCTAAGCTTGGTGAGACGCGACTTCCGGAGATGCCGCCAATGAAGACCCTCACCGATCATTTGGCACAGTACGCGGCCTATCATCGCGATCCACGCAACCTCCTGACCCATTTCATCGGCATTCCGCTGATCGTGCTGGCGGTGGCGATCCTCCTGTCGCGGCCGGGCATCGAATGGGCCGGGTTGTGGCTAAGCCCGGCGGCACTGGTGTCGCTCGCCGCTGCGGTTTTCTACCTTCGCCTGGATCTGCGTTACGGCTTGCTGATGAGCGCCGTGCTGCTGCTCTGCGTATGGCTGGGCGCAGTTCTGGCCGGCGCAACGATGGCGCTGTGGCTGGGCGTTGGCGCGGGATTGTTCGTGCTCGGCTGGATCATCCAGTTCATCGGGCACTACTTCGAGGGTCGCAAGCCGGCGTTCGTCGACGATCTCACCGGGCTGATCATCGGGCCTTTGTTCGTCGCTGCCGAGCTTGGTTTCATGCTCGGTCTGCGCGAGCCGCTGCGCCTCGCCATCGAGGCGCGGGTCGGTCCTGTGCGTCTGCGCGACTCAGCCGCCCACGGCTGAGTCAGGGCTTCGCCGCCATCCACTGATCGCTGAGGCTGCGCGCATGGCGGTCGACCATGATTGGCGCGAACGGCCGGCCTGAGGCGGTGGTGAAGTTGTTGCTGCCGCTGTTCATGTCTTCCAGCGCCACCTTGAGGAAATCCCAGCGGGTCTTGAGTTTGGCCAGCGCGGGATCGCGCTTGCCATCCAGTTCGGCCAGCTGAGCGTCGATCGCCGGCACCAGGTGGCGCTCGTCCTGCCCGAGATAGGTGTCCGGCTGTTCGCGAGCGATCTCGAACGAGCCGATGTAGGCACGGCTGAGGTATTGAACGGCCAGGTATTCAACCTTGGCCGGCAGTTCGGCCTGAGCGTCCGCCCCTTGCTGAGCGCGAACGGCGGTGAGGAAGTCGCGCAGTGCCTTGCTCATCTCCAGCGGCCAGCCCCAGGGCATGTCGTCCTCTTCGTAGCCGAAGCCGGCGCCTTCGCGCAGCCGAGCCTGAAGCGCCTGGTGGCTTTCGCGCAGGGCGCTGGTGGGATTGGCGACATTGAGTAGGGCTGCATTCAGCGCGCGGATGTCGTCTTCCAGACGCAACAGGTGCGCCTTCTGAAAGCCTTCGCCGCGGTAGAGCAGCAGGCTGCTGGTCGCGCGATTGGCGTGGATCTGCAAGTTCTGCAGCGCAGAGATGGTTTCGGGCGGGGCCGCCTCGGTAAAGCCGGGCAGCATTACGAGTATCAGCAATAGCCAGAAGCGAGTTAAACGGTCCATTGTCGTGCTCCTTTTTATTTTTATAGAAGCTATGCGTGCATGGCAGCAGCACGCTGGAGCCTAACGGACTGCTGGCCGAGTGGTATCACCCCAAAGAATGATTTGTGACGGCTTGTAGCCAAACGGACGACATCGTGCGGCAGCTTGTTGCGAACCTAGTGGCCTGTGCGGTGAGTTGGTTGAGGCAAGTTCGGCTGAACATGACTCCGGGGCAAGGCGCTGCGACGGGTCATAGCGGGCCTATGGCAAGGAGCAGCAACGCGGTATCGGGCCATGGGCGCCGAAATGACCAACCGAACTTACCAAACAGGCCACTAAAGCATCTTCTCCAGGCCGATGACGTCGGCGAACCAGGCGTTGAAGCGTCGCCAGAGCCCGCCTGGCTCCTTTTCGATGGTGCGCAGCCGGCCGCCATCCTCTGCGATCCACGTGAGCTGCTTGCGGCCGTCGCGCTCCACCAGGCGAACTTCGTAGCTCAGTGCCGGCGACATACCCTCCAGCGTGAGGCGGTGGACCTCGCGGGCCAGTTCGTGGCTTTCCACCAGAATCCCCACCTCGGTGTTCCACAGCACCGAGCGCGGATCGAGATTCAGCGAGCCGATGAAAACCTTTTGCTGGTCGAATACCGCTGCCTTGCTATGCAGGCTGGATTCCGACTCGCCGAGAAAACTGTAAGAGGCTTCCTGCTCCGGCTGCCGGCGCAGTTCGAACAGGCGCACGCCGAGTTCCAGCATGGCCTCGCGGTAGGGCGCATAGCCGCCATGCACGGCCGGCACGTCAGTGGCCTCCAGTGAGTTGGTGAGGATACGCACGGTCACGCCCGCACCGGTGCGATCCGCCAGGTAGTCCACGCCGCTATCGGTCGGCACGAAGTAGGCCGAAACCAGTGTCAGCTCGCTGCTCACGGCCTGCATGGTCGGTGCAAGTTGCGTGGTCAGCAGCAGCGATGCCGCCGGTACGCCTTCGGCGAGCAGTTTTTCCGGCGCGTCCCACATCGCCCTGCCCGGTGCCCAGATCAGTTCGTCCAGCCACTGCTGCAATTGCGGGCCCTGCTTGTACTGCATCAGGCGCTGGTACTGCTCGCTGTTTTCCTGTTTGGCCTGCTGCAGATAGTCGCTCAGCTGCTGGCGCGCCTTGTCCAGCTGGCGCGGTTTCGGTTGCCACCAGAGAAAATGCTGGATAGGCACGCTCAGCTGGTTGTTCCAGTAGCGGTCGAAACTCTTGCCGAGTTGCTCGGCGACCGGGCCGGCGCCAAGCAGATCAATGTCGGTGAAGTTCATCGCCTGGTCGGCCTCGAAGTACTCGTCGCCGAGATTGCGTCCACCGACGACGGCCAGGCTGCCATCGACCAGCATCAGCTTGTTGTGCATGCGCCGATGCTGCAGCGAAAGGTGCAATAGGCGTCCCATGGATCGGGTGATGGCGTTGCTGCGGCCGAGGTGAAGCGGGTTGAAGACGCGGATCTGAATATTGGGGTGCGCGGCCAGAGTGCCGATGCGGTAGTCCTCGCCATGGCTGGTGGTGTCATCCAGCAGCAGCCGCACGCGCACGCCGCGGTCGGCGGCTTGCAGCACTTCGTCGATCAGCGCACGTGTGGTGAGGCCGTCATGGACGATGTAGTACTGGATATCGAGGCTGACCTGCGCCGCGCGGATCATCTCGGTGCGTGCGGCGAAGGCTTCGGTGCTCTCCGGTAGCAGGCGAAAACCCGAGTGGCCGTACGCGTGCTCGGTGGCGAGCTGCTGGATGCGCCGACCAAGCGGCGACGCGTCCGGAGCCACGGAATAGGACTCGGTTGGCGTGGGGTGGCTGGCACAACCGGCCAGCAGCAGTAGCAGCAGGAGCGTCAGGTAAGTGCGCAAGGTTTCTCCGGGTATGCATCCTTTCATTCATGCTTGGACGTTGCGCTTCGTCCGAAAATTCAGAATCGGTCCTTCAGTCGATACCAGAGCATGCCCAACGCCAGCAGTGGCGAGCGCAGTGCCGGTCCGCCGGGGAAGGTCGGATGCGGCACTTTGGCGAACAGATCGAAGCCGCTGCTTTGCTGGCCGGCAATGGCTTCGGCAAGCAGGCGACCGGCCAAGTGCGTGGCATTCAGCCCGTGGCCGGAATAGGCCTGGGCGTAGAACACGTTGGGATTTTCAGCCAGGCGACCGATCTGCGGCAGCCGGTTGGCGCCGATGCCGATCATCCCGCCCCACTGATAGTCGATGCCGATGCCGACCAGCTGCGGAAATACCTCGAGCATCTTCGGCTGCATGTAGGCGGCGATGTCCTGTGGGTCACGGCCGGAATAGTGACAGGCGCCGCCGAACAGCAGACGGCCATCGGCGCTGAGACGGAAGTAATCGAGCGCCACGCGCTGATCGCAGACTGCCATGTTCTGCGGCAACAGCTCGCGGCAGAGCGGCTCGGGCAGCCGCTCGGTGGCGATGATGTAGCTGCCGGCCGGCAGCACCTTGCCGGCGAGCTTCGGTTGCAGGCCGTTGAGGTAGGCGTTGCAGGCCAGCACCAGGTTGTCCGCGTGCACCACGCCCTGAGCCGTATGCACCTTGACCTGCGGGCCATACTCGATGCGCTCGACCGCCGACTGCTCGAACAGCCGCACGCCCAGCGACTGCGCCGCCGCCGCCTCGCCGAGTGCCAGATTCAGCGGGTGCAGGTGGCCCGAGCCCATGTCCAGCAGGCCGCCGAGGTAACGCTGCGAGCCCACCACCGTGACCAGGTTGGGACGCGACACGCGCTGCAGAGGATGCGGATAGCCGAGGCGCAGCAGGTCGGAGTACTCCTCGTCGAAGCCTTTCAGATGCCGTGGCTTGGTCGCCAGGTCGCAATAGCCCCAGGTCAGGTCGCAGTCGATGGCGTAGCGCTCGATGCGCTGACGGACGATGTCGACGGCTTCGAAGCCCATGCGCTTGAGTTCATCGACGCCTTCTTCGCCGAGGATCTTGCTGAACTGCTCGACGTCATGACCGACGCCGCGGATCAGTTGCCCGCCGTTGCGCCCGCTGGCGCCCCAGCCGATTCGGTACGCTTCCAGCAGGATGACGCTGAGGCCCCGCTCGGCCAGTTCGATGGCCGTGTTGAGGCCGGAGAACCCACCGCCGACGACGCATACGTCGGCCCGCTGCTCGCCCTGCAACGGCTCGAAGGCCAGTTCGCGATTGACGCTCGCGGCATAGTAGGAGGGTGCATGTACGGCGCCGTTCGGCGCGGATGCGCGGTGATTCATCAAGGTGTCATGAGAGGTCTGCATGCGCCTAGGGTAGACCGGAGCGAGGCCGCGGAGCAAAGCCAGGCATGACCAGCGGTGCCTCGCAGGCTGCCCGACGAGGCTGCAGAACTGGCCGTCATCGGCTCTAGTCCGGGACCGGCAGGTCGAGGGATTCCTTGATCTCTTCCATCACGATATAGCTCTTCGATTCGCGAACGTGCGGCAGCTTCAGCAGGATGTCGCCGAGCAACTTGCGGTAGGAGGCCATCTCCGAAATCCGCGCCTTTACCAGGTAATCGAAGTCGCCGGACACCAGGTGGCATTCGAGCACGTGGGGCAGCTTGAGCACGGCGCGGCGGAACTCCTCGAAGATGTCGCCGGACTTGTACGCCAGGCTGATCTCGACGAATACCAGCAGCCCCGCCTTCAGATGCTGCGGGTTCAGCCGCGCCGAGTAGCCCATGATGATGCCTTCGCGCTCCAGGCGCCGGACCCGCTCGGTGCACGGCGTGGTCGACAGGCCGACGCGTTCGCCCAGCTCGGTGAAGGGCAGTCGCCCTTCGGCTTGGAGGATGCGCAGGATGTGGCGGTCGATCTTGTCCAGTTCGCGGCGCGTCTGATGCCGGGTTCTCAAGGGATATGCCCTCCAAATAAAGCGTCGATGGCGTGAATAGCGGCCAAAGATAGCTTTTTATATGGTGAATAACACTGCTTGAGCATTTTTATACTCCGTTTCAATAGTGATCCGGAAAAGCCCGTTCGAGCGGGTGGGAGGCTGCAATGCGTGTACTGGTATTGGGTAGCGGCGTGGTCGGTACTGCCAGCGCCTATTATCTGGCGCGGGCCGGTTTCGAAGTGGTGGTGGTCGACCGGCAGCCGGCGGTGGCGATGGAGACCAGCTTCGCCAATGCCGGGCAGGTCTCGCCCGGCTATGCCTCGCCGTGGGCGGCACCTGGCGTCCCGCTGAAGGCGATGAAATGGCTGTTGCAGCGCCATGCGCCGCTGGCGATCAAGCTTACCGGTGACGTCGACCAGTATCTGTGGATGGCGCAGATGCTGCGTAACTGCACGGCGGCCCGCTACGCGGTGAACAAGGAACGCATGGTGCGGCTGTCCGAGTACAGCCGTGACTGCCTCGATGAGCTGCGCGCGGAAACCGGCATCACCTATGAAGGTCGTCAGCTCGGCACCACGCAGCTGTTCCGCACCCAGGCGCAGCTTGATGCCGCCGCCAAGGACATCGCTGTGCTGCAGCGCTCCGGAGTGCCCTACGAGCTGCTCGATCGCGCCGGCATTGCACGGGTAGAGCCGGCTCTGGCGAAGGTTTCGCACAAGCTCAGCGGTGCGCTGCGGCTGCCCAATGACCAGACCGGCGACTGCCAGATGTTCACCTCGCGCCTGGCGGAAATGGCCGTGGCGCTCGGGGTCGAGTTCCGTTTCGAACAGAATATTCAACGCCTCGACTACGCCGGCGACCGGCTGGCCGGTGTGTGGATCGACGGCAAACTGGAGACGGCTGATCGCTACGTGCTGGCGCTCGGCAGCTACAGCCCGCAGATGCTCAAGCCACTGGGCATTCGTGCACCGGTGTACCCGCTCAAGGGCTATTCGCTGACCGTACCGATAAGCGATCCGGCGATGGCACCGCAGTCGACCGTACTCGATGAAACCTACAAGGTCGCCATCACCCGCTTCGATCAGCGCATCCGTGTCGGTGGCATGGCGGAGATCGCCGGGCATGATCTGTCGCTCAACCCGCGCCGGCGGGAAACTCTGGAAATGGTGGTGGGCGACCTCTATCCGCAGGGCGGCGATCCGTCTGACGCGGTATTCTGGACCGGTCTGCGACCGGCCACGCCAGATGGCACACCGATCATCGGCGCGACACCCTATCGCAACCTGTTCCTCAATACCGGCCATGGCACCCTTGGTTGGACCATGGCGTGCGGCTCCGGCCGTGTGCTCGCTGACCTGCTGGCGTCCAAGCGTCCGCAGATCAGCACCGAGGGGCTGGATATCTTCCGTTACGGCAAGCACAAGGAGACCCGTAAACATGCCCATCCGGCGGCTGCACACTGAAACCCGCTATAGCGAAGCGGTGATCCACAACGGCGCGGTGTATCTCTCCGGGCAACTGGCCGATGACCTGACCGGTGATATCCGCGAGCAGACCCGCGAAACGCTGTCGAGCATCGAACGCTTGCTGGACGAGGCGGGTACCAGCAAGACGCGCCTGCTTTCGGCAACCATTCACCTGAAGGACATCGCCGCCGATTACGCCGGTATGAACGAGGTGTGGGATGCATGGATCACACCGGGCACGGCGCCGGCACGGACCACGGTTCAGGCCCTGATGTATTCGCCGGATGTGCGGGTCGAGATCACCGTCGTCGCTGCCATGCCAGATCTCGCCGGCCCGGTCCTCTGACCCTTGGGAGAGCCGCGCGTGCCGGGCGACGGCTCGTCCGGAGCCAGTGTTGTAAATTCTGAACGCCATTGCCATGATAGCCCCCTCTTCGCATCGCTCTTGAAAGGGGGCTCCCGTATTGGACGTTGGCGTTCGACTGCAAACCATCCGCAAGCTCAAGGGTCTGTCCCAGCGTGAACTCGCCAAGCGTGCCGGCGTTACCAACAGCACCATTTCCATGATCGAAAAGAACAGCGTCAGCCCCTCGATCAGTTCGCTGAAGAAGGTGCTGAGTGGGATTCCCATGTCGCTGGTGGAGTTCTTTTCCCCCGACTTCGAGCAGGACAGCGACACCCAGGTGGTCTACAAGGCCGGCGAGTTGATCGATATATCCGACGGCGCGGTGAGCATGAAACTGGTGGGCAAGGCGCATCCGGGACGAGCCATCGCCTTTCTCGACGAGACCTATCCGCCGGGCTCCGACACTGGAATGGACATGCTCTCGCACCAGGGCGAGGAGGCCGGGATGCTGGTCGAAGGCCGTCTGGAGCTGACCGTGAACGGTCAGGTGTACGTGCTGGAGAGCGGCGATAGCTACTACTTCGAGAGCAGCAAGCCGCATCGTTTCCGCAATCCGTACGACGCGCCGGCACGGTTGATCAGCGCGACGACGCCGGCGAACTTTTAACCGCAGCGGCCTTGGTTCATCCGAAAGTTGCGCTGCGACAAAGCGTCGCGGAGAAACGCCGGGCCTTTCGTATTGTTTCGGCTGGCATGGCTTGCCGTTATACTGACCGCCGCTCGCGATACCGTGGCCGCGGGCGTGTCTAGCCACAATGAGGGTGTAAGGTGAACCTGATTAAGAAGATCCTGGTAGCACAGACTGCCGTATTGGCCCTGTGGGCAATGAGCGCTCAGGCTGCGACCGACGAAGCAATCGCCGAGCGCCTCAAGCCGGTGGGCGAAGTATGTATTCAAGGTGAAGAGTGCGCAGCCGCTGGTGCCGGCGCTGCCGCAGCCGCCGGTGGTGCCGCCCGTAGCGGTTCCGACGTGTACGGCAAGTTCTGCACTGCCTGCCACGGCTCCGGCCTGCTGAACGCGCCGAAGACCGGTGACAGTGCAGCCTGGACGGCCCGTGCCGATGCTGCCGGTGGTCTGGACGGCCTGCTCAAGCACGCCATCAGCGGTATCAATGCCATGCCGCCGAAGGGCACCTGTGGCGACTGCTCCGATGACGAGTTGAAGGCCGCTATCCAGCACATGTCCGGCCTCTGATCGAGCGCCAGGCGTCACCAGCAAAGCCGCCTCCGGGCGGCTTTGTCGTTTCTGCGGTGAGCAAAGCAGGCAGCTCTCGAGTCGAATTCGATACGGCCTACCGGTCGGATTCCCGTGACGACAGAGGAGCCCCGCATGCCCAGTTCCGCACCACAACCCGAACAGCTGCACCTGGCCAGTGACGGGCGCACGCCCAACAGCCCGCATCCGGTGCTGATCTACCGCCAGCTGCCATTGGCCGGACCAAGCCCCGCAGAAGCCTTCGAGCGACTGTTTGACAGCCATCTGTGGCCGTCTGCCTGGCGTGGGACGGTTTACGACTACCATCCCACCGCCCACGAAGCGCTCGGCGTGGCCAGCGGCTGGGCGCGGATCATGTTGGGTGGTGATAACGGTCAGGAGGTCGAGCTGAAGGCGGGCGACGCGCTGGTGCTACCGGCCGGGACGGGGCATTGCGCGCTCGAGGCCAGCACAGATTTTCAGGTGGTGGCGGGTTATCCGGTCGGCCAGCAGTACGACATGCAGCGGCCTGACGCGGCCACCCATGATCAGGCGCGTGAGCGAATTGCCCAAGTCCGCGTGCCCATCAGCGATCCGCTGGCAGGCACGCAGGGTGCGCTGGTGGCGCTATGGCGCGCAGACGCGCCACCGGTCGGTTGAGCTGCGCCCGGACTATGACCTGCACTCAGCCAATGACCTGCACTCAGTCTATGAATTGCACTTGCCCATCTGCCAGCGAGGCGACGCGAGCCAGGGACTCGACGCGGTAACCGGCTTCTTCCAGCTCCTGACGACCGGCCTGGAAGGCCTTTTCGATGACGATGCCAAGGCCGGCGATGCTGGCGCCGGCCTGGTTGATGATCGAGATCAGGCCCTTGGCGGCTTTGCCGTTGGCGAGAAAGTCGTCGATGATCAGCACGCGGTCGTTCGAGGACAGGTGCTGGGTGGACACGGCGATGGTGCTTTCCACCTGCTTGGTGAACGAATAGACCGTGGCGGTTAGCAGGTTGTCCTGCAGCGTCAGCGACTGGTGCTTGCGGGCGAAGATCACCGGCACGCCCAGCTCCAGGCCGGCCATGACGGCCGGCGCAATGCCGGAGGCTTCGATGGTGACGATCTTGGTGACGCCGGCATCGCGGAACAGGCGGGCGAATTCCTGCCCGATGGCCTGCATCAGCACGGGATCGATCTGGTGGTTGAGGAACGCGTCGACCTTGAGTACCCGGTCGGAAAGCACGATGCCCTGACTGCGAATCTTATCTTTCAGCTGTTCCACGAACGCTACCTCAAGCGTGGGCGGCCGCGGCTTGCCTGACGCTTGGCGCCGGGGCGCTTCTGCCGTCACTGCGTTTCGCAGCCTGGAAAAGCCGCGCATTCTCGCTCAATTCGGCGTGCCGATCCAAGGCCGACGTTCAGCCCAGCGCTTCGATCGACAGGCGGCGAAAGCGCACCGCCTCGCCGTGGTGCTGCAGGACGATATGCCCGGCTGGCGCCTTGGCGAACAGCGGCTTGTCGGCGAATTTGCTGGATTCGATCAGCGTGTGCAGGGCTGGGTCGTCCAGGCGATAACTCAGCACCATACGATTGCCCAGCCAGTGCTCGACCGCACCCTGGCGCACGACAAGCGCTGCGTGCATGAAGCTGCCGGGTTCGACCCGGGTTTCCTGTTCGGGCGCGAGCAGGCCATACAGGGCACCGTTGCGGGTGGTTGGTTCTTCGCCGTCGGGGTGAACGGCATCATCCAGCAGCTGCATTTCCGGCCCGCTGTGCCAGGCGAGGCCGGCGCTTTCGTCGACGCGGTAGAAGACCCCGGAATTGCCGCCCACCGGTAGGGCGAACTCGAACTGCAGGATGAAATCGCCATAGCGCTCGCGCGAGACCAGGTCGACCCGCGGGGCGCCGACAATGGCACACAGCTGTTCATCGTCGTCGCGGTACCAGCTTTCGTCGGGAAAGGTTGCGCCGTGCCAGGCGTGCCATTGTGCTGCGTCGAGATTCATCAGCCACTCCTCATCCGAACAGTTGCTGCTTGCGCCGCAGCCAGCGATAGCCGTAGGGCCCGAGGCGAATCTTCAGCGGCGAACCTTCCGGCTGCCCGTAATCGCAGTCGGCGAGCACATCGACCATGTCCTGAAGGTCGTCCTCGGTGATCTCGACGGTGGTTTCCTTGTCGGCAAGATTGACCAGCATCAGCACCGTGGAGCCGTTGTCGTGGCGGATGGCGAACACCGCCGGATCATCCACTTCGACAGTCGTGCGCTTGCCGATGCCAATCTCGCGCAGGCCGATGCGGGTGCGGATCATGTTGCCGGTGCGCGCCATCAGCGAGTTGCTGCGCAGGGTTTGGGCGAACACGTTGATCTTCTCGTACGAGAAGGGCCCTTCGTCGATCACCGGTGCGGCCAGCTCACCTTTGGTACAGGAGAACCCGGCGTTGGGTTCGTTGGACCACTGCATGGGCGTGCGTACGGCCAGTCGCTCGGGGCGGTCGAGGTCATCGCCCATACCGATTTCCTCGCCGTAGCGGATGATCGGCGTGCCGGGCAGCGAGAACAGCAACGCATGAGTGGCCGCGATGCGTCGCTCGTCGCCGTCGAGCATCGGCGCGAGCCTCCGGCGAATGCCGCGATCGTAGGCGCGCATGTTCTCGTCGGGGGCGAAGGTGTCCATCACCTCTTTGCGCTCATCCTCTTCCAGCCGGTCGAGGCTCAGCTCGTCGTGGTTGCGGATCCACAGCGCGTATTGCGAATGACTGGGCGGCAGCGGTTGGCTGTTCAGGGCGCGCACCAGCGGCTCGGCCTGCTGCCGTGCCAGGGCCAGGAACAGGTGATTGTTGGTCCAGAAATCCAGCAGCAGAGTGACGCGATCGGCCTCGTCGCCGAAGTATTCGACGTATTTTTCCGGATCAGTGTCGATCTCACCGAGCAGCACGGTCTCGGGCCGGCGCATGGTCACGAAGTCGCGCATGTGTTCGAGTAGCCAGTAGCCCTTTTCCAGTTCGCCGCCGCCGGCCTGGCGCACCATGTGCACCGCGGCGTCGATGCGGAAACCGGAGACACCCAGACGCAGCCAGAACGACATGATCCGCTCGATCTCGTGGATGACCTTCGGGTTGGTCAGGTCAAGATCCGGCTCGTGCTTGTAGAACAGATGGCGGTAGTACTGGCCGGCTTCCTCGTCCCAGGTCCAGATGCTGTCTTCGACCGTCGGGAAAATCGGCTCCATGAAGTCGTCGGGCTCGTCGGCCCAGATGTAGTAGTTGCGGTAGGGCGAGTCTCGGTCGCGGCGCGCCTCTTGAAACCACTTGTGCTGGATGGAGGTGTGCTGCACTACCAGCTCGATGATGACGTGCAGGCCCAGCTCTTCGGCCTTCTCCAAAAGCGCGACGATGTCGGCCAGATCACCGAAGCGTTCGTCCACCTGTAGATGGTCCGTGATGTCGTAGCCCGCGTCGTCGAATGGCGATTGATAGAACGGCATCAGCCATACGGCCGTGCAGCCGAGGCCGCGGATGTAGTCGAGGCGCTCGGTGATACCGCGCAGGTCGCCGCAGCCGTCGCCGTTGCTGTCACGAAATAGAGTGGGGTCGATCTGATAGATCGCCGCGTTGCGGTACCAGAGTGGACGCATGCTCAGTTCTCCATTGGGCGCAGCACGACGGCCTGCCCTGGCTTTAGGGTGCCGTTGTAGGGATCGCCTTCACCGATGCCGTCACTGGCGATCTCGACCTGCCATTCGCCAGCGTGCGGATGAGCGTGGAGCTGGTCGGAGAAGTTGATGCAGACCAGACGGCGGTCGTCGCCGAAATTCCGGCGGTAGGCAAGCACTTCGGGGTGCGAAGGCAACTCTTCGAAATCGCCGTGATGCAGCGCCGGGCTGGCTTTGCGCGTGGCCAGCAGGCGCTGGTAGAGCGCGAGCATGGAGTTCGCCTCACCAGTCTGCCGCTCGGCTGCCAGCTCGTTGGCGTCAGGCGGGAAGGGCAGCCAGGGTTCTGCACCTTGCCAGCCATGTGGCGGTTCGGCCTGCCAGGGGATCGGTGCCCGGCAGCCGTCGCGGCCGCCCGGGTCGGTTCGGGTTTCGGCGGTAATAACCGCGTCTTCCAGCCCCAACTCCTCACCCTGATAGATGAAAGGCGTACCGCGCAGCGTCAGCAGCATTACCGCAGCCGCCCGGGCGGCGCGCTCGGAGCCCTGATAACGGCTGCGCTGGCGCACGTTGTCGTGATTGGACAGCACCCACGTCGGCCAGGCACCGGCCGGCTGCAGCCAGTGCTCGACCTCGCGGATGCAGGTACGAAATAGCACCGGG
Organism: Stutzerimonas kunmingensis; assembly: GCF_002929225.1. Classification (GTDB taxonomy): domain Bacteria; phylum Pseudomonadota; class Gammaproteobacteria; order Pseudomonadales; family Pseudomonadaceae; genus Stutzerimonas. The sequence goes on along the minus strand of NZ_PISM01000018.1, from coordinate 470,579 downwards.
TCCCAGGGCGCATCGAGCGGGTTGAAGTTAAAGGCCAGATGCAGCTCGTCGCCAGCGCCGTAGTACTGCAGCACGCGCTCGGTGGAGCGGATGTTCACCTCGCCCACCAGCATGCGGTCGCCAGGATAGCTGTCGACGAGCTTGCGCAGGCCGCGCAGGACTTCGTGGCTGTAAGGCTGATCGTTGAAGTCCGACAGCGGCTGGCCAGCCCCGCAGCGCGGGTCGTCGGCGAAGCTCGGGTCCTTGCCGGTGCAATGAATGACGTCGATACGAAAGCCGTCCACGCCGCGGTCGAGCCAGAAGCGCAGCACGTCGTGCATGGCCTCGACCACCTCGGGGTTGCGCCAGTTGAGGTCCGGCTGCTTGGCCAGGAACAGGTGCAGGTAGTACTGCTGGGTGTGCTCGTCCCACGTCCAGGCGCTGCCGGCACCCAGCGCGGCGCGCCAGTTGTTCGGCTGGTCACGCCAGATGTACCAGTCGCGCTTGGGGTTGTCCCGCGAACTGCGCGACTCGACGAACCAGGGATGCTCATCCGAGGTGTGATTGGGCACGAAGTCCAGCAGCACACGGATATCGCGCGCATGGGCTTCGGTGATCAGCCGGTCGATATCGTCCAGCGAACCGAACAGCGGATCGATATCGCAATAGTCGCTGATGTCGTAGCCGGCGTCGGCCATCGGTGAGCAAAAAATCGGCGATAGCCAGAGGGCATCGACGCCCAGCTGCTGCAGATGATCGAGGTGGCGCAGCACGCCATTGAGGTCGCCAATGCCGTCGCCGTTGCTGTCGGCGAAGGATCGCGGGTAGATCTGATAAACGGTCGCGCCCATCCACCACGGTGTTCGGGTTGTCTCGCTCATTGCTACGCACCCCCTGATTTGCCTCAGGTCGCGGCCGGCCCTGCACCGCCGCCTCGTCAGGTTTACGACTGGCCAACGGCACATGGGTTCGCCACTTAATTGATCCTGGTCGTTCGGCGATGAACGCAAGGGTGGATACTCCGCCTAAGCTAACTACTGACTTTCAACCCCCTCCGAGGAGATTTGCCATGCTGCGTATTGCCATCAATGGGTATGGACGTATTGGTCGCGCCGTCGTACGAGCGCTGTTCGAGCGTGGATTGCAGGATCGGGTACAGGTCGTTGCCATCAACGATCTCAGCGACCACAAAACGCTGGTGCATCTGACGCGCTTCGATTCGACCTTCGGTCGCTTTCCCGAACCGGTGGAACTGGACGGTGAGTCAATGGTGGTGCGCGGCCAAGCGATCCGCCTGCTGGCCGAGCGCGATGCAACCCAGCTGCCGTGGAAGGAGTTGGGCGTGGATGTGGTGCTGGAGTGCACCGGCAAGTTCAAGAAACGTGCGCTGATCGAGCAGCATCTACAGGCGGGCGCAGGTCGGGTATTCGCCTCGCACCCGCTGGATGGCGGCGACCTGACCGTGGTCTACGGCGTGAACCACCAGCTGCTCGGCGATCAGCGCGTCGTCTCCAATGCCTCCTGCACCACCAATTGCCTGGCGCCGCTGGCCAAGGTGCTGCACGAGGCAGTCGGCATTCGTCAGGGCCTGCTCAACACTGTGCATTCCTACACCAACGACCAGAACCTGCTGGACAAGGCGCACAGCGATCTCTACCGCGCGCGCGCCGCGGCGTTGTCGATGATTCCGTCCACCACCGGTGCGGCCAAGGCTATCGGCCTGGTGCTGCCGGAGCTGGCCGGGCGTCTGGACGGCCTCTCGGTGCGGGTGCCGACGCCGAACGTCTCGCTGGTCGACCTGACCTTCATCGCTGAGAACGCGCCGGACAGCGTCGAGGCGATCAATCAGATCCTGCGCGAAGGTGCGCAAAAGATGCCGGCCGGTGTCATGGAGTGCAATGAGGAAGCGCTGGTCTCCTGCGACTTCAACGGCTACCCGGCGTCCTGCGTCGCCGACCTCAGCCAGACCCGTGTGCAGGGCGAGCTGGTCAAGGTGATGGCCTGGTACGACAACGAGTGGGGCTTCTCCAACCGCATGCTCGATGTGTTGCTGCATTGGGACGGAGCCAAGTCGGCCTGATGGCCGAAGCCGACAGACCGGGCGCGGGGCAGGGGCTCTGGCAGCTGAGCCTCGCGCAGTTTCGCCATGCCGTTGCCGAGCGCGCCTTACCCGGCTGCGGTGCGGTCGCGGCGGTGACTGCTGACCTCGCTGTGGCGCTGATCGTCAAGGCGCTGCGGGTCAGTGCGGCGCACGGCGATGCTTCCTGCGAGGCGCTGCTGGCCGAAGCCCGATCACTGCTTGGTCGTCCCGGTGCCTTTGCCGATGATGACGTGGCGGTCTTTTCCGACTATCTGAAGGACGACGAAGGCCGGAAGCCTGACTTGTCGCGCCAGGCCTGCGCAGTGCCGCTGGCGACGGCACATGCCTGCGTGGAGGCACTGGGCATCGCCGAGCGCGCCTTGCCGATGGTCGAGCCGTCGCTGCGCTGTGATGTCGAGGCGGCGGTGTTGTTGCTGAGCGCCTGCGTCGATGCCGTGCTGCTCAATGTCGAGGCTGATATGGACGAGCTGGATGCCCAGGCGCGGGCCGATGTGCAGTCCGCTTGTGAACGCCTTCGCCAGCAAACGACTCAGCTTCGCGATCGGCTGAACGCACGCTGATCCCGTTTTCCAATAAGCACATCCCTGACCCTGAGACGAAAGGTCTCGTTTCGGGTTGACGGCGGCTGCTTGCTCTACCTACTCTCCAATTCATAGTGAGACATTGAGTCTCAAAATAAGAAGCTGCCAGCTCGCCAGGCAGTCCATTTTCGGAGAGTGCCCATGAGTCATCGCATCGTCCTGCCGCGCCTGATGGAAGTCGGCGCCGGCGCCAGCCAGCAACTTGCCCGCGTGCTGAAGGAGCTGGGCTGCAATCGCCCGCTGATCGTCACCGACCGCATGATGGTCGAGCTCGGCTATGTCGCCCGTATCGCCGGTCAGCTGGAAGAGGCCGGCATCGCCAGCCAGTGCTTCGCCGATACCCTGCCCGAACCGACCGCTGCCTCGATTCGAGCGGGCGTGGAAATGGTCCGTCAGGGCGACTTCGACTCCATCGTCGCCCTCGGCGGCGGCAGCCCGATCGATTCGGCCAAGGCCATCGGCATACTCGGCAAGTTCGGCGGCGAGATGCGCGACTACCGCTTCCCACGCGATGTCAGCGAAGCCGGCCTGCCGCTGATCGCCATCCCCACCACTGCTGGCACCGGCTCGGAGGCGACGCGCTTCACCATCATCACCGACGAGACCAGCGACGAGAAAATGCTCTGCGCGGGCCTCGGCTTCATGCCGATCGCCGCGCTGATCGACTACGAGCTCACCCTCTCCTTGCCGCCGCGGGTCACCGCCGACACCGGTATCGATGCACTGACCCACGCCATCGAGGCCTATGTCAGCCGCAAGGCCAGCCTCTACAGCGATGCCCAGGCGCTTGAAGCCATGCGTCTGCTGGCGCCGAATCTGCGCTCAGCCTTCCACGAGCCGGGCGACCGCGCCGCTCGCGAGGCCATGATGCTTGGCGCGACGCTGGCCGGGATCGCCTTCTCCAACGCCTCGGTGGCGCTGGTGCACGGCATGAGCCGGCCGATCGGTGCCTTCTTCCATGTGCCGCACGGGCTGTCCAACGCCATGCTGCTGCCGGCGATCACCGCCTTCTCGATTCCCGCCGCGCCGGAGCGCTACGCTGATTGCGCGCGGGCGATGGGCGTCGCCGCGCAGACCGACAGCGTCGAGGTGGCGAACGACAAGCTGCTCGCCGAGCTGCGCGCAATCAATCAGGAACTGAAAGTGCCGAGCCCGGAACAGTTCGGCATCACCCGCGAACGCTTCTTCGAATTGCGCGAGACCATGGCGCGCCAGGCGCTGGCCTCCGGCTCGCCGGGCAACAACCCGCGCGTACCCACGGAAGCGGAAATCATCGACCTCTACGAAACCGTCTGGAACCAGGAGTGAAGCCATGCAGACCCTCGGCAATCTGATCAACAACGAGGCCGTTGCCGGCCGCTCCGAGCGCCACGCCACCGTCTACAATCCGGCCACCGGCGAGCCGCGCCTGTACGTTTCGCTGTCCTCGGCAGACGAAACCCGCGAGGCCATCGCCGCCGCCCAAGCCGCCTTCGAAGGCTGGTCGAAGACCCCGCCGTTGGTGCGCGCGCGGGTCATGTTTCGGTTCAAGGAGCTGCTCGAAAAACGTCGTGACGACGTCGCCCGCTTGATCACCAGCGAGCACGGCAAGGTCTTTTCCGACGCCCAGGGCGAAGTCACCCGCGGGCTGGAAGTGGTGGAGTTCGCCTGCGGCATCCCGCACCTGCTCAAGGGCGAGTTCTCCTCCAATGTCGGTCGCGACATCGATTCCAACTCGCTGATGCAGCCGCTCGGCGTCTGCGTCGGCATCACCCCGTTCAACTTCCCGGCGATGGTGCCGCTGTGGATGCTGCCGGTGGCCATCGCCTGCGGTAACACGTTCGTGCTCAAGCCCTCGGAAAAGGACCCGAGCGCGACCATGTTGCTCGGCGAGCTGCTGGCCGAAGCCGGGCTGCCGGCCGGCGTGCTGAACATCGTCAACGGCGACAAGGAAGCCGTGGACGTGCTGCTCACCGACGAGCGCGTGCAGTCGGTCAGCTTCGTCGGCTCGACGCCGATCGCCGAATACATCTATGCCACCGCCTCGGCCCACGGCAAGCGCTGCCAGGCCCTGGGCGGAGCGAAAAACCACATGGTGGTGATGCCCGACGCCGATCCGCAGCAGGTGGTCAGCTCGCTGATCGGCGCGGCCTTCGGCTCGGCCGGCGAGCGCTGCATGGCGATCTCCGTGGCGGTGTGCGTCGGTGACGAGGTGGCGGACAAGCTGGTCGGCATGCTCAAAGACGAGATCGGCCAGATGCGCACCGGCCCGGGCCTGGGCATCGAGCCCGAGCCGCACATGGGCCCGCTGGTGACCCGCGAGCACCAGCAGAAGGTCAGCGGCTATATCGATCTGGGCGTGGAAGAGGGCGCGACGCTGGTCTGCGACGGTCGCGGCATCAAGGTCGAGGGCCATGAGAACGGCTTCTATGTCGGCCCGACGCTGTTCGACCGTGTCACGCCGAGCATGCGCATCTACCGTGAGGAAATCTTCGGCCCGGTGCTGGCTGTGGTGCGGGTGAAGAGCTTCGACGAGGCGCTGCAACTGATCAACGACCATGAATACGGCAATGGCACCTCGATCTTCACCCGCGACGGCGACACCGCGCGGCAGTTCGAGGAAAACGTCAAGGTCGGCATGGTCGGCGTCAACGTGCCAATCCCCGTGCCCATGGCCTTCCACTGCTTCGGCGGCTGGAAGCGCTCGGTATTCGGTCCGCTGAACATGCACGGCCCGGATGGGGTGCGCTTTTTCACTCGCATGAAGACCGTGACCCGCCGCTGGCCCACCGGTATCCGCGCCGGTGCCGAGTTCGCCATGCCGACCATGAAGTAACCCGCGCGGCACCGTTGCACAGACGGTGCCGGTCGCTACACTCGTGCGCGCCCTGCGGGGCGCTCAGCTCATTGAACGACAAGGCAGACGATGCGCAGCATTCCCCGCGAGAAAGGCTCCTCCATCACCCGCGTGCTGGAAATCATCGAGGCGGTCGCTGCGGCGAAGGAGCCGCTCAGTCCGACGGCCCTGGCCGAACGGCTAGACATTCCCAAGGCCAGCGCGCACCGGCTGGTGCAGACGCTGGAAAAGGAAGGCTTCCTGCAGTTCGGCCTGCGCGGTGGGCTGTTGCCGGGCGAGCGCCTGCATGTCGCGGCGCTGAACATTCTGCGCAGCAGCCGGCACAAGGCGCTGCGCCAGGCGATCCTGCGCCAGCTCTCCGAAGCCATAGGCGAGACCTGTGGGCTGGCCATCCCCGATGGGCTGGACATGCTCTATTTCGACCGGGTGCAGACCAACTGGCCGCTGCAGATCAACCTGCCCATCGGCAGCCACACGCCGCTCTGGTGCACCGCCAGCGGCAAGCTCTACCTCGCCTCGCTGCCGCCGGAGCAACTGGAACGAGTGCTGCCGCGCCTGCCGCTGCAACGGATGGCGCGCAACACCCTGACCGACCTCAGCGCGCTGCGTGACGACCTGGCGCGGGTGCGGGAAGAGCAGCTGGGCACCGATTCCGAGGAGTTCCTCGACGGCATGGTCGCCTGTGCGGTGCCGGTGCGTGATGCCGACGGCGAGCTGCTGGCCTGCCTGTTCAGCCATGCACCGGTGATTCGGTGCTCGATGGCGCAGCTGCTGGAGTTCGTGCCACGGCTGCGCGCCGCGGCGAGCGAGCTGGAAGCGGTGCTCGGCAGCGCGGCGGCGCTGGAGCCGCGCTGAGTCAGATCACGTAGAACAGAATGGCGATGAAGTGCAGCAGGCTGCCAACCATCACGAAGATGTGCCAGATGCCATGCCAGTGGCGGAAACGGTCGTCGAAGACGAAGAACACGATGCCCACCGTGTAGCAGATGCCGCCGGCCAGCAGCCAGGCGAAGCCGGCACCGCCGAGCGCCGCCAGCAGCGGCTTGACCGCCACCAGCACGATCCAGCCCATCACCGCGTAGATCACCAGTGACAGCACCCGCGCCTCGGAGCGCGGCTTGATCTCCTGCAGCATGCCGATCACCGCCAGGCCCCAGACGATGCCGAACAGCGTCCAGCCCCAGGGGCCGGCCAGAGCGACCAGACAGAATGGCGTGTAGCTGCCGGCGATCAGCAGATAGATCGACAGGTGATCGAGCTTGCGCATGACCACCTTCGCCCGCCCGCGCAGGCTGTGGTACAGCGTCGAGATGCTGTAGAGCAGGATCAGGCTGAGGCCGTAAATCGCGGCACTGACGATCTTCGCCAGCTCGCCATCGAGCGCCGCCAGCGCCAGCAGCCAGATGGCGCCCAGACAGGCCAGCAGTGCACCGACCAGGTGCGTCCAGGCATTGAAGCGTTCACCGTGGTACATCGAATCCCTCCAGAAACCGCGATCGGCCAAGCATGCCGCGGTTAGGTGACGGGATACAAACCGGCGTTGAACGCTCCTCGAACCCAGGCGCTGCGATCAGCGCTTGAGCATCGCCCGCATCGCCGCCAGGGCGTCGTTGCCGCGCGCGGCCTTGACCTCCACCGGCGCGTCTTCCTGGCCTTCCCAGACCAGGTCCTCCGGCGGTAGCTCGTCGAGGAAGCGGCTCGGCGTGCAGTCGATCACCTCGCCGTACTGCTTGCGCTTGGCGGCAAAGGTCAGCGCCAGGTTGCGCTTGGCACGGGTGATGCCGACATAGGCCAGGCGCCGCTCTTCCTCGATGGTGTCGGCCTCGATGCTGGAACGGTGCGGCAGGATTTCTTCCTCGAAGCCGATGATGTACACCGAGGGAAATTCCAGGCCCTTGGAGGCGTGCATGGTCATCATCTGCACGCCTTCGGCACCTTCTTCCTCTTCCTGCTGACGCTCGAGCATGTCGCGCAGCACCAGCTTGCCGATGGCGTCCTCGATGGTCATGTCGCCGTCTTCGTCCTTGTCCAGCGTGCTCTTCAGCGCGTCGACGAGAAACCAGACGTTGCCCATGCGCGCGTCGGCCACCTTGTCGCTGGAGGCGTTCTGCCTGAGCCAGTTCTCGTAGTCGATGTCCATCACCATGCTGCGGATGGCGGCGATCGGGTCGTTCTGCGCGCACTGCTGGCGCACGTTGTCCATCCAGTGCTTGAAGCGCGACAGGCGCTCGGCGTAGCGGCTGTCCAGATGGGCGCCGAGGCCGATCTCGTCAGCGGCGGCGTACATGCTGATGCCGCGCTCGCTGGCGTAGTTGCCGAGCTTCTCCAGGGTGGTAGAGCCGATCTCGCGGCGCGGCACGTTGATCACCCGCAGGAAGGCGTTGTCGTCGTCCGGGTTGACCAGCAGGCGGAAGTAGCTCATCAGGTCCTTCACCTCCTGGCGGGCGAAGAAGCTGGTGCCGCCGGACAGGCGATAGGGAATCTGGTGGTGCTGCAGCTTCAGCTCCATCAGCTTGGCCTGGTAGTTGCCGCGGTAGAGGATGGCGAAGTCGCTGTAGGGGCGCTGAGTACGCAGGTGTTCGGTGAGGATTTCAAGCGCCACGCGCTCGCACTCGGCGTCCTCGTTGCGCGTGCGGATCACGCGGATCTCGTCGCCGTGGCCCATCTCCGACCACAGCTGCTTCTCGAACACGTGCGGGTTGTTGGCGATGAGGATGTTGGCGCACTTGAGGATTCGGCTGGTGGAGCGGTAGTTCTGCTCCAGCATCACCACCTTCAGTGAGGGGTAGTCCTCCTTCAGCAGCATCAGGTTTTCCGGACGCGCGCCGCGCCAGGCGTAGATCGACTGGTCGTCGTCACCGACCACGGTGAACTGGTTGCGCATGCCGACCAGCAATTTGACCAGCAGGTACTGGCTGGCGTTGGTGTCCTGGTATTCGTCCACCAGCAGGTAGCGGATGCGGTTCTGCCATTTCTCCAGGATGTCGGCGTGCTCCTGGAAGAGTTTCACCGGCAGCAGGATCAGGTCGTTGAAGTCCACCGCGTTGTACGCCTTGAGCGTGCGCTGGTAGTGCAGATAGACGATGGCGGCGGTCTGCTCCTTGGGGTTGCGTGCGTTGGCCAGGGCTTCGTCGGGCAGGATCAGGTCGTTCTTCCAGCTGTCGATGTAGTTCTTGATTTCGTCGGCACCATCGTCCCCGGAATATTCCTTCTGCATGATGTCGGTGAGCAGCGCCTTGATGTCGCCGTCATCGAAGATCGAGAAGCCGGGCTTGTAGCCCATCCGTGCGTATTCCTTGCGGATGATGTTCATGCCCAGGTTGTGGAAGGTGGACACGGTCAGGCCGCGTGCCTCGGCGCCCTTGAGCAGGCTGCCGACACGCTCCTTCATCTCGCGCGCGGCCTTGTTGGTGAAGGTCATGGCGACGATGTGGCGGGCCTGGATGCCGCAATGCTGCACCAGATAGGCGATCTTGCGGGTGATCACGCTGGTCTTGCCGGAGCCGGCACCGGCGAGCACCAGAAGTGGGCCGCCGACGTAGTTCACGGCTTCCTGCTGCCGAGGGTTGAGTCGGGACATGGTGTTCAGGTCATTCGAAGCGGGGGCGGGAGTTTAACAGGCTGCCGCGCCGATGCTGGCCCGTTGCAGGTTCAATAAATCACCGATCGTCGCAGTTGGGGCTTGGCTGATCGAAATAATGGATTAGTCTTGTGCGCGCTGCAGGAGGCAGGGCGTTTGCATAGGGCTGTGCGGGAAATCGGGCGTGTAGCGCCCGTCTTGCAAATCACCGAGTCCGGAGGCCGCTTGCCAGCGCCCGCTCAATCCATGCCGCTGTTGCTGTTGGCTGATCGACCCGAATGGGCCGAGCGGCTGCGCGCCTGCCTGCAGGGCTCGCACAGCAAGGAACGGCTGATCATTGCGGCGGATTGGGACACGGCCAGTGCGTATCTGGAAACGCCCTGCCTGCTGCTGGCGACACCGGAATGCCAGGCGCTCGCCGAACGCTTCCCCTGGCCGCTGATCCTGCTGCTCGACGACGAACCGACGCAGATGCCGGAAGGCGCGGTCGACTGGCTGGTGGGCGACCAGCTCAGTGCCGAGGTGTTGCGCCGCTGCCTGCGCTACGTGCGCGAGCGCTGCAACCTGCAGGGAACCTTGCAAAGGCTGGCCGAGCAGGACCCGCATACCGGCATCGTCAACCGCCAGGGCTTCCAGGCGCTGCTGTTCGATGCCCTGGCCGAGCATCAGGAACAGGACCTGGTGCTTGGCTATCTCGATCTCGACAACTTCCGCCACGTCAACGATGCCCTCGGCCACCAGGCCGGGGATCACCTGATCCTGCAGGTGGTGGCGCGGCTCAAGGCGCAGCTGGAGGTCGGCGACATGCTGGCGCGGCTGGGCGGCGACGAGTTCGCCCTGCTGCTCGATACCCGCAACGATCCGGAGCGCGCTGTGGCGGTCGCCGATCGCATCGTCGAAGCACTGGCGGAGCCTTACTGGGTGGAGGGCGAGAGCCTGATGCTGGGCTGCAGCGTCGGACTGGCGCGTGCCAGCGAGGGGATCGACGCCGATCCGCTGCTCTGGCACGCGCAGATCGCCATGCGCCAGGCCAAGGCGGCCCAGGGTTGCACCTGGTGTTTCTACGATGAACAGGTCAGCCGCAGCGCGCGCAGCCTCGCCGATCAGGAAGGCGAGCTGCGCCGTGCGTTGCGTCGCGGTGAGCTGGAGCTGCACTACCAGCCGAGGCTGTGCCTGGAAAGCGGGCGCATCGTCGGACTGGAGGCACTGGTGCGCTGGCTGCACCCGGAAAGAGGGCTGCTGGGGCCGGATGCCTTCATTCCCATGGCTGAGGAGAGCGGCCTGATCGTGCCGCTCGGCTACTGGGTGATCGCCCGCGCGCTGCGCGATCTGCAAAGCCTGCATGAGGGCGGCGCGGATTCACTGCACATGGCGATCAACCTGTCGTTCCGCCAGTTTCAGGACAGTCAGTTGCTGCCGACGCTCAACCGGCTGATCGACGAGCGCGGCATCGACCCGCACTGGCTGGAATTCGAACTCACCGAAACCGCAGTGATGCGCCGCAGCGAGCAGGTGCAGAGCGCCATGCATGCGCTGGGCGAGCTCGGCGTGCGCTTTTCGCTGGACGATTTCGGCACCGGCTTCTCGTCGTTCGTGCACCTGTCCAGCCTGCCGATCACCCTGCTGAAGATCGACAAGAGCTTTGTCGCCGGCATGGTCGTGCGGCCCGAGAAGTCGCAGCTGGTGCAGGCGATGGTCGGCCTGGCGCACAACCTCGATCTGGATGTGGTGGCCGAGGGTGTCGAGACCACCGAGCAGCTCGAGCTGCTGCGCCAGTTCGGCGCGCAGCAGGTGCAGGGCTATCTGGTCAGCCAGCCGTTGCCGCTGGCCGAGCTGCTGCATTTCATGAGCGCCGAGCGACTGGCAGCCGGCCTGGCACACTGATCGACCGCGTCCTGGCCGGCGCCAGGACGCAGCTCGGCTTCAGCGAACCATGTGCAGGAAGTGCATGTGCTTCTCGTACTGGCCGAGGATGTCACTGATGACATCCTCGCGGCTCCAGCCCATCACGTCATAATCCTGGCCGCCTTCCTTGAGATGCACCTCGGCGCGGAAGTACTTGCGCTCCTCGCGCTCGTCGTCCTCGCTGGTGGCGACGAAGCTCGGCATGGCGTAGGCCCGCGGGCGCACTTCGTAGATGAAGTCTGGCTCGCCTTCGTGGGTGATCTCGAAGCGCAAGCGACGATCATCACCTTCGCTGATGTCCACCGCATAGCCCTGCTTGCGCATTTCCTCGGCGATGTCCTCGTAGGCCGGACGCACCACTTCGGTGATGAAGCGCACCACATGGGCGCGTCGCGGGAACAGCATCAGCGTACGCAGGCGACGTTGCCAGCCACCGGCACTGCGCGGTGCGCTGGGCGAGGTGCTCAGGGCCTGGTAGCGCAGCCCCTGCTTCGTGGCATCCAGGCGCAGCGCCTTGAGCAGACCCCACATCGAACACAGCAGCGCGATGGTGAAGGGCAGGGCGCTGGCGATGGTCGCCGTCTGCAGCGCGGTCAGGCCATCGGCGAGCAGCAGCGCGATGGCCACCCCACCCATGGATGCGGCCCAGAAGATGCGTTGCCAGACCGGAGTGCCTTGCTGGCCGCCGGAGGCGAGCATGTCCACCACCAACGCGCCGGAGTCCGCCGAGGTGACGAAGAACACCACCACCATGATGATGGCGATCAGCGAGATGAAGCCCGAGAAGGGGAAGTGCTCGAGGAAGGCGAACAGGGCCAGCGAACTGTCCTGCTCGATGGCTTCACCAAGGCTGGAGACGTGTTCCCAGAGGATCATGTGGATCGCGGTGTCGCCGAACACGGTCATCCACAACAGGGTGAATGCGGTCGGCACCAGCAGCACGCCGGTGACGAACTCGCGAATCGTCCGGCCGCGCGAGATGCGCGCGATGAACAGGCCGACGAAGGGCGACCAGGCCAGCCACCAGCCCCAGTAGAACAGCGTCCAGCCGCCGATCCAGTCGTTCGGCTCGTAGGCATAGAGGTTGAAGGTCTTGTTGACGATGTCCGACAGGTAGCTGCCGGTGTTCTGCACGAAAGTCTGCAGGATGAACACCGTCGGCCCCGCGATCAGCACCATCAGCAACAGCAGCGCCGCTAGCGTCAGGTTCAGCTCCGACAGCCGGCGCACGCCCTTGTCCAGGCCGGTGACTACCGAAATCGTCGCCAGCAGCGTGGTGGCGATGATCAGGCCGATCTGCACCGGCACGGATACCGGCAGGCCGTACAGGTGATTCAGCCCGGTGTTGATCTGGGTGACGCCGAGGCCCAGTGAGGTGGCGACCCCGAGCACCGTGCCGATGATGGCGAAGATGTCCACGGCATGCCCGATCGGCCCATAGATGCGCTCGCCGATCAGCGGGTAGAGCGCCGAACGCAGGGTGAGCGGCAGGCCGTGGCGGTAGGCGAAGTAGGCCAGGATCATCGCCACGATGGCGTAGATCGCCCAGGCATGCAGGCCCCAGTGGAAGAAGGTGATCTTCATCGCCTCATAGGCGGCCGCGCTGGTGCCGCCTTCGCCCACCGGCGGTGAGAGGAAGTGCATCACCGGCTCGGCGACGCCGAAGAACATCAGGCCGATGCCCATGCCGGCGGAGAACAGCATGGCGAACCAGGTCAGGGCGCTGTAATCCGGTTCGCTGTGATCCGGCCCGAGCTTGATGTCGCCGTAACGACTGAACGCCAGCAGCACCACCATGAGCAGGATGAGTGCTACGGCGAGGATGTAGAGCCAGCTGACGTTGGCGATGATCCAGGCCTGGGTATCGCCAAACAGCGTTTGCGCATGGCTCTGGAAAGCGACGCTGTAGATCACCAGCGCCAGGATTATGACCGCCGAGCCGTAGAAGACCGGGGCGTTGAGGTGGGACGACGAGGGCTGTTTTGCCTCCATGCTGCGCTCCTTCGGGTTGTTTCTGGGGAGTGGCCGCCTGTGGCGAAAGCCATCCAACTTAACACAGACCGCAAAGGATGCCCGTTGTCCGCCGCTGATCGATGCGACCCGAAGCCCGTGCTAGAGCAGGCTCAGCCTTGACTGCCGGGCCGGTACTGCAGGGCTTCGGCGAGGTGCTGGCGGCTGATTCGCTCGGCCTGTTCCAGATCGGCGAGGGTGCGCGCCACCTTGAGCAGGCGGTGCGCGGCGCGCAGCGACAGCGCCAGGCGTTCGCAGGCGCGCTCCAGCCAGGCCTGATCCTCGGTGCCGAGCTGGCAATGGCTGCGCAATCCGGCGAGGTCGAGAAAGGCGTTGGCGCAGCCCTGACGGGCGAGTTGCAGCTGCCGCGCCTGGGCTACCTGGGCGGCGAGCACGGCACTGCTCTGGCCCGTCTGCAGCGGCGCGTTGAGGGCCGTCGCCTCGCGCGCCACGGTCAAATGCAGGTCGATGCGGTCGAGCAGCGGGCCGGAGAGCTTGTTGCGATAGCGCTGGATCTGGTCCGGCGTGCAGCGGCAGCGCCCGTTGGGATCACCGAGGTAGCCACAGGGGCAGGGATTCATCGCCGCCACCAGCTGGAAACGCGCCGGAAAACGCACCTTGTCGCGGGCCCGAGCGATGACGATACGCCCCGACTCCAGTGGCTCACGCAAGACCTCGAGCACCTTGCGGTCGAATTCCGGCAGCTCGTCGAGAAACAGCACGCCCTGATGCGCCAGGGTGATCTCCCCCGGCTGCGGACGACTGCCGCCACCGACCAGCGCCGGGCCGGATGCACTGTGATGGGGCTGCCGAAAGGGCCGTTGCGGCCAATGCTCGAGAGGGCTGTGGCTGGCCACCGAATGGATGGCGGCCACTTCCAGCGCCTCCTGTTCGTCCAGCGGCGGCAAGAGACCGGGCAGGCGGCTGGCCAGCAGCGTCTTGCCGGTGCCTGGCGGGCCGGAAAACAGCAGGTTGTGCGCGCCAGCCGCGGCGATCAGTAGCCCGCGCTTGGCCGCCTGCTGACCTTGCACGTCGGCCAGGTCGGGGTAAGGCTGAATCTGTCGTAGCAGGCCCTGGGCCACATAGGGTTCGAGCGGCGTGATGCCGTTGAAGTGCGCAGCGACCTCGAGCAAGTGCTCGGCGGCATAGACGGTGAGCCCCGAGGCCAGGCTGGCTTCCTCGGCGTTGGCCCGTGGCACCAGCAGCGCGCGCCCTGCCGCTCGAGCGGCGAGGGCAGCCGGCAGGACTCCCTGGACCGGGCGCAAGGCGCCGGACAGTGCCAGTTCGCCGAGGCATTCCAGGTTGTCGAGCCGCTCGGCCGGCAGCTGACCGCTGGCGGCGAGGATGCCCAGGGCAATGGACAGGTCGAAGCGGCCGCCGTCCTTTGGCAGGTCGGCGGGGGCGAGGTTGAGGGTGATGCGTCGAGCGGGAAAATCGAAGCCGGAGGTGAGAATGGCGCTGCGCACGCGATCCTTGCTTTCCTTGACCGCGGTTTCCGGCAGGCCGACCAGGGTCAGTGCCGGCAGGCCGTTGGCCAGATGTGCTTCGACGGTCACTGACGGCGCTTCGACGCCAATCTGCGCGCGGCTATGAACTATGGCCAGGGACATCCGATCACTCCTTTGATCGTGTCGCCGGCCCGGTCTGTCAGGACGCGGGCGGCGTGAGCTTTTCTTCCAGTTCGGCAACCTTGGCTTCGAGCGCCTCCAGGCGCGCGCGGGTGCGGGCTAGCACCACCATCTGGCTGTCGAATTCGTCGCGGCTGACCACGTCGAGCTTGTTCAGTGCGCCCTGGACCACACCCTTGACCTGGGCTTCGAACTCGCCACGCGGCAGCGGCGTCTCGCCGTTGAACAGGCGCGAGGCCTGGGAGCCGATGGCATCTAGGAAAGCTTTTGGCGGCAACATTGAAAACACCTGTCGTTGAACGGGGCGCAGTGTAGCACGGGCTTTTTCCGGTCTTTCTCAGGTGGCGTGCACAAAAAATGAGCAGCTGCTGGTGCATGCTCGCACCAATATTGTGCGTGTTCTGGCCGCTACCGTCCGTCGGGCATCCATTCCATCCGTGCGCACCCCGTAAAAACGGGCATTGCGTAAAGCTGGCACTGATTCTGCTTTGTCCCCAGCGACGCATGCACCAACGGGTTGCGGTGCATCGGTGATTCGCGACGCTTTGTCGGAGAGGTTGGTGGTGTCGGACTGCGGACCGGCTACAGCCGGAGCGTTACAAGAGCCAGACACTGAGCTTAGACTTGAGCCGGGTTCGTACTTCTGGGGCAAGTCCACCTAAAACGGGAGAAGTTTTCATGAAACTAGTCACTGCCATCATCAAGCCGTTCAAGCTGGACGACGTGCGCGAGTCGCTGTCGGAAATTGGCGTACAGGGCATCACCGTAACCGAAGTCAAAGGCTTCGGTCGTCAGAAGGGCCACACCGAGCTGTATCGCGGTGCCGAATACGTCGTCGACTTCCTGCCGAAGGTAAAGATCGACGTGGCCATCGCTGACGATCAGCTCGATCGCGTCATCGAGGCCATCACCAAGGCGGCCAACACCGGCAAGATCGGCGACGGCAAGATCTTCGTGGTCAACCTGGAACAGGCCATCCGCATCCGTACCGGCGAAACCGATACCGACGCGATTTAAGCAGCACCTCCGAACCCCCACGCCCCAGGAGTAAAACCATGACTCTGCGAAAATTCGCAGGGCTAGGAGCCCTTTTGTCTCTGATAAGTCCAGGCCTGGCCCTGGCGCAGGAGGCAACGCTGGATTCAGGCGACACGGCATGGATGCTGACGGCCACTGCGCTGGTGCTGTTCATGACCATCCCTGGGCTGGCGCTGTTCTACGGCGGCATGGTCCGCTCGAAGAACATTCTCTCGGTGATGATGCAGTGCTTTGCGGTCACCGGCCTGATGAGCATCCTCTGGATGGTCTACGGCTACAGCCTCGCGTTCGACACCACCGGTATGGAAGCTGGGGTCACCAACTTCAATTCCTTCGTCGGTGGCCTGGACCGTGCCTTCCTCAGCGGTCTGACGCCCGACAGCCTGGTCGGCGCCTTCCCTGAAAGCGTCTTCATCACCTTCCAGATGACCTTCGCCATCATCACCCCGGCGCTCATCGTCGGCGCCTTCGCCGAACGCATGAAGTTCTCCGCGATGCTGGTGTTCATGGGCGTCTGGTTCACCCTGGTCTACGCGCCGATCGCGCACATGGTCTGGGGCGGCGACGGCGGCCTGATGTGGGATTGGGGCGTGCTCGATTTCGCTGGCGGCACCGTGGTGCACATCAACGCCGGTATCGCCGGCCTGGTGGCCTGCCTGGTGCTGGGCAAGCGCAAGGGCTATCCGACCACGCCGATGGCGCCGCACAACCTGGGCCTGACCCTGGTCGGTGCCGCAATGCTCTGGGTCGGCTGGTTCGGCTTCAATGCGGGCTCGGCCATCGCCGCCAACGGTACGGCCGGCATGGCCATGCTGGTCACGCAGATCGCAACTGCCGCTGCGGCGCTGGGCTGGATGTTCGCCGAGTGGATCGGCCACGGCAAACCCAGCGCGCTGGGCATCGCCTCCGGCGTGGTTGCCGGTCTGGTCGCCATCACACCGGCTGCCGGTACCGTCGGCCCGATGGGCGCTCTGGTCATCGGCCTGGTATCCGGAGTGGTCTGCTTCTTCTGCGCCACCAGCCTGAAACGCAAGCTCGGCTACGACGATTCGCTGGACGCCTTCGGTGTGCACGGCATCGGCGGCATCGTCGGTGCGTTGCTCACCGGCATCTTCGCGGCACCTATGCTGGGTGGCTTCGGCGAAGTGGAGAACATCGGCCTGCAGCTGTGGATTCAGTTCAAGGGCGTGCTGTTCACCGTGGTGTACACCGGCATCGTCACCTACCTGATCCTCAAGGCGATCGATCTGGTGATGGGCCTGCGGGTGAACGAGGAGCAGGAGACCATCGGCCTCGACCTCAGCCTGCATAACGAGCGTGGCTACAACCTGTAATCCATTCAGGGCACCCCGGAGCCAACCCCGGGGCCAATCCGAAAAGCGGCACCGGCCATCGACGCGGCATGCGATGGCCTGTGGACCGAACAGCGCACAAAGCGCGACAGCAAGAGGTGAAACATGGATAGCACTGCATTGATACCCGTCCAGTACGGACTCGATACCTTCTACTTCGTGATCTGCGGAGCGCTGGTGATGTGGATGGCGGCAGGTTTCGCCATGCTCGAAGCCGGTCTGGTCCGGGCGAAGAACACCGCCGAGATCCTCACCAAGAACATCGTGCTCTACGCGCTGGCGTCGATCATGTATCTGCTGGTCGGCTACTACATCATGTATTCAAGCCCGGACGGCGGCATCCTGCCGAGCCTGGGCTTCCTGATCGGAGACGAGAACGCCGTCGACGTGGTCGCCGCCGGTGGTGAGGACGCGCCTTACTACTCCGCGCGTGCCGACTTCTTCTTCCAGATCGTGTTCGCCGCGACCTGCATGTCGGTGGTTTCCGGTGCGGTGGCCGAACGCATGAAGCTGTGGGCGTTCATCGCCTTCGCCGTGGTGATGACCGGCTTCATCTACCCGGTTCAGGGCTTCTGGAAGTGGGGCGGTGGTTTCCTCGATGCGGCGGGTTTCCTCGACTTCGCCGGCTCGGGCATCGTACACATGGCCGGTGCGGCGGCTGCTCTGGCGGGTGTGCTGCTGCTCGGTCCGCGTAAGGGCAAGTACGGTGCGAACGGTCAGATCAACGCCATCCCCGGTGCCAACATGCCGCTGGCGACCCTCGGTGCCTTCATCCTGTGGATGGGCTGGTTCGGCTTCAACGGTGGCTCGCAGCTGAAGATGAGCACCATCGAAGACGCCAATGCCGTCGCTCAGGTCTTCGTCAACACCAACATGGGCGCTGCAGGCGGCCTGATCGCCGCGCTGATCACCGCGCGTCTGCTGTTCGGCAAGTCCGACCTGACCATGGTGCTCAACGGCGCGCTGGCCGGCCTGGTGGCGATCACTGCCGAACCGCTGACCCCGAGCGCTCTGCAGGCGACCCTGATCGGCGGCGTGGGTGGTGTGCTGGTGGTGTTCAGCATCCTTGGCCTGGACAAGCTCAAGCTCGATGACCCGGTCGGTGCCATCTCCGTGCACGGTGTTGCCGGCATGTGGGGCCTGCTGGCCGTGCCGCTGACCAACGCCGATGCCACCTTCGGTGCCCAGCTGCTGGGTCTGGTGTCGATCTTCCTCTGGGTGTTCATCGCCAGCCTGATCGTCTGGGGCATCATCAAGGCGGTGATGGGCCTGCGTGTCAGCGAGGAAGAGGAATACGAGGGCGTGGACGTCGTCGAGTGCGGTCTGGAAGCCTATCCGGAGTTCACTCGCCAGTAACGATTCGCTGGTTCATGACAAGGGCGCCTTTTGGCGCCCTTTGTTTTTTTTGGCGCCACGCTAGAATGCGCGCGACCAGCCGTTGAACATGAGTCTTCGAACATGTGGCAACAGACCCTGATCACCTTGCGCGCGCGGGCACGCGGCTTTCATCTCGTCACCGATGAGCTGCTCGACGCACTGCCGGAACTGCGGCAATGCCGGGTCGGTCTGTTACACCTGTGGCTGCGGCATACCTCGGCCTCGCTGACGATCAACGAGAATGCCGATGCAGCGGTTCGGCGAGATTTCGAGCGCTTCTTCAATCGCCTGGTGCCGCAGGGTGAGGGAGGCTACGAGCACGACTACGAAGGGCCGGACGATCTGCCGGCGCATTTCAAGGCCAGCCTGCTCGGCTGCCAGTTGAGCCTGCCGGTCAGCGATGGGGGTCTGGCACTCGGTACCTGGCAGGGCATCTATCTCGGAGAGCACCGCGACCAGGGTGGCGCGCGGCAGATTGTGGCAACGCTGCACGGGACGGCAAGTTGAATTTTTTTTGGCGGTGTCGGTCTTTCCGCATCGCTGGGCTATAACTTACTCCGCTTTGGCAAGGCCATGAGGTTGAACATGAGCGACGAAGAACTAGAACAAGACGATCTGGACGTTAGCGACGAGGAGGAAGGGGAAGAGCTGAACGCTGCCGATGATGGCGACGACAGTCTCGACGACGAAGGGACCGACAGCGAGCGCGCTACGCCGGCCAAGAAGGCCAAGGCGAAGGCCGTGGAACCGGACGAACTGCCGAGCCTGGAAGCCAAGCAGAAAGAGCGCGATGCACTGGCGCGGGCCATGGAAGAATTTCTCGCGCGTGGCGGCCAAGTGCAGGAAGTCGAGCCCAATGTGGTCGCCGACCCGCCGAAGAAGCCGGATAGCAAGTACGGTAGTCGCCCTATCTGAGCACCAAAAAGAATTGCGCAAAAGCCCGCCTCCAAGGCGGGCTTTTGCGCATCTGGCGTCTGGCTTCTCGCTCAGTCGCCGCGCCAGCCGAGCAGCAGCTTGGGCAATTCGGCCAGGCTCTGGATTTGCGCATCGGGATGGTAATCGTGCGGCCAGGCGGCGCGCTTGGGGTTGAACCAGATCGCTCGCATGCCCGCCTGTTGCGCGCCGGCGATGTCATCCAGCGCGTGGTCGCCGACGTGCACGGCCTGTTCCGGGCGCGCAGCGCCCAGGCGCAGGGCTTGCTGGAACGGATGCGGGTCGGGCTTGCCGACGCCCAGCTCCTCGGCGCACAGAGTGAACTGGAAATAGTCGGCCAAGCCCAGGCGGCGCACGTCGGCATTGCCGTTGGTGATCACGCCGAGGGTGTAGTGATTGGCGAGAAATTCCAGGGTCGGTTGCACGTCCGGGAAAATCTGCACCTCATGGCGCGCGTCGAGAAATACCTGGAAGGCCCGTTCGGCCAGTTCTCCCGCTTCGTCGGCGGGATAGCCGGCATCGTGCAGCGCGTGCTGCAGGATGCGCCGGCGCAGCTCGCTGATACGGTGGCGCAGCGCCGAGTCCTGCTCCACCAGCATGCGGCGGATCGCGCCGAGGGCTTCGACGGGAAATTCGCCCAGGCGCGGTGCATGCACGCCGAGCCAGTCGCGCAGGGCAGTCTCGGCGCTCTGGATGGCCGGAGTGGTTTCCCAGAAGGTATCGTCCAGGTCGAAGGTGATCAGGCGAATGCTCATGTGTCGGTATCCTGCTTGCGCTTGGCGCGCGGATGCGCCTGATCGTAGACCTTGGCAAGGTGCTGAAAGTCCAGATGGGTGTAGATCTGCGTGGTGCCGATGTCGGCATGGCCGAGCAGCTCCTGCACCGAGCGCAGGTCCTGCGACGACTCCAGCAGATGGCTGGCGAAGCTGTGGCGCAACATGTGTGGATGCAGGTGCTGGCCGAGCTCGCGCACGCCGGCCTGGCGCACTCGCACTTGCACGGCCCGCGCGCCGAGACGGCGACCCTGCTGGCCGATGAATACCGCGCCATCGGCCGGGTTGGCCAGCGCACGTACAGGCAACCAGGCCTGCAACGCCTCGCGCGCCTTGCGCCCTACCGGCAGCTCGCGCACCTTGTTGCCCTTGCCGAGCACTCGCACCATGCCCGCGGGCAGGTCGAGCTGGTCGAGGTTCAGGCCGACCAGTTCCGAAAGCCGAAGGCCGGATGAATAGAACAGCTCGAGCATCGCCTGATCGCGCAGGCCGATGAAATCGTCCTCGACGCCACCATCGAGCAGCTGCATGGCGCGATCGGTATCCAGCAGCTTCGGAAGACGTCGTTCACCTTTCGGCGCGGACAGGCCGGTAGCCGGATCGTGCTGACAGAGGCCTTCCTGATTCAGGTAGCGGTAGAGGCCGCGCACCGATGAGAGCAGGCGCGCCACGCTGCGACTGGACTGGCCCTGGCGATGCAGCGCGCCGACCAGTTGGCGCAGGTGTCGGCCTTGCAGTGCACTCCACTCGGCGATGTTTTCGCGCTCGCAGTAAGTCAGCAGCTTGTTCAGGTCGCGGCGGTAGCCGTCCAGCGAGTGGCCCGACAGCTGCCGGGCGCTGCGCAGGTGTTCGAAGTAGGCGTCGAGTTCGTTCTGCATGAGCAGGCTCCAGCCTCAGGCCGCGAGCGGGCGCGTGTGGTGCGTGGCGTTGGTCGGCAATTGCGCTCAGCGTACCGAGCGCAGCGGCGTACCGAAGCGCGGCAGCACGCGGGTCAGCACTTCGGCGATATAACCGAGGAACAGCGTGCCCAGCGAGCTCTTGTAGTGCTGTGGATCCGGGCTGCCGATCGCCAGCACGCCGAGCTGATTGTTCAGGCTGACTACCGCTGCGGAGCCCACGCTGCCGCTGTCTTCGGCGCCAAACAGAAAGCTCAGCTCGTGCGGACGGAGTACGCCGCAGATGGTCTTGCCGCCGTCGAGCAGCCCACCGATGCTCTGCTGCGCCTCGCCAGTGCTGACGCAGCGGCCCACCGGCAGTGTCGCGTCGCTGAAGAGGATCAGGCTGACGTAGGGCACCTGGAATTCGTGGCGCAGGCTGTCTTCCACCGCGCTGACCACTTCTTCCAGGCTGCTGGCGTCGAGCAGGTCGAGCACCAGGCGGCGGGTCTTGTCGAACAGACGGTCGTTGTCGCGCGCCACGTCCATCAGTTGCGACAGGCGATGGCGCATCTCGATGTTGCGCTCACGCAGCAGCTTGACCTGACGCTCCACCAGCGACACCGCGGTGCCCGGCTGATGGGGAATGCGCAGCTCAGGGATCAGCTCGTCGTGGTCGACGAAGAATTCCGGGTGGGCGCGCAGGTAGGCGGCGACTGCTTCGGCGTCGGGTAGCGGGGTGCTGCCCTGAGTCTGGTCGGTCATAGGCGAACCTGTCCTTCAAATACACGAACGGCGGGGCCGGTCATCATAACCGGCTGCCCGGGACCTGCCCATTCGATGGACAGGCGGCCACCCGGCAGCTCAATCTGCACCGGCGAATCCATCCAGCCCTGGCGTATTGCCGCGACCGCAGCCGCGCAGGCGCCGGTACCGCAGGCCTGGGTTTCCCCGGCGCCGCGTTCCCACACGCGCAGCCGTGCATGGCGGCGATCGACGACCTGCAGGAAGCCGACATTGACCCGCTGCGCAAAGCGCGGGTGATGTTCGATCTTCGGTCCGAGTTCATGCACAGGTGCCTGCTCGACGCTGTCGACGCGCAGCACCGCATGGGGGTTGCCCATGGACACGGCGGCCAACTCGACGCGCTGGCCATCGACTTCGAGCGGATAGCTCAGGGCTTCCTGGTCGGCCTGGAACGGAATCTCGGACGGCACCAGTCGCGGCGGACCCATGTCGACGCGGATCTGCCCATCGGGACGGATATCCAGCTCGATGATGCCGCCCTTGGTTTCGACCTTGATCTTGCGTTTCACGGTCAGGCGCTTGTCGATCACGAAGCGGGCGAAGCAGCGCGCGCCGTTGCCGCACTGCTCCACTTCCGAACCGTCGGAATTGAAGATGCGGTAGCGGAAATCCACGTCCGGGTTCTGCGGCGGCTCGACGATCAGCAGCTGATCGAAACCGACTCCGGTGTGGCGATCGCCCCACTGCTTGGCGTGCTTGGGCTGAATGTGCGCGTGCTGGCTGACCAGGTCGATGACCATGAAGTCGTTGCCCAGACCGTGCATCTTGGTAAAGCGCAGAAGCATGATCTTGGCCTCAAGTGGGCAGCAGGCTTTCGCCGGCGTATAGCTCCTGAACGCTCTCGCGACGGCGCACTTCGAAGGCCTGGTCACCGTCCACCAGCACCTCGGCGGCGCGGCCGCGGGTGTTGTAGTTGGAGCTCATGACGAAGCCGTAGGCACCGGCCGAACACACCGCCAGCAGGTCGCCCTCGACCAGCGCCAGCTCACGATCCTTGGCGAGGAAGTCGCCGGTCTCGCAGATCGGTCCGACGATGTCGTAGCGACGCGTATCGCCTTCGTGCGGCTGCACCGCGACCACGTTCATCCAGGCCTGGTACAGCGCCGGGCGGATCAGGTCGTTCATCGCCGCATCGACGATGGCGAAATCCTTGTGCGCGGTGTGCTTGAGGTATTCCACGCGGGTCAGCAGCACGCCGGCGTTGGCGACGATGGAGCGGCCCGGCTCGAACACCAGCGCCAGCCCGCGGCCTTCGATGCGCTGGCGCACGGCCTGGATGTAGTCGCCGGCCAGCGGTGGCTGCTCGTCGCGGTAACGCACACCGAGGCCGCCACCGAGGTCAAGGTGACGAATCTGGATGCCGCGTGCGGCGAGGCGCTCGGTCAGTGCGAGCAGGCGGTCGAGCGCATCGAGGAAAGGCGGCAGGCTGGTCAGCTGCGAACCGATATGGCAGTCGACACCGACCACTTCCAGGTTCGGCAGCTCGGCGGCACGGGCGTAGACCGCCTCGGCATTGTCGATATCGATGCCGAACTTGTTCTCTTTGAGACCTGTGGAAATGTACGGGTGGGTGCCGGCATCGACGTCCGGATTGACCCGTAGCGACACCGGCGCCTTTTTGCCGAGCTCGGCGGCGACCTGCTGCAGGCGCTCCAGCTCATCGGTGGATTCCACGTTGAAGCAGTGCACGCCGACTTCCAGCGCCCGGCGCATGTCGTCACGGGTCTTGCCGACGCCAGAGAAGACGATACGCTCCGGCTGTCCGCCGGCGGCCAGTACGCGCTCCAGCTCACCGCGCGAGACGATGTCGAAGCCGGCACCGAGACGTGCCAGGACGTTCAGCACGCCCAGGTTCGAATTGGCTTTGACGGCGAAGCAGACCAGATGCGGCATGCCATCCAGCGCATCGGCATAGGCCCGGTACTGGGCTTCGATGTGCGCGCGGGAATAGACGTAGGTCGGGGTGCCGAAGCGTTGCGCAAGTGCGGGCAGTGCCACGCCTTCCGCGAAGAGTTGACCGTCGCGGTACGAGAAGGCCTCCATGAACAGCCTCCTTTAGAGTTCGAAACGGTCTTTGGAACGTTCTTTGACGGTTTTCTCGTCATCCGGCAGGTACAGCGGACCTTTCTGGCCACAACCGCTGAGCGCGGCGGCGAAGACGGCGAGTGCGATGAAGGGAAGCAGAAGGCGCTTCATGGGGACTGGAATCCTTGAAAAATCTAATCGCCTGAGTATACCCAGCACCCGGCGGATTGCCTATGCGAGCAGCACGTCACACGGCGGCCGTGCTGGCGGGCGGCTCGCTTGATCCGGCTGCGCCCTGCTAAGCTCGCTGCCATCGCATGCGGCCCGCGTCGCGTGCAGAACAATTCGAGGAAGTGTTGCATGAGCCTGAGCGAAGCCCGTTATCACGATCTGGTCGATGCTGTGCAGGAGAGCGTCGAGGACGTATTCGATGACACCAGTCTGGACGTCGACCTGGAGAACTCCGGTGGTGTGCTGACAGTGCGCTTCGATAACGGCAGTCAGCTGATCCTCAGCCGCCAGCCCGCGTTGCGCCAGCTGTGGGTCGCGGCGCGCTCCGGCGGCTTTCATTTCGACTACGACGAGGGCAGCCAGCTGTGGCTGTGCGATGCAAGCGGCGAGCGCCTCGGAGAGCTGCTCTCGCGGGTGACGCTGGAGCAGGGCGGCGAAGCGCTGGAATTCGAGGATATCTGACGCAATCTGCGTGCAGCCCCCGCGAGCCGGGCGCTGCCGGTGGGGCCCTTGCTTATTCGGGCTGCTGTGATAGTGTCTTCGCAGGTCAACAAAACCCCGCCTTCGGGCGGGGTTTTGCTTTTTTCGTGTTTTATTTTTTCGCAGGAGCTTGCCAGAACCCATGACCAGTGCACCGCCGATCATCCTTACCCAACTCGATCTGCAGCGCCTTGAGCGGCTGCTCGACAGTCTGGACGACTACGGTCCGGCCGCCGAAGCGCTCGAGCAGGAACTGTCGCGGGCGCAGATCGTGGAACGCAGCGAGATGCCTGCGGGCGTCGTGACCATGAATTCGCGCGTGCACTGCCGCGACGAAGGCACGGGCAAGGATTACCACCTGACGCTGGTCTATCCCCACGACGCCGGCAAGGAAGGCACCGTGTCCGTCCTCGCACCGGTCGGTACGGCGCTGCTGGGCATGAGTGTCGGCCAGCACATCGACTGGCCGACTCCATCCGGCAAGATGATCAAGCTCACCCTGCTCGCGATCGAATACCAGCCCGAAGCGGCAGGCGATCCGTTCTGACGGGCGACGCTTGCGAGATGATCAGCCTGGCCGCCGCTGCGATCGGGCTGGTAGCAGCTTTCCGCAGCTCTGCCTTTGTTGGCGCGAAAAGCGTTGGATAGCCGCTGCGCAATGCAGCTGGTTCGTCAGGCCGGAACCTCGTCGAGACGCTGACTGAAGCCCCGTCAGCGCCCTCTTATGACTCCATTGCCGCGTTCAGCGCCGCCTCCAGGCGCGCCTTGTAGCGCAGGTACTGCACAGTCTGGCTGCGTCCGCTGCCGTGCAGGCCGGTGAGGTCGAGGTCGGTGATGTAGCAGGGGTAGCGTTCACCGTTGCGGCGCCGGGAAATGATCGTGCGTGTCACGGCGGCGAACAGCTCTGCACCGTATTCCAGGCCGGAAAACTCCTGATGGTTACAGTACAGGGTGACCTGCGAGCGACCGTTTTCGCCCGCTTCGACGATCGCCTGCACGTCGTAGAACGGATCGTTGACCTCGCCCTGGGGCGCCGGTCTTCGTTCCAGTTGTGCCGGTCGCGCGTCTTGTCCGGGTTGAATGCGGTAGAAGAGGATCGCCGGGTCGACCAGCTCCTGGCTTTGGCCGGGCTGCTGCGCGTTACGTCGATACAGCATCGACTCGAGAAAGCGCATCAGCGGGCGCAGCAGGGTGCGCTCGTCGCGATAGGGCAGCTGCTGGCGCCAGAGGGCGTTGCATTCATCGAGTACGCTGAGTTCGGCGATTTCTCCGGCCGTGCGGTAGAACACCTGCAGGCATCCCGGGCGGCCTTGCGCAAGAATCAGCGCCAGATCGTCACCGTCCAGCGCCGCACGATCGAGCCGGAGCGGGCTGTAGGCGTGGTGAGCCTCGCCAAGGTGTTCGAGCAGTGCGGCGCGATCGCTCAGGTGGGTGAGACTCAGCGCGTTCGCCTCGCGCTGCAGCATGTGGAAATGCTGGCGAACCTGAAGCAGGTAGCGTCCATGAGCGACGCTGGCAAGGCTCTGGCGGGCATCCTCGAATATCTGCTCGACTCGCCGCGCGATGGCCTGTCCGCGATTGCGGGCGAAGCAGAAGACCTGCAGTTGCGGTGCCTGCACGACCCGCTCGAGGCTATCCAGATAATCGCGCAGGCACAGCGGCAGCGCCTTCGGCCCTTCGTAGCGGGTCACCAGCATCTCGTTCCAGCTGTTGAGCGTGACCTGATCCACGCTCAGCACCAGGCTTTCCGGCGCCGCGTTCAGCATCGACTGCTCGCCGATGGCAGATGCTGTCGGGGCTTGCTGGGTGGGGTCCAGGCCGATGTTGATCAGCAGCAGAACCCGGCTGGGTTTGCTCGCGGCCAGTAGCGCTTCTTCGTCCACCGGGCCTAGCGGCATCGGCAGCGCACGGCGCAGGTCGCTGAACAGGGCGAACAGTTCCGCTTCGCTCAGGCCGCTGTCGCCAGGGAACAGGGACAGGTGGGTGCTGACATCCACCACGCCGTTGCGGTGACACCAGGCCAGCAGCGCGACCAGCTCGCGAGAGCGCTTCAATGGGGCGAAATTGCTCAGTTCCGGCGCGGTGAGCTGGCCCTGATAGAGCGACCAGCGCACGTCGCCCGCAGCGTCGTAATCGTGCACCAGGGTCAGGCTGTGTTCAGCCATATCCGGCGAGATACCAAGATTGACCACCTCGACCTTGCCGGCCTTGCGTTCGATCGCTGCGTACAGGCGACGACCCAGCACGCCGAGGTCGCGACTGGTGAGCGGGCTGGTGGCCTGAAGGCGTCGGGTGAAGTCGCTGAGAAAGCGATAGCCGTAGGTCAGTTCGTTGACTAGCACGCGACGTTCCTGGCTGACCTGCCGCACTTTCCAGTGGCCACGGTTGTCGAGCAGTGCGAACTGCCGCTCGTCCCAATGCCAGTCGTGGGTCAGCCGCTCGAGCAGGCTGCGCTGCCAGCTCTTGTTGCGGTTGACCGGCGGCCGGCTCAGCGGTCGATTGATCTTCAGGTACAGGCAGCGCCGCGCCAGCTCCAGGCGTTCGTGGTCGCCGCGCGCGCCGAGGTAACGCTCGATGGCAAGGTAGGCGGCGATATACGGGTCGAGCTCGTTCAGTTCGATCCGCCCTTGATAGATGGCCTGTTTGAAGTCCAGCGCCAGGCAGCGCAGCTGCGGATACTGGCTGGCATACACCTCCACCAGCAGCAGCTTGAACAGCGATTTGTAGGGCGAGGCTATGGCCTTGTAGAGCTGCCAGAGTCCGGCGCCGACGAACTCGCCGGGCGGCACCTGGCCCAGGTGGCCGAGGTCGAGCACTTCGTCTGCGCGCACGAAACGCTTGGCCAGCAGCGTCGCCACATATTCGTCGTAGCGGTGCTCCTCGTAGTCCGGCACCAGCCACCAGAGCGGGATTCGCCCGCCGAGCCAGAGTGCCGTGCGGTAGAACTCGTCGAGCAGCAGGTAGTGCTGGGTGGTGCCGCAGTCATCGGAGGTCAACCTGGCTTCGCGCTGACCCTGATTGAAGCGCTGCGGATCGACCAGAAAGAAGTGCGCTTCGCTGCCCTGGCTCGCTGCCCAGGCTTGCAGCAGTTCGCACTTGCGGCGCAGTTCCTCGATCTGGTCGGCGTCCAGGGCGGGGTCGTGGCAGACCCACACGTCCAGATCGCTGTGCTCGTCCTGCGCCACGGTGCCGAGGCTGCCCATGAGGAACAGGCCGAGTATCGGCTGCGGCAGTTTTCCGCGGGCCGGCTTGTAGGCGAACGAGCGGCTCAGGCGCTGTGCTTCGGCGAGCTGTTCGGCGTCCGGCACGAAGTGCGCGAGTCCGGCAGGGGTAGTCGCCGAGACATAGCCGGGGAGAATCGGATGGTTGACGTGAAACAGCAGCGGCAGCAGCTTCAGCACCTGCTGCTGGCGCGTCGACATGGCCTGCAGGGCCCGCTCCAGGCGTGCCGAGTTGACCGCGAGAAAGCGCGCGCGCAGCGTGGTCAGCACCTTGCGGTCGATGCCTTCTTCGAGAATCGGGTGGATGTGCTGGGTGCGGGTCATTGTGGTTCGTGCAGGCGAGGCTAACCCCTGTTCATCGGCCAATCGGCGTGCGGCTTGAGGCGCGGCGCAAGTTTGCCTGCAGTGAGCGACCAACGGCCAGGGCCGGCGTCATCCGTGCCCTGGACTGGTGAAGCGGAACGGCATGGCGATGTCAGGCCGTGACGGTTTCCGAGAGGATGGTATGCAGCGTTTGCGCCTGTTCGGCCGCGTCGCGGCCAAGGCTGGTGAGGTAACCGCCGTCGGCCTGGGTGATCAGGCCCTTGGCGTGGAGGCGGCCAAAAGCGGCGATGGTGGCGGGGCTGGCTTCGTGATGCACCTTCAGCCCTTCCTGCAGATTTTCCAGATTGAACTGTCGGAGTACGTCCAGTTCAGCAACCAGCTCAGGGGTGTACGACATGCTCGCTCCTCGGATGGTGGGCTCATGCCCTGTTTGCTGAGTGTAGATGCTGTCGGTGGCCCTGCCTTGATCCAGATCCTATTCGGATGCTTCCGGCAGTTCCGGCAGCTTGCGCAGCATGGCCTCGTAGGCGGCACCGTCGAAAGGGCGGTCCTCGCTGAGCATCGTGCGGATCTCATGGGCCAGGACCAGCGCCATCATCTGCAGGCATTCGTCCCGCTCGTAGCCGACCAGGGTGAGCTTGTTAAGCGTGGCCTGGGTAGCCGCGGGCTCGCCGGCTTCAAGTTGGTTCTCGATCGCCTGGATCAGGATCGACTCGGCGAAGGCTTCATCTTCATCGTTACTGGGGTTTTCTTGCGCCATGGCGGGGGTCTCGTCGAGCGGTGCCGGGTTTTCTTCGTCCAGCTGGCATATCGTGCAGCTGCCGTCATCCGGGCGGTTGGTTTCGACGTAGCGTACCCGGCGTTGGGCGGCCTGGCGATCAGCATCGACGCGATAGCGGGGGCGGTCTGAATCGGACATGGGGTTCCTCCATACGGATGCGTCCAGCTAAGCATCTGCTGCCGCGTGGGGCAATGCGGCGGTGTGCGGTGCGTCAGTCCATCAGGCTCAGGGCCAGGCAGAGCAGGCCGAATGCGCTCCAGACCAGCGAGAAGATGATCGGCGTGCGCAGCGAGAACAGCAGGGTGCGCTTGTAGCGAGGCCCGCCGACTGGGCTGCTGCCTTCGCCGAACAGCGCCGATTCGTTGTTCGGCAGCATACCGACGCGGCCTTCGAGCTGCAGCAGTTCGGACTGTTTCTGATGCCAGCGCTCGATGACGTCGAAATTGGACTTGATACCGGGCATCGCGTGCAGCGATGTGATCAGGCCGAGCACCGAGAGAATCGCCGGCACCACCAGGCGGAACAGCTCGCCCCACTCAGGGTTGCTGTTGGCCATCGACGAGGCGAAGGCAATCATCAGGAACGACTGCGACGACAGGTAGGCGCTGGTGCGTTCGGCCAGCAGGGAAGATTCGAAATGGATTTCGGAGCGGTAGAAGATCAGGCGTTCCTTGGGCGAGTCGAAGAGCTCGGCGCCCTGGGTGTCCTGATTCAGCAGCAGGGTGCGCAGATCGGTCATGCAGGCCTCGGCGAATGCGACGGCGGACATGGGAGGAATCGCCGGCGGTTGCATGTAGGTCAAGCGTAATGCGCGAGAGTTCCGGTCGATGACTCAGTGGTCAGCGTTGCCGCGAGGGCTGTCCGCGTGCGCGTCGCGACAACGCCAGAGCAGCAAGGTCAGCGCCATAAAGGCCAGCGACCAGCAACCGGCGGCGAGCAGCAGCCAGGCCGGGTGAGGCTGACTCAGCAGGGCGGGCAGCACGCGAGCCAGCGCCGCCAGGCTGATCAGCAACGCCACGCCCTGTATCCAGGGCTGCGCCGCGGGATCGCGGAAACGGTAGATCAGCCGCGTGCGGGCCATGACTGCGAAAGTCAGGCTGCCCAGCGCGCCGACGGTCAAGGCGTGCAGCGTTGCGTTCAATGGCAGCGCCGGTAGCAGCGTACCCAGGCCAAGCAATAGCAGGCCAATGGCGAGCCAGGCATAGCCGAGCAGCAGCGTCAGCAACTCGGGCCTTGCGCAGCGCCAGGGTTGCCAGCGCAGCAGGCGGATGGTCGTGAGTACGGCAGCGGCGACCAGTACGGCGCCGGTCAGGTGCCGAATGAGCGGCCAGGGCAGAAGATTCAGCAGCAGAGCGAGGCCGAGCAGGATCAGCACGGCGCCTTCGATCTGCGGCTGCACCCGCGCATCCAGTCGCCATCCCCGGCTCTGCGCGTAACCGGCGATGGCTGGCGCGATGATCCGTCCGCCCATGAAGAACATCAGGGTGGCGAGCAATAGCAGCGCCTCCTCCAGCATGAGGCGGTCGTAGCCAGCGCCAAAGCCGCCGCTGGCGATGGCGCTGAGCAGACTCAGCCCGGCGACCACGGGTGCGACGCTCTGGTTACGCCATTTCTTCGCGGCGCCGAGAAAGCGCGGCAACACTTTCCAGGCAAGGCCGGTGGCAAAGGCGGCGGCGCAGATCAGTGCCAGCCACGAGCCCGGCCACAGCAGGAAGCTCAGTCGTGCCAGCGCCCAGCAGCCGAGCAGCGTCAGGGTAAAGCGCAGTCGCTGCGGGCCGAGCAGGTAGCCGGCGATCACCGCCAGGGCGAAGCCGAAGAGCATTTCGTGGGCGTGACCGGCGGATGTGGCGAGCCCGGGCAACGCGGGAAGCAGGCCAAGTAGTGCCAGTACCGAATACGGCAGAATCAGTGCCGCGTAGAGCGCGGCAGCCGGGAAGAACCAGGCATTGGCAAAGGGCAGGCGCGCTTTTCGCGGCGGCATCGCGGCGGGTGGCGCAGGCGAGCTGGAACGATTGCTCAACCGGCCGCGAACTCTGACAGTGCGTCGCCGGCAAGGCGGTAGCCGATCCACTCGCTCTGCGGCCGGGCGCCGATGGATTCGTAGAAGTCGATGGCTGGCTGATTCCAGTCCAGCACCGACCACTCGAAGCGCCCGCAGCCGCGTGCCACCGCCAGTTTGGCCAGATGACGCAGCAGAGCCTTGCCGGCGCCGACGCCGCGCTGCTGCGGGGTGACGTAGAGGTCTTCCAGATATAGGCCGTGCCTGCCCAGCCAAGTCGAGTAGTTGAAGAAATACACCGCATAGCCGATCGGCTCGCCGTCCAGCTCGCAGATCAACCCGTGGGCGGTGCTGCCGTTAGCGAACAGGCTGTTCTCGATGCCGGCGACGTCGGTCTTGACCTCGTGCTCGGCTTTTTCGTAGATGGCCAGGTCGGTGATAAAGCGCAGGATCAGCGCGGCGTCTTCGCGAACCGCGGGGCGAATGTGCAGAAACATTACAGGCTGGCCCTCAATAAGGTTTAACGGGACGACAGGTTTGCCAGAAAGGCGTTGATGGCATGCCGTGAGTCCAGTCGTAGGTATTGGCAGGATGGCGGTGCGTTACGCATTTCCTCGGCGTAGCGCTGCCGGTAAACCGGGTGGCGGGTCCACGACCAGGCCAGGATGGATTGGCGTGGGTTCAATTTGAATAAATTGCTCCAGCGCTCGCGGTTGCCATTCCACAACTCCTCACGGCAGGCCAGGCGTCGGAGGGTGCGCCAGATGACCTGGCGCATTACCTTGTGGCGTGGCAGATCCAGCCAGATCACCATGTCCGAGCGCTCTCGCACCAACGGGCGCACCGCCGAATAATTGCCTTCTGCGACCCAGCCGTCGCCCTGCAGCGCATCACGGGTCGCCTGCTGAAACTGCTCGGTGGGCAACGGCTGCCAGCCCGGTTGATGGAACAGGGCATCCAGCTCGATATGGCGATAACCGAGCTGCTGCGCCAGACGGCGCGACAGCATGGTCTTGCCGGCACCTGAACAGCCGACCACCGAAATACGGCGGCCAGACGTGATCATCTGGTCGCCAGCAGATTCTTGCCACGAGCCACCGCGGCGCGCACCTGGTTCGGCGCGGTGCCGCCGATATGGTCGCGGGCGTTGACCGAACCTTCCAGGGTCAGCACGGCGAACACGTCGTCAGTGATCTGGTCGCTGAATTGGCGCAGCTCGTCGAGGCTCATCTCGGCCAGGTCCTTGCCGGTCTGCACTCCGTACTTCACTGCGTGGCCGACGATCTCGTGGCAGTCGCGGAACGGCAGGCCCTTGCGCACCAGGTAATCGGCCAGGTCCGTCGCGGTGGAGAAGCCGCGCAGCGCCGCTTCGCGCATGATTTCGCGCCTGGGTTTGATCGCCGGGACCATGTCGGCGAAAGCTCGCAGGCTGTCGCGCAGGGTGTCGGCGGCGTCGAACAGCGGCTCCTTGTCTTCCTGGTTGTCCTTGTTGTAGGCCAGCGGCTGGCCCTTCATCAGCACCAGAAGGCCTGCCAGCGCGCCAAATACGCGGCCGGTCTTGCCGCGCACCAGCTCGGGTACGTCCGGGTTCTTCTTCTGCGGCATGATCGAGGAGCCGGTGCAGAAGCGATCCGGCAGGTCGATGAACTGGAACTGAGCGCTGGTCCAGAGCACCAGCTCTTCGGAGAAGCGCGACAGGTGCATCATCGCCACCGAGGCGGCGGCACAGAATTCGATGGCGAAATCGCGATCGGACACGCCATCCAGCGAGTTGCCGGAGATCGCTTCGAAACCCAGCAGTTCGCAGGTGATCTCCCGCTGGATCGGATAGGTGGTGCCGGCCAGTGCGGCCGAACCCAGCGGCATGCGGTTGGTGCGCTTGCGGCAGTCGACCAGGCGCTCGTAGTCGCGGCTAAGCATCTCGAACCAGGCCAGCAGATGGTGGCCGAAGGTCACCGGCTGCGCGGTCTGCAGGTGGGTGAAGCCGGGCATGATGGTGTCCGCTTCGGCTTCCGCCAGACCCAGCAGGCCTTCTTGAAGACGGGTGATTTCGCCGAGGATCAGGTCGATTTCGTCACGCAGCCACAGGCGGATGTCGGTGGCGACCTGGTCGTTGCGCGAGCGGCCGGTGTGCAGCTTCTTGCCGGTCACTCCGATGCGGTCGGTCAGGCGTGCTTCGATGTTCATGTGCACGTCTTCCAGGTCGACGCGCCAGTCGAAGGTGCCGGCTTCGATTTCGCCCTGGATGTCTTTCAGATTGGCGATGATCTGGTCACGCTCATCGGCGTTCAGCACGCCGGCTTTTTCCAGCATCGTCGCATGGGCGATCGAACCCATGATGTCGTGGCGGTAGAGGCGCTTGTCGAACTCGACGGAGGCGGTGAATCGGGCGACGAAGGCGTCGACGGGCTCGCTGAAACGGCCGCCCCAGGACTGGTTGGTCTTGTCGGTGCTCATGTATGCGCTCGCTGAAATCCGAAGGCTGAGGAAAGGCGGCGATGATAACAGGGATGGTGCCGCTGTCGGGGACGTCGCCGCTACGGCGGCGAAGGGTGAGCTGGCTGGCAATTCCGGATTATTCCACTTGGCTGACCGGCACCTGGCTTGCCGTTGAGCGGGTGTGCAAGGAAACTGCCGGGCAGGTAAACCACAGGCTGAAGCGCGTGAAATCCACTGCCGTATCCGATGACTTCTTCGTCCCCGAGCTGTGCCAGCCCGATGCCTTGCTTGGCCTGGTCCTGCTCGCCGAGTTGCTGGTGTTCGTGCTGGTGCTGGCCGAGCCGATGCAGCCTGGCTTTGACTGGATGCGGCTGGCGCTGACGTCGTTGTTCGTGCAGTGGATCGTGCTGCTCTCGGCCGGCACCATGTGTCTGCTGCGGCCCGTGCTGGCGCGTCTGCGCACTGCCTTCGCCGGGCTGGCCTGCTGCGCGCTGGTGGTCGGGCTGACCCTGGCCTGCACCGCCGTGGCCGATATCTACCAGCTCGGCGGCCCGCTTTCGCGCGATGGGGAGGTCAATCTCTACCTGCGTCACGCGCTGATCAGCCTGATCATGTCCGGGCTGTTGCTACGCTATTTCTATCTGCAGAGTCAGTGGCGCCGCCAGGAGCAGGCCGAGCTGCGGGCGCGGATCGAGTCGCTGCAGGCGCGCATCCGTCCGCATTTCCTGTTCAACAGCCTCAACAGCATCGCCGCACTGGTGGCCAGCGATCCGGTCAAGGCCGAGCAGGCGGTGCTGGATCTGTCGGACCTGTTCCGTGCCAGCCTGGCGCGGCCCGGCACGTTGGTGGCCTGGAGCGAGGAGCTGGAGTTGTCGCGGCGCTACCTGTCGATCGAACAATATCGCCTGGGCGACCGTCTACAGATGGACTGGCAGGTCGCCGGCGTACCGGACGATCTGCCGATTCCACAGCTGACGCTGCAACCGTTGCTGGAGAATGCGCTGGTGTATGGCATCCAGCCCCGTATCGAGGGAGGTGTGGTGAGCGTAACCGCCGATTATGTCGATGGCGTGTTTCAGTTGGTGGTCAGCAACCCCTTCGACGAAACCGCTCAAGCGCAGGCTTCCCGCGGGACACGGCAGGGTCTGCAGAACATCGACGCACGATTAGCGGCACTTTTCGGTCCGCTAGCGAGTCTCAGCGTGGAGCGCCGTGAAGGCCGCCATTACACATGTCTACGCTATCCATGTGCGAGACAAACGCAGGAAGCCAGATCTATATGAATGTCCTGATTGTCGATGACGAACCTCTAGCCCGCGAGCGCCTCAGCCGACTGGTAGGTGACCTCGACGGCTATCGTGTCCTCGAGCCCGCTGCCAGCAATGGCGAAGAAGCACTGACGCTGATCGAGGAACTGCGCCCTGATGTCGTGCTGCTGGATATCCGCATGCCGGGGCTAGATGGCCTGCAGGTTGCAGCCAGGCTTTGCGAGACGGATGCGCCGCCTGCCGTGATCTTTTGTACTGCCCATGATGAATTTGCTCTGGAGGCTTTCCAGGTCAGCGCGGTTGGCTATCTGGTCAAGCCGGTGCGCCCGGAACACCTCACCGAGGCCTTGAAGAAGGCGGAACGGCCGAACCGAGTGCAGCTCGCTGCGTTGACCCGGCCGGCAGCGGTTTCCGGTGCCGGGCCTCGCACCCACATCAGCGCGCGTACCCGAAAGGGCATCGAGCTGATTCCGCTGGACCACGTGATCTACTTCATCGCCGACCACAAGTACGTCACCCTGCGCCATATCGGTGGCGAGGTGCTGCTGGACGAGCCGTTGAAGTCTCTGGAAGACGAGTTCGGCGAGCGCTTCGTGCGTATCCACCGCAACGCGCTGGTGTTCCGTGATCGTATCGAGCGCCTGCAGCGCACGCCGCTCGGGCATTTCCAGCTGTTCCTCAAGGGGCTCGAGGGTGAGGCGCTGACTGTGAGCCGTCGCCATGTGGCCGGTGTGCGCAAGCTGATGCAGAACCTCTGAACCAGTACGGTTCGCTGCGTTGGAGGCCGTCAGCTCGTGCAGCTGGCGGGCGCCGGCGCGGTGGCGTGATACCACCTTTTACTTGATTCCGGCCAACCCAGGCTGGTTGTCCGGCCTGTTATCATCGCCGGCAATTCACTGTTCTGGAATTGCCCATGTCTCGCGAAATTCGCATCGCTACCCGCAAGAGCGCCCTGGCCCTGTGGCAGGCTGAATACGTCAAGGCGCGCCTGGAGGCGTCGCACCCAGGGCTGAAGGTCAGCCTGGTGCCGATGGTCAGCCGCGGCGACAAGCTGCTTGACGCGCCGCTGGCGAAGATCGGCGGCAAGGGCCTGTTCGTCAAGGAGCTGGAAACTGCGCTGATGGAGAACGAAGCGGACATCGCCGTGCACTCCATGAAGGACGTGCCGATGGAGTTTCCCGAAGGGCTGGGCCTGTACTGCATCTGCGAGCGCGAAGACCCGCGCGACGCCTTCGTCTCCAATCATTTCGACGACCTCGATGCGCTGCCGCCCGGCAGTGTGGTCGGCACCTCGTCGCTGCGCCGTCAGGCCCAGCTGCTGGCGCGTCGGCCGGACCTGAAGATCCAGTTCCTGCGCGGCAACGTTAACACCCGACTGGCCAAGCTCGATGCTGGTGAGTACGACGCCATCATCCTCGCTGCCGCCGGGCTGATCCGCCTTGGCTTCGGTGAACGTATCCGCTCCAGCATCAGCGTCGACGAGAGCCTGCCGGCCGGCGGTCAGGGTGCGGTTGGCATCGAATGCCGTACCACCGACAGCGAACTGCATGCGCTGCTGGAATGCCTGAATCACGCGCCGACCGCGACACGTGTCGTCGCCGAGCGCGCCTTGAACAAGCGCTTGAACGGCGGCTGCCAGGTGCCGATCGCCTGTTACGCGGTGCTCGAAGGCGACCAGCTGTGGTTGCGCGGATTGGTCGGCCAGCCGGACGGCACCGTGCTGCTGCGCGCCGAGGGCCGTGCGCCCGCCGCCGATGCCGAGGCGCTGGGTGTGCAGGTTGCCGAAGCGCTGCTGGATCAGGGCGCGGAGCAGATTCTCCAGGCAGTCTACGGCGAGGCTGGTCACGCGTGACCAGCTGGCGTCTGCTGCTGACCCGGCCGGCCGAGGAGTGTGGCGCGGTTGCGGCGGTATTGGCTGAAGCGGGGATTCACAGTGCCAGCCTGCCGCTGCTGGCGATCGAACCCTTGCCGGAAACCGCCCAGCAGCGCGCGACGGTTCTCGAGCTGGATCGCTACTGCGCGGTCATCGTGGTCAGCAAGCCGGCGGCCCGGCTGGGTATCGAGCTACTCGATCGCTATTGGCCGCAACCTCCGCTCGGCCCAGCCTGGTTCAGCGTCGGTGCCGCCACCGGCGCGATACTCGCCGACTACGGACTGGACGCCAGCTGGCCGTCGCTCGGCGACGACAGCGAGGCGCTGCTGGCGCTGCCGCGGCTCGGCGAGGCGTTGGCACGACCCGATCCGAAGGTGCTGATCCTGCGTGGGGAGGGCGGCCGCGAGCTGCTCGCCGAGACATTGCGCGCGCGCGGGGTGCAGACGGATATCCTCGAGCTGTACCGGCGCTACCTGCCCGATTACCCCGCGGGAACACTCGCCGCCACGCTCCGCTCGGAACGGCTCAACGGCCTGGTGGTCAGCAGTGGGCAGGGTTTGCTGTCGCTGCGTGAGCTGGCGGCCGATACCTGGCCCGAAATGCTTGAGCTACCCTTGTTCGTACCCAGCCCGCGGGTGGCGGAGATGGCTCGGCAGCTGGGCGCCAAACGAATTGTGGATTGCCGTGGCGCCAGCGTCGCGGCCTTGCTGGCGGCGTTGCGGGAAACCGCGGTGACCGCCTCCTGAAGCAAAGGATGGAAACGTGAGCGAAGCAGACTCCAAGAAAGAACCGCTGCAACCCCCCGCCAGTGAGCCGACCCCCGCCGTCGATCCGGTCAAACCCGCCAAGCCTGAGCCATCCCGGCCGGCGTCCAGCGGTGGCGGGAAGTCTCTTGCGGCTCTGGCGCTGCTGGTCGGCCTGGGCGGTGTGGCGCTTGGCGGCTATGGTGTCTGGCAGCTGCAGCAGCTTGGCGCCGACGAGGATCGTCAGCTCGAAGCCCTGCAGAGTGCCGATGAGAAGACTCGCCAGCTGGCCGAGCGTGAGCGTGAGCTGGCGGCACGTCTGGGCCGGCTGGAGCAGCTGCCTTCGGCTAGCGAGCTGGAGGAACGGCGGCGCTTGCTGGCGACATTGCAGAGCGATCAACAGCGCCTTTCCGGGCGTGTCGAGCAGGTGCTCGGTGCCAGTCGCGAAGAGTGGCGCCTGGCCGAGGCCGAACACCTGCTGCGCATGGCGATGCTGCAGCTCTCGGCCATGCAGGACGTGAACAGCGCCGAGATGCTGGTGCACGAAGCTGACCTGATTCTGCAGAAACAGGACGATCCCGGCGCCTACAGCACGCGGCAGAAGCTGCTGGAAGGGCTCGAAGCCCTGCGCAGCCTGCCGGAGCTCGATCGCACCGGGCTGTTTCTGCAGCTCGGCGCCTTGCGCGGGCAAACCGCTCAGCTCAGCGCGCTGGCGCCGGAGTTCGTCAATGGCGAGGCGCAGTCGGAAAGCGCGCAGGACAGCCGCTGGCAGCGCTGGCTGAACGAGCTGACGCGCTATGTGCGTGTGGAGTTCGATGCCAGCGGCGACGTCAAGCCGCTGCTCGCCGGACAGACCCTGGGGCAGGTGCGACTGGCCCTTTCGCTGGCCATCGAGCAGGCCCAGTGGGCGGTGCTCAATGGCAATGCCGAGGTCTACCGGCAGTCGCTGGAACAGGCCAGCTCTGTGCTCAAGGATCACTTCAGCGAAGACAATGGCCAGGCGAGTGGCCTGCGCAAACGTCTCGACGAGCTGTCGCGGCGCGAGGTGGAGGTGACCCTGCCTGATCTCGCGCCAGCATTGCAGGCGCTGCAGGGCTATGTGCAGAAGCGTGAGCGCGGCGATGAGGCGCAAGCGCCGGAATCGTCTGAATCCTCAGATTCGCCGGCTGAGCCCGAGGCCGAGAATGAGGCGCAGGAGGCTCAGCGCACATGA
The DNA here is from genome assembly GCF_002929225.1 of Stutzerimonas kunmingensis. Classification (GTDB taxonomy): domain Bacteria; phylum Pseudomonadota; class Gammaproteobacteria; order Pseudomonadales; family Pseudomonadaceae; genus Stutzerimonas. The sequence goes on along the minus strand of NZ_PISM01000018.1, from coordinate 432,207 downwards.
AACGTCTGGCTCTTGTATTCATCCTTCTGCTGGCGATCGCGGGCTTTCTCGGCTGGGCAATCAGCCAGAGTGCCGGCTACGTGCTGATCACCTACGACCAGTTCCGTTACGAATCCAGCTTTTGGGTATTCCTCGCCCTGGTCGCCTGCCTCTGGCTGGTGGCCATGGTGGTGCACTGGTTGCTCGGGCTGCTGCAGGTCTCCGGGGCGCTGGTCAACCCCTGGTCGCGCCGGCACCGCGCTCGGCGGGTGGAGAAGGCTTCTCGCCGTGGGTTGCGCGAGCTTGCCGAGGGGCAGTGGGCGCCGGCGCTGGGGCATCTGCAGTTGGCGGCAGAAAAGGATCAGCAGCCGCTGGTGCATTACCTGGGTGCTGCGCGCGCAGCCAATGAGCTGGGTGAATATGCGCAGAGCGACGAGCTGCTGCAGAAGGCGCGCGAGCGCGAGCCCGAGGCGGCGCTGGCGATCGGCCTGACGCAGGCGCAGCTGCAGATCGCCCGCGGCCAGTATGTCGAGGCGCGCGCATCGCTTGGTGAACTGCAAAACGACCATCCGCGTCACCCTTACGTTCTTACCTTGCTCCAGCAACTCTACGTGCAGCTGGAGGACTGGTCGGCGCTGTGCCGGTTGCTGCCGGAGCTGCGCAAGCACCGCGTGCTGCCACCGGCACGCCTGAACGAGTTGGAAGTGCTGGCCTGGACTGCCGCGGTGGAACAGGCCGGTCAGCCCTCCGACCTGCCTGCCGAGACCAGCCTCGAAGCGCTGAACCAGCGCTGGCAGACTGTGCCCAGCGCGCTGCGCAGCGAGCCATTGGCGGTGCGTGCGTATGCGGATGGGCTCGCTCGTCTCGGCGCCCAGGTGAAGGCCGAAGAGGTGCTCTACACCGCGATCAAACGCCAGTTCGATGATCGCCTGGTCGAACGCTATGGAAGGGTGCAGGGTCGCGATCCGGCGCGCCAGCTCGCACACGCCGAAGGCTGGCTCAAGGATCATCCGCAGAACCCGGTGCTGCTGCTGGCGCTGGGGCGGATCAGCCTACGCAACGAGCTGTGGGGCAAGGCGCGGGATTACCTGGAAGCGAGTCTGCGCTTCGATCATCGTCCGGAAACCTGTGCCGAGCTGGCGCGGCTGCTGGCTCAGCTGGGTGATACCGAAAGCAGCAATCGGCTATTCCAGCAGGGCGTGGTTCTGCTCGATCGCAATCTCCCGGCCACCTTGTGATCGGTTAGTCAGGTCCGCCATGTGGCGGGCCTGACGCTGCCGCGCGGCTTGTAAGCCTATCGACGTTTCCACTACCGTAGCGAACTTTTCCAGCTAGTGGAGCCATCATGCGCCTGGCCAGCCCTCGTTCCCTGTTCGCTCTCGCCTCTCTGGGCAGCGCCCTGCTGATCGCCGTCGCGCTCTACATGGAGCACGTGATGGGGCTTGCGCCTTGCCCACTGTGTATTGTCCAGCGCATCTGCGTCATCGGTTTCGGCCTTATCTGCCTGGCGGCGGCGATTCACGGGCCGGCAAAGACGGGGCGGCGTGTCTACTCCGGTTTCGCCTTGCTCTTTGTGGCTGCCGGCGCGGCCACGGCGATTCGCCAGATCTGGTTGCAGAGCGTGCCAGCCGATCAGCTGCCGAGCTGCCTGCCGAGCCTGGAATACATGATGGAGGCGTTGCCGTTTCAGGAGATCGCGCGGCTGGTGCTGCACGGTACCGCCGAGTGCGCCGAGGTGAGCTGGACCATGCTCGGCCTGAGCATCCCCGAGTGGAGCCTGCTGGGCTTCATCGGCATGGCCATCGTCTGTGCGTGGCAACTGCTGCGTCGCGACTGAACCGATCTTTACCTTCCCCCGGCGAACTCCCGTCACGCTTGTGCGGTCTTCTTCTCGACGTGCGGCATCCACCCGGTGCCGCTGCGCTCGCAAGATTCGTCGGCATTTTGCTTGATGCTTCGAGCAGCGCGGCATAGTCTGCTCGTGCGGTGACGGATTCTTGCCACTCGTCACCGTCACTCACCCAAAGGCCGATACCGAAAGACAAAAACGTCTCGGAATGGCGTAAAGCAACATCGATTAGGGAAGTGAGGTCATCATGCTCGAGAGCTGTCGGAATGCCCAGGAACGCTGGGGTGGCGTACATCTGCTGATCGACCGTTGGTTGAACGAGCGCCACGCGCTTATCAATGCGTACGACGGGCTGCATACCGAGCGTGACGATGCCGCCGCTCGCCAGGCCCTGCAGCGGTTTTGCGAATATCTGGTCGACTACGTCTCTGCCGGCCACTTCGAAATCTATGAACAACTGCTCGCCGAGGCCGAAGCCTTCGGTGATGCTCGCGCCATCGAACTGGCCAAGCAGATCTATCCGCGTATCGAAACCATCACCCAGGTCTCGCTGGGCTTCAACGATCGTTGCGAGAAGGGCGATTGCCTGGGTAGCCCGGGCTTGGCCGATGAGCTCAAGAAACTCGGTCAGCTGTTGCATGAGCGGTTCGAGCTGGAAGACTGCCTGATCGAGGTGCTGCATACCGCGCATAAGCAGGCGGCTGCTCCGGCCTGAGATCTTCCATCCGCTTCGGCGGGTGTGGCGCTTCGCGTCCCCTGGCGGCCACCTGGCGGGCCGTCTAGTATGGGGGCATCGTTCCCGCCAGGAGGCACTTTCATGCCCGCGAAGAAGAAGTCGGTCACCACTCCGCTGCATCTGTTGCAGCAACTTTCCCACAGTCTCATCGAGCATCTGGACAAAGCCTGCAGCCAGGCGATCAAGGATGCCGAAAGTGCGCTCGCCAAGCTGCAAAAGCAGCGTGGCAAGGCGCAAGACAAATTGACCAAGGCGCGCGCCAAGCTCGACGAGGCCGGCAGCACGGGCAAGACCAAGGCGCAGACCAAAGCGCGCTCCCGGCTCGGCGAGCTGGAAGAATCCCTTGCATTGCTGCAGAGCCGGCAGAGCGAAACCCTGACCTACCTGGCCGACCTCAAGCGCGATGCCGAGCAGAGCCTGAAGCTGGCTCAGGTCATCCGCAAGGTCGCAGATGACGCTGACAAGGCCTTGCGCGCCCAGCAGCAGGCGACGGCCGTCAAGCCCGCCGCAACCTCCCGTCCGGCAGCGCGCAAGCCGGCCAGCAAGGCCGCCCCGACTGCAGCCAAATCGCCAGCAGCATCCGCCAAGGCTCCGACCACCAAGGCAGCGACAGCGCCGGCGGCTAAAACGCCAGCCAAGGCTCCAACGAAAGCACCGACCAAGACAGCAGCGAAGACATCAGCTGGCGGTGCCGCGGCCAAGCCTGCAGCCTCACGTCCTGCAACGGCCAAGGCACCGACTCGCGCCCGCTCGGCTACTGTGGCCAAACCCGCTGCGGCCGCGCAATCAGCTGACAGTGCAGCGCCCGCCGCGGCTGACTCAGCGGCCAAGCCTGCGACTGCGAAGCCCGCCGCCAAGGCCGTGGCAAAAAAGCCTGCCACTCGCAAACCTGCAGCCAAGCGCACCGCGACTCAGACACCGGCCAGCTCCAGCTGAGTCTGATAGGCCGCGTTGCGCAGGGTTTCCAGCGCAACGCGGCAACTACCTTTCGGCGCAAGAGCGCTCAACCACTGGTTGGCGTCAGCGCTTTCGTCCCATTCGCGGCTTGCCGTCTGTAGCCGTTCCAGCAGGCTGCGCTCGGCTTGCAGTTCCAGTGTCTTGAGTGTTTTGCGCAGTTCTCGCAGCGCTTCGTCCTGTTCAGCCGGCGAGCGCCATGCCTGACGCAGTTCGCGCAGCGGCTCCACCACTATGTGTCGCCAGGGTGCAGCGACTTCTTCCAGCGCACACATCCGCTCCTGATTGCAGGCCACCCCGCGTGCTTCCAGCCAGGCCGCGCAGATCAGCACACAGACGTCCGCCCCCTGACTTTGCAGTTCCAGGCAGGCAGTCTCGACCCCCTCTCGTGCGTAGCAGTTGAGGGCAAACGTCCAGAGATCCAGGTTGGGCATAAGTGGTACGCCTTTTTTTGCGGGTGGCCCGGCTGGCTTTCCAGGCGAACTGATAAACTCGCCGGCATTATGATCCGACTCCAGAACCTCACTCTACAGCGTGGCCCTCAGCGTTTGCTGGAAGGCGCCGAGCTGACCCTGCACCCCGGCCAGAAGGCCGGCCTGATCGGCGCCAATGGCGCTGGCAAATCCACCCTCTTCGCGCTGCTGCGTGGCGAGCTGGTGCCCGACGGCGGCGATTGCCAGTTGCCGCCGGACTGGCGCATCGCGCACATGCGCCAGGAGATCGATACCCTCGACCGCCTGGCCGTGGACTATGTGCTCGATGGCGACGTCGAGCTACGGCGCATTCAGCGCGAACTTGCCGCCGCCGAGCAGGCGCACGATGGCAACGCGCTGGCGCGTCTGCACACCGAGCTGGACAACGTCGACGGCTACAGCGCCGACGCCCGCGCGCGCAAGCTGCTCGCCGGGCTGGGCTTTGCCAACGAGCAGATGACGCTGCCGGTCAGCAGCTTTTCCGGTGGCTGGCGCATGCGTCTCAACCTCGCCCAGGCACTGATGTGCCCGTCCGACCTGCTGCTGCTGGACGAACCGACCAACCACCTCGATCTCGATGCGATCCTCTGGCTCGAGGACTGGCTCAAGGGCTACCCCGGCACCTTGCTGCTGATTTCCCACGACCGCGATTTCCTCGACTCGGTGGTCGATCACGTCATCCATCTGGAACAGCGCAAACTGACGCTCTATCGCGGCGGCTACTCGGCCTTCGAAAGAACTCGCGCCGAGCGTCTGGCGCAGCAGCAGCAAGCCTTCGAGAAGCAGCAGGCGCAGCGCGCCCACATGGAAAGCTATATCCGCCGCTTCAAGGCCCAGGCGACCAAGGCACGCCAGGCCCAGAGCCGGATCAAGGCGCTGGAGCGCCTCGAAGAACTGGCGCCGGCGCACGTGGATTCGCCGTTCGACTTCCGCTTCCGCGAGGCGGACAAGGTGTCCAGCCCCTTGCTGGACCTCGCCGAAGGGCGCCTCGGCTACGGCGAAAAGGTGGTGCTGGACAAGGTCAAGCTGCAGCTGGTGCCCGGCGCGCGTATTGGTTTGCTGGGGCCGAATGGTGCCGGCAAGTCAACGCTGATCAAGACACTCTCCGCAGAACTGGCCCCGCTGTCCGGCCGTCTGCAGCGCGGCGAGAACCTGGCGGTCGGCTATTTCGCCCAGCATCAGCTGGATTCGCTCGATCCCAAGGCCAGCCCCTTGCTGCACCTGCAGCGCATCGCTCCGGCCGAGCGCGAGCAGACGCTGCGTGATTTTCTCGGCGGCTTCGATTTCCGCGGAGCGCGCTGCGACGAGCCGGTGCTGAATTTTTCCGGCGGCGAGAAAGCGCGCCTGGCGCTAGCGCTGATCGCCTGGGGCAAGCCCAACCTGTTGCTGCTCGACGAACCGACCAACCACCTCGACCTGGAAATGCGCCTGGCGCTGACCCTGGCCCTGCAGGATTTCGAAGGTGCGGTGCTGGTCGTATCCCACGACCGTCATCTGCTCAAGAGCACCACCGACGAGTTCCTGTTGGTCGCCGACGGCCAGGTGCCGAGCTTCGACGGCGATCTCGAAGACTATGCGCGCTGGCTGGTGGACTACCGGGCGCGTCAGCAGCCTGTGGCAGGCGGCGAGCCTGCGGCGGACAAGACCGACAAGCGCGCCCAGCGTCAGGCCGCCGCCGCCCTGCGCCAGCAATTGGCGCCGCACAAGCGCCAGGCGGACAAGCTGGAGAAGGACCTGGCGACGGTGCACGAAAAGCTGGCCGAGCTGGAAACGAGCCTGGGTGACAGCGCGCTTTACGAGGTAGCACGCAAGGACGAGCTGCGCCAGCTGCTGGCCAAACAGGCCGAGCTGAAGGTTCGTGAAGGCGAGCTGGAGGAAGCCTGGCTGGAGGCGCTGGAAATACTGGAGAGCCTGCAGGCGCAACTGGAGGCCAGTACATGAGCGAACCCTGGCTGACATTGGTCGAAGAATGGCGCCTGCAGTGGATGCTCGGCCTGCAGGTGCTGTTGATACTGCTGGTGGCCTATGTGCTGCAACGTCTGGTAGCCCGCGGACTGACCCGTTTGTCGTCGCGTTATCCGCTGCCACCGGAGTTGCTGATCCCGGTGCGCGGCGGCATCCGCTGGTTCATCATCGGCGGCGCGCTGATCATGGTGCTGGAGCGCTTCGGCGTCTCTGCCACCGTGCTGTGGACAGCCATCTCCGGTTTCGTCGCAGTGGCGGCCATCGCCTTCTTCGCGATCTGGAGCGTGCTGTCCAACCTGCTCTGTGCGGTGCTCATCCTCACTGTCGGCCCGTTCCGGCTGGGCGATGTGGTGGAAATTGTCGAGGCGTTCGACAAGCCGATCGTCAAGGGTCGGGTCATCGACATCAATCTGGTCTACACCACCCTCGAAGAGGTGGCCGAAGCCGGCACCGGCGCTATCGTGCAGGTACCCAACAGTCTGTTCTTCCAGAAAGCCGTACGCCGTTGGCGTGGCAGCGAAGTGCAGCTCTACAACCGTAACCCCAGCGAGTAATAACCCTCATGGAATGGCTCAGCAACCCTGAGATATGGGTCGCCTTTCTGACCCTGACCGCCCTGGAAATCGTCCTCGGCATCGACAACATCATCTTCATTTCGATTCTTGTCAGCCGCCTGCCCAAGGAGCAGCAGCCGAAGGCGCGCTTCTTTGGCCTGGCGCTGGCCATGGGCACGCGGATCCTGCTGCTGCTATCCATCGCCTGGGTGATGCGCCTGACCAATGACTTGTTCACGGTGCTGGGCGAGGGCGTTTCCGGGCGCGATCTGATCCTGTTCTTTGGAGGCCTGTTCCTCCTGTTCAAGAGCACCATGGAGATCTGGCACAGCGTCGAAGGCGAGGAAGAGGAGCAGGCTGCGGGCGGCGCCGTGGTAAAGGCCGGGTTTATCGGGATCATCCTGCAGATCGCGGTGATCGACATCATCTTCTCGCTGGACTCGGTGATCACGGCGGTCGGTCTGGTGCAGAACGTCCCGGTGATGGTCGCGGCGATCGTCATCGCGGTGCTGGTGATGATGCTGGCTGCCGGTACCATCAGCGAGTTCATCGACAAGCATCCGACGCTGAAGATTCTGGCGCTGTCGTTCCTCATCGTCGTCGGCACGCTGCTCATCGCAGAAGCCTTCGATGTGCATGTACCGAAGGGTTACGTCTACTTCGCCATGGCTTTCTCGCTGGGCGTCGAGGCACTGAACATTCGCATGCGCAAGGCGATGAAGCGCAAGCTCAAGGAGCCGGTAACGCTGGGCAAGGGCTCGCCAGACTGAACCAAAGCGCCGGCCGGGCGGCCGGCGCTCGTTGAATGGAGGTAATCAGCATGTCCCTGGAATCCTGGCTCGCGTTCTTCGTTGCCTGTTGGGTGATCAGCCTGTCCCCGGGTGCCGGCGCCATCGCGTCGATGTCCTGCGGGCTGCAGTACGGCTTCTGGCGCGGCTACTGGAATGCCATCGGCCTGCAGCTGGCGTTGGTGCTGCAGATCGCCGTGGTCGCGGCGGGCGTCGGTGCGGTGCTGGCCACGTCGGAACTGGCATTCAGCCTGATCAAGTGGTTCGGCGTCGGATATCTGCTCTGGCTGGCCTGGAAGCAGTGGCAGGCGCAGCCCGAGGCGCTGGATGATTCCGCCGCCCCGCGACCCATCGGCAGGCCGCTGAGCCTGATGCTGCGCGGGTTTGTGGTCAACGCCAGCAACCCCAAGGCAATCGTTTTCATCCTCGCCGTACTGCCGCAGTTTCTCGACCCGCAGCGGCCGTTGCTGCTGCAATACAGCGAGATGGCCGCGACCATGGTGGTGGTCGACCTGATCGTCATGGCCGGCTACACCGGGCTGGCGGCGAAAGTGCTGCGGCTGTTGCGCACGCCGCGTCAGCAGCGCCTGGTCAACCGCAGTTTCGCCGCAATGTTCGCCGGCGCGGCGGCGCTGCTGGCGACGGTAAGGCGCGCGGTGGCATGAGCGAGGCAACCGCCATGCGCGTGTGGATCGATGCCGATGCCTGCCCGCGTGCAGCCAAGGACCAGGTGATCAAGTTCGCCCTCAAACGGCGGTTCGAGGTGCTGCTGGTTGCCGGCCAGAGCCAGGTCAAGCCGGCGTTCGCCTGCGTGCGGCTGATCGTGGTGCCGAGCGGGCCGGATGCAGCCGATGACTATCTGGTCGAACATGCCGAGCCCGGTGATCTGGTGATCTGCAGCGACGTTCCGCTGGCCGATCGACTGGTGAAGAAGGGCGTCGCGGCGCTCGACCCGCGCGGTCGCGAGTTCGACGAGCGCAACATGGGCGAGCGGCTGGCGGTGCGCAACCTGTTCACCGATCTACGCGATCAGGGCCAGATGGGCGGCGGCCAGGGGGCCTACAGCGAGCGCGACCGCCAGGCCTTCGCCAATTCCTTGGATCGCCTGCTCACGCGATTGTCGCGCCCGCAGTGAGCGGCCGCCGCGCGGCCAGCCAGTCGCGCAGTGCCGACAATGGCAGCGGGCGGCTGTAGTAGTAGCCCTGGATGTAATCGCAGCCGTTTTCGCGCAGGTAGGCCAGCTGTACCTCCTCCTCGACGCCTTCGGCCACCACCTTGAGACCGAGTTTATGCGCCATGGCGATGATTGCCGCGGTGATGGCGCGGTCATTGGCCTGCTCGGCGATTTCCTGAACGAAGGCGCGGTCGACCTTGAGGGTGTCCACCGGCAGCTTGCGCAGGTAGGCCAGCGAGGAATAGCCGCTGCCGAAATCATCGATGGACACCTTCACCCCGAGCTCACGGACGGCATCGAGGGTGCGCACCGCCGCGCCAAGGCTGTTCATCAGCGCATTCTCGGTGACTTCCACGGTCAGCCGCGCCGGGTCGAGACCGGTACGTTCGAGAATGCGCGCGACGACCTCCGGCATCTGCAGATTGGACAGGTTGAGCGCGGAGCAATTGACCGCTACCCGCAGGTCGTAGCCCTCATCGAGCAAGGCGACTAGGTCGGCACAGGCGCGGCGCGCGACCCAGGCGTCCAGCTCGGCGACGAAACCGTGTTGCTCGGCCAGTCCGACGAAGCGCTCGGGGCTGATGAAACCCTGCTGCGGATGCTGCCAGCGCACCAGCGCCTCGAGGCTCACCGGCTCGCCGCTGCGGCCATCGACGATGGGCTGATAGTTCACGCTGAGGAGGTTTTCGTTCAGTGCCCGGCGCAGGTCCTGTTCCAGCGACAGATCCTCCTGGGCGCGCAGTTCCAGCGCGGGGTTGAAGCGCAGGCTGCGGTTGCGGCCGCTGGCCTTGCACTGGCCGACCGCGAGGCCGGCGTGGCGGAACAGCGCATCGAAGTTCAGGCCGTCTTCGGGGTACTGGCTGATGCCGATGCTGGCGGTCAGGCGCAGCTGGGTGTCGCCGAGGGTGAAGGGCGGGCGCAGCTGTTCGAGGATGTGGTTGGCCAGCGCTTGGGCCTGCTCCCACTGGCCGAGGGTCAAGACGCAGAACTCGTCGCCGGAGAAGCGCGCCAGCATGTCGTGCTGACCGAGTACCGCACGGATTCGATGCGCCGCCTGTTGCAATGCCAGGTCGCCGCTGCGGTGGCCGAGGCTGTCGTTGATGCGCTTGAAGTTGTCCAGATCCACCACCAGCACGGCCAGCGCCTGACGTTCCTCGCGCGCGGCCAGGACCTGGGTGACTATCTCGGTGAAGGCGCGACCGTTGAACAGGTTGGTCAGCGGGTCGTAATGGGTCATCGCGTTGAGCTGGTGCTCGGCCTGGTCGAGTGCCTGGCGTTGCTCGCTGAAGCGCTGCTCGGCCCAGCTGGCGGCGATGCCGGTGACAATCACCAGCAGGGCGACCAGACCGATTGCCGAGGCGAGGAGGGCATGCTGGCCGCCATGACTGCCGAACGGGGCGGTGTGCTCCAGCATGTGGGCGGGGACTGCCATGGTCAGCGCATGCATGCCGGTGTAGTGCATCGAAACGATCGCCGCGCCCATCAACAGGCTGCAGAGCAGGCGCTGCCAGTGCTGGTGCCGGCTCTGGCTGGCGCGGAAGTGATATCCCAGCACCAGCGCGGCGATTGAGGCGCCGATGGCGATCAGAACAGAGGCAGCGAAGGCCAGCGGTGCGTAGTAGAGCGTGGCCAGCGAGCGTATCGCCGCCATCCCGGTGTAGTGCATGGTGGCGATGCCGATGCCGGCGGCCGTGCCGGCCAGCGCGTACTGCGGCACGCTGAGGCGATCGCGGCCGAGCAGACGCATCACCACATAAGACACGGCCATGGCGATCAGCAGCGAAAGCAGGGTGATGCGATGGTCGTAGCTGATGTCCAGTGGCGCGCTGAAGGCCAGCATGCCGATGAAGTGCATCGACCAGATGCCGCCACCCAGAGCGAACGCGCCGACCCAACGCCACAAGTCGCGGCCGCGCGGGCTGCCGCTGCGGCTGACCCGCTTGGCCAGCGCCAGTGCGGTGAACGCCGCCGCGCTGGCGACCAGGTAGGAGAGAACGACCAGCAGAGGGTCGTGACTGTGGCCGAGCAGGGCAATCTGGTCGGCGGGAAGGTCGGAAAACAGAAGTCTGGACACGCGGCGGCACTCGAACAGTCGGGCGTCCTGCCTCGTGAGAATAGTGGCGCATGGCCATCTGCGGCAGAGTGTACGAGAGGTCGCCCTGGCCGCCAATCTCCTATCGGCTGATCAACCGCAAAGATAAGTGCCGGTGCCCACGGCGATCAGGGTGCCCAGTTCGTTGTGCAGCTCAGAACGCACCACTGCGACCTTGTTGCCCGAGCGCAGCAGCATCGCGCTGGCACTGAAGCGGGTGCCTCGGCCTGGGCGCAGGTAGTCGATGCGCAGATCGATGGTTCCCAGCCGGGAAAGCCGTGCGGCGCGCTCCTGGGTGGTCAAATGGCGATGCTTGTCGAAGGCGCCGAGCATTGCCATCGCCCCGCCGGCCACGTCCAGCAGCGAGGCGATGACCCCGCCATGCAGGATGCCGTGGACGAAGTTGCCGACCAGCTCCGGCTTCATCGGCAGGTGCATGACGACCTGGGAGGTCGATACCTCGTCCAGTTCGATGCCCAGCGCCTGGTTGAAGGGGATGCGTTCGAACATCTGGCGTACCGCCTGGGCCTGCTCGGCGAGCAGGGCGTCGTCGTGGTTCATGGTCGGCGTTCATGTGGATGAGCGATCAAGCTGCCCGAGGATGTTCGCGCTGAACAGAGTGGCGGCACGAGCAGCCGCGGCTTTGGCGGCTTTCGCGCAAAAAAATCCCGGGCGGACCCGGGATCATTCGGCGGCGTTCGGATCAGTCTTCGGTGGTCATTTCCAGTACCCGGTCGACCAGCTTGTAGATGCCCGAAGCGGCTTCGCTGATGGATTGCGCCAGCATGTACGCCGGTGTGGTGACCAGTCGATGCTGCTTGTCCACGACGATGTCGCTGACTTCGCACGCCTGATGCTCGGCGCCCATCTGCGCGACCGCCTTGGCGGCATCGGCCTCGTCACTGCCAAGGGTACAGACCACGCCGGCGCCGAAGATCTGCGCGGCCATGGTCGGCGCGATGCACATCATCCCGACCGGCTTGCGTGCCTCGGCAAAGGCCTGCGCGAGCGCCACCACATCCGGCAGTGCCTTGCTGCTGGCGCCTTCGGTAGCGAAATTGGAGAGGTTCTTCGCGGCGCCGAAACCGCCGGGGATGATCAGCGCGTCGAAATCCTCGGCGCGCGCCTCGCGCAGATCCTTGATCTCGCCGCGGGCCAGGCGAGCGGACTCGGTCAGCACGTTGCGCGACTCCGGCATCTCGTCGCCGGTCAGGTGATTGATCACGTGCATCTGCGGGATGTTCGGTGCGAAGCACTGCACCTTGACGCCACGCTGGTCCAGGCGCAGCAGGGTGATGACGCTTTCGTAGATCTCCGAGCCGTCGTAGACGCCACAGCCGGAGAGGATCACGGCGACTTTCTTGTTCATGGTGGTACTCCTGGTCAAGTTCAGCGGCCCTGCGTCGGGCACGGCGGATGCGTTCGATGCTAATACCTGGGACGGTTCCAGGTAAGCCCCACACGTTCCGTTGGATTCGCGCGATGCGCCGGTGTTCATTGCCGCATGTCTGGCGCGGCAGTTTGCGCCTGATCAAAGCACTGGCAGTCGCCGGCATGGCTGGCGACAATGGGCGCGGTTTCGGAGGCTCGACGGCCTGGCGTTGTCATCATTTCGTCATGTGTCGGGCCTATAAACGTCATATTCGCCCGTTCTGCGGGCCAGGAGTCCGTCGTGAGTTTCGTTCCTGCCAGCCGGCTGTTCCCCGCTACTCGTCTGCGTCGCAATCGTCGTGACGATTTTTCCCGCCGTCTGGTGCGCGAAAATGTGCTGACCGTCGATGACCTGATCCTGCCGGTGTTCGTGCTCGACGGCGAGAACCGCCGCGAGCCGGTGCCGTCGATGCCGGGAGTGGAGCGCCTGTCCATCGACCTGCTGCTCAAGGAGGCCGAAGAGCTGGTGGCGCTGGGCATTCCGGCGCTGGCGCTGTTTCCGGTGACACCGCTGGAGAAGAAGTCCCTCGATGCGGCCGAAGCCTGGAACCCGGAGGGCATCGCCCAGCGCGCCACGCGCGCCTTGCGCGCGCGTTTCCCTGAGCTGGGGATCATCACCGACGTAGCCCTCGATCCATTCACCACGCACGGCCAGGACGGCATTCTCGACGACAGCGGATACGTGCAGAACGATGTCACTGTCGACGCGCTGGTCCGCCAGGCGCTGTCCCACGCCGAAGCCGGCGCTCAGGTGGTCGCGCCGTCGGACATGATGGATGGTCGTATCCAGGCGATTCGCGAGGCGCTGGAAGTGGCCGAACACCACAACGTGCGCATCATGGCCTACTCGGCGAAATACGCCAGCGCCTACTACGGCCCGTTTCGAGATGCGGTGGGCTCTGCCGCCAACCTCGGCAAGAGCAATAAGAATACCTATCAGATGGACCCGGCCAACGGTGACGAGGCGCTGCACGAAGTGGGCGCCGACCTGGCCGAAGGCGCGGACATGGTGATGGTCAAGCCCGGTCTGCCCTACCTGGATATCGTCTGGCGGGTCAAAGATGCCTTCAAGGCGCCGACCTTCGTCTATCAGGTCAGCGGCGAGTACGCCATGCACATGGCCGCCATCCAGAATGGCTGGCTGAGCGAGGCCGTCATCCTTGAGTCTTTGGTCGGCTTCAAGCGTGCCGGGGCCGATGGCATCCTGACTTACTTCGCCAAACAGGCGGCACAACAATTAAAACGGGGCCAGTGAGCCCTTTCGAGGCAAAGCGATGATCAACCAGGGACTCAGCGAAAAGGATCTGCAGGACGCCGTGGTCGGCGAGGTGCTGGAACAGACGTTGCCCGAGGTGGTGTCTGCGCCACTGGAAGTCGTCGAGGAGGCGCCGGTCGCGCTGGTGACCAACCTGGACGACAGTGCGCTGTACATCCATCGCGAGCTTTCGCAGCTTCAGTTCAACGTCCGCGTGCTCGAGCAGGCGCTGGACGTGTCCTATCCGCTGCTGGAGCGGCTGAAGTTCCTGCTGATCTTTTCCAGCAACCTCGATGAGTTCTTCGAGATTCGCGTCGCCGGACTGAAGAAGCGCGTCACCTTCGCCCGCGAACAGGCGGGCGCCGACGGCCTGCAGCCGCATCAGGCGCTGGCGCGCATATCCGAGCTGGTCCACGAGCAGGTCGACCGCCAGTACGCGATCCTCAACGACGTGCTTCTGCCAGCGCTGGCCGAGCATCAGATTCGCTTCATTCGCCGCAGGCACTGGACGGCCAAACTCAAGACCTGGGTGCGCCGCTATTTCCGCGACGAGATTGCGCCGATCGTTACGCCGATCGGTCTCGATCCGACCCATCCGTTCCCGCTGCTGGTGAACAAGAGCCTGAACTTCATCGTCGAGCTGGAAGGCGTCGATGCCTTCGGCCGCGATTCCGGTCTGGCGATCATCCCGGCGCCACGCCTGCTGCCGCGGGTGATCCGCGTGCCGGAGTCGGTCGGCGGCGCCGGCGACAACTTCGTCTTCCTCTCCTCGATGATCCATGCCCATGCCGACGACCTGTTCCACGGCATGCGGGTCAAGGGCTGCTACCAGTTCCGCCTCACCCGTAACGCCGACCTTTCGGTTGACACCGAGGACGTCGAGGACCTGGCACGCGCGCTGCGTGGCGAGCTGATCTCGCGTCGTTATGGCGATGCCGTGCGCCTGGAAGTGGCCGATACCTGCCCGCAGCACCTGGCCGATTTTCTGCTCAAGCAGTTCAGTCTGGGCGAGGGCGAAATGTACCGGGTCAACGGCCCCGTCAACCTGACCCGCCTGTTCAGCATCACCGGGCTGGACAGCCACCCGGAGCTGCAATACAGCCCCTTCACACCATCAATTCCGAAGTTGCTGCAGAACAGCGACAAGATATTCAGTGTGATCAACAAGCAGGACATCCTGCTGCTGCACCCGTTCGAGTCCTTCACGCCGGTGGTCGATCTGCTGCGTGAAGCTGCGAAGGACCCGTGCGTGCTGGCGATCAAGCAGACGCTGTATCGCTCGGGTGCCAATTCGGAGATCGTCGATGCGCTGGTCGATGCGGCGCGCAGCGGCAAGGAAGTTACCGCGGTGATCGAACTGCGCGCCCGCTTCGACGAGGAATCCAACCTGCAGCTCGCCAGCCGCCTGCAGCAGGCCGGCGCGGTGGTGATCTATGGCGTGGTCGGCTACAAGACCCACGCCAAGATGATGCTGATCCTGCGTCGCGAAAATGGCGAGCTGTGCCGTTACGCGCATCTGGGCACCGGCAACTACCACGCGGCCAACGCCCGGCTGTATACCGACTACAGTCTGCTGACATCCGATGACGCTCTGTGTGAGGACGTCTCCAAGCTGTTCAGTCAATTGATCGGCATGGGCAAGACCATGCGCATGAAGAAGCTGCTGCACGCGCCATTTACCCTGAAGAAGACGCTGCTGGACCTGATCGCGCAGGAAACCCAGCACGCGGCCGAGGGGCGGCCCGCGCATATCATTCTGAAGATCAATGCGCTGACCGATCCGAAGATGATCAAGGCGCTGTACAAGGCCAGCCAGACCGGCGTGCGCGTCGATCTCATCGTGCGTGGCATGTGCTGCCTGCGGCCGGGCATCGCCGGTGTCTCGCACAACATCCATGTGCGCTCGATCATCGGCCGGTTCCTTGAGCACAGTCGGGTGTTCTACTTCCAGAATGACGGTGACGAGAAGCTCTACCTGTCCAGTGCCGACTGGATGGAGCGCAACCTCGATCGTCGGGTGGAAACCTGTTTCCCGGTGGAAGGCAAGAAACTGGTGATGCGGGTTAAGAAGGAGCTGGAAGGCTTCCTCAGCGACAACACCCAGAGCTGGATTCTGCAGCCTGACGGCAGCTACCTGCGCAACAGCCCCACCGGTAATCAGAATGCGCGCAACATACAGAGTACGTTGCTGGAGCGTCTCACCGGGCCGCAGGTCGGCGTGCGCTGAGTCGGGTGTTTCCCACGGTGCGTTTTCAGGCATGTGGCTGGCGCGTGCCGCGTCGGCCTGGCTCAGGAGGCGAAGACTGGTTACCTGTATCATCAAGGGCCCCTAGGGCCCTTGTTTCATTTCATCCGCAGTTCGTAGCCCACGCGCGCGAGCCAGGCGGCTTCGGCCTCGAAGTCGGCCCTGGTCAGTGGGTTCGCGCCCAGCCAGCCGGTCGGGAAGATCAGCTCCAGGCCCCGTTCGGTCGCCTTTAGCTGCACCTCGGAGACGGCGCTGGCACCGCGGATGTGGTGGAACAGGATGGCGAAGCGCAGCAGGATGCACAGTCGCACCAGTGCATCGGCATCGACCCCGGTCTCGCCGAACTTGTCCTGAGGAATATTGCGTCGGTGGCCGCGCACCAGCAGCGCCAGCATCAGCTGATCCTGACGGGAGAAGCCGGGCAGGTCGGAATGCTCGATCAGGTAGGCGCCATGCTTGTGGTAGTGGTAGTGCGCAATATCCAGGCCCACTTCATGGACCCGTGCAGCCCAGGCGAGCAGCTCCCGGTGCCAGTCCTGATCCAGGCTCCACGCCTCGGCCACCTGGTCGAACGCCTCCAGTGCCTTGGCTTCGACTCGCGCGGCCTGTTCCATGTCGACGTGGTAGCGCTCCATCAGGAAGCTCAGCGAGCGGTCGCGGATGTCCTCGTCATGGTGACGGCCTAGCAGGTCGTAGAGCACCCCTTCGCGCAGGGCGCCTTCGGAGTGGGTCATGCTGCTGATCTCCAGCGCATCGAATATCGCCTCGAGAATCGCCAGGCCCGCAGGAAACACGCCGCGACGGTCCGGCTTGATGCCGTCGATGTCGATCTTCTCCACGTCGCCGAGCTTGAATAGCTTGCGTTTGAGCCATCCCAGCCCTTCGAGGTTGACCTCGCCGTTGCCGAAGCCGCCGCTCTTGATCGCCAGACCGACGGCTCGGATGGTGCCGGACGCGCCGATGGATTCCTGCCAGCCGAGCCGGCGCAGACCATGCTCGATTCCCATCAGCTCTACCCGCGCGGCGGTGTAGGCCTGGGCGTAGCGTGCCGGGGTGATCTTGCCGTCACGGAAGAAACGTTGGGTGTAGCTCACGCAGCCCATCTGCAGGCTTTCGCGCAGCTGCGATTCGAACCCTTCGCCGATGATGAACTCGGTGCTGCCGCCGCCGATGTCTGCCACCAGGCGGCGGCCGGAACTGCTCGGGATGGTGTGCGACACGCCGAGATAGATCAGGCGCGCTTCTTCGCGGCCGGAGATGACCTCGACCTGATGGTTAACGATCTCTTCGGCGCGGCGGATGAAGGTGGCGCGATTGCGCGCTTCACGCAGTGCGTTGGTGCCGACGATGCGTACGGCGCCCTGCGGCAGATGATTGACCAGCTGGGCGAAGCGACGCAGACAGTCCAGCCCACGCTGCATGGCGGCCTCGTCGAGTAGACGGTTTTCGTCGATCCCGGCAGCCAGCTGGACCTTCTCGCCGAGCCGTTCGAGGATGCGCATTTCGCCATTGCTGGTGCGCGCGAGCACCATGTGAAAGCTGTTCGAGCCCAGATCCAGGGCGGCGATCATGGGAAAGGTCTCAGCGGTGTTATGGCGCATTGGGCAGTCTCGATGCAAAACTCAGACATCCTGACATGATCGCCCCCATCCGCCAACGCAGTCGTTGACGCACGGAGGCGCTGCTCGCGGGCGATCGTCGCCGACCCGAGGGTCTGCAGCTTTCGATCCGCTCACAGTAGGGCTATGATGGCGACCTTTCCGTTCCGACCCTGGAGAAAATCCATGAGCGAATACATCAACAATGTCAGCGACAGCAGTTTCGAGCAGGACGTCCTCCAGGCCGACGGTCCCGTACTGGTCGACTACTGGGCCGAGTGGTGTGGTCCGTGCAAGATGATCGCGCCGGTACTCGACGAGATCGCCAAGGACTACGAAGGTCGTCTGAAGGTTTGCAAGCTCAATATCGACGAGAACCAGGAAACCCCGCCGAAGTACGGCGTGCGCGGTATCCCGACGCTGATGCTGTTCAAGAACGGCAACGTCGAGGCGACCAAGGTCGGTGCACTGTCCAAGTCGCAGCTGGCGGCGTTCCTCGACAGCAACATCTGACTTCGCCGAAGTTCCCCTCTAAAGCCCTCGCAGTCGCGGGGGCTTTTTTCATCGGCAGGGTGGACGCTTCGTCTGCACGGTGCTAAATTCGGCCTCGCGACGCATTCTTCCGTCGCCCTCTGCACGCCGTCGCCGACGCACTTCAGCCTCATAAAGCACAACGAACCTGTTCGTCTCTTGCTGCGCGGCTTCTCAAGCTAATCGCTTTCTACATCCTTCCTGACTCTCTCTATGAATCTGACTGAACTCAAGCAAAAGCCCATCACCGAACTGCTGGAAATGGCCGAACAGATGGGCATCGATAACATGGCCCGTTCGCGCAAGCAGGACGTGATTTTCTCCCTGCTCAAGAAGCACGCTAAAAGCGGCGAGGAAATCTCCGGTGATGGCGTGCTGGAGATTCTCCAGGACGGCTTCGGCTTCCTGCGCTCTGCGGATTCTTCCTACCTGGCCGGCCCGGACGATATCTACGTCTCGCCCAGCCAGATTCGCCGCTTCAACCTGCGCACCGGTGACACCATCATCGGCAAGATTCGCCCTCCCAAGGAAGGTGAGCGCTACTTCGCCCTGCTCAAGGTCGACTCGATCAACTACGATCGGCCGGAGAACGCGAAGAACAAGATCCTCTTCGAGAACCTGACCCCGCTGTTCGCCAACGAGCGCCTGAAGATGGAAGCCGGCAACGGTTCCACCGAAGACCTCACCGGTCGCGTAATCGACCTCTGTGCTCCGATCGGCAAGGGCCAGCGCGGCTTGATCGTCGCTCCGCCAAAGGCGGGCAAGACGATCATGCTGCAGAACATCGCCAGCAACATCACCCGCAACAACCCCGAGTGCCACCTGATCGTTCTGCTGATCGACGAGCGTCCGGAAGAAGTGACCGAGATGCAGCGCACCGTGCGCGGCGAAGTGGTCGCCTCCACCTTCGACGAGCCGCCAACCCGTCACGTGCAGGTCGCTGAGATGGTGATCGAGAAGGCCAAGCGCCTGGTCGAGCACAAGAAGGACGTGGTCATTCTGCTCGACTCCATCACCCGTCTGGCGCGTGCCTACAACACCGTGATCCCGAGCTCCGGCAAAGTGCTCACTGGTGGTGTCGATGCCCACGCCCTGGAGAAGCCCAAGCGTTTCTTCGGTGCCGCGCGCAACATCGAGGAAGGCGGTTCGCTGACCATTCTCGCCACCGCGCTGGTGGAGACCGGCTCGAAGATGGACGAGGTGATCTACGAGGAGTTCAAGGGCACCGGTAACCTGGAGCTGCAACTGGATCGTCGCATTGCCGAGAAGCGTGTCTTCCCGGCCATCAACATCAACCGTTCGGGTACTCGCCGCGAAGAGCTGCTGACCAGCGAGGAAGAGCTGCAGCGCATCTGGATCCTGCGCAAGCTGCTGCATCCGATGGATGAAAGCGCTGCGATTGAGTTCCTGCTCGACAAGCTCAAGGACACCAAGACCAACGACGAATTCTTCATGTCCATGAAGCGCAAGTAAGCGACTCGTCGTTGCCAACAAGGCCGGGGAAACCCGGCCTTCGTCTGTCTGCAGGTTTTGGAAAACCCGACGCGGGCGCTAAACTTTGCGCCTCGTCCCTGCCGGCCCATGCGAGGCTCAAGCATGCAGTATCGCGATCTGCGCGACTTTATCAGCGGCCTGGAAAAACGCGGTGAGCTCAAGCGCGTCACGGCTGCTGTCTCCCCGATTCTGGAAATGACCGAAATCTGTGACCGCACCCTGCGCAAGCAGGGCCCGGCACTGCTCTTCGAGAACCCGACGGGTTTCGACATGCCGGTGCTTGGCAATCTGTTCGGCACGCCGCAGCGGGTCGCCCTCGGTATGGGCGCCGAGGATGTCTCCGAACTGCGTGAGATCGGCAAGCTGCTGGCGTTTCTCAAGGAGCCGGAGCCGCCGAAGGGGTTGAAAGACGCCTGGAGCAAGCTGCCGATCTACAAGAAGGTCATCAGCATGGCGCCCAAGGTGCTCAAGGACGCGCCCTGCCAGGAGGTGATCATCGAAGGTGATGACGTCGACCTGGGGACAATCCCCGTACAGCACTGCTGGCCGGGCGACGCCGCGCCGCTGATCACCTGGGGTCTGACCATTACCAAGGGGCCGAACAAGGAGCGGCAGAACCTCGGCATCTACCGCCAGCAGGTCATCGGCCGCAACAAGGTGATCATGCGCTGGCTCAGCCATCGTGGTGGGGCTTTGGATTTCCGCGAATGGTGCGATAAGTACCCGGATCGGCCCTATCCGGTGGCGGTGGCGCTGGGTGCCGACCCGGCGACGATTCTTGGCGCGGTGACGCCCGTGCCCGATACGCTGTCCGAATATGCCTTCGCCGGCCTGTTGCGTGGCTCGCGTACCGAACTGGTCAAGGCGGTCGGCTCCGATCTGCAGGTGCCGGCGTACGCCGAGATCGTCCTCGAAGGGCATATCCATCCGGGCGAGATGGCCGATGAAGGACCATACGGCGACCACACCGGCTACTACAACGAGGTCGACCGCTTCCCGGTGTTCACCGTCGAGCGCATTACCCATCGCCGAAACCCGATCTATCACAGCACCTATACCGGGCGTCCGCCGGATGAGCCGGCGATTCTCGGCGTGGCACTGAACGAGGTATTCGTACCGATCCTGCAGAAGCAGTTCCCGGAAATCGTCGATTTCTACCTGCCGCCGGAAGGCTGTTCCTATCGCATGGCAGTGGTGACGATGAAGAAGCAGTATCCCGGCCACGCCAAGCGGGTCATGCTCGGCGTGTGGAGCTTCCTGCGTCAGTTCATGTACACCAAGTTTGTCATCGTCACCGACGACGACATCAACGCCCGCGACTGGAACGATGTGATCTGGGCCATCACTACACGCATGGACCCCAAGCGCGACACGGTGATGATCGACAACACGCCGATCGACTACCTGGATTTCGCCTCGCCGATCTCCGGGCTGGGCTCGAAGATGGGCCTGGATGCCACCCACAAATGGCCGGGCGAGACCAACCGCGAATGGGGGCGGGTCATCGTTCAGGACCCGGTGGTGAAGCAGCGGGTTGATGAACTCTGGTCGCAGCTGGGTATCGACTGACATATCCAAAGAGGCGGGCCCGAGCCCGCCCGAAAGCCTTGGCGGGTCATCCCGTTCACTGATAAGACGTGCACATGAAAGTTACTTTGCAGCCATCCGGCGCCGTGCTCGACGTGCGGCCCGGCGAACGATTTCTCGATGCCGCCAGGCGTCTGGGCTACGAATGCCCGCAGAGCTGTCGCAACGGCAATTGCCACATCTGCGCCTCGCTGCTGGTCGAAGGACGTGTGCGGCAGGCCGGCGAGGTGCGCGATCACGGCGAACTGCTGGCCTGCCTGGCCGAGCCACTGGAAGACTGCGTGCTGCTCTGGGATGGCGTGCTGGCGCCCGGCGAATTGCCGGTACGCGAGCTGAGCTGCCAGCTCAGTGGCTACGAAGAGGTCGGTGGCGATGTGGTGCGCTTGCGCCTACGCCTGCCGGCCGGTCGCCAGCCGCGCTATCACGCCGGTCAATATCTGTTGCTGCAACGGGAGGACGGTGAGTGGTCGGCGTTTTCCCTCGCCTCTGCTCCCGGCAGTGGCCGAGAGCTGGAGCTGCACGTGCTGGCGCGTGAGGAATCCGCGATCGAGCTGCTGGCATTCCTGCGGCGGCAGGGCTTTGCGCGGATCCAGCTGCCATTCGGCGACACGCATCTGGCAGAACTGCCGGACGGTCCCTTGGTGCTGGTTGCAGCGGGCACCGGCATGGCGCAGATGCACAGTCTGATCGAATATTGCCGCGCAGCCGGGTTCTCGCATCCGGTGCATCTGTACTGGGGTGTTCGCCATCCCGAAGACTTCTACCAGCTGTCGCACTGGGATGAATGGCAGGGCATGAGTAATCTGCATCTGCACCGTGTCGTCAGCGACGTCTGCGGCTGGGAAGGTCGCTGCGGCATGCTGCACGAAGCGATTCGCGAGGATTTCAACGATCTCAAACCGTTGCATATCTATGCCAGCGGCTCGCCGTCGATGGTCTATGGCACGCTGGATGCGTTGGTGGAGGCGGGGATGGACCCGCATCAGATGCGCGCTGACGTGTTTGCCTACGCGCCGCGGGAAAGCTGATTCGGTTTGCTGCGCCAGAATGAAAAACGCCGGGTCGAAAGCCCGGCGTTTTTCGTTCAGCGCGTCTGCCGCTGTTGCAACAGCAGGTTCTTGTAGCCGCTGGCGGCCAGCGTCTTTTGTGCGGCATTCAGTTGCTCGCGGCTGCCGAAGGGTCCGACCAGTACGCGATACCAGGGCTCATCACGCACCTTGACGCTTTCCACGCGCACGTCCTGACCAAGCAGGATGATCTGCGCGCGTACCCGATCAGCCTCCGCCTGCTGGCGGAACGAGCCGGCCTGCAGAAAGAACTGGGTAACGGGTGCCTTGGCCACTGTGGGCGGCGGCGGTGGTACCTGGCCATTGAGTGCGGCCTGCGCGCGGGCTTCGTCGATCTTCGCTGCTTCCTCCGGCGTTACCGGCTTGGCCGGCGGTTCCGGCTGCTTGGCTTCCGGCGGCAGAATCACTTCCGACTCCGGCAGCAGCGTATAGAAGTCGTACTTCGGCTTGGTCGCCTGCTCGCTGGCTGGCGTGCGCTTGGGCTGCTCCTTGATCGCGGTCTTGGGTGCGTCCTTGTTGCGCTTGACCTCCTCGCCACCCGGTTCGAGGCTCATCAAAAACATGATGAAACCGCCGATGACCAGGCCACAGACCAGCCAGATCCAGCCTGGTACGGCCTGTTTGGCGGGCGCCTGATAGCGGCTCGCGCCTCGTTTGGGCGCGGCTTTCTTCCTTGCAGCCACTTACATGCGCTCCAGAGTTTCCAGGCCGAGAAGTTCCAGGCCCTGCTTGAGGGTCTTGCCGGTCAGGGCAGCGAGGCGCAGTCGACTCTGCTTCTGCTCTGGTTGTTCGGCGCTGAGGATCGGGCAGTGCTCGTAGAAACTGGAGAACAGCCCGGCCAGATCGTACAGGTAAGCGCACAGCAAGTGCGGTTCGCCTTTCTCACCGACGCTGTTCAGCACTTCGCCGAACTGGGCGAGCTTGGCGGCGAGCGCCAGTTCCTGCTCAGCCTCGAGCTGAATCTGTCCGGCGATCTCATCGATGCCTTGACCCTGCTTGCGGAAAACGCTGGCCACGCGGGTGTAGGCATAGAGCAGGTAGGGCGCGGTGTTGCCTTCGAAGCTCAGCATCAGTTCGAAGTTGAAGCGATAGTCGCTGGTGCGGTGCTTGGACAGGTCGGCATATTTGACGGCGCTGATACCCACCGCGCGGGCGATCTGGCGCAGCTCGGCTTCATCGAGGTCCGGATTCTTGCCCTTGACCAAGGCATAGGCGCGCTGCTCGGCTTCGTCGAGCAGATCGATCAGCTTTACCGTGCCGCCGTCGCGGGTCTTGAACGGGCGGCCGTCGGCGCCGTTCATGGTGCCGAAGCCCATGTGCTCAAGCTGCATACCGGCATGGACAAAACCGGCGCGACGCGCCACTTCGAAAGCCATCTGGAAATGCAGGGCCTGGCGCTGATCGACGAAATACAGCGCGCGATCGGCATGCAGGACCTGGCTGCGGTAACGCATGGCTGCCAGGTCGGTGGTGGCGTAGAGGTAGCCGCCGCCGGCCTTCTGCACGATCACCGGGAGCGGATTGCCTTCGGCGTTCTTGAATTCGTCGAGGAAGACGCACTGCGCGCCGTTGTCCTCGGTGAGCAGACCTTTACTGCGCAGGGCTTCGACGATATCCGCAAGCTCGGCGTTGTAGGCGCTCTCACCCTTGACGTCGGCCGGGGTCAGCTTGACGTTGAGGCGGTCGTAGATCTTCTGGCAGTGCGACAGGGAAATATCGTTGAAGCGCGTCCACAGGCTCAGGCACTGTGCGTCCCCGGCTTGAAGCTTTACCACCAGTTCGCGGGCGCGGTCGGCGAACCCGGCGGACTCGTCGAAGCGCTGTTTCGCTGCGCGATAGAACTGCTCCAGGTCGGACAGCTCGCTTTCCGCCGCCGCCGGTTTTTCCTCGAGGTAAGCCAGCAGCATGCCGAACTGGGTGCCCCAGTCGCCGACGTGGTTCTGCCGGATCACCTCGTCGCCGAGGTACTCGAGCACACGACCGACGGCGTCACCAATAATGGTCGAGCGCAGGTGGCCAACATGCATCTCTTTCGCCAGGTTCGGCGATGACAGGTCGATCACCACGCGCTGGGGCGCCGACGCCTTGCGCACCGCCAGCTGTGGATCGGCCAGGGCCGCTTCGAGGCGCTCGGCCAGTGCGTCGCTGTTCTGGAAGAAGTTCAGAAAGCCTGGCCCGGCGATTTCCACCTTGCTGATCTGCGCGTCCTGCGGCAGCGCAGCGATCAGCTTCTCGGCCAGGTCGCGCGGCTTCAGCCCGGCCGGTTTGGCCAGCATCATGGCGATGTTGCTGGCGAAATCGCCGTGGCTCTTGTCCCTGGTGTTTTCCACCTGAATCGCAGGGGTCAGCCCTTCAGGCAGGACGCCTTCGGCGGTCAGGCGGACGAGGGCTTGCTGGATCAGGTGGCGAATGCTGTCTTTCATGGTCGGCTCAGTCCGCAAGTGTGCGCGAAAACCCGGCATTATCGGGTCGCGATGGGTATCGCTTCAAGGTGCGTGGCGCGCAGGGCGGCAAAAGTCCGGGTTTCGATCAGGCGATCAGAACAGATCGATCGGGTCGACATCCAGGCTCCAGCGCACGGCGCGACCGCCGGGCAGTTGTTCGAGCATCGGGACCCAGGCGTCCATCAGCCGGTGCAGGGTCGCCCGCGCGTTGCCCTGAAGCAGTAATTGCGCCCTGTAGCGGCCGGCACGCCGTTCCATCGGTGCGGGAACCGGTCCGAGCAGGTCGACGCCGTTGAGCTGCAGCTGGTCGAGCAACTGTTCGGCGAGGTTGCAGGCGTCGTCGAGGAAGGCTTCGGCCTGGCCGGGCTTCTGTGCCTCGGCGCGCAGCAGCGCCAGATGGCTGAACGGCGGCAGGCCGGCCGCGCGGCGCTCGGACAGGGCCTGCTCGGCAAAGGCGAAATAACCCTGTTCGGTTAGCTGCACCAGCAGCGGATGGTCGGCCAGATGCGTCTGGATGATGACCTTGCCAGGCTCCTCTGCGCGCCCGGCGCGCCCGGCGACCTGGACAATCAGCTGGGCCATGCGCTCGCTGGCGCGGAAGTCGGCTGAGAACAGCCCGCCGTCGGCATCGAGAATCGCCACCAGCGTGACGCGCGGAAAATGGTGACCCTTGGCGAGCATCTGCGTGCCGACCAGCAGGCAGGGTTCGCCGCGGTTGATGGTGCCGATCATCTGCTCCATCGCGCCCTTGCGCGAGGTGCTGTCGCGGTCGATACGCAGCACCGGATAGTCGGGAAAGAGGATACCCAGGCGCTCCTCGGCGCGTTCCGTTCCGGCGCCAACCGGGCGCAGATCCACCTTGCCGCAGTCCGGACAGTTGCGCGGCGGTCGCTCGACGTGCCCGCAGTGGTGGCAGCGCAGTTCGTTGTGACGTTGATGCAGGGTCATCCGCGCGTCGCAGCGTGGGCACTGGCTGAGCCAGCCGCAGTCATGGCAGAGCAGGGTGGGGGCGAAGCCACGTCGGTTGAGGTAGACCAAAACCTGCTGGCCGGCGCCGAGGGTCTGGCCGATGGCCTGTTGCAGCGGGCCGGATATGCCGGCGTCCAGCGGGCGACTCTTGACATCCAGGCGCAGGAAGCGCGGCGACTGCGCATTGCCGGCCCGTTGCGTCAGTTTGAGCAGCGCATAGCGGCCGCTGTGGGCGTTGTGCAGGCTTTCCAGCGAGGGCGTGGCCGAACCGAGCACAATCGGCAGGTTCTCCTGGCGCGCGCGCAGCAGGGCCAGATCGCGGGCGTGGTAGCGCAAGCCTTCCTGCTGTTTATAAGAGGCGTCGTGCTCCTCGTCGATGATGATCAGGCCGGGATTCTTCATCGGCGTGAACAGGGCCGAACGGGTACCGATGATGATGTCCGCCTCGCCATCGCGGGCGGCGAGCCAGGCATCGAGTCGTTCACGATCGTTGACGTTTGAGTGCAGCAGCGCGATCCGGGCGTTGAAGCGCTGTTCGAAGCGGGCAAGCGTCTGTGGCCCCAGGTTGATCTCGGGAATCAGCACCAGCGCCTGCTTGCCGGCTTCCAGTACGCGATGAATCAGTTGCAGGTAGACCTCTGTCTTGCCGCTGCCGGTCACCCCCGCCAGCAGGAACGCCTGAAATCCTCCGAGGCCCGCGCTCACCGCCTCGAAGGCTGCGCGTTGCTGTGTATTCAAGGTGAGTTCGGCCTGTAACAGCCAGCCGCCACTGTGCCCGCGCGTCGGCCTGCTGCGGCGGGATTCGATACGCACCAGGCCCTTTTCCAGCAGCAGGTCGAGGCTGTCCTTGTTCAGCTGCAGTTTGCTGAGCAGCGCATGTGGCAAGCCGTGTGCGTGCTGGGCGATGGCCTTCAGCGCTTCGCGCTGCCTGGGAGCACGAACCAATCGCGGATCGTCAGGGCTCGCGCCTTCGGCTACGTGCCAGTAGCGCTCTTGTCGCGCTTCAGCGGGTTCGCCCTGACGCAGCAGTACCGGCAGTGCCCAGCTGAGGGTGTCGCCAAGGCTGTGCTGATAATACTGCGCGGTCCACAGGCAAAGCTTGAATAGCGGGGCGGGCAGGGGTGGTTTGCTATCCAGCAGTTCCAGGGCCGGCTTGAGCTTTTCCGCCGGCACTTCGCTGTGGTCGCTCAGCTCGACCAGAATGCCGACCACTTCGCGTCGACCAAAGGGCACGCGCAGGCGTACGCCTGGTTGAAGAGCGGCGGGTGACACGCCAGCCGGCGGCAGGTAATCGAACAGGCGACGCAGGGGTGAGGGCAGCGCCAGGCGGAGGATGCTGGAAGACACTCGATGATCCTTGGTGATGTGCGGCGATGGTAAACGATGACGCGATTCGGCGTCGTCGCGAGCGCGCCAGCGGCTCAGCGCGTCTGTCGCCCGCGCTTGCATCACCCTAGCGCTCTGGTATGATTCGCGCCCTACTTCGTGCGGTACTCGACATAGGGTCGGGTGGCGGCACACAATCCTAGAGGATTCACCATGAAAGCCGATATCCATCCTAATTACGTCGAAATCGAGGCCACCTGCAGCTGTGGCAACGTCATCAAGACCCGCTCCACGCTGGGCAAGAACCTGAGCCTCGACGTGTGCTCCGAGTGCCACCCGTTCTACACCGGCAAGCAGAAGGTGCTGGATACCGGCGGCCGTATCGATCGCTTCAAGCAGCGTTTCGGTGTGTTCGGCGCCAAGTAAGCTGGCGTATCGGGAATCCAATGGGGTTTTCCGAGCACATGAAAAAGGCGTCCCTGGTGGGCGCCTTTTTCGTTTCCGTCTTCTGGCAAATTCAAGCGCTTGCCTTTTGCCCGTCGCCGGGGCGCTTGTCGACGCTGGAAGTGGCCCAAGTCGTTGACGGCGATACGCTGCGTCTGGTTGATGGTCGCAGCGTGCGGCTGATCGGCATCAACACGCCGGAGCTGGGGCGTGACGGGCGCAAGGCCGAGCCTTTCGCACTGGCCGCACGGCGCCGACTGCAGGCATTGGTGCAGGCCAGTGACGGGCGGGTCGGTCTGGTCCTGGGTCAGGAGCGGCAGGATCGCTATGGGCGCACGCTGGCCCATGCTTATGACGCGCAGGGACGTAATCTCGAAGCCGTGCTGCTTGCCGATGGCCTTGGCTTCATGGTCGCGGTGGCGCCGAATACACGGCTGGTGGCCTGTCAGCAGCGGGCCGAGCAGCAGGCGCGGCAAAACGGTCTGGGTGTCTGGCGCGAGCTGAAGCCCTGCTCGCCGCAATCGTTGAGGCGTGGTGGCTTCGCGCTGCTCGAAGGCAGGGTCGAGGGGATCGAGCGCAATCGCGGCGGCTATTGGCTGGAAATGGATGGTCCGCTGGTGGTGAACATACCGCCGCAGGCGCTTGACGCATTCGATGTCCGGACAATGACCGTGCTTGCCGGGAAGCGACTCGAGCTGAGGGGCTGGGTAGTCGACCGCCGCGGACGGGTGGGTGCCGGGCAGGCCCGCTGGATGCTGCGCGTCACCCATCCGGCGATGCTGGGATTGTCGCGCTGATCGGCTGTTCGTAACGGCGCGTGAATCTACCCGGAAAGTCGTAGCGGCTTGGGCTTGACAGTCAGCCGGCCCGCTGGCTTGTGAGTGCGCTTGTTCTTGGCGTATGCTCGACCGCCTGTCTGTCCCAGTAAAATAAGCGGAAATGCCACATGACTGACCTGAAAACTGCCGCGCTCGAATACCATGCCCAGCCCCGTCCAGGGAAATTGAGCGTCGAGCTGACCAAGCCCACCGCCACCGCTCGTGATCTTTCCCTGGCCTACAGCCCGGGTGTAGCTGAGCCTGTGCGCGAGATCGCTCGCGATGCGGAACTGGCTTACCGCTACACTGGCAAAGGCAACCTGGTGGCTGTTATCTCCGACGGCACCGCTATTCTCGGCTTGGGCAACCTTGGCCCGCTGGCTTCCAAGCCGGTGATGGAAGGCAAGGGCGTGCTGTTCAAGCGTTTCGCTGGCGTCGACGTATTCGACATCGAAGTCGATGCGGAAAGCCCGCAGGCCTTCATTGATACCGTCAAGCGCATCTCGATCACCTTTGGTGGCATCAATCTGGAAGATATCAAGGCGCCGGAGTGCTTCGAGATCGAGCGGGCGCTGATCGAGCAGTGCGATATCCCGGTTTTCCATGACGACCAGCATGGCACCGCCATCGTGACGGCTGCCGGCATGCTCA
Organism: Stutzerimonas kunmingensis; assembly: GCF_002929225.1. Classification (GTDB taxonomy): domain Bacteria; phylum Pseudomonadota; class Gammaproteobacteria; order Pseudomonadales; family Pseudomonadaceae; genus Stutzerimonas. Next base: position 403,783 of record NZ_PISM01000018.1, on the reverse strand, counting down.
ATGCGCTGGAAATCGCCGGCAAGACTCTCGAGCAGGCCAAGATCGTCTGCCTCGGTGCTGGGGCTGCCGCAACCTCGTGCATGAAGCTGCTGGTCAGCATGGGTGCGAAAATCGAGAACATCTTCATGATCGATCGCAAGGGCGTCATCCACGCCGGCCGTGACGATCTGAACCAGTACAAGGCTGTGTTCGCCCATGAAACCGACAAGCGCACTCTGGACGATGCGCTCGAAGGTGCCGACGTTTTCGTCGGCCTGTCAGGCGCCAACCTGCTGAGTCCGGAAGGTCTCAAGCGCATGGCGGCCAATCCGGTCGTCTTCGCCTGCTCCAATCCTGATCCGGAGATCAGTCCGGAGCTGGCGCATGCGACGCGTTCGGATGTCATCATGGCAACTGGTCGCTCGGACTACCCGAACCAGGTCAACAACGTATTGGGCTTCCCGTTCATCTTCCGTGGCGCGCTGGATGTTCGCGCCAAGCGCATTAACGAGGAGATGAAGATCGCGGCTGCCATTGCGCTGCGCGATCTCGCCAAGTTGCCAGTGCCGGCTGAAGTGGCTGCTGCGTACGGTGTGGATAGTCTGGAATTCGGCCGCGAGTACATCATTCCGAAGCCAATGGATCCGCGTCTGATCACGTTGGTGTCTGATGCTGTGGCCAAGGCAGCCATCGAAAGTGGCGTGGCGACATTGCCTTACCCGTCGCATTATCCGCTGCAGTCGGTTAACGACGTTTTCAACGGCTGACCGCGCTGAAAAAACAAACCCCGCCAAGGCGGGGTTTTTTGTTGGCTGGCGAAAATCGGTCGATCAGAACAGATCCAGCGGGGCGGCTTCATCGGCCGGAAGAGGGCTGCCAGGTGCCTGGGTTCCAGAGTCGAATTCACCCATGGGGGGCGGCGAATCCTCGCTCTTGAAGACCTCGAAATAGGCGTCAGGCGTGCTGGGTGTGGCGGAGCGACCGCTGACCGGATCGATGCGCAGCTTGAGCAGCCCGTCCGGCTCCGCTGGCGGGTGCTCGGGCATGTCCTTTAGCACTGCGCTCATGTAGCTCATCCAGATCGGCAGAGCGACCGTGCCGCCATACTCGTTGCGCCCCAGGCTTTGTGGCTGGTCGAAGCCCGCCCATACCGTGGTTACGATGTCGGCGTTATAGCCGGAGAACCAGCTGTCGATGGAGTCGTTGGTGGTGCCGGTTTTTCCTGCGATGTCACCGCGCCCCATGGCCAGCGCACGTCGGCCTGTGCCGCGCTTGATAACGTCCTGCAGCATGCTGGTCATGATGTAGGCGGTACGTTCATCGAGTACCTGCTCGGCAAGGCGTGGTTCGGCGTCGAGTGCCTCGCCGTCGAGTGCCTCGCCGTCATTCAGGTCTCTAGTGTCAGGCGCTGCGTAAGCCTCGGCCTCTGTTTCCTCGGTCTCGGTATTCCGCGATGGCACGCGTGCCGGGTTGGCCTCGAAGAGCAGCTTGCCTTCACGGTCTTCTATGCGCTGGATCAGGTATGGCTCGATCTTGTACCCGCCGTTTGCAAAGGTCGTCCAGCCGGTGGCGATCTCCATAGGTGTAAGCGTCGCCGTACCCAATGCCAGAGATAGGTTGCGCGGCAGGTCCTGCGGATTGAAACCGAAGCGGCTGATGTAATCGACCGTGTGGTCGATGCCCATTGTCTGCAGCAGACGAATCGAAACCAGATTCCTCGATTTGTACAGCGCCTCGCGCATGCGGATCGGCCCGAGGAACGTATTGTTGTCGTTCTTCGGGCGCCAGATGCGGTCCATGCCCTGTTCGACAAAGACGATGGGGGAATCGTTGACTAGGCTCGCGGCGGTGTAGCCCGCGTCCAGTGCTGCGCTGTAAATGAACGGTTTGAAGCTTGACCCGGGTTGGCGCTTGGCCTGGATGGCGCGGTTGTAGTTGCTCTGGCCAAACGAGAAACCGCCTGCGAGCGCTTCGATCGAACCATCCTGGGGGTCGAGTGAAACCAGTGCCGCCTGCGCCTGCGGCACCTGGCTGAATACGGCTGTTTCATCATCCTGCCAGCGAATGCGGACCACGTCGCCTAGCTTGACCACGTCGGCTGGGCGCTGCGGCCTTGGCCCCATGCTGTTGATGCCGAGGTAGGGGCGGGCCCACTTCATGCTGTCCCAAGCGACTGCGTGCTCGTTTCCGTCGCGCGTCAGCACCAGAATCCCGCTGGTCTCTACCTGCGTGACGACGGCCGGCTGCAGCCCGGAAAGGCTTCGGTACTTGGCCAGCTCGCTGGGCCAGCTATCGCGCGGCAGTTCTGCGAGGCGCGCTTCCGGTCCGCGGTAGCCGTGCCGCTGGTCGTATTCAATCAGTCCATTGTCGAGTGCGAGGTTGGCAGCAACCTGCCGCTCGCTGGACACCGTGGTCTTTACCCGGAAGCCATCCGTGTAGGCAGCGCTGCCGAAGCGGCCCACCATCTCGGCGCGCGCCATCTCCGCGATGTAGGCGGCATCCAGCTCGGGGGCTGCGCCGTGGTACCGAGCGGTCTCAGGTTCGGCGAGTGCTTGCCGATAGCTAATTTCATCCAGTGAGCCAAGTCTGTGCATGCGGCCCAGGATCCAGTCGCGCCGCTCTTTGCTGCGGGTCGGATTAACCAATGGATTGAATGCAGAGGGTGCCTTCGGCAGGCCGGCGATCATCGCCAGCTGTGCGACGCTAAGCTCCGAAATGGGCTTGCCGTAATACACCTGAGAAGCCGCCTCGATTCCATAGGCACGATTGCCAAGGTAGATCTTGTTGACGTACAGCTCGAGGATTTCGTTCTTGCTGAGCTCGCGCTCTATCTGCAGTGCCAGCAGTATCTCGTTGATCTTGCGCGAGAAACTCCGCTCACTGGTAAGGAAGTAATTCTTCGCCACCTGCATGGTAATGGTGCTGCCGCCGGTCTGAATCTGCCCACTTTTCAATAATTGCGTGGCAGCGCGCATCAGGCCGGTTATGTCGACGCCATAATGATTAGCGAAATTGTCGTCCTCGGCAGCCAGCAGTGCGTGGATGAATTCCTCAGGGATGTCCTCGAAGTGGATCGGTGAGCGTCGCATTTCCCCGAACTCGGCGATCAGCTTGCCATCCGCGCTATAAACCCGCAGCGGAATTTGAAGCTGTATGCTCCGCAGGGAATCGACGGAGGGGAGGTTGGGGCTGAGGTAGAGAAATGCGCCGCTGATGCTCAGCAAGAGTGCGCAAAAGACTGCGAAGCACGACCAGAGAAAAAATTTCAAAAAACGCATCAGGGTTCTTGGAATCCAGGATTTGGGGGAGGAAGACTGCGGCGATGCTGAAAGGGAAAACCGTTCACATTATATGCGGTTTTTTTGCCGGGTAGCCATTTGCGCTTCTGTCAAGGCTGTTATCTAATGTGGATAAACATAATTAATCCGTAAGTTGCGGATAAAGATAGGAAATCGGTCGTGCTAGGGCTCTTCACTAAGAAAGCGAACACGCTGCTTGGGATCGATATCAGTTCGACCTCAGTCAAGCTCCTCGAATTAAGTCGATCAGGTAGTCGCTACCGCGTCGAGGCTTATGCTGTCGAGCCGCTCCCGGCAAACGCCGTAGTTGAAAAGAACATCGCCGAGCTCGAGGGCGTCGGCCAGGCATTGCAGCGGGTGGTTGCCAAGGCCAAGACCGGATGCAAGTCGGCGGTAGTGGCTGTTTCAGGCTCCGCGGTAATCACCAAGATCATCGAGATGGATGCTGGTTTGTCCGACGAAGAGCTCGAGAATCAGCTGAAGATCGAGGCGGACCAGTACATTCCCTATCCGCTGGAAGAAGTGGCGATCGACTTCGAAGTCCAGGGGCCGGCTCCTCGCTCTCCTGGCCGAGCAGAAGTCCTGCTCGCCGCTTGCCGCAAGGAAAACGTCGAAATTCGTGAGGCAGCGCTTGCGCTGGCGGGGCTCACTGCCAAGGTGGTTGACGTCGAAGCCTATGCGCTCGAGCGGTCATACGGGCTACTCGCTCCACAGTTGGGTGCGGCGCATGGAGAGCTGACCGTCGCCGTGGTGGATATCGGTGCCACCATGACTACCCTCAGTGTTCTGCATAACGGTCGTACTATTTATACCCGTGAACAGCTTTTTGGCGGGCGTCAGCTGACGGAGGAAATTCAGCGACGCTACGGCCTTTCACAAGAAGAAGCTGGTCTAGCCAAAAAGCAAGGCGGCCTCCCAGACGACTACGACAGTGAGGTTTTGCTTCCGTTCAAAGAGGCAGTTGTGCAGCAGGTTTCTCGCTCGTTGCAGTTCTTCTTTGCGGCAGGACAGTTCCATGATGTCGACTGCATCCTGTTAGCGGGCGGGACGGCATCGATACCTGGGTTGGATCACATGATTCAGCAGAAGATCGGTACTCAGACTCTAGTTGCGAATCCATTCGCCGATATGGCTTTGAGCAGCAAAGTGAATGCTGGAGCGCTGGCTAGCGATGCGCCGGCCTTGATGATTGCTTGTGGCCTGGCGCTGAGGAGCTTCGACTAATGGCGCAAATCAACTTGCTTCCGTGGCGTGAACAGCTGCGTGAAGAACGAAAGCAGCGTTTCCTAGCGTCTCTGGTCGGTGTGCTGGTCATAGCGGCTGGTCTGGTCTTTCTTGGAGATCGTTATTTCCAAGCTGCGATTGAGCAGCAGAGTGCGCGCAACGAGTTTGTCAAAAAGGAAATTGCGGTTCTTGATGCTCGTATTAAAGAAATCAAAGAATTGAAAGAGCGTCGTCAGCAACTACTGGAGCGAATGAAGATCATCCAGGACTTGCAAGGTAATCGACCTATTATCGGGCGAGTTTTTGATCAGCTTGTAAGAACTCTGCCGGATGGAGTGTATTTCACTTCGGTAAAAATGACCGGAAAGAACATTGCGATCATTGGTGCTGCCGAATCGAACAATCGTGTCTCCAACCTTATGCGCAATCTTGATGCCTCTGATTGGCTCGAAGCGCCGAATCTGAACGAGGTGAAAGCCGTCACCGCCGGTGCCGTGGATCAGGAAAATGTGTTCCAGCTGACGGTTCAGCAAACGCAGCCGGTTGCCGCTACGGAAGGAGCAAAGCCATGAGTCTGGCTGAATCGTTAGATAGTTTTCGCAAGATAGACTTCGCTGATCTCGATCTTAATAACCTCGGTTCTTGGCCTGCGCCGGTCAAGTTCATTGCCGGCGTTATGCTTCTCGCAGCGGTGCTTGCTCTAGGTTATTACTTTCATTTGCAGGATATGCAACTGCAATTGGAGCAGCAGCGCGCTCAGGAAGAAACCTTGAAGCAGCAGTTCTCGACCAAAGCCTTCCAGGCCGCCAATTTGGAAGCTTATAAAGCGCAAATGGCCGAGATGGAAACGTCGTTTGGTGCGTTATTGCGGCAACTGCCAAGCGATACCGAGGTCCCTGGGCTTCTGGAAGATATCACTCGAACAGGTCTCGGTAGTGGGCTGGAGTTCGAGGAAATCAAGTTGCAGCCAGAGGTGGCTCAGCAGTTTTATATCGAGTTGCCTATAAATATTAAGGTCGTTGGGGGGTATCACGATCTGGCAACTTTCGTGAGTGGTGTGGCAAGCCTTCCGCGTATCGTCACGCTACATGATTTCGAGATCAAGACTGAAAAGAACGAAGCTACATCAAAATTGCGGATGAACATCGTCGCTAAGACTTATCGTTATAACGACAAGGGGCTGCAGAAATGAATCGCGCGAGACTTACTGCGTTGGGCTTAAGTCTGGTTGCGCTGACTGGCTGCGGCAGCAGCAACGACTTCGGCGATCTGCAGCAATATATGAATGAGGTCAGGGCGAAGCCGAAAGGGACAATTGAGCCGCTACCGGCATTCATTCCCTACGAAGCCTTTACCTATAGCGCTGCCGCCCTGCGACATCCGTTTCAGCCTCCCGTCAAGCTTGATTTAACCCAGCGGCAAAAGGGCTCAAAAGATATCCAGCCCGATGAGTCGCGAGTCAAGCAGTTTCTTGAGGGGTTCAATATCGAGAACTTCACGATGGTAGGCACGTTAGCCAATGGTGGGGGGCGGTACGCCTTGATCAAGGGCGGCGACGGGGTTCATCGCGTCAAGATTGGTGACTATTTGGGGCGCAACCATGGCCGTATCGTCGAGATCAGCGATGCGGGAGTGGATGTAGTGGAAATCGTACCTGATGGAGAGGGTGGGTGGCTCGAGCGCCCGCGCAGTCTGACCTTGAAAGAGCGCACCTAGCGCGGGGCAAAAGCATGGAAAACCTTTACCGGTCTGCACAACGGAAGCAATTTATGAACACTACCCTTTCACGCCTAGGTATCTCTTTGCTGGCGGCGTTTATTTCTCCAGCCCTGCTGGCGGCCAACCTGAACGCCCTCGATGTCGCTACGCTGCCTGGCGACCGTGTTGAATTGAGGTTTGCGTTCGACGAACCGGTGGCTGCACCGCGTGGTTATACCCTCGATCAGCCTGCGCGGATCGCGCTCGACCTACCCGGCATATCCAATAAGCTCGGAGCGAAGAATCGCGAGCTAGGAGTTGGCAATGCGCGGAGCGTGACCGTCGTTGAAGCCCAAGGCCGTACCCGACTGATCGTTAATCTCAATACTCTGGTGCCCTACTCCACTCGCGTAGATGGTAACAATCTCTTTGTGGTATTGGGCGAAAGTTCGGGTGCTGTACGTGCCCCAGCTGTTTCAGCTGCGCCCGTTGCTCCAGTGGCTGCGCCTGCCAAGGCGATGGCTGTAGGTAAGGCGATCGAGAACATCGATTTCCGTCGGGGTGAAGACGGTGCCGGAAACGTCGTTATTACGCTCTCTGACCCATCGGTAGGCTCGACCATTGAGGAGCAGGGCGGAAAGATTCGTGTCCTCTTCGACAAGGCTCAACTGCCGGAGGCGCTGCGTGTTCGTCTTGATGTTCAGGATTTCGCTACGCCCGTGAAGTTTGTCGATTCGTCCGCTCAGGCCGGTGGAGCTAGTGTCGCCATCGAGCCGACCGGTCGATACGATTATCTGGCGTACCAGACAGACAACAAACTGACCATCAGCATCAAGCCTCTGACCGAGGATGAAGTCGAGAAGCGCAAGGCTGAGCGTTTTACTTATTCGGGCGAGAAACTCTCGCTCAACTTTCAGGATATCGACGTTCGTTCCGTACTGCAGCTGATCGCTGACTTCACCGATCTGAACCTGGTGGCGAGCGATACCGTCGCTGGCAACATAACCCTGCGTCTGCAAAACGTGCCTTGGGACCAGGCGCTGGATCTGGTGCTTAAAACCAAAGGGCTGGATAAGCGCCAGGTTGGTAACGTGCTGCTGGTCGCGCCTGCCGACGAGATTGCTGCCCGTGAGCGTCAGGAGCTTGAGTCGCAGCGGCAGATCGCCGAGCTTGCTCCACTTCGTCGCGAGGTCGTGCAGGTCAGTTATGCGAAGGCTGCAGATATTGCCCAGTTGTTTCAGTCGGTGACAGACAATGGAGGAGGCGCTGAAGAGCGGGGGTCTATTGCTGTCGATGACCGTACGAACAATATAATCGCTTATCAAACACAGGATAGGTTGGATGAGTTGCGCCGTATTGTGGCGCAGTTAGATATCCCAGTGCGCCAGGTGATGATTGAGGCAAGGATAGTCGAGGCCAATGTCGATTATGACAAGAGCCTTGGCGTGCGTTGGGGAGGCAATCTTTGGGCTGGCGACAAGTGGAATGCTTGGGGCCGCGACGGAAATCTTGGAGTTGCAGACGACCCGGATGCCTCTGGTAAGCCTGGTGATGAGGACTATATTCCTTCGCGTCAGGTTGGACGCTTTCCCGGGATTCGGGAAATTCCACTAAACACACCATTTGTGGATATGGGTGCCATAGGCGCAACCTCGGGATTTGGGCTGGGCTTCGTGACTGATAATGCCATTCTTGACCTGCAATTGTCAGCGATGGAGAAAACCGGCAACGGTGAAGTCGTTTCGCAGCCTAAAGTGGTGACCGCTGATAAGGAGACGGCAAAGATTCTGAAGGGTGCGGAGGTTCCTTACCAAGAGGCGAGTTCCAGCGGTGCAACTAGCACTTCTTTTAAAGAGGCAGCTCTTTCGCTGGAGGTGACTCCACAGATTACCCCGGATAACCGGATCATCATGGAGGTAAAGGTTACTAAGGACGAGCCTGACTTTTCTCAAGCTGCCAGCACCGGTGGTGTTCCAGCCATCCGTAAGAACGAGGTTAATGCGAAGGTCCTGGTTACTGATGGCGAAACGATTGTCATCGGCGGTGTCTTTTCCAATACGCAGAGCAAGTCCGTGGATAAGGTTCCTTTGCTAGGTGATCTTCCCTTCGTAGGGCGTCTGTTCCGTCGTGATCTGGTGCAGGATCGAAAATCGGAGCTGCTTGTGTTCATCACACCTCGGATCATGAATAATCAGGCGATTCAAGCCAGTCGCTGAGATTAATGCAGAACTTCATTCTCGTAGGCCCGATGGGTGCTGGTAAAAGCACCATCGGGCGTTTGCTTGCCAAAGAGCTTCGTCTCCCATTCAAGGATTCCGATAAGGAGATCGAACAACGGACCGGTGCCAGCATTCCACTGATCTTTGACGTGGAGGGTGAGGGCGGCTTTCGTGAGCGGGAGCGGGCGGTGATCGCCGATCTCTGCCAGCTCGAGGGAGTGGTGCTGGCGACTGGCGGTGGTGCGGTGTTGCGAGAGGATAATCGGCAGGCCCTTCGTGCGGGTGGGCAAGTCGTCTATCTTTGCACGTCGGTCGACCAGCAGCTCGAACGCACCGCCCGCGACCGCAACCGGCCGCTATTGCAGGCTAGTGATCCCCGCAGCGTTCTGTCCGCCCTCATGGCCATTCGCGATCCGCTATATCGCTCGATAGCTGACGTCATCATCGAAACCGACGAGCGTCCGCCGCGGATGGTTGTGACGGAAATTCTCGACCGGCTCGCGTCTTTACCGCCTCGTGAAAGCCGGGATGAATCTGCGCTATCCTAGACCCCTTTATTGTTGGGGGCCCCATGCAGACTCTTCAGGTCGATCTCGGTGAGCGTAGCTATCCCATTCATATTGGCGAGCGGTTGATTGATCGCGCCGAGCTGTTTTCCGACAGGATCCGCGGGCGGCAGGTGGCCGTTGTCACTAATGAAACTGTTGCGCCGCTGTATCTCGATCGACTGACTCAGACCCTTTCCGACTACACCGTTACTCCGGTGATTCTTCCCGACGGGGAGGAACACAAGAATTGGCAAACTCTGCAGCTGATCTTCGACGCTCTGCTCGGAGCTAGGCACGATCGCAATACCACGGTCATCGCGCTGGGTGGCGGCGTCATTGGCGATATGGCGGGCTATGCAGCTGCCAGCTATCAGCGTGGCGTGGACTTCATTCAGGTTCCCACCACGCTATTGTCGCAAGTGGACTCTTCGGTCGGCGGCAAGACCGGTATCAATCACCCTCTAGGCAAAAACATGATCGGGGCGTTCTATCAGCCCCGAGCGGTCATCATTGACACCGCGACCTTGAAGACATTGCCGCCTCGTGAGCTTTCTGCGGGACTGGCTGAGGTGATCAAGTATGGGCTTATCTGCGACGAGCCCTTCCTTGGCTGGCTTGAGGCAAATGTTGATCGACTTCGAGCGCTTGATCCTGTGGTGCTGACGGAGGCGATCCATCGCTCCTGCGCTGCAAAGGCCAAGGTGGTGAACGCTGATGAGCGCGAGTCCGGCGTGCGCGCGATTCTCAATCTAGGTCACACATTTGGCCACGCGATAGAAACACACATGGGCTATGGCGTCTGGTTGCATGGTGAGGCCGTGTCGGCGGGAACCGTGATGGCGTTGGAGATGTCTTGTCAGCTGGGCTGGATCACGCGGATGGAGCGTGACCGGGCCATCAGGTTACTGCAGCGCGCGGCGCTTCCGGTTGTGCCCCCCGCGCAGATGAAGCCGCAGGACTTTCTCGAGCACATGGCCGTCGACAAGAAGGTTCTGGACGGTCGGCTGCGCCTCGTTTTGCTGCGGCGAATGGGCGAGGCTGTTGTGACCGGGGACTTCCCTCGCGACGTGCTGGAAACCACCTTGAGCGCCAGTTACGGTGCAATGACGGAACACCTTGGAGCATAAGAAAATTTCCATGACCAGTTTGTCTGCGGACGACGCGTTTCTGAATCACTATGGCTTCAGCCATGACCCGTTTGCTGCTCGCGTTCCGGGCTTCAAGTTCTTCCCCGCGCAGCGCAAGCCGGTGCTTGGGCAGCTTCATCATCTGGCGCGCTACAGCCAGTTGCTGCTGCTGGTTACCGGGCCGGAGGGAAGTGGAAAAACCCTTTTGCGTCAGGCACTGGTTGCCAGTAGCAACAAGCAGGCGGTTCAGAGCGTAGTCATTACCCCTCAGGCTACGATGGATGCGAGCGCGCTGTTGGCACAGATCGCTCAAGCACTGAACAGCCAGGAGGCCGATTTCGACGGCGTGATGGCCCAGGTCATCCAGCTGGCGTTGACAGGTCAGGAAGTCTATCTATTGGTCGACGACGCCGAGCAGTTGACGGGTGCTGCGGTGGAAACTCTTCTGCGTCTAGCTGCGGGCACCCCTGAGGCCAGGCCGCATGTGTTCCTGTTCGGTGAGTCTGCGCTTGGCGGGCGGCTCGAGGCCTTGAGTGATGGCGAGGAGCGCTACCATGCCATCGCGCTGCAGCCGTATGAAGAGGACGAAACCAGGGAGTACCTGGCATTGCGGCTGGAGGGTGCCGGTAGCGGCCTAGAGTGTCTGAGCGAAGAGCAGATTGGTCGTATCCATGAGCAGTCTGGTGGTTGGCCGGGGGCGATCAATCAGTTGGCCCGAGACGAGCTCATCGCCGCGATGCAGAGCAAGCGCGGTCGGCGGAAATCGGGCGGTATCGGATTTCCGCTACCCAAAAAACATTTGGTCGCTGTAGTCGCAGTCCTTGTTCTTATAGCGGTCGGCTTTCTTTTCTTGCGTGGCGGCGATTCCGAGCGCCCTTCGGCCCCCGAAGTGACCTCCCTGCCGCTCGATGCTTCGCCTGTCTCGGGGCCGGCTGCTGAGACCGCGGAGCAGGACCCGGCTGCCATCGAGTTCGATGGACAAGAGCGGCCGTTGTCCCTGCCACTGGGTGGCGACGCACAGCCGGTGGTGCGCGAGCCGCTGGCAGCCGCTGCTGGTGGCGAGAGCGAGGACGAGAATGGCGGGCCCACCGCGAATGCCGCAATCCCTACAATTCCTGCACCTGCACCTGCACCTGCACCTGCACCTGCACCAGCACCAGCACCAGCACCAGCACCGAGCGAGCGTGTTCAGCCCGCACCTGCTCCGCAAGTTGCTGCTCCGGCTCCCGCTCCGGCGCCAGCGTCACGCCAAGTGCGGCCGAATGCCGCAGAGCGTGCGCCTGCTGCAGCAACTGCCTCGGGCTCAACCAATAGCACTTGGTATGCGAGTCAGCCGGGAAGCAATTATCTGGTCCAGATTCTGGGGACTCGTGTCGAGAAGAACGCTCAAGCGATCGTCCAGCAGCATGGCGGTAACTACCGATACTTCGCCAAAGTGCATGAAGGCAAGCCGCTCTACGTCGTGACTTACGGCAACTTCGCGAATCGTGCTGCTGCGGTCGCAGCGGTCAAGACGCTGCCCGTCTCGTTGCAGGCTGGCAAGCCGTGGGTACGAAATTTGGCAGGCGTGCAACAGGAAATCAAACAGACTCGATAGAAAAATGCCCCAAAAAAGTGCGCAATGCACCTTTTTGGGGCTTGCAAAAATAAATTGTGTCGCTCTAGCTGGCTTTGTAAACTGCTCCCCCTTTTGCCCACGTGAATGACGGGGTGAGTCTCTGCCCGTCAATAAGGGGTTGATTTACAACGCATTTAGCTGGTGGAGTGCCTATGAGAGCAGGTCTTTTTCGTCCTGAAGAGTTCAAGGATAACTGCGGCTTCGGTCTGATTGCCCACATGCAGGGCGAGGCTAGCCATCACCTGCTAAAGACTGCCATTCAGTCCCTGACCTGCATGACTCACCGCGGTGGCATCAACGCTGACGGCAAAACCGGTGACGGTTGCGGTCTGCTGATGCAGAAGCCCGACGCATTTCTGCGTGCCCAGGCTCTGGAGCATTTCAACGCCGAGCTGCCTACGCAGTATGCCGTCGGGATGATCTTTCTGGATCAGGATGCCAGCAAGGCGGACCAGGCCCGCGCTCGTCTCAGTGAAGAGATTATCGCCCAAGGTCTGACGCTGGTCGGCTGGCGTGAAGTGCCGGTCGATACCAGCGTGCTGGGCCAGCTTGCTCTTGAGCGTCTGCCGCGGATCGAGCAGGTCTTTGTCTCCGGCGATGGCTTGGACGAACGCGAGTTCGGCATCAAACTGTTCTTCGCACGCCGCCGCGCCGAAGTCGCGCTCGCTGACGACAGCGCCTTCTACGTTTGCAGCCTCTCCGACAAGGACATCATCTACAAGGGCCTGATGATGCCCGCCGACCTGGCGCAGTTTTATCCTGACCTGGGCGATGAGCGTCTCGCCACTGCGATCTGCGTATTCCACCAGCGTTTCTCCACCAACACCATGCCGCAATGGCGCCTGGCTCAGCCGTTCCGTTTCCTCGCGCACAACGGTGAGATCAATACCATCACCGGCAACCGTAACTGGGCGCAGGCACGTCGCCTGAAGTTCGCCAACGAGCTGCTGCCGGACCTGGAAAGCCTGTCGCCGCTGATCAATCGCACCGGCTCGGACTCTTCCAGCATGGACAACATGCTTGAGCTCTTGGTCACCGGCGGAATGGATCTGTTCCGTGGCCTGCGTATGATCATTCCGCCGGCGTGGCAAAACGTCGAGACCATGGACCCCGATCTGCGGGCGTTCTATGAATTCAACTCTATGCACATGGAACCCTGGGATGGCCCGGCTGGCGTGGTGCTTACCGACGGTCGCCATGCAGTCTGCCTGCTCGACCGCAACGGCCTGCGCCCGGCGCGCTGGGTGACCACCAAGAACGGCTACATTACCCTCGCCTCCGAAGTTGGCGTCTGGGATTACAAACCGGAAGACGTCCTGGCCAAGGGCCGCGTCGGGCCGGGGCAGATCCTCGCCGTGGACACCCACACCGGCAAGGTGCTGCACACCGACGACATCGACAACCGCCTCAAGGCACAGCAGCCCTACAAGAAGTGGCTGCGGCAGAACGCCCTGCGCATCCAGTCGACCCTGGACGACAACGACCATGGTTCAGCCTTCTACGATGCCGACCAGCTCAAGCAGTACATGAAGATGTACCAGGTCACCTTCGAGGAGCGTGACCAGGTACTGCGTCCGTTGGCCGAGCAGGGCCAGGAAGCGGTCGGCTCGATGGGTGACGATACGCCCATGGCGGTCCTGTCGCGTCGTGTGCGCTCGCCCTACGACTACTTCCGCCAGCAGTTCGCGCAGGTCACCAATCCGCCGATCGACCCGCTGCGTGAAGCCATCGTCATGTCGCTGGAAACCTGTCTGGGTGCCGAGCGCAATGTCTTCGAGGAAACCGCCGAGCACGCCAACCGCGCGATTCTGACCACTCCGGTGATCTCGCCGGCGAAGTGGCGGACGATCATGAACCTGGAGCGTCCGGGATTCGAGCGTCTGGTCATCGACCTGAACTACGACGAGGCCGTCGGCCTTGAGGCGGCGATTCGCAATATTGCCGATCAGGCCGAGGAAGCCGTACGTGGCGGCAAGGTCCTGCTGGTACTCAGCGATCGTCATATCGCGCCAGGCAAGCTGCCAGTGCATGCTTCGCTGGCCGTGGGCGCGGTTCACCATCGTCTGGTGGAAACCGGCCTGCGCTGCAGCTGCAACATCCTGGTCGAAACCGCCACCGCCCGTGATCCGCACCATTTCGCCGTACTGATCGGCTTCGGCGCGACTGCGGTCTACCCGTTCCTTGCTTTCGAAGTGCTGGGCGACCTGATCCGCACTGGCGAAGTGCTGGGCGACCTCTATGAGGTGTTCAAGCACTATCGCAAGGGCATCTCCAAGGGGCTGATGAAGATCATCTCCAAGATGGGCATCTCGACCATCGCCTCCTACCGCGGCGCGCAGCTGTTCGAAGCTGTTGGCTTGGCTGAAGAAGTCGTGGACCTCAGCTTCTGCGGCGTTGCGAGCCGTATCAAGGGCGCGCGCTTCGAGGATATCGAGGCCGAGCAGAAGGCCCTCGCCGCCGAAGCGTGGAGCAGCCGCAAGCCGATTCAGCAGGGTGGCCTGCTGAAGTTCGTCTACGGTGGCGAATACCACGCGTACAACCCGGATGTAGTCAGCGCGCTTCAGGTGGCGGTGCAGAGCGGCGATTACAGCCGCTTCAAGGAATACACCGCGTTGGTCGACCAGCGTCCGGTGGCCATGCTCCGCGACTTGCTCAAGGTCAAGGTGGTTGAGCAGCCGCTGGTGCTGGAAGAGGTCGAGCCGCTTGAGGCGATTCTCAAGCGGTTTGATTCCGCTGGTATTTCGCTGGGCGCCCTGTCGCCGGAAGCCCACGAAGCGATCGCCGCGGCGATGAACCGCATCGGCGCGCGCTCGAACTCTGGTGAGGGCGGTGAAGACCCGGCTCGCTACGGCACCGAGCGCAGCTCGAAGATCAAGCAGGTAGCGACCGGCCGCTTCGGTGTCACGCCGGAATACCTGGTCAATGCCGAAGTACTGCAGATCAAGGTCGCCCAGGGCGCCAAGCCTGGCGAAGGCGGCCAGTTGCCCGGCGGCAAGGTCAACGGCCTGATCGCGCGGCTGCGCTATGCAGTACCGGGCGTCACACTGATCTCCCCGCCGCCACACCACGACATCTACTCCATTGAGGATCTGGCCCAGCTGATCTTCGACCTCAAACAGGTCAACCCGCAGGCGCTGGTGTCGGTCAAACTGGTGGCCGAGCCGGGCGTCGGCACCATCGCCGCCGGTGTGGCCAAGGCCTATGCCGACCTGATCACCATCTCCGGCTACGACGGTGGCACCGGCGCTTCGCCGCTGACCTCCATTCGCTATGCCGGCTCGCCGTGGGAGCTCGGCCTGGCCGAAACCCACCAGACCCTGCGCGGCAACGACCTGCGCGGCAAGGTCCGGGTGCAGACCGATGGCGGCCTGAAAACTGGCCTCGACGTGATCAAGGCCGCGATCCTCGGCGCTGAAAGCTTTGGCTTCGGTACTGCGCCGATGATCGCCTTGGGCTGCAAGTACCTGCGCATCTGCCACCTGAACAACTGCGCCACCGGCGTTGCCACGCAGAACGAGCAGCTGCGCAAGGATCACTTCATCGGCACCGTCGACATGGTGGTCAACTTCTTCCAGTTCGTCGCCGAAGAAACCCGCGAGTGGCTGGCCAAGCTGGGCGTGCGTAGCCTGGGCGAGCTGATCGGGCGTACCGATCTGCTCGAAGTGCTGCCGGGTGAAACGGCCAAGCAGAACAACCTGGATCTGTCGCCCCTGCTCGGCAGCAGCAACATCGCCGCCGACAAGCCGCAATTCTGCTTGGTCGAGAAGAACCCGCCGTTCGACCAGGGCCTGCTGGCCGAAGAAATGGTCAAGCTGGCCAAAGGCGCCATCGATGCCAAGAGCGGTGGCGAGTTCGAGCTGGAAATCTGTAACTGCGACCGCTCCATTGGTGCCCGTGTCTCCGGCGAAATCGCTCGCCAGCATGGCAACCAGGGCATGGCCGGTTCGCCGATCACCTTCCGCTTCAAAGGCACTGCCGGCCAGAGCTTCGGCGTCTGGAACGCCGGTGGCCTCAATCTCTATCTGGAAGGCGATGCCAACGATTACGTCGGCAAGGGCATGACCGGCGGCAAACTGGTGGTCACGCCGCCGCAGGGCGCCAGCTATCGGTCTCAGGATTCGGCGATCATCGGCAACACCTGTCTGTACGGCGCTACCGGCGGCAAGCTGTTCGCTGCAGGTACCGCGGGTGAGCGTTTCGCGGTGCGCAACTCTGGCGCCCACGCAGTTGTCGAGGGTACTGGCGACCATTGCTGCGAGTACATGACCGGTGGCTTCGTCTGCGTGCTTGGCAAGACCGGACACAACTTTGGCTCGGGCATGACCGGTGGTTTCGCCTATGTGCTGGACATGGACAACAGTTTCGTGGACCGGGTGAACAACGAGCTGGTCAACCTGCAGCGCATCACCGGCGAGGCGATGGAAGCCTATCGCAGCCATCTGCAGGACGTGCTGCGCGAATACGTTGCTGAAACCGCGAGTGAGTGGGGGGCTGAGCTGCTGGATAATCTCGACGACTACCTGCGTCGGTTCTGGCTGGTCAAGCCCAAGGCGGCCAACCTGGCTTCGCTGCTGTCGAGCACCCGGGCCAACCCGCAATAACAATAAGCCGCTTCAGGCAGCGGCCCCAGCCAACGCGGGGCCGCTGCTCACCCTGATTGTCTTGCAGCCGTATGTATTGCCTACGGTTGCTGTTGAGAGGTTTTGAAATGACTGAACGTCTGAATAACGACTTCCAGTTCATCGAGGTCGGGCGCAAGGATCCGAAGAAGAAGCTGCTGCGCCAGCGCAAGAAGGAGTTCGTCGAGATCTACGAACCCTTCAAGCCGCAGCAGGCCTGCGAACAGGCCCACCGCTGCCTGGGTTGCGGCAACCCCTATTGCGAGTGGAAGTGCCCGGTCCACAACTACATTCCCAACTGGCTCAAGCTGGTCTCCGAGGGCAACATCCTCGCGGCCGCCGAACTGGCGCACCAGACCAACACCCTGCCGGAAGTCTGCGGTCGCGTCTGCCCGCAGGATCGTCTCTGCGAGGGCGCCTGCACCCTGAATGATGGCTTTGGTGCGGTGACCATCGGCTCGGTGGAGAAGTACATCGCCGATACCGCCTTCGCCATGGGCTGGCGGCCCGACATGTCCAAGGTCAAGCCGACCGGCAAGAAAGTCGCGATCATCGGTGCCGGCCCGGCAGGGCTGGGGTGTGCCGATATTCTCGTGCGCAACGGCGTAACCCCGGTGGTGTTCGACAAGAACCCCGAGATCGGTGGTCTACTGACCTTTGGCATTCCCGAATTCAAGCTGGAAAAGACCGTACTCAGCCGTCGTCGCGAAATCTTCGGCGGTATGGGCATCGAGTTCCGTCTTAACACCGAGGTAGGCAAGGACATCACCATCGACCAGCTGCTGGCCGATTACGATGCCGTGTTCATGGGCATGGGCACCTACACCTACATGAAGGGCGGCTTCCCCGGTGAAGACCTGCCGGGCGTGTACGACGCGCTGGATTTCCTCATCGCCAACGTCAACCGCAATCTCGGCTTCGAGAAGTCTGCCGAAGACTTCATCGACATGAAGGGCAAGAAGGTCGTGGTACTGGGCGGCGGTGATACCGCGATGGACTGCAACCGCACCTCCATTCGCCAGGGTGCGAAGAGCGTGACCTGCGCCTACCGTCGTGATGCGGCGAACATGCCGGGCTCGCGCCGCGAAGTGAAGAACGCCAAGGAAGAGGGCGTGAAGTTCCTCTTCAACCGCCAACCCATCGCGATCGTCGGCGAAGGCAAGGTTGAGGGTGTAAAGGTGGTCGAGACACGTCTCGGCGCGCCAGACGCCCGCGGTCGCCGTAGCCCGGAGCCGATTCCGGGTTCCGAGCAGGTGCTGCCGGCCGATGCCGTGGTCATCGCCTTTGGTTTCCGTCCGAGCCCGGCACCGTGGTTCGAAGCCCAGGGCATCCAGATCGACAACCAGGGCCGCGTCGTGGCACCCGAGGTGGGTCAGTTCAAGCACCAGACCAGCAACCCGAAGATCTTCGCCGGCGGCGACATGGTCCGCGGCTCCGATTTGGTGGTGACGGCGATCTTCGAAGGTCGTCAGGCTGCCGAAGGCATCATGGATTATCTCGGCGTCTGATCGGGCGTTGCCGGGCATCGAAGGGCGCCCGGAGTGGCCTGATTTGAATCAAGCCCATAGCTAAATGGCACGGCGCTCGCCGTGCCTTTTTTTTTCTGCTTTGCGACAATGCACGGCACTTTTACGCTGGAACCCTGCCATGACCGTCTTGAAGAACGACCGCTTCCTTCGTGCCCTGCTCAAGCAGCCTGTCGACGTCACCCCGGTGTGGATGATGCGTCAGGCCGGCCGCTATCTGCCCGAGTACCGGGCCAGCCGCGCCAAGGCCGGTGACTTCATGAGCCTGTGCATGAATCCCGAACTCGCTTGCGAGGTGACGCTGCAGCCGCTGGATCGCTATCCGCTGGATGCCGCGATCCTGTTCTCCGACATCCTCACCGTGCCGGACGCCATGGGTTTGGGGCTGTACTTCGAGACCGGCGAGGGACCGCGCTTCAAGAAGGTGGTGAGCACCGCTGCGGACATCGAGGCGCTGCCGATTCCCGATCCGGAGAAGGACCTGGGCTATGTGATGGACGCAGTGCGTACCATTCGCCGTGAACTCAATGGCCGCGTGCCGCTGATCGGGTTCTCCGGCAGCCCCTGGACCCTGGCGACCTACATGGTCGAGGGCGGCTCGTCGAAGGACTTCCGCAAGTCCAAGGCGATGCTCTACGAGAACCCGCAGGCGATGCACGCCCTGCTGGACAAGCTGGCGCAGTCGGTCACCAGCTACCTCAATGGCCAGATCCTCGCCGGTGCCCAGGCGGTGCAGATCTTCGATTCCTGGGGTGGCAGCCTGTCGGCCGCAGCCTATCAGGAGTTCTCCCTGGCCTACATGCGCAAGATCGTCGATGGCCTGATTCGCGAACATGACGGCCGCCGCGTGCCGGTCATCATGTTCACCAAGGGCGGCGGCCTCTGGCTGGAATCGATGGCCGACTCGGGCGTCGAAGCGCTGGGGCTGGACTGGACCTGCGATATCGGCGAGGCACGCCGCCGCGTCGGCGGCAAGGTCGCACTGCAGGGCAACATGGACCCGAGCGTGCTCTATGCCAAGCCCGATGCCATCCGCGCGGAGGTGGCGCGCATTCTGGCCAGCTTCGGCCATGGCGAAGGCCACGTGTTCAACCTGGGCCACGGCATCACGCCGGAAGTCGATCCCGCTCATGCCGGCGCCTTCATCGAGTCGGTCCACGAGCTGTCGGCGCAGTACCACGGCTGATTTGCCAGCGGCTCCAGGAAAACGCCCCGCATTTGCGGGGCGTTTTGCTTTACCGGCTCAGTGAGCCGCTTGTGGCTCCGGCAGTGGGCGCAGGCGCGCCAGGTGCAGGGCCACGGCGAGGGCGATCAGCAACAGCGAGGCGATGAACAGACCTACGCCGTCCCAGCCGGCAGCGTGCCAGAAGACGCCGCCCAGCGTGCCGGCGATGCTCGAGCCCAGGTAGTAGCTGAATAGATAGAGCGACGACGCCTGGCCGCGAGCCTGTTGCGCGCGGCGGCCGATCCAGCTGCTGGCCACCGAATGGGCGCCAAAGAAACCGAAGGTGAACAGCAGCATGCCCAGCAGTACCAGCGGCAGTCGGTCGAACAGGGTCAGGGTCACGCCTGCCAACATGAGGGCGATTACCAGCCAGAACACTCGGCGCCGGCCGAAGCGATCAGCGAGCGCGCCCACCTGTGCCGAACTGTAGATGCCCGACAGATAGAGCACCGCTAGCAGGCCGATCATGGTCTGGCTGAGGTGGAACGGCTCGGCAATCAGCCGATAGCCGATGTAGTTGTACAGCGTGACGAAGCTGCCCATCAGCAGGAACCCCTGCAGGAACAGCCACGGCAGGCCGGCATCGCGAAAATGCAGCGTGTAGCCCTGCAGCAAGCCGCGTAGGCGCAACGGGCGTGGGTGGAAGTGCCGCGACTCCGGCAGGAAGCGCCAGAGCAACAGCGCCGCCAGTAGCGCCAGACCGCCCATCACTCCGAGCACGCTGTGCCACGACAGGTAGTCCACCAGCACGCCGCTCAGCAAGCGTCCGCTCATGCCGCCGATGGCATTGCCGCCGATATACAGCCCCATCGCCAGGCCGAGGTGGTGCGGGTGGATCTCTTCGCTCAAGTAGGTCATGGCCACCGCAGCCACTCCGCTGAGCGCCAAGCCAACCAGCGCGCGCATCAGCAGTACGCCTTCCCAGCTGGGTGCGAGTGCACTGCCGACGGTGAACACGGCGGCAGCGAGCAGGGAGACGACCAGCACCTGCTTGCGGCCGATGGCATCGGAGATCGGTCCGGTGATCAGCAATCCGACGGCCAGTGTCAGGGTCGAGAGCGAAAGGATCAGGCTGCTCTGCGCTGCGTTGATACCGAACGCCTGCGACAGCATGGGCATCATCGGCTGCACGCAGTACAGCAGGGCGAAGGTGGCGAAGCCGCCAGCGAACAGGGCCAGGGCAGTGCGCGCGAAGCGCTGCGTGCCTTTCTCGGTATGGCTGATGGGCGCGCCAGGCGCAGGTATCTCTGCTGACGCGCCACTGGCGCCGTGCGTACTGCTCACGATGGAGACCTCTGTCCGATTCGCTTTTTCCGGCCAAAAGCAGCCCGTTACGCCTGTGATCCCTTTTCGATCAAGGGGCGCGACTGCTGTTGTTCGGATTATGGGCGAAATGATAGGAAGCTTTTTTTAAGCTATCCAATATATTATTCGTCCTTATTGATATGTTTTACGAATCGTTTGGAGCGCACGTGGAACTGAGACATCTACGCTATTTCGTGGCGGTGGCCGAAGAGCTGCACTTCGGTCGAGCAGCCGAACTGCTGCGTATCTCTCAGCCGCCGCTTAGCCAGCAGATCCAGGCTCTGGAACAGGAGCTGGGCGTGCGCCTGTTCGACCGCACCAACCGCCGGGTGTCGCTGACCGACGCGGGGCGGCTGTTTCTCGACGAGACCCGGCGCACGCTGGCTCAGGTGGACAAGTCGGTCGATGTGGTGCGGCGTGCCGAGCAGGGTGAGATCGGCGAGTTGCAGGTCGGCTTCACCTCGTCGGCGCCCTTTACGTCGATTCTGCCGCGGGCGATTCTGGCCTTTCGCCAGGCCTTCCCGGCGGTGCACCTTGCGCTGCAGGAGATGACCAGCAAGCAGGTGATCGACGCGGTCCAGGACGAGACGCTGCAGGTCGGCATGATCCGTCCCTTTGCCTTGCCGCCGGGCCTGCAGACCGTCGAGCTGTTCAGCGAGCCACTGGTAGCGCTGATGCATACGGGGCATTCGCTTGCCGAAGCAGGGGAGGAGGGCCTGGCTCTGGCGGAGCTGGCCGACGAGCCCTTCGTGTTCTTTCCGCGCAGCTACGGCACCGGGCTCTACGATCAGTTGCTCAATCTGGCGCGACAGGCGGGATTCACCCCGCGCATCGCGCAGGAAGCGAACGAGGCTCTGACAATTATCGGACTGGTCGCGGCGGGATTGGGCGTGTCGGTGCTGCCGGCATCCTTTCGCCGTATCCGTATCGACGGAGTGCGCTTCCGCACCCTGTCGGATCAGGACGCCACCACAGCCGTGTGGCTGGTCAAGCGCCGCCAGGAGCAGTCGCCGCTAGCACAGGCCTTCATGGATCTGGTGACGCGCGAGGCGCTTTCGGGCAGTTGAAGCCCCCTCAGCGGCTGGCGCGAAGCCGGTTGCGGGCCTGGGCTCGTTGCCGGCCAAGCAATCAGTTGAAGTCGTACTTCGCTTCGATCTTGCGCTTTTGCAGGGTGTAGTGGGTCAGATCGATCTGGTTCTGCGCCAATTGATCTTCCAGCGCGTCCATCTCGCTGTTTTCCAGCTTGCTGACGTGCTGCTTGGTCGCGTGATAGTTGATCGTTTCCGCTGCGCTGTGCCCGCTTACCGGGTCCCACAGGATGGACAGGGGCCAGAACAGCAAGTTGACCACGCCGAAACCGTACTCCCGACCGTAGAACGAGCCACCGCCGGGTAGCAGGCCGAGTGCCGTCCCGAGGGCGGGGCTTTTCTCTTCGACCGCCAGCCCGGCGGCTTCATAGTGGCGAAGTTCGGATTTCTGATATGAATTCAGGCCGCTCGCGCAGCCGGTAGAGGCGAGAATCGTACCGGCGAGAATGATAGGGGTTAGTTTCACGACAGCTCCTTGTAATTGCGGACATGCGCGCTCCTTGACGCGCGGTCGCGGAAACTATCATGAAAGATGGCGATATGACATGTCGCTGCACAGCTAATGCTGACGCGTTGGTATTTGGCTGGGCGGTATGGCTATGTGGTAGGCGGAAAGGTCTCGGCGGCTTTAGCTTGAACTGTTCAGCGGTGCGGGCCTTTTTAGCTTGACACTGTCCACTGCCCTGCCAAAGCTACAGCGCAGCCGGCGAGGGCGCCGGTTATCCACCAAAGAGAACGATCATGAAACGGATTCTGCTAGCGTCCCTGCTCCTTACCGCTTCCGCCAGTGCCTTCGCCACCGCTCCGGGTGGGCCGGGTTGCGGCTGGGGCAACATGCTGTTCGAAGGTCAGCGCGGTCTGCCGTCGCACCTAGTGGCTTCGATCACCAACGGGACATCCGGTAATGCCACCTTCGGCATGACCTCCGGTACCAATGGTTGCTCCACTGATGGGGCGTTGCAGTACAACGGCAAACCGATGCTGGTGCTCGGCAGCATCATGACCGAACTGTCTGAAGACATGGCCATGGGCGAAGGTGAGGCGCTGACGACCTATGCCGTCGTGCTGGGCATCAAGCCTGAGGATCGCGCACATTTCGCCAGCGTCACCCAGGCGCACTTCGACGAAATCTTCAGCTCCGCCGATGTGACCGCCGAACAGGTCCATGCTGCTACCCTGGCGGTGCTCAAAGCGGATGCTCGTCTGGCTCAGTACGTCGAGCAGGCCTGAGTTTCACGCGCCTACCATTGTGCCCGCTCCGGCGGGCACTTTCATATCCGCTTGCCATTGGCCGAATATGCTTCGACCCCTGCTATTGCTGGCGCTATGTAGCCTAAGCGCCGTCGTGCTGGCTTCTCCACCCCCTGTTTCTGCCTTGCATCGGCTTGCCGACGAGGCCTACTGGCATTCGCTTGGTCACTACGAGCGCGGCAAGCTTGGCGGCTGGCGAAGCTATGTCGATGATGATGGCTTCTTCCTGGCCGAGGGCGGCGAACAAGATCCGGCGGCTGAGCTCGCGGCGACGCTCGCCGCCCTTTATGCTCCCGCGGATCAGGGTTACCCGCATGCTCAATGTGTCTACCCCGCGCGCACCCGTTGGTTACGCGAGCAGTTGAGCCTGACCGATCTGCCAGCGGTCGAGTGCTCCGAATTCACAATCTGGTTCGCCGAAGTCGCGCCGCACAGGGCCGTGCTGGTCTTCCCAGCGGCCTATCTCAATAGCCCATCATCAATGTTCGGTCATACGCTGCTGCGTATCGATCAGGCCAACATCGATACACAGGGTAGCCCCCTGCTGAGTTCCGCGCTCAATTTCGGGGCCTTTATCGAAGGGTTAGATAACAGCATCCTCTATGCCTGGAAGGGCCTGATGGGAGGCTATCCCGGATTGTTTTCGCTGCTGCCGTATCGCGAGAAGATCGGCGAGTACAGCCGCCTAGAGAATCGTGATCTGTGGGAATACCGGCTGAATCTGACGCCGGATGAGACGGGGCGGATGCTTGAGCATGTCTGGGAGCTCAAGCAGATACGCTTCGATTACTTCTTCTTTGACGAGAATTGCTCGTACCGCCTGCTTGAGTTGCTGGAAATCGCCCGGCCCGGGCTCAGGCTGACTGCGCAGTTTCCGTTAACTGCAATACCGGCCGACACCGTGCGCGCCGTGATCGATGCAGGGCTTGTCGAGGGTATCGATTACCGCCCTTCGCGTGAGCGAGAATTGCTGGCTCGCACCGAGCCACTCGAAACCGAGGAACTAACCTGGGTTCGCCAACTGGCCGACGATCCACAGGTGCTTAAGCAGAGCGACTATCTCAAGCTGCCGGCAGAACGCCGCGCCTTGATTCAGGATGGCGCTTACCGCCTGGTTCGCTATCGCGTCACCGGAGAGGTGCGCGATGCGGCCAATGCCGCTCAAAGCTATCGTCTGCTGCAGGCAATCAATCGTAATCCGCCGCCTCGCCTGGAGGTCGAGCGGCCGGTTCTGCCTGAATATGGCCATGAGTCACGCACGCTGCAGTTCGGCCTCGGCAGCCACGGTGATCGAGCCTTCGCCGAGTATGGGCTGCGCATGGCCTATCACGACCTGCTCGACAATCTCGAAGGCTTTCCGATGGGCGCGCAGATTGAAATCGCCCAGCTGCGGATGCGTCAGTACGAAGGCAACCGCTGGACGCTGCAACGGCTGGACCTGGCCGGAATTCGTTCGTTGACGCCCGTTACGCCGTTGCTGAGGCCCTGGTCCTGGCAGGTCGCCGCGGGGTTGGAACGCGTGCCGGAGGCTGATCAGGATCGACTGGTGGGGCATCTCAACGGCGGCGGTGGCTTCACGTGGCAGTTTGGAGACGGTCTGCTCGGCTTTGCTTTGGCTACGGCCCGGCTTGAGCACAACCCGGATTTCGGCGCGGCCATCAGTCCGGCCGCGGGTTTCGATAGCGGACTGCTCTGGCGGAATAGAGCGGGAAATCTGCTCCTTGAAGCGCGCGGCGACTATTTCCACAACGGCGAAGTGCGCCGACGCATCAGCTTCGCTCAGCAGTTCGAACTGCATGACGATATCGGCCTGCGTCTGGGCCTGGTGCGTAGCTTCAGCCATCGCGCCGAGGCGGAAACCGAAGTCCAGTTACAACTGCGCTGGTACTACTACTGACGAGCCCTGCGTGCCTGCAGGGCGAGCTATCAGGTCAGGGCTGTTTGTAATGGGCAGGGGTTTCGCCTTTCTCCTGCTTGGGCACACGGGTAACGCGGATGTCGGTGATGCCCACGACTTCGGCCTGCTCACGTAACTGTGCTTCGTCAGCACCCGCTTTTGGTATCACCAGGCTGTTCTCGGCGTCGCCATTGTGTAGCTCGATGAGATGGCGAGCCGCTTCGCCCTGAGACAGGCTGTCCGCATCGACGTCATAGGTCTCGGCGCGCGGATCGTTCTGGTAGATGTAGTTGATTTCGAAGGTATGCGAAGGCTTGTCGAACATAAGGCGCTCCTGTTGAGTCGCAGATGTTCAGTGGACTCGACGGCGTCGCCAATCGTTCCGGTACACGCGTCGGAGCCCACTTCAAACAGCCTCCTTCCTTCGGTGGCCTACCGCACGTCCTGCTGCGCTAGCCACGCCATCAGCTGTGGCAACGGCATTGCGCCGCTCTGCCGAGCGATCTCGCGGCCATCACGAAAGAGAATCAGGCTGGGAATCGAGCGGATGCCAAGTTGCGTCGACAGCTGTGCATTGGCCTCGCTGTCGAGCTTGGCCAGGCGGCAGCGGCCCTGGAGCTGACTGGCAGCCTGCGCAAAGGTCGGGGCGAAACTGCGGCAGGGCCCGCACCAGCTGGCCCAGACATCTATCAGTAGCGGCAGGTCGCCCTTGATCTGGTTGGCGAACTGGCTCTGTTGCAAGTCGAACGGAGCGTTTGGCAACGCCTCGGCCTTGCACCGACCGCAGCGCGGTGCGTCGTGCAGCCGGTCCGCGGGGATACGATTGAGGCTGGCGCAGTGCGCGCAGGGGACGATCAGGGATTCGGTCATGACGAGGCTCCACGGCGGTATGCCCTTAATGTGGAGCCTCGGCGGCGGATATCAAGCGCGAGTCAGCCCTTGGACGCGCTTAGCGCCTGGGCCAGATCGGCGAGGATGTCGTCGATGTGCTCGATACCGATGGATAGCCGGATAAGGTCCTGTGACACACCGGCGCGGGCCAGTTCCTCGGCATTCAGCTGGCGGTGCGTGGTGCTGGCTGGATGGCAGGCCAGGGACTTGGCGTCGCCGATGTTCACCAGCCGCACCACCAGCTTGAGCGCGTCGATAAAGCGCGCGCCGGCTTCCATGCCGCCCTCGATACCGAAGCAGAGGATCGACGCCGGCATGCCTCCCATATAACGGCGAGCCAGTTCGTGCTCGGGGTGATCCGGTAGCCCGGCGTATTTGACCCAGGCCACTTGCGGATGGGCCTGCAGGAACTCGGCGACCTTCAGTGCATTCTCGCAATGGCGTTCCATGCGCAGCGCCAGGGTTTCCAGCCCCTGCAGGATCAGGAACGAATTGAATGGCGAAATTGCCGCGCCCATGTTGCGCAGCGGCACCACGCGGCAGCGGCCGATGAAGGCGGCGGGACCGAACGCTTCGGTGTAGGTGACGCCGTGGTAGGACACATCGGGCGTGTTCAGCAGCGCGAAGCGCTCCTTGTGCTGCGCCCAGGGAAACTTGCCGGAGTCGACCACGATGCCGCCGATGCTGGTGCCGTGGCCGCCCATGTACTTGGTCAGCGAGTGCACGACGATGTCCGCGCCATGCTCGAAGGGGCGGCAGAGCATCGGCGTGGCGACGGTGTTGTCAACGATCAGCGGCACGCCGTGGCGGTGTGCGGCTTCGGCCAGGGCGGCTAGGTCGATGATGTTGCCCGCCGGGTTGCCGATGGATTCGCAGAACACCGCCTTTGTGCGTTCGTCTATCAGCGCTTCCAGGGCGGCGATGTCATCGTGGGCGGCGAAGCGTACTTCGATGCCCAGGCGCGGCAGGGTATGGGCGAACAGGTTGTAGGTACCGCCGTAGAGCTTGGCGACCGAGACGATGTTGTCGCCGACTTCGGCGATGGTCTGGATGGCGTAGGTGATTGCCGCCATTCCTGAGGCAACGGCCAGTGCCGCCACCCCGCCTTCCAGTGCCGCGACGCGCTGCTCGAGCACGTCGGTGGTGGGATTCATGATGCGTGTATAGATGTTGCCCGGCACCTTCAGATCGAACAGGTCGGCGCCGTGCTGGGTGTCGTCGAAGGCATAGGATGTGGTCTGGTAGATCGGTACCGCCACCGCCCGGGTGGTCGGGTCCGGGCTGTAGCCTGCATGGATGGCGAGGGTTTCCAGTTTCATGGCGCGCTCCTTGTTCTTGTTCGTCGGTGGCAAAGGCCCGAGAGCATGAAACTGAACGCCTGGACGGTCAATGATCCAGGGCAAGCCTTATCGTCAGAGTGGCGTGAGCGGCCAGAACAGCGGAATCACCAGCGTCGCCACGACCCATAACAGCAGGTTCAGTGGTATGCCCACCTTGAGGAAGTCGGTGAAGCGGTAGCCACCGGCGTTGTAGACGAAGGTGTTGGTCTGATAGCCGATCGGCGTGGCGAAACTGGCGCTGGCGGCGAACATCACGGCTACCACGAACGCGCGCGGGTCGACCCCCAGGTGCTGGGCCAGGCCGATTGCGATCGGAGTGATCAGTACGGCCACCGCGTTGTTCGACAGCATCTCGGTGAGCATCGAGGTCAGCAGGTAGATGAACGACAGCATGAACAGCGGGCCGGCCCAGGGGGTAATGGCCGTCACGTTCTGCACAACCAGCTGTACCAGGCCAACTTTGTCCATGGCGATGCTGATTGCCAGCATGCCGAAGATCAGGCTGAGGATCTTCCAGTCGACTGCCTTGTAGGCGTCCTCGACGTCCAGACAGCGCGTCGCCAACACCGCGGCCGCACCAATGATCGCCAGGCCTTCGATCGGCATCACGCCAAAGGCTGCCAACACCATGACCGCCAGGGTGGCGATGATCGCGATCGGTGCCTTGTCGCGGCGAAAGGCGCGCTCCTGTACCGCGTTGAGGCTGATCAGTTCGCCGTTGTCGGCAAAACGCTTGATCTGCGCGGGCGTGCCCTCGACCAGCATCACATCGCCGAACTGCAGCTGGAAATCGTCGAAGTTGCCCTGAATGTTCTCGTCCTGCCGGTGCACGGCCAAGACGCTGATGCCGTAGCGCGCGGACAGGTCGAGGTCGCGCATCGGTCGGTGGCTGTAGCGCGAGCCGCGGCCGACGATGGCTTCGGCAAGGATCACGTCTTCGCTGCTGATGGTTTCGAAGGCGTCGCCCCGGTTAAAGGTCAGGTGGCCGCTTTCGCGCAGCTCCACCACGTCCTTTACCTGGCCATGGATCATCAGCAGATCGCCGGCGGTCAGGGTGAAGTCATGCTCCGGGCGGCTGAACAGCTGCGCGTTGCGGTTTACCTGCAGCACCTGCAGCCCGCTGCCGCCGTTCAGGTTGGCCTCGGCGAGGGTCTTTCCGATCACTGGTGAGTTCGACGGCACGCGCAGCTCGGTCATGAAGTTGCGATCAAGGCGCGGGCCGAGCAACTTGGACAGGGTGTCGCGTTCCGGCAGCAGATGCTTGCCGATGGTCAGCAGATAGACCATGCCTGCGGCGGCCATGATCAAGCCCGCCCCGGTGATCTCGAACATGCCGAACGGCGCCAGCCCCGCCTTGCGCGCCACACCATCGACGAGGATGTTGGTCGAGGTGCCGATCATCGTCAGCGTGCCGCCGAGAATCGTGGCGTACGACAGCGGAATCAGCAGTTTCGAGGGCGTCGTGCCGGCGCGCTTGGCCAGGGAAATCGCCACCGGCGTGAGGATCGCCACTACCGGCGTATTGTTCAGGCAGGCGGAAATCACCAGTGCGGTGATCGTCAGGCCGAACAGCACTCGTGTAGGGCTGGTGCCCACCAGATTACCGAGCCAGTTGCCCAGCGCATCGATGCAGCCGGTGCGTTCGAGCGCCGCCGAAATGATGAACATGCAGGCGATGGTGACCGGGGCCGAGTTGGACAGCACGCCGAGCACTTCCCCGGGCGTCAGCAGCTGCGTCGCCAGCAGCACCGCCACGGCAATCGCCACGACGATATCCGGGCTCCAGCTCTCTCTTACGAACGCCACCAATACCCAGATCAGCAAGGCGCAGACGAACAACAGCGGCAGCGATTCTGGAAGCATGGACGTCCTTAAGGATGGCGACTGAGGCGCGCGTCGAAACAACGGGCCCGCGGCGCAAGATAGAGACGTCAGCTTAGAGAGTCCAGAAACCTTTCCTGATGTTTATATGCGATTTGGTTATTAATGGAGGGTGAGCGCGGCCGGTGAGCGGAGGGCTGGACCCAGCGGCGGCGCTGAGTCGTCCGTCAGCAGGGGATAAACGAAAAAGCCGCGCAGTGCGCGGCTTTGAAAGTGGTGGGCCCACACGGACTCGAACCGTGGACCAAAGGATTATGAGTCCTCTGCTCTAACCAACTGAGCTATAGGCCCCCAGAAGGCCGGCGGATTATACCGGCGGTATGGCGGCTGCGCCAATCGAAGCTAGCTGCTCCGAGGCATACGGCAGAAAAAAGAACCCCCGGCATGCCGGGGGTTCTGGTCTTACTCGTCGAGGAAGGAGCGCAGATGCTCGCTTCTCGTCGGGTGGCGCAGCTTGCGCAGCGCCTTGGCTTCGATCTGACGGATTCGCTCGCGGGTGACATCGAACTGCTTGCCGACTTCCTCGAGGGTGTGGTCGGTGTTCATGTCGATGCCGAAGCGCATGCGCAGTACCTTGGCTTCACGAGCCGTGAGGCCGGAGAGCACTTCGCGAGTGGCTTCCTTGAGGCTTTCCACAGTGGCTACGTCAATTGGCGACTGCATGGCCGAGTCTTCGATGAAGTCACCCAGGTGCGAGTCTTCGTCGTCACCGATTGGCGTTTCCATGGAGATCGGCTCTTTGGCGATCTTCAGTACCTTGCGGATCTTGTCCTCGGGCATTTCCATGCGTTCGCCCAGCTCTTCAGGTGTGGGTTCGCGACCCATTTCCTGCAGCATTTGACGGGAGATGCGGTTGAGCTTGTTGATCGTCTCGATCATGTGAACCGGGATACGGATGGTCCGCGCCTGGTCGGCAATGGAACGAGTGATCGCCTGGCGAATCCACCAGGTGGCGTAGGTCGAGAACTTGTAGCCGCGGCGGTATTCGAACTTGTCCACCGCCTTCATCAGGCCGATGTTGCCTTCCTGGATCAGATCGAGGAACTGCAGGCCGCGGTTGGTGTACTTCTTCGCGATCGAGATGACCAGGCGCAGGTTGGCTTCAACCATCTCTTTCTTCGCACGGCGGGCTTTGGCCTCGCCGATGGACATGCGACGGTTGATGTCCTTGATGTCAGCGATGACCAGGTCGCATTCCTGTTCCAGCTCGATCAGCTTCTGCTGGCAGCGAACGATGTCTTCCTTGCGGTTGCCGATGGCTTCGGCGTACTTGCCTTTGCCGGAAGCCAGCTGCTCGGCCCAGTCGAGATTGGTCTCGTTGTTCGGGAACTGACGCAGGAAGTCGGCGCGCGGCATGCGGGCGTCACGCACGCACAGCTGCATGATGGCGCGTTCCTGGGCGCGGATCTGGCTCAGGGCGTTGCGAACGCGCTCGACCAGTGCGTCGTACTGCTTGGGTACGAGCTTGATCGGCATGAACAGGATGGCGAGTGCTTCGAGCTCCTCGACGGCCTGCTGGCTGGCGCGGCCGTGCTTCTTCAGCGCCTTCTTGGCTTTCTCCAGCTGCTCGGCGACTGCGCCGAAACGCATACGCGCGACTTCGGGGTCCGGGCCGCCATCGCCTTCTTCCTCTTCGCTGTCGGAATCGTCCTCTTCCTCATCATCCTTGTCGTCGGCCGCCGGCTTCGCGGTGGTCTGCGGAGTTTCCGGCTCGACCTCCTGAGGACCAGCAGCGCCGTCGTCGTCAGGGTCGATGTAACCGCTGAGGATGTCGGACAGGCGGCCACCTTCGGTCGTCACTCGCTCATAGTCGGCGAGAATGCTGTCGACGGTGCCGGGGAAGTGAGCGATGGCGCTCATCACTTCGCGAATGCCTTCCTCGATGCGTTTGGCGATTTCGATCTCGCCTTCGCGGGTCAGCAGTTCGACCGTGCCCATTTCACGCATGTACATGCGAACAGGATCGGTGGTTCGACCGATGTCGGTCTCGACCGCAGCGAGTGCGGCTGCGGCCTCTTCGGCAGCGGCTTCATCGGTATCGGCTTCGGCCAGCAACAGGGCATCGGCATCCGGGGCAACCTCGAATACATTGATACCCATGTCATTGATCATGCGAATGATGTCTTCCACCTGTTCCGGATCGGAAATATCCTCCGGTAGGTGGTCGTTGACCTCTGCGTAAGTCAGGTAACCCTGCTCACGGCCACGCTGGATCAACTCTTTGAGGCGGGACTGCTGTTGCGCTTTTCCGGACATATAACCCTATCCACTGAAGGTTCTGGCGGGCTGAAAACAAGCTGAGCATTATAGCCGAGCTAGGACCTCAGACGCCAGTTGAGGTCGGTGTAGCGGGTATTGCATTACGGCTCAGCAGGTTACGCAGTTGGTCTTTTTCCTCTGCGCTGAGTTCACCTTGGCGAGCCTTACGCAGCAGGCTTTCGAGTCGGCGTTCCCGCTGTCGGGCGGCAAGGCTATTAATGGTGTCGAAAAACTGCTGTTCAAGGTTATCGGCCGAGATCAGCCATTCTTTCTCTGCAAGTGCGCGTAAAAGTCGCCCTTGGTCGGTTCCATGCCAGCGGGCGATCAGCTGCAGGCTGCGCAGCTTCGGGTTCTTCTGCAGCGTGCCAAGTAGAGCAACAAGCAATTGTGCGTATGTGTCGTCTTCTGCGGCGAAATGGCTGACGTCCTCGACCTTCTGTGCTAGCTCCGGGTGGTGCAGTAGCGTCCGCAGCGTGGTCAGGGTCGGCGGCTCGACGGTAGCTGGCGTACGCGGACCGCGAGGTTTGAAGTCTGGTCGCTGCCCGGATTTTTTCCAGTCTTTCTTCCATTCCTTTTTTTCGCCGCGTTGTGGCTTGGGCGCTTCGGGAGGCTGGAAGTAGTCGGTCTCGGCGTAGTGCGAGCCCGTGTCGTAATAAGCGGCGTCGTCGTACTCGGCTGAGTTGTTGCTGGGTGCGGTGGTTGGCGCTGCTGCCATATGCTGCAGTGCTTCCCCGTTTAGGCCAGTGATCTCGGTGAGACGCTGGCGCATCAATGCGCGCAGGTTTGCACCGGGAATCTTTTCGATAAGCGGCGCTGCCAGGGTGGCCAAGTGGGCCTTGCCTTCCAATGAGCGTGGATCGGCTTCGTCGCTCAGTTGCTGGAAGAAGTAATCGGCCAGTGGCTGTGAGTGCTGCTGAATGCGCGCGCGAAATGCATCGGTGCCCTCGGCGCGGACCAGTGTGTCCGGGTCCTCTCCGTCGGGCAGGAACAGAAAGCGCGCCCGGCGGCCATCCTGCAGGTTCGGTAGCGTGGCTTCCAGTGCTCGCCAGGCGGCTTTGCGTCCGGCCGCGTCGCCATCGAAGCAGAACAGCACGCTGGGTACGATGCGGAACAGGCGCTTGAGATGCTCTTCGCTGGTTGCCGTACCAAGGGTGGCCACGGCGTTGCGCAAGCCTTGCTGGGCCAGTGCAATGACGTCCATGTAGCCCTCGACCACCATGATCTCGTCGAGATCTCGGTTGGCCTGCCGCGCTTCGTAAAGGCCGTAGAGTTCCTGGCCCTTGTGGAATACCGGGGTTTCCGGCGAATTCAGGTACTTGGGCTTGTCATCGCCCAGAACGCGACCGCCGAAGGCGATGACCCGGCCGCGGCTGTCGCGGATGGGGAACATCACGCGATCGCGGAAACGGTCGTAGCGTTTGCCGTTCTCGGCGTTCTCGATCAGCAGGCCGGCGTCGATCAGCGCTTTCTGCTGCAGCGCATCGCCGCCGAGATGCTTCATCAGGTTGTCCCAGCCGGGCGGGGCGAAGCCCAATCCGAAATCCCGGGCAATCACGCCGGACAGGCCGCGGCCCTTGAGGTACTCCACGGCCGACTTGCGGGTCGCGTGGCTTTTCAGGGCTTGGCGGTAGTAATCGGCGGCGGCAGCCAGCAGTGGGTAGAGCGGCGAATCGACCGGCTGGCGTGGCTTGTGTTTGCGGCCGCTTTCCTCGTGGGGGACTTCCATTCCCGTGCGCTTGGCCAGTTCCTCGACTGCCTGGGGGAAGTCCAGCTGGTCGTGGTCCATGACGAAGCCCAGCGCATTGCCACCAGCGCCGCAGCCGAAGCAATAGTAGAACTGCTTGTCCGGACTGACGCTGAACGAGGGTGTCTTTTCCTTGTGAAAAGGGCAGAGGGCGCTGTAGTTCTTGCCGGCCTTTTTCAGTTGGATGCGCGAGCCGACCACCTCGACGATGTCGGAGCGGTTGAGCAGGTCGTCGATGAAGGATTGGGGGATCAGGCCGGCCATAGAGGTATCTGATTACGCTCGCATTGCATGAGCCGGAAATGAAAAAACTCCGGCCTTTCGCCGGCTGGCGAAGCGGAGTAAGCATGCAATGCAAAGCCCGGCCTGAGCCGGGCTTGATGCGACGTCAGCTGTACTGGATTAGTACAGGCGGACGCTGCGGCGCTGCTCGCGCTGCACTTTCTTGGCGTGACGCTTGACTGCAGCGGCAGCCTTGCGCTTGCGCTCGGAAGTCGGCTTCTCGTAGAACTCGCGCGAGCGGACTTCGGCCAGAACGCCTGCTTTTTCGCAGGAACGCTTGAAGCGACGCAGTGCTACGTCGAAGGGTTCATTCTCTTTAACTTTGACAGCGGGCATCCAGGACTTACCTTCACTTGATTACCGGTGGCAACGCGCTTCGGCAATGACTCGCAAGCACGCTGGTTTTAAGGGTTGCGGATGTTACCCGCTCCAATTGCGGAATGCAAAGCCCCTGATCGAAAAGCGCTGGTCGGTCGGACGGCCCGACGATTAATATGCACGGCTTCATTCGCCCTCCGGAAAGGTTGAACCCATGCTGGTGCTGGGGTTGGAAACGTCCTGCGACGAGACTGGTGTCGCGCTTTACGACAGCGAACAGGGCCTGCTGGCCGACGCGCTATTCAGCCAGATCGACCTGCATCGCGTCTATGGCGGCGTGGTGCCTGAGCTCGCCTCGCGCGATCACGTGAAACGCATGCTGCCGCTGATTCGCCAGGTGCTGGAGGAGGCGGGCCGCGAGGCCGGCCAGATCGATGCGGTGGCCTATACGGCCGGTCCCGGACTGGTCGGTGCGCTGCTGGTTGGGGCCTCCTGCGCCCAGGCGCTGGCGTTGGCATGGGGCGTACCGGCTGTCGGCGTGCACCATATGGAAGGTCACCTGCTGGCACCGATGCTCGAAGCGCAGCCGCCGCAGTTCCCGTTCGTCGCCTTGCTGGTGTCGGGTGGCCATACGCAGCTTGTTCGCGTGGATGGCATTGGCCGATACGAGCTGCTCGGTGAATCGGTGGACGATGCCGCTGGCGAGGCCTTCGACAAGACGGCAAAGCTGATGGGTTTGCGCTATCCCGGCGGGCCGGAAATCGCCCGTCTGGCCGAGCAGGGCGCTCCGGGACGCTTCGTCTTTCCGCGGCCGATGACTGATCGGCCCGGTCTGGATTTCAGTTTCAGCGGCCTGAAGACCTTTACCCTCAATACCTGGCAGCAGTGCCGCAGCGCGGGCGACGAATCCGAGCAGACCCGCTGCGACATCGCGCTGGCGTTCCAGCAGGCTGTGGTCGAGACGCTGACCATCAAGTGTCGCCGAGCCCTTAGGCAGACTGGCCTGAAGTCGCTGGTCATCGCCGGCGGGGTCAGCGCCAATCAGTCTCTGCGCCAGTCGCTGGAGCGTATGCTCGGTGAGTTCAAGGGTCAGGTCTTCTATGCGCGGCCACGTTTCTGCACCGACAACGGTGCGATGATCGCTTACGCTGGCTGTCAGCGCTTGCTCGCCGGGCAGCATGATGGTCCGGCGATCACCGTACAGCCGCGTTGGTCGATGGACACACTGCCGGCGATCTGATGAGCGTCAGAGCGGTCAGAAATGCCGTTCCCGGCCGGCGAACAGGTCGCGCACGTTGCTGCGATGGCGCCAGACGATCAGTGTGGCGAGCAGGCTCATCGGCAACAGCGCGCCGGGTTGCTGCCAGGCCAGCAGTGGCAGGCATAGCGGCAGGGCGATAAGGGCAGCCAGCGAGCTGGTCCGGGTCAGGCGGAATACCAGCAGCCAGGCGACGATGGCCAGCAGTGCGGCCGGCGGGTAGAGCGCGAGCAGGGTGCCGGCGGCGGTGGCGACACCCTTGCCGCCGCGGAAGCGAAAATACAACGGATAGAGATGGCCGCAGACCGCTGCCAGACCGATCCAGGCCTGTTGCTGGACGGACATGTCCAGCGAGGCGGCCAGCAGTACGGGCAGCAGGCCCTTGAGCAGATCGCCGAACAGCGTGCAGATCGCCAGTCGCTTGCCTGCCAGACGAAGCATATTGGTGGCGCCGGGATTGCCGGAGCCGCCGGCGCGCGGGTCGGGCATTCCGGCCAGGCGGCTAAGCAGTATGGCGAATGACAGCGAGCCGATCAGGTACGCGAGCAAGGTCAGCAGCCAGAACATGGAATCCATCCGGGGCAGGGAGCCTCTGAGTCTAACGGCGCGTTTCGAGCTTGTCGTGCCGCAGGAGAACGTTGCGTGGATACAGTCTTCATCGAAGGCCTGGAAGTGGATACGGTAATCGGCGCCTACGACTGGGAGCGCGGGATTCGCCAGTGCCTGCAGCTCGACCTGACGCTGGGCTGGGACATCCGTCCCGCCGCCGAGCATGACGAGCTGGACAAGGCGCTGGATTACGCCGAGGTCGCGGCGACCATCGATCGCTTTGCTGCCGAAGCTCGCTTCGAATTGGTCGAGACGTTCGCCGAGGGCCTGGCGCAAAAGCTGATGAGCGAGTTCGGCATCGTCTGGCTGCGCTTGCGGGTCACCAAACCAGGCGTCAATGCGCGTGCCCGTGCGCTGGGCGTGGAGATCGAACGCGGATGTCGCTGACCCCCGTCATGCTCGGCCTGGGCAGCAATGTGCAGCGCATCGAGCGCCTGCATGCCGGGCTCGATGCGCTGGCCGAGCTGCTGCAGGATATGCGTTGCTCGCCAGTGTTCGAGAGCCTGGCGGTGGGCTATAAGGGCGACAACTTCTACAACCTGGTGGTCGCCGGCTACACCGACCTGCCGCTGACGGAACTGGACCGCCGGCTCAAGTTCATCGAGGCGGACAACGGCCGTTACGCGCCGGATCGCAAGGGGTTGCCGCTGGATATCGATGTGCTGCTGTATGGCGAGCTGGTCGGCAACTTCCATGGCTTGCTGCTGCCGCGTGCGGAGATCCTGAAGAACGCCTTCGTGCTCTGGCCGCTGGCGTTATTGGCGCCGACCGTCAAACATCCCGCTGCAGGCGAGGCCTTTGCCGATCTGTGGGCGCAGTCATCCATCGACCAGCAGCTCTGGCCAGTGCCGTTTCAGTGGCGCGGCAGCGAGCTTACGCCTGCCGATCTGATCCGCAACCATCCTCCACAGCGCGCCTGAATTGCCTTACTGCGAATATTTCCGGCAGTAGATGCTCAGGGCATCGAGGCGCGCAGCACCGAGCGCTTTGCCCAGCTCGGCACCTTTGAATCCTTGATCCAGCAGCGGTTTGACCGGCACGGCATGGGCCGCGCTGGCCGCGCCATGCAGATAATCGGCTTCGAAGAGCAACTCGCCGGGCGCGCCTGCCAGGGCGTGCATTTCACAAGCCGCGACGAACTGCTCGAAGCGCTCCGGCCGCCGGTAGATGTCGAAATGCTGCAGCATGTCGAGCAGTGCATCGGCATGCAGTTTCTTGGCGTTGAACGCGTCATCCTGATACCTGCCGAGCAGCATCGCCAGCTCTTGGCAATCCCTCGGCGCCTTGCAGCGCTGGTTGAGTGTATCGATGGCGGCCAGACGTGGTTGCTGGCTATCGGCCGACGTTGTACAGCCAAGTAGCAGGCAGGCCCAGCGTACCGGCAGTGGCTGGGTATGTTCGGCGCACTGCCGAAGCGTGCCAAGCAGGTGCCCACCGGCAGCATTGCCCTTGGCGAAGGTGACGGCCAGTTCCGGGAACAGCTCGGCCAGCGCGTCACACTCCTGCAGCACCTGAATGAACACATCCGGCCGCGGCTCCATCAGCGCACGCGAAATCTCTTTCCAGCTGCGTTCCGCCGTCAGCGCCGACAACTCGCCGGAGCGCGCCAGCTGGCGCATCAGCTCAAGTGTCTCGTCGGCGATACGGAAACCCAGTTCGGCATAGCGTGCAGCGAAGCGCGCCACGCGCAGAACACGCAACGGATCTTCGGCGAAAGCGGGGGAAACGTGGCGCAATAGCCGTGCCCGCAGGTCGCGATGTCCGCCGTATGGATCGATCAGCTGGCCCTGGTCATCTTCGGCGATGGCATTGATGGTGAGATCGCGGCGCTGCAGATCTTCTTCGAGGGTGACGTCGGGGCTGGCATGGAAGGTAAACCCGCCATAGCCACGACCGCTTTTGCGCTCGGTGCGCGCCAGGGCGTATTCCTCGCCGGTCTGCGGGTGCAGGAAAACCGGGAAGTCCGCACCGACCGGGCGGAAGCCGCTGGCCTGCATTTCTTCCGGTGTGGCACCGACCACCAGCCAGTCGACCTCGGTCACCGGGCGCCCCAACAGACGGTCGCGCACCGCGCCGCCGACTTTATAGATCTGCATGTCCACCTCCGTTGGCGCGGAGGATAAAGGATATCGGCGCTGAGGCTACAGCGTGGCGGGTAAGGAAGGGCCGCGGAGGTGGGCCGCGGCCCACCGTCAGGCGAAGTTCATGCCGGG
Source organism: Stutzerimonas kunmingensis (assembly GCF_002929225.1). Classification (GTDB taxonomy): domain Bacteria; phylum Pseudomonadota; class Gammaproteobacteria; order Pseudomonadales; family Pseudomonadaceae; genus Stutzerimonas. The sequence continues at coordinate 366,365 of NZ_PISM01000018.1, read as the reverse complement.
AAAACGGTTGTCGGTCTCTGCCTCGCTGCTGGGTCTTGGTGGCATGTGATGGGTATTGACCAGCTTATCGTCCTGCATCGACTGCAGGTGCACATCGAAGCCCCACAGCCGATGCAGATGCTTGAGCACCTCTTCGGTGGACCCGCCCAATGGCTTGCGGTCGTGCTGCATGTGACGCAAGGTCAGCGAGCGATCGCCGCGACGGTCGACGTTCCATACCTGGACGTTGGGCTCGCGGTTGCCGAGGTTGTATTGCGCGGCGAGCAGTTCGCGAATGGTGTGGTAACCACTTTCATCGTGGATCGCCGGGACCAGCAGCTCGTCCTTGCGGTCATCGTCAAGGATGCTGAACAGCTTGAGGTCGCGGATCACCTTAGGCGAGAGAAACTGCAGGATAAAGCTCTCGTCCTTGAAGTTGTTCATGGCGAACTTGACGGTGGTCAGCCAGTCGCTGCCGGCGATCTCCGGGAACCAGCGCTTGTCCTCCTCGGTGGGGTGCTCGCAAATCCGGCGGATGTCCTGGTACATGGCGAAGCCCAGGGTGTAGGGATTGATGCCGCTGTAGTAGGGGCTGTCGAAGCCTGGCTGGTAGATCACGCTGGTATGCGACTGCAGAAACTCCATCATGAAGCCGTCGGTGACCAGGCCCTCGTCATACAGATCGTTGAGCAGGGTGTAGTGCCAGAATGTCGCCCAGCCTTCGTTCATCACCTGGGTCTGGCGCTGTGGATAGAAGTACTGCGCGATCTTGCGCACGATACGCACCACCTCGCGCTGCCATGGCTCCAGCAGCGGGGCGTGCTTCTCGATGAAATAGAGGATATTTTCCTGCGGCTCTGCCGGGAAACGCTGACTGTCCGCCAACCCATCGCCCTTGTCCGTGCCCTTGGGAATGGTGCGCCAGAGGTCGTTGATCTGCCGTTGCAGATGCTCCTCGCGATCCTTCTGGCGTCGGCGCTCTTCTTCTGCAGAGATGGGGTAGGGACGCTTGTAGCGGTCGACACCGTAGTTCATCAGTGCGTGGCAGGAGTCGAGCAGGTCTTCCACCGCATCGATGCCGTGCCGCTCCTCGCATTGCATGATGTACTGCTTGGCGAACACCAGGTAATCGATGATCGAGCTGGCGTCTGTCCAGGTGCGGAACAGGTAGTTGCCCTTGAAGAAGCTGTTGTGCCCGTAGCTGGCGTGGGCGATCACCAGTGCCTGCATGCACATGGTGTTCTCTTCCATCAGGTAGGCGATGCAGGGATCGGAATTGATGACGATCTCGTAGGCCAGACCCATCTGCCCGCGCTTGTAGTGTTTCTCGGTGTGCAGGAACTGCTTGCCGTAGGACCAGTGGTGGTAACCCAGCGGCATGCCAACCGAGGCGTAGGCGTCCATCATCTGCTCGGCGGTGATCACCTCGATCTGGTTCGGGTAGGTGTCCAGCGCGTAGCGCTCGGCGATGCGGCCGATCTCGCGGTCGTACTGCCGAATCAGGTCGAAGGTCCATTCCGAGCCGGTGGAAATGGGCTGTCGCTTCATGCTGCACACCTCAGCTGGTCATGCGCCGCTGGAAGAGTTCGCGGAACACTGGGTAGATGTCCCCGGCGCTGACCAACTGCTGTTGGGCGAACGCATCGGAAAAGGCTTCGGCGACCTGGTTGTACTCGTACCAGAGCGCCTGGTGCTCGCGCGGGGTGATTTCAACGTAGGTGAAATACTGCACGAACGGCATGATCTGGTTGATCAGGATGTCGCGGCAGAGCGGCGAGTCGTCGTTCCAGTTGTCGCCGTCGGAAGCCTGCGCGGCGTAGATGTTCCACTCGTTGGCCGGGTAACGCTCGGCCATGATCTCCTGCATCATCTTCAGGGCGCTGGAGACGATGGTGCCGCCGGTCTCCCGCGAGTAGAAGAACTCCTCCTCGTCGACTTCCTTGGCGCTGGTGTGGTGACGGATGAATACCACATCGATCTTGTCGTAGTTCCGCTTGAGGAAAAGGTACAGCAGGATGAAGAAGCGTTTGGCGATGTCCTTGGTGGCCTGGGTCATGGAGCCGGAAACGTCCATCAGGCAGAACATCACAGCCTTGGAGCTGGGGTTGGGATGCTTGACCAGCAGGTTGTATTTCAGATCGAAGGTGTCGAGGAATGGCACGCGTTTGATGCGCGCCTTCAGCCGTTCGATCTCCTCCTCGGTGGCCTTGATGTCGCCGAAGTTGTTCGGCTCCTCAAGACGTAGTCGCTCCAGCTCTGCCTTCAGTGTGCGCAGTTGTGCACGGCTGCTGCCAGACAGCGCAATGCGTCTGGCATGGGCCGAGCGCAGAGTGCGCACGATGTTGATGCGCGACGGGTTGCCCTCGTTGCTGATGCCGGCCCGCACGGTTTTGAAGGTATCGGTGCCGGTCAGGTGACGCTTGACCAGATTGGGCAGCTCCAGGTCCTCGAACATGAAATCGAGGAATTCTTCCTGGGTGATCTGGAAGACGAAGTCGTCCATGCCGTCGCCGCTATTGCTGGCCTGGCCGGCGCCCTGGCCACCGCCGCCGCCCTGCGGCCTGGGGATGCGTTCGCCGGCAACGAACTCCTTGTTGCCCGGGTGGACGATGGTCTGGCGGCCGCCGCGGCCGTGGTGCAGCACCGGCTCATCGATGTCGCGGCCGGGAATGCTGATCTGCTCGCCATGTTCCATGTCGGTGATGGAGCGCCGGCCGACGGCTTCCTCCACCGCCTTCTTGATATGCCCACGGTACCGCTGCAGGAAACGCTGGCGGTTCACCGTGCTCTTGTTCTTGCCATTCAGGCGACGATCGATCACGTAGCTCATAGGCCCTCCGGGCTTGGCTGAAACCATAGGCTTGAAGCTGGAAGCGCGCCGCGATGCTTCCAGCTTCAGGCTTCCAGCCACTTACTGCGATTTACGCACCCGCAGATACCATTCTGACAGCAGGCGAACCTGCTTCTCGGTGTAGCCACGCTCGACCATGCGCACGACGAAATCGTTGTGCTTCTTCTGGTCTTCCTTGCTCGCCTTGGCGTTGAAGCTGATGACTGGCAGCAGGTCCTCGGTGTTGGAGAACATCTTTTTCTCGATCACCACGCGCAGCTTCTCGTAGGACAGCCACGACGGATTCTTGCCGTTGTTGTTGGCGCGGGCGCGCAGTACGAAGTTGACGATCTCGTTGCGGAAGTCCTTCGGATTGCTGATGCCGGCCGGCTTCTCGATCTTCTCCAGCTCCTCGTTGAGCGCCACGCGATTGAGGATCTCGCCGGTTTCCGGATCGCGGTATTCCTGATCCTGAATCCAGAAATCCGCATACAGCACGTAGCGGTCGAAGATGTTCTGCCCGTACTCGCTGTAGGACTCGAGGTAGGCAGTCTGGATCTCCTTGCCGATGAACTCGATGTAGCGCGGCGCCAGGTACTCCTTGATGAAGCGCAGGTAGCGCTCGCGCACCTCGGCCGGGAACTGTTCCTGCTCGATCTGCTGCTCCAGGACGTAGAGCAGGTGCACCGGGTTCGCCGCGATCTCGTGCGGGTCGAAGTTGAAGACCTTGGACAGAATCTTGAAGGCGAAACGAGTGGATAGACCGTTCATGCCTTCGTCGACACCGGCGGTGTCGCGGTATTCCTGAATCGACTTGGCCTTGGGATCGGTATCCTTGAGGTTTTCGCCGTCATACACGCGCATCTTCGAGTAGATGTTGGAATTCTCCGGCTCCTTCAGGCGGGACAGCACGGAGAACTGCGCGAGCATCTTCAGGGTGTCCGGCGCGCAATGAGCATGGGCCAGCGAGCTGTTGGTCAGCAGCTTGTCGTAGATCTTGATCTCGTCACTGACCCGCAGGCAGTAGGGCACCTTGACGATGTAGATACGGTCGATGAAGGCTTCGTTGTTCTTGTTGTTGCGGAAGCTGTGCCATTCCGACTCGTTGGAGTGGGCCAGCAGGATGCCGCTGTAAGGAATCGCGCCGAGGCCTTCGGTGCTGTTGTAGTTGCCTTCCTGGGTGGCGGTCAGCAGCGGGTGCAGCACCTTGATCGGTGCCTTGAACATCTCGACGAACTCCATCAGGCCCTGGTTGGCCCGGCACAGCGCACCCGAATAGCTGTAGGCGTCCGCATCGTTCTGTGGAAACTCCTCCAGTTTGCGGATATCGACCTTGCCCACCAGCGAGGAGATGTCCTGGTTGTTCTCGTCGCCCGGTTCGGTCTTGGCAACCGCGATCTGGTTGAGGATCGACGGGTACAGCTTGACCACGCGGAATTTGGAGATGTCGCCGCCGAACTCCTGCAGGCGCTTGGTGGCCCAGGGCGACATGATCGAGTTCAGGTAGCGCCGAGGAATGCCGTAGTCCTCCTCGAGGATCTGCGCATCTTCGATTGGGTTGAACAGCCCCAATGGCGACTCGAACACTGGCGAGTCCTTGATTGCGTAGAAGGGCACATGCTCCATCAGCTGCTTGAGCTTCTCGGCAAGCGACGATTTACCCCCGCCCACCGGACCGAGGAGATAGAGGATCTGCTTCTTCTCTTCCAGCCCCTGCGCGGCGTGACGGAAGTAGGAAACGATCTGGTCTATGCACTCCTCCATGCCATGGAAATCTTCGAAGGCCGGATAACGGCGGATCACCTTGTTGGAGAAGATGCGCGACAGTCGCGAGTCGACCGATGTGTCGACCAGTTCGGGCTCGCCGATCGCCATCAGCAGGCGCTCGGCGGCGCTGGCATAGGTACCTGGGTCCGCCTTGCACAGATCGAGATATTCCTGGAGGGAATACTCCTCCTGGCGGGTCGCTTCGAAACGTTGTTGGAAGTGGCTGAAAATGCTCATGACTTCACCTCGATCGATGCACGAATAGGCGCGTCATCAGGCACTCTGGGCCCGGCCGAAGTGGCGGCCAGTGGAGTTCCCCCGAACACCTAATGGTCGAAACCCTGAAATCCGTCAGCCGTTTCCCGGCTTCGTTTATTTGGATGGCCTGAACTCAAGGATAGTTCGGATTCGGCAAGATCAAGGGCGGGGAGGGAATTTAGGCGCTGCCGTTCGGCTGTTGATAGCGCCTAGCCCGCGGATGGCGGGCTATCGGGGGGAAATAAATTTTTATGCTTGTTCTTCGCCGCGCTCGACATCGGCCGGATAGGTGTGGCGCCAGAGTTCGAAGCCGCCGTCGAGGCTGTAGACGTCCGAAAAGCCCTGATTGACCAGATAGGCCGCTGCGCTCTGGCTGGAGTGGCCGTGATAGCAGGTGACGATCAGCGGCTGGTCGAGATCGGCGGCGGCAATGAAATCCGGCAGCGAGTGGTTGTCCAGATGCAGCGAGCCGCTGATGTGGCCGTTGGCATAGCTGTGCGGATCGCGGATGTCCACGATTACGGCGCCGCTGCTGCGCATGGTCTGCGCCTGTTCCGGTGGGATGCGTTTGAAGTCGGTCATGCGGGTTTCCCGTGTTCACATTCGCAGCGGTGCATTTCGCCGCTGTCGAGGTTCATCAAGGTCATGGCGTTGCCCCAGACGCAGCCGGTGTCCAGCGCGAAGACGTTCGGCTCGTCGCATTGACCCTCCAGCGCAGCCCAGTGACCAAAGATCAGTTTGACGTTGCGGGTCTTGCGATTGGCGTGGCTAAACCAAGGCGAGTAGCCGGCGGGAGCGCTGTCGGCGCCTTCCTTCGCTTCCAGATCGAGCGTGCCGTCGGCCTTGCAGAAACGCATGCGGGTGAAGTAGTTGGTGATCAGGCGCAGCCGCGGCACCCCGTGCAGCTCCTTGTTCCATTTCGCCGGTTGATTACCGTACATGCCGTCGAGGAACGGCATCAGCAGTGCGTCGTCCTGCAGTGCCTGCTCGACTTCCGAGGCGCGCTTGAGGGCTTTTTCCAGCGACCACTGCGGCGGAATGCCGGCATGCACCATCGCGGTGTGGCGCGCGGCTTCGTAATGGATGAGCTTCTGCTGGCGCAGCCAGTCGATCAGCTCGGTCCGATCCGGCGCGGCCAGAATTGCTTGCAGCGTGTCGGACTTGCGCATGCGCTCTATGTTGTGAGCCACAGCCAGCAGGTGCAGGTCGTGATTGCCGAGGACGGTGATTGCGGACGACCCGAGATCGCGTACGAAGCGCAGTGCCTCGAGCGATTGCGGGCCGCGGTTGACCAGGTCGCCGGCCAGCCACAGGCAGTCTCGCGAAGGGCTGAAGTCGACGCGCTCCAACAAACAGGTCAGCGGTTCGAGGCAACCCTGCAGGTCGCCGACGGCATAGGTCGTCAATGCAATGCTCCGGGTACGGCCAGGCGGAACGGCGCAATGAGCGCATCGAAACTGTGACCATCCTCGGCCAACATCTCATAGCTGCCTTGCATGCTGCCGACACAGGTGGCCAGCAGCGTTCCGCTGGTGTAGACGTGGTGTTCGCCTGGTGCGATCAGCGGCTGCTCGCCAATGACGCCGGCACCGCGCACTTCCTGCACCTGGCCGTCGCCATCGGTGATGATCCAGTGTCGCGACAGCAGCTGCGCCGCCACCTCGCCATTGTTTTCGATGGTTACGGTGTAGGCAAAGGCATAGCGGTTTTGTTCCGGCTCCGATTGCGCGGCCAGATAGCGAGGCGTGACGCTGACGTCGATGCGGTAGCGGTTATCGTCGGACATGAGTCTGCTCGCTGTTGAAGGCAGGGTAGAGACTGAAGCCTCAGCTGCGTTCTGTCAGTTGGTCGGAAAGGCGAACGAAGGCCGCCAGATCCAGTTGTTCGGGACGCAGGCTGCCATCCACATCCGCCGCTGCGATGGCGTCGGCGTCCAGCAGCCCCTTGAGGGTGTTGCGCAAGGTCTTGCGCCGTTGGTTGAACGCCTCGCGCACTACGCGCTCCAGTTGATGGTGATCGCGCGCTGGATGCGGCAGCGTCTCATGTGGCACCAGGCGAACGATCGCCGAATCGACCTTTGGCGCCGGGTTGAACGCACCCGGACCGACGTTGAACAGGTGCTCTACCCGGCAGTGATACTGCACCATGATCGACAGTCGGCCCCAGTCGCCGCCGCCCGGCAGCGCGGCCAGGCGTTCGACCACTTCCTTCTGCAGCATGAAATGCATGTCGCGGATCAGGTGCGCGTGGTCGAGCAGGTGAAAGATCAGCGGGGTAGAGATGTTGTAGGGCAGGTTGCCGACGATTCGCAGGCTGTTCGGCTCTGCGCTGAGGCGACCGAAGTCGAACTTCAGCGCGTCGCCCTGGTGCAGATTGAAGTTCTCGCGCCCAGCGAATTTGCCCTGCAGGATGGGGATCAGGTCGAGGTCGAGCTCGACGACATCCAGATGCGCGCCGCTGTCGAGCAGTCCTTCGGTCAATGCACCCTGGCCTGGGCCGATCTCCACCAGTCGCTCACCCGGTTTGGCATGAATCGCCCGCAGGATGCGGTGAATGACGCCAGCGTCGTGCAGGAAGTTCTGGCCAAAGCGCTTGCGTGCGCGGTGCTGATAATCGGACATCGGGGCTCCGGGGCGCAGCTTGAAGCCTGAAGCTCAAAGCTGAAAACGAATAAGGCGCGTATTTTAGCAGGCGAGGGCGGCAAGAAGATCGTTCGAGCCGTGTGGGGTGCGTGCTAGCTCTGGCTGCCGACCATCTGGTAGGCCGTTTCCAGTGCGACCCGCAGGCTGCCAGTGTCGATCTTGCCGCTGCCGGCCAGATCCAGCGCGGTGCCATGATCTACCGACGTGCGAACGATCGGCAGGCCCAGGGTCACGTTGACCGCGGCACCGAAACCCTTGTACTTGAGTACCGGCAGGCCCTGGTCGTGGTACATCGCCAGCACTGCGTCGCAGAACTCGAGATTTTTGGGGGTGAACAGCGTATCGGCTGGCAGCGGGCCGATCAGATCAAGCCCCTCGTCACGCAGCCTGGTCAGCACGGGCTCGATGATCTCGATTTCTTCTCGGCCCAGGTGGCCGCCCTCACCCGCATGCGGGTTCAGGCCGCAGACAAGAATACGTGGTTGGGTAATGCCGAACTTGCTGACCAGATCGTGGTGCAGGATTCGCGTAACCCGCTCCAGGCGCTCCGCGGTAATCGCTGCGGCGACATCCTTGAGCGGCAGGTGGGTGGTGACCAGCGCGACACGCAATCCGTGCGTGGCCAGCATCATGACCACCTGCTCGGTGCGGGTCAGCTCGGCGAGAAACTCGGTATGGCCTGAAAAGGGGATGCCGGCCTCATTGATCACACCCTTGTGCACCGGCGCGGTGATCATGCCGGCGAAGCTGCCGTCGAGACACCCGTTTCCAGCTCGGGTCAGCGTTTCCAGTACGTAGTGGCCGTTGCGCGCGTCGAGCTGGCCTGCGATCACCGGTGCATCCAAGGGAGTATCCCAGACATACAGACAGTTGGCCGGCGCCGGTTGGCTTGGCCAGCCATGTGGCCCGACTTCCCGCAGCTCAATCGTCAGTCCCAGTTGCGAGGCGCGCTCTGCCAGCAGCGAACAACTGGCGATGGCTACCAGGATCTGAGGCTGGGCCCCGCGCGCCAGCAGCAGGCACAAGTCCGGGCCGATGCCGGCCGGTTCGCCGGGGGTGAGAACGAAGGGGCGGGGAGCGGTCATCAGGCTTCTCTCTGCATGGCGTGTGGCGTTCAACCGCCTGAAATGAAAACGGGGTGGCGACCCTTCGGCCATCACCCCGCATTCCTGTTGCTTGTAGGTACAGCGTGAAGCTTAGAGCTTGATCTCGACGTAGGCTTCGTCGCGGATCTGGCGTAACCACGCCTGCAGCTCTTCGTCGTACTTGCGGTTGCGCAGCAGGCTCAGCGCCTGTTGCTCGCGGAACTGCTCACTGGCATCGGTCGCACGGCGGCCGAGCACCTCGAGGACGTGCCAGCCGTAGGGAGACTTGAACACCGGGGACAGTTCGCCGCTTGCCGTATTGGCCATGACTTCGCGGAACTCGGGCACCAGAGAGGCCGGGTCGATCCAGTTCAGGTCGCCGCCGTTGAGCGCCGAACCAGGGTCTTCGGAAAAGCTCTTGGCCAGCTCGGCGAAGTCTTCGCCAGCGCTGATGCGATCACGTAGGCGCTGCACCAGCAGGCGGACCTCTTCTTCGCTACGGATTGCGCTGGGCTTAATCAGGATGTGGCGGACATGCACTTCGTCGCGCACCTGTGTTTCGCCTCCGCGCTTTTCCAGCAGCTTTACCATGATGAAGCCTGGCGGCGTGCGGACCGGTTCGGTGACCTCGCCAACCGACAGCTCGCGCACGGCGGTATCGAAGGGCGGTGGCAGCTGAGCCGCTTTGCGCCAGCCCATGTCGCCGCCTTCCAGCGCGTTCTCGCTACCGGAGCGCGCGACGGCCAGGCGAGCGAAGTCTGCACCCTGCTGAAGCTGCTGGTAGGTATCCATGGCAGCGCGTTCGGCGGCCTGGATGGTTGCGGAATCCGCAGCTTCTGGTACCGGGATGAGGATATTGGCCAGGTGGTATTCCTCGGACAATTGCAGCTTGCCGAGGTCGGAGGCCAGGAAGTTCTGCACTTCCTGGTTGGACACCTGAATGCGTTCCGCCACTCGACGCTGGCGCACGCGGCTGATGACCATCTCGCGACGGATCTGCTCGCGGGCCGTTTCCAGGCTCAGGCCGTCGCGCACCAGAGCTTCACGAAACTGCTCCGGCGACATGTTGTTGCGCTGGGCAATGGTGCCCATGGCCTGATTGAGCTCTTCATCGGAGATGCGGATGCCCGAGCGCTCGCCGATCTGCAGCTGCAGGTTCTCGGTGATCAGGCGCTCAAGCACCTGCTGGCGCAGGACATCCATCGGCGGCGCATCGGCGCCGCGCTTGTCGATGGTCTGCTGTACCTCGCGAATGCGTTGCTCCAGCTGGCTCTGCATGATGACGTCGTTGTCGACGATGGCGACCACGCGATCCAGCGGCTGTACCCCGGCGCTTGCGAAAGGAATCAGTGCAGCGTTGCCCAGCAGCAGGGCGCCCGCCACGAGCGGGCGCAGGTAATCAGAAAGCTTGGTCTTCACGTTCACGGTAGCCTTGAATGCCTTCGTCGAGGAATGTTTCGGTCGCATTGCCGACCACGCCGCCCAGTCCCTTGAGCACGATCTGCAGGAAGATGCCGGTGTCCGGCTCGTCGTTGCGATCGGGGTTGAGGCTGGTTTCGTCGTAGTCGATCCAGTAGCGGTTGATCAGCCGCAGCTTCCAGCAGCAGCTGTCGTACTCGAAGCCACCAAAGGCTTCCAGTGTGCGGCTGCGGCTGTAGTCATGCTGCCAGCGCCCGATCACGCTCCACTGCGGAACCACCGGCCAGATGAACGAGAAGTCATGCTGGTCGATCTTGTAGTAGTCCTTGATGCACTCGTCTGGATTGGTTTCGCAGTTGCCATAGTCACCGCCATATTGCCACTCGCCTGTTGCATGATCGAAACGCATGGTGTCATTGCGGTAGCGATAGCCGATATTGACGATCTTGCCTGGGTTGTCGGCCGGCTGGTAATGCCACATTGCGCTGCCTGAGCGTGTGCTGTGGCTGTCCGGGTCCCAGTTGAAGGTCGAGGTGAAATGCCAGTCGCGGTTGTAGCGATACATGTACTCCAGCGCGTAGGGGGAAACAGATGAGGTAGCGTTGGATCGGGTGCGGTAGTCAATCCCACGCAGTTGGACCTTGCGATCTTCAAAATAGAAGGCTTGGCCGATGCTCAGGCGCTGACGCTCAAAGCCGCTGGAATCGACCCAGCGGTTGGTCACGCCGAGAGACACCTGGTTAGCATCGCCGATACGGTCCTTGCCGGAAAAGCGGTTCTCGCGCCACAGCGAGGAATAGCTGAAGCTGCTTTCGCCAGTATCGAAGATCGGGATGTCATCCTGGTCCTCTTCTGGCACGTAGAGGTAGAACAAACGTGGCTCGAGGGTCTGCCGGTACTCATTGCCGAACCATTGGGTGTCGCGGTCGAAATAGAGGCCTGAGTCGACGCTGAAAATCGGCACACTGCGGTTCTGTTTGCTGTCAAAAGACTCGTAGGCCGCAAGAGTTCTTTGTCCCTCTGAATCCAAATCTAAATCGTACTGCGTGTAAGCGTATTTCACCGATGGCTTGAGGAAGCCCCAGCTCCAGTTCAAGGGAAGGCTGACGCCTGGCTCCAGATGAATACGCTCGCCTTCGGCACGGGTCAGACCTTTAAGCCTTGTATCGTACCAAGGCGTACCTACAGGCTCACCGGCTGCGTTGAATGGGCCTCCGTCCTCGTCGAAGAAGTTTCCGGTGCGCAAGCTGCGCTGAAAGCTGACGAACTCGGTCTTGTAGGCGAAGTTCAGCCCGCCCGGCTGGAATGGCAGGCGCCCGTCCAGAGTCAGCTGCGGCAGCCGCTCGTATGGCGTGATGTCGGCAACCGTGGCGCGCTCGTAGCCATGGACGTTGAGCCTCGCCGTGTAGCTGTCGCCGCGCCAGGTCAGGGTGCCGCGCTGGTCCAGGTGATCAGGATGGTCGATGCCCAGGTTGGTATCCAGGTCCTGGAAGTAGTACGGATCGCTGATGTCGGTGTAGTCCACCTCGGCCAGCAGGCGTGAATCCAGGCCGCTGCGGTTCTGCCAGCTGTACATCCAACGCTGGTCTTCGTACTCGGACTGCAGTTCGCGGTCGTCGTTGCTGTCGTCCAAGTAAGCCGCGCCGAACTGGCCCTCGCTGCTGCGGGTCAGGTAGCGGAACTCGCCTTCCATCAGCAGGCCGCGGTCGGTCATCAGGTGCGGATACAGCGTCGCGTCGAAGTTCGGCGCCAGGTTGAAGTAATAGGGCGTCTGCAGCGAGAGGCCGGTATCGCTGGACGAGCCGATGCTCGGCGCGAGAAAGCCCGACTGGCGACGGTCGTCGATGGGGAAATGGATGTAGGGGGTGTAGAACACCGGGACATCCTTGACCCGCAGCGTGACGTTGGTGGCCGAGCCGAAGCCCGTGGCGGGGTTCAGCGTGACGTTGTTGCCTTGCAGGTGCCAGCTGTTTTCGCCGGGCTCGCAGCTGGTGTAGGTACCGTCCTTGAGGCGAATGATCGCGGTCTCTTCACGCTTGGCGTATTGCGCGCTGCCACGCACCTTGCCGGAATGCACGACGTACTCGGCGTTTTCCACCTTGGCTTCGCCGCTGTCGAGGAAGATCTCGGCGCGGTCGCCGACCAGCAATGCATCGCGGTCGCGGAAGCGCACATTGCCGGTCAGCTCGCCGCGATTTTCCAGCTGGTGCAGGCTGGCTTCGTCCGCCTCGACCTGAATGCTGCCCTGACGCAGTAACACGTCACCGGCGAGGGTGGCGACTTCCTGTTCCTGCTCGTAGCGGGTGGCTTTAGCCGACACATAGGTCGGCGCTTCGCTCATCGGGGTGGTGTCGAACTTGCCGGGACGGTCGGGCTCGACATAGGTACCGGCGCAATAAGGACCGGTTTCGGCGAGCTGAGCCGGGGTCAGCTGCTCGCGCGGAACCCAGTCGAGATGGCTGTAATCGGCGCTGCGAGAGGCGAGGGCGCGGCCCTTGCTTTCGGTGACCAGCTTGGTCGTCGCCGTTGGCGCTTGCGCCTTGCTGCTCGTCGACTTGGCGGTGCTCGATGTGCTCACGGTGCTGCCGCTGTGTACCGGGCGCGGTGGCAGGGTCTGACTGGCTTCATTGGACGCGCAGTTCCAGCCGCCGGAGGCGTCGGGCTGGCAGGCGAACTGTTCGGCTGCGAAGACAAAAGGTACAGCTACCGGTTGCAATGCAAGCAGACCGCCAGTAACCAGTAGAGGGAATTTTTTACGAAACGCGGGGTATTTGACTGCCATCTTGTTTTTTGGTCCGTGCTTGCGGCGAGCCATCGGCCGGCTGGGCCGCACGCCTCTCGATGGGCTGAGAAAGATGCAGGATAATAAAGCATGACCCGCCTATCGGCTAGCGCCGTGGAGACCCCCTGGATGCCGCATCAAGATCAACGTCTGCTGGACCTTAGCGCCTGGCTGGAACAGCAATTACCCGAAATCTTCGCCCGTTGCGGCTGGGGCGAAGTGCCGGCGGCGCAGCTCACTGCGGCCAGCAGCGATGCCAGCTTCCGCCGTTACTTCCGCTGGCAGGGTGGCGAGCGCAGCCTGATCGTGATGGACGCACCGCCGCCCCAGGAAGACTGCCGACCCTTCGTCAAGGTCGCGCAGATGCTGGATCAAGCCGGCGTCCATGTGCCGCAGATACTGGCCTCCGATCTTGAGCGCGGCTTCCTGCTGCTGACCGATCTGGGCCGCCAGACCTATCTGGATGTCATCGATCAGAGCAATGCCGAACAGCTGTTCGAAGACGCCGTGGAGGTCTTGCTGAAGTTCCAGCTGCATCCGGTGACCCAGCCGATGCCGGCATACGACGAAGCGTTGCTGCGTCGCGAATTGCAGCTGTTCCCCGAGTGGTATGTGCAGCGCCACCTTGGCCACAGCTTCAGTGAAGCGCAGCAGGCCGCGTGGGAGCGTATCTGTCGGCAACTGATCGACTCGGCGCTGGCGCAGCCACGGGTGCTGGTGCATCGCGACTACATGCCGCGCAATCTGATGATCAGCGAGCCCAACCCTGGTGTACTGGATTTTCAGGACGCGGTGCTCGGCCCGGTCAGCTACGACATCACCTCGCTGTTCAAGGACGCCTTTCTCAGCTGGCCCGAAGCGCAGGTGCGGGCCTGGCTCGAAGGCTACTGGCACAAGGCGCGCGCTGCTGGTGTGACGCTGCCCGAATCGCTCGACGAGTTCCTGCGTGCCAGTGACCTGATGGGACTGCAGCGCCACCTAAAGGTGATCGGCATTTTCGCGCGAATCTGCCATCGCGACGGCAAGCCGCGTTACCTCGCTGACGTGCCGCGCTTCTTTGCCTATATCGAGGCCGTGCTGGCGCGCAGACCGGAGCTGGCCGAGTTGCAGCAACTGCTGGCAGAGCTGCCGCAGGCGCCGCACGCATGAAGGCGATGATTCTGGCCGCCGGCAAGGGCGAGCGGCTGCGCCCGCTGACGCTGCACACGCCCAAACCCTTGGTTCGCGCCGCCGGCGTGCCGCTGATCGAGTACCACGTTCGTGCGCTGGCCGCCGCGGGTTTCGAGGAGCTGGTGATCAACCACGCCTGGCTCGGCCAGCAGATCGAAGACTATCTGGACGACGGCAGCCGTTTCGGTGTGACCATCCGCTATTCGGCCGAGAGTGAACCCCTGGAAACCGGCGGGGGCATTCACCGGGCGTTGGGGCTGCTCGGCGATGCGCCGTTCCTGGTGGTCAACGGCGATATCTGGACCGACTACGATTTCGTCCGGCTGAGACGGCCGCTTCGCGGGCTCGCGCATCTGGTGCTGGTGAACAATCCGCCGCACCACCCCAGGGGTGATTTCAGCCTGGGCGAATCGGCCGTCACGGAGCCCGAGGTCAATGGTGACGCGCTGACCTACAGTGGCATTTCCGTTTTGCATCCTGCGCTGTTCGAAGGCTGCCAGCCGGGTGCGTTCAAGCTGGCGCCGTTGTTGCGCCGCGCCATGGCAGATGGGCAGGTGAGTGGCGAGTGCCATGCCGGGCTCTGGGTGGACGTAGGCACCCACGAGCGCCTGGCTGAAGTCGAGCAACTACTGGAGGCGCGGCGCTGACATGTTCTGGCCCATCACGCTGTTGGGGCTGCTGATCGGCTGGTTGCTGGCCAGCATTCCGGGGGCTTTGCTCGGCGGTCTGCTGGGTCAGGTGCTCGATCGTCGTCTGGGGCTCGATTCTTGGGCCAGCCTGCGTGCGCGCCTGGCCGGCAAGCCGGTGCTGCAAGGCCGGGATTTGCTGTTCTTTCTGTTGGGGCGTCTGGCCAAGAGTGGCGGTCGCGTGAGTCCGGCGCATATCCAGGCCGCACGTGACGAGATGCGCCGGCAGGGGCTCGATGCCGCCGCGCAGCAGCAGGCCATCGCCGCCTTCAACCGCGGCAAGTCGAGCGGTGACGGCCTGCGCGATACCCTGCAACGGCTGCGCAGCCAGCGCGAGGAAAGCCGCCGCCTGATCCAGGCCTGCTGGCGCATGGCACGTGCGCAGGGAAGCATGGGCGCACGCGAGCACGAGCTGGTGCTGCTCTGGGGCAAGTGGCTGGGTTGGGATGCCGCCGAGGTGGCCGCGCTCGATCCGGGCGCGGCCCGACGCAAGGAGGCGCCGGCCGGGCGGGGTGGTGCTTACGAGCAGGCCATGCAGTTGCTGGGTGTGCGTCCGGATACCGACCCGCAGCTGATCAAGCGCGCTTATCGGCGCCTGCTGAGCAAGCACCATCCGGACAAGCAGGCGGGGGCTGGTGCGAATGCCGCCCAGGTGCGCGACGCCACCGAGCGCACCCGCGAGCTGCACAGTGCCTACGCATTGATTCGCGAGCGCCGCGGCTTTCGCTGAGCGGGCGTCACTGTGGCGGCTTGCGCTCCAGCCAGCCCCGCACGCGGCGCACCAGTTGTTCCTGTTCGGTATTACGGTCACCGGTCAGACCTGGCAGTGCGAGCAGGCGGTAGTCCGGGTGCCCGGCACGGCGCGCTGCATTGCGCCGTTGCAGTGCCTGCTGATTTGCGGCTGCTCCGGTGCCCGTATAGAAGTCGCCGATGGCGGCGGGTAGCGTTGCGAGATAGCTCTCCAGCGGCTGTTCCCCCTGCAACGGTGCGCGTGGATCGATCACCACCAGTTGCCCGACATCCTTTGGCTGAAGCTGTGCCAGGTACTGGCTCGCCCAGTAGGCGCCGGTGCCATGGCCGATCAGAACAATCGTCGACGCCTGCAGTGAGCGTGCGTGCTCGATGGCCGCATCGAGGCGCGCCAGCATGCGCTCGGCATGAGTTGGCGGCGGCGTGTCCCGCTCGGCTTGCGTCGGCGGCGTCGATTCGTCGTTGTCCGTAGCTGCCGTCTGCTCGGGCAGGTAGCCGGCTGAAGTCGTTTGCGCCGCGGCTGGCTGGGGAACGGCGGTGCCAGGCTCAGCGTCTTCCTCCGTTTCCGACTTTTCTTCCGCAGCCGGGACTTCTGGCGCTGGCGACCGCGGGCCAGGGCTCAGCGCCGGATCAGCGGGTGTCAGGCTCAGGGTATGCCAGCCATGCTCGGGAAGGCCGCGCCGCAGCGGGCCGATTGCGCGTGGCCAATCGGCGGTTTCGCCTTCGCTCGGCACGATGACCAGCACGCCGCGGGCCTTCGCAGTATTGGCCGGGTGCCAGAGCGCGAGGAATTTGTCCTCGTCGCCGAGCTGCAGCTGGGCGGCGGCCTCGAGCTGTCGTTGCAGCCCTGCGGCCAGCGCCTCGCTACGAGTTTGTGGCGATGGTCGTGGCGTTGCTGCTGGCTCCTCCGCCGGTGCTTCCTGAGGCGCCTCCGGTTCCTGCGCCGCTGCGATGTACGGCCCGCCGCCGCCAAGCGCGACGCCGAACAAAAGCACGAAAGCAGAAAAGCGACGCATGGATTGTCTCCGCTATGGATGCCGGCACCACGCTGGCGCCGGCAGGGGTTATGCATTACAACAGCGTGTCGGCACGCCCATCAATTGCGTGAATATATGCTCGCCTTATACCTGCGTTTCCTTCTCCTCCTTGGCCTGACGCTGCCTTTCGCGGCTAGTGCCGTGTCGCTTGACGACGATAGCCGCGCCTGGCTGGAGCAGCATCCGGAGTGGCGGGTCGGGGTGGTGATGGGCGCGCCCTATGCCGAGTATGACCAGCGCCAGCGGCGCCTGTCAGGGTTTCATGTGCGGCTGATGGAGCAGCTGGCGACCGACCTCGGTGTGCGCCTGCAGTGGCGCCGCTTCAATGACGAGGCCGCGCTGGAGAAGGCCGCTCGGGAGGGCTTGATCGATGTGGCCCCCGGCTTACGGCAGACGCCGGCAGGCTTGCGGCTGTGGCGATATAGCGATCCCTTTCTGCGTATCCCGCGCCTGCTCGTCGGTGATCGTGGCGGCCCGCGTGCAATCGATCTTGAATATCTGCACCCGAGCGAGCTGGTCTCCGCCGTCGGGCCGGGGCCGATCACCGAGTTCCTCGCCAGCAACTATCCCAATATCACCGTGCTGACCGCGACCAGCCAGGGCGATGCGGCGCGCCAGGTACTGGAAGCCAAGGCAAGCTATGCCGTCATTGACGAGCCGGTGTTCGGCCGCCTTTCGCAGCAGGTGGAGTACGACTCGCTGGCGGTGGTGGGTGATCTGGGCAACCCGCAGCTTCTGCGTATCGCCTCGCGGCGTGACAGCCCGGAACTTGCCGCCGTGCTCGAGGCGGCGATACGGCAATTTCCGGCGCGGGAATTCAGTCAGCTGCAGGAACAGTGGCTCAAGACCCGCAGCATCGACCTCGGTCGCGAGGTCAGCTACTGGCGCAGTCTCAGTCTTTTGCTCGGCGTGTTGTTGCTGGCCTGCCTGCTGATGCTGGCCTGGCAGCGGCATCAGCATGGCCTGCTGGAAAGCCGGCTGAAGACCGCCCGGCGCGATATCGAGCTGCGCGAGGCGGCCGAAGAAGCGCAGCGTTTGACGCAGTTTTGTCTGGATCACAGCACCGTCGGCATCCTCTGGCTCAACTGGGACAGCCGCGTGCGTTACGCCAACCAGGCCGCCGAGGTGCTGCTCGGGCATTCCTCCGGCGGACTGCTGGATCAGCCGCTGGAAACCTTCGACCCGGCGCTGGGCATGGATGCCTGGCTCGCGCGCTGGCGCGCTGCCCGCACGGGCGAGGATGATCGCCAGGTGCATGAATGCGAGTGGCAGCGCGCCGACGGCCAGCGCTTTCCGGCGGCGGTCACCTACAGTTTTCTGCGCTTCGGCAGTCGTGAGTATCTGGTGGTGTTTCTTGCCGATATCACCGAGCGGCGCCGCGCCAGTGCCCAACTGCAGGAGAGCGAAGCGCGGCTCAAGGCCATGGCCGGCAACGTGCCGGGGCTGGTGTTCCGCCTGGAGCGGGACGGGCCCCAGGAACCGGTGCGAGTGGCCTATATCAGCGAAGCCAGCCAGCGCCTGGTGGGCTATTCCGCCGAGCGCCTGTTGCAGCCCGGGCAGGGCATCCGCAGCCTAGTGCACGCCGATGACGAGGCCGGCTACTGGGCCAGTCAGCAGCTGGCATTGGAGAAAAGCCAGGACTGGCGCTGGCAAGGGCGCATTCTCAATCGCGATGGCGAGGTGCGCTGGGCCGATATCCGCGCCTCGGTGCGTGGCCAGCCGGATGGCCGCCAGGTGTGGGACGGTATCGTCTGGGACATCACCGACAACAAGCGCATCGAGCTGGAGCTGGATGCCTCGCGGGCGCAATTGCGCGAGCTGGCCGCGCACCTGGAGACGGTGCGCGAGGAGGAGAAGGCGCACATCGCCCGCGAGGTGCACGACGAGCTGGGGCAGGTGCTGACCGTACTCAAGCTGGAAACCTCGATGTGCGAGCTGGGCTTCGCCGACCTCGACCCGGCCCTGGCGCAGCGGCTGGAAAGCATGAAGCGGCTGATCGCCCAGCTGTTCCAGCGGGTGCGCGATGTCGCCACCGCGCTGCGCCCGCCGATTCTCGATGCCGGCATTGCCTCGGCGGTGGAATGGCAGGCGCGGCGCTTCGAGGAGCGCAGCGGCGTGGCCTGCCTGGTCGAGGTGCCGGAATGTCCGCCACTGCTGGGCAACGCCAAGGCCATCGGCCTGTTCCGCATTCTTCAGGAGTCGCTGACCAACGTGATGCGGCACGCCCAGGCGCAGACGGTCAGCGTGCAGTTACTCCTCGAAGGCAACATGCTCTGTCTGCGCGTCAGCGACGACGGTTGCGGTTTTCCTGTGGCCGCGCGCGGCGCCGGCAGTTCGTTCGGCCTGGTCGGCATGCGCGAGCGGGTGCAGATGCTCGGCGGGCAACTGATAATCGACAGCCAGCCCGGCGAGGGCACCACCATCACGGCGCGGGTTCCACTCGATCCGGTGCCACTTCCATCAGCCGCAAGCACTGGAGCATTGCCGTCATGATCAGGGTCATGGTCGCCGAAGATCACACTATCGTCCGCGAGGGCATCAAGCAGCTGATCGGCATGGCGCGTGACATGCAGGTGGTCGGCGAGGCCGCCAATGGCCAGCAGTTGCTCGATCAGCTGCGCCAGATCAGTTGCGACGTGGTGCTGCTGGATATCTCCATGCCTGGCGTCAACGGCCTCGAGGCGATACCGCGAATCCGCGCGTTGAGCCAGCCGCCGGCGGTGCTGGTGCTGTCGATGCACGACGAGGCGCAGATGGCGGCGCGGGCGCTGAAGATCGGCGCGGCGGGTTACGCGACCAAGGACAGCGAGCCGGCGCTGCTGCTCACCGCTCTGCGCAAGGTCGCCGGTGGCGGGCGCTACATCGACCCGGCGCTGGCTAATCGCATGGTCTTCGAGGTCGGCCTGACCGATTCGCGTCTACCCCATGCGCTGCTTTCCGAACGCGAATACTCGGTGTTCGAACGGCTGGTGCAGGGCGACTCTGTAAACGACATCGCCGGCAAGCTGGCGCTCAGCAGCAAGACCATCAGCACCCACAAGGCCCGCCTGATGCAGAAGCTGGCGGCGCATTCGGTGGCCGATCTGGTGCGCTACGCCATGGAACACAAGCTGGTCTGAGCACCAGCCACCGACCCGCCGTGTAGGGCGTTCCCTACACGCGACTCTCCCTCACGCCTAGGCCAATCGCTCCGCTGTACCGATTTTTCCGCCGCCGCTGCGCTTCTACGCTGTGACCACGGTTCAACGGTTACGCAGGTGCAGCAGCATGGTCGAGTCAACGGCGAACGATATCCTGGTGAGCTTTCGCGGCATCCAGAAGAGCTATGACGGTGAGTCGCTGATCGTCAGGGATCTGAATCTGGACATCCGCCGCGGAGAATTCCTCACCCTGCTCGGGCCGTCTGGCTCGGGCAAAACCACCAGCCTGATGATGCTGGCTGGCTTCGAAACGCCCACGGCGGGGGAAATCCTCCTCGATGGCCGGGCGATCAACAACGTGCCACCGCACAAGCGCGACATGGGCATGGTGTTCCAGAACTACGCGCTGTTTCCGCACATGACCGTGTCGGAGAACCTGGCGTTTCCGCTCAGCGTCCGCGGCATGGCCAAGCCTGATATCAAGGAGCGGGTCAAGCGCGCCCTGGCGATGGTCCAGCTGGAGGGCTTTCGCAACCGCTATCCGGCGCAGCTCTCCGGCGGCCAGCAACAGCGCGTGGCACTGGCCCGGGCGCTGGTGTTCGAACCGCAGCTGGTGCTGATGGACGAACCCCTGGGCGCGCTGGACAAGCAGTTGCGCGAGCAGATGCAGATGGAGATCAAGCATCTGCACGAACGCCTCGGCGTCACCGTGGTGTACGTCACCCACGATCAGGGCGAGGCGCTGACCATGTCCGATCGGGTGGCGGTGTTCCATCAGGGCCAGATCCAGCAGATCGAAGACCCGCGCACCCTGTACGAAAAGCCGGTGAACACCTTCGTCGCCAACTTCCTTGGCGAGAACAACCGCCTGCCGGCGCATCTGCTCGACCGTCGTGGCGACAGCTGCACGGTCAAGCTCGGCCGCGGCGAAACCGTCGAGGCGCTGGCCGTCAACGTCGGTGCGGCGGGAGCGCCGGTCAGCCTGTCGATCCGCCCGGAGCGGGTGCTGCTCAACGGCGCCAGTGCCAACTGCCCGAACCGCTTCACCGGGCGCGTTGCCGAGTTCATCTACCTCGGCGACCACATCCGCATCCGCCTCGAGGTATGCGGGGTCAACGACTTCTTCGTCAAACAGCCGATCGCCGAGTTCGACAGCGCCCTGCGGGTCGGCGACGTGGTCCCGATCGGCTGGCATGTCGAGCACGTTCGTGCGCTCGACCCGCTGCAGGCGGCCTGAGGCGATGCCTGGAAAAACCACACAACTGCATCAAGGAGCGAACTGGTATGAGCAACTACCTGAAACTGTCCGCGCTGGCGCTCGGACTCGTCTGTGCCGGACACGCGGCTGCCGAGAATCTCACCGCGGTGAGCTTCGGCGGCGCCAACAAGCAGGCCCAAGTCAAGGCCTTCTACGAGCCGTGGGACGCGGCGGGGCACGGGCGCATCATCGCCGGCGAGTACAACGGCGAAATGGCCAAGGTCAAGGCAATGGTCGACACCAACAGCGTGTCGTGGAACCTGGTGGAAGTGGAGTCACCGGAACTGTCTCGCGGCTGCGACGAAGGGCTGTTCGAGGAACTCGACCCGGGCATCGTCGGCAATCCGGACGATTTCGTCGAAGGCGCGATCCAGCCGTGCGGCGTCGGCTTCTTCGTCTGGTCGACGGTGCTGGCCTACAACGCCGACAAGCTGAAAAGCGCGCCGGCCAGCTGGGCGGATTTCTGGGATACCGAGAAATTTCCCGGCAAGCGCGGCCTGCGCAAGGGCGCCAAGTACACTCTTGAGTTCGCACTAATGGCCGACGGTGTGCCGGTCAAGGACGTCTACAAGGTGCTGGCCACCAAGGACGGACAGAACCGCGCCTTCAGAAAGCTCGATCAGCTCAAGCCGAACATCCAGTGGTGGGAAGCCGGTGCGCAGCCGCCGCAGTTTCTCGCCTCCGGCGACGTGGTGATGAGCAGCGCCTACAACGGCCGCATCGCCGCCGTGCAGAACGAGAGCAATCTGCAGATCGTCTGGAGCGGCGGCATCTATGACTTCGATTCCTGGGCTACCCCCAAGGGCGCGAAGAGCCAGGAGCAGGCACGCAAGTTCATCGCCTTCACCGTTGAGCCGCAGCAGCAGAAGGCCTATGCCGAGAACATCGCCTACGGCCCGGCGAACACCCAGGCCGTTTCGTTGCTGGATCAGAAGCGCCTGGCGCAGATGCCCACCGCGCCGGAGAACATCGCCGACCAGGTGGCGATGGACGTGACCTTCTGGGCCGACTACGGCGAGCAGCTCGAACAGCGTTTCAACGCCTGGGCAGCACGCTGACCTGAGCGCCCCGCCGCATTGGCGGGGCCGGTCCCAGCTATCGGAACGAATCGCGGAGTCTTCATGGCCACAGCAATATCCCTGCCGGCGAACGAGATCGCCGAGCCCAATCTGAAACAGCGTCTGGCACGGGCCGAACGGGTGAACAAGCTCAAGTCGCAGGCGCTGATCCTGCCGCTGCTGCTGTTCGTGCTGCTGACCTTTTTGGTGCCCATCGCCTCGCTGCTCTGGCGCAGCGTCGAGAACCCCGAGGTGGTGAACACGCTGCCACGCACGCTGGCGGCGCTGGCCGAATGGGATGGTCGTGGGCTGCCGGCGGAACCTGCCTATCAGGCGTTGGCCGAGGATCTGTATCAGGCGCGCCGTGAACAGAGCCTGGGCGATCTGTCCAAGCGATTGAACATGGAGCTGGCGGGCTATCGCAGCCTGCTGACCAAGACTGCGCGGGCGATGCCGTTTCGCGAGACACCGGCGTCCTATCAGGAGGCGCTGGAGGCGCTCGACGAGCGTTGGGGCGATCCGGCGTTCTGGCAGGTGATCCAGCGCAACGACAGTGCGGTGACCGGCTACTACCTGCTGGCCGCGCTGGATCACCGCATCGACGAGCTGGGTGAGCTGGCCAAGGTCTCGCCGGACCAGGCGGTGTATCTGGACATCTTCGCCCGCACCTTCTGGATGGGCCTGGTGATCACCTCGATCTGCCTGCTCTTGGCCTATCCGCTGGCGTATCTCCTGGCCAACCTGCCGGCGAGGCAGAGCAACCTGCTGATGATCCTGGTGCTGCTGCCGTTCTGGACCTCGATTCTGGTGCGCGTGGCGGCGTGGATCGTGCTGCTGCAGTCCGGCGGCCTCATTAATGGTGCGTTGCTGAAGATGGGTCTGATCGACGAGCCGCTGCAGCTGGTGTTCAACCGCACCGGCGTCTACATCGCCATGGTGCACATCCTGCTGCCGTTCATGATCCTGCCGATCTACAGCGTGATGAAGAACATCTCGCCGAGCTACATGCGCGCCGCGGTGTCCTTGGGCTGTCATCCGTTCGCCAGCTTCTGGCGGGTGTACTTCCCGCAGACGCTGGCCGGTGTCGGTGCGGGCTGCCTGTTGGTGTTCATCATCTCCATCGGCTACTACATCACCCCGGCGCTGCTCGGCAGCCCGAACGATCAGATGGTCAGCTACTTCGTAGCCTTCTACACCAACACCACCATCAACTGGGGCATGGCCACGGCGCTGGGCGGCCTGCTGCTGCTCGCCACCATGCTGCTGTACGTCATCTACAGCTGGCTGGTCGGTGCCAGCCGCCTGCGGCTGGGTTGACATGACGCACGTCGCGGCGCAGCCGCCTTTTCAGAGTCTTCATGCCGGGCAGGAGAACCTTTCATGCTGAGCCCCTATATGTCGCCCGTCGAACGGGCCTGGTACTACGCGCTGCGCATCCTCTGCGCGCTGGTGCTGCTGTTTCTGATCGTGCCGGTACTGGTCATCGTGCCGCTGTCGTTCAATTCCGGCTCGTTCCTCGTCTATCCCTTGCAGGGCTTTTCCATGCGTTGGTACGAGACGCTGTTCAGCTCGGCCGACTGGATGCGCTCGCTCAAGAACAGCATGCTCATCGCGCCCGCCGCGACCTTTCTCGCTGTGGTGCTCGGCACCCTGGCGGCGGTCGGGCTGACCCGCGCGGAATTTCGCGGCAAGGCGCTGCTGATGACCATACTGATCTCGCCGATGGTGGTGCCGGTGGTGATCATCGGTGTGGCCAGCTACCTGTTCTTCGCACCGCTGGGCATGGGCAACAGCTACCTGTCGCTGATCCTGGTGCACGCGGTGCTCGGCGTGCCCTTCGTGATCATCACGGTCTCCGCGACGCTGCAGGGCTTCAACTACAACCTGGTGCGCGCTGCGGCCAGCCTCGGCGCCTCGCCGCTGACGGCATTCTTCCGCGTGACCCTGCCGCTGATCGCGCCGGGGGTAATTTCCGGCGCGCTGTTCGCCTTCGCTACCTCGTTCGATGAAGTGGTGGTGACGTTGTTCCTCGCCGGCCCGGAGCAGATCACCCTGCCACGGCAGATGTTCAGCGGCATACGGGAAAACCTCAGCCCGACCATCGCGGCCGCGGCGACGCTGCTGATCGGCTTCTCCATCGCCCTGCTGCTGACTCTGGAGTGGCTGCGTGGCCGTGCCGAGAAGCTGCGCACTCAACAACCTGCCTGACGGAATACGCACATGACTCTGCAACTTGGGCAACCCGATCTGTTGCGCCAAACCGCCTATCTCAACGGTGAGTGGTGCGAGGCCGACAGTGGCGCGCGCACCGAAATCTTCAATCCGGCCACCGGCGAGCTGATCGGCGCCGTGCCGAACATGGGCCGCGGCGAAACCCGCCGCGCCATCGAAGCCGCCCAGGCGGCACAACCCGCCTGGCGCGCGCTGACTGCCAAGGAGCGCGCCGGGCGCCTGCGGCGCTGGTACGAGTTGATGCTGGAGAATCAGGAAGACCTGGCGCGGATCATGACCGCCGAACAGGGCAAGCCGTTGGCCGAGGCGCGGGGCGAGGTAGCCTACGCCGCATCCTTTCTCGAGTGGTTCGCCGAGGAGGGCAAGCGCCTGTATGGCGATGTGATTCCTGCCCATGCCGGCGACAAGCGCATCCTGGTGCAGAAGGAGCCGGTCGGCGTCACCGCGGCGATCACGCCGTGGAATTTTCCCAGCGCCATGATCACCCGCAAGGCCGGCCCGGCGCTGGCGGCCGGTTGTGCCATGGTCCTCAAGCCGGCACCACAAACACCGTTTTCCGCACTGGCGCTGGCCGCGCTCGCCGAGCGTGCGGGCATCCCGGCGGGACTGTTCAGCGTGATCACCGCCGATGCCGCCACGTCCCGTGAGGTGGGTGGCGAACTCTGTGAAAACCCTATCGTGCGCAAGCTCTCGTTCACCGGCTCGACGGCGGTGGGCATCAAGCTGATGCAGCAGTGCGCGCCGACGCTGAAGAAGCTCTCGCTGGAGCTGGGCGGTAACGCGCCCTTTATCGTCTTCGACGACGCCGATCTGGATGCGGCGGTCGAGGGCGCGATGATCTCCAAGTACCGCAATGCCGGGCAGACCTGCGTGTGTGCCAACCGCATCTACGTACAGGACGGCATCTACGACGCCTTCGTCGACAAACTTTCCGCTGCGGTGGCGCGGCTGAAGGTCGGCAACGGTGCGGAGGAGGGCGTCACTACCGGTCCGCTGATCGATGCCGCGGCAGTGGCCAAGGTGCAGCGCCATCTGCAGGACGCCCTCGCCAAGGGCGCCACCCTGCTGACCGGCGGCAAACCCCATGCGCTGGGTGGCAACTTCTTCGAGCCGACGCTGGTGGGCGGCGTCACTGCCGAGATGGCCGTGGCGCGCGAGGAAACCTTCGGCCCGCTGGCGCCGTTGTTCCGCTTCCGCGACGAGACTGAGGTGATCCGCCAGGCCAACGACACCGAGTTCGGCCTCGCCGCCTATTTCTACGCCCGCGACCTGAGCCGGGTGTTCCGCGTCGCCGAGGCATTGGAGTACGGCATGGTCGGCATCAACACCGGGGTGATCTCCACCGAGGTGGCGCCGTTCGGCGGCATGAAGGCATCCGGCCTCGGCCGTGAAGGTTCGAAGTACGGCCTGGATGAATACGTGGAAATCAAATACCTGTGCCTGGGCGGTATCTGACGCCTGCGGCCTAAAACAGGCGTGCAAAATAATGCACGGAGTTTTACTGTAATCCGAACGCTTTGGATGGCGCGGCAGTCGATCATCGTATGCTGCCGCGCCCGCTTCCTGGCGTTCTTCATGACCCGTGCCGACGATGAGCGGCTACCGAGGAGCTTATGAGCAAGACCAACGAATCCCTTATGCAACGCCGTGTCGCCGCCGTTCCCCGTGGCGTCGGCCAGATCCATCCGATATTTGCCGATCACGCGAAGAACAGCAGCGTGGTCGACGTCGAAGGCCGCGAGTTCATCGATTTCGCCGGTGGCATCGCCGTGCTGAATACCGGTCACCTGCACCCGAAGATCGTCAAGGCGGTGGAAGATCAGCTGCACAAGCTCACCCACACCTGCTTCCAGGTGCTGGCCTACGAGCCCTACGTCGAGCTGTGCGAGAAGATCAACGCGCGGGTGCCGGGTGATTTCGCCAAGAAGACCCTGCTTGTCACTACCGGCTCCGAGGCGGTGGAAAACGCGGTGAAGATCGCCCGCGCCGCCACCGGGCGTGCCGGCGTGATCGCCTTCACCGGCGCCTACCATGGCCGCACCATGATGACCCTGGGGCTGACCGGCAAGGTCGCGCCGTACTCCGCTGGAATGGGCCTGATGCCCGGCGGTATCTTCCGTGCGCTGTACCCCTGCGCCATTCATGGCGTCAGCGTCGATGACTCGATCGCCAGCATCGAGCGCATCTTCAAGAACGACGCCGAGCCACGCGACATCGCCGCAATCATCATCGAGCCGGTGCAGGGCGAGGGCGGCTTCAATGTCGCGCCGAAGGATTTCATGGCTCGCCTGCGCGCACTGTGCGACGAGCACGGCATCCTGCTGATCGCCGACGAAGTGCAGACCGGCGCCGGGCGTACCGGCACCTTCTTCGCCATGGAACAGATGGGTGTGGTCGCCGACCTGACCACCTTCGCCAAGTCTGTTGGCGGTGGTTTCCCGATTGCCGGCGTGTGCGGCAAGGCCGAGATCATGGATGCCATTGCGCCCGGCGGGCTGGGCGGCACCTACGCCGGCAATCCGCTGTCCTGTGCAGCCGCGCTGGCGGTGCTGGAGATCTTCGAGGAAGAACGGCTACTGGAGCGCTGTCAGGCGGTGGCGCAGAAGCTCGTCGCCGGACTCCAGGCGATTCAGGCGCGCCACCCACAGATCGCCGAGGTGCGCGGATTGGGCGCGATGATCGCAATCGAGCTGTTCGAGGACGGCGATCATGCGCGACCGGCTGCGGCCCTGACCTCGCAGATCGTCGCCCGGGCGCGGGAGAAGGGGCTGATCCTGCTGTCCTGTGGCACCTACTACAACGTGCTGCGTGTGCTGGTGCCGCTGACTGCGGAAGACGAACTGCTCGACCGTGGCCTGGCCATCATCGGTGAGTGCTTCGATGAGCTGACCTGATCCGACCTAGCGGCTCGCCGGCATCCGCAATGAATGTCAGGCGCGCCGCAACCCTGACCCTCGGGTACAATGCGCGGCATTCCGCCCGTGCTACCCGAGGTCGTCATGCAGCCGTTCGCTATCGCCCCTTCGATTCTTTCCGCCAATTTCGCCCGTCTGGGTGAGGAAGTGGACAACGTGCTGGCCGCTGGCGCCGACATCGTCCATTTCGATGTGATGGACAATCACTACGTCCCCAATCTGACCATCGGCCCGATGGTCTGCTCGGCGCTGCGCAAGCACGGCGTGACCGCGCCCATCGACGTGCATCTGATGGTCAAGCCGGTGGATCGCATGATCGGCGACTTCCTTGAGGCCGGCGCGACTTACATCACCTTTCACCCGGAAGCCTCGGAGCACATCGACCGTTCGCTGCAGCTGATCAAGGACGGCGGTGCCAAGGCCGGCCTGGTGTTCAACCCGGCCACGCCGCTGGACGTGCTCAAGTACGTCATGGACAAGGTCGACATGGTCTTGCTGATGAGCGTCAACCCGGGTTTCGGCGGACAGAAATTCATTCCTAACACGTTGGACAAGCTGCGCGAAGCGCGTGCGCTGATCGACGCCAGCGGTCGCGAGATTCGCCTGGAGATCGATGGTGGCGTCAATCCGAAGAACATCCGCGAAATCGCTGCGGCGGGCGCCGATACCTTCGTTGCCGGCTCGGCGATCTTCAACCAGCCGGATTACAAAGCCGTGATCGACCAGATGCGCGCCGAGCTGGCGCTTGCCCGGCCATGACTCGCCTGGAGCAACTGTTCGACGGCAAATTGCCACGGCTGGTGATGTTCGACCTGGACGGCACCCTGATGGATTCAGTGCCGGACCTGGCCGCGGCGGTGGACAAGATGTTGATGCTGCTTGGTCGCGAGCCCGCCGGCATCGAGCGGGTGCGCGACTGGGTCGGCAATGGCTCGCGCGTGCTGGTGCGTCGCGCATTGGCCGGTCAGCTGAACCATGACGGTGTGGCCGACGAGCTGGCCGATGAGGCGCTGGCGCTGTTCATGCAGGCATACTCCGGCGGCCATGAGCTAACCACCGTCTATCCGGGCGTTCGCGAATGCCTGGATTGGCTGCGCGAGCGCGAGGTGAAGCTGGCGATCATCACCAACAAGCCGGCGCAGTTCATCGAACCGCTGCTGGAGGAGAAGGGGCTGGCCGGTTACTTCCAGTGGCTGGTCGGTGGCGATACCTTGCCGCAGCAGAAGCCCGATCCGGCGGCGCTGTTCTGGGTGATGGACAAGGCGGGCGTTGCGCCCCGCGAATCGCTGTTCGTGGGGGATTCGCGCAATGACGTGCGGGCTGCGAAGGCGGCGGCGGTCCCCTGTGTCGCGCTCACTTATGGCTACAACCACGGCGAGCCCATCGCGAATGAGCAGCCAGCGCTGGTGCTCGACAACCTGCGCGAGCTGGTTGCTTCGGCTCCGGGGCTGCGCTAGTGTGGCCGGACTCTTTTTGACCCCCCGAAGAGATCCGCTCGTGGTGCTCACCCGCAGACAATGGATGAAAGTCATCAAGGCCCTGGCCCGTTGGCGCTGGCGCGCCTGACTTTTCCTGCCGGCCAGGCCGGCGCGTTTGCCGTTGTTCGTTCGAACCCTCCTCAGACCACGAGGCTGACATGACCCGCGAAGAATTCCTGCGTTTGGCCGCCGAAGGCCATAACCGCATTCCCCTGTCGTTCGAGACCCTCGCCGACTTCGACACCCCGTTGTCGCTATACCTGAAACTGGCCGATGCGCCGAATTCCTACCTGCTCGAGTCCGTCCAGGGCGGCGAGAAGTGGGGGCGCTATTCGATCATCGGTCTGCCTTGCCGCACTGTAATGCGCGTGCAGGATCACCGCATCAGCATAACTACCGATGGCGTCGAGACCGAAACCTGTGAGGTCGAAGATCCGCTGGCGTTCGTCGAGTCCTTCCAGCAGCGCTACCGCGTCGCGCCGGTGGAGGGCCTGCCGCGCTTCAATGGCGGCCTGGTGGGCTACTTTGGCTACGACAGCGTGCGTTATGTCGAACGCAAACTGGGTAACTGCCCCAATCCCGATCCGTTGGGCACGCCGGATATCCTGCTGATGGTGTCCGACGCCGTGGTGGTGTTCGACAACCTCGCTGGCAAGCTGCACTGCATCGTGCTGGTCGACCCGTCGCAGCCGGACGCCTACGAGGCGGGCCAGGCTCGCTTGCAAGCGCTGCGGGCAAAGCTGCGCCAGTCGATCACGCCGCGCCTGGGCCTGGATTTCGAAAAGAGCAACGGCGCCGAGCCGACCTTCCGCTCCAGCTTCAGCCGCGAGGATTACGAGCAGGCGGTCAACCGCATCAAGGACTACATCCTCGCCGGCGACTGCATGCAGGTAGTGATTTCCCAGCGCATGTCGATCCCGTTCAAGGCCGCACCCATCGATCTGTACCGCGCGCTGCGTTGCTTCAACCCGACGCCCTACATGTACTTCTTCAACTTCGGTGACTTCCACGTGGTGGGGTCGTCGCCAGAAGTGCTGGTGCGGGTCGAGGAAGGCCTGGTCACGGTCCGCCCCATCGCCGGCACGCGTCCACGCGGTGCCAACGAAGAAGCTGATCTGGCGTTGGAGCAGGACCTGCTCAGCGATGCCAAGGAGCTTGCCGAACACCTGATGCTGATCGACCTGGGGCGCAACGACGTCGGTCGTGTCGCCGAGACCGGCACGGTGCGGCTTACCGAGAAGATGGTCATCGAGCGCTATTCGAATGTCATGCACATCGTTTCCAACGTCACCGGCCAGCTCAAGGCGCCATTGACGGCGATGGACGCGCTGCGCGCGATCCTGCCGGCCGGCACGCTCTCAGGTGCACCGAAGATTCGCGCCATGGAAATCATCGACGAACTCGAGCCGGTCAAGCGTGGCGTTTACGGCGGCGCGGTCGGCTATCTGGCCTGGAACGGCAACATGGATACCGCCATCGCAATTCGTACCGCGGTGATCAAGGACGGCGAGCTGCACGTGCAGGCCGGTGCCGGCATCGTCGCCGACTCGCAGCCGGCACTCGAATGGGAAGAGACCCTGAACAAGCGCCGCGCCATGTTCCGTGCGGTGGCCCTGGCCGAACGCGACCAGCAGGAGAACTGATCATGCTGTTGATGCTCGATAACTACGATTCCTTTACCTACAACGTCGTGCAGTACCTCGGCGAGCTTGGTGCCGACGTCAAGGTGGTGCGCAACGACGAGCTGAGCGTGGCCGAGATCGAAGCGCTGAATCCGGAGCGCATCGTCGTCTCGCCGGGCCCGTGCACGCCGAACGAGGCGGGTGTGTCGCTGGAGCTGATCCGTCATTTCGCCGGCAAGTTGCCCATTCTCGGCGTTTGCCTCGGCCACCAGAGCATCGGTCAGGCCTTCGGTGGCGATGTGGTACGTGCTCGGCAGGCCATGCACGGCAAGACCAGCCCGGTGTTTCACCATGACCAGGGTGTGTTCTCCGGGCTCAATAATCCGCTGACCGTCACCCGTTACCACTCGCTGGTGGTCAAGCGCGAGACATTGCCCGAGTCCCTGGAGATCACGGCGTGGACCCAGCTGGAGGATGGCTCGGTCGACGAGATCATGGGCTTGCGACACAAGACGCTGAACATCGAGGGCGTGCAGTTCCACCCCGAATCGATCCTCACCGAACAGGGCCATGAGCTGTTCGCGAATTTTCTGAAGCAGACCGGAGGCGTGCGCTGATGGATATCAAGGAAGCCCTCAACCGCATCGTCGGTCAGCTGGACCTGACCACCGAAGAGATGCAGGCGGTGATGCGGCAGATCATGACCGGTCAATGCACTGATGCGCAGGTCGGTGCGTTCCTCATGGGCATGCGCATGAAGAGCGAAACCATCGACGAGATCGTCGGCGCGGTGCAGGTCATGCGTGAGCTTGCCGCCCCGGTGCGTTTCGACACCGACAAGCTTGTCGACACCTGTGGCACCGGTGGCGACGGCATGAATATCTTCAACGTGTCCACTGCCGCCTCGTTCGTCGTTGCGGCCGCTGGCGGCAAGGTCGCGAAGCACGGTAACCGCGCGGTATCCGGCAAGAGCGGCAGCGCCGATCTGCTCGAGGCGGCCGGGGTCTTCCTCGACCTGACGCCCGAGCAGGTGGCGCGCAGTGTCGATACGGTCGGCGTCGGCTTCATGTTCGCCCCGGCCCATCATGGCGCCATGAAGCATGCGGCCGGCCCGCGCCGCGAACTCGGCCTACGTACGCTGTTCAATATCCTCGGCCCCATGGCCAACCCGGCCGGCGTCCGCCATCAGGTGCTTGGCGTGTTCAGCAAGGCATTGTGCCGGCCGATGGCCGAAGTGCTGGCGCGTCTGGGCAGCAAGCATGTGCTGGTGGTGCATGCGCAGGATGGGCTGGACGAGATCAGCCTCGCCGCGCCGACGCATGTTGCCGAGCTGAAGGATGGTGAGATCCGTGAATACAGCATTCAGCCCGAGGACTTTGGCATCAAGAGCCAGAGCTTGATCGGCCTGAACGTAGAGGACGCTCAGGGCTCGCTGGCCTTGATCCGCGATGCGCTGGGGCGTCGGCAGAGCGAGAACGGGCAGAAGGCTGCCGACATGATCGTGCTCAACGCTGGCGCTGCGCTTTACGCAGCCGATCTGGCGAGCAGCCTGAAGCAGGGTGTCGAGATGGCCCACGATGCCCTCAGCACCGGGTTGGCGCGTGACAAGCTGGAGGAGCTGGTTTCCTTCACCGCGGTATTCAAGCAGGAGAATCAAAAGTGAGCGTGCCGACCGTTCTGGAGAAGATCATCGCCCGCAAGTTCGAGGAGGTTGCGCAGCGCAGTCGCCAGGTCGGGCTGGGTGAGCTGGAGCAGCGTGCCGCAGCTGCCGATCCGGTGCGTGGCTTCGCGGCCGCGCTTGAGCGCCGGGTGCGCAGCAAGGAGCCTGCCGTTATCGCTGAGGTGAAGAAGGCATCGCCGAGTAAAGGGGTCATTCGCGATCCCTTCCTGCCCGCCGAGATTGCCGCCAGCTACGAGACCGGGGGCGCTGCTTGCCTGTCGGTGTTGACCGACATCGATTTCTTTCAGGGCGCCGATGAATATCTGCAGCAGGCGCGGGCGGCTTGCTCGCTGCCGGTTATCCGCAAGGATTTCATGATCGACCCGTATCAGGTGATCGAAGCGCGCGCGCTTGGCGCCGATTGCATTCTGCTGATCGTCGCGGCACTGGACGATGCGCGTATGCACGAGCTGGCAGCGGTGGCCAAGCAGCAGGGGCTGGACGTGCTGGTAGAGGTGCACGACGCTACCGAACTCGAACGTGCGCTGCGTCTGGAAACGCCGCTGGTGGGCATCAACAACCGCAACCTGCATACCTTCGAGGTCAATCTGGAAACCACGCTGGATCTGCTGCCGCGGATTCCAAAGGATCGTCTGGTGGTGACCGAGAGCGGGATCTTCAATCGTGCCGATGTCGAGCTGATGGAAATAAACCTGGTCTACGCATTCCTGGTGGGCGAGGCGTTCATGCGCGCCGAGCAACCTGGCGTAGAGCTGCAGCGCCTGTTCTACCCTGATCGTTCGCGCGGCCGTGCGGCCCCTGTCGCTGCCGATCCGGAGTGACCGCCTGCCCCGCGCATTGCGCGCTGGCAGGTAGCGGTCTGAAGGATCAGCGAGTGCCGAATACCACCATGGTCTTGCCTTTGACATAGACGAGACCCTGGGCTTCCAGGCTCTTGAGCACCCGACCGACCATCTCGCGGGAGCAACCGACGATACGGCCGATTTCCTGGCGGGTGATCTTGATCTGCATGCCGTCCGGATGAGTCATGGCGTCGGGCTGCTTGCACAGGTCGAGCAAGGTACGCGCGACACGGCCGGTAACGTCGAGGAAGGCCAGGTCGCCGACCTTGCGTGTGGTGTTGCGCAGACGCTCGGCCATCTGACTGCCGAGGGCGTAGAGGATGTCCGGATCCTGCTGGGTCAGCTCGCGAAACTTCGCATAGCTCAGTTCGGCAACTTCACATTCGGTCTTTGCGCGGACCCAGGCGCTGCGTTCCTTTTCCGCCCCTTCTTTCTCGAAAAGCCCCATCTCTCCGAAAAAGTCGCCTGCATTCAAATAGGCGATGATCATCTCGCGACCGTCGTCATCCTCGATAAGGATGGTGACCGAGCCTTTGACGATGAAAAAGAGCGACTCGCAACGGTCGCCTGCGTAAATGATCGTGCTCTTCGCCGTGTACCGCCGTCTATGGCAATGGGCGAGCAACTTGTCGATATTCTTTATCTTGGGCGTAAGAGAGATAGCTACCATGCTGTGGGTCCCGGATAAGTATTCAATAAAGACTGATTATTGTTATATGTGGCTGTCATTCAGCTTTCGTGAGCTTAACAGACCAAGGCGGAGCAGTTGCAAAGTTGCGACAGGCGAAACGTGTGGGTCAACGCACCTTTAGTCGCGTATGTGACGCTGTCGATTTAAAGGCCCATGCTAAGCTAGCCGCCCTGTTTTTATTGGAGCTGGCGATGAAAGCGCGCATTCAATGGGTCGACGGTGCGATGTTCCTTGGCGAGTCCGGCAGCGGACATGTCGTGGTGATGGATGGCCCGCCCGAGAACGGCGGACGTAACCTTGGCGTACGCCCTATGGAGATGCTGCTACTTGGCCTGGGTGGCTGCAGTAACTTCGATGTAGTGAGCATTCTGAAAAAGTCGCGGCAGGCTGTGGATAGTTGCGAAGTCTTCGTTGAGGCCGACCGTGCATCCGAAGACCCAAAGGTGTTTACCAAGATTCATCTGCGTTTCGTCGTCAAGGGGCGCTCGCTGAAGGAGGCCCAGGTCAAGCGCGCGGTCGAGCTTTCGGCGGAGAAGTACTGCTCGGCCTCAATCATGCTTGGTCGTGCCGGCGTCGAGATCAGCCATGCTTACGAGATGGTCGAACTCGACTGACCGCTATCGGCTATCTCAATCGATGGGGGTGGGTCTGGTGACGCTTTAGACAAGCCCCCCCGCTCTGCATCATGCGCAGCCCCAATTGATTCGGGTGTCATTCATTCCATTGCAATAACGGCCGTCACCGGCGCGAAGAGGTGTTTACCGTCCTGCTCAGATGCTTCGGTGTCCGACGGGCATGAGCCCCGACAAGAGAATGTTTCCAATGGTGAAAAGCAAACTCAAGCTTCACGGGTTCAACAACCTGACCAAGACCTTGAGCTTCAACATCTACGATATCTGCTATGCCGAGACGTCTGAAGACCAGCAGGCATATGTGCAGTACATCGATGAAGAATACGACGCCGAGCGGCTTACACAGATTCTGACCGATGTTGTAGACATCATTGGCGCCAACATACTCAACATTGCCCGCCAGGATTACGAGCCGCAGGGCGCCAGCGTGACGATTCTGATCTCCGAACAACCGGTGACGCCAACTGACAGTCAGATCGAGGAGTCGCCTGGCCCGCTGCCCGAAACCATCCTTGCGCACCTCGACAAAAGCCACATCACCGTGCATACCTACCCGGAAATACATCCGGTGGACGGTATCGCCACGTTTCGCGTCGATATTGATGTTTCAACCTGCGGCGTTATCTCGCCGCTGAAGGCGCTCAACTATCTGATCCACCAGTTCGATTCGGATATCGTCACCGTGGATTATCGCGTGCGCGGTTTTACCCGGGATGTCGAGGGCAAGAAGCACTTCATTGATCACGAGATCAACTCGATCCAGAACTACCTGTCTGATGACACGCGCTCGGTCTATCAGATGACCGATGTGAATGTGTACCAGGAGAATCTGTTCCACACCAAGATGCTGCTCAAGGACTTCGAGCTGGAGAATTATCTGTTCGGCGATGCGACCAGCAATCTTTCTCCGGAGCAGCGCAAGCAGGTCGAGAAACGGTTGCGTCACGAGATGCTGGAAATTTTCTACGCGCGTAACATGCCGCGTCATGCGTAGGCTTCAGCAGCATTGTCATTGATAAGGGCGCTTCGGCGCCCTTTTTCATGGCAAACGTCAGATGCGATAAGTCGCCTTGGTCATGACCTTGGATACCAAGCTCATGCCGAATTTGACCGGGGTTGGAAATCGCAGGCCGCCGGCCTCGATGGCGGCGGTGGAGTGCTGCTGCTCGTCCTCGCGCATCTGCTCGAGAATGGCGCGGGATTTGTCGTCGCTTGCCGGCAGCTGGCCAAGATGCTCGTCCAGGTGCTTGCAGACCTGATCTTCAGTAGCAGCGACGAAGCCCAGGCTGATGCGATCGCTGATCAGACCGGCCGTGGCGCCAATCCCGAACGACAGCCCGTAGAAAAGCGGATTGAGCACGCTGGTGTGGCTGCCCAACTGGCGGATGCGTTGTTCACACCAGGCCAGATGGTCGATTTCCTCATCCGCCGCCTGTTCCATCGCTCGACGTACCTGCGGGAGGCGAGCCGTCAGGGCCTGGCCCTGGTACAGCGCCTGAGCGCAGACTTCGCCGGTGTGGTTGATGCGCATCAGGCCGGCAACGTGGCGGGTCTCGCTCTCGCTGAGTTCGGCCTCGTTCTTCAATACCGCCGGCGACGGGCGTGCTGGCTGGCCACTGAAAGGCAACAGCGTGCGCAGGGCCGAATCGGCCTGCGTCAGCAAGCGGTCAGCTGGGGAGTAGTGGCGTTGGCTGGTCATATATCCTCCGGAACAGGTTGGAGCCACGGGCAGTGGATGAGGCTGCAGGTTGGGAGCTTGGCTGTCAGCCTGGCGGCCAATGCATCTGCCGCTGACCGAGTACGTGCATGTGAATATGGTTGACCGTCTGCCCGCCTAGGTCGTTGCAGTTCATCACCACGCGAAAACCGTCCTGACACCCTTGCGCTGCGGCCAGGCGTTGCGCAGTCAAGAGGATATGCCCGGCGAGCGCCTTGTCGTGCTCCTCGTTCAGGTCGTGCAAGGTGGCGATATGTTTCTTCGGAATCACCAGGAAGTGCACCGGGGCCTGAGCCGCGATGTCGTGGAAGGCGATAACCTGATCGTCCTCGTAAAGCTTGCGTGCGGGAACTTCCCCGTCCACGATCTTGCAAAACAGACAATCCATGGCGGTTCTCCGGGAGAGCGTCGGTCAAACAGTGTATCAGGGCATATGAGCCGTGGTGAGGCTGTACAGGGAGGTGATGTGAAGAACGATATTCATGATCTGGGTTTGGTTCTGGATTCGAGAGTCCGATTGGTGCTGGTCGAGTCCTGGGACGAGCGCAGAGTGCTCGAGACGCTGACGGGGCTTGCCATGCGCCAAGGCTTGGGCTTCTACCTGTGGTCGGCGACCGAGGGGGTGCGCCATCTGTCCTTTGGCGGCGAGCTGCAGGGCGGCGAGGAAAGCTGCGCGCCGGACGTGGCGCTGAAACTGGTGAAGCACGATCCCCGGGCGAACCTGTACGTCTTCTGCGATCTGCATCCGTTTCTCGATGAGCCGAAGTTGGTGCGACTGCTGAAGGACATTGCGATGAGTGAAGCGCCTGTGGCGCCGACCCTCGTACTGGTGTCGCATGCGCTCAAGCTGCCGCCTGAAGTGCAACGCTACGCTGCACGCTTCAGCCTTTCGCTGCCGGCCGAGGAAGAGCTGCTTGCCATCGTCCGCGAGGAAGCCACCCGCTGGAGCGAGCGTAATCGCGGTGCTCGCGTTCGCACCGACAATCGCACGTTGCAGCAGGTGGTGAAGAATCTGCGCGGCCTGAGCCATGCAGAGGCGCGGGCGCTGGCACGTAATGTCATCTGTGATGACGGTGCGATCACCCAGGAGGATCTTCCCGAGCTCAATCGCAGCAAGTTTCAGCTGCTGGATCTCGATGGGGTGCTGGGGTTCGAATACGAGACGGCCCGCTTCGCGGAGGTGGGTGGTCTGGCCAATTTCAAACGTTGGCTGGCGGAGCGGCAGGGCGCGTTTCTGGATGGTCAGGGCGATGATCTACCGCGCGGCGTGATGCTGGTCGGGGTGCAAGGTGGCGGCAAGAGCCTCGCCGCCAAGGCGGTCGCCGGTCTGTGGGGGCTGCCGTTGCTGCGGTTGGATTTCGCCTGCTTGTACAACAAGTATTTCGGTGAAACCGAGCGTAACCTGCGTGAAGCGCTGACCCTCGCGGAACAGATGGCGCCTTGCGTTTTGTGGATGGACGAGATCGAAAAAGGTTTGGCGACCGGCGATATGGATGGCGGCGTAAGCCAGCGGGTACTGGGCACACTGCTGACGTGGATGGCCGAGCGTACCGCGCCGGTATTCATGGTGGCTACGGCAAACGCCATCGATCGGCTGCCTGCAGAGCTGCTGCGAAAGGGGCGATTCGACGAACTCTTCTTCGTGGATTTGCCAGATATCGCGACGCGTGCGGAGATCTTCCGCATCCATCTCACGCGACGCGAACTGCAACCTGATGATATGGGGCTGATGGTACTGGCCGGGGCGAGTGATGGTTTCTCCGGCGCCGAGATCGAGCAGGTGGTGGTCAGCGCGGTTTATGCCGGCCAGGCCCAGCAACGGGATGTCGATCAAGCGATGCTGCTCGACTGCATTCGTGCGACATCGCCGCTGTCGGTTATCATGGCCGAGCGCCTCGATGCACTGCGGGAGTGGGCAAGGGGGCGCACGGTACAGGCCGATTGAGGGTCTGCTTCAGCAGCTAGAAGCCGGCTCCCTGACGCATTTCCACCAGCGCGGGGATGGTCAGCGCCGCCACTAGGCCGGAGATGATCAACAGCAGCCATAGCGCGGCGAGGATCTTCACCGACCGGCTGTTGGGCGGTGGTGGCGAACCATAGCGATTGACTTCCCGACTCCCCGGCATCAGCAGCATGACGAAGGGAAACAGGCTGCCCAGCACCGGGACCAGATTGAGCAGGATCAGCCAGCCGGACCAGCCGAAGTCATGCAGGCGCTGAACGCCGATCTGCACGCTGACCACGAGCATGCCGATGCCGATCAAGCCCATGCAGATGAGCCCCATCGTGCTGGAGATTGCCGTCATTATCGCGGCGACACCGAACAAGCCCGTGGCCGCGAACATGATCACCAGTGACCACGCTAGATAACGCAGACGGCCAATCCGGCCTGTGACGGAAAAAGGCTTGAGGTCGCCATGTCGAGGCATTGCTTCGCTGACGTTTGCAGAAGGCGGGGCGTAAGGTGACACCGTTGCGCTGGCGCCCTGCGGCGCAGCACTCTCATGAAGCCGCGCCTGACGCGCCAGATACTTCTCGATGATGATGCCGCATGTACTGCACTCATTGGCGTGGCTTTGTGCGTGCCCGCATTTAGGACATGTCATGAGCGCGGCAGGTGGGTTGTCGCCTTGGGCCGCCGCCAGTTCTTCATCCGTCTGCACAAGGCTCAGGGTGGGGCTGGTGTGCTCAGGCTCTTTGTATGCCCTGGCGCCAGCGCGGTGCAGGGCGCCGATGTACTTGTCGGCTTCCTGGCTGCTCAGCTTGCTTTTGATCACGGCCGCCTGACCACTGAACAATCGCTCGACCTTGCTTGGGTCGGTCTTGAACAGGACGGCCAGGTTTGCCTTTACCGCCTCGAGCGGCATGTCGGGCATAAGTTCGCCGGTGAAGACGATTTTGAATTGAGCTTGTTGCATGTGGCGTCCGTGTCACAGGGATGGTTGCGGCAGATTAGAGGTGAGGAACAGCGGATACAACAACGTATGCTCCGGTTTCCGAGTCAGGTAACACAATGCTCGCGAACTCAACTGATCAGCTGTCGGCCAGCTCAGAAGGGCCTGACGACGACAAGGATCACGATGGCCAGCAGAAACAGGACCGGGACCTCATTGAACCAGCGATAGAACACGTGCCCGCGAATGTTCTCGTCACGAGCAAACCGCTTCAGTTGTGCGCCGCATACGTGGTGATAGCCGACCAATACAAGGACCAGCGCCAACTTGGCGTGAAGCCAGCCGCCTGTACCGAACAAACCGGGATTCAGAATGACCATCCATATGCCAAACACCAGCGTGGCGATCATGGAAGGAAGCATGATGCCGCGGTAAAGCTTACGCTCCATGATCTTGAAGCGCTCTCGACTGGGTTCATCCTCACTCATCGCGTGATAAACGAACAAGCGAGGAAGATAGAAAAGTCCGGCGAACCAGCAGACGACGGCGATGATG
Source organism: Stutzerimonas kunmingensis (assembly GCF_002929225.1). GTDB lineage: Bacteria > Pseudomonadota > Gammaproteobacteria > Pseudomonadales > Pseudomonadaceae > Stutzerimonas. Next base: position 327,245 of record NZ_PISM01000018.1, on the reverse strand, counting down.
TGCAGTGCTTTGAGCCAAAGGTAGAGCATCTATGGAATCCTGCGGGGGCGAATGCGTCGATAGTAGTGGCTGCGTTCGCCCCCGTCATCCCGGCGGTTGGCCCGCGATCAAAGCAGCTTTATCATCGCGCTTTTACGTTTCCAGTTGAGGGCAGGTCATGATCAAGGTCGGTATCGTTGGCGGCACAGGCTATACGGGCGTCGAATTGCTGCGCCTGCTTGCTCAGCATCCGCAGGCCGAAGTGGCTGTCATCACCTCCCGCTCTGAGGATGGGGTGAAGGTCACCGACATGTACCCCAATCTGCGAGGCCACTACGACGACCTCGCTTTCAGTGTTCCGGACGCAGCAACATTGGGTGGATGCGACGTGGTGTTCTTCGCGACCCCTCATGGCGTCGCCCACGCACTTGCTGGCGAGTTGCTGGCAGCCGGAACCCGAGTCATTGATTTGTCCGCTGATTTCCGCCTGCAGGATGCCGAAGAGTGGGCGAAATGGTACGGGCAGGCTCACGGTGCGCCTGAACTGCTCGCTGAGGCCGTGTACGGACTGCCTGAAGTCAATCGCGAGCAGATCAGAAAGGCACGCCTGATTGCCGTTCCTGGCTGTTACCCGACCGCTACCCAGCTGGGCTTTCTACCGCTGCTTGAAAATGGTCTTGCAGATGCCTCGTGCTTGATTGCGGATTGCAAGTCGGGCGTCAGCGGTGCCGGGCGCGCAGCGAAGATCGGTTCCCTGTTCACCGAGGCTGGCGAAAGCATGATGGCGTATGCGGTCAAAGGGCACCGGCATCTGCCGGAGATCAGCCAAGGTCTGCGCCGAGCAGCGCAAGGTGACGTCGGGCTGACTTTTGTCCCGCACCTGACTCCGATGATCCGTGGTATCCACGCGACGCTGTACGCCACCGTTGCCGATACTTCCGTGGATCTGCAGCGCCTTTATGAGCGCCGTTATGCCAACGAGCCGTTCGTCGATGTGATGCCGGCCGGCAGTCATCCGGAGACACGTAGCGTGCGTGGCGCTAACGTTTGCCGCATTGCCGTACATCGTCCGCAGGACGGTGACCTGGTGGTCGTGCTGTCCGTGATCGACAACCTGGTGAAAGGCGCATCCGGCCAGGCGATCCAGAATATGAATATCCTGTTCGATCTGAATGAAAAACTGGGGCTTGGAAATGTGGCGCTCCTGCCATAAACCGGTTTTCACATCGGGGCGCTGAAGCTGGTCGAATAGTTGACCGGTTTTGTCAGGAAAGCCGATAATGCACCGTCAATGCAGTAGGGCGTTTCACGCCAGGAGAAACCAATGAGTGTCGAATCCTTCACGCCCACCGCCATCCAGTTCAGTCAGGGGGCGGCAAGCAAGGTGAAGAGCTTGGTCGATGAGGAAGGCAATCCGCGCTTGAAGCTGCGGGTCTTCGTCACTGGAGGCGGCTGCTCGGGTTTCCAGTACGGCTTTACTTTCGATGAAGATGTGGCCGACGACGATACGATCATCGAGCGAGAGGGCGTAAGTCTCGTGGTCGACCCCATGAGCTACCAGTACCTGGCTGGTGCAGAAGTGGACTACCAGGAAGGGCTGGAAGGCTCTCGTTTCGTGATCAAGAATCCAAACGCTACGACTACCTGTGGTTGCGGTCAGTCGTTTTCTATCTGATGTCTGTGGCCCCGAAGCGCCGTGCGCTGCACGGCGTTTCCGTTTCTGGCATCAACCGGGATAGATTGCGCCAAGGATTCGAGAGCCCCGTGCGCCAGTGACCGCGGGACGATTTGCCGGGATGCCTTCCAGGCAGCAGTGGGCCAACCATGCAAATGCCATCGCCTCCACCCAGTCTGCCGGCACCCCCTCGCTGTCTGTGCTTTTGACCTCACAGGTCGGGGCCAGCACCTGTAACCTTCGCATCAGCGCAGCGTTATGCGCCCCACCACCGCAGACAAGCAATTCCTCAACGTTCAGCTGAGTGGCGATGAGTGACTCGGCTATGCTCCTCGCAGTAAGTTCGAGCAGCGTCGCCTGGACATCTGCAGGCTGCAGATCTTTCCGTTCAGCGAGAAGTCTATCCAGCCAGGCCAGGTTGAAAAGCTCGCGTCCGGTGCTTTTGGGGCCCTGAGTTTTGAAAAACTCTTCGTTGAGCATCAAGGTGAGTAGGTCCTCATCCACGATGCCGGTCGTCGCCCAATCGCCGTTGCGGTCGTATGCCAAGCACTTGTTGCGTTGAATCCAGGCGTCCATCAGGACGTTGCCGGGCCCACAATCGAAGCCATGGGTAGGGTTGCCCGGATACAGAATGCTGAGATTGCTGAATCCCCCGATGTTCAGAATCGCGCGGACTCGCTGGGAATTGCCAAAGATGGATTCGTGGAAAGCGGGCACGAGCGGTGCGCCATGTCCGCCGGCAGCAACGTCGCGTCGGCGAAAATCCCCAACCACGGTTATGCCGGTCAATTCCGCTAATAGAGCGGGGTTGCCGATCTGAATCGTGAACCCGAGATGGGGTTCATGCCTGATAGTTTGACCGTGGCTGCCAATAGCGCGTATCGACTGCGGGGCAAGCTGCTGTTCGATGAGCAGCTGATCAACCGTTTCTGCTGCGAGCGTAGCCCACTGGTTCTCAGCAATAGCTGCGCGCTTCAGCTCGTCCCGTCCAGACGAGCACAAGGCGAGTAGATCTTGCTTTAGCTTGGCAGGCATTTCCTGGAAGCGGGTGGCTATCAGCCGAGTGCGGGTGGTCTGCTCGATGAGCGCGATGTCCAGGCCATCAAGACTGGTGCCGGACATCACCCCCAGATAAAGAGCCACGATTACTGCTGGTTGAGGGCCAATACGGTGGCCTTCTCTTCGTCCATCCGTGCCATCAGAGGCTGGCTCAGTTGCATGAAGCGCTGCTTTTCGTTGCGAGCGATCGGATCTGCCATCGGTAGTTTCAGGCCTAGCGGATCGACATGAACGCCGTCGACCTGGAACTCATAATGCAGATGCGGGCCGGTGGAAAGGCCGGTTGTGCCGATGTAGCCAATGATCTGACCTTGCTTTACGGCGGATCCATTACGCACACCTTTGGCAAAACCTTGCATGTGCGCATACAGCGTGCGGTAGCGCTGGCCGTGCTGGATGATCACCGTGTTGCCATAGCCGCCCTTGCGCCCGGCAAGCAGTACTTTGCCGTCACCGGCGCTTTTGATAGGCGTCCCGTGCGGGGCTGCATAATCAACCCCTTTGTGCGCTCGGATCTTGTTCAGTATCGGATGCTTGCGACCATTGGAAAAGCGAGAGCTGATGCGTGCAAAATCCACCGGCGTTCGGATGAATGCTTTGCGCATGCTGGTACCGTCAGCATTGTAATAGCTGGTGGCTCCATCCTTATTGGTGTAGCGAACGGCGGAATAGGTTTTGCCCCGATTGGTAAAGCGTGCCGCGAGGATATTGCCGGTACCGACGCGTTGCCCCTCTACGGTCTTCTCTTCATAAATAACTTCGAAGCTGTCGCCTTTGCGAATGTCGAGTGCAAAGTCGATGTCGTAGCCAAATACGTTGGCCAGATCCATAGTCAGGTTATGGCTGAGGCCCGCGCGCTTCGCGGCTAGAAACAGACTGCTATCAATCTCACCGCGAGCGTATACGGAGCTGATTTCGGGCTTGATCTGTTCTTTTTTGAATGAATAACCGTCAGGCGTCTTCTCTAGCGCCAGCGTTTCCAGACTATTGAGTTTGCTGCGTAGGCCGGCTAGCCCGCCTTGCTCGGTCAGTTGAAACTCAAGGGACTGGCCGATCTTCAAGCGAGAAAACTGTTTGGCATCCTTGCTGCTCGACAGGACGGCATGCATGACGGATGGGGAAAGGCCCACTTTGGAAAATACTGTCGATAGCGTATCCCCATTGGCCACGACCACGGTCTTCGTCAGAGAGTCTGACTCCGGAGCGGGGGCCTGGGTGAGCTCCTCTTCTTCCGGTAGCTCAGCATTCTTGGCCTCGGATGATGTGCCCAGCGTGGCAGTTACAGCGAAGGGAGACTCGACCAGGCCTGGTTGGCTGTCGCCGGGCTCGACGACAATTTGTCCCGAGGAGGACTCGAGCTTCAAGTCAATGAAGGTCTTCTTCGCCTCGACTTCACGTGATGGGAATACAAGCAGCGCCAGGCTCAGCAGCGCAGCTACACCACTGGCAGCCAGAAGATGGCTCTTGGGGTAGTTCGGAGCTTTTGATTTGGAAGGCATCATTGGGCTTCTGGCATATTTTTGCACGGGAAATAACTGTCTAAAATATAAGCAAAGCGCATCGGAGGCAACCCTTGTGGCTGCTGAGCTGCTGGTCGGTACAAGCGCGCGGCTTGTAATCGGCCGTCGATCTTGTAAGGTTGTCGCCCTTTAATAATGGTACGGGGCTTGCCATGAAGTCGGTTGAAGAGCAACTGTCGGTGATCAAACGGGGCGCTGATGAGGTGCTCGTCGAATCGGAGCTGGTCGCTAAGCTTGAGCGAGGCGAACCGTTGCGCGTCAAAGCGGGATTCGACCCTACCGCTCCCGATCTTCATCTCGGGCATACCGTGCTCATTAATAAGATGCGCCAGCTTCAGGACTTGGGGCATCAGGTGATCTTCCTTATAGGGGATTTCACCGGAATGATTGGTGATCCAAGTGGCAAAAGCGCCACACGGCCCCCTTTGACCAGGGAGCAGGTCCTCGAGAACGCCGAAACTTACAAGTCTCAGGTTTTTAAGATACTCGATCCCGCAAAGACCGAGGTGGCGTTTAATTCAGCCTGGATGGACAAGCTGACTCCAGCCGACTTTATCCGTCTAGCTTCTCAATATACTGTCGCTCGCATGCTTGAGCGTGATGACTTCAGTAAGCGCTACTCCACGAACCAGCCGATAGCCATCCATGAGTTCCTCTATCCGCTCGTCCAGGGGTATGACTCGGTTGCGTTGAGGGCTGACATAGAACTCGGAGGAACTGACCAGAAATTCAACTTGCTTATGGGGCGTGAGCTTCAGCGGTCGTACGGTCAGGCCTCGCAGTGCGTAGTGACCATGCCGTTGCTTGAGGGGCTGGATGGCGTGAAGAAGATGTCCAAGTCTCTTGGTAATTACGTAGGGATTCAAGAAGCGCCAGGCGTCATGTATAGCAAGTTGGTCTCGATCCCTGATTCGCTCATGTGGCGGTACTTCGAGCTGCTTAGCTTCCGGTCGCAGGGTGAGCTCGATGAGTTTCGTGCTGATGTCGAGCGGGGATCCAATCCCCGGGATATCAAGATCAAGCTGGCCGAGGAGATCGTTGCGCGTTTCCATGGGGACGAAGCGGCTGCGGCTGCGCATCGTTCTGCGGGTAATCGGATGAAGGAGGGTGAGCTTCCCGAAGACCTTCCGGAAATCGAACTGATCTCTGATCAGGACATGCCCATTGCGTCGGTCCTTAATAAGGCGGCGCTGGTCAAGAATGCAGCTGTCGCGCGTGACTTGCTGGGTTCTAGCGGTGTCCGTGTTGATGGGCAGGTAGTGGATCGTGGTTTCGTATTCAGGCTTGGCGCGACCCATGTTTGCCAGGCTGGAAAGAAGTCGTTTGCACGTATTTCCCTCAAGGCAGAATAAAACTGAAATAAACGGTTGACGTTGATTTTCAGGCTCCTATAATGCGCACCACTTCCGGCGCAGTCCTTAAGCAAAATCTCTTGTAAATCAAAAGGTTAGCGAAATAAAAGGGTTGCACGGATGGCGGATTCGAGTAGAATGCGCCGGGCTGGCAGGGTGGTGGTTGGATCCTGTTGGTGGCTTCGGTCGGGTTGATCGGAAGCGGTTGAAAGAGGTGGTTGACAGCGGTTTTGAACGCTGTATGATTCGCCTCCCGCTGACGAGAGACGCAAGTTGATCTGAAGCGGAAGCGGTTGAGAAGAAAGAAAAACTTCTTCAAAAACAGCTTGACAGGTAACAAGGCTGCTGTAGAATGCGCGGCCTCGGTTGAGACGAAAGACTTGATCGAAACGCTCTTTAACAACTGAATCAAGCAATTCGTGTGGGTGCTTGTGAATGTAAGACTGATGGTCAGATAGATTATCAGCATCACAAAGCAACACTCGTTTATTCGAGAGTTACTCTTTACTTGTAAAGAGATTTGCGATTGCTGAGCCAAGTTTAGGGTTTTCTCAAAACCCAAGCAGTATTGAACTCAGTAGTGAAACGACGCATCGCCGATGGTAGTGTGGGGTCTCCCCATGTGAGAGTAGGTCATCGTCAAGCTCCTTTCCCAAACCCCCGACCCGCGTAAGCTGGTCGGGGGTTTGCTTTTGGGCGATTTAAAGACTGTGATAGGCACCTGCCGTTGGTGTCGCTATCATTCGGCCTCTTTTGGGGGTGGCATGTATAGGCTGTTAACGTTGCTTCAGGATGGGCGCTTTCATTCGGGGCGTGAACTGGGGGAGGCGCTCGGCATAAGTCGCAGTGCGGTCTGGAAGCACCTGCAACGTATTCAGGCTGACGCAGCGCTTAACCTCTATAAAGTCCCCGGGCGTGGGTACCGCTTGGCGGAACCTCTTTCGCTGCTCAATCATGAGGCGCTCGCGCCGCAACTGGAGCAGATTGGGTGGTCGCTGCATCTTTACGACTCGATTGACTCTACTAATGCTCAGGCATTGCGGCTCCTGCAGATCGTGCCACCTCCTTTTTTGGTTCTTGCAGAGGCTCAGTCTGCTGGTAGAGGGCGGCGCGGTCGTAGTTGGGTGAGCCCTTTCGGGCAGAACCTTTATTGCAGCTTGGCTATAAAGGTGCAGGGCGGTGCTAGTCAGCTTTCTGGTATGAGTCTGGTGGTCGGGCTGGCGGTAATGCAGGTGCTACATCAAGTCGGCATCTCGCAAGCGGGCGTCAAGTGGCCTAACGACGTATACGTTGATGGCCGCAAGATCGCAGGGATTCTGCTTGAGCTGACTGGCGACCCGGCGGATGTATGTCACGTAATTATCGGCATCGGCATCAATGTCAATATGATTGAGGCGGCGGGAATAGGTCAGCTTTGGACATCCGTTAAAGAGCATGCAGGTATGGTTGATCGAAACGAGTTGCTGCTGACATTGGCCGCCACCCTTAGACAAAATTTGGAGCGGCATGCCCAGGTCGGGTTTGCTGCGATGAAGGGTGAGTGGGAATCTAACCATGTCTGGCAAGGCCTGAAATGCACGCTGAGTACCGGGTCTCAAGATTGCTCGGGCACGGTCTTGGGCGTCGATGATCAAGGCGGGCTCAGGATGATGATTGATGGGGGGGTGCGCTCCTTCAGTGGTGGTGAGCTAAGTTTGAGGCTTGATCAATGATTCTCGAGCTCGACTGTGGCAATAGCTTGATCAAATGGCGGGTGTTGCAAGTAAGCGGTGATGTTGCGGCTCAGGGCGCTTCTGTATCGGCCGTGGACCTTCTTAGTGCGCTCTCTGGCCTGACTGGCGTAAAGATTGAGCGTGCGCGGCTAGTCAGCGTTCGTAGCGATCTCGAGACTGAAGAGCTGTGTTCGTGCATCTCCAGTGCATTGTTCATTGACGTACAGCGCGCTCTACCAGCGCCTCGGCTTGGTGGCGTAGTGAACGGGTACCTCGAGTACGACCGTTTAGGGATGGACCGTTGGTTGGCCATGGTTGGCGCGTTCCAGTTGGAGCGCCGGGCAATGGTGGTAATCGACCTGGGGACGGCGGTCACGGTTGACTTCGTTGATGCAGAGGGCGGCCATCTGGGGGGCTACATTTGCCCAGGAATTTCTCTTCTTAGGCAGCAGTTGACTACCCATACCCGACGCATCAGCTATACGGCAGAAGAAATCCCAATGATGCAAGGTGAGCCTGCGCCTGGGCGAAGCACCGTCCAGGCGGTCGAGCGGGGTTGCTTTCTGATGCTGCGTAGTTTTGTTGCTTCGCAAGTCCTGGCGGCCAGCGACTATCTGGGGGCTGACTTTGTAATCTACTCCACCGGTGGCGACGCAACGCTGATCGACGATATGGTCGGGGTTAGGCGGGTTCCGGATCTGGTCTTCCGCGGGCTGGCGATTGCTTGTCCCTAGCGTCACATAGAAGGTCGAGCCTGCATGCGTTGGTTATTTTTCCTGTTGGTGCTGTTGAACGTATTCTTCTGGGTGCAGCATCAGTATCAGTCACCCGTGCGCATCAAGGAGGTGGTGCCTCTTGATGCTTATGACCGGCCGAAGCCCAACATCACTCTGCTTAGTGAATCCTCTCCTTCGAGCCATAAAGGCGGCGGGCAGTCGGCGTCGTCCGACGGTGGCTGCCTATTTCTGGGTGGCTTCGATGAGGAGTCGCCTGTGCTTTCCTTGGAGCAGCGGCTTTTGAGCTTGGATATCCAGTCGGAAATACGACGGATAGATACCGAGGTTGGCGTGGATTATTGGGTGTATCTGCCGCCGCTCGCTTCCAGGCAGGCTTCCCTGCGGCAATTGCGCGAGTTGCAAAGCCGTAATATTGACAGCTACATCATTACCGTTGGTGACTTGGCTAATGGCATTTCACTGGGCATCTTCTCCCGAAAGGATTCGGCAGAGGGCGTAGTGGCGCGCTTAAGCGAGGTTGATTATTCGGCGCTGGTGCGTGAGTTGCCGAGAATGCACTCCAAATACTGGGTGCAGGTGAGCGCCGCTAGTCGTGATCAATTGGGTGATGGGGTCATGGAAAGCTTGAAAGCAGACATGCCTGCCCTGCAATTTCGCCATATGCCCTGCACTGGCATTGCATCTTCTCAATAGTTTAAATAGAATGGCGCCCGCTTCGCCGTGGGGAATCCAAGATTCCTTGGCAAGGCGGCTGTCAGTAAAGCTAACCTCAAGATTTTTATGAGGAAAAGCTTGACAGTAGGGTGGCAAGTGATGAAAATGCCGCCTCACTTTGGAGGGGTTCCCGAGCGGCCAAAGGGATCAGACTGTAAATCTGACGTCATAGACTTCGAAGGTTCGAATCCTTCCCCCTCCACCAGATTCAAGCGTAGGCTTCGGCGTTCGCGGGTATAGTTTAGTGGTAGAACCTCAGCCTTCCAAGCTGATGATGCGGGTTCGATTCCCGCTACCCGCTCCAGCTTCGGTGGTTGCGCAATGCGATTCGCTCATGTAGCTCAGTTGGTAGAGCACACCCTTGGTAAGGGTGAGGTCAGCGGTTCGAATCCGCTCATGAGCTCCAAACTCCAAAGGCAGATATGTATATATCTGCCTTTGTTTTAATGGTGGCGTGACTAGCTCAATTCAACGATGGGAGACGGTCTCGATGGCTAAAGAAAAGTTCGAACGTAACAAACCGCACGTCAACGTCGGCACCATTGGTCACGTCGACCATGGCAAGACCACTCTGACTGCCGCTCTGACTCGCGTGTGCTCCGAAGTTTTCGGCTCCGCTCGTGTCGACTTCGACAAGATCGATAGCGCGCCGGAAGAGAAGGCTCGCGGTATCACCATCAACACCGCTCACGTAGAGTACGACTCCAATGTCCGTCACTACGCGCATGTTGACTGCCCGGGTCACGCTGACTATGTGAAGAACATGATCACCGGTGCTGCCCAGATGGATGGTGCGATCCTGGTTTGCTCCGCTGCTGACGGCCCCATGCCGCAGACTCGCGAGCACATCCTGCTGTCCCGTCAGGTGGGTGTTCCGTACATCGTCGTGTTCCTGAACAAGGCCGACATGGTCGACGACGCCGAGTTGCTCGAGCTGGTCGAAATGGAAGTTCGTGATCTGCTGTCGACCTATGATTTCCCGGGTGACGACACGCCGATCATCATCGGTTCCGCGCTGATGGCGCTGAATGGCGAAGATGACAACGAACTGGGCACTACTGCGGTCAAGAAGCTGGTCGAGACTCTGGATACCTACATCCCTGAGCCGGTTCGCGCCATCGACAAGCCGTTCCTGATGCCGATCGAGGACGTGTTCTCCATTTCCGGTCGCGGTACCGTTGTGACTGGTCGTGTTGAGCGCGGCATCGTCAAGGTTCAGGAAGAAATCGAGATCGTTGGTCTGCGTGATACCACCAAGACCACCTGTACCGGTGTCGAAATGTTCCGCAAGCTGCTCGACGAAGGTCGTGCCGGTGAGAACTGCGGCGTTCTGCTGCGTGGTACCAAGCGTGATGACGTCGAGCGTGGCCAGGTTCTGGCCAAGCCGGGCACCATCAAGCCGCACACCAAGTTCGAAGCCGAAGTGTACGTTCTGTCCAAGGAAGAGGGTGGTCGTCACACCCCGTTCTTCAAGGGCTATCGTCCGCAGTTCTACTTCCGTACCACCGACGTGACCGGTTCGTGCGAGCTGCCGGAAGGCGTTGAGATGGTAATGCCGGGCGACAACGTGAAAATGGTTGTCACCCTGATCAAGCCGATCGCCATGGAAGACGGCCTGCGCTTCGCGATTCGCGAAGGTGGTCGTACCGTTGGTGCTGGCGTGGTTGCCAAGATCGTCGAATAACGATTGATCTGTTTGAAGCGGGTCGGCATAATAGTCGGCCTGACTCTTTCTAGGCCAGTAGCTCAATTGGCAGAGCGGCGGTCTCCAAAACCGCAGGTTGGGGGTTCGATTCCCTCCTGGCCTGCCATTTTCAATATCGAATTTGGCAGTCTTTACAAGGTTCTAGCAGATGAATATCAAAGCTGAAGCCAATGACGCGCGCTTCGATCTGGTGAAGTGGCTTGTTGTGGCTGCTTTGGTGGTGGTTGCTGTGGTTGGTAACCAATACTACTCCGCTGAGCCGATTCTCTATCGTGTCCTTGCAGTGCTGGCGATAGGCGTAATTGCTGCGTTTGTTGCTTTGCAGACGTCCAAAGGGCGTTCGTTCGCTGTGTTGCTGAAAGAAGCGCGTGGCGAGATTCGCAAGGTCGTCTGGCCGACCCGTCAAGAAACCACGCAGACAACGTTGATCGTTGTTGTTGTTGTTTTGGTGATGGCGCTGCTGTTGTGGGGGCTTGATTCCCTGCTCGGTTGGTTGGTCTCCATGGTTGTTGGTTAAGGGTGTCTCGTGGCTAAGCGTTGGTATGTTGTGCATGCTTACTCGGGTTACGAGAAGCACGTCATGCGCTCTCTTGTTGAGCGTGTCAAGCTTGCCGGCATGGAAGATGAGTTCGGCGAGATTCTCGTTCCCACTGAAGAGGTGGTCGAGATGCGTAACGGGCAGAAGCGCAAGAGTGAGCGAAAATTCTTCCCTGGTTACGTTCTGGTTCAGATGGAAATGAGTGAGGGTACTTGGCATCTCGTCAAGGATACTCCTCGAGTAATGGGTTTCATTGGTGGTACGGCTGACAAGCCGGCACCCATTACCGATAAAGAGGCCGAGGCTATCCTTCGTCGTGTTGCTGACGGAAGTGACAAGCCGAAGCCGAAGACGCTCTTCGAGCCGGGTGAGGTGGTGCGGGTGGCGGATGGCCCCTTCGCTGACTTCAATGGTGTGGTTGAAGAGGTTAATTATGAGAAGAGTCGGATCCAGGTTGCGGTTCTGATCTTCGGTCGCTCTACGCCAGTAGAGCTGGAGTTCAGTCAGGTCGAGAAGGTTTAACTGAACGAAGCATCCCTCACCCCGCAGTTTCAGGCTGCGGGGTTTTGTCGTCACTGGGATAAATCAGTAATGGGGAGCCGAAAGGCGCTATAACCCGTAATGGAGTAACTATGGCTAAGAAAATTCAAGCTTACATCAAGCTTCAGGTAAAGGCCGGTCAGGCTAACCCGTCGCCGCCCGTTGGTCCTGCCTTGGGTCAGCACGGCGTAAACATCATGGAGTTCTGCAAGGCATTCAATGCCAGGACCCAGGGCCAGGAGCCCGGTCTGCCAACTCCAGTGATCATCACTGTATACAGCGATCGTAGCTTCACCTTTGAAACCAAGAGTACTCCGGCTGCGGTGCTGCTGAAGAAAGCTGCTGGTATCACCAGCGGTTCCGCTCGCCCCAACACCCAGAAGGTCGGCACCGTCACTCGTGCGCAGTTGGAAGAGATCGCCAAAACCAAGCAGGCTGATCTGACTGCTGCCGAAATGGAGGCTGCTGTTCGGACCATCGCTGGTTCCGCTCGCAGCATGGGCCTGAACGTGGAGGGTGTGTAATGGCTAAGTTGACCAAGCGCCAGAAGGCTATCGCCGAGAAAGTCGAAGCCGGCAAGCAGTACGCTTTCGAAGATGCCGCAAAGCTGTTGGCTGAGGTTTCGGCTGTTAAGTTCGCCGAGTCGTTCGATATCGCGATCAATCTGGGTGTTGATCCGCGTAAATCCGACCAGGTCGTTCGTGGCGCAACCGTTCTGCCGAATGGTACTGGCAAGAGCGTTCGTGTTGCCGTGTTCACTCAGGGTCCCGGTGCTGAGGCCGCACTGGCCGCTGGCGCAGATCGCGTTGGTATGGACGAGCTGGCTGCCGAAATGAAAGGTGGCGATCTGAACTATGACGTAGTCATCGCCTCGCCGGACGCCATGCGTGTTGTTGGTCAGTTGGGCCAGATTCTTGGTCCGCGTGGTCTGATGCCAAACCCGAAGGTAGGCACCGTAACTCCAGATGTCGCTACCGCCGTCAAAAATGCCAAGGCTGGTCAGGTACGTTTCCGTACCGACAAGAACGGCATCATCCATACCTCGGTGGGTAAGGTTGGTTTCGAGGCTGGCCAGCTGAAGCAGAACGTCGAAGCGCTGCTTTCGGATCTTAAGCGTCTGAAGCCGTCGACTTCCAAAGGTATTTACGTCAAGCGCGTGACCCTGAGCACCACCATGGGTCCGGGACTGGTCATCGATCAGGCTTCCCTGGAAGCGTAAGGCGACGGCGCCCCTTCGAGGGCGCCTGCAAAGATTGGGGTCCCTGCCTGGCGGGGGCTATCCAAGACCGTAGGCGGCGAAAGCCTTAAACCGCAAGCCTACGCAGAGGTGCTCCCGATTCGTACCGAATCAGACACCAAATCCAGTCCGGTTTCGACCGGATGAAACGGTAACATCCAGGAGTGTAACCCGTGGCAATCAAACTCGAAGACAAGAAGGCCATCGTCGCTGAAGTCAACGAGGCTGCCAAAGCCGCCCTGTCCGCTGTCGTGGCTGATGCCCGTGGCGTGACCGTGGGGGCCATGACCGGACTCCGTAAAGAGGCCCGCGAAGCTGGTGTTTACGTGCGTGTTGTACGTAACACCCTGCTGCGCCGCGCTGTTGATGGCACGCAGTTCGAAGTGCTCAACGACGTGTTCAAAGGCCCGACCCTGATTGCGTTCTCCAACGAACATCCGGGCGCTGCTGCTCGTATCTTCAAGGAGTTCTCCAAGGGTCAGGACAAGTTCGAGATCAAGGCCGCTGCGTTCGAGGGGCAGTTCCTCGCAGCCAACCAGATCGACGTACTGGCAACTCTGCCGACCTACGACGAAGCCATTTCTCAGCTGATGAGCGTTATCCAAGGCGCCACCAGCAAGCTGGCTCGTACACTGGCGGCCGTTCGCGACCAGAAAGAAGCTGCTGCCGCGTAATAGCGTAGATTCTTTCGCAATCACTTTTTGAATTAGATGGCCGTAGGCCGTCACCTAATACAGGAACTAGAGTCATGGCTCTGACCAACGAAGATATCATCAACGCCGTTTCCGAAATGTCCGTGATGCAGGTTGTTGAACTGATCAAGGCAATGGAAGAAAAGTTCGGCGTGACCGCTGCTGCTGCCACCGTTGCTGCTGCTGGCCCGGCTGCTGCTGCTGTCGAAGAGCAAACCGAGTTCACCATCGTTCTGGCTGAAGCTGGCGAAAAGAAGGTCAACGTGATCAAGGCTGTTCGCGAGCTGACCGGTCTGGGCCTGAAAGAAGCCAAGGCTGTCGTTGACGGCGCCCCGGGCGTGGTCAAGGAAGGCGTTTCGAAAGAAGAAGCCGAAGCAGCCAAGAAGACTCTGGAAGAAGCAGGCGCCAAAGTCGAGCTCAAGTAAGCGACGACTTTGCGTCTACAGCCCGAGCGATTCGCGAAAGGCTGATGGCTGGTGGCTTTTGCCACCGGCCTTTTTCCGTTATGGAAAGTCAGCCCTGCTGGCTATTCCTCGGAAAGCCACTTTAGGGTGGTGCGAATCAAGGGATTCGCAAGATTTTCTGGCTGCTCCCGTCGGGAGAAGCCAACAAGCAGGTGACCAAGCTGGGGAACGCTGATGGCTTACTCATACACTGAGAAAAAACGTATCCGCAAGGACTTTAGCAAGTTACCGCACGTGATGGACGTGCCGTATCTTTTGGCCATCCAGCTGGATTCGTACCGCGAATTCCTGCAGGCGGGAGCGACCAAAGATCAGTTCCGCGACATTGGCTTGCATGCAGCCTTCAAATCCGTTTTCCCTATTATCAGCTATTCCGGCAATGCAGCGCTGGAATACGTCGGCTATCGCCTGGGCGAGCCGGCTTTCGATGTCAAGGAATGTGTCCTGCGCGGCGTGACCTTCGCCGTTCCGCTGCGCGTCAAGGTGCGCCTGATCATTTTCGACAAAGAGTCGTCGAACAAGGCCATCAAGGACATCAAGGAGCAGGAAGTCTACATGGGGGAAATCCCCCTGATGACCGAGAACGGTACCTTTATCATCAACGGTACCGAGCGCGTTATTGTCTCCCAGCTGCACCGCTCGCCGGGCGTGTTCTTCGATCACGACCGTGGCAAGACTCACAGCTCCGGTAAGCTTTTGTATTCTGCTCGTATCATTCCTTACCGTGGCTCTTGGCTGGACTTCGAATTCGATCCGAAGGATGCCGTATTCGTCCGTATCGATCGTCGCCGCAAGCTGCCCGCTTCGGTACTTCTGCGTGCTTTGAATTACAGCACCGAAGAAATTCTCGATGCCTTCTACGACACCAACATCTTCCATGTGAAGGGCGAAACCCTTGCGTTGGAGCTGGTGCCGCAGCGTCTGCGTGGCGAGATCGCCACGTTCGACATCAAGGATGAGAACGGCAAGGTCATCGTCGAGCAGGGGCGTCGCATCACGGCTCGTCACATCAATCAGCTCGATAAGTCCGGTATCAAAGAGCTTGAGATGCCGATGGACTACGTCTTGGGGCGCACCGTTGCCAAGGCGATCGTGCATCCGGCCACCGGCGAAATCATCGCGGAGTGCAACACCGAGCTGACGGTTGATGCCATGGCGAAGATCGTCAAGGCTCAGGTCGTTCGTTTCGAGACCCTGTACACCAACGATATCGACTGCGGTCCGTTCATTTCCGATACGCTGAAGATCGACTCGACCACCAACCAGCTTGAAGCGCTGGTCGAGATCTATCGCATGATGCGTCCTGGCGAGCCGCCAACCAAGGATGCAGCCGAGACGTTGTTCAACAATCTGTTCTTCGCCTCGGAGCGCTACGACCTGTCCGCTGTGGGTCGGATGAAGTTCAACCGTCGTATCGGTCGTACCGAGATCGAGGGTTCGGGCGTTCTGAGCCGCGAAGACATCGTCGCCGTCCTCAAGACCCTGGTCGATATTCGTAACGGCAAGGGCATCGTTGACGACATCGATCACCTGGGTAACCGTCGTGTTCGTTGCGTTGGCGAGATGGCCGAGAACCAGTTCCGCGTTGGTCTGGTCCGTGTCGAGCGCGCCGTCAAGGAGCGTCTGTCGATGGCCGAAAGTGAAGGCCTGATGCCGCAGGACCTGATCAATGCCAAGCCGGTTGCGGCGGCGGTCAAGGAGTTCTTCGGTTCCAGCCAGCTTTCGCAGTTCATGGACCAGAACAACCCGCTGTCGGAAATCACCCACAAGCGCCGTGTCTCCGCACTTGGCCCGGGTGGTCTGACCCGTGAGCGCGCCGGCTTCGAAGTGCGTGACGTACACCCGACCCACTACGGTCGCGTATGCCCGATCGAGACTCCTGAAGGTCCGAACATCGGCCTGATCAACTCACTGGCTGCCTATGCTCGCACCAACCAGTACGGCTTCCTGGAAAGCCCGTACCGCGTGGTCAAGGAAGGCGAGGTCACTGATGAGATCGTGTTCCTCTCGGCGATCGAAGAAGCCGACCATGTTATTGCTCAGGCCAGCGCCAAGCTGGAAGGTCGCAAGCTGGTCGACGAACTGGTTGCTGTACGTCACTTGAACGAATTTACCGTCAAGGCTCCGGAAGACGTGACCCTGATGGACGTGTCGCCCAAGCAGGTCGTTTCCGTCGCTGCCTCGCTGATTCCGTTCCTCGAACACGACGACGCCAACCGCGCTCTGATGGGCTCGAACATGCAGCGTCAGGCGGTGCCGACTCTGCGTTCGGACAAGCCGCTGGTCGGTACTGGTATGGAGCGCAACGTGGCGCGCGACTCCGGCGTTTGCGTGGTTGCCCGTCGTGGCGGTGTGATCGATTCAGTCGACGCGAGCCGTGTAGTCGTACGTGTTCATGATGGGGAGGTCGAGACCGGCGAAGCGGGTGTCGACATCTACAACCTGACCAAGTACACCCGTTCCAACCAGAACACCTGCATCAACCAGCGTCCGCTGGTTCGCAAGGGTGACGTGGTGGAGCGTGGCGACATCATGGCTGACGGCCCTTCCACTGATATGGGGGAGCTGGCGCTCGGGCAGAACATGCGCGTCGCGTTCATGCCTTGGAACGGCTACAACTTCGAAGACTCCATCCTCCTCTCGGAGCGTGTGGTTCAGGAAGATCGTTTCACCACTATCCATATCCAGGAACTGACCTGTGTGTCGCGTGACACCAAGCTCGGTCCAGAGGAAATCACCGCGGACATCCCGAACGTGGGCGAAGCGGCGCTGAACAAGCTGGACGAGGCGGGTATTGTCTACGTTGGTGCCGAAGTCGGCCCGGGCGATATCCTGGTCGGCAAGGTGACTCCGAAAGGCGAAACCCAGCTGACTCCGGAAGAGAAGCTCCTGCGCGCGATCTTCGGTGAGAAGGCGTCCGATGTGAAGGACACCTCCCTGCGTGTGCCGACTGGCACCAAAGGTACCGTTATCGACGTGCAGGTCTTCATCCGCGACGGTGTCGAGCGCGACTCCCGTGCGCTGGCTATCGAGAAGATGCAACTCGACGAGATCCGCAAGGACCTCAACGAGGAGTTCCGTATCGTCGAAGGCGCTACCTTCGAACGCCTGCGCTCGGCTCTGGTTGGCGCGACTGCCGAGGGCGGTGCCGGCCTCAAGAAAGGTGCTGTCATCACTGACGAGATCCTTGACGGGTTGGAGCATGGGCAGTGGTTCAAGCTGCGCATGGCCGAAGATGCGCTGAACGAGCAATTGGAAAAGGCTCAGGCCTACATCTCCGATCGCCGTCAGCTGCTCGACGACAAGTTCGAAGACAAGAAGCGCAAGCTGCAGCAGGGCGACGACCTGGCGCCGGGCGTACTGAAGATCGTCAAGGTCTACCTGGCGATCAAGCGTCGCATCCAGCCGGGCGACAAGATGGCTGGTCGTCACGGTAACAAGGGTGTCGTCTCGGTGATCATGCCGGTCGAAGACATGCCGCATGACGCCAACGGCACACCGGTCGATATCGTGCTCAACCCGCTTGGCGTACCGTCGCGTATGAACGTCGGTCAGATCCTCGAAACCCACCTGGGCCTCGCCGCCAAGGGCCTGGGCGAGAAGATCAATCTGATGCTCGAAGAGCAGCGCAAGGTCGCCGAGCTGCGCAAGTTCCTGCACGAGATCTACAACGAGATCGGCGGCCGTCAGGAAAATCTGGACGACCTGAGCGATCAGGAAGTGCTGGACCTGGCCAACAACCTGCGCAAGGGCGTTCCGATGGCTACTCCGGTATTTGACGGAGCCAAGGAGCGCGAGATCAAGGCCATGCTGAAGCTGGCTGATCTGCCAGAAAGCGGTCAGATGCAGCTGTTCGACGGTCGTACCGGCAACAAATTCGAGCGCACCACCACGGTCGGCTACATGTACATGCTCAAGCTGAACCACCTGGTCGACGACAAGATGCACGCGCGTTCCACCGGTTCCTACAGCCTGGTTACCCAGCAGCCGCTGGGTGGTAAAGCCCAGTTCGGTGGTCAGCGTTTCGGGGAGATGGAGGTTTGGGCGCTGGAAGCCTATGGCGCCGCGTACACCCTGCAGGAAATGCTCACGGTCAAGTCGGACGACGTGAACGGGCGGACCAAGATGTACAAGAACATCGTGGACGGCGATCACCGTATGGAGGCCGGCATGCCGGAGTCCTTCAACGTGTTGATCAAAGAGATCCGCTCGCTCGGTATCGATATCGATCTGGAAACCGAATAACCACGCACCGCCTGCGCGGCGCCCGGCACTGGCCGGGTGTCGCAGGTCCGTGAGGAGGAAAGGCCTTGAAAGACTTGCTGAATCTGTTGAAAAACCAGGGTCAAATCGAAGAGTTCGATGCCATCAAGATTGCCCTGGCCTCGCCCGAGATGATCCGTTCCTGGTCCTTCGGTGAAGTAAAGAAGCCGGAAACCATCAACTACCGTACGTTCAAGCCGGAGCGCGACGGTCTGTTCTGCGCCAAGATCTTTGGTCCGGTAAAGGACTACGAGTGCCTGTGCGGTAAGTACAAGCGCCTCAAGCACCGCGGTGTCATCTGCGAGAAGTGTGGTGTGGAAGTCGCACTGGCCAAGGTACGCCGCGAGCGCATGGCGCACATTGAGCTGGCTTCGCCGGTCGCCCACATCTGGTTCCTGAAGTCGCTGCCGTCCCGTATCGGTCTGCTCCTGGACATGACTCTGCGCGACATCGAGCGCGTGCTCTATTTCGAAAGCTATGTCGTCATCGATCCGGGCATGACTACCCTGGAAAAGGGTCAGCTGCTTAATGACGAGCAGTACTTCGAAGCGCTGGAAGAGTTCGGTGACGACTTCGATGCCCGCATGGGTGCCGAGGCTGTGCGCGAGCTGTTGATCCAGATCGACCTGGAGCACGAAATCGGTCGCCTGCGCGAGGAAATCCCGCAGACCAACTCCGAAACCAAGATCAAGAAGCTCTCCAAGCGGCTGAAGCTGATGGAAGCGTTCCACGGCTCGGGCAACCTGCCGGAGTGGATGATCCTCACCGTGCTGCCCGTACTGCCGCCGGATCTGCGTCCGTTGGTTCCGCTGGATGGCGGTCGTTTCGCGACTTCGGACCTCAACGATCTGTATCGCCGCGTGATCAACCGTAACAACCGGTTGAAGCGTCTGCTCGACCTGTCGGCGCCGGACATCATCGTGCGCAATGAGAAGCGCATGCTGCAGGAAGCCGTCGATGCGTTGCTGGATAACGGCCGGCGCGGTCGAGCCATCACCGGCTCTAACAAGCGCCCGCTGAAGTCCCTGGCTGACATGATCAAGGGTAAGCAGGGTCGCTTCCGTCAGAACCTGCTCGGTAAGCGCGTGGACTACTCCGGTCGTTCCGTGATCACCGTGGGCCCGACTTTGCGTCTGCATCAGTGCGGTCTGCCGAAGAAGATGGCTCTCGAGCTATTCAAGCCGTTCATTTTCGGCAAGCTCGAAATGCGTGGCATGGCCACCACCATCAAGGCGGCCAAGAAGATGGTAGAGCGCGAGCTGCCCGAGGTCTGGGACGTTCTCGCCGAAGTCATTCGCGAACACCCTGTGCTGCTCAACCGCGCACCGACCCTGCACCGTCTGGGTATCCAGGCGTTTGAGCCAGTACTGATCGAAGGCAAGGCGATTCAGCTGCACCCGCTGGTCTGCGCCGCGTACAACGCCGACTTCGACGGTGACCAGATGGCCGTGCACGTGCCGCTGACGCTGGAAGCCCAGCTGGAAGCGCGTGCGCTGATGATGTCGACCAACAACATTCTTTCGCCAGCGAACGGCGAGCCGATCATCGTGCCGTCGCAGGACGTGGTTCTGGGTCTGTACTACATGACCCGTGAAGCCATCAACGCGGAGGGTGAAGGCCGGGTCTTTGCGGATCTGCAGGAAGTCGACCGTGTCTTCCGCGCCGGCGAGGCGTCGCTGCACGCCCGGGTGAAGGTGCGCATCAACGAAACCATCAAGGATCGTGACGGCAGCATCACCAAGAACACCCGTATCGTCGACACCACTGTGGGGCGCGCGCTGCTGTTCCAGATCGTGCCGGCCGGCCTGTCGTTCGACGTGGTCAACCAGCCGATGAAGAAGAAGGCAATCTCCAAGCTGATCAACCTGTGCTACCGCACTGTTGGCCTGAAGGACACTGTGATCTTCGCCGACCAGCTGATGTACACCGGTTTCGCCTACTCGACTATCTCCGGTGTTTCCATCGGCGTGAATGACTTCGTCATTCCGGATGAGAAAGCACGCATCATTGATGCGGCAACCGAGGAAGTTAAGGAGATCGAAAGCCAGTACGCTTCCGGCCTGGTAACCCAGGGCGAGAAGTACAACAAGGTGATCGACCTTTGGTCCAAGGCCAACGATGAAGTTTCCAAGGCGATGATGGCCAACCTCTCCAAGGAGAAGGTCATTGATCGTGATGGTAACGAAGCCGAGCAGGACTCGTTCAACTCGATGTACATGATGGCCGACTCGGGCGCGCGGGGTTCCGCTGCGCAGATTCGCCAGCTCGCCGGTATGCGTGGTCTGATGGCCAAGCCGGACGGCTCGATCATCGAAACGCCGATTACCGCGAATTTCCGTGAAGGTCTGAACGTACTCCAGTACTTCATCTCCACTCACGGTGCTCGTAAGGGTCTGGCGGATACCGCTCTGAAAACCGCGAACTCCGGTTACCTGACTCGTCGTCTGGTCGACGTTGCGCAGGATCTCGTGGTTACGGAGGTCGATTGCGGTACCGAGCAGGGGCTGTTCATGACCCCGCACATCGAGGGTGGTGACGTAGTCGAGCCGCTGGGTGAGCGCGTTCTCGGTCGTGTGATTGCGCGTGACGTACTCAAGCCGGGCACCGACGATGTGCTGGTGCCGGCCGGTACGCTGGTTGACGAGCAGTGGGTCGACTTCATCGAGCTGAACAGCATCGACGAAGTGGTCGTGCGCTCGCCTATTTCCTGCGAAACCCGCTACGGTATCTGCGCCAAGTGCTACGGCCGCGACCTGGCCCGCGGGCATCAGGTGAACATCGGTGAGGCGGTGGGCGTTATCGCTGCTCAGTCCATCGGTGAGCCGGGTACCCAGCTGACCATGCGTACGTTCCACATTGGTGGTGCGGCCAGCCGTACTTCTGCTGTCGACAACGTCATGGTTAAGAACGGCGGCACCATTCGTCTGCATAACCTGAAACACGTAGAACGTGCCGATGGTGCGCTGGTGGCGGTATCCCGCTCCGGTGAGCTGGCGGTGGCCGACGACTTCGGTCGTGAGCGCGAGCGCTACAAGCTGCCGTACGGCGCGGTGATTTCCGTCAAGGAAGGCGACAAGGTCGATGCGGGTGCTGTGGTCGCCAAGTGGGACCCGCACACTCACCCGATCGTCACCGAGATGAAGGGTGTCGTGACCTTCGTCGGCATGGAAGAGAACATCACCATCAAGCGCCAGACCGACGAGTTGACCGGTCTGACCAACATCGAAGTGATGGATCCGAAGGACCGTCCGGCATCGGGCAAAGACATTCGCCCAGCGATCAAGATGGTCGACGCCAATGGTAAGGAACTGCTGCTGCCGGGTACCGACGTGCCTGCTCAGTACTTCCTGCCGGCTAACGCCCTGGTGGGTGTGGCTGACGGTGCCGAGATCAACGTGGGTGACGTCATCGCACGTATCCCGCAGGAAACTTCGAAGACCCGCGATATCACCGGTGGTCTGCCGCGCGTTGCTGACTTGTTCGAAGCACGTCGTCCGAAGGAGCCGTCCATCCTGGCGGAAATCAGCGGTACGATTTCCTTCGGTAAGGAAACCAAGGGCAAGCGCCGCCTGGTGATCACGCCTACAGACGGCAGCGATCCGTACGAGGAACTGATTCCGAAGTGGCGTCACCTGAACGTCTTCGAAGGCGAGCAGGTGAACAAGGGCGAGGTCATCTCTGATGGTCCGAGCAACCCGCATGACATCCTTCGTCTCTTGGGTGTCAGTGCGCTGGCCAAGTACATCGTCAATGAAATTCAGGACGTGTACCGTCTGCAAGGTGTGAAGATCAACGACAAGCACATCGAGACCATCCTGCGGCAAATGCTGCGCAAGGTTGAGATCAGTGAGTCGGGCGATTCCAGCTTCATCAAGGGTGACCAGATGGAGCTGACCCAGGTATTGGAAGAAAACGAGCGTTTGAGCGACGACGACAAGTTCGTCTCCAAGTACGTCCGCGTTCTGCTGGGTATCACCAAGGCGTCGTTGTCGACCGAGTCGTTCATTTCTGCGGCGTCGTTCCAGGAAACAACGCGTGTTCTGACCGAGGCTGCCGTTACTGGCAAGCGCGATTATCTGCGCGGTCTCAAGGAGAACGTAGTCGTGGGTCGCCTGATTCCAGCTGGTACGGGCCTGCAGTATCACAGCGAGCGTAAGCGCAAGCGTGAAGCCGACAAGCCCGTTCGTGTGAGCGCCGATGAGGTCGAAGCAGCTCTGACCGAGGCGTTGAACTCCAGCGGTAACTAAAGTGCTTGGCCTCGGTTACAAGCCGGGGCCTGCCTTGACGGTGGGCGAGAAGCTCTTTAGACTCTCGTACCCCTAATTTGGCGGGGCTCCGTGCCCTGCCATTTTTCGTTTGTGTCGAAAGACAACAGTGGAGCTAGTAGATGGCAACTATCAACCAGCTGGTACGTCAGCCGCGTAAGCGGGTCGTCGAGAAAAGCGACGTCCCTGCGCTGCAAAACTGCCCGCAACGTCGTGGCGTGTGCACTCGTGTGTACACCACCACGCCGAAGAAACCGAACTCCGCACTGCGTAAAGTGTGCCGTGTTCGTCTGACCAATGGCTATGAAGTCGCCTCGTACATCGGCGGTGAAGGTCACAACCTGCAAGAACACAGCGTAGTGCTGATCCGTGGCGGTCGTGTAAAAGACCTTCCGGGTGTGCGTTACCACACCGTGCGCGGCTCGCTGGATACTTCCGGCGTGAAAGACCGTAAGCAGGGTCGTTCCAAGTACGGCGCCAAGCGTCCGAAGTAAGCAGCATTTCTATTTATTTGAGTCGATAAGAGTAAGGTCGGACGTAGCCTGTGCGTTACCGTTCCGAGCTAACCTGAAGACCGTTTGAGGGCTTATCAATGCCAAGACGTCGTGTAGCAGCCAAGCGCGAGATCCTTGACGATCCGAAATACGGAAGTCTGATCCTGGCCAAGTTCATGAACCACGTGATGGAAAGCGGCAAGAAAGCCGTTGCCGAGCGTATCGTTTATGGTGCCTTGGACAAGGTGAAGGAGCGCAAGAACAGCGATCCCCTGGAAATCTTCGAAAAAGCACTCGATGCCATCGCTCCGCTGGTCGAAGTCAAATCCCGCCGTGTTGGCGGTGCTACCTACCAGGTTCCGGTCGAAGTTCGTCCTTCCCGTCGCAATGCCCTGGCCATGCGCTGGCTGGTAGACGCTGCGCGCAAGCGTGGCGAGAAATCCATGGCGCTGCGCCTTGCAGGCGAGCTTATGGATGCTTTTGAAGGTAAAGGCGCTGCAGTCAAGAAGCGTGAAGACGTGCACCGTATGGCTGAAGCCAACAAGGCCTTCTCGCACTACCGCTTCTAAATCAAGCGCAACTTTTACGAGGACCTTATTGTGGCCCGTACTACCCCTATCAACCGCTACCGTAATATCGGTATCTGCGCCCACGTCGACGCGGGCAAGACCACCACGACGGAGCGGATTCTGTTCTACACCGGCCTCAGCCATAAGATGGGTGAAGTGCATGACGGTGCAGCGACTACCGACTGGATGGTTCAGGAGCAGGAGCGTGGTATTACTATTACCTCTGCTGCTGTAACGACCTTCTGGCAGGGTTCGCGCGGTCAGTACGACAACTATCGCGTCAACGTCATCGATACTCCCGGCCACGTTGACTTCACCATTGAAGTGGAGCGCTCGCTCCGCGTTCTCGATGGTGCTGTGGTTGTATTCTGCGGTACTTCCGGCGTTGAGCCGCAGTCCGAGACCGTATGGCGTCAGGCCAACAAGTACGGTGTTCCGCGTATCGTCTACGTGAACAAGATGGACCGCCAGGGAGCCAACTTCCTGCGTGTCGTCGGCCAGATCAAGCAGCGCCTGGGTCACACTCCGGTGCCGGTTCAGCTCGCCATTGGTTCCGAAGAGAACTTCGAAGGTCAGATCGATCTGATCAAGATGAAGGCCATCTACTGGAACGATGAGGACAAGGGCACCAGCTACCGTGAGGAAGAAATTCCGGCAGAGCTGATGGATCTCGCCGAAGAGTATCGCTCGAACATGATCGAGGCTGCGGCCGAGGCCAATGAAGAGCTGATGAACAAGTATCTCGAAGGTGGTGAGTTGACCGTCGAAGAGATCAAGGCTGGTCTGCGTCAGCGCACCATTGCTTGTGAAATCGTTCCTGCGGTCTGTGGCTCCTCGTTCAAGAACAAGGGCGTGCCTCTGGTTCTCGATGCCGTTATCGACTTCCTGCCTGCGCCGACTGAAATTCCCGCAATCCAGGGCGTAAACCCGGATAACGAAGAACTGACCGATGAGCGTTACGCCAACGATGAAGAGCCTTTCTCCGCTCTGGCGTTCAAGATCGCAACCGACCCCTTCGTCGGTACCTTGACCTTCGCTCGCGTCTACTCCGGTGTTCTCTCTTCCGGTGACTCGGTGATGAACTCGGTCAAGGGCAAGAAGGAGCGCGTGGGTCGGATGGTGCAGATGCACGCCAACCAGCGTGAAGAGATCAAGGAGTGTCGCGCGGGTGATATCGCTGCTCTGATCGGCATGAAGGATGTCACCACTGGTGACACGCTCTGCTCGATCGACAAGCCGATCATTCTCGAGCGCATGGACTTCCCAGAGCCGGTGATTTCGGTAGCCGTTGAGCCGAAGACCAAGGCTGACCAGGAGAAGATGGGTATCGCGCTGGGCAAGCTGGCTCAGGAAGATCCATCGTTCCGTGTTCAGACCGACGAAGAAACCGGTCAGACCATCATCTCGGGCATGGGTGAGCTTCACCTCGACATCCTTGTCGATCGTATGCGTCGCGAGTTCAACGTCGAAGCCAACATCGGCAAGCCGCAGGTGTCTTACCGCGAAACTATCACCAAGGACAATGTCGAGATCGAAGGTAAGTTCGTTCGTCAGTCCGGTGGTCGCGGCCAGTTCGGTCATTGCTGGATCCGTTTCTCCACTCCAGACGTGGATGAAAAGGGCAATATCACTGAAGGCTTGGTGTTCACCAACGAAGTGGTAGGTGGTGTGGTTCCGAAGGAATACATCCCGGCGATCCAGAAGGGTATCGAAGAGCAGATGAAGAACGGCGTTGTCGCCGGCTATCCGCTGATCGGCCTGAAGGCTACCGTGTTCGATGGTTCCTACCATGACGTCGACTCTAACGAGATGGCGTTCAAGGTTGCAGCTTCCATGGCGACCAAGCAGCTGGCCGGTAAGGGCGGCGGTAAAGTGCTTGAGCCGATCATGAAGGTTGAAGTAGTGACCCCTGAAGACTACATGGGCGATGTAATGGGTGACCTGAACCGTCGTCGTGGTCTGATCCAGGGTATGGAAGACTCGGTCTCTGGCAAGGTTATCCGTGCCGAGGTTCCGCTTGGGGAAATGTTCGGTTATGCAACCGACGTTCGTTCCATGTCTCAGGGTCGCGCGAGCTACTCCATGGAATTCTCCAAATACGCTGAGGCGCCGGCGAATATCGTCGAGACGCTCGTCAAAAAACAAGGTTGATTCAGCCCTTTAAGTAAGAGGTTTACTGTCGTGGCTAAGGAAAAGTTCGAACGTAACAAACCGCACGTCAACGTCGGCACCATTGGTCACGTCGACCATGGCAAGACCACTCTGACTGCCGCTCTGACTCGCGTGTGCTCCGAAGTTTTCGGCTCCGCTCGTGTCGACTTCGACAAGATCGATAGCGCGCCGGAAGAGAAGGCTCGCGGTATCACCATCAACACCGCTCACGTAGAGTACGACTCCAATGTCCGTCACTACGCGCATGTTGACTGCCCGGGTCACGCTGACTATGTGAAGAACATGATCACCGGTGCTGCCCAGATGGATGGTGCGATCCTGGTTTGCTCCGCTGCTGACGGCCCCATGCCGCAGACTCGCGAGCACATCCTGCTGTCCCGTCAGGTGGGTGTTCCGTACATCGTCGTGTTCCTGAACAAGGCCGACATGGTCGACGACGCCGAGTTGCTCGAGCTGGTCGAAATGGAAGTTCGTGATCTGCTGTCGACCTATGATTTCCCGGGTGACGACACGCCGATCATCATCGGTTCCGCGCTGATGGCGCTGAATGGCGAAGATGACAACGAACTGGGCACTACTGCGGTCAAGAAGCTGGTCGAGACTCTGGATACCTACATCCCTGAGCCGGTTCGCGCCATCGACAAGCCGTTCCTGATGCCGATCGAGGACGTGTTCTCCATTTCCGGTCGCGGTACCGTTGTGACTGGTCGTGTTGAGCGCGGCATCGTCAAGGTTCAGGAAGAAATCGAGATCGTTGGTCTGCGTGATACCACCAAGACCACCTGTACCGGTGTCGAAATGTTCCGCAAGCTGCTCGACGAAGGTCGTGCCGGTGAGAACTGCGGCGTTCTGCTGCGTGGTACCAAGCGTGATGACGTCGAGCGTGGCCAGGTTCTGGCCAAGCCGGGCACCATCAAGCCGCACACCAAGTTCGAAGCCGAAGTGTACGTTCTGTCCAAGGAAGAGGGTGGTCGTCACACCCCGTTCTTCAAGGGCTATCGTCCGCAGTTCTACTTCCGTACCACCGACGTGACCGGTTCGTGCGAACTGCCGGAAGGCGTTGAGATGGTAATGCCGGGCGACAACGTGAAAATGGTTGTCACCCTGATCAAGCCGATCGCCATGGAAGACGGCCTGCGCTTCGCAATTCGCGAAGGTGGTCGTACCGTTGGTGCCGGCGTGGTTGCCAAGATCGTCGAGTAATAATTGACGATGATGAAAAAGGCCCCCTCGGGGGCCTTTTTCTATTGTTGATCATTTATTGACACCCTATGGGCGCATCCGTACAATTGCGCCTCCTTTTACCGGGGGTATTGCGCCTGGTAGGGTGGCTACTTGGAGTCTGAGGTCAAAATGCAAAACCAACAAATCCGTATTCGGTTGAAGGCTTTTGACCATCGCCTGATCGATCAATCAACCCAGGAAATCGTGGAAACCGCGAAACGTACTGGTGCTCAGGTGCGTGGTCCGATTCCGCTGCCAACCCGCAAAGAGCGGTTCACTGTGCTGGTCTCCCCGCACGTCAATAAAGACGCGCGCGATCAGTATGAAATTCGAACCCACAAGCGTGTGCTGGACATCGTTCAGCCGACCGACAAAACCGTCGATGCGCTGATGAAGCTCGATCTTGCGGCTGGTGTGGAAGTGCAGATCAGCCTCGGCTAAAACCTGAGAGTTTTAGTCGTGTAACGCTCTGAAATGGGCGGCCATAGCGGGTGAAAGCCCCGTACACTCAAGAGGTTTCAAAATGACTATTGGTGTAGTCGGTCGCAAATGCGGTATGACCCGCGTTTTCACCGAGGATGGTGTCTCTATTCCGGTTACGGTCATCGAGATCGAGCCGAATCGCGTCACTCAGTTCAAGAATGAAGAGAGCGATGGCTATCGTGCAGTGCAGGTCACTGTCGGCGAGCGTCGCGCGTCCCGTGTTACCAAGGCTCAGGCCGGTCACTTCGCTAAAGCGAATGTTGCTGCTGGTCGTGGCGTCTGGGAATTCCGCCTCGATGGCGAGGAGTTCCAGGCTGGTGACCAGATCAACGCTGAGATTTTCCAGGCTGGGCAGATGGTGGATGTCACCGGTCAGTCCAAGGGTAAAGGCTTCGCCGGTACCATCAAGCGCTGGAACTTCCGTGGTCAGGACAATACCCACGGTAACTCCGTATCCCACCGCGTCCCGGGCTCTATCGGTCAGTGCCAGACCCCAGGTCGTGTATTCAAGGGCAAGAAGATGTCCGGGCACATGGGCGCCGAGCGCGTAACCGTGCAGTCTCTGGAAATCGTGCGTGTCGATGCTGAGCGGAATCTGCTTTTGGTGAAGGGCGCAGTGCCCGGTGCCACTGGTGGTGACGTGCTCGTGCGTCCGGCCGCCAAGGCTCGCGGTTAAGGGGGAGTTCACATGCAATTGAATGTAAATGGCGCACAGGCCATCGAAGTCTCCGATCGCACCTTTGGTGGTGAGTTCAACGAGACGCTGGTGCACCAGGCAGTCGTCGCCTACATGGCCGGCGGTCGTCAGGGTAGCAAGCAGCAGAAAACCCGCTCCGATGTGTCCGGTGGTGGCAAGCGTCCGTGGCGCCAGAAGGGCACAGGTCGTGCTCGTGCTGGTACCAGCCGTGGCCCGATCTGGCGTGGCGGTGGCGTAACATTCGCCGCGCGTCCTCAGAATCATGATCAGAAGCTGAACAAGAAGATGTATCGCGCTGCGCTGCGTTCCATTCTTGCTGAGCTGGTCCGCTCCGAGCGTCTGGTTGTCGTAGAAGATTTCGCCGTCGACGCGCCGAAAACCAAAGTGCTTGCTAGCAAGCTCAATGGTATGGGCCTGAGCGATGTGCTGATCGTTTCCGATGCTGTCGATCAGAACCTGTACCTGGCTGCGCGCAACCTGCCGCATGTCGATGTGCGTGATGTCCAGGGTTCCGATCCGGTCAGCCTGATCGCCTATGACAAGGTGTTGATCACCGTGTCGGCTGTGAAGAAATTCGAGGAGCTGCTGGGATGAACCAGGAACGCGTATTTAAAGTCCTGCTTGGTCCGCACGTCTCTGAGAAGGCTACCGTGCTGGCTGACAGCAAGAAGCAATTCGTTTTCAAGGTTGCGACCGACGCAACCAAGCTGGAAATCAAGAAGGCTGTTGAGAGCCTGTTCGACGTGAAGGTCGCCGCCGTCAACACCCTGAACGTTCAGGGCAAGACCAAGCGTACCGCTCGCGGTCTGGGCAAGCGCAACGACTGGAAGAAGGCGTATATCGCGCTTCAGCCGGGCCAGGATCTCGATTTCTCCGGCAGTGCTGAGTAAGGAAGGGGTGCATCATGGCAATCGTTAAATGCAAACCGACTTCCGCGGGCCGCCGTTTTGTGGTCAAGGTGGTCAATCAGGAGCTGCACAAAGGCGCTCCTTACGCACCGCTGCTCGAGAAGAAGTCGAAGACTGGCGGCCGTAACAACAACGGTCGTATCACCACTCGCCACATTGGCGGTGGTCACAAGCAGCATTACCGTCTGGTTGATTTTCGTCGCAACAAGGATGGCATTCCTGCCATCGTCGAGCGTATCGAATATGACCCGAACCGTACTGCGCACATTGCGCTGCTGAAGTATGCCGACGGTGAGCGTCGCTACATCATCGCACCGAAGGGTGTAAGCGCTGGCGATCAGCTGGTCTCGGGCATCAATGCTCCGATCAAGGCTGGCAACAGCCTGCCGCTGCGCAACATCCCGCTGGGTTCTACCGTTCACGGTGTCGAGCTCAAGCCGGGTAAGGGTGCTCAGATCGCTCGCTCCGCTGGCGCTTCGGCTCAGCTGGTTGCTCGCGAGGGTTCCTACGTGACGCTGCGTCTGCGCTCCGGCGAGATGCGCAAGGTGCTGGCCGAGTGCCGTGCGACCCTGGGCGAGGTCTCGAACTCCGAGCACAGCCTGCGTTCGCTGGGCAAGGCAGGGGCTAAGCGCTGGAAGGGCATTCGTCCTACCGTTCGTGGTGTCGCGATGAACCCGGTCGATCACCCGCACGGTGGTGGTGAAGGTCGTACCTCCGGTGGTCGTCATCCGGTGTCGCCATGGGGCTTCCCGACTAAGGGCGCGAAGACCCGCACTAACAAGCGCACCGATAACATGATTGTCCGTCGTCGCAAGTAACTAGAGGGATACGACAGTGCCGCGTTCTCTGAAAAAAGGTCCTTTTATCGATCTTCACCTACTGAAGAAGGTCGAAGCGGCGGTGGAAAAGAGCGATCGTAAGCCAGTTAAAACCTGGTCGCGTCGTTCGATGATCCTGCCGCAAATGGTCGGTCTGACCATCGCTGTACATAACGGTCGTCAACATGTACCGGTCCTCGTGTCCGAAGACATGGTCGGCCACAAACTCGGCGAGTTCGCTGCAACCCGTACATATCGCGGGCATGTGGCGGACAAGAAAGGCAAGCGCTAAGGGGTAAGGAAAGATGGAAGTAGCCGCTAAGTTGTCGGGCGCTCGCATCTCCGCCCAGAAAGCCCGCCTGGTCGCCGACCAGATCCGCGGGAAGAAGGTGGGCGAAGCGCTCAACCTCCTGGCTTTCAGTAGCAAGAAAGCCGCCGAGATCATGAAGAAAGTGCTGGAGTCGGCCGTTGCCAACGCCGAGCACAACGAAGGCGCAGATGTGGATGACTTGAAAGTCTCCACGGTCTTCGTCAACGAGGGGCGTTCGCTTAAGCGCATCATGCCGCGTGCCAAAGGCCGCGCTGATCGCATCGTCAAGCGGTCTTGCCATATCACTGTCAAGGTTGCGGACAAGTAACGGAGTCGATCAGATGGGTCAGAAAGTACATCCCACTGGCATTCGCCTGGGAATCGTCAAGGAGCACACCTCCGTCTGGTACGCAGACGGCCGTACGTATGCAGACTATCTGCTTGCAGATCTGAACGTGCGTGAGTACCTCCAAGACAAATTAAAAAGCGCGTCCGTAAGCCGTATCGATATCCATCGCCCGGCTCAAACCGCACGCATCACCATCCACACCGCTCGTCCCGGCATTGTGATCGGCAAGAAGGGTGAGGATGTTGAGAAGCTGCGTCAGGACCTGACCAAGCAAATGGGTGTGCCGGTGCACATCAATATCGAAGAGATCCGCAAGCCGGAGCTCGACGCAATGCTGGTTGCACAGAGCGTAGCTCAGCAGCTGGAGCGTCGCGTGATGTTCCGTCGCGCCATGAAGCGCGCCGTACAGAACGCCATGCGCATTGGTGCCAAAGGCATCAAGATCCAGGTCAGTGGTCGTCTGGGTGGGGCTGAAATTGCCCGTACCGAGTGGTATCGCGAAGGTCGTGTGCCTCTGCACACCCTGCGTGCCGATATCGATTACAACACTTACGAAGCGCACACCACTTACGGTGTGATCGGCGTGAAGGTGTGGATCTTCAAGGGCGAAGTAATTGGTGGTCGCCATGAAGAGCTCAAGCCTCAAGCGCCTGCTCCTCGTAAAAAAGCTGCTAAGTAAGGGGTACGCCAAATGTTGCAACCCAAGCGTACAAAATTCCGCAAGCAGATGACCGGCCACAACCGTGGTCTGGCTCAGCGCGGTAGCAAGGTCAGCTTCGGCGAATTCGCGCTGAAGTCTGTTTCCCGTGGTCGTCTGACCGCGCGTCAGATCGAGGCTGCACGTCGTGCGCTCACCCGTCACGTAAAGCGTGGCGGAAAGATCTGGATCCGCGTGTTCCCCGACAAGCCTGTAACCAAGAAGCCTCTGGAAGTCCGGATGGGTAAAGGTAAGGGTAGCGTCGAGTACTGGGTAGCCCAGATTCAGCCGGGCAAGGTGCTCTACGAGATCGAGGGTGTTTCCGAAGAGCTGGCGCGTGAGGCTTTCGCCCTGGCCGCTGCAAAGCTGCCGCTCGCCACCTCCTTTGTTAAGCGGACGGTGATGTGATGAAAGCGAATGAACTTCGTGAAAAATCCGTTGAGCAGCTGAACGAGCAACTGCTCGAGCTGCTGCGGGACCAGTTCAATCTGCGTATGCAGAAAGCGACTGGCCAGTTGGGGCAGTCTCACCTGCTCTCGCAAGTCAAGCGCGACATCGCTCGTGTCAAGACTGTGCTCAACCAGCAGGCAGGTAAGTGATCATGGCTGAAGCTCAGAAAACCGTCCGCACGCTGACCGGTCGCGTCGTCAGCGACAAGATGGACAAGACCATCACCGTTCTGATCGAGCGTCGCGTCAAGCACCCGATCTACGGTAAATACGTGAAGCGTTCGACCAAACTGCACGCCCACGACGAAACCAACCAGTGCCGTATCGGCGACAAGGTCACCATCCGCGAGACTCGTCCGCTGGCAAAGACCAAGTCCTGGATGCTGGTTGATGTCGTTGAACGCGCCGTCGAAGTCTAAGGGCTAGGGGTCGGAGAAATTATATGATTCAGACTCAATCCATGCTCGATGTGGCTGATAACAGTGGCGCTCGTCGCGTCATGTGTATCAAGGTGCTCGGCGGTTCTCACCGTCGTTACGCCGGCATCGGCGACATTATCAAAGTAACCGTCAAGGAAGCGATTCCTCGTGGCAAGGTCAAGAAAGGCCAGGTGATGACCGCTGTTGTGGTTCGCACTCGTCACGGTGTTCGTCGTCCCGATGGCTCCATCATTCGCTTCGATGGCAATGCTGCTGTTCTGCTGAACAACAAGCAGGAGCCTATCGGCACCCGTATCTTTGGGCCGGTGACGCGTGAACTTCGTACCGAGAAGTTCATGAAGATCGTCTCGCTCGCCCCTGAAGTGCTGTAAGGAGTAGCCGCATGCAAAAGATTCGTCGCAACGACGAGATCATCGTCATCGCCGGCAAAGACAAGGGCAAGCGCGGTAAGGTGCTGAAGGTCCTCGCGGACGACCGTCTGGTCGTTGGCGGGATCAATCTCGTGAAGCGCCATACCAAGCCTAACCCGATGTCCGGCGTTCAGGGCGGTATCGTCGAGAAGGAGGCGCCTTTGCACGTCTCTAACGTCGCCATTTTCAACGGTGAGACCAACAAGGCAGACCGCGTTGGCTTCAAGGTTGAAGAGGGCAAGAAAATTCGTGTCTTCAAGTCGACCCAGAAGCCGGTTGACGCTTGAGACTGCTAGGTAGATAACCATGGCACGACTAAAAGAAGTTTATCGGAAGGAAATCGCGCCCAAGCTGAAGGAAGAACTGAAGCTTGGCAACGTGATGGAAGTTCCGCGTATCACCAAGATCACCCTCAACATGGGTATCGGCGAAGCGATCGGTGACAAGAAGATCATCGACAATGCTGTTGCTGATCTGGAAAAGATCACTGGCCAGAAGGTTGTAGTGACTCACGCTCGCAAGTCCATCGCAGGCTTCAAAGTCCGCGAAGGCTGGCCGATCGGCGTCAAGGTCACGCTGCGCAGTGATCGTATGTATGAATTCCTGGATCGCCTGCTTTCGATCTCCCTGCCGCGCGTGCGTGACTTCCGCGGCCTGAATGCCAAGTCCTTCGATGGCCGCGGCAACTACAGTATGGGCGTCAAAGAGCAGATCATCTTCCCGGAAATCGATTACGACAAGATCGATGCCCTGCGTGGTCTGGACATCACTCTGACCACTACTGCTCGGACGGATGAAGAAGGTCGCGCTCTGCTGCGTGCTTTCAACTTCCCGTTCCGTAACTGATTGGAGTAGGCACATGGCTAAGCAAAGCATGAAGAACCGTGAGCTGAAGCGTCAGCAAACGGTCGCCAAGTTCGCCCAGAAGCGTGCTGCACTGAAAGCAATCATCGCAAGTCCGGAGTCCTCTCCGGAAGCGCGCTGGGAAGCTCAGGTCGCACTGCAGAAGCAGCCTCGTGACGCAAGCGCTTCGCGCCTGCGCAACCGCTGCCGTCTGACTGGTCGTCCGCACGGCGTTTACCGCAAGTTCGGCCTCGCGCGCAACATGCTGCGTCAGGCGGCAATGCGTGGTGACGTGCCGGGTCTGGTTAAGGCCAGCTGGTAATAGAAGCATCCAGGGCCCTGCGGGTCCTGTTTGTTTTTCGTTCAAGCCCCTCATGGGGCTTGATTCGTTTCTGGCAACTCTCTAGAATGCCCGGCTCGCCTGAGCCTTGCATTTTTGTGGGGTTTGCCTGTTGGCGACACGAGCCGTCCAAGGCTTATTTTTTTGTATTAGGAGCTAAGAGCCCATGAGTATGCAGGACCCGTTAGCGGACATGCTAACTCGTATCCGTAATGCCCAGATGGCCGAAAAGTCCGTCGTAAGCATGCCGTCTTCCACTCTGAAGGTGGCTGTTGCCAACGTTCTTCAAGGTGAAGGCTATATCGCGGGATACCAGGTCAGTGGCGACGCCAAGCCGCAACTGTCCATCGAGCTGAAGTATTTCGAAGGCCGTCCGGTCATCGAGGAGCTCAAGCGCGTAAGTCGTCCTGGCCTGCGCCAGTACAAATCCGTTGACCAGTTGCCGAAAGTACGTGGCGGTTTGGGTGTGTCGATTGTCTCCACCAACAAGGGTGTGATGACTGATCGGGCTGCTCGGGCTGCTGGTGTTGGCGGCGAAGTGCTCTGCACTGTGTTCTAAGGGGGGATAAGCATGTCTCGCGTTGCTAAGAACCCCGTCAAGCTGCCTGCTGGCGTCGAAATCAAGATGTCTGGTCAGCAGCTTTCGGTGAAGGGCGCAAAAGGCGCTCTCGAACTGAATGTTCATCCGTCCGTGGAGGTCATCCAGGAGTCTGGTGAGCTGCGTTTTGCTGGCCGTAATGGCGATCAGCAAACTCGCGCCATGGCCGGCACTACCCGTGCGCTGGTCAACAACATGGTGATCGGCGTCAGCCAAGGCTTCGAGCGCAAGCTTCAGCTGGTTGGTGTTGGTTACAAGGCGCAAGCCAAAGGTCAAGTGCTGTCCCTGGCTCTCGGTTTCTCGCATCCGGTGGATTACGAACTGCCGCAAGGCGTTACCGCTGAGACCCCCAGCCAGACCGATATCCTGATCAAGGGTGTCGACAAGCAACTGGTCGGTCAGGTGGCTGCTGAAATCCGCGACTTCCGTCGCCCTGAGCCTTACAAGGGCAAAGGCGTGCGGTACTCGGATGAAGTAGTCCGTCGCAAAGAAGCTAAGAAGAAGTAGGGCATAGCAAATGAGCGTAAAGAAAGAAACTCGTCTGCGTCGCGCTCGCAAGGCACGCCTGAAGATGCGCGAGCTGGAAACCGTACGCCTCTGCGTGTACCGCTCTTCCCAGCACATCTACGCCCAGGTCCTTTCGGCCGACGGCGGCAAGGTCCTGGCCAGCGCCTCGACTCTGGACAAAGAACTGCGTGACGCCGCCACCGGCAACGTCGACGCTGCCAAGAAAGTCGGTCAGCTGGTCGCTGAGCGCGCGAAAGCCGCAGGTGTCACTCAGGTGGCGTTCGACCGTTCTGGCTTCAAGTACCACGGTCGTGTCAAGGCACTGGCTGAAGCTGCTCGTGAAGGCGGGCTGGAGTTCTAAGTTATGGCAAATAACGAGCAAAAGCGCGACGAAGGCTACATCGAGAAGCTGGTTCAAGTTAACCGCGTCGCAAAAACTGTAAAAGGTGGTCGTATCTTCACCTTCACCGCGCTGACTGTGGTCGGTGATGGCAAGGGTCGTGTCGGCTTCGGTCGTGGCAAGTCCCGTGAAGTACCGGCTGCTATTCAAAAGGCTATGGAGGCGGCTCGCCGCAACATGATCCAGGTCGACCTGAATGGCACTACTCTGCAGTACGCCACCAAGGCCGCGCATGGCGCGTCCAAGGTCTACATGCAGCCTGCCTCCGAGGGTACCGGCGTGATTGCCGGTGGTGCCATGCGCGCCATTCTGGAAGTTGCTGGCGTTCAGAACGTGCTGGCCAAGTGCTACGGCTCTACCAACCCGGTCAACGTGGTTCACGCCACCTTTAAGGGTCTGAAGGCGATGCAGTCGCCTGAGTCGATTGCTGCCAAGCGTGGAAAGAGCGTCGAGGAGATTTCCTGATCATGGCTAACACCGTCAAGGTCACGCTGATCAAGAGTGTCAGCGGTCGTATCCCCAATCACAAGCTGTGCGTCAAGGGTCTTGGCCTGCGTCGCATTGGTCACACCGTCGAGGTTCAGGATACTCCTGAAAATCGCGGCATGATCAACAAGGCTTATTACATGCTCCGTGTGGAGGGCTAAGCCATGCAACTGAACGATCTGCGTTCTGCGCCGGGTGCCCGTCGCGAAAAGCTGCGTCCCGGTCGTGGTATCGGTAGTGGCCTGGGCAAGACCTGTGGCCGTGGTCACAAGGGTCAGACCTCTCGTTCCGGCGGCAAGATCGCTCCTGGTTTCGAGGGTGGTCAGCAGCCTCTGCATCGTCGTCTGCCGAAGTTCGGTTTCGTTTCGCTGAAAGCCATGGATCGCGCTGAGGTTCGTACCTCTGAGTTGGCCAAGGTGGAAGGTGATGTCGTTACCGTGCAAAGCCTGAAAGACGCCAACGTAATCAACCAGAACGTACAGCGCGTGAAAATCATGCTGTCGGGCGAGGTTGGTCGTGCGGTTACTCTCAAGGGTATCGCAGCCACCAAAGGTGCGCGTGCGGCTATCGAAGCAGCTGGCGGCAAGTTCGAGGAATAAATGGCTAAGCAAGGTGCTCTCTCCGCGCTGAGTAATGGTGGTCTGTCCGAACTCTGGGCTCGTCTGCGCTTTCTGTTCATGGCGATCATCGTCTATCGGATTGGCGCACACATCCCTGTTCCCGGGATAAATCCCGATCGGCTGGCCGAGCTGTTCCGTCAGAACGAGGGGACCATCCTTAGCTTGTTCAACATGTTTTCCGGTGGTGCGCTGGAGCGGATGAGTATTTTTGCTTTGGGGATCATGCCGTACATTTCGGCATCGATCATCATGCAGCTCATGACCGCTGTCAGCCCACAGCTGGAGCAGTTGAAGAAAGAAGGTGAGGCCGGTCGTCGCAAGATCAGTCAGTACACGCGTTACGGTACGCTCGTGCTGGCCATCGTTCAGGCGATCGGTATGTCGGTCGGGTTGGCGGGGCAAGGTGTCGCGTTCAGCAACGATTTCGGCTTCTACTTCGTGGCCATCACGACGTTCGTGTCTGGTGCGATGTTCATGATGTGGCTGGGTGAGCAGATCACCGAGCGTGGCGTTGGCAACGGTATCTCGATGTTGATCTTCGCAGGTATCGTCGCCGGCTTGCCGGGTGCGCTCGGTCAGTCGTTCGAGTCTGCTCGTCAGGGCGATATCAATATCATCGCGCTGCTCGCTGTCGGCCTGCTCGCTGTAGCGATCATCGGTTTCGTGGTGTTTATCGAGCGTGGTCAGCGCCGTATCGCGGTTCACTACGCGAAGCGTCAGCAGGGCCGTAAGGTCTTTGCTGCGCAGACCAGCCACTTGCCGTTGAAGGTGAATATGGCGGGGGTCATCCCGGCTATCTTTGCCAGCAGCATTCTGCTGTTCCCGGCTTCGCTGGGGCAGTGGTTCGGTCAGTCAGAGAGCATGGGCTGGTTGGCTGACATTTCGCAGGCGATCGCGCCCGGGCAGCCGTTGAATATTCTGCTGTTCAGTGCCGGGATCATCTTCTTCTGCTTCTTCTATACGGCATTGATGTTCAATCCGAAAGACGTAGCAGAGAACCTGAAGAAATCTGGCGCGTTTATTCCCGGGATTCGTCCTGGTGAGCAGTCGGCTCGCTACATTGATGGCGTGTTGACTCGTTTGACCATGTTCGGCGCCCTGTACATGACGGCTGTCTGCCTGCTGCCACAGTTTCTTGTGGTTGCAGCCAACGTGCCGTTCTACCTTGGTGGGACCTCGTTGCTGATCGTGGTTGTGGTTGTAATGGACTTCATGTCTCAAGTGCAGTCACACCTCATGTCGCACCAGTACGATTCCCTGATGAAGAAAGCCAACCTGAAGGGCTACGGCAGTGGAATGCTCCGCTGAGGTGGCTCGTAAGGTTCTAGGAGTTGGTGATGAAAGTTCGTGCATCGGTTAAAAAGCTGTGCCGTAACTGCAAGATCATCCGTCGCGACGGTGTCGTGCGCGTGATCTGTAGCGCAGAACCGCGTCACAAGCAGCGCCAAGGCTGATTGTGTAAGGCGTTATAACCCGGCAGCTAGTGCGCTGCCGGGTTGAATATTTGTTATTA
Organism: Stutzerimonas kunmingensis; assembly: GCF_002929225.1. Classification (GTDB taxonomy): domain Bacteria; phylum Pseudomonadota; class Gammaproteobacteria; order Pseudomonadales; family Pseudomonadaceae; genus Stutzerimonas. The sequence continues at coordinate 289,466 of NZ_PISM01000018.1, read as the reverse complement.
CAGCGTTAATATCTCGCGCCCTTTTCTTGGCTTCCGGGGCGTAGGTAGCTGTCAATTGGAGTTTCACTGAATGGCCCGTATTGCAGGCGTCAACATTCCGGATAACAAGCACACTGTTATCTCGCTGACCTACATCTACGGTGTTGGTCGCACCCGTGCACAGGAAATCTGTGCTGCTACCGGTGTGAATCCGGCAGCGAAGATCAAGGATCTTTCCGACGAGCAGGTCGAACTGCTGCGTGGCGAAGTCGGCAAGTTCATCGTTGAAGGCGACCTGCGTCGCGAAGTCAACATGAAAATCAAGCGCTTGATGGACCTGGGCTGCTATCGCGGCCTGCGTCATCGTCGTGGTCTGCCGGTTCGCGGTCAGCGTACCAAGACCAACGCACGTACCCGTAAGGGCCCGCGCAAGCCGATCCGCAAGTAATCGCGTTAGCGAATCGACAGGAATTTAGTCATGGCAAAACCTGCTGCTCGTCCTCGTAAAAAAGTCAAAAAGACAGTGGTTGATGGCATCGCCCACATCCACGCGTCTTTCAACAACACCATCGTGACCATCACCGATCGTCAGGGCAATGCGTTGTCCTGGGCTACTTCGGGTGGTTCCGGTTTCCGCGGCTCGCGTAAGAGCACTCCGTTCGCTGCCCAGATCGCTGCAGAGCGCGCTGGCCAGGCTGCGCTGGAGTACGGCCTGAAGAACCTCGACGTCAACGTCAAGGGCCCAGGTCCGGGTCGGGAGTCCGCCGTGCGTGCTTTGAACGCATGTGGTTATAAAATCGCCAGCATCACCGACGTGACGCCTATCCCGCATAACGGGTGCCGTCCGCCGAAGAAGCGCCGCGTGTAATCAGGAGACAGTGAAGAATGGCTCGTTATATTGGTCCCAAGTGCAAACTGTCTCGTCGTGAAGGCACCGATCTCTTCCTGAAGAGTGGTGCGCGCGCGCTCGAATCCAAGTGCAATATCGAAACCCCGCCGGGTGTTCACGGTCAGCGTCGCGGACGTCTGTCCGATTACGGCACCCAGCTGCGTGAAAAGCAGAAGGTACGCCGCATCTACGGTGTGCTGGAGCGTCAGTTCAGTGGTTATTACAAGGAAGCAGCCAGCCGTAAGGGCGCTACCGGTGAGAATCTGCTGCAGCTGCTCGAGTGCCGTCTGGACAACGTCGTGTACCGCATGGGCTTCGGCTCTACTCGTGCCGAATCGCGTCAGCTGGTCTCGCACAAGTCAATCAGCGTCAACGGTCAGACCGTGAACATTCCGTCTTACCAGGTCAAGGCCGGTGACGTAGTGGCTGTTCGTGAGAAGTGCCGTAACCAGCTGCGTATCGCCCAGGCCCTCGAACTGTGCGCTCAGCGCGGTCGCGTTGAATGGGTCGAAGTAGATGCCGACAAGAAATCCGGTGTTTTCAAGAATGTTCCGGCTCGCAGCGATCTGTCCGCCGACATCAACGAAAACCTGATTGTCGAGCTCTACTCCAAGTAAGGGCTAGAAAATAGGTGTATCCATGCAGAGTTCGGTAAATGAGTTCCTGACCCCCCGCCATATCGATGTGCAGGTGGTCAGTCCGACCCGTGCCAAGATCACTCTCGAGCCCCTCGAGCGTGGTTTTGGCCACACCCTTGGCAACGCGCTGCGTCGTATTCTGTTGTCCTCCATGCCCGGCTGCGCTGTGGTCGAGGCCGAGATCGACGGTGTGCTCCACGAGTACAGCGCCATCGAGGGCGTGCAGGAAGATGTCATCGAAATCCTGCTCAACCTCAAAGGTATCGCCATCAAGCTGCACGGCCGTGATGAAGTGACCTTGAGCCTGGTGAAGAAGGGCGCGGGCGCTGTTACCGCTGCCGATATCCAGCTGGATCACGATGTCGAAATCGTCAATGGCGATCACCTGATCGCCAATCTGGCGGCCAACGGCTCGCTCAACATGAAGCTCAAGGTCGCTCGCGGCCGCGGTTACGAGCCTGCTGATGCGCGTCAGAGCGATGAAGACGAAAGCCGTAGCATCGGTCGTCTGCAGCTCGACGCCACTTTCAGCCCGGTTCGTCGCGTGGCTTACGTGGTCGAGAATGCTCGTGTCGAGCAGCGCACCAACCTGGACAAACTGGTCATTGACCTGGAAACCAACGGCACCCTGGATCCCGAAGAGGCGATCCGTCGTGCAGCGACCATCCTGCAGCAACAGCTGGCTGCGTTCGTCGACCTCAAGGGCGACAGCGAGCCGGTTGTAATCGAGCAGGAAGACGAGATCGATCCGATCCTGTTGCGTCCGGTTGATGACCTGGAGCTGACCGTACGTTCGGCCAACTGCCTGAAGGCGGAAAACATCTACTACATTGGTGATCTAATTCAGCGCACCGAAGTAGAGCTGTTGAAGACGCCGAATCTGGGCAAGAAGTCCCTGACTGAGATCAAGGACGTTCTGGCTTCGCGTGGTTTGTCCCTCGGTATGCGTCTGGATAACTGGCCGCCGGCAAGTCTCAAGAAGGACGATAAGGCCACTGCCTGATCGCCCCCAGTAACCGAACTGAACGTTTGGTAAGGAATTTCAATCATGCGTCATCGTAAAAGTGGCCGTCACCTGAGCCGCACCAGCGCCCACCGCAAGGCCATGTTTCAAAACATGGCGGTGTCGCTGTTCGAGCACGAACTGATCAAGACCACCCTGCCCAAGGCCAAGGAACTGCGTCGCGTTGCCGAGCCGCTGATCACCCTGGCTAAGGAAGACAGCGTCGCCAACCGTCGTCTGGCTTTCGACCGTACTCGTTCGAAGGCTGCCGTAGGCAAGCTGTTCAACGATCTGGGCAAGCGTTACGCCACCCGTCAGGGCGGCTATCTGCGTATCCTCAAGTGCGGCTTCCGCGCTGGTGACAACGCACCTATGGCTTACGTCGAGCTGGTTGACCGTCCGGTCACTGGTGAAGTGGAAGCCGCCGAGTAAGATTGGTAGCAGCAATTAAAAAACCGAGCCTTTTGGCTCGGTTTTTTTATGCCCAAAGGATTCTGAGAGACTGGCTCTATAAGGGGCGTTGATCTTCATCATTAGTCGCCGTTGCGCTTGCTTCCTATAATGGCATTCAACCAGCAGGTAATTACCAAGTACCCTGGAAGCCTATTGAATACCAAGGAGCTGCAACCATGACTGACAAGCCGAAGCTCACAACCGTTGCCGGTGCGCCGGTATCCGAAAACCAGAACTCCATGACCGCGGGCCGCCGTGGTCCCATGCTGCTTCAGGACGTATGGTTTCTGGAGAAGCTCGCTCATTTCGATCGGGAAGTCATTCCGGAGCGGCGAATGCATGCGAAGGGCTCGGGGGCGTTCGGAGAATTCGTCGTCACCCATGACATCACCCGCTACACCAAAGCCAAGCTGTTTTCCGAGATCGGCAAACGCACTCCACTGTTCGCGCGCTTCTCGACCGTCGCAGGCGAGCGTGGTGCCGCCGATGCCGAGCGCGACATTCGTGGTTACGCCCTGAAGTTCTACACCGAGCAAGGCAACTGGGACATGGTGGGCAATAACACGCCGGTGTTCTTTTTCCGCGATCCACTGAAGTTTCCGGACCTCAACCACGCAGTAAAACGCGATCCGCGCACCAACATGCGCAGCGCGAACAACAACTGGGACTTCTGGACCGGGCTGCCTGAAGCCTTGCACCAGATCACCTATGTCATGGGCGATCGGGGCATTCCGGCGTCGTACCGCCATATGCACGGTTTCGGTTCGCACACCTACAGCTTCATCAGTCCGAACAACGAGCGTTTCTGGGTGAAGTTTCACTTTCGGACCCAGCAGGGCATCAAGAATCTCACCGACGGCGAGGCGGCAGCCATCGTTGCCAATGACCGGGAGAGTTCGCAGCGCGATCTGTTTGAGGCCATCGAGCGTGGCGAATATCCACGTTGGACGATGTATGTGCAGGTAATGCCAGAGGCCGACGCCGCCAAGGTGCCGTACCATCCGTTCGACCTCACCAAGGTCTGGCCGCATGCTGACTACCCGTTGATCGAGGTCGGCTATTACGAACTCAACCGCAATCCCGACAACTACTTCCAGGATGTCGAGCAGGCGGCATTCACGCCGGCGAATGTCGTTCCGGGCATCAGCTTCTCTCCAGACCGTATGTTGCAGGGCCGTCTTTTCTCCTACGGGGATGCGCAACGCTACCGGCTGGGGGTGAATCACCATCAGATTCCAGTCAACGCTCCGCGTTGCCCGGTCCACAGCTACCATCGCGATGGTGCCATGCGCGTAGATGGCAATCAGGGCGGTCGTCTGCATTACGAGCCGAATACCTATGGCGAGTGGCAGGAACAGCCTGACTTCAGCGAGCCACCGCTGGCGCTCGAGGGGGCGGCGGATCGTTACGACTACCGTGCCGACGACGCCGATTACTTCACTCAGCCGGGCAACCTGTTCCGCTTGATGACGGCCGATGAACAGCAGCGGTTGTTCGAAAATACCGCTCGGTCGATGCAGGGAGTGGCGCGTCATATCAAGATTCGCCACATCAACCACTGCCTGAAGGCTGATCCGGCCTACGGAGCAGGTATTGCCGCCGCCCTGGATATTCCGCTGTCGGAAGTGCCGGTATAAGCGATTCGCGGTATCCGCAGGATCGAGAAGCCCGCAGCGAGTGCTGCGGGCTTTCCTGTTTCTTCAGCGCTATTCGTGGGGATTGTTGAGCGGCTTATCGCTCTCCTGTCCGAGTGGCAGAAGGCGATCGGCCTCTGCCGGATCGATCGCCGTCAGGCTACCGTCGGCAGTTGCGACAAGCACGGCCTCAAGCATTTCACGCACATTGTTGCGCAGCATGCCGACAGACTTCTGGCCGCGACTGTTCAATCCGCCGATTTCCATGAGCACGCTGCCGCCCAATGGGCCTGTTTCGCAGGCGGCCAGTCGCTCGGTCCCCAGCAGGCCGTATGCGTTTCGGGCAATGTCTGGATCGCCGCCGCCGCGGCGGACATCGCCGTTGGGGTGCTCATAGTAGTAGTTGGTGATTTCCATGAAGCCAAGCTGCGTGGAGCGCTGCTTCATCACGATTGCCAGGTGCTTCGACAGTGCTACCGCTTCCGGGGCGACATCCGGGTGAGTTGGCCAGGTGATAGAGCCGGTCACCTGGCGGTCCGGGCGGTTCACTTCAGGATCCACATCCTCGAGTACCACGGCAGGGTTCTGATTGTGCACATCTACCAGCCAGATGGGACGGTAACGGTCATAGATGCCGCGTACCGCAACCGCTTCGGGCACCGGGTTCTGCCCCGGGTTGAAGTGCCGCTCGCTGGCCAGGCCTGGATTGCAGCGTATCTGCGTGCTCTTGCTCCAGTCTGTCCAGTGGTAGCGGTTGATGTCGTAGCTAAATTGGCGTTGGCCGTAGGCATTGGTGAAGGCGGTCACGTTGGCGCCGAGGTGCTGATCCAACTTGGCAGGATTCAGGGTGCCATCGGCGCGCAGGCAGTCAGCGCTGGTTTGCGGGGCGCTGAAATCCATGTTGCCGCGACTGAAACGCTCGGCGCCGTCCGGGTTAACCCTCGGCACGATCAGCACCTGCAGATTATCCAGTACCTGGCGGGACAAGGCCCCCGCCCGAGGCAAGGCGTTTTATCAGATTGACCGCCGCTTCGGTGCCGTGCTGTTGGGTTGTGATCATTGCGGCTGGTTTGTCTGAATTACCCAGCCTGGCCAGCCAGATTGGCCGGCCTTCGTTGCTGCTGCCGGCCTGTTCTAGTCGCAGGGCATCCGGGAAGCGTCGTGAAAGTGCGTTGAGCTGATCGTACAGCTGGTTGTTGCTCATGAACGCCTCCAGCGAGACGTTCTGCTCGTTGGTGATCCAAGGGCCGTTGGGTTGGGCGGCAGCGGCGAGACAGGGTAGCAGGCCGGCGCCAAGCAGGCAGGCAGGCAGCAAGCGCAATTCGCATCAGGATTTCTCCTTGTCGGGCTGAGAGTGTCCCGCCCAACTGCCCGGCGGGATCCGTAGTGGACCCCGCTGCGCTTGCGCTTGTTGCCGAAACGGCTGCCGACGCGATGATCAACCCGCCGAGCGGTCGCGCTCGAGTAACGGTTTGAGAAAATGACCGGTATGAGACTGGGCCATGCCTGCCACCTCTTCCGGCGTACCGCAGGCGATAATCTGGCCACCCTTCGAGCCGCCTTCCGGGCCGAGATCCACCAGCCAGTCGGCCGTCTTGATGACGTCGAGGTTGTGCTCGATCACCACGACCGTATTGCCGTGGTCGCGCAGACGGTGCAGTACGTCGAGCAGCTGCTGGATATCGGCGAAATGCAGGCCGGTGGTGGGTTCATCAAGGATGTACAGCGTCTTGCCCGTGTCACGCTTGGACAGCTCGCGGGACAGCTTGACGCGCTGCGCCTCACCGCCAGAGAGGGTCGTCGCGCTCTGCCCCAGCTTGATGTAGGACAGCCCAACATCCATTAGCGTTTGCAGTTTTCGCGCGACGGCCGGCACCGGATCGAAGAATTCGCGGGCTTCCTCGATGGTCATGTCGAGCACTTCGGTGATGCTCTTGCCCTTGTACTTCACCTCCAGCGTTTCGCGGTTGTAGCGCTTGCCCTTGCATACGTCGCAGGGCACGTAGATGTCGGGCAGGAAGTGCATTTCCACCTTGATCACGCCGTCGCCTTGGCAGGCTTCGCAGCGTCCGCCCTTGACGTTGAAAGAGAAGCGGCCCGGACCGTAGCCGCGTGAGCGCGCTTCCGGCACGCCGGCAAACAGCTCGCGAATCGGCGTGAACAGCCCCGTGTAGGTCGCCGGGTTGGAGCGCGGGGTGCGGCCGATCGGGCTCTGATCGATGTCCACCACCTTGTCCAGATGCTGCAGCCCATCGAAGCTGTCGTGCGGGGCTACTTCCAGCGTGGTCGCGCCATTGAGTGCAGTCGCCGTGATCGGGAACAGCGTGTTGTTGATCAGCGTTGATTTGCCCGAGCCCGACACACCGGTGATGCAGGTGAGCAGGCCTACCGGAATCTCCAGGTCGACGTTGCGCAGGTTGTTGCCCCGCGCGCCCTTGAGCTTGAGCAGCATCTTCGGATCACGGCGGGTGCGCTCAGGCCGATAGTTGATCTTTACCCGACCAGAGAGGTACTTGCCGGTCAGCGAATCCGGGTGCGCCATCACCTCGTCAGGTGTGCCTTCAGCGACGATGCGGCCGCCATGTATGCCGGCACCTGGGCCGATGTCTACGACGTAGTCGGCGAGACGGATCGCATCCTCGTCATGCTCCACGACGATCACCGTATTGCCGATGTCGCGCAGGTGGCGAAGGGTGCCCAGCAAGCGTTCGTTGTCGCGCTGATGCAGGCCGATCGAAGGTTCGTCGAGGATGTACATCACCCCAACCAGGCCGGCGCCGATCTGACTGGCCAGGCGAATACGCTGGGCTTCGCCGCCGGACAGGGTGTCGGCGCTGCGATCCAGGGTCAGATAATCCAGGCCGACGTTGACCAGGAACTGCAGGCGTTCGCGGATCTCCTTGAGAATCTTGTCGGCGATCTCGCCGCGTCGTCCGCTGAGCGAGAGGACGCCGAAGTAGTCGGTGGCGTCGCCGATGGGCATGGCCGTGACCGCAGGCAGGGTCTTGTCGCCAACCCACACGTGGCGTGCTTCGCGGCGCAGACGCGTGCCGCGACAGTCCGGGCAGGGCTGGGTGCTGAGGTATTTGGCGAGCTCTTCGCGAACCGAATTGGACTCGGTTTCGCGGTAGCGGCGTTCCAGGTTGGGAACGATGCCTTCGAACGGGTGCGAACGCTTGACGATATCGCCGCGGTCGTTGAGGTAGCGGAACTCGACATTCTCACGGCCGCTGCCGCGCAGGATGGACTTCTGATGATCGGCGGCCAGTGAGTCGAAAGGCTCGTCGAGGCTGAAGCCATAATGCGAGGCCAGTGAGCCGAGCATCTGGAAATAGTAAACGTTGCGCCGGTCCCAGCCGCGTATGGCGCCTTCGGCCAGGGTCAGCTCCCCATTGACCAGGCGCTTGGCGTCGAAGAACTGCTTCACGCCCAGGCCGTCACAGGTGGGGCAGGCGCCGGCTGGGTTGTTGAAGGAGAACAGCTTGGGTTCAAGCTCGCTGATCGAGTGGCCGCAGATCGGGCAGGCGAAGCGTGCGGAGAAGATCATTTCCTCGCTGTCGTCGTCCTCTTCCATGGAGGCGACCAGGGCGATGCCATCGGCCAGCTTGAGCGCCGTTTCGAAGGATTCGGCCAGGCGCTGCTGCAGGTCGCCGCGAACCTTGAAGCGATCCACCACCACGTCGATCGAGTGTTTCTTCTGCTTGTCCAGCTTGGGTAGCTCGTCGAGCTCGTACAGCCGCCCGTTGACGCGGGCGCGCACGAAACCCTGAGCACGCAGTTCGTCGAACACGGCCAGGTGCTCGCCCTTGCGTTCGCGGATGACCGGGGCCAGCAGCATCAGCTTGCGGCCTTCGGGCAGTGCCAGCACCTGGTCGACCATCTGACTGACCGTCTGCGCTTCCAACGGGGCATCGTGATCTGGACAGCGCGGCGTGCCGACCCGCGCATAGAGCAGACGCAGGTAGTCGTAGATCTCGGTGATGGTGCCCACGGTGGAGCGCGGGTTGTGCGAGGTCGATTTCTGCTCGATGGAGATCGCCGGGGAGAGCCCTTCGATGGTGTCGACGTCGGGCTTTTCCATCATCGAGAGGAACTGGCGCGCATACGCCGAAAGCGATTCGACGTAACGGCGCTGGCCTTCTGCGTAGAGAGTGTCGAATGCCAACGATGATTTGCCAGAACCGGACAAGCCGGTGATGACGATCAGCTTGTCGCGCGGCAGGGTGAGGTCGATGTTCTTCAGGTTGTGGGTGCGGGCCCCACGAATCAGAATCTTGTCCAAAACAGCCTCGCGTGGCGGGCGGAAACCCGAAAGTATACGGCCGGGGTGATAGTCGCGGCAAAACCGCGCGCCTGTGCCGAACAGGGTAGGGCTGCTAGAATCGCCGCCGGTTCATACAAGCGAGACCCTCCATGCAGGACCCCTACAGCGAGCGCATGAGCGCCAGCGAAAAACGCGCAGCTTCCGGGCTGGCCCTGGTTTTCGCTTTTCGCATGCTCGGCATGTTCATGGTTTTGCCCGTGCTGGCAACCTACGGCATGGACCTGGAAGGCGCTACGCCGACCCTGATCGGTCTTGCGATAGGTGCCTATGGTTTGACCCAGGCGCTGCTGCAAATTCCCTTCGGTATCCTTTCCGATCGTATTGGTCGCCTGCCGATCATCTATTGCGGCCTGCTGATCTTTGCTGCCGGAGCCGCACTGGCGGCGATGTCGGACAGTATCTGGGGCGTTATCGCCGGGCGCATCCTGCAAGGGGCGGGCGCGATTTCCGCTGCAGTGATGGCGCTGCTCTCGGACCTGACCCGCGAACAGCACCGGACCAAGGCAATGGCGCTGATCGGCGTGAGCATCGGTTTGTCCTTCGCTGTCGCGATGATCGTCGGGCCGTTGCTGACCCGTGCCTTCGGTCTCTCCGGGCTGTTCTGGGTAACCGCCGGCATGGCGTTGCTTGGCGGAGTCATCGTCGCGTTGCTGCCCAAGGCCCAGGCGCATGTGCGCCATCGCGAATCGGGCGTCGCCAAGCAGGCACTCGGCCTGACGCTGCGCCATCCTGATCTGCTGCGCCTGGATTTCAGTATTCTGGCGCTGCACGCGATCCTGATGGCCAGCTTCGTCGCGCTGCCGCTGGCATTGGTCGAGCAGGGCGCATTGCCCAAGGAGGAGCATTGGTGGGTTTACCTCACGGCACTGCTGGTCGGCTTCTTCGGCATGATTCCCTTCATTATTTATGGCGAGAAGAAGCGCCAGATGCGCCGCGTGCTGTTGGGCGCGGTCTCCGCGTTGCTGCTCTGCGAGCTGTTCTTCTGGTGGTTCGGAAATGGCTTGTGGATGCTGGTCGTCGGCATGGTGGGCTTCTTCATCGCGTTCAATCTGCTGGAAGCGTCGCTGCCTTCGTTGATCAGCAAAGTCGCGCCGGCCGGCGGCAAGGGCACCGCGATGGGCGTCTACTCCACCAGTCAGTTTCTCGGTGCCGGTCTCGGTGGCGTGCTGGGCGGCATGCTCTATCAGCAGGGTGGCCTGGCGCTGGTGTTCGCCGGTTGCGCTGCGCTGTGCGCGTTGTGGTTCGTGGTGGCCTTCAGCATGCGCGAACCTCCTTATGTAACGAGCCTGCGCTTGCCGCTTTCGGCCAGAGCGCTGGCCAACGCAGGACTTGGGCGTGACCTGCTACAAGTCGCCGGTGTTAGCGACGTGCTCATCGTTGCCGACGAGGCGGCGGCCTATATCAAGGTCGATACGCAGCAACTGGATCGTGAAGCTCTTGATCGCCTGGTTGCCTGAGGCGCCTGTTCGCGGCTGCATAGTGCCGCGCAACATGAAAGTGCGTCGGTTGGCCGTCAGGGGTGGCTGAGGTAAGATTCGCGGTCATCGGCTTTGCTGGCGGTACAACCGCCATCGGTGAATCCATCCAATTCAATGTTCCAATGAGGAGTTACCCATGGCCAGAGGGGTGAATAAAGTCATCTTGATCGGCAATGTCGGCGGCGACCCGGAAACCCGCTACATGCCCAATGGCAATGCGGTGACCAACATCACGCTGGCAACCACCGATAGCTGGAAGGACAAGCAGACCGGCCAGCTTCAGGAGCGTACCGAGTGGCATCGCGTGGTGTTGTTCGGCAAGGTTGCCGAGATCGCCGGCGAATACCTGCGCAAGGGTTCGCAATGCTACATCGAGGGACGCCTGCAGACCCGCGAGTGGGAGAAGGACGGCGTCAAGCGCTACACCACCGAAATAGTCGTCGACATGAACGGCACCATGCAGCTGCTCGGTGGCCGTGGCGGCAGTTCCGACGATGCGCCGCGTCAGGCTCGCCCGCAGCAGCGTGAGCCGCAGCAGGCGCCGCGTCAGCAGGCCCAGCCGCAGCAGCCCGCTGCGCGGCAGCAGCCGGCACCGGACTACGACAGCTTCGACGACGACATCCCCTTCTAGAGTTATCTGAATGCGAATGCGCCTGATGCTGTTGGGCGGCGGCAATGCCCTGGGCCAGGCGCTCATCCGCCTCGGCGCCGAGGAAGACATAGGCTTCCTCGCGCCGCGACCGCCCGCTCAGGGCTGGGACGCCGCCAGTCTTACCCAGTTGCTCGACGACAACCGTCCGGATGTCGTGGTCAACCTTGCCTACTATTACGACTGGTTTCAGAGCGGACAGCCCAACGAGCCGGCGCTCGCCGCACAGGAGCGTGCGGTCGAGCGGCTCGCCGAACTCTGTCAGCACCATGATTTCGTCCTGTTGCAGCCATCGAGCTACCGGGTATTCGACGGTGCCCGAACCACGGCCTATAGCGAAAAGGACGAAGTGGCGCCGCTGGATGCACGAGGCAGGGCGCTTTGGCGCATCGAGCAGAGTGTGCGTTCGCTATGCCCGCGACATGTCCTGCTGCGTTTTGGCTGGTTGCTCGATGACAGTCGGGACGGTGTTCTAGGGCGCGTGCTGCAACGACTCGAGCAGAGCGAGGCGATACTGCTGGCGGATGACCGGCGCGGCAATCCGACACCTGTCGACGATGCCGCGCGTGTGATCCTTGCGGTATTGAAGCAGCTCGACTGCCAGGCTCCGCTGTGGGGTACCTATCACTACGGCGGACATGAGGCTTCCACCCCGTTGCTGGTCGCCCAGGCGTTGCTCGGCGAGGCCGGCAAGTATCGCGACGTCACAACGGCGAATCTGACGGCCGTGGCGCATGCCGCCTGTTCGGATGCCGCAGCCGAGCCGCAGCACGGCGTACTCGCCTGCAAGAAGATTTTTACCACTTTCGGCATCAAGCCTCGCGCCTGGCGCACCGGGTTGCCGAACCTGTTGGAGCGTTACTACCGTCATGGCTGATGCCCCGATTCTGGTCACCGGCGGTGCCGGGTTCATTGGATCGAACCTGGTCGATGCGTTGCTGGCGCGCGGCTATGCCGTTCGTGTGCTGGACAATCTCTCGACCGGCAAGCGCGAAAACCTGCCGCAAGATACACGCGTCGAGCTGATAGTCGGCGATGTCGCCGATGCCGATTGCGTGCGTCGTGCGGTGCAGGGATGTCGGGCGGTGGTGCATCTGGCCGCGGTGGCGTCGGTGCAGGCGTCGGTGGATGATCCATTCCGTACGCACCAGAGCAACCTGATTGGCACGCTGAATCTGTGCGAGGCGATGCGCGAGGCGGGTGTGAAACGTGTGCTGTTCGCCTCGAGTGCGGCGGTCTATGGCAACAATGGCGAAGGCCAAGCCATCGACGAAGAGACGCCGATGGCGCCCCTGACACCCTATGCCGCGGACAAGCTAGCCAGCGAGCACTACCTGGATTTCTATCGGCGCCAGCATGGTCTGGAGCCGGTGGTGTTCCGTTTCTTCAATATCTTCGGGCCGCGGCAGGATCCATCGTCACCGTATTCCGGTGTGATCAGCATCTTCACCGAGCGGGCGCAGAAGGGTTTGCCGATTGCGGTGTTCGGCGATGGCGAGCAGACGCGCGATTTTCTCTACGTTGCCGATCTGGTCGAGGTGTTGGTGCAGGCGCTGGAGTCGCCCGAGGCAGTGGAGGGCGCGGTGAATGTTGGGCTGAATCAGGCCACTTCTCTGAATCAGCTGCTAGCGGCCATCGGTGACGTGTTGGGCGGGCTTCCCGAGGTGAGCTATCAGGCCGCGCGGCCGGGGGATATTCGACATTCGCGGGCGAATAATGCCCGGCTAGTGCAGCGCTATCGTCTGCCGGAACCGCCGACCGGCATGCGGGAAGGGTTGGCGAAGCTGTTGGGTTTGTAGGTTGCAAACTCTGAAAGCACAAAAGGCGCCCTAGGCGCCTTTTGTCTGTCTGCGATCCGGCTGGGCCGGTTACGTCAGAACTTGTAGCCGAGACCGACCATGTAGACGAAGGGGTCGACGTCTACGTCGACTTTGACTTTGTCGCCAGCCAAGTAAGTGGTGCCGGTCGTGTCGATGTCGATATAGCGAAGCTGAGCGTTCAGCATGATGTTGTCGGTCAGCATATAGTCCATGCCAACTTGAGCGGCCAGGCCCCAAGAGTCCTTCATGTCCAGTCCGCTAAAACCTTTGTCTTCGGCGCTGCTGCTCAGTTCGGTGTCGAAGAACCAAGTGTAGTTGATGCCGGCACCGACATAAGGCTGGAACGCTGAGGTCTTGTCCAGCGGGTAGTAGATAACGCTGAGGGTCGGCGGCAGGTGCTTGAGGCTGCCCAGCTTGCCGTTCAGGCCTGCATATGGTCCTGGCATTCCCTTCACGCCAACGTCGTGACTGAAAGGAGTTGCGGCCAACAGTTCAATACCCACCTTGTCGGTGACCATGTAGGCGAAGTTCAGGCCCAGCTGAGTATTGCTGTCCAGCGTAGCTTTGGAGCCAGCGACGTCGCCGAGAACGGCATGGTTGATGTCACTGCTATCTTCGTGCGGATCAACGGTAATAGCACCAGCGCGAACGATGATGTCCCCGGCTTCGAAAGCCTGGGCGAAGGGTGCGGCCAGCGCCAGGGCCAGCGCGGAAGCGGTGAACAGGGTCTTGCGCATGATGATGCTCCGTTTGTTGGAATGCGATTGGGCGCCATGGTAGGTGCTGAGCGCTGGGGCTTTTTGATCCAGCTCAATGAAAAACGCCGCCTCGACTGCGACGAAACGCCCGGGTTGCTTTGCGTCAACTCACAGATGATAATGTTTCTCTTTTGAGTTAACGACCGTCTGCAAGGACCCTTCAATGCCTTCCTTCTTTCCCCGCCTGCTGGCGGTTGCCGTGCTGCCGTGCTGTTTTCAGCTTTATGCCGGGTCGCTGTCCGCGGCACCGCTGGATGCTGCGCTGGATGAGAGTGAGCGCTTGTCTGCGGAGGCGAAGGCCTCGCAAGCGCGGATCGACCAGCTCGACGACGCCACTCGCGAGATGCTCAACGAGTACCGCAGTGCTTTGCAGCAGACCGAAGCGCTGAAGGCCTACAACAAGCAGTTGCAGGAGCTGACCGCAGCGCAGAGCAAGGAACTTGTGGGCTTTCAGCGCCAGCTGGACAGCATCGAGCGCACCCAGGAAGCAGTAACGCCGCAGATGAGCCGTATGGTCGAGGTGCTGGGGGAATTCATCGCGGCCGATCTGCCGTTCCTCCCCGATGAGCGTGCCGATCGTCTGGCCGGCCTGCAGGACCTACTGCCACGCGCCGACGTCAGCCTGGCGGAAAAGTACCGGCGCATCCTCGAGGCCTATCAGATCGAAAGCGACTACGGCCGCACGCTGGAAGCCTGGCGTGGCGAGCTGCCGGGCGACGCGGAGTCACGCAGCGTCGAATTCCTGCGGCTCGGTCGAGTGATGCTCTATTACCAGACTCTCGATGCTCACGAGAGCGGCTGGTGGAATCCGCAGACTCGCGCCTGGGAAGTGCTCGACGGCAGCGCCCGCCGACCGCTTACGCAGGCCATCGCCATCGCCCGTCAGCAACAGGCTCCGGCCTACCTGCAATTGCCCGTGAAGACCCTGGCCGAGGAGGCCGCGCAATGAGCCGTCTGTTTTCCCTCCTTCTTGTCGCGCTGTTGCCCCTCACGGCTCATTCGGCAGAACCGCTCAGTCCCGACCAGCTGCTCGAGCGCATTCGCAGCGACCGTGCCGCCGAGGTAAGCGCCATGAAGGCCCGCGAGCAGGCCTTCGTTCGTGATCGTGGCGAGCAGCAGCAACTGCTTTCACGTGCCCGTGCCGCACTGGCCGAGCAGAAGGCCGTGGCCGAACGCCTGAAGGCCGACTTCGATCGCCAGGAGGCCGAGCTGGCCGAGCAGGAAAAACTCCTGGCGCAGCGTGTTGGCCATCTGGGTGAGCTGTTCGGCGTCGTGCGCCAGAGTGCAGGTGGCATCGTTGGCCAGTGGCAGGACAGTCTGCTCAACGCTCAGTATCCCGAGCGCCTGACCCAGCTGCGCAGCCTGGCGGAAAGCCGCGCGCTGCCGTCGGCCGATGACCTCGATGCGTTCTGGATGACCCTGCTGGAAGACCTGGCGGCCAGCGGCCGCGTCGAGCGCGTACAGCTGCCGGTGGTGGGCACCGATGGCGCGCGCAGCGAGCAGCCGGTACTGCGGGTCGGCAGCTTTTCCGCATTCACCGACGAGGCCTTCCTGCGCTACGACGCCGATGCCGGCGAGCTGCTGGTACCGACACGCCAGCCGTCCGGTCAGGGTTTGATCGAAGACTATCTGAGCAGCTCCGATGCGCTGGCTACATTGCCGGTGGATCCGGGCCGCGGCACGCTGATCGCCCAGCTGCAACGCCAGCCGGACCTGTGGGATCGCGTCAAGCAAGGCGGTCTGGTCGGCGGCGTCATTCTGGTGCTCGGTGCCGTCGGCCTGCTGCTGGCGATCTGGCGCATGGTGTATCTGGGTGGCGTCGGTCGCAAGGTGGGCAGCCAGATGCGCGAGCTGAACCAGCCGCGCGACGACAATCCGCTCGGCCGCATCATAGGCGTGCTGGGGCCGAAGCCACAGTTGTCGGATCTGGAGACCCTCGAGCTCAAGCTGGACGAGGCGATCCTCCAAGAAACTCCGCCACTGGAGCGCGGTCAGCCGCTGCTCAAGCTGCTGGCAGCCGTTGCACCGCTGCTCGGCCTGCTGGGCACCGTGACCGGCATGATCATCACTTTCCAGGCCATCACCCAGAGCGGTGGCGGCGACTCGCGGCTGATGGCCGACGGTATCTCCCAGGCGCTGGTAACCACGGTGCTGGGCCTGGTGGTAGCGATTCCGCTGCTGTTCCTGCACAGCCTGCTGGCCAGCCGTAGCAAGGCGCTGATCCAGTTGCTGGAGCAGCAGAGCGCCGGCCTCATCGCGCTGCACCTGTCGGGGGCGCCACGCCGTGACTGATTTGCGCGCCCACTGGCTGGGTCTGGTCGACAGCGGTCATGCGCTGCTCGACTTCATGGCTGCGGGCGGCGTGGTGATGTGGGCGCTGGCCGGCCTGTGCGTGCTGTATTGGACGCTGGTTTTCGAGCGTCTGTGGTTCATGCGGCGGGTCTTCCCGCACTGGGTCGAATCGCGTCGGCAGGCCTGGGCGCAGATGGCCGATGAGCCTGGTAGCTGGCAGCGTGCGGTGCGTTCGGCCTGGCTGGCGCAGGCTCAGCAGCAGTTGTCCGGACCGCTACGGCTGAGCAAGACTCTGGTGGCGATGTATCCGCTGCTTGGCTTGCTCGGTACGGTCAGCGGCATGATCGCGGTTTTCGACGTGCTGGCGCTCAGTGGCTCCGGCAACCCACGCGGCATGGCCGCGGGTGTCTGGCAGGCGACCCTGCCGACCATGGCCGGCATGGTGCTGGCCATTACAGGATTGTTCAGTCTGGCGCGCCTAGAGCGAATCGCGCGCCAGTCTCTCGACCGGCTGGCTGACCAGCTGCGTCACGACTGAGGATTAGCGGGATGCGTATGCGCCGTCATCATTACCAGCAGGAAGAAGATACCGGCATCGATCTTACGCCGATGCTCGATGTTGTCTTTATCATGCTGATCTTCTTCATCGTCACCAGCTCCTTCATCAAGGAATCCGGTGTCGAAGTCCAGCGCCCGCAGGCGGACACCGCCAGCACCCAGGACAAGGGCAATATCCTCATCGCCGTCACGGCCGATGGCCAGGTCTGGATCGACAAGCAGGTGGTTGACGTACGCAGTGTGCGGGCGCATGTCGAGCGTCTGCGCGTGGATCAGCCGGAGGGCGCGGTGGTCGTCCAGGCTGACCAGGATGCGCGCACCGGCCTGGTGGTGCAGGTCATGGACCAGGCGCGTCAGGCCGGCGTGCAAGACGTTGCACTGGCCGCCAGCACGGGGTCGCGCTGATGCAACCGCGGCTGGTCCGTTTCAGTCTGGCCTTCATCGCCGCCTGTGTGGTGGCGTTGCTGCTGTTCGCCCTGATGCTGAGCATGGTCAATCCCCCGCGCAGCAAGATTGAGGAAGATCCATTGGCGATTGCCAATTTCGTGCGCATGGATGGGCGCAACGAGGACACCGCCACGCGCTCACGTCAGCAGGCGCCACAGCCGCCGCAGCCGAAGACGCCGCAACCGCCGACGCCACCGACGCCGAATATGGCGACGCCAGACGCCAATCTGCCCAAGCTCGACCTCGACCTGCCGAACATCGACGCAGGCGTATCGGTCGCCACCGCTCCGGCGCCCAGTCTGTCCGGCCTGACGGCGGCACAGAGTGCCCCGGCCGCGGCGCCAGCGCCGGCCAGTGCGGCAGTCGAAGCGGCGGGCAAGCCCGGCGGCCCGGAGCAGGAAGTGATGCCGCTCAATGATGTACGTCCGGAGTATCCCTACCGTGCGCGGCAACAGGGCATCGAAGGGCATATCAAACTGGCGTTCACCATCAACCCGCAGGGGCGGGTGGAGAACATCCGCGTGCTGGAAGCCTCGCCTCGTAACGTGTTCGATCGCGAGGCCCGGCGCGCGGCGGCCCGCTGGCGTTTCGCGCCGCGTACCGAAAACGGTGCACCGGTATCCCGTGAAGCCGTGAAAACCCTGCACTTCCGCCTGCAAGGAGAACGCTGAGATGCTTCGTTTGCTGCTCGTGCTGTCGCTTTTTCTCTCCGCTTCGGCCCAGGCCGCCCAGGCCATCGACCCCGCGGTGTTCATGGCGCTCGAGCGAGCGCAGACCGCGCAGAGCAAGGGCGACTATGCCACTGCGCGCAAGGCGCTGGAGGGCGTCAGCGCCAAGGCCGGTAGCGGTGAAGAGGCGTTGCTCTGGCGCAGTCGCGGCTATCTGGCCTGGGCCGAAGGCAATAATCGCCAGGCGCTGGAATGGCTGGACAAGGCAGTGGCCAGCGGCAAGCTGGACGAAGAGCTGCTGGCCGGCGAGCGGATGAACCTTGCGCGGCTGAACCTGGTCGAGGGTCGCTACGCCAAGGTGGTCAGCCTGCTGGGATCGGCTAATCAGGGCAACGAAGAAGTGCTGCAGATGCTGGTGCAGGCTTACCAGGGCCTCGGTCAGCATGCCAAGGCGCTGCCGCTGGCCGAGCGTTATGTGCAGGCGAACCCGAAGGCGGGCGATACCTGGCTGCAGTTCCTGGTTGCCGGCAACGCCGAGCTCAAGCGCTATCAGGCTGCCGAACGCTGGCAACAAAAGCTGCTGTTGCGCCACCCCGATCAGGTCAAGGCCTGGCGGCAGCTGGCCGGCCTGCAGCAGATGGCCGGCGCTGAAGATCGCGCGCTGGCGACGCTGCGCACTGCGCACGCGAAGGGCTTGCGCTTCAGTGAGGCGGAGCTGGACAACCTGGTCGCTCTCGCTAGTGCCGCTGGGCAGCCATGGCAAGGCGCCAAACTGCTCGAAGGTATGCTGGCGTCACGCTTGCTGCCGAGCAATGCCAGTCGCCAGGAGCGCATGGGCATGCTCTGGTGGCAGGCCCGCGAGCGCACCGAGGCCGCGAAGATCTATCGCCAGCTGGCGACTCAGACCGGCAGCGCGAAGTTCTGGATGAATGTGGCGCAGCTCGAGCTGGAACAGGCTCGTTGGCAGGCCGGGCTTGACGCGTTGAAGCAGGCCGAGCGGGCCGGCGCCGAGCGTCGTCGCGTGCGCGAATGGCGCGAGTGGGCGGAAGGTGAGCTCAGTTTCGAGCGTGAGAAGCAGATCGCCAGCGCGCACTGATCGAGCTGGCAGAACGTAACCTGCCGGCTGGTGATTACTGCAATTCGTAGGGATAGATCTTCTGTGCCTGCATGCGATAACCAGCCTCCGCCAGCTCGCTGCTGGCGTGTTCCACCCTCAGCGGCCCCTCGATCCAGAAGGGTTCATATAGCGCTTCCACCCGCACGCCCAGCTCGCTGGTGGCATGCACGATCTGGTTGGATGGCGGCGGGGGCACATGAATGCAGGCGCCGAAGTAGGGCACCAGCAGGAATTCGATGACGCGCCCTTCCTCGGTCATGTCCAGCGGCACGATATACCCCGGCAGCTTCACCATCTGCCCATCGAGCGCTTCGACCACTGGCGCGGCCGGCGACTGTTGTGCGGCAGCCGGCCCAGCCTCGGCAGCGAGTGCATCGGCCAGCTGCGACATGTCATGCATGGCCATTGGCGGCGGTGGTGGCGGCGCGCCCTCGGGAATCAGCTCCGACCACTGTAGATCGCGGACGTCATCGGCATGGGCAGAGACTGCACAGGCCAGTAGCAGAGCAAGCAGCAGGCGCGACATCGGGTTCCTCACAGTCGAATCGACAGGCCATCGGCCAGCGATTGGCGATAGGCCCGCCAGGCCGGCACGCTGCCCATCAGCAGTGCCGCCAGCAGAATAGCGCCGAGCAGTCCCCACTCATAGGCGCTCGGCCAGGCCAGCGGCAGATAAAGGCCGTAGAGGCTCTGCAGCGGCGACTGCGCGATCGCGATGCCGATATACAGCAGGGCCAGCCCCAGCAGCGTGCCCGCGAGGGCGAGGCCGAACGCCTCGATGATCAATAGCGCGGCGATATGCCAGGGGCGAGCACCCACCGAGCGCAGGATCGCCATCTCCCGGCGTCGCTCGTTGAGGCTGGTGAGGATCGCCGTGAGCATGCCGATCAGGCCGGTCAGCACGACGAACAGCGAGACCACGAACAGCGCCTTCTCGGCCGTGCCCATCAGGCTCCAGAGCTCCTGAAGGGCGACGCCGGGCAGGATCGCCAGCAGCGGCTCGCCGCGGTACTGGTTGATTTCCCGTTGCAGGGTGAAGGTGGCGACCTTGCTGTTCAGACCGAGCAGGACCGCAGTGATCTGCTGCGGCTGGAGATCGAGTGCCCGCGCTTGCTCGGCGTCGATACGCGCGGCGCCGCGGGCTGGCATGCCGTTCTGCCAGTCGACATGCAGCGCTTCCATGCCGGCCAGGCTGATGTGCAGGGTACGGTCGACCGGCGTGCCGGTGCGCTGCAGCACGCCGACCACGCGGAACGGTTTGTCATCGTGCTGTACAAGGCTGACACGCGCTACGCCATGGGCGAGGACGATGCTGTCGTCGAGTTTGTAGCCCAGTGCACTGGCCACTTCCGCGCCAAGCACGACCTCGAAAGGATCGCTTTCGAAGGCGCGGCCTTCGGCCAGTTGCAGCGGCTGTTTGCGGCCGTAGCGGTAATGCTCGAAATAGGCCGTGTTGGTGCCCATTACGCGATAGCCACGATGGGAGTCGCCCAGGGAAATCGGAATCGCCCAAGCGACCCGCGGGTGTTCGGCGAAGCGCTGGTAGCTGTCCCAACGGATGTTGTTGGTCGCATTGCCGATGCGGAAGACCGAGTACAGCAACAGATTGACCGAGCCGGAGCGCGCACCGACCACCAGATCGGTGCCGCTAATGGTGCTGGCGAAGCTGGCGCGGGTTTCGTTGCGCACCCGTTCGACGGCGAGCAGCAGGCACACCGAGAGGGCGATGGAGAACACGGTCAGCAGGGCGGTGAAGCGCCGATTGTTCAGGCTCGCCAGGGCCAGGCGCAGGAGATACATCGCTCAGCACTCCACTGCGCGCGTCGCGCGATTGAGCTCGGCCAGCGACAAGCTGCGGTCGAACAGTGGCGCCAGGCTCTGGTCATGGCTGACGAACAGCAGGCTCGCGCCGGCTGCGCGGCACTCGGAGAACAGCAGCTGCAGAAAGACTTCGCGGCTATCCGCATCCAGCGCCGAGGTCGGCTCGTCGGCGATGACCAGCTCCGGCTGGCCGATCAGTGCGCGGGCAGCGGCGACGCGTTGCTGCTGGCCGATGGAGAGCGCATCGGCACGACGCTCGAACATCCCCGGGGGCAGTCCCAGATGCTCCAGCAGGCTCGCCGCCGCGGCATCCGTACTGCCGTGGCGCTTGCGCGCACGTTCGGCACGCAGCGGCGAAAAATGGCAGGGCAGGCCGACGTTCTCGCGTACCGAAAGAAAAGGCAGCAGGTTGAACTGCTGGAAGATGTAGCCGGTGTGATCGACGCGGAAGCGGTCACGGGCACCGGCCGACAGGCTGCCGAGGTCGCGGTCGAGCAGGCGGATACTGCCGCGGCCGGCCTTTTGCACACCGCCGATCAGGCCGAGCAGGGTGGTCTTGCCGCTGCCCGACGGGCCCTTGAGGAACAGGCTTTCGCCGCGTTCGAGGCGAAACGTGGGAATGTCCAGCAGCTCGGCCTGGCGGGGCCAGGCGAAGCCGAGGTTGTCGATTGCGAGGAGTGGAGCGCTCATCGGGGTCCCGTGCTGGTTCAGAAGGGCAATTGCGCGCGGGCCGGCGTCAGTTCCGTGCCCTGCTGGCCGCTCGGGCCGATCAGTTGTACCTGAATCTTTTCCGTGCCGGGAAAGCTTTCGAACAGCCGTGTGAGATCCAGTGCGCGCAGCGCCTCTGGGTTGCTGCAGTCGAGTTGGTAGTGCGCTTCGATGTCGCTGTGGCCACCGGCTTCGTGGTCGTCGTGGTCGTGCTTATCCTCCTGCTTGTGTTCGTGATCATCGCCGCGCTGATAGCCCGCATGGGCCGAGCCGAGCAGTTCGCCGGCAAACTGCTGCTCACTGACGCTGCAACCTGCCGCCGCCGGGAGGCCGAACAGGGCCAGAGGTTGTTCCAGTTGCGAGCGTACGCTGGCGATCTTCGCCTCATCTGCTGCGCTGGCAGCAGCGTGCTCGAAACCGAGCAGGTTCATCGCCGGGCTGATCAGCTCCAGCTCCAGCTGATTGCCATCCAGTGCCGCATTCAGGCGCGCCGCGCCATGCTCATGCGCACCCAGGCTGGTGGCGCCTTCGTGTTCATGGTGATGATCGTCTTCATGTGCTTGGCTGTAGCTCAGGGGCAGCAGAAGCATAGGCACGGCAAAAAGTAGGTGGCGCATGGTCGGCTCCATCGAAAGGGGTTCGTTACGTTATAACAACTTTGCCGTGCGGCTGGCCAGTCCGCTGCCTTCATGTGAGGATGAACGCATAGCTCTGGAGGGACAGCATGATTCGAATCCGCGGACGCATAGGAGATTGGCCGGTCGATCTTGAAATCGAGCTGGACGCCCAGGACTGGATGAACCTGACCCGTAGCGTCGGCACCGATGAGGCTGCGGTGGGTGGCGTCCAGGCGCCTGCGACGCCACCTGGCGATGCCCTGTGGCACAGTGCGCGGGAGCGACTGCGCTGCGCCGGCAAACTGGACGGCCCGGAATTGCTCGCCGAACTGGAAGCGCTCGCCGGCAATGCGTTGCTGGCCAAGCGGCTGCTGGTGCGCTTGCGTCACTGTGACGAGGTGAAGGTCGAGCACGGCGCCGACTCGGCTTGCTATCACTGGGTCGGCGCGCCTTCCTGATGGGCGCGCCGGAGGTTTGCCCGCGATCAGTAGATCGCCTGGTAAAGCTTGCGGCGGTACAGCGTCACCAGCGGGTGGTCATTACCCAGCAGATCGAAAACCTGTAGCAGCGTCTTGTGCGGCTGCCCATCGGCGTACCCGCGGTTGCGCACGAACAGCTTGAGCAGGCCGTCGAGCGCCGCCTCGTATTGCTGGCGAGCCAGTTGCTGGATGGCCAGCTGATACGCCGCTTCATCGTCCTCGCCATTCTGCGCCAGGCGACTCTTCAAGGTGGCGACTTCCGGCAGGTCGTTGGCCTGGCGCAGAAACGTCAGCTGAGCACGGGCGCCGGCCAGAACCTGCTTGTGCTCATCGCCTTTTACCGCGTTGAGCACCGTTTCCGCTTCGCCCAGTTCTCCGCGCTCGGCCAGGCAGCGGGCATAAAGAATCAGCCCGGCAGCGTTCTCGTTGTCTTCACTCAGCAGCTGCTGCAGCTGCGCCTCGGCCTCGGCGAAACGGCCTTCGGCGAAGGCGGCCTGCGCGCTTTCCAGCAGGTTGCCCTGCGGCGTCGCCGGAGCCTGCACGTGGGGCTCGAGCATGGCGCGAATCGCCGATTCGGGCTGCGCACCGGCGAAACCGTCCACTGGTTGACCATCCTTGAACAACACCACGGTTGGCAGGCTGCGGATGCCGAAACGGGCGACGACCTCCTGTTCGATGTCGCAGTTGACCTTGGCCAGCAGCAGCTCACCCTGATACTCCTCGGCGATCTTCGCCAGTAACGGCATCAGGGCCTTGCACGGCGCGCACCATTCGGCCCAGAAATCCACCAGTACCGGCTTGTGAAACGAGTTCTCGAGCACCAGCTGTTCGAAGCTGGCGGTGGTGACATCGAAGATATAGGGCGTCTGGCTCATCGGGATTCTCGTGGGCACGAATGACAGGAAAGGCGTGCATGGTATGTGGGGGCGCCCGCCACGGGAAGCAAGGGCTCGCATGCCCGCGGCCATTGGTCTATGGTTGCGCCCGCCGGATGGCACGGCTCTTTGCCGGCTCATCGTGGCGCAACCCTTTTCCTAGACCGGTGCGGCGTTTGCAGTCGCGCGTCATAAGGAGCTTCACATGTCCGTTCTCTCCGACTTCCGGGAGCGCTACCTCGTGCGCTTCTGGTCGCCGCTGCCCGCGCTTGTCGCGCTGGGCGTCGCTTCCGCTTACTACTTCGCCATAACTGGCACCTTCTGGGCCGTCACCGGCGAGTTCACTCGCTGGGGTGGGCACGTCATTTCCTGGTTCGGCTACGCACCCGAGGAGTGGAGTTACTTCAAGCTGATCGGCTTGTCCGGCACGCCGCTCGATCGCGTGGATGGCGTGATGATCATCGGCATGTTGCTTGGCGCACTGTGTGCGGCGCTGTGGGCAAACAACGTCAGCCTGCGCTGGCCGACCAGCAAGCGCCGCCTGTTGCAGGGGCTGATCGGCGGGGTGGTCGCCGGCTTCGGCGCGCGCCTGGCGATGGGTTGCAACCTGGCGGCTTTCTTCACCGGCATTCCGATGTTCTCGCTGCACGCCTGGGCTTTCATGTTGGCTACCGTGGGTGGTGCCTGGATCGGCGTGAAGATCTGCCTGTTGCCCTGGTTGCGCACGCCGCTGAAGGTCGGCAGCCAGGCCAGTACGCTGTTCGGCGATGCGGAAGGCACGCGGCGGCGGGCCACGGTGCAGGCCCGGATCGGCACGGCGGTCGCGGTGCTTGCGGTCGCCTTCGCTGCCTGGCGTTTCGATGCCTCGCTGGTGCTGGGCATGGCGGTGCTGTTCGGACTCCTGTTCGGCGGGCTGATCGAGCGCGCACAGATCTGCTTTACCAGTGCCGCGCGCGATCTCTGGACCACCGGCCGAACCCGCGCTGCCTACGGCATCCTGCTGGGCATGGCTGTGGCCTGCGTCGGTACTTTCGGTGCCATCGCGCTAGGGGCAAGCCCGAAGATTTTCTGGATGGGGCCGAACGCAATCATCGGTGGCGTGCTGTTTGGTATCGGTATCGTCGTTGCCGGCGGCTGCGAAACCGGCTGGATGTATCGCGCCATGGAAGGGCAGGTGCATTTCTGGGTGGTCGGCGTCGGTAACGTTATCGGCGGTACTCTGGTGGCGGTCTACTGGGACGAACTCGGCACCTCGCTGGCACTGCCCTATCCGAAGATCAATCTGCTGGAGAGCTTTGGCCCGGCCAGTGGCTTGCTGCTGACCTTCGCCGGCCTGGCCGTCGCCATGTTACTGGTGCACCTCAATGCACGTCGTTTCCAATCGAAAAGGAGCCCTGCCCGTGAGCCAGGCCAAACCGAATCTCTCGCTTGATCTGCGTGGCGAGCATTGCCCGTACAACGCCATCGCTACGCTGGAAACCCTGGAAACCATGCAGCCGGGGCAGCTGCTCGAGGTGGTAACCGATTGTTCGCAGTCGGTGCATGGCATCCCCGAGGACGCCAAGGCCAAGGGCTACAACTGCCTGGCAGTGGAACAGCACGGCCCGCTGTTTCGTTTTCTGATCGAAGTGCCGCGTTGAGAGACTGCGCCATGGCGGCTTTGAAGGGGTGTTATGGCAGAAGTGGCCAGCTGCCCAGCTCGTCGTAGCGCACGCCGTCCGCCGTATTGACTGAACGGTAGAGCACGAAGCGATCGACATGCCAGGTGAGGTCCGGCGCCGGTTGCTGCGCTCGGCTCCGGGCCTGGCGGCTCAGCGTCAGGTGCGGCAGGAATGGCCGGCAGTCGAGCACGACGCCAAGCGCTGCCAGTCGTTCGCTCAGTGCTTCGACCAGCTGCAGCAGTGCGGGTGGTGTGCTGGCGGGCTGCAGGCAGATGAAACCTTTGCCGATGGTGGTCAGGCGGTCGAGGGTCAGGCTGAAAGCTTCGGCGTGCACGGTTGCAGCCATCTGCAGCAGGGCGTCGAGGTGTTCTCTCGGTTGTGCGCCAAGAAAGGCCAGGGTCAGGTGCAGGTTGTCCTGCGGCACTATTCTGCCGTCGAGGGCCTGGTCTTCACGCCAAGCGCAGATGGCTGCCGCCTGCTCGGGCGGGCAGGGCAGGGCGAAGAACAGGCGCAGGGTGTCGTCGATCATGGCGGGTCCCTAGTCGCAGCGGCACAGATTGGTGGAAAACGCTTCGCGGTTTTTCACCCTGGCTCAGACTCTTCAGCTCCTTGCTGCGTGATAGAGGCTCACGTGCCTGAACTCCGCAGGCTCTGCCAGATCCGGCCAGGTGCAGGCATCCAGCACGTCCAGGCGCCGATACAGCGGATGAGCGAAGTCGCGCACCCGTGAGTCAGCCACCAGCGCTTCCCGGCCTCGGCTGAGGAAGTGATCCAGCAGCGGCAGATTGGCGCGGTCGTAGAGCACATCGGCGACGATGATCAGATCAAAGCGATCCGCCTCGCCGAAGAAGTCCTGCGAATAGCGTAGCTCGACCTCGTTCAGCGCGGCGTTGGCCTGGCAGGCGGCGAGCGCCAGCGGATCGAGATCACAGGCCACCACTTCGACCGCGCCGGCCTTGGCGGCGGCGATGGCGGCGACGCCCGAGCCCGCGCCGAAATCCAGCACGCGCTTGCCGCGCACCCATTCCGGCCGTTCGGCCAGCCAGCGCGCCAGCACCAGGCCGCTGGCCCAGCAAAAGCTCCAGTACGGCGGCGCTTCGAGTATCCGCCGGGTTTCCTCGGGGCTGAAGGCGCGATCCATGTTGGCGGCGTCGATCAGCCAGAGTCGCAGATCGGTGCCCGGCAGCGGCTCGGCAACCAGGCGTGCGTCGCCCAGCAGCTCGTTCAGTGCCGCCTGTAAGGACGCCGGTGCCGTCACGGCGCAGGAACCAGCTGCAGCGGGCCGAGCGCCTGGCTGGCGGGGCTGGCAATGCTGCGCGATGGCAGGCGCATGATCAGCTGTCCCGCTCGCGTGACACGGCCGCGCAGCTCCACGCGCTGGCCTGGACGGAAAGTGTCCGGGTTGAACTGCAGGATGAATGGCAATTCGCTGCCGCGGCCCTTGAGCTGCACGTTGCTCAGCAGGCGGTCTGGCTGGTCGCGGCGATCGACTTCCAGTAAGGCGAGTTCGACGTCGCTGCCAGCCGGCGCGCCGATCAGGCTGCCGCTCAGTTCGTTGAGCAATTTGGAGTGCGGGGCGGTGCTCAGCTCGACCGGCGCGGTCGGCGGCTCGCTGGGTTGGCTGCTGCAGCCGGCGAGCAAGGCCAGGAAGGCAGGGAGAACGAAAAAACGTGGCGGCACGGACAGCCTCCTGAACGACAATTGCGGGTTGTATAGCAGCAAAGCCGTCGCCTTGTCTTGCGGGTCGGATGCGCTACCATGGCCGTCCCGACGTACGACCGATTTCAGCCCCATGCATTGTCCCTTCTGTGCCGCCAACGATACCAAGGTCATCGATTCCCGCCTGGTTGCCGAAGGCGATCAGGTGCGCCGCCGCCGCGAGTGTCTGGCCTGTGGCGAGCGTTTCACCACCTTCGAAACCGCCGAGCTGGTGATGCCGCGCCTGATCAAGTCCGATGGCAGCCGACAGCCGTTCGACGAGCAGAAACTGCGCGCCGGCATGCAGCGTGCGCTGGAAAAGCGTCCGGTCAGCGTCGAGCGCCTGGAAGCTGCGATCGCCCATATCAAGCATCAGCTGCGCGCCACCGGCGAGCGTGAGATCAAGTCGCGCGTGCTCGGCGAGCTGGTGATGGCCGAGCTGCAGAAGCTCGACGAGGTCGCCTATATCCGCTTCGCCTCGGTCTACCGCCGCTTCCAGGACCTCAACGAGTTCCGCGAGGAAATCGAGCGGCTGTCCCGCGAGCCCGCGAAGCCCGAATGACTACCGATCACGCCTGGATGGCCCGGGCGCTGCAGTTGGCGTGCAGGGGGCTGTATTCGACCCACCCGAACCCGCGGGTCGGCTGCGTGATCGTCGCTGATGGTGAGTTGGTCGGTGAAGGCTGGCACGTTCGTGCCGGCGAGCCGCATGCCGAAGTCCATGCGCTGCGCCAGGCGGGTGAGCGCGCCCGCGGTGCCACCGCCTACGTCACCCTCGAACCCTGCAGCCATTACGGGCGTACACCGCCCTGTGCCGAAGCGCTGGTCAAGGCCGGCGTCGGGCGCGTAGTAGCGGCCATGCAGGACCCCAATCCGCAGGTCGCCGGGAACGGTCTGGCGCTGCTGCGCAGCGCCGGTATCGAAGTCGCCAGCGGCGTGCTGGAAGGCGAGGCGCGGGAACTCAATGCGGGCTTTATCAAGCGCATGGAAAGCGGCCTGCCGTTCGTTCGCGCCAAGCTGGCGATGAGCCTGGACGGGCGCACCGCGATGGCCAGCGGCGAGAGTCAGTGGATCACCGGGCCGGCGGCACGCGCCGAGGTGCAGCGCCTGCGCGCTCGCTCCAGCGTCGTGCTGACCGGCGCCGATACGGTGCTGATGGACGCCGCGCGGCTGACCGTGCGTGGCGATGAACTGGGGCTGGACGCGGAAACGACGGCGCTGGCGCTGCTGCGCCAGCCGCTGCGGGTGCTGGTCGATGGTCGGCTGCGCGTGCCGCTGGATGCGCCGTTCTTTCAGGCTGGTCCAGCGCTGGTCGTCACGGCGGTCGCTGGTTGCGAGGAGACCTATCGTCGCGCCGGCCATGAGGCGCTGGTGCTGGGACAGGAGCGGGTCGACCTGACCGCGCTGCTGCGCGAGCTGGCTGCCCGTGGTGCCAACGAGGTGCTGGTCGAGGCCGGCCCGCGGCTGGTCGGTGCGTTCGCCAGTCTCGGCTTGATCGACGAATACCAGGTGTTCATGGCCGCCAAGTTTCTCGGCTCCACGGCGCGCCCGCTGCTGGAGCTGCCTCTGGAACGCATGAACGAGGCGCGCGAGCTGAAGATTGGCGACATCCGTGCGGTGGGTGATGACTGGAAGATCGTGGCGCGCCCGGCCAACTGATCGGCAACGCATGCCGGCAGCGTCTGCCGATAGCCTTCGTATTGCACCCTCATAGCTGCTATCTGGCGATATCGGGCTGCCCCGCGCCGCTATTTGTGTTAAAAACGCTGCCGGGCCGCAAGCGGCCCAACGTTCTCAGGGCGGGGTGCGATTCCCCACCGGCGGTAATGGCGCAGTTACAAGGATGAAAGCGTAGCGAGCGCTGAGCAGGCAAGGCGTGATTCGACGAGAAGGCGGAGTTTACCCTGGTAAATGAGTACTTCGAGGAGGACCACAACGCAGCATGCTCTGCGCGCAGTAGCTTTCAATCGCGTCTAGCCCGCGAGCGCTTGCCTAGGCAAGGTCAGCAGACCCGGTGTGATTCCGGGGCCGACGGTATAGTCCGGATGAGAGAGAGCGGGATATCCCGATGGACGCCGTCCGTGCGCCCGTCATGCATCCCTATCGATCCGTAGCGCCCTGTTTTTCAAAAACAGGAGTTCGTCGTATGCAACGTTTTACCCGCCTTCCACGGGAGGCCACATGTTCACCGGAATAATCGAAGCCATCGGCACCATTCGTGCGCTCACGCCCAAGGGCGGCGACGTCCGCGTGCTGGTCGAAACCGGCAAGCTGGATCTGGGCGACGTAAAGCTGGGCGACAGCATCGCGGTCAACGGCGTCTGCCTGACGGCGGTCGAGCTGCCGGGCAACGGCTTCTGGGCCGACGTCAGTCGCGAAACCCTCGCACGCACCGCCTTCATCGACCTCAAGGCCGGCAGCCGGGTCAACCTGGAAAAGGCCCTGACCCCTACCAGCCGCCTCGGCGGCCATCTGGTCAGCGGCCACGTCGATGGCGTTGGCGAGGTCGTCTCTCGGGAAGATAACGCCCGCGCCGTGCAGTTCCGCATCCGTGCCCCGCGCGAGCTGGCCAAGTACATCGCGCTGAAGGGCTCAATCACCGTCGACGGCACCAGCCTCACGGTCAACGCGGTCAATGGCGCCGAATTCGAGCTGACCATCGTGCCGCACACCCTCGGCGAAACCATCATGGCCGACTACCGCCCCGGGCGGCAGGTGAACCTGGAAGTCGACCTGCTGGCGCGTTACCTGGAGCGCCTGATGATGGGCGACAAGGCCGCCGAACCCAAGGCCTCGGGGCTCACCGAAGGTTTTCTCGCCGAGCACGGCTACCTGAAGAATTGAGGAGACGCCCCATGGCGCTCAATACCGCTGAAGAACTGATCGAAGACATCCGCGCCGGCAAGATGGTCATCCTCATGGATGACGAGGATCGCGAGAACGAGGGCGACATCATCGTCGCTTCCGAATGCGTCACCGCCGAGCACATCAACTTCATGGCGCGCTTCGCCCGCGGCCTGATCTGCATGCCGATGACCCGCGAGCGCTGCGAACTGCTCAAGCTGCCGCTGATGGCGCCGCGCAACGGCTCGGGCTTCGGCAC
Organism: Stutzerimonas kunmingensis; assembly: GCF_002929225.1. GTDB lineage: Bacteria > Pseudomonadota > Gammaproteobacteria > Pseudomonadales > Pseudomonadaceae > Stutzerimonas. The sequence goes on along the minus strand of NZ_PISM01000018.1, from coordinate 259,797 downwards.
CAAGTTCACCGTCTCCATCGAGGCCGCCGAAGGGGTGACCACCGGCATCTCCGCTGCCGACCGTGCGCGTACCGTGCAGGCTGCTGTGGCGCGCAATGCCGTGGCCGAGGACATCGTCAGCCCCGGTCATATCTTCCCGTTGATGGCCCAGCCCGGCGGCGTGCTGGCGCGTGCCGGCCATACCGAAGCGGCCTGCGACCTGGCGCGCATGGGTGGTTTCGAGCCGAGCGGGGTGATCTGCGAGATCATGAATGACGACGGCACCATGGCGCGCCGTCCTGAGCTGGAAGCCTTCGCCGAGCAGCACGGTTTGAAGATCGGTACCATCGCCGACCTGATCCACTACCGCATGATCCACGAGCGTACCGTCGAGCGGGTTTCCGAACAGCCGCTGGAAACCGAGCTGGGCCAGTTCAACCTGGTCACCTACCGCGACGGCGTCGAGGACACCGTGCACATGGCGCTGACCCGCGGCGAAATCTCCCCGGAGGAGCCGACGCTGGTCCGCGTGCACAACATGGAGCCGCTGCGTGATCTGTTGCTGGTCACCGTGCCGGGCCGCTGGAGCCTGCGCGCGGCGATGAGCGAGGTTGCCAAGGCCGGCAAGGGCGTCGTGCTGCTGCTCGGCAACCCGCTGACCGGCCCGCAGCTGCTGGCGCAGCTGACCCGTCAGCAGCCGCCGACCCCGGCTACCTACAGCACCGTCGGCGCCGGTTCGCAGATCCTGCGTGACTTGGGCGTTCGCAAGATGCGCCTGATGAGCGCGCCAATGAAGTTCAACGCGATATCCGGCTTTGATCTGGAAGTTGTAGAATACCTCCCGGCCGAATAATCAGAGGCGCCGCGCAGTCCGCGGCGCCTTCGTTCTTTAAAGAGATGAGAAAGCACCCATGCCCCTGAAGACCATCGAAGGAACCTTCATCGCCCCGCAGGGCAAATACGCCCTGGTCGTAGGCCGCTTCAACAGCTTCGTCGTCGAGAGCCTGGTCAGCGGCGCGGTCGACGCGCTGGTTCGCCACGGCGTCAGCGAGAACGACATCACCATCATCCGCGCACCGGGTGCCTTCGAGATTCCGCTGGTCGCGCAGAAGGTCGCCCAGCAGGGTGAATACGACGCCATCGTCGCCCTCGGCGCGGTCATTCGTGGCGGTACGCCGCACTTCGAATACGTTGCCGGTGAGTGCACCAAGGGCCTGGCCCAGGTCTCCATGGAGTTCGGTGTGCCGGTCGCCTTTGGCGTGCTGACCGTCGATTCCATCGAACAGGCCATCGAACGCTCCGGCACCAAGGCCGGCAACAAGGGCGCCGAAGCCGCACTCTCCGCACTGGAAATGGTGAGCCTGCTGTCGCAGCTGGAGGCGAAGTGAGCCTGAATCACGACGACAGCCAGGACGCTCCGCAACCTAAGGCCAAGGGCAAGATCGCCACGCGTCGGGTTGCCCGCAGTCTGGCGATGCAGGCGCTGTACCAGTGGCACATGGCCGGTCAGAGCCTCAACGAAATCGAGGCGCAGTTTCGCGTCGACAACGATTTCTCCGGCGTTGACGGCAGCTACTTTCATGAGTTGCTGACCGGTGTCGCACGCAGCAAGAGCGAAGTCGACGGTGCCATCGCGCCGAATCTCGACCGTCCGCTGGACGAGCTCGATCCGGTTGAGCTGGCAATTCTGCGGCTGTCCACCTATGAGCTGATGCAGCGCATCGACGTGCCTTACCGCGTGGTCATCAACGAAGGCATCGAGCTGGCCAAGGTCTATGGCGCCACCGACGGACACAAGTTCGTCAACGGCGTGCTGGACAAGCTGGCCCCCACGCTGCGCAGCGCCGAAGTGCGCAACCACAAGCGCTGAGGGCGGCTCGCCTTGCTGGGTGAGTTCGAGCTGATTCGTCACTACTTCGCCGCCGCCGCTTGTGCCAGGGCCGGCGGCGAAGTCGTTCTCGGCATTGGCGATGACTGTGCCCTGCTACAGCTCCCGGCCGGCGAACAGCTGGCGGTTTCCACCGATACCCTGGTCGCCGGGGTGCATTTCCCTGACTCCTGCGATCCCTTCCTGCTCGGCCAGCGCGCGTTGGCCGTGGCCGCCAGTGACCTTGCCGCCATGGGCGCCACGCCCATCGGCTTCACCCTTGCCCTGACTCTGCCTGCTGGAGATCCACTCTGGCTGGCGGAGCTTGCCCGTGGTCTGGACGCCATGGCGCTCGACTGCAGCCTGCGTCTGATTGGCGGCGACACCACCCGAGGCCCGCTGAGCCTGACCGTCACGGTGTTCGGTCGCGTCCCGGCAGGGCAGGCGCTGGTTCGGTCCGGCGCGCAGGTCGGCGATCTGCTCTGCGTTGGCGGCGCGTTGGGCGAGGCGGCCGGCGCGTTGCCGCTGGTGTTGCGGCAGGCCGAAGCCGATGCGGATGTCGCCGAACACCTGCTGGCGCGTTACTGGTCGCCGCAACCGCAGCTGGCCCTGGGCGAGGTGCTACGAGGCAAGGCCACGTCGGCGCTGGATATCTCCGACGGTCTGCTGGCCGATTGCGGGCATATCGCCAAGGCTTCGGGCGTCGCGCTGCAGATCGAGTGTGATCGCCTGCCGCTATCCGAACCTTTGCGGCGTTTTGCTGGTGAGGCGGAAGCGTTGCGCTGTGCGCTGGCCGGTGGCGACGACTACCTGCTGGCGTTCACCCTGCCGCCCGCTGAGCTATCTGCGTTGCTCGATTCCGGTTGGCCTGTGCATGTCATCGGCCGGGTGTTGGCAGGTGAGGGTGTGCAGCTGATCGATGCGGCGGGCAACGAACTGCCCGTGTCCGAACGTGGCTACAACCATTTCAATGCGTAAGCGCCGCTGCGGAGCAGCCGCTTGCCTCCGATCCGATAAGGAACGCTGTTTTGACTGACTCCTCGCCGGTCGCGGCCAAGCCGCAAAACCTGGTCTGGTCCAACCCCTGGCACAACCTGGCGTTCGGCTTCGGCTCCGGGCTGATGCCCAAGGCACCGGGAACCTGGGGTTCGCTGGTAGCACTGCCGTTCGTGCCGCTGTGGCAACTGCTGCCAGGCTGGGGTTATCTGCTGATGCTCGGCCTGACCATGCTGTTCGGCGTCTGGCTGTGCGGTAAGGTGGCGCGCGAACTCGGTGTGCATGACCACGAAGGCATCGTCTGGGATGAGTTCGTCGGCATCTGGATCACCTTCTGGCTGGTGCCGGAAGGCTGGTATTGGATGCTGCTCGGTTTTGTCATCTTCCGCGTAATGGACATCGCCAAGCCCTGGCCGATCAGCTGGGTCGATCGGCATATCCACGGCGGTTTCGGGATCATGCTCGATGACATCCTTGCAGGCGTCGCGGCCTGGGCGGTCATGCAGGGGCTGGTGGCGCTATTGGTTTGATTGTGCGTCCGGTCGCTGCAGGCGGCTGGCCATTGAAGGATGATCGGCGTCCGGCCCGGGCCTGGTTTCGAGGGAAATTGCCATGCGTAGCATCCACATTCTGTTGGCCAGCCTTCTGCTGTCGCCCGCTCTGGCGCAGGCCGCATCCATGGTGCAGGTGGTCGGGCTGTTTCCGGGAGCGGCGGTGGTCAATGTCGACGGCCAGCGCAAGCTGGTCAAGGTCGGGCAGACTGGCCCAGGCGGCGTTCAGGTAGTCAGTGCCGATGCCAGCGGCGCGGTGCTGCGGGTCGATGGCGTCGAACGTCACTACAACCTGAGCCGCGAATACAGCGGCGCCTACGCCACACCAAGCAAGACCCAACTGAGCGTAGCCAAGGGCACCGGCGGCCATTACTGGATCGCCGGCACTATCAATGGCCAGCCGATCCAGTTTCTCGTCGATACCGGCGCTACCTCGGTGGCGATCAACGAGCATCAGGCCCGCCGCTTGGGTATCGACTATCGGGTCAACGGACGGCCGATGGTGGTGAACACCGCCAGCGGCACGGCGAAGGCCTGGCGGGTGCACCTCAACAGCGTCAAAGTTGGGGCAATCGAGGTTATTGGGGTGGAGGCGGTTGTCGTCGAAGGTGGCTCGCCCACTGAGGCCCTGCTTGGCATGAGCTTCCTCGGTCGCGTCAGCTGGCGCGAGGAGCAGGGTATGCTCGTGCTGGAGTCGAAGACCTCCTAGCACCTGCGCATCCGCTCTCTGGGTGGCACGATTGGCGCTTTCGTCGGCAAACTCTCCGGCCTGACTCGCCTTTTGTTGGTGTTACAATATTCGCTTTTCTGCCTCCTGGGATTTCCGCCCGTGTCTGTCGTGTTCGTCGCCGCTTCCCAACTGCCGACGCCGTTCGGTGTGTTCACCATGCATGGTTTTCTCGACCAGGACACTGGCAAGGAACATGTCGCGCTGACGCTCGGCGACGTGGCCGACGGTAAGCCGGTGCTGGGTCGTCTGCACTCCGAGTGCCTGACCGGCGATGCGTTGTTCAGCCTGCGCTGTGACTGCGGCTTCCAGCTCGAAGCGGCACTGCGCGCGATTGCCGACGAGGGCCGCGGCGTGCTGCTCTATCTGCGCCAGGAAGGCCGTGGTATCGGCCTGCTGAACAAGATTCGCGCTTACGAACTGCAGGACGCCGGCGCCGACACCGTCGAAGCCAACGAGCGTCTGGGGTTCGCCCCGGACATGCGCGACTACGGCATCTGCCTGCCGATGCTCGAGCACCTGGGCATCGCCGAGATCAAGCTGATGACCAACAACCCACGCAAGGTCAAGGCGCTGCAGGGCTTCGGCATTCGCGTCGCCGAACGCAAGCCATTGCAGATCGCGCATAACCCGTACAACCGCAACTACCTCGCCACCAAGGCCGGCAAGCTCGGCCACATGCTCGGCGAGATTCACCAAGGCGAAGCCGAGCAGTCGTGACGCGCGCCGCCGCCCTTCGCCAGCTCGCACGTGACGGCTGGCTGCATACGCTGTTGATGGTGCTGCCGGTGCTGGTGCTTGGGCGCACATCGGTGGTGTTTGCCGACTGGGGGCTGCCACTCTTCGCTGCAGGCCTCGTGTCGCTGTTCTTCAGCCTGCGGGCCTTCACCCGCTTCAAACATGCACTGATCGCCACCGAACAGGCGCTGAACGGGCCGGCGGAGGACGACGCCTGGAACGATCTGCGTCGCGTGCGCCGTCACGACCTACTGATCGCCTCATTACCGGCCTGGTTCGGTGCTACGGGTGCGCTGTTCGGCATGGAGCCGGTTGCCCGCCTGCTGCTGGTGTTCGGTAGCCTGGTGTTGCTGGTGCTCTACCGCATTCCGCGGCAATTGCATTGATGCGGCGTCTGCTGCTTGCCGCGCTGGTTTCCCTGGCGTCATTGCCTGCGTTGGCTGCCGAGCGAGTAGTGAGCCTGGCGCCATCGCTTAGCGAGATCATGCTCGAACTCGATGCTGCCGACCGGCTGGTTGGCGTCCTGGATGGTGGCGAGCGCCCAGCGGCGCTGCAGTCGGTGCCTTCGGTTGGACGCTATGGCCAGGTGGAGATGGAAACCCTGCTCAGCTTGCGCCCTGATCTCGTGCTGCTCTGGCCGGACAGTGTGCCGCGCAGTCAGCGTGAGCAGTTGCAGCAGTTCGGTATTCCCGTTTTGGTTGTCGAGCAGACCCGTCTCGAAGGGCTGGCCGAGCAGTTCGTTGTAGTGGGTAATGCCGTCGGGCGCGCCGAACAAGGCGAACGACTGGCCGGGCGCTTTCGTGCAGGCCTCGCCGAATTACGCAGCAAATACACGCGCGCTGAGCCGCTGCGGGTGTTCTATCAGATCTGGAATCGCCCGCTGTATACCCTAGGCGGCCAGCAGATCATCAGCGAAGCGATCGAGGTGTGTGGTGGGCAAAACGTTTTCGCCGATCTGACCCTGGCGGCGCCCCAGGTCAGCATCGAAGCCGTGCTCGCCCGCGATCCTGAAGTCATTCTGGCCGGTAGCGGTGCGCAGTTGGATGAGTGGCAGGCCTGGCCGCAGCTCAGTGCCGTGCGCAGCGGTCGACTGCTTGAAGTGCCCGACAAGGGGCTGGAGCGGCCGAGCTTCCAGATGCTGGGGGCGATCCGGAAGCTCTGCGAGGTAATGGCGGCAGCGCCCTGAGCGGGCGCGCTGGTAAACGTGATTAAAGCGAGGGAGTCCAGGTAACGGCGAACAGTGCGGTGCGGCCCTGCTCCTTGTATCCGTAGGCGCTGTCCATGTTGGCGAATTCGCGCTGGTACAGCGCCAGGTGATAGTCCTTGTCCAGCACGTTGTCCAATTTGGCTTCCCAGCGAAGCTCGGGTGTCGCCTGCCAGCTCGTGCGAAGGTTCAGCACGGCATACCCAGGGATTGTGGTGCGCTCAGACTCGTAGTTTGCATTGAACGCGCTGTCATCGAAGCGCTGGCTGAAGGCCTGCCAGGACGCGCCGACGCCGAATGCACCGAGTTGGCGATCCACGTCCAGGCTCAGCGAGCGCTTGGCGCGACGTTGTAGTACCCGTCCGCTGTCCCGATCGCGCGGATCAATAATGCTCACGCCGAGGCTCGCTTGCCACCCCAGCAGTTCGCGCGCCGCACTGGCTTCGAAACCGTTGATCCGTGCCTGGCTGACGTTTTCCATCCGGGTTCCACCCCAGGCGATCATGTCTTCGACATCGGTACGATAAAGCGCGGCTTCCAGCTGGGTCTCGTCGAATTCGGCGCGCCATTGTAACTCATAGGTCTTCGAGGTCTCCGGCTTGAGGTCCGGATTCGGTCCCCATAACGGCGGTCCGTAAAGATCGGAGAATGTTGGAGCGCGGAAGCCTTCGCCATAGCTCAGAATCCAGCGCTGCGACTCACCCACTGGCAGGCTGACAGCGGCATTCCAGCTGTTGTGGCTGCCGAACTGCTGGTTGTCATCGTGGCGTAGCCCGAGCTCGGTGCCAAAGCGCTCGCCTTGAAAGCTGTGCTGGGCAAAGAAAGCCGAATTGTCGCGGCTGTCTTCCTGAAAAATCGTCGCGGAATCGAGTTGGTCTTCATACCAGTCGCCGCCGACGCTCAGTTGGTGGCGCTCGCTCAATTGCAGCCGATTTATCCAGGCCGCCGAATGACGCGTGGTTTCCAACAGGGTGTTGTTCCAAGCGCTGCCGGCGCCGACGGCGTGATTACGATCGAAGCTGCGACCCAGTTCCAGACGGCTATTCCACATGTCGGTCAACTGACCGTCCAGGTAGCCGCTGTAACTGCTGACCCGAAACTCGTCCTGCGGCGTTCCGGGTTCGAAATCATTGGCGTCGTCATACTCGTTCTTGCCGCGCTGGTCGTTGAGACTCAAGCCCGCTTTCCAGTTTGCATCGAACTGGTGATCCAGCTTCAGGTGCAGCGCCTTGTTGCGCTGGCCATCGTTGTCCCGATCGGCGCCGCGGTTGTCGCGGGTGATATCGAAGCCGTCGCGCTCGTCGAGGCTGGCGCCAAGATGGACGCGGGTCTGCTCCGTTCCGGCTGCGAGGCTCAGGCTGCGCTGGAAGGTCTGGTCGCTGCCGGCGGCCAAGCGGACTTCCGGGTTTATTCCGGTTTTGCCGCCACGGGTAAAGATCTGGATGACGCCACCAATGGCATCTGCACCGTAAAGCGAGGAGCGCGGGCCACGGATCACTTCGACACGCTCGATGTTGTCGATAGCCAGGTAGTCGAGGCGGGCGAAACCGCTGGTGGCCGAGGCAATGCGTTGGCCGTCGACCAGCACCAGTGTTTGCGCGGTGCCGGTGCCGCGCAGCGACAGCGACGCCACACCGCCAGGGCTGCTCACCTGTACGCCTGGCACACGCCGCAGCAGCTCGGGCACGCTGCGGGCTTGTAGCCGTTCGATATCCGCGCGAGTGAATACGGTATTGGCTGCCGTCGCCTGGGCGCGGGGTTCAGCCTGGCGGGCGGAGGTAATGAGCATGCTTGGCAGCTCCTGCTCAGCAGCAAACACCTGCACGCCAGGCAGCAGCGCCACGGCCAGGGCAAGTCGGGACAGTTTCATTCTTGGAATTCCTCAAAAGATCGCAGACTTTTGAGGAGGGCAGGAACAAGCGCGGGGGATGACGGGCAGCAGCGCTTGACGGTGCTGCCCTCCGCAACACCAGTCGAATCCGTCAGGCCGGTCTCCGGGCTTTCGACACGCATCACGCTCACCTTCCCATGTCGGAACACAGTGGCTGTGGAGCGGACGGCGATCCCTGAGGATCGCGGTCGATTACCGTTGCGGGGGCAGCGCCGGCCTTGCTCATCGAGCGCACCGGCTTCCCGTTTAATGCGGACCTTGCGGTCGTGCACACCTGGGCGGATAAGAAAACGCGCGAACCTTACGGCTGGTGCTGGGGAAACACAAGCGGACGAATGGCCGCAAGGACAGTGGTTTCCAAGCAAAGCCGCGCCCCAGGGCCGCTCGAGCGTTGCTCGAAAAACATCCAGCCGCGATGGTGCGCAATGTTCAGCGATCGGCGCTGACTTGCGGGCGCCTACATTGGGCTCGAAGCCGCCGAGGTCGTGCCGACCGTCGCCAAGCGACGGCGGCATGTCTGCGCGACAGCGCCGAGCTTTATGAAAGCCCCCCGACAATCTGTAGATCACTCTGCCCATTGCCCTGCCGGCGCACCTGGATCTGCACTGGAATGCGCTCGTGCATTTCCGCCACATGGGAGATCACCGCCACCTTGCGGCCCTGGGCCTGCAGCGAATCCAGCGCGTCCATGGCGATCTGCAGCGACTCGGGGTCGAGGCTGCCGAAGCCTTCGTCGATAAACAGCGACTCGATCCTGAGCTTGCTCGAGGCCATCGAGGCCAGGCCCAGCGCCAGGGCCAGCGAAACGAGGAAGGTCTCGCCGCCGGACAGCGAATGCACCGAGCGCAGCTCGTCACCCATTTCGGTATCCATCACCAACAACCCCAGCGGGCTGCCGCCGCGCTTGAGCCGATAGCGCCGGGCCAGTTGGCGCAGCTGCACATTGGCGTGCTGCACCAGCAGGTCGAGGTTGTAGGCCTGGGCGATCTTGCGGAAGGCGCCGCCGTCGCTGGAGCCGATCAAGGCGGCGATGCGCCCCCAGCGCTGATGCTCGGCCCGTGCGGCGTCGATCTGCGCGAGCAACGCCTGGCTCTGGCTGCGGCGCTTGTCGTCGTCGATCAGCTGGGCGCGGGTTTCCGCGCAGTGCTGGTCGGCCTGCTCGCATTGCTGCAGTTGCTCGGCATGGCGCTGCTGCAGCCGTTCGATGTCCGGCGTTTCGGCCTGCTGCAGTTTGTGCGTGTTCAGGCGACTGAGGCAGCCGTCCAGACGCTCGCGACAGCGGGTCAGGGTTTCGGCGTTCTGTTGCAGGCGCTGGCGCGCCTCGGCAATCAGCTGGTCATCCATGTGCAGCAGCTGGGCGAGGGTGGTGTCGTCCAGCTGCGGGTGGCTGGTGCGCCAGGTGGCCAGTTCCGCATTCAGCGCGTCGCGTTCCTGTTCCAGTTCGGCTTGGCGCTGGCGACAGTTCTGCTGCTCGCTGTGCAGCCGCGTCAGGCCAATCTTGCTCTCGTTGAGCTGCCGATCAATCTCGGCCTGGGTTTGCCGCGCAGCCTGGATGGTCGCGTCCAGCTGCTGTTGCCAGGCGCTGGCGCTGGTCTGTTCGCCAAGGCTGGTACGCAGCGCCTGCTGGCAGGCCAGCAGCAGTTTCTCGCGCTCGCTCAGTCGTACGCTGCAGCCTGCCTGTTTCTCCTGGCGATGGCGCTGCTGCAGCTGCTCGTCGCTGCGGCGCTGCTCGCACTGGCGCAGCTCCTCGGCCAGCTCGCTCTGCTGTTGCAGCTGTTGCAGCCGCGTGGCGATGCTGGCGTCCAGCTGCATAAAGGTCTGCGCGGGGTTTTCGCGCCAGCGTTGCAGCTGGTCGGCGGGCAACAGCTCGGCAAACGCCTGCAGTTCCTCATCAAGCTGTTGGCTGTCGTGGGCCAGGGCATCGCGCTGGCGGGCGAGTTGCTGGGTCGTCTCGACACAGGCTTCGCGCGCGGCCTGCCAGGCCTGCTGCAGGGTTTCGCTGCGCTGTTGCAGGGCGAGTAACTGCTGCTGACGCTGGCTGGTGTTGGCGATCTGGTCTTTGAGTGTCGTCAGCTGCGCTTCCAGCCATTGCGAACGCTCGGCTTCCGGCTGCTCAAGCAATCGCGAGTGTGCGGGCAGGGCGAGCAGGCGCGGTGCCAGGGCCTGCAGCTGCGCCTCGACTTCGCCCTGGCGTTGTTGCGTCTGGCGCAACTGCGTGCTGAGCGCAACATGGCGATCGCGCAGTTCCTGCAGACGCTGGTCCTGTTCCTGCAGCGACTGGCGAGCGCGCTCGGCCTCGCTGTCGTCGTGTCGGTCGAGGCTGGCGACCAGCGCATCGGTCTGCTGCCAGGGATGCTCGTCGCTGCCGCAGACCGGGCAGGGCTCGCCGGGGACGAGCGCCGCACGCAGCGCTTCGACATTCTCGCTGCGTGCCAGGCGTTGGCGTTCGAGCAGGGCGAGGGTGACCTTGAGCGCCTGCTCGGCAGCATCACGGTCACTGCGAAGCTGTTTGCCCTGCGGTACCAGGCTGTCCAGCTCGGCCTGCTGGCGGATGTGGGCGTCGCTCAGTTCGCGCTGGCTGGCGGTGAGCGTGAGCTGCTGCGCCCAGAGTTCGCGCAGGGCCTCGGTTTCGCGCTCGGCCTGGCGCCATTCGTCGAGCTGTCGATGCAGACCGGCCAGCTGTTCGGCCAGCCCTAGTTCGCTGTCGCGCTCGCGTTGCAGATTGTCCAGCGCCTCGCGCGCCTGGCTTTGCCGGGTTTCGGCAGCCTTGGCCTGCGCTTCCAGTGCCGGGAGTTCGCCTTGACCTTGCTGCAGCCGTGCCGCCAGCTGGACGGCCTGTTGCAGACGCGGACGGTAACCGCCCCAGGCTGCACAGAGCGGTTGCAGCGCTGCGCTCGTCTCGAGTTGCTGCGTCAGCGCTGCTAGCTGTTCGGCGGCGCGCTGTTGCTGCTCGGCGAGCTGCTTGAGCGTTGCCTCGCCGGTGCTCGCCGCAGCATCGGCCTGGACGCTTTCTTCGCGGATCGAGGCGAGGTCGGCGTTCAGATGCTGTAGGCGTTCTTCTTCACGGCGCGCCTGGACGAGCCGCGGCTCGGCGTCCTGGCGCGCCTGTTCGGCCGCACGCAGGTCGTTGCCGGCCGCTTCGCACTCGCTCTGCAAGGTGTCGAGACGTTGCTGCAGGCTTTGTGCCTCGTGCTGCAGGCGAGCGAGGCTGTCGGCGGCCTTGCCCAGCAGCGGTTCGAGTTCCTGCTGGCGCAGAAAGCGGTGGCGCTGCGGTGCGAGCCGTTCGAACAGGTCGAGAATACGGCGGGCCTCGGTCAGGCTCTCGCGCTCGTCTTCGGCGTCCTGCAGCTGCTGGCGCGCTGCTTCGCGCTCGTTTTCCAGGCGCTGCAGTTCGCTGAGCCATTGCCGCTGGGCTTCCAGCTCCTTGAGCTGCTGTTGCAGCTTTCTCAATTCTTCGAGCTGGGCCTGATGTTCGCGCTCCAGTACTTCACGCTGCTCGGGCTCCATTGGTTGCAGGCCGCCGGCCTGCTGTTCCAAGCGAGTCAGGCTCTCCTTCGCCTGCTTGGCGGCCTCGAACGAGGCCTGGCCGAGGCGACTGTAGAGGCCGGTATCGGTGAGCTTTTCCAGCAGGGTGCCACGCTCGTTGTCGTCGGCCTTGAGGAAGGCGGAAAACTCGCTCTGCGCCAGCAGCACGGCGCGGGTGAACTGGGCCAGGGTCAGCCCCAGGCGCGCTTCCAGCAGTTCCTTGAACTCGCGCTTTTTACCGCTGGCCAGGAGCGTGCCGCTGTCGAGATCGGTGAGGCTCTGGCTGCTGGCCTGCAGTTTGCCGTCGATCTTCTCTTTGGCACGCCTGACCTCCCAGCGCGCGCGGTAGCGGTGGCCGTCGACGCCGACGAAATCCACCTCGGCGTAACCTGCGCCACAGCCTCGGCGCAGCAGGTTGCGCTCATCGCCGCCGCCGATTTCGGCCTCCACGTCGGGGACCTTGTTCAGCGGCGAAACGCTGTCGAGCCGCGGCGTGCTGCCAAATAGCGCCAGGCACAGGGCGTCGAGGATGGTGCTCTTGCCCGCACCTGTAGGCCCGGTGATGGCGAACAGGCCAGCGCTGGCCAGGGGTTCGGCGGTGAAATCGATGATCTGTTCGCCGGCCAAGGAGGCCAGGTTCTTCAGACGGATGGCGAGGATTTTCATCGCTCAATCTCCTCATGGGCGAACTCGACTCGTTGCAGCAAAGTGGCGAAATCGTCCAGCGCCTGCTCGTCCGCCGGGTTGCCGTACTGTTCTTCCCAGGCGCGGGCGAACAGCTCCTGCGGGGTGATCTGGTCGAGGCCGAGCAGCACTTCCGATTCCGTCTCGCCGCGCTTGCCGGCGTATTCACTGGCGATGCGCACCAGTCGGCAGGCCTTGCCGGTTATCGCGGTTTCGATGCGCTGGCGCAGGTCCGGCAGCGGCTCGTCGAGCAGCACGCGTACCTCCAGCCAGGGCAGGTTGTCGTCGAACAGACCGGTGGGCGGCAGCGCTTCCAGCGCGGTAATGATTTCGGCCAGGGGCGCGCGGCCGATGCGGATCATCTCCACCGCGCGCGGCACCGGCAGGCTTTCGACCTGCGCCAGCTGCTCGCCGTCGAGTTCGACCAGCAGCACCTGATGCGGGTAGTTGACCTCGGCGAACGACAGCGGCAGCGGCGAGCCGCTGTAGCGGATGCGCGCCTGCCCGGCGACCTGCTGCGGCTTGTGCAGATGGCCGAGGGCGACGTAGGCGACGGACTCGGGGAACAGACTGGCCGGCAGCGCTTCGGCGCTGCCGATAACGATATTGCGCTCGGACTCCTCCGACACCGCGCCGCCGGCCATGTGTGCGTGGCTCATGGCGACCAGCGCCTGGCCGGGCTGGCGTGCGGATTCGGCGGCAGCGATCAGCCGCTCGTGGACCTGACGGATGCCGGCCATGTAGTCGTCGCCCAGCGTCATTCCGGTGACTTCGGCCGGACGCAGGAAGGGCAGGGTGAGACACCAGGCGGCGGTGTTGCCATTGGCGTTATGCAGCGGTACGAGCAGACGCTGGTGATCCAGCTGGCCCTCGGCGACCCAGCTGATGCGTCCCACGGCATGGGCGTTGAGGCGCCTCATTAGCGGTGCTGGCAGCTCGATGCGCCCGCCCGAATCGTGGTTGCCGGCGATCATCACGATGTCCAGCTGCGGGAGCTTTTCGTGGGCGCGGACGATGAAGTCGTAGAGGCGCTCCTGGGCCTTGAGTGGCGGATTGACCGTGTCGAACACGTCGCCGGCGATCAGCAGGGCGTCGGCGCGGTGGGCGACCAGCTGGTCGAGCAGCCAGGCGAGGAATTGTGCGTGTTCGTAGTCGCGGTCCTGGCCGTGGAGGGTCTGGCCGAGGTGCCAGTCGGAGGTGTGGATCAGGCGCATGGGCTCAGGCTCATTGTGTGCGGACGCAGCGGCAAAGCGCTGGCTTGGAATGTGTGACGGGTGGTTGCGTCGGATGTAAGGCTTGTGGGAGCAGTCTTGACCGCGAAGCTGGTTGGTTTTTGAGTTTTTAGGTGGCTGCCGCTCTTCGTGCCGGTATGAGGCGCCGGTTTCGCCCTGCTGGGCGACTCACTTTTTTCAGTCGCGAAAAAAGTAAGCAAAAACGCTTGCCCCTGCATCCGGGTCTCGCTGCGCGAGACTTCCCTCATTTCATCCACGTTCCGGGGGCCGGCGTACAAGGGCCATCCATGGCCCTTTACGCCTCTCGCGGCATCCATGCCGCTCACTCCCCTCCAGGCGGATTCCATTCGGCCTCCTGAAAGGGGCGTTTGGTGTTGCCTGAAAGCTTGTGCAAATGGCAATGGGCGGGGGGCGTTGTAATTGGCCACATCTACACTCTGCTTGGTTGATCCGCGTGGCAATACACAGGGCGTAGGGACCATCATTGGTTCTGCACGCGATAAACGGCACAGACTTTCGCCTCTACTATCTCTCGGAAACTCACAGGCGACTCGGACCCAAGTCCCCGTCAGGAGGCCGAACGTAGTCGCTGTGGAAGGGGTTGAGCGGCATGGATGCCGCGAGAGCTGCGCAGGGCCATGGATGGCCCTCCGCAGCGTGCCCCTGGAATGGCGATGGAGTGAGGGTACCCTTCGCGCAGCGAAGGGCCGGATGCCGGGGTGGCCTTCTTTTTGGTTACTTTTTCTTGGCCAGACAAGAAAAAGTGACGCGCCGTGAGAGGCGCAACCCGGATTCCAGGCCCAGGAAAGCGCGGCGCTCACATACTGAATTCCGTGCCGACGCCCTTCGCGGCCAAGACCGGGCCCACAAGCCCTCACGAGTACAACCACCCCTTCAACGCCTGCAGATTCCCCACCTGCAGCTGCTGCGCCGCCGCATTGGCCTGAACGGTATTCGGATCGATGCCGAAGCGCTGCAGCACGTACTGCACCAGTGCGCCACGGGTCTCCACCGGCAGTTGGCCCTCGACCATGCCGAAGTCCACCTCGATGATCGCCTTCTGCGCAGGGCTCAATCGCGCGTCCGGCTCGATCAGCACGGTCACCGGCGTGTTCCATGCCTCGTCCTGTTCGCGGGTGTGTTCACTGGTGTCCATCAGGTCCGGCTCGCCACGGAAGCGGCTGAGCACGAAATCGCGGTATTCGCGGTTCTTCTCGCAGTAGGCGCGCACATGCCAGCGCATGCCGGTGAACACCAGCGTGTGCGGCGCCATCACACGGATTTCCACCTCGGGATTGGCCAGCGAGACATACTCGCTCTCCAGCCGCAGCCCCTCGCGACAGGCCTGCAGGATCGGCCGCAGCACCTCGGGTCGGATACTGCGGTCCGGCACCTGCAGCACTTCGGTATGCGCGTAGGCCAGCGCCAGGCCCTCGATATGCGGGGCGCGGACACGGTTCTGGTCGAGCAAATGCAGATAGGCGCTGGCGCTGCCGTCGATGAACAGCGGCTGGAAGCCTTTGGTCGGCTTGTAGCCCTTCAGATGGCGGTCATATGTCAGGTTTTTGGGCGCATGTTCGTTCAGGTAGGTGTTGATGTCTTTCGATGCCTGCTGGCGGCTGATGCCGAAACTCTGCATCAGGTGGCCCGTGGTCAGGCGGCCTTCCCACCAGGCGATGGTCTCGATCAGCCGGTAGCGCAGCGCCAGGTCCCAGCGAATCTGACTGATCGATTGCTTGCGTTTCATCGCCTCTGCACCTGTTCCAAAGATTTACATGCCTATGTCGAGCAGGTCGACGTGTCGCGCAACGCTACATATATTCGGGGTATGTTTCAACTCGATCCGGTGGATGAGGAGACCCTGACATGAGCCTGATGATCAATGCGTTGGTGATGTCCTGCATGGCGTTCGTTGTGATGCTGTTTCTGGCCTGGCTGGCCTATGGCAGCGGCAATCGGAAGGGGTGATGAGCGTTACAGTTCTATGAAGATCAGTGGATTCCCGATGGACGGCATGAATCTCCGAGCGACGAACAGGGTCTTTGTCTCAGGCTCATTGCTAGAGATGCTTCATGAAGACTCTTTCCCGCTACCTGGCCGAAACCTTCACCTCGCAGTACCGCACGCGCGTCGAGCCGCAAGCGGACGGTCGCCTGCTGGTGCATGTCGGCTACCCGATCAATGGCACCCACGCCACGCGCATCATGGCCGGGCACCAGGTGCAGAACACCCTGCTGGTCGAAACCATACTCGAAGACATGCGTAACGAACTGGCTCGTCCGCAATGATGCTCAGCGCGTCGCCGGCAGTGCGATGCGCACCCGCAAACCGCCCAGCGGGCTTTCTTCAAGACTCCACTCGCCACGCCAGGCCGTCAGGATATCGCTGACGATTCCCAGCCCCAGACCGTGACCTTCCGCCGACTCGTCCAGCCGTACGCCACGGTTGATGACCTGCTCGCGCTGTGCCGCCGGAATCCCCGGTCCGTCGTCGTCCACCAGCAGGACGAAGCCATCGCCGTTGCGCTCGATGCTCAGCTCGACGCGGCTACGGGCCCACTTGCAGGCGTTATCCAGCAGATTGCCCAGCAGCTCGAGCATGTCCTCGCGATCACGCGGCAGGCGGCAGCCGGCGGGCGCCTGCCAGCGCAGGTCGAGGCCGCTGCGGTGGATCATCGCCAGCGTATCGAGCAGTGCCGGCAGTTCCGCGTCGCAGTCGAAATGCGCACCGGGCAGCACGTCCACCGATAGCCGCGCCCGGCCCAGTTCGCGGCTGACCCGTTGCTGGATCTGCTCCAGCTGCTCCTGCAGGCTGGCCTGCAGTTCGGGGTGGGCGGTGAGTTCTTCGCGTTGCACCAGGCTGCCGAGCACTGCCAGTGGCGTCTTCAGCGCGTGACCGAGGTTGCCCAGGGCGTGTCGCGAGCGCTGCAAGGTGTCCTCGGTGTGGCTGAGCAGGTGGTTGATCTGCTCGACCAGCGGTTGCAGCTCGACGGGCGCCTGCTGGTCCAGCTGCTGGCGCTGGCCCTGCTGCAGCTGGGCGATCTGCTGCCGCGCGCGCTCCAGTGGGCGCAGTGCCAGCCCCATGGCGTAGCGCTGCAACAGCAGCAGGGCGAACAGGGCGAAACCGACCAGGCCGAGGCCGCTCAGCCGCACGCGGGCAAAACTTTCGAGGACCGGCGTGTAGTCCTGCGCCACGCTGATGATGATCGGCTGGCCGTCGCGGCGGTACTCGGCGCGATAACCCAGCAGTCGCTGTTCCTGCGGGCCGTCGAGCAGTTCGTCCGCCAGGCCGGCGCGTTCCGGCCATTCTGGCGAGGCGTCCCACAGCGAGCGGGAGCGCCAGGTGCGCTCGGGCAGTTCGATCTTGAAATAGTGGCCGGAGAACGGCCGTTGATAGCGCGGGTTGAGGCGCTGCACGTCCAGCTGATCGCCGTTCGGCCCCTTCACGAGGGCAATCAGCAGGCCCTCGGTTTCCTCGCGCAGATCGGTTTCCAGACTGCGCCTGAGGCCTGACTCGAAGAGCCACAGGCTGGTCTGCACCAGCACCAGCGCGACCAGTAGCAGGGTGGCGATCAGCGCCAGGCTGAGGCTGCGCTGGATGGACTTCACGGCTGGCCGCCGAAGCGATAGCCCTGGCCGCGGCGCGTTTCGATCAGCTCGCGGCCGAGCTTGCCGCGCAGCCGGTTGATATGCACCTCGATGACGTTTGAATCGCGCTCGGTTTCACCGTCGTACAGGTGTTCGGTCAGCTGGGTTTTCGACAGCAGCTGCCCCGGATGCAGCATGAAATAGCGCAGCAGGCGGAATTCACCGGCGGTGAGTTCGATGTCCTGGCCGTCCTTGCGGCAGCACTGGCGCGACTCGTCCAGCTCCAGGCCGCCGGCCTGCAACATGGGCTGGTTGGCCAGGCCGTGGGCACGGCGCAGCAGCGCCTGGATGCGCAGCAGCAGTTCTTCGGGATGAAAGGGCTTGGTCAGGTAGTCGTCGGCGCCGGCCTTGAGACCGTCGATGCGCTCGGCCCAGGAGCCGCGCGCGGTAAGGATCAGCACCGGTGTGGTGAGGCCGCCGGCACGCCAGTCGCGCAGCACCTCCAGCCCCGGTTTGCCAGGCAAGCCGAGGTCGAGAATGATCAGGTCATAGGGCTCGCTGGCGCCCTGGTATCCGGCGTCGCGGCCATCGGCCAGCCAGTCGATGGCATAACCGTTGCGGCTGAGGCTGGCGACCAGTTCATCGGCCAGCGGAACGTTGTCTTCGACCAGTAGCAGGCGCATCAGTCTTCTTCATCCTTGAGCAGGCGCCCGTCGCGGGCATCCAGTTCGAGCTCGCGGGCAACGCCGTCGGTGGTGAGCAATTCGATCTCGTAAACGTAGATGCCATCTTCCTCCTCCAGCTCCGCTTCCAGCAGGCTGGCCCCCGGATAGCGCTCCATGGCGCGCTGGAGCAGAGCTTCCAGCGGCATGATCAGACCCTCGCGGCGCAGCCGCAGGGCCTCATCCTGGTCCAGGTCGCGGCTCGCCGCCGGAGTGGCAGCGAGCAGCAGGGTCAGTGGAACGGTTACGAAAAGGGGGGCACGCATGGATGGCCTCAGTCGTCCTGATGGTCCTTCAGCACTTCGCCGGTCTTGGCGTCGAGCTCGACGTCCCATTGCACACCTTTGTCGTCGCGCAGTTCAAGCTGATAGACGTAGCGGCCGTACTCTTCTTCCAGCTCGGTCTCCTCGACGGTAGCGCCGGGGTGCTTGGCCAGTGCCGCTTCGTTGAGCTTCTCGAACGACTGGATGGTGCCGGCATCGCGCAGCTTCAATGCTTCGTCGGGACCGATGTCCTTGGCCATAGCCAGGTTGGCACCGAGGGCGAGGGTGGCAGCGGTGAACAGCGTAGTCAGTGTTTTCATGGTTTTGATTCCTGTGGTTGGTTTCGACGATTCACAGGTTACGGGGGCTTGCTTAAACGAAACTGAACGTCGCCAGGCGGCTGCGAATGCACCGTTCGGGCGAGGGCGAACCGCGCCATGGGGACTACGCTTGCTGCAGGTCAGCACGACCGATCGATCGGGGTGAGTCGTCATGAAAACCGTGTTTCTCGTACTGCTTGCGACCCTCGGGCTGAGTGGCCAGGCCTCTGCCGAGGATCTGCTGAAGCCCTCCACCACACCGCCACCGGTCGATGATGTGGCCGCTGGCAACAGCCTGGAGGCCGAGCCCGCTTACCAGGCCGAAGGCGTGATCCGCGCCATCGATGCCCGGCAGGGCAGCGTCACCATCGCCCACGGGCCGGTGCCGGAATTGAAGTGGCCGGCGATGGTGATGCCGTTCAAGGCGGACGCCGCACAGCTCGGCGGGCTGGCCGTGGGCGATGCGGTGGAGTTCCGCTTCAGCAACGGCGAAATGGACCCGCAGATCGTCTTCATTCGACGGCAGTAGCCTCAGCGTCGCGCCTGCTCGTGGCAGCAGCCGGCGGGCTCTGAGCGTCCGCTCGGGGCAACGCGATCATCGCTGTCGTAACGGTCGTGCAGGCGTACCCAGTCGGTGAGGTTGTGCCGCGGGCCCGTTTCGTTGCGACCGTTGGGCGTCATGTCCAGCAGTACATAGGTGCCGAGCAGTTCTTCCGCGCCGCGACCATAGGCCGAGAAGGTGTGGAAGATGTCGTCCTGCGGGTCGCGGTAAAAAACACTGAAGCCCGACAGCTCCTCGCAGACGAAGGGTTGCCAGGCGTAGTTGTAGAAGACCTTGCCCTCGACGATGTCCTCGGCATCGAAGGACACGTGGAAGTCGCGGTTGAACGTGCTGCCGGCCGACGACAGCCAGCGGAACTGCCAGCCCATGCGCTGGCGGAACGCATCCAGCCGCTCGAACGGCGCGCGGGAAATGGCGGCGAAGCTGACGTCATGCTGCAGCAGGTGCAGTAGCGCACCGCCGATATGATCGGCCTCGAACGAACAGCCGACGCAACCCTCGGTCCAGTCCGGGCCGAACATGAAGTGCTTGATCACCAGCTGGCTGCGCCCTTCGAACAGCTCGCTCAGGCGAACCGCGCCGCTGGCATCGTGAAAGCGATAGTCCTGCGCAAGGCGTCGCCAGGGCAGTTGCCGACGCTTTTCGCTGAGCGCATCGCGCTGGCGGGTGAGCTGTTTCTCTTCCTGCAGATGGGCGCTGTGGGCGGCCAGCCAGTCCTGATCGGATACGACCTTGTGCGTTGCCATGTAGACCTCCGGGGGCGCGGATTGGAAGCGGGCGCGGAGCCACCGCCGCGCGGCAATGGTCCTGTGACAGAGTCGATTGGCGCCGGGCGAAATCGACATCGGGCCAGGGAACGTCCGGCGGCTGGCGGCGCGGTGGTTGAACTTAGCGGCCGCCGCCGCGCTCGTAATTCAGGCAAGGGCCAACCGTATGGCCCGATCTGATCCCGTTCGCAGAAGGAATAACGAGATGTACAACAAGACACTGACCGCCGCACTCGCCGTTGCCATCCTCGGTTCTGGTGCTGCCTTCGCCGCCGACAAGCCCGGCGCCGACTGGATCAGCCTCGAACAGGCCGTAGAGAAGGCCAAGGCCGCCGGCTACACCGAACTGCACGGCATCGAGGCCGATGATGATGGCTGGGAAGGCGAGGGCATGAAGCAGGACGGCAAGAAGTACGAGTTCAAGATCGATGGCCGTACCGGCGAAGTGACCAAGGACAAGGAAGACTGAGCCTGCGCGTTCCTCTCGCCTGGCGTCTTCGCTGAGCGCATCGCCTGCCCCCTGGCGGCGCTGCGCTCAGCAGCCACTTGCCACCGCTCTCCCGCAACGGGAGGCAGCTACTGACAGAGCAGGTATCATCCACCTCCCTCGTCGCTACCGTGTAGCTGCATTCATGTCCGCTTCCAGTTCCCGCCCCAGCACCCTGCATCTGCCGCCAGGCGATTGGCCTACGGTGCTCGACTGCCTGTGCGCGCACTTCCCTGCGATCAGTCGCGCTACCTGGCTCGATCGCATCGCCCGCGGCCGCGTGCTTGATGCGCAGATGCAGCCGATCGATGCCGCGCAGACCTATCGGGTCGGCATGCGCATTCATTACTTTCGCGAAGTGCCGAATGAGACCCCGGTGCCGTTCGAAGAACGCATCCTGCATGTCGACGAGCATCTGGTGGTAGCCGACAAACCGCACTTTCTCTCGGTGATGCCGGCCGGCGAATACGTCAACGAAACCCTGCTGGCGCGGCTCAGCAAACGGCTGGGTAACGCCGATCTGGTGCCGATTCATCGTATCGATCGGCTCACCGCCGGTCTGGTGCTGTTCTCGGCCAACCGGGAGAGCCGTGGTGCCTACCAGGCGCTGTTCCGCGAGCGGGAGATCAGCAAGCGCTACGAGGCAATCTGCCCGGCGCTGCCGCATCTTGAATTTCCCCTGCGCCGACGCCTGTGCATGGTGCCGGGCGACCCCTTCTTCCTGATGCGTGAGGGCGAGGGCGAGCCGAACAGCGAAACGCTGATTGAGGTGCTCGAACGGCGCGGCGACCTCTGGCGCTACGGGCTCTCCCCCATCAGCGGCAAAAAGCACCAGCTGCGCCTGCACATGGCCACGCTCGGCGCCGGTATCTGCAATGACCCGTTCTATCCCGAGCTGCTCGAGCGCAGCGAGCGTGAGGCCGACGACTACGCGCGGCCACTGAAGCTGCTGGCGCGTGGCTTGCGCTTCAGCGATCCGCTGAGCGGAGCGCCGCGCGAATTCGAGAGTACGCTGCAACTGGATTGGTAATGCCGGCAGTCATGACCATGGTGGCTCGTCGCCGTCAGCGCGCGCTTGATTGAACATGGCGGCGTTTTGAGGGGCTAGCACCGGCTGCGGGCAGGCTCAGAGATCCACCACGCCCACCGTCATGCCTCCACAAACGTAGAGCGTTTGGCCGGTTACGAAGCCGCTGCGTTCGTCGAGCAGGTAGGCGACGGCATGGGCGACGTCGCCGGCGGTTCCAACGCGCTTGACCGGCACCGAGTCGATGATCTGTTGCGTGCGCGGTGAGCCGGGGGGATTGGCCCGGTCGAACAGCTCCGTGCGGATCGGTCCGGGGCCGACTGCGTTGGCGGTGATGCCGTGTGCGCCCAGTTCCAGCGCCCAGACGCGGGTCATGCCGACCAGTGCTGCCTTGCTTGCTGCATAGGCGGTGCGCAGCTCCTTGCCCAGGGCGGCCCGGGAGGCCATGTTGACGATGCGACCGAAGCCGGCTGCCTTCATGCCGGGGAGCAGCGCCTGCATGCACTGCATGGCGCAGCGCAGATTGAGCGCCATTACCCGATCGAGTTCGGCGAGCGTCTGCGCTTCGGCGGTCGCCGGGCAGACCATGCCGACATTGTTCACCAGGCGGGTGATCGGGCCGCGCGCCAAGGCTTCGCGTAGCGCCTCGGCCGTGGCCTCCGGATCGGACAGGTCGGCGCGAATACCGCTGCCTTCACGGTCGATGATAATGGGGTCGTAACCCTCTTCGCGGCAGCGCTCGGCGGTGGCGGCACCAATGCCGGCGGCACCACCGGTGATCAGGACTCTAGGTAGGCTCATAACGATCTCGCAGGGATTAGACAGTCGCCACAGGCGTCAGGGGTGAGCCAACGGCGCCCGGCAGCCGAAGCGGCGGGGCGGTGAGGAAGAAACGGTAGCGGGCCTGGCGACGCAGATATGCCGCCAGCGGGCCGAGGTGCCAGAGCTCACCCAGGTGAACGCCGAGCTTGAACAGGCAATGCTGGTGCAGCGGCAAGGCGGCGCAACAGGCGTCGCCGCCTGCGGCCGGATAAGCCTCGACCGCATAGTTGTCCGCCGCGATTGCCGCCAGTTCGCTGTCGGTTATCCACTGCAGCAGCTTTCCGTCACGTCCGTCGAGCACCGCACAGCGCTCGGTAAGGGTCTTTGCGTCGGGCTGGCGGCCCATGGCGAGGACCGCGTCGGCAAAGCCGGTATGGAGGCAGACGATATCGCCGCGTTCGATTTCGACCCGGTCGGCTTCAAGTACGCGCATCAAGGAGTCATAACCCACCAGTGTCCGTGCCGGCCCCAGGTGGGCATGCAGGTCGATCAGTGCGGCGCGGCCCTGCACGCCGGTTTCAGCCATCCGCTCGATGCCCAGCGCGCCAGCCTGCGACGTGCTTTCCGAGCGCATGCGCGCCTGCACGCCGGCATCGTCCGGGTGCTGCGGGCCGTGGATATGCTCATCGGCGGCGTAGCCGTTGTAATAGACGGGCCTGGGCACGCCGTTGCCATCCACGTCGAATAGCGCGCCCACATGCGCCAGGCTGTCCCACTGGGTGGAGTACTGCAGATGCAGTATCGCCAGGTCGTCGCACACGACGTCTGGCCGCCCTGGCTGCAGGTTGCCCATGCGGAAATTGAAGTTGACGCCGCCTTGGCGCAACGTGGGTCGAAGCACAGGTGGATGGCGATTGGGATTGAGGGCACAGCCGCCCGGATGGTCCAGCGGCAGGCTGAGGCAGAAGGTCTTGCCGTCGCGCACTTCGGCGATGCCCTGCAGCACTTTCTCCGCGGTGATCAGGTTCAGCCTGCCGAGCTGATCGTCTTCGCCATAGTCGCCCCAGTTCGAACCCTCCGGACGATGCTTCCAGCGTCGGTTACGCATGCACTGCTCCCAGGCGGTCGTGAATCAGAGAAAGCACCGGCCCGCGAGATAGGCCTTGCGCCAGTGGGTGATGGTGACTCGCTCGAAGAGCTCGACGCGGCTGAACGGATCGTCTGCAATGAAGCGCTCGGCTTCGTCGCGTGTTTCGAGGTCGACCACATACAGGCCGCCGCCCAAGTCGCTGCCGTCATCAGCGAGCTTGGCGCCGCAGGCGAGCAGCAAGGCCTTGTTCGCCTCGAGAAAGCGCAGGTGCTCATCGCGCGTCTCGCGCCGTAGCTGTTGGTGGCCAGGTTTGTCGAAAGTTTCGATCAGGTAGGGCATGGACCACCTCAGTTTGGGGCCAGTGCAGACGGATGCTGAGCCAACGGGGTGACCTCCAGCGTCATGTAGGGATACAGCGGCAAAGCGCTGAGCTTCTGGTGCAGCTCGTCGTTACTGGCCACATCGAACACGCTGTAGTTGGCGTATTGGCCAACCATGCGCCACAGATGACGCCACGTGCCGTTGCGTTGCAGCTCCTGCGAGTAGGCCTTTTCCTTGGCGATAAGCGCGGCGGCATCGGCCGGATCGAGGTCGTGGGGGATGTTCACTTGCATATGGACGAGGAAGCGCTCAAGGTGCGGGGCCTGCACTACCCGCTGGTCATCGCGGCAGCGTTTTCCGGCTTCTCGGTTTACGGCATCGGATTGTCCGGCAGTGTGCCCTTGCTCATCGCTACGGAAGGGCATTTCCTTCAGGGTCAGATGGGGCTGGTGCCCTTGTCGGAAACCATATTCAGCGCGCCACTGCTGATCGCCACCGCGCTGGTGGTGCTGACCCTGCCACTGTTCAACGCCTGGCTGCACCCGAAGAACGCGAAGGATATCGTCGAGATTGATCCGGCCACTGTTGCCGTACCGTTCGAGCCGAGCCTGGATGGCAGGCAAGACATGACCCTGGCCGACCGAATGAATCACAGCAAGGTAGTCGGTGTCGTCATCGGCCTGCTCGGGTTGGTCTACGTTGGTTTGCACTTTATCGAAGGCGGTTCGCTGGACCTGAACACGGTCAATTTTATTTTCCTGTTTCTCGGAATCCTGTTATTCGCGTCTCCTGCCCGCTACCTCGCCGCGCTGGGCGAGGGAGTCAAGATCGTTTCCGGAATCATCATCCAATATCCGTTTTACGCCGGCATCATGGGTATCCTCGTGGGGTCCGGGCTGGTCGTTTCGTTTGCGGAATTGTTCGTGCGTATATCCACAGCCGAGACCTTGCCAATCTGGTCGTTCGTCAGCGGTGGTCTGATCAATATTCTCGCGCCATCGGGCGGTGGGCAGTGGGCAGTGCAAGGGCCTGTAGTAATCGAGGCAGCGCGCGAACTGAACGCATCATTCGCGGCAACGGCACTGGGCGTTCAGGTGGGGGACCAATGGACGAACATGATCCAGCCGTTCTGGATTCTGCCGGTCCTGGCCATTTCCAAGCTGAAGCTGCGCGATGTGATGGGTTACATGGTGCTGATTCTGGGCTACCTGGGGGGCATCTTTGGCGGCACCATTTGGATATGGGGCTATCTGTCGGCCTGATCATGCGGGGGCTGGGCACCTTTGTGTTGGGCTCCAGTCCATACATGGACAGCCCAGCCCCTGGTGCAGCCATGCCCGAAGGTCCTTCCATCGTCATCCTGCGTGAAGAAGTCGCGGTATTCGCCGGGCGCACCATCGAACGTGCCGAGGGCAGCGCCAAGATCGACATGGCCCGGCTGGCCGGTCAGGGGGTGCGTGGCTTCCATAGCTGGGGCAAGCATTTCCTGATCGAGCTGGACGACGTCTCCGTCCGCATCCACCTGCTGCTGTTCGGCAGCTACCGCATCAACGAGCGCAAGGACTCCACGCCGCGCCTGAGCCTCGGCTTCGCCGACGGCGAGCTGAATTTCTATGCCTGTTCGGTGCAGTTGATCGAGGGGCCGCTGGATGCGGCCTACGACTGGAGCATGGATGTGATGAGCGAGACCTGGAGTCCGCGCGTCACGCTCAAACGCTTGCGCGAGCACCCGCGGCTACTGGCCTGCGATGCGCTACTGGACCAGACGCTGTTCGCCGGCTCCGGCAACATCATCAAGAACGAGGTGCTCTATCGCATCCGCGTGCACCCGTTGTCGCTGATCGGCGAACTGCCGCCGGCCAAGCTACGCGAGCTGGTGCGCGAGGCACGCACCTACAGCTTTCAGTTTCTCGAGTGGAAGCGGGCCGGCGTGCTCAAGGCCAACTGGCTGGCACACGGCAAGAACACCTGCGTGCGCTGCCGGATTGCGCTGGTGAAGGTGAAAGAGCTGGGGCGCAGCCGGCGCCGGGCGTTCTTCTGCGAGCGCTGCCAGAAGCGCTACGGCGATTCAGCGCAGGTGGCGCTTGATGAGCCGAGCGTGGATGAGGGATAGGGTGGACAACGGCACAGCCTTGTCCACGCGGCTGATCTGCCCCACCGAGGTGGTCGCCGGGTTCCGGTGGAAAAGCTGCGCTTTTTCCACCCTACGGCAGTCGTAGCGTTGGAGCGTAGACGGTTCGCCGGTGCAGGATCCTCGTAGGGTGGACAACGGCACCGCCTTGTCCACGAGGCGGTTGGGCTCCGCTGCGCGTTGCCTATCGCCTCAGCGCAGCAGCGGCCTGAGCGCCTCACCCAGTTGCGGGGCCATGCTCACCGCATTGCTTTCATGGGCGATGCAGTCGGTGCTCCAGACGTGCCCGACACCGGCCGCGCGGATCACCTGCAGCGCATCACCGGCGAACAGCGCGTGGGTCACGGCCACGTCCACCGAGGTGGCGCCAGCGGCCAGCAGTTTCTGCGCGGCCTCGGCAAGGGTGCGCCCGGAGCTGGCGACGTCATCGAGTAGCACCACGTGGCGCCCGGCGAATTGGAGGTCCGGCAGGGCGATCTCCACTTGATGGTCGCCATGGCGCAGCTTGTTGCACACGCCATGTTCGAAACCATGCTCGGCGGCGGCCGCCTCGATCCATTGCAGCGCCTCGGCATCCGGGCCGATCAGCAGCGCATCGGGATGCCGCTCGGCGATCAGTCGCGCCAGCGCCGGGGCCGCGCAGAGGGTGACAGCATCGGCCAGCGGCACCGCCTCCTGCAGGGTGGCGACGCGGTGCAGGTGCGGGTCGACGGTGATCAGTGCGTCGAACTGGCCGGCCAGCAGTTGGCCAATCACGCGCTGGCTGACCACCTCGCCCGGGTTGAAGGCGATGTCCTGGCGCATGTAGGCCAGATAGGGCGTGACCAGGATCAGCCGCTTGGCGCCCAGGCGGCGCGCTTCGCCGGCCACCAGCAGCAGCTCGACCAGCTTTTCGTTGGGGTGGTCGAGGCCGCGGTAGAGCACCAGCTGTTCGGCGATCGCTTCGCCCGCGGCCAGCGGCAGGCGCAGGCGCAGCTCGTCATCGGGGAAGCGGTGACGTTCGACCTGCGCCGCGGGCAGGCCAGAGGTCTCGGCCAAGCGCAGGGCGGCGGCGCGCTCGTCATCGAAATACAGCAGCTGGCTTTGCATCAGAACTCCACGAATACGGTTGGGACCTGCTCGGGGTTGCCGAGGCTGACGCCGCTGGCGCGTTCGGTGGCCTGGCGGGCGAAGGCGAGGTCGGCGGGAAAGTCCGCGTAAACGCGATACAGACAGTCGCCGGCCCGCACCGGTTCGCCGAGCTTGCGCAGGATGTCCACGCCGGCGCCCTGCACCTTGGGTGCGCCGGCCAGCCGGGCAATGCGTGCCAGCTGCAGGTTGTCGATGCCGGTGACCACCGCGTCGCAGTCGGCCAGCACATCGAAGCTGAGCCGTGCCAGCGGCGGATGGTTGTGATCGAACGGCTTGCCGCCCTGGGCGGCGATGATCGAGCGCATCTTCTTCAGCGCCCGCCCGGAGTCGAGGATGTCCCGGGCGATGGCATAACCGTCGCCGCCGCGCACATCGGGATCGAACTCGAGCATGCGTCCGGCCAGGCGCAGGGCCTTCTGACGCAGGTCGATCGGCGCCGCCGGGTCGTTCTGCAGCACCTGCATCACGTCGCGCGCCTCCAGTACCGGGCCGATGCCATTGCCGATCGGCTGACGACCGTCGGTGATGACCACGTCCAGGGTCAGGCCCAGGCGCGTGGCGACGAACTCGAACAGCTTGCGCAGGCGCTGCGCCTCGGCCATCGAACGCACCTTGGCGGTCGGGCCAATGGGGATGTCCAGCAGCAGGTGGGTGGAGCCGGCGGCGATCTTCTTCGACAGGATCGAAGCGACCATCTGCCCGGGGGAGTCGATCGACAGCGGGCGCTCGACGGCGATCAGCACGTCGTCAGCAGGCGATAGCTCGCTGGTGCCGCCCC
The DNA here is from genome assembly GCF_002929225.1 of Stutzerimonas kunmingensis. Taxonomy (GTDB): domain Bacteria; phylum Pseudomonadota; class Gammaproteobacteria; order Pseudomonadales; family Pseudomonadaceae; genus Stutzerimonas. The sequence goes on along the minus strand of NZ_PISM01000018.1, from coordinate 232,455 downwards.
AGGCCAGGCAGCCGCGTTCCTCGCGGACCATTTCGCAGAGGCGCTCGAATGGCAGTTCGACGTTGGCCAGCACTTCCATGGTGTCGGCGGTGCCGGCCGGCGAGGTGATGGCCCGCGAGCTGGTTTTCGGGCAGAGCATGCCGTGGGCGGCGACGATCGGCACCACCAGCATCGAGGTGCGGTTGCCCGGTATGCCGCCGATGCAGTGCTTGTCCACCACCGGGTGCTCGCGCCAGTCGAGCCGGCGGCCGACGCGGATCATCGCGTCGGTGAGAAAGAACACCTCCTCGCGATCCAGTTCGCCCTGGTTGCAGGCGACCACGAAGGCGGTCAGCTCGATCTTCGAGTAACGGTGCTCGGCGATGTCGCGCATGATCGCCAGGAAGTCATCCCGGTTCAGGCGCTCGCCGGCGATCTTGCGGTGCAGCGCCGGGATCGATGCGGCCGGCTCGGCCTGGGCGATCGCCGCTGGTACACCGGCTTCGGCGCCGAGCTGGGCGAAGGCATCTTCGGACAGGCCCAGCTCGTCGCAGCCGACGATGCTCGGGTCGTCCACCAGGTTGAGGCTGGCGAGGATGCGCCGGCCGTTGACGCGTATCTCCACCTTGGCCAGCGCCTGGAAGCCTTCGGCGCGGCAGGCGGCGCAGTCGCGGTGCAGGTAGGCGACATTCTCGCGGTAGGTGTCGATGGCGACCCGGCGCAGCGCCAGGTGCACCGGGGCTTTGCCGTTGAGCGGCGTGTCGCTGGAAATGCTGGTCATGCGGGCGGTTTCGCTGGGGAGGTGATGGCTATCTAGCCTCAGCCCGCGGCCACTTGCCAAGCAGGCGCGCCGGTTATGCCCGGTCGCGTTGCCGCAGGTCAGTAAACCCGATCATTGCGCCACCCAGCCACCATCCATGTTCCATGCCGCGCCGCGTACCTGATCGCCGGCCTCGCTGCAGAGAAACAGCGCCAGGGCGCCCAGCTGCGCCGGGGTGACGAAATCCAGCGAAGGTTGCTTCTCGGCCAGCAGGTCGTGGCGGGCGCGTTGCTCGTCACCGTTCTCCCGCGCGCGCTCGTCGATCTGCTGCTGCACCAAGGGGGTCAGCACCCAGCCGGGGCAGATGGCATTGCAGGTGATCGGCGTGGTGGCGGTTTCCAGCGCGACGACCTTGGTCAGCCCGACCAGCCCGTGCTTGGCGGCGACGTAGGCGGCCTTCTGCTCGGACCCCACCAGCCCGTGCACCGAGGCGATATTGATGATCCGCCCCCAGCCACGCTGGCGCATGCCGGGCAGGGCCAGGCGTGTGCTGTGAAACGCCGAGGACAGGTTGATGGCGATGATGGCGTCCCAGCGTTCCACCGGAAATTCCTCCACCGGCGCCACATGCTGGATACCGGCGTTGTTGACCAGGATGTCGACGCCACCGAAGTCGCGCTCGGCATAGGCGAACAGCTCGGCGATCTGTGCCGGGTCGGCCACGTCCGCGCCGTGGTGCCCGACCTTGCGGCCGTGCCGGCCGACTTCGGCCAGCGCTGCCGAAGCATCGCCGAAACCGTTGAGGATCAGATCGGCACCGGCCTCGGCCAGCTTCAGCGCAATGCCCAGCCCGATGCCGCTGGTGGAGCCGGTGACCAGTGCGGTCTTGCCTGTGAGGTTCATGGTTTCTCCCGCTTGGTGGCGACCGCACTGGGCGGCGCCTCGTTTTTCTTGTTGTCGGAAGGCAATCGCAGATGTCGTGATGCTCGCCGAAATCGGCGAAGCGCCGCGATCAGACGATGCCGGTAGCGTAGTACACGCCGATCACGAAGAAGGCCGCGGTCGTGGCGATCAGGGTAATGGCGAAGATGTCCTTGTAGGATTCGCGGTGGGTCAGCCCGGTGACCGCCAGCAGGGTGATCACCGCGCCGTTGTGCGGCAGCGTGTCGAGGCCGCCGGAGGCCATCGAGGCGACCCGGTGCAGTACTTCCAGCGGGATCTGCGCGGCGTTGGCGGCGGCGACGAAGCTGTCGGCCATGGCGGCCAGGGCGATACTCATGCCGCCGGAAGCCGACCCGGTGATGCCGGCCAGCAGGTTGACGGTGATGGCTTCGTTGAGCAGTGGATTGGGGATCGCCGAGAGCGCATCGGCGACCACGATGAAGCCTGGCAGCGAGGCGATCACCGCGCCGAAGCCGAATTCCGACGCGGTGTTCATCGCCGCCAGCAGCGAACCGCCGACCGCCGTGCGGCTGCCCTCGGCGAGCTTGCCGCGCAGGGTGCCGAAGCTGGTCGCCAGTACCAGGGCGATGCCCAGCAGCAGCGCGGCCTCCACCGCCCAGATGGCGGTGAGCTTGCCGACCTCGGTGACCAGCGGGGCGCTCATGCCCGGCAGCTGCAGGCTGTGGCTGGTGCCGTAGAACTCGGGAATCCAGCGGGTGAACAAGAGGTTGGCGACCAGCACCAGAATCAGCGGCGACAGCGCCAACCAGGGGTTGGGCAGGGCGATGTCGGCCGGCGTTTCCGGCTCGTTGCGCAGGTTGGTGCCGTAGCCTTCTCCGGCGGCGATGGCCTTGCCGAGCTGCCACTTGAGATAGAGCATGCCCAGGCCGAACACGAATATCGTGCCGATCAGGCCCAGCCAGGGTGCGGCCCAGGTGGTGGTGTTGAAGAAGGTGGTGGGGATGATGTTCTGGATCTGCGGTGTGCCGGGAATGGCGGTCATGGTGAAGGTGAACGCGCCGAGGGCGATGGTCGCCGGGATCAGCCGCTTGGGCATGTTGCTCTGGCGGAACATCTCGGCGGCGAACGGGTACACCGCGAACACCACGACGAACAGCGAGACGCCGCCGTAGGTCAGCAGCGCGCAGACCAGCACGATCACCAGCATCGCCTGGCTGGTGCCGAGCAGGCGGATCGCAGCGGCGACGATGGAGCGCGAGAAACCGGACATCTCGATCAGCTTGCCGAACACCGCACCGAGCAGGAACACCGGGAAATAGAGTTTGATGAAGCCGACCATCTTCTCCATGAAGATGCCGGTGAAGGCCGGCGCCACGGCGGACGGGTCGGTCAGCAGTACCGCGCCCATGGCGGCGATGGGGGCGAAGAGGATGACGCTGTAGCCGCGGTAGGCGGCGAGCATCAGCAGGGCCAATGCAGCAAGGGCGATGACGACGCTCATCGGGGACGATCTCCTGGCCCCGTGCGGCACGACCGAACGCTGCCGAGGGCATTCGGGGACTCGCTGCTGCACGGCAGGCGCATTGTTTTTCTTGTTTCGGCTGCGGACAGTGCCGCACAGTGATTTAGCGAGTTCCGTGCCAGATACGCAACTCGCTGATTTCGATAGGGTTTGTCGAGTATGTCCAGAATGGTGGACGGCTTTTGTGTCTGGAGGGCTGGACAGTGCGGTCCAGCATTCCGGACAGCAAGACCGTCCGGGATGACCCTGTGTCTCAGGTCAGGAAATAGAGCCCGCCGGCGATCACCACGCCGGAGAACACCAGGCAGAGCAGGCAGTAGCCCATGATGTCGCGGGCACCTAGCCCGGCGATGCCCAGCAGCGGCAGGGCCCAGAACGGCTGGACCATGTTGGTCCAGGCATCGCCCCAGGCGATCGCCATGGCCGTCACTTCCGGCGCCACGCCCAGCGCCGCGCCGGCCGGGAGCATGATCGGACCCTGCACCGCCCACTGGCCGCCGCCGGAGGGCACGAAGACGTTGACCAGCCCGGCGCTGAGAAAGGCCAGTACCGGGAAGCTCTCGGCCGACGACCAGGCGATGAAGGTATCGGTGACCTGGCGCCCGAGCGATACGCCAGCAGCGTTGGCACCGACCATCATGCCCATGATCCCGGCGTAGAAGGGGAACTGCACGACGATGCCAGCGATGCCGCGAATGCTCTCCTCGATGGCGCGCATGTAGCGCTCCGGTGTGCCATGCATCAGCAGGCCGGCGAAGAGGAAGATCGAGATCACGATGTTCAGGCTCAGCGCCAGGCCGTTCTCGCTGAAGTGCCGGTAGAAGAACAGCACCGCCAGCGCGACCATGATCAGGCCGAGGACGCGGCTGTCGTCCAGGCGCTGGGTGCCGGTCTCGCGCGGGATGTCGCTCGGCTGGGGTTCCTCCAGCAGCGCCGGGTCGACCACTTTCGGTGTCTTCGGCTGCATGGCCCAGTTCAGCAGCGGCAGGCCCACCACCAGCACGGCGATGATGAACAGGTTGTAGGAAGCGAACAGCGTTTGGCCGACGCCGATGGCCTCGGTCAGCGCGCCGCCGGTCATCTTCTGCAGATCGGCGCCGCCGCTGGCCAGCGATAGCGGAATCGAGCCGGAAAAGCCGCCGTGCCAGATCAGGAAGCCGGAATAAGCCGAGGCCACCAGCAACGGGTAGTCGACGCCGCGCACCTGGCGCGCCAGCGCGCGGGCGAACACCGCGCCGATCACCAGGCCGAAGCCCCAGTTGATCCAGGAACCGGCTAGCGCCACCAGCGTTACAAGGATGATGGCCTGACCCGGTGACTGCGGGATACGCGCCATGCGGTCGAGCAGACGATTGATCGCCGGCGCCCGTGCCAGGGCATGGCCGGTGACCAGGATCAGCGACATCTGCATGGTGAAGGCCAGCAGATTCCAGAAGCCGTTGCCCCAGTGCTGTGCCATCGCCGGCAGGCCCTGGCCGGTGCTGAGCATGGCCGCAATCAGCACGATCAGCGTGAGCAGGATGGCGAAGACGAAGGGCGAGGGGAGGAAGCGTTGCACCAGATAGACGCTGGCGGCGGTTATTCTGTTGAGCACGATGGGGTTCCCCCTTGTTGTCGTTATGTCGCCGCGCAGGTGCGGCACTTCGCTTATGAGTGCAGCGGCGGCCGGCTGTTCCCGCTGCGCTCCGCTTCAGGAGGTTGGTCGATGCGTGTTGCGCTTTTGCTGTCACTGCTGGTTCTTATGGGCGCCGTTGAGGCGGACGAGCCGTTGCGGCTGCGCCTGGATGGACATGAGCTGCACGCCGAATACGCGCAGACCGTCGCCCGGCGCGAACGCGGGCTGATGGGGCGCAGCGAGCTGGCCCGCGACAGCGGCATGCTGTTTCGTTTCGACGAAGTGCGCCGGCACTGCCTGTGGATGAAGGACACGCCGCTGCCGTTGTCGGCGGCGTTCTTCGATGAGGATGGGGCAATGGTCGATGTGATCGATCTGCAGCCGTTGAACCTGGAAATTCGCTGCTCGAAGCGGCCCGCGCGTTATGCCCTGGAGATGGATCAGGGCTGGTTCGCCGAGCGGGGGATCGGTCGGGGTGCGCGGCTGGAAGGGATTCCGGAGGAATAGGAGTCCAAGCGGTGCGTCGGTGCGTAGGGTGGATAACGGCGAAGCCTTATCCACCGTAGCCCGGCCCGACGCATGCGGATGCTTGGGACGGTGTCGGAGGCGATCTTGGTGGACGCGTGGAAAAGGCTCTGGCCGTTTTCCACCCTACGCTTTCATTCCCTCATGGCGGCTGCTTCGCCCGTCGGGTGGATAACGGCTCCGCCTTATCCACCGCCCGCTGCGAACCCGGTCTGAAGCCTCAATCCAGCGGCAACTCCGTGGTCCGCTTCACCTCGCTCATGGCGATATGCGAGTGCGCCTCCTGCACGTGGGGGCGTTGCAAAAGCTGGTCGCGCAGGAAGCGTTCGTAGCTGTCGATATCGCGCGCCACCACCTTGAGCAGGTAATCCGACTCGCCAGCCATGGTGTGGCACTCCAGCACTTCGGGGTAACCCACCACCGCCCGCTCGAACTCGTCGAGGTTGCTGCGTCCGTGGGCCGAGAGCTTGATGTTGACGAACACCGTCATGTTCAGCCCGAGCTTCTTCGGGTTGAGCAGGGCGACCTTGCGCTCGATCAGCCCTTCCTCCTGCATGCGGTGGATACGTCGCCAGCAGGGCGATTGCGACAGTTCGACCTTCTCGGCGATTTCCGCTGCGGAGAGGTCGGCGTTGTGTTGCAGAAGCAGGAGGATCTTGCGATCGATGCTGCTTAGGGGCGAAGTCTGCATGGTCGTGCCTGTTTTCTTGTTGTTGGCGAATGGGTCATGCACAGAAGCAATGTTCTACCGCAAAAGTAGAAAGAAAATCTCTCTTCGTCACGGCCAGACTGTTAATCGACACGCGACGGTGGGGTGATCCCCTGCCGATTGCCGGCGTGGAGAAACAACCGTGCGGTTTCTCCATGACTGCGTCAGGCGGGTAGCGAACAACGCCACCCTGACTCCGATAACAACAAATTAGGAGCGCCCCATGTCTCTGGCCGAGATCCGTCTGGACGACAAGTACCGGCTTGCAACCGGTCATCTTTACCTCACCGGCACCCAGGCGCTGACCCGCTTGCCGATGCTGCAGCATCAGCGTGATCAGGCCCGTGGTTTGAATACCGGTGGCTTCATCTCCGGCTATCGCGGCTCGCCATTGGGCGGGCTGGACAAGAGCCTCTGGGAAGCCCGCGAGTACCTCAAGCAACACGCCATCCACTTCCAGCCGGGCGTCAACGAAGAGTTGGCCGCCACCGCGGTGTGGGGCAGCCAGCAGACCAACCTGTTCCCCGGCGCCAAGTACGACGGCGTGTTCGCCATGTGGTACGGCAAGGGCCCGGGCGTCGACCGCGCCGGCGACGTGTTCAAGCACGGCAATGCGGCAGGTGTTGCACCCAACGGCGGCGTGCTGCTGCTGGCGGGTGACGACCATGGCTGCAAGTCCTCGACGCTGCCGCACCAGAGCGAGCATGCCTTCATCGCCGCCTCGATTCCGGTGCTGAACCCCGCCAACGTCCAGGAAATCCTCGATTACGGCATCATCGGCTGGGAACTGTCGCGCTACTCCGGCTGCTGGGTAGCGCTGAAGACCATCGCCGAGAACGTCGACTCCTCCGCCGTGGTGGAAGTCGATCCGCTACGCATGCAGACGCGCATCCCGGAAGACTTCGAGCTGCCCGAGGACGGCGTGCACATTCGCTGGCCGGACCCGCCGCTGGCTCAGGAAAAGCGCCTCAACCTGTACAAGATCTACGCCGCACGCGCCTTCGCCCGTGCCAACAACCTGAACCGGGTGATGCTCGATTCGCCGAATCCGCGCATGGGCATCATTACCACCGGCAAGTCCTATCTCGACGTGCGCCAGGCGCTGGACGACCTTGGCCTGGACGAAGCGCTGTGCGCCTCGGTCGGCCTGCGCGTGCTCAAGGTCGGCATGAGCTGGCCGCTGGAGCCGGTCTCGGTGCACGAGTTCGCCCAGGGGCTGGACGAGATTCTGGTGGTCGAGGAAAAGCGCAGCATCATCGAGGACCAGCTCACCGGGCAACTCTACAACTGGCCGGTCAGCAAGCGTCCGCGGGTGGTCGGCGAATTCGACGAGCACGGCAATTCGCTGCTGCCGAATCTCTCCGAGCTGACCCCGGCGATGATCGCGCGGGTGATCGCCAAGCGCCTCGCGCCGATCTACACCAGCGACAGCATCCAGGCGCGGTTGGCCTTCCTTGCCGCCAAGGAAAAGGCTCTGGCCGCGCGCAGCTACGACACCGTGCGCACCCCGCACTACTGCTCCGGTTGCCCGCACAACAGTTCGACCAAGGTGCCGGAGGGCAGTCGCGCCTCGGCCGGCATCGGCTGTCACTACATGGTGCAGTGGATGGACCGGCGCACCGAGACCTTTACCCAGATGGGCGGCGAGGGCGTCAACTGGATCGGCCAGGCGCCGTTCACCGACACCCCGCACATGTTCCAGAACCTCGGCGACGGCACCTACTTCCACTCCGGTAGTCTGGCCGTGCGTGCGGCCGTCGCGGCCGGCGTGAACGTGACCTACAAGATTCTCTACAACGATGCCGTGGCCATGACGGGCGGCCAGCCCATCGACGGCGAGCTGCGCGTCGACCAGCTCAGCCGGCAGATCTTCCACGAAGGCGTCAAACGCATCGCCCTGGTCAGCGATGAGCCGGACAAGTACCCGACCCGCGACAGCTTCGCGCCAATCACCAGCTTCCACCACCGCCGCGAACTGGATGCGGTGCAGCGCGAGCTGCGCGAGTTCAAGGGCGTCTCGGTGATCATCTATGACCAGACGTGTGCCACCGAGAAGCGTCGTCGGCGCAAGCGCGGCAAGCTGGCAGACCCGGCCAAGCGCGCGTTCATAAATCCCGCGGTGTGTGAAGGCTGTGGCGACTGCGGCGAGAAGTCCAACTGCCTAGCCGTGATGCCTCTGGAAACCGAGCTGGGGCGCAAGCGCGAGATCGATCAGAACGCCTGCAACAAGGACTTCTCCTGCGTCGAGGGCTTCTGCCCGAGCTTTGTCACCGTGCATGGCGGCGGTTTGCGCAAGCCGGAAGCGGTCGCCGGTGGCATTGATGCGGCGACGCTGCCCGAGCCGCAGCATCCGTCGCTGGATCGCCCATGGAACGTGCTGATTCCGGGTGTCGGCGGCAGCGGTGTGACTACCCTCGGCGCGCTGCTCGGCATGGCCGCGCACCTGGAAGGCAAGGGCTGCACGGTGCTCGACCAGGCCGGCCTGGCGCAGAAGTTCGGCCCGGTGACCACCCACGTGCGCATCGCCGCGAAGCAGAGCGACATCTACGCCGTGCGCATCGCCGCCGGTGAGGCCGATCTGCTGCTCGGCTGCGACCTGATTGTCGCGGCGGGCGACGAGTCACTGACCCGCCTCAACGAGCAGATCAGCAACGCCGTGGTGAACAGCCACGAATCGGCCACCGCCGAGTTCACCCGCAACCCCGATGCCCAGGTGCCCGGCGCGGCCATGCGGCAGGCCATCAGCGCGGCGGTCGGTGCCGACAAGACCCACTTCGTCGACGCCACCCGCCTGGCCACGCGACTGCTCGGCGATAGCATCGCCACCAACCTGTTCCTGCTCGGCTTCGCCTATCAGCAGGGGCTGCTGCCGATCAGCGCCGAGGCCATCGAGAAGGCTATCGAGCTCAATGGCGTTGCCGCCAAGCTGAATCTGCAGGCCTTCCGCTGGGGCCGTCGTGCCGTGCTCGAACGCGAAACGGTGGAGCAGCTGGCACGTCCGGCTGAAATAGCGGAGCCGATCTGTAAAACCCTGGAAGAGATCGTCGAGTGGCGCGTGGATTTCCTCACCCGCTACCAGAACGCCGGGCTGGCGCGCCGCTATCGCCAGTTGGTCGAGCGCGTGCGCGACGCCGATAGCGCGGACGATCTGGCGCTGTCCAAGGCCGTCGCGCGCTACTACTTCAAGCTCCTGGCCTACAAGGATGAGTACGAGGTGGCGCGCCTCTACAGCGAGCCGGAATTCCGCCAGCAGCTCGAGGCGCAGTTCGAGGGCGACTACCGGCTGCAGTTCCACCTCGCCCCGGCCTGGCTGGCCAAGCGTGACCCCGTCACTGGCGAGCCGCGCAAGCGCGAGCTGGGACCATGGGTGCTCAATGTGTTCGGCGTGCTGGCCAAGTTCCGCTTCCTGCGCGGCACGCCGCTCGATCCGTTCGGCTATGGCCACGACCGCCGCGTCGAGCGCCAGCTGATCACGGAGTACGAGAAGACCGTGGACGAGCTGCTGGCCCAGCTCAAGCCGACCAACTACCGCACTGCCGTGGCCATCGCCGCGCTACCGGAACAGATCCGCGGCTACGGCCCGGTGAAGGAACGCTCCATCGCCAAGGCCCGCCAGCAGGAGAAGTTGCTCCGCGAGCAGCTGGCCAAGGGCGACGAGGTACAGAGCGTGCGGCTGTTCCAGCCGGCGGCCTAGCACGATGGCGCCGTTCGCGGTGGAGGCCGCTCCCACGGGTTGGCACTGCAGGGGTGTTGTGGGAGCGGTCTTGACCGCGCAGGAACCCGGTTGAGGCGTAACGGGTTCGCTCCCGGTTTCACGGGGCAATTCCGCTCTGACGAGCAGCTCCGTACCAGACAACAAGGCTCTGCTGGCTGCAGAGCATCAGACCAACAAGAACGAGGTAACCCAAATGTCCGTCTTCGCTCACCCCGACTTCGATCGCCACGAACAGGTGGTCTTCTGTCATGACCAGGCGTCGGGTCTGAAAGCCATCATCGCCATCCACGACACGCGCCTCGGCCCGGCGCTGGGTGGCTGCCGGATGTTTCCCTACGCCAATGACGACGACGCCCTGCGCGATGTGCTGCGGTTGTCGCGCGGGATGACCCTGAAATCCTCGCTGGCCGGACTCAAGCTCGGCGGCGGCAAGGCGGTGATCATCGGCGACCCGCATACCGGCAAGAGCCAGGCGCTGCTGCATGCGATGGGTGATTTCGTCGACAGCCTCGGCGGGCGCTACATCACCGCCGCCGACTCCGGCACCGGCGATGCCGAGATGCAGGCCTTCGCCCAGCGCACCCGTCATGTGGTCGGCGCCACGCCACGCACCACGCTGGATGGCAGCATCGCCAGCGGCGACCCGTCGCCATCCACCGCCTATGGCGTGTTCGTCGGCCTCAGGGAAGCGGTGCACCAGCGCCTTGGTCGCGACGATCTGACCGGGTTGAAGGTGGCGATCCAGGGCGTGGGCCATGTCGGTCTGGGGCTGGCGCGGCACCTGAAAGCGGCAGGCGCCGAACTCTGGGTGGCGGACATCTTTGATGCCAACGTCAAGCAGGCGATGGAAGAAGTGGGTGCCAACGTGGTGCGCCCGCAGGACATCTACGGCCTCGACGTAGACGTCTTCGCGCCCTGCGCCATGGGCGGCATCCTCAACGAGCAGACGCTGGAAGTACTGCGTGCCCCGGTCATCGCCGGCGCGGCCAACAACCAGCTGGCCACTGCCGCGATCGGCGCCGAACTGCAGCGGCGCAACCAGCTCTACGCGCCGGACTACGCGATCAATGCCGGCGGCATCATCGACGTCTACTACCAGCGCACCGGCGGCAGCGCCGCGCAGAGCGACGCTCATGTGAACGCCATCGGCGACACCCTGCGCGAGATATTCACCCGATCCGCTGCCAGCGGTGAGCCGACCTCGGTAATCGCCGATCGCCTGGCGCTGGAGCGCTTGCACGCCGGCGGCGTACCGCAGGCCGAGGCACTCAAGCGCCAGGCTTCATGAGTCCTGACGGCCGGTCGCCTGGGCGTGCCGGCCTTCACTGAGCGGGGCGGCCGGTTCTGATCGCCAGCGCCGTGCCCGCTCCGTTCGTTCGCACCATCCCTGACAAAAACAACAAGCAGGAATCCGCAATGACTGATAAAACCAGCCTCGCGGCCGGCACCTTCGCCGGCGCGCGCGCACGCAGCCAGGACAACGCCAGCCGAGGCCTGTGGTCCTCCCGCTGGGTGTTCTTCCTCGCCGCCACCGGCTCCGCTGTGGGCCTGGGCAATATCTGGAAATTCCCCTACGTGACCGGGCAGAACGGCGGCGGCGCCTTCGTTCTGGTCTACCTCGCCTGCATTCTCCTGATCGGCATTCCGCTGCTGATGACCGAGGTGATGATCCGCCGTCGCGGTCGGGCGAATCCTGATGGCGCCGTGGCGCGGCTGGCGCGCGAGGCCGGCGCCAGTTCGCGCTGGCGCGTGGTGGGCTGGCTCGGCGGGCTGACCGGGTTTCTGATCCTGAGCTTCTACCTGGTGGTCGCTGGCTGGGCGCTGGCCTATGTGCCGGCGACCTTCAGCGGCGCCTTCACCGGAGTCAGCGGGGAGGCCAGTGGTGAGCTGTTCGGCGCGCTGCTGGCGGACCCGCTGCGCCTGGTGGTCTGCGCCACGCTGGTGCTGGCGGCGACCATGCTGATCGTCGGCTTCGGCGTGCGCGGTGGGCTGGAGCGTTCGCTGCGCTTTCTGATGCCCGGGCTATTCGTGCTGATGCTGGTGCTGGTGGTCTACGCCGCCATCGAAGGTGAATTCGCCCAGGCCCTGCAGTTCCTTTTCGTGCCGGACTTTTCCGAGCTGACCGCGCAGAGCGTGCTGGTCGCCCTCGGCCATGCCTTCTTCACCCTGAGCCTGGGCTGCGGCGCGATGATGGTCTACGGCTCCTATCTGCCGGAAGGCACCTCCATCGCCAAGACCTCGATTCTGGTGGCGCTGGCCGATACCGCGGTGGCGCTGCTGGCCGGCTTGGCGATCTTCCCGCTGGTGTTCGCCAACGGCCTGGAGCCGGGGGCAGGGCCGGGACTGATCTTCGTCACGTTGCCGATCGCCTTTGGCCAGATGCCGCTGGGGCAAATCGTCGGTGGGCTGTTCTTCATCATGCTGGTGATCGCCGCGCTGACCTCGGCCATCTCGCTCTCCGAGCCGAGCATCGCCTGGCTCACCGAGCGCTTCCGTATCAGCCGGACCAAGGCCGTGCTGGGCAGTGGCCTGGTGCTCTGGCTGCTGAGCCTGGGCAGCGTGTTCTCCTTCAATCACTGGGCGGACTATCAGCTGTTCGGCAAGACCTTCTTCGACACCCTGGACTACCTGACCACCAACTGGCTGATGCCGTTGGGCGGGCTGGGCACGGTGCTGTTCACCGGCTGGGTGTTGCAAAAACAGGTGGTCAGCGAAGCGATCGGCATCCGTAGCAATGGCCTGTTCCTAGCCTGGTGGAACCTGCTGCGCTACGGCACTCCGGTGGCCATCGTGCTGGTGTTCCTCAACCTCATGGGTTTGATCTAGCGCGATCACGGTCGTCCGTGTAGTACGCGCAGGTGGGCTGAAGCCCACCTTACAAGAATGCTGCGGGCTTCTCAGGAAGCCGTTTTGGTGGGCTCAGGTCCATCCCATAGCAGGCCGACGCAGGCCTTCATGGGGTGGGCTTCAGCCCACCTTTTTTATGCGCGATCCCATGCGCCGAATGACATGTGCGGCAGCTTGTCGCACCAGGCTGTCAGCTTTTCGTTACGCCTGGCAAGCCGCCGGGCCAGGCTTTTCAGCAAAAAAGGCGCTGTAAGGAAAACCTGACAGCAGGGCTGGCGCCAGCCGCTTTCCGTGCCCGTAAACAGCATTGTTCGCCGCCCTGGCCTGGGGTGTGATGGGGCCAGCCAAGCCGTGCAGCGGCAGTCCTCACAACAATAATCAGGAGGCGATATGAACGCCGTGAACAAGATCGAACAGCACAATCCCATCGGCACCGACGGCTTCGAGTTCGTCGAATTCACCGCGCCGAATGCCGAAGGCATCGAGCAGCTGCGCACGCTGTTCACCCAGATGGGCTTTACCGAAACCGCCAAGCACCGCTCCAAGGAGGTCTGGCTGTTCCAGCAGCACGACATCAACATCGTGCTCAACGGCAGCCCCACCGGGCATGTGCGCGAGTTCGGCGAGAAGCATGGCCCGAGCGCCTGCGCCATGGCCTTCCGGGTGAAGAATGCCGCCCAGGCCGCCGCCTACGTCGAATCCCAGGGCGCCAAGCTGGTCGGCAGCCACGCCAACTTCGGCGAGCTGAACATCCCCTGCGTCGAAGGCATCGGCGGCTCGCTGCTGTATCTCGTCGACCGCTACGGCGACAAGAGCATCTACGACGTCGACTTCGAGTACATCGAAGGCCGTACGCCGAACGACAACGCTGTCGGCCTGATGTGCATCGATCACCTGACCCACAACGTCAAGCGCGGGCAGATGGATGTCTGGTCCGGTTTCTACGAGCGCATCGCCAACTTCCGCGAGATTCGCTACTTCGACATCGAAGGCAAGCTGACCGGTCTGTTCTCCCGCGCCATGACCGCCCCCTGCGGCAAGATCCGCATCCCGATCAACGAGTCGGCCGACGACAAGTCGCAGATCGAGGAATTCATCCGCGAATACCACGGCGAGGGCATCCAGCACATCGCACTGTCCACCGACGATATCTACGAGACCGTGCGCCGCCTGCGGGCCAATGGTGTGGACTTCATGACCACGCCGGACACCTACTACGAGAAGGTCGACACCCGCGTCGCCGGCCACGGCGAGCCGCTCGACCAGCTGCGCGAGCTGAACCTGCTGATCGACGGCGCGCCGGGGGACGACGGCATCCTCCTGCAGATCTTCACCAACACGGTGATCGGCCCGATCTTCTTCGAGATCATCCAGCGCAAGGGCAACCAGGGCTTCGGCGAAGGCAACTTCAAGGCGCTGTTCGAATCCATCGAGGAAGACCAGGTGCGCCGCGGCGTGATCAAGGCGGACGAGTAAGTCGAGAGCCAGGACCAGGGTGGGTGTGGGTAGGGTGGATGTCGCGAAGCACATCCACGCGTATAGCGGGAACAACGGGCCCGCATGGGTCCGATCCGGTTCAGACGCGTGGAAGATGCTTCGCAGTCTTCCACCCTACGCGACATCCACCCTACGCACCGGCACCCACTGCGCCGCCATTCAGATCACGCGGTATCACGAGGAGAGGCACATGAGCCGCAAATGGATCAGTTTCCCCATCCGCGAGGGTGAGAGTTCGCGTCAGGCGCACTGCGATTTCCCGCAGGGCACCTACGAGCGTGAAATGGGCCGCGAAGGCTTCTTCGGCCCGGCTTCGCACCTGCATCACAAGCATCCGCCGACCGGCTGGATCGACTGGGAAGGCCCGCTGCGCCCGCACGCCTTCAACTTCAACCACATCCCCAGCGAAGGTGACTGCCCGCTGCAGGCGCCGCTGGCGCTGCACAACGCCGACGTCAAGTTGCGCCTGTGGAAGACCAACGGTGCCATGCGTCATCTGGTGCGCAATGGTGACGGTGACGAACTGCTGTTCATCCACGAGGGCGCCGGGCATTTCTACTGCGACTTCGGCCACCTGGAGTTTCGCGACGGCGACTACCTGATGATCCCACGCGGCACCGCCTGGCGCATCGAGGCGACGCAGCCGGTGTTCATGCTGTTGATCGAGAACACCGACGGCGCCTACCAGCTGCCGGAAAAAGGCTTGGTCGGCCCGCACGCGATCTTCGACGCCGCGGTGCTGGACCATCCGCGCCTGGACGACGCCTTTCGTGCGCAGCAGGACGAGAACCCCTGGCAGATCCGCATCAAGCGACGAGACCAGATCACCACCGTGACCTACCCGTACAACCCGCTGGACGTGGTCGGCTGGCACGGTGACAACACCGTGGTACGGCTCAACTGGCGCGACATCCGCCCGCTGATGAGCCATCGCTACCACCTGCCGCCGTCGGCGCACACCACCTTCGTCGCCAACGGTTTCGTGGTTTGCACCTTTACCCCGCGGCCGGTGGAGTCCGATCCGGGCGCGCTGAAGGTGCCGTTCTTCCACAACAACGACGACTACGACGAAGTGCTGTTCTACCACCGCGGCAACTTCTTCAGCCGCGACAACATCGAGCAGGGCATGGTGACCTTCCACCCCTGCGGCTTCCCCCACGGGCCGCACCCGAAGGCGCTGAAGAAGGCCAGCACCGACCCGGCGACCTTTGCCGACGAGGTGGCGGTGATGATCGACACCCGCCGCGCGCTGGAAGTCGGCGAGGCCGCCGCAGCCGTCGATGTCCCCGAATACGTCAACTCCTGGCGTGCGCCGGGCAAGGAATCCTGATGAAACTCGCAACCCTCAACCAGGGCCGCGACGGCGTGCTCGTCGTGGTCTCCCGTGATCTCGCCCAGGCGGTGAAAGTGCCGCAGATCGCCGCCACGCTGCAGGCCGCGCTGGATGACTGGAACTACTGCAAGCCTAAGCTGGAAGCGGTCTACCAGCGCCTCAACGACGGGCTGGAGGAGGGCGCCTTCGCCTTCGACCAGGCCGCCTGCCACAGCCCGCTGCCGCGCGCCTATCACTGGGCCGATGGCAGCGCCTACGTCAACCACGTCGAGCTGGTGCGCAAGGCGCGCGGCGCCGAGATGCCGGAATCCTTCTGGCACGATCCGCTGATGTACCAGGGCGGCGCCGATGCCTTTATCCCGCCGCAATCGCCGATCCGGCTGGCCGACGAGGCCTGGGGCATCGATCTGGAAGGCGAGCTGGCGGTGATCACCAGCGACGTGCCGATGGGCGCGACACCGGCCGAGGCGGCGTCGCACATCCAGCTGCTGATGCTGGTCAACGACGTCTCGCTGCGCAACCTGATCCCCGGCGAGCTGGCCAAGGGCTTCGGCTTCTACCAGAGCAAGCCTTCGTCGAGCTTCTCGCCGGTGGCGGTGACCCCGGACGAGCTGGGCGAAACCTGGCGCGACGGCAAGGTGCATCGGCCTTTGGTTTCGCACATCAACGGCGAGCTGTTCGGCCAGCCGGATGCCGGCACCGACATGACCTTCAACTTCCCGACGCTGGTTGCCCATGCCGCGCGCACCCGTCCGCTGGGCGCCGGCACCATCATCGGCTCGGGTACCGTGTCGAACTACGACCGCAGCGCCGGCTCGTCCTGCCTGGCCGAGAAGCGCATGCTCGAGGTGGTCGAGCACGGCGAGGCGAAGACGCCATTCCTCAAGTTCGGCGATCGGGTGCGCATCGAGATGTTCGACGCCGCCGGGCAGAGCATCTTTGGTGCTATCGATCAGCAGGTCGAGCGCTATGAGCACTGAGCTGACGCTCTACGGTTACTGGCGCTCCAGTGCCGCCTACCGGGTGCGCATCGCGCTGAACCTCAAGGGGCTGGCCTACCGGCAGGTGCCGGTGCATCTGGTCAAGGATGGCGGCCAGCAGCGTGCGGCCGATTACCGCGCCCTCAACCCGCAGCAGCTGGTGCCGTTGCTAGTTGACGAAGCCAACGGTGGGGCACGCATCAGCCAATCGCTGGCGATTCTGGAATACCTCGACGAGGTGTTCCCGGTGCCGGCGCTGCTGCCGGACGATCCGGTTCGCCGCGCCCAGGTGCGCGCCCTGGCCATGCACATCGCCTGCGAGATCCATCCGCTGAACAACCTGCGTGTGTTGCAGTACCTCTCCGCCGAACTGGGTGTCGACGACGAGGCCAAGAACGCGTGGTATCAGCACTGGGTCGGTCAGGGGCTCGCCGCCGTGGAAGCGGGCCTGGAATGTTTCGATGGCAGGCTTTCCCTGAACGATCGTCCAGGTTATCTGGAGGCATGCCTGGTGCCGCAGGTATACAATGCGCGCCGTTTTGCCTGTGACCTCGCGGCGTATCCACGCATTCTCGAGATCGTTGCACGCTGCGAGACGCTTCCGGCCTTCCAGCAGGCCGCGCCGGAGGTGCAGCCCGACGCTCAATGAACGACTGAATCCGCCTTGCACGCCGCCGCGCCCTGCGCGACGGTCCCGATCCCGTCACAGATAACAACAAACAGGTGACGTATGACTCGTGAAAAACCGAAGAACCTCTGGCTGTCGCGCTGGGGTTTCATCCTCGCGGCAACCGGCTCCGCCGTGGGCCTGGGCAACATCTGGAAATTCCCCTACATCACCGGCGAGTTCGGCGGTGGTGCCTTCGTACTGATGTACCTGCTGTGCATCCTCGCCATCGGCGTACCTGTGATGATGTGCGAGATCGCCATCGGTCGCCGCGGCCGTGGCAGCCCGATCGACGCGATCGGCCGGGTGGTCCGCGAGAACAACGGCAATCCGCTGTGGAAGGCGGTGGGCGGCATGGCCATGACCGCCGGCTTCCTGATCCTCTGCTTCTATGTCGTGGTCGCCGGCTGGGCCTTCGCCTACACGGTGAAGATGCTCGACGGCTCCCTGGCGGCGACCAGCGTCGAGGCATTGGGCGGCGTATTCGAGGCGCATAACGCCAACCCGTGGGAACTCGGCGGCTGGAGCCTGCTGGTAGCGCTGCTGACCCTGTGGATCGTCGCCAAGGGCGTGCAGAAGGGCATCGAGAACGCGGTGCGCTGGATGATGCCGGGGCTGGCCGTGCTGCTGCTGATCCTCGTGGGTTACGCGGTCACCAGCGGCGGCTTCGATCAGGGCTTCGCCTTCCTGTTCAGCTTCGATACCTCGAAGATCACCGGCGAAGCGCTGCTGGCCGCGCTTGGCCACGCGTTCTTCACCCTCAGCCTGGCTTCCGGTGCGATCCTCACCTACGGCTCGTACATCCCGGATGACCAGTCCATCGCCCGTACCACCTTCATGGTCGCCATCGCCGACACCTGCGTCGCGCTGCTGGCGGGCCTGGCGATCTTCCCGATCATCTTCGCCAACGGCATGGACCCGACTGCCGGCCCAGGCCTGATCTTCATGAGCCTGCCACTGGCCTTCCAGCAGATGCCGTTCGGCACCGCCTTCGGCGTCCTGTTCTTCGCCATGGTGTCGATCGCCGCGCTGACCTCGGCGATCTCCATGATCGAGGCCACCGTCGCCTACCTCAACGAGAAGCACGGCATCTCGCGGATCAAGGCGGCAATGGGTTCCGGCGTGGTGCTGCTGGTGATCAGCCTGCTGGCGATGCTCTCGTTCAACCTGATGTCGGGCTGGACGCCGATGGGCAAGAACTTCTTCGACTGGCTGGATTACCTGACCTCGCGCTGGATGATGCCGCTGGGCGGGATCTTTACCGTGCTGCTGGCCGGCTACGCGCTGCGCAGCGAGATCATGCGCGACGAGCTGAATCTGCCGCCGCTGGGCTACGCGCTGTGGCTGTTCATGGTGCGCTATGTCTGTCCGGTGCTGATCCTCATGGTCTTCTTGCATGCCCTTGGCTGGCTGGGCTTCGACCCGTTGCAGCGCTGGTACTGGATCGCCGGAGCGATCGGTGCGCTGGCGGTGCTTGGCGAGATGTTGCGTCCGCGGGTGATGCCGGCGCTGGCCGGTCGCTGATACCGCGTCAAGGCCGCGCGTGGCGCTCTGCTGGAGCGCCACGCAGGCCACTGGTCGGAAAGACGATCCCCCGCTTGATCGTCGTCATCTGACCGTAAAGTTCCGCTGGACGAGGCCGACAATTCAGGGTGACAGCCAGGGAGGCGCACGGGACAAGGATGCTCGCCTGCCCGAACCGTTCCGGACTCGCTGCCATGACCAACAGCCTCAAATTCAGCCACAAGATCCTGCTGGCCGCCTCCCTGGTGGTGATCGCGACCTTCGCGCTTTTCACCCTCTACAACGACTACCTGCAGCGCAACGCCATTCGCGCCAATCTCGAGAGCTACCTCGACGAGATGGGTGAGGTGACCGCGCACAACATCCAGAACTGGCTGTCCGGCCGGCTGGTCCTGCTGGAAAGCCTGGCGCAGACGGTCGCCCGTGACAGCGCCAGCGAGCAGGTGGAGGCGCTGGTCAAGCAGCCCGCGCTGAGCTCGACTTTCGCTTTCAGCTACCTGGGCCGCGCCGATGGCGAGTTCATCGTGCATCCGCGCTTCGAACTGCCCGCCGGCTACGACCCGCGCCAGCGTCCCTGGTACCAGGATGCCGTGGCCGCCGGCCGCACCACGCTGACCGAGCCCTACCAGGACGCTGCCACCAACGAGCTGATCATCACCGCGGCAACCCCGGCGCAGGCCGGCGGTCAGGCGCTCGGCGTGGTTGGTGGTGACCTCAGCCTCAAGGTGCTGGTGCAGATCATCAACGCGCTGGACTTCAACGGCATGGGCTATGCCTTCCTGGCCAGTGGTGACGGCAAGATCCTGGTGCATCCGGACAGCTCCAAGGTGATGAAGTCGCTGGGTGAACTCTTCCCCGGTCATGCGCCGTCGCTCGACGCCAACTATGCCGAAGTCGATCTCGACGGCCAGACCCGTATCCTCAGCTTCAGCCGGGTCCAGGGCCTGCCTTCGGTGACCTGGTACGTCGGCATCTCGCTGGACAAGGACGCGGCCTACGCCAGCCTCGCCAGTTTCCGAACCACCGCGCTGGTCGCCACGGTTGCCGCCGTGGCGTTCATCCTGCTGCTGCTGGGCATGCTGATTCGTGTACTGATGCGTCCGCTCACCGACATGGGCCGCGCCATGGCCAACATCGCCGAGGGCGAGGGTGACCTGACCCGGCGCCTCGCCGTGCAGTCCAGGGATGAGTTCGGTCAGCTGGCAACCGCCTTCAACCGCTTCGTCGAGCGTATCCATGAATCGATCCGCGAGGTGTCCTCGGCCACGCTGCAGGTCAACGAAGTGGCGCAACGCGTGCTCGGCGCTTCGAACGCATCGATGGCCAACTCCGACGAGCAGGCCAGTCGCACCAACAGCGTGGCGGCGGCGATCAACGAACTTGGCGCCGCCGCCCAGGAGATCGCCCGCAACGCGGCAGATGCCTCGCAGCACGCCAGTGGCGCGCGACATCAGGCCGAAGACGGTCGCCAGGTGGTGGAGCAGAACATCGCCGCGATGCGCGAGCTGTCGGCGAAGATCAGCGCGTCCTGCGGGCAGATCGAGGCGCTCAATGCCAAGACCGTGGACATCGGTCAGATTCTCGAGGTGATCAAGGGCATTTCCGAGCAGACCAACCTGCTCGCGCTGAACGCCGCCATCGAGGCGGCGCGGGCCGGGGAGGCGGGACGCGGCTTTGCCGTGGTCGCCGACGAGGTGCGCAACCTGGCGCATCGCACCCAGAGCTCGGCGCAGGAAATCCAGCAGATGATCGAGCAGCTGCAGGTCGGTGCCGGCGCTTCGGTGCAGACCATGACCGAAAGCCAGCGGCAGAGTGAGTCCAGCGTCTCCATCGCCGACCGCGCCGGCGAGCGCCTCGGCGAAGTGACCCAGCGCATCGGCGAGATCGACGGCATGAACCAGTCGGTGGCCACCGCCACCGAAGAGCAGACCGCGGTGATCGAGTCGCTGAACATGGACATCACCGAGATCAACACGCTGAACCAGCAAGGCGTGGAGAACCTGCAGTCGACCCTGCGCGCCTGCGGCGACCTGGATCAGCAGGCGCGCCGCCTGAAGCAGCTGGTGGACAGCTTCCGTATCTGACCTGAACGGGGTTTAGAAGGGCGCTGCGACGCCCTTTTTCATGGATGTGATTTGGCCGCGGAGCAATGCGCCCAGAACGGCAGTCTCAACTGTTCACGTCGCGCTTCAACAAGGAGGCTCCATGAAAATTCTTATCGTGCTCACGTCCCATGACCAGCTGGGTGACACCGGCAAACAGACCGGCTTCTGGCTGGAGGAATTCGCCGCGCCGTATTACGCCTTCATGGATGCCGGGGCGCAGGTGGTGCTTGCGTCGCCCGAGGGTGGCGAGCCGCCGCTGGACCCGAAGAGCGACGAGCCCGACGCCCAGACCGAGGCCACCGAGCGCTTCAACGGCGATGGCGAGGCGCAGACGCTGCTGGCCAACACCTATCGTCTGGATCAGGTCTCGGTCGAGGATTTCGACGCGGTGTTCTATCCGGGCGGCCACGGCCCGCTGTGGGACCTGGTGGACAACCCGACCTCCATCGCCCTGATCGAGTCCTTCGTCAAGGCCGACAAGCCGGTGGCCGCGGTCTGCCACGCACCGGCGGCGTTGACCGAGGTGCGCGGCAAGGATGGCGAGTATCTGGTCAAGGGTAGGCGCGTCACCGGCTTCACCAATGGCGAGGAAGCGGGTGTGGAGCTGACCGATGTAGTGCCGTTCCTGCTCGAGGACCGCCTGCGCGAGCGTGGCGGCCAGTACAGCAAGGGCGCGGACTGGGCGCCTTACGTGCAGGTCGACGGGCTGCTGGTGACCGGGCAGAACCCGGCCTCATCGGAAGCAGCGGCAGAGGAACTGCTCAAGCTGCTGCGCGGCTGAACTCACTGCGGCCAGGCGAGCTGTTCCGCCTGGCCACAGGCCTCGAACAGCGGCCGGCTGAACAGGTAGCCCTGCATCAGATGGATGCCCAGATCGAACAGGGCGCTGCATTCGCCGGCGGTTTCCACGCCTTCGCCGATCACCTTGATACCCAACTCCTCACACATCCCCACCGTCGCCCGGACGATAGCCTGACGCGTGCGGCTCTGGTCGATGCCGCGGATCAGGTCCATGTCCAGCTTGATGATGTCCGGCTGGAAATCGGCCAGCAGATTGAGCCCGGCAAAGCCCGCACCGAAGTCATCGATGGCGGTGAGAAAGCCGATGCGCTGGTATTCGCGGAACACCTCGGTCAGCCACTTGCCGTCGTTGATGCGCTCGCCTTCGACGGTCTCGAAGATGATTTGCTCGATGGGAAAGTCGTGGGCACGGGCGGCTTCCAGCGTCGAGCGGATGCACAGCTCGGGGCGGTAGATCGCGTTGGGCATGAAATTGATCGACAGCTTGCTCTGCATGCCCAGCCTGGACGCGGTCTTGATCGCCTTGACCCGGCCGGCCTGATCGAAACGGAAGCGATTCTGCTCGGTGACTTGCGACAGCACAGTGGGTGCCGGCTCGCCGCCGATGCCGCGGACCAGCGCCTCATGGGCGAAGATCTGCCGGCTGCGCAGATCGACGATCGGCTGGAAGGCGTAACTGAAGCTGAAGCCCAGGCGCTCGCCACTGGCGCAGCTGGGGCAGGCGCCGTGCTCGGCTGCGCCGTGGCACGGATAGGCATCTGGGGCAGGGATGCTGCTGGTGTTGCTCGAACTCATGGGCGCACTCGATTGGGGCCGGTGGATAGCAGGTTAACGGCTGCGCCGGCGGTGGCTGAAGTCCGCCGGTCAGACAGAGCCCGGACGGCGCCGCGTGTGGGGTCCTTCAACGCCTTGCCGCGTAGTCGGTCGGCGGTCTGGGCGTTGATCCCAGCTCGTCGATCAGGCTGCGCGCGGCGAAGTCCGCCGCATCGGTGAAGGGGTTAAGCACGCGGGCGACGCCGGCCGCATCCAGCGCCTTGCCATGTTGGTCGTCGCGCACCACGCCGGCGATCTTGCCCTGAAACCCTGCATGTTTGAGCGCATGCAGAAAGGCGCGATTGGCCTCCCACTGCGGAAAGCTGGTGACCACCCATTCGGCATGCTGCAGCGGCAGCGATTCGAGAAAACTCGGATCCTCGCCATCGCCGAAACGTACCGGCAGCTTGCTGCGGCGCAGCGTGCGAACGGCTTCCGGGTCGAAATCCACGCCGAGCACCGGCAGTCGTGCCGCGGCCAGCTGCTGCAGCAGACGCGAGCCATATCGGCCCAGGCCGAAGATGATGATGCGCGGATGGCCCTGCGGCCTGCCCTGGGCCTCCACTTCCAGTTCGCGATAGGGGCGCTTGCGTTCGAACACGCCGAGCCAGGGTGCCAGCCGTTCATAGAGCGGCTGCGAGAACAGAATCATGTAGGTCGAGAGCATGATCGTCACCAAGCCGACCAGGGTGGTGAGGCCCAGCGCCTCCGGCCCGATATGGCCAAGGGTGATGCCCATGGCGACGAAAACGATGGAGAACTCGCTGATCTGCGCCACGGTCAGCCCGGCGAGAAAGCCGGTGCGCTTGCGATAACCCATGTAGCCCATGATCGCCATGACGATCAGCGGATTACCGATCAGCACGAACAGCGCCAGCACGATGGCCGGCAGGATCTCGTTGCCGAGCGTGGAGAAATCCAGCCGGCCACCGAGGTCGATGAAGAAGAACAGCAGCATGAAGTCGCGGATGCCGGTCAGGCGCGCGTTCATCGCTTCACGATAGGCCGTCGAGGCCAGCGAAAAGCCGGCGACGAAGGCTCCGGCCTCCTTGCTGAAACCGATGTAGTCGCCCAGCGCGGCGAGCCCGGTGCCCCAGGCAATGGCGAAGATCAGCAGCAGTTCCTGCGAGCGCGCCATGCGGCTGACCAGCGGCGGCAGCACGTAGCGCATCAGCACGTACATCAGGATGGCCGCGCCTGCCAGACGCAGCAGCAGCGAGCCCGAGACCTCGGCCCAGCCGGCATCGCCGGCGCCGCGCAGGGCGCTCATGGTCATCATCGCCAGCACCACAGCGAGGTCTTGAACGATCAGGAAACCCACGGCGATGCGTCCGTGCAGCGAGTCGAGCTCGTGTTTGTCCGAGAGCAGCTTGACGATGATGATGGTGCTGGAAAAGGTCAGCGCCACGGCGATGTAGATCGCCTCCATGGTGCTCTTGCCCATCAGCAGCGTGAGCGCGAAGCCGAAGACGATGGTGAAGGTCAGCTGCCCGAGCCCCGTGGCCAGCGCCACCGGCCCGATATTGCGGATATGCGCGAGGTCCAGCTTGAGCCCGACCACGAACAGCAGCACGGCGACGCCGATCTCGGCCAGCAGATGGATCTGTTCGGCGGCGTTGACCGGGCCGAACACCGCCGGGCCAAGCAGAATGCCGACCACGATGTAGGAAATCAGCAGCGGCTGGCGCAGGCTCACGGCAATCGCCCCGACCACCGCGGAAACGATCAGCAGCAGGGCGAATTCGGCGAAGGGGCCGTGGGCGAGTAGCGCTTCCATCAGGGTCTCCGTGCGGTTGATGTGACGGCGCCGCGGCGCTGTGCCTATCCTGCGGCAGGCGTTGGCCAGCTACCAGCGCGGCAGCGTATGAAACTGTGACAGCAAGGCATCGCCTGGCCCGCCTGCAATCGGCTGGTGAGCCGATGTGCCCGGCCTGCTGCTAGAATCCGCCCTTTTTCATCCCGCCGAAACGGCGCTGCGAGCCTGCCATGACCTTCGCCTCCCTGGGCCTGATCGATCCGCTGCTGCGGACCCTGGAAACCCTCGACTACCGCAAGCCGACGCCGGTGCAGATCGAAGCCATCCCCGCCGTGCTCAAGGGCCGCGACCTGATGGCGGCGGCGCAGACCGGTACCGGCAAGACCGCCGGCTTCGCCCTGCCATTGCTGCAGCGCCTGACCATGGAAGGCGCCAAGGTGGCGAGCAATTCGGTACGCGCGCTGGTACTGGTGCCGACCCGCGAGCTGGCCGAGCAAGTCCACGAGAGCTTTCGTGTCTATGGGCAGAACCTGCCGCTGCGCACCTACGCGGTGTACGGCGGGGTCAGCATCAACCCGCAGATGATGGCGCTGCGCAAGGGCATCGATGTGCTGGTGGCGACACCCGGTCGCCTGCTCGATCTCTACCGGCAGAACGCCGTGGGCTTCAACCAGCTGCAGGCGCTGGTGCTCGACGAGGCCGATCGCATGCTCGACCTCGGTTTCGCCGACGAGCTGGACCAGTTGTTCGCCGCCCTGCCGAAGAAGCGCCAGACCCTGCTGTTCTCCGCGACCTTCTCCGAGGCGATCCGGCAGATGGCCCGCGAGCTGCTGCGCGACCCGCTATCGGTCGAGGTCAGCCCTCGCAACGCCGCGGCGAAGACGGTCAAGCAGTGGCTGGTGCCGGTGGACAAGAAACGCAAGAGCGAGCTGTTCCTGCATCTGCTGGCGGAGAAGCGCTGGGGCCAGGTGCTGGTGTTCGTCAAAACGCGCAAGGGCGTCGATCAGCTGGTGGACGAGCTGCAGGCTGCAGGCATTTCCAGCGATGCGATCCACGGCGACAAGCCACAGGCCTCGCGGCTGCGTGCGCTGGAGCGCTTCAAGGCTGGCGAAGTGCAGGTGCTGGTGGCGACCGATGTCGCCGCGCGCGGGCTGGACATCCACGACCTGCCGCAGGTGGTCAACTTCGACCTGCCGATCGTCGCCGAGGACTACGTGCACCGCATCGGCCGTACCGGTCGCGCCGGCGCCACGGGCGAGGCGGTTTCGCTGGTCAGCGCCGATGAGGTCGATCAGCTCGCCGCCATCGAAACCCTGATCAACCAGGTGCTGCCGCGCCACGACGAGCTGGGTTTCGTGCCGGACCATCGCGTGCCGACCACCACGCTGGGCGGGCAGATCATCAAGAAGCCGAAGAAACCGAAAAAGCCCAAGGACGGCAGCGGCAAGGGCAAGATTCATCTCGGCAACTGGTTCGACGAGAGCGAAAAGCCCAACGCCAGGCCGATTCGCAAGGTGCCGAGCCTGGGCGGCGGCAAGCCGGCGAAGAAGCGCTGATCGCAGCGCAGGGTGGAAAAACGGCGAAGCCGTTTCCACCGGTAATGCAGGTCACAGACTCAGCAGTGCCGACACCACCAAGAGCAGCGCCATGGCGTAGTTGAACCGGCGCATATGCGCTGCCGAGTGCAGCAGCTTCGCCGCCCCGACACCAAGCAGTGCCCAGGCTGCCAGGCAGGGCAAGGCGATCAGAAAGAACAGCAGGGCGTGAATGGCGTAACGCCCCGCGTCGGCAGCGGCGCCGCTGAACACGCCAACCACCGCCAGCGCCATCATCCACACCTTCGGATTGACCAGTTGCAGGCCGGCGGCGCCCAGCGCGCCGAGCCGGCGCGGCGCAGCGGCGGCCTCGACCGGCTCGGCCGGGCTGCGGGCTATTTGCCAGGCCAGGTAGAGCAGCCAGGCCAGACCGAGCCAGCTCATGAGCTGCTGCAACTGCGGATGGCGCAGCAACCATTCGCCGGCACCCAGGCCCACCAGCAGTACGATCGATGCCGCAGCCGAGCAGGCGCCGAAAATGATCGGCATGGCTGCGCCCAGGCCGAAGCGCGAGCTGTTGCTCAGTACCAGAATGTTGGTTGGCCCCGGCGTGATCGAGGCGACGAAGGCGAACAGCACGAAAGGCAGCAGCTGGCTCATGACGGCTGCTCCATGATGAGCGTGGCGAATGGTCCGGGGGTGGCGGCGAGGCGAGGCATGCTGGTCGGCTCCGTGGGTAGCGGATGCCCGAATGGTCGCGCCTGTCGGCTCAGCGGTCTGGAAGATTCGAGCAGCGTCTGCGGTAGCGCGCCGGTGTCAGCCCGTAGGCGCGGCGGAACCAGCGGCCCATGTGGCTCTGGTCGGCGAAACCGAGGCTCATCGCCACCAGCGCCGGTGGCTGGCCGGCTGCGAGCAGGCGACGGGCCTTCGCCAGGCGCAGCTGGACCAGATAGGCATGCGGCGCCAGGCCGAAGGCCGCCTTGAACGCCCGCGACAGCCTGAAGCGATCGACGCCGGTGGCCCGCGCCAGATCGTCCAGCCCCAGATCCTGGTCCATATGTGCATGCAGATAGTCCCGTGCCCGCAGCGCCACAGTCGGCAGGCGTGGGTCTGCAGTCAGCCGCGGTCGCCATGCCAGGTGCCGCGCCAGCTTGCCCAGCAGCGCGTCCAGCGCGGCCTGGCGGACGATGCGCAGGTCCTGGCTTTGCAAGGCCTGGAAGGCGTCGGCAATCACCGTCACCAGCGCCGGCTCGCTTTCCAGCGTCTTGGCGAACGCCGGCTGGCACTGGTTGGGCGCATCCTCGAACAGCGCGCGCAGTTCGCGCTCGATCCAGTGCGGGTCGAGGTAGAGCATCGAATAGGTGAAGCCACCGGGTGTCGGCGCGTGGCCGTCGTGCAGCTCGCCGGGTTCGAGCAGAAACACCTGCCCTGGCGTGCTGCTGTGCAGCGTCCGGCGGCAGTGAAACTGCTGAATGCCCTGTCCGGTGAAGCCGATCAGGTAGCTGTCATGGAAGTGCGGGTCGTAGGCATGACCTTCGAATTGCGCACGGATCGTCTCGATACCGGTCTCGGCATCCTTCTTCAGATCGATCCAGTCAGCTGTACCCATGACGGCTCCGTGAAACGCAAGGCGGTGATGCTGCGCGACACAGTGTCGCCCCGCGAGCGTGGCCGGTCTGGAACATTCGTGCCACGCTGCGGGCTGGCGGCTGCACCGCGGGCGTCGGCGTCATCACGCGGCCACTGATTCGAGTCTAGGCTTGATCCGGTCTGCCTGTTGCAGGCCCGAACGTCCCTTCTCAAGGAGCCAACCGATGACCCAGACCATGAAAGCCGCAGTGGTACACGCCTTCGGCGAGCCGCTGCGCCTCGAGGAAGTCAAGGTGCCGATGCCCGGCCCCGGCCAGATCCTGGTAAAGATCGCCGCCTCCGGCGTCTGCCACACCGACCTGCATGCGGCCGAGGGCGATTGGCCGGTCAAGCCGGCCCTGCCGTTCATCCCAGGTCACGAAGGCGTCGGTCATGTGGCCGCGGTGGGCGCCGGTGTGAAACGGGTGAAGGAAGGCGACCGGGTCGGTGTGCCCTGGCTGTACACCGCCTGCGGTTGTTGCGAGCACTGCCTGACCGGCTGGGAAACCCTCTGCGAAGGCCAGCAGAACACCGGTTACTCGGTCAACGGTGCCTATGCCGAGTACGTGCTGGCGGACCCGAATTACGTGGGCATCCTGCCGAAGAACGTCGAATTCGACGAGATCGCGCCGATCCTCTGTGCCGGGGTCACCGTCTACAAGGGCCTCAAGGTCACTGAGGCGCGGCCCGGTCAGTGGGTGGCGATTTCCGGTATCGGCGGCCTGGGCCACGTCGCGGTGCAGTACGCCAAGGCGATGGGCCTGCACGTGGTGGCGGTGGACGTGGATGACGCCAAGCTGGAACTGGCCAAGCGCCTGGGCGCCGATCTGACCGTCAATGCGCGCAAGGAAAACCCCGTGGAAGTGGTGCAGCGCGACATCGGTGGCGCTCACGGCGTGCTGGTGACGGCGGTGTCCAACAGCGCCTTTGGCCAGGCCATCGGCATGGCCCGGCGGCGCGGTACCGTGGCCCTGGTCGGGCTGCCGCCGGGAGATTTTCCGACGCCGATCTTCGATGTGGTGCTCAAGGCGATCAGCATCACCGGCTCCATCGTCGGCACCCGTGCCGATCTGCAGGAGGCGCTGGACTTCGCCGGCGAGGGGCTGGTCAAGGCGACCATCCATACCGACAACCTCGACAACATCAACCAGATCCTCGACGACATGCGTGCCGGGCACATCGAGGGCCGTATCGTGATGAAGATGTAGAGCGCTGCGGCGGCCGGGACAGCCGGCCGCCGCTCACCCGTCGATCAAGCCTGCGCGGCTGTGGGCCGATCAGCCCGCAGCCAGCGCAGCATTCCCTCGGCCGCGGCTCGGCCACTGGCAAAACAGGCAGTCAGCAGGTAACCGCCGGTCGGTGCCTCCCAGTCGAGCATTTCCCCGGCGCAGAACACCCCGGGCAGCTGTTGCAGCATCAGGTTGGCATCCAGCGCATCGAAGGGCACGCCGCCGGCGCTGCTGATCGCTTCGTCCAGTGGGCGCGGGCGGACTAGGCGGATGGGCAGTGCCTTGATCGCCGTGGCCAGGGTCTGCGGATCCTGAAAGGACGCGGCATCGCTCAGCTCGCGCAACAGTGCCGCTTTGACCCCATCGAGCTTCAGCTGGCGGTGCAGATGCTTGGCCATGGACTGCGAACCCCGCGGTCTGGCCAGGGCGCTGGCGACCTGCGCCAGGGTGCGATCCGGCAGCAGGTCGAGCAGCACGGTGGCGGCGCCGTCACGGTTGATGGCCTCGCGGATCGGTGCCGACAGCGCATAGACCAGGCTGCCCTCGATACCGGTCGCGGTAAGTACGAACTCGCCCTTGCGCGGTGCGTTACCCGGTAGGGCGAGGCTGACCGTCTTCAGCGGCGCGCCGGCGAACTTGTCCCGCAGATGGGCGCTCCAGCCTTCCACCTCGAAGCCGCAGTTGGCCGGCTGCAGCGGTGCGATGGCAATACCGCGGGCTGCGAGCAGCGGCACCCAGGCGCCATCGGAGCCCAGTCGTGCCCAGCTGCCGCCGCCGAGGGCGAGCAGGGTGGCGTGTGCGTCGATCAGGCTTTCGCCTTGCGGCCCGGCGATGCGCAGCGCACCGTGCTCGTCCCAACCCAGCCAGCGCTGGCGGGTATGAATGTGTACGCCGTTTTCACGCAGGCGCTTGAGCCAGGCGCGCAGCAATGGCGCGGCTTTCATGTCGGTGGGAAATACCCGGCCGGAACTGCCGACGAAGGTGTCGATACCCAGCCCGTGAATCCATTCGCGCAGCGCAGCGGGTGTAAAGGCGTCCAGCAGCGGGCGCAGCTCGTCCGCGCGTTCGCCGTAGCGGCTGACGAAGGCGGAGTAGTCCTCGGCGTGGGTGATGTTCATGCCGCCGACCCCGGCCAGGAGGAACTTGCGGCCGACCGAGGGCATGGCGTCGTACAGATCGACACCGACGCCCGCCTGGCCGAGCACCTCGGCGGCCATGAGGCCGGCCGGGCCACCACCGATGATGGCGACGCGAAAGGAAGAAGCGGGCTGGAACATGGCGGCAACCGGGCAGGCGAGCAGGGCGGGCATTGTAGCCGCTGATGGTTGCTCAGCCGAGTCCGTGGCGCTGCCAGGCCGAGTGGGCGCTGACATGCAGGGTCGCGTGGCGACGCGCGAGCAGGGCGCGGTCCTTGTCGTAGCCACCGCCGATCAGGCCGACCACGGGAATGTCGCGGCCCAGGCAGTGATCGAGCACCGCGCTGTCGCGCGCGGCGAGCCCGGCGTCGGTCAGCGAGAGCAGGCCCAGGGCGTCGTCGCGGTGGACGTCGACGCCAGCGTCATAGAGCACCAGGTCCGGCTGATAGATCGGCAGCAGGTAGTTCAGGGTGTCATGAACCACCTTGAGGTAGGCCTCATCACCCATGTCGGGTGGCAGCGGGATGTCCCAGTCGCTATGGGCCTTGCGCGTGGGGAAGTTCTTTTCGCAGTGCAGCGAGACGGTCACCGCGTCCGCCACGTTCTCCAGGATGCGCGCGGTGCCGTCGCCCTGATGTACGTCGCAATCGAAGATCAGCACGCGGCCGACGCGTCCGCTTTCCAGCAGGTAGAGCGCGATCACCGCCAGGTCGTTGAAGATGCAGAAGCCGGACGCATGGTCGTGATGGGCATGGTGGGTGCCGCCGGCCAGGTGGCAGGCCAGGCCATGCTGCAACGCCTGTTCGGCGGCCAGCAGCGAGCCGCCTACCGCCCGCACGGTGCGCTGCGCCAGCTCCGGGCTCCAGGGCAGGCCGAGGCGGCGCAGCTCGTCGCGACCCATCGCACCGCTGCAGTAGCGCTCGACGTAGTTGCTGTCGTGCGCCAGCGCCAGAATGTCATGGCTGCACAGCTCGGGGCGCAATAGCGCTGCGTCTGTGGTCAAACCCAGGGCGACCAGATGGTCGCGCAGCAGGCGAAACTTCTCCATGGGAAACCGATGGCCCGGCGGCAATGGCGGGCTGTAATCGTCGTGAAATACCAGGGGAAGCGACATGAACCACGCGTGTTCGATGGATGTGCGCCGCAGTATGCAGGCTGGCCGTCGGAGCGCTCAAGGAGCAGGGATGGTTGAACGACTCGCACTCGAAAGCACGCGCCTACGGCTGCGCAACTGGCATGACGAAGACCTCGATCCGTTGGTGCGGCTCTGTGCCGACCCGGAGGTGATGCGCTACAACCCGGCGCGGTGGTCCCGGGATGACTGCGCCGCGCTGATGGTGCGCAGCAGGCTGCATCTGCTGCGCAATGGTTTCGGCCTGTGGGCGCTGGAGCGCAAGGACAACGGCGCCTTCATCGGCTATTGCGGGCTGGTCTGGTCCGCCTTGCCGCTGCCGAACGCGGTCGCCGAGCTGCGCTGGGCGGTGGCCTGCGAGCACTGGGGGCAGGGCCTGGTTCGCGAGGCCGCGCAGACGGCGCTGAAATGCGCATTCGGCGCGCTGGGGCTGGACGAGGTCGTGGCCTGTGTCTCGCAGATCAACGAACCGGGCAGGCAACTGCTGGAAGGGCTCGGCATGCGCCCGGACCCGGCCACCACGTTCGGTCATCCGGACGTTTCGCCCGAGCACCCGCTGCACACCCAGGTGCTCTACCGGCTGCGGCGGGACGATTGGCGACAATGAGCACTGTTGCTGGAGCGTTGCCGGCGAAATCCGTAACATGGCGCGCCCGTACGAGCCCCCTATCAAGGAAGCCGAAATGACCCAGATACTCGACGCCCTGGTCAACCTGCTGACCCTGGAACGCATCGAGGAGAACCTGTTCCGTGGCGCGAGCCAGGACCTCGGCTTTCCCCAGCTGTTCGGCGGCCAGGTGCTCGGCCAGGTCATCTCCGCCGCGAGCCAGACGGTGACGCCGGAGCGCCATGTGCATTCGCTGCACGGCTATTTCCTGCGCCCCGGCGACTCGCACCAGCCCGTGGTCTATGACGTCGATCGCGTACGCGACGGCGGCAGCTTCACCACGCGGCGGGTCAGTGCGATCCAGAAGGGCCAGACCATCTTCACCGGCATCGCCTCGTTCCAGGCCGAGGAAACGGGCTACGAGCATCAGTTGCCGATGCCGGACGTGGTCGGGCCGGACGATCTGCCCAACGAGTGGGAGCTGCTGCACAAGCTGTCGCCGATGGTGCCCGAGCGGGTGATGGAAAAGCTGCGCCGGCCCAAGCCCATCGAGATCCGCCCGGTCACGCTGGTCGATCCGGCCAACCCGCAGCCCATCGAACCGGTCCGCCACCTGTGGTTCCGTGCCGACGGCGCGCTGCCCGACAGCCCGGCGTTGCACAAGTACCTGCTGGCCTACGCCTCGGACTTCAGCTTTATCGGCACCGCGCTGCAGCCGCACGGTGTCAGTTCGTGGAGCAAGTTCATCCAGCTGGCCAGCCTCGACCATGCCATCTGGTTCCATCGTGAGGTGAAGCTGGACGACTGGCTGCTGTACTCCATCGACAGCCCCTGGGCCGGCAATGCGCGCGGCTTCGCCCGTGGCAGCATCTTCAATCGCCAGGGCCAGCTGGTCGCGTCCGTGGCGCAGGAAGGGCTGATCCGCGTGCGCGAGGACTGGATGTGAAGATCGCCGAGGTCCGTCACTGGGTGTTCGACATGGACGGCACCCTGACGATCGCCGTGCACGATTTCGCCGCGATCCGCCGCGCGCTGGCAATCCCCGAGGAGGACGACATCCTCCATCACCTGGCGGCGCTACCGGCCGAGGAGGCCGCCGCCAAGCACGCCTGGCTGTTGGAGCACGAGCGCGAGCTGGCCTGCGCGGCGCGCCCGGCAGAAGGCGCTCGCGAGCTGCTGCATGCTCTGCGCGAGCGCGGCTGCCGGCTTGGAGTGCTCACTCGCAATGCCCAGGAACTGGCCAGGGTGACTCTTGACGCAGTCGGCATGGGGGACTGTTTCCTGCCCGAGGACATCCTCGGTCGCGACGAAGCGCCGCCCAAGCCGCATCCGGGCGGGCTGCTGCATCTGGCGGAACGTTGGGGCGTGGCGCCGTCGGCGATGCTGATGGTCGGTGACTACCGCTTCGACCTGGAGTGCGCCCGCGCGGCCGGCGCGCGTGGCGTACTGGTCAACGTGCCGCACAACGAATGGCCGGAACTGGCCGATCTCTATGCCCCGGATTGCCGGGTGCTGCACGGGCTGCTCTCTTCGGGCGAGATCTGAGCGCGGCGCGACGGGGAACGGGGCGCACACCGAAGTCACAGCCATTTGCGGGCGAGGCCGCTGCCGCATTCGGGCCGAGCACGAGTCAGGTCGTGCACAAGCCCGTCGCCAGCCCTGTTCTCCCGTCGTCTGCAGCAAGTTGCGTGCAGCCGGTCCGAACCCCGCATGACCACGTAGAAGCGACCTTGCTGGCGAGGCTCCCGTCGCCGTCTATTACAGCCGCGTCGCCTTGAAGGTGTCGCAGCGCGCCGGATCGCCATGCTCGAAGCCATCACGGAACCAGCGCACCCGTTGCGCCGAGGTGCCGTGGGTGAAGGCATCGGGCACCACGCGGCCCTGGCTGCGCTTCTGCAGGTTGTCGTCGCCGATGGCATTGGCGGCGTTCAGCGCTTCTTCCAGGTCGCCTTCTTCCAGCCAGTCGTGGCGTTGCTGCGCGTGATAGGCCCAGACTCCAGCGAAGCAATCGGCCTGCAGCTCCTGGCGGACCAGCAGGCCGTTGTCGCCTTCCATCCTCGCGCCGCGCTGACGGGCGCTCTGCATCTGCTGGGAAACGCCGAGCAGGGTCTGCACGTGATGGCCGACCTCATGGGCGATCACATAGGCCTGGGCGAAGTCGCCGGCGGCGGAGAAGCGCCGGGCCATCTCGTCGAAGAACTGCAGATCGAGATAGACCTGCTGATCGCCGGGGCAGTAGAACGGGCCCACCGCCGAACTGGCGAAGCCGCAGGCCGAGTTCACGCCGCCGCGAAACAGCACCAGGGTAGGGTCGCGATACTCGGCGCCAGCTTGCTGGAACAACGCACGCCAGGTGTCTTCGGTGTCGCCGAGAATCGCCCGGACGAATTCAGTCTGCGGGTCATCCCCGGCCGGCGGCTGGCTCTGCTGGGAGACGGCCGGGCCGCTCTGGTTGGCCAGCTGGCCGAGGATCTGCAGCGGGTCCTGGCCGGAGAGCAGGCCGATGATTACCACGATGGCGATGCCGCCCAGGCCCAGTCCGCCGCCAAGGCGCATGCCGCTGCGGCCTCTGGCGTCCACTACGTTGTCGCTGCGTCGGGCTCGTTTCCAGCGCATGGGGGTGTCCTTCTGAACGGTTGACGGGTTGAGGGCGCAACACCGAAGCGGCGCCTGCCTCCCGTTAAGACCCGCACGGCGCGAAAAAGCTGCAGCGCGGACCGCACTGCATTCGCAGCGGCGCGATGGCTCAGTCGCCGGGGTATTCGGAGAGCACGCGTTCCTCGCCCGCATTGCTGACGCCGATCACCTTGAAGGCGTCCTTGCGCTCGCCCATCTCCATGCCCGGCGAGCCGATCGGCATGCCGGGTACGGCCGCGCCAATCAGGTCCGGTTGCGCACGCAGCTTGAGGATGTCGGCGGCAGGAACGTGGCCTTCGACGAACTTGCCGTCGATCACCGCGGTGTGACAGGAACCGAGGCGGTGCGGGATACCGTGTTCCATTTTTACCGAGGTCATGTCGTTGACCACGTGATCGCTCACGGAAAAACCGTTGTCCTGCAGGTGATCGATCCACGCTTCGCAACAGCCGCAGTTGGGGTCGCGATAGACGTCGATGGCGATGGGTTCGGCGGCCTGGGCGAGCCCGGCGAGCAGGACGGGAAGCAGCAACAGAAGACGGTGCATGGGAACCTCCTACGAGCGAGAGGCCCACCATACGCCGGGTTGCGCCCATACCCAAGGTGCGGCAGGCGGGCAATTGTCACCATCGACGTCGCGCGGGAGATTCGACCGAAGGGCCGGGGGCAGAACAAACCGGCAGTCTGACAGTCCCATGCCAATCGGAATAGCGAGTCGCACATCAGGAGAGTTTTCGATGCGTTTTGCCCGTTTCGTTCTGCTTGCGCAGGCGCTGGTGATGGCCAGTCTGAGCCTGGCTTACTGGTTTCGCCCCTACGAGATGGCCAATCTCAACGGCATGCTGCTGATGGAAACCGCGTCGGTCAGTCACATGCGTGTCTATTACGGCGGCCTGCAGCTGGGGCTGGCATTGTTCCTGATCTGGGCCGCGCGAGCACCGGAGCGAGCCCGGCCAGCGCTGATCATGCTGGTGATGACCATGGCGGCGCTGGTGCTGGGGCGGTTGGTGTCGCTCTGGCTGGATGGCGGTGACTTGGTCGGCTTCGATCTCGCCTCCATGCTCTATCGCGTGCTGGCTGTGGTGTTCGCCGGTCTCGCCTGGCGCGCTGTTCGCGAGCGTCCGGAGCCAGAGCCTGAGCGCCTTGAGCCTGCCACCCATCGCCTTGTCAGCGAATCACCGATGCCATTCAAGCTTGGTGACACGCCTCCGGCCGTAGAGCCTGCGTCAGGTGATGCGGCACCGCAGCCGTTCCGCCGAGGGGATCCCCTCGCCTGACCGAGGCCGCCGGAAGCAGGTCAGCTTCGCGGTGGCGCTGACGAAGCGCCGTTTCCGCTTGATTGAGCCGGAGGGCTCTGCCCAAGTGCACTCATCGGCCGATCCCGGCCAGGCGTTCGCGATCCAGCGTTAGTGATCCAGCGTTAATAGTTCAAGCTTGCGCAGCAGCGAGTCGCTGGTGGTGACGATCACGGTCGGGACAAAATGCGCGTCGTCGGCGAGGCTGAAACCGGCTCGGGCGAAACGCCATTGCGCGCCGATCTGATCGAGCGGGCGGTTGATCTGCTCGGTGTTCTGCGGCGCCTTGTTCAGCTCTTCCAGGCCGCGCTCGAACGCTCCGCCACTGCCCGTCGAAGTCGCCGCGTAGGTCTAGAAGCTTCCAGCTCATGGCCAGGTAAAGCATGGCGATGCGCTGGCTGAGCATGCGCTGCATGCCGCGCGGTTGACGGCTTCCGCGTCACTGACGCAGCCTGGCACGACAGACTGCCGGCCAGCAGGCCGAGCAGCAGTGAGGTGGGTAGCAGGAATCTGAACATGGGCGCTCCTTACATCCGGGCGGGGCGCGATGCTGGCTGTGCAGTCAGCTCGGCGAGGACGAGACGATAGAGCGCTTCACTGCGATGGCATTGATGATCGTCAAGGGCGTGTCGGCGTCGCTGCGGGTTGGGCTTTTGCGCACCCACACCAGAAGCCCCGACAGCCTCGTGCTGCGCAGGGCTTTGCAGTTCTATGGCCGTGCATGTCGGTCACTCTTCAGGGGGGAGTTGACCTGTATCAATCAGGGGCCGATCTACCGATGCTATAAAGTCAATCAGTTAGACAGCTAAGCATATTCGCACATACGCTCCTACTGAGAGGAAACCATGGATTTTTCTCGCCGCACCCTGCTGGGCCAGATGGCGCGCCTCACCGCTGGCGCAGCACTGGTTCCGCTGAGCAGCCTTGCCAATGCGGGTATCAATGATCAGCCGCCCCGACGGGAAGGTGACGGCTCTAAGCGCTATGCCATGCTGATCGACCTGCGCCAGTGCATTGGCTGCCAGGCCTGTACCGTATCCTGCCATATCGAGAACGAAGCACCCCTGGGCAGCTTCCGCACCATTGTCTCCCAGTACGAGGTGGCGAACGAGGCCACCGGCGATATCGCCACCATGATGCTGCCCCGCCTTTGCAATCACTGTGAGGCGCCCCCGTGCGTACCGGTATGCCCGGTACAGGCGACCTACCAGCGCGAGGACGGCATTGTCGTAGTGGATAACGAGGCCTGCGTAGGTTGCGCCTACTGTGTCCAGGCCTGCCCCTACGATGCACGGTTCATCAACGAGCACACCCAGACCGCCGACAAGTGCACCTTCTGTGCCCACCGTCTGGACGTGGGGCTGCTGCCGGCCTGCGTGGAATCCTGTGTAGGTGGCGCGCGGATCATCGGCGACATACGGGATCCGGACAGCCAGATCAGCCGGTTGCTGGCCGAACATCATGACGACCTGATGGTACTGAAGCCGGAGCAGGGCACATCTCCCCATGTGTTCTACCTGGGTATGGACGAGCGTTTCGTGACTCGTCCGTTGGCGAACCCCGCCATCTGGGATGTCCGGGATAACGATGGCAAGGAGATCGGCTATGAATTTGCTGGCCACTGAAATACTCACACCGCGCTATGCGCTTGCCTGGTATCCCTGGGCGGTGCAGTACTTTTTCCTGATCGCGATTTCCTACTCGGCACTGATGCTGTCGCTGCCGGGACTGATGTTCCGCCGGGAGCGCTTCATGCCTCTGGCCCGGCTGGCGTTGCTGGTGGCGGTAAGCTGCACCCTGGTGGGTCCCGTGGCACTGCTGGCGGACCTGCACCAGCCGGCCCGGTTCTGGCACTTCTACGCCAGCGCGGCCCCCTGGTCCTGGATGTCCATTGGCGCGGTACTGCTGCCGCCTTATGTGGTGCTGACCATTCTCTATGGCTACTTTGCCTGGCGCCCGGCGCTGATGGCCCGGGGCGCCGAGGGGCAGGGCTGGGATGCGAAGCTGGCTCGATTGCTGTGCCTGGGCAACTGGCAGGCTCCCCGTTTGACGGTGGTCGTGTTCGGCCTGCTGGCGGCGCTGTTTGCCTGCGGCATCATGCTCTACACCGGAGCCGAGATTGCCATTCTTGCTTCCCGACCGCTGTGGAATACCCACTGGCTGCCGGTGATGTTCGTGTTCACCGGTCTGATCGCGGCCTCCGGCCTGGTCATGTTGCTCAACCGGCTGATGGTCGGTGCCAATGCTGATGTCTACCGCCAGGGCCTGAAAGTGATTCTGGTCGCCATCCTCGGTGCCGCCTTGGTTGCCGCGATCTGGTTTGTCCAGGGTATTACCGGCTACAGCCCCTCTGTGCAGGCAGCGCTGGAGTCTGTTCGTCACAACCCGGACTGGACCACCATTGCGATCTGGGCGTTGAGTGCCGGCATCCTGCTGTTGCTGGTCGCCGTCGCCATGCTGCGGACACCGAAGTGGCAGCGATGGGCCTGGCTGTTGGGCCTGCTGGCCATCCACATGGGCTGGGCGTTCCGCTGGCTGGTGCTGATGGAGGTGCAGACCGTCGCCAAGAATACTGCCGGCTACTATCACCTGGCAGTGGCTGCGGGGTCCTATGGCCTGCTGGGCATTATCGGCACCTTCGGACTGTGGCTGGCGGTACTGCTGATCATCGACATTCTGGTGCCCTGGCGTGACGTGAACAACGCCAGCGCCGCTACCTATTGACTTGAGCCGGAGTCTTACCATGGACAAGAATCGTCGCAATTTCCTCAAGGGCGCCGTTGCCGCGGGTGGCGTGGCCACTTTCGTCGCCGGCTATTCCGGCCCTCTGGAAAAGATTGGCAAGGGCCTGCTCAACGGAACCGCCGGCAAGGACACCAATCACCGCACTCACGGCAACTCCCTGGCACCGGAGTACACCGTGGATCCGCTGTCCGGAGAAGTCAGCCTGAACCCGGACCAGCGCATCGCCTTCACCGTCTGTTACGGCTGCACCACCACGTGCGGTGTCCGGGTCCGCATCGACAACAACACCGAACAGGTTCTGCGGGTGGCGGGCAACCCCTACCATCCGCTGTCCGCGGATGAGCATCTGGACGAACAGACCCCGGTCATGCAAGCGTTGCAGAAACTCAGCACCTTCAAGGACCAGGGACAGCTCAATCGCTCCACTGCCTGTGCCCGGGGCAACGCCGCCATGGCGCAACTGACCAGTGAGAAGCGGGTGACGGAGGTGCTCAAGCGGGTCGGCCCCCGTGGCGGCCGGCAGTGGCAGCGCATTTCCTTCGAGCAGATGCTGGATGAGGTGGTCAATGGGGGCGACCTGTTTGGCGAGGGCGCTGTAGAAGGTCTGAAGGACCTTTACGACCATGACACCCCGCTGGACCCGCAAAATCCGGAATTCGGCCCCAAAGCCAACCAGCTACTGGTGATGGAGGCCACCGATTACGGCCGCTC
This sequence comes from Stutzerimonas kunmingensis, assembly GCF_002929225.1. Lineage (GTDB taxonomy): Bacteria > Pseudomonadota > Gammaproteobacteria > Pseudomonadales > Pseudomonadaceae > Stutzerimonas. Next base: position 193,748 of record NZ_PISM01000018.1, on the reverse strand, counting down.
CTCGGTGCTGAAGCGCTTTGCCATGAATGCCTTCGGCACCCGCAACTATGGGCACCACGGCTCCTATTGTGGCCTGGCGTTCCGCATGGGCTCCGGCGCCATGTACGGCGACTTGGACAAGAATACCCACACCAAGCCGGATTACAACAACGTCCGCTTCGCCCTGTTTATCGGCACCGCGCCGAGCCAGGCCGGCAACCCCTTCAAGCGGCAGGGGCGCCTGCTGGCGGCAGCCCGGGCCACTGGCAAGCTGGAATACGTGGTGGTGGACCCGGCGCTGAACGCCACCGCTTCACACGCTGCCGGCGGCCGCAGCCGCTGGATTCCCATCACACCAGGCACCGATACGGCGTTGGCTATGGGCCTGATTCGCTGGATGCTGGAGAACGAGGGCTTTGCAGCGGATTACCTGTCCATTCCCGGCCAGACGGGAGCCCAGGCCGCTGGTGAAACCGTCCACACCAATGCCACACACTTGGTGATCGAGAGCGAAGATCACCCCGGCGTGGGTCATTTCCTGCGCTTGTCGGACCTGGGCCGTGCCGAGGCGGGTGCCGACGATGATGTGCCCGTGGTGATGTCTGTTGACGGCAACCTGGAAAGCTCCGAGGTCCTCGACCGCGCTGAACTCTTCGTGGAAACCGAGGTAGAGACCGCAGCGGGCATGACACGGGTGAAAAGCGCCCTGTTCAAGCTGCGCGAGCAGGCCCAGCGCCAGACCATCGAGGAATATGCCGAAAACTGTGGCATTCCCGCCGGCACCCTCCGCAAGCTGGCAGCGAAGTTCGCGTCCCATGGCCGGGAGTCGGTGGCGGATACCCATGGCGGCATGATGTCCGGCACCGGTTTCTATGCCACCTTTGGCATCAACATGCTCAACCTGCTGGCGGGTAGCGTCAACCAGCAGGGTGGCATGGCCCTGGGTGGCGGCTCCTTCAACGGTACTGGCGCGGGCCCGCGGTACGACCTGGCCAACTTCCCGGGTAAACGTGATCCCAAGGGCGTGTTCCTGTCCCGGTCACGATTCCCCTACGAAAAGACTGCCGAGTACAAGCGGCGGGTGACCAATGGCGAATCTCCCTACCCGGCCCCGGCACCCTGGCGCACCCTGGCGCCGCCGCTGCTGACCGAGCACCTGATGTCCGGCCTGGAAGGCTACCCATACCAGGCCAAGGCGCTGATCAGCTGCATGGCCAATCCATTGTATGGCCAGGCCGGTCTCGCGGCGCTGATAGAGGACAAGCTCAAGGATCCGAAACGGATTGGCCTGTTCGTTGCCGTTGACGGTTTTATTAACGAAACCAACCGCTTTGCAGACTACATTGTGCCGGATTCGGTGATGTACGAAGTCTGGGGCTTCACCGGTGCCTGGAGCGGCACGCTGACCAAAATGACCACCGCCTGCTGGCCGGTGGTTGAACCTCGCCAGGCGAAAACCGCCGACGGCGACCCGGTGAGCCTGGAGACCTTCTTTATCGGCCTGGCCAGGCGTCTTGGGCTGCCCGGATTCGGGGAGGGGGCGATTTCCGACAAGGAAGGCAATACTTATCCGCTGAATCGGGCCGAGGATTACTATCTGCGGGCGGCCGCCAATATTGCCCTGACCGGCGCCCCACTACCAGACGCATCCGCAGAAGACATCCGCGCGGCTGGGGTGGAATCCCTGATGGAGCGGCTGCATGCGCACCTGAAGCCGGAAGAAGTCGGGCCGGTGGCGCATCTGTACTCACGGGGCGGCCGCTTCGAGAAGCACAGTGCGGCCTACAAGGGCGACAAGCTGACCCACGGCTGGAAAAAGCCGCTGTGTGTGTATAACGAGCAGGTGGGGACTACCCGGGACAGCTACACCGGCGAACGGCTTGCCGGAACCCCGTGTTTCCAAGAGGCGACGTTCTGGGACGGTACCCCGATGCGTGAGCACTTTCCACAAACCGAGTGGCCGCTGCTGGCATTTTCTTTCAAGTCCAACCTGATGAATTCATATGCAATCGGTCTTGAGCGCCTGCGGATGATCAAGCCCTACAACCCGGTGTTGCTGCATCGTGAAGATGCCGAGCGGTTCGGGGTAGGCCATGGTGACACCATCACCATCGAAAGCCCGGGCGGCTCGATTACCGGTGTTGCTTTGGTCTGCGAAGGGGTACAGCGGGGCGCCATCGGTATCGAACATGGCTACGGCCACCGGGAACTGGGTGCTTCTGATCACACTATCGACGGCCAGTTGCATGCTGGGCAGAAATTCCTGGGAGCAGGCGTCAACCTGAACGATCTGGGGTTCGCCGACCCGACCAGGGGTGGCGCGGCAACCTGGCTTGAGAACGTGACCGGCGCGTCCATACGGCAGGGTTTGCCGGTGCGGGTGCAGAAGGCGAGCTGAGCGGCAGCGGCGCATACCCCGGGCTGACGAAACAGCTGAGCAATGATGAATCAAGCGGTTCGGGAACTGCACGACAGGCTAGCAGGTAGTTTTTCAACGGTCTGCTAGGCCGGGAGATGGTGCTTCAGCCATCCACCGAGCAGGGCCACTGTTGGATGGCGCTTCAGCCATCCAACAGTGGCAACGAGCGAGCCTGTGAGGGCCCCGGCGAATGAGCAGAGGGGCATCCGCCCCACGAAGTACAGAGAGCCTGGCGATGACTCAACTACGCGATGCCCACAACCGCCCAATCGACTACCTGCGCATGTCGGTGACCGACCGCTGCGACTTCCGCTGCGTCTACTGCATGGCCGAGGATATGACCTTCCTGCCGCGCCAGCAGGTGCTCGGTCTGGAGGAGTTGGAGCGCATCGCGCGGATCTTCGTCGGCCTGGGGGTGAAGAAGATTCGCCTCACCGGCGGCGAGCCGCTGGTACGCCAGGGCATCGTCGGTCTCTGCGAGCGCATCGCGGCCTTGCCCGGCCTGCGCGAACTGGTGATGACCACCAACGGCTCGCAGCTGGTCAAGCTTGCCTCACCGCTGGCGCGCGCCGGGGTCAAGCGGCTGAACATCAGCCTGGATAGCCTGGATGCCGCCAAATTCCACGCCATCACCCGCACCGGTCAGCTGCAGCAGGTGCTCGACGGGATCGACGCGGCGCGCGATGCCGGCTTCGAGCGGATCAAGCTCAATGCCGTGGTAATGAAGGGCCGCAACGCCGAGGAAGTCGCCGACCTGGTGGACTTCGCCATCGCCGGTGGGCTGGACCTGAGCTTCATCGAGGAAATGCCGCTGGGCGACGTCGGTCGTTCGCGCGGCGAGAGTTTCTGCTCCAGTGACGAGGTCAAGGCGCTGATCGCTGAGCGCCATGCGCTGATCGATTCGGCCGAGCAGAGTGGCGGCCCGGCGCGTTACGTGCGCCTGCCTGAGCATCCGCAGACGCGCATTGGCTTCATCTCACCGCATTCCCACAACTTTTGCTCCACCTGCAACCGCGTGCGGCTGACGGTGGAAGGGCGCCTGCTGCTGTGCCTCGGCCACGAGAACTCCATCGACCTGCGTGCGTTGCTGCGCCGCCATCCGACCAGCGACCAGCCGGTGATCGACGCTATTCACGCCGCTTTGCAGCGCAAACCGCTGCGCCATGAATTCTCCAGCAGCGGCGAGGTCCAGGTGTTGCGCTTCATGAATGCCAGTGGCGGTTGAGGCGGCGCCGGCATGGGCTACGAGTCAACCGTCTAATTCGCTACCATCGACCGGCATCGCCGGTTTGACCCACATGCCCAGCTGCCGCAGCCGGGCCTTGTCGCAGAGCCAGGTCGCGCAATTGCCTGCAGCGTTGTCAGACCTCATAGCACCCACGCCGCGCGGACATACCTCCAATGGGGAATGGGTTCGCGCACGGCACGGGTGCAGCCTGCGCACACATCTTCAAGGGAGTTTCGAGCCATGGCTCACCTGTCCAACAGCGAATTCCAGCCCCTGAGCATTGCGGTGCTCACGGTGAGCGATACCCGCAACATCGATTCCGATACCTCCGGCCAGGCGCTGATCGACGGCCTGCAGAGCGCCGGCCACACCCTGGCCGAGCGGGCCATCGTCAAGGACGATATCTGGCAGATCCGCGCCCGCGTCTGCAGCTGGATTGCCAGCGAAAACGTGCAGGTGGTGCTGATCACCGGCGGCACCGGTTTCACCGCCCGCGACAACACTCCACAGGCGGTACAGCCGCTGCTGGACAAAGACGTCGACGGCTTCGGCGAGCTGTTCCGCTACGTTTCGCTGGGCGAGATCGGCACCTCCACCGTGCAGTCCCGCGCGTTGGCCGGCATGAGCAACGGCACCCTGGTCTGCTGCCTGCCCGGCTCGACCAATGCCTGCCGCACCGCCTGGAACAAGATCCTCGTCGAGCAGCTGGACAGCCGCACCAAGCCCTGCAACTTCGTACCGCACCTGAAGGCCAGCGCAGTCGAATACTGCGGGCCACGCTCATGAGCGCCTGTGGCTGCGACACCAGTGGCCTGAAGCCGGTCGACGAGGCCATCGCCGAGCTGCTGGCACGGGTGCCGGCGCTGCCGCCGGTGGAACACGTCGCGCTGTCCGATGCCCTTGGCCGGGTGCTGGCGGAATCGCTCGACGCACCCTTCCCGGTACCGGCCTGGGACAACAGCGCAATGGATGGCTACGCCCTGCGCGCCGCCGACTTGTCGGCTGAAGGTGGCTGGCTGCCACTCGCCGGGCGCATCGCCGCCGGTGATGCCGCCGACCAGCGACTGCCTGCCGGCCACGCCGTGCGCATCTTCACCGGTGCGCCGCTGCCGCCGGGCGCCGACACCGTGGTGGCGCAGGAGGATTGCCAGATCGAGGCTGACCGCGTGCATTTCCCCGGCGTTACCCAGGGCGCCCATGTGCGTCGTCAGGGCGAGGAACTGCAGGCCGGCGCGCCGGTGCTGCAGGCCGGCAAGCGCCTGCGCCCGCAGGAGATCGGTCTGCTGGCAAGCTTCGGCGTCGCCCGCGTGGCGGTCTATCGACGCCTGCGTATCGGTCTGCTTTCCAGCGGCAACGAACTGCGTGAACCCGGCGAGCCGCTGGCACCGGGGCAGATCTACAACTCCAACCGCTACTGCCTGCTCAGCGTGCTGCGCAGCCTTGGTATGGAGGTTCACGACTACGAAATCCTCGTCGACGAACTCGCCGCCAGCCGTGACGCCCTGGCGCTGGCCGCCTCCGAATGGGACATGCTGATCACCTCCGGCGGCGTCTCGGTCGGCGAGGAGGACCATCTCAAGCAGGCCATTCGCGAGCTGGGCGAGTTGCACATGTGGCGCTTGGCGATCCAACCGGGCAAGCCGCTGGCCTTCGGCGAGGTCAATGGCAAGCCGTGGATCGGCCTGCCCGGCAATCCGGCTGCGGCGCTGATCACCTCGCTGGTGGTGGCGCGGCCGTTCCTGCTCAGTGCCCAGGGTTGCACCGAGGTGCTGCCCAAGCCGCTGCGCCTGACCGCCGGCTTCGCCTGGCGCAAGCCGAACAACCGTCGCCAGTACCTGCGCGCGCGGCTGGAACAGGTCGATGGCGAGATGCGCGTGTGCCTGCATCCGCGTCAGGGCTCAGCGATGCTGACCTCGGCCAGCTGGGCCGAAGGCCTGGCCATCGTCGAGCGTAACCGCACGCTGGAAGAAGGGGAGACGGTGGAGTATCTGCCGTTCAGCGAGTTGCTCGGCTGACAAACAAAAACGCCCGGTCGATGATGAGTCGACCGGGCGTTGTCGTGTCTGCGCCTCAGGCCTGGTGGCGCTGCGGCAGCATGCGCAACAGGGTGCCGTCGCGGCGCACGTATTGGTGGAACAAGGCCGCCGCCGCGTGCAGGCCGATCAGCCAGTAGCCGGCCACCGCCAGCGTTTCATGCAGCTCCTTGAACTCGCCGGCCAGCTCCTTGTTGGCGCCGATCAGCGCCGGCAGCTCAAGGCCGAAGAAGGGAATCGGCTTGTCCGCCGCGCTCAGGGTCAGCCAGCCGAGCAGCGGCAGGCCAATCATCAGGCCGTACAGCGCCAGGTGCATAAGCTTGGCCAGCGCGCGTTCCCAGCCGGCCCCGGCGACCGCTTTGGGTGCGGGATGCAGCCAGCGTGCAACCAAGCGCAGCCAGACCAGTGCAAACACCGTCAGGCCGAGCATGAAATGCCAGTGCTTGAGCAGTTCGCGCGGTTCACTGCCCTTGGTGAAATTGCCCTTGAGTTCGATGGTCGCGTAGACCGCTGCGATCAACAGCAGCATCAGCCAGTGCAGGGCAATGCTCAGGCGACCGTAGCGTGCCAGAGGGTTCGATGCAGTCATTTCACTCACTCCGAGTAGGGGAATGTCGGCAGTCTAGGGCGCCAGCCTTAAGCGAACCTTAGCGGATGCCCGTTGCGCCTGCGGCGGACGGTCGCGGCAGCTCGCCGCTGGTCGGTCTGGGCTAGTGGTGTGACTGGCGGGGCAGGTGCACGGCGACCTGCAGCCCGCCGAGCGGTGAGTCCGCCAGTTCGATGGTCGCGCCGTGCAGTTCGGCGATGCGTGCGACGATGGCCAGGCCGAGCCCCGCGCCCTGGCCGTCGCCCTGGCGGTAGAAGCGCTCGAACAGTTTGTCGCGCTGCGCTGCCGGCACGCCCGGACCGCTGTCATCCACGCACAGGCTGACGCCGTCTTCCATGGTCTGGAGGCTGACCTGAATCTGCCCGCCGTCGGGCGTGTACTGCAGGGCATTGCCGACCAGATTCTGCAGCAGCGTGGCGAGCGCGGCGGCATCGCCGGGAAGCCGGTGATCGGCCACGTCGTCAGCCTCCAGCGTCAGTTCCTGATCGCGCGCCAGGGCCAGCGGCGTCAGCTCGGCGAGGCATTCGCGGCACAGCGGCAGCAGGTCCAGCTGCTGTGGATGCCGCGGCTGCGCATTGGGTTCCAGGCGGGCGAGCGTGAGCAGTTGGGTGACCACACGGGTGGTGCGATCGACGCCGGTCAGCAGCTGCTGCAGCGCTGCTTCACGGTCCTCCGGCTGCTCGGCCTGTTGCGCGTTCTGCGCATGGATGCGCAGTACGGCCAGGGGCGTGCGCAGCTCATGGGCGGCGTCGGCGATGAAGCGTTTTTCCCGCTCGACCAGTTGATTGACCTGCTGCAGCAGGCGATTCAGCGAGGCGGCCACCGGCTCCAGCTCCTGCGGCAGCGGCGCGAGCAGCAGTGGCGCGAGGTTGTCCGGATCGCGACTCTTCAACAGCTGTGCCATGTGCGCCAGTGGGCGCAGACCCCAGCCCACCGCCAGCCAGATCAGCAGTGCCAGCAGCGGCAGGCCGATGAGGTCGGGCAGCAGGCTGCGCCGGGCGATCTTGCCGACCAGCTCGCCGCGTACGTCGCCGCGCTCGCTGAGCAGAATCCACAGATCGTCCTCGCGGTCGTGCAGCAGGAACAGCCGCCAGGCATGGCCGTCGAGCTGCACGTCGTGATAGCCGCCGCTCAGATGGCTGAAGGGTGAGGCGGAGTCGGCGCCGGCCAGCCGCTGCAAGGCGCCGTGCGGCGCGCCGGCTGACTGCAACAGGCTGCTGCCATCCGTGGCGTAGACCTGAAAGCCCAGCTTGGTTTCGTAGTCGTGCCCCGGCACGCCCTGATCGCGCCGCGCATTCACCGCGGCGTCCAGCGCCTGCTGCAGCGCATTGCGGGCCTGCGGATTCATGTCGCGCATCACCAGCCCCTGCACCAGTCGAGCACTGTGCGCCAGTTGGGCGTCGAACAGCTCCTCGATCTCGTGGCGCGCGTCGCGATAACTGCGCCAGGAAATCAGGCTCAGCGACAGCAGCAGGATGCCGAGCACCAGCACCAGGGTGCGGTTGCGGATAGAGCGCCTCAGCATTTGTCCACCAGATAGCCGACCCCACGTACGGTGCGGATGAGCTCGGGGAAGAATTTCTTGCGCAGGTGATGGATATGCACCTCCAGCGTGTTGCTCTCGACTTCCTCGTCCCAGCCGTAGAGCACCTGCTGCAGCCGATCGCGGGTCAGTACGCGGCCGGGCTGGGCGATCAGCTCATGCAGCAAGACGAACTCCTTGCGCGGCAGATTGATTGGGGTGCCCTGGTAACTGACCTGCTGATTGACCGGGTCGAGCAGGATGCCGCGGTACTCCAGTACCGGCTCAGGGCGATTGAAGCTGCGCCGGAGCAGAGCGCGCAGGCGGGCCTTGAGTTCGGCGACGTCGAACGGCTTGACCAGGTAGTCGTCGGCGCCGGCATCCAGCCCGGCGATGCGGTCGCTGGTGGCATCGCGCGCGGTGAGTACCAGCACCGGGATCGGGTTGGCGCTGGCGCGCAGGCGCTTGAGCACTTCCAGACCGTCCATACGCGGCAGACCGAGGTCGAGGATGGCCAGCTCGAAGCTCTCGTGGCTCAGCGCATGCAGCGCGCTGGCGCCGTCCTGCAGCCAGTCCACCGTGTAGCCCTCGGGCTTGAGTGCGGTGCGGATGCCCTCGCCGAGGGCGCGATCGTCTTCCACCAGCAAAATGCGCATGTCGTTCCTGTCGTCCTGAAGGGTTCGCGGCATTGCTGTGCATTCAACGCCGCCGCACCCGGTTATTCCAGCTTTTCCTTGACCTGCGCGAGCAGCGCGCGGGCTTCGTCGCGGCGACCGGCATCGGCGACTTCACGATCCGCGCGGTCGGGCGCGGCGAGTGCCTTTTCCAGCGCCGCGCGCGCTTCCCCGTAGCGTTTCTGACGCAGCAGGAAATCACCGTGGAAGTAGTTCGGGTCGATGCCGTTCGGGTTCAGCGCTAGCGCCTGCTTGAACAGCGCCTCGGCCTTGTCCTCGTCACCGAAACCGATCGGCCAGCCGGGCACCTGGTAGTAGAGGCTGGCCAGACTGGTATAGGCCGAGCCGTCGAGTGCCTGCGCGTCGAGCTCGATGGCTTTTTCCAGTGCGGCCTTGGCCTGCTTGACCAGGCCGAGCGCGCCGAGCCCGCCCTTGGCGCCGGCCCAGGTGCTGAGCACGATGCCGTGCCAGATATGCAGCTCGGCGGCCTGCGGTTCGCCGACCACCGCGCGTTCGGCGTCCGCGGCGAGCTTGGCGAAGGCCGCTTCGCGCTGCGCCGCGGGCAGCTGGTAGTTGATCTCCGCCCAGCGCGTCTGGATCTGGCGTAGCGACGTTTCGCCGGCCGCGCTGAGGGCGAAGGAGGGTTGACTGGCCAGCGCCAGCAGGACGCTGCAAAGACCGAGCAGACGTTTCATGGCTGTTCTCCGCGTGAGGTGGGGGGATTGAGTGCGGTCGCAGGTGCGCCGTGGGCGAAGCGCTTGATCACCGGCAACTGCTTGCGCAGCGCCTGGTCGACCATGCGTGGCAGCAGGCTGTTGAGGCGCACGAAGAGCTTTTCCGGCCAGCCGAGGTACAGCTCCTCGCGCTCGGCGACGATGGCGCGGACGATCTGCCGCGCCACGGCTTGCGGATCGTCCATGCCGACCTTCAGCGCATCGTTCATCGCCACCACGTCGGCGCTGTTCATCGCCGTGCGGGTGGCGCGCGGGGCGATGTAGAGCACCTTGACGTGGCTGTCGGCCAGCTCGCGGCGCAACGCCTCGGAGAAGCCGCGCAGGGCGAACTTGCTCGCGCAGTACGCGGCGAAGCCCGGATAGCCAATGGAGCCGAAGGTCGAGCCGAGGTTGACCAGCAGAGCCTGCGGTTGCTGGCGCAGCAGCGGCAGCAGCAGGTGGGTCAGCTGCAGCGTGGCGGTGACGTTGACGCCGATCAGCCGGGCGATGGCGTCCTCGTCCTGCTGTTCGAGCAGGCTGAACTGGTTGATCCCGGCGGCGTTGATCACGCAGTTGAGGCCGCCGAAGCGCCGCGCGGCATCCAGCACCAGATGCCGCCCGCTGCGCTGGGCGAGGTCCGCACAGGCCAGGCTGACCTGTTCCGGGTAGCGCTGGGCCAGCGTCTCCAGCGCCAGGCTGTCGCGACCGACCAGCAGCAGCCGCGCGCCGCCGGCGCAGAGCCGCTCGACCAGCACCTGGCCGATGCCGCCACTGGCGCCGGTGAGCAGGATGTGCGCGTCACGCAGTTGCATGGCCGGACTCCGTGGTGGTCAGGCTGCGGAAGATGTCGCCGTAGAGGCGATAGACCACGCGGGCGGTGTGCACCACCGCGGCCTTGTCGTCCTCGTCGTCGAGGCGGTTCATCAGGCGCTTGAAGAACTCGATGTGCTCCAGGTCCAGGCTGCCGTGCGAAGTCAGGTAGCTGAAGGCCTTGGCCGGCAACCCGAGCTTGGCCTGCAGCACGCCGGCGGCCTGGGTGGCGAGGGCGATGCTGGTGCCTTCGAGCACGTTGACCATGCCGAAGAAGCTCGCCGGGTTGTGCCGGGCGATGCGGTCGTAGACGTAGGCGACCATCAGCTCGGTGGGCAGCGCCGGCTGGCCGTGGCGCATCGCCTCGGCATCGCCGCCGCAGGCGCGGATGTCGTTGAGAATCCACTCCTGGTGGCCGATCTCCTCCTCGATGTACTCGGCGATGGCCTCGCGCAGCCACTCCAGGCGCTCCGGCAGACGCGCGCCGCAGGCCATCAGCAGCGGTACGGTGTGCTTGACGTGGTGATAGGCCTGGGTGAGGAAGGCGATGTACTGCGCGTGCGTCGCCGTGCCGGCCAGTGCGGCATGGATGATCGGCGCGCCGAGCAGGTATTCGCGTTCGGCACTGGTCTGGTGTTGCAGGTGGTCGAAGAAGTCCATGGGCGTACCTCGCGATCGGAAAAGGAAATCAGGAAAGAACGGCGGCAACGGCCGCCTGGTAATGACTGAGCAGGGCATCGCGGCGCAGCCGGCCGTTGGCGGTGGCCAGGCCGTCGCCGGCGCTGAAGGGTTCGGCGGCACGCAGCCAGTGGTGCACGCGGGCGTAGTCGGGCAGGCCGGCGTTGACTCGCTCGACCGCCGCCTGCAGCTCGGCATCGCTCAGCTCGGCGCGCCGTGGCACCAGCACCGCGACGTTCTGCGCCAGCGCCTCGCCGTGCAGCCAGGCCTGGGCAATGGGCTCCTGCTGCACCAGCTCGGCCTCGACCCATTCCGGGTTGACGTTGCGCCCGTAGGCGGTGACGAACTGGTGCTTCTTGCGCCCGTGCAGGATCAGGAAACCGTCCTCGACGTGGCCGAGATCGCCGGTGGCCAGCCAGTCGCCCGTCAGCGGCGGCTCGCCGAGATAACCGAGCATGTGCGGGCCGCGCACCAGCACCTCGCCGTCATCGGCCAGGCGCAGCTCGACGTGCGGCAACGGCCGGCCGACCGTGCCGATGCGCCGCGCTTCCGGCGTGTTCAGGCAGACCACCGAGGCGCATTCGGACAACCCGTAGCCCTCGAACACCGGCAGGCCGAGGCGCGCGGCGCGCTCCAGCAGCTGCGGCGCCACGCGGCCGCCACCAACGGCGATGAAGCGCAGCGACGCGGGCAGCGGCACGCCTTGCTCGGCGGCGCTGACCAGCGCCAGCAGCAGCTGCGGCAGCAGGATCAGGCTGTGCGGCTGACTGGCCTGCAGCGTGGCGAGCAGGCGCGGCAGCTCGAAACCCGCCGCGCCGCTGAAGCCGATCTCCGCCAGCGGCCGCAGCTCGATCCGTGCACCGGCCAGCAGCGGCGCATACAGCCCGGCGATGTTTTCCAGCAGCGTCGCCAACGGCAGCACGCACAGGTGCTGGCGCACCTCACAGGGCAGGCTGGCCTGCCACAGGCTCTCGGCCACTGCCAGCTGCGCGGCGGCATCCAGACAGACGCCCTTGGGCTGGCCGGTAGTGCCGGAGGTGTAGGTGAGCTTCAGCGTGCCGGCCGGCACCGGTGTGACCGTCTGCGGCTCGCGCTGCAGCAGGCCGGAGGCGGTCGGGCGGAAGCCGCAGCGCTCGCTGAGCGGGCTGGCCGCACCGATCAGGCAGTCGATGCCGGCATGGTTCAGCACATGCTCCTGCTGCGCCGGGGAAAAGAACCCCGGCAGCGGCACGCAGACCAGACCGGCACGCAGCAGCGCCAGGTCCCACAGGGTCCATTCCAGCCCGTTGTCCAGCGCCAGGGCGACGCGCTGCACGCCGAGCTGTTCCAGCTGGCCGGCGCGCGCGCCAACCTCGTGGCGCAGTTCGGCATAGCTCAGCTGGCGCGAGCCCTCGCTGAGGGCGATGCCGCTGTGCTGGTCGAGCGCCCGGAAGAAGCGTTCAGCTGCAGGCTGCATGCGGCACCTCGCTGGTATCGAACAGCGGCTGGTAGCCGAGCCGCGCATAGATGCCCAGCTGCGTCAGGCGCTGGTGGCCGGGCAGGATCTCGCCGGCCATCAGCTGCGGCCGGCAGGCGTAGTAGCTGCCCCAGTCGCCCAACTCCTCGCCCATGCGCGCCGGATCGGCCAGACCCAGCGGCAGCGGATCGAGCGCCAGGCGCTGGAAGCTGTTAAGCAGTGCCGGCGTGCCGGTGAACACCACCCAGCGAAAGCCCTGAGCGACCAGCAGATCGGTCAGCGCGACGATCAGCAGGCGCGCCGAGGCATTGCCAAAGGCGGCGAGGTTGCCGACCTCGACGATCTCCTCGCGCGGCACCGTACGCTCACAGCGAAGGCTCACGGCCTGCTCGATGGGCTCGTCCAGATAGCGTTCGAGAAACAGCGGCCGGCGCTGGGCGCTGCGCAGACCGACCGCGCCCTGCACCTCGCCGTTCTGGTCATGCAGGCCGAGCAGGCAGGGCATGAAGTGCCGCACCCGTGCCTGATAGTGCTCGGCGAACCGTTGGTGGATGAAGCGTTCCAGTGCTGCGCGCCGCTCGCCTGCATCGGCTTGCGCCAGTTGCAGGGTCAGCGCCGGCTCACGGCCGATACACGCCAGTACGTCAGTTTGATCAACCCAGGGCAGTTCCATCGGGGAACCTCGGTTAGAAGCCTGGGGCGATTGTTGGGCGGCAAACTTAAGGCAGCCTTAAGCCGGTTGCCGTGGTGCAACGATCCGCGCTGACGACGATTTTTTCACATGTGCCTGGCTATGCTCGGCTGCGTCGACCACGCCGTGCTCAGCCAGTAGGCCAGGGCGCTGGCGGCCAACACCCAGATGAGCACGTCTGCGGCAGCGCCCGCCCGGCTGATCGAGCGTGGCGTGTTTTCCCAGGCAAGCGCCTGGGCGCGGCATTCGAGGGGCCGCTGCAGCTGACCATCCGCGACCGCAGCGACTGGATCGCGGATCAGGTTTTCGCCACCGTCGGACATTCACTTCGATGCCGTTACCGGCCACCTGATCCTGCTCAGCGATAGCGGGCGCATGCTCAGCTATCGCAGCCTCAATCGGTGGTTCGGTGGTTCGGTGGTCTGCGGCATTCTGCGCCGCATCCCGAGGGCGTCACCCTTGACAGCGACGGCACGCTGTTCGTCGTCAGCGAGCCCAATCTGTTCTACAGCTTCCGCCGTACTGGGGGCTAACGCCGGTCAGCGCCTTCACACTTTGTTCACGCCCGTTTGACGAAACCCTGACAGCAAGCCGATCAGACTTCGAAGCGTGCCGTGGTGGCCCTTGGCGCTTGCCGCGGGCTTCATTTCCTAATGCCCGAGTGATCTCATGTCTTCTCGCCATTTGCGTCCACACCGCGCCAGTAAACCGCGTAACAGTTCTTCACCTCATCGTCGGGCCCTGCTGGCCATGATGCTCGCCGGACTCTCCCTGACCGGTTGCCAGGGCACATCGGAGCTGCTGGTTGCCGACGAATACCCGCCTGAATATGCCGAGGGCTTCCGTGCCGGCTGCGGCAGCGGCCGCCAGGCTGCCGGCGCGCTGGCTCAGTTTCGCAAGGACGTCCCGCGCTACATGGTCCAGCCGCTGTATGCCGAGGGGTGGAATGACGGCTATCGCCAATGCCAGGTGATGCAGATGGACACCGGTGGGCTGACCGCCTGGCGCAGCAATGCTTTGGAGCGTGATCGCGACCGGGCATGGCGCCATCATGTGGAACAGGCCAAGGCAAAAGCCTTTCACCGCTGAGCGCATTCGTGGTCCATGGAAGGCGCACGGAACCATGCCGGTGCGCCTCAAGGCCAGACTCGGGTGACTAGCCCTCGGGTTCGGCCGCGAGCAGCGGCCGCTCGACCGGTGTCGCTCGATACAGCACCAGCCGGTAACAGGCCAGGCAGATCGTCCAGTCGAACAGCAACGTCCATAGGTTGTGCGAGAAGAAATGCGCGCCCTGCATCACCCGACCGACCGACCGACAGCACTATCCCCAAGCCGAGTGCCACCGCAAGGGCGAGCCGAGCGGCACGCGGTCTTCGGTCACGAAGCACGAAGAACAACGCCAACAATGAAAAGCCCGCTGAGGCGTGGCCGCCGGGCCAGCAGCGCCCCGGCTTGAGCGTCGGCGCGCGCTCGCTTAGCAGCGGTGTAAAGGTTTCAGCACCACCGAATTCCACCAGGCTCCACGGGCAATGCACGCCAGTGAGCGCCTTGAACGGCGTGACGATGCTGGTCGACAACCCCAGCGCAAGCACCAGATAGCCCAGCGGGCGGCGCCACTGAGCCAGCCGCGTCGGGAGCAGACTCAGCACGAAACCAGCGATGGCAAGCACGCCGAGCGCGATGACCCCTTGCTTGATCCGGTCATGCAGGACGTCTTCGAGCAGCCAGCTGTGGCGCCCGACGAAACCGACGCCGGGCTGATAGAACAGGTGTGACAGGGCAAAATCGAGATTGCTCGGCTCGCCCACCAGCAGCGCGACCATCAACAATGTTGGCACGCCGAAGCCGAGGGCGAAGTTGAACGGGCGGCTCGCGGCAGGCGTGTTCGGCGCGACGGACATCTTTACTCCAGAGGCGCCGCGAGCGGCGCCAGTAGGTTCAGCGCTGGCTGAGTTGGGTAGCGGTGGGTTGCGGGCGTTTCCAGCCGAGCAGGGCGTGGCCGTAGTCGTAACTGGCGCCCTGGTAGTAGGCGATGTCGCGGCGCACCAGCGGGTCGTCGGAATTGGCAGAAAGCTCGCGGCTCGCTTGCAGCGCATCGTCATGCCGGCGCATGCCACGCCGTGGGCTGAGAATCGCCAGGTCCTTGCCGTCGAACAGGCCGAGGTGCTGATAGTTGCCGATCAGTGCGCGTCCAGGCTGGCCGTCGTCGCGCAGCAGGTTGCGGCCGAAGAAGGTCGAGACATAGTCCAGATTGAGCAGGCCGAGCAGGGTCGGCGCGATATCGATCTGACTGGCGACCCGGTCCACCTCGCGCGGCTCGATCAGGCTCGGGGCATAGATGAACAGTGGGATGTGATAGTTGGCCACCGGCAGGTCCTGCGAGCCCGCGCTGCCTGCGGTGTGGTCGGCGACGATGACGAACAGGGTATTGGCGAACCAGGGCTTGCTCCGGGCGTTGCGCAGGAACTCGCCGATGGTCGCGTCGGTGTATTTGACAGCGCCTTCACGGCCCTCGCCGGACGGGATATCGATGCGTCCGTCCGGGTAGGTGTAGGGGCGGTGGTTGGAGGTGGTCATCATCTGCAGGAGAAACGGCTTGCCGACAGCGTAGTCGGCGTCCGCCTCGCGAAGCGCCAGCTGATAGAGGTCTTCGTCAGCCATGCCCCAGGCGTTCTTGAAGTGAATGTCGGCTTCGTCCGCGCTGCTCTGGTCGACCACGCGGTAGCCGTTGCCGCTGAAGAAGGCACCCATGTTGTCGAAGTAACCGCGCCCGCCATAGAGGAACACACTGTCATAGCCCTGCGCACGAAGCTGCTGACCGAGGCTGGCAAAGCCGCTTTCACGGCCGATGCGCTTGACGATGGAGCGGCCAGGGGGTGGCGGTTCGGAGAGGGTAATGGCTTCCAGGCCGCGATCGGTGCGCGTGCCGGTCGCGTAGAAGTTATTGAGGTACAGACTCTGCTGGCGCAGCTGGTCGAGATTGGGCGTCAGACCGCGGGTGTCGCCAACGCTGCCGAGGTATTTGGCACTGAGGCTTTCGACGGTGATCAGCACGACGTTGAGTTTGCGCAGCTGGCCGGGATTGTCGATGACGCGGCGGATATCCAGCGGGTCCTGGCCGATGAAGCGGGCATTGGGTTCGCCGACTTCGGCGCGCAGGCTGTCGGCGACGGCAACCTGGGGCAGGGTCGGGTAGAACTGCCGGTAGTCCAGCTCGTTGTTGCGAAAGGCGGCGAAGAACTGGAACGGGCCATTGCTCGCCAGTTCGCTCCAATAGACGTTGCCGCCGATCCCCCGCGGGAAGTCCTGGCCGATGATCAGCGCGCTGGCCGTCGCAGTGACCAGCAGTCCGGCGAGTGTCGCAGCACGGGCCCTGAACGGCAGGCTTGGTGCTTTCAGTGCGCGCCGAATCGGTCGCTTCAGCACCGCCGTAGCGAAGAGTGTGACCAGCGCCATCAGGCCCAGCAGCGCATAAACCGGGTACGACTCAAGAATGTTGTGCAGCACTTCGTCCGAATAGACCAGATAGTCGACGGCAATGAAATTGAACCGCACGCCGAATTCGTCCCAGAACAGCCACTCGGCCAGCGCCGTGAACAGCATGGCGTAGAGACTCAGGGCCAGCAGCAGGGTGAGCCCGCGCCGGTGCCAGCGGCTCGCCCAGATCCGCGTTGGGCACATGAGCAGGTAGCACGCCAGCGGCAGCGCGGCGAAGCTCAGGAACGCCAGGTCATAGATCAACCCCAGCCCGTAGATCTGCAACAGGCCATCCAGCCCGCTGGCAGCTTCCTGCCAGTGAGCGAACAGCAGCGCGCTGCGGGTGATCAGAAAAGCGCCCAGCCAGAGGCCGGCCAGCAGCGACAGATAACGAAGTTGAGCATGGCGCAGGAGTGTCATCGTATGATCCACAGGCAAGATTGAACGCGCCGAAGTCTGCGCACCCGCCTGTGAGCCCTTCGTAAAGAAGGCGTGAAAATTCCGTCATTTGCCTGCTAGCGAACCGATATGCGAATTCTCGTCATCGAAGACAACCGCGACATCCTGGCCAACGTGCTGGATTACCTCGAGCTCAAGGGTTACGTGGTCGACTGCGCGCAGGATGGCCTCAGTGGCCTGCACCTGGCCGCCACTCAGGACTACGACCTGATCGTGCTGGACCTGATGCTGCCGGGCATCGACGGGCTGCAGGTGTGCAAGCGCCTGCGCGACGATGCCGGGCGCGATACGCCGATCATCATGCTCACCGCCCGCGATGCGCTGCCTGACCGCATCAAGGGGCTGCAGGCCGGTGCCGACGACTATCTGATCAAGCCCTTCGCGCTGTCCGAGCTGGTTGCCCGTATCGAGGCGATCCTGCGTCGCTGCCAGGGATCGCGTCGCCGGCAGCTGCAGGTGGCCGATCTCTGCTACGACCTGGACACCCTGGAAGCCAGTCGTGGTGGCCAGCCGATTCGCCTCAACCCTATCGGCCACAAGCTGCTGGCGATCCTCATGCAGCGCAGCCCGGCGGTGGTGCGCCGCAAAGCGCTGGAAGATGCCGTCTGGGGTGATCACGTGCCGGACAGCGATGCGTTGCGCAGCCATATCCACCAGTTGCGCCAGGTGCTCGACAAGCCGTTCGCCAAGCCGTTGCTGCATACCGTGCACGGCCTTGGTTTCCGCCTGGCGGAGGACTGCGATGCTCGCTAAGCAGCCGCTGGCGCGGCGGATCGTCATCGCCTTCACGCTGATGACGCTGGTGGTGAGCGGTGCGTTCGCCCTCGGCATCGTCGGCGTCGTGCACTTCATCGAAGAGCAGCTGGTCACCGAGGAGCTGAGTCGCGACCTGGACATCGTGCTCAACGAGGACCTGCCAAAGGGACGGACACCGCAGCTGGATACCAGCACCCACTTCTTCGCCTCGCATCTGCCCGAGCACCCGATGCCAAAGGCGTTTGCCGGGCTCGGCGAGGGGTTCACCGAGCTGGTTCGCGGTGACGATGCCTACTACGTCTATGTGCGCAATGTCGGCGCTGAGCGCTACGTGCTGGTGCAGGAGCAGCACGAGTTCGAGGCCCGTGAGGATGCGCTGTTCAACGTCGTGCTGGCCGGCTTTCTGCTCAGCGTGCTCGGCGCCTGGGCGCTGGGGCGGCTGATGGCCAACCGGGTGTTGGCACCGGTCAGCCGCCTGGCCAACCAGGTACGCCACCGCGACCAACTGCATCCGCTGGCACCGCCGCTGGCCCTGCAGTATCCCGACGACGAGGTCGGCCATCTGGCCGCGGCGTTCGACAGCACCCTCGGCCAGCTGCGCCAGACCCTGGAGCGCGAGCGGCTGTTCACCGCCGATGTCAGCCACGAACTGCGCACCCCGTTGATGGTGGTGCTCGGCGCCTGCGAGCTGCTCGAGCAGCAGGCCGAGCTGTCGCCAGCCGCGCAGCGACCGCTGGCGCGCATCCAGCGCGCCGCGCGGGAAATGCACGAGCTGGTGGAAACCTTCCTGATGCTGGCGCGGGCGCGTCCGCAACAGACGTCCTTGGCCGGCGACGCCAGCTTGCGGAGCGTGGCGACCGAGCAGAGCGAGCGCTGGGCACCGTTGCTGGCGGAGAAGGGCCTGGCCTTCGAGCTGCTGGAGGAGGGCGAGGACCGCGGCGTCTACAACCACACCCTGCTCGGCACGGTGATGTCCAACCTGCTGCGCAACGCACTGCATTACACCGACCGCGGCACGGTGCGGCTGGTCCTCGACGACGGTGGCTTTCGCGTCGAGGACAGCGGCGTGGGCATTCCCCTGGCGGAGCAGGAGCGTATGTTCCAGCCGTTCGTGCGGGGTGCCGAGGGGCGCGGCGAAGGGCTGGGACTGGGGTTGTCGCTGGTCAAGCGGATCTGCGCGCACCAGGGCTGGCAGGTAGGTGTGGTGCCGCGGCAACCGCAGGGCAGCTGCTTTCAGGTGCGCTTTCATGACGGCGCTGTTTGACGTTTTTTTCACATCCCGTTGACGGGCCCTTGATGTCTGCCTGGTTAGTTTGGCGTTCCGTTTCCAACCGGAATGCCCGCCATGACCACATCGAGCCCTATCGAACTGGAGTTCTCGCGCAAGTACGACCGTCAGCACGCCTACGAATACCTGCACAAGCATCAGGATGGCCTGGCCCGGCGGCTGTCGCACTGGCGTGACGAGCAGATGGCGCGCCGCGCGCTGAAGATCGCCGGCGATCCTGATCTGGTGCTGGACCTGCCGTGCGGCGCCGGGCGCTTTTGGCCGCTGCTGGCCGAGCACCCAAGCCGGATGATCTTTGCCGCCGACAACTCCGCCGACATGCTGGCGATCGCCGAAGGCTCGCAGTCGCGGGAAATCCTTTATCGGGTCGAGAGCTTCCAGACCTCCGCCTTCGCCATCGACATGGGCGACAACGCCGTAGACAACATCTTCTGCATGCGCCTGCTGCACCACATCGCCGACCCGGCGCACCGGCTGGCGATGCTGCGTGAGTTTCACCGCGTCACCCGTGACACGCTGATCGTCTCGCTGTGGGTCGATGGCAACTACAAGGCCTGGAAGCGCAAGCGCCTGGAGCGTCGCCGGCCGGCAAAGGACAACCAGAACCGCTTCGTCGTCGCGCGCTCGGTGATCGAGAAGGAATTCGCCGAGGCCGGCTTCGACATCCTCGACCGTAATGACTTTCTCCCGGGCTACGCCATGTGGCGGGTCTACGTGCTGCGCAAGCGGGGCTGAACATGAGCCGACCTCTCGTACTGCCGGCCCGCGAAGCGCGTACCAGCACCTTCCAGCGCTGGTGGAACACCCAGGGCGAATGGGTCGAGGAGCCCAATCAGCGGCGCGCCGGCGAAAGCGGCGTGCAACGGATACGGCTACGCGATCCGCAGCAGCCGCTGCTGTACTGCAAACGGCAGATCGGCCACCTGTATCGCTCATTACTGCATCCGTTTGGTCGGCCCACGGCGCTACGTGAACTGCAGGCGCTGCAAGCATTCGGCCGGCTCGGCGTGCAGGTGCCGGAACTGGTCTACTGCGGCACGCGACAACAGGCCGGGCAGTGGCAGGCGCTGCTGGTGACGGCGGAGCTGGAAGGCTTCGTCAGCCTGGAGGACTGGTATCAACAGGACTTGGGGGGGCGCTTCGGTCCGACGGTACAGGAGCGCATGCTGACAGCGGTCGGAATTAGCCTCGGTCGCATCCACCAGGCGCGCTGGCAGCACGGCTGCTGCTATCCCAAGCACATCTTCATCAGGGTTCACGGCGAAGGTGACGCGACCGGGGTCGAGGTCGCCCTGCTCGATCTGGAAAAGAGCCGCCGCCGGCTACGTCGTAGCGCCGCGGCACGGCATGACCTGCGCCAGCTCAAGCGTCATCGCCAGGCCATGCCGGAACAGGACTGGCAACGATTGCTGGCCGCCCACCGCACCTTCAGCGAGTTGCGCTGCGATGTCATCTGAGCCGACCTGCGCGGCTACCGATGCCGTGGCCAGCGTCGACGTGCCGGCCGACGGTGCGGCGCTGAAGGGGCGCAGCGGACTGGCGCGTATCTGGTACGCGTCCGGCTATTCGGCTGCAGGTCTCAAGGCCGCTTATAGAGGCGAAGCGGCGTTTCGCCAGCTGGTGCTGCTGAATCTGCTGCTGATTCCCTTGGCGTTTCTGTTCGACGTCAGCCGCGTCGAGCGCGCCGTGCTGATTGCCGTGGTGTTTCTCGGCCTGATCGTCGAACTGCTCAACTCGGCCATCGAGGCGACGGTCGACCGCATCTCCTTCGAACTGCATCCGCTCGCCAAACAGGCCAAGGACATGGGCAGCGCCGCGCAATTGCTGGCGCTGTGCCTGATCGGTCTGGTCTGGGCGGTGATCCTCATCCCCTGAAGGACGTACCCATGCTTTCCTCTTTGCGACGCTCTGCTCGAGAGCGCCCGGCGTCCGGCTTCAATTGCCTGGCCGCGCACCTGCGCTTCACGTTCGCCAGTGCGCTGGCCCTGCTGGCGCTGTTTGCGCTGCTGCGGCTGGGCTTGCTGCTGTTCAACCGCGAACTGATCGGCAGCACGCCGCTGGCCAGCTTCGTCGAGGCATTCGGCAACGGCCTGCGCTTCGACCTGCGGGTGACGGTATACATCCTGCTGCCGCTGCTGCTGGGCGTGCTGAGCGTGCGCGTGATGGCCGCCCGCGGCCTGCTGCGGCTGTGGTTGAGTGTGTGTGCCAGCCTGACGATCCTGCTCGGGCTGATCGAGCTGAACTTCTATCGCGAGTTCCATCAGCGCCTCAACAGTCTGGTGTTCCAGTACCTGCAGGAAGATCCGGCCACCGTGCTGAGCATGCTCTGGCATGGCTTCCCGGTACTGCAACTGCTGGCGAGCTGGGGTGTGGCGAGCGCGGCGATGTACGCCCTGTTCGGCTGGCTGGAGCGGCTGACCCGTGGCGCGCCGGCTGTGCGCGAGACCGCCGCGCGCCGCCGCGGCTCGGCCTGGTATACCCGCGCGGCGGTATTCGGCGTGCTGATACTGGTCTGCGTGGTGGCTGCCCGAGGCACGCTGCGCCAGGGACCGCCGCTGCGTTGGGGCGATGCCTTTACCACCGAGTCGATGTTCGCCAATCACCTCGGCCTGAACGCGACACTGTCGCTGTATGACGCGGCGAAAAACCGCTTTTCAAGCCACCGCGACAACAGCTGGAAGGCGACGCTGCCGGCCGAGCAAGCGCAGGCGATCACCCGCGAGCTGCTACTGACCGGCAACGATCAACTGGTGGATGCCGCACTGGCGCCGGTACGCCGTGATTTCCGTCCGCCGGCGGACGGGCAGCTGCCGGTGCGCAACGTGGTGGTGATCCTGATGGAGAGCTTCGCCGGGCGTTTTGTCGGCGCGCTGGGCAGCGGGGAAGGCATCACGCCGAACTTCGATCGCCTCGCCGAAGAGGGCCTGCTGTTCAGCCGCTTCTTCGCCAATGGCACCCATACCCATCAGGGCATGTTTGCCAGCATGGCCTGCTTCCCCAACCTGCCGGGCTTCGAGTACCTGATGCAGACGCCGGAGGGTGGCAACCGCTTCTCCGGCCTGCCGCAACTGCTCAGCGCACGGGCGTTCAACGACCTCTACGTCTACAACGGCGACTTTGCCTGGGACAACCAGTCCGGATTTTTCAGCAATCAGGGCATGACGCGCTTCATCGGCCGCGGCGACTACGTCGACCCCGTCGTCGCCGACCCGACCTGGGGCGTATCCGATCAGGACATGTTCACCCGCGCTGCCGAGGAGCTAGCGCAGCTGGACCGCAGCAAGCCGTTCTATGCGCTGTTGCAGACGCTGTCCAATCACACGCCCTATGCCCTGCCGGAGCGGTTGCCGATTGCCGTCGTCGAGGGGCATGGCGCGCTGGATCAGCACCTGACCGCGATGCGCTATTCGGACTGGGCGCTGGGCCAGTTCTTCGATCAGGTGCGTGACGAGCCCTGGTTCAAGCAGACGCTGTTCGTGGTAGTCGGTGATCACGGCTTCGGGGTGCCGGAGGAGGTGACCGAGATGGACCTGTTCCGCTTCAACGTGCCGCTGCTGTTAATTGCGCCGGGCATTACCGAGCGTTTCGGCAGCCGTCGCGATGTGGTGGGTACCCAGGTCGACGTAGTGCCGACCATCATGGGCCGACTTGGCGGCGAGGTTCGGCACCAGTGCTGGGGCCGCGATCTGCTCAGCCTGGCGGCGGATGATCCGGGCTTCGGCATCATCAAACCGTCGGGCAGCGACCAGACGGTGGCGATGATTCGCGGTGACCGCGTGCTGGTACAGCCCAAGGAGCAAGCGGCGCGCCTGTATCGCTATCGCCTGGGGGCCAACCCGCAGGGCGAACGCCTCGCGCCGGATGCCGAGGCGGCGCAGTTGCAGCGCCAGCTCGAAGCCTACCTACAGACCGCGACTGCCAGCCTGCTGGCCAACCGCAGCGGTGATCGCGAGCGCGAGGCCGCGCCGGGCGGCGTACCGCTGGCCAGCGTGGGCGTCCCCACAGAACCGCCCAAGACGCCGAACCAGGCGCGCAAGGCGCGCGAGGGCTGAGATTCAGCGGGTCGGCGGCGTTAGCCTGGATGACGGCTACCGAGCGTGCAGCGACGTCAGTTCGGCCGACGCGTTCTTGCTGGCGAGGAAGTACACCAGCTTCTGCCGCCGGCGGGTGTCGAGCAGCTCGCGCTCGCTCAGCAACTGATCGATCTGCAGCTGTTGGCGGGCCTCGAGGGCGCCGCGCAGAGTGGAAGTCGTCACGAATTACCTCAGTGGGATCGGGTGGCTCAACGCGGGATCTTCACGCGATCGTCATCGAAGTCGCCGCGTTCGGCGTCGCGATGGCAGGCCACGCAGTTGAAGCGGCCGCCGACCGACTCGCGGGCGAACTTGGCTTCGCTGACCTCATCGTGCTTGTGCTCGAACCAGCGCGTCTGGCTGATGCGTGGTTGCTCGCCGACGGTGGGCGACGGCTCCACCGGCAGGCGGTTGGCGGCCGAGGCGCGGACCAGGAAGTCGAGGATTTCCTTTTCCTGCACCGGGTCCAGCGACGCGTTGCTGCCGTAGTGGTCGCCCAGGGTGCGCATCTGCTCGCGCCAGGCATCGGCAGGCAGCAGGCCGGGGGAATAGAGCATGTGGCAGGCGGCGCATTCTTCCTTCCACACCAGTGATGCGTCGCTCGGCACCGCCAGGCGCTTGGGGCGCTTGTAGCCCTGGCGATCATGGTCGTCGTCATCGGCAAGGCTGAAGCCGGTCAGCGCCAAGGCGGAGGTCAGTCCGGCGACGGCAACGATGGATGCGATCTTCATGGCGCGCTCCTATTGGATGCTGTCGATCCAGCTGATGAAGTCGCCTTTTTCCTGCGCCGTGCATTCACGGGCGTAGACGTCGTCGCAGTTGCGGCGGAACCATTTCTCGACCTTCTTCAGGTCGGTGAAGCGCTCGGGGTTGGCGGCTGGCGCCAGTGGATCGACCTTGCGATGGGCGGGTGTCTTGCCGGGCTGGCGCGGGTCGCTGGTGTGACAGGTGGTGCAGCTCATGCTCTTGCCGTTGCGCTGCTCCTCGGCGAAGTACAGCGCCTTGCCGTGCTCGGCGGAAAAGCCGGTGAAGTTCGCGTCCTGCTGGCGGGCCTGAGCGGCGTAGCCGGCCAGCAGTGGGTGTTCGGTTTCGGCCAGCGCCGGCAGGCTCAGGCAGCAGGCGAGGGCGATCCAGTAAGCGTTCATGGTGCGGTCTCCAGGACGGATGAGCGCAGCCTAGGCGCGCAGCCTTACGCCAAGCTGAACGTGGCCGAATGATAGCGTTCAGCTTGGCTTCAGCTGCGGGGCATACAAGGTAGGCATTCCCTGTATCGAGGATTGCCACCGTGGCTGCCTTCAACCGCTTTCGCTTGTTCCACTGGCTGCTGGCCGGTTTCTTCCTCGCGGTGTACCTGACTGGCGACGACGCCGAGTCGCTGCACATCTGGCTGGGTTACGGCCTTGTGGCGTTGCTGGTGTGGCGGCTGCTGATCGAGCCGCTGCGCCTGCGGGGTTTTCCGAGGCTGCTGCCGCCGCAGGGACAGCGCCGCAAGCCGGGCCTGTCGGCAATCGGCAAGTGGCTGACGGTGGGTGCGCTGGGCAGTTTTGCCGTCGCCAGCCTGGTCGGGCTGGGCATGGTCGATAACGGCGACGTGCTGGCTGCGCTGCCCGGTGTGGGGCCAGAGGTGTTCGGTGCTGCCAGCGACATCGATTTCATCGGCTGGATGAGCGATGCCGAAGAGGTGCACGAGTTCTTCGCCAACCTGGGGCTGTGGCTGATCGGCCTGCATGTCGGCTATGTGCTGCTGTTCCGCCGCAAGACGGTATGGCCGATGCTGCGCGGCGTGCCCAAGTCGGGGCCGGCTTCGACTTCAGCTTCGGCCTTGGCGCCGGCAGCGACTTCGATCGCGACCTCACTCGCATCGTCGCCGACACCGGTTGCCGGTGAATTCACCCGCCTGCGCATCGCCTCACGCCAGGCCGAAACCGCCGACAGCTGCTCGTTCACCCTGCAAGTGCCGGCCGCCCAGCGCGCACGCTTTATCGCGCAGCCGGGGCAGTTCCTCACGCTGAAGGTGCCCGGTACCGCGCCGGCGCTGCTGCGCTGCTACTCGCTGTCGCAGCGGCCGCAGGCGGATGGCGCGCTGCGCATCACCATCAAGCGGGTGCCTGGTGGTCGCGCGTCGAACTGGCTGCTGGATAACCTGCAGGCGGGCGACTGCGTCGAGGCGCTGCCACCGGCCGGCGTGTTCGTGCCGCGCAGCCTGGACAGTGATTTGCTGCTGCTCGGTGCTGGTAGCGGCATCACGCCGTTGATGGCGATCCTGCAGGCGGCGCTGGTCGAGGGCTGCGGGCGAGTGTGTCTGTTCTACGCCAGCCGCGATGCCGCTTCGCTGATCTTTGCTGAAGAGCTGGCTGAATGGGCCGTGCGTTACCCCGAGCGCCTGCAGCTGCGCATCTGGCTGGCTGCTGAGCAGGGTGTTCCGAGCGGCCCGGCGATTGCCGCGAAGATCGCTGACTGGTCAGCCGCCGACGCCTTCATCTGCGGGCCGCAACCGTTCATGGATGCGGCCGGTGCCGCGCTTGGCGAGCTGGGTGTGGATGCTGCGCGCATTCACCTGGAGCGCTTTGCTGCCGCAGCGCCGACGGCCGCAGCGGGTGGCCGTCGCAGTCGCCTGCGGGTCGCGCTCGACGGTCGCCGTCACGAGCTGGACGTGCCGCGCGGCGAGGTGTTGCTGGAGGCTATGGAGCACGCCGGTCTACGGCCGCCGAGCGCCTGCCGCTCGGGCGTCTGCGCCGCGTGCAAGTGCCGGGTGTTGGAGGGTAGCGTAAGCATGCGCAGCAATCAGGTGTTGAGCGAGAGCGAAGTGCGTCAGGGCTGGGCATTGGCCTGTCAGGCCGAGCCGCGCAGCGCCGAATTGCAGGTGGAGTACTGAGATGCAAAAGGCCCTGGTTTGCATGATTTGACGCAGCGTCCGCCGGATAACGGCATAGCCTTTATCCGGCGGGCGGAAGCGCCCGGGCAGTCGAAAAGGCCGTCGGCCGTTTTCCACCCTTGGCGGGTTACCCCGCGGCGGGCTTAGCGCTCCGCCACCGGCAGATCGTGCTTCTGCCAGGCGAGCCACGAGCCGGGCACGTTTACCACGTCGCGGAAACCCTCGCGCTTGAGGATGCTGGCGGCAATCGAGGCGCGGTAACCGCTGCCGCAATAGGTCGCCACGGTCCTGTCCTTGTCCAGTTGCTCCAGTCCTTCGGGCAGATGGGCGACGAAGGCGTGGCGGGCACGCGCCCTTGCTCGACCTCCTCGGGGGCACGCACGTCGAGTACCTGTACCTGGGGATCGTCGCGGCGACGATCGAGCTCGTGCACCGTCCATTCGCCGACGCACTCCAGTGGCAGGCCGGCGTTCTGCCAGTCGCTCATGCCGTTGCGCAGGTAACCCGCCACGTGGTCGAGGCCGATGCGGTACAGCTGCAGCGTCGCCTGGTGGATTTCGTGACTGTCTTCGCCGATCAGGTAGATCGGTCGCTGGTCGTCGAGCATCCAGCCGGCCCAGCTGACGAACTCGTTGCGCAGCACGATATTCAGCGCGCCGGGCACATGGCCGCCGCCGAAGGCGAGGATCGAGCGCAGGTCCACCAGCTGCACGGCGCTGTGGTCGGCGGTGCGCTGGCGGAACTCCTCCGGTGCCAGCGGCGGCGGCAGCGCTGGACCGCCGGTATTCATCGCTGGACGGGTGTTGAGCTTCTTCAGCCGCGCATAGTGGCGCGGCGGCTCGGGCATGTCGGTTAGTAGCCAGTCGACGAATTCACGCTCGCTGCGTTGCTGGTTAAGTGCCGGATTGAACAGCAGCTCGTTGCCGAGCGTGGAGTGGTGGCGGTCGCCGATGGACTTGCCGCAGGCCGAGCCGGCGCCGTGACACGGGTAAATCTCGATGCGTTCGCCCAGCGGCAGGTAGCGGGTGAACAGCGTGCCGTAAAGCTGCGCGGCCAGTTGTCGGGTGCTGTCTTCGCCGAGCAGGTCCGGCCGGCCGACGTCGAGGTTGAACAGGGTGTCGCCGGTGAAGAGAGCGAACGGCTGTTTGCCCTGCTGGCTGTCGCGCAGCAGCAGGGAGATGTGTTCCGGCGTGTGACCGGGCGAGTAGATGATTTCCAGGCTGACCTGGCCGAGCTCCAGCACCTCGCCATCGGCAGCCTGGCGCAGCTCGAAACCGTAGTCCGCTGAGCAGCCGCCGATGATCTCTGCGCCGCTGCGTTCGGCCAGCGCCTGGGCACCGGAGACGAAGTCGGCATGGATGTGGGTTTCGATGGCGTAGGCGATGCGCAGGCCTTTTTCGCGGGCCAGGTCGAGGTAGATATCGACGTCGCGCCGCGGGTCGATCACCGCGGCGACCGCGGCATTGCTGTCGCCCACCATGTAGGAAATCTGCGCCAGGCCATCGGTATAGATCGGCTCGAAAACCAGCATGCTGTCACATCCATAACGTGTCAGTGGTTATGGATGTGGAACGCCGCCAGGCGGCCGGCGTTCAGTCGGGCCGATCACTTGCGGACCAGCAGCACCCCGGATTCCATGTGGTGGGTGTATGGGAACTGGTCGAACAGCGCACAGCGCTCGATGCGATGGGTGTCGGCGAGCTGGGCGATGTTCTGCGCCAGGGTTTCCGGGTTGCAGGAGATGTAGAGGATGCGCTCGAAGCGACGGGCCAGTTCGCAGGTGTCCGTGTCCATGCCGGCGCGCGGTGGGTCGACGAAGATGCTGCCGAAGTCGTAGCTCTTCAGGTCGATATGGGCCAGGCGGCGGAACGGGCGCACCTCGTTCAGCGCCTGGGTCAGCTCCTCGGCGGAAAGACGCACCAGCTCGATGTTGTCGATGCCGTTGTCGGCGATATTGGCCAGCGCGGCATTGACCGAGGTCTTGCTGATCTCGGTGGCCAGCACGCGGCGCACGCGAGTGGCCAGCGGCAGGGTGAAGTTGCCGTTGCCGCAGTAGAGTTCGAGCAGGTCGTCGTCGCGCTCGCCGAGCACGTCGAAGGCCCAGTTCAGCATCTTCTGGCAGACCTCGCCGTTGGGCTGGGTAAAGGCGCCCTCGGGCTGGCGATAGCGGAAGGTTCGCCCGGCGACCACCAGCGCTTCTTCCACGTAATCGTGACCGATGACGATGCGCTTGCCCTTGGAGCGGCCGACCAGGCTGACGCCGAGGTTGGCGGCGAGCTGCTCGGCTTCGGCCTGCCAGGCCTCGTCCAGTGGGCGGTGGTAGGCGAGGGTGATCAGCGCATCGCCGGCCAGGGTGGTGAGGAATTCGACCTGGAACAACTTGAAGCTGAGCACTTCCGACGCCTGCCAGACCGCTTTCAGTTGCGGCATCAGCTCGTTGATGCGGCGACTGGCGATGGGGAAGTCGTCGATCAGGATCGCCTTGTGCTTGTCGCCCTGCTCGAACATCGCGTAGTGGCGCTGGCCTTCTTCGCGCCACAGGCGGAATTCAGTGCGCAGGCGGTAATGCTCGCGGGGCGAGTCGAAGACTTCCGGTGCCGGTGCATCGAACGGCGCCAGCAGTTCCACCAGCCGGGCGGTTTTCTCGGCGAATTGGGCATCGTATTGGGCGGGGTCGAGCTTGGGCAGCGGCATGGCGGGGGCTTCGTGCAGAGGTTTGAGGAGCTTTACGGCGCCGGCCGCTCCCACAGTAGTTCGCTCCGTGGGGCGGCCTTGCCGCGAATTAACGTATGTTGCGGATCGCTATTCGTAGGGTGGATCGGGGCGCGCAGCTGACGCTTTTCTCATCCACCTTCTGGGCGATCTGGTGGATGGATGAGGCGTCATCCACCCTACGCTGCGATCAGCCGGCGAACCAGCCCAGCTTGACCACGAACAGTGCCGAGAGAATCCACATCGCCGGGCTCAGCTCACGCCAGCGGCCGGCCAGCAGCTTGATCGCGGTCCAGGCGATGAAGCCGAAGGCGATGCCGTTGGCGATGGAGAAAGTCAGCGGCATGGCCAGCGCGGCAACCACGACCGGCGCGGCGACGGTGAGGTCGTCCCAGTCGATGTTGGCCAGGCTGCTCATCATCAGCACGGCGACGAACAGCAGCGCCGGTGCGGTGGCATAGGCAGGCACGGCACCGGCCAGCGGGGCGAAGAACAGGCTGAGCAGGAACAGCAGGGCTACCACGCAGGCGGTCAGGCCGGTGCGACCACCGGCAGCGGTACCGGCGGCGGATTCGATGTAGCTGGTGGTGGTCGAGGTGCCCAGCGCGGCGCCGGCCATGGTTGCGGTGCTGTCAGCCAGCAGGGCGCGGCCCAGGCGCGGCATCTTGCCGTCCTTGTCCAGCAGGTCGGCCTTCTGCGCCACGCCGATCAGGGTACCGGAGGTGTCGAACAGGTCGACGAAGAGGAAGGCGAAGATCACGCTGATCAGGCCGATATCCAGCGCGCCCATGATGTCCAGCTGCATAAGGGTCGGCGCCAGCGACGGCGGCATCGAGACCACGCCGTTGAGCTGCGACAGACCGAGCAGGATCGACAGGCCGGTGACCACCAGAATGCCGATCATTACCGCGCCGGTAACCTGGCGGTAAGCCAGCGCTGCGATCAGAAAAAAGCCCAGGCAGGCCAGCAGCGGGCCGCCAGCGCTGAGGTCGCCCAGGCCGACCAGGGTGGCCGGGTTGTCGACGACGATGCCGGCGTTCTTCAGCGCGATGATCGCCAGGAACAGGCCGATACCCGCGGCGATGCCGGCACGCAGGGCCAGCGGAATGCTGTGGATGATCCACTCGCGAATCTTGAAGATCGACAGGCCGAAGAAGATCACGCCGGAGAGGAACACCGCACCCAGCGCGGTCTGCCAGGTGTAACCCATGGTCAGGACCACGGTGTAGGTGAAGAAAGCGTTCAGGCCCATGCCCGGCGCCAGCGCGATGGGGTAGTTGGCAACCAGGCCCATGATCGCCGAGCCGATGGCTGCGGCCAGGCAGGTGGCGACGAACACCGCGCCGTGGTCCATGCCGGTTTCGGCGAGGATGCTCGGGTTGACGAAGAGGATGTAGGCCATCGTCAGGAAGGTGGTGATACCGGCCAGGACCTCGGTGCGCAGCGTGGTGTTGTGCGCCTTGAGTTGAAATAGCTTTTCCAGCATGGTCGATCCTCTATGTGCCGGTCAGTGTGAGGGCTGTCGCCTCTGGCGGGCGATTCGCGTGTCATCGCAAAAGCCGCGCATCTTACACCGGGCGGCAGCGCGGTTGAATTTCCATTGAGCAGGTGAAGGCCATGAGCAAACGAGTCCTGATTCCGATCGCCGACGGTTCCGAAGACCTGGAGGCCGTTACCCTGATCGACGTGCTGCGGCGTGCCGAGTTCGAGGTGCTGGTGGCCAGTGCCGAAGAGCGGCGCATGCTGACGTGCGCGCGCGGTACACGGATCACCGCCGACGCCATGCTGCTCGACGTGCTGGCGCAGGACTTCCACCTGATCGTGCTGCCCGGTGGCATGCCCGGCGCGAAGACCCTCGGCGAGCTGGAGCCACTGGGCGAGCGCGTACGCCAGCAGGCCGCGGCCGGGCTGGACTATGCGGCAATCTGCGCGGCGCCGGCGGTGGCGCTGCATCCCTACGGCGTGCTCAAAGGCCGTCAGGTGACCTGCTACCCGGGCATGAGCGACAACCTTACCGGCACGCATTTCCTTGACCAGCCGGTGGTGGTGGACGGCAACTGCATCACCAGCCAGGGCCCGGCGACTGCCCTGGAATTCGCCCTGACCCTGGTGGAGCATCTGGCCGGTCGCGGCAAGCGCCGCGAAGTAGCCGACGCCATGCTGGTGCCGGTAACGACGAACTAACTTCGCCTCGGATCGGTCACTCCTTGCATTGCCGGGAGTCCTGGCAGCAATGGGCTGAATCCGAGGAGATCAATGGACAGTGTCGATCTGGCGGTACTGCGGCGTGCCCGCGACTGGTTGCGTGAGGGCTATCCCGTGGTGCTCTACACGGTGCTGGAAACCTGGGGCAGCGCGCCACGTCCGGTGGGTTCGCTGCTGGCACTGCGCGGCGATGGCCGCGTTGAAGGCTCGGTGTCCGGCGGCTGCGTCGAGGACGATCTGCTCGCGCGGGTCATGGCCGATGAGCCACCGCAGGCTTGCCAGCTGATCACCTACGGCGTGAGCAAGGAAGAGTCCGCGCGTTTCGGTCTGCCCTGTGGTGGCACCCTGCGCCTGCTGCAGGAGCCATTGCGCGATGCCGGATGGATCGACGAGCTGCTGCGGCGTTGCGTCGGGCATGAACGGCTGCTGCGCTGTGTGGATATCGCCAGTGGTGATGTAACGCTGCAAACCGCCGGCCGCGACGCCGCGCTGCAGTTCGATGGGCATACCCTGCGCGCACCATTCGGCCCGGCCTGGCGCCTGCTGATGATCGGCGCGGGGCAGCTGTCGCGTTATGTCGCCGACCTGGCACATGGCCTCGGCTTCGAAGTACTGATCTGTGACCCGCGCGAAGGTTATGCCCACGACTGGGATGCGGCGACGGTGCGCTTCGTCCCCGGCATGCCGGACGATGCCGTGCTGGCCATCGAACCGGATGCGCACACCGCCATCGTCGCGCTGACCCACGACCCGCGGCTGGACGACATGGCACTGCTTACCGCGCTGCAGTCCGAAGCCTTTTACGTCGGCGCTCTGGGCTCGCGGGCCAACAGCGAAAAGCGCAAGGCGCGCCTGCTGTCGCTGGGCCTCGGCGAGCGCCAGGTGCAGCGGTTGCACGGCCCCATCGGCTTGCCCATCGGCAGCCGTACACCGGCGGAAATCGCGCTGTCCTTGATGGCCGAAGTGGTTGCGCTGAAAAACGGCGCTCTGGTCAGCCAGGCGTTGCCGGAACAACAGCGCTGTGCCTGAACCGGGCGTCTGCGCCATCGTTCTCGCCGCGGGGCAGGGCAGCCGTTATCGCGCGGCCGGTGGGGCGGACAAGCTGCTGGCGGCCAGCCTGGCTGCTGCGTCGTCGCCGCCGGTGCTGGCGGCCACGCTGGCCAACCTTCGTGGTGTCGCCGAACGGCTGCTGGTGGTGACCCGTGCAGACAATCTGCCTCTGCGCGACTGGCTGAGCGCCAACGCTGCCGACTGCGAGGTGCTTGCGCTGGAATCCCGCGGGCTCGGCCACAGCCTTGCGCAGGCCGTGGCCCAGGCGCCGGCAGGACGTGGCTGGCTGGTGGCGCTGGCCGATATGCCCTATGTGCAGCCGCGGACCCTGCGCGAGATCGCGGCGGCAATCCGCAAAGACAACCTGGTTGTGCCGACCTATGACGGCCGCCCCGGCCATCCGCGCGGCATCGGCAGCGCCCATCGCGATGCGCTGCTGCAGCTGGATGGTGATCGCGGTGCCCAGGTGCTTTTCGCGGCGCACCCGGTACTGGAGCTCGCCCTGAACGATCCCGGTGTACTGCAGGACATCGACCATCCCGATGATCGCCGGCAGGCCTGAAGACCATCGC
Source organism: Stutzerimonas kunmingensis (assembly GCF_002929225.1). Classification (GTDB taxonomy): domain Bacteria; phylum Pseudomonadota; class Gammaproteobacteria; order Pseudomonadales; family Pseudomonadaceae; genus Stutzerimonas. Next base: position 161,471 of record NZ_PISM01000018.1, on the reverse strand, counting down.
CGTAGCGACTACCAAAACCTGCACGAATCAATTGGCCGGTCCGCGCAGCGCCACGCCGTTCGCGGCGAGATGACCCTCAGTCAGCCGCAGCCACTCGACCGGCAGGGCTGAACGATTTTCGCGGCACGCCAGTCGTACCCCAAGACGCACGGACAGCGCATACCAACGCCCAAACCGTGAGGCCGCCATGAGCGAAAATTCTTCAGCCGCAGGCCAGACCTGCACCATCAGCCTGGAGCTGAACGGCGAACGCCGTGAGCTCCAGGTGCAACCCTGGACCACCTTGCTCGACCTGCTGCGCGACCAGCTCGGCCTGACCGGCACCAAGAAAGGCTGCGATCACGGCCAGTGCGGTGCCTGCACGGTGCTGCTCGACGGCCGGCGTATCAACAGCTGCCTGACCCTGGCGGTGATGCACGACGGCGCCAGCCTGACCACCATCGAAGGCCTGGCCAGCGATGCGACGCTGCATCCGCTGCAGGCTGCGTTCGTCAAGCACGATGCCTTCCAGTGCGGCTACTGCACGCCGGGGCAGATCTGCTCGGCAGCCGGGCTAGCAGCGGAGAACCGTGCCAGCAGCCGCGACGAGATTCGCGAACACATGAGCGGCAACCTCTGCCGCTGCGGCGCGTATCCCAACATCCTCGCCGCCATTGAGGACGCACTGCCGACGCTGCGCGGCCAAGAGGGTGCGCAATGACGCCGTTCAGCTATCAGCGCCCCGAACGCATAGACCAGGCCATCGCCCTGCACGGGCCGCAGAGCCGCTACATCGCCGGCGGCACCAACCTGCTCGACCTGATGAAAGAGAACGTGCTGCAACCCGGCCAGCTCATCGACATCAACGGCCTGCCCCTGCGCGAGATCGAGCAGACCGCCGAGGGCGGCCTGCGCATCGGTGCGCTGGTGAGCAACGCCGACCTGGCCTGGCACCCGCAAATCGAACAGCGCTATCCGCTGCTGAGCAAGGCGATTCTTGCCGGGGCATCGCCGCAGCTGCGCAACATGGCCAGCACCGGCGGCAACCTGCTGCAGCGCACCCGTTGCTACTACTTCTACGACACCGCCACGCCCTGCAACAAGCGCGAGCCGGGCTCCGGCTGCAGCGCGCGTGACGGGCGCAATCGCATCCACGCGATTCTCGGTGCCAGCGAACACTGCGTCGCCGTGCATCCGTCGGACATGTGCGTGGCGCTGGCGGCGCTGGATGCCCGGGTGCATGTGGAGGGGCCGCACGGCAAGCGACGCCTGGAGCTGGTGGACTTTCATCGGCTGCCCGGCGACCAGCCGCAGCAGGACAACGTACTCGTCGAGGGCGAGCTGATCACCGCCATCGAGCTGCCGGTGGAAGGTTTTGCCAGCCACTGCGCCTACCTCAAGGTGCGCGATCGCGCCTCCTACGCATTCGCCCTGGTATCCGTCGCGGCGGCTCTGGAGATGGATGGCGACGTCATCCGCCGCGCGCGTATCGCGCTCGGGGGCGTGGCGCACAAACCCTGGCGCCTGGAGGAGGCTGAAGAACTGCTCAGCGGCAAGCGTGCCGAACCCGAATGTTTCGCCGCGGCGGCCGATCGCCTGCTGCAAGGCGCGCAACCGCTCGCCGACAACGCTTTCAAGATCGACCTGGCCCGGCGCGCCATCGTGCGTGCACTGACCGAAGCCGCCGGAGGAACCGTCCGATGAACAGCGCCAACTCTCCACTGGGCAAGCCGCTGGACCGTGTCGACGGTCCGCTCAAGGTCACCGGCAAGGCCTGCTACGCTGCCGAAGCCGAGGTGCCGGGGCTGCTGTATGGCGCCGCGGTGTCGAGCAGCATCGCCCGCGGCCGGATCACGCGTATCGATGCCGTCGCCGCCGAGGCACTGTCCGGCGTGCGACTGGTGCTGACCCACCAGAACCGCCCGCCGGTGGCCAGCTACGACGAGCCTTACGAGGACGACGATGCCGCCGACGGCTCGCCGTTCCGCCCGCTGTACAACGACCGCGTGCTCTACAGCGGCCAGCCACTGGCGTTGGTCGTCGCCGAGACCCAGGCGCTGGCGCGGCATGCGGCGAGCCTCGTGCGCATCGAATACGAGGTCGAAGCGCATCAGACCGATCTGCAGGCGGCGCGCGAACAGGCCCATGAAGCACCCGCCGAGCTGCCGGAGCCGCGCGGCGATTTCGACTCGGCGTTCGCTGCGGCGGCAAAACGCGTCGATTGCGAGTACGGCACCCCGGTGGAGCACCACAACCCGATGGAGCCGCATGCCTCCATTGTCCAGTACCAGCCGGGCGGCGAGCTGCTGATCCATGACAAGACCCAGGGCGTGCAGAACTGCCAGCGCTATCTGGAACAGGTGTTCGACATGAAGGGCAAGATTCGCGTGCTCGCGCCCTTCGTCGGCGGCGCCTTCGGCTCCGGCCTGCGGCCGCAGTACCAGCTGCCGCTGGCGGTGATGGCCGCACTCAAACTGAAGGCCTCGGTGCGCGTCGAGTTGACCCGCCAGCAGATGTTTACCTTCGGCTATCGCCCGCGCACCTTTCAGCAGCTGAAGCTCGCGGCCGATGGCGAAGGGCGGTTGCGGGCCATCGAGCACAGGGCCATCGGCCAGACCTCGCGCTTCGAGGACTTCACCGAGCACGAGGTGGAGTGGTCCGGCATGCTCTACGCCTGCGACAACGTGCGCCTCGGCTACCGCCTGGCGCCGCTGGACTTCTATACCCCGCTGGACATGCGCGCCCCGGGCGCGACCATCGGTGTCTATGCGCTTGAGTGCGCGATGGACGAGCTGGCCCATGAAGTCGGTATCGATCCGTTGGAGCTGCGCCTGCGCAACTACACCGACATCAACGGCAACGAGGGCAAGCGCTATTCCAGCAAGGAGCTGCGTGCCTGCTACCAGCAGGGTGCGGAGCGCTTCGGCTGGTCGCGGCGTCCGGCGCAGCCACGCAGCCTGCGCGACGGTCATCAGTTGGTGGGCATGGGCATGGCCACAGGCGTCTGGGAAGCCATGCAGATGCCGGCCTCCGCTCGCGCCTGCCTCGACGCCGATGGCCGGCTGCTGGTGACCAGCGCCACCGCCGATATCGGCACCGGCACCTACACCGCGATGACCCAGATCGCCGCCGATGCCATGGGCCTGTCGATGGCCGAGGTGGAGTTCCGCCTCGGCGATTCCAGCCTGCCGCAGGCACCGCTGGAGGGTGGCTCGGCCACCGTGTCCTCGGTCGGTAGTGCGGTGCAACGCGCATGCGCCGGCCTGCGGCAGAAGCTGCTGGACGCCGTACAGCAGTCTCCGGCTTCACCCTTTACCGGAGCGAATCTGGAGACGGTGGAGTTCGTCGATGGCCAACTGCGGCTGAAATCCGGCGAGCATGCCGTGCCGCTGCGCGACATCGTCCAGGTCAGCGGCGCATTGGAGGCCGAAGCCAGCGTCAAGCCGGATGAGAAGCGCGACGCCTGGGCGACGGGAACCCATTCGGCGGTGTTCGTCGAGGTGCGCGTCGACGAGGACCTCGGCACCATCAAGGTCAGCCGTGTGGTCAGCGCGATTGCCGCGGGCCGCATCGTCAACCCGAAGACCGCCGGCAACCAGATCGTCGGCGGCGTGGTGTGGGGCATCGGCCAGGCGCTGCACGAGGAGACGCTGATCGATCACAGGCTCGGCCGCTACATGAACCACAACCTTGCCGAGTACCACATCCCGGTGAACGCGGACATTCCCGAGATCGACGTGATCTTCGTCGAGGAACACGACGAGATCGTCAACGACCTGGGGTCCAAAGGCGTGGGCGAGATCGGCATTGTCGGCGTGGCGGCGGCGGTGGCCAATGCGATCTACAACGCAACGGGCAAGCGCGTGCGGGATCTGCCGATCACCCTGGACAAGGTGCTGTAACGCGCCTTTGACGGCGGCTGCGATGTCCGTACGGCTGGTGGGCTAGCCCACCAACCGCCACCGCGCCAGGGCACAGAACCTGTTGTCGGCCGGCTTAGCCACGTGGTGTGCTGGTTTGCCGATTACACATCCGGCAAAAGGCCCCGTTCGGCAAAGACCGCCTTGACCGTGTGCATGCCGTTGAGCGCGGCCGGGAAACCGGCGTAAACCGCCATCTGAATCACCACCTCGACGATCTGCTCCGGCGTGCAGCCGACGTTCAGCGCGCCGTGAACGTGCACGGCCAGCTGCGGTTGGCAATGGCCGAGCGCGGTAAGCGCCGCCACGGTCGCCAGCTCACGCTGGGCCAGGTCGAGGCCGGGGCGCTGGTAGATGTCGCCGAAGGGAAATTCGATCACGTAGCGCGCCAGGTCCGGCGCAATGGCTTGCAGGCTGTCGATGACCTTGCGCCCGGCCTCGCCGTCGATCTCGTCGAGCTTGGCCAGGCCTTCGGTGTAGCGGGCTGATACAGACATGGAGCGTTCCTCTCAATAGATCAGAGGAAAGCCTGCGGGTTGGAGTCGGCTCCAGGTCAAGCGGAAGTTTGCTGCCCATACAGCGCGATCTTCGCCCGCAGCGCGTCGAGATGCTCATGGTCGCGCAGCAGACGTGCCTGCAAGGTGGCGGCATGGGTTTCGAGCAGCGCCTGACGTGCCGCAAGGGTTGCGTCGCCACATTCGCGCAGATCGGCGTAGCGGATGATGTCGTCCAGCGCCATGCCGGTGTCTTTCAGGCGCAGGATGAAGCCGATCCACTCCAGGTCGCGTGGGCCATAGACGCGAAAACCGCTGGCGTCCCGAGCGACATGCCGTAGCAGACCGATCTTTTCGTAATAGCGCAGCGTATCGGCGGACAGGCCGCAGCGCGCGGCGAACTGCCGGATGCTGAGGCGGACCGGCGCCTCGCTCATGCCTTGATCGACCGCAGAATGACGAACTTTGGTGTGGCGGCCACCTGCTCGGCGTTGCCGAACAGGCGCTTGAGCTTGAGGTGATAGCCGAGGTGGCGATTGCCGACGATCCATAGCTCACCACCCTTGGTCAGTGCCGCCTTGGCCTGGGTGAACATACGCCAGGCGAGGAAATCGCCGACCACCTGCTGCTGGTGGAACGGCGGATTGCACAGCACCAGATCCAGCGAGGCCGGCGGTTGCTCGGCCAGGCCGTCGCCGGCGCGAATCTCGACCGGACGCTGGCCATGGATTGCCTGCCAGTTCTCCCGTGCCGACTGCACAGCCATGTAGCTCTCGTCCACCAGTGTCAGTTGCGCCTGCGGGTTGCCCAGCGCGTAGACGATGCCGAGCACGCCGTTGCCGCAGCCGAGATCGGCCACGCGCAGTGCACCGAGTGCCTGCGGCAGATGTGGCAGAAAGGCGCGGGTGCCGATATCGAGGCCTTCGCGGCAGAACAGGTTGGCGTGGTTGAGCAGTTCAAGCTTCGGCTGATCGAGCTGGTAGCGGGTCGGGTAGGGCGACTGCGGCGCCGGTTTCGCGCTCGGCGTTGCGCTGAGCAGACGTGCCTTCTTCACCGCCAGTGAGGCCTGCACCGGGCCAATGTACTGCTCCAGCAGATCACCGGCGGCGCGCGGCAGATGCTTGATCATCGCCGCAGCGATCACCTGCGCGCCGGGCGCCAGCTGGCCGTGCAGGCGGATCAGCTGTTCTTCCAGCAGGGCAAGGGTTTTCGGTACGCGAATCAGCACCCGGTCGAACGGGCCCTGGGCGACCTCGCTGGCAGGTACGAAGCGCACGCGCTCGGCCGGCAGCTCGTTACGTGCCAGGTTCTTTTGCAATGCCAGGTGGGCCAGATGCGAGTCGCCACTGCTGGTGACCGCGACGTGTGCGGCCAGCGAGCAAGCCAGGGCGCCGAAGCTGTCATTGAGGATCAGCACTCGCGTGGCCGCTGGCAATCCCTGCTCATGCAGCTGGGCCAGCAGGTATTCGTCGGCGGCATCGAAGGCCTGCAGCGGCTCGTTGGGCTGCTCCGGCTGGCGGATCAGATCGAGGCTTGCATAGGGGGTATCGAGAATAGGCATGAGAACTGGCGGTGTTTGTCGGCTGCGTAAAGGAGTATCAAGGACCCATGCGGGCGCTGCGTGCAGTGGGCCCGAAGATGCTCGGAGGGAGCGAAGTATGACCGCCAGCGAAGAGAAGTTCACCCGCCAGCGCCTTCTAGAGGTGCAGACGCTGACGCCTAACCTGTTCACCCTGCGTACCAGCCGCGATCCCGGTTTTCGCTTCACCGCCGGGCAGTTCGCCCGCCTCGGTGTGCGCAAGCCAAGCGGCTGCATCGTCTGGCGCGCCTATTCCATGGTCTCGGCGCCGCACGACGAGTTTCTCGATTTCTTCTCCATCGTGGTGCCGGACGGCGAATTCACCAGCGAGCTGAGCCGGTTGGCAGTCGGCGACGAGCTGCTGGTGGACAAGCAGGCCTTCGGCTTTCTCACCCTCGATCGCTTTCCCGACGGCCGCGACCTCTGGCTGCTGGCAACTGGCACCGGGATCGCGCCGTTCCTTTCGATCCTGCAGGACTTCGAGGCCTGGCAGCGCTTCGAGCGCATCATTCTGGTCTACAGCGTGCGCGAGGCGCGTGAGCTGGCCTATCAGCAGCTGATCGCCGAACTGCCGCAACGCGACTACCTGGATGGTCTGGGCTCGAAGCTGCTGTACCTGCCGGTGGTAACGCGCGAACAGATACCCGGTGCGCTGCACGGTCGCATCACCACGCTGATCGAGAACGGCGAACTGGAGCGCGCCGCCGATCTGCAGCTGACGCCCGAGCATTCGCGGATCATGCTCTGCGGCAACCCGCAGATGATCGAGGACACCCGAGCGGTGCTGAAAGCGCGTGATCTGAACCTGGCGATGACGCGCAGGCCCGGCCAGGTGGCGGTGGAGAACTACTGGTAGGCGATTGCCGCGCGGAGTCTCGCGCAACAAAACAAAAGCCCCCGCCGGACGATCCGACGGGGGCTTTGTCTTTCAGGCTGAGGCTTGGCGGCAGGCGCAGCCGTTACACGACGCCCTGGGCCAGCATGGCATCGGCAACCTTGACGAAGCCGGCGATGTTGGCGCCCTTCACGTAGTTGATTCGACCGTTTTCCTCGCCGTGGGCGACGCAGGCGTGGTGGATCGACTGCATGATGCCGTGCAGCTTGGTGTCCACCTCACCGGCGGTCCAGTGCAGGCGCATGGCGTTCTGGCTCATCTCCAGTCCGCTACAGGCCACACCACCGGCGTTGGATGCCTTGCCCGGTGCGTAGAGGATGCCGGCCTCGAGGAACAGGTCGACGGCTTCCAGGGTCGAGGGCATGTTCGCGCCTTCGGCCACGCAGATGCAGCCGTTCTTCAGCAGCGCGCGGGCGTCTTCGCCATCCAGTTCGTTCTGCGTGGCGCAGGGCAGGGCGATATCGCACGGCAGGTTCCACGGACGCTGATCGGCCAGGTAGGTGACGCCGAAGTGCGTGCCCATCTCCTCGAGGCGACCGCGACGGACGTTCTTCAGGTCCATCAGGTATGTCCACTGCTCGGCGGTCATACCGTCCGCGAAGTGCAGGGTGCCGCCCGAGTCGGACAGCGAGACGACCCGGCCACCCAGTTCCATGACTTTCTGCGCCGCGTACTGCGCGACGTTGCCGGAACCGGAGATCGCCACGCGCTTGCCGTCGAAGCTGCTGTGGCTGCTCTTGAGCATTTCCTCGGCGAAGTAAACGCAGCCGTAGCCGGTGGCTTCCGGGCGGATCAGGCTGCCGCCATAGGCCAGGCCCTTGCCGGTCAGGACGGAGGTGAACTGGTTGGACAGGCGCTTGTACTGGCCGAAGAGGAAGCCGATCTCGCGGCCGCCGACGCCGATGTCACCGGCCGGAACGTCGAGGTCTGCGCCGATATGACGGTACAGCTCGGTCATGAACGACTGGCAGAAGCGCATCACTTCGTTGTCGCTCTTGCCCTTGGGGTTGAAGTCCGAGCCACCCTTGCCGCCGCCCATGGGCAGCGAAGTCAGGGAGTTCTTGAAGACCTGTTCGAAGGCGAGGAACTTGAGGACGCCGATGTTCACCGACGGATGGAAGCGCAGACCACCCTTGTATGGGCCGATGGCGCTGTTCATCTGGATGCGGAAGCCGCGATTGACCTGCACACGGCCCTGATCGTCGACCCAGGGTACGCGGAAGATGATCGAGCGCTCCGGCTCGACCATGCGTTCGATGATGCCGGCCTGCATGTAATGCGGATGGGCTTCGAGGAAGGGCCAGAGGCTGCGAACCACTTCTTCCACCGCCTGGTGGAACTCGGGTTGGTGGGGGTCGCGTTGCTTCAACCGCGCGAGAAAGGCATCAACGGTTTCGATCATCAGGTAGGCCCTCGGCGACCGCGTGTCGGCAGTCATTAATAATTTTGGCCGGCGACTGTAGCAAACCTGATTTGCACCGCGGAAGTGCGACATGGGTCTGGCATGCCGCGAAATGGTGCGTTCGAAGGGCTGTGGTGCTGAAGGCCTCGGCTCCGCGCGTGGCGTCTGGTTTCTGTGTTTCCCGATGCTTCAGACTTTAAGAGGCGGAGGCGTTGCTCAATTTGCACTGAAATGGAGCGATGAGTGCGACATTCTTGTGCTTGTTCGGGTGATGGCTAGTCGGCCAGCTCACAGCGATTGCGACCACTGCGCTTGGCTCTCAGCAGCGCGATGTCGGCGCGGTTGATGGTGCTCGAGTAGGTCTCGTCGGCGCGCAGCTCGGCGATACCCATGCTGGCGGTGACCCCGAGCAGGTCATCGTTCACCCGCACGCCGAGCGCGGCAATGCTGTCGCCAAGGCGGCGCATCACCGTGCAGGCCATCTCGGCGCTGCTTTCCGGCATCAGGATGAGGAATTCCTCGCCGCCCCAGCGACCACAGAGGTCGTGTTCGCGAATCTCCGATTCCATTACGCGCACCACTTCGATCAGCACGCGGTCGCCGACTTCGTGGCCGTACTCGTCGTTGATGACCTTGAAACGGTCGATGTCCAGCATGACCAGGGCCAGCGGGCGGCCGTAGCGTTTGGCGCGCTCGCTTTCCTCGCGCAGGCGCTCGGTGAGCAGACGGCGGTTGGCGATGCCTGTCAGGGTGTCGAGGGTCGAGGCTTCGCGCAGCGAGGCATTCAGGTCCTGCATCATCATCTGGTAGCGATCGGAGATGCGTGCGACCTTTTCCAGCTGGCGCAACTGCTTGTCGAAGCGCGCCGAAAGGCTCAGTTCGCGCTCGCGGGCGATGCTCTGGTAGCCGTCCGATACGCGGGCGATGCGTTCGATTCGGCCAAGCAGGTCATGGTGCGCTCCCCACAGCTGGCTCAGGGCTTCCTTCAGCGGGTGCCCCTCGAACTGCGGATCGGCGAGGAGATTGATGACCTCTTGCTCTAGCGGCGATGGCCCACGCATATCGACCTTCTGTCAGTCGTGACTCTGGATGGAAAAGGGGAAGGTGCAGTCTTCCTTGAACTCTTCGGCCAACTCCACGACGCGCTCGTTTCGGATGTCGTAGTACCAGTTGACCGCGACCTGACGGCCTTCCTGATAGGCGGCTTCGAGCAGGTCGAAGATGTCCATCATCGCCTTGATGCTGCTGGTGTTCAGGTACAGCAGGCGCAGTTCGAGGCTGAGCGGATGTGCGGCTTCGCCGAGGAAGCGCTCGATCCATTCGTAGACCTGGTGGAACAGCTCGTAGGAATTTTCCGGGTACGAGTCGCCCTGCATCGAGACGATGCCTTTTTCCCAGTCGGACTGGATGGCGGGAGTGGACTGGCTGCCGGGGATTGAAAAATCGTTCATGGGGATGCTCTTGAGTTTCAGATGACGGCGCTCAGGCTGATGAAGGAAAGCTCGTCGGAGACAGGCTGCAGCGAGGCCTTGAGTGGCTCGCTGGACTTGCGGGCAATATCGATCAGGCCGAGTCCGGCGCCGGTTGCCACGTGTTCGTCACGCGGCCTGCGCAATTGTTCCTTGTACAGGGCCTTGAGGCCGGCCTTGTCTTTTTTTGCCAGTTCGGCGACGGCGGTAAGCAGTTGCTGGCCGTCGGCGGTTTCGATCAGGTTGCCGGCCGAAACCACGTAGCGGCCCTGGTCATCGCGTGCGACCACGACCGTGGCGCCGGCCTGCTGATCGGACCAGTTCTTTTCGCGGGTGTAGTGGCGAATGTTCTGCGTCATCTCGATGTACACGGCGAACACGTCCATGGCCGAGGACGGGTGCGCCTGTTCTTCGCTCATGTAATTGCGCAGGGCATTGCCGATCTCTTCGATCAGGCTGCGGGAGATGGGGCCGTTGAAGCACAGCATGATCTGTTGCTGGTTGTAGCATTCGCGCATCGCGAACATGTCAATGGGGGCCATGGCCAACTCCCTGTCTCAATCGAAGCGGAAACATAACATCGTGATGTCATCGCGCTGCGGGAATTCACCCTGATAGCGCGCCAGTGCGAGGCTGAAGGCTTCGCCCTGTTCGGCCAGGGGAAGCCGTGCATGCTCGCGGATCATGCTGGCGAAGCGGCTGTTGCCAAAGCCGAACCCGTCGTCGCCGCCGGCCTGGTCGAGGAAACCGTCGGTGGTCATGTAGAAGGTCCGCCCCGGTTGCAGGTCGACGCTGGTGTTGCGGTAGTCGCCGATGCGTTTATCGCCGATGGCGCGCCGCGCTGCCTTGATCTCGTGCACCTCTTCGCCATCACAGTAGTACAACGCAATCTTCGCGCCGGAATAATGCACCCTGCGCTGGCGCAAATCGACATAGGCGAGGCCGATATCCATGTTGGTCGCCAGGGCATGGGAGTCCTGCTCTTCGCGCAGCATGTTGCGCACGATCGCATCGGTACGCGCGAGCGCGGCGACGGGGTCGTCCAGGCCGGTCGTGCCGAGCGCCTGATCGATGGCGGCGTGGGCCAGCATCGTCATCAACGCGCCGGGCACGCCGTGGCCGGCACAGTCGACTATTCCGAACAGGCAGCCATGTTCGTCGGCGCGATATACATAGAAGTCGCCGCCGACGACATCACGTGGCCGCCAGAGCACCGCATGGCGATCACCCATGGCGGTGACCAGCTGCCGGTTGGGCAGGATCGAGCGCTGGATAAGGCTGGCATAGTCGATCGAGTCGTCGATCTTCTTGTGCGCGGCGGCCATTTCCAGGTTGGCCTGTTCCAGGTCGCGGGTGCGCTCACGCACGCGATTCTCCAGCTCGCTGGTGTGGCTGCGAACCTGCTGCGCCATGGCACCGAAGGCTGCGCTGAGTTCGCCGATCTCGTCCTGCCGGTGCAGGGGCAGGGGGGCATCGTACTGTCCCGCCGCCAGGGCCTGGGCGCTGCGTCTCAGCTGGCGCAGCGGTTTGAGCACACGCTTCTCGACCAGCCAGGCACCACCACCGATCAGCAGCAGGAACAGCACCAGAAACAGGGCGATTGCCGGCAGCAGCGGACGCACCTCGACGACCTGTGCGGTGCCCAGGTCCACGGCGCTGGCGACGAACCACTGCAGCTCGGGAATCCAGCTCAGCGCCAGCAAGCGGGGCGCGCCATCCAGGGTGACGCGCAACGTCGCCACAGTGCCGGGGTTCTCGCGGCTTTCCGCCATGGCCTGACGCACTGCCGAGGCCGCGCCGAGGTCGTCGAGCTGGCCGAGGATGCTCGTCGACAAGGAGCGTCCACGCGCGGTTTCGGCGTTGAGCGTAACCAGGTTCTGATTCGGATGAACGAGGATGGAGCCGTAGGCATCGAGCACCATCGACTCGACGCCGACCTTGTTCGCCTCGATGAAGTCATCCAGAAACGCCTGCAGGCTGATGCCGGAACCGACCAGGCCCAGGCGTCGATCGCCGTCACGCACCTGTACGTTGAACCACACCTTGAGCTCACCGGTGACCACCGAGCGGTCGACGTTGATGGCGTAGGGGGTGTCGGCCTGCAGCGTCTGGAAGAACCACTCGTCGCGAGGGCCGTCAGGGGCCATCACATAGCGTGGTACATAGCTGGGTGACTGGTCGGGTCCGTTCGAGTAGTAGCCGTTGCTGCTCGCCGAGGCGGCGAAGTAGGCGTGGTCGCCGAAGGCCTGCTGGTAGCCGGCCGCTTCCTGGAAAAAGATCTTGCGCTTGGCCGGGTCCTGCTCGTCGTTCAACCAGGCCAGCGTCAGTTGCGAAGCCGCCAGCCGTTGAGCCAGTGCCAGTTCGCGTGAAACCGGTGCGAACAGGCGTTCGCGGTTGAGTTGGACCACATTGCGCGCATAGGCCTCGCCGAAGCGGCTCTGCACGCCGAGTAACGCCTCTCGGCCAATGAAACCGGCAAAGACGAAAGCAAGCAGGCAACTGAGCAACAATGCCAGCAGTGATTTGCCGCGCAGTCCAAGTGCCGCCATGCGAATTGTCCTTTGTCGGTCGCGGGGGTCGGCATGGTGCGATTGCCGCGCCTGCCGGGGGGATCAGTAATTCACGAAGGCGGCATTGTGCCATTATTTATGGGTGCTTTCTCTAGACACGACAACGGAGCCTGTTTGGCTCCGTTGTCGTCATCTACCGCTTACTGCGCCAGCTTCTTGTACTTGACGCGGTGTGGCTGGGAGGCTGCGTCACCGAGGCGCTTCTTGCGATCGGCTTCATACTCGGTGTAGTTGCCTTCGAAGAACACGACACCGCCATCGTCCTCGTAGGAGAGAATGTGGGTGGCGACGCGGTCGAGGAACCAGCGGTCGTGGGAGATCACGATGGCCGAGCCGGGGAAGTCCAGCAGCGCCTCTTCCAGCGAGCGCAGGGTTTCCACGTCAAGGTCGTTGGAGGGTTCGTCGAGCAGCAGCACGTTGGCACCCTGCTTGAGGGTTAGCGCCAGGTGCAGGCGACCGCGCTCACCGCCGGAAAGGTCCTTGACGAATTTCTGCTGGTCGGCGCCCTTGAAGTTGAAGCGGCCAACGTAACCGCGCGATGGCACCTCGTAGTTGCCGATGCGAATCTGGTCCAGGCCATCGGAGACCGCTTCCCATACGGTCTTGCCACCGTCAAGGTCGTCGCGGCTCTGATCCACGCAGGCCAATTGCACGGTGTCGCCGATTTCGATGCTGCCGGAATCCGGGGTTTCCTTGCCCATCAGCATGCGGAACAGGGTCGACTTACCGGCACCGTTACCACCGATCACGCCAACGATGGCACCTTTCGGCACGCTGAAGGAGAGGTCGTCGATCAGTACGCGGTCGCCGTAGCCCTTGGTGACGTTCTTGAATTCGATGACCTTGTCACCCAGGCGCGGACCGGCTGGGATATAGATTTCGTTGGTCTCTGCGCGTTTCTGGAATTCCTGCGACTGCATTTCCTCGAAGCGCTGCAGACGAGCCTTGGATTTGGACTGGCGGGCCTTGGCGCCTTTGCGCACCCATTCCAGTTCTTCCTTCATGGCCTTTTCATGGGCCGACTGCTGTTTGGATTCCTGAGCCAGACGGGCCGATTTGGCTTCCAGCCAGCCGGAATAGTTGCCTTCGTACGGGATGCCCGCGCCGCGGTCGAGTTCGAGAATCCAGCCGGCGACGTTGTCGAGGAAGTAACGGTCGTGGGTGATGGCCACCACGGTGCCCGGGAAGTCATGGAGGAAGCGCTCCAGCCAGGCCACCGAGTCGGCGTCCAGGTGGTTGGTCGGTTCGTCCAGCAGCAGCATGTCCGGGGCCGACAGCAGGAGGCGGCACAGGGCGACGCGGCGCTTCTCGCCGCCGGACAGGTGCGCGACCTTGGCATCCCATGCCGGCAGACGCAGTGCGTCGGCGGCGACTTCCAGCTGGCGCTCCAGGTTATGGCCGTCGGATGCCTGCAGGATCGCTTCGAGCTTGGCCTGCTCGGCAGCCAGGGCATCGAAATCGGCGTCCGGCTCGGCGTAGGCGGCGTAGACGGCATCCAGGCGGGCCTGGGCGTCCTTGATCACACCAACCGCCTCCTCGACGATTTCGCGCACGGTCTTCTCGGGATCGAGCTGCGGTTCCTGCGGCAGGTAGCCGACATTGATTCCCGGCATGGCACGGGCCTCGCCGTCGAACTCTGTGTCGACGCCGGCCATGATGCGCAGCAGGGTGGATTTACCGGCGCCGTTCAGGCCGAGCACGCCAATCTTGGCGCCGGGGAAGAACGACAGGGAGATGTTCTTGAGGATCTCACGCTTCGGCGGAACGACCTTGCTCAGCCGGTGCATGGTGTAGACGTATTGAGCCATGGAAACGAATGCCCGTGACAGTGGTGAATGATGCCTGACCCAGGCCGTGGGGGGCCGAAAATGGGGTGGCATGGAAAGGGCGCAAAGCTACCCGAATGCACCGGTCAGGGCAAACCGCGACAGTCCGCCGTCGCGGCTGCGGAAGCGGCGACTGTTCATCTTGTGCATGACTATCGCTCATACCCGCAACCGGTCGGATGAGGTAGAATCCGCGCCTCTCTTTTATACCGCCAGCTGATCTCAGAGGACTGCCATGTTCAGCCGTGATTTGACCCTCGCCCGTTTCGACGCCGATCTCTTCGCTGCCATGGAGCAGGAAGCCAAGCGTCAGGAAGACCACATCGAGCTGATCGCCTCGGAGAACTACACCAGCCCGGCGGTGATGGAAGCCCAGGGTTCGGTGCTCACCAACAAGTACGCCGAAGGCTATCCGGGCAAGCGCTACTACGGCGGTTGCGAGTACGTCGACGTGGTCGAGCAGCTGGCCATCGACCGCGCCAAGGAACTGTTCGGCGCCGACTACGCCAACGTCCAGCCGCATGCTGGCTCTCAAGCCAACAGCGCCGTCTACCTCGCCCTTTTGCAGGCCGGTGACACCATCCTCGGCATGAGCCTGGCCCACGGCGGCCACCTCACCCACGGCGCCAGCGTTTCCTCCTCCGGCAAGCTGTACAACGCCGTGCAGTACGGCATCAACGACCAAGGCCTGATCGACTATGACGAAGTTGAGCGTCTGGCCGTCGAGCACAAGCCGAAAATGATCGTCGCCGGTTTCTCCGCGTACTCGCAGATCCTGGACTTCGCCCGTTTTCGCGAAATCGCTGACAAGGTCGGTGCCTACCTGTTCGTCGACATGGCTCACGTGGCCGGTCTGGTCGCTGCTGGCGTCTACCCGAACCCGGTTCCGTTCGCTGACGTCGTCACAACTACTACGCACAAGACCCTGCGCGGACCGCGTGGCGGCCTGATCCTGGCGCGCGCCAACGCCGAGATCGAGAAGAAGCTCAACTCTGCCGTGTTCCCCGGTGCTCAGGGTGGCCCGCTGGAGCACGTCATCGCGGCCAAGGCTGTGTGCTTCAAGGAAGCGCTGCAGCCTGAGTTCAAGGCCTATCAGCAGCAAGTGGTGAAAAACGCTCAGGCCATGGCCGACGTGTTCATCCAGCGCGGCTTCGATGTGGTGTCCGGTGGTACTCAGAACCACCTGTTCCTGCTCAGCCTGATCAAGCAGGACATCACCGGTAAGGACGCTGACGCTGCCCTGGGCAACGCGCACATCACCGTGAACAAGAACAGCGTACCGAACGACCCGCGTTCGCCGTTCGTCACCTCCGGTCTGCGTATCGGTACTCCGGCCGTCACTACCCGTGGCTTCGGCGAGACCGAGTGCCGTGACCTGGCTGGCTGGATCTGCGACATCCTCGACAACATGGGCGACGAGTCGGTGATCGAAGCGGTTCGTGGCAAGGTCGAAGCGGTCTGCGCCAAGTTCCCGGTATACGGCAACTAAACGTTACATCGCTGCATCGAAAGCCCGCGAAAGCGGGCTTTTTGCTGTCTGGCGGTTGTCGCGAAACATCTTCCTGATCCCTGGCGATGCGGCGCGCTAGACTGCCGTGTCCTGTTCCTCCGGAGTCCGACTCATGTTCAAGCGCGCCACGGGTGTGATCCTGCCGCCACCGGTCATCTATCTGCTGTTTCTCGCGGCAGCCTGGCTGCTGGAGTCGGTGTTGCCGATCGCCTTGCCGCGCAATCTCTGGACTCACTACCTGGGCTGGGGGCTGATCGACGCGGGCGTGTTGCTGATGCTCTGGGCCGGCTTGCTGATGCTCTGGCGCAGGACCACGGTCAATCCCTATGGCAAGCCCGCGAAGCTGATGGAAGAGGGGCCGTTCGGTTTCTCGCGCAACCCGATCTATCTGGCCGACAGCCTGATCTACTGCGGCATCGCGCTGCTCTGGGGCACGCTGTGGCCCTGGCTGTTGCTGCCCGCCTTGGTCTTCACCATGCAGCGCGGCGTGATCGTGCACGAGGAGCGCTTGCTGACCCAGCTGTTTGGCGACGACTATCTGGCGTACAGTGGACGGGTGCGCCGCTGGTTGTAACGGCGATGTCGAGAGTTGTTGTCCTATAGTGAATTCAGACACCGCGGAGTGATGTTCATGACTGATTCCCCCAGTGATCGCCGGCGCTTCCAACGTATCGAGTTCGATGCCGCCACTGAGTTGGTGCAGGGTGACCGGCGCTGGCCGGTCGAGCTGCATGATCTGTCCCTGAAAGGCCTGCTGGTTCGCCGCCCGGAAGGCTGGGATGCTGATGCTGACCAGCCGTTCGAAGCGCGGGTGCGCCTGGCCGATGATGCCGAGGTGCGCATGGAGGTGGCGATGACCCATGAAGAGGGCGATCTGATCGGCTTCGTCTGCCAGCATATCGATCTCGACTCGATCGCCCACCTGCGGCGCCTGGTCGAACTCAACCTCGGCGACGAGGCACTGCTGGAACGCGAGCTGGCTGCACTCGGCGGCCAGTAACGATCACTCGAACAGCGCGTCGAGCGCCTGCTCCAGGCGAGTCACGGCGATGATCTGCAAACCGGCGGGGGCCTCCTTCGGCGCATTGCCCTTGGGCACGATGGCGCGCTTGAAGCCGTGCTTGGCTGCCTCCTTCAGACGCTCCTGACCACTTGGCACCGGGCGGATCTCGCCCGACAAGCCCACTTCACCGAATACCAGCAGATCGGTATCCAGCGGCCGGTTGCGCAGGCTGGAGATCACCGCGGCCATCAGCGCCAGATCCGCCGCGGTTTCCAGCACCTTCACACCGCCGACCACGTTGATGAAAACGTCCTGATCGTAGGTGGGAATGCTGCCATGCCGATGCAGTACGGCCAGCAGCATGGCCAGACGGTTCTGATCCAGGCCCAGGGTGACGCGGCGCGGGTTGGCCAGGTGGCTGGTGTCCACCAGCGCCTGCACCTCCACCAGCATGGGGCGGGTGCCTTCCCAGGTGGCCATGACCACGCTGCCGGGCACCGCTTCCTGAGCGCGGGTGAGGAAGATCGCCGACGGGTTGGTGACTTCTTTCAGGCCCTTGTCGGTCATGCCGAACACACCGAGCTCGTTGACCGCGCCGAAGCGGTTCTTCACCGCCCGTAGCAGGCGCAGACGGCCATCGGATTCACCCTCAAAATACAGCACCGTATCGACCATGTGCTCGAGCACGCGCGGGCCGGCCAGTGCGCCTTCCTTGGTCACGTGGCCGACGAGGAAGATCGCCGTGCCGCTCTGCTTGGCGAAGCGGACCAGCAGCGCCGCGCTCTCGCGCACCTGAGCCACACCGCCCGGCGCTGACTGCAGCTGCTCGGTGAAGATGGTCTGGATCGAGTCGATCACCATCACCTTGGGCTTTTCCAGCCGCGCGGTGGCGATTATCGATTCGATGCAGGTCTCGGTCATCACCTTGAGCCGGTCCTGCGGCAGGTCCAGACGACGCGCACGCATGGCCACCTGCTGCTGGGATTCTTCACCGGTGACGTAGAGCGCCGGGTACTGCTGGGCGATGGCGCAGAGGGTCTGCAGCAGGATCGTCGACTTGCCGATGCCCGGATCACCGCCGATCAGCACCACCGAGCCGTCCACCAGCCCCCCTCCGAGTACGCGATCCAGCTCGCCGGAAGCGGTTGAGAATCGCGGTACTTCCTCGACGCTGACCTCGGCGAGCGTCCTGATGTTGGCCTGCTCGCCGGCCCAGCCTGCGCGGCCGGAGGGCGGTGCCGCACCCTCGATGATCGTTTCCACCAGCGTATTCCAGGCGCCACAGTCACCGCACTGGCCGGCCCATTTCGGGAAGGTCGAGCCGCATTCGGTGCAGCCATACATGCGCTTGGCCTTGGCCATGGGAAACTCCGGGTCTGGTAGGTGGTGTCGCATGATAACGGCTGACTTGATCGCCATCAGCCACAAGCGGCGAGGCAGCGGCCAGACTGTAAACAAATCGAACAGGAGTGAGCGCCATGCGACATCTGTTGTTTCTGCATCTGCTGGGCGCCAGTGTCTGGGTTGGCGGGCATCTGGTACTGCTGTTCAGTGTGCTGCCGGGTGCCCTGCGTCGCCGCGATGTGCAACCGGTACGCCAGTTCGAACAACTCTACGAGCGCGTCGGGATACCTGCGCTGCTGGTGCAGATCGTCAGCGGGCTCTGGCTGGCCAGCCTCTGGCTGCCCCATGGGCAATGGTTCGATTCGTCGCCCATGGCGCATCTGGTGCAAGCCAAGCTGGTACTGCTCGGATTTACCGCGCTGCTCGGCGTGCATGCGCGGCTGGCATTGATTCCCAAGCTGGATGCGCAGCGCCTGCCGCAACTGGGGCTGCACATCGTGCTGATCACCCTGACTGCGGTTGCCTTCGTCTGGGTCGGCTCCGGGTTCCGCTTCGGTGGTTTGTTCTAGCGGGCCAGACAGCAAGAAGCCCGCGCATGGCGGGCTTCTCTTCACGGGTAGGCGCTATCAGCCGCAGCAACCGCCGCAGCAGCTGCCCGAGGCGCGCTTGATGTCGCGGGCGATGTCGTCCTTCATCGCCACGCGCTCCTGCTTGAGGGCATTGAGCGCGCTGTCGTCTAGGGTTTCGACACCGTCTTCGACGCGGCAGATGCGCTTGTCCAGCGCTTCGTATTCGTCCGCCTTGCGGGCGAAGGCCGGATCTTCCTGACGCAGTTTCTGCAACTGCTCGCGTTTCTCAGGGAAATCCTTGATCAGTGGGTGATGTTCGACGTGCATGGAAACCGCTCCGGTTTGTCAGGAAGGCGTTCACCTTAGTCTCCCTTCTCCGAGAACCGGTTGACGGCGATCAAGCGAACCTCATTCGCAATTACCGGTCGATGAAAGGCGTTCTGTCGTGGCCTGCGCCGGCAAGCCCGCCTATGCTCTACCACGGCGTTCACCGCCATGCCCGCGGGGGCATGGCGGGCGGCCCGGTCATCCACTAAAGGAAAATCTGCGTATGAGTCTGATCAACGAATTCAAGGCGTTTGCCGTGCGGGGAAATGTCGTCGACATGGCCGTGGGTATCGTCATCGGCGCTGCGTTCGGCAAGATCGTGTCGTCGTTCGTCGACGGGGTGATCATGCCGCCGTTGGGGCTGCTGATCGGCGGAGTGGACTTCTCGGATTTGGCCATAGTGCTCAAGGACGCCGTCGGCGAGGCCCCAGCGGTGGTGCTGCGGTACGGTGCATTCATTCAGACCGTGGTGGATTTCGTGATCATCGCCTTCGCCATCTTCATGGCGATCAAGGCGATCAACCATCTCAAGCGCAAGGAAGCCGAGGCGCCATCTGCGCCGCCTGCGCCCTCGAAGGAAGAGTTGTTGCTGACCGAGATACGCGACCTGCTCAAGGAGCAGAGGGGAAGCTGAAGCGGGGGCCGTTACCCGGCGGCTGGCGCCGGGTAACGGGGAGCGATCACTCGGGCTTCGGAGTGTTCGCGGTGCTGGCGGGAAGTACCGGATAGGCGACTTGCGGCTGCTCGCCGGTCACGCTGTGCAGGAACGCGGTAATCGCGCTGACTTCGTCCTTGTCCAGTTTACGGCCCAGTTGGCTGTCACCCATGATGGCAACGGCCTGTTCGAGCTCCCAGACCTCACCGCTGTGGAAGTACGGCGGGGTCAACGCGACATTGCGCAGCGGCGCGGCACGGAAGACGTACTCGTCGCTGGCGGTATTGGTCACCGCGAACCGCCCCTTGTCGCCGGTCGGCAGAACTTCGGCTCCGGGCTTCTTGATCACGCCGAAGGGGAAGTAACCCTGGCCACCAAGGTTGACGCCGTTGTGGCAGGAAGAGCAGCCGGCGTCCATGAACAGGGCGAGACCCTGCTTCTGCTTGTCGTCCAGCGCCCCGTCCTCACCCTTGAGGAAGCGGTCGAACGGCGAGTTCGGCGTGGTCAGGCTGACTTCGAAGGCTTCCAGGGCGTAGGCCATGTTGTCGAAACTGACCGGCTCCTTGTCGTTGGGGAAGGCCTTCTTGAACTCGGCGGCGTACTCCGGAATGCTCTGCAGCGTCGAGACGACACGCTCGGGCGTACTGTTCATTTCCACGCTTGCCTGGACCGGGCCCTTGGCCTGTTCCTGCAGATCCTTGGCGCGTCCGTCCCAGAACTGCGCGGCGTTGAATACGGCGTTCAGCACGGTGGGCGAGTTGCGCGGGCCCTTCTGCCAGCCGTGACCGATCGAGGTTGGCACGTTGTCGCTGCCGCCGATGCTCAGGTTGTGGCAGGTGTTGCAGCTGATGACGTGACTGCTGGACAGGCGCGGGTCGAACCAGAGTTTGTGACCGAGCGTTGCCTGATCTTCGCTGACCTTCTGACCACGGACCTCGGTGACCTTGTCGGGAATCGGTTTGAACATCGCGTTGGCGCGCTCACGCAGCTCATCAGCGTTCGCTGCGCTGGTCATTAGTAGGCTGCTAAGCAATAGCGGAATAGAAGGGCGCATCACGGAAGCTCCTTTTGTGTTGGCTGGCTCTAGGAGGCGCCTTTTCGTCAAGCGACCGCTTGACCTGCATCAAGGCGGTCGGGCGTAGTGGGCGCGACGAAATGTTTCTGCTTGTGTCGATTCGCAGCCGGCTCGCGATTTCCATCCATGGGGCTCGGCTATGCAGCGTCGTTGCGAGGCTGGGTTAGCCGGGTATCAGCCTTGCGGCGCGACCGGCGCAGCGCCAGAATGACGGCATCAATCGTGGCCAACGAGCCACCCCAGCAAGGATTCCCGATGCCTGAAACTGTCGCTGCCGGCTTGCGCCTGGCACCCGATGCGCTGACCCGTCCCTTCGAGCCCAGCCAATTCAACTTCAACGACACCTCTGAACTGGAGCCGTTTCTCGGTGTGCTCGGCCAGGAGCGCGCGGTCGAGGCGCTGCAGTTCGGCGTGGCCATGCCGCGTCCGGGATACAACGTCTACGTGATGGGAGAGCCGGGCACCGGACGCTTCTCGTTCGTGCGGCGCTACCTCAAGGCCGAAGGCAAGCGTCTGGATACGCCGTCGGACTGGGTTTACGTGAACAACTTCGACGAGCCTCGTGAGCCGCGTGTGCTGGAGTTGCCTCACGGCGGCGCAACGGCGTTCATCGCGGATATCAATCAGTTGATCGACAACCTGCTGGCGACCTTTCCGGCGGTATTCGAGCACCCGAGTTTCCAGCAGAAGAAGAGCGCCATCGACCGCGGCTTCAATCAGCGCTACGACAAGGCGCTGGATGTGATCGAGAAGCTCGCTCTGGAAAAGGAGATCGCTCTCTATCGCGACAGCACCAATATCGCCTTCACGCCCATGAAGGAAGGCAAGGCGCTGGACGAAACCGAGTTCGCCCAGCTGCCCGAAGCCGAGCGCGAGCGTTATCACGAAGACATTTCCGGGCTGGAAGTGCGTCTGAACGAGGAGCTCGCCAGCCTGCCGCAGTGGAAGCGTGAGTCGACCAACCAGCTGCGCCAGCTCAATGACGAGACCATCAGCCAGGCACTGCAGCCGCTGCTGGCACCGTTGTCGGAGAAGTATGCGGAGAACGCCGGTATCGAAGCGTACCTGCAGGCCGTGCAGGTCAATCTGCTGAAGACTGTGGTCGAGCAGCTGGTGGACGAAAACCGTCCGGAAGCGCAGAACCGTGTATTGCTGGAAGAGCAATACAGCCCGAGCCTAGTGGTCGGTCACCCGGTCGATGGTGGCGCGCCGGTGGTGTTCGAGCCGCACCCGACCTACGACAATCTGTTCGGTCGCATCGAGTACAACACCGATCAGGGCGCACTCTACACCAGCTATCGCCAGTTGCGTCCAGGTGCGCTGCACCGCGCCAACGGCGGCTTTCTGATGCTGGAGGCGGAGAAGCTGCTCAGCGAGCCATTTGTCTGGGAAGCGCTCAAGCGCGCCCTGCAATCGCGCAAGCTGAAGATGGAATCGCCGCTGGCCGAACTCGGCCGCTTGGCTACCGTGACGCTGACGCCGCAGGTCATTCCGCTGCACGTGAAGGTCATCATCATCGGCTCGCGCCAGCTCTATTACACGCTGCAGGACCTGGATCCGGACTTCCAGGAAATGTTCCGCGTGCTGGTGGACTTCGACGAGGACATCCCGCTGGCCGAGGACAGCCTCGAACAGTTCGCCCAGCTGATGAAGACCCGCACTTCCGAAGAGGGCATGGCGCCGCTTACTGCCGCGGCCGTTGCGCGTCTGGCGACCTATAGCGCGCGCCTGGCTGAACATCAGGGGCGGCTGTCGGCGCGTATCGGCGATCTGTTCCAGCTGGTCAGCGAAGCCGATTTCATTCGCCAGCTGGCTAAGGACGAAGTGACCGACGTCGGCCATATCGAGCGTGCACTGAAGGCCAAGGCCACGCGCACCGGTCGCGTCTCGGCGAGGATTCTCGAAGACATTCTGGCGGGAGTGATTCTGATCGACAGCGAAGGTGCGGCGATCGGCAAGTGCAACGGGCTGACCGTGCTGGAAGTCGGCGACTCGGCATTCGGCATGCCGGCGCGTATCTCTGCCACCGTCTATCCCGGCGGTTCAGGGATCGTCGACATCGAGCGCGAGGTCAATCTCGGTCAACCGATTCACTCCAAGGGCGTGATGATCCTCACCGGCTACCTCGGCAGCCGCTACGCCCAGGAGTTTCCGCTGGAAATCTCGGCAAGCATCGCGCTCGAGCAATCCTACGGCTACGTCGACGGTGACAGTGCCTCGCTGGGTGAGTGCTGCGCGCTGATCTCGGCGCTCTCACGCACGCCGCTCAAGCAATGCTTCGCCATCACCGGCTCGATCAACCAGTTCGGCGAAGTGCAGGCCGTCGGCGGGGTCAACGAGAAGATCGAGGGCTTTTTCCGCCTGTGCGAGGCACGCGGGCTGACCGGCGAGCAGGGGGTGATCATTCCCTTCGCCAATGTCACCACGCTGATGCTCGACGAACGCGTGCTGGAGGCCGTACGCCAGCAGCAGTTCCACGTCTATGCTGTCAGGCAGGTGGACGAAGCGTTGTCGCTGCTGGTCGGTGAAGATGTGGGTGCAACCAACGAGCAGGGCCATTTCCCCAAGGGCAGCGTGAACGCCCGGGTAGTCGAGCGGTTGCGCGACATTGCCGAGATCGAGCTCGAGGAAGAAGGCAAGAGCGAGCCGGCACAAGCGGAGCAAGGAACGTCCGAGTCCGAGGGGAGCAAGTAACGCTCGCCATTGTGCGGTTTTTGAACGGAACGATAGCGCGCGCGGCGGGTCTGCAGTGGAGGAGGGCATCCACCCTCCATCCACAGGATTATCCACAGCTTCAGGGGATAAACAGGCTCTCGCGCTACATCCGCACAGGATGTTCCCGCGTCGGCCCGACGCGAGGACTGCCGTCATGCCACACAATCTTTGTCTGAACCGCCAGTGCCTGGGCCTGGTTACCCGAATCGAATGCGTCATACGCCCGCTTGCCGGCGGCAATGGGCTGTGGACATTGCTCTGTGCGGCTGGACTGGCAGACGGGCAGCCCACGGCAATCAAGGTCCAGGGCCCATTCCACGGGCCTGCGATGGCCGAATCGGTGCTGGCGGCGATTGCCGACAACCTGATGGGGCAGGGCTACTGCGAATCCGATGAGCCGTCCATCTGGCAGTTGCACATGCAGGCTGAGCTGCGTCGAGTGAACGCCAACCAGGCGCGCTTTCTCGGTGGCTGGGAGTCGCGCCCCTAAGCGTGCCTCATTGCAAATCTTTCGCGTTTCTGGCTGGCTGCAGCGGGGCCTCACCGGAGTCGATGAATTTCTTATCCACATGCGCCGAACGCACCTTGGCCTGCCTTGGTGCGCTCGGCGCGGCTGCGTATACTCGCGCCTTCCTCATTTCTGCTGTGAGACCTCATGGAGCGCATCCTCGAAAATGCCATGTACGCCGCCCGCTGGCTGCTGGCGCCCATCTATTTCGGTCTGGCGTTCGCGCTGCTGGCGCTGGCGATCAAGTTCTTTCAGGAAATCTTCCATATCCTCCCGGCGATTCTCGCGCTCAGTGAGGCCGAGCTGATTCTCAAGCTCCTGTCGCTGATCGACATGGCGCTGGTTGGCGGGCTGCTGGTGATGGTGATGATCTCTGGCTACGAGAACTTCGTTTCTCAGCTCGATATCGAGGAAGGCAAGGAAAAGCTCGACTGGCTCGGCAAGATGGATTCCGGATCGCTGAAGATGAAGGTTGCTGCCTCCATCGTCGCAATCTCGTCGATTCATCTGCTACGCATGTTCATGGATGCCCAGCAGCTCGATAGCGAAAAGCTGATGTGGTACGTGATCATCCACCTGACCTTTGTGGTCTCGGCGTTCGCCATGGGCTATCTCGACAAGCTCACCAAGCACTGATCGTCCCTCCGCAGGTGCTAAATTTGAAAAGCTGTACAGAATTGGTTTTTTGTTAAATATTCTGTACTGCTTTTCAAATGGGCAAGCGCCATGAACCTTCAGAATCTCGCCACTCATGCCCACGCTGGGCGTATCGACGCTCTCGAGCTGATTTCGCTCGAGGGCGGCATCTATCTTCTCGACATCTACCTGCAGGGTCAGCGCCATAGTCTGATCGACGCGCGCGGCGATGTGTGGCATCTGCGGTCCGTCGAGCACGCTCGTGATCTGTTACGCGAGCTACCGGAGCTGCCCTTTCATCTGGTGCAGCAATCACCGTACGACGAGATGTGCGGTCTTGCCGAGGGCGTCCGCGAGCCGTTGCGCGTGCCGGTCGGCATGCGGTCCCAGTGGTGACGGCCGGCGGCAGGCGCGTCGGTAGCGCCCTGTTCGGTAAGCATCAAGAGAACTGGTCGTGAGCGTCGCCGCACTGCGCCTGGTGCTCGGCGACCAGTTGAGCTTCGAGCTCTCCGCCCTGGATGGGCTCGATCCGACGCGTGACCGGGTGCTGCTCGCTGAGGTCGCTGAAGAAGCCGGACACGTCCCGCATCACCCGCAGAAGATCATCTTTCTGTTCAGCGCCATGCGGCACTTCGCTGAGGCATTGCGCAAACGCGGAATCACGGTGGATTACGTGACGCTCGACGATCCTGCCAACAGCGGTTCGCTGGCCGGGGAGCTGGCGCGCTTCGCCGCATGGTATCGACCTGACGAAATCCATGTCACCGAGGCCGGTGACTGGCGGGTCGAACAGGCGCTCAAGAGCCGTGGGCTTTCGATCACCTGGCATGCCGACCGCCGCTTCCTCTGCTCGCGGACCGGGTTCGCCGGTTGGGCCAGTGGCAAGCGACAGCTGCGCATGGAGTTCTTCTATCGCGAGATGCGTCGCCAAACGGGCCTTCTGCTGAATCCCGATGGCACACCGGAGGGCGGTGTATGGAATCTCGATACGGACAACCGCAAGCCGCTGCCACGCGGATTGCACGGCCCGATCACCTTGCGCTTCGCCGCTGACGAAACCACGCGCGCTGTGCAGGCGTTGGTGAACGCGCATTTCGCGCATCACTACGGCCGTCTGGACGGCTTCGATTACCCTGTCACCCACGCCGAGGCCGAACAGCTCTGGCTGCATTTTCTCGATTTCGGCTTGGTCGCTTTCGGTGACTACCAGGACGCCATGGCCAGCGGCGAACCGTTCCTGTTCCATGCGCGCGTCGGCGCCGCGCTCAACGTCGGCCTGCTTGACCTGCGCCGCCTGTGTGATGACGTGGATGCGGCCTACCGGCAGGGGCGAGTCGGGCTGAACGCTGCCGAGGGCTTCATTCGCCAGTTGATTGGCTGGCGTGAGTATGTGCGCGGTATCTATTGGTTGCAGATGCCTGACTATGCGCAACGCAATGCCCTCGGCAATTCCAGGCCGCTGCCGGGGTTCTACTGGACCGGGCAGACGCGCATGAACTGCATGCGCCAGGTGATCGGGCAGACGCTGAAGCATGCTTACGCTCACCATATCCAGCGGCTGATGGTGACCGGTAATTTCGCGCTGCTCGCCGGCATTGCGCCGCCCGCGCTGTGCGATTGGTACCTGGCGGTCTATATGGATGCGTTCGACTGGGTGGAACTGCCCAACGTGCTGGGCATGGTGCTGCACGCCGACGGCGGCTACCTGGGCTCCAAGCCCTACTGTGCCAGTGGCCAGTACATCAAACGCATGTCCAACTATTGCCAGGATTGCTCTTACAAGGTGGGCGAGAGCACGACAGACGATGCCTGCCCGTTCAACGCGTTGTACTGGCACTTTCTCATGCGCCACCGCGAGCAGTTGCAGGGTAATCCGCGGATGAGTATGGTCTATCGCAACCTCGCGCGCATGGAAGGCAGCAAGCAGCAGGCGCTGTGGGAGCGTGGCGAGTCGCTGCTGTCGCGGCTGGATGCCGAGGACGCGCTGTGAGAAAGAAAGCGGACCTGCCATTCAAGTGCTGCGCCGCCTGCAACCTGCCGTTTGCATGGCGAAAGAAGTGGTCGCGCTGCTGGGATGAGGTGCGTTATTGCTCCGAACGCTGTCGGCGCAATCGGCAGGGCAGGTAACGGAGGCACTGCCGGTGGCAATGCGGCGCGGGTCGCTGCGTCCGCTCGCTTCAGCTGTGCTAGGCTGGCAGACCTTTTTTTCCTCTCGGAGCCCGGCATGACCGACCTCAATCTATCCACTGACGAAACCCGTGTGAGCTACGGCATCGGCCGCCAGCTGGGCGACCAGCTGCGTGACAATCCCCCGCCGGGCGTCAGTCTCGATGCGGTGATCGCCGGTATTCGTGATGCGTTTGCCGGTGTTGCCAGCCAGGTCAGCCCGGAAGCGCTGAACGCCAGCTTCGCGGTCATCCGTGAGCGGATGCAGGCTGAAGCGCAGCAGAAGGCTGAAGCCGCCGCCGCCGAAGGTCGCGCCTTCCTTGTCGAGAATGCCAAGCGCGAAGGCGTTGTGGTGCTGGAGTCGGGTCTGCAATACGAAGTGCTGACGACCGGTGAGGGCGCCAAACCGTCCCGCGAGGACAGTGTGCGCACGCATTACCACGGCACGCTGATCGACGGCAGTGTGTTCGACAGCTCCTACCAGCGTGGCCAGCCTGCCGAGTTCCCGGTAGGCGGCGTGATCGCCGGCTGGACCGAAGCACTACAGCTAATGAATGCCGGCAGCAAGTGGCGCCTGTATGTACCGAGCGAGCTGGCCTATGGCGCTCAGGGCGTTGGCAGTATCCCGCCGCACAGCACGCTGGTATTCGACGTCGAACTGCTGGACGTGCTCTGAGTCCGGCTGCTGGGGCGTAGCGTCTGTGGTCGGCGACTAATCGGTTACCGACAAGCTGCTGGTGAGCCCTGACCGCCTTGCCCGTGTGCGGCTCTCGATCTAGGTATTGCGTACTGGTCAGGGCCGCAGCGCGCGGGCATAGCTGAAGAGGAAGAGGTTTCGAACCTGTTCCTTGAGCACGCAGGGTTCACTCGTGCTCAACTCCTGCACATCGAGATCACCTTGTTCTCGCAACTCTTCCAGCGCATCCCCTTCGAGTGAAACGCATACGGCGCCGGTATTCCGGTCGAGTATGCGCAGGTAGGGTTGCGGGCGATCCAGCCAGGCATCTATCAGATAAGTCATGCGTCACCTCCAATTCATTCTCGTAATGAGAATAATTGTTATTTGCAAATATGCAAGCGCAAATATTCCCCTTGATGAGGGTGGAGGTGAGGGATCAACGGTCGGGGTGAAGGCTGCGCTCGAAGCGCAGCGTCGACATTGCTGGGGTGTCAGTGGGTGCGCGCCACGGCGAAGCGGCAGAGCTCGACCAGGGCATCACGATACTGATTCGCGGGAATCACTTCGAGGCAGGCAACGGCGCGTTCGGCATAGTCGCGGGCAAGCTTGGCGGTGTAGTCCAGCGCACCTGATGCCTCGACAGCGGCGCGGATGCTTTCCAGGTCTTCGAGGCCGCCTTTCTGGATGGCTTTGCGCACCAGAGCGGCCTGTTCGGCGGTACCTTCGCGCATGGTGTAGATCAGCGGAAGGGTAGGCTTGCCTTCGGCGAGGTCGTCACCGACGTTCTTGCCGAGGGTTTCCGCGTCGCCCTGGTAATCGAGCAGATCGTCGACCAGCTGGAAGGCGATGCCGAGGTGATCGCCGAAGGTGCGCAGCGCTTCACGCTGTTCCTCGCTGGCGCCGGCCAGGGTGGCGGCGCTGTGGGTCGAGGCTTCGAAGAGCATCGCGGTCTTGCCGCGGATGACCTCCATGTAGATTTCTTCGGTGGTGCTGGCGTCGCGGACCTTCGACAGCTGCAGTACTTCGCCTTCGGCAATGACGCGCGTTGCCTGGGAGATGATGCGCATCACCGGCATGGAATCCAGTTCCACCATCATTTCGAACGAACGTGCATATAGAAAGTCGCCAACCAGTACGCTTGGCGCATTGCCCCACAGGGCGTTGGCGGTGGAGCGGCCGCGGCGCATGCCGGACATGTCGACCACATCGTCATGTAGCAGCGTGGAGGTGTGCAGGAACTCGATGATGGCAGCCAGCAAGCGTAATTGATCGCCCTGATGCCCGAGTGCACTGCCGCTGAGCAGTACCAGCAGAGGGCGCAGGCGCTTGCCGCCGGCCGAGGTGATGTAGTCCCCGATCTTTTCCACCAGAGGAACGCGCGAAGTCAGTTGCTTGCGGATGATGCCGTCGACAGCGGCAAAATCGTCCGCCACAACTTGATAGAAAGGCTGGGGTTGCATCGGGGACTCCTCGCAGATTGCGCGGCATGCTAGGGGGCGGGTCTGGCACTGTCAAGGCAACTCCAGTTGGCTATTGCGCGGGGTGTATCGCATGCGTACAATCGCGGACCCTGAACTTCCCCCTGGGCATTTCCCTGCCTTACGCAATTGCACGGGCGTCACCTTCCGGCCCCATGCAGCCATGCCAGCCACTAATCATTCTTTCAAAGCGCTGGGTGAGCAGGATCAACGGAGATACACAGATGTACGCAGTTATCGTAACCGGCGGCAAGCAATACAAGGTCGCCGAAGGCGAATACCTCAAGATTGAAAAACTCGAAGTTGCGACTGGCGAAGCTGTCACTTTTGACCGCGTTCTGCTGATCGGCAACGGCGATGATGTAAAGATCGGCGCTCCGGTGGTCGATGGTGCCAAGGTTACCGCTGAAGTGATCGCCCAGGGCCGTCACGACAAGGTCACCATCATCAAATTCCGCCGTCGTAAGCACCACATGAAGCGTCAGGGCCACCGTCAGTGGTTCACTGAGGTCAAAATCACCGGTATTCAGGGCTAATCGGGCCTGAATCCCCTTATAGGAGTATTGAACTCATGGCACACAAAAAAGCTGGCGGTTCTACCCGCAACGGTCGCGACTCAGAAGCCAAACGCCTTGGCGTGAAGATGTACGGCGGCCAGGCCATCAAGGCTGGCAACATCATCGTGCGTCAGCGCGGTACCCAGTTCCATGCCGGTTACGGCGTTGGCATGGGCAAGGATCACACCCTGTTCGCAAAAGTGGAAGGCGTGATCAAGTTCGAAGTGAAGGGCGCTTTTGGCCGTCGCTACGTGAGCGTCGTCGCAGCCTAACTGCGTCGTTGCTGGAAAAGCCCTGTCATGCGACGGGGCTTTTTTGTTTCTGTATCCTGTGAGGCTCTTGCAAAGAACTGCTCGGTGCTCATTCAGTTTTCGCTGGGTTTTTGCAAGACCCTTACGTTTCTTGTTTCCTAAGCCCGTCCTGCGACGGGAGGCGTTCCCATGAAATTCGTCGATGAAGTATCGATTTTTGTAAAGGCCGGCGACGGCGGCAACGGCATGATGAGCTTTCGTCGTGAGAAGTTCATCGAAAAGGGTGGCCCCAACGGCGGCGATGGCGGTGACGGCGGCTCGGTGTATCTGGAGGCCGACGAGAACCTCAACACGCTGGTGGACTACCGCTACACCCGTCGCTTCAATGCGCAGAATGGGCAGAAGGGCGGTAGTACCGACTGTACAGGTGCCAAAGGTGAGGATCTTGTCCTGCCGGTGCCGGTTGGTACCACCATCATCGATGCGGCTACCCAGGAGATCATGGGTGATCTCACCAAGCCGGGGCAGCGCCTGCTGGTGGCTCAAGGCGGCTGGCATGGGCTGGGCAATACGCGCTTCAAGTCCAGCACCAATCGCGCGCCGCGGCAAACCACGCCGGGCAAGCCGGGTGATGCTCGTGATCTCAAGCTCGAGCTGAAGGTGTTGGCGGATGTCGGTCTGCTGGGCTTGCCGAATGCCGGCAAGAGCACCTTCATTCGCTCGGTGTCGGCGGCCAAGCCCAAGGTCGCTGACTACCCGTTCACCACCCTGGTGCCGAACCTCGGTGTTGTCAGCGTCGGACGCTACAAGAGCTTCGTGATTGCCGACATTCCGGGGCTCATCGAGGGGGCGGCCGAAGGCGCGGGGCTGGGGATTCGCTTCCTCAAGCACTTGGCGCGTACTCGCCTGCTGCTGCACCTGGTGGATATGGCTCCGTTGGATGGTAGCGACCCGGCCGATGCGGCGGAGGTGATCCTGCATGAGCTGGAGAAGTTCAGCCCGGCGCTGACACAGCGCGATCGCTGGTTGGTGCTGAACAAGGCTGATCAGCTGCTGGAAGATGAGCGTGAGCAACGTGTCCGGCAGGTGGTCGAGCGTTTGGACTGGAAGGGTCCGGTATTCGTCATCTCCGCGCTGGAGAGCGAGGGTACCGAGGCGCTGAGTCAGGCGATCATGCGTTATCTGGATGAGCGCACTGTGCGCATCGCCGAAGAGCCTGATTACGCCGAGGCCCTGGCCGAGCTCGATCGCCAGATCGAGGATGAGGCGCGGGCCCGCTTGCAGGAGCTGGATGATCAGCGTGCGTTGCGCCGCGCTGGCGTCAAGGCGGCCGATGAGGTCGAAGACGACGACTTCGATGACGATGATGATGACGAGGGTGGTGCCGAGATCATCTACGTGCGCTAAGTCGAACCCCGGGCCGCTGCGCGGCCTGGTCAGGCGAGTGGTCGGTGGGCTGCCTCGTGCGCAGTCCGATCCGGAAGTGTTTTGGCCGTATAGAAGGCAGGAACGATGCGGGACAAGGTGAGCGGTGCGCGGCGCTGGGTGGTCAAGATCGGCAGTGCGCTGCTGACCGCCGACGGCCGCGGGCTCGATCAGGCTGCGATGGCGGTCTGGGTCGATCAGATGGTGGCCTTGCGCGAGGCAGGTGTGGAGCTCGTGCTGGTGTCGTCGGGTGCGGTTGCTGCGGGCATGAGTCGTCTTGGCTGGAGCTCTCGACCGAAGGCTGTGCATGAGTTGCAGGCGGCCGCCGCTGTCGGGCAGATGGGCTTGATTCGCGCCTGGGAATCCAGCTTCGCTCGCTGTGATCAGCAGACGGCGCAAATTCTCGTCACCCACGACGATCTCTCGGACCGCAAGCGCTATCTCAATGCGCGCAGCACGCTGCGTACGCTCATCGATCTCGGTGTGGTGCCGGTCATCAACGAGAACGACACGGTGGTCACTGACGAAATCCGCTTTGGCGACAACGACACGCTTGCTGCACTGGTCGCCAACCTGGTCGAGGCCGATCTGCTGGTCATCCTGACCGACCGGGACGGCATGTTCGACGCCGACCCGCGTTTCAATCCTCAAGCCAATCTCATCAGTGAGGCGCGCGCCGACGATCCTGCGTTGGATGCAGTGGCTGGCGGCACGGGAGGGGCGCTGGGGCGTGGCGGCATGCAGACCAAGCTTCGTGCGGCGCGCCTGGCAGCGCGCTCTGGTGCGCATACGGTGATCGTTGGTGGGCGCATCGAGCAGGTGCTGGCGCGGCTCAAGGCGGGTGATCGCCTGGGGACGCTGCTGTCGCCGGAGTGCAGTCGGCATGCGGCGCGCAAGCAATGGTTGGCTGGGCACCTGCAGACTCGTGGCACGCTGACGCTGGACGACGGTGCTGTGCACGCGCTGCGCCAGGGTAACCGCAGCCTGTTGCCGGTTGGGGTCAGGGCTGTGCAGGGGGCGTTTCGTCGTGGCGAGATGGTCGTCTGTGTCGGCCCGCAGGGTTCGGAGGTCGCGCGCGGTCTGGTGAACTACAGTGCAGCCGAGGCGCAGCGCATCCTTGGGCGGCCATCAGATGAAATTGAAAAGCTGCTCGGGTATGTCGACGAGCCGGAGCTTATCCATCGCGACAACATGATTCTGGTCTGAGGTGAGGATGCGTTTAGCCAATTTTTCGCTGGTTTTTGGGTTGCTCATCCCTTCGCTGGCATTGGCCGAGCAGGTCGGTGAGGTGGATACGGTCTTCAAGTGGCTCGGGCCGAATCACAAGATCGTCGTGGAGGCGTTCGACGATCCCTTGGTCGATGGTGTGACCTGCTATCTGTCTCGCGCCAAGACCGGTGGAATCAAGGGCGGGCTGGGGCTCGCGGAGGATCGTGCCGAGGCGTCGATCGCCTGTCGCCAGGTGGGGCCTATTCGCATCAACGGCAAGCTCAAAGATGGCGATGTAGTGTTCAAGGAGCGCACCTCGCTGGTGTTCAAGACCATGCAGGTGGTGCGCTTCTTTGATGAGTCGCGTAATACCTTGGTTTATCTGGTCTACAGCGATCGCGTCATCGAGGGTAGTCCGCAGAATGCGGTGACGGCGATTCCGATTCTGCCTTGGCCGGTTGCGCCGTAACTTGCGCATCGGCCCATCCTTCGCGAGTGGGGCAAAATTTGGGAATAAAAAAACCGGCGCTAGGCCGGTTTTTTCAAGAACCTGCAGTTAGGCTGCAGCAGCTTCGCCGAGGGCCTTGATGTGGCCGTTCAGGCGGCTCTTGTGACGAGCAGCTTTGTTCTTGTGGATGATGCCTTTGTCGGCCATGCGGTCAATGACCGGCACAGCAGCAGTGTAGGCTGTGCGAGCCTTGTCCAGGTCTTTGGCGTCGATGGCCTTGACCACATTCTTGATGTAGGTACGAACCATGGAGCGCAAGCTGGCATTGTGGCTGCGACGCTTCTCAGCCTGAATTGCGCGTTTTTTGGCGGAAGGGCTGTTGGCCACCGTCGAACTCCTCGAAAACTTGGGGGATTGCAAAGCAAATAAGGCCGCGAATCATGCCGACGCGAAGGGCGCTTGTCAAGCCCGGTCGAATGGCTTGAGAAGCTGGT
This sequence comes from Stutzerimonas kunmingensis, assembly GCF_002929225.1. GTDB lineage: Bacteria > Pseudomonadota > Gammaproteobacteria > Pseudomonadales > Pseudomonadaceae > Stutzerimonas. Next base: position 128,288 of record NZ_PISM01000018.1, on the reverse strand, counting down.
CGGACAGAAGGGCTGCGGCTAAACTCGCCGCCTCTTTTCGTGTCGTAACTGGCCATCGATCCGGCCGGCGCTGAGCGTTCGGTCGATCAATCTCGCTGCAATTCTAGGAAGACAAATGTCCGAAAAAACCGGCAAGGGCGGATTGTTGCGCTCCAGCGCCGTGGTCAGTGTCATGACCCTGCTGTCACGCGTGTTGGGCATGGTACGCGATATGGTCGTCGCCAGCTACTTCGGTTCGGGGGCTGCGGCCGACGCGTTCTTCATTGCGTTCAAGATTCCCAACTTTCTGCGCCGGCTGTTTGCCGAGGGCGCATTCGCTCAGGCGTTCGTTCCGGTGCTTTCGGAATATCGCACCAAGCGCACGCTGCAGGACGTCAAGCAGTTGGTGGATCGCACCGCCGGCATGCTCGGGCTCATCCTTGCCGGGCTGACTGCGCTGGGCGTGCTGTTTGCGCCCTATGTGGTAATGGTCTTCGCGCCCGGCTTTCATGATGATCCGGAGAAGATGCAGCTGGCTGGCGAGCTGCTGCGCATCACCTTTCCCTACCTGATGCTGATCTCGCTGACGGCATTCACCTCCGGCGTGCTCAACAGTTACGGGCATTTCGCGGTGCCGGGCTTCACGCCGGTGCTGCTCAATGTCTGCATGATCGCCTCGGCTGTGTTTCTCACGCCCTATTTCGATCAGCCGATCATGGCGCTTGCCTGGGGCGTGTTCATTGCCGGTTTCGCCCAGCTGGCCTTCCAGCTGCCGTATGTCGCCAAGCTTGGCCTGCTGCCGCGGCCAAAGGTAAAGCGGGGCGACGAGGGCGTTCGACGCATCATGCTGCTGATGGTGCCGGCGCTGTTCGGTGTCTCGGTCAGTCAGATCAATCTGTTGCTGGATACAGTGCTGGCTTCCTTTCTGCAGACCGGCAGCGTGTCCTGGTTGTATTACGCCGATCGCCTGTCAGAGCTGCCGTTGGGGGCGTTTGGCATCGCGATTGGTACGGTGATCTTGCCGAGCTTGTCGCGCCAGCATGCCGGAGACGATCCAAAGGCGTTCTCCGCAACGGTCGATTGGGCATTGCGCATGGTGCTGCTGGTGGGCGTTCCCGCTGCGCTGGCGCTGGGTATTCTCGCCGAGCCAATGATCGCCAGCCTGTTCTATTACGGCGCCATGAGCGAGGAGGCGGTGGTGCAATCGGCCAGGGCGCTGCAGGCCTATTCTCTCGGCGTGCTGGCGTTCATGCTGATCAAGGTGCTGGCGCCGGGTTTCTTCGCTCGTCAGGATCTGAAGACGCCGGTACGCGTCGCGGTCATTTGCATGGTCGCGAACATGGTAATGAACCTGATCCTGATCTGGCCGTTACAGCATGTCGGGCTGGCGCTGGCGACTTCGTTGTCGTCGATGCTCAACGCTGTGCTGCTGTTCTGGGGGCTGTACAAGGTTGGCGTCTACCGTCCTGCACCGGGCTGGTGGCTGTTCGGGTTACGCCTGGCAGCTGCCTGTGCGGCGATGGTGGCGACGGTCTGGTGGCTTAACGTGCCGGCGCAGGAGTGGTTCGTCTGGGGCTGGCAGCAGCGAGCGCTGCGGTTGGGGATTCTCGTTTGCGCAGGGCTCGCGGCATTCGCCGCCGGGTTGTTGCTGACCGGGCTGCGACCGCGGCATTTGCGGCATTGATCGACGATTCACGGGCGGAGCAAACCTGTCCGGGATGCGCGGCACGTGCGTATAATCGGCCACTTTTCAAGCAAGAAGTGCGGTATGCAGCTGGTTCGAGGCCTTCACAATCTGCGACCCCGGCATCGGGGCTGCGTCGCCACCATCGGCAATTTCGACGGCGTGCACCGGGGGCATCAGGCCATCCTGGCGCGGCTGCGCGAGCGTGCGGCCGAATTGGGCCTGCCCAGCTGCGTAGTGATCTTCGAGCCGCAACCGCGTGAGTTCTTTTCGCCGGACAAGGCGCCAGCGCGGCTCACCCGCTTGCGTGAAAAACTGCAGCTGTTGAGCGAGCAGGGCGTCGATCTGGTGTTGTGTCTGGCCTTCAATCGCCGCCTGCGAGAGCTGAGTGCCGCTGAATTCGTCCACGCCACGCTGGTGGAAGGGTTGGGTGTACGGCATTTGGAAGTCGGTGACGATTTCCGTTTCGGTTGCGACCGCGCCGGCGATTTCGACTTCCTGCTCAAGGCCGGCGCGGCCGAAGGCTTCTCGGTCGAGGCCGCCACCACCATTGAGGTGGACGGCGAGCGGGTCAGTAGCACGCGGCTGCGTCAGGTGCTGGCCGAGGGTGACCTGGCCTGCGCCGAAGCACTGCTCGGCAGACCGTTCGGTATCACTGGCCGGGTCATGCACGGGCAGAAACTGGGCCGCCAGCTCGGCGCGCCAACTGCCAATGTGCAGCTCAAACGCCGCAACACGCCGCTGAGTGGCGTGTTTCTGGTCAGTCTCGATCTGGACGACAAGTCGCTTGCCGGTGTCGCCAACATCGGCATGCGACCCACGGTCGAAAGTGACGGTAAACCACACTTGGAAGTGCATCTGCTCGATTATCAGGGCGACCTGTATGGGCGTCTGGTGCAGGTCACCTTCCATCGCAAGCTGCGCGACGAGCAGCGTTTCGCCTCGCTGGAGGCACTCAAGACGGCGATCGATGCCGACATCGCCGCTGCCCGCGATTACTGGCGGGCTTCACCCCTCATGACGAGTCAGGACTGAAATGACCGATTACAAAGCGACCCTCAATCTGCCGTCCACGGCATTTCCGATGAAGGCCGGTCTGCCACAGCGCGAGCCGGAGATTCTGCAGCGCTGGAACAGCATTGACCTGTACCGGAAGCTGCGGCAGATCGGCGAAGGTCGCCCGAAATTCGTCCTGCATGACGGCCCGCCGTACGCCAACGGCAACATCCACATCGGCCACGCGGTGAACAAGGTGATCAAGGACATGATCGTCCGTTCGCGCACCCTGGCCGGCTTCGATGCGCCCTATGTGCCGGGCTGGGACTGCCACGGCCTGCCCATCGAGCACAAGGTCGAAACCACCTTCGGCAAGAACCAGCCGGCGGACCTGACCCGCGAACGCTGCCGCGCTTACGCCGCCGAGCAGATCGAAGGGCAGAAGGCCGACTTCATCCGTCTCGGCGTGCTCGGCGATTGGGACAACCCCTACAAAACCATGGATTTCACCAACGAAGCCGGCGAGATCCGCGCCCTGGCGAAGATGGTCGAGGGCGGCTTCGTCTTCAAGGGCCTGAAGCCGGTGAACTGGTGCTTCGACTGCGGCTCGGCCCTGGCCGAAGCGGAAGTCGAATACCAGGACAAGAAATCCGATGCCATCGACGTGGCTTTCGCCGTCGAGGATGCCGACAAGCTCGCGACCGCCTTCGGTGTCGCCAGCCTGTCCAAGCCGACCAGTATCGTCATCTGGACCACTACGCCCTGGACCATTCCGGCCAACCAGGCGCTCAACGTCCACCCCGATTTCATCTACGCGCTGGTCGACACCGGCGATCGGCTGCTGGTGCTGGCCGAGGAACTGGTCGAGTCCAGCCTGCAACGCTACGGCCTCGAAGGCCGGATCATTGCCCGTTGCGAAGGCAAGGCGCTGGAGCTGATCCGCTTCCGCCATCCCTTCTACGAGCGCTTCTCGCCGGTGTACCTGGCCGAGTACGTGGAAACCGGCGCCGGCACCGGCATCGTCCACTCCTCGCCGGCCTATGGCGAGGACGACTTCCGTACCTGCAAGCACTACGGCATGGAGAACGACGACATTCTCAGTCCGGTGCAGAGCCACGGCGTCTACGTCCCGGACCTGCCGTTCTTCGGCGGCCAGTTCATCTGGAAGGCCAACCCGGCCATCGTCGAGAAACTGCGTGAAGTCGGCGCGCTGCTCAAGCACGAAGCCATCCAGCACAGCTACATGCACTGCTGGCGGCACAAGACACCACTGATCTACCGCGCCACCGCCCAGTGGTTCGTCGGCATGGACAAGGTCGCCCACGACGGCAGCTCGCTGCGCCGTCGCGCGCTGGACGCCATCGAGCAGACCCAGTTCGTCCCGGCCTGGGGCCAGGCGCGTCTGCACGGCATGATCGCCGGGCGCCCGGATTGGTGCATCTCGCGCCAGCGCACCTGGGGCGTGCCGATCCCGTTCTTCCTGCACAAGGAAAGCGGCGAGCTGCACCCGCGTACCGTCGAGCTGATGGAAGCCGTGGCGCAGCGTGTGGAGCAGGGCGGTATCGAGGCCTGGTCGAAGCTCGACGCAGCCGAGTTGCTCGGCGACGAGGCGGCGCAGTACGAGAAGATCACCGACACCCTCGATGTCTGGTTCGATTCCGGCACCACCCACTGGCATGTGATGCGCGGCTCGCACCCCATGGGTCACGAAAGCGGCCCGCGTGCCGATCTCTATCTGGAAGGCTCCGACCAGCATCGCGGCTGGTTCCACTCCTCGCTGCTGACCGGTGCGGCCATCGACGGCCACGCGCCCTATAAGGGCCTGCTGACCCACGGTTTCACCGTGGACGAGAACGGCCGCAAGATGTCCAAGTCCCTCGGCAACGTCATCGCGCCGCAGGAAATCACCGACAGCATGGGCGCCGACATCCTGCGTCTGTGGGTCTCGGCGACCGACTATTCCGGCGAGATGGCCGTCTCCAAGCAGATCCTGCAGCGCAGCGCCGATGCTTACCGGCGTATCCGCAATACCGCGCGTTTCCTGCTTTCCAACCTCGATGGCTTCGATCCGGCGCAGCACCTGGTGCCGAACGACCAGCTGATCGCCCTGGACCGCTGGGCCATCGATCGTGCGCTGCTGCTGCAGCGCGAAATCGAGGAAGCCTACGAGCAGTACCGTTTCTGGAACGTCTATTCCAAAGTACACAACTTCTGCGTGCAGGAGTTGGGCGGCTTCTATCTGGACATCATCAAGGACCGCCAATACACCACTGGTGCGGACAGCCTGCCGCGTCGCTCCTGCCAGACCGCGCTGTATCACATCGCCGAGGCGCTGGTGCGCTGGATCGCGCCGATCCTGGCCTTCACCGCCGAGGAAATCTGGCAGTACCTGCCGGGCGAGCGCAACGAATCGGTGATGCTCAATACCTATTACACGGGCCTGACCGCGCTACCACAGGACGCCGAGCTGGATCGCGCTTTCTGGGACAAGGTCATGGCGGTCAAGACCGCGGTGAACAAGGAGCTGGAAAACCAGCGTGCGGCCAAGACCATTGGCGGCAATCTGCAGGCGGAAGTCACGCTGTATGCAGAAGGCGCGTTGGCTGCGGAGTTGGCCAAGCTGGGCAACGAGCTGCGCTTCGTGCTGATCACCTCTGCCGTAGATATCGCACCACTGGCTCAGGCCCCAGCCGAGGCCGTGGAGAGCGAGCTGGCCGGCCTCAAGCTGGTGGTCCGCAAGACCGGACATAGCAAGTGCGGTCGTTGCTGGCACCATCTGCCGGACGTTGGCACGCATGCCGAGCATCCGGACATCTGCGGTCGCTGTGTGGAGAATATCGAAGGTGCTGGTGAGGTTCGTCACTATGCGTGATGTGCGCCGGACGATCAGCGAGCCGGAGGCTGTGCAATGAGTGCGCGTTTCGGTCGGCTCGCCTGGCTGTGGCTCAGTGTGCTGGTGATCGCCTTCGATCAGGCGACCAAACACTACTTTGAGGCCAACTTCAGCCTGTACCAGAAGGTCGACGTGATTCCGGGCTACTTCGCCTGGACGCTGGCCTACAACACGGGGGCGGCGTTCAGCTTCCTTGCCGATCATGGCGGCTGGCAGCGTTGGCTGTTTGCGGTGATCGCAGTTGGCGTCAGTGTCGTGCTGGTGGTCTGGCTGAAGCGGCTGAAAGCAAACGAAACCTGGCTGGCAGTAGCGTTGGCGCTGGTGTTGGGCGGCGCGCTGGGCAATCTCTACGATCGCGTGGTGTTAGGCCATGTGGTCGATTTCATTCTGGTGCATTGGCAGAACCGCTGGTATTTCCCCGCGTTCAATATCGCTGATAGCGCCATCACCGTCGGTGCCGTCATGCTGGCGCTGGACATGTTCAAGGGCAACAAGACCGGAGAAGCTGCACATGACTGAACAGCGCATTGGGCCGGACAAGGAAGTCACCCTGCATTTCGCGCTTGGCCTGGAAACGGGCGAGCTGGTCGACAGCACGTTCGACAAGAAGCCAGCAACCTTCAAGGTAGGTGATGGCAACCTGCTGCCAGGCTTTGAGCAGCAGCTCTACGGGCTGAAGGCCGGTGACAAGCGCACCCTGCAGATTGCTCCGGAGCAGGGCTTCGGCCAGGTCAACCCGCAGAATGTGCAGATCATGCCGCGCAACCAGTTCGCCGGGATGGAGCTTTCCGAAGGGTTGATGGTCAGCTTTCAGGATGCGGCGCGTACCGAGCTGCCGGGTGTGGTGAAGGCGTTCGACGAGAGTCAGGTCACCGTAGACTTCAATCATCCATTGGCTGGCAAGACCCTGACTTTCGAGGTCGAGATCATTGAGGTCAAGCCGGCGTAGCTGGAGCTGGCCAGCCGGGGGATTACTGCCCTCCCGCTGGCCGATACAGGGTGTCAGAGAACGCCCGTGCCGTATCGCGTTACACTCATCCGTCCTCAAGCCTTCGCGTGCCGAGACTCACCATGCAAATCAAACTCGCCAATCCTCGCGGCTTCTGCGCGGGTGTAGATCGCGCCATCGAAATCGTCAACCGGGCCCTGGAAGTTTTCGGGCCGCCGATCTATGTGCGGCATGAAGTGGTGCACAACAAGTTCGTGGTCGAAGACCTGCGTGCGCGTGGGGCGGTCTTCGTCGAAGAGCTGGACCAGGTGCCGGACGACGTCATCGTCATCTTCAGCGCCCATGGCGTTTCGCAGGCCGTTCGACAGGAAGCCGAGAAACGCGGCCTGAAGGTGTTCGACGCCACCTGTCCGCTGGTGACCAAGGTGCATCTGGAAGTGGCCAAGTACAGTCGTGAAGGGCGCGAATGCATCCTCATCGGCCACCAGGGCCACCCGGAAGTCGAAGGGACCATGGGGCAGTACGACGCGCGCAATGGCGGCGCGATCTACCTGGTCGAGGATGAAGAGGATGTTGCCCAGCTGCAGGTGCGCAACCCCGAGGCCCTGGCGTTCGTCACCCAGACCACGTTGTCCATGGATGACACCAGTCGCGTCATCGACGCGCTGCGCCGCAAGTACCCGAGCATCGGCGGTCCACGCAAGGACGACATCTGCTACGCCACACAGAATCGCCAGGATGCGGTGAAGCAACTGGCCGATGAATGCGACGTGGTACTGGTGGTCGGTAGCCCCAACAGCTCAAATTCGAACCGTCTGCGTGAGCTGGCAGAGCGCATGAACACCCCAGCCTATCTGATCGACGGCGCCGAGGACCTCAAGCGAGAATGGTTCGAGAGCGTCGAGCGCATCGGCATCACCGCCGGCGCATCGGCACCTGAGGTGCTGGTGCGTGGGGTAATCGAGCAGCTGAAGGAGTGGGGCGCCGCTGACATGAATGAGTTGGAAGGGCGGCCGGAGAACGTGACGTTCTCCATGCCGAAGGAGTTGCGGGTCAGGCAGGTTTAAGCGATCAAAGAAACCGACCGATTTAGGCCGGTTTTTCGTTTCGCTGTTTTATTTCCAGCATTGGTCTACAGTCTTTGGCTTAGATGGCGGAGGATCGCTAAGGACGCGACCTTTGGCGCCTACTGCATTGAGGGTGAGGTCGCCGCAGGCAGGATCGTTGAATGCTGGGCCCGGAGCCGCTGTCAGTGTGTAACCGCCGTCGTCTGCAACGCTGGAAACGGAAACTTGATAATAAAGGTTCTCCGATACAACTCGTCGAGTAGCGCCTGATCCGTCTAGGCGTTTAGAGCTACCTACCAGTTTGTCAAGATCACTATTGCTGGTGATATAAGCGCCATTTTGTGCATAGCGTCGCTCCTGAAGTGCAGCCAGTTCCTGTAATAGAGCCATGCCGATAGAGCGCTTGCTGCGATCCATGTAGTCCATGTAGTTCGGGATCGCAATGGCGGCGACGATACCTATGATCGCTACCGCCATCATCAGTTCGATCAGTGTGAATCCATTCTGATAAGCCTTGCTCATTGGTATTTCTCCGGGATGATATGCCAGCTCTGGCGGCCGCTGGTATTGGGGTCATCGCCGATCGTGGTCGGATCGTATGCACCGTCACTGCCGAAGACAAGGTTGCCGGGTGCCAGCGTAAAGCCTCCAAGGGCTGGGAAACGCATGCCTGAAACGACATCGCTTTTGTATTCGTCGTTTGTGTCCACAATTTGGTCTGCATTCAGGTCGATAACATTGAAGCGTGTACGGCCACCTGAATAGGCGTCAACGGCGTATAGCCAAGTGTCCGCTCCGGCCTGGCAGGGGTCTTGGTTGGGTGTCAGGCTGCTGAGGAACAGGATGGAGCCGCTAACGGTCATGTTGTTGATGATCATCTCGCCTTCCAGCTTGTTACCGACGGCCATATCCAGTGACCAGCCCCATTTCTGCACATTGTTGTCGTTGTGCAAGGGGTTATCGTAGTCGGGGTTGGCTTCGAAGTCTTCCGTAGCCTTGTACCACTCCGGAGGCTCGCTGCTCAGCAGGCGAATGTCGCGCGTGGATAGCACTTGGTTTTCGTCATTGGTGTACTGAACACTGTTGTTTTGCGAAGTGAACGACTGGGCTACTAAGCGGTTGCGGTCGCCTGCGCGAAGCGTATAGGCGTCGGTAAGCTGGCGCTTGGTTTTACGATCCCAAATGCCATAAAGCGTCATGGCTCGACTGGTATCGACATTGGCGTCGCTGTGTTCGAAGTATTTTCCGGTTCCGACCAGTACCAGATAGCCATGACTGCTCGGGTGACGTACAAGAGAAGGTTGTATGGTGATGGCTTGGCGGTCTTCAGTGGCTCCGTCCTTCGCTGTAAACAAGGGGTTGCCGCCGTACGCCAGTTTGAAATCATCATGTGTGATGGATTTGATGTCGGGGAGGCGTCGATTGAAGGGATCGCTGATTGTCTGCCCATCTTGTGTTACGAACTCAGATGAGTTCGTTGGCTTTACCAAATCGAAACGCCAGACATTTCCCTGTAGGTCTCCAGCGTAGGCATAGTCCACAAGCCCGTCGCCGTTATTGTCGGCGCCCCGGACGCTGGAGAGACCATTGGGCAGTGTGATGTCTTCTTCAATGACATCCGGAACGGTGATTTTCTTGATTAAATCGCCGTTTGCTATGTCGATGATAAGCAGCGCTGCTTTGTCATTGGCGCTGTCGTAGCCATTGCCCTGCAGGACTGCCCACTCGCCGGTATGCAGGCGTACAATTTCCGGCTGTGCGAACGAGTAGCCCAGATCTTCGTCAGTCGTAGAGTCGAACTCCCAAAGCAGTTCGATGTTGTCGGGATCTGTGACGTCGAGCGCGAACAGGGCCTTGCCTCCGGCACGTAGAGTGCCAATCAGCACGGTGCGCCAGCCCAGGTCGTCGCTCAGGTAGACGTCGCGGACAATGGGGGAACCATCTACGAAATAGTGGTGTTCGCCACCGCTGTAGTTCTTGCCTGTAAGGCGGTATAGATTCTTGATTACTTCGGTGGGAATGAAGGCGAACTCTTCCTTTCCTGTATCCGCGTTGAACCCATGCAGCATGCCGTCGTTCCCGCCGACGTAGATCATTTCCTTGCGGCTGCCAGATACTACGGTGCCTGTATCCGGATTGATAACGCGCTTGCGGTGTGCTTCGCGGAAGTCAGAGTAACTCTTGTAGGCTCCCCTGTCAGGTGCCTCGATGGCGTCGGCCAGATAAGCCAGATAGGCCGGCGTACCCACGATGACTGGACTGGAGTTGATAATGTCGCCGATCACGGTATCGCTGTTGCGGCGGCGGAAGCTCGTTTCGCTGTCGCCTTCAAGCCCGCGGTCGCCGCGGATGTAGCCCACCCGCTCTTCACCGCGTCCGTCCTTGGCACCTACAAGGCTTTCAGGGTTCACGTCCAGCAAATCTTGAAGGTCGCCCAGGTTGCCCCAGTTAAAAGACACCAGCCTGTTATCTGCCACCGCGTCGGGCGCGGCCATCATGACGTTGCGTGTCGAGGGATTGATCCCCTGGTTGGCAGTCTTGGTGCTCCATAGCGTCTTGATTTGCCCGCCGACGAGCTGAGTCTTGCTTAGTTCACCGCTCCAGTCGTCACTTGAGAACTGCGTGGCGTAGACGTTATTTTTCAGCTTGCCGCCATCACTATCTGCTACGAACGACGCCGATACGGCTGGTCGTGCGGCTGTGGCGGTGCGATCCTCGATGCGGTTCAGGATTTCCTTGAAAGCCTTCACCATGGCTTCGGGACTATCGACACTGAAGAACTCTCCACGGGAGTTAAGGGCGGCATGCCAGAGGTCGTAGACATTGCTCTTAGTTCCCGCAGAGCTGGCTTTGGGCCACATCTCTCCGTTGAGCAATGCCTGATAACCTGTGCCTGAGTGGGTTGCGCCCTCCCAAGGAAGTTTGGGGTTATCCAGTGCTTCGGTTAAGCCAAGGCCCATCATGAAGTTGACCATGCGCTGCCAATTAGCAGGGTCGTTGCGAGGGTCCCAGTACTGTTTACTGGGGTCATTATCCTTTGTATGGATATAGGGGCTGACTTCGTTTGGTAGGGTCGGCCGCAGATCCGTGGCCCAATAGTGCATGGCCAAGTCGGCGAGTGTGTAGTTGTCGCTGTTTGTGTCGTTGAAAGGACTTTGCCTTTTGTACTCCTGACCATCAGGAAGCTTGAAGGTTGTATTGTCGTGAAGGAAGCTGCTTGGCGCGTTGACGGCTTGGTTCCATAGGCCGTCAGTCATCATTACGTGATAGCTGGGGCGGCAGGCATATGTGTTCTCAGTGGTGTTACCACTGCCTCCGGGGTTTTTCTCCCAAGCTCTTGCTGTGCCGTAGAAGTCACCAGCGCGCCGCATGGCAGCAGGCAAATAGGTGCTCTGGTCGAACTCGATATTGCGCAGCCATGTGTAGAGCTGGCCTTTATGCTCACTTGAATAGTTCTTGAATGCATTATTGCCGCAATTGCCGTTGCTATCAGTGCTCGTAAAGCTTTTGCAGTTGCCAAGGCCTTGCCAGCTCAGGCGTACTTCTGTGGAGAGATCGTAGAAGGCCAGTGCCGTTGCGGAAATCGTGGCGAGCGCCCGGTTACGGTAGAACGAATACCAGTTGGCGAAGTTTTGCTGTTCTGAAACTGTGACAAACTTTAAAGTGTAGCAGTCATCGTCTGTTGTTGAGCAGTTAAGCTTCTTGCTGGAGTCATAAACGTAGTAGTAAGCGGGGACTCCAGTTTGCTCCCAAGTGCCTGTGTAACGGCCGTTGTCGCTGGTGCAGCTGCCATTGCTCCAACCTGTCGTCGTGACGGTACAGCCTGTGCCAGAGTTATTGCGGCGTATAAAAAGCTCTTTTCCGCTGTCCGTTGTACATTTTTTTTCCTGACCTTTGTTTAGATTGGTGACATAGCATGAGAAGTCACTGGAAGGGTTCTCGGCTAACCGGGGGGTGGTGCTGCTATAACCGTAGGTAGTTGGCGCATTGGCATTAGGGTCGTATGTCCAATGCACTTTGTAGTCATTGGAAAGGTCTACGCTACCTCGGGCGCTGTTGAATCCGTTGTGTAACGCAGCAGTGAAGCTTGTGGAAAGCTCCTGTTCTACACCGGACGCGTCAAACATCTTGGGCGCCACATAAGTGACCTCTGGGTTGTAATACATCGGATTAAACGCGGTGGATTTGGCCCGACGAGTCCTGCGAGCGCCAGACTTTTCATCTGGCGCAAAAGCCCAACGCATACTGCCAGAGTCGTCCAGCGTCAACAGCATGTTTGGCGGTACGGTTTCGGTCAGCATCAATGGTTTTTGGCTGACGCTGAACGCCGCTGCACTGGCATTCAGGCTTCCGGCAAAAAAAACTAGAAATCCTAGTGTGCTCAAAACACTTCTTGTATAGAAATCATGTGTGATCATGGCTATTCCCTGTGTGGAAACTCGAGCGAGCCTTACTCGGCTTGCTCGATTCTTCCTTTGGCGTTGAGAGCGACAGTTGAGCGGACGGCGTTATTAATTTCGTTGTAACTAGCCATGCCATTGATTTCGTAACGAAAAACTCCGAAGCCAAGTAGCATGTTACCGTACTCGGGGTTTTCGGTTTGGCCTTGGGTCTCCCCGCCGGGGGCGGTTTTGGCATACCAAGTTGCGTCACCTGCAACTTTGGTATCGTCGTCGGGAGAATAAACCTGGGCCCCTTTTGTGCTTTCCAGACTGTATTTATTGTCTCCTACGAGAAGGCAGCGTTTCTTGGGGGTGAGACTGTTGCAATCGCTTGTCGGCTCGTGGGGGCCGTTTAGGAGGGTGCGGCGCTCGCCGTCTCGGGTGGCTGCTTCTGCCGTGTTCAGCAGGCGCTTCTGCTCGATCATGTTGCCGGTAATTCGGGATTCGAGGCCTACCTCACGCATATTAGCAATGGCGAGCACCGTGATGATCAGTAGAAAAACCAAGGCGACCAGCAGGGTAACGCCTTGTTGTTGCCGCCGGCTTGGCGAGTGGACGGTACGGATCATGGCAGCAGGTTCCTCATGCTGGTGCTGCTTGAAAGCATGGTATAGAGACGCTTGTCTTCGTCTTCAGGCTCTTTGTTAAACCAGAGTTCATAGGCCTTGCTCTCAGCATCCTGAGTGATGTTGTTTGCACTGGCTGTCAGAATGGAAAGTTTCACTGCGCGGATGTTGTCGTCTTCGGAGGGGGTGGAGGCATATCGACTGATGCGTTTTTCCTCATTGCCGTTGACGCCATACACGAACTTGAGGTCGGTGATTCCGGTGGCAATCTCGGCGCCATTGCAGGTCAGTTCGCCGTTGGTAAGTTCGAACTTCTCCGAGACCGGTTCTGCAGATACATACGCCTTGTCGGGAATATCGTCGATGTTGTTGCCGGCGCAGTCGCGGGCGTCAGGGAATGCGGGCTGGTAGCGGATGCAGAACGCTGTGTCGCTGAGGCGTTTGGTGACCTGACCTGCTTCCATTACTCCACAGCCGTCAATTGGCTTCTTGGGGAAGGCTGTCGCCATGGTCTGGTCAGGTGTGCGACGGTAGCCTGCCTTCGCCAGCGTCTGCTCCAGAAGAAGAATGGAGAAGCGTGCGTTTTCGATGTTCTGTCCTTGGCTTTGCTGGAACAGCACGTTTTCACGGTTCTTGACATAGACCTGCGTAATGCCGATTGTCAGGATGCTGCTGATCACCAGCGCCACCATCATCTCGATGATGGAAATTCCGTTTTGCTTGTGCATGATCAAAGTTCTCCGCGCAGGCGCAGGGTGCAGATGAAGGGATCGTCGTCGCCTGCGCCATCCCCGTCACGACAGCGTTCTCCGACGGAGCGCCAGGCGACCTGAATCTCCACGGCCGAGCCATCGCCTGCGTCGCAGGCGTCGAGCTGCTTGGAGCGGCAGGTGTAAAAGTTGTTACGCACGGCTTGTGCCTCTCCGCCGTCGCCAGTTGTACCCGGCAACAGCGTGCGCGCCTTCTCACCCCAGCAGGCCATCTGATTGGCCACGTCGCTGGCCTCGACGTCTTCTTCGTCCTCACAGCTGTCATCTGCCGGCAGCGCTTCGAAAAGATAGGCATCACGGGCTGTCGGATTGGCACGCATCGTTTCCATCATCTCGTTGGCCAGCATGATGGCGTTGTTGCGTGCGACGGAGTCTGCGGTGAACTGGATGCCGCGACTCTGCATAGCAACGAGTGCCAGCATGCCTATGGTCAGCAGAACGAGGGTGACCAGTACCTCGATCAGGGTGAATCCTCGGTTTTTGGTATCTCTTTTCATGGCGTGCAGTCCTGCAGATCTTGTCCTGATGCATCCTTTCCGCGTGGCAGCAGGCGGGCGTTGCCGCTGCGTTGTACCGAGATCAGGTAGGCGAACTCTGCTTCGTCGTTGCGACAGACAATGAAGTCTGCGGCGTCGGCTGTGCCGTTGGCTCGATAGGTCAGCGTGATCGGTGCTGCCAGGGTGCTAGTGATGGCAGCCTGATCCGGATTGATGGTTTCCTGGCGCAGTACCCGGTTGTCTTCTACGTGGGTCACCAGCCAGTCATCGGCGTTGTTGCTCAGGCTGATGGAAGTCCGATGTACCACCGCCTCGGAACGAGCGAATTGCAGCAGGCTGTGAAGAGTCTGTGCCTGAGCCTCTACCTGGTGGATGGCTGTCATGCGGGTGAGGCTGGGCATGGCCAACCCGGCGATTAGCGCTAGCAGGACGAGTACGATCATGGCTTCAATCAAGGTGAATCCTTGCATGTCGCGACGAGGTGACATGGTGCGCTCCACTTAGTTTCTTGAGCGGATAATGATTCGGCCCGGACGCTTTGTCCGTTATGCCGGGATAGCCGGTACGTTTGTCGGGATGACCGGCTGTCGGCACGATTATCAGGCTTGTGCGCGAGCTTCGGCGTGATCGACGCCATGCTTTGATGTCTGCCGGTGTATATCAGGGGGTACACAGGGCGGCTTTGCTTTCATTCTCCTCCGCAGTGCCTTGGCGCAGTCGACCCTGGCGGCTGAGTATGAGTTGCCACGCGATACGCTGTTTATAGCACTGATAGAAGCGGCCATTGCTCCAAGGGCTGGTGCCGTTTTCGTAGAACCGAATTTGCTGATTACCGAAACCAATCCAGCGCAGCTCTTTGGCGCCAGTTAGTTGCGTTAGCGCGAGTTTCTGTCCTGTTGTTTCCAGCTTGGTCAGCCAGCCATCGCGCCAGTCGTTGCTGCAAGTGTCCATATTTCGGGTACCACATAGAACAACAGTCTGGCGTCGAAGTACCGCTGTGGCACGCGCGTTCTGGATAGTGTCTTGAAGTTGGGAAAGCAGGGCCTGCTGGCGGCTACGTTCAATAAAGTCGTTGATTGCCGACATCGCTATGGCGGAAATAACGGCAAGAACTGATACGGTGATAACTACGTCTATTAATGTGAAGCCTTGATTTCGGTTCGCCATAGTGCGGTTCCTTTGCACGTATGATGCTCAGCCGTCCTGGCTGCTTTTTGTGTATTGGCGTTCGCGAGATACACGACGCTCTTTTAAAGCAGCCTGCCCGTCAGTCCAAGTGCGGACGGGCAGAAATGTGAACCAGATGGTTGGAGAGGCATGTGAATCAAGAAGTGATCGTTGTCGGTGGCGGTGTCATCGGGTTGTTGTCAGCCTATCGCCTGGCTCAGGCAGGCACGTCGGTGTTGCTGCTAGAGTCGGGCGATGTTGGTCGCGAAGCTTCCTGGGCCGGCGGCGGGATCGTTTCGCCGCTTTATCCGTGGCGCTACAGCCCGGCGGTCACGGCGCTGGCGCATTGGTCGCAGGATTTCTATCCACAGCTTGGCGAGCGGCTTCTGGAAGAGACGGGGGTGGACCCCGAGGTGCATGTCACCGGCCTTTACTGGCTGGATCTACATGACGAGGCGGAAGCGCTGAGTTGGGCTGAGCGTTATGGCCGGCCGCTGACGTCGGTGTCGATGGAGACCGTGCGCCAGACAGTGCCTTCGCTGGGTGAGGGTTACGAGCGCGTCGTCTACATGGAGGGTGTTGCCAACATTCGCAATCCTCGTCTGTTGCGCGCCTTGCGCGAAGCGCTGCGGCAGCTGCCGAATGTGACTGTGATCGAGCAGTGCGCGGTCGAGGGTTTCCTCCGCGACGGTACGCGTATCGTGGGCGTGCAGACAGCGCAGGGCGAGATGCGAGCGGATCAGGTTGTAGTGGCTGCGGGCGCCTGGAGCGCACAGCTGCTGGCGACGCTGGGGCTGGAGATTCCGGTCAAGCCGATGAAGGGGCAGATGATTCTATTCAAGTGCGCCGAGGACTTCCTGCCGAGCATGGTGCTGGCCAAACGGCGCTATGCGATTCCACGGCGCGACGGCCATATCCTGGTCGGCAGCACGCTGGAAGATGTCGGCTTCGACAAGACGCCGACCGAAGACGCGCTGGAAAGCCTGAGGGCAACAGCGATCGAGCTGTTGCCCGCGCTGGCCGACGCGCAAGTGGTCAAGCACTGGGCAGGCCTGCGACCCGGTTCGCCGGACGGCGTGCCTTATATAGGACAGGTGGGCGGTTTCGACGGGCTGTGGCTGAACTGCGGGCACTTCCGCAACGGGTTGGTGCTGGCACCGGCGTCCTGTCAGCTGCTTGTCGATCTGATGCTTGGGCAGGCGCCGATCGTGGATCCATCGCCCTATGCACCGGCCGGGCGTATCGCCGATCAGAAGAGCTGATCGGCCCTTCGCGGTACTTCGGTTTCACGAGCAGTCCGGGTTTCATATGCGTCGCCCGGACTCTGTTCTGCTACCAACTCGCATTGCTGGTAAATTAGCCGGCACTTCGGCTCTGCCAGGCAGAGCCAGATTGGCGAGTGAGGTTTGTGTGGCGAAGAAAACCACTTCCCTGGCCGGCCTGAGCGGGCTGGTCTATTCCACCGATGCCGGTCGGCATTGTCCCGAGTGCAGTCAACCGCTGGGTAGTTGCATCTGCAAACAAAGCGTTGTGCCCGAAGGCGACGGCATTGCACGGGTGCGCCGCGAGAGTAAGGGCCGAGGCGGCAAGACGGTGACGACCATCAGTGGCGTTCCCTTGCCCGAGACCGATCTCAAGGAACTTGCCAGCGCGCTGAAACGTCGCTGCGGCACGGGTGGTGCGCTGAAGGATGGAGTCATCGAGATTCAGGGCGATCACGTTCAGCTGCTGATCGACGAGCTGAGCAAACGTGGCTTCAAGGCCAAGAAGTCCGGTGGCTGAGCACCGATGTGACACCTCCACCGATTTTCACCATTTTCCGCATATCGGCTGTCGAAGCCGCATAGCCTTCGCCGCGCGGTTCTGCTCGCTGCGAAACACTCAATTTCTTCCGGGAGGCCTTGATGCCTGTACGACGCACACGTAAAGACGACGGTAGCCAGTGGACCGCTGCCGACAGCCGCAGCATCTACGGTATCCGCCACTGGGGCGCTGGGTATTTCGCAATCAACGACCAGGGCAATGTCGAAGTGCGCCCGCAAGGGCCGAGCGGCGAGCCGATCGAGTTCAACGGCCTGATCGAGCAATTACGCGAGGCGGGGCTGTCACTGCCGTTGCTGGTGCGTTTCCCCGGCATCCTGCAGGACCGCGTACGGCGTCTGACCGGTGCCTTCGATGCCAACATCGAGCGCATGGAGTACGCCGGCAAGTACACCGCGTTGTACCCGATCAAGGTCAACCAGCAGGAAGCGGTGGTGGAGAACATCATCGCCACGCAGAACGTTTCCATCGGCCTGGAGGCGGGTTCCAAGCCGGAGCTGATGGCTGTGCTGGCGCTGGCGCCGAAGGGCGGCACCATCGTCTGCAATGGCTACAAGGACCGCGAGTTCATCCGCCTCGCACTGATGGGCCAGAAGCTCGGCCACAACGTGTTCATCGTCATCGAGAAGGAGTCCGAGGTCGGGCTGGTGATCGAGGAGGCCAACGAGCTCAAGCTGACCCCGCAGGTCGGTCTGCGTGTGCGGCTGTCGTCGCTGGCATCGTCGAAGTGGGCCGATACCGGTGGCGAGCGGTCGAAGTTCGGCTTGTCCGCGGCGCAGCTGCTCTCGGTGATCGAACGCTTCCGCGCCGCAGAAATGGACCAGGGCATTCGCTTGCTGCACTTCCACATGGGTTCGCAGATCGCCAATCTGGCCGACTATCGTCAGGGCTTCCGTGAGGCGATTCGTTACTACGCCGAGCTACGGGCGTTGAACCTGCCGGTGGATTACATCGATGTGGGCGGCGGACTGGGGGTCGACTACGACGGCACCCACTCGCGCAATGCCAGCTCGATCAACTACGACATCGACGAATACGCCGGTACCGTGGTCGGCATGCTCAAGGAGTTCTGCGAGGCACAGGGGCTGCCGCACCCGAACATCTTCTCCGAAAGCGGGCGGGCGATGACCGCGCACCATGCGGTGTTGGTCATGCAGGTCACCGACGTCGAGCGGCACAACGATGAGCTGCCGGTGATCGACAACTACGACGAACTGCCGGAGATCGTGCAGTCGCTGGCCGACCTGCTCGGACCGACCGACCCGGAAATGGTCACCGAGACCTACTGGCGCGCTACCCACTACATGAGCGAGTCCAGCGCGCAGTACGCCTCCGGCAAGCTGACGCTGGCGCAGAAGGCACTGGCCGAGCAGAGCTATTACGCCATCTGCCGTCGCCTGTACAACCAGCTCAAGGCCCGCCAGCGCTCCCATCGCGCGGTGCTCGACGAGTTGAACGACAAACTGGCGGACAAGTACATCTGCAACTTCTCGGTATTCCAGAGCCTGCCCGATACCTGGGCCATCGACCAGATTCTGCCTATCGTGCCGTTGCAGCGCTTGACCGAAGAGCCGGTGCGTCGCGCGGTGCTGCAGGACCTGACTTGTGACTCGGACGGCAAGATCAGGCATTACGTCGACGAGCAGAGCATCGAGAACAGCATGCCGGTGCACGAGATTCAGGCGGGGGAAGAGTATTTCCTTGGCGTGTTCCTGGTCGGCGCGTACCAGGAAATCCTTGGCGACATGCACAACCTGTTTGGCGACACCGACTCGGTGAACGTCTATCAGCGTGAGGACGGCAGCTACTACCACGCCGGCATCGAGACCCACGACACCATCGAGGACATGCTGCGCTACGTGCACCTGTCGCCCGAGGAGCTGATGACCTACTACCGCGACAAGGTTGCCAGCGCCAAGCTGAGCGCCAAGGAGCGCACCCAATACATCGACGCGTTGCGTCTGGGGCTGACGCGGTCGTCCTATCTGACGCCTTGAGCCGCGAGCCCGGCGTCAGCCGGGCATTACGCCAAAGCCCCGTGACATCAGCGACGCCAGCAAGGGGATCAGCAGGAGTAGCAGCAGCTCCAGGCGGATGGTCAGCTTGACCCACCTGGCGCTGCTGTCCGAGATGATCGGTGCCTGGCCTGCGGACAAGGCCGGGCGCCAGCGTAGAAACGTCAGGGTCGGATAGATGGAGAGCACCGCGACCACCACGAACAGGCCGATCTTGGCGTGGAACAGGCTGTTCTTCAGGTAGTAGTCCAGGCCTTTGCCATAGAGGATGGTCCGGGCCGCTCCGCTGGCCAGTACCGCCGCCGCGGTGATACCGAAGGCGATGTCGATACGGAACAGGCTGCGCGCTCGCTCCAGCGTCAGCGGCTGACGGAACAGCTGGTGCTCCAGCAGCAGCAGGGCAAAGAGCAGGAATATCGCCAGAAAATGCAGGTAGGCGGCGATGGCGTAGGCCATGTTCAGTGTCCTTCGGAGTGTGTGGTGCTCGGCGCGCCCATGTTAAACCAGGCTCCGCGGCGCTGCAGGCGCTGAGCGAGCACGCCCAGGCAGACGCCGCGCATCAGCATGAAGCTCAGAAACGCCAGCCACAAGCCGTGATTGCCAAGCCCTTGCAGCAGCCAGCCCAGTGGCAGCGTCAGGCCTACCGCCAGGAGCATGCTGTTGCGCATCTCCCGCGCGCGGGTTGCACCGATGAACAACCCGTCGAGCAGATAGCTCCAGACCGCAATCAGCGGCAACGCCGCCAGATAGGGCAGGTAGATCAGCGCGGTCGCGCGGACCTCGGGAATGTCGGTCTGCAGCTGGATAAATAGATGGCCGCCAAGCAGGAAGAACAAGCCGAAGGCGACGCTGGCCAGCAACGACCAGCCCCCGGCGACCACCATCACTCGCTGCAGTGCGTCGCGGTTGCGGGCACCGATGGCATGTCCGGCCAAGGCTTCCACGGCATGAGCCAATCCATCGAGGGCGTGGGCGGTCAGCAGCAGACCATTGAGCAACAGCGCATTGGCGGCGACCGTCGCATCGCCTAGCCGGGTGCCCTGGACAGTCACCAGGAAGAACACCAGTTGCAGCGCCAGGGAGCGCAGGAAGATGTCGCGGTTGACCGCCATCAGCGGCCGCCAGCTCAACCAGCGGCGCAGCGCGCGGGTATCGACTCGACCGGGATAGCGGGCCAGCGCCTTGCGGGTGAGCGCCAGGCCGAGCAGCGCGCCGCTCCATTCGGCGATCACCGAGGCGCGTGCGGCGCCGGTCACGCCCCAGTCGAGGCCGAGCACGAACCACAGGTCCAGCGCCACGTTGATCAGATTGGTGGTCAGCAGGATGGCCAGTGGCGCGCGCGCATTCTGCGTGCCGAGGAACCAGCCGATCAGCGCATAGCTGGCCAGCGCCGCGGGCAGGCCGAACAGCCGCGTGTGGAAATAATCACGGGTGAGTTCGTCCAGTTCGGCCGAGGGCTGCATGAGCTGCAGGGCCGCGCCTTTCAGCGGCACGCCGAGCACCCCGAGCAACAGCGCGAAACCCAGGGCCAGCAGCAGCCCCTGCAGGAGGATCTGGCGCAGGGCGCCGCCGTCGTTGCGACCAGCGGCCTGGGCGGCGAAGCCCGTCGTGCCCATGCGCAGAAAGCCCATCACCCACACCAGCAGCGTATACAGGCTACCGCCGACCGCCACTGCGCCCAGCTGATGCGCGTGCGGCAGATGGCCGATCACGCTGCTGTCCACCAGTGCGACCAGCGGAACGGATAGGTTCGACAGGATCATCGGCGCCGCCAGCGCCCACACCTTGCTGTGGGTTGGGGCGTGGCGCCAGGCGGCAAGCATGCTGGACATTACGGGCCTCCGGGACGGCCCGGCACTATACGTGGCATGCAATGAAAGAGGGAAAGTCCGAGCTTTAGGCTGCGCGTCAGTGAATCAACCAGCTCAGCAGCCACAGCCCGAGGAACAGCCAGATCAGCCCGCCGATGATCGAGCCGCGAAAGAACGCGCGGACCGCCGCAACCAGCAACAGCAGGCCGATCGCCAGTGCTACCAGGCTGATCAGAGAGTGGTCCATGCCCAGCGTACGCGACAACCCCTCGAGGAAATTGTGTCCGGCCCTGGCAAACAGGCCGAAGAAGTCGCCCAGCGCCTCGACGATGAAACGTATGACCGCGCCCAGCGCCTGTCCCAGCCATTCGAAGAATCCTTCTACCCGCATGTCTCACTCTCCTGAACGTTCGATTGCGGTGCCCAAGCACGGCTCTGGGCATTGGGCTCTCGAGTGCGCCCGAGAGTTCCGAACGGCCGCGCTGCGCTGGAACCACCAGGGCAGGAGGCGGTCGGAATGTCGCTGTGAGTCCTTAGCGCATCATGCGTTCCCGACCTTCATGCAACTGCAACAAGCGCCAGGCAGCCTGCCTACCATTCCCAGCACGAGAAGACCAACGATGCTGGCCATTGCCAGAGCGCGCCTGGAACGAATCAAGACACTGCGCCCGGCCTGGGCCTATGGCTGCGTCTTTTTCGGCCTGCTCTACGTTGTCACCGCCACTCATCTGGACGAGCGGCTGTTCTATACGCTGAAAACCACCTGGCATGAAAGCAGCTGGGAAAGGCACAGCCTCTGGCTACCCGAATACCGGGTGAAGATCGACGCGCTGCAGGTGGCCACAGTGGAAGACAATCTTTCCGGGTTGACCTATGACGAACGCCGCGATCATTTCTGGGGCGTCGTCAATAACCCCGAAGAGCTGCTGGCGCTGGACAAGGATGGCGGCTTCCTCGCGCGCTACCCGCTGCGCGGGTTCCAGGACGTAGAGGGCGTGACCTATCTGGGTGATGACCTGCTGGTGTTGACCGAGGAGCGTAAGCAGTCGCTGGTGATCGTGCAGGTTCCCAGGATTGCCGGTCCGCTGCAGCGTACCGATGCCCGCTCCATTACCCTGGCCCTAAACGACGCGGACAATACCGGTTTCGAGGGCGTCGGGTACGACCGCGCCGGTGATCGCCTGTTCGTGGTCAAGGAGCATTCACCGCGCAAGCTCTACGAGATCCAGGGCATCAAGCGCAGTCTGGCAGGTGGCATGGACATCAAGATCATCGACCGTGAGGCCTGGATCGAGAAGCTGGACATGGCCAGTGATCTGTCCTCGGTGCACTTCGACGAGCGTACCGGCCATCTGGTGCTGCTCAGCGACGAGGCGAAGATGATGCTGGAACTCGATGCCGAGGGCGAGCTGGTCAGCTTCCGCTCGCTCTGGAGCGGGTTTGCCGGACTCGAGCGCAGCGTGCCGCAGGCCGAAGGGATGACCTTCGATGCACAGGGCAATCTCTATCTGGTCAGCGAGCCCAACCTGTTCTACGCCTTCGAGCACGAGTGACGCCCGCCGCGCACCTGCTAGCCGCGCTGGATCAGCCAGACGCCGGCGAAGATCAGCAGCAGACCGGAGACCTTGCCGAAGCTGATGCTGGACTGGCGAAAGCCGGCCCAGCCGAAGTGATCCAGCAGCAAGGCGACGAACAGCTGGCCGGCCAGCAATAGCGCCATGAACAGCAACGCTCCCGTGCGCGGTGCGGCGAAGGCGGCCGTGGCGATGAAAAAGGCCCCCAGCAGCCCACCACACCAGTGCCACCAGTGCAGGCCCTTCAGCGTCTGCAACGCCGGGATATCGCGCTGGACTGCCACGATGACGAACAGCGCCAGTGTTCCCACGGTAAACGAAAGCAGTGCCGCGCCCATCACGTTGCCGAGGTGACGCGCGACCTGGCCGTTGATTCCGGCCTGCAGGGGCAGCATCGCGCCGGCAATGAACGGAAGGGTGAGTAACCACCAGGCAACGGCAGGCATTTCGGATCTCCGGAATCAGGGCGCGACAGTATGGCGAGCCGGGATACGACTCGCCATAGCGGGACAGCGGTTCGCTGCGCTTGGCTCAGCGCGGCGGGTATTGCGACAGCACCCGTGTCACCAGCTCGCGCATGCTGCCGGCGCGTTGCTCGGGGGTGCCTTGGCGGTTGCTCAGGGTCTGCTCGGCGCTGCCGCGCCAGACCAGTTTGCCGTCAGCGGCGTCATACAGGTCGATCTGCAGCGTGCCGACCTGGTAGTCGATGGTGCGGGTGTCGGTGAACATCGGCCCACCCCAGTAGCCGTACCAGGGATTGCCCCAGGCGCCGGAGGTGGTCGTGTACTGCTGGGTACGCTGGTCGACGATGTACCAGGCCTGCACCTTGAGGTCCGCCGCTTTGCCGGCCGTGGCGGGACGCAGTCCCTGCTGATCGAGCTGTTCGGCGATCGCCGCGCGGATGCGTTGTTCGGTGAGGTCGCTTTTGATTCGTGGATCGTCAGGCCGGTACTGCAGCGCCGGTTCATGCCAGCCCCAGGCCCGATAGGCCGAAAAATCCCGCGTCGGATCGAAATCGCGCTGCACCTGCGGGCCCTGGCAGGCGGCTAGCGCGAAGAGCAGAGGTATCAGCAACAGGCAGCGCAACATGATCGTTCTCCGGGGGTGGAATCTGTTCAGTCTAGGCCTCGGCGCGGTGCTGAGTCTGCATCGCCGTCACGCTCAGCGCGGCGGGTAGTCCGCCAGCGCCCGCTGCACCGCCTCGCGCAGCGCATCCTGCTGCTTGGCGCGGCTGCCGCCGCTACGTGCTTCGGCGCGATTGCTCCAGATCGATTGGCCGGAAGCCGCGTCGAACATCTCGATACGCACCGAGAGCACCTCTTCCTCGTAGTTGCGCACGATGGGTACGCTCGTCCCCACGCCATAACCTGAGCCGTATCCGTAGCCGCCACCGTAGCGGCCTACGCCGACATGCGGGCCGTAATCATCGTAAGTCTGCCGAATGCGGGTCTCCTTGCTGGCGCGGGCGCTGATCAACAGCTCGCCCTTGCGCTCGGCCTGCGCAGGGCGCAAGCCGAGTTGATCGAGCGCGCCGGCGACCATTTCCTGCAGCTCCTCGCCGGTGATCGACGCGGTGCCGGCCGGTGGTGCTTGCCAGCTCCAGTTCTGGTAGCTGGAAAAGTCCCTTGGCGCCGCCGGATAGATCGGTGACTGGATCTGCTCGATCGGTGGCGCCGGAGGAATCGGCGCGGATTCGTCGGTATAGGGGTTCTGGCTCTGGCAGGCTGCAAGGCCCAGGCAGAGCACCGGCAGCATGGCGCGGATCGACATCGGTACCTCCCGGTCGGCTCAGAGCGGCCGACACATCCAGTGCAGGTAGCGCCCGAGACCGGCAAATTGTGGATGGCGGCGGTAGGCCAGTTCCATCTCGATCAGTTCGGCAGGCTCGGTGCGGGCCTGGAAATCGGCGGGCATGTAGTCATGGAATACGCGCACGCCACTGGTTGTTTCGACCTGCCAGTGCGGTGCGAGTTGCGCCGCCAGCTCGCGTGGGTCCAGCGGCTGCTGAGGCGTCAGGCTCTGGCGCTCGCCGGCATAGGTCTGGCTGCGCAGTTTCTTGAAATGGCCCTTGAGCAGGTTGCGGTAGATCAGCGCGTCGCGGTTGTAGAAGGCCAGCGATAGCCAGCCATCGGCCGATGTTAGGCGATGCAGCGCCGGCAGGATCGCCTGGGGCTCGGCCAGCCATTCCAGCACCGCGTGGCAGATCACCAGATCGAAACGGCCCTCGACCTCGCTTTCGACTGTCTGCCAGGGCGCCTGAATGAAGGTTGCCTGCTGGCCGGCTGCGGCAAACTGTTTGCGCGCGCCTTCCAGCATCGGCTCTGCCGGTTCTGCCAGGGTCACATCATGGCCCTGCTGGGCCAGCCACAGACTCATATGGCCTAGGCCGGCGCCGATATCCAGCACCCGCAGTGGCCGTTGCGGCAGGGCTTCCGTCAGGTCGGCCTGCAGCACGGCAAGGCGGATCGCACCCTTGGCGCCGCCGTAGATCTTCTCGGCGAAGCGCGTCGCCAGCTCGTCGAAATGCCGGTCGCTCATCGGGCGAACCGCCGCTCGTTGTCGGCCAACTTGGCCAGCAGTGCCTGTTCCATGTCGATGCCCAGCTCGCTGCACATCAAGAGCAGGTACATGAGGATGTCGCCGACTTCCTGCCCGGCATGTTCGAGCTTGTCGAGCGGCAGCCGACGCGACTCGTCCTCGGTCTGCCACTGGAAGATTTCCACCAGTTCGGCCATTTCCACGCTGGCGGCCATGGCGAGATTCTTGGGGCTGTGAAAGCGCTGCCAGTCGTTCTGATCGCGGATGGCGTGCAGGCGTTGGGTGATCTGTTCGATGTTCATCTGGGAGGGTGGGCGTGTTCGAAAGACGACAAGCTTCCGCCAGCGCGGCAGCGCCCGCAAGGGGCGGATCAGAGACGCCGCACTTTCAGCTCACGCTCGATGGCGATCACGCCGGGACGGTAATCGCCCTGCTCGATGGCGCGGATTGCCTGTTCCAGGGTTTGCTCGGCGATCTGCTGGTGCTGCTGGGAAATCGCATTGACCCGGATCGGCAGGAAATCCAGCAACTGCGCGTCACCAAAGGTCGCCAGCCGCAGCTGCTCTGGCCACAGCAGGTTCCGCTCGCGCAGCGCATCGAAGACGCCTTCGAGCAAGACGTAGGCGGTGGTGATCAGCGCATCGGGCAGCGGGCCGCGGTCGAGCAGGGCGAGCATCTGTTCACGGCCGCACGCACGGCTGAACTGTTCGGCCTGCAGGATGCTGACCTGACCGCTGTGCTGCGACAGTGCCTGGCGGAAACCTTCCTCGCGCTGCTGACTGATGGGCAATGCCGGGCGTGCGCTGATCAGGGCGATATGGGCGGCGGCCGGAACTGCCAGCGAGCGGGTAAGCAGGGCGGCCGCTTCACAATCATCGCTGACCACCGAGCAGAAGTGCTCGGCGTCCAGCGCACGGTCGAGGGCGATCACCGGCGTGCCAGCCGCCTGCACCTTGCGATAGCTCTGGTCGTCGGCCGGTAGGCAGCTGGCGACGATCAGCGCATCGCAGCGGCGCGAGCGCAGCAGCTGGATGACCTGGCGCTCGGTGTCCGGCTCGTCGTCGGTGCCGGCGATCAGCAGCTGGTAGCCGCGCTGCCGCGCGCGCTGCTCGAGCAGTTTGGCCAGACGCGCGTAGCTGGGGTTTTCCAGATCCGGAACGATGAAGCCGAGGGTGCGCGACTGCCCTCGACGCAGGCCAGCCGCCTGCTGGTCGAGCTGAAAGCCCTGCTGTTCGGCCACGGCCATCACCCGTTCGACCGTGGCCGCGCTGATACGGCGCTGCGCGGCCTTGCCATTGAGCACATAGCTGGCGGTGGTTACCGAAACGTTGGCGAGGCGGGCGATGTCGGTCAGTTTCAACAGAGGGTCCTGAGACGGGTGGTATGAACTCGGGCTTCTAGAATTACCCAATATTGCGTAATGTGCCAGCTTTAGGTGAAACGTTTCAGCACTGTTTCGGTCTGAAGCGCCAGCCCAGGATTCGGGCAAGGCCGGCGCGACCGTCGGCCACAACAATCGCGAGCCCCGCAGGAGTTCTCCATGCTTGAGTTGAATGCACAGCACATCCACATGCATCAGGCCGCGGCGGACAAGCTAGCGGCGCTGGCCCTGCTGGGTGAAGTTCTGGTCGCCGACGGGCTGGTCGCGCCGGGTTATCTGGACGGGCTGCGTGCGCGTGAAGCGCAGGGCTCGACCTTTCTCGGTCAGGGCCTTGCGATTCCCCATGGCACGCCGGAAACCCGTGATCAGGTGTTCACCACCGGTGTGCGGCTGCTGCATTTTCCGGCCGGCGTCGACTGGGGCAACGGCCAGCTGGTGTATCTGGCCATCGGTATCGCTGCGCGTTCCGACGAACACCTGCGCCTGCTACAGCTGCTGACCCGAGCATTGGGTGAAGGCGATCTGAGCGAGGCGCTGCAGAAAGCCGAAAGTCCGGAAGCCATCATCGACCTGCTGCAGGGTGCGCCACAGGCGCTAGCGCTGGATTGCGAGCTGGTCTCGCTGGGTGTCGCTGCGGATGATTTCGACGAGCTGGCCTGGCAGGGCGTCAAGCTGCTCAAGCGCGCGCAGTGCGTGGAGCCGGGTTTCAACGCCAGTCTGCCGCTTGGCCAGGCGCTGCCGCTGGGGGATGGCCTCTGGTGGCTGAGTAGCGAGCAGGCGGTGCAGCGTCCTGGTCTCGCCTTCGTCACGCCAGCTTCGAATCTCGAGCATCAGGGGCAGCCGCTCAACGGGCTTTTCGTGCTGGCCAGCCTGGGCGAAGCGCATCGGGCGATGCTCGAGCGCCTGTGCAATCTGCTGATCGAAGGCCGCGGGCAGGAGCTGAGCCAGGCGACGTCCAGTCGCACAGTGCTCGAAGCCCTGGGCGGCGAAGTGCCGGCAGACTGGCCGAGTGCCCAGGTGCCGCTCGCCAACGCCCATGGCTTGCATGCGCGTCCGGCAAAGGTGCTGACCGAGGTCGCACAGGCCTTCGCCGGCGAGATCCGAGTGCGTCTGGCTGGTAGCCAGAGCGCGGGCGTGTCGGCCAAGAGCCTGAGCAAGCTGCTGGCGATGGGTTCGCATCGCGGCCAGGTGCTGGAGTTCATCGCCGAGCCCTCGATCGCCGACGATGCGTTGCCGGCGCTGGTCCGCGCGGTGGAGGAAGGGCTGGGCGAGGAAATCGAGCCGCTGCCGGCCGGCGGGGCGCCGGCGGAGCAGCGGGCCGTGCAACTGAATGAGGCAGCCCAGGACGTGCCCGTCTTGCGGGCCGGCGAGCAGGTCATCGGCATCGCCGCCGCGCCCGGCATCGCCATCGGTCCGGTCCTGGTACGCAAGCCGCAGGTGATCGACTACCCCAAGCGCGGCGAGTCTCCGGTGATCGAACTGCAGCGGCTGGATGCGGCGCTGGACAAGGTCCATGCGGAGATCGGCACGCTGATCGATGAGAGTCAGGTCGCCAGCATCCGCGACATCTTCACCACCCATCAGGCCATGCTCAAGGACCCAGCGTTGCGCGAGGAGGTGCAGGTTCGGCTGCAAAAGGGACTGAGCGCCGAAGCGGCCTGGATGGAGGAAATCGAAACTGCGGCGCAGCAGCAGGAGGCGCTCCACGACAAGCTGCTGGCCGAACGTGCGGCCGATTTGCGTGACGTCGGGCGTCGCGTGCTGGCCTGCCTGACTGGTGTGGAAGCCGATCAGGCCCCAGATGAGCCCTACATCCTGGTGATGGACGAGGTGGCGCCTTCGGACGTCGCCACGCTCAATGCCCAGCGGGTCGCAGGCATTCTTACCGCTGGCGGCGGCGCCACTTCGCACAGCGCCATCATCGCCCGCGCGCTGGGCATTCCGGCGATAGTCGGTGCTGGGCCGGGTGTGCTTGGGCTAGCGCCAAACACCTTGCTGCTGCTTGACGGCGAGCGCGGTGAACTGCTGGTCGCCCCAACCGATGCGCAGCTGGACCAGGCCCGCAACGAGCGCGCCACCCGCGAGGAGCGCAAGCGCCTGGCAAATGAGCGTCGCCTGGAGCCGGCCATCACCCGTGACGGCCATCCGGTAGAGATCGCTGCCAACATCGGCGCTGCCGGCGAGACCCCGGAAGCGGTGGCGATGGGCGCCGAAGGCATCGGCCTGCTGCGTACCGAGCTGGTGTTCATGAACCATTCCCAGGCGCCGGATCAGGCGACTCAGGAAGCCGAGTACCGCCGCGTGCTGGAAGCCCTCCAAGGGCGTCCGCTGGTGGTGCGCACGCTGGATGTCGGTGGTGACAAGCCGCTGCCGTACTGGCCGATGCCGGCCGAGGAAAACCCGTTTCTGGGCGTGCGCGGCATTCGCCTGAGTTTGCAACGCCCGGACATCCTCGAGACCCAGCTGCGTGCCTTGCTCGCTTCGGCCGATGGCCGCCCGTTGCGGATCATGTTCCCCATGGTCGGCAATATTGACGAGTGGCGCACCGCCAAAGCCATGGTCGACCGCCTGTGCGTTGAGCTGCCGGTAGCTGACCTGCAGGTCGGCATCATGATCGAGATCCCGTCCGCAGCGCTGATCGCGCCGGTGCTGGCGCAGGAAGTCGACTTCTTCAGTATCGGCACCAACGACCTGACCCAGTACACCCTGGCCATTGATCGCGGCCATCCGACGCTCTCGGGCCAGGCCGACGGCTTGCATCCGGCGGTTTTGCGCCTGATCGGCATGACGGTCGAGGCCGCCCATGCCCACGGCAAGTGGGTCGGCGTCTGTGGTGAGCTGGCTGCCGATGCGCTGGCGGTGCCGATGCTGGTGGGCCTGGGCGTGGATGAGCTGAGCGTGTCGGCGCGCAGCATCGCCTTGGTGAAGGCGCGCGTTCGCGAACTGGATCTCGCCGCGTGCCAGAGGTTGGCTCAGCAAGCCCTGATGTTGCCTGGCGCCCATGAAGTTCGCGCCTTCGTCGGGGAGCACTGCTGATGGCCCGCGTTCTCACTGTCACCCTTAACCCGGCCCTGGACCTGACCGTGCAGCTGCCCGCGCTGCGCCTGGGCCAGGTCAATCGCAGCGAAAGCCTGCAGGTGCACGCCGCCGGCAAGGGGCTCAACGTCGCGCAGGTGCTGGCCGATCTCGGTCATCAGCTGACCGTCACCGGCTTTCTCGGCGAGGGCAATCCGCAGGCCTTCGAGCAGTTGTTCGTCACGCGTGGGTTTGCCGACGAATTCGTCCGCGTGCCGGGCGATACCCGCAGCAACATCAAACTCGCCGAAGCGGACGGGCAGGTCACCGACATCAACGGCCCAGGGCTGACGGTGAGCGAGGCGCACTGCACGGAGCTGCTGACGCGCCTCCAGCGGCTGGCGCCTGCTCATGACCTCGTGGTCGTCGCCGGCAGCTTGCCGCGTGGCATCGACAGTCAGTGGTTCGTCCAGCTCTTGCAGACGCTCAAGAGTCTCGGCGTGCGGGTGGCGCTGGACACCAGTGGTGCCGCGTTGCGTGACGGGCTGGCCGCCACGCCCTGGTTGATCAAGCCCAACGAGGAAGAGCTGGCCGAAGCCCGAGGCGTTGATCTCACCGGCTCTTCGGCGCTGCTGGCCGAAGCGCGGCGGCTGCAAACCGAAGGCATCGAGCATGTGGTGGTTTCGCAGGGCGCTGACGGTGTCAGCTGGTTTTCATCAGGCGCGGCACTGCATGCAAATCCGCCCAGGGTTCGGGTCGTCAGCACCGTCGGTGCAGGCGACTCGCTGCTTGCCGGGATGCTTCACGGTTTGCTGGAAGGCTGGCCGGCAGAGCGCACCCTCACACAGGCCACGGCCATCGCCGCGCAGGCGGTCGGGCAGGTTGGGTTCGGCATCACCGACACGGCTGGACTCGCCGAGCTTGAAGCTGCGGTGCGCCTGCAGTCGCTCAGCCAATAATTCGAACAAGAGGTGAAGGAATGAATCTTCTCATCGTCACGGCCTGCCCCAACGGAATGGTCACCAGCGTGCTGACTTCACGGCTGCTCGAAGCGGCTGCCCATCGTCTGGGCTGGTCGACCGCCGTGGAAGTCCACGATCCCAAGGCCATCGGTTCGCCGCTGACGCCCGCGCAGATCGCCAATGCCGATCTGGTGGTGGTGGTGAAAACCGGGCCGCTGTCGCTGCAACGCTTCGTCGGCAAGCGCGTCGCCCAGTCCACTCCATCCGAGGCGCTGCTCGACCCGGAAGCCTTCCTGCGCAGTGCCGCGGACACCGCCAGCGAGCTGCAGCAGGCCGACGAAGCGGATGCGGCGCATACCAGCGGCAAGCCCAAACTTGTCGCCATCACCGCCTGTCCGACCGGCGTCGCACACACCTTCATGGCGGCTGAAGCCCTGCAGCAGGCGGCGATCCGCAAGGGTTACGACCTGCAGGTTGAAACCCGCGGCTCGGTGGGGGCGCGCAATGTGCTCGAAGCCCAGGCCATCGAAGAGGCCGACGTGGTGCTGCTGGCTGCGGATATCGAGGTGGATGTCACCCGTTTCGCCGGCAAGCGCGTATTTCGCTGCGGCACCGGCGTGGCCCTCAAACAACCCGATGCGACCCTGGATCGCGCGCTGGAAGAAGGCTCGGCGCTCGCTGGAGGCGCCGCTGCCAGCGCAAGTGGTGAACAGAAGGGCGAGAAGGCTGGCGTCTACAAGCACCTGCTGACCGGCGTGTCCTACATGCTGCCGATGGTGGTGGCGGGCGGTTTGCTGATCGCACTGTCGTTCGTCTTCGGCATCGAGGCGTTCAAGGAGGAGGGCACGCTGGCCGCCGCGCTGATGAAGATCGGTGGCGAAACGGCCTTCCAGCTTATGGTGCCGCTGCTGGCGGGATACATCGCTTATTCCATCGCTGATCGCCCAGGACTGGCGCCGGGGATGATCGGTGGGCTGCTGGCTGGCACGCTGGGGGCGGGCTTTATCGGCGGCATCATTGCCGGCTTCGTCGCCGGTTACGCGGCCAAGGCGGTCAGCCGCTGGATTCCCTTGCCAGCGAGTATCGAATCGCTCAAGCCGATCCTGATCATTCCGTTGCTGGCGAGCCTGGTTACCGGCCTGGTGATGATTTACGTGGTCGGCACGCCGGTGGCGAAGATGCTCGCCGGGCTCACCGAATTCCTCGACACCATGGGCACCTCCAACGCCATCCTGCTCGGTCTGCTGCTCGGCACCATGATGTGCGTCGACCTCGGCGGACCGGTGAACAAGGCCGCTTATGCTTTCTCCGTCGGGCTGCTCGCGTCCCAGAGTTACGCGCCGATGGCCGCAACCATGGCGGCGGGGATGGTGCCGCCAATCGGCATGGGCATCGCCACGCTGATCGCCCGACGCAAGTTCGCCCAGACCGAGCGCGAAGCTGGCAAGGCCGCGCTGGTGCTGGGCTGCTGCTTCATTTCCGAAGGCGCGATTCCGTTCGCTGCGAAAGACCCATTGCGGGTGATCCCGGCCAGCATCGCCGGTGGTGCGCTGACCGGCGCGCTGTCCATGGCCTTCGGCGCAAAGCTGCTGGCGCCCCATGGCGGGCTGTTCGTGCTGCTGATCCCCAACGCCATCAATCACGCGCTGTTGTATCTGGCTGCAATCCTCGCCGGCAGCTTGGTAACCGGGGTGATCTACGCAGTAATCAAGCGGCCTGAAACGCAGCCGCTCAGTGTCGGGGCGACGGCGTAAGCGGTCGCCAAACGGCTGAACTAAAGCCCCGCCTATCGTATCCACTACAAGCTGGCGAGACTTTGTGTCAGAAAGTTTCGCCAGCTTTTTGCTTTTTGTTTTGAAGATGAATTGGCTGGAGAGCGTTGCATGAGTATCGATTACGGGCCGCGGCCCATGCGCATCACCCTGACCGCCGTGGTGGTTCTGCTGCTGGGAGCGCTGATGGCGGTCGGTGGCGGCTACCTCGCAATGCTGGGTGGCTCCTGGTACTACCTGCTGGCCGGCATCGGACTGCTGGGCGTGGCCGGGCTGTTGTTCGCTCGACGCCGCGCTGCGATCTGGCTCTACGCGGTGCTACTGCTGGCGACTTTGGCGTGGACGCTGTACGAAGTCAGCTTCGACTGGTGGCAGCTGGCGCCGCGAATCGACCTCTGGTGCATCCTCGGGCTCTGGCTGATTCTGCCGTTCATCAATCGTTACGTGGGCGGCCGACTGGTCTGGCGTGATGGCGCCAGTGGGTTGCTCGGCTTGGGGCTGCTGGCCGGCGCGCTGATCGCGGGGTACTCGCTGACCCAGGATTACCACTCGATCACGGGTGAATTCAGCGACGCGCAGATGCAGGGCTCGAATCCCGAAGGGCAGGCCGGTCGGGTTGCCAGCGAATGGAAAGCCTACGGCGGCTCCGACCGCGGCGATCGTTACTCGACGGCCGATCTGATCACGCCGGACAACGTCGGCAAGTTGAAAAAGGCCTGGGAGTTCCACACCGGTGACCTTTCCGGCGAGGGTGACCCCGGCGAGATCACCTATCAGGTGACGCCGTTGAAGGTTGGCGACAATCTGTTCATCTGCACGCCGCACAGCATCGCCATCGCCGTCGATGCCGACAGCGGTGAGGAGCGCTGGCGCTTCGACCCGAGCATCAACCGCGATGCCGAGTACTACCAGCACATGACCTGCCGTGGCCTGGCCTTCCATGACGCCAACGCCTACGGGCCCGCAGCGACGGCGCCGTCCGACCAGCCCGTAGCGCGTTGCGCGCGGAGGCTGTTTTTGCCGACCAACGACGGCACTCTGGTCGCGCTGGATGTCGAGGACGGCAAGCCCTGCGAGGACTTCGGCAATGCCGGCGTGGTGGATCTGAAGGCTGGACTCGGTGAGGACGCTTTGGGCGTTTACCTGCCGACTTCACCACCGGTGGTGACCGAAAAGCTGGTCATCGTCGGCGGCTCGATCACCGACAACGGCGCGGTGGATTCACCCGGCGGCGTGATTCGCGCCTACGACGTGCGCAGCGGCGAGCTGGTATGGAATTTCGACCCGGGTAACCCGGACGCCACAGAGCCCTTGCCTCCCGGCGAAACCTACGTGCGCAGCACGCCGAACTCCTGGACCATCGCCACTGCCGACGAGTCGCTGGGGCTGGTCTACATCCCCACCGGCAACCAGACCCCGGACCAGTGGGCGCAGCCGCGCACGCCGGAGTCCGAGCGTTTCACCGACACCCTGGTGGCGCTGGACCTGGCGACCGGCCAGGTGCGCTGGGAATTCCAGACTGTGCACCATGACCTCTGGGACCGCGACCTGCCATCGCAGCCGACGCTGGTGGATATCGAAGGGCCGCAAGGTCAGGTGCCTGCCATCATCCAGCCGACCAAGCGTGGCGATCTGTACATCCTCGACCGCCGTACCGGCGAGCCGATCGTGCCGGTGGAAGAGATGCCCGTGCCCCAAGGCACTGACTATGGCGAGTTCACCGCGCCGACCCAACCCGCATCGGCCGTCAGCTACGCCCCGCAAGAGCCGCTGCGCGAGCGCGACATGTGGGGCGGCACGCCGCTGGACCAGATGATGTGCCGCATCCAGTTCCGCAAGCTGCGTTACGACGGCGACTTCACGCCGCCGTCGGAGCAGGGCTCGCTGATCTATCCGGGTAACGTGGGTACTTTCAACTGGCCATCGGTGGCGGTCGATCCGAGCCGGCAGCTGTTGTTCGGCGCGCCGAATTACCTGGCCTTCATCTCGACCATGGTCAAGCGCAGCGAGGTCGACCCCGATGAACGTACCGGTGGCGGCGAGACCGGCCTGCAGCCCAACCTGGGTGCGCCGTACATGGTGCGGCTGGAGCCGTTCATGTCGGTCGTCGGCCTGCCGTGCCAGACGCCGCCATGGGGCTTCGTCACCGCGCTGGACCTGCGCAGCATGAAGAAGGTCTGGATGCACAAGAACGGCACCAGCCGCGACAGTGCGCCCTTGGGCATTCCCTTCCCGGTGGGTACGCCTGCACTGGGCGGGCCGATCGTCACCGCCGGCGGAGTGGCCTTTATGAGCGGAACGCTGGATTACTATCTGCGCGCCTACGATCTGCAGAACGGCAAGGAATTGTGGAAGGGCCGCCTGCCTGCCGGTGGCCAGGCGACTCCGATGACCTACGTGTCCGAGAAGACCGGCAAGCAGTACGTGGTGCAGATGGCCGGCGGGCATGGCTCGTTCGGCACCAAGCTGGGGGATTCCTTGATCGCGTGGACCCTTGAGGAGTAGGTGAGGCGGGGGCAGGTGGCGACGTCGACTGCAGCGCTCGACATAGCCACCAGCCCCTCACCCTAGCCCTCTCCCCGGAGGGGAGAGGGGACTTGACCGGGTTGGGTTGCCGATCCGGTGCAGGGCGAAACGCATGATGTGCCCGCTAGTTGCGGATGTTCGGTGGCTTCAATCAGGCCCTCTCTCGTCGTTGTGGAGAGGATTGGGTGGGCGGTCTTCGAGCCAGGCCGGCATGGCTTGCTCGGTACCAATCTGGGCGGTTTATTGATCGCGTGGTCCCTTGAGGAGTAGGTGAAACGGGCTGTGTGGGTTTTAGTTGCGACGCTAGTCGTGGCCGCCAGCCCCTCACCCTAGCCCTCTCCCCGAAGGGGAGAGGGGACTAGACCGCGCGGTTTTTCGTTCCGGGTGTAGGGCGATGCGCTTTAATGCGTGTCGGGCCGATCACAAAGGGTTCGGTGGCTTCATTCAGGCCCCCTCTCCCCTTTGGGGAGATGGTTGGGGCGCGGGCCTCGATCCGGTGCAAGATTTCAGTCAGGACTCGGATTCAGGCCGGTGTATCGGTAATGCGCGGATTGGGTGCTGGGGTGAGAGCGTGCTGGTGTTTGTTGCAACTGCCTGATGGGCACAGCCCGCGCTCACTCCCCTCGCTTACTCTGCGCGGTCTGCATGAGCACAAGTGATCCGGCTTCCTCAATCCAGCTCCCTCTTCCCCGTTGGGGAGAGGGTTGGGGTGAGGGGCGCGGGCCTCGATTCGGTGCGAGCTTTCAGTCAGGACTCGGATTCAGTCCGGTGTATCGGTAATGCGGAGATTGGGTGCTGGGGTGAGAGCGTGCTGGTGGTGGTTGCAACTGCTTGATGGGCACAGCCTGCGCTCACTCCCCTCGCTTGCTCTGCACGGTCTGCATGAGCAAGTGATCCGGCTGCCTCAATCCAGCCCCCTCTCCCCTTTGGGAGAGTGTTTGGGGTTAGGGGCGCGGGCCTCGATCCGGTGCAAGATTCCAGTCAGGACTCGGATTCAGGCCGGTGTATCGGTAATGCGGGGATTGGGTGCTGGGGTGAGAGCGTGCTGGTGGTGGTTGCAACTGCTGGATGGACACAGCCCACGCTCACTCCCCTCGCTTGCTCTGCACGGCATGAGCACAAGTGATCCGGCTGCCTCAATCCAGCTCCCTCTCCCCATTGGGGAGAGGGTTGCGGTGAGGGGTACGGGGCTCAATCCAGCTCAAGATTTCAGTCAGAACACCCTCTAAATTCCGTATCACATCCAGATTGCTGAAGCGTAGAACCTCCAGCCCGTGGTGCTGCAGGTAGGCCGTGCGCAAACGGTCTTTCGCCAGGCCAGCTTCGTCGAAGTGCTGACCGCCATCGAGTTCAACTACAAGTCGCAATTCTGCACAGTAGAAATCCAGGACATAGGGCGGGCACGGATGCTGTCGGCGAAATTTGAATCCGGCTAAGCCGCGATTGCGCAACTGGCGCCACAGCAGACGCTCGCAATCGGTGAGTTGGTATCGCAGGTATCTGGCGAACTGGCGTTGTTCGGGGGAGGCGCGTTCGGTGGGCATTCACGGTCCTTGTGAAAAGGCAGCCTCTCGCTTCCATGCGAGAGCGCATCTAAATGAGCGCAGCGGCAGTAATACGCAGAATCAACTACGCCTGCTGTACCCCGCAGCAGGCGCATTCTTGGGTCAGTGATGCTCGCGTGTCGCCCTGAACTTCACATCCGGCCAGCGCTCTTCCATCAGGCTCAGGTTTACCCGTGTCGGTGCCAGGTAGGTGAGGTGGCCGCCGCCGTCGATGGCGAGGTTCTCGTAGGCCTTGTTCTTGAAGTCTTCGAGCTTCTTCTTGTCATCGCACTCGATCCAGCGCGCCGACCAGACGTTGATCGCCTCGTAGGCACACTCGACCTTGTATTCCTCTTTCAGGCGACTGGCGACGACGTCGAACTGCAGCACGCCGACCGCGCCGAGGATGATGTCGTTGTTGCGCTCGGGGAAGAACACCTGGGTGGCGCCTTCCTCGGCGAGCTCCTGCAGGCCCTGGCGCAGCTGCTTGGATTTCAGCGGGTCCTTCAGGCGCACGCGGCGGAACAGTTCCGGGGCGAAGTGCGGGATGCCGGTGAAGCCGAGGTTCTCGCCTTCGGTGAAGGTGTCGCCGATCTGGATGGTGCCGTGGTTGTGCAGGCCGATGATGTCGCCGGCCCAGGCTTCCTCGAGCATTTCCCGCTCGCTGGAGAAGAAGGTCAGGGCGTCGGCGATGCGGACATCCTTGCCGATGCGCGCGTGGCGCAGCTTCATGCCTTTCTCGTACTTGCCCGAGCAGATGCGCATGAAGGCGATGCGGTCGCGGTGCTTGGGGTCCATGTTCGCCTGGATCTTGAACACGAAGCCGGTGAACTTCTCCTCGACCGGCTCGACCACTCGCTCGTTGGCCGCGCGGGGCAGCGGCATCGGCGCCCAGTCGACGACGGCGTCGAGCACGTGGTCCACACCGAAATTGCCCAGCGCGGTACCGAAAAACACAGGGGTCAGCTGACCATTGAGGAATTCGTCCTGGTCGAACTCGTGGCAGGCGCCCTGAACCAGTTCCAGCTGTTCGATGAAACGCTCGTACTCGTCGCCGATGTGCTTGCGCGCTTCGTCGGAATCCAGGTTCTGGATGATCTTGACCTCGGTGCGCTCGTGCCCGTGGCCCGGCGTGTAGACGATGATGTAGTCGTCCTTGAGGTGGTACACGCCCTTGAAGTCGCGGTAGCAGCCGATCGGCCATGTGATCGGCGCGGCCTTGATTTTCAGCACCGCCTCGATTTCGTCGAGCAGTTCGATCGGGTCGCGGATATCGCGGTCGAGCTTGTTGATGAAGCTCACGATTGGCGTGTCGCGCAGGCGGCAGACGTCCATCAGCGCGATGGTGCGTGGCTCGACACCCTTGCCGCCGTCGAGAACCATGAGCGCCGAGTCCACCGCGGTCAGGGTGCGGTAGGTGTCTTCCGAGAAGTCCTCGTGACCGGGGGTGTCGAGCAGGTTGATCATGTGCTCGCGGTAGGGGAACTGCATCACCGAGGTGGTGATGGAGATGCCGCGCTGCTTCTCCATCTCCATCCAGTCGGAGGTGGCATGGCGGTCGGATTTGCGTGACTTCACCGTACCGGCAACGGCGATCGCCTTGCCCATCAGCAGCAGCTTTTCGGTGATGGTGGTCTTGCCCGCATCGGGGTGCGAGATGATGGCGAAGGTACGGCGCTTCGCTACTTCGGCGGCCTGAGTGGTCATCGGAATTAAGGAACCCGTCGACGAGTAGTCGGTCTGTCAAAAAAGGCGGCGATTATAGCGGCAAATGGATTTCGCTGCGGCCCGCACGGCTGCGGAAATCGCCGATTTGTGCAGTTTCCATGACGCTTTGTTTTGAATCGACAACAACTCGAAACGGATGCACCTTCGGGACGTTTTTTTGATTGATCTATGCCCCCCCTTGGTCCTAAAGTTCGCGCCCGAACGTCCATGCTGGCAACGATCCATCCGGCTCAAGTACTGACGACGAGAGATCCTCCGTGATACTCGGCGACATGCCTTGGGAAGTAGGCGAACCAAGTGGGGAAACTGATCAGGCGTTCTTGTCAGGGCTGATGCCCTCCATCCCTCATCCGACTTTTGTTTCCCGTTTTTTGGAGTCCCACGCATGACGGTCAAGATCGAAGACTATTACCCTCGCGCCACCTTCCAGAAGATGAAGGCATTTGCCGACCAGCACGAAACCCCCTTCGTGGTGATCGACACCGAAACCATCAGCAAGGCCTATGACGACCTGCGCGCCGGTTTCGAATTCGCCAGCGTGTACTACGCCGTCAAGGCCAACCCGGCGGTCGAGATCATCGATCTGCTGCGCGACAAGGGTTCGAGCTTCGATATCGCCTCGATCTATGAGCTGGACAAAGTAATGTCCCGCGGCGTTGGCCCGGAGCGCATCAGCTACGGCAACACCATCAAGAAAGCCAAGGACATCCGCTACTTCTACGACAAGGGTGTGCGCATGTTCGCCACCGACTCGGAAGCCGACCTGCGCAACATCGCCAAGGCCGCGCCGGGTTCGAAAGTCTATGTACGCATCCTCACCGAAGGCTCTACCACTGCGGACTGGCCGCTGTCGCGCAAGTTCGGCTGCCAGACCGACATGGCCATGGATCTCTTGATCCTCGCGCGTCAGCTGAAGTTGGAGCCCTACGGCATTTCCTTCCATGTCGGTTCGCAGCAGCGCGACATTTCCGTATGGGACGCCGCCATCGCCAAGGTCAAGGTGATCTTCGAGCGTCTGAAGGAAGAAGACGGCATCGAGCTGAAGATGATCAACATGGGTGGCGGTTTCCCCGCCAACTACATCACCCGCACCAACAGCCTTGAAACCTACGCCGAGGAAATCATCCGCTTCCTCAAGGAAGACTTCGGCGACGAGTTGCCGGAAATCATCCTCGAGCCGGGTCGCTCGCTGATCGCCAACGCCGGCATCCTCGTCAGTGAAGTGGTGCTGGTGGCACGCAAGTCGCGTACCGCGGTCGAGCGCTGGGTGTATGTCGACGTGGGCAAGTTCAGCGGTTTGATCGAAACCATGGACGAGTCGATCAAGTTCCCGATCTATGCCGAGAAGAAGGGCGAAGTCGAGGAAGTGGTGATCGCCGGTCCGACCTGCGACAGCGCCGACATCATGTACGAGAACTACAAGTACGGCCTGCCGCTTAACCTGGCCATCGGCGACCGCCTGTACTGGCTGTCCACCGGTGCCTACACCACCAGCTACAGCGCCGTCGAATTCAACGGCTTCCCGCCGCTGAAGGCTTACTACATCTAAGCCGTAGACGATGAACGAACGCCCCGCATTGCGGGGCGTTTTCGTTTCTGTGCTTCGTTCACCGCAACCCGGCGCGTAGCTCGTCGCGTCGCCGCGCGTAGGCCTCGACGATATCGACGATCTGAGGCAATGCGGCGGCCTGCAGGCTGGCCAGCGCGGTCTCGACGAACTTCAGGTGGCCAACCTCAAGCGCGCGGTCCAGCCAATGCCGGGCGGCGTCCCATTGCTGCTGGGTGAGCAGCACGGCGGCATGGCTGAACTGGCCGCGAAAGTCGCCAGCCTCCGCGGAACGTCGATACCAGCTGTGCGCCGCTGACACGTCGCGCGACACACCGCGGCCTTCTTCCAGGCAGCGTCCGGTCAGGTTCATCGACTTGGCGTGGCCCAGCTCGGCGGCCTGGCGGTATAGGCGATAGGCCGCGACTTCATCCTGTGAAACACCGCGACCGGTGGCGAGCAGATTGGCCAGGTTGTACATGCCCCAGTCCAACCCCATGTCTGCCGCGCGCCGGTACCGCTCGGCGGCGCGTGCGGGATTGGCCGGGCAGCCCCAGCCAAGCTCGTGGCAGCGTCCGGCCATGTTGCAGGCCATGGCGTGGCCGTGGCCGGCGGCGATGTCGAACCAGGTCAGGGCCAGTTCGGGATCGGCCTGGATGCCGCGGCCCTCCAGCAGGATTTGCCCGAGCAGCGCCTGCGCTTCGATTTCCCCGGTCGCGGCGGCCGCGAGGACCAGGCGTGCGGCTCGGTGCGGCTCCTCGGCCAGCTTGCCCAGCTGGTCGCTGTCGAGGGCTTCCTCACGGCGCAGAAGATGAGGCATCAGACCTCGACCCAGCGGCGCAGCAGGTTGTGATAGGTGCCGGTCAGTTGCACCAGGGATGGGTGCTCCGGCACATCGGCGGTCAGCTGCTGGATGGCCTGGTCCATCTCGTAGAGCAGCGTGCGCTGCGCATCCTCGCGCACCAGGCTCTGAATCCAGAAGAACGAAGCCAGCCGTGCGCCGCGGGTGACCGGCTCGACCTTGTGCAGGCTGGTGCTGGGGTAGAGCACCATGTCGCCGGCAGCGAACTTCACCCGCTGCGTGCCGTAGGTGTCGTGGATCACCAGTTCGCCGCCGTCGTACTCGTCGGGATCGGTGAAGAACAGGGTGGCGGACAGGTCGGTGCGCACGCGTTCGGCGCTGTTGCGTACCTGACGCACCGCATTGTCGATGTGATAGCCAAACTCGCCGCCGGCCGTGTAGCAGTTGAACAGGGGCGGAAAGACCTTGCTCGGCAGCGCGGCAGACATGAACTGCGGATGCTGCCAGAGCCGTTGCAGCATGGCTTCGGCAATCTCGCGGGCGAATGGGTCGTCTTCCGCCAGCTGCAGATTGTATTTGGCCTTGGCCGACTGATAGCCGGCCGTGACCCGACCGTCCTGCCAGTCGGCCTGTTCCAGCGCGGAGCGAATACGGTCGGTTTCTTCACGGGAAAACACATTGGCAATGCGTAGGAGCATGGATCACCGACAGGATGTGGAATTGGCGAATGATATTAGTTTGCATTTAGGTGTTTCAGAATGCGACAGAATGTATCAGAATGCCACCTGCTAATAATAGCAATTCGCAGTTGCATCAACTTCCAAGGATCCGCATTACATGTCGCGTCAGTCTCTAGAACTGGCCCAGCCACCTCGCGTGTTGGCTTCGGCTATCGGTGTCGCCCTTACCGCTTTCTCCGCTCCCTCCATGGCTCAGGTCGTGCCTGCAGCGTCATCGCCCAGCGAAGCGCCGGTTGCGCTCGATGAAGTGACGGTAATCGGTGAGCAGGAACAGGCCTACAAGGCCGATACATCCGCCTCGAAGAAATACACGGCACCGCTGCGCGAAACACCGAAGTCGGTCACCGTGATCACCGACCAGGTGATTCGCGACACCGGTTCGCTGACGTTGGTCGATGCGTTGCGCACCACTTCCGGCATCACCTTCGGTGCGGGCGAGGGCGGAAATCCGGCGGGCGACCGGCCGATCATCCGCGGCTTCAACGCCGAGAGCGACACCTTCATCGACGGCCTGCGTGACGTTGGCTCGCAAACCCGCGAGATCTTCAACGTCGAGAGCATCGAAGTGAGCAAGGGGCCGGGCTCAGCCTACACCGGTGCCGGCTCCACGGGCGGCAGCCTCAACCTGATCAGCAAGACCGCCAAGCAACGCGACTTCGGCGATGCCAGCGTCACCCTCGGCTCGGACCAGACGCGCCGCTACACGCTGGACGTCAACCGCGTGCTCGGTGACAACGTCGCCGGCCGTCTGAACCTGATGAAGCACGAGGCCAACGTCGCCGGCCGCGATGGTGTGGATGTCAGTCGTTGGGGCGTGGCGCCGACCATCACCTTCGGCTTCGATACGCCGACCCGGGCGACGCTGTCTTACTACCACCTGGAAACAGACGATATGCCGGACTACGGCATTCCGCTGACCGTGGCTACGCCAGGCAATCCAGGTCGCGAGCCAGTGAGCGTGGATCGCGACAACTTCTACGGCCTTGAAAGCCGCGACTTCCGCGAGAGCACCACGGATGCCGGCACCATTCGGCTCGAGCACGACCTGAACGAGAACCTGACCGTCTCCAACACCACGCGTATCGCCCGCACCGCCCTGGACTACATCGTCACCAACCCGGACGACTCGCGTGGCAACGTGCCCAATGGACTGGTTTCGCGCTCTGCCAAGAGCCGCAATTCCGATACCCAGAGCTGGGTCAACCAGACCGATCTGACGGCGCGATTCGACACCGGCAGCATCGAGCACACCCTGGTGACCGGCGTGGAAATCAGCGATGTCGGCGTGCACAACCGACCCTACGTGGTCACTCCGGGCACCAGCGGCAACACCTGTTCGTCGGCGCACCTGGCTTCGGGCGACTGCACCAGCCTGTCCAACCCGAGCTCCAAGGATGCCTGGACCGGC
This sequence comes from Stutzerimonas kunmingensis, assembly GCF_002929225.1. Classification (GTDB taxonomy): domain Bacteria; phylum Pseudomonadota; class Gammaproteobacteria; order Pseudomonadales; family Pseudomonadaceae; genus Stutzerimonas. Next base: position 86,095 of record NZ_PISM01000018.1, on the reverse strand, counting down.
AGCATCGCGCGCAGCGCGGCGACGACCGATACCGACACCGAAACGCTGGCGGCCTATGTCTTCGATACGCTGAAGTTCAATGATCAGTGGTCGCTGAACATGGGCCTGCGCTACGACGACTACGAAACGGAGCAGAAGGCCGTCTCCACCGCCGGTGTCGTCACCCGGCCGGAGAACAAGAGCCACTTCTGGAACTACCAGTTGGGTCTGGTCTTCAATCCGCTGCCCAATGGCAGCATCTACGCGGCGTGGTCGACCTCCAGCAACCCGTCCGGCGAGACCGGCGGCGAAGGCTCCGATGCGCTCAACGTGAACAACCAGGTTCTCGATCCGGAGCGCAACCGCAACTACGAGATCGGCACCAAGTGGGACTTCCTCGATGAGCGTCTCGGCCTGACCGCCGCGCTGTTCCGCACCGAGAAGACCAACGCGCGGGTGACCAACGCCAGCGGTTTCCAGGAAAGCATCGGTGAAACCCGGGTCGATGGCCTGGAACTGGGCGCCACTGGTCAACTCACCCGCAACTGGCAGGTGTTCGCCAGCTACACCTACCTGGACGCCGAACTGGTCAAGTCCGGTGCCGCCAATATCGGCACGCGGACCAACCCGATCTACGTCGAGGGCCTGTATGACGGCAATGAGGTGCCCAGCACGCCGAAGCACAGCTTCAGCTTCTGGAACACCTACAACCTCACCCAGGACCTGACCATCGGTGGCGGCGCCACCTATGTCGACTCCCGCTTCGGCGATGCGGCCAATAACATCGAGGTGCCTGAGTACTGGCGCTACGACGCCATGGCGGCCTATCGCGTGAACAAGAACCTGGACTTGCAGCTGAACGTGCAGAACCTGACCGACAAGCGCTACTTCGATCAGGTCTACGGCAGCCACTACGCCCATGTCGCAGCCGGTCGGACCGCATTGCTGAGCACCAATTTCCACTTCTGATCCGCAGGCGTGAAAGAACAAAGGCCGCTCTTCGAAGCGGCCTTTGTCGTAACCAGGCGTCAGTACAGGTCGCGGCGATAGCGTCCCTGGTCGCTCAACTGCTCCAGCCGCGCCTGGCCGAGCAGCCCTAGCAGTATCTGCTGCACCTCCTGGCCCATGCCCTCAAGGCTGCCGCAGACATAGATCGCCGCGCCCTGTGCGACCCAGCAGCGTAGTTCGTCGGCCGCATCCCGCAGGACGTGCTGCACGTAGCGCTTTTCCGGCTGGTCGCGAGAGAACGCCAGGTCCAGCCGCTGCAGATGGCCGCTTTCACGCCACAGTGCCAATTCTTCGTTGAAGAGAAAGTCGTGGGCCGCGTTACGCTCGCCGAACAGCAGCCAGTTGCGCGAGCCCTGATGTGTGGCACGTTCGCGCAGGTGCGCACGCAGTCCGGCAATGCCCGTGCCGTTGCCGATCAGGATGAGTGGTGTGGCGGCGTCCGGGCCGTGGAATGCGGGATTGCTGCGGATGCGCAGATCGATCTCTTCGCCAATGGCCGCGTAGCGGCACAACCAGCCGGAACCGAGTCCGGGAGTGCCATCGGCCTGGAAGGCTTCGCGTACCACCAGCTGCACGGCGCCGTCCGCCGGTATCGAGGCGATGGAATATTCGCGGTGTGGCAACGGCCGCAAGGCCAGCAGCGCCTCGGCGTCGAGGCCGTGCAGGTCGCCAGTGGCGGGCAGATGCCTTCTGGACAGTTGTGCGGCCAGGCTTTGGCCGTCGAACAATTCATGAGGGTCGAGGCCCACATCGTGTAGCAAGGCTTCGATGCGCGCGAGCGCGTGGCGCGGGCCGACCTCGACGATATCGCCTGCGCGCCATGATGTCTGTTCGCTCGGCGGTGCAAGAGTCAGCAGTTGTACCGGCGCACCGGAACTGCCAGGGTTGAGGCAGTGTCGGCCGGTCAGGCGCCAGATTTGATAGGGTGCCGGCAGCCAGTCGCTGAAATTGCTGTCGCCGCTCAGGTGGGCCAGTTGATGTTGCCAGTGACGCAGCACGCCAGGATCGCCGCGATCGGCTTCCAGCCGGTCGAACAACGGCAAGCCCCCCAGCTGGCGCAGACGCTCGTCGAGGCGGCGGCCGAACGCACAGAAATCCCGGTACTGGCGATCACCGAAGGCCAGTACGGCATATTCCAGCGATTGCGCATGAATGCCATCGGCGGCGAGCCGCTGCTCGAAGCGGGCCGCATTGTCCGGTGCCTCGCCTTCGCCGTAGGTGCTGACGACGAACAGGATGCGCGGGGCCGCCCAGTGGTTCGGGTCCAGCGCATTGAGCGGCAGCAGCTGCACGTTCACGCCAGCTTCGCGAAGCTGCTCAGCACTGCGCTCGGCATAGAGCCGGGCTTGCCCGCCCTGGCTGGCATAGGTCACCACAAGCGCCGAGGTCGCGTCGGTAGGTGCTGCTTTGCGGGGTAACTGTCCACGCCAGCAATACAGCGACACGGCCAGATAGACGAGGACGACCACGGCAGCGCTGATCGCTCGCGGCGGCTGCCACCACAGCAGCAGCGCAGCGACCGCGAGACAGCCGAGCAGCGGCGACAGGCGCCGGACGGATTGGAAAGGTCTGGGCAAGAAGCGGACTCGTTGCGGGGAATGCGGTAGCGCGCTGCCTGAGCGTCAGTGCTCAGGCAGCGGGCTGGCGTCAGGGCGCCAGCACTTCCAGGGTTGCGCTGTAGCTGGCGCGGCGCTCGGTGGCCGGCTTGCTGACGCCCTTGTCGGTGGTCAGCTCGGCTTCCAGCCAGTACATGCCCGCTTCTGGCCAGGTGATGCTCACCTTGCCGTCCTTGTCGGTTTTCGCCTTTATCTCACCGAGCTCGTCGCGATAGCGGTTGCCTCCCGGAATCACGCTGATCTCGACATCGGCGGCCGGCTTGCCGTCGAGCAGGAAGACGAAGTCTGCCGCTTCGCCGGCGAACAGGTCGTTGGGGTGGGTGACGGGCTTGAGCTCCAGGCCCTGGCCGGTCGGTGCGAGCACTTCGGTGGATGGCGCGCCGGAGGTGACGAACACTTCCATGCGGTTGCTGGTCTGGCTGACCTTGAGCCCTTCGGCCTTCGCCGGGACGTCCTTGGTGAAGCTTTCCGGGGTGCCCATCCAGCGGCGCATCTGGCCGTTTTCCTTCCAGCTGGCGAACAGGCCGTTGTTGGCGACCGCCAGCCTGTAGGTGCCCTTCTGGCTCAGCTGCACATCGAAGGTACTGCGGTAGCGGCCGATGGCGCCGTTCTGTACCGCGACCTTGGAGCCATCCGGGGCGATGACCTGCAGCTCCGGAACCGGCCGCCCGCGCATGCCGGGCGGGCCACCTGCCGGCGCCTGGGCTGCCTCGCCGATACCCTTGAGGCGCATCGGCACGTGTTCGAAATAGAACAGGTCGTTGGAAACCGCGGCGTCGACGGTGATCCACGGCTCTTCACCCGAGAGCACGGTGGCCGAAGGCAGCATCCAGGCGCGGTGGGCCTGGGCCGAAAGCGGCAGGCAGACGGCGAGGGCCAGGGCGGTCCATTTGATGACGGGTTTCATGGCGTGCTTCCTGTTCATGGGGTCAGCGTGAGATTGATGGCGCCCAGCTCACTCTTGCCCTGGGCTTGATGTTCGGCGTTCTGCTGGGGCGGCCAGCTGAATGGGACGCGCAGCAGCTCGCGGCCGCCGACCTCGCGGGCCGCTTCGACCACCACGCGGTACTCGCCGGTCTCCAGCGTTTTGAACGGCGCCTGCTGGTCAGAAAACTTCAGGCTGTGGCTGCCCACGGCACGGGTGGCGCCGCTGACGCCATCAACCGGCATTTCCAGGCTGCGGCCGCTCCGGCGCCACCACTGGCGCAGATCCTTTAGCCACTTTTCACCTTCCTTGTCCTTGAGCTTGGTGTCGTACCACACCGCCAGATTGGCAACGTGGCTCTGGTCCGGGCGCTCGAGCCAGATGGCGACATAGGGGCGGTGGTACTCGGCGACATCCAGGCGGGGGATTTCCACGTCCAACTGCAGGTCCGCCGCGTATAGCGGGGCGCTAAGCAGGGCGAGGGGGAACAACAGGCGTTTACGCATGAGCAGTCCTTAATGAATGAAGAGCAGCGCCAGTAGCAGCGGAATCACCAGCCCCATGCCAACCAGTGGCCAGGTGCCGGGGCGATTGCCGGCATGGCGTTGCAGGAGCAGCAGGCCGGTGAGGCTGAACACCACACAGGCAACGGCGAACAGATCGATGAACCAGCTCCAGGCTTCGCCGCTGTGACGGCCCTTGTGCAGGTCGTTGAAGTAGGCGATCCAGCCGCGATCGGTCGACTCGTATTCCAGCTCGCCGCTTTCCAGGCTCAGACTCAGCCAGGCATCGCCGCCAGGACGGGGCAGGGCGACGTAGAGTTCGCCATCGCTCCACTCGGCTTCGCGACCGGCCAGCTGCACGTCCAGGGTCTGTTCCAGCCATCGCTGCAGGTCAGCTGGCAGACCGTCCTCCGGAGTGTCGGCCTGCAGACTGTTGAGCAGCCGCTCGGGCAGCTGCCCTTCGCGGGTTTCCACCAGCGGTTTGCTCTCGATCTGCCCGGCGTGGTTCAGCGTGATGCCGGTGACCGCAAACAGCAGCATGCCGACCAGGCACAGCGCGGAGCTGATCCAGTGCCATTGGCGCAGAGTGCCGAGCCAGATATGCATGGTGGTCCTTGGCGTATGGGAGGGTGGGCGAATTCTAGGGCGACTGACGCGGCGATGCTAAAGATTTACAAACAGCATACATTCGCGTTTTTCATGATCCGTATGGGCGAGAAACAACAGAGCCGGGATGATCCCGGCTCTGTTGTGTCGCCTTCAGGTCAGAAGGTCAGGTTGGCTGACAGCCATAGGCGGCGGCCTTCTTCCACGATACCGGTGGTGGCGGCGCCGGAGTGGCTGTAGTCGGTGCCGTAGGCCGTGCCGTTTGCGCTCCCGCCATTGGAATAGGTGGTGTAGGCCTTGCCGTCGACGAAGTCCTTGTCGAAGAGGTTGTAGATCGTCGCGTTGAGCGTCAGGTTCTCCGTAGCCCGATACGACCCGCCTAGGTGAAACAGCGTGTATGCCTTGGCGTTCTTGCCCAGCGTGTCGTAGATCGACTGGCTGGTGGAGTAGCTGCCGTTGGCGTTAGCGAGATTCTCGTAGCTGGAGGTGAAGCGCGCGCGCTCACCGCGGTACTCGCTCTTCAGCCACAGGCCCAGACGGTCGGTGGTCTGCCAGTCGAGTTTGGCGTTGGCCAGGTGTTCGGGCGTGTTGGTCAGCGGCTCTCCCTGGTTATCGCCACTCTTCTGCTCGCTGTCGGTGTAGGTGTAGTTGGCGCTCAGTTTCCAGGCTGGTGCGAACTGCCAGCTGCCAGCCAGCTCCAGGCCACGGGTCACCGCTTCGTCGACGTTGATCTGCTGCGAGCAGGTGCCGTTGTTGTTGCCTGCGCACAGTGGATCGGTGATCGGGTCGCCGCTGGCGATCTTGTCCTTGAACTTGTTGTGGAACAGCGTGGCGTTGGCGCTGAAGCCGGTCAGGCTGTCGAAATAGGCACCGATCTCGGTACTGGCGGTCGTTTCGGGGTCCAGGTCCGGGTTGCCGATGGTGATGATGGAGCCCTGGCCGGTTACGCCATTGATGCCGCCGTGCAGGTCGTTCAGGTCCGGCGTCTTGTAGCCCTTGCTGATGCCGCCCTTGAGGGTCCAGTTGTCGGTGGTGTTCCAGACCAGGTAAGCCCTCGGGCTGACATGTCCACCAAAGGACTCGTGGTCGTCATAGCGGGCGCCCAGGGTCAGGGCCAGATCATCGCGCAGGCGCCACTCATCTTCGGCAAACAGTGCCCAGGTCTTCTGCTCGAATTCCGTCTGGGCGATGCCATCGGTCATTTCGGCTTTCCACCATTGGCCGCCTACGGTGGCGATGTGCGATTCGCCGATCGGGGCAACCAGCTTGGTGTCGAAGACCAGGTTGGTGGTTTCCAGCTCGCGATCGTCGCCGCCGATTGCCCCGGGTACGGCGGTCGGCGCACCGATGGTGCCGGGAATGGTCCGGCCGAAGGTTTCGGTGGTGTTGTGCATCAGGCTGGAATCCAGCGTGCCGAAGCCGAGGCGGCCGGTGTGGGTCAGGGCGATCTGTTCGCGCTCGAAGCGAAGCTCGTCGTCATAGCCGTTCGCGGCACTAGTGGCCTGAGCGGTTAGTTCAATAATCTATTTTTCATCGCGCCAAGTTTAGCTTTGTGGACTGAGCTGATGATCGATTCAGCCGTTTTGTTCCATTTGAATGGCTTGGCGGAGAGCTCGTTGTCGGACGGCGTTAAGACAAAGCAGGCGGCGGGTTTGGCCATGTGGGTTATTAATCAGTGGCTTTGGAGTCGCGCCAGTATATCGATATGTTGTTAAATAAACGAACTACCCGCTCGGGACACTAGGCCCCGTGTCATCGCTCTTCCTGATTACCGCTTTACCGTAGTATTGATCGCCCGTAGTTGATTTCGGCTGAAAGCCGCGTAGCGCATGGCCTGTAGCCAAATCCCTATCCGGGTTTTTTATCCGGAGGTTATCCGGTCCATATCCGGCTGTTATCCGAGAGTTTTCCGGCAAAAATGCTTTCCTAACCAGGTCAGCAGAGATGAACAACGGTCTTATTGAACCTTTAACCATTCGGCCATCATCGCGGTCTTCAGTCAGGATTGCTGTGTACAGCATGCCTTTGAGTTTGCCCATGTAGTCGTGAAACGATGTGAGGCTTTTGGGGATGGCGAGTGCTGTAAATTTCCAAAACTTATAGAACTCACCACGTTCGGTAACAATGAAGTGCCCCTTCGGTAGTGGTGAACCTGCCTTTCCGCTGTTGGTGTTGCGAATGCGAGTTAGGCCAACGTTGAAAATGGTGTAAGTGCTTTCGTCCGCTATGACGGAGGTGAATTGTAGGGATATCCCTGCATGCTTTGACCTGCCGTAATAACCTGTTTTGTAGCTGCGGTATTCGTATGCTTCTATCTCTAACGCGGTCAGAATCTCGCGCAGGAGAATCGGCGAGTATTTTTTCAGAAAGTCTTGGCCCACTTCTTCCCCGTTGAGCTGGCGCACAACGAGCCGGCCAAACTCGATACTGACTTCGGCTTTGCGGCTAAGCAGCCGGCTAACACGAGAGGTCATAGTTATTCAGGCTCTGATCTGTAGACGCAACGCGGATTACTCCGCATCACGTTCCTTGATCTTGTCAGCGAGCCAGGCGTTCAGCTCGGCGATCACATAGTAGGCGGCAGCCTGACGGGTATCGCTGAATTTGATGGGTTTCGGGAACGTCGGGTCTTTTTTGCGCAGCTTGTCCAGCCCGGAGCGGGTCTGGCCGATGACCTTGCAGACTTCGGGCTGGGGAATGAGAGCTTGGTCAATCGTGGGGTGGGTAGGGTGCATCTGAGCGCCTCCGTATGGGTTACGGGGCGTACTTTCGGACGACTGACTAGACCCGAATCTACTAGACCGCCAGACCTAATTTCTGGGTCTAGCGCGAAATCCTTTCTTTGCGAAATAGGTTCCACGCACTGATGAATACTTTGGTCTTGTCACTATTTTTCTGCAGAGCACCATGAAAGATTTGACCTGGGATGGTCATGCCTAAGTGCTTAAGCCACTGCCAGCACGCATCTCTAGCTCCAGGCAAACCCGTTTTTTGCTCTGATAACCGACCAGTTGTGTGCTCTTGCTGCTCTCTAAACCACTGACGAATAAATACCAAGCGGTCTTCGGATATGGAGCTTCTCGGCGCAGAAATTTTTTCTGTCTGAACCTGGCTTTGAGCTGCTTTTCCGTCCTGGTCAGGCTTGAGGAACGATGCCAATCGTTTTATATCGCCTGGCCTGAAAAGGAATGGTCTGCCCTCTTGGTTCGTCAGTGTCCAGGAGTGAACGTGCGATTGCTCTAATTCATCTCGTTCCGAAAGTAGGACCGCCATCCCTGTCACGTCGATCCCGCCGCTTTTATGTGGTTCAAATGCCTGGTAGGCACAGACAGGGGAGTCGACTTGGCAATGCTCTATGCCGATGACCTGCTGCATAACAAATCTAGTTCCAATTCTCGGCGCGATGACGCCTTCGAGCGTAGCGCAGTCGATGTAAACAGGTGTCGAATAACGCTCGCACAACTCCATAAGTGCGCTGTCGGGCAGAGGATGCGGAGCCTCGGTCAGCTGGCATAACCACTGGCATGCCATACCGAGATCTATGTACTCCATGGAGTTGAAAAACCTTTCCATATCTTTGCTCTTCGGGTCTACCTGCTCTGAATACGTTGGCGGACAGGAGTGGGCTGCTTTAAGACACGGCCTAGACCAGCCGCTGAACCGTTACGCTCGCTTGAGCTCCACTACGTTGCCACTAGCTAGCTTGTCCATATGATCGGCATACCACTGCATCATTACCTTGCGCTGTTCCAGATAGGTACTCTTGTCATAGACGCCCCGCACCCCTTCCTTAACGTGGGAGAGCTGGGCCTCGACGTGCTGCGAGTCGAAGCCGTTTTCGTTGAGGATGGTACTGGCCAGATGGCGAAAGCCGTGGCCGGTCTGTCGGCCTTCGTAGCCCAGGCGACGTAAAGCCATCAGGAACACGGTATTACTGCGTGGCTTGGTTGTGTTGCCTCGGCCTGGAAACAGCAGCGAATAGTTGCCGGTGATGTTTTGCAGCTCGCGTAAGAGGGCGACTGCTTGAGTAGGCAGTGGCACTAGATGGTCGCGGCGGCGCTTCATACGCTCGGCGGGGATCAGCCAGAGGCCAGCATCGAGATCAAACTCCGCCCAGTGTGCCTCACGCAGCTCGGATGGTCGGCAGGCGAGCATCGTCAGCAGTTGCAGGCCTATGCGGACATCGGGTGCATGGGGGTAGGAGCGAATGGCCCTGAGCAAAGCGGGCAGTTCCTCAAGGGATACGTGGGCAAAATTCTCCACCGGTTTGGTCAGTAGAAATTTGTGCAGCCCTTCGAGCGGGTTGTGCGTCGCTCTGCCAGTGACGCGAGCTAGGTCATATATCTCTCGGCACATGCCACGTACCCGGCTTGTCTGCTCAATGATCCCGGTCTGCTCCATGCCACGCAGGAACTCCATCCACTCCATTGGCAAGATGCCGGTGTAAGCCCGTTTGCCGAACACGGGGAATACATGCTTCTCAAGCGCGCCGATGGTGCGAACTGCCGTACCTTCGGACCAAGTCTTGCACTTGGTTGCGTGCCACTCGCGTGACAAATGTTCAAAGGAGCTATTGGCGGCTTCAAGCTCAGCTGCTTTCTTGGCACGCTTGGTTGCCATGATGCTGCCACCTTTAGAGGTGCCGTCTCGTAGCTCACGGGCTTTTCTGCGGGCCTGTTCACCAGTCAGTTGATGATCGCCAGTGCCATAGCCGCCCAGCCCCAGCCATGACCATTTGCCGTCCGTTTTCTTGTAGCGCAGCTGCCAGGACTTCGAGCCATCCGGCTTCACGCGGAAATACAGCCCGTCGCCATCCAGCTCCCGGTATTCCTTTGCTTCCGGTTCCAGGCCGGCGAGTACGGTATCGGCCAGGGGGCGGCGTTTGATCTCGCTACGCTTCATGCCTGTATCCCTTTGGTTCAAATTTATTCAAAGGATACACAGAGGGATACACGAAGGGCAATGGTGTGTGGGTGCGTTGGGGGACGTGTAGATACAAGAAACCCCGCACTGGGCGGGGCTTCTAAGGGTGTTTCCAGTCATGTGGGAACATGTGGAAACTTGCATTTGGTGGAGCCGGGGGGATTTGAATCCCAAACTTCAATATCCCGGCCAAATCAAGGCTTCAGCGCATTATGCAAGAAACCTTGATTTGTTGGATTGCTCACAGTGAGCGCGAGTATATGAACCTTTCGAGCCTTGTCAAGCATCGCAGTCACCTATCTGTGAGAGTGGCTTTGCGTGCGTTGGCGAGTAGAGCTGCCCGCAGTCGGTTGGGTTTAGGCTGCGTTGAAGCCAAACGCTCCTGAGTTTGAAGTTACCAATGATCTAGGGAGGCGTCTTGGGTTTCTAAGGTGTTCCCGTTGGCACCCGATCATAATCACCTCAACTCAATTTACGGTCTTATTTTGACTGCGGTTTGAGGTTCATGGAGCAGGATTGCCTGGTGTGATTCCAGGTTTCAATCGCGAGGTGCGAAAATGGATGGGGCGATTCACCCGCTCCTGGATCAGGCGGTCCAGCACCTTATGGACCTGCGGCCCCAGGCCAACGAACACGGCATCCTTCAGTTCTTCGACTTCCGCCGCGAAGTGCTCCAGCAGGTACTTCCTCAGCAAGGGGTGCTTGGTCATATCCGGTGAGCCACGGTAATCGTCGTCCTTTACGAATACCGGATAGCGCAGACATTGATTTTCGTGCGTTAGAGAGGGCCTCGCTGCCCAAAAGCCTCACGCGCAAACTCCAAGAAGCTGCGCAGCTTTGGAGTCATTCTTCGGTCAGGGGTATAGAGGATGTGCATTGCGGTATTCGGCACGGGGTACTGCGGCAACAGACGCACCAGTGTCCCATCGCGCAGTGCATCGCTAACCAACTCTATCGGCTGTAGAACCACACCTAGACCAGCTACAGCCGCTGCCAGCAGTGGATCACCTTGATTGATCGTTAATTTGCTTGTAATAGGAACATCTATACGCCCCTCCGGGCTGTCGAAGCTCCAGTGTGAGCGGCCATCAGAATAGGTAAACCCCAGACACTCCTGCTGCTGTAGATCCCACGGATTGATGATGGGAGGGCGACGTGCAAGATAGGACGGCGCAGCGCATAAAACCATCTGATAGGGCTCCAGTGGCACTGCCTTCAACCCACTGCTCACCAGCTCGCCGATGCGAAATACCACGTCGTAACCATCATCAACGATATCGACCAGTTCGTTCGATAACGTTAGGTCAACAGACACCTGAGGATACCGAACCATGTATTCCAGCAGGCGTGGCGAAAGCGTGCGAATTCCGAACGTGACCGGCGCGTTGATGCGAAGGCGGCCGCTTGGTGTGCCCCGAGTGAGGGCGGCCAGGTTCTCGGCAGACTGCATGTCTGCAAGGATCAGTTTTGCTCGCGGGTAGAACGCCCTGCCGAAGTCGGTGAGGCTTTGCCTGCGCGTAGTCCGGTGCAGCAGGGAAACACCCAGATGTTGTTCGAGCATTTTCACCTGTTTCCCTACCAATTGAGGGGACAGATTCAGGTCGTCCGCAGCGGCGCTGAATGAACCCAGCTCAACTGTTTTGACGAACGTGGCCATCTGGGTCAGGCGATCCATTATAAACACTCTGTTTCTAGTAATGCGCCATCGTAGGCCTTTATCTAGCGCCAACCAATGACTAAATTTTCGTCACCTTTCGAGTGCCCGGATACCTTCCGGATGTACGTCGAGGCCCATTGATAAACGAGATATCTATGATGGCACGCATTGTCAGAATTCATGAATACGGTGACGCCAGCGTTCTGAAGCTGGAAGATCTGGAAGTATCGGCACCAGCAGCAAACGAGGTGCAAATTAGTGTTAAAGCCATTGGCTTGAACCGAGCCGAAGTGATGTTCCGCAATCACGCATACCTACAAGAAGCGGAGTTCCCCAGCCGCTTAGGCTACGAGGCCGCAGGCATCGTAACGGCAGTTGGGAGCGACGTAACCGAGATCACGATTGGTGACTCGGTCGCTCTGATCCCACCTCTGGATATTGCTCGCTGGGGCACCTACGGCGAGTTGGCCAATGTACCGGCCCACCTGGTGGTAAAGAGCCCTGAGAACTTGTCCTTTGAAGAGGCTGCGGCGTCTTGGATGCAGTACGTCACCGCCTGGGGGGCATTGATTGAACAGGCGAAGCTACGGCAGGGCGATTTTGTCATCGTTACCGCCGCGTCAAGCAGTGTTGGCTTAGCCGCCTTCCAAATGGCTCGTATGGTCGGCGCCACATCGATTGCGATCACTCGAACTCACGCGAAGAAGCAAGCCCTACTTGATGCAGGCGCTGCGCATGTCATCGTCAGCGATGAAGAGGATATCGTCGAGCGTGTTATGACGATAACTGCCGGTCAAGGCGCTCGCGTTGTATTCGATCCTGTAGGCGGGCCGTCCTTTGAACCTCTCACGCAGAGCATGGCGCGGGGCGGAATTTTGCTGGAGTACGGCGCACTTAGCTCTGAACCGACACCATTCCCACTGTTTACCGTGCTGGGCAAAAGCCTGACTTTGAAGGGCTATATCTACGCAGAGATTGTGGCCGACCTTGAAGCCCTAGAGAGAGCAAAGGCTTTTATTCTGCAAGGGTTGAAGTCCGGTACGTTGCGCCCGATCATCGCAAAGACATTCGCACTTAGCGACATCCAGGATGCCCATCGTTTCCTTGAAGCCAATCAGCAGATCGGCAAGATCGTGGTAACTGTCTGACCAGCAATTATGGGGCTGAGAGCGTAATCCTTCGGCCCCGATTCAAGCCAGCCCTGATGACCGCTATTGGCCGATTCTGTTGAAAAAGTAGCTGCTCCCCCCATGCTGTTGGCAGAATTGCTCTGTCAGCTAGCGCGGGGGCGAACAGCATGATGGGACAGTTACCAGGAGGACAGCAGTGCCTGTTCTACTCGTTCAATCTGGAAGACCACGTTCCGCCCCAACACCTCTTACGCAGCATCGACCAGTGCCTGGATCTCAGCGATCTGCGTGCCTACCTGGCGGATTTCTATAGCCCCATCGGGCGCACCTCGATTGACCCGGAATTGATGGTGCGCATGCTGGTCGTCGGCTACTGCTATGGCATCCTTTCCAAACGGCGATCGTGAGAAGAGGTGCACTTAAACCTGGCCTATCGCTGGTTCTGCCGACTGGGCTTTGAGGATGAAGTACCCAATCACTGGTGATTCCGACTGCGTCGCATGGGCAAAAGGGGCACCGTGTGTGCTTCGCAATGGGAGCCCCATTAAAGCGACACTCGCCAAAAAGAATGGAATCAAGACAGCAGAGTTATGGTCAGCACTGCGGCAACGAACAAGCCCGAAATCAATTCTGAATTGTGCTCACCAGGTTGCTTTGTGGCGATGCCCAGCATCGCCTATCGGTTGGCACGAGTCTCAGCAGGTGATGGGGATGCAGGCGTATCGCTTGTGCCGGTTTCAGCACACGATGTGGCTGCAGGTCATGCGCTGCTAATTGGCGCAGGGGGTGTGCTGATTGACCAGGATGGGAACAGCATCACTTATATCACTGAAGCCGACATGCAGACAGTATCTCGGAGATGTTTTGGCGGCACCTCAGAAGCATGTAAGACGCTGGTTACCCGCAACTGGAGCATGGTATTCAGCTAGCCCATTGCTCGACTATCGCCTCAGCTCAGACAATGCAACCGCATTGACAAGGTAATGCATCCGCATTACCTTGAAGCAACTCACACGAGCCGGAGCAAGTCATGGCCAGAGCACTTGAAGTCGAATCCACCCTTACCGACCGCTATCAGACGACGGTACCAGAAACGGTTCGCCGCGCACTTCAGCTAAACAAGCGCGACAAAATCCATTACTCGATTCGCCCCAGCGGTGAGGTCGTGCTGAGCCGTGCTGAGCCCACTGAGGATGACCCGGCAATCGGCCAGTTTCTCAGCTTTCTTGCACATGACATCGCAGCGAACCCTCAGCACCTGCGAGCCATAGATTCAGATCTCGTGGCACGCATTCATTCGCTGGTCGATAGCAACGATATAGATCTGGATGCCCCGCTGTCGGCAGACGATGAATGAGCCAAGACCAAGGTAAGCCACTGGTTGCTCATGGCTGGACAGTATTTGCGCACCCCTTGTTTCTGGATCAGCTCGAAACCCTCATTCAGCAAGTTGAGCTCTCAAAACAAAAAGACCCCGTGGGTTATCGCAAGAATAATGCAGCCAAGCGGCTGGCAGCCATCACCAAGCTGGCTTTTGACGTTATCCCACAAGACCCGAGCAAGCCCGAATACCGCCAAGGTGGCACATTGGGCGAGGAACATAAGCACTGGTTCCGTGCCAAGTTTTTTCAGCAGTATCGGCTGTTCTTCCGGTACCACGGCCCAAGCAAGGTAATCATCTTGGCGTGGGTTAATGACGAAGACACCAAGCGTGCCTATGAGAGCAGCGATGACGCCTACAAGGTGTTTCGAAAAATGCTCGCAAGCGGACATCCACCTGACTCGTGGGATAAGCTGCTGAATGAAGCCACGCAGGAAAACGCACGATTAAATTCGGCCGCCAGCTCGGTCAACTGAGCCCCCAACAAGCTGCCGGTTCAAATCCCTATCGAGGATTTGAACCCAGAACATCCTTCCCGCACCGCGCGGCGCCTTTAAACTGGAAATCGTTTTGGTTGCGCTCTTGACGGAAGGCTCAAGGTTCCTATATTGCTTAACGGCTGAGTGAAATCCTACAAATCAGTTTTCAGAGACCAAGTGCCTGAAACGCTGATTTGAGCTGGGTATTTTTGTCTTTGGATTCAAATCCCCCCGGCTCCGAGCCCCCGCAGGAGTTCGAATCGTTACGTACGAACCCCCAGAAACCCTCACTAGCCCGCACGGCCCGATGCTAGGTCGTTGATTTTCAACAAACCGCTCTATCGGTCCGCGCTTGCGGACTGCGGACTTTCGATTGGCCGGAAATCTGGCTCGCCCAGACGGCTCTCGGTACCGACACGTTGCAAACAGTCGGTACTTCTCGATAACTACCCGACGAATCGGAACATCACAGCCAGCCCTGATGTTGCCCCTGCTTGCTGACGCAGCTTGGAAGTTCTGGCTGCAATATTGCCCCCCATCGCTGTGGAAAGTAGCTCCCTGGGCAAGTGCAATCGAGGGGGGGATCGCTGCGTAGAGCTTGTGACCCCCATCCTGCAGCGTGACCTGATTGGGTCAAGGCCGGGTTGTCATGCAGGCAGTTTGGCTGCAAGCAGTTCGACCTTCTCGATATTGGGCGGAGAACTGAGCAAGGTCGCGGCGTTGGCCATCAAGGCCGCGGCGATCTGGCCGTTCAGATGTGCTTGGCGACCTGCCTCATCGGCAAAGGCATCGAACACACCGAACGTCGAAGGGCCAAACTTCAATGCGAACCAGGCAGTGGTGCCGGACTCTGCGTTGGCGAGTGGCAGTGCGCTGGCCAGGAAGTCGGCAAGCGCAGCCTCCTGGCCGGGTTTGGCTTCGAGGCGAACAAACAGGGCGAGCTTGGTCATGCTGTAATCCTTGGGGTAAATGGAAAAGTGGGTGAAGGGATCGACGAGACAGCAGCCTAAGTCTTCATGATAGACATCTCTATAGGCAATAATGACAACATTGATATCATTGTTGCCATGAAAATCCACATCCTTGTTTGTGATGGCGTGTTTGATCTGGGGCTTGCGGCCCTGACTGACACCCTTGGCTTGGCCAACGCAATGGCGGGCTCGCTGCCACAGGCTCCCGCGCCCATCGAGATCACGCTGGTGGCCGTGCGGCGTCGCATCCGGACTGCGCAAGGCTTGACGGTCCCCGTGGTCACTGCGCGTGGTGTGCCAGAACCAGACGTCGTGCTCGTGCCCGCGTTTGGTGACAAGATGCCTGACACGCTCTCGGCTCGGCTCACACGCCCCGACGTGCCCGATGCGGTCGCGGCGCTACAGCAGTGGTCCACCGCTGGCGCGCACCTTGGTGCCGCTTGCTCCGGTAGTTTCTTGCTTGCAGAGAGTGGCCTGCTTGATGGGCATCGTGCGACGACGTCATGGTGGCTGGGGCCGATGTTTCGGCAGCGCTATCCGAACGTCACGCTGGACGAGTCACGCATGATCGTGAACTCGACACGCTTCACTACCGCGGGTGCCGCTTTGGCCCACGTCGACTTGGCCTTGCGCATCATCCGGGAGCGCAGTCCGGCGCTGGCGGCCCTGGTGGCACGCTATCTGCTGGTCGAGGCACGCAGTTCGCAAGCCGAGTTCGTGATTCCCGACCTCCTTGCGCATGCCGACCCGATGGTGGAGCGCTTCGAATGCTGGGCCAGACGTCGGCTCGCGAAGGGGTTCTCGCTGGCCGAAGCGGCCTGCGCCGCGGGCACAAGCGAGCGCACCTTGGCGCGGCGGCTGCAAAGCGTTTTGGGCAAGACGCCGCTGTCGTATTTCCAGGACCTGCGCGTGGAGCATGCCGTCCATCTCTTGCGCACCGGAAACGCGAGCGTCGACCAGGTCGCCGCACAGGTCGGGTACTCGGATGGGGTGACCCTGCGGGCCCTGTTGCGCCGCAAGTTGGGCCGGGGTGTCAGGGAGTTGCGACGCGGTGGATGACCAGAGGCGTTTGGTGTATGTACGGCTGGAGACCACCGGGAAACTGACGCAGGCCAAACGGCGCATTTGGACCTGATAAAACTACTGCGCCACGTTATTTGAACTGGTTTGCTAGGGATGGTCTGAAGTAGCCCGGCATTGCCCGCCAACTTCAGTCTTCGCCGATTTTGAAAGGCCCCCTCGATCAGGATCGACCAGATTGCCCGCTCATTTCCTCGCTTTTGGCCGCCGCAAGCCTCTCACGGCGGCCATTACCCACATTACAGACGCACCTCTCCTGCGCTACTCAGTAAATGTCGGCGAGCCATCCACAGATTCGATAGCGCAAACAGCGTCACCATCTGAGCCGCATTCTTAACAAGGCCACGAAAGCGCACCTTGGTGTAACCGAACTGGCGCTTGAGTACCCGAAACGGATGCTCCACCTTTGATCGCGTCTGCGCCTTGGCCCGCTCGATACGGCGCAGTGCCTTGTACAGGACGCTACGCTTGCCATATTTCTCATACGTACTGCGTCGCGCCGCAATCTGCCAGATCACCTGACGGCCCTCATGCTCGCTGCGCTTCTCGACACCGGTATATCCCGCATCTGCAGCTACCATGTTTTCCTCGCCGTGCAGCAATTTGTCGACCTGGGTAACGTCGGCAACATTGGCCGCCGTGACGTGAACGTGATGCACTAGGCCTGACTCAACATCAACGCCGATATGCGCCTTGGCACCAAAGTAATACTGGTTACCTTTCTTGGTCTGGTGCATTTCTGGATCGCGTTTGCCTTCCTTATTCTTGGTCGAGCTCGGCGCATGGATCAGCGTGGCATCGACGATAGTGCCTTGGCGCAACGAAAGCCCGCGATCGCCCAAATAGCCGTTGATAACGCCAAGGCTGCCAGCAGCCAACTCGTGCTTCTCCAGCAGGCGGCGGAAGTTGAGGATAGTGGTTTCGTCCGGGATACGTTCCAAGCTCAAGCCTGCAAACTGGCGCAGGATGGTCGTTTCGGACAACGCTTCTTCCATCGCCGGATCGCTATAGCCGAACCAGTTTGCAGCAGATGCACGCGTAGCATCGCCAGCAACGGATAGGACGGGCGACCTCCTTCTCCCTTGGGGTAGTGAGGCTCGATCAGGGCAATCAAGCCCTTCCACGGCACTACCTGATCCATCTCGATCAGGAACAACTCGTTGCGAGTTTGCTTGCGCTTGCCGGCGTACTCGGCGTCGGCGAAGGTCATCTGCTTATTGGGATACTCAGCCAGCGGGATCAACGTATTTCACCAGAAGGAGGAGGTCTTTTTCAGAGTTTCCCTAGCTATCTAGGCGCAAGGCCTTCATCAGCCCACCACCCGACAGCGATTCAGTTACGTTGCTCACAGCTTTTTACTCCAGATAAGCGGAGCCTGACGCCGAAGAGACAGGCCCTCAACTCATTAGAACTCCTGCACGGTTGGGCGCAGAACGATCTCGTTAATATCCACGTCAGCAGGCTGCTCAATTGCGAAGGCGATAGCTCGAGCGACCGATTCGGCGGGAATTGCATGCTTGTAGAAGTCCACCACGAAATCGCGGCTCTGTTGGTGGGTGCTGCCGAATTTCAGTTCGGAGTCCACGGCGCCCGGTTCGATAGTCGTGGTGCGGATGCTGCCACCGACTTCGTGACGCAGTCCTTCGGAGATAGCCCGCACAGCAAACTTGGTGCCGCTGTACACGGTGCCACCTGGGCTGAACACCTTCAGGCCTGCAACCGATGCGATGTTGATGAAGTGACCACTGTTTTGTTTCTGGAAGACTGGCAATGCAGCCGCGACTCCGTACAGCAGACCCTTGATGTTGATATCGATCATGCGATCCCACTCGTCAGTGCGAGCATCGCTGAGCGGTGCAATCGCCATCAGTCCGGCATTGTTGACCAGTACATCAATGCGACCGTAGGTGTCCACGGCACCTTGAATGAGCGTTTTGACCTCTTCCTGAGAGGTAACATCGGTCTGATACGCGATTGCCTGACCACCTGCATTGGTCAGCTCAGCCACCAGTGCGTCGAGTTTATCTTTGCGACGTGCAGCCAGCACTACGCGAGCGCCAAGCGCAGCAAGGTGGCGCGCAGTAACCTCACCCAGGCCGCTACTGGCACCGGTGATAACGACAACTTTTCCAGAAATGTTATTGCTCATGCTGAGAACCTCATCGGCGGGTTTGTACTTCGCCATGGCTGGTTAACCTGGCAGTGCGCAAACTTTAGACCCATGATTGATCTCAATAAATGGAAATGATTAGATTATGCTATTCCTGAAAATGGAATAAATGAGAGGGGCAACATGCTTAACCGCATGGAGATGGTCAGGATTTTTTGCACAGCAGCAGAGGCAGGTAGCTTCCGCGAAGCGGCAACCCGATTAGGTATCTCCCCGCAAGGGGTTACCCGAGCCATTCAAGCCCTGGAAACGGAGCTTGGCGAATCGCTGTTTCACCGTAATACCCGCCAGGTGAGCATCACTGCTTTCGGTCAGGATTACGCCAAAGATGCCAGATCAGCTCTGGAGCATTTCGACACGCTATTCCGGTCGCACAGGATGGAACCTGAGCTGTCAGGGAGGGTGGGAATCACGGCTCCACATGCTATTGGCAGGCGCTTCCTGATACCGTTTCTTCAGCCCCTGGCCGCTGCACATCCTGACCTGCAATTCGATCTCCGCTTGGAAGATCAGATGACTGATGCTGTTGAGGCGCATATCGATATTGGTATCAGGGTGGGGGTTATTCGCGACCGGCGCTACGTTGCACGTGCCTTAGCTCCCGTGCCGTTTTACGTTGTCGCGTGCCCGTCTCTCATAGGCCAAAAGACACCACCTAAATCTTTGGATGCCTTAGCTAAGCTGCCACTTTCAGTCCTGATCGACCGGAAAAATGGCCGCCCTTGGCCTTGGCTATTTGCCGACGGGCAAACGTTCACGCCCAGGCAGCCAGCTCTTATCTGTGATGATCCAGATACGGAATTGGAAGCCACCCTGGCAGGCATGTGTTTTGGCCAAATTCCTGCCTATCTGGCTGAGCCTCATCTGCGGTCAGGAAAGCTGGTTGCTGTTTTGGCTGATCTCGCTCCAGCGCCATGGGATCTGTTCATATACCGCCCGCAGCAGGGTCCTGTATCGAAGCGGGTGCGATTGGTGTACGACCACCTTAAGCAGGCTTTCTCAAACCCCAAGCTATTTCCCCAGGGCCTGGGGACATAGCTTGAATACCTGCCAGCAATCGTCCGCTTTTGGCCCAGAGTGTGTAAAAACACTTTCACATCTTGTATGCCCCAGCCCACTGCGCCTGGGCGTAGTGATTTCCCGAGCATTTGCCACGATCAGCGCCGGTGGCGCGTCAGAGCGCTTATAAAGCACTGTGGTACCTCTTGGGACAGTAAAAACCGGGGCTTTTACGCCGTCATCGCCTTCAATAAGCCTTCGGTACCCATGATTTTCATCACCCGCTTCAAATTATAGGCAAGCACATTCAAGCTCATTTCTGCACTCACCCCGTTCAGCTTTCGGGTCAGGAAGTGCGTTGCGCCCATCCACTGCTTGAGCGTCCCGAAGGGATGCTCAACAGTCCGTTTTCGAACCTTCATCATCTCTGGTGCTTGGTTTAACCGGCGCTGCATTTCCTCCAGCACAGCCTCATTTTCCCAGCGCCTTACGCGACGATTTGTGCTTAGCGTGCACTGGGTTTTCAGCGCGCAACTCTGGCACTTTGAACTCCGCTGCCGCGCGTCATCATCGAACGGGCATCTGGGTCGGTCAGCGAAACCTGTTTGTCAGGGGAATCGTTGAGCTGAGTTTCGATCCCCTGAAGCTCTTTCATCTGCGCTTTGAGCTTGGCGATTTTGTCTTCCAGGCTGGCAGTGTCTGGCGCGGAGGCGCTAGGATTCTGTCGATCAGCCGCATCGAGCGATGCCAAGTAACGGCTGATGCTCGTCTCTATTTCTTCCATGCGCCGCTTCAGTTCGGCGCTGGTGAAATTCCGGTCGCGGTTGTTCACCGCCTTGAATTTACTGCCGTCGATGGCAACTAGGTTTTCGCTAAAAAGTCCCAGCTGCTGGCAGAGCAAAACGAACTGGCGGCAGGCGCCGCGAATGGCTTTGCTGTTGTCTTTTCGGAAGTTGGCGATGGTCTTGAAGTCGGGCATCAATCGCCCGGTTAACGACATGAGTTCGACGTTGCGCTGAGCTTCTCGCTCAAGACGCCGGCTCGATTGAATGCGGTTTAGATAGCCGTAGATATAGATCTTCAGCAGGATCGCAGGGTGGTAAGCCGGTCTTCCGGTTTCAGCTGGAATGACGCCATCAAAACCTAGCGTGCCTAGGTCGAGCTCGTCGACGAAGACATCGACCACACGTACCGGATGGTATCACTGACGTAGTCGTCGAGGCTTTCGGGAAGTAAGGTGCTTTGACCTCGGTGTTCACCCTGGATAAACCGTTTCATGGGCGTCCCTTGCGCTGAGATTCTCGGACATAGCAAGGCTTTGCCGGTGCGTTTTTACACACTCTGGGCCGAAAAAAGCCTCTGACGACTGACAGCATGTGCCAAATGCCTTGAGCCCAGGCTTCGGGCAGAACCCGGCCTGTGACTCGCGGCTGGAGTATGGCTTATCAGCGCCTCCCTACTTCAACGCCGCTACGATAGCGTCGTTGAACACGGGGATGTCGTTGGGGTTACGCGAAGTGATCAAAGTCCATCCATTGGCTTGGCATTGCTTTACTTCAACATCTATCCAACCAGCAGCACCGGCATTTTCCAGATCGAGCCTGACGCTGGGGTAAGACGTGAGGGTCTTGCCAGCTATGACCCCAGCGTTGATTAGCAACCACGGCCCATGGCAAATCGCAGCGATTACTTTGCCTGATTCGGCGAACTCCTTGGCCAGGCGCTGGGCATTTTCATCCAGTCGAAGCGTGTCGGCGTTGACCGTTCCGCCTGGAATCACAAGCGCATCAAAGTCCGAAGCGTCGAGCCCAGCCAGCGCAACCTGAGACTCGACAGTGCGATCTTTCTCAGTGTCCTGAACGAACGTCTGGGTAGTGCCGCCGTCACTTGAGCCATGGGCGACCAGGGCGCCATGCGCCTTAAGCGTTTCAAGCGGTTTCACCAGCTCATCGCGCTCGATACCCGTATTCGAGGTGATGAATAGTACTTTTTTGCCTGCCAGTTGATTACTCATGGTGGTCACTCAGTCCTCTCATCAAGGTAAAAAAGGAGGCGTGCGGGTGACACTTCATCCGACGCGTTGAAGATGGGTGAGGTCAGAGCGGTTTTGAAAGTTCATCCGCATTCGTCTTGAGCAGAATGCAATCCAGCATGCCGCCGGGGTAAGCGTGATGATGGCTCTCGGAAGCGGGGAATTGCTGGACCAGCTCGGCGTAGCGCTCCAGCGGCGTGCGGTACAGCGTGGCGAACTGCCGGCGCGACAGCGACGTGCGCTGCCAGATGTGTTCCAGCAGCTTCTGTCGGCGCGGTGTCGCCAGCAGCGATGCGGCCGATTCGGGCCGTAGCAGCCCTTTGGGGAGGTCGGTGGCGGGCGCTGGTGATGGTGCAGTGACCGGAGGCCGTTTTCGCTGGAACAGGGAGAGCATGTGGGTGTCCTCTGGGGGGGCGGCCGGGATGCCTTTTCGCCTTTTCGAGGTAGGGCCTTTCCCCTTGCACCCCCATTCCCTTGCCGTTTCGGCCCTTTGGCCTTTAACCGCTTCGGTATAGCGGGAAATGGGATGCGGCTCCAGCGTCAATGGGGAACCCGCTGGAATGGAATGGTCAGCGTCCTTCAGGTCACGCTCGATGCCGTAGAGCTTGTTGATCAGGCTCAGCGCCACGTCGGCACGCCCAGTCTTGCCCTTGGGCTGCACCTTTTGGGCTTCGACGAACTTGCGTCGCGCATGCGCCCAGCAGCCCAGGCGTTCGATGCCGTCGCGTGCAGCCACGGCGTTGTAACCGGCGTAGTCGTCGGTCATCAGGTAGCCGCGGTAGCCATCGAGCAGGCGTAGCGGCACCTCCTGCGCGCGGCTGGCTGTGTAGTCGAAAAGGATCACCGGCTTGTCCGGCGGCCCACCGCTTTGCACCCACATCCAGGATTGTGCCGAGGGGTCGCGTCCCGGTTCATGCAGCACCTGCAAGCGCGTTTCGTCGCAGTGCAACACGGGGTAGTCCAGCAGCTTGTCGCGCATCAGGTTGAGCAACGGTTGCAGTTGCTCGCCACTTTGGATCACCCAACGCGCCAGGGGCTGGCGTGGGATGTCGACGCCGTGGCGGCTGCCCCCTAAAGAAGGTTGGCCGTAGAAGAGCACTTGAAGGGCTTCGCGTCCCTCTCTGGAGTGTGCTGTCTTTTGCGTGTACAGCCCCTGGTTTCAGCGTTGTCAAGTGGCAGTTTTGCTATAGGAGCGTTTTTTCCGCGCACCGCATCACTGGTAATGCTGTTCGATCACTCGAAGCTTCGGATGATCTGATCGTTATTTGGTCACATTGCTGTTTTTGACATCGGCAAAGACTGAAATCAGTCAGAAATACAAGGGTGTGCAGCCCTAGATTCTTTCTTGCAGCGCCTTGAAGAAGGCATCGATATTCTCATCGTGGCGTTTGTAGTAGGTCCAGGGGCCGATCCGCTGCGATGTCACCAATTGCGCGCGCTGTAGAGCTGCGAGATAAAGCGATGTCGTTGACTGCGAGAGGCCCGTGCGCTCTTGGATGATACTGACGCACACGCCTACCGTTTCTGGGTCGACTTCCTGCTCGGGAAAGACTGTCCTGGGATCCTTGAGCCAATTGAGGATGGCAAGGCGCGTCGGGTTCGCCAATGCTTTCAGGGCTTCGTTGACGTCAATAATCATGAATTTTTTGAGACCTGTTTTTTTCGATATCTAGATATCTTCCTGATTCGCGCATCAAATTGGAAGGCTTCGCCATGATCTCTGCGCGCCAGCCCGTCGCAATGACGGGCTGGTTTGGACTGGAATCCTATTGTCCTGTCAGGTAGGACTATCGGGCACCTGTGCGCCGAATTGCGGGACGATATGTTTGCCAAGTTCCTCGATAACCTCTGCTGCGGGGCGTTTACCATACTTGAGGTTCAGGATGACGTGATCTACACCGATTTCCTGAAGTGTATCCAGCAAGGCCCGCAGGTGGTTACGTCCCAGTCGGAATCCTAGATGGATAGGCGAGGGCGGCGTGGATGGGTGTTCGTCCAGGTCGATATACAGCGATTGCAAGAACGGCTTGTAGATAGTGCCACATTGTTTAGCCGTTTCCTGTCGCCAATCTTCCACGATGAGTTGCTGCATTTTTGGCGGACGTGGATAGTTGATCCATCCATGGCTTTCACGCGCGATCCAATCGAGCGGCTGGCGGCTGTGTCCGGTTACGAATAGCGGTATTTCCCGAGTCGTAGGTTTGGGAACGAGATCGGCCCCCAGTAACTCGCCGTGACTCCAGCGAATGGGCTCGAAGTGTGTTCGATGGGCTTGGCGTATCACATTGAGGTTTTCTTGAAAGGTCTCGCCACGCTGTTCTGGATCAACGCTGAATGCGGGAAACTCCACGGGACGATCGCCAGAGGCTACTCCCAGGAGCAAGCGACCTCCGCTCAACTGATCAATGCTCGCTGCGGCCTTTGCCGTGTGCAAGGGATTACGCAAAGTAAGGGCGATGGAGGCGGTGCCTAGTGCGATTTTTGTTGTATGGGCTGCCATGTAGCCCAGATACACCCAAGGGTCGAAAACCTGGCCGACATCGCCGAAGCTTGGGTCCCTGAGCGGCACGTCGCGAAACCAGAGCGCCGAAAAACCAAGTGCCTCTGCACGTTTGGCCAGCGCGACCTGATCTAACATGCTCGGTGTATCACCTTCGAAAGCCTCCAGGGGAAAGAACAGCCCAAGGCTTAGATGACCCTGCCTGAAGGTTCGTTTGAATCCCCTATGCTCTTGGTAGGGGATCGTGCTCGGTTGGTACATGCTTAACTTCCTCGGTCAGCAAACGCAAAGCCACGCCCCTGAGTTATGGGGCGTGGCTCTGAGCGTTTAGGATTTGTAAGTCGGGTAGTCGGTGTAGCCCTTATCGGTACCGCCGTACATGCTGCTTGGATCAACTGGGTTAAGCGGCCAGTTGTTGGCGATACGAGCGGGCAGGTCGGGGTTCGCAATGAAGGGGCGGCCAAAAGCGATCAGGTCGCCCCAGCCAGCTTTTATCACGCGATTTCCTCGTTCAGCGGTGTACTTGCCGGCATAGATAATCTTGCCGCTGAAGGTCTTACGAACAGCTTCCCGGAACGTCTCAGGCAGCTCGGGTGCGTTTTCCCAATCGGCTTCGGCGAGCGACAGGTAGGCAATGCCTACTTCCTCGAGGATCTTCACTGCCTCGATGTAGGTTTGGTGAGGATCTTCTTCGACCAGGCCAAGGTAGACGCGGTCTTCGTCTGTGGTCGCGAACAGCGGGGCGAAGCGAACGCCAACGCGCTCCTTGCCGACGACACCAGCAACGGCGAGGGTGATTTCGCGCAGGAAGCGAAGACGGTTCTGCAGCGAACCGCCATATTCATCATCACGCTGGTTGGTATGCGCCGAAATGAACTGGTTTACCAGGTACCCATTCGCGCAGTGAAGCTCCACCCCGTCAAAACCTGCGTCCAAAGCATTTCGGGCTGCTTGGGCGTAGAGCTCAACCAGTTCCTTTACCTCCTTGGTGGACAGGGCTCGTGGGGTCGAAGGGTCGGCCAGTGTACCCGTGCCGGGGCCAGTTTCGATGAACACCTTGACGTTGTCCGCGCGGATGGCTGATGGCGCGACGGGCGCTTCACCACCGGGTTGCAGCGACGTGTGCGACACGCGGCCCACATGCCAAAGTTGAGCAAAGATCACCCCCCCTTCGGCGTGAACAGCGTCGGTGACCTTACGCCAGCCTTGTATCTGTTCCGGGCTATGAATGCCAGGTGTCCAGGCATAACCCTGTCCTCGGGGTTCGATCTGTGTGCCCTCGGTCACCATGAAGCCAGCACCGCTGCGCTGACGGTAATATGTGGCCATTAGGTCGTTCGCAATATTGCCGGGTTGGGAGCTGCGTGAACGCGTCAGTGGCGGCAGAACGATACGGTTCTTGAGGGTGTATGGGCCCAGCTGAGTGGTTTTAAAAAGTTCTGAGTGTGTCATTTTGCTTACCTGCATATCTAAAATATTCGATGTTATAAGTCAAAAAAACATGGTTCAAGGAGGTCAGAAGAGCCCGAGCGGTGCTTCGTTGAGGCTGACGTAGATGTTCTTCTTCTGGCTGTAGGCTTCCAGCATTGACTTGTGAGTTTCCCGTCCTAGGCCAGATTTCTTATAGCCACCAAAGGGGGCATGGGCAGGGATCTCATGGTAGGTATTTACCCACATACGTCCGGTTTCCACCGCGCGTGCCACACGTAACGCCCGGTTGATGTCTTGGGTCCAGACTGCACCGGCTAGGCCGTACTCGGAGTCGTTGGCCATGGCGATGACCTCCGCTTCATCCTTGAAAGGAATGACGCACAGAACAGGGCCGAAAATTTCCTCGTAGGCGACGCGCATATCGTTGCGAACACCGACCAGAATCGTTGGCTGGATGAAGAAGCCGGCATCGTAATTGGCACCTGTGAGACGACCGCCGCCGATCAGTACCTCAGCGCCTTCCTGTTTAGCGATATCGACGTAGCCGAGGATCCGTTCCATCTGGGACTTGCTGACCTGTGCACCCATCATGGTGTCCGGGTTCAGTGGGTCACCCACACGCACAGCTTCGAACTTATGCTTGAGCTCAGCTAGGAATCGTTCGTAGATGGATTCGTGAACGAACAGCCGTGCGCCGGATTCGCAGACTTGGCCTTGGTTCCACAGGATGGCGAGGACTGCGCCTTCCACGGCCTTGTCCCAGTTCGCATCGGGGAAAACGATGTTGGCCGACTTGCCGCCCAGTTCAAGGGTGGCGGGAATGATTTTCTTCGCTGCCGCATTGGCGACGAGTTCGCCGACACGCGTCGAGCCGGTAAAGGCAAGCTTGCGCAGGTCCGGATGATCCAGTAACGCCTGCCCAACTGTGGTGCCTAAGCCTGTGACGATGTTGACCACGCCGGCTGGAAGTACCTTAGCGAAGATCTTCGCCAGTTCGAGGATGGTTACCGGGGTCAGCTCGGAAGGTTTGATGACTACGGTGTTACCCGCTGCGATGGCCGGAGCGATCTTCCAGGCGGCCATAAGCAGCGGGAAGTTCCACGGAATCACTTGGCCCACAACTCCGAGGGGTTCACTGAGAGCGATGCTGAGTGTTTGCTCATCCAGCATGACCGCCTCATCCGATTGGCTGCGGATTACGCCGGCGAAGTAGCGGAAGTGATCAATTGCCAGCGGGATGTCGACGGAGCGACTTTCACGAATGGGTTTACCTACATCAAGGGTTTCCAGAACGGCGAACCGATCGGCATCGGCTTCCAGCAGGTCGGCGATCTTCAACAACGCATTGGCGCGTTCCGCAGGTGAGGTGGTACGCCAGGTCATGAAGGCGCGCTGTGCGGCCTGCACCGCGCGGTCGACGTCGGCAGCTGTGGCGTTTGGGATGTTGGTGAGAATTTTTCCGTTGGCGGGGTTGATAATGTCGAGGGTTTCACCGTATTCGTCCGAAACCCACTGGTTGTCAATAAACAGGCCGTAGCTGCTGTCGGGAAGGTGATTCGGATGGGTATCGCTGGAATCTTTCATGGGGGGTGCCTCCTGAGGTTTCTAGCGCGGGTTACGAGTCCAGGCTATTCGCAATATTCATATATGTCAATATAACGCTATTGGTTCCGGCACGTGTGCATATTCCACGCCCTTGCAGCTCACTTCTGGATCAGCTGGGAACGCGCCGTGCTTCGCGCCAGGGTTGCCTATGCAGCCAGCTCCCTTGAGCTTTTCATCATGGAGGCTGGCTGCATCAGGTATTGATGTTTGCGTTGATGTGCAGATGAAGTTAGAACGGCGCGTCAATATCGATGACGCTAATCAGCTTGTGATTGACGAATTCCTTGATGCCCAAGCCGATTAGCTCGCGCCCGTAGCCGGAGCGTTTGATTGCGGATTCCACGCTGACTCGGACACCCATTCCACGCACATCCGGACAGTGATTCCACGCTGACCCGGACACTCATTCCACGAGCATCCGGACACCGATTCCACGGCCATCCGGACACTTTTCAGGCAGGCAGACGGCTTGTATGGTCATTAGACATCCCGTTACGACAGGGTATCGAAGGCTGGCGCATTCAACCGACGTGCTTGATTGGCCCCGAATACTTCGCTATAGCATGATTATTGGTTACTAGGATGAAGCCTTCCGAAGCGGCTTGTCCGATGAGCATCCGATCAAATGGGCGCTGTGAAGGAGAGGCGAGGCCGCAGCCGTAATGGCGTGTCGGCTGGTCATGGACAGCTCCTTGTAGTCGCCGTCCAGAAGAGACCTTCTTAGTACTCCTGTATCGAACTGAAAGCTGGCTTTGCCCATCGCGTTTTGGCCGATTTCCCAGATGCTAGCGGCGCTGATGAACAGCTCATTGGCGCGATCCTCGATCATCTCCACAGCCCCGAGTTAGCTAACCTACTTAGTCTATCCCCTCGTTGGAGGGGCAGCTGTCATGGTCAATTGCAGGCTGTAAATAATTGCGGTTTTTCCGTGACGCTGCGGTTATATGGAATTATGGCTCAGCCATAATTATTGCTGAGCCATAATTTCCATCATTTTGTGGCCCCGCCGTACAGCTCGACGCGTGACGCGCTTCGTGCGTGCACTAGATAGGCAGCTAGATGTTAGTGAGCAGATCTCAGCGTACGCAGACTTTCTCGAACCTGCCCCTCGCTACAAATTACTCAGGTCATCCGCTTTCGTTTGCAATTTAAGCAGTCGCGAGGAGTCGCGGTACCCTTCCGCGTCACAGACGCGCCTCGCTTGTGGTGATTACCAACGGTGCGAAATTTCAAAATTCGAAAAGACGACTCCGAGCCGGTTGGATCAGCCTCGCATCGTCCGTGGAGATATGTCTTGATCTCAAATAGTCATTGGCCGCGCCTAGGGTAAGTCCGATAAGGATTATCTTTCTTGCTCTTCTGGTGCGTGAGTTCTGGCAATCCTTGTCAATATATACGTATTACAAATACCGATGGTCAGTGGTTGGCTTTTTCTTTTCTAAAAGTGCTTGACGAGCAGTGGTTGGAGCTGGATTATTTTATTGCATTGGTTTCAGGTTGCTGTTTTTTGTCCAATACTGAGCGTAGTGGGGCGATGCCATAGGCTTGCATCGATGAATAAGGTACTTAGTTTAATAATGGAGGTTGATGGGGTTGCGCTGCTCGCCTTTTAGACTCAGGCCATATATTAATAGTCAGAACTGACGCTCATTGGGAAACAAGCTTTTCATACTTGGTAGGTTTGTCAAGGTAGGGACGTTTTGCCCAGATTCTGCCTCTAGACATCTATGGCTCAGATAGAGAGATGGTATGGACGATTTAAAGAAAGTATCTCATTTGTTATACGCCCCGGGTGAGGTAATGCCTGGTATCGAGATGTCGTTAGCAGAGGCGTGCGCGCGTGGTTCAGCGGCTGCGTTGCTTGACGAGGTGCCTTTCTGTGTTGTGCGTGACTGGATCTGGATCGATCTCATCGTGCCTGACGCGATACGAGAAACGTTACAGGCGGCCGGGCAACAGCCCGCGATGGTGTATGCCGGCCGCGTGTTGTACGACAGTGCCAACCGTTTCCAAGAGGGTGACTGGGTGCGTACAACACAACTGATTGAGTTTGCCGATGGGTGCATTTTCAGAACGCGCAATACGCGATATGTGCTTGCTGGCCCAGGGGCTCGCAAAAGCGCCGAGTTCACTACTGTGTTGAAGATTTTTTGATGCGTCGTCAGATATTGGCGGGCATGGACGTACCAGACAACCGACACCCCGATGTGCCTTGCGACGTCTGTGGTACCTCCATGCGAGTGCCTGGGTACGGCGAACAGTTCGGTGTGCTGCAAGCGCACTGGGGATACGGCGCGCGACATGACGGTGAGCGTTATCGCGTACGGATGTGTGAAACCTGCTTCTTCATGACCTTGGCGTACCTGCGACAGGAGCGACGCATACATCATTTGTTTGGCGACGCCCCGCAGCATGAAGACTACAAGTTTGGGCGTATTGCTCGAGACGATTATTGGTTGGACAGCTAGCCGTTAGTGGGGGGCAACGAGTTTTGATCCGAATTTGGGTGCTGACGTGATGAGTTCAACTAAACGAAGTATCGACCAAACACGTGATGTATCTGACGCGTTGTCGCGAGCAATGGATATGTGTTTTGGTAGGGAAGTTACGGCGTATCTCACGGACGCTTATTTAATCGCAGGCTGTTGTATCGGCGTGGTTCATCGTCACGTGCGGGCGGATGTGTATGGAAGGTTCCAGGACGGTCACCGGGTTCGGACCTCAGATGTACTGAAAGCTCATGAGCAAGGCGGTTTTTGGGCGCTGTTTACCGCCACGGGCAGCTTGTACGTTATTGTG
The DNA here is from genome assembly GCF_002929225.1 of Stutzerimonas kunmingensis. GTDB lineage: Bacteria > Pseudomonadota > Gammaproteobacteria > Pseudomonadales > Pseudomonadaceae > Stutzerimonas. Next base: position 56,301 of record NZ_PISM01000018.1, on the reverse strand, counting down.
ACTTTCAAAGAAGACGGGCGCCTGTCACTGGATTGGCTGTTGGCACAGAGGGCAAAAGGCATACACGCAACCCCGGTAACGATTCAGTGATCCGTTTCTCGTGTCACTACTATAAAACTGAGCCCACGGTCCGTGCTGATGCTCGTAAGTTTATATCCTCTGAGGAAAAGAAGGGCGGGGTGTCATGCAGGTAAAGCGTTGGGGGCAGCTTGATGCGCTTCGTCAACAACTTGGAGAAAGTCGCTGGTTACTTTGCGTGGATCTGGAAGCGACTTGCGATGAATACCCTGCCGGCCTAAACGAGGCGGCCCGGAACGCTCACGTATTGAAGGTCCAGCGCGACGAGATGGAGACGATCGAAATTGGCATCGCGCTGTTGGATGTTCAGTTGGAGTACAGGATTGTCGATCATTTCGGACAGTTTGTCCGACCGCTACTTCGCCCCACGCTAACTGAGTTTTGCACGGGGCTGACCGGCATATCTCAATCTGACGTCGATACTGCAAAGCGTTTCGCGGAGGTACAAGATCAGCTTGGTGACTGGCTGACGCCGCGAAATACAGAAGGCTGGCGCTGGTGCTCTTGGGGCGATTACGACCGAAACCAGCTGAAGGAGGACGCTTTCAGAGCAGGGGTAGATGTATTGCTGGATCCGGCGCGTCATATCAATCTAAAGAAGTGCTTTTGGAAGATTTTCGCTTGCCGTGCGCTAGGGCTGAAGTGTGCAGTGGAAAACATAGGCCTTTCCTGGGAGGGTGAGCATCACAGGGCCATCGACGATGCGCGTAATCTGGCACGGTTAGCGCAGTTACTGCTCAGCGCGAGGCAACCGACGTAGTAGGGCGGACGGCGCTGTGCCTGCTCATCAATTCTACCCCGTGGCCGCCCGGCTCGCATCGAGCCGCCATCTCACCAGTGCATACGGAACACATTTGGATAACATCATAAAGAGATTCAACATGTAGCTTGGCGTGAGGTATTGGCTGATGCACCCGAATTGCCGATACTGCTAAATGGCCAGCATGCTTGTATAGGGAGTCGAAGCGATGGCAGGGAAGCGTAAGCGCAGCAGCAAGTCTGGCGTATCTGGAGCGATGGTTCTGTGTGCCCTAGTGATTGGGGGGCTAGCTTCCGTTCCCAAGGGTGTTTGGGTTTTCTTGGGCGGAGCACTCATTGTCGGCATAGGCGGGTGGCTAGTAATAAAGGCCTTCAGCAAACCGTCAGTCATGTCTTCGGCAACAACTATGCGGCCACCTCAAGGGGGAACTCGTTCAAGTTCCTCGGACCTCGGCATAAGCACCGGCCTGACGTTTTCATTGGATGAGGTCTCGCCACTAAATGAGCCCTCTGCTCCTGCGCAAGTCTCGGCGTCGCCCCGGCAGGTTTCGGCAAAGCGAGACGACTCTGGCTTTTTTACCGTAACTTTGGAGGCCACTGAGCGGTCTTCCCACCGAATTCCGAGCGCGCCGGCGAACCTGAATAGTGCCAACGTGCGGTGGCTTTCTGCTGGCGAAACCATCGAAGTGGCGGGCGAAAATATCACTATTGGTCTGATCTACGTCGGCGAAGATAAAAACAGGCGCAATGGACCTTCGGAACCGTCACTGATCAACCCGAAACTGAAGGTCGCACGGGGCATCGTCGATATATCTGAGCGTCTCACCCCTTACTGGCCCAGTTACGACAGCATCTCTCCTGAGGCCCGCCGCGCATATTTGCAATGGCTATCCAGTGGTCGAAAGGCTCCGCATGCCAACATCGGCTACGTGTTCTTATTCTTCTACGGTCTTGAGCGTAGGGTTTTTGTCGACGCCAAGACGGATCAGGCTGCGGCGGCCGACATACCTATCATAATTGCCGAGGTGGAGCGGTTGCTCTCGATCTATGGCAAGAATAACTCCTTCAATAACTACGCCAGTCGCTTCGTAGACTTCCTCCGCCAAGGCCAAATACTCGCCAGGCGCTATCAAAAGGCGCCGCCGGCACCGTTACCTTACGGCTACGAAATGCCTGTAGAGCTGCGTATTGGCCTGGGTCAGTTGGCGGCTGACAAGCAACCAATGCCGGCTGACTGGGCGTTGGCCTGGGTGCTGTCTGATCACAGCATCGGGAAGCGGACACCCGTAACCCGCTGTAAAGAAGCGTTCGCCCAGTTGTTCTGCATGCGCTACGAGGAACGTTATGGCGCCGGTATGGTGCTCCCTCAGAACAAGACCCGTCTGAGACTCCAATACAACACCGCTTCTGCGGGTCTACCACCCCAAGAGCTGGATGGCCTATCCGGTATCCCTGATGTCACTGCGACTAGCGCAGCTCGGAAGAAGCTGCAGCAGTTGGTTGACGAATGCACAGTGCAGTTGGAGCCCTACAGTCGTTATCTCGGCCGCAACCCCGGCACTCCTGATGCACTAGAAGGGCTGTTACAGCTGCCCGTAAACCTGTGGCCGCCAGCAGCTCGAACAGCGCTCGCCGAGCTAAAGCAACGCATCGGCGATGGCATGGTGGTCATGAGCTTCGGTGAGCTGGCAGGGCGACTGCAGAGTGCAGGTAGCCTGTCGCGAGACAAGGTTCTGACGCTCGCCCGCGCTCTGGAGTCTTTACACATCGGTATCGAGCCGGATGTGCTGACAGGCAGCCGAACACCCAAGGCAGAGGACAATGTGGCGCTCTTTGCGACCCAGGCTGAAGATGGTGATCTGCGTTCTTCGCCGGCGTATAGCGCCGCCTCTGTTACGTTGGACCTTGCTTGTGCTGTGGCGGCGGCCGATGGTGACACGTCGCCGCAGGAAATTATGCTGCTATCCCAGCATATCGACTCCTGGTGTCACCTGAGCGGTGCTCATCGGAAACGCCTGAAGGCCCACCTGCGTCTGCAGCTTAACCAGCCACCAACCCTGCAAAGCCTGAAGAAGAAACTGGAACCCCTGGCCGAGCCGGCGAAGAGGGTTGTGGCGGCTTTTCTCGCTCACTTGGCGCAGGTCGACGGCGAGGTTAGCCCCGCAGAGGTGAAGTTGCTGGAGCGCGTCTACAAGACCCTGCAGCTGGATCCGCAATCGCTCTACAGCGACCTTCATGTGGCCGCCAGTGGCAGCGCCGTAGGCTCATCGCAGACAACGCCTTCCATTCCCGGAGCAACTCCGTCCAAGCCTGTTGGCGAATTTGCTCTGGACAAAGAGCGCATCGCTCAGTTGCAGCGTGAAACGGAACAGGTATCTGCGCTGCTGGCTCAGGTTTTCGTTGACGACAAGACTGCTGAGCCAGATGACGTAGTTGTGGAAGAGACTGTTGAGGATACTTCCTCCGTTTGTGGCTTAGACGCCGATCACTCAGCCTTCCTGCGTGTACTCGTATCCCGTACCGAGTGGTCTCGTGACGAGTTGGGGGCCGTAGCAAGCGATATGGAACTCATGCTCGACGGAGCATTGGAGCAGATCAACGACATGGCATTTGAGCATTTCGATATGCCAGTCACCGAAGGGGAAGACCCCTTCGAAGTTAACCCTGACATTATGGACAAACTACCGCTATGAGCAGCATCAGAGCCAAGGACCGCGATGCGGTCATCCAGTCCCTGCGCGCCGGCGTCGTCCCCCGTGCAGGCCAGCACCTGATTCAAGTGGGGCGTGTCGGGGAGCTGGAAGCACTCATCCGTGATGTGGAGCGCCTCGCGGAAAGCGGTTCCGCGTTCCGCGTAGTGATCGGTGAGTATGGTGCAGGCAAGACATTCTTCCTCAACCTGGTTCGCTCTATCGCGATGGAGCGCAAGCTCGTCACCATGCATGCCGATCTGAACCCGGATCGTCGTCTCCATGCTACTGGTGGCCAGGCTCGCTCGCTGTATGCCGAATTGGCCAAGAATATGTCCACCCGAACTAAGCCTGATGGCGGCGCTCTGCAAGGAATAGTCGAGAAATTCGTGGCGCAGGCCAAAACGGAAGCCAAAGCGTCCGGCAAAGACAGTGAGGCCGTGATTCGCGAGCATCTCGACCAACTGGCAGAGATGGTCAACGGCTATGACTTTGCTGATGTAATCGCGGCCTATTGCAAAGGCTTCGAAGAGGGTAACGAGCAGCTCAAGGCTGATGCTATCCGCTGGTTGCGTGGCGAGTTCACTACCAAGACAGATGCCCGCACCGCACTGGGGGTGCGAACCATCGTCGACGATGCTTCGGTCTACGATCAGCTCAAGCTGCTTGCGCGATTCGTTCGGTTGGCCGGCTTTAGCGGGTTGATGGTATGTCTCGATGAGCTGGTGAACCTGTACAAACTTTCCAACACCCAAGCTCGTAACGCTAACTACGAGCAGATTCTTCGTATCCTCAATGACTCCCTGCAGGGCTCTGCTGAGGGGCTTGGTTTTGTGTTGGGCGGTACACCCGAATTTCTCATGGATACTCGCCGCGGCCTCTACAGCTATCCGGCGCTGCAGTCGCGTCTGGCTGAAAATAACTTCGCCAAGTCCGGGCTGGTAGATCTGTCCGGCCCTGTCATACGCCTCACTAGTCTGACGCCTGAGGATTTCTACGTGCTGCTGCAGAAACTGCGTCATGTATACGCGGCAGGCGTGAGCGAGCGCTATCTGCTACCCGACGAAGCATTGCCGCTGTTTATGGCCCACTGCAACCAGCGGATGGGTGAGGCCTACTTCCGTACCCCGCGGACGACCATTACCGCATTCATCAGCCTGCTAGCGGTGTTGGAGCAGAATCCTGACGCTGATTGGCGGACGCTGTTGGGTGCCGTGGAGATTGCACCGGATCGAGGCGGTGAGGCCGATACCCAAGTGGATGCGGACGATGAGCTTGCCACCTTCCAGCTCTGAATCGGTTGGCTTCGATCTCCTTGAACCGCGAATCCAGCGCTGGATATGGGCCGAGGGCTGGACCTCCCTACGCGATGCCCAGGAGCGTGCTATCCCTGCGCTCTTGGGGGCCGACCAGGATGTCATCATCGCGGCGGCTACAGCTGCAGGCAAAACCGAAGCCGCGTTTCTGCCCATCCTTACCAATCTCCTGCAGGACACGGAAAAGCCTGGGGCGGTGCTTTACATCAGCCCGCTGAAGGCTCTCATCAATGACCAGTGGGATCGTTTGGCGAGGCTTTGCGATGAGCTTGAGCTTCCTGTCATTGCTTGGCATGGGGATATCTCAGCGAGCCGCAAGCATCGCTTCCTCAAGTCCCCGGAAGGCATTCTGCTGATCACGCCGGAGTCGCTCGAAGCTCTGTTCGTGAACAAGGGAACCAGCCTGGCGGGATTGTTTGCCAACCTGCGGTACCTGGTGGTGGATGAGCTCCATGCCTTTATCGGCAGTGAGCGAGGCAAGCAGCTGCAGTCACTCATGCATCGTGTTGAAACAATCATTGATCGCCCCCTGCCCAGGGTTGGTCTTTCCGCCACGTTGGGCGACATGACGTTGGCTGCTGCCTTCTTGCGTCCCAATGCCCCTCATCATGTGTCGGTGATCGAATCCAAGGGTAGTGGCCAGATACTTAAGGTTCAGATCAGAGGGTATGTGGAGTCCAAGAAGGCGCTCCCGGTACAGCCTGAAGGTGACGATGTTTTTTCTCCGGACCATGCCATCGCAGAGCATCTCTTTCAGGTGCTACGCGGCAGCAATAACCTGATCTTCCCCAACAGTCGAACTCAGGTTGAGTGGTTCGCTGACAATCTGCGGCGCCGTTGCGAGCAGGATGGTGTACCGAACGAGTTCTGGCCGCATCACGGCAGTTTGGCGAAGGACATTCGAGAGGAAACTGAGAAAGCGCTGAAAGACGGTGACCGGCCTGCCACCGCAGTCTGCACTACCACGCTGGAGCTTGGGGTCGATATCGGCAGCATCAAGACGGTAGTGCAGATCGGGGCTCCGCCATCGGTAGCTAGCTTGCGTCAACGCTTGGGGCGATCCGGACGCCGTCCGGGAGAGGCAGCCATTCTCCGAAGTTACTGCAAGGAGCGTCAGCTAGACGATGGCTCGCCCCTGTCAGATCGACTTCGCCAGGGTTTGCTGCAAAGCATCGCGATGATCCGGTTGTTGATGCAGGGCTGGTTCGAGCCTCCTCGTGTTCATGGCCTTCATTTATCGACGCTGGTACAGCAGTGCCTCTCGGTGATAGCCCAGCGGGGAGGAGCTACAGCTGCAGAGCTGTGGAGCACCTTGATACGCAGTGGTCCGTTCACTGGGGTGGAGCAGGGCAGCTTCCTCAGTTTGCTTCGTGCCCTCGGTGAGCGCGATTTGATAACCCAGGAAACATCGGGGCTCCTGCTGCCCGGCGTAGTGGGGGAACGCCTGATCAACCACTACGACTTCTACAGTGCATTTGTCAGTAATGAAGAGTTCCGCCTGGTATGCGATGGCAAACTACTTGGCGCATTGCCCGTCTCCAGGCCATTGACCGTCGATCAGCGAATTATCTTTGCTGGGCGCCGCTGGCGGGTAACGAGCGTGGACACTGAGGCCAGGGTCGTTGTCGTGAGATCCGATCCCGGTGGTGCTCCCCCGTCCTTTGACGGGCTTGGAGCCCGTGTACATGATCGGGTTCGGCAAGAGATGAGGAGCGTCTTGTTGGAGGCGGACGTCTACCCCTATCTTGATACTACGGCACAAGAGCTACTAGCTCAGGCACGTAGCGCTTTCTCGGACCTTGGATTGGTACATTCGAGCATGACCGAAAGCGGAGGTAAGACTTACCTTTTCAGCTGGCGAGGCGATTGGACAAACGATGCCCTAGCCATCTTGTTGACGCACACCGGACTAGCCAGTGAGAACAGCGGGTTGGTCATCGAGGTTGAGGGAGATCGGACGTCGCTTGAAAGCAAGCTGCGTGAGATCGCCGAGTGGGACGGTATTGATGAATCCGCTGTTCTGGCGGACGTACAGAACATGGCTCAAGAAAAATGGGATTGGGTGCTTCCGCCAGCATTACTCATGCAGTCTTACGCCACGATGCATTTGGACTTGGGTGGAGCAAAGGCCTTGGCATTGGCTCTAGTGAGCCAGCCTGCGGAGACGGCCTGAATCTAGCTTATTTGTGTGGTGCCTGCTTTGTTGAAAGCCGACTTTGGTTCATCTGGTCAATATGAACCAAAATCCAGTGCATATGGAGCACAACTTAATACCGAGTGCTAACAGGTGACTATTTGACCGGCTTCATTGCCTCCACACATTAGATTCCCTAATTTCCATACCGGTTCGCTTCAGACTTGCGTCGCATTTCCAAAATTGGATGGTCTGCCGCTACTTGTTTGCCCAAGTGCATGGGCCCAGGCAGACGCAGGTAGCCGTCCCACAGTGAAGGGTTCCTGCACAGCAAGGCGACCTGTTCAGCGATCACTGTCGCAGTGCTAAATGCCCCGGGCGTTATGATCGTGATTTCTGTTACGCCCAACTGCTGCCATGGATCTCGCAGGTCTCGTTCTGATACGTCGTATCTTGTGTTCTCGCGCTGTGAGCGAACGCTGCCGTACTGCTTAGACGGTGACACGAAATAAAATACCGAGGCGCTCTCGCAAGATTGAAAAGCTCCCACCTTCGTCCCGATGTAGTGAGCCGAGTTGGGAGACAAGGTGTGGTTGCCGCTGATCTGTGCTACCTGGTGATCGGCTCGAATGCGGACGACAGCGGCATCTGATGGGACGGGAGGAAGACCCTCCCCGGGGCCATCTTTCAATGCTCCATAGAAGGTTCTTAGATTGGCATCGAGGCAAACGATCAACGAGTCGTTCGAATTGATCTTGCAGTCCAGCAAGGATTGGGTGACCAATGTCTTCAATTGGTCAGGCTTGAGCAGAGTGTCCGTCCCGTGGATGGCGGCCAAGCCCTCGCCGTAGCTGAACCATTTGCCATTGGAGTCTAGGCTAGATTCGAACCAGAAAACCTCTGGTTTATTCCCGCCCAACACCGTCCGGGTGATAACCGGCAGATAGATGGCCGGGCCTTTATCCTGAATTCTATCCAGCAAAATCGACAGCACCGTTGTGCTCGCCGGCATCGATTTTACTTTGGGCGTCGGAACGGGGAGGTGCCCGCTTAGTCGAATCGCTTCGATGATCGAGTTGGTAGCTTTGAAATCACGATCATCCGCTTTGGTCTTCCGCCTCTTAGCTTGTGCATCAGGGTCGATATGCATGATGAACTGGGTCGCGATGCCGTGCTTTGCCAGTACCCTCCGAATGACGTGCTTGGGGTCTAGCCCTGCTTCCTGAGAGGCAGCGGACGTACTGGTCTCAACGATCATTACCTTTGCGCCATTTTCAGAAGCCTGCTTGCTCGCGGGCACCACATGGTTCATTAGCCAGTCGTTTAGGCTGTTGCTGTCATGTTTTCCTTCAAGCATTCGCTGCGCGTCCGGTACATCCAGGCGTGTCAGTGCCACGAGAGGAGGCATCACCTTATCGAAGAACTTGCTGTCCTGGGCCAGGGTGGTACTGGCTGCATGTAGCCGCAGCATCACGTCAGCGTGTGCTGCGAGTACCATCGCGTTCAGATTGGCGGCCTCTCCCGTGGTGACAACCTTCTCCTCTCGTAAGCTAGCCACCGCCTTCTTGACCAGAAGCGGAGCCGTTCCAGGCAGACTTGTAAGGAGGTGAAAGCCGGCTTGGTCGAGGAACAGCGGGCCAGGGCCTGACGCAATCATTGGATTCGACGGTGGGATGGCGTAGATGGGTCTCACGTCGCTGTCGACGGGGATGTCGCCGTCGACCATTGGAGGAAACGACTGTACGCCCATGAAGGTCAGCAGCTTCTCGACAGGGTGCTCGTACGTAGTTTCCCAGCCTTCGACCGTCTTCTTGGTTTTGAGCTTCGCTTTGACGATCAGGTCGCCGGTTTTGACCCAGGCATGTTTTTTCTTGCCTACAAGGTTGGGCATCACCTGGGTCAGTTTCACACGTAGCTGGATGTAGGGCTGCGGCCGACCGTGCAGCAAGACAAGAGTCGGTTCGATAGCATGCAGTGCACTGGCATATCGGACATCATTTTCGGAAACGATAGGGTCATCCCATGCAAGCAAGCTGGAATCAGCTGCCTGGTACAGCTTGATGGGCATCGCCGCCTGCATGGGCTTTTGTATGAGGGCTTGCCCCACCAGCCAAGGAATGACCGTATACGCGAGCGATGAAATGTCTCCAGGCGTGACTAGGTGACTTGTATCCAGCGGCACCACGTCGGTGACGATCAACTTTCCTTCAATGCCGACCAGTTGCTCGTTCCAAATCCTAAGGACGTCCATCGACCATAGGTGGAGTACCTCGTTGATAGTGTCGACTGACAGCGGATAGAGCATGATAATCGCCGAGACACCGCCCTCTTTTTGGGGGAATAGGTCCACCTTTACGGGGCCCCGGGAAAGAACCGCAAGCATCTCCTCCAATCCTGTCGTAGGCAGGCCCGGATGTGGCTTTTTAACCAGCCCCTGAAGCGCTTGCCACGCGTCGAGATACTGGGGGCCGATTACCACACGGTAGGCTTGCCCCAATTGGGTCGCATCAAATTTGAATAGGCTGGTGCGTAGCTCAAGAGCCTTCATCTCGCGTCCTTTCTGGATTCATTGATGTATTTCAGAAGTGCTGATGCGACGCCGGCATGGTGACGTTCGAACTGATCCCAATCCCCATCTTTCTTGAGTTGATGGACGCTCTCGTTGAGCATCTCGTGCCAAGGCTTGAGGCCATTCAGAAACGCGGCATCAGCGAAGTAACAAGTTACCGGAGTACCTCCTCGACGCCCCCGTCCGATGAGTTGAGTGAGGCTCACCAGGATGTTCATGATGGTGTAATGACGGATGTTATCCGGTTGCTGGCTAAACGCCGGGCGTGCGGTACGAATACTTTGTAGGAGAGCATTGGAATGCTTTCGCTCCTGCATCATCAGCAAGCCAGGGCTGCTGTAGAAGGCAACCGCTTTCCCCGTCTCGTAGCAGATATGGGCAAGGTTGTTGTTTGGGCTGTCCGAAGAGGGCAGTGGACGGACGCAGATCACTACGGCGCCAATCGCCGAAAGACCATCGGCGTTTACGATGTTGTGGCCGCGCGCCATAGGGCCAAGCGCACTGACCAGCAACGTCTTGTCCTTATGCCGGCCGCTGGTGAATTCCGCCAGGTCGTCGTAGACAAGTGTTTGCTGTGCTTCGAGTGAGGATGGCTTGTACTCGCTCTGTCGTCCTCGCACCCAGCCTACCAATTGGCCTGGGCCACCCTGCATTTTCGCGAGGGTCATGGCCAGCACTTCAGCATCCGTGTCGCTGTTGGTGACCAAGAGCAGGCGAGCGCGCTCTTGGGTCTTTGGGTCGTTTGCCAGACTCTGGAGACGGGCTTTCGCCCAGGGCCATATTTCTTTGGCAAATTTCGATACCAGGAACTTGCGCTCCGCAAAGGCGGCACCAGAGATGGCGGTCGTTTGGTTGACATTCTCGAAGGTGATCTGGCCAGCTGCATCCGGAACGTCGATGAAGTCTTTGGCTCGAAGGTCGTAAGCACTGGCTCCGGGAAAATATGCAGTGGCAGAGAACCCTATGAACAACCGTTTCACACCGGCATAGCCCAGAGCGCTGACATCCGGAAATGAAAGTAGGGTGCTGTGCGGATCACCGCGCATGGCGACGACGTTCAGGGTCGAGTCATTGTCGCTACTGTCTTTCCGCTTGAAGCCAAACACGGCCCGCTGCAAGGGGCCGTTGGGGGTAGGGCTCAACGGCTCTGGCCCTGCAATGCTCCTTCGAACCTCATAAGCGTTTGGGACCTCGGCGTTGACGAAGCCAGAAAGCTCAACCTGGAGGTTTCGCAGGTGTGTTTCGATGACCAGCAGCGTGCCACGCAAGATCAACGATGCTTTTAGGCGGATCTGGTCATGCTCTTTCAGCGGTGCAGGAAGCAGACCACTGTCGGACAATGCCTTGATGAGATGACCAAGGTTGACCGCCAGGGTTTCAAGCTTGTGTTCGCCATCGTTTGAACGCCAGCAGGCAAGGTGGTGACTTAGCCTTTCCAGGTGGGGTGGTATGCGGTTCGTGTTGTTGAACAGCTGTTCCAGCTCCTCGCGATTGATTCCCAGCTTTTCGGTAATGAAGGTGTCGTCGGCATCTGACCAGGTTGTTTCCTTCTTTGGCCACTCGAAATATTTTTCCTGCTGAAGGTTCATGAGCTGGCTCACACTGAGCGTGCAATAGGTTAGCGCCCAGTTCACCCGGTACAGACTGCTTCGATCAATCCCAAGTATGTTTGACCGGCCAACAACGGTATTGAACAGGCGCAAGAGAGGGCTATTGTCACCCTGGTTGCCAAGCTTCAGCTCGATGACACTGCTGTCTATGGCAGACTTCAGCAGACCGTCGATTTCGTCGACGAGAAACACCGGGGCAGTCCGGAGCAGCAACTCGATCAGGCTGCGCGGTCCAGGAAACTGGTCGGCGTCGGACAGCGGAATGCGCGTAGTGCCCGACAATAGGGCATGATGGTTGATCACCACGATGTCGGCTTCAAGAGCTTCTGACAACATTCTGGTCCGACCGCATTTGAAGAGAAAAGGACAGTGGTTAAGCCGTTTTGAATGCTCAAGTCGGCCTTCCTCCTGGGTCGATACCCGAACGTTGAAGCAAGGCTCTTTACCGGGTTCGACGTCGAGGAGGTCGGACGCGTAAGCATCCAGCAGGCAGGCATAGTCGTACGCGGACGCAGTATTGCTCTGCGCGAACTGGATCTGTGCACGCTCATAGACCCGCGTCGCTGAGTGCAATGGTGCAACCTTCAGATCAGCCGCTGCCACAGCTAGCGACTGCCTGAGAATACGTACGGTGTTTTCCAGTTCGACTAGCGTCGGTACCGCAATCACGACTCTGTGACCTCTGCGAGCCGCGTCAATCGACATCATCACCATGGCAACGCTTTTGCCGGTTCCAGTGGGGGCATTCACGCGGTAAAAATTGCCCGAGTCTGCTGCGCGTTTGGGTTCTGATCCCCAAATGTTGGTCAGGGAGGCTTCGTGTTGGCTGTGGAGATTGGGCGTTGCATCGAGTTGCTGGGCGAGTTCGCGTAGTGAGCCAAGCTCCCACTCGATTTCCTGCACAGCGGGCGATGAGGGGATATGGATGTGGCAGTCAGCGACTTCGAGGACGCTCCGCTCGCTTTCAGGTACAACGAAAACCCTGACCTGATCTCCAGCGATATGCTTGAGGACTACGTCCCCAGACTCTGGGAGCTGGGCATAGACCGGTGTCGCACGCCCATACTTGAGTGCCTCGAAGTATTCCCTGATGAGCTGGTCGGCATTCAGGTGCGGTGATATGCGATAGCAATCCTGTTCGTGGAGCTCGTCACTCAGCTTGCTCGCGTCGATCAACTCAAAGGGGCTGCGTTCACCTTTGATAATCGCCTCGGCGCTCATCAGGAAACGCTTGGGTTGGGCTACAAGTGAGGGCCTGAGCCGCAAGCTCTCGGCTATCAGCAGCTGATCAGCGTCCTGAAGCGCGCACCAGGTGCTCCAGCCGCGTGTTCGGCCCGCGCAGAGAGCTGCTGCATCGGCCAGCATGGGTTCACTGCCCACATATCGCGCAGCCAGGGCGAGAAAAAGCGTTGTACTAATGTCAGAAAGGGGCTGCATGTTTTTGTGCCTCCCTTACGCACTGGCTCTGCGTGAAGACCGCAACCCCTGCAGGGCAGCGTTGGCGGAGCAGGGGAATGTTTTGCATCTGGTAATCCGGGATTACGATCCAGCGAGGCTTGCTCGAAGGGATTGATTCGATGTGTTTGGCCAGCTCGTAGGACGATATCCAGACCTTGGCATCAATATCCTGGTAAGCGTGGCCAAGACGGATACGCAGATCCGTTCGATCCACATCAGGCCACAGCTGCACCTCCAAACCTTTCGCCACGAGCGCGCTTGCGAGCGCAACCTCAAGCAGTCCAGGTTGGAGCGTGAATTTCCATAATGGCGGTTTGAGCATCAGCCGGTCCTCGACGGGGTGTCCCAGAAGGATGCTGTTGTCTACACGGTTGATCAGTCTCGAACCATCACGAACAAAAAGACTCTTTTTGTCCTGGCACCAAGCAGAGTCGCAACTGACCTGGTGCCGCTGAGCATTCATCGGCCATTTGCATTCGGGACATAGATACAGAAGCCCGTTATGGTGCAGGTGAGGGGGGATGGGCTCGTAGAACTCGCTTAGAGAAAGATTGAGTGAAACGAAGGATTCTTGGGCCTGGAAGGGCACGATCACGCCATGCTCAATCAGAAACAACCGGAAGTTTCGATAGTGTGTCTCACCGTCAGCCCGAAGGCGGCACGCTTGCTTGACCCGGTTTACGCTGGCCTGGACTTGCTCCCACAGCTCCCTTACGTCGAGCTCAAGCAGCATCTCATTGCAGGTTTGCGTGGCGATGTTGGAATACAGTAAGGGGCCTGAGTAGTCGGCCCTGATAGCCGAAGACAGCCAGTCCTCAAGGGGAACGCTTAGCTTGCGCTCCAATTCTATGGCTGACATTGGGTAGCCAACAGGCTCAAGACGCCAGAGCAGGGCGCAAGCCCGCTGCAGCAAGGGAAACGCCAGTGCCCTGTTCTTACTGCTGAGTGATGCGCCTTGAGCGAGGAGTTGCAGCAAATGCTCAGGTTGTTGTTTATCCATGCACTGTTCTCCACTGCGTCAACTTTGGTCTTTAAGTGGGCCGAATGTGAGCAGCTTTAGGCCATAACCTGAGTATTCAGGGGCTACCCATCCAGTGGGTGCGATATCGCATTTGATTTTGGCCTCTAGCAGGATCAATAGGTCGAAATAGTCGCTTATCGACATATCGCAATTGCCTTCTATTACGAGGATTGCATCGACCGTAGTAGTGAGTCTTGTATGCCCAGCCTGCGCTAGTAATGAATCTATAGCTGCATTTGGTGTTGAGCCCCAGCTAGTTGCTGCTTGACCAATGCAGTGTTCAGGCAGCTGCCATGTGGGGTAACTATTCCAGTTCAACCCTGGGATGCTTTGCATCTCTCTTGCTAAGTACATGCTTGCCCAGAAGTCACACAGAGCTTGCTCAGTGCACCATAGATAGCTGCGATAACCCGGATATGCTTGTGCCATGCATGGGGCTAAATGATGGACGTGGATGATGGCTGCTAGTCGATCTAGGTGACTCGCGGGAGGTAGCTGGTCTGGAGATGAGCAGAAAAAATGAAGCTCATCAAATTGCTGTTCAGGCCAAGGTTCGTCTAGTCCGTGAGCAGAAAAACGATGCCTGTCGAGACAGGTGATGCTTTCGGGGAAATAAGCCTTGGGCAGTTCAAGTATTTGGTCTGCTAGTCGCTGAGCTTCGGCTTGTGTTTCTGCGATCAAGGCGATATCGAAGCTTACCGAGTATTGTTCCCGTAGATTGAGAGCTTTCTGGTGCGTTTCTGTCTTAGCGCTTTCGGTATCGTCACCTTGGTTTAAAAGGTGGTACAGATAGTCGCTAGGCTGCATGCGCTTGCGATGCGCGTTGTTCATCTTTAGCGCACCTGCACGGGGCCGTTTGCGCACTTGTAACCGGGGTATTGGGCTTCTGCCGTGACGCGAGCCATCTCGGAGCTGACGGCCTGTACCGTGATTGTAAAGTTAGCGCGTGGGCCCGCATTGGGTGTCCTGCGTTGCAGGAAGGCAAAGTAAGTCGTCATAGCTGAGTCTCCATGGTCAGATGACAGGAGACAGAATGGGTTGGGTATGCGACAGCCTGTGTCGCATTCAACCTTGTTCGTACAGTGCCGCCATCCGATGCGCCGATAAGGCCATCATGCAGAAGTGCTTGTTGGACAACCTCCAGTACCTCTGGCTTCACCTGACCTGGTTCCAGGACAACGAAGCGGGTGTTGCTGATGACCTTGCCTGAGCAGTCTTGGCTAGGCCGGTTTCCTTTCAACAGTGATGTCGCGTAATCCCGAAGGGGCGCCAGATTTTCTACCTGCGCCGCCATTCCGAATCTAGCAGCGTGCTCCATGATCATGACGAGGTTCATCGCATCTGTTGGCAGCATGCTCAGTCGCGATAGCGATTTCTCTGCCCACCACAGTTTTGCTTTGCCCTTGGGCCTGCTGTGCACATGGGGGAATTTCTATTCGAGTTCGCTGAGGTCACGTTGAATGGTGCGTTTATCAACCTGGACGCCTTGGTTGGCTACTCGTTGGTGAATGGCATTGCTATCGAGAGCGCTGTCCTTGCTAGGGAGAAGGCCAAGGATGAGCTCATGGCGGAGTAGCTGTTCCACAATTCCATCCCTACTTGTGTGCGACACAGGCTGTCGCATGGCTGTTGAAAATGGTCAGACACGATCATCGATGAGGCAGCAGCATGAGCAAATCTGCGGATGTCTTCAATCTCATGGATAACCTTCTTCCGCTGGCTGAAGACGTCGATCTAGCTGGGCCTGACGAGTTGCAACGCCTTTACGCTGGCATTGGAATGCCATCGCTGAGAGCGAAGGAGCTAAGCGGGCAGGCGGGTGTTACCTATCACGAGATAAAAGCAGCCAATCCGCTTCTTGGATTGGTTGATCCGATCAGGATTCGAAATCGCTATGTGGAGCTGCGTGAGCAGGCTCTGTTGGGCGATGCGGATGCGCTCAATGATCTAGGGTGGTTTTGGCTCAATGGTCTGCGGCTGAAGCCGAACCCTGCGCTGGCCAGGCGGTTATTCAAGGTTGCGGCAGTGATGGGAGCCTCAGAGGCTCTATTCAACCTCGCCGAGCTGGCCTTTTATGGCAAGGGGCTGGTGGTCAATCCGGGCTTGGCCATCGACTATTACGAGCAGGCTTTCGAAGCAGGGATTCCCTGTGCTGCGCAAGCATTAGGGAGCTTGTATGAGCGTGGGGACGAGGGTGTCATCGTCGATCATGGCAAAGCCATCAGTTGGTACAAGCGTGGAGCGGCCGAGCAGGACTTGATGGCGTGCTTCTCACTTGGCAGGTTGGCTCTGGATGAGACATCACCCGAGTATGATCCAGCACTTGGCTTGTATTGGCTGCAGTGGGCGGCCATGAGGGGGCTGGTGCTGGCGACTGAGCGACTTGCTGAATTTTACTTTTCTACCTTCGAGTCTCCACCGGATCCAGATGGGCTGCTGTTTCGTTTCTGGCGGGATCTGGCGATCAGCCAGGGAAGCTTGTGGGCCAGAGAGTTGCATGCATCGGATGTTGCTATTCAACAAGTATGCAAAAGCTCATAGCATGCTGGCTTTATGCCCCTGCAGCGATATCAATAGGTGCTGGGGTTAGGACTAAGAGGAAGGGAATGAGTCTGACTGGGAATCAAAAGGCCTTTGCACGGTACCTGGCTGATTTATGGGGCAGGCCAGAGGCACTGGGGGAGATGCGTGGTTTGTTCCCAGTGGGAGATGCTTCGGAGGCAGGGCTGCTGCATAGCTTTCGCATTAGCAAACATCAGAGCTGGAAGCCTTGGAAAGGGCGTATTGCCTCAGCGGTTCATCATTGGTGGTGTCATTCGCTTCAGGAGGCCTTTCTCCATTACTCCTGGCCTGATAGCCCTAAGCCTAATTCGTCCCAATGCATTGCTGCCCGTTTACGGCAAGCGCTAGCTGTGCGTGATCAAGCAACTGCCCGCGATGCATGCCTGGCTATATTCCACTGGGGGGGCGTCGCGCGTCGCCCTGGTGATAAATCTCTGGCTTGGGTCGAGGATCAGTACCTAAAAAAAACGCTATGCCAATCAATCATGCATGCAGTCCAACTGCTTCAACCTGGATCTGCTCAAGGGCTTGCTGCATTCGATGGCAAGGAACTCCTGATGAATTCCGCTATGACAAAGGTCTACGCGGCTGCCGACCCTGACCACATCATTATCTACGACGGCCGCGTTGGTGCTGCACTTGGATTGCTCGCCCGTTATTCACTCATGCGTTCTGGCGTACCTAGCGTCCCTGCTGATTTATCCTTTCGGTGGGGGGCCGGACAAGGCGACACGACGAATAGAGATCCATCGCTGGGGGCGTTCAAGTTTCGCAAGCTCAATGCCGCTCAGTGCCAGCTATGGGCGGGACAGGTGTTGCTTGCAGGAGAGTTGCTGCAGCAGGTGATGGCCTACAACCCAAGCATTGGCTCCATTGCAGAGCTTGAGAAAGCCCTCTTCATGATCGGTTACAACGTAGATACAGATCTCCCCCCTCTGCCGCTTCCCCGGGTTTCCCCATAAGGAGATTTAAATGGAGCTTTATCGGGCGATTCCTGCCAGCCAAGTGGGGAGGGCGGAAAAAGATCTTCGTCGTCACTCAACGATGCGAATACCCAGCAATGTTCCCTACGTGGTCGACAACCTCTGGGAGTCTCTTCGGCCGAGAAATATGCCGTCCCGCCGGCATGCAATTTACGCCAGCCCAACCCCTGAACTCGCTTTGCTGAATGCCAGTGCTCCGCTGGCTGATGGTGATGAATACGTTGCCTGCAGGGTTGTTGTAGAACCACAGAAAATCCGTATTGCTCAGCTTCAGGTGACCGATGCGCGCTACCACAGCGACATTCGCTTGATTAGCAAGTGGATCAGTCAGCATGGGCAGGAGTTGGCTGAGCTTTCGTTGGATCAAAAGCAGAAGCTTGCACCGCTCTTTATGCCGGGCCTGCATCGACGTGAGCTGACCGAGCTGTGGAAGGCTCATCCGTTGGTGGCCGCGCTTTGTACCTATGCGACGCAGCACTCTTCGTTCTGGTCCTCCGCATCTGACAGCCCTCGGTCTTCGGATGGCGAGCTGTTCTTTGAGTTGGTCGATGACGCCGATACCTACCGGCTTGAAGTCATTTGAAGTTGCCTGAGCGTTTCTCCAATCGCTGCCTCAGTTCAACGACGTCATTTTGCTTCTTCCGTGAAAGATCCCGTGCGACACAGGGTGTCGCATGCGTTGATTAGCTTTCACTCCAGCGTACCTAGAGGGATGTGTGTCTATGCAGGAGCATCAGCCTGGTCTTGTTGTCATCCATGGCAATCATCTAGAAGAACTGCGAGCCCTTGCAGTGCAGTGGATGCGCAGCCACCCGCTACATCCGCTGGAGAACGAGGTGCTGCTGGTGCAAAGCAACGGTATCGCCCAGTGGCTGAAACTGGCGCTGGCCGAAGACCCGCACAAGGGTGGCTGCGGCATTGCTGCGGCGCTGGATGTGCAGTTGCCTGCGCGCTTTCTGTGGCAGGTGTATCGCGGGGTGCTGGGGGCGCAGACCACGCCGCAGTCCTCGCCGCTGGACAAGGCAGCGCTGAGCTGGCGGCTGATGCGCCTGCTGCCCAGCTTGCTCACGAACCCGGTTTTCGCAAGCCTGCAGCGCTTTTTGGAAAAGGACGATGAACAGCGCAAGCTGCACCAACTGTGCGAGCGGTTGGCGGACTTGTTCGACCAATACCAGGTGTACCGCGCCGATTGGCTCGAAGACTGGGCTGCCGGGCGGGATCAACTTCAACACATCAAGGGCACTGTGCAGCCATTGGATGCGCCGAACCTGTGGCAGGCGCAGCTATGGCGCGAGGTATTGGCCGACGTTGGCGAGGGCGCGCTCGAGCAAAGCCGCGCCGGGGTTCACAAACGCTTCGTCGCCCACCTGCGCAGCGCTGCCCAGGCGCCAAAGGGGCTGCCACGCAGGGTTGTGGTGTTCGGCATTTCCTCGATGCCTGCGCAGGTGCTCGAAGCCCTGAAAGAGCTTTCCCGCTACAGCCAGGTGCTGCTGTGCGTGCACAACCCTTGCCGGCACCACTGGGGCGATATCGTTGCCGACAAAGACTTGCTGGCGCACCACTACCGCCGCCAACCTGCCCGTGAGGTTGCCGCAGCTGCGAATGAGCACGGCCAACCCTTGCTCGCCGCCTGGGGTAAGCAGGGGCGCGACTACATCAACCTGCTCGACTACCACGACGAGCCCGGCAGCTATCGCCACCTGCTCGATGGCCTCAATGGCGGGCGTATCGACCTGTTCACCGAGCCGGATACGGCAACCCTGCTAGGCCAGCTGCAAAGCGATATTCTTGAGCTGCGCCCGTTGCCGGAAACCCGCGAAGCCTGGGGGGCGGTAGACGCTACCGCCGACCGCTCGCTGCGTTTTCACGTGGTGCACAGCATGCAGCGCGAAGTGGAGGTGCTGCACGACCAACTGCTCGCCCGCTTCAGCGCCGACAAGCAGTTGAGCCCACGGGATGTGATCGTGATGGTGCCGGACATCAACGCCTACACCCCTCACATCGAGGCAGTGTTCGGCCAGGTGCCAAGGAGTGATTCGCGCTACCTGCCGTTTACCGTGGCCGACCAAGGCCAGCGCGGCCGCCAGCCGCTGCTGATTGCCCTGGAACACCTGCTCAAGCTGCCCCATAGCCGCTTCGCTGCCAGCGACATTCTTGACCTGCTGGACGTACCGGCCTTGCGCGCGCGTTTCACGATCAACGAAGCCGACGTACCCACACTGCAACGCTGGATCGACGGTGCCGGTGTGCGCTGGGGGCTCGATGCCGAGCAGCGCGAAAGCCTGGGCATGCCGGCGGGCCTCGAGCAGAACACCTGGCGCTTCGGAATGCGACGCATGCTGCTGGGCTACGCTGCTGGGCGAGCGCCTCAGCTCAACGGCATCGAACCCTACGACGAAGTGTCGGGGCTGGAAGCTGCCCTGGCCGGGCCGCTGCTGGCCTTGCTCGACCACCTGGAAGTGGCCCTTCAGGAACTCCAGCAACCGGCCACGCCGGTGCAATGGGCAGAGCGCCTGCAAGCCTTGTTGAAGGTGTTCTTCCGCCCGGTAAACGATACAGAGGAACTGCTGGTCAACCAATTGCTCAAGCTGCTCGAAGGTTGGCTGCGCACCTGCGAGGTGGCGCAGTTCGCGCAGCCACTGCCGCTGAGCGTGGTGCACGAGGCCTGGCTCAGCGGTATCGAAGATAGCGGCCTGTCGCAGCGCTTCCTGGCCGGCGCGGTGAACTTCTGCACCCTGATGCCTATGCGGGCGATTCCGTTCAAGGTGGTGTGCCTTCTGGGCATGAATGATGGCGATTACCCGCGCCAGCAATCACCGGTCGATTTCGACCTGATGCGCAACGACTACCGCCCTGGCGATAGGTCGCGACGTGAAGATGACCGCTACCTGTTGCTGGAGGCCGTGCTGTCGGCGCGAAAACAACTGTATGTGAGCTGGGTGGGCCGCAACATCCGCGACAACAGCGAGCGTGTGCCCTCGGTGCTGATTGGCCAATTGCGCGACCACCTGGCCAGCGGCTGGCGCTCGGCCAACGGCCAGCCATTGCTGCCAGCGCTGACCCAGGAGCACCCGTTGCAACCCTTCAGCGCCGCCTACTTCGCCAACGAGCCGGGGCCTGATGGCTTGTTCACCTACTCCAGCGAGTGGCGCGAGGTGCATGACGAATACAGCTCGCAGCCAGCAGGGGAGCGCCTGCCCGCGCTGGTGCAGGACACGCCATTGAGCCTGCGGCAACTTTCCGAGTTCGTGCGCGACCCGGTGGGCGCTTTCTTCAGCCAGCGGTTGAAGGTCAAATTCGACGACGACGAGTTGGTAAACCGCGATGACGAAGCCTTCCAGCTCGATGGCCTGGAAAACTGGCAGCACCAGGACAGGCTTACCCAGGCGCTGAAGCGCTGGGTCGAGGAGGCTTACGACCCCGAACAGGCCGTGACCGAACTGGGCCTGCAAGTGCAACGCCTGCAACGCGAGGGCGCCTTGCCACTGGGCGGCTTCGGCACCTTGAGCGCCTCGGCGCTGGTGGAGCCGATGCCGGGCCTGCTGGCGCGCTACCACGCCCAACTGCAAGCCTGGCCTGAGCTTGAAGAGGGCCAGAGCGCCGCAACCATCGAAGCCACTGACGAGCGTCCCGGCCTCAAGGATTGGCTGGGTGGCATTCGCCGCAATGCGTTGGATGAGCGAGCCTACCTGCAACTGGACAGCAAGAAGCTGTGCAGCGACGACAGCCTGCGTTGGCAGCACCTGGTGCGGCCTTGGTTGCGGCACTTGGCGTTGCAGTTGAACGGGCCTGCCTGCACGACCATTCTGGTGGGTTTGAATGGCGATGTGGTGTTCCGGCCAGTGCCTGAAACCCAGGCCCGGGAGCAGCTGCAAGCGCTGCTCCAGGCCTGGGTGGCGGGCATGCAAGAGCCGCTGCCGGTGGCCTGCGAAAGCGCCTTCGCCTGGTTGGCAGCGGGTGGGGAAAGCAGCGATTCGGCCTACGACAAAGCGCGCGATATCTATGAAGGCGGCTACATGAAAAAGGGTGAAGTGGAGCGCTCGTTCGCCCAACGGCGTGCCTACGAGGACTTCGACCAACTGTGCGCGAGCGGCCAGTTCGTGGCCTGGGCCCAGCGCCTGTATGGCGGCTTGTTCGGCCACTTCACCTCGACCGACGCAGGAAGCGCCCAATGACAGCGGTTAACCTCAACCCCCTCGATTTCCCACTGCATGGCAGCCGCTTGATCGAAGCGAGTGCCGGCACCGGCAAAACCTTCACCATCGCCTTGCTGTACGTGCGGCTGGTACTGGGCCATGGGGGCGATGCTGCGTTCAAGCAAGCGCTGACGCCGCCGCAAATTCTGGTGGTGACCTTCACCGACGCCGCCACCCAAGAGCTGCGCGACCGCATTCGCGCACGGTTGAACGAGGCTGCCCAGTGCTTTCAGGCACCTGATGAGCGTCACGACCCGCTGCTGGTGAAACTGCGCAACGGTTACCCCGCCGATCAGTGGCCGGCCTGTGCTCGTCGGTTGCAGTTGGCCAGCGAGTGGATGGACGAAGCCGCGGTTTCGACCATTCATGGCTGGTGCTACCGGATGCTGCGCGAGCACGCCTTCGACAGCGGCAGCCTGTTTACCCAGACACTGGAAACCGACCAGCGCGAGTTGCTCGATGAAGTGGTCAGGGACTACTGGCGCCAGCAGTTCTATGGCCTGCCGCCTGAGGTTGCCAGGGTGGTGACGGATAGCTTCAAAAGCCCCACCGAGCTACGCGAAGCGCTGACGCCGCTGCTGTCGCGTAGCGATGCCGAGTTTCAGCAGGCAGGGATGTCGATCACAGCGCCCGCGCACCTGGATGCTTTGCTTCAGGGGCCTGCTGACTGGGCTGCGCAGTGCGTCGCGCTCGAAGCGCAGGCAAGGGCGGCCTGGGCCAACGACATCGTGGCTCTGGAGGCGTTGCTGCACAGCGCGCGCAGCGCACTGAACGGCAAGTCCTACCCCACCAAAACCCCCGAAACTTTTGATCAAATGCTTGGCGATATCGCCGCCTGGAGCCAGGGAGGCGAAGCCAGTAGCCACGTTCGCAAATGCGGGCAAGCCCGCTTCAAGCTGAACAAAGGCGGTGCCATCGGTACGCACCCAGCGTTTCGAGCCATCGATGCTTGGGTCGACCATGAGGAGTCGAAGCAGGACATCCGCGCGCAGTTGCTGCTGCATGCTCTGCGTGAAGTGCAGGGCGCCTTCGAGGAAGAAAAGCTGCGCCGGGCGCAGATCGGTTTCGACGACTTGCTCAACCGCCTTGGTCGTGCCCTGGAAGGCCCCTCTGGCCCGCGCCTGGCGCAGACCATTCGCCAGCAGTACCCGGTGGCCCTGATCGACGAGTTCCAGGACACCGACCCGGTTCAGTACGGCATCTTCGACAAAATCTACTGCATTGGAGAAAACCTGCCCGACTGCGGCCTGTTCATGATCGGCGACCCGAAACAGGCAATCTATTCGTTCCGTGGCGCCGACATCTACACCTACCTCAAGGCGCGTGAGGCTACCAAGGGCCGGCATTACACCCTGGGCACCAACTACCGCTCCACTCAAGCGATGGTCGATGCCGCCAACCATTGTTTCAAGTTCGCCGAAGCCCACCCCCGAGCAGCGTTCCGGTTTGCCGAGGAGGGGAAGGAGAACCCGGTGCCGTTCGAAGGTGTTGATGCCAAAGGCCGCAGCGATACGTTGGAGATCGAGGGTGAAAAGCAGAAGGCCCTGACCCTCTGGCAGCTGCAAACCAACGGAGTAATCAACAACGCCACTTACCTGCGCGAGGCCTCCGAGGTATGCGCCTCGGCGATTCAGGCCTGGCTCGACCGCAGTGCAGAAAAACCCTCGGGCCTGCGCAACAGCGATGGCCAACTCACTGCACTCAAGCCTGCCGATATCGCCATTCTGGTACGCAGCCGCAAGGAAGCCGAAGCTATTCGCAAGGCCCTTGCGCGTCGCAAACTGGCCAGCGTTTATCTGTCTGACCGCGACTCAGTATTCGAAAGCGAAGAAGCCACCGACCTGCTGTGCATCCTGCGGGCCTGCGCCCAGCCCACCAGCGACCGCTTGCTGCGTGCGGCATTGGCCACCCGCAGCGTGGGCATTTCCTGGCAGGACCTGGAGCAGTTGAACCAGAACGAGCTGTGCTGGGAAGCGCATGTGCAGTGGTTCCGCGACTTCCGTGTGCTGTGGCAGCAACAAGGCGTGCTGCCCATGCTGCGCAGGCTGCTTGCAACCTTCAAGGTGCCGGCCCGTTTGCTGGCTGAAGAACAGGGCGAGCGCCGCCTGACCAACCTGCTGCACCTGGCCGAATGGCTGCAGCGCAGCGCCGCCGAACTCGATGGCGAGCACGCGCTGATTCGCCATCTGGCCGAGCAGATCAAGGAGCAGAGCGAGGAAGAAATTCTGCGCCTGGAAAGCGACTCGGACCTGATCAAAGTGGTGACCGTGCACAAGTCCAAGGGCCTGGAGTACCCCTTGGTGATGTTGCCGTTCGCGTGCAGCGCCAGGGCGGTGGATGGCCGTAGCAAGGCGCCGCCGATGTTCCATGAACGACAGGATGAGCATTACAGCCTGGTGCTTGAACTGGCCAAGGGCGACCCGGCAAAGCCTGCGCAGAAACGCGCTGACGATGAGCGCATGGGCGAGGAAATGCGCCTGCTGTATGTCGCCCTGACCCGCGCCCGCTACGCCACCTGGATCTGCGTGGCGCCCCAGGGGTTCAAGACCGGAGGCTCGTCGATAGACCTGCACAAGTCGGGCTTGGGCTACTTGCTTGCAGGCGAAGGCACGGTTGCCCCTGATTGGTTGGCTGAAGTGGTGGACGCCTTCGCGAAGGGCTGCGACGACATCGCGGTGTGCAAGGCCCCTGCGCAAACCGAGGGTGTCCATGTGGCACCTGCGCGCCCGACGGTAAGCGAGGCCTTGCGCCCGCTGCATGCGCTGGCGACCAACTGGTGGATCGCCAGCTACTCTGCCTTGGCCATCGCCGACGACCGTGCGCGGATGGGCGCCGAGTCGCCGGTTGCCCCTGAGCCTGCCACCGCGCTGGAAGCCAACCTGCAAGAGCAGGACGACGAGCAGAACCCGCCTGCCGGCGTTGGTATTCACGCCTTCCCCCGAGGGGCGGGGCCGGGCACTTTCCTGCACGGGCTGTTCGAGTGGGCCGGCGATGAGGGCTTCGGCAACGCTGCCAGCGACGAGCAAGCCCTGCACGACGCCGTGGCCCGGCGCTGCAACCTGCGCGGCTGGGAGCGCTGGATCGACCCGCTGTCGGCTTGGTTGAGCCATTACCTCAAGGCCCCACTGCGCTTCAACGGCACCCAGTGCACGCTAGCCGGGTTGAGCACCTATCAGGTCGAGATGGAGTTCTGGTTCTCCAGCCGCAACGTGAACGTCGAACGCCTCGATGCCTTGGTACGCGAACACACCCTCGGCGGTACGCCGCGACTGATACTGGCGCCCAACCGGTTGAACGGCATGTTCAAAGGCTTCATCGACCTGACCTTCGAGCACGAGGGCCGCTACTACGTGGCGGACTACAAATCCAACTGGCTGGGCAGCACCGATAGCGCCTATGTCGCTGAGGCCATGGCCGAAACCATGCTGGACAAACGCTACGATCTGCAGCTGTGCCTGTACCTGTTGGCCCTGCATCGCCAGCTCAAGCTGCGCCTGCCCGGCTACGACTACGAGCAGCACATGGGCGGGGCGCTGTACCTGTTCATTCGTGGGCACCAGGCGCCCACCCATGGCCTGCACTTCGAGCGGCCACCGCAGCAACTGATCGAGCAGCTTGACCAACTCTTCATGGGCCAGTTCGAGGAGGCCAGCGCATGAGCCAGACCCTCAAGCAACTGAGCAGCAGCCAGGGCGATACCGAGCAGGTGGCGGTGTTCATTGGCGCCGCCAGCAACAGCGAGCTCTTGCAGCAAGTCGATACCTGGGTGGCGCGTGGCTGGTTGCGCGCGCTGGATCGTGCCTTGGCGAAATTCATTCTTGAACAAGACCCTCAGGCCCAGGCCAGCGTGCTGCTGGCCGCCGCGATGACCAGCCACCAACTGGGCCGTGGCCATGCCTGCCTGGACCTTACCGCCACCCTGGCAGCGCCGGATTTCGTGCTGTCGTTGCCACCAGAAGGCGAGGAGGGCAGTACGCTGCCGTCGCAATGGTTGCAGGGCCTGGACGCTACGCAGTGGCGCCAGGCTCTGGCCGCCAGCACCCTGGTCGAGGACCGTGACGCCCGCCAGGACGCCCCCGAGCGGCCCTTGGTGCTGGTGGGGCTGCGCCTTTACTTGCGCCGCTACTGGAACTACGAGTGCAGCATCGCCCAAGCCTTAAGCGCACGCTTGAGCGTGGCGCCGGTCACACCAGATAACTTCGCTAGCCGTCTCGATGAACTGTTTCCCGCCCGTTCCGAAGCCGAGCGCGCGCAAGGCAGCAACTGGCAGAAAATTGCCTGCGCGCTGGCGGCCCGTGGCAACTTCAGCGTCATCACTGGCGGCCCGGGCACCGGCAAGACCACCTCGGTGGTGCGCCTGCTGGGGTTGCTGCAAACCCCGGCGGTCGAGAGCGGCAAGCCGCTGCGCATCCGCCTGGCGGCGCCGACCGGCAAGGCGGCGGCGCGGTTGTCCGAGTCCATTGGCAAGGAGGTTCGGGTGTTGCCGGTGAGTGATGCGGTGCGCGCCGAGATCCCGACGGATGTGTCCACCTTGCACCGCTTGCTGGGCAGCCGACCGAACTCGCGTAACTTCATTCACCAGCGCGATAAACCGCTGGAGCTGGATGTACTGGTGGTCGATGAAGCCTCGATGATCGACCTGGAAATGATGGCCTGCGTGCTGGATGCCTTGCCCCAGGCAGCGCGCTTGATTCTGCTAGGCGACAAGGACCAGTTGGCCTCGGTGGAAGCCGGTTCGGTGATGGGCGACTTGTGCCGCGAGGCTGAAAAAGGCGACTACAACGCGCAAACCGCCCAGTGGCTGAGCACCCACAGCGGTGAGGCGCTGGTTGACCCTGAGTTGCAGATGGCCGAAGGCGCGGGCGCCCCGCTGGCGCAGCAGACCGTGATGTTGCGCCGCTCTTGGCGTTTCGACCCGCAGAAGGGTATCGGGCGCCTGGCCAAGCTGATCAACAACAAGCAGGCGGGCGAAGCACGGCGTGCGCTCGAACAGCCCTCGGAGCAACTTTTCAACCTGCTGGTGCGTGGCGAGCAGGATGCGGCGCTTAGCGACCTGGCCATCGATGGCAACCGCAATGCGCCCGGCTACCGGCATTACCTGGTGCAACTGCGCGACTTGCGCCCTGTGGCTGATACACAGTGGGACAGCGAGCTATGGGCCGGTTGGGCAGGCAAGGTGTTGTCTGCATTCGACCAGTTCCGCCTGCTCTGCGCATTGCGCCGGGGGCCTTGGGGCGTCGAAGGGCTTAACCAGCGTGTGGCTATGCAATTGCGTCGCCGCGGCTTGCTGGACAGCGACCACGGCTGGTACGAAGGGCGTCCGGTGCTGGTGACGCGCAATGACTACAGCTTGAACCTGATGAACGGCGATATCGGCATCGCGCTATGGGTGCCGGGGCCGGACGGTGCGCTGGCCCTGCGCGTGGCCTTCCCGCGCAACGACGGCAGTGGCGGCGTGCGCTTCGTGATGCCGAGCCGGTTGGTGGAGGTGGAGACGGTGTTCGCCATGACGGTGCACAAGTCCCAGGGCTCGGAGTTCAACCACACCGCGCTGGTGTTGCCTGATGCGCTGAACCCGGTGTTGACCAAGGAGCTGCTGTACACCGCCATCACCCGCGCCAGGGAATGGTTCAGCCTGGCCGAGACTCACCCGGGTGTGTTCGAAGGCGCGGTGGGCCGCAACGTGCAGCGCACCAGCGGCTTGGCGTTGCAACTGCATGAGGCGCTGGCTCAACGCATCTGAGTGGGCGAATTCAGGCATTTGTAGCCGGGTTACTGGCCTGGGCCGTGACCTTTGCCATGTCAGAGCTTACGGCCTGGACGGTGATGGTGAAGTTGACCTGAGGGCCGGCGGCGCTGCAGGAGGCCAACCCGCTGGGGGTATCGCGGCTGGTGGATGGCGAATACCGCCGCTAGGGCCTGAATAGACACAATCGTTGCGGTTCGTCGCCCCGACAAGCCAGCTCCCAGGCAAGTCCAACCTGTAGGAACCGGTTTGCTGCATCAGTGGACGCCTGCTTAAGAGGGGGTAGACAAAATCAAGAGGTAAGTCGACGAGCCAGCATGCGAGCCTTTGGCAGCCGTGCCCATGCTGCACTCATATTGATGTTCATCTCAATCACATGAACCTGTGTCCATCCTCAGCCAACCACTGGGTATTTGGCATCGCCCCATAAGGTGTCCGGGCTGTCCAGCGTGATCTAGATGATCAAGGGCATCAGTTTTCCTAGCAGGTAGCAGCAGTCTCGTAGCTAATCCCTACTCACTCTGCCATTCCAGGTTGCTCCACCATGAATGAGCTGGGTTGCGCAGGGTGTACGGGTTGTCCAGTAGTACGCGAATGCTGCCGGGAAACTCCGACCAGACGAAGTCTCGATGTTTTTGTTGCTACCAAGGAACACGGTTTTTCGAGAAAGGCTTTGAAGGTTTCCCGCTCGGATAATCGCTGCTGCTCGACGATATCGGTGGCGTAGGCAGCGTTGAATGCGATCCACAGAAAAAAGAAACGGCCATTTAGTGTCTTCGGCTTGTTTTGCTCGGTGCAGCTAACTGAGTGCTCGGTGTAGTCGTAGGCTGAGATTGGGATGATGTTGATCGTTTGGGTCGTCTTTACCAAATGGTACTGGTAATAAAGATGGTCTCCAGGCCCCAATTTGCCGAAGTGTGGCTTGGACACTTCAGCGTACCGGCACGGGGGCGTTGGCGCATTTGTAGCCCGGGTATTGGGCTTCGGCTGTGATGCGAGCCATTTCGGAACTCACGGCCTGCACTGTGGTCTTGAAATTGGCGCGAGGTCCCGCATTAGGGATTACGCGCTGAAGGAAAGCGGAATAGGTCTTCATAGCTGAGTCTCCATGGTCAGGTAATCGGAGACAGAATGCTCCCAGCATGCGACAGCCTGTGTCGCATTCAACCGTACAGTCTGGCCATCCGACGTGCCGACGAGGCGATTTGCTGCCTCAGTTCAGCCGGCTCTAGAACCTCCAGCTCCTCCCCTTGGCTCAAAAGCCATAGCTCGAGACCTTGGCTAAGAGGCAGACTGCCTGTCATCAACCACCAGCCATCAGCGGTGGGCTGTAGCTGTTGATCGGCAGTGAGCGCGTTCTCGTCCAGGCGTTCGTAGAGCGTCTGAGAAATGCGGAGCTTCAGTTGAGTTGGGTGCTCAGATTTCTGGGATATCAGGCTGCGCTTGACCTCGAACGAGTTCATCTCAAAACCGTCAGGAGTTCTTAGGTCTTCCCATGTAGCCTTGGCAGACTGAAAACGATGCAGGGGAAGGGAGGCCAGTTTGCCTTCGGGCAAGCCTTTGAAAACACATACGAGGTAGATATTGGAATCTTGATAGGAAAGACCTAGTGGCTTGATATGTAGTGTTCGTGGCTCACGGGCACCGCGCTTCAGGTAGAGCGCTTCGATAGAGGCATCATCCAGAAGTGCCTGTTGGACAGCCTCTAGGACCTCCGGCTTCACTTGGCCTGGTTCCAGAACAACGAAGCGGGTATTGCTGATGATCTTGCCTGAACAGTCCTGGCTGGGCCGGTTTCCTTTCAACAGTGATATTGCGTAGTTCCGAAGGGGCGCCAGATTCTCAACCTGTGCCGCCATTCCGAATCTAGCCGCGTGATCCATGATCATGACGAGGTTCATTGCATCTGTTGGCAGCATGCTCAGTCGCGACAGCGACTTTTCTGCCCACCACAACTTGGCTTTTCCCTTTGGCCTGCTATGCACATGGGGGAATTTCTGTTCTAGCTCGCTTAGGTCACGCTGAATGGTGCGCTTATCAACCTGGACACCCTGGTTGGCTACTCGTTGGTGAATGGCATTGCTATCGAGAGCGCTTTCCTTGTTCGGGAGAAGGCCAAGAATGAGTTCATGGCGAAGCAGCTGTTCCACAGTTACGTCCTTGTTTGTGTGCGACACAGGTTGTCGCATGGCCGCTGAAAATGGTCAGACACGATCATCGATGGGCAGCAGCATGAGCAACTCTGCAGACATCTTCAATCTTATGGACAACCTTCTTCCCCGGGCTGACTGCGTCGAGATGGTGAGCCTGACGAGTTGCAACGCCTTTATGCTGGAATCGGTATGCCATCGCTGAGAGTGATGGAGCTGAGCGGGCAGGCGCGGGGTGTCAACTATTACGAGATCAGGGAAGCAAACCCGCTTCTTGGATTGGTTGATCCGATCATAATTCGAAATCGCTATGTGGAGCTGCGTGAACAGGCTCTGTTGGGCGATGCGGATGCGATCAATGGATCTAGGGTGGTTTTGGCTAAATGGTCTGAGGCTGAAGCCCAACCCTGCGCCTGCCGGTTCGTCTGCTGTAAACGAACCTAAATCCCGGTACGTCCAACGCGGTTAGAAGGGGGATGAGTAGCGCATTGACTTGAGCTGGCTTCGGCATTTGCGAGAGCCTTACTAACTCAGCCATATTATCGGTCTGTTAGTGCGCCTCGAATTGAGCCGCATAGTGATTGTAGAAATAGCGGTTATAAAATAGGTAGGCCGCACCGCCTGCGCATACCGCTACGATGCTGGACAGCGCCATGGCACCGTAAAGGGGGAAGGACAGTGCCGGCAGGTATTCGCCCAAGTTGCGAAGGACTACATCATGCAGGGCGACGGCGGAGGAG
This sequence comes from Stutzerimonas kunmingensis, assembly GCF_002929225.1. Taxonomy (GTDB): domain Bacteria; phylum Pseudomonadota; class Gammaproteobacteria; order Pseudomonadales; family Pseudomonadaceae; genus Stutzerimonas. The sequence continues at coordinate 26,289 of NZ_PISM01000018.1, read as the reverse complement.
GGAGCCAGGATGACCCCATAAGCCAAGCAGCTAACGTAAGTCGAGATGGCCCAGCGAAAGCCAAGCAGGCGGCCAAGGGGGGCGGACCATTGCCGTATGCGCTCGGCAGGCAGTTGCAACAGTTCATGGCAAATAGCCTGACAACCGCTACGCTCCTCTACCAGTTCGGCAATTTCTGCATTTAGTGTGGCACCCAGTGCGCTTCCAGCGTGAAAAAGTCCGTCTTTGCGGCGACGCAGTTGCTGACCTTCGGAGTCGATCTGCTCCAGTCGAGCTTCTATTGCTTGGGTGCGCTCCAGGTTCTCGGAAAATTCGTGCTCTTCCTCCATATCCAGGAGGACGTCCGATTCATCAGGGACACGTGGGTGTCTGGCGTAAAGCAGTTCGCTGATGAGCCAGCCCAGCCATATGAAGGATGTGGCCAGAAGGGTGAAAAGGAAAACCAACCATCCGACGAGCATAATGACTAGGCCAGCAGGATTGCTTTCTTGTTTCTTCTTTCTACTCATGAATGGATGTCACTCAGGAAACGCGATGTTGGGATCAAACGATGGAGCCCGCCCCTTGGCACGGCGGATGACCTGTACGAGCAAGGCCCGACATTCATCCCTTTTTTGCTTGTGGCTGAACATCAATTGGTAGGAACCGAAGTCGCCGGACAGATTCAGCCCGTAGCGTCTGCGGCGGTTGCGTCCTTGTCCTACTCGCTGTGTATCGTTGTCCAGCCGTTGGATATCGTCGATGGCAATCTGAATGCGATTGGCGTGGTCGAAGAAACGCCGTAGGCTGAGAATGTCATGCAGGCTGTTTTCCAGATCGTCGGCGCTGAAACTTAGCGCCGCGGATACCGGGTCGATGCGGATGCCAGCTGACTGGGCCTGCCAGACTCGCCAGCCAAATACGCTGGCCGCAATGACGCTGCCGCAGAACCAGATACCGACCCAGAGTGCTGGTCTGAAATCGCTCAGCAGGAGCAGAACCAGTAATGTACCGGTCAGGCACAGGCCGATCAGCATGGCCAGCCAGCAACCGAAGGTCGTCCGAATAGCATGCCAGATATCCACAACCGTATAGGTTTTGCCATATACGGAACGACGATGCCTTCGATTCATGACAGTAAAACCCACACCAAAAAGACGGCGACTGCCACGGCAGCGACTGTAGCTGGTAGGTAGAAATGCCATCCGGCAACAGGTATGAATATTTGCTCTGGTAAGGTTGGCTCTTGCTTGGGTACTGGTGTACTGGTCGGATTTGGAGCTATCGGCCGCGCTACCGCCACGGCGGGTTCAGCGACAGCCTCGAAGTGGACCGATAGACCGTCTTGCTCGTCGTCTTCGTCCGTTTCATCAGTGTCTTCGAGCTTTTCCAGCGCCTGCCGGAAAAGCACTTCTACGTGTTGCAGCAGATTGACGCCATAGGCATCGATATAGGCATGCGTGTGCCGCAGGCTCGTTTTCAGTAGCTCGCGGCTCATCCGGGAATGTCCTCCGGCGTCAGGGTGCGAAGTTGATCGCGGCTGGGGTTATCGATTTGGGACAGCCGGTTAGCGTGGGCTTGCATCACCTCCTCGAAGAACGTCCTCATTTCCCGTGCGTTGCCGTAATGGTCGCCGCGCGATTCCCAGCGGTTCTTTATGGTCTGGCGGCTCTTGTGCCAGGCCTCAGCACGAAAGCGCAGTTCGTGTCTGTCGCATAGGCGACGGAAGACTTGCAGCAAGTCCGCGGGTTCGTAATCGTCGAACTGGATGTAACGGGTAAAGCGCGACTTCAGACCGGGGTTCGAGTCGATGAACGTCCGCATTTCCTCGGTATATCCCGCCACAATCACGATAAGGTCGTCGCGGTGGTCTTCCATCAGTTTGAGCAGGGTGGCGATTGCTTCGTGCCCGTAATCAGTCTCGTGGGCGTTCTTGACCAACGCATAGGCTTCGTCGATGAAAAGCACGCCACCGAAGGCGCTTTCTACTACCCCGCGGACAAGCCCGGGCGTCTGGCCAAGGTACTGCCCGATCAATCCCGAGCGGTCGGTTTCCACCAGATGGCCTTTGCGTAGTAAGCCGATGTCGCGGTAGATGTCAGCTATCAACCGGGCCACCGTGGTTTTGCCTGTGCCTGGATTGCCGGTGAACACCATATGCATGGAAACCGGCGGCACCGGCAGGCCGTTCTCCTTGCGGTTGAGGATGTAGCGGGCGAAATTCACGCTGTTGCGCACCTCGCGCTTCACTCCCTCCAGGCCAACTAGGCTCTCCAGCTCTTTTAGGGCTTCGCCGGGCGCCATCGGTGAGTGGCTGGAGCTTGGCTCGGCTTCCAGCTCGAAGTGTTTGCGAATCGGCTCCAGCACCTGCTCCGCCCTATCCATGTCCTGGGGCGTCTTGTCACCATCCCAGGCCACTGCTGCCTGGATCAGATCGTCCAAGCAGCTGTAAGCCTCCTCGCAGAACCTCGGCTGCAAGCGCTCAGCGATCAGCAAAAAAGCCGGCAACACCTGCGGGTCGAATGGGAGCTGCTGGTCGCGCAGTGCGCCATCAGCCAGATTCAGCTCCTTCACGGTGAGGTCATTAGCCAGGATGGTGTTGATGAACTCCTGGTGCCGCGAGCGTATCTGCCGGTCGCCGGTCATCACGAAGTCGAGCATAGGAAACAGCCAACCCAGCGTTAGCCGCACCAGTGAATGCGGCAGTTTGGGGTTGGCCCGAGTGAATCGTTCGTCCAGCCCGCCGGTTATCAGCAGATCGAGCAGGTGCATCAGGGCGATTTTGGCTTGGTCTAGATGCATCGCTTAACAATCCGTTTCACTGCGACCACGCTGATAAGTATCAGTAAGTAGATCTACGAGTTCTTGCTTTCTACACATTTCTATTCTGTCTTCGCCTAAGGCTGCACCTGCTATAGCTTTCAAGTGCTGAATGGGTAGTGAGGCGAAGTCTAATTCTAGTTTCAATCTATTGGATAATGTTTGCCTCATCTTGGAGGGGGAGCGCCTGTCAACCTTAATATCTAGCTGCTCGCAAAGGCTTCCTAATTTCCAAGAAGCTTCATTGATATAACATTCCAATATCTTCTGGCTTACTGTCGCGTGGGAGTCTTCGTGCTGCTCGTTAATAAGCCACTGCTCAATGCGATTTAAGATGGTCTCTTTGCCTCCCTCTTGGTTAAGGTTCAGCATCCGGCATAGTTCTCGAAGAAAACTATCGTAGTAATCATCGAGCAGGATCCTAGGGTTTCCATCCCAATGCATTTTTATACTGCTTTTAAGTGCTTGCATTTGTTGGGTTGGTGATAGGCAGTTTTTGAATGTGTCATGGAGTAATTCTAGGTCTTGAGAATCCATTTCCCCATGCTGGTCAAGAAAATAGTTAAGTAACTGGTCGCGTTTTTCGTGATAGATACGTTCTATTAGGCGAGAAAAGTTCGCCTCAAAGTCTTTGTGGTTAAGCTCGATTGCATTTTGCTCTGCAATAGCGCTTATGTCGGATGGCAGGTTTGCTGGAAAACCAGTCACGCCGTTGGCAAAGATGGGAATGATTCTCCGGATTTTCTGAGATTTGTAGAGTTCAAGCGCCATAGCAATTTCTTGGCGCACCCAGTCATCCTTAGAGATACAGCGGTCTAACGATCCGGGAGTCACAATAAGTATAAAGTTGGGTGAGTTTCTTAGGTTATCCTTGATGTTATCTGCGAAACTTCCGAAGCTCAAAGACTCGCTATCGAAAAAACACCTGAATTTTTTTTCTTCAAGTGCTTTGCATATTAGTCTCGCCGTGGTGGCGCCCCCTTCTCGGCGATAGCTGATAAAAATGTCGTTCACTGTTTAGTCCCTTAAGTGGGTAGCTCAAACTTACGTTGGCGGTGTAGCAGTAGCCATTCGCCGTTCTCGGCAAGTGCCTCTTTACCTATGAGTTTCAGAATGCTTCTGGCTGATTCGGAGTTTCCTGCTTCAATATGCTGATTCAGCACGATGATCGCGCGGTCGAACAAGTTTCCCATTTTTTGATATCTGTTGGCATCTTCTTCATAAGCCATCAGGTTTGAATGGTTGCGGCAGATTGCAGCCAGAACGAAAAGGATGGCGGCAAATAGCGTTAGCCAGGGTAGGAGTTGAGATGGGACGCTGGCAATTGATTTAAGCAGGAGTAGCAGAGTGGTAGTGCCGCCTGCAAAGAACAGAAAGCGGCTATATAGCATCCACTTTATAACTTTCTGCTGTTTACTAGCTGCGCTGCTTCCTCCGCTCAAAAAGAACTTTTTCTGATCCTCCAGCCAATGCGATTTTACCCATGGGAAATCGCAGTCTGTTAAGGCGGTATTCCCTGTTTTGGTAATATTTTGAATAGCATAACGAATCCAGCCTAGCTCATCGTTTTGACTACTCAGGTAATATTTGCTTGCGCACTCGTCTATGCCAGCAGCCTGCCAACAGGCTTGTACGCGTAATCCCTCCGCTAGTGCGCGCCAGTCCATGTATTGAGCTTCGCTGTTACGTGTGCCGCTGAAAAATGCGCGGTAGCTGGCGAAGGCAATAAGGCCAAAACCAATATGTAAGGTCAGCCAGTACCATTGCATGTCTGGTCCCAGATGCAATTGCTGGAAAAAAATAGACAGAAAAACAAGCAGACTGAGCAGCCACAGGGTGGTACTGCGTTGCTTTTGCTTGCTACGGGACAGAGCATCGGCAATGGCGAACGTCTGTAAACTGGATTCGATGACAGAAGGGTAATTTGCTTCACCAGTCAACCACTGACGGCTTTCGACTATCTCGTGAGGTGCTGCTTCCTGAATCTTTATTGCTGCCTGGTTGAAATCTTCTATGGACTGGAATATTTCACTCCAGCACTTGCGTGTGCCGATAGCGGCATCAGTAATTGTGGGGGCCCAGCTGCTGGCATCTTCGGCCGTATAGGCCAGTGGATTCTTTTTTCTATTGCAGCGCAGATGCCGAACTTGGCAGGTTTCCGGCTGTGCCAGCGGATTGTCTTCGCTCTCGATGCCTTCACGACAAAGCCGTACAACATCGGCGGTTCCACCGGGCAAGGAATTTTCCGTACTACCGTCCCACAACGCATAGAGACGCTGTGCTTGCTGAGCTAGGCATATTCCCAGAGCCTGGTAACTCGCATCACGTGATGAATCGCAAGCGAGATATCTCGGCATGGGGGCTACCTGTACTTCGGCAGCTTTGCTCAGAAGTAGTCGAAATTTCGCAAGTGTTTCGGGTGTAGAGAAATCCCGTTCGTACTCCGCTTGGGGCATGGGCAATACGGCCATCAGCTCGATGCGATGCTCCAGTGCTATCTCAGCGATTAGCCAATCGGCACCCTCGGCAAGGCCGTTCAATAATTGAAAGCGTGTGCCAGGGTATTGCTTGCGTAGTGCTGTGAACTCTGCATGCAGCGCCTCGCGAATCGAGGTGATTTCTGTATCCAATAAATCGCGATGGCCACTGGTGGCTAGTACGACAGGAATTGGGCCGAATGTCATTGATCTCTCCAGGCAAGGTCAATCAGAGCTGATGTCAGGTTTTCCGGATTGCGCTTGTACTTCGCCCGTTGCATCAGGCAAATGCACTCGGACAGTGGCTCCCCAGCGCTGCCTAATGGCATCTTTGGATTGAACTTGGCTAGGGCCTCGGCAAAGGTGTGCAGGAGGATTTCTCGGTCATCGGCGTAGTGTTCTTCTGCTAGGGCCAAAGCCTCCAGCAATGCCAATTCGATGAACAGTGAATCAAGCCAACCGACCTCATGGCGGTAGGCAAATATCCAGCGAGTCTTGTTGATCAGGATGGGTGCCCAGAGGTTGGATTCCCGGGCGCCAACCAAGCAACTGCTGACGATGACCCCTTCGATCTTGTCGCCGTAAAGCGCAACCTTCTCTAAAAGCGTGCTGGCCCGGCCATTGGCAATGCTGGTCTCGTTGCCATGGGCACCTATATAAAGAATCTGGCGTTTTTCATGGGTATGAATCAGGTCCTGCGAGAGTGCGACCTCGAAGCCCCTTGTGTCGTAAAACGTCGAATAGTAAATGTTGAAATAATCATGCAGCCGCTCTAGCCCTTGAAAAAAAGGGAGGGCAGACGCTCGCGTAGGGTTGATGTTCGGGTTCCACCAAGGGGATTCCAAAAGCAGCAGAGCGAAGCAGTCAGACATAGCAATCCCAAACGTTAAGGTTTAGGACTTGCTTGCTAGCACATAGCTTTTTAGTGGTCATGTCTTGTTGATTCCATTCGCGCCCGTCCGTGAAAGAGCGATTTTTGCGAAGTGTGCACGTCGCCGAAATTTGCGGGCCGCTTGATCTCTGAAAGCCCGGCGGCTTGTCGATTGCGGCCCCTCGATCTGGCGGGGGAGAAAATCCACCCGTTTCTTTGGCCGGTGTTTTTCACCTAATCATGTGGGCTTTATCGCCCGAGTAAGCCAAAAGTTTAGAGGTTGGTGGCATCAAAAACCGCCTGTCCGCGGCCATTGTTAATGCATAGCCATGGGGTGGGGCGTGAAGCAGAACGATGTGCCCTAGGCTGATAGCGGACAACGGTTCGCCCGATCTAAATGAACCTATGTCTCCTCCGCCTCAACCCCCCGCTAGTGCATAATCCCGGCACGGCCAAATTTGATGCCCGAAACTGGTAGCCAGCGTCGTCTGGCGCGCGACCGCTGTACAGCTGGTGATGCTGAAATAGCCTGCTGGGCTAATTAGTGTCCAGGTCGGTATCGCTGCCCGAGCGCTCGCCCTAAGTCTGCAGCTTTCGCAGATAGGAGTGGGCCGTCACGCCGGCTATTGAGAAACAGACGCCCACACGGGCTACATGTAGCAGCGCTGCTGTTCGAGAAATTGATGAATACCAGGCAAGAACACAAGCCGCAGTGTGACGGCATCGATATAGAAGAGCCATGCGTTTGAGCACCCAAAAAATAACCCTTAGTCAGCTCGAAAATCACCTATGGGAGTCCGCCAATATCCTTCGCGGCCCGGTGGATGCGGCTGACTTCAAGACCTACATCTTCCCGCTGCTGTTCTTCAAGCGTGTCTGCGACGTTTGGGATGAGGAGTACCAGGAGATCGTCGACGAGACCGGCGATGACCAGCTCGGCTGGTTCCCTGAGTCGCATCGATTCCAGATCCCGAATTACTGCCACTGGGAGCACGTGCGTGAAAAATCGATCAACGTAGGGGCTGCATTGCAGTGGGCTATGCGAGAGATCGAGAAGGCCAACCCTGACACCCTTTATGGCGTGTTCGGCGATGCCCAGTGGTCGAATAAGGAGCGGTTGTCCGATGCCTTGCTCAAGGACCTGATCGAGCACTTCTCCAAGCTGCCGTTGGGCAACAAGAACGTCAACTCGGATTTGCTTGGCGACGCCTACGAATACCTGATCAAGAAGTTCGCCGACGCCACCAACAAGAAGGCCGGCGAGTTCTACACCCCACGCAGCGTCGTGCGGCTGATGATCGACATGCTCGATCCCAAGGAGGCCGAGACCATCTACGATCCGGCCTGCGGTACTGGTGGCATGTTGCTAGCGTCCGTGCAGCACGTAAAAGAGATGCACGGCGACGTGAAGCGACTTTGGGGCAAGCTCTACGGGCAGGAGAAAAACCTCACCACCTCATCCATCGCGCGGATGAACCTGTTTCTTCACGGGATCGAGGACTTCCAGGTGGTGCGCGGCGACACGCTGCGTAACCCGGCCTTCTTCGAGGTTGATAGGCTGGCCACGTTCGACTGCGTGATCGCCAACCCCCCGTTCTCGCTGGAAAAGTGGGGTGAGGACTTGTGGCTGAACGATCCCTTCGGCCGCAACTTTGCCGGCCTGCCGCCCTCATCCAGCGGTGACTTTGCCTGGGTGCAGCACATGGTCAAGTCAATGGCTGACGTCGGCGGCCGGATGGCCGTGGTGCTGCCCCAGGGCGCCCTGTTCCGCAAAGGTGTGGAAGGCAGCATCCGCCAGAAGCTGCTGGAGATGGATCTGGTCGAGGCCGTAATCGGGTTGGCGCCCAATCTGTTTTACGGCACCGGCCTGGCCGCGTGCATCCTGGTTCTGCGCAAGCGCAAGCCGGCCAAGCACAAGAAGAAGGTGCTGATCGCCGACGCGTCACGCCTGTTCCGCCGGGGCCGCGCGCAAAACTATCTGGAGCTAGAGCACGCCGCCGAGATCCTCGGTTGGTATCGCGGCTTTGCCGATGTGCAGGACGCGGTCCGCGTGGTCAGCCTCGACGAGATCAAAGCCGAGGACTGGACGCTGAACATTTCGCGCTATGTCCTGCCGCCATTGCAAGAAGACATCCCACCACTGCCCGACGCCATTGCGGCATTTAAGGATGCGCTCACCCGCTGCCGTGAAACCGAAGAACGGCTTGCGCAGGTCATGACTGAAGGGGGATGGCTGAAATGAGTTCGGACCGCCCATTCAAAGACAACAAGATCTTTACTGAAGAAATGGCGAATGCTGCGCGCGCTCAATTGAAGGAAAAGTTTGCCCAGATGGAAGAAGAGAAAGCTCGGAGCAGCAAGCGCATCACTCAACAAGAACTCGAAAGCTACCTTTGGGGCGCCGCCGTCCTGCTGCGCGGCCTGATTGACGCCGGCGACTACAAACAGTTCATTTTCCCGCTGTTGTTCTATAAGCGCGTTTCGGATGTCTGGGATGAGGAGTACCAGGCGGCACTGGCCGATTCTAACGGCGATCTTTCCTATGCGCAGTTTGCCGAAAATCATCGTTTCCAGATCCCTGAGGGGGCGCACTGGAACGATGTTAGGCAGACCCCGAAGAGCGTCGGCGCGGCCATTCAGAAAGCGATGCGCGCCATCGAATCTGCCAACCCCGACATGCTCGACGGCATCTTCGGCGATGCGCCCTGGACCAATCGGGAGCGCCTGCCCGATGAAACGCTGAAGAACCTGATCGAGCACTTCTCGACGCAGACGCTGTCAGTGGCCAACGTACCCGAGGACGAGCTCGGCAACGCCTATGAGTACCTGATCAAAAAGTTTGCGGACGACTCAGGCCACACCGCTGCCGAGTTCTATACCAACCGCACCGTTGTGCACCTGATGACGCAACTCCTGGCGCCACAGGCAGGCGAGTCGATCTACGACCCCACCTGCGGTACCGGTGGCATGTTGATCTCGGCGCTGGACGAAGTGAAGCGCTCGGGCGGCGAGTACCGCACGCTCAAGCTCTACGGGCAGGAGCGCAACCTCATTACCTCATCCATCGCTCGCATGAATCTGTTCCTGCATGGCGTGGAGGACTTCGAGATCATCCGGGGTGACACCCTGGCTGAACCCAAGCACATCGAAGGCGACCGCCTGCGCCAGTTCGATGTGATCCTGGCTAACCCTCCTTACTCCATTAAGCAGTGGAGTCGCGAGGCCTGGAGTAGTGACAAGTGGGGCCGAAACTCGCTGGGTACGCCGCCGCAGGGCCGCGCCGATTACGCCTTCCAGCAGCACATCCTGACCAGCCTCACCGCCAAGGGGCGTAGTGCCGTGCTCTGGCCCCACGGTGTGCTGTTCCGTAATGAAGAACAGGCCATGCGCGCCAAGATGGTTGAGCAGGACTGGGTCGAGGCTGTCATCGGCCTGGGTCCCAACCTGTTCTACAACTCCCCGATGGAGTCGTGCATCGTCATCTGCAACCGCAAGAAGGCGGCTGCTCGCAAGGGCAAGGTGATCTTCATCGATGCGGTGAGTGAGGTAGCCCGCGAACGGGCGCAGAGCTTTCTGAAGCCTGAGCACCAGCAGCGCATCCTGAGTGCTTACAAGACTTTTGTAGATGTGCCCGGTTTCGCCAAGGTCGCCACCCTGGCCGAAATTGGAACCAATGCGGGCAACCTCTCGATTCCGTTGTACGTGAAGCGCATTGCCGCAGTCATCGCCACCGACATCAATGGCGACGCGGTAACGCTGCGCTCGGTCTGGGATCAATGGCAAACCGATGGACGCACCTTCTGGCAACAGATGGACGCGCTGGTGGAAACGCTGGATGGACTGATTACGGAGGACATCGAGCGTGTCTGAGAAGAACGATAAAGCCCTGAAGCCCGGCTGGCGTCGGGTGAAATTCGGCGACGTGGTGCGCCTCTCGAAAGCCCGCAGCCAAGATCCGCTGGCGGATGGCATTGAGCGCTACGTCGGTCTGGAACATCTCGAACCAGGTGACTTGCGCATCCGTAGTTGGGGCAACGTCGCTGATGGCGTGACCTTTACCAGTGTGTTTCAACCTGGACAGGTGCTGTTCGGCAAGCGACGCGCTTACCAGCGCAAGGTGGCTGTGGCGGATTTCTCTGGGGTGTGCTCCGGTGACATCTATGTGCTGGAGACCAAGGACGCACAGGTTTTGCTGCCGCAGCTGCTGCCGTTCATTTGCCAGACCGATGCGTTTTTCGAGCATGCGGTGGGGACTTCGGCGGGGTCGTTGAGTCCGCGCACCAATTGGACAAGTTTGGCCAATTTTGAGTTTGTGCTGCCAACACTTGAGGTCCAGATGCAGCGCGTCGATTTGCTTGGAAGGCATCAGGAGCTCGCAGGCAGCCTGGAAAACGCAGCGGCCTTGGCTGAGCGGGCGCGGCGAGCGGCATTGCTTGACGCCTTCAGGCCTGATCGAGGCTCAGCCGACATGTTTCCGAGCCATTGGGCTACTGCGCCAGTCGGCGAGCTGGGTGACGTTCAATTGGGTCAGCAACGCCACCCCAAATACGACTCAGGTAGCAACATGCGCCCCTATCTCCGCGTCGCCAATGTCTTGGATGGTTGGATTGATTTCTCGGACGTCAACCAGATGCACTTCCCAGAGAAGGATGTGCAGAAATTCGAGTTGCTACCCGGCGATGTTTTGCTCAACGAGGGGCAGAGTTTCGACTTGGTAGGGCGGAGCGCCATCTACCGTGGCGGTGTCCCGGGTCTGTGCTGTCAGAAGACGTTGATTCGGTTTCGATGCAGTGAACGGTTGTTGCCAGAGTTCGCACAAGCCTATTTCCAGCATCGCCTTTACACAGGGCAGTTCGCGTCGATGTGCGTACAAACAACCTCGATGGCGCACCTGACCGCTGTCAGATTCTCTGCCATGCAGATGCCCGTCCCGCCGCTGGATGAGCAGCGACAAATTGCGAGTGTGGTCGAGACGCTCAATCAGTCAGCAATCGAGCTACAGGGCCGATTCAAAGCCGCACAAGCTCTCGGAGCCCAGCTAGGGGGGATGCAATGAGCTTCAACGAATCAAACACCGTCGAAGCCTACGTCCGCGATCTGCTCGCTGGCCCGATCAAAGCTGTGCCTGCCAACACCGTACAGGAGCCGCAAGCCAGCTACGGCCCCAGCCCCAAAGGCATCGGCTGGCGCTACGCCGCCCCGGCTGAGGTGCCGCGCCAGATCCAGGAAGTGCTGGTCGAACCCTGGCTACGCGATGCCCTTCTTCGCTTGAATCCGGAGATTGCCGCCCAGCCCGACCGCGCCGACGAGGTGCTCTACAAGCTGCGCGCCATCGTGCTCTCGGTGCGCTCGGATGGGCTAATCCGCGCCAACGAGGAGATGACTGCCTGGATGCGCGGTGAGCGCTCGATGCCCTTCGGCACCAACAACGAGCATGTGCCGGTGCAGTTGATCGACCTGGATGACCTCGCGCAGAACCAGTACATCGTCACCCAGCAGTACACCTACCGCGCCGGCCCCACCGAGCGCCGTGCCGATCTGGTGCTCTTGGTGAATGGTCTACCGCTGGTACTGATCGAGGCCAAGACCCCAGTTAAGAAGTGCATCAGCTGGGTCGATGGCGCGGTGCAGGTGCACGACGACTATGAGAAGTTCGTGCCGGAGCTGTTCGTTTGCAACGTGTTCTCGGTGGCCACTGAGGGCAAGGCTTACCGCTACGGCTCCATCGGCCTGCCGGTAAAAGGTTGGGGCCCGTGGCATCTGGATGGTGACGGCAACGATGGCCAGCACCACCCGCTGAAGTCGCTCAAGCTGTCAGCGGAGAGCATGTTGCGTCCGCATGTAGTGCTGGACATCCTCAGCAGCTTCACTCTATTCGCCACCAACAAGAAAAAGCAGCGCATCAAGATCATTTGCCGCTACCAGCAGTTTGAAGCGGCCAACAAAATTGTCGAGCGCGTGCTGGCGGGTTACCCCAGGAAAGGCCTGATCTGGCACTTCCAGGGCTCAGGCAAATCACTGCTGATGGTGTTTGCCGCGCAGAAGTTGCGCATGCATGCGGGATTGAAGAATCCCACGGTGCTGATCGTTGTGGACCGGATTGATCTGGACAGCCAGATCACGGGCACATTCACCGGGGCGGATATTCCCAATCTGGAAAAAGCAGATAGCCGCGAGAAGTTGCAGCTGCTGCTGGCACAGGACGTGCGCAAGATCATCATCACCACGATCTTCAAGTTTGGGGAGGCCACAGGCAGCTTGAACGACCGCAGCAACATCATCGCGTTGGTGGACGAGGCCCACCGCACCCAGGAAGGCGACCTCGGTCGCAAGATGCGTGAGGCCCTGCCCAATGCGTTTCTGTTCGGCCTGACTGGCACGCCGATCAACCGTGCCGACCGCAACACTTTTTACGCCTTCGGCGCCGACGAGGATGAGAAAGGCTACATGAGCCGGTACGGCTTCGAGGAGTCAATCCGCGATGGTGCCACGCTAAAATTGCACTTCGAACCGCGCTTGATCGATCTGCATATCGACAAGGCCGCGCTGGACGCCGCCTACAAAGACCTGACCGGCGGCCTGTCAGATCTGGATAAGGACAACCTCGCCAAGACCGCTGCCAAGATGGCTGTGCTGGTCAAGACGCCCGAGCGCATCCGTAAGGTCTGCGAGGACATCGTCCAGCACTATCAGACCAAGGTGGAACCCAACGGGTTTAAGGGGCAGATCGTCACCTTCGACCGGGAGTCCTGCCTGCTATTCAAGGCCGAGTTGGACAAGCTACTACCGCCCGAGGCTACGGATATCGTCATGTCGGTGCAGGCGGCGGACAAGAAGGAACACCCGGAGTACGCGCCCTACGACCGAAGCCGCGACGAGGAGGAGCGACTGCTGGATCGCTTCCGCGACCCGGCCGATCCGCTGAAGCTGATCATCGTTACGGCCAAACTGCTGACGGGGTTCGATGCTCCCATTCTGCAGGCCATGTATCTGGATAAGCCGCTGCGTGACCACACACTGCTGCAGGCTATTTGCCGGGTTAACCGCACCTACTCTGAGCAGAAGACGCACGGCCTGATCGTGGACTACCTCGGCATCTTTGATGACGTGGCGGCCGCACTGGAATTCGACGACCAAAGCGTCAAACAGGTGGTGAGCAACATCCAGGAGCTGAAGGACAAGCTGCCTGAAGCCATGCAGAAATGTCTGGCCTTCTTCACCGGCTGTGACCGTACGGTGGAGGGCTATGAGGGGCTGATCGCCGCGCAGCAGTGCCTGCCCAACAACATGGTGCGGGACAATTTTGCCGCTGAGTACAGTGTGCTCAACAAGATCTGGGAGGCGCTGTCACCGGACACCGTTCTGGGCCCCTTCGAAAAGGACTACAAGTGGTTGTCGCAGGTGTACCAGTCGGTGCAGCCCTCCAGTGGCCACGGCAAGTTGATCTGGCATTCGCTGGGGGCCAAGACTATTGAGCTGATCCACCAAAACGTACATGTCGATGCTGTACGGGACGACTTGGATACCTTGGTGTTGGATGCCGACTTGCTGGAAGCTGTGCTCTCGAACCCGGATCCGAAGAAGGCCAAGGAGATTGAGATCAAGCTCAATCGCCGTTTGCGTGGACACCTGGGCAATCCGAAGTTCAAGAAACTTTCTGAGCGGCTTGAGGCGCTGAAGGACCGCTTCGAATCTGGTCAGGTTAACAGCGTCGAATTTCTGAAGCAGTTGCTGGAGATCGCCAAGGATACGCTACAGGCCGAAAAGGAAGTGCCGCCCGATGAGGATGAAGATCGGGGCAAAGCAGCGTTGACTGAGCTGTTCAACGAGGTGAAGACCGACGAGACGCCGATCTTGGTTGAGCGTGTCGTCGCGGATATCGACGAGATCGTGCGCTTGGTGCGCTTCCCCGGCTGGCAGAGCACGCAGTCTGGGGAGCGCGAGGTCAAAAAAGCGTTACGAAAGGCTCTCTTCAAATACAAGCTGCATGCGGATGAAGAGCTGTTCGAAAAGGCTTACAGCTATATCCGCCAGTATTACTAAGAGAGAGTAGGCATGGACGACAAGAAGAACGGCCCGTCTACCAGTACTACCTGGTTCGTCGGCGCGAGCTACGGCGGCAAAGATGACCAGATGCCACGGTTCCTGGAGAACGGCATCTGGGAGAATGGCTACGACGATAAACTGCTCGACATGGTCCGTGCCATGCAGCCGGGTGAGCGGATCGCCATCAAGGCGGCCTACACGCGCAAGCATGGTCTGCCCTTCGATAATCGGGGCCGTACCGTCTCAGTGATGGGCATCAAGGCGATTGGCACGATCACCAAAAATCTGAATGACGGCAAACGGGTGAAAGTGGATTGGACTCAAGCCGGTCCCGTTCGTGAGTGGTACTTTTACACTCATCGGGGAACAGTCTGGGGCGTTCAGCCTGGTGACTGGATGAACGATGCGCTTATCGCATTCGCGTTTGACGGTGTCCCGCAGGATATGGATCGCTTTCGCAATGAGCCTTTTTGGCGAGAGCGTTACGGTACGATTTCTCCGGAAAAGCAGCGCTTCGCGTGGACGGACTTCTACGAGGCAGTGGCAGAAAAACTGCTGTCCTACAACGAGAATCGTACTCCACTCATAGAGGGCATCCACGAGATCGCCTCCCGTGTGCCGGGTTTGACCTATCTGCAAGACAAATTTCCCGATGGAACCAGTGGCCCGCTTCAGGATATTTGTCCGTTCACTGCGATGGGTATCTTTAACCGGTCCATGACCGATGCCAACCGCAAGAGCATCGCGGGTGAACTTGCCAAGTTTCTGGGTGTGACGGTGCCAGTGCCGCCTTCATTCGAAGGCATTCCTGTTCTGAACAACCAGCGCTCTTGGTTTTTTTCCTATGCCGACAAGCGTGGCGCGGGCGACATTGATGCCTTGTGGCATGTCTTCGCTGCCGCCAGTAAGTTGGAGGAGAGCGATCAATCGGAAGATAGAGACCCATTCATCCAAGCCTATGATGCTGCTACTCAGGTGTGGGGCGTGGCATGGAATCTTTCAACTGGCTTGTACTGGGCGCATCCCTGGGATTTCTTGACTCTTGATAGTCAGTCTCGTCACTACATCAATAAGCGGCTTGGATTGAGTATCGAGATCACTGCCCAACAAGGTCCCTGCGATGGGCAGGCTTATCTGAAGCTACTCGACAACTTGCGTTCGCGCTTCAGCGAGGACGACTATCCCGTCCACAGTTTCCCGGACCTCTCGCTGGCGTCCTGGATGTACAAGGATCCGGTCGACGAGTCTGTATCTACTGGCGATGGCGGTAGCAGCGCCACGGAAGAGCAGCAAGCTGAGGGGGGCGTTCATGAAGCCTTCCAGGTGGCCGCGCCCATCGTTCCTTACTCAGTGGAAGATATTCTCAACGAGGGCTGCTTCCTTGATCGGGCCGAAATCGATCTTCTGCTCGACCGCCTGCGCACCAAGAAAAATCTAATCCTGCAGGGGCCTCCGGGTACCGGTAAGACTTGGCTGGCCAAGCGGCTGGCGTTTGCGTTGATGGGGCAGAAGGACGACAGCAAAGTCCGGGCAGTGCAATTCCACCCGAATCTGTCCTACGAAGATTTTGTGCGTGGCTGGCGCCCAACTGGTCAGGGCAAATTGTCCCTTGCTGATGGGGTGTTCATGGAAGCCATCAAGGCTGCTCGAAAGGAGCCGTCATCTAAGTTCCTCGTCGTGATCGAGGAGATCAACCGTGGCAACCCTGCCCAGATCTTCGGCGAATTGCTGACACTGTTGGAGGCTGGGAAACGCACACCCAGCGAGGCGCTTGAGTTGTGTTACCCGGACGCTGATGGCGTGCGACGACCGGTTCATATCCCTGAGAACCTATACGTAATCGGTACGATGAACATTGCAGACCGTTCGCTGGCACTGGTGGATTTAGCGCTGCGCCGTCGTTTTGCATTCGTCGGACTGGAGCCAAGACTGGGCTCGGTTTGGCGACAGTGGGTGGTCAAGTCGTGCGGCATAGATGAAGCACTGGTAACCGAAATCGAACAACGTATCGCCGACCTGAATGAGCGTATCGCGTCAGATGCTCGGCTTGGCAAGCAGTTCCGTATCGGCCACAGCTATGTAACACCGGTACATCGTGTTGAAGCCGGGGATACCAAAAAATGGTTCCGGCAAGTAGTGGAAACGGAGATTGGTCCGCTGCTGGAAGAGTATTGGTTCGACGCGCCCGATGAAGCACATAAGGCGACTGCGCAGCTGATACAGGGATGGTGATGACTGCCTTTGCAGAGCAGGTAGAAAACTTACCTATAACCCCTGAGGGGTTCATCGGGCGTATTCCGGTGCGCAACCTCTGGCTGCTGATGCTCTATGCCTCTGACCTGTTTCGCACCAGCGGCATCGGCAAGGTCGGCTTGGAAGATAGCCCAGACGAGTTACCGGATTTAGTTGCGGAGATTCTTGCTCATGCGGTTGAGGAGCGACAGCGGCGCCGCTTGAGTCTTGGATATCGATCTCGTGACGCGGTGATCAATCGTGTGCGTGGCCGGATCGATGTGCTGGCTACCGAGCGCCATCAGTTGATGGACAGGGGGCTTGTGGCGTGTCGATTCGATGAACTCACCATCAATACTGCACGTAATCGTTTCGTGCGCTCAGCATTGGAATCTATCTCCAGGATCGTCAGCAGGAAGGATATTGCACATCGGTGTCGTGCACTTGCGGCTGGCATGAAGGCGATGGGTGTATCGGGTGACGCGCCGACCCGCGCCCAGATGAGCACCGATCGCTTTAGCCGTAACGATGCGGACGACCGGTTCATGGTGGCGGCCGCAAAGCTGGCATTCGATTTAGTGCTACCTACGGAGGCCTCGGGTACGAATGTGCTCTCTCTGCCAGACCGAGAAGTAACTTGGGTGCGCCGCTTGTTTGAGCAGGCGGTGGGCGGCTTCTACGAGGTTGTGTTGAGCCCGATCGGCTGGAAGGTGCTGTGCGGCGGCAAGATGAACTGGCAAATCGAGCAGAAGACGACGGGAATCGACAAAATTCTGCCGACTATGCGAACTGACGTCGTGCTCGACCACCCGTCAACCGGGCAGCGGATCGTCATCGATACTAAGTTCACCTCGATTGTTACGAGCGGTTGGTACCGTGAGGAAACTCTGCGCAGCGGATACGTGTACCAGATCTACGCCTATCTGCGCTCTCAGGTTGGGCGCGGCAATGCGCTTGCAGATCGCGCGAGCGGATTGTTGTTGCATCCTGCGATCGGCGAGATGGTCGACGAGACAGTAGTAATCCAGGGGCACAGCATTCGATTTGCCACTGTGGACTTGACGGCAGCTCCTGAGGAGATCCGAGCACAGCTGCTGCGGCTCTGCGTGCCAGACCACGTGACGATGACGAGCTCGTGAGCGAACATGCAAAAAAACTGGCAAGGCGTTTCCTCTGCTGAGCTTATCCGCCGGATTTTCAACTTCCTCTAGCGATTCGTTAAGCTTTTAGTATGAATGCTCGGAGCTGTGATGGGCAATTACCGGTAAGTGGTTCGTCCTTGGCCAACGAACCAAAGTCCGGAATGCGATATAGAAAGGATAGAATTTTTGCACCTTTGCAATGTTTGGCTTTTGGGGTTATATAAAAAATAATGCTCTGGTTGTTGTTTTTTTGTTTTCGTATTTGCAATAATTGATTGTGTGGCATGTGTCACGCAAATAATAATTAGAAGAATAATATGAATGCAGAGACTCAAAGCGCCTATATTAGTTTGGCCAGTAATTTTTATGCGACTCGGATGCAGGGCGTTGAGCTTGATGAGCTCAATATTATTGGTGCTTTACTACGGGCGGCCCCTGATTACCGCCCGGATTATTATCGGCGCCTACGTAACGCTTTGGCGTTTGATCAAAAGCATCGAGGAAATTTCTGGGCTGCCCAAGAAATCAATCGTACGCTCAATCCGGTCACTGTGTTAAATCTGCCGCGAAAGAAAAAGCAGCGACGTCCGCAGAAGCTTTCTACCGCTGATTTCGAAGCGTGGCTACGGTGTCTGGCTGAACGAGATATGCCTGTCGAAGCGGGAGCTTTAATGGTGATATCTCTTACCGGAGCGCGACCATGCGAGCTTAACGGAATTTCTATCGATGGCCGGCGCATCCATATATCCGGTGCAAAGCTTAGCCACAACGGTTTACGCGGCGCTAGCCGAACGCTTGAGGCTGATGGAGACGTCTGCAATATCTTGAGAAACGCTCTCGCTGCTTTTAAATGTCAGCCGCGCAGTATGGATTCAATACGCGTTGCGCTTCACCAAGTCGCTACTGAGCTATTCGGTAGGAGGAAGGTGCCGAGTATGTACACACTTCGTCACCAGTTCGGCTCAAATCTGAAAGCCTCAGGCATGTCCGCAATAGAAATGGCATACGTCATGGGGCACCAGGCTACCGATTCGATTAGCCGCTATGGCGATAAAAGATTTGGACGTGCAGAAGCGGTTAAGGTTAAGCCTGCAAGCGATGCTGACTTTTCAAAGGTGAGAGATACAGTGCCTGCTCGAATGCGTGCGGACGCCGTGGCTCTTAATGATCAGCGAGACTTGGATCGTAGGACTGAGGTCGCTGACGGCTGAGGTGATGTGGTCATTTCAGCGGACAATCATGAATTCCTTAGGCTATAGAGCGTTTGTATCTAGCTCTGGTTTTGATAGCGGTTTCCACCTTTACGTCGTCAACGCTCAGGTATCTGTTCGTTTTGTCGAACCATTGCATCGCCCTTTGTGATTGGCGTATAAACACACAAACACCTATTAGCGGAGAACGCTATGAATACCATTCGCTGGAATGTCGCCGTCTCGGCCGACACCGACCAGTCGCTTCGGATGTTTCTGGCCAGCCAGGGCGGCGGCCGTAAGGGCGACCTGTCGCGCTTCATCGAAGAAGTGGTACGGGCACACATCCTGGAGCTGAGCGCTGAGCAGGCCAAGGCCGCTAACGCCCATCTGAGTGAGGCAGAATTGACCAACGCGGTTGACGAAGCGCTCGACTGGGCACGTAAGCGCTGATGCGGGTCGTGTTGGATACCAACATCCTGTTCAGCGCCCTGATCTCGCCACATGGCGCGCCCGATGCGATCTACCGTGCCTGGCGGGCGGCGCGTTTCGAGGTGGTGACCTCGCGGATGCAACTCGATGAAATTCGTCGAGCCAGCCGCTATCCCAAGCTTCAGGCCATCCTACAGCCCGCCAAGGTGGGCGCCATGATCAATAACCTGCAACGGGCTGTGGTACTGGAGCGCCTGACCATCGAGGTCGAAGCCGATGATCCGGATGACTCGTTTTTGCTGGCCATGGCCTTGGCGGGCGATGCGGACTACCTGGTAACCGGTGATCGCCGCGCCGGCCTGCTGCAACGCGGGCACATCGAACACACGCGGATCGTCACGCCCGCCGTGTTCTGCGTCGAGGTGCTGTGATCAATGCCGGTCGGTTTTCTGACTCAAGAGCAACGCGACGGTTTTGGCCGCTATGTTGATTCGCCCAGCCGTGAAGAGCTGGAACGTTACTTCCACCTGAGCGATGAAGACCGTGAAGCCATCCAGGTGCTGCGGGGTAACCATAACCGTCTGGGTTATGCCGTTCTGCTGACCACCGTCCGCTTCGTTGGCGTTCTGCCGGACAAGCCCGCCGCCGTGCCGGTGGAAGTCCTGCAGGTGCTTTGCCGACAACTGGCGATTCCAGACCCCGACTGCCTCCAGCGCTATAGCGATCATCGCCGCTGGATACATGCCACCGATATTCAGAACCGCTTTGGCTATCGTCATTTCACCGATCCGGGCATCGGCTTTCGCTTGAGCCGCTGGCTGTATGCCCTCTGCTGGACGGGCACCGACCGGCCGGGAGTGCTGTTTGAGCGAGCCACCTCGTGGCTGTTCACACAGAAAGTCCTCCTGCCTGGTGTGTCTCAACTAGAGCGCTTTATCGCCCAGTTGCGCAGTCGGGTCGAAGAACGCCTCTGGTTTACGCTGGGCCGCAGCGTGACTGAGGAACAGCGATTGCAACTGCAAGACTTGCTGACGGTGGCCGAAGGCAACCGCAGCTCCCGGCTGGATCAATTGCGCTCCGGCCCGGTCATGGTCAGTGGCCCCGCGTTGATTCGGGCACTGCGCCGGCTCGATGACGTGCGCGGCATCGGCATCACCTTGCCGGCGGCGGCGCACATCCCTCCCAGCCGTATCGCCGCCCTGGCCCGCTTCGCCAACACGGCCAAGGTCACCGCGATTAATCGGCTGCCGGCGTCGCGGCGGATGGCGACACTGGTGGCCTTCGCACTCTGCCTGGAGGCGACTGCGCACGACGACGCACTGGAAGTCCTGGAGGCCTTGCTGCGCGACCTGTTCAGCAACGCGGAGAAGGCCGACAAGAAAGCCCGCATGCGCAGCCTGAAAGACCTGGATCGGTCGGCCGCGACGCTCGCCGCCGCGTGCAAGGTCGTGCTGGACAGCTCGATCAGCGATGACAACGTGCGCGCCCGGCTGTTCAACGACCTGCCGAGGACCACCCTGGAAAAGGCCCTGGAAGAGGTCAACGCGCTGATCCGCCCGGTAGATGACGTCTATTTTCTTGCATTGGAAGCGCGCTACCGCAGCGTGCGCCGCTTCCTGCCCGACCTGCTCAAGCACATCCGCTTCGGCTTCAGCCCGGCCGGCAAGGGCGTGGCGGCTAGTCTGGAGTGGCTGCAACTGAACCTGCCGCGCCGGAAGCCAGAGGATGACGCGCCGCAGGAGATCGTGGCCAAGGCTTGGCAGAAGCACATCACCCGCGAAGATGGCTCCCTCGACATGGGTGCCTATGTGTTCTGCACGCTCGATGCGCTGCGCACGGCCCTGCGCCGCCGCGATGTCTTCGTCTCGCCCAGTTGGCGCTATGCCGACCCGCGCCTTGGCCTGCTCGACGGTGCCGAATGGCTGGCGGCGCGACCGATCATCTGCCGGTCACTGGGCCTGACCATCGACGCCAAAACCACCCTGGACGCCTTGTCCGTCGAGCTGGATGCAACCTGGCTGGCAGTAGCCGCGCGCCTGCCCGACAACCCGGCGATTCAACTGAGCGAGAACACCGAGGGCAAGACCGAACTGTCGCTCGGGGCGCTGGACAAGCTGGACGAGCCCTGCTCGTTGCTGCAACTGCGGGCGGCCGTGTCTGACCTGATGCCGCGTGTCGATCTGCCGGAAATCCTCTTGGAAATCGCCGCCCGCACTGGCTTTTCCGAGGCCTTCACCCATGTCTCCGAACGCAATGCACGCGCCGACAACCTGGTCACCAGCCTCTGCGCGGTGCTGTTGGGCGGGGCCTGCAACACCGGCCTGGAGCCCTTGATCCGCACCGACAACCCGGCGCTGCGCCGTGACCGGCTGTCCTGGGTCAGCCAGAATTATATCCGCGACGACACCCTGTCAGCGGCTAACGCCATCCTGGTCGGAGCGCAAAGCCAACTGGAACTGGCCCAAGTCTGGGGTGGCGGCGAGGTCGCCTCCGCCGATGGCATGCGCTTCGTCGTACCGGTGCGCACCGTGCATGCCGGCCCCAATCCGAAGTATTTCGGCACCGGCCGGGGTGTCACCTGGTACAACCTGATTTCCGACCAATTCTCCGGCCTCAACGCCATCACCGTGCCCGGCACGCTGCGCGACAGCCTGGTGTTGCTGGCGGTCGTGCTGGAACAGCAGACCGAGTTGCAGCCGACGCAAATCATGACCGACACCGGGGCCTACAGCGATGTGGTGTTCGGGCTCTTCCGCCTACTTGGCTACCACTTCAGTCCGCGGCTGGCCGATGTCGGCGGTACCCGCTTCTGGCGCACGCGCCCGGACGCGGACTACGGCAAGCTCAACGGGCTGGCCCGCCAGTCGGTCAAACTCGACCTGATCGCCGAGCACTGGGACGACCTGCTGCGCCTGGCCGGCTCGCTCAAACTCGGCCGGGTGCCGGCGACTGGCATCATGCGCACGCTGCAAACGGGAGATAGACCCACCCGGCTGGCCCAGGCGCTGGCCGAATTCGGGCGGATCGAAAAGACTCTGCACACGTTGACCTATATCGACGACGAGTCCAAGCGCCGCGCCACCCTGACCCAGTTGAACCGAGGCGAAGGCCGGCACAGCCTGGCCCGCGCCGTGTTCCACGGCAAACGCGGCGAGCTCCGCCAGCGCTACCGCGAAGGCCAGGAAGACCAGCTCGGTGCTCTGGGCCTGGTGGTGAACATCATCGTGCTGTGGAACACCCTCTACATGACGGCGGCCGTGGAACGGCTCAAGCAGCACGGCTATCCAGTGCTGGAAGAGGATTTGGCCCGGCTATCGCCGCTGATCTACGAGCACATCAACATGCTCGGGCGGTATTCCTTTGCGGTACCGGAAGAAGTTGCGCGCGGCGAGCTGCGGCCACTGCGTAATCCAGACGACGACCTGTGATCCCCCTAAACGCTATGAGCAACACCCAAGCTGCTGCTGGATCGGCGGGCACTTCACCGAGCCGAACGAACAGAAAACGCAGCAATCCCCTGGGTTGGGGCGCAGCAGCGCCTTGCAGTTGCTGCACTCGTAATAGAACTGGCAGGCGTCCGTGGGCATGGTTTCCGGCTTGGCGAAGCCGCAGCGCGGGCAAGTCAGCACGGACTCAAGGACAATGGCGCTCATCGTGACCTCACTTCTGCACTGTGGAGGGGTATCCCGCGTTCGCGGTCGCCTCAGTCAGTGCCTCGGGCTGGGCCTTATCGGGATCGTAGGTGACGGTCGCCGTCTTCTGGTCGAAATTGACCTGGACGTCACTCACGCCGGACACCTTCTCCAGCGACTTCTTGACCGTGATCGGACAGAGTCCGCACGTCATGTTCTGCACGTCGAGCGTGACGGTTTTCGGGGGAGCCGCCAGCGCCACGAAGGGCAAGGCGAAAAGCACGGCGATCAGCAGTTTGCGCATGGTTAATCTCCTTCAGTAGAACAGCGGGGCGAGCCACGGCACGGCCAATAGGCCGAGCAGCAGCACGCTGACGATCCAGAACACGAGTCGCTGTCGCACGAGCGTGCGCGGATCGGCGCAGGGTGTACCTGGCGTACAAACCTGTGGCACCAGGTAGAGCTTGCGGAATGCCAATCCCAGGAACAGTAGAGTCAACCCGATGAAGAGGGGGCGTAGTGGCTCCATCATGGTCAGAGCGCCCACCCACGTACCGCCGACACCGAGTGCCAACAGCACCAGTGGCCCGACACAGCACACCGACGCACCGATGGCGGTCAGCGAACTCGCGACCAGCGAGCCTTTCCCGGTGAGTTGCATCCCCATTCCCATCTCCTGAGCCTGATTGCCTAGGTGCTATTCTAAACTCCGTACCAAAGTACGGAATCAAGGAGAAAGTGATGGCCACAGAGCTGACCATTGGCAAGCTGGCAGACGCCGCCGGGGTGAACGTCGAGACGATCCGCTACTACCAGCGACGCGGGCTGCTGGATGAACCAGCCAAACCCTTGGGTGGCCATCGGCGCTATCCGGTGGACATGGTGAAGCGACTGCGTTTCATCAAGCGGGCTCAGGCGCTGGGTTTCACGCTCTCGGAAGTCGGTGGACTGCTGACGCTGGATGAGTCGTGCGCCTGTGCCGAAACGCGAGCACGGGCTGCACGCAAGCTCGCGTTGATCGAGCAGAAGATGGCCGACTTGGTCGTCATGCAGCAACTGTTAGGCGAACTGGTGCAGCAATGTGATGCGGGAGACGGCGGAACGATCTGCCCGATCATCGAGGCACTGATCAGAGAGTAATGCCTGGCGGGTGAGCTGGAGATCGGAAAGCCCCTTTACGGTGGGATTCAGAGCTTACGTTGGTTTTTGGTTCCATTGCTCCCCAAACCCCAACTGCCGCTTGATCACCCGAAACGGGTGCTCAACCTTGGCCCGTACCTGAGCCTTGGCTTTCTCGATCTTGCGTCTGGCTTTGTACAGCGCGCTGCTCTTGCCCAGCTTTTTGTAAGTGCTGCGCCGTGCTGCCACCTGCCAAATCACTTCGCGGCCATCATGCTCGGCACGCTTCTCGACGCCGGTATAACCCGCATCGGCGCAGACCACGTTTTCCTCGCCATGCAGCAACTTGTCGACCTGGGTGACGTCCGCCACGTTAGCCGCCGTACCTACCACGCTATGTACCAGGCCCGATTCGTCATCGACGCCGATGTGGGCCTTCATGCCAAAGTAATACTGGTTGCCCTTCTTGGTCTGGTGCATCTCTGGGTCGCGCTTGCCGTCTTTGTTCTTGGTCGAACTCGGCGCATTGATCAGCGTGGCATCGACGATGGTGCCTTGGCGCAGCGACAGGCCACGGTCACCCAGGTAGCCATTGATCACGGCCAGGATGCCAGCAGCCAGTTCGTGTTTCTCCAGCAGGCGACGGAAGTTGAGGATGGTGGTTTCGTCGGGGATACGCTCCAGGCTCAGCCCCGCGAACTGCCGCAGGATGGTGGTCTCGTACAGTGCCTCCTCCATCGCTGGATCGCTATAACCGAACCAGTTTTGCATTAGATGAACCCGCAGCATTGCCATCAACGGGTACGCCGGACGGCCACCTTCACCCTTGGGGTAATGCGGCTCGATCAGGGCAATCAACCCCTTCCACGGCACCACCCGATCCATCTCGATCAGGAACAGCTCTTTGCGGGTCTGCTTGCGCTTGCCGGCGTACTCGGCATCGGCGAAGGTCATCTGCTTCATCAGAAAACTCGGTGGGTGGCGTTCGGCTATTTTGCCAAAATCAGAAAGTCTTTTTCAGACTGTCCCTAGCATGTCTCTGGTCGATGACATAGCGGCAACGAGTGATGTCACAAGTTCACTCCGGTTGATATCGAGCTAACTGTCTAGCAACAGCGTTGAGCGCAAAGCAGGCTTATGCTTCGCTGCGATGACTGTCGGCCTGCCTGGTGTCGATACAAACACTGCCGTCTAGTTCCATTTCAAGTGTCGAGTGGCTGACTTTGAATTGCTCATGAAGTACTCGTTTTAAATCAGTCTTTACTCGTTCAATTTCGGGCAGGCTAGCCTTCTTGATGACAACGTGAGCTTCCAATGCAGTTGAATGTTCGGCAATTTCCCAGACATGTACGTGGTGAACACTCACAACGTCGTCCACTTGCTCCATGACATTGATTATATCAGTGATGGAAACTCCTTCTGGTGCGCCCTCCATTAACAAGTGAATGGTTTTAGGCAGCATGCTAAAGCCCTGCCAGAGCACGTACCCAGCAATCATCAGTGTCAGGACAGTATCCGTCCAGTACCAGCCATACAGAAGAATCAATGTTCCGGCAATAATAACCCCGACGGAGGCCAGCGCATCCGACACATTGTGCAGGAATGCCGCCTTTATATTCATGCTATTCTTAGACATTGTGTAGGTGAGCAAGGCCGTGACGACATCTACAATCAAGGCTATTCCCGCCACCACGACCACTGTCCATCCTTCAATGGGCTGTGGGGCAAAAAACCGACCTATAGCTTCGTAGATGAGGTAGAGACCAACGATAATCAGCGTGACCAAGTTAATCAAAGCCGCTATGGTTTCACTGCGTCGGTAGCCGAAGGTTTTAAAAGCATCTGGCGGTTTGCGACCGATTTTACGTGCGATGAGCGCAATAACCAGTGATGCGGCATCGCTCAAGTTATGTAGCGCGTCAGCTATGAGCGATAAACTGCCAGAAAGTATTCCTCCAACAACTTGTGCCAGAGTTAGCACAGTATTAACGCCAATGGCAGCGATTAAACGCTTATCGCCTATGGCTTCGGTGTTATGGTTATGTTCGTGAGCCATTGGTTTTTAACCGTCCTTAAATAACATAAGTCAAGGATAGGGAGCCCAAAAAAAGTAATAGATAATACTAGCACCAATACCATCTGGCCTTCCAAACCACACTGACAGAAATGGGACCACTCTCAAGCGAGTTCGTGCATTATCGTCTGAAACTTGCCGATAACTGGCCGATCCCTCTCAAACGTTAAACGACGTTGCTCGCTAATGATAGATGATACGGCGTCAATCCGAGGATGACAAAATTGTAATCTTCCAATCATTCTTTTCGTAGGATAGGCCCTTGCAGATTGGTG
>NZ_PISM01000017.1 GCF_002929225.1 Stutzerimonas kunmingensis | reverse complement strand
CGGCAACATCAGGAACTGGGTGCTGGCACCAATCGTGTGCCTGAACCCGGAGCGGGAAGCGGTACTGCAGCAAACACCAAAGGCAGCGTGACACGCTCGCGCGACAACTACCTTGAAAATCGCCGATTACTTTGCAACTGATGCACCAGTCGGCGTACCAGTCCAGCAGCAAAGGTTGGCCGAAGGCGAAACCATCTTTGTAGAGGTAATAACCATCGGCATTTATGAACCGCAGGCGAATACTGTCGATGTCGGCTTCTATCAGATCAAGGCCAAAGGCCAGATCCACCGGCAGGAAGTCCTGGCTGTTATTCAGGGGGCGTTGAAGAGGGGCGGCTGTGAGCGAGGCAGATCAGAAATCCCGGCGCTGACCGGCGGTGGGATCAGTAAAAGCAGGCACAGCAAAAGGCGAAACATGTATCTCGCGAAATAAGAGTTTAACTAAAGGCCCCAGACATAATTCCGCCTCGCAAGCCAGGAAAACTGTCCTGCCCAAGCGAGCCGGGGGAGGGTAATCGCTGCGATCATCCAGCGAAATCCCCGTGCCACCCGACTGGGAAAGCTGGTCAGCGGCACGGAGCCTGAACCTACGGGTACTTGGCGAGGACCTCATCCTGCCCTGAAGGGGTAAGCCCGATTACCTGGTAGGCATGTTTGACATCCCCGTGCTCCATACCGGGCGATCCAGCCGGCATACCGGGCACGGCAATACCTCGCAGGTCGGAACGCTTGCGCAATTCGAGTATCTGCGCCACCGGCACGTGGCCTTCAACGAACTTGCCGTTGATCACACCGGTGTGACAGGACGCCAGACGCGGCTCGACTCCCAGGTCTTGCTTTACCGAACGCATGTTGCGTTCAACATGGTCGCGGACCTCAAAGCCGTTGTCTTCCAGATAGGAGATCCAGTCGTTGCAGCAACCACAGTTGGCGTCTCGGTGTACATCGATGATCAAGGGTTCAGCGGCATGGACCGCCCCACTTATCAGCAGCGCCGCAAGGACTGATATACGCAGTTTCTAGACATATAAGAACCTTGTTTGCCTTTCATTTTCAGTTGCAGCCGCAGCCACCGCTGCCACCGCAACCCGTCTTTTTTATGCTGCTCGATCCGGTTGCCGGACCGGCCAGCTGAGCGGGATATCCTGCATCAGCCAGGGAAGCAATCAGCGCTTGGCTGTCGCTCTGGCCGCTAACCCGCACCCTGGCGGCTTGTAAATCGACATCAACCTTGGTGACGCCCTCGACAGTGTTGAGCGCCTCGGTGACATGCTTGACGCACGAGCCGCAGCTCATGCCTTCGACGTTGAGTTCAATGGTGCTCATGAGAATCTCCTGGGAAATCACCGTAATGGTTCAGCAAATGTTCAACCTTGCCAGAAGGGCAAGGTCAAGCGTTTCAATCGATCGATCCCTTGCGCAGCCTCAACGCGTTAAATACCACTGAGGCCGAACTCAGGCTCATAGCCAGCGCCGCGATGATCGGCGACAGCAGCAGGCCGGTCAGCGGGTAGAGCAGGCCTGCGGCCAGCGGGATGCCCAGAGCGTTATAGAGAAAAGCAAAGGTCAGGTTCTGGTGCATATTGCGCACCGTGGCCACTGACAAGCTCCTTGCTCGCAGGATGCCCAGCAGGTCGCCCTTGACCAGTGTGACTTGAGCACTGTTCATCGCTACGTCGGTGCCGGTGCCCATGGCAATTCCGATATCGGCACGCGCCAGGGCTGGAGCGTCGTTGATGCCGTCGCCGGCCATGGCCACGCGGTGCCCTTCTTGTTGCAGGGCGGCGGCCAGGCGTTCCTTGTCCTGCGGTTTGACCTCGCCGTGCACCTCTTCGATGCCGAGTTCGCGGGCCACTGCACGAGCAGTAGTCAGGCCATCCCCGGTGGCCATGATTACCCGCACGCCATCCGCCTGCAGGCGCTCTACCGCCAGTTTCGACGTCGGCTTGATCGGATCAGCCACTGCCAGCAGACCAGCCAGGACGCCGTCCACCGCCAGGAACATGATGCTCACGCCTTCGCCGCGCAACTGTTCGGCCCGCGCACTGAGGGAGCTGGCATCCACGCCGGCATCATTCATCAGCGCGGTATTGCCTAGTTGCAGACGGTGGCCATCAACCTGGCCACGCACGCCGATGCCGGACGCTGATTCGAATGTCTCGGCCGTGCTCAGTGCCAGGCCTTGTGTACGGGCATGGTCGACGATGGCGTGGGCTAGAGGATGTTCGCTGCCCTGATCGAGGCTCGCTGCCAGGCGCAGCACCTCATCCGGAGTGAAACCAGGCGCTGCCTCTACACTGTGAAAGGCCGGGCGACCTTCAGTCAGGGTACCCGTCTTGTCGACGATCAGGGTGTCGATCTTGCGCAAATTTTCGATGGCACCCGCATCACGGAACAGTACACCGCTGCCGGCCGCCTTGCCGGTCGCGACCATCACCGACATTGGCGTGGCCAGGCCCAGGGCGCACGGGCAGGCAATGATCAGCACCGCCACCGCGTTGATCAAACCGAAGACCCAGCTCGGCTCCGGCCCCCAAAGACCCCAGACAAGGAACGTCAGTATGGCGATAGCGATTACCACCATCACAAAGTAACCGGCGATAACATCAGCCAGTCGCTGCATCGGTGCTTTGGAGCGCTGCGCCTGGGCAACCATTTGCACGATCTGCGCAAGCATGGTCGAGCTGCCGACCTTCTGCGCCTGCATCACCAAGCTGCCGTGTGCATTGAGGGTGGCACCGATGAGACTGTCACCGACGTGCTTCATGATCGGCACCGGCTCGCCGGTCAACATTGACTCATCTACTGCGCTTTCGCCCTCCAGTACCAGACCGTCGACAGGCACCTTCTCTCCAGGGCGCACTCGCAGCCTGTCGCCCGCATGAACATGGGTGAGCGGAATGTCGTTCTCCGTACCGTCGGGATTGATGCGTCGCGCGGTCTTCGGCGCCAGGCCAAGGAGTGACTTGATCGCCGCCGAAGTCTGCGAGCGCGCCTTCAGCTCAAGTATCTGGCCGAGCAAAGTCAGCGAGATGATCACTGCCGCCGCCTCGAAGTACACACCGATGCGCCCGTCTTTCAAGAAGTCGGCGGGAAACACGCCCGGCGCGAGAGTGGCCACGACGCTGTACAGATAGGCGGCGGCGGTGCCGAGACCGATCAGCGTCCACATATTCGGACTGCGCAGCAGGAAGGAGCGTACGCAGCGCTCGAAGAACGGCCAGCCGGACCAAAGCACTATTGGAGTGGCCAATATGAGTTCGACCCAGTTCTGCGTGGAGCCGTGAAATAGGTTCAGAGAGTGCCCCCCCATGGCCAGCACGGTGACGATCACCGTCAACGGCAGGGTCCACCAGAAGCGCCGAGAGAAGTCCTTAAGCTCCGGGTTCTCTTCTTCGTCTAGTTCCGGAATCACAGGCTCCAATGCCATACCGCAGATTGGGCAGCTTCCTGGTCCCGCCTGGCGAATCTCCGGATGCATCGGACAGATGTATTCAGTGCTCGGTTCGGACGGCGCTTGAGCTACATTCTGATTCTCCTCACGCGACCGTGCGCTTGCGAACCGCTGAGGGGCAGCCTGGAATTTCTCCTGACACCTTGCGCTGCAAAAGCGATAAGTCTTTCCTTCGAAGGTCTCGTGATGAGGACTATCTGGCTTGACCGCCATTCCACACACCGGGTCGTACTGTTTACCGTTTTGATCGTGCGAATGGTTAGCCTGATGCCGGTCGTGGTTGCTGGAAGAATTGTGCATGTCATTTACTTCCTATCTTTGTCCTTGGAGACACGGGTGGGATTGGAATGGCCACCATGGTTGTGACCAAACAAATGGAGCAACGGGCAAAGCAGCAAGATTATGTATGGCAGTCCCTGCAAGAGATGACCGTAATGCTCGCGTGCCAAGTAGAAAAAACCGATTATTGCCAGCATTAAGAGCGCTACGCCGGGTCTAGTCTTCCAAAAAGATATTTCATTATTCCGATGAAGATGGCGGTGATACACGGCAGTGACCTCCAGTGCTGGTATTTTTAGTACGTTGCGTCAGCATGAGCCGCTCGTCCCGATAGATATAGCATGCCAACTAAGGAGATTAACGGATCCTCACCTTGCCGACCCTCCTTGCTTGATAGCCGACTGATGGATGTCGCGCCCAATCTAAGCATTGAAAGAAACTCCGTGCAGAGGAATGAATTAATTCACTTCAAGTTCAGAGGTGCGCACACTTAAATTACTATCTGTAAGGCTCGCCCGCCTGATCAGATCATCAAAAAAAAAGGCGCCGTTGAGGCGCCATTAGGCCAAGGGAGCAATGTGGAAGGCCTGGAAAAACCAGCTGCTAGCATTCTTAGAGTCACTGCTCATATTTTGCTCGAACATAGATTCCGACTTATGTGAAACACTATCACCTCCGCCTGTCAGCGAGCTGATTTATACGTTACATTTTTGTAAGCTTCTAGATGGCGGCCTCGTTAACCTGCACACTGAGTCGAAACAAACTTTCGGAATCTGCCTGCATGAAATTACTGGTCGCTGAAGACGAACCCAAAACTGGTTCTTACCTGCAACAAGGACTTACCGAAGCTGGATTTACCGTCGACCGGGTCACGACTGGCACAGATGCGCTCCAATATGCGCTGAGTGAGGTTTATGACCTTTTAATCCTTGACGTGATGATGCCAGGGTTAGATGGATGGGAGGTGCTACGCATGGTCAGATCAGCAGGGCACGAAATACCCGTACTGTTCTTGACCGCACGTGATGGCGTGGAAGACCGCGTCAAAGGCCTGGAGCTGGGCGCGGACGACTACCTGATTAAGCCGTTCGCGTTCTCCGAACTTCTGGCAAGGGTCCGGACATTGCTTCGCAGGGGCAGCGGCTCCCCCACCCAAACCACCGTGAAAATTTCAGATCTCGAAGTGGACCTGCTAAAGCGCCGCGCCGTTCGTGCTGGGAAGCGAATTGATCTGACGGCGAAGGAATTTTCACTGCTGGAATTGTTGATGCGCCGACGCGGCGAGGTGCTTCCGAAGTCTCTGATTGCATCTCAGGTATGGGATATGAACTTCGACAGCGACACCAACGTTATCGAGGTCGCGGTACGCCGTCTGCGCGCAAAAGTCGACGACGACTTCGAGCACAAACTGATCCATACCGTGCGTGGCATGGGCTATATGATGGATGCACCGGAGTGAGACTGCGTCACCTTTCGCTGACCGCCCGAATGAGTGTCATGTTCATGTCTGTGGTGGTTGTAGTTCTCACCATAGCTGGGCTGAGCTTCAATTTGCTTAGCCAGCATCACTTCGAAGTGTTGGATCGGCAGGCCTTGGTGGAGAAGCTCGAATCGACCAAGAAAATTTTCAATAACGTACGCAGCAGCGCAAACCTTGCTGAGGAGCTACCGCAGTTGCGAGCTCTGCTAGTGGCCTGAGCGGTTAGTTCAATAATCTATTTTTCATCGCGCCAAGTTTAGCTTTGTGGACTGAGCTGATGATCGATTCAGCCGTTTTGTTCCATTTGAATGGCTTGGCGGAGAGCTCGTTG
>NZ_PISM01000016.1 GCF_002929225.1 Stutzerimonas kunmingensis | reverse complement strand
CTCAGACCTGGGCAAGGAAGCTCAGTGAAACGCCGAAAGGCAACTTGAAGTGGCTTCCAGCCACTTCGACAGCAGGCACATCCGACCGGCCGGCTGCCGCTGAACCTACTTTTTCAACAGAATCGGCCGATTGCTGTCTGTCGCTACCGGTTGCTTCCGGCCAAAACCTGCCCGTGGTGACAGTCGCAGTCGAACCTGGATTTCCTGCGTCTTTAGTGATGTAAGTCAATCATAATCGTGCCGGCGGGAATATCGCGGAACAGCCATCGCCCATCGGATAGCTTTTGCATGGCGCTGCCAGAGACCGGCCGCAGGCCAGTTGGCAACTCAAATACCAGATCTTTAATAGGCTCTTGCGCTTGGACGTTGAGCACAATTTGACCGCGTTGCGCCAGCACATCGACCTCGACTTTATCGCGTGCAGCCCACCAGCTGCCGTACTGGTTCATGGTTCCAAACCAGGCGAATGGTTTGAGTCGAGGAAGGATCTGCTCCAAGAAGCGGTACTTATGGTCAACTTCATTCGGGTGAAGCAGCATCACGTAACTTGCGCCATATCGGGCAAGCTTCTCGGCCAGCTCAACCGCCTCCTCGACTCGCTGATCCATAATCGGCGGTATCTCATCTTCAATCGCAATTGGAAACTCAAACACTGTCGTTTCATCGCTATACATCCGTTGCGTGTTTGTGCGAAACGGTAAGTGTGTGGTGAGGTTCCCTGCAGTTGCTGAACTCGAAAAGCGATAGCCCGATGCGGCCAGAGCCTCAGGGAGGCGAGGCGGTGTTGCTAGATAGCCGGGACGGAACGAGACCACCGAGCGACCGGTCAGTTGCTCCAACAAAAAGCGGCTCACCCTAAGCTCGCCCATCACCGTCGCACCTTGCGTATCGCCGAGAGCCTTAACCCTCGGCTGGTAGGTCGGATATTGCTCGCTCCCATCACCAAGCGGAAGCGAGGCGTACATGTCGGAATGGCTAACTGAGTGGCTGGCTATCTCCATACCAGCCGCCACCAAGGCATCCATCGCAGCAAGCGTACGGTCGTTGAAAAAACCTTCGTCCTGAAAGTCGCGGTAGTATTTCGTTTGCAGGAAAAAGGTCGCCGGTACTCCTTCCCGCACGAGCAAGTCCCGATAGGCAAGTAGATTGCCCATCGACTCGACGTAATCCACATCAAACGTCACGACCGCAGCCAGGCGTTGGCCTTGTGGTACAGAGCCAATCGTGACGGCTAACGGCTCGTGCTGGCGATAGACAGCCCTGAGCCAGCGCAGCCAGACGTCGACGGACGGCTCATAACCATTGGCATAGGCCCGGTAGCCTTGGTCATTACGATCGTTGTGCGCTCGCATGATGAAAAAGCCGAGGTCAAAACCCAACGCATATGCGCTGCCGCCTGCCTTGTTGTCTCCTTTGACCAATGCGGCGGATCCGTCTTCGAACCTGGCCAAAACCTGCTGCGCATTTACATACGTTTGCGTGCCGATCCAACTTGTCGGCAGATCAGGCTGGCCAAGTAGTACTGTCTTTTCATGGGGATCGCTTATCCAGCCAAGGGCTGGCGCTTGTTCGAAGGTAATACTGTGGTGAGCTCGCGATTCCAAAGTCGATTCGAAGCCAAACAGATCGTGTAGTCCGCCACCCAGCACTTGTGTGGCTATTAGAGTCCGTCCTGCTTCCACGTGGCGGCGCAGCGCTGTGCGCCCAGCATCGTCAAGGGTGCGTCCCGAAAGCAACGGATACACGAGGACGACGTTATGACGAGTAGCCTCGGCGACGTCATCGGTAATAGTGAACGGCACGCCGATACTTTTGAGGCCATGAGACAGGCCGAGCCAAGCGGAATCCTTATCAGTCAACAAGATTGCAAGACGAGAAGGCTCTCCGCTGGCGAAGCGATTCCAGTCGGAACGCCCCTGGTCAGAGATATGGCTCACTTCAGTGGGCCCGTTTAGATCATCTAAGCGATCAAATGTGTTTCGCTCGATAAAAGCGGTAACGGCAACTATCAGCAAACTGACAAGAACTATAATGGCGATGGCACGTGCCAAGATGGCAGGCTTGTTTACGAACGGCACGAAGACCTCGTCGGTGCAAGTAGAAAATTAGCATCTTGGAGCAATGCGAGGCAGGAAACGTTAGAGCGGCAACCGGCTCCTGCTGCTTCCGGATCGTAGCTGTTTCGTTTATTAGCAATAGATTTTCATAGTTGTTGGCCGGTTGGATAATATTCCCACTCTTGCCAGTCGATACCCTCTACAGCCAGAGGCTGCAGCCTAGCCCGCCAAAAGCTGTCCTGCTCTTGAAGTAGAGCCTGTGCTGCGCCGCCCCAGGTTTCTTCAGGCGCAAGCTGAGGCTCTATGCTCTGCGCGAGTCGAAAGCGCACGGCCGGCCAGCGCTGAGCGATTTTCTCCGTGAGCTGGGCGCTGCGTTCAGCACTGCGGGTGTAGATCATCAAACTCACCTTACTAACACCGATGGAAGGTAGCTCACACGGAGCGCAAGGAAAGCCACCCATCTCCTCAGTAAACCAGCGGTAATGGCTCGATATTTCGACAGGCCAACGACTAGCGGCTGCCACATGCTTTAGCGTGTCCAGCCATTCACGCACATGTTTCGCCGGAACCGGCCAGCCACGCTGCTCAACTTCCAGATCCAGATGAAGTGCTGAGAACGACACAGACTTCAATTTCGAAATGATGGCGATCAGCGAAGCGCGGTGCTCAGGCGCCATCCAGTCTGGATCACCCAAAAGCAGCACAGGCTCGAAGCCACGTTTTCTGAGCGTTATGGCAACCGCATCGAGCGTCCGCACAACTTCCGGTTGCGCTAATTGCTCGGCGCTCAGCCCGATATATAGACGTTGGATGCCCGTGCGGTCCAGGCGAGACAGCTCGTCGGTTCGAGTAGCAGGATTGAGCAACGCACGGCTATCCCAAATGTACACGCCCCGCCTCCAGGACTGGGTAGCCTCGGGTTCAGCAGCGTTTACTTCCAGAAAGTGCAATTGCGCCGGTGACATAACCTCTGCCGGCGCAGCGAAAGCCAGGCAACTTAGCAAGCCGCACACTAGAAGCTGGCGCATTTGAAACTTCTTCGCTTTAAGGAGAACCCACCACGGTGCCATGGCTGATGATTCACGATCACGTCGCAGCATTTCATTGAGCATCGCAACCGCGCTCCAGCATCGAATGACAATATGAGCCACGGAAGATCTGGACGCCCCGCCACAGGCGTAGGTATCCGCGTAGCGATAGTTTTGCACCATGCGAATCTAACCGAGTGGCGGTTTCACGTTATCAACCAAAACGGTCACTAGTGACTAGGAAGTCTCAGGGGTACGAGTCGTCAAGAAGCCAGCGGACATTGAGGGGCAGCAAATCATGTGCCGAGACGAGGTTTCCAATCCCCGCCCCGCTAAACGGTATGTTGCATACAGCCAGCGCTGCAAGCGAACTGCATAGGTCAGCCCGTCCGGCTACACGGGTGGACACCATCTGCTTCGGGTCGATCGCTCTCAAGGACTGCTTTTGGCCCAGAGCGTGTAAAAACGCTGCAAGCCGGTGTTCGGTGCGCGGCGATCCCTGTCGGCTGACTGACAACGCTGGTCGTCGCCCACAGAGCGCATTAGTAGCGGCCAGGACGTGTCTCGACCC
>NZ_PISM01000015.1 GCF_002929225.1 Stutzerimonas kunmingensis | reverse complement strand
GCGGGTCTGCTTGCGCTTGCCTGCGTACTCGGCGTCGGCGAAGGTCATCTGCTTCATGGGAAAACTCGGCGAGGTGAAGTCGGGGGATTTTGCCAAATCAGGAAGTCTTTTTCAGACCTTCCCTAGGATAAGGTCATAGCAATTGTTGTATCTCGTTTCAAGAGATATCCACGAGTTTACGAAATGATCATAGAGCTGAAGCTCACCTGTTTCGCGGCCTTCCCTAAAGTCACAAAGGTGAAAGCGCTCTGATTTTACGTACTCGTCAATTCTGAAGCCTTTGATGCCAAGCTTAAGATAACGAACACGAAGATTGAGCTCGTCGCATATGAACGGTGTTAGAAACTTAAATGATGTACCTCTATTCCTTGCACCAGCCACGCATATCGATGTAGCTAACAGCTCATTTCGCCTGCCCCCACTGAGAAGGTTGTGAGCCTCGTCTACGAATACAATATCAAACGAAAGCTCGGAGTGCTCGCTCAATAGCCTAGTCAGGCGCTCTTGGGTTAAAACAAAAATCCGGCACTGTTTGTTGTCGGAGTACATTTCTGGGTGAGTAACTATCCTTCCGACAGTATCTATGTCAGCATCAACTAGTCTCTTTTTAGTTTGGGCGAGTAGCGCTTTGGAAGGCACAAGGATACATATTTTTTTGTGTGGATTGTCTCTGACTGTAGAGATTATTAATTCCGACTTTCCGTAAGAGGTGGGGGCGACAATAACAAGTGAGTTATCAGTTTCCTTGTGGACGAAATCTTGCAGCAATGACTGCTGTTCTGTCATTACTAGGCCGTTCTGTCTGAAGGTGTCAATGTAGCTATCAATATAATTTGATAGGAAGGAATCTGAAAGTCTTCGGTCGTTTTCAGGGTCTGAGTTGATAACTGCTGAAACAGGCATGAGACCGCTGTTAATTGCTACATCATATAGAGCGTCATAACGCCCGGATCGATTGCCGTAAAAGAGAACAATTCTATAGCCTAGTCGTTTTATATCTGCTGCTGAGTGGTTTAAAAATAATACTGCTATGGCAAGTAGCTTTACTATCTCGGAATCTGACAAGTCTATTCCGGAAAGAAATTTTAGATATAGTTCTTTAAAAGAAGTGTTAGCAAGCCGTCTAAGTGTGAGCTCTTTCATTTTCTAGCATCCTGCTTCGGACTTTAGAAAGCTCTCAATTTTATTGAGCGTTCCTTTGTGAATGGAGAGAGCAAAAAAAGATCTAAATATTCCTTTATTTTTTAGGTCTTCTGAAAAGTCCGATAGGGTGCTTTCCATAACTCTTACAGATACTTCACTAAAAAGCGCTGATACTAGGAACGCATTGTTATCTTCGCTGTTAGGTGAGCCGCAGGCAACTAAATCTCCCTCGGACTCAAGTATCTCTATAACTATATCTTTGTAATCAGATTTTGAGTCAATGGCAACGCGGGCGGCATGAATTGCGTTTTGCCAATGATTTAGCTGTTGCTCAGCGAGTCGTAGCTTTAAGTCATCACGAGCTGTGCATAATAAGTCGGCAGTCGTCGCGCTTTGATCCTTGCCTTTGTGAAGCTCACCCGATTTTACTTCGGTTATCCAGACTCCTTGGCTTGAGGACTCATATAGCAGGAGGTCAAAGCCTTTTTTTATGTTTCGCTCTTCTAGGTTGAAGAATGGAGATACAACTTCAAAACGAGGGAAAAGATTAAGTAAAATCACATGTGAGAGAAGTTCGCCAAGCATTCCTTTTTTAGTGAGGGCTGCTTTGGAGTTGTAGCGTTCCCAGAATGTTTTAATAGTGGTGCTATATTTATACATCTCTCTGCCACGACTTGCCTGTTGTGCGCCATGACAGATTCTAGACAAATTCTCTTTGATAGATTCCTTTAGTTCATCAGAGAAATTTTCCACGCAGCAAAGTGCATAGCCATTGCATTCCTCAAAGTACACCCCATCCACGCCACACCGTCCTTATGCAATGACCCAAATTTCCTAATATCAAGCCAGTTAGTAAGTCTTTCCTTCCGCCCACCGTAAGCAGTCCTTCTGCTTTCGTTGGCCAATTGCTATTGCGGGAACCTAATCCCCTAACCTGTAAAGGTAAAGAGGGGAGGTGATTACATTGGTCGAATTTTCTGGAATGGACTGGTCTAGCCAGCGCAGGGGAGGGCTGGAAGCTGCGTTCTATGGGGCTTTCTGGCTCAGCGGGGCGGTTCGTAACGGATTCATAATGCTC
The DNA here is from genome assembly GCF_002929225.1 of Stutzerimonas kunmingensis. Classification (GTDB taxonomy): domain Bacteria; phylum Pseudomonadota; class Gammaproteobacteria; order Pseudomonadales; family Pseudomonadaceae; genus Stutzerimonas. Next base: position 159 of record NZ_PISM01000015.1, on the reverse strand, counting down.
AGCACCGCATTTAATCGCCGCGCGCTAGACATCCCGGCGATTTTCAAGGTAGTTGTCGCGCGAGCGTGTCACGCTGCCTTTGGTGTTTGCTGCAGTACCGCTTCCCGCTCCGGGTTCAGGCACACGATTGGTGCCAGCACCCAGTTCCTGATGTTGCCG
>NZ_PISM01000014.1 GCF_002929225.1 Stutzerimonas kunmingensis | reverse complement strand
ATCCGCCATCCGTGCAACCCTTTTATTTCGCTAACCTTTTGATTTACAAGAGATTTTGCTTAAGGACTGCGCCGGAAGTGGTGCGCATTATAGGAGCCTGAAAATCAACGTCAACCGTTTATTTCCACTTAGGCCAGATTTCTCTGGCTGCCCCCTCCTATGTCTGCCAAGGTGGCGATCTGCTACTCAGAACAGCGCCAATGTATAGCTGAGGATTAACCGGTTCTCATCAATGTCACTGCGGTAGTTAGAGCGTGCTGCAACATTGCGGATACGAATGCCGACGTTCTTCAGCGGACCGCTCTGAATCGTATAGCTGATGTCCAGGTCGCGTTCATGAGCGGTACCCTCGAAGCCCCGATCCGTATCGACGTTATCGCTCGAGATATAGCGCACCGTTGCAACCAGGCCCGGAACGCCGACCGCGGCGAAATCGTAGTCGTACCGCGCCTGCCAGGAACGCTCATCCTTTTCGGCGAACTCGTAGGTTGGCACCTCGTTGCCGAGCGGCGTTATGTTGGCGAAGACCCGAGGAAAAGCGCTGTCCCCGAACATTGCCTGGTAGCCGACATAGAATGTGTGGCCGCCTTGCCTGGCAGATAGCAGCGAATAGAACGCCCGATTATCAATCTCTCCCGCAAGCTTGCTGCCATCTTCCTGCGAGTCATAGAAGCCCAGGTTGGCGCCAAGCGTCCAGCTGCCCAGTGGCTCGCTGTGCTTCAGACCAAGGAAGCGCTGGTTATATATGTCTTCAAGCTGAGCGTACCAGGCACTCAGCGACGTCCGCTTGGCATTCAACGCATAATCGCCGCCAGCATAGTTGAATGCATCGCTGAACCCCGCTTGCGGCGTGCGGCCCAGCATCGCACGCATCCGGTCATCACCCGCTTCATTGCGAAGGCTGGTCGAGCGCAGGTGTCCACCATGCAAGGTAAGGCCGGCGATCTCGTTGGAAACGAAACTGACGCCCTGATAAGTAGGCGGTAGCAGGCGAATGTCGCTGAAGGTCAACACCGGGAGATTTGGCTGTAGCTCGCCAATCCGCAATTCAGTGCTCGAGACTCGCACTTTCAGCGCAGCACCCAGACGGCTGTAATCATCCGCTCCCCGGCCATCATCAGCCACCGGCAAGAGCCCCGTCCCCGCCCGATCAAGACTGCTGTCGAGCTTTACTCCCAGCATCCCGATTGCATCGACGCCTACCCCAACCGCGCCGTGGGTATAGCCGGACTTGAAGTTGAGAATGAATCCCTGCCCCCACTCCTCCGCCTTCGACTGCTGATTTGGCCCCTCGATATCCGAGAAGTCGCGGCTGAAGTAGTAGTTGCGTGCCTGTAGCGTGGCAGTCGCATCCTCGATGAACCCACCGGCCTCGGCATGCACGTACGGCACGGCGGAAGCGGCAGCAATGGTCAGAGCAAGTCTCGAGATTGATCGTTTCTGCATGGCATTCGTCTCTTGTTGTTGTTGTTTTCTGGATGCACGCAGCCACCTCTCCGGCGTGGTGCCGGGGAGGACTACGTGTTGGGTTTACTCGGTTGTCGCGCCGCGAAAATCGAGGTCAGCGGGCCGGCTGTCGCTCCTCCGCGGGATTTGCCGCTACGGGGCGAAGCGTCAAGAAGAGATGGGCAGCAATGCCGAAGATCAGCCCCCAGAACGCCGCGGACAGGTCGAGGAACGACATACCGGATGCCGTCACCAGAAAGGTGATCAAGGCAGCCTCACGGTCTGCGGGCATTGCCATCGCGGCACTCAGCGCGCCGCCAATTGCGGCCAGTAGTGCCAGACCGGCCAGGGCTGCGATCAGAGCCGGGGGAAATGCGGTGAAGATGGAGACCAGCGTCGCGCCGAATACCCCGAGCAACAGATAGAAGACACCGCCCGATACGCCCGCAACGTAACGCTTCGCCGGATTCTCGTGAGCTTCCCGGCCCGTGCAGATCGCTGCTGTGATTGCAGCAAGGTTCAGCCCGTGGCAACCGAAGGGCGCCAGCAGCAACGAACCCAATGCGCTGCTGCTGATCAACGGGCTGGCCGGCGTGCTGTAGCCGTCGTTGCGCAGAACAGCCATGCCCGGAACGAATTGCCCGGTCAGCGCCACCATCACCAGCGGAAAGGCGATATTCAGCATCACCTGCCAACTGAACTCGGGGGCGATCCACATCGGCGTCGCCAAGCCGATCACCAGGGCCTCGCTTTGCAATTCGCCAGAGGCGACGGTGATCGTTACGCCGACAACCAGCACCGCGAGCACCGCGTAGCGAGGCAAGGCCCGCTTGAACGCCAGATAGGTGGCGAACATCGCCAGCACCAGCCAGGGCTGTTCCTTTATGGAGATGAACAGGCCAGTCCCGAAGCGGAACAGGATCCCCGCGAGCATGCCTGCGGCAATCGCGGCCGGCAGGCGGTTGATGATGCGGTCGAATGCACCTGATAGGCCCACCAACAGCACCACCACGCTGGTGACGACATAGGCACCGACAGCCTCATTCAGCGTGATGTCGGGCAGCATGGTGACCAGCAGCGCCGAGCCCGGCGCGGACCAGGCAATGATGATCGGCACTTTATAGCGCAGGCTTAGCAGAATGCCGAGCACGCCGCTGCCGATGGAGATCGTCCAGACCCATGACGACAGTACGTCTTGGGGCAACCCACCCGCCTTGGCTGCCTGGAAGATGATCACCAGGGGGCCGGCGTACGAGATTACCGTCGCGATGAATCCCGCGACCACGGCAGAAAGCGAACAGTCTCTGAGTAGCGTCTTCATGAAGCCTCGCAAGTCAGGCCTGGCTATCCGTGACAGTGTCCGGACGGCTCTTTTTGTAGGTGTATCGTTTCAGTGGCTCGACAACGCAGCGGGACACGCCGCACCGCATTAATTGTTGGCGCGGCAGAGCCATCCGTGGCTGGCGCCGACATGCCTGCCTTACGCCTCCTGCAAAGCCCGCGGACGCGAGCTGCGCTGTTCGGCATTCGGCGCGGGCGCTTTCTGCAGCTGGAAGTCGAAGTCGACCTCGGCGAAGCGGCCTTGCACACCGCGGTTGCGTGCGGCCTCGGCTTCATCAATGAAGTGAATGTCACCGACCAGCCCGTCGCGAGTTGCGTAAGCGAAGTCGTCCCACAAGTACTTGTCGCCGGCCAGGTTGATCTGGGTAGTCAGATGGCGATAGCCCGGCGCGGAGATGAAGAAATGGATGTGCGCCGGACGCTGGCCGTGGCGGCCGAGGGTGTCGAGCACCTCCTGGGTCGGACCGTCGGGCGAGCAGCCATAGCCGGAAGGCACGATGCTGCGCGCGCGGTAACAGCCGTTCTCGTCGGTGACGATGCGCCGACGCAGGTTGTAGTCGGACTGGCTCTTGTCGAAGTAGGAATAGTTGCCCTTGGTGTTTGCGTGCCACAGGTCGACTACTGCACCGGCAAGTGGCTTGCCGTCCGGGCCGGTGACGCGACCCTGCAGGAACATCGTCGTGGCAACATCATCCTCGCTGCCGTCGTCCATGCGTGTCACGCCCTGAGCGATCGGCGCGCCGGCCACATACAGCGGACCTTCGATGGTGCGCGGCGTGCCGCCAGTCAGGCCATGCTGTTCGTCCTTGGCATCCTCCAGCAAATCGAGAAAATGCTCCAGACCGAGACCAGCGACCAGCAGGCCTGCCTCGTGGCGGCCGCCCAGACGATTCAGGTAGTCCACCGCTTTCCAGAACTCATCCTGGGTGATTTCCAGATCCTCGATGATCTTCGCGGTATCGATCAGGATGCGGTTGACCACCGTCTTCATGCGGCGGCTGCCTTCGTCATTGTTGAAGCCGCTGGCTTCCTTGAAGAACTTCTGGATTTCCGGGGAATGGGAGATTTTCACAGTCATGGCTCAGGCCTCGTCTTGTAGTTGTGGTGACGCGGGTTGATTGGCCGGCGCACACCGGCCTTTTTCAGGTTCGATCAGCTATCGTCTTCACGAATCGAGGACGGATGCCGGCACAGCGGATTGACCTCGATCTCCATATAGGGGAACAGCGGGAGCTGCATCAGGGTGTCGTGCAGTTCCTGAACGCTGGCCACATCGAACACGCTGTAGTTGGCGTACTGGCCGGCGATGCGCCAGAGGTGCCGCCACTTGCCTTCACGCATCAGGCCCTGGGCCAGTTCCTTCTCGTCAGCCTTCAGCTTGAACGCCTTGCCGGGGTCCATATCGACGGGCAGTTTTACGATCATCTTTACGTGGAACAGCATCAGTTCAGCCTCCGGTTACGTGCGACTGAAGAACGCCAGGCGCTCTTCGTCGAGGGTCAGGCCAAGGCCCGGCGTGCGCGGCACTTCCAGATGGAAGTCGCGGTAGACCGGCGGCTCGGCGACGATTTCTTCGGTGAGCAGCAGCGGGCCGAACAGTTCGGTGCCCCAGGTCAACTTATTGAGGGTGACGAAGGCATGCGCCGAGGCCAGGGTGCCGATGGCGCCTTCGAGCATGGTGCCGCCATACAGCGCGATACCGGCTGCCTCGGCCATCTGCGCAGTGCGCAATACGGCACGCGGGCCGCCGTTCTTGGCGATCTTCAGGGCGAAGATGCTTGCGGCGCCGTCGGCGGCCAGGCTGAAGGCATCTTCGACGCTCTCGATGGATTCGTCGGCCATGATCGGTGCCGGGCTGCGCTGGTTCAGGCGAATCTGCCCGCCGCGGTTGATCCGCGAGATCGGCTGTTCGATCAGGTCGATACCGTTGTCGCCGAGGATGCGGCAGGCACGCAGCGCCACCGACTCGTCCCATGCCTGATTGACATCGACGCGCACACTGGCGCGCTCGCCAAGGGCCTGCTTGATGGCGATGACGTGCTTGAGGTCGGCATTCACTTCGCCAGCGCCGATCTTCAGCTTGAAGATGCGATGGCGGCGGATATCGAGCATGCGCTCGGCCTCCTCGATGTCACTCGCTGTGTCACCGCTGGCCAGGGTCCAGGCGACTTCCAGGCTGTCGCGCACGCGGCCGCCGAGCAGCTCGCTGACCGGCAGCCCGAAGCGCTTGCCCTGGGCATCCAGCAGCGCGCTTTCCAGGCCGGACTTGGCGAAGGTGTTGCCCTTCGCCGCCTTGTCCAGCCGCAGCATGGCGGCGTTGATATTCGCCGCATCCTGCCCCACGAGCAGCGGGCCGAGGTGGCTGTCGATGTTCTGCTTGATGCTTTCTGGGCTCTCGTTGCCGTAGGCCAGACCACCGATGGTGGTGGACTCACCGATACCTTCGATGCCGTCGCTGCACTGCACACGGATGATCACCAGCGTCTGTTGCTGCATGGTGTGCATCGCCAGCTTGTGCGGGCGGATGGTCGGCAGGTCGACGACGATTGCCTGGATGCTTTCGATCAGGATGGGGCTCATATCGATTTCCGATTTACCAATGTCAGGGTTCACGCCTTGGCCGCCGACAGCACGACTGGTGCGGCTTCCGGGCTGCGCTTGCTGGAGATGGCGAAGGCGGTCATGGCCAGTGCGGCGACGACGCCCGGCACGGCGAAGGCCATGAAGTTGAGCTGCAGCGGCAGGTTGATGCCCAGCAACGCACCACCCAGCAGCGGGCCGACGATGGCGCCGTTGCGGCCAATTCCCGAGGCCCAGCCAAGCCCGGTGGAGCGGATCGACAGGCCATAGAACTGTGCAGCGGTCGCGTACAGCAGGATCTGCGTGCCGATCACCGTGGCGCCGGCGATGAAGATCAGGGTGTACAGCACCGGCATCGGGGTCTTGAAGCCAAGCAGGCTGATCGAGGCCACCGACACGGCGAAGAACACCACCACTACCTTGGACAGGTTGTAGCGATCGCCCAGCCAGCCGCCGAGAATCGCGCCAGCCATTCCCCCGAAATTCAGTGCCAGCAGGAACGACAGGCTGGAGCCCAGGCTGTAACCCGCGTTGGCCATCAGTTTCGGCAGCCATGAACCCAGCGCGTAAACCATCAGCAGGCAGCAGAAGAACGCCAGCCACAGGGAGAAGGTGCGCACGCCACGGCCGTCGCGAAACAGCTCCAGCACCGAAGCGCTCTTGCCCTTCACATCGGTCATCACCAGCTCATCGTCCGCTGTCAGCTGGCGACTTGGGTCGACCTTGTTCAGCAACGCACGGGCCTGCTCACCGCGGCCCTGGCGGACGAGGAAACCCACCGACTCCGGCAGATACCAGAGGATCACCGGCAACAACAGCAGCGGCACCGCGGCGGCGAAGAACATCGCTTCCCAGCCGAAGCGCGGCAGCATGTAGATTCCGAGGCCGGCCGACAGCATGCCGCCCAGCGAGTAGCCGCTGAACATGACCGCCACCAGCGTGCTGCGCAGCTTCTTCGGCGCGTATTCGTTCATCAGCGCCACCACGTTGGGCATCAACCCGCCGCAGCCGAGGCCGGCGAGAAAGCGGAAGATGCCGAACTCAGTCGGTGTGCTGGCGAAGCCGTTGAGCACGGTGGCGCCGCTGAACAGCACGAAGCAGATGGCAATGCCTTTCTTGCGACCGATGCGGTCAGCCAGGGTGCCGAAGACCAACGCGCCGAACATCATCCCGAACAGCGCGTAACTACCCAGCGCACCAGCTTCCAGCGGGGTCAGCCCCCATTCCTTCATGATCACCGGCAGCACTACGCCATAGATGAACAGGTCGTAGCCGTCGAAGATCAGCAGCAGTGCGCAGAGGCACACGACGAGCCAATGGAAGCGGCTGAAGCGCGCGTTATCGATGATTTCGTGAACACCTACTTTTCGCATGGCAAGACTCTCTATTGTTTTTGTTAGTCGCGGTCGGCCGCAGCGGTGAATCACCGCGCCGCCGAGGTGCCTTGGCGTTGTCCGGTCAGGCCGGTCTATGTGATTCAGCCGAGATCGCCACCACCCACCGGCAGGGTCACGCCGGTGATGTAGGACGCGTCGTCCGATGCCAGGAAAAGGATCGCGCCGGTCTGCTCGTCGATCGTCCCGTAGCGCTTCATCAGCGATGAATCGACGGTCTGATCGACGATCTGCTGGTACCAGAGCTTTTCCTGCTCAGTCTGCTCGGCACTGTTGCGCGGAATGCGCCGCGGCGGCGCCTCGGTGCCGCCCGGCGCGGTGGCGTTGACGCGAATGCCGCGCTCGGCGTTCTCGAAGGCCAGGCACGCAGTCAACGCATTCACCCCGCCCTTGGCCGCGCCATAGGGCACGCGATTCAGGCTGCGCGTGGCAATCGAAGAGACGTTGACGATGGCGCCCGCGCCCTGCTCCAGCATGTGCGGCAGCGCGGCGTGGCAGCACCACAGCGTGGGAAACAGCGAGCGGCGCACTTCGGCCTCGATCTCGTGTTCCTGGTAATGCTCGAAGGGCTTGGCCCAGATGGTGCCGCCGACGTTGTTGACCAAGATATCGAGGCGGCCGAAGCGCGCCTTCGCCGCGTTCATGACGCGATGGCAGTCGGCAAATTGCTCGAGATCGGCGGTGAGCGTCAGCACCTCGACGCCCGTCGCCCCCAGCTCATCGGCCAGTTCGTGGACCAGTTCGGAGCGGTCGACCAGCAACAGCCTGCCACCCTCTTCGCCCATGCGCTCGCCCACGCGGCGGCCGATGCCCTGGGCCGCGCCGGTGATGACGGCGACCTTGTTCTGAAAACGTGTGTTCATCTACCTTTCCTCAACTTGCTCGAAGCCAGCGCACCCAGCCTTGTAGGAGCGAGCTTGCTCGCGAAGCTCTTTGGTGCGGTGATCCAGACGGTTGGCGGCGTGCCGGCCCATTCGCGAGCAAGGGCTCAGCGCCTCTCTCGCTCCTACAAAAAAAACCTTGCCCACCTTGCCCTCAGGCGCTGGCGGCAAACTTCTCGTAGTAGAAATTCGCAGGCTCCAGCCCTTGCTCACGGATGAAGCCGCTGACCGCCTCGACCATCGGAGGCGGGCCGCAGAGGTAGATGTCCACTTCACCGTCGTTGAGGTGCCTGGGCTCGATGTGCTGGGTCACGTAGCCCTTCTGCGGATAGGCGCTGTCCGGGCTGGCGACGCAGGCGCTGTAAGTGAAGTTAGGGATGCGCGCAGCGAAGGCCTCGAGCTTCTCCATCTCCACCAGATCGTGGTCGTGGGTGACGCCGTAGATCAGGTGCAGCGGATGCTCGCTACCCTGCTCGGCGATCTTCTCCAGCATTGCGGTGAACGGCGCGAGGCCGGTGCCGCCGGCCAGCAATAACAATGGCCGCTTGATCTCGCGCAGATAGAAGGCGCCGAGCGGCCCGGCCAGGTTGACGCTGTCGCCAGCCTTGGCAAGGTTGGTCAGAAAGCTGCTCATCAGCCCGCCCGGCACGTTGCGGATCAGGAAGCTGACCTCGCCATCCTTTTGCAGCGAGCTGAAGGAGTAGGCGCGGGTCTGATCGCTGCCAGGCACCTGCAGATTGACGTACTGCCCGGGCAGGAACGCCAGCTGGTTCAGCGATTCGCCCTTGATCGACAGCGCAATGGTGCTCTCGGAGAGCTGGCGCACATTGCTGATCGCAGCCTGGTAGTTGGCCTGCTGGGTTTTGCAGATGTCAGAAGCGGCCGGCACACGAATCACGCAGTCGCTCTCGGCGCGCATCTGGCAGGTCAATACGTAGCCCTGCTCGGCTTCGGCTTCGCTCAACGCATCCTCGATGTATTCCTCGCCGAGGTCGTAGCGGCCGCTCTCGGCGAAGCATTTGCAGGCCCCGCAGGCGCCGTCACGGCAATCCAGCGGCACGTTGATGCCCTGGCGGTAAGCGGCATCGGCGACGGTTTCGCCTAAGTTGGCGTCGATGAAACGGGTGACGCCGTCTTCGAAGTTCAATGCGATCTTGTGAGTCATGGCGGCGCCCTCAGAGGTGGTACACGTCGATCATCTGGCGGATGTAGTCGTTCTTCAGCACGACTTTCTTGGCCCTAATCAGCGGGTTCTCGCCGCGCGTATCAAGGGTGTAGAAGCTGGTGCCGTAGAAGTGGTCGACCGTCTTGTAGCGAAAGCTCATCGTGTGCCAGTTGAAGCGCAGCTTGCAGACGCCGTCGGCCTGCTCGAGCAACTCTAGGTTGCTGATGTTGTGGCTCGTCCGGGTGTCCGGAATGGTTGCGCTGGAGCGCTCGGTGCGGATGCGGAACACCCGGTCTTCGAGGCCGCTGCGGTTGCCGTACCAGATCAGCGAAATTTCGCTCATCGGGTCCTGGGTCAGCTGGTCGCGGTCATCCCAGGCCGGCATCCAGAAGGTGGCGTCCGGCGCATAGAGTTCGAGCCAGGCGTCCCAGTCCTTGTCATCCAGATAGCGCGCTTCGCGGTAGAGGAAGTCGCGCGCGGTTTCGTAGGAGAGAGTCATCACGCGCCCTCCACGTGGATCAGCTGGTCCTGCTCTTGCTGCACCGCCTTGATCATCTGTTGCTGCCAGTAGTGGTGCTGCAGCACGAACAGGCCTTCATCCTCGGTGCGCACGCCGCTCATCAGCGGATGCAGGTCGATCTCCTGCGCGCCCTCATCGGCGCCATCGATCCAGTGCTTGGCACCGCGGGACATGTCGTTCCATTCCATCGCCCGGCCGGCAAAGCCCTGCTGGCAGGCGCGGAACTCTTCGAGGTCATCCGGCGTGGCCATGCCGCTGACGTTGAAGAAGTCTTCGTACTGGCGGATGCGGCGGGCGCGGGCTTCGGCGCTTTCGCCCTTGGGGGCGATGCAGTAGATGGTGACTTCGGTCCTGTCGACGGAGATCGGCTTGGCGATGCGCAGCTGCGAGCCGAACTGGTCCATCAGATACAGGTTCGGGTAGAGGCAGAGGTTGCGCGAATTCTCGATCATCCAGTCGGTGCGAGCCTGGCCGACCTCGGCGATCATCTCGTCACGGCGCGCATAAAGCGGGCGGTCTTCCGGGTTGTCCCAGCGGGTCCAGAGAAGCAGGTGACCGTTCTCGAAGGAGTAGAAACCACCGCCCTTCTTGCCCCAGCCACCGGCGCTCATCGCGCGGATGTCGTCACCGGCCTCTTTCAGCTTGCGGTGCTGCTGGGTGGCGGCGTAGTTCCAGTGCACGGCGGTGACGTGGTAGCCGTCCGCACCGTTTTCGGCCTGCAGGTTCCAGTTGCCTTCGTAGACATAGGTGGACGAGCCGCGCAAGACTTCGATGCCATCGGGCGACTGGTCGACCACCATGTCGATGATCTTCTTCGACTCGCCGAGGAAGTCCTCCAGTGGCGCGACGTCTTCACGCAGGCGGCCGAACAGGAAGCCGCGGTAGGACTCGAAGCGCGCGACCTTCTTCAGGTCGTGGGAGCCGTCGCAGTTGAAGCTATCCGGGTAGCCAGCTTCCTTCGGGTCCTTGACCTTCAGCAGCTTGCCCGAGTTATTGAACGTCCAGCCATGGAATGGACAGGTATAGGTCGCCTTGTTGCCGCTCTTGAAGCGGCACAGCATGGCACTGCGATGACTGCAGGCATTGATGAAGGCGTTGAGCTCGCCATCCTTGTTGCGGGCGATGAAGATCGGCTGACGACCCATCTGGGTGGTGTAGTAGTCGTTCTTCTCGGGGATCTGACTCTCGTGAGCGATTACAGCCAGTTGCCCTCGAAGATGTGTTTCATCTCCAGATCGAACAACCGCGGGTCGGTGAACATCTCGCGCTTGCAACGAAAGACGCCCTTCTCTTTATCTTCTTCTAGCAGCGAATCAAGGTAGTCGAATCCCAGGGACATGGCCGGGGCCTCCATTGTTATTGTGTCTACGTGATGAAGGCTACGGCGCGGGGAGAGGGATCAATATCCGTTTCCTGCAGGACCTTTATCCGTTTTCTGCAAAGCGAAAGCGGACAGATTGACGCAGGCACGCAGGAACACACCCGCGCATCACACGGGGTGACGAGCAGCGAATGCGCAGAGGCAGGGAAGGAAAAAAGAGCCGCTTCCGTCGGACCGGCAGCGACTCAAGGGGACTCAGTGATGGCGGCGCAACGTATCCGAAGGTAGCTCGCCGAAGGTGCTCTTGTAGCTTTCCGAGAAACGCCCCAGGTGCATGAAGCCGTAGTCCATGGCGATTTCGGTGATGTTGCGCACCTTGGCCGAAGGATCGCTTAGCCGGCCATGGATCTGCTCTAGCTTGCGCTGGCGGATATAGGACTTCGGCGTGGTGCCGACCTTGCGCTCGAACAACAGATAGAGCGAGCGCAGGCTCATGTTGGCCAGCTCGGCCAGCTGTTCGACAGAAATGTCACGCTTCAGATGCTCATCTATATAGTCGGCAATCCGCCCGAAGGACGGGCAACTGTCGCCAAACGGATCGCGGCGGATGTTGCTGGCCAGGCTGCAGAGCAGCTTGCTGGCGATGATGCGGCTGTACTGTTCCTGAATCTGCGGAATGCTCTGCTCAGAGCCCGCCTCTTGGCAGATCAATCCAAGCAGGCTGCCAAACCCATCGAGTTCGCTGAGCGCGTGTCGGTTGCTGCCGAAGCGAATCCCCTCCGCCGGAGCCTGCCACTGGTTCTCGCTACAGGCCTTCTCCAGAAAGGAAGCCGGCAGCTTGACGATGAGCTTCTCGCAGTCATCCGAATAGGTCAGGTCGACCGGATCGTCCGGATTGATCAGCAGCAGCTCGCCGGGGGTGAAATAGTGCTCCTGGCCCCGACCGCGCCACAGGCAATGGCCGCGCTGCAGCAGCTGCAGGTGGTAGATGGTCTCGAGCGCCGGCGAAGTGACGTGAACGCTGCCGCCATAACTGATCTGGCACAGGTCAAGCTTGCCGAACTTGCAATGACTGAGGCTGGCTTGCGGACTGTCGGTGCGCGGCAGCTGGATGCAGTGCGCCCCCACGTGCTGATTGACGTAGTCCGAAACGGCATGCGGATCAGCATGCTCGAAGATCCTGCTTTTCTCGTTCAGCAGTCGTTCCATCACCAGGCACTCGCATTGTTCTTATAGTCGGCCGGTCCATCGTCAACGACGCCGGCGGCGATTCCTGCCACGCACATGCATGCTCAGGCTTGATCTTCGTCAAGACTATCGCTTCGTTCGAGCATAGGAGATTCGACCAACGAAGGACACCCCGTCGTTCGGTGACCGCACGGTTTTTGGCGGACCGCAAGACGGGCACCTGGAAAAGGCAGCCGCCGCTGATCCGGACCGGACGACAGGCTTGCGAGCCGGGCTGGCCCATGGGCAGCATCCTGTATAATGCCGCCCCCATTTACCGCTCGTGTGCGCCTGCACCGACTCTCCAAGTTATCCGGCCCGATAGTGCAAAGTCCTCGTTCGAATCAGTCTGTTGCAAGTAGAAAGTTCTCCGTCGCACCCATGATGGACTGGACGGACCGCCGCTTTCGCTACTTTGCCCGGCAGTTGTCGCAGCACACCCTGCTCTACACCGAGATGGTGACGACCGGCGCGCTGCTGCATGGCGACGCCTCGCGCTTCTTGGGCCACGACGAGTGTGAACACCCGCTGGCGCTGCAGCTCGGCGGCAGCGTGCCGAGCGATCTGGCAGCCTGCGCCAAGCTCGCCGAAGCCACGGGTTATGACGAGGTTAACCTCAACGTCGGCTGCCCCAGCGATCGGGTGCAGAACAACATGATCGGCGCCTGCCTGATGGGCCACCCGTCACTGGTAGCCGATTGCGTAAAGGCAATGCGCGATGCAGTGGATATCGAGGTCACCGTCAAGCATCGCATCGGTATCAATGGACGCGACAGCTATGCCGAGCTGTGCGATTTCGTCGGTCAGGTACGCGACGCCGGATGCCGCAGTTTCACCGTGCACGCGCGCATAGCCATCCTCGAAGGGCTGTCACCGAAGCAGAACCGTGAGGTGCCGCCATTGCGTTACGACATCGCCGCGCAGCTGAAAAAGGACTTCCCGGACCTCGAGATCATCCTGAACGGCGGCATCAAGACGCTGGACGAGTGTCGCGCGCACCTGCAAACCTTCGATGGCGTCATGCTAGGGCGCGAGGCCTACCACAACCCCTATCTGCTGGCCCGCGTCGACCGGGAGCTGTTCGGTAGTGAAGCGCCGGTGATCAGCCGGGCACAGGCACTACGCAATATGCGACCCTACATTGAGCGCCACTTGAGCGACGGTGGCGCGATGCATCACATCACCCGTCATGTGCTCGGTTTGGGCCAGGGCTTTCCCGGCGCGCGGCGCTTCCGCCAGCTGCTCTCGGTGGACATCCACAAGACGAGCAACCCCCTTGCGCTGCTCGATCAGGCGGTGGCGCTGCTCGAAGGGCACTGACGCTCCACGTTCAAGGAACGCAACCCCGGCATCTGAATCAAAGGCCAGGCGCATCCGGGTCCACCCGCTCGTTGAGCGGGCTGACTGGCTCGGGTAAGGTCATGCCACTCACAGGACGGAGCCCCTCTTACATGACTTCCAAGCTGGAACAACTCAAGCAGTTCACCACTGTCGTCGCCGATACAGGCGACATCGACGCCATTGCTCGCCTGAAACCGGTGGACGCCACCACCAATCCTTCACTGCTGCTCAAGGCAGCGGCCATGCCGCGTTATGCCGATGACCTGGCGAACGCGATGAAGCAGTGCCACGGCGACATCGGTCTGGCGTGCGACCTGTTCGCCGTCGCGGTAGGCAAGCAGATTCTGGAACTGATCCCCGGGCGCATCTCCACCGAGGTCGACGCGCGATTGTCGTTCGACACTCAAGCCATGGTCCAGCGTGGTGAGCGCCTGATCGGCCTTTACGAGCAGGCTGGCATTAGCCGCGAGCGCGTTCTGATCAAGATCGCTTCGACCTGGGAAGGCATCCGCGCAGCCGAACAGCTGGAGAAAGCCGGCATCCAGACCAACCTTACCCTGCTGTTCTCCTTCACCCAGGCCGTGGCATGCGCCGAGGCCGGTGTGTTCCTGATTTCACCGTTCGTTGGCCGCATCTATGACTGGTACAAGAAGCACGAAGGTCGTGATTACCAAGGCGCGGAAGATCCGGGCGTGCAATCGGTCAGCCGCATCTACGACTACTACAAGGCTCACGGATACAAGACGGTAGTGATGGGCGCGAGCTTCCGCAATGTCGGACAGATCGAGGCACTGGCCGGTTGCGACCGGCTGACCATCAGCCCGGAACTGCTCGGCGACCTGGCCGCAGCCAGCGGCGCGCTGGAACGCAAACTGCAGCCCGGCCGCGAGTCAGAAGCGCGTATCAGTCTGGATGAAAAGAGCTTCCGCTGGGGCCTGAACGAGGATGCGATGGCGACCGAAAAGCTTGCCGAAGGCATCCGTCAGTTCGCGCGGGACCAGGAGAAACTCGAAGCCCTGCTTGCCAAGCTGGCCTGATCAGGACCGCTCCAATGCGGTGACGAGGTCATGGAAGGCCTCGCGGTTGGATTCGTTGAGGCTCATCAGGATGCGGTGAGCCTCGAGCACCTTGGCCTTCACCACCTCTTCGGACTGATCCTGCGATGGCAGATCGGCCAGGCATTCCGGGCAAGGCAACGGCGTATCGACGATATTGAACACCTGATCGAAGCCCATAGACTGCAACAGCCGGGTGATGTCCGGGTGGGTGGTGACCAGCGTCGGCAACATACCCACCTTCTGCCGCGACAGTATCGACAGCTTGGCCAAGAGGCCCAAGGTGGTGCTGTCAATGCTTCGGCTTTCGGTCAGATCAATGACAATCGAAGAAAAATTGCGCGACGAGAAGATCTTCTCGATCGTTGCATCCAGCGCCGAACAGAGCGTCAAACGGATTTCACCTATGAACTTCAGAACAAAGGTGCCATCCATCTCGGCGAACTGGATTCTACCAGTACTCATGCAAGGTTCCTGCTCAACACCAGCAAGGCGATATCGTCGGGCATGTCAGCCAGCTCGGCCAACCCGAAGACTCGACGTAATCCATCCAGCGTGCCACCGGCATCGGTAATCAGACCGGGCAGCGCGGACTCTTTTTCTTTGAGTGTGTCGCCGGGCAAAAGGTCCAGAATGCCGTCGGAGAGCAAGGTCAAGCTGAAGGTCTCGGGCAGCTTCAGCTCGAAATTCTGATAGGTCGCCTCGACGAACAACCCGACCGGCAACCCACGCCCTTCGAGATAGTGCGCCCCCTCTCCCGTGTACAGCACCGGCATAGGCAGATGACCGCCAATGCTGTAGTGCAGCACGTCATGCTCCTGATCGATAACGCCGCCCAGCATGGTCACGTGCTTGCCCAGCTTGCAATTGATCAGCCCGCGGTTGATGTGATCTAGCACTTCCGACGGTTTGAACTCGCGCAGCGTGCCGCCACGGCGCGACTCGTACAGCAGGCGGGTCGTCATGAACTTGAGCAGTACGGTCACGAACGCCGAGGAGGCACCATGGCCGGAAACATCGGCCAGGTAGAAACCGATGCGCCGCTCATCCACGCGGAAATAGTCGACGAAGTCACCGGACAGGTACAACGATGGGATGATCTGGTGGGCGAAATCGAAGCCATCGACGCTCCAGGGCGTCACCGGCAGCATGTTCATCTGCACTTGACGACCGGCGTCCTGATCTTCCTGCAACAGGTGCAGGCTGGCTTGCAGATCGCGATTGGCCGTCTCCAGCTGCTCGCGGTAACGACGATTCTCTAGCCGCAAGCGCGAACGATCCAGCGCACGACGCACCGAATGCTCGAGCATTGCCAAGTCTTCGAGTGGCTTGATCAGGTAGTCGGCAGCGCCCAAGCGCAGGGCCTCCACCGCGTCGCTCATCACGCCGGCACCGGAAACCACGATCACGGGGAGGTCGAGCTGGCGCTCACTGATCTGACGGATCAGCTCAAGGCCATCCATCTGCGGCATGCGCAGATCGCAGATCACCAGATCGGGCTGCTCCGACTCGAAGAGCTCCATGCCCTGCGGGCCATTGCCGGCCTGCAAGACACGAAAACCACTGTCATCCAGATAGGCAGCCAGACTGGCTCGAACCACATCGTCGTCATCTATGATCAGCAGCGTCGCGCTTGGTTTATGCATGTTCCTACCAGGCGGGGTCGCCAGGATGATTGGCGAAAACATTGGCCCCGCATGACGCCGGGCTTGGGTTCGTTTCAAGGCGCAGACGGTACTCCCATACGATCGGGGTTTCAAGCCGACCGGCTGGCGCCTTTACAGGACGAATTGAGGGGAGCTATAAGAATGCCGCGAGCCATATATAAAAGGTTGAAACCATGAGCCAGAAAGACCGCGATTACAGTGAAAAACGCGATTTCATCCGAATGCAGATCGAAACCACCGTTGCGCTGGAACATGGCGATACAAAACTGAGCGGCACCTGTATCGACCTCTCCAGCACCGGCATGCAGGTGCTGGCCAGCGCCCAACTACGCATGGGCGACAAGGTCCGCGTACTCATTCCATCCGAGCACAGCGAACTGAAAGGACTGGACGCGCAGACAGAAGTCGTACGCGTCAGCCAGCTCGACGATGGCCGGCAGAGCCTGGGCCTGGCAATCCTTTCGATGTCCTGACCCTGCTCCAGCAATGGCCGCAGAAAATGCGGCCAGGCTTCAGAAGTCGTCTTCGACTTCCCCGTCCTTGACCCGGAATTCGCGATTCTGAAGGTAGGCGTTGCGTACAAAGATGTAGCGATCCCCCTGAATCATCTTCTCGGCTGACAGCAGTCCTGCGCGCGTATCGATCAGGTCCACACCCCGCGTCACGTTGCGGGTCGGCACATGATCCATGTGCGGATACGGTTCGAGGAAGGAATCCGGCACCCGGCCGACGGCATCACGCACCGTGCTTGGCCCAAGCAGCGGCAGCACGACATATGGCCCACTTCCCAGCCCCCAGGCACCCAGCGTCTGGCCGAAGTCCTCATCGTTCTTGTGCAGCCCCATACGGGTGGCAACGTCGAAGAAACCGAGCACGCCGAATGTGGTATTGAACAGGATACGACTGGTGTCGATGCCGGCATCGCGGACCTTGCCCTGCAGCAAGTCATTGGTCAGCACCACCACATCACCGAGATTACTGAACACATTGCCGATGCCGTCCTCGAGGAAGCTCGGCGTCACTTTCTGGTAGCCCTGGGCCAAGGGCTTGAGGGTGTAGGTGTCAACGGTGTCATTGAAACGAAACACCGCGCGGTTGACGCCTTCCCACGGATCCTCTTCGGCAGCCAGTGCATGGCTCGCGCCAAGCATGGCGACGGTGACGAAACTGGCCTTGAGCACGGCGATCCAGGCCGTTGCGATCTTGGGCATTGCTGTTTTCTCCCTAGTTTTGGTGCACGCGGCGCACCGACGCAGACCGCGCAGTATAGAGCGAACATTCGATTTGCGGCAGTCAGCCGGACAGGCCGCCTGTCCGCCGTCAATCCAGCCGGGGCTCGCCCCGCAAAGGCACAGACAAGGCCAGGCGGCTGGTTTAACCTTCGGGTATCGAGAGCAACGCTCGTTGCCCGTAAATCCATGAGAGGGAAGCAAGATGCCGGAACATGATCTGCAGTCGCAGCTCGAAGAACTGCGTAATCAACTGGCCCAGGACACGCCGCTGACCGACGAGGAGCGCGCCTCGCTGCAGGCCATCGCCCAAGACATCGAAGCGCGTCTGGCGACCAAAGACAGCACCGAATACAACGACTCGCTGGTCGATGGCGTCAATCTGGCCGTCGAGCGCTTCGAAGTCAGCCATCCGAGCATGGCCATGACCCTGCGCAACATCATGCAGACCCTGGCCAACATGGGCATCTGAAGCAAGTAAGTCAGGGTCGCGGCATGAACGCGACCCGCCGCGTCACTGGCGTACCAGGCGACGATTGTCCACCTCTAGCGTCTCGGTGCTGCGGTACGGATTGATGTCCAGCCCACCACGGCGCACGTAGCGCGCATAGACGGTGAGCTTCTCCGGCTGCAACAGGCGCTGCAGGTCGAGGAAGATGCGCTCCACGCACTGCTCGTGGAAGTCGGCATGCTGGCGGAAGCTCACCAGATAGGCCAGCAGGCTCTCCGGCTGCAGCGCGGCACCACGATACTCCACCACAACACTGCCCCAGTCCGGCTGACCGGTGACCGGGCAGTTGGATTTGAGCAGGTGGCTGTGCAGCGATTCCTCGACCAACCGCTCGGCATCGCATGCCAGCAGCTCGGGGCGCGGATGGTCGTAGTGCTCGATGGCTACGTCCAGCTCGTCGATGCACCGCCCTGGCAGCGTGGCGACGCCTTCAGCGGCGACTTCATCCAGCGTGCGCAGGCGCACCCTGACCGGCTTGCCGGCAGCGGCCGAAAGATCGGCACTCATCAGCTCCAGCAGCGCTTCCCGCGATTCGAACACCGACTGGTTCAGCGAATTGAGGTAGAGCTTGAACGACTTGGACTCGATGATGTTCGGCGAGTCGGCCGGAATCTCGAATTCGCCGATCGCCACCACAGGCTTGCCCGACGGCAGCAGCCAGGACAGCTCGTAACAGTTCCACAGGTCCACGCCCTGATAGGGCAGCGTCTCGGCGGTCAGCCCGAGTTCGGCCCACTTCGGTGCCCGTGGAATCGGGAACAGGAGGTGCGGGCTGTAGGTGGCAATGTAGTCACTGGACTTGCCCAGCGGGGAATGTTCGGCGGGATGCTGCATCGGAAGGGACCTGAACGAAAAACGCCGCGAAGTTTAGCGCTTCGCGGCGTTCTTTTCAGCGCCATCGGCGCAGCAGACGGACGAAGCGCTGGCTACTGGCGCATACCCCGCCCGCTCTTGAGCAAATGCACAGACACCAGATAGAGCGCCGCCACCGCCACCAGCATGAAGCTGATCGCCACACCGATGCGAATATCCGAGACGCCGAGGATGCCGTAACGGAAGGCATTGACCATGTGCAGCACCGGGTTGGCCAGCGACAGCGTCTGCCAGAACGGCGACAGCAGATTGATCGAATAGAACACCCCGCCCAGGTAGGTCAGCGGCGTCAGCACGAAGGTCGGGATGATCGAGATATCGTCGAAGTTGCGCGCGAACACCGCGTTGATGAAGCCGCCCAGGGCGAAGATGCTCGCGGTCAGAGTGATGACCAGCACCGTCACACCCAGGTGATGCACCTGCAGATCGGTGAAGAACATCGACAGCAGCGTCACGATCACCGCCACCGCCAGCCCGCGGGTGATGCCGCCCAGGGCGAAGCCTATGACGATGACGTGGGGCGACACCGGCGAGACCAGCAGCTCTTCGATGGAGCGCTGGAACTTGGTGCTGAAGAAGCTCGATACCACGTTGCTGTACGAGTTGGTGATCACCGACATCATGATCAGCCCCGGCACGATGTAATCCATGTAGCTGAAGCCGTCCATGTCGCCGATTCGCGCGCCGATCAGGCTGCCGAAGATGACGAAGTACAGCACCATGGTGATCGCCGGGGGCAGCAGCGTCTGCGGCCAGATGCGTGTGTAGCGACGGATCTCGCGCTGGACGATGGTCTGCAACGCGACCAGGTTGGGACGCAGTTCGCCGCTCATGACTTCACCTTCAGGTTGTTCTCCACCAGCGACACGAACAGCTCCTCCAGGCGGTTGGTCTTGTTGCGCAGGCTCAGCACCTCGATGCCCTGAGCGCTGAGCAGACGGAACAGTTCGGTCACGCCCTGACTCTTCTCCACCTGCACCTCGAGGGTGTGATGATCGATCAACTGCGCCGGATAGCTGCCCAGCTCCGGCGCGACCAGTTGCGACTCCTTGAGGTCCAGCAGAAAGGTTTCCACGTGCAGCTGCGAGAGCAACTCGCGCATGCTGGTGTTCTTGACGATCTGGCCATGGTCGATGATGCCGATGTTGCGGCACAGCTGTTCGGCCTCCTCCAGATAGTGGGTGGTGAGGATGATGGTAATGCCTTCACGATTGAGCTCGGTGAGGAACGACCACATCGAGCGGCGCAGCTCGATATCCACACCCGCGGTGGGCTCGTCGAGAATCAACAGCCGCGGCTGATGGATCAGCGCCCGCGCGATCATAAGGCGGCGCTTCATGCCGCCGGAGAGCATCCGTGAGGAAACATCACGCTTGTCCCACAACCCCAGCTGGTTGAGATAGCGCTCCGCGCGCTCCTTGGCAATCTTCGCCGGGATGCCGTAGTAGCCGGCCTGGGTGACCAGGATGTCGAAGGCCTTCTCGAACTGGTTGAAGTTGAATTCCTGCGGCACCACGCCTAGGCAACGCTTGAGCCCGGACGGGTCGCGATCCAGGTCGTGACCGAACACGTTGACCGTGCCGCCGCTCTTGTTCACCAGGGTGGAGAGGATGCCGATGGTGGTGGACTTGCCGGCGCCATTGGGCCCGAGCAAGGCGAAGAAGTCGCCTTCGGCCACGTCCAGATCGATACCCTTGAGGGCCTGGAAGCCGTTGCCGTAGGTCTTGGTCAACTGCCGAATGGATAGAGCAGTACTCATAAGAAGGTGCACACAACGCGAAGGGAGTGAAGCTAGATAAGGGCGCAAGTGACCGATTGCAACCGCCCATTTCCGGAGCGAGCGCCTCAGTGCTACGTGTCGGACTGCTCCAATGGCACAACGATCAATGCAGCACGCTGTCCTTCGGCAACATCGGCCATGGGGAAAAGAATGCGCGCGTCCGGCTCATCGACCACCCAGCGCATGCCGTCGTCCTCGGCAAGCAGGCTGCCAAGCGGCAATGGCGCAAAGTTCTCGATGTCAGCGGGTAGACACAGCCGAAACCGCGAGCTGCGCTTGATGATCTCTCGGGAAATACTCAGCAGCTGCGGTTGCGCCTCTGCACCCGCAGACAACTCGCGCCCCTCGATCATTGCGATCAGCCCCTGCTCGAACTGCAGCACTGCCGGCGGCAGGGCCTCGTCCTTGCCTTCGGCAAGCTCAAAGGTAAACGCCTCGGCGCCATGAAGCGTGGCGGTCATAGCACTGAAGGTAGAGCTGGGCTGGCGCTGCAACAGGACGCCGTCGATTGCCAGAGCATGCAGTCGGGCCAACGCATTGGGTTGTGCGCCCCCTCCCTCGCGCCAAGGGCGGATCGCAAACTGGGCGAGACGCGACGGGCGCATCGCTGAGTGCAGGTCATAATGCCGGCGCTGGCGTCCGGACACGCTGAAGAAGCCTCCGACCAATGCCTCAAGCTCTGACGCACGAATGGCTTCGCCGCCCCATACATCAGCATGGGCACCGAGAAAGAGACGGTTAAGGTCATGTTCGATGTACCGAACCATGCGACGCATCGCTGCAGGATTGGCGAACAGCAGCAACAGTCGCGCACGAGGCTGCACATCGCCCCGTGCGAGCGCACGGATCAGGCGATCCAGGACATGTATGGGGATGAGTTCATTGCCGTGTATGCCGGCCGACAGGACCAGGTCGACGCCTTGATCCTGGCCGCTCGGCGGCGATACCAGCAGCGCGCCCTCGGCCAGCCAGTGCAGCTTCACCCCGCGCGGGGTGAGCTGGACTTTCTCGCAGGGCTCGCGCCCGGCGAGGGTCAGTTCCAGCAGCTTGCCGATAGCGAGCATGCCGGTCTGCCGTCAGTGATTGCAGTCAGGGCCGTGGACGTGCTCGTCGTCATCGGCCTCGACCGGCTCCATTTCCAGCTGCAGGCTGACCAGGTTGGTCGCCAGCGGGCGCAGCACCAGATTGGCGTACTCGGTGTCGCCGTCCTCGACGTCCACACCGATCATCAGCTGACCGTTGCCGACCTGCTGAATCCAGACCTCGCGGCCCTGCCAAATCACGGCAAAACGGGTGCAGGAAGTTTCCAGTTGGGTTCCGTCGACATCTTCCAGAACCAGTTGCAGGCTATCGCTCATTGAATTGCTCTCGCTAGTAGAACGCGCGACGCCCGCGGCGCCGCGCATGGGGAATGGTCAGGCCTGGGTCAGCGTCGCGACGGCGCGCTCGAGGCGATCCAGCCCTTCGTCGATATCAGCGTCGTCGATGACCAGGCTCGGCGCCAGGCGCACCACGTCGGGGCCGGCCTGCAGCACCATGAGAGCTTGCTTCTCCGCGGCGGCGCAGAAGGCACCGGCCTTACCCTTCCAGGCCTCGCTCAACACACAGCCGATCAGCAGGCCACGGCCACGCACCAGGCTGAACACGCCATAGCGCTCACCGATCTGCATCAGGCGCGCCTTGAAACGCTCGTGTCGCGCCTTGACGCCTTCGAGCACCTCAGGCGTATTGACGATATCCAGCACCGTCTCGGCAACTGCGCAGGCCAGCGGATTGCCGCCATAAGTGGTGCCGTGGGTGCCGACGCTCAGGTGCGCAGCAACTTCATTGGTGGTCAGCATTGCCCCGATGGGGAAGCCGCCGCCCAGGCTCTTGGCGTTGGTCAGGATATCCGGCGTGACACCGTAGTGCATGTAGGCGAACAGCTCGCCGGTACGACCGAGGCCTGTTTGCACCTCGTCGAAGATCAACAGCGCGTTGTGCTCGTTGCACAGCTGGCGCGCGCCTTCCAGATAGGCCTGGTCGCCCGGCAGGATGCCGCTCTCGCCCTGGATCGGCTCCAGCACCACCGCGCAGGTCTTGTCGGAGATCGCCGCTTTCAGGGCGTCGAGATCGTTGAAGGGTACATGGGTAATCCCTTCGATCTTTGGCCCGAAGCCGTCGGAGTACTTCGACTGCCCGCCCACCGTGACGGTGAACAGGGTGCGGCCGTGGAAGCTGTTGAGCGCCGAGATAATCTCGAATTTCTGCGGCCCGTAGACGTCATGGGCGTAACGACGGGCCAGCTTGAACGCCGCCTCGTTGGCTTCCGCGCCGGAATTGCAGAAGAACGCGCGGTCGGCGAAGGTCGCTGCCGTCAGCTTCTTCGCCAGGCGCAGCGCCGGCTCGTTGGTATAGATGTTGGAAATGTGCCAGAGCTTGCCAGCCTGCTCGGTAAGCGCCGCGACCATCGCCGGATGCGCATGGCCCAGTGCGTTGACCGCGATGCCGCCAGCGAAGTCCACCAGTTCTCGCCCGCTCTGATCCCATACTCGCGAACCCAGGCCACGTACCGGTACGAAGGCTGCGGGGGCGAAGGTGGGAACAATGACCTGGTCGAAATCGGCGCGTTCTACCGGGGTGTGCGGGGCGGACATCGGGGCTCTCCTGCGAGGCGACACGGAATGAGAAATGAAAACGCCCCGCCATCGGCGGGGCGTCACTCGCGCAGTGTAAACGCAGGGCCGGCCCTCGTGCGCACTCGAGAAGAAATTCTCTTGCGCTCCGCGCGCTCTTTCAGCCGAAGTGCTGCTGGTCCAATGCGATCGCCTGATCCAGGGTTTCCAGCAGCGCCTTGCGCACTTTGAGCTTGGTGTTCTTGTGCGCCACCATGTTGATCTTCTTCAGCTGCTCGGCCGCGGCTTTGGCGACTGCCAGCAGCTCACCGATCGGCACCACCTTGTCGAGAAAACCGGCATCCACCGCGCCAATCGGATCGAACATCTCGCCGTTGATCACCGAGCGATGGAAGGCTGACTTGCGCAAACGGTCACGCGCTAACTCGATGCCTGCATGGTGCATGGTCATGCCGATCTGCACCTCATTGAGGCCTATATGGAATGGCCCTTCGACACCAATGCGGTAATCGGCGGACAACAGTAGGAAGGCGCCTTTGGCGATCGCATGCCCTGGGCACGCCACGATGATCGGGAACGGGTGTGCCAGCATCCGGCGGGAGAAGGTCGAACCGGTAGCGACCAGCGTCATGGCGTTCTGCGGGCTCGACGTCATGACCTTTAGATCGTAGCCGCCGGACAGGATGCCTGGCTGCCCGGTGAGAATCACGACGGCACGGTCCTGCTCGGCGCGATCCAGCGCGGCGTTGAGCGCCTCGAACACGGCAGGCGAAAGGGCGTTGACCTTGCCATTGCACAGCGTCAGCGTGGCAACGCCGTCTTCGAATTGGTAGGAGACCAGCTCACTCATGACGAGATTCCTTGTTTTTAAAGTGGGCAGACGTTACCCAGCGCTCAGGCTCAGGTAAAGCGCGATGACCGACCGGCCGGTCACGCCAGAGGCGTCAAAGCCGCACCGAAACGTATCTGTACAGAAGGGATCAGCTCGATTCGAAGTCGGCCAGTGTCTCGGGGTGCAGGATGGCCTGTAGCTCGGGGTCGGCGAGATGAAGCCCGAAAGAGCCATCCGGCAGACCGACGGATATCCGGTAAGGCGCACCCTCCTCGTCCACGGTGATCTGCGCCAGATCCAGATAACGCGGCGTGCAGCGCTGCTTGGCGGCATCGCGCAACACCACAACACGGGGGCGGAGTTGGTATTGCCGATGTTTTTCCACTACCACGGCGACCTCGCCGGTGTGCAACTCGACGAGCGTACCCACCGGGAAGGCTCCCAGCCAGCGGATGAATTCGCTCACCAGGTCCTCGTCGAACTGCCTGCCGCTGGCGCTGCGCAGGATCTCGAAGGCCGATTGCACCGGTCGCGCGCAATCGTAGGCCCGGTGGCTGGTAATGGCGTCGAAAGCGTCGACAATGGTGATGATGCGCGTCATGTAGGAAATCTGCGCCGGCCCCGAACCCAGCGGATATCCAGTGCCATCGAGTCGCTCGTGATGGCCATACGCGGCGTGCAGTGCAGCTTCCGGAATACCGGGTTGCGCTCGCAGCGCTTCCAGGCCGAAGACCGGATGCCGCTTGATCACCTCGAACTCCTGCGCGGTGAGCTTTCCGGGCTTGTTGAGAATCTCAGGATCAATGCGCATCTTGCCGACGTCATGCAGCAACCCCGCCATGCCCAGCAGCTGGAGTTTGTCGTCCTGCAGGCCGAGATGATTGCCAAAGCCCATCGCCATGATCGACACCGACAAGCAGTGCAGGCTGGTGTAGAGATCCTTGTTCTTCAGCCGGACCAGCCAGAGCATGGCGCTTTCATTGCGCAGCATGCTGGCCAGGTTGCGCTTGACGGCGCCATGGCATGCGCGGGTGTCGATCACTCGTCCATGCTGTACGTCGGCCAGCACCTGTTCGATCAGGCGGGAGCCATCCAGATAGGCTGCGCGGGCCTCTTCCACCTCGGTCGAAAGCGCGTGCTGCGGTCGCTCTATCGGCTTGCGAACACGCGGCCCGACGACCGGAACCGGCGTATCGTGCTGCAAGCGAACTCTGCGCGTATCGTCGACATAGACATACTCGCAACAGTTGCGTAGCGCGCGTATCTCGGCGGGCTTCAGCAGCGGAAAACCCTGGAACGCAAAGTTCGTTTCATTCCACGGCCGATCCAGCTCGCAGACGTACATACCCAATTCCAGACGGGCGACAGCAACCCGACGCCGGGTCGGCACCAGCAAGGTATCGATATGCTTGCCTGACTTGCTTGTCAGTTTCATGGAACAGGTGAGCTCCGCTCGGCTTCTTATTCAAAATAACCCAGGCATCGACCAAGGCTGCAATCAGGAGTCTAGCGGAACGTGCAGCCTGTCACCTGAGCGAGACGAATTTGTTAAGCGCATGAATAAGCTAAAAAAGTTTTTGCCAAAGGCACAGGGTTCGATTACATTAGCGCGCCTCGACGGACATGAACCTCCGTCGATCCGGTGAGGTGTCCGAGCGGTTGAAGGAGCACGCCTGGAAAGTGTGTATACGAGAAATCGTATCAAGGGTTCGAATCCCTTCCTCACCGCCATATTCGATTCAAGCAAAACCCCTGACTTCCCGAAGCCAGGGGTTTTTGCATTCTAGAGCCCCGATCCGAGAGCACCGTACGTCCGTCAGCGATTGTCGTGCCGTCTGGCCTGTTGCAGATTGCTCGCAGTCCTTTCATGCCGCAATCATTTCCATGGCCGATCCCTACAACCTGCAGCGCTTCGTCGACGCTCAACAACTCCAGTATCCGCAGGCGCTGGCAGAACTGCGCAGCGGGCGCAAACGTACGCACTGGATGTGGTTCATCTTTCCGCAGCTGCAGGGGCTTGGCCGCAGCGCCATGGCACAGCGCTACGCGATTTTGGGCCGAGCCGAGGTTGAAGCCTATCTGCAGCATCCGCTGCTGGGGCCACGCCTGCTGGCCTGCACCGAGGCGATGGTAGGGCATCACCGCAACAGCGCACAGCAGATTCTGGGAAGCCCAGACGACCTGAAGTTTCACTCCTGCATGACCCTCTTCGCCCATGTAGCGCCAGACTCCGCCCAGTTCGAGCAGACGCTGCAAGCCTTCTTTGACGGTCAGCCCGATCCTGCCACCCTGAGACTTCTGAGCAGCGGCGACACCACCAGCTGAACGCCGGCCTACTCAACGGCCGGCGGCGCCACCCGTTGCGCCGCCGCTGGCCGCACCGCCGCTGCTGGCTCCGCCTGCACCGTTACCGCTACCTGTTCCGATTCCACCCGGCGGTGTGACGCCGCCCTGATTGGCGTTTCCATTGGCACCACCCGGAGCGGTCTGCGGCTGGGTGATGCCCGGAGCAGGATTCGCGCCCACGCCACCTTTCGGCTGGCGGACATTGTTCTGCGGACTCGGCAAACCGGTCCCGGTCGGCGGGTTCGTGGCACCCGGAACGTTGGGTCGGGGGTTGTACGCATCACTCTGCACGCTCCCTCGGTTGATACCAGGCGTCTGCTCCCGAGTGGTGCCCGGCTCACGGATACGGTTGATATCGCGACCGATCTGCTGGCGATTTTCTTCCAAATCGGCCCCCATCTGGTCACGCTCCTGCTGCAGTGTCATGCCCTCCTGCTGCGCCAATGCAGCGCTGGAAATGGCGGTGAGTAACAGTACTAGCGGTAACTTCGGCTTGTTCATTGTCTGTCCTCCGATGCGGTGTAAAACGGAAGACAACCAAAAGAAGCGACCAGCTCCATCTCTAGAGCGTTCGCTGGTGCGGAAATTGCTTTCTCTTGAGTCTGGGCGAATGTCCAGCACGTCTCGTTTACCGGCGTCGGATTCTGGAAACCGCGGTCACGTACCGTCTCCGCCCTTCGGCAAGGCGATAATCGCTACACACAAGAATAAAAGGCCATGTCATGCTCAAGCAGAAGAAATTTCGGCAGGCGACACTGATCGTCATTGCCACGGCAGTGATTCTCATCCTGCCCAACCTGACCCGTATATTCAGCTGAGCGCGCCACCGGCGCGCTGCGAGGAGTTCCCATGCGCGCCCCGATTCTTTCCCTACTGCTGGCTCTGAGCCTGCACGCATCGGCTGGCGAGATCGATCAGCCCACCGCCCTGCAGATGCTGCAGCGAGCCGACACCGTACTGATCGATGTAAGGACTGCTGACGAGTTCGCCGAAGGAGCGCTACCCGGCGCGGTTCGCATCGAGACTCCGGATATCGCCGAGCGGATCGGAATGCTGGCCCCGGAAAAGGACACCCCGGTCGTGCTCTACTGCCGCAGCGGCCGACGCGCCTCCGAAGCGCAGGACGTGCTCGAGAAGCTCGGCTACACACAGGTCATTAACGCCGGCGGCTACGACGAGCTCGCCACTTCCTTACCGAGCGACTGATAGCACCAACGCAACCACCGAGCCCGCTAGCACCACCCATCCGACCGCCGACATAGGGAACTTATGAGCAGCGAGGACCACTGAAAAACGTGGCCTTCGCTGCATCATGCGCACCCTTATCGGAGGATATGAATGAACTGGGACGCCCTGCTCAACGAGACACTCTGGATCAACCTGGCTATCGTGCTGGGGATCACCATCGTCAGCTACCTGGTCCTGCGCACCATCCTCGGGATCGTCACCAGGCGCCTCAACAAACTCGCAACCGGGTCCAAGACCAAGTTCCTCGGCATCACCGCCGAACTGCTTTCACGCACCAGCAATCTGCTGATCCTGGCGTTCTCACTGCTGATCGCACTGAAGACGGTTGAACTGTCGCCTCGCTGGGAATCGACAATGTCCCACGGCTGGTTCATCGCCCTCGCGTTCCAGTTCGCGCTGTGGATGGACACCGGTGTGCGCCTGTGGATGGAGAGCCTGACCCGCGACGGCAAGGCTCGCAATCCGGTCACCACCACCATCATCGGCATCATGATCCGTATCGTGGTCTGGACCATGATGCTGCTATCGATCCTCGCCAACCTGGGTGTCGACATCACCGCCATGGTCGCCAGCCTCGGCGTTGGCGGTATCGCCATCGCCCTGGCAGTACAGACGCTGCTCAGCGACATCTTCGCCTCGCTGTCCATCGGCGTGGACAAGCCGTTCGAGATCGGCGACTTCGTGGTATTCGGCGAGGTGGCCGGCAACATCGAGCACATCGGCCTGAAAACCACGCGCATTCGCGCCCTCAGCGGCGAACAGGTGGTCGTATCCAACGCCGACCTGTTGCGGCAGATCGTGCACAACTACAAGCGCATGAACACGCGGCGGATCGTCTTCAAGTTCGGCATCACCTACGACACGCCAACCGAAAAGGTAAAAGAGGTGGCGGCACTGGTGAAGCGCATCATCGAAGGCATCGAAGTGGCGAAGTTCGACCGCGCGCATTTCCTCGGCTTCGACGACAGCCAGCTGACCTTCGAGGTCGTCTACATCATGCAGGTCTCGGACTACAACAAGTACATGGACACCCAGCAGGAGATCAACCTCGCCCTGCTGCAGGGCATTCGCGACATGGACGTGCAGTTCGCCTTCCCCACCCGCAGCATCGAATTCATCGGTGGGCGATTGCCGGAAATCAATGTTGCCGGCGTGCCGCAGGAAAAGCCAGCAGCCAACCAGAACGCCGACGATGTCGACACGCAAATGCTCGGCGCCCGGCCGAGCTGAACCATCCCCCGTCGCCGCCCGTTGGCCGGCGGCGACACCTCGTCCCTTCGCTGCAGCGGCGCAAGCGCCTATGCTGAAGACGGAAGCTGTTCGAACCTGAAAGGATAAGACTCATGACGCTGCTCTGGTTGCTGGTTCTACTCCTCGGCATTGCCGTAATCGCCCACCTGCGCCTGTCGCCGGTGCCGGCACTGGTGATCGTCGCCACCTACCTGGTCTTCATGACCGCTGCCGACACCTCCGGGGTGGTGGTATTCCTGCTCTGGCTCGCCTTGATCACCATTGCGGTGCCATTGCTGGTCGCAGACGTGCGCCGCAAGTACTTCAGCGGGCCGATGTTCGACTGGTTCAAGAAGGTGCTACCGCCGATTTCCGCCACCGAGCGCGACGCCATCGACGCCGGCACCGTCTGGTGGGACGGCGAGCTGTTCAGCGGCCGGCCGGACTGGGACACCCTGCTCGGCTATCCGAAGGCGCGCCTCACGGATGAAGAACAGGCCTTCCTCGACGGCCCTACCGAAACCCTCTGCGCCCTGGTCAGCGAATGGGATATCGCCCAGCGCATGGACCTGCCGCCCGCCGCCTGGGACTACATCAAGGCTGAAGGCTTCTTCGCCCTGATCATCCCCAAGGAATATGGCGGCAAGAGCTTCTCCGCCTACGCCCACTCGCAGATCGTGATGAAACTCGCCACCCGCAGCGGTGACCTGGCCAGCACCGTGATGGTGCCCAACTCTCTCGGTCCGGCCGAGCTGCTGATGCACTACGGCACCGATGAGCAGCGCAACCACTACCTGTCGCGCCTGGCCAATGGCACTGACATTCCCTGCTTTGCCCTCACCGGCCCATACGCCGGCTCCGACGCCGGCGCCATGAACGACAGCGGCGTGATCTGCCGCGGCCAATGGCAGGGCGAAGAGGTGCTCGGTCTGCGGCTGAACTGGGAGAAGCGCTACATCACCCTCGGCCCGGTGGCGACCCTGCTCGGCGTGGCCTTCAAGACCTACGATCCGGATCACTTGCTGGGCGATGAGGAAGAACTCGGCATCAGCCTGGCGCTGATCCCCACCGACACTCCCGGCGTGGACATCGGCCGTCGCCACCTGCCACTGGGTGCGGCCTTCATGAACGGGCCGAACTGGGGCAAGGATGTCTTCGTGCCGCTGGATGCGATCATCGGCGGCCGCGACATGATCGGCAAAGGCTGGATGATGCTGATGAACTGCCTGTCGGTCGGCCGCTCGATCTCCCTGCCGGCGACCGGCACCAGCGCCGCCAAGGTCTGCAGCTACGTGAGCGGTCGCTATGCGCAGGTCCGCGAGCAGTTCAACGTGCCGCTCGCCGCCTTCGAAGGCATTCAGGAGCCACTGGCACGCATCGGCGGCAACGCCTGGCTGATGGACGCGGCGCGAATCCTCACCGCCAATGCCGTCGATCTGGGCGAGAAGCCCTCGGTGCTATCGGCTATTCTCAAGTACCACCTCACCGAGCGCGGCCGCGCCTGCATCACCGACGCCATGGATATCCACGGCGGCAAGGGCATCATCCTCGGCCCGAACAATTACCTCGGACGCCTGTGGCTGTCGGCGCCGATCTCCATCACCGTGGAAGGTGCCAACATCCTCTCGCGCAACCTGATGATCTTCGGCCAGGGCGCAATCCGCTGCCATCCGTTCGTGCTGCGCGAAATGGAGCTGGTCCACGAGCCGGATCGCGAAGCCGCAGTCGTGAAGTTCGACGACTTGCTGATGCAGCACATCGGCTTCGCCGTCAGCAACACCGCCAGCACCCTGCTACTGGGGCTGAGCTTCGGTCTGATGGGGCGAGTGCCAGGGACGAGCGTCACGCAACCCTACTTCCGCGCGCTCAATCGCATCGCCGCGGCATTCGCGATGCTTGCCGATCTGTCGATGATGCTGCTCGGCGGCGAGCTCAAGCGTCGCGAGCGGCTGTCGGCGCGCCTGGGCGACGTGCTCAGCCATCTCTATCTCGCCTCCGCAGCACTCAAGCAGTTCCATGACCTCGGCCATCCGACTGAACAGGAGCCGCTGCTGCGCTGGGCGCTGGAGGACTGCCTGGAGAAGGCCGAATCCGCCCTGCAGGACGTGCTGGCCAACTTCCCCAACCGCATTCTCGGGCACCTACTGCATGCTCTGGTGTTCCCCTTCGGTGCGCGCCACAAGGGGCCGTCCGACGTCCTGGACGCCGAGGTCGCCGCCCTCCTCGGCCGCCCGGAAGGCGATCCGGCTTTGGAGCGCATCCTCGATGGCATGTACCGCCCGCAGGATCCCGAGCAGCCGCTCGGCGCGCTGAAGCACGCTTTCGAAATCCTCGCCACCAGCCAGGACGCAGCGAAGAAGCTGGCCAAGGCGCTCAAGTCCGGCGCGGTCATGCCGGCCGCTGGCGAAAGTTCGATCGATGCCGCGCTGGCTGCCGGCGTCATAGATGCCGTGGAGGCCGAGCAGCTGCAGATGGCAGAACTCGCACGGCGCAAAGTCATCGACGTGGACGACTTCGCCAAGGAGGATCTGGAGTTGCAGGAAGGACGAATCCGCTGACTCCCGATCAGCCCAGGTAGCCCGGCGAGCGAACTCCAAACGCCTCGCCGGGCTCCAACCCTGCAAGCCCATCGAACTGCCAGTCGTCATGGATCTTGTCGTTGCTCGTCCCGAAGGCCTCTACTGCCCACCCGGTGATTTCTACATCGATCCCTGGCGTCCGGTCGATCGCGCCGTCATCACCCACGCCCACGGCGACCACGCGCGCTGGGGCATGGGCCATTACCTGGCTTCAAGCGACAGCGAAGGCATTCTGCGTTCACGCATCGCCGCCGATATGCCGCTGCAAACGCTGGCCTACGGTGAGTCCGTCGAACATCACGGCGTAAAGCTCAGCTTCCACCCGGCCGGCCATGTGCTCGGCTCGGCTCAGGTGCGACTGGAATACAAGGGCGAGGTCTGGGTGGCCTCAGGCGACTACAAGGTCGAGCCGGACGGCACCTGCGCCCCGTTCGAGCCGGTGCGCTGCCACACCTTCATTACCGAATCGACCTTCGGTTTGCCGATCTACAAATGGCCGTCCCAGGCCGAGGTATTCCGCGACATCAATGACTGGTGGCGCGCCAACGCCGCGGCCGGGCGAGCCTCGGTGCTGTTCTGCTATGCCTTCGGCAAGGCGCAGCGCATCCTTCACGGATTGGATGAGAACATCGGCACCATCGTCGTCCATGGCGCTGTGGAGCCACTGAACAAGGTCTATCGCGAAGGCGGTGTCTATCTTCCACCGACCATTTATGCCGGCGACCTGAAAAAGGGCGACCCTCGGCTGAAGCAGGCCATCATCCTCGCGCCGCCGTCAGCTGGCGGGAGCACATGGATGCGTCGTTTCGGTGACTATGCCGATGCCTTCGCCAGCGGCTGGATGATGTTGCGCGGCACCCGTCGTCGACGCGGGGTCGACCGCGGCTTCGTGCTCTCCGATCACGCCGACTGGCCAGGGCTGCTCTGGGCCATCGAACAGACCGGTGCCGAGCGGGTAATGGTGACTCACGGTTCCGTTCCGATCCTGGTCCGTTATCTGCGTGAGATGCGCGGGCTCGATGCGCAGGCATTCGAGACCGAGTATGGCGAGGAAGACGATGCGAACACCCAGGAGGCCGAATGACTCGGCGGATCACCACCCCGCCTTGTAGGAGCGAGCTTGCGCGCAACCGGCCGCACCACACCGGTACGGAGGCGCCGCATGAAAGCGTTCGCCACGCTCTATAGCCGCCTCGACGCGACCACCTCGAGCAACGCCAAGCTCGCGGCAATGCGCGACTATTTCCGCGAGGCCGATCCCGCTGACGCCGCCTGGGCGGTCTACTTCCTTTCCGGCGGTCGACCTCGCCAACTTGTGCCGACCAGGGTATTGCGCGAAACCGCCATGCAGGCATCTGGCTTGCCGGAATGGCTGTTCGAGGAAAGCTATCAGGCCGTCGGTGATATGGCCGAAACCATCTCGCTGCTGATGCCCGAGGCCGAGCACAGCTCCGACGATGGCCTCGCCGTATGGATGCAGGACAAGCTGCTACCCCTGCGCGGGATGCCACCAGAGGAGCTGACCGAGCGCTTGCCGGCACTGTGGGCGCAGCTGGACCGGCTCAGCCTGATGGTCTGCATCAAACTGATCACCGGCGCCTTTCGTGTGGGCGTGTCGAAATTGCTGGTCACTCGTGCGCTGGCCTCGCTGGTCGATCTCGATCCGAAACGGGTCGCGCAGCGGCTGGTTGGCTATACCGACCTGTCGCACCGTCCCAGCGCCGAAGGCTACCTCGCGCTGATTGCCGACGAGTCCGAACACGAACATGCGCAGCGCGGCGGCCAGCCCTACCCCTTCTTTCTTGCCCATCCGCTACAGGCGCCGGTCGAGGAGTTCGACACCCTGCTCGGCGCGCCAGAGAACTGGTTCGTCGAATGGAAGTGGGACGGCATCCGTGCGCAGCTGGTCAAACGCGACGGGCAGATCTGGGTCTGGTCGCGTGGTGAGGAGCTGGTCAGCGAGCGCTTCCCGGAACTCTGCGAGCTGGCCAGCGAACTGCCGGACGGTACTGTGATCGACGGCGAGATTCTGGTCTGGAAACACGCCTCCGGAGAGCCTACGACCAATCTTTTCGAACATTCCGATAGCGATGATTCAGAAACAACCGAACGCTTCGGCGTGCAATCCTTCTCTCTGCTGCAGCAGCGTATCGGCCGCAAGAATCTCACGGCGAAAGTGCTGGCTGACGCCCCGGTCGCGGTGCTCGCCTACGACCTGCTGGAATGGCAAGGCGACGACTGGCGCCAGCGCGCCCACCGCGATCGGCGGCAACAGCTCGAAACTGTGGTCGGCCGGTGCGCCAATCCCAGGCTCATGCTTTCGCCGCTGGTGAGCGGGAATGACTGGCACGATCTCGCCCGCCAGCGCGAAGCGTCCCGTGCTCGCGGCGTCGAAGGGATGATGATCAAGGCCCGCGCGGCGCAGTACGGTGTCGGCCGGACAAAGGACGTGGGTGTCTGGTGGAAATGGAAGATCGACCCGTATTCGATCGACGCCGTGCTGATCTACGCCCAGCGCGGGCACGGGCGCCGCGCCAGCCTCTACACCGACTACACCTTTGCCGTCTGGGACGGCGAGCCCTGCGACCCGGAGCGCAAGCTGGTGCCCTTCGCCAAAGCGTATTCCGGGCTGACCGACGAGGAAATGCGCAAGGTCGACGCCATCGTACGCAAGACAACCGTGGAAAAGTTCGGCCCCGTGCGCAGCGTGACGCCGACGCTGGTGTTCGAGCTGGGTTTCGAAGGCATCGCGGCCAGCAGCCGGCACAAAAGCGGCATCGCCGTGCGCTTCCCGCGCATGCTGCGCTGGCGCCTCGACAAGCCTGTGGATGAGGCCGATACGCTAGCCACCCTGCGGGAATTGCTGGGATGAAACCAAGTCACCCGGCACCCGCTCAGCCCTCACCCCAACCCTCTCCCAGAGGGAGAGGGAGCAAGAGCAGAGCAGTGCCAGGCGAGAACGCTGAGCAACCGCGCGATCGCCCCCCTGGGGCGGGCGTGAGGGAAGCGTTAGGCGACCCGGACGTGAGCCAGCCCGCACCCCGGCCCTCCCCCAGAGAGAGCAAGACCGGAGCCATGCCAGACGAAGATGCCGAGCAGCCACACGATCACTCCCCTCTCCCTCCGGGAGAGGGGCTGGGGGTGAGGGACGGGGCCGAGAGCCTCGCTGCGAGCTGGTTTTCCAGCCGTGCCTGGCAACCCTTCCCGTTCCAGCAGGAGGTGTGGCAAGCGATAGGCCATGGCGAATCGGGGCTGCTGCACGCCACCACCGGCTCCGGCAAGACCTACGCTGTCTGGCTCGGAGCCCTGAATCGCTTTGCGACCAAGGCACCCTCTTCCACCGCGACGGACAAGCCAGCGCCTTTGACGGTGCTCTGGATCACCCCGATGCGCGCATTGGCGGCCGATACCGCGCGGGCTCTGCAAGCACCGCTGGATGATCTCGGCATCAACTGGAGCATCGGCCTGCGCACCGGTGATACCAGCAGTTCCGAGCGTGCGCGCCAGGGCCGAAGGCTACCCAGCGCGCTGGTCACCACACCGGAAAGCCTGACCCTGCTGCTGACCCGCGCCGATGCACGCCAGGCCTTCGCCGGTTTGCGCATGCTGGTGGTGGACGAATGGCACGAGCTCTTGGGCAACAAGCGCGGCGTGCAACTGCAACTGGCCCTGGCGCGCCTGCGTCAGTGGATGCCGGAGCTGATCGTCTGGGGCCTTTCCGCCACCCTCGGCAACCAGCCCCACGCGCTGGACGTGCTGCTGCACCCCGGCAGCGGCAGGCTGGTGCAGGGCAAGATGGACAAGGACCTGCGCGTCGACACCCTGCTGCCGCCGAGCATCGAGCGCTTCCCCTGGGCCGGTCATCTCGGCCTGCGCATGCTGCCGCAGGTGGTCGAAGAGATCGATTCCGCCGCGACTACCCTGGTGTTCACCAATACCCGTTCGCAGTCGGAAATCTGGTATCAGGCGCTGCTGGATGCGCGG
This sequence comes from Stutzerimonas kunmingensis, assembly GCF_002929225.1. GTDB lineage: Bacteria > Pseudomonadota > Gammaproteobacteria > Pseudomonadales > Pseudomonadaceae > Stutzerimonas. The sequence goes on along the minus strand of NZ_PISM01000014.1, from coordinate 800,245 downwards.
CCGGACTGGGCCGGATTGATCGCCCTGCACCACGGCTCGCTGGCACGCGAGGTGCGCGACTGGGTCGAACTGGGCCTCAAGCAGGGCGCGCTCAAGGCCGTGGTCTGCACCTCCAGCCTGGATCTGGGCGTGGATTTCCTGCCGGTCGAACGTGTTTTGCAGATCGGCTCGCCCAAGGGCGTGGCGCGGCTGATGCAGCGGGCCGGTCGCTCTGGGCATGCGCCGGGTCGGACTTCCCGCGTCACGCTGGTGCCTACACACAGCGTCGAAGTAGTGGAAGCCGCGGCCGCCCAGGTCGCCATCGCCGAACGCCGCATCGAAGCCCGCAGCGCGCCCCACCGACCACTGGACGTACTGGTGCAGCACCTGGTGAGCATGGCGCTGGGCGGTGGGTTTCGTCCGGAAGAATTGTTCGATGAGGTTAGGCAGGCCTGGTCGTACCGCGATCTCACTGACGATCACTGGCAATGGGCGCTGGCCTTCGTACGGCACGGCGGACATTCCCTGACCGCCTACCCGGATTACCAGCGTGTCGAGCCGGACGACACCGGGCTGTGGAAAGTACCGAGCCGCCGTGTGGCGCTGCGCCATCGCATGAGCATCGGCACCATCGTCAGCGATGCCAGCCTGACGGTGAAGTTCTGGGCCAAGGGCGGCAGCGGCCGCTCGCTGGGCACTATCGAGGAAGGCTTCATTGCGCGCCTGCGCCCGGGCGACAACTTCCTCTTCGGCGGCCGTTTGCTGGAGCTGGTGCGGGTCGAGAACATGACTGCCTACGTCAGCCGCGCCACGGGTAAGAAGGCCGCCGTGCCCCGCTGGAACGGCGGCCGTATGCCGCTATCGAGCGAACTGGCCGATGCGGTTGTGGAACAACTCGGCGCCGCCTCGCGTGGCCGTTTCGAAAGCGACGAGATGCGCCTGGTCGAGCCCTTGCTCCGTGTACAGATGGACTGGTCCGCGCTGCCCACGGAAACCACGCTGCTGGCCGAGGTGATGAAGTCCCGCGAGGGCTGGCACCTGTTCCTCTACCCTTTCGCCGGCCGCCACGTACATCTGGGCCTCGCAAGCCTGCTGGCCTGGCGCATGGGCCAGCAGCAGCCGCTAACCTTTTCGATTGCGGTCAACGACTACGGTTTCGAACTGCTTTCTGCGACCGAGGTGGACTGGCTGAAATGGCTGACGCCCGAACTGTTCAGCCAGAACAATCTGCTGCAGGACGTGCTCGCCAGTCTCAATGCAGGCGAACTGGCACGCCGGCGCTTCCGGGAGATCGCGCGCATCGCGGGGCTGGTTTTCTCTGGCTACCCCGGCGCGCAGAAGAGCGCGCGCCAGCTGCAGGCATCCAGCGGCCTGTTCTTCGACGTGTTCCGCCAATACGACCCGGCCAACCTTTTACTGACCCAGGCCGAGGAAGAAGTGCTGCGGCAGGAGCTGGAGGTCGAGCGGCTGGAGCAGACCATGAGCCGGCTGCAAGGGCGCCAACTGGACATCCATCAGGTCAAACGCACCACGCCGTTGGCGTTTCCGTTGATGGTCGAACGCTTTCGCGAAAGCATGAGTTCGGAAAAACTCGCCGACCGCATCCGCCGCATGGTCGCCGAGCTGGACAAGGCGGCTGGTCCCGGCGGCTATCAGCCGGAAGCGAATGCCAGCATCATGGTCGAACGTGAAACCGCGCCCAAGCGCAAACCGCGGCAGACCAAGGACGGCACGCCACGCCTCAGGAAGCCGAAACGCGCCCCATGACGCTAGCCTCAGCACGCCCATGTCTCACATGAATCCTTACCAGCCCATCGAACTGGCCGGCAGTACGCTCTGGTTGCTTGCGGAAAAGGCCGTCTACTGGCCTGAGCAGCAGGCGTTGCTGATAGCAGATATACATTTCGGCAAGGCCGCAGCCTACCGGCGCCTGGGCCAGCCCGTGCCCCACGGCACCACCGACGCTAACCTGCGCCAGCTGGACGATCTGCTGGCGCGGTACGCCTGCCGCCAGCTGATCTTTCTCGGTGATTTCCTGCACGCGCCGGAGTCCCGTGCACCATCCACGCTGGCCCGTCTGGCCGAATGGCGTGCGCAACATGCGCAACTGGACATCACGCTGGTGCGTGGCAACCACGACCGCCGTGCCGGCGACCCACCGCGCGAGTTAGACATAAGCGTAGTCAGCGAGCCGTTACTGCTCGGCCCCTATGCCCTGCAGCATGAGCCGGACCCGCATCCGACCCATCACGTACTCGCTGGCCACGTACATCCAGCCTTTCAGCTACATGGCCGCGGCCGCCAGCGCCTGCGCCTGCCGTGCTTTTGCATCGGAGCGCGGCTCAGCCTGCTGCCGGCCTTCGGCAACTTCACCGGAACGATGACGGTGGCAGCCGAAGACAACTGGCAGATTTATGTGATCGGGGATGGAGAGGTCTGGCCGCTGAGACGCCCTGCGCCGGTCAGGCCTGGGATATGCCCGTGATGGTGATGCCATAACGCTCGGCCAGGCGTGTGGCCGGGGTGTCCTCCAGATCGGGCTCGTGCTCGTGCTCGATCTCCTGATCCAGATACAGCTCTTCTGCCTTGCGACTCACCAGTTCCACAGCCTCATCGATATCCGGCTGGTGCGCCGAGTCGATCTTCAATGTCGCGGTGTTGCCGTCTTTGTTGTACGCAATGATCCAAGTCGTCATGAAAGTGCCCCTCGCCTTAAAGAAACCCGTCGTGCGTAATAACGCGCAATTTGGTTTTTGTAAGTTCTTAGACCCATCCGGCGTCGGCAGTTCGGTCCCTCACTTAAACGGTAGCAGCTTTGTCGCGAGTGGAAGGTATCTCTTGGACTCGCGGCGGCTGGCTTGGCGATAGCAAGGGGGCGGCCGATGCGCAGGAAAGCGCGCGCAGAGCAGAGCCCGATGACGTGCTCAGCAGGCCGGCTCCTTGGATTCAATGAGCTGAAAAAACCGGGAACGGAGCGGCCTCCGGGGAGGAAGCCGCGTCAGACCCTCTCGCCAATGGTCAGGCGACAGGTGCGGGTGGCGGCTGGTCGGGCACGGTGGGCTCGCCGGGCTCGGACGGCTGGGTGGGAACGCCTGGCTCCTCCGGATCACCCGGAATGCCGGCGGCGTGCCAGCCATCGGTTTCGGCGGCGTGGAAATAGCGATTCGATCGAGCGTCCATAACGTCCTCCACTGCATTAACCCGCAGCTGCGGGCTGGTCTGTAGTAGAGTCGGGGCAGGCGCTTTCTATCCAACCTTCCGTCGGGCGGCCGACCTGCCCCAGCGGATTACCACATCAGGTCGTCCGGCACCTGATAGGCGGCGTAGGGATCGTCGGCATCCGGCTCTTCGGTGCGGATGTTGAGCTGCACCACCCGCTGCGGGTCGCGCTCCTGAATCTTAAGCGCCGCTTCACGCGGGATCACTTCGTAGCCGCCGCCATGACGAACGATTGCCAGCGAGCCGCTGGCCAGCTTCTCACGCATCAGCTTGTTCACCGACAGCCGCTTGACCTTCTTGTCGTCGACGAAGTTGTAGTAATCCTCGGTGGTCAGCTTCGGCAGACGGCTGGTCTCGATCAACTGCTTGATCTGCGCTGTACGGGCCTTCTGTTCGGCCTTTTGCTGCTGCTGGCGGTTGAGCTCCTGATCGCGAGCGATCTTTTCCGCCTGCGCCTTCAGTGCCGCTTCGCGTTGTGAATCGTCCTTCTCGACCTGGCCTTTCTTCTCCAGGCGCTGCTGCTTCTGCTTCTGCTTGACGGCCTGCTTGGCCTGCTTTTCGTTGACCAGCCCGGCTTTGAGCAGCTGATCACGGAGGGAAAGACTCATGTTTCGGCTCGTCTCGTCGTGAATTCAAGTGGGACGCGGGTGGACGCTTCGGCCGCCCACCGAGCGGCATTGTGGTGGATGTGAAAAGACACATCCACCCGGAAAGTACAGTTAGGCGCAGGACGGCGATCGTTCGGCCTTCTCCGCCTCGCCCCAGAGCGCGTCAAGCTCTTCGAGATCGCAGTTCTCGATTGGCCGCCCCCCTTCACGCAAGGCCTGCTCGATGAAGCGAAAACGCCGCTCGAACTTGCCATTCGCGGCACGCAAGGCGTTCTCCGGATCGACCTTGAGATGGCGCGCCAGGTTGACCACGACGAACAGCAGATCGCCAAGCTCTTCGGCAATGGCTTGCGGATCGTTCTCGCTCATTGCCTCCAGCACTTCGCCGAGTTCCTCGCGCACCTTGTCCACCACCGGCAGCGCCTCGGGCCAGTCGAAACCGACCTGCGCCGCGCGCTTCTGCAGTTTCGCGGCCCGGCTGAGCGCCGGCAGCGCGCTGGGCACGTCATCGAGCAGGGACAATTGTTCAGGTGCGGCCGCTTTCTCGGCACGCTCTTCGGCCTTGATCTCCTCCCAGCGCTGCTTGATGGCCGCTTCATCGAGGCGCGGCAGCTCCGGCGAGCTGTACAGATCGCCATCGGGGAACACGTGGGGGTGGCGACGGATCAGCTTGCGGGTGATGGCATCGACCACCGTGGCGAACTCGAAACGCCCTTCCTCCCGGGCCAGCTGGCTGTAGTAGACGACCTGAAACAGCAGGTCACCCAACTCGCCGGGCAGATGATCGAAGTCGCCGCTTTCGATGGCATCGGCCACTTCGTAGGCCTCTTCCAGCGTATGCGGCACGATGCTCGCGTAGTTCTGCTGCAGGTCCCACGGACAACCATGCTGCGGATCACGCAACCGGGCCATCAGGTGCAGGAGATCGTTGAGTTGGTACATAGGATTCCTCAGCGAATCGAAGGCTGGTGAGGGACGCTGATGACATCACGGTGGATGTAAAAAACGACATCCACCCCACGGTTCGGTCTCGGGCAAAACGCCCCAAAACCGTATTGCATCGTAGGGTGGATGACGCTTCAACCATCCACCATGGCGCAGTAGGCGCCGCCGCTGTGCTGCGCCTTACGTGGCTCTTTGGCGCTTGGCTTCGATGATGTTCGGCAGCTGCGAAATACGGCTGAGCAAGCGACCCAAGGCATTCAGCCCCGGAATCTCGATAGTCAGCGTCATCTGCGCGGTGCTGTCTTCCTTATTCGAGCGGGTGTTCATCGACAGCACGTTGATGCGCTCGTTGAGCAGCATCTGCGAGATGTCGCGCAGCAGGCCGGCGCGGTCGTAGGCACGGATCATGATTTCCACCGGATAGGTCTTCTCCGGTACCGGCCCCCAGCTGACCTGGATAATCCGCTCCGGCTCGCGCCCGGCCAGTTGCAGCACCGACGGGCAGTCCTGACGGTGGATGCTGACACCGCGGCCCTGGGTGATGTAACCGACGATGGGGTCGCCCGGCAGCGGCTGGCAGCAGCCGGCCATCTGCGTCAGCAGGTTGCCGACGCCCTGGATCTGCACGTCACCGCGCTTGCCCGGCTTGTACGGTGCCGAACGCCGCGGAATCAGCTCCAGCTGGTCGTAACCGCGCTCCGGCTCGACCAGCTGTTGCGCCATGTTGACCAGGTGCGCCAGGCGCAGGTCGCCAGCACCCAGCGCGGCGAACATGTCCTCGGCGTTCTTCAGGTTGGCTTTTTCGGCCAGCTTGTCGAAGTCCACCGGCGGCAGATCCAGACGGCCCAGTTCGCGCTCCAGCAGTGCCTTGCCGGCGGCGACGTTCTGGTCACGAGCCTGCAGTTTGAACCAGTGGACGATCTTCGCCCGCGAGCGCGAGGTGGTGATGTAACCCAGGTTCGGGTTCAGCCAGTCGCGGCTCGGCGAGCCGTGCTTGCTGGTGATGATTTCCACCTGCTCGCCGGTCTGCAGGCTGTAGTTGAGCGGCACGATGCGCCCGTTAATCTTGGCGCCGCGGCAGTTGTGGCCGATCTCGGTATGCACCCGATAGGCGAAGTCCAGCGGCGTAGCGCCCTTGGGCAGGTCGATGGCATGGCCGTCCGGGGTGAACACGTAGACCCGATCCGGCTCGATATCCACCCGCAGCTGGTCGGCCAGGCCACCGATGTCGCCGAGCTCTTCGTGCCATTCGAGCACCTGACGCAACCAGGCGATCTTCTCCTCGTAATGGTCGGAGCCGGAATTGACATCGGTGCCCTTGTAGCGCCAGTGCGCGCAGACGCCCAGCTCGGCCTCTTCGTGCATGGCGTGGGTGCGAATCTGCACCTCCAGCACCTTGCCCTCCGGGCCGATCACCGCGGTGTGCAGCGAGCGGTAGCCGTTCTCCTTGGGGTTGGCGATGTAGTCGTCGAACTCCTTCGGAATGTGCCGCCACAGGGTATGCACGATCCCCAACGCGGTGTAGCAATCGCGGACTTCCGGCACCAGCACGCGAACGGCGCGAACGTCGTAGATCTGGCTGAACTGCAGGCCCTTCTTCTGCATCTTTCGCCAGATGGAATAGATGTGCTTGGCACGCCCGTCGATGTCGGGCTGGATGCCGGTCGCAGTCAGTTCGTCCCTGAGCTGCTGCACGACGTTCTGGATGTACTGTTCGCGATCGAGGCGACGCTCGTGCAAGAGCTGGGCGATCTGCTTGTACTGCTCGGGCTCGAGGTAGCGGAAGGACAGGTCCTCCAGCTCCCACTTGATATGGCCGATGCCCAGGCGATGGGCCAGCGGCGCGTAGATATCGAAGACTTCGCGGGCGACCCGTTGACGCTTCTCGTCGTCGGCCAGCTTCACCGCGCGAATGGCACAGGTGCGTTCAGCCAACTTGATCAGCGCGACGCGCACGTCATCGACCATGGCCACCAGCATCTTGCGCAGATTTTCCACCTGCGCCTGGGAGCCGAGCACGAGCGATTCGCGTGGGTTGAGACTGGCGCTGATCGCCGCCATGCGAAGCACGCCTTCGACCAGCTTGGCCACCACCGGGCCAAAACGCTGGTTCACATCGGCCAGCTGGATCTTGCCTTCACGCACGCCACGGTAGATAACGGCGGCGACCAGGCTGTCCTGGTCCAGCTTGAGGTCGGCGAGGATCTCGGCGATCTCGAGGCCGATCTGGTAGCTGGAGGTGCCTTCACTCCAGAGGTTCTGCGCCGCATTGGCCTGTTGTTCCGCCTCGCGGGCAAACTCGCAGGCCTCCTTAAGAGCCGCGCGGTCGAGTGCCGGGTCCATCCCCAGCACATGATCGAGCCAGCCATCCAGGTTGATACTACCGTCCGTATTGATCGGCTGAAGCGCTCTGACCTGTACCATCTAAACCTTCCCTTCTGCGCAGCTAATGCGCCATGAACGCCGGCATTCTGCGTGCCGGTCGGTTGAACCACAGGCAATTCGCCTGTCAAGAATGCAGCGTCGAGCGCTAACCCCGCTCGAACAACGCCATGGCCTCGACGTGGGCGGTCTGCGGGAACATGTCCAGCACACCCGCACGCTTCAGGCGATATCCCTGGCTGGCCAGCTCGCGCGCATCGCGCGCCAGGGTGGCCGGATTGCATGAAACATAGACCACGCGCCGCGCCTTCAGCTTCGACATTTGTCGAACGATTTCCAGCGCGCCGTCGCGCGGCGGATCGAGCAGCACCGCGGCAAAATCATTGCGCGCCCAGGGTGCGTCAGCCAGCGGCTTCGACAAGTCGGCCCGATAAAAGTGCGCGTGCGCCAGAGCATTGCGACGGGCATTTTCCTGCGCCCGCGTAACCATCGTCTCTACACCCTCGACACCCACTACTTGAGCGCCCGAGCGCGCCAGCGGCAGGCTGAAATTGCCTAGCCCGCAGAACAGATCAAGCACTGTCTCATCCTGGCCGACGTCCAACCATTCCAGAGCCTGAGCGACCATCGCATCATTGACCGGCGCGTTGACCTGGACGAAATCGCCCGGACGCCAGGCCAGCTCCAGATCCCAGGCATCCAGTCGGTAACCCAGCGTCGCCGCGGGATCATCCGATTCAGGCTCACCTTCGCCCTGCCACCAGAGCTGCGCTCCATTGTCGGTGGCGAAGCTGCGCAACCGTGCCACGTCTGTTTCCGACAAGGCTGCGGTGTGGCGGATCAGCACCGCCTCGGCCGTACCACTGAAGAGTTCGACGTGGCCGATAACCTGCGGCTTGCTCAGATCATGTAATGCGGCCAGCAATGCCGGCAGCAGCGACTGCAAGGGCTGTACCAGAACCGGGCATTCACTGATGGAGACGATTTCCTGGCTGGCGCTGGCGCGGAAACCGATGTCCAGATGCTTGCGCTTGATGTCCCAGCGCACCGCCAACCGAGCGCGACGGCGATAGCCGAAAGCCGGTCCCACCAGCGGCTCGGTCCATACCTCCGGCTGCAGATCGGCCACCCGCGCCAATTGCTCGGCGAGCGTGTGCTGTTTCAGCGCAAGCTGATCGGCGACGGGCACATGCTGCAGGTTGCAGCCGCCACATCGGCGAGCATGCGGACAGGGTTCGGCCCGACGCTGCGCACTGGCCTGGAGCACGCGCTCGCAGCGCGCTTCGACGATCTGACTGCGCGCAGCCAGCACGCGCGCCTCGACCTCTTCGCCAGCCAGCGCGCCTTCGACGAACCAGGTGCGCCCCTCGATGAAGGCAATGCCGCGCCCATCATTGGCCAGTCGCTCGATAATCAGGCGCTGCTTCTTGCCGACCGGCACCTGGGGCTTGCGCTCGCCGCCGCTAGGTTGAAAGCGCAGAGCGCCGTTACGTTTGGCCATCAGCTGAAACCTGCGCTGTTGTGTTCGTTGAAAATGTCATGGGCGACGCAATGCGGCGCGTGGGAGCGCACCGCTGATGCGCGAGTCAATTGGGCGCGTCATACACACCGGTCGACAGATAGCGGTCGCCGCGGTCGCAGATGATCGCCACGATCACCGCGTTCTCGACCTCCTGCGACAGACGCAACGCCGCGGCAACGGCGCCACCGGAGGACACGCCACAGAAGATGCCTTCTTCGCGGGCCAGACGGCGCATGGCCTGCTCGGCCTCGGCCTGCGACATGTCGACGACGCGGTCGACGCGCTCGGCCTGATAGATCTTCGGCAGGTATTCCTGCGGCCAGCGGCGGATGCCGGGGATAGCCGCCCCCTCCATCGGCTGCAGCCCGACGATCTGCACCGCGGCGTTCTGCTCCTTGAGGTAGCGCGAGACGCCCATGATGGTTCCGGTGGTACCCATGGAGCTGATGAAATGGGTGATGCTGCCGTGAGTCTGCCGCCAGAGCTCCGGCCCCGTGCTGTTGTAGTGCGCTTCCGGGTTGTCGCCGTTGGCGAACTGATCGAGCACCTTGCCGCGACCTTCAGCCTGCATCTTCAACGCCAGGTCGCGGGCACCTTCCATGCCCTCTTCCTTGCTGACCAGGATCAGCTCGGCGCCATAGGCGGTCATCGCCGCCTTACGCTCGGCCGTGGAGTTGTCCGGCATGATCAGGACCATCCGATAGCCCTTGATCGCCGCCGCCATGGCCAGGGCGATCCCGGTATTGCCGGAGGTCGCCTCGATCAGGGTATCGCCGGGCTGGATGTCGCCGCGCATCTCGGCACGGTTGATCATCGACAGCGCCGGGCGATCCTTGACCGAACCGGCCGGATTGTTGCCCTCGAGCTTGACCAGAATGGTGTTGCTGGTCTTACCCGGCATCCGCTGCAGGCGAACCAGCGGGGTGTTGCCGATGCAATCGGCAATGGTCGGATAGTGTGTAGTCATGGCGTCGCACGGCAGCGGAAAAGGTTGCCATGATACCGGCAACGCTCGACGACGGGCAGACCGTCTCTGCCTGTCCGGCACGACATCGGCTCACCCGCCGACCCTCCCGATCAGACTATGGCCGCGCGAGGATCTTCGGCGCCGCTTCGATGATCTGCCGCGAAAGGTGCTCCATACGCGGTGATTGCACCTTCCAGGTGTGCCAGTAGAGGGCAATTTCCAGCGGTTCGTCGGCCGCCAGATCGACCACCTCGCCAGTCTGCAACGCATCATGCAGCAACAGTTCCGGCACCATCCCGTACCCCAGCCCGTAGCGAATCGCGCTGAAATGCGGTTCGGCACCGGGGACGAAATGGCAGGGATAGGCGCCGTCCGGCAGCCCGAAGCGGCGCAGCAGGAACGACGACTGCAGGGTGTCCTTGCGCGTGTAGGCGACCACCGGCGCCTTGCGCGCGGCGTTGCGGGTCAGCCCGTTGGCAAAATGCTTCTGCCGGAACTCGCTGGATGCCACCAGTCGGTAGCGCATGCTGCCCAGCGGGCTGGCCGTGCAGCCACGCATCGGCTTGGGCTCAGTGCTGATGCAACCGATCGCCAGACCCGTCTCCAGCAGACTGTAGGTGTGATCCTGGTCCTCGACGGTGAGATCAAGCAAGACCCGCTCGCGGATCAGCACCTCGGCCAGCGCCGGAAAGAACCAGGTGCCCAGGCTGTCGGCATTGAGCGCCGCGACCACGACCAGTGGCGCATCGCTGCGCTCGGCGAGGTCCGCCAGCAGATCGGCCTCGAGCAGGGTGGCGCGTTTGAGGTACTGCAGCAGGCGCTGACCGGTTTCGGTGGGTCGGCAGGGTCGACTGCGCACAACCAAGGCGCTGCCCAGCGCACTCTCCAGTGCGCGCACCCGCTGTGAAATCGCCGGTGGCGTCAGGTGCAGGCGCTGCGCAGCCTGTTCGAAGCTGCCAGTACGGATCACCGTGCGAAACGCTTCGGTCTGCTTCGGATCGAGATTCATGCAACCTGCCGATTAAGAAAATGTTTGGATGGCCTAAAAATACTTAGCCACGACAAATTTAGCCATCATTGCTCCATAATCGCGCATCCCTCGCTGCAGCGCCCCACTGGCGTGCAGCCCAGCCCGTCCGGAGTATCGTCGTGGAACTGCTGCATACCATCTACCTGATCGCCATCACGGCCGAAGCGATGTCCGGCGCCATCATGGGCATGCGCCGCGGCATGGACCTGTTCGGCATCTGCCTTCTCGGCACCGTGACGGCGCTGGGTGGCGGCACCGCGCGGGACGTGCTGCTCGGTCATTATCCGGTCGGCTGGATCGCTCACCCGGAGTATCTGACCTTCACCATCGGCGCGGCGATCGTCACCGGCTTCATCGCCCGCCACCTGCATCACCTGCGCATGGTCTTCCTGCTGGTGGATGGCCTCGGCCTGGTAGCGTTCACCGTGATCGGCTGCGATGTGGCAATGGGCATGGGCGCGCACCCGTCCATCGTCGTACTGGCTGGCGTCATCACCGGCATCTTCGGTGGGCTGATGCGCGACGTGTTGTGCAACCAGGTGCCGATGGTCCTGCAGCGCGAGCTGTACGCCACCGTCGCGCTGTTCACCGGTGTCTTCTACGTCGGCATGCTGTGGCTGGAGATCAATACCACGCTGGCCACTCTGGCAGCATTGGGCAGCGGCTTCCTGTTCCGCGTCCTGGCGATGACCTTCCACTGGAAACTGCCGGACTTCAACGGCAAGGAAATCCGCGGCCTCGACTGAGGCTGCGACGCCACGGCTAGACCTGGCGTGCAGATTCCACCGAGCCGAGTCGCTACACTAGCGCGCTGCAATCAGGATCGGTGGACGGACTGTGCTGAAAGACCTAGGAATTCGTGGCCGCGTGCTGATGCTGACGCTGCTGCCCAGCACCTTGCTGGCGGTGGTGCTCGGTGCCTACTTCACCTGGATGCAGCTGTCCGAGATGCGCCACCAGCTCGACGAGCGCGGCCAGCTCATCGCCGAGCAGCTGGCGCCACTGGCCGCGCCTGCCATGAATCTGGGCTACGACAAACGCCTGCAGCGCATCCTGACCCAGGTGCTGGATCAGGCCGACGTCCGCGCCGTGACCATTCTCGATCCCGAACGCGTTCAACGCGTACACGCCGGCCCGCGAATGCTGACCCCGCCGCCACCGGGCGATCCGGAAGGGCTGACCCGCGTCAGCAGCATGGACCATACGCGCATCCTGATGCCGGTGCTCAGCCGTCACCTCAACCTCGCCGACGAAGCCCGCGGGCCGGAAGAAAAGCTCATCGGCTGGCTGGAGCTGGAACTGTCACACCACAACACCCTGCTGCGCGGCTATCGCAGCCTGCTGACCAGCCTGTTCCTGGTCGGCGCGGGGCTGATCATCACCGCGCTGCTCGCGCTGCGCATGAGCCGCGCCATCAGCCTGCCGCTGCAGCGCGTCAAGGCCGCGGTCGCCCAACTCAAGGACGGCCATCTGGAAACCCGCCTGCCGCCGTTGGGCAGCCATGAAATGGATGAGCTGGCGTCCGGCATCAACCGCATGGCCGAAGCACTGCTCAGCGCCCGTGAAGAACTGCAGCAGAGCATCGACCAGGCCACCGAGGATGTGCAGCAGAACCTGGAAACCATCGAGATCCAGAACATCGAACTGGACCTGGCGCGCAAGGAGGCCCTGGAGGCCAGCCGGATCAAATCCGAATTCCTCGCCAACATGAGCCACGAGATCCGCACGCCACTGAACGGCATCCTCGGCTTCACCCAGCTGCTGCAGAAAAGCGACCTCACTCCGCGCCAGCAGGATTATCTGGGCACCATCGAGCAGTCCGCCGACAGCCTGCTCGGAATCATCAACGAGATACTCGACTTCTCCAAGATCGAGGCCGGCAAGCTGGTGCTCGACAGTGTCCCGTTCAACCTCCGTGATCTGATCGAGGACACACTGACCATCCTCGCCCCGGCTGCACACACCAAGCATCTGGAGCTGGTCAGCCTGGTCTATCGCGACACGCCGCTGTCGCTGCTGGGCGATCCGCTGCGCCTCAAACAGGTGCTGACCAATCTGATCAGTAACGCGATCAAGTTCACCAACGAAGGCACCATCGCCGTCCGCGCCATGGTCGAGGACGACAATACCGATCGCGCCCAGCTGCGCATCAGCGTGCAGGACACCGGCATCGGCCTGACCGATCAGGACCTGCGCGCGCTGTTCCAGGCCTTCAGTCAGGCGGACAACTCCATGTCGCGCCAGCCAGGCGGTACCGGCCTTGGACTGGTCATTTCCAAACGACTGATCGAGCAGATGGGCGGCGAGATCGGTGTCGACAGCATCCCCGACGAAGGCTCCGAGTTCTGGATCAGCCTCAGCCTGCCGAAGGCACGGGACGACATCGAAGACCTGCCGCACCCGGCTTTGCAGGGCCGGCGGATCGCATTGCTGGAGCAGCACCCACTGGCCCGCCAGGCATTGCAGCATCAGCTGGAAAGCCTCGGCCTCGAAGTGCACACCTTCGATACCCTCGACCAGATGCAGGAAACCATCAGCGCTCAGCGCCAGGGCAGCCAGCTGATCGACCTCGCCGTGCTCGGCGTCACCGGCCGCGAAATCGAGCCGGACGCGCTCAGCAGGCGCCTGATGGAGATCGAGGCGCTCGGCTGCAAATGCGTGGTGCTGTGCCCGACCACCGAGCAGGGCCACTACCACGACGCCCTCCCGGAAGCCCACAGCTATACCCAGCTGCAGGGCAAACCCGCCTGCACGCGCAAGCTGCAACGCGTACTGGTGGCGCTGGTACGCCCCAACCAAAGCTATCCGGAACCCACCGCGGCGGCGCCCGATCGACCGGCGCGTGTGCTTTGCGTGGATGACAATCCGGCCAACCTGCTGCTGGTAAAAACGCTGCTCGGCGATATGGGCGCCGAAGTCGTTGCGGTGGATAACGGCCCCGCCGCGCTGGACGCGGTCAAGCAGCATGCGTTCGACCTGATCCTGATGGACGTGCAAATGCCCGGCATGGACGGCCGACAGGCCACCGAAGCCATTCGCCACTGGGAGCACACCAACAACAGCGCGCCATTACCGATCATCGCGCTCACGGCTCATGCACTGGCAAACGAGAAACGCTCGCTGCTGCAGAGCGGCATGGACGACTACCTGACCAAACCCATCAGCGACCGGCAGCTCGCCCAGGTGGTGCTGAAGTGGACCGGCTTGGCCCTGCGCAGCCAGCCGCAGCGTGCAGCGGAGCCGCCGCAGCAGGCTGAACCGACCCTGAAAGTGCTGGATGAGGAAGAAGGCCTGCGCCTGGCGGCAGGCAAGGCCGATCTTGCCGATGACATGCTCGGCATGCTGCTGCAGTCACTGGAAGGCGACCGCCGAACCATTCGCGAAGCCCGCCAGGCAGGGGATCGCCAGGCGCTGATCGAGCGCGTGCACCGCCTGCATGGCGCCACCCGTTATTGCGGCGTGCCGCAGTTGCGCAACGCCTGTCAGCAGAGCGAGACGCTGCTCAAGCAGAACCATCCGGACAGCGAGGCCGCGCTCGATGAGCTGGACGCAGCCATCAGCCGCCTGGAGCAGGAAATCCAGGTCGACGGCTGATCGACCGTGCCGGGTGCCTCATCTGCGCCCGGCGACGCCCATCGCGTTGCACCGTTCTTTCAGGAACCAGCATGAACGACCACCCCGCTTCCGACGCCTTCCAGCATGCCGAACTCGACTGGGACGAGAACGGCCTGCCGCAGTCCCGCCAGTACGGCGACGTGTACTTCTCCCGCGCCAGCGGCATGGCCGAGACCGAACATGTGTTCCTCACGCAGAACGATCTGCCCCAACGCTTCGCCGCGCTACAGGACAACCAGCGCCTGGTGATTGGTGAGACCGGCTTCGGTACCGGGCTGAACTTTCTTTGTGCATGGCATCTGTTCGAGCGCGTAGCCCACCCGCAGGCGCGGCTGCACTTCATCAGCGTCGAAAAACACCCGCTGACCCGCGAGGACCTGCAGCGCGCACTGGCCCTGTGGCCAGAGCTGCGAGAGCAGTCTGAGCAACTGCTGCAACAGTACGTGGCGCTGAATCCGGGCTATCAGCGTTTCGTCTTCGCTGGCGGCCGCGTTGTGCTGACCCTGCTGATCGGCGACGTGCTCGAATGCCTGCCAAGCCTGGATGCGCAGGTCGATGCCTGGTTCCTCGACGGCTTTGCCCCGGCGAAGAATCCGCAGATGTGGCAACCGATGCTGTTCGCCGAGCTGGCCAGGCTTTGCGCGCCCGACGCAACGCTGGGCACGTTCACCAGCGCCGGCTTTGTGCGGCGCGGCCTGATCGAGGCCGGCTTCGACATGCAGCGGGTGCCCGGCTACGGCCACAAACGCGAGATTCTGCGCGGGCGCCTGCGAGCCGCCAACGTCAGCATTTCGGACAAACCCTGGTTCGCTCGCCCGGGCTATACGACGGCCGAACGCCACGCGGTAATTGTCGGCGCCGGCCTGGCCGGCTGCGCGACGGCTGCATCGCTGACCGCTCGCGGCTGGAAGGTGACCGTGCTCGAGCGTCACGCCGCGGCGGCACAGGAAGGCTCGGGCAACCCGCAAGGCGTGCTCTACCTCAAGCTTTCTGCCCACGGCACCGCACTGTCGCGGCTGGTGGTCAGCGGCTTCAGCTACACGCGCCGGTTGCTGAGCAATCTGCAAGCAGGCCAGGACTGGCAGGCATGCGGCGTACTGCAACTGATCTACGACGAAAAGGAGCGCGAACGCCAGGCCGAGCTGGCGGCAGCCTTCCCGGCCTCGCTGGTCCATCCGCTGTCGCGCGAAGCCGCTGAGGCGCTGGCCGGAGTGGCCCTGGCCGAGGGCGGATTGTTCTACCCCGAAGCCGGCTGGGCCAACCCACCGGCGCTATGCCAATGGCTGCTGCGGCGACCGGGAATCGAGCTGCACAGGCATCATGAAGCGCTCGAATTGCGCCGCAACGGGCAATCCTGGCAGGTGCTGGGCGGCCAAGCGTTGTTGGCCGAAGCGCCCGTGGTGATCCTGACCGGCGCGGCGGACGCCGCGCGTTTCAGCCAGAGCGCCTGGCTGCCGCTCAAGCGTATTCGCGGGCAGATTTCCTGCCTGCCGGCGAACACCCAGAGCGGCCAGCTGCGCACCGTGCTGTGCGCCAAGGGCTACGTCGCACCACCCCGAGATGGCACGCACACGTTGGGTGCCAGCTTCAACTTCCAGCAGACCGACGATACCCCCAGCGTCGCCGAACACCAGGCGAATCTGGAAATGCTCGAGCAGATTTCAGCGGACCTGTACGAGCGTCTGCAGGCGGACCCGCAGCGTACTGAGATGCTGGATGGGCGCGTGGCATTTCGCTGTACCAGCCCGGACTATCTGCCGCTGATCGGGCCACTGGCCGAGCCCGACGCCTTCGCCGAAACCTATGCGGCGTTGGGCAAGAACGCCCGTCAGTCGCTACACGCGCCCTGCCCGTGGCTCGACGGGCTGTACGTCAATACTGCACATGGCTCGCGCGGAATGATCAGCGCCCCGCTGTCCGGCGAGCTGCTGGCCGCCTGGCTGGACGACGAACCGTTGCCGCTGCCTCGGGACGTCGCCGAAGCCTGCCACCCCAATCGTTTCCTGCTACGCAAGCTGATTCGCGGTACCTGAGACGTTCCGATGCCCGAGCCGCTGCCTACCGCAGGCTGTGGCTTGCATCGTGCGCCGTCCGCACGGATACTCCCCCCACTATACTTCACATCCTGGGAGGCATCATGAAATCACTGTCTTTGCTGACGCTCGGCTGGTTTGCATTGCAGGCCCACGCCGCGCCTGACGTCGATACCGAGCAGCTGCGCGGCGAGGCTGCCAGCCTGATTCCACCGTTCCAGCAGCAGTTGCTTGGCACGGTCAAGCAGGCGATGGCAGACGGTGGCCCGGCGGAAGCCGTCAAGGCATGCCGTCTTCTCGCGCCGGAAATCGCCAGCCAGCATAGCCAGGCGCCCTGGAAGGTAGGCCGCACGGCGCTGAAGCTGCGCAATCCGGACAACGCGCCAGACACCTGGGAGCGCTCGGTGTTGGAGCAGTTCGCCAAGCGTTCGGCTGCAGGTGAACCGATCGAACAGCTCAAGCATGGTGAGATAGTGGCAGGCGAGTACCGCTACATGCAGGCGATCGGCACCGCTGAGGCCTGCCTGGGTTGTCACGGCGAAAAGATCAAGCCGGAGCTGGTGGAGCTGATCGACCAGCACTACCCGCAGGATCAGGCCCGCGGGTTTCGCGAGGGCGATCTGCGCGGCGCCTTCACCCTCAGCCGTGCCCTGCCACGCTGATAGGCCGTACACTCCGTCGGCGGGTGCGTGGCACCGCTGCGACCCGCCGTTCATCCAAGAAACGCTCGCCAGCGCGAGCGTACCAACGATGGACGATGGAACGCTGACGACGGAGCACGCATGCAAACCGATACGGTCCCTACCATTCCCCTGGCATCCGGCAGCTTTGCCTGATGGACGTTCTACTGCTGGAAGCACTGGGCATCGGCCTCATTCTCGGCCTGTTGCTTGGCCTCACCGGCGCCGGTGGCTCGTTGGTCGCCCTGCCCCTGCTACTCAGCCTGCACCTGCCATTGCGCGATGCCATCGGCGTCAGCCTCGGTGCGGTGGCCATGTCCGCACTCATCGGCGCGATTCCGCGGGCACGGCTCGGCCAGATCGCCTGGCGCCCGGTCATGCTGCTGGCTGTCTGCGGCTTGCCGGGCAACGCTACCGGTCAATGGCTCGGGCAGTTCATACCGGAGCGCGCACTGATCATCGGTTTCTGCCTGTTGGTGCTGTGGTCCGCCTGGCGCATGTGGCGCGGCGCCAACCTGCCGGCCAAGGAGAACGTCGAGGACCGACAGATGGCGCTGCTGGGCATCGGCGTTGGCGTTGGCCTGCTCTCCGGGCTGATGGGTGTCGGCGGCGGCTTTCTCATCGTCCCGGCGCTGCTCTGGTTTACTTCGCTATCGCTGCTCAGCGCCATCGCCACCTCGATGGCGGTGATCGCCGTCGTCAGCGGCGGTGGCTTCCTGCTCTACCTCACCGATGCCGAGCCACCGCTACCGCTGCTCGGTGGCCTGGCGCTGGGCGGTGCCTTCGGCGTGCTGGCCGGTAATCGCCTGGCGCAATACCTCAACAGCAGTCTGCTGCAGCGCCTGTTCGCGCTGATGTTGGTCACCGTCAGCCTGTCGCTGGGGATTCAAAAGCTGGTGCTGGGTCACTGACGATCAGGGTCGTCCCAAAACGGCCGGTTCGCTTCCCATTCGATATCGGCACGGCTGCGGCCGATGTCCTTGAGCACGTCGTCACCGAGCGCGGCCAGCTGGCGCCGTTGGCGTGCCAGTTCGTTCCAGCGCTGCAGCTTGTGCCAGGCCTGTCGCAGCAATCCCGGCGCGGGTGCCCGAAGTGCCTTCGGCAGATGGAAAGATTGCAAAGCGACTTTGTGCATGTTCATCACGACGCCCTCCAGTTGGGTTGGCGTCAGTCTCGCGCCCGGATTAAGATCAATCCAACGAATGTTCCTGATGCCTTGCATCTCGAGGATTGATGAATGGCCAACTACCCGAATATCGACACCGAACTGCTGCGCAGCTTCGTGGCCATCGCCGACCACGGTGGCTTCACCCGTGCCGCAGCCGCGGTGAACCGCACCCAGTCGGCGGTGAGCATGCAGATGAAACGCCTGGAAGAGGATGTGTTACAGCGCCCGCTATTCGAGCGCAACGGTCGGCAGGTCAGGTTTACTGCCGAGGGCCAGATACTGCTGGGCTACGCGCGGCGCATTCTCAAACTGCACGGCGAAGTCATGACCACCCTGCGCCAGCCACACATGGTCGGCGCGGTGCGCATCGGCACGCCAGACGATTACGTCATGCGTTTTCTACCCGGCATTCTTTCGCGCTTCGCCCAGGCGTATCCGCTGGTGCAAGTCGAGGTGCATTGCGAGCCATCGACCCAGTTGTTGCAGCGACGGGATCTGGACCTGAGCATCGTCACCCGCGAACCGGGCACCGAGATCGGCCAGTTGCTGCGCCAGGAGCACGTCGTCTGGGCCGCCGCCCCGGGCTTTGACCTGCATGAGCATCGCCCCCTGCCGCTGGCAACGTTCAATACCGATTGCTTCTGTCGCGCCTGGGTATGCAATGCGCTGGATGCGCGGGAAATCGAGTACCGGATCGCCTATAGCAGCCCGAGCCTGTCGGCGATCATGGCGATCGTGGGTGCAGGATTGGCGCTGACCGCACAGCTGCAGAGCCTGATTCCTGCCGATCTGCAGATACTCGGTGAAAAGGAGGGCCTGCCGCGCCTGCCTCAGACCAGCATCGTGCTGCTGCGCAACCCGCAGCAGCAGTCGCCGGTCAGCGAAACGCTCGCCGGCTACATCGCCGATGGCTTTCGCCTGTGACGACAACGCCGGTCATGGGCGACCGGCCGCCATCTCGTCGAACACTTCCGGCACCAGCGCCGCATCGCCCTTGTCCGCCAGGTGCTGGCGCTGCGCCTCCTGCGGATCGTCAAGGATCGCCAGCAAACGCGAGCCGCGCTCGGTCAGGACGAAATTCTCGCCATTGCCGCCCTCCTCCTCGGGCCGCGAAACGATGAAGCCACCCTCGAATAGCAGACTTTCGTAATCGGCCGCTTCGGCACGCAGACTGTCCAGATTCGGCAGCAGATGTCCGCCTCTCGAATGAGGCGCCTACTGATTGGGACCGTTCACCATGGCGACCGGTTCGTTGTCTGAACTAAAGCGGCTGCGCTGCGATCCACCGTTCAGACCGATTGAACGAGGAGCGAGCCATGAAATTGCTGATGATTGCCCTGACCGCTGCCGCACTGGCCAGCCCGACCGTGCACGCCGCGTGCACCCCGGACGAAGTGAATGCCAAGGCCGAACAGCTGGCCGAACGCGTGAATCAGCTCACCAAGAGCAATCCGGAGCGCGCCAAGGAAATCAATGAGGAGATTCGCCAGATGGAAGCCAAGCGCACCGCCGACCAGTTGGGCGATGAGTGCGAGGCCTATGACAAGCGTCTGACGCAGATCGAGGAAGCGGAGCGCGAGGCCGACATCCCACCGGCCGACGCGCAGCGCTGAGGCTGAAGGCCGACGGTTACTCGGCCGTCGGCTTCTTGCGCTTGAGCGGCGCCATGCCATCCTGGCTCACCACCGGCGGCGGTGACTCGCGCTTGGCGCCGTTCGGGCGCTTGCCGGCGGGTTTGGCTTTCTTCTCGGTGCCTTTCTTCTTCTCGATCTTTTTCTTCTTGGTGCCAGCTGCCTTGCCCGAGGCTTTCAGGTTCTTCGGGCCCATGTAGCTGCCTTTCAGCCCCTTGATCACCCGCCGCTCGAAACGCTGCTTGAGATAACGCTCGATGCTCGACATCAGGTTCCAGTCGTTGTGGCAGATCAGCGAGATCGCCAGCCCTTCGCCACCGGCGCGCCCTGTACGACCGATACGGTGCACGTACTCGTCGCCCGAGCGCGGCATGTCGAAGTTGATCACCAGATCCAGCCCTTCGATATCCAGCCCGCGCGCCGCCACGTCGGTCGCTACCAGCACCTTGACGCCACCTTCCTTGACCCGGTCGATCGCCAGCTTGCGGTCTTTCTGGTCCTTGTCGCCATGCAGCACAAACGCCTTCACGCCCTCGGCAACGAGCCGGCCGTAGAGGCGGTCGGCCTGTACGCGGGTGTTGGTGAAGATCACTGCCTTCTTGTACGCCTCGTTGGCGAGCAGCCAGTGCACCAACTTTTCCTTATGTTCGGTGTTTTCGGCAGTGATGATCTGCTGGCGCGTGCCTTCGTTGAGTTCGCTGACGCGGTTGAGCTGCAGGTGCAGCGGATCGCGCAGCACGCTGGCGGTCATCTCGCGCAGCGCGGCGCCGCCACTGGTCGCGGAAAACAGCAGCGTCTGCTGGCGTTTGGCGCACTCGCCGACCAGACGCTGCACATCCTCGGCAAAGCCCATGTCGAGCATGCGGTCGGCTTCGTCGAGGATCAGCATCTCGACATCCTTGAGGACCAGCGTGCCGGCATTCAGGTGCTCGATCATGCGCCCAGGCGTGCCGATGAGGATGTCCGGCACCTTGCGCATGACTGCGGCCTGGACCTTGAAGTCCTCGCCCCCGGTAATCATCGCCGACTTGATGAAGGTGAATTGCGAGAAACGCTCGACCTCCTTCAGCGTCTGCTGCGCCAGCTCTCGGGTCGGCAACAGAATCAGCGCCCGAACATCGGTGCGCACCACGGCATCGCCAATCAGCCGATTGAGCATCGGCAGTACGAAGGCGGCGGTCTTGCCGCTGCCAGTCTGTGCCGTCACCCGCAGGTCACGCCCTTCCAGCGCCGGCGGAATGGCCGCCACCTGCACTGGAGTCGGCTCGACGAATTTGAGTTCGGCGACAGCCTTTAGCAGGCGTTCGTGCAGGGCGAATTGGTCAAACAAGGGAGCTACCTCGGAGGTCGAAAAAAACAATGGCATAGGGTAACTCGTCTGCCGGGCAAAGGCGCGTTCTGTAACGGTCGCCATGTTTTCCCAGGCAAACACAGGCTAAGCTGAGGAAATAGAAGCGGCTTAATACCCAAGAGGTTCGCATGATGTCCAAAAAGCGAGTGGTACTGCTGACTGGCGCGCTTTCACTGGCGCTACACACCGCTGCCGGCGCAGCGCAGCCGAACAGTGATCACCCTGGCAAGGGCAAGCCCGACCGCGCACAACAGCATCAGCCTTCGGCACAGCAGCCGCATCGCTACCAGGGTCCGTCGGTGGACATCGGTTCGGTCCGCATCACCCTGCGTAGTCATCGCGATCTGCTAGCGCCGGTCTCGTCTCTGCCACCGGGCATCCAGAAGAATCTGGCGCGCGGCAAGCCGCTACCGCCGGGCATCGCCAAGAACATGGACAGCCGCCTGCTGGGACACCTGCCGCGCTACGAAGGCTACGAGTGGAAACAGATCGGCCGCGACGTGGTTCTGGTCGCCATCGCCACGGGCATCGTTTACGAAATACTCGAGAACATACTGGATTGATCGGTTCGCGTTCAGGCAGCCCGCGCGATGAGGGCAGCCTAGCGTCCTACTCTGGCTGGCAGGTCAACTTGATGCGCAGGCGAATCACGTCGCGCTTGAACTTGGACGTCAGTGCCTTGCGCTCACCTGGTTGCAACTCCGTGCGTCGCGTGCGCGGCGCTTCCGGGCCGTTCTGGAACACGGCGGTACACACCGCAGCCGTGCCCCCATAGTTGAGCAGCAGTAGCCCGGCGAGGTCACGATCAATAGTCTGCGGGGTGACGGTGATCTCCGCGCCGTTGAGCTGCTGCTCGACGTCTACCGGATAAGTGACCGCATTGGCCGTGAGTGGCAGCAAGGCGACGAGTAGGTAACCGATTGTTTTCATTTTGACTGGGCTCCTCTACAGAGTGGCCAGCCTAACAGACCTTGCTAAAGGAACCGAAGGAATGAAAGTGCCCCGTGTGACCCTCGATCAGTGGCGCACCCTGCAGGCGGTCATCGATCACGGCGGCTTCGCCCAGGCGGCCGAAGCGCTGCATCGGTCGCAGTCTTCGGTCAGCTACACCGTGGCACGCATGCAGGAACAACTGGGCGTGCCGCTATTGCGCATAGACGGGCGCAAGGCAGTGCTGACCGAGGCAGGAGAAGTGCTGCTGCGCCGGTCGCGACAGCTGGTCACACAGGCCAGTCAGCTGGAAGAACTGGCGCACCACATGGAACAAGGCTGGGAAGCCGAGGTGCGCCTGGTTGTCGATGCCGCCTACCCCAGCGCCAAGCTGATACAGGCCCTCACCGAATTCATGCCGAAGAGCCGCGGCTGCCGGGTGCGCCTGCGCGAGGAAGTGCTCTCCGGGGTCGAGGAAGTGCTCAAGGACGGCACCGCGGACCTCGCCATCAGCGGCCTGGACATCACCGGCTATCTGGGCAGCGAGCTCAGTACCGTGGAGTTCGTCGCCGTGGCACACGCCAACCATGCCCTTCACCAGCTCGGACGCAAGCTCAGCGTGCAGGACCTGCAGAGCCAGATGCAGATCGTGGTGCGTGATACAGGCCTGCGCCAACCTCGTGATGCCGGATGGCTGGGTGCCGAACAGCGCTGGACGGTGGGCAGCCTGGCGACGTCCGTGGCCTTCGTCAGCAGCGGTCTGGGCTTCGCCTGGCTGCCCCGGCATCTGATCGGGCGCGAACTGGCCGAGGGCATACTCAAGCCGCTGCCACTGGTCCAAGGCAGTATTCGCCGGCCACTGTTCTATCTCTACACTAACCACGACAGACCGCTCGGGCCGGCTACCCGGATTCTCATCGAGCTGATCAAGACGTACGATGCTGGCCAGGCCACTCCACTGGCCGGCTGACAGCTTCCCCAACATCAGGAAAGACATCATGTTGAAACGCATTGCCCTCGCCGCCTGTACCGTTCTGCTGGCCGGCAACCTGTTCGCCGCGGAAAACCCTCGCGTACTGCTGACCACCAGCCTGGGCGAGATCGAGCTGGAGCTCGAAGCGGAAAAGGCACCGATCAGCGTCGAGAACTTCCTCGGCTACGTCGACAGCGGCTTTTATGACGGCACCGTGTTCCACCGCGTCATTCCCGGGTTCATGGTCCAGGGCGGCGGCTTCGGCGAAGGCCTGAACCAGAAGCCGACCAAGGCCCCGATCAAGAACGAGGCGGACAATGGGCTGCACAACGTGCGCGGCACCGTCGCAATGGCCCGGACCCAGAACGTGAATTCGGCTACCAGTCAGTTCTTCATCAACCATCGCGACAACGATTTCCTCGATCACGGTGGCCGCGACTTTGGCTACGCGGTGTTCGCCAAGGTCGTACGCGGCATGGAGGTGGTCGACCAGATCGCCCAGGTGCCCACCGGCAACCGCGCCATGATGCAGAACGTGCCGCTGACCCCGGTGAAGATCATCACCGCGAAGAAACTCTGATCCCCGAGGGGCCGGTTCACCGGCCCTTTTCATTTCTGCCGGCACATACCCGGCTGCCGCCAGCGTGAGAAACCCTCAACCGACAGGAGATCGCGACATGACCGAACCACAAAGCCCACTGAACACTCCGGAAGGCGAAGCCCAGCTGCTGCAGGACCTGCTCAGCGCGGAGCGCGCCGGGGCCAAGGTGGCCGGCGACTCGTTGCAACAACCCTGCACACCGGAGCAACGGCAACTGCTCGAGCAGGTCCGCCAGGGCGAAATCGAAAGCTGCAAGTTGCTGCTCAACTGCCTGCAGCATCTGGGGCTGGAACCCAACAAGGAAACCGGCGCCTTCTACGGCAAGGCGATGGCTATCGAATCGCTGGACGAGCGTCTGCCCTTCATCGACAGGGGTCAGCAGTGGGTGATCCGCAAACTGCGCGAGTACCTGCCGGGATGCCAGGACCCGCTGCTGCGTAGCGAACTGCAACGCATGCTGCTGATCCACGAGGAGAACAGCGCCGCCTCCCACGCCTGAGACAAACGACTAGCTGCCGGCCTGCCGGTACGGCAGCGCCTGGCGCGCCGCCTCGGCGTACGCCAGCACCCCCGCACGTTCCTGCTGGAGGAAATCCGCTACCGCGGCGCGCAAACCGGGGTGCTGCAGGTAATGCCAGGAGCGCGTGATCACCGGCTCGAAGCCCCGGATCAGCTTGTGCTCGCCCTGCGCGCCGGCATCGAAGCGCTGCAGGCCGTCCGCGATGGCCTGGTCGATGCCCTGGTAAAAACAGGTCTCGAAGTGCAGACGGTCGAACTCTGCCAGGCAGCCCCAGTAACGGCCGTACAGGCCAGACGCACTGCGCAGGCTGAAGGCCATCGCCACCGGCCTCGAGCCCTGTAACGCCAGCACCACGCGAATCGCCTGCGGCATGCGCTCGGCCAGCAGGCTGAAGAATTGCCGAGTCAGATAGGGCGTCTGACCGCGGACCTGATAGGTGTTGGCGTAGCAGGCATAGACGAAATCCCATTCCGCCTCGCTGAGCTCATGCCCATCGCGCCACTCGAAGCTGATGCCCTGCCCCGCCACCTGTTCGCGTTCCTTGCGCAACTGCTTGCGCTTGCGCGAGGTCAGTGCATCGAGAAAGTCCTGAAAATCGCGGTAACCACGGTTGTGCCAATGAAACTGGCAGCCGATGCGCTCCAGCCAGCCATCCCGCCCCGCCAGCAGCTGATCGGCCCGCGGCTCGCTGAAATTCACGTGGAGCCCCGACAGCTCCTGCCTTTCAAGGCCAGCGGAGAGTACATCGAGCAGCTCACCGGCCGCCTGTACGTCGCCCAGCAGGCGACTGCCGGCGACCGGGGTAAAGGGCACTGCACAAAGCAGCTTGGGGTAGTAGGCGATGCCGGCCCGCTGGCAGGCATCCGCCCACGCCCAATCGAACACGTACTCGCCGTACGAATGAAACTTGCGATACAGCGGCAAGGCTGCCTGCAACGCGCCCTGCGGGTCGCGCAGCAGGAGATGGGCAGGTTGCCAGCCGCTACGCCCACCCACGCTGCCGCTGTCTTCCAGCGCGCAGAGGAAGGCGTGACGAAGGAAGGGCTGATCATCGCTCAGTAGCGCATCCCATTCGGCGGGAGGCAGTTCGGCGAGGCGGTACAGGGTCTGGATAGGCATGCGCGCAGTCTGGCCTGTCCCGCAGGCGAAAAAAAGCCCCGCCAAGGCGGGGCTCAAATGGAGCATCACGGATGAGGTGATGTTTTAGAACACGTACTGGGCGCGCAGGCTGATGGCGTCGCCATCGTCGTCGCCATTGGCGTTGACCACGTCGTCCACGCTGGTCTTCAGGTAGTTGGCCGAGAGCTTGACCGACTCGTTGGCGTACCAGTTGACACCGATGGTGTGGGTCTTCGCACCAGCTTCTGCGCTATCCAGGGCACCGACATAACCGCTCGGTGCAACACCGGTTTCATCGACGGTGATGTCGTCGAAGCGGTAGAAAACTTCCCAGGCACCGATCTGCTTGTTCTCCGGCTTGATCTTGTCGAACTTGCCGCCATCGAGCTTGTAGGAGCGCGACTCACCGGTGAGGGTGTACGCCAGCTGGACGTTGTAGCCGGTGGCTTCGAGGTCTTCGAAACCTTCCATGGCGTCGACGGTACGGGTCAGGTATTCGCCCTGCACCGAGAACGGGCCGATCATGTAGGCCGCCTCCAGGCCCCAGGCCTGATCGGTGCCGTCGGTGCGAGTGCCGCCGAAGGTGGCGCGGTTGCCGTTGGCACTGTCTTCGGTGGTGCCACGCACGGACAGGCGCGGACGAATGCGTTCCAGGTAACCTTCTTCCAGGTCACGCTGACCGAAGCTCGCGCCCAAGTGCAGCACCTGGTCCTTCTCGACGATCGGGGCGATCACGCCACGCAGCACGAAGCTGGTGTTGTTGGCGCCATCTTCGTCCTCGAGCATGTCGACGCCGTCGCCACCATCCTGACGATAGGCACCGGCCTCGCCGTGGAACATGCCGACAGTGGTACGCACGCGGATGCCTTCGCCGTCTTCGTGGTCGTTCAGCCAGGGCGCCAGGTCATAGATCGCCGAGCGCTCGATGGCGGTGATCCACTTGGAGCTGACGGCTTCTTCCAGGCCGAAGGTCGGGTTGATACGGCCAATCGAAACCTGGACCGGCTTCCAGCCGTTGTAGTGGATGGCCAGCTCTTGCCAATCGCTGGAATCGTCGCCAAAGTTGCGGTGGAAGGTGTAGCCCCAATCGGTGAAGGCAACACCGGAAATCTCCAGACGCGCACGACGGAAGTAGGTCTCATCTGCGCGCTCGCCGTTCTGGGTGTAGAAACCATCGAAGCTATCGGCATCAGCCTGCAGGCGGCCATTGATCTTGAACGAGAACTCCTTGTCGGTGGTTCCGACCTCCAGGCCGCCCTTGGTCTTGATAACGAGATCGGCGCCGTCGGTGGTGACGGTACCGGCGAAAGCCTGGGCGGAAACGGCCAGAGCCAGAGCGCTGGCAGCGAAACCGGCGAAGTGCTTACGGATCATCCAAAATTCCCCTTTATGTTTAGCGTCGGAAACACACGAGATGGGCTCTTTGTGTTGGGGGGAATCTTGGCGACGGCGTATGTCAGCCAAATGGCTGATATGTAAAGCTTTCGTGACAACGGAACTTTCCGTGGAGCCGCATCACAGAGCGGCTGCGGCACTTTTTCGTCAGCTGCGAACGTTGCGCTCGCTGGGGCGACGGGCTCCGGCGACCAGCTTGTCGACGGCCCTGGCGGCTGCAACCATGCCGAAACTGGCGGTCACCATGGTCACCGCGCCGAAGCCTCCGGCGCAGTCGAGCTTGACCCCCTCACCAACGAAGCTCTTGCTCTGGCACACGCCGCCGTCCGGCTTCGGGTAGCGCAACTGCTCCGTGGAGAACACACAGGGCACGCTGTAGGTGCGCCCCGGCGTGCGCGAGAAGTTGTATTCGCGACGCAGCAGCGAGCGCACCTTTGCCGCCAGCGGATCGTTGAAGGTCTTGTTCAGATCAGTGACCTGGATCTGTGTCGGATCGACCTGCCCGCCGGCGCCGCCGGTGGTGATGATCTGGATCTTGCGGCGCTTGCACCAGGCGATCAGCGCCGCCTTGGCCGGCACGCTGTCGATGCAGTCGATGACGCAGTCCATGTCTTCGGTGATGTATTCGGCCATGGTTTCGCGGGTGACGAAATCCGCCACTGCATGAATCTGGCAGGCCGGGTTGATGGCGCGAATACGTGCGGCCATCTCGTCGACCTTGGCTTTGCCCACTGCGCCATTGAGGGCGTGAATCTGCCGATTGGTATTGGTGATGCACACATCGTCCAGGTCGAACAGGCTGATCTCGCCTACCCCGCTGCGCGCCAGCGCCTCGGCCGCCCACGAGCCGACGCCACCGATGCCGACCACCGCCACATGCGCAGCCGCCAGCCGCTCGAGGCCGACGCGGCCATACAGGCGGGCAATACCGCCGAAACGCTGATCATCGATAGACATGCCGACTCCCCGGAAAAAACCTGGCGATTATAAGACCTCATGACGCCACGACCACTGCATCCAGCCGTCACCGTAACCGCGCCTTTGCTTTAATATGGCGCCCTTTCCCCGCCGCACCGGAGCCCTGATGACCGCGCCTGCCCTCTCCCCGACGCTCGAACTCGCCTGCGAGCTGATCAATCGCCCTTCGGTGACGCCGCTGGATGAAGGCTGCCAGCAGCTGATGAGCCAGCGCCTGGCGGCCTGCGGCTTCGCCATCGAGCCGATGCATATCGAGGACGTGGAGAACTTCTGGGCCATTCGCGGCAACGAAGGCCCGGTGCTGTGCTTCGCCGGCCACACTGACGTGGTCCCTACGGGCCCGCTGCAGGCCTGGCAGAATCCGCCGTTCAGTGCGCGCATCGACGAGCAGGGCATGCTCCACGGCCGCGGCGCGGCAGATATGAAAGGCAGCCTGGCGGCGATGGTCGTGGCAGTGGAGCGCTTCACCGCCGATCACCCGAATCACAAGGGGCAGATCGCCTTTCTCATCACCAGTGATGAAGAAGGCCCTGCGCACCACGGCACCAAGGCCGTCGTCGAGCGCCTGCGCGAGCGTGGCCAGCGCCTGGACTGGTGCATCGTCGGCGAACCGTCGAGCACCGCCTTGGTAGGTGACGTGGTGAAGAATGGCCGCCGCGGCTCACTCGGCGGCACCCTCACCGTACGCGGCCAGCAGGGCCATGTGGCCTATCCGCATCTGGCGAAGAACCCCATCCACCTGGCCGCGCCTGCGCTAGCGGAATTGGCCGCCGAGCACTGGGACGACGGCAATGCCTTCTTCCCGCCGACCAGCTTCCAGATCTCCAACCTGAACGCCGGCACCGGCGCCACCAACGTCATTCCCGGCACGCTGGAAGCGGTGTTCAACTTCCGCTTCTCCACCGAATCCACCGTCGAACAGCTCAAGCAGCGCACCGCCGCGATTCTCGACAAGCACGATCTGGACTGGAACGTGGACTGGGCACTGTCCGGCCTGCCGTTCCTCACCGAACCGGGCGCGCTGCTCGACGGCGTGGCCAAGGCAATCCGCAGCGTCACCGGCCGTGAGACCACGCCGTCCACCAGCGGCGGTACCTCGGACGGGCGCTTTATCGCCACCCTCGGCACCCAGGTGGTCGAGCTCGGCCCGGTCAACGCGACCATCCACCAGGTTGACGAACACATCCTGGCCAGCGATCTCGACCTGCTGACCGAGATCTACTACCAGACCCTGGTGAACCTGCTCGCATGCTGATCTGCCCGATCTGCCAGGCGCCGCTGAGCGCGCTCGACAACGGTGTGGTCTGCGCGGCCAACCACCGTTTCGACCGCGCGCGTCAGGGTTACCTGAACCTGCTCCCGGTGCAGCACAAGAACAGCCGCGATCCGGGCGACAACCAGGCCATGGTCGAAGCACGGCGACGCTTTCTCGACGGCGGCCACTATGCGCCGCTGGCCCGACGCCTCGCCGAGCTGGCCGCCGAACGCGCGCCGCAGCGCTGGCTGGACATCGGCTGTGGCGAGGGCTACTACACCGCCCAGCTGGCCGAGGCACTACCGGACGCCGAAGGCTATGCACTGGACATCTCCCGCGAAGCGGTCAAGCGTGCCTGCAAACGCGCGCCGCAACTGGAATGGCTGGTGGCGAGCATGGCCCGCGTGCCGCTGGCCGATGCCAGCTGCGACCTGCTCGCCAGCGTGTTCAGCCCACTGGACTGGCAGGAGGCGCGACGCCTGCTCGCACCCGGCGGCGGACTGCTGCGCATGGGACCGACCCGCGAGCACCTGTGGGAGCTACGCGCCCGGCTCTACGACGAGGTACGCGACTACGATGACGAGAAGCACCTGTCGCTGATTCCCGAAGGCATGCGCCTGGCCCACAGCGAAACCCTCAGCTACGAGCTGCAGCTGGACAACGCCCAGGCCCGTGCCGACCTGCTGGCGATGACCCCGCACGGCTGGCGCGCCAGCGCCGAGCGCCGCGCCGCCGTGATCGACAGTCACCTCAGCGTGCGGGTTGCGATACGCTACGACTGGATCGAACGCACGCCCTAGCGTTCGTATATTTGCCTACGACCAAAACCTCGCACCACCACATAAGGCAGTCGCCCATGCGTCAACCCGATATCGAGATCTACCTCAGGGATGCCAGTCAGGAGGCCGTCGGCGAGTGGCTGGCCCAAGCCATTGGCTCATGTTCCGCCTGGCAACAGAAAGGCCAGACCTTCAAGTGCAGCGCCGCCGGCATTCCGGTGACCTGGCTGCCGAAGGCGGTGGGCAAATGGCATTGTCTGCTGCTGGAAAGCGATGCCACCCCCTGGGACGATGACCTCGCCTGCGCCCGCGCGGCGTATCAGGCTTTGGGTGTGGAAATCCGCTGCGCGCCGGGCGGCTGGCAGGAAGAGGAAGCCGTTGAAGAGGCCGACCGCTGGATCCGCATCAGCGATGACGGTGAAGAGGAAATCGTCTGGCGGACCGGCTGATCGGCATCGGCCGTATCGCTCATCCGTGGTGGACCGAAACCACCGGATAGCAAAACAAAGCCCGTCACTTGGACGGGCTTTGTCATTGCGCAACCGAAGTTACACGCCGGCGACGTCTTCGGCCTGCAGGCCCTTCTGGCCCTGGGTTACCGAAAACTCCACCTGCTGCCCTTCGGCCAGCGAGCGGTGGCCGTCGCCACGGATCGCGCGGTAATGCACGAACACGTCGGCGCCATTACCCCGCTGGATGAATCCATAGCCTTTTGCATCGTTGAACCACTTGACGGTTCCGGTCTCGCGCTCAGCCATTACCACTTCTCCAACTCGCTTTTTGTTATTCCTCGGAAGAGGGGTCGACGGTCAGGCCTTCGTGCATTCGGCTCCGGCGCAAATGCGACTCGAACGCGACCGTTGCCGGAGTATAAAACAACGATTTTCGCTGTCAGCCTCTTTTTTCCGCTGCGGATTTGACACCCTCGCCCGCCCCGGCCAATGCCGGAACGGGTGCTCTGTTCAGGCGCTCCGGCGGCGTCGCCATAGCCACAGGGCGAGCACGCCCAGGGTCAGCAGCAAGGGCACCAGAGCGATGTTGGCGAACTTCAGCGTACGCCCCAACGCTTCGATATCGGCATTGAGCTGATAACGCACCTCACGCAACTCCTTGCGGATACGCACCTTCTCCTGCTGGAACTGACGCAACGCCTGCTCCTGCTCAGCCGTCAGCTCCAGCGCATGCTCCGGGTCCGGACTCTGCAGCTCGGCCAGTTGCTGCTCGGTATCAGCCAGGCGCTGCTGCAGCACTTCTTCCTTCTCGCGGAAACGATCCTCGGCCTCGCGCTGCAAGGTTTCTACCATCACGAACGGGCGGGTGAAGCGACCACGCGAACGCACGCTGATCAGCGCATCGGTGCCGGAAAGGTTGTCCAGCGCATTGATCACGAACGCGCCGTTGTCCGCCCACGGCTGCGGAACGCGCTGGCCGAAGAAGTCCTGCACCTGCACCCACATGCGATCACTCAGCAGATCGGTATCGGCGACGGCGATCACGTTGATGTTCTGGCTTTCCTTGATGCCCTCTTCACGGCCTTCGATGCCGTCCGGAAAGGCAGTTTTCGCCGGCCCCTGGATGCGCGCCGCCAGGGTGTAGCGCTCGCCGGTCGGCTCGAGGCCAAGCAGCAGGGTTTCCGGGTTGTCCAGCGTGGCGAAGCGCTCGGCCTCCACCGGCATGGCGTAGTCGGAACTGCCGAACAGCGGCGTGAAGCGCGTCGTCGCGTCCTCCAGCGGCTCCAGAATGCCGGCACTGGCGATGGTGATGTTTTCCAGCGCGGCGGTGGTCACGTCATCCTGATCCAGCGCGTTGCGCGGCAGGCTCAGCCAACCGGCATGCCGCACCGGCCGACGCTCGGCGCCCATGCCCACCGACATGCCGTAAGCGGCATCGGCGACCGCCTTCTTCGGCACCATACGTACGCCCCAGGCCCTGAACAGCGGTTCCAGGTCAGAGACCCGCTCCTCGCCGAACTCGCCCGGACCGATGCCCATGCCCGGATCGATCTCGCTGTGCGGATCGAGGAACACCAGGAGCTTGCCGCCGCGCAGGACGAACTGGTCGATGGCGAACAGCGTCTGCTCGGGCAGATCCTTCGGATGGATCAGCAGCAGCACCGATACATTGGTGGGGATCAGATCGACATCGCGCTGCAGGCTCTCGATATGGAACAGCTGGCGGACTTCCTCCAGCACCATCCACGGCGGCGTCGCCTGCTGCGTGCGCATGTCGAAGCCGCCGGTCAGCTGCAGGCCGGAAAGCACACCCACCACCGGCAGCTCGGCAGTCGCCAGGCTCTGAACCAGGCGGCTGACCTCGTACTCGAGAAACTCCTCCTGATCCAGCGGGAAGAACGGGATGATCTGCGTATTGCCCTCCGCATTGGTGCCGGCCAGCCCGAAGTAGACCTTGTCACCGCCCTGGTTGAGCGGTACCGCCTGCAGGCCGAACTCGGCGGCGCGGTCTTCTTCCTCGGAGAACGGCTGCGGATCGATCACGTGCAGCTTGAGCTTGCCGCCAGAGGCGCGCTGATAGGCACGCAGCATCTCCTCGACCCGACGCGCGTAGTTGCGCAGCGCGACCAGGTCCTTGGCGGTCTCGTCCGAATAGAAGAAATGCAGCTCGATGGGTGACTGCAGCCCCTCGAGGATGCGCTCGGTACCCTCGGAGATGGTGTAGAGCTTCTGCTCGGTCAGGTCCAGCCGGGCATTGGTCAGCAGCGTGCCGGTCAGCCCATTGAACAGCAGGACTGCCAGCGCGATCAGCAGCAGCCCGGCACCGGAATAGATGACTCGTTTCATGGTGACTCCTCAGGCGGCTTTCTTCAGGTCGACGACCACGGCGGTGGCCGCCAGCCAGGCGACGATCAGCGTGACGAAATACAGCAAATCACGCAGGTCGATCACGCCCTTGCTGATGGAGTCGAAACGGATCAGGAAGCTCAGCGAAGCCACCGCGTCGATCAGCCACTGCGGCGCCCAGGCGAAGGCATCCAGCACCATCGGCAGGCCGCTGACGATGAACAGGAAGCACACCACCACCGAGAGGATGAAGGCGATCACTTGGTTTTTCGCCAGCGCCGACATGCACGAGCCAATGGCCAGGAAGGCGCCGGCCAGCAGCCAGCTGCCGAGATAACCGGCGACGATCACGCCATTGTCCGGCTCACCCAGGTAATTGACGGTGATGACCATCGGGAAGGTCAGCAGCAGCGCGATGCCAGCGAATACCCAGGCGGCGAGGAACTTGCCGGTAACCGCCTCGAAGCGGGTGATCGGCAGCGTCATCAAGAGCTCGATCGAGCCGGACTTGCGCTCCTCCGCCCACAGGCGCATGGCGATCGCCGGCACCAGGAACAGGTACAGCCAGGTATGGAAGCTGAAGAACGGCGTGAGGTCGGCCTGGCCGCGCTCGTAGAAACCGCCCAGGTAGAAGGTGAACACCCCGGAGAGCACCAGGAAGATCACAATGAACACGTAGGCCAGCGGCGTGGCGAAATAGCTGCCCAGCTCGCGCTTGAAGATAACCGGCAACTGGGTCATAGCGACTCCCCGCGAGTCAGGTTACGGAACACCTCATCCAACCGGCCGCGTTCCACGTCCAGCTCCTTCACCACCCAGCCATGCTGGGCGATCAGCGCACTGACCTGAGGGAAAATCACCTGCCCCGGCTGCGCCAGCAACGTCAGGCTGTGCTCGGGCTCGTTGAATTCGACACCGGCCACGCCGGGCAACGCGGCCAGGGCAACGTCGTCCAGCGGACCGTCGCTGACCAGCGTGACGGCCTGGTGATATTTCGACCGGCTCTCCAGCTCCAGCGGCGTGCTGTCGGCCACCAGTCGGCCCTGGGCGATGACCACCGCGCGGGTGCAGACCGCACTGACCTCTTCGAGGATATGCGTGGAGATGATGACAATCTTGTCCTGCGCCAGCCCCTGGATCAGCTGACGCACCTGGTGTTTCTGGTTCGGATCGAGGCCATCGGTGGGCTCGTCGAGAATCAGCACCTGCGGATCGTGCAGGATCGCCTGGGCCAGGCCGACGCGACGCTTGAAGCCCTTGGACAGCGTCTCGATGGACTGCCCCAGCACGTTCTCCAGCTCCACCTGGGCGACCGCGGCTTCGACCCGCTGGCGCTTGTCCGTCCCACGGAAGCCGCGGACTTCAGCGATGAACTCGAGAAAACCGCGCACCGTCATGTCGCCGTAGCAGGGCGCGCCTTCGGGCAGATAACCGATCTGCCGCTGGGCCTGCAGCGTCTGGGTGCGAATGTCGTGGCCGAGGATACTCGCCGTGCCCGACGTCGGCGCGAGAAAGCCGGTCAGCATCTTCATAGTGGTGGACTTGCCGGCACCATTCGGGCCGAGAAATCCCAGCACCTCGCCGCGCTGGACCTGGAATGACAGGTCGTCGACCGCGGTGTGCTGGGCAAAACGCTTGGTCAGGTTGCTTATTTCGATCATGGACTCTCACCAGTGCACCAAAGGCCCTGGCGTGCCGCCGCGCGACCCGAGCCAGGTCCTGCAAAAATGCCGGCGGCACTATAAGAACAGCAACCCGACGAATGCAACCAGTCCCTAGACTGAGAGGACTACGCTGTTCATCACCGCTCTGCGCGCAATTCGCTATAAGGCCATGCCGCACGGATCGCAGACGCCCAAAATGCCGGCAGAGATTGAGAGACTTCCAGGCCGGCATGCCGCGACACGCCAAGCCATTAGCAAGGACAAACCATGAAACTACGCAGGTCCAGAGAGCTAGCGAAAGTACATCTCTGCTGTTTGTTTGGCGCCATGGCGTGCTCAGCGTACGCCAGTGAGCCTGCGGAGTTTCCAGACGCACAAACCAGTGATCCAGCGACAATGGGATGGATGGTTGGCTCGCCGCCACCGACTGATCGAATCCTGCGCTTCGAGGATGGCAGTTATTTTCGCTTCCCGCAGATGCGCTGGAGCGTCGCCAACTTTCGACAGCTGATGCCTACCGTCAATGTCTCACGCGGCCTAGGTGAGTCTTCACTACTCGAGCACCAGCCAAGCAACGAGATCGATGCGCTGACATTCGTCCCTCTTGGTGGGGGCGAGCCAATGACCTGGCAGCAATCGCTGCAAGCCAACTACACCGACGGCATCATCATCCTCCACCGAGGGAAATTGGTGTACGAGCGCTATTTCGGCGTATTGAAGCCGGAAGGACAGCATGCTGCCATGTCGATTACGAAAACCTTCACCGGTACATTGGCGGCGCTTCTTGTGGCCGAAGAAAAGCTGGATCCCCAACGTCTGGTCGCAGATTACGTTCCCGAGCTGGCAGCGTCGGGTTTTGCCGATGCCAGCGTACGACAGCTGATGGATATGACCACCGGCATTCACTTCAGCGAGGATTATGCGGACCCCAAGGCCGAAGTATGGGCGCACGCAGCCGCCGGCAATCCGCTGCCGAAACCCGCTGATTACCAGGGGCCACGGACCTATTACGAATTTCTGCAAACGGTCAAACCGGAAGGTCGTCATGGCGAGGCCTTTCATTACCGCACCGCAAATTCCGACGCTCTGGGCTGGGTAATCGCGCGAGTGAGCGGGCGGAACGTCGCACAGCTGTTGTCGGAGCACATTTGGAGTCGATTGGGCGCGGAACAGGATGCCTACATGTCGGTAGACTCCATCGGTACGCCGTTTGCCGGTGGCGGCCTGAATGCCAGCCTGCGCGACCTTGTGCGCTTTGGCGAAATGATGCGTAACGAAGGTCGATACAACGGCACTCAGATTCTGCCGCCGGAAGTCGTGGCAGATATCCGTGGTGGAGCAAATCGAGACGACTTTGCGAAAGCCGGTTATCGACTGCTACCCGGCTGGAGCTACCGCAACATGTGGTGGGTCAGCCATAACGAGCATGGCGCTTTCATGGCCCGCGGGGTCCACGGACAAGCGCTTTATGTAGATCCGCTGGCGGAGATGGTGATCGCACGGTTCGCCAGCCATCCAGTGGCGAGCAACGCGGCAAATGACCCTACTTCCTTGCCCGCCTATGAAGCGGTCGCCAGGCATCTGCTGAACGCCGCCGATAGCGTGCGGAAGGTGCGAACACCCCTGGATTGAACGGCCTGTGATAACAGATATGAGCGACCTTCAGACAAAGCGCCTGCTTCTGCGGCAATGGAAGCCAGCCGATCGCGCACCGTTCGCCACGATGAATGCGGACCCCAGGGTCATGCGGCACTTCCCCGCCCTGCTCAGTCGGGCCGAGAGCGATGCGATGGCTGACCGCTGCCAGGCGCTGATCGAAGAACGCGGCTGGGGGTTCTGGGCCGTCGAGCTGAAAGCCAGCGGCGCATTCATCGGCTTCGTCGGTCTGCATACGCCGTCGGCAACCTTGCCGTTCTCGCCGTGTGTGGAAATAGGTTGGCGCCTGGCGGCTGATTACTGGGGCCAGGATTGGCCAGCGAAGCGGCGTGGGTCGCGCTAAAGACAGGGTTCGGCACGCTCGATCTTTCCGAAATCGTATCCTTCACTACTATCGAGAATCGACGTTCACGCGCCGTGATGGCCCGTCTCGGCATGCGTGAAACGGAGGAGTTCGAGCATCCAGGAGTTCCCGTCGGCCATCCGCTTCGCCGGCACTGCCTGTATCGACTGGATCGCGAACGCTTTGCGGCGCAGTTGGCTGCAGCTGAATGACCGTTCATTCACGATTGGCTGGACTTCGCTGGAAACCCTGTTAGAACGGCACGCGCATAGCCGGACCCTCATCCCCACCCTACGGATATTCTTCAATGCCACCACCACCCGTCTTTTCGCCAGTCTCTTCGTTCATGTTCTGCTCCTCACGGTTGTCGATGACGCGATCAGGCGCCGTTTGAAACAACCTAGCACCGAGCTCATGAACGAACAAAAGGCCAGAACGGCGTTTTCAGGGCTGCAGGAACGAGGCTGAAAGCGGCGCCAGCGCAGCAACCAAGCGGCTTCCAGCTACCCAGACTGCGGCTGAAATGGCGCGTATGGAATTTCCCTATCGGCACGATAGGCGCAGCCTCAAACAGCGCATCCTATCGCCCCATTTACGCCTCACACTCCAGTGTCCGCGTTAGGTCTGCGCAGAGAATCCGGGCGTCGAGTAGCCCTGCCAATCGCTGGCGGTTCGCCGGCAGAGAGTTTTGCCCGCCCTCCCCGCTTGCGGCACACTTGCCGCCTTCGAGGGCATTGCCCCTTCCATAGCCGAATCTGCCGTATGACTCGCTCCCCCCTTCGCCGTCTGATCTTCTCCGTATTGCGCCGCGTGCTGTACTTCTGGGTGCGCTCGGAGACCATCAACCAGTCTGCCTTCACCCTCAAGCTGGACCGCAGCAAGCCGGTGTTCTACGCGCTGCAGCAACCCTCGCTGAGCGATCTCGCGGTGCTGGACGTCGAGTGCAGCAAGGCCGGGCTGCCACGCCCGGTGGCCGATGTGGCGGTGGGCGACCACGCCGAGCCGGCCGCGTTCTTCTTTCTCAATCCGGCAACAAGCTGGTTTGGCCGACGCACGCGTCTGGTGGCGCCGCCAACGCTGGTCCGGCTGGTCGGCGCACTGGAGCACAACGCGGTGGAAAACGCGCAGATCATCCCGGTCAGCGTGTTCTGGGGGCAGTCGCCGAATCGCGAGACCAGCGCCTGGAAGCTGCTGTTCGCCGACAGCTGGGCGGTTACCGGGCGCCTGCGCAAGCTACTCAGCATTCTGGTGCTGGGGCGCAAGACCCGCGTGCAGTTCTCCGCACCGATCCAGCTCAACGAGCTGATCGCCCTGAACAAGGGCCACGAGCGCACCCTGCGCATGGTCCATCGCATGCTGCGCGTGCACTTCCGCAACCAGAAGACCGCCGTGATCGGCCCCGACCTGTCGCACCGGCGCAATCTGGTGAAGGGCCTGGTGCACGCACCGCAGGTCCGGCAGGCGATTCGCGGCGAGGCCGAGCGCGAGAACATTTCCATCGAACGGGCCGAAGCCAGGGCGCTGCGCTACGGCAACGAGGTGGCCTCGGACTACGCCTACACTGCCGTGCGCTTCCTCGAAGTGGTGCTGTCCTGGTTCTGGAACAAGATCTACGACGGCATCCGCGTCAACCATATCGAGCCACTGCAGGAAGCCGTGCGCGGCTACGAGGTGATCTACGTCCCCTGCCATCGCAGCCATATCGACTACCTGCTGCTGTCCTACCTGCTGTTCCGCAACGGCCTGACGCCGCCGCACATTGCCGCCGGCATCAACCTCAACATGCCGGTGATCGGCAGCCTGCTGCGCCGCGGTGGCGCCTTCTTCATGCGCCGCTCGTTCAAGGGCAACCCGCTGTACACCTCGGTTTTCAACGAATACCTGCACAACCTGTTCACCCGCGGCTTCCCCGTCGAGTACTTCGTCGAGGGCGGCCGTTCGCGCACCGGCCGCATGCTGCAACCCAAGACCGGCATGCTGGCCCTGACCCTGCGCAGCTACGTGCGCTCGTCACGCCTGCCGATCCTCTTCGTGCCGGTCTACATCGGCTACGAGCGCGTGCTGGAAGGCCGCACCTACCTGGGTGAACTGCGCGGCGCGGCGAAGAAGAAGGAATCGATCTTCGATATCTTCAAGGTCATCGGTGCGCTCAAGCAGCGCTTCGGCCAGGTCTGGGTCAACTTCGGCGAACCGCTCAAGCTCAACGAATTCCTCGACCAAGAGCAGCCCGGCTGGCGCCAGCAGACCTACACGCCGGACTACCGTCCCGAATGGCTGAACGACGCCACCAATCGCCTGGCCGAGCGCATCGCCCAGCGCCTGAACGAGGCGGCGGCGGTCAACCCGGTCAACCTGGTGGCGCTGGCGATGCTCTCCACCAGCCGCCAGGCCCTGGACCAGCAGTCCCTGGCGCGGATTCTCGATCTCTATCAGGCGCTGTTACGTGCGGTGCCCTACTCGCCGCACACCACGCTGCCGGAAGGCGACGGCAACGCGCTGATCGCGTACGTGAAGAGCCTCGACCTGCTCGCCGAACAGAAGGACGCGCTGGGTAACATCCTCTATCTGGACGAGCAGAACGCCGTCCTGATGACCTACTACCGCAACAACGTGATGCACATCTTCGCGTTGCCGGCACTGCTGGCGAGCTTCTTCCAGAGCAGCTCGCGCATCAGCCGCGAGCAGATCCAGCGCTTCACCGAGGCGCTGTACCCGTACCTGCGTGCCGAGCTGTTCATGCGCTGGGAAGTCGAGGAACTGGAAGCCGTGGTCGACCAGTGGCTGGCGGCCTTCGTCGAGCGCGGCCTGCTCAAGGTGGACGGCAACCACTACGTGCGCCCGGCCCCGAGCTCGCGGCAGTTCGTCCTGCTCACCCTTCTCGCTCGCGTCGTGGTGCAGACCCTGCAGCGCTTCTACATGGCCACCTCGCTGCTGCTCAACAGTGGCCAGCACAGCCTGAGCGCCGAGGAGCTGGAAAACCTCTGCACGGTCATGGCCCAGCGCCTGTCGATCCTGCATGGGCTCAACGCGCCGGAGTTCTTCGACAAGGCGCTGTTCCGCCATTTCATCCAGAGCATGCAGGAACAGGGCGTGGTCAGCCCGGACGAAAACGGCCGGCTCGGCTATCACGAAAAGCTCGCGGAACTGGCCGAGGGCGCGGCCAAGCGCGTGCTACCGGCTGAGATTCGCCTGTCGATCCGTCAGGTGGCGCTGGAGCGTCATCATGACGATTCCGATTCGACGCCTCCCGAGGCTGCCTGACGCAGTCAGTCCCGCTGCCAAGCCATCGCCAGTTCAGGATGGCCGGTGTGCGGGTCCAGCTGTTCGCTGATCGCGGCAAAGCCATGTCGGCGATAGAAGGCGACGCTGGCGGCATTGGCA
Organism: Stutzerimonas kunmingensis; assembly: GCF_002929225.1. Taxonomy (GTDB): domain Bacteria; phylum Pseudomonadota; class Gammaproteobacteria; order Pseudomonadales; family Pseudomonadaceae; genus Stutzerimonas. The sequence goes on along the minus strand of NZ_PISM01000014.1, from coordinate 760,723 downwards.
CTGTAGACCGTCAGCTCGAGCCGCTCACGCACGGTCTTGGCCTGCTCGATCAGCGCCGAGCCGATACCGCCGCCCTGGGCGCTCGGCGCCACGAAGATCGCCGCCAGGACGTCCCCGACCAGCGCGACGAATCCCAGCACCTCGCCTTCACGTTCATCGACCCAGATCTGCGCCGCCGGCAGATAGATATCGCGCATGTCATCCAGCTTCGACGCCCAGAACGCCGGGGCGATGAAGTCATGGGCGCGGATCGATGCAGCCAGCCAGATCGCCAGCACCGGCTCCAGGTCATCGGGGCGAAAGGGACGGATCATGCGAGTCGGCTCCATAACGACGGGGCCGCAACCTTAGCGCATCAGTAACAACCTGTCCCCCGCCTGCCTGACCCATACTGCTGGTAAACGCCTGCGCCTTGCCCGGCATTGCTTTAGCATCGGAGCCAGGCCATACGGCAGTTAGCAGCCCGCCGCTTCTGCACCATTCAATGAACATGAGGTTAACGCCATGTTGCGCATCACCACTCTCGTTGCAGGCCTGGCACTTTCCGCCAGCGCTTTCGCTCTTTCACTTTCCGACCTGACCCAGAGCGACGCCAGCGCCGGCCTCAAGGATGCCCTGAGCCAGGGCGCCAAGGTCGCCGTGCAGCAGCTCGGCCGCCCTGGCGGTTTCAGCAGCGATCCGGACGTGCGTATCGAGCTGCCGGGCAACATCGGCAAGGCCTCGCGGATGCTGAAGATGCTCGGCATGGGTGCGCAGGTCGAGCAGCTGGAGAACAGCATGAACCTGGCCGCCGAGAAGGCGGTGCCGGAAGCCCAGCAACTACTGCTCGATGCCGTGCGCAAGATGACCGTGCAGGACGCCAAGGCCATTCTCGCCGGTGGCGATGACTCGGCCACCCAGTACCTCAACCAGTCCAGCCGCGAGCAGATTCGCGCGAAATTCCTGCCCATCGTCAAACAGGCCACCGACCAGGTCGGCCTGGCGCAGCAATACAACGCCGTCGCCGCCAAGGTGCCGGCTGGCATGAACGGCAGTTACGCGAATATCGAAAGCTATGTCACCGAACAGGCGCTCGATGGCCTGTTCACCGTGATCGCCGAGCAGGAAGCGAGCATTCGCAAGAACCCCGCCGCCGCGGCCACCAGCCTGGCGAAAAAGGTGTTCGGACTGCTCTGAGAGATTGGGTCGAGCTGCGCTGGTTTCAGCCAGCCGCTGCGCGGTCCGCCCTGCGCCGCGGCCAGACCAGGCTGAAACGCGCGCCGCCCAGGTCGCTGTGCCCCAGCTGCGAGCGACCGCCGTGCCAGTAGATGATCCGCCGCACGATGGACAAGCCCAACCCGTGCCCGCCAGAGGCGCGGGTACGGCTGTCGTCCAGGCGCAGGAACGGGGTGAAGACCTTTTCCCAATCCGCTTCCGGGACGCCCGGGCCATCGTCGTCCACCTCCAGCCGCACCGTTTGCCCGTCGATGGCGAAGCTGACCTGCACCCGACTCTCGGCATGGCGCATGGCATTGGTGATCAGGTTGCTCAGGGCGCGGCGCAGGTACTGCGGCTCCGCCTCGGCCCAGCAGCTGCCATCGGCTGCCGTTGTGCATTCTCCGCGGCTGACGCCGACATCGGCGCGGAGCGGCGCCAGCTCACCGATCACCTGATCGACCAGCGCACCCAGGTCGACCTGCTGGAAATGCAGGGTCGGCGAGCCGCGCTCCAACCGCGAATACACCAGCATTTCGTCGACCAGCGCATCGAGGTCGTCGATGTCGCCGTCCATGCCTTCCAGGTACTTGCGCCGGGCCTCGTCGGTCTGCGCCTCGGCGCTCATTTCCAGGCCGAAACGCAGGCGCGCGACCGGCGTGCGCAGCTCATGGGCCACCGCGCTGACCATCTCCCGCTGCACCGCCAGCAAACGCTGCAGATGCCTGGCCATACCGTTGAACGCCGCCGCCAGGCGCCCGACCGAATCGGTGCCGACGTCCGGCACGCGGGTTTCCAGATTGCCCGCGGCGATGCGGGTCGCCGCGCCTTCCAGCACGCTCAGGCGCTGCTCCAGCTGGCGCACCAGCAGGTACACGGTAAGACCGATCAACGACAGGCCGAGCAGGCCGATCAAGATCAGCAACTGCGGCGGATAGGGATTCATCTGGTACAGCGGACCGAGCTGCATGATCCAGCCGGTACCGGCGATGGCCGCGAACACACGCACGGCATCACCGCCGCGAGCGAGCGCCATCACCGTGTCGCCCTCGTCCAGCCGCCGACGCTGGTCGTCATCGAGGTTGGCGCTGTCACGCGTCAGCAATTCCAGATCGAAGCCGAAACCACGCGCCTGTTTCAGCTCGGCGAGGCGTCGCGGCTGCTCGGCTTCGGGATAGCGGATCAGCTCGTCGATCAGCAGATAGATGGTCGCGCGCGCCAGCTGCTCGCTGAGCTGTTCCACCTCGCCGGTGAGCACCAGCCGGTCCTGCGCGCTGACCAGGCTGAACACCGTGGTGCTCTGCGGACGGATCTGCTCGACCAGCACCTGGCCGCGCAGCAGGCGCGCCTCCAGTCGGCTTTCCAGGCTGACATCGTCGAGCGTGCGCACCCGCAGCGGAATGCCCAGCAGCCGCCCCCAGAGGTTCGCCGCCTGGCGCCGTTCGATCGGCGTCATGCTGCTCATGTTGTGCGCCATCAGGCGGAAGGTGCCGCTGGCCAGGCGCTCGCGGTGATCGTCCGCGCGGTACTGGTTGAGCAGGTGCAGGCCGCCGGCGCCGAGCAGCGCCACCAGCACCAGCACCCCCAGCATGCCGCCATAGATGCGCAGGAAGATCGAGTTCATGGGCGACGGCGCTACACCATCGCCACGGCAGCTTCGGAAACGAACAGATAGCCCTTGCCGCGCACCGTCTTGATCAGCCGCGGATGATCGGGATCGTCACCGATCTTGGGGCGGATACGCGAAATACGCACATCGATGGAGCGGTCCTGACCGTCGTATTCGATGCCGCGCAGCTCGGAGAAGATTTCTTCACGGGAAAGAATGCGTCCGGGGTTGGAGGTCAGCAGCCAGAGCAGGTCGAACTCGGCGCCGGTCAGTTCGATCTGCTGTTCACGCAGCCAGGCTTCGCGCAACGCGCTGTCGATCACCAACGGGCCGAACTGCAGGCGCTTGGCATTGGTCGGCGCCTCCGGTGGCTGACGACGCAGCAAGGCGCGGATGCGCGCCAGCAACAGACGCGGACGCACCGGCTTGCAGACATAGTCGTCGGCGCCGGTTTCCAGCCCCAACACCTGATCCAGATCGTCGGCCCGCGCGGTGAGCATGAGGATCGGGCCATCGTAGCGGTCACGCACCCGCCGGCAGATCGACAGGCCATCCTCGCCGGGCAGCATCAGATCGAGCACCACCAGATCCGGGCGCTCCTCGATGATGCGCTCGGCGGCGCAGGCGCCATCCGATTCGATCGACACCTCGAAGCCGCCACTGCTCTGCAGGTATTCCTGCGTCAGCTCGGCCAGCCGTCGATCGTCCTCGACGATGAGAATCCGCCACGTCTCTTGCTCCATCCCCGCCCCCTGTCAGACCGTCAGGCCACAAACGAACAGCGCGCATTGTACCCAACGCCCGGCCCGGCACGATGCACAAAAAGCGGGCAGCGGCAAACACAACATGTAGTGTCATTGACCATCATCAAAATATGCCCGGCGGCGCGTATTTCGTCGGCATTCGGCCGAGCGCCGCAGCCATGCGGCCTGCGGCCGGACGCCGCGCTTTCACCCACAATCCGCACACATGTTATCCACAGGTTATCCCAGGCGGCTGCCTTGCATTGGCCCGGAGCCAGCATTATCTTGTCGCTCCTGCGCGCCCTGACCCCTAGATATTGGGCCTGCGCACCGCAACTGACACAATCGAGACATTTTCGAGAGCTGGGCTATCGCCCTGCCTCCCATTGCTCTGCAACACCGTCGGCAGCCTCAGGTCAAGCATTAATGCAAGCCTTCGACAGTCGTCTCCCTGACTTCAAGCGCGGAACTAGCAGCTGTGCTCGGAGCCAAGACAAAACACAACATATTGTGTTGACAGTTTTTCCAGCCTGACTATCCTTCCGGCAACGACTTAGCTCGTCAGCGGCCTAGTCAGGCTATTCCTTGCGATACCACCATGCACCGCGATGCGGGGCATGGCTGACGCAGTAACAACGCCCGGGCTCAACGAAGCCCGCGCAGACAGAACCAGAACCGCGACTAAAAGAGAGAATCCGGAGCCCCCATGCAGAACCCATCCACTCGCGAGAACCCGCTGTCAGCCGATGCACCGGATCTGGCGGCTACCGCCCCGGGCCAGCTGCGCGTGATCAAGCGCAACGGTACGGTCGTCCCCTACACCGACGACAAGATCACCGTCGCCATCACCAAGGCCTTTCTCGCAGTGGAAGGCGGTAACGCTGCCGCTTCCTCGCGTATTCACGACACCGTCGCGCGCCTGACCGAGCAGGTCACCGCCACCTTCCGTCGTCGCATGCCCTCCGGTGGCACCATCCATATCGAAGAAATCCAGGACCAGGTCGAACTGGCTCTGATGCGTGCCGGTGAGCAGAAAGTCGCGCGTGACTACGTGATCTACCGCGAAGCCCGTAGCCAGGAGCGCAAGAGCGCCGCGGCCAACGACATCGCCCAGCCGCACCCGAGCATCCGCGTGACCCGCGCCGACGGCAGCCAGCAGCCGCTGGACATGGGCCGCTTGCAGACCATCATCACCGAGGCCTGCGAAGGCCTGGCCGAAGTCGATGGCGCGCTGATCGAGCGTGAAACCCTGAAGAACCTCTACGACGGCGTGGCCGAGAAGGACGTCAACACCGCCCTGGTGATGACTGCCCGCACCCTGGTCGAGCGTGAGCCGAACTACAGCCAGGTCACCGCGCGCCTGCTGATGGACACCCTGCGTGCCGAAGCCCTGGGTTTTCTCGACGTTGCCGAAGCCGCCACCCATCATGAGATGGCCGACCTGTACGCCAAGGCCCTGCCGGCCTACATCGAGAAAGGCGTCGAGTTCGAACTGCTCGATTCCAAGCTCAAGAGCTACGACCTGGCCAAGCTGGGCGCCGCGCTCGACCACGAGCGCGACCAGCAGTTCACCTACCTCGGCCTGCAGACCCTGTACGACCGCTACTTCATCCACAAGGACAACGTCCGCTTCGAGCTGCCGCAGATCTTCTTCATGCGCGTCGCCATGGGCCTGGCCATCGAGGAAGAGCAGAAAGAAGCCCGAGCCATCGAGTTCTACAACCTGTTGTCGTCCTTCGACTACATGGCCTCCACGCCGACCCTGTTCAACGCCGGCACCCTGCGTCCGCAGCTGTCCTCGTGCTACCTGACCACCGTGCCGGACGACCTGGGCGGCATCTACGACGCCATCCGCGATAACGCCCTGCTCTCCAAGTTCGCCGGCGGCCTGGGCAACGACTGGACCCCGGTGCGCGCACTGGGCGCCTACATCAAGGGCACCAACGGCAAATCCCAGGGCGTCGTGCCCTTCCTGAAAGTGGTCAACGACACCGCCGTCGCGGTCAACCAGGGCGGCAAGCGCAAGGGCGCGGTCTGCGCGTACCTGGAAACCTGGCACCTGGACATCGAGGAATTCCTCGAGCTGCGCAAGAACACCGGTGACGACCGTCGCCGTACCCACGACATGAACACCGCCAACTGGATTCCGGACCTGTTCATGAAGCGCGTCTTCGACGACGGCCCCTGGACCCTGTTCTCCCCGTCCGACGTCCCCGACCTGCACGACCTCACCGGCCGCGCCTTCGAGGAGCGTTACGAGTACTACGAGGAGCTGACCAAGTACGGCAAGATCAAGCTGTTCAAGACCCTGCCGGCCAAGGACCTGTGGCGCAAGATGCTCTCGATGCTGTTCGAGACCGGCCACCCGTGGCTGACCTTCAAGGACCCGTGCAACCTGCGCAGCCCGCAACAGCACGTCGGCGTGGTGCACAGCTCCAACCTCTGCACCGAGATCACCCTGAACACCAACAAGGACGAGATCGCCGTCTGCAACCTGGGCTCGATCAACCTGGTCAACCACATCAAGGACGGCAAGCTCGACGCCGCCAAGCTGGAGCGCACCGTGCGCACCGCTGTACGCATGCTCGATAACGTCATCGACATCAACTACTACAGCGTGCCGCAGGCGCAGAACGCCAACTTCAAGCACCGCCCGGTGGGCCTGGGCATCATGGGCTTCCAGGACGCGCTGTACCTGCAGCACATCGCCTACGGTTCCGATGCCGCCATCGACTTCGCCGACAAGTCCATGGAAGCCATCAGCTACTTCGCCATCCAGGCCTCCTGTGACCTGGCCGACGAGCGTGGCGCCTACTCCAGCTTCCAGGGCTCGCTGTGGTCCCAGGGCATCCTGCCGCTGGATTCCCAGCAGATCCTCATCGAGGCTCGTGGCCAGAAGTACATCGACGTCGACCTGACCGAATCCCTGGACTGGGCGCCGATCCGCGAGCGCGTCAAGAAAGGCATCCGCAACTCCAACATCATGGCCATCGCGCCGACTGCGACCATCTCCAACATCGTTGGCGTGTCGCAGTCCATCGAGCCGACGTACCAGAACCTGTACGTCAAATCGAACCTGTCCGGCGAGTTCACCGTGATCAACCCATACCTGGTCCACGACCTCAAGGCCCGCGGCCTGTGGGACCCGGTCATGGTCAACGACCTCAAGTACTACGACGGCTCCGTACAGCAGATCGAGCGCATCCCGCAGGATCTGAAAGACATGTACGCCACCGCCTTCGAAGTCGAGACCAAGTGGATCGTCGACGCCGCCAGCCGCCGCCAGAAGTGGATCGACCAGGCGCAGTCGCTGAACCTGTACATCGCCGGCGCCTCGGGCAAGAAGCTCGACGTGACCTACCGCATGGCCTGGTACCGTGGCCTGAAAACCACCTACTACCTCCGTGCCCTGGCCGCGACCAGCACCGAGAAGTCCACCATCAACACCGGCAAGCTGAACGCCGTGTCCAGTGGTGGCAGCGAGGCGGCGAACTCCGCCAGCGCCGCTCCGGCTGCCGAGCCGCAGCCGGCTCCGGTGCCGCTGGCATGTTCGATCGATAACCCCGACTGCGAAGCCTGCCAATAACAGAAGTCGCGCGTAGCTGAGCGGCGTCTGCGGCGTTGGCCGCCAAACCGGACCCCATCACGTACAGCTGTACGCTCAGGGGTTCCGGCTCGGCAGCCGCCTAGCAGCCACTCGCACAGCTCCACGCTCGCACCATTGTTGCGACAAGGAAACAGAACGGCCCGCTCCTGCTCGCCAGGAGCCCTAAGCCAACGCAGTGGCTACCCATCGAACAAGCCAGACGCCAACACCAAACCAGTCCCCTCGCCCCTCTGGGGAGAGGGTTAGGGTGAGGGGCAACCCTCCAGACAAACACAAGCGGTCGGACCAGACACCTGACCGTCCCCTCGCCCCTCCGGGGAGAGGGTCAGGGTGAGGGGCAGCCCCACCAGACGATGCAAAAGGCCGGACCTACCTCGGCCCAAACCAAATACCCGCTTTTGCGCGCAAACCAAAAGCACCCAAACACATCCGACCGGCCAAGCCCCGGTCCCCGATCAGGAGCTATCGCACATGCTGAGCTGGGACGAATTCAACGAAGAAGACACTACCACCGCCGCGCCGGCCCCCGCTGCCGCGCAGCCGGCAGGCCAGACCGCAGCCAAGCTGGACAACGACGCCGCCGGTTCCGTAGAAGAAGCCCGCGCCGTTGCCGCCAGTGACTCCGACGCCATCGCCCGCGCCAAGCGCGCGCTGGACGACCTGGACATCCAGGAAGGCCTCAACGAACTGGAAGGCGAATCGGCCCGCGTGCGCGTCGACGAGAAGCGCATGATCAACGCCCGCGCCGACCTCAACCAGCTCGTACCCTTCAAGTACGACTGGGCCTGGCAGAAGTATCTGGATGGTTGCGCCAACCACTGGATGCCGCAGGAAGTGAACATGAACGCCGACATTGCCCTGTGGAAGAGCAAGGACGGCCTCAGCGAAGACGAGCGCCGCATCGTCAAGCGCAACCTCGGCTTCTTCTCCACCGCCGACAGCCTGGTCGCCAACAACCTCGTGCTGGCCACCTACCGCCTGATCACCAACCCCGAGTGCCGCCAGTACATCCTGCGCCAGGCCTTCGAAGAGGCGATCCACACCCACGCCTACCAGTACTGCATCGAATCGCTGGGCATGGATGAAGGCGAGATCTTCAACATGTACCACGAGATCCCGAGCGTCGCGAAAAAGGCCAGCTGGGGCCTCAAGTACACCCGTTCCATCTCCGACCCGACCTTCCAGACCGGCACCCCGGAGACCGACAAGCAGTTCCTGCGCAACCTCATCGCCTACTACTGCGTGCTCGAAGGCATCTTCTTCTACTGCGGCTTCACCCAGATCCTCTCCATGGGCCGCCGCAACAAGATGACCGGCACCGCCGAGCAGTTTCAGTACATCCTGCGGGACGAGTCCATGCACCTGAACTTCGGCATCGACATGATCAACCAGATCAAGATCGAAAACCCGCACCTGTGGGACGCCGAAATGAAGGACGAAGCGACCCAGATGATCCTCCAGGGCACCCAGCTGGAAATCGAATACGCCCGCGACACCATGCCCCGTGGCGTGCTCGGCATGAACGCCGCGATGATGGAGGACTACCTCAAGTTCATCGCCAACCGTCGCCTGACGCAGATTGGCTTGAAAGAAGAGTATCCGGGCACTACCAACCCGTTCCCGTGGATGTCGGAAATCATGGATTTGAAGAAGGAGAAGAACTTCTTTGAGACGCGGGTTATTGAGTATCAGACGGGTGGGGCGTTGAGCTGGGATTGACCTACAGGTCTACCCAAATAAAAGGACTCCTTGCCTGAAAATATTCGGAACATCAAGATAAGAATAAAAACCCCGCTTTATGCGGGGTTTTTATTAGGGGATTAAAAATGCCATATAAACAAAATCCGTTCTCCTTGTATGACTTCCTGGGGTATTTATTACCTGGAGCGCTTTTAATTTCCACAATCCTGGTGGCTCTGGGTCAAACTGAGAATCATGACATACTTATAAAAATCAAACAAACAAAAGACACCTACCTAATACCTCTAGCTCTTATCACATCATATATAACCGGACATATACTAGGAATAATCTCTTCAATAACAATAGAATCGAGCCACCTCCGCAGAAAAGGCTACCCTTCCAAATCAATATTAAATATAGAAGAAAACAGCCCAACTAAAACTGAAACCAAGAGCTTTCCAAGATTAATGGACATTTTCTTCGACGCTCACACTCATCTTGCTCACAACATTATGAGAATCTTTCAAAGTTCTCGAAAAGAGAACAAGATAGACCCAGCCCTCACTGAAAAAATAAAAGAAAAAATCAAGAGCTTTTTTAAGGATGAATACAACTACAACCAAGCAGACATAATCGAAAAAGAACACTTCCACGCCATATACCACTTCTGCGTTGAAAACACTCCAAATCACCTCCCAAAAATACAAAACTATGTAGCGCTATACGGCCTAATGAGAAACACTGCCCTTGCGGCGATTGTCCCGTTTTGGATAGTAATTACGGTATCAATGATCGATTTACACACTGCAATCCAGCAGGATCTCTCCATATCTTTCTCACACTCAAAAGCGGCTATAGCACTTATTTCTATTTTTACCTTTTCGATTTTATATTATGGCTTCACAAAGTTTTACAGGAGATTCTCTTTGGAGGTGATAATGGCTTTCTCAACATGCTACAAGCCTGAGAAAAAATCACACTTATCTTTAAAGAACAAAATGAGCAAATAGCGAGCGAGGTAGCCTGGAAGAAACGCGTGGAAAAGGCTTCGCCGTTTTCCACCCTACGCTCCGGCAATGTCGATGCGTCGGCGGCGTGGGCGGTTGAGATGCCGTAGGGTGGATAACGCTTTGCTTATCCACCGATACGGACCTCCCGCCAACACAACGCTCAAGGATGAGCCGCCATGTCCCGCTACCGCCGCGCCCAAGTGCCGGGCACCACACACGTCTTCATCGTCAATCTGCTCAACCAGCGCAGCGACCTGCTCGTCCGCCATGTCGACCTGCTCCGCGAGACAGTGCGAGCCACACGTTCACGCCCCCCTTTCACTTGCAGAGCGATCCCTTCCACAGCCTCCAGAAATCTGCACTATCGCCGATACAATTTGGCATAGCGCGACGTAGCGCCCTCTGTGCCAATCAAAAACCGCTTATCGCAACTTGCAGACTCAACGATACATACGGCATCAACAGCGCATACAAACCAGACTCAAGGACAACGATGTTCACCGAAATAAAAATCGAGCTCAGCAAGTTTGACTGGAGCGGCGTATCCGGCCTGTCCGACGTGGTAATGGTGCTGCTCACATTGGTTCTACTTGCAGGGTTGAGGCAGGGCGCAAAGAACATTCGCGAATCCTCGATATCACGGGACGCTGACATTCTCCGCTGGGCCATGTCGGAAATGGACACCCTTAAACCGCAGATAAGGCTACTCACCGACGCACACAAGCGGCATAGCTACTGCGGGCTGCCGCACGACCCAGAGACAAACCCGAACGGCTGGACCAGCCAGGAGCTCGATGCTGCCCAGGTCGTTGGGGTCAATCTGCAACGCATCGGCTACATGGCACTTCACAACTTGGTTTCCCGAAACCACTTCATGAATATCTGGGGCCCGATGTATCTCGCCTGCTGGTATGCGTTGGAGCCGTGGGTCAAACACAAACGCAAGGCCCTAAATGAGCCAGTCGAAATCAAGGATGGGGCGTATAGCAGGATCTACTTCGAGCAGTATGCGCATTATTGCGAGACCCATCTTCCGCGCCGCCTGGTTGATAACGAACGTCAGCGTTTTGGCCTTCACCCATTGCAGGAGAGCAAGCTAACCTTCCGGCAACGGTTTCTGGAGAGAATGGGCAAAAACGAAGTGCTGGATGTACGGCGCGATAGATGACACGTCAGCGAGCTAGCGTGGGAGACGCGCGAGCTGTTCGGCATGTTGGCCGCTGAAGACGCAAGCGGCTTTGTCGTGATCTCGGGCCGGTTCACTGAGGATGCCAAGGCGTTTGCTCAGGGCAAGAATCTGCAACTGATCGAAGGTGCCGAGCTGAACCACATGATCCGCAAAAGTCGAGCGACCGCAGCGCGTCAGAACTCGCAACCTGCAGCGGCCTACCAGCCTACATTGGCTTCACCACACCCAACCGTCCAAGCCCATCGCGCAGCACAACCGGCCTGCCCTACGATGGTGCAGCGCGTGTAAAACGAGGAAGCAACGCCGGTAACCTTTTTGGGCTACTCGCAATTCCAAGTGCAAAACACACGAAACGAGATGCCAGCGTAGCGGGGGTTTTGGAAGTAAGCGTGGCACGCCTGATACGGCCCCGCCTTGCGCGGTCCAGACAAAGGGTGTGAAATCGCCCGACTCGCTAGCCACCACCACGGAGGGCCTTGTGGCCAAGTTCCTGAATACCAGCGCAACAAACTATTACTTGGAAGAGATGATCAAGACGGCCAAGGACCGCCTGATTCTGATCAGTCCGTTCCTGCGGCTGAACGAGCGCATCAAGGAGCTGCTGGAAGACAAGGACCGATTAAAAATCGATGTCCGAATTGTTTATGGAAAAAGTGAGCTGCAGCCCGAAGAAGTCAACTGGCTCAAAGGCCTGAGCTACATCCGCACCAGCTTCTGCAAGAACCTTCACGCCAAGTGCTACCTGAACGAAGAGAGCTGCATTATTACCAGCCTCAATCTCTATGAGTTCAGCCAAGTCAACAATAACGAGATGGGAATTTTCATTGACCGGCAGAACGATACCGATCTCTACCGAGACGCCTACGAAGAAGCCCAACGAATAATCCGCATCAGCGATGAGGTGCGCATTTCGCTCGAAGTGGTCGCCAAGGATAGCGAGCCAGCTAGCGAAACAGACGACAGCACAAACAAGCTGACCAGCTCCAAGATGGCGCAAAAGCTTGGGCTCAAGACGCCAGAATTTCTTGAAAAGCTATTAAGCCAAGGGCTTCTTGAACTTCGCGATGGCAAGAACTACCTGACCGACAAAGGTAAGGAAGCTGGTGGCGAGTTTCGCATGAGCCCGAAATTCGGCCCGTACTTCCTATGGCCAGTGACGTTGGAAATCTGAGCTTGCCAACGGCTAGCCGGATACCGATACACGAACTATAAGGCGATACCAAACGCCCCTTCAGTAGGGTGAGCGGAATCGTCGTGGAAGGGGGTTGAGCGGCATGGATGCCGCGAGAGCCGCGATGGGTCAGGGATGGCCCTTCGCGGCGTGCCCCTGGAATGGCGATGAAGCGAAACGGAGCGTAGCGAAGTAACAGCCGAAGGCTGGCCCGAAGGCTGGCCCGAAGGGCGAGCGAAGCGAGTAACGGACCCGGAGCGAAGCGCAGGGCCGCATGCAGGGGCAAGCCCTTTTGGTTCCTTTTGGCGGGGCCGGCCATCCGGGCGACTGCCAAAAGGAACCCGCCCAGCGGGGCGGAACAAATGCCTGAAGCAACTCGGAAACGATCCGAGCAGGTAGAAGTAACGCGTGGAAAAGGCTTCGCCATTTTCCACCCTACGCTGCGGCGAACTAGCCCATCAGCTCACACAACCCACCCGGCACCTTCATCACCCACTCCCTCACCGCCCGAACCGTCGGGTCATCCCTTCGGCTCTCTGGATATACGAGATGAAACGGCTTGCCCTCCATCTCCGGCCCGAACGGCTGCACCAGCCGTCCTTCCCTCAGTTCATCCTCGATCAACTGCCGACTCATCAGGGCCACGCCCTGCGCACCGATGGCGGCGGAGATGGCGTGGGTCTCGTCGGAGAAGACCAGCCCGGCACTCACATCCAGCCCCGACACGTTGGCGAGCTTCTGCCACGACGCCCAATGAATCGGAGCGGACAAGGCAGCTTGCGCACGGAAGTGGATCAACGGGTGTTTGGGCAATTCGGCAATATCCCGCAAGGCGAGGTGCGGGCTGCAGACCGGGACGAAGGTGTTATCGAACAGCTTCTCCGCCACCAGCCCCGACCAGCGGCCGTCGCCGTAGCGGATGGCGATATCCGCCGTGACGCCATCCAACGCCACTGGCTCATGGGAGGTATGGAAGCGCAGATCGATATCCGGATGGGAATCGCGCAGCAGGCAGACCCAGGGCACCAGCCAGCGCACCGCGATGGCGGGTGTGGTGCTGAGGGTGATCGCCTGGCGGCAGGGCTTCGCGCTCAGGCGCTCGACCGTAGCGCTGATGCTGTCGAAGGCCGTTTCCAACGTCTGCTGCAGCTCCCGTCCTGGGTCGGTCAGTTCCAGTTTCCGAGGTTTGCGCAGGAACAGCGCCACGCCGAGGGATTCCTCCAGCGAACGAATCTGGTGGCTGATCGCCGTGGCCGTGACGGACAGCTCCTCGGCAGCCTGCTTGGCGCTCTCGTGGCGGGCGGCGGCTTCGAAGGCCCGCAGCGCAGAAAGCGAAGGTAACCGGCGGTGCGCCATGGCTGAGTTTCTCTCATCTGTAGTTGGAAGAAATGGTCGTTTGTCGCTCGTACAGCCTAGCCCTAGGCTGGATTTACCGCGAACGACAGATGAATTCAATCACAGAGGAGAATCATCATGACGCAGCTTCTGCACCTCGATGCCAGCGCCCGCCCCGGTCTTGCCGGCAAGGACGAGCACGGTTCCCACAGCCGTAACCTCACCCACCGCTTCGTCAGCCAGTGGGCCGCCCGCCGCGCGCAGGACGGCATCGTCTACCGCGATATAGGCCAGAACCCGCCTTCGTTTATCAGCCATGACTGGATCGCCTCGAGCTTCACGCCGGAAGAACGCCGTGAGCCGTGGATGCGAGACACGCTGGCGGAAAGCGACCAGCTGGTCGATGAGCTGATCGCCGCCGATGTACTGGTCATCGGTACGCCGCTCTACAACTTCGGCATGCCCGCGGCACTAAAGGCCTGGATCGACCAGATCGTGCGCCCGGGCCGGACGGTTGAGGTCGACGAAAGCAAGCTGCCCGATCCGTACGTTCCGTTGCTGGCGGACCGGCCACGGCAGGCGGTCATCCTCAGCGCCCGCGGCGGCATCGGCTTTGGTCCCGGCGGGGAGATGGCGCACATGAATCACCTGGAGCCGAACCTGGTGACGGCACTCAATTTCATCGGGATCACCCGCATCCATCAGATCGCGATTGAAGGTCAGGAAACCGGTGGCGAGGTATTGGCCGCCTCGGTGACCGAGGCGCTGCGCCAGGTCGATGCGCTGGTGAAGGAGCTGCAGGGGGCACTCGATGCGCCCCCACTCCATGCGCGGGCAAGGCAGGTGGAGCTCAATCAGGTGTAAGACGGGCAACGCGTGGAAACGGCCTCGCTTTCCACGCTACGCTCCATGGGCATGGCACCCAGTCGAGACAGCGGAGCAGGCATGGCGAGCGACAAAGATTTCGTGCTGTATGTGGCGGAGCAGATTGGCCTGGGAAGCAGGCTGACGTACAGGAAGATGTTCGGCGAGTACGCCCTTTATCTGGATGAAAAGGTCGTCGCGTTCGTCTGCGACAACAGCCTGTTCATCAAGCCTTCGCAGGCCGCCGACACGCTTGCCCCGGACCTACCGCAAGCGCCGCCCTATCCCGGCGCGAAGAACTATCCGGTGGCGGACGAGCTGCTGGACGATGCCGACGAACTCCGTCGCCTGGTGATCGAAACGGCTCGCCTCATGCCAGAACCTGCGCCACGCAAACCGAGGAAGAGAAGGCCAGACGCAGCCGCGACATAGCGGCAGGCAGGATCTCGTATTCCTGATCGCCATGCCGCTTCACCTGGCCAGTCGCACGCCGCCCGGTACAATGCCGCCATTTTCCGTACCGCCCCGGAGCGCCGCCATGTTCACCCTCACCCACCTCGACACCCCGCCGCCGGAATCGCTGAAAAGCCAGGTGCTGCAGATGGTGGTGGATTATCTCGGCGACATCAGCCCGGTCTCGCTGCAGCCCAGCAACCCGCTGTATCAGCTGTATCAGTACGTGGTGGGCTTCGAGGTGCATCGCTATCTGGACAGCATGGACGGCGCGCAGGCGGGCAAGCCGGAGCTGATCATGGCGCTGGATGCTGAGGACCCGGCGGTCCTGCTCGGCTTCACGCTGTATTTGCCATTTGTGGACGATCCCGAAGCCTGCGCGCTGGTCTATCTGGCGGTCGACGCCGGCCATCGTCGTCAGGGCATTGGCCTGGCGATGGTCGAAGCGATGGTGACGCGCTATCCCCATGCCGAGGTGGCGTGCGTTGCAGGCAAGGTGCCGTATTTCAGCGCACTGGGCTTTCAGCCGCTGGCGTCGCGCGGCCCGCAGGTGGTGATGAATACCCGTAACGAGGCTTCGAACGGTCCGGTGGCGGTGCAGGATCTGGAGCCGATCTTCCAGTCCAAGGAAGTTCGGCAGATCTACAGCTACCTGGTGCAGCAGAACGGCCGCAAGGCGATGAACGAGGCGGAGAAACAGCGCGACCGTCTGCTCGATCAACTGGCCCAGCAGGCACGACATCTGGTCGAGGCAGCCTCTGCCGCCAAACGCTTGCACTAGCCGATATCAGTTCCAGAACAGGCGGGATTGGCCGCATTCCCCCAGCACCGCACCGCTGTGCGTAGTCGTTAGCGTGATTGTAATCACTAAAACCGCTTACAACGAGCCGCTCGGAGATGTTTAGGGTTACCGGCCGCGCGATGGCAATTTAATATCGCCGCGCAATTCGCCTTAACACTCAGGAACGAGTATTCATGTTCAAACATTTCATGATGAGCGCTGCGGCGCTGAGCTTCGCCATTCTGACCGGCTGTGCTTCGGTCCCGATGGAGTCACCCGAAAAGGACCAGGCATACAAGACGTTCCCGGCACCGCCGCACGATCAGGCCGGGCTGTACATCTTCCGCGACTCCATGCTCGGAGCCGCCCTGAAGAAATCAGTGAAGATTGACGGTGAAATCATTGGCGAAACCGCCGCCAACACCTATTTCTACCGCCTCGTCACGCCTGGCAAGCACACCCTGGCAACCGAGTCCGAATTCAGCGACAACCTCATCGAACTGGACGCCATCGCCGGCAAGAACCATTACGTGCGTCAGTCGATCAAGATAGGTGTGTTCGTCGGCGGTGCGAAGCTGACCGAGGTATCGGAAAGCGAAGGCCAGAAAGCCGTAGCGAAAACCGAACTGGCCCGCTAACGCTGCAAGCACGACCGCCAGACAGAAGCCCCGCACCTGCGGGGCTTTTTTCTGCCCCTGCCCTATCCGCGCATCCGCTCAGGCCTTCACGCAGACGAATAGCGCGTTCCCTGAAACCTCGTCCCAGGGCACGATCTTCTCGTAGTCATGCTCGAGCACATGCATTTCGAAGTACGGCGCCAGCAGCTCGCTCAGCTCGGCAAAACTCACCGCCACCATCGCGTGTTCGTCGTTCCATACCTGGCTTTGATCCGCCGCGGTTCTGCCGATGCGCAGCCTCAGCAGTTGCTGCTCCCCTTCCCCCGGGTAGTGCCAACCCGAGCTGAAGGTGAACAGGCCGTCCGCATGCCGGGCCGTGTGCGAGACGAATGACGCGTTGTCGATCCGGCGCTTGTCCACGGCGTTGAAGCAGAACAGCCCGCCGGGGGCCAACGCGGCATGCGCGCTGGCGATGCACGACTCGAGTCTGGCCAGCCCGGCGCTGTAGTGGATGGAGTAAAGAAAGCAGGTGATCAGATCTGCCGGCTGCTCGACCGCAAAGCCACACATGTCCTGCAGGGAAAATTGCGCTTCCGGACAGCGCGCGGCGGCTCTGTCCAGCATCGGCTGGTTGATGTCGAGCCCGCCGCTGGTATAGCCGGCATCGATGAAATGGCGGACGTGCGGGCCCGTGCCGCAAGCCAGGTCCAGATGCCTAGTCCCGCCGTTGCCGAACAGCTGCTGCAATCGCTGGACACAGTGGCTTTGCGCCCGGTAGTCGATGTCCGCGCACATGAGGTCGTAGTAACCCGACAAGTCGGTATAGAGAGCATCGCCGGGCATGATGACCTGATGTGTGAGGGGGCTTCAGCGGGCGCGCATCATATCTCAACCACACCTCTGTGTAGTGGCCAGGCGCAATGCGGGACATTCACCGGACGGTGGTGGACCGCTTGCCCCCTCAGGGTGCCCAGACGCTCCACCACCATAGGGCCGGATGGCGCTCGGTCACTCGTCCGGAATCTCCACTTCGACCAGCTTCGCCAGAAGCGTCAGCGACTCCTGCCAGCCGAGGTAGCAGGCTTCGGCCGGGATCGCGTCCGGTATACCTGCCTGGGTGATGTTCAGTTCAGTGCCGCAGGAAACCTGGGTGAGCGTCACCGTCACCTCCATCGTGCCCGGCAAGCCCGGATCGTCGAATGTGTCTTCGTAACGGATTCGCTGGTTTTCCAGCAGCTCCAGGAATTTCCCGGCGAAGCTGTGGCTGGTACCCGTGGAGAAATTCGTGAAGGACATTCTGTAGCGGCCGCCTACCCGCGCGTCGCTCTCGTGCACCTTGCCGATGAAGCCGTTCGGCGGCAGCCATTTGGCCTTGGCGTCTGGGTCCAGAAAGGCGCGATAGACGCGCTCAGGTGTCGCTCGCAGGACGCGGTGGAGGCGGATGGTGCTGGGCATGGCTGTTCTCCTCTGGTGGCGAATCTGCCTTGATGGCCTTGATAGTCGAACGAAGAACAACGAATTCGACGCAACCCTTGAATTCTCCGCCCACCCCGGCTCGCCAGCGCCTGCCCTGGACAATCGAGGTCAAGCCGGCTCGTTCGAGGCCATGAGCGTATGCAGGCACAGGTGCTCCATGCTGGCGGCCCAGGCCTGCATGCGATCCGCTTCGAGCTGCACCAGCATCGCGTAGCGGCGTCCACCCCATACCGAAAGATGCAGCGCTTCCAGGGTTGCTGGCGAGGGACGCACCGGAAGGTCAGTCGCCGCATCGATGACCCGATGCCAGGCGGCCAACAGATCCTCGTAGGCCCGACGCTGATGCTTGGGCTCGGCCACCAGTGTTTCCAGCTCGAGCATATCCGGATGAAACCAGGGCAGCCGTGACTCGACCCCGGCAAGGGCGCGTACCAGTCGGCGGATGCGCTCGGGCCAGGCAAGCGCGGTTGGCGCTACCGCTTGCGCGTTAATCGCCTCCAGCAGCTGCTCGACGCAATAGCGCACGTAGCCCGAGTGCAGCGCGTGCTTGTTGGGAAAGTAGTCATACAGGGTGCCGATGGCCACGCCGGCTTCGAGGGCAACCGCACGGGTCGTCAATCGAGACCAGCCGTCGCGCTGCCATATCCGAACATAGGTGTCGAAAATCGCCTGAACGGTGGCCTTGGCGCGCTGCTGAGTCGGCCGTTTGAGCGGCTTGGCGCTCGGCAATCGTGTGCTCATGAAATCCGAACCCGGCGGTGAAACGAAAGGGATAGAGTCGAAGCCGTCCATTTACGAACCCAAGGTGCCATCGATGAGCGTCATCCGCCAGTTGCAGAACAACAAGAAAGACATGCAGCAGACCCGCATTCAGACCCAACCGATGCCGGAGCTGAAGCCCGGCGAAGCCCTGCTGCGTATCAGCCGGCTGGCACTGACCACGAACAATGTCACCTATGCCGCATTCGGCGAGACACCTCACCTGCGCTATTGGGACTTCTACCCCACGGGCGATAGCGAGTGGTTCCACATGCCGGCGTGGGGCTTCGCCGAAGTCTTGGAGAGCACCGTCGATGGCCTGGCGAAGGGCGAACGCTTCTATGGCTTCTGGCCGATCGCCAGCCATGTCGTGATGCAGCCGGTGCGCGTCTCCGAGCGCGGCTTTTACGACGGCGCCGAACATCGACTCGAACTCACCTCGGCGTACAACCAGTACCAGCGCATCAGCAGCGACGCCGCCTATCGCGCAGAGAGCGAAAACTATCAGATGCTGCTGCGGCCGCTGTTCATCACCTCGTTCATGCTGGCCGATTTCCTCGACGACAACGCCTTCTTCGGCGCGCGCCAAATCCTGATGTCGAGCGCCTCGAGCAAGACCGCGTATGGCACGGCGTTATGCCTGCAGGACAACCCGGCCGTGCAGCTGATCGGGCTGACTTCCGCGGGCAACACGGACTTCGTAAAAGGACTGGGTTGCTATCGCCAGGCGTTGGGCTACGACCAGCTCGCTTCGCTGGACCCGAGCGTGCCCACGCTCTACGTCGACTTCTCCGGCAGCGCCGATCTACGCCGGCAGATCCACAGCCATTTCAAAGATGCCCTGGTGTACGACTGCTTCGCCGGGTCAGCCCAGAACCACGAATACAGAAAGACGGACGCAACGCTGGCCGGTCCGCAGCCTCAGCCCTACTTCGCGCCTTATCAGATCAAGAAACGCAACGCCGACTGGGGTCCCGCCGAGGTGACCCGCCGCTTCAACGAGGCGCAGCTGGCCTTTATCGCCCGGGTGAGCGATGCGCAGCAGCCCTGGATGCAGGTGAACGAGCACGCCGGCATGGAGGCCGCACAGGCGCTGGCCGAATCCCTGATCAAAGGCGACATCAATCCGCTGGAGGGCCACGCCGTGGTGCTCGACTGACCAGGTAATCGGATAACCACAGCGAGCGCGACCGGTCGATGCAGCTGGCGTATATCGAGCCAGTCGCTAGCCTGACTATCGGGCTTTCTTTGCGGGGAACGATCATGACTGGCGACGAGATCGCTGATTGCTACCGGGGCTACATCGCCTGTTTGAACGGCAGGCGCTGGGCGGAGCTGGAGCGCTTCGTCCATGACGAGGTGCACTACAACGGCCAGTTCGTCGGGCTGGACGGCTATCGCCAGATGCTCGACGGCGACGTTCGGGCGATCCCCGATCTGCAGTTCAATATCGGGCTGCTCATCGTCGAGCCGCCCCATGTGGCGGCACAGCTGCGGTTCGATTGCACGCCCACAGGCGAACTGTTTGGCTTTGCTGTGAATGGCAAGAGAGTGGTCTTTACCGAAAACGTCTTCTACGAGTTCCTCGAGGGAAAGATCCGCCACGTGTGGTCGGTGATCGACAAGAAGGCAGTTGCCGATCAGCTCTGAGGGCGATGACGGCTCACATCACATGTGGGGCGAAGACAAACGCGTGGTAATCGCACCCTTTCACTCGCTTCGGCACGCACCGCGTCGGTTCAACGGCTTTCGCTGGCGCGACACGAAGTCGCTCAAGCGCCCGCACTCTTCGCCGATATCGGAAGCACAACTAGATCGATTGGATGCCCTGCATGTTTAACAACCGCTTGAAAAAGGATTTGGAAGCCAGGGATGCCGAGCTGGCAATCCTGCGCCAGCTCATGGGCAAGATGAACGGTGACATGCTCTCGCTCACGCTGGATACCGACTTCAAGATCTGCGCGTTCAATGATCGATTCGCCAGTACCTTGGGCTACTCACACGGGCATCTCCAGGGCCGGCCCCTGGCCGAGATCGTTCCGCCCTACGTGAAGAACCTGCCCTGCTTTCACAACTTTCGCGCCGCGGTGGCCAAGCTCGAGCCGGTCAGCGACGACTATCGGTACCTGCGCGCCGACGGCAGCCTCGCCTGGTTGAAGATCCATTGGTATCCGATCGCAACGGCCGACGGAAAGCTTTCGCATATTCAGGGTTTCGGCAGCGATATCAGCGAGGCCGTGTATCAGGCGAAGGAGAACGAGGCATTCATCACCGCCCTGCTCCGCTCGACCGCGGTGATCCAGTTCAATCTGGACGGAATGGTGGTCACGGCCAATGAGCAGTTTCTCCAGACCATGGGCTATTCGCTCGCGGAGCTCAAAGGCAAACATCACAGTCTGTTCTGCGCGCCGGAAGATGCCGCTTCGGCGGATTACAAGGCGTTCTGGCAGAAACTGAACCGCGGCGAGTACGTCGCCGACCGCTTCAAGCGTGTCGACCGCCACGGCCACGAGGTCTGGCTGGAGGCGACCTACAACCCGGTGCACGACACCGAAGGCAACCTCTACAAGGTGGTCAAGTTCGCCAACGTGGTGACCGATCAGGTCATGCGTGAGGCAGAAGTGCGGCAAGCCGCGGGCGTCGCCTACGACATCTCGCTGCAGACCGACGTCAGTGCCGAGCGCGGCGCCAGCGTGGTGAAGGACACCCTGGTGACGATGCAGAAGATCACCGACCAGGTGCAGTCCGCGACCGATGGCATCGAGGCGCTCGGCAAGCAGTCGCTGCTGATCAGCTCCATCGTCCAGACCATTGGTGGCATCGCCGCACAGACCAACCTGCTGGCGTTGAACGCGGCCATCGAGGCCGCCAGGGCTGGCGACCAGGGTCGCGGTTTCGCGGTGGTGGCCGACGAGGTTCGGCAACTGGCCGCGCGCACGAGCACCGCTACCGACGAGATCGTCAATGTGGTGCAACAGAACCAGGCGCTGGCCGACGAGGCGGTACGCAACATGTTCGCCAGCCGCGAACAGGCGGTGCAGGGCCTGGGGCTGGCCAACCAGGCCGGTGCGGTGATCGTCGAGATTCAGGACGCCGCCAAGCAGGTGGTCAGTGCGGTCGAACGGTTCGCCAAGGAACTCTGACGACGTAACGACAAAGCACGCCCCTGCCCCTGGAGCTGTTACGGCTGTTCGACATGCGCGGCAAAGCCTACCTGCGCTGGCGCTACCTCGGCCCTGAGCGTTAGCGCCGGAATGTCGTAGTCGCCGCCGTTCTGTTTGCGATAGGCAATGGGCTCAGTGCACCAAAGGTCGTCCAGTCGCTTGCCCAGCTCTTCGCGGAGCGTGTCGAATCGGGCCCGGTCGATGCGGCTGGTGCGGTGCACCAGAAACGGTGGCTGCACATCGAAGCCCGGGTAATGCAGGATGCCGTGATGGATGGGGAACAGCAGGTCCTCGATGGGCCCGTTGATTCCCCGCGGGCTGTAGTGTGATTCCCAGCCGCCGGTAGTCACGATCAGCATCGCCCGTTTGCCGACCATCGAGCCCTCGCCGTAGCGATCGCCCCAGCGCGCATCCGAGTGCTCTCCGACGCCATAGGCGAAACCGTAGGCATATACCCGGTCGACCCAGCCCTTGAGGATCGCCGGCATCGAAAACCACCAGAGAGGGAACTGCAGGATCAGCGCATCCGCCCAGCGCAGCTTGTCCTGCTCAGCCGCAATGTCAGAACTCTGCCGGCCACTGGCGAACGCGCGTCGGGAATCCTCGGAAGCATCGAAACGCGCTTCGGGGTCGCGATCCAGGCTGTCGCCGGCATCGATCACGGCCTTCCAGCCCATGGCATACAAGTCGGAAACCTGGACCTGATGGCCAGCCACCTGCAGACGATGGACGGCAAATTCCTTCAGCGCGCCATTCAACGAGCGCGGTTCGGGATGGGCATAAACAAGCAGAACATTCATGGGAAACCTCCGTAGCGGGACGGCTGCAGAATGTCGCTTGCCCAGGTATGTTTGAAATGAATAACCCACATGCCAGGTATTGCCGTGAATAATCTCAGACGTCTTGATCTGAATCTGCTGGTGACCCTGGACGTGTTGCTGGCTGAGCACAATGTCACCCGCGCCGCAGAGCGCCTGAATTTTTCCCAGCCCTCGGTGAGCGTGCACCTGGCCAAGCTGCGGGACATTTTCGATGATCCTCTGCTGATACCCGGGCCGCGAGGCATGCGCCCGACTGCACGGGCTGAAGCGTTGCGCGAGCCCCTGCGCCTGGCGCTGGAGGCGCTGGAGCAAGCCGTCGCCCCAGCCAGCCCGTTCGACCCTGGCGCCGCGCAGAACGTCTGGCGCATCGCAGCCAGCGACTATGGCGAGTCGGCCATTGTGCTACCCGCTCTGGCAGGCCTGCGGTCCGCGGCACCGGGCACCCGCATCGCCGTGGTCGAGATGCAGCCTTCGCGCATCGCCCGCCAGGCTGAACAGGGTGATATCGACCTCGCCTTGCACACCGTCGACGGATCGCCATCCAGCCTGCGCCGCCGCGTTCTGTTCACCGAGCGCTACGTACTGGCCGGCCGTGCCGGGCATCCGCGCCTGCGGCGACGGCCAACGCTAGAGCAGTTCTGCGCACTGGATCAGGTGATCGTCTCGCCGGATGGCGGCGGCTTTCACGGTGCCACCGACGATGCCCTGGCCACGCATGGCCTGCAACGGCGCGTGGTGCTGTCGGTGCCGCATTTCCTGTTCCTGCGCTCGGTACTGGAAAGCACCGACCTGGTGGCCATGCTGCCCGAAAGGCTGGTTGAAGGCGCTGCACTGCAGGTCGTCGAGGCGCCGCTGGAGATTCCAGGCTACGAAATGGCCATGCTCTGGCATGAACGCGCCCATCGCGACCCGGCCCATCAATGGCTGCGCGAGCAGATCGTCAACGCGATCTAGCCCCGCCTGCGCGACGTGCTTCTGGGCTGCAGCTGATCCAGCGCGCCGGAGTTCTGCCTTGCCCAGTCGTAGATCAGTTCGATGGGTTCAACCATCAGCTGGCCCAGCGGCGAGAGCGCATAGCTCACCGCCGGCGGCACCGAATCAAGCGTGTGGCGCTCGATCAGGCCGCTTTGCTCCAGTTCGCGAAGCGTCTGGATCAGCATTTTCTTGGAGATGCCAGGCAGACTCCGATGCAACGCGCCGCTGCGTGCGGTGCCATCGTGCCGGGCATGCAGCGTGTGCAGAATCATGCTGGTCCACTTGGTGGAGAAGAGCTCGAGCACGCGTCTTGGTGCGCAGTCTTCGCGCCATTGTTCTTCGTCAGAGCCCGGTTGCATGGGGGATGGTCACCATTTGGTGCCGACTTGGATCGGCATTTTCGAGTGGGTAAGGTGCAGGCCTGTTTCGCTTTGTGGGGGTCTGCACATGACAAATCAAGCACTGGTGGTCGGCGCGAGCGGCATTGTCGGCAGCGCGCTGTCGCGCCTGCTGGCCGATGAAGGCTGGAACGTGGCGGGACTGGCTCGCCGGCCGAATACCGAGGTGGGTGTCACGCCGATCAGCGCCGACCTGCTGGACCCCAAGGCGCTCGCCTCGGCGCTGGCCGGCGTTTCACCCACTCACGTCTTTCTCACCACCTGGGCGCGCCAGGCCAGCGAGGCGGAGAATATCCGCGTCAACGCGCAGATGGTACGCAACCTGCTCGAAGCCGTCCGGCCGGCTGGTACGCTGCGCCATGTCGCCCTGGTCACCGGCCTCAAGCACTACCTCGGCCCGTTCGAAGCCTACGGCAAGGGTGCGCTGCCGCAGACGCCGTTCCGCGAGGAACAGGGGCGGCTGGATGTCGAGAACTTCTATTACGCCCAGGAAGATGAGGTGTTCGCCGCGGCGGAGCGCGATGGCTTCAGCTGGAGCGTGCATCGCCCGCACACCATCACCGGCGTCGCGGTCGGCAACGCCATGAACATGGCCACCACGCTGGCCGTGTACGCCTCCATCTGCCGCCATACAGGGCGGCCTTTCCGCTTTCCGGGCTCGGACGTGCAGTGGAACAGCCTGACCGACATGACCGACGCCGCTCAGCTCGCCCGGCACCTGCGCTGGGCCGCCAGCACGCCGGCAGCCGCCAACCAGGCCTTCAACGTCGTCAATGGCGATGTGTTTCGCTGGAAATGGATGTGGTCGCGCATTGCCGAGTGGTTCGGCATCGACGCCGCGCCGTTCGATGGTCCGGCCCCATTGGAGCAGCAGATGGCGGGCGACGCGGCAATCTGGAGCGACATGGCGAAGCAGTTCGGTCTCGCCGAGGCGGACATCGGCAAGCTCATCTCGCCGTGGCACACCGATGCCGATCTGGGCCGCCCGATCGAGGTGGTGACGGATATGTCGAAGAGTCGCAAGCTCGGCTTTCTGGATTACCAGGCCAGCGACGAGGCGTTCTTCGATGTCTTCGCTAGGCTGCAGGCGAGCAAGCTCATTCCCTGACCCGGTCGCGCAGCTAAAAACCCTTTGCCGACCAAACCGTCCCGTATACTCGCGCGTTTTCCGCGCGAGTCCCCTTCCGTGAGCAACAAACGCTATGCCTGCATCGGCCTGAGCAACCCGAAATCGCCGTCCAACGTGGGGGCGATCATGCGTGCCGCAGGCTGCTATGGCGCCGCTTCGGTGTTCTACACCGGCACCCGCTACGACCGCGCCAAGGACTTCGTCACCGACACCAAGAAGGTCCATCAGGACATTCCGCTGATCAACATCGACGACCTGCGCAAGATTCTCCCGCTCGGCTGCGTGCCGGTTGCGGTGGAGCTGGTCGAAGGCGCCCGCTCGCTCCCCGAGTACACGCACCCGGACCGCGCGCTGTACATCTTCGGTGCCGAGGACGGCTCGCTGAGCAAGGAAATCCGCGACTGGTGCGAGGACGTGGTGTACATCCCCACCAACGGCTGCATGAACCTCGCCGCGACGGTGAACGTGGTGCTCTACGACCGCCTGGCCAAGGGCAACAACACCCGCTCCGGGCCGCAGTTCTGATCGAACGATGGATGCGCTACACGCCGCACGTGGACAACGCTTCGCTTGTTCGCTGAAGATGGCGGCGATCGACTCCAAGCGTCGCCGGCCACGTGTGAATCCGGCGATTTCCGCATCTCGACTTCAAGAGCACAGCATGAAAGCACTTCCGATTCTGGGCGCTGCCCTCGCACTCTTGGTCCCCTCGGCCTATGCCGAGGAACTGCAGGTCACCCTCGACGGCCTGCAACACGACAAGGGCCAGGTGGCCGTAGCGGTATATTCCAGCGCGAAAACCTTCCGCAAGGACGACCAGGCGTTCGCCGCGCAGAAGGCCAAGGCCGAGCAAGGCGCCGTGACCCTGGTGTTCAAGGACCTGCCGCCCGGACGCTACGCGGTGCTGGCCTACCATGACGAGAACGGCAACGGCGAGCTGGACCGCCGCTTCGGCATGATCCCAACGGAAGGCTACGGGCTGTCGAACAATCCCAAGGTGATGGGCCCACCGTCCTTCGAGGACAGCGCATTCGAGGTGCCCGCCGGCGAACCGACCCGGGTCACGCTGGAGATGCGTTACTAACCAAACAACCCGGGAAACCGCGTGGAAAAGGCTTCGCCGTTTGCCGCCCTAGCGACGCCGCATCCATGTCCGCGGCTGAACTCAGCGGCAGTTGCCGGCACAGCCGCCGCGGGCACATGCCGGCGCTTCCGGATTCTTCAATACGCGGCTGTTGACCACCCCGGCAGCCGTCATCAGTTTGGTCACCGGCGCGTCGTCCGGAATGTTCGAATCTTCGGCCAGCGCGCCGGCCGCGCGCAGTTCGCCCCAGGTTTTCGGCCGTAGCGCCATGGCATGGCGAACTTCATAAACCTGACCATTGGCTTCGCAGCGGTAGTCGTAGGTCGGCATGGTATTCCTCTCGTGATGATTCGGTGCCGGCAGCCCGCGCGGACAGCCGCGGGCTGTCTGCTGCACACGGGGCGTTATTGTAAGAGCACTGTGCTTTTCAGCAGCGTCGTGAGCCGCTACGGAAACCGCCGGCACGTACTGGCTATGCCGATTTCATCATCACCAGCGCGAAACCCACCACGATGCCAGCCAGGGCAATCAGCCAGCCGATGCGATGGGCGCGGTTCTTCTGGGCTTGGCGGACGGGGTCTACGGGCTTTTTCTTTCTCACGATTCACCTGCTTCTGGACGCTGCTACCGGTTGGCGCCTGCGCCTCCGGGCGCAGCGCGCCTTTTTAGGCCGGGCGGCTCGAATTGTCCAGCGATGCAGCCTTTGCATGACGTCCCGCCGGTGCCGGCGTCTATCCGAGCGGGCTCTGATCGGCTTCCGGCTGGTCGTTCGAATCGGTGCCTGAATCGCTTTCGCCCGAGTCCGGCACATCGCCGTACTCGTCGTAATCCGGCGGGGTCAGGCCGTCCTTGAGCGGGTCGTCTGGATCGATCATGGCAGCTGTCCTCTGGCAACAATGGGCTTTGGTGACATTGCCTTGGAACCCGAAGGCAGACCGTGCGTTTCGTCAGCGCTGGACATCTCGATGTGCGGTGCGTGCGCACCGAGTCGCGCAACCGCGGACCTACGGCCGACGCACTCCCGTCAGGGTTTCGATGATGCGGCACTCGCGGACCGACGATTCGCTGCAGCCCGCCAGGCGCTGCAGCTCCGCTTCGAGCCGCTGCAGATCGGCGATGCGCTGGCGCACTTCGACCAGATGCGTCTGCACCAGGCGATCGACATCGGTGCAGGCATGCTCGGGCTGGTCGGCCAGCTCGACCATGGTGCGGATCTCGTCGAGGGAAAACCCCAGCTCCCGCCCACGCTTGATGAAACGCAGCCGCGCGGCGTCCTGCTCGCTGAAAGTGCGATAGCCGGATTCGGTGCGCGACGGTGCCGCAAGCAGCCCGATGCGCTCGTAATAGCGGATGGTCTCCACGTTCACTGCCGTGGCCTTGCTGAGTTTGCCGATGGTAAGTGGCATCGCTTGACCCTGTAGTGGCTACAGGGTTTAGCGTAGCGCCATCGACAACTGGAGGCGATGTCATGGCGGGAAATTGTTGCAGCGGCGGCTGCGCCACCGCGGCGGCACGCGGACGCTATCGGCGCATTCTCTGGATTGCGCTGCTGATCAACCTGGCGATGTTCGGCGTCGAGATCGGCGCAGGCGTGCGCTCGGGGTCGGTATCGCTGCTGGCGGACTCGCTGGATTTCTTCGGCGATGCGGCCAACTACGGCGTCAGCCTGTTCGTGCTGGGCCTGGGCGTGGTGATGCGGGCGCGGGCGTCGCTGGCCAAGGCGCTGACCATGGGCCTGTTTGGCGTGTTCATCCTGGTGGTCGCGATTGGCAATTTCGTCGATGGCAGCGTGCCGCATGCCTCGACCATGGGCGTCGTCGGCGTGATCGCGCTGCTGGCCAATATCGCGGTGGCCGCCATGCTCTACGCCTACCGCGAAGGCGACAGCAACATGCGCAGCGTCTGGCTATGCAGCCGCAACGATGCGCTCGGCAACCTGGCGGTGATGCTGGCCGCGCTGGGGGTGTTCGGCACCGGTGCCGGCTGGCCCGACCTGATCGTGGCGACGATCATGGCGTTGCTCTCTATCAGCGCGGCGGTACAGATCACCCGCCATGCCCTGGAGGAGTTGCGATCCGAACGGATGGCGGTCAGCGATGTGGAGCGACGCGCGTGATCCCGCGGGGCACGCGGCTACGCCTCGCCACGACGGCGAGCGCGCTCGGCAAGAAAAGCCACTGGTGCCGTGCCATCGGCATTCAACTGGTAGATCTCACGCGGCCTGCCCTGCTCGTCGAGCAGCAGCAGGCCGATACCCGAGCCGTTCCATAGCCGTTCGCCGGCGTTGCTGCGGTCAGGCACGCGCGGCACGACTTCCAGCCGGCGGCGCTTGGTCAGCCAGTTCAGTGGCGACCAGGGCGCGTAGAGCCAGCGGTTGAGGCGATCGAACCAGTCCAGCAGGCGCCGCGGAAACTCGTTCTTCACGCCGCTGCTGGTGATCTGCCACAGCTGGGGCGCCGTATCGCGACCGCGAATGTGCACTTCGTAGACGAAGGAGTAATGCACGTCGCCGGACAGCACCACATAGTTTCCCGGCGTTCGCGTGTGGCGAAAGATGTTCATCATCACGTGGGCGGCGCCGCGATGGGCCATCCAGTTCTCCGCATCGACCAGCAACGGCTGGCCGGCCCAGCTGAACACGCGCTGCACCGCCTCGATCAGCTTGACGCCGAACATCGGTGCCGGCGAGACGATCAGCACCGACGGCTTGTCGAGAATGTTCTGCTGGAATTCGCTCAGCGCTTCCCAATCCATCAGGCCTGACGGGCGACTGAGGTTGCGCTCGCTGCGCCAGCGCCGGGTGCGCGTGTCCAGCACCACCAGCGGCGGATCGGTGGGCAGCTCGTAGCCCCAGCCGTCGAGCCTGAACAGCGTATCGATCAGCTGATCCTGCGCCGCGCAATCCAGCCAGCCATCGCTCGCCGTCGCCAGCAGCTCACGCACCGGCAGCAGCAACTCGGCGAAACGCGTCGGATCGTTGCCCCAGGCCTGACACAGCAGATAGGCGAGCAGCGCGTTGCCAATGATGCGCCGCGACAGCGGATGGCCGTAGGCAGTCTCTTCCCAGCGCGCGGAGAGATTCCAGTCGTCGGTGATGTCGTGGTCATCGAAGATCATCAGCGACGGCATATGAGCCAGGGCGCGGGCCACCTTCGGCAGTCCCGCGATAAAACCTTGCAGGCAGGCCTCTTCACTCCGGTAACGCTCGGCCTCGGCTGGCTCCAGCGCGGGCATCTGCGGGGCGATCAGCGACCAGGGTGTCGGCGACCAGACGAGCAGGTACATCGCCATGACCTCGCCCAGGCTGATCAGATGGTTCTGCCCGTTGGCGGTGGTGAACACCGGCTTTTCCACGCCACCGAAGAAGCGCTCGCGCAACGCCTCGTTAGACTTGAATGCGGGCAACAGCTGCTCGCGACGGTAATAGCTGGCCGGATGGGTCA
The DNA here is from genome assembly GCF_002929225.1 of Stutzerimonas kunmingensis. Classification (GTDB taxonomy): domain Bacteria; phylum Pseudomonadota; class Gammaproteobacteria; order Pseudomonadales; family Pseudomonadaceae; genus Stutzerimonas. Next base: position 731,218 of record NZ_PISM01000014.1, on the reverse strand, counting down.
CCAGCTCATCGCTATTGTTCACCACCGCACCTTCGAGCTGTTCGCCATAAAGCCCCAGCCGGCGCACCAATGCGTGGATCGCCACCAGCATCGGCCCGGCGACATCATCGGCATAGACCTGATCGCCCGTCATCAGCAGCACGGCCGGGCGCTCGGCCGGACTGTCCAGCGCGTCACTCAGCCGTTCGTCGACACACAGCAGACCATCTGTCGCGGCGTGGTGCGGCTTGCGGCAGGAACCATGCAGCACGCGATCGAGCCTCGACTTGATGACGAAGCTCGGCCGCGTCGCGCCGTCGTAGAGCAGGTGCGGCGCCCAGCCGGCGATGCCCTGCTCCACTGCACCATCGTGGATGCGCAGGTCGTACTCGATCAGGCAATCGGTGGGTAGCGGTGCGTCCGGCACCAGATGAATCAGGTGTACCACCGCGTGTCTGCCGATGGGCAGGCGCTGGCAGCTCAGCTCGCCGAGCGACACAGATTGTTGCAGTCCGACCGCCGGGCTTTCGAGAATCAGCGACAGCTCGAGCGGCCGCGAGCCAACCAGCCAGAACGTCAGAAGGCCAGGCTCGGTACGCCGCAGCAGCGGGCCCGCCAGCACGGCAGGTAGTTGCTCGGGGGTAGGGATATCGCTCAAGGGCAACCCTGCTGATGGGAACAGGTCTGTCTGACAGCGCGCTCGGCCGGATCGCTCAACAATCCAGCCAACGCCGGCTTTGCGGGGGCGGTCGCTGAACGACTGTTCAAGGCGCGCCGAACATCGCCGTCCAGTAGATGGCCGCGTCGCTCTGCGGATCGACCGCGTAGGCCGCGCCAAGCTCGCTGAACTGCGGATTCATCAGATTGGCGCAATGGCCGGGGCTGGCCAGCCAGCCGTCCAGCACTTTGCGGGTAGTCGGCAGCGCCGCGGCGATGTTTTCGCCGACCTGCCTGCCGGCGTAACCCGCCAGCTCGGCGCGGTCGCCTGGGGTGCGGCCGTCCTCGCTCAGATGACTGAAGAAGTTGCCATTGGCCATGGCCCGGCTGTGGGCTTCGGCGGTACTGCCCAGCGTCTCGTTCCAGCTGAGCGGCCCGGCTGCGGCGAAGTCCTGCTTACCGCAACGGCGGGCGGAGGCGCGGGCCGTGTTGATCTGCTCCAGCAGCTTCTGCCCTTCGGCCTGCCAGTCACCCAGACGACCATCGAGCAACGGCCGCGCCACAACGATGCGCCAGTCACGGTCATTGCGGCTCACACCGATATCGGCGAACTGCGGATCGAGGATCACCCGACAGAAGCTCTCGCGCAGCGCCTGCATCGCGGCCTGGGCATCCCGCGGGCCGGACAGCGTAATCGCCTGCACGGTTACCATCGGATAGCCCGCGCGGGACAGCGCCTGCTGCAAATCACCCGCACTATCGACCGGCAGATTCAGGCGCGAGTCGGCGGTAAGCGGCGGCAGCTCTTCGCTCGCCTTGTCGCCACAGCGCTGCACTTCACCACGGTAGGCATTGATCGCCTCGACCAGGCGGGCCTCCTCGGCCACAGCAGCGCCAGCAACGCACAAGGTTGCGATCAGCAGGACGGATGACAGAACACGCATGACAGTTCTCCAGCTAAATCCCTGACGGAACGAGGCGCACCCGGCGCAGAAATGAAGCGCCATGGTGCGCGACGCTGCCACGCTTGTCATCTCCGCGCAGGCACAACGCCACTGGCTGTGCGCATTGCGCCGGCTTGGCTATGATCGAGAGCCATGAATAGCCTGCCGCCGCTTCGCCCATCCTGCCCGCCCGGCACCTGCACCTGTCGGCGTGACGAGCTGCTGGAAACAGCCGGCGCCGACGTGCGCATTCTCATGCTGACCCGTCACGAGGAACGCCGCCTGCTCGAACGTCTGGAAAACGTGCAGAGCCTGGACGATCTTGAGCGCGTGCAGAAACGCATGCTCGACCAGCTCGGCATCCGCATGACCGTCGCCCCCGGCCACAACGAGGTGCGCAGCATGCGCGGCATCGCCATCGAGTTTGCCGAACAGCCCGGCCTCTGCCGCAAGACCCGCCCCGCCATCGCCGCCGCCGTACGCCGCGGGCTGGAGAAACAGCCGGAAATCGCCTGGCGTCTGCTCGATGCGCACGACCTGCTGGGTGGCCTCTGACAGGGGCAACACAAGCCTCGCCCAAACCGGTCTCGCCCCCTTGATTCGCCAGAGCCGGCATGCCGATCGCGCCTGAGGGCCAGGCGGCGAAGCACCGACAATAAAAGTGCCTATGCTGTATCGTGGAGCAATTGCTGCGACAGCATTCTTCCTGCAAACGGAGTGGCCGAAGGGCCCTCCGCTTTCATGGCGCCGATTCTTGAAGCCTCTGCCATACCGCCACGCGGTCTGGTGCATGCACGAGGCCGTACGGCGATTTGGCAGAAACCGGCAATCGGTTTCCCGTTGTTCCGAAAGCTTGCCGCCGTGGTTCCTCCCGACAGGAGCCGGCGCACTAACGCCTGTTCCCCTATCTCCGCTAGTCGGACAGGCGCTCATGACCTCAGTTTTCCGTCACATCCTCGGGCGCCATCAGCGTTCGCCCGTCTGGAGCGATCTCGCTCCCGTTCGCGACGAGTTGTTCGGCCCGGAGCGGCTCGAGCATCACGCCCGGAGCCTGGCCGCCGCCCAGCCGGTCACCCCTCGCCCTCGGGCTGTGCTGCCGCTGCACGCGCGCTTGAACGACAACGCGACGGTGCTGCTGGCGGCTTACCGCGCCAGCGCCGCCGAGCTGGAAAGTGGTCGCAGCGTGGTACCCGCCGCAGAGTGGCTGCTGGACAACTACCACCTGGTCGAGGCGCAGATCCGCGAGATTCGCGACGACCTGCCGCCAGGCTTCTACCGCCAACTGCCCAAGCTGGCTGACGGGCCTTTTGTGGGCTATCCCCGCATCTTCGGCCTGGCCTGGGCGTTCGTGGCCCATACCGACAGTCATTTCGATCCCGAGACCCTGCGCCGTTTCATCAATGCCTACCAGCAGGTCCAGCCGCTGACGATCGGCGAGCTGTGGGCCGTGGCCATTACCCTGCGCATCGTCCTGATCGAGAACCTGCGTCGTCTGAGCGATCAGATCACCGATGGCCGGGCAACCCGAATGGCCGCCGACGAGATGGCCAACCGGCTGCTCTCGGCCAGCTCGCCGGAAAAGGCGCTGGACGATGAAATTGCCGCGCGTGGCACGGCGCCGTTGTCCGAGGTCTTCGCCGCGGAACTGGCCAAGCGCTTGCGCGACCAGGACCCGCGCACCACGCCGTCACTGGGCTGGCTGGAAGAACAGCTGGGCCGCCAGGACACCTCCATCGAACAGGTGGTACAGCACTCGCAGCAGCGTCAGGGCGCCTCCAACGTCAGCGTGCGTAACGTCATCACCAGCATGCGGTTGATCTCCGATATCGACTGGACCGAGCTGTTCGAAGACGTCAGCCTGGTGGATGAGCGGCTGCGCGGCGGCAGTGCCTTTGCCGCCATGGACTTCCCGACACGCAACCTCTATCGCAGTGCCATCGAGCAACTGGCACGCGGTTCCAGCGCCAGCGAACTGGAGATAGCCGGCGCCGCGCTGGACGCCGCCAACGCCGCCAACGCCGCACCTAGCCGTGACATCGCCGACGACGAGCGCGTGGCCGACCCCGGCTACCACCTGATTGGCGAAGGCCGTCTCGGTCTCGAACGCAGCCTCGGCTTCCGCCCACCACTGGGGCTGCGCCTGAGCCGTTTTCACGTGCAGCTGGGCATCGTCGGCTATGTTGGCGCCATCCTCCTGGTTACCACCCTGCTGCTGTCCCTCGGGCTGCAGGCCATGGGCGGCGCTGGCGTGGGCGCGGGCTGGCTCGCGCTGCTGGCTCTGGTCGCCTTTCTGCCGATCACGGACCTGGCCTCGGCGCTGGTCAACCGCGTGGTCACCTGGCGTTTCGGTGCCAGCACGCTGCCGGGCCTGGACCTCACCGCCGGTGTGCCGCAGTCGATGCGCACCCTGGTCGCGGTGCCGACGCTGCTGACCAATGAAGCGGACCTGCTGGAACAGATCGAGCGAATCGAAGTGCATCACCTGGCCGGCGCCGGGGGCGACCTCACCTTCGCCCTGCTCACCGATGGCCTGGACGCCGACCAGGAAACTCTCGACAGCGACGCCCGGCTGCTGGAGGTCGCGGTCGATGCCATCGCGCGACTCAACCAGCGCTACGGCCCGGCGCCCGGCGGCAGCCGTTTTCTGATTCTGCATCGGCGCCGGCAGTACAACCCCAGCGAAGGCTGCTGGATGGGCTGGGAGCGCAAGCGCGGCAAACTGCATGAGCTGAACCAGCTGTTACGTGGCGCGACCGATACCAGTTACATGCCCCTGGCCGGCTGTACGCAGCGGATTCCCGCGGATGTGCGTTACGTGATCACCCTGGACGCGGACACGCGCCTGCCGCGTGATGCCGCCATGCGCCTGATCGGCAAGATGGCGCACCCGCTGAATCGGCCGCGATTCAGCGTACCCGAACAGCGGGTGATCAATGGCTACGCGATTCTTCAGCCGCGTGTCACGCCGTCGCTGCCCGTGGGCCGCGAAGGCTCCTTCTATCAACGGGTGTTCTCCAGCCCCGGCGGCATGGACCCCTATGCCGCCGCCGTATCCGACGTCTATCAGGATCTGTTTGGCGAAGGCTCTTACACCGGCAAAGGCATCTACGACATTGACGCCTTCGAGGCAGCGCTGGCCGGACGAGTTCCGGAAAACAGCATGCTCAGCCACGATCTGTTCGAGGGTGTGTTTGCCCGCGCGGGACTGGCGACCGACGTCGAGGTGGTGGAAGAGTTTCCCTCGCGCTACGACGTATCGGGCAAGCGCCAGCACCGCTGGACCCGCGGCGACTGGCAGCTGCTGCCGTGGATCTTCGGCGCGCGCCGCGGCCCCCAGGCATTGCCCATCATCGGGCGCTTCAAGATGCTCGACAACCTGCGCCGCTCGCTGCTGGCACCGCTGAGTCTGCTGGCACTGGCCCTGTGCTGGATGCTGTCGCTGCCGGCTGCTCTGATCGGCATCTTGCTGGTGCTCGGAGCGCTGGCGATTCCCGGTTTCCTGCCACTGTGCTTCACGCTGCTGCCGTCTCGCAGTGGCGTCAGTGCGCAAAGCCATCTGCACCGGCTGCTCGGCGACCTGCGCATGGCCGCCTCGCAAACCTTGTTGAACCTGGCGTTTCTGCCGGACCAGGCCTGGCGCATGAGCGATGCCATCATCCGCACCCTCTCACGGCTCTATGCGACTCGCAGCCACCTGCTGGAATGGACCACCGCCGCGCAATCGGCCATCAGTCCGCGGCTGAAACTGAGCGGGTTCTACCGCGGCATGGCCGGCGGCACCGTGCTCGGTGTCGGCGTTGCACTGCTGGCGCTGCTGGTCGCACCGGCGTCATGGCCGCTGGTGCTGCCGTTCGCCCTGCTCTGGCTGGGTGCTCCGGCGCTCGCGCTGTGGGCCAGCCGCTCACCACGCGTCGCCCCCAGTCAGAAGCTGGCTGATGCCGATGCCCAGGAGCTGCGCCTGATTGCACGGCGCACCTGGCGCTTCTTCGAAACCTTCGTCACCGTCGCCGACAACATGCTGCCGCCGGACAATTTCCAGGAAGACCCGAAGCCTGTAGTCGCACGCCGAACCTCGCCCACCAACATGGGGCTGTATCTGCTCTCCACCGTTGCCGCACGTGATTTCGGCTGGGCCGGCACGCTGCAGACGCTCGAGCGAATGGAAACGACGCTGGACAGCATGAGCCGGCTGCAGCGACACCGCGGCCACTTCTTCAACTGGTACGCCACCGAGGACATGCGCGCGCTGGAACCCGCCTATGTCTCGGCCGTGGACAGCGGCAATCTCGCCGGCCACCTGATCGCCCTCGCCAATGCCTGCGAAGAATGGCTCGACCAGCCCCAGGCGCCGCATGCCCGTCAGGGCCTGCACGACAACCTGATCCTGGCGCGTCAGGCCATCGCCGCGCTGCCGGCAGCCAATGGCGAGCGCGGCCAGCCGTTATTCGGCGTGCTCGATGAGATCGCCACGCAAATAGGCGACACGCAAGCCCTCGACACCCGTTCGGCAACACTTCGGCAATTGGCCGAGAAAGCCGCTCGCGTCGCCCAGGAAATCTGCCCATCCGCTACGGATGACGAAGATGCCCAGGCGCTTCACTTCTGGATCAACGCCCTGTGCCAGGCGCTGGCCGAACACGGCCGTGATCGCCAGCAATCCGCCGAGTCGCTGGCTGCAATGCAGGCACGCCTGCGCGGTGTCGCCGCCAACGCGCGGCAGATGGCGCTGGATATGGACTTCGCCTTTCTGCTCGACCCCGAGCGCAAGCTCCTGTCGATCGGCTACGGGCTGGCCGACAACAGCCTGGACCCCAGCTGCTACGACCTGCTGGCCTCCGAAGCACGCCTGGCCAGCCTGTTCGCCATTGCCAAGGGCGATGTCACCACGCGGCACTGGTTCCGCCTGGGCCGCACGGCGACACCGCTGGGTAATGCATCCGCGCTGATTTCCTGGTCGGGCTCGATGTTCGAATACCTGATGCCGTCACTGGTCATGCGTGCCCCGGCGGGCAGCCTGCTGGAGCAGACCAATCGACTGGTCGTGCAGCGCCAGCAGGAATACGGCAATGACCACCACGCGCCCTGGGGCGTTTCGGAATCGGCCTATAACGCCCGCGATATGGAGTTCACCTACCAGTACTCCAACTTCGGCGTGCCGGGCCTGGGCCTCAAGCGGGGGCTGGCAGAAAACCTGGTCATAGCCCCCTACGCCACCGGGCTCGCGACCATGGTCGACGCAACCGGTGCGCAGGCGAACTTCCGGCGCATGACGGAGATGGGTGCGCTCGGGCGCTACGGCTTCTTCGAAGCGCTGGACTTCACCCCGACACGCCTGCCGGATGGCCAGGCGTTCGTCATCGTGCGCAACTACATGGCGCACCATCAGGGCATGACCATCGTCGCCATCGCCAATACCTTGCAAGACGGCCAGATGCGCGCACGCTTCCATCGCGAGCCGATGATCCAGGCCTGCGAACTGCTGCTGCAGGAACGCATGCCGCGCGATGTCGCGATCGCCCACCCGCGTGCCGAAGAAGTGAAGATTCGTGCCGTCGAGGGCGGCGGTGATCCGCAATCACTGCGCCGCCTGAAAGGCTCAGCCGCGAGCGGCGCGCCGGTTACCCATCTGCTCAGCAACGGCCGCTACGCCGTGATGCTCACCGCAGCCGGTGCCGGCTACAGCCGCTGGCGCGACCTCGCGATCACGCGCTGGCGCGAGGACGTCAGCCGGGACGACTACGGCTCCTTCGTCTTCCTGCGCGATACCGAGGACGGCAGGGTCTGGCCCGCAGGCGGACAGCCGCTGGGCAGCGATGCGCTCAGTCACGAGGTGATATTCGGCGAGGATCATGCCGAGTTCATTCGTCACGATCTGGACCTGACCACCACGATGGACGTGCTGGTATCCGGAGAGGACGACAGTGAAGTGCGCCGCGTCTCGCTCGCCAACAGCGGTCGCGAGGCGCGGGACATCGAACTGACGTCCTACAGCGAAGTGGTGCTGACCACCCCCGCCACCGACAACGCGCATCAGGCGTTCGCCAAGCTGTTCGTGGTGACCGAATACCTGCCCGAGTTCGGCGCCTTGACCGCCACCCGCCGCCTGCGCAGCGAGGGCGAGCAGCCGATCTGGGCCGCGCACTTCGCCGTGGTAGAAGGCGAAATCCTATCCGACCCGCAGTATGAGACCGATCGTGCCCGCTTCATCGGCCAGCGACCGAGCGTGGCCGCTGCCGCGGTGGTCGCCGAAGGCCAGCCGCTGTCGAACAGCGTCGGCACCGTGCTCGACCCGATCTTCTCGCTCAAGTACCGGATCAGGGTGGCGCCGGGCAAGGTCGCCCGCGTGGCGTTCTGGACCCTGGTCGCCGACTCGCGTGACGAGCTGCTGAGCCTGATCGAGAAGCACCACGACCGCAGCGCCTACGACCGCGCCAAGACCCTGGCCTGGACGCAAGCGCAGGTGCAGCTGCGCCATCTCGACATCAAACCGGCCGAAGCCGCCGACTTCCAGCGCCTGGCCGCGCCCATTCTCTATGCCGATCCGAAATTCCGCGCGCCGTCGGCTGCGATCATCCAGGGTGCCGGCGCTCAATCCGGCCTGTGGCCGCACGCGATTTCGGGCGATCTGCCGATCGTGCTGCTGCGCATCGACGATATCCAGGACATCGCCCAGGTCCGCCAGTTACTCCGCGCCCATGAGTACTGGCGGATGAAGCGCCTGGCGGTGGACCTGGTGATTCTCAACGAGCACGCCAGTTCCTATCTGCAGGATCTGCAGATCGCCATCGAAACCGCGGTGCGCAGCAGCCAGTCGCGTCCGCGCTTCGGCGCCGAGCTTGCCCAGGGATCGGTGTACATGCTGCGCGCCGACCTGTTGAGCGGCGAGGCACGCGCCCTGCTGCGCAGCGTCGCTCGCGTAGCACTGATAGCCCGCCGCGGGCCGATCGACAAGCAGCTGGCCAACACATTGCTCCTGGGCGACGCCGTGGCAGCGCATTTCGCTACCCCGCCCTCGCGGCCGGTCGTTGCGGCACCGGGCCCTACCGGCAGCGAACTGGCGCAAGGGCTGGAGTTCTTCAACGGCCTCGGCGGTTTCGACAAGGACGGCCGCGAATACGTGACACTGCTGGAGTCGGGCAGCACGACACCAGCGCCGTGGATCAACGTGATCGCCAACCCGCGCTTTGGCTTTCAGGTCTCGGCGCAGGGCAGCGGCTATACCTGGGCGGAAAACAGCCGGGAAAATCAGCTCACGCCCTGGTCCAACGACCCGGTCACCGATCCCTGCGGCGAAGCCTTCTATGTACGCGACGAACGCAGCGGCGCGCTGTTCAGCCCAACCGCCCAACCGATTCGCGATGACGGCCTCTATGTGGCGCGGCACGGCCACGGCTACAGCCGCTTCGAGCACCAGGCCGAAGGCATTGCGCTGGATCTGCTGCAATACGTCGCCCTTGGCGACCCGATCAAGATTTCCCGACTGACGCTGCGCAACCTGTCATCCAAGCCTCGCCGACTGTCGGTCACCAGTTATAGCGAATGGGTGCTCGGCACCGCCCGCGGCACCTCCGGGCCTTTCATCGTCACCCAGCGCGACGCCAGCAGCGGCCTGTTGCTGGCGCACAACCCCTGGAGCAGCGCCTTTCCCGGGCGTATTTCATTCGCCGATCTGGGTGGACGACAAACGGCCTGGACGGCTGATCGCAGTGAATTCCTTGGCCGCAACAGCGGCCCCGCCACGCCGGCGGCGCTGCTTACTGGCAAACCGTTATCCGCCAGCGTCGGCGCAGGCATGGACCCTTGCGCGGCGTTGCAGTGCGGCGTCGAGCTGGCGCCCGGAGAGAGCATCGAGATTGTCGCCTTCCTCGGTCAATGTGCCTCGGCCGATGAGGCGCGCGCGCTGGTCGAGCGCTATCGCCAGGCCGATCTCGATGCAGTGCTGCGCGAAGTCACGGAGCACTGGGACCGCGCCCTTGGCTCGGTGCAGGTGAAAACGCCGGACCGGGCGATGGACATCATGCTCAACGGCTGGCTGCTGTATCAGACCCTCGCCTGCCGCATCTGGGCGCGCTCGGCCTTCTACCAGGCCAGCGGCGCCTATGGCTTTCGCGATCAGCTGCAGGACGGCATGGCACTGACCTTTTCCCAGCCCGAGGCCACCCGCAGCCACATCCTGCGCGCGGCCAGTCGCCAGTTCCCCGAAGGCGACGTGCAGCACTGGTGGCTGCCGCACTCCGGCCAGGGCGTGCGCACGCGCATCTCCGACGACCGTGTCTGGCTGGCGTTCGCCACCGCGACCTACATTCAGGTTTCCGGCGACGCAGCGATTCTCGAAGAGCCGGTGAGCTTTCTCGAAGGACCGTTGCTCAAGCCCGGCGAGCACGATGCCTTCTTCCAGCCGATGATCGCGGACGAGGCTGCCTCACTGTTCGAACACTGCGCCCGCGGACTCGATCAGTGCCTGGAGCTGACCGGCGAACTCGGCCTGCCGCTGATCGGCGGTGGTGACTGGAACGACGGCATGAACCGCGTCGGAGAAGATGGCAAGGGCGAGAGCGTGTGGCTCGGCTGGCTGCTGCTGCGCACCATCGAACTCTTCGCGCCGCTGGCTGAGCAGCGAGGCAGCATGGCTGGCGCCCAGCGCGCCGAACGCTGGCGCGAACACGCCCTGGCACTTGCTGATTCGCTGGAAGAAAAGGCCTGGGATGGCGAGTGGTACCGCCGCGCAACCTTCGACGACGGCACCTGGCTGGGCTCCAAAGACAGCGACGAGTGCCGCATCGACTCCATTGCTCAGTCCTGGGCGGTGTTGTCCGGCGCAGCGGACCCCGCCCGCGCGAAACAGGCCATGGCTTCCGTGCAGCACCACCTGATCCGCGAGCATGACGGTCTGGCCCTGCTGTTCACCCCGCCATTCGACAAGACGCCGAAGGAGCCCGGCTACATCAAGGGATATCCGGCGGGCCTACGCGAGAACGGCGGTCAATACAGCCACGCTGCGATGTGGGCCATGCTCGCCTTTGCCAAGCTCGGTGATGGCGATGCAGCGTGTGGGATGTTCAAGCTGCTGAACCCGATCAATCACGCGCTGACACCGAAAGAAAGCCAGCGCTACAAGGTCGAACCCTACGTGGTCGCGGCGGACGTCTATGGCGTCGCACCGCACAACGGCCGCGGCGGCTGGACCTGGTACACCGGCGCTGCCGGCTGGATGTATCGCGCCGGCGTCGAAGGCATCCTCGGCATCCGCCGCGAAGGTGAATGGCTGATCGTCGATCCGTGCATCAGCAGCCACTGGCCGGCGTTCGAAGCCACCATCACCCTGGGCGAAACGCGCTACGCCATCCGCGTGGAAAACCCAGGCCAGGCCAACCGCGGCATCCAGCACGCGCGGCTGGATGAAGGCCCGCTCGATTGCATGAACGGATACGTACGACTTGCGCTGGATGGAGGGCAACATCAGGTCGTATTGACGCTGTAGAACCAGCCCGGTAGCCGTCCGGGGCTCGTTGCGCTGCTGCCGGGCGGTCAAAGACTGCCATGGCACCAGCGCAAGCCTGCGCAACACCAAGCTGGCGCGCGGATCCGAGCCGTCGGGGTGGGGTAAACCTCACCTCGACACCCTTCCGGCTAACCGGCCATCACGCCCCAACTCGCCCGGCGGCCAGTCCCAAACCGGCCGCAAGCCATTACAATGCGCGACTTTCGATTCAAATCCGGTCCGCGCCATGTCCCTGCCCAAGCACCATCTCGAACTGCTCGCCCCCGCCCGGGATGCAAGCATTGCCCGTGAAGCCATCCTGCATGGCGCCGATGCGGTGTATATCGGCGGCCCGAGCTTCGGTGCGCGGCACAACGCCGAGAACAGCGTGGCGGACATTGCCGAGCTGGTGAAATTCGCCCACCTGTTTCATGCGCGGGTGTTCGTCACCATCAACACCATCCTGCACGACGACGAGCTGGAAACCGCGCGCACGCTGATCCACCAGCTGTACGAGATCGGCGTCGATGCGTTGATCGTGCAGGACATGGGCATCATGGAGCTGGATATTCCGCCCATCGAGATTCATGCCAGCACCCAGACCGACATCCGCACGCTGGAACGGGCCAAGTTCCTCGACAAGGCCGGTTTCTCGCAGTTGGTCCTCGCCCGCGAGTTGAACCTGCAGGAAATCCGCACGATTTACGATGAAGTGGATTCGACGCTGGAGTTCTTCATCCATGGCGCGCTGTGCGTCGCCTTTTCCGGCCAGTGCAATATCAGCCACGCGCAGACCGGGCGCAGCGCCAATCGCGGCGACTGCTCCCAGGCCTGCCGCCTGCCCTACACGCTGAAGGACGATCAGGGCCGCGTGGTGGCCTTCGAAAAGCATCTGCTGTCGATGAAGGACAACAACCAGAGCGCCAACCTTAGCGTCCTGGTCGACGCCGGCGTGCGTTCGTTCAAGATCGAGGGGCGCTACAAGGATGTGAGCTACGTGAAGAACATCACCGCTTACTACCGCCAGCGCCTGGACGGCATCCTCGCCGAACGCCCTGACCTGGCCCGCGCCTCCAGCGGCCGCACCGATCACTTCTTCGTGCCGGACCCGGACAAGACCTTCCACCGCGGCAGCACCGACTACTTCGTTACCGACCGCAAGATCGACATCGGCGCCTTCGATTCGCCGACCTTCACCGGCCTCGCCGTCGGCGAAGTACTCAAGGTCGACAAGCATGATCTGACTGTGCAGACCCGCGAGCCGCTGTCCAACGGTGACGGCCTCAACGTGCTGATCAAGCGCGAGGTGGTGGGTTTCCGCGCCAGCGTGGTCGAGCCGCTGAAGCAGTTCCAGGAGGACGGTCAGTCGCGCTACGAGTACCGCGTCGAACCCAACGAAATGCCCGCCGCCATGCGTCAGGTGCGCCCGAACCATCCACTCAACCGCAACCTGGACCACAACTGGCAGAACGCGCTGCTCAAGACCTCCGCCGAGCGCCGCATCGGCGTACGTTGGCTGGCAAAATTGCGCGCCGATGAGCTGGAGCTGCACGTCACCAGCGAGGAAGGCGCCTATGCCAGCGTGTCGCTGGCCGGCCCGTTCGGCGAAGCGAAGAAGCCCGAGCAGGTGCCCGGCCAGATCGCCGATCTGCTGAGCCAGCTGGGCACCACCATCTACCACGCCGAAGAAGTCGAAGTGGATGCACCGCAGGCCTTCTTCATCCCCAACTCGCAACTCAAGGCGCTGCGCCGCGAAGCCATCGAGGCGCTGGGCGAAGCGCGCGAAGCCATCCGTCCGCGCGGTGGGCGCAAGCCGGTCAGCGTGCCGCCGCCGGTCTACCCGGAGTCGCACCTGTCGTTCCTCGCCAACGTCTACAACGAGAAGGCCCGCGCCTTCTATCACCGTTACGGCGTGCAGCTGATCGATGCGGCCTACGAGGCCCACGAGGAAACCGGCGAGGTGCCGGTGATGATCACCAAGCACTGCCTGCGCTTCTCCTTCAACCTCTGCCCGAAGCAGGCCAAGGGCGTAACCGGGGTGCGCACCAAGGTCGCGCCGATGCAGCTGGTGCACGGCGATGAAGTGCTGACCCTGACCTTCGACTGCAAGCCCTGCGAGATGCACGTGGTGGGCAAGATGAAGGGCCATATCCTCGACCTGCCGTTGCCGGGCAGCGGCAGCAGCGTGGTCGGACACATCACGCCGGACGATCTGATGAAGACAATCCGCAACAAGCCGCACGCCTGACGTCCATACATCCGGGGAGGCGCTGCCGTGACTGTACTTGCGACATGGGCAGAGATCCGCTCGCTCTATCGACAATGCCAACCCGGCGTGTTCACGGCGAGCTTCACGCATGGCGGGCTGCGCATGGTCTGGCCTTCCTGGGCGCTGACGCTCGCTGTCGGCATATTGCTGGTTGGGACCTTGCTCAATAGCCAGTCACCTTTGCAGGGGTTGGCTGCCATGGCCGGCGCACTGCTTGCTCTGTTTGGCATGCTGCTGGCCCGGGAGCGCTATTGCGCGTGGTACTACCGGGATATCTATGCCCGTGAAACGCTGAACCGCTACGGTTTTCTACGCCGCGAAGAACTGCTGCGCTACGCCCTGTTCCGAAATACCCTTGTAGAGCGCGGGCTCAACGCAGCGGACATTCAGGAGTTGGCGCGCATCGCCGAGATCGCCGGCCCGCCATCTCAGGAACGCTGGGTCTCCCAGAATCTCGTCATCGTCATGCTGGTTTCGGCGATCGTCAGTCTGTCGACGGACGTCATCAAGCTGACCGATACCTGGATCGCCGGAAAAGGAATCGTATTCGTGCTGGCGTTAGCCACGGTTACATATGTGGTTCTAGCCCTGTTAGATGGCATCCGCAGCAACCAGCATCGTGACCGGGTAATCGGCCGCTGCCTGGAGCGTGCGGCATTGGATATCGCACGCACCCAGGCCGCCCACAGCACACCGCAGCCATCTTTCGAAAGCACCGCTACGCATGAATAGCCACAGCTTTTCAAGCTAACTCTGCGGAAGCCGATCCCACCGCAACAACCAAGCCCGGCAGCGGATCACACGTAGCCCAGCTACACCGCCGTGCCGCTGGCAGGCCTGGCTAAGCGATAGGTCGCAAGGCTGCAAAGCAACAGGCCGGCGACCGCGAGCAAGCCGGCGGCGACGCCGATCTCACGCAACCCCAGATGGCTGACAACGAGGCTGCCGAGCAAGGCGCCGCCGCCGATTCCGACGTTGTAGATGCCGGAGAACATGGCCATGGCAACGTCGGTCGCGTCCGAAGCCAGGTTCAGTACCTTCGATTGCACGGCCAGGCCGAAGCACATCCCGGCGATACCCCAGATCACCACCACCGCACCGAGCAGCGAACTCTCGCGCGAAGCCGGCAGCAAGAGCAGCAGACAGATCGCCATGACCGCGATCGCCGCGATCAGAAAGCCCCTCGGATAGCGCGCGCTGTATCGGCTGAACAGCAACGAACCTAGCAGACCGGCACCGCCGAAGAGCAACAGCAGGACGGTGGTCATGTCGCCGCTCAGGTGCGCGACGGTTTGCGCAAAGGGCTCGATGTAAGTGTAGGCGGTGAATTGCGCGGTGATGACCAACGCGGTCAGCACATAGGCGGTCAACAGCGCAGGGCGTTTGAACAGCACCGGCAGGCTGCGCAACGAACCGGAATTCTGGCTCGGCAGCGATGGCAGCGCCCGCGCCAGGACGACCAGCACCAGCGCGGCGATCACGCCGATGGCCAGGAAGGTGGTGCGCCAGTCCAGTGCCTCGCCCACCACTCGCCCCAGCGGGATGCCCAGCACCATCGCCAGCGCACTGCCGGTCGCCAGCAGGCCCAGGGCTTGCGCCTGCTTGCCTGCGGGCGCGACACGCACCGCCAGCGATGCGGTGATCGACCAGAACACCGCGTGCGCCAGGGCGATGCCAATCCGGCTGAGCATCAGCATGCCGTAGCTCGATGCCACGCTCGAAACCAGATGGCTGCCGATGAACACCACGAAGACCAAGACGAGCAGTGTGCGCCGCTCGAAATTGCGCGTCAGCAGCATCATCGGCAGTGACATCAAAGCAACCACCCAGGCGTAGATGGTCAGCATCAGCCCGACCTGGGATGGCGGCATGTCGAACGAGCGGCCGATGTCACTTAGCAGCGCCACAGGGACGAACTCGGTGGTGTTGAAGATGAAGGCGGCCAGCGCCAGTGCGATCACGCTGAGCCAGCTCCCGGCCGGGGAGCTTTGCAATTCGTTCATGGAGAAGTGGGTCTGGTATCGATTCAGTCGAAGCAAAGCGCGACGAATGAGGGTGTAAGGGCGACGGTTCCTGCCCGAATGCCATGACACACGCGGCCCGCACGCGCGAAGCGAGCAGGAAGGCAGCGGGAGCGGATGGAGTGAGGGACGGGACAGTCGAAGCGGCGCGGATTCTACGCCCGCCATCCGCTGATGTCAGGTCGCAAACGTGCGCCACGACGAGCGGCCGCAAAGGCGTCGGCGCTGCCGGTGGTTCGTCACTGCGCTCTGCCGCTGCCTGACTTCCGTTCGGCATCCTGGCGAAACTTTCCAGGCGAGCGCCAGCCGTACCTACAGAACCCATTTCAGGACTGGAGTACGTATGGCTTACCCGAAAATTCCCGCTCAGCAGCAGGACCGCCTACCCGGTCGCGAAACCGAAATGCACCCGCAGGCCGAGTTCATCCGCGACAGCTACAAGGGCAGTGGCAAGCTGGCCGGAAAGGTCGCGCTGATCAGTGGCGGCGACAGCGGCATCGGTCGCGCGGCAGCGGTGCACTTCGCCCGTGAAGGTGCGGACGTCGCGATCATGTATCTCGACGAACACGAGGACGCCGAAAACGCCAAGCGGATGGTGGAGGCCGAAGGCCAGCGCTGCCTGTTGATCGCTGGCGACATCCGCGACAGCCGCCACTGCAACGATGCCGTCGAACAAACCGTGAAGGCCTTCGGCCGGCTGGACGTGCTGGTCAACAATGCCGGCCGCCAGGAGGTGCAGACCCGCCTCGAGGACATCACCGACGAGCAGTGGGAGAAGACCTTCGCCACCAACATCCACGGCTACTTCTATCTCACCCGTGCCGCCCTGCCCCATCTGCAGGCCGGCGCCTCGATCATCAACACCACCTCTATCAACTCCTTTATCGGTCACCCGCTGCTGGTCGACTACACCTCGACCAAGGGCGCGATCGACGGGTTCACCCGCGCGCTGTCACAGCAGTTGATCGAGCGCGAGATCCGCGTCAACCAGATCGCGCCAGGCCCGATCTGGACGCCGCTGCAGCCACCGTCGCTCGGCAAGCACGACCCGCAGATGCTCGAAGACTTCGGCAGCCAGATGCCCATGGGCCGCTGCGGCCAGCCTTCCGAACTGGGTCCGGCTTATGTCTATCTGGCCTGCGAGGACTCGTCCTATGTCAGTGGCCAGACCATTCATATCAATGGCGGCAAGGTGGTCAACGGCTAGCCAGCGGCCGGAAGCCGCGCCGGGGTCGAGTCGGGGGCCAGCCCTAAGCGAAGCATCGGGTAATGAGTCCGCACGGAACCATCGTGCGGCTCGCCGCGCCCAACGATCTACCCATGCGTTGACCGCTATCGGTCCAGACGCCCGCCACCGCAGCCTCGCTGCATATGAAAGGTGAAGTCATGACCCAGATTCTAATTGCCGCTTTCGACCGCTATGCCGAAGCAGAGAAAGTGAAAGCCCAACTCGTGAGCGAGGGGGTGTCCAGCGACGACATCCAGATATCGGCATCCTTCAACAGCGACACCGTCGACAGCAGCCGTGTGGAGGTGGTCGGCGAAGAGCCGGGTGAAGACGCAACAGTGGCCGACAAGATCGGCAGTTTCTTTCACAAGGTCTTCGGCGACGGATCGAGCCAGCATGCCGGTCGTTACCCCGAAGCGGCTCGCCGCGGATCGACCATCGTCACCGTAACGCTGGAGGACGACAGCCGGGTTTCCGCAGTCGAGCGTGTCATGGAGCGCAACGGCGCCATCGATATCGACGAGCGCAGCGCCAAGTGGGGCGACGACGATGCCACCCCGGTTACCGCCAGCACCGAGACGCTGACCACCGGCTACCCGGACGCCACCTCGATCAGCGTCGACGAGCGCGAACTGGACGGCAGCTCGACACCGGATCGCGGTGCGGATTTCGGCTCGATTCCCGGCCGCGCGGAAAACGAAAAGGCTGCTCGGCGCGACAACACCGCGGGTCGCGTACGCATCATCCCGCGCTAGGGCGACCAGGCGGTTTCGTCTGCCACCAGCGCCTGCAGTGCCAGCGCATTGCTCACCGCAGCGCCGCTGGCGGTATTGTCGAAGATGCACCAGCACGGCACGTCGGACCGAGCACAAGTCCGCAACTTACCAGCCAGCCGCTCCAGCCATTCGGCCGAGTACGCAGAATGGTAGATGCGTGGCGACCCGTGCAGTCGGTAGTAGCGCATGCCCGACCAGCCGCCCGCCTGCTCTCCTCCTGCAATTGGCGAAGGATCGGCCGCCACCCGTGCGATACGCCAACGCTCGAGCAGCTCACCGGCGTCCAGCCAGCTCGCATGCCGCGGTTCGAGTACCAGCGCACCGTCGTAGCGTGCGCGCATGGCAGCGAAGAAGTCTTCCGCCGTTGAAGGATCGAAGGTCAGCGATGGCGGCAATTGCAGCAACAGGCAGCCGAGCTTTTCAGCCAGCTCGGTCGATTCGTCGAGAAAGCGCTCGAGCGCCTCGTCACACTCGCGCAAGCGCAGCTCATGGCTGATCTGCCTGGGCATCTTCACGCAAAAGCGGAAGTCCTCCGGCACGCTCGCCGCCCACTTGCGATAGGTGGCCGGACGATGCGGTCGGTAGAACGAGCTGTTGATCTCGACCACCGATAGCTCTCCGCTGTAGCGCTGCAGGTGCGTACCTTGCTCAGCGAATGCCGGCCACGCCTCGCGCGGCAAGCTCCAGCCGGCACAGCCGATACCAATCATCTTGCGCACTTCCATCCCCAACATTCCTGCCCATCGTTCCGGCCCGATTACCGCGGTGTGCTTTAAACTCGCGCCCACCTGCCCCACGAACCCGGTTGACTCATGAAGCAGCGCGCCATCACACCCTTTCAGATCTTCATCCTGCTGCTATCGGTCTACGTGATCGGTGCGCTGGTGGCCGATCTGGTGTTCGACTTACCCGACGACGTATCGACTTTGCTCGGGTATCTGGACAACATCGTGTGCTTCTTTTTCTTCATCGATTTCTGGATGCGCCTGCAGGAAGCCGACGACAAGCTGCGCTTCATGCGCTGGGGCTGGATCGACTTGCTGGCCAGCGTACCGGCGGGCGGGTTGCAGGCAGCCAAGCTGTTTCGGGCTTTCCAGATTCTGCGGGTGCTGCGGGCGATCAAGTCGCTGCGGCTGATCTGGCGCATCCTGTTCCGCAACCGCGCCGAAGGCATCGTCGCCTCCGCCGCCACGGCAACCATGCTGCTGGTAGCGTTTGGCGCGCTGACCATGCTGCTGGTGGAAGCGCCGAACCCAGAAAGCTCGATCAACACGCCGGAAGAGGCGCTGTGGTGGGCGTTCGTCACCGTGACCACGGTCGGCTACGGCGACTTCTATCCGGTCACCACCCTGGGCCGTATCGTCGCAGTGCTGCTGATGGTGTCCGGAGTCGGTCTGTTCGGCAGCTTCGCGGCCTACATCGGTTCGCTGTTCGTCGCCGACCGGAACGAGGAAGACAACCGTGACCAGCTGGCCGACCGCGAAACCCTGCAGCGACTACTGGTACAGGTGGAATGCCTGACTGAAGAAGTGCGCAGCCTGAAGCTGCAGCTGGGGGACGATCGCCGTGACGATGGCGATGCCGTAAAGCGAGGGGTTTGATTTGTACGTATCGTCGACCAAGGCGCACAGTCTGGCGAGCAAACGAGCGCAACGCGAGTCGTACAAAGAAGACTGATCAGCAAAGGTGTCGATCATGGCCAAGACCGGGGGCAAGCAGTTCAAATCCATCAGGCTCGAACGTCTGGCGCGCTTCCTCGACTGGGCAACGGCGCGATATCCGGAATTCACCGCGAAGAAGCATCACCAGGAAAAGTGGTTCACCCCGTACGTCGGCTATCCCATCGTCGGATTGGCTCGCGCGGCCAAAGCGTTCTGGTTGGGGCTGCATGGGCAGGCGGTGGATGAACTGCTGGCGGCACCTGCTGCAGACGAGTTGCTCGATCGGGTCGTCAGCCGTGACCTCGGCGAGATCCACTGCAGCGTGGATGTGTTCGGCAGCGAGAAGACCTTCAGCCTGGGCTCGCCGGTCCATCTGCTGGAGCCGGACTGGGCGCTGCGTCTGGACGATAGCCCGCGGCGCGACGATTTCGCCGACAACCTGAAACAGGCCGTGCAGCGCTATGTGCGCAATCGGCTGCAGGTGCTCGAACGGCCCTTCGCCGAAATGGACGAGGACGAGCGGCAGCGGTGTCTGGCGCGCATCCGCCCAGAACTGCCACGGGTCGATGAATTTCTGCCGCACGCCGTCGCCACGCTCAACGAGATCCGCCACGAGCTGCGCTACCTGGTGCCGTTGCAACACGGCAGTCTCGTGGTCGAACTGCAGCGCCGTATCCCGGCCGGTCAGGATCACCTGCTCAGCGTGGCGGAAGTCGAGGCGTGGAAGCGCCAGGATCGCGACGAGCTGCAGGCCACTTTCGAACGCATGCTCGAGCTGGCCGGCGATTTCGACCTGCAGCTGCTCGGTCACAAGCGACTTACCGAACTCCTCACCCTCGAACCCGGCCGCATGCGCAAGGCGATTCGCGCCGCCCGCCGCGAGCATGAGGAGAAGATGGCGTTCGCCGTGCTGCTGGAGAACAACCCGCGCTTCGTCCACTACCACAAGCTCTACCCGGCCCGGCGCCTGACGCGGCGCTGGATCGCCCTGCTCGGCCCGACCAACAGCGGCAAGACGCATCGATCCATCGAGGCGATGGCCGCCGCCGAGCATGGCATCTACCTGTCGCCGCTGCGCCTGATGGCGCTGGAAAATCAGGAGCGTATCGAATCCATGGGCGTGCCCTGCTCGCTGGTCACCGGCGAGGAAGAAATCATCCGCGAAGGCGCCACACACTTCTGCTGCACCGTGGAGGAGTTTGCCCGCTTCCGCCACCAGCACTGGGATGTGGTGGTGGTCGACGAAGTACAGATGATGGCCGACCCGCAACGTGGCTGGGCCTGGGTCGATGCGCTGGTCAGCGCCCATACGCCGAAGCTGATGATGACCGGCCCGGCGCTGATCGAGCCATCGCTGCGCACGCTCTGCGAACTCTGCGAGGACCAGCTGCAGGTGCAGCGCACCAAGCGCCTGTCGCCAGTGGAGGTGGCCAGGCACGCCACCACGCTGGAGCGCCTGGAGCCCGGCTCGCTGCTGGTGGCGTTCAGCCGCAAGCTGGTGCTGGAGCTCAAGGGCATGCTCGAGAGTGCCAGCAAAAGCGTCTCGGTGGTCTACGGTGCGCTCTCACCCGAGGTGCGTCGCGAGCAGGCGCGGCGCTTCCGCGAAGGCGAGGCGGACATCATGGTCGCCACCGACGCGGTGGGCATGGGCCTCAACCTGCCAGCGCACACGCTGTGTTTCTATACCGATGAGAAATTCGACGGCATCCAGAATCGCCAGCTCAAGGTGCAGGAGGTCAAGCAGATCGGCGGCCGCGCCGGGCGCTTCGGTCACCACGACAGCGGCGAGATCACCGCACTCGACCCGCAGACGCTCAAGTCCATCCGCCGCCTGTTCAACAGCCCGGATGCGCCGGTGGACCTGAATCAGTTCCAGGTGCGCCCGTCCATCGATCACCTGTCCGCCATTTCCGAACTGATGGGCGAGCCGAGCCTGCTGCGGTCCTGGCTGACCTTCAACCGCAACATCAACTACGGCGAGGCGTTCATATCGGTACTGCCGGACGAACTGGCCGAGTGGATCGAGCTGATCGACGATCCGAAGATTCCGCTGTGGCTGCGCTGGACCTTCGCCTGCACGCCGATTCGCGGCGGCTTCGACAGCCCGGCCAGCCAGCATGCACAGCGCTGGATCAAACGGGTCGCCGAAGGCCACGCCATCCCGATGCCCAAGCTGCTGCTCGGCAGCGACCTGGCCAGCCTGGAAAGCACCCTGCATGTGGTGGAAACCTACCTGCATCTGGCCCGCAGCCTGCCCGAGCACTTCCCCGAACACGAGGATGGTGAAGACGCCCGCCAGCTGCTCAACGACGCCATCACCCGCGAACTGTCGCGCCAGCGCAAGCCGCGGGCTGCAAGACGTGGTGGCGGGCGCAAAGCGGGACGGCGACGCTGAGCATGGTCGCCGGCGACCATCCCACCCGATCGGGCGCTTTATAATCGCCGCTTTGCTGCCGAGCGCGAGCCTGCCATGCCGATCAACTATGCCCGCCGCCTGACCGACCGTCGTCGGTCCGCCCATGGCAATCGTCAGCTCGGCCTGTGCCTCGCCTTCGTCGCCGGAGCCGCCAATGCCGGCGGGTTCATCGCCGTCCAGCAGTACACCTCGCACATGACCGGTATCGTGTCGGCCATGGCCGACAACCTCGCCCTCGGGGCCATCGATCTGGCGCTGGCTGGCTTCGGCGCCCTGCTCTCGTTCGTCCTTGGCGCCATCTGCTCGACGCTGATGATCAACTTCTCGCGGCGCCGCCGCCTGCACAGCCAGTACGCCCTGCCGCTGGCGCTGGAAGCCTCGCTGTTGCTGCTGTTCGGCATCCTCGGCGCACGGCTGATGACGGTTCCGGGTTTCTTCGTGCCGCTGACCGTGGTGCTGCTGTGCTTCATCATGGGCCTGCAGAACGCGATCATCACCAAGCTTTCCAACGCCGAGGTGCGCACCACCCATATCACCGGCATGGTGACCGACATCGGCATCGAGCTCGGGCGGCTGATTTACTTCAACCGCAAGCATGACGACGACCTGCCCCCAGTTCGGGCCAATCGACAGCGCCTGCGCACCAACCTGCTGATGGTGATGAGCTTCTTCGTTGGCGGCTTGAGCGGCGCCGTCGGCTTCAAGCATTTCGGCTTTCTTGCCACGGTGCCGCTGGCCGCCTTGCTGTTGGCACTGGCGCTGGTGCCAATGGCCGACGATCTGCTGCTCGGCTGGCGTCTCTGGCGGCGTCGGCGCTAAGACACCGACGGTTTCCAACGCCATCCAGGTCGGCAAGGCTTCATCGGTCACGGCGAAGACTCGGGACCGCGGCGACAGCAAGCACCCTCATTTGTTCCCGCAGCTCGCCCGTAAAATGTTCGAATTTTTACTTTGACAGCTGCATTCTTTGCCTCTAAGTTTTCGTTTCCGAACAATTCCGAACCAACGCAGTGCTCGGAATAAAACAAAAACAAACGAACGAGGCTCCGCGCATGAGTACGCCCATCGTCCCGACGCTCAAGGGACAATGCATCGCCGAATTTCTCGGCACTGCCCTGCTTATCTTCTTCGGTACTGGCTGCGTCGCAGCGCTCAAGCTCGGCGGTGCCGACCTGGGGCTGTGGGAAATCAGCATCATCTGGGGCATCGGCGTTTCGATGGCGGTGTACCTGGCCGCCGGCGTCTCCGGTGCCCATCTGAACCCGGCCGTCACTATCGCCCTGTGGCTGTTCGGTACCTTCGAGCGGCACCGCGTTCCGGCCTACATCCTGGCGCAGGTGGCCGGCGCCTTCTGTTCCGCAGCATTGGTCTACGGGCTGTACAGCAGCCTGTTTTTCGATTTCGAACAGGCCCAGCAGATGGTTCGCGGCAGTGTCGAGAGCCTCGAACTCGCGTCGATCTTCTCCACCTACCCGCACGCCTCGCTGTCCTTCGGCCAGGCGTTTCTGGTGGAGGTGGTCATCACTGCCATCCTGCTGGGGATGATCATGGCCATCACCGACGACGGCAACGGCTTGCCAAGCGGCCCGCTGGCTCCCCTGCTGATCGGCCTGCTGATCGCCGTGATCGGCGGCGCAATGGGACCGCTGACCGGCTTTGCGATGAATCCCGCTCGGGATTTTGGGCCTAAACTGATGACCTTCTTTGCCGGCTGGGGTGACGTGGCCTTCACCGGTGGGCGAGACATCCCGTATTTCCTCGTCCCGATCTTCGCCCCGATTCTCGGCGCCTGCCTCGGCGCCGCAGGCTACAAGGCACTTATCTGCCGGCACCTGCCAGGGGTTGGCTCGGCCGCCTGCGATGTACCAGAACCCAAGGAAAAGGCCTCTGCCGAAATGCGCGCAGCCCAGCCCGACATCAGCAAAGTTCGCTAAGGAAACGTCGCCATGAGCAATCAGAACAAGCAATTCGTCGTCGCCCTCGACCAGGGCACCACCAGTTCCCGCGCCATCGTGCTGGACCGCAACGCCAACGTGGTGACCATCGCCCAGCGCGAATTCGCGCAGATCTACCCGCAACCGAGCTGGGTCGAGCACGATCCCATGGAGATCTGGGCGACCCAGAGCGGCGTGTTCGTCGAAGCCCTGGCCCAGGCCGGCATCACCAACGAGCAGGTGGCGGCGATCGGCATCACCAACCAGCGCGAGACCGCCATCGTCTGGGACAAGATCACTGGCCGGCCGATCTATAACGCCATCGTTTGGCAGAGCCGCCAGAGCACGCCGATCTGCGACCAGCTCAAGCGCGACGGGATGAACGATCACATCCGCCAGACCACCGGACTGGTGATCGACCCCTACTTCTCCGGCACAAAGATCAAGTGGATTCTCGATCACGTCGAGGGCAGCCGCGAGCGCGCCCGCCGTGGCGAGCTCCTGTTCGGCACCGTCGACTGCTGGCTGATCTGGAAGATGACCCAGGGCAAGGCCCACGTCACCGACTACACCAACGCCTCGCGCACCATGCTCTTCGACATCCACAAGCTGGACTGGGACCCAGTGATGCTCGAAGCGCTGGATATCCCCCGCGAAATGCTGCCAGAGGTGCGCTCGTCGTCGGAGATCTACGGCCACGCCTACATCGGCTCCGGGCAGAGCACCGGCATTCCCATCGCCGGTATCGCCGGCGACCAGCAGGCCGCGCTGTTCGGCCAGATGTGCGTCGAGCCGGGCCAGGCCAAGAACACCTACGGCACCGGCTGCTTCCTGCTGATGAACACCGGCACCAAGGCGGTGCAATCCGAACATGGCCTGCTGACGACCATCGCCTGCGGACCGCGTGGCGAAGTGAACTACGCACTGGAAGGCGCCATCTTCAATGGTGGCTCCACCGTGCAGTGGCTGCGTGACGAGCTGAAGGTGCTCAACGAGTCGCTGGATTCGGAATACTTCGCCACCAAGGTGCCGAACAGCAACGGCATTTACCTGGTGCCGGCGTTCACCGGCCTTGGCGCGCCCTATTGGGACCCGCGTGCCCGTGGCGCACTGTTTGGCCTGACCCGCGGGGTCAAGGTTGATCACCTGATCCGAGCAGCATTGGAATCCATCGCTTACCAGACCCGCGACGTGCTCGATGCCATGCAGCAGGATGCCGGCGAGCGCCTGCGCGCCCTGCGCGTGGACGGCGGCGCAGTGGCCAACAACTTCCTCATGCAGTTCCAGGCCGACCTGCTCGGCACCCAGGTCGAACGCCCGCAGATGAAGGAAACCACCGCCCTCGGAGCGGCCTACCTGGCCGGGCTGGCGACCGGTTTCTGGAGCGATCTCGACGAGTTGCGCAGCAAGAGCAGCATCGAGCGGGTGTTCGAACCGGCGTGCGGAAGCGAACAGCGCGAAGCGCTCTATCGCGGCTGGCAGAAGGCGGTCGACCGTACGCGCAACTGGGCCGAGGACTGATCCGACGGACAACAGGCCTGCCTCTGGAGGCGTTCGGAGACAGGCCTGGCATGTGCGAATTCGAACAGCCGGCGCTTTAATCGAACGCCAGACTACGGCATGCTTCCCGCACAACAGCGAACAAGGAAGCCTCATGAGCCTGGCGCCCCGACAGCAGAACATTCTGGAACTCGTGCGCGAGCGCGGCTACGTGAGCATCGACGAGCTGGCACGGCACTTCGCCGTCACGCCGCAAACCATCCGCCGCGACATCAACCAGCTCGGCGACGCCGGCCTGCTCCGGCGCTACCACGGCGGCGCGGCCTACGATTCCAGCGTGCAGAACACCGCCTACAGCCAGCGCGCGCACCAGATGCGCGACGAGAAACTGCGTATCGCCGCCGCCATGGCCGCGCGCATCCCCGACCAGGCTTCGCTGTTCATCAATATCGGCACCACCACCGAGGCGATCGCCCGCGCCCTGCTCAACCACCGTGACCTGAAGATCATCACCAATGATCTGCACGTGGCGAGCATTCTCAGCACCAAGGAAGACTTCGATGTGCTGATCGCCGGCGGCAACGTACGCAGCGACGGCGGCGTGGTGGGCCAGGCCACCGCCGATTTCATCAGCCAGTTCAAGGTCGATTTCGCCCTGATCGGCATCAGCGGTATCGACGAGGACGGCACCCTGCTCGACTTCGATTATCAGGAAGTGCGCGTCTCCCAGGCGATCATCCATAACGCGCGCAAGGTCTTCCTCGCCGCGGACTCCAGCAAATTCGGCCGCAGCGCCATGACGCGCCTGGGCTCGCTGGAACAGATCGACTGCCTGTTCACCGACTCGGCACCTTCCGAGGTGTTCGCCGAGCTGCTGTCCCGCCACAAGGTGCAGCTGGAGATAGCCGAGTAGTTGGGCGGCAGTTCGTTTCGCAGACAACTCCGCTTCGATAGTTAAGACAGAACGCTCGTAACGAATTCGAGCCCTTGCGGGCAGGCGAAATCTGACGGCGATCGGGATAACAGCAGCACAACAGTCGAAACAGCGACATTCAATCAGAAACCCAGCGTTCGAATATTTTCCTTTTTATCTATTTTCGAACATTTTTTCTTTCGTACGGATTCTTTTGCGAATAACATGTTCAAAACCGAACATGACCTTTCGTTTTCGAGGAGAAGCCCGTGCCCCATTCCGCTC
This sequence comes from Stutzerimonas kunmingensis, assembly GCF_002929225.1. GTDB lineage: Bacteria > Pseudomonadota > Gammaproteobacteria > Pseudomonadales > Pseudomonadaceae > Stutzerimonas. The sequence goes on along the minus strand of NZ_PISM01000014.1, from coordinate 705,154 downwards.
AGCCCGTCTCCGAGCTTTATGACGTCGCCGTGATCGGCGGCGGTATCAATGGCGTCGGCATCGCTGCCGATGCCGCCGGCCGCGGGCTGTCGGTGTTCCTTTGCGAACGCGACGATCTGGCCAGCCATACGTCGTCGGCCAGCAGCAAGCTCATTCACGGTGGCCTGCGCTATCTGGAGCACTACGAATTCCGCCTCGTCCGCGAGGCGCTGGCCGAGCGTGAAGTGCTGCTGGCCAAGGCGCCGCATATCGTCAAGCCGATGCGCTTCGTCCTACCTCACCGTCCTCACCTGCGTCCGGCGTGGATGATCCGCGCCGGCCTGTTCCTCTACGACAACCTGGGCATGCGCAAGAAGCTGCCAGCTTCGCGGGGCCTGCGTTTCGGCAGTGAGAGCCCCCTGGAGCCAGCCATCACCCGCGGCTTCGAATACTCCGACTGCTGGGTTGACGACGCGCGGCTGGTAGTGCTCAACGCCATGGCGGCGCGGGAGAAAGGCGCGCATATCCATACCCGCACCCAATGCCTGAGCGCCAAGCGTGCTGGCGGCATCTGGCACGTCGAGCTGCAGCGTGAGAACGGCAGCCGCTTCTCACTAAAGGCCAAGGCACTGGTCAATGCGGCCGGTCCCTGGGTCGCACAGTTCATCGGCGAAAACCTGCAGCAGCGCTCACCCTACGGCATACGCCTGATCCAGGGCAGCCACATCATCGTGCCCAAGCTGTATGAAGGTGAGCAGGCCTACATCATGCAGAACGAGGATCGGCGCATCGTTTTCGCCATCCCCTATCTGGACCGTTACACCATGATCGGCACCACCGATCGCGAGTACCGTGGCGACCCGGCCAAGGTGAGCATCAGCGAGGAAGAGGTCGCCTACGTATTGGGCGTGGCCAACACGCATTTTCGCAAGCAACTCGAGCCCAGGGACATCGTGCATACCTTCGCCGGCGTCCGGCCGCTATGCGACGACGAATCGGATAACCCGTCGGCTGTCACCCGCGACTACACCTTGTCGTTGGCGGCGGAAGAAAAGCAGGCACCGCTGCTTTCGGTGTTTGGCGGCAAGCTGACCACCTATCGCAAGCTCGCCGAGTCGGCGATGGCGCAGCTCAAGCCGTTCTTCCCGGCTATGGGTGAAAGCTGGACGGCGCTAGCGGCACTGCCTGGCGGTGAAGGCATGAGCACGGCCGATGCACTCACCGAAGAGCTGGTGGCCAAGGTACAGGGGCTGAAACTGCCGCTGGCCAAGCGCTGGGCAACCCTCTACGGCAATCGGGTATGGCGCATGCTGGGCGAAGCGCGCTCGCTCGATGCACTGGGCGAAGACCTCGGCCAGCAGCTGTATGCGCAGGAAGTCGACTACCTGCGGCGCGAAGAGTGGGCAACCCAGGTGGATGACATCCTCTGGCGCCGCACCAAACTCGGGCTGGCCTTCAGCGAGCCGGAAAAGGCTCGCCTGCAGCGTTACCTGACAGAGCGCCCGGTCAGCGAAACCACGCGCAGCAGCGACGCAGCCTGAGGCAGCCGCTCAGCCCTGCGCCGCGAGCTGCTGATTGATACGGGCGACGCTGGCGGCGATGCGTTGCTCGACATCCTGCATCTGCTCGTTCTGTTGCAGCAGCGGCACGCAGAGATTCAGTGCGGTCAGCACCAGTAGCTTGTCGCCCGTGGCGTTGGGAAACTGCCGCTGGCTGTCGGCCAGATGCTGCTGCAGCAAGGCCGCCGCCTCCTGCAGCAGAGCGTCCTGGCTGGGCGGCGCGCGGAACGAGTATTCGCGGCCGAATACCCTGAGCACCTGAACGCCATCCGCCGTCATGCGGCGCTACTGCCAGCTGCACGTTCCACCAGCGCCTGCAGCCGCGCCAGGGTAGCGCCCTGCCTGTCTTCCTGCTCCAGCGCAGCCAGTTGCAGATTGTCGTTTTCCTCACGCGCCTGCTGCAGCTGCTGCTCGAGCAAGACACAGTGCTCGCTCAGGTTCTGGTTGCGTTGCAGCAGATCATTGATGACGTTTTCAAGTTGCGCAAGGGTGGTATCAAGCATGGAGCGTTTTCCGGGTCCGATGAAAAAGCGCGCGAGAGTACCCGAAAGGAAGGCCGCCGGGGGCCTTCATTAAGCCTTCAATGCCACGCGGTCCGGTCGCCAATGCCACCGGTTTGCGGTAGCCTCGGCAGCCTATTTGAAGAGGAGAGTCCCCATGGCACGCGCTACCGCCCGCCACATCCTGGTTTCCACCGAAGCCAAGTGCAACGAACTGAAAGCCGCTATCGAAGGCGGTGCCGACTTCGCCGAGGTCGCCAAGGAAAACTCCAGCTGCCCATCCAGCCGTCAGGGCGGCGACCTGGGTTCATTCGGCCCGGGTCAGATGGTCATGGAATTCGACACCGTCGTATTCAGCGCCCCGCTCAATCAGGTGCAAGGCCCGGTGAAGACCCAGTTCGGCTATCACCTGCTGGAAGTGACCAGCCGTCAGGACTGATTACCCCCAGTCCCCGCCCCTCATGGGCGGGGATGCCCTAGCGCCGGACAGGCGCCCTCCGCCAGCATTCCCCTCCCCCGATTCACGCCGACCTGATCACGCCTCGAGACGGAAACGCCCGGTCAGTGCCTTGAGGCCTTTCATGCTCTGCATGATGGTATTGCCCGACGCAGCCGTGTCGTGGGTAACCCCGGCAGCCTGATCGGCGACCTGAGCGATGCGCGTCAGCGACTGGTTCATGTCCTCGGCCACCTGCGACTGCTCCTCGGCCGCCGTAGCGATCTGATTGGTCATGCCGCGGATGGTCTGCACCGCGCCGACGATCTGCCCCAGCGCATGCTGCGCCGCTTCGATCTGGGTGAGCGTCACCGAGCTGCTCTGACGCGACGCATCCATGGCCGTACCCGCGCGGGTGGCCTGGCTCTGCAAGCGCTCGACCAGCACGCTGACCTCCTTGGCCGAGCTCTGCGTGCGGCTGGCCAGGCTGCGGACTTCGTCGGCAACCACCGCGAAACCGCGGCCCTGCTCGCCAGCACGCGCCGCCTCGATGGCCGCATTCAGCGCCAGCAGGTTGGTCTGCTCGGCGATCCCGCTGATCACGTTCAGCACCTTGCCGATCTCGTGACTGTCCTGCACCAGCTGCTGCATCACATCGGACAGGCTGTCGACATGACCGCTCAAGGTGCGGATGGCGCCGACCGACTCATTCATCACCGCGCTGCCAGAGTTGGTCTCCTGCTCAGCGACATCTGCGGCATTGGCGGCCTCGACCGTGCTGCGCGCGACTTCCTGGGAGGTGGCGAGCATTTCGTTCATGGCGGTGGCGACCTGATCGATCTCGGCTTGCTGCCCCTCGACGTTGCGCGCGCTGTCCCCGGCCAGATCCGCCATGCGCACGCATTGGCCATCGGCTTCGTCAGCGGCCAGACGCACACCGCGGATCATCTCTCCAACCTGCCCCAGCAGGCGGTTGTACGCCAGGGTGATCATGCCCATCTCGTCATCGGCGTGCCGCACCTGCAGCGGCGCGGAAAAGTCGCCCTGGCTGACCCTCTCCAGACGCCCCCGCAGCTCGTCGATCTGCAGCATCAGCCAGTTCATGCCGGCGACCCGTCCCAGCACGACCATCAGCAGGATGCACAGGGTCGAACCCAGGGCGACCCAGAGCTGCTGCGACGCGCTGCGGTTGGCTTCAGCGGAAATCAGCAGCACCACTTCGTTGGAAGCGGCAAGGATGTCGTTTGAGTCGGTGGCAATGGCGTTCACGTCAGCGCTCTGACCTGCGGCCAGTGCCTGTACGGCGGGCCGATAACGCTGCCAGATCTGATCGACGCGCTGCAGGTGCGGTTGTGCACTAGTCAGCTCCACCGGTGCGATGCCCTGGGCGCGGTCGCCGTTGAGCAGCAGCCGATGCGACTGCTCGAAGCGTTGGATGGTCTTGTCGACGGCGGTCTTGTCGCCGACGCCCTGCGCCGCCAGCAGCGCTTCCTTCATCATCTTCTGGCTGAGCATGCGCTGGGCTCCGGCCATGTCGATCTGGCTGGCGTCTTTGGCGGACATGAACAGCACAGCGGCAGTCAGGGCCGCACACAGGAAGATCAGGCTGTAGGAGAAGAAGAACTGATGGTTGATGGTGCGCAGACCCAGTCCGCGCAAAAGGGACTGAATGACGTTCGCCAAGGTGCTGGTCATGGGGGTATCCACTACAGGGAGAGAAAGCGATGCCAGCGTCGAATGGCGTCGCAGCTAACACTGTTCTCGGCGGCGCCAGGGGCAACTTGATACCGTTTATCAACTATCTGCAAGCCGCGCCATTGCTGGCTTTGCGCGCCTTTGTTGGCGCTCACGCAACGCAGCCCCACGCACTGACGCAGATCAACGAAAACGGCACTTGCGCACCTGTTTTTTTGGCCCGGTCGCGACGCAGCGTCTATGGTCAGGTATGCGGGGTAACTCGCATAAAACACAGATCAATCGAGGGTCTGCGCATGTTTCACGTATCGCGCCGAGGCGAAAACCGCATCGATATCGACTTCTCCGGCAAATTGGACAGTCAGGCCATGCGCGCTGCGCTGGATGACCTGCTGTTTAAATCCGAAGGTATCAGCCATGGCCGCATGCTCTATCGCATCGGCGACTTCGACCTGCCTACGCTCGGCGCCGTCGGCGTGGAGCTGTCACGGCTTCCGCATTTGTTCCGCTTCATACGTCGTTTCGATCGCTGCGCGGTGGTCGCCGGCAAGGAATGGCTGCGCAAGGCCAGCGAGGTGGAAGGCGCGCTGATCCCCGGGCTGACCATCAAGGCCTTCGACCTGCACCAGGAAGCCGAAGCCAGCGCCTGGCTGGAGCACGGCTGAGGGGCCACGCCAGGCCGACAATTACCCGACCTGCGGGAGCGAATGGTCTGTCCTGGGTTGCTGTCGAATATGGACATCAACAGTCAGGAGAACGGACATGGGACTTTTCGATACGATCAAGGCCAAGCTCGGCCTGGGTGATGCTTCCAACGAGGCGCAACAAGGCTGATGCACCACCAGCCGACGCCACCCGCTCGAGCGCCGAGGGCATCACGCTAGGAGAAAGGCCTACCGCCACCGACAACGCGACTATCGCGCCGCACCAGGACTTGAATCAGTCATCAGCCACGACGAGTGGCGTGGATGTGGTGGCACAACTGGAAGCCAAGGCGGCGGCACACCCGGAAGCGCTGAACTGGCGCACCTCGATCGTCGATCTGCTGAAGTTGCTCGGGCTGGACAGCAGCCTGGAAGCACGCCGGGAGCTTGCTACGGAACTAGGCTGCCCGCCGGCAGAGATGGCGGACTCGGCGCAGATGAACATGTGGCTGCACCGGGCGGTGATGAAGAAGCTTGCCGAAAATGGCGGCAGGATTCCGCCGGAATTGCTGCACTAGATGTGTGAAGGGCCTTCCGAGGAAGGCCCTTGCTTACGGTTATGAATTGCGGACCTGCTCGTCCGCGAGGAAATCTTCCTCCAAGAGCGCGTCACGCTCGGCCACCGCGCCATCGATCATCTGCGGCTGGGCTCCGGAGCGCTTGCTACGCAACTTGCCAAACTGGTGAGCGAGCGCATTGTTCAGCTTGTCCACCGCGCCGTCGATCGCCAACTCCAGCGATTCGGCCTTGTGGGTGACGGAGATCGGCTGCAGCCCCTTCGGCCGCGCTTCGATCTGGCAGCGCTTGTCATGGGCGCCGGCCTTGTCACCGTTTTCGTCGTTGAGGTGCACGACGACGCGTGTCAGCTCGTCGTCGAACCGGTCCAGCCTGCTTGCGACACTGGCACTGACCCAATCAGCCAGACGGGCACTGCCTTCGATGTGGTTATCGCTGTGAACCTGGATTTGCATAAGTCGTCCTTACTTCCGCTTATGAGCACCACCGTTTCCGGTGGCTTGGTGATAGCTATGCCACCGTTTCACTTATTAAGCAACGGGCAAAATGCCGCCGAAGCTGTCCTGCCCGTCAGCACTTTTCGCTTTGCTATCCGAAACTTAGCCGGTTCGCCGGCGTTCCTGCCGCAAACGGTACAGATTCGTGCGCTGACAACTGTGAAGAGAATTGTGTGTGCAGGTGACGCATGCTGCACGCCCATCTGACGCGCTCAAGGCATGCGTCGGACGATGGACATCCGACGCATGAAAAGACGCTTCGAGCAGTGCTAGGCGGCCTTCTGGAACAGCTCGCGGCCGTGATCGAGATGCTGATCGACCAGCCACTTGCCATGGGCGATGGACAGTCGCTGGGCCTTTTCCAGCTCATCCATGAACGCATGCTCGAGCGGTAGCGGCATACGGCGAGTCACGTGCCCGGCGGGATCGGTAATCCGGCAACCGCCAGCCCAGGGTGTCGGAGTGCCGGGATATTCCATCACCTCGGCGGTGATGAGGTGGTCGCGGTGGGTGCATTGCATCATGGTCATGATCGTTACCTCGCTTCTCTGCGGGCAGCCATCAGATCACGCAGGTTGGCTCAGGCTGATGGGCCGCCGATTGTTCCCCCCTGATGAACAGGGCCGTTTCGCCGGCCCCAGCGCGTCAGAACGGTATAGCACAGGCTGCCCGACTCGGGTCTGGCAGTGCACGGTCGACTGACGAACGCGCAACGCCTCAGCCATCCAGCGAAGGGCCGATCAGCTCGGCCAGCTGTCGATACACGCCGGGCGCCGCCACCAGATAGGGGTTACCCCTGAGCAGCCCATCGTTGCGGAAGAAATCGTTGCGCAGCCCGCCCGCCTCGGCCACCAGCACCAGCCCGGCCAAGCAATCCCAGCTCTTGAGTTCGGTCTCGTAGTAACCGATCAGTCGCCCTGCGGCGACGTAAGCCGTCATCAGCGCGCCGGAGCCATTGCGGATGAACATGCCGCCTTCGGACAGCAGCTTTTCCAGAAACGGAATGAAATGCTCCTTGCCGCGCGGATGAAAGGTGCCCGCGCCGGTCAGGCCATCACGCACATGGCTGGCGGCGCTGGCCGTGATGGGCGTCTCGTTGACATAGGCACCGCGGCCGAGACAGCCATGGAAGAGTTCGTCATGGTTGGGGTCGGCGATCGCGCCGATGTGGGGTTCCCCGTCGATCAGCAGCCCGATGGAAACGCACCAGTTGTGCAGACCGTTGACGAAACAGGCGGTGCCGTCGATGGGATCGATCACCCACACACAGCGGGCCTTGAGGTCGGCCGAGCCGCTTTCCTCGCCGAGAAAGCCGTCCTGCGGGAAGCGCTCGGCCAGGCGTGCGCGAATGAAGTCTTCGATGTTTTTGTCGGCGATGCTGACCACATCCTGCCGGTCGCTGCCCTTGTGCTCGACATCCAGCGTCTCGCGTTGCCGATAGAAATCCATGCCCAGCTGCGCGGCTTCCAGTGCGAGGCTCCTGGCACAGGCGTAGCGGGCATCGATATCGAGGTCTTGCTGGGTCGACTCGCTCATGATCGGTTCCTGAAACAAAAGCGGCATTCTAGTGGACTGTTTGGTGAGTTGGTTGAGGCAAGTTCGGATGAGCAGGGCTCCGAGACAAGGCGCTGCAACGAGAGTCATAGCGGGGCTATGGCAAGCAGCAACGCAGTATCGGGGGGCATGAGCGCCGGAATTGACCATCTGAACGTGCCAAACAGGCCACTCGAGATGCACCTGTTACAGCACGAGCGATGCAGGGGGGTCGGCTGAGCAAGACCATGAATGACACCAGCCACACAGCCCCCCAAGGCCCAATTCACCCACGCCACTCGCCGGAAAGCCCCGTTCAGTACGGAGGCGACGAATCGATACACGCGCGGTCCTAACCTGCGAGCCACGGCTCATCACTCACGCAGACAGGAGACTCCCATGGGCTTGTTCAACTCGATACTGGAAAAGATCGGCCTCGGCCAGGCGCATGCCGCACCTGACAGCACCGCGCCCACCACACCACCCGAAGCCTCGACAGGCGGTGCCAGCGCACCCACAGGCCCTGCGGTCGACCAGGTGGACGTTGCGGCCAAGCTCGACGGCATGGCGCAGAACCATCCGGAGAAGCTCAACTGGCGCACGTCCATCGTCGATCTGTTGAAGTTGCTCGGCCTGGACAGCAGCCTCACCGTGCGCAAGGAACTGGCCACCGAGCTGGGTTGCCCGGCTGACAAGATGGGGGATTCGGCGCAGATGAACATGTGGTTGCACAAGGCGGTGCTGAACAAACTGGCCGAGAATGGCGGCAACGTACCAGCCGATCTGCTGGACTGATCTGCCTCGAGGGGCGACAGGCGAGCTGCAGCGATTGCGGCAGCTCGCGCTGGTGATCAATGCTCGTGCATGCGCACGTTCAGCTCGTCGACAATCGGCGCCCACTCCGCATCCTCGACCCACTCATCGCGCAGCAGCGCGCGCTGCGACTCGTTCCAGACCGGCGCATCGGCCAGCCGAACGTCTTCCGGCAGGTGCCCATGCTTGCCGATGAATGCATCGATACTCGCCGGGTCTGACGCCAGACCCAGCTGCTCGAACAGAGTACCGAGGTCTTTGTTGGGTAGTTCCATGATGTTCTCCTTAGGCTCGTCAACAGGCTGAAAGGCGCGTCGCGCGTTCCGCTACTTGCCTATTCAGAGACTCTGCGGCTGACTACAGTTCCGCCTGGACCGATGAGGAATGACTGCATGGACATCCTGCTCTGCGGCAGCTTCGACGATAACGAGCGCGACGCCTGGCTCGCAGAGCTGCAGCGCGCCTTGCCGCAAGCCCGCTGGCACCTGTCCGCGACGGCGGAGAACGCGGGGCTGATCACCGCGGCGGTGGTCGCGAACCCACCCGCGGGATTGCTGCAAGGCTTGCCCAACCTGCGGCTGATCCAGTCGCTCTGGGCCGGCGTGGACCGCCTGCTCAGCGACCCGAGCCTGCCGGACGTGCCGGTGGCACGCATGGTCGATCCGGCCATGAGCGCGGCCATGGCCGAAACTGCGTTGTGGGCAACACTCTCGCTGCATCGGGGTTTCTACGATTACGCCCGGCAGCAGCACGCCTGCGATTGGCGGCAACTGCCGCAGCGGCGGGCTGACGAAATCCAGGTGACGCTGCTGGGCATGGGCCAGATGGGCCGGACATGTGCCCAGCGCTTGGTCACCCAGGGCTACCGCGTGACCGGCTGGAAGCTTCGCAGCGGCGCTGCCGAGGGCGTCGCGCTGGAGCACGGTATGGATGCCCTCTGGCCGCTGCTGGCATGCAGCGACATCGTCATCAACCTGCTGCCACTGACGCCACAGACTGGCGATCTGCTGGACCGGCGTTTCTTCGAAGCTCTGCGCCCCGGCGCCGGGCTGGTCAACCTCGCACGGGGCGGGCACCTGGTCGAGGCTGATCTGCTGCAGGCGCTCGAATGTGGCCAGGTCGGCCATGCGGTGCTCGACGTGTTTCGCAGCGAGCCGCTGCCGGCAGAGCATCCGTTCTGGAAGCATCCACAGGTGACCGTGCTGCCCCACATCGCAGCCGCAACGGACATGCGCAGCGCGGCCCGGATCGTCGCCGCTAACCTGCAAGCGCTGCGTGACGGCGAACCGCTGCATGATCTGGTGGAGCGCAGCCGCGGCTACTGAGCGAGACTGCGACAACCCGGCATAAACAAGCGGCTCAATCCTGGCTGAGCGCGCCGATCCGGTGGATGGAAAGATCGGCGCCGTTGAACTCTTCCTCCTGGCTCAGGCGAATACCTGTGGTCAGCTTGAGCAGGCCGTAGACGCCGAAGCCGCCGAGTAGCGCCACCAGCATGCCCATGCCGCTGCCGATCACCTGACTGATCAGGCTCACGCCGCCCAGACCGCCCAGCGCGGACTGGCCGAAGATGCCGCAGGCCACCCCGCCCCAGATCCCGCACAGGCCGTGCAGTGGCCAGACACCCAGCACATCATCGATCTTCCAGCGATTCTGCGTAGCAGTGAACGTCCAGACGAACAATGCTCCGGCGATCGCACCAGTAGCCAGTGCGCCGACCGGATGCATCAGATCGGAGCCGGCACAGACCGCCACCAGGCCAGCCAGCGGGCCGTTGTGCAGGAAGCCCGGGTCGTTGCGCCCGGCGAGCCATGCCGCTGCAGTTCCCCCAACCATCGCCATCAACGAATTCACCGCAACCAGCCCGCTGATACCCTCGATGGTCTGCGCGCTCATGACGTTGAAGCCGAACCAGCCGACGATGAGAATCCACGAGCCCAGCGCCAGGAACGGAATGTTCGACGGCGCGAAGGCCACCAGCCTGCCGTCCCGGTAGCGACCGTTGCGCCGCCCCAGCAGCACTACCGCGCCGAACGCCAGCCAGCCGCCCATGGCGTGCACCACCACGGAGCCGGCGAAATCATGGAAGGACGCACCGAACTGGTGCTCGAGCCAGCCCTGGAAGCCGAAATTGCCGTTCCAGATAAGGCCCTCGAAGAACGGATAGACGAACGCGACGATCAGCAGCGTGGCGCACAGCTGCGGGCCGAACCGCGCGCGCTCGGCGATACCGCCGGAGATGATCGCCGGAATGGCCGCGGCGAAGGTCAGCAGGAAGAAGAACTTCACCAGCGCGTAGCCGTGGTCCACCACCAGCTGATCGGCCGGCTGCATGAAGGTCACGCCATAGGCGACCCAGTAGCCGATGAAGAAATACGCCAGGGTCGACACTGCGAAGTCGGTGATGATCTTCGATAACGCGTTGACCTGATTCTTCAGACGTACCGTACCGACTTCGAGAAAGGCGAAGCCGGCGTGCATGGCCAGCACCATCACCGCGCCCATCAGGATGAACAGGGTATTCGAACCGTGGACCAGGGTTTCCACGGCGCTGTTGAGGTTTTCCATGGGTTACTACAGCCTCAGCGGATAAATCGCACCAAAACGGTTATCTCCGCCAGACGCATGCACCGAGATGCATCACCGCGCCATGTCGGGCCACCGTCACCTGCAGCCGGAGCTTGCTTGCAGCGAGACGCTGAAGCGCCATGAAACCTTTGATATCAACAGGTTAAGGAAACTACCGGAAATCCGTCATGCGCCATTGCGGGGCTCGCACGACGACTGCTGCACCAAGCAAAAGCAAGGCGCGTACCAAGCGCAGCGGCAGTTCTGGTGCAGCGCACCCTCAGAGGGCGGAAAGGGCCCGATACTCGTCCTGAGCCAGTTGGTCGGTCATGCCGCTGATGTAGTCCTGCAGCATCCGGTTGCGGTAGTAGAACTCCCACAGAGGCCAATCCGCCGATTGCTCAGCATGCTCCTTGAGCGCTTCGTGGTAGGCCTTGACCAGCTGGTTGGGCAGGCGTCGAGCCAGCATCTGCAGGTGAGGTTCGCTGCGGCAGGTGCCGAGGCTGAGTGCATCGAACACGGTGGCCGGCACGCGCAGCAGCGGCGCATAGAAGTCGAGCAGGCCCTGGAGAATGCGATAGCCCTGCAGTTGCAACGTTTCCACCTCGCGGTGGCAGAACACGTGCTCCATCGCGACATCCTTGAAGGTCTGCACGATGGCGTTGGGCAGGCTGTCGTCCTCCAGCAACGCGCGATCCAGGGTGCCGTGATAAACCGCGTCGATGTTGTCGATGAACTGCCGCGCAGCGTGCTGCACCAGCGGGTGGATCATGTTCACCCGCAGCCAGATGAAGAACTCGCCGGCCTTGTTGATCGGCTCCTTCTGTGCGCGTTCCAGCGCATAGTTGACCATGCCCCGGAAACTGCGCTCCGGACCCGGCACCGGGGCATCGACCGAACCATGCAGCGCGAACTTGGCGAGCAGCAGCTGCGCCAGCTGTTCGATGCTGAAGATGCCCTTCTCCACCGAATCCTCGATGTCGGCAAGGCAATAGGCGATGTCGTCGGCGGCCTCCATCACGTAGGCCAGCGGGTGACGCCTGCACGGCTGCAGATCGAGCGCCGCCTGCAGCGCACGCACGAAGGGTTCCTCGGACAGATAGAAGCCGGGCTTCTTCAGCAGGTAGGCGCCTGGGGTGCCCTTCGCGGGCTTGGCCTGATAGGCCGGACGGACGTACTTGAGCAGTCCGGCGGTCTGCGTATAGGTCAGGTTGAGGCGTTGCAGCGAGACCACCAGGCGAACCGCCTGGGCATTGCCTTCGAAGTGCTTGAGATCGACCAGCATCCGTTTGCGCAGCTCGGCATCGCCCTGCCCCGGCGTCACGGCGGCCGTGAACAGCGCGTCGAGATTGCGCTCGAACCACTCGCCGATGGCGTACTCGCCGAAATGGCCGAACGGCGGATTGCCGATATCGTGCATCAGGCAGGTCATCTCGACCAGGCTCTGCAACGCCGGCTCGAGTCCGTCCAGGCCGAACTCCGCGGCGCGGTGGCCGAGCTGCTTATACAGGGTGCGAACGATGAAACGGCCGGTCTGCTGCACTTCCAGCGAATGGGTGAGGCGGCTGCGCACCGCGGCATTGCGCTCCAGCGGAAACACCTGCGTCTTCTGCTGCAAGCGGCGCACCGCGGCCGAGTTGATGATGCGCCCGCGATCGCTCTCCAGCTGGTCCAGCACTGCGTCGAGGCTGCCATCGCTGGCCCGCAGGCCCGCCTCGGCCTTGCCATAGGGGCGCTGGCGGGAGATTTTGTGCTTGAAGTTCATGGACACCGGCATGCATCGTTCTCGCGGCGCAAAAAGAATAGCCATCGAGCCTAACGCGAGCGTTCCGGGTTTACCATCGCTGCCCCTTTCATCGCCGAGTACGGCGACGGAGACGATTCGTGAGTCGAGCAGATTTTCATCAGAACAATGCCGAGCGCGCCCGCGCCGAAGCCCAACGCCTGCTGGACCAGCAAGCGGCCCTGGGCTCGCGCTGGCTGGCCTGGGTTGCCACCGAGCTGTATCAGCTCAGCCCACCGGAATACACCGCCATGGTCCGCCGCGAACTGGAACAGCTCAACCGAGCACAGCAGCCGTGACCCAGCAGGCGCCACGCACCTTGCTCGGAGCCTGGACCGTCGACGGCCCATTGCTGTGCCGTCAGTTTTCGCCGCTGCCGGATAGTCGCAGAGCCACCGCCATGGACAAGCAAGCCAGCGACGGCCCGTTGTGGCTGGGCCTGGATGGCCTGCAGGGTGATCGGATCGCCGATCGGCGTTTTCATGGCGGGCCGGATCGCAGCCTCTGCCACTACCCGACCCAGCATTATCAGTATTGGTCGCAGCGCTTCCCGCCGCTGCGCGCGCGGCTTGTTCTCGGCGCCTTCGGTGAGAACCTAGGTAGCCAGGCGCTCGACGAAGAGCAGGTATGCATCGGCGATCTTCTTCGCTGGGGCACCGCGCTGATCGAGATCAGTCAGCCGCGCTCGCCCTGCATCAGGCTGGACAACCGTCACGGTGTGCGTGGCCTGGCACGGGAGCTGTCGGCGAGCGGCCGCACCGGCTGGCTCTATCGGACCATCGAGCCAGGCACCGTGCGCCCTGGTGAAACGTTGCAGTTGCTCGAGCGCCCGCACCCGCAGATCAGCGTCGCGCACCTGTGGCGCTGCTTTCTCGATCAGAACCTGACTGAAGACAACCTGCAGCAACTGGCGAAGCTGCCGCGTCTGGCCATGCATTATCGGGCGATTTTCCGCCAGCGTTACGACGCCCTTCGCGCCCAGCGCGACCAGCACAGCCTGTTCGACTGATACCTCGGGGCTGTTCCCGTTTCGTGCGCGGCAAATGGCGCCATACAGCGTTGTGGGACTTGGCAAGGGAACCACCATTACCTGCGTCCCGCGCCTGCGGAACGCTGTCCGGCCATGGCGCTATTTGGCGCAGCAACGCGGCTTGCGACGAAACGGGAACAGACCCTAAGCAAAGCAGTGCGTGCAATGCAGCCCAGCAGTGCCATACTGCAGCGGTCATGGAAGGCACAGGCCGGAAACAGGCTTCGCTCCAGCAGCGACAGTCAGGCCTTCGCACATCAGGACATGTCCAGCCAGCAATCAGAGGTGAACACCATGAGCAAGGGAATGGACGCAAAGAAGAACGGCAAGAAAAAGCCGATGAAAACGGCGCAAGAAAAACGGATGGCCAAGCGCGACAAGAAGAGTGGCTCGGGCACTACGCTGCTCGGCGCTCACGCCGCCACCCATTGAGCCTTATCGCTGCGACGCCCGGTCTGATGCCGGGCGTTTCAGACCCTGGCCAGACGCAACCGACCGAACAACCAGCTACCGCAAACATTCACCCCCAGGCCGAGCATCACCAGCAACGCCCCACCCAATTGCAGCGTCCCCAGCCGCTCGCCCAGCAACATGCTGGCTGACGTCAGCCCGACCACCGGCACCAGCAGCGAGAACGGGGCCACCTGGCTCGCCGGGTAACGCGACAGCAAGCGACTCCACAGGCCATAGCCGAGAATCGTCGCGCCGAATGCCAGATAGGCCAGCACCAGAATCGTCTGCCAACCAATGCCGCGCAGCGCCGCCTCGATCACCGCCGGCCCCTCGAGCCATAGCGACAGCGCCAGGAATGGCAGCGGCGGCACCAGACTGCCCCATACCACCAGCCCGACCAGGTTCACCTTGCCGACCTTGCGCGTGACAATGTTGCCCAGCGCCCACATCGACGCCGCGCAGATGGTCAGCACGAAACCGCTCAGGGTCATGCCCAGGCCGGTCTGCGCGCCGATCATCGCCAAACCGCAGGCCGCGATGACCAGTCCCAGCAAGTTGGCTACGCGCAATCGCTCGCCGAGAAACAGCGCTGCGAAGAACAGCGTGAAGAACGCCTGCGACTGCAGCACCAACGAGGCCAGTCCGGCCGGCATGCCATGTTTCATCGCGGTGAACAGAAAGGCGAACTGCCCGAGCGAGATGGTCAGTCCATAGGCCAGCATCCAGCGCAACGGCACCTGCGGACGCTTGATGAAGAACACCGCCGGCACGGCCGCCAGCATGAAACGCAACGCACCCAGCAGCATCGGAGGCACGTCGTGCAGGCCGACCATGATCACCACGAAGTTCATGCCCCAGACGACGATGACGACCAGCGCGAGCAGCAGATCCCGAGGCGACATGGCGACGCACCCTGTTGCGTAAAAGATGCATTAAAGACGCCGCTTCCGATGAGCGCTCCATACAGTGATCGCCAAAATGAGCGGCACAGTGCGGAGCAACCGCCCATCGCCCTGGCACGGGCAGCACCGCCATCGGCGACGCAAGGCCGGAATACGCTATAGAATCCGCGCCTGACTTCATCACTTCAGACGGGGACGAGCATGGGCGCACAGTGGAAAGCGAAGCATAAGGAAGCGGCGGCGAACGCCAAGGGCAGGATCTTCGGAAAGCTGTCGAAGGAAATCATGATCGCAGCCCGCAGTGGTGCCGACCCCGACATGAATCCGCGCCTGCGCCTGGTCGTCGAACAGGCGAAGAAGGCCTCGATGCCCAAGGACACCCTGGAGCGCGCCATCAAGAAAGGCGCAGGCCTCAGCGGTGAGGTGGTCCACTACGAACGCACACTCTACGAAGGCTTCGCGCCGCATCAGGTGCCACTGATCGTCGAGTGCCTGACCGACAACGTCAACCGCACCGTTGCCGAAATCCGCGTGCTGTTCCGCAAAGGCCAGTTGGGCTCCTCCGGCTCGGTGAGCTGGGACTTCGACCACGTCGGCATGATCGAAGCCGCGCCTGAAGGCGACGCCGATGCGGAAATGGCCGCGATCGAGGCCGGTGCGCAGGATTTCGAAGCAGCCGACGAAGGCAGCACGCTGTTCATCACCGAACCCACCGATCTCGACGCCGTGTGCAAGGCGCTGCCGGAATTCGGCTTTACCGTGCAGTCCGCACAACTGGGCTATCGTCCGAAGAATCCGGTCAGCCTGTCCGGTGCCGAATTGGAAGAAGTCGAAGCCTTTCTCGAGGCCATCGACGCCCACGATGACGTGCAGAACGTCTACGTCGGCTTGGCGGGCTGACAGCCATCGACTTTACTTGGGGCTGTTCCCGCGCGTGGCGATGCCGACGCGGGGGTGGGCCCTGACGAACAACGAACCCGGCGAGCATTCACCATGAGCAGCAGCAAACCGACCACGCCCTACAGTCAGCGCGAACAAGGCTATCGGGAAAAAGCACTGAAGATGTATCCCTGGGTCTGCGGTCGTTGCGCGCGGGAATTTTCCGGCAAGCGCCTGAGCGAGTTGACGGTCCACCACAAGGACCACAACCACGACAACAACCCCGAGGATGGCTCGAACTGGGAGCTGCTCTGCCTGTACTGCCACGACAACGAGCATTCCCGCTACACCGACAACCAGTACCAGGCCGAAGCCAGGCCGGGCAGCGACCTGGGCCCGAAGGAAACCTTCAAGGCCTTCGCCAACCTGGCCGATCTGCTCAAGGGCAAGCAGGACTGATCGGCCAGACCGACATTCAGCTCACTTGACCAAGAGCACCGGGACCGATACCTCATGGATCACCCGGTTCGCCACCGAGCCCATCAGCATCCCGGTGAAGCTGCCTAGACCACGGGTGCCCATCACCACCGTGTCGCAGCCCAGCCGCTTGACCGCGTCGTTGACCTGCTCGGCAACATTGCCCAGCAGCGCATGGGTTTCGCAGCTCAGGCCGCCGGCCTGCAACACGGCTGCCGCTTCGTCGAGCACGGAGCGCGCCTTGGCCATCAGGCCGTTGTTGAGTTCATCGATCATCGCCGACGTCACGTATTCGCCGTAGATGATCGGTTCGTGCTGAACGTTGACCACATGCACCTGTAGCGCGATCCCGGTATCCCGCGCCAGATCGACGACATACTGCAGGGCGCGCTTGGCGTTGTCCGAACCATCGTATGCAACCAGAAGCCTGCGCATTTCCTGTCTCCGCTGTTGTGTGGACCTTCAGCTTAGACCAGCTGCCTGCGCGTTGCGGGCGCTGCTCGCACTTGTTTTGATCTGGCACAAGCGCGCATCATCTCGCGCCCTTTCAACGAGCCAGAGACGAGTCTGATGAACCCCAATCAAGGTCCCGCGTTCGGCGTCGGCGACGCCTCGTTCCAGGCAGCCGGCGGCGAACCGGGCCTGCAACAGCTGGTCGCGGACTTCTACCAGGTGATGGACCTGGCGCCAGAAGCCGCGGGCGTTCGTGCAATGTATCCGGCAGACGTGAGCGACGCCCGGGACCGGCTGGCGAGCTTTCTGAGCGGCTGGCTGGGTGGCCCGAAGCGATACGCAGAGAAGTATGGCGGCATCAGCATTCCGCAGTTCCATACCCGCTGGCAGGTCGGCGAAGCCGAACGCGATGCCTGGCTGTTCTGCATGCAACAGGCCATCGCCCGTCAGCCATTCACGCCGGAATTCGCCGAGTACCTGCTACGGCAGCTGCGCGTCCCCGCCGAGCGCATCCGTCAGGTGCAGGCAGTCTGCCCGATGCGTCCGGGCCGGAGCTGAAGCGCCCTCCCCGCCAGAGTCTGCAATGTCATTCCTTTAAGACGTGGCGCTGCAACGTCCATAGGCGCGCCTGATCGATTAATCCGCTGGGCAGGAGAACCGAGCCACTCACCTTGCGTCATACAGACAAGGGCGGCCGTCGTGGCGGCAGCATTCATCCGTCGAAACCGGAGCTGGCTCGTTCCATGAAAATCCGCTTCGCGTCCATCAACCCGCAGAAGATCCTCGAGGTTTGCGAGATCCTCCAGCCCAGCGGGATCGAGGTGAAGCCCTTTCCCATCCGTATCGAGGAGCTGCGTACCGAGGACCTGCACCAGCTGGTCAGCGACAAGCTGCTGGTCGCCTTCAAGATGATCGGTAAACCGGTCTTCGTCGAACACACCGGGCTTTTCATCAACAGCCTCAACGGCTTTCCCGGCGGGCTGACGCAGATCTTCTGGGACCGACTGCAGGCCGAGCGATTCTCGGAGCTGATCGGGCGGCTGGACGATCCGGCCGCCGAGGCGCGGACCCTGATCGGCTATTGCGACGGTCGCAAACGGCATTTCTTCGAAGGCGTGGTCGCCGGGCGCATCGCACCGTCGCCAGCCGGGCATGGCGGCTTCGAATGGGACGACGTGTTCATTCCCGAAGGCCAGACCCAGACGTTCGCGCAGCTGGGCACGCAAAAGAACGGCCTTTCCATGCGCCGGCGCGCACTCGACGCCTTCGTCGCCTATCTGCGGGAGTCCTGAGCAACCATGGACCAGCTCCACGAAGCGTACCGGACCAATCGCCTGATCCTTTTTGTCGGTTCCGGCGTATCCGCCAACATTGGCTTGCCGCCGTGGAAGGAGCTGATCGACGAGATCGCCGTGCAGCTCGACTACGACCCGGAGGTGTTCAACACCTACGGTAATTTCCTCGCTCTGGCCGAGTACTACCGGATCAGGAAAGGCAGCATCGGCCCGCTGCGCAGCTGGATGGACCGTGAGTGGCATCGCAACATCGAAGTACGTGACTCGGAAATTCATCGACTGATCGTGCGTGGCCGTTTTCCGGCGATCTATACCACCAACTATGACCGTTGGCTGGAGTACGCCCATGACGCCCATGCGGTGGACTACATCAAGATCGCCAACGCCAGTGACCTGACCAAGGCCCGTGATGGCGTCAGGCAGATCGTCAAGTTCCACGGTGACTTCGATGATGACGCCTCGATCGTGCTTGACGAGACCAGCTACTACCAGCGCCTGCAGTTCGAAACGCCGCTGGATATCAAGTTACGCGCCGACACATTGAGCAAGGCCGTTCTGTTTATCGGATACAGTCTTTCCGATACCAATATACGTCTGCTATTTCACAAGCTGTCGAAGATATGGAACGAACACGAGACGCTCGGTGTCCGGCCCATTTCATATGTGTTCTCACACAAGCCGAACCCGGTTCAGGAAGAAGTGTTGAGGCAATGGGGAATTCGCATGATTGCATCGGAAGACGATGAACCCGGCGTTGCGCTGAAGAACTTCCTGCAGCAACTGGTTGAAACCTGAGAGCCTTTTTCCAAAAACAAGCGAAGCGGCATTAAAACAAGCGAAACGGCACTTTGACGAAGACACAGGCAATTTAGCATGCGCGATGTCGGGTGACATCGCGCATGTCCTGCTCAGTAGTTGAAGCCAACACCGATGCTGTAGAGGAACACTCCGTCATCATATCGATCCTGTGCATCGCTGCCGCTCTTGAACAGGAACTGATATTCCGCCATCGCGGTAATGAACGTCTTGTCCTGAACCCAGTACTTGAAGCCGACTTCCGGCCCCGCCATGAACGTCTCGTCTACCCGGTCACCGTAGACACCACCAATGCTCGCACCTATGAAAGGCCGTGCCTTGCCGGTGCCGAAGTGATAGTCATAGAAGACGCGAGTCGAGCCATCGAACTTGACACTTTCTCCCTCGGTATCACGCGCATTGACAGTCTGCCGGACACCCCAGAGAGAAGATTCGCTTAAATACTGGCCCCAACTTCCCTGTACGGAAAACACAGTATCGTCAAAGTCCTTGTCGCTGCTTCCTGCGCCACCCAATGTGATTTCCTTGTCACCGGTCATGGGAGCCGCACCGGCAACAGCCGGAAGCATGGCGGCGACCATTAAGGAAACTCTGAAGAAGACTTCCAGATTTTGGCAAAATACCCGGATTCCACCCGCTGAGTTTCCCCATGAAGCAGATGACCTTCGCTGACGCCGAGTACGCCGGCAAGCGCAAGCAGACCCGCAAAGAGTTGTTCTTGATCGAAATGGATCGGGTGGTGCCGTGGAAGGGTTTGATTGCCTTGATCGAGCCGCATTATCCCAAGGGTGAAGGCGGTCGTCCGGCCTATCCGCTGATGGCGATGCTGCGCGTGCACCTGATGCAAAACTGACTCAGTAGTGAAACGACGCATCGCCGATGGTAGTGTGGGGTCTCCCCATGTGAGAGTAGGTCATCGTCAAGCTCCTTTCCCAAACCCCCGACCCGCGTAAGCTGGTCGGGGGTTTGCTTTTGGGGCAGAGAAAAGCACAAGGCGCTAAGGCGGTGCTGGAATTGCCGATAGTGCAGCTGAACTGCAGTTATCTTGTGCTGTTTTCGTCTGCCTGGAGCCGGGGGGCGACCAACCACGTAGTCCTTTGCAGTTTTCCGGCTCCGCCGTGTGCCGTTAGTGCTTCAGCACTTCCACAGCCATTCATTCGCTCATCGCCCAGCATCTACAGCTGGTGTAATGCATGTGCCACGCTGTCAAAATGCGTAAAATCGCCCCTCAATCTGGCGACCAGACTGTGAGTCTATCTAGTGGAAATATTCAAAGAGTTTACGTTTGAGTCAGCACATCGTTTGCCGAATGTACCGCAGGGACACAAATGTGGCCGACTGCACGGGCATTCTTTCCGGGTAGCGTTATATATCAGCGGTACGGTGGATCCGCATACGGGCTGGATCCGCGATTTTGGTGAAATCAAGTCTGTCTTCAAGCCGTTGTATGAGCTGCTGGATCACAATTATCTGAACGATATTCCTGGGTTAGAAAACCCCACAAGCGAGAATCTTGCGAAATGGATCTGGACTGAGCTCAAACCGCTTCTGCCTGAGCTTTCGCGCATCCGTATTCATGAAACCTGTACAAGCGGTTGTGAATACTGCGGCGATTAAGCATTGCCCAGCGCGAATCACTAAGTGCGGTCTGATCATTGCTATGCTTGGTATCTATACAGACAAAGGTGGGCTAAGTAGGCATTTGGGTAAAGCATTCTCGTGCAGCGCGTTGCCCAGGTAGATACGTGTAAGTTGCTTATCGTGCAGATCTGCTTTTGACACCCCAGTTCCGTTATTGCAGAGTACGGCGTTTTTTTCGCGACGTTTGTCGTTTGTATGGAGAGTTCAATGAACGCAGTTGTTGCGGCTGTTGGCATCATGCTGATCCTGAGTCTGTGCCGCGTGCATGTAGTGGTCGCGCTCATCGCTGGAGCCATGGCTGGCGGTTTGATTGGTGGCTTGGGAATTGAGGGTAGCTTGGCGGCATTCAACAAGGGGCTAGGCGGTGGCGCAACAGTTGCCTTGTCTTATGCGTTGCTGGGTGCGTTTGCCGTTGCCATTGGAAAAAGCGGGTTGGCTCACGCCCTTGCTGACAAGGCGCTAGCTTTGGTTGGAAAGCAAGGGGCGCAAGGGGGCGGAGCGGTTAAGTGGATGATGATCGGCTTGCTGCTTGCCGTTGCTGTTTCATCACAGAATATCCTTCCTATTCATATCGCATTTATTCCCCTACTGGTTCCCCCGCTGCTTTTTGTGCTGTCGAAGATGAAGATTGATAGGCGTTTGATTGCATGTGTGCTCGCGTTCGGTCTGATTACCCCGTATATGTTTCTCCCGGTCGGGTTCGGCAATATTTTCTTGAACGAGATCTTGCTGGCAAACGTTGCTAAAAGTGGCGTGGATGTAACTGGAATCAAAGTCACGCAGGCAATGCTGATCCCCGCAATCGGGATGCTCGCGGGATTGCTGATTGCTTTTTATAGCTATCGAAAGCCCCGCGAATACGACCTCGTGCGTGTCGAGCAGCTTGAAAAAACTACAGTGACCTACAGTCCCCTCACGCTGCTGGTGGCTGCTGTCGCAGTTGCAGCGGCCTTCGTGATTCAGCTTTGGCTGGACTCGATGATACTTGGCGCGCTTGCTGGGTTCGTGATCTTTTCCGTTTCCGGCGTGGTGCGCTGGCGCGAAGCGGATGACCTGTTCACCGACGGGATGAAGATGATGGCCATGATTGGCTTCATCATGATCGCGGCCGCTGGTTTTGCCGAGGTGATGCGTGAAACGGGCGAGGTCAAGTTGCTGGTAGACGCTTCGACTCAATGGATCGGCGACAGCAAGGCTGTCGGCGCGCTGTTGATGCTCCTGGTGGGATTGCTGGTAACCATCGGAATTGGGTCTTCTTTTTCCACAGTGCCGATCATTGCCGCGATTTTTGTTCCCCTAGGTGTCGAGCTTGGCTTCAGTCCGTTGGCGATCGTCAGTCTGGTCGGGACTGCCGGTGCTCTGGGCGATGGCGGTTCTCCCGCATCGGACTCCACTCTCGGTCCGACCGCCGGGTTGAATGCGGACGGCCAGCACAATCATATCTGGGATACTGTCGTGCCGACGTTTCTACATTACAACCTGCCACTTCTGGCATTTGGTTGGTTGGCGGCAATGACGCTGTAACGCATCAAATTCAGTGTCAGCTGTACGCCTAACCCCGGCCTGACACTGAATCATCTGCCAGACCCGCACTCGTACCGTCGCTCGTTGACTAAACAGAACCAAACGCAGCGACAGGGTCAACAATGGACAATTCGAGGCTCGAGCAGAAGGTCTTTCTTGCGCTGCTGGTGGTGGTGTCTCTGGCTTTTGGCTGGATCCTGCTGCCGTTCTATGGGGCAGTCTTCTGGGCGGTGATACTGGCGATCATCTTCGCCCCCTTGCAGCGCTATCTTTACAGACGGTTTAGCCAGCGACGCAACCTGACAGCTCTGATCACCTTGCTAGTTTCGTTGCTGGTCGCCGTACTGCCGGTGATTCTGATCGCCGGGATGCTGGTTCAAGAGGGTGCGATCCTCTACAAGCAGATCGAAAGTGGCGAGCTGGACATCGGCAGCTGGGTCGTCAACTTCCGCGAGCTCCTGCCTCAATCGATCCAGCTGCAGCTTCAGCGCTTCGGTTTCGGTGACCTCGATTCCATGCGTGAACGGCTGGCCTCTGGGGCGCTCGAGGGAAGTCAATTCCTCGCGACAAAAGCGTTCAGTTTTGGCCAGGGGACGTTCCAGTTTCTGGTCAGCTTCTTTGTCATGCTGTACCTGCTGTTCTTCTTGATTCGCGACGGGCGTGATCTGGTGGCGCGTATCCGGAAGGCCATTCCGCTCAGCGATGCTCAGAAGCGGCGCCTGTTCAGCAAGTTCACGCGAGTCGTACGCGCGACGGTAAAAGGAAACATTGTCGTCGCCGTTACCCAAGGAGCGCTCGGCGGAATCATCTTCGCCGTGCTCGGGATCTCCGGGGCGCTGCTGTGGGGCGTGCTGATGGCATTCCTGTCATTGTTGCCCGCTGTCGGGGCGGGCCTGATATGGACGCCGGTAGCCATCTATTTCCTGATGACCGGCGCGATCTGGCAGGGCGTGATACTCACGCTTTATGGTGTGTTGGTAATCGGCCTGGTGGATAACATCCTCAGACCAATTCTGGTTGGAAAGGATACAAAGATGCCGGACTACGTCGTGCTTATCTCGACGCTGGGGGGGCTGGCATTGTTCGGACTGAATGGTTTCGTGATCGGCCCGCTGGTCGCGGCGCTATTCATATCGACCTGGGGCCTTTTCACCTCACCAGATGAGCCTTGAGTGTGGTCAGTGGATTGATGGGGGGCCAGCCTTGCGGCTTGGCCCCTCCGCAGTTACATCAGGCGCTTTCCGTCGTCCCGCGTGACGATGACGGTTGCTGAGCGGGGTCTGCGACCCGGCCCGTCCGGCCACGTGCTCGTGTAGTTCGTCGCGGTCGAGTCTTCGCCAGGGTGCTGGATGTTGACGAACAGGGTCCGGAAGTCCGGTGTAGCTGTGATTCCGGTTACCTCAGCGCCCTGAGGCCCGACGAGAAACCGTTTGGTCTCACCGGTTCTGGGATCGGAAACCAACATCTGATTGTTACCAAACGGCCCGCTGCGCAGTTGGCTACCGCTCATGTCAGTCTGAATCCACAGTCGACCCTCGTCGTCGAACCACAACCCATCCGGGCTGGCCATGATGTTGCTTTCATCCAGCGCTCGACCCTTCGGCCCTCGGCTGTTGTCCTGTGGCCCGGCAAGCAAATAGATATCCCAGTTGAATCGCGTGCCTGCAAAGTCGCGGCTCGCTTCACGCCAGCGAATGATGTGACCAAATGCGTTTGGTGCTCGCGGATTGGAGGCGTCGGTTTCCGTGCGCCCGCTGTTGTTGGTGAGGGTGAAGTAGACCTCACCGCTATCTGGGTTAACCGCCCCCCATTCTGGGCGGTCCATCTTGGTGGCTCCGACGATGTCGGCGGCCAGACGGGTGTTGATCAGGACTTCACCTTGATCTGCAAATTGAACGCCGGCGGTCTCGCAGGCCCGCTGGAAGGCCGGATCGGCATGATCGAGAGCGAGCCAGTCACCACTGCCGTCGGTGTTGAAACGCGCGACATAGAGAGTCCCCTCGTCCAGCAGCCGCCCATCGCTTCGCTGCGGCCGATAGCGGTCGCGGCTGACGTACTTGTAGATATATTCGTTCTGTGAATCGTCGCCGGAATAACAGACAACGGGGCGGCCCGGCCTGACGGGGGCAAACACCAGTCCTTCGTGGGCGAAACGGCCGAGGGCCGTGTGCTTGACTGGTGTTGAGTTCGGATCGAACGGATCTATCTCGACGATCCAGCCAAAGGTGTTGGGCTCGTTACGATAATCCGCTTGTGGATCGGTCGCGATGCGCGAGGCGTTGAAGCGCTCGAACTCATCGCCGGCAACTGTCTCCCAGCCATAACGACCGCTACCGCGCACACCATAGCGGCTAAGTTCACGAGGTAGGTCGCTGTCGGCGGTGGCGAAGTAACCTGCCCAGTTTTCCTCACAGGTGAGGTAGGTACCCCAAGGCGTATGCCCGTTGGCGCAGTTGTTAAGGGTTCCGCGGGTTGAGGTGCCGCTCGGGCTGTAGCGGGTGCGCATCAGCGCATGGCCGCGCGCGGGGCCTTCAAAGCGCATCGGCGTGGCACCCGTAATGCGGCGGTTACGGGCTGTCGGCAAGACCGACCAATCGCCACGCGGGCCCCGGCGGATTTCTACTACCGAAACGCCGTGGGCGTTGATTTCCTTGCGGACCTCGTCGACATCGACACGCTTACCATCGACCACCGTCGGGCCGTTGGGGTGGAGCAGAGGCGCTTGAATGTATTCGTGATTTAGCACCAGCAAGCCGTGATCGCTCTGGCGCCCGCCGAGTTTTGCGTTCATCGGGAAGAAATGCATTCCGTCGTGATGCATGCCGACTTGTTGAGCCTGGTCTTCGGCGCTATTGCTCGCGTCTTCCATCCAGGTCGGATAGCTACCGGTAATCGGGGTGCCCCATGGAATGAAAGTGGTCGCGGAATAGCCAGCAGGAACGGTAATAGCATCGGCCCGCGTTACCGCCACTGGCGAAAACGGCAGACGGGTACGGCGTCGGAAGGGGAGGTCCTTGAGTCCTTGCGCGGATGGTTCAGCCGCTTGCGCAAGTCCGGGAATAGCCGCACCTAGAAAGGCCATGGCTCCCAGGGCTGCGCCGCCAACCACTACCTTTCGACGGCCAGCAGAGATCACATCCTGAATGTGTGGGTTCGTCGAGTGGTTACTGGGCAACTCGTCCCCGTTGCCAAACAAAATGTCGTTGTTCTCAGTAGTCACGGCGCAGCTCCATTACGATTTTTGTCGGAGCCATGACGCTAAATTCGATATGCGACAACAGAATGACAGGTAGGGGTCGTGCCGACGAAATGTGGCCTCGTCTACGCAGTCTGCTTGCTCGCAAAAAAAAGCCTCGGCAGATGCCGAGGCTTTTTGTTAACACCTGCGGCCGGTGAGGCCGCGAACCGATTTTTAGTGGAACTGGTTCATGGTGTTGTCTTTACCGCTTGCCTTCAGAGCGGCTTCGCCAGCGAAGTACTCCTTGTGGTTGTCGCCGATGTCGGAACCAGCCATGTTCTGGTGCTTGACGCAGGCGATGCCCTGACGCAGTTCCTGACGCTGAACGCCCTTCACGTACGCCAGCATACCCTGGTCGGCGAAGTAGCCCTTGGCCAGGTTGTCGGTGGACAGCGCGGCGGTGTGGTAGGTCGGCAGGGTGATCAGGTGGTGGAAGATGCCGGCGTGAGCTGAACCGTCGCGCTGGAAGGTGCGGATCTTCTCGTCTGCAACCTGGGCCAGTTCGGTTTCGTCATACTCGACGCTCATCAGCTTGGCGCGGTCGTAGGCGGAAACGTCTTTGCCTTCGGCGACGAACGCATCGAAGACCTGCTGACGGAAGTTCAGGGTCCAGTTGAACGACGGACTGTTGTTGTAGACCAGCTTGGCGTTCGGGATGGTCTTGCGGATTTCGTCAACCATGGCCGCGATCTGACCAACGTGCGGCTTCTCGGTTTCGATCCACAGCAGGTCAGCACCGTTCTGCAGCGAGGTGATGCAGTCCAGTACGCAGCGTGCTTCACCGGTGCCAGCGCGGAACTGGAACAGGTTGGACGGCAGACGCTTCGGACGCAGCAGCTTGCCTTCGCGGTTCAGAACCACGTCACCGTTGTTCAGATCGGCAGCGGAGACTTCTTCACAATCCAGGAAGGAGTTGTACAGGTCGCCCAGGTCGCCCGGCTCTTTGGTCACGGCGATCTGCTTGGTCAGGCCGGCACCCAGGGAGTCGGTACGAGCAACGATCACACCGTTGTCGATGCCCAGCTCGAGGAAGGCGTAACGCACAGCTGCGATCTTGGCGAGGAAGTCGGCGTGGGGAACGGTCACTTTACCGTCCTGGTGGCCGCACTGCTTCTCGTCGGAAACCTGGTTCTCGATCTGGATGCAGCAAGCGCCTGCTTCGATCATGCGCTTGGCCAGCAGGTAGGTGGCTTCCGGGTTACCGAAGCCAGCGTCGATATCTGCGATGATCGGTACGATGTGGGTTTCGTAGTTGTCGATCTGGTTCTGGATCTCGGCAGCCTTGGCGCTGTCGCCAGCTTCGCGAGCGGCGTCCAGAGCGGTGAACAGCAGGTCCAGCTCGCGGCTGTCAGCCTGACGCAGGAAGGTGTACAGCTCTTCGATCAGGTCGGAAACGGCAGTCTTCTCGTGCATGGACTGGTCCGGCAGCGGGCCGAACTCGGAGCGCAGAGCAGCAACCATCCAGCCGGACAGGTAGAGGTAACGCTTGTTGGTGGTCTTCAGGTGCTTCTTGATGGAGATCAGCTTCTGCTGACCGATGAAGCCATGCCAGCAACCGAGGGACTGCGTGTAGACGGACGAGTCGGCGTCGTACTCGGCCATGTCCTTGCGCATGATGTCGGCGGTGTACTGAGCAATTTCCAGACCGGTCTTGAAGCGGTTCTGGGCGCGCATGCGAGCGACGGACTCAGGGTTGATGGCGGCCCAGCTGCTGCCGTATTGCTCTTTCAGGGCGGCAACTGCCTTGATGTCGTCTTGATATGCGGACATGTTCAATCCTTCAAAAATGAGTGTGGTTGAGCACCGACTTTTCCCACCGAAACCTACGTGCTATCGCTGATCATTGCGGGCAACACGCGGCAGAGCGTCGAAATATCGACCGGGACGAGGATTGAACCAAGAGAAGGGGGGATACGACCGCCGGGCTGGTTCCGGTTGCTGCGCCCACAGCCGGCGTGGCTGCCGTGTGCGCTACAACAACGAGAAGCTTTCAGTCTGGCTGATGCGTCAATCGCTACCCCGTCCCTCAGGACGACTCGTTCCAGTCGCAACCTCGTCAGTCCGCCTTGTGGGCAGTACAGTCACGGAACGGCTCGGCTGGTTGGCTTGAGCACGCCCCGGAGACCCTTGCCAGGGCCCCTGGTTAGCGGGAGCGGGGCAATAATGCTCCGCTGAAATTGCATCGTCAATCGTTTTGTAGTGTTTTTTTCGGGGCACTACATCGTGGCGTGGCTGTCAGGGACCTGCTGATGTTCAGTCCAGAACATCGACCTTGAGGCGCATCGACAGGTTCTGGCCGCCCTGGGTGGAATAGCGACGTAACGTGCCTTGCTGCTCGGAGCTCGCGCTTTCATCGACGCCGCCGATGGTGATCCATTCACCGATACGACCGCTTACCCGAGTGTCCGCGTTCTGAACCTCCACCACGCCACCACGGCCTTGCGCAAGCCGGTCTCGGGTACTGCTTATGGTGACTTGCACCCGGTCGCCGTGCACTGTGGCGGTGGCGTAGAAGCCGCGGAGAACGTCGCGATATTGCGTCTGCTGGTAGATCTGGCCGTAGCCATCTGTGCCCTGGGTGGTCAGCGGCACACTCTGGCCCACCTGAATCAGCGCCGGATAACCCTCGCTGGCCTGAACCTGCTGAACGCCGCCATCCCTGCTGTTCGTGCTGCGGCGGATGATTCGCACCCGATCACGCCCACCAATCTCTCCGCGTCCGCTTTCAAACTCCACGTCGCCGGAGCGTACCGAGCCGTCCACCTGATAACCGCCTGCGGAGCTGCTGGCCGAGTCCTGAGTATCGACACTGATAAGCAGACGCTTGGGCTCGACGTCCAGCTGATCGATCACCTGCCGCAGTTCGCTGATGAGCGCGTCCGGTGCATTGACGATCAGCTGGCTGCCGTAGGCTGTGACCCGCCCCTGGCCACCGAGCACCGACTCCGCTACGGGAATAACGTCTTCGGCCATGCGGTTGTCGAGCTGAATGACTTCGGTCGCCGCTTGTAACGGAAGACAGATGCTGACAGCAACGGACAGCAGAAAGATTCGAGGGCTCATAGCAGAAAACTCCGCAGGTTTGCATCCGCTAATCCATGTTCCCAGGCCCTGTCGAATTCCGCTTGGCGTATGCGCACCCGGGCGAGGTCGTGGTACAGGGCATAGCCGGCGTATTGGTCAGCCTTGGGGCGTTGCAGCAGACCACAATCATCGGCGATCAGATAGGCGCCGTTCTGCTCGGGATAATCGGGGTTCAGCTTGCGGATATGTACATTGCTGGTCAATCGCCGAGCAAGCTGCAGAAGACGGTGGCCTTCTTTGATCGCTCGTGTCGGGTCGCCGATCAAGATACGCAGGCGGTTGCGCGGGTGGGCCAGCAGTAGGCGAGTGCACGCCTGCTGAACGCTGCTGTGATGATAAAGCCAGGGTTCCAGATCCGTGCTGTAGATGCACAGCGAGCGAGTCGCCTGCTGCAGCATGGCCAAAGCATGCTGGCGAACCTCGTTGGGTTCGCTGAAGCGTTGCAGTTCGGTGTCCTGTCCAAGCTCAAAGGCGGCCGCTCTCCAAGCGAGAGGCTCGGGAAGGTCGGCTTGGGGGTTGTGAACGGCAAAACGCCCCGGAGAGTGAAAGTCTATGGCCGGGAGTTCGGCCTGATCGCTACTTTCGTCAGGGGCGCTGTCGCTCATACGGCCTCAGTGGCTCCGGCGGAGCATGTCGACGTGGGGGATTCCGGCTTCGAGAAACTCATCGCTGACCACTTCAAAACCAAGTCGCTCATAGAAGGCGGTGGCGTGAACCTGCGCAGTCAGTGTCTGCTCCGTCAGGCCCCGGCGCTCCGCCTCCGCAAGGACGGCGCGCATCAGCGCATCGCCCACGTTCATGCCGCGCCAGTCGCGCAGGACTGCTACCCGGCCAATCTGCCCGTCGGCCAGCAACCGTGCGGTACCGATCGGATAGTCGCCCTCGAGGGCGAGAAAATGCACGGCTTCGTTATCGTCGGCATCCCACTCCTGCTCGGGCGGAACGGCCTGCTCGGCAATGAACACGGCCTCCCGAATGCGCCGCAGTTCGGCGTTGTCCTGCTGCCAGTCGGCGATCCGTACCTGAACGCTATTCATCAGCAAACTCCAGACTTCCTTGTTTGACCAGTTCGCACAAAAGCCCCCGGCCATCGTCGTCGCTCAGCCAGTCGCCGATGTTATCGGCGTGCAACGCATCAGCCGAGCAGATCAGTTTCAACAGTTCGCGCAGCTTAGAGGGAAGCAGGCGACTCTGGCCACTGGCGAACAGTAGCAGGCCGATGTCGACTTCGCTCCAGGCCAGGCGTGCCGCCGGGTTGCGGACCAGCAGGGCGCCATCTTCGATTGCCGAGCGCAGATCGATCTCCTCCAGCTCAGGCCCCTCCACCCGCTCCGGATAGCGCGGCTCGGTCATGAACTGGCCGAACCAGGTGAGCAACAAACGCTCGTCGCTCATGTGCTCGGCAAGCAGCGCTTTCAATCGGTCCAGAGCGTCGCTCTGGATCTGGTAGGGGTCGTCGCTCGGTTGTAGATCGGCGTCGCTGTAACGATCCTCGTCCGGCAGGAACTGCGCCAGGAAGTCGGTGAAGTGGGTCAGTACCTCGGCAGCGCTAGGGGCACGGAAACCGACCGAATAGGTCATGCAGGCATCCTCTGCGGTGCCGAAGTGGGCCAGGCGAGGCGGAAGGTAAAGCATGTCACCGGGTTCCAGCACCCATTCATCGGTGCCTTCGAATTCGGCCAGGATGCGTAGATCGCCGTGGCTCAGCATGGGGCTTTCGCTGTCGCACATCTGCCCGATGCGCCAGCGGCGCTGACCATGCGCCTGCAGCAGGAATACGTCGTAGTTGTCGAAATGCGGGCCGACACCGCCGCCCGGTGCGGCATAGCTAATCATCACATCGTCGATCCGCCAGTTGGGAAGGAAGCGGAAGTGCTCGATTAGATCGGCGACTTCCGGTACCAGCTGGTCGACGGCCTGGACCAGCAGGGTCCAGTCACGCTCGGGCAGCTGCTGGTAGGTGTCTTCGGCAAAGGGACCGCGACGCAACTCCCAGGGGCTTTCGCCGTGCTCGATGATCAGGCGGGATTCGACTTCCTCTTCCAGCGAAAGGCCAGCCAGTTCGTCCGGCGAGATGGGGCTCTGAAAGTCTGGGATGGCCTGGCGAATGAGCAGCGGTCTCTTCTGCCAGTAGTCGCGCAGAAATTCCCGGGCGCTGATGCCGCCCAGAATTTGAAGTGGAATATCAGAAGTCATGCGTAACACCTTGCTCTATATACAGAGCTGAAAATAAAAACGCCCGGCACAGCCGGGCGTGCATACATGGTCGAACTCAGATGCGCTTGGCCTGGGCAACGGCGTTGCCGATGTAGTTGGCCGGCGTCAATTTGCGTAGTTCGGCCTTTGCTTCGGCAGGAATATCCAGACCGTCGATGAAAGACTGCAGGGCTTCGGGGGTAATGCCTTTGCCGCGGGTCAGGTCCTTCAGTTTTTCGTAGGCGTTTTCCACGGCGTAGCGGCGCATGACCGTCTGTACCGGTTCGGCCAGCACTTCCCAGCAGGCGTCGAGGTCTTCGGCGATGCGGGCGATGTTGAGCTCCAGCTTGCCGATACCCTTGAGGCTCGCTTCGTAGGCTATGACGCTGTGGGCAAAGCCGACGCCAAGATTGCGCAGCACGGTGGAGTCGGTCAGGTCACGCTGCCAGCGGGAGATCGGGAGCTTGCTGGCCAGGTGCTGGAACAGTGCATTGGCGATACCCAGGTTGCCTTCGGAGTTCTCGAAGTCGATCGGATTGACCTTGTGCGGCATGGTCGACGAGCCGATCTCGCCAGCAACGGTCTTCTGCTTGAAGTAACCGAGCGAGATGTAGCCCCAGACGTCGCGGTCGAAATCGATGAGGATGGTGTTGAACCGGGCGATGGCATCGAACAGTTCGGCAATGTAGTCGTGCGGCTCGATCTGCGTGGTGTAGGGGTTCCATGTCAGGCCGAGGTCGCCTTCGATGAACTCGCGGGCGTTGGCTTCCCAGTCGATCTCAGGATAGGCGCTCAGGTGGGCGTTGTAGTTGCCCACTGCGCCGTTGATCTTGCCCAGCAGCGGAACGGCGGCGACCTGGGCGATCTGGCGCTCCAGCCGGTACACCACGTTCGCCAGCTCCTTGCCGAGCGTCGTCGGCGACGCCGGCTGGCCATGCGTACGCGAGAGCATCGGTACGTCAGCGAATTGCACGGCCAGGCTGCGAATCGATTCGGCAAGTTGGCGCATCAGCGGCAGCAGAACGCTGTCGCGGCCTTCACGCAGCATAAGCGCGTGGGAGAGGTTGTTGATATCTTCGCTGGTGCAGGCGAAGTGGATGAATTCGTTGACCTTGGCCAGTTCCGGCAGCTGCTTGGCCTGCTCCTTGAGCAGGTACTCAACGGCTTTTACGTCGTGGTTGGTGGTTCGCTCGAATTCCTTCACGCGCTCGGCGTGCTCCAGCTGGAAGTTCTCGGCCAGCTGGTTCAGCACCGAGTTGGCTTCGGCGGAGAAGGGGGGGACTTCCGGAATGCCTGGGTGGGCTGCCAGGCGCTGGAGCCAGCGGACTTCGACCTGGACGCGGCAACGAATCAGGCCGAATTCGCTGAAGATCGGGCGCAGGGCGCTGGTTTTGCCGGCGTAGCGGCCGTCGACGGGTGAAACCGCCGTGAGCGAGGAAAGCTGCATAGAGGGCATTCTCGGACAGTCAGGCAACGAAAAGAGGGCGCAGATTATACACGAATGGACCGGGTCGGCCCGGTACATTCGCCACCGTTAGCGGTCGTCATCCTGGGTCGAGCGCAGCCGTGGATAGAGCGCATCGAGCAGCTTGCGGCGGCTGAAGATCATTTGCCAACGGTGCCCGCCGAGCTGGCGCCACAGACGTGCCGAGCGAATTCCGGAGAGCAGCAGGGCGCGAATCTTGGCTGCATTGTCCGTCTGCTGCAGGTGCCGCATGTCGCCTTGAACCTGAATGCGCTGGCGAAATGTGCTCAGGGTGTCCTGGTACAAACCGCCGAACGAGGCCACGACATTTTCGTGGGTGATGCCGAAGTGCTCGACCTGCTGTTGAATCTGATCCAGACGGCTGCCAATGACCTGAAGCATGTCGTCGCGCTTGTCCAGCTGGCGCTCCAGACCGATCATCGCCAGTGCGTAACGCAGTGGTTCTCGCTGCAATGTGCTGCTGTCGCGCTCCAGGGCGCCTACGAGCGCTCGATAGCCGTCACGCAGATTGAGGTCGTCGCCGCCGTAGATTTCCAGCGTGGTTTGCGGATTGCGGGCCAGCAGGCTGCCCAGCATGCAGCCGAGCGAGGCGTTCGGAACCTGGCCGGTGCGAGCGATGCGGTCCACCAGCGTTGCGGCTTCGAACACTGCGCCGAGTGCAATCAGTTGTTCGTCGAGCGCATTCATGCTCGACCCTCGAACCAGGGTTCGGCCTGCTCGATCACGCCGCCGCCAAGGCAGACTTCGCCGTCGTAGAACACGACCGACTGGCCCGGTGTCACCGCCCGTTGTGGCGCTTCGAAGACGGCACGATAGCCGTCTGCCGTCTTTTCCAGCGTGCAGGCCTGATCGCTCTGGCGATAGCGGACCTTGGCGGTCAGCTGGAGCGGAGCGCTGAGGTCGATGGGGTTCACCCAGTAGATTTCCGATGCCAGCAACGCGCGCGAGAACAACCACGGATGATCGTTGCCCTGGCCGACCACCAGCACGTTGCGCTGCAGGTCCTTGCTCAGCACGTACCAGGGCTCGTCGGAAGCATCCTTGAGGCCACCGATGCCCAAGCCCTGGCGTTGACCGATGGTGTGATACATCAAGCCGTGATGACGGCCGATCACTTCACCATCGATGGTTTCGATATTGCCGGGCTGGGCCGGAAGGTATTGCTTGAGAAAGTCGCTGAAGCGCCTTTCGCCGATGAAGCAGATGCCGGTGGAATCCTTTTTCTTCGCCGTGGCAAGCCCGTACTTTTCGGCGATCGCCCGCACTTCGGGCTTTTCCAGCTCGCCGACAGGAAACAGCGTCTTGCTCAGCTGTTCACCGCCGACCGCATGCAGGAAGTAGCTCTGATCCTTGTTCGGGTCCAGCCCTTTGAGCAGCTCGCTACGATCATTCACGTCGTGACGACGCACGTAATGGCCGGTCGCGATGAGGTCCGCCCCCAGCATCAATGCGTAGTCGAGAAAGGCTTTGAACTTGATCTCCCGGTTGCAAAGGATGTCCGGGTTCGGCGTGCGTCCCGCTTTGTATTCGGCAAGGAAGTGTTCGAAGACGTTGTCCCAGTATTCGGCTGCAAAGTTCGCCGTATGCAGCTTGATGCCGATCCGATCGCACACCGCTTGGGCGTCGGCCAAGTCTTCCTTGGCGGTGCAGTATTCCGTGCCGTCGTCCTCTTCCCAGTTCTTCATGAACAGGCCTTCGACCTGATAGCCCTGCTCGAGCAGCAGGAGGGCGGAAACGGAGGAGTCCACTCCGCCGGACATGCCGACGATGACACGTGTTTTTTCCGGGGCAGTGAGGGTGGTTACAGGCATAGGAACACGCTGAGGCTCTGCAAAGGGGCGGAATTCTATCAGGCTGCAGCAGGCATGACGAAGCCGCGTTCAGTTGCGAATCACGTCAAGCGAATGCAGCGGCCCGGTCAGATAATCATCGATGCAGCGGGGCACCAGTTCGCTGCGCCAGCGTTCAGGTTGCGCCTCCAGCTCGTCGCGGCTCAGCCACCGAGCCGCGACAATGCCCTCGTCGAGATGACGCTGCGGATCATGCTGCAGGGCTCTGGCGGCGAAGCATACGCGCTGATAGGTCACGCCATTGCTGGGCGCGGTGTACAGATAAATTCCCACAACGCCAATGAGCTCGACCTCCCAGCCGGTTTCTTCGAGGGTTTCCCGTACAGCCGCCTGGCGCAGATTCTCATTGGCTTCGAGATGCCCAGCAGGCTGATTGAGTACGAGTCGGCCCGCCTTGAGCTCTTCTACCAACAGAAAGCGTCCCTGGTCTTCGATAACGGTCGCGACGGTGATATGCGGTTGCCAGTCCATAAGAGCTGCCTTGTGTAAAGGACGGGATGATAACAGCCACCTCCGTTCAGAAAGCACGAACCCCGGCACCAGGCCGGGGTTCGTGATAACACTCAAGCGTCGATTCAGGCGTTCAGCGCGGCCAGGGCTGCGTTGAAGGTTGCGCTGGGGCGCATCACCTTGCTGGTCAGTTCCGGGTTGGAGCGATAGTAGCCACCGATATCCACCGGCTTGCCTTGCACCTCGGCCAGTTCGGCGACGATGGTTGCTTCCTGCTCGGTCAACTGCTTGGCCAGCGGGGTGAAGTGGGCCTTCAGTTCGGCGTCTTCATCCTGCGCGGCCAGAGCTTGCGCCCAGTACAGAGCCAGGTAGAAGTGGCTGCCGCGGTTGTCCAGCTGACCAACCTTACGCGCCGGTGACTTGTTGTTGTCCAACAGTTTGCCGGTGGCCTGGTCAAGGGTCTTGCCGAGGATCTTGGCCTTGATGTTGTCGGTCTTGATGCCGGTTTCTTCCAGGGACACAGCCAGAGCAAGGAACTCACCCAGGGAATCCCAGCGCAGGTAGTTCTCTTCTACAAGCTGCTGCACGTGCTTTGGTGCGGAGCCGCCGGCGCCGGTTTCGTACATGCCGCCGCCCGCCATCAGCGGAACGATTGAGAGCATCTTGGCCGAAGTGCCCAGTTCCATGATTGGGAACAGGTCGGTCAGGTAATCGCGCAGAACGTTGCCGGTCACCGAAATGGTGTCCTGGCCACGAATCATGCGCTCCATGCTGACGCGGATGGCTTCGTTGTAATCCATGATGCGGATGTCCAGACCGCTCAGGTCGTGATCCTTGAGGTAGGTTTCGACCTTGTTCTGCAACTGACGATCATGGGCGCGCTCCGGGTCAAGCCAGAAGATCGCCGGGGTGTTCGACTGGCGAGCACGGGTCACGGCCAGCTTGACCCAGTCGCGGATCGGAGCGTCCTTGGTCTGGCAAGCACGCCAGATGTCACCTTTCTCGACTTCGTGCTGCATCAGCACGGTGCCGTCGGCCAGAACGACGCGCATGGTGCCGTCGGCCTGCATCTCGAAGGTCTTGTCGTGCGAACCGTATTCCTCGGCTTTCTGTGCCATCAGGCCGACGTTCGGGACGCTACCCATGGTTACCGGGTCGAAGGCGCCGTTGGTCTTGCAGAAGTTGATCATCTCCTGGTAAATGCGGGCATAGGTGCTCTCCGGCATTACCGCTTTGGTGTCCTTCTGCTTGCCGTCCTTGCCCCACATCTGACCGGAGTTACGGATCATCGCCGGCATCGAGGCGTCGACAATTACGTCGCTCGGGATGTGCAGGTTGGTGATGCCCTTGACCGAGTCGACCATCGCCATTTCAGGGCGGTGGCTGTAAACCTCATGGATGTCATGCAGGATTTCTTCCTGCTGCGAGACCGGCAGCGACTTGATCTTGTCGTAGACGCTGCTGATACCGTTGTTCGGGTTGACGCCCAGTTCCTTGAACAGCTCGCCGTACTTGTCGAACACATCCTTGTAGTAAACGCTGACCGCATGACCGAAGACGATCGGGTGCGAGATCTTCATCATGGTGGCCTTGACGTGCAGGGACCACATCACGCCGGTTTCCTTGCAGTCCTGCAGGGTGTCTTCGAAGAAGGCGCGCAGCTTGTTGCAGCTCATGAACATGCCGTCGAGCACTTCGCCTTCCTGCAGAGACAGCTGCTTCTTGACCTCGACCTTGCCGTCCTTGCCGACGAACTCAATGCGCACATCACCAGCTTTGTCCATGGTGATCGACTGCTCGCTGGAGAAGAAGTCGCCACCACGCATGTAGTCGGCATGGGACTGCGAAGCCTTGCTCCACTTGCCCATCGAGTGCGGGTGCTTGCGAGCGTAGGCTTTCACGGCGGCCGGCGCGCGGCGGTCGGAGTTGCCTTCGCGCAGCACGGGGTTCACGGCGCTGCCGAGTACCTTGCCATAGCGGGCGCGGGTATCTTTCTCCGCATCGGTCTGCGGGTCTTCCGGGAAGTTGGGGATGTTGTAGCCCAGGGCCTGCAATTCGGCGATGGCGGCCTTGAGCTGCGGCACGGAAGCGCTGATGTTGGGCAGTTTGATGATGTTGGCATCGGGCTGAACGGTCAGCTCGGCAAGCTTGGCCAGGTCGTCGTCGACTTTCTTGTCAGCGTCGAGCTGGTCGGCAAAGCTCGCAAGAATGCGCCCTGCAAGAGAGATGTCGCGTGTTTCGACGGCTATGTCAGCGGAGGCGGCGAAGGCTTCTACAATAGGAAGAAGCGAATAGGTAGCCAGCGCAGGGGCTTCGTCGGTGAAGGTATAGATGATCTTCGAAGGGGTGGACATTTAGCGATAACTCTCTTCTTGCAGGGCGTGCACAGAATCCCGAGTGCGCCGGGTAGGCGCTCTGGCTCTCCGTCTAGATGAAACCAGAAGGGGGATTCGCCGCGGTGATGATGGATGCACCAATAGAGTGTCGAGCATTTGAACCGCCGAGCCGCGGTAGCGACTCTGAGGTTTCAAGGGGCGGGACTTGTACAAGACAGGTTCGTCCCTTATGACTTGTGAGTCATCGCGGCAGTATACCATCGAGCCAGCCTCGGGCAGAACGGCATTGCGCATACGACGAACGAACATGTAGTTTCAGGCAATTCGAGTGGGTTACCCTCAAAGATGATCGATGTCTAACCACGAAGACGGAGTCCAGCATGGGATACCAAAAGATCCAGGTGCCATCCAGCGGTGACAAAATTACCGTTAATGCCGATAACACCCTGAACGTCCCCGACAACCCGATCATCCCTTATATAGAAGGGGACGGTATCGGCGTCGACATCAGCCCGGTGATGATCAAGGTCGTGGATGCCGCTGTTCAGAAGGCCTATGGCGGCAAGCGCAAGATTGCCTGGATGGAGATCTACGCGGGCGAGAAGGCTACGCAGGTCTACGATCAGGACACCTGGCTGCCGAAGGAAACCCTCGAAGCTGTCCGCGATTACGTCGTGTCGATCAAAGGCCCCCTGACCACTCCGGTCGGCGGTGGCATCCGCTCCTTGAACGTTGCGCTGCGCCAGGAGCTGGATCTCTACGTCTGCCAGCGTCCGGTTCGCTGGTTCACCGGTGTGCCGAGCCCGGTCAAGAAGCCGGGCGACGTGGATATGGTGATCTTCCGGGAGAACTCCGAAGACATCTACGCCGGTGTCGAGTGGAAGGCAGGCTCCCCGGAAGCGGAGAAGGTCATCAAGTTCCTTACCGAGGAAATGGGCGTCAAGAAAATCCGTTTTACCGAAAACTGCGGAATTGGGGTCAAGCCGGTTTCACTGGAAGGTACGAAGCGTCTCGTTCGCAAGGCGTTGCAGTACGCCGTCGACAATGACCGCAGCTCCGTCACCATTGTCCACAAGGGCAACATCATGAAGTTCACCGAGGGTGCCTTCAAGGAGTGGGGCTATGAAGTGGCCCGCGACGAGTTTGGCGCCGAGCTGCTGGATGGCGGGCCCTGGATGCAGTTCAAGAACCCTAACACCGGCAAGAACATAGTAGTCAAGGACGCCATCGCCGATGCCATGCTTCAGCAGATACTGCTGCGCCCGGCCGAGTACGACGTCATCGCAACACTCAACCTGAACGGTGACTACCTGTCCGACGCGCTTGCCGCTGAGGTCGGCGGTATCGGTATTGCCCCCGGGGCAAACCTTTCTGACACGGTCGCCATGTTCGAAGCTACGCACGGTACCGCGCCGAAGTACGCCGGTCAGGACAAGGTCAATCCGGGCTCGCTGATTCTCTCGGCTGAGATGATGCTGCGCCATATGGGTTGGGTGGAAGCGGCAGACCTGATCATCAAGTCGACCGAGAGCGCTATCGCCGCCAAGACCGTCACCTACGACTTCGAGCGTCTCATGGAGGGCGCCCAGTTGATGTCATGCTCGCAATTTGGCGACGCGATGATCAGCCATATGTAAGGTGTGGAATGAAAAAGGCCGATCAGATGATCGGCCTTTTTTGTTTTGTTTCAGGACAAATCAGGCATCTACCGTCGAGACGCCTTGGGCAGCAGCAGGGGTCGTCGCCTCGGACACGGCCTGCTGTGGCCTGATGTCGGTTGCGTGAAGGCCTTTCGGACCCTGCAGGATGTTGAACATGACCGCTTGCCCAGCTTTCAGAGTTCGATAGCCTTCCATCTGGATGGCCGAGTAGTGGGCGAACAGGTCCTCATCGCCGCCGTCTGCTACGATGAACCCGTAGCCTTTGGCGTTGTTGAACCACTTGACCTTACCGCTTAGCATGCTGTTATCCCTCTGCAAAGGAGTCCATTACTGGAGTAACATCCATTTCATTCCGCGCTTATGCAGCCCGAGGCCTCATGTTGCGCAACCCGTTTGCCCTTGTAGGCACATACTGTTTGTATCACCGTTTTGCCGATAGTCAAGGCGACTCGTCAGCTGGCTGCGAAGCTGTCCATATTTATCTGGCCCCCGCGCCACGACCTAGAACCGTTATGCGCATGCATGCATTTGCTCAGATTCGACTAACATTCAATCAGGACCGGCCTCAACGGGACGAAGACGACGCATCTGGTCTCGCTGTCCAGGAGGCCAAGCCGGAATTAAAGGCACCACCGATGTATAAAGTTGTCATGTTCAATGACGACTACACACCGATGGATTTCGTCGTCGAGGTGCTGGAAGGCATTTTCAATCACAGCAGGGAGCAGGCCACCAAGATCATGCTGGCCGTCCATACCGAGGGGCAGGCCGTCTGCGGGCTCTATACGCGCGACGTAGCCGAAACCAAAGCGATGCAAGTGAATCAATATGCAAGGGAATGCCAGCACCCGCTGCTCTGTGAGATCGAGAAGGACGGTTAACTCCGACTGCTGGAGAAGAGGTGAAAGCTATGTTGAACCGTGAGCTCGAAGTCACTCTGAATCTGGCTTTCAAAGAGGCACGTACCAAGCGTCATGAATTCATGACGGTTGAACACCTCCTGTTGGCCCTACTGGACAATGAAGCGGCAGCCACCGTGCTGCGGGCCTGTGGCGCGAGCCTGGACAAGCTGCGCCATGATCTGCAGGAGTTCATTGATTCCACCACTCCACTAATTCCACAGCACGATGAGGAGCGCGAAACCCAGCCTACGCTTGGCTTTCAGCGCGTACTACAGCGTGCCGTATTCCATGTCCAAAGCTCTGGCAAGCGGGAAGTGACCGGGGCAAACGTGCTGGTCGCGATTTTCAGCGAGCAGGAGAGCCAGGCCGTATTCCTTCTCAAGCAGCAGAACGTCGCGCGTATCGACGTCGTCAACTACATTGCTCACGGTATTTCAAAGGTGCCTGGCAATGCTGGTAGCCCGGAGAACGATGCGGAGATGCAGGATGAGGACGGTGGCGAGCCGGGTGCGTCAGGCAATCCTCTGGATGCCTATGCGAGCAATCTGAACGAGCTGGCGCGTCAAGGACGGATCGATCCGCTGGTTGGGCGTGAGAACGAAGTCGAGCGTGTCGCGCAGATTCTCGCGCGTCGGCGTAAGAACAATCCGCTTCTCGTAGGTGAAGCTGGCGTCGGTAAGACCGCTATTGCTGAAGGCCTGGCAAAACGCATAGTGGATAATCAGGTTCCGGACCTGCTCGCTGATAGCGTCGTCTACTCGCTAGATCTGGGTGCGCTGCTGGCGGGTACGAAGTATCGAGGTGATTTCGAGAAGCGCTTCAAGGCGTTGCTCGGAGAGTTGCGCAAGCGGCCGCATGCCATTCTTTTTATTGATGAGATCCATACGATCATCGGTGCCGGAGCTGCGTCTGGCGGCGTGATGGACGCGTCGAACCTGCTCAAGCCCTTGCTTTCTTCCGGTGAAATCCGCTGCATCGGTTCTACGACCTTCCAGGAATTCCGTGGGATCTTCGAGAAGGATCGCGCCCTCGCGCGTCGCTTCCAGAAAGTCGATGTCAGCGAACCTTCAGTCGAAGACACGATCGGCATTCTGCGTGGCCTTAAGGGACGTTTCGAGCAGCATCACAACATCGAATACAGCGATGAGGCGCTTCGTGCCGCGGCAGAACTGGCCTCGCGCTACATCAATGATCGGCATATGCCTGACAAGGCCATCGACGTGATCGATGAGGCGGGCGCCTATCAGCGCCTGCAGCCGGAAGAGCAGCGGGTCAAGTGTATTGATGTCGAACAGGTCGAAGACATCGTGGCAAAGATTGCGCGGATTCCTCCGAAGCACGTCAGCAGTTCGGACAAGGAGCTGCTGCGTAACCTCGAACGCGATCTGAAACTCACGGTTTTTGGCCAGGATGATGCGATCGACTCGCTGTCGACAGCCATCAAGCTTTCACGGGCTGGATTGAAGGCTCCGGACAAGCCGGTTGGATCGTTCCTTTTTGCTGGGCCCACCGGCGTGGGTAAGACAGAGGCTGCACGCCAGCTGGCTCGAGCGCTGGGCGTCGAGCTGATCCGTTTCGACATGTCCGAGTACATGGAGCGTCACACCGTATCTCGTCTGATCGGTGCGCCTCCGGGATACGTTGGGTTCGACCAGGGTGGCTTGTTGACTGAGGCCATCACCAAACAGCCGCATTGCGTGCTGTTGCTGGACGAAATCGAAAAGGCGCACCCTGAGGTCTTCAACCTGCTGCTGCAGGTCATGGATCATGGCACGCTCACGGACAATAACGGTCGCAAGGCCGACTTCCGCAACGTGATCATCATCATGACCACCAATGCTGGTGCGGAAACCGCGGCGCGGGCTTCTATCGGTTTTACCTTGCAGGATCATGCCTCTGACGCGATGGAGGTCATCAAGAAGAGCTTTACGCCAGAGTTTCGCAATCGTTTGGATACCATTATCCAGTTCGGCCGTCTGAGTCACGAAGTCATCAAGAGCATCGTCGACAAGTTCTTGATCGAGCTGCAGGCGCAGCTCGAAGACAAGCATGTGACGTTGGAGGTGTCAGATGCTGCGCGCAGCTGGCTGGCGGAGCATGGCTACGATGCGCAGATGGGTGCTCGGCCGATGGCACGGCTTATTCAGGACAAGATCAAGAGGCCGTTGGCCGAGGAGATCCTGTTCGGTGAGCTGGCCGAACATGGTGGCGTGGTTCACATCGATATTCGGGGCGGCGAGCCGTTCTTCGAATTCGAGACCACTGCAGAGCTGGCCTGACCCTTGATGGTATCGAGCGCCCGGCTTCGGCCGGGCGTTTTTCGTTCCGGCATTACGTGCGGCTGTTTCCGGCTGTTTGCTGCTGCAACAAAAAAGCCCGGCATAAACCGGGCATTTTTCTCGCGGCTCGCTTAGCGGGCGCGGTAGGTGATGCGACCCTTGCTCAGATCGTAGGGGGTCAGTTCCACGCGAACCTTGTCACCGGTAAGAATCCGGATGTAGTTCTTGCGCATCTTTCCGGAGATGTGCGCAGTAACGACGTGCCCGTTTTCCAACTCCACACGAAACATGGTGTTAGGCAGGGTGTCGACGACAGTACCTTCCATTTCGAAGCTGTCTTCTTTCGACATTCAGTAAAGTCCTCGGTGTCCAAATGAGTGACCCGGCGCATGCGTGCGCGGGCAAAAGCGGCAAGCATTGTGCCCGAAATGGGTCGATGAGCCAAGGACTTCAGCTGAGCGTCACCCAGCGCTGGTTGACCAGCAGTTCGATGGGGCGATATTCGGTCTTGTAATTCATCTTCCGGCAGTTCTTGATCCAGTACCCGAGGTACACGGCCTTCAGGCCGAGACGCGCTGCTTCGCCGATCTGCCAGAGAATCGCGTAGCGCCCCAGGCTGCGCCGTTCTTCTTCGGGATCGTAGAAGGTGTAAACGGCGGACAGTCCATTGGGCAGTACATCGGTGACGGCGACTGCGAGCAGTCGTCCATCCAGCCTGAATTCGTAGAATCGACAAAACGGTAGGTCGCGCACGAGGAAGGTATTGAACTGCTCGCGGCTGGGGGGGTACATGTCGCCGTCCGCATGGCGCTTTTCGATGTAGGTCGCGTAGAGCGTGTAGAGCTCCTCGCTGAACGCCGGGCGAACACAACGTACCTGCAGGTCAGCGTTGCGTTTGAGGATTCGTTTCTGTTGCCGGCTGAGCTCTGGCGAGCTTGCCGGAATGCGAGCCGGAATGCAGGCCGAGCACCGCTGGCAATGGGGGCGGTAGAGGTGATCGCCGCTACGCCGGAAGCCCATCTCGGAGAGTTCCGCGTACACCTGCGCGTCCATCGGCTGGCTAGGGTCGAGGAACAGCGTGGTGGCCTGTTCATCGGGCAGATAGCTGCACGCATGGGGCTGTGTGGCGTAGAACTTGAGGCGAGCCAGTGAAGTCATGGTCAACTCTCAGAAATCATGAGCTGAGTGTAGGTCAGCTTGCGGTAGCCGACTAGGCGCGCCAGTCGGCTGCGCTGGGCTGATCCAGATGCTCGGCAAGTGCGGCGGCGAATTGCTCACGCGCAATGCTGCGGGCACCAAAGCTTTCCAGATGACGTGTCGGCATCTGGCAGTCAATCAGGACAAAACCCCAGTCACGCAGCTGTTCCACCAGTGTGACGAATCCAACCTTGGACGCATCGGTAGCGCGACTGAACATCGACTCGCCGAAAAATAGCTTACCGATTGCCAGTCCGTAGAGTCCGCCGACGAGATGCTGCTCCTGCCAGACTTCTACCGAATGCGCGACACCCATTTCGTGCAACTGAACATAGGCTTGCTGCATCGGTGTGGTGATCCAGGTTCCGTCCGAATAGCTACGAGGCCCGGCACAGCCTTGGATCACGTCGGTAAACGCTTGATCGAAGGTCACCTGAAATTCGCCCTGACGGATGCGCTTGCGCAGGCTGCGCGACACATGCAGTTCGTTCGGGAACAGCACAGTTCGCGGATCGGGAGACCACCACAGCAACGGTTGCCCATCCTGGTACCAGGGAAAGCAGCCGTGGCGATAGGCGGCCAGCAGGCGTTCATGGCTAAGGTCACCCCCAGCAGCCAAAAGGCCGTTGGGTTCTCGCAAAGCCGCTTCGAGAGGGGGGAAGCAGAGATCGTCGCGCTTTAGCCAGGTCAGCATGTCGCCACGCAAATGCAGGTAGGGAAGGGCGGGCCGAGGCCCGCCACTAGATCAGTTGTCGAGGTACTTTTCTGCGTCCAGAGCGGCCATGCAGCCGGCACCGGCCGAGGTGATCGCCTGGCGATAGACGTGATCAGCCACATCACCAGCAGCGAAGACGCCAGGGATGCTGGTGCAGGTGGCATCACCCTCGCCGCCACCTCTAATCTTCAGGTAGCCATCCTTCATTTCCAGCTGGCCCTGGAACAGGTCGGTGTTCGGCTTGTGGCCGATGGCGATGAATACGCCGGCGAGGTCCAGCTTGTTCTCTTCGCCGGTGAGAGTGCTCTTCAAGCGGACACCGGTCACGCCGCTGGCATCGCCGAGTACTTCCTCGAGGGTATGGTTCCAGTGCAGGCGGATGTTGCCGTTGGCCGCCTTGTCCATGATCTTGTCCTGCAGGATCTTCTCCGACCGCAGTTTGTCGCGGCGGTGGATCAGGTGGACTTCCTTGGCAATGTTGGACAGGTACAGCGCTTCCTCGACCGCAGTGTTGCCGCCGCCGATCACCGCGACGACCTGGTTGCGATAAAAGAAGCCGTCGCAGGTGGCGCAGGCCGATACACCACGGCCAGCGAACGCCTCTTCAGAGGGCAGGCCGAGGTATTGTGCCGAGGCACCGGTAGCGATGATCAATGCGTCGCAGGTATAGACGCCGCTGTCGCCGCGTAGGGTGAATGGGCGCTGCTGCAACTCTGCGGTATGGATGTGATCGAAGACGATCTCGGTGTCGAAGCGCTCGGCGTGCTTCTGCATGCGGACCATCAGGTCCGGGCCGGTCAGACCTTCGACATCGCCGGGCCAGTTGTCGACTTCGGTGGTGGTGGTCAGCTGACCGCCGGGCTGGATGCCGGTGATCATCAGTGGCTTCAGATTGGCGCGGGCAGCGTATACCGCAGCGGTATATCCGGCCGGGCCGGAGCCGAGGATGATCAGACGCGAATGCTTGACTTCACTCATAAAAA
Source organism: Stutzerimonas kunmingensis (assembly GCF_002929225.1). GTDB lineage: Bacteria > Pseudomonadota > Gammaproteobacteria > Pseudomonadales > Pseudomonadaceae > Stutzerimonas. The sequence goes on along the minus strand of NZ_PISM01000014.1, from coordinate 660,724 downwards.
GCCCTCATAAGCCTTTGTTGCAAATAGAGAAGCGTGCTCCAGTCGAGCCGCGTCGGGAAATCGGGCGTTTATGCTACACCGAAGCATCGGCAAAAGCCCAAGCCGCCGCGGAACCTGCATGCCATCGAATCGACAAACCCGTACAATGCCGGGGTTCTGGCTGACTACGGTTCATCGCGCCGCAGGCGCAGGAAAGAAAGCGTTTTGAAGAATTCCTCATCTACCGCGCCGGCAACCGTCTGGCGACAACAATTGCACTATCGCCTCAAGGAAGGCGCGTTGATAGCGCTCGGTGCGCTCTGCGTCTACCTGTGGATGGCGTTGCTTACCTACGATCCGGGCGATCCTGGCTGGACCCACACCAGCAATGTCGATCAGGTCCGCAACGCTGCCGGCCGTGCCGGCGCCTGGTTTGCCGATGTTCTGTTCATGGCGCTGGGCTATTTCGCCTATTTGTTTCCCCTGCTGCTTGGCGTCAAGGCCTGGCAAGTGTTCCGCGCGCGCCATCAGCCCTGGGTGTGGAACGGCTGGCTGTTCTCCTGGCGCCTGATCGGTCTGGTGTTCCTGGTCCTGTCCGGGTCCGCGCTGGCCTATATCCATTTCCAGGCCGCTCCTGGCTTGCCCGCGTCTGCCGGCGGTGCGCTGGGAGAGAGCCTCGGTCAGTTGGCCGTTCTGTCCCTTAACGTACAGGGCAGCACCCTTGCGCTGTTGGCGTTTTTCCTGTTCGGCCTAACGGTGTTCACCGATCTGTCCTGGTTCAAAGTGATGGACATCACCGGCAAGATCACTCTCGACCTCATCGAGCTGATCCAGAGCTTCTTCAGTCGCTGGTGGAGCGCCCGCGCCGAGCGCAAGCAGATGGTCGCCCAGTTGCGAGAAGTCGACGATGTCGTGAGCGAGGTGGCTGCGCCGATGGTGCGCGACCGTCGTGAGCAGGCCAAGGTCAAGGAGCGCATCATCGAACGTGACGAGTCGCTGGCCAGGCACATGAGCGAGCGCGACAAGCGCGTGGCTCCGGTGATCGCTCCGCCTGCTCCTGCCAAAGCCGCCGAACCGAGCAAGCGCGTGCTGAAAGAAAAGCAGGCCAACCTGTTTGTCGATCCGCTGATCGAGGGCAGCCTGCCGCCGATCTCGATACTTGATGCTGCCGAGAAACAGCAGAAGCAATACTCGCCTGAGTCGTTGGAAGCGATGTCGCGGCTGCTGGAGATCAAGCTGAAGGAGTTCGGTGTAGAGGTCATCGTCGAGTCGGTACATCCAGGCCCGGTGATCACCCGCTTCGAAATCCAGCCGGCAGCCGGTGTGAAGGTAAGCCGTATCTCCAATCTGGCCAAAGACCTTGCGCGCTCACTGGCAGTGATCAGCGTGCGGGTGGTCGAAGTGATTCCGGGCAAGACCACTGTAGGCATCGAGATTCCCAACGAGGATCGTCAGATCGTGCGCTTCTCCGAGGTGCTGTCTTCGGCCCCCTACGACGACGCCAAATCACCGGTCACCCTGGCACTCGGCCATGATATCGGCGGTAAGCCGGTCATCGCCGACCTGGCGAAGATGCCGCACCTGCTAGTGGCTGGTACCACTGGTTCCGGTAAGTCGGTGGGCGTTAACGCGATGATTTTGTCGATCCTGTTCAAGTCCACGCCGGAAGAGGCGCGGTTGATCATGATCGATCCCAAGATGCTGGAACTGTCGATCTACGAAGGCATTCCGCACCTGCTTTGTCCCGTCGTCACGGACATGAAGGAGGCGGCCAACGCACTGCGCTGGAGCGTCGCCGAGATGGAGCGGCGCTACAAGCTGATGGCGGCCATGGGCGTGCGTAACCTCGCGGGCTTCAATCGCAAGGTCAAGGAAGCCGAAGAGGCTGGCACACCGCTTACCGATCCGCTGTTCCGTCGTGAGAGCATGGATGACCAGCCGCCGCCGCTGAAATCCCTGCCGACCATCGTCGTGGTGGTGGACGAGTTCGCCGACATGATGATGATCGTCGGCAAGAAGGTCGAAGAGCTGATCGCGCGTATCGCACAGAAGGCACGCGCGGCGGGTATTCACCTGATCCTTGCCACCCAGCGTCCATCGGTGGATGTGATTACCGGCCTGATCAAGGCCAACATTCCCACCCGAATGGCATTCCAGGTATCCAGCAAGATTGATTCGCGCACCATCCTCGACCAAGGTGGTGCCGAGCAGTTGCTGGGGCACGGTGACATGCTCTACCTGCCGCCGGGCACCGGCCTGCCGATTCGTGTCCATGGCGCGTTCGTTTCCGATGAGGAAGTGCACCGGGTGGTCGAGGCCTGGAAGGCCCGTGGCGCGCCTGACTACATTGAAGACATTCTTGCTGGCGCCGAAGAGGCGGGTAGCGGCTTCGATGGTAGCAGTGGCGAAGGCAGCGGAGAGGGCAGCGAAGAAGACCCGTTATACGACGAGGCGGTTCGCTTCGTCACTGAAAGCCGCCGTGCGTCGATTTCCGCCGTGCAGCGCAAACTCAAGATTGGCTATAACCGCGCCGCGCGGATGATCGAGGCCATGGAAATGGCTGGCGTGGTGACATCCATGAACACCAATGGTTCGCGCGAAGTCATCGCGCCGCCGCCTATGCGCGATTGAATCGCTTCGAGGGCTAAATGCAATTGATCCGTTTGCTGTGTGCATCTGTCCTGATGGTTGCCCTGGCCCCGGCACACGCCGACCAGGCTGCATCCACCAAACGACTGACTGATTTGCTGAACCAGGCTGAAACCCTGACCGGCCGCTTCTCGCAGCTGTCGCTCGACGGCAGCGGCACCCAGCTGCAGGAAACCTCCGGTGAACTGGCGCTCAAGCGCCCCGGGCAGTTCCGCTGGCACACCGATGCACCGATGGAGCAGCTGCTGGTCTCCAACGGCGAGAAGGTCTGGCTGTATGACCCCGACCTGGAGCAGGTCACCGTCCAGCAACTCGACCAGCGCTTGACGCATACCCCGGCGCTACTGCTCTCCGGTGACGTATCGACCATCAGCGAGAACTTCGAGGTTTCCCACAAGGAGGCCGGTGAGGTTGTGGATTTCACCCTCAAGCCCAAGGCCAAGGACACGTTGTTCGATAATCTGCGCCTGTCGTTCCGTAGCGGCGTGATCAACGACATGCAGCTGATCGACAGCGTCGGTCAGCGCACCAACATCCTCTTCATGGGCGTGAAGATGAATCAGCCGCTCAAGGCCGACACGTTCACCTTCGAGATTCCTGAGGGTGCCGACGTCATTTCCGAGTGACCCTCATCTGACATTCGTATCAGGCGGCCTGCGCAGCGGCTGGCCGCTGCAATCGAGGTAACCGTCCGCAATGGACCTGTTCAGCCGCGAGCCTGTCGCTCAACCCCTTGCCGCGCGTCTGCGTGCAGCCAGCCTCGACGAGTACGTCGGGCAGGAGCACCTGCTCGCGCGCGGTAAGCCGTTGCGTGAGGCGCTGGAACAGGGCGCGCTGCATTCCATGGTGTTCTGGGGGCCGCCCGGGGTTGGTAAGACCACTCTGGCGCGGCTCCTGGCAAAAGTCTCCGATGCCCATTTCGAGACGGTTTCCGCCGTGCTCGCCGGGGTCAAGGAGATTCGCCAGGCGGTCGAGATCGCCAAGCAGCAGGCCGCCCAGTACGGACGGCGCACCATCCTGTTCGTCGATGAAGTGCATCGTTTCAACAAATCCCAGCAGGACGCCTTCCTGCCTTACGTCGAAGACGGCACGCTGATCTTCATCGGTGCGACCACCGAGAATCCCTCCTTCGAACTCAACAACGCCTTGCTCTCGCGCGCCCGCGTCTACGTGCTGAAAAGTCTCGACGAAGCGGCGCTGCGTAAACTTGTCGCCCGTGCGCTGATTGATCCAAAAGGGCTGGGTGACTTGCATCTGGAGCTGCCGGAAGAGAGCTTCCAGATGCTGCTGGCTGCTGCCGATGGTGACGGTCGTCGGTTGCTCAACCTGCTGGAGAACGCATCGGACCTGGCCGAGGAGGGCGGTAGCATCAGCACCGACCTGCTGCAGGACCTGCTGGGTGATAGCCGACGCCGTTTCGACAAGGGCGGTGAGGCGTTCTACGACCAGATTTCGGCACTGCACAAGTCCGTGCGCGGCTCCAATCCCGACGCGGCACTGTACTGGTTCGCGCGTATGCTCGATGGTGGCTGCGACCCGCTGTACATCGCCCGGCGCGTCGTGCGCATGGCCAGCGAGGAGATCGGCAATGCCGACCCGCGCGCGCTACCGCTGTGTCTGAACGCCTGGGATGTGCAGGAGCGTCTGGGTAGCCCGGAAGGGGAGCTGGCCGTGGCGCAGGCGATCGTCTATCTCGCCTGCGCGCCGAAGAGCAACGCCGTCTACACGGCGTTCAAGGCGGCCATGCGTGATGCCGCCGAGAACGGCTCGCAGGAAGTGCCACTGCATTTGCGTAATGCACCGACCAAGCTGATGAAAGAACTCGGCTACGGCAACGAATACCGCTACGCCCACGACGAACCGGATGCCTATGCTGCAGGCGAGGATTATTTTCCCGAAGCGATGCAGCCGCGGCGTTACTACCATCCGGCCCCGCGCGGGCTGGAAAGCAAGATCCGCGACAAGCTCGAGCACCTTGCCCGGCTCGACCGCGAAAGCCCGAAACAACGGAGAAAGGAATGATCCGCATGGCCTTCGCCGTCGCCTGTGGCGGCGTGATCGGGACTCTGTTGCGCTTTGCCCTGGCTACCTGGGTCAGCAATCAATGGCCACGGCATTTCTATCTGGCCACGTTGGCCGTGAACCTGCTGGGGTGCCTGCTGATCGGCTATCTCTATGCAACCTTTCTCGCCCGACCGGACATTTCACCCGAGCTGCGTGGCGCACTGATCATCGGTTTTCTTGGCGCACTGACGACCTTCTCTAGCTTCTCACTTGACGCACTGCGGCTGCTTGAAAGCGGTCAGCTGGCGACTGCCTTCGCCTATGTCGGCGGCAGCGTGTTCGGTGGCCTGTTGGCGGCCTGGACCGGTCTGGCGCTCGCCAGGTTATGAACCGGCGCGCGTTCACAGTAAACTTCGCTCCCTCTTCGCCCTTCATCCAAGCTTTCACAGACGAGACCCACCATGCTTGATTCGAAACTGGTACGCACTCAGCTACAGGACGTGGCGGCCCGCCTGGCCACCCGTGGCTACCAGCTGGACGTGGCGCGCATCGAAGCGCTGGAAGCTCAGCGCAAGACCGTGCAGACCCGCACCGAACAACTTCAGGCCGAGCGCAACGCGCGCTCCAAATCCATCGGCCAGGCCAAGCAGCGCGGTGAGGACATCGCGCCGTTGCTCGCCGACGTGGATCGCATGGGCTCGGAGCTCGACTCCGGCAAGCAGGAGCTGGACCGCATCCAGAGCGAACTCGACCAGCTGATGCTGAGCATTCCCAACCTGCCGCACGAGTCGGTGCCGGTGGGTGCGGACGAGGATGAGAACGTCGAGGTTCGCCGCTGGGGGACGCCGAAGACTTTCGACTTCGACGTTCAGGATCACGTCGCCCTGGGCGAGCAGCATGGCTGGCTGGACTTCGAGACCGCGGCCAAGCTGTCCGGTGCGCGCTTCGCCCTGATGCGCGGCCCGATTGCCCGCCTGCATCGCGCCCTGGCGCAATTCATGATCGACCTGCACACCCGCGATCACGGCTATGAAGAGGCCTACACGCCGTATCTCGTACAGGCGCCGGCGCTTCAGGGTACCGGTCAGTTGCCGAAATTCGAGGAAGACCTGTTCAAGATCAGCCGTGAAGGCGAAGCGGACTTCTACCTGATTCCGACCGCCGAGGTATCGCTGACCAACATCGTGTCCGGCGAGATTCTCGATGCCAAGCAGCTGCCGCTGAAGTTCGTCGCCCACACGCCGTGTTTCCGCAGCGAGGCGGGTGCGTCGGGCCGCGATACCCGCGGCATGATCCGTCAGCACCAGTTCGACAAGGTCGAGATGGTGCAGATCGTCGAGCCGTCCAGGTCCTTCGAGGCGCTGGAAGAGCTGACCGGCAACGCCGAGAAGGTGCTGCAGTTGCTGGAGTTGCCTTACCGTGTGTTGTCGTTGTGCACCGGTGACATGGGTTTCGGCGCGACCAAGACCTACGACCTGGAAGTCTGGGTGCCGAGCCAGGACAAGTACCGCGAGATTTCTTCCTGCTCCAACTGTGGCGACTTCCAGGCGCGGCGCATGCAGGCGCGTTACCGCAATCTGGAAACCGGCAAGCCGGAGCTCGTGCACACCCTCAATGGCTCCGGCCTGGCGGTCGGTCGTACCCTGGTCGCCGTACTGGAGAATTACCAGCAGGCTGACGGAAGCGTTGTGGTGCCCGACGTACTGAAGCCATACATGGGTGGTATCGAAATCATCGGCTGAGGCTGCAGCAGCGGTTCGGCATCAGGCCGGATCCTTGATATTCGACAAGGGGCATCGCGGCCGTAATGGCTGTCATGCCCATACCACCAACGACCCTCCAGGATTCGCCCATGGAATACCTCCCGCTGTTCCACAACCTCAAAGGCCGCACGGTGTTGATCGTCGGGGGTGGCGAGATTGCGCTGCGCAAGGCTCGGCTGCTGAGCGAAGCTGGAGCAAGGCTGCGGGTGGTGGCGCCGAGCATCGAGGCGCAACTGGCCGAACTGGTAGAAGCGGGCGCTGGCGAATGCCTCGATCGCGGCTATGACCCGCAAGACCTGCAGGGCTGTGTGCTGGCCATCGCCGCCACCGATGACGAGCCGCTGAATGCCGCGGTTTCGCAGCATGCCAACGCGCTGGGTATGCCAGTCAACGTGGTCGACTCGCCGCAGCTGTGCAGCGTGATCTTTCCGGCGATCGTCGACCGCTCGCCGCTGGTGATTGCGGTTTCCAGTGGTGGCGATGCTCCGGTGCTGGCGCGGTTGATCCGCGCGCGTATCGAGACCTGGATTCCAGCGGCCTACGGGCAGCTGGCTGGGCTGGCCAAACAGTTCCGCGCTCAGGTCAAAGCCAAGTTCGCCAATGTTCAGCAGCGGCGGGTGTTCTGGGAGGAGACCTTTCAGGGGCCGATCGCCGAGCAGGCGCTGGCTGGGCGCAGTGCCGAAGCCGCGCGCCTGCTCTCCGAAAAGCTCGCTGGTGCTGCGCCGCGCGCGCTGGGTGAGGTCTATCTGGTAGGTGCCGGCCCAGGCGACCCTGACCTGCTGACCTTCCGCGCCCTGCGCCTGATGCAGCAGGCCGACGTGGTGCTCTACGATCGCCTGGTGGCGCCGGCGATCATCGATCTGTGCCGGCGCGATGCAGACCGCATCTACGTTGGCAAGCAGCGCTCGGAGCATGCAGTGCCGCAGGAGCAGATCAACCAGAAGCTGGTGACCCTGGCCAAGGAAGGCAAGCGCGTTCTGCGGCTCAAGGGTGGTGATCCGTTCATCTTCGGCCGCGGTGGCGAGGAGATCGAGGAGCTGGCAGCCAACGGTGTGCCGTTCCAGGTCGTGCCGGGTATCACTGCCGCCAGCGGCTGTGCAGCCTATGCCGGCATTCCGCTCACTCATCGCGATCATGCGCAGTCGGTGCGTTTTGTCACCGGACATCTGAAAGACGGCAGCTGCGATCTGCCCTGGGCGGAACTCGCCGCGCCGGCACAGACGCTGGTGTTCTACATGGGCCTGGTGGGTTTGCCGGTGATCTGCCAGCAACTGATAGCCCATGGACGTTCGGCGGATACGCCGGCGGCGCTGGTGCAGCAGGGCACCACCACCAATCAGCGTGTCTTCACAGGGACGCTGGAAACCCTCGCCCAGCGTATCGCCCAGGAGCAGGTCCAGGCTCCGACCCTGCTGATCGTCGGTGAAGTGGTTCAGCTACGCGAGAAACTGGCCTGGTTCGAAGGCGCCCAGGCGAGCGCCTAGCAGAAGATCGACGCTATCTGCGCCGTTTTCAGCGGCGCAGATAGGCGGTGAAGTCGATGTCCCCGGCAGAAAGGATCGCCTGTACACAGTTGTGCACGTTGAGCTTGCGCAGAATCGCCGAGACATGTGCCTTCACGGTAGTTTCGGCGATGTCGAGGTTGTAGGCGATCTGCTTGTTGGATTCACCCTTGGTCATGCGCTCCAGTACCAGTAGCTGCTTGCGGGTCAGCGCCTGCAACAGTTCCGGCGGGATCGATTGCTCGTTGTGATGGGAGTGGCGGCTGCTGGGCTTCTGGCTGCGGATGATGTCCGAAGGCAGGTAGACGTTGCCGTTGAGGATCTGCTCGATGGCGTCGGTCATCTGCGCACGCGGCGAGGATTTGGTGATAAAGCCTACGGCGCCGTAGGTAATGGCCTGCAGCACGATCTGCTTGTCCTGCTCGGCCGAGACGATCACCACCGGAATGGTCGGTGCTTCGTTGCGCAGATTGATCAGGCCGTTGAGGCCGTGCATGCCGGGCATGTTCAGGTCCAGCAGCACCAGATCGAGATCGTCGTGTTCCAGGGTCAGCGCCAGCGCGCTGTCGAGGTCGGCAGTTTCTAGGATTTCGCTGTCGGGGAAGCCGTCGCGGATGACGTTATGGATGGCTTCACGGAACAGCGGATGGTCGTCCGCAATCAGGATCTTGTACAAGGCCGGTCACCTCTTTGTTGTGATTATGGTGGGGGCATGCTGGTCAGGTGATGCTACTCATCGCCAGGCAGAGGCTCCGGAGTAGCAGGGTGCAAGGGCAGGCCCGCCTGTTCCCAACCGTCCACCCCATCGCGATACCAGTACAGTCGTTTGTAGCCCAGCGCATGGGCGCGCCTGGTGGCGTTCCAGCCGAGCCAGCAGTCAGACCGGCAGTAGAACACGATTGGCTGCTCGAGATTGCCCTGGCTGGCGCGGGCAAGATTTTCGCTGAGGTAGCTTGCCCATTCGGGTTGCAGATCTCCATCGCCGGTGTTCGCCAGCCAGATGCTGCCGGGCAGGTTTGCATGGGGTTCGCTGTCGATGAAACGGCCGGCGAGCCACTGGCTCCGATACACGTCCACCAGCACCACATCGGATTGTTCTTCCAGCAAAGCCTTTAACGCGGCCGTATCCAGCGTCTGTGCACCGTCGATGGAAGGCGGTGTCGGGCTGCGGTACTGCGTCTGGCGATAGCCGTCGGTGGAGAACAGGGCGAGCTGCTCTTCGGCCGCGGCAATCGTGGGCAGGCAGACCCCAGGCAGCGCGGCGATCAGCAAGGGCAGCAGCGACCTGAACATAGTCCGTATTCCATGGCGTTTCGATAGGTCGATTACAGAGCAAAGGGCCTGTCTTTTAAATCCTACGATGGAGGGGAAAACCGATACCAAAGTAGTAGATCGCTCAGGCTGAGCGGCGCAAGGCCGCATGTTGTGGGTTGAAACTGATTACTGCGAGAAGACTGAACAGCAGCGTCAGTCCGAGGCAAACCATCAGTGCGGTCGGTGCCAGGCGCAGATAAAGCGCATGACGAACCAACTCCACAGCGTGGGTGAAGGGGTTGAGGGCGCAGATCCAGTACAGCCACTCGCTCGCCTCACGCATCTTCCACAGCGGGTAGAGCGCCGACGAGAGAAAGAACATCGGAAAGATCACGAAATTCATCACGCCGGCAAAGTTCTCCAGCTGACGAATGCCGTTGGAGAGCAGCAAACCCAGGGCGCTGAGCAGCAGCGCCACCAGCAGCAGGGCGGGCAGGGCGGCGATCAGCCCAAGCGGTGGAGGCTGTACGCCGTAGAACCAGGCGATGGCGAGAAACGCATAGACCTGCAGCAAGGAGATCAACGCCGTGGCGACGAGCTTGCTGGCCAGCAGAAAGCTGCGCGGCAACGGGCTGGTCAGCAACACGCGCATGCTGCCCATCTCGCGGTCGTAGACCATCGAGAGTGAACCCTGCATGCCGTTGAACAGCAGGATCATGCAGGCCAGCCCCGGCACGATGTAGGTTTCGTAGGTAATGTAGGTGTCGTACGGCTCGATGATCGCGATGCCGAGCGCCGCCCGAAAGCCTGCGGCAAACACCACCAGCCAGAGTAGCGGCCGCACCAGCGCGCTGAAGAAGCGCGAACGCTGTTGCACGAAGCGCAGCCATTCGCGCAGAACGATGCCGCGCAGGCATTCCCAGTAGATGATCATGAACTTTTCCGCCTGGAATCGAGGGTCGCGCGCGTGCCGGGAGCAGCCCCAGGGTTGGAGGCCGGCGTCGCAGACGCCGCGTGCCCGGTTTCGACTGCTCGCGGCGTGCTGTCGAGCAGGGCGCTCTGGTGATCGAGGCCGCTGCCGGTCAGCCGTGCAAAGCTCGCGGCCAGGTCTTCGCCTTTGGTGGCCAGGGTTGCGGCACGCCCCTGAGCCACCAGGCGGCCGCGGTTGAGTATCAGCAGATCGTCGTCGTCTCGAACTTCATCGAGCAGGTGCGTGGTCCACAACACGCTCATACGCTGGTTCTGGCAGAGCATGCGGACATGCTCGTTGAGCGCCTGGCGGCTGGCGGGATCGAGACCGGCGCTGGCCTCATCGAGCAACAGCAGCTCAGGCCGATGCAGCAGGGCGCGGGCGATTTCGACACGGCGACGGTGACCGCCATTGAGTTCGCGCACCTTGCTGCGTCGCCGCTCGCCGAGCTGCTGGCGCTGCAGTTCCAGCTCGATACGTTCGTTCGCCACGGCCCGCGGCATACCATGCAGCGCGGCGTGGTAGCGCAGGTTCTGTTCGACCGTGAGGTCCAGGTCCAGTGTGCTCTGCTGGAACACCACGCCAAGGCGCGCAAGGGCCTTGCGCGGCGTTTCGCGCAGATCGAAGCCGGCGATACGGATCTGCCCCTGCTGCAGGTCGTACAGGCGGGTCAGCAGCGCAATCAGCGTCGATTTGCCGGCTCCGTTCGGACCAAGCAACGCCGTGAAACGCCCCTGCGCTGCGCTAAAGCTCACCCCATCCAGCGCCAGCCGCTCACCATAGGCGAAGGCGACGTCGCTGACCTCCAGTGAGTTCATGGGCTGACCACCACGCCCCAGGGATAGCGGCCGACCTTGATCGACTTGGTGACCTTGAGCTTGTCGACGTCGATCACCGAGACGTCGCCGCTGACACCGTTGGTGGTCAGCAGCAGGCTCTCGTCAGGGTTGAATGCCATGTGCCAGACACGGCGACCCACCAGCAGGTAGTCGAGCACCTCGTAGGTTTTGGCATCGACTACGGCGATGTGATTGGCCGGGCCGAGTGCAACGAAGGCGTACTTGCCGTCGGAGCTGAGTTTGATGCCCACCGGCTGGACCTTGTCCGGGTGCACGCCCTTGATCTTGAACGTCAGGGTCTTGAGGATCTCGCGCTTGTCCACGTCCACCACGCTGACCGTGCCGCCGATCTCGGCCGAGGCCCATAGCTGCTTGCTGTCCCTGGTGAACTCTACGTGGCGGGGGCGCTGGTCGACCAGGGTGTTGTCGACCAGTTCGTTGGTGCTGGTATCGATCCAGTGAAGCATGTTGGTGGTTTCGCTGGTGTTGACCGCCCACTTGCCATCCGGGCTCACCCCCATGCCCTCGGGCTCGACGCCGACGTCGATCTGCGCCAGCACTTCTTCCTTGTCGACGTCGACCACGGTCACCAGCGCGTCGTCCTCATTGGAGATGTACAGCCACTTGTTGTTCGGGTGCAGGGCGAACTGCTCGGGATCTGCTCCCGATGGCAGCTGCTTGATGATCTGCCGCGTGGCCAGGTCCATCACCTGCACGGTGTCCGAGTCGCTGGCGCAGATGTACAGCAGCTTGTTGTCATGGGAGAGCGTGAGGCCGCGCGGGCGCATGCCGACTTCCAGGGTCTCGACGGTTTCCATCGTGTCCAGGTTGATCACGCTGATGCTGTCGTCTTTCTCGTTGGAAACGTAGGCCGTGGCGGCGGCAGCTGAACCTGCGGCAAGGCTGAGGGCAATGGCGATGGCGGAGGCAAGGGCAGTTCTGGGCATGGTTGGGGTCTCTTGTCGTTATTGTGTGATGGGGGCAGTGGTGTCGCTGTGGTCCAGCTGGCGCAGGTATTCTTCGGCTTCTTCCTGGCCGCCGGCGGCTGCTCGCTGCAACCAATGGCGTGCTGCGACGGCATCGGCTTCGACGCCACGCCCTTCGGCCAGAGCGACGCCCCAGTGGTAGCGCGCCAGGCTGACGTAGCTGGCGTCGTCCGGTTGCTCCGCGCCTTTCTTCAGTAGCGCGGCGGATTTGCTCAGATCCGGCTCCATGCCGCTGCCGCTCTCGTACATTTGCGCCAGCGAAATCATCGAGTAGACGTCGTTCCAGCGCGCCACGCAGTCTTCGAAGATGGCTTTGGCGGCATCGAAGTTACCGGTCTTCGCCGTCACGTAGCCGTAGAGGCATTTGATGCGCTTGGGGCTGTCGACATAGGCCTCATAGCCCAGCTCGTCGGCGCTGGCGGGCAGAGTGGCAAGGCCGAGCAGGGTGGCAGCAGCGAGACGGATCATGGGCGCACCTCGCTCAGGCGGCAGCTGCTTTCCGGTGCGTCGAAGCCCAGGGTGTCCAGTTCGCTGGTGGGATGCAGAAAGCCGTCCTGCGGCGAGTTCGATACCAGCGCCCGCGGGTGTACCAGCGGGATCGGCTGGCGTAGCTGGCCATTCCACGGGCGGAAGCTCAGCTTGCGGCCCTTAAAACCATCCAGCGGCAGCTCACCGCTAAGCGACAGCTGACGGATTGCCGCGGCGTCCGTGCTGCGCAAGCGAGTGACCGCCGCTGCAAGGCTGCGTACGCCCATCCAGGCGGCGAAATCGCGGTCGTTCATCCAGCGCTTGGCATGCGCCTCGAAGCGTTTCTGCAATTGGGCGGCGCCGTAGGTTTCCACCGTCTTGTGCCAGCCGGTGGCCGTCAGGCCCTGGGTGCCTGCCACCGGGCGCGGCAACCAGGTGTGATATGGCACGTATTCACCGAAGTCGCCACGTTCGTCGGCCACCAGCACCACGTCGTATTCGGCACCCTGGGTGAACAACGGCATCTCGGCCTGGGCGCTGCGGCGCTGGTCGTTATCGAAGCTCCAGGGCTTCTCCACAACGACGCGGTGACCGAAGCGCTTGGCCGCGCGGCGCAAAGCATCGGCATAGGCCTTATCCTCAGCGGTCGGACCGACGATCAGCATCCAGCGATTCCAGCGGCGTGCCGCGAGGAACTGGCCGAGCGCATCGGCGAGCATGCTGCGGCTGGGCAGGGTGTGCAGGACATTCGCCAGGCAACTCTGGCTGCGCAGTGCATCGTCGGCACTGCCGGCGTTGATCAGCAGCGCTTCCGGCATGGCGTCCGACAGCTGGCGCAGGGACGCAGCCGGAGCGTTGACCACGAACAGGCGCAGACCGTCGGCGTATTGCTTGCCCGCCTGTTCCAGAAGTTCTTCCGACGTTTCGCTGGTGGCCGCTTCGAGCACATAGCTGTGCTTGAGAAAACGTCCCGTGCTGTTGCTGTCGGTGATCGCCAGTTCGGCGCCGCGCAGGCCGGCGTCTTCGGGCTCAGGAATGACGTTGGAGAGCACCGGGCCGGTGTCTGGGCGATAACCGAGATAACCGATGCGTATCGCCAGCTCCGTGCTGGCAGCCGCTGCAGCGAACTGCGTGCAGCAAGTGAGGGCGATCAGGAAACCGGCTCGTCGTAATACGTGGCTCATGGGCAGCTCCTGTGACGTTGCAGGCAGCATAGGAACCATGGCAGAGCGGGGGAATATGCAGAAAGTACCAGTCGCTGTGTACCAAGGTCGTAGAAGTGACGATGAAAAGGCGGCGCAGGCCCTGCGCCGCCCCGGCCCTTAGCGGACTCGCCTGACCTTGAATCGGCCGACCTGCACGATCATCTGCTGCGCTTGCTGCGTCAGCTCCTGTGCGGCCTGCGTCGATTGCTCGGAGTTGCTGTTGTTGTGGTGCACCACTTCATCGATCTGGCCGATGGCCAGGCTGACCTGTTCGATACCGGACGCCTGCTGGCTCGACGCCGAGGCGATCTCGTCGACCAGCTGCGAAACCTGTGCCGCGCCCTGAACGATCGCTTCCAGCGCCCGTGCCGTGTCGTCGGTGAGCTCCATGCCCTTGATCGTCCGCGCATTGGACTCCTGGATCAGACGGGTAGAGCGCTGTGCGGCCTCGGCACTGCGGGCTGCCAGCTGACGGACTTCATCGGCGACCACCGCGAACCCGCGGCCATGCTCGCCGGCACGGGCCGCCTCGATGGCCGCGTTCAGTGCGAGGAGGTTGGTTTGCGTGGCGATCTCTTCGATTGCCCTGATGATGTTGGTGATATCCAGGCCCGACTGGTTGATCTCCTGCATTGCCGCTTTCAGGGTGACCATCAACTCGTTGCCACCGCGGGCCGAATGCTCGGAATCGCGCGAGAGGGCGTTGGCTTCGCTGGCGTATTCGGAGGTCTGGCGAATCTGCGCAGCCATCTGGTTGATGGTGGCGCTGATCTCAGTCACCGCGGAGGCCGATTCCGTTGCGCCGCTGGAAAGATCTTGGCTGAGGCTCGTCACCTGGCCGGCCTTGTCGTTGATCAGCCCTGAGCTCTGCTGGACCTGGGATACCAACTCGTTAAGGTTGTCGACCATTCGCCTGAGCGCAAGCCCGAGCTGGTCGTGCTCCGAGGCCAGACGGACTTCCACCGCCAGGTCGCCCTGGGAGATGCGTTCGGCCACGTGTACCTGCTCCTGCAGGCTGTCGGCCATTCGGTCGAGGCTGGCGGATAGCTGGCCGACTTCGTCCGCGGACTGGTGCGCCAGGCGCTGGGAAAAGTCGCCTTTCTGAATGGCACCGGCCAGCTGCGCGGCTTTGCGAATGGGCAGGGCGACCGAGCGGGAAGAAAACCACAGCGCAAGCACGGCGAGGATCGAGATGAGCACGCCTGCGCCGATCTGCTGCAGCATGCTCCGATCGCTCTTGGCGTCCATCTCGGTCTTCAGCTCGTTGGCCTTGGCCAGCACGATTTCCTTGTTGATCTTCAGCATCATCGACCAGGGTTTGCCGGTACGACCCAGCTCGATAGGCGCGAACACCACGATCGTGCCGTCCGCGTCCAGACGGGCGAGTTCTTCGCCTTTCTGCACGGCGCTCAGGGCGGTCTGCCACTCGTTTGGCAATACCTTCTGGAAGTGCTGGCCAATCAGGTCTGGCGAGCGGCTCTCCGCCACGATCAGCCCCTGGTCACTGATGATCGCCACTTCGCCTCGGCCCTCGAACAGCTTGCCGGATACTTCCTGGCTGATCTTCTGCACGAAGTCGAGGTTGTAGTCGGTGCCCGCCACACCCATGAAGCGGCCATCGACGATGATCGGAACCGAAAGCGTCGCCAGCCATACCTGCTTGCCCTGCACGATGTAGGGCAGCGGGCCAAGCACGCTCTCCCTGAGCGTTTCCCGCGGCCCGATGTACCAGCCGCCCTTGAGTACGCCGTTGGGGTGCTTGTCCATGGTGTCGTACTCGACCAGCGGCTGCTGCGCCCCGCGTCCAGTAGGGCGTGAAGCGACCGGTCTGCTCGTTGTTACCGTTCTGGCCACCAGTGAATAGGAAATCCTGGCCGTCGATTGCGTCCGGCTCCCAGCACGAGTAGGTGCCGTTGAAGTCCGGATAGCTTTTCAGCACGTTGAGCAGAATCGAGTTCACCTCGTCCCGGCCAATCTGCAGCCCACCCGAACCCACTGGGTTCAGCTTGCCGACCGCGAAGGTCGTCGCCATGCCCCGCGCCGCTTCCAGCGCCTCGGTGAACTCGGAGCGGATTTCTCCGGCGTATTTCCCGCCGAGGTGCTGCAGGGTCTGCAAGGCATCTTCCTGCGCCTGCTGACTGACCCGGTCGGACACCATGCCCTGGGTCGAGCTGGCAAGGTAGACGCTGTAGCCAATCAAGATGCCAGCGGTTGCCAGCAGGCATAAGCCGCCGGTGATCGCTATTCGCTGCTGTATGGATTTGAGAGACATCACGGTTCCTACTCCTGATAACGCAAAAGAACCAGCGGTGGCGGCCCAGGGACGCTGACGGTCTCACGTGGGGCGGCCAGAGATCGGATGATGTCCAATCGGCATCATGCATACCTGGATATTGCGGCCGCGCTGGCCGGAAGTTGATCGGTACCTTGGTACTGCGACCTTGGTACTGATTCGGCTCGCACGGCACGCGGGATTTGCGCCGCCAGGCTGCCGCCGCGGGCGGCGCAGCCGGTATTCGGCTGAATTCGACTCGCCACAGCTGCCATGAAAGTGGCCGCCGCGCCCGATTCATCGGCACCAGAGCGCTACCAAGGTAGGAAGCTGGGCAGGGCGGGGCGCCTTAGGATGGCGACACCGAAAACAATAACGAGGCCATTCCCATGCCCACTTACAAAGCGCTGTTGCTCAACCTGCTGTTCGTTGGCAGCCTGGTCGGATTCGATCACAGCCACGCCGCTGGCGACCTGACCCGTCGTACGCAGGCTTTGCCGGATCTGAAGTTCGGTTCCGAGCAGAGCGACTACGCGGTGTCGCAGAAGGAATATCAGCTGGAAACCGGCGTCGCCTACCAGCTCAAGGTCAGCTCCGATGGCCAGAAGGAGTGCGCGTTCCAGGCGCCCGAGTTCGCCCAGTCGATCTATCTGCGCAAGGTCGAGGCCGGTGGTGTGGAGATCAAGGCGATCACGCTGGTCGAGCTGGAGTTCGAGGATGCCGGCGAGGCGGAAATCTTCTTCCTGCCCGTCAAGCCGGGCAGCTACCCGTTCTACTGCAAGGGGCTGCAGAACAAGGGCATGGAAGGCCGGTTCGTGGTCAAGTGAAGCGGACTGGCGCTCGGCGCTGATCACGGGGAGTTGCCGATATGTCCGCACTTTGGCGAATCAATCTGCTGGTCACGTTGCTCTTCACCCTGATCACCATGGTCTGTCTGGCGGTGTTGCTGCGCCAGGCCGCCCACGATGTAAAGCGTGAGCTCGATGCCGCGGCGGCGGTGGTTGGCTATCTCGGCGAGATGGCCGAGCGCGATCCCGACTCGCTGCGCCCGGGCCTGACCGATAGCCTGCGCCACATTCGTGTGCGCTGGCTGGACGCCACTGAATCGATGCCCGTCGGGGTCGATCCAGCGCTCGACGACTGGCTCGGGTCCTGGCTGTACCCCGCCGAACTGTCGTCACCCAGCGTCCTTCAGCTTTCCAACGGCCAGCGGCTGCACATCAGCGTCGATCCGCATGACGAAGTCGAAGAGGTCAGCGATTCGTTGTTGCAGTTGCTGGTGCTGTTCGGCCTGGCGCTGCTGCTCTGCCTGCTGGCGATCCGCTGGGCCGTGCGTCCGGGCATGCGAGTGCTCAGCGAGTTGCTTGGTGCACTGGTGAGCATCGCCGACGGCCGACTCGACACCCGCCTGCCATCGCATCGCTTCGCCGAGTCGCGCAGGCTCGCCGAACGCTTCAATCACATGGCCGCTGCACTCGAAGATGCGCGGGCCGACAATGAGCAACTGACCCAGGCGCTGCTGGCGCTGCAGGAACGTGAACGCACCCGTCTGGCGCAAGCGCTGCATGACGACCTCGGCCAGTACCTGGCCGGCATCCGCGCGCGCGCCTGTCTGCTGCGCGTCCAGGCGGACCAGCCCGACGCCGTTCGCGATACCGCGGCCCACCTTGAGCAACATAGCCTCGATCTGCAGAACGGATTTCGCACGCTGGTGCGTGACCTGTATCCGGTGATGCTCGATCACCTGAACCTGGAAGACGCCATTGGGCAACTCGCCGAGCAGTGGCAGAGCACCCAGGGCATCGAGTGCGAAGTCCGGCTGCGTGGACCGATGCCAGCGCTGTCGATGGACGCCAAGGTGCATCTCTATCGCATGGTGCAGGAGGCGCTTACCAACGTGGCGCGGCATGCGCGCGCGACTCGCGTGTGCCTGCATCTGTTTGGGGATCACAACGGGCTGCGCCTGTTGCTACGGGACGATGGCCATGGGCTGCCGCCAGAACGGCCGGGCGTCGGTCTGCGTTCGATGGTCGAGCACGCGCGCTGTCTGGGTGCCCGGCTGCGCGTGCGCCACCGCGCCGGCAAGGGTTGGGCGCTCTATCTCAAGTTGCCTTTGCAAGGAGCCACGTCATGAAGATTCTGCTGGTGGATGATCACGCAGTAGTGCGTCAGGGCTACGCGAGCCTGCTCAAGGCTCTGCTTCCCGAGGTGACAGTCAGTGAAGCCGCCAGCGGTGAGCAGGCGCTGGAGCAGGTGCAGGAATCGATTCCCAGCCTGGTCGTGCTCGACCTCGGACTGCCGGGAATCAGCGGACTGGAAACCTGCCGGCGCCTGCGTCAGCGGTTGCCGCTGCTGCCGGTGCTGGTGTTCAGCATGCACGACGAGCTGGCACTGGTCCGGCAGGCGCTGGATGCCGGTGCCTCCGGCTACCTGACCAAACGCTGCGCGCCGGACGTGCTGGTGGAGGCGGTGCGCAAGGTGCTTGCCGGGCAGACCTTCATCGAGCAGCCGCTGGCGACCGATCTGGCCTGCCAGCGGCCTTCGCAGTCGCCAATCAAGGGGCGACTGGGCGAAATGACACCTCGTGAGATGGAAATCTTCATCATGCTCGCGCGTGGCATAGGCAATCGGGAGATTGCCGAGCGGCTGTGTATCAGCAGCAAGACCGTCTCGAACCATATGGCCCTGCTGAAAAGCAAGCTGGAGGTCAGCTCCCAGGCCGAGCTCGTGCACCTGGCCATCGACCAGGGCTTGCTCCGCGTCGGTGACCGCATGGTGTGCGAGGCCTGATCGGCCCACAGCTGTTTCGGCTTCCTGCCGCGCTGCCTCTGTATGCAGCGCGACATGTCCGTGTGCTGAAGCCGCAGCACCTCTCCAATTTTTCCCAAGCACCTGCCCGCCTGTAACAGGCGGACGGGGCGCTTGTGCCTTGCGAAAGTCGTGGGCCCGAGCTAGTGCGCTGGTCGTAAGACCAATCTCCATGCGGCCGGGAATTTTTCCCGCTAGAGCCGGGAATTCTTCCCTGTCGGCATCGCGCCGCGGCTCTTGATAATCGCGTCTGGCAGGTTGCCAGCATGCGGTTGTCCGCGGTTCTTGCCGCGTTGCTAATGCGGGTGGCCTGGCCAGTCCGATTGGCCAACAAGAACAAGGACCACCCATGCCGTACCAGCTCTGTTGCAGCGCGACGCCCCGACGTACGCTGCTGTCCCTCGCCATCGCCGCGCTGTTGCCGGCGTCCGTTCATGCCGAGCAGACGCTCGATCTCGGCAGTCAGGAGGTGATCGGTACCACACCGTTGCCGGGCATCGAGCTGCCGAAGGATCAGGTACCGTCCAACATCCAGTCGCTGGATGACGAGGACCTGCGGCGGCTCGGCGGCCAGTCGCTGGCCGAGAAACTGCAGCGCGGGTTGCCCAGCGTCAACATCAACGAGATCCAGGGCAATCCGTACCAGGCGGACCTCAACTATCGTGGCTTCACGGCCTCGCCGCTGCTCGGCACGCCACAGGGGCTTTCGGTGTTTCTCGACGGCGTGCGGGTCAACGAAGCGTTCGGCGATGTGGTGCACTGGGACCTGCTCCCGAATACCGCCATCGCCAACATGGCCCTGGTGCCGGGCTCGAACCCGCTGTACGGCCTGAACACCCTGGGCGGCGCGCTGGCGCTGCAAACCAAGCGTGGCGATACCCATCCCGGTGGCTCGGCGGAGCTCTACGGCGGCTCGTTCGGACGCCAGGGTGGTGCCATTGAACAGGGTGGCAGCCATGAGGAATTTTCCTGGTACCTGGCCGCCGAGGGCATGGACGAGGACGGCTGGCGTGACCACTCGCCATCCGAGGTCCGCCAGCTGTTCGGAAAGTTCGCCTGGACCACCGATACCACCGATCTGGCCCTGACGCTGGCGCACGCCGACAACGACCTGATCGGCAACGGCCTGATCCCGGAGAGCATGTACGACCAGCGGCGCGAGTCGATCTTCACCTATCCCGACCAGACCGAGAACCGCAGCCACCTGATGGCCCTGTCCGCCAGCCACTGGCTCAACGACAACGATCGGCTTTCCGGCACGATCTATCTGCGCCGCACACGTACCGCGACGCTCAATGGCGACGGCAACGATGAGTACGAGGACGAATACGAGGCGTGGGAAGACGGCGGCTTTATCGGCGAAGGGCCGGAAAGCGGCGTGCTGAACCGTACCCGCACCGCGCAACGTGCCTACGGTCTGGCGCTGCAGTGGGCGCGGCATGTAGGTGCGCATCAGTTCGCCTTCGGACTGTCCCACGACAACACCCGCGCCAGCTTCCACCAGAGCGAGCAGGGCGGCGAGCTGACCGACGAGCGCGGAATCGCCGCCAGCGAAGAGGAGGAACAGGCCAACAGCCTGCTGGGGCGCACCCGTACTTCCAGCCTCTATGCCACCGACACCTGGGCGCTGACCGACGCGCTGCAGCTGACCGGATCGCTGCGCTACAACCGCACCCGCGTGGTGAACACCGATCGCATGGGCGATGCGCTGAATGGCGACTTCACCTATCGCAAACTCAATCCCGCGCTGGGCTTTGCCTGGCAGCTGCGACCGGCGCTGACGGTCTACGGCGGCTTCTCTCAGGGCAACCGCGCGCCGACGCCAATCGAGCTGGGCTGCGCGGACCCTGCAAACCCGTGCAGCCTGCCAAACGCTATGGCGGCCGACCCCTTCCTCGAGCAGGTTGTCACCCGCACGCTGGAGGTCGGTGTACGCGGCGAACTGGCCGGCGGTACCCGCTGGAACCTCGGGGCTTTCCGCAGCGTGAACCATGATGACCTGCTGTTCGTCGGCACCGGCGGCAGCATGGGCTACTTCACCAACTTCGGTCGCACCCGCCGCCAGGGCATCGAACTGGGTCTGGCCGGCGAGCAGGGGCCATTCGACTGGCGGGTGGACTACACCTTCCTGCACGCCACCTTCCGCTCCGGGGCCTGCATTCTCGCCGAGAACAACAGCACCGAAGGCGAGGGCGGCTGCCCGGACGACGAGATCCGCGTGTCCAGCGGTGACTATCTGCCAGGCCTGCCGAAGCACAACCTCAAGCTGGGGCTGAACTTGAATCTCAATGAGCGCCTGCGAGTAGGCACCAGCGTCCTGGCGTACTCGTCGCAGTACGTGCGCGGTAACGAGAACAACCGTCATCAGCCCAACGACGAGGTAGAGGGCAGCGGCAAGCTGCCAGGTTACGCGGTGGTCAACCTCACTGCCGATTACCGCTTCGCCCGTGACTGGACGCTGTTCGGCCGGGTCGACAACCTCTTCGACAAGCGGTACGCCACCGGCGGTGCGTTGGCCGAGAACTCCTTCGTCGGTGCTGGCAACGCTTTCGAGTCGGACCCGGATGAATGGCGCCACGAGCAGTTCATCGCCCCAGGCGCGCCCCGGGCGGGCTGGGTGGGCGTGCGTTATCGCTGGGATGCGCTATAACCGATCAGTCGCAGCACCACCGAGCATGCCGGGCCTTTGCGCCCGGCATGTTCGCGTCCGGCCTGGCTGCGGTGTTCGGTGTGCTCGCTGTTCAAGGTTCTGACGTGAAATCGTCACGGGCGATTGCGTATCCTGGCGAGCTTGGCCGATTGGTTGACGGCAGCACAGGAGCACGGATGAACCGCGTCCATCATTACCCCCTCGTCTCGCAACGTGCCGCTGGCGGGTGCCGCTGAGCATGCGGTCACGTCTGCGCATCGTTCTTGCACTCGGCAGTGCACAGACCCTGGCCTGGGGCTCGACCTACTACCTGCCGGCCATTCTCGCCGAACCGATGGCGAGCGAGCTGGGCATTTCCACCGGCAATGTATTCGCTGCATTTTCCCTGGCACTGATCGTCACGGCCGTCCTCGGGCCGCTGTCGGGCAAGCGCATCGACCATCATGGCGGGCGCTATGTGCTGGCGCTTTCCAGCATCGTTTTTGCCCTCGGCCTGGCCCTGCTCGGCCTGGCCAACGGACCGCTGATGCTCTGGCTCGGCTGGTTGGTGATCGGCATCGGCATGGCGCTGGGCCTTTACGAGTCGGCCTTCTCCACGCTTGCCGGCATCTACGGTCGCAATGCACGCGGCGCGATCACCGGCATCACCTTGCTCGCCGGCTTCGCCAGTACAGTCTGCTGGCCGATCAGCGGCTGGCTGAATGCCGAGTTCGGCTGGCGCGCCACTTGCCTCACATGGGCCGGGGCGCACCTGCTGTTCGGGCTGCCATTGAACCGGCTGCTGATTCCGGTTGGCGTGCAGCCGGCCCCGTCCCCGGCAGAGCAAGCGCAGACAAACGATCGTTCGGGTGCTGGATCGACCATGGCGCTGCTGGCCTTCGTCTTCGCCGCCACCTGGTTCACCAGCACGGCGATGGCGGCGCACCTGCCACGTCTGTTGCAGGAGTCCGGGCTGTCAGCGGCCGCGGCCATCGGAATCGCGGCGCTGGTCGGACCGGCCCAGGTCGGGGCGCGCTGCCTGGAGTTCGTCCTGCTGCAGCGCTTCCATCCACTGATCTCGGCCCGTCTCGCCGCTATCGCCCATCCCATCGGCGCGGCTGGCGTGATGCTGGTGGGTGCGCCTGCGACCACCGCATTCGTGCTTCTGCATGGCGGCGGCAACGGCATTCTGACCATCGCCAAAGGGACCTTGCCGCTGGCGATATTCGGCCCCCATGGCTATGGCCTGCGCCAGGGGCTGCTGATGGTACCGGCACGTTTCGCCCAAGCGTTTTCGCCGCTGGTGTTCGCGCTGCTGATCGACGACTTCGGTACGCGGGCGCTGTGGCTGTCGGCGGCGCTGGGCGTCCTGGCGTATGCCGCACTGACCTTCCTGCAACGCCGGGCGCATGGGCTGGCCTGACTCCTGTTGACTGCCGCCGCCGAAGCCCTGTCAGCGCGGTAGCGCTGCGAGCAGCATCGCTTGTTGGTCTGCGCTCAGACCGAGAAATACGCACAGCGCGGCGTAGGCGTCGTTGGCCGCGTAGGCCTGCTGTGCCTCGGTCAGCTCGGGATTCGCCCAGTTTGAGGTGGCCACGCTGCGGGATTTTTCGATCCGTGCGTCGAGCACTGCGGCCACCGCACCGCGCAGGCCGACCTGACCCTTCTTGCCCTGATAGCGAAGTACCGAGCCCAGGTCCAGCAGCCTGATCGGGCGGATGCCCAGCTTGCCTTGCAGCCTGGAACGATCCGACTTCAGCCCGAAACCGATCTTCGCCAGCGCGGGCGATTGCAGGATTGCGCTGGCCGCTTCGATGCAGCCGGGCATGCCGATCCTGAACAGGTAGGCCTTTGCCGGGGTGGCGAACTGGATCAGGTGCGGACCGCTGGAGACTTCGCCCACCTTGAAGGTCGGTTTGGATTCGGTATCGAAACCGATGCAGGCAAAGCTCATGATTTCCTCCACCGCCGCGTGAAACTCGTCCGCTGTCGCGGGGGTGACGATGCTCGGCGACGTCAGCCCGTCGAAGCGCGGCAGCCCGTCGACATTCGGATGCTGGCGGATATGAATGATCAGCTTCTGCGTCAAGCTGGCGTCCTCCGAACGCTGATGATCGAGTCAGCCTGCAGCGGTGCCGACTCGGCTGTAGCGCGGCCATCCCTCATGTGCCGATCTGCTGTGGACAGGCTCGCCATCAGTTCTTCAACTGGCTGGCGAACTGCCCGACCGCGCCGACCACGCGCTGCGCGCCGTCCTGGATCTCGACGATCACCGCGCCGGCCTGGTTGGCGAATTCCAGTCCCTGCTCGGCCTGGTCACGGCTCGCGCTCATGCTGTGCACGGCGGCTTGCGCCAGGTCCTGGTTCTTCTGCACCACGCCGACGATCTCTTCGGCGGCCTTGCTGGTGCGGGCCGCCAGCTGGCGAACCTCGTCGGCCACCACCGCGAAGCCACGGCCCTGATCACCGGCCCGTGCGGCTTCGATGGCGGCGTTGAGGGCCAGCAGGTTGGTCTGGTCGGCAATGCCGCTGATGGTCTTGAGGATCGCGCCGATCAGCTGCGATTGCTTGTCCAGCGCCTCGATACCGTCGGAGGCTTCCTGCATCTGCTGGGCGATGCGATGCATCACTTCGACCGTCTGCTGGACCACTTGCGCGCCGCGCTGGGCGCTGAGGTCGGTGTGCTGGGAGGTGTCGTAGGCAATCGTTGCGGCGTCGGCCACGGCCATCTCCCGGCTGACCTGGTCGGTGATGACGGTGGCGAACTTGATCACTTTGTACAGCTTGCCGTAGGCATCGAGCACCGGGTTGTAGGAAGCCTCGAGCCAGACGGTCTGGCCGTGGGCATCAATACGCTTGAAGCGTTCGGCGATGTACTCGCCACGGTTGAGGCTAGCCCAGAATTCGCGATAGGCCGGCGACTCGCTTTCCTCACGCTCACAGAACATGCGGTGGTGCTTGCCCTTGATCTGCTCGAGGCGGTAGCCCATGCCGTCGAGGAACCGCTGGTTGGCGGTGATGACATGCCCGCCGAGGTCAAACTCGATCACCGCGGTGGAGCGCAACAGCGCGTTGATTACGCTCTCGTGCTCGCGTGAGGTCTCGATGGTGCGGGTCAGGTTGGTGGCGCATAGCGTGAAGTGGTGCAACGTGCCATCCGAGCCCGTGATCGGCTGCCAGATCGAACGCAGCCAGGCTTCCTGGCCGTCAGCCTGCAGCAGTCGGTAGGCGCCGCTGATGTGCTCCGCGCGCTGCATGGCGGTCTTGAGGCGTGAGTAGTTCGGTTCGGTACGAAACTGCTGGCTGAAGAAGTCGTCGACGGAGCGGCCGATGAGATCGTCGCGGCGATAACCCATTTCGCTGAGGAACAGCTCGTTGGCGTGCTGAATGCGTCCTTGCGGGTCCAGTTCCAGGACCATCATCTCCCTGTACAACGAGTTCTTGATCTGCTGATTGACTGCGGCTTCCTCGCGCAATTCAGCCAGTTCCCGTTTCAGGTTCTTGTTGAACATTTATTGGCATCCGGTGAAGGGCAAGACAGCCCAGTCACTTGATCGGCGCCTGAGTCATTTTCCTGAAGTTGCCAGCCAATGGTTTGCTCTATACCGGCGATTGAATTGGCCTATCGGCGGTTTCATTTCTCCCAATCGACCGGGCAGTCCTTGCAGCCTTCCATGTTGGTGCCTTGAAACGTCGCGTAGTGCCGGCGCGCGCCGGTTAGCACGGCGTTGCCCAGGTTGGCGTCGTTGAGCTTGGCTTCCTGCAGGTTGGCGTCGGTCAGATCGGCACCCTCGAGATCGGCCTTGCTCAGCCAGGTCATTTCCAGGTCGGCGGCGTGCAGCGTGCTGCCGTGCATCCTGGCGCCACTCATGCGGGCGAACTCAAGGTAGGCGCCAGTGAGGTCGGCTCCCTTGAACTGGGCGGCCTGGGCGAACAGGCCCCAGCCCTGGATGGCGATCAGCCGGGCATCGGTGAAATTGGCCAGGCGCAGGTTGGCCTGTTGCAGGCTGGCGCGGTTAAGCGTGGCAGCGGTTAGGTTGGCTTTTTCCAGATTGGCCAGGTCGAGGTTGGCGTGGCGCAGGTTGGCGCCAGAGAGGTTGGCACCGGCGAGGTTGATGCGGCGCAGGTCCTGATTGCTGAGGTCGGCGCCGCGCAGATCGGCGTTGGCACATTGGCTCTCGGGCTGGAGCACGCAGCCGTTGATCGTCAGAGGACCGTCATCCGCAGCGAAGGCGGACGCGCTGGCGAACAGGGCCAGTGGCAGGAGCAAGCGGTTAGGGCTGTTCATGGGAAGTCACCTGGGGCAGGGCAATAGAGAAAAGCGGTCGCGTGGCGTTTCTGGCCTGTCGACGAGAGCGCCAACCCGGAGCCGGCTGGGCCAGACGCGCCACGCGAGCCGCTGTACGTTGAAAACAAGAGGCGTGCCCGCGCGGTGGCGGGCACGGCTCGGCTCATCGCTTGGCGGTCTTCTTCTCCCAATCCGGCAGCTTGAATACCCAGAAGGAACCACCCTGGGCGACCGGCTTGGTCAGTACGGCCATGTCGCCGCCCCACAGCGGCACGGCGCCGCCGTAACCGACCGTCACGCCGATGTACTGCTCGCCGTCCTGCTCCCAGGTCACAGGCGGGGAAATCACGCCGCTGCCAGTCTGGAATTTCCACAGCTCGTCACCGGTTTTTGCGTTGAAGGCCTTGAAGTAGCCGTCGCTGGTGCCGGTGAATACCAGGTTGCCCTTGGTTGCCAGCACGCCGGCCCACAATGGCAGTTTTTCCTTGTGTTCCCAGGCCACCTTGCCAGTGGTCGGGTCCATGGCGCGCAGGATGCCGACGTGGTCGTCGTACATGCGCTTGATGCGGAAGCCCTGGCCGAGATAGGCCGAGCCCTTCTTGTAGCTGACTTCCTCGGTCCAGTAGTCCTCTTTCCAGTGGTTGGCCGGTACGTAGAACAGGCCGGTGTCCTGGCTGTAGGCCATGGGGTTCCAGTTCTTGCCGCCGAGGAAGGGTGGGGATACTTCAACCGATTTGCCGTGCTTCTCGCCCGGCTCCGGTTTGGGTGGGCGCTGGCCCTCGTTCTCCACTGGTCGACCGGTTTTCAGATCGATATGGCTGGCCCAGGTGATGCCGTCGACGAAGGGGAAGGCGTTCTGCAGCTTGCCGTCCTTACGGTCGACAACATAGAAGAAGCCGTTGCGGTCGGCGTGGGCCGTGGCCTTGACGGTCTTGCCGTTCTTGTCCTTGTAATCGAACAGCACCAGCTCGTTGTTGCCGGAGAAGTCCCAGGCATCGTTCGGGGTGTGCTGGTAGAACCACTTCACCTCGCCGGTGCTCGGGTCGACACCGACCTGCCCGGAGGTGTAGAGACTGTCGTAATCCTTCGGGTCGCCGCCATCGCTGGTGCGCTCCCAGCCGTTCCACGGGGCGGGGTTGCCGGCACCGACGATGATGGTGTTGGTTTCCGGGTCGAAGCTCGCACTCTGCCACGGCGCGCCGCCGCCCTGACTCCAGGCTTCCTTCTTGCCGGTCGGGTGGTTGGGATCGTCCGGCCAGGACGGCGCCTTGATGTCGCCGGTCGGCGTGCTGTCCTTGCCGTTGAGACGACCCATGTGGCCCTCGACGAAGGGGCGCATCCAGACTTCTTCGCCGGTATCCGGGTCGCGGGCGAACAGTTTGCCGACGATGCCGAACTCGTCACCGGAGCTGCCGTGTACCAGCAGCACCTTGCCGGTCTTGGCGTCTTTGACCAGCGTCGGTGCGCCGGTCATGGTGTAGCCGGCGCCGTGATCGCCGAACTTCTTGTTCCAGACGACCTTGCCGGTGTCCTTGTTCAGCGCCACGACACGGGCGTCGAGGGTGCCGAAGTAGATCTTGTCGCCGTAGATGGCGGCACCGCGGTTGACCACGTCGCAGCACGGGCGGATGTCGTCGGGCAGGCGATGGGCGTAACTCCACAGGCGCTTGCCGGTCTTGGCATCGAGGGCGAAGACGCGCGAATAGGAGCCGGTCACGTAGATCACGCCATCATGGACGATGGCCTGGGATTCCTGGCCGCGCTGTTTCTCGTCACCGAAGGAGAACGACCAGGCCGGGGTCAGCTTGAATACGTTGTCTTCATTGACCTGTGCCAGCGGGCTCCAGCGTTGCGCACTGGTGCCCATGCCGTATTGCAGGACGTTCTCGGTGGACAGGTGATCGTTGGCGATGTCTTCCCAGCTGACCGGCTTGGCCTGGGCGGCTGCGGCCAACGCGAGGCTGCCGGTCAGCGCCAGGCATTGCACGGCAATGGCGAGGGGGCGTTTGCTGCCGGGGTGCGATCTTGTTGTCATGGTTGCGATTCCCTTGGTCGATTCGGACGAGGCCGCCGTATGCCGGTGGCCTGGCGATTCGATTATTGGGAGCGCGCCATGGGCGCCGACACGGAAAAGCTCCCGCCGATACCGGGAATCCTTCCCGAACCCTGCTGATTTAGCCTTGCTACCTCTGGGGGGCGGGAGGCGGTAGCAAAACCCAGTACCAAGGGAGGAGATGCAGGCATCCAAAGCAGGATTCTGCCGATGCACTGACACGGCCAACATGACCACCATGCGCTCCGATGGGGCTGCCTTGCACAGGTTCTCGAATAGAGGGTGGTAGTCATGAATAACAAGATCTTTTTGCGCTCACTGCTGGCAGCGGGTGTTCTCGGTATGTCCGGCCTGGTTCTGGCGCATGGCGACGTGACGCCGCAAGCGGTCAACACCAAGGGCCTGCCGCAACTCGGTGAAGAATGGCTGGACGAGAACCCCTATCGTGCGCCCAACGAGCACCACGACCTGGCGGTCGAGATCGGTTCGTCCGCTTACAACCAGAACTGCGCGCGTTGCCACGGTCTGGAAGCCATTTCAGGCGGTATCGCCCCCGACCTGCGTGAGCTGGAAGCCAGCTACGACGGCGACGAGTGGTACAAGGAGCGCGTGATCAATGGCGCGGTCCGTGACGGTGCCGTGTACATGCCGCGCATGGCCGACACCCTCAGCCAGGAAGCGCTGTGGGCGATCCGGACCTATATTGAAAGCGAAGCGGCCAAGCAGTGATGAACGCCGTCCGGCTGGTTCTGTCGCTGTGGCTGGCCCTGTGCTGCGCACTGGCGCAGGCGGACGTGGTCAAGGTGCGCGCCTTCGATGACATCATCGAATCCGGCGTGCTCAAGGTGGCGATGTACGAGAATTTCCCGCCGTACAGCTACCAGCAGGATGGCCAGCCGCGCGGTGTCGATGTGGAACTCGCACGCAAGCTCGCCGAGGGGCTGGACCTGAAGCTGGAAGTGCTGTGGGTAACGCCGGACGAAACCCTCGACGACGACCTGCGCAACTTCATCTGGAAGGGCCACTACCTGCGGCCTGGTGTGCTGGCAGACGTGATGCTGCGTGTGCCCTACGACCGCGAGTTCGCCTACAAGCGCAACGAGCTGGGGGAAGTGATCAACGAGCTGGTGGTGATGTTCGCGCCCTACCAGCGCGAGCGCTGGCAGACCGCGTATGACGACCGCCGCATCGACGAGGTGCCGAGCGTGGCGGTCTTTCAATATCACCCGATCGGCGTCGAAGTGGACAGCGTGCCCTCGTTCTACCTGTCTTCGGTATTCGAGGGCCGACTGGCGAAGCACACCCACCACTACCCGAGCATCCGCGAGGCATTCGCTGCGCTGCAACAGGGCGAGGTGGACGCCACCATGGCCATGCGCGCGGAGATCGAGTGGCTGCTCGATCAAGCCGACGACAAGCACCTGAAACTCGCCGAGAACGCTTACCCGAACATGGGCAAGCAGGTATGGGATCTTGGCATGGCGGTGCACGAATCCAACCGGCAGCTGGCGTACGCGCTGGAAGAAGTGCTGGAGCCGCTGATTCTTGAAGGCGAGCTGGAAAAGCTCTACGCCAGCTACGGCTTGAGCTACGAGCTGCCCGGGTTGTACCAGGATGTAGAGAGCGACGTGGCCGGGCGCTGACCGGTCGCGCCATGCCGATCCCGCTGCGGATCGCTGTTCGAGGAGTCGACATGAGCGTCCGAGTCTTGCTGCTGCTGATGGTCTTTCACGCGCCGAGCGCCCTGGCGGCGGAGGCCGATCCGCTGCAATCGGTGATGTGGGAATACCACCACAAGGGCTTGCTCAACAGCGAGCCCTATGTGTTCGACGAGCGCGTAAAGGTCCAGATGCCGCCATTCGCCGAGGATTCGCGACAGGTGCCGGTGCACATCGATGCCAGAGCCCTCGGTGACGAGGTGGTGCGCATCGAGGCCTGGGCCGACCTCAATCCCATCCCACGGATTTTCACCTTCACGCCTGGCGAGCAGGTCGTGCCGCTGGTCGCCATTCGCATACGTGTGGAACAGGCGACACCGATCCGCGCGGCGGTGCTGACCCGTGACGGTGTCTGGCACATCGGCTCGGCCAAGGTCGATGCTGCCGGTGGCGGCTGTACGGCGCCGAGCGTGGTGCGTGCCCAGCCAGGCTGGGAAGACCGCCTCGGTGAGGTCATCGGTGGGCGCTTCGCCCGTGGCGATTTCAGTCGTTTGCGCCTGCAGGTCTCCCATCCGATGGATAACGGCCTGGTCGGCGGCATTCCCGAGTTCTTTCTCAACCAGGCCGAGCTGCGCGATGCCGACGGTCAGGTCTTGGCGGAGCTGGAACTGTATCCGGCGGTCGCCGAAAACCCGAGTCTGAGCCTGGAAGTGAACGGCGCGCAGGACACCCGCCTGTGGCTGCGTGACAACAACGGCAACGAGTTCGAAGCCGCGCTCTGAGCTGACCAGCTCGCGTTCTCTCCGAGAGCCAGCAACCAAGCCAAGGAGGCGTCATGCGCCTGTTGCTCCTGATGTTCGCGTTCTGTCTGACCCTGCCCGCACACGCCGAGCTGCGTTACACGCTGCAGCCGCGGCAGATTGCCGATGACGTGTGGCTGCTGGAAGGCTCGACCGACAACTTCGACAAGGCCAACGGCGGCAATATCGTCAACACCGGCTTCATCGTCACCGCGGCCGGCGTGGTGGTGATCGACAGCGGCCCGTCGCGGCGTTATGGCGAGGCGATGCGCGCGGCTATCGCGAGCGTTACCGATCGTCCGGTCATCAAGCTGCTGCTGACTCATCATCACCCCGACCACGTCCTCGGCAACCAGGCATTTGCCGATGTGCCCATCGCCGCGCTCGCCGGTACGACCGAGCTGTTGCGCGAGCAGGGCAATGCCATGGCCGAGAACATGTACCGCCTGGTAGGTGACTGGATGCGCGGTACGGAGGTGGTGCTGCCATCCGAGACCCTGGCGCCCGGCACGCTGGAGATCGGCGGGCGCTCCCTGCGCCTGCTCGCCCTGCGCGGTCACACCGGTGCCGATCTGGCCATTCTCGACGAACGCAGTGGCGTGCTCTTCGCCGGCGACATCCTGTTCTACCAACGCGCGCTGACCACGCCCAACAGCCCAGGCCTGGATGTCTGGCTGGAAGACCTCGATACCCTAGAGGCGCTGCCCTGGAAACGCCTGGTCGCTGGCCATGGCCCGGTGGCCGATGATGCCGAGCCGTTCGTGCAGATGCGCGACTACCTCGGCTGGCTGGACGGCTTGTTGCGAGAAGCCGCCAACGGCGGGGCGGACATGAACGAGGTGATCCAGAGCCCGATTCCCGAGCGCTTCGCCGGCATCAGCCTGACCCGCTATGAGCTGATCCGTAGCGTCAGCCATCTGTATCCGCGCTATGAAGCGATGGCGCTGCAGCGCGTCGACGAGTGAAGGCGCGCCCGCGGCGCGCCTATTGGTGTTCCACTCCAGTCGCTGCATCCGGTCACTGCAGCTGTAGCTGATCGCCGCGCTCCTGCTGCCAGTCGTCCAGGCTAGGCGCGGCTTCCTCGCCATCCATGCGATGGATGATGGTGAAGTAGTCCTGCTTGAAGCGATCCTGCATGATCTCGTTGCGCTCGCGTACCCGTACCGCGTAGATGCTCTGGACGTTCTGGTGGTCGAAGTCGCGCCAGTACTGCTCGTCCTTCAACAGGCTGTAGCGATGGTTCTCCAGCGCGGTGATGACGGCTTCGCTATCCAGGCGGCCCGCCCGCCGCACGGCATCGGCCCACTGCCGGACGATGCCGTAGGCCGACGCCGCGGTGCTGCCGGGGTAGGCCTGATGCAAGGCGATGTAGCGCTCGACGAACGCCTGACCGGTTTCGCTTTTCTCGCGCTGCGGTACCCGCCAGGTCCAGGCTTCGGTGCCGATCACGTTTTCCATCACCAGCGGTCCGGCTTGCTCGACGATGCTCTGGTTGAGGTTGGGCGCGATGATCTGCATGTGCTTGCCCAGCTCCAGGGTGTGCGCCAGGCGCATGGTCTGCACCAGATCCTGGCCGAGCAGAACGATCACCAGCACATCCGCATCACTGGCGGCAGCCTTCTGCAGTGCGCTCAGGTAGTCATCGCGGCGGGCACCTCGCGCGGCGATCTTCGAGTAGCCGTGGCGTGCGCGGTCGCGGCTCT
The DNA here is from genome assembly GCF_002929225.1 of Stutzerimonas kunmingensis. GTDB lineage: Bacteria > Pseudomonadota > Gammaproteobacteria > Pseudomonadales > Pseudomonadaceae > Stutzerimonas. The sequence continues at coordinate 628,894 of NZ_PISM01000014.1, read as the reverse complement.
TGGTCGCTTCACGCAGGGCCTGCTCCATGCTGTGGCCCCAGGCATCGTCGAGGCTGATGTAGTGGTAGCGGCGATTGGGCATGTGCCAGCTGAGGTACTCGCCGAGTACCCGCGCGCTCATCCAGGCACTGTTGGATTCGCGGAATAGATGCCGATGGCCGTCTCGTCCGGTGATCTCGTTGGCGTAGCCGAGGGTGGGGAAGTACAGCAGTCCGAGTTCGCGGGCGCGCTGGCCGGCGCTCATCGCCTCTTCGCTGTTGGCGCCGCCGAAGATCATCGCTGCGCCCTGTTTGGCGAAACGGTCGACGTTGGCACGCGCCTTTTCCGCGCGCGCTGCCGAATTCAGGCTGACCAGCTCCAGGCGTCGGCCCAGCAAACCACCACCCTGGTTGATCTGGTCGACGGCAAGCAGGGCGCCACGGCGTAGCTCCAGACCTTCGGACTTGTAGTTGCCGGTGCTCGGGTAATTGAGACCCAGACGGATCGGTTCGGCCGCATGGGCGCTTTGTAGTGTGAAGACGAGGAAGGCGATGATCAGGGTAGGGCGAAGCATGGCTCTTATCCTTCTGAGCGAGGGGGCATCCGTTTTAGGGGGTAGGGTGGGCCTGGCGGAATTGTCTTTTCCGGCCGAATAGGTGCGACTTTCGGTGCCGCCCGGCATTGGCAGCTGGCGGAATCACGCGTCTTTCGTGGGCCGCGGCGGCGTATTGCTACCAAGGGAGGAGGAAAATCGGTACTGCGGGCAATTGTTGGCGAGGCGGTGCAAACCAAGAATCAACAACAGACCGGGAAAATTTCCCGGCATAACAATGAACCCGCAGAGGTAGCCGCAATGAAGCACACCGGTCTTCGCAAGCCCTTCGCCTTGACGGCGCTATGCGCCGCGGTGGCGATGTCCAGCCTGCACGCCTGGGCCGTAACCGACCAGGAAATCCTCAACGATGCCAAATCCACCGATCAGATCGTCACCAACGGTCTGGGTTTGCAGGGCCAGCGCTACAGTACGCTGGACACGTTGAATACCAATAACATCAATCAGTTGCGACCGGTTTGGGGCTTCTCTCTCGGCGGTGAAAAGCAGCGCGGTCAGGAAGCGCAGCCGCTGATCAAGGACGGCGTGATGTACATCACCGGCTCCTACTCGCGTGTATATGCACTGGACGCCCGTACCGGCAAGGAACTGTGGCAGTACGATGCCCGCCTGCCCGACGGCATCATGCCGTGCTGTGACGTGATCAACCGTGGTGTTGCGCTGTATGGCGATCTGGTGATCTTCGGCACCCTGGATGCCAAGCTGGTCGCCCTGAACAAGGACACCGGCAAGGTGGTCTGGAAGAAGACTGTCGCCGACTACAAGGCCGGTTACTCGCTGACCGCCGCGCCGCTGGTGGTGAACGGCAAGCTGATCACCGGCGTCTCCGGTGGTGAGTTCGGCGTGGTCGGCAAGGTCGAGGCCTACGACGCGAAGAATGGTGAGCTGCTGTGGACCCGTCCGACCGTGGAAGGACACATGGGTTACGTCTGGAAAGACGGCAAGAAGGTCGAGAGCGGCATCTCCGGCGGCGAAGCCGGCAAGACCTGGCCGGGCGACCTGTGGAAGACCGGCGGTGCCGCTCCATGGCTGGGCGGCTACTACGATCCGGACACCGACTCGCTGCTGTTCGGTACCGGTAACCCGGCGCCGTGGAACTCGCACCTGCGCCCTGGCGACAACCTGTACTCGTCCTCGCGTCTGGCGCTGGACCCGAATGACGGCTCGATCAAGTGGCACTTCCAGTCCACCCCGCATGACGGCTGGGACTTCGACGGCGTCAACGAGCTGATCTCCTTCGACTACAAGGACGGCGGCAAGACCATCAAGGCTGCCGGCACGGCAGACCGTAACGGCTTCTTCTACGTGCTAGATCGCACCAACGGCAAGTTCATCCGTGGCTTCCCGTTCGTTGACAAGATCACCTGGGCCAAGGGCCTGGACAAGGCTGGCCGTCCGATCTACGACGAAGCCCACCGCCCGGGCAATCCTGCCGACGCGGACAAGGGCAAGTCGGTGTTCGTCGCACCGTCCTTCCTCGGTGGCAAGAACTGGATGCCAATGGCCTACAGCCAGGACACCGGCCTGTTCTACGTGCCGTCCAACGAGTGGGGCATGGACATCTGGAACGAAGGCGTATCCTACAAGAAGGGTGCCGCCTACCTGGGTGCTGGCTTCACCATCAAGCCGCTCAACGACGACTTCATCGGTGTGCTGCGCGCAATCGATCCGAAGACCGGCAAGGAAGTATGGCGCTACAACAACTACGCTCCGCTGTGGGGCGGCGTGTTGGCCACCAAGGGCAATCTGGTGTTCACCGGCAACCCTGAGGGCTACCTGATGGCCTTCGACGCCAAGACCGGCAAGAAGGTCTACGAGTTCAACACCGGCTCGGGCGTCATCGGTTCTCCGGTCACCTGGGAAATGGATGGCGAGCAGTACGTTTCCGTTCTCTCCGGCTGGGGTGGTGCGGTACCGCTGTGGGGCGGCGAGGTCGCCAAGCGCGTGAAGGACTTCAACCAGGGCGGTATGCTCTGGACCTTCAAGCTGCCGAAGGATCTGGTCGCCAAGCGCTGATCAGCCTGCGTTATGCAAACCCGGCGACCGTCGGGTTTGCGCAAACAGAACCCCGGTCGTCATGGCCGGGGTTTTGTCGTTCTGGCGCCAGGGAAAGGCAGCTCATGCCTGGCGATAGGCGCTGGGGGTAACGCCCACCTCGCGGCGGAAAACTTGGGAGAAGTGGCTCGGGCTCGAATAGCCCACTTCCAGCCCGATATCGATGACGCTGCGCTGCGTTTCAATCAGCAACCGTCGCGCCCGTGCCATGCGCAGGCCGATGAAGTACTGAGACGGCGAAAGCCCGGTGGCTCGTTTGAACATCCGGCTGAAGTGGTACTCGCTCAGCTCGGCGGTTCGTGCCAGCTGAGCAAGACTGAAATCGTCGGCCAACTGCGCATCCATCGCCTCGACGACCCGGCGCAGCTTGTAGGCCGGCAAGGCGTTGCTGCGCCGGACGGCGTCTTGCCGATCCCGATAGTGGCGCACCAGATGCACGGCCAGTGCCTGGGCCAGGCCGCGAACGCAGAGCGGGCTGGGCTGGCGCTGCTCGACCAGCTCGTGGTGCAGCTTCTCCATCAACCAGCGAACCGTGTCGTCGTGGGCGCCGGAGACGTCCCGCAAGGCAACCGCTGTGCTCTGCGGCCCGAGCAGTTCCCGTGCGGCCTGGTCGATGAGCGGCAGGCCGAGATACAGGTGCATCACCTCGAATTGCTCACCTTCCAGCGTCTGCCAGCGCATTTCGTACGGCTCGTGGGTATCGGTCAGGAAGAAGTCGCCGGCGCTGACGGTTGCTGCGCTCCATTGCCCACCCGGCGCACGTTCCTCGACTCGTGCCGCACCGGCCAGTACCAGCACCAGCAGCGGCTCCAACACTGCCGGTACCTGTATCGGCTCGACGATCGTGCGATGGCTGAACAGCTGCACCACCACGTCCTGCATCGGCGGCTGCTGTGCGGTCGCGCGCGCTTCACCAGGCAGGTAATGGCTCATCGACTGGGGGCTGGTCTGCCCCGCATGGGGTCGTGGCGGCGGTTGTGATGACCGCGGCATGACGTGCTCCTGGCAAACATTTGAAAGCGTTCAGCGCGGAAAGTTTAGCGCAGGACCCTGCGCGCCGGCAGATCACTGCTGCGCGCAAAACCGCAACAGCCAGCGCAAGCGTGCGAAAGCCCGGCCTCCGGCGATGGGAGACAGTTAACCCATCGCGCCTCGTGGCGCAGCCCGAAAGAGAGGAGAGCACCATGACTGATTCGAATCACATCGTCGTTCAGGAAGTTGCAGGCAAGGTCGCGCTGGTCACCGGCGCCGCCAGCGGCATCGGCAGGGCGATTGCCTTGTTGTTGCACGATCGGGGTGCCAAGGTCATCGCCGAAGACATCAATCCGGCTGTCGAGGATCTCGCTCGGCCGGGGCTGGTGCCGCTGCTGGCGGACATTACCAAGGATGGCGCAGCCGAACGTGCGGTCGGCCTGGCCATCGAGCATTTCGGCCGGCTGGATGTCCTGGTCAACAACGCCGGCATCATCATCAACAAGCGAGTGGTGGACATGAGCCGCGAGGATTGGGAGCGCATCCAGGCGGTCAATGCCACGGCGGCGTTCCTGCATTGTCGCGAAGCGGTCAAGGCGATGATGCCCAACCGCTCGGGGGCGATCGTCAACATCGCTTCCTACGCGTCCTATTTCGCCTTCCCGACCATCGCCGCCTATACGGCATCCAAAGGCGCGCTGGCGCAGCTGACCCGCACGCTGGCGCTGGAGGCGATCGAGCATGGCATCCGGGTCAACGCCATCGGTGTTGGCGATGTGGTGACCAACATCCTCAACGACGTGGTCGAGGACGGGCCGGGCTTTCTTGCCCAGCATGGCGAAGCCGCACCCATCGGGCGCGCGGCGCAACCGGAGGAGATCGCCGAGATCGTCGCTTTTCTCGCCTCGGAGCGGGCCAGCTTCATGGTGGGCTCGGTGGTCATGGCCGATGGCGGCATGACGGTTACGGCCGGCTGAGCCGCTGCGCAGAAACACGAACCCCGCCAGCAGGCGGGGTTCGGTGCTTACGTAGACGGGCGCGGGATCAGTCTTCCAGCGAGCCCATTGCGGTGGTGTTGAAGCCGCCGTCGACGTAGAGGATCTCACCGCTAATGCCGGAAGCCAGGTCCGAGCAGAGGAAGGCGCCGGCATTGCCGACTTCGTCGATGGTGACGTTGCGACGCATAGGGGTCTGCTTCTCGTTGGCAGCCAGCATCTTGCGGAAGCTGGCGATGCCGGAGGCGGCCAGGGTACGGATCGGACCGGCAGAGATGCAGTTCACGCGAGTGCCTTCCGGGCCGAGGCTGCCGGCCAGGTAGCGAACGCCAGCTTCCAGGCTGGCCTTGGCCATGCCCATGACATTGTAGTTCGGCATGGTGCGCTCGGCACCCAGGTAGGAGAGGGTCAGCAGGCTGCCGTTGCGGCCCTTCATCATCTCGCGACCGGCCTTGGCCAGGGCTACGAAGCTGTAGGCGCTGATGTCGTGGGCGATCTTGAAGCCTTCACGGGTGGTGACTTCAGTGAAGTCGCCGTTGAGCTGGTCGCCCGGAGCGAAGCCGACCGAGTGCACGATGCAGTCCAGGCCGTCCCACTTCTTGCTCAGTTCTTCGAATACGCGCGCGATCTCTTCATCGTTGGCGACGTCGCAGGGGAAGCACAGCTCAGGGCTCGAGCCCCAACCGGAAGCGAATTCCTCGACGCGACCCTTGAGCTTGTCGCCCTGGTAGGTGAAAGCCAGTTCTGCACCTTCGCGATGCATGGCGGCGGCGATGCCGGAGGCAATCGAAAGTTTGCTGGCAACGCCGACGATCAGTACGCGCTTACCGGTGAGAAAACCCATGTGCTTGTCCCTCTTCTGGTTGTTCGGCAGTGCCGGGCGCCATGAAGGCGGATTCCAGCAGCTGCTGTGTATACGGATGTTGTGGTGCCGCAAAAATGTCAGCGGCCGCACCTTGTTCCACTACCTGGCCCTGCTTGACCACCATCATCTGGTGGCTCAGCGCCCTGACCACCGCCAGGTCATGGCTGATGAACAGGTAGGTCAGGTTGTACTTGGCCTGCAACGAGCGCAGAAGCTCTACCACCTGGCGCTGTACCGTGCGATCGAGCGCCGAGGTCGGCTCGTCGAGCAGTATCAGCGCCGGCTTCAACACCAGAGCCCGGGCAATGGCAATGCGCTGCCGTTGTCCGCCGGAAAACTCATGGGGATAGCGATGCCGGGTTTCCGGATCGAGGCCAACCTCCACAAGCGCGTCAATGATTGCCTGCTCCTGCTCCTTGGCATTGCCCATCCGGTGGATGTGCAACCCTTCGCCAATGATCTGCCCGACCGACATACGCGGGCTCAGGCTACCGAAGGGGTCCTGAAAGACCACCTGCATCTGCCGCCGCAACGGCCGTACCTGGCGCTGCGACAGGCTTTGCAGTTGCTGACCCTGGAAGCGGATCTCGCCCCGACTACCCAACAATCGAAGGATAGCCAATCCAAGCGTGGACTTGCCGGAGCCGCTCTCGCCGACGATACCCAGCGTCTGCCCCTTGGGCAGGCTGAAGTTCACTCCGTCCAGCGCCTTGATATGGTCGACGGTGCGACGCAGCAAGCCCTTCTTTATCGGGAACCACACCCGCAGGTCGTCCACTTCCAGCAATGGCGCCGCTTCTTCGACCGCCACCGGACCGCCACTGGGCTCGGCCGCGAGCAGTTCCTGGGTATACGGATGCTGAGGTGCGCGGAACAGATCTTCACACAACGCCTGTTCGACGACGCGACCGCGCTGCATGACACATACGCGATGGGCAATGCGCCGAACCAGGTTGAGGTCGTGGCTGATCAGCAGCAGTGCCATGCCCAGGCGTGCCTGCAACTCCTTTAGCAGTTCGAGGATTTTCAGCTGCACGGTGACGTCGAGGGCCGTGGTCGGCTCGTCGGCGATCAGCAGTTCAGGCTCGTTGGCCAGCGCCATGGCGATGACCACCCGTTGCCGCTGGCCGCCCGACAGCTCGTGCGGGTAGGCGCGGATGCGCTTGCGCGGCTCCGGGATACCGACCAGTTCCAGCAACTCCAGGGTGCGAGCGGTTGCGGCCTTGCCGCGCAGGCCCTTGTGAATCTCCAGCACCTCGTTGATCTGCTTGCCCACGGTGTGCAGCGGGTTGAGCGAGGTCATCGGCTCCTGGAAGACCATGGCGATGCGATTGCCACGGATTTTACGCATGGCCTTTTCGTCGGCCTTGAGCAAGTCCTGCCCGTGGAAGAGGATCTGCCCTTGCGGATGGCGAGCGAGCGGGTAGGGCAGCAGTCGCAGGATGGAATGAGCCGTCACGGACTTGCCCGAGCCGCTTTCCCCGACCAGGGCCAGGGTTTCGCCCTTGCGAATGTCGAATGTCACGCCTTCGACGACACGCTGGACCTGTTCGCCGGTGACGAACTCGACGGCCAGATCGCGGACCTCGACCAGATTCTCGGCTATCGGTTGTTCGGCCATGTTATTTCCTTGGGTCGAAGGCATCGCGCGCCGCCTCCCCGATAAACACCAGCAGGGTCAGCATGACCGCCAGCACCATGAAGGCGCTGATGCCCAGCCAGGGCGCCTGCAGATTGGCCTTGCCCTGGGCGACCAGTTCACCGAGCGACGGCGAGCCGGCCGGCAGACCGAAACCGAGAAAGTCCAGCGCGGTGAGCGTGCCGATGGCGCCGGTGAGGATGAACGGCATGAAGGTCATGGTGGAAACCATGGCGTTCGGCAGGATGTGGCGGAACATGATGGCGCCGTTCTGCATGCCCAGCGCACGAGCGGCGCGCACGTACTCGAGGTTGCGCCCACGGAGGAATTCGGCACGCACGACGTCCACCAGGCTCATCCAGGAGAACAGCAGCATGATGCCCAGCAGCCACCAGAAGTTCGGCTGCACGAAGCTGGCCAGAATGATCAGCAGATAGAGCACCGGCAGCCCGGACCAGATTTCCAGCAGGCGCTGACCAACCAGGTCGACCCAGCCGCCATAGAAGCCCTGCAGGGCGCCGGCGATGACGCCGATCACCGAGCTGATCAGGGTTAGGGTCAGGGCGAACAGCACCGAGATGCGAAAGCCGTAGATCACCCGGGCGAGCACATCGCGGCCCTGGTCATCGGTGCCCAGCCAGTTCTCCAGTGACGGCGGCGCAGGGGCGGGCACCTGCAGTTCGTAGTTGATGCTCGAATAGTTGAAGGGAATGACCGGCCAGACCATCCAGCCGTCCTTCTCGGCAATCAGTTCCTGGATGTACGGGCTCTTGTAGTTCGCCTGCAGCGGAAACTCGCCGCCGAAGGCCGTTTCCGGATAACGCTTGAACACCGGGAAGAACCATTCGCCGTCGTAGCGCACCACGATCGGCTTGTCGTTGGCGATGATCTCCGCGCCAAGGCTGAGTACGAACAGCGCGAGGAAGATCCACAGCGACCACCAGCCACGCTTGTGTGCCTTGAACAGCGCCAGCCGGCGCTGGTTGAGGGGGGACAACTGCATCTCAGGCCTCCCTGCTTTCGAAATCGATGCGCGGGTCGACCAGGGTGTAGGTCAGGTCGCCGATCAGCTTCACCACCAGTCCGAGCAGCGTGAAGAGGAAGAGGGTGCCGAACACCACCGGATAGTCGCGGTTGATTGCCGCCTCGAAGCTGAGCAGGCCGAGCCCGTCAAGGGAGAAGATCACCTCGATCAGCAGCGAGCCGGTGAAGAACATGCCGATGAAGGCAGACGGAAAGCCGGCGATGATGATCAACATGGCATTGCGGAACACGTGGCCGTAGAGCACGCGATTCTTGCTCAGGCCCTTGGCCCGCGCCGTGATCACGTACTGCTTGTTGATCTCGTCGAGAAAGCTGTTCTTGGTCAGCAGCGTCAGCGTCGCGAAGTTGCCGATCACCAGCGCGGTGACGGGCAGGGCCAGGTGCCAGAAGTAGTCGATGATCTTGCCGGCCAGGGTCAGGTCATCGAAGTTGGCCGACGTCAGTCCGCGCAACGGGAACCAATTCCAGTAACTGCCGCCAGCGAAAAGCACGATCAGCAGAATGGCGAACAGGAACGCCGGTATGGCGTAGCCGACGATGATCGCCGAGCTGGTCCAGACGTCGAACTTGCTGCCGTGACGCGTGGCCTTGGCGATGCCCAGCGGGATCGAGGCCAGGTACATGATCAAGGTGCTCCACAGACCCAGCGAGATGGAAACCGGCATCTTCTCGATGATCAGGTCGGTCACCTTGGCGTCACGGAAGAAGCTCTCGCCGAAATCCAGCCGCAGATAGTTGCTGAGCATGATCCAGAAGCGCTCTGCGGGTGGTTTGTCGAAGCCGTACAGGCGCTCGATCTCGGCGATCAGCTCGGGATCCAGACCCTGGCCACCCCGGTAACTGGTGCCGGCGACCGCGACTTCCGAGCCACCGCCAGAGATCCGGCTGGTGGCGCCTTCGAAGCCTTCCAGCTTGGCGATTGCCTGCTCCACCGGGCCGCCAGGTGCGGCCTGGATGATGATGAAATTGATCAGCAGAATGCCGAACAGCGTGGGGATGATCAGCAGCAGTCGGCGAACGATGTAAGCCAGCATGCTTAGCGCTCCGCCTCGACGCTATCAGCCGGGACCGCAGCGCTAGCTTCCTCGGCCTTCTTCGCTTCGACGGGATCGGCGACAGGTGTCTTGGCGTCGGGTTTGCGCCACCAGGTCATCAGGCCGATATCCTGCCGGGGCGTCACCTCTGGATGCGCGAGGTGATTCCAGTACGCCACGCGCCAGGTCTTTATGTGCCAGTTCGGCACCACGTAATGCCCCCAGAGCAGCACACGATCGAGCGCGCGGGTGTAGCTGATCAATTCCTTGCGCGAATCGGCCCCTATCAAACCTTCCACAAGGCTGTCGACTGCCGGGTCCTTGAGGCCGATGAAGTTACGGCTGCCCGGGTTGTCGGCGCTTGCCGAGTGCCAGTACTCGCGTTGCTCGTTGCCGGGCGAGTTGGATTGGCCAAAGCCGCTGACGATCATGTCGTAGTCGCGCGAACGCAGGCGGTTGATGTATTGCGAAACGTCGACCCGACGAATTTCCAGTTCGATTCCGAGGTCGGCCAGATTGCGCTTGTAAGGCAGCAGCACCCGTTCAAACTCGGCCTGGACCAGCAGGAACTCGAGCTTCACCGGCTTGCCGGCAGCGTCCAGCATGCGGTCGTTCTCGACCTTCCAACCTGCTTCGGTGAGCAGCCGGTATGCCTTGCGCTGCTGTTCGCGGATCACACCATTGCCTTCGGTACGTGGTAGCTCGAACGGTTTGTCGAACACCTCGTCCGGGATCTTGCCGCGAAGCGGCTCGAGCACCTTCAACTCGTCGTCATTCGGCAAGCCGGATGACGCCAGCTCGGAGTTGTCGAAGTAACTGCGGGTGCGGGTGTAGGCACCGTTGAAAAGCTGGCGATTGGTCCATTCGAAGTCGAACAGGAGCCCGAGGGCTTCACGGACGCGGCGGTCCTCCAGCTGCGGGCGGCGGATATTGAAGATGAAGCCCTGCATTCCCGCAGGGTTCTCGTTCGCAATTTCGTCACGAACGATCCGACCGTCCCTCACCGCTGGTATGTCATAGGCGGTGGCCCAGCTTTTGGCTGTGCGCTCCTCCCAATAATCAAAGTGCCCGGCCTTGAACGCCTGCAAGGCGACGGTGTTGTCGCGGTAGTAATCGAAATTGATGTGATCGAAGTTGTAGAAACCGCGATTCACCGGGAGGTCCTTGCCCCAGTAGTCCGCTACGCGCTCATAGCGGATCGAGCGGCCGGCCTGGACCTTCTCGACGCGGTATGGGCCACTGCCCAGAGGCGGTTCGAGGCTGCCCGAAGTGAATTCCTTTCCTTCCCACCAATGCTTCGGCAACACTGGCATCTGCCCGAGGATCATCGGCAGTTCGCGATTGCCATCGTGCTTGAAATCGAAGCGCACCCGCCTCGGGCTTTCCGCTGTCACTTTCTCCACATCGGCGTAGTAGGCGCGGTATTGCGGGGCACCCTGGCTCATAAGGGTTTCGAAGGTGAACACCACATCCTCGGCCTTTACCGGCTCGCCGTCATGGAAGCGTGCCTGCGGGCGCAAGTGGAAGCGCACCCAGCTGTTGTTCGGTCCCTTTTCTATCTTTTCCGCGAGCAAGCCGTAGACGGTGAAGGGTTCGTCCAGGCTGTTGGTCGTGAGGGTGTCGTAGATCAGACCGATATCGTCGGCTGCAACGCCCTTGTTGATGAAGGGGTTGAGCGAGTCGAAGCCGCCGAAACCAGCCTGTCGCAACGTCCCGCCCTTGGGAGCGTCGGGGTTGGCATATTCGAAATGCTGGAAATTGGCCGGGTACTTCGGCTTCTCGTCATACAGCGTCAGGGCATGGCGAGGAGCGGCTTCGGCGATAGCAGCGAGGCAGAGCAGCCCCAGCAGCCCGGCGCGGAGCAGCGGATGGCGCGCGCGATCATTCATTTGGTCTTCTCCAGGCTCTTCAGCCACCAGGCGCGCAAACCCAGCGTATAGGGTGGCGTGGTGACGTGGGCGAACCGATTGCGGTACGCCAGGCGGTGGTTACTGATGAACCAGTTCGGAATGGTGTAGTGGTTCCACAGCAGCACGCGGTCGATTGCGCGGGCGGCGGCGACTTGCTCGTCGCGGGTTTGCGCGGCGAGCAGCTTGTCGATCAGGTCGTCGATGATCGGATTGGCGATGCCGGCATAGTTGCGACCGCCCTTGACGTCGACCTGACTGGAATGAAAGTACAGATACTGTTCGATCCCTGGGCTGAGGCTCTGGGCCAGCGTCATCAGGATCATGTCGTAGTCGTAGTGATCGAGGCGCTGCTTGTACTGTGCGCTGTCCACGGTACGCAGACTGGCCTGAATGCCGATGCGTGCTAGATTCTCGACGTAGGGCTGAAGGATGCGCTCGAGCCTCGGGTTGACCAGCAGGATCTCGAAGCGCAGCGGCTGTCCGGCGCTGTTAAGCAGGCCGGCATCCGAGGCTTTCCAGCCTGCGTCGGCGAGCAGTTTTAGCGCGTGGCGCAAGGTTTCCCGCGGAATCCCGCGGCCTTCGGTCTGCGGAAGCTGGAAGGGCTCGGTGAACAGTTCGGGTGGGAGCTGCTTGCGGTACGGCGAAAGCAACAGCCACTCACCGCCTTCGGGCTTGCCTGTCGCTGTGAAGTCGCTGTTGGGGTAGTAGCTTTCGCTGCGGCGGTAGGCGCCGTAGAACAGGGCACGATTGGTCCATTCGAAGTCGAACATCAGGCCGAGCGCTTCGCGCACACGATTGTCGGCGAAGGTCGCGCGGCGCCCGTTCATGAACAGCGCCTGGGTCTGGGTCGGAATCTGGTGGGGGATTTCAGCGCGAATGATGTCGCCGCGCATCACCGCCGGAAACTGGTAGCCATTGGCCCAGTTCTTCGCCTGGTGCTCGATGAAGAAGTCGAACTCGCCGACCTTGAAGGCTTCGAAGGCCACCACGCTATCGCGATAGAACTCGACCGAGACTCGGTTGAAATTGTATTTCCCCTGATTGGCCGGCAGCTTGGCGCCCCACCAGTCCCGCACTCGCTCGAAGACTACCTGCCGGCCCGGCTGCACATGCGTGATGCGGTAGGGGCCGCTGCCCAGTGGGGGTTCGAAGGTGGTCGCGCTGAAGTCTCGATTCTTCCAGTAGTGCTGTGGCAGCACAGGCAGTTCGCCGAGACGCATGATCAGCAGCGGATTTTTCGGTTGCTCGAATATGAAACGAATGCGATGTCGGTTGAGGATGTCGACCCGCTTCACCCCCTGCAGGTTGGAGCGGTACTGGGGGTGCCCATCCTTTATCAGGGTGCGATAGGAGAAGGCGACGTCATAGGCGGTAATCGGCTTGCCGTCATGAAAGCGGGCTTCCTTGCGCAGGTTGAAAACCACCCAGCTGTAGTTATCGCTGTGCTCCACCGACTCGGCAATCAGACCGTAGCTGGAGGCAGGTTCGTCGCCGGACGGGTCGTAGATGCCGGTGCCGACCATCAGTGGCTCGTTCAGCTCGCTGATGCCGTATTGCAGAAAGCCGGGTGCCGAACTCAGGCTGGTGCCCTTGAAAGTGTAGGGGTTCAGGGTGTCGAACGTTCCGGAGGCCATCAGTTTGATCTGGCCACCCTTCGGCGCGCGCGGATTCACCCAATCGAAGTGGGTAAAGTTGGCCGGATACTTAAGAGTGCCGAACTGCGCATAACCATGGCTTTCGCTGATGGTGGCGAAGGCGGGAAAGCTCAATGCCAGGCAGGTCAGTAACGGTAGCAGGGCTCGCATCAGACGGGAAATCCGATCCTTGGCGCTTAGGGGCTTCTCGGGCCGGTACAGTAACAGCTTGTATGCGCTGGAAAAAGGCCGGGCAACTCGGGCAAACTGCCGGTCATTTCCCGTAATGGCATTGTGCAGAGGTGACCTCTTGGATGTACGTGCCCAGGGTCTTCAGGCATGGATAGACCGCCTGAATCAATCGGAGCTGCCTGCGTTGGCGTCCGTGGTCAAGGATCTGCAGCGCCTTGCCGTGCATGAACATGCTTCGGTGCAGCAACTGGCCGATGTACTGCTTCGTGATGCCTCGCTGACTTCCAAGGTGCTGAGGGTCGGCAATAGCAGCTATTACAACCCCTCCCAGGAGACCATCAAGACGATTTCTCGGGCCATCGTGATGATCGGCTTCGAGAACGTGCGCCTGATCAGTCTGTCGGTCACGCTGATCGACAGCCTGCTTGAGCGCGCCCCGAGGGAGCAGCTGCTGGAACTGCTGGCTCGTTCGTTTCACGCCGCGGTGCAAGCCCGCAACATCGCCGGCTATGTGCTTTCGCGTCACGAGGAAGAAGTATTCATTGCCGCGCTGCTCTACAACGTGGGCGAGCTGGCGTTCTGGGGCTGCGGTGGAGAGCAGGCGGATGAGCTGGCCCTGCTGCTGACGCAGCCGGGCATCAAGCCTGACGATGCGGTGCAGAGCGTGTTGGGCACCAGCTTCCGGCAGCTCAGCCTGGGTCTGGTCAGAAGCTGGAACCTGGGAGAGTTGACCAGTCTTGCACACACTCAGGTGGCCAGCAGCGATCCGGCCGCTCGCGCGGTCGCGCTGGGCGTACAGATCAGCGAAGCCGCACTCGGAGGCTGGGAGTGCGAGCGGATGACGTCACTGACCAGGGCCGTGGCCGAGTTCACCGGCGTGGATGAAGCTGATGCGTTGCAGCAGATACTCGCCAGCGCCGATGAAACCGTGCAGGTGGCGACCACATTTGGCGCAAGTCGTCTGGGCCGGCTCATTCCCAGTACCGATCCCGAGCAGATCCGCCTGCAGCAGGCCCAGCGTCAGGCAGCCTTGCTGCAACCGGATCTGTTGCTGATGCAACAGGCGCTGCAGGACCTGGGGCTCATGGCCTCAGGCGGCGGCGATGCCACGTTGATTCTGGATACGCTGCTGAAGGGGCTGCACCGCGGGGTTGGCCTGGAACGTGTGATGGTGGCGGTGCTGGCCGATCAGCAGACGCGTTTCAAGGTGCGTTGCGCCGTCGGTGAAGGGACCGAGACCTGGATTCAGGGCTTCGTGCTTCCCGCTGACCAACCCGAGCAGCCGAACGTGTTCAGTTACGCACTGCGCCATCGGCAGTCGCTCTGGATGGGCGTGCCGGCAAGTTATGACTTGGCCGACCTGGTGACCCAGCCGCTGCGAAAGTGGTTTGGCAATGGCATGTTCTTCATCGCACCGCTGATGGCGGGGACGCGTGAAATAGGTGTGATCTACGGCGATTGCCGGCTTTCGGGGCGGGCGCTGAAACACGAACAGTTCGTCGCGTTTCAGCGCTTTACCCAGCTGACTGGACGCTGCCTGGAGTCCCTGAGCAAGCGTCCGGCTGGGTGAATGGCGGAGGGCTAGTTGGCGAGGTATAGCGTCAGCAGCTGGCCAGGGCGCAGCACGCTGGTGCCTTTCGGGTTCCAGGTCTTCAGGTTGTTCAGCTGTACGTTGAAGCGCTTGGCGATCTGGTACAGCGAGTCGCCTTTCTGCACTTTGTAATAGGTAGGCGAATTTCCCTTGCTCTGCGCTTTGGCTACTGCCGGGCCCTGCAGGAACAGCGCCTGGCCCACTTTGAGCTGGCTGCCGGAGAGCTTGTTCCAGCGCTGCAGGTCGGGTACCGAGACGCGCTGAGCCTTGGCGATGTCCCAGAGATTGTCGCCAGATTTGACCCGGTAGCTGCGCGGCGTGGCGGCCGGCTGACGCGCTACAGCGTGCAGCAACTCCCGCGAAGCGCCGGCATCACCGCTGGTTGGGAGGCTGAGGACCTGCCCGATCCGCAACGTGTCGCTCTTCAACCGGTTCACGTCGCGGATGATGTTGACGGTCAGATGATGACGGTTGGCGATGACGCCCAGGGTGTCTCCTGCGCGCACCTGATACTGCTGCCAGTCGACCAGGTCCTGCGGCTTCATCAGCGCCAGGTTGGCTGCCAGCATTTCAGCCTTTTCCATTGGCACCAGCAGCTGCTGCGGACCATCCAGGGTAATTCGGCGGGTGAAGGCAGGATTCAGCTGGTAGAGCTCGTCCTCGTCCAGGTCGGCGAGTTTGGCGACCCGCGCCAGATCCATGCGCTGCTTGAGCGCGATGACTTCGAAGTAGGGCTCGTTGGCGATCGGATTGAGATTGATGCCATAGGCCTCCGGGGCCTGGATCAACTGCGACAGGGCCAGCAGCTTCGGCACGTAGGCGCGGGTTTCCTGCGGCAATGGCAGGTTCCAGTAGTCGGTCGGCAGGCCTAGCTTCTGGTTGCGTTCGATGGCCCGGCTCACGGTGCCTTCACCCGAGTTGTAGGCAGCCAGTGCCAGCAGCCAGTCACCGTTGAACAGGCCGTGCAGGTAGCTCAGATAACGCAGGGCAGCATTGGTCGAGGCGGTGATGTCACGGCGGCCGTCGTACCAGCTTGTCTGCCGAAGATTGAAGTGCCGGCCGGTGGCGGGAATGAACTGCCAGAGCCCGACGGCATGGGCGGGCGAATAGGCGAAGGGATCGTAGGAGCTTTCGATGATCGGCAGCAAAGCCAGTTCCAGCGGCATGTCGCGCTCTTCGAGGCGCTCGACAATGTAGTGGATATAGGGGCTGCCGCGCTCGCTGGCGATTTCGATGGATCTTGGGCGACTGGAGAACAGCAGGCGCTGTTGCTCGATGCGGGGGTTGCTGTCCAGATGATCCTGAAGCTTGTAACCCTCGCGAATTCGCTCCCAGATGTCCTGGTGTTCGGTGATGACGGGGGTGTCGTTCAGCCAGATGGGCTCTTCTGCCACAGGCGCCGTGGTGCGGCTTGCCTGATCGCGTGCATCATCACGCACGGCGTTGCTCTGACAGCCCGCTAGGGCGACGCAAACGGCTAGAGCCAACGCCCGACCAGAGGCTGCCAAGGCGTCCGGTTCGAGGCGTTTCTTGGGAGCTGGCGGCATTGGCTGGAATCTTCCCCGGAAACAAAATTCGGGGGATTCTAGGAACGCCCCCTGGTGGGGTCAAGGCTGCATGCCGCGTTTCGGGAACCTGTCGACCTTGTCAGAAGGCGTCCTTCCAGGCGCGCAAAGCCGCGAAAACCGCCACATCGCCGTCTAGCTGGCCGCCGCTGCGCTCGCTTGCCGCATGCTGAACGGCGGCGACACCACAACGCAGAAAAGGGTTGGTCGCGCGCTCGATATCCATTCTGCTTGGCAGGCTGAAGCGGTTCGATTCGCGCAGTTCGGTCACCTCGCGCATGCGTTTTCCAATGGCCGGGTTGTCCGGTTCCACTGCCCGGGCAAAGCGCAAATTGCTCAGCGTGTATTCGTGGGTGCAGTAGACGAGGGTGCTATCCGGTGTATCGGCCAGGCGCTGCAGCGAGCGGAACATCTGCTCGGGCGTGCCTTCGAACAGACGCCCGCAGCCGGCGGCGAACAGCGTATCGCCACAGAGCAGCCAGGGCTGCACGGGGTCGGCATTGAAATAAGCGATATGGCCAAGCGTGTGGCCAGGGACGGCGATGACCTGCAAGTCCGTCCCGAGTACCTCGAGGTGCTGGCCGTCGCTCAGCGCCTCGTCGCGCGCGGGAATGTTCTCGGCCGCCGGTCCATGAACGCGCGCGCCGGTCTGTGTCTTGAGCCGTTCGACGCCGCCGACATGGTCGTGATGGTGGTGGGTAATCAGGATGTCACTGAGCTGCCAGTCCGAGTGGTCGCGCAGCCACTTCAGGACTGGCGTGGCATCACCGGGATCGACGGCAGCGCAGCGTTGAGTGGCCTCGTCCAGAAGCAACCAGATGTAGTTGTCGGTGAAGGCGGGCAGGGCTTCGATCTTCAACATGGGCGGGTCGCCAATTGAGTGACAAAGGCGCATCCTAGCAGTCCCATGGGAAAGTTGAACCCGAGCGAACTCAGCGCCGCGCAGATCGCGCGGCGAACGGAGCCGAGCGATGAACGATCGACCGTCCACCCAAGGCAGCGACCATTGGCTGTCCATGATCAATGAGGCGTCCGCCTGGTTCGAGGGGCCGCTGGGCCAGCAGCTGCTGGTTCAGGAGAAGCAAGTCCTTACCGAAGAGCTGGCGCGTTGTTTCGGCAGCTATCTGGTGCATAACGGCCCGTTCAGCGGCGAGCCGGTGCAACCACAGAACATCAAACGCAGCGTTCGCCTCGGTGCGCCACTTCCTGGTGTGGAGATTCATTGCGAGGAGCAGGCCTGGCCGCTCGGCGAGCATGCTGCTGATGTCGTCGTGCTGCAGCATGCATTGGATTTCAGCCTGTCGCCCCATGGGTTGTTGCGTGAAGCGGCGCGTGGCGTTCGTCCGGGCGGGCATCTGCTGATCGTCGGTATCAACCCTTGGAGTGCCTGGGGCCTGCGTCATCTGGTCTCTCGCGAGGCGTTTCGGCAGGCGCGTTGCATTCGTCCGTCAAGGGTAGGGGACTGGCTGAACCTGCTGGGATTCGCGCTGGAGAAACGTCGCTTCGGATGCTATTGTCCGCCGCTTTCTTCGAGCGACTGGCAGGCGCGGTTGTCTCGTCTGGAGTCCGTCGGGCAGCAGTTGCAGGCGCCAACTGGCGGTTTCTATCTGCTGGTCGCGCGCAAGTTGATGATCGGCCTGCGGCCCTTGCGCCAGGAGCGCCGCGAACGCATGGGCAAGCTATTGCCGATGCCCGTCGCCAAAGTCAGCCGCCGCGAAGCCGAACAACACCGACTCCCTTGACGCCCCGAGCCTGTCGGCAAACAGAGTAAGCAATCCACATGAGCGACGATTGGGTCGAGATCTACACCGACGGTGCCTGCAAGGGCAATCCCGGCCCAGGCGGCTGGGGGGCGCTACTTATCTATAAGGGCGTCAAGCGTGAGCTCTGGGGCGGCGAGCCCGACACCACCAACAACCGCATGGAGCTCATGGCGGCAATCCGCGGGTTGGCGGAGCTGAAGCGCTCGTGCAAGGTTCGTTTGGTGACCGACTCGCAGTACGTCATGCAGGGCATCAACGACTGGATGCCCAACTGGAAGAAGCGCGGCTGGAAAACGGCGAGCAAGCAGCCGGTGAAGAATGCCGACCTTTGGCAGCAGCTCGACGAGCAGGTCAACCGCCATCAGGTGAGCTGGGAGTGGGTTCGCGGTCATACCGGCCATCCCGGTAACGAGCATGCCGACCTGCTTGCGAATCGCGGCGTAGTACAGGCCAAACGACAACCGATTGTGTAAGTGAGCTAAACGATATGCGCAGCGTAGTGCTGGATACCGAAACGACCGGCATGCCGGTGACCGATGGCCACCGGATCATCGAGATTGGCTGTGTCGAAGTCATCGGCCGCCGCCTGACCGGGCGGCACTACCACGTCTATCTGCAACCTGATCGTGAAGTGGACGAGGGCGCGATTGCCGTTCACGGCATCACCAACGAGTTTCTTGTCGACAAGCCGCGTTTCCGCGACATCGCCGACGAGTTCTTCGAGTTCATCAAGGACGCGCAGCTGGTCATCCACAACGCCGCGTTCGACCTTGGCTTCATCAATAACGAGTTCGCGCTGCTCGGTCAGCAGGAGCGTGCCGAGATCACCGACCACTGCTCGGTGCTCGATACCCTGCTGATGGCTCGGGAGCGTCACCCGGGCCAGCGCAACAGCCTCGACGCCTTGTGCAAACGCTACGGCGTGGACAACTCGGGCCGCGATCTGCACGGCGCTCTGCTCGATGCCGAGATTCTCGCCGACGTCTGGCTGACCATGACCGGCGGGCAGACCAATCTGTCCCTCGCGGGTGATGGTGAAAGTTCCGACGGCGGTCGCCCCCAGCCCACGCCGATCCGCCGGCTACCCGCCGATCGGCCGCGCACTGCGGTGCTGCGCGCTACCGAAGAAGAGGTTGCCGCGCACATGGCGCGAATGGCCGCGATCGAGAAAGCCGCCGGCGCAGCTCCGCTCTGGGCTCAGCTCGAAGTCTGAATGGCTCGGCATTGCCGCCAACTTGCGACGCTGCCTCACAACCGCTCGTTTCAATGCGCTGTTCCTTTGCTGCGGACGCTTCTACCCTGTAGGTGGATCGTTCGCAGAGAGTGCGCATGTACAAAGACCTGAAATTCCCCATCCTCATCGTTCACCGTGACATAAAGGCCGATACCGTTGCCGGTGAGCGAGTGCGTGGCATCGCTTCCGAACTGGAGCGCGACGGCTTCAATATCCTGCCTACAGCAAGCTCCAACGAGGGACGAATCGTCGCCTCCACGCACCATGGGCTGGCCTGCATCCTGGTTGCGGCAGAAGGCGCCGGTGACAATCAGCGCCTGCTGCACGACGTGGTGGAACTGATCCGCGTCGCTCGTCGCCGCGCGCCGCGTCTGCCGATCTTTGCACTGGGCGAGCAGATCACCATCGAGAATGCGCCTGCCGAGGCAATGGCCGATCTCAACGAGTTGCGCGGCCTGCTTTACCTGTACGAGGACACCGTGCCGTTTCTTGCGCGCCAGGTCGCCCGGGCCGCACGCGGTTATCTCGAGGATCTGCTACCACCGTTTTTCAGCGCGCTGGTACGCCATACCGGCGAGTCGAACTATTCCTGGCATACGCCGGGACACGGTGGGGGCGTGGCCTACCGCAAGAGTCCGGTCGGCCAGGCGTTCCACCAGTTCTTCGGTGAAAACACCTTGCGCTCGGACCTGTCGGTTTCGGTACCCGAGCTTGGCTCGTTGCTCGATCACACCGGGCCGGTAGCGGCGGCGGAAGCCCGCGCCGCACGCAACTTCGGCGCTGATCACACGTTCTTCGTAATCAATGGCACCTCGACGGCGAACAAGATCGTCTGGCATTCGATGGTCGCGCGGGACGACCTGGTACTGGTGGATCGCAACTGCCACAAATCGATTCTGCACGCCATCATCATGACTGGCGCGATACCGCTGTACATGAGTCCGACGCGCAACGAGCTGGGCATCATCGGCCCGATTCCGCTGGAAGAATTCACCCGCGAGTCCATCCAGGCGAAGATCGCCGCCAACCCGCTGGCGCGTGGCCGGCCGCCGAAGGTCAAGCTGGCGGTGGTGACGAACTCGACCTACGACGGGCTCTGCTACAACGCCAACCTGATCAAGCGCACCCTGGCTGACAACGTAGAAGTGCTGCACTTCGACGAGGCCTGGTACGCCTACGCGGCATTCCACGAGTTCTATGACGGCCGCTACGGCATGGATACGCGGGAGCAGGGTCCGCTGGTGTTCACCACCCACTCGACGCACAAGCTGCTGGCGGCGTTCAGTCAGGCCTCGATGATCCATGTGCTCGACAGCCAGACACGGCAGCTCGACCGCGATCGCTTCAACGAAGCCTTCATGATGCACATCTCCACCTCGCCGCAGTACGGCATCCTCGCATCGCTGGACGTGGCGTCGGCCATGATGGAAGGCCCGGCGGGACGCTCGTTGATTCAGGAAACCTTCGATGAGGCGCTGAGCTTTCGCCGGGCGCTGGCCAACCTGCGCCAGCACATCGATGCCGACGACTGGTGGTTCAGCATCTGGCAGCCGCCACTGGTCGACGGCGCCGAGGCGCTGGTGACCCCGGACTGGCTTCTCGAGCCAACGGCTGACTGGCATGGCTTCGGCGATATCGCCGACGATTACGTACTGCTCGACCCAATCAAGGTCACGCTCGTCACTCCGGGCCTTACCGCATCCGGCGCACTGGGTGAAAGTGGCATACCGGCGGCGGTGGTCAGCAAGTTTCTCTGGGAACGTGGTCTGGTGGTGGAAAAAACCGGGCTGTATTCGATGCTGGTGCTTTTCTCCATGGGCATCACCAAGGGCAAGTGGAGCACCCTGCTGACCGAGTTGCTGGAGTTCAAGCGTCACTACGACGCCAATATCCCGCTGGTCGAGGCCCTGCCATCGATTGCGCGCGCCGGTGCAGCGGCCTATGCGGGTATGGGGCTGCGTGATCTCTGCGATGCGCTGCATGCCTGTTATTGCGAAAACGCCACGGCGCGGGCCATGCGCAGGATGTACACGGCGTTGCCGGAGCCTGCGATGACTCCGGCCCAGGCCTATGACAAGCTGGTTCGCGGCGAGGTCGAAGCGGTGCCGATCGAGGCACTGCAGGACCAGATCGCGGCGGTCATGCTGGTGCCGTATCCGCCGGGTATCCCGTTGATCATGCCGGGCGAGCGCTTTACCGAAGAGACTCGCTCGATTCTCGATTACCTTCGTTTCGCCCGTGATTTCGCCGAGCGTTTCCCCGGGTTCGATGCCGACGTTCATGGCCTGCAACATGAGGCAGGCGCGGATGGATGTGTGTACACCGTCGACTGTATCCGCGAAGAATGATGCGTCGATGCTCGCCACCGTCTACAACGGCATGAACAGGTCGTCTGGCGGCGTGGTCTGTATCACATCGTCTGCATCGACATTCACTCGTCGTGGTGGCAGTTGTTATAGTTGCCCGCCGTCGTACGGGTTTGCCCGCCACGGCGCTCCCCATGCGCCCTTGCTGTCGAGGATGATAGCGTGACCGAATACAAAGCCTTCCGCGTAGAGTTGGCAGACAAGATTGCCCGCGTCGTGATCAATCGGCCTGAAAAGATCAATGCGATGGACGCTGCGTTCTGGTCGGAAATCATCGATATCTTCAACTGGATCGATGCAACCGACGAAGTGCGCGTAGTCGTCCTCAGTGGCGCCGGTGACCACTTCTCTTCCGGTATAGACCTGCAGATGCTGGCTTCGGTCGGCAGCCAGCTTGGTAACGACGTCGGCCGCAATGCCGAGCAGCTGCGGCGCAAGATCCTCTCTCTGCAGGCATCGTTCAATGCCGTTGACAACTGCCGCAAGCCGGTCATCGCCGCGATCCAGGGTTACTGTCTGGGCGGCGCCATCGATCTGATCTCCGCTTGCGACATGCGTTACAGCACGGCGGACGCGAAATTCTCGATCAAGGAAATCGACATGGGCATGGCGGCCGATGTCGGCACCTTGCAGCGCCTGCCTCGCATCATCGGCGATGGCATGATGCGCGAACTGGCCTTTACCGGCCGCACCATCAGCGGCGAGGAAGCTCGCAGCATCGGGCTGGTCAATCGCACCTATGCCGATCAGCAGATGCTGATGGACGCCGTGCTGGAGCTGGCCCGTGACATCGCCAGCAAATCACCGCTCGCCATTCGCGGCACCAAGGAGATGATCCGTTACATGCGCGATCACCGGGTCGACGATGGTCTCGAGTACATCGCCACCTGGAATGCGGCCATGCTGCAGTCGGCCGACATCAAGGTCGCCATCGCCGCTCATATGAGCAAACAGAAGCCGGACTTTGCCGACTGATGCGTCACCACACGTTTGCGCGGGAGGCGCACTAGGCATGGTTACTGGAGCTACTTCACTCGGTCTGGTACGTGACGAACTGTTCGCCACCATGGAAGAAGCCGAGCAGAGCCTCGAGCATTTCATCATCGATCGCAACAACGGCGGCCTGTTGCAGCAGGCCGTGGAGAACCTCAAGCAGGTGCGCGGCACGCTCAACCTCATCGAGCTGACCGGCGCCGAGTTGCTCGCGCAAGAAATACTGCAGCTGGCTACCGACATCCCGGTCGGCGCCGGCGAGGACCGCGACGTGCAACTCGCCGCGCTGAGCAACGCGCTCTACGTGCTGCGGCGTTATCTGGAAAGCGTCGATGCCAGCCGCCAGGAAATCCCCGAGCTGCTGCTTCCAGCCATCAACGCGCTGCGCCAGGCGTGCGCGCAGCCGCCGTTGCCGGAAAGTTTCTTTTTCAGCGTCCGGCTCGACCATGCCCGTCCTGCGTTGGACGTGCCGGTTCGTTCGGGAGCCGCGCCAGTTGCCGAGGCCCGGCGGTTGCGTCAGATGTATCAGGTCGGGTTGCTCGGCTTCATTCGTGAAGAGAATCTGCCAGCCAGCCTGAAACTCATGGGCCGCGCTTTGACGCGGCTGGATCATCTCTTCGTCGAGTCGCCAGGAGGTCGGCTGTGCTGGATCGGCAGCGCCGCTGTCGAATCGCAACTGGACGGCCAGCTATTGCCGCGCAAGTCGCGCAAGCAGCTGTTTTCCCGTCTGGACCGGGAACTCAAGCAGGTCATTGGCAACCCTGCATACGAGGCGTCACGCAGCCTGCTCAAGGAGCTGCTATACGTCGTCGCGCTGGCGGACACCCATGGGCTTATCGCCAGCCATGTCCGTCAGGTGTTCTCGCTGGGTTCGCTGCCGTTCACCGACCACCTGCTGGAAGATGAATCCCAGCGCCTGGCCGGCCCGGGCCAGGCCGTCATGCGTTCGCTGTCCTCGGCGATCCGTGAGGAACTGGCGAGCTTGAAGGATCTGCTGGATCTGATCGAGCGAGGTACCGCCCAGGCGGAAGCCTACTCGAACCTGCATAACCTGCTCGGGAAGATGGCCAAGACCCTCGGCATGGTTGGCCTTTCATCTGCGGCCAGCACGCTGCAGGCGCAGCTGGGCGACGTGTCTGGCTGGAGCCTGGAGCATGCGCCGGAACCGCATGTCATCCAGCGTCTCGCCGATGCCGTGCTGTATGTCGAGAGCATGGTCGCCAGCCTCGAGCGCGGCGATCGACGCGATAGCAAGCCTCAGGTCGCCCGACCCGGAATGGAAGCGGAAGCCTTTGCCAATCACCAGCTCACCGAAGCGTGCATCGTGGTAATCGACGAGGCGACCGCAGGCTTGGCGCTGGCCAAGCGGGCGATCACCGCTTATCTCGAGTCCAACGGGGAGAAATTGCACCTGGCCAACGTGCCGTTCAGCCTGCAGGCCGTGCGCGGCGGTCTGCGTTTCCTCGAGCAGGAACGCGCGGCGGACCTGATCGGCGCCTGCGCTGATTTCATTCAAAAGCACATGCTCGAATCGAACCAGATGCCCCCCGAGCAACTGCTGGAAACTCTGGCCGATGCGCTGACCAGCCTGGAGTACTACCTTGAAGGTGGTGCGGTATTGCGACGTGACGACTCGCGCGTGAGCGTGCTTGATCTGGCCAGCGAGAGCGTACGCGCGCTGGGCATGCCGGTAGCCGCCTGATGAGCTTGCGCTGGCAGGCGGCGCTGCTCGATCCCTTGATGGCTGGGGGCTGGGCGGTGGTGCACTGCCGGCAGCAGTTTCTGCTCGATGGCGACGGTGCGCTCTTTCCGCGGGACTGGCTCAAGCGCCTGGATCTGCCGCTGCTCAGCGAACAGGGTCTGGGGCACTTCGACGGAGAGCCGGTGTTTCTTTTCGAACTGGACTTTCCGGCCGATGTGCCAGGCGCGCGCTGGCAGGGCCTGCGCCAGTTCATGCAGGAGGACGATCGCGATCTGTTCCGGCTCCTCGGCTATGCCACGCAGATCGGTACCTGGGTCAGCCAGCATCGTTTCTGTGGCAGCTGTGGCTCGCCCATGCAGGCGCGAGCCGGTGAGCGTGCCATGTACTGTCCAGCCTGTGGAGTTCAGCACTACCCGCGGCTTTCACCGAGCATGATCGTCCTGGTCACCCGTGGAGACGAATTGTTGCTGGCGCGCTCACCGCGTTTCGCGCCTGGTGTCTACAGCACGCTGGCCGGTTATGTTGAGCCGGGTGAGTCGGTGGAGCAGTGCGTCGCACGCGAGGTAAGAGAAGAAGTCGGTGTGGCCATTCATGCGCCGCAGTACATCGCCAGCCAGGGCTGGCCGTTTCCCCATTCCCTCATGCTCGGGTTCCACGCGGAATATGCCGGTGGCGATATCGTGCTGCAGCCCGAGGAAATCGAGGATGCCCGTTGGTTCGCCATCGACAACCTGCCGGCGTTGCCCGCGCGCCAATCCATCGCCCGCTATCTGATCGAGCTTTATCTGGCCCGTCGGCTAGGCCACCCCGAACCAGTGTTGCCAGGCTAGCCGCAGACTCATCGCCAGTACTACCAGAATGAATACCGGACGGATGAACCGCGAGCCACCGCGGATCGCCGTGCGCGCGCCGAAGTAGGCGCCTGCCATCAAGGCCAGCCCCATCCCAATGCCCAGCACCCAGGCGACGTGACCGCCGATTATGAATACTGCAAGCGCCATGGCATTGCTGACGAAATTCATCGTCCGCGCCACGCCGCTCGCTCTCAGCAGGTCGAGCGGGTAGAGCAGCATGCTGCTGACCGTCCAGAAGGCGCCGGTTCCCGGGCCTGCTACGCCGTCGTAGAAGCCCAGTGAAAGGCTCTGTGGCCATTGGCGTCTGCGGCCGATGGCCACTGCATCGCTGGCTGATTTGGCCGGCATATGGCTGAAGAGCAGATAGATCCCGCAGGCAGAAACCACCAGCGGCAATAGCTGGTTAAGCCAGCTTGCCGGCATGAACTGCGCGACTACTGCGCCAACTGCGGCGCCGATCGCCGTGCCTGTGAGCGCTCGTCGCCACAGGCACGGCTCGAATAGTCGGCGGCGATAGAAGGTGTAGCTGGCTGTGGCCGAGCCGAATGTGGCGCAAAGCTTGTTGGTGCCCAGCACGAGATGCGGTGGTAGGCCGGCAGTCAGCAGGGCAGGAATGGTCAACAACCCGCCGCCCCCGGCGATGGCGTCGATGAACCCGGCAGTGAAAGCTACGGCGAACAGAATCACCAACGTGGCAGGATCGAGCGCGAGCTCAAGTGCGAAGGGCATGCGGGCCTCAATAGGCAGAACGGCAGCGGAGGATAATGCGACTGGCCACGTCGGCGAAAGAGGTTGCTCGTATGACCGAGATCCACGTCCTGATAGACAAGAGTGTCAGCGCGTGATGGCCGTCCCATGCAGATGCTGGCTGCTCTGATTGCTCCTGCGGATAATGTCGCACCCAATTGAAAGGACGCATGGTTATGCAATATCTCGGGCTTGCGATCGTGATCGCACTGCTGGCTGTGATCGTATTGCTGGTCGCGCTGCGCTTGCTACTGGGGGGGCACTGGCTGATGGGATGGTTGCGCGGGACGTGCGGCTTTTTGGTTCTGTTGTTCGCCGGATTGATTGGCCTGATTGGCTATGACGTCAGCACCTACGCTGCGCTGCCTGACAAGAAGCCGCTGGTCACTGTGAGTTTCCATGCCCAGGGTCCGCAGCGTTACGAAGTCAGCCTGGAACAGGGCAACGAGACGCGAACGGTGATGCTGGAAGGCGATCTATGGCAGCTCGATCTCCATCTGCTTCGCTGGAAGAGCCTGGCTGAGCTGATAGGTCTGGAGTCAGGGTATCGACTGGAGAGACTTTCCGGACGATATCTCGCCGTGGAGCAACAGAACATCGCCCGCCATGGTCGCGTTGTACTGAGCGAGAACCCTCTGGGCGTGGATATATGGGACGCGCTGCAGCTCGAGCGCCGCGATCTGCACTTCCTAGAACCGCAAGTGCTGCATGTCGAGTACATGCCGATCGCCGATGGGGCCGTCTATGCCGTGGAACTGACGCCTACGGGGCTACTGGCGAAACCGGTGAATGCCGCTGCGACCGAGGCACTGAAGAACTGGTAAGCGTGGGCAGACAAAAAAGGGAGCCGCTTGGCTCCCTTTTTTGTGCGGCGAACGATCAGGCCAGATAACCACCGTCGACGTTCAGCGACACGCCGGTGGTGTAGCTGGACGCGTCGCTGGCCAGGTAGAGCACCGCACCGGCCATTTCGCTCGGCTGGGCGACCCGGCTCAACGGGATGTGCTGCAGTGCCATCTCTAGGATGGACTCGTTCTTGACCAGCGCTGAGGCGAATTTGGTATCGGTCAGGCCTGGCAGCAGGGCATTGCAGCGAATACCGAACTGCGCGCATTCCTTGGCGAAGGCCTTGGTCATGTTGATCACGGCGCCCTTGGTGATCGAGTAGATGCCCTGGAAGTTGCCGGGCGTTACCCCGTTGATGGAAGCGACGTTGATGATGCTGCCGCCGCCGTGTTCGCGCATCAGCTTGCCGGCTTCGATGGACATGTAGAAGTAGCCGCGGATATTCACGTCGACGGTTTTCTGGAAGGCCGAAACATCGGTATCCAGCACGTGGCAGAACTGGGGATTGGTCGCCGCATTGTTGACCAGAATATCGAGGCGGCCGAACTGTTCGCGGATCTGGGCAAACACTGACTGGATCTGTTCCATCTCGCCGATGTGACAGGCGACCGGGGTGGCCTTGCCGCCTTCAGCGATGATCGCGTCGGCTACCGCCTGGCAGCCTTCGATCTTGCGGCTGGATACGATCACATGGGCGCCTTGCTGCGCGAGCAGTTTGGCGATGGCTTCGCCGATACCGCGGCTGGCGCCGGAAACGAAGGCGATTTTGCCGTCTAGGTCGAACAGGGTTGTCTTGGACATGGTCGTTCCTCTTTTCTTGTTCGGTCCTGTGGCGTGCCACAGGGTTTGGATAACTTCAGAGCGTCGATTGCCCGATCACTTGCAGCGCCTTGTGTTCGAGCAACTTGTTCATGTGGATGAATGAGGCGAAACGCTGGTCCTGGGTCTGACCGTGATAGAAGCGGTAGTAGATCTGCTGAACGATTCCAGCCAGGCGAAACAGGCCATAGGTGTAGTAGAAATCGATGCAGGGAATCTCGATCCCGGCTCGTTGCGCGTAGTAATCGACGAAGCCCTGCCGGGTATGCATGCCGGGTAGATGACTCGGTTGGCGACGCATTGCCTGCATTGGCTGGGGATCAGCGGCTTCGATCCAGTAGGCCAGCGTATTGCCCAGATCCATCAGCGGATCGCCGATGGTGGTCATTTCCCAGTCCAGTACGCCGATGATCTCCATCGGGTTATCCGGGTTGAGGATGACGTTGTCGAAACGGTAGTCGTTGTGAATGATTCCCGGCTTAGGGTGATCCGCCGGCATCTTGTCCTTCAGCCAGGCCTTCACCGCCTCCCAGGCGGGCGCATCGGGAGTGATGGCGCGTTCGTAGCGCTCGCTCCAACCCTCGATCTGGCGCTTCACGTAGCCTTCCGGCTTGCCCAGGTCGCCGAGGCCGCAGGCCTGATAGTCGACATTGTGCAAGTCGACGAACTTGTCGATGAAGCTCTCGCAGAGGGCACGGGTCTGGCCTTCATCGAGGCTCAGTTCCGGCGGCAGCTCCGAGCGCAGGATGATGCCGTTGACGCGCTCCATCACGTAGAACTCCGCGCCTATCACTGAATCATCGGTGCAGTACACGTACGCCTTCGGGCAGTAGGGAAAGCCTTCGTTGAGCTGATTGAGAATGCGAAATTCGCGGCCCATGTCGTGGGCTGATTTAGCTTTGTGTCCGAAGGGAGGGCGGCGCAAGACCAGATCGCGATCGGGGTACTGCAGCAGGTAGGTCAGATTCGATGCGCCGCCGGGAAACTGGGAAATCTGCGGTGTACCGTTCAGGCCAGGGATATGCGCCTTCAAGTATTGGTCGATGATATCGACCGGCAATTCCTCGCCTGCACGGACGCGGGTGGTTTGATCTGTAAGCGCCATTGTTATCCCTTCTACTTATGTTCGGTGCCCAAGATGATTCAGTAATCTAATGCTCGAGGTTGCGTAGACCAAGCGATGCGCGCTGTTATTGGCCGGAGTGTTGCTGGTTAATCAAGCTCCCTGATTCGTCCGCGTATGAATCGCTGGCATAAAAAAACCGAAGTCTGAGACTTCGGTTCCTTTGCATCTCAGCAATCAGCTTTCGCCTCAGGCTGGGAACAGTTCGCTGAGCTTCATGGCCAGCATCATGTCGCCTTCGGCGCGCAGCTTGCCGGCCATGAAAGCCTGCATGCCGTCGGTTTCGCCGCTGACGATGCCCTGCATGGTTTCGCTGTCCATGATCAGAGTGACGTTGGCGTCGCTGGAATCGCCCTGCTGCAGATCGCAGGTGCCATCCTTGACCACCAGGTAGTAGTTTTCGGCATCAGTGATGTTGAACTGGAAGACCAGATCCAGGCCGGCAGCGGCGCTGGGGTTGAACTTCGACTGCATGCCTTTGAAAGTCTCGGCGACGTTGCTCATGAGGGTTTCCTTTTTGGTCGTTATGGGTACACGCAGCTTTTGGCCGCTTGGGGCTGGGCTCATCTATGGGTGACGAGCTCCGGATTCTTCAGGAGTTGCAGGTGCGCATGGCTGTTGAACGAAGCCAGTGCGACATCCCGATCACGAAATTTCAACAGGCTGAGCGAGGTGTTGACGATCTGCCAGTTCATCTCGAACGCCTTGATCGGCGGCACGCCTATGATCAGTTGCAGCAGCGCGGTGATAGTTCCACCGGAGGTGAAGATGGCGATACGGTCGCGCTTGCCGGCTTGATCGAGAACGCGCTCCAGGCCACCACGTACACGGTCGAGAAAGTGCTGCCAGCTCTCCAGTTCGTCCTTCTCATGCTCACCGGATATCCAGCGATGCACTACATGGGTGAACAGGCGCTGAAAGTCGGCACGATGATCGGCGGCGTTGCGCAGGATGTGCATCGCATTCGGCTCCGCCTGGAGCAGGTCGGGAAGATGCGCGCGGATAACCGCATCGGCGTGAAACTCATTGAAGGCAGCATCGACTTCAAGCTCAGGCTGAGCGCCTAGTCTCGCCAGCGTGGCGCGGGCGGTATTCTGCTGGCGATCCAGCTCGCCGCTCAGGCATCTATCGAAAGACACATCGAGTTGCGCCAGGTAGTCACCCAAGGCTTCGGACTGGCGATATCCCAGCGGGGACAGCACGTCGTAGTTTTCTGCGCCGAAAGACGCCTGACCATGCCTGATCAGGTAGATACTGCCCATGCTGCTGCTCCGGCCGGCACTGTTTTTCGCGAGGGTAGGGACATCGTTCGGGAGTGTCAACGATAATTCGAACGTTTGTTTGAATCGCTCGCGCTGGCTCCGCCACAGGCCCGCCGGTATGCTGGCGGCATGCCGCCGAAGGTAGTTTGTCGGCGACCGGAACTCATCGAGGGGGATACGTGGAATTTCTTGTCGACTATGCCAGCTTCCTGGCAAAGACCG
Source organism: Stutzerimonas kunmingensis (assembly GCF_002929225.1). Lineage (GTDB taxonomy): Bacteria > Pseudomonadota > Gammaproteobacteria > Pseudomonadales > Pseudomonadaceae > Stutzerimonas. The sequence continues at coordinate 598,875 of NZ_PISM01000014.1, read as the reverse complement.
TCACGTTGGTCGTGGCGATTGTGATCGTGCTCATCGCGCTGGCTTCGATGCGGCGGGGACGCAGCAAACAGAGTGGTGGGCACCTCGAGGTGCACAAGCTCAACGAATTCTACAAATCCATGCGTGAGCGCCTGGAGCAGGCCGTGATGGAGAAGGACGCGTTCAAGGCATTGCGCAAGCGCGAAGCTAAGGCGGCCAAGCAGAACAAGAAGGCCGAGTCTCCAGCTCGAGTTTTCGTCCTCGATTTCGATGGCGATATTCGCGCATCTGCAGTAGACAACCTACGCCACGAGATCACCGCATTGCTGACTATGGCGACGCCGCAGGATGAGGTTGTGCTGCGCCTGGAAAGTGGTGGCGGCATGGTCCATGGCTATGGCCTGGCTGCCTCGCAGCTGGTCCGCATTCGTGATGCCGGCGTGCCGCTGACCGTCTGTGTCGACAAGGTCGCAGCCAGCGGCGGCTACATGATGGCCTGTATCGGCAATCGCATTCTCACCGCACCGTTCGCCATCCTCGGTTCAATTGGCGTGGTGGCACAGCTGCCGAATGTGCATCGACTGCTGAAGAAGCATGATGTCGATTTCGAAGTGCTGACTGCTGGCGAGTACAAGCGCACGTTGACCGTGTTCGGCGAGAACACCGAGAAGGGCCGCGAGAAGTTCCAGGAAGACCTGGAGACGACCCACGAGCTGTTCAAGAACTTCGTCGCGCGTTACCGGCAGAACCTGTCGATAGATGACGTGGCGACGGGAGAGGTGTGGCTGGGCATTGCCGCGTTGGGCAAGCATCTGGCGGACGAACTCAAGACCAGTGATCAGTATCTCGCCGAGCGCGCTCAGGAAGCGGAACTGTTCCAGTTGCATTACATACAGAAGAAAAGCCTGCCCGAGCGCTTCGGTATGGCGGCCAGTACGGTTATGGAGCACGGCTTGCTGAAAGGCTGGAGCCGGCTGAACGAACAACGTTTTTGGCAATGACAAGGGGAACCGCATGAGCAGCTTCAAGGCACTACAAGTCAGCGAGACGACCGAGGGTCGTTTCGAAACCCGTATCGTCGAACGTACTACCGACGAGCTGCCAGCCGGTGAGGTACTCATTCGGGTGCATTACTCCTCGCTGAACTTCAAGGATGCGCTATCGGCGAGCGGCAATCGCGGCGTGACCCGCTCATTTCCCCATACGCCAGGCATCGACGCCGCGGGTGTCGTGGCTTCGTCCAGCGTCGGTGAGTTCGCCGAAGGCGATGAGGTGATTGTCACGGGCTACGACCTGGGCATGAACACCGCCGGTGGCTTCGGCCAGTACATCCGCGTTCCGGCGGCCTGGGTGATCAAGCGCCCGCAGGGGCTTTCGTTGCGCGAGGCTATGATCCTCGGCACGGCCGGGCTGACCGCGGCCCTCTGCGTCGACAAGCTGGAACAGGCGGGTCTTGAGCCAGGCGAAGCGCCCGTGCTGGTCACCGGCGCGACGGGTGGCGTTGGCAGCATAGCTGTGGCGCTATTGGCCAGTCTTGGCTACAAGGTTGCGGCGGTCACGGGCAAGGCTGATCAGGCGGACTTCCTTACTCGCCTGGGGGCTAGCCAGATCGTCGAGCGCGCCGCACTGCAGGCTGGTGTGGAGAAGGCGTTGCTCAAGGAACAGTGGGGCGGGGCGGTGGACACCGTTGGCGGAGACATCCTGTTCAACGTGGTGAAGTCACTACAGCGCGGTGCCAGCGTGGCCTGTTGCGGGCTTACCGCCGGGACGCATTTCCAGGCCAGCGTGCTGCCGTTCATTCTTCGCGGCGTGAATCTGCTGGGTGTTGATTCGGTGGAGATCCCGCTGGTAGTCAAGGCTTCCATGTGGGACAAGCTATCGCTGCAGTGGAAGCTGGCCAATCTGGACGACCTCTCGCAGGAGGTCGGGCTGGAGGAGTTACCGACGGCGATCGAGCGCATTCTGGCCGGCGGCCAGGTGGGTCGAGTGCTGGTCCGCGTGGACTGAATTCCACACGTGCTGGCTTATCGCCGCGATAGTGGCAATGAATTTCCTCGGTAGCGTTAATTGGCGGAATCTAGCGCCACTCCTGATCGCAACCGAGGAAATGGTTCATGAAGAAGCTTGCCGAAAAGATCAAACAGATCGCAGCCGGAAAAAAGGCCGATGTAGTCACCACGCCGGTCGAACACCCCAACTTCTGGATGTATCAATGAAGCAATGAAAAGCCCGCCAATAGGCGGGCTTTTCATTTGTCGCAATCGACCGGGCTGGTATCAACCCTGGCGACGGCGGAACAGCGGGCGCTCATCGTCGGCCGCGGCCTGATAGGTCACCGAAAAGTCCTTCAAGCCTTCCAGCGCGTCGACCGGGTCCCGATCGGCGCGAATGGCGAACGCATCGAAGCCGCAGCGACGCATGTAGAACAGCTGGTCCCGCAGCACATCGCCGATGGCGCGGATCTCGCCTTTGTAGCCGTAGCGCTCGCGCAAAAGGCGGGCACTGGAGTAGTGGCGGCCGTCGGTGAAGCTGGGGAAATTCAGCGCGATGACCTGGAAGTGCGCCAGGTCGTCTGCGATGTCCTCGACCTGCTCGTTGGCATCGAGCCAGACCCCGAGGCCGCCGTCGCGGGCTTTCAGCGCATGGGCATGGTCCAGCCAGAGATGCAACGGCACGATCAGATCGTCGCTATTGCACAGGTCGTCGAGCGTCTGTTCCTTGGGCAGCAGGTGCCAGGTCTCATCGACCAGTTGATCGTTCTTAATGATTCGCTGCATAGACGCGCTCCTTGAAGGGATCAATGCCGATGCGGCGGTAAGTGTCGATGAACTGTTCATCTTCGGTACGCTGCTCCACGTAAACGTTGATGATCTTTTCGATCACATCTGGCATCGAGTCCTGGGCGAAGGATGGGCCGAGGATCTGGCCGAGGCTCGCGTCACGGCCGGAACTGCCGCCCAGCGAAACCTGGTAGAACTCCGCGCCCTTCTTGTCCACGCCCAGAATGCCAATATGGCCGACATGGTGGTGACCGCAGGCGTTCATGCAGCCTGAGATGTTCAGGTCGATGTTGCCCAGGTCGAACAGGTAATCGAGGTTATCGAAGCGACGCTGGATGGATTCGGCGATTGGGATCGACTTGGCGTTGGCCAGCGAGCAGAAGTCGCCGCCAGGGCAGCAGATGATGTCGGTCAGCAGGCCGATGTTCGGCGTGGCCAGACCCAATTCGCGCAGTTCATGCCAGAGCTCGAACAGCTTGGCCTGCTCGACATCGGCCAGAATCATGTTCTGCTCGTGGGAGTTGCGCACCTCGCCGAAGCTGTAGCGATCGGCCAGATCGGCGATGGCATCGAGCTGCTTGTCGGTGACGTCGCCGGGCGCCACGCCAGTGCTCTTCAGCGAGAGGGTGACTGCCGCGTAGCCGGGCTTCTTGTGTGCGACCACGTTGCGCTGGCGCCAGCGGGCAAAGCCCGGATGCTCTGCGTCCAGCTGGGCGAGCGCAGCGCTCTGGTCTTCCAGGGCTTTGTACTCCGGATCGACGAAAAACTTGCTGACACGCTGAACTTCAGCTTCGGTCAGCGTCGTCGGGCCGTCCTTGAGGTGCGCCCATTCGGCATCGACGCGCTCGGCAAACACTTCTGGTGTGAGGGCCTTGACCAGAATCTTGATGCGGGCCTTGAACTTGTTGTCACGACGTCCATAGCGGTTATAGACCCGCAGGATGGCGTCGAGATAGCTCAACAGGTGCTGCCAAGGCAGAAATTCGTTGATGAAGCTGCCGACGATGGGGGTCCGCCCGAGGCCGCCGCCGACCGAAACACGGAAGCCCAGGTCGCCGGCCTCGTTCTTCACCGCTTCCAGGCCGATATCGTGCACCTCGATGGCGGCCCGGTCGCTGACCGCGCCGTTGACGGCGATCTTGAACTTGCGCGGCAGGAAGGCGAATTCGGGGTGGAAGGTCGACCACTGGCGAATGATCTCGCACCACGGGCGGGGATCGATCAGCTCGTCCTTGGCGACACCGGCGAACTGGTCGGTGGTGGTGTTGCGGATGCAATTGCCGCTGGTCTGGATGGCGTGCATCTGCACGGTGGCCAGCTCGGCAAGAATTTCCGGCACGTCTTCCAACTCGGGCCAATTGAACTGCACGTTGGTCCGGGTACTGATGTGCGCGTATCCCTTGTCGTAATGACGTGCGATCTCGGCCAGCTTGCGTACCTGGGTGGAGGACAGTAGCCCGTAAGGCACGGCTACGCGCAGCATCGGCGCGTAGCGCTGGATGTACAGGCCATTCTGCAGACGCAGCGGGCGGAATTCTTCATCAGCGAGTTCGCCAGCCAGGAAGCGGCGAGTCTGGTCGCGGAACTGCCGGACCCGATCCTCGATGATGTGTTGGTCGTACTGATCGTAAACGTACATAAATGTCCTGTTTTCAGGCTGTCTACAGCATTCGCGCGCACGGCCGCGCACCCATTAAGGGAGGGCGGCACGATACCAGCTCGTGGTTATACGCAAAAGTGATGTTTGGGAATATGTTTAGAACCAAACCAAGCGAAATGGACTTATAACCCGCTGCCCTTGAGCAACGCACAACAGTGGTCTTAACTGCCTCAAAGAAGCTGTCGATATCATCGAACCGCTAGAGGAGAACTTCCGTGAGAAACGAACAGCGCGACAGTGTGGTGGACGCCGCGGCTATCTTCAGTCTGATCATGCTCGCGGTGGGCACCGCGATCTTCTGGGTCAGCCATCAGTAGTAAAAGCTCAGCTCCCAACCAGATAGAGCACCAGTTTCACCAACCCCAGGATCACCAGCACGAACAGAACGGTGAAACCCACGCCGAGAATGATGAAGTGGCTGGGTTTTCCATGGCTGAAATCCCGGGCTCTGTTCTTGCCGCTCTGTACGCCCAGTGCCGCAGCCAGAACGCTGCTCAGCATTTCGCGAAGCGTCAGAGTCTTTTCCTGATCGTCTTTCATTGGTGTCTCGGACATGACTGCCTCCAATCGCGGTTTCTCCGGAGTCTAGTCGTACAAAGGCATTGCCAGCGCAAAGACTTGATGCGGTAAAGAGAGCCGAGCGAGGCGAGCGCACAGGCTATTTTTGAAATACAGGACCGGCTGTACTACAAACCGGTCCGTCGCATTACTCTGCCTTGATGGAGATTTTCTTCGTGTTGTCGGCGGTGCCCGGCTGCTTGGGCAATGACAGACGCAATACACCCTTGCCGAACGTGGCGTCGATCTTGTCACGGTCTACGCCTTCGGGCAGCGCGAAACTGCGTTGGAAGCTGCCGAAGGATCTTTCGGATAGGTGGTAGCCGTCGCGTTCCTCCTTATGATCCTGGCGTTTTTCACCCTTGATGATCAGGCTGTTGCCAGCCAGCTTTACCTCCACATCCTTCTCATCCAGTCCGGGCAGTTCGGCTGTGATCTCGAACGAGTTTTCCTTCTCTACAACGTCCATCACCGGCATCCGATTGGGGCCACCCTGCCACAGGGGCGAGGTTTCCAGACCATGGCGGCTGAAGGGTAGATGCCAGGGACGTTCAAAGTCGTCGAAGAGGCGATCCACCTGTCGGCGCAGGGTGTCGAAGGGTCGCCAGGGCTCCTGAGACGCCGAAGGCACGTTTTTCTCGTTCGTACTGACTGAAGGCTTTTTCGAAGTATCGTTCATTTCGCAAGCTCCTCATTAGCTAGGGAAGTTCAAAGAAGGACTTTGCTCTGCCAGCTGCAGGACTGCGGATTGAAGCGGATCAACCAATACCCCACTATCTGTGCGTCATTTAGAGTAGTGCAGGGCTCTGGTCTGCGCACGGTCAGATGGAGCGTTTGGAGACGCTCAGATGCTCTCCTTCAGCCAATCCCAAAGCCCTAGCGAGAAGCCCGGGAAAAGATTGATCCCCAGCGCTGACTTGAGCACGTACAGGATCACCAGCCCTACCAATGCAGAAAACAGCAGGAACAAGGTCGCCAATGCAGCCTTGGCCATCAGCGAGAGATTTTGCTGGGGACGCGTCAGGTTTCGCTTGTTGCGACCGGCGACGATCGCGAAGTAATAGCGGTCGCGCCACACCTTCACCGTACCGCGCAGATCGACGCGGTGCTTGACCCATGACCGTGCGCCGAACACCCCACGCAGGGCATCGAGCTGCTCTTCGCTGAAGGATTCACGCAAGTGCTCGGGCAGGCGCTGTTTCAAACCACGGATGAACGGGTCCTGATCGACCGCCGCATCCGAGTAGGGTTTAGGGTAGGGCGTATGTTCTTCGTCTGCTTTGGGTGAGTTCATTGCGGGGTCGCTCCGGAAAGCGCGTCAGAGCGCGGCGAGAGTGGTGTGCAACTGACTGAAGTTTGGACGGCCTTCTGGCTGCGCTGACATGCACTGATTCTGTAACTCGAACAGAGTTTGCCGATGCGAATCGTTTTCGAGGTCTGGACAGCGTTGCAGCAACTCTTCCAGCAGACAACCGAAAGCGCGCGATTCGATGCGTTGCAGCGCTTGGCCAGTGGCACTGTCCGGCTCGAAGAACGAGGCAGCGCCGAAATCGCTGAGCAGGCATTCGCCCGTTGGGTCGACCAGCAGATTATGAGCGTACAGGTCGCCATGCAGGATGCCGCGCTGATGCAGGTGAGCGACCGCCGAGGCGGTGCCACGGGCAATCCGCAGCGCCTGCTCCACGGTAAAGGTTCGATCCTCGGCGTAGCAATCGCGTGTGCAACTGACCAGCGACGGCGGACCAGCGAGTGGCTGGAAGGCCGGCTCGACCAGATCCATCAGCAGACCCGGCGTTTGGCCCGGCTGATCGGCCAGCGGCCCGGCAACGTCTATAAGGTTCCGATGGGCGCCAGCGGATACGCAGGCTGCCATCTCACTGTGGGGCAGGCCGTCGCTGGTGACATGGCCCTTGAACAGCTTGGCGGCCATTAGCTTGGGCGACTGTCCGCTCGGCTGCCATGCGGCACGGTAGATGATGCCCGACGCACCTTGGCCCAGCTGCTCGTGCAGGACGACCTGTTCGCGCGGGATCGCCGGTAGCGAATGACGAGCGAGGCTCATCGCTTCGCTGGCGTCGCTGAAGGGGTTGCCGGCAGCGGCCAGCCAGCTGAGTCGCGGCAGTATCAGCAGCCACTCGGGCAGCGCTGGCAGGCGGTTGGCGGCGATTCGCAGTAGTTCGAGGTTGACGCAATTGGCCAGCGAATCCGGCAGCGAAGACAGCTGGTTGCCAGCGAGCATCAGTTTCTGCAAGTGGCGGCAATTGCCAATCTCGTCAGGCAACGCTTGCAGCTGGTTGTCGGTGAGGATCAGCCAGCGCAACGCCGGCGGCAACGCGGCGCCAGGCAGATGGCGGATCTGGTTGGCCTTGAAGCCGATCATCTCCAGCTGCTCGCAGTCGCCGAGGCAGTCCGGCACCTCGGTGAAGAGGTTGTCCGAGCAGAATAGAATGCGCAGCTTGCGCAGGCGGGACAGGTCGGACGGCAGGCTGTTGAGTCGGTTACCGGAGAGATTCAGTACTTCCAGCGTATCGGCGAGAGCGAAGATCGCCTCGGGAAAATGCTGCAGGTCGGCCGAGAGATCGAGACGGCGGATTCCTGTCAGTTCACCACGTTCAAGTTGTTCCAATGTGTGCATGCGGCTTGCGCTTTCCTTGCTGTATGAGGCCGGGCGGGCCATCAATCGTATTGCGCTGGGACAGTGACTGCGGCTTGCGGGTTCAGGCCCCGCGATCAACGCGTCGCTTGCGATCGAGCACCTGCTCGGCCCGGGCGCGGAGCTGGCCACAACCGCCATCGATGTCCTGGCCGGCCGAGTTGCGTACCTTGGTCAACACGCCGCGGCTGTGCAGATAACGCACGATCTGCACGATGCGCTCGCCATCGGGACGCTGGTATTGGTCATCTTCCAGGCTGTTGTAGGGGATCAGGTTCATCACCGCGTACTTGCCCTTGAGCAGGCGCAGGATGCCATCCATCTCATCCTGGTTGTCGTTGATGCCCTTGAGCAGTGTCCACTGGTACTGGATCGGGAATCCGGTCGCGCGGGCGTAGGCCTCGCCGAGGTCGACCAGTTCGTCGGGTGCGATCTGTGGCGCCCGCGGCAGCAGGGCCTGACGCAGCGCCGCATCGGTGCTGTGCAGGGACAGGGCCAGCGCCGGCTTGACCCGCTGCTGCGGCAGACGCTCGAACACGCGCATGTCGCCGACGGTGGAGAACACCAGATTCTTGTGGCCGATGCCGCCGTCCGTGCCAAGCAGGTCGATGGCCTCGAGGACGTTGTCGATATTGTGCGCGGGCTCGCCCATGCCCATGAACACCACCTTCTTCACCGGGCGGAAGCGTCGGGCGAGGGCAACCTGGGCGACGATTTCGGCACTGCCCAGCTGACGCAGCAGTCCGCTCTTGCCGGTCATGCAGAACACGCAGCCCACCGCGCAGCCGACCTGGCTGGACACGCACAGCCCGTCGCGCGGCAGCAGGACGCTTTCCACCATCTGCCCATCGGCCAGCTCCACCAGCAGGCGCGCCGAACCGTCGGCCGCCGGATGTTCGGAACGCAGCCGCGCCAGTCCGTCGATCTCGGCGCTCAGCGCCGGCAGCCCTGCGCGCACGCTCAGCGGCAGGAAGTCCTCGGCCTGTTGCTGGCGTCGGCCGACATCGAGCGGCAGGCCCTTGAGCCAGGCACGGGTCATTCGCCCGATGTGACGGGGCTTGGCGCCAATCTCGGCGAGGCGTTGCTGCAGGTCTGGGATTCGCATAGGGCGCGCATTCTATCCGGGGTCACGCGGTGAAGCGACGGCAGAACGGCACGATGCCGACAAGCAGGACGGCGAGTAGCGCGAAGGCCATGCCCAGCGAGCTGAAATGCGCGACCACGCCCATCATGGCCGGGCCGGCGAGGACTCCGGCGAAACCGATGGTGGTCGCCACGGTGACGGCCAGTTGCACCGGCATGCCGTCCTGCCGGCTCAGGGACGAAATCAGCACCGGCGAGACGTTCGCGCAGCCCAACCCGCACAATCCGTAGCCGATCAGCGCCACGGCCCAGTGTTCGGCGGCCAGGCTCAAGCCGATGCCGAACGCAGCGAGCAACCCGCCAAAGGCGATGACGCGGGCCGTGCCGAGTGCATTGACCAGCGGGCCGCCAGCGAAGCGCGCGATGGTCACCATGAGGGCGAAGGCTGCGTAACCCAGGCCGCCCTTGGCCACTTCGAGGCCTTTCTCACCGGTCAGGTAAAGCGCGCTCCAGTCCAGCACGGCGCCTTCGGCCAGATAGACGACAAAGCACATCAGGCCTACGAGTAACACCACGCCTGTGGGCCGCACGAAGGCGAAGCCGCCGCCCGGTGCACGATTCGGCAGAAAGCCGCGGGCCAGGCCGAGGTTCGCCGCAACGATCAGCCCGATCATCAGAAAGCTGCCGATCTCCGGCGCCAGGCCGAGGGTCAGCAGGCCGGTGAGCATCAGTGCGCCGCTGATGGCGCCAAGGCTGTACATGCCGTGGAAGTTCGACATCAGTCGACGGCCGACCGCAGTCTCCACCAGCACCGCCTGAATGTTCATGATTACGTCGATGACGCCCAGGCTGCCGCCGAAGCAGAACAGCGCCAGAGCCAGCAACAGCATCGAGTCGGTCAGGGCCATGCCGGCCAGCGCCAACGCCAGAAGCACGACGCTGCACAGCTGCACCGGGCGGATGCCCCAGCGGCTTACCAGCACGCCGGACAGTGGCATCCAGGTCAGCGAGCCGACGCCGATGCAGAGCAGCAAAAGGCCGAACACTGCATCTGTCATCTCTATGCGTTCGCGTACATAGGGCACCAGCGGCGCCCAGACGGACAGGCCGAAGCCGGCCATGAAGAAACCGCAACGGGTTGCGTTGCGCACGATAGGGGCGTCGATCTGAAGGGTGTTACGGACCGCAAGCATGGGCGGCATTCCTCGATGAACTGGGTTGGCGATGGGGTGAGTGCGCGGCGAGCCGCGTTTCACCACAGGGCCAGCAATCCGGTATCGAAGAGAAACAGCAGTCGGCTTCCCGCGGGCAGGCTTGAAGAGCAGGGGAGTGACGTGCTGGACATGGAAGGAGGGTAGCTGTTGGATAGGTACACAGAGGATACACAACCCGCGCTACTGAACAACCCGCGCGCAGGCCTGGCACGATGGTGCGTCTCCCGCGTGGTTCACAACCGGTCCGATTCGACGGGTGCGCATGCTATCGTTGGCCGCTTTGCCGCCACGTGCGCTGTCGGAGCAGTCGATGAAGTTCATACACCAGCGCGAGCACCTCAACGAGGACGACATCGTCGTCATCGAATGCTCGCAGACCTGCAACATCCGCCTGATGAACGATGCCAATTTCCGTAGTTTCAAGAACGGCGGCCGGCACACCTACCATGGTGGGGCGTTCGATAAATTCCCGGCGAAAATCGTCGTGCCGAGCACCGGCTTCTGGAACATCACCATCGATACGGTCACCCGGCGTCCGATCAGCGTGACGCGCAAACCGAACCTCAGTCACTCGATCAGGATCATTCGACGGTCCCCCTCGCGTCTGTAATCGTCCCATGGGCTGCGAGGCAATTCACAGGGAGCGAGCTTTTGAACCGCAGCCACCATCCGCACGCCATCAACACCAGCCTTGGCAACCACACGCCGGAGACGCGCATGAGCGATAGCCGTGGCGGAACCACCCGCGCGCATCTGGGCATGCTGCTCTGGGCGCTATTTGTCGGGTTGTCGTTCCCCGCGGTGGGTTTGCTCACTGACGGGTTGCCGCCACTGCTGCTGACAGCCATGCGCTTCAGCATTGCGGCATTGGTCCTGGCGCCGCTGGCCTGGCGCCAGAGCGAAGGACGACCGGGCTGGCGCCCCCTGTTGCTGTACGCCGCCATGGGGCTATGCCTGGCGGGCTTTTTCGGCACCATGTTCTGGGCGGCCCATCGGGTCAGCGCGCTGTCGATGGCGACGTTGTTCGTCAGCGTGCCGCTACTGGCGTATTGCCTGGGCCGCGGGCTTGGTGTCGAGCAGCCAGCCGGCCGTCTGTTGGCTATCCTGGCGCTTGGTGCGAGCGGGGCGCTTGGGTTGGCATGGGCCGAGAACGGCGGCGATTTCTCCGGCATGCAGCTCGGCCTGGGCGAGCTGGGCTTCTTCTTCGGATGTGTCGCGTCGGCGTTGTACCCGGTGCTCAGCAAATGGGGGTTGGCGAACGGCACGTTGCCGCGGCAGGCGGGTTTGCGCACCTTCTGGAGCCTGATCGCCGGCGCGCTGTTGATCGGCCTGATGGGCTTTATCTGGGAGCGACCGGCGTCGCTGCTGCGCATGAACCTGCTGGATTTGCTGCTGGTGATCTACCTTGGCGTGTTCTCCAGCGCGATGACCTTTTTCCTGCAGCAGCGCGCGACCGCCGTTCTCAGCCCCGGTGCGGTCACGGCGTACAGCTACCTGGTGCCTTTCGTCTCGATGCTGCTGCTGTTCTTCGATCAGCCGGCGCGCATGGGTGTGCACTGGTTGCCGGGTAGCCTGTTGGTCGTGCTTGCCATCGGCCTGTTGTTACGTCGTGACCGCCAGCCATAGGGCTTGCGGGCAGTCATTCGCCTAGCAGAGCGCGGGTGTGGGCGATCGCCTGCCTCTCGCGCTCGGTCCAGCCGCCGCTGACCTCGACGAAGGGCTGGTCCCGCTGCACCAACCAGCTGCGACATGCCTGGAAGAAGTCCATTCGTTCGCTGAGATCAGGCTGACAGCGCTGACCGTCGCCATGCCACTCGATTCCCTCGGGCGAGAGCAACAGATGTTGGTGGTAATCCCGCGCCAGCAGCTCGTCCTCGAGCCAGGCGGGGCAATCGCCGAACAGCGTATGACTCCAGAGCATGTTGCTTAGCAGATGGGTGTCGAGAATCAGCAGATGCGGTGCATGAATTCTCGCGGCGTCTTCCCAGTCCAGCTGGCCACGGGCAATCGCAGGAATGTCGGCAAGCGTCGTGTCGCGTTGCGTCTGCTCGATGTAATGGCGAACGTATTCGCCCACCATCATTCCGCCGAATGTGTGCAGCAGCCGCTGTGCAAGCCAGCTTTTGCCGGTGGACTCCGGACCGGTGAGCACCAGCACCTTCATCGCGTCGCCACCAGTGCAGTGCGCCACTCTCGCAGCCCCATGATCGCGAGCCCGGTGAACAGCGCGTAGAGGCCGGCCGTCAGCCAGTAGCCCTGATAGCTGAAGAAGCCAATGAACAGCACATCCACGACGATCCACAGGAGCCAGCACTGCAGGCGCTTGAGGGCCATCCACAGCTGTGCGAGCAGGCTGAATGCGGTGAGGGTGGCGTCGATCCAGGGAAAGGCGGCCTCGGTGAAGCTCGCCATGGCGCTGCCGAGCAGCAGGCTGCCGAGCGCTGCACAGGCAATGCCTATAGCCACCTCACGCGGGCTGGCGCCGGTCACGGGCCTACCGTGTTCGCCTGCGGCACCTCGCGTCCAGGCCCACCAACCGTAGAGCTGCATTGCGGCGAAAACACTATGCAGCAACACCTGTGAATACAGCCTGGCGTCGAGGAAAAACCAGGCGTACAGCGACACCATGCCCAGCCCGATCGGCCAGCACCATGGGTTCTGGCGCACCGTCAGCCATACGGCGATTACGCCAAGCAGCGAGGCGATCAGTTCGAGAGACGACATGGTGTGCAACCGGGCTTGCAGACGAGGGGCGCGATCATAGCGGACGTCTCCGCCGATAGCTGCATGTTGTGAGGCGCGCCAGGATTGAACGACGCCGGTATGGGCTGGTCATGGTTGAGGCGAGGGCGCAGCGGGAGGCTGGCCAGGTGTTGAACAAAGCCCCGAGGTAATGGAATCGATCCTGAGTGACCCAGGCAATGGCTGGTAGTCGCGGTGGCTTGCGAATATCGGACTGCTTATGAGTGATGCCGGAGCGCGGCACGGCAAGAATCGCAATATTCAATTTCTCCGTGGGCTGGCAATCGTGATGGTGCTGCTGGCCCATGCGTCGGTGATGCTGGTTGGTGCGGAGGCAGACTGGTGGGATGGTTTGCTGCAGCGCTTCCTGCCGGGCGTCGGGGTCGATCTGTTCTTTCTTATTTCCGGCTACTTGATGGGCGCGACCTTTCTGCGCAAGCAGCAGGATTTCGATGCCGAGGCTGTGTACGCCTTCTACAAGAAGCGCATCCGCCGTGTGCTGCTGCCGACCTGGTTCTGGGCGGCAGTGGTATTGCTGTTCAGCGTCATCGAGCCGCCGCGTGGGGCGCCGGCTTACTCGCTGGACACGCTGCTCGGTGTGACGGCGAGCGCGGCGTTTTTTCTCGCCAATGTCTTCAACGGGTTGCATGAGACAGATTTCGGCTATTTCTGGTCGATCGCTCTGGAGGTGCAGTTCTACCTGCTGTTCCCGTTGTTGCTCCTGCTGCGCCGGGCGTTCTGGCCGGCGGTGATCGGTATCGTGCTGTGGTTCAGCTTCGCCAATCCTTTCGCGCCCGAGTGGTTGTTCCGGGCGAACGGCCTGTTCATGGGGCTGCTGCTATGGAAGCTGTCGTCGCTGGATCAGTTTCGCGTCGTCGAGCGCGACATCGAGGCGATGACCGCCAGCAGCAAAGTGCTGGTGATCGGTCTGGCGGTGGTCTCGGCGAGCCTTCTGGCCATCGCGCTGGAACCGCTCGCGTCGTTCCGCTGGGCGGCGACGACACTGGTGCTGGCTGTTCCATTCATGCTGGCTGTCTGTTCCAGCGAGGCGATCTTCGGCGCCTTGTCGCGTCCGTTGGAGACAGTCGGGCAGCTGTCGTTCTCGCTGTACCTGTGCCATATACCGGTCTGGCTGCTGTGCATGAGCTGGCTCGATGACCAGCCGCTGCTGCCGCGCGTGGCGGTTTGCTTAACCATGTCGCTAATCGTTGCCGGCCTGAGCTATCGCTATATCGAACGGCCGCTGATGGAGGGTGCGAAGTCGGCGGCAGCCGCCGGAGAGGGGACGACTGCGAGTTCAATAGCCGTCGCCCGCGCAGGGCGAGGCGGCTAGAGACGCGTTACTCGTCCTCGTCCTCGCCGCCGATGGCGCTGAGGCACTGCAGGCGGTGCGGGCCTTCCAGTAGCCAGCTTTCGCCATCGGGCTGGCGCTGGGCTTCCATGATCTGGTTGTAGCTGAACTGCCACTGGCGGCGTGTGCGGCCGTCGACCAGATCGATCGTCAGCAGGATGTCCTCGCTGGCGAATGGCTGATTGGCCTCCGCGGCGGCGTCTGCATCGTCGAGCAGCGCCTCGTTCAGTGCGAACTGCCAGGCATGCAGGTCGTCGATGATCAGCATGTCGGCGGTTTCGAGTTCGTCGATCAGCAGCGGTGTTTCGGATGACATGGTGCAAGCTCCATTGAGCGGAACGACGGCGGGCGCTCACAAGCGCCCGCCGCGGGATCAGTTGTCGTAGCCCAGGTTCGGCATCAGCCAGCGTTCGCTGACGGCGATGTCTTCACCCTTGCGCTGGCTGTAGCTTTCCACCTGATCCTTGTCGATCTTGCCGACGGCGAAATACTGTGCCTCCGGATGGGCGAAGTACCAGCCGCTGACCGCCGCGGTCGGCAGCATGGCGTAGTGCTCGGTGAGGGTGACCTGGCTGATGCCGTCGGCATCCAGCAGCTGGAACAGCGTGCCTTTCTCGGTATGGTCCGGGCAGGCCGGGTAGCCGGGGGCAGGGCGGATGCCCTTGTACTGTTCGCGGATCAGCTCCTCGTTGCTCAGCTGCTCATCCTGAGCGTAGCCCCAGTACTGCTTGCGCACCTGTTGATGCAGCCACTCGGCGCAGGCTTCGGCGAGGCGGTCGGCGAGCGCCTTGACCATGATCGAGTTGTAGTCGTCGCCTTTGTCCTGATAGGCCTTGGCCAGCTCCTCGGCACCGATGCCCGCGGTGCAGATAAAGCCGCCTACATAGTCGGTGATGCCGCTGTCTTTCGGCGCGACGAAGTCGGCCAGGGAAAGGTTCGGCTTGGCGTCCGGCTTGATGATCTGCTGGCGCAGGTGGTGCAGGGTGGCCAGCTTCTCGCCGTTGTCGCCATACACTTCAAGATCGTCGTCCTGCACCTGATTGGCCGGCCAGAAGCCGAACACCGCACGGGCGCGGATCAGCTTCTCGTCGATCAGCTTGTTCAGCATCGCTTGGGCATCGCTGAACAGCGAGGTAGCCGCTTCGCCGACCACTTCGTCCTCGAGAATGCGCGGGTATTTGCCGGCCAGGTCCCAGGCAATGAAGAACGGCGTCCAGTCGATGTATTCGGCCAGCGTGCGCAGGTCGATATCTTCCAGCAGCTGGCGGCCGGTAAAGCTCGGCTTGACCGGCGTGTAGCCGGCCCAGTCGAACTGCGGCTTGTTGGCGACGGCCTGGGCGTAGCTCAGCCGTTCGGTGCGCGCGCTACGGTTGGCCGTGCGCTCGCGGATCATGGCGTATTCTTCACGGGTCTTGTCGACGAACGCCGGCTTCAGTTCTTTCGACAACAGGGTCGTGGCAACGCCCACCGCACGCGAGGCGTCGGTGACGTAGACCACCGCATCGTTGTGGTACTGCGGGTCGATCTTCACCGCGGTGTGTGCCTTGGACGTGGTGGCGCCGCCGATCATCAGCGGCAGGCTGAAGCCCTGGCGCTGCATTTCCTTGGCAACGTGGACCATCTCGTCCAGCGAAGGCGTGATCAGGCCGGAGAGGCCGATGATGTCGCACTTCTCGGCGATGGCGGTCTGCAGAATCTTCTCCGCCGGCACCATCACGCCCATGTCGACAACGTCGTAACCGTTACAGCCGAGCACCACGCCGACGATGTTCTTGCCGATGTCGTGCACGTCGCCTTTCACCGTGGCCATGAGGATCTTGCCCTTGGCTTCCGGCTTGTCGCCTTTTTCCGCCTCGATGAAGGGAATCAGATGGGCGACGGCCTGCTTCATCACGCGCGCCGACTTGACCACCTGGGGCAGGAACATCTTGCCGGCGCCAAACAGGTCGCCGACCACGTTCATACCGCTCATCAGTGGGCCTTCGATCACCTCGATGGGTCGCTTGCACTGCTGGCGGCATTCCTCGGTGTCTTCGACGATAAAGGCGGTGATGCCCTTGACCAGTGCGTGCTCGAGGCGCTTGTCCACCGGCAGGCTGCGCCACTCTTCGGTTTCGGCCTCCTTCACGGAGCCGTCGCCCTTGTATTTGTCAGCGAGCTCCAGCAAGCCTTCGGTGCCGTTGGCGCTGCGGTTGAGTACCACGTCCTCGACCGCGTCGCGCAGCTCCTTGGGAATCTCGTCGTAGATCTCCAGTTGACCGGCGTTGACGATGCCCATGGTCAGGCCCGCCTTGATCGCATGGAACAGGAATACCGAGTGGATCGCTTCGCGCACCGGGTTGTTGCCGCGGAAGGAGAACGACACGTTGGATACGCCGCCCGAAGTCAGCGCGTAGGGCAGGTTGTCGCGAATGAAAACGCAGGCCTCGATGAAGTCGACTGCGTAGTTGTTGTGTTCCTCGATGCCGGTGGCGATGGCAAAGATGTTCGGGTCGAAGATGATGTCTTCCGGCGGAAAGCCGACTTCATTGACCAGAATGTCGTAGCTGCGCTGGCAGATCTCGCGCTTGCGTGCGGCGGTATCGGCCTGGCCGGCTTCGTCGAAGGCCATGACCACCACGGCGGCGCCATAGCGCTTGCACAGGTGGGCGTGGTGCTTGAACTGCTCGACGCCTTCCTTCATCGAGATCGAGTTGACGATGCCCTTGCCCTGGATGCACTTGAGGCCTGCCTCGATCACTTCCCACTTCGAGGAGTCGATCATGATCGGCACGCGGGAGATGTCCGGTTCGCCGGCGATCAGGTTGAGGAAGGTGACCATGGCCGCCTTCGAATCCAGCATGCCCTCGTCCATGTTGATGTCGATCACCTGGGCGCCGGCTTCGACCTGCTGCAGGGCGACTTCCAGAGCCTCGGTGTAGTTCTCCTCGCGGATCAGGCGGGCGAACTTGGCGGAGCCGGTGATGTTGGTGCGCTCGCCGACGTTGACGAACAGCGAGCTGCGGTCGATGGTGAACGGCTCCAGACCCGAGAGTCGGCAGGCCTTGGGGATGTCCGGAATGACGCGCGGCGGGTATTTGCTGACAGCCTCGGCAATCGCCTGGATGTGAGCAGGCGTGGTACCGCAGCAGCCGCCGATGATGTTGAGAAAGCCGGAGGAGGCGAATTCCTCGACCACCGCGGCCATCTCTGCCGGGCTTTCGTCGTATTCGCCGAAGGCGTTCGGCAGGCCAGCGTTGGGATGCGCGGAAACGAAGGTTTCGGCCTTGCTGGAGAGCTCTTCCAGGTATGGGCGCAGGTCCTTGGCGCCCAGAGCGCAGTTCAGGCCCACGGAGATCGGCTTGGAGTGGCGCACCGAGTTCCAGAATGCCTCGGTGGTCTGCCCGGACAGCGTGCGGCCGGAAGCGTCGGTGATGGTGCCGGAGATCATGATCGGCAGTTCGACACCTTCGTCTTCGAACACCTGCTGCACGGCGAAGATGGCCGCCTTGGCATTGAGCGTGTCGAAGATCGTTTCGATCAGGATCAGATCGGCGCCGCCCTCGATCAGGCCGCGCGTGGCCTCGACGTAGTTCTCTACCAGCAGGTCGAAGGTGACGTTGCGATAGCCGGGGTTGTTGACGTCCGGGGAGATCGAGCAGGTGCGGCTGGTCGGGCCGAGTACACCGGCGACGAAGCGCGGACGGTCCGGTGTTTCGGCAGTCTTGGCGTCCGCCACTTCACGGGCCAGGCGCGCGCCTTCGACGTTCAGCTCGTAGACCAGCTCTTCCATGCCGTAGTCGGCCTGGGAAACGCGAGTGGCGTTGAAGGTGTTGGTCTCGAGAATGTCGGCGCCGGCATCGAGATAGGCTTTCTCGATGGCCTGGATCACGTCCGGGCGGCTGAGCAGCAGCAGGTCATTGTTGCCTTTGACATCCTGTGGCCAGTCGGCGAAGCGCGCGCCGCGGTAGTCCTCTTCCTCCAGTTTGTAGCTCTGGATCATGGTGCCCATGCCGCCGTCGAGAATCAGGATGCGCTCTTTGAGCGCTTGCTGAAGGGCCTGAAGACGGGAGCTGCGAGTGGACATGGGGACTACCTGAAAAGCTGGGACAAAAGAGCGCGAATGATAGCAAAGCTGCATGCTTTTTTAGCCTTCGCGCTTTTGCATGAAGATTATTCAGGTTGGCAGGCGTTGGCCGTGACCCGGCAGAGGCGAATAGAATACGCACTTATCTCAAGGCGTTCGATGCATGTCATTTCGTTTCTGGCTCGCTGGCTTTCTATTCCTCTCGTTCACCGCTGCGCGCGCCGAAGCCCTCTCTTATCAGCGTGATATCCAGCCGATATTCACCGCCAAGTGCGTCGCTTGCCACGCCTGTTATGACTCGCCCTGCCAACTCAATCTCGGCAGTGGTGAGGGTGCATCCCGCGGCGCGAACAAGCTGCCGGTCTACAACGGCGTACGGGTAAAGGCCCAGGAGCCCACGCGCCTGTTTCTCGACGCCGATCACGACGCCGCGTGGCGGCGCAAGGGCTTCAATTCGGTACTCAATGGCGAGGGCAACCAGGCTGCGCTGATGGCACGAATGCTCGAGCTCGGTCGCAGCCAGCCGCTGACGCCCAATGCCAAGCTGCCGTCAGCGCTGGAGATCGGCATCGGCCGGGAAAACACCTGCCCGCTGCCGGATGAATTCGACCGCTACGCCCGACGCAACATGCATGGCGGTATGCCTTTCGCCGTGACCGGGCTGAGCGATGCGGAGTACGCACTCCTACAGCGTTGGCTGGAGCAGGGCGCGTCAGTCGATGCGAGTTCGCCGCCCGAGCCTTCGGCAACCGAGTCCGTGCAGATCGACGAGTGGGAACGCTTGCTCAACACTCCCGGTGCACGCGGCAATCTGGTTGGCCGCTGGTTGTATGAGCACCTTTTCATTGCGCATCTGTACTTCGAAGGGGAGGGAGGCGGTCGTTTCTATCAGCTGGTGCGTTCGCGCACGCCCAGTGGCGAGCCGGTCGACGCCATTGCGACGCGACGGCCGAACGATGATCCGGGTACCCGGTTCAGCTATCGCCTGCGACCGATTACCGACGTGATCGTGCACAAGACGCACATCACCTATCCACTCAGCGCTGCGAAGCTGGCGCGGGTCCGTTCGCTGTTCTTCAGCGGTGACTCGACGGTGGATGCCATCCCCGGTTACGGCGCAGATCACAGAGCCAATCCGTTCAAGACTTTCCAGGCTATTCCTGCCGAGGCGCGGTACCAGTTCATGCTGGATAACGCCGAGTATTTCGTCCGCACCTTTATCCGCGGGCCGGTGTGCCGCGGGCAGATCGCCACGGACGTGATTCGCGACAACTTCTGGGTGTTCTTCCAGGACCCGCAGCACGATCTGTACATTACCGACCGGCGCTATCGCGAACAGACCACGCCGCTGCTGGCGATGCCCGGGCAGTTCGATGAAATGGGCGACCTGCTTGCGTTCTGGAAGAGCTACCGGGTCAAGCGCAATCAGTACGAACAGCTGC
Source organism: Stutzerimonas kunmingensis (assembly GCF_002929225.1). Lineage (GTDB taxonomy): Bacteria > Pseudomonadota > Gammaproteobacteria > Pseudomonadales > Pseudomonadaceae > Stutzerimonas. The sequence continues at coordinate 579,347 of NZ_PISM01000014.1, read as the reverse complement.
GCATGAATGCCTATGCGGGCAAGCCCGCGCAGTGGAAGCAGATCTGGTCCGGCAATGACAATGCCTTGCTGAGCATCTTCCGCCAGCATGACAGCGCCTCGGTGCGCAAAGGGCTGATCGGCGAGATTCCGCAGACGCTCTGGTGGATGGACTATCCGCTGCTCGAGCGCACCTACTACCAACTCGTGGTCAATTTCGACGTGTTCGGCAACGTCTCCCATCAGGGCCAGACACGGCTTTACTTCGACCTGATTCGCAACGGCGCGGAGCTGAACTTCCTTCGGCTGCTACCGGCCGCCTCACGCCAGGCCATCCTCGATGGCTGGTACGAGCAGGGTGGGCAGCTGAAGCTGCTCTTGGCCTACACCTCCATCGACGATTCCACACCCTCGCTGCTGACGCTGAACAGGGCTGATCCGAAGCGCGCGTTCGCTCGAGAGATGCTGGCAATGTACGCCGGCATCAACGCAGCCCCCGATCCGATCAATCGTTGCCAGGGTACCCAGTGCTACCGCGCAGGGCAGCCAGCGAGCCTGCAAGGGGCCGAGCAGGCGCTCAGTCGTCTGACCAACCGACTCGCCGGAGGCTTGCCGGCGATCCAGTATCTGCCGGAGGCCACGCTGCTGCGTATCGAGTACGACGGCGATCGGCGTGAGATATACAGCCTGCTGCGCAACCGCGCCCACAGCAACGTCGCCTTCATGTACGGCGAGTCGCTGCGCTGGCAGCCAAGGTTGGACACCCTGACGGTGTATCCAGGGGTACTCAGCAGCTATCCGAATTTCCTCTTCAATGTGCCTGCTGCCGAGGTGCCGGCATTTGTCGCAGCCCTGGAGAAGGTCAGGGGGAGTGATCAGCTGGAGCGCCTGGTCGACCGCTGGGGCGTGCGGCGCAGCCATCCGCGTTTCTGGGATTACTTCAACGATTTGACCCGCTATCTCGAAGAAACCGAGCCACTGGAAGCGGGCGTACTGGATATGAATCGCTACGAAAATCTCTGATTCGCCGCGAGCGGCGACTGCGGCCGGAACTCGACCACGTTTAACCCGACTAAAATACTAGGACTTAACCGCGGCAGTGGTTTGGCGTACACTGCGGCGCATGTCTGCGAGGAGTTCCCATGAGCGCGATCACCATTACCGAAGCTGCACACGATTATCTGGCCGACCTGCTCGAGAAGCAGAACACCACCGGCATCGGCATTCGCATCTTCATTACCCAGCCGGGCACCCCGTATGCTGAAACCTGCATCGCCTACTGCAAGCCGGGCGAGGAGAAGCCTGACGACATTGCACTGGCGCTGAAGAGCTTCACGGCCTGGATCGATGGCACCAGCGAACCCTTCCTCGAGGATGCACTGGTCGACTACGCGACTGACCGGATGGGTGGCCAGCTGACCATCAAGGCGCCGAATGCCAAGGTGCCGATGGTCAATGAAGACAGCCCGATGAACGAGCGCATCAACTATTACCTGCAGACCGAGATCAATCCGGGCCTGGCCAGCCATGGCGGGCAGGTCACGCTGATCGATGTGGTCGAGGAAGGCATCGCAGTGCTGCAGTTCGGCGGTGGTTGTCAGGGCTGCGGACAGGCGGACGTCACCCTCAAGGAAGGTATCGAGAAGACCCTGCTGGCTCGGATTCCAGAGCTCAAGGGCGTGCGCGACGTGACCGATCACACCAACCGCGAGAACGCCTATTACTGATGCGAAACAGCCCGTCGGAGTAGCACCGCCGGGCCGCTCGGCAGTTTTTAAGGTGAAATGCCACTATTTTGCCTTCATGGTGCGCACAGCGCGCCTTTCCTGCGATAAGCTCTCGTGCCAAGGTTAATCGGGCAACGAGAGCTCGCACCACATGTCTGCCATTTCCCTGTTGATCTGCGATGACTCCGCGCTGGCGCGCAAGCAGCTTCTGCAAGCGCTGCCTGCCGGTTGGCCGGTCGACGTCAGTCAGGCGGCCACCGGCCTCGAAGCGTTGGAGCAAGTTCGCGAGGGTGGCGTCGACGTCCTCTTGCTCGACCTCACCATGCCCGAGCTGGATGGCTATCAGGTCCTCGCGCAGCTGCGCGAAGAACGGCTGCAGTGCAAGACGATAGTGATATCCGCCGACATTCAGGATGAGGCCGTGCGCCGTGTCCTGGCCCTCGGCGCGCTGGCTTTCATCAAGAAGCCCGCCGATCCGGTGCACCTGCATCAGACGCTGGCGAGCCTTGGCCTGCTGGATGATGTCTCGCCTCTGATCGCTAGGGTCGCCGGGGAAAAGATCGGTTTTCGCGATACCTTTCGTGAGGTGGTCAACATCGCCATGGGGCGGGCTGCGGCACTCCTGGCGCGGGTGCTGGGTGTGTTCATCCAGTTGCCGATTCCCAATGTAAATATTCTCGAAGTCGGCGAGCTGCATATGGCGCTGGCCGATGCCGCGCGCGGCGAGAAGTTGACCGCCGTCTGCCAGGGCTACATCGGTGGCGGTATCGCAGGCGAGGCGCTGCTGCTGTTCCATGACTCCGAAGTGGCCGACATGGCACGCCTGATGCGGCGGCAGGACTATCTGGAGATGGAGATGCTCCTCGATCTGTCGAGCCTGCTGATCAGCGCATGCCTCAGCGGAATCGCCGAGCAGATCGAAGTGGTGTTTTCCCAGGGGCACCCGCAGGTGCTGGGGCAGCACGCATCGATCGACGAGTTGATCCGGCTCAATAGTGCCCGATGGAAGAAGACCCTGGCGGTCGAGATCAGCTACAGCCTGGAAGGGCACGATATCCACTTTGACCTGCTGCTGTTGTTCACGGAAGATTCGGTCGAGCTGCTGACCCGCAAGCTTGCCCACCTGATGGATTGAGCATGAGCAATTCTGCCGAGTTGAACGAGCTTCACTGGTTGCTGGCGATCGTCCAGAGCATCGACGTGGGCGTCGTCGTGCTGGACCGCGACTACCGTGTCGAGGTCTGGAACACTTTCATGGAAAACCGTTCCGGTTTGCAGCCGGAGAATGCGCGCAATCGGTCGTTCTTCACGCTGTTTCCCGAAGTCGATGAAGACTGGTTCCGCCGCAAGGTGGAAAGCGTGATGACCCTCGGTACGCCATCTTTCACCATCTGGGAGCAGCGCCCTTATCTGCTGCGCTTCAAGAACTACCAGCCGATCACCGGGCTGGAAGACTTCATGTACCAGAACACCACGCTGCTGCCTCTCAAGGGCGTCAACGGCAGCATCGACCAGGTGTGCCTGATCATCTATGACGTCACCGATGTCGCCGTGAACCGCCGCCAGTTGCAGGCGGCGAATGCCGAGTTGCAGCGCCTGTCCAGCACTGACCGGTTGACCGGGCTCTACAACCGCGGGCACTGGGAAGAGATGCTCCGCCTGGATTACGCTCGTCATCGCCGCTATGACAGCCAGGCGGCTTTGGTCATGTTCGATATCGACCACTTCAAGGCGATCAACGATACCTATGGACATCAGGTAGGCGATACCGTGATTCAGCAGGTCGCGGAGCTGATTCGCGAGAATTTGCGCGATTCGGACGTGGCTGGCCGCTACGGCGGTGAAGAGTTCGTGGTACTGCTACCGGATACCGACAAACAGGGTGCAATGACCTTTGCAGAGCGTTTGCGGCATGCGGTGGAGAGCCGCGAGGTTCAGCACGAGCAGCACCGCATTCGCTTCACCATCAGTCTGGGTGTTGCGGACCTCAGCGTCCCCACCCACAGTCATGCGCAACTGATCGAATGGGCCGATTCGGCGCTCTATGCCTCGAAGGCGGCCGGTCGCAATCGCGTCACCCTGCATCAGCACTAGCGCTTCAGCCCCGCCGCTTTGCGGAGAAAAGCCAGCAACGCGACCTCTTCGGCGCTGAGCCACTTCCGTTTGCGCGCTGCGCGCAGATCAGCCAGCTCGCCTGCGCTGAAGGCTTGCAGAATCGCCGGGTGGATGTAGCACTGGCGGCAGACCGCAGGGGTGTTGCCCAGCTGGCTGGCGACCTGCTTCACCGTCTCGACCAGATTCTGCTTGGCGACGGCTTCCGTGGATGCGTCCAGCTTGCGTAGCCGTTCCAGTGCCAGCGCGCTTCCGGCCCAGGTGCGATAGTCCTTGGCAGTGAAGTCGCGGCCGGTCATCTCGCGAAGATAAAGGTTCACGTCGTTGGAGCTGACCGCGCGGCGCTGACCATCTTCATCCAGGTACTGAAACAGCTGCTGGCCCGGCAGCTCCATGCAGCTGCGCATCAGCCTGGCCAGCCGACGGTCGCGCAGGGTGACTTCGTGCTCCACGCCGCTCTTGCCTCGAAAGTGGAAGCGGATCGAGGTTCCTTTGACATCCACGTGACGCGTACGCAGGGTCGTCAGCCCGTAGGATCGGTTGTCCCTCGCATAGCGCGAGTTGCCGATCCGGATCAGGGTCGACTCCAGCAACATGACCACCAGGGCCATGACCTTCTCACGCGCCATGCCGGGTCTAGCCAGGTGTTTTTCCAGATCGCGGCGCAGTTTCGGCAAGGCTTCACCGAACTCGAGCATTCGTTCGTACTTGTCGCTGTCGCGAATCTCTCTCCAACGCGTGTGATAGCGGTATTGCTTGCGTCCACGGGCGTCGCGCCCGGTCGCCTGAAGATGCCCTTGAGCATCCGGGCATATCCATACGTCACGATAAGCGGGTGGAATCGCCAGCTTGTTGATGCGACGAATTTCCTCCTCGTCGCGAATGCGCTCGCCGTTCGGCTCGAAGTAGACGAACTTGCCGCGCAGTCGCCTGCGGCGGATGCCTGGCTGGGAATCATCGACGTAATGCAGGTCCGGCGGCAGTGTTGGGCACAGCAGCGTACCGGTGTCGCCGGTCTCATCGGCAGGAACAGGGCGAGTGCCCTCGGCCAGGGGCACCGGGTCGTCCATCAGGGTGTCGTTGCGCATGTATGACCGTTCCCGCTATGGCCTCGCCGGGGTAGCTACCGGCGAGGCTTTTGGATGGGCTCAACTATCCTTTTCGTTGCTGTTGCGCATCAGCAATCGAATGGCTGCGACCAGCTCGTCGATGGCTTCGCGATAGAGCTCGGGTTTGGCTTCGGTTTCAGCCTGATCGGCATGTTTGCGCGCGGTGTCGAGGTGGTCGTTGATCGATGAATAGTCGCCAAGCATGGTGTGCTCCTGCTGCAGTGAGTAGAGAAGGCGTATCCAGGAAGCGAATTCCGGCGCCTCTAACAACTGACCGGCCAGCAGGATGGCGGTTCTGACCGTGTATCAGCGCGATCTCTGTGTGGAAAGCGCCTTCGACCAGGTTGGATTGGAACACCGCGGGCATTGTTGGCTTTGCTGGCTCTCCAGCGCCTGGGGAAAACCGCAGCGGCTGCAGGCGTACATGCCGGCCGCCGGCACCTGGCGGAAGACCGGCCGGTATTCCGGCGGGAGGACGGACAATCCAGGGCGTACCGCATGGTCTTCATGGAAGAACAGGCTGACGTTGCCATCGTTCTCGAGAATGCCGAGCCTTACCTGGCCGAGGTGCTCGACCCCTTGCTGGCGCAGCTCCATGAAGAATTCATCGGCAGAAATGTTCAGGCTGTCGAGGCTGCGCAGCTCATAGATGCCATCGCGAATGATGGTGACGGGACGGCCTTCGAGCCAGGCTTCGAATCGCGGGCTGCGATTCATGAAGAACACCGTGAGGCGGTACAGCGCCAGCAGGGTGGCGAACACCGCTGCGACCGGCAGCAACGGCACGTCTTCGTAGAATGAAACGTCGCCCGCGGCGGAGCCGAGGGTCAGGATAATCACCAGCTCGAACACCGAAAGCTGGCGAATGCCGCGACGGCCGCTGACCTTGAGAAAGACGAATACGGCAACGAAGGCCAGCAGTGCCCGCAGCGCCACTTCGGCGACGAACATCAAGGGAAATTCGTGCAGAAGCATGCGCTGCATGTCAAAGGGGGTCATCTTGAATCGTCCTTCCAGGCATTCGGTGCGATTTCTTCAAGCTCGGCTTTGGCTGACGCCGACGTCCACCAGGGTCAATGCGCGGCTGCTATCTCGAATTCCAGGTTGATTCCGTCACCGCTGCCGTCGCCCACCACCGAGCCGGTTGCGGGCTTGTGGCTGACGGCTCGACCGTCATAGAAATCGCTCAGGTGCCGCTGTGCGATTTCGCCTATATGCGTGATCAGGCCCGGCATCTGGGCATCTCGCGGCACGATGAAGTGCAGTGTGACGGTATGGGCGCCCGGCTCTTGCGCAAGGTCGGCGAGGCCGCAGCTTTGCCATTGATCGTTGACGTACGCTTCTGCACCTTTCATGAGCTTCTCCTGTTTCACGTGTTGTTGTTTAGGACCGTTAAACACGCGAATGGATCAGTAGAGCAGTTGGCGTAGCCGAATTCGGGGCATGAAAAAAGGCCTGGGGCACCGCCGCAGGCCTTTGTTCGTTGCAAGCCATGGTTACTCTGGCATGTGCCAGGGCGACAGATGCGCGCCGTCGCGGCTCAGCTGTGCGCGAGTCTGTTCCAGGGTTTCGCCGAGCTTCACGGGATCGGTGAACACGCTGCTGGACATCTTGCAGCGGCCTAGCAGACGGGCCTCGTCGCGGTCGACGACGGTGATGCTGACTTCACCGTTTCCTTCGGGCAGCGTCCAGGCAACGCACTGGAAGGGCTTGAACGCGCGGTCGGTGATCAAAAGGGCTTCATTGATACGCAGCGGGGTGTGCATGGGGCATGTCTCTCTGTGTGATACCCAAAATACCTGCAGCCAAGCTCGTTGGCGTTGGCCTTACATTGCAGTTGATGTACCCAGAGGACTGACGAGTCACATGCGAGTTCGAAAAAATTTGAAGGGCTTTGCAATTAGCCAAAAGTATAACGTTGACGCCTGGCCGAGTCGGCTTAGTACGTTTGAGCTAACTCCCTGTAAATATTGAAGAACTTCGCAACGGCATGCGCAGCGTGAGGGAATCGGCGCGGGACGCAAAAAAAATCCCGTGCGACAACCTGTCGCGACGGGAAATGTATCGAATCTCTAAGGGCGTGCTCCGCGATGGAGCGTGGGGCGGGGCGCCTGCTTCGTCGAAGTGCCTGCGGCCTGCTCATCTGGCGGGCCGCAGGCAGAGGGTTTATCAGACCTTGAACTGGCTCAGCAGACGATTCAGCTGATCGGCGAGTTCGCCAAGGCGCTTACCAGCTTCACTGGACTGCTCGGCAGCCAGGGTGCTTTCCTGCGCCAGCCCGGCCGCCTGGGTCACGTTCTGGTTGATGTCCTCGACCACGTGGGACTGTTGTAGCGTGGCACTGGCGATTGATGCGTTCAGGCCTGAGAGGTTGCGCAGCGCCTGGGCAATTTCGCCAAGGCTCTCGCCGGCCTGGCTGGCTTGCTCTACGGTGAGCTGGGAGGCGCGATTGCTTTCCATGATCACGTTTACCGCAGCGCCGGAGTTCTTCTGCAGGCGTTCGATCATGCTATGTATCTCGGCAGTCGATTGTTGCGTACGCTGCGCCAGCAGACGAACCTCGTCGGCCACCACGGCGAAACCGCGGCCCTGTTCACCGGCTCGGGCAGCTTCGATCGCGGCATTGAGTGCGAGCAGGTTGGTCTGCTCGGCGATCGAGCCGATCACTTCCAGTACCGAACCGATCTTGGTGGTTTCATCAGCCAGTGACTGAATCACGTCGACGGCCTGGCCGATGGTCGCGGAAAGCTCGTCGATCTGCTGCAGGCTCGTTTCGATATTGCGCTGACCCTGGCCCGCCTGATTTTCGGCGTTGCCGACTTCGCTGGAGGCATGCTCGGCGTTCTTCGCGACTTCCTGTACGGCGTAGGTGACTTCGTTGACGGCGGTGGCGACCTGCTCCATTTGCAGCATCTGCTGCTGGCTCTGCTCATGGGCCTGACCGGAAAGCTGGCTCAGCGAACGGGAGGATTGGTCCAGCGCGCCGGCTGTCTCGAACAGCTGACCGACCACGGTGCGCAGTTTCTGGGTGAAGCGGTTGAAGTCACGGCCAAGGGTGCTCAGCTCGTCGTTGCCGGATACATCCAGAGTACGCGTCAGATCGGCTTCGCCACTGGCGATATTCGCCATCGCCGACATGGTGTGGCGTAGGGGGCGCACGATGCTGCGGATCAGGATCGCCACCAGCACGGCCATGATTGCCGAGATAAACAGGCCGATCAGGGAGAAACGAGTCAGATAGTTCCAGAATTCCTGTTCGACATCGTCCACGTAGATGCCCGAGCCGATGATCCAGCCCCAAGGCTTGAACAACTGCACGTAGGAGATCTTCGGCACCGGATCTGCCTCACCGGGCTTAACCCACATGTAGTCGACCAGACCAGCCCCGTCCCGCTGGGCGATCTTGACCATCTCGTTGAACAGTTCCTTGCCTTCCGGATCCTTGATCTTCGACAGGTCCTGGTCGTCCAGCTTCGGCTGCATCGGATGCATCGGATGCATGATCATGGTCGGGCCGAGGTCGTTGATCCAGTAATAGTCCTGACCGTCGTAGCGCAGCAGGCGGATCTGCTCCATGGCCGCCTTCTAGGCTTCACTCGTGGTCATGGCGCCACTGGTCTCCTGTGCCCGGTAGTACTCGAGCACGCCGGATGCAGCCTCGACTATGTTCCGAGTTGCCTCCTGCTTGCCACGATACAAATCGGAGCGGACCTGCTGAATCATCAGCATGCCGAGGATGAACAGCATGACGACGGCGACCACGGGGATCAGCCAGAGGCGCTTGCTAATGGGAACGTTGCGCAGCAGATTCATGAATAGGGCTCCTGATGGACTTTCTTATCGTTTTGTTCTGGCTGATCGGTGGGTCTGTCGCGCCGCTGTCGACCTTCTGAATGCGGTCGTTTCGCGGCACCCTGTATAGCTTTTCGGCCGCCCGTGGCTAAAAATGAGCCCCGTTTCGTTTGCAGAGGAATTTAGTTCTCTCGAACGAGTCAGAACAGCCGGCCAGATGGCTTTCTGACATATACCTTGGTTGCATTGAGTCGCGATGGGCTGCATCGCTTTAGGGGAATAGATGGATCTTTGGGTTGCGATTCAGGCGTTGATTCTGGGCGTGGTCGAGGGTGTAACCGAGTTTCTGCCGGTATCCAGTACCGGTCACCAGATCATTGTTGCGGACCTGATCGGTTTTGGTGGCGAGCGGGCGCTGGCCTTCAACATCATCATTCAGCTCGGGGCAATTCTCGCGGTGATCTGGGAGTATCGGCGCAAGATCCTGGACGTAGTGATTGGCCTGCCCAAGGAGTCTCAGGCACAAAAGTTCACCTTGAACCTGCTGATCGCCTTCATGCCTGCAGTTGTCCTCGGTGTCGCTTTTGCCGACCTGATCCACGAATACCTGTTCAACCCCATCACCGTAGCCACCGCGCTGGTGATCGGCGGTGTCGTGATGCTCTGGGCCGAACGGCGTGATCACACCATTCGTGCCGAAACCGTTGACGACATGAACTGGGCATTGGCACTGAAAGTCGGCTTCGCCCAGTGCCTGGCACTGGTGCCCGGCACCTCGCGGTCGGGGTCGACCATCATTGGCGGCCTGCTGTTCGGCCTGTCGCGCAAGGCGGCTACCGAGTTCTCGTTCTTTCTGGCCATGCCGACCATGGTCGGCGCGGCGGTGTACTCCGGCTACAAGTACCGCGAGCTCTTTCAGCCGGGCGATTTCGCCGTGTTCGCGGTCGGATTCGTCACCTCGTTCATCTTCGCGATGCTTGCCGTGCGGGCGCTGCTCAAGTTCATCGGCAATCACAGCTACGCGGCGTTCGCCTGGTACCGGATCGGCTTCGGCCTGCTGATTCTGGCTACCTGGCAGTTCGGGCTGATCGACTGGGCCAGCGCCCAGGGCTGATCCATCGGCGGGATGTCGCGGCCTTCGCCCTGCTGATACAGCGCACACGCGCGCCTGGCTTTGCCATAGTGAGGCCTCCAGTCAGGAGGCCTCATGAACAGTACTGCGGACCATTTCCAGCTCGACCTGAACGGTATATCCCTCAGCCTTTATAGCGCCGGACCCGAAGAGGGCAGGCCTGTTTGGCTGCTGCATGGCTTCCCCGAGTGTTGGTATTCCTGGCGCAATCAGATCGATTCACTGGTGGCGGCTGGTTATCGCGTGTTCGTTCCCGAGATGCGTGGCTACGGGCTCAGCAGCGCGCCAGTGGACGTCTCGGCCTACGATGTGCTGACGCTGTGTGGGGACGTTCGTGCGGCCATGGATCATTTCGGTCACCGGCAGGTGGCGCTAATCGGGCACGACTGGGGCGCAATGGTCGCCTGGTATCTCGCGTTGCTGGAGCCGGAGCGGGTCACCGCGCTGGTGACCATGTCGGTGCCCTTCGCCGGAAGACCGCGGCGGCCTGCGACCGAAATCATGCGCGAAGCCAGCGGTGATCGATTCAACTACATCCTCTATTTCCAGCAGCCCGGTCGCGCCGAGCGTGAACTGGATGCCGACATTGATCGTACCCTGCGCCTGTTGATGTATTACCAGGAAAGGAACCTGTTGCTGCAGAACAAGCCTGCCGACGGCACCTTGTTCGAGGACGACATGCAGCCGGGGCCGTTGCCCGACTGGTGCTCAGAAGACGATCTGGCGGTGTATCGGCAGACGTTCGCCGAGCACGGTTTTCGCGGGGCGCTGAACTGGTATCGCAACTTCGAACGCAACTGGCAGGTTACCGAGCCGCTGCAGGGGCGCAAGATCACGCAGCCGACCATGTTTCTGATCGGCGACCATGACCCGGTTGGTGAGCTCGAGGCCTATACGCTGAAGAAGATGCCGGAATGGGTGCCAGATATGGAGCGGCACGAACTGGCGCCGTGTGGCCACTGGATTCAGAACGAACAGGCGGGGAGGGTGAATACGCTGCTACTGGACTTCCTTGCCCGCCGCTTTGCCAGCTGATGCGTGGCACGGCGAGTTGCTGAGGCGTTGTCTATGAGTCTGCAGCGCCGTCTCCGAAGAAAGAGGCGCTGCGATACGCGGGCAGGGTGAGGATCAGACGATTACGCCCTGGCTGCGCAGGTAGTCGTCGTAGCTGCCGCTGAAATCGGTCACGCCGTTCTCCGACAGCTCGATGATGCGGGTCGCCAGTGAGCTGACGAACTCACGGTCGTGGCTGACGAAGATCAGCGTGCCCGGGTAGTTCTCCAGGGCGAGGTTCAGTGCCTCGATGGATTCCATGTCGAGGTGGTTGGTTGGTTCGTCCATCACCAGCACGTTGGGCTTCTGCAGGATCAGCTTGCCGAACAGCATGCGGCCCTGTTCGCCACCCGAGATGACCTTGACCGACTTGAGGATCTCGTCGTTGGAGAACAGCATGCGGCCGAGGGTGCCGCGCACCAGCTGCTCGCCGCCCTGAGTCCACTGGCTCATCCAGTCGAACAGACTGACGTCATCCTCGAAGTCATGGGCATGGTCCTGGGCGTAATAGCCGTAGTCGGCGCTTTCGGTCCATTTGACGCTGCCGCTGTCCGGGGTCAGTTCGCCAACCAGGGTGCGCAGCAGGGTGGTCTTGCCGATGCCGTTCGGACCGATGATCGCCACACGCTCGCCGGCCTCGACGGTGAAGCTGAAGTTCTTGAACAGTTCCTTGTCGTCGAAGCCCTTGGACAGGCGCTCGACGGTCACTGCCTGGCGGTGCAGCTTCTTGGTCTGCTCGAAGCGAATGAACGGGCTGATACGGCTGGACGGCTTGACCTCGGCCAGCTGGATCTTGTCGATCTGCTTGGCGCGGCTGGTGGCCTGCTTGGCCTTGGAGGCGTTGGCCGAGAAGCGGCTGACGAAGGTCTGCAGTTCGGCGATCTGCGCCTTCTTCTTGGCGTTGTCCGACAGCAGCTGCTCGCGCGACTGGGTCGCCGCGGTCATGTACTCGTCGTAGTTGCCCGGGAACAGGCGCAGCTCGCCGTAATCCAGGTCCGCCATGTGGGTGCAGACCGAGTTCAGGAAGTGGCGGTCGTGGGAAATGATGATCATGGTGCTGTTACGCGCCGTCAGAATCGTTTCCAGCCAGCGGATGGTGTTGATGTCCAGGTGGTTGGTCGGTTCGTCCAGCAGCAGCACATCCGGATCGGAGAACAGCGCCTGGGCCAGCAGCACACGCAGCTTCCAGCCGGGAGCGACTTCGCTCATCGGGCCGAAGTGCTGTTCCAGCGGAATACCCAGGCCAAGCAGCAGTTCGCCGGCACGGGATTCTGCGGTGTAGCCGTCCATTTCGGCGAACTCACCTTCGAGTTCGCCGACTTTCATACCATCCTCTTCGCTCATTTCCGGAAGCGAATAGATGCGGTCGCGCTCCGCCTTGACCTTCCACAGTTCCTCGTGGCCCATGATCACCGTGTCGATCACGTTGAATTCTTCGTAGGCGAACTGATCCTGGCGCAGCTTGCCCAGGCGCACGTTCGGCTCGAGCATCACTTGGCCAGCGGACGGTTCCAGATCGCCACCGAGAATCTTCATGAAGGTCGACTTGCCGCAGCCATTGGCGCCGATCAGGCCGTAGCGGTTGCCACCGCCGAATTTGACGGAAACGTTTTCGAACAGCGGCTTGGCACCGAACTGCATGGTGATGTTGGCGGTGGAGATCAAGGGCGTACCTATCAATGACGTGTGGCTGCGTGAATCAGGCTGATACCGATCCGATACCAATACTCAGCGGTCCAGCTCGCTCCGACAGGGAGCTGGTCGATCCAGCGATTCTTGAGGTGAATGACAACGGTGGGCGTTTGCGCCTGCTGCCGGATGAATGCGGGGTGGCTACCGAACTTCAGCCGCGCATTGTCGCATAGCTGCACTCGCCGGCGTAAGGACGGGCTGACAGGCAAACAGGAATCGCGCGGTAGCGGTCGTCGAGCTCGAGCGGATGCGAATCGTTCCATTGACACCCGGATGCCAAACAGAGAGCATTGTTACGATATAACATCGGTGTCTGAGTTAAAGCATGAATAACGCAAGTGCGGTAGTGAAATGGGCGGGTTGCGGAGCGGCATTGATGCTGGCGGGTGCGCCGCTGGCTGTGGCAGAGGACGCGGCGGTACTGGATTCGGTCATCATCACGGCCGATCAGGAACGCGCCGATGGACCGGTTCAGGGCTACCGTGCCAACCGCTCGCGCAGCGCGACGAAAACCGACACGCCCATCGAGGAAATACCTCAGTCCATCAGCGTCGTTCCAGCATCCGTGCTGCAGGATCTGGACAGCCCACGCGTCGAAAAGGCGCTGGATTTCGCCGGCGGCGTCGCCAGGCAGAACGATTTCGGCGGCCTGACCATGTACGAATACAGCGTGCGCGGGCTGACCACCGGAGAGTTCTACAAGGACGGTTTCAGCGTCAACCGCGGCTTCATGAACCCACCGGACGTCTCCAACATCGAGCGGGTCGAAGTGCTCAAGGGGCCTTCGGCCAGCCTTTACGGACGCGGTGATCCGGGCGGCACCATCAATATCGTCAGCAAGCGGCCGCAGCTGGACAGCTTTGCCCGTCTCGATCTCAGCGCCGGTCGCTGGGATCGCTATCGCACTGCGCTGGATGTGAACACGCCGCTCGATGAAGACGGCAACATGCTCTATCGCATGAACATTGCAGTCGAAGACGGCAATAGCTTCCGCGATCATCGCGAGGCTGAGCGGCAGTTCGTCGCGCCGTCCTTCAGCTGGGAATTGAGCCCGGATACCCGATTACTGGTACAGGCGGAGGTGGTGCGCAACCGCCAGACCTTCGATCGCGGCGTGGTTGCACCCGGCGGCGACCTGGGCAAGGTGTCCCGCTCAGCGTTCTATGGCGAACCCTCGGATGGACCGATCAGCAACGACAACGAAACGCTGCAGGCCGAACTCGAACACGACCTCAACGAAGTCTGGACGTTGCGCCTGGCCAGCCACTACAAGCAGGGCCGGATGGATGGCTACGCGACCGAAGCGGCAGAGGTCGCAGCAGACGGCCGCACGCTGACCCGCAACCTGCGCTATCGCGACTATGACTGGCAGGACGCGATCACCCAGCTGGAGCTGCGCGGGCGTTTCGATACCGGCTCGATTGAGCATCAGCTGTTGATCGGCACCGAGTACGAGCGTTACGCCTTGAGCGAATTCATGCTGCGCTCTAACAATCTGCGCAACATCGATCTCTACAACCCGGTCTACGGTGCGTCGCGTCCGGCGTTCAATCCCGCGCGTACGGTCGACCGTAATGAGCTGGTGCATAGCCGCGCACTGAATCTGCAAGACCAGATTCGCTTTACCGACAAGCTCTTTGGCGTCATCGGCGCCCGCTATGATCACTACGAACAACGCCTGGACAATGAGGTTGCTGGCCGGCGCACCGAGCAGACCCACGAAAAGGTCACGCCGCGTGTTGGTGTGCTCTATCAGCTGGTGCCGGAGGTCGGGCTGTTCGCCAACGCCTCGCAGTCATTCAAACCGAACAACGGTGCGGACGTCAGCGGCGCCACTTTCGATCCGGAAGAAGGCGTGGGTTATGAGGCAGGGGTCAAACTTGATCTGTTCGATGGCCGTTTGGGGCTCACCGCCGCCGCCTTCCATCTGACCAAGGAAAACGTGCTGACCAGCGATCCGGCGAACGACGGTTTTCAGATTGCCGCCGGCGAGGTGCGCAGCCGCGGGATTGACCTGCAGCTGGCCGGGCAGCTGACCGACGCGATTCGCGTGATCGGTGGCTATGCCTACGTGGATGCCAAGGTGACTCGCGATAACACCCTGGCCAGCGGCAGCCGGCTGCTCAACGTGCCACGCCACAGCGGCAGCCTGCTGACTACCTACGAATTCCTCGATGGCGATCTCAGCGGGCTCTCCCTTGGCGGCGCGGTGAACTACGTGGGTGATCGGGCAGGGCAGGCCGATAGCGACTTCGAGTTGCCGTCGTACACCACCGTGGATCTGCTAGCGCGCTACAAGGCGACGGAAAAGCTGACCCTCGGCGTGAACCTGAACAACGCCTTCGACCGGACCTACTACGAGCGTTCCTACAGCAATGTCTGGGTCATGCCGGGTGAGCCGCGCAACCTGAGCGTTAGCCTGTCCGTGGAACTCTGAGCCTGTACTCAGCGGGCGGTGACGCCCGCTGATCTCGTTGTCCTACAGCCAACCTTTCTCTTTGTAATAACGCTCGGCGCCCTCGTGCAGTGGCGCAGTCAGTCCGACGCGAATCATGTCTTCGGCCTTTAGATCGGCAAATGCCGGATGCAGGCGCTTGAACCTGTCGAGGTTGTCGAACACCGACTTGACCAGCTGATAGACGACCTCCGGATCGGTCTTGCTGGTGGTCGCCAGCACGGCCTTGCCGCCAATCGACGGAATGGCGCCTTCCACGCCCGGGTAGAGCCCGGCGGGGATTTCCACTGCGCTGTAGTAATCGGCCTTGGCCAGCAGGCTGTCGATCTCTGCGCCCTGCACCGGAATGATCCTGGCCTTTACATTAGTCAAGGCTTCCTGGATCGCACCGCTCGGATGGCCGACTACATAGGTGATGGCGTCAAGGTTGTTGTCACCCAAGGCGGAAGCCATTTCCGCCGGTTTGAGTTCCGCGGCCAGGGCGAAGCTGGCATTCGTCCAGCCCTTGGCCTGCATGACTTCCTCGAAGGTGTCGCGACTGCCCGAGCCGGGCACGCCGATGTTCACCCGCTTGCCTTCGAGTCCAGCCAGATCGGTGATGCCGCTGTCGTTGCGAACGACCACGGTGAGAATCTCCGATTGCAGTGAGAACACCGCGCGCAGTTCGACGGCGCCTTCCTTGTCGAAGGGCGCCAGGCCCTGCAGCGCCTTGTGCTGATGGTCGGATTGGATGAAGCCGAAGTCGTACTCGCCTTTGTGCAACGACACGATGTTGGTCACGCTGCCCGCGGTCGAGGGTGCGTTGCATTTGATGGCGGGCTTCACCTCGGCACGATTGAGGAAGCGGCACACCGACTGGCCGGCGGTGTAATACACGCCAGTCTGCCCTCCGGTGCCGATGGTGACGAAGCGCTCCTGTGCCAGCACGCTGGTGCTTGCCAAGGCGCTGGCGAGCACGCCGACCAGGGTGATGCCGAACAGGCCGTTACGGATCTGGTGGTTCATTGCGATTCCCTCTTGTTTGTATTTTGGGTGGTTGCAACTGTGGTTGGCCGGCGCAGGAACGATAGACCGCTGTGGTCAGGCGCGCGCAGCGATCACCATGATCTCGACCAGCACCTCGGGTGAGGCCAGACGCGCCTGCACCGTCGCGCGTGCCGGTGCGCAGCCTGCTGGCAGCCAGTCGATCCATACCTCGTTCATGGCGGCGAAGTCGGCGTCGATGTCTTTCAGCCAGATCTGCGCGCTGAGCAGGTGCTCGCGACTAGAGCCGGCGGCGGCCAGCAACCGGTCGATCTTCGCCAACACCTCGCGGGTCTGTCCGGCGGCACCTAGGCCGCGGTCGTCCGGGACCTGGCCGGCGAGGAACACAAGATCTGCATGAACGACTGCGGCTGACATGCGTGGATTGCTCTCGATGCGTTGCAAGGTCATATCGGTTTCCTCTTTGAGTGGTCAGGCGGGCAGGCTCAAGCCGTCCAGGGAGACAGCGGGTGGTGATCCGCCGATTACGCTGGTGAGCAGGTCGGCGCTGCCACAGGCCAGGGTGAAACCGAGGCTGCCGTGGCCGACGTTGAGCCAGAGATTGTCGAAGCCGCTGCGGCCAAGCAGTGGTGTGCCTTGGGGCGTCGCCGGACGCAGGCCTGCCCACTGCCGCGCGTGTTGGTAGTCGCCGGCGCCGGGGAAGGTCGCACCGGCCAGACGTTGCAGGGTGGCGATGCGCTGCTGGTCGAGCCCGGCGTCCCAGCCGGCGATATCCACCATCGCCGCGACGCGCAGCTGGTCATCGAGGCGGGCGTAGACGACCTTGTTGTCGTAGTCGGTGACGTTGGTTTGCGGCACGCGGTCCTGGTCGGCCAGCCCAACGGTCAGGCTGTAGCCCTTGAGCGGGTAAATCGGCAGGTCGATACCCAGTGGCCGAAGCAGCCAGACGCTGCCGGTGCCGGCCGCGACTACCAGATGGTCGACGGCGATTTCATCGCGCCCGAGCACGACCGCGCGGACGCGCTTGCCTTCGCTGCGCAATGCGCTCACCGATTGGCCGGTATGCAGATGAAACGCAGGTGATGCCCGCAGTCGCCGCAGCAGTTCGGTGCAGAACAGATGGCAATCGGCAACCTCGTCGCCGGGCGAATAGATGCCGCCGTGCAGCGATGCCGCCAACGGCGCCAGCGCCGGCTCGACGTCGACGCATTGCGCGGCGTCCAGCAGGCGCTGCCCGGAATCGTCGTCGATGGCCGCCGCGCCCTTGTGCAGGCTGTGTTGATCGCGATAGATCACCAGTTTGCCGTTGGCGCGCCAGGCGAAGCCGTCCAGCTGGTCCTGCTCGCGCCAGCTGCGCAGGATCTGCTGGCTGTGCAGGGCCAGACGCAGCAGATGAGCCGCGTTGCGCCGATTGACCGAACGCCGGCATGCCAGCAGGAACTGCAGGCACCAGCGCCACTGATGCAGGCTCGCCTGCGGTCGGAAGCGCAACGGGGCATCGGCTCCGCGCAGCATCCAGCCAATCGCCTGCAGCGGCACGCCGGCATCGGCCAGGGGCGAAACGTAGCGATAGCTGAGCTGCCCGCCATTGGCGAAGCTGGTTTCCAGGGCAACATCGTCGCGCCGTTCGATCAGCTCCACGCTGTGCCCCTGGCGCACCAATGAATAGGCCGTGGCAAGCCCGATGACCCCTGCGCCGATGACTGCTACCCGCATGCAACCGCTCCTCCGACTCGATCAGCCCAGCCTAGGCCGCGGGCCAGCAGGGCGGCCAATGAAAGGATGGAGCGCTCCCATAACCTGCGGTTATGCTCGATCGACTGAAGGAGGGACATGCATGCGGCTGCGTCATATCGAACTGTTCCAGGCGATCCTGCAAACCGGCAGCCTGACGGCCGCGGCCGAGCTGCTGCATATCTCCCAGCCGGCGGCGAGCAAGATTCTCAAGCATGCCGAGCAGCAGCTGGGCTTTGCACTGTTCGACCGAGTGCGCGGCAAGCTGCAGCCCACCGCCGAGGCACGCGTGTTGCAGCAGCAGACCGAACGCCTGGCCATCGACCTGCAGAATCTGCGGCGGCTTGCAGACAACCTCGGCCGGGGCGAGGAGTGCGCACTGCGCCTGATCTGCACGCCGGCGCTGGCTCAGGCGCTGCTGCCACAGGCGTTTCGCGCCTGGCGCGAGCGATTTCCACGGACGGTCTGTCAGCTCGCCACGCAGCACACGGCGGAAATCGTCGAAGCCCTGTTGCTGCGTGAAGCCGATCTCGGGCTGACGTCGCAGGCGGTAGAGCATCCGGGACTGAGCAGTCAGTTATTGGCCGAGGGACGCATGCGCGTGATCGCGCCGCCTGGCTGGTGGCCGCCGGATGAACTGCACAGCCCGCTGCGGCTGCAGGCCTTGGCGGGTAAAGCGCTGATCGGCATCGACGCCCGCGATGCACTGGGCAGCCTGTTGCGCGGCCACATCGAGGAACTCATTCCGCCGCCGCGCGTCGTTACCTGGGTGCAGACCTATCAGCTGGCGCGACAGCTGGTGTCCGCGGGGCAGGGCGTGGCGCTGGTCGATCCGTTCACCGCGCTGGCCGCCACTGGCGGCGAGGTGCAGGCCCGTCTGCTCGAGCCGGCCATCAGCGTGCCGGTCTATGCGTTGACCCGTGTTCACGAGCAGCTGCTACCGGCGCAGGCGATGCTGGTGGAGCAGCTCGGCGCCCAGGCCGAGCGACTGCTGCAGGACGGGCACAACTGAGCGGTCGCGCGCTACCATGGCGGCTTTTGCGCCGGACGATCATGCACGTCGACTCGCCCCTTGAACGTTATCAGCAGGCCATTACGCAAGACGGTTTCGTGCCTGATGCGGCACAGCAGCGCGCTGTCGAACGGCTCCAGGCCTGTCATGAGGCACTGGTTTCAGGTGCGGACCTGCCGCTTGGTGTCTATCTCTGGGGCCCGGTCGGGCGTGGCAAGACCTGGCTAATGGACCTGTTTCACGCAAGCCTGACGATTCCGTCGCGGCGGCAGCATTTCCATCACTTCATGCGCTGGGTGCATATCCGGCTGTTCCAGCTCAACGGCACGGCGGACCCGTTGCAAGCATTGGCCAAAGAGCTATCGGAAGAAATTCGCGTACTGTGCTTCGACGAGCTGTTTGTCGGTGACATCGGCGACGCGATCATCCTGGGACGCCTGTTCCAGGTGCTCTTCGAGCACGGCGTGGTGATCGTTGCTACCTCCAACCAGCCGCCGGAGCAGCTGTACGCCGACGGCTTCAATCGCGAGCGTTTTCTGCCGGCCATCGATGCCATCGTGGAGCACATGCATGTGCTGAATGTGGATGGTGGCGCCGATCACCGCCTGCGTCCTGGCGCTGCGCTGCAGCGCTACTGGATCGCCCCGTCCGACAGTGGCAGCGCACTGGTCGCGACGTTCGAGGCGCTGGTCGATGGAGCGTACAGCATCGAGCCACTGGTCCTCAGCCGTCGCCAGCTCGACGTCGTGCGGCGCAGCGAATCGGTGCTCTGGTGCCGCTTCGCCGATCTCTGCGAGCAGCCGTTCTCGGCTCTGGATTTCATTGAACTGTGCGACCGCTTCGCAGCGATCCTGATTGGTGACGTGCCTAGGCTCGGCGGCACGCAGCGCGATGAGCGCATTGCCCGCGGCACCGAGGATGGAGCCGCGCGGGTGGCGGCGGGTGACCGCCAGTTGCCCAGGCTCGCCGCGCGGGATGATGCCGTGCGCCGCTTCATCGCGCTGGTGGACGAGTGCTACGACCGGCGGATTCCTCTCTATATCGAAGCCGAGGTGGCACTGGACGAGCTGTATACCGAGGGCTATCTGGCATTCCCGTTCCGCCGCACGCTCAGCCGTCTGCGGGAGATGCAGCTGCAGCGCTTTGGCTGAGCGCTGGCTCAGTCGCGGTAGAACACCTGCACCAGGTGGTAGCCGAACTGGCTCTTTACCGGGCCGTGCACTTCGCGCAGCGGCTTCTTGAAAATCACCTGATCAATGCTGCGCACCATCTGCCCCGGGCGCACTTCGCCGAGGTCGCCACCTTTCTTGCCGGACGGGCAGGTCGAGTATTTGCGCGCCAGCACGTCGAATGCTTCGCCATTGGCGATGCGCTTTTTCAGCTGCGCGGCTTCGGCCTCAGTCTTGACCAGAATGTGGCGGCACATGGCTTTGGGCATGCTCGGTGTCCTCGATTGCACAGGGGCGCGATTGTAGTCTTGCCGCCGCGAATGTCGACCGCAATGCCGTGCGAAAACAGCCGTTTCGTGACCGTATGGTCGACGAGCGGTAGTTCTATCGTGATGCGTGATAGCGCTAACATTGGGCCAAACAAGCAAAACAATGGATTCCTCGCATGCCTTCAGTGCATACCTCAAAGGCTTCCGCGCTTCCGGTTCTGGTCGTCATGGGCGTCAGCGGTTCCGGCAAGACGGACACCAGCCACGCCGTAGCCGACGCGCTCGGCCTGCCGCACATCGAAGCGGACAACTTTCATCCGGCAGAGAACGTGGCGCGCATGCGTGCCGGCACGCCGCTGTCCGATGCCGATCGCGTGGAGTGGCTGCACGCGCTGATCGCCGAAATGCAACGCACCCTGGCGGCGGGCAGCGGCTTCGTGCTGGCTTGCTCGGCGCTCAAGCGCAGCTACCGGGAGTTGCTGCGCAGCGCGGTCCCGGAGCTGCGTTTCGCCCATCTGGCCATCGATTACGAAACCGCCATACAGCGAGTCGGTGGCAGGGCGGGGCATTTCATGCCGATTTCCCTGGTCGACAGCCAATTCGCCACCCTCGAATCACCCGAGGGCGAACCCGGCGTACTGACGGTGGATGCCAGTCAACCGCGCGAGGTCGTCTTGCGCCAGATCGTCGAATGGATGCAGGGCGCCGGTCTGGATGAGCTGATCGAAACCCGTGTCGATCTTTCTTCGCGTCCGTTTGATAGCGCTACCACGGCGCCGCCTTTGACCAACGAGCCGATCTACAGCGGCACGGTCGCGCAACACTTCGACCGTCTGACCGACTGGCTGATGGCCGCGCTGATGGCCTTCATGGTCATCGTGGTGTTTTCCAGCGTGGTGCTGCGTTACGCCTTCGGCACCGGTTGGACCGGCGCCGAGGAGCTGTCGCGGCTGGCGTTCGTCTGGCTGGTGTTCGTCGGCGTCGCTTCCAGCATGCGCCGCGGCGAGCTGATGAGCTTTTCCATGCTGCGCGACCGTTTCCCGCGGCTGTTCCGCCGCGTCGTCGACTCTCTCAGCTGGCTGCTGGTGGCAGCTGCGAGCTGCCTGGCGGCCTGGGGTGGTTGGAATCAGATGCAGTTCGGCTGGACCATCAACAGCCCGGTAGTCGGCTATCCGCTGGGCCTGGCGATGTTGCCCGTGGCCGCCAGCATGGTCGCGCTGGCGGTACTGGCGCTGGTGCAGCTGGTCAATGTCTGGCGGCGCGATCAGCCATCGGCCACCGCCGCTGCGAATGTCACCGCGGACTGAAGCGACGCCGCATTCAGAACAATACGGGCACTGCCCAACCGAGGACCTTGTATGACCGTCGTCGTCTTCCTTTCATCGCTGCTGGGCTTCATGACGCTTGGCATGCCCATCGCCTTCGCGCTGCTGCTCACCGGCTCGGTGCTGATGTGGTACCTGGATTTCTGGGACGTGCAGCTGTTGGCTCAGAACCTTCAGGCCGGCGCTGACAGCTTCCCGCTGCTGGCGGTGCCGTTCTTCATCCTTGCTGGCGAGCTGATGAATGCCGGCGGCATCTCGCGGCGCATCATCGCCATGGCGCAGGCCTATTTCGGTCACAAGCGTGGCGGCCTGGGTTACGTGGCGATTGCCGCTTCGGTGCTGCTGGCCAGCATGTCCGGCTCGGCCCTGGCCGATACCGCCGCGCTGGCGACGCTGTTGCTGCCGATGATGCGCGAGCGCGGCTACCCGCTGAGTTCGTCATCGGGCCTGGTGGCGGCAGGCGGGATCATCGCGCCGATCATTCCGCCGTCGATGCCGTTCGTGATCTACGGCGTGGTCACCGGTACTTCGATCAGCCAGCTGTTTCTCGCCGGCATGGTGCCGGGGCTGATCATGGGCATGGGCCTGATCGTTGCCTGGACGCTGATCGCCCGGCGGATCGACGAACCGAAACAGGAAAAGGCCAGCGCCGCCGAGCGCCGTCGTGTGCTGGTCGACGGTGCTGCCGCGCTGATGCTGCCAGTGATCATCGTCGGCGGGCTGCGTGGCGGCCTGTTCACCCCGACCGAAGCGGCGGTGGTCGCCGCCGTCTATGCCCTGGCCGTTTCGACCCTGCTGTACCGCGAGCTGAACTGGGCCGGGCTGGTCGAGGTGCTGACCCGTGCCAGCCGCACCACGGCCTCGGTGATGTTCCTCTGCGCCGCCGCGACGGTGTCGGCGTACATGATCACCCTGGCGCAGCTGCCCGACGAGATCGCTGCAATGCTCGGCCCGCTGGCGCAGGACCCGAAACTGCTGATGATCGCCATCATGCTGCTGATGATCGCCGTCGGCATGGTGCTGGACCTGACCCCGACCATCCTGATCCTCGGTCCGGTGCTGGCGCCGATCGCGATCAAGGCCGGCATCGATCCGGTGTACTTCGGTGTGATGTTCGTGCTGATCGGGTCCATCGGGCTGATCACGCCGCCGGTGGGCACGGTGCTCAACGTGGTCGGCGGCATCGGCCGGCTGCGCATGGAAACCCTGGTGCGCGGTGTCATGCCGTTCTTCCTTATATATCTGGTGATCGTCGGGCTGCTTATCGCCGTGCCCTCGATCATCACCGTACCCCTGGCCTGGCTGCGGTAACGCCGGTCGTGCAACCAAGCGCTCAACAACCCAACGTCCAACAACAAGAAGGTAACGCGACATGAAACGACTTCTCATCAGCACCCTGGCCGCCGCCGTGCTCGGCAGCACACTCAGCCTCGGTTACGCGCAGGCGGCGGACGACATCCGCCCACGCATGATCCGCTTCGGTTACGGCCTCAACGAAGACAGCAATCAGGGCAGGGCGGCCAAGCTGCTGGCTGAGGAAGTGGCCAAGGCCTCCGGCGGCAAGCTGAAGGTGCGCACCTTCGCCTCCGCCAGCCTCGGTTCGGACGACCAGATGCAGAACGCGCTGATCGGCGGCGCGCAGGAGATGATGGTCGGCTCGACCGCGACGCTGGTCGGCATCAGCCAGGAGATGGCGGTGTGGGATACGCCGTTCCTGTTCACCGATCCGCGCCAGGCGGATCAGGTACTGGACGGCCCGGTAGGCAGGCAGGTGATGGACAAACTCGAGGAGAAGGGCCTGGTCGGGCTGGTGTACTGGGAGAACGGTTTTCGTAACGTGACCAACAGTGCGCGGCCGATCGAGAAGCTCGAGGACTTCGAGGGCATCAAGCTGCGCGTGATGCCCAATCCGGTTTTCATCGACACCTTCAAGCGCATGGGCGCCAATGCGGTGCCGCTGCCGTTCTCCGAGCTGTTCACCGCGCTGGAAACCAAGGCGGTCGACGGCCAGGAAAACCCCTACAACACCATCCTCTCGTCGAAGTTCTATGAGGTGCAGAAGTACCTGAGCGTGACCAATCACGTCTACAGCCCCTGGATCGTCACGGTGTCCAAGCGCTGGTGGGACGGGCTGTCCGCGACTGAGCAGGGCATCCTCATGGACGCTGCGGAAAAGGCCCGCGATGCCGAGCGCGAGGACACCCGTCGCGAGGCCAGTCAGGCGTTGGCGGCGCTGAAGGAGCGTGGCATGCAGATCAACGAGGTCAGTCCCGAGGAGATCCACCGCATGCGCGAGAAGGCGCAGCCGGCGATCCAGACGGTGATCGATGCGGTCGGCCAGGACCTGTTCGATCAGGTGCAGGCCGAAGTGGAAAAGGCCGCACTTTAGGAAGCGCCCCCAGAATGCCCGCTGCTAGAATCCGCCGCTTTCGACCAATGGAACGCGCATGACCACACGCCGACGCCGCTCTGCCGAGCGGGTAACCCTCTCGGATGTCGCACGCAGTGCCGGCTGCTCGCTGATGTCGGCATCGCGCGCGCTGTCGCAACCGGATCTCGTTTCCGATGCATTGCGTGAGCGTATCGAGCAGGCGGTCAAGGCGCTCGGCTACGTGCCGCATCCCGCGGCGCGCAGCCTGGCCAGTTCGCGTTCCAATCTGGTGGCGGTGATCATCCCTTCGCTGTCCAACGCAGTGTTCGTCGACACCGTCGAGGCTATCCAGCGCGTGCTGATGCCGGCGGGTTACGAAATGATGATCGGCGTCAGCCACTACCGGCCCGAAGAGGACGAGCGGCTGCTGCGTGCCTATCTGGCGCATCAGCCGGCCGGCTTGCTGATCACCGGGTTCGAGCGCAGCGATGCCGCCCGTGCAGTGCTGGCCAACTACACCGCACCGATGGTTACGCTGATGGAGCTGAGCGAGCGGCCGGATGACTATTGCGTCGGCTTCTCGCAACTGGAAGCTGGCGTCGCCATGACCCGCACGCTGTTGGAGCGTGGCTACCGTCACGTCGCCTTCGCCGCCGCGCAGCTCGACCCTCGGACCCTGCAACGCGCCGAAGGCTACCGTCTGGCCATGCGCCAGGCCGGACGCTATGAGCCAACACTGGAGTTGCTGACGCCGCAGCTGTCGTCCATTGGGCTTGGCGCGGAGCTGCTGGATCGGCTGCTGGCGCAGCATTCGGAAATCGACGCAGTGTTCTTCAACAACGACGACCTGGCTCTGGGGGCGCTGTTTCGCGCCCATCAGCTGGGGCTCGACGTGCCGGGGCGTTTGGCGATTGCCGGTTTCAACGACCTGCCGGCGGCGGCCTGGATGCATCCGGCGCTGAGCACGGTGCGCACCCGGCGTGGCGAGATCGGCGAGCTGGCGGCGCAGATGCTGCTGAGCCTGATGCGAGGTCAGCAGCCTGCCGAGCGTTGTATCGATGTGGGTTTCGAAGTGGTGATGCGCGACAGCGCCTGAGGCGGGCTTTCACCCGCCAGCGCGTCAAAGATCCTGCTGCGCGGTGACCTGCTGGGCGATCTCGATCATCTGCTCGCGCATCCAGCGGTTGGCCGGGTCCTGATCGGTGCTTTCATGCCAGTAGATGTGGGTTTCCAGCGGCATGATGTCCACCGGCAGATCGACCTGATGCAGGTTGTGGCGGCGGGCGAAACGCTCGGGAACGGTCACAGCCATGTCGGTCTGGTCGATCACCTGGGTCGCCATCAGGTAGTGCTGTGAGCGCAGGGCGATCTTGCGCTGCAGACCCATCTTGCCCAACGCCAGATCCACCAGACCGAGCCCGCTGCGGCGGCTGGAAATATGGATGTGCGACAGCGACAGGTACTGCTCCAGGGTCAGCTTGTCCTTGGCCAGCGGGTGGCCACGGCGCATGGCGCAGATGTAGCGATCTTCCAGCAGCTTGACGTGGCGCACCTGCGGGTCGGTATTGAGCGGTGCATCCATGGCGAAATCCAGGCGGCCGGCAGCCAGTTCCTTGGTCGTCTCGCGACGCTTGGCCAGCATGCTCTCGATCTTCACGTTCGGTGCCAGACGGCGCAGGCGCTGGAACAGCGGCGGCAGCATCACCGCCTCGGTGAGGTCGGTCATGCTGATGCGGAAGGTCTTGTTCGCCTGCGCCGGGCTGAAGGTCCGGCTTTCCTGCACCGACACCCGCAGCAGCTGCAGCGCATTGCGCACCGGGCCGATGATGTTCTGCGCCATTGGCGTCGGCACCATGCCCTGCGCGGTGCGCACGAACAGCGGGTCGTTGAAGGTTTCGCGCAGGCGGGCGAGGGCGTTGGAAACGGCGGGCTGGGTGATGCCGACGATCTGCCCGGCGCGTGTCAGGTTCGCTTCGGTGTAGATGGCATCGAAGACGATGAATAGATTCAGATCGACCTTGTTCAGGTTCATTGTTGTGCTCTCCGGCGTGTATCGGAATTCGCCGATCATATATCGGTGATGAATGTTTATACACGAGGAAAATAGCTTAGATAAATCACCAGGCCTCCTCTAGCATTCAAAACTACAAAACATTACCTGCCAGAAGGTTGTCGCCCATGAATTTCGCCTACTCCCCGAAGGTTCAAGAGCTGAGAGAGCGCGTGCAAGCGTTCATGGATGCTCACGTCTATCCCGCCGAAAAGGTGTTCTACCAGCAGGTCGCCGAAGGTGACCGCTGGCAGCCGACCGCTATCGTCGAGGAGCTCAAGGCCAAGGCCAAGGCAGAAGGGCTGTGGAACCTGTTTCTGCCGGAATCGGAACTGGGCGCCGGCCTGACCAACACCGAATACGCGCCGCTGGCGGAAATCATGGGTAGCTCGGGGCTTGGCCCGGAGGCGTTCAACTGCTCGGCGCCGGATACCGGCAACATGGAAGTGCTGGTGCGCTACGGCAGCGAGGCGCAGAAGCGCGAGTGGCTGGAACCGTTGCTGCGCGGCGAAATCCGTTCGGCCTTCGGCATGACCGAGCCGGGCGTGGCTTCGTCCGACGCCACCAACATGGAAGCCCGCGCGGTGCGCGAGGGCGACGAGTGGGTCATCAACGGTCGCAAGTGGTGGACCTCCGGTGCCTGCGACCCGCGCTGCAAGATCATGATCTTCATGGGCCTGACCAACCCGGACGCGCCGCGCCATGCCCAGCACTCGATGATCCTGGTGCCGATGGACACCCCCGGCGTCAAGGTGCTGCGCCCGCTGCCGGTGTTCGGCTACGACGATGCCCCGCATGGCCACGCTGAGGTGCTGCTGGAGAACGTGCGAGTGCCCTACGAGAACGTCATTCTCGGTGAAGGGCGCGGCTTCGAGATCGCCCAGGGCCGTCTTGGCCCAGGCCGCATCCACCACTGCATGCGCTCTATCGGCGTTGCTGAACGTGCACTGAAGCTGATGTGCGAACGCGCCGTCAGCCGCACCGCCTTCGGCAAGCCGCTGGCCCGGCTGGGTGCCAACTTCGATTACATCGCCGAGTGCCGCATCGAGATCAACATGGCGCGCCTGCTGACGCTGAACGCGGCGTACATGATGGATACCGTAGGCAACAAGATTGCCGCCAGCGAGATCGCCCAGATCAAGGTGGTCGCACCCAATGTTGCGTTGAAGGTCATCGATCGCGCCATCCAGATTCACGGCGGCGCCGGTGTTTCCGAGGACTTCCCGCTGGCGCACTGGTGGGCGATGCAGCGCACGCTGCGCCTGGCCGATGGCCCGGACGAGGTGCATCGGGTGGCCATCGCCCGTCACGAGCTGGGCAAGTACGTGCCGCGCGAGGCGCTGCGCAGCCGCTGAGGCGTCGTCCCAGGCGCAGGACCAAAGGCAAAGCCACACGCCGTGGCTTTGCCTTTTTTATGAGCTATTTGCCTGCCGACCGAGCGCTGCGCATCAAGAGGTGACCGGCGTCAGGTCCGGTGCTGTCTGCTGACCGTAGATGCTGGCTACCAGTTGCCGATAACGCCGATAGGCCTGCTCGTAGGCCAGAACCGCGGCGGCGTCAGGCGCGACGGCCGTGGTCTCGTCGAGGCTGACACAGCGCTGGCACAGCTCGGCGAGGCTCGCCGCGGGATCGCGCTGTCTGGCATGGCACCACGCCGCCTGGATCGCGCCACCCAGCGCCGCGGCTTCGCTGTGGCGGGTGCAGACCACCGGCGTGGCCATCATGTCGGCGACGATCTGCCGCCAAAGCGGGTTCTTTGCGCCGCCGCCGATCAGCTGGATTCTTTCGCTGCGAATGCCGTTTTCGCGTAGCAGATCCAGCCCATAGCGCAGGCCGAAGGTCACGCCTTCGAGCACGGCGCGGCAGAGGTTGGCGCGGCTCAGGTTGTCGGCGGTCAGGCCGTGCAGGCTGGCGCTGGCCTGGGGCAGGGCGGGGACGCGCTCGCCGTTGAGAAACGGCAGCATCGTGACGCCTTCGCAACCGATCGGCGCCTGCGCCACCAGCGCGTTGAACGCATCGAGGTCCAGCTCCAGCAGTTCGCGTATCGCCACGTTGGCGTTGGTCAGGTTCATGGTGCATATCAGCGGCAGCCAGCCCCCGCTGGACGAGCAGAACGTCGCAACTGATGGCTGCGGACTGATCCGAGGTTCCCCGGAGAACGCGTAGAGTGTGCCGGAGGTTCCCAGGCTCATGGTGATCGCGCCGGGGCGGATGTTGTCGGTGCCGATGGCGCCCATCATGTTGTCGCCACCGCCGCTCGCCACGATGGCCTGGGAGTTCAGGCCCAGCCGGACGGCAAGTTCGGGGCGTAGCCGGCCGACCGGCTGATGGGGTTCGATCAGCTCGGGCAGCGCGGCCTCCAGACGACCCTCGGCATCGATATGGCGCAGGATCTCGGGTGCCCATTGCCGCGCGCGCACGTCGAAATAGCCGGTGCCGGAGGCATCGCCGTATTCGCTCGCGCACCGTCCGGTCAGCCAGTAGTTGAGGTAGTCGTGGGGCAGCAGGATATGGGCGATGCGTGCGAACAGCGCGGGATGCTGCTCCTTCATCCACAGCAGCTTGGACACCGTGTAGCCCGGTGCGATGACGATACCGAGGCGCTGCAGCGAACCCTGTTCACCGCCCAGCCAGTCGAGCAGGCGCTGATTCTCCGTAGCCGACTCCGTGTCGCACCAGAGCTTGGCCGGGCGCAACACGCGGCCCGCGGCATCGAGCGTGACCAGGCCATGCTGCTGCCCGGAGACACCAATGCCCAGCACGGCCCCGCCGTCGACTCCGGCCTCGGCCAGTGCCGCGGCGGTAGCACTGGCGAAGGCGGCGGTCCACTGCTCGGTGTCCTGCTCGCGCCGGCCATTGGGCCCGCTGATAAGATCGTGGCCGGCCGAGCCCTGGCCGAGCACGCGCCCGTTGCTGGCGTCGAGCAACAGCGCCTTGGTGCCCTGGGTGCCGCAATCGATCCCGAGAAACATGCCGTACCCCGTCACTGCGTCAGCAATAGATCAAGGGTGCCGCTGACCCCCAGCGTGCGCAGCCGCAGCAGGTTGCGCTCGAAGGCTTTGCGAAAGGCGAGTGAGCGCGGAATCTGCGTGCCGAAGATCTCCTCGCGCCCGAGCAGGCGTTCGGCGAGGCCGTCGTCTTCCTCGACGAGAGACTGGCAGAAATCTGCGCGCGGATCGGGGATGCGGTACTGCTCGCCGTTTTCATCGACGCCCCGCAGATACAGCGCCCAGGCGGCGACCACCAAGGCGGCCCGGTCCAGGCCAGCGTTATCGGCGATCAGGCGGTCGATGGTCGGCACGCTGAACTTGGGAAACTTCGACGAGCCATCGGAGCACACCCGTTCCAGCTGATCGGCGATGGCACGGTTGGAGAAGCGCTCGATCAGCGTCTGCTTGTAGCGAGCGAGATCGATGCCGGGCACGGGAGCCAGTTGTGGGGTGACGTCCTCGTCCATGTAGCGTCGGATGTACTCGACGAACAGCGGATCGGCCATGGTTTCGTGGACGAAGCGATAACCGCGCAGGAAGCCGAGGTAGGTCAGCGCGAGGTGGCTGCCGTTGAGCAGCTTGATCTTCATCTCCTCGTAGGGCGAAACGTCGTTGGTGAACTGCACGCCGACCTTTTCCCAGGCCGGACGGCCGGCGACGAAGCGGTCTTCCAGTACCCATTGCACGAAGGGTTCGCAGACCACCGGCCAGGCGTCATCGAGGCCGTGCTGACGCTCCAGGTCCTGGCGATGGGCCGCGCTGGTCATGGGCGTGATGCGGTCGACCATGGCGTTGGGGAAGCTGACGTTGCGCTCGATCCAGCCGGCTAGGTCGGGGTCGACCAGGCTGGCGAAGGCCAGCGTAGCCTTGCGGGTTACGTCGCCGTTGTGGGGGAGGTTGTCGCAGGACATCACCGTGAAGGGCCCGACGCCGCCGCCGCGGCGCTTGGCCAGGGCCGCGCAGAGCAGGCCAAACACGCTAACCGGGCTGCGCGGGTGCTGCAGGTCATGTTGGATTTGCGGCAGTTGCGCATTGAATTGGCCGGTGCTGTCGTCCAGGCAATAGCCGCCCTCGGTGATGGTCAGCGAGACGATGCGAATCGCCGGATCGGCCAGGCGGGCAACCACCGCCTCGGAACCATCCTCGCCCACCAGCAGCATGTCGCGAATGCTGCCGATCACCCTGACCTCGGTGTCAGGCCGGTCGTCGAGCTTGACCAGGGTGTAGAGGTAGTCCTGCGCGGCCAGTGCATCGCGCATCGCGCGCTCCTCGGCGCGTGTGCCGATGCCGCAGATGCCCCACTCCAGCCCCTCGCCGGTGTTCATCAGTGCATCGGTGTAGGCCGCCTGGTGGGCGCGGTGAAAACCGCCCACGCCGATGTGGGCGATGCCGGTGGTGATCTCTGCCAGGTGGTAGTCGGGGCGCGCGATAGGGCCCGGCAGCTGTGGCAGATTCGCTTCGTTCAACTTCATCTCGGGCCTCGCTGGGCTTGAATGTGGAAAAGCCGGGGCCGGATCGCTGCCATTGCGGGCGCAGCGATCTGCCGGTAAGTCAGGGATCGGGTGGCTATGGGTCGGTCAGGCCGCCTGCTGTAGCGACTGGCCGACTGCAACGCCATTGCTGTCGAAGAGGTGGCAATGGTCGGCTTCCAATGTCAGCGACAGCGACTCGCCATAGCGCGGGGTGAAGTCGCCGCGGATGCGCATGGTCAGCTGCTCGCTGTTGCCGGTGACCACGTGGCAGTAGGTGTCGCTGCCCAGCCGCTCGCTGACGTCGGCCTTCACGGTCAACTGGCAGTTGCCTTCGCTGCCACGGTTGAGGTGTTCCGGGCGGATGCCGAGGGTGACCGGATCGCCGGTCTTCAGCGTGGCGCCGCTCACCGGCAGGAACAGACGGCAACCGGCGTCGAGCTCGACTTCGCAGCCGCTGGCTTCGACACGGCTTGCGCGGCCCTTGAGAAAGCCCATCTTCGGTGTGCCGAGAAAGCCGGCGACGAAGAGGTTGGCCGGCTGGTGATAAAGCTCCATGGGCGAGCCGACCTGCTCGATTCGCCCGCCGTTGAGCACGACCACCTTGTCGGCGAGGGTCATGGCCTCGACCTGGTCATGGGTCACGTAGATCATCGTCGCCTGCAGTTCCTGGTGCAGGCGCGACAGCTCCAGACGCATCTGCACGCGCAGCGCGGCATCGAGGTTCGACAGGGGCTCGTCGAACAGGAAGACCTTGGGGTTGCGCACGATGGCGCGGCCAATGGCGACGCGCTGGCGCTGGCCGCCGGACAGTTGTCGCGGCTTGCGTTCGAGCAGCGGTTCCAGCTCCAGGGTGCGCGCGGCGGCTTCGATCTTGCGCGCCACCTCCTGCTTGTCCGCCCCGGCGAGATCCAGGGCGAACGACATGTTCTTGCGCACCGTCATGTGCGGATACAGCGCGTAGGTCTGGAACACCATGGCCAGGTCGCGCTTGGCCGGGCTGACATCGGTGATGTCGCGCCCGTCCAGTTCGATCCGCCCGCTGCTGACCTCCTCGAGCCCGGCGATCAGGCGCAGCAGAGTGGACTTGCCACAGCCGGAGGGCCCGACGAAGACCACGAATTCGCGGTCGCGGATGTCGAGGTCTATGCCCTTGATGATGTCGTTGCCGTCGAAGCCTTTCTTCAGGTTGTGGATCTTCAGGTCTGCCATGTTCGAATCCTCAGTTGTACTTGGTTGTCAGGCGGCGCTCATTTCACGGCGCCGAACGACAGGCCGCGCACCAGCTGCTTCTGGCTGATCCAGCCGAAGATCAGGATGGGGGCGCAGGCGAGGGTGGAGACGGCCGAGAGCTTGGCCCAGAACAGGCCTTCGGGACTGGAGTAGGAGGCGATCAGCGCGGTCAGCGGGGCTGCATTGGAGGACGTCAGGTTCAATGACCAGAAGGCTTCGTTCCAGCACAGGATCAGCGACAGCAGCATGGTCGAAGCGAGCCCGCCCTTACTGATCGGCAGAAGCACGCGAACCATTTCCTGCATCAGCGTGGCGCCGTCCATGCGCGCCGCTTCGAGGATGTCGCGCGGGATGTCCTTGAAGTAGGTGTAGATCATCCACACCAGGATCGGCAGGTTGATCAGCGTGTAGATGATGATCAGCACAGCGCGGCTATCGAGCAGGCCGAACTGCTTGGCCAAGAGATAGATCGGCACCAGCACGCCCACCGGCGGCAGCATCTTGGTCGAGAGCATCCAGAGCAGCGTGCCCTTGGTGCGCTTGGTCTCGTAGAATGCCATCGAGTACGCGGCGGGAATGGCGATCAGCATGCCCAGGGCGGTCGCGCCGAAGGAAATGGTCACCGAATTCCACGCGTACTTGAAATAGCCGCTGCGGTCTTGGATGTGCAGGTAGTTTTCCAGCGTGGGCGTGAAGATGAACTGCGGCGGCGTGGCGAAGGCGTCGATCTCGGTCTTCTGGCTGGTGAGCAGCATCCAGAAGATCGGGAAGAACAGCAGCAGCGCCACGGCCCAGGCGAACAGCCCGACCACCAGGGTGTTGAGGCGGCGACTTTGTTTGAGCGTCAGCATCGGTCTGTCCTCAATATTTTTCGGTGAGATTCTTGCCGAGCATCCGCACCAGGATGATCGCCGCGATGTTGGCGATCACCACCGCAATCAAGCCGCCGGCCGAGGCCATGCCGACATCGAACTGCAGCAGCGCCTGGTTGTAGATCAGGTAGGCGAGGTTGGTGGATGCGTAGCCGGGACCACCGCTGGTGGTGGTGAAGATCTCGGCGAATACCGAAAGCAGGAATATGGTTTCGATCATCACCACCACAGCGATGGGCCGGGCCAGGTGGGGCAAGGTCAGATGCCAGAAGATCGCGATGGGGCCGGCACCATCGAGGCGGGCGGCTTCCTTCTGCTCCTGATCCAGGGACTGCATGGCGGTCATCAGAATGAGGATCGCGAAGGGCAGCCACTGCCAGGACACGATGATCACGATGGACGCCAGCGGGTGCTGTGCAAGCCAGTCCACCGGCTGCGCGCCGAAGAACTTCCACACCGCCGCGAGAATGCCCGAGACCGGATGGTAGATGAGGTTCTTCCAGACCAGCGCGCTCACGGTGGGCATGATGAAGAACGGCGAAATGAGCATGACGCGAACGATGCCACGCCCGGCGAAGTCTGCCGCCTCGAGCAATGCCGAGATCAGCACGCCAAGCACTACGCTGATCAGCAGCACGCTGCCGACCAGGATCAGGGTGTTGACCATGCCGGGCATAAAGCCGGCATCGGTCAGGAAGTAATGGAAGTTCTCCAGCCCGACGAAATCGTTCTCACCGGGGTAGAGCAGGTTGTAGCGAATCACCGAGAAGTAGACAGTCATCGACAGCGGAACCAGCATCCACAGCAGCAACAGCGCAACGGACGGGCTGACGAGAAACCAGCTGGGGCCGAAGCGGCGTGGCTTGCGTTCGCTCGGCTCGCTTGCCGTTTCGGTGACAGGTGCCTTGGGCAAGGCTGCGGATGAGGTGGCCATGGGGGTGCTCCGGCTGAAAGAAGGCCATGAGGGCTCGAGCGAGCCCTGTCCGGTGTTCACCTTCGATTAGGAAGGGACATTGCCTACTTTGGATGCTTACTTGGGATAGCCGGCGCGCTTCATCTCGCGCGTGGTCGACTGCTGCACAGCCGTGAGCATCTGCTCGACCGGCATCTGCCCGGTTAGCGCCGCGGAGAACATCTTGCCGACCTGGGTACCGATGGCCTGGAACTCCGGAATGGTGACCAGCTGGATGCCGACATAGGGCACAGGCTTGGCGGAAGGCGAAGCGGGATCAGCCTGCTTCAACGACTCCAGGGTGATCTTGGCGAACGGCGCTGCGGCCATGTACTGCTCGTTGTAGGTGGACTCGCGCGTGCCCGGTGGCACGTTGGTCACGCCATCGGTTTCGGCAACGAGCTTGGCGTAGTCCTTGGAGGTCGCCCAGGCAGTGAACAGCTTGGCTGCGTCCTGCTGCTGCGAGCTGGTGGGGATCGCCAGTGCCCAGGAGTACAGCCAGGCCGAACCCTTGTCGGTCTCCTCCTGCGGGGCGAAGGTGAAACCGACCTTGTCGGCGACCTTGCTTTGTGATTCGTCAGTCACGAAGGAACCGGCGACCGTTGCGTCGACCCACATGGCGCACTTGCCGCTGTTGAACAGGGCCAGGTTTTCGTTGAAGCCATTGCTGGAAGCGCCTGGCGGACCGTACTTGCTCAACAGGTCCACGTAGAAGTTGGCGGCCTTGGTCCATTCGGGACCGTCGAATTCGGGTTGCCACTTCTCGTCGAACCAGCGCGCGCCGAAGGCGTTGGCGACGGTAGTGACCAGCGCCATGTTCTCGCCCCAGCCGGCCTTGCCGCGCAGGCAGATGCCGTACTGGTCCTCGCCAGGCTTGTGCAGCTTTTCGGCAAACTCGGCGATCTGAGTCCAGGTCGGGTGCTCGGGCATGTCCAGACCGGCCTGTTCGAACAGGTCGGTACGGTAGTAGGTCATCGAGCTTTCGGCATAGAACGGCAGGGCGTAGAGCGTCCCGTCGACCGAAAGGCCCTCACGTACCGAAGGGAAGACATCATCCAGATCGTAGTCTTCGGGAAGGTCCTTCATCGGCGCCAGCCAACCCTTATCGCCCCAGAGCGAGGCTTCGTACATGCCGATCGTCAGCACGTCGAACTGGCCGCCGTCAGTTGCGATGTCAGTGGTCAGGCGTTGGCGCAGCACGTTCTCTTCGAGCACCACCCAGTTGAGCTTGATGTCGGGATTCTGCTTTTCGAAGGTCTTGGATAGGCGCTGCATGCGGATCATGTCCGCGTTGTTGACGGTGGCAACGGTGAGCGTTTCGGCGGCCTGGGCCAGCGCAATCGAGGCCATGCAGGCGGTACCGAGCAGCAAGTTGAATGCTTTCATTCGTGGACTCCTCTTCCAGATCAGGGCCTGGAAGCACTTATTGTTTTTGTTGTTACCCGCGTACTGCGCTACGAGCGTCTGGCAGGCATTACAACGCCGGCAGTGGCCGCGCGACAAAGCCGTGACTGCACTCGCTTCGATACTTTTTTGCACTCGCTTGACCGCAGTGGGCTGCCCGCAGCGGCACCGTCCAGACCTGTCGCAGGGGCTCAAGAACGAGGCTTTGCCACGATCATAACGACGCGAGTAGAGCAGCGGGCGAGGAAGAGGGCGCTGGTGCCGGCCGGCCGGAAGCGTATCAGCTGGCCAGGTTCTGCTCGGTCAGGCGTTGTTTGACCAGGCGTCGATAGCACGATGGGGTCATGCCCTTGAGCTGCTGGAAGCGGCGATTGAAATTGGACAGGTTGTTGAAACCCGATTCGAAGCAGACATCCGTGACCGGCTTGTCTTGATCGAGCAGCAGTTCGCAGGATTTGCTGATGCGCAGGCTGTTGACGAACTCGACGTAGCAGCGCCCGGTGGCGCGCTTGAAGAAGCGCGAGAAGTAGGTGGGTTTCATGCCGAGATGGCTGGCGACTTCCTCCAGCGGCAGCTCGCGCATGTAGTGTTCGAAGATGTAGTTGACCGCCATGTTGGTCCGGTCGGCCTGCTGCTCGTCGCTCAACTGTGCCGAAGTGGCGCCGGAGAGCAGCTGGTAGTCGTCGCACCTGGCAAGCAGCTCGAGCATGATCAGGAAATAGCCGAGGCGGGTGGCGCCGCGGCTGTCGGCGATCTGCTGCATCAGCTGGCGTGCCTGGGCGATGGTCTGCGGACAGCGAAACTCGATGCCGTAGCGCGAGCGCTCGAGCATCGGCGTGAAGGTCCGCAGCTCGGAGAAGACAGCGTGGCCCGCTTCGAGCATCTCGTCCGTGAAGTTGACCAGCATGTCGCGTTTGGCCACGACCTCGCCGTCCTCGACCTGGCTGATCCAGTTGTGCGGCAGGTGCGGGCCGGTGAGGAACAGGCTGTCCGGGCCGAAATTACCTACGTAGTCGCCGACGAACACCTTGCCGGAGCTGGCGACGATCAGATGCAGCTCGTACTCCTTGTGGTTGTGCCAGCGCACCAGCGGGCAGG
This sequence comes from Stutzerimonas kunmingensis, assembly GCF_002929225.1. GTDB lineage: Bacteria > Pseudomonadota > Gammaproteobacteria > Pseudomonadales > Pseudomonadaceae > Stutzerimonas. The sequence continues at coordinate 543,365 of NZ_PISM01000014.1, read as the reverse complement.
GGAACCCGTGCTCGCGATAGATCAGCGAGTTGCCGTGGTGGTCGTCCATCAGCTCGTAGGACGGGTCGGTAATCTTCAACGCTCTCATGCAGGGTCCGTTGTCGTGAAAGGCCACGAAGGGTTATAGCTGCTGAGGGCGCAACGGCCAAACCGGTCAGACAATTTCGTATCGGTAGGGCAGGTCCGGACCACGCCGGGAACAGGTGATGGCGGCAGCGCTGCTGGCGAAGGCGAGCATGGCCTGCAGTTGCGCAGGTCCCATCTGTGCGAGCCCGTGCGGCGAGTCAAGCTGCTGTTCGGCCAGGTAGGCGAGCAACGCGGCCTGGAAGGTGTCGCCGGCTCCCACGGTGTCACGCACCGTCACCGCATGCGCGGCCACATGCAGCTGGCCGTGCTTGCGGCTGAAGAGCTGTGCGCCGTCGGCACCGCGGGTTAGCACCACCAGCTCTGCGTGATGGTCCAGCCAGCGCTGGGCGATACTCGCTGGCGCAACGCCCGGATAGAGCAGGGCCATGTCCTCGTCGCTGACCTTGATCAGATGTGCGCGTTCGGCGAATGCCTCGACCCGCTCGCGCCAGCGTTCGAGGTTGGGCTCGACGTTGAGGCGAATGTTCGGATCGAGTGAAATCAGGCGCTGGGCATGCTCGCGATGTAGCAAGGCCAGCAGCGTATCGGCAATCGGCGGCGTCACCAGCGAATAGGAACCGAAATGGATGCCGCGAATGCCAGCAGGCAGCGGCTGCAGCTGTTCGGTATGCAACAGGCGATCGGCACAGCCTTCGCCGCGAAAGGTGTAGACCGGACTGCCATCGGCGCCGATGGCGACCATCGCCAGGGTGGTCGGCGCATCGAAGATGGCGAGATGCTCGGTGGCAACGCCTTCTTCCTGCAGCAGCTCTAGCAGGCGCTGACCGAAATGATCGCGGGAGAGCCCACCGAGCAGCGCGGCCTGCGCGCCCAACCGGGCCAGCCCGACGGCAACGTTGAACGGCGAGCCACCTGCAACGGCTTCGAGATGCAGGCGACTGCGGCTGTCGGTCGAGGCCGCGAACACATCGAAAAGCGCTTCACCACAGACGAGGTACATGGACGATTCCTGCTGGCGGAAATCGCCCGAGCTTAAACCCGCCGCCTGCACCGGGACAGTACGCCCGCGGCTGGCGGCCGATACGATCTTGCACTCGTTTCAGTACACCCAGACTTCGACGCGGCGATTCTTGATGCGGCCAGCTTCGCTGTTAGATGCCACTGGAAGTTGATCGCCCAAGCCATTGATTTCCTTTACAAGGATGCCACCACGCGCCAGTTCGCGACGCACCGCCATGGCGCGCAGTTTGGACAGCAATGCAGTCCGCGCGGGATCGTTGCGGGCGTCGCCGAAGCCGACCAGCACCGCAGCGTTCATCTGCTTGTCGTGGCTGTTGAGATAGTCGATCAAACGCTGCACATCGCGTTGGGCCTTGTTGTCCAGTTGCGCGCTGCCTTCGGCGAAGCGGAAGTTAACGGTCAGTCGCTGTGCCTCCTTGGCCAGCTGCTGATAGGCCTCGGGCATCGTCGTCTGTAGCGGCAGCCTGATCGGCGCGATGGCCTGGGCCACGTAACCGGATTTCTCGACGATGGCCTGTCCTTCCGGGCTGTGCACGAAGCTCAGGAACTCGCGGGTCCATGCGGACTGCTTCTGGGGATCGGCGTAGAGGAACAGCCGGCGCGACAGCGGGTAGTCCTCGGTGGCGACCAGCGCCTGGCTCGGCGGCATGGGCTGGGAATCGCCGTCGGTGATTGCCAGCGCTTTCGACTTGCCGACGGAGGCGAGACCGACGAAGCCGATGGCGCCGCTACGGCGGCTGACCGCCTGGGACAGGGCGTCGTTGGATTCATAGCGCACGGCGCTGGTGGCCAGTGCCTGCCCCTGACTGTTCAGCACCAGCTCCTTGAAGGTGTCGTAGGTGCCGGACTGGTCATCACGCGCGTGCAGCTCGACGGCAACGTCCGCGCCGCCCAGCTCCCGCCAGTTGGCGATCTGCCCGGCGAACAGGTGCGCCACCTGCTCCACGCTGAGGGACTGCACCGGGTTATCGGGGTGGACGATCACCGCCAGGCCATCGATAGCGATGACCTGTTCGCTCTCGGCGCTGCGCATGTCGCCCAGGGCGGAGAGGCTCTGCGCTTCGCTCTGTTTGATCGAACGCGAAGCAGCGGCGAGATCGGCAGTACCGTCTTTTAGCCCAGCGAATCCGGTACCGGTGCCATGCGCGGCGACCAGTGCCTGCACAGTCCGACCGCGCTCGTCGAGGGCAGTGATGCGCTGCTCGTTTTCCTTGCCGGCCGGGGCGATGCGGACCGACTGCAGGCTCTTGGCCTCGAACAGGCCCGCCACCAGCATCGGTGCCAGCTTGGCACCCACGGTGTTGGAGCCGTGAATGCGCAGTACGGCCGATCCGTCTGGCGGGGTGGGTGGGGCGGCGAAACTTTCGCTGGAGGCGCTGCCCAGCGTGACCAGCAGCAGGGGCAGTGCCCGATTCCAGAACCGTCCAAACACACGTGGCGTCATCTCGCGACCTCCTTGTAGAAGGTCGCGAGATTAAGACGGTTCGGTTACCAATAAATGACAGCGCGGGCGGCGCTGCCGGAATTGCGCAGCGGTCGTCAGCGCAGCTCGATCCACACCGGGCAGTGGTCGGAAGGTTTCTCCATCGCGCGGATGTCGTAGTCGACGCCGCACTCGATCACGCGTTGGTGCAGCGCTGCGGTGGTCAGGATGTAGTCGATGCGCAGGCCGCGGCGCGGGTCGTCCTCGAAACCGCGGCTGCGATAGTCGAACCAGCTGAAGCGATCGACCACTTCCGGGTTGAGGGTGCGGAAGCTGTCCTGCAGTCCCCAGCCCTTCAGGCGCTCGAGCCACTCGCGCTCCTCGGGGAGGAAGCTGCATTTGCCGGTGCGCAGCCAGCGCTTGGCGTTCACTTCGCCGATGCCGATGTCGCAGTCCTGCGGGGAGATATTGAAGTCGCCCATCAGCGCGAGCGATTCCTCGGGGCGGAACTGCTGTTCGAGCAACGCCTGCAGGTCAGCGTAGAACTTGGTCTTGGCGGGAAACTTCACCGGATGGGCGCGGCTTTCGCCCTGGGGGAAGTAGCCGTTCATCACGGTTACCTGCTGGCCACCGGCATCGGCGAAGCGGCCCCAGATGAAGCGCTTCTGCGACTCCTCGCCATCGCTGGGAAAGCCCTTGTGGATCTCCAGTGGTGCCTGGCGCGAGAGCAGGGCGACGCCGTAGTGGCCTTTCTGCCCGTGATAGTGGACGTGGTAGCCGAGCGCCTCGATCTCCGCCTGGGGAAACTGTTCGTCAGAAACCTTGGTTTCCTGAAGGCCGATGACGTCCGGCTGATGCTTTTCAATGATCGCAGAAAGCTGGTGAGGTCTTGCGCGTAATCCATTGATATTGAAGGAAACGATTTTCATGGGATTCCGTGAAGGCTGGCTGAGGCTCAAGGGGGAAGGACACCCGGCGCGGCGCTGCCGATGCCGATCTGTCGTGGGCAAAGAATGCCGATTCTAGAGCCGCGGCGCCGTGCATACCAAGTTTCGCGCTGAAACAGACAGCAACGGCATTGTCTTTGGAGCAGCGTGAACGGCAGGTGCTCCGGCGGCGTGGCGGGGCGGGCGAAGCGCTGCTAAGTTGCAAGCATCCCTCTGGAAAAAGCCGAGAGTTGCCATGCCGATGTCTGCCGAGGTTCGCACGCTCGATAGTGGTTATGACCGCGAAACCCGTTCGCTGCTGTATCACGCGTACCGTCACGAACCGACCTTTGCCTACCTGTTCGAGGCGGACCGGCCCGGCTATCAGCAGCGCGTGCGCGCGACTGTGCGGGAGCTGGTAAACCAGCATTTCCTGCAGCAGCAACCAGCACTCGGGCTGTTGCTGGACGACCGCCTGATAGCCGTCGCGCTGATCGCGCCGCCGCAACGGCGGCTGGATGTCACCGAAAGCTGGGCCTGGCGCGCGCGCATGCTGCTGACCGCCGGGTTCCGCTGCACCAGGCGCTATCTGGACTACCACGCGGCGGTACTGGCGTGTCTGCCGACCGGCGCGGTACATCTGCTGCCGTTGCTCGGTGTGCATCCGCAGTTTCAGGGGCAGCAATATGGTGAGCAGCTATTGCAGGCGGTGCACGAGTGGTGCGCCGAGGATGAAACTTCCCAGGGGCTGGTGATCGATACCGGCAACCCACGCTACCTGAATTTCTACCAGCGGCAGGGCTACGAGGAGATCGGCCAGATCGCCGTCGGCCCGGTGGTCGAACACATCTTCTTTCATCCGGCGCCCAGGCGGATGGAAGCGGCGCGTTAGGTGTGGCCGAATTTTATCCGGGCGGGCCAGTCTGACTGGTCTGAAGCCACGCGATGTCAGCCGATGCCCGCCCCACCGCAAGATCGCCTTACACACTGTCTAGCCCGCACGTTCGGGCTTGCTCGGAAACACGTGCTAGCATCGCTGGCCATGTGCAAATCGAACCGAATCGGCCCGCTGGTAGCCGCACTCGTGATGTTGAGCGGCATCCATGCCAGCGCCGCTGAACTCGACGTTCGCATCGAGCCCGAGAACCGGGCGCTCCGGGAAAATATCGAGAACTACATTGGCGACCTGGGCGACCGTGACGCGCGCGAGCTGCTGCGCTACAGCCGGGTCGCGCAGAGTCAGGCGGAAAAGGCGTTGCAAGCGCTGGGTTACTACCGCAGCCGCATCCGCACCGATGTGCGTGAGGGCGAGGAACCGGCGCTGGTGTTGCGTGTGCGAACCGGTGAGCCGGTGAAGCTGCGCAACATCACCGTCCGGCTGGACGGGCCTGCCGCTGAGTTCTCCGGCTTTCGCGTCGCCGAACGCACCCTGCGTCAGGGCGATGTGCTGAACCACGGACGGTACGAAGAGGTGAAGCAGCAGTTTCTCAACCAGGCCTCGCGCTTCGGCTATTTCGATGGCCGCTTCACCCAGCAGCGGCTGGCCGTCGATCCGCGGGAGAACGTCGCCGACGTCGAGCTGGTATTCGACAGCGGGCCGCGCTACCGCCTGGGCGACGTGCGCTTCGAGGGGGATTCGCCATTCGATGACGACCTGCTCGCGCGCATGGTGCCGTTCGAGACGGATACCCCGTACGACTCCGAACTGATCGCCGAACTCAGCCAGGCGCTGCAGTCGAGCGGCTATTTCGAGGGCGTGCGCGTCGATGCCAACCCGAGCGGCGCCAACCAGCAGCGCATCCCGGTTTCGGTCGCGCTCACCACGCGCAAGCCGCGCACCTTTGGCTTCGGCCTTGGTTATTCCACCGACGTCGGCCCGCGGGTCCGGCTGGACTGGACGCGCCACTGGGTCAACCCGCAAGGCCATAGCTACGGGGCCGAGGCGGAACTGTCGGCGCCGCGGCAGAACGTCGGGTTCTGGTACGACATCCCGCTGGACCCGCCACTGACCGACAAGCTGCGCTTCGTCGGCGGCTACCAGTATGAAGAGATCGCCGGCACCGACAGCCTCAGCCGCCTGCTCAAGGTCGGGCCGGAATGGCACAGCCAGCTGCCCAGCGGCTGGTTGCGCGTGCTGTCGCTGAAGTGGCAGCACGAGGAATATCGCCTCGGGGACGATTCCGGAACCAGCACCTTGCTCATGCCCGGCGCCGCCTACAGCTACCTGCGTAGCGACAACCGTATCGATCCGAGCCGCGGCTATCGCCTGCAGTTCGAAGTGGCCGCGGCGAAGGCCGGGGTGCTTTCCGACGCCGACCTGGTCCACGCCAACGTGCAGCTGCGGGGGCTGACCACCCTGGCCCAGCGACATCGTTTTCTCGGTCGAGTGCAGCTTGGCGGCAACTGGACCGATGAATATGTCAACGTGCCGCCGTCGCTGCGCTATTTCGCCGGTGGTGATCAGAGCGTGCGTGGCTACGATTACCAGAGCCTGTCACCGACCAACTACGATGGCGACAAGATCGGCGGCCGCTATCAGTTCGCGGTCAGCGCCGAGTATCAGTATTCGATCGCCGAGAAATGGCGTGTCGCGACCTTCGTTGATCAGGGCAACGCCTTCAACTCGCTGGAAATTCCCACGCTGAAAAGTGCCGTTGGCGTTGGTGTGCGTTGGGTATCGCCGGTTGGCCCGATTCGCGTCGATGTCGCTCATCCGCTGGACGGCGACGGTGGCGTCCGCCTGCATTTCTCCATGGGGCCGGAGCTGTGATGCGGCTACTGCGTGGGCTTGGCTGGACGCTGCTTGGGCTGATACTGCTCGTGCTCATCGTCACCGCCGTGCTGCTCGGCACCGCCAGCGGCAGCCGCTGGCTGCTGGGGCAGGTGCCGGGGCTGACGGTCGAAGCGTTCGAGGGCCGACTCGGCCAGCGCTGGCAGGCCGAGCGGCTGATCTGGGAGCAGGACGGCAGTCGTGTCGAAGTGCAACAGCCCCGTCTTGCCTGGTCACCGGCGTGCCTGCTAAAGCGCACGCTGTGCATCGACGAGTTGGTCACCGGCGACATCGTTCTCAGCTTCCCGCCCCGCGAGCCTGACCCGGCGGCGGAGCCCTTCAGCTTGCCTGAGCTCGATCTGCCGCTGGCGCTGCAAGTCGAACGCATCGAAATCGACCGGGTGACGCTCAATGAAAGCGAGCAGGTGCGAAACCTGTCTCTGCAGGCAAATTGGCGTGCGGATGGCCTGGATATCCAGCGCCTCGACCTGCGCAGGGCGGATGTGGACCTGTCAGTGACTGGCCGGCTGCAGCCCAGCGGCGATTGGCCGTTGACGCTGGACGGGCAGGCTGCGTTGCAGTCGCCGGACGAGCAGCCGTGGGCGCTGATGATCGCCGTGGATGGCGCCCTGCGCGAGCAGCTGCAGGTGCAGGTGCAAAGCCAGGGCTATCTTGACGGCACCCTCAGCGGGCAGCTGCGGGCCCTCGATGAGCAATTGCCGGCGACGCTCCGGCTGAACGCCGACGGGTTCAAGCCGCTGCCCGATCTGCCGGACACCCTGCGCCTGAACGATCTGGAGCTGACAGCGAGCGGCAACCTGCAGGACGGCTACCGGCTGCTCGGTACCACTGAACTGCCGGGCGAGGGCGGCGCAGTGCGCCTGGCGCTGGAAGGCGTCGTCAGTCCGAGCGGAGCGCAGATCGAGATGCTCGAGCTGGATGCGGGGCAGCAGCGCGATGTGCGGCTGAGTGGCGATGTCGACTGGCAGGACGGCCTGACCGCGAATGCCGATCTGCTCTGGCGCGATTTTCCCTGGCGCCGGCTCTACCCGGCGATCGAAGAGCCGCCGGTGACGCTGCGCGAGCTCAAGGCGCAGATTCAGTACGACGACGGCAGCTATCTCGGCAATTTCGAATCGGCCATGACTGGCCCGGCCGGGGATTTCACACTGAACAGCCCGGTCAGCGGCAATCTCGCAGCGGTGCATCTGCCGCAACTGCAGCTGCAAGCCGGGCAGGGCAGTGCGACGGGTTCGTTGAGCGTCGGCTTCGCCGCGGGCATCGACTGGAAAACCGACGTGACGCTGAGCGAGCTCGATCCGGCGTACTGGCTGGCCGAACTGCCGGGCAATCTCGGCGGTTCGCTGAAGAGCCAGGGCGCCTTGCGTGACGAGCAGCTGCAGGCCGAGGCGAGCCTCGACCTCGCCGGGCGCCTGCGCGGTCAGAATACCCGTCTGCAGCTGCAAGCCAACGGCGAGGGCGAGCGCTGGGATCTGCCGGTCATCGACCTGCGCATGGGCGATAACCGCGTACAGGGCAACGGCACCTGGGCACAGACGCTGGATGGTCGACTGCAACTGGAACTGGGCCGCCTGGCGCAGCTGTGGCCCGGTCTCAGGGGGCGAGTGAACGGTGAGGTCACGCTGGCGGGAACCGCAGCGGCGCCGAGCGCGCAGCTCGAGCTGAACGGTCGCAACCTAGCTTATGAGGACAACCGGCTGCGTCGCCTCAGCGTGCAGGGTCAGCTATCCGATGGGGAACGTGGTCGGCTGGCGCTGACCGCCGAGCGAGTCCGCGCAGGCGAGACGGACCTCGGCGCACTGCGGATCAATGCTGAAGGCACGGCGGAACGGCATCAGGCCGAGCTGCAGCTGCAAGGTCCCTTGCTCGACCTGGCGCTGGCTTTCGATGGTGGATTGCGCGGTGAGGATTGGCTTGGCCGGCTGACGCGCGGCGAGCTCAGCGCGCAGCAGCAAGACTGGGCCCTGCAACGGCCGGCCACACTGCAGCGTTTCGCCGATGGCCGACTGGAGTTCGGTGCGCATTGCTGGCGTTCCGGGCCCGCCAGCCTCTGCGCGGAGAATCAGCGTCTGCTGCCGGAACCGCAGATTCGCTATCGCCTGCGCGATTTCTCACTGCAGACCCTGGCCGACTATCTGCCCGAAGATTTCCGCTGGCAGGGCGAACTGAATGCCGATATCGAACTGGATCTTCCCGCTGGCGGGCCCAATGGCCGGGTTCGGGTGGACGCCGGCCCCGGCGTGCTGCGCATTCGCGATGTGGACGAGTGGCACGACTTCCCCTATCAGACCCTGGTGCTGAACAGCCGACTGCTGCCGGAGCGGATCGACAGCCAGCTGCGCTTTCTGGGCGGCGAGCTGGGCGAGCTTGACGTGCAGCTGAAGATCGATCCGCGGCCCGCGGCCAAGCCGATCGATGGCGAGTTTCGCCTGAGTGGTCTCGATCTGTCGGTGGCGCGCCCATTCGTGCCGATGGTCGAGCGTTTGCGCGGCGAACTGAATGGCAGTGGCCAGCTGGCCGGCACCCTGCGGCAGCCGTCACTCAACGGTCAGCTGCTGTTGAGTGAAGGTGAAATCGCCGGCAGCGAGTTGCCGACGACGTTCGAAGACCTGCGGGTGCGCATGCTGATCGAGGGTGAGCGGCTGAACATCGACGGCAATTGGCGTGCCGGTGAGCAGGGGCGTGGCAGTCTGGCCGGCTCGCTGGACTGGCGGAACGAACTGGATCTGGATCTGGCGATCAAGGGCAGTCGCCTGCCAGTGGTGGTCGAGCCTTACGCCGACCTGGAAGTCGAGCCCGACCTGCGCATCGTGCTTAGCGGGCAGGACCTGGCGGTCAGCGGTCGGGTCGAAGTGCCGCGAGGAGCTATCACGGTTCGCGAGCTACCGCCGGCGACGGTCAAGGTCTCCGAGGACACGGTGATCATCGGCCGCGAAGCCGAGGAGCCGGCGACCCCGCTGGCAGTGAAGATGGACATTGATGTCGAGGTGGGCCAGGACCGCCTGCGCTTCTCCGGCTTCGGCCTGACCGCCGATCTCGCCGGCTATCTGCACATTGGCGACAACCTGGATGCACGTGGCGAGCTGCAGCTGAAGAACGGCCGATACCGAGCCTACGGCCAGCGACTGACCATCCGCCGCGCCGAGTTGCTGTTCACTGGCGTGATCAGCCAGCCGTTCCTCAACATCGAGGCGATTCGCCGTATCGATGCGGAGAATGTGATCGCCGGCCTGCGCATCACCGGCAGCGCCGAGCAGCCACGCATCGACGTGTTTTCCGAGCCTGCCATGAGTCAGGAGCAGGCACTGGCGTATCTGGTACTGGGGCGGCCGCTGGGTGCCGATACCGGGGACAGCAACCTGCTGGCACAGGCGGCGCTGGGCCTTGGCCTGGCGGGTAGCTCGTCGATCACCGGTGGCCTGGCGCAGCGCCTGGGTATACAGGACTTCCAGCTGGACACCGAAGGCACCGGCGTTGGCACCAGCGTGGTCGCTACCGGGCGGCTGACGGAACGGCTGGCATTGCGCTATGGCGTCGGCGTGTTCGAGCCGTCGAATACCATTGCGCTGCGCTATCAGCTGACGCGGCGAATCTTCCTCGAAGCCGCCAGCGGATTGGCCAGCTCGTTGGACCTGTTCTATCGCCGCGACTTCTGATCGATTGCGCGGCGCCGGAACACCGCTGGTGCGCCATGATCGAGGAGGCGCAGAGGCATGATGAAGCATTCGCGCTGTCATCGGCCGGGCGCACCAAACTGCATCAATCCACACTGGCGGGCGCACCAGACTGGGCTACGCTGATTTCGCTTTCCATGCCATTCCTGGCTCGACTGAGTCGAGCTGTCGGGGTCTGACCGTTCGGTCTGGTTTTCGCGTCGATTCGATCATCGAATCTGGCGCGATTGCCCCGAGCCCAGTGGGCGAATGCAGTGGTAGCATCCACGCTTCCGAACGTCGCGGTCATAACCGCGCAACGCTCTAGCACGAGTCTTGCAAAGCGCTCGCGGACCTCAGAGCAGCGCAAGCTCCAGAGGCGTATCGGAATCGCCGTTACCTGGTCGCTGAAAAACCACCGCCACAAGCGTCATGTTTTTCAACGGCTCCACGGTAGCGCGACCCTAACGCGAGGGAACTCGCCTATAAGAAATAAGGTGCTCGAATGGAATTTCTGAATAACCTCGTCAATAGCGTCAACGGCCTCGTCTGGGGCCCACCCATGCTGGTGCTGATCCTTGGTACCGGTCTGTTCCTGATGATCTTCCTCAAGTTCATGCCGCTGACCCGCATCCCGACCGGCTTTGCGCTGATGTGGCGCGGACGCACCAAGGGTGACGAAGCCACTGGCGAAATCAGCCCTTTCCAGGCGCTGATGACCTCGCTGGCGGCGACCGTGGGTACCGGCAACATCGCAGGCGTGGCCACGGCCATCTTCCTCGGCGGGCCGGGTGCGCTGTTCTGGATGTGGTGCACCGCGCTGGTGGGTATGGCCACCAAGTACTGCGAAGTCGTACTGGCGGTCCACTACCGTGAGAAGGACGACCGCGGCGAGCACGTTGGCGGCCCGATGTACGCGATCAAGAACGGCCTGGGCAAGAAGTGGATCTGGCTGGGTACCGCCTTCGCCATTTTCGGTGGCCTGGCCGGCTTCGGCATCGGCAACATGGTGCAGGTCAACAGCATGGCCCACGCGTTGGAAACCACCTTCTCGGTACCGCTGTGGGCGACCGGCCTGATCACAATGGTGATCGTCGGCCTGGTGATTCTCGGCGGTATTCGCCGCATCGGTGTGGTCGCCGCGTCGCTCGTACCGTTCATGTGCCTGGCGTACCTGATCGCCGCTGCCGTGGTGCTGGTAGTCAATGCCTCGGCCATTCCGGCGGCATTCGACCTGATCTTCACCCACGCCTTCACGCCAATCGCCGCTACTGGCGGCTTCGCCGGCGCCGCGGTCATGGCGGCGATTCGCTTCGGTGTTGCCCGCGGCATCTTCTCCAACGAGGCGGGCCTCGGTACCGCCGGTATCGCTCAGGCGGCCGGCACCACCACCAGCTCGGTGCGCTCGGGCATGATCGGCATGCTGGGTACGTTCATCGACACCATCATCGTCTGCTCGATGACTGGTCTTGCGATCATCTGCACCGGGGTCTGGACCAGCGGCGAAAGCGGTGCGGCGCTGTCCGCGGCAGCCTTCGAGTCGGCCATGCCGGGTATCGGTGGCATCATCCTGACTATCGCGCTGGTGGTCTTCGCCTTTACCACAATCCTTGGCTGGAGCTATTTCGGCGAGAAGTGCTGGGAGTTTCTGGTCGGCACGCGAGCCATCTGGCCGTTCCGCGTGATCTGGGTTCTGGCAGTGCCATTCGGCGCCATTGCCCAGCTCGACTTCGCCTGGTTGTTGGCCGATACCCTCAACGGCCTGATGGCGATCCCCAACCTGGTTTCGCTGTTGCTGCTGAGTCCGGTAGTGGTCAAGCTGACCAAGGAATATTTCGCACGTAGCTGATGTCCGATAGCGACCGGTGCAGGCCAGCCAGCGCTGCATCGGTCGTGCAACAGGAACAAGCCCGTGTCGACCACCCAGGTCGTGGAGCCTGCGCGTTCCACGACCTTTTTTATGCCTGTTCATATCGAGGAGCGAAGCAAATGACTGAAATCACCCTGAAAGGCACACCGATCCAAGTGGCCGGTGACTTCCCCCAGGCCGGGCAGCAGGCCAAGGCGTTCCGCCTGGTGGGCGCTGACCTTTCCGATGTCGAGCTGTCGAGCCTTGCCGGCAAGCGCAAGATTCTCAACATCTTCCCGAGCATCGATACACCTACCTGCGCCACCTCGGTACGCAAGTTCAATGCTCAGGCCAATGCCCTGGAAAACACCGTGGTGCTGTGCATCTCCGCCGACCTGCCGTTCGCGCAGAAGCGCTTCTGCGGCGCCGAGGGGCTGGAGAATGTCATCAACCTGTCCACCATGCGCGGTGCCGAGTTCCTCAAGGATTACGGCGTAGCGATTGCCAGCGGCCCGCTGGCCGGGGTCGCAGCTCGCGCGGTAGTCGTGCTCGACGAACAGAATCGCGTCCTGCACAGCGAGCTGGTCAACGAGATCGGCAGTGAACCGAACTACGAGGCAGCCATCGCCTCGCTTGGCTGATCTGCCTTGCTACGACGAAACGGCGAGTGGCTTTCAATAGCACTCGCCGTTTCGTTTTCTGGCGACAGAAATCCATCGGTTGGTGCGAAACCGCCCGTCGTCGTCAATTAGCGTGAACCCTTCGAGACAACTACTTTCAGGCATGCCGCCCGGCTTCAGCGTCGCGGGTGTGGAGAAGTCTGCAAAAGTGGCAAATAGGCAGCTTTTCAAAAATCTTTTCGCTCAGCTGCTGTCATAGCGCTGATGCCCATTGAATGGATTCAGTTTATGCCTACCTCAGAGATCAAGAAAATCGGTGTTTCCGGAACCGGAATGATCGCCCGCGGCTTCGTGCGGTTAATCAAGAAACACTATCCGGACATGGAAATCTCGCGCGTCCTGACACGCCGACCCCTCTCAACGATGGCTGACTTCCCGTTGGCAGACGTCCTCACCAACTCGCTGGACGAGCTGATCGATCATTCCGATCTGATTGTCGAGTGCAGCGGTGACGTGTTCCATGGGACTTCAGTCATCGAGCGCGCTTTCGAAGCGGGCTTGCAGGTGGTGACGGTCAATGCCGAACTGCAGGTGACCACGGGCTCCTTCCTGGCTGGCAGGGGTTTCCTCACCGAAGCCGAAGGCGACCAGCCAGGTTCGCTTGCGGCCCTGCATGAAGACGCGCTGCAGATGGGCTTTCAGCCGCTGGTGTACGGCAACATGAAGGGCTATCTGAACCATGATCCGTCGCCGGAAGACATGGCCTACTGGGCCAATCGACAGGGGATCAGCGTCGATCAGACCACGTCCTTCACCGACGGCACCAAGGTGCAGATCGAGCAGGTGATCATCGGTAACGGCCTGGGCGCCACCATTACCCGTCAGGGCATGGAGGGGCTGGCCTCGACCAACCTGGACGACAGCGCCAGCCTGCTTGGCATGATGGCCGAGCGAGCAGGGCAGCCAATCGTCGACTACGTCATTCCTTCCGGCTACCCGGCCGGCGGCGTGTTCCTGGTGGGCAGGCACGACGAGGATCAGGCGCAGGCAATCGAGTACTTCAAGCTGGGCCGCGGGCCGTTCTACACGCTGGTGCGTCCGTTCCACCTCTGCTCGCTGGAAGTGGGCAAGACCGTGCGCCGCGTGCTGAATGGCGGTGGTGTGCTGCTCAACAACTCGACCGAACCGACCCTCGGCGTTGCGGCCATCGCCAAGCGCGCCATGAAGCCGGGTGAGCTGATCGAGCGCGGCATCGGCGGTTTCCAGTTCCGCGGCGAGGCGATCAAACTGGCCGAGCACCCGGATCACGTGCCGATCGGTCTGCTGCGCAAGACTGCGCTCAAACGCGCCGTCGAGCCTGGCCAGATCATCACCTTCGACGACATCGACATTCTGCCGAGTCGTGCACTGGATATCGTGCTGGAGCAGCGCAAGCCGCGCATGACCCAGGTCGAGAGCAAAGGGTCGGACTGGACCACACCTGGCATCAGCACCATGGGAATGCTCGCCTTCGGTGGTTGAACGACGCTCAAACAAAGAGGCCGCTGTCTGACGTCAGCGGCCTTTTTGTTTCTGTTGTCGGTGATGATCGAAAGAGCGGCGATGCAGGACCGCCGCGTTGCCGTCAGGCCTTGCGCATGGACCAGTAGCGTGGCTTGAACAGGTCGCGCTCGCCGAGCAAGGTCACGCCGGCGGCGAAACCGATCAGCACCAGGCCGATATAGACGCAGAGTTCGATAAAGCCTTGTGGCTGGGGCACGAAGTGCAGCGCGGCGGCCAGTACCGCTGCTGTCGCGGCCCAGCGCGCGAGCACAGCCACACCGGCGCCCTTGGGCGAGGCGCGATAGACGAACAACCCCATGAACAGCGCCTGCAGCGTGACACCGCTGGAGAAGGCCAGTGCCAGGCCTGCGGCGCCATAGTGCTTGTAAAGCGCGGCATCCAGGGCGACGGTCATGGCCGAGCTGATCAGCGTGATCACCAGAAACAGGCGAACCTGGTGCTGGGCGAGCAGGGCGCGGCCCCAGAGCAGGGCGAGCCCCATCGACGGCAGACCAAGCGCGTAGATGACCATCAGCGAGGCGGTTGCCTGGGTTTGCGTGGCGCCGAACTCGCCGCGCTCGAGCAGTACCGCGACCACCGCTTCCGGGAAGGAGCAAAGCACGACGGTGGCCGGCACGAGGAACAGCAACGTCGCCAGCAGCCCCTTGCGAATCACCGCGGCATGAGCGCTGTGATCCTGCTCGTTCCAGCTGGAGGAGAACTGCGGAAAGAGCACGGAAAGCACGGACATCGCGTACAGCGTCAGCGGGATGGTGACGATGCGGAAGGCGAACGACAGCATGGTGATGCTGCCTTCCTCAAGGAACGAGGCGAACATTCGCTCGGCCAAAATGCACGCCTGCTGAGCGCCAGCGGCCATCAGTACCGGGGCGAATGCCAGGCCGAACTGACTGCCGTGACCTTTTTCCAGCGGTTGCGCCTCTCCCCGCAGGTAATGAATACGGCGGTGCTGCACGACGATCAGGGCCAACTGCGGCAAAAGCATGCCGAGAAAGATCACCATGCCGCTGGGTTCGAACAGCAGAATCCCGATGATGGCCCCGGCATTGAGCAGCAGGGTTCGTGTCATCGGCATGACGAACACGTTGTCCATGTTGAGCAACGCGCCCTGGCAGTACAGCGCGGCCTGTACGCCGATCAGCAGCGCGCCGACGCAGAAGACCAGTTGTCCGTTGGCGACCTGTTCCGGTGTCCAGCCCGGTGCCAGGGCGTTCAGCACCCAGTAGCTGGTCAGCAGTATCAACAGGCAGGCCGCGCCACCGAGCAGCATGATGCGCCAGTAAAGCCAGCGCGCGACCGCCTCGAACAGCGATTGCGACTGGCTGCGCAGCTTCTGCAGGTAAGGGATCATGGCGTCGCGCAAGGCGAGGCCGAGAAAGTTCTCGAAGAACAGCGGCAGGATCAGAGCGACGAAGATGAGGTCCGCTTCCCAGCTGAGGCCGAAGGAGCGGGCGATGAACAGATCGCGAAGAAACCCGAGAAGAAAACTGGCGACGGTCAACGCCAGAATGACCAGCGATACATTCATTCCTTGATCCTTGCTGGCCATCGATGATGGCCCGTTAGCGACACGACAATGTCCGATTCGACGTGCTGGCAGACCACACGGCCTGCTTACAGCTCTTCCCCTCGCAGCTCGGTGCCCGAGAAGAACGCTAAATAGACTTAAGACCCGGCACATGGTTCCGACGCACACCGGCCTGTCTGGGGGCTCTTCATACATGCCGATACGTAAAAATGCCGTAAAGGCACTTTGCGAGCGGTTCGCGACTGCTTATGGTTCACGCTCCTTTTCAAGCGAACCCCGTTCATGATCGTGGCTCATCCTTCTTCCGCGCGTTCCAGCCTTCGTTGGCTGCTCATCATCCTCGCCGTAGCTGCCATCGGGCTGCTGGTCTGGTGGCTGTGGCCTGCACCTCAGGAAACCCCTCAGCGGCCGGGCGGGCGGCCGGGCTTCGGCGCGTTTGGCGGGCCAGTGCCCGTGCGCGTGGCCAAGGTGGAGCAGGGTCAATTCGAGGTCTTCAACAAGGCGCTCGGCAGCGTGACACCGTTGAATACCGTCAATCTGCGCAGCCGGGTCGGTGGCGAGCTGGTCGAGCTGCGTTTCGAGGAGGGGCAGCGTGTCAAGAAGGGCGATCTGCTGGCGGTGATCGACCCTCGCCCATACAAGGTCGCGCTGCAGCAGGCGGAGGGCACCTTGCAGCAGAACCGCGCGCAGCTGAAGAACGCGCAGGTGGATTTCGAGCGCTATCGCGGTCTCTACGCCGATGACAGCATCGCCAAGCAGACCCTGGATACCCAGGAAGCGCTGGTCAGCCAGTACCAGGGCACGCTGGCCGCCAATCAGGCGTCGGTCAACGAGGCGCGCCTGAATCTCGAGTTCACCCAGATTCGCTCGCCCATCGATGGTCGGGTCGGCCTGCGCCAGCTCGATGTGGGCAATCTGGTAGCTGCCAACGACACCACGCCGCTGGTGGTGATCACCCAGACCCAGCCGATGTCCATCAGCTTCACCCTGCCCGAAGGCGAGTTGCTGCCGGTGCTGACGCGCTATCGCCAGGGCGATGAGCTTGCAGTGCAGATCTGGGATCGCGGTGAAAAGATCCAGTTTGGCGAGGGCGTGCTGGAGAGCATCGATAACCAGATTGATGCGACTACCGGCACGCTGCGACTGAAGGCGCGTTTCGACAATGAAGCGGAGCTGCTGATCCCCAACCAGTTCGTCAACGTGCGCCTGCGGGTGGAGACCCTGCGTGACGCCGTATTGATTCCGTCTGCGGCGCTGCAGTTCGGCTCGCGCGGCACCTTCGCCTATGTCGTCGGCGACGACAACAAGGTGGAGCTACGGACGTTGCAGGCCGGGCCTACCAACGGCGCGACCACGGTGGTGCTCGAGGGTTTGAAGGTGGGCGAGCGGGTGGTGATGGAAGGCACCGACCGCCTGCGCGATGGCGCTGAAGTGGAGGTTGTCGGCAGCCAGCGCATGGCCGAGCAGGCTGCGGAAAACCCGGTGCTCGGGGGCGGTGAGGCTGCGGAGCGCGAAGAGCGATGAACATCTCGCGGTTGTTCATCCTGCGACCGGTTGCGACCACGCTGAGCATGATCGCAATCCTGCTGGCAGGACTGATCGCCTACAAGCTGTTGCCAGTGGCGGCATTGCCACAGGTGGACTACCCGACGATCCGTGTGATGACGCTGTATCCCGGGGCCAGCCCCGAAGTCATGACCAGCGCCGTTACCGCACCGCTGGAGCGCCAGTTCGGGCAGATGCCGGGGCTCGAGCAGCTGTCATCCACCAGCTCCGGCGGCGCTTCGGTGATTACCCTGCGTTTCTCGCTGGACGTGGCGCTGGATGTGGCCGAGCAGGAAGTGCAGGCCGCGATCAACGCGGCGAACAACCTGCTGCCCAACGATCTGCCGGCGCCGCCGGTGTACAACAAGGTTAACCCGGCCGACACGCCGGTGCTGACCCTGGCCGTGACGTCCGAATCGCTGCCGCTACCCAAACTGCATGATCTGGTCGACACGCGCATGGCGCAGAAACTGGCGCAGATCAACGGCGTCGGCATGGTCAGTATCGCCGGTGGCCAGCGGCCGGCGGTGCGTATCCGCACCAACCCGGAAGCACTTGCCGCGTACGGCCTTTCGCTGGCCGACGTGCGCTCGCTGATCACCAGCTCCAACGTCAACCAGCCCAAAGGCAACTTCGACGGCCCGACCCGGGTGTCGATGCTCGACGCCAACGACCAGCTGAAGACGCCTGAGGAATATGCCGAGCTGATCCTCACCTACGAGGATGGCGCCGCGCTGCGGCTTAAGGATGTCGCAGACATCATCGACGGCGCCGAGAACGAGCGCCTCGCGGCCTGGGCCAACGACAGCCAAGCGGTGCTGCTCAACGTCCAGCGCCAGCCCGGTGCCAATGTCATCGACGTGGTCGAACGCATCCAGGCGCTGCTGCCGGAAGTGACCGCCAGCATGCCGGCCGGCCTTGATGTGGTGGTGCTCACCGACCGTACCCAGACCATCCGCGCCGCCGTAACCGATGTGCAGCATGAGCTGATGCTCGCCACCTTCCTGGTGGTGATGGTCACCTTTGTCTTTCTCAAGAAGCTCTCGGCCACGGTGATCCCGTCAATTGCCGTGCCGCTGTCACTGGTCGGCACCTTCGCGGTGATGTACGTCTGCGGTTTCTCCCTGAACAATTTGACCTTGATGGCGCTGACGATTGCCACCGGCTTTGTGGTGGACGATGCAATCGTCATGCTGGAGAACATCGCGCGGCATCTGGAGGAGGGCGAGACACCGCTCAACGCCGCGCTGAAGGGCGCGAAACAGATCGGTTTCACCCTGATCTCGCTGACTTTCTCGTTGATCGCCGTGCTGATTCCGCTGCTGTTCATGCAGGACGTGGTCGGCCGGCTGTTCCGCGAGTTCGCCATCACCCTGGCGGTGGCGATTCTGATCTCGCTGGTGGTGTCGCTGACGCTGACGCCGATGATGTGCGCCAAGCTGCTCAAGCCGCAGACGGCCGTCGAGGCCAAGCCTGACTGGGTCGAGCGCCTGATCGGCGGTTACTCGCGCTGGCTGACCTGGGTATTGCGCCACCAGACGCTGACCCTCCTGGTCGCGGTTGCGACGCTTGGCCTTACCGTCGTGCTCTATCTCGCCGTGCCCAAGGGATTCTTCCCGGTGCAGGACACCGGCGTGATCCAGGGCATCAGCGAGGCGCCGCAGTCGATCTCCTTCCGCGCCATGAGCGAGCGCCAGCAGGCACTGGCGCGGGTGATTCTTGCCGATCCGGCGGTGAACAGCCTGTCGTCCTACATCGGCGTGGATGGCGACAACGTCACGCTCAACAGCGGCCGCCTGCTGATCAATCTCAAGCCCCACGGCGAGCGAGACCTGACTGCCAGCGAGATCATCGACCGGCTGCGACCGGAGCTGGCCAAGGTGCCAGGTATCGAGCTGTACCTGCAGCCGGTGCAGGATCTGTCCATCGAGGACCGGGTCAGCCGCACGCAATTCCAGTTCAGCCTCGAGACGCCGGACGGCGAGCTGCTGCAGGAGTGGACGCCGCGGCTGGTCGAGGCGCTGCGCGAGCGGCCGGAGCTGACCGATGTGGCCAGCGACCTGCAAAGCAGCGGCCTGCAGATCTATCTGGACATCGACCGCGACGCCGCGGCGCGCCTGGGCATCCAGGTCGCGGATATCACCGATGCGCTGTACGACGCCTTCGGCCAACGGCAGATTTCCACCATCTTCACCCAGGCCAGTCAGTACCGCGTGGTGCTGGAGGCAGAGGCGGGCAACCGCCTCGGCCCGCAGGCGCTGGAGCAACTATTCGTGCAGAGCGAAGGTGGCACGCCGGTGCGATTGTCGAGCCTGGCGACGCTGGAACAACGCAACGCGCCCTTGCTGATCAACCATATCGGCCAGTTCCCGGCGGTGACCCTGTCGTTCAACCTGGCCAGCGGCGTGTCGCTCGGTAAGGCGGTGGAAGTGATCGAAGCGGTGGAGCAGGAGATCGGCCTGCCGGCCGGCATCCAGACGCGCTTCCAGGGTGCGGCCGAGGCGTTCCGCGCCTCGCTGTCGAGCACGCTACTGCTGATCCTCGCCGCGGTGGTGACCATGTACATCGTGCTCGGCGTGCTCTACGAGAGCTATATCCACCCGATCACCATCCTCTCCACGCTGCCCTCGGCGGCGGTCGGTGCCTTGCTAGCCTTGTTGCTGACCGGTAACGACCTCGGGCTGATCGCAATCATCGGCATCATCCTCCTGATCGGCATCGTCAAGAAGAACGCGATCATGATGATCGACTTCGCCCTGGAGGCCGAACGGCAGCAGGGCATGAGTCCGCAGGATGCGATCTATCGCGCGGCGCTGCTGCGTTTCCGGCCGATCCTGATGACCACGCTGGCGGCGCTGTTCGGTGCGATTCCACTGATGCTGGCATCCGGCTCTGGTGCCGAGTTACGCCAGCCGCTCGGCCTGGTGCTGGTCGGCGGTCTGCTGCTCAGCCAGCTGCTGACGCTGTTCACCACACCGGTGATCTACCTGTTCTTCGACCGCCTCGGCCAGCGCTTCGGGCGTCGCCGCGAGCCGCTGGTGGAGGCTCAAGCGTGAGCCGGCCTGCGATCGTGCGGGGGCGGGCATGAACCTTTCCGCGCCCTTTATCGCCCGTCCCGTGGCGACCATGTTGCTCAGTCTGGCGATCCTGTTGCTGGGTGGCGTCAGCTTCGGCCTGCTGCCGGTATCGCCGCTGCCGAACATGGATTTCCCGGTAATCACCGTGCAAGCCAGCCTGCCCGGCGCCAGCCCGGAGATCATGGCCTCCAGCGTCGCGACCCCACTGGAGCGCTCACTGGGCAGCATCGCCGGCGTCAGCCAGATGACCAGTCGCAGCAGCCAGGGCTCGACGCGGATCATCATCCAGTTCGACCTGGACCGGGAGATCAATGGCGCCGCCCGCGACGTGCAGGCGGCCATCAACGCCGCGCGCAACCTGCTGCCCAGCGGCATGCGCAGCATGCCCACCTACCGCAAGATCAATCCGTCCCAAGCACCTATCATGGTGCTCTCGCTGACCTCGGACGTGCTGGACAAGGCCGAGCTGTACGACATCGGCTCGACCATCCTGGCGCAGAAGCTGTCGCAGGTGTCCGGCGTCGGCGAAATCCAGGTCGGCGGCAGCTCGCTGCCCGCCGTGCGCATCGAGCTGCAGCCGCAGCAGCTGGAGCAGTACGGCGTGTCGCTGGACGAAGTGCGCCAGACCATCGCCAACGGCAACGTGCGCCGACCCAAGGGCATGGTCGAGGACGCGGACCGCCACTGGCAGGTTCGCGCCAACGATCAGCTGCACGAGGCGGCCGACTACACACCGCTGATCATCCGCTACCAGGACGGTGCAGCGCTGCGCCTGGGTGATGTCGCAAAGGTGCGCGATTCGGTGGAGGACCGCTACAACAGCGGCTTCTTCAATAACGAGCAGGCCGTGCTGCTGATCGTCAATCGCCAGGCCGGCGCCAACATCATCGAAACCATCGAGGGCATCCGCCGCGAACTGCCAGCGCTGCAGGCGATCATGCCCGGCAGCGTCGATCTGAACATCGCCATGGACCGCTCGCCGGTGATCCGCGCCACGCTGCACGAGGCCGAACGCACGCTGCTGATCGCGGTGGCGCTGGTCATCGTGCTGGTGTTCCTGTTTCTCGGTCGCCTGCGTACCGCGCTGATTCCGGCGCTGGCAGTGCCGGTGTCGCTGGTCGGTACCTTCGCCGTGATGTACCTGTTCGGCTTCTCGCTGAACATCCTCTCGCTGATGGCGCTGATCCTGGCCGCAGGCCTGGTGGTGGACGACGCCATCGTGGTGCTGGAGAACATCGCCCGGCATATCGACGACGGCATGCCGCCGTTGAAGGCCGCCTACGTCGGCACCCGCGAAGTCGGTTTCACGTTGCTGTCGATGAACCTCTCACTGGTGGTGGTATTCGTCTCCATCCTCTACATGGGCGGCATCGTCGAGCGGCTGTTCCGCGAGTTTTCCATCACCCTGGCGGCGGCGATCCTGGTCTCCCTGCTGGTTTCGCTGACGCTGACACCGATGCTCTGCGCGCGCTGGCTCAAACCGCATCAGCCCGCGCAGGAAGGGCGCCTGCAGCGCTGGAGCCACCAGGCCCATCAGTGGTTGCTGCGTCACTACGACCGGTCGCTGAGCTGGGCACTGCGGCACCGTCGCATCACGCTGCTGAGCCTGCTGGCGACCATCGCGCTGAACGTTGTGCTCTACGTGCAGGTGCCAAAGACCTTCCTGCCGCAGCAGGACACCGGCCAGCTGACCGGCTTTATCCGCGGTGATGACGGCCTGTCCTTCCAGGTCATGCAGCCGAAGATGGAAGTCTTCCGCAAGGCGGTGCTGGCGGATCCGGCGGTGGAGAGCGTGGCGGGCTTCATCGGCGGGCAGGGCGGTATCAACAACGCCTTCATGATCGTGCGCCTCAAACCGCTGAGCGAGCGGAATATCTCGGCGCAGAAGGTCATCGAGCGCATCCGCAAGAACCAGCCCAAGGTGCCTGGCGGGCGCATGTTCCTCATGGCCGATCAGGACCTGCAGTTCGGCGGTGGCCGGCAGAGCAGCTCGGCCTATTCCTACACGTTGTTGGCGAGCGACCTGAACGACCTGCGCACCTGGGTGCCGCGGGTCACCCAGGCACTGTCGGCGCTGCCGGAATTGACCAGCATCGACGCCAATGACGGCGAGGGCGCGCAGCAGATCAGCCTGAAGATCGATCGCGATGCGGCCAAGCGTCTGGGCATCGACATGAGTACGGTGACCACGCTGCTCAACAACGCCTTCAGCCAGCGGCAGATTTCCACCATCTACGAATCGCTCAACCAGTACCAGGTCGTGATGGAGATCGACCCCAGCTACGCGCAGTACCCCGAGGTGCTGGAGCAGATCCACATCATCACCGAGGATGGCCGACGCGTGCCGCTGGCTGCTTTCGCCCGCTACGAGCGTAGCCTGGAGGAAGATCGCGTTAGCCACGATGGACAGTTCGCTGCCGAGAACATCGATTTCGACCTCGCGCCTGACGTCAGCCTCGATCAGGCGACCCTGGCCATCGAGCGCGCGGTAGCCGCCATCGGCATGCCGAGTGAGGTACAGGGCCGCCTCGGCGGCACCGGCAGCGCCTTCGAGAGCACCCAGCAAGGCCAGCCACTGATGATTCTCGGCGCCTTGCTGCTGGTCTACATCGTGCTGGGCATCCTCTACGAGAGCTACATCCATCCGCTGACCATTCTCTCGACACTGCCATCGGCCGGGGTCGGCGCGCTGCTGGCAATTATCCTTACCGGCGACCAGTTCAGCCTGATCTCGCTGCTCGGGCTGTTTCTGCTGATCGGCGTGGTGAAGAAGAACGCGATCCTGATGATCGACCTGGCGCTGCAGTTCGAGCGCAACGACAGGCTGTCGCCCGCCGATTCGATCCATCGCGCCTGCCTGCTGCGTTTCCGGCCGATCCTGATGACCACCATGGCGGCGATCCTCGGCGCGCTGCCGCTGCTGCTCGGCGGCGCGGAGGGCGCCGAGATGCGCCAGCCGCTGGGTCTGACCATCATCGGCGGTCTGCTGCTGAGCCAAATCCTCACGCTCTACACCACGCCGGTGGTCTATCTGTACCTGGACCGCCTGCGTCATCGTTTCAACAGCTGGCGCGGTGTTCGCACCGATGCCGCCCTGGAAAACCCGCTATGAATCCGTCGTCGCTGAACCCCTCATCGCTGAAGCATGCCCTACGGCCCCTCGCGGCTGCCGTGCTGGCCCTGTCGTTGGGCGCCTGTACCCTGGGCCCGGACTATCAACGTCCGGAGCTGCCCGTGGCTACCGAATTCAAACAGGCCGAAGGCTGGAAAGCCGCGGCGCCGGCCGATGTGCTGGAGCGTGGCGAGTGGTGGCGGCTTTATGGCGATGCCGAGCTGGACGCCCTGGTCGCCCGGCTGAATGTCGACAATCAGAACCTGGCCGCGGCCGAGGCCCAGTTCCGTCAGGCCCGGGCACTGGTACGTGGTGCACGCTCGCAGCTGTTCCCGATCCTTTCCGGCAGCGCCGGCGTGACCCGTTCGGCGCAGGGCAGCGGCAGCTCTGACACCAGCGGCGGCTCGTTCGGCAGTGGCGTCAGCGAAAGCTACGAAGCGGGCCTGAGTGCGTCCTGGGAGGCGGATATCTGGGGCCGGCTGCGGCGCAATCTGGAAGCGAACCGCGCCAGCATGCAGGCCAGCGCCGCAGATTTGGCCGCAGTGCGGCTGAGCCTGCAGGCCGAGCTGGTGCAGACCTACCTGCAGCTGCGGGTGATCGACGAACATCAACGCCTGCTCGACCAGACCGTCGCGGCTTACGCACGCTCGCTGCGCTTGACCGAGAACCAGTATCGGGCCGGCATCGTGCCGAAATCCGACGTCGCCCAGGCGCAGACGCAACTCAAGAGCACCCAGGCCCAGGCCATTGACCTGCGCTGGCAGCGGGCGCAGATGGAACATGCGATCGCCGTGCTCATCGGCGTTGCGCCCTCGGAGCTGGATATTGCGGTGCGCGAGGACATCCCGGCGCTGCCAGGCGTGCCGCTGGCCGTGCCGTCACAGCTGCTGGAACGCCGCCCCGATATCGCCGCCGCCGAGCGCCAGGTCATGGCGGCTAACGCCAACATCGGTGTTGCCGAAGCGGCCTGGTACCCGGACCTGACGCTTTCGGCGAGCGGTGGTTACCGTAACAGCAGCTTCAGCGACCTGTTCAGTGTGCCCAACCGTTTCTGGTCGCTCGGCCCGCAACTCGCGCTGACACTGTTGGACTTCGGCAGCCGGCGCGCCGAACTGGAGCGTGCCGAAGCCAGTTATGACCAGACCGTGGCCACTTACCGGCAGACCGTGCTCGATAGCTTCCGCGAGGTGGAGGATTACCTGGTGCAGCTGCGGGTGCTGGAAGAGGAGGCGGTTGTGCAGCGCGAGGCGCTGGAGGCGGCACAGGAGTCTCTGCGTCTGATCGAGAACCAGTACCGGGCAGGCACTGTCGATTTCCTCAGCGTTGCCACGGTGCAGACCACCGCGCTGAACAACGAGCGCACCAACCTGACCCTGCTGGGCGATCGGCTGACCGCCAGTGTGCTGCTGATCGCCGCGCTCGGCGGTGGCTGGGATAGACAGCAGCTGGATCAGCCACCGGCGGCTGCGACTTCGCCGGACGCGCCCTGATTGCGGCCGCGAAGCCAGCACCCCAAAAAAAGCCCTGCCGGATCGGCGGGGCTTTTGCGTTTTATGCGGCGTCGCTTTCGGCGGTCAATTGCGCTGCTTGCGATTGACGGTCTGGGCTGCCTTGATGATGTCCGCGCCGATCACCGGTTCGAACTGTTGCCAAACCGGACGCATCGCTTCGCGCCAGCGCTCGCGCTCTTCCGGGGTCAGGCTGACGATCTCGGTCGTTCCCGCCTGGCGAATGCGCTCGCGGTCGGCCTGATTAAGCTCCTCGGCCTCGCGGTTCACCATGTAACTCACTTCGTCGAGGATGGCTTCCAGCTCGAAACGGATCTTGTGCGGCATGCCCATCCAGAAACGGGTGTTGCTGACCACCATGTAATCGAGCACACCGTGGTCGCTCTCGATGATGTACGGCTGCACGGTATGCATCTTCTTGCTGTAGATGTTCGACCAGGGATTCTCCGCGCCCTGTACGGTGCCGGTACGCAGGGCGTCGTAGACATCGGCGAAGGCGATCTTCTGGGTCGATGCGCCGACAGCACCGAACTGCGCCTCGAGCACGGCCGACGGTTGAATGCGGAAGCTCAGCCCCGAGGCATCGCTCGGCAGGCGTAGCATGCGGGTCGCCGAGAGCTGCTTCATGCCGTTGTGCCAGTAGGCCAGGCCGGTGATGTTCTGGTCTTCCATCGAGCGCAGCAGCTGCTTGCCCTTGGTGCGCTTCTGGAAGCGGTTTACCGCGTCGATATCGTCGAACAGGAAGGGCAGGTCGAATACCTGCAGCTGCTTGGTGTATTGCTCGAACTTCGCCAGTGACGGTGCCAGCAGCTGCACTTCGTTGTTGCGCAATGCCTCCAGCTCCGTGGCATCACCGAACAGCGTCGAATTCGGGTAGACCTCGACGCTTACCTGGCCGGGCAGGCGCTCTTCGGCCAGGCGTTTGAACATCAGTGCACCCTTGCCCTTGGGCGTGTCTTCGGCCACTACGTGAGAAAACTTGATGACGATGGGCTCCGCCTGGGCGAATGCGCTGGTGACCGCCAGCACAAGCCCGGCAAGGGTAATGATCGGCTTCATGAAAGACTCTTTTCTTCTGGTTGGTTGGCAGCGCATCGCGCGGACCAGGGCCTGCGGACGCTTTCGGACTTTCAACCGCTTCTTATGCCAAAGACGGATGACAACCGAAAGCGCCCGGGACCACCAACCGGAAGGGACCTGCACCAGATCACAGTTTGGCCGGCGCGGGGCTCAGCTCTGCCAGCCGCCCCCCAGCGCCTTGTACAGCGCGACGATGCCGCGGTAGACCTCGACCTCCGCCTGCGCCTGGGCGTCTTCGGCAGCCAGGCGCTCGCGCTCGGCGTCGAGCAGCACGAGAAAATCCTCGCTGCCCTCGCGATAGCGAATGCGCGCCTGCTCGGCTGCGGCACGGCTGGCTTCGGACTGGCGCAGCTGTGCCAGCAGGCGCTGCTGCGCATGGCCGTAGTCGCTGAAGGCATTCTGCGACTCCTCCAGTGCCAGCAGCACCTGCTGCTCGTAGGCCGCCAGAGCCCCCTCGGCCTCGGCCTCGGCGCCGCGCAGGCGGGCGCGTACGCTGCCCAGGTCAAACGCCGCCCAGCTGATGCCCGGAGCCACGCTCCACGCCTCGGCTGCGCTGGAACCGAGCTGCGAGCCGCGCCCGGCGATGAAACCGAGAAAACCGGACAGGCTTACCCGCGGAAACAGGTCCGCCGTGGCCACGCCGACATTGGCGGTCGCCGCCGCCAGTTGCCGTTCGGCGGCACGGATGTCCGGCCGGCGGCGCAACAGTTCGCCCGGATCGCCGATCGGCAAGGCCTTGGCAATCGCCGGCAGCTCGCGTGGCGAGAGGTCGACACTGAGCCCGTCGGCGCGCTGGCCAAGCAGCGTGGCGATGCGATTGCGCGCACGCGCCTGCTGGGCCTGCAACTGCGGCAGCGTCGCCTCGGTCGCGGCCAGGCGCGCATCGGCGCGCAGCACGTCGAGGTCGCTGCCCAGGCCGCCGTCGCGCAGCTGTACCGTCAGCTCGCGCGAGCGGCGCTGGTTGTCCAGGTTGGCGCGGGCGATGCGCTCGCGTAGCTGGGCGCCGCGCAGCTGGCCGTAGGCATCGACCAGCTCGGCGATCAGGCTGACCTGCAACTGCTGCAGGTCGGCCTCGGCCGCCTCGGCCTGCGCCTCGCTGGCCTCCAGCCGGCGCTGGATGCGGCCAAACAGGTCCAGCTCCCAGGCCATGTCCAGCCCCAGGTCGTAGCGTTCGATGTCAACCCGGCGATCACCAAAACCCGGCTGCTGCGCCTTGCCGATTTCGGCACCCGCGCCTGCCGTGAGCGTCGGGAAACGGTCATTGGCCGCGTCGTCGCGGATCGCCCGGGCGTTGCCCAGGCGGGCGAAGGCGATACGTAGCTCGCGGTTCTCCGCCAGCGCATGGGCCACCAGGCGGTCCAGGGTGGGGTCCTCGAACTGCTGCCACCAGGCGCCCTCGAAGCGCGCACGGTCGAAGCCGGCCGCGGCAGCCCGCTCGATGCGCGCCGGCTCCGGTTGCGGCGCGCGGTAATCCGGGCCGACCGCGCAACCGGCGATGGTCAGAGCGAGCAGGGAAAGGGTGAAGAACTTCATGCGCGGGCCTCCTTGAATACTGCCTTGCGCGCTTCACGCTTCTCGACGAAGGCGCGAATCACCAGATAGAACACCGGGGTCAGCAGCAGGCCGAAGAAGGTGACGCCGAGCATGCCGCTGAACACCGCGACGCCCATGGCATGACGCATCTCGGCACCGGCCCCGCTGGAAAGCACAAGCGGCACCACGCCCATGATGAAGGCGAAGCTGGTCATCAGGATCGGCCGCAGACGCAGGCGGCAGGCTTCGAGGATCGCGGCCAGCCGGTCCATGCCTTCTTCCTGCTTGTCCTTGGCGAACTCGACGATGAGGATCGCGTTCTTGCAGGCCAGCCCCACCAGCACGATCAGGCCGATCTGGGTGAACACGTTGTTGTCGCTACCGGCCAGGATCACCCCGGTGATCGCAGAGAGCAGCGTCATCGGTACGATCAGGATCACCGCCAGCGGCAGGCTCCAGCTTTCGTATTGCGCCGCCAGCACCAGGAAGGCCAGCAGCACGCAGAGCGGGAAGACGAAGATTGCGGTGTTGCCGGCTAGGATCTGCTGGTAGGTCAGCTCGGTCCATTCGTAGCTCATGCCATTTGGCAACTCAGCCTTGAGCAGACGCTCCATGGCTGCCTCGGCCTGACCGGAGCTGTAGCCCGGTGCGGCGGCACCGTTGATCTCGGCGGTGAGAAAGCCGTTGTAGTGCATCACCCGATCCGGGCCGGCGCTGTCCGTGACGTTGACGAAGGTCGACAGCGGGACCATTTCGCCGCGGTTGTTGCGCACCTTCAGCTGACCGATCTGCTCCGGTGCCAGGCGGAACTTCTGGTCGGCCTGGACGTTGACCTGATAGGTGCGGCCGAAGCGGTTGAAGTCGTTGGCATACAGCGAGCCGAGATAGACCTGCATGGTGTCGAAGATCTCGTCGATCGGCACCCCGTGGGTCTTGGCCTTCTCGCGGTCGATGTCCGCATCCACCTGCGGCACGTTGACCTGATAGCTGGTGAACAGGCCGGCCAGCTCCGGATAGTCGGCGCTCTTGGCGATGACGTTCTGCACCTGGGTGTACAGCTCCTCGTAGCCGAGGTTGCCGCGGTCCTGCACCTGCACGCGGAAGCCGCCGATGGTGCCCAGGCCCTGTACGGGCGGCGGCGGGAAGATGGCGATAAAGGCATCCTGGATCTGTGCGAACTGGCCGTTCAGGTCCGCCGCGATGGCGTTGGCCGAGAGTGACGGGTCCTTGCGCTCATCGAACGGCTTGAGCAGAGTGGAGACGATGCCGCTGTTCGGGCTGTTGGTGAAGCCGTTGATCGACAGCCCCGAGAAGGCCTCGGTGTTTTCCACGCCGGGGTGCTTGCCGGCGATTTCCGACATGCGCTTGATCACGTCCTCGGTGCGGTCCAGCGTGGCGGCGTCCGGCAGCTGGGCGAAGGCGACCAGGTACTGCTTGTCCTGCGGGGGCACGAAACCGGTCGGCGTGCTGGCGAAGCCCATGTAGCCGAGGCCGACCAGTCCGACATAGACCACTAGCGCAATACCGCTGCCGCGCAGTATGCGCCGCACCAGGCCGACGTAACCGTGGCTGGCGCGGTCGAACATGCGGTTGAACGGCGCGAACAGCCAGCCGCCAAAAATCCGTTCAAGCAGACGCGAGAAGCCATCTTTTGGCGCGTCGTGCGACCTGAGGAGCGCAGCGGCCAGCGCCGGGGACAGGGTCAGCGAGTTGAACGCCGAGATCACCGTAGAAATGGCGATAGTCAGCGCGAATTGCTGGTAGAACTGCCCAGTGAGGCCGGAAATGAATGCGGTCGGGATGAACACCGCGCACAGCACCAGCGCCGTGGCGATGATCGGCCCGGTCACTTCCTTCATGGCCTGACGGGTCGCTTCCTCCGGCGACTTGCCGAGGCCGATGTTGCGCTCGACGTTTTCCACCACGACGATGGCGTCGTCCACCACGATGCCGATGGCCAGCACCAGGCCGAACAGCGACAGCGCGTTGAGCGAGAAACCGAGCAGGTGCATGACCGCGAAGGTGCCGATCAGCGACACCGGCACGGCGGCCAGCGGAATGATCGAGGCGCGCCAGGTCTGCAGGAACAGGATCACTACCAGCACCACTAGCACGATGGCCTCGAGCAGGGTGTGCACCACCGCCTCGATGGAGTCGCGCACGAAGATGGTCGGGTCGTAGACGATCTCGTAGTCCACGCCTTCCGGGAAGTCGCGTTTCAGCTCGGCCATGCGTGCGCGCACCGAGTCGGAGATCTCGATGGCGTTCGACCCCGGGCGCTGGAATACCGGAATCGCCACCGAGGGCTGGTTGTTCAGCAGCGAACGCACTGCGTACTGGCTGGAGCCCAGTTCGACACGAGCGATGTCCCGCAGGCGGGTGATCGAGCCGTCTTCGCTGGCGCGAATGATGATGTTCTCGAATTCCTCTTCGGTGACCAGACGACCCTGGGTGTTGATCGACAGCTGGAAGTCTGTCGCGCCCGGTGCCGGCGGCGCGCCCAGAGAACCTGCGGCGACCTGGCGGTTCTGTTCGCGAATCGCGTTGACCACGTCCGATGCGGTGAGGTTGCGCGAGGCGACCTTCTCCGGGTCGAGCCAGACGCGCAGGGAGTAATCGCCCATGCCGAACAGCTGCACATCACCAATGCCATCCAGCCGCGCCAGCTCGTCCTTGACGTTGAGTGCGGCGTAGTTGGACAGGTAGAGCATGTCATAGCGCTGATCCGGCGAGGTCAGGTGCACCACCATGGTCAGGTCCGGGGAGGCCTTGTCCACGGTCACGCCGAGGCGCTGCACCTCGGTGGGCAAGGTCGGCATGGTCCGCGTGACGCGGTTCTGCACTTGCACTTGAGCGTTGTCGAGATCAGTGCCCAGTCCAAAGGTAATGGTTAGGGTCAGCTGGCCGTCGGCGGTCGCCTGGGAGGACATGTAGAGCATGCCCTCGACGCCGGTGATGGCCTGCTCCAGCGGGGATGCGACGGTTTCGCCGATTACCTTGGGGTTGGCGCCGGGGAAGTTGGCGCGTACCACCACCGTGGGCGGGACGACTTCAGGGTATTCGCTGATCGGCAGCTGGAACAGCGAGATAGCCCCGCCGATGAGGATCACCAGCGACAGCACGGCGGCGAAAATCGGCCGTTTGATGAAGAATTGCGAGAAATTCATGGCGCACTCCGGGGTAGGGCGCGCGTCTGGCGCCCTGGCGGATCGATCGGATTGGCGCGGCAGGCGCGCCGGAGTTCAGGTCAGTTGCGGGAGGTACTCAGCTGCTTGGGCGCTGAGCGAGTGTGCGCTCGACGACCTGCGGTTTCATCGCCTCGCTGATCGCGCGGTTCTGCTGACGCAGGGTGGTCAGCGTCTTGGCGTCGGCCATCGGCACCGACTCGGGCTGCACCGGGCTACCTGGGCGTACGCGCTGCAGGCCGTTGACCACGATGCGCTCGCCCTTGGCCAGGCCATCGCGCACGATGCGCAGCCCTTCGAGCTTGGGCCCGAGCTCGACCGGCCGGTAGGCAACGGTGCCGTCCTCGGCCAGTACCAGGACGAACTTCTTGCCCAGGTCAGTGCCCACTGCCACGTCCTTGATCAGCACGGCGTCGTAGGTCGGGCTGCCAACCAGTTTGAGGCGCGCATACAGACCGGGGGTGAAGCTGCGGTCGCGGTTGTCGAACACCGCGCGGCCGCGAATGGTGCCGGTACGCGGGTCGACCTGGTTGTCCATGAAGTCCATGTGGCCCAAATGCGGGTGGCCGTCCTCGTCCGAGAGGCCGAGATAGACCGGGGTCGCCTCGCCGCGGTCGCCCTGACGCGCCAACTCGCGGTACTTCAGGTACAGACGTTCGTCCGCTTCGAAGTAGGCGTAGACCTTGTCGGTGGAGACCAGCGTGGTCAGCAGGGCCTCGCCGGCGTTGACCAGGTTGCCGGCCGTGATCAGTGCGCGGCCGGCACGGCCGTCGATGGGCGCCGTCACGCGGGTGAAGGAGAGGTCGAGCTGAGCGCGGTCCAGTTGCGCCTGAATCGCGGCGGTTGCCGAGCGAGCTTCGCTGGCAGCACTGACGCGGGCATCGGCGAGCTCTGCCGAGATGGCATTCTTCTGCCGCAACCGTTCACCGCGTTCGGCCTCGGCGACGGTGCGCTGCTGCGTTGCGCGCGCTTGTTGCAGCTGTGCCTGCAGGCGCTTGACCTCGGCCTGGAACGGGCGCGGGTCGATCTGGAACAGGAGGTCGCCCTTCTTCACCAAAGCGCCTTCCTCGAAGGCCACTTTGTCGATGAAACCCGACACCCGCGGGCGAATCTCCACCGACTCCGGCGCTTCCAGGCGGCCAGTGAGTTCATCCCACTCGGTAACCTGCTGTTCGATGACTTCCGCGACGCTGACGGCGGGTGGCGGCATGCCCGACTGGGTGGCCTCCGGTGCCTTGCCACAGGCGGCGGTAATCAGAACCGTCAGGGCGATAAGGGGAAAACGCAAGGCGTTGAACGGACGTTCCATGCTTGACTCCGCAAGTCGGATTTGTTGATGGCAGGAGTCTGCGGGGTCAAGCCGTTCAGCAAAAATCGAACGGGCCAAAGGTGAATATCATTGGCGGTGATGTTTGCGCATCGATCATCAGCAGCAGGCAATAACGGTAGGGGAGGAAAACGACCGCCAGGTGTTTTTCACCGAATCGCGGCATGGATCGGCTGCGTCGGCTGGCAGCCGGTGCTGCGTTAGCAATCGGCAATGACGTCGAGAAAGGCGTGACGGCGCGCAGGGGCGGGAGACGCGTGGAAAAGGCTGCGCCGTTTTCCACCCTACAGGCTGTCCGGGTCGCCGACGAACATCTGGATGCGCGAGCGCAGCCAGCGTTCGGCCGGGTCGTTGTCCTGGGCGCCGCGCCAGGCCATCGACAGTTCGAAGTCCTGGCTGGTCTCGAACGGCAGCGGCTCGGCGCGCAGGCCACCATGGGCCACCAGCGCGGCGGCGGCGTAATCCGGCACCGTGGCAACGATGTCGGTCCCGGCCAGCAGGTTGGACAGGCCATTGAACTGCGGCACCGCCAGCACCACCTTGCGCTGGCAGCCGTGCAGCGCCAGTTCCTCGTCGATATAGCTGTTGAGATCGCCGGCAAAGGAGACCATCGCATGCGGACGGCTGCAGTAGTCCTCCATGCTCAGCCGGCCGGGAATGCTGTCGGCGCGCAGCAGCATCGGCTTGGGCCGGCGCAGCACCTTGCGTTTGGCATTGGCCGGCAGTTCCTCGGTGTAGCAGACACCCACGGAAATCTCGCCGGAGCCCAGCAGGCCGGGCATCAACAGATAGTTGGCGCGGCGCACCACCAGCACCACACCAGGCGCCTCGGCGCGCAGGCGGCGCAGCAGCGGCGGGAGCAGGGCGAACTCGACTTCATCGGTCAGGCCAATGCGAAACACCTGGGTACTGGTTGCCGGGTCGAAGGTCGAGGCGCGGCTAACGGCGGTGGAGATCGAGTCCAGCGCCGGTGAAAGCAGCTGGGCGATCTCCTGGGCGCGAGCGGTCGGCTCCATGCTGCGCCCGGTGCGCACGAACAGCGGGTCGTCGAACAGGGTGCGCAGGCGAGCCAGCGCCGCGCTGATCGCCGGCTGGCCAAGGAACAGCTTTTCCGCTGCGCGCGTCACGCTGCGCTCGTGCATCAGCGTTTCGAAGACGATCAGCAGGTTGAGGTCGACGCGGCGAAGATCGTTGCGGTTCATGCCTGGTCACTTCGGTCCTTGAGCCATGCAGCGTAGAGCGGCTCGGCGAGAGAGGCGAGCATTCTAGTAGCCGGGGCGGCAAGCGGGTCAATGACAAATCGCGCTTTCGAAGTGGTGCCACCGCGCGATACATACAGCGCTCCATCATTTCGGCGCATGGCGACTATCGATGCGAATCCGGGTGCCTCGCTGGAGTTGTGCCCGCACTGACGATAGAGTCCACAGGCACAGTAGTAGTAAGACGAGGGTCGCGATGTCCCGCATCATCCGTTTCCACCAGTTCGGTCCGGCCGAAGTTCTGCGTTACGAAGAACGGCCCGTGCCCGTGGCAGGGCCGGGGGAAGTGCTGATCGGCGTGCGCGCCATCGGTGTCAGCTGGAACGACGTGCTCTGGCGCCAGGATCTGGCGCCGCGCCACGCGCGCTTGCCGGCGGGGCTCGGCAGCGAGGTCGCCGGCGAGGTGCTCGCTGTGGGCGAGGGCGTCGAGGGCTTTGTCGTCGGCGATCGGGTGGCCGGCTTTCCCGCGCATGATCTCAATCAGTACCCGCTCTATGCCGAGCATGCGCTGCTGCCGCAGCAGGCGCTGGTGCACTACCCGGACATGCTCGAGGCCGGCGAGGCAGCGATCCACTACACGCCGATGCTGGTCAGCTACTTCGCGCTGGTCGAGCTGGCGCAACTGGAGCCCGGCCAGCATGTGCTGATCAACCAGGCCGCGCATTGCACCGGCCCGGCTGCCGTACAGCTGGCCAGGGCGCTGGGCGGCCGTGTGGTCGCCACCTGTGACACCAGCGAAGACCGCGACTACCTGCGTGAACTGGGTGCCGAGACGGTGATCGTCACCGAGGAAGAAGACTTGGTCGGCCGCCTGCAGAAGGTGACCGAAGGCCGCGGTGTCGAGGTTGTCCTGGACGCCTGTGGCGGTTCGCAGATGAAGCTGCTGGGCGATGTCATGGCGCCGCTGGGAAAGTTGATCCTGTACGGCATGAACGGCGGCAACGAAACCGCGCTGCCGGTCTGCGCGGCGTTCAAGAAGAACTTCAAGTTCTTTCTCCACTGCCTGTGCGACTTTACCGGCCAGCCGGAGCTGGGTATCGAGCAGAACCGTGAAGCCGTAGAGCGTGCGCTGGAGCATATCAACCAGCTCACCGTGGACCGGCTGATCTGGCCGCAGCTCGACCGCCAGTTCCCGTTCGAGCAGGCAGTCGAAGCCCACCAGTATGACGAAAGCGGCGTACCCCGCGGCCGCGTCGTGCTGACGCTGACCTGACGCTTCGAGGGCCCTGTACAGGGCCCTCTCATCGCCCCGCAGAAACTTTTCTCGCGCCGTTCAAGTCCTCCGAAGACAGGCTCATAACCTTGACGGAGGATTTTCCATGGCTGAAGACAATCAGACCCTACCGCCGCAGGAGCAGCCAGAGCCCGGCAAGGAAGGGCTGATGAACCCACGCCCAGAATACCGCGGCAAAGACTACAAGGCGGCGGGCAAGCTCGAAGGCAAGGTGGCGATCATCACCGGTGGTGACAGCGGCATCGGCCGCTCGGTGGCCGTGCTCTACGCCCGTGAGGGCGCCGACGTGGCAATTCTCTACCTCGACCAGCATCAGGACGCTGAGGAAACCCGCACTGTGGTCGAACAGTACGGCCGTCGCTGCCTGACCTTCGCCGGTGACGTGGCCGATCGCGAGGTCTGCCGCAAGGTCATCGACGAAACCCTCGCCGCGTTCGGCAAGCTCGACATCCTGGTCAACAACGCCGCCGAGCAGCACCCGCAGGAAAAGCTCGAAGACATCAGCGAAGAGCAGTGGGAGAAGACCTTTCGCACCAACATCTTCGGCATGTTTCAGATGACCAAGGCGGCGCTACCGCATCTCGGCAAGGGCGCTTCGATCATCAACACCACATCGGTGACCGCCTACAAGGGCAGCCCGCAACTGCTGGACTATTCGGCCACCAAGGGCGCAATCACGGCCTTCACCCGTTCGCTATCGATGAACCTCGCCGAGCGCGGCATTCGTGTCAACGGCGTCGCGCCCGGGCCGATCTGGACACCATTGATTCCGTCGACCTTCGATGCCGACGAGGTCGCCGAATTCGGCTCCAACACGCCGATGAAGCGCCCCGGCCAGCCCGATGAAGTGGCGCCGGCGTATGTCTACCTGGCCAGCAGCGATGCAGCCTACGTGAGCGGCCAGGTGATCCACGTCAACGGCGGCACCGTGGTCAACGGCTGACCCATTGCCGGGCCAATGAATTGGCTCGGCCACATCAACGCTTGGAGAACGACCATGCCACGCACGATCTGGAAAGGCGCAGTCAGTTTCGGACTGGTACACATCCCGGTGGCGCTGGTACCGGCCACCACCCGCCAGGGCATCGATTTCGACTGGCTGGACAAACGCAGCATGGACCGGGTCGGCTACAAGCGCATCAACAAGACCACCGGCGAAGACATCGACAGCGAGAACATCGTCAAGGGCGTCGAGTACGAGAAGGGGCATTACGTCGTGATCAGCGATGACGAGATCAAAGGCGCGCACCCCAAGGCGACCCAAACCGTGGATATCGTCGCTTTCGTCGATGCCAAGGACATTTCCTTTCTCTACATCGACACGCCGTACTACCTGACGCCGGACCGCCGCGGGGAAAAGGTCTACGCCTTGCTGCGCGAGACGCTGATCCAGACCGGCAAGGTCGGTATCGCCAACGTGGTGCTGCGCAACAAGCAGCACCTGGCAGTGGTAATGCCGCTGGGCAAGGCGCTGGTGATGAACACCCTGCGCTGGGCGGACGAGGTGCGCGGGGTCGAGTACCTGGAGCTGAAGGACGAAGCGCTCGATCCGGACCTGGCCGAGCGTGAGCTGGACATGGCCAAGCGGCTGGTCGAGGACATGACCGAAAAATGGAAGCCGGAGCAGTACAAGGACACCTTCCAGGACCAGATCATGGACCTGGTGGAGAAGAAGGCCCGCGAAGGCAAACTAGAAGCGGTCGGCGGGCCGGAGGAAGCGGTGGACCGTCGTTCGGCGGATGTCATCGATCTCACCGAACTGCTCAAGCGCAGCCTCGCTGCCAAGCCAGGCAAGGCCAGCAAAGAGGACGACCACGAGGAGGAAAAGGCGCCGGCCAAGCCCAAGACTGCGAGCAAGCCCAAAACGAGCAAATCCTCCTCGGCGGCTTCGCGCACGCGCAAGGCGCCAGCGGCGGGCAGCAAATCCAGCAAAAAGGCGAGCTGATCGGGGTAGCCCATGCCAGAGCAGCGCATGAGCGCCGGCCGCCCGCTGGTGGGTGGCGTCGGCATCAGTAATCCACAGCGAGTGATCGACAAGGTCAGCGGCGCGACCAAGCTTGCGCTGGCCGAGTACTACCAGGCGGTCGCCGACCGATTGGTGCCGCAACTGGCTGGCAGGCCACTGTCCATCGTTCGTGCACCTGAAGGCGTCGACGGCGAAAGCTTTTTCCAACGCCATTGCGGTCGGTTGAAGATGCCGCACATGCGCGCACTGCCGAAAAACCTCGATCCCGAGCATGCGCGGCTGATCCAGGCGGACAACATCACCGCGGTCATCGAGGCCGTGCAGATGGGTACCATCGAGTTCCACACCTGGAACGCGCGCAGTGACCGCGTCGAGCGGCCCGATCGAGTCATTTTCGATCTTGACCCCGATCCCGCGTTGCCCTGGTCGAGCATGGTGGAGGCGACCGAGCTGACGCTGCGGCTGCTGGACGACCTGGGATTGCAGGCCTTCCTCAAGACCAGCGGAGGCCGCGGCATGCATGTCGTGATGCCGCTCGATCGTCGGCACGACTGGGACCTGGCCCGGCAGTTCGCTCGCTCGGTCACCGAGCGGCTGGCGCGCGAGGCGCCGGAGCTGATCGTCGACAAGATGGGCCCGCAGAATCGGGTCGGGCGAATTTTCGTGGACTACCTGCGCAACCAGCGCGGGGCGAGCACCGTTGCCGCCTATTCGGTCAGGGCGCGTCCGGGGCTGGCGGTATCCGTGCCTATCGAGCGTGAGGAGCTGGCGCAGCTGGAGAGAGCCGATCGCTGGAACATCGGCAACCTGGATGAGCGTTTGCGGGCATTACGCAGCGACCCGTGGGCCCGCTACGGCGCCGTTCGACAGAGGCTGACGCAGGCACTGCTCAAGCGCCTGGAGAAGGGTTGAGACAACGGTGTGGCGGCGAGCGATCAGGTCGTCTGGGGATCGTCGGTATCCGCCACGGTCTGGTTTCCATATGGCGCGCCGGGCTTGTGTTCGTCCAGCTCCTCGGCACAAGGCACCTGCGGCACATCGCCCGGCTTGTCATGCACGATCGGGTCGGGTTGCGGCACATCGGGTCGCACGTGAGTCATCGTCGTTCTCCTGGTGTTAGCCAGCTCAGCCTTGGCGGCCGTTCTGCATTGATCGGCTTACATGGGCGAGGTTCCGGCCAATCGTCGCTGCTCGCGGCGCTGGCGACCGTCGGCGTGGTCGGGTTCGGCACCCACTCACGGGGGACTTAAAACCGGCAACTGCCGTATTGCGCTCCACCAGGCTCGACCGGTCGCCGGACGGGCTGGCTAACGGCCGCCCGGGGCTGAACTTTCCAGGGTCACTTGGCTCGGAAGAAAGAGCCGACGAAAACCGTACCGGTCGCCTCCCGAACCGCACGATGACGCGTCCAGAGGCGGCTCGGGCAACCCGAACCCATGCGCCCCAGGAGCCCGTTCGATGAGCGATGCACAGCCTACCGCGACGATTCACCCTCGACTCGAAGAAGCCCTGCAGATGCCGCGCATCGCCATCGAATCCACCTTGCCGGTGCTGGATGAGGGGCGCTTTGCCGCCAAGGCGGTCATCGGCCAGCCAGTGGTCGTGACCAGCAAGATTTTCGCCGACGGCCACGACCAGCTCGCCGCCGCCGTGTGCTGGCGTGAGAAAGGCGAAACCAGCTGGCGGCGGGCTCGGCTGAAGTTGCTCGGCAACGACGCCTGGCAAGGCCAGTTCACGCCCACCCAGGTCGCCGAGCATGAGTTCGTCATCGAGGCCTGGTGGGATGTGTTCGAGAGCTATCGCTACGAGCTGTCGAAGAAGCACGCGGCCGGCGTTCCGGTGCATCTGGAGCTGGAAGAAGGGCGTCTGCTGCTGGAGAAGGCCACCGCCCGCGCCCAGGGCGAGAACCGCGCGGTGCTTGACGATCTGATGCACCGCCTCGGCATGGCGCATACCGATGACGAGCGCGTGTCACTGCTGCTCGCACCGGAGACGGCCGTGGCGATGGCTGCCGCAGACCCACGCGAGCACTGCAGCCGCAGCCGTGTGTATCCGCTGGACGTGGAACGCCCGTTGGCGCAGTTCGCCAGCTGGTACGAACTGTTCCCGCGCTCGGAGACCGGCGATCCCAATCGCCACGGCACCTTCCGTGATGTGCATAAGCGTCTGCCGGCGATTCGCGACATGGGCTTCGACGTGCTGTATTTCCCGCCGATCCACCCGATCGGTCGGCAGCACCGCAAGGGTCCGAACAACAGCCTGCACGCCGGGCCGAACGATCCGGGCAGTCCCTATGCCATCGGCAGCGAAGAGGGCGGCCACGACGCCATCCATCCCGAGCTGGGCACGCTGGATGATTTCCGCGCGCTGGTCGCAGCGGCTCGCGAGCATGGCCTTGAGATCGCCCTGGATTTCGCCATCCAGTGCTCGCAGGACCATCCCTGGCTGAAAGAGCACCCGGGCTGGTTCTCCTGGCGCCCGGACGGCACGATCAAATACGCCGAGAACCCGCCGAAGAAGTATCAGGACATCGTCAACGTCGACTTCTATGCCGAAGATGCCATGCCAGACCTCTGGCTGGCACTGCGTGACGTGGTCTGGCACTGGGTGGAGCAGGGCGTGAAGGTGTTCCGGGTCGACAACCCGCACACCAAGCCGCTGCCGTTCTGGGAGTGGCTGATCGCCGATATCCGCGAACGCGACCGCGACGTGATGTTCCTCTCCGAGGCCTTCACTCGCCCCGGCATGATGGCGCGTCTGGGCAAGATCGGTTACAGCCAGAGCTACACCTACTTCACCTGGCGCAACACCAAGGCCGAACTGAGCGAGTACCTCACCGAACTGAACGAGCCGCCGCTGCGCGACTGCTACCGGCCCAACTTCTTCGTCAACACGCCGGACATCAATCCGTTCTTCCTGCAGGACTCCGGCCGCGCCGGGTTCCTGATCCGCGCCGCGCTGGCGACCATGGGCTCGGGGCTGTGGGGCATGTACTCGGGCTTCGAGCTATGCGAGTCGGCGGCGATTCCGGGCAAGGAAGAGTATCTGGACTCGGAGAAGTACCAGATTCGCGTCCGCGACTACCACGCACCGGGCAACATCATCGCCGAGATCGCCCAGCTCAACCGCATCCGACGGCAGAACCCGGCACTGCAGACGCACCTGGGCTTCAAGGCCTACATGGCCTGGAACGACAACATCCTCTACTTCGGCAAGCGCACACCAGACCTGTCGAACTTCATTCTGGTGGCCATCAGTCTCGATCCGCACAACGCCCAGGAAGCGAATTTCGAGTTGCCGCTGTGGGAGCTCGGCCTGCCGGATGACGCCCATACCCAGGGCGAGGACCTGATGAATGGCCATCGCTGGACTTGGTACGGCAAGACCCAGTGGATGCGCATCGAACCCTGGCATTTGCCGTTCGGCATCTGGCGCCTGACCGCACAGGAGCCGGACCCGGACCTCAAGTAATTTCTCGGGCGCAGCTGTTAATTCATTTGAATCATACGTTTATAACGCTTTGTTGATGTGAATTCAGCTGTTGCTCTGCCGTTGCCTAATGCGCCGATCCGGCCTGGGCCTTCACACCGCGACAGGAATGAAGAACATGGCAAAACCGCGCAAACCCGCCGCTTTCATCAAGGACCCGCTCTGGTACAAGGACGCGGTGGTGTATCAGGTGCACCTGAAGTCCTTCTACGACTCGAACAACGACGGCGTCGGTGACTTCACCGGCCTGATCGAGAAGCTGGATTACATCGCCGACCTTGGGGTGAACACCATCTGGCTGCTGCCGTTCTATCCGTCGCCGCGGCGTGACGATGGTTACGACATCGCCGATTACCGCGGCGTGCATCCGGAATACGGCAGCATGGCCGACGCCCGGCGCTTCATCGCCGAGGCGCACAAACGCGGGTTGCGGGTGATCACCGAACTGGTCATCAACCACACGTCCGACCAGCACCCCTGGTTCCAGCGCGCGCGCAAGGCGAAGAAGGGCTCAGCAGCGCGGGATTTCTACGTCTGGTCGGATACCGACAAGAAGTACGACGGCACACGGATCATCTTTCTCGACACCGAGAAATCCAACTGGACGTGGGATCCGGTGGCCAAGCAGTACTTCTGGCACCGCTTCTATTCGCACCAGCCGGACCTCAACTTCGACAACCCGCAGGTGATGAAGGCCGTGCTGGCGGTGATGCGCTACTGGCTGGACATGGGCATCGACGGTCTGCGCCTGGACGCGATTCCCTATCTGGTCGAGCGCGACGGCACCAACAACGAGAACCTGCCGGAAACCCATGCGGTGCTCAAGGCGATCCGCGCCGAGATCGATGCCAACTATCCCGACCGCATGCTGCTGGCCGAAGCCAACCAGTGGCCGGAAGACACCCAGCTGTATTTCGGCGGCGAAGACGGCGGCCCGGGTGACGAATGCCACATGGCCTTCCACTTCCCGCTGATGCCGCGCATGTACATGGCTATCGCCCAGGAAGACCGCTTTCCGATCACCGACATCCTGCGCCAGACCCCGGACATCCCGGAGAACTGCCAGTGGGCGATATTCCTGCGCAACCACGACGAGCTGACACTGGAAATGGTGACCGACAAGGAGCGTGACTACCTGTGGAACTACTACGCCTCGGACAAGCGCGCACGGATCAACCTCGGCATACGCCGTCGCCTGGCGCCACTGCTGGAGCGTGATCGCCGGCGTATCGAGTTGCTCAACAGCCTGCTGCTCTCCATGCCTGGTACGCCGGTGATCTACTACGGCGACGAAATCGGCATGGGCGACAACATCTTCCTTGGCGACCGCGACGGCGTGCGTACGCCGATGCAGTGGTCGGTGGACCGCAACGGCGGGTTTTCCCGTGCCGATCCGCCGAACCTGGTGCTGCCGCCGATCATGGACCCGCTCTACGGCTACTACACCGTCAATGTCGAGGCCCAGCAGCGCGATCCGCATTCGCTGCTCAACTGGACGCGGCGGATGCTGACCATCCGCAAGCAGTTCAAGGCCTTCGGCCGCGGCACCCTGAAGATGCTCGCGCCGAGCAACCGCCGCATCCTCGCCTACATGCGCGAATTCACCGGAGCGAACGGCGAAACCGAGATCATTTTCTGCGTCGCCAACGTCTCGCGCTCGGCCCAGGCCGCAGAACTGGAAATGTCGCAATATGCCGGCATGGTGCCGGTGGAGATGGTCGGCGGCAGTGCCTTCCCGCCCATCGGTCAGCTGCCGTATCTGCTGACCTTGCCGCCATACGGCTTCCACTGGTTCCAGCTCGCGCTGACCAACCAGATGCCGAGCTGGCACCAGGAGCCGGTAGACACCATGCCGGACTTCCAGACGCTGGTACTCAAGCGCCTGGATACCCTGACCGCCGCCAACCGGCGCATTCTGGAAACCGAAGCGCTACCGGCCTATCTGCCGAAACGGCGCTGGTTTGCCGCCAAGGACGTGGCAATCGAGTCGGTCCGCATCAGCTACTGCGTGCCATTCGGCGACCCGAATCGCCCGGTGCTGCTCAGCGAGCTTTGCGTGGAATCCGCCGGGCGCAGCGATCTGTACCAGCTGCCGCTGGGTTTTCTGGCCGAGACCGAATTCGAGGTCGCATTGCCGCAGCAACTGGCCCTGGCGCGGGTACGCCGCGGGCCGCAGGTCGGCCTGATGACCGATGCCTTCGCCCTCGAGCAGTTCAGCGCCGCGGTGATTCAGGGCCTGCGCGACGAGCTGGTGCTGCCTTGCAACGACGGTGAGATTCGCTTCGTGCCGATGCCGCAACTGGCCGACCTGCAATTGCCGGCGCACCCCGAGGTGCGCTTCATCTCTGCGGAGCAGTCGAACAGCTCGGCGATCATCGACAACAAGGTAATGATCAAATTGCTCCGTCGCGTGGCACCGGGCGTCCACCCTGAACTGGAAATGGGCGGTTTCCTCACTGAACGCGGTTTCGCCCATATCTCCGGCATGCTCGGTCAGGTCAGCCGCATCAACAAGCAGGGCGAGCCGGTTGCCCTGATGGTGATCCAGCACTTCCTCGACAGCCAGGGCGATGCCTGGGTGTGGACGCTGAACAACCTCGACCGCGCGGTGCGTGACGAAATCGCGGGTGGCGTGTCGATGCACGAGAACCAGTTCAGCGCCCTCGACGAACTACAGGCCTTCAACCGCCTGCTCGGCCAGCGGCTCGGCGAGATGCACATGGCGCTTGCCACGCAGACCGAAGATCCGGCCTTCGCCTACGAAAGCACCAGCAAGGCCGACGCCAAGCAGTGGGAGCAGAGCGTCAGCGCGCAGCTGGAACAGGCCCTGCAGCGCCTCGAGGAACATCGCTCGAGCTTCGATCGCAAGGAGGCTACCGCGCTCGGCCAACTGCTAGCGCGGCGCGACAAGCTGCTCGAACAAGTGCAACGTCTGGCTGCTAGAACCGTTGGTGGCGTGCGGACCCGTGTCCACGGCGACCTGCACCTCGGCCAGGTGCTGGTGGTGCAGGGTGATGCCTACTTCATCGACTTCGAAGGGGAGCCGGCCCGCTCGCTGGATGAGCGGCGCGCCAAACATAGTCCGTTCAAGGATGTCTCAGGCCTGCTGCGTTCGTTCGAGTACGCCGCGGCCATGACCATCCGCGGGGCGCAGATCAGCGACAGTACGCCCGAGGCCGATCAGGCGCGGCAGCGTATCGCGGCGGGTTACCAGAGCAGTGCGCAGGCGGCCTTCCTCGAAGCCTACCGCGAGGCCACCGCCGAGTTGCCGCACGACTGGCGCGACGCGGATGGCGCGAATGCTGCACTGCTGCTGTTCAGCCTGGAAAAATGCGCTTACGAGATCGTTTACGAAGCGGAGAACCGACCAACCTGGTTGCCCGTCCCGCTACAGGGATTGCTGGCCCTGGCACAACAGCTTTTCGATGGAGGCTCCAATGACTGATCGTCCGGTTCTGACCATGCCAGGGGAAACCCTGATGCCCAGCGACGCCGATGTAGACGCCCTGGTGCGAGCCGAGCATGGCAACCCGTTTTCCATTCTCGGGCCGCATCCTGACGGCGAGGGAATCGTGATTCGCGCCTACCTGCCCAATGCCCTGGGTGCCGAAGTGCTTGATCGCGATGAGCAACTGCTTGCCGTGATGGAGCAGGGGCAGGTGCCCGGATTCTTCT
Organism: Stutzerimonas kunmingensis; assembly: GCF_002929225.1. Classification (GTDB taxonomy): domain Bacteria; phylum Pseudomonadota; class Gammaproteobacteria; order Pseudomonadales; family Pseudomonadaceae; genus Stutzerimonas. Next base: position 499,915 of record NZ_PISM01000014.1, on the reverse strand, counting down.
TTATCCGCCTGCCACATCAGCAACCCTACCTGCTGAAGATTCGCTGGGCCGGCGGCGAGCAGATCACTGAAGACCCCTACAGCTTCGGTCCGCAACTGGGCGAGCTGGACATGCACCTGTTTTCCGAAGGCAATCACCGGCAGATCGGCCGGGTATTCGGCTCGCAGGTGCTGGAAGTGGACGGTGTGCAGGGCGTGCGCTTCGCCGTGTGGGCGCCCAACGCGCGCCGAGTGTCGATAGTCGGCAGCTTCAATGGCTGGGACGGTCGCCGTCATCCGATGCGGCTGCGCTTTCCGTCCGGCGTGTGGGAGTTGTTCATCCCGCGACTGCAGCCGGGCGATACCTACAAGTACGAGATTCTCGGGCCGAACGGCATCCTGCCGCTCAAGGCCGACCCGATCGCCCTGGCAACCGAGCACCCGCCGGGCACCGCTTCGGTCATCGCCCGGCCGCTGGACTACCAGTGGAAGGACCATGGCTGGTTGCAGCAGCGCGCCGCGCGCCAGTCGGTCAAGGCGCCGATGAGCATCTACGAGCTGCATGCGGGCTCCTGGCGACGCGACGGTGGTGACGATGGTCGCCTGTACGATTGGCACGAGCTGGCCGAGCGGCTGATTCCCTACGTGGTGGACATGGGCTTCACCCACATTGAGCTGATGCCGATCATGGAGCATCCCTTCGGCGGCTCCTGGGGTTACCAGCTCCTCTCGCAGTTCGCGCCAAGTGCGCGCTACGGCAACGCCCATGATTTCGCCGAGTTCGTCGACGCCTGCCATAACGCCGGCATCGGTGTGATCCTCGACTGGGTGCCGGCGCACTTTCCCACCGATGCACATGGCCTGGGCGAATTCGACGGCACCGCGCTGTACGAATACGCACACCCGTTCGAGGGCTTCCATCAGGACTGGGATACCTACATCTACAACCTCGGCCGCACCGAGGTGCACGGCTTCATGCTCGCGTCGGCGCTGCACTGGCTGCGCGAATTCCACGTCGATGCCCTGCGTGTCGATGCGGTGGCTTCGATGCTCTATCGCGACTATTCGCGCAAGGACGGCGAGTGGATTCCCAACCGCCATGGCGGGCGCGAGAACCTCGAGGCGATCGACTTCCTGCGCCATCTGAACGACGTGGTGGCCACGGAAACCCCTGGCGCGCTGGTGATCGCCGAGGAATCGACAGCCTTTCCGGGCGTCAGCAAGCCTACCAGCGAAGGTGGCCTCGGCTTCTCCTACAAGTGGAACATGGGCTGGATGCACGACTCGCTGAAGTACATCCAGGAAGACCCGATCAATCGGCAGTACCACCACGACAAGATGACCTTCAGCATGGTCTACGCCTATTCCGAGCACTTCGTCCTGCCGATTTCCCACGACGAAGTGGTCCACGGCAAAGGCTCGCTGGTCGACAAGATGCCCGGGGATCGCTGGCAGAAGTTCGCCAACCTGCGCGCCTACTTGTCGTTCATGTGGACGCACCCGGGCAAGAAGCTGCTGTTCATGGGCAGCGAGTTCGGCCAGTGGCGCGAGTGGAACCATGACCGCGAGCTGGACTGGCATCTGCTCGAAGAGGCCGATCACCGTGGCGTGCAGAACCTGGTGCGCGATCTGAACCGGCTGTACAGCCAGGAACCGGCGTTGCACGAATTGGACAGCGACCCGCAGGGCTTTCAGTGGCTGATCGGCGATGATCGCGCCAACAGCGTGTTCGCCTGGCTGCGCAAGAGCTCGACCGGGCATCCGCTGCTGGTGGTTGCCAACTTCACGCCGGTGGTACGTGAGGCGTACCGCATCGGCGTTCCGGTGGAGGCCAAGTGGCTGGAGGTCTTCAACAGCGACGCGGCCTGCTACGGCGGCTCGAACACCGGCAATGGCGGCGGCATGCTCGCCGAGCCGATCGAGAGCCACGGCGAGAAGGTCTCGCTGTCACTGACCTTGCCGCCACTTGGCGTGCTGGTACTGCGGCCGCAGGTGTAAGGCTGCCGCGCTGAAGAGCGCCGCTCGGGGCAACCTGAGCGGCGTTTTTCTTTAGGGATGCGGCGCCGGGCAATCCGCTCTATGAGGGCTTGTGTGCTCTAATGCGGCGGCACCGCGATGGTCACGGTCAAGCACTCACTGCGGGAGCGACCTTGGCGGAAGCGCTGCGGACTCCTACTCGCGGTCAAGACCGCTCCCACGGACGCCGCGGTCGAGCATGTCGTGGATTGAGCTGCTGACAGAACCGACCGGTGAGGCAGTGCCACCGTGGCTCCGTTCAAGTATCCGCCTTTGTAGCAGCGGGCCCTGGCCGCGAACGGAGCACATCTCGAATCGCGGTCTTCCCGGAAATTGCTTCGCTGACCCTCAGCCCGTTTCCTGGGAGACGGTCTGCTGGTCGCCGGCCTGGTTGCTGCTGCGCAATTTCTTCGCCCGGGCTTCGAGCACCACATAGACGAGGGTGGCGAACAGCAGCGGGATCAGGAAGTAGATCACCCGGTAGCCGATCAGGCCGCCGACGATGGCGCCTTTGCTCATCTCGTCGGCGAGCATCGCCACGAATACCGCCTCGATGACACCGAGGCCGGCCGGGATGTGGGTGACCACGCCGGCAATGCTGCTGATCATCAGGATACCCAGCACTTCGGGGTAGGCGGCCTTCTGGGAGAGCATGAAGTACACCACCAGCGCCATGAGTGACCAGTTGGCCGCGCCCAGCACCAGCTGGATCAGCGCCAGGCGCAGCGAAGGCAGTTGAATCTCGTGGCCGCGTATGGTCCACGAGCGGCGCTTGGAGAAGCCGCACAGCCATAGATACACCATGCAGGCGACCAACAGCCCAGCGCCAAGTCCCCGCAGGGCGGTGAAGCCGATTTCCCAGCTGGCCGGCGGTTTGATCCAGCCCATGGCGAAGATCATTCCGGCCAGCCACATATAACCCAGCCAGTTGGTCAGGACGCTCATGGTGAACACCCGCGTGATCTGCGAGGGCTTCAGGCCCAAGCGCGAATACAGTCGGAAACGCAAGGCGATGCCGCCGACCCAGGCGCTCAGGTTGAGATTGAAGGCGTAGCAGACGAAGGTGACCGGCAGGATCTGTCGGATCGGCAGGTCATGCCGTGCATAGCCTTTACCGAGCACGTCGAAGAAGCAGTAGACAAGGTAGCTTCCAAACGCGGCCGCGCCGGCCATCCACAGCGTCTGCGCCTGGTAGTTGCGCAGGGTCTTGTAGACCTCTGCCCAGTCGAGGTTGCGCGCAAGGCCGATCAGCAGGCCGACGATCAGGGCGAAGAAGACGTAGGTGAGGATCTTCTTGATCAGTGGCCAGCGCCGGCGCCAGCCGCTTTTTGCCTCGGCCTGGTTGGTCTGGCTCATTGGTGGTCTCGCTGCAGGGGGGAGGGCACGGGATCGAGTGGGCGGGTGGTGTCCGGATCGATCAGCTCCAGGCGCGGCTTGTGCTCGGGGAACAGGCTGACCAGTCCCGGGAAGTGCCGCAGGAAGTGGAAGATCAGAAAGGCCAGCGGCGCACGCCACCAGAATCCGCGGACGATCCGCTCCAGCGGAATACGCCGGCAGTCGGTCTGCAGCAGGTGATCGAGGCGCTCGTGCAGGTGGCGGTTGAACACATGATCACGAATGATCAGGTTGGCCTCCAGATTGAGCGACAGGCTCAGCGGATCGAGGTTGCTCGAGCCGACTGTGGACCACTCGTAGTCGGCCAGCGCGACCTTGCCATGCAGCGGGCGGCGGCAGTACTCGTGGATCTCCACGCCGTCGCGCATCAGGTAGTTGTAGAGCATGCGCGCGCCGAACTTGGCGATGGGCATGTCCGGCTCGCCCTGGAGGATCAGCCGCACCCGCACCCCGCGCCGCGCGGCGTTGCGGATTTCCCGCAACACACGATAACCGGGGAAGAAATAGGCGTTTGCAATCAACAACCTGGAGCGAGCATCTCGAATCGCTTGCAGGTAGTGCTGCTCGATGTCGTTGCGGTGCTGGTCGTTGTCGCGGATGACGAACAACGCCCGCGCCTCGCCACGGCTGACGCCACCGTAACCCGGCGTCTGATGCCGCATGCGCCGCCGCCACCAGCGATGGGTCGGCTTGTCCGGTGCGATCTGCGCCAGTGCGAAGTGGTGGATATCACGCACCACGGGACCTTCCACCTGCAGGGCATAGTCCTGCTTGGCGGCCGGCCCGAAGTCACCCAGGTGATCGGCGGAGAAGTTGATGCCGCCGATGAAGGCGACCTCGCCATCGACCACGACGATCTTGCGATGCATGCGCCGGAACACGTTGAGCCGGCGGCCGAGTAGGCGCTTGCCGGGATCGAACATGTGAATACGCACGCCGACCCGGGTCATGGCGGTGACGAAATCACCGCACAGGTCCGCCGAGCCGTAGCCGTCCACAGTCACATCGACGCTGGCGCCGTTTTCCGCGGCGGCGATCAGCGCTTTCTGCAGCTCCGCGCCTACCTTGTCCTGGAACAGGATGAAGGTTTCCAGCAGCACTTCTTTCTTGGCCTGGGCGATGACCTCGAACACTCGAGGAAAGAACTCTTCGCCGTTTTCCAGTAACTGAAGGCGATTCCCGTCTCTCCAGTGGTAACTCATAGATGTATCTCCACCGCTAGGGGCAGATGATCTGACAAGTGCGTCCAGGGTTTGTTACCGAGGATTCGCGCATCGTGGCTGCTGGCATTGCGCACATAGATGCGGTCCAGGCGCAGCATCGGCCAGCGTGCCGGGAAGGTTTTCGCCACCTGACCCTGGGAAACGGCGAAGACCTCATGCAGGCCAGCACAGCGGTCCAGGGTCCTGGTGGCCTTGAGTCGCCAGTCGTTGAAGTCTCCCGCGACCACCACCGGCGCACCTTCGGGCAGCGAGTCGAGCAGGTTGCAGAGCAGTTCCAGTTGCTGCTGACGGTGCGACTCGCGCAGCCCAAGGTGTACGCAGATCGCGTGAAACTCGTCGTGCCCCGGCACCTGCAGCACGCTATGCAATAGGCCGCGGCGTTCCGGGCCGGCGATGGAAATGTCGAGGTTCTCGTAGCGGATGATCGGAAACTTCGACAGCACGGCATTGCCATGGTCGCCGTCCGGGTAAACCGCGTTGCGGCCGTAGGCGAAATCGGTCCAGATGCTATCGGCCAGGAACTCGTACTGCGGCGTGGAGGGCCAGTTGTGAAAGCGCATTGCGTGCTTGTCGTGGGTGCCGAGAACTTCTTGCAGGAACACCACATCCGCCGAGACACTGCGCACCGCTTCACGCAGCTCGGGAAGGATGAAGCGACGGTTGAGTGCGGTGAAGCCCTTGTGCGTATTGACCGTGAGAATGCGGATCGAATTGACCGCTGTCGCCATGTGGGCATCGAGGTCGGCGCTTTCGATCGGGTGATTTTTGTCCAGAGTCAAACCATTGCTCCTTCCAGTTGGCCAGGCGTGGCCTGCAGGTGTTCATCCAGGCCGAGCCGGCGCAGCAGTTGCCGCGCGTCATAGGGCGCGCGAACCTTCACGTCGTTGTCGAAATAGCAGTACACCGCGCGGGATTTGCGCGGCCGCGGCTTGCGCGGGCTGGTCAGTCGCGCGTCATCGGGCTGGTCGCCGTCGCTCCAGCGCTGGATGCGTTGGCACCAGTGGTCCAGCGCGGCATCGGTGTAACCGCTGGTATAGAGCTCCTCCGCGCCATGCAGGCGGATGTAGACGAAGTCGCTGGTGAGGTCTTCTAGGTGCGGCCACTTGCCGGCGGTGTCGGCCACCACCAGCGCGACCCGGTACTTGCGCAGCAGGTCGATGAATTCGGGCGCGGCGAAACTGGCGTTGCGGATTTCCACCGCATGCCGCATCGGCCGCTTGCGGTCGATGGACAGGTAGCTGCGCCCCTCCATGCGGGGCTCGCATCCTTTGGCGATGGCCAGCGCGGCTTCGGTGTCGTGGGGCAGCTGGCGAAGAAAAGTCTCGAACAGTTCCGCATCGAATTTGAACGAAGGCGGGAACTGCCAGAGGATCGGCCCGAGTTTTTCCTTGAGCTGGAAGATTCCCGAAGCGAAGAAGTTGGCGATCGGTTTCTCCACATCGTTAAGACGGCGCACGTGGGTTATGTAGCGCGGCCCCTTGATGCTGAAAACGAAGCCCTTTGGCGTATCGGCGTACCAGTCGGCATAGCGTTCCGGGGTCTGCAGCGAATAGAACGAGCCATTGATCTCGATGCTGCTCACCGCGCGCGAGGCGAACTGCAGTTCCTTCTTCTGCGTCAGCCCCTTGGGGTAGAAATCGCCGCGCCAGGGCGCATAACGCCAGCCGGATATACCGATATGAATGTTCGCCATGGACGGGCCCTACCGTGCAATCAGGACAGACGAGGCGCTTGCCGGATTACTGGCGGCGGTAGCTGCTACGCAGGGCGTTTCACCGGTGATGGGGTTGACCGCTTTCATAACCACTCCAATTCGCCCAGACAGGTGCGCAATCGCCGATGCGCACATCTGTTCCGACTTTTGCGCGCAGTAGCGGTTCACCTTTTCTATCGCGGTGGTGGCAGTTTTAGCGTGCGGGTTGCGCTCTGGACCGCGGTCTTGCGGCTGTACTGGACCGGATTCAGTCCGGCGACAGGCTCCACGGCAGGTCAGCGGAAAAGGCGTCGACCAGATAATCGATCATCACCCGGACCTTGGCCGGAGGACGTCTATCGGGCGGGTAGACGACGTGAATTCCACCAAGCTCGACGCACGGCTGATCCAGCTCGAGGGCGACCAGTTCACCGCTGCGCAACGCCTTGGCGACAATGAATTGCGGCTGGTAGATCACGCCCTGTCCACCGACCGCGGCGGCCACCAGGGCTTCCCCATTGTTGGCGACCAGGTCGCCGTTGACTGCGATCCGCACCTCGGCATTGCGACCGAACGGCCAGACCTTGCCCGCGGCGAGGCTCGCCAGGCTGTAGCCGAGACAGTTGTGCTGCCCCAGGTCGGCGACGCTGCGCGGCACGCCTCGCTCATCCAGGTAGCGCGGCGCGGCACAGACCAACAATGGGGAATCGGCAAGCTGGCGGGCCTGCATGGGACTGTCCTGCAGCCTGCCAATGCGAACGGCCATGTCCCAGCCGCCATCGATCAGGTCGATCCGGCTGTCGGTCAGGCCGAGTTCCACTTTCACCGCGGGATGGCGACGGCTGAACTCCGGAATGAGCGGGGCGATGAATTGCGTGCCGAACGTCAGCGGCACATTCATGCGCAACAGCCCGTTGGCCTCGATCCGCTGCGACGCAACGCTGGCCTCGGCTTCCTCTATCTCCGGGAGGATGCGCCGGCAGGCCTCCAGATAGTTGCTGCCGGCCTCGGTCAGGCTCAGGCGACGGGTGCTGCGGTGGAACAACTTGACCCCGAGACGGGCCTCCAGCGCATCGACATGCTTGCTGGCCATCGCTGGCGACATTTCCAGATGGCGCGCCGCCGCCGAGAGGCTGCCTGCCGTGGCAGCGCGGGCGAATATGCGCATGCCAGTGATTCTGTCGAGCATCGCGGCTCCTACTCTTGGTTAAAACTGTGTGTGCCTTTTAGCAGGTTCTCTCACTGCTGAGTGTAGGTCATGCTTTGTCGCACGTCCTTCACGGAGTCCGCTGATGATTGCCAGTGATCCTGCTACCGATCGAACCATGCCGACGCTGTTCGTGCCGCATGGCGCCGGGCCTTGCTTCTTCATGGAGTGGAACCCGCCGACCGCCTGGAACGCCATGGCTGATTTCCTCAGGGGCATCGCCGCGACACTGCCGGCGAAACCGACGGCCATCGTGCTGATTTCCGGGCACTGGCTGCAGCCGACGTTCAGCGTCACCAGCGCTGCGCGGCCGGCATTGGTCTACGACTATCACGGCTTTCCACCGCACACCTATGAGCTGCGCTATCCGGCTGCAGGTGAGCCGCGGCTGGCTGCGCGTATCGCCGGTCTGCTCGAAGACGCTTCGCTCGGTGGCCATGAGGACGTACAGCGCGGCTTCGACCACGGCATGTTCATCCCGCTGAAGCTGATGTTTCCCGACGCGGATATCCCGGTGGTGCAGCTTTCGTTGCGCAGCGACCTCGACCCGCAGGCACATATCGAGGCCGGTCGTGCCTTGCAGGGCTTGCGCAAGGACGGGGTGCTGATCGTCGGCAGTGGCATGAGTTTTCACAACATGCGTGGTTACGGTGATGCGCGCTTCACGCCGATTTCCGCCGAGTTCGATCACTGGCTGAGCGCTGCGGTCGAAGCCGCACCGGCACAGCGCGATCTCGCGTTGCAGCACTGGGAGCAGGCGCCATCGGCGCGGCTCTGCCATCCGGCGCGCGCCGAGGAGCATCTGCTGCCGCTGCTGGTCGCCGCCGGAGCGGCGGGGCAGTCGAGCGGGCGCAAGTTGTTCGGCGACCGGGTCATGGAGACCGAGCTATCCGCATACGGTTTTGGTTACGACGACTGAGGAGCAGGCAATGCATATCGATCTATCGGGCAAGAAGGCCATCGTCACCGGTTCAACCGACGGCATCGGCCTGGCCATCGCCATCGGCCTGGCCAAGGCGGGCGCCAGCGTGGTGCTGGTGGGCCGCGAGCAGGGGCGCCTGGATGCCGCGCTGGCACAGCTGCGTGAAAGCAGCGGTCGCGCCGATGCCGTCGGCGTGGTTGCCGATGCCGGCACCGCGGCGGGCTGCCAGACGCTGATCGCCGCCCAGCCGGAGGCGGACATTCTGGTCAACAACCTCGGCATCTACGGCGCCCGGCCGTTCTTCGAGATCGGCGACGAGGAGTGGCAGCAGATATTCGAGGTGAACGTGCTCAGCGGCGTGCGCCTGTCGCGGCATTACGCCCGCGGCATGCAGGCGCGCGGTTGGGGGCGCATCCAGTTCATCTCCAGCGAATCGGCGCTGAACATCCCGGCGGAAATGGTCCACTACGGCGTCAGCAAGGCCGCGCTGCAGGGCGTCTCGCGCGGGCTGGCCAAGGTACTGGCCGGCAGCGGCGTGACCGTCAACAGCATCCTGCCGGGGCCGACGCGCACCCATGGCGCGCTGGCGATGATGGCGGCGATGGCCGAGGAGCGCGGCGTGTCGGTGAGCGAGATGGAAGCGCTGTTCCTCAAGGAAAACCGCCCCTCGACGCTGCTCAAGCGCTTTGCCACGCCCGAGGAAGTGGCCAACCTGTGCGTCTATGCAGCCTCGCCGCAGGCGAGCGCGACGACCGGCGCGGCACTGCGTGTCGAAGGAGGCATCGTTGAAAGCATCGCCTGAGCTGCACTACCCGTGCAGCAGCGCCGCCACGGTGGCGACCGCCAATCCGTCGCGGCTGATCAACCGGCTGTGCAAGCACTGGGCGCACAAATTCCCGGTGCGCCACGACGAGCAGGGCGGCGAGATCACCCTCGGCATCGGCGAGTGTCGCTTGCGCGCCGCCGAGGCTGGCCTGGAGGTCCGCCTGCACGCCGCTAACCCCGCACAGCTGCGGCAACTGCAACAGGTGGTCGCCGAGCATCTTCTGCGCATGGCGTCCGGCGAGGCCCTGGTGTTCGCCTGGCATGCCGGCGCCGGCGCCGGCGCGGCACCGGCCGAGGAGCGAAACAGGCTGCATGACACGCGCGAACGCTACGGCAGGATCAGCCGTGGCTTCCATTGGCTGATGGCCGGACTGATCGTCTGGCAGTTCCTCAAGCTCGGCGACCGCATCGACGAAGGCGAGCACTGGATCGGTCAGACACTGGTGCCCTGGCACATCTCCATCGGCGCCTTGTTGCTGGTGCTGGTGGTGCTGCGTGTGGTCTGGGCGTCGGCTCAGCGCGGGCGACGTCCGTTGCCGGACCCAGCCACGGCCGTGCTGGTCAAGGGCGGCCATCTGGCGCTGTACGCCTGCATGCTGTTGCTGCCGGTCAGCGGCATCCTGTTCATGCTCGGCAATGGCTACGGGCTGGAGGTGTTCGGCGTGCAGCTGGCAGCGAAAGGGCCGGAAATCGCCTGGGCGGCGTCGCTGGGCAGCATCCATTCGCCGCTCGCCTGGCTGACCGTGCTGCTGGTGGTCGGCCACGCCGGCATCGCGCTGCTGCATCACCTCATTCGGCGTGACGGTGTGCTGCAACGCATGCTGTGAGCGTTACGGCTCGCTCATCGCGAAGTTCGGCAGCGAATCGACCGGCTGGGCGAAACGGAAGGGGATGGACGCCAGTTCGTCCCCGATTTTTTTCTGCACCACGAAGTGCAGGTGCGGCCCGGTGCTGCGCCCGGTGTTGCCGGAGTCGCCCAGGCGAGTGCCGACCTTGACCTGCTGACCGGGGCGCACCTGCAACGAGCCACGGCGCAGGTGCAGGTAGGCGCTGTGGGTGCCGTCGGCATGCTCGATGCGCACGTAGTTGCCGGCCGGATCGGGAAAACGTCCGCGCTGACCATCACGCACCTTCACCACCGTTCCGGCGCGCGCCGCTACGATCGGTGTGCCCACCGGCATGGCGATATCCACCGCGTAGCGGCCCTTGGTGGTGTTGTGGCTGTAGTCGCCGCCGGCGCCCTGGGAGATGCGGAACGGCCCGCCTTTCCAGGGCAGGGCATAGGCGTGCCCGCCGACGTGGCCGCCGGCCATGCGCCGCGCCGGATCGGGCGCATAGATCATTCCGTAGCTGAAACTGTGGCGGTACATCAGCGGATAGCCGACCTGGCGCTTGACCAGCGTCGCCACGCGCAACTGGCTGCGCGGCGGCACCGTCTTGCGGATCACACCGTCGCGCAGCCCGGCCACATTGACCAGCCGGCTCAGACGCAGCGTGGCTTCGACCGGCACGTCCAGCTCGTTGCGCACATCCAGCACCTTGCCGGAGCGTGTGGGGTTGACCAGCAGGCGCACCGTGGCGGCGCGATTGCTCGGAACTTCGATGGGTTTCGCCGCGCTGCTGGCCGTCGCGGCGCTCGGTGCGAGGGTGGTGCCCAGCGCGAGCAGCAGCGCCAGGGCAAAGGGTCGGATTGCGTACATGGGCCTGTGATCCGTCACGAAAAGGACTGTTCGCCTGCCTCTGGCAGGTGAATCGGGTGGTCGCCACGGCGTTCGAGGGTGCGAGGCGGCCACAGGTTCACTGCCATACGTCGTGAAGTCGGTTCAGCCAGTGACGCGCGGAACGTCGAGCGGGCTGACGAACCCGCTCATCCGCGCGCCCGGCGCCGGCTCATTCGTCTTCCTTGATCAGCTCCAGCAACAGCAGCGAACGTCCGGTCACCGCGTATTCGTCGTTGAAGTCGAAACGCTCCGGGCGCACCAGCGGCTGGTTGGTGTCGATCAGGCGATTCCAGAAGATCCCTTGCGGCACCTCCGGCAGGGTGAAGTTCACCAGGTCATGATGCGCGTTTACGATGATCAGCAGCGTTGCGTCGGAGCCTGCACGTCGGATGCCCGTGGGCTGGGCTCGACCGTCAAGCAGCATGCCCATGCAGCGGTTGTGTGCGTCCTCCCACTGCTCGATGGACATTTCCTCCGCATTCGGCGCCAGCCAGGTCACGTCCTTCACACCGAGCTCTTCGTGGTAGGCGCCGACCAGAAAGCGCCCACGGCGAAGCATGGGGAAGCGCTGGCGCAAGCGGATCAGCTTACGAGCGAAACCCAGCAGGCCGTAGCTGTCTTCGCTGATGTCCCAGTTGACCCAGCCGATCTCGCTGTCCTGGCAATAGGCATTGTTGTTGCCGTGCTGTGTTCGGGCGAACTCGTCACCGGCGACGATCATCGGCGTGCCCTGGGAGAACAGCAGCGTGGCGAGGAAATTGCGCATCTGCCGATAGCGCAGCTCGTTGATCTCCGGGTCGTCTGTATGGCCTTCGACGCCATGGTTCCACGACAGGTTGTTGTCGCTGCCGTCGCGGTTGTCTTCGTCGTTGTCCTCGTTGTGCTTGTGGTTGTAGGACACCAGGTCCTTCAACGTGAAGCCGTCATGGGCGGTGACGAAGTTGATCGAGCTGAACGGACGTCGCCCGCGCTGGTTGAACAGGTCGCCGGAGCCGGTGAGACGGCTGGCAAAATCAGCCAGCTGGCCGTCGTCGCCTTTCCAGAACGAGCGCACCGTATCGCGGAACTGGTCGTTCCACTCGGCCCAGCCCGGCGGGAAACCGCCAACTTGATAGCCGCCGGGGCCGCAGTCCCAGGGCTCGGATATCAATTTGGTCTTGGCCAGCACCGGGTCCTGGCGACAGGCGACGAGGAAGCCGTGGCGCTCGTCGAAACCGTCATGCTCGCGGCCGAGAATGGTCGCCAGATCGAAGCGGAAGCCATCCACGTGCATCTCGGTCGCCCAATAGCGCAGCGAGTCGGTGACCATCTGCAGTACGCACGGGTGGCTCATGTCCAGCGTGTTGCCTGTGCCGGAATCATTGATGTAGTAGCGCTTGTCGTCCGGCATCAGGCGGTAGTACGAGGCGTTGTCGATGCCGCGCATGGAGAGGGTCGGGCCGCGCTCGTTACCCTCGGCGGTGTGGTTGTAGACCACGTCGAGAATCACCTCGAGGTCGGCGTTGTGCAGGTGAGCGACCATCTCCTTGAATTCGGTGATCTTGCCGCTGGCCAGATACTTGGGGTGCGGCGCGAAGAAGGCGATGCTGTTGTAGCCCCAGTAGTTGGCCATGCCTTTTTCGAGCAGATGCTGGTCTTGCACGAAGGCATGGATCGGCAGCAGCTCGATCGAGGAGACGCCAAGCTTGCGGATGTAGTCGATCACTTCCGGCGTCTTGAAGCCGGCGAAGGTGCCGCGCACATCGTCCGCTACCGCCGGATGGCGCATGGTGTAACCGCGCACGTGGGTCTCGTAGATGATCGTCTTGTCCCAGGGCACCTGCACAGGGTGATCGCGGCCCCAGGTAAAGGCCGGATCGATGATCTTGCACTTGGGCACGAAGGGGGCGCTGTCGCGCTCGTCAAAGCTGAGATCGCCGTCAGGGTGGCCAATGGTGTAGCCGAACAGCGCTTCGGACCATTTCAGCTCGCCTACCAGTTGCTTGGCATAGGGGTCGATCAGCAGCTTGTTCGGGTTGAAACGATGGCCGTTCTCCGGGTCGTACGGACCGTACACGCGGTAGCCGTATATCTGCCCGGGATGCGCATCCGGCAGGTAGCCGTGCCAGATCTCATCGGTGTACTCGGGTAACTCGATACGCTCGAGTTCGACCTCACCGCTGGAGTCGAACAGACAAAGCTCAACCTTGGTGGCATGGGCGGAGAAAATGGCGAAATTGACCCCCAGGCCGTCCCAGGTTGCCCCGAGCGGGAAGGGCAAGCCCTCGCTGATCCTGGACGGGGTCGTAACCTGCGGCACGTAGGGCTTCTTCTTACTCATGAAATCTCCAAAGGCGGATTCCGGATGGCGTGCCGAGGCGGGTGTCGGCGCGAACGATCATTCGACCGATCCCACGCCGACAAGATGCCTGCCGCCGGTCAGCTTTCCTTCTTTGCCCGCGAGGTGCGTGTTTTCTTGATGGTTTCGGGGGTGCCGGCCTTGGCATCGGTGCCAGCCTTGGGTGCAGCACGGCTCGCGCGGGGCTTGGCCGCCGGTGCGTCCTTCGCATCCTTAACGTCCTTGGTCTTGCTCTTGGCTTTGGGTGTGGCATCGGTGGGTTTGGTGGCGGTCTTGCGTGGGCGGCTGGCAGGCTTGGCATCGGCAGCGCCGTATTCGGCCTCGACCAGCTTGCGCGCCATTGCCCAATGGCGCTCATCTTCCCCTTCCGGGCAACCCTCGGATTGCCAGATCTGATAAGCGAACTCGCGGATACGTTGCTCTTCTGAACTCATTGTTGGGATTCTCCATTTGCGGTCATAGACGTATGCAGGACGGCCGCCGATAGTCCGTCCAGAACGCGCGCAACCTCTAGGCTGGCTTGTTGGGATGAGACTGTCGTTCCGTCGAAAAGTCGCTCGAATTCACTACCGTTTAGCGCCTCGGGCAGTTCGATCCGGGTGTTGCCCCAGCGCTGCGCCGGAATGCTCGGTACTCCACGATCCCCCAGCAGATCCGCTGCCAGCCGCGGCACCACGACTACCACCCACTCGCCTTCCAGCTCGCGGGCGAATGCCAGCAGCTGCTCGGCCTGCTCGCCAGAAACCGCAAGCGGCAGATAGCGGCCTTCGCTGAACAGCCGCGGGTAGCGTCGACGCAGCTGCAGTGTGCGGCGGATCACAGCTTGCTTGATGCGACCGTCGTGCCAGCTTTGCAGCAGCTCATCGAGCGAGGCCGCGCTGGCGAGGCTGTGCTGCCGTGCAGTGAAGTCCACCGGCCGTCGGTTGTCGGGATCGACCAGGCTGAAGTCCCAGTACTCGGCGCCCTGATAGAGGTCGGGCACGCCGGGGGTGGTCATGCGCAGCAGACTTTGCACAAGGCTGTTCAACGCACCGGCAGGGGCCAGTTCGGCAGCGGCCGCAGCGATATCGTCCCGTAATGGTGCACCTTCGTCAGCGAGCAGCAGGTACTCGACGTGCTGGCGGCAGGCGCTTTCGTAATCGCTGTTGGGGTCGCTCCAGGTGGTGCGCAGCTTGGCCTCGCGCAGGGCTTTCTCCTGCCATTGCAGGATGCGTGTGCAGTACTGCTCCACCGCCGCCTGGTCGTCCACCCGAAGCTCCAGCGGCCAGCTGCCGAGCAGAATCTGGAACAGCATCAGCTCATCGCCGGGCGAGGGCGCCGCACCATCGCCAAGCTGCTGGATTCGGCTGGCGGTCATCTCGCGCCAGCGCCGCACCTTGCCGGCAAACCATTCGGCGCGCTCGCTGATTACCGCGATGCGCGCGCGGGTATCTTCGCCACGCTTATGGTCGTGGGTCGCGGTGGTCAGCATGTTGCGCGGGAAGTGCTCGGCGCGTTGTAGGCACTCGTCGTGGAATGCCTGCAATGGCGCGCTGAAGTGCTGTGGGTCGAAACCGACATCATTGCGCGACAGTAGAATGCCGGAGCGGTAGCAGGCGGTATCCTCGACGGCCTTTGCCGCAGCCGGTGAGGTTAGCTGCTGGAAGCGTGTGCAGGCGTAGCGACGAATCTTGCGCAGGCTACGCGGCAGTTGCCGCAGGCTTTCGCCGCCGAGCCAGCGCTGCAGATGCTCGAGCAACGGCCAGTCGGCCTCGCTCAAGGTCGTCTTCGCGCCGTCCAGCGCCTGCTGGAAGAACGGCTCATCGGCCTCGCGGCGGCCCGGTGCGGCAATGTAGGTGCGATACACCGGGAAGTGAATGATCAGCTCCAGCAGGGCGCGGCGAATCGCGCCGAGGGTGATGTCGCGGGTCATCACGTCGCCGCGGGCGACCTGCAAAAGCGACAGGGCGACGGTTTCGAAGTCGCCTGCCAGCGGGCCAGCCAGCACCAGCTGGCGAGCCTGGCGAGCCTCTTCCATGAAATCCGTGGTGCGTCCGCTGGTCTCGCTCCACAAGGAGCACAGAAGTGATTCGCCAGCCGGGTCATGTTGCAGCAGCGACACCTGATTCATGAATTCGTAACCGGTGGTGCCGTCAACACCCCAGTCGTCATGCAGCCGCTCGCCGCCGGCGAGAATTTTCTCGACGTAGATCGGCACGTGATCCTGCACCGCGTCCTGCGGGCGCCCGGCATTCAGCCGATCGACACGCCGGCGCAGGCGCCGGCAATAGCCGCGCGGGTCGGCCAGGCCGTCGATATGGTCGATGCGCAGGCCGTCGACCAGGCCATCGCCGATCAGCTCGAAAATCTTGGCGTGGGTTTCCTCGAACACCACCGGACGTTCGACGCGCAAGCCGCCCAGCTCATTGATGTCGAAGAAGCGCCGCCAGTTAATGTCGTCACCCGCAGTCCGCCAGCTGGCCAGCCGATAGTTCTGACGTTCCAGCAGGCTGTGCAGGCGGCGGAAGCCGTCATCGGTAGTGGAGTCGTAGCAATTGAGCGCCTGCTCCAGCGCCTGGCGGGTGCTGGCGTCCTGCAGCTGCTCGGCGAGCTCGGTGCGTAGCAAGCGAGCTGCCTGGTAAGGCGCGGGCTCGGTCTTCAGGGCATCGAAGTGCTGCGCCAGGGTACGCAGCTGCGGATGATCGGCGGCACGCAACACCTCGCCGTAGCTCGGCGGGGTGATCGGAAAACGGTGCTCGTAATGCTCGGCGTACAGCGAGCCGTTATCAACGTCCAGGCGCAGCTTCACGGTGCCCTGCTGCAGCGCCTCGCCGTAGTCGCTGCCAAGGAAGGGCACCAACAACTGGCCTTCGAGCAGGGGGTCCGGCGAATTCCATTCGATGTCGAAGAACTGCGCGTACGGGCTGCGGCGGCCCCACTCGAGTACGTCCAGCCACCAGGCGTTGCCCGAGCCACCGACCGCCATGTGGTTGGAGACGATGTCGAGGATGAGCCCCATGCCCTTGCCACGCAGGGCCTCCACCAGACGCTGCAACGCCGGCTCGCCACCCAGTTCAGGGTTGATGCGGGTCGGGTCGATCACGTCATAGCCGTGCATGGAGCCGGGGCGGGCGGTCAGCAATGGGGACGCATAGATGTGGCTGATGCCGAGTTCCGCGAAGTAGTCGACCAGCGCAGTAGCGTCGTCGAGAGTGAAGTCGCGGTGAAACTGCAATCTCAGGGTTGCGGTTAGGTCTTTCATCGATGCGCAGCTCCACGATGGTTACGACGGGCCTGCGCAAAGGACGCCAGCCGACGGCTACTGGCCGGGCTGTCGAGCAATGTTGCACTGTCGCCGGGATAACGGCGACGCCAGTTGGGATGGGTTTCGACGATGCCGGGCATGTTGGTCTGTTCTTCCAGACCGAGCGCATCCTCCACCGGAACCAGTACCAGCGGCGCGGGGGTGTGCGCCAGGAAGCAGATGGCGGCATCGACCGCCTCCTCGGCGTTCAGCAGCACGTCCGGGTTCTTGCCGCTGTACTCGCACAATGCGCGATTCAGCCCTGCGCGTTCTTTCTCACGCGCTTGCCACTGGGCATCACGGTCCGATTCGGGCACCTGGCCGACCTTGATGCGCCAGTCGATATCGTGACCGTGCCACCAGCCCGTCAGGGTCGGGATATCGTGGGTGGTACTGGTTGCCAGCGCCTGCGCCGGGTACTGGGCAGGCGTCTGGAAATGGCCGTCGTGCTGTTCGAACAGCAGCACCCGCATACCGAGGATCCCCCGTGCCGCGAGTACGTCACGCAGGCCGTGGGGAATGGTGCCGAGGTCTTCGCCGAGGATCACCGCCTGGTGGCGCCAGGCCTCGAGGCAGAGCAGGCGCAGCATGTCGTCGAAGGGAAAGTTGAGGTACACGCCGCGCTTCGGGTCGGCACCGGCGGGTACAACCCAGAGACGCTTCAGGCCCAGCACGTGGTCGATACGCATGCCGCCGGCATGGGCGAGGTTGGCGCGCAGCATTTCAATATAGGCACGGAAGCCGTTCTGCCGCAGGCCCCAAGGCGAGAAAGCGGAAATGCCCCAGTTCTGGCCATCGCGATTCATGATGTCCGGCGGCGCGCCAACACTCAGCGATGCCAACAGCTCGGCCTGGCGGCTCCAGGCCTGACTGCCGCCGCCATCGGCGCCGACGGCGAGATCGGAAATCAACCCGATGCGCATACCGGCGCTGCGCGCGGCGACCTGGGCACGTTCCAGGCCGCGGGCCATCAACCACTGGCCAAAGGCGTGGTAACTCACCTCATCGGCATGTTCCCGGGCAAAGGCCTCAACGGCCGGGCTGGAGGGATCGCGGTATTCGCTTGGCCAGTCGTTCCAGTGCTGCGTGTGGCCCTGTGCGTCCCGCAAATGAGTGTGCAGGGCTTCGAAGCGGCAGTGGTTTTCCAACGCCTCGCCACCGCTCGCGCGGAAGCTGTCGAAATCCACCTGCAGGGCGTTGCCGCCCTTGCTGAAGTCGTCGAACAGCTGCCGCAACAGGCGATGCCGCGATTGCGCCACGGCCGGCCAGTCGATCAGCTCCAGGCGCTCGAGCCGTTTCAATTCCTCACCTAACCCGCAAGTCTCGATCGCTTGGCGCAACGGCCGCTCACCAAGGATCGAACCCGGCGCGGCGTGCAGCACGTTGAAGAACAGCCGGCTCGACGGTGAGTAAGGGCTGTACTGATCGATATGCGCGCCGAACATGGCGTGCACTGGACTGATTCCAAGCGCATCGGCTCCGTGGGCAGCGGCGTTGCTGACCAGCGCCTCCAGTGCCTGGGTGTCGCCCAGGCCACCATCGTCCGCGCGGCGCAGCCCGTATAACTGCACCGTCAGGCCCCAGGCGTCCGCCCCGGCGATCTCGGCGACTGTGGGGCAGGAGAGCGGGGCGATAGCCACGGTCAGCTGATACTTGTCGATGGTCAGCCGGTAGTAGCCGGGCGTGTCGATGGCTGGCAGGCGCGCCTGGTTGTCGAGCGTGCCCTGCTGAACACCGCCATCTTCTGCCCGCAACTCGAAACGACTGGTTGCCGGAAAATAGGCGGAAAGGTCCAGTGCAGCGTGCTGATCGCAGGTCAGCAGCGGCGGCACGCCGCCGTGGTTGTTCTTGTGCGCGAGAATCTCGAGGCTGGCTTCGATATCTGCATCGGTTTCCGCCGCCAGCCCGAGGCAGGTCAGCACGTCGCGCAGTACGGCCGGCTCGACCCGTTGTTCGCGGTTGTCGGCATCGACCCAGTCGATGGAGAGCCCGGCGGCTTCCGCCAGGCGGATCAGGGATTCGTCGCTCATTTGGCTTTCTCCAGATACAGCTTGGCCATACGAGGCGGCAATTGGCCGGGCGTGGCATCCGACGCACGGCTGGCGAACAGCAGCTGCGCTGCGCTAGACGGGGCGGGCAATGGAGCGGCTTGTTCGCCTAGGTTCAGCTCAAGGCACAGCTGACTGCCATCACCCAGCTGCCAGCGTGCAAGCACAGCGGCATCGCCCAGCACGCTGCAACCGAGGAAGGCGCTACCGGGCAGGCGCGGCACGATCTCGGCATGGCGAATGCTCAGCAGCTGGCGGTACAGCGCATGCCACTCGGCGTGCCCAGGTTGTGTCTGCACAGCAAAGTCCGGCCGCGACTGCTCGAACGTGGATACGGCGTTGGGATCGGGAATGCGCTCGCGGGTGGCTTCGTCGGCGAACTCGGAAAACTCGGCGAATTCGTTGCGGCGGCCTTCACGCACTGCATCGGCCAGCTCGCCGTGATGGCTGGTGAAGAACAGGAAAGGCTGTCGCGAGCCCCATTCCTCGCCCATGAACAGCAGCGGGACCATGGGGGAAAGCAGCAGGACGACGGTGGCAGCCCTGAGCGCGTCGGCATCGGCCAGCGTAACCAGGCGATCGCCAAAGGCGCGGTTGCCGGTCTGGTCGTGGTTCTGCAGGAACAGCACGAACGAGGTTGGTGACAGGTGCGCGCTGGGTTCGCCGCGGGCTTCACCACGGCGGTTGTTCTGCCCCTGATAGACGAAGCCTTCGCCAAGAAAGCGCGCCAGTTTGCTGGTCGCGTCCTGGTGATAGTCGGCGTAATAGCCCTGGCTTTCGTCGGTGAGCAGTGCATGCAGCACATTGTGGCCGTCATCGTTCCACTGCGCGGTGAAGCCCTGGGTCAGCAGGCTGGAGCGATTGTCCTCGTTCTCCAACACCAGATGCACATGGCGACCGGGTTCTACGGTGGCGTGCACGCGCTCGGCCAGTTCGGTGAGGAAGCTGCGGTCGGGAATGGCATGCACGGCATCGAAGCGCAGCCCGTCGAAGCGGTAGTCCATCAGCCACATCAGCGCGTTGTCGATGAAGAAGTCGCGGACTTCGCGGCGGCGGAAATCGATGCCATCGCCCCAGGGCGTCTGCTGGTCGTGGCGGAAGAAGTGTTTGGCGTAGCGGCCGAGGTAATTGCCGTCCGGGCCGAAGTGGTTGTAGACCACATCGAGAAACACCATCAGGCCCAGACCGTGGGCGGTATCGATCAGATGCTTGAGCTCTTCCGGACTGCCATAGGCCGCTTCCGGCGCGTAGGGCAGAACGCCGTCGTAACCCCAGTTGCGGTCACCGGGAAACTCGGCGATCGGCATCAGTTCGATGGCCGTCACGCCGAGTTCGGCAAGCCCGGCGAGGTGCTTTTCCATCTCGACGAAACCGCCATACAGACCGACATGGGTTTCGTACAGCACCGTCTCGTGCCAGGGACGACCGAGCCAGCTGCTGTTGCGCCACAGATAATTGTTGTGGGTGTCGACCACCAGGCTCGGCGCATGCACGTCACCCGCCTGCGCCCGCGAGGCGGGGTCGGGGACATGCAGTTCGTCGTCGATGAGAAACCGGTAGAGCGTACCGGCCCCGTAAGGGGCATCGATGCTGTACCAGCCTTCTTCAGTGGCGGTCATCGGCAGCGTTTGTGCGCCTACAACGATCAGACTGACGTTTTGCGCATCGGGCGCCCAAAGTCGGAAGCGGGTGGTCCCGTCTTCCAGCAACTCCGGCCCGTGATGCCCAATATGGGCACGCTGCTTCTGCATTGAACGACCTCTTCAGATTAAAAGACGAACCTCGCGGCGCTCTCCGAGCAATTGCCGGTACAGCGCGTCATAGGGCTCGATGGCGTGACGCCAGAAAAAGCCGGCCCCCATGGCCCGGCAACGCATGGCGGCCAGCAGCTGAGGATGCTGATGGATCGCCAGCGCCCGCTGGACGGCCTGCCGGTAGCTGCTGACATTGGATTCGTTGAACAGGAACCCGGTAATGCCGTCATCGATGGAGTCGGCCAGCCCGCCGGTGCGACGTGCGACTGGCAACGAGGCATAGCGTTGGGCATACATCTGGCTGAGGCCGCACGGCTCGTAGCGCGACGGCATCAGCAGAAAATCGCTGCCGGCGAACAGGCGGCGCGCATCGGTTTCGTTGAAGCCGATGTGGGCCGCGACACGGCCGGGGTACTGGGCTGCGAGCTGGCGAACCTGATGCTCGATCTGGTGATCGCCCTGGCCAAGGATGGCCAGCTGGCCGCCGCCTTCGACGATGGCATGCGCCACGTCTAGGGTCAGGTCGACACCCTTCTGGTGCACCAGGCGCGAGACCACGGCGAACAGCGGTGCATGGCAATGCTCGAGACCGAACGAATCGCGGATATACGCGGCATTGGCCTTTTTGCCTTCCCAGTTGCGTGCGCTGAAACCCTTCACCAGATAGGGATCGCTTTCCGGCTCCCAGCTTTCGTCGATGCCGTTGAGCAGCCCACTGAGCAGTCCCTGCCGGGCTTTCATGCTGAGGAAGCCTTCCATGCCGCAGCCGAATTCCGGCGTGGTGATTTCCTCGGCGTAGGTAGCGCTCACCGTGGTCACGCGGTTGGCATAGGCGATCCCGGCCTTGAGCAGGGACAGCTTGCCGTAGAACTCCATGCGCTCCGGGTCGCAGGCCTCGGCGGGGATTCCCAGCAGGCGCCGCTGCGCCATATCGATGTTGCCCTGGTAGGCGAGGTTATGAATGGTGAAGACGCTCGGCGTGTTCAACCCGCGCCAGTGCATGTAGGCGGGCGCCAGACCGGCTGGCCAGTCGTGGGCGTGCACCAGCTCGGGCGCCCAGCGGATGCAGGCGGTACCGGCGGCGATTTCCGCAGCGGCCAGTCCGAGGCGAGCGAAACGCACCGGATTGTCCGGCCAGTCGTTGCCATCGGCGTCACCGTATGGCGAGCCTTCGCGCTCATAGAGTTCCGGGCAGATCAGCACATAGATGATCAGGCCGTCGGGCATGTCCATCCGGCCGATGCGGCAGCCGGGAATCTCGGCATAGCCGCCCAGCGAGCCAACCGTGCGGATGGCGTGACCGCTGTTGATTACCTGCGAATAGCCGGGGATCAGCACGCGCACATCGTGGCGTGCGCCCAATGCCCGGGGCAGTGCCGCCGACACGTCGGCGAGCCCGCCGGTCTTGACCAGATCGGTCAGTTCGGAGGTGACGAACAGGATCTTGCGTTTGTCATCGTGGCTACTGCGAATCTGCAGGGCAGGGCGAGTAACCAGGGGTATGGCGGGTTGCGCCTTCGGTAGTCCGACAGGCAGGGCGTTCACAGCGGCAATACTCATCACGATCTCCCCAGAGCCCCGGCGTTCCAGGTGCCGGCGCCAGCTACGAGCATATTTCTCCTATGCAACGATCTGATGACCGTCACATACCATGAACACGACCAGGCTGAAATCTAGTTCGGAGCTGCCGCGCAGGCAGGCGGGGCTTCACTGGCCCTACCAGAAACCAGACCCGGCGTCGCGGTAGAAGTTCTTGAAAACCCGATCAACTACCACTGCCGGAACTCGCAACCAGCCAACTTGCTCCGAATACAGAGTCGTGAAGGCGTTGAACCTGGAATGGTCGGAGCAAAAAACATGCAAGAGATCGAACGAGTCGTTGACTTTCTGCAACGCGAGGAACTGACGCTGACCACCGCGGAGTCCTGTACCTGCGGTTTGATGGCTTCGCTGATGGGCGATATTCCGGGGTGCGGCCAGGTGCTCGACAGCGGCTTCGTGGTCTATTCACCCAAGGCAAAGAACCGCCTGCTCAAGGTGGACTTCGAGACCATCGAGCGATTCGGCCTGACCAGCGAGGAGGTCGCGCGCGAGATGGCTATCGGCGCGCTGAACGCCAGCGTCGCCACCCTTGCCGTGTCGAATACCGGTGTTGCGGACGATGACCAGGAGGATGAAGGCGGCACCCAGTGCTACGCCTATGCACTGATGCGGGGCGAGCGGCAGGTGGTGGTGAGCGAAACGGTGCAGTTCGATGGCGACCGGGTCGCGATCCGCAAGCAGGCCGCGCGACACGGACTCACCCAGCTACCGGTTAAATACGCTGAGTTGCTGAAGAAGCTGGAGGGACTCGAGGGCGACTAGTCACACCGGTGGCTGGCGCTCCGGTTCGACATGCTCGGGCTGCGATGTATCGACGCGCTGCTTGTGGCCGACGCTGAGGTCAGCGCGGAGTTGCGGCAGCGAGTGCGGGTATTGCCGCTGGATGAAGCTCAGCAGGCTTTCGCGAATGTGGCAGCGCAGGTCCCAGTTGCGCGACGAATCCGGCGAACTCACCAGGGCCCGCAGCTGAATGGATTTCTCGCTGGTGTCGGTGACCTGCAGTACGCAGACCCGGCCGTCCCACAGCTCGGGCACTTCCTTGCACAGCCGGCGCAGCTCCTCGCGCAGCGGCTCCAGCGGCAGCGAATAATCGGCCCAGAGGAAAACCGTGCCGATCAGGCTGGAGCTGCGACGGGTCCAGTTCTGAAACGGTTTCTCGATGAAGTGCTGCAACGGCACGATCAGCCGCCGGTCATCCCAGATCCGCACGACGACGTAGGTGCCGGTGATTTCCTCGATGCGACCCCATTCGTTCTCGACGATGACCACGTCGTCCAGGCGGATCGGCTGGGTCATGGCGATCTGCACGCCGGCGATGAGGTTGGCCAGCACGGGCCGCGCGGCAAAGCCCACCGCCAGGCCCGCAAGGCCCGCCGAGGCAAGCAGGCTGGCACCGAACTGGCGGGCACCGGGAAAGGTCATCAGCATGGCCGCCGCGCCAATCAACAGCACAAAGAAGGTCAGGGTGCGTAGCAGCACACGTGATTGCGTCTGTATTTGCCGGGCGCGAAGGTTGTCGACCACATCCACCGGATTGCGCAGCTGAATGAACTGCTGCAGCCCACGCAGCAAGCGCATCACCAGCCACGTGAGGGTGGCGATTATCAGCAGCGTGGTGACATGCCGTGCCGCGTCGATGAAATGCAGATCGTTCGGCGCAGACGTCCATACACCCTGCACCCCTACCAGTGGCAACAGCAACCGGACGGGCTTTTCCAGTTGCTCGGACAGCTCCCGGGTAAACAGGAAGGCTCGCGCCAGGCGCAGCGTCAGGGCGGTCAGCAGCCGGCCGAAGAGACTCAGGACCAACGCCACGAATAGCGCCGCGGCTATGGTGCGCAGTGCCGGCTGGCTGATGTAGTGATCCCACTGCAGGAGAAAGGCTGGAAATTCGATAGCGGGCGTTCCGGTTGGCCAGAGGTCTGGGGCAGAGACAGACAGCCGGCGGCGAAAGTTCAGGGCGCGCAGCCGGGAAGTGCGCCGGACGGGTGGGCGGAACTCCTATGGGCGGGATGTTTCACAAATTCCAAGCGGGTTGCAGAGCACGACCCGATTTTCTGACCCGATTGGAGTTGAACCATGCAGAGTGCACAGACCGGCAATGACGTCCGTACCGAACGCCTGATCGAATGGCTGCGCGATGCGCACGCGATGGAGGCGCAGGCCGAAACCATGCTGAACAAGCAGGCCAGCCGCATCGAGCACTACCCCGAACTCAAGGCGCGGATCGAACAGCACATCACCGAAACCCAGAACCAGGCCAAGCTGATCGAAGGCTGCCTGCAGCGCTACGACAAGTCCTACTCCGGCCTCAAGGACCTGGGCGGCAAGATGATGGCGATGGGGCAGGCCATGGGCGGCATGATGGTCAACGACGAGATCGTCAAGGGCGCGCAGATGGGCTACGTGTTCGAGAACCTCGAGATCGCCTCTTACAAGATCCTCATCGCCGCCGCCGAAGCGGTCGGTGACATGCAGACCAAGGAAGTGTGCGAGCGCATCCTGGTGGAGGAGGTGGCCATGGCCGACTGGCTACGAGACCACCTGGCCGAGCTGACCCAGGCCTATCTCACCCGTGCGGCCGAGCCGCATGTCGAGGCCAAGCGCTGAGCGACTAGCCCGGGCGCCCGGCTGCCGCCGGCCGGGTGCATTACCCCTCCAACTTACTAGCCATGCCGTGACCACTCGCCGTCGCGCGCCTGGTGGAAGCTAGCAATGAGACAACGCCCGCTACTCAAGACCTTGACCTTCGCTGTGCTGCATTTCGCGACAGCGTTCATCGTCGTCTATGCCCTCACCGGGAGCCTGTTGATCGGCGGGGCGGTCGCGCTGATCGAGCCGCTGTGCAACACCCTGGTGTTCTATCTGCATGAACGCGCCTGGCAACGCTTCGGTCGCCAGAAGGCCACCCACAGCCACAGCTATGGCCACGACGTATTCCTGAAATACATGGCACGCGGCCAGACCGCCAGCGGCCGGATCGTCCGCACGCCTCGCTAAGCGAGGCTCATTCGACGTGACTGAGCTGTTTGCCTTCGGCGGGCAGCGAGCTACGCGTGACGCACATTTCAATGCGCAGTTCCTGCGCCAGACGCACCAGATTGGCGGCATCGCGGCACTGATCGTAGGAAATGCCGAGAACGGTCAGTTCTTCGTCTGGCGATTCCTGAAAGAGGCGCACGCGGAGTGAGTTGTCGGAATCGTCGCGGCATTCGCACTGGAATGGGCGAAGGTAGGTGTGCAGGATCGCTTCGATCTTGAACAGCGGAAGACGCGTATTCATAAATCCTCCCTATGTAGGAAGGTGACTTGAGCGCAGTAAAGCGATCGCTGCGCACCCCTGGTTTTCCCGACGTCATTCAACCGTAGCAGTGCTTGTCCGGTTGTAAATGCGGCGATCTGTCCACCCGGCGGATTAAGTCCGGCAACTGCTCTACATGACAGTTTCCGGCCAGTGCCGCTTGTCGGAACCCGTCGGACGGCTCGATCTGTCCCTGCTGAACTTCATACCAGTAGGGGATGACCAAATTAAGTACGTCGTCCTTAGCGGAGAACCGAGATGAAGAAAACGATGCTCACGGCGATCCTGAGCGGCCTGGTTGCGCTACCGGCCATGGCCCAGTTTCCCGCTGGTACTCCGCGGGACGACACCGGTTCGCGCCCCAGCACCATGGGTAATCCGACGCCGCAGGAGGAAGTCGAAACCCGCCAGGACGATCAGGGACGCACCGTGACCGAAGATGGCCGGCTGGTAGCGCCGCAGCCGGGAAGCGAGGAAAAATCCACTGACCCGAACCGGCATTCGACGCCCGGCGGGGCTGACGACAGTTCCACCGACGCTGGCAAGCTCGAGTAATCGCGGGACATTGCCGGAGGTCAGCCATGGCGCTCGACGAATACCAGCGCATGCGTGATTTTGCCGCCACGCCCGAGCCGTCGGGTAAGGCGCGCGGCAAGTCACGCAAGGTCCAGAGCCTGCAGTACTGCATCCAGAAACACGACGCCACGCGGTTGCATTACGACTTTCGCCTGGAGCTGGATGGCACGCTGAAGAGCTGGGCGATCCCCAAGGGCCCCAGCCTTGACCCGAGCGTTCGCCGGCTGGCAGTGCATGTGGAGGATCACCCGCTGGAATATGCCACGTTCGAGGGCTCCATTCCGGCCGGGCATTACGGCGCGGGTGATGTGATCGTCTGGGATCGCGGCGTGTGGATACCGCAAGGTGATCCGCAGGAGGGCTATCGCAAGGGCAAGCTCAAGTTCAGCCTCGAGGGCGAGAAGCTCGCCGGCAGCTGGAATCTGGTGCGCACGCACATGGATGGCAAGAAGGAGCAGTGGTTCCTGATCAAGTCCCGTGACGAGGCCGCGCGCGAGGAGGGTGAGTACGACGTCGTCTCCGCCGAGCCGAACAGCGTGCTCAGCGATCGCACGCTGGTCCCACGCAAACGCGGGCCGGCCAAGGCTCGCGTTGCGGAAGCGCCGGCCAAGCCTGTCAAGGCGCCGGCAAGAAAGCGAGCGTCACGCAAGAAGAGCGACGCGGTAAAGCTGGAAGGAGCCGTCCCGGCCGAATTGCCGGAGACCTTCAAGCCGCAGCTGGCGACGCTGGTGGACGCCGTGCCGAGCGGCGACTGGCGCTACGAGATCAAGTTCGACGGCTACCGCATGCTCGCCCGTATCGACGCCGGCAAGGTCGCGCTGTTCACCCGCAACGGCCATGACTGGACGGCGAAGATGCCGCAGCAGGCGGCCGCGCTTGCCGGACTCGGGCTTGAATCCGGCTGGCTCGACGGCGAAGTGGTGGTGCCGAACGAGGAGGGCGCTCCGGACTTCCAGGCATTGCAGAACGCGTTCGAAGCCGGACGCAGTGGAAGCATTCTTTATTACCTGTTCGACGTGCCCTATCTGAACGGCATGGACCTGCGGGATGTGCCGCTGGAACAGCGTCGCGCGGCGTTGCGTGAAGTGCTGGAAGGCAGCGACAGCGAATTGCTGCGTTTCTCCGAGGATTTCACCGAGCAGCCGGACAGCATTCTGGAAAGCGCCTGCCAGATGAAGCTCGAAGGCCTGATCGGCAAGCGAGCGGGCAGCTCCTATACCGCCAGGCGCAGCAGCAGCTGGGTCAAGATCAAGTGCAGCAACCGGCAGGAATTCATCATCGTCGGCTACACCGAGCCCAAGGGCACGCGCACCGGGTTCGGCGCGCTGTTACTTGGGCTGCATGACGACAGTGGAAAGCTGCTCTATGCAGGCAAGGTCGGCACTGGCTTCAATCAGGCCACGCTGAAAAGCCTGCACAAGCAGTTGAAGAAGCTGGAAGCCGACAAAAGCCCTTTGGCCAAGGCGGCACCTATTGCCGATGTGCGCGGCGCGCAATGGCTCAAACCCGAACTGATGTGCGAGGTTGCCTACGCGGAGATGACCCGCCAAGGCGTGGTCCGCCATTCGGTATTCCATGGCCTGCGCTCGGACAAGCCCGCCGACGCCATTACCCATGAACGAGCCAAGCCCGCCAGTCGTAGCAGCAAAGCCGAGCAGCGGCAGACCGACCCCATCGGCAGCGGCCGGATCAAAATCTCCAGTCCCGAGCGGATCATCGACCCCAGCAGCGGGATCACCAAGATCGAAGTGGCCCGCTTCTACGCGCAGATCGCGCCCTGGGCCCTGCCGCAGCTGCGAGCGCGCCCGCTGGCCCTGGTGCGCGCCCCGGAGGGCATCACCGGCGAGCTGTTCTTCCAGAAGCACGCCGACAAACTGGCCATCCCGCACATCACTCAACTCGACCCGGCGCTAGACCCGAAGCACGGTGCGTTACTGGTGATCGACAGCGCCGAAGCGCTGGTCGGCGCCGCGCAGATGGGCACCATCGAGCTGCACTGCTGGAACGCGGTAGCGCCCGAACTGGAGCATCCGGATCGCTTCGTGCTCGACCTCGACCCGGACCCGGCGCTGCCCTGGAAGAGCATGCTCGAAGCCACTCAGCTGACCCAGACGCTGCTGGACGAGATCGGCCTGACCTCGTTCCTCAAGACCAGCGGGGGCAAAGGCATCCACATCGTCGTACCGCTCGATCCGGTACACGGCTGGAGTGAGGTGAAGGCCTTCAGTCAGGCCATCGCCAAGTACCTGGCAAAGCTGCTGCCGTCGCATTTTTCCGCCGTAAGCGGGCCAAAGAACCGGGTTGGACGCATCTTCATCGACTACCTGCGCAACAGCCGTGGCGCCAGTACCGTCGCCCCTTATTCGGTGCGTGCCCGCGAGGGCCTGCCGGTCTCCGTGCCGATCCACCGCGAAGAACTGGCGGACCTCAAGGGCGCCAATCTCTGGACCGTACGCAATCTGCTGGAGCGCCTGCAGGAACTGGGCGACGACGATCCCTGGGCGGATATGACGCGGGTCAGGCAGACCATCACCGCGCAGATGCGCGAACGTCTGGCCATGCCGGCTTAAGTCGCCGTCCGTCTAAACGTAGTCGGTCTACACCGATAGGGCGATAGGCGGGTGGCACCACCGGGCAAACAATCGGCCCGTTCAGGGGAGCGGTAATGGTGAGGGAGGCGCCAGACAAAGCCAGCATGATGTCGGCCAACAACAATATTCAAAGGAGTGTCCCGCATGTTCGCGCATAAACCGCTTATCGCCTGTTTCCTGCTCGGCTCGTTGCCGGGCTTGGCCCTGGCACAGGTCGTAACCACCCAGGCCGGAAACGATAACGAGGTCATCCTCGAGCAGCGTGGGGGCTCGAATTCGGCCTTATTGCTGCAGCAAGGGGATGCGAACTTCTCGCGAGTAGAGCAGGGCGGCGGCGAAACCTCGCTGCAGCCCACGCAGTTGGAGCTCCACCAGCGGGGGATGGGCAACCAGGCGACGGTGTATCAGGCAAGCGATTATAACTTCGGGCATTCGGCGGCGGTCGTACAGCTTGGAGATGAGAATGTCGCCGAAGTCGAGCAGGCCGACGGTAACGGCTCCCAAGCGACCATCCACCAGCAGGGCGCACGCAACACTCATCGGGTCGAGCAGCTGTTCTATGCCAACGGGCTGGAAAGTCGCACATTCGGTACGAACAATCTCACCGAAGTCACTCAGAACGGTGCTGCGACCGCCACTACCCAGCAGATCGGCAGCGACAACCGGATCACCATCGACCAGAACGTGTTCGCCTACGGCGGGGGAGTCACCGTTGATCAGAACGGCGCCTTCAACGAAGCCGCGGTTACCCAAGTAGGCAGCCGGTACTACACAGGCGAGGTCGACCTGGCGCAGGTCGGCAGCGCTAACAGTGCGCAAGTGGTGCAATGGGCGGGGTTCAGCAACTTCAGCTTTACCCAGAACGGAATCGGCAACGAGCTGACGGCGAGGCAGGGCACGCGCACCGGAACGATTCGAGGGACCTCGGCCGGCAACGACAATCGCGTCAACGTTGACCAGAGTTTCGACGGCCCGGTGCTCGACATCGCGCAGAACGGTTCGGCCAACGAGATCGATGTGGTGCAACATGCCGCCTATGGCACCGCTTCGATCAGCCAGACCGGCGATGCCAACGTCGCCGTGCTCAATCAACTGACGGAATTCGCCGCGCCGCCGAGCGCCGCCATCATCCAGAACGGCACTGGCAACAGCACGTCCATAACCCAGCGCTGAGCCGCGCTGATGCGGCCGTCAGACGGCCGCGCTACGTTCCGCAAGATCGGTTGCCGTAGCGTTCGTTATGCGCGCTACGGCCTGGGCCAGTGACAATTTCAGTGTGGTGCCATGCAGCAGTCGCCGGCCATGCAGGCTTTCGCTAGTTGCGGGCGCGCTTCATGCACGCGAGGTGGCGGTCATTGACCCGGTTGGCGAACCAGGCGGTGGTCAGGTTGCGGGTGATCTTCGGGCTTTCCAGCCGGATTCCCGGCAGCACCGCCCGAGGCAGCGGCTTACCCGCGCGCTTTTCGGCCAGTGCGAAGACCTTTTCATACAGGTCGGTTTCCTCGAAACCGTGGCTGTCGCCGCGCTCCAGCGCGTTGCGAATCGCCGTCTCGCTCATGTCCAGCTTGCCTGCGAGCGCGCGAACCGCACGCTCGGTCTGGCCGGCCTTGCTGCTGCCGTGAATGATCAGGTCGCCGTCGAGGGCCAGCTTGATGCCACTGGCACGGCTGACTGCGGCCTGAAACGCGGCGTTGCGGCTGGCGTACCAGCCGGCATTGAAGTCGGCGAAGCGGTACAGCGGTTCGCGATAGCTGGTGGGGTAGTCGAGCAGGTGGGCGATGCCGAAGTACATGCCACCACGGCGCGTGAAGACTTCGTCGCGGATCGAGCCTTGCCGTTCATAGGGGTATGTCCATCTGCGGTCTTCGGCAAAGGCGATGCTGACCTGCATCGGGCCGCCGGTCTTGACCGGGTTGAGCGTGCCGAACAGTTGCTTGCCGAGCGGCATGATGCTGAGGAAGTCATCGAAGATCGCGCTCAGCTGCTCTTCGGTGCGCACGGCCGCGAGACGCTGGCTATAGGTCTTGCCGTTGGGTGACTTCACGTCCAGCGCCGCATCCACCACGAAACGCGGGACGTGCAGGCGGCCGGCACGATGGTAGATTTCCTCTCGCGCGATCTTCGCCAGGCCGGGCACGGGCGGGGTCGCCTGGAATGTCGACTCCTGCACCGTCACGGCCAGTACCGAGCAGATGTTCTCATCGTTCGGCGGGATATCCAGCGCATCGAAGGCTGTGTAGATGTCCTGAGCCCAACCCCGACGATCGGGGATGTTGGCGGGGATCAGGCGAGCGATCCTGGCCCGGACCTCTTCCGGCTTGGGCGCCGGAGTCGCCGGCTGCTGGATTCCACAACCGGCAAGACCGAGCAACGCCGCTGCGACGATTGCTGCCAGTAAAGGGCGAGTGTTGCCAGGAACTGGTCGGGTAGCGGCAGGGCTGCATGCCGAGCGGAAGGTTGAAATCGAAATAGTCATGCGGTCCTGAATGTAATGAGCGCCTGGGGCTCGGACAGTAAAACGGCCGAAACCGTTCTGCCTCTTTCAGAACTGCGATTCAAAACCGACTGGTTCGCTTGCCGAATCCCGGCGCGCATCTGACCTGCCGCGCACAGCCTGTGCCAATGCCGCAAGCGGCGTACGCTTAGCTGTGGCAGCTCGCGCCGGACTCAGAAATCGTGGCAATCCGGGCCCTGGCGCAGGTACGTGGTTTCGTGGGTTTCGCCCTTGGAATCCACATAGGTCATCCGGGCGGTCACGACCTCGCAGCCGCCAGCAGGCACGTCCATTGATATGACCTTGGCGATGTCCAGCTTGTCGCCATATTGATAGGCCTTGGGTTCATCGGCGGCATACGCCAGCTGGGCACTGAGTGCCAGGCCGGCAATCCAGATCAGTTTGTTCACAGGTAACCTCCAGAGTGCCTGCGGGCCCAGGTCGCTGCGACAGGGGCGAAGGCAGGCGTTTCTTGCGTGCAGCGCCTGCCGGATGGCATACGCCGGGAAATAAACGAGGCTGCCACGAGGGAAAGCAGCCAAAAGGTGGCGGGACGACCGATCGAAGGAGCGCTCGACCGGCGAAGGAGCGGACTGGCTTCTAGTGTCCGTTGCCACCCGGCAATTTTAGTGAGCGACCAGGAGGGGAAAAACCGCGCCAGCGGTGAAGCACCTTTACCCGCCGCGCAACAATCAGGCCCAATGGACCGGGTCCTGCAGGATGCGGTGATAGTTGGTGAATGCGCGCGGCAGCTCCAGCGCGAGAAAGTCGACCCAGGTCTTGATCTTCGCGTCGAGAAAACGCCGGGACGGGTAGAGCGCGTGGATCTGCTTTTCCTGCAGACGATAGCGGGGCAAGAGGCGCAGCAGTGCGCCGCGCTGCAGGGCCGGAGCCGCGACATAGTCGGGCAGCAGGCAGATGCCCATGCCGGCTTCTGCCGCGCTGGCCATGGCTTCAGCCACGTTGACCTTGAACGCTTCGCCAGGGCGAATCACGTCTTCGGCACCGTCTGCGATGAAGCGCCATTCATCCGCGAAGACCGGGTCCGCCAGGCGCAGACAGCGGTGCTGTTGCAGGTCACGCGGTTGCTGCGGTACGCCATGCTGCTCGAGATAGCCGGGCGCCGCGCAGACAACATTGCCAACCTCGCCCAGTCTCTGGGCGATCAACTCCGAATCCGGCAGCTCGCGGGAAAGCGTGATGATGACGTCGAGTCCGGCTTCCAGCAGGTCGGGCTGATGTTGCGAAAGGGTCAGGTCGAGGCTGACGTCGGGATAGCGCTCACCGTATCTACCCGCCAGTCCCGCCAGCAGCTGGATGCCCAGACCGGTCGTAGAGTGCACCCGCAGGCGCCCGCGCGGAGTCAGATGCGCCCCGCAGGCTTCTTCCTGCGCCTGCTCCAGTTGCGCCAGGATCTCGCGCGATCGTTCGAGAAAACGCGCACCGACCTCGGTCAGCGCCAGACGCCGCGTGGTGCGGTTGAGCAGGCGCGCGTGGAGGTGGTTCTCCAGCTCAGCCACCAGACGGGAAACCTGCGCGGTGGAAGTGTCAGTCAGCTTCGCCGCGGCGGTGAAGCTGCCGGCGTCGACTACCCGGACGAATACCCGCATCGCTTGCAGCATGTCCATCGAGTAAGGCCTCTCTGGGTTATTGGCCAGGCACGCCCGGCGATGGATTTCCAGCGTGCGCCGATGCGGTTGGCGTGCCTTGCCAGCCGCCGCCCAGCGCGAGGAACAGGTTCACCTGGTCTTGCGACAGTTGGGCTTGGGACGCCGCCAGGGCGGCTTCGGCCGTTGCGAGGGTGCGCTCGGCGTCGAGGCTGTCGAGATAGGCCAGTCGTCCTTCCTGGTACAACCGGCGCGAGTGGTCCGCGGCGTCTCGCGCGGCATCGCGCGCTTCGCGCAGCGCTTGGTCACGATGCAGGTCGTGAGCGTAGTGCGTGAGCAGGGTCTGGGTTTCCCGCAGTGCGTCGAGCACAACTCCGTCGAAGCGGGCGAGGGCGGCAGCGGCTCCGGCCTCGGTGGCGCGAACGCGCGCGCGATCGACCCGGGTCGGAAAATGCCAGCTGATCGACGGGCCAAATTCCCAGCGGCGGGTTACCGGATTACCGAGGTGTTCGAGCATTCCGGTGTAACCGGCCGCAGCGCCGAGACTGACCTGCGGATACATCATCGCCGTGGCGACGCCGATCTGTGCCGTAGCGGAGGCGAGTGCGCGCTCGGCCGCCCGGATGTCCGGGCGGCGCTTGAGCAGGGCTGTGCCATCACCCAACGGAATCGCCTGGCGCAGCTGAGGTGCGTGACTGCAGGCGGTAACCGTCTCGGGAAGGGCTCCGGGCGTGCGGCCGAGCAGGGCGGCGAGCTGATACAACGCGGCTGCCTTCTTCGCTTCGAATGGCGGCAACTCGGCACGCAGAGCCTCCAGCTGGGCGCGGGCGCGGGCCACATCGACTTCGTTGCCACGACCGCCCACGAACAGGCGCTCTGCGACATCCAGCTGTCGCTGCTGAATCGCCAGTGAATGCTCCGCTATCGTCAGCTCCTCACTGGCATGACAGGCCGTCATGTAGCTGCGTACCACCCCGGCCACGGCAGTTATGCGGGCCGTGTCGAGCAGCGCGGCACTGGCGTCGGCATCGGCTCCCGCTGCTTCCGCGGCGCGATGCAGCTGACCGAACAGATCGAGCTGGTAACCCACGCTGAGGCCGGCGTCGGCGAGGTTCATCACTGGAAGTTTTTCCTCCAGGGCCAGGGCTTCGCTGGACAGCTGGCCGCGTGCAACCGAGCCGTTGCCGCCGACCACGACCTCCTGCGCGTGGTGCGCCATCTGGAAGCCTTCATAGGCGCGACGCAGGTTGTGATACGCCTGGCGCACGTCGGCATTGCCGATCAGGGCTTCACTCACCAGCCGATCGAGCGTCGGGTCGTCATAGAGCTGCCACCAGTCGTCCGGCAGCGGCGCCTGTTCGACCCGCTCGTTGCCGGCCAGATCGAAGGGTTTCTGCGCAGCAGCCTGCAAGGCCAGGGCTTGGTCTGGCACGCGGTAGTCCGGGCCCACCGCGCTGCATGCGGCGAGCAGCGCAGTAAGAGCGAACGGCAGTGCGTATGCCGCGCGGCTCATTGGCTGACCGTCGCCGATGTGTCGCGCGACCACGGCAGCACGGACAGCGTCGCCGTACGGCCAACCACCAAGCGGATGTCGCTCTGCTGGCCGTCGTCCAGCACAACGCGAACCGGAATTCGCTGCGCCAGGCGCACCCAGTTGAAGCTCGGGTCGATATTGGGCAGCAGCGAGTTGCCGCGCACACGGTCGCGATCCTCGATGCCTGCGGCGATGCTCTGCACATGGCCACGCAGATGCTGCGCTTCGCCCATGATGTGGATGTCCACCGGCTGCCCGATCTCGATGGCGTGCAGCTTGGTTTCTTCGAAGTAGCCTTCGACGCGCAGTGAATTCGTATCGACGATCGACAGTACCGGCGTACCGGTTTTCACGTAATCGCCCACGCGCATCGTCTGGTCGCCGAGATAGCCATCCACCGGGCTGAGCACGGTGGTGCGTTCGAGATCCAGACGCGCCACGCCGAGGGCGGCCTCAGCCGTGGCCAGGGCGGCAGCGGCGCGCTTGACCTGGGTGTCGCCGATTTCCACGGTTTCCGCAGCGATCAGGTCTTTCAGCACCCGATTGCGCTTGGCTTCGCGTTGCGCCTGGTCCAGCTGCGCGCGGCGCTCGAGCACTGTGGCGCGGGCTTCGTCGACCGCCAGTTCGAAGCGTGCCCGGTCGATCACGAACAGTACCTGGCCGCGGCTGACCTTCTGGTTGTCGCGCACGTGCAGTTCGGTCACCAGCCCGGAAACATCCGGTGCGACCTGAATGATGTCGGCGTGCACGTGGCCGTCGCGGGTCCAGGGTGCCTCCATGTAGTAGTCCCACAGGTGCAGGCTGACGACGACGGCGATGACGACCGCCAGCAGGGTCAGCAGCACCGAGCCGGCGGCGGGTATCCATTTCTTCACGATTCACATCCGGGGAAGGAGATTGAACAGGGCCCCGAGCACGATGATGTACAGGGCGAGGTTGAACAGCGGCGGATGCCAGACCCAGCGGTAGAAGCCTGTACGCTGCAGCACGGTGGCGAGCAGGCTCTTGATGCCATAGGCGGCCAGCATGGCAACCAGCAGGACCGGCACATAGACGCCGTACACATCGAGGTGACCGGTCATGCGTGCGCTCCAGCGGGGGAGAGGCCGGCTGCGGGTGGCGGGCCTCCCGGTGCGGCACGCACGCTGGCCGATGCGTCGGCGAAAAGCGCCAGCCGCAAGCCGTGCACCACCTGGGCCGCCCGGTGTGCGCTGGGCGAAGCATCGCGCTGCAGATCCTGCAATGCGGCCTCGAGGGCGTCGTGTAAGGGCTCCGGTGTCGGCAGTTGGCTACGCGCGGTGGCGCAGGCAAGGAAATGCGCGCGGATCATGCCCAGCACCGGCTCCAGCTTCTGCTCGATGGCGGGTGCCGGCCGCAGTTCACGCAGTTCCAGCAGGCGAAAACCGACGCGCAGCTCGCGCGTGGCGTCATTCAGCGCCAGACGATCGTCATCCAGCTGAGCCAGGCGTGGTAGCAGCTGGGCGATACGGTCGATGAAACTCGAGGCATCATCGGCTTCGTTGCGCCAACGTCGCAGGTCTGCCAGCGCCGCCAGGCTCAGCCAGCCGTGGCGTACCAATCGCCGCGCAGCCCAGAGCGTACCGAACGGCCGGGTCAGGCGAGCCCAGACGAAGGCGAAGAGCACGCCCAGCGCAGTGGACAGAGCGATGTCGGCAAACAGCTGGAAATCGGCGCGGTAGCTGTCCTGAAGGGTGATGTTGGAGATCGTCTGCACCGCAATCACGATCACTGTCCCGGCGTGTTGCGGTCGACCGGCGAGGGTGCCGAGCAACAGCAGCGGCACGGCGAGCAGGATGGCCAGGCTGCCGAAATCGTGCACATTGGGCAGCAACGCGAAGAGGTAGATGCCGGCGGCCGTGGAGGAGATCAGCGTGGCGACCAGAAACGACTTGATGAACGGCGCCGGATTGTCCTGACTGGCGAAGAAACAGCCTGCCACCGCGGCGATGAAAACGCCGCTATAGCCGTGCTCCCAACCGGAAACGAACCACAGCATGCTCAGGCAGAACACCGACAGCGCTACCGAAGCCGCGGTGAATGCCAGTAGGCCGTAGTCATAGTGGCGTGGCCCGCCGACCAGTTGCTGTACGTGATAGCGCAGCGCCGGTGCCGCCTCGGGATGGCCCTCATGGAACTGCTGGTAGAGGTCGAGGCAGTCCTGCCACAGGTCGATCAACGCGCGTAGCTGGCGCAGGCCGCTGTCGATCGCCAGGGCGTGCGCCGGATGGCTGTCGCCCAGCCAGGCTGCCAGCTGCAGGCTGCGCTCGCGCAGATGCTCGCCGTGCCCAGCCTCGGCATCGGACTGAATCCAGCGATCCACCTCCTGCAGGTAATCCCCCAGTTCCGGCAGCAAGCCCTGTAGCTCAGCCTGAAGCCGGTGCAGCGAGTCCGCGGTGGAGATCAGCTGCGGCATCAACATCGCCATACGCGCGCGAAATTCGCGAGCATGGACGGTGGAGAGATGACTGCTGCTGTCGTGGCTCAGATGGCTGATCATTGCGTCCAACCCCATCACA
Organism: Stutzerimonas kunmingensis; assembly: GCF_002929225.1. GTDB lineage: Bacteria > Pseudomonadota > Gammaproteobacteria > Pseudomonadales > Pseudomonadaceae > Stutzerimonas. Next base: position 463,270 of record NZ_PISM01000014.1, on the reverse strand, counting down.
TCCACCAGCAGCGCATTCAGCGCACGTTGGTCGGCTTCGACCAGGTGCTGGGTATTGAGCATCCGGCTGACGGCACCGCGCCCATCGCGCAGCAGCAGGTGCATCTTCGCCGCGAGGGTCGGCGCGATGCGGCTGGGAAACAGCACGGCGTTTACCACGCTGGCGCAGACGATACCGAGCAGGATCTCCTCGGAACGCGCCAGGGCGACATCGAAGATGGTCGATGGGTGATTGACCTCAGCGAGACTGATCAGCGGCACCGTATAGGCGGCGAGTAGAAAGATGTAACTGCGTGGCGAGCGGTCCAGCAATGAGAGAAAGAGCAGGGCGCCGATCCACAGCGAGATCGTCAGGCTGAGCATCACCGGTTGCTGAGCGAACGTCGGCAGAAGCACGACCGATGCGGCTGCACCGAGCAGCGTGCCCAGCGCGCGATAGATCGCCTTCGAACGTGTCGTCCCGGACAACGGATGCGACACGACGTAAACCGAGGCCATGGCCCAGTAAGGGTTTTCCAGCGGTATCGCCAGAGCGATGTACAGCGCAAGCAGGGCGGCAATCAGCGCCTTGGCCGAAAACAGCCATTCGTGCCAGGTTGGCATATTCATAGAGTTCGTTTTTTGGGGCGTGGGCCAGAGGCGGGAGAGGGCGCGGCCGTCACGCTGCAACACAGATGGTTACATTTAACGTCAAAGACGTATGACAGACTGAACAACCACTAGGACGATTAGTGCATTTTTCCGCGCCGGACACCGGCACCACGACAGGAATTCATGAGCAAACGCATTCCCAACTACGCCTTGTATGGCCAGGCTGCATTGCCCGTATGGCAGGACCTGTTGCATCTGGAATGGATCAACGAACGCGGCGACATGCATCAGCGCGAAATCAAGCCGCATCAGCATGACTCACTGTTGCAGATCGTCTATGTACGAAGTGGCGAGGGCGAAGTTTCTCTGGAGAACAGCCGCATGGGCTTCCGTGCGCCGTGCCTGATCCTGCTGCCGCAGCGCACCGTGCATGCCTTTCGCTACAGTCCCGAGACCGACGGGCCGGTCATCACGGCAGCACAGCGACCGCTGGAGTCGATGGCGCGGATTTTGTCCAGCGACCTGCTGGCCTTGATGCAACGTCCGGCAGTGGTGCCGCTGCCGTGGGATGCAGACGGTGAAGAGCCGATATGGCCGATGATCCAGCTGATCCAGGCGGAAGCGCACAGTCAGGAACGCGGCAATGTCGCCGCGGGGCACGCATTGTTGCTCGCGTTACTCGTATATGTCGTCCGGCTGGAACAGCCAGTGCCGATAGCTCGCCCAGCCAATGGCAGGCGGTCCCAGCTGCTGATTCAGTTTCGCGAGTTGGTCGACACGCATTTCAGACAGCATTGGCCGCTTGGTCTGTACGCCGAAGCGCTGGGAATCACGCCAGCCACACTGGGCCGAGCCACCCGCGAAGGTCTGGGTGAATCACCGACTGCGATCATCAACGAGCGAGTCGTTCGCGAAGCACAACGTCAGCTGGCGTATACCACGCTCGACATCCAGCAGATCGCCCGCGACCTGGGGTTCGACGACGCGGCATACTTCAGCCGTTTCTTTCGGAAGCAGACCGGACTCAAACCCAGCGAATTTCGCTCGGCGTTTCGGAATGCGGAAACTAGTCAGCCGAACAGCCAGCATGCGCAGGCAAAGGATTCACCCGAAAGCTGAAGCGCTTTGGAGATATTGAGGCTAAAAGCTGGAGGTGATCTGGTGGTGGGTAACGTCTAAGGCGTAAGGTCGTGTTTCGCATAATCTCGCTGGCCTTATGTTGAGCGGCGCCCGGACAATTGCGCCTCCGGGCGCCGCGTAACATAGGGCCGATTATGCGCAAGCCTGTGCCCCTAGAAATTCCGTCACATCTTGTCGAGCTAGCGCAGCTCTATGCGCCTAGTCGGCATCCTCTCGACGCTGTGTGTTTCATCCTGGAGCAGCACCCGCAGTTGGTTGCTGATTTGCGGGAGCTTCGGCGTCGACTATCTGATTTCGACGCTGAGAGTTCGATGCTCGATGTGCGTCTTGAAGCCTTACAGGATGCGTGTAGGGCGATCCTTGAGCTTTGATTCAATCGGCCTGCCTGACGCCGGGGCAACTTGTTGCCCAGGGGGCGGGTAGGGGACAAGCGAAGCGCGTCAGGAAAATGAGCGAGCACGGCGGCACATGAAACACACGAGCGTAGCGAGCGTGTTCTTGCGCCGCCGTGCTCGCTGACGTCCCTGTAACACGTCAGATAAACCGACATCGAAATGCTCAATAATCTGTGGTTTGGCTTGAAAGCCAGTCGTAGCAGGGCTTCTAACGGCTATTCGTTCGGTTAGAAATGTTGCATTGCGGCCGCTAAATAGCTATAAGACCAATATTAAACATATATAGGTTTTATATGAACGCAGACAGCAAAGAACTCCTGCATCTTCTCCAGGTGATTCGTCGTCACTCCAAGAAGGATGCTTTGGCCATCATGCGAGGTCTTGCGCCTGAGGGACAGCGTTCGCTGCTGATCGAGCTGCGTAGGATTTCCCTTGAGTCGCAGGGACAACGGGCTTTGCCCTTGGCGTCTGCCCAACCACCAGTGACGCCAGTTCAGAAAGCCCCAGGAAAGGCCAAGAAGGTGCCGTATAGCCTCTTGTTACCCCCGGCCATGCTCGAAGATCTCAGATTGCTTTCTGAGCGTGACGGGGCACCTGTTTCGCACCATATCCGGTTAGCCATTAAGGCATATCTGGCTAGGGCGCGATAAGTCGTCACTGCCTGTCGGCGGCAACCGCCAGGCAATGACTAACCACACCGATCGGAGGATGATCGAAATGGCTGTTGAAAAGTCTACTGAAACCCCCGTGCCTGCTGGATTTCTTGCTTCTGCCTTGAAGCCTAGAAAGCGGGCCGAGAATGAAAAAATATCATGTCGGATAACAGCCTCTGAGGCGGTTTCGCTTCTGGGGAAAACCGTATTGGTTGAACTTATCTGGGACGATGACTGCGAGCCTCTCTGGTGTTGCGTTCAGATCGCCGGAATTGTCTTGGAACTCGAAGGCACCTATGCGCACCCGCATTTTATGGTCTTCAGTGTTTCGAATCCCCAATCCTATCCGGATGAGATGTTCTGGTCAGACATTCGAACGTTGTGTGTCCTGGAGCGACGTAAACACTAAGTGCTGACCGGCCACGTTGCCTGTCTGTGGGCAATGTGGCCTTATCTTCATGGGTGGCTTCGCATAATCTCGCTGGCCTTATGTTGAGCGGCGCCCGGACAATTGCGCCTCCGGGCGCCGCGTAACATAGGGCCGATTATGCGCAAGCCTGTGCCCCTAGAAATTCCGTCACATCTTGTCGAGCTAGCGCAGCTCTATGCGCCTAGTCGGCATCCTCTCGACGCTGTGTGTTTCATCCTGGAGCAGCACCCGCAGTTGGTTGCTGATTTGCGGGAGCTTCGGCGTCGACTATCTGATTTCGACGCTGAGAGTTCGATGCTCGATGTGCGTCTTGAAGCCTTACAGGATGCGTGTAGGGCGATCCTTGAGCTTTGATTCAATCGGCCTGCCTGACGCCGGGGCAACTTGTTGCCCAGGGGGCGGGTAGGGGACAAGCGAAGCGCGTCAGGAAAATGAGCGAGCACGGCGGCACATGAAACACACGAGCGTAGCGAGCGTGTTCTTGCGCCGCCGTGCTCGCTGACGTCCCTGTAACACGTCAGATAAACCGACATCGAAATGCTCAATAATCTGTGGTTTGGCTTGAAAGCCAGTCGTAGCAGGGCTTCTAACGGCTATTCGTTCGGTTAGAAATGTTGCATTGCGGCCGCTAAATAGCTATAAGACCAATATTAAACATATATAGGTTTTATATGAACGCAGACAGCAAAGAACTCCTGCATCTTCTCCAGGTGATTCGTCGTCACTCCAAGAAGGATGCTTTGGCCATCATGCGAGGTCTTGCGCCTGAGGGACAGCGTTCGCTGCTGATCGAGCTGCGTAGGATTTCCCTTGAGTCGCAGGGACAACGGGCTTTGCCCTTGGCGTCTGCCCAACCACCAGTGACGCCAGTTCAGAAAGCCCCAGGAAAGGCCAAGAAGGTGCCGTATAGCCTCTTGTTACCCCCGGCCATGCTCGAAGATCTCAGATTGCTTTCTGAGCGTGACGGGGCACCTGTTTCGCACCATATCCGGTTAGCCATTAAGGCATATCTGGCTAGGGCGCGATAAGTCGTCACTGCCTGTCGGCGGCAACCGCCAGGCAATGACTAACCACACCGATCGGAGGATGATCGAAATGGCTGTTGAAAAGTCTACTGAAACCCCCGTGCCTGCTGGATTTCTTGCTTCTGCCTTGAAGCCTAGAAAGCGGGCCGAGAATGAAAAAATATCATGTCGGATAACAGCCTCTGAGGCGGTTTCGCTTCTGGGGAAAACCGTATTGGTTGAACTTATCTGGGACGATGACTGCGAGCCTCTCTGGTGTTGCGTTCAGATCGCCGGAATTGTCTTGGAACTCGAAGGCACCTATGCGCACCCGCATTTTATGGTCTTCAGTGTTTCGAATCCCCAATCCTATCCGGATGAGATGTTCTGGTCAGACATTCGAACGTTGTGTGTCCTGGAGCGACGTAAACACTAAGTGCTGACCGGCCACGTTGCCTGTCTGTGGGCAATGTGGCCTTATCTTCATGGGTGGCTTCGCATAATGACACTGGCCTTATGTTGAGCGTCGTCTGGAAAATGCCCCCGGCTCCAGGCGGCGCGTAACATAGGGCCGATTATGCGATGCGCTATCGACCTCGAAACCCGCCTGATCAAAACCGCCGAGCTGTATGCGCCGGGCCGCAAGGGCTCCGACGCAATAACGTGGATCCTCGACGACTACCCGCGACTCGTCGCCGAGATCCGCGAACTGAGAAAGCGCGTCGCCCAGCTTGACGACGAAGGTGCCCAGCTCGATGCCGTCTTGCACGAGTTGCGGCAGATCGCTGAGCGAATCAACCTGCTTTGACCTGTCCTGCTGGCCTCGACCTCGCCGCTCGCGGCGATTAGTCGCCTGCACTGCCTCCTGTCGTGCTGCATAGCGCCTGCGACGATACCCCCGAAGGGGCCGCAACCATCGACCCACAAAAAAGCCCCCAGCGGCCTGTATGGCCCTCTGGAGGCTTCTCGCGATCTTCTTCCAGTTGTCCCGCCACTACCTCAACCCGCGCCTCGATCTGCCCAACTGGAACCGCTCCGGGCGTCTCTCTGCCGCTCTCCCAAGACCGTCAGCACCCCCTATGGTCAGGTCACGACAGTTGCTCTGTTTCAGCAGCGCTTTTCAGCTGGTCGGCGGTGGGGGTGCTGTAACACCCCCAATTTGGTATGGAATCCCATACTTTTACTCGGACAGCTCCTCCTGCTGAAACACCATCAGCAGCCCTTTAATTGCCCGCTTTACCTCCGCCTGATGTTGATCATCAAGCTCTGCTATCGCCCCGAATAGACGCCTCAGCTCTGCCTTTACAGACCGTTCGTCAGGTTCCATCAGGATTTCATCCGTTGAAACCCCAAGGCCTTTTGCTATTGCCCTGATCGGGACTGCGGTCGGTTGTGACTGTCCGTTCTCGTATTTCCGGTAACTGCCAATCGGAACACCACATATGGACGCTGCCTCTTCCACTGTTAAGCCCTTGTTTTCCCGCGCCTTTCGTATGTTGTTGGCGACTGACATGTCCGTCTGACTCTGAGTGTTTTCGGTGTCCATGGATGCTAACCCCTGCGTTTTTGGCGTCCGCCATATGTGGTCATTCTACAGACCGCATACGGCTTGACGTATTCAAACCATATGCGGTAGCTTTGCGACCCATATGTGGGCCTTGACGGATTTCGGGCATGTCTTCAGCAGATCAACAGTCACGGATGTTCATCGACTACCTATCGGTAGAGCAGGTGTATCCGTTCGATCTGCCGAAAGTCGCCGATATCACCATCGAGCGCTATTGCGCCCGAACTGGTGAACGTCTCAGCGTCACCCAGCCCAGCTGGAAGCACGAAGGGTCCTATACAACGTCGATCACTATCCGCGTCGATGGTCGCAAGTTGATCGTTCAGGGCAATCCAAGTGCTGTTGATCGTCTCGATAACCTGTTCGGTTTCCGCACCCTCGACCAGTGCGTGGCGGTCTATAACCGCATCCTGCTTGAGTACGGCCTCCCAGCGCTGACCAAGTGCACCCGTCTCGATTTCATGCAGGCTGAAACATCCCGCGTCATCAGCCGCCGCGTTTCCGGCAAACGATCCGATGTGAAAGCTGCTGAGCAGGAAGGTGATGCCGGGGCTTACATCAAGACCGTTGAGAAGGCGCACAAACACACTACCGTCGGCGACGGCATGCGTATCACCCGAATCGACTTGACCACGAACCGTGCTGTGGGGAAGGGCAACGGGCTGCAATACGTCTCTTCGCTCAGCACCCAGCGCGCCGGGTACAAGGTCGGCCACCTGTATGACGACGGTTGCACTGTCGATTGGAAGGCACGCGACCAGTACCGCAAGGCCTACATCAAGTCCGTTGCGATCACCAAATTCCTGCTACCGAAAGCCCGCCGAAACTTCGGCGATGACTCTGCTGAGGTGAAGTACCTGCGCGATCTGATCGCGTACTGCGAAGAACACGGCGTTGTTCGCATGGAGCAAGAGCTAAAGCGCGAATACCTGCTGCGAGAAGGCCTCGCGTGGTGGGGCATGTTCGATGAGGCCCGCTTCCAGACCATACATGACGCATTTTTGAAGATAGACGACCGACTGAAGGTAACGGCTATGGATTATGAAACCATCGCGGATCACCTCATTTCCGAGAAGATCGTGACCAGCACCAAGGCGGCATACACGACCGCCCAATACGCAATGCTCTGGATGACAGGCAAAGCCAAGTTCGACTTCGAGAAGTCGTCGGTCAAGACGCACCGCGCCCGCCTGCGCCGCATCGGCATCGACATTGCGAACCCGTGCGATGCGCTCAAAGTCCGCCCAATCGTTCACACCGCCAGCCGCGAAGTCATCCCGGTCGATGTGCTCCCGATGCCGACCTGGTACCGCCGCCCGAACCATCTGCAGGTGGCGGCATGATCGCCGCCACTGTTTCGCTCGTAGCAACCCTCGCTGTTGGCGCCATCGCGCTCTACTTCGTCCGCCTGGAGTTCCGCCCATGATCCAGATGGTCGATAGCAAGCCGGGGGAGGGCATGACCCTCCGCACCGTCAGCTTTCAAGGTGGCCAGCTCAGCCGCTGCCAGCGCGAACGCCTCGAGCAGTACCGCCGCACTCAGGCGACCGTTGACACGTCCGTCCTGCAACAGCAGGTCGCTGAAACCTTCGCTGCCCTTGAGCAGCGCAAAGACCAGGGCACCAAGCCCGAACGCCATTGGTTCCTCGAATTCGAGGCCAAAGGCACCCCCTGTGTAGCCGAGCTGTTCGGCTTCTGACTCTGGAGAACACCATGCACATCATCAAAGGCACCGTCCTCGGCGTAGTAGACAAAGGCGAACCGGACAAGCTCTGGGCCATCGTTGCGCTTCAAACCTCCGCCAAGGATCGCGACGGCTTCGACGTCACCACCACTGTCAAGGCGCGCGTGTTCGGTGACTCGATCAAGAACGGGCTACACAACGCCTACCGGCAGCAGGTCGGTGTTGAGGTTTACATGCCTGTAACACCCCCAATTTGGTATGGAATCCCATACTTTTACTCGGACAGCTCCTCCTGCTGAAACACCATCAGCAGCCCTTTAATTGCCCGCTTTACCTCCGCCTGATGTTGATCATCAAGCTCTGCTATCGCCCCGAATAGACGCCTCAGCTCTGCCTTTACAGACCGTTCGTCAGGTTCCATCAGGATTTCATCCGTTGAAACCCCAAGGCCTTTTGCTATTGCCCTGATCGGGACTGCGGTCGGTTGTGACTGTCCGTTCTCGTATTTCCGGTAACTGCCAATCGGAACACCACATATGGACGCTGCCTCTTCCACTGTTAAGCCCTTGTTTTCCCGCGCCTTTCGTATGTTGTTGGCGACTGACATGTCCGTCTGACTCTGAGTGTTTTCGGTGTCCATGGATGCTAACCCCTGCGTTTTTGGCGTCCGCCATATGTGGTCATTCTACAGACCGCATACGGCTTGACGTATTCAAACCATATGCGGTAGCTTTGCGACCCATATGTGGGCCTTGACGGATTTCGGGCATGTCTTCAGCAGATCAACAGTCACGGATGTTCATCGACTACCTATCGGTAGAGCAGGTGTATCCGTTCGATCTGCCGAAAGTCGCCGATATCACCATCGAGCGCTATTGCGCCCGAACTGGTGAACGTCTCAGCGTCACCCAGCCCAGCTGGAAGCACGAAGGGTCCTATACAACGTCGATCACTATCCGCGTCGATGGTCGCAAGTTGATCGTTCAGGGCAATCCAAGTGCTGTTGATCGTCTCGATAACCTGTTCGGTTTCCGCACCCTCGACCAGTGCGTGGCGGTCTATAACCGCATCCTGCTTGAGTACGGCCTCCCAGCGCTGACCAAGTGCACCCGTCTCGATTTCATGCAGGCTGAAACATCCCGCGTCATCAGCCGCCGCGTTTCCGGCAAACGATCCGATGTGAAAGCTGCTGAGCAGGAAGGTGATGCCGGGGCTTACATCAAGACCGTTGAGAAGGCGCACAAACACACTACCGTCGGCGACGGCATGCGTATCACCCGAATCGACTTGACCACGAACCGTGCTGTGGGGAAGGGCAACGGGCTGCAATACGTCTCTTCGCTCAGCACCCAGCGCGCCGGGTACAAGGTCGGCCACCTGTATGACGACGGTTGCACTGTCGATTGGAAGGCACGCGACCAGTACCGCAAGGCCTACATCAAGTCCGTTGCGATCACCAAATTCCTGCTACCGAAAGCCCGCCGAAACTTCGGCGATGACTCTGCTGAGGTGAAGTACCTGCGCGATCTGATCGCGTACTGCGAAGAACACGGCGTTGTTCGCATGGAGCAAGAGCTAAAGCGCGAATACCTGCTGCGAGAAGGCCTCGCGTGGTGGGGCATGTTCGATGAGGCCCGCTTCCAGACCATACATGACGCATTTTTGAAGATAGACGACCGACTGAAGGTAACGGCTATGGATTATGAAACCATCGCGGATCACCTCATTTCCGAGAAGATCGTGACCAGCACCAAGGCGGCATACACGACCGCCCAATACGCAATGCTCTGGATGACAGGCAAAGCCAAGTTCGACTTCGAGAAGTCGTCGGTCAAGACGCACCGCGCCCGCCTGCGCCGCATCGGCATCGACATTGCGAACCCGTGCGATGCGCTCAAAGTCCGCCCAATCGTTCACACCGCCAGCCGCGAAGTCATCCCGGTCGATGTGCTCCCGATGCCGACCTGGTACCGCCGCCCGAACCATCTGCAGGTGGCGGCATGATCGCCGCCACTGTTTCGCTCGTAGCAACCCTCGCTGTTGGCGCCATCGCGCTCTACTTCGTCCGCCTGGAGTTCCGCCCATGATCCAGATGGTCGATAGCAAGCCGGGGGAGGGCATGACCCTCCGCACCGTCAGCTTTCAAGGTGGCCAGCTCAGCCGCTGCCAGCGCGAACGCCTCGAGCAGTACCGCCGCACTCAGGCGACCGTTGACACGTCCGTCCTGCAACAGCAGGTCGCTGAAACCTTCGCTGCCCTTGAGCAGCGCAAAGACCAGGGCACCAAGCCCGAACGCCATTGGTTCCTCGAATTCGAGGCCAAAGGCACCCCCTGTGTAGCCGAGCTGTTCGGCTTCTGACTCTGGAGAACACCATGCACATCATCAAAGGCACCGTCCTCGGCGTAGTAGACAAAGGCGAACCGGACAAGCTCTGGGCCATCGTTGCGCTTCAAACCTCCGCCAAGGATCGCGACGGCTTCGACGTCACCACCACTGTCAAGGCGCGCGTGTTCGGTGACTCGATCAAGAACGGGCTACACAACGCCTACCGGCAGCAGGTCGGTGTTGAGGTTTACATGCCTGTCACCTGCGAGGTGAACGACCGCTATCACAACATCGATTATCTGCTGGCTGGCACACCGCTGCGCCTGCAAGAGGTTCGCCCTCAGTCTGCGCCGAACCCTGCTGCAACTGCTCAGGCAAAGGCGGCTAGCTGATAAATGAATTTTCTTGCCTGTGACGGTGACTGGCTGCAAGGCGTCGACGGCTCGCCCGTTTGTTCCGGCCAACTGGTCGCCCTCACGGTCGAGGAAATGCAGGGCCTCTACGGCGCTGCACTCACCTGGGACCAAGTCTCCGAGCTGCAAGGCGAAGCGATTGTTCTGTTCGCCACCGTGTTCGGCTTCCTGGTCCTGAAAAAAGCCCTGAAACAGTGAGGTATCACCCATGCAACTGAACAAGCACTTCATCAAGAAAATCGGCCTCGGCGCTGCCGTTGCTCTCTCGGCTGCTGCCGGCTCCGTCTACGCGGCAGTCCCGGCCGAAGCCACCACCGCGCTCGAAACCGCGGGCACCGATGTCGGGACCATCGGCTGGGCCGTCTTCGCCGTGATCATCGCCGCGATGGCGTTCAAGTACATGCGCCGCGCCCTGTAACCGGGAACCGTGCACTGCATGTGCCGAAGCAAACAAACCCCGCTCCGGCGGGGTTTTCTCTTCCAGGGAAACGCCAATGAGCTACGAACTGTACGTCCTGATCCTCACCACCCTGGCGTTTTATCTCGTGTTCTTTGGGCGGGTGTAGGGAGGTGGCATTGAATTTCTTTCGTCTTGTCAGCGCAGATCGCTTCGCACGTACTGCTTGTTTCTACCTGTTGCCCTCGGCGCTTTTGCTTATCTGTTCCCCGCGTGCCCATGCTGATTACTACAGCTGGCCCGGTTCCGGCGCTAACTTCTTCGCTGATCCTCAGCAGGCGTGTAATGATCGGCTTTCAGCTCTTTCATGGGTTCCTAATTCTGATAGTGCTAGCGCTGAGTTTGTTATGGAAAACCCTCCTGCTGCTGGTCGTTGTCGTTACATTCGAAATGGTGAGTTTTATCAGTCGGGAAATATTACTGGAAAACTTGTTACCGGCTGTCCTGGTGGTCAAGTAGAAGACCCTGTAACTAAAGAATGCTCGCCTCCGCCTGAGCCTGATCGGTGCGAGTCCACCAACGGCCAGACAGTGACTCATGAACACCTGATGAAGGCCGCAGTGGGCCAGCCGACCATCGACCCTCCGGGTTCGGTCTGCGGTAACGGTTGCCAGTACGCCTTCACCTACACGCCGGCCTCCAACGTCTACGTCTACAGCAGCGGCAGTCCGTCCGGCGTGTTTGGCGTGTACTCGTACAGCGGCAACGGCATGCAGTGCAACGAAGACTCGCTTCGTTCTCCTGGGAACCCGTCACCACCCAATACCCAGGACCCCGACGACACCCCGCCTCCTGATCCTGATAACAACTGCCCCAGCGGCTACACGTACAACGGCACATTCTGCTCGCCTAACACGCCGCCACCTGATCCAACGGACCCGACTGACCCCACCGATCCGACCGACCCAAGTGACCCCGACGATGGTTCGGGTGGCGGTGGCTCCAATGGTGGCGGCTCTGACGGCGGGGGCTCAAATGATGGCGGCTCGGGAGACGGAAACGGAAGCGGGGATGATGGCGACGGATCAGGCGGCGAGGGCTCCGGCAATGGCGAAGGCTCTGGCTCGGGTTCCGGCGAAGGAGAAGGTGAAGAAGAAACGGATGAAGATAAATCCAGCGTCGGTGGTGAACCTTGCGATGCAACCCTGAGCTGTGAAGGCGACGCGGTTCAATGCGCCATTCTTCGCCAGCAAAAGGAGCTTCGCTGCCACGCCGAAGAACAGGCCGACTTCGAGAAGCACGAATCCGCCATCGAAGCCGCCGTGCAGGGCGACCAATTCAAGCTCCAGGAAGGCGCCGATATCGAGCTGCCGTCCTTCATCAACCAAGGCACCCGCTTTCTTCCGTCCAGCTGTCCCGCTGCGGAAACCTTCAGCCTGCGCACCAGTGGCGGGCGTTCCTTCGAACTTAGCTATGAGCCGCTTTGCCGCGCCGCCAATGACTTGAGCGGCCTGTTCGTGGCTGTGGCTACCGTTCTTGCCGCCCTGTACGTGGGCCGCTCCGTAGGAGGTCAGTAATGCAGTTTCTCTTCATTGTGCAGATGCTCGTCATCATCCTCGGCCCACTGGTGAAGATGGTGCTGAAAATGATCGGTTTCGGCTTCGTCTCCTATGTCGGTTTCAACCTGATCATCGGCCAGGCGCAAAGCTATCTGTTCGGCCTCATGGGCGATGTTGGGCCGGTCATTCAGGGGATTCTCGGGCTGGCCAAGTTCGATGTGGTGGTGAACCTGTATTTCGCCGCCATCTCGACGCGCTTCATGCTCGCCGGGATCGACAAGGCCACCGACCGCAAACGCAATCAGGTCTGGCACAAGCCGGGCGGCACCTCCATCGAAGCCTAAGGAGGCGCCGTCATGCTCGTTATCCGCACCGGCAAGCCCGGCCATGGTAAGACCCTGAACACCATCCGCGAAGTCGACCAGAAGGCCCACGCCGAAGGCCGTGTCGTCTACTACCACAACATCAACGGCCTCAAGCCCGATCAGCTACAAGCGCAGTGGTTCGAGTTCGAAGATCCCGAAAAGTGGTTCGAGCTGCCGAACGACTCGATCATCGTCGTGGACGAAGCGCAGGGCTGGTTTGGCTCACGCGATCCACGGGCGCGGCCACCGGAGCACATCACCCGCTTCGAGACCATGCGCCACCAGGGCCACGAAGTGCACCTCGTCACCCAGGACCCGCGCTATCTCGATGTGCACCTGCGGCGCCTGTGCAACACGCACATCCACTACTGGCGCGTCTTCAAGTCCGCCCAGCTGCTGCGCTTCGAGTCTGAAGTGGTGGTGGAAAAGGTCGAGCTGAAAACCAGCTTCAAGGATGCCGACAAGAAATCGCTGCGCCTGGATAAGCGCTACTTCGGCGCCTACACCAGCACCAACGCCAAGCACCACTTCCAGGCCAAGGTGCCGACCAAGTTCATCCTGGCCATCTGCGTGCTGATTGGCGCGGGCATCCTCGTTTATCGCGCCTATGAGCGTTACAACGCTGAGAAAGTCGCGCTCGAAGCCACTAGCAGCGCGCCGGCCGGGAGCATGGTCGATCAGGTGCGAGATACGGTCGGGGCGTTTATCCGGCCTGCGACGAACGACTCGGAGCGATCCGCGCCGCTCACTGTTGAGCAGTACCTGGGCAAACGGGTTTCGAGGGTGCAGGACCTGCCAGCTTCGGCGCCGGTATATGACGCACTGACCGAGCCGCAGACCTTCCCCAAACCCGTATGCATCGCCACCACCGACCGCGAGCTGATTGCCCGCAACTACAAGCGCATGCAGGTCGGTGACAGCGATGAAGGGCTGACGGGGTGTAGATGCAACACCCAGCAAGGCACGCGCCTGGATGTGTCGTTCGGCTTCTGCATGTCGGTCGTGCAGAACGGCTACTTCGACGACACCAAGCCCGACCCAGAACCGCCACAAGCGCCGATGCACGCCAGCAGTCCGCCTCCGGCACTCGAACAGGCGGTCGCCAGCGGCCTGCAGTCAGCCCCTAAAGGCTCGTCCGTGGTCGTCGTGCCCTATGAGAAGGGGAAATTCCTCTGGTGATAAGCGGATTTGCACGCCGAGCGAGGTACGAGCCGGCGCGCAAACCGTCTTTCTGTCCTCTTTTCTGCATTTCTACTTGGTGCGCTTCGCATAATGGAGATTATGAAATGATCCTGACTTACGAGCTGGTCGATAACCCCGGCTACGAGTATGAAGACGAAGTTCAGACCCAATTCGATGCGTGTGTCAGGCTTCAGTCAATCGAACCGTTTTGTGTTTGGTGGCAACTGACGGATGGCTCTGGTGAGCTTGTCATGTCGTCTTAGGCGCTTCGCATAATCTATATTATGTTAAATTGCGTTTGTGGTAGGTAATGGCCGTGCTTTGCCATCGCCACCTTCTGGTCCTTTCCCTCTCTGGTATTCGTTTGCCACGATCAGCACGCGCTCTCTGCCGCGGGATGCTTATACTCGCCACAATTCTGCCAGGAAGTTGAACATGAGCAGCATCGAAGAACTCAACGCGCAATCGCTCAAGGGGCACTTGCAGGTATCCGTGCTGCGATTGCCGGCGAAGCTGCCTTCAGACAGCTGCTGCTGCTCAACGCTGTCCTGATACCACTGGCGTTCACGCTCGACGTCAGCCGAATCGAACGCTTGTTACTTGTGATCGTGCCGTTGTTGACACTGGTGGTCGAGCTCGTCAATTCGGCGATAGAGGCAGCAATCGACCGAATCTCGCTCGAACTGCACCCGCTTTCCAAGAACGCCAAGGACATGGGCAGCGCGGCGCAACTGCTGTCGCTGGTGATGGTAGCGGTCACCTGGGTGATGATTCTCTATTGAGCCTGGCGCTGTAACTTCACGCTCATGTTCGCCCGATCTGCCCAGCCGCGCGCTGTGTCAGACAGCTCGCGGATAGGCAGTCATGACCGCCCTGGAACTCAGTCCTTTCTGACGTTCTGATAGAGCATCAGACGCGATGCCTCGTGCAGTCCCCGTGTCAGGGCGACAAGTCGCTGGAATTCCTCGGGATACCGGTCGGCTACGTCGACCAGAGGCTCCGGTGATGCAATTTCGTGCAGGGTCGGCTGGCTGCCGTCGTGCTGCATCTGCAGAAGAAAGTCCTTGGTCACGCCACCAATCAGCGGGAACGTGCCTTCGCGGAGCACGAGTGGAACCACGCGCTCCCCTTCAGGAGCCGGCTGCTGGATGTCGCGTCCCATTGCACCGTTGCGAAACTCCATGCCGGCCAAGCCCAGTACGGTCGGTAGCAGATCGGCCAGACCCACGGCCTCCTCGATCACTCGTGGCTCCAGCAGCTTGGGCGCATGGATCAACAACGGAACGTTATTGCTCTCGAGCCCCAGCTTTTCGTATGCCGGCAGCATGTGCGGAATCTGGGCGATGCGCGTGTTGTGGTCGCCAAACATGACGAAGATGGTGTTGTCGTACCAGCCGCCTTCCTTCGCAATCTCCATCAGGCGGCCGATGTTGAAATCCAGAAGGCGGACCGCGTTGTACTGCGCCACGCTGCGGGAACCGGCGCCCTGCACCTTTTCCAAAGGTAGATCGAGGGCTTCGAAGCCGTCGTTCTGCTTGGGTATGGTAAACGGACGATGGTTGCCCGCCGTCTGGATATAGGCAAAGAAGGGCTTGCCCTCCCCCTGCTCTCGCAGCAGCCGGTCACTTTCCTTGAACAGGTCCAGATCGGAGATTCCCCACACATCCACCATCGGAGAGTTCCAGTGGCGCTCTTCATATAGCTGGATGTCGTCGATGCTCTGGCGGATCAGGGCATTCATATTGGCCCAGCCGGAATTGCCGCCAATCATGTAGTACTTGTCGTAGTCCTGCAGCGCGTTGACGAGGCTGTGTTGGCGGGTGATCAGCGGATTGCGCGTCGCGGTTTCCTGCCGGGAAACGTCTGGTACGCCGGATATGCTCGCCCAAACGGTCTTCGCGGTGCCGGTCACGGGCACGTAGAAGTTCTTGAAGAACCAGCTCTGCTTGGCCAGCCGGTCGATATTGGGAGTTGGATTGAGCGGATTGCCGTAGGCGCCCACCGCGGTGGTTCCCAGGGATTCGAGCATGACGAAGACGACATTCGGCCGCTTTCCGTCAATCGCATAGGGTTGAACGCCCTGCTCCCGGCTGAAATTAAGCGTTTTCGCATCAGGCTGGTCGACGCTTAGGTAATGGCTGACGACATCGTAATGGGCCTCGACTTGTTCCCGGTCATACGGCTGATTGGGCACCTTCAGCGTGTCGTAGAGGAATATCACCGGATTCAGGCCAAGGGCTGCAATCTGGTTGTCGCCCGAGAAAAAAGCATCACTCCAGCGCAGCGGCACGGGGTTTTCCAGGTTGATATTGTCGAAACGCCCGAGGATGGCGACGAAGACAGCCACCACCATCAGCGCACTACCCCAGATCAGTGAAAGCCGGCTGATTCGCTTTGCCGGGCGATCCAGCGTGACCCGCTCAAAGCGCAGCAGCAGCCACCAGACCAGAGCGGTTGCCGCCGCCCAGCCAAGGGTGATCCAGACCACGGGATAGGTTTGCCAGACCATATCGGTGGAGATCTGCGCGTCCTCCAGAAAGCGCAAGACGGTGGCATTGATGCGCACCCCGAGGTAGGCGTAGTGGCCAAAATCGATGATGTAGACCAGCAGCACTGCACCAAGCGCCAGAGCCAGATAGAGCCGCGCCACCCAGCGAAGGACGCGGGAGCGTGTCAGGTTCCAGACCGGCAGCCACGCCAACAGCGCGATCGGCAACATCAACAGGATCGCCAGGCGAAGGTCGAAGCGCAGGCCGATCCCGAGCGTTTCGGGTACGGCATCGACCGTGCCGAGCGCGCTGGGCTCCAGCCCGGAGAAACCGACGAAGAAGATCCCGCGCAATGCTGCGAGCGCAATGAACAGAATCCCGACTGCACCGAACCAGTAATGCAGGCGCCGCGACTGAAGCCAACCCATTGTCCCAACCTCGAATCTATCGAATCGTCAAATAGCGCAGCCGAGCCATCACAGGTCGGCTGGAGTAATTTTCGTCACGCGGGCATTGGCTTGCGCACGAGTGCCTTGCAGGCATAGACGAGCAACGCCCCGCAGCTGAACAAGGCGATGAAGGGGTCTAGCAAATAGTCCCAGTAATTGGGCGACGGCTTGATCCCCAGGCTGAACGCCAAGGTGGCAAGGCCGAGCATGGAAGCCCCCAACCAGTTCCTGAGCAGCAGCAATCCCAGGGCAAGCACGCCCACCACCGCGATCAGCGGGCGGGGGGCGTAACCGAGTTGATAGGGGTCCAGATAGGACAGGCCCATCGTTGCCGGGTAGAGAAAAAGCGCCAGCCCCGCCATCACGATCAACAATTGCACGCGCGCGTTCTGCGGCGGCATCGCCATCAGTCCCAAGCGCACCGCCGCGAAAAATGCCAGCGCCACCAGCGTCGTGATGGCCACGTCATCAGTGAAGCTGCGCATGTAGGCGGCCAGTGACAGGCCGTCCACGGGAATGAAGCTGATCCCTAGCAGGAGGAGAAGGCGAAGCCCTTGAAACCCTCGGCCGAGGCCAAATCCAGGCGTGACGATTAAAGCGAGTAACCCGAAGGTCAGATGCGCTTGCCAGAGTTCAGGCATCAGAGCTGCTCCAGTAGCCAGGCATCATTGAAGCTGACGTGTTTGATGAAGGTATTGTTCCAGGAATAGACCAGGTGATAGAGACCGTCGGCGCTCCTGATGAAGTAGGGATACTCGTACTCGAAATCGCAGCCATGGGTCTTGCAGACGCGCTTATCCAGGTTTGTCAGAAACTCGTCCACCAGCGATAGCCGCCGCGGCCCGCTGGAAAGGCGAAACTTGTCGCCGATGATTTCCCGATATACCTCCGGGGTGAACGGGTTGCCCTCCGGGTCAGGCGATTCGTCCAGGTCAATCACCGGCTTCCAGAGATCGAGGCTGGAGTCGGTTTCCATCAGGCGAAGCCGGAAACGCCCGTCCTCCAGATCATTCAGGGCAACCAGCAGGCCATGATTGGGCGTGGCCACCGCTGCGAGCGCCGAATTGGGGTTGGCCGGGTCGATCGGATAAGGCTTGCTCCAGGTTCTGCCGGCATCCGCGGTGCGGCTGGCGAGCACGCGATGATGGCTGGCACCTGCATAGCGCAGCATGGCAACGGCATGTTGCTCGTCCATCGGCACCACTGTTGGTTGCAGTGAATCGTTGCCTTTGCTGATTCGACTTTTACCGGTCACCTCGCCGTTCGGGCTGATGTACAAATACTCGGCGAACTTGCCGAGGAACTCGTGGTAGACGGGCAGTCCTATGGTGCCGTCCTGATGGAATACCGGGGCATTGCGCATCAGTGTGCTGATGTTCAAGAACGGGGTGGTGATCAGCTGCCTGGGAGTCGACCAGGTTTCTCCGAGATCATCCGAATACATGGCGTTGATGGCGCTGCCAGCCCAGCCACCGATTGATACCGACACATAGAACAGCCACAGCCTGTTGTCGGGAGCCAGCGCAATGACCGGATTGCCGAGCTTGCGTATGTGCTTCTGGGTCGCCTTCTCGGTCGACTCGCGAGTTGCCAGGACCAGTTCGTCGCCCCACTCCGCCGCAATCGCGTCGAATCGCGCGCCGCGCACCTGAACATCCGCAGCCCCTTCGCGTGAACCGGCAAACCAAACGGCCATCAGGCCACCATCCGGCAAGGAGGTCACCGACGAGGCATGGACAAATTCGTCGAGATCGGAGGATGCGAAGCGGGTGCTGTAAAACGGCCCCTTGCTGGCGAGCGGCAATGCATGGGGACTGCCAGCTACGGCGAAACCGGCAACCGCTCGCTCAGGATGAAGCCACCAGGCGGTAGTGAAAACAGCTGCAAGGGCGATGACAGACAGGCAGGTGGGAAGAAATCCGAACTTTCCAGAACTCATATAAATCATGTCCGTATAAACACATGACGCGTCCTGCGCTTTGCAAGAAACGACAAGCTCGTATGCCCCAAAAACCGTCGGGGCGTGAAAAAGAAAGTGTATTGATCGGTTTGCCCCGACTTCTGATGGCCGGGAGTACCGAGCTTGTCTGAGCGGCCGCCGATCATGGCCGAGCACCAGGGTAGGAGCAATCATTTGGTGCAGGAAGCCGATCAGCCGCGCTTGATAAGCGCTTCGTTCAGAAAAACCAGGTGCTACAGAAATCCTCGATGGCTGCAAGTGCAGGCGTCGCAATATAGTGTCACAAACACACCTGTGGCAAATTGCTGCACCCTCCTCTCCATCGCGCGGCACGCAGGCCATGGC
Organism: Stutzerimonas kunmingensis; assembly: GCF_002929225.1. Taxonomy (GTDB): domain Bacteria; phylum Pseudomonadota; class Gammaproteobacteria; order Pseudomonadales; family Pseudomonadaceae; genus Stutzerimonas. The sequence continues at coordinate 444,323 of NZ_PISM01000014.1, read as the reverse complement.
CGGCCGATAAGTCGACTACCCAGACGTACCGCTGCAGGGCCGGCGGCGTAATATGGCGCATCTCAACAGAACGGGAGTTCTCTCATGCTGCTTCGCTTACTGGCCGCTGGTACTTTTGCGGCACTCTGCTTGCCTGCCCTTGCGCAGGAGCACCACCACGACCATCAGGCTTCGACTCAAGCGGCTACCAGTGAGCTGGCTGTCAGCCAGGCGTGGTCGCGGGCAATGCCGCCCAGCGCTCCGACTGGCGCGGTGTACTTCATACTGGAAAATCGTGGTCAGCAGCCACAGCGCCTGATCGGGGCGCAGACCTCACGTGCCGAAAAGACCGAGCTGCACACCCATGTGCATCAGGGCGACATGATGAAGATGCAGCAGGTCGAGGCGGTCGACGTGCCCGCGGCTGGCAAAGTGGAGTTCAAGCCGGGTGGCAATCACGTGATGCTGTTCGGGCTCAAGCAGCCGCTGGTGGCTGGGGAGAGCTTCCCGGTGACGCTGCAGTTCGAGGACGGCGGCGAAATCACCACCGAGGTGAGCATCGAGGTAGACGCCCCGGCTGCCGGCGGTGCTGCGCCAGGGCATCATCACTGAGTGATCTGGCGCGCCGCCGCAGGCGGCCGCCAGCATGCTTTCAGATCGCCGCCGGTGTGCGCATGGTGACGAACTCTTCGGCGGCCGTCGGGTGGATGCCCAGCGTGTCGTCGAACACCTGCTTGGTGGCCCCGGCCTTCAGCGCCACGCCCAGCCCCTGCATGATCTCGCCGGCATCCGGTCCCGCCATATGGCAGCCGAGCACACGGTCGGTCTCAGCATCCACCACCAGCTTCATCAGGCTGCGCTCGAGGCTATCGGTCATGGTTAGCTTCATCGGCCGGAAACGACTTTCGAAGATCGTTACCTTGTAGCCCTGCTCGCGCGCCTCCTCCTCGGTCAGCCCGACAGTTGCCATGTTCGGCAGACTGAACACGGCGGTCGGGATGGTCGTGTAATCGACCTTGCGATATTGCTCCGGCTTGAATAGCCGCCGCGCCACGGCCATGCCCTCAGCCAGTGCGACGGGTGTCAGCTGCACGCGACCGATCACGTCGCCAATCGCCAGAATCGAAGACACTGAGGTACGGTATTCATCGTCAACGGCAATGAAACCTCGGGCATCCAGCGCTACGCCGGCCTTTTCCAGCCCCAGGTTGTCTAGCATTGGACGGCGGCCTGTCGCGTAGAAGATGCAGTCCGCTTCCAGCGTGCGGCCGTCTTCCAGCGTCGCGAGCAGGCTGCCATCGGCCTGCTTGTCGATATGCACGATGTCGGCGTTGAACTGCAGATCCACGCCCTTCTTGATCATCTCGTCCTTCAGGTGATCGCGGAGCGAGCCATCGAAACCGCGCAGGAACAATTCACCGCGATAGAGCAGCTTGGTATCGGCACCGCAGCCATGGAAGATCGAGGCGAATTCGACGGCGATATAGCCACCACCGACCACCAGCACGCGTCGCGGCAAGGATTCGAGGTAGAAAGCTTCATTGGACGTGATGGCGTGCTCACGCCCCGGAATCGCCGGCACGTGGGGCCAGCCACCAGTAGCGATCAGGATGTGCTCGGCCGTGTACTGCTTGCCCTCGACTTCGACGGTATGTGCATCGACCAGGCGCGCATGCGCTTGCAGCAGGGTCACGCCGCTATCCACCAGGATGCTGCGGTAGATGCCGTTCAGTCGCTGGATTTCCCGGTCCTTGTTGGCAATCAGGGTCTTCCAGTCGAAGGTCGCGCCGTCGATGGTCCAGCCATAGCCCTGTGCCTGGCCAATGTCTTCGGCGTAATGCGCGCCGTAGACCAGTAGCTTCTTCGGCACACAGCCGACGTTGACACAGGTACCGCCCAGGTAACGGCTTTCCGCAACCGCCACCTTCGCGCCGAAACCTGCAGCGAAGCGCGCCGCACGCACGCCACCGGAACCTGCACCGATGACGAATAGATCGAAGTCGTAAGCCATGTAATGTTGTCTCCTTCAGTAGCGAACAGCATAACCCAGGCTTTCGGCCTGAATCACCGAAGGAGTGCCGCATGCGCCCTACCCTCACCCACCTGGCTCTGCACGTGCCCGATCTGGACGCCTGTATCGCGTTCTATGAGCGCTTCTGCAGCATGCACGTGTTTCACGAGCGCCCCGGAAAGGGCTCACGCATTGTCTGGATGGCGGAGCCTGGAAAAGAGCGCGAGTTCATCTTCGTGATGATGCCGGGCGGCAAGGATCGATCACTGGCGATGGACGACTACAGCCATTTCGGCTTCGCGCTGGCCAGTCGAGAGGAAGTGGATGCGGTTGCCGACCTGGCGCGCAGGGAAGGCTGTCTGATATGGGAGCCGCGCGACGAACCCTATCCGGTGGGCTACTACTGCGGTTTGCGCGATCCTGCGGGCAACTATGTCGAGTTCAGCTACGGGCAGCCGCTTGGACCGGGTGCCGAGGATATGCCGGAGCCTTGAAGCAGGCCCGGAAGTGACTGGGCCACCCTTAGGTGGCCCAATTGCTTCAGAACGCCTTGCCGGTCAGGTAGAAGTGCTCGTAGCAGAAGTTGGTCGCCGCGATGTAGCCCTCGGCGCTACCGCAGTCGAAGCGCTGGCCCTTGAACTTGTACGCCAGCACGCAACCATCCTGAGCCTGGCGCATCAGCGCGTCGGTGATCTGAATCTCACCGCCCTTGCCCGGCTCGGTCTGCTCGATCAGATCGAAGATGTCCGGAGTCAGGATGTAGCGACCGATGATCGCCATGTTGGACGGCGCATCTTCCGGCTTGGGCTTCTCGACCATGTGGCTGACGCGGTAGATGTCGTCGCGGATCATCTCGCCGGCGATCACACCGTATTTGCTGGTCTCTTCCGGCGGCACTTCCTGAATGGCAACGATCGAGCAGCGGAACTGGTTGTAGAGCTTGACCATCTGCGCCAGGACCGGATCGCCATTGAGGTTGATGCAAAGGTCGTCAGCCAGGACCACGGCGAACGGCTCATCGCCGATCAGCGGGCGGCCGCTGAGAATCGCATGCCCCAAGCCCTTCATCTCCACCTGGCGGGTGTAGGAGAAGCTGCATTCGTCGATCAGGCGGCGAATACCGACCAGGTACTTTTCCTTGTCGGTGTTGCGGATCTGGTGCTCCAACTCGTAGCTGATGTCGAAATGGTCTTCCAGCGAGCGCTTGCCACGCCCGGTGACGATCGCGATCTGGTTCAGCCCCGCCGCCAGCGCCTCTTCAACCCCGTACTGAATCAGGGGCTTGTTCACCACCGGCAGCATTTCCTTGGGCATGGCTTTGGTTGCAGGAAGAAAACGGGTGCCATATCCGGCAGCGGGAAAAAGGCATTTCTTGATCATGTGAGTCCTTGAAATAAAGGTTCCAGTCGATGCACTGCCATCGAGAACAGCAGCTGCCTTGCGGTGTTGCCCGGCCATGCCGGCGTAGAGCCTACGACCATCGTTTTGCAGCGGGGTTCGCAGCGACATTCACGCTCGATGCAGATTATGTGCCTGCCTCTCGGAGGCACTGGTTTCGCTGCTCCGGCGGGTCGCCACGCTAATGGCGGTCGGGGCGCTCTGTAAAGCCATCTGTCGGTGTTTTTTCACCGTGCCAGTGAGGCCGAATAAGCAGACGCGCAACCACGAATACCCATAGCCAACGATCATTACACCTTTGTCGCACCTTGCACCGAAAGAGAGCCGGTCGACCCATGACCTGAATCAGGGAAATGTGCAATTGCACTGTTGTCGGTCGCCCGAAGCACTTCTCTCGTGCCGAAAAGCAATACCATAGCGCCGCCCAATAATGGCGCATGGCTATCACCTGCGGTTGGTTTCAAGAATACGCACAGCACGCCGATATCAGCAGGTGACTGCCTGCTCAATGCTGCGCCGCAAGTATCGGCAGCGCAGCAGTGCTGCAATGGCAGCTGACCCCGCGTGGCAGTAGTACTAAGGAAAACCATGAACAACAGCTCCGCCTCCCGACAAATGTCCGTGCAGACAAAGATCAACCTGGCCCTGGTGCTGGTCCTGGTGGCGATCATGTCTGCCTCGTTGTTCTTCTCTGCCAGTACGGAGAAGCGGCTCGTGCTCCAGGTTGTGGAGCAGCAGACCAAGGATGCCGCCGACTCCTATTTCGATAGCATCAACACCATGATGCTGACCGGCACCATGGCTCAGCGAGAGGTGCTGCGGAACAAGATCCTCGCGCGCCCAGGCGTTATCGATGCGCGCATCATCCGCGGGGAAGAAGTCACCAAGGTGTTCGGCCCTGGCTATGACCACCAAGCCCCGGCCGACGCGCTGGATCGCCGCGCGCTGAGCGGCGAGGCGATCATCGAGGTCAACAAGCAGAACGGTGGCCGTGTGCTGACCGTCATCAATCCCATCCTGGCCCACGCGGACTACCGCGGTACCAACTGCCTGACCTGCCACCAGGTTGGCGAGAACACGGTAATGGGCGCTGTGCGCATCAGCTATGACCTCAAGGCGCTGGACCAGGAAGTCGACCGCAACATCATGATCAGCGGCGGGATTCAGTTGCTGCTGCTGTTCATCGGCGTGGTGGTCATGTGCCTGACCGTGCGCCACGTCATCATCCGCCGCATCACTGCCATGCGCCACACCATGAATACCATGGCCGAGGACGAAGACCTCAGCCTTAGCGTCGAGGTGGGTGCGAAGGACGAAATCGGCGCGATGGGCGATGCCTTCAACCGCATGATCGGCAAGTTCCGCCATAGCCTGGAGGCCGTCGCGGGCGTTACCCATCAGCTCAGTGATGTCTCCGAGCGGGTATCCCATGTTGCAGAGAAGACCCTGGCTGCCGTCAACGAGCAGCGCAGCGAGACCGACATGGTCGCCTCGGCGATGAACGAGATGAGCGCGACCGTGCAGGAAGTGGCACGCAATGCCAGCCAGACCGCCACGGCATCGACCGGCGCCGACAACGAATCAAAAGCCGGCGTGAAGGTCGCCACCGAGGCACTGGACGGTATCGAAGTGCTGATCGCCGAGATCGAGAAAGCCGCCCAGGTCATCCAGCGGGTCGAGAGCGACAGCGCCAGCATCGACATGGTGCTCGGCGTGATCAACGGCATCGCCGAGCAGACCAACCTGCTGGCGCTGAACGCAGCCATCGAAGCGGCACGCGCCGGCGAACAGGGCCGCGGCTTTGCCGTGGTGGCCGATGAGGTACGTACCCTGGCTTCGCGCACGCAGAAATCCACCGAAGAAATCCAGGCCATGATCGAACAGCTGCAAAGCGGCGTTCGCAATGCGGTGCAGGCCATGAGCGAAGCACAACTGCGTGCCCGGTCGGGTTCGCAATGCGTCGAGAAGGCTGCCCAGAGTCTCGCCGTGATCGCCGACGAAGTCGGCACCATCAACGAGATGAACACCCAGATCGCAACGGCTGCCGAACAGCAGAGTGCGGTTGCCGAAGAGATCAATCGCAACATCACGACCATCAGCCGTATTGCGGACACCACTTCGGCTGACGCATCCCAGACCTCGCAGATCAGCGACGAGCTGGTGCGTCTGGCAACCGAGCTGAACCGTCTGGTCGGCCAGTTCAAGCTCTGACCACTGCGGCGCGGCCTTCCCGGCCGCGCCCGGTACGCATTTCGAATCGCCCAACGGTGCGGTTCGGAGTGCCGCCGGGGCGCTATTCTTGATCTGAGACAGTCGGCGCGCCGGACCGAATCGTCCATAATCCGCGCCCATGACCTGCCTGAGCCGGACACACCCGAGGGTGACGCCGCGTTCCGCGCCCGACTCCGAATTCAACCTTAGGTAAAACGAACATGGACCAACTGCCGAGCTTCGACCGCGCCCTGGTCGAGAAATACGACCGTCCAGGTCCGCGCTACACCTCCTACCCCACGGCCCCCCAGTTTCACCAGGCCTTCGCCCAGGATGATTACCGTGCCGCCGCTGCACGCAGCAATCAGGCACAAACGCCCAAGCCGCTGTCGGTATACATCCACATTCCGTTCTGCAAGAGCCTTTGCTATTACTGCGCCTGCAACAAGATCATCACCCACAAGACCGAGCGCGCCGTCGAGTACCTCGAATACCTCAAGCGCGAGATCGCCATGCAGGGCGAACTGTTCGATCGTTCGCGCAAGCTCACTCAGCTGCACCTTGGCGGTGGCACACCCACCTATTTCACCAGCGAGCAGCTGGCCGACCTGATGGCGTGCCTGCATCAGGCATTCAACATGGATGACAGCGACAACCACGAGTTCTCGCTGGAGGTGGACCCGCGCACCGTCACGCCCGAGCAGATCCACGGCCTGCGCAAGTTGGGCTTCAACCGCCTGAGCTTCGGCGTGCAGGATTTCGACGAGCAGGTGCAGATCGCCGTCAATCGCATACAGACCGAGGAGCAGACTCGCGAGCTGGTCCAGGCCGCCCGCGACGCACAGTTCAAGTCCATCAGCGTCGACCTGATCTACGGCCTGCCGCTGCAGACGGTGGCCAGCTTCGACACCACGCTGGACAAGATCATCGACATTCGTCCGGACCGCATCGCCGCTTACAGCTATGCCCACCTGCCGGAGCTGGTACGCGCACAGAAGCTGATCCGCCCAGAGGACATGCCACCGCCGGAGCGCAAGCTCGAGCTGCTGGAACTGACCATCCAGCGCCTTACCGCCGCCGGCTACATCTATATCGGCATGGATCACTTCTCCCTGCCGGAAGACGAACTGGCCCTTGCCCGCGCCAATGGCACGCTGCAACGCAACTTCCAGGGTTATTCGACCCACGCCGATTGCGACCTGATCGGGCTGGGCATTTCCTCCATAGGCAAGGTCGCCGACAGCTACAGCCAGAACGTCAAGGAGCTATCGCAGTATTACGCGCGCCTCAACGAGGGCATGCTGCCGGTGCAGCGCGGCTACAAGCTGAGCGACGATGACTGCCTGCGCCGTGATGTCATCGTGTCGCTGATGTGCCATAGCCGCGTCGACTACCGCCAGATCGAACAGAAGCACAGCATCGATTTTCGGGAATACTTCGCCGATTCGCTGGCAAAGCTCGCCGAACCGGTGGCCGATGGCCTGGTCGAGCTGCACGACGATGCGCTGGTCCTCTTGCCGCAAGGGCAGCTGATGATGCGCAACGTCGCCATGGCCTTCGACGCCTATCTCGGCGGCGAGCAGCGCGGTCGTTTTTCGCGCACGGTCTGACCTCGCCAACGACGTCACAGCAGGCGGCGCCTAGCCGCCTGCTGTAGCTGGTGAGACTTCCGCTGATCACCGGGCAATTGCCAAACGCCGCTCAAACTGTATAAATAGCCAGTCTTTGAGCGGGCCGCGCGCGCCCCAGCTGCAGCGGATGTGCAATGCGTCAGGCCCTGGAAAATCCCTTCTACTACCTCGAAAACTTCCGACAGGTTCTGGCCTGGGTGAGCCGTCACCACAGTGATCTGCTGGATGAAACCGAGCTGGCATTTATCGAGCGTTTCGCCCTGTTGCCGCAGCCTTCCCAGGCGCTGCTGGTGCGCATGGTGATGCGCAAGGGCATGCTGTTTCGAGCAAGCAAGCTGCGTTATCTGGAGATTGGCTGCTCACGTCGCGCGGTGGGGCCATTGATCGATCAGGGGTGGGTCGATGCGTCTTCGGCCCTGACGCTCGAGCAGCTGTTCGCTTTGCTGACCAAAGGCGAGCTGCTGCAGGTGTTCGGGTCGTCTGCATCAGCCAGCCTGCGCAAGGCCGAGCTGCTGGATAAGCTGCGCGCCGACCACCAGATGGCCAAGCCGTTTCAGGCGTGGTGCGGCCAGATCGAAGACGCGGTATTTGCGTTATGCATCGACGAGCTCTGTGAGCGCCTGCGTTTGCTGTTCTTCGGCAACATCCATCAGGACTGGTCCGAGTTCGTTCTGGCCGACCTCGGCATCTACCGTTACGAGCAGGTCGTCTTCTCGCCCAGCTCCCGCGCCTTCAACTGCCGCACCGAGCTGGATGCCTATCTGCATCTGCATCGCTGCCGCGAGCGTTTCGATACCGGCGAGCCATTGAGCGACGTGCTGGCCGGCGTGCCCGATGAGCCCTATGCCAACGCCTGGCTGGAAAGCCGCCGCGGCAAGCTGCTGCTGCGTATCGGCCAGCAGTTCGAGCGCATCGGTGACCTGGCAGAAGCCCTGCGTCTGCATGCCTCCAATAGCTATCCCGGTGCCCGCGAGCGAGCGATTCGTGTGCTCGAACGCTGTGGCCAGCCTGCAGCAGCGTTGGAGCTGCTGAATCAGGCGCAGGCTGCGCCGCAGAGTGAGCACGAACTGCAGCAACTGCAGCGAATCAAGCCGCGCCTGCAGCGCAGCCTTGGCATTCCTACGCTGCGCTCACTCAACCGCAACCCGGAGCAGCTCGACCTGGTGCTGTTCCGGGCCGGCTGTAGCGTCGAGCATGCGGTGCGCGAGCACCTGTCGACACCAGACGCGCCGGTCTACTACGTCGAGAATGCCCTGGTCGGCTCATTGTTCGGCCTGCTTTGCTGGGACGCGATCTTCGCACCCTTGCCCGGTGCGTTCTTCCACCCTTTCCACTGGGCCCCGGCCGATCTGAATCGTGCGGATTTTCATCAACGGCGCGCCGACCTGTTTGCCGCCTGCTTGGCCTGTCTCGACAGTGACGACTACCGCGACTGCATCTGGCGCACCTTCCAGGCAAAGCTCGGCATTCATAACGCGTTCGTTGCCTGGGGGCTGCTCGACGAGAAGCTGTTGACCCATGCCCTAGCGTGCATTCCCGCCGCGCATCTGAAGCTGATGTTTCAGCGCATCCTCGCCGATGTTTGCGGCAATCGTACTGGCCTGCCGGACCTCATCCAGCTGTGGCCCGAAGAACGCCGCTACCGGATGATCGAGGTGAAAGGCCCAGGCGATCGCCTGCAGGACAACCAGAAGCGCTGGATCGATTACGCCCATCAGCACGGTCTGCCTATCGCGGTCTGCCATGTGCAATGGGCTGAGGTCATGGCGTGAGCTATCGGGTCGCGGTGCGCGCGCTCTGCGAATTCACCGCCAAGGTCGGCGATCTGGACCTGCGCTTCACACCCTCACCCACCGCGCTGGAAGGCATCGCCGGCCACGCCCAGGTCAGCGCCAGGCGCGGCGAGGGCTACGAACGTGAAGTTGCGCTTGAGGGCCAATACGGAAAGCTCTTGGTGCGCGGCCGTGCCGATGGCTACGACCCGGCGCGGAACCGCCTGGAGGAAATCAAGACCTTTCGTGGTGATCTGGAACGCCAGCCGGGCAACCATCGGCAGTTGCACTGGGCACAGGCGAGGATCTACGGCTGGCTATTGTGTCAGACACGCCAGCTCGAAGAGATCGAGCTGGCACTGGTCTATTTCGACATCGCCAGCCATAAGGAAACCCTCTTCGTCGAACGCCACGGAGCACAGAGCCTGCGCCTTTTTTTTGAAACCCAGTGTCAGGTGTTTCTCGACTGGGCCGAACAGGAACTGGCCCATCGCGACGCACGCAATCAGGCGCTCACCGCGCTGGGCTTTCCTCATGCCGATTTCCGCACCGGCCAGCGGCAACTCGCCGAGGCGGTGTACAAGGCAGCCTGTACCGGCACCACGCTCATGGCGCAAGCGCCGACCGGTATCGGCAAGACCCTGAGCACGCTGTTTCCGCAACTCAAGGCGTTTCCCGGCCAGCAGCTCGACAAGCTGTTCTTTCTCGCTGCCAAGACCTCCGGCCGCCGCCTGGCGCTGGATGCACTGCAAACGCTACAGCGCAACGGCGCGGGTGAATTGCGTGTGCTCGAGTTGATCGCACGTGACAAGGCCTGCGAGCACCCGGACAAGGCCTGTCACGGCGAATCCTGCCTGTTGGCGAAGGGCTTCTATGATCGTTTGCCTGCAGCCCGAGCAGCGGCACTGCAGCAAAGCATGCTCGACCAAGCGGCCCTGCGCGAGGTCGCCCTCGCCCATCAGGTCTGCCCCTATTACCTCAGCCAGGAGCTGGCGCGCTGGGCGGACGCAGTGGTCGGCGACTACAACTACTATTTCGACATCAGCGCCCTGCTCTACGGCCTGACGCTCAACAATGACTGGCGTATCAGCGTGCTGGTGGACGAAGCGCACAACCTGCTCGAACGCGCGCGCGGCATGTACAGCGCCGAGCTCGATCAGCGGGTCTTTGCCGGTCTCGGCGGCAAGGCGCCGGCGCCCTTGAAACGCCCGCTGGGTCGGGTACAGCGCTGCTGGAACGACCTGCATCGCGAGCAGCTGGCGAATTATCAGGTGCAACCCGAGCTGCCGCTCAAGCTGCTCGGCGCGCTGCAGCAGGCCGTCAGCGCCGTCACCGATTACCTTGGCGAACAGCCCGGCGGGCTGGATGCAGAGCTGCAACGGGCCTATTTCGATGCCATGCATTTCTGCCGGATCGCCGAGCTGTTCGGCGAGCATTCGTTGTTCGATATCAGCCTGTTACCCGCAACTGGCCGCAGCAAGACCAAGCGTTCGATGCTGTGCCTGCGCAATGTGGTTCCGGCGCCCTTCCTCGCGCCACGGTTAGAACAGGCTCGTTCGACGGTGCTGTTCTCGGCCACGCTGAACCCGCGCCGGTTCCATGCCGATATGTTGGGCCTGCCCACGGGTAGCGCCTGGATCGAGGTCGAATCGCCATTCCAGGCCGATCAGCTGCGGGTATGCCTGGCCGAGCATGTCTCGACCCGCTATCAGCACCGCCAGGCCTCGCTAGGTGCCGTGGTCGAGCTCATCGCCCAGCAATATCGCGAGCGCGCCGGCAACTACCTGGCGTTCTTCAGCAGCTTTGATTACCTGCAACAGGTGACCTCCCTGCTGCGCGAGCAGTATCCGGACGTGCCCTTCTGGGAGCAGACTCGCGGCATGCAGGAAGCGGCCCGCAGTGCATTTCTCGACCGATTCACCGAACACAGCAAGGGCGTCGGTTTTGCGGTGCTCGGCGGCGCATTCGCCGAAGGCATCGACCTGCCAGGCAACCGCTTGATTGGCGCTTTTATCGCCACCCTCGGCCTGCCACAGGTCAATCCGGTCAACGAGCAGTTCAAGGCACGCCTTGAGCAGCTATTCGGCCGCGGCCTGGGTTACGACTACACCTACCTCTACCCCGGGCTGCAGAAAGTCGTGCAGGCTGCGGGACGGGTTATTCGCACACAGAGCGATGAAGGCGTCGTGCACCTGATCGACGACCGTTTCGGCCGGTCGCAGATACGCCGCCTGCTGCCGAGCTGGTGGCAGCTTTCGCCAGTTTCCAGCGACTGAGGCCACGCAACGGCGCCGTTCGGGTTGCGTGGTGTCCGGAGGCTCGCTATAGTCCTGCGCCGCCGATTCCCCATCGGCGCACTGCTACGCAGCCTCCGCCCGGATGGCGAAATTGGTATACGCAAGAGACTTAAAATCTCTCATCCGAAAGGGTATGCGGGTTCGACCCCCGCTCCGGGCACCATGGACATGATTTCAGATGTTCCCATATGAACCTGAAGCCCAGTAAAACCGGCCCCTGAGCCGGTTTTTTTGTGCCCGTATGAATCCACATGCGTCTGTACATGCCCGTTCTTTAGGGGTACGTTTAGGGGTATGCCGGTTCGATTTAGGAGCGTACCCCTATGGCGCGCACAGTAACGCCCCTCACAGACTCCAAGTGCGATGCCGCACGCCCCCGCGACAAGGACTACAAGCTGTTCGACGGCAGCGGTCTGTTCCTGCTGGTGAAGGCGAACGGGAGCAAGGTATGGCGGTTCAAGTTCAAGCGCCCCAATGGCAGGGAAGGGCTTGCAACTTTCGGCGGCTATCCGGCGACCGGGTTGAAGGCAGCCAGGGGTAAGCGAGCCGAGGCGCTGGAGCTGCTGGCGAAGGGCGTAGACCCCATCGAGCACGAACACCGGAAAGTCATCGAGGCGGCGCAGTCGTCCTGCAATACCTTCAAGGCTGTCGCCCTAGAGTGGCACGCCAGCATGGCCGGCAAGTGGTCTAAGGGTCACGCTACCCGAGTGATGAATGAGTCCGAAGCGGATCTATTTCCGTTGCTGGGGCACCGACCTATTGCCGACCTGAAAACAAGCGACCTGCTGGCTGCGCTGAAACTGGTGGAGAAGCGCGGCGCTCTGGATCTTGCCGGCCGGTTGCGCCAACGTGTGGTGGGCATCATGCGAACTGGCGTCCAGCGCAACATGATCGACTACAACCCGGCGCTTGATCTGCTGGGAGGCACCGCCACGCCGAAGACAAGGCACAGGCCGGCATTACCCCTCGAACGGCTGTCCGAGCTGCTGGTGCGCATCGAGGCGGACACCGGCCGGCCTCTGACCCGTCTTGCCGTCCAGCTCACTCTGCTGGTATTCATCCGCTCAAGTGAACTCCGATTTGCCCGCTGGGATGAGTTCGACTTCGGCCGATCCATGTGGATCATCCCAGGCGAGCGCAAGCCCATCGAAGGCGTGAAGCACTCGCACCGTGGCGCCAAGATGGGCACGCCGCACATGGTCCCGCTGAGTCGCCAGGCGCTGGCCACCCTGGACGCAATCAAGCCGCTTACTGGCCGCTTCGATCTGGTATTTGCTGGCGACCACCACCACTGGAAGCCGCTTTCAGAAAACACCGTTAACAAGTCGCTGCGCCGTATGGGCTATGACACGAAGGTGGACGTTTGCGGGCACGGTTTCCGCACGATGGCGTGTTCTGCATTAGTGGAATCGGGCTTGTGGAGCCGCGACGCGGTTGAACGGCAGATGAGCCACCAAGAGCGCAACGGAGTCCGCGCTGCTTATATCCACAAGGCCGAGCACCTGGAAGAACGCCGGCTGATGATGACCTGGTGGGCTGACTACCTCGACGCCAACCGGCAACGGCACGTCACGCCATACGAGTTTGCGCATCGGGGCAAAAGTGCCAGCAACGTGGTGGAGCTGCGGGCATGACGGCTGGAAGGAACAGCATCACGCTCAAGACCTTCTACTTCGAGATGCTGGAAGGCAGAAAGGGACTAGAAGCGGTACTCGCTCAAGCGGAAGAGCTGGCAAACCGCCCGTACAACTCGGAGGACAATCTACCAGCCAATATTCACGGCATCGCACATGCCGTAGCTAGCCAGGCGCGAGAATGTTTGTGGCTTATCGAAGGCTCCGACGCGGAAGCTGCGATGACAGCTGGATTTAGGCTCGGTGTGCTTTGTGAAAACACTAACAAGCTGATCGCTACATGGTTCGGTTTGCAGCATAAGCAAGCGGAATACATGCGACGTGCCGCCGGGTCGGATCGCATACACCAAGAAAACCGATCGGCGAAGGACCAGGCTATCGACTATTTCACACTGCATCGAGACAAGTTCAAAGGAAACGTATCGGAAGCCGCGAGAGAGATTCAGCGAGTGGTTCCATATACCGAAAGAACAATCCGCCGGTGGCTGGCTGACCATATAAAGCAGTGATTGGCCTGTGCTAGCACGCGGTATTTTAGCCTAAGGTCTTCCCGCATAACTTAGCTTCCGTACCCATACGGAGGCGTTCAAATGCACCCACTTGCCGCTCCAAGCAAAGCCCTGATTCGTAAGCCCGCGCTCTGCATCTGGCTCGACCTGTCCCGCTCCGGGCTGGACAAGCTCAGCAAGAAAGATCCGACTTTTCCTAAGCCGATCAAAGATGGCGACTCCCGCCAGGCTGCCGCATTCTATGTGGTCGCTGAGGTTGAGAATTGGCTCCGGGCCAAGATCGAATCGAGGGACGCAGCATGAAAAAGGCCGCCCCGGCGAAGGATAGCGGCCTGCAAAACATGCCAGCCGATTATAGCCAGCACCACGTCGAAGATCATGAGCAGTTTATCCTCGAACAGCTTCTCCCGCTGATCGTCGGCTATGCCCGCGCCAGCGGCACGCCGAGCGAAGTAGTGGCGCTGTCTTCGTTTTTGAGCTTATCGACGGTCCTGCAAGCCAAAGGACTGAGCCGCGCCACGTTAATCACTGCGATTGATGCTTCACGTCTTCCGATTCATGCCGCGCCGGAGGGTCTGCAATGATTACGCTTGCCCCCGTATGCGTCCGCATGTATCGTTTGCCCGTCGCTGCAAATTCAGCGACCGGGACGCCAAGCCCGGAGAGCAAAAGGAGCACAAGCTCCCACCTACCAGCGCGGAGTTTTTTTTCGCCTGCGTTTTATGGTGGCGCTGTGCGGGAGGGTTTCGGCCCTATCGGGTTCCTTTTGCCCCGATCTTGGCGGCCCGTACAGTGCTACCGCCCATCATCGCCAAGTGATGCCGGTAGTTCCTCAGCAAAAGGAGCTACACCCATGCGCACCACCCTTACCCTCAATCCGTCCAAATCCCACGCCGCCGCGTGGAAGGCCCGCGCCTTCGCCGCTCTGCGCGCTGATTCGTCCCTATCCGTTCGCCTGCGCCGCTACAACGAAGCGATGACACGTGCCCGCGCTCTGGAAGTTGCAGGGGGTGCCCAATGAGCTCCGTCTGCTGGAGTCACCTGCTACCCGATCCTTTGCGCATGGGCCGTCTGTCCACTGATGATCTGGACGCCATCGAGCGCACCGCTGAATGCGAGGCGCTGACGGTGGCCCACGGCATTTCCGCCATTGGCGAGCTACTGGCGAACACTGCCGACGCTGGCGAGCTATCCAACGACGCCGCCCGCAATATCGGCTGGCTTATCAACTCGCTGGGCACGCTATCCGGCAGGCTCGTGGACGTTGCGAACGGCGCCGAGTACGAGCTGGAGCGCCGCAAGGCCACCGCACCGAACCCGACCGCAGAGGGCTAAACCATGACTATTCAAAACGGCGCCCATGCGCTGAACGGGATCGGCTTGCCTGAAAAAGCTGAACTGGCCTTCCGTGACGCGCTACAGACCACATTCGGGCAATTGGATTGGCTCCCTGTGCCAGACGGCGCAATCCATCGTTTCCGCGTACCGGAGGACAAGCCAGGTTCGCAAAACGGATGGTACGTCTTGTATCTGGACGGCATCGCATCTGGTGCGTTCGGCAGTTGGAAGGCTAACGGCTCGCAAACCTGGAGCAGCCGCAAGCCGGCCGACCCGATGGAAGCGCAGTTGATCGCACAGCGCATCGAGAAGGCGAGAGAGCAGCGCGAATCAGAGCAGCAGCAACGCCAGCAGAGCGCTGCTGAACGTGCCGCTCGCCTTTGGCGCGAAGCAAGCCGTGCCGACGCCGATCACCCATATCTGATACGAAAGCGAGCCAAGCCGCACAGCCTGCGCCAGTCTGGCGACGTGCTATTGGTGCCGTTGTTCGCTGATAGCCGTCTGGTGAATATTCAGCGCATTGAGTCGGACGGAGCGAAGCGTTTCCTGTTTGGTGGTCAAGTTCGTGGTGCCTATGCCGCGCTGGGTTGCATCGACTCTGGCCAGCCGCTGTACATCGTCGAAGGCTGGGCAACGGGCGCAACGATCCACGCTGAAACCGGCGCCGCCGTGGCCTGCGCCATGAATGCGGGCAACCTCAAGCCAGTGGCGCAAGCCCTGCGCGCCAAGTACGGCGATTCGCAGCAGATCATCATCGCCGGCGACGACGACCGCATGACCGCGGGCAATCCGGGGCGCACCGCAGCGACAGCCGCCGCGCTCGCCATCGGTGCGGAGGTGGCTTTCCCTGTATGGCCGACCGACGCCCCGCTGGAGCTAAGCGACTTCAACGACTTGCTGTGCTGGAGGGCTTCGCATGGGATCTGAAAAGGTTTTCGTCCTGGAGCCTAAAAGCCCGCTCCAAGAGGCCATCGACCAGCTGTCCGTCGATCCTGGTGCGCTGTATGTGCCGGCGATCCTCGACGAACTGAAGCGTACCCGCGACACCGACCCGGCCGCATGGGCGCGGCTCCGTCACCAAGTCAAAAAAGCCAACGTGCTGAGCATGGCCGACTTCGACCGGATCACCGCGCCAGCGGTTGAAGGCAAGGCATCGGCCAATGACGGGATCTTCGACGAGGTGGAGCCGTGGCCGGAAAAGGTAAACGGGGCTGACCTACTCGACGAGCTGGTGGAGGCCATCGGACGCCACGTCATCGCAGACCGGGAGACGATCCGCGCCGCCGCGCTATGGGCGACGTTCACCTGGTTAATCGACGCGGTACAAGTCGCGCCAATCGCCAACATCACGGCACCGGAAAAACGCTGCGGTAAGACCATCATGCTTTCGGTATTGAGCAAGCTGACCTATCGGCCAATGCAGGTTTCGGGCATCGCTAACGCCGCGCTGTTTCGCTCAATCGAACTATGGTCACCGACTTTGCATATCGATGAAGCAGATGCCTTCATGCGTGATAACGAGGAGGCACGCGGCATTCTAAATGCCGGGTTTACTCGCGACAGCGCATTCGTTGTTCGCTGTGTTGGTGATGACCACATGCCGACCAAATTTAACGTATGGGGGGCGAAGGCGCTCTGCGGTATCGGCAAGATCGCTGACACCCTGGCAGACCGCAGCATTCCGCTGCGACTGCGCCGGAAGAAGCCAGGCGAGAGCGTAGAACGTCTGCGCCATTCCGATCCGGCAATGTGGGATCGCTTGCGCAGCCGAGTCGCCCGTTTCGCTGATGACAACGCCATCACTATTGGAGCAGCACGGCCAGCGATCATCGAGGGATTGAACGACCGCGCCAACGACTGCTGGGAGCCGCTATTGGCAATCGCTGATGTTGCTGGCGGGGATTGGCCGCGCATCGCCAGGCAGTCCGCCATCGCCTTGCACGGTATCGAAGAGGAAACGCCAAGCATCGGTGCCGAGCTGCTGGCGGATATCAAGGCGGTATTCGACGAAAAACGCGCCAGCAAGATGTTCAGCTCGCATCTGCTTGACGCACTCAACGCGAACGACGAAGCCCCCTGGGCAACGTGGAATCGCGGCAAGCCAATCACTCCCCGCCAGCTGAAAACGAAGATCGAGGAGTTCGGCATAAAGTCGCACCAAGTCCGTATTGGTACCGAAACCGGGAAGATGGGATATGACCGGAGCGACTTTGTAGAGGCTTGGGATCGTTACCTTTCGGCTGACACCCCCCTGAAAACCTCTACACCTCTACAGCCCACGGCTGGCGCGGGTTACAGCGATTTTCAAACCTCTACAAGCAATGTCGGTGTAGAGAAAGAAAACGGCCTGAAACCCACGACTGGCGGGGCTTGTAGAAGTGTAGAGGATTTTTCACCCCTACAGTCGGAAGACGAAGACGGGGAGGAAATCTGATGGCTGCCGCAATTGATTTTCTACACCGTCATGGCCTGACCGCGAAGCGACGAGGCAACCGGGTTTTCGTCACGCCGAAGTCGGGCATCACCGAAGACGTGCGCCGGTACGTTCGATCACACCGCCTGGAATTGCTGGCCGAGCTGGCAGCGAATGACGGAGCCGAGCGCCGCCGATATTGGGATGTCACGGCGCCGGGATATCAGCCATTCAGGATGACCGGCGAACCGACAACTCATGCCGAGGCGCTGGCGAACGCACACCGTATTTGGCCGGACGCCAATATCAGTTAGCCACTTGCCGCTCTGGTGACATGTCATTAAACTGGACAGGTCAGCGCGTGATGCGCTGCGCCCCGTCCCAGTTGCGCGTGATGCGTTCCCTGAGCGGCAAATGATCCCTATTTGCTCAAGTGAGAACGTACTTATGCGCGCATTCCAAGCCGCCCCGATCCAATTCAAGTTTTCTGCTGGCGATGAAGCCGGCACCTTCTCCGGTATTGCCAGCCCATACGGCGGCGAACCTGATGCCCACGGCGACCTGATCGCACCTGGTGCGTACACCAAGACCCTTGCCCAGCACGAAGCCAACAAGACCCGCCCGGCCTTGCTCTGGCAGCACGACCAATCAAATCCGGTCGGCGTCTGGCTCAAGTTCGAGGACACCCCGGAAGGTTTGCTGGCTCACGGCAAACTGACCACCGACGTACCCCAAGCCAAAGCCGCCCATGCCCTGATGCGTGACGGCGCTCTGGCCCTGTCGATCGGCTACATGATCCCGGCCGGAGGCGCTGAGATTAAGAACGGCGCCCGACTGCTGAAGCAGATCGATCTGGTCGAAGTTTCCCTAGTGGCACTGCCGGCGAACACCAGCGCACGCATCACCAGCGTGAAGAGCTTCGACCCGGTAAACCCCAACCCCCGCGACTTTGAACGCTCAGTGCGTGATGCATTGGGATTAAGCGCCCGCGAAGCTAAACGGCTTATGGCGGGTGGCTGGAACGGACTTGTTCGAGACGAGCAGCCCGACGACAGCGCAGAACTAGCCGCAATCGCGGCAAAACTCCAAAGCATCACACAAGCCCTTCAAGGGCAGAGGTAATTCATTATGAGTTTTGAAATCGTAGCCAAGTCCCTGGAAGAACACGGTGCCGCCGTCCAATCCATGAAAAGCGATCTAACCAAGGAAGTTAAAGGCGTCACGGCACGCATCGAAGACCTTGAACAAAAGATGGCGCGCCGGGGTGGCGCTGAGGAGCCAGGCTACTTCGGCCGCAAGTCCAGCCCGGTCGCCTCGTTCATCGAATCGGCACAGCTTGAAAGCCTGATCGGCGGCGCTAACAGCACCGGCCGCGTAGTGCTGAAGAACGGCGATCTGCCCACGCTGCGCAAGTCATTGACCGGCGCTGACGTGGATGTGCAACCCCAGCGGGCTCAAGGACTGTTCAACAATCCCCAGGTGCGACTCTCGCTGCTGGATCTGCTGCCGGTTGTGCCGGTAAACAGCTCCTCGTTCGAGTTCATGAGCCTGACCACCGCTGCCAACGGTGCCGCAGTCCAGGTTGCAGAGGGCGACTTGAAAGCTGAGTCCGCCCCGGCGTTCGAGGTGAAGACCTCCAACATCATCACCATCGCGCACTGGGTACGAGCGTCAAACCAGATCCTGTCCGATGCGCCCGCGCTTCAGAACCAGCTGGACAACCTGCTGCGCTACGGTGTGCAGGCCAAGCTGGAAGCGGAGCTGATGAAGGGTGACGGCACCACCGGCCACATTCTCGGACTTGAGCTTCAGGCTACCGAGCACACCCCGACCGCAACGCACGCATCCGACCGGGTAGGCCAGGCAATGACCGCGCTTCAGTCTGCCGGGTGGAGCCCGTCCGTTATCGTCATGCACCCAAGCGACTGGTTCTCCATCGCCTCAGAGCGTGCCGAGACAGGCAATGGCCAGTATGTGCTGGGCTCACCTCGAGACCCGTCCGGCCAGAACCTTTGGGGCCTGCCTGTCGTGACCTCTCCGGGCATCACTGCTGGCGCCGCACTGGTCATGGATACCTCACAGGTTGCGCTGCTGGATCGCGAGCAGGTCACCGTGATGGCGAGCCGTGAAGACCGGGACAACTTCGTCACCAACCAAACCACGATCTTGGCTGAAGGACGTTTCGGCCTGGCTGTATTCGCCCCGGGCGCTGTGCTGCGCGTGGAGCTGAACCCTACCCCGTGAGTTGACGGGTTGGTTCCGTAGCCGGCGCGGCCCGCAAGGGAACGGCCGGACTGGGTACAGTCGTGAGTCACCAGACATTAAAGAACCTCGACAGCCTGCGCAGCAATTCCGAGCCGAATGCGAACGGCGCTGGTGGCAGGCACCAATTCCAAGGGGGGGGGGGCGGATCGAAAGCTCGAAGCCCCACTCAAGCGGAAACCGCCACCTCCCGCATCTGCGGATTATTTCTGGGTTAACGAAAGCTGTTAACTCGACGTTAACCACGATCTCAGAACGCAACGACCATGCTTAGACCCATTGAACACGGCCAGGTATTGCACAGAGCAATGCTTGGCCTTCCGCCGAAGTATCACACCCGACTGAAACAAGGCGGCAGAACACTTGCCATCCTGCAAGGCGACTCGCAGCAAGAGGCGGACGACCGAGCACAGCGATTGGCTGACGTACTGCTGCCTGACGGAAGCGGAGTCATCGAGCAGGCATAGGGGGCCATGTGAGAGCTCAAGGCCTTCGTTGCGGTAACCGGTCCCAAAACTCGGCAACCATAAACCGCCACAATTTTTGCGAAAAGCGAACCTCTCTGGAAGCACCTGCCGGGGGGGTGGACTCATTGTTCAGGCAAGACGAAAGCGGACACCGCCCATCCAGTAATTTTCCTGTCTCTCCGTAATGGAAGTTTTGAATATGGCCAGGCCAAGAACCCCAACCAACGTACTCGACGCCCGCGGTTCATTCCGTAAGCACCCCGAGCGCAAGCGTGTAGATCCAGACACCGCCGGCCCGCTATCCGCCGCGCCGGATCATTTGACTGAGCAGGCGCTTGAATGCTGGAACGATATAGCCGTCTCTGCGCCGCCTGGAGTACTGACAGACTCCGACCGAATCGCGCTGGAGATAGCGGCAAATCTTCTCGCCCAATTCCGGGCTGATCCGCTGGAATTTACTTCAATGCGCCTTGTTCGACTGGAGGTGCTGCTGGGCAAGTTCGGCATGACGCCATCCGACCGGTCAAAGGTCAGTATTGCGACCCGTGCAAAGCCGAGTGCGAACCCCTTCGCCGATCTCTAGCCGAAACAATCTTTCATCCTGGAGTAAACGCATGTCGATTAGCTATGGCCGACCGAAGCAGCAGAAAACCGAGTTTCCCCGCGAACTGGCTGTGCTGATCGTCCGCAAGGCTTGCCGAATGGCAGAGAGGTTCGAGAGCGAAGCAATCGACACCATGACCCGCGATGCCCGACGCGCATTACAGCGAGGCGCCGACCCTGCTGAGATTGTTCGGCAGATGGAGCTCTAAGATCACCAGCAACCGACAGCAGCACGACCGCTAGGAACCCTCCGTTTTATCGCTAAGCGCCGAAAACCTGAATTCGAGGCGTAGACCAGCACCGCACCGACGTCGGATGCTCACCGTTAGGCCATAGCCTCTGTTCGGCAGGGTACTTTTGTTTTTAGGGGTACGCTTAGGGGTACGGTCTATCTATAACCGGAGCGAAACGCCGTAATCAGTGGCCTGGAGGAGCTATATTCGATCCCCGCTCCGGCACCAGTCACCACGCGGGCTTAAGCGTCACCTAGTGCATTTTTCCATCTGCAAGCCAGAGTACGGTCAATCACCAGTCAATCACCTGATTGCAGTTTGAGCTCTGGGCTTGTGCAACTACGCGACCCGGATCGCGACCTCCCGCCGCCGTGAATCATCTGAAGCGAGAAGGCCATCGGTCCGGCTCCACAATCTGCTTTTACCAAGGCAAGCCTAGGTTCTTTCTGAAAAAGCTGTTTTCCCCACCTAAGAATCGCTCTCCGTTGTCCCAGTTAGGCATTATCTGCCTTAAGTAGGAATCGGCCCTCCGAGTATTCCGTAACGCTCAATATCTCGAACGCTCACTCCGAGGGTGCCCCGCACTATTTTGGCGCCCTCGCCGCTTTCGTTCGAGGCGGCCTCGACGTTGGAAATTATTCGCTGGCCAAGTGGTCTGGGTCATGAACACTCCTTGCGGCGGACATTATCCACCTTAAGTCAGTGTCCACTCAGCCCGGGACAGACCAAGGCTTCCTTGCGGATGTGTTGATATTGGGGGTGCCAATGCACCCAGCCTGAATTGCACTAGGCCGGGTGCGTGCCTCCTAGCGGGCGCTCAGCAGGCGTAGCTTTTGGCTGTGTCTTTCAAAATGTCTGCGAACTCGAAAATGTCGTCGAGCGCGTCGATCGGATGGCGGGTCTCGTTCTTGTCCGCGTCGAAGGTACCGAGGTACTTTTGCTGACGGTTGAAGTGCAGGCGGGCCAGCGGCTTACGATTGTTGTCATCGAGCAGTACGCCGAAATAGCTTTGCGTGTCGCGGGCGGCTATGCGCTTCACGTCGACTTCCGACCGTACGATCGCCTTGATGATGTTGAAACCCTCGATTTCTTCAACCGTGGTTTCGATCTTGGTCTTCTCAGCATCGCTATCGGGAGAGTTTTCGGCCGGCTCTTGTGTCTCAGGTGATACTTGGGCAGGGATCACAGGTCTTACGGCACCGGTCATCGCTGACTTCAGGCGCTCATTTATCTGATCCCCCAGAAACTGCGCCGTAGCCTTTCGAGTGAGCTGGGCGAACTGCTCGCGCACCTTCTGAGTGATGACACCGTCATACACGCGGGAAGCTACGAGCCGGACAAAGTCATCGTCGGGTTCGCTGAACTGGGCGGCGAGGACACGCTTAATCTGCCCTACATACTTCAGCTCGCCCGCGGCGCTGATGATCGAGTCGACATCGAATGCGCTCTTGGTCAGCTTCTGCAGCTCCGGCACGACGTGGTCATCGATGTCGAGAAGGTCGAATTCTAGGAACGGCTTTTCGTCCATCTTGTTTGGGGCGTCCAGGTCAGTGAAGAAGCGGTAGACCTGGCCATTGGTGAGGATCGAGATTCTGGCTGTCGTAACGTGGAAGTAGCGGAAGAGCTGGCTGGCGTGGTTGATATTCAGTGGCTCGCCGATCTTCTTGCTTTCGATCAGTATCTGGATCTGCCCATCCTTGAGGATGGCATAGTCGATCTTCTCGCCTTTCTTGGTTCCGACGTCACAAACGAACTCGGGAACCACTTCTGTAGGGTCGAAGACGTCGTAGCCGAGCACGCTCTGTATGAAGGGCATGACAAAGGCGTTCTTGGTAGCTTCTTCGGTCTGAATGACCGACTTTTGCTGACGGATCTTCGCAGCCAGACTGGCCAGTTTCTCTTGAAACTCCATAACCCCCTCCTTGATACCGCTGTTGGCAATCCTTTGATTCGATTCTGCCATCAGTGGTGAGCAGTTGCGATAGGCAAGAAGTCGCGGTAATCGGTCGCTTTGCTGGGCAAACGCCAAGCGGGCTGGGCCGGTACAGGTGACGGCCGCTCACAAGTAAAAGTGACTTGGAGACTCAGTTTCCTCAAACTGAGTGTCCAGAAAGATAGCGTGTGCATAATTGTGTCTAAAGACACATAAGATGCTATGCTGAGTCCATGGAATTAATCGAGCAATTGCCATGACTGCGACTCTTCAGGCACCCGCGTTTACCAAAGACCAGTGCGCCGCCGGCCTTCGTACTGCGGTGAACATTCTCGAAAAATGGCAGGCGTCTACCGAACAGGCCTGTCGGATATTGCGTATCTCCCGCAGTACTCACGCACGGGCCAAGCTCCGCAATGCAGATTGGTCGGTCAGCCTGGACCCCGACCAGATGCAGCGCGTCAGTTTCATTCTCAACATCCACGCAGCACTGCGGCTGATCTTCGATAACCCGGAAAACACTTACGGCTTTGCGGCAATGCCCAATCACAACGAATTCTTCAACGGGCGATCGCCGCTGGAGGTAATGGCTCAGGGGGACATGATTTCCCTGTACGAGTCGTTCCGCCGTATCGACAGCCTGCGAGGCGCGCAGTGGTAGTGCCGCAGCGACTGCCGATACGGGCAGATGCCCGGTGCCAGTCGTACCGGCTGGTGAACTCCAAGTATCCCCCCATCGATCTGTTCGATGACGTAGCCGACGCGGAGGAATTTGAAATCCTCTATCAGTTGCAGGCGCTGACAAACCCGAGATTGCACAACGAGACTGGCCGCCTCGAGCTGATTCCTCGGTCAGAAATACCATTCGGCATTCCGGGCTGCTCCTACGCTACGGCGCCGTTCACCCACGTGAATCCAGCCGGCTCTCGTTTCAGCGATGGCAGCTACGGCGTGTTGTATCTGGCCGACAGCATGGAAACGGCACTGGCCGAGGTGCGGTATCACCAAGAGCACTACTGGTCGAATGTCGTAGGCTTGAACTTCGAGCGGTTCGTTTTCCGCGGGTTGTCATGTCAATTCAACGAGGCCGGGCTGCTGGATGCCACGAGCGTGTCGATGTCGGATCCGATCTACGACGCGGATGATTACTTCCAGTCCCGCCAGTTCGGTCGCCTCGCCAGGCAAGAGGGATTCCCCGGGTTGCGGTATCACTCGGTACGTAGCCCAGGCCGGCACTGCTGGGCACTCATGACGCCGCGGCGCGTACTGTCCATCGTTCAGACCGCACACTACGAGATGATCTGGAACGCTGGCATCACCAGCGTCAGCGCGATCACCGAAGTCTGATGCTGGCGCGTTAGCCGTCTTCTCCTCCCTGCACCGGCCATCCGATTGCGCCGTGCTGCCAAACCGCTGTAACAATCATCGCGCATCGTCTGCTCATGGACTCCCCATGGCGCAAGGACGCTCCACCGAACTCACGACGTGAGGACGCGAACATGAGCAAGCGATCACTCGAAGAACTGGTTACCCGATCGGATATCAGTGCACTCCAGCCCATGGTGCATTGGCGCCGCGGGCGTCGTAACGGTCATGACAAGGCCGGGCCGAACGCTGCCGCACTGATTCAGCGCGCCGCACATGATATCGGCATGCTGAGAACCGCTGTACACAGCTGAGCTCGACTCCTGTCAGGCCTCGCGAACGGGTCGCAAGGCCTGTTCCAGAGCTTTTCTATGGCCTTGACGGCTGTCAATGGCAAAAATAGTAAGCAGCCTATCTTTCGCTCCGATGTCAACCAAGGAGCGGCACATGAAGAACCTGCATCCCCATCATCTGACCCCCTACCTGCTGAGCGCTGGGCTGTTATGCAGTCCGGCGGTTTTCGCTCAGGAAACCTTCAGCAGCTTGTTCACCGACGCGAAACCGATTCTGGATGTGCGCTATCGCTACGAGCACGTCGATCAGGACAACACACTTGAGCACGCCAACGCCCAGACGCTACGCACCCGCGTCGGCTTTCAGACCGGCAAGTGGTACGGCCTGTCGGCTCTGGTCGAGGCAGACAACGTAAGCCGCCTGGGTGATGCGGCCTACAACAGCACACGCAACGGCCAGACCGATTACTCCGTGGTAGCCGACCCCGACGGCAGCGAAATCAACCAGGCGCTGTTGCGCTACGACCACGCGTTCGGCAGCGCCATTGCCGGCCGTCAGCGCATCAATCTGGACAACCAGCGCTTCGTCGGTGGCGTCGGTTGGCGGCAGAACGAACAAACCTACGACGGCGTGCTGGGCCAGCTGCAACCGCTCGACAAGCTGACCCTGACTTACGCCTACATCAACAACATCAACACGATCTTCGGCCCGGGCGACAACCGTTTCGACAATCGCACCAACCCGGCCAATATCGAAGGCCACAGCCATCTGTTCAACGCCCGCTACGCTCACTCACCGGCGCTGACGGCCACCGCCTACAGCTATCTGCTGGGACTGGACAACATCGCCACTGCACCCGCCGCTGCGCTCGGCACCCTGTCCAGCAAGACCACAGGTCTGCGTCTGAACGGTGCCCTCCACGGCATCAGCTATGCGCTTGAATATGCACGCCAGCAGGACTACGCCGGCAATCCTCAGGAGCTGAGCAGCGAGTACTACCTGGCCGAGCTAGGCTATGCCCTCAAGGGCGCGACTCTGAAAGCGGGCGTGGAAGTACTGGACGGCGACTCGGGGCCGGGCAATCGCGCCTTCCAGACGCCGTTGGCCACCAAGCACGTTTTTCAGGGCTGGGCCGATACCTTCCTGCTGACGCCGGCAGACGGCGTTCAGGACGTCTATCTCGGCGGCACCCTGCCGCTCTTCGGCGGCACGCTGCAGGCCTGGTACCACGACTTCCGCGCCGAGCGTGGCAGCGAGCAGTACGGGGAAGAGATCAACATCGGTTACAGCCGCGCCATCCCGCTGGTCAAAGGGCTGGTCGCAACGGTCAAGTACGCCGGCTACGACGCGGACGACTATTCGGTGGACACCGAGAAACTTTGGGCACAGCTGCAGTACAGCTACTAAGCGATACGGGTCGGGCGTTCGCGCCCGACCTTCCTACTCAGCTATCGCGTGTGACGAGGCAGGCGCAGCGAGATAATCGCGGCGAGCAGCACGAAGAGTGACGAAACCCACAGGCAAGCCTGTAACCCATAGGCCTGGAACACCCAGCCGGAGAGCAGGGTACCGATCAACCGCCCCATGGCGTTGGACATGTAATAGAAGCCCACGTCCAGCGAAACGCCGTCTTCCTTGGCGTAGCTGACGATCAGATAGCTGTGCAGCGAGGAATTCACTGCGAACAGCGCAACGAATAGCAGCAGCCCGCCGATCAGCACCCATTGCGGCGAAGCATCAGTTGTCAGGCCCACAGCGATTGCCGCCGGTAGCGCCGCCAGCAGCGCGGCCCAGATGAAGGCCGCACGTCCATCCGGCACGTTGCCGCTGTGCTTGCCGGTAATGGCCGGCGCCATCGACTGGACGATGCCATAGCCGATGATCCAGCAGGCCAGAAAGCCACCGACCATCCAGAAATTCCAGCCGAAGACGGTGCTCAGGTACACCGGTAGCGCGATGACGAACCAGACATCACGAGCCCCGAAGAGAAATAGCCGCGCTGCCGACAGCACGTTGATTGCCTGGCTTTTGGAGAGGATGTCCTTGAACTTCGGTTTGGCCTTCGCCTTGCCAAGATCCTTTTTCAACAGCACCAGGCTGCCGATCCAGATCACGGCTAGCACCGCAGCCATCGCCAGGACCGCGCCGCCGAATCCCAGCAGCGTCAGCAGTGCGCCACCGAGGAAAAATCCCACGCCCTTGAGCGCATTCTTCGAGCCGGTGAGGATGGCCACCCACTTGTACAGCGTGCCCTGCTGGCTGTCGGGTACCAGGAGCTTGATCGAGCTCTTGGCCGACATCTTGTTCAGGTCCTTGGCGATACCGGACAACGCCTGCGCACCCATCACCCAAGGCACCGTTAGCCACACCGCTGGCACAGTGAGCATCAGCAGCGCCACCACCTGCATCGCCAGGCCAAGGTTCATCGTCCGGTTCAGGCCGAGTCGAGCGCCGAGATAGCCGCCAAGCAGATTGGTGACGACACCGAACACCTCGTAGAACAGGAACAGCGCCGCGATCTGCAGTGGCGTGTAGCCCAACGAATGGAAATGCAGCACCACCAGCATGCGCAGCGCGCCGTCGGTGAGCGTGAACCCCCAGTAGTTACCGGTGACGATCAGGTACTGGCGCACCTCGGGGGACAGTCTGGCAAAGGCTTGCATGGTCGGTTCCGGATTGATTGAGCAGGTGTACTGCGCAGCTAGATTGGCGATGGCGTGGCATGCCGAGAAACAAGAGTCGGGGATTCGAGTCACGGATTTGCCGTAGGGTGGGCTCCAGCCCACCCTCCCTGCCCTTCTTCCATAGCCCGCACCGCTCTCAGCGAACGCCTCTCAGCGGCATCTCACCCTGCCAGCCCCACCATGCGCGCCAGTTCCACGGTGCGGTTGGCGTAGCCCCATTCGTTGTCGTACCAGGCGTAGATCTTCACCTGAGTGCCGTTGACCACCATGGTCGACAGCGCATCGATGATCGACGAGCGCGGGTCGGTGCGGTAATCGATGGAAACCAGCGGCCGCTCCTCATACCCGAGGATGCCCTTCAGCTCGCCCTCTGCCGCGGCCTTGAGCAGCTGGTTCACCTCAGCGGCATCGGTAGCGCGCTCCACTTCGAACACGCAATCGGTCAGCGAGGCATTGGCCAGCGGCACGCGCACGGCATGGCCGTTCAGCTTGCCGCGCAGCTCCGGGAAGATTTCAGCGATCGCCGTGGCCGAGCCGGTAGTCGTGGGAATCAGGCTCATGCCCGAGGCCCGAGCGCGGCGCAGGTCCTTGTGCGGCTGATCGAGAATGCTCTGGGTATTGGTCAGGTCATGGATGGTGGTGATCGAACCGTGGCGGATGCCGAGCTGCTCATGGATCACCTTGACCACCGGCGCCAGGCAGTTGGTGGTGCAGGATGCCGCGGTGACGATGCGATGCTGCGCCGGATCGAACAGACTATCGTTGACGCCCATGACGATGTTCAGTGCACCCGGCTCCTTCACCGGCGCGCTGACCACGACGCGTTTGACGCCCTGCTCCAGATATTGCTGCAGCACGGCAACGGTCTTCATCTTGCCGCTGGCCTCGATGACCAGATCGCAGCCCGACCAGTCGGTTTCGCTGATCGCCTTGTTGGCGCTGACCTTTACCCGCTGGCCGTCGATCACCAGACAGTCGCCATCGGATCCCGCTTCGTGTTGCCAGCGACCGTGAATGGAGTCGAAGTTCAGCAGGTGCGCATGGGTCGCCGCGTCCCCTGCCGGATCGTTGATCTGCACGAAGTCCAGCTCCGGCCAATCCCATGCCGCGCGCAGTGCCAGACGTCCGATGCGGCCGAAGCCGTTGATGCCAACTTTGATGCTCATGGATGACTCGCTTTTAAAAGGTGAATCAGGAAGTTCGTGGCGCAAACATGATGATCGCCATGCCCAGCATCGCAACGGCGCAGCCAAGCAGGTCCCACAAGGTCGGGCGAACACCATCGACCAGCCACAGCCAGACCAGCGCCACGCCGACATACACGCCGCCGTACGCCGCATACACGCGCCCAGCGGCGGTGGGATGCAGCGACAGCAGCCAGGCGAACAGCGCCAGGGAAAGCGCAGCTGGCAGCAGCAACCAGATACTCTTGCCCTGTTTCAACCAGAGGTATGGCAGATAGCAGCCGACGATCTCCGCTATCGCGGTAATGACGAACAGGCCAAGCGTATTCAGCATGCGAAGCCCGTCATGCGCCGAAGCGTTCGATCCAGCCGACATGCGCCGGATGCTGGATAGCCTTGGGGCGCAACGCCTGGACGCTGGCGATGGCGGTTGCGCGCGGCACGTCGCGGTCTATCAGGATGCGCGCTGCGATCAGTCCCGTACGACCGGAGCCGCCCTTGCAGTGAATGGCGATGCGCTTGCCGGCATCCAGCAGCTCATTGATCCGATCCGCCGACTGTTCCCAGGCCTGGTCGAAGTCCGCCAGCGGCACCTGTTCGTCAGCCACCGGCAGGTGAAACCACTCGAGGCCGCGCTCGGCGCAGAGCTGCGCCAGCTGCGTCGCTTCGTTGCGCGCCAGCTCTTCAGCAGGCATCAGGGTGATCAGCGCGTCAGCGCCGGCCGCTTGCAGGGTAGCCAGCGCCTCATCGACGCTGGTGCCCTTGCTGCCGGGGCACGGTGTGAAGATCAGCTGACCGGCGCCGCCGGGTACATCGAGGATGTCGTAGGGATGGGACACGCGGACGATTCCTGAAAGTCAGATGGAGCGTTGATTAACGCGACGGGACAGCGCTTCGGCCGACTCCTTGCGTTCCGAATAGCGATCGACCAGGTAGTCGGCCCGACCGCGTACCAGCAGGGTGAACTTGATCAGCTCCTCCATCACATCCACCACGCGGTCGTAGTAGGCCGAGGGCTTCATCCGGCCGGCGTCGTCGAATTCGAGAAAGGCCTTGGCCACCGAGGACTGGTTGGGGATGGTGATCATGCGCATCCAGCGGCCCAGCACGCGCATCTGGTTCAGCGCGTTGAACGACTGAGAGCCGCCACTGACCTGCATGATCGCCAACGTCTTGCCCTGTGTCGGCCGCACCGCGCCCATGGCCAGCGGCACCCAGTCGATCTGCGCCTTGAACACCGCGCTCATCGAGCCGTGACGCTCCGGCGAACACCACACCTGACCTTCCGACCACTGCATCAGCTCGCGCAGCTCCTGCACCTTCGGATGGCTGTCCGGTGCATCGTCCGGCAGCGGCAATCCCGACGGATTGAAGATGCGCGTCTCGGCACCGAAACGCTCGAGCAGGCGCGCAGCTTCCTGTACCAGCAAGCGACTGTAGGAGCGCTCCCGGTTAGAGCCATAGAGCAGCAGGATGCGTGGCCTGTGTTCTGGACCTGCCGGCAGAGCAAGCTTGTCCAGGTCAGGCATATCCAGCAGATCTGGGTCGATATTGGGCAGATCGTCGTTCATTAGGCATGTCCTGCTAGGTTCAAAGTGTGCCGATGCGCGCCAGCTCGGTTCTCAGCGTAGCGGCATCCAGTTGAGCGAGCGGTAGCGCGAGAAACGCGGTGAAACGTAGCTTGAGCCTGAACAGCGTGGCATCGAACGCCGCTTTTACTTCCTCCGGACTACCGACGCTCTCGGAAGGATCGGCAAGCCCCCAGTGCGCCTTGGTGGCTGGACCGAAATGTACCGGGCACGCTTCGCCCGCGGCCTTGTCGCAGACGGTAATGACGAAGTCGGGATTCAGCGCCTGATGCGCATAGCTGCTCTTGCTATACAAGCCATCAGCCGCAATGCCGGCCCGCGCCAGCGCCTCAAGCGTCAGTGGATTGATTTCGCCTCTTGGCTCGCTGCCGGCGCTGAACGCGCGCATGCCGGCCGGCGCGAGATGGTTAAACAGCGCCTCGGCCAGAATGCTGCGGCAGCTGTTGGCGGTGCAGAGAAAGAGAATCTTCATGGTCGTTCTTGATTCAGGCGCATGAGCTGGCGCGTTCTGGGCGGTTGCGCATACTTTCGAGGCGCTGCACGTTATCGCCCAGCCAATTCTTGTTGGCGGCCAGGATCGGCTGCAGCATGTCGGTCACCCAGTCAGGCAGGTGCGGGTGGAGTCGGTAGTAAACCCATTGGCCCTGACGGCGGTCTTCCAGAATTCCGCATCCGCGCAGCAGCGCCAGATGCCGCGAGATCTTTGGCTGGCTTTCATCCAGCGCACAGGTCAGCTCGCAGACACACAATTCGCCTTCACGGGCGACGAGCAACGCGATCCGCACGCGAGTCTCGTCTGCCAGGCATTTGAATACAGTGGTAGGTGTCAGGTGCTCGACCATTGATATCTTCTCAGCGCTTGTTCTTGACCAACACGAATATCTTGATCCGCTCATGTATCTCGTGAAGCGTGTGCCGGTAGGCATCCGGCTGGTTGCTGGTGGCAGGGTCTTCGAAGTTCCAGGCGATGTACTCGCCCGCACCAGGCAGTGCAAGGCATTCCAATGACGACTTATCACACAGCGTGATCACGAAATCGAACGGTTGCCCTTCCACTTCCTCCAGCGATTTGCTGTGCAATCCCACTGTCGCAACGCCAAGCTGCTCGAGCGCTGCCAACGCTCGTAGATCGACCTGGGTGGGAGCGGTGCCTGCACTGAACGCCTCGAAGTGCTCCGAATCGGTATGCCGCAGCAACGCCTCGGCGAGCTGGGAGCGTGCCGAGTTGGCGACGCAGACGAACAGGACACGCGATTTGTAGGCCATGAAGCCGTTCCCCATAAGATATGCTTGGGCGAATATATTGCTTAGCGCATAAGCAAGTAAAGCTCTCTCTCGAGCTAGGCTGGCTATTTACTGGGCGCTGTCGAAGGCGAGTTTGTTGCGCCGGAACAAGAGGCGTATATTCCGCATCGCATATATTTATTCGAACGAATATCCGCCTTCACGGGAGCCGCTTGATGACAGCACCCAATGTTCTCGATGTCATCATCATTGGCGCAGGACAGTCCGCCCTGACGACTGCGTACTTTCTGCGCCGCGCGTCGCTGTCCTATCTGCTGTTGGATGAACAGCCCAGTCCCGGCGGCGCATGGCTGCACGCCTGGGAGTCGCTGAGACTGTTCTCACCCGCCGCCTGGAGCTCGATTGCCGGCTGGCCGATGCCTGCTCCGGTCGAGCCGGGCAATCCCACGCGCAGCGATGTTATCGATTATTTGCGACGCTACGAAGATCGCTACCGGTTTCCCATTCAGCGATCGGTTCGAGTCGATACGATCAGCCGCCTCGACGATCTCTGGCTTGTGCGAGCAGGCGATCAGCATTGGCTGGCTCGCGCAGTCATCAGTGCGACGGGCACCTGGAGCAAGCCTTTCATTCCGCCTTATGAAGGGCGCGAGCTTTTTCAGGGTACGCAGATTCACTCGGCTCACTACCGTGACCCTGGTCCCTTCGCAGGTAAACGGGTGATGGTGGTAGGCGGTGGAAACTCCGGCGCGCAGGTCCTCGCCGAGCTATCCAGAGTCAGCGAGACACGCTGGGTCACTCAGGAGCCACCTGCGTTTCTGCCCGACGATGTCGACGGCCGCGTGCTGTTCGAGCGCGCCACCGCGCGCTGGAAGGCGCAGCAGGAGGGGCGCAGCATCGACGAGCCGGCCGGCGGCTTCGGTGACATCGTCATGGTGCCGCCGGTGCGCGAAGCCCGCGAGCGTGGCGTTTTGGTGGCCGAGCGCCCCTTCGCGCGCTTCACCGAAACGGGAGTCGAGTGGGATGGGCGTCGTGAGGACCTGGACGCGGTGATCTGGTGCACAGGTTTCCGCCCGGCACTGGATCATCTTCGTGAACTCGGCATCATCGAGGCCGATGGCAAAGTACAGGTAGAAGGCACCCGTGTCGTGAAGCAACCCAATCTCTGGCTGGTGGGCTACGGCGACTGGACCGGCATGGCATCCGCCACGCTGATCGGCGTCACTCGCACGGCGCGAAGTACCGTCGATGAGGTCGTTCAGGCACTTGCCGCAACGTCCCTGCAGCGCCCCTAGCAACCTCCGATGCAATCCCGATCATCATGCGAAAAGGTGTAATTAGCGATGTCCAGTCAATGTGAAGTGGCCGGGAAGAAAGCGGCCGGCGTCCCGCTCGGATTCTTCGAGCGTTATCTGACGCTCTGGGTCTTTCTCTGCATCGTCGCCGGCACCCTCCTCGGTCTGGGACTGCCTGCTGCCGCACAAGCGGTCGGCGCGCTGGAAATCGCCCATGTGAACATTCCGGTCGGCCTGCTGATCTGGGTGATGATCATCCCGATGCTGATGAAGATTGATTTCTCGGCGCTGCGGGAGGTTTATGCACAACGGGCGAGCATGGGCATCACGCTGTTCGTCAACTGGGCGGTCAAGCCATTCACCATGGCCCTGCTCGGCTGGGTATTCATAAAGCATGTCTTCGCGCCGTGGCTCCCGGCTTCCGAGCTCGATAGCTACATGGCTGGCCTGATCCTCCTGGGCGCCGCACCCTGCACGGCGATGGTTTTCGTCTGGAGCAATCTCTGCAACGGCAACGCCAATTTCACGCTGACCCAGGTGGCGCTGAACGACGTTGTAATGGTATTTGCCTTTGCGCCAATCGTCGCCCTGCTGCTCGGCGTGTCGTCGATTCCAGTGCCCTGGGATACCCTGTTGCTCTCGGTAGTGATGTACATCGTCATTCCGCTGGCCATCGCCCAGTTCATTCGCGGCAGGCTGATGAAGCGCGGTGAGCCGGCCTTTCAGGCGGCACTGGCGAAGGTGCAGCCATTTTCCATCGTGGCGTTGCTGGCGACCCTCGTCCTGCTGTTCTCCTTCCAGGGCGAAGCGATCGTGGCCCAGCCGTTGATCATCGCCATGCTCGCAGTACCGATCCTGCTGCAAACACTATTCATCGCCGGGCTCGGCTACTGGCTCAACCGTCGCTTCCTGGTTCGCCATGATGTTGCCGGCCCATCTGCAATGATCGGTGCTTCGAATTTCTTCGAACTAGCGGTTGCCGTTGCAATCGTGCTCTATGGTTTCAATTCCGGTGCGGCCCTTGCGACTGTTGTGGGCGTGTTGATCGAGGTGCCGGTTATGCTCTGGCTGGTGCGCAGCATCAACCGCAGCCGTGACTGGTACAACCGGGCGTTGCCGGCTGATTGAGCTGGAACCACTCACCTTCGCTTGACCCTGATCAGCAGGGCGGCGCGCAGGCTGACTACCATCGATGCAGACGCCTGAGAGGACCACAGACATGGACAGCCCCGCACAAGAGCAGCCTGCCTCGACCAGTGACACACCAATTTCGCTGAGAGCGCACTTGGGTAATTTCTGGCGGCGCCATCCCACCGAAGCCAAAGTGCTGCTCGGAATGTGCGCGGCGTTCCTGCTGATCTTCTTCCTGCCGATGGGCCAGCCCCGTTTCGAAAACGCAGTACTGGAAGGCCTGCGCCTGACGCAGTGGTACGCCCGTGAACATGTGATCCTCTGCCTGCTGCCAGCCTTCGTCATCGCGGGCGCAATGGCCGTCTACATCAGCCAGGGCGCAGTGATGAAGCACCTGGGCCCGGCTTCGCCGAAGCCCGTGGCGTTCGGTGTGGCATCCATCGCCGGCACGCTGCTGGCGGTGTGCTCCTGCACCGTATTGCCGCTGTTTGGCGGCATCTACAGGCGCGGTGCCGGCTTGGGTGCAGCAATCGCCTTTCTCTATTCGGGGCCGGCGATCAACGTCATGGCCATCGTGGTCACCGCCAAGGTGCTTGGCGCCGAGCTCGGGATCGCTCGAGCCGTTGGTGCCATCGTGTTCGCCTTGGTAATCGGCGCCATCATGCACCTGCTCTACCGCCGCGAGGAGGCTGCACGTGCGGCCAAAAGTGCCCGCGGTTTCGCCGGTGACGACGACGGGCACCCGCTCGGCGACATCGTCGCCTTGTTCAGCTTGATGATCGGCATTCTGGTATTCGCCAACTGGGCCAGCGCGGAGAACTCGGCCTGGATGGCCGTGCATGCCTGGAAGTGGCCGATCACCGCAACCCTCGCCATCTTGCTGGCGTCATTGCTGGTGCGTCGCTGGAACTGGTCGGTACGACCGTTGTTCATGATTGGCGCGCTGGTCGCTGCGAGCGCTCTGCTTGCGCCTCAATGGCCAGAGCTTGCCATGGTCATAGGCATCGCGGGGTTGATGCTACAGGCCAGTCGCCAGAACGCAGCAAGCCAGGAATGGGTCGGTCAGAGCTGGGACTTCACCAAACAGATCATGCCGTTACTGCTTGGCGGGGTGCTGATCGCCGGCATGCTGCTCGGCCGCCCCGGCCACGAAGGGCTGATTCCCAGCGAGTGGGTCGTCTGGGCTGTGGGCGACAACAGCTTCACGTCCACCCTCCTCGCCTCGGTCCTCGGCGCCTTCATGTATTTTTCTACCCTGACCGAAGTGCCCATCGTGGAAGGTCTGTTGGGCGCAGGAATGGGCAAGGGCCCGGCACTGGCAATCCTGTTGGCGGGGCCTGCATTGTCGCTACCGAACATGCTGGTGATTCGTACCGTGCTCGGCACGCAGAAAACGATCGTGTACTGCTCGCTGGTAGTGGTCATGGCCACGCTCAGCGGCTATCTCTATGGCCAACTGATGTGAGGACGACAATGAAACTGACTGTTTATGGGTCTGGCTGCGCCAAGTGCCAACAGCTTTGCGCCAACGCCGAAGCTGCCGCGCGGCGACTCGGCCTGGAGTTCGAGGTCGAGAAAGTCACCGACGTAAACGCCATCATCGACGCGGGCGTCATGCGCACCCCTGCGCTCGCAGTTGATGAGGAGATTGTCGTGGAGGGCAAGGTGCCGAGCAGCGATGAGCTTGAGCAGCTGCTGGGCTGAGTGATCTCGTCGCAATGCTGCAAATGCGGCGCGACTGTCGAACGGAACCGTCCTGTGCAGTTCACGGCCTCATAGTTGAACTGTCAGGAGGAGCGAGAAGTGTCCGATTCGATGACGTACCTGGCCATAGCGGCCGCGGTAGCGCTGATAGCCGCGAATCTGCTTGCGATCATCAGCGTCTTCAAAAGTGAGCGAACCGTAAGCGCAAAGGCGCTTTGGGCAATCGGTATTGCCGTCTTCCCGATACTGGGACTGCTGTTCTGGCTGCTGGTCGGCTTGCGCCGGGCGCGCTGATCAGGGCTTCAGCCCCAACAGATACAGCGCTTTGCCCAGCACCCTTACCGAATCGGCATGTTTGCCAGCCTGATGCAGCTGCTCGCCCTCAGCACGCAACTCACGAACTTGCTGCAGCGTAGCGGCATCCTTGGGCGGATTGGTTTCGAGCTGCTCATCAATCTTGGCCATGTCCATGGGACAGTGCATCGCCAGCAGCGGCGTGCTGAACAGGACGGCAAGGGTAAAAGCTGTGAGGCGTCGCATGGCTGTTCTCCTCGCGCGAAAGGCGCTCTCGAAGTATAGATAGCCTTTACGGAGTCGCTCGTTGCCAAACTAATTGGGGTATCAAGATGCTTGGCTTTTAGCCGCGCAAAAGAAAAAGCCCCGAGCAACTAGTTGCTTGGGGCTTTTCAATATGGAGGCCGATGTCGGAATCGAACCGGCGTACACGGATTTGCAATCCGCTGCATAACCACTCTGCCAACCGGCCTCAAAACGAAGGCGCCGCATTATTACTGCGGCGCGATCTTACAAACTGGAGCGGGAAACGAGACTCGAACTCGCGACCCCGACCTTGGCAAGGTCGTGCTCTACCAACTGAGCTATTCCCGCGTTGTCTTGGTGACGGGCGCCATTCTATACGATCGAATGCTGCCGTCAACCCCTTGATTAAAAAAGTTTTTATTTCTTTTCTGAGGTGCTCAGGTGCGGCCAGGCAGCCATCAGGTAATTGATCATCGACCAAAGCGTCAGCCCCGCCGCCACGATCAACAGCGCATAACCCAGCCCGACCCAGATTGTTGGCTGCGGCGGATTGGCCAGCAGGATCACCAACGCGACCATCTGCGCAGCGGTCTTCCACTTGCCCAGGTTCGACACCGCCACCTGCGCGCGAGCGCCCAGCTCGGCCATCCATTCGCGCAAGGCCGAGACGACGATCTCCCGACCGATGATGATTGCTGCCGGCAATGTCAGCCAGAGGTTCGAATGCTCTTCGACCAGTAACACCAGCGCTACAGCGACCATCAGCTTGTCGGCCACCGGATCGAGAAAGGCACCGAACGGCGTGCTTTGCTCGAGACGGCGCGCCAGGTAGCCATCGAGCCAGTCGGTCAGCGCCGCAACGGTGAATACTGCACTCGCGGCCAGGTAGCTCCAGTAGAACGGGAGATAGAACAGCAGAATGAAGATGGGTATCAGCAGCACGCGTAGAACGGTGAGCAAGTTCGGGATATTCATCGGTACCACTGATCGGCGGAATTCGGGGACAGTTTACTCACTGTGCAGGGCGGCATAAATCGACTCGGCAAGCTTTTTACTGATGCCGGGAGCCTTGGCGATCTCGTCGAGGCTGGCTCTGCACAGTTCCTGAAGACCGCCGAAATGCGTAAGCAGTTCGCGACGGCGCTTCGGTCCGATGCCAGGGACACCTTCGAGCGTCGAGGTTCGCCGCGCTTTTCCGCGTCTGGCACGGTGGCCGGTAATGGCGAAACGGTGCGCCTCGTCGCGCACCTGCTGGATCAGGTGCAGCGCCGGCGAGTCTGCGGGAAGCGTGAACTCGTGAGCCGCATCGTTGAGGTAAAGGGTTTCCAGCCCCGGCTTGCGCGTCACACCCTTGGCCACGCCGAGCAGGATCAGATCCGGCACGGCCAGTTCTTCGAGCACCTCACGCGCCATGTTCAGCTGGCCCTTGCCGCCATCGACCAGCAGGATGTCCGGTAGCTTGCCCTCGCCCTCCGCTGCCTTGCGGAAACGCCGGGACAGCGCCTGGTGCATCGCCGCATAGTCATCGCCCGCGGTAACACCCTCGATATTGTAGCGTCGATAGTCCGACTTCAGCGGCCCCTCCGGCCCGAAGACCACGCAGGACGCCACCGTCGCCTCGCCGCTGGAGTGACTGATGTCGAAGCATTCCAGGCGCATCGGCGGCTCGTCGAGTTCCAGCGCTTCGGCCAGCGCGTCGAACCGCGCGGACAGATGCTGACGATTGGCCAGGCGTGCAGCCATCGCCTGTTCCGCGTTGGTCAGCGCCAGCTGCTGCCAGCGCGCACGCGTGCCACGTACGCGATGGGTAATGGTCAGATCGAAGCTGCGCAGCTCGGCGATGGCACTGATCAGCGTCGGAAAGTCCTCGTGCACGACGTTGACGATCAGCTCTCCCGGCAGATCGCGTTCGGCGGCGCCCAGGTAGTACTGTTCGAGAAACGCCTGCAGCACCTCGGCGACACTTTCCTCGATAGCCACCTGCGGGAAGAAATTCTTGCTCCCCAGCACTCGGCCGCCACGCACGGTGATCAGGTGAACGCAGGCGCCGCCCGGGCTGACCACCGCGGCGACGATATCCACGTCGCCAGTGCCGCCCTCCATGCTTTGCTGATCCTGCACGCGACGCAGGATGCCGATCTGATCGCGAATCTCGGCGGCACGCTCGAAATCGAGGTTCATCGCCGCCTTTTCCATATTGCGTGACAGCTCTTCGGCCAGCGCATTGCTACGGCCTTCGAGGAACATGACCGAATGTCGTACGTCCTCGGCGTATTCCTCCGGCTCGACCAGATTCACGCAAGGCGCCTTGCAGCGCTTGATCTGGTACTGCAGGCAGGGACGTGTGCGGTTGCGGTAGTAGCTGTCTTCGCATTGGCGTACGAAGAAGGCCTTCTGCAGCAGGCTCAGGCTTTCGCGGATCGCGCCGGCGCTCGGATAGGGGCCGAAGTAGCGTCCCGGCTCCTTCTTCGCACCCCGGTGAATACTCAGTCGTGGAAACTCACCGGCCGAGAGGAACACATAGGGATAGGACTTATCGTCCCGCAGCAGGATGTTGTAAGGCGGTCGCCATTGCTTGATCAGGGTCTGCTCGAGCAGCAGCGCCTCGGTCTCGTTGGCGGTGATGGTGGTTTCGACCTGCGCGATCTTGGCCACCAGGGCGGCGGTCTTCGGCGCCTGGCCCGTCTTGCGGAAATAGCTGGCCAGACGCTTCTTGAGATTCTTGGCCTTGCCGACGTAGAGCAGTTTGGCCTGTGCGTCGAACATGCGGTAGACGCCCGGCCGGCCGCTGCAGGCGGCCAGGAACGCCGATGGGTCGAAGGTTTCGCTCATCAGTTGACGGTGTCGACCATCCCGTGGCGAACCGCCAGCAGGGCAAGCTCGACATCACTGGTAATCGACAGCTTTTCGAAGATGCGATAACGGTAGGTGTTGACTGTTTTCGGCGAGAGACAGAGCTTGTCGGAGATGCTCTGCACCTTCTGGCAGTTGGCGATCATCAATGCGATCTGGATTTCCCGCTCCGAGAGCAGATCGAATGGCGATTCGCTGAGCTGCGGCTGGAAGGATTTGAGCGCCAGTTGCTGGGCGATCTGCGGGCTGATGTAGCGCTGACCACCAAATACCATGCGAATGGCCTGCACCATTTCTTCCAGTGCCGCACCTTTGGTCAGATAACCCGCCGCGCCAGCCTGCAGGAGGCGCGTCGGGAAAGGGTCTTCTTCACATATCGTCACAGCGATGACCTTCAGATCGGGGTAGCTGCGCAGCAGCTTGCGGGTCGCCTCGAGGCCACCGATGCCCGGCATCTTGACGTCCATCAGCACCACATCAGGCTTCAGTTCCCGCGCCTTGCGGATGGCGTCTTCGCCGGAATCCGCCTGGCCTATCACCTGAAGACCGGAGATGTCCGCCAGCATGCGACTGATGCCCGTGCGAACCAGATCGTGGTCATCGACCACCAGCACCCTAATCAAGCAGACACCTCATTGACCGTACTAAAAGCTGGCTGGCTGCTCGCTTTTTCAGGAGCGAAC
The DNA here is from genome assembly GCF_002929225.1 of Stutzerimonas kunmingensis. Taxonomy (GTDB): domain Bacteria; phylum Pseudomonadota; class Gammaproteobacteria; order Pseudomonadales; family Pseudomonadaceae; genus Stutzerimonas. The sequence goes on along the minus strand of NZ_PISM01000014.1, from coordinate 405,065 downwards.
TCTATCAAAAAAATCATCGGCCTGGCCGATCACGACGCAGGTAACTGATCGAGATCATAAGTCCATCCCCTCTGCCGACGAATTGCATGCTGAACGCCGATGAACGGCCAAAGTCACAAACCAGATGGCCATTTACCTGGATTTCCCATGCTTACCCTGATCGCCGCACTGGTGCTGACGGCCACTCACATGCTGGCCGGCAGACTGAGCAAACTCCACCAGTTACCGCGTAGCCGCTGGCTATCCGCAGCCGGCGGCGTCGCCGTTGCTTACGTCTTCGTCCACCTGCTCCCCGAGCTGGCCGACGGGCAGAGGGTGATGGAGGATAGCGGGTTTCACCCGCTGCGCTACCTGGAGCACCATGCCTATCTGCTGGCACTGGTCGGCCTGGTCTGCTTCTACGGGCTCGAGCGGCTGATCAAGCAGCACCGCGACGAGCGGCCTGAAGGTGCACCCTCCCACGCGGGCGTGTTCTGGCTGCACATAGGTGCGTTTGCCGGCTACAACGCACTGATCGGCCATATCCTCGCCAACCGTGATTCCGGTCAGGCGCTGGAACTGGTCTGGTACACCGTGGCCATGTCGCTGCACTTCATGGTCAACGATGTGGCCCTTCAGCATGATCACCAGGACCTGTTTGCCCGACGCGGCCGCTGGATCCTGGCGGGGGCAACCCTGATCGGCTGGGCGTTCGGCTCGGTCATCGAACTCTCGGAGCTGGGTGTGTCGGCCGTAACCGCCTTCATTGCCGGCGCGATCATCCTCAACGTCCTGAAGGAGGAGCTGCCGACGGAAAGGAACAGCCGATTCGGGGCATTCCTGCTCGGGTCGCTCGGCTACTCCTTCCTCCTATTGTTGATGTAGCCGAGCCTACCGCGCCTGTGTTCCTCTCCTGGGCCTGCGCATCAAACGATAGGCGGCCGGGATGACGAACAGCGACAGCAGCGGCGCACTCAGCATGCCGCCGACCATCGGTGCCGCGATGCGGCTCATCACTTCGCTGCCGGTGCCCGCTCCCAGCAGGATCGGCAAAAGACCGGCGACAATCACTGCAACGGTCATCGCCTTCGGGCGTACCCGCTGCACCGCACCTTCGCGGATTGCTTCGCACAGCGCGGCCTCGCCGGTCAGCCCGTCGCGCTGCTGATCGACCCAGGCGTTCTTCAGATATAGCAGCATGATCACGCCGAATTCCGCAGCGACTCCCGCCAGTGCGATGAAGCCGACGCCGGTGGCCACCGACAGGTTGTAATCCATCAGATAGAGAAACCAGACGCCGCCAGTCAGCGCGAACGGCAGGGTCAGCATGATCAGCACCGCCTCATCCATCCGGCCAAAGGTCAGGTACAACAGGAAGAAAATGATCAGCAACGTCGCGGGCACCACCAGCTTGAGGCGCTCGTTGGCGCGCTCGAGAAACTCGAACTGTCCCGAGTAGGCCAGGCTCATGCCGGGCAGCAGACTGACTTCGCTGCTGACCGCATCGCGCAGATCGGCGACGACCGACGCGATATCCCGGCCGCGCACGTCGACGTAAACCCAACCCGCCAGCCGCGCATTCTCGCTGCGCAGCATCGGCGGACCGTCGCTTATGCGCACTCGCGCCACACTGCCCAGGGTGATCTGGCTGCCCCGCGGCGTGAGGATCGGTAGCTGCTCCAGCCGCTGGGGGGTATCGCGCCATTCACGAGGATAGCGAACGCTGATCGGATATCGCGCAAGGCCCTCAATGGTCTCACCGACGGTTTCGCCACCGATGGCGCTGGAAACGATGGACTGCACATCGGCGATGTTCAGCCCATAGCGGGCGGCATCCTGACGATCGATATCGATATCGACGTAACGCCCGCCGACCAGGCGCTCGGCCAGCGCCGAACTGACACCCGGCACCTTTCTGGCAACGGCCTCGACCTGCTGGCTGACACGGTCGATCTCCTCCAGATTGGCGCCGGCGATCTTCACGCCGATCGGGCTCTTGATGCCGGTGGCAAGCATGTCGATGCGATTGCGGATCGGCGGGATCCAGATATTGGTCAGGCCTGGCACCTGCACAGCCCGGTCCAGCTCGTCGATCAGCTTTTCCGGCGTCATGCCGGCACGCCACTCCCGACGCGGTTTGAAGCGGATGGTGGTTTCGAACATCTCCAGCGGTGCCGGATCGGTCGCCGACTCGGCGCGGCCGGCCTTGCCGAACACGGTTTCGACTTCCGGAACCGTGCGGATCATGCGGTCAGTCTGTTGCAACAGCTGCGCGGCTTTCTGTGCTGACAGCCCTGGCAGTGCCGAAGGCATATAGAGCAGATCACCCTCGTCCATCGGTGGCAGGAACTCCCCACCCAAGCGTGACATCGGCCACAGCGTGGTAGCCAGGATCAACACGGCTACGCCAATGGTCGATTTCGGGTGATCCAGCACCGCATTCAGCGCAGGGCGGTAGACCCGTATCAACCCGCGGTTGAGCGGATTGCGCGACTCGTCCGGCAGCTTGCCGCGAATCCAGTAGCCCATCAGCACCGGCACAAGGGTCACCGAAAGCCCCGCCGCTGCGGCCATGGCATAGGTCTTGGTAAAGGCCAGCGGGCCGAACAAACGGCCTTCCTGCGCTTCGAGGGTGAACACCGGAATGAACGACAGGGTGATGATCAGCAGACAGAAGAACAGCGCCGGGCCGACCTCCTGCGCTGCGCTGGTCATGACCTGCCAGTGCTCTTCACCCTCCAGCTCCTTGCCCGGATTGGCGTGGCGCCAGGCCTCGGCCTTCTTGTGCGCGTTCTCGATCATCACCACCGCCGCGTCGACCATCGCACCGATGGCGATGGCAATGCCGCCCAGCGACATGATGTTGGCATTGATGCCCTGGTAACGCATCACGGCGAAGGCGATCAATATGCCGATGGGCAGCGAGACGATCGCCACCAGCGACGAGCGCAGGTGCCAGAGGAAGATGCCGCACACCAGTGCGACGACGACGAATTCCTCCAGCAGCTTGAAGCTGAGGTTGTCCACCGCGCGGTCGATCAGCTCGCTGCGGTCGTAAGTGGTGACGATTTCGACACCCTCGGGCAGGCTGCTTTTCAGCTCTTCGAGCTTGGCGTGCACGGCGGCCAGGGTTTCCCGCGCGTTCTTGCCGCTGCGCAGGATCACCACCCCGCCGACCGTTTCCCCATCCCCGTCGAGCTCAGCAATGCCCCGACGCATTTCCGGGCCGAGCTGGATATGCGCCACATCGCCCAGCGTGACCGGCACGCCCCTGGCGCTCAGCTGCAGTGGAATCTGGCGAAAATCCTCGAGCGTCTGCAGGTAGCCGGAGGCGCGGACCATGTATTCGGTTTCGGCCAATTCGAGTACTGCGCCGCCAGTTTCCTGGTTGGCCATGCCGATGGCCTCGATGACCTGCGCCTGAGTGACGGCAAGGCTGGCCATCTTCAGTGGGTCGAGCACGACCTGGTACTGCTTGACCATGCCACCGATGGTCGCCACCTCGGCCACGTTGGGCAGCGTGATGAGTTCGTACTTGAGGAACCAGTCCTGCAGACTGCGTAGTTGCGCGAGATCGTGCGTGCCGCTGCGGTCGACCAGCGCGTACTGGTAGATCCAGCCCACACCGGTGGCATCCGGCCCAAGGGATGGCTTGGCACCGGCCGGCAGCCGGCTCTGCACCTGACTCAGGTACTCCAGCACCCGCGAACGCGCCCAGTAGAGATCGGTACCGTCCTCGAACAGCACATAGACGAAGCTGTCGCCGAAGAACGAATAGCCGCGCACCGTCTTTGCCCCAGGCACCGAAAGCATGGTGGTGGTCAGTGGATAGGTCACCTGGTTCTCGACGATCTGCGGCGCCTGCCCCGGATAGGGCGTGCGGATGATCACCTGCACGTCCGACAGGTCAGGCAGCGCGTCGATCGGCGTGGTACGCACTGCCCAGATGCCCACGGCAGTCATCAGCAATGTCGCCATCAGCACCAGGAACCGATTGAGGACGGACCAGCGAATCAGCGCGGCGATCATGGCTGCTTCTCCAGCGGTTGAATTCGCTCGACCAGCAGGCCCGCATCGGTTTCCCGAACGGCGAAACGGACCCGGTCTTCGACCTCGATGTCCTGCAGCAATGCCGCATCGGCCACCGCGAACGCCATGGTCATGCCGGGCATGCCAAGCGTGTGGAATGGGCCGTGTGCGATCTTCACGCGGGCATCGGCGAGCGCCATGACGCGGCCTTCGGATTCATGCAGCACCGGTGCCGGCTGAGCATGGTCGTGCTGCACATCCCTGGCCGCGGGCGTCGCGACGATGCCGCGCAGGCTGGCTTCGGAGTCCAGCAGGAACTGGCCGGACGCAACCACCTGCTGGCCTTCCTCCAGGCCGCGGAGGATGACAGTCTGGCTGCCGCTCTCCCGCCCGGTCTCGACTTCCACCGGGCGATAGCGGCCGCCGGGCTCGGCCAGCATCACCAGGCTGCGACGCCCGGTTCGAATGACCGCCTCGCCGGGAATCAGCAGAACCGACGCATCGTCGCCACCGGCCAGGCTGGCCTGAGCCGTCAGCCCGGGCCGCAGCAGTCCGTCCGGATTGGGCAGCTCTACCCGCACACGCAGGGTACGGCTTGCAGCATTGGCTTCCGGCAGCACCGCGGTGATCTCACCCTCGATGAGCTGGCCCGGCAGCGCCGGCAGCCGCGCAGTGGCGCGCTGGCCGACGCGGACACCCTGGCTCTGCGCCTCTGGCACCGCCACTTCCAGCCAGACGCTGTCCAGCCCATTGATCCGCGCGAGCGGCGCACCGGCCGCAAGCGTCATCCCTTCGCGAACATCCAGCTCCTGCAGTACGCCGCCGATCGGGGTGGAAATGGTAATGGACGCGTTGACCTTGCCACTGCGCTCGAGCTGGCTGATGGTCGATGCCGGCATGCCGGCCAGACGCAGGCGCTGCCGTGCGGCCGCCAGCAGCGCTGGTTCGCCGATTCGCCGCAGGGCCAGGTATTCCTCCTGAGCGGCCGACCACTCGGGAATCAGCAGGTCGGCCAGCGCTGCGCCCTTGTCCAGCACATCGCCTGGCGCATGCCGATAGACGCGCTCGACGAACCCGCCGGCTCGAGCCTGAACCAGCGCGACATCACGCGCGTTGTATTCGAGCACGCCGACCGCTTCGATCACATTCACCAGCTGTCCGCGGCTGACGGTTGTCAGGCGAATACCAAGGTTCTGCGTGATGCCGGCATCGATACTGATGGTGGCGACATCGCCGTCCTCATTGGCGTAGCGCGGCACCAGGTCCATATCCATGAACGGTGACTTGCCGGGCTTTTCGAAACGGTGCTGCGGCACCATCGGGTCGTACCAGTACAGCACCTGGGCGTCACTCTCGACCGCGGATGCGACTGGTTCGGAAACCTGGTCATCAGAGCTGGCCAGCCAGTAGCCGGCACCCGCGCCGATCAGCGCCGTCACCCCGGCCAGGGTGACGCTTACGAGAACATTCCGGCTCATCTGGCTTCTCCGTAAGCGAAGTGCAGGCGCGCAGCCGCGACGGCTACCAGACCTTGCAGCTCGATGTGTTCAAGGCGGGTCTCGATCAGCTCGTTGCGCGCTGCCAGCACCGTTTCAAGCTCGCTGGTCCCGGCGCGATAGCCGGCCATGGCCAGCCCCACCTTTTCCTCTCCCAGCGGCAGCAGCACGTCGGCGTTACGTTCAAGAGCGCGCTGCAAACGGTCCAGCTCGGCCAGCTCGACGTCCAGCCGCTCCACGAATTCGCGCGTCATGGCTTCGCGTTCGGCTTCCAGTTGTTCAAGCTCGGCGTAGCGGGCGGCGATCCGCGGGTTCTGCCGCGAGCGCTGAAACACCGGCAGGTCGAAACTGAACTGCAGGTTGACCATGTCGCCGTACTCGCGACCGCGCTTGAGGTAACTGACCTCCCAGCTCCAGTCGACCTGTTTCTCGGCGGTCGCCTCACGGATGCGTGCCTGCGCCACCTGGGTCATCGGCGCATAGGCGGTCAGTTGCGGGTGCTGGCCGACCCGCTGCGCCAGTTGTTCAGGGGCAATCGCCCAGCGCGGCGGTTCGCCGAACAGCGGTCGATTGCCATCGCTGCCAACCCAGCGCACCAGCGCCGCGCGTGCCTGGCGGCGCTGCTGCTCCAGTTCGTCCTGGCGATCAGCCAATAACGCCGCCTGTTGCTTCGCCGCGACGCTGTCGGTCAGCTGCCCTCGCCCGCCGGCGATACGCGCCCGAATTGCTTCGGCGAGCAGGCGGTTCTCCTCGAACAACTGGTCGAACAGCCGAATCTTGCGTTCCACCGCGTGGGTGGCGATCCACGCCTGGGCAGTCGCCAGACGCACCCTGAGGGCTTCCACCTCGCGAGAGGCACCTGCGCGCTGGACAGACGCCTGTGCCGCATCGCTGCGTGCCTTGCGCTTGTCGCGGTTCGGAACTTCCTGCATGAGGCCAACCATGCGCATGGTCATGCCGTCCTCATCGAGGCTCCAGCGCTCGGCGCCTTCAATCGGCACGTTCTGCAGGCCCAGCAGCAGTTTCGGGTCGGGCAGCTCGCCCGCAGCGACGGCTTCGCTACGCGCGGCTTGCAGCCTCAATGCCTCGGCACGTAGCGACGGCGCCTGCTGTTGCGCGAGGTTCAGGGCATCGTCGAATGTCAGCCCGGTGGCTGCGCCGGGCAGGCCGAACGCGGCGACAAAAACCACGCCCGCGAACGGCCGGTATTTCCCTATCAATCGGGAGATCATGGATTGGATTCCTCGGTTTCCTGCATACCGCAACGGCATGCCTACAGCGCCTCAACGCATGAGCGTGGGGCGAGTCAGGTCAGCGATGGAATCAGTAACGCGGAGGGCGCCAGACGTCGGCGTTGGAGCGGGCGGGAAAGAACTCGGGGTAATGAACTGCGAGTTGCGGCAGCGAGGCGGTCAGATGCGGCTGCGCTATGCCCGCCTGCAACATGCTGCCGGTCTTGCACTGGTGGCCGCTTTCACACAGTGGATTGCCCTCGTGCGAATGCGCATCCTCTTCCTGAGCTTCAGCCTGGTGTGCGAGATGCCCCGAGCTCTCCATGTCGCTTTGCATCTGGCACGATTCTGCGCTCTGTTCGAGCGCAGCCATGCTGCTCACGGGGAGCGCGAGGCTGATCAACAGGACGAGTAGCAGACGCAGATGGGCTTTCATGGAGAGGAGTCTAGCCGAGCCGGCGCCCGGTAAAACTTGATCCAGATCGTGTCAGCCCGAATCCTGTCCGCCGCCATTGCCATTGCCATTGCCGTTGGCGTTGGCGGCGAGCAGATGGCTGAGCACCGAACGCATCTTGCCGGGCTTGACCGGTTTGTTCAGCACCGGCACGCCGCAGCCCTGCAGCTGCTGGCGGCACTGGTCGCTGCGATCGGCAGTGATCATCACCACCGGAAGCGCCTGGTTGAAGCGTCCGCGCACCGCGAGCACGACATCCCAGCCGGTCAGCCCGTGATCCAGATGGTAATCGGCGAGGATCGCGTCCGGCGCGACTCCATCCAGCGCCGTCAATGCGCTTTGCTCGTCGGTGGCAGTCACCACCGTGCAGCCCCACTGTTCGAGCAAGGCAGCCATGCTCAGCAGGATGCTCTCCTCATTGTCGATTACCAGCAGGCGCCGCCCAGGCAACGGATCGCCCAGCTGCGGCACGACTGCCGGAGCCGCAACCCGCTCGCGGGGCATCGCTTCGGCCAGCGGCACGTCGATGCTGAACACCGAACCACGCCCCGGTTTCGAGCGCACCAGCACCTGGTAGCCGAGCATGCTGGCGATACGGTCGACGATGGCCAGTCCCAGCCCTACTCCACTGCGTTTCGCGGATCGACCGATCCCGAGCTGGTTGAATTCGAGAAAGATCGACTGCAGCTCCTCCTCAGGGATGCCCCGGCCGGTGTCCCAGACCTCGATACGCAGCGCCCCGGCGCGCATGCGCGCCCCTACCAGCACGCAGCCCTGATCGGTATAACGGCAGGCATTGCTGAGGAAATTTCGCAGAATTCGCGTCAACAGGCGGAAATCGGTCTTGATAGCAACTCGCGGGATGTAGTGCTTCAACTGCAACCCTGCGGCAGCAGCGACCGACTGGAACTCCGACACCAGCGGCAGCAGGACATCGTCCAGCGAATAGATATCGATATCCGGTTTTATCGCGGCCTGATCGAGCTTGGAGATGTCGAGCAGATCGGTCAGCAGGTCTTCGGCACCTTCCAGGGCCTGGTGGGCCCGCTCCACCAGATGCAACTCGTTCTGCGGCAGTTTGCGTTCGCGCAAGGTCGAGATCAGCAGGCGCGCGGCGTTGAGCGGCTGCAGCAGGTCGTGGCTGGCTGCGGCGAGGTACTTGTCCTTGCTCAGGTTGGCAGCTTCCGCCGCATCGCGGGCTTCACGCAGTTCACAGGTGCGCTCGGCGACGCGCTGCTCGAGCTCTTCGTTGAGCTGCAACAGCCGCAACTGCGCCAGTTTGCGCTCGGTCACGTCGGCGACAAAGCCCTCCACCAGACCGTCTTCGTCCGGCTTGAGCAACAGGTTCATGATCACGTAGATGGCGCTGCCGTCCTTTCGGCGCAGGCGCGTCTCGTAGCCGAACAGGCCATGTTGCTGGCTCAGGGTATGGCGGATCTGCCGAAGCTCCTCCTCGCCGCCGATGAATAGATGATGGGACAGATCGGTCAGCGCCCACAGCGCCTCTTCCGGGGTGTCGTAATTGAGCATGCGCGCCAAGGCGGGGTTGGCGGCACGAATACCTTCGTGGATGCTGGCCTGGAAGATGCCGTGCACGGCGTGCTCGAACAGCCATTTGTAGCGATTGCGCTCCCCTTCCAGCTCTTCCAGGCGCGCCACCAGTTCAGGGTAGTGACTCTTGCGTGCGGAATGGCTGCCGAAGCCGAGCAGTTGCGCCAGGGCCTGATGCTGGTCATCAGAGGGCTTCGGCATAGACGACCTCGACGTCCCGCTGCGTCGACGAGCGTGGATTGGTCAGGATGCAGGGGTCCTGCATCGCATGTTGCGACAGGAACGGAATATCGGAAAGGTTCACCCCGTGCAGGCTGAGCGTTTCACGGAAGCCGATCTGCTGCTTGAGATCAATCAGATGCTGCACCAAGCGCTCGCGAACCTGACGGTGATTCAGCCCGCGCGAATCGATGCCCAACGTTTCAGCGACCTTGCGGTAGCGGTCCGGCGAGGCGTCGTAATTGAATGCGACGACATGTTCGACCAGCACGGCGTTGCAAACGCCATGGGGCAGATCGAGATAGCCGCCGAGGCTGTGGGACATGGCATGCACCGCACCGAGGATCGCGTTGGAAAACGCCAGCCCGGCCTGCATGCTGCCGAGCATGATCTGCTCGCGCAGCGCGATATCCGCCGGATTGGCGATCATCTGCGCAAGATTGCCGTTGATCAGTCGCATGGCTTCCAGCGCGTGCGGGTCGGTCAGCGGCCCATGACCAGTCGACACGAATGCCTCGATGGCATGCACCAGCGCGTCAATGCCGGTACAGGCGGAAAGGAACGGGTCCACGCTCAGCGTGGTTTCCGGGTCGATCAGCGAGACATCCGGCACGGCTGCCTTGCTGACGATGGAGAACTTCATCCGCTCTTCCTGGTTGGAAATGATCACGAACTGCGAAACATCCGCCGAGGTCCCGGCAGTCGTTGGAATCAGGATCAGCGGTGGGCTGGGCACGCGCAGCGTATCCACCCCTTCGAATTCATAGATATGGCGCCCATGCGCCGCGACGATGCCGATGCCCTTCGCGCAGTCCATCGGGCTGCCACCGCCTACCGCGACGATCACGTTGCAGCCTTCGCTGCGATACAGCTCGGCGCCGAGCATCACCTCTTCGCAACGGGGATTGGGTGAAACGCCGGTGAACAAGCAGTGTTCGATGTTCTGCCGGTCGAGACTGGCCTGCACGTCAGCCACCCAGCCCGCCTTCACGACGCCGGGGTCGGATACCACCAGCACCTTTCGCGCGCCGAAGTTGGCCGCACAGGTTCCGACACTGTGGCGACAGCCGGCACCGAAGATGATTTCTGGAGAGACGAACTTGCGCTGGAGGCTGATATTCGGGCTCATGACTACGGCCTTTTTTATTTTTTGTAACTAACGGGCGCAAGCCTACTGCATTGATCAGGTAAAGCAATGCGTCAAATGGCTGGCCGCGCCACCCGTACGGCGGAACGCGTCAGAGCAGCTGTTGGTAGAAGCCCAATTCCCCTTGCAGCGCATCCGCAAGGTTGGCTGCCTGTCGAAACCCGTGGCGCTCATCGGGATACAGGCGGTATTCCACCTCAATGCCACGATCACGCAACGCCGCGACCATCGATTCGGTCTGCTCAGGTAGCACCACCGCGTCCTGCCCGCCCTGCAGGAAGATGACCGGCGCACCGATTCGGTCGGCATTGTGCAGAGGGGCGCGCTCCCGAAAGCGCTCCGGCACCTGCTGCGGATCGCCGATCAGCCAGTCGAGGTAATCGCCTTCGAACTTGTGCGTTACCCGCCGCAGCGCCAGCGGATCGCTAACGCCGTACAGACTGGCGCCGCCGCGAAACAGTGCTGTCGCAGCCAGCGCACTCAAGGCCGTGAAGCCACCGGCACTGGAGCCACGGATGAACAAGCGCTGCGGATCGACCGCGCCCTGCTCCACCAATGCCCGTGCGGCCTGGCAGGTGTCTTCCACGTCGACAATGCCCCACTGCTCGCGCAATCGTTGTCGATAGGCCCGCCCGAAGCCGCTGCTCCCGCGATAGTTCACGTCGACCACGGCGAAGCCGCGTTGGGTCCAGTACTGAATGCGTGGATCGAATACCGGATAGCTCGCCGAAGTCGGCCCGCCATGTGCGAATACCACCAGCGGTGGCAAGGCCCCCGGCTCGCCGCGGCAGTTCGCATTGGCGGGTGGGTAAAAGAAAGCATGTGCGACCTCGCCATAGCCGGTCGGAAAGCGCATGGGCTGCGGGCGCGACAGTTGATCGCCGGCCAGCGGCTGCGCTCCGCCGGCGAGAATCTGCACCGCTCCACTGGCCCTTTCGATGGCAAGTACCGCTGGCGCTCGTTCCGGAGCGCCAGCGATACAGAACACGTGGGTCTGGTTGGCGGCCAATTGGCGGCACCGGGTGAAGTCCTCGGCCAGTTGGCGCCGGCTGCCATCGGCAGCGTGCTCGAACAGCCAGCCATAACCATCGACCATATGCGTCAACAACAGGCCGCCACCAGCCAGTGGCAGGTAGCTGGTGGTGCCCAGTTGCCAGGGTGCCGGGGCACAATCGAAGTCCTGTGCCTCGTCCGCCTCGCCGGGCGCCGTCAGCGAATGCCGATGCAGCTGGCCGTCTGCCTCATAGCAAGGCTGCCAGAAACCCAGACGGTCGCTGAGGCAGAACAGCCGGCCGTCGGAGGCGAAGCGTGGCTGTTGCAAGGACTCGCCTCCATCCGTGCCTGCCAGGCATTGCCTGTTGCCCCAACGCTCGTTAGGCAGGCGTTCAGCTGCGCACAGACGCGACGAGGTCCAGGGCTGCTCGGGACGATCCCATTCGATCCAAGCCAGCCGTGCACCGTCCGGACTGAGCACCGCAGCGGCATAGAAGTCGGCGCCCTCCACAACAACGCGACGCGCACCATCGACCATGGAGATACTCACCAGACGATGCACGACGCCAACGGCCTCACGGGATTCCTCCAGCGCCAGAATCGCATCACTGACGGGGTCATGTTGCAGATCGCCATAACGGCGCTCAGGCGCCGCGGTCAGCGCGATTGGCGGCGCGGTCTCGGCATCGGTCAGCTGCAGGTAGATCTGCTGATCTGCCTCGTTGACAAAGGCGATGCCCTGACCGGTCAGACTGAACGCGCCGCCGCCGTATTCATAGACGCGACTGCGTACCGAGAAGCCGTCCGGGGTCAGGCAGCGTGCGCTGCCGGCCTGCCAGAACCACAGCGTGCAGCGCCCTTGAACGGGGTCGTACTCGACCCAGAACAGCCCCCCGTGACCGGCCCGCAGCTCGGCATAGTCCTGGCTGGCGGCCGCGGCGGCCTCGGCGCTCCAGGTGCTGGGCCAGAAACCGTAGGGCAGCACCTCGGCGGATGGGTGAAGCATGGAGGAATCGTTGCGGGGCGATTTCATACCTTGAGGATGAGCTTGGAAGCCTTCTCGTTACGATGCTGCAGCTGATCGAGCCCCAGCGCGCCGTGGTCTGCCTGCTCGCGAGCCGCAAGTATCTTGCCGTGGTGCGCCGATTTGCTGCACACGGGATCGGCATTGGCGGCATCGCCGGTGAGCATGAAGGCCTGGCAACGGCAGCCGCCGAAGTCGCGCTCCTTCTCGTCGCAACTGCGACAGGGTTCGGGCATCCAGTCGTAGCCGCGGAACTTGTTGAAGCCGAAGGAGTGTCGCCAGATGTGCTCGATGCTGTGCTCGCGTACGTTGGGGAATTCAACAGGCAGTTGGCGCGCACTGTGACAAGGCAACGCCGTGCCGTCCGGCGTGATATCGAGAAACAGGTTGCCCCAGCCGTTCATGCAGGCCTTCGGGCGTTCTTCGTAGTAATCGGGCGTCACGAAGATCAGCTTGCACGGATGGTTTTCGGCGGCGAGCTTGTCGCGCCACTCGTTGGTGATGCGCTCGGCACGTACCAACTGTTCCTTGCTCGGCAGCAACCCTGCACGGTTCAGCTCCGCCCAGCCGTAGAACTGGCAGGTGGCGAGTTCGACGAAATCGGCTTCGAGCTCGATGCACAGCCGAATGATCTGGTCGATGTTGTCGATGTTGTGCCGGTGGGTGACGAAGTTGAGCACCATTGGGTAGCCGTGCTTCTTCACCGCTCTGGCCATTTCCAGTTTGTGAGCAAAGGCCTTCTTCGAGCCGGCGAGCAGGTTGTTCACTTCCTCGTCGGCAGCCTGGAAACTGATCTGGATATGGTCCAGGCCGGCCTCGGCGAAGCTGGCGATCTTCTCTTCGGTGAGGCCGATGCCGGAGGTGATCAGGTTGGTGTAATAGCCGAGTCCCCGTGCCGCCTCGATCAACTCGGCCAGGTCTTGGCGCACCAATGGTTCGCCGCCGGAAAAACCCAGCTGGGCCGCGCCCATCTCGCGTGCCTGGCGGAACACCTCGATCCACTCGGCGGTGCTCAGTTCTTCATGACTACGGGCGAAGTCCAGCGGATTGGAGCAGTACGGGCACTGCAACGGGCAACGATAGGTCAGCTCCGCCAGCAGCCAGAGCGGCGGGCCGGGCTCGTAGCCGGGTTTAGCGAAGCTCGATCCAGAACCGTTCAACGGCAACCTCCAGGAACGCAACGATATCTTCTTGAATCCCTTCGGCCTCGGGATAGCGAGCCTGCAGATCGGCAACGATCGCACCGACGCTACGCGTCCCGTCCACTTCGGTCAGCACCGCCGCAGCGCTCTCGTTGAGCTTGATCATGCCTTCCGGGTAGAGCAGCACATGGCAGTTCTGCGCGGGCTCCCACTGGAAGCGGAAACCACGGCGCAACGCTGGAATCTGGGTCAGTTGAATATCGCTCATCATCATTGTCTCGCCAGTGGGCAGGTTGCTGCCTGGCCACGTGGTCATGGTCGTCAGGCGGTCCACTCTACAGGGGCCGGATGCCTCATGGGTGGGCAGGATCTGCCCACGGAACGCGTGCCTACAGGCTGATGCCCTTGTGCCAGATACGCTCGCGGGTCACGGTGTGGTACGGCGGGCGATCCAGTTCGTAGGCCATGCTCATGGCGTCGAGCATGCTCCAGAGCACGTCGAGTTTGAACTGCAGGATCTCCAGCATACGCTCCTGCGCCTCGCGGGTGCGGTAGTGCTCCAGGGTGATCCGCAGACCGTGCTCGACATCGCGGCGGGCTTCCTTCAGGCGCTTGCGGAAGTAGTCGTAGCCTGAGGCATCGATCCAAGGATAGTGCTGCGGCCAGCTATCGAGGCGCGACTGGTGAATCGTCGGGGCGAAGAGCTCGGTCAGCGAGCTGCTGGCGGCCTCCTGCCAGCTGGCGCGACGGGCGAAGTTGACGTAGGCATCCACGGCGAACCTCACACCGGGCAGCACCAGTTCCTGCGATAGCACCTGCTCGCGATCCAGGCCGACGGATTCGGCGAGTCGCAACCAGGCTTCGATACCACCCTCTTCCCCCGGCGCGCCGTCGTGATCGATGATGCGCTGGATCCACTCCCGACGGGTATCACGGTCCGGGCAGTTGGCCATGATCGCCGCATCCTTCACCGGAATGCAGACTTGATAGTAGAAACGGTTGGCGACCCAGCCCTGAATCTGCTCGCGTGTCGCCTGCCCGGCGTACATGGCCCGGTGGAACGGGTGATGGATATGGTAGTACTCGCCCTTGGCGCGCAGCGCCTGTTCGAATTCCGCGGGGCTCATGGCTGGCAGGATCATGGCAGTGTCTTTCCTTTTCTTATCGTTCCGATGTTCGTATCGCAGCACCAGGCGGCTGAAGGCCGCGATTCGGGTGCTATAGCTCGATGTTCATGCCATCGAAGGACACTTCGATTCCATGCTCGCCGAGGATTTCGCGTTCGACGGAATCTTCATCGAGGATCGGATTGGTGTTGTTGATGTGGATGAGGATCTTGCGAACCGCAGGCATGCCGTCGAGCACCTCGATCATGCCCCCTGGGCCGCTCTGCTGCAGGTGTCCCATCTCGCTGCCGAGCTTGGTGCCGACCTCGCGCACGAGCATTTCGTCATCACGCCACAGAGTGCCGTCGACCAGCAGGCAATCCGCCTGGCGCATGGTTTCCAGCAGTTCGTCGCTGACCTTGCCCAGCCCCGGCGCATAGAACAGCGTGCCACCGGTTTTGCGGTCTTTGATCAGCAGGCCGATGTTGTCACCGGGATGCGGGTCATTGCGGTGCGGCGAATATGGCGGCGCGGAGCTGCGCAACGGAATCGGCGTGATGTGCAGGTTCGGGCAACAGGGAATGGTGAAGCTGCCGGTCAGGGCGATGGGGTTCCATTTCAAGCCGCCGTTCCAGTGTTCGAGCATGTTGAACAGCGGGAACCCGGTGGTCAGATCCTGATGGACCATCTCGGTGCACCAGACCTCATGCGGGCAACCTTCACGCAGGGTCAGCAGGCCGGTGGTGTGATCGATCTGGCTGTCCAGCAGAACGATGGCACCGATGGCGGTATCGCGTGGCGCACGGGCCGGCTGCAGCGTCGGGAACGATTCCAGCTGGGCGCGGATGTCCGGCGAGGCATTACACAGAATCCAGTCGACACCGTTATCACTGATGGCGATCGACGACTGGGTACGCGCCTTCGCATTGAGCGTGCCGGCGCGCAGGCCGGCGCAGTTGGCGCAATTGCAGTTCCACTGCGGAAAACCGCCGCCCGCAGCGGAACCAAGAATACGGATGAACATGGACAGCCCCCAAAAGCGAAGCCCCGGCCGGAGCCGGGGCTGATCGATCAACGATTTGCGAAGTACATGGTGACTTCGAAACCAATACGCATGTCGGTGAAGGCGGGTTTAGTCCACATAGGTCGGTCCTCTTTTTATGGTGCCGGAAGATTCCGACAGCCCAATTAAGCCCCCTGTTCTGCCTCGAGCAGAATGGTACTTTGGAAGGAGACAGCGCCGTGCCTTGGTAGTGCCCGACAGACGGCTGTCATTGCTGCGTTTCGTTTACCAGCTAACGCCCGGTCCTGGTGCGCTGTCAACTTGAACCCAGCGCCGACCGACCATTGGCATTACGCCAGGCCAGTTCATTGGTGATGGTCGCCATGGGTACGAACATCGTGCCGTCGAATTCGTTGAGCGGCAGTCCCTGCGCGATTCGCTGCGGCCAGTCGTTGTTCGCCAGCGCGGCCTTGCCGACCGCGACCAGGTCCATGTCTCCCTGAGTCAGCAACTCTTCTGCTTGCTCGCCCGTGACGATGCCGCCGTTGCCGATAACCGGAATCGACACGCTGCCCTTTGCGATCGCAGCGAAGCTCGGCCCGTCGCCAAACGCCGGCGCAGCGGCGTCCGGCTCGGTAACGTGCAGATAATCTAGGCCAGCATCAGCCAGTGCGCGGAAACGCTGCCGGGCTTCGTCCACCCCACCCTCCCATTTCAGCTGGCTGTCGCTCACCATGCTCTGCGACAGGCGCATGCCAACCACGAAGTCATTGCCGACCGCTGCCCGCACCGCAGCGATGACGGCCAGCGGCAAGCGCAGTCGACCGAGGTAATCGCCTCCCCAGTGATCATCGCGCCGGTTGAACTCGGCGCTGATGAACTCGTGCAGCAGATAGCCGTTCGCGCCGTGCAGTTCGACACCGTCGAAGCCGGCCTCACGGGCATGGCGCGCGGCCTGGGCAAACCCGGCGATGGCTTCCTGAATCTCGTCTTCGCTGATCTGCGCGGGCGTCGCATAGGGTCCTTCGCCACCGTAGAAGGTCAGCTGCGACCCGCCGGGCTGCACCGCCGATGGCGCAACGTGCCGGGCATGATGGATGTTGCCCTGGGTCTGCGCGCCGCCATGCATGAGCTGGGCAACGAAAGCGGCGCCAGCAGCGTGCACGGCGTCGACTACCAGCCGCCAGCTGTCCCGGTGCGCTTCCGTAGCAAGCCCCGGCTGGTTGAAGTAACCCTGGCTGTAGGCCGTATCGGTATAGATGCCTTCGCTGATGACCATGCCGAAGCCACCCTTGGCGAACGAGGCGTAGTAGTCGCGCATCAATTCATTGGCAGCACCCTCGGCTTCGGCGCTGACGCGGGTCATCGGCGCAACGGCCGCGCGATTGCGCAGCTTCAGGTGTTTTAGCGAACAGGGTTCGAGCAGTTGCGACATGGGGTTCTCCTCATCTTCGGCACAGGGCATGTTGATGGGAGGCGTATCGGCGGCGGGGAGTTCGATGCACGCGATGGCTGGTTCGCCACCGGGCAAAAAAAACGCGGCCGGAGCCGCGTTGCGATAGGAACCTTGCGCTCGGTTCGAGGGGGATTACAGCAGAAGCGGCGCAGGTCCCTGCACATGACGTGCGTAGCAAAATAAACCGGCGCGCTGGAGCTCACACGCCGGGGCCCTCATCAGAAGAATCCGAGTGGATTGATGTCGTAGCTGATCAGCAGGTTCTTGGTCTGCTGATAGTGGTCGAGCATCATCTTGTGGGTTTCGCGACCGACGCCGGACTTCTTGTAGCCACCGAAGGCGGCGTGCGCCGGGTACAGGTGGTAGCAGTTGGTCCACACGCGACCGGCCTTGATGCCACGGCCCATGCGGTAGGCGCGGTTGATGTCGCGCGTCCAGACGCCGGCACCCAGGCCGAACTCGGTGTCGTTGGCGATCGCCAGAGCTTCGGCTTCGTCCTTGAAGGTCGCCACACCGACCACGGGTCCGAAGATTTCTTCCTGGAACACACGCATCTTGTTGTGACCCTTGATCAGGGTCGGCTGCACGTAGTAACCGGAGGCCAGGCCGCCTTCGAGCTTCTCGGCTGCGCCGCCGGTGAGGATCTGCGCGCCTTCCTGCTGAGCGACTTCCATGTAGGAGAGGATCTTGTCGAACTGCTGCTCGGACGCCTGGGCGCCAACCATGGTGTCGGTATCCAGCGGGTTGCCACGCTTGATCGCCTTGATCTTCTTCATCACCACTTCCATGAAGGGCTCGAAGATCGACTCCTGAATCAGTGCACGCGACGGGCAGGTGCAGACTTCGCCCTGGTTGAAGAACGCCAATACCAGACCTTCAGCGGCTTTCTCGATGAACGCAGGCTCTGCATTCATGATGTCTTCGAAGAAGATGTTCGGGCTCTTGCCACCCAGCTCCACGGTGCTCGGAATGATGTTCTCGGCGGCGCAGCGCATGATGTGCGAGCCGACCGGGGTCGAGCCGGTGAAGGCGATTTTGGCGATGCGGGTGCTGGTGGCCAGCGCCTGACCAGCTTCGCGACCGAAGCCCTGGACGATGTTCAGTACGCCCGGCGGCAGGAGGTCACCGACGACTTCGATGAATACCATGATCGACAGCGGGGTCTGCTCGGCCGGCTTGAGCACGATGCAGTTACCGGCAGCCAGGGCCGGAGCCAGTTTCCAGGCGGCCATCAGCAGCGGGAAGTTCCACGGGATGATCTGGCCGACAACACCCAGCGGCTCATGGAAGTGATAGGCCGCGGTGTGCTCGTTGATCTCGGCGGCGCTGCCTTCCTGGGCGCGGATGCAGCCAGCAAAGTAGCGGAAGTGGTCGGCAGCCAGCGGCACGTCGGCGTTCAGGGTTTCACGGACGGCCTTGCCGTTGTCCCAGGTTTCAGCGACAGCGAGCTTTTCCAGGTTGGCTTCGATGCGATCGGCGATCTTCAGCAGAATCAGCGCGCGGTCCTGCACCGAGGTCTTGCCCCAGGCATCGGCAGCAGCGTGAGCGGCATCCAGCGCCTTCTCGATATCTTCGGCGCCCGAACGCGGGAACTCGGCAATGACTTCACCATTTACCGGCGAGGTGTTGACGAAGTACTCGCCTTTGACCGGCGGGACGAATTCACCACCAATGTAGTTGCCGTAGCGCGGCTTGAAGGATACGACGGCGCCTGCGGTACCGGGCTGGGCGTAGATCATGATGGGCCTCTCTTCTTCTGCTTGTCGGAGCCTGTGCCGGAAGGTGCACAGGACATGGACCGATCTTAGGCAGTGGGGTCTTCGCTCCGGTATGCACCCATGGCAGCGGAGGGCTCCTCATTTGGTAGTAGATGGCAAGGCGCAGAGGCAGCGTTGATGGCGGTTTGCGATTGGTTCGGGCAGGCCGAAGCGGGAGAAAAAAGCCGAGCAGAATAGGCCTTGAATAGCACCTTAAAAATGACGCCGAACAAGGACACCGACCCACAGCGCAAATTCTCCCGCAACGCAAGAAAAGCGCGACCAAAAGCCGGCAAAACCAACCCCAAAGTCTTATTAGTCGCCGTGGCAAAGCGCCTTAGCTTCGGGGTGCGACATTGCTTTTCCTGACACCAACCAATGAGGAGATACGCCATGCAGTGGATCAATCCGGACTTCTGCGACCTGCGTCTGGGCTTCGAAGTCACTGCGTACGTCTACGTACGCTGAGCCCCTGACCGGCGTGATCGCACATGGCTTCACGCCGGTCGAGCGAGGATGGACATGATGACAACGACAAAAATTTTGCCCGCCAGCTGTTACGAGATCCGCCCGCCCTTCCTCTTTCGTTGGGAAGACTCACAGCATGCCCACGTGCTGCTGTATCCCGAAGGCATCGTCAAGCTGAACGCCACCGGCGGCGAGATTCTGCAGCGCTGCGACGGCAAGACCAGCGTCGCCGAGCTGATCGACCAGCTGGCCCTCAGCTACAACGCATCCGACGCCGACACGATTCGCAACGGCGTCCTGAACTTCCTGGAGGTGTCCCATGGCAAGGGCTGGATCCGAGTTAAGGCTTGACGGCAGCGGCAACCCGGTCTGGCTGCTACTGGAGCTGACCTACCAATGCCCGTTGCAATGCGTGTTCTGCAGTAATCCACGCAACTTTGCCGATTACCGTCAGGATGAGTTGAGCACCGCCGAGTGGATCGACGTGATGGCCCAGGCCCGCGCCATGGGTGCGATGCAGATCGGCTTCTCCGGCGGCGAGCCCACGCTGCGCAAGGACCTCGAAACGCTGGTCGCCGAGGCTGACCGCATGGGTTACTACACCAACCTGATCACTTCCGGCATTGGACTGACCGAGGCGCGCCTGCGCGCCCTGAAGGATGCCGGACTGCGCCACATCCAGCTCGGTTTCCAGTCCACCGACCGTGACGTGGCGCGTCAGCTGGCCGGCGTCGATGCCCTGGAGCGCAAGCTCGGCATGGCACGCCTGATCAAGTCAATGGACTTCCCCATGGTGCTCAACGTACCGATCACCCGGCAGAACATCGCTCAGGTGCCGGACATCATCGAGTTCGCCGTCGAACTGGGAGTCGAGTACCTCGAGCTGGCGAACGTGCAGTACTACAACTGGGCACTGCTCAACCGCGATGCGCTGATGCCGACCCATGCCGAGTTGCAGAGAGCCGAAGACGAGGTGCACAAGGCGCGTGAGCGTTATGGCAATCGCCTGACCATCTTCTTTGTCATCCCCGACTATTACGAAGGTCGCCCCAAGGCCTGCATGAATGGCTGGGGCGCCATTCACGTCACTATCGCGCCGAACGGCAACGTGCTGCCCTGCTCCCAGGCCAGCAACTTCAAGAACCTCACCTTCCCCAACGTGCGTCAGCAACGACTGGAGCAGATCTGGCACGACTCGCCGGTGTTCAACCTCTACCGCGGCGACGCCTGGATGCCCGAACCCTGCCGCAGCTGTGATGACAAGGAGAAGGATTTCGGCGGCTGCCGCTGTCAGGCGCTGCTGTTGACTGGCAACGGCGCCAACACCGACCCGGCCTGCAGTAAATCCCCACATCATCAGCTGATTCGCCAGGCCGTTGAACTGGCGCAGGATGCCACGCGCCCGCAAGGCACGCTGATCGCCCGACAGGCCAGCCAGGGGGTGGAACTTGAAACTGCCCCATGATTCGTTCGGCGGCACCGTCAGCGCCGGACTCGCGCTGACGCTCGGCTGCTACCTGTTACTGCGTTACTGGCTGGTGACGTGAGCATGCAGTTGCCGATCCTCGATCTGCTGGCCCGCTATGCGCACCTACTGTTCGCACTGGTCTGGGTCGGGCACAACTATGCCAACTTCATCCAGAACCCGCGTTTCGTGCCACTGCAGAACGGCATCGACACCGCTACGCTGAACAGCGATCTGGAAGCGCGGATGAAACGTGAGCATGGCATCTTCCGCTACGCCTCCGTGGTGGTCTGGGCGTCCGGCATGCTCATGCTCTGGCAGCGCGGCTGGCTGGTCGACGCGCTGCTGCTGCAGGGCCCACTGGCGGTGATCGGTCTTGGTGCCTGGATTGGCACGCTGATGCTGCTCAACCTCTGGCTGGTGCTCTGGCCGCATCAGAAGAAGCTACTCGGCTTCGTCCCAGCGGCATTGGAGGAGCGTGTGCGCTGCTCGCGGATCACCTTCCTTTCGTCGCGCAGCAACACGATCCTGTCCTTTCCCCTGCTGTTCCTCATGGCGAGTGGTAGTCATGGCCTGCATCTATTCTGAGCGGTCCGGGCACTACAATTTCGCTGCCGGCCCGGCGATGCTGCCTACCGAAGTGCTAGCGCAGATCCGCGAGGAAATGCAGGACTGGCGTGGCAGCGGACTCTCCATACTGGAGCAGCCCTTCACCAGCAGCGCCTTCAAACAGCTGATGGCTGAAACCGAAGCCGACCTGCGCGCACTACTGGAGATTCCGAGCAACTATCGCGTGCTTTTCATGCAAGGCGGCGCATCGGCTCAGCTCGGCCTGTTGCCGCTCAATCTGCTGCGCCCGGGACAAGGCGCGGACTACCTGGAAAGCGGCCACTGGGCTCGCAAGGCAATTGCCGAGGGCCGCCGTCACGCACCAGTGAACGTCATCGCCAGTGGGGCGGATCAGGACTTCACCGCCCTGCCCTCACCAGCGCACTGGCGGCTCGATCCACTCGCTGGCTACTGCCATATCACCAGCAACGAAACCGCCAATGGACTGCAACTGCAGGAGTTCCCCGCGCAGCCGGTGCCCCTGGTTGTGGACATGACGTCGGATTTCCTCACTCGCCCCGTTCCAGTCGAGCGCTTCGGAGTGATCTACGCCAGCACGCAGAAGAACCTGGGTGCAGCCGGGCTGTGCGTCGTCATCGTGCGCGACGATCTTCTGCAAGCACCGCCAGCTGGCCTCCCAGCCGCATTCAGCTATGCGGTCCAAGCCGAGCAACAGAGCCGTTTCAATACACCACCGACCTTCACCCTGTATGTCGCTGCATTGATGCTGCGCTGGATCAAGCAACGAGGCGGCGCAGAGACGATGGCAACGGCTGCTCGACAAAAAAGCGCGCTGCTGTACCGCTACATCGACAACAGCGATCTCTACCACTGCCCGCAGAAAATCCAGGATCGCTCGTCGATCAATGTCTGCTTTCAACTGGCCGACGCAGGGCTGACCGAGATCTTTCTTGACCAGGCCGAGCAACGCGGCCTGACCCATCTGCGCGGGCATGCCGCCTTTGGCGGCGTGCGGGCCAGCCTATACAACGCGATGCCAGTATCGGGTGTGCAACAGCTGGTGGGGTTCATGGCGGACTTCGAGCAACGCCATGGATAAGCCGATGGTTTGGCAAGCGCTGCGCGATCGTATCGCTCTCAATCTCACCAGCGTCGCGTGCCGCCTGAGCGCGGAGCCGCGCCACCCGGTCACGGTAATGGGGCTGGAATTCCCGACGCCGTTGGGTATTGCGGCGGGCTTCGACCGCCACGGTGCACTGGGACGGCGTGTCGCGCCGCTGGGATTCGGCTTCAACGAGATCGGCAGCCTGACAGCGGCTCCGCTCGCCCGGCTGCAGCCAATCCCGCCAGGCGATGCACGCCTAGGCGTGAATCTGACCATGGACGCCAGATGCTCCACCGCCGAGACCTGCGCGTTGCTACGCGGTGCCTGGCGGCATGCCGACTATCTCGTGTTGAACCTGATCGGCCCGTCCAGCGCCCCGCTGCTTCATCAGGGCGCACGGTTGCACAACCTGCTGACCGCGCTTCGTGAAGAACAGCATCAGCTTAATCTGAAAGGTAAGCGTTGGGTTCCGCTGATAGCCAAGCTGCGCTGCCTTCCTGAGCAGACTCCCTTCTCGCTTGCCGGGCTGCTACTTGAGCTTGGATTCGACGGACTGCTCGCTGCCCATGACCCTGGGCCACCGGCGACGCGCGAACGTTATCTGGCCTGGCAAGACCCACAACGACAGGCGCAAGCCTGCGAACAGATCGAGCACCTGCGTCAATTCTGCGGAAATAACATGGCTTTGCTTTCGGTTGGCGGCATCCAGACCGCAAGCCATCTGCAGGCACGCATGCGTGCAGGCGCCGAACTGGTGCAGGTTCACGCGGCATTGCTCCGCCAAGGGCCTTGGCTGGGGCGCAAACTGCTCCGCTGACACTCAACAGCTTCAAACGAAAACGCCCCGAACCAGTCGGGGCGTCCTCTCTGTTTGACAGACGAAACCGAGTGGTTTCGTCTGTCAGTTGGCAGTCAGAATCTTTCGATTTCCGCCTCAGCCTGCAGCTTCTGCCGAAACGCTGCGAAGTCCTGCTGGCCGACGCGAGATGCAAGGAAGCGTCGATAATTCAGCTTCTCTTCATCGGTCAGCGCCGCTTCCGGCTCATTGACGCCGTTCAGGCGTACAACCGCGTAATCGCCGTTGCTCAGCGCCACGCCGGAATAGCTCGGCTTATCCTGCTGTTCCGGACGCGGCATGCGGAATACCGCCTGCAACAGGGCTGGTGCAACGCCTTCCTGGCTGCGCGTGGCAGCCTCTACGGCCTGCCATTGGGCGTCATTAGGCTGCTGCCCTTTACGCAGGTCCGCCAACAACTGTTCGCCCTTGGCGCGTGCCGCTTCGGCAGCCAGGCTGCGCTGAAGCTGCTGAACGATATCCTCACGCACATCCGCAAGCGGGATAGCCGCAGGCTTCAGGTGTTCCTTCACGCGCAGTGCAATGGAGGTATCGGGATCGAGCTCGATGACGCTGCTGTTGGCGCCATCCACCAGTACTTCGTCGCTGAAAGCAGCCTGGATCACCTGACGATTGGCCGTGATGCCTTCGCCACCGTCACGCCCGAAGGCTTCCGTGGTCTGCACCATCAAGCCGAGCTCCTGAGCGGGCTGGGCCAGGTCGGATGCTTCGAATGCCGAATCTTCCAGCTGCTTGCTGGTCTCGACGAAGCGCTGCTCGACCTGCTGCGCCTTGAGCTCGCGTACCAGCTGGGGCTTCAAGCTCTCGAAGGCAGGAACCTCCGGCGACTGAACACCCAGCAGCTTGATGATGTGCCAGCCGAATTCGGATTTGACCGGTGCCGAGACCTCGCCCTCATTCAAGGCATAGAGTGCATCTTCGAATGCCGGGTCATATACACCCGGTCCGGCGAATCCAAGGTCACCACCCTCGCTCGCAGAACCTGGATCCTGAGAGGCTTCCTTGGCGACTGCAGCGAAGTCGTCACCGTTCTTCACCCGGGTAGCAATTTCATCGATCTTGGCTTTGGCTTCGTCGTCGCTCAGCTCACCGCCGGTCTCGATGAGGATATGCGCAGCGCGACGCTGCTCGGCCAGATTGGCGATCTGCTTCTGATAAAGCTCCTGCAGCTCCTCGTCAGACACTTCGACCTGATCGAAGAATGACTCTTTCTTCAACTCGACATACTCGACGATGACCTGCTCAGGTGTACGGAAACGGTCAGCGTTTGCCTCGTAGTATTCCTTGATCTGTTCGTCACCGACCTCAATTGCCTCCTGCTGAGCAGGCAGTGTGAGAGTGGCGAAGTCGCGGGTCTGCATTTCGAGACGCGCGAAGTTATCAACCTGCTGATCGGTAACGAATCCGGTTCCGGAGATGCCGGCCCGCAGCTGTCCGATGAGCATTTCCTGCTCGAGCAGCTGGCGGAACTGGAGACGGGAATAGCCCATCTGCTGGATGACCTGATCGAAACGTGCAGCGCTGAAAGCGCCGTCAACCTGAAATTCGGGGGTTTGCAGAATCAGCTGGTCGAGTGCTTCGCTGGAGAAGGCGAAATTGGCGCTCTTGGCACTCTGCAACAGCAACATGCGATCAATCAGCGAACCGAGCGCGGAATCACGAAGCAGACGATCATCCAGCAACGAAGCATCGAAATCCTGGCCAAGCTGTTGCGCCAGCTGGCGCCGCTGCATGTTCACTGCCTGGTCAAGGTCGTAACGGGAAATCTCCTCGCCGTTGACCTCCGCGGCATTCTGGTTGTTGCTCGCGGCATTGAAGATAGCTTCGAAGCCAGTCAACGCCAGCAGCATTACGATGATGCCGATGATGGTTTTGGCTATCCAGCCTTGCGAATTGTCCCTGATGTTCTGAAGCATGCGACCCCCAGGAGTCTGCGGCGCGATCGGATGCGCAACGCGGGTGGAAACCGGATAAAAGAAAGGCGCATCCAGGGATGCGCCTTCTCGGAGCTTTTGGAGCGGTTGGGCTTATTCCCCCAAG
This sequence comes from Stutzerimonas kunmingensis, assembly GCF_002929225.1. Taxonomy (GTDB): domain Bacteria; phylum Pseudomonadota; class Gammaproteobacteria; order Pseudomonadales; family Pseudomonadaceae; genus Stutzerimonas. The sequence continues at coordinate 379,973 of NZ_PISM01000014.1, read as the reverse complement.
CCAGATTGCAGCAGGCCAGGCCTGCTCGACAACCGCCCCGTGCCAGTGCAGCGCGAGCTGACTGGCCGGGTAGAAAGATGCTTAGTTGACAGCGTCTTTCAGAGCCTTGCCAGCTTTGAAGCCCGGGATCTTGGCAGCAGCGATGTTGATCGGCTTGCCAGTCTGCGGGTTGCGACCAGTGCGCGCAGCGCGCTCCTTGACAGCGAAAGTACCGAAACCAACCAGTACCACGGAGTCACCAGCCTTCAGGGCACCGGTGACGGATTCGATCACTGCATCCAGCGCGCGGCCAGCAACAGCTTTTGGGATATCAGCAGATGCAGCGATGGCATCGATCAGTTCCGACTTGTTCACTCTAAGTCCCCTTATTTCTGTTGAGTCGTATCTTTAATTTTCGGGTGTAAGCAAAGCGGTGCTAGATGGCTATGACACAAGAGGCCGATTAAACAAGGGCGCCTGAAGTGTGTCAACGTGGCCTTCCAGACTAATGCGTGCTGATTCGCTCCTTGGAATCAGGCTCGCGCTTGTCGTCCTTTGCAACAATCTCGGGAGCCGCATCGGGCAAGGGCTCCGGCGCGTATTGCAGCGCAATTTGCAGGACCTCGTCAATCCACTTCACCGGTTTAATCTGCAGGTCTTGCTTAATATTTTCAGGAATCTCTTTCAGATCACGCTGATTTTCTTCCGGAATGATCACCGTCTTGATCCCACCCCGATGAGCAGCCAGAAGTTTTTCCTTCAATCCGCCAATTGCAAGCACCTGCCCGCGCAATGTTATTTCGCCGGTCATTGCGACATCTGCGCGCACCGGAATTTGAGTCAGCGCGGAAACCAGTGCAGTGCACATGCCGATACCGGCGCTCGGGCCGTCTTTCGGAGTCGCACCTTCGGGCACGTGGATGTGAATGTCCTGCTTCTCGTGGAAATCAGCCGCCATGCCCAGGCTCGCGGCACGGCTACGAACCACTGTAAGAGCCGCGGTGATCGATTCGCCCATGACCTCGCCCAGCGAGCCGGTCTTGGTCAGGCGGCCCTTTCCGGGCACCACAGCAGCTTCAATGGTAAGCAGTTCGCCGCCAACCTGGGTCCAGGCAAGGCCAGTGACCTGCCCTACCTGATCCTGTTGTTCGGCAAGCCCGTAACGGAACTTGCGAACGCCCAGGAAATGCTCAAGGGATTCGGCGTCCACGACCACGTGGAAACGCTTCTCCGCGGCATGCTCCTTCACGACCTTGCGGCATACCTTGGCCAGCTGGCGCTCCAAGCTGCGCACACCCGCCTCGCGGGTGTAGTAGCGGATGATGTCGCGAATCGCCGCCTCCTGAAACTCCAACTCGGTTTTCTTCAGGCCGTTGGCCTCGATCTGCTTGGGCGCCAGGTAACGAATGGCGATGTTGACCTTCTCGTCCTCGGTGTAGCCCGGCAGCCGGATGACCTCCATACGGTCGAGCAGCGGCGCAGGAATATTCATTGAGTTGGCCGTGCAGAGGAACATCACGTCCGAAAGATCGTAGTCCACCTCGAGGTAGTGATCGTTGAAATTGTGGTTCTGTTCGGGGTCGAGCACTTCCAGCAGAGCCGACGCCGGATCACCTCGCATGTCGCTGCCCATCTTGTCGATCTCGTCGAGCAGGAACAGGGGATTGCGAACCCCTACTTTGGTCATCTTCTGAATCAAACGACCGGGCATGGAGCCGATGTAAGTACGGCGGTGACCTCGAATCTCGGCCTCGTCCCGTACGCCGCCCAGTGCCATGCGTACAAACTTGCGATTGGTCGAGCGTGCAATGGACTCGGCCAGCGAGGTCTTACCCACGCCCGGCGGGCCTACCAAGCACAGCACCGGCCCCTTGAGCTTCTTCACGCGCTTCTGGACGGCAAGATACTCAAGGATACGATCCTTGACCTCTTCTAGGCCGTAATGATCGGCATCCAGTACCTCTTCAGCCTTCGCCAGATCCAGGCGCACCTTGCTGGCAGCCTTCCACGGCACATTTACCAGCCAATCGATATAGGTACGAACCACTGTCGCCTCGGCCGACATCGGAGACATCTGCTTGAGCTTGTTGAGTTCGGCGTTGGCCTTGGTGTAGGCGTCTTTGCTGAGGCCGGCGTTCTCGATGCGCTTCTTCAGCTCGTCGACTTCGTTGTGGCCCTCGTCGATATCGCCGAGCTCCTTCTGAATGGCCTTCATCTGCTCATTCAAGTAGTACTCGCGCTGGCTGCGCTCCATCTGCTTCTTCACGCGACCGCGAATGCGCTTTTCGACCTGCAGCAGATCGATCTCGGCATCAAGCAGCGCAAGTACGTGTTCGACGCGCGCCGGGAGGTCGGTGATTTCGAGAATCTGCTGCTTCTGCTCGATCTTCAGCGCCATATGCGCAGCCATGGTATCGACCAGACGCGCGGGCTCATCGATGCTGCTCAGCGAGGAAAGAACCTCGGCGGGAACCTTCTTGCCCAGCTGCACGTACTGTTCGAACTGGCTGAGCAGGCTGCGCGTGAATACTTCGGATTCGCGCGCGTCGACCTCAGCTTCTTCGATCAAGGAAACTTCGGCGCGGCAGTGGTCGTCCACCTCGACGAAGCGCTCGATCACACCACGTTGCTCGCCCTCGACCAGTACCTTGACGGTTCCGTCTGGCAGCTTGAGAAGCTGCAGCACGGTCGCCACAGTGCCAACACGGTACAGCGCATCTTCACCTGGATCGTCATCAGCGGGGTTCTTCTGCGCCAGCAAGAGGATCTGCTTATCGCCGGCCATGGCGGACTCGAGTGCTTCGATGGATTTTTCACGGCCAACGAAAAGCGGGATCACCATGTGCGGGTAAACCACCACATCGCGCAGCGGCAAAAGGGGCAATTCGATGGTTGTCTTCATAATTCAGCTCTACGGCGGCCATTCGGCGGTAAACGGATGGGCGATGCCCTTGCAACAAAGATGAGGGCACACACCGTAAAAAACAAGGCGGCGGACCAAATGCAAAGGGGCCCGCAGGCCCCTTTGTTCGATTACGCCTCAGGCGCCGCCTTGGCTGGCGGCTCGGTGTTCTCGTAAATCAGCAACGGCTGAGATGTGCCTTCGATCACGCTTTCATCGATGACAACCTTGCTGACCTCCTTCTGCGAAGGAATCTCGTACATCGTGTCGAGCAACACACCTTCAAGAATCGAACGCAGACCACGTGCGCCGGTCTTGCGCTCAAGAGCGCGCGAAGCGACTGCCTTGAGTGCATCCGGGCGGAACTCCAGATCCACGCCTTCGAGTTCGAACAGCTTGGCGTACTGTTTGGTCAACGCATTCTTCGGCTCGGTCAGAATCTGGATCAGCGCCGCCTCATCGAGTTCATCGAGCGTCGCGATCACCGGCAGACGGCCAACGAACTCAGGAATCAGGCCGAACTTAACCAGATCATCAGGCTCCACGGCACGCAACGCCTCGCCGATCTTCTTGCCCGGGTCCTTACTACGAACCTCGGCATTGAAGCCGATACCACCCTGAGTTGAACGACCCTGGATGACCTTCTCCAAACCGGCAAACGCACCACCGCAGATGAACAGGATGTTGCGCGTATCCACCTGCAGGAATTCCTGCTGCGGATGCTTGCGACCACCCTGTGGCGGGACGGACGCAACGGTGCCCTCGATCAGCTTCAGCAGTGCCTGCTGCACGCCTTCACCGGATACGTCCCGAGTAATCGACGGGTTATCGGATTTGCGGGATATCTTGTCGATTTCGTCGATGTAGACGATGCCCATCTGGGCCTTCTCAACGTCGTAATCGCACTTCTGCAAAAGCTTCTGGATAATGTTCTCGACATCCTCGCCCACATAGCCAGCCTCAGTGAGGGTAGTGGCGTCGGCGATGGTGAAGGGCACATTGAGCAGGCGTGCCAGCGTTTCGGCCAGCAACGTCTTGCCCGAGCCGGTTGGGCCGATCAGCAGAATGTTGCTCTTGCCCAACTCGACTTCTTCTTTCTTGTCGCGTTGGTTCAAGCGCTTGTAGTGGTTGTAAACGGCCACCGCCAGGATCTTCTTGGCGCGCTCCTGACCAATGACGTACTGGTCGAGAATGCCGCTGATCTCCTTCGGCGCAGGCAGTTTGTGCGCGTTGCTCTCGGTCTGCGCTTCCTGCACCTCCTCGCGGATGATGTCGTTGCACAGGTCGACGCACTCGTCGCAGATGAAAACGGAGGGCCCGGCGATCAACTTGCGTACTTCATGCTGGCTTTTGCCGCAAAAAGAGCAATAGAGCAGTTTGCCGGAGTCCTCGCCGTTGCGGGTGTCAGTCATTCGATCGATCCAATCGGGAAGGCTTGAAACACAAGATGAAGGCAATCGTGGGCTTTTTCAAGCCCACGGAGCAGCCACATATCGCAGGCTGCAGGGATCAGACCGCCAGTTGGCGCTGGGTCAGAACCTGGTCGATCAAGCCGTACTTGACGGCGTCTTCACCGCTCATGAAGTTATCGCGGTCGGTATCGCGGGCAATCACTTCCATCGGCTGACCGGTATGGTGAGCCAGTACTTTGTTCAGGCGCTCGCGGATGGTCAGGATCTCACGTGCGTGGATCTCGATATCCGAAGCCTGGCCCTGGAAGCCGCCCAGCGGCTGGTGGATCATCATCCGCGAATGCGGCAGGCAGTAACGCTTGCCCGCAGTGCCACCGGTCAACAACAGAGCCCCCATGGAACAGGCCTGACCGATGCAGATGGTCGACACATCCGGCTTGATGAACTGCATGGTGTCGTAAATCGACATGCCTGCAGTCACCGAGCCGCCCGGGGAGTTGATGTACAGGTGAATGTCTTTCTCGGGGTTTTCGGCCTCGAGGAACAGCATCTGCGCGACGATCAGGTTGGCCATGTAGTCTTCGACCTGGCCGACCATGAAGATCACCCGCTCCTTGAGGAGTCGGGAATAAATGTCATAGGCGCGCTCGCCGCGAGCGGACTGCTCGATCACCATCGGGACCAGGCCACCGGCGGCCTGAATGTCCGGAGCTTGCATAAAAGGATTGCGGGACATGTTCCAACGATACTCCCTATGTCATGCCTCAAAAGACATAAGCCAGCACGAGGCTGGCTTATGTTTGTGCACTCGAATATATGAAGAAATCAGGCTGCTTGCGGGGCTTCCGCAGGCTTGACAGCTTCTTCGTAGGAGACCGACTTATCGGTCACTTTAGCCTGCTGCAGGACAGTATCTACAACTTGCTCTTCGAGCACAACCGAGCGAACTTCGTTCAACTGCTCGGCGTTCTTGTAGTACCAGGCGACGACCTGCTCCGGCTCCTGGTAGGCCGAGGCCATTTCCTCGATCAGCTCGCGAACGCGGGCCTCATCAGGCTTGAGCTCCTTCTGCTTGACCACTTCGGCCACGATCAGACCCAGAACAACGCGGCGCTTGGCCTGCTCCTGGAAAAGGTCGGCCGGCAGCTGCTCGGGCTTGATGTTGCCGCCAAACTGCTGAACGGCCTGCACGCGCAGACGGTTCACTTCATTGTCGATCAGCGCCTTGGGCACCTCGATCGGGTTGCCAGCGACCAGCCCTTCCATGACCTGATTCTTCACCTTGGTCTTGATGGCCTGACGCAGCTCGCGCTCCATGTTCTTTTTCACTTCAGCACGGAAGCCTTCGACGCCACCTTCCTGCACGCCGAACTGGGCGAAGAACTCGTCATTCAGCTCGGGCAGTTGCGGAGCGGCGACGGCATTCACGGTGACGGTGAACTCGGCAGTCTTGCCGGCCAGGTCGAGGTTCTGATAGTCCTCGGGGAAGGTCGGGTTGATCACGCGCTCTTCGCCGGCCTTGGCGCCAACGAGCGCGTCTTCGAAACCAGGAATCATGCGACCGGAGCCCAGCACCAGCTGAGTGCCCTTGGCCGAACCGCCAGCGAAGGTCTCACCGTCGATCTTGCCGACGAAATCGATGGTCAGCTGGTCGCCGCTCTCGGCAGCGCGCTCGACGCTCTCGAAACGGGTGTTCTGCTTGCGCAGGATTTCCAGCATGTTGTCGACGTCGGCATCGGCGACTTCGGCCTGCAGACGCTCGATCTCGATGGCCTCGAAACCGGCCACTTCGAACTCGGGGAACACTTCGAAGGTGGCGACGTATTCCAGATCCTTGCCCTTTTCGAACACTTTAGGCTCGACGGACGGCGCGCCGGCCGGGTTCAGCTTCTCGGCAACGACGGCTTCATAGAATGTCGACTGGATCAGATCGCCCAGCGCTTCCTGACGGGCGGCTTCTTCGTAACGCTGACGGATCACGCTCATCGGCACTTTGCCGGGACGGAAACCAGGGATCTTGGCACGGCTGGCGGTCTGTTGCAGACGCTTGTTGACTTCGGTCTCGATGCGCTCGACCGGCACGCCGATGGTCATGCGGCGCTCAAGAGCGGAGGTGCTTTCAACAGAAACTTGCATGGATTTTCCTCGTTGCACAGACATAAGCCGGGCGTTCCGGCCCCAGAATGGGCAAGCATTCTAGTGGCTCGATTGACATAAGTCACCCTGCCCGTCGCGCCGAGCAAAAGCCGAGCCGCGCCCGGCGAATCACTACTTACGTCAGCCCAGCCGAAAATCGAGGACATATGCTGGCCAACTATCCCTGCACCAGACGCTTCATCCAGTCGAGTAGAACGGTAGGCAGGAGCTCAGGGCGTGGTAACAGTGCATAACGGGTTGCGCCAAATATGCGCGGCAGGTAGGCGCTGGCCTGCCGGTCGATGGTCAGGCAGAACGGCGATATACCTTGCAGCACGGCTTCCAGAACCGCCTGGCGGGTGTCCTCGACTCCGTATCGCCCTTCGTAGTCATCGTTGTCGCTAGGCTTTCCATCGGACAACACCAGCAGCAGCCGACGGGCCGCCGGTTGGTGCATGAGATTGGCACTCGCGTGACGGATAGCCGCACCGCAGCGGGTGTAATGCTCCGGCTCCAGGGAGGCGATGCGTAGCGCCACCTCCTGGCCATAAGCCTCCTCGAAGGTCTTGATATCGCGGACCACCACCGCTTCCCTGCCCTGCCCTGAAAATGCCTGGATCGCGTAGGGCGCACCCAGGCTCTGCAGCGCGATGCTGACCAGCAACAAGGCTTCGCGCTCGACGTCTATCACGCGTCGCCCCTGGGATATCCAGCTGTCCGTCGATCCGCTGACATCGATGAGCAGCAGGATGGCAAGGTTCCGCTCCGCGCAACGCTGCGTGCGGTACAGACGATCGGTCAGCCCGCTGCCAGCCCGCAGATTCGCAACCGCATCCACATAGGCATCCAGGTCCAGCTCATCGCCATCGACCTGACCGCGCAACCAGGCCCGATGGGTGCGCAGCAATTCGAAGCGGCGGCGAATCCCCTCGAGCAATCCCTGATGGGACTCGAGCGTTTCCGCTACCCAGACTGGATTACCCGGCGGGGCCGTGCGTACCTGCACGAGGGCGTTCTGCTCGCGGTAATGCTGCCTGCGGTAGTCCCATTCGGGATAGGCGATGCCTCGCTGCAGAACCGAAACGCCGGGCGCAAGCGCGATAGCAGAGGCATCCGGAGGATCATCAGCCAGCAACACCTCTTTGGGTCGCCCTGGTGACGCCACCAAACGCGCCTGAGGAAGATCGCCGAGCATTTCACCGAACAGCTCCGCATCCGCATCGTCCCGATCGATGGGCCGCTGCAAGCCCATCGGGTCCTCAGCGTGGGGATGTGGCTCGTCCAGCTGGATCATCAGCGGTCCGCTTTCCTCCGATTCATCCTCATCGGGGCTCGCCTGGCGAATGTCGGGGCGTCGTTCGAGGCGCACGCTCTGCGGCGCTGCCTGAGTGGGGTCGAACGGACTCTGAGCACCGGCGGAGTGTTGATGGTGCGTCGAAGGTGCCAACAGCATGCCGGTCCACCAGTCTGCGAAGAGCGGCTCCTGACCGATGCGTCCTCCAGAGGCAGGTTCCAGCCCCCATTCAGCCAACAATCGCACGGCCAGCTCGCACGACGCTTCAGGCGTAGGTGACTGCGGAACACCATCAGCTTCGCCAACCAGCAATGCACGCACGCGAGCCTCCAGGGGGCGTCGTGCCGAACCGAATGCACTCAGCGGTGGACGACGCGTGAATGCGCAGGCCCGCAATGCCCGCACCGATTCAGCAAACCCTGGCATTTCCTCCAGCAGTTCACGCTCGGCCGCTTGGACTTCAAGTAGGTGGTACAGCGCCCCGGCAAGTGGCGGGAGGCTGCGCCAGAGGCTCAGTGCACTACCGCGGCGGATGCGCATTGCCTGCTGCAAGGCCATCACTTTGTAGAGATTCGCCGCCAGTGCTCGATCAGGGATATCCAACGAGCGAGGAAGCCAGATGCTTGTGCCATCGGTTGCCGGTACTGCCGCCAATCGCTGCGGCCTGGGCGTGCGGCCGAACCAGTTGCCCAGCAAGGTCGGTCGCGCCGGCGGCTGGGCGATGCGCAGCCGATAGCTGTTGCCGAACACCGCCGACAGCAGCAGTTCCAGACGCTCCGCCACCTCGCTCAGCGATAGACTTGCCGGTGCGTCCGGCGCAGGACTGTAGCGACGCCAGAGGCGCTGGGCGAAGACCGTGGCATGCCGCGCAGCGTCGGTAAGAACCTCCTCGGCTTCGGCCATGGTCTAGATGAAGGTTCCGTCGACCAGATCGCGCATCGCTCCGACCAGGGCTTCGTCGTCCGAAAGTGGCGAGACGATTGCCGCCAGGCACGCTTCCCGAACGGGTATGCCATCGACGCAGAGTGCACCCGCGGCGATCAAGAGACGAGTACTCGGCACCTCGGCCAGGCCGCGGTCCCGCAGCGCTCGCAGCCTGCGGGCCAGCGTGACCAGGGCACGCGAAGTCGGTGCGTCGACACCACTCTCGCGCTCGACGATCTTCGCCTCCGCATCTTCGCCCGGGAAATCCAGATCCATGGCCACGAAGCGCTGGCGTGTGCTCGGTTTGAGATCCTTGAGCATGCGCTGGTAGCCCGGGTTGTAGGAGATCACCAACTGGAAGCCCGGCGCAGCCATCAGCAACTCACCGGTCTTGTCGATTGGCAGCAGGCGCCGGTGATCGGTCAATGCATGCAAGACGACCACGGTGTCCTGGCGCGCCTCGACGACTTCATCCAGATAGCAGATGGCCCCCTCACGCACGGCGCGGGTGAGAGGGCCATCCTGCCAGACGGTACCGTCATGGCGAATAAGGAAACGCCCGATCAGGTCGCTGGCCGACAGATCATCGTGGCAAGCCACCGTGATCAGCGGCCGGTCCAGTTTCCAGGCCATATGTTCGACGAAGCGGGTCTTGCCACAGCCGGTCGGCCCTTTGAGCATGACTGCCAAGCCACGCGCATGGCAGCGCTCGAACATCGCGACTTCATTGCCGCACGGTACGTAGAACGGCTCCCCCTCACTTGCTTTCGCCAGTGGCGGGTATTCGGGCAACGTCACGTCGGGTGTACCTCCCTCTCCGCAAGCACCGGCTCCGTATCATCCAGGACGAAGCGTGGCGTGTAGCGGAAGAAGTCGTAGATGAACAGGGCAACGCCCACGGTGAACAGCGACGCGGTGGCAATGAGCATCACGAAATGGATCTGAATCTTCAGCTGTGCATCCAGATAGCCCATGCCCATGATTCGCTCCAGATAGACCTGCGCAATACCTGCGGTGGCAAACGACAGCGTCATGCCGAACATGCCGGTGATTTGCAGCCAGAATGCCCAGTAGCCCAGCGCCGTGCCCTGCTCCCGTCGTCCGGCAGTCAGCGATGGCAAGGCATAGCTGATCATCGCCATGACGATCATTGCGTAGGCACCGTAGAACGCAGCATGGCCGTGCATCGCGGTGATTAACGTGCCATGGGTCCACTTGTTGACGCTCGGCCAGGTATGAGCCAAGCCCAGTAGCCCGGCACCGAACAGGGAGAACAGCGCACTGCCGATCGTCCAGTGCAACGCCAGCGTATTCGGGTGCGCCAGCCCCGAGCGGCGCATGGCGCCGTAGGCATAGGCGGCCATGCCAACGAGCGCGAGCGGCTCAAGCGCGCTGAAAAACCCGCCAATGGGCAGCCAGTAAGTGGGTACGCCGACCCAGTAATAGTGGTGCGCCGTGCCGAGGATGCCGGCGAGAAACACCAAGCCGACGATCACATACAGCCATTTCTCCATGACTTCCCGATCCGCACCGGACAAGCGGATCAGCAGGTAGGCCAGGAAGCCGCCCATGATCATCATCCAGACGCCTTCGACCCATAGATGAATCGTCCACCAGCGATAGAAAATGGAAACCGTGTAGTTCTCGTAATGCAGCAACGCAGGCAAGTACAGGAGTGCGGCACTGACAAAGCCGATCATCAACACTGCTTCGGTCGTGGTGAAACGCCCCGCTTTGCGGATCGTCATGCCGATGTTGTAGAGGAAGATCAGCATGCAGATGACGATGACGATCTTGTGCGGCAACGGCTGCTCGAGCAGCTTGTTGCCGGTGCCGTAGCGGAACAGGTAGCCGATGATCGCCGTGACGCCCATCAGCGTCCAAAGCACCAGCTGTACATAGGCCAGCTTGGTGCTATGCAGCTCGGCGCGCGACTCTTCCGGAATCATCCAGTAGGTCGCCCCCATGAAGCCAGTCAGTACCCAGACGATCAGCAGGTTGGTGTGAATCACCTTGGTCACGTCGAAAGGCAGGATATACAACAGCGGGTCCGGCCCGATGTACTTGGTTGCCGAGAGCAGGCCGAACACCAGCTGCAGGCCGAACAACACCATCGCGACCGCGAAGTACCAGTAGGCGACCGATTGGGACTGATAGCGCATCGTAGTTTCCCCTTGAAGCGAACGTGGGTCGGCTTGGCCGTCGTGTCACTTGAGCGTTTCGAGATAGGCCGTCAGCTGATCGATCTGCTCATCCGTCAGGCTGCCGTCGTAACCGGTCGGCATGAACGAGGTGCCGTCTGCCGAATACATCGCGCCGGGAACGATGTGCGCGCTGGGTGACACGATCGACTCGCGGATATAGCCGCGCGCATCCTGCGCCTGCCCTTGGTAGTCGGGCGCCGCGACGATAGCCGCCGCCCGAGTTGCAATACCGGCGAGCGTGGGGCCAGCCATATCAGCGCCGGGGGCGGTGGAGTGGCAGGCATTGCAGGCAGGCACTGCGCCTCGGAAAACCTGCTCACCCAGCGCACGCTCGTCATCCCCGGCATCCACCGGCCGGGCACCAGGCGGCAAATCACTGCGCTGCTCGCCGCCAGCCTTCAGTGTGTCTGCACCCGGCACGAAACTGCCGGTCACCAGGATCGGTCGCGGCGGCCAGCCCTGGTTGTCCACCTTGCTGACCCAGTCGAGAAAGGCGATCAGGTCACTGATTTCGTCTTCGGCCAGGTCCTGTTTCGGCATCAGACGCCGATGGATCTTCTCGTCGTAGAACTTCGAGGGATCGCGCATATAAGCCTTCAGATACGGCTCGCCGCGATGCTGGGTGATCTTCGTCAGATCGGGCGCGTAGTACGCGCCCTCGCCGAACAGCGTGTGGCAGTTGATGCAGTTGTATTTGTGCCAGACATCCATCCCGTGCTTGACCTCCGCCGTGATGCTGTCGGCATTGGTCAGCTTGGGAAACTGCCGGTGGCTATCCACCGTCAGCCCGATGAACACGAGCGTCGCCACACCGGTTGCAGCAATCGCGAAGAGCCTCGCTTGACGGTTGTTCATGGCGTGCCCTCAGACATTGATGCCTGTCCAGTGAATGAGCGTCATCGTGAATGCATAGAGCATCGCGCCGAACATCAGCGCCAGCACGACCACACTCAGGATCTTCAACGGGCCGTAGAGCTTTCGAGCCTGCATGCTTTCTCCTTCGCAGCGTTAGCTGCCGTATAAGCAAACCGCGCTCAGTGCCCGGAATGCGGATCGATCGGTTCGGGGCTGGAGAAGATCGAGGAATCCGCGTCGCCCTTCACCGTCAGCACACCGCTCAGGCCTTTCTCGGCGCGCGACAGGGCGTGATCAACGAGGATGTATCTGCCCGGGTAATCCGCGACGAATTCGACCATGGTCGCTCCGCCGGCAGGCACGAGGGTCGTCTGCACATCCGTCAGCGGCGGGCTGGTCAGCGAAGCCTGGTCGAAGACCTTGTCGAAGATTTCACCGATCACGTGAAAGCTGGAGATCAGGTTGGGGCCACCGACTCCGAAGAAGATGCGCACGCTGTCGCCTGCGTTGACTTCCATCTTGTGAGTCTTGGTCAGCGCATCGGTCGCGCCGTTGAACATCATGTGTTGCGGCGTTTCACCCAGCAGCATGTCCAGCGAGAACTCATGCAGACCGCGCGCCCCCCTGGGGCTGGCGGTGTACAGCTCACCCTGCATTACATAGAACTCGTGATCGACCTTCGGCAGTCCGCCCTCCGGCTCGACCAGAATCAGTCCGTACATGCCGTTACTGATGTGCTGAGCAACCATCGGCGTAGCGCAGTGATAGACGTATAGCCCCGGCTGCAATGCCTTGAAGGTGAAGGAGCGTGTTTGCCCCGGTGCCACCTGGGTAACCGCCGCACCACCACCCGGGCCGGTCACGGCGTGCAGATCAATGGAATGGATATGGGCGCTGTCAGGCTCGTTACTGAGATTAAGGGTGACGGTATCGCCCTCGCGTATCCGCACCATGGGGCCGGGCACCGTGCCGTCGAACGTCCAGAATTTGTAGGTACTCCCGTCGGCGAGGCGGCCCTCCTCCTCGGTAGTGCGAAGGTCAAGGGTAATGCTCTTCGGTTCACGGTCACCAACCGGCTCACCTACCTGCATCGGATCCTTGGACAAATCCTTGCCTTGTTCGACGACCGCCGCCGGTCCATCGCCCACAATCAGCTTGCCGACCATTCCCGCAGCCTTGTGGCCAGGCAGTGTGCAGTAGTACTCGAACGTCCCGCTTTTGGTCGCACGAAACACGATTCCGGTCGCCGCGCCTTTGCCGGAAATTTCGCTGGACGCAGCGTCGAATTCAGGTATGGCGATATCATGCACTGCGCCGTCGCCATTGATCAGATTGATCTGAACCACCGCACCTTCGGGCACTCGCAATTCGGGATTCACTTCGCCACGCGTCGGGCCGGACTCACTGACATAGACGAGTTTTCCATCTGCGATGTCGGTCCTAAGTGTAATCGTGACATCTGGGCGGTAACTTACATCGCTACTGGATTTCGCTTGCGCCCAAAGGACACTTGGTAAAACCAGTAACACGAGCAGCAGAACTCTAGAACAATGGCGCATGCCTGGCCCTCTTAACATCGAGTTGATCTCGACCATCAGTTTAGTCACGAGAAAACTATCCGTCGGAGTAAAAAGTTGCGGCGCACCCTATCAATTCAAAAGAAGCTTATTAAAAGCGCAGAATAATTGATCTGGTATTAATCCCAGATAGGGAAAGAATTGATTCGAGTCAAGCTTGGCGCAGGCATGGCAGCCAGCGCATACGGCGCGGAATTAATACCAGCATTGGAATGTGCTTGAGTCTTGGCGACGAGGCTGCCGACAGGCGGTCAGAGGTCGTCCTCTACCGTCGATAAAGAGAGCAGCCGGATAGATACCGGGCTACAATCGTCAGCTATTTTTAATGGGATAGCGCTAGTCCATATCCAACAGACGCCCGCTGAGATATCAAAACGTTTTCTGTAAGTGTTCAATTGCGCGACAAAAAACAATACGCACGTAACCGCTAATCTAATTTTCATTGAAATGAGCCGCTATTTATAAGCTCCCGCTTCTCTCTCTTTAAGGCGAAATGAGCTCGTTTTGACAGGCGATCCTACAGCTCCGCTATTACGGCTAACAGGCGTGATTTCGCTACATTTGCGCGCCAGAGGTTTGGGCGATAACGTTATGCCACCTTTCCCGACTATTCCGATCATGACCAAGCCCCGCTCCTGTCCGGCCCTGCAGCTGGACAACCAACTCTGCTTCGCTTTGCATTCGACCTCGTTGCTGATGACCAAGGTCTACAAGCCGATGCTTCGACGGATCGGCCTAACCTATCCGCAGTACCTGGCGATGTTGGTGTTATGGGAAGGCGATGCAATCACCGTAGGTGACATCAGCGCGCGCCTGCTGACCGATCCGGGCTCGCTCACACCGCTACTGAAACGGCTTGAGGCTGAAGGCTTCATCACTCGCACTCGCCGCAGCGATGACGAACGGGTAGTGGAACTGCGTCTGACCGAGCAGGGTCGAGCATTACAGGCTGAAGCCGAATGCTTTCCGGCCAGTATCCTCAGCGCCAGCGGGCAGACCGCGGAAACGGTGGCAGCGCTAAAGACGCAAATCATCGCCCTGCGCACCGCACTGCAAAAACTCGCCTAATCCCTCCTAGCGGCCCGACGATGCTCGCTGCTGTGCCAGCGGCGGAATGGCCGAATGGCGAAAAACCTTGCGCGCAAAGTAAATCCTGACTACCTTCCTCACGGCATTTGGTTAGCGCGCAAAATAAATTCCATTACGCTAAGGAGAAAATCATGCAACCCATTCAGCCTCTCTACATAGCAACCGTTGCGGCAACCGGAGGGCGCGATGGGCGAGCCGTTTCGTCGGACAGCAACCTTGACGTCAAGTTGAGCACTCCTCGCGAGCTGGGCGGTCAGGGAGGCGACGCAACGAACCCGGAACAGCTGTTTGCGGCCGGGTATTCGGCGTGCTTCATTGGCGCCCTGAAGTTCGTCGCTGGCCAGCAGAAGCAAACGTTGCCGGCCGACACCGCGGTTACCGCCAACGTCGGTATCGGCCAGATCCCTGGCGGGTTCGGCCTCGAGGTCGAGCTGCAGATCAGCCTGCCAGGCCTTGACCGGGAGCTGGCCCAAAGCCTGATCGACGCTGCACATCAGGTTTGCCCGTACTCCAATGCAACTCGCGGGAACATCGACGTCCGCCTGGTTCTGAGCTGACAGCCCTGAGTGCATCGATACGTCTGGTGACCCGAAAAACGCTCTTCGGGTCATACAGTCAGGTGAGCGACCTCAGGCCCGCCCTGATCAGAGATCATCAGATTCGCAGAGCCACACCGAGGCGCAGCTCGCGGCCAGACTCGTAACTGCCACGCACACCTTCGTAGCCTGGGATACGCTCAAAATCTTCGTTACTGGCGTGGTCCAGATACTGCTTGTCAAAGACGTTTTTCAGCGTCAGGTTCAGGACAAGACGTTCATCGGGCAAAGCCGCCCATTGCGCATAAAGGTCGTGCACGCCATACCCTGGTTTGTTCAGAGTGCCGACACCGGTGTGCAGTGAATCCACCGCCTGAACGAAACGGCCCTGCCAGCCCAAATTCAACCTGTCACCAACCCGGTAATCAGCGAAGCCAATCCACGTATCGCCTAGTGTGGTACCGAGACCGTTGTGTTCGTAAACGTTCAGGTCATCGCCATCCAGCTCGATATCGTTATGGTGGAAGCTCAGCCCAACGCTCAGCTGCTGCCAGTGATAAGCGCTTTGTAGCAGAACGCCGCGGCTTTTCAGCGTCCCGCCGTTCACATAGAGATTGGGCCGGCCGCTGGGATCGTAGATCGCATCGCGGATCCGCGTATCGTAGATCTTGCCGGACAGCTCCAAACCGCCCTCTCGGAATTCGAATCCCAGCTCGTTGGTGCGCGCTTTTTCGGCATCGAGATCCGCCTCGTTGGCAGCCGCGTCAAGCTTGAACGCATCGCGGACTTGCACGCCGCGAAGCGCTTGGGAGTGACCAGCGAGCAACGCAAGTTGCGGAGTTACTTGGTAGCGAAGGCTCAGATTTGGGCTGAAGCCTGCGTCGGCGAAGTCCTGCCCGTCGCGATCATCAAGGCGGTATCGATCGTAACGAACACCCATGCCCAACAGCAGCCTCTCGGTCAGCCGATAACTATCCTGGACGTAGAAACCGAGCACACTGCCCTCCTCCTGATCCAGATCGCGATCGCCGGCAGGGCCTAGACTGGTTTTGTCGTCTCGGTAGTCAATCCCATACGTCAGACTATGAGCACCGAATTCGCTGGTATTGCGCACATCCAACCCTGCGCTAGCGGTATCGCCGATATACAGACCCCAGCGGCCATCCTGCTGCAGTTCTGTGGACGTGTGGTAGGTAGTCACCTCAAGATCAACCAGTTCGCTTAGCGGGTTCCAGCCGTACTTCAACGTCCAGGTTTCACGCTCTGTTTCCAAAGGAAAGAGCGGATTGAAGCTGCTCGGGATCCATTGAGGTCGCTGGGCGCGTTCGCCTTCATCGGTGCGCTTCTCGTAGGACAGGCGCAGCGTCTGCTCATCGGTCAGCCGGCCGACCAGCTTGGCGAAACCTAGTTGTTGACGCGCGCCCGTGCCCAGCACATCGCGCCCGTTTCCATCTTCGTAATCGTTCTGGTCTTGATAGGTCGCCACGGCCAATGCAGACCAGTTTTCGTTGAAGCGGCCGTAAAGACTCGAACTGGTTTTGTATCCTTCAGCCCTGCTGAAATAGCCACCCTTGATAAGCGCGCCTACCTGTTCGCCCTCCCGCAACAGGTCATCGGGGTCCTTGGTGACGAATCGAATCGAACCGCCCAGCGCCCCTGGCCCGGAAGTCGCGTCACCCGTTCCCGCCTGCACCTCAGCACGCTTTAGCAGTTCCGGTTCGATACCAATGCGACCGGTGTGGTGGAACGTCTGACCCGGCTGGCTGGCACCATCGATCGTGATATTGAGCAGCGTGTCCTCGAAGCCACGCAAATAGAGCTTCTGCGCGACTCCGGGACCGCCGCCAACCGAGACCTCGGGGCTGGACTCGAACACATCCTGAAGATCAGCCGCCTGAAAATGCTGAAGTTGTTCGGCCTCAACGCTGTCCTCTTGAACATGGCGCGCCGTCACTTCGACACCGCCGAGCTCAAGGGGATCGCTGGATTGAGCCTGGCAGGGCAAAGCGCTCAACAGCGCAGCGAACGATAAGGAGCCAAGTAAAGACCGCTGGCATGGACAGTGTTGCATTGGTGAACCTCGATCATTAATGCGAACGTTTCGTATTAATGATTGTCACCGGAAGGGTCGGCCTTCTGTATCACTTTTACAACTGTTACGCGGCGGAGACCTCGCGTGGCAACCGGATAGTCATGCAAAGCCCTCCTTGCTCATTATTGCGCGCAGTCAGGCAGCCGCCGATGGCGAAGACCTGGCGCTGCGCTAGAGCCAGCCCAAGACCGAATCCCGCTCGATCTGAACTCAAACGCTCAAATGGCTGGAAAATGCGCTCTAACCATTGCTCTGGCACCCCAGGCCCTTCGTCGATGACCTCAAGAAGGTACGTCTGTGGATCGCAGTTCAGATGAATGCTCACCTTGCCGTCGGGTGGCGTGTGCTCAAGAGCGTTGCGTACGATGTTCTCGATCGCTTGGCCAAGTGCGCGGTGGCAACTGCCAGTTAGTTCAGCCTCTACTGGAAGTTGCGTATCGATGTGGCGATCCGGAAATTCGAAACGTGCGTCGTCGATAATGCTGTCGAGCAGATCGGTGAGATCCAGCGTCTCGTCGCGCAGCCTCGGGCGCTCGGTCTCGAGCCAGCTCAACGTCAGTGAATCCTCGACCAGCGCACGCATCGCGGTACAGTCCTGGCGGATACGCCGTAGCAGGATGGTTGGCGCTCCGCCCTGCTCAGCCAGGCTCACCGCCATCTCGATACGGGCCAGCGGCGTACGTAGTTCGTGGGACATCTCGGCCAAACGCTGGCGCTGATCAATGATCAAGCCTCCGATACGCTCAGCCATCGAGTCGAACGTCTCGGCCAGGCCCGCCAGCTCATCGCGCCGCGAGCCCAGCAACACTCCGGCCCGAGCTTCATAATCCCCTTCGCTGAAGCGACGGGTTGCTTGTTGGAGTCGATTCAGCGGTCGCATCAGATGGCGATACAGCAAGAGGCAGCCAATCACCAAGAGGATCAGCGGCAGAACCAGCTCGAGCAACAGCCGCGCGGGGTACCAGTAATGCCCGGGCCGCATTCGCTGCGGCAGCTGAATCAGAAAATGCCGCTGTCCATCGGCGAACGGCACGTCCATGATCGGGTTGTCCTGAAAGTAGAGGTGGATCTTCCAGGACGGGTCCCGCCCGAGACTAAACTCACTGAGGAAGCGCTTGGACAACTCACTGCCGGCCAAGGCTTGCAGCTGCGGCTGGACTACCGCTGCCCAAGTTTGCTCCTGGCGCTGCACACTGCGCAGCCAGTCCCGCAGCGCCCGCTCATCGCCAGTGCGATACAGCTCTTCGGCCTGCAGTGCGTACTGACGCAGGGTGCGCTGATGGTCGGCGTCAATGAAACTCATCTGTTCTTCGGCCTGACCACTAAGCCGTGCGATGACCCAGAACAACGCTACGCTACCCAGCGCCACGCCTAGGCAGAGTTTCCAGAACAGGCGCCGATTCATTGGAAACAGTAGCCACGACCGTGGAGCGTTTGCAGTCGGTCGGCTGCCACGCCTGCCTCGCTCAAACGTCGCCGTATCCGGCTGACGTGCATATCGAGGCTGCGGTCATAACCGCTGTACTCACGCTCCAGAACCACACGGTAGAGATAAGGTTTGCTGAGCACCTCCCCACGCTGAAGCAAGAACTGCCAAAGCAGCCGAAACTGCAAGGGCGTCAGCGAGAGGTCATACGAGCCGGCGCGTGCATGTAGACCGCATCGTTCGAGAACAAGTGAATCGACCTGAAGCGTCGATGGCGACGGTACGCGATGTTCCATGCTGCGAGTTCGCCGCAAGATCGCGTCGATGCGCAGCTGTAGTTCGGTCAGGTTGAATGGTTTGGACAGATAGTCATCCGCGCCGTGGCGCAGTCCGCGAATCCGTTCTTCCTCTGCTCCGCATGCGGTGAGCATGATCACCGGTGTCTGTTGTTGCTCGCGCAGCCGGCGCAGTACAGAAAGCCCATTGATGTCCGGCAGCATCACATCCAGCAGCACCAGGTCCGGTGCATTGGCCAACGCCATAGCCAGCCCGCTTTCGCCGAGCAAGCTGGAGCGCACTGCATATCCCTGCAGGCGTAACAGATCGCCGAGTTGAGCGCTGAGAACCTGATCGTCTTCTATAACCAGCACATCAGCCAGGTATCCGCCCATTGCCACTCCCTGTTGGGTGGATGCACCCATCGCTTAAAGATAACAATTCTCATCAAGTTTAAGCGAAAGCAGTGATTGGCGAGAAGGCGGAATCGGTCCCTATGGAGGAAGCCGGTATCAGGCGCGGAAAAAAAGCACCGTCATCACGGCACCGGTGATGATCACGACCGCCCGAACGAAGCTCGAAGGGAGCCGGCGACCGACGCGTGCCATGACATAGCCGCCGACAGTCGCCGCCAGCATCATCACCAGCGCTTCGCGCCACAGGATCGCACCGCCGAATGCATATACAGACACGGCGATCGCGGTCAGTACAGACGAAACCAGATTCTTGAGCCCCTGCATCGAGTTGATGTCTCGATGGCCGAGCAAGCTGAATGCAGCGAGTAGCACGATGCCCAGACCGCCATTGAAGTAGCCGCCGTATACGCTGACAACAGCCAGAGTGAAACCCTGCACCAGTGCATTCGCCTCATTTTCGGTCGAATCGCGCTTGAACCTGCGCAATAACCAGGGCCCGAAGGCGAACAGCAGCGTCGCGATAAGCAATAGCCAAGGCACGATCGCACGGAATACGTCATCGGGCGTGGTCAGCAGCAACCCCGCCCCTACTGCACCGCCGCCGAGGCTGATGGCAACGAGCGTCCCCATCGACAGCGTTGCTGGCGGGCGCAGGTCCTCTCGATAGCCCCAGGTACTTGCAAAATAGCCAGGTAGAAGCGCGAGCGTGCCTGAGGCATTGGCCGCCACAGCAGGCACGCCGGCGTAAACCAATGCCGGGAACGTGAAAAAACTACCGCCACCGGCAATGGCGTTCAGCCCGCCGCCAAGAAAAGCGGCAACCAGCAGAATTGCCCACGTCGTAATCGAATGATCCATGAAAGTTCTACTCCCTTGTGTCCGCGTTTCGAGAATCGGTTTCCAGCGTACTGGCCAGCGTTTCGAGCGCCGGAGTCAACAGCTCGCTGGCCGCTATGGCAGCCTGCTCGGGACAACCGCGGGCTATGGCGTCATAGACAGCTGCGTGTGCTGCATAGGTGGGTTCCGGGAGCTGCTGCTCGCCCTCCGTCTTGGCAATGGTGTTCTGCAGACCCGCCCAGAAGAACTGATACATTTCCAGCAGCGTGGCGTTGTGGCTGGCGCGGACGATGCTCAGATGAAAATCGGCATCTCGTTCGACGAACGCTTCAAGTGTGGCGTCATCGGTCCAGGTCCCTCGCGCTCCGAGAGCGTCACGTATCGTTTGCAGGTCCTCATCCGTGCGCCGCGACGCTGCCAGACGCGCAGCTTCGACCTCCAGCGCGCGTCGGACTTCGAGCTGGTCATGCAGCGCGGCGTGATCTAGGCGCTGGAGTAATCCAGACGGGTCTCGACTGGAGAGCACGAACGTCCCCGCACCCTGGCGGACCTCCAGCACCCCGGTATGAACCAGCGCTCGCACTGCCTCTCTGACGGTATTTCTGCCAACACCTAAAGAGTTGCTGAGCTGGCTTTCGGTAGGAATTCGCATACCCGGCGTCCATTCGCCAGCATTGATCTGCGACCGCATTTGCTCAATTACCCGTTCTACAAGTGACGAGCGCGAGGTGTGCTGCAGCGACATATGATCACCTTCAGATTCATCCCATGTTTCAATCATAGGATGAATTTCATCCGGTACACAATTGGATGCTTCAATCGATCATTTCCTTGTCAGCCGCAGGTAGCTCGACTGCTGCTGTGAGCCGCGGCAGACAAGCGTGTTGCCCGGAGCGCAGCGAGCGCGCTGTGGTGACTAGCAAACTTGCGAATGCGGCGAGCAGTTATCCTCGCGTTGTTGCATAGCCTGGGACAGGCAAAAGGGCTATGCGCAAGGCTTCCCGACAGAGCCGTGCTCAGGCAGAAGCCAGCCTCGCGTACCTGCTAGCAAAGCTTGGTAAGCTGGCCGCGTTTTACTGTCATTTGGGGGTTCCGTGTTTTCGCTCAAGCGCAAAGGTGATTTCCGCCTGCAGCTGACCCGCACGCTGAAGCAGCCTGGACGGCACAAGATCGAGCTGTATCTGTTCACCCCGCACGAGAGCAACCTGTCGGCCTGGACCCTGTCGGAAGAGCAGTTTTTCTTTACCACCCTGACGCACAGTTTCGGGCTGCTTGGCATGCCATCGAAGGACCGCATCAGCAAGGCTGACCAATCCTTCGTGCTGCTCTCACCGCACTACGAAATCATGTACGGCTCCTGGTTCTTCCAGTACCAGGCTTCAATGGAGCGGTTGCGCCAGCAGATGCTCACGTCCGAAGCTGTGGCAGAGCCCGTAGCGCGCGCCCTGCGGCTCAGCCAGAACTTCGCGCAACGCCTGCGCAAGTCCAGTCCGAAGCAGAGCAACCAACAGCGCTACTTCCGCCAGATGGACATCTATTTCTCGTGGCATGCCGAGCAATTCTTGCTGGAAAGCATGACCCTCGAGGGCTACGCGGCCCTCGACGAGGAACTCAAGCAATCAGTGGCGGAGTTCCTGCACCAGGAACACAGATACCGTAAGGAGCGCGAGTACCTGAGCGACTTCCACGGCACCCCGACACGCATATGGAACCGCATGGCTCTATATCACCGGCTGCTGGAGTACCCAGTACTGCTGCGTTCGAAGGTTACGCAGTTGGGCGCCGGCACTCACAAGCTGGTCAAGGCGGCGTCGACGATGCTGATCATGTCGCTCTTCACCTACTTCCTGTTCAATGCGCGCGACGCTAGCGAGAAACTCTCGCTCACTCTTCTGCTTGTGATAGCGCTGGTCTACGCCGTCCGTGATCTGCTGCGCGACGACATGATCACCGCCATCACCCGCAGACTACGCAAAGGCAAGCCGCGCTGGAAGATTCGCCTGTTCATGCCCTACACCCGCAAGTTGCTCGCGCAGCAACGGGTCTGGCTTGACTATCGCAAGCTGGCCGATCTACCGCCCCTGGTTCGGGAACACTCCGGCAAATGGGCCACCAACGAGGAGCGGCAGATCATCTGCTATCGCGTGCTGCTGAGTCTGGACAACGCAGCATTGGAGCACGACGAGATTCGGGAGCGGCTCACACTGGATTGCGAACAGCTTTGCGCGATGATCCAGGCGAGCCACAACAAATTGTTTGTCCCGGCCGACGAAGATGATTCCGCCAGCGATGGCAGCAAAGGTTCAGTTCAAGCCCACCCCATCGAGAAGCAGCACGACTACAACCTGCTGCTGTTGCATACCAATCCCGGTGAGCATTTTCCATCGGCCCAGCGCTGGCGCCTGAGGCTCGGTACCAACGGCATCGCGCAATGCGAAAGCAAGAAGGCCCACTGGCCTGAACCACCTGAGCTACAACGCCCCGCATGGCATCGATTGAGTCGCCTGTGGCGGCGAGGATGATCAGTACCATAACCTCTGCTGGTGAACACATGAACCTCCGCCGTCTGCGCTGCAAGGCATCGTGCGTAGCCTCACGTGTTACAACAGCAGACACAAAAAAGCCCCTGTTACGGGGCTTTTAGAGATTTTCGATTCTTCTTGCAAAGCTTCGAAATCATGAGATGGTGCGGACGGAGAGACTCGAACTCTCACACCTTGCGGCGCCAGAACCTAAATCTGGTGTGTCTACCAATTTCACCACGTCCGCCAAGCAGGGCTTAAACGAAAACGCCAGGCAATGCCTGGCGCTTTCTGGAATATGGGGTGGACGAAGGGGATCGAACCCTCGACACCAGGAGCCACAATCCTGTGCTCTACCAACTGAGCTACGCCCACCATATTGCATTTGCTTGTGCCAGAGCCCGAAATGGCGCACCCGGCAGGACTCGAACCTGCGACCATCCGCTTAGAAGGCGGATGCTCTATCCAGCTGAGCTACGGGCGCTTTATCTGCATTCTGTTCGGAGCGCAGACTTGAAGCTCCGGCTATTGAAGAAGTAACCCCTCTTCGAAAGCCATCTTACCCAGCAGCAGGCTGTGCTCGACAAGCGGGGCGAATGTTATAGAGGCTCCAAACACTCGTCAACAGCAAATTCAAAAAAATTTCAGTTAGATAAAGGAGTTACAGGTGCCGGTAGCTGCTTCGCCTTTGCCACATCGCTGCGACATGCGAGAATACGCGCCCTTTCCAAGTCCTCTCCAATGGTTAACCAAGCGTCATGACCGCAAAACTGATCGACGGTAAAACGATTGCTGCCAACATTCGCCAACAGATCTCCGGTCGTGTTGCCGAACGCCGCGCCCAAGGGCTTCGCGCTCCCGGCCTCGCCGTAATTCTGGTGGGCAGCGACCCAGCCTCCCAGGTTTACGTGGCGCACAAGCGCAAGGATTGCGAGGAGGTGGGCTTCAATTCCGTGGCCCATGACCTGCCGAGCGATACTCGCCAGGAAGATCTTCTTGCGCTGATCGATCAGCTCAACGACGACACCTCCATCGACGGCATCCTTGTGCAACTGCCGCTGCCAAAGCACCTCGATGCCTCGCAATTGCTCGAGCGCATCCGTCCGGACAAGGATGTGGACGGCTTCCATCCCTATAACGTCGGTCGTCTCGCGCAACGCATGCCGCTGCTACGCCCCTGCACGCCAAAGGGGATCATCACGCTGCTGGAGAGCACCGGTGTCGATCTGCACGGTCTGGATGCGGTCGTCGTGGGCGCATCCAACATTGTCGGTCGCCCAATGGCGCTGGAACTGCTCTTGGCTGGCTGTACCACCACCGTTACCCATCGCTTCACCCGCAACCTCGAAGAGCACGTTCGCCGAGCTGATCTGGTCGTGGTAGCGACCGGTATCACCGGCCTGGTAAAGGGAGAGTGGATCAAGCCTGGGGCGATCGTCATCGATGTGGGCATCAACCGCCAGGCTGACGGGCGCCTGCTGGGCGACGTTGAATTCGGACCAGCCAGCGAACGCGCCGCCTGGATCACTCCGGTTCCGGGTGGAGTAGGTCCGATGACCCGAGCCTGCCTACTGGAAAATACACTGCACGCCGCCGAACATCTGCATCGATAACTACTGCGAGTGAAACAAGAACGGCACCTTTCGGTGCCGTTTTTGATTACGCCGTCCCTTTTATTCAGCAAGACGCCATGTCGTTCCGCCTTTGCCATCCTCCAGCACCACCCCCATCGCGGTGAGCTGTTCACGGATACGATCGGATTCGGCCCAGTTCTTTTCAGCTCGAGCCGTGAGGCGCGCAGCGATCAACGCCTCGACCTCGGTGGCATCGACCTTGCCCGCCGCACCAGCCTGCAGGAAGGCTTCAGGCTCAAGCTGCAGCACGCCCAATACACCAGCCAATTCCTTGAGGCGCGCAGCCAGCGCCGCAGCTGCGGCCAGATCAGACTCACGCAGACGGTTCACCTCACGGATCATCTCGAACAGCACCGCGCAGGCTTCCGGCGAATTGAAGTCGTCGTCCATCGCCACGCCGAAGCGCGCGACGAACTCGTCGCCGCCGCCCGGCGTCGCCTCAGGCAGGCCCTTGAGGCCGTTGTAGAAGCGTTCCAGGGCGCCCTTGGCCTCGCGCAGGCTGTCTTCGGAGTAGTTGATTGGGCTGCGATAGTGGCTGGAAACCAGCAGATAGCGCACCACCTCAGGATGGTACTTTTCCAGCACTTCCCGAATGGTGAAGAAGTTGCCCAGACTCTTGGACATCTTCTCGCCATCGACACGCACCGCGCCGGCGTGCATCCAGGCATTGGCGTACTGCTTGCCAGTGGCTGCTTCACTTTGGGCAATCTCGTTCTCATGGTGCGGAAACACCAGGTCCGGACCACCTCCATGAATGTCGAAGGTCTCGCCTAGGCAGCAGGTCGACATCACCGAGCATTCGATATGCCAGCCCGGACGACCGGCACCCCAGGGCGAATCCCAGCTCGGTTCACCTGGCTTGGCGCCCTTCCACAGCACGAAATCCAGTGGATCTTCCTTGGCCTCATCGACCTCGATGCGCGCGCCGATCTTCAGGTCCTCGATCTTGCGCCGCGACAGCTTGCCGTAACCGACGAACTTGCCGACCCGGTAATAGACATCACCATTGCCCGGCGCATAGGCGAAGCCCTTGTCGATGAGCGTCTGGATCATCGTGTGCATGCCGGCGATATGGTCAGTCGCACGTGGCTCGATATCCGGACGCAGTACGTTGAGGCGGGTCTCGTCCTCGTGCATGGCGGCGATCATTCTCTCGACCAGCGCCTGGAACGGCTCGCCGTTCTCGCTGGCACGGCGGATGATCTTGTCGTCGATGTCGGTGATGTTACGCACGTAGGTCACGTCGTAGCCGCGGTGGCGCAGCCAACGGGTGACCACGTCGAACGCGACCATCACCCGTGCATGACCGATGTGGCAGAAGTCATAGACCGTCATGCCACAGACGTACATGCGCACCTTGTTGCCTTCCAGCGGGCGGAACGCTTCCTTGGTCTTGGTCAGCGTGTTGTAGATCGACAGCGCCATCATTGACCCCAGGAGTCACGCAGCGTGACGGTGCGGTTGAACACGGGAGCGCCCGGCTTGCTGTCCTTCATGTCGGCGCAGAAATAGCCTTCGCGCTCAAACTGGAACCGCTCTTCAGGTTCGGCACTGGCCAGCGACGGCTCGGCACGGCACCCCTTGAGCACAACCAGCGACTCAAGATTGATGTTGTCGAGGAAGCTTCCGCCCTCCTCGTCCTTTTCCGGATTGGCCGACCGGAACAGGCGATCGTACAGACGCACCTCGCACTCGACGCTCTCGGCGGCCGGCACCCAGTGGATGACACCCTTGACCTTGCGCCCCTCCGGATTCTTGCCGAGGGTGTTCTCGTCATAGGAACAGCGCAGCTCGACGATATTGCCCTGATCATCCTTCACGGCTTCATCGGCACGGATGACGTAGCTGCCGCGCAGGCGCACTTCGCCGCCCGGAATCAAGCGTTTGAACCCAGCCGGAGGGACTTCCTCGAAGTCGCCGGCGTCGATGTAGAGTTCCCGGCTGAATGGCAGCACCCGCACGCCCATATCCTGCTTGGGATGGCGCGGTAGCTCGAGGTTCTCGACCTGGCCTTCCGGGTAGTTGGTAATCACCACCTTGAGCGGCTTGAGCACGCACATCGCACGGGCTGCATTGGCATCAAGATCTTCGCGGATGGCGAACTCCAGCATGCCGATGTCGACGACGCCACCGGCGCGATTCACACCGATCATGTCGCAGAAATTGCGGATCGACGCCGGGGTGTAACCGCGACGACGAAAGCCAGAAAGCGTCGACATCCTCGGATCGTCCCAGCCGTTCACGTGCTTCTCATCGACCAGCTGCTTGAGCTTGCGCTTGCTGGTGATGGTGTAGTTCAGGTTGAGGCGGGCGAATTCGTACTGACGCGGCTGCGCCGGCACCGGCAAGTTGGCCAGGAACCACTCGTACAGCGGCCGGTGATCCTCGAATTCCAATGTACAGATCGAATGCGTGATGCCCTCGATGGCATCCGACTGACCATGGGTGAAATCGTAGCTGGGGTAGATGCACCACTTGTCGCCGGTCTGGTGATGGTGCGCATGGCGAATGCGATAGAGGATCGGGTCGCGCAGGTTCATGTTGGGCGAAGCCATGTCGATCTTCGCCCGCAGCGCACGGGCGCCATCCGGGAATTCACCGGCTTTCATGCGCGCAAAGAGATCGAGGTTTTCCTCCACCGACCGCTCGCGGAACGGACTGTTCTTGCCGGGCTCGGTCAGGCTGCCGCGATACTCACGCGCTTGTTCAGGCGTCAGATCACATACATAGGCCTTGCCCGCCTTGATCAGATGGATGGCCCACTCGTGCAGCTGATCGAAATAGTTGGAGGCATAGCGCTCCTCGCCCGCCCACTGAAAGCCCAGCCATTCGACATCACTCTTGATGGCGTCGATGTACTCCTGGTCTTCCTTGGCCGGGTTGGTGTCATCGAAGCGCAGGTTGCACTCGCCACCGAACTCCTTCGCCAGGCCGAAATTCAGGCAGATCGATTTGGCGTGGCCGATATGCAGATAGCCATTGGGCTCAGGCGGGAAGCGGGTGACGATCTTGGCGTGCTTGCCGGAGTCCAGGTCGGCCTGGACGATCGGACGGAGAAAGTTGCTAGCGGCGGGAGTCTCGGGCTTGCTCATGATGTCCTTAACGATCAGCGAGTGCGGCTCAGGGTAGGCCGACCAAATCAAAGCGCTTATCATAGCGGACCCGTCAACCCCCTGACAGAGCAATGCGCCCAAGGCGGCACTGCCATCAGCGCCTGACGGCATTCGGTACGACGACCCTTGCAGCGGCCTGTCCCGCACTTGGCCAGCCCCACGAAAACGGAATCTCTCCCCGATGATCAAACTGCACACCAACTACGGCGTCATCACCGTCAACCTGTTCGAAGACAAGGCACCGGAAACCACTGCCAACTTCAAGGAATACGTGAAGAGCGGTCACTACGACGGCACCATCTTCCACCGTGTGATCAGCAACTTCATGATCCAGGGCGGCGGTTTCGAGTCTGGCATGAAGCAGAAGCCGACTCGCGCCCCTATCAAGAACGAGGCCAACAACGGCCTGTCGAACAAGACCGGCACCCTGGCCATGGCCCGCACCATGGAGCCGCACTCTGCCTCCGCGCAATTCTTCATCAACGTGAAGGACAATGACTTCCTCGACCACAGCGCGCCAACCGTTCAGGGCTGGGGTTACGCCGTGTTCGGCGAGGTGACCGAAGGCATGGACGTGGTCGAGAAGATCAAGGCCGTGGCGACCACCATGAAATCCGGTCACCAAGACGTTCCAGTGGAAGACGTGGTGATCGAGAAAGCGGAAATCGTCGAGTAATCGCGAGTGATCCTGCTGATCTCCGATCTGCACCTGGAAATGGAACGCCCGGACATTACCCGGGCGTTCCTGCATTTTCTCGCCACTCGCGCGTGCCAGGCCGAAGCGCTGTACATACTCGGCGACTTTTTTGAGGTCTGGATCGGCGACGATGCCATGACACCCTTCCAGCAATCGATCGCCGACGCGTTACGCGCCCTGAGCGAACGCGGTACGCGCATTTACCTGATGCACGGCAACCGTGACTTCATGCTGGGCAAGGGCTTCTGCCGCGCGGCGCGCTGTACGCTGCTGGGCGACCCGAGTGTGGTCGAGCTCGGCGGTGAGCGCGTCCTGCTGATGCATGGCGACAGCCTGTGCACCCGCGACGAAGGCTACATGCGGCTACGGCGTTTGCTGCGCAATCCGCTCAGCCTGTTCATCTTGCGTCATCTGCCGTTGTCCACTCGCCGAAAACTCGCGCGCAAGCTGCGCAATGAAAGTCGCGTCCAGACGCGCATGAAGGCTTCGGACATCATCGATGTCACCCCGGAGCTGATCCCTCGAGTACTCGCCGAGCATGGCGTGCGGACCCTGATCCATGGCCACACCCATCGCCCCGCGACACACGAACTGGAAGTCGACGGCCGCCCGGCACGGCGCATCGTGCTCGGCGACTGGGACCAGCAAGGCTGGGCGTTACAGGTCGACGAGAGCGGCTTTCAACAGGCCCCGTTCGATCTGAACTAAGCCGCCAGCGGCACGCCGCTGTGGAAGCGAAACTCGGCGTCCGGGCTTTCGATGAGTTCGCGCTCGCGTTCACGTACCCGAATGATCGCCGCATCGACATCGGCCGCATCGCCATATTGGTACGCCAGCTTGAGATAGTCCTGAAAGTGCCGCGCTTCCGACTTGAGCAGCCCGTGATAGAACTTGCCCAGCTCCTCATCCAGATGCGGCACCAACATGGCGAAACGCTCACAGGAGCGTGCCTCGATAAAGGCACCGATCACCAGCGTATCAGTCAGCCGGTACGGCTCATGATTGCGTACGAGTTCACGCAGGCCGGCTGCATAGCGTGACGACCCAACGTTCCGCAGCTGGATCTCACGTCGGCGAACGATTGCCAGTACCTGCTCGAAATGACGCAGCTCCTCACGGGCGAGGCGCGACATCTTGTTCTGCAGGTCCGGTTTGTCAACGTAGCGAAACATCAACTGGAACGCCGCACCTGCCGCCTTCTTCTCGCAGTTTCCATGATCGATGAGCATCACATCCTGATTCTGCAACGCTGCATCCACCCATGCGGCGGGTGTGGCACAACCGAGGAATTCGTTGAGATCAGGAAGCATGTCTAGCCTTGCATATTCAGGAACTTAATAAGCCGACAGTTAAATGGCACCGCCGGACACCGGACGGGCATTATTGCGAATGCCGCGCGGAGCAGCCAGCCTTGCTTGATATACATCACGGCCGGCATCGCAGGCTTGTCTATAGTTGACCAACCTGAATCTGGAAATGGAGCCGATCATGCAAGCCATTCGCTGCATCCTCGTGGTAATTGACCCGAACCAGCCGCAAGAGCTGGCACTCAAACGTGCGCGACTGATCGCAAGTGTCAGCCAGTCCCGCCTGCACCTGCTGGTGTGCGATACCAAACACGACCACGGTGCCCACCTGACCGCACTGAGCGAACAGCTGGCTAGCGAGGGCCATCAGGTGTCCACCCAGCAGGCGTGGCACGAGAGCATCCATCAGACCATCATCAACGTGCAGCAGGCCGAAGGTTGCGGGTTGGTCGTCAAGCAGCACGTGCCGGACAACCCCCTCAAGCGCGCCCTGCTCACTCCCGAGGACTGGAAGCTGCTGCGTTATTGCCCCAGCCCGGTGCTGATGGTGAAAACTGACAAGCCATGGACAGGTGGAAACATTCTCGCCGCGGTGGACGTCGGCAACGCCGATCTGGAACACCGCACGCTGCACGCGACCATCATCAATCACGGCTACGAGATCGCCAGCCTCGCCGACGGCAAGCTGCACGTCATCAGTGCGCATCCTTCAGCGATGCTTTCCGCCGCCGACCCGGCGTTCCAACTCAAGGAAACCATCGAAGCTCGGTATAGAGATGCCTGCAAGCAGTTCCAGGAAGAGTTTCAGATTCCTGACGCTCAGCTACATGTCGAGGAAGGCCCTGCCGATGCGCTGATTCCGCGCGTTTGCCACCAGCTCAAGGCCGTCGTCACAGTGATCGGCACGGTGGCGAGGACCGGATTCTCCGGCGCGCTGATGGGTAACACTGCCGAGGTGGTGCTCGACACGCTGGAAAGCGATGTCCTGGTACTCAAGCCCAACGACATCATCGATCACCTCGAAGACCTGGTTCGCCACTGAGTCAGACCGCTCCGAGCGAAAGCGCTGGCCCGCGGGCTTCATCAGACCCTGAAGTCGATACCTTCCGCTAGAAAGCGTGGCGCGATGTAGCGCTCGTAATGAGCCTCGGAAAGCAGGAAGAACTCCTGATCGATCGCGTCGCGCAGTTCAGGCAGCGGTCGATCACGGAATTCGGGTAGCAAAGCAACGCCATAGGCTTCGAGCTGCTGAATCAGCCGCGCACCGCGCGCGATCAACTGATAGGCCCAGCAGTAGGGAGACTGCTCCACTACAAAGCGGATCTGCCGAGCCTCCAGCTGCTGGCGCAACAGCTGAGCATCGAACACTTCGAGCTTGGCCGTCATGACCTGCGCCAGGAGGATTTCCAGACGCCGCCATACCGCCCGCTTTTCCTCTTCGCCGTAGGCGTTCCAGTTAACCACCTCATGATGGAATCGCTTGCACCCACGGCAGACGATATCGCCGTACACCGTCGAGCACAGACCAATGCAAGGGGTTTTGATGCGCTGTGAGGACATGACCGAAGCAGGTTGATGGCGGGCCGAGCATCTTAGACTTTTGTCCTACCAGGGTCATCGCTTGTTTAAAGCGTGGACCCCTCTTGCGCCGCCACAAGCCCAGGCCCCGCGAGCCCGAGCGAAATCTTTTCACGCAAGCTAACGAAGCCTTGGCGGCGGCCGCCGCTGGCGCTCGACTTAACTTTTGGGGCCATTTCCAGTAGTATCGGCCCGCCGTTTTTGGCGCCACATTCCATACGAAGCTGTTTTCAAAGCGTCACGAGCACAGTTGAACCGGCTGCGTGCCGGATGCGCAGATTTATCTTCACCCTGCCCATCCGGCCTCGCCCGCCCGGCGTAAAACTTTGAAAACAGCTTCCGGATGCGCGTCCCGAAACACCCAAGGGACCAATGATGAGGGTAAAAACTGTGCTTGAAGCCTATCGCAAACACGTAGAAGAGCGTGCCGCCCAGGGCGTCGTGCCCCAGCCGCTGAACGCCGAGCAAACCGCAGGTCTGGTTGAGCTGCTGAAGAATCCGCCAGCCGGCGAAGAAGAATTCCTCGTTGACCTGATCACCAACCGCGTCCCCGCTGGCGTCGACGAAGCCGCCTACGTCAAGGCCGGCTTCCTGTCCGCCCTGGCCAAAGGTGAAACCTCCTCGCCATTGCTGAGCAAGCAGCGCGCTGTCGAACTGCTGGGCACCATGCAGGGCGGCTACAACATCGCCACTCTGGTCGAGCTGCTGGATAACGCCGAACTGGCCGCTGTTGCCGCCGAGCAACTGAAGCACACCCTGCTGATGTTCGACGCTTTCCACGACGTGGCCGAAAAAGCCAAGGCCGGTAACGAGCACGCCAAGGCTGTGATGCAGTCCTGGGCCGAAGGCGAGTGGTTCACCAACCGCCCGGCAGTTGCCGAAAAAGTTTCCCTGTCCGTATTCAAGGTCACTGGCGAAACCAACACCGACGACCTGTCGCCTGCTCCAGACGCCTGGTCGCGCCCTGACATCCCGCTGCACGCGCTGGCCATGCTGAAAATGGCCCGTGAAGGCATCAACCCGGACGTACCGGGCTCGGTCGGCCCAATCAAGCAGATGGAAGAACTGAAAGCCAAGGGCTTCCCAGTTGCTTATGTCGGCGACGTGGTCGGTACCGGCTCCTCGCGCAAGTCGGCCACCAACTCCGTGCTGTGGTTCTTCGGTGACGACATCCCGAACGTGCCGAACAAGCGCGCCGGTGGCTTCTGCTTCGGCACAAAGATCGCCCCGATCTTCTACAACACCATGGAAGATGCCGGTGCCCTGCCGATCGAATTCGACTGCAGCAACCTGGCCATGGGCGACGTGATCGACGTCTATCCATACGCTGGCAAGGTTTGCAAGCACGGCACCGATGAAGTCGTCACCACTTTCGAACTGAAGACCGACGTCCTGCTGGACGAAGTCCGTGCTGGCGGTCGTATTCCGCTGATCATCGGCCGCGGCCTGACCGAGAAGGCCCGCGCCGAGCTGGGTCTGGCACCGTCCACCCTGTTCAAGAAGCCGGAAGCGCCGACTGACAGTGGCAAAGGTTTCACCCTCGCGCAGAAGATGGTCGGTCGCGCCTGCGGCTTGCCGGAAGGCAAGGGCGTTCGTCCGGGCACCTACTGCGAACCGAAGATGACCACCGTCGGCTCGCAGGACACCACTGGCCCGATGACTCGCGACGAGCTGAAGGACCTGGCTTGCCTGGGCTTCTCCGCCGATCTGGTCATGCAGTCGTTCTGCCACACCGCTGCCTATCCAAAGCCGATCGACGTCAACACCCACCACACCCTGCCGGACTTCATCATGAACCGCAGCGGCGTGTCCCTGCGTCCGGGCGACGGCATCATCCACAGCTGGCTGAACCGCATGCTGCTGCCGGATACCGTTGGTACAGGTGGTGACTCGCACACCCGCTTCCCGATCGGCATCTCCTTCCCGGCCGGTTCCGGCCTGGTCGCCTTCGCCGCCGCCACTGGCGTCATGCCGCTGGACATGCCGGAATCCGTACTGGTGCGCTTCAAGGGTCAGATGCAGCCCGGCATCACCCTACGTGACCTGGTTCATGCCATCCCCTACTACGCCATCCAGCAGGGTCTGCTGACTGTCGAGAAGAAGGGCAAGAAGAACATCTTCTCCGGTCGCATTCTTGAGATCGAAGGTCTCAACCAGCTGACCGTGGAGCAGGCATTCGAGCTGTCCGACGCCTCCGCCGAGCGTTCGGCTGCCGGCTGCACCATCAAGCTGCCGGAAGACTCGATCGCTGAGTACCTGAAGTCCAACATCACCATGCTGCGCTGGATGATCAGCGAAGGTTACGGTGATGCCCGTACCCTGGAGCGCCGCGCTCAAGCGATGGAAGCGTGGGTCGCCGATCCGAAGCTGCTGGAAGCAGATAAGGACGCCGAATACGCTGCAGTGATCGAAATCGACCTGGCCGAAGTGAAAGAGCCCGTGCTCTGCGCGCCGAACGACCCGGACGATGCCCGCCTGCTGTCCACCGTTGCTGGCGAGAAGATCGACGAAGTCTTCATCGGCTCCTGCATGACCAACATCGGCCACTTCCGCGCTGCCGGCAAGCTGCTCGACAAGGTCAAGGGTGGCATTCCGACCCGTCTGTGGCTGGCTCCGCCGACCAAGATGGACGCTCATCAGCTGACCGAGGAAGGCTATTACGGCATCTACGGCAAGGCTGGCGCGCGCATGGAAATGCCGGGCTGCTCGCTGTGCATGGGTAACCAGGCTCGCGTGCAAACCGGTTCCACTGTGGTTTCTACCTCCACTCGTAACTTCCCGAATCGTCTGGGTGACGCCACTAACGTCTACCTGGCTTCGGCAGAGCTGGCGGCAGTAGCGTCCATCACCGGCAAGCTACCGACCGTCGAGGAGTACATGGAATACGCGAAGAACATCGACAGCATGGCTGCCGATATCTATCGCTACCTGTCTTTCGACCAGATCGCCGAATTCCGTGACGCTGCGGAGAAGGCCAAGATCAAGGTCGTCGAAGTCTGATGACGCCGTAAGGCAATAAAAAAACCCCGCCTCGGCGGGGTTTTTTATTGCCTCCATCGCCGCTGCCCCCTTCGCCAATCAGAGCGGCGACCAAAGCCTGCACACGCACGCTGCTACAGCAATGCGCACCGGCCACACCTGCCATCACCGCGCAGCACAGCCGCAGAAAAAACGCCATCGGGAAAAAGGGATTGCCACTAGAGATAGTCTTTTCCCACAGACAAAGAAAAGCCCGGACTAGCCGGGCTTTTCTAGGCGTAGCTAACTCAGATTACTGAACCTGAGCTTCCACTTCTGCTTCAACGCGACGGTTGATCTGACGACCTTCCTCAGTGGCGTTGTCGGCAACCGGACGGGACTCACCGTAACCTGCGGAGTTCACGCGGCCACCCTCAACACCGTATTCGTTGACCAGAACGTTGCGCACTGCTTCGGCACGGCGCTCGGACAGACGCTGGTTGTACTGGTCAGTACCAACGGAGTCAGTGTGACCTTCAACAGTGGTGTTGGTCTGCGGGTACTGCTGCATGAAGTCAGCAAGGTTCTTGATGTCGCTGTAGCTTTCTTCACGAACGCGCGACTTGTCAAAATCGAACTTGACGTCCAGTTCGACACGGACCAGCTCAGGAGCAGGCTCTGGTTCGTTGTCGACAATTGGAGCCGGAGCCGGCTCTGGAGTCGGCTCGACTGCTGCAACCTCGCGAGCACCACCACCGAAGTTCAGACCGACACCAACACCAGCCATCCACTCAGCTTCGTCTGCATCGATGTTGTACATGCCGTCGACGCTGGCCTTGGCAAAGAAGTTCTCGGTGAAGTAGTACTTGAGACCGGTACCAACATTAGCGAAGGTGCTGCTGTCACGACCGCCACGAGTCGCCTGGCCGATGCTCTGATGAGCCACACCAGCGGAGACGTACGGACGCAGGCCTACGCCTGGCGCGCCGAAGTGGTAGGCAGCATCCAGAGAAGTAAGGCTGCCCTTGATGTTCTTGTGGCTGCCATCGGCGCCGACCGGATCCTTGGAGGTCAGGTCATGGTATTCGCCGTAGGACAGACCCAGGGAAACGTCGTCGGTAAGGAAGTAGCTGGCGCCAGCGCCATAAAGCTCGCCGTCACGCTGCACGTCACGCGAGCTATCGGTGAAATAGTGCTTACCGAACGCTTCCACCTCTACGGCGCCCTGTCCTTGGGCCAGCGCGCTGAAAGAAGTGGCGGCAACCATCGAACCGATAACGACGCCTAAGGTGTTTTTAAGTTTCATCCGTAAATCCCCATCTGGTGGTTAGAATCAGAACAATCTAAGGAAACCGGCTGTCTGTATGCCCAAGCTGTTCGCAAGGTATAAGACAAGTTTCCAGGATTAAGTTTCAGTAGTATCGGAAAATTTTTCCCGCAGCTTATCGAGCGCACGCTTGTATCGCATCTTCGTTGCACTCAAACCCATATGCATGATGTCTGCGATTTCTTGAAACTCAAGTTCAGCAACAAAACGCAACACCAGTATCTCTCGATCGATCGGATTCACATGCACAAGCCACCGGTCGAGCCCAGTCTTCTCCTCGATTCTCGGCGCCTTCTCGTCGGATGCCTCTTCAAGCGGGTCGAGGCTGAGTGCGTCAAGCAAACGCCGCTTGCGGCGCTCCTTACGATATTGAGTAATGCATTCGTTATAAGTGATGCTATATAGCCACGTCTTGAATTTCGATTTGCCCTCGAAGTTTTTCAGCCCATATAAAACCTTGAGCATAACTTCCTGACATACATCGTCGGCGTCCCGCTCGTTCCCCAAGTAACGCGCACATACATTGAACAGTGTGCGCTGATATCGCCGCATAAGCTCTTCATATGCACGCGTTATATGAAATAGTTCGACATGAGCATGCTGCACCAGCTCTTCGTCGGTGAGCTGGCGAGGGTCGTAGCGCGATATGGACGATGGGGTTTTAGTCAAGACGCTTCGAGCCGGCAGTCGGGGGCACGGCCACCATTAAGGAAACCGGAAAAAAGGCGACGTACTTTACCAGAATCGCAAGGCTAACGGCTGCCGACGCGTTGTTCGAGCAGTACTCTGTTAGCGACAGAGGTCAGTTCGCCGTCGTCGGTCAGTAGCAATGTCTTGACCGTTCCGATTTCCTCGATCTGTCCTTCGATATCCGCCAGGCGCACGCGCTGCCCTACCTCGTAAAGCTCACGCACATAGATGCCAGCCAGTATCTGCGATACCAGCTCGCGACTGCCGAGTCCAAACGCAAGCGCAACTGCCAAGCCGACGGTGATCAGCACGATGGCGATGACATAGTTGAGGAGTTCGGTCTTGACCTCGAGCTGTCCGATCGCAACGGAGATGCTGATGATGATCACGAGCCCCTGCGCCATCCGCGCCAGGCCGTTGGCATAGTCCAGCCCGACACTCTCGGCAGCGCCACGCACCAGGCCGCTGAGCAACTGCGCCAAGAGCACGCCTGCGAGCAGAATCAGTGCCGCGCCAAAGACTTTAGGTACGTAGAGGGCCAGCATATCCAGCGTTGCCGACACCCGCTCAAGCCCCAGCGATTCAGCAGCTGAAACCAGAAAAATGAGCAGCACAAACCAGTACACGACCTTGCCGATCAGCGCGGAAACCGGAATGCGGATCCCCGCCCGCCCCAGCAGCTTGGTCAGACCGGTACCCGCCATCAGCCGGTCCAGGCCCACCTTGGCAAGCACTTTGGAAAGCAGGGTGTCGAGGAGCTTTGCGACGACGAAACCAAGCAGGACGACGACCAATGCGCCGAACAATCGGGGAATGAACGCGGCGACGGAAGCCCAAAGGGAGCTCATCGCCGACAACAGACTCTGGGTCCAGGGATCGAATTCCATAATCAATCAGCCTTATCGAACGAGCAGTTAGGTGTTTCTCGGCGAGAAACCGGAGCGACATGACCTGAGCCGCTGTTGACTGCGATCATCAAGGCCTGCAGCCAGTGACCGATCAGTGCAAACAGGTCACC
The DNA here is from genome assembly GCF_002929225.1 of Stutzerimonas kunmingensis. Taxonomy (GTDB): domain Bacteria; phylum Pseudomonadota; class Gammaproteobacteria; order Pseudomonadales; family Pseudomonadaceae; genus Stutzerimonas. The sequence continues at coordinate 343,174 of NZ_PISM01000014.1, read as the reverse complement.
GGCGCCAACCTGCCGGTTGGCCGTTTTCAACACACGGCCCAGACAAGCGTCGTCATCATGAACCGAGGGCTTGTTGAGCAGATCGCGCAGGGATTCTTCGAAGGGATCGCGCATGCAAACCTCGCTAAAGTATGTGATCTAGACGGCTTACGGTTAGGTGGGAGTCACATTCACACCCAACGCAGGCGGCGCAGTATCCACCATTGCAACAGCGCAACGCCGCCGATGAGCAGGCAGGCAACGACGAACCCGTAGGAAAACTCGGCCCCGGGAATACCACCCACATTGATCCCCAGCAGCCCAGTCAGGAAGCTGAGCGGCAGAAAAAAGCCGGTAATTATAGCCAGCAAGTACATGGTGCGGTTCATCCGCTCGCTCAGCCTGCGATGCTCTGACTCCAACACCAGATTCACGCGCTCGCGGACCATCTCAAGTTCTTCCAGATAACGGATGAGCCGGTTACTCAGCTCGTTCCAGTATTCCGTGTCATCCTCGGCAAACCAGCTCGGTTGATTACGCGTCATCTGGCCGTAGAGCTCGCGCTGCGGCAGCAGGAAGCGCCGCAGGCTCGCGGCCTGCCGGCGCAAGGAAAGCATCGAAGCATGTTCCAGGGTGTATTGCTCATCTCCCTCGAGCCGCTCTTCCACGGCGTCAATGCGCTCGGCCAGCTGAGTGACCAGATCATCGACTCGCTCGGTCATCGCCTCTGCCAGATAGAGCAGCAGTTCAGAGGTCGATTTCGGCCCCCTACCTTCCAACAGCAATCGAATCACTACTTCGGTGGAGCGCAGCGGCCGAAGGCGAAGCGAAATGACCCGCTTTTGATCGGCGAATACGCGCACGGAAACCATGTCTTCTGGCTCGGCATCGGGGTTCAGATTCACCCCCCGCAAGAACAGCAAGAGCCCTTCCTGCGGCAGCGCCAAGACGCGCGGGCGCGTGTTCTCCTCAAGCAGCACATCGCAAGCGAACCCACTGAGCCCGCTTTGCCTGCGCAGCCAATCCTGCGCCTGGGGCTGGCCACGATCCCAGTGCAGCCAGATGCTCTCATTGGCCGCAAGCTGCAGCTCAGGCAGGTCGCTATAGCCGATCTGGCGAGCCCCGCCGCTGCCATCGAGAACAAAGGCGTGGATCAGCCCGCGCTGTTCGCTTTCGGTTTCCCGCATCTATCCGTTCCGTCGCTGGTCATGAAAAGCCCGGCATCGCCGGGCTCAGGAATGATGGCACGCACAGCCGTTAGAGCCGGCTTTACTCCGGCATGGAAAGCGGCTCAGGCGACACGATGATGCCGTTGTTATCGGCGTATACGTAATCACCGGGACGGAACGTCACACCGCAAAACGTCACCGGAACGTTGAGATCGCCGATGCCGCGCTTGTCAGTCTTCATGGGATGACTAGCCAGGGCCTGAACGCCAAGCTCGGTTTGCGCGAGAACATCGACGTCACGAACGCAACCGTAGACAACCAGACCTTCCCAACCATTGCGTGCGGCTTTCTCGGCAAGCATGTCACCCAGCAGCGCACGACGGAGCGAGCCGCCGCCGTCGACCACCAGCACCTTGCCCGTACCGTCGACGTCGACCTGGTCCTTGACCAGCGAATTGTCCTCGAAACACTTGATGGTCACGATCTCGCCACCGAAGGAATCGCGACCACCGAAGTTGCTGAACAGCGGCTCGACGACCTGCACCAGGTCCGGATAGGCATCGCACAGATCAGGCGTGACGTATTGCATGGGAAACTCCTTCTGCTTGGAAATTACGGCGACATCCAGCGTACAGCCATATAGGCGCGCATATTAGCCGCTGGACGCTCTAGGCGGAACGAAATCGCTGGAATGACGATTATCAGCGCCAACAAAAACGGGGCTGACGCCCCGTTTTTGTTACCGACTCAACCGTCAGATCTCGCGATCGGCCAGGAAGAACCAGGTATCGAGCACCGAGTCCGGATTCAGGGAGACGCTCTCGATGCCCTGCTCCATCAGCCACTTGGCCAGATCCGGGTGATCCGAAGGACCCTGACCACAGATACCGATGTACTTGCCGGCCTTGTTGCATGCCTGGATGGCGTTGGCCAACAGCTTTTTCACCGCCGGATTACGCTCATCGAACAGGTGGGCGATGATGCCGGAGTCGCGGTCCAGGCCGAGGGTCAGCTGGGTCATGTCGTTCGAGCCGATGGAGAAGCCATCGAAGAACTCCAGGAACTCATCTGCCAGCAGCGCATTGGACGGCAGCTCGCACATCATGATGACGCGCAGGCCATTCTCGCCGCGCTTGAGGCCGTACTTCGCCAGCAGATCGATGACCTGCGACGCTTCGCCCAGAGTGCGGACGAAAGGCACCATCAGCTCGACATTGGTCAGGCCCATCACGTCGCGGACTTTCTTCATCGCGCGGCATTCGAGCTCGAAGCAGTCACGGAACGAATCGCTGATATAGCGGGACGCACCGCGGAAGCCGAGCATCGGGTTCTCTTCTTCCGGCTCGTACAGCTTGCCGCCGATGAGATTGGCGTACTCGTTCGACTTGAAGTCCGACAGGCGCACGATGACCTTCTTCGGCCAGAACGCGGCGGCCAGGGTGCTTACGCCCTCGACCAGCTTTTCGACGTAGAAGTTGACGGGATCGTCGTAGCCGGCGATGCGCTTCTCCACGCTGCTCTTCACATCTGCAGGCAGACCGTCGAAGTTCAGCAGCGCCTTGGGGTGCACGCCGATCATGCGGTTGATGATGAACTCGAGGCGGGCCAGGCCGACGCCCTCGTTCGGCAGATGCGCGAAGTCGAAGGCACGGTCAGGGTTGCCGACGTTCATCATGATTTTGAACGGCAGTTCCGGCATGGCGTCGATGGAGTTCTGACGAATGTCGAAGCCCAGCTCGCCATCGAAGATCAGACCGGTGTCGCCTTCGGCGCAGGAAACGGTCACGCGCTGACCGTCCTTCAGCAACTCGGTGGCATTACCGCAACCCACGACCGCCGGAATCCCCAGCTCGCGGGCGATGATCGCCGCGTGGCAGGTGCGCCCGCCACGGTTGGTGACGATGGCGCTGGCGCGCTTCATCACCGGTTCCCAATCCGGGTCGGTCATGTCGGAAACCAGCACGTCGCCCGGCTGCACCTTGTCCATTTCGCTGACGTCGTGGATGACCTTGACCGGGCCGGCGCCGATTCGCTGACCGATGGCACGACCTTCGACCAGCACGGTGCCTTTTTCCTTCAGCAGGTAGCGCTCCATGACATTGGCGCTGCTGCGGCTCTTAACGGTTTCCGGACGTGCCTGGACGATATACAACTGGTTGTCGTCGCCATCTTTGGCCCACTCGATGTCCATCGGACGCCCGTAGTGCTTCTCGATGGTCATGGCCTGCTTGGCGAGGTTGGTTACTTCTTCGTCGGTCAGACAGAAGCGCATGCGATCGGCCTGGTCGACGTCGACCGTCTTGACCGACTTGCCGGCGCTGGCTTCGGCGCCGTACACCATCTTGATTGCCTTGCTGCCCAGGTTGCGGCGCAGGATTGCCGGGCGACCGGCTTCCAGCGTGTGCTTGTGGACATAGAATTCGTCCGGATTGACCGCGCCCTGAACGACAGTCTCACCCAGGCCGTAGGCGCCGGTGATGAACACCACACCGCGGAAGCCGGATTCGGTGTCCAAAGTGAACATGACACCTGCAGTGCCGGTTTCCGAACGCACCATGCGCTGCACGCCGGCGGACAGGGCAACCAGCTTGTGATCGAAGCCCTGGTGCACGCGGTAGGCGATGGCACGGTCATTGAACAGGGAAGCGAACACTTCCTTGGTTGCGCGGATCACGTTGTCCACGCCGCGGATGTTGAGGAAGGTTTCCTGCTGGCCCGCGAAGGAGGCGTCCGGCAGGTCTTCGGCGGTGGCCGAGGAGCGTACCGCGACCGCCATGTTGTCATTGCCGCCGGACATTTCCGCGAATGCGGTGCGGATGTCGGCATCCAGTTGAGGCGGGAATTCAGCTTCCATCACCCAGCCGCGAATCTGCGCGCCGGCTTTGGCGAGGGCATTGACGTCATCCACGTCCAGCGCATCGAGAAGCGCATGGATCTGCTCGTTGAGACCGCTGAGCTCCATGAAATCACGATAGGCCTGGGCCGTAGTGGCGAAACCGCCAGGCACCGAAACACCCGCGCCTGCGAGGTTGCTGATCATCTCGCCGAGGGAGGCGTTCTTGCCCCCTACACGCTCAACGTCATGATTGCCGAGCTTATCGAGGGAAACTACGTACTCTACCAAGGTGATCTCTCCACATTAGTGTTGGAAACTCAACCGGAGCCTGGCCGCACGACTGTGGCCCGACCCTGCAAAATAAGTAACAATGCCCGCCAACCGGGCTCGGCGAAGGGCCTACTATAGCTGGGAACCGTTCTCGACTTAAGGCCCAAGGCACATGAAACGAACTGCTTTCTTCATTTCTGACGGCACTGGCATCACCGCGGAAACCCTGGGCCAGAGTCTTCTGGCACAGTTCGAGAACATTACTTTCACGAAGCTGACCCGCCCATACATAGACACCGCCGAAAAAGCGCGGGCCATGGTACAGCAAATCAATAATGCCGCGGAAAAGGACGGTGGCCGGCCGATCATCTTCGACACCCTGGTGAACCAGGAAATCCGTGACATTCTGGCCGAATCCAATGGCTTCATGATCGACATCTTCTCTTCCTTTCTTGCGCCGTTGGAACATGAGCTGATGTCACGTTCCTCCTACTCCGTTGGTAAATCCCACTCCATCAGCCACAACGCCAATTACATGGAGCGTATCGAGGCGGTTAACTTCGCCCTCGATAACGATGACGGCGCCCGCACTCGCTACTACGACAAGGCAGACCTCATCCTCGTCGGCGTTTCCCGCTGCGGCAAAACACCGACCTGCCTGTATATGGCGATGCAGTACGGCATCCGCGCTGCCAACTACCCCTTGACCGAGGACGACATGGAGCGCCTGCAGTTGCCGAGCGCCCTCAAAGAGTACAAGGACAAACTGTTCGGCTTGACCATCGACCCGGATCGCCTGGCCGCCATTCGCCACGAACGCAAACCCAACAGTCGTTATGCCAGCTTCGCTCAGTGCGAATTCGAAGTCCGCGAGGTGGAAAGCCTGTTCCGCCGCGAGAACATCAACTACATCAACTCGACCCATTTCTCCGTCGAGGAAATCTCTGCAAAGATCCTCGTGGAGAAAGGCGTCGAGCGTCGACTCAAATAAGTGCCGCTTCGCTAGACAACAAAAAGTCCGCTTGGTGCGGACTTTTTGCGTTTTTCAGCCGGAAGAATTCGATTTCCGGCAGTTGAAGCGCATCAGAAAGTGTCACCTGGCACACGTACCCAGCCTTCCATCAGCACGCGCGCGCTGCGGCTCATGATCGCTTTGGTAACCGTCCACTGACCGTCTACCTGCTTCGCCTCGGCACCGACCCGCAGCGTGCCGGACGGATGCCCGAAGCGCACGGCCTGACGCTCGCCACCACCTGCCGCGAGATTCACCAGCGTGCCAGGCACCGCCGCCGCCGTACCGATGGCCACCGCACAGGTGCCCATCATGGCGTGGTGCAGCTTGCCCATGGACAACGCCCGCACGAGCAGATCGACCTCACCTGCATCGATGTTCTTGCCGGAAGACGCCCGATAGCTTTTCGGCTGGGAAACGAAGGCAACCTTCGGCGTGTGCTGACGGGTCAGCGCCTCCTCCGCGGTCTTGATCAAGCCCATTCGCAGAGCACCGGCCACACGAATCGACTCCAGACGAGCCAGAGCATCCGGATCGCCATTGATGTCCTCACGCAGTTCTGTGCCCTGGTAGCCGATGTCCTCGGCATTGACGAACACAGTGGGAATGCCGGCGCTGATCATGGTCGCCTTGAGCGTACCGATGCCCGGGACCTCCAGCTCATCGATCAGATTGCCGGTGGGAAACATCGAACCGCCCTCCTCGCCGTCGTCGGACGGATCGAGGAATTCCAGCACGATCTCGGCAGCCGGAAAGGTCACGCCGTCCAGCTCGAAATCGCCGGTCTCCTGCACCTGGCCGTTGGCCACCGGCACGTGGGCGATGATGGTCTTGCCGATGTTGGCCTGCCAGATCCGCACCACACAGGTGCCGTTCTGCGGAATACGCTCGGCATCCACCAGGCCGGCATGCAGCGCGAACGCGCCGGCGCCGGTTGAAAGGTTGCCGCAGTTGCCGCTCCAGTCGACGAAGGGCTTGTCGATCGACACCTGACCATAGAGATACTCGACGTCATGATCAGGTCGAGTGCTCTTGGACAGGATGACGCATTTGCTGGTGCTGGACGTGGCGCCGCCCATGCCGTCGATGTGCGCCGAATAAGGGTCGGGACTACCGATCACGCGCAAGAACAGCTTGTCGCGCGCAGGGCCCGGCATCTGGCAGCTTTCCGGCAGGTCCTGCAAGCGGAAGAACACGCCCTTGCTGGTGCCGCCACGCATGTAGGTCGCGGGAATTCTGATCTGGGTTTGATGAGCCATGAGTGAGTCCTGGCTGGAAGATGATTGGGTTGTAGGGTGGATCACGCTTGACCGATCCACCGCGCGGGCTGGTGCGGTGGATGGAAAAGCGCCATCCACCCTACGAGGATGGCCGGTCACGCCTGCCCGAGGAAGTCCTTGGCGAAACGTTGCAGCACGCCGCCGGCCTGGTAGACGCTGACTTCCGCCGCCGTATCGAGGCGGCAGGTGACCGGAACGCGGGTTTCTTCACCGCTCTTGTGATGAATGACCAGCGTCAGGTCGCAGCGCGGCGACAGCTCGCCTTCGATATCGAAGGTTTCGGTGCCATCGAGGCCAAGGGTCAGGCGCGTAGTACCCGGTTTGAACTCGACCGGCAGCACGCCCATGCCCACCAGGTTGGTACGGTGGATACGCTCGAAGCCTTCGGCGACGATCACCTCGACACCCGCCAGGCGCACGCCCTTGGCCGCCCAGTCACGCGAGCTGCCCTGGCCGTAGTCGGCACCGGCCACGATGATCAGGTTCTGCTTGCGAGTCATGTAGGTTTCGATGGCTTCCCACATGCGCATCACCTTGCCTTCCGGCTCGACGCGCGCCAGCGAACCCTTCTGCACCTTGCCGTCGACCACCGCCATCTCGTTGACCAGCTGCGGGTTGGCGAACGTCGCCCGCTGCGCGGTCAGATGGTCGCCGCGGTGGGTTGCGTAGGAATTGAAGTCCTCCTCCGGCAGCCCCATCTTCGCCAGGTATTCACCGGCCGCCGAATCCAACAGTATGGCGTTGGATGGCGACAGGTGATCGGTGGTGATGTTGTCCGGCAGGATCGCCAGCGGACGCATGCCTTTCAGTGTGCGCTCGCCAGCCAACGCGCCTTCCCAGTACGGCGGACGACGGATGTAGGTGGACATCGGACGCCAGTCGTATAGCGGGCTCTTGGCTTCCTCGATGGTGCCCAGATCGAACATCGGGATGTAGATCTGCTTGAACTGCTCGGGCTTCACCGAGGACGCGACAATGGCGTCGATCTCCTCGTCGGACGGCCAGAGGTCTTTCAGGGTGATCGGATTGCCGTTCTTGTCGGTGCCCAGCACGTCCTGCTCGATATCGAAACGCACGGTACCGGCGATGGCGTACGCGACCACCAGCGGCGGCGAGGCAAGGAAGGCCTGCTTGGCATACGGGTGGATACGGCCATCGAAGTTGCGGTTACCGGAGAGAACTGCAGTGGCGTACAGGTCGCGCTCGATGATTTCCTGCTGGATCACCGGGTCCAGCGCACCGGACATGCCGTTACAGGTGGTGCAGGCGTAGGCGACGATGCCGAAACCGAGTTTTTCCAGCTCGCTGAGCAGCCCAGCTTCTTCCAGGTACAGCTTGGCGACCTTGGAACCCGGCGCGAAGGACGTCTTCACCCAAGGCTTGCGCACCAGGCCCAACTCGTTGGCCTTTTTCGCCAGTAGGCCGGCGGCCACCACGTTGCGCGGGTTGGAGGTGTTGGTGCAGCTGGTGATAGCGGCAATGATCACCGCACCATCGGGCAGCAGACCTTCGGCCTCTTCGGCGCGCGCTGCAGCCAGCTTGTCTTCGTCGGCGATGCCACGCTCGTGCAGCGCGGAGGTCGGCAGACGCTTGTGCGGGTTGGACGGGCCCGCCATGTTGCGCACCACGCTGGACAGGTCGAATTCGAGCACGCGTTCGTATTCTGCGCCTTCCAGAGCCGTCGCCCACAGGCCCGTTTCCTTGGCGTACTGCTCGACCAGCGCGACCTGCTCCGGCTCGCGACCGGTCAGTTTGAGGTAATCGATGGTCTGCTGGTCGATGTAGAACATCGAAGCGGTGGCGCCGTATTCTGGACACATGTTGGAGATGGTCGCGCGATCGCCGATGGTCAGGCTGTCGGCGCCTTCGCCGAAGAACTCGACCCAAGCTCCGACCACACGTTCCTTGCGCAGGAACTCGGTCAGCGCCAGCACGATATCGGTGGCGGTGATGCCAGGCTGACGCTTGCCGGTCAGGCGCACACCGACGATGTCGGGCAGGCGCATCATTGAAGGCAGACCGAGCATCACGGTTTCGGCCTCCAGGCCGCCAACGCCGATGGCGATCACACCCAGCGCATCGACGTGCGGGGTGTGCGAGTCGGTACCCACGCAGGTGTCCGGAAAGGCAACGCCGCCACGGGCCTGAATCACCGGCGACATCTTCTCCAGATTGATCTGGTGCATGATGCCGTTGCCGGCCGGGATCACGTCGACGTTCTTGAACGCGGTCTTGGTCCACTCGATGAAGTGGAAGCGGTCCTCGTTGCGGCGCTCCTCGACGGCACGGTTCTTCTCGAACGCATCCGGGTCGAAGCCTGCAAATTCAACCGCCAGCGAGTGGTCGACGATCAGCTGGGTCGGCACCACCGGGTTGACCTTCGCCGGGTCGCCGCCCTGCTCCGCAATCGCATCGCGCAGGCCGGCGAGATCGACCAGCGCGGTCTGGCCAAGGATGTCATGGCAGACTACACGAGCCGGATACCACGGAAAATCGAGGTCGCGCTTGCGCTCGATGATCTGCTTCAGCGAATCGGTCAGCGCTTCGGGCTCACAGCGACGCACCAGCTGTTCGGCCAGGACGCGGGAGGTATAGGGCAGCTTGTCGTAGGCACCCGACTGAATGGCTTCGATCGCCTCACGGGTGTCGAAGTAGTCAAGCCCAGTACCTGGCAAAGGTTTGCGGTGTTCTGTATTCATGCCGGAAGAACTCAATTCAGTAATGTTCTGTGGGGCAAGGTGCCGGGAGCCCGACGACGAGCTCCCTCGCTCCGATCAACGCTGGGCGATCGGGACAACCTTGCGCTGCTCCGGACCGATGTACTCGGCGCTCGGCCGAATGATCCGGTTGTTGCTGCGTTGTTCGAACACATGGGACGCCCAGCCGGTGACGCGCGAGCAGACGAAGATCGGCGTGAACAGCTTGGTCGGGATGCCCATGAAGTGATAGGCGGACGCATGGTAGAAGTCGGCGTTCGGGAAGAGCTTCTTTTGCTCCCACATGGTTTCGTCAACGGCGACCGAGACCGGGTAGAGCACGGTGTCGCCCACTTCATCCGCGAGCTTTTCGGCCCAGACCTTGATCACCTCGTTGCGCGGGTCGGAAACGCTGTAGATCGCGTGGCCGAAGCCCATGATCTTGTCCTTGCGCTCAAGCATGCCGAGGATCGCTTCGCGGGCTTCTTCCGGACTCTTCCACTGCTCGATCATGTCCATCGCCGCTTCGTTGGCGCCGCCATGCAGCGGACCGCGCAGCGAACCGATGGCACCGGTCACGCAGGAATAGAGGTCGGAGAGCGTCGAAGCACAGACACGGGCGGTAAAGGTCGAGGCGTTGAACTCGTGCTCGGCGTAGAGGATCAGCGAGACGTTCATCACCTTGACGTGCAGGTCGCTCGGCTTCTTGTCGTGCAGCAGCGCGAGGAAATGGCCGCCCAGGGTCTCTTCATCACTGGTGCAGTTGATGCGAACACCGTCGTGGGTGAAGCGATACCAGTAGCACATGATCGCCGGGAAAGCGGCCATCAGCCGCTCGGCAACGTCGCGCTGCTGGTCGAAGCTGAGCTCCGGCTCCAGCGTGCCAAGTACGGACGAACCGGTACGCATGACATCCATCGGGTGCGCGCTCGCCGGGATGCGTTCCAGCACTTCCTTCAGTGCCTGCGGCAGGTCACGCATGGTCTTCAGGCGATTCTTGTAATCGGCCAGTTGCTGGGTGTTCGGCAGCTCACCATAGAACAGCAGGTAGGCCACTTCCTCGAAATCGCACTCGGCCGCCAGGTCGCGCACGTCGTAACCACGATAGGTCAACCCGGCACCGGTCTTGCCCACGGTACACAAGGCGGTCTGTCCGGCGATCTGTCCGCGCAGGCCCGCGCCGCTCAAAACTTTTGCTTCAGCCATTGCTATCTCCTTCTTGGATTTGTTCTGGATACTGCAAATCACGTTAAAAAATGGATCGCAAAGGCCCCATTGGCAAACCCAATGGGGCCTTCTCGTCAGCTCTTCTTCTGAGCGAACAGCGCGTCGAGGTGCTGCTCGAACGTGTGATAGTTGATGCGATCGTAGAGCTCCATGCGGGTTTGCATGGTGTCGATCACGTTCTTCTGCGTGCCGTCACGGCGCAGCGCGGTGTAGACATTTTCCGCGGCCTTGTTCATGGCACGGAACGCCGACAGCGGGTAGAGCACCAGGGAGACGTCGACGCTGGCCAGCTCTTCGGTGGTGTAAAGCGGCGTGGCACCGAACTCGGTGATGTTGGCCAGAATTGGCGCCTGCACGCGGTCGGCGAAGGTCTTGTACATCGCCAACTCGGTGATGGCCTCGGGAAAGATCATGTCGGCACCCGCTTCGATGCAGGCCGCGGCACGATCCAGCGCGGAGTTCAGACCTTCCACCGCCAGCGCATCGGTACGCGCCATGATCACGAAGCTGTCGTCGGTGCGCGCGTCCACGGCCGCCTTGATGCGGTCGACCATCTCCTGCTGCGAGACGATTTCCTTGTTTGGACGATGGCCGCAACGCTTGGCACCGACCTGGTCCTCGATGTGGATCGCCGCGGCGCCGAACTTGATCATCGACTTGACGGTACGCGCCACGTTGAACGCCGAGGAGCCGAAGCCGGTGTCGACATCCACCAGCAGCGGCAGATCGCAGACATCGGTGATGCGGCGCACGTCGGTCAGCACATCGTCGAGCCCGGTGATGCCAAGATCCGGCAGACCCAGCGAGCCGGCAGCAACGCCGCCGCCGGACAGATAGATGGCCTTGAAGCCGGCACGCTTGGCCAGCAAGGCGTGGTTGGCGTTGATCGCGCCGACGACCTGGAGCGGATGCTCGCTGGCGACGGCGTCACGGAAACGCTGACCGGCAGAAGGAAGAGTCATGCATTACCCCTTTCATGTGGTGTTTGCTCAAGAACGCCCGTGAAGTGACGTTCGACATTGCGCTTGGAAGCGGCGATATGGCGGCGCATCAGCAGCTCCGCCAGTTCGCCATCGCGTTCGGCGATGGCATCGAGAATCCGGTGGTGTTCGGCGAAGGCCTGATGCGGACGGTTCGGCGTGGTGGAGAACTGGATGCGGTACATGCGCACCAGCTGATAGAGCTCGTCGCACAGCAGCTTGGCCAGTGTGCGGTTGCCGCTGCCCTGAATGATCCGGTAATGGAAGTCGAAGTCGCCTTCCTGCTGGTAATAGCCGACACCGGCCTGAAACGCCTCATCGCGCTCGTGGGTGCTCAGTACCCGGCGCAGGTCGTCGATTTCCGCCTCAGTCATGCGTTCGGCCGCCAGGCGGCAGGCCATGCCTTCCAGGGATTCACGAATCTCGTAGAGCTCGATCAGCTCGGCATGACTGAGCGACACAACCCTCGCGCCAACATGCGGCACGCGGACCAGCAGCTTCTGCCCTTCCAGCCGGTGGATCGCCTCGCGCAAAGGCCCGCGGCTTATGCCATAGGTACGCGCCAGCTCCGGCTCGGAGATCTTGCTACCCGGGGCAATCTCGCCTTTGACGATGGCAGCCTGGATCAGACGAAACACATGCTCGGCCAGCGTGCCACTGTCGAGCTGTTGCGCGGATGGGTGAAGCTCAACGGTATCCAGCATGATTGTCGACAATTCAGGTTTCGATGCGGCGAAAGTACGCCTGCATTGCCGACCAGTCAACAGCCCGCCTACGCAGATTGTCGACACCTTTACTAAAGTCGTAAAAGCGGCAACCTGATCGAGATTAGCTTGAGCCAGGGCAGAGCGCCTTGTAGCGCCGTGAAACCAGCATGCTAGAATGCCAGCCTTTCGCGCCCCCGGCGCTTGCCCGCAATGCCTGTCGCCACTCGATCTCCAGTCATCCCTTCCTTAAGACAACAGGTTCCATGAGAGTAAAAGCCCACTTCCTGCTGTTCTGTACATTACTCCTGCCCGCGATCGGCACCGCTGCCGACAATACGATTTACGGTCTGAACGAACACGTTGGAATCCCCGACTTCAATCTGGAAGTGGACGCCAAGCTCGACACCGGCGCCCAGACCGCGTCGCTCAGTGCGCGTGACATCACCCGATTCAAGCGTGAAGGCGAGTCGTGGGTGCGCTTCTACCTTGCCGTCGACAGCGCCCACGCACACCCCATCGAGCGTCCGCTGGCACGCATCAGCAAGATCAAGCGCCGGGCTGGCGACTATGATCCGGAAGAGGAAAAAACCTACACGGCGCGCCCGGTTATCGAACTCGATCTGTGCATGGGCAAGGCCAAACGCACAATCGAAGTGAACCTCACGGACCGTACCGCTTTCCAATACCCACTTTTGATCGGTTCCGACGCGCTCACCCGCTTCGGCGCCCTGGTCGACCCAAGTCGCACCTTTATTGCCGGCAAACCCGGTTGCCTCAACGAATCTGACGCTGACGAGTAATACCCATGCGCGCTCTCACTCTGCATCTGAAAGTCCTGATCTTCATCCTCGTCGCTCTGGGAATTTCGATCACCGCCTACCAGATCTTCATACTGGGCATCCCGGTTACCGAAGACGAAACCGATGACCTGTGGAATATCGACGCCAAGGTCGAGTTCCAGGCCAGCCCACGCGAGCCGGTCAAGCTGCAGATGTACGTGCCGCCACTGAATCAGGAATTCGTCAGCCTCAACGAAAGCTTCATATCCAACAACTACGGCGTCAGCATCAACCGGGCCGACGGCAACCGCCGCGTCACCTGGTCTGCGCGCCGTGCGAGCGGAAACCAGACGCTCTATTACCGCCTCGTGCTCACCAAGCGCTACAGCGGTGAGCAGACCAAGGCCACCGGGCCGATCTTCCGCGACAGTCTTCCGGTGGAAGGCGCCGAGAAGATCGCTGCAGAAGCGCTGCTTTCTCCGATTCGTCAGCATTCCGCTGATGTGGAAACCTTCATCAGCGAAGCCATCAAGCGGGTCAACAATCCCAACGATGACAATGTCAAGCTGCTACTGGGCGGCGATGCATCCATCCCGAACAAGGCACGCGTCATCGAATTGCTGCTGTCCATCGCTCACGTGCCGATGGAGCGCGTGCATACCATTCGCCTGAACGCAGACCAGCCGCAAACCCCGGAACTCTGGCTACGCAGCTTCAACGGCGACAAGTGGCTGTTCTTCAACCCCGGCACCGGCGAGCAAGGCCTGCCGAATGACCGCTTGGTCTGGTGGACCGGTGACGAGCCGCTGATCAATCTGGAAGGCGGACGCAATCCGCAGGTGACCTTCACGCTCAACAACAGCGAAATGAACGCCATCCGCTTGGCCAAGCTGACCGACGAGAACACCGACGCCGACTTCCTCGAGTACTCGCTGTATGGCCTGCCCCTACAGACCCAGCAGACCTACCAGATCATGATCATGATCCCGATCGGCGTGCTGGTGATCCTGATCCTGCGCAACCTCGGCGGCCTGCAGACCCTCGGCACCTTCACCCCGGTACTGATTGCCCTGGCATTCCGTGAAACCCAGATCGGCTTCGGCATCATCCTGTTCACGCTGATCACGGCGCTGGGCCTGTCGCTGCGTTCGTACCTGGAACACCTGAAACTGCAGATGCTGCCGCGCCTCTCGGTGGTACTGACGTTCGTCGTGGTGCTGATCGCCGTGATCAGCCTGCTCAGTCACAAGCTCGGCCTGGAGCGCGGCCTGTCGGTCTCCCTGTTCCCGATGGTGATTCTGACCATGACCATCGAGCGCCTGTCGATCACCTGGGAAGAACGTGGCGGCGGCCATGCCTTCAAGGTGGCGGTCGGCACCCTGATCGCCGCGAGCCTGGCCTTCATGCTGATGAACATTCAGGAGCTGACCTACTTCATCTTCACCTTCCCGGCGGTGCTGCTGATCATGGTGGGCTTCATGCTGGCGATGGGTCGCTACCGCGGCTACCGCCTGACCGAGCTGTTCCGCTTCAAAGCCTTTCTGAAGGATTGAGCCATGTTCGGTCTGATCAAGACGTGGAAGGCCCTCGAGGCCAAGGGAATCATGGGCATCAACCGCCGCAACGCGGACTATGTGCTCAAGTACAACAAGCGCAACCTGTATCCGATCGTCGATGACAAGATCATCACCAAGGAGCGCGCCATCGAGGCCGGCATTCATGTGCCGGAGATGTACGGCATCATCGAAACCGAAAAGGACATCGACAAGCTCAAGGATATCGTCAAGGATCACACCGATTTCGTCGTCAAGCCGGCCCAGGGCGCCGGCGGCGACGGCATCCTGGTGATCGCCGACCGTTTCGAAGGCCGCTACAAGACCGTCTCGGGCAAGATCATGACCCATGAGGAGATCGAGCATCAGATCTCCAATATCCTCACCGGGCTGTACTCGCTGGGCGGCCATCGCGACCGCGCACTGATCGAATATCGCGTCACGCCCGACCCGATCTTCAAGAGCATCAGCTACGAAGGTGTACCGGACATTCGCATCATCGTGCTGATGGGCTACCCGGTCATGGCGATGCTGCGCCTGCCAACCCGTCAATCCGGAGGCAAGGCCAACCTGCACCAGGGCGCCATCGGGGTCGGTGTGGATCTGGCCACCGGCATCACTCTGCGCGGGACCTGGCTGAACAACAAGATCACCAAACACCCGGACACCACCAACGCGGTGGACGGCGTACAGTTGCCAAACTGGGACGGTTTCATGAAGCTCGCCGCCGGCTGTTACGAGCTCTGCGGGCTCGGATATATCGGTGTCGACATGGTGCTCGATCAGGAAAAGGGCCCGCTCATTCTCGAGCTGAACGCGCGCCCTGGCCTGAACATCCAGATCGCCAACGACTGTGGGCTGACGCACCGGGCCCATGCAGTCGAGAACCGCCTGGCGGAACTCAAGGAGAAAGGCATCCAGGAAACGCCGGAGGAACGGGTGAAGTTCTCCCAGGAGCTGTTCGGCCATGTCCCGCCCCACGCCTGAATGACGCAAGCCGGGTAGCCCGCGTATCCTCTCGGGCTGCCCCCTCATCGACTCGACCCATGCCCATCTGCACGCTGCACGCCCTGCCCTATCAGGCCGACCCCGCCTATTGGTTCGAGCGCATCCGCCATGCCCCAGGTGCGGTGCTGCTCGATTCGGGCAGGCCGAAGGCCGAGCGTGGGCGCTTCGACATTCTCAGCGCCTGGCCACTGGCTGTGCACGAGCCACGCGACGATGAATCAGGGCGTGATTACTTCCACCGTTTGCGCCAGGCGTTGCGCGGACTTGGCTCCGCCGAGCTGCCCGAGAGCTGTGAGCTGCCGTTTGCCGGAGGCCTGATCGGCCTGTTGAGCTACGACTTCGGTGCCAGCCTCGAGACCCTGCCCCAGCGCGCCCTCGACGACAACGGTCTGCCACTGGCACGTTTCGGCCTTTATGGCTGGGCGCTGATCAGCGATCACCAGAGGCGCACCAGTCAGTTGGTGTTTCACCCAGCAACGACTTCTTCCGAGCAGATGCGACTGATCACGCTGTTCGATTCAGCCACCACCGTCGAAAGCGCTCCATTCAGGCTGCATAGCCGTTTCGCCGCCGATCTTTCTGTCGACACTTACCGGAACGGCATCGGGCGCATCCAGACCTACATCCAGGCCGGGGACTGCTACCAGGTCAATTTCACCCAGCGTTTTCGTGCCGGCTGCTCGGGTGACCCATGGAGCGCCTATCGCGCGCTGCGAGAAGCTTGCCCAACGCCGTACGCCGGCTTCGTCGCACTGGAAGACGGCGCCATTGCCAGCCTCTCGCCGGAGCGCTTCCTGCGCCTGCAGCAGGGCCACGTTGAAACCCGCCCGATCAAAGGCACCCGTCCACGCGGTGCGGACGAGCACAGCGACGCCGCACAAGTGCAAGCGCTGCTCGCCAGCGACAAGGATCGTGCCGAAAACCTGATGATCGTCGACCTGCTGCGCAACGACCTCGGCCGCAGCTGCCGCATCGGCAGCGTGCGCGTTCCGCAGCTGTTCGCACTGGAAAGCTACCCCAACGTGCATCACCTGGTGAGCTGCGTGACCGGCGAACTGGCCGACGGCCACGACGCGTTCGATCTGCTGGCCGGCAGCTTTCCCGGCGGCTCGATCACCGGAGCGCCGAAGATCCGCGCCATGCAGATCATCGACGAGCTGGAGCCGACGCGCCGCTCGATCTATTGCGGGTCGTTGCTATATGTCGACGTCAGAGGGGAAATGGACAGCTCCATCGCCATTCGCACGCTGCTCATCCGGGATGGGCAAGCCAGCTGCTGGGGCGGTGGAGGCATCGTCGCCGATTCCGACTGGCAGGCGGAGTATCAGGAATCGATCGACAAGGTAAAGGTGCTGCTGGAAACCCTGGAGCAGCTGCCAGGTTGAGGCGACCGGCTAGGCCAGTCGCCCCAACGTCACGGCCTCAGAGTGCCAGCTTACGATTCGACGCCTTGAGGAACTCCTGCTTCAGCTCGTCGAAGGTATGCACCGCTGGGAATTGCGGGAATTCGGCAATCACATTATCCGGCGCATGGAACAGGATGCCGGCATGGGCTTCGCTGAGCATGGTGGTGTCGTTGTAGGAGTCGCCAGCGGCGATTACCCGGTAGTACAGACTCTTCAGCGCGATGACCGACTGACGCTTGGGATCCTTCTGGCGCAGCTGATAGTCCACCACGCGACCAGTTTCATCGGTGATCAGGCGGTGACAGAGCAACGTCGGGAAGCCCAGCTGGCGCATCAGCGGCTGCGAGAATTCGTAGAACGTGTCGGAGAGAATCACCACCTGGAAACGCTCGCGCAGCCAGTCGACGAATTCCGGCGCGCCGTCCAGTGGCTTCAGCGTCGCAATGACCTGCTGGATGTCGCCCAGCTTCAGGCCGTGCTCGTCGAGAATGCGCAGGCGCTGCTTCATCAGCACATCGTAATCGGGAATGTCCCGCGTGGTCGCCCGGAGCGATTCGATTCCGGTGGCCTCGGCAAAGGCGATCCAGATTTCCGGAACCAGCACACCTTCCAGGTCGAGACAGGCTATTTCCACGGGGCCACTCCTCAATGCAGAAAATTGAAGGCGGCACTCTAACGGCAGCTCGCCACCGAAGCAACGCAAGGCTTATACCCGAAGCAGCTGATCAGAGTACCTAAACGTTATTTAGCGGCATAAACGCCTTTTGCTACCATCCGCGGCCTCAGAGCGCCGAAGCGCCAATGCCACTTATAAGGAAGCCGCCCGATGAGCCCATCTATTGACGTCACCGCGTTGGCTGGCGCCTACGCCGACAAGTCGCCGCAAGACGTTCTTAAGCTCGCCTTCGATCTGTTCGGCGACGACCTGTGGATCTCCTTCAGCGGCGCCGAGGACGTGGTGCTGCTGGACATGGCCTGGAAGCTGAACAAGAACGTCAAGGTGTTCACCCTCGACACCGGCCGCCTGCATAGCGAAACCTATCGTTTCATCGAACAGGTCCGCGAGCACTACGGCATCGCCATCGAGATCATGACACCGGACCCCGCGCTGCTGCAGCCGCTGGTCAACGAAAAGGGCTTGTTCAGCTTCTACCGCGACGGCCACGGCGAGTGCTGCGGGATTCGCAAGATCGAGCCGCTGCGACGCAAGCTTGCCACCGTTCGCGCCTGGGCCACCGGCCAACGTCGCGACCAGAGCCCGGGCACTCGCAGCCAGGTTTCTGTACTGGAAGTGGATACCGCGTTCTCCACCCCGGACAACACCCTGTACAAGTTCAATCCGCTCGCGCAGATGACCAGCGAGGAAGTCTGGGGCTACATCCGCATGCTGGAAATCCCCTACAACAGCCTGCACGAGCGCGGCTTCATCAGCATCGGCTGCGAACCGTGCACCCGCCCGGTACTGCCGAACCAGAACGAACGCGAAGGTCGCTGGTGGTGGGAAGAAGCAACGCACAAGGAATGCGGTCTGCACGCCGGCAATCTCATCGCCAAGAACTGATTAGCGGTTACCGGCGCTCAGGCACGTTGACGATGTGCGTAGTTTTCCAAGAGCAGCAGGCTGGGCCTTCCGATCAAAGCACTTTGCCGACCTAGTAGGTCGGCAATTGCATTCCATCGAACAACTCGTCCAGCTCGGCCTTGTTACGGCACTGAATGGCCTTTTCCAGCATGCTACGGTCCAGATGCGGCGCAAACTGCTGGATGAAATCGCACATGAAGCCGCGCAGGAACGTGCCGCGCCGGAAGCCGATCTTGGTCACACTGGATTCGAACAGCTCGCTGGCATCCAGTACCACCAGGTCTGAGTCCAGCTTGGAATCCACAGCCATTCGCGCAACGATCCCCACACCCAGCCCAAGTCGCACATAGGTCTTGATCACGTCGGCATCGGCGGCGGTGAACACCACCTTTGGCGAAAGCCCACGGTGACCAAATGCTTCGTCGAGCTTGGAACGGCCTGTGAAGCCGAATACATAGGTCACGATCGGATGTTCGGCGAGCGCCTCAAGCGTGAGCTTTTCGAGCTTCGCCAAAGGATGCCCCTGAGGCACGATCACACACCGGTTCCAGCGATAGCAGGGCATCATCACCAGGTCGCCGAACAGCTCGAGACCTTCGGTGGCGATGGCGAAGTCGACGGTGCCGTCGGCAGCCATCTCGGCTATCTGCATGGGCGTCCCTTGATGCATATGCAGGGAAACGTCGGGGTATTGCTTGATGAAGCTGCTGATAACCTGAGGCAACGCGTAACGCGCCTGAGTGTGGGTAGTTGCGATACTCAGGGTTCCCTTCTTTTCGTTGGAAAACTCTTGAGCGATCTGCTTGATGCTTTCACATTTGCGCAGTATTTCGCCGGCCGTGGTGATGATGCGCTCCCCTGCAGGGGTCACACGGGTCAGGTGCTTGCCACTCCGAGCGAACACCTCGACGCCCAGCTCATCCTCTAGCAGGCGAATCTGTTTGCTGATCCCTGGCTGGGAGGTGAAAAGACTCTGGGCGGTCGCGGAAACGTTGAGGTCATGGTGCGCCACTTCCCAGATGTAACGCAGTTGTTGAAGCTTCATAGAAATCCCTCAAGGCAAAGGCACCACTGCGCCTGCCGCAACACTTATAACCTTATGAACGACGCGCCAACGGATGATAGATGTTCCGCCTGGCGTTTGCTGTGCGACCTTTGGTCTGACTCGCCGCGACTGCCGTTGAGCTTAGCAGCGCGGCGAAAACCGGGCCTGGCGTTTGCTCAGCCACCAGTGCGCTGCTCCAGAAAACGCAACAGGTGATACAACATCTCTGTTCTGGGCATCGAAACGCCAGCCTGCGCTGCGGCAGCGAGCGGTGCCGCATAGATCGCTTCAAGCTCCATCGGCCGGTTCTGAAAACGATCGTGATACATGCTGGGCAGGTAATCGGGCATACGCGCAGTGCCCATCAGCAGCTTTTCCGGAAAGTCCTCCGGCAGCGAACAGCCCAGTGCGTGCGCCGCCGTGCAGACCTCTTGCATGATCGCCTTGACCTGCGCGCGCGAGTGATCGCTACTGAGCAGTGACTCGGTGCCCGCGTCAAGCAACGCCGACAGCCCGTTGAACGGGACATTCCACACCAGCTTCATCCAGCGCGCCTGTGCCAGGCTGGGCATCGGCGACGAGTCCACGCCTGCCTGACGGAGCATCTCGACCATCGCGTTCAGCAGCGCAAGTTGAGCCTGCTCGTCGCCGCTGGCAGGTCCCGAGTGGTAACCGAGATTCACCCCGCCCAGTGCCTGATGCTCCACCACGCCGGGCGCCGAGCGATGGGCACAGATCGCACACAAGCCACCGAGCAGATGCACGGTGTCAGGGAGGAATGGCCTGATGGCATCTTCCACCCCCAAACCGTTCTGCAGCACCACGACCTTGCAATCAGGAGCGGCTAGCTGCGCGATGATCGGCGCGAGTGCTTCGTTGCTGGTGCTTTTGGCACCGACCAGCAACCAGTCGCACGCCGGCATCTTTGCCGCATCGCGGTAGACCTGCGGCCGCTCCAACTGCAGCGCTCCATGAACGGCACTGTTCACCTGTAAGCCGCGCTCGCGCACCGCGGCGTATTCGCTACGCAACAGAAAGTGCACATCGTAGCCGGCACGCGCCAGCATCAACCCGTAAAAACCGCCGATGGCACCAGTGCCGATGATGCCGATACGTGGACTCACTGCAGACATAAGCACTCCAGATCAGGGGACCGGCTGCGCTCGCCGCGCCAACCGGTAAAAGGTCGAACGATAGCAGTCCGGCACGCAACGTCCCAGCAACTAGCGTGGCAGCGTGAAGGGTACGCAAGCGGCAAGCCTCAATAGGCCATCAATCTCGTTGTCGAGTGCGGCCTTTAGCGATAAGGTTCCGTTTCCCCGCTGCGCCCTCAGGCTGTGTTCCGCCGCACCGGGATCGCTGGCGGACGGCTCCCGTGATTCCTGACGAGTAACAAATGGCTGATTTACCAATCGACGACCTTAACGTTGCCTCCAACGTGACCCTCATCACGCCAGAGCAACTGAAGCGTGAAATTCCGCTGACCGCCTCGGCACTGCAGACCGTCTCCCACGGGCGCCAGGTGGTACGCGACATTCTCGACGGCAAGGATCACCGCCTGTTCATAGTGATCGGCCCTTGCTCCATTCACGATCTGAAGGCCGCCCACGAGTACGCCGAGCGTCTCAAGGTGCTGGCAGAAAAGGTGTCCGACAGCCTCTTCCTCGTCATGCGGGTGTATTTCGAGAAGCCGCGCACCACGGTCGGCTGGAAAGGCCTGATCAACGATCCGTACATGGACGACTCGTTCAAGATCCAGGACGGCCTGCACATCGGCCGCAAGCTGCTTCTCGACCTCGCCGAGATGGGCCTGCCCACCGCGACCGAAGCGCTCGATCCGATTTCGCCGCAATACCTGCAGGACCTGATCAGCTGGTCAGCGATTGGCGCACGCACCACCGAATCCCAGACGCACCGCGAGATGGCCTCGGGCCTGTCCTCCGCTGTCGGCTTCAAGAACGGCACCGACGGCAGCCTGACCGTGGCAATCAACGCCCTGCAGTCGGTTTCCAGCCCGCACCGCTTCCTCGGCATCAACCAGTCCGGCGGCGTCTCCATCGTCACCACCAAGGGCAACAACTACGGGCATGTGGTCCTGCGCGGTGGCAACGGCAAGCCCAACTACGACTCGGTCAGCGTCGCGCTGTGCGAGCAGGATCTGAAGAAGGCGGGCATCCGCCCCAATGTGATGATCGACTGCAGCCACGCGAACTCCAACAAGGACCCTGCCCTGCAGCCGCTGGTAATGGACAACGTCTCCAATCAGATTCTGGAAGGCAACAACTCCATCGTTGGCCTGATGGTGGAAAGCCACCTTGGCTGGGGTAACCAGTCCATTCCGAAGGATCTGAGTGATCTCAAGTACGGCGTATCGATCACCGATGCCTGTATCGACTGGGAAACCACCGAGAAGGCGGTGATGAGCATGCACGACAAGCTAAAGGACGTACTGCCAAGACGGCAGCGCGACTGAAACGAAAAACGCCGGTCTCCCGGCGTTTTTTTATGGGGTCGGTTCCACCCTGCCCGAGGTCGGTCGATTGCGCTCGATGTAACGTTCGACATAGGAACACGACGGAATCACCTGGTACCCCTCGCGCTCGGCATATTCGAGCGCGTGCTGCGTCAGCACAGCAGCGATGCCTCGCCCACGCAGCGCATCCGGAACGAAGGTCCGGTACATGTCCAGCGTCTGCTTGCCCAGATCCATATAGGCCAGATAGGCACAATGACCGTCGATCACCGCCTCGAAGCGATGCCCCGCCAGGTCATGGTGAACACGCACCGTATCGCTCATTTTGACTCCTCAGCAGGATTGCCCTGTCTTCTTGTTCTCGATCACGCTGCGGTCCATGACGCAGAACTGGCAGCCGAAACATACACAGGTGTCTTTTCTACCTGTTTCGCATCCGTTCGAACAGCCTCAGCTGATCAATATTTGTGCGCGGCATTGAAGGAACTTTCGATCAAACAGAAGATCAGGCAACTATGAGTGCATGTATTCCCGGCGAACACTGGATGTTTTTTATCCAACTTTCGCAAAGGGGTGGTAAAGCAAAAGGCCATTTGAAAAAAAACCTGTGGCTCCGAGGCTCGCTCCGTTTACTTAAGCTAAGTTCTAGGTAGTATGTGCGCGCAAACTTTCCATAACGGAAGTTGCTTATGGATTTCCACCTTAAGGGGAACAAGATGAACAACGTTCTGAAATTCTCTGCTCTGGCTCTGGCCGCAGTTCTGGCTACCGGTTGCAGCAACAGCATGACCAAAGAAAGCGAAGCTCGCCTGACCGCGACCGAGGACGCCGCTGCCCGCGCCCAAGCTCGCGCTGACGAAGCGTACAGCAAGGCCGACGAAGCTCTGGCCGCCGCTCAGAAGGCTCAGCAGACCGCTGACGAAGCCAACGAGCGTGCTCTGCGTATGCTGGAACGCGCCAGCCGCAAGTAAGCTTGTAGAAATAAAAAAAGCCGACCTTTGAGGTCGGCTTTTTTATGCACTTAGATCAGCAGTCAAAACAACTGTTCTTCCTGAGCAGCCACTTCCGTCCGTTGCTCGGCAATCTGGATCGGCAGGCCGTCCTCGCCAGCGATGATTTCGCGGACCATTTCCCAGTCTAGATGCAGCTTGCCCGCGGCATCGTCGCGCTTGAGTAGCGTATTGATCACGACCGCATGCTTATCCATCAAGGTGAGCGTTTGCTGATCACCCTCTTCCAGCGGCGCATGGGCTTCGAGATACACCTTGCCCTCACTCACGCCGAATTTGTATGGCTCGTCGACGATGCGTACCGGGGTACCCACCTTCACCATCTTCGCCAGCTCCAGCACATTATGGTTGAGCATGCGGAAGCAGCCATGACTGACGCGCATACCGATCCCGAACTTCTTGTTCGAGCCATGGATAAGGTAGCCGGGCAGCGAAAGCGTCATCTTGAACGGCCCCAGCGGGTTATCCGGTCCGGGTGGAACGACTGTCGGTAACGGGTCGCCATCTGCAGCGTGCTCGTCACGGATGGATTGCGGTGGGTACCAGGCGGGGTTGCTGGTCATTGCCGAAATCCGCGTATTACCAACCGGCGAGCCCCAACCCTCGCGACCGATTCCGAGGGGGAAGGTGTGCACAACGTTCTGGCCTTCCGGGTAGTAATAAAGGCGGTACTCGGCAATGTTGATCACCACGCCTTCACGCGGACCCGGCGGCAGAATGAAACGGGTCGGCAGGATGATGTCCGTGCCCTCGCCTGGCAACCAGGGATCGACACCCGGATTGGCCGCCACCAGCTCCAGATAGCCAAGGTCATGGGTTTCACCAATGGCGGCGAAGGTGTCTTCGTACTTGGCCTTGATGACCTGAATCTGACCGACTATGTCGTCGCCTTCCGGCGGCAGCGGCAGCTCAAGCGCCGCGCTGGAGCCTGCTGAAAGCAAAGCAGCGAGTGACAAACAGGAGGCGACTGCAAACGCGCGCGAGAGCATTCAGAAAATCCTTGAGAACTTGGATGATGGAAATGGTGCGATTGTACGTGAACCGGGCGAAACGTGAGCTACCAGGCAGCGGTGGCGGACGGAAGGCCCTTGCGCCGCGCCTCAAGCAACTGCCTGCAGTTCGGACACAGCTGTCGGTCCTTTAGCGTGGCGCGCTCGAGCTCCCTCCAGCGAGGCTGCGCAGGCAGCAGACCGCCACACAGGGTACGGTCCGCATTGCCGCTCAGCTCAAGCTGGCGCAACGCCAGGTGCAGTCGATTCTCGCGGCAGGCGAACATGTCGTACTGTTCGTCCGGCACGATGATCCGATAAGCGTAAAGGGTCCTGGCTGAGCGCGACATCTGAGGCTCCAATCGAGGGCGCGACAGTAGCTGCGCGCACGCCTCAAAGCAAGGGCTCGAGCACCGGCCAGACGGTATCCAGCAGCTGGGTCTGGGCCTCTGCGGTGGGGTGAATGCCATCGGCTTGCATCATCCCCGCGACGCCACCAACCCCCTCCAGCAGAAACGGCACATAAGCCACCGGTTTCTCCGCTGCCAGCGAGTCGAAAGCGTCAGCGAACGCGCGGGTGTAACGCTGCCCGAGATTGGGCGGCATGCGCATTCCAAGCAACAGGACCTCTGCACCCGCCTCGCGGCTGCGATCGATCATCTCGGCAAGATTCTGTTTCAATTGCGCTGGCGACTGCCCACGCAGACCGTCGTTGCCTCCCAGCTCGAGAATCACCACCTCGGGAGCATACTCCTCGAGCAACGGACCAAGCCGCGCGAGCCCGCCAGACGTGGTGTCGCCACTGATCGAAGCGTTCACCACGCGCCACGAATCATCCGCCCCGACCAGGCGTTCCTGCAGCAGATGCACCCACCCCTGGCTGGTTTCCAGCCCGAAAGCCGCGCTGATACTATCGCCGACCACCAGTACGGTTCCGGCCAGGGCTCCCTGAGTCCAGCACAGCAGCGCCAGAGCCCCGCATTTCAGCCACTTTCGCATCGGATCCCCTCATGAGCGGCAACATTCTCGACGCCCGGAACCTTAACAAAGTGGTACCCAGCGCGGAAGGCGAGCTGAGCATCCTGGCCGACCTCTCGCTGCAGCTGGCCAAGGGCGACAGCCTCGCCATCGTCGGCACCTCCGGCTCGGGAAAGTCGACCCTGCTCGGTCTGCTCGCCGGGCTTGATCTGCCGAGCTCCGGGGAAGTGCACCTGGCGGGCCACGCGCTGGCCGCGCTCGATGAGGATCAGCGCGCTCGCGTACGCGCCGAACACGTCGGCTTTGTCTTCCAGTCGTTCCAGTTGCTGGACAGCCTGAACGCGCTGGAGAACGTCATGCTGCCCCTTGAGCTGGATGGCCGTCGCGATGCCCGCGAGCGCGCCACCGAACTGCTTGGCCGCGTCGGCCTCGGCGAGCGCCTGCACCACTATCCGCGTCAGCTTTCGGGTGGCGAGCAACAGCGGGTTGCGCTGGCCCGTGCCTTCGCCGCCGAGCCCGACGTACTGTTTGCCGATGAGCCCACCGGCAACCTCGACACGCATACCGGCGCGCACATCACCGAGCTGCTTTTCGAACTCAATCGCGAGCGTGGCACCACGCTTGTGCTGGTGACCCATGACGAGCGCCTGGCCAAGCGTTGCCATCGCATGATTCGCCTCGAGGGCGGTCGGCAGATTGCTGCCGAGGCGGCTGAATGATGCGCATGCCCAAGGCCCGCCTGTTCGCCCTGGCCTACCGGCAGTTATTGCGTGACGCTCGCGCCGGTGAGTTGCGCGTGCTGTTCTTCGCGCTGGTCATCGCCGTGGCCGCCAGCACCGCGATCGGTTATTTCGGCGCACGCCTGAACGGCGCCATGCTGCTACGCGCCAGCGAATTCCTCGGTGCTGACCTGGTGTTGAGCGGCAGCGCGCCGGCAGCGCCAGCGCAGATCGAAGCGGGCACGGCGCAAGGCCTCGCGCATGCCCAGGTCGTCGAGTTCTCCAGCGTCATCGCGACCGATGAGGATCTGCAGCTTGCCAGCGTCAAGGCCGCCAGCAACGGTTATCCGTTGCGGGGCACCCTGCGCAGCGCTGCGCAGCCCTATGAAACCGAGCAGCCCGGCGGCGCTCCTGCCCCCGGCGAAGCCTGGGCCGAGGCGCGGCTGTTTGCAGCACTTGATCTGGAGATAGGCGACAGCATCGAGGTCGGCAACAAGCCGCTGCGCCTAACCCGCGTGCTGACCTACGAGCCGGACCGGGTTGGCGATTTCTACAGCCTGACGCCTCGGGTGCTGATGCACATGGAGGACCTGGCCGCGACCGGTGTCGTGCAACCCGGCAGCCGCGTCCGTTATCGCGAGCTGTGGCGAGGTGAAAGCGCGGCATTGGCGGCCTATCAGCAGTCACTGCAAAGCGATCTGCAGGCGCACCAACGCATCGAAACGGCCAACGACAGCAATCGCCAGATCGGCGGTGCCCTTAGTCGCGCCGAACGCTATCTGAACCTGGCCAGCCTTGCCGCCATCCTGCTGGCCGGGGTGGCGGTCGCGCTCTCCGCCGCCCGCTTCGCTGCGCGCCGCTTCGATGCCAGTGCACTGTTGCGCTGCCTGGGCCTGTCGCGTCACGACGCCCTGCTGCTCTACGCCCTGCAACTGGGCATGCTCGGCCTGCTGGCGAGCATCGCCGGTGCGCTGCTCGGCTGGGCCGCGCAGCACGGACTGTTCTTTTTGCTGCGCGATCTGCTCGCCCAAGAAATACCACCTGGCGGCATCTGGCCGGCCGCGGCAGGCATCGCAACCGGGCTGGTGGCCCTGGCAGGCTTTGCCCTACCGCCGCTGGCGGGGCTGGGGCGCGTGCCTCCGCTGCGCGTGCTGCGCCGCGACATGCTGCCGGTACCACCTAGTGCGTGGCTGGTCTATGGGACCGCGATTTTCGCCCTCGGGCTGATCATGTGGCGGCTGAGCCTGGATCTGAAGATCACGCTGGCACTGCTCGGCGGCGGCCTGCTCGCTACGCTGCTGCTTGGCGGTCTGCTTCTTATGGGGCTCAAGGCCATGCGCCGCCTGCTTGCCGGTGCGTCGCTGAGCTGGCGCCTGGGCCTCGGCCAGTTGCTGCGCCATCCACTGGCTGCCGCCGGACAGGCCCTTGCCTTCGGCCTGATCCTGCTGGCCATGGCGCTTATCGCGCTGCTGCGAGGTGAGCTGCTCGATACCTGGCAGGACCAGCTGCCGGACAACGCACCGAATCATTTCGTGCTCAATGTACTGCCAGCGGAAAAGGATGCCTTTGCCGAGCGCATCGCGGCCATCTCGGACCATACCGCGCCACTGTATCCGGTCGTGCCAGGACGCCTGATCGCGATCAACGGCGAGCCGGTGCGCCAGCTGGTCAGCAAGGAATCCCAGGGTGAGCGCGCGATCCGCCGCGACCTGAGCCTGACCTGGGCCGCCGAACTACCGAAGGACAATCACATCGTCGCGGGCAACTGGTGGGGCGATCAGGGCGCCGCGGACATTCCCGGGGTATCCGTCGAGGCGGAACTTGCGCAAAGCCTGCAATTGAAGGTCGGTGATCGACTGTCCTTCACCATCGGCGGGCTGACCCGCGAGGCCAGCGTCACCAGCCTGCGCGAGGTCAACTGGGACAGCTTCCAGCCCAACTTCTACATGATCTTCGAACCGGACACTCTCCAGGGCATGCCGGCCACCTACATGACCAGCTTCCACCTGCCACCTGGCAAGGAACGCGAACTGGTGGAGCTGGCCCGCGCGTTTCCTTCGGTCACCCTGCTGCAGGTCGAGGCGCTGCTGGCTCAATTGCGCAGCATCCTTGCGCAGGTATCACTGGCGGTGGAATACGTACTGCTGTTCGTCCTGGCCGCCGGACTGGCGGTTCTGTTCGCCGGGCTGCAAGCGACGCTGGACGAGCGCATTCGTCAGGGCGCGTTGCTCAGGGCGCTCGGTGCAGAGCGAGGCTTGCTGCTTCGTGCGCGCCGAGCCGAGTTCGGCCTGTTGGGCGCCGCCAGCGGTCTGCTCGCCGCACTCGGCTGCGAGCTGGTCAGCGCTCTGCTCTATCACTACGCATTCGATCTGCGCTGGCAGCCGCACCCATGGCTGCTGGTACTGCCGTTGATAGGTGCTTTGCTGGTCGGTGGCGCCGGTCTGATCGGTACTCGACGCGCGCTGAATGCGAGCCCGCTGACCGTACTGCGCGAGAGTTGAAGCGCTACAATCGGCGACTTTTCAGCGAGGACGCAAATCCATGAGTCGCTATCGCCCACCGCGCCCGGCCGGCACGCCCCTGATCACCCCAGAAGGCGAAGCTCGGCTGCGTGCCGAGCTGCACGAACTCTGGCACGTCAAGCGTCCGCAGGTGACTCAATCGGTGAGCGAGGCGGCGGCACAAGGTGATCGTTCGGAGAACGCGGAATACACCTACGGCAAGAAAATGCTGCGAGAGATCGACAGCCGCGTGCGGTTTCTGACCAAGCGTCTGGAAAAGCTCAAGGTCGTAGGCGACCGGCCCAGCGACCCGAACAAGGTGTATTTCGGCGCCTGGGTGACCCTGGAGGACGAGGATGGTGAGGAAGCGCGCTACCGAATCGTCGGTCCTGACGAACTGGACCTGCGCCAGGGCCTGATCAGCATCGATTCGCCCCTGGCGCGGGCGCTGGTGGGCAAAGGTCTGGATGCCGAAGTCCAGGTGCAAACCCCGACCGGGATGAAGCTCTGGTACGTGGTCGCTGTCGAGTATCAGTGACCGGCAGGTCAATATCGGACGAACCGGTCATCATCTTCGGCGATTGTGCTGACATCTAAAAGCGATTGGCGGCTAAAAAGCAAAATCATCACTTTCTTACCCAGGTGCCGTTTCGCTCGGTAACAATGACCGCACGCCGCACAGATATCACAGCAATATCACCTCCCGTCGTAATTGCCCGACTAGAGCGGACGCGCTCCCGCTCGGTGCTTATGGCACGAATGCTGCGCTCTTCAGCACGCAGTACGCGCCATGCGCGGTGAACGGCAATGGACTGCCCACAGCCCGATTCACATTCGAAGAGTGCGTCCATGAACAAGAACAAAACCTTGCTCGCTCTCTGTCTCGGTAGCGCCATGGCGCTTGCCGGTCAGGCTCATGCTGCTACTGGCAGCGGCTACACCGCTACGAAGTACCCGATCGTGCTCGCCCACGGCATGCTCGGCTTCGACAGTCTGCTGGGCATAGATTACTGGTACGGCATCCCCAGCGCGCTGCGCCGCGACGGTGCGCAGGTCTACGTCACCGAAGTCAGTCAGCTCAATACGTCCGAATTGCGCGGTGAGGAGCTGCTTGCGCAGGTGGAGGAAATCGTCGCCATCAGCGGCAAGCCAAAGGTCAACCTGGTTGGCCACAGCCACGGCGGCCCGACCGTGCGCTATGTAGCCGGTGTCCGGCCGGACCTGATCGCCTCGGTAACCAGCGTGGGCGCACCTCACAAGGGTTCGGACGTCGCCGATCTGATCCGCAAGATCCCCGAGGGCTCCTCTGGTGAGGCGATCATCGCCGGACTGGTGAACGCCATGGGCAGCTTCATCAATTTCGCTTCCGGCAGCTCAAGCACGGCCCCGCAGGACTCTCTCGGCTCGCTGGAGTCGCTCAACAGCGAAGGCGCCGCCCGCTTCAACGCCAAATTCCCGCAAGGCATTCCCACCACCGCTTGCGGCGAGGGCGCCTACAAGGTCAATGGCGTGCGCTACTACTCCTGGAGCGGCACCAGCCCGCTGACCAACCCACTGGATATCAGCGACGCCATGATGGGTGCCGGAGCCCTGGCATTCAGCGGGCCCAACGATGGACTGGTCGGGCGCTGCAGCTCGCACCTGGGCATGGTGATCCGCGATAACTACCGGATGAACCACCTGGACGAGGTCAATCAGTTCATGGGGCTGACCAGCCTGTTCGAGACCGATCCGGTCAGTGTCTATCGCCAACACGCGAACCGCCTGAAGAGCGCGGGCCTTTGACGCGCGACTCTTCGTGAACCAGGCTGGGATCGTCGATCCCGGCCGCTATCACCGAGCACCCCATGAGCAAATACATAATTCTTCTGGTGCTGGCCGTGGCGCTAAGCCTGACCATCATGCAGAGCCGATCGACACCAGGCCCGGCTGCAGTGGCCGAATTGCCATCGGCCACCTCACCCGCCACGGCTGCCCCAACACCACCCCGGCAGCCGCTGAAAACCCAACCGGCACCGCAAGGCACGCCGCAGTTGCCGACATCGTTCAAGGGCACCCAGGTCGATGGCCAGTTCCGTCTGGATGAAGCCGGCAACCTGCTAATCGGCGCCGAACTTCGGCATCTGTTCGATTACTTTCTCGCCGCAGCCGGAGAGGAGCCGTTGAAGAACAGTATCGAACGCTTGCGCCGATACATCGTCGCCCAGCTGCCAGAGCCGGCCCAGAGCCAAGCATCAGCAGTGCTCACGCAATATCTCAACTACAAGCGCCAACTGCTTGATCTGGAAGCGACTTATTCGCGAACCACGGACATTTCAGCGCTACGCCAGCGCTTGAGTGCCGTGCAGGAGTTGCGCGCACGCGTGCTGGAGCCGGCTGTTCACCAGGCGTTCTTCGCCCTGGACGAGGCCTATGATCGCTTCAGCCTGGAGCGCCTGGCCATTCAAGCCGATTCAGCACTGGACAGCGAAGCCAAAGGCCAAGCCATCGACCAGCTGCGCGCCGGATTGCCCGGCGACCTGCGAGAGTTGCTCGTGCCGCAGCTGCAAAGCGAACTGCGAGAGCAGACTGTCGCCTTGCAGGCTCAGGGCGCCGATGCGCAGCAGATCCGCCAGCTGCGCCAGCAGTTGGTGGGCAGCAAGGCTGCCGCCCGACTCGAAGCGCTGGATCGACAGCGCGCGCAGTGGCAGCAACGGGTCGCAGTCTATCGACAGGAACGTCAGCGTATCGAAGCCACTCGCGGCCTGGACGATGTCGAGCGTCGCAGCGCTATCGAGCGGCTGGAGGCCGAGCAGTTTGACGAGGGCGAACGCCTGCGGCTTGTCGCTGCCTTTCAGCAGCAGGAAGTGGCTGAGCGCTGAGAGCGGTCAGTTGGCCGCGGTCTTGCGGTCGGCCTCGAGCAGATAGCGCTCGCGCTGGTAGGCCAGGTAGTACTTGTTGACGCTGTTGACGTATGCCACTACGCCCATGCCAACAGTTTCCATGGCGATACGCTCGACCTGGAAGAACCACTGATCCGGGTTCAGACCGCGCCTACGGGCTTCGGCGCGCATGCTCTGCACCCGCTGCGGGCCGAGGTTGTAGGCGGCGAGAATGAACGCCATGCGCTCACGCTCGTTCAGTCGCGGGCTGGCGAAAAAGTTACGACGGATGTTCGCCAGATACTTCGCACTGGCCTGCACGTTGTTGTCCAACTGGTGGATGTTGCTGACACCCATCGCACGAGCCGTGGCCGGCGTCACCTGCATCAACCCAGTGGCACCGCCGGCGCCCCGCGCCGCAGGGTTCAGGGTGGACTCCTTGAACGCCAGGGCGGCGAGGTTCAGCCAGTCCAGCTCGATCTGTTCGGCATAGCGCTGCAGGGTCGGACGAACCTTTTCCAGACGCTGGCGGCCCACTCGGTCGAGCGGGTACTGGACCTTGTACAGACGCCGGTAGACGCGCTCGAAGGCGGCATCCTGGTTGTCTGGCAGGTCGAAATCCTTGAGAAAGCGATCAGCACTGGCGCGCAACATGCTGGCGTCGTTCCGCACGAACCAGTGCATGCTGGCCTTGTCGCCAAGGCTCAGGTGCTGCGCGATGCGCAGTTTCGGCATGACCTTGGCCCAGCGCTCGGCGATGGTCTGCTCGACCACGGTCGCCGGATAGACGCCGGCCTGCACCATCTCCAGCACATCCTCGACGGCCAACGTGGGGTCGACCCACTCGGCAACGATCGGCGCCAGCTTGCGCTCCATCAGTTGCTTGTTCAGCCGCGCCAGCGCCGGCCCTGCGGCGCTGCCAGGTGGCAACGCAAGGCTGCGCCCGGATAGCTGGTCCAGACGCTGATAGCGTGGACCGCCCTGGCAGCTGACCAGCACCAATGACACGTCGCTGACTACCGGCCGGCTGCGGCTGATGCCTTTCATGCCCGCCAGCGGCAGTAATTCGCCGGGCGCTACCAGATCCCCCTCGCCGCGCTGCAGCGCGCCAAGCAACTGATCCTTGGCTTTGGGAATGATCTTCAGGGTAATCGGCCGCGCGGATGCAGCATTGCGATTCAGGTACTGCTCGAAGGCCCGCAGCCGCGCGTACTCGACGCCAATCGCTTCGCCTTTCACCTCTCCGGAGCTGTTCCGGCTCTGATTGACCAGCACGCGCAGTACGCCACTACGGCGAATTTCGGCGAGATCACGTACCTTGTCGTTCGCTTGCCACGCCTCGGGGCCCGCCACGCGCGCAGTCGCCATCGTTGGCATCAGGGCCAGCAGCAGGCAGAACATGAGTGGCAGCAATCGTGGCATCGGGATGCACCGGTCTGAAGACGCAGAGAACGCTGGTGCGGTGCTCCCTGCCCGCAAAAGGTGGCAAAGGTTCTCACAGGTTGGCTTATTCCGCCAGTTTTTCCTCCAAACTGGTTTAGCTATAACTCCTATATTATTGATTTAGTTAGTTTTTAATCTCGAGGCATCCATGCAGCTTATCGACATCGGCGTCAATCTGAGCCACCCGACATTCGCCTCCAGCGCATCTGCGGTCGTCGAGCGCGCCAGAGCGGCCGGCGTCGTGCAGATGGTACTTACCGGCACCAGCCTCGAAGAAAGCGAAGCTGCTCTCAAGCTCTGCCGCCAACTGGACGAGTCCCGCCTGCACCTGTTCAGTACCGCGGGTGTGCATCCGCATGATGCGAGCCACTGGACGACTGACAGCGCCAGCCAGTTGCGCGGCCTTCTCGCCGAGCCCGAAGTGCGCGCAGTCGGCGAATGCGGCCTGGACTTCAATCGCGATTTTTCACCGCGACCGCTACAGGAGCGCGCGCTGGAGGAACAGTTGCAACTCGCCGTCGAACTGCAGTTGCCGGTCTTTCTGCACGAACGCGACGCCAGCGACCGGTTGCTAGCGATCCTGCGACCGTTTCGGGACCACCTCCCTGCGGCGGTGGTGCACTGTTTCACCGGTGAAAAACAGGCGCTGTACGGCTATCTCGACCTGGACCTGCATGTCGGCATCACCGGCTGGATATGCGACGAACGCCGCGGTACCCATCTGCATCCCCTGGTGAAGGACATCCCTACAGGTCGTCTGATGCTCGAGAGCGACGCGCCGTATCTGCTGCCACGCACCCTGCGACCGAAGCCTAAGAGCGGCCAGAACGAACCGGCCTACCTTACGGAAGTACTGCGCGAAGTCGCGCTCCATCGCGGCGAGAGCGAAGCGTCGCTGGCGGCGCACACCACGCGCTGCGCGCGCGCGTTCTTCGGCCTGCCGGACCTCGACTGAGTCACAGAAATTTCTCAAGCTCTGCCTTAGGCGGCCGTTAAATGTTCAGCCGCAGTGCAAGCAAGCGTTCCGCTACGCGCGCGCAACCTCCTATAGAAGAAGAGCAGTCATGGCCGTTTGGATTCGCGATCTGTCGCTCAAGTACAAGTTCTGGGCACTGAACATGGTGACCTTCGTCATCGCGTTGCTGCTGGTGCTTTACGCCGTACAACTGGAGCAAAGCGCCCGTAGCGCCGACGCCGTCGCTGCAGCGCAGGCGCGTGCGTCACTGCTGGCGAGTTGGCCGGCCGATGCTGCGCTGCCGCAGGGTGCGGACCTGATCGCGTTCCAGGCAGATCAGCGCGCCGCGGTCGAGGGTCAGGCTATCGCCGAAAGCGGCTGGACCACCCTCACCCACGACCGACTGCTCTCCAGCAATCCCGTGGTCGGCGCCCACCTGATCTCCGCGACGAATGGTCAGAAGCTGGCGGTACTGGCCCGCGCGCCCAGCGCTGTTCAGGTACTGAGCCAGCACTTTTTCAGCTACGCCGTGGCGGTCGCGGTGCTGATGCTCGGCCTGCTCGGCGCTTCGCAACTGCTCATCCGCTTTCTGCTCAGCCACCTCAACACGCTCAAGGACGTCATGCTGCACGTGGAGCGCAGTGGCGACCTGCAGGCACGGGTTCCGCTGGACAGCCGTGACGAAGTCGGCCAGATGGCCAGCGCATTCAACGCCATGCAGGGCGGCTATCAACGCGTGGTCAGCACCGTCGCCCAGGCTGCCGCGCGTCTCGACGAGGGCGCCAGCCGGCTCGCCACGAGCATGAACGACGTGCACAAGGGCATGCGCGGTCAGCAGGGCGAAACCGACCAGGCAGCCACGGCCATCAACGAAATGAGCGCCACGGTGCACCAGATCGCCGAGCATGCACGCGAAACTCGCGATCAATCACAGAACGCCGACCGCCTTGCGGGCGATGGCCACCGGGTCGTCGGCCGTGTGGAGAAGTCCATCTCCAGCCTATCCCAGGGCGTGCAGCAGACCGGCGAGATGATCGAGCAGCTCGCCGCGGACAGCCAGAAGATCAACGGCGTGGTCAACGTGATCCACAGCATCGCCGAACAGACCAACCTGCTAGCGCTCAACGCGGCCATCGAAGCAGCCCGGGCCGGTGAACAGGGCCGCGGATTCGCCGTGGTTGCCGATGAGGTTCGCAACCTGGCCAAGCGTGTGCAAAGTTCCACCGATGAGATCACCCAGATGATCTCCGGCCTGCAGTCGATGACCCGCGACGCCGTGGAGTTCATGCAGGAAAGCTCACTCAAGGCCGACGACTGCGTGCGTGAAGCCCATGACGCAGCGCAGGCGCTGGAGGCCATCGCCGATGCGGTCGCGCAGATGCGTGAAAGCAACACGCAGATCGCCGTGGCGGCCGAACAGCAAAGCCAGGTAGCCGAGGAGCTCAATCGCTCGGTCACCGGCATCCGCGACGTCACGGAACGCACCGTGGAGCAGACCGTAAGCTCGGCCAGCACCAGTGCCGAGCTGGCCGCGCTGTCCACCGATCTGAGCCGTGCCATCGGCCAGCTCAAGCTCTAGCTTCCTGCCAATGCGGCGTTGCGCTCGTGCAACGCCCTCCGCGCTCGAAAAGCATGCACTGCCTCGAGCGCAGCCCCAAAACAGGGCATCCCCCTATTGCCACCCTTCCCCACGACGCCTGCAGCGCGCGTTTTTTGTGCATTGGCATCGCTCTTGCTTTGTATCCTTTGCGAAGAAAGCTGCTGCACCTGCGAAGACAATTTGAAATAGCTGACTAGGGTTCCGACTCGTTGACGCGAGTGGCTGGTCCGAGAGTTGGCGACCTCCAGCGAGGTTACACGGCGGGATAAAAGCCCGGGAGACAGCGTGATTGCACGCAGCTCCTGCGCTATTCCCAACACTGGAGGGTTTGCCATGTGCCCGCTCGAAACGGCTTTGCCGTTCTCCGCTCTGCCTTGTGCCAGGGCCTCTGCCGCACCCGAACTTCACAGTATTCCACCTGTTGCCGCGGCCGTTGCACGGGGCATCTGCCTATGCGTCTGATCAACCGCACTCCCGGACGTAGCGGCTGGTTGGCACTGGCAATTCTGCCCTTCGCCCTGCTGCTGGCGCTGTACCTGACCAACTCGGCCCAGCGCCTGGAACTGAACCCCAACGACAAGTTGCTGCCCAGCTTCGGCCAGATGAGCGCAGCCGTCGAACGCCTCGCTTTCACCCCCGACAAACGCTCTGGCGACTATCTGTTCTGGCAGGACACCGCCTCCAGCCTCAAGCGCCTCGGCACCGGTCTTGCCATCGCGGCAGTGGCCGGCCTGTGCCTGGGTATCGTTGCCGGCACCCTGCCGCTGTTCAGCGCGCCGCTCTCGCCGTTGCTCACGGTGCTGTCGATGGTGCCACCGCTGGCGATCCTGCCGATCCTGTTCATCGTCTTCGGCCTGGGTGAACTGTCCAAGGTGATGCTGATCGTCATCGGTATCACGCCGATCCTGGCTCGTGACCTTGAACACCGAGCACGAGAAATCCCCCGCGAGCTGCTGATCAAGGCGCAAACCTTGGGCGCCAACACCTGGACCCTGATCCTGCGCCTGGTCCTGCCGCAGCTGATGCCGCGCCTGCTGATCAGCCTGCGCCTGGTGCTCGGTTCGGCCTGGCTGTTCCTCATCGCCGCCGAGGCCATCGCCTCCACCGATGGCCTGGGCTACCGCATCTTTCTCGTGCGTCGCTACATGGCGATGGACGTGATCCTGCCCTATGTCGCCTGGATCACTCTGCTGGCCTGGGCCATGGACTACCTGCTGCGGCGCCTGACCCAGCTGCTGTTCCCCTGGTATGAAGGAGCCAAGGCATGAGCGAGAACAACGCCAAGGCACCCGTTGCCGCACAGTCGAGCCAATGCACAAAGCAACCAGGGCCTCGCGCGGGCGGCGACCCCAGCTCCTTCATTCAGGTGAAGAACGTCTGGCAGCAGTACGGCGATCAGATCGTGCTGGAGCGCCTGAACCTGAACATTGCCGAAGGCGAATTCTGCACCCTGGTCGGCGCCTCTGGCTGCGGCAAGTCGACCTTCCTGCGCCTGCTGCTCGGCCAGGAAACGCCCAGCCGCGGCGAGATCCTGCTCGACGGGCGGCCGCTGGCCAACGAGCCGGATGCCAGCCGCGGCGTGGTCTTTCAGCGCTATTCGGTATTCCCGCACCTGTCGGTGCAGGACAACGTCGCCCTCGGCCTGGAACTGCCGCGCGCCCCGCTGCTCGGCCGTCTGCTCGGTCGCCACAAACGCGATGCCCGCGAGCAGGCCGCGCAGATGCTGCACAAGGTTGGCCTCGGCCATGCGCTGGACAAGTACCCGGCGCAGCTCTCCGGCGGCATGCAACAGCGGCTGGCCATCGCCCAGGCGCTGATCATGAAGCCCCGGGTGCTGTTGCTGGACGAACCCTTCGGCGCGCTCGACCCCGGTATCCGCAAGGACATGCATGCGCTGCTGCTGGAGCTGTGGCGGGAGACCCGACTGACGGTGTTCATGGTCACCCATGACCTGTCGGAAGGCTTCACCCTCGGCAGCCGCATCCTGGTCTTCGACAAGCCGCGCATCGACCCCCACGCCCCGGGCGCCTATGGCGCACGAGTGACCTACGACATTCCCTTGCACGAGGGCCGCCACGCGCCCGGCGCGGCCGCTGGCCTGCCGGCCACCCTCAGCGAGAAATTCCGAACTGCCTACCAAGGAGCCTGACATGAGCGCTTCACTCGCGATCCGCCCCACGCTGTACGAGGAAACCGTTCCCGGCGGCGGCCACACCTCCTTCGTCCTCAAGCGTGGCCAGCTGCTGCGCCTGACCGATCTGGAAGGCGGCGCCAACGTCAGCTTGATGCTGCTCAACGCCCAGGAGAAGAGCGAGCGGCTGAACCTGCCCGACACCCTCAAGTGCCAGCACACCGCCAAGCTCACCGCCGGTCATTGCCTCTACTCGGACATGGGCCGCGTACTCGCAGCCATCACCGCCGACACCTGCGGCTGGCACGACAGCTTTGGCGGCGTGCTGAACGCCGATGAAGTCGCCGAGAAATACGGCCAGGGCCGGTATCAGGAACTGCGCAACGGCTTCTTCCGCAACGGCACCGACAACCTGCTGGTGGAGATGGGCAAGTGGAACCTCAACCTGCAGGACCTGCTCATGGTGCTCAATCTGTTCAGCCGGGTGGACGTCACCGCCGACGGCACCTTTGCCTTCCACAGCGGCAATTCCAAAGCGGGCGACTACATCGAGTTGTACGCGCCAATGGACACCCTGGTGATCCTCACCGCCTTGCAGCATCCGCTGGACCCCAATCCGCTGTACGCACCCAAACCGGTGCAGCTGAGCTGGCACAAGGTCCAGAGCGATGGCATCAGCGTGCTCTGCCGCACTTCGCGTCCGGAGAACGGCCGCGGCTTCCACAACACCGAAAGACTCTACATCTGAGGAGGTTGCCGACATGACCATCGTAGAAAGCAGCCTGCACCCCGAAACCGCCAGCTTCCGCCACCTGATCCCGGCCGGCGAGCCGTACCTGTTCGAAGTGAAGGCCGGACAGACCCTGCGCTTGCTGGATGTCGACGGCAATCAAGCCATCGACACGTTGTTCTTCAGCGCGAAGAACCCGCGCGAACGCTTCGACCCGCAGCGCACCCTGCGCCGGCAGAACAAGGTCTATCTCAGCGCCGGCACGGTGTTGTATTCCAACCTCGGCAACCCCTTGCTGACCATCGTCGCCGACACCTGCGGTCGCCACGACACCCTCGGCGGCGCCTGCGCCCAGGAGAGCAACGTGGTGCGCTACGCCCTGGACAAGCGCTACATGCACAGCTGTCGCGACAATTTTCTGCGCGCCAGCCTGCACGACGGCCGTCTGGAGAAGCGCGACATCGGCGCCAACATCAACTTTTTCATGAACGTGCCGGTGACGCCCGAGGGCGGCCTGACCTTCGAGGACGGCCTTTCCGCACCGGGCAAGTACGTGGAGCTCAAGGCCGAGCAGGACGTGATCGTGCTGATCTCCAACTGCCCGCAACTGAACAACCCCTGCAACGGCTGGAACCCGACGCCCGCCGAGGTGCTGGTGTGGAACTGATGCCGCTGTTGCGTCGCTACCTGCTGCCGCTGCTGCAGGCACGCGCCGGGCAAAGGCCCGAGCTGCCGACAGCGAAGCAACCCTCCCCAACCACGGACGGCCGTGGCGCAGATGAATAAAGGCGGGACGGCCCGCCAGCCCTTCGAGGCTTACTGAACATGTTCGACAAACTTCTGATCGCCAACCGCGGCGCCATTGCCTGCCGCATCCTGCGTACGCTGCGCGCCCTGGATGTGAAAGGCGTGGCCGTCTACTCCGAGGCCGACGCCGCCAGCCTGCATATCCAGCAAGCCGACGAGGCCCACAGTCTGGGCGAAGGCCCGGCAGCGCAGACCTATCTGGTGGTGGAGAAGATTCTCCGCATCGCCCGGGAAACCGGCGCGAAAGCGATTCACCCCGGCTACGGATTTCTTTCGGAGAACGCAGCCTTTGCCGACGCCTGCGAGGCGGCCGGGATCGCCTTCGTCGGCCCGACGCCGGAACAGCTGCGGGTGTTTGGCCTGAAGCACACCGCCCGCGCCTTGGCCAAGCGGCAGGGCGTGCCGATGCTGGAAGGCACCGAGCTGCTCGACAGCCTCGCCGATGCCCTCGGCGCAGCCGAGCAGGTCGGCTACCCGGTGATGCTGAAAAGCACCGCCGGCGGTGGCGGTATCGGCATGCGTGTGTGCCGCTCGGCCGAGGAGCTGAGCGAAGCGTTCGAAGCGGTCAAGCGCCTTGGGCAGAACAACTTCAGCGACTCGGGCGTGTTCATCGAGAAATACATCGAGCGTGCCCGCCACCTGGAAGTGCAGGTGTTCGGTGACGGCGCCGGCGAAGTCATCGCTCTCGGCGTGCGCGACTGCTCGGTGCAGCGACGCAACCAGAAGGTGCTGGAGGAAACCCCGGCGCCAAACCTGCCGACCGGCATGGCTGAGGCGCTGTGCGAGGCGGCGATCAGGCTGGCAAAAGCGGTGAACTATCGCAGCGCCGGCACCGTGGAGTTCGTCTACGACGCCGAGGCCGAGCAGTTCTATTTTCTCGAAGTAAACACCCGCCTGCAGGTCGAGCACGGCGTCACCGAGCAGGTCTGGGGCGTCGATCTGGTGCGCTGGATGATTGAGCTGGCCGCTGGCGATCTGCCGCCGCTGGCGGAGCTGGCCAAGACGCTGAAGCCCAGCGGACATTCGATCCAGGCGCGCGTCTATGCCGAAGACCCGGGCCGGGATTTCCAGCCGAGTCCCGGCTTGCTCACCGCCGCGAGCTTCCCGGAAGCCGACGGCAAGGCCCTGCGCGTTGACACCTGGGTCGAGGCTGGCTGCGAGATCCCGCCATATTTCGACCCGATGATCGCCAAGGTCATCATCTGGGCGCCGAGCCGCGAAGAGGCCCGCGTCGCGCTGGACGCTGCTCTGGGCGACACCCTGCTCTACGGCGTGGAAACCAACCGCGATTACCTGCGCCAAATCCTTGCCTTTACCCCTTTCGCCAGCGGCAACCCCTGGACCCGCTGCCTGGAGGGTCTCAGCTACAAGGCCGATACCTTCGAGGTTATTAGCGCCGGCACCCAGACCACCGTGCAGGACTTCCCCGGCCGCCTCGGCTACTGGGCGGTAGGCGTGCCGCCGTCCGGCCCGATGGACAGCCGCGCCCTGCGTCTGGGCAATGCCCTGCTCGGCAACGCCGAAGACGCCGCCGGGCTGGAAATCACCATGAGCGGGCCGATCCTGCGCTTCAACACCGACGCGGTGGTGGCGGTGACCGGCGCGGAAATACCGTTGAAGCTGGATGACGTGCCGCAGCCGATGAGCACTGCGCTGTTCATCCCGGCCGGCAGCACCCTGACGATCGGCACCATTGCCGGCGCCGGTGCGCGGTCGTATCTGTGCGTGCGCGGCGGTCTGCAGGTGCCGGAGTATCTGGGCAGCAAGAGCACCTTTACCCTCGGCCAGTTCGGCGGCCACGGCGGCCGCGCCCTGCGTGCCGGCGACGTGCTGCATCTGGCACCGCTGACCGACTCGTCTGCCGGCGCCACACTGCCCGCCGAGCTGCGCAGCGCCCTGTCGGCGGTGCGCGAAATTCGCGTGATCTACGGCCCCCACGGTGCGCCGGAATACTTAACCGAAGGCTATATCGAGCGCTTCTTCGCCACCGACTGGGAAGTGCACTTCAACTCCAGCCGCACCGGCGTGCGCCTGATCGGGCCCAAGCCCGAATGGGTGCGCGAGAGCGGCGGCGAAGCCGGTTTGCATCCATCCAATATCCACGACAACCCCTACGCCATCGGCGCGGTGGACTTCACCGGCGACATGCCGGTGATCCTCGGCCCCGACGGCCCGAGCCTGGGGGGGTTTGTCTGTCCGGTGACCATTATCGAAGCCGACCTGTGGCAGCTCGGGCAGCTTAAGGCAGGGGATAAAGTGCGCTTTGTCCCGGTGGATATCGCCACAGCGCGGGAGCTGGCAAGAGCCCGGCGCGAAGAGTGCGTGCTTGTCTCCCCTCTCCCTCCGGGAGAGGGGCCGGGGCGGTCCGCAATCGGGGTGAGGGCTGTTTCAACCGACAGCAAAAGCGCCTCACCCCAGCCCTCTCCCGGAGGGAAAGGGGGCATTTACGCGCAGTCTGCGGAATATGCGCTCACCTCCCCCATCGTCCTCGACCTCGGCCAGGACGACAGCCGTCTGGTCGCCCGACTCTCCGGCGACACCCATCTGCTGCTGGAGATCGGCGCACCGGAACTGGACCTGGTGCTGCGCTTCCGCGGCCATGCGCTGATGCAGGCGCTGGAAGCCAAGGGACTCGACGGCGTCATCGACCTCACACCCGGCATCCGTTCGCTGCAGGTCCACTACCAGCCGGAAACCCTGCCGCTGGCCGTGCTGCTGGAGACCGTCGCCGGGCTGTGGGACGCAGTGTGCGCCGCGCAGGATCTCAAAGTCCCCTCGCGCATCGTTCACCTGCCGCTGTCCTGGGACGACCCGGCTTGCCAGCTGGCGATCGAGAAGTACATGACCACAGTGCGCAAGGATGCGCCCTGGTGCCCGAGCAACCTGGAATTCATCCGCCGCATCAACGACCTGCCGAACCTCGACGAGGTGTACCGCACGGTGTTCGAGGCCAGCTATCTGGTGATGGGCCTGGGCGACGTCTACCTCGGCGCGCCGGTGGCCACCCCGCTGGACCCGCGCCACCGGCTGGTCACCACCAAGTACAACCCGGCGCGCACCTGGACCGCCGAGAACTCGGTGGGCATTGGCGGCGCCTACATGTGCGTCTACGGCATGGAAGGCCCGGGCGGTTACCAGTTCGTCGGTCGCACTCTGCAGATGTGGAACCGCTACCGCGCGCTCGAGGCGTTCGGCGGCCAGCCCTGGCTGCTGCGTTTTTTCGACCAGATCCGTTTCTACCCGGTCAGCGCCGAGGAGCTGCTGAAGATTCGCCGCGATTTTCCGCTGGGCCGCTACCCGCTGAAGATCGAGGAGACCGAGCTGTGCCTCTCCGACTACCAGGATTTCTTGGTCAAGGAAGCCGAAGGCATCGAGGCCTTCCGCAGCCAGCAGCGCACGGCCTTCGACGCCGAGCGCCAGCGCTGGATCGAATCGGGGCTGGCGCATTTCGAGAGCGAGGAAGTAGCGGCCGATCTCGGTGAAGACACCCCACTTGGCGCCGGTGAGCACGGCATCGAAAGCCATATCGCCGGCAATCTCTGGCAGGTGTCGGTGGCCGAGGGCGCGCGCGTGGCTGCCGGCGACGTGCTGGTGATCCTTGAGAGCATGAAGATGGAAATTCCGCTCATCGCTCCGGTCGCCGGGGTGGTGAAGGACATCCGTGTGCAACCCGGCTCTCCGGTGCGCGCCGGCCAACGGGTGGTGGTGATCGAGGAGGTTTGAGAGCTGTGGTCTTTGCCGACCATTTCCCCCTCACCCTAGCCCTCTCCCTCAGGGAGAGGGGACCGGTTCGGCGCGGGCTCGCAGGTCTGGACATCGACGCAGCTCGCGCATTGCCATGAGCCGCGTAACGAACTCTCAGCGCCTGCGATACGAAAGCAACGCCGGACCAAAAGACCATCAGCAACACCGAATCAACCCCCTCGCCCGTTGGGAAGAGGACTGGGGTGAGGGGAAAGAGGCCCAACCAAGTTCCTCCGCCACGACATACCAAAGGCTCCGCACTGACAGCACTAAAGCAACGCCAGACACAAAGACCGCCAGCAACACCGGATCAACCCCCTCGCCCCTGGGGGAGAGGACTGGGGTGAGGGGAAAGAGGCCCAACCAAGTTCCTCCGCCACGACGTACCAAAGGCTCCGGACTAACAGCACTAAAGCAACGCCGGACCACCAGACCGCCAGCAACACCGGATTAACCCCCTCGCCCCTTTGGGGAGAGGGCTGGGGTGAGGGGAAAAGGCCGCCAGCCTGACCTGAATCCCGACCGCCCGAACAGACCAGGCCCGCCACAGAGGAAGCCCACCATGACGACCCATTTCGATCTTCGCCTCGACACGCTGCGCAATGCCTATGAAGCCGGCACCACGACCCCGCGCCAGCTGATCCTCAAACTACGCGCCAAGGCCGCTGAACTGAACGGCGAGTTCAACGCGTTTATCCACCTGCTGAACGCCGAAAAACTCGAGCCCTACCTGGCCGCACTGG
This sequence comes from Stutzerimonas kunmingensis, assembly GCF_002929225.1. Lineage (GTDB taxonomy): Bacteria > Pseudomonadota > Gammaproteobacteria > Pseudomonadales > Pseudomonadaceae > Stutzerimonas. The sequence goes on along the minus strand of NZ_PISM01000014.1, from coordinate 299,961 downwards.
AGAGCAAGACGCCCGCCGAGCTACCGCTCTACGGCATCCCGTTCGCGATCAAGGACAATATCGATCTGGCCGGCATTCCCACCACCGCCGCCTGCCCGGCCTTTGCCTATACACCGGAAACCAACGCCACCATCGTCGAGCAGCTGATCGCCCTCGGTGCCGTGCCGCTGGGTAAGACCAACCTCGACCAATTCGCCACCGGCCTCAACGGCACCCGCTCGCCCTATGGCAAGTGCCGCAACAGCGTGCGCCCCGACTACCCCTCCGGTGGCTCCAGCGCCGGCTCATCCCTGGCCGTGGCGCTGGGCCTGTGCACCTTTGCCCTGGGCACCGACACCGCAGGCTCCGGCCGCGTGCCGGCGGCGCTGAACAATCTGGTAGGCCTCAAGGCCAGCAAAGGGCTGATCTCCACCGCTGGCGTCGTGCCCGCCTGTCGCACGCTGGACTGCGTGACCTTCTTCACTGCCAGCGCCACCGAAGCCAGTCAGCTGCTCGCGTTGACCGCCAGGCTCGATCCGCGTGACGAATACAGCCGCGCCAACCCGCTGTGGAACGACGGCTCGGCCTTCGGCCAGGTGAAGTCCTTTCGCTTCGGCGTACCGAAGCAGCTCGAGTTCCTCGGCTGCCCGGAAAGTCCGGCGCTGTTCGCCGCCACCATTGAGCAGCTAAAAGCCATCGGTGGCGAGCCAGTGGAAGTGGACTTTTCGCCCTTTCTCGAAGCCGCGCGCCTGCTCTACGAAGGCCCCTGGGTCGCCGAACGCTATAGCGTGGCCGGCGCGCTGATCGAGCAGCAACCCGACGCCGTCCTGCCGGTGATAAAGGCGGTACTGGAAAAGGCACCGGGCACCACCGCCGTGCAGCTGTTCGAAGCGCAATACCGCCTGCAGCAGCTGAAGGCCATTTGCGACCGGATCATGACCGAGGTCGATTGCGTGCTGACGCCCGCGTACCCGCGCCCGGTGACGCTCGCCGAGCTTCACGCCGAACCGGTCAAGCGCAACTCGGACCTGGGCTACTACACCAACTTCATGAACATGCTGGATTACGCCGCCGTGGCTGTACCTGCCGGCGTTATGGAGAACGAGCTGCCCTGGGGCGTGACGCTGTTTGGCCGTGTGTTCACCGACCAGTACCTGCTGAGCCTGGCCGATGCACTGCAACGCCGGACCGGCCTGGCCCTGGTGGGCAGCAATGCGATCACAACACCTGCCCCGCAGAATCCGGCGCGCAACGACCGGACGAGAGTGGTGGTCTGCGGCGCGCACCTCGATGGCCTGCCGCTGAACTGGCAACTTCGCCAGCGCGGCGGTCGGCTGCTGGAGGTAACCACCAGCAGCGCGGCGTACAAGCTCTACGCCCTGGCCGGCGGCCCGCTGTTACGCCCGGGGATGGTGCGCGTCGCCGAGGGTGGAGCGGCCATCGCCGTGGAAGTCTGGGAAATCCCCAGCAGCGAGCTGGGCTCGTTCCTCACCGGCATCCCAGCGCCGCTGGGCCTGGGCAAAGTGGAGCTAGAAGACGGGCGCTGGGAAACCGGGTTTATCTGCGATGCTTACGGCCTTGACGGCGCCGAGGACATCACCCACTTCGGCGGCTGGAAGGCTTGGCTTGCGCAGCGGGGTTGAGATAGCGAAGCCACTTATCTGGCTGTAAGCGGTAAGGAGCGAAACACAGCCAGTGAGAAATGAATGCGCGGGACTGACCAACAACTATGCATCTGGTACATCCCGCGCAGCGCTCGATAGCGATACAGCGCCTTAACGGCAGCTCCTATAACGCCGGTCAGATAGCCATCTCGGGCCAGGGTGCGCGCATCCAGTCCTCGCGCTAGTCTTCGTCGCTGCTGCGGCGCCTCGGCAAAGCCTCGTCCAGCGCTGACCCTCCCTCTCGCAACACGACTTGATGAACCCCCGGACCAGGCAGCGCGACCCCCGAAGCGCGCAACGCCTCAATCAGGTTTGCCCGCACACGCGAGGCGGTAAGCATGAAGTCCGACCGGCGCGAGTCGCACCAGAATTGCACCTGAAAGGCGAGCTCGCTCTGGCCCATCTCGCGTATCGCCACTGTGGGTGGTGGCTCGGCGATGACTCCTTCAGCACCCCGGGCTGCCTCCTTGAGCACGCCCATTACCTGTGGCAGATCGACTTCGTAGCCGAGGTAGCAGATCACCTGACCACGGCGCACCGGCGCAGCGGTGTTGTTGGTGACCCGCGAGGTAAAGGTTTCCGCATTCGGCACCAGGACCCGGCGTCCGTCGTAGGTGCGGATCTGCGTGGCACGCAGTTCGATGCGCTCCACGCTGCCCTCGGTTTCGCCGATGACGATCTGATCGCCGAGTTTGAACGGCCGCAGCGTGAGGATCAGCAGGCCGCTGACGAAGTTGGAGAGAATGTCCTTCAGCGCAAAACCGAGGGCCAGACTGGTCAGGCCGAGGCCAGTCGCCAACGTGCTGGGTTCCAGTCCGAAAGCGGTGGCCGCGACGATCAGGCCCAGCAGCCAGACGGTGTAGTAGCTGACCTGCTTGATCAGGTTCTCGACCGTACGATCGCGCACCAACCGCTCGGAAATGATCCGCGTCAGCCCCCGCACGCCGGCCGCCAGGGCCCAGAACACGCCGATCACCAGAAGCGCCGCCAGTGCCCGCGGCACGATGCTGATGGCCGCTTCCAGCAACCGGGCGAAGGCGGTATCGACGCTCGCGCGTACGTCGGTCACGAAGCGCGCTCGCTCCGACGTCCGCCGTGTGCTGGCCTGCGCCAGCGCAGTTTCGAGAACCGACGCCCACTCGCGCGCCTGCGCCTCGAGCGCCCGGCCGTTTGCTTGGGCATCCTCCTCCGTGACCTGCATCAGGATGCGCCCAGCCATGGTGATCTGGCGCGCCTCGGCGTTTTCCCCGCCCGGCGCGATGCGCGCCCTGCTGATGCCCTGCGGGGTTTCCAACACCGTCAGCAATTGCCGCTCTATCTGCCGAGCCCGCAGGCGCGCCTCCAGCTCCTCGGTTCCGCCAAGACGAAACAGTGCGCGGCCGTCGAGCCGCACCGTCGCCAAGCCATCATCCACCTGCGCCATTGCCGGCAATGGCAAGGACAGCACGAGCAGCGCCATTAGCAGGGCCAGCGGCAAACGCATCAGTCGAGTCATGGGAAGAGATGTTGCGAGAAGAGCGCAGCCCTGTGCCGACCGATGTGCAATCTGCGACCCAGGGTGCGTCCGCGGTTTATCAGAAGACCAGTGCGAACAGGCCGATCACGACGATCAGGCCGATCAGAAAGATGATGCCAATGGTGCTACCTAGAAACTTCAGCATGTGATGGCTCCCGTTATTCGTGAGTTCATAGGTTCCGACTGGCAGGCACATCCATCGTTCAAGGTTTTCGCCGACCAGACATCTCGCGACTGTATCCCGATCGTCATTAAGACGCGCCGCAGCACCATTCGGGAGCGCCCTTTCAGAAATTGACCTGCATCCGAGCATGCCGCCGCTCGACGAAAAGCCTCGTGCCGCACCGCACGCGCCGTACCACGCGGGCTTGCCGAGCTTGCACGGCAACTGGCACGCAATCTGCTCTATCCCAAGTGAACGGGATGAGTCGCCACCGGCACTCATGACGCTTGGCACAAACACAGGAGCAGCTTCAAGGAGAACTAGGGTTCCGGCTCACAGGGAGTGGGCGCTGGTCCGAGAGTTCTCCGGTCCCAGGGACGGGACTACACGGAGGGATAAAAGCCCGGGAGACGCGATGTCATCCCGTGCCTTGTCATTCCAATGTGTAGGGAAATCACGCCATGTCCACACTGCGCTCGCTGAACAAGACCCTCCTCGCCGCCGGCCTGGCCGTCGCGACATTGTTTTCACCGCTGGCCAGCCAGGCCGCCGAGAAACTGAAGATCGGCACCGTGGTCTGGGCCGGCTACGGCCCCTTCTACGTCGCCGACAAGAAAGACCTGTTCAAGCCCCACGGTCTGGATGTAGACCTGCAGTTCTTCAACGACCCGGCGCTGATCCCCACCGCCATGCTCAGCCGCGCACTGGACGGCGGCATGCTCACCTACGACCAGGTGGTGGCCTCGGTCGCCAAGGGCTTGAAGCACCGGGTGGTCATGCCCATCGACTTCTCCAACGGCGGTGACGCCATCGTCGCCGACGCCTCGATCCAGACCGTTGCCGACTTCAAGGGCAAGAAGGTCGGCTTCAACCCGCTCTCACCATCGGACTTTCTGCTGGCCTATGCGCTGCAGCAGAACGGCATGAGCGACAAGGACATCAACGCCGTCAACATGACCCCGGAAGGCATTCCCGGCGCCATGGCCTCGGGCAACCTGCCGATTGGTGTGACCTATGAGCCCAATGTCTCGCAGATCCTTTCCATGGGCGGTGGCGACAAGTTCAAGGTGGTCTACTCGTCCAAGGACGCGCCAGGGCTGATCACCGACGTGCTGGTCTTCGATGAGGCGGTTATCGCCAAGAAGCCCGCTGCCATCAAGGCGGTGATCCAAGGCTATCTGGACGGCCTGGCCTACATGCAGGCGCACCCCGAGGAGTCGGCTGAGATCATCGGCGAGGTGCTCGGCGTCAGCGCCGAAGAAGCCGTGGAGCAGATGGCGGGCGCCTACAACATCCCGCTCGCAGAGATGGGCAAGAGCTTCACCCCAGGTGACGACACCCATTCCTTCCATGGCAGCGGCGCGATCATCGCCAAGCTGCTCAAGGACAACGGGCAGATCCCTGCCATTCCGGATTTCAGCAAGACCTACGACGCCCAGTTTACCGAAGCGCTCGCCCAGTAAGCCGACGCCGGGCGGGCCGTAGCCCGCCTGTGCTGGAGAACACCATGACTGCCAAACCTCTGTACCGCTACGCCGATGGCCGCGTCCCAAATACCTTGGCGATCCTCTATACCGTACTCGCCTACGGCGGCGGCCTGGCCCTGCTGTTCGCCGGCAGTGGCTGGCTGAACGCGCTGGGCACGTTGCTGCTGGCCCACGGCATGATCATCGCGGCCTACCTGATCCACGAATTCGCCCACGGCGCCATTTTCAGCGTGCCCAAGCACAACGAATGGGCCGGCAACGTCTGCAGCTGGCTGTGCGGCAGCTGCTACGCCGAGTTCCAGGACCTGCGCAAGAAGCACATGCGCCACCACGTCGACCGCGCCGACGTGATCACCTTCGACAGCAAGGCCTTTCTCAAGGCGCGCCCCTTGTGGTTCCAGAAGCTGGTACTGGCGCTGGAATGGGCCTATGTGCCGGCGGTGGAACTGATCATGCACTTCTACGTGATCGCCCTGCCCTTCATCACCGACAACGACAAGCACCGCGCCCGCCGTGGCAAGGTCGCTGCTGTGCTGGCCGTTCGCACACTGCTCTTCGCCGGGCTCGCGGTGCTGTCGCTGAAGGCCGTGCTGCTCTACGCCTTGGCCTGGATGATCATGCTCAGCGTGCTGCGTTTCGCCGATGCCTATCAGCACACCTACGAGGCCTTCGCCGTGCTGGAAGATGGCGGCAAGCTGCCGGAGAACAAGCGCCGCGACCGCAGCTACGAGCAGCAGAACACCTACAGCAACGTGGTATCGGAACGCTGGCCGGCGCTGAACCTGCTGCTGCTCAACTTTTCCTTCCACAACGCCCACCACGAGAAGCCGGTGGCGCCCTGGTATCGACTGCCCAAGCTGCACGCCGAGCTGTACGGCAGCACCTACAACCAGGTCATCCCGATGCGCAAGCTGCTCGGCAGCTTCCACCGCTATCGCGTGCGTCGCGTGCTGGACGATGACTACGGTGTGGTCAGCGAGGGGCCGCACAAGGCCGACAATTTCTACGGCGCCGTGGGCGTCTCCTTCCTGACGGCGGTGTGACATGCACAAGGCACTGGATTACCGCGGCCGCTGCGTGGTCATCACCGGCGCCGCCGGGGGCATCGGCCGTGGCCTGGCGCAGAGTTTCGCCGCCGCCGGCGCCACCCTCGAACTACTCGACCGTGACGCCGACGCCCTCGCCCGGCTTGCCGACGAACTCGCTGGCGACACGCCGTTGCATTGCACCGCGCTGGACCTCGGTGATCACCAGGCAGTGCAGCACTACGCCGATGACCTCGCCTGTCGCGGCCTGAACGCCGATGTGCTGATCAACAACGCCGGCGTCGAATACGCCACGCCGCTGGATGAGTGCAGCTTCGACGCCGATCAGCGCTGGTCGGCCCAGCTGGAGAACAACGTCGGCTCCATGCAGCGCCTGACCCGTGCGTTGCTGCCACGCCTGCGCGCTGGCGCCAGCGTGATCAACCAGGCCTCAATCTGGGGCCTGAAAGGCGTGCCGGGCTTTTCCGCCTATGTCGCCAGCAAGCACGCGGTGGTCGGCCTGACCCGCTCGCTGGCCTGGGAACTCGGGCCGCGGCGCATCCGGGTGAACGCGGTATGCCCCGGCTGGATCGGCACCGATGCGGCCATGCGCTCGCTGCAGGTGATGGCGGACGCCAACGGCCGTAGCGACAGCGCTGAGCTGGCGGCGATCCTCGCCAACCAGGCCATCCCTGAGCTGCTGACACCGGCCGATCTGGGTGGCACTTTCCTGTTTCTCGGCTCACCGCTGGCCGCCGCCCTGACCGGCCAGGCGCTGTCGGTCAGCCACGGCGAGGTGATGCACTGATGGTTGCCATCTTTACTGGCCGGACCGCCCTGGTCACCGGCGCAGCGACCGGCATCGGCCGCGCCACCGCGCTTGCGCTCGCAGCCGAGGGCGCGCGGGTCTGGATCAACCATCGCGACCAGCATGATCTGGCGAACCAATTGGTCGAGCAGATCATCGCCAACGGCGGCGACGCCTCGGCCATCGAGGCGGATGTCAGCGATCCGGTTGCGGTGGCGGCGATGTTCGAGGCCATCGAGGCGCACGGACCGCTGGATCTGCTGGTCAACAACGCCGGGGTGATCCTGGAAAAGCCCTTTCTCGAGACCAGCGAAGCAGACTGGGCCATGGTGCTGGGCGTCGACCTCGCCGGCGTCTATCGCTGCTGCCGTCATGCACTGGCGCGGATGCAGCCGCGGCGCAGCGGCGCCATCGTCAATGTCGCCTCGGACCTCGGCTTTCTCGGCCGCGAGCAGTACACCGCCTACTGCACGGCCAAGGCCGGGGTGATCGGCCTGACCCGCTCGTTGGCGCGCGAATTCGCCGCCGATGGCATTCGCGTCAATGGCGTCGCGCCCGGCCCCATCGCCACGGCGATGGTCAGCCCGGAGCACATGAGCGATGAGTGGATGACCAAGGAGCTGGCGATCCCCATGGCTCGCCTGGGTACGCCGGAGGAAGTCGCGGCGGCCATCGTCTTCCTGCTTTCGCCGCAGGCGAGCTATTTCACCGGACAGCTGCTCGGGCCCAACGGCGGCTCCTGGATGGGCGCATGAACAGCCTGATGCCACAGGGCATGCTGATCGGCGGCGCCATCATGTGGGGGCTGGGCTGGCTGCCGCTGCAGTTCTTCGCGGCCCGCGGCCTGGCCGGCATGCCGCTGGTGCTGCTGACCTATTCGCTACTCAGCCTGCTGGCGCTGCCAGTGCTCTGGCAGCAGCGCCGCCAGTGGGCGAGCCAGTATCGCCAGGTGCTCACCATGGGCCTGTGCGGTGGCTGGGCCACCGCGGCACTGGTCACCGCCCTGGCCGACGGAAACGTGGTGCGGGTGATGCTGCTGTTCTATCTGGCGCCGGTGTGGGCGATGGTCGGCGGCTGGCTGCTGCTCGGCGAACGCCTCAGCGGCACGCGGCTGTTCGCCCTCGGACTGGCGATGCTCGGCATCGGCCTGACCCTCGGCATCACCGGCGAAGCCCTGGATGCGCCGGGCGCGAATGACTGGCTGGCGCTCTCCGCCGGCCTCGCCTTCAGCCTCAACAACCTGGCCACCCGCGCTGCCAACCAGGTGCCGCTGGCGAGCAAGGCGCTGGTCAGCTTCATCGGCAGCGCGCTGCTCGGTGGGCTGTTCTGCCTGCTGCTGCGCCAGCCACTTCCGCCCTTGGATCTGACCCTGACCTGGCAGATCAGCCTGCTCGCCCTCGGCTGGCTGGTCAGCATGGCCGCCGTGCAGTACGGCCTCACTCATCTTGAGGCCGGCCGCGCCGCGGTGCTGGTGGTGTTCGAGCTGATCGCCGCGGTGCTGTCGTCCGCCTGGTTCGGCAACCACGCCATCGGCCCGAACGAATGGCTCGGCGCCGCCCTGATCACCACCGCTGCGCTGATCGCCGGCTGGCCGGAACGTCCCCTTCCCATTGCGACAAGGAGCAGCTGCGCATGAGCGTGCACATGGATCAACTGAGCTGGGTCGAGTACGAACGCCGCATCGGCGAAGGCGCCGCGGTCTTTTTGCCCTGCGGCGCCACCGAGCAGCATGGCCCGCACCTGCCGCTGGGCACCGACGCGCTGCTGGCCAGCGCAATCAGCGCCGAAGTGGCAGCGCGGGTTGGCGGGTTGGTCGCACCGGCACTCTCCTACGGCTACAAGTCGCAACCGAAATGCGGCGGCGGCCAGCACTTCTGCGGCACCACCAGCCTGGATGGCGCGACCTTGAGCGCGCTGGTGCGCGACGCCGTACGGGAGTTCCAACGCCACGGCGTGCGCCGCCTGGTGCTGGTGCTCGGCCATTACGAGAACCAGTGGTTCGTCGCCGAAGGCATCCAGCTGGCGCTGCGCGACCTCGGACCGGACGCCGGCCTGGAGGTGATGCGACTGGAACACTGGGACTTCTGCCGCGCGCAGACCCTGACCGATGTCTTCCCCGATGGATTCCCCGGCTTCGCTCTGGAGCATGCTGCGGTGATCGAGACCTCGCTGATGCTGCACTTCCATCCGCAACTGGTGGCGCTGGAGAAGATTCCGGACGACGCCCCGGCGGACTTCCCGCCCTACGACATGTATCCCACCCGCATCGAGTGGGTGCCTCCTTCCGGCGTGCTGTCCTCGGCCAAAGGCTCCAGCGCGGCGAAAGGCCAGCGGCTGGCCGAAGACATCGTCGACGGCATCGCCGCTGCGGTGTGCAAGGAGTTTGCCCTGTGACCCTGGCGACGAACCTGAACCCCGGGCGCACGGCGCTACTGGTGATCGACATGCAGCGTGATTTCTGCGCCCTGGGTGGCTACGCCGACCAGGCCGGCATGGACGTCAGCCGCCTGCGTGCACCGATCCCGGCGATCCAGGCGCTGCTGGATCGCGCTCGCGGGCTGGGCATGCTGGTCGTGCACACCCGTGAAGGTCATCGTCCGGATCTTTCCGATCTGCCCGACCCCAAACGCCGCCGTGCCGAAGCGACTGGCGCCCCCATCGGCAGTGCTGGCCCCCTCGGCCGCCTGCTGGTGCGCGGCGAATTCGGCCACGACCTGATCGACGAACTGCAGCCGCGCGCTGGCGAGCCGGTGATCGACAAACCCGGCTACAGCGCTTTCGCCCATACCGATCTCGAACTGATCCTGCGCCGCCGCGGCATCGAGCGGCTGATCCTGACCGGCGTGACTACCGAGGTCTGCGTGTCTTCGACGCTGCGCCAGGCCATCGACCTTGGCTTCGACTGCCTGACCGTCAGCGATGCCTGCGCCTCGTCCGACCCGCAACTGCATGCGGCTGCGCTGGCGATGATCGAGGTCGAAGGTGGGCTGTTCGGCAGCGTGACCGACAGCGCCAGCCTGCTCCGGCGTCTGGAGCGTGCCGCATGACCGATGTGCTGAAGCTCTGGCCACTGCTGACCGCCACGCATCGCTATGACAAGTCGATTTCCACCCGCAATCGCGGCCAGGGCACGCTGATCGACGCGCCGATCCTCGCCTTCCTAATCGAAACCCGACAGGGACGAGTGTTGTTCGACGTCGGCTGCGACTACGCCAAGCTCAGCGATCCGCAGCTGCGTGCGCGCTGGTTCGATCCGGTGGAGTTTCCCATGGGGCCGCCCGAGATGACCGAGGAGCAGCGTCTGCCCGCCCATCTGGACCGACACGGGCTGTCCCCCGCCGATATTGATCTCGTGTTCCTCAGTCATCTGCATTTCGATCACGCCGGTGGCCTGTGCGAACTGTGCGGCTGCGATGTGCATGTGCATGAAGCGGAACTCGCCGCCGCCCGCGCCCAGGCGGACAATGCCTACTTCGCCGATGACTTTGCCGGCGAACATCGTTGGATGCTGCAGCGCGACGAATACGAGCTGCTGCCCGGACTGCGCGCAATCAATACCCCCGGGCACACGGCCGGCCACATGTCGCTGCTTATCGAACTGCCGCACGGCAAGCCGGTGATTCTCGCCGGGGACGCTGCGGACCTGAGCGAGAACCTGGTCGACGAAGTCGCGCCCGGCCTCTGCTGGCAGGACCGCGAAGACCTGGCGCTGGGCAGCATCCGCAAGCTCAAGGCCACCGCTGCCGAAACCGACGCCGCTATCTGGCCGAATCACGACATGGCCTTCTGGCGCACCCTCAAAAGCTTTCCGGAGTACCACGCATGAAGAGCGTTCCCGATGCCTATCTCGGCGTGTGGCGCCGGCGCCTGCTGACCACCACCGCCGGCTTGCGTGACGAAACCAGCGAGGTGTACTGGCTGCAAACCGCCAGCCTGCACGCCGACCTGCGCCTGCCGCGGCCGCAAGCGCTGCCGCCAGCCGCCTCGCTGGAAACCTGCAGCCATGCCCAGCAGCTGGCCCTGAGCGAGCAGGCTGGCTTCGCCGGCGTCACCGAGGTCAACGGCGATATCTGCCAGTGGCATCGGCTGATCGACTTCCAGCCGCCGGGCGGACCTGCGGATATCGGCCTGATGCACTTCGAGACCCCGGAGCGGCTGCTGGAGGACGGGCTCGACGGCAGCTACCACGAAATCTGGCAGCGCCTGCCGGAGTCGCAGGGGCGCAGCTGGGGCATCTGGCTGCGCGCGGCGGAGCAGCCAGCCCGGCAGGCCTGTCTGCTGGTAGCGGGCGACTACTTCCTGTTCGCTGCCGAGCGGCCGATTCTGCTGCCGGCCAGCACAGGATATCTGCGTGACCAACTGGCCGCCGTCAGCCCCGCGCTGCGGCCACAGTTGCTGGCCTGCGAGCTGTCCTTCGGCCGCCACCGCAACGGCGCAACACCCTGGCAGATCACCCACTCGACGCTGCCCGGCCGCGTCGGCGACGCCCTACTGTCGAGCTACTGGAACTTCGCCGACCCCACCAGCCTGCCGACTGCTGACCTCGCCGCGCTTGGTCGTTATCCGGCGGCCGGTGGCTGGCAACGCGTTGAACTCGATGTGCCCACCATTTCACAGGAGGTTCCCGCATGACAGCGCAGATCAGCATCCCCTCCGCTGCCACCGCCGCGCAGCCGCGACACACGGCAACACCGGCCGCACCGGCCGAACAGGTGGTGCGCAAGAGCAGTTTCTGGCGCATTCGCGGCGAGATATCCCGGCGCAGCGCCTGGCTACTGACCGGCGCCGGGCTGAGCCTGCCCTTCGTCATCTGGTGGCTGTGGACGGCGCTCGGCCTCGCCGACCCGATGTTCATGCCCAGCCCCGGCGCGGTGCTCGAACGCATCGGCCGCTGGGGGACAAGCGAAGGGCTGCTGGGGGACATCGGCATCAGCGTCTGGCGGGTCATGGCGGGCTTCGGTGCCTCGGCACTGATTGCGCTGCCGCTGGGGCTGTACATCGGCACCTATCGGCCGGTGCAGGCCTTTCTCGAACCGCTCACCGACTTCATCCGCTATATGCCGGCGGTAGCCTTCATTCCGCTGGTGATGCTCTGGGTCGGTATTGATGAGGGCTCCAAGGTACTGATCATCTTCATCGGCACCTTCTTCCAGATGGTGCTGATGGTCGCCGAAGACGTGCGCCGCGTGCCCATGGCGCAGATCGAGGCGGCGCAGACCATGGGCGCCAACCGCGGCGAGATCGTCAAGTTGGTGATCCTGCCGTCGGCCAAACCGGCGCTGCTCGACACCCTGCGCATCACCTGCGGCTGGGCCTGGACCTACCTGGTAGTAGCCGAACTGGTTGCGGCCAACTCCGGCCTCGGCTACGCCATCCTCAAGGCGCAGCGCTACATGCACACCGACAAGATCTTCGCCGGCATCCTGCTGATCGGTCTGATCGGCCTGCTCACCGACCAGGCCTTCCGCTGGTTGCACCGCCGCGCCTTTCCCTGGATGAGGAAATGACCATGTCCGATGCCAAGATTCATGTCCGTCAGGTCGGCAAGACCTTCGTCAGCGAGCAGCGCGAGGTGCAGGCGCTGCAGTCGATCGACCTGGATATCCAGCCCAACGAGTTCGTCACCTTCGTCGGGGCCTCGGGCTGCGGTAAGTCCACCCTGCTGCGCATCATCGCCGGGCTGGAAACGCTGAGTTGTGGCGAGATCCTGCTCGACGGCAAGCCTATCGACGGCCCTGGCGTCGACCGCGCCATGGTCTTCCAGCACTACAGCCTCTATCCCTGGCTGACGGTGATGCAGAACATCAAGTTCTGCCGCCAGCTCAAGGTGATCGGCGACACCGTGCGCCACGACGGTGACGTGGAGTCGGCCGCAGGCCGCGCCGACGCCCTGCTCAACCTGATGGGCCTGACGCGCTTCGCCGATGCCTATCCCAGCCAGCTCTCCGGCGGGATGCAGCAGCGCGTCGCCATTGCCCGCGCCTTGATGCCCAAGCCCGCGACGCTGCTGATGGACGAGCCGTTCGGTGCGCTGGATGCGCAGACGCGAGAGGTCATGCACGACCTCATCCGCCATGTGCACAGGCTGGAAAAGAGCACCATCCTGTTCGTCACCCACGATGTCGAGGAAGCCATCTATCTGGGCAGCCGCATCGTGCTGATGGCGCCGAGGCCCGGGCGCATCGACTCCATCTACGAGGTGCCGCTGCCGGCCCAGCGCCATCAGGACATGAAGCTCGCGCCCGAATTCACCGAGCTCAAGCGCGAAATCCTCGCCCGCATCCGCGAGACGTCCGGCATGCAGACCGACCTCGAGCAACTGGCCAAACTCAGCGCCGTGGCCGGCTAAAGGCTAGCGGCCGAGCAACTCGGCCATTGCCGCAAACACCTGCTGCATGGCCGGCGCGCTGCGGCCCGGCCCACCGGCGCAATGGCCCCAGTCCGATTCGAGCACCCGCAGCTCAGCACCTGGGATCAGCGTGGCCTCGTGGCGGGCATCCTCGACGGTGAAATACAGGTCTGTACTGCCGGGCATGAGGATGGTCCGTGCGCGGATGCACCCCAGCGCTTCGGCCAGCGAGCCACCGCCGAAACTGCGGACCGGGTCAGCCGATTGCCAGGTGTTCAGCACGCAGAGCAGGTCATTGGCGTCCTGCTCCAGATGGTCCCGCTCCCAGTAGTCGAGCAGCGCCTCCAGGCTCTCGAAGCCCAGCTCGCGCCACAGCTCGTGACGATAGAACGCCTGGGAATAGGCCCAGCCGGCATAGACACGGCCAAACGCCCGCAGACCGCGTTCCGGCGGCGTGGCGTAGCGACCGCCCTGCCAGGCGGCGTCGGCGCAGAGCGCCGCCTTCACCCCTTCGAGAAACACCCGGTTGTGCGGCCAGCAGCGCGCCGTGCAGCAGAACGGCAGGATGGCGCACACTCGCTCGGGGTAGGCCATTGCCCAGAACAGCGTCTGCATGCCGCCCATGGACCAGCCAGTCACCAGGGCGAGCTGCCAGTCGTCACCGAACAGCCGGTCGAGCAACGCCTTCTGTGCGTGCACATTGTCCAGCAGGCTCACCTGCGGAAAGTCCGCACCCTCCTGTCCCGGCGCCGCATTGCTCGGCGAAGTCGACCAGCCGGCGCCGAACAGGTTGATCAGCACCACGCAGTAATCGCCGCCTGCCAGTGGCCCCTCCGCACCAAGCAGGGGCAGGCTGCCCCAATGTGTGCCGCCGTAGTAGCTGGGAATCAGCACCAGGTTGTCTCGCGCCCGGTTCGGCGTGCCTATTACCTGATAGCAAATGCGTGCATTGCGCAATCGCTCGCCGCTTTCCAGGCTTATTTCGCCCAGCGCGAAAAATTTCTTTTCCCTTTTTATTTCAAGCATCTGCATGACTCCCACATCGGCGAAACGGGCAAGCATTGGCACCAGACGTAGCCCGTTTCTATACACGCTGGCATGTATATTGGATGAAGGAATCGTGCCAGCGGCCCCGGCCGCCATTCATGACTCCAAGGAGCGCAAGCAGATGACCAGCTTCCCACTCTCCTCCGTCGAGGAGCTGAAACAGCGGCTGCAGGACAAGGGCGTGAAGTACGCCATGGCCAGCTACGTCGACATGCACGGCGTGATCAAAGGCAAGTTCGTTCCGCTCGACCATCTGGGGCAGATGCTTCGCGGTTCCGAGCTGTACACCGGCGCAGCGCTGGACGGCGTGCCGCAGCAGATCAGCGATAACGAAGTGGCGGCGATGCCCGATCCGGCCAGCGCCACCCAGTGCAGCTGGAACCGCAGCCTGGCCTGGTTCGCCAGCGACCTCTATCTGGACGGCAAGCCTTTCGACGCCTGCTCCCGCGGCATTCTCAAGCGCCAGACCGACGCTGCGGCCGAGATGGGCTACAGCTTCAATCTGGGCATCGAGACCGAGTTCTTCCTCTACAAGGACACCCCGGACGGCGGCTTTGCCCCGCTCAGCGATCGTGATACCGCGGCCAAGCCCTGCTACGACCCGCGCCTGTTGATGGACAACCTGCCGATGATCGATGAGCTGGTGGAAGCCATGAACGAGATGGGCTGGGGCGTCTACTCGTTCGACCATGAAGACGCCAACGGCCAGTTCGAAACCGACTTCAAGTACGCCGACGCGTTGACCATGGCCGACCGCTTCGTGTTCTTCCGCATGATGGCCAACGAGATCGCCCGCAAGCATGGCGCCTTCGCCACCTTCATGCCCAAGCCCTCGGCGCAGCGCACCGGTAGCGGCGCGCACTACAACATGTCACTGGCGGACTTGGCGTCTGGCAAAAACCTCTTCGAGGTGGACGGTGAGGACCCGCACGGCTGCGGTGTCACCCCGCTCGCCTACCACTTCATCGCTGGCGTACTGAAACACGCCAAGGCCATTTGCGCGGTGATCGCGCCCACCGTGAACAGCTACAAGCGGCTGATTCGCAAGGGCGCGATGTCCGGCTCGACCTGGGCGCCGGTGTTCGTCTGCTACGGCAACAACAACCGCACCAACATGCTGCGCATTCCGTCCCAGGGCGCGCGGGTCGAATGCCGCGCCGCGGATATCGGCTGCAACCCCTATCTCGGCGCCGCGATGATCCTCGCCGCCGGCCTGGAAGGCATCCGCGACAAGCTCGAACCGGGCCAGCCGCACCGCGAAAACATGTACGACTACAGCGAAAAGGATGTCGCGGACATGGGCATCGAAACCCTGCCGCGCACGCTGTCCGAAGCCATCGATGCGTTCGAGGCCGATCCGCTGTCGCGCCAGGTGTTCGGCGATGCGATGTATGAAGCCTTCGTCGAGTACAAGCGCGACGAATGGAATGCCTACCACACCCATGTTTCCGACTGGGAAATCCAGCGCTACCTGAAATTCTTCTGACTCGATGAAAAGGAGATTCACCATGCAAGCCAATACGTTCAAGCGGGCACTCTGTGCCGGCGCCGTGATCTTTGCAGCCCTTTCGCCTTTTGCCGCGCAGGCCGAGGAAAAGAAAAGCTTCGATATTGCCTGGACCATCTATGCCGGCTGGATGCCATGGAAGTATGCGGATGAGTCGGGAATCATGAAGAAGTGGGCCGACAAGTACGGGATCGAAGTGAACATCACCCAGGTCAACGACTACGTCGAGTCGATCAACCAGTACAGCGCCGGCCAGTTCGACGGGGTGGTCGCCACCAGCATGGATGCGCTGTCGATTCCGGCAGCCGGCGGCATCGATACCACGGCACTGATCGTCGGTGACTATTCCAACGGCAACGACGGGATGGTGATGAAGGACAGCGCCGACCTGAAGAGCCTCAAGGATCAGCAGATCCATCTGGTCGAGCTGTCGGTTTCGCATTACCTGCTGGCCCAGGCGCTCGATAGCGTCGGCATGAGCGAGCGCGACGTACAGGTGGTCAACACCTCGGACGCCGATCTGGTCGCCGCATTCAGTACGGACGAGGTGCGCAATGTCGTGACATGGAACCCTCTGCTCGACGAAGTTGCCGCCACGCCCGGTGTGCACCGCACCTTCGACTCCAGCCAGATCCCCGGCCACATCAAGGACCTGACCATCGTCAACAGCGAAACCCTGGTCGACAACCCGGACTTCGGCAAAGCCGTGGTTGGCGCCTGGTATGAGGTGATGGCGATCCTGGAAAGCGACACCGACGAAGGCGCCAAGGCGCGTGCCTCGCTGGGCCAGGCCTCCGGAACCGATCAGGCCGGGTACGAAAGCCAGCTCAAAGGCATGAAGATGTTCTGGAAGCCTGCCGACTCGCTCGCGTTCATCAACAGCGACGAGGCATATCAGGCCATGGACAGCGTGCGCAGGTTCTCCTTCGACCACGGTCTGCTGGGCGACGGTGCGGACTCGGTAGACTTTATCGGCATTGCCATGCCTGGCGGCAAGTTGATGGGCTCGGATGCCAATGTCAAACTGCGCTTCGATACCACCTACATGCAAATGGCCGCGGACGGAAAACTCTGAGTCTTCAGCGTGACGGGCGCCAAGCGCCCGTATCATCAGCCACGGCGCGCTGTCGCACAGTGGGTTCTGGCTGATCCACCGCGCATCATTTGAGGCCCCACATGCGCCGGACCAAAGAAGACGCCGAACAGACCCGTCTGAAGATCATTGCCGCGGCGCTGGAATTGTTCAGCCGCAACGGTTACTCGAACACCACGCTGGCGATGATCGCCGACAGCGCCGGCTTCAGCCGCGGCCCGATCTACTGGCATTTCAAAAGCAAGGACGAGCTGTACGAAGCGGTCCTGGCCTACTCCCAGGCACCGCTGGAGCAGCTCATCGCCCGCAGCCGAAAGCTGGCCGACGAGCCGCTTGTCGCGCTCGAGCACTTCATCGACGACTGGTTTCGGCTGTTGCTGGAGGACCGCTGGTATCGCCAGTCTTTCGAAATCCTGCTGAACAAGACCGAACTCACGGCACAGATGGCCAGCACATTGAAGCGTGAACGCAAGCTGACCCGCGACATGGTCCAGCTGCTGGAGGCGCTCGTCGAGCGAAGTCAGCAGACGCCTGGCACCGGCAACTGCCAATCCCCACGATCGCTGGCGCTGCTGCTCTATTCAAGCCTGATGGGCATCACCCACACCTGGTTGCTGTCACCCAAGCTGTTTTCGCTCAGGGAGCAGACACCCTTCATGGCGAGCAATCTGTTGGCGCTGGTGACGTCGCACGCTCCATCCTCAGTGACTAGCCAAGCAAGCGAGGGCGCTTGAGCTTGCTCAGCAGCGCCGGCCTCAGCGCGGCGGCGTCCAGATCGATGGTATTGATCAGCCCGGTGATCTCGGCGCGGGAAAGCGATAGCCGGCACGGCAAACCGGTAAGCAAAAGCGACTCGCCTGCCGCTTCATCGACTAGCAGCACGCGGATGGTCGAGGGCGAATCCATCCGCGCGCTGAACAGCAGCGGTTCGAAATATTGTTGAACCAGGGCAAATGCCTCCGGTTGCCTGAATCGCTTCATGATGACAACTCCATTTGTCAGGCGGCGGATTCTAGCAGTGGCTTTCGCATCGCTCTGGCTGGCAAGTGCCAACTGCAGCACAACGTGCGTCGACACTGTTTGAGCAAAACTTGCCCTACCGGATGTTGCAGGAAGTCGCGCGGGCAGCCTACGCAATGAACTGCAGCCTGACATTCGCCGATCCTGGCAACATCCGCGCTCGTTTTCCGTACCGCAGAAACGCTGAAGGCCCCGTAATCGGGGCCTTCAGGATTGCAGATGGCGGAAGCGCAGAGATTCGAAATCATCGCACGGCCGCATTGGGACGTTGATTTCTAAGGAATTTTTCTCGGGCAGCTGGCCAATGGGACCATTTTGGGACCATCCGTGGTCCCGGGGCATACGAAAAAGCCCCGGAAATCGGGGCTTTGGGCTGTTTGGGAGCGGGACCGGCTACAGCTTCAGCTGTCGCTCGATGAGGCTGGTCATGTCCGCCGCGTCGTTGCTGATCCACTTGCCGTAGTGCTTGTGGATCATTGAGGTGGACGTATGGCCCATATGCTCGGCAATCCAATCAAGCGGCACCACACCGCTGGTGAGCATCTGGCTGGCGAAGGTGTGCCGGCAGTTGTTCGGCCCGCGATGGCGAACGCCCGCTGCCTTGAGGTGGCCGTTCCACCACCCGTTGCGCATGTTGTCCGAGGTTGAGTACGCCTGATTGGTGTGCGAGTTATGGAACACGAACCGCAGGTACTGCTTGCGCACCGTCCGGTTATCCCGATCGGTCGTCTCAACCTCGACCTTTGGCAGCTTCTCCGTGCGCTCGGCCTGCTCGCGTAGCGCTTCCAGGGCAGGCTTCAGCAGCTTGACCTTGCGAGTCGAACGGCGCGTCTTCGTTACCTTGTAGGCGCTGCGCACTCTCGCCCGGCGGAAGGTCACTTCGCCCTTCGCCAGGTCGACGTCCTCCCACGCTAATGCGATCGCCTCGCTGACACGCGGTCCTGTCCAGATCATGAACTTGATCAGAGCCAGCTCCTGCTCGCGGCCAGGTGATGGGGTGCCCAGGATCGCATCGATCTCCTTGCGCTCGAACGGGTCCGGGTCTTCATCGTCCGGCAGCCGGATCACGATGCCCTCCGTTGGGTCGAACGCCACGGCATTGGTGGTCCGGTAGAGCTGGTAGATCTGCCGCACGATCGCCACGATTTCGCGCACCGTCTTGTTGTGCAGCTTGGGCATCAGCCCTTTCTGCACCCACCGCTGCATCTCCACAAAACTGATGTCCTCTGCCTGGCGCTCGCCCCACTGTCTCCTGATATGGCAGTTGATCTTGCTCTCGTGCCCATCCATCGAGGACTTGGCCAGCTCGTTGCGCTTGATATCCAGCCAGAGGTCGATCCAATGACCAAACGTGCCCTCCTTCACCCGCGCCGAGTCGGGGAAATAGCGCGCGTAGCTGAATGTCCCGGCCTGAATTTCGTGCTTGATGATCGCCACCAGCCGCGCCGCCTTTTCCAGGTTGCCCGGTGTCGGCGGGCCAGGAAACGGCTCCTTACAGCGCTTGCCCTGCCACCGAAAGTCCACGCGCACGGAGTTCCCGCGCACCTCAACTCCATCTGCCATATGCGTCCCCACGCGAAACCCAGCGGGCACGGTACCGGTGACGCACCCGCAGCAATAGAAAAAGGCCCGTTGCCGGGCCTCGAATTGGTTGGTGTGATTTCTAGGTCAGCTGGTCACCCGGACTGGCTATCGTCCATGCGGTACTGCCAGTGGTATCCACCATCGCCGTGGCTGACGTGCTCAACCTGGATGCCGTGCTGCTCGCCCTGCCACTTGGCCAGCGAGGCGTGCATCCAGCGGCCGAGGACGTGCTTCCAGTCAGCCGGTAGCAGAGCCTTCACCTCGGCGTCAGTTATCACCGACGCATGCGCGCGTTTGATCGTCAGGGCGATGACCTCGACGAACTGCGCGGACTGCGCCAGCGCAGAGCGCGCACTGTCCTCACCGCTCAACCCGGGATATGGCCAGCGATGGGCGACGAGCGCAGGCGCCGGCGGGAAGCAAGCAACCGAAGCCACGTTCGCGGGCGAGAAAAGATCGCACTGCGCACTGGTGTGGTCAGCCATGGGCCACCTCCTTGCCCTTTGGCGTTTCCGGATGCACGAACAGCTCCACCCCACTGCGCAGCAGGTCGCGCTGGGTCTCGCGGAGCTTGGTTGGATCGAGGCCCAGCTTGCGGGCCAAGGCTTCGGCGGCCCAGCGGGCGCCCATGGTGTTGCTGGCGGTACGTTTATCGCCGCGCACGGTGGCCACGTAGGTGCCGGTGGTGAAGCGGGTGCGGATTTCAGTTGGCATGCTGCACCTCCACCCGCTTGAACTCGACCACCCAAACCCAGGGGTTGGCGTGCCAGCTCTCATGACCGTTGATGGAGACCCACAACGCTGAGAACAGCTCATACGGCGAGTAGTCATTGCCATCAGGGTCGATGTCCCTTTCACAACTAAGCACCCCCTCGGCCTTGGCCTGCGCCTCGGTGATGGCCTGCAATCGCTCGACGCGCACGTCAGTGATTTCAAGCAGGATGCGCGAAGCCCAACGGGGCATGTGGATTGATGGTCGCCCTTTGCCTCTAGCGATCATCGCGCACCCAGTCGAGCGCATAGCATCGTCTGCAAGGTAAGAAATCGGCTCGCCCTGGCTCAGCTCGCTGGGAGAAACCGAATCGACCTGCCTATCGGCGGCCCACGCTTCACGCACCCAAAGCCGATCACCGGGTTTGCCGTACGGGCACGACTTCCACCAGGTAGTACCGAAGCGCGTGCTATTAAGCTCCACCATCGCTTCGGTCGCTGAGAAGTCGCTGGGGAAGATGGTCTCGGGCTGGCTGGATTTGATTACAGCCCGCCGCATTACGGTCTTGGAACCATCCAGGATGGCGCGCACCATCGCGCCATTGAACAAAATCGGACGCTCACGCATGGCTAGCCTCCTCTGCGAACAGCACTTCCCATGGCGAACTGACCTGGTTCAATTTCTTCTTGCCGGCGTTGCGCTTGATCATGCTCGGCGTTTCCGCGTAGCAGGCCTTGCACATGGTTCCGAGGCCGTCCGGGCGGGAGGCCTGGCGGAAGAAAAACTCGGTATCGGCGGGCCAGAACTCGCCGCATTTGCGGCATAGCTTCTCGGGCACCCCGGTGATGGCCACAGGTTGATAGTTGGCGGCTGGGTTATGCTGTGCCCCGCCTCCCTGGGTGTGATGTGCTTGCATGGTGCTTCTCCTTGGGTTGGTCAGGCCCTGGTGAGTTGCCGCTCACCGGGGCCTTCTTGTTTTCAGCGTGCGATCAGCAGGAACAGGTCCGGCAGGTGGTTGGCCGCGGCCAGCAGGCCGGCCAGACCGGTACCGATCCAGCCTGTCATGGCCAGTCGGGCGCGCAGGCTGAGGCTCGGTTCGTCATCGTCGTAGTGGTTAGCCATGAACCAGCTCCTTCAGCTCCACTTCGTCGAACCCTGGTACCTCTACGTCGGCTGCAACGCAGCGGATTCCGCACCATCCGAACGGGCTTTCGGGTACCGATCCGCCCCATCCCTCCAGGTCATGTAGATCTTTGGTCCAGTAAGGGCCGGGGTTGTCGCCGAATATCGGGCCCTTGGTTTTCTCACTGAAATCAGCACCGCCTTCGCTCAGCATCACCCGGATAAGCGTTGAGCCAGCGAGGCGGATAACGGCCAATACTGCGTCTCCGGACTCCTCGTTGAGCCGGCTCCGATGATCGGACCAGAAGTTGTTGATCTCCGCGGCGCGCTCGGGGGTCAGGACGCTGTGGTCAACTTCTAGGGTGACGCTGTAGTCCTTCCAGGACTCCTCGACGGTATATCGCTTGATGTGCGGTATCACTTGCATGGTGCTTCTCCTCGGGACTCGCCAGCCTTGCTGGCCAGCGTGTACAACGTGTGGCTCGAGGCGGCGTCCGGTAAGCGTTCGGCGCTCGCTACACCTTCCTCGTCAAACTTGATGAGCAGCCCGCCTTCACGGAACGCGTCTGGCAGTTTTTCCCCCATCTTTTCAGCCGCATCGGATGCCTGAAGCCAGACAGGCCCGAGCGCTCGCAGCTTGTCAGTGAACGCCTGCTTTGCTTTCGCCAGGTCGCGTTCCGCCTCGAGAACTGAGTCGTTGGCGTAATCAAGGAAGAAAAGCGCCTCCTTGAGTGCTGAAAACGGCTTGGGCTCGGTGGTTTTTTCGTTTTGCATGGTGCTTCTCCTTGGGTTGGGGTGTTGCTCGACCGATCAGGCGTTGCCGCGCCCGGTCGGGTCGGGGTTCTGGAAAATCCAGCACTTCACCGTGGTGCCGCGCTGGCTGCATTGGTTGCGGCGGTTGAAGGCCGCGCGCACGGCGCTGTCCACGCCCTTGTTGTGCATGAGGTATTTGCGAGAGCGGCTGTTGGGTAGCAGGGTGCGCAGCGTGCCGATGTCGGCGATCTTCTGTTTGTGGTCGGCGGCGCGCTCGCAGAACTCGTTGAGGTTCACGGCGATCACGTCCGGCTTCTTCGAGTGGTCCACCACCGGGTCCTCGCTCAGGCCCTGCAGGTAGTCGAAGGCCTCCCAGAACTCGGCCACCTCGGCCGGGTCGGCGTTGACGGCGGTCTGGCGTGCCAGCGCCATGGCCACCAGCTCGCGCTGCGCGCCGGCGTGCTGCCGATCGGTGAGCGGGATGATCAGCCGCAGGCAGTCGACCAGCGCGAGCAGCTGCGCGTGGTTCTTGATGATTCGCTCGATGCGGATCTCTTTCAGCTCGCGCAGGGCCTGTTCGTGCACCTTCACCTGGGCGCGGAAGGTCTCCAGCACCTTGCCCTCGGCACGGGCGGCCATCAGCAGGAAGTGGCTGACGTCCATCGCGCTCAGATGGTTGAGGTTGTCCGCCGCGGCGCGGCTGGCGGCGGTGACCTCGGGGCGCACGAAGTGCAGTTTGACGATACGGGTGAGGATCGCCTCGCTCGCCATCACAGTGGCGTTCTGGCTGATCACGATGGTGCCGCGGAACGGTGGCTCGTAGGTTTCGTTGCCGGCCGTTTTCACGCCGGTCACCCCCAGGGTGCCGCCGTTGAATAGCGGTTTCAGCTCGTCCCAGTCGTAGGCCTTGGCGGCGCCGCGGTCGTTGTCGCTGCGGTCTGCCTCGAGCAGAACCAGCGGCATGCCGGATACCTGCCCCATCCACCGGCGCAGGCCCGCCTTGGACATTTTCGAAGGGTCCTTACCCTCTTCGTCCGGGCGGCCGAACAGCTTCCAGAGGAACATCAGCAGCGTCGACTTGCCGGCGCCCGCCTCGCCCGTCACTTCCAGGAAGGGAAAGCTCTGGTACTCGTCGCGGATCTGCTCGGCGAACAACGAGCCGAACCAGAACGCCAGCGCGACGATGCCCTGCGTGCCGAAACAGGTCCACAGCCAGTCGAGCCACTCGGCGCGGTAGCCCTCGTCGGTACGGGCAATTTCCAGGCGGATCGACTTCTGCAGGGTCTTCAAGCGCAGCTGCTTGAACTCGAAATAGTCCTCCTTGTTGGCCTGCTCGAGCACGCCACCGCGCACGGCCAGGTCGCCGAACACGTAGCAGCTGTGTTCCTTGCTGTAGCCGATGTAGTCGATGGTCTTGACGGTTTTCAGGCCGTATAGCTGGTCGCGCATGATGCGGTCCAGCTGCGCGCCGGTACCGGTGAACACCGCGCCGGCAGCCATGCCGAGCAGGCGCTTCTTGAACTCGCTGGCCGCTGCCACCTGGCCGCCGGTGAAGGTGTTGCGCACCGTCGGCTCGTCGTGCGGGAAGTCCACGCGGAAGTAGTACCAGGACTCGTCCGTCACCTCGTTGCGCTGGAAATACAGCGCCTGCGGGTAGCAGTTGGCGATCTCCACCACCGCGCCGCACTGTCGCAGGGCCTTGTCGCGGCGCTGGCGGTCGTTCAGCAGCTGGTCTTCCTGGCGCTCGGATTCCTCCAGGTGCTGCATGGCCTTGTTGAACTTCTCCAGGTCCATCTTGAACCAGTAGAGGCGGTTCTCGAACGCGAAGTGGAATTCGTGGCGCTCGCGCCATTCGTACATCAGCGCGCCCTTCTCCGCCGCGCTTTCGGCCAGCAGCAGGCTGCCGTGGTAGCGCGCCTCGCGCAGGTCGCGCTCGACCTGCTCCTCGCGCTTGTCGTCGCCCTCGATAAAGGCCCAACGCTGGTGCAGGTCGTTCCAGTCCACCTTGCGGTCGCGCTGCGGGATCTGCGCGGCCTCGCAGGTAAAGCCCAGCTCGCGGGCCATCTTCGCCCAGCGGCGGGTGTAGCGATGGGCGCCCGGCTCGTTGTCCAGCGCACAGACCAGGCGCGGCAGCTTGCGGCCGGCCTCGGCACGGGCCTTGACCAGCGCCTTGAGCGATTCGGCTGGGAAGGCGTTGCTGCTCATGGCTGACACGGCGTCGAGTTCGTGGTGCAGCAGCGCGATGGCGTCGAAGATGCCCTCGACGATCCACAGCTCATCGACCTCGAGCAGGTCCACGGTCGGCGGGCACCACCAGTAGCCTTTCATGCTCTGGCCGGGGGCGAAGCGTGCCTTCTGCTTGCCGAAGCGGTGCGGGCGGTCGATCAGCCGCTCCCAGTAGCCGCCTTTCTCCAAGGTGAAGCGCACCGTGGCGCTGCCCTGGGCGAGTTCGCGGTTCCAGTAGTTCTCCTGGCTGTACCAGCCGCGGATCATGCCCAGGTCAAAGCCACGGGCGAACTGCAGGTAGGCATCGGCGCTGGCGGCCGGCGCCTGCTCGGTGCTCGGTGCGCGCTTGCTCCAGTCGTCGAACAGGTCGTCGAACAGCTCTTTCACGTGCCACTGCTCGCCACACTTGCTCTCGCGGCCGCATTTGATGAACCAGGGCTGGTCGTAGCGGGAATAGAGCTCCTTCTTGCCGCAGCTCGGGCAGGTGCCACCGCGCATGTAGTCGGTACCGGCGCGGCGCTTGAGGCCGAAGTCGCCCTCGAAACGGCGTAGCACCTCTTCGCGGATGTGGCGGTCCATGTCTTTCATTGGGCCGCCCCCCAGACGAATTCCTGCATCTCTTCCCGTAGCGCCTTGTGCTCTTCGCAGGTGATCACGTCGGTCTCCAGCAGAGCGCTGAGATAGCCGCCCAAGCGGCAGATCATGCGAAATTTCTCGTCGTAGTCGCGTGCCTCGACCAGCTCAGCCAGCTGCTGCTTAAACATGTAACGCGCCGGGTCGGCCGCAAGCGCCTCGCAGGCTGGCATCGGATGAGTGCTCATGCCTTAGCTCCTTGGCGGGCCTTCACCAGCTCGCGCATGGTGCGGTTGAGGCCAGCGATGTGCGGGTGGTCGCGGAGGATCTTCGGGCCTCGCAGCCCCTGCGGGGTGTAGCGATAGCGATCGTCGTACCAGCAGGCAGCCATCAGCTGCTCGTACTGGCTGGTCAGCCAGCGCAGGTAGGCATCGGCCTGGGCGGGCTTCAGCTGGATATGGATGGAAACGTCTGTACTCATGGGGCCACCGTTCGGGCGCAACTTTCCCCTACCCGCGCAAAGGCGGGCATGGGCTTGGGTCAATTCAGGGGGTGATCAGTGAGTGGCTGCTGCAGCCAGCGGCGCCGCGGGCGGCTGCAAGCGTGCCGGCAGGTGGCGCAGGGGGATTAATACCGCTTCGCCCGAAAAAAAACTTCGCAGGGCCACGCGGGTGGCATCGTCAGTGCCATAGCTGATGCCGATCGCCGTGCGCTTGCGGCACTCAAGCTCGCTCATCGCCAGATGCACCAAGCGATCCGCCATGAACGTCGGTACGTCCAGCCCGTTGACCAGGTAGCTGACGGCACGCGCGAACAGGTGGCCATCGTCAGTCAGGTGCTCGCCCTGGTGGCGCTGCAGAAAGGTCAGCGCGGCGCGCTGCATGCTCGCCCGGTATTCCTGGGCGTCGTTGATGGTTGAGACGTTCATGCGGTTGCTACCTCCGGTTCCATTTGGTCGAGCATGTCGAGCTGGTCGGTCTTCTCGCGGCTGTCGCGCAGTGCCTGCATGCGGCGCACTGATGGCGCCACCGGCAGTACCACGCGTGGTGCATCCAGCCCGGACGGGCTGAGCGCGTAGTCCCATGTCAGCGACCCGGTGTAGGTCGCACCGCAGGCCATGTTCATGCACTGCGCGTACATCGTCTTGAACGTCGGCGTTTGCGCCTCGCTGTTGCGGATGCGCATGCGCTGGCCACAGGCCGGGCATAGGCATTTGTATCCGCCGTTATTCGCTACGCTCACGGGTTCCCCTCCCCAATACCCTGCCGTGCTTACGGCTGCTTGCTGTGCAGCACGATGACTGCGTTTATTTCCTCATGACGGGCAGCCATGTGGCGGTGGTGCGCGGCGAGGATGACCTTTCGCTCGTCCTCGTCGATGTAGCCGTTTTCCAGTGCCTCGCAGAGGATCTGGTCCACCGCCCCGCGCAGCACGGCGGTGCGCATCGAGCGTTCGTAGAGCGCCAGGTTGTCCAGGTCGCCCGGGTTGGCATCCGGTACGAACACGCCGCCGTACATTGCAGCGACATAATCTGGAAAGTGGCTGGTGCCCGCCTGCTGCTCTAGCAGGTGAATCTGCTCGTCCGAGAGCGGCCGGCTACCGGCGTTCTCGTAGAGGTGGTTGTCGAACTTCTTGATGTCCAGGCCCAGGCGCGCCGCGGCGCAATCACGGCCGCCTGGGTAGGCGCAAACCACGGCACTCATCATCTGGCGGCGGGTTTCTAGGATCGGGCGCTTCATGTTCTGGTTTCTCGCTGGGCCAGGTGCCATTACTGTGAAATCACAGTGCCGATATCGCTGGCGCGGCGCCCGTACTGCTCGGGCACATCCGCCACGCCTTCCTTGATGCCCAGCAGCACGGCGGCGCGATGCGACTCGCCGCGGGTGCCCTTCTTCGCGCCGGAAAGCACCTGGTAGCAGGTGAACGGATCAAGGCTGTGCTCGCGGGCAAATTCCTGGACGGTCTTGCCCTGCTTGGCGAGCCATTCCTTCGCTTGTTTGGGGGTGCGTGTGGCTGGCATGATTCAAAACCATTCAAATCTGTTCAATGTGGCGACAGATTATTCAACGAGCGTTGAACTGTCAACACACAAAGGGGTCGTTTTGTTGAATATCGGCGAAAGGCTGAAGGAAGAGCGTGCGCGCCTGGGCCTGAACCAAGGTGAATTCGCGGCGCTCGCGAAGGTGTCGAAGACCACCCAGTTCAACTATGAGAAGGGCGAGCGAAGCCCGGATGCTGCTTATCTCGCCACCGTGGCAGCCGCTGGCGTTGACGTGCTGTACATCCTCACTGGCCAGCGCTCCGCACCCAACGAAACGGCCCTCACAACCGAAGAATCCGCAGTTTTAAACGACTACCGATCGATGCCCGGAAGCGACCGCGCCGCAGTGAGGCGCATGACCTCAGCGCTGGCAGAATCGGCTGGGCGGTATCAAACCGAGAAATAAGCAGCACACATAAGGAGCTGGCATGGAAGCTTTCGTAGGTTTGGCGTTGGTCGCCATTGGTGTGGCCATATTCGTGGCTCTGGTTCGGCGCACCAATCGCAAGGGCGCCGCCCTGATGGCTCAGTCGAAGCCGTGGGAGGCTCACAAGCCGCAGCCGCTCAGCAGTGCTCAACGCAAGCGCCTCGAACTTGGCTCTGCTTCTCCATCCCCTTCAGATCAACCAGTCCGCCGCGCCCCTGATCACACCGCTGCACCAAGCCGCGCCATGCGTACCGGCTGGCGCCTGGGCGAAGTTGCTTTCACCTACGAAGACTCAGTGGGTGATGTCACCTATCGCACGGTCACTGTTCACTCAGTGACGGCCACCTATCTCAAGGGGGAATGCCACGACCGCCAAGCGGAGCGAACATTCAAGATCGAACGCATCATCGGCGACGTGGTGGATCTCGACACTGGCGAAATCCTGCGACCTCGAAGCCTTGCGCGGCACTTCGCCTGAGCTGACCTCTACCTGTAAGGAGCTGCCGCATGACCCCAGCCGAAGCCACCGTCGAAGATCTGCCAGCCGCCTTCGGCGCCCGCCTGGCCGAAGAGCGCAAGCGCCTGTGTCTGGAACTGCACGAACTCGCCCACCTCGCCGGCATCACCGACTACATGCAGAAGCGGTTCGAAAACGGCACCTCCACCATCCCCATCGACTACCTGCAGGCGCTGGCGGCCCGCACCGATGCGGATGTGCTCTACATCATAACCGGCACCCGTAGCCGCTGAGTCCAGACACATAAGACAAGGAGCGTCACCATGCGCAACCTCCTACTCGGCCTGCTGCTGGCCGCCCCGCTCGCCCTCGCTGCACCGCCCAAGCTGATCAGCGCCGAAGAATTCGGGGCCGCCTGGCCATTCGTACCGGAAGAAATGCACCTGCAGTGCCTACCTGGTAATGCCGTGGTCGTGACTGACCCCGAGACGGGGCGCATGTATGGATTGAACGGCCCGGCCAATGCGAAGGCGCGGCAGCTTGGGCTGGATCCGTTGGATGGCGCGTGGGCTGAAAACAAAACCATTCCAGGACTAAAGCAGAGCGTCGGGCCAGTGATCGAGGCCGGGCTGAAGCTCTGCCGCTGAGGCGCTTGGGTTCTCCGCAATCGAGGGTACGGTCATTTTTCGTATCCACAGGAGTGACCCAATGAGCAGTAACGCCAACCTACCCATCGCCCCGATCACCGCCCAAGAACGCGAGGTGCTGCGCCTGTTTCGGCAGCTGTCACCGCAGGACCAGCAGCACCTGCTGCGCCTGCTGGATGCGTTGGCGAGTACGCCCGGTTGACCCTGAGCCCGGCCAGTGCCGGGCTTCTCGTTACATGCACATCGGCGCCTCGCCCTGCTCCGCCCATTGCTCATCGATCAGCTCCCAGGCCGAGCGCACGGGCTCAGCCGGCGGCTCGGGCTCGGTCAGGCGCTGGCTTGTTGTATCCGTTTCCATTCCCGCTCCACGGCGCGCACGGCGCTCGATTTCTCGGCATACAGATGGACCAGGCGCTTGGGGCTGGCCTGGTCGCCTTCGGTGAGTTTCTTCTGCTCGCCGGTTTTCTCGTCGCGGTACCAGGCGAGCACGCCGGTGTAGTTGCCGGCCTCGGCCAGGTCGGCGATGTCGTCGGCGTCCGGCAGCTTGGATTCCAGCTCCAGGGCGGTGGTGTAGCTGTCCGGCGTGAATGAGTGCCGCACGTTGGCGCCGAGCCAGACCACGGCGTCGATGTCGGCCTTCACGCCGATCAGGCTGTAGGTGAGTTCAGGGATAAGGTCCGGCCGGCCCTTTGCCAGGGTGTAGCTGAGCGTGGCGGTGCCGCGCTGCAGACGGGACCACTCAGCGCGGGCGGCGCGCAGGGCGGCCTGCTGGTCGGTGTAGGTGTGGCGCAGGTCCTTGAGGTTGTCGCCGCCGCCGGCGATCGCCTCCTTCTTCTCGGCGCTGTTCAGCTCGTAGTAGTAGGCGCGCACGCCGCTGTAACTGTCGCGGTCTGCCTGCAGGTAGCGGTGGCCGTCGCCATCGGCGCGGGTGAGCGTGATGTGCGGCAGTGCGGCGCCGCTGGCGGTGGTGCTCTTGCCGGCCGGCATGAACAGCAGGCGCCCGGCCTTGATGCTGGCAATGGCGTCGAACTGCTGGCCGAGGCGGCTGAGCAGGTTGGCGTCCGACTCGTTGGCCTGGTCGACCTGGGCGAGCTGGATGACCGACAGCGCCGCGCTGATCACCGGGCTGAGCCCGTAGGCACCCGCCACGGTCTGGACGATGGCGCCCAAGGTCTGCCCGCTCCAGCTGCGTTCCTTCTTGGCCTTGAGCCCCTCGCGCAGGTCCGCGCTGCGGGCGCGGATGTTGAGCACGTCCGGCGCGCCACTGTGTTCGACCTCGTCCACGGTGTAGCTGCCCTTGTCCACCAGGCCGGTGTCGTGCCAGCCGAGCCAGAGGCGCACCACGGCGCCGCGTGGCGGGATGGCCAGCAGGCCGTCGTGGTCGCTGAGGCTGATGCTGAGCTGGTCTGCCTCCATGCCGCGGTTGTCGGTGAGTTCGATGCTGATGAGGCGCTGCTCGATGGCGCTGGTGATGTCCTGGCCGTTGACTACCACCCGGCAGATCGGCTGCGGGTAGGCGGTGGCGTCGCGGTACTGGTCCGCTGCCTGCTGGGCGTAACCCTTGGCCTGGTCGAGCAGGCCCTTGCCCTGGGTGAGCAGTTCCTCGATCACAGCAGCCTCCGCAGGAGGTTGCCGCCGGCGGCGATGGCGCTGCCGAGCAGATCCACCCGGCCATCGTCGATGCGTTTGAGCGAAAGGGTGAACTCGATGCGCCGCGCCTGGCCGTCGCGGAAGAACAGCGTGCGCGTCTCGCTCAGGCTCTCGATGATCCAGGTGCCGTAGATCTTCCCGGTGCCCTCCACCAGCGGCCACGCCTTGCCGGTGTCAGCCATGGTGCGCAGGGCGTCCAGGCTGAGCTGGGTGCCGGCCAGCGCGGGCAGCAGTACGCCCGGCAGTGTGATGCTGTCATCACCGCGCCCCAGGTACTGGCGCGCAGGGTTGGTGCCGATGCGGTTGGTGGAGCCGTGGCGCCATTCGGTCTGGCGCTGGAATTCCTGGTAGGCCAGGGTCTCCAGCGAAAAGACGAACATGCCGAGGGCCATCATCATGGTCCATTACTCCTGGTAATCAGTCCTGGTCGAATAGGGATGAGCGGGCACGGGCGCCGCGTTCGCGCTCGCGCTTGTCCAGCTCGGCGGCGACGGCACGGGCGATGGCGTTGGCGTCCTGCCCGGGGGCCGCGTGGATGTGCACGGTGATCGGCGCTGGCGCGCTCTGGGCAGCAGATGGCGAAGCAGTCCGCGCGGCCAGCGGCGGGCGCGTATCGAACGTGACGGGCTCTGCTGCTGCCGGCATGGCAGTGGCCGCGGCGCTTAGGCCGATAGCGCCCGCAGCTACAGCTCCGATGCGTTTGGTCGCGTTAACCAGATTCGCCATTGTGCGTTCAGCGTCGCCGCCCGGCCTGGGCCGTGACAATGGGCCGGAAATCGCTGTGCGTGGTTGCGAGAGGGACACTTCGTTATCGCCACGCTTTGAATCGGCAGCACGCAGCGTCGCCGCCAATTCAACACTGCCGAGTTCTTTCATTCGGTCAGTTGTGCTGCCCAGCTGCGACAGCGGGCCACGTTCCCCCGCCTGCAGGCCCTGCTCGAGGCCCGCCATGGTGAAGCCGCCCAGCTCGGCGAATACGCGCGACGGTGAGTGAATGCCGAGCTTTTCCTTGAACCAGCCGATGCTGCTGTCCGCCGCGCCGACCACGGCGCCCTTGACCGCGCCGGCCGCGTTCTTGATGCCGTTGGCCAGCCCCTGCATGAGCATGCCGCCGAAGTCGGTGAACTTGGCGGGCAGATCCACACCCAGATAGCCGAGCACACCGGCGAACGCGCGGTAGAACAGGCCCAGCGGGCTGAAATTGACGATGGTGGCGGCGATGCCACCCAGCCCCCCGGAAAAGCCCGCTTTGATCTCCTCCCACAGTCCGAGGAAGTACGGCCCAACCTTGTCCCAGTTGCGGTAGATCAGGTACGCGCCGCCGGCGATGGCGGTGATCGCCAGGCCGATGGGGTTCATCGCTAATGCACGGCCGATGAACAGGATGCCCTTGCCCACCAGCGGCAGCGCCGTTTTGCCCAGGTTGAACAGCGTGCCGGCCAGCCCGGCGCCCTTGATGCCGAACAGCATCATGCCGTAGCGCAGCATGGCGAACGGGCCGAGGATACTGGCGATCGCCAACGTCAGCCCGCCCATGCCAGCCATGAGGATCCCGACGCCGGCGGCGGTCTTGACGATGTTGGCGGCCAGTTTGGGGTTCTCGGCGATCCAGCCCTTCACACCACCGATGATGCCGGTGAGCGTTTGGGTGATCTCGCGCATGGGGCCGTTCTGCTGCTCCTGGAGCTGGATGCCGAGATCTTCCCAGGCGCTGCCCATGGCCGAGAGATCGCCGCGCAGGTTGTCGGCCATGGTCTTGGCCGTGGCGCTGGCTTCGCCCTCGGTGGCCTTGAGGGTGCTGACGAACTCCTGCAGCGCGCCGCTGCCGGCCTGCTTGACCAGCACCTGCAGGCCTGCGACCGCTTCTTCGCCGGCGATGCCCTTGAGCAGGCCGGCACGGTCGGCGTCGCCCATGTTCTTGGTTTTCTCGTAGATCTCCTGCAGTACGGTGGGTACGTCGCGCAGGTTGCCCTGGGCATCCTTGGCGCTGATGCCGAGCTTGTCCAGGGCGTCAGCGGCTGCTTTAGGCGGGGCGCTCAGGCGGTTGAGGATGGCCCGCAGCGCGGTACCGCCCATGCTGCCCTGAATGCCGGCGTCACCCAGCTTGCCGGCCATGGCGGCAACGGTCTCAAGATCCTGCCCCACGGATGCGGCGACGGGCGCGGCGTACTTCATCGTCTCGCCGAGCATCTGCAGGTTGACGTTGGAACGGGTGAAGGTGCCTACCAGCACGTCACCCAGGCGCCCGGTTTCGCTCGCCTGCAGGTTGAAGCCGGTGAGGATGTTGGAGGCGATGTCTGCCGTTTCAGCCAGGCCACTGTCGCCGGCCTTGGCGAGATCGAGCATGCCGGGCATCGCCGCCTGGATGGATTCGGCCTTGAAGCCGGCCATAGCCAGAAAGCCCTGGGCATCGGCCGCCTGACCCGCGGTGAACTGGGTACTGGCACCAAGCTGGCGGGCCTGCTCGCGCAGCGCTGCCATATCTTCGGATGCGGCATCCAGGCGGGTCAGCGACTGCACCTTGCTCATGGCCGCGTCGAACTCCAGCCCCGGCGCCATGACCTTCGCACCGGCATAGAGGATGCCGCTGCCGGTGGCCAGCCCACCCGCCCCCGTCGCGGCCATGCTGCCGGCCAGCTGCTGGGTGCGGTCGTAGTCGGCCTTGGCCTGGCCGAGGCGCTTCTGCTGGGTGGTGAGCTGCTTGAGGCGCTGCTCCTGCTGGCCGAGCGTCTGGTTGGTGCGCTCGACACGCTGGCGCAACTCGCGCTCATGGTCGGAGAGGTTGCGGGTGCTGATGCCCGCCTCGCCCAGCTTGCCGCGCAGGCCCTGCAGCTCGCGCTGCTGTTCGTTGTGCTTCTGCTTGAGGGCATGGCCCTGGCGGACCGCGCTCTGGAATTCACGCGTCAGCGCCTTGGTCGGCGTTTCGGCGGCAGCCATTTCGCGGGACAGCGCCTTGACGCGCTCGCGGTTGGCCTGCATGGCGCTGCCGGTCTGGTCAGCAGCGCCCTTGAGGTTACGGAATGAACTGACGTCCTTCTGCAGGGCCTGCAGGCCCTTGAGTTCGCCGCGGGTGTCCTTGAGAGCGCGGCCTAGGCCAACCGCACCCCCGGCGATGTTGCGGAAGGTACGCGACGCGTTGTCCAGCGCCTGGAGGTTGACCTTGAGGTTCAGATCACGCGCCATGCGTGCGCTCCCATCGTTCGATGGCGCGCTCGCGCCAGTCCATCAGTTCATGCAGCGGCATGGCGTTCATCTGCTCTGGTCCCCAGTGGAACACCAGGGCGATGTCCGCCATCACATCGTCTACGCGGCGGGGGATTCCGCCGTGCTGCCCGTCTTCTGCAAAAAACCGGCGATGGCATCCGCGCAGCCCAGCAGATCGGCCACGTCCAGGGCTGCAACTTCCTGCTCGGTGAGGGTCGGCTGGCTGATGCGCGGCACCAGGCGGATGGTGGCGTTGACGTCGCCGTTGATCAGGTCCGCCAGCTTGAGGCCGCGCAGCTCGCCAGCAGCGGGCTTGCGCAGGGTGATCTCGGTGATGCTGGTCTCGCCGCGCTTGATGGCCTGCTCGAGGACGATGGGCTCGCTGGTCTTGCTCATGGGGTTGCTCCTTGGGGTTAGGGTTGCCGCAGCGCTTGGCGGCTGCGGCGGGTTGCGAAACGGTGGGCGCTGGCCGTGCATGGCTTACAGGCCGATGGCCTTGCGGTGCTCGGCGAGGCGGTCGTCGCCGTCGACGTTGAAGACGAAGTTGAGCAGGTCGATCTCGATGATCACCTCGCCGTCAACGCTGAGCTTGTAGTAGGTGCAGGTGGTGGTGATGGAGTGCTCGGTGTCTTCACCGGACTCGGCGTCGCCGAAGTCGATCTCCTCGTGCCGGCCGCGAGCGACCACCTCGACGGCGGAGACCTCGCCGGTGTCGTCACGCTGCACGGAACCGGCCCAGCGCAGCATCACGCCGTCCGCTTTCACAGCGCCGAACTGGCGCAGCACGGTCAGGTCCCAGCCGCCGAGGGTCCATTCGATCTGGATGCCGTCGTCGCCGTGGCCGAGGTCGACTTTCACCGTGCCGTCCATGCCGGCGCCGCGGAAGCTTTCCAGCTTGCGGGTGAGGGTTGGCAGCGTGACGGACTTGCACTGCCCAACGTAGCTGTTGCCATCGTTGAACAGGTTCATGTGTTTCAGCTTTTTGGGCAGGGCCATGGCTGGGCTCTCCTACGGCGCGGCCGGGGCCGCGCGGGTCAATGGGGTCAGGCGGTGATGCCGGCGGCGAAGTCGACCAGGTAGCGATCGGTGATGCGCTGACGCAGCAGCAGGTTTTCCAGCGGCGGGACGGGGGTGTAGTCGTAGTCCAGGAACAGCTTGCCGGCCTTGAGGGTGTCTTTGTCGTTGGCGGCTTCATCGAACCAGCATTCGCCGCCGATCAGGTAGCCGCCACGGATCAGCTCGCGGAACTTGGCGTTGATGCCCTCGACGATGTCGCGCACCAGGCTGGCGTGCATGGGCTTGTCCACGGCCCAGAAGTGCCCCTCGGCCATGGTGTCTGCCAGCACCTGGGCAGTGCGAGTGTAGTTCTCGAAGGCGAACAGCGGGTCAGCCGAACAGGTGCGGCTGCCCCAGAAGCGGAAGCCGTCACGGCGGATCAGCGTGGTGACCTCGTCGGCGTTGAGCAGGCCGGCGTCGGTGGCGGGGTTCTGCAGGTCGAAGTAGATGTCCTTGGACAGGCCCGACACGCCGTTGACCGGCACGTTCGACAGGGTCTTATGCCAGCCGACCTGCTCGTCCAGCTTGGCGCGCAGGCCCAGGGCGCGGGCGATGGCGCTGGCCGGTGCGTTGGCGTTCGCCACGGTGTCCCAGGAGACGAAGTCCGGCCAGATGAGCATCAGCTCACGTGCACCGAAGCCTGCGCGGTAGGCGATGGCATCGCTGACGGTCTCGCAGCCGTATGCGCTGGCATAGGCGAAGCCGCGCAGCTTCTCGGCGATCGCTACCAGCTCGGTGGTGACCGGCAGCGAATCGAGCCCAGGCACGCCGAGGATGCGCGGCTTGACGCCGAGCTGGGCCTCAGCAGCCAGCAGCGCCTTCATGCCCAGGTATTCGCCGGTTGGGCTTACGCCGCCGATGATGTTGCTGGTGGTCGCGGCCTCGTCGGCACCCTCTTCCACCCGTACCACGACGGTGACGGGCGACGCCTGGTCGGCGATGGCGTCCAGGCTGCGCGCCAGGGTACCCAGTTCGCCGGCGGATCCGGACGCGGTGAGCACGTCAGTGAGCAGTACCGGCTTGTTGAGGGGGAACTTGACCGCATCGGCATCGGACGCGGTGCAGACCATGCCCACCACGGCGGTGGAAACGGTGCGAATGGGGCGCGTGCCCTCGTTGATTTCGAGGACGCGGACGCCGTGATGGTAATCGGTGGCCATGGGGTTGAGGCTCCTGGGCGAGTGCCGGATCAGTGAGCCTTGAGGGTGACGCGCGCGCGCAAGGGGCGCACGCGGCGGGCTGTGTAGCGGTTGCTGCTACAGCGCGGAAACGAAAAACCCCGCCGAAGCGGGGCTTATCAACCAACGGGATCGCTCAGACCTGGGCGTTACCCACGCCGGCCACTGCTGCCTGGATGGCGGCGATGGTTTCGGCGGCAAGGTCCTGAGCCTGTTGCGTGTCGCCCGCTTCCATTGCCTGGCGGACGAGCTCTTTGGCCTGCAGGCGGGTTTCGCGGATCTGGTACAGCGCCTCGGTGTAGGCAGCGGCCTCGGCGAGGATGCTGTCTGCTGCCTGTTGCGCGGTACGGCCGTTGATCGCCCAGGCGGCTACGGTGCGTGGGACGTTGTCGGCTGGGTAGCCGGCGGCTTTAAACTGGGCCGCTTCGGCAGCGGCTCGTTCGTACTCCACAGCCCGAAGCGGGTCAGCGGCGACCGCATAACGCGCCGAGTCAGCTTGTCCATCAATCTTTGCCAGTAGCTCATTAAGTGAGGGAAGAAGAGGACCGCTGAGCACTGGCAGCCCATTCGCGTCCGCGACGATGCGTCTCCCCTCGGCTTGTCCTGCAAGCAGCGAAGCATGAAGGTCGTCCGAGATTGCAACCGCACCCTCTGGAATAAGACATTCAGGGTTTTTAACCCAAACCAATGGCCGATCCGCCTCACTTTGCGCATCGCCAGGCTGCCAGTTCGCATCTGGAATGGTTATGCGTTTGGGCCCATGGATCGAATCGGTGAAGAAACTACAGGTGTCTTTGTCGAAATACATGGTGGTCCTCACGTTAGTAACCGACTGCGCGCCAGCGAAGCGTTGCCGCGCTCTGCGTGCCGTTAGACAGCGTCGCGCCGTACCGAGTGGGATTGATCAATGCCGCACCCGCATCCTGTCCTGGATTGAAAACGCTGCCCAACGTAGCCAGACCTTGCAAGAAGGCATTTGGAAAGGTCACGGGGAACGTAATCGCTAATGTTCCGTCAGCCGGTACGACGGCTTCACCCCACTGCTCGATGAGCCCGGTATCGCCGTCGCGGTGCCAGCCATTTACAGCAAGAAGTGCGGTGTTAGCTGGTCGCGCACCCAAGTCACACCGCACCCACGGGGTCCAGACACCTTGATAATGGCTGCGCGCCCACACCTGTGTTGTGGGCTGGTTGTATGACACAGCGATTTGGCCCCGGTTGCTGCCACTGCTAATTCCGGCGTAATAGGTCGTAGTGATATGCCAATACCATCCACCGGCAGGAGTGTTCGCATGGTCCGTCACAATCACCGGGTCGCTGGCCTGATTGGGGTCCTGGGTCACGGCCCCTTGGCTAGCTCCGCGAACTGCACTATCGAGATATGCGGCGCGCACTGTGCCGGCGTTGATGTTCGATCCGTTATTGGCTCCGAGCGTAGCGCGAGCAGTGACCGCATCAGGGTCATCAAGCAATTGTTGAACAAAAGTCGACACGTTGCCGGAATGAAAGTACTCAACCCAAGCTGTCCATGATGCAGCACCTAACTGCGTCCGTTGGTAGATACGGACCGGGTTCGCAAAAAGGCAAAAGGTCTGCGTTGCATATGCGCTTGCGACGAACCGTTGATGCAGCAGAAAACCGTTGGACGCTGTAGGTGCGTTCAAAGGTGAGTTGCAGTAATAGAAGCCCGTAGGACGGTCCTCATTTAGATCTGGACTATCTAAGTTAAGGATGGCGCCGCCTAACCCAAACGCGCCTACAGACATAACCGCACCAACAGTTGAGTCCGCTGCATCCTCCTGTTTGGTGAGGTTGCGGGATGTCCAGATGCGATTCCACGCACCCCAACCGAACCCACTGGGATACGCTCCCCTTATCCATGCATCGCCCGTCTGGTGGCTAATCGCAACCTGCGCGACGGTATCGTCCGCATTGATGACCAAGATCGGGGAATAGGCGAAGTCAGCAGGGCCGTTTGTCGGCATGTTTACGCGATAGAACCCGCTCTCGATCACCGTATTCAGGTCAACGTTGCCCAGCGATTTGCTCTGTCCGAAGCCGAACATTCCCATGGCCGCTCGAACGAACGCCGTGGTCGCAATGCCGGCGCCGTTATCGGAAGCCGCTCTGGTAGGCGCGGTCGGGTTGCCGGTCAATGCTGCACTATCTATCGGCGCCGCGCCGAGGGTCGCAAGGGCAGCCGCAGCGTTCGGGTCATCGAGCAGCGTGCGCGCGAATGCCGATAGATCAGTGGTTCCGAAGGTGTCGATCCCCGTGGCATAGATCAGCTTGTTCGCTGCCGTGACCAGGGCAGCAAGCGCTGTAAGCGTTGGGTCAAGGGGCTGCTTTTTATCTTGGAGCTCCTTGCCTTGGGCTGCAGTTAGCGCCTGCGAGGTACTGCTACTGGCCAGCGTGTTGTTGAGCTGCACCAATCCCGCACGGCTGGTGGTGCCGGTCAGGCTCTTAAGCCCGGCGGGCGTGACGGCGCGGGCGCCATCCAAGCCCGTCTGGGTCTCTTCTGGGGTCGCCAGCTCCACCACGCCCTGGGTGGTGGTCGTCGCGGGAGGGTTGATGAAGCTGATATCGCCGAATGTGATGCTGGTGGCGTCCAGGCTCTCCAGGATGATATCGGTGGCCAGCAGCAAGGTGCTGGGCCCTGCTTTCTGAATAATCCAACCCGAGGCCGCCGGCTGTGAATAGACGGCAATGAGCGTGCCCTTGTCGCTGAACAGGCCGAACTCGCCAACGTTGTAGGCATCCGAGCTTTCGTCCAGCGCCATGACGTGGATGGTATCGGCGGCCACCGCCTGCCCCGCGACCGACCCTACTCGCTTGACCTGCGTCTGCAGCGCGGTGTGTGTTTTCAGCGGCGAGTACTGGCCCGTACCGAAGCCGATTTCGGTGATGGTGACAGGGCCGGTACCGGTGTTCTGGGCGTTGATGATCTCGGCGCGGCCGGCATCGGTGATGGTGATAGGTAGTGCCATTACGGGGCCTCAGTGCATTGCAGGCGACGGTAGATGACTGGCCGAGCGGCGCCCTGCAGGCCGAGGCCTCCAGTGGCTGCCAGGCCGAGCGTGAGCGTGAAATGCGAGCGCACCGGCTTGGTGCGCTCGATCTCCTTGATGATGTCCTGCTGGTAGGCGGCGGTATTGGGGACGCTAGCGCCAAGCGTGAGCACGACCTCAAAGGTGTGCGGAGCGCCCATTGGCTCGGTCTGCCACCACTCGCGCAGGGCCAAGGAACTGCCGAAGCTGCGCACAACATCCCGCACGCTCTTGGCGGTGCCCTTGCGGCGCTGGATGTCCACTGCGGCACGAATCCGCTCGCGCTTGACTGCCTCCGGCCAGTAGGGCTGCCAGCTGTCGAGCGAGAGCGTCCAGGCGAGCCACGGCAACAGGCGCGCCGGGCAGGTCTCGGGGTTCCAGAGCTCGCGCAGCGGCACCGCCATGGTGCCGAGACGCAGCGTGGCCTGCTCCAGCTTTCGCTCAAGCGGTGATGCGTTAGGCGGCAGTAGGCTCGGCTGGTCACTCATCGAGGCCACCATCTGTGAGGGTGATGGCGGTGCAGTAGGAGGCGGACTGGCGGTTGACCACTAGGTTGGCTGCCGGACTTGCCAGATCCACGCGCTGCACACCCGGTTGGTGAAGCGCGGCATAAATGCCGGAAAGCGTGACATCCAACCCGAGACGATGCTGGCCGTTGGTGTAGGCCGCCAGCGCCGCGCGGGCGTTCGCCATGATCACCTCACGGTCCGGGCCGGCGTAGAAGTACAGGGTCGCGGTGACCTGGTACTGGGCGATGGCGGCGGCCTGTACCTGGACGTAGTCCGTGAGCGGCCGTACGCTTTCGTCGCTCAGCTTGGTCAGCACGGTAGAAAGCAGCGCTGCGTCCGGCACTCCGGTACCGGAACGCGAAAGCACCGTAATCAGGACCTGCCCAGGCGATGGGCTGGTGGCACTGGCATCGAGTACCTGCCCGTCCGCACTGAGGGCTTGGAAAATGTATGCGCCTTCGGGGCCTGCAGTCGACAACCCTTCAAGCGAGAGCTGGATGCGGTAGCGGAAGTCGCTGTCGCTTTCGTATACGGCTGCAATCGGCGGAACCGCAGTTGGTACAGCGGGGCTGATGAGCAAACGCTCGACGCCGAACAGGGAGCCGAGGTTGTCCAGGTCGGCGCCGGTGGAATACGGCAGCATGACGGCCCGGGCGGCATCGTTAATACGGGCGCGCAGCTGCAGCTCGCGGTAGGCGCAAACCTCCAGCACCTTCATGAACGGTTCCGACTCGACCTGGGCATCCAGCTCGGGCGCGCGTTCGAGCAGATCGGCCAGCATGGCGGCGAGGATCTGCTCGAAGTCGAGCGGCTCGATCACATCCGGCGGGGCCACCTGGGCGAGGTTGATGGCGGTGAACTGGCTCATGTGATGGCTCCGAGACGCAGGGGAATGCGCAGGCTGAGCGGCTCGTTGACGTCGGCGCGGCTGCCCTCGATGTCGAGCACGACCTGCCCGGGCTGCTCGCCCAGGAACAACTGCACCCGGCTCAGACGGATGCGCGGCTCCCAGCGCAGCAGCGCCATGGCTGTGGCGGCGTAGGCCTGCAGGCGGGTGGCGTCGTTGGTGGGCCAGTCGATCAGGTCAGGCAGCTGGCTGCCGTATTCGCGGCGCATGACCCGCGAGCCGATGGGCGTGGTGAGGATGTCGGCGATCGACTGGGCAAGGTGGGCGTTGCCATCGATGGCACGACCGGTCGCAGCAGACATGCCGATCATTTCGGCACCGCCGTGGTACCGGAGCCGGTTTGCACGCCGCCATGCTTGTGGGTCACCAGGCTGATGCCGGATGCGACCACGTCTGCGCTGACAGTCACGGTGCCGGTGATATCCACGTCGCCGATGATGGCCACGCCAGCCGGCGCGGTGATCCGCGCCTTGCCACCATCAGGCAGCGTGGCGGTGAGCGTGTGTGTGGCGTGGTCGTAATCGATCACAGCCCCGTCAGGGTATTTCCGGCGGCGCACGTTGGCGCTGTTCGCCGGGGCCGGACGTTGCTGTGAGTAGAGGCCGACCAGGGCGATGCCCTGGGCCGGTTCGCCGCTGGGGCTAAAGAGAATGCATTGCTCGCCGACCGTGGGCGGGTCCCAGTCGCTGCTGTCACCCGCGCGCAGGGCGAGCCACGGCAGGTTCGGCACGCTGAGCCCTCCGGTGCTGACGGTGCAGCGCGCAGCCTGATGGTCCACCGCGGCGATGGTGCCGAGGCGGATCAGGTTTTCGAGGCGGCGCAGGAGGTCGGTGATATTCATGGCCCCATGCTGGCGTTCGCGCGCGCGGGGTGCATTGGCCGGGCCGTGTAGCGGCGGGCGTTACAGGGTTAGCGCACCAAGTGCTCGAGCAGGCGGTCGCGGATCAGCTCGACATCCGCGTCGGTAAAGCCGAGCAGCTCCCGCTTGGCGTACTGGATATCCGCCGCGTTGCGGGCGGGCTTGTCGCGCAATCCGTACTGGTGGATGCGCGCCAGGCGCGAGACACGACCGGCGAAGCCGATGGCGATGGTGCTGGCGTCGCTCTGCAGGCGCAGGTAGCGGGCGGTGCGCAGCTTGCTGAACATCTGCCGCTTGCGCTTGATGCGCCCGGCCTTGGCGCGTAGCTCCTGCCGGGGTTTGCGCGGGGCAAACGGTGTGCCGTCGGCGTTGCGCTGGGCAGCGATGCGCTGCTGCTGGCTGCGGCGCAGGTCGCGGGCGATGGCGCCGGTGACCTTGCGCCGCTCGGCCGGCTGCAGCTGGGCGAGCAGCGCGCCGGCCCAGTCCTCGAGGGCGCGCAGGTCGTCAGCCATTGCCGCCCCAATCCGCGAGCAGCTCGCCGTCCGGCGTTTCGACGCGCATCGCCGGCACCAGGAATAGTTCGTCATCGACCACCGGCTCGGCCGGGTGGCTGACCTGCAGGGTGCCATCGGCCTGGCGCTTGACGATCACGCGCTCGGTGAGTGGCAGGGTGATGGAGAGGTCGACCTTGCTGTTGTCGAGGATGTCGGCCTCGAACTTGATGGCGTCCCTGCCCCGCTCCTGGTTCTCCATCAGCTCGCGCTGATTGACCAGCACCCAGGCGAACAGCGGGACGGCGACAGCATCCGGGTGGCCGGCGAAGTCGGTCAGGATCAGGTTGAGCGTGTAGCTGTATTCAAACGACAGGCCGGGCGCGGCGGTGCTGCGCAGGCTGCCGTTGTCGATGAACACCAGCAGGCGGTCGGGGTTGCGCTTGAGCTCGGGGATGGCGGCCAGCAGGTGGGCGCGCAGGGATTCGGGCTTGTTCATGGCTGGGTGCTGCGCGCGTTGTGGTCCACCACCAGGTCGACCTTGGCGGCGCATTCGCCCCAGGCGGCCATCAGGTAGTCGCTGTCGTCGCTGAGTTCGCCGTTACTGGCCGGCGCTGCCGGATCCAGCGTGCAGCGCGTCACGACCGGACAACCACTGACGGTAACCTGCGGCTCCGGTAATGGCGGGACGTTGGTGCAGGCGGCGAGCAGCAACAGGCAGAGGCTGAGCAGCCCAAGTCGCATGGGTTGGGTCTTCACGGCGGCGTTCCTTCTTCTTGAGCTGATCGGTGGCGTGGGCCTCGCGTAGGTCGCTGAGCGTTTGCTGCAGGGCGATCTGGTCGAGGCGCTGCGCTGCCACTTCGCCGGTGAGGCGGGTGATGGTGGCGGCTTGGTTGGCGTTGCGCTGCTGGGCGGTTTGCAGGCGCTCGCTTGCTAGATCGGCCTGCGCCTGCGCGGTGTCGATGCGCTGTTGCTGCATCCAGATCAGCAGGCAGAGCGCGCCGACTAGCGCGAGGCCGTAGAGCAGCTGGCGGGCGTTGGTCATTTTCGGTACCAGCCGGCGGCGTTCATGGCAGCTTCGTCCAGCTGCTCCAGGTCGCCACGAATCAAAATCGCTTTGATGTCCGGAACGGCTGCTCTCACGGCATCTACCAATGCTTTGGCATCCTCGTCCGAGGTGTTTTGCGGCACTACGAACACATCGCCATCCCGCGGGCTCAGCTTGCGTACTTGGTCTTTTGTGATCATGCGGCTTGCTCCTGCTCGCCGGCGAACTGGGCGAAGGCCCGGGCGAGCTTCACGTCGTAGAGGTTGCGGGTGTAGTTCGGGCCGTTGTAGCGGCGGGCGAACTCGGCCCACTTCTTACCCTTGAGTGCCTTGTGCAGCGCGGGGTCTGTTTCGATGAACGACACGAAGGCGTCGAGCTGGGCGGCCTCGCTCAAGGCCATGGTGTCCGCGAAGTGCTGGGCATCCAGGTAGCCGAGGCGCTGCCAGTGGTAGCCCATGATCTGGAACAGGCCCCAGCTGGCGGACTCCAGCGCGGCAGCCGCGTGGATCTGCTGTGCCTGGGCGAGGCGCTGATGCTCGGCGGTACCGCCGATGTAGCCGCCGGACTTGCGGTTGACCAGGGCGGGATGCTTGGCGGCCAGTGCGTCCGCCTGTGCGGCGCTGACGCCATGGGCCTGCAGCCGCTCGAACATCACGTGCCGCTCGAACAGGATCACCGGGCGGCCGTTGCTGGCGAAGCCCTCGCCGCGGCTTTCCACCTGGTTGACGGCCATGACGCTGGCCAGCGGTACGCCGAGGCGGTCGGCGGCCTGCTGGAGGTCCTGCCGTTTGAGGTAGCGGGAGGTGTCGTAGCCGTGGATTGCCGCCAGCGTCTTCGGCCCCGCGACGCCATCGTCCACCAGGCCGACCTTGCGCTGGTAGGCGGCCACGGCGCGCTCGGTCTGCTCGCCGAAGTCGCCGTCGACCGCGACAGCGAAGCCGGCCAGCGTGAGTGAGGCCTGCAGGTTGCGCACGG
Organism: Stutzerimonas kunmingensis; assembly: GCF_002929225.1. Taxonomy (GTDB): domain Bacteria; phylum Pseudomonadota; class Gammaproteobacteria; order Pseudomonadales; family Pseudomonadaceae; genus Stutzerimonas. Next base: position 256,837 of record NZ_PISM01000014.1, on the reverse strand, counting down.
CGAGGCCGCGCGAGCCGATGATCAGGAGTTCGCTCATACGCTTTCCACCTTACGCTCGAACAGGCGCTTGGCTCCGGCGCGAACGCCCTCTGCGCCGATCAGGCCGATGATGCCGCCAAAGAACGGGGCGTATTCCTGCGGAATGCCAAACAGCGCCAGACCATTGCTGGCAGCCAGGGTGATCAAGCCGCAGACGACTGACTCGATGGCGATGCGGCGCAGCGATCCGCCGCCAAGCATCAGCCGCGAGCCGGCGATGGCAGCGGACAGGCCTGCCGCATACAGGATCGGGTAATTCTCCTGGAGCCATGTGGCGAGCCAGGCCATTTCGGGACGGTCATGCATTCGCTTCATTCCACTGTCCGCTGGGCGTGAGGGTGTTGATGTGCTGGACCACTTCGCCCAGCTGGGCCGGGCTGTAGCGTTGCGGCATGGGGAAGCCGAGCGCGGCGGCGCAGAACTCGCTGCAGAACCAGCGGCGGCGGCTGTGCAGGCCGACCGGCAGCAGCTGGCTGCCGAACAGGCCGAAGAAGTCGTAGCCCTGACCGGCGTTGGCGCGGAACACACGGGCGATCTGGCGATAGTCCGCCCAGGGCAGCGGGATGAGGTCCCAGTGTTCGAGGTTCAGCTCGATGTGCTTGGCACGCACGCCGCCGTCCATGGCCGAGGCGGACAGCCAGCGGCCATCGGCCATAACCAGTTCGCAATGGCTGTACTTGGAGCGCGTCCAGAGACGGATCAGGCGGTTGAACAGCGTGCCGTGGCCCTTGTAGAGGGCGAGGTAGATCAGTCCCATAGGTTCACCATTTGGCGTTGTTCGGCGCGCACGGCCTGTTCCGGCAGCTGGACCAGCGTGCCGTGTGGGATGACCGGGCCGAGGTCGGCCAGGCCGGGGTTCGCATCGAGGACCTGCTCGACTACGCCAGCGGTGCGCCCATAGTGCCGCCAGCAGATGGCGTCTACGGTGTCGCCCTGCTGGGCGCGCAGGCTGGCCATCAGATGAGTTCCACGGTGGTGTGGGCGATGCCGAGGATGTTGCGGATGGCCCAGCGAGCATCGCGGCGGTATTCGTCGGCGGTCGGGGTCAGCGCTTCGGCGCGCTCGGCACCGTCGCCGGTGGCGCTGTAGTCGCGCATGCGCTCGGCCAGCTCGGCGCCGACGCTGCAAGCGATGGCACGGCGGTAGAGGTGCACGAGGTAGCTCTCGCCCTGGAGCTGCGAGGCGGGTACCGCGGCCAGGTTGGCGTGGCCTTCTTCCTGGCGGGCTTGGCGGTAGAGGATCAGCTCGCGGTTGACTTCGATCAGGGCGTTGACAGCGGCGACCTCAAGGCGCGCATCGGTCACGCTTCCGTCCAGACGCAAGGCGGCGCGCAGCTTCGCGCCGTCCAGGTCGGGGAACCAGCCGTCGTTGATGATGGGGAACGGGTCGGCGGTTGCGGTGGCGTTAGTGGCGATGAAGGCGCTCATGGTCGCGGCTCGAATAGATCGGCGGTGGTCGGGGCTTCACAGCTGGGCCAAGGAGAAACCTGCTGATCGACCCCGAGCCGCCGGGGTGGGTGGGGACGCTCGGTTAGCTGCCGGTGGCAGCGTGTTTCTTGAGGAGGCGCTCGACGCGGTCCAGATCCTTCTTGCCGCCGCTGGAGCTGTGCAGCTCGATGGCGCGGGCCAGGTGTGTGCGGGCCTCGGCCAGCTGGGCCGCCTGTTCGACGGTCAGCGCCTCGTCCGGCACCTTGGCCAATACGCGGCCCATCGCCAGATGCAGCTTGGCGCGGGCTTCGTCGGGCATGTCCTGGTCGCGGGTGAGCTGCTCGGTCTGCTCGAGCACACCGATGTCGAACTCTCCGCCGGCCTTGATGGCCTTGAGTGCGGCGATAGCGATCTCTTCGGCGAACAGGCAACCAGTGGTCCGCGCAAAGCGATCCGGCATGGTCATGTTGTGCTCGAGCACGTAGCGGCCTATGGCGAGGGCGCCGAGGTAGTCCCCGGCGTCCAGGCGCCAGACCATCAGCGTGGTGAGCACTTCGTCCTGGGCACCGCGCCCGGCGGCCAACACGCCGTCCACGTAGGGGACGTAGGCCGGCAGCAGCTGTGCCTTGAGCGCGACCTTGCCCTCGGTGGACTGGATCTGGCTCAGGCGCAGGCGGTCCTGGTGCAGCTGGGCGAGTTGCAGTTCGTAGGTGGTGGCGCCGGCCATGGTTTGCGCCGGCGTGGTGGCGGCCGCCTCCAGGGCGGCACGCTTACGCAGCTGGTTGATCTGGGCTGGGCTCAGGCTCATGGTCAGACGGCCTCGATGTTCTCGACCAGGGCCACCAGGCCGAAGTCCTCGATGACGTAGGCGTCATTGCTCGACTGGTAGTCGGCGATGCGGTCGTATTCGGGCTCGTCCTTCACGTGGCGGCGGCGCGCGCCCTCCTGGAAGTAGATCGACAGGTTGCTGAGGGTGGTGACCAGCACGGTGCCGGCCGGAAAGAACGGCGCGTCGACGATCGGCAGGCCGCCCAGGCGGGCCTTGGTGACGATCTCGTCGGAGGCGTTCTCCTCCTGGTTGGATGCGGCGCCCTTCTCGACCGCGGCGAGCAGCTTGTTGTGCAGCAGGTCGCGGGAAACCATGACGACCAGGTCCGGGCGGGACAGGTGCCAGGGCTCGAGCATCTGCACCGCATCGAACACGACACCGTGCAGGGTCTTGTAGTCGCCGGTGGCGCCCACGGTGACCTTGCCGGAGGCAGCAACCACTTCGTCCAGGACGCGGTCCGGGGCGCCGGCGCGGATCTTCTGCAGCCAGCCGATGTTGACGTCCTGCAGCAGCGGGTTGGCTCCGATGTCGGTAGCCGCGGCGGCGGAGGTGCCGTTGAAACCGATCATGATGCGGTCCAGCGCCTGGCGTTGGGCGATGGCGGCGGTGAGGCGCGGCTGGAAGTCGGGGAACTTGGCCCAGGCATCGATCAGCGCATAGGGGAAGGCGCTGTCGAAATTGGTCTGCTTGCAGCTGTAGGCATCCTTGGCCAGGGCACTGCGGTCGGCCGGGTTGCGGCGGTTGCCGGCGCTGGTGTTGGTACGGCTGGCGATCGGACCGTTGACGCCCAGCAGGATGGCCTCACCCTCCTGCTCGCTGACGCCGATGATGTTGATCCGGCCGAGGAAGTCGCTCGACTCCTGGATGGCCGTTTCCAGGCTCTGCTGCACCGAGGGCAGCACGTTGAACTTGACGATGGCCGAGGTGATGCCGTTGAGCTTGGCGACCTGGTCGAGGTAGCCGTTGAACTTGAGGCGGGTTTCGTTGCGCATGGGTGTGCTCCAGTGGGCGGGTCGGGGTCAGAACGTGGCCAGCTGTTGGCCGTTGCCGCCCGCTACCGGCGGACGCTGATGTTGGTTGTGGTCATGGGTGTTGCCGAGGCTCTTGAGCAGGTCGGCGAACTGGGTGGCGAGCTGGTCGTGGGCGGTTTGCAGCTCGGCGCGGGCCTTGGACTCGGCGGCAAACGCCTTGCCCTGCTCGGCGACGTGGTCGGCGATGGCCTCGACGGACTGCCCCAGCTCGGCGAACAGGGCCGAGTCCTTGCCTTCCTTCTCCTTGAACTTGCCGAGGGCGGCGGCTACGCGGGCGAACAGGCCGGTGGTTTTGTCGTCCGGCTGGTCGGTGACTTCCTCGAACTCGATGGAGGCCTCGCTGGCGGCGGTGAACAGGTTGTCAGCGTGCTGCTTGCGGGTGGCCAGGGTGCCGTGCTGGGCGCTGAACTGCAGGGCCTCGGTACCGAGGCTGGCCGGGCTGTCGGTGATGGCGAGGCCGATCAGGTAGGCCTTGCCGGTGTCGGCGAATTTCGGCTGGACCTCGACGGAGGTGTGCAGCTTCTGGCCGGCCTGGTTGAGCTTGAGCAGCGCATCGTTCGGCTCGATCTGGACGAACAGGGCGAGCTTCTTCTCGCCGTTGATGTCGACCTCTTCGGCCTTGGCAGCCAGCACCGAACCATAGGCGCCGAAATCGCCGCCCGGCCACGGCCACTTGATGTGTTCGCAGTTGATGCGGGCGGTGTACGTGTCGGTGCTGTACTGGGCCGCCATGTCCTCAATCCAGCTGCGTTCGATATTGCGGCCGTCAGTGGTGGCGCCTTCGACGGCGACGCGGAACCAGCGGGATTTGAATTTGCGCTTCATCGGTGTGAGTCCTCAGTGCAGGCGGGTGGCCGGGCAGTTGAGGGCATGGTCGGCAGCCCGCGCGGCGCGGGCAATTCGCGCGCCCTGTACTGGCTGGACGTACAGGGCGCCGGAGTAACGACTCGCGCGCGCGAACGGCAGCATCGGCGCCATGAATGCACCGACCGTTGAAATTCCCGTCCAGGATCCACGCCGCACCGCTCGCCATCTGTACTGGATGGGCTGGCGGGTGACGGATATCGCCGACTTCCTGGAAGAGAAGGAAAAAACCGTCCACTCCTGGAAAACACGGGACGAGTGGGACCGGGCTGACAATGTCGAGCGGATCGGTGGCGCGCTGGAGGCTCGGCTCGTGCAGCTGATCCTCAAGGACGGCAAGACCGGCGGCGACTTCAAGGAGATCGACCTGCTGCACCGCCAGCTGGAGCGGCAGGCGCGAATCCAGCGCTTCCAGGCCGGCGGCACCCAGGCGGAGCTGAACCCGAACCTTGAGGCGCGCAACGCCGGGCCGAAGAAGCCGCCCAAGCGCAACGAGTTCGATGAGGGCGAGATCGAGCTGCTGGAGGAGGCCTTCCGCGACAGTTGCTTCGAGTACCAGCTGGACTGGTACCGGGCGATCAACATGCGCACGCGGATGATCCTGAAGTCACGCCAGATCGGCGCGACGTTCTACTTCGCCCGCGAGGCGCTGATCGACGCGCTGCTGACGGGGCGCAATCAGATTTTCCTTTCGGCGAGCAAGGCGCAGGCGCACCAGTTCAAGAACTACATGCAGGCGTTCGTCCAGGAGGCGCTGGGCCGGCAGCTGACGGGCGACCCGATCGTGCTGGCCAACGGCGCCGAGCTTCACTTCCTCGGCACGAACTACCGCACCGCCCAGGGGCGGTCGGGCAATTTCTACTTCGACGAATTCTTCTGGGTGCATGGCTTCGACGAGCTGAACAAGGTGGCGTCGGGCATGGCGCTGCACAAGAAGTGGCGTAAGACGTACTTCTCGACGCCGTCGAGCATGGGGCACCCGGCGTACAAGTGGTGGACAGGCGAGCGGCTGAACAAGGGCAAGCCGGCGGCGCAGCACGTCAAGATCGACCTACGCCACGATACGCTGGCCCCGGGCAAGCTGTGCCGGGAGGACAAGATCTGGCGGCAGATCGTGACCATCCTCGATGCCGAGCGCCGCGGCTGCGATCTGTTCGACCTGGAGGAGCTGCGCTTCGAGTACAACGCCGAGCAGTTCGCCAACCTGCTGATGTGCGAGTTCGTCGACGACGGGGCGAGCATCTTCCCGCTGACGATGCTGCAGCCCTGCATGGTGGACAGCTGGGTGGAGTGGGGCGAGGACTACAAGCCGTTCGCGGCGCGCCCGCTGGGCGACCGTCCGGTCTGGATCGGCTACGACCCGGCCGAGACCGGCGACAGTGCGGGCATGGTGGTGGTCGCCCCGCCAGCGGTGCCGGGCGGCAAGTTCCGCATCCTGGAGCGCCACCAGTTCCGCGGAATGGACTTCGCCGCCCAGGCCGAGGCGATCCGCCAGGCCTGCAACCGCTACTGGGTGACCTATATCGGCGTGGACGTGACCGGGCTTGGCTCGGGCGTGGCGCAGCTGGTCCGCCAGTTCTTCCCCAACGTGACCACTTTCAGCTACTCGCCGGAGGTGAAAACGCGCCTGGTGCTCAAGGCCTATGACGTGATCCGCAACGGCCGGCTGGAGTTCGATGCCGGCTGGACGGACGTGGCCAGCTCGCTGATGGCGATTCGCAAGACGATCACGGCCTCGGGCCGCCAGATGACCTACACCGCCGGGCGCAACGACGAGACCGGCCACGCCGACCTCGCGTGGGCGCTGTTCCACGCCCTGCACAACGAACCGCTCGAGGGGCAGACCTCGGCGAACACTGGATTCATGGAGATCTGCTGATGAGCGAACTGACCACCGCCCCCGCCGCTGGCGTGGAGGCCTTCACCTTCGGCGATCCGCTGCCGGTGCTCGATGGGCGCGAGCTGCTCGACTACCTCGAGTGCTGGCTCAACGGGCGCTGGTACGAGCCGCCGCTGTCGCTGGATGGGTTGGCGAAGTCGACCCGGGCGAGCGTGTTCCTGCAGAGCGGGCTCAACTTCAAGCGCAACATGCTCGAGCGCACCTTCATCCCGCATCGCCTGCTGAGCCGGCAGGCGTTCGGCCAGTTCGCCCTGGACTGGCTCTGGTGCGGTAATGCGTACCTCGAACGGCGGCGCAACCGGCTCGGCCAGCCGCTGACGCTGCAGCCGACGCTGGCCAAGTACATGCGCCGCGGCGCTGATCTGGAAACCTACTTTCAGGTGCGCGGGTGGAAAGACGAACACGAGTTCGAGCGCGGCAGCATTTGCCACCTGCGAGAGGCGGATATCAACCAGGAGGTGTACGGGCTGCCGGAGTGGCTGTCGGCGCTGCAGAGCGCGCTGCTGAACGAGTCGGCCACGCTGTTCCGGCGGAAGTACTACCAGAACGGGTCGCATGCCGGGTTTATCATGTACATGACCGATGCGAGCCAGAACGAGGCGGACGTCGACGCACTGCGCCAGGCGCTGAAGTCGGCCAAGGGGCCGGGCAACTTCCGCAACCTGTTCGTCTACGCGCCGAACGGCAAGAAGGACGGGCTGCAGCTGATACCGGTCAGCGAGGTGGCGGCGAAGGATGAGTTCGGGTCGATCAAGAACATCAGCCGCGACGATCTGCTCGCCGCGCTGCGAATCCCGCCTCAGCTGATGGGCATCGTACCGACCAACGCCGGCGGGTTCGGCTCACTGCGCGAGGCGGCGGAGGTGTGGGCCGTCAACGAGCTGGAGCCGATCCAGGCGCGACTGGCCCAGGTGAACGAGTGGCTGGGGGATGAGGTGATTCGGTTCAAGCCGTTTGAGTTGCCGGCGAAGAACTGATCGCCGCCCCGCGCCACCAGAAGCCGCCCTCGAGGCGGCTTTTTTGTGCCTGCCGATCGGCGCCCAGCAGGATGCCGCCCCATCAGCACCCGGCGCGCGCCGTCATCCCCCCACCACGCCTGCGGGCTAAACCTATGGCATTTTCCGCACCCCTGCTGGATGGCCGAGAGCGGCCCAGGCTGCGCGCTGGAGAGGCGTTTTCAGCGCCGGGCAACCCTGCGAATCCCTGCACAGATGGCCTCTTTCTTGACCGTCTACGGAGCTACCAGAGCCAACCGATTTCAGAGGCGAATTCGAAAATGGGTAATTTTGGTCAGGACCTTCAGGAATATGGCTGAAGGCCCCGTATTTGCTGGGCTCGACCGCTTACCTCTGGAGGTAATTTCTGGTAATGGAAAAGGTAATTTTTCTGTAAGTGCTTGATTTCAAAGGGCTGGCGCTTTTTGGATCATGACCATCAGATTAGGTAAGTTGATTACCTATGAATTACCAAAAAATTACCTTTAAGAATCAATCCTAACCCACTGACAGAAAAGGACTTTCAGGGTGCCGCATAAGAAAATTACCAAAATTACCCGTTTTCGATGGGTCAAGATAAAACGCGGCGACGTGCGTAGGGGGGCGGCTCGCCGTGCCGCGCGCATTTAAGTGATGGGACCAAACTGGGACCATTTCCCCTCAGTTTTCCGGACCCCAGAAACGCTGAAGGCCCCGGAATACGGGGCCTTCAGGTTTTCAGATGGCGGAAGCGCAGAGATTCGAACTCTGGGAAGGGTCTCCCCTTCGGCGGTTTTCAAGACCGCTGCCTTCAACCACTCGGCCACACTTCCGGATAAAGCGGGCGCAATAGTACCGGATAGAAATACACTGTCAAACACTGATGCTAGGCATCCAACTTGCCTCTGTTATGATCCGGGACAAATCGTCTCAGGCTTGAATTCATCCAAGGAGTGTCGCCATGCACGAACACGAATACGCGCTTAGCCACACGCAGGTCGAACAGCGTGAGGTCAGCAAGGTCCTGCGCAACACCTACGGGCTACTGGCCATGACGCTCGCGTTCAGCGGCCTGGTTGCCTATATGGCCATGCAGGCCAACGCGGCCTACCCGAACATCTTCGTGGTGCTGATCGGCTTCTATGGCCTGTTCTTCCTCACCGCCAAGCTGCGCAACTCGGCATGGGGCCTGGTTTCCACCTTCGCTCTGACCGGCTTCATGGGCTACACGCTCGGCCCGATCCTCAACATGTATCTGGGTCTGGCCAATGGCGGTGAGCTGATCAGCTCGGCGTTGTCGATGACCGCTCTGGTGTTCTTCGGACTGTCGGCCTACGTGCTGATTACCCGCAAGGACATGAGCTTCCTCAGTGGCTTCATCACCGCGGGCTTCTTCGTGTTGATCGGCGCCATGCTGGCGGGCTTCTTCTTCCAGATCACCGGGCTGCAACTGGCGATCAGCGCAGGTTTCGTGCTGTTCTCCTCGGCCTGCATCCTGTTCCAGACCAGCGCCATCATCCACGGCGGCGAGCGTAACTACATCATGGCCACCATCGGCCTGTTCGTTTCGCTGTACAACCTGTTCATCAGCCTGCTGCAGCTGCTGGGCATCTTCGGTGGCGACGACTGATCCGGCATCGCCTTGAACGAGCCCGCTTCGGCGGGCTTTTTCATGCCCGCAGCTGGCGTATCATGTCCGCTGTTCTGCCATGGTGCTCCGATGAAATTCGTAATCGCCCTGTTCGCCCCGCCCCATTCACCCGCGGCACGCCGCGCGCTGCGCTTCGCCGAAGCCACCCTCGCCGGCGGGCATGAAATCGTCCGGCTGTTTTTCTATCAGGATGGCGTGCACAGCGCTTCGGCGAACGTCGTGGCGGCACAGGACGAACTGGACGTGGCGGCTGAATGGAGCCGTTTCGTCAGCGCCAACCAGCTGGACGGCGTGGTCTGCATCGCCGCCGGCCTGCGTCGCGGCGTACTAAATGCCGGCGAAGCGCAGCGCTACCAGCGTCCGGCGGCGAACCTTGCCGCTGGCTGGGAACTGTCGGGGCTGGGCCAGTTGCATGAAGCCGCGCAGCAGGCCGATCGACTCGTCTGCTTCGGAGGTCATTGATGGCGCGTTCCATGCTTATCATCAGCCGTCAGGCGCCCTGGGCCGGTCCCTCTGCGCGTGAGGCACTGGATATCGTTTTGGCCGGTGGCGCTTTCGAGCTGCCGCTAGGGCTGCTGTTTCTCGATGATGGCGTGTTTCAGCTCGCCGCCTCGCAGCAAGCTGCATCGCTCGAGCAGAAAGACCTGACGGCGAATCTGCAGGCGCTGCCACTGTTCGGTATCGACGCGCTGTTCGCCGCACGCCGCAGCCTGGCCGAGCGCAACCTGGACGAATCCTCTCTGGCGCTGCCCGTCGAGGTACTCGACGACGCTGGCCTGAGTGCCCTGATCAACCGCTACGACCATGTGATCACGATCTGATGGCGACTCTGCATGTGCTTTCCCATTCGCCCTTCAGCGACGGCCGCTTCAGCAGCTGTCTGCCGCTGCTAGGTGACACCGACGTCCTGCTGCTGACTGGCGACGCAACCTACGCCCTGACGGCCGGGACCAAGCCCGCCACCGCGCTGGAGCAGCTGTCGGAGCAGGTCGCCGTGTTCGCTCTGGAAGAAGACGTGCAGGCCCGTGCGCTCGGTGCCCTGCCCTCTCGTGTGCTGTTGCTGGACTATCCCGGCTTCGTCGAACTGACTTGCCGTTACGAACGGATCAACAGCTGGCTATGAGCAGCCTGATCGTGGATGGACGCGAGATCGCGCTGGACAAGGACGGCTTTCTGGTCGATCTGAGCGACTGGAGCGAAGCCGTGGCCGAGGCCCTGGCGCGCCGCGAAGAGCTGGAGCTGGTAGACGAACATCGGGAGGTGCTTCGGCTGCTGCGTGAGTTCTACGCCGAATTCCAGCTGTCGCCGGCCACGCGCCCGCTGATCAAGTACACCGCACTCAAGCTGGGACCTGAAAAGGGCAACAGCATGCACCTCAACCGCCTGTTCAAGGGCACCCCCGCCAGACTGGCCGCCAAGCTGGCCGGGCTGCCAAAACCGAGCAACTGCCTATGAGCCTCGAAACGCCTGCAGAACATCCTTTCGCCGCCTTCGTGCGCATCCTTGGCAAAGGCAAGCGTGGCGCCCGCGACCTGACACGCGAAGAAGCCCGCGAAGCCATGGGCATGCTGCTCGACGGCAAGGTGGAGGACGCTCAGCTGGGCGCCTTCCTCATGTTGCTGCGGCACAAGGAAGAAAGCCCCGATGAGCTGGCGGGCTTTACCCAGGCCGTGCGTGAGCGCGTGCAGGCACCGACTATCCCGGTCGATATCGACTGGCCGACCTATGCCGGCAAGAAGCGCCACCTGCCCTGGTATCTGCTGGCAGCCAAGTGCCTGGCAGCCAATGGCATACGCACCCTCATGCACGGTGGCGGTGCCCATACTGCTGGGCGCATCTATAGCGAACAGCAGCTTGAGCTGCTGGGCGTTCGTCGATGCGAGAACTGGCAACAGGTCAGCGTGGCACTGGACCAGAGCAATCTCGCGTTCATCCCGCTGGGAGCCTGGATGCCGGTGCTGCAGCGCATGATCGACATGCGCAACCTGCTCGGCCTGCGCTCGCCAATCCACTCGCTGGCGCGCCTGCTCAACCCGCTGGGCGCACGCTGCGGCCTGCAGAGCATCTTCCACCCCGGCTATCAGGATGCCCATCGCCAGGCCAGCACCCTGCTCGGCGACCACGCCATCGTCATCAAGGGCGAAGGCGGCGAGATCGAGATGAACCCGGACAACATCTCCCATCTCTACGGCACCACTGGCGGCACGCCGTGGGACGAAGAATGGCCGGCACTGTCCAAGCGGCGCCACGTGAAGCCCGCAGAGCTCGACCCGCAGCATCTGCTTGCCGTCTGGGCTGGCGAGCAGGAAGACGCCTACGGTGAACTCGCTGTGATCGCCACCATGGCTCTTGCCCTGCGAGGCCTTGGCGCGACGCGGGAGGCAGCTTTCGAGCAAGCGCAAAGCTACTGGCGCGCCCGCCATTCATCGATTTAAGCGATAGGATTAACCCGCCATTCGGTCACATCGATCGAACGATGCTTCCTAGACTGGCCTCCTATGCCGTAACAGGAGGGCACCATGGGATTACTGATCGATGGCCAGTGGCACGACCGCTGGTACGCAAGCCGCGATGGCAAATTCGAACGCGAACAGGCCAAGCGCCGGCACTGGGTCACGCCCGACGGCGCGCCCGGGCCTGACGGCCAGGGTGGCTTCCAGGCTGAGGCCGGTCGCTATCATCTCTATGTTTCGCTTGCCTGCCCGTGGGCGCATCGCACGCTGATCTACCGCAAGCTCAAGGGGCTCGAGCCGTTGATCGACGTGTCCGTGGTCAGCTGGCTGATGGCCGAGCACGGCTGGCCCTTCGACAAGTCCACCGGCTCCAGCGGCGATGCGCTGGACGAATTCGACTACCTGCATCAGCGCTACACCCGTGAGGATCCGAAGTACTCGGGCCGGGTCACCGTTCCCGTTCTTTGGGATCGCGAGCGCCAGTGCATCGTCAACAACGAGTCTGCCGATATCATCCGCATCTTCAACAGCGCTTTCGACGAGCTGACCGGCTCTACGCTGGATTTCTACCCGGAGGCGCTGCATGGCGAAATCGATGCGCTAAACGCGCGGATCTATCCGGCGATCAACAACGGGGTCTATCGAGCAGGTTTCGCCACGACCCAGGAGGCCTACGAAGAAGCCTTCGACGAGTTGTTCCGTGAGCTCGACTGGCTGGAGCGACGCCTGGGCAAGCAGCGTTACCTGACAGGGGAGTACCTGACAGAGGCCGACTGGCGCCTATTCACCACAGCCATTCGCTTCGACGCGGTTTACCACGGCCACTTCAAGTGCAACCTGCGCCGCATCGAGGACTATCCGAACCTGTCGAACTGGCTACGCGAGCTCTACCAGTGGCCGGGAATAGCCGAAACGGTGGATTTCACACACATCAAGAATCACTACTACGCCAGCCATCGACAGATCAACGGAAATGGCATCGTGCCGAAAGGTCCGCTTCTTGGACTGGATCGACCACATGATCGCGAGCGCCTGCGAGGCAACGGCATCTGGGTGAGATCGGAGCACAGCTAGCCTGAAACCCATACCATCGCCCAGATGTCGTGCTTCTACAAAACTCCAGGTCCTGTGGGAAGCGCGCCCGCGGCGATGCGGTCACATCCGGCGGCTGCCGGGGCCAGCGGATCAGTCATCCAGCTGTACCATGCTCGAGCATATGGCACATGGCAGTCTTCAGCTTCATCGGCCGCACCGGCTTGTGCATCAGCATATGGCCCAGCTCGCGGACCTGCTGCTTGAGTTCGTTGCTGTAGTTGGCGGTGATCATCAGCGCCGGTAGCGGGCTGGCGCGGCGCGCATTGACGGTAGCGACGACATCGATGCCGGTGTGGCCATTGTCCAGGTGGTAGTCGGCAATCATCAGGTCGGCCTCGGCATGGAAGTTGTCCACCTGCCGCGCCAGGTCCTCCTCGGACAGCGCCGTGATCACCTTGCAGCCCCAGCCTTCCAGCAGCGTGCGCATGCCCGCACAGATCGCCGTGTCGTTATCCAGCACCCAGACCCGGGCGCCCTGCAGCCGCTGTAGCACCAGCTCCGTGGTGCTCGGCTCAGGCCGCGCCTTGGGTGCGCGCTTGGCCAATGGTACGTCGATGGCGAAACACGAGCCGCGTCCCGGGTGCGAACTGACCCGGATACGATGGCCCAGCATGCGCGCGATCTTCTCGACGATGGCCAGGCCAAGGCCGAGACCACGATCCTGGTTGGGACGCACGCCCTCCCCGCGTTTGAATTCCTGGAATATTTCCTCGAGCTTGTCCGAGGCGATGCCGACGCCGGTGTCCCACACCTCGATGGACAGGCTCTGCCGATGGCGGCGACAGCCCAGCAGCACGCGCCCCTGCGGCGTATAGCGGATGGCGTTGGTCAGCAGATTGCGCAGGATGCGCGCCAGCAGCTGGATATCACTGCGCACCAGCGCCGAGCAAGGAATGAAGTCCAGCTGCAGCTGCTCGGCCCCGGCGATCTGGCGAAACTCCATGGCGAGGTTTTCCAGCAGCTCACTGACAGCGAACGGGGCGATATCCGGCTTGATCACACCGGCATCCAGCTTGGAAATGTCGACCAGCGTGCCGAGCAGGTTCTCCACGTCTTCCAGCGAGTTGCTGATGTTGCGGATCAGCCCGCCGTTGGGCGCCCCCGGTTGTTCCAGCAAGGCACTGGTGAACAGCCGCGCGGCGTTGAGCGGCTGCAGCAGGTCATGACTGACCGCGGCAAGGAATTTGGTCTTCGACAGATTGGCTACTTCCGCCTCTCGCTTGGCTTCACGCAGCCGCGCCTCGACATGGCTGCGCTCGTCAATCTCGCGCAGCAGCTGGTCGTTGAGGCTGGTCAGCTCGGCGGTGCGCTCACGCACCCGCTGTTCGAGATTCTGATAGGCCTGATGCAGCGCCTCGGCGGTGCGCCGGCGATCGGTGATGTCCTGAATCAGCACGAAGATGCCGGCCACTTCGCCATTGGCCTGCCGGTTCGGCACATAGGAGCGCAGCATGTAGCGCTGCTGGCCGGCATGGTTGCGCTCGGCCATCTCGAAGCTGACGCTTTCGCCCGAGAGTGCCCGGTCGATGTACGGCTCCAGCTGCCGCCAGTGCTCGCCGCTGTGGACCTCGCGCAGCGACTGGCCGAGCATGCCGTCGCTGGGCCAGCGATACCATTCCTCGTAGACCTTGTTGGTGAACTCGTAGGTGAGATCGGCCGAGACATAGGCGATCAACGCCGGCACATGGTCGGTGATCAGGCGGATCCAGCGCTCGCTCTCGCGCAGCGCCTCGGCATGGCGGTAGCGCTCGGTGATGTCGGTGAAGGTATTGACGAAGCCACCGGTTGGCAGCGCATGGGTGCGGATTTCCAGCACGCGCCCATCGAACAGCCGCTGCTCCAGTTCGCGAATCGGCCGGCCACGGGCGTCACGGCTGTTGGGCGTGAGCAGGGTCAGCTCGCTGTCGGCCATGACTTCCTCGAACGGCCGGTGCGCCTCGATCGGCGCCAAACCACAGAGTTCGAGAAAACGCCGATTCCACAGTTCCAGCGCGCCTTCGGCGCTGACCATGGCCACCCCCTGGGACAGGTTGTCCACGGCGCGCTGCAACAGCCGCGATTTCTGCGCCAGGGCCTGCTCGCGGCGCATGGTTTCGCTGACTTTCACCTCGGTGATGTCGGTGTAGAGAATCACCAGCCCGCCTTCGCGGGTCGGGCGCTCACTGACCTGCACCCAGCGCCCGTTGTTCAGGCGATACACCGTTGGCTCATCGCCCTTGCCGCGGTGTTCCTCGACGATCAGCCCGGTGCTTTCCGCCAGTCGGCGCACCTCCGCCAGCCGGGTGCCGGCGTTGATGCGCGCGCGCGTGCGTGTCCATAGCGACTTGAAACGACGGTTGAACAGGACGATGCGCTGGTCGCGGTCGAACAGCACGAAGGCGTCGGAGATGCTCTCGATGGCGTCGACCAGGTGCTGGTGCGCGGTTTCCGCGCGCAGCCGCGCATCGCTGAGCAGCTGGTTGCTGCCCTTGAGTTCGGCCATCGCCTGATTCAGGGCGTCGGTACGCTCGCGGACCTGCTCGGCCAGTTCCACCGAATGCTGAAACGCCGCATAGGAGGCATCGCGCCCCGCGCCACTGGACTCGACGCGCTCGATCAGCGCAGCGTTGATGCGCTTGAGCTTGAGGTTTTCCCGCTCGAGTTCGGCCTGACGTGCCAGCAGCTCAGCGACCTGCCCGGCCTCCCGGTCTGCCAATGGCGACACCGGTGAAGGTCTGGTTGATATGCATGCCATTGAACTGCTCTCCGTAGGTGTTGAAGCCGATCACCTGCTGGCGTCGGAGAAAAGCCGAAGTCTGTTCGCTGGTGTCGTTGCCCTCGATTTCCAGCCGGCGCAGAAAGCAGTCGCAACCAATGGTCAACAGCGGCGGCCCGAGGCGCTGTTCCAGCCGCTCGAACAGGGCTTCCAGATTCGGCATCAGCGGGCCGGGTTCCATGGCGGTGAGCACGATGCCGTTCTCCACCGCGCAATAGAAGGTCAGGCTCATGTCCTCGTTGACCTTCTGGATCGAACGCACGTAGTAGTGCTCGTTGATCCGCACCGCCAGCGGGTGGGCCGCGAACAGGCGGTGATCGAGATCGCTGACCGGCACACCGATCAGCCGTGCGTATTCCTCGGCGGCCGGCTCGGCGTTCAGTTCGTAAACCCGCCGGCTGTTGCTGTCGGCGCGGGTCACCACCAGTTTGTCTTCGAGTGGCAGGATGTGATGGGTGGTGAACACCTCGAAATCCAGCCAGGTATTGATCAGCACCACGATCGCCGCACCGCTGTAGAACCGGCCGTCGTAATAGACGTAGGTATCGCTGAGGTGATTGTCGTCGCCGGCCGAACCGCCGAAATGCGGAATGCTGCCGAACGCCGCGCTAAGCGCAGACAACACGATCTCCTCACGGCTGGACAGCCCGTCGAGCAGCGTCAGCGCAAAGCTGTGGTCCTTGATCGGTGCCAGCGAGTTGCTGCGGCAGTCGCTACCCAGGCGTTCGACCAACTGCTGTGCCTCGATCAGGCTGAAGCGATCCATCTCGTCGATCAGCTCGCAGGCGATGGAGAAGCTTCGATGGTCGAAGCCGACTGCCGTCACGCAGCTACGCCCATAGCCTTGGGAGGTGATCTCGCCCGCCGAAGTGCAACCGACCAGACGCACGCCACCGAAGTATTGGCGCAGCGCATCGCCCAGTGCCGGCAAGTCATATTCCGCTGAACAGAAGAACAGCACGAAGCCCAGATGCGGGTGCATCAGTTGGCGCGCCAGGTCCTGCGCCACCGTTTCGGGTAGCCGCGCCTCGGACATCGCCGTGCGGATCACTTCGCCTTGTTCATCGGTCACGCACGATACCCCGCACCACCTGAATCGGATGTCCCCATTCTTGGGCAGGGCATATGGGACGAAAATGCTACTTGAGTACCGGTAAAGGCCTGCCTAGGTAGCATCGCGACGAAACAACGCAGGTTGCCAACAGTTCCGCTGCCGAGAGCGGTGATGTCGAATTGAGCAGATGGCGAAAAGGCTGGCCCCTCACGGGTACCAGCCTTTCAGGTGCAGCGGTTGTCGTTGCACTCAGGGCGTGGGGACGATCAACGTACGCACCACTGCATCGCAACGGATGGCACGACCTACGGTTCGACTGCCATCCGCGCCCTTCCGTCGCTGTTGCTTAGAAGCTGAGCGCAGCACCCACTGCGAAGGTGCGGGTTTCTTCATCCAGCGCCGGGCTATCCTTGCCTTCGATCTCGAACTGGTTCAGCTCGGCAACCAGCGTCAGGTTGTCGTTGATGCTGTGAAACAGAGCGATGCCGCGGGTCTCGTAGTCAGCCGCACTGCCCAGACCGTTGCCGTCATCCTTCGTTTTGCCGTAGGACAGGGCTACGCGGTTCTTGCCGAAGCGGTAGGAACCCTGCAGCAGGTAGCCGTCGCTGTCCACCTCACGCAGCAGTGCTTCGCCGGCGTTGTTGGTGAAGAACGGGTTGATGCCCTCGGCCTGGAAGCCCGAGGCGGTCAGCGACAGGCTGCCCATTTTGGCCTGCACGCCGTAACCCAGGCCCTTGGAATCGACTTTGTCGATGCTGCTGTCGGTGTTGTCCGAGCTCTGCTGCATGCCGTTGATCCAGGTGTAGAACTGCGTGCCGCCCATCTCGAACTCGTAGGTGATCTCGGTTTCGAAACGCGGTGCTTCCTGGTACGCCTTGTCCAGAGTGGACGAGGTGTCCTCGGTGGTATCCACCGGGTCCATGATGCCTGCGGCGATGCGCAGACCATTCATCTTCGGCGAGCGATAGGTGATCTGCGAAGTCGGGAACGGGTATGGATAGCCGGTACCAATATTGCCGAAGGAGACGCCGCCGCCATCGACCAGGCCCAGGGTATCGCTGACCTGACCGTAACCGCTGAGCATTTCGTCGAGCAGGATGTTGGAGCGACCGAACAGGCCGAAATCCTTACCGAAAAGCACTTCGCCCCACTGCTCACTCGCTGCGGTCGCGTAGAACTGACGCACGTCGATGCCGGTTTCGGTGCCGTTGGTATCGCTGTCGTTGATCGTTACCCAGAAGGATGAGCGGCCACCGAGTTTGAGGTCGCCGACCTGCTTGCCGAAGTTGAAGCCGATCCAGTTGGGCAGAAAGCCCATCTTCACCCGCGACTGCTTGCGGTCGAACTGCTCACCATCCCGATCGATGTCGCTGTGGACGTAGAAGGTGTTGAAGTAACCATCTACGGCGAAGGTGGTGTCCCCTTCATCGTAAAGCATGATTTCGGCAAGTGCCGATTGGCTTACGGTCATGGCGACGGCACTGGCAAGGGCCAGTGGTAGCAGGGTTGATACGGCTTTCTTGTTCTTGTGCATGGCGCTCTCCGCGGTAATGACGACAAGCAGTCGTGACGGGAGCGATTATCGAAAGGCCATCAGGGCGCACATACGCTTCGATGGCGGCGAAAGGCTAGTACTTTCGCCGCGGGGGTCGATCTGCGCGCAAAGCATGTCATCCGCTGACGTCATAGATGTGGGCTTAGGTACTACATCCAAAGCAGCGCGCGCCTAATCCGGCGCAGACAAAAGCCCGATCCTTCTATTGCTCGTAGTGGATGCGGAACGCCCGGCAGTACAGGGCTACCGTCTGACGACGGGGGCGGGTTCGGTCAGCGCTGCTGCCAGCGCGCGTCCGGTGCGTCTGCATTGGCCACGACACACCAACCGCCGATGGCGCTGCGCAGTGCATGTAGCTGATCACGCATATCCTGAACCTGGAGGACAGCCATGGCGGCGTTCACAGCGGCGGGATGGCTGTTGTCGCCGCCAGCCAAGCGAGCTTGCCAGATGCGCTCGGCATGCCGCCGCAAGTCCGCGCTCTGTTCTGACAGCGACGCGCTGTCGAGGGACGCCGCGGTGGTCTGCGCAGCCAGGTTGCCAGCGAAGGCTTCAAGGAAGGCTTCGATATGGCCAAGAATTTCGGGGGCCGAAGCGCTGGGGGATTGCACGGCGAACACGATACCGGGCCGCTCGCCGAACTGGCGAAAGCCGCAAAACACCGCGTAGCCCAGTTGCAGCTCGCTACGCAGGCGGCGGAAGAACGCGCCCTCCATGAGCCGTGAAAGCTGTCGCCAAGCCGCCTCCGTGGCCGCCATACGATCCGGCAGAGGGCAAAACAGGACCAGCGCAGTTTCTTCACCCGGCTCGCCAAAGCGAGACCACTGGTAGCGCGGCACGCCTGCGGCCTGCTCACTGCTGATGAGGTCCGGCATGCCGGGCACAGCATCGAGAACATCCTGCAACGGTCCACTCAGATGAACTGAGAATCCAACCGCCAATGCATCCCAGTGTGACCGGAGCCAGAGCTGATCGAGTCCGGCCTGATGCAGAGGAAGGCCATCAACGGACGTCATCGGCTCCAGCAGAGCAGGAATTCGGCGTAGCAGCTGCCGTATCAGTATCTCGTCGGCACACGGGGTTTCGGCTTTGCTGAGCAGGCGCGAACCTTCATCGAACGCACTGGCTGGTGGCGCCTTCAGTACCCTGAGCAAGTCCCGAAGAATGATCGGTGCCGCCTCGGCATGGCCGACCAGGGACAGACACCAACTGCGCCCGTGGTCTTCGAAACGCACCTCGACCCCCGCCTGTGCGGCGGCATGGGTATGTGGTCGCAATGCAGCGTTCAGCACGTGCCACAGGCCGGCCGCCGGCTGCCCACTGGACAGGCGCCACCTGACATACAGTGCACCCTGCCCACTTGCACCGTCGCCGTGCTCGAGCCAACACAGCGATGGCGACAGCACCGGCGCCGTCCGCGGCTGCACTCGCTCACTCAACCAGGGATTGCGCTCGGGGAGCTGCCATTGCCACGCTCTGGGATCTGGAATCGGCAGCTGTTGTGAAGCCACCTGCAGCGCAAATCCCGCGCCTTTCGTAGCGATGCGCGCGTGACCGTCACCGTCGCTGTCATCGACGGTAAGGATGATCGGCTCACAGCCGTGCAACGCTGTGCCCAGCGTCCTGAACGCATGCTGTACATCTGTGGCGTTGGTAGACGGCGACCAGGCTCCCGGATCGATCCAATAGCGCAACAGCGCCAATGGCTCCTTGCCCAGCAGCTCGCGCTGGCGAATATGCACGTATTCGCTCCACAGCTCGGACCAGGGCGCCTGCGATGTCATGAAGTGCAGCCAGCCACGCGCTGCCGCAACGAGCTGACCGCGATCCGCCATGCCCTGCTCTGTCAGCTGAAATTCGAGTACGACCACGCCCTGCCCCGCGTGCCAGTAGGGCGTCCGCAGCCCCAGCGCATCGCACCAGTGCGCCTCGCGCATTGCCGCGAAGAAACTGCCATTGGCCTGGGAGGCCAAGCATGACCGCAGGACATCCAGCGCCACGGCGACGCCTTCGGGCAGGTCGTCCAGCGCGAATGCCATGGCCAGGCAGGGCTTTGCAGCGTCAACCTTCAGCTGCAACGTGGCGCCGTCATCAGCGCGCAACGGCGGCACCGGCCTTGCTACCAAAGGTGCAGCCGGCAGCTGGCACTCGACGCAACTCAACACCTCAATCAGTTGCTCAAGGCTGCAGGGAGCGGCAACCAGCAGCTCCATCTGCTCGGCGTGGTAGAAGCGTCTGTGATAGCCCTGCAGCGCCTGCTGGAACGCCAGCAGCTCTACCGGCAGCGTGTCGCGATTGCCCGCGTGAAAAGCAGAAAACGGATGCGGGGTGGTCAGCGCCGTACCAATAGCGGCGTCGCACAGGGTTTCCCGATCCCGCCCACGCGCCAGGAATTCGGCCTGTAACACCTCGCGCTCGCGAAGCTGCGCAGCCGGATCGAGCAGTGGCCGAGCAAGCATATCGAGCAGGCGCTTCAACGCTTCGTCAAAGGCCGCAGGCGAAACCTGAAAGAAGAAATCGGTGTGGCGCTCGCGGGTCGATGCATTCAGTAGCCCGGCACAGCCCTGCACGAACGGCATCAGACTTTGCGACGGCCCGTAGGCATGGCTGCCTAGAAACAGCAGATGCTCGAGAAAATGCGCGAGCCCCGGATATTGACTCGGCGCGTCGTGCGCACCGGCATGCACGCGCACTAGCGCTGCCGCCTGGCTGCCAGTCGGCAACTGGATAAAGCCCACCTGCAGACCATTGGAAAGCACGTGGCGCAACGGTAGCAAGGTAGAAGGAACGCTGTCTGGCGTCATGGATTACTCTCCTCTAGCCCGACAGTCACGCGCATCGCTCAAGTATCCAGCTGGCCGGCGAGAAATTGCCGCAAACGGCGCTGCATCAGCTTGCCGGAACTACCCAGGCAGGCGATCGGCGTACCCGCCAGCGCTTCACGACCCAGTTCGGCGGCCTCACCGGCCACCGCCAGCGGGCAATCGAGCCCTAGCGATAGCTTGTTGAGCTGGCGTAGTTGCGCCTCGCCGTGGGGAACGTTGGAGAACAGGACCAGGCCCTGCGGTTTCATCTTGTCGCAGACCAGCGCGAGCTCCTCCAGCGGCTGCCCGATCGGCAGCACGCTGACGGCCAGGCTGTCGCCGCTCAACATCAGCCCTGCTACCAGCAGCTCCAGTTCGCGGCACTGCCCTGGCATCGCGGCGAGCAGTACGCGCTCGCCAGCCGGCATGCGAGCCAGCTGCAACCGCTGGAGCACCCGGGCACGGAGAAAGGCATCGAGAAAGAGCCACTCGCTGGTGCCGCCGAACTCATCCTGACGCAGCAGCAGCTCCTGCCACACCGGCAACAGGACATCCTGAAACACCACAGCCAGCGGATAGGTAGAGAAGATCTGGCCGTATAGCTGCTCCAGTCGCACCTCGTCGAAACCATTCACCGCATCACGCAGTTGCCCCTGCCACTCGTTCCACTCGCTACTGGGGGTTGCGGTCGGTTCCTCTGCCTCGCGGGTCGCTGCGCTGCGCGCCAGTATGCTGCCGACCTTGCTTACCGCCACGCCACGCTCGGTCCAGGAAAGAATGCTGCGAACCGCCTCCACGTCGGCCATCGAGTACAGGCGATGGCCGCTCTCGGTCCGGGTCGGCCGGATCAGCCCGTAGCGGCGCTCCCACGCGCGCAGGGTGACCGGGTTGACCCCGGTCAGGCGGGAAACTTCACGGATAGGGAATAGATCCTGCTGCTCGAAGGCGCTCGAGGCCAGGTTCGAAGCGCCGGAAGAATCGGTCATGGGGCGGCTCGCTGGAAAAGAATGCCGAGATTGTAACCCAGCGTTTCGCAGCATACCCTCTACAAACGTTGTACAAACGCAAGGTGCGATGAAATGACGCCTGATTTGCCACTGACGCTGTATGTCGATCGAGCCTGTCCGCTGTGTGCCCGAGAAGTTCGTTGGCTGGAACGCAGCGCCGATCCGGCAAGGCTGCGGCTGGTGGATATCAGCGCTGCCAATTTCGATCCTAAAGGGCTCGACCGGGATCTGGCGCAGCTCCGACGGCGTCTGCACGCCCGCAGCGCCAGCGGTGCCTGGCTGACCGGCGTGGACGCCACCTACTGGAGCTGGCGACTGGCAGGCCACGGTCGCTGGGCCGCACCGCTCGGCTGGCGTCCATTGCGGCCGCTGCTGTTGCTCGGTTACCAGCTGTTCGCCGTGCTGCGCCCGCATCTTAACTGGCTGCCGCATCCCGACGGTGCGAGTCGTTGCACAACCGAGTGCAATGTGCCGCAAAAGCCGTCGAAGACCAGCGCTGCAAGCGACGATCGCCTTTAGTTCTCGGCAAGCAGAGGCATGCGCAGGCCAAACCCGGATTCCACAGCAGCCGGGCGGCCGATCATTTCGTCATGGCTGACCGGCTGCCGCCAGTAGACCTCACGCACACCGCACGCCCGAAGCTCCCGCTTCAAGCTGCCCTGGTCGCTCCAGACGTTGCGCTGGCCATCGGCGAACTGCCTGCGGCGACCGCTGCGCTCGACCACCCAGGCGCTGTACCCGCAGCAGCGCAGACCATGCAGTTCGACCCGCTCTACTTGGCCACGAAATAGCGCAATACGCAGCCCAAGCCTCGACACGCCCTGTTTCATACTCGGATACCTATACAGATTCAGTTAGCCGCATAGCCCCGCAATCGCCCACCTGCCTGCAAATGGCGGGCTCGGGCCAAAGAGTTCTTGTGAAGCAGAATATTCCTGTACATTTACCTGTACAAGAAGCAATATTCGTATAGCTTTATCGCATCCCTCATTGATGCAACAGCATTCCCCTCCACGCAACAGCGCCCGACGCACAAAAGGAACCGTCATGAACGATCTGCCTGGTCATTACCGCGAAATACTCTCCGGGGTGGGTGAAAACCCGGAGCGCGAAGGTCTGCGCGACACGCCGCAACGCGCGGCGAAGGCGATGCAATACCTGTGCGGCGGTTACAACCGCAGCCTGGAAGAGATCGTCAACGGCGCGCTGTTCGCCTCGGACAACGACGAGATGGTCATCGTCAAGGACATCGAGCTGTACTCCCTGTGCGAGCACCACATGCTGCCCTTCATTGGCAAGGCCCATGTGGCGTACATCCCCACCGGGCGCGTGCTGGGCTTGTCGAAGATTGCGCGAATCGTCGACATGTTCGCCCGCCGCCTGCAGATCCAGGAAAACCTGACCCGCCAGATCGCCGAAGCCATTCAGGAAGTCACCGGCGCCGCTGGTGTTGCGGTGGTCATCGAAGCCAAGCACATGTGCATGATGATGCGCGGCGTGGAAAAGCAGAACTCGGTGATGAACACCTCGGTGATGCTCGGGGCCTTCCGCAGCTCCTGCAACACACGGATGGAATTTCTACAGTTGATCGGGAGGGGCCAGTAATGCCGCGCCTGGAACCTGGCATGGCGCGCATCCGGGTGAAGGATCTGCGCCTGCGCACCTACATCGGCATCAACGAGGACGAGATCCTCAACCGCCAGGACGTGCTGATCAACCTGAGCATCCTCTACCCGGCGGTCGAGGCGGTGCGCGACAACGACATCGAGCAGGCACTCAACTACCGAACCATAACCAAGGCGATCATTCGCCATGTGGAGCTGAACCGCTTCGCCCTGCTCGAGCGCATGACCCAGGAAATCCTCGACCTGGTGATGGCACATCCCGCGGTGAGCTACGCCGAGGTGGAAGTCGACAAGCCCCACGCGCTGCGCTTTGCCGACTCGGTCTCGATCACCCTCGCTGGCAGTCGCTGAGCACGATGTCGTGAATATCCGCCGCGTTGTGCTCGCCAGCCTGCTGTCGCTGATCTCGCTGATCGCAGCGGCGAGCTGGCGCGAAGCCGTGCCACAGGCGCGCCTGATTGGCGAAGGCCAGTTGCGCTTCTTCGGCTTGCGCATCTATGACGCGCGCCTGTGGAGCGAAACCGCGCCGCTGCAAGCCCGTACGCCGTTCGCGCTGGAACTGACCTATCACCGCTCCATCAGCCGCGACGACCTGGTGCGCACCAGCCTGGAAGAGATTCAGCGACTCTCCGGCGAGCCGCTCGATGCCGAACAACTGCGCCGCTGGCGCGCAGACATGCAGCAGGCCTTCGTCGATGTCGGGGCGGGTGACCGAATCACTGGCGTCTTCTTGCCCGGGCGCGGTTGCCGCTTCTACGTGAATGATCGCCTGCAGCATGAGGTCGCCGACGCTGCGTTCGCCGACGCCTTCTTCGCCATCTGGCTCGACCCGCGCAGCCGCGACCAGAAGCTGCGGCGCAACCTGCTGGGCCAGCGATGAAAAGCCCGGCGCTGGCAGCCTATGGAATGCTCGGCCTGCCGCTGGCGATGGCGATGCTGCCGATCTACGTGCTGGTGCCGAATTTCTATGCGGCCGATCTCGGCCTCGGTCTGACGCTGACCGGCGCCGTGCTGTTCCTCGCCCGCCTGCTGGACACCGTGCAAGACCCCTGGCTTGGCCGCCTTATCGATCGCCGCTCGCCACGTGGCTGGACCATTCTGCTCGGCGGCGTGGCTGTGGTGCTTAGCCTGGCGATGGCGGCGCTGCTGATCCCACCCGGCAACTTAGGCAGTTTCGGCTTAGCCGCGTGGCTCGGCGCGTTGCTGGCGCTCACCTATACCTTGCACAGCCTGATCAACATCACCTATCTGGCCTGGGGCGCGCGCCTCTCCGACCAGCCGGATACCCGCACCCGAGTCGCCGCCTGGCGCGAAGGTGCCGGACTGTTCGGCGTGGTGCTCGCCAGCGTGCTGCCTACCGTGCTGGCGACCCGATACGGCATGGCGACGGCGCTGGCGACCTTTGCTGCGACCTTCGCCGTGCTGCTGTTAGCCGGCACGGCGACCTTGTTGTTCGGCGCCCCACGCCCCCACCGCACCGTGCGTAGCGAAACCAGCAGCTGGCGACTGCCCCTGCGCAACCCTGCGTTCCGGCGCCTGGCGGGCGTCTACTTCATCAATGCCGTGGCGGTGGCGATTCCGGCCACCCTGGCGCTGTTCTTCATCGCCGACCGCCTGCAACTGGCGCGACTGACCGGCATGTTCCTGGCGATTTACTTCATCAGCGGCGCATTGGGTCTGCCGCTCTGGACCCGTCTGGCCGATCGCATCGGCAAACGACGCAGCTGGCGGATCGGCATGCTCACCGCCTGCGCCGCCTTTATCTGGGCGGTGCTGCTGGAGCCGGGCTCGGCCTGGGCCTATGCCGGCGTCTGCATGATGTCCGGCCTTGCCCTCGGAGCCGATCTGGCCCTGCCACCAGCGCTGCTGGCCGACATCATCCCAGTCGAGGAGCGTGATTCCACTGCCGCCTACTTCGGCTTGTGGAGCTTTCTCGCCAAGCTGGCGCTCGCACTCGCCGGTCTGGCTTTGCCATTGCTGGCGTTGAGCGACTACCAACCGGGCACCGCGGCCGGCTGGAACCTTGCGCTGGTCTACGCCGGCCTGCCCTGCCTGCTGAAGCTACTGGCAGCGCGGCTACTCACTTCCCTGCCCTGCGGAGAAACGAAATCATGAAAAAGGTACTGATCCTGGCTTGCTGCCTGCTGCTGCTCAGCTGCACCGCCGTCGATGTCGAGCATTACCGAGACGAGGAGCCGCAGCTTGATCTGCGCAAGTATTTCGTCGGCACGGTGGATGCCTGGGGCATGTTCCAGAAGCGCTCCGGCGAGGTCGTCAAGCGCTTTCATGTCGAGATCGAAGGCAGCCTCGATGGCGACAAGCTGATCCTCGACGAACACTTTCGCTACAGCGACGGCACTACCCAGCAACGCGTCTGGACGCTGACCGAGGAGCGCCCGGGGCACTGGCGCGGCACGGCTGCAGACGTGGTCGGCGAGGCCGTTGGCGAAGTGGCCGGCAATGCCCTGCGCTGGCGCTACGTGCTCAGCCTGCCGGTGGATGACAAGGTTTACGACGTACACCTGGACGACTGGATGTACCTGATCGACGAGAACACCCTGGCCAACCGTTCGTTCATGAGCAAGTTTGGCGTAGAGGTGGGACAGGTCACCCTGTTCTTCCGCAAACGCAACGAATGAGCGGGTGGCCTGTGCGGTGAGTTGGTTGAGGCACGTTCGGATGACCATGGTTCCGAGATAAGGCGCTGCGACGAGTCATAGCGGGCTATGGTGAGGAGCAGCAGCGCAGTATCGGGGCCATGGGCGCCGAAATTGACCAACTGAACTTGCCAAACAGGCCACTGATGGCACTTGCAAGCACCGAGCGGACCAAGTTGTTCTAGAATGCGCGGCATGCCCTTTCAGGATGTCGTGACATGATCAATGCCAAGCTGTTGCAACTGGTTATCGAAGCCTCCAACGACGGAATCGTGGTCGCCGAACAGGAAGGCGATGACAACATCCTGATCTACGCCAACCCGGCGTTCGAGCGGCTGACCGGCTATGCGGTCGACGACATCCTCTACCGCGACTGCCGCTTCCTGCAGGGCGAGGACCGCGACCAGCCGGCCCTGCAGGCCATTCGCGAGGCGGTGAAGAACAACCAGCCGTGCCGCCAGATCATCCGCAACTACCGCAAGGACGGCACACCGTTCTGGAACGAGCTTTCCATCACGCCGGTGTTCAACGAGGCCGATCAGCTGACCTACTTCATCGGCATCCAGAAGAACGTCACCGCCGAGGTCGACGCCTTGCAACGCGTCGAAGCGCTGGAAGCCGAGATTCGCGAACTGAAGGCGAAGCTCGCGCAGAACTGAGCACGCCGCCCGGCCCGCGTCCGGCGGGCCGTTGGCTCAACGATGCGGTAGCGCTGCGCCCTCAAGCACCCCGGACAACCCTACCTAAGGGCCGTTACTCGGTAGCGGTGGATATGGGATACTGGCAAATCGCCATTTCACCATCCTGCAGTGGGCGGTTGCGCCCTAGGATTCTGTCTTGACTCTCAATGCCGTCGTACAGAACGCGGTCATGCTGCTCGCGTTGTGCTGGCTGCTGGCCTTTACCACCCGCAGCTGGAACCGGAGCGGTCAGCTCTCCGCTCAATTGCTCGCCGGACTCTGGTTCGGCAGCGCCTGCATCATCGGCATGCTGATCACCAGCGTCGGCCACACCGGGATCATCCTCGATGCACGCACCGTGGTGCTGAGCATGGCCGGGTTGTTCGGCGGGCCGCTGGTGGCCACGATCGCCGGCACCCTCGCTGGCGCCTACCGCCTCTGGCTGGGCGGGCCCGGTGTGGTACCGGGGCTGGCGAACGTGGTGTTGCCGATCGCTCTGGGGCTCGCCTACGGCTGTGCATATCGAAAGCGTCTGCTCGGCATTGGCTTCTGGCAATTGCTCGCTTTCGGTTTGCTGCTGCACCTTGCCGCACTGGCGCTGATCGCACTGATGCTACCCAGCGACCTCGGCACCGCCGCAGTACGGGAAGCTGCCTTGCCGGCGCTGTTGGCGCTGCCCATCGCCACCGCAACCCTCGGCGTCCTGCTCAAGGATCTGCTGGAGCGCAACAAGATCGAGCAGGCCCTGCGCTTCAGCGAAGCCCGGCTGCGCGCCATCACCCAAGCCATGCCCGACCTGCTCATGGTGCTCGACGAGGATGGCCGCTACCTGGAAATCCTCTGCGCCGAACGGAGCCTGCTGTATGACGATCCGAGTAAGCTGCTCGGTCGCCGTCTGCACGACGTCATGCCCGAAGAGGAAGAACGTCGCTTCCTCGACTTCATCCAGCTGACGCTGAACAGCGATGTACCGCAGCTGATCGAGTACTGCCTGCCGACACAGGGTGGCCTCAAGGTGTTCGAAGGCCGCGCGCTGCCGCTGGAGCAGCCGGAAGGACAGAAGCGTGCGGTGGTCTGGCTGAGCCGCGATATCACGGAGAGGGTGAACAGCGAACTGGAGCGCAGGATCGCCTCCATCGCCTTCGAATCGCAACAGGGCATGCTGATTACCGACGCGCAGAGCCGCATCCTGCGGGTCAACCGGGCCTTCACCCGCATCAGCGGCTACAGCGCCGCCGAGGCCATCGGTCAGACCACCGCTCTGCTCGCATCCGGCAAGCACGGCCCGGAGTTCTATCGCGCCATGTGGTCGAGCATCGAAACCACCGGCGTATGGGAAGGCGAAATCTGGAACCGGCGCAAGAGTGGCGAGATCTTTCCCGAATGGCTGACCGTCAGCGCGGTGCGCAACGCGCTCGGAGAAGTGACTCACTATGTCGCCGCCTTTACCGACATCACCGATCGCAAGGCGGCCGAAGAGCGAATTCATAATCTGGCGTTCTACGATCCGCTGACCGGTCTACCCAACCGCCGACTGCTGCTCGACCGCCTGCACCAGGCCATGGCCGCCAGCCGCCGCGGCAATCAGCTGGGCGCGCTGATGTTCATCGACCTGGACAACTTCAAGAACATCAACGACCTGCACGGGCACCAGACCGGCGACCAGGTGCTGCGCATCGCCGCCGAACGTCTGCACGCCGAGGTGCGCGCCAGCGACACGGTGGCGCGCCTGGGTGGCGACGAGTTCGTGGTGATGCTGGAGAACCTCGGCGACGATCCGCTACGCGCGGCGGGCCAGGCCGAGCACATCGGCATGAAGCTGCTGAACTCACTGGATCGGCCGTATCGCCTGGCCGATCTCGCGCTGTACAGCAGCGCCAGTATCGGCGTGGTGCTGTTCGGTGCCGAAGCCAGCAGCAGCGACGAGCTGATGAAGCGCGCCGACATGTCTATGTACGAGGCGAAGATTTCCGGCAAGAACGCCCTGCGCTTCTTCGATCCGCGCATGCAGCTGGCCGTGCAGGAACGGTTGCGTCTGGAAGAAGAGATTCGCCTGGGCTTGAAGAACGGCGAATTCATACTCAATTTCCAGCCGCAGCTGGAGCAGACCGAAGGCATCATCGGCGCCGAGGCGCTGGTGCGCTGGCAGCACCCACTGCGCGGTCTGCTCACTCCAGCGGCATTCATCGCGCAGGCCGAACACGCCGGTCTGATCCACACCCTCGATCAACAGGTGCTGGCGCAGGCCTGCGCACAACTGGCGCGCTGGGCCGAAACGCCGGAATTCGCCCACCTCAGCCTCTCGGTCAACCTCAGTGCACACCTGCTGTACCAGGACAATTTCGTCGAGGGGGTGCTCGAGCTGCTGGAAAGGAGCGGTGCCGATCCGGCCCGGCTGAAGCTGGAGCTGACCGAAACGCTGCTGCTGGACAACATGCCCGAAGCGATCGCCCGCATGACGCGGCTCAAGCAGCACGGCATCCGTTTCGCCATCGACGACTTCGGTACCGGCTATTCCTCGATGAGCTATCTCCAGCAGCTGCCGCTCGATCAGCTGAAGATCGATCAGACCTTCATTCGCCGTCTGCCGGACGACAGCAGCAGCCTGACCATCGTCCGGGCCATCTGCGCACTGGCGACCGGGCTGGGCCTGGAGGTCATCGCCGAAGGCGTCGAAAGCGAGCCACAACGGGGGATGCTGCTCGCCAATGGCTGCCATCGCTATCAGGGTTATCTGTTCGGCAGACCGCTATCGGCGGATGCCTTCGAGGAGCTGGTTCGTGCCACCGAGGCGGACGACGGCGTGACAGCCTGACGTGGGACGCATCGCCGCGCGATGCGTCCCGCGCCTGCGGTCAGAGCGCCAGAGGCGCGCGACCGCAGAGTGTCACCAGCGCCTTTACCCAATCCTCGTGGGTATTCAGACAGGGCACCAGCACCAGTTCCTCGCCA
The DNA here is from genome assembly GCF_002929225.1 of Stutzerimonas kunmingensis. Taxonomy (GTDB): domain Bacteria; phylum Pseudomonadota; class Gammaproteobacteria; order Pseudomonadales; family Pseudomonadaceae; genus Stutzerimonas. The sequence goes on along the minus strand of NZ_PISM01000014.1, from coordinate 227,485 downwards.
CCCGCCTCGATGAACTGTTCACGACCGCGATCGCCGATCTCCTCGAGGGTTTCGATGCAGTCGGAGACGAAGGCCGGGCACATCACCAGCAGCTTCTTCACGCCCTGCTGCGCCAGCTCGTCGAGACGCGTCTCGGTGTAGGGCTCGATCCACTTGGCGCGGCCGAGGCGCGACTGGAAAGACACCGACCACTGATCGTCACGCAACCCGGCCTGCGCCGCGAAGCCGGCGGCGGTGCGCATGCACTGCGCGCGGTAGCAGCTGGCGAGTACCTCGCCCTCGGCACGCTGGCAGCAATCATCGCTCTTCAGGCAGTGCGCGCCGGTTGGATCGGTCTTGTGCAGGTGACGCTCGGGCAGCCCGTGGAAACTCAGCAGCAGATGATCGAAATCCTGTTGCAGATGCGGCCTGGCACTGGCGGCCAGCGCGTCGAGGTACTCCGGCTGGTCGTAGAACGGCTGCAGGATCGACAACTGCAGAGACAGTCCGCGTTCGCGGATGACCCGGCGCGCTTCCTGAATGACCGTCGTCGTGGTGCTGTCGGCGAACTGCGGATAAAGCGGCGCCAGGGTGACCTGGGTGATTCCCTGCCCGGCCAGACGCGTCAGCGTGGTCTCAATGGAGGGCTCGCCGTAGCGCATCGCCAGCTCCACCGGGCCCTGCGTCCAGTGCGGACGTACCGCCTCGTGCAGACGGCGGCTCAGCACCACCAGCGGCGAACCTTCCGGCCACCAGATCGAGGCGTAGGCATGCGCCGATTGCTCGGGGCGCTTGATCAAGATCAGCGAGACCAGCAGGCGCCGCAACGGCCACGGCAGATCGATCACGTACGGATCCATCAGAAACTGGTTGAGGTAGCGGCGTACATCAGCGACTTCCGTGGAGGCCGGCGAACCCAGATTGACCAACAACAACGCCTGCTCTGTCATGCAACTTTCCTGACTACTGTTTTTAAGGTTGCGCCGTACCCCAAGCGGGGGGCGCGCTATTTTCACACAGGGCGCACCCTTCAGGGGGGCGTCAATAGCTCGGCCAGGGCTGAATCCAGATCGTTGAAACGGAAGCGGAAACCTTCCGCCTCGGCCCTCTGCGGCAACGCATGTTGCCCCCCGAGCAACAGCCCGGCCAACTCGCCGAGCAGGGGCTTGAGCACCGCTGCCGGGACTGGCAATACCGTCGGGCGATGCAGGCAGCGGCCAAGGCTGCGCGTGAACTCGACGTTGCGCACCGGGGCCGGCGCACAGGCATTGTAAGGCCCGCTTGCCGCCGGCTGGCGCAGAAGAAAATCAATCAGGGCGATTTGGTCTTCGATATGAATCCACGGCATCCATTGCCGACCATCGCCGATGCGCCCGCCCAAACCAAGCCTGAATGGCGGCAGCAACCGCTGGAGAAAGCCGCCGTCACGCGCCAGCACCAGCCCGGTACGCACCAGCACCACACGCATTCCCAGCACTGTCGCCTCCATCGCGCGCTCTTCCCAGGCATTGCACAGCTGGCTGGCAAAATCGGTGGAGACCGGCTGATCGGCTTCGGTCAGGCGGTGCTCACCGCCGTCGCCGTACCAACCCACGGCGGAACCGGAGATCAGCAGCGCCGGTTTCTGCTCGCGTCGGCCCAGCCACTCGACCAGCTGTTCGGTGAGCTTGACCCGACTGTCCCATAGCAACGCCTTGCGCGACTTGGTCCATGGCCGATCGGCGATGGGGGCGCCGGCCAGATTGACCACCGCGTCCAGCGCCACGGCATCCAGCTGCTGCAAGCTGCCCACACCCTGCACCTCGGCACCACACAACGCGGCAACACGTTGCGGCGTGCGGCTCCATACCCATAGCCGATGCCCGTCCGCCAGCCAGCGCCGACACAACGCGCGCCCTATCAGCCCGGTACCGCCCGTCAACAAGATGTTCATGGTGAGCTCCTGGCGCGCAGCCATTGCGCGGGTATGACGACTTGCTTGAAAGCATACACCTATACACAGGCACATGAACCGTACAGCATTTTCACGCCACCGCTTCGGCTGAGGCATTGGCGCACATCAGGCCGGCCGAAAAACGCGGTAGATCGCTCAGCCACCAAAAACCCCTCCGTACGCAGCGGCAACTATCCAAAGCCATTCGTTGACGACATTTGTACAGGATTATGCACTTAGTTGTACATTCTGTATTGACTTGTACAACACCGCGATTATGATGACCACAAGTTGTACAGAAACCCAACTTGTACAAGACGAGGTCGCCATCATGCACACCAAGCTCCCCACGCCCAAGATTGGAATCAGCGCCTGCCTGCTTGGTAATCCGGTGCGTTTCAACGGTGGCCACAAGGAATCGCGCCTGTGCAGCGAGACCCTGGCGCAGCACTTCGAGTTCGTGCCGGTGTGCCCGGAGGTTGCCATCGGCCTTGGCACACCTCGCGAGCCGATCCGCCTGGTCGGCGACACCGACGCACCAAAGGCCGTCGGCACCGTACGTCCCGAGCTGGACGTCACCGAAGCCCTCGCCGCATACGGTCGGCAGATCGCCGGGCAGTTGCACGACATCAACGGCTACATCCTTATGCAGAAGTCGCCGTCCTGCGGCATGGAGCGGGTCAAGGTCTATGCCGCCAACGGCCATACCCAGCCCGGAGGTGGTAGCGGCGTGTTCGCCCAGGCGCTGATGCAGGCCTGTCCGGATCTGCCGGTCGAAGAGGACGGTCGACTGAACGATGCCGTGCTGCGCGAAAACTTTCTCACCCGCGTCTATGCCCATGCCGACTGGCAGCGCCTGCGCCAGGCCGGCCTCAGCCGCCGGGCCATCGTCGATTTCCACTCGCGCTACAAGTACCAGCTGATGGCGAGCAACCCGCTGCAGTACAAGGTGCTCGGCCGGCTGGTCGCGCAACTGGCGGAACACTCGCTGGAGGAGTTCGCACCGCAGTACTTCAGCCAGCTGATGCAGGCGCTGAAGAAGCCGGCCACCCGCGGTACGCACTGCAACGTGCTGCTGCATCTGAGCGGTTACCTCAAGGACGCGCTTGGCGCAGAGGACCGCCGCGAGATGCGCCACCTCATCGATCAGTATCGCGCCGGCGTCATTCCGCTGGTGGTGCCGCTGACCCTGCTCAAGCACCACTTCCGTCGGCATCCCGATCATTACGTCGCACGCCAGGCCTACATGCAGCCGCATCCCGAAACCCTCAGCCTGCGCAACGGAATCTGAACATGAATGAATCAACGGACCTGACGCAGCTGACGGCCGACGGCCTCCTGCCGATCCGCGAAGTGGCGCGCATCACCGGCGTTAACGCCGTGACCCTGCGTGCCTGGGAGCGCCGTTACGGGCTGATCGTCCCGCTGCGCACGCCCAAGGGTCATCGGCTGTACGAAGAAGCACATATCCAGCGCATCCGCGACATCCTCACCTGGCTCAATCGCGGCGTTTCGGTCAGCCAGATCAAGCCGCTGCTGGACACCACCACGCCGCCGGAGCTGCCCAGGCAGAACCAGTGGTCGGAGCTGCTCGAAGAGCTGCTGCAGGCCATCGACCGCCTCAGCGAACGACGCCTGGACGATGCCTTCAACCGGGCCATGGCGCTGTATCCGCCGCGCACGCTCTGCCAGCACCTGCTGCATCCGCTGCTCGAGGCACTCGAACAGCGCTGGCAGGGCCAGTACGGTGCAGCGGTGGAGCGGGCGCTGGTTCATTCCTGGCTGCGCAGCAAACTGGCGACGCGCATCTATTTCAACAACCGGCAGCAGGTCGGGCGTCCGCTGTTGCTCGCCAATCTGGATAACGAGTCCTTCGCGCCCGGTCTGTGGTTGACCGCCTGGCTCGTCTCCAGCACCGACTGCCCAGTTGAAGTCGTCGAGTGGCCGGTACCGCTAAACGAGCTGAACCTGGCGATGGAGCGCATCCTGCCGCGCGCCCTGTTGCTCTATGCGAGCAACAGCCTGCCGGGCAACTGCCTGCAACGCGACCTGCCGCGTCTGATCGAGCAAAGCGTCGCGCCGCTCTGTGTGGCCGGGCCGGCCGTTCATATCCATGCACCCGAGCTGCACCGACATCGCGGGCTGATGCTCGCTGAGGGTCCCCTCGGCGCCCTGCAGCAACTGCATGGCGCCGGCCTGCTGCCCGGTAGCGAAGGGAGTGCGTCATGACCCAGCTGCTCTGGCTGCGCAGCGATCTGCGCACAAGCGACAACACCGCCCTCGCAGCTGCGATGGCTTGCGGCCCTACCGTGGCGCTGTATCTGGTCACTCCGGGGCAATGGCTCGCCCACGACGATGCGCCGTGCAAAGTCAACTTCTGGCTGCGTAACCTCGCCGAGCTGTCGACGCGGCTCGGCGCGCTCAACGTTCCGCTGCTGATTCGCGAGGTCGATGATTGGCAGGCGGTACCCGACGCGCTGCTGAAGGTCTGCCGCGAACAGGGCGTGCAGCGGCTGCATTACAACGACGAGTACGGGGTAAACGAGCAGCGCCGCGATCGGGCAGTTACCACGCATCTGGAAGCGGCCGGCATCAGCGTGCGCGGCTATCTCGACCAGCTGCTGTTCACTCCGGGTAGCGTACGGACGCAGTCGGGCAGCTACTTCAAGGTGTTCAGCCAGTTCCGCAAGGCGTGCCTCGCCCACCTGAGCGTATCGCTGCCAGCCTGCGAGCCGGTGCCTGCGGCCCAGGCGCCGCTGGGTATCACCAGTGACCCGATACCCACGACGGTCACCGGCTTTCCGCGACCCACGGACTATCTGCGCGCGCTCTGGCCAGCCGGCGAAGCCTTCGCCCAACGCCGCCTGGCAGCGTTCGTCGAAGATGACCTGAACGAATACCACCAGCGCCGCGACCTGCCCGCCGAGCCCGGCACCAGCCAGCTGTCGGCCTACCTCGCCGCCGGTGTCATTTCCATCCGCCAGTGCCTGCACGCGGCGCTTGGCTACAACCAGGGCGAGCTGGACAGCGGCAGCACCGGCGTCACCACCTGGATCAACGAACTGCTCTGGCGCGAGTTCTACAAGCACATCCTGGTCGGCTATCCGCGGGTGTCCATGTACCGCGCCTTCCGCCCGGAAACCGAGGCACTGCCCTGGCGGCGCGCGCCGTACGAGCTGGAAGCATGGCAGCAGGGCCGCACTGGCTTTCCGATCATCGATGCGGCCATGCGCCAGATGCAGGAAACCGGCTGGATGCACAACCGTCTGCGCATGGTCGTCGCCATGTTCCTCAGCAAGAACCTGCTGATCGACTGGCGTGAGGGCGAGCGCTGGTTCATGCGTCACCTGATCGACGGCGACTTGGCCGCCAACAATGGCGGCTGGCAATGGAGCGCGTCCACCGGCACGGATTCGGTGCCCTACTTCCGCCTGTTCAATCCGATCAGCCAGTCGCAACGCTTCGACCCGGACGGGCAGTTCCTGCGCCGCTGGCTTCCCGAGCTGCAGCACCTGAGCAGGCGCGACGTGCATAACCCGTCGGCGCACCGCAGCCTGTTCGGCGTAACCGAGTACCCCGCCCCCATCGTCGACCTCGGCGCCAGCCGGGCGCGGGCGCTGGATGCCTTCCGCAACCTGCCGGATGCGCAAGCATGAGCGGCTTCCTGCAGTCCTTCGCCTGCGAGTTCGCCCGCCTCGACGCGAGCAATCTCGACCGCCTGCGCGACCTCTACAGCGCCGACGTGCACTTCACCGACCCGCTGCATGAGGTCTGCGGGCTCGTCGAGCTGGAGCGCTATTTCAGCGAGCTGTACGCCAACGTCGAACATCTGCACTTCGAATTCATCAGCCACGACGAGGTATGCGACGGCCAGGGCTATCTGCGCTGGATCATGAGTTACCGACATCCGCGGCTGAACGGCGGCAAGCTGATCAGCCTCGAAGGCTGCTCGCTGCTGCGCTGGAACGGCGCCGGCAAGGTCGTCCGCCACCGCGACTACTTCGATGCCGGTGCCCTGCTCTATCAGCATGTGCCCCTGCTCGGTGCGGCCATTCGCTGGCTGCAGCGGAGGCTCGCGTGAACCTCTCGCGACGTATCTGGCTGACTGGCGCCAGCAGTGGCATCGGCCTGGAGCTGGCGCGTCAGCTGCTCGCCGACGGGCACTGCCTGGCGCTGTCGGCACGCCGCGCCGAGCCGCTGCAGGCCTTTGCCCGTCGCTACCCGGGGCGTGTGCTGGTGCTGCCCGGCGATCTCACAGACAGCGAACAGGTGCGCGACATCGGCGCCGCCATCCAGACGCAATGGGGCGCGCTGGACAGCGTAATCCTCAATGCCGGCACCTGCGAATACATCGATGCCGGCCGATTCGACGCGGCGCTGCTGGAGCGCGTGATGGGCGCCAACGTGCTCGCCGTCGGCTACTGCATCGAGGCGGCACTGCCACTGCTGCGCCAAGGGGTGCGCCCGCATCTGGTCGGCGTCGGCAGCTCGGTGACCTGGCTGCCGCTGCCGCGTGCCGGGGCCTACGGCGCATCCAAGGCGGCGCTGCGCTACCTGCTCGAATCGCTGCGTCTGGATCTGGCCAACGAAGGCATCGACGTCACCCTCGTCAGCCCGGGGTTCGTCGACACACCGCTGACCCGTCGCAACAACTTTCCCATGCCAATGAGCTGGCCGGCGGACAAGGCCGCACGGCAGATCGCCCGACGGCTGGAACGCCGCCCGCTGCACATCGCGTTTCCGGCGCCGTTCATCTCTGTGCTGCGCCTGCTCTCACTGCTGCCCGCACGCCTGCAATTCGCCCTCGGCCGGCGACTGGCGCGCACGCCTCTCAAGGAAGGATAACCATGAAAATCGCCATCATCGGCAGCGGTATTGCCGGACTTACCTGTGCGCATCTGCTGTCCCGTCAGCACCAGGTCGCGGTGTTCGAATCGGCCAGCTGGATCGGCGGCCACACCCATACCGTGGACTTCCGCCTGCACGGCCGGGACTACGCGGTGGACACCGGCTTCATCGTCTTCAATGACTGGACCTACCCCAACTTCATCAAGTTGCTGGACAAAATCGGGGTGCGCTACAAGCCGACCGAAATGAGCTTTTCGGTGAGCGACCCGCGCAGCGACCTGGAATACAACGGCCACGACCTCAACACCCTGTTCGCCCAGCGCAGCAACCTACTCTCGCCGCCCTTCTGGGGCATGATCCGCGACATCCTGCGCTTCAACCGCGAAGCGCTTGACGACTACAAGCACGGTCGCCTCGGTGCCCACGTCACCCTGGGTACCTACCTCAAGCTGGGCCGCTACAGCCAGCGCTTCATCGATCACTACATCGTGCCGATGGGCGCAGCGATCTGGTCGATGTCGCTGGCCGACATGCTGGAATTCCCGGTGGAATTCTTCATCCGCTTCTTCAAGAACCACGGGCTGCTGTCGGTGAGCGATCGCCCACAGTGGTACGTCGTCGAAGGCGGCTCCAGCGCCTATGTATCGCCACTGACGCGGGGTTTCAGCCAGCACATCCGTCTCAACTGCCCGGTGTTCGAGGTGCTGCGCGATGAGCACGGCGTAACGATCCAGAGCCCGGCCGGTGCCGAGCGTTTCGACAAGGTGATCTTCGCCTGTCACAGCGACCAGGCGCTGAGCCTGCTGGCCGAACCGAGCCGGGTCGAACGAGAGATCCTCGGAGCCATCGGCTACGCCGCAAACGACGTGGTGCTGCACACCGATACGCGCCTGCTGCCCAAGCGTCGCCGCGCCTGGGCCAGCTGGAACTACCGCCTCGGTGGGCCGACCACGCAGCAGGCCGCGGTGACCTACAACATGAACATCCTGCAGGGCATCGAGTCGCCGGAAACCTTCTGCGTCAGCCTCAACCAGAGCGAAGCGATCGATCCGGACCTGATCCTCGCGCGCTTCTCCTACGCCCACCCGCAGTACAGCCTGGCCGGCATCGACGCGCAGACCCGTGCCGACGAACTCCTCGGCGCCCGGCACAGCTACTTTTGTGGTGCCTACTGGGGCAATGGCTTCCACGAGGACGGTGTGGTCAGCGCGTTGCGCGTCGCCGCCGCCTTCGGAGAGTCGCTGTGAGCAGCGCCATCGTGCACAGCGCGCTGTACAGCGGCTGGGTGCAGCATCGGCGCTTCGCGCCGCGGGCCCATGCGTTCAGCTATCGCATGGGGTTGCTGTACCTCGACCTGGCCGAACAGGACGCCGTGCTCGGGCTTTCGCCCCTGAGTGGGCGTGCCCGCTTCGCCGCATTTTCCTTCCGCGAGCGCGACTACCTGCCGGAATACACCCGCCAGGGCATCGCGCTGGCCGACGCGGTCCGCCAGCGGGTCAGCGAAGCCCTCGGGCGGCCGGTCACCGGTGCCGTGCGCCTGCTGACCCAGCCGCGCAGCTGGGGGCTGTGCTTCAACCCGGTCAGCTTCTTCTATTGCTTCGACGAACAGGAACAGCTGACCGCGGTGCTCTGCGAAGTCAGCAACACGCCCTGGCGCGAGCGTTATCACTACGTGCTGCCGGCATCCGGCAATCGCAACCTGCGCTGCACCGTGGCGAAGACCTTCCACGTCTCGCCGTTCCTGCCCGGCGAGCTGGAATACCGCATGCGCTTCAACCCGCCGGGACGACGCATCGGCGTGCACATGGAGGATTGGCAGGGCGAGCAGAAGCTGTTCGACGCCACCCTCGGTCTGCAACGCCAGGCGCTGACTTGCGGCGCGGTGCACCGCTACCTGCTCGGCTTCCCCTGGATGACCGCCAAGACCCTGCTCGCCATCTACTGGCAGGCGCTGCGCCTGCTGCTCAAGCGCACACCGATCTTCACCCATCAGCCCGCTACCAAGGCGTACGGGCTGGCCGTCCCGCAACCCACCGGAGCCCGCCATGAAGAGCCCTAGCCTGACCGTCAAAGTCCGTCCGCTGGCGGGCATGGGACTGGCCAGCAGCCTGCTGCGCCGTACCGTGCTGAATCAGCTCGAACACCTGCGCCACGGGTTGCTGAGACTGCAACACGGCGATGTCTGTCAGCAGTTCGGCGATCTGGCGAGCCCGCTCAAGGCAGAAATTCATATAACCGACAGTGCCGCCCGGGGCCTGATCGCCGCGCGCGGCTCGATCGGCGCCGGCGAAGCCTACATTCACGGCTACTGGCACAGCCCGGACCTGACCGCGGTGATCCGCCTGTTCGTCGCCAACATGGACGTGCTCGACAACATCGAGCGCGGCAGCCTGGCGCTGTTCGGCCAGCCGGTGATCAAGGCGTTGCACTGGTTCAACCGCAACACCCGCAGCGGCTCGCAGCGCAACATCGCCGCCCATTACGACCTCGGCAACGAGCTCTTCGAGCAGTTTCTCGACCCGACCATGATGTACTCGGCGGCAATGTTCACCAGCCCCGAACAGGATCTGGAACAGGCCCAGCTGCACAAGCTCGAACGCATCTGCGAAAAGCTCGACCTGCAGCCCGAGGACCATCTGCTGGAGATTGGTACCGGCTGGGGCAGCATGGCGCTCTATGCCGCCATCCACCGTGGCTGCCGGGTGACCACCACCACGCTGTCGCGCGAACAGTTCGCCTACACCCAGCGGCGCATCGAAGAACAGGGCCTGCAGGACCGCATCACCCTGCTGCTGCAGGACTATCGCGATCTCGACGGTCAGTTCGACAAGCTGGTGTCCATCGAAATGATCGAAGCGGTCGGCCACGACTTCCTGCCGACTTACTTCCGACAGTGCTCGCGGCTGCTCAAGGACGACGGGCTGATGCTGCTGCAAGCCATCACCATTCGCGACCAGCGCTACGAACAGGCGCGCCGTAGCGTCGACTTCATCCAGCGCTACATCTTCCCCGGCGGTGCCCTGCCCTCCATGCAGCGCATGCTCAATGTCGTAACCAGCGACTCGGACATGAACCTGCTGCACATGGAGGACTTCGGCGAACACTACGCGCGCACCCTGCGCCTGTGGCGCGAGAACTTCCGCCGCGCCCGCGGCGAGCTGGAGCGCCACGGTTACGACGACTATTTCTGCCGGCTCTGGGAGTTCTACCTGTGCTACTGCGAGGGCGGCTTCATCGAGCGCGCAATCGGCACCGCACAGCTGCTGCTGGCCAAACCGGGCGCTCGTCGGAAACCGCTCTACGACGGATCAAGCGCGGCATGAGGCGCCCGATAACAGGAGTGCGGACTTTCACCCGGAGTCATCCATGAACAGCGAAAGCGTCACGCTGCAAGCGCATTACCTCAAGGCCGATCGCATCATGCTGGGTGTGATCTGGTTTCTGGTCGCCTATTCATTCGGCGTGGCGGCCTTCCAGGGTACCTGGGCTCAGGCACTGGTCATCGGCGGGCTGACCGGCGTCGCGGTAACTGCGCTGTACATGCTGATCCCGGGCCAACGGCTGCTGCGCTGCACGATCGGCGCAGCCTTCATGGTGTTCGCTGCGCTACACATCAACCAGGCCCACGGCATGCTGGAGATGCACTTCGGCATCTTCGCCCTACTGGCCTTTCTGGTTTATTACCGCGACTGGCTGCCCATCGTGGTCGCCGCGGCGACCATCGCCGTGCACCACCTGGGCTTCTTCGCTCTGCAGCAGCAGGGAGCGGGCGTGTTCCTGATGCCCGACGGCAACTGGCCAACGGTGTTCCTGCACGCGTTCTACGTGGTGCTGGAAAGCGCAATCCTGGTCTATCTGGCAATCCGTGCCGCCGCCGAGGCCCGCGAAGGCGAAGCGCTGCTCGGCGCTGCCGCCGCCATCACCGCGCGTCCCGAACGCATCGATCTGAGCTTCCGCAGCCAGGTCAGCGGGCCGGTCACCCAGCGCTTCAATCAACTGCTCGACCAACTGGGCGATCTGGTCGGCGCCGTGGTACGTGACACCGCGGGGCTGGGCGGCACCGCCGCCAACCTCAGCGAGGCAACCCGCCAGCTGCGTGACGGTGCCAGCCGCCAACTGGATGAGACTGCCTACATGGTCGAAGCCATGCAGCAGATGACCGTAGCCATCGATGACGTCGCCGGCCACGCCGATCGCGCGGCGCAGGCTGCCCAGGGTGCCAGCCAGAAGGCCGGCCAGGGCCGCAGCGCGGTCAGCGGCGTGCGCAGCGAGATCGGCACCCTTGCCGAACACATCGAAGGCACCGACCGCGTGGTTCAGGACCTAGCTGCGCAATCGGAGCAGATCGACCGCGTGCTGGAGGTGATCCGTACCATCGCCGAACAGACCAACCTGCTCGCCCTCAATGCCGCCATCGAGGCCGCACGGGCCGGGGAACAGGGTCGCGGGTTCGCCGTGGTCGCCGACGAGGTGCGCAATCTGGCGCAGAAGACCGCAGCTTCCACCACCGAGATCCAGGGCATCATCAGCCGCCTGCAGCAAGGCAGTCGCAAGGCCACCGAAGCGATGCAGAACAGCCGCGACAGCGTGGCCCGTTGCGTGAGCAGCAGCCAGGACACCACCGCCCTGCTGGACGCCATCGCCAGCGAGATCGAGGGCATCAGCCAGATGAACGAAATGATTGCCGCCGCGACCCAAGAACAGACCGCGGTTTCAGCCGATATGGGGCGTCATCTGCAGAGCGTGCAGCAGGTCGCCGAACGTAACGCCGGGGACGCCAGCGAGCTGGATAACGATGGTCGTCAGCTGCACGAGCTGGCCGGTCGCCTCGGCAGCCTCAGCCGCCGGTTCACCGTGCGGTGAAGCGGCGGCGCCAGTCAGCGCCGCCGGCGCCCGGCCGAATGACCAATCGCCATTGCGTTTGGCTGTTCGAAGGCCGCACACACCGCCGGCACCAGTAGCCGAGCGTGGAGCGGGATTTCCAGCCCGCTGTCGTCCAGCACGATCACCCCGTCGGCATGCAGCTGCTGCAGCGCGGGCCAATGCCGCGCGTAGCGCTGCCGCACATCCACGCCGCAGTGCTGACTGAGCGCGTCGAAATCCAGCGCGAAGGTGCAGCGCAGGTGTTCGAGCAGCGACTGGTGCAGCGGATCGACATGGCTGGCGTGCAGACCGCAAATGCTCGGTAGCTGGTCCTGGTCAAGCGCCTGCTGATAGGCCTGCGCGGTGCTGGCGTTCTGACAATAAAGGCCATCGACCCGGCTTATCGCGCCCACCCCGAACCCCAGGTGATCGCATTCGCCGTGCAGGGTGTAGCCATGGATATCGTGGTGCAGCGCGCCGATCTCCTGAGCCATCGCCAGATCGTCGTGAGGCAGGACGAACTTGCCCAGCCCGATGTAGCGGTAGCCGGCGGCGCTGAGCTGCTCGACACCATGGTGGTACATCGCCAGCGTATCGGCCACCGAAGCCAGGCCGAGGCGCGCGGGATTGGAAGCGACCAGAGGCGCGTCGCGGTAATCGAACATCGTCACCTGATCGGGCGCCAGCTCGATGATCGACGCCAACTTGCGCGCGAAGCTGGCCGGCGTCTGCCAGGACCTGCCGTAGCCAAGATCCAGATTCACCGAGCGGTAATGCAACGCATGGGCGGCTTCGATCACCCCGCGGATGCGCGCCGAACTGCGGAAATATTCGACCGTGCTGCCGTCGTCCGCGCGCAGATCGGGCACCGCGACGCTTAGCTGGTTGAAGCCGAGCTCGTGCAGCGCGCCAATCAGCGGCCAGTCGACATGAGCCAGCTCGACTTCAGCGAGAAAGCTGCCGGCATGGGAATCGACGAAACTGAAACGGCTTCTGAGCAGCGTCATCAGTTCTCGTAACGCGGCGATGCCCAGCGTGCCGGTGCTCAGCCGCAATTGCTCGACCTGCTGCAGCGGCCCGGCATGGCAACCGAGCTGTTCGATCTCGCGGTGCAGCCGCAACTGATAGGCCGCGGCCTCGCCAGGCTGCAGCTCGACGCCACCGGGCTGGTGAATGGATATCGACAGCGGGCGGCCGGCGCGCCGCCCCTCGCGCAACGCACGCAGCAGATCCAGCGGGGCGATCCGGTCGCTGAAATCGGCCGCAGCCGGATAGGTGCAGTGCCTCTGCCCGATCTGTCCGTAGCGTTGTACCAGCGCGTCGTCCCAGGTCACTGAGCCAAGCATGAGAGCCTCCCGGCTGCGAATATCGCGTCTGTTGCTTTACGCGGCATCATCCGCGAGCCGCTGCGGGCGACGTTGACGTCCGTCAAGTAGGTGACAGATGGCCACGGCGAGCAGCCGGACGGTCAGAACTCCGACGCGAAACACGATGTGTTGCTTGAACAACAGGCCCTCGCGAACGCCGTTCGACCAGCCGACGCTTTGAAAAAGCCCGCAGCACGATGGTATTGATAGTCCGCCATCCATACACCCCGGAGCCCGAGCGTGATTCCAGCTTCCCTGATTTCCGCCCTGCGCTCGGCGCGCCATGTCGTTGTATTCACCGGCGCCGGCGTCTCCGCCGAGAGCGGCATCCCGACCTTCCGCGACGCGTTGACCGGTTTATGGGAGCGTTTCGATCCAGCCCAACTGGCCACACCAGAGGCGTTTCGTCGCGACCCGGCGCTGGTCTGGGGCTGGTATGAATGGCGGCGCATGCGGGTGCTCCAGGCCCAGCCGAACCCCGCCCATCTGGCCATTGCCGAGCTGGCGCGCCATGTACCGCAACTCACGCTGATCACGCAAAACGTTGATGACTTGCACGAGCGTGCGGGCAGCCAGAATGTCATCCACCTGCACGGCAGCCTGCACCGACCGCGCTGTTTCGCCTGCGCCCGCGAGCCTGCCGAGCCGCTGCCAGATGCCGATGAGCCCGAAGGCGGTCGTCGCCTCGAACCTCCCCGCTGCAGCCATTGCGGCGGGCGGCTGCGCCCCGGCGTGGTGTGGTTCGGTGAAAGCCTGCCGGTCGGCGCACTCAATGCCGCGTTTCAGGCGGCGGGCGAATGCGATCTGCTGCTATCCGTCGGTACCTCCGGCGTTGTCTACCCCGCCGCTGAAGTACCGCATCGGGCGCGCGACGCCGGAGCCACCGTGGCGCACATCAATCCACAAGGCGAGGCGACCGACAGCAAGCGCGAGCACCTGATCGCCCTGCCCGCCGGCGAGGCGCTACCGGAGCTCCTTCGCGAGGCGTTTGGTGCCTGATCAGGCTGCACCCTTGCAACGCCTAAGATCGCCCCAAAGCGGGGAGCGCGCCCGCACCGTCGCACTGTTCTGGTTCAAGCCTGCCTCGCTCCGGCCGCAGCGATGGACGCCGACTCGCTCAGCGTCCGAGCGACAAATATCCCGCAACACCGCGCAATCGCGCCCCTGGCAGCCGCATATTCATTCGGCTCGACAAGCTGGCATACAACCTGCAATCACCCTGACAACACCTGCCGCCTCGCGGCAGGAAGTCCCAGACGGTCAGCGGCGACCGCCAAGCCAACAGGCGCGGGACCGGGTGTAGCAGGCAACGAGGCCTGACCAACCACCTCACACATCACTAATTACCAGGCAAAGGCGCCTGGAGCTGATACCAGCTCCAGGCGCCTTTTTGCGTTTTGCCGGCCGCGTGCCGCAGCCGCTCGAGAGGAAAGGCTATGAGTTCAACCGTCACCCCGCTCAAGCACGAGACATTGGTCATCGTCGGCAACGGCATGGTCGGTCACCACTGCATCGAACAGCTGATCGAACAGGACGCCCTCGCCCGCTACGAGGTGCACGTGTACGGCGAGGAGCGCCAGCGCGCTTACGATCGCGTACACCTGTCCGAGTATTTCGGCGGCCGCGATGCCGAGTCGCTGGCCATGTGCGAGGCCGACTACTACGCCAGCCACGGCGTCCACACCCATCTGGGCGTACAGGTGCTGGGTATCGACCGCGAACGTAAGGAGGTCGTTACCAGTTCCGGTCGCCAGCCCTACGACCAACTGATTCTTGCCACCGGCTCCTACCCCTTCGTGCCACCGATCAGCGGTGCCGAAGGCAGCGCGCGACTGGTCTACCGCACCCTCGACGACCTTGATGCGATTCGTGCGGCCGCCAGCGGCGCCAAGCGCGGTGTGGTGGTTGGTGGCGGTCTGCTCGGCCTGGAAGCGGCCAACGCGCTGAAGTCGCTCGGCCTGGAAGCCCATGTCGTCGAATTCGCCCCGCGCCTGATGCCGGTGCAGCTGGACGGCGAAGGCGGTGCGGCGTTGAAGGCGCGCATCGAGGCCCTCGGCGTTGGCGTGCATCTGTCGCGCGCCACCCAGGAGATCGTCGCCGGCGAGGACTACGCCTGGCGGATAAACTTCACCGACGGCGAATTCCTCGAAACCGACCTGATCGTGTTTTCCGCCGGCATCCGCCCGCAAGACGCCCTCGGCCATGTCGCGGAGCTGGAGATCGCTCCGCGCGGCGGCATCGTGATCGACAGCGAGTGCCGCACCTCGGACCCGGCAATCTTCGCCATAGGCGAATGCGCCAGCTGGAACGGCAGCGTGTTCGGCCTGGTCGCGCCCGGCTACAGCATGGCCCGCAGCGTCGCCGCGCAGCTGGCCGAGGAACCGCACGAGCCCTTCTACGGCGCCGACATGTCGACCAAGCTCAAGCTGCTCGGCGTCGACGTCGGTTCCATCGGGGATGCCCACGGCGCCACACCCGGCTCGCGCAGTTACCGTTTCATCGACGAGGCCAGTGCCAGCTACCGTCGACTGGTGGTATCCGCCGATGGCAAGACCGTGCTCGGCGCGGTGCTGGTCGGTGACAACAGCTACTACGACACCCTGCTGCAGTACGCGCAGAACGGCATCAAGCTGCCGGCCGATCCGTCCGCGCTGATCCTGCCGCAGACCGAGGGCGCTCCGACCCTTGGTCCGGACGCCCTGCCGGCCAGCGCGACCATCTGTTCCTGCCACAACGTCAGCAAGGGCGCGGTGTGCTGCCAGGTCGAGGCCGGCGTCACCGATCTCGGCGAACTCAAGGCCGCAACCAAGGCAGCTACCGGCTGCGGCGGTTGCAACGCGCTGCTCAAGCTGGTGTTCGATTCCGAACTGGCGGCGCGCGGCGTGGCGGTGGACAAGAGCCTGTGCGAGCACTTCGCCTATACCCGCCAGGAGCTATACGGCATCGTCCGAGTCGAGGGCATCCAGAGCTTCGCCGAACTGCTGGCCAAGCATGGTCGCGGCCATGTTGGCTGCGACATCTGCAAGCCGACGGTGGGTTCGATCCTCGCCTCTTGCTGGAACCAGCCGATTACCGACCCGGCGCTGATTCCGCTGCAGGACACCAACGACACCTTCATGGCCAACATGCAGAAGAACGGCACCTATTCGGTGGTGCCGCGCATCCCGGGCGGCGAGATCACTCCCGAAGGGCTGATCGCCATCGGCCAGGTGGCGAAGAAATACGACCTCTACACCAAGATCACCGGTGGCCAGCGCATCGACCTGTTCGGCGCCCAGCTGCACGAACTGCCGGACATCTGGGGCGAGCTGATCGCCGCCGGCTTCGAGACCGGCCACGCGTACGGCAAGAGCCTGCGCACGGTGAAATCCTGCGTTGGCAGCACCTGGTGCCGCTACGGCGTGCAGGACAGCGTCGGCATGGCGCTGCGCCTGGAGGACCGCTACAAGGGCCTGCGTGCACCGCACAAGATCAAGTTCGCCGTATCCGGTTGCACCCGTGAATGCGCCGAAGCGCAAAGCAAGGACATCGGCGTGATCGCCACCGAGAAGGGCTGGAACCTCTATGTCTGCGGTAACGGCGGCATGCGCCCACGGCATGCCGAGCTGTTCGCCACCGACCTCGACGACGAAGCGCTGATCCGCACCATCGACCGCGTGCTGATGTTCTACGTGCGCACCGCCGACAAGTTGCAGCGCACTTCAGTCTGGCGCGAGAGCCTGGAAGGCGGCCTGGACTACCTGAAGGACGTCATCCTCGACGACAGCCTGGGCCTTGCCGCCGAGCTGGAAAGCCAGATGCAGCACGTGGTCGACAGCTACCAGTGCGAATGGGCCAATGCCATCAGCGACCCGGAAAAGCTCAAGCGCTTCCGCACCTTCGTCAACGACGGCCGCGGCGACCCCGACATCCACTTCGTCAAGGAGCGCGGCCAGCGTCGGCCGGTACGCGCCAGCGAACTTCACCTGATCCCACTTACCCAGGAGGTGCTCTGATGAGCCAGTCCAACGTCGTTCGTCTCGACTCCCGTTCCGCAGCCCCGGCGGCCTGGCAGGCACTGTGCAGCCGTGCCGATCTGGTCGCCAATTCTGGTGTAGTGGCCTGGCACGAAGGCGCCCAGGTGGCGCTGTTCCACCTGCCCGAAAACCCGGAAGGCGAGCAGCTGTTCGCCATCGACAATCGCGACCCCAAGTCCGGCGCCAACGTGATCGGTCGCGGCATCGTCGGCAACCTCAAGGGTGAGCTGGTGATCGCGTCGCCGCTGTACAAACAGCACTTCCGCCTCGCCGATGGCACCTGCATGGAATACCCCGAACAAAGCCTGCGCGTCTGGCCGGCACGCCTCAACGGCGATGCCGTCGAGATCGGCCTCGTCTGAGTTCCGCGCCGCCGCGCGTGCTGTCGGCGGCGCCCGGAAACACCGAATTTAAAAGCTTCTGCCAACTATTCGAGAGAAACCCGCCATGTCCTACATCATCCCCTCCGAGTTCGTCACCAAGATGGTGGACGCCGGTGAATCGAAGATCTTCATGTCCACCCGCGACACACTGATCCGCGCCTTCATGGCTGGCGCCATCCTCTCCCTCGCCGCGGTGTTCGCCGTGGCCGTGACCGTGCAGACCGGCTCGCCGCTGGTCGGCGCGATGCTGTTTCCGGTCGGTTTCATCATGCTTTACCTGATGGGCTTCGACCTGCTCACGGGGGTATTCATGCTCACTCCGCTGGCCCTGCTCGACCGCCGTCCTGGCGTGACCGTGAGCGGCATTCTGCGCAACTGGGGCTGGGTATTTCTCGGCAACTTCGCCGGTGCGCTGGTGGTTGCCTTCATGATGGCCTTCGTCTTCACCATGGGCTTTTCCACCGACCCGGGGCCGATCGGCGAGAAGATCTCGCACATTGGTGAGGCACGCACGCTGGGCTACGCCGAGTTCGGTGCAGCGGGCTGGGCGACCATCTTTCTGCGCGGCATGCTCTGCAACTGGATGGTCTCGATGGGCGTAGTCGGCGCGATGATCTCCACCTCGGTCAGCGGCAAGGTCATCGCCATGTGGATGCCGATCATGCTGTTCTTCTTCATGGGCTTCGAGCATTCGGTGGTGAACATGTTTCTGTTCCCCTCGGCGATGATCATGGGCGGCGACTTCTCGGTGATGGATTACATGCTCTGGAACGAGATCCCCACCGCGCTGGGCAACCTGGTCGGCGGCCTGGCCTTCACCGGCCTGACGCTCTACACCACCCATGTGCGCACCGCACCCAAGCGCACCGTCTACTGACCCTGGAGTGAACGAAGGCCCCGGCTCGCATGCGCGCCGGGGCTTTTGCGCAGATAAACATGCCCAGCCAACTCGCCATTTCCCTCGGCCAGCATTCGGACCGCGGACGCAAACCGGCCAACCAGGACTTTCACGGCGCCTGCGTGCCGGCTGACGCCCAGCTCGCCAGCAAGGGCATCGCCATTGCACTGGCCGATGGCATCAGCAGCAGCGAGGTCAGCCATATCGCCAGCGAAACCGCGGTGGCGAGCTTTCTTTCCGATTATTTCTGCACCTCCGACGCATGGTCGGTGAAGCAGTCGGCGCAGCGGGTACTGGTGGCGATCAATTCCTGGCTGCATGCGCAGACCCGCCACAGCCCGCACCGCTATGACCGCGACCGCGGCTATGTCTGCACCTTCAGCGCGCTGGTGCTCAAGTCCGCCAGCGCGCACCTGTTCCACGTCGGCGATGCGCGCATCTATCGACTGCGCGACGGCGGCCTCGAACAACTGACCGAAGATCACCGCGTGCGCGTGTCGGCGGATACCAGCTACCTCGGCCGCGCGCTGGGCATCGACCGGCACCTGGAGATCGACTACCGCACTCTGCCGCTGGTGGTCGGCGATCTGTTCCTGCTCGCCACCGATGGCGTCTACGAGCACATCGGCGCGCGGGAGGTGGCGCAGCTCGTTGCCGAGCATGGCGACAACCTCGACGTGGCGGCGCGACGGATCGTCGAGCAGGCGCTGGCCAACGGCAGCGACGACAACCTCACCGCACAGCTGGTGCGCATAGACAGCCTGCCGGAGCAAGCCGTCGACGATATGCAGCGACAGCTCGGCGAACTGGCGCTTCCACCACTGCTGGAGCCACGCATGCAGTTCGATGGCTATCGCATCGTCCGTGAGCTGCATGTCAGCAGCCGCAGCCATGTGCATCTGGCCGTCGACGAAGCCAGCGACGCCACCGTGGTGCTGAAGACGCCCTCGCTCGATCTGCGTGGCGACCCCGCCTACCTGGAGCGCTTCCTGCTGGAAGAATGGATCGCCCGCCGCCTCGACAATCCCCACGTGGTCAAGGCCTGCCCGCCGCCGCGGCAGCGCCGCTACCTGTACACCGTGAGCGAGTTCATCGACGGCCAGACGCTGACGCAGTGGATGCTCGACCATCCACAGCCGGACCTGGAAACCGTGCGCGGCATCGTCGAGCAGATCGCCCGCGGCCTGCGCGCCTTCCACCGCCTGGAGATGCTGCATCAGGACTTGCGCCCGCAGAACCTGATGATCGACGCCACCGGCACGCTGAAGATCATCGATTTCGGCTCGACCCGCGTCGCCGGGCTCGCCGAACGCAACGCACCGGGCACGCAGGACAACCTGCTCGGCACCGCCGCCTATACCGCGCCGGAATACTTCCTCGGCGAGGCCGGCACGCCGCGTTCGGATCAGTATTCGCTGGCGGTGATCGCCTATCAATTGCTCAGCGGTCGCTTGCCCTACGGCGCCGACGTCGCCAGGGCACGCACCACTGCAGCGCAGAAACGCCTCTGCTATCAGCCGCTGCGCCATGCGCAGCGCGATATCCCGGCATGGATCGACGAAGTGCTGGGCAAGGCGCTGCATCCCGATCCGTCCCGGCGCTATGCCGAGCTGTCGGAGTTCGTCTTCGAGCTGCGCCAGCCCAACCCGGCGTTTCTCAACCGCGCCCGCCCACCGCTGCTGGAGCGCAACCCGCTGCTGTTCTGGAAAGGCCTGTCACTGCTGCTGGCGGTGACAGTCGTCGTGTTGCTGTTGCGCTGAGCCCTAGCCACGCCGTGCCAGGCGCTCGGTGGCGCCCTGGGCCTTGCGCGTGTACCAGAACACCCGGCTGACGCCGCGGGTGATTGCCACATAGCCCAGGCGCAGGCTTTCATCGGCCATGGCCTGGTCATAGCTGTTGCGGAAGAAACCCGAGTAGGCATACAGCGCGTTACGCAGCGGGTGCGGCTGCACCGGGGCGCAGTCGTCGACGATGATCGCCACCTCGGCCTGCAACCCCTTGGCACGGTGGATGGTGTAGGCCTTGACCGGCAGTTTGCGATCCAGCTGCGCCTGAATGGTGCGCAACGGCTCGTTGCGCCGGCTGAGCAGCAGCACCGCGGTGCGTTCGCGGCTTTGCCGTTCGGCCACATGGGCGCACTGCGCGGTGATCGCCTCGATCAACTTCGGCAGGCCCTTGTTCAGCTCGAAACCGGTGATCAGCTTTACCCCGTGGTCGCCGGGCTGCGTCGGTTTGCATGGCCGGCTGGTCTTGGCCTGCTTGAACTGCACGCCGGCCAGCACCGCCTCGCCATCGCGAATCACCGGTTCGATGGAGCGGTAGTTGGTTTCCAGCAGCAGCGTCTCGCTGCCCTTGGCGCCGCGCCGCGGAAAGTACTTGTCGAAGTCCATGAACAGCTCCGGCGAGCTGCCGCGCCAGCCGTAGATCGACTGCCGGTCGTCACCGATGGCCATCAGGCTCGGGCTGCCCTTCTGTCGCGCCAGATGGCGATGCAGCGCCTGCAGCCATTGGACGATCTGCGGGGAAATATCCTGGAACTCGTCGATCAAGAGATTTTCGAACGGAGCCAGGCTGGCCTGTGGCATATCCGAGCCTGAGCCCAAACGCTCGGTAAGCTGTTGAAAGGCCTCGTTGAAGGTCATCAGACTCTGCCCACGCAGCGCCGCTCGGAAATAGCCATGGAAACTCACCAGCGCTTCGACGAAATCCCGTTCGCGCGGCGCGCACTGCAATCTGGCCGGTTGCAGCTGATCGATGCGAATACCGATGCTTTCGATAAAGCCCGCCTGGGCATAGAAGGCCTCGTACAGCGGCAGAGGCGTGAACTCACCGGCAAGGGCGAAGGTATCGCCTGGCGCTTTCGACACGGCGCGCTTGCCCTGCTCGGCTTCGGATGGCGGCGCAGGCAGGTCGAGCAGCCGATGCACCTGCTCACGGAATGTCGCCTGCTCGGCGTAACACTGCTGATAGGCCTGTTTGAGCAAACGCGTTTGCGCCGGACGCTGGCGCGAGGTGGCCAGCGGATTGTCCGGTTCGTTCGCCGCGGCGGCCTTGTCGTCCAGCTGCTCGAACCATTGCGCTGTGCCGAGCACTTCACGCGCCAGCTGCGCCATGGCCGAGTGGAAGGTGCGCACGCACTGGCGCGCCTGCTGCGCATCGAATGGCACCTGCCAGAAGCCCAGCACCCGCACCAGCTGTTCGCGCAGCTGCGTGCAGGAGGCATTGGTAAAGGAAATCACGGTCAGCCGCCCGGGTTCGACGCCCATGTGACAGAGCATGAACACCACCCGCAGCAGCAAGGTGGTGGACTTGCCGGAACCGGCACCGGCAAAGACGCGCGTCACCGGGCTGCGGCTGAGGATCATCGCCCACTGCTCCTCCGACGGCGCGCTGATGATCCCGGCAGCCACCGCCTGCTCGACGCGGTCGCGCATCGCCTGAACCTTGGCGTCATCCACCTTCAGTTGTGCCGCTGCGTAGATCCCCTGCGCTGCCGTCCTGCGCGGCTTGCCGGCAGCGCGAGCCGGCCCCTCCGACTTGCTCTTCGGCTTGGCCTTGGCTGCAGATTTGCCCTTGCGCTTGGCGGCCGCAGCCTTGTTCGTCTTGCCGGGCGCACTGCCCCAGCGACGAAACAACAGCTCGTCCTCTTCGCGCAGATGGGCCGAGGTACGTGGAAAACAGCGCTGCAGCACCCCAGCGACCAGGGCCCTGTAGCGCTTGACGGCAGAAAGCATCGGAAATCACCGTGGGCATTGCATATCGTTGATATGGTACGGGTTTTTCCCTGTACTCTGGCCGCTACAAGGACGAACAGCAGCGAATGAATGTGGCAATCGCTCGCGTCGCCGGCAAGACTTCCTGGGCTATCGGCTGTCCGAGTTGAACCAGCTCTCAAGCTGAATCACCCTGCCCTGCCTTCACACCGGACACGGATCGCTACTGATGGACCCAGCAGCCAACAACCCCTCGCCTGACGACTCGAGCCACGCATTCCTCCCCGACGGCGGAGAGCTCGGCGCGCTGATCCGCCGCTTCGACTGGTCGACAACGGCGCTGGGGCCTCTGGCTGAATGGCCCTCGAGCCTGAAGACCGTCACCGCCATGTTGCTGCTTTCGCCAACGCCCATCGTGCTGCTCTGGGGCGAGCGCGGCATCATGATCTATAACGACGCCTACTCCGGGTTCGCCGGCAGCCGGCACCCGCAATTGCTGGGCTCGGAAGTGCGCGAAGGCTGGCCGGAGGTCGCCGAGTTCAACGACAACGTGATGAAGGTCGGCTTGGCGGGCGGCACGCTTTCGTACAAGGACCAGGAGCTGGTGCTGTACCGCAACGGCCGGCCTGAACGTGCCTGGATGAATCTGGACTACTCGCCGGTGTTCGACGATCAGGCGCAGCCGGCCGGTGTCATCGCGCTGGTCGTGGAAACCACCGAACGGGTACTGGCCGAACGAGAGCTGCAGGGCCAGCAGGCGCGCCTGCAACAGATGTTCGAACAGGCACCCGGGCTGATGGCGATGTTGCGCGGCCCGGAACATGTCTTCGAGATGGCCAACCCTGCCTATCTGCGCGTGGTGGGCGAGCGCGACGTCATCGGCAAGCCGGTGCGCGAGGCGCTGCCGGAGGTCGAGCGTCAGGGCTTCATCGATATTCTCGACCGGGTCTATCGCAGCGGCATGGCCTTTGTCGGCACCGGTATTCGCGTCGGGCTGCAGCGCATCCAGGGAGAGGCCGAGGAAGAGCGCCTGCTGGATTTCGTCTTCCAGCCGGTGACCGATGCGAATGGCAATGTTGCCGGGATCTTCGTCGAAGGCTATGACGTGACCGAGCGCGCCGAGGCCGAACAGGCGCTGCGCGAGAACGAACAACGCCTGCGCTTTCTCGATGCCCTAGCCAAGGAGACCGCGCGCAGCGTCGACGCCGACGCCATTCTGAGCATCACCACGCGCATGCTCGGCGAGCATCTGGGACTGTCGAGCTGTGCCTATGCCGACATGGACCCCGACCAGGACGGCTTCACCATCCGCGGCGACTGGGCCGCGCCCGGCTGCACCAGCATCGTCGGACGCTATCGGTTGGAGGCATTCGGCAAACTGGCAGTAACCAAACTGCGTGGCGGTGAAGCCTTCATCGTCGACGATCACTGTGCGCAGCTGCCACCGGACGAGGCTGCCACCTTTCAGCAGCTCGATATTGCCGCCACCATCTGTTTGCCACTGGTCAAGGAAGGCCGGCTGACCGCCCTGATGGCCATCCATGATCGCGCGCCCCGTGCCTGGAGCGCCTACGAACTCGCCCTGCTCACTGAAGTCACCGACCGCTCTTGGGCACATATCGAGCGTGTGCGCTCCGCTGCGGCGGTCAGGCAGCGCGAGCAGTGCTTCCTGGAACAGCTCGAAGCCAAGGTCGCCGAGCGCACGGCGGCGCTGGCACGCAGCGAGGCGAACATCCGAGCGGTGCTGGAAACCTCGCACCTGTACAAGGCGATGCTCGCACCGGACGGTTCGATTCTCTACGTCAACGCCACGGCACTGGCCGACATCGAAGCACGCTTCCATCAGTTGGCGGGCACGCCGTTCTGGGACTCGCCCTGGTTCAGTGCCACCCCCGGCATGCCGGAAGCGATGAAGGCGATGACCCTGCGCGTCGCGGCCGGCGCCACCGAGCACGGCACCATGACGCTGAACATGCCGGGCGGCACGCGCACGTTCGACTTCTCCATGCGCCCGGTGCTGGGTGACGACGGTACTGTCGTCGCCCTGGTCCCCGAGGCGCTGGATATCAGCGAGCGCGTCGCCGCCGAGCAGACGCTGCAACAGCTGCACAAGATGGAAGCGCTGGGCAACCTCACCGGCGGCATGGCCCACGACTTCAACAATCTGCTCATGGCCGTGCTCGGCAGCCTGGAGCTGCTGCGTCGGAGCATGCCGGCCGATCCGGTCCTGCTGCGCCTGGTGGACAACGCCCGCGCTGGTGCCGAACGCGGCGCCTCGCTCACGGCACGCATGCTCTCGTTCGCCCGAAAGCAGGAACTGCACAAGACGCCGATCGATCTGCGCGAGTTGATCCAAGGCATGCAGGCACTTCTGCTCAGCTCGCTCGGCCCGACCATCCAGCTGGAGGTGGAGCTGCCGCAGCGACTGGCGCGGGTCAAGACCGATCCCAACCAGCTGGAAACCGCCCTGCTCAACCTCGCCGCCAACGCGCGCGACGCCATGGCTGGCGAGGGCCGCATTCTCATCGTCGCCGAACAGGTGACGCTGCCCGGCGAGCAGCACGGCCTGGCCGCCGGGCGTTACGTTCGCCTGAATGTCAGCGACAGCGGCACCGGCATGGACGAGACGACGCTCAAGCGCGCGGTCGAGCCGTTCTTCACCACCAAGGGCGTCGGCAAGGGCACCGGTCTCGGCCTGTCAATGGTGCATGGCCTGGCCGAGCAATCCGGCGGGCGGCTGGTGCTGCGCAGCAGCCCGGGCGCCGGCACCACCGCGCAAATCTGGCTGCCAGCACTGGAGGACGAGCCAGCCGCGGAACCGACTCACAACCCGTCACCGCATGATCTCCCGCGCAGGACCATGCGTCCGCTGTCCGTGCTGGCCGTGGATGATGACGAACTGGTGCTGTTCGGCACCGCCGGCATGCTCGAAGCCGCCGGCCACCACGTCTTGACGGCCCGCTCCGCTGCGCAGGCGCTGGAGCTGCTGCAGGTGGCGCAGATCGACATGCTCGTCACCGACCACGCCATGCCGCTGATGAGCGGCGCGCAACTGGCTGCCGAGGTACGGGCAAGCCGGCCGGAGCTGCCGATCCTGCTGGTGTCCGGTTATGCCGAACTGCCATCGGCCACCCCGGCGCTGCCGCTGCAGCGACTGGCCAAGCCCTTCACCCAGGACCAGCTGCTAGATGCCGTCGAGCAGCTGCGCGCCGACGTCTGCTGAGCAACATCGGCGCAGCGGGGCCCATGACCGTGTGGGGCATCACTACTGGATGCCTGATTCGATGGCCGCGCACCTGGTAATACGACGAATAACCTGCGAGCCATTCTCGAAGGACCGTTAGTCGCCGATTTCTTAACTAATCGGTCAACAAGCCGATAGCGCACCATCGCCATGCCCTCCGTTGGGCCGGCTGTCTCAAGGTTCAGGATCCATGCTCTCTTTGCGTACCATCAAAGCTCGCTACACGGCCGCTTTCATCGGCTTCGTTCTCCTGGTCATGTTGCTCACGATGCTGGGGATCAAGCGCTTCGTCACGCCACAGCTCATAGAGGCAGGCGAAACCATCGTCATGTCGCAGGTCACCGAGATTGGCGAGCACATCGCAATGGACCTGGCGCGAGTCGAAGCGCAAGCACGCAGCATCACCCAGACGGTGCCGATGCTTGACAGTGACGAGATCGACCGGGTCCTACCCGGTCTCGTCGACCAATACGGTGACGTCAAGGTCTTCGGTGGCGGCATCTGGCCGCTCCCCGGCGTCCGTACGCCAGGCCGCGCCAAGCACAGCACGTTTTATCACCGGGACGCATCCGGCAAACTGATCGTCAATACCCACTGGAATTCGGCCGAATCGCGTAACTATTTCGAGGAGCCTTGGCACCGAGGCGGCATGCAGGCACCGCGCGGCAAATGTGTGTGGGCAGCGGCCTACAAGGATGACGCCAGTGCTGAGCCGCGTACCAATTGCGCGATGACTATCTATAAGGACGGCTCTCCCTGGGGCGTGTCGACGATCGACCTGACCCTCGGTTTCTTCAACCGCCTGGTTGCCGAAAAGCAGGACGAGATCGAAGGCGAGGTCATGATCGTCGAGGCCGACGGCAAGATCCTCAGCAACCAGCCGCAACTTGGCTCGGACATGGTGCTGCGCAACGTTTCCGAAATGTCAGTACAGTCGCCCTTCATCGCGACCGTACAGAAGGCGCTCGCCAGCACGCCGCAAGCGTTGCGACGGGAGGTATTCACGAGCAAGACCGGCGAAGAGTTCAGCTTCTTCATGACGCCTGTCGAAGGTACCCCCTGGTTCCTCGCCGCCGCCCTGCCGACCGCCAAGCTTGAGGCACGAAGCGATGCGATGCTCAGGACGCTTGCATCCCTCCAGATCCCGATGGTGCTCATCCTGCTCGCGCTCATGCTTGTCGCGATCAATCAGCTGATGAAACGACTTGCCGTTCTGAAGACAAACATCGATTCCCTATCCGCAGGCGACGCAGACCTGACCAAGCGTATCGCTATCAAGGGCGAGGACGAAGTCGATCAGGTCGGACGCTCAGTCAATGGATTCATCGGCTACCTGCAGAAGATGATGATCGACGTAAGTGACGCCACGACCCAGATCCAGTCGGAGATCGCACAGCTCAAGCAGCTGTCCCGTACCACCAATGACGCGCTGGCCCGGCACGCCTCGGAAACCGACCAGGCCGTTACGGCGATCAACGAAATGAGCTCGACTGCCGAATCGGTTGCGCACAGTGCCAGCGATACGGCGACATTCACCCAAACGGCCAATCACAACGCAGTCTCCTCCAGGCTGGTGGTCGACGATGCATCGACCAGCGTGCGCTCGCTGGTCAGCGAGGTGGAAAGCGCAACGGCGAAGGTCCAGGCGATGCAGGCCGACGCCCAGCGCATCAACGATGTACTGGGCGTCATTGGTGACATCGCTGGGCAGACCAACCTGCTTGCACTCAATGCGGCGATCGAGGCAGCACGAGCCGGCGAGCAGGGCCGTGGCTTTGCAGTCGTCGCCGACGAAGTCCGCGCGCTTGCCGCACGCACTCAACAGAGCACGTCCGAAATCAATGAAACCCTGCAACGCCTGAAGGATGCCGTCGGATCTGCCGTGCAGGCCATGGAACAAACCAAGGCGAGCTGCCAGGCGACAGCCGACAAAACGGCTCAGGTCACCGTTGGACTTGATGAAATGACCAACTCGGTCGTTCACATCAATGATCTCAGCACCCAGATCGCCACCGCGGCGGAAGAACAGAGCGCCGTAGCCGAGGAGATCAACCGGAACATGGTCGCCGTGCGGCATGTGGTTGACGAGCTGGTCGAAAGCGGCGCGAGCGTCGATAGGAGTACCGAATCGCTCCTGGACACGAATGGACGCCTCACGGCCGTCGTAAGCCGATTCAAGGTCCGCTGATACAGCCTGGATGAGAGAGGCGCTTAGTGGGCCTCTTTCCGCCCATTACAACAGCGCCATCTGCGAGAGCAGTCGGCCGGCGGCTCTCGCATCGTCGCCAAGCGTGTACTCGACGATTTCCGCATCAACATCGTGCAGGGACGAAATTTGAGGGTCGCCAAAAGCGGCGTCCAGTTTGTGCGATGTTCAATGCCGAACGGTCGAATCGATTTTATGCGAGATGTTGCGAGCATTTCTGCAGTTACGCCAGGTGGTCACCGTAGAGGTTCGACAATTGATCGCAGAGCAAGTCGTTTTATTGATTGCCACTGGTTTCGGGCTGGGATCATTGCCCTGGATGCCCGGTACCTTCGGATCACTGCTGGGGATACCACTGGCGTGGTGGCTCTGGGGGCGGCCGCAGGCAAAGCAACTGCTGTTCATCTCTGCGCTGCTGGCGGTCGGCGTTCCGCTGTGTCACTGGGCCTCGCGTTGGCTTGGAGGCGGTGATGCCGCGCAGATCGTTGCCGACGAGTATCTCGCCTTTCCACTCGTATTTTTGGGGCTGGCCACAGCCCATCGATGGTGGTTACTCGGTGCCGGATTCGCACTATATAGGCTTTTCGATATCACCAAGCCGCCGCCCATAGGATTTGTCGAAACGATTGGTGGAGGCTTGGGTATCGCATTGGATGACGTGCTGGCCGCGCTGTTAGCTTGGCTCGCACTGCGTGGGGCCCGAGCGCTTTGGTTGCGCGTGTAGCGCCGGTCGATCACCACGAGGCGGCGCAGCTAAGGCCCGCCAGGCAGTACGACCTGGCAGGAGCTCGGCGCAGCAGAAACGATGATGCGCCGGAAGCGCCAACGGTAGCTACCGCCCGTTGTGCCTGCCCTGATTCAGGATGCGGGGCGCCGCCTAGCCTGGCACCTACTCGCGGGAACGATCGTCAGCTGCCGATCACGCCGCCGTCATCCTTGGTGATCAGCACGGTGGACGAGCGCGGACGTGACTGGCCGTCGCTGGCCGGGAAGCTCAACCCTGGGTGCTGCACATTGATCCACATGGCGCGGTAGTCCGGGCTCCAGGTGATACCGGTGATCTCGCAACCCCGTGGCCCGACCAGGAAACGCCGCACCTCGCGCGTTTTCGGATCGGCGCAGAGCAGCTGATTGGTGCCCATGGCCTGCATCGCCGATTCGTCATCGTCGAAATCGGTTTCGATCCACAAACGCCCGTCACGATCGAAGGCCAGCCCGTCCGGCGAGGAAAAGCAGTCGCCGTCGATCGTGCCGATCAGGTTGGAGGCAACCGACTGGCTCTGGGCATCTCGCGCACCACGGCGCTCGCCGGCGAGCAGGAAGACTTCCCACTGGAAACGCGTCGCCGCCGGGTCGCCACCCTCTTCCTGCCAGCGCAGGATCTGCCCGTGCAGGTTGTTCGGTCGCGGATTGGCCTTGTCCAGCGGCTGCTTGGTGCCGCGCCCGTCATTGTTGGTCAGGGTGACGTAGACCTCGCGGGTATCGGGATGCACCGCGACCCACTCCGGCCGGTCCATCGGCGTCGCGCCGGCGCGGTCGGCAGCGGCGCGGGCATTGAGCAGCACCTCGGCCTGGCTGGGGAAGCCGTTTTCCGCGGTCAGGCCATGCTCGCCGTGCACCAGCGCCAGCCACTGGCCACTGCCGTCGGCATCGAAACGCGCGACATACAAGGTGCCCTCATCCAGCAAGCGGCGGTTGGCGGCGTCCGCACCGGGCACGAAACGGCCGCTGGGAACGAACTTGTAGACGTACTCGCCCTTGGTGTCGTCGCCCGAGTAGAACGCCATGCGCCCGTCCTCGCCCAGCGACAGCACCGAGCACTCGCGGCAGTAACGGCCGAAGGCGGTGCGCTTGACCGGCGCGCTCTGCGGGTCGAACGGATCGACCTCCACCACCCAGCCGAACCGGTGCGGCTCGTTGACGAAGCCGCCATGGGGTTGGCCTGCCTGCGGCGTGGCATCGAAACGCGGATCGACCGTGCCCCAGCCGTAGAGCTTGCTCATGCCGCTGCCGGCGATGCCGTAGCGGTTGTGCGAGACGCGCGCGGCAAGATCGTCGGCGTCGTGGTTGACGAAGTAGTTGTGCCAGTTCTCCTCGCAGACCAGATAGGTGCCCCAGGGCGTGAAGCCGCTGGAGCAGTTGTTCAGCGTGCCGAGCACCGTGTTTCCTTCCGGGTCGTCCATGGTCTGCATCGCTGCATGGCCGGCCAGCGGCCCGGCAATGGCCATCGGCGTCATGCCGGAAATGCGGCGGTTGTAGGGTGAATCCATCACCCGCTGCCATTCACCCTGCGCATCCTTGCGCACCTCGATGACACTCAGGCCATGGGCCGCCTGCTCCTTGCGCACCTGTTCCAGCGGGCGCCGGCCATCGACCACGGCGATGCCTTCTGGATGCAGCGTCGGGTTGACGTACTCGTGGTTGATGGCCAGCAGGCCGCGGCTGTCGGGCGCGTCGGGGAACGGGAAGTAATGCATGCCGTCGTGGTTGTCGCCGGCCTGCCTGAGCTGGGCTTGCCAATCGTCGCTGGCATCCGGCTGCCACTCGGGTGCGTCGGCATGCACCGGATCGCCCCAGGAGAAGAACACCCGGGCGCTGTAGCCCGGCGCCACCTCGACACGGTCGAAATGCGGGTCGAGCTGGGTCGGGATACCTTCGAAGCCGAGCAGCGAATCGCCCCGGGTCGCGGCTCGCGCGCCGGCCATCCCGCCGCCGAGAAAGGCGATGCCGGCCAGGCCGAGCCCACCCTTGAGCAGCCCGCGCCGGCGGTGATCGATCGCCTGCTGCAGCGGCAGGTTGCCGCTCGGATTGACCGGTTGGTCGTCATGAGCGCCCACGCTCGCGTGAAAATCGGTGAAATCCTGTTTCATCGAAAACGGTTCCTGAGTCGTAACGGCATCATTCGATGCGGTAATGGAAGGTGTTCTTTACGTCGGGCACGGCAACCGCGCGGCCTTCGACGATGCGCGGCTGGTAGCGAAAGCTCTTGGCGGCGGTGAGTGATGGGCGGATGAACAGCGGATGGCAGTCGCCGACCACTTCGGGCGAGCGCACGCGCCCCTGCACATCGACCGTGTAGCTGACCGTGCAGGAACCCTGAAGCCCGGAGTCCAGCGCCCGTTGCGGGTAGACCGGCGGCTTCTTGGCAATCGGCAGGTATTGCCGGCTGGCTGCCTCGGCCGCTGCAGCCTGTCGTGCGCGCTCAGCCGCTTCCGCGCGCGCCGTTGCCTCGGCTTCGCGCGCCGCCTGCAACCATGCCTCTTCCTGAGCCATCCGTTCCCGCTCCTGTGCCTGTTCCTGGCGGCGTTGCTCGTCGCGCTGACGCTGCTGTTCGCGCTGGCGTTCCAACTGCTCGCGCTGCTGCTTCAGCTGCTCGGCCTTGCGCTCCTCTTCGGCGCGCTTGAAGGCCAGCTCGGCCTGCTCGAGTCGCTGCTGCTGGGCGTGGGTATCGACCTGTGGCTCACGCGGCGGCGGTTCGACCGCGGGCTCGACGGGCGGTTCGACCGGCACTGCGCTCTCGGTTGGCGCCGGCGGCGGCAGGCTGATCAACTGGGTCTGCATCACCTGGGTGGCGACCGGCATTTCCAGCGCTGGCGACCAGCTGCCGAGCAACAGCGCGAACAGTCCGGCGTGCATCCCGAGGGTCAGCAATGCAGCCCCGGCCGGACCGATCCACTGTCGCGGGACAACTTTGCTGCCATGCGCGGCGGGCGTGCTGAAGGTCATCATCACGGCTGCCCGACTCCGGCCGGCGCCTCGGTGATCAGCCCCAGGTTGACCACCCCGCCGCGCTGCAGCTCGGCGATACCAGCGACCACGCGACCGTAGTCCGCCGCCTCGTCGGCACGGACATAGACCTGGGTGTCGCCGCGCTCGGCGATGATCGCGCCGACCTTGGCCTGCAGCCCGGCAAGGTCGACGGCGCTGTCGGTCTGGTTGTCGATGTCCAGCTCGCTGCCCAGGTTCCAGTAGAAGCCGCCATCGGCCTTTACCGAGAGCGTGAGGATCTGCCGCTCGTTCTCCACCGGCAGCGCTTCGGCCGCGACCTTGGGCAGCTCGATCTTGACGCCCTGCACCAGCATCGGCGCGGTGACCATGAAGATCACCAGCAGCACCAGCATCACGTCGATGTAGGGCACCACGTTCATTTCCGCCTTGGGCCCGTGTTTGTGCTGTGGTTTGACCAGCATGAAGGCGTCCTCCTCAGGCGGCTGCGGCGACGTTGGGTGAAGCGGCGTGCAGGCGCCGATGCAGGCGCGCCTGTAGCTCGTTGCCGAAGGCGTAGTAACGACCGACCAGCGTCTGCCCACGGGCAGCGAAGCGGTTGTAGGCCATCACCGCGGGAATCGCCGCGAACAGGCCGATGGCCGTTGCGATCAACGCTTCGGCGATGCCCGGCGCGACGGTCGAGAGCGTCGCCTGCTGCACCTGCGACAGGCCGAGGAAGGAGTTCATGATTCCCCACACGGTACCGAACAGGCCGATATAGGGGCTCACCGAACCCACGGTTGCGAGAAACTGCAGGCCCTTTTCCAGACGCTCCTCCTGCTCGGCGACGGCCACGTAGAGGCTGCGCTCGACACCCTGCGCCACCACATCCGGCGCGATCCCCGGCTGGCGTTGCAGCTGGGCGAACTCGCCGTAACCGGCGAGGAAGATGCGCTGCAGCGCGGCCTCGTCCGGCAACGGCTGCGCCTGGCCTTCGCGATAGAGCTGGGCAAGATCGCCGCCCTGCCGGAAGCGCTGCAGGAAGCCGCGCTGCAGGCGTTCGGCGCTGCGCAACGCCACACTGCGACGGATGATCAGGTACCAGCTCGAAACCGAGGCCAGGACCAGAATCATCATCACCGCCTGGACCACCAGGCTGGCTTCGCTGATCAGTCCCCAGATGGACATGTGCTCGAGAGTCGTTTGCATGAATCGTTTCCTCCTGCCCCGACTGGTGCAGCTGCTATTGGATGGCGGGTCGGTTAGCGGGCGATGACGTCAATCCAGCCCCAGCGCATCGGCGATCGCCGACCAGGGCAGGTACTTGTAGTTCTGCGTCCCCTCGGGCATGCGCTTGCGGCCGTCCTGCACCACCAGCATTCCGCGGTTCCAGATGCCGCCGAGGTTGGCCGAGGTGACTTCCAGCCCATCGGTCTCGGACGCTCCGTCGATGCCGCGCTTGGCGTTCAGGCCAATGCGGAAGGTGCCGCGCATGCCATAGGGCGCCTGGGCATCGAGCACCACGTAGCTGTCGTTGCCCTGACTGGAAATCACCAGGTAGTCGCCGCGCTCGCCGTGGTAGATCGCCAGACCTTCGATGTCGTCGTAGACCGGCCCGCCGACACCGATGACCTGCTCCGGCACCGCTGGCACATCGGCGCGGGCATCGACCACCCACACCGCGACGTCTTCCTCGCCGACGAACAGCCGCTCGCTGCGGTCGTCGGCCACGCAGCCCTCGGGCTGACTGTCCAGCTTGAAGCGCCGCACCAGCTCGCCACGCGGCTGGCCGGAGCTGCCATCGAGGCGGTACTGCAGGAAGGTGCCGTCCTTGTCGTTGGCGATGGCGTAGGTAGTGCCCTGGCGATCCTGGAACATGCACAGGCCATAGATTTCGCTCAGCGGCGTGGCGACCTCGCCGACATCGCGGAGCACCCCGCTCGCCCGGTCGATGGCGAACAGGTGCAGGCTGTTGTGATCGCGATTGCTGGCCACGGCCAGGTCCACGCGCTTGCTGCCAAGGCGGAAGCCGCTGCGCACATCGACGTTGTTCAGCCGGCCGGCGCGCAGGTCCTGCACCTGACGGCCGTCCAGGTCGTACACCACCAGGCCGCCCTTCTTGTCGGTGCCGAGCACACGACTCTGCGCCGGATCGCGCGGATGGACCCAGATCGCCGGATCATCGGCGGCATCACCCAGGCTCGGCACCGGGCCGGTCTCCACCGCGGCCGGCAGGCTGACGATCGGCTCGGCTTGCGACAGCGCGGTCGGTTGCCAGTCCAGACGGGCCGACTGCAGGCCGCGTTCGTCCGCCAGCAGCAGCTCGACGCCCTCGGCACCGCGGCGCGCGCTGATGCGTTCCGGTTCGTCGAAACCGTCCAGTGCGATGACCTCATCGGCTTGCCAGCCGGCTTCGTTCTGCCGGTACAGATGCAGCACCGAGGCTTCGGGATCGAGCGCCAGCAGTCCGCCCGGCACCAGGGTCATGCCCGCTGCGGCATGGGCCAGGCTGCCGAACGGCTGGCGCAGATCGACCGGCTCACGCTGCAACGGCGCCTCGGCGTCGGCCGGGTAACGCCAGAAGCCGACGGACTCCTCGTTGACATAGAGCTGCCCACTGGCATCGTCCGTCTGGCAGAAGGCGCTCTGCGGCGGCAGGCTGAGCCCGCGCACCCGCCGCGCCTCATCGAGCAGGCGGCCCTGACTGCCGACCAGCCATTGCTCGCCGACGCCCTCCTCACCGAGCAGAAAGACGAAGTCGTTGCTCGCGCTGTCGCGGTACAGGCACAGCCCCTCGATGGCGAATGCGGTGCGCGGCAGGTACAGCGGTTGGCTCCAGGCACGCGCCGCATTCAGGCCGATCAGCATCGCCTGCTGACGTTTGCGCTCGACGGTGGCCAGCAGCAAACCCTGGCGGTCGACGCGATGGTCCAGTCCTTCGAAGCGCCCGGCGTGGCGCGCCAGGCTGTTACCGGCGGCGTCCAGCAGCTGCAGGCCCTGGTCATCGACCTGCACACGGTCGGCACCGGTCCAGGGGGTGTAGCCGTTTAGCAGCTGGGCGTACTCGAGGCCGGCCAGCAGCGGTTCGCTGATGTTCAGCTGGGCCGACTTCGCCGGTGTATCTGGCTGTGTGGACTGGCAGGCCGCCAATGCGATGCACAGGCCGAGCAGCATGGTTTTGGGCAATGCGTTCATGGTGTATCCATTCAGGCTGCCGCCTGCCGGCGCCCGACCGTAAAGGGGAACGGCGGGCACCGGAGCGGCATGGGGTCAGAAGTGGGTGAGGGTCAGGCCGAGCTTGTAGGTCGGGCCGTACTCTTCGTACTGGGCGTTGTAGGCACGGCGGCCGCTGTAGACGTAGTAGGACTCGTCTGTCAGGTTCAGCGCCTCGAAGGTCAGCTGCAGGCTCGGCGTGATGAAGTAGCCCGCCTTGAAATCGACGAACAGCTGATCGTCGACGTACAGGTCGTGCGCCTCGTCGTCGATGCCGGCCACCTCGTAGAGGTAGTCCGACTTGTAATTGGCAGCCAGGCGCAGGTTAAGCCGGTCGTTTTCCCAGCCGAGCATCAGGTTGCCGACCGTGTCGGAGTGGTTTGGCAGGTCGATGCTGCGCTGCATTCCCTGCCCTTCGATGTCCGCGTCGGACTGGCTGAAGGTGGCGTTGGCGCCCAGCAACAGACCGTTCCACGGCGCCGGCAGCCAGTCGAGCTTCTGCGAGTAGGCCAGCTCCAGGCCGTAGAGCTTCGCGCTGCTGCCATTCTGATAGCTGAGCGCTTCGTCGAACGCGGCCCACTGACCGGTGCCGGCCAGATCGGTGTTGTAGATGAAGTTATCGATGTCCTTGTAGAACAGGTACGCCGACACCACGCCGGCGCGGCCCATGTAGTGCTCGATGCCGAGGTCGTAGTTGATCGATTCCAGCGGCTTGAGATCGGGATTGCCGAACTCGGCGTCGTTGCCGTCGATGACGAAACCGGGCGCCAGCTGGCCGAAGGTCGGGCGCACCACGCTGTTGGTCCAGGCGGCACGGATCATGGTGTCGTCGGTCAGTTGGTAGCGCAGGTGCAGCCCCGGCAACCAGTGGTCATAACGACTGCTGCTGGAGATCGACTCGAACTGACCGTCGCGCAGGCCGGTGCCCTTGGCGCGAAAGCGCGTGCCCTCGTAGCGCAGGCCGGCGATGACGCGCCAGCGGTCGATATCCACGGTGTTCATCAGGTAGGCGGCGTTGATGTCCTCGTGCATGTCGAAGTCATTGATGCGCGACTCCTCCTCGTCGTAGAACTCGCTGGCATCCAGACCGCCAATCGCGCCCTCGATGGCCGAGGCGCTGATGCCTGGGCCGAAGCGGCCGAGCGCGTAGTCGACGTTGCCGCCCTGGAAATCGGCCAGGGTCAGGTCGTCGAAATCGTCGTACTTCCAGACTTCGTTGTCGTTGTCCTTGTGCCGGCGGCTGAGCTTGCCGCCGAACTTGGCCTGCGCGGCATAACCCTGGATGTCGTACTCGCGCGCCAGGTCCAGGCGGATATTCTTCTCGCGGTCGCGGGTGTCGCTTTTCTCCCACTCCACTTCATCCAGCTCGAAGGACGCTGGGTTGTAGAAGGACGAATCGATCATCAGGCGCGGCTTGCGGCTGCTGGAGAAACCGGCATCGGCGAAATCGCCCTCGAAGGTCGCGCTGGCGATACCGCCCGGATTGCGCTCGCGCGACTGGCTGTAACCGGCCTGCCCGCTCAGGGTCCACAGGCCCATCATGCGT
The DNA here is from genome assembly GCF_002929225.1 of Stutzerimonas kunmingensis. Taxonomy (GTDB): domain Bacteria; phylum Pseudomonadota; class Gammaproteobacteria; order Pseudomonadales; family Pseudomonadaceae; genus Stutzerimonas. The sequence continues at coordinate 191,568 of NZ_PISM01000014.1, read as the reverse complement.
TCACCACCGAACACGTAGGACTGCACGGTCTGGGTGTCCTCGCGGGACTTCAGCTCGCGCCAGCCCTCGGCGTCACCGGTCTCGCCCGGCAGCTGCGAATCCTCGAAGGCGACACCGGCGGCGTTACGCGTTTCGGTGTCCTTGAAGCGGCTGTATAGCGTGCGCAGGTAGTAGCTGCTGACGTCGTCCGGCTTGTAGTCGAAATTCAACCCGAAGCCAGTGCGCTCGCGGGTGATCTCGTAGTCGCGCTGCTCGAGTTCCTCCAGCCGCGCGCCGTCGTCGGCAAAGTCCCACTTGCCGCCGGTCTCGACGTTGTCCGAGCCGAAATCGCGCTCCTGCCAGCTGACGGCCGCGGCGACGCCGAAGTTGTCGACGCCATCGCCGAGGCTGAAACGGTCGCTGATGGCGCCGGAGAATTTCGGGCTGGTCTTGTCGACGTTGTCGTCATAGCTGCCCTCGCCGCTGAGGCTGTAGAACAGCCCGTCATGGTCGAAGGCCGACAGGCTCTGTACCTCGATGGTGCCGCCCAGGGAGTTGGCATCCATGTCCGGCGTCAGCGTCTTGACCACCGACAGCGACTGCACCAGCTCCGATGGCAGTACGTCGAGCGCCACGGCACGGCGATCGCTCTCCGGCGATGGGACCAGGGTGCCGTTGATGGTGACGCTGTTCAGATCCGGCGCGATGCCGCGCACGCTGACGAAACGCCCTTCGCCCTGGTCGCGCTCGACCGAGATGCCCGGAATGCGCTGCAGCGCCTCGGCGGCGTTGTCGTCCGGCAGCTGGCCGATGCCATCGGCGTGAACCACGCTTTCGACACTGTCGGAATTGCGCTGGTCCTTCAGTGCCTCGTCGATGCTGACCGCCTGGCCGATGACTTCGACGTGCTCCATGACAAGCGGCTCCTCGGCCCAGGCCGAACCGGCGCTGACGGCCAGGGCCAGCAGGCTAATGCGGAATCCTGCATGGCGGATGCCGCTGCGGTATGTGCTCATGAACAATCCCCCGAACGGTGTTTACCGGGTCCATCCCGGAACTGCAGCGGACGGTAGGTGGGGGATATGGCGGTTCTGTGACAGGAGGTTCGGGGAGGGCTTGGAACAGGGGGTTTTCGGGGATTTTGCGAGCGGGATTGAGCTGATATGACCTGTTTTTGAGCGCGACCATAGCTTTGTGGTGCGGTGGATAAGCACCGCGCCAAGTCCGATTTTTCGTGTATCCGGTAGCTCTGTTTCGCCCTGCTGGGCGACCTACTTTTTCCAGTCGCGGAAAAAGTAGGCAAAAACGCTTGCCCCTGCATCCGGCCCTTCGCTTCGCTCCGGGTTCGTTCACTACGCCGCCGTTCCGAGGGTCGCCGTACAAGGGCCATCCATGGCCCTTTACGGGGGGACGCCTAGTTCTCTCGCGGCATCCATGCCGCTCGCCCCTCTACGCGACGACTCCGTTCACCCTCCTGAAGGGGCGATTGGAGTCGCCTGATAGTTTTCAATCGATCAAAAACTACAAACCAAGCCTCTCAATCTGTCAGGCATCTCGGACTAACTCCCCCGTCAGGAGGCCGAACGTAGGCGTTGCGCAGGGGGACGCGAGGCAGGACGCCGAGCGAGGAGTGAAGGGACAGGGACGTCCCTTCGTGAGGGGGCGCCGAGCCCGGCCCCCGGAGCAGCGCCGGAGGGAGGGGAGTTTTGTGAAGCAAAACCCGGATGTCGGGGTGGCCTTCTCTTTGGTTACTTTCTCTTGGCCAGGCAAGAGAAAGTGACTCGCCCAGCAGGGCGAAACCTAAATCGCCAGGCAACTCGGCAATCGGCATAGACTCGATGCAGCAAGCACCTCGTCCAGAACTGATCCGATCCATCAGGACAAACCACATTCCCGAGCCCCCCACCAAACTGTCCAATCAACCAAAAAACCCCTGAGCCAATTCAACCCCCACCCCATTCATCCAACCGTCACATCCATCTGTTTCCGTGCCCTCACGCATTGGCGCGATCCCTCGCCACGGAGACCCGATGAAATCCCTCCTCAAACTCCACACCCTCACCCTCCTCGGTCTCGCTCTGGCCGCCAACGTCGGCCTGCAGCTGCTCCTCGCCGTCGGCCAGCTCAAATCCTGGGGCGAGATCGACTGGATGGACGTGGTCGGCGAAGGCGGTTGCGCCGCCCTCGCCCTCGCCTGGCTGATCATGCTGCTGCACAGCCGCCCGGCCGGCCGGGTGACGCGGTTGCTGGCGCTGGGGCTGGCCTGTATCTGTTTTTCCTGGTGGATGGACCTGCTCGACGAATTCATCCAGATCCCCGCCAACATCGCCTGGGACAACTGGCTGGAAACCGCGCCCATGCCGGTCGGCCTGATCCTGCTGACGTTCGGCATCTACCACCTGAACCAGGAACAGCGCGCCATCAACGCGCAGATGCACAAGCGCGAGCGACTGTTTCGCGAGCATCGCCTGTTCGACAACCTGACCCCGCTCGGCACGGCCGAGTACCTGCGTCGGCAACTGGACTCGGCCCTGCGCCAGGCCGCCGACGAGCAAAGGCCGCTGTCGCTGCTGGCGGTGGACCTCGACGAGTTCAGCCGGGTCAACCAGCGCTACGGTCAGGAAGAAGGCGACCTCGTGTTGCAGGCCGTGGCGCAGTTGCTGGTGCTCAACCTGCGCCATCAGGACCTGCTCTGCCGCCTCGCCGGGGATCGCTTCGTCGTGCTGCTGCCCGATACCGCCGAACAACAGGCGCGGCAGCTCGCCGAGGAGTTGCAGACCGCCGTCGCCAGCCTCGCGCACAAGACCCGCCAGCACGGCGAGCGCCTGCATCTGCGCGCCAGCACCGCGGTGGTGATGGCCTTCGACGACGATGCCGAGCAATTACTGAAACGCCTCAACCTCGGCTTGGCCAAGGCCAAGCAATCCCTGCCCCGCTGCGCCTGAGGCGATCATGGAAAGCTCGCTACGCTGGTACGAATGGGACACCCGCTTCATCGCCGCGCACCACCAGCCGGCGGTGTTGCTCGACCTGGCGCTGTCGCGCGGTATCGACAGCCATGCGCTGCTGCGCGGCAGTGGGCTGTTCTACGAGGACGTCGCCAGCGGCCGCGCCCGCGTCAGCCCGGAGCAGCTGCTAACGCTCATCGGCAATACCGAGCGCTTGTTGGGTGCTGCGGACAGCAGCTTTCTGTTCGGCCAGCGCTTGCTGCCCGGGCACTACGGCGATGTCAGCCTTGCCTTGGCCAACGCCGGCAACCTCGAACAGGCGCTGGAGCGGCTTAGCCAGTTCCGCGCCCTGCTCTGCCCGCTGCTGGCGCCAAGGCTGCTGCTGGACGAGCAGCAGCTGCACATCTACTGGCTGGACAACGGCAGCGCCGGCCGCCACCAACGGTTTCTCATCGAAGCGCACCTGACCGCCATCGTCGCGCTGTGCAAGCGCGGCAGCGGTCTGCGCCTGCCGTGGCGCTTCCAGTTCGGCTACCCGCAGCCGCGCCATGTCGAGCAGTACTGGGTGCACCTGGGTGACGCGCTGCAGTTCGACCGCCACCTGACCCTGCTCAGCCTGCCTCGCGAGTACCTGCATCAGCCCTGGCCGGATGCTTCGGCCACGGTAGGTCAGGTCGCGCAGCAGGCCAGCCAGCAGCAGATCAATGCGCTGGAAGGCCCCTGTGCGTTTCTCGATGCGTTCTACCAATACCTGCATGACAACATCCGCGAGCCGCTGAACCTGGAGCGCGTCGCGCTGGCGTTCGCCATGAGCCCGGCGACGCTCAAGCGCAAGCTGGCCAAGCACGGCACGCACTTCCAGGAACAGCTCGATCTGGTGCGCACGCACGTTGCGCTCTACCTCTATCAGGCCCGCGGCCTCGGCAATGAGGCCGTGGCGCGGCACCTCGGCTTCAACGACACCACCAACTTCCGCCGCGCCTTCAAACGCTGGACCGGCGTGGTGCCCAGCGGGCTGCAGCCGCTGTTCGACGCCCCCTGACGGCGTGCTAAGGTGCCGTCCGCATTACCTTCGAGGCGAGCGGGCATGGATATCAAGCAGCTGAAGTTTCTCGTGGCGCTGGATGAAACACGTCATTTTGGTCAGGCGGCGGCGCGCTGCCATGTCACCCAGCCGACGCTGTCGATGCGCCTGCGCGGCCTCGAAGACGAACTCGGCCTGCAACTGGTAATCCGCAGCCAGCGCTTCGAAGGCTTCACCCCCGAAGGCGAACGCATCCTGGCCTGGGCGCGCAGCCTGCTCGCCGCACAGGACGGCCTGCTGGCCGAAGCCGCCTCCTGCCGTGGCCAGCTGGTCGGCACCTTGCGCCTGGGCCTGGTGCCGCTGGCCGGTTTCGACCCGATGCAATTGGTGCAGGCCTTCGGCGAGCGCCACCCGAATCTGCGCTTCGAGTTGTTCGCACTCAGCAGCGATCAGATTCTCGAACGGCTCAATCGCAATCTGCTGGACCTCGGCCTGTCCTACCTGGAGCGGCTGGATGACACGCACTTCACCAGCCTGCCGCTCGGCGGAACCCGCATGGGGCTGTTGCATGACGAGCGCCATTTTCGCTTCGACGCGCCATCGCTGCGCTGGGAAGCCCTCGCCGATCTTCCGCTAGGTCTTTTGACCGGAGGCATGCACTTTCGCCAGTCCATCGACCACGCACTGCGTAGCCGTGGCCTGAGCCTGGCACCGCGACTGCAGACCGATGCCGTGCATCATCTGCTGCAGGCCGTAGGCGCCGGACTGTGTTGCGCAATCATGCCGCTGGATAGCGGCCTCGAAGCACTGGACAGCCGACTGACCCTGACGCCCATCGACAACGCCAGTACCCTCGCGCCGCTGGGGCTGATCCTGCGTCGCGGCTCACCGCGATCCGCGCTGGGCGAAGCCTGTTTCAACGAAGCGCGCGAGCTGTTGCAGCGGCAAAGACCTGCCATCCCCTGACGGGCGATCGATACGCTCGATCACCCTATCGAACATAGCGATTGGACGATCACTTCCTGCGCTCCTAGGCTCCCTGCGTCGACCTGTCGCAGGCCATCGCCATGCAATACGCCACCCTCAACGCCCCAAGCGCCAATGCTCCGGATCTCGGCGCGGCCCCATTGGCTGACGAATGCGCCTTGGCCATCAGCTACAACGGCCTCAATCAGGCCGTGATGATGGTGACGCCGCTGGACCTGGAAGACTTCGTTATCGGCTTCAGCCTGAGCGCCGGCTTGATCGAGCGCATCGATGATCTACGCGATCTGCGCTTGCGGGGCGATGGCAGCGCGCAGCATGCCGAAGTTCAGGTGAGCCCGCGGGCGTTCTGGCACATCAAGCAGCAACGGCGGCAATTGACCGGCCACAGCGGTTGTGGCCTGTGCGGTGTGCAGGCGCTGGAGCAGGCATTACCGCAGCTCGTACCACTTTCGCCAATCGATCTGCCGCCCGAAGGGCATTTCCACGATCTGCGCCAGCGCATCGCCAACGCCCAGCTGCTGGCCCGCGACAGCGGCGCACTGCACGCAGCGCTGTATGTCGACGGCAACGGAGAGATCGCCCTGTGCCGCGAGGACATCGGCCGGCACAACGCCCTGGACAAGCTGATCGGTGCGCTGACGCTGCAGCGCCGTACGCCGAGCGAAGGCTTCGTCGTGGTCACCAGCCGCTGCAGCCTGGAGCTGATCCACAAGGCCGTGCGCGCCGGCATCGGCACGCTGGTCAGCCTGTCCGCGCCGACCCACCTGACCGTCGAGTGGGCGCGTCGGCATCACCTCAACCTCATTCACCTGCCCCACCACAGCGCGCCACGGGTCTACAGCCCGGCACCTGCGCTGCCCGAACAGAACGGATGCCAACCATGAGCCGCACGTCCCGCTTCCATCCCGCCACCCGTTTCCAGCCCTACGCCGGCCCGGCAGGCGGCTGGGGCGCGCTGCGCAGCGTGGCCAGCGCCTGGCTCGGCAGTGGCAACGCGCTGAAGAACATCCGCGCCATGCTGCGCACCAACCAGAACGGCGGCTTCGACTGCCCCGGCTGCGCCTGGGGTGATTCGCCGGAGGCCGGTGCGGTGAAGTTCTGCGAAAACGGCGCCAAGGCAGTGAACTGGGAAGCCACGCGCCGCCGCGTGGATGCCGCCTTCTTCGCCCGCCACAGCGTCAGCCAGTTACGCCAGCAGAGCGATTACTGGCTCGAATACCAAGGTCGCCTGAGTGAACCGGTCCGTTACGACGCCGCCAGCGACCGCTACCTGCCGATCAGCTGGGACGATGCCTTTGCGCTGATCGCCCATCACCTGAACGGCCTGGACAGCCCGCACCAGGCAGCCTTCTACACGTCCGGCCGGGCCAGCAACGAAGCGGCTTATCTCTACCAGCTGTTCGGTCGCAGCTTCGGCACCAACAATTTTCCCGACTGCTCGAACATGTGCCACGAGGCCAGCGGCGTCGCCCTGACCGAATCCATCGGCGTCGGCAAGGGCACGGTGACGCTGGAGGATTTCGATCACGCCGATGCGATCTTCGTCCTCGGCCAGAACCCCGGCACCAACCATCCGCGCATGCTCGAACCATTGCGTCAGGCTGTGGAGCGCGGCGCTCAGGTGGTCTGCTTCAATCCATTGCGCGAGCGCGGGCTGGAACGCTTCCAGCACCCGCAGAAGCCCATCGAGATGCTCGCCAACCAGGACGCGCCGACTCACAGCGCCTACTTGCGGCCCAATCTCGGTGGCGATCTCGCGGTGCTGCGCGGCATCGCCAAGTACCTGCTGCAATGGGAGCAGGAAGCCCAGGGCAGCGGCGCGCCGGCGGTGTTCGATCACGCGTTTCTGGCTGAGCACAGCCACGGACTGGACGCCTATCTGGCCGAGGTCGAAGCCACGCCCTGGGCGCTGATCGAGCAGCAGTCGGGGCTCGGCCGCGAAACCATTCGCCACGCGGCCGCGATCTACCGCAACGCCGAAAAGGCCATCGTCTGCTGGGCGATGGGCATCACCCAGCACCGTCACTCGGTGGCGACCATCCAGGAAATCGCCAACCTGCTGCTGTTGCGCGGCAACCTCGGCAAGCCCGGCGCCGGCGCCTGCCCGGTGCGCGGCCACAGCAACGTACAGGGCGACCGCACCATGGGCATCAACGAACGGCCACCGGCCGCGCTACTGGATGCGCTGGAGCATCATTTCGACCTGCCGATGCCGTGCCAGCCCGGCTACAACACCGTGGAATGCATCCAGGCCATGCTCGCCGGGCAGGTCAAGGTGTTCATCGGTCTGGGCGGTAACTTCGCCCAGGCCACGCCGGACACCCCGCGCACCCAGCAGGCGTTGCGCAACTGCGCGCTGACCGTGCAGATCAGCACCAAGCTCAACCGCAGCCACCTGACCATGGGCCGCGACGCGCTGATCCTGCCGTGTCTCGGTCGCACCGATATCGACCGCCAGGCCTGCGGCCCGCAAGCAGTCACCGTGGAAGACTCGTTCAGCATGATCCACGCCTCCCGCGGCCAGCTCGAGCCCGCGTCCGCCGAGATGCGCTCGGAGCCGGCCATCCTCGCGGGCATCGCCGCCGCCACGCTGGGCAAGCGCCCGGTGGACTGGCTCTGGCTGGTGGAGGACTACGCCCGTATCCGCGAGCTGATCGCGGCGACCATTCCCGGTTTCACCGGCTTCGACCACCGCTTGCACCGTCCTGGTGGCTTCTACCTGGGCAATGCCGCTGCCCGGCGCGAATGGAACACAGCCAGCGGTCGCGCCGAATTCAAGGCGCACCCGCTGCCGGCCGATCTGCTACCCGAGCAGGCCCGCCACGGCGGCGTGGAGGCCGACCTGATCCTGCAGACGTTGCGCTCCCACGATCAGTACAACACCACGCTCTATGGTCTGGATGATCGCTATCGTGGGGTAAAAGGCATGCGCGATGTGGTGTTCGTCAATCCCGCCGACATCCAGCGACTGGGTCTGGAAGCCGGCCAGCAGGTCGATCTGCTATCGCTGTGGGACGACGGCATCGAGCGCCGCGTGCGCGGTTTCACCCTGCTCGCCTACGACACCCCGCCCGGCCAGGCCGCCGCCTACTACCCGGAAACCAACCCGCTGGTGCCGCTGGAGAGCTTTGGCGAGCGCAGCCACACGCCGACTTCGAAATTCATCGCGATTCGCGTGCTGCCGAACACGCAAAAGACCGAGCAGCCGCTGATCGCCAGCGGGCAATGACGCTCATTCGAAGCGGCTGGAGTCGTCGCGATCGTGCTGGTAGCGCCGGTTGAGCGGAAACGCTGGCAACCAGCCTTCGCGGCGCACGGTCCAGCATTCGTAGGTCGGCCTCAGTTGGTCGGGTGCATCCAGGGCGCCGAGATGCACCTCGATTTCATCGGCGAGGCGGGAAAAAGCCGACGAGCCACAGCGCGGGCAGAAATGCCGTCCGGCATATTCGGCCGTATCGCCCTCGACGGTTACCGCATCCTGCGGGAACACCGCAGCTGCGTAGAACAAAGCACCATGATGCTTGCGGCAGTCCAGGCAGTGGCAGATCCCGACGCGATAAGGCTGCCCCACCGTCATGATCCGCACGTTGCCGCACAGGCAGCCACCGGTTAATGAGTTCACGTTCGGCGTCCTCTAATTCAACGAAGGAAGCAGCGAGCCCAGGCTATCGATCACTGAATCGCAGGCTCGACCGCCCGAGAAGCGTAGTCGCCTCTCGGCTGCCGCACTAAAGGAGCGCGTAGCCCCAGGCCTCAGCTTCGCTTGCGCCCCTGGCCGGCGAAACGCTGGATGTCATGGGTCGGGCCCGAAACGATCAGCAGATCACCCGGCAGCACCTGGGTGCTGGGCGTCGCATGCTGAAAATCCTCATTGGCGCGCTTGAGGCCCACGACGGTCACGCCGAACTTCTCGCGCACCCCGGCGGCGGCGAGCGTCGCGTTATGAACGCGTTCCGGCGCATGGATCTTGGCGATGGCGAAACCGTCGTCGAACTCGATGAAATCCACCATCCGCCCGGAGATCAGATGGGCGACCCGCTCGCCCATGTCCGCCTCGGGATAGACCACATGGTGCGCGCCGATCCGCGTCGCGATCTGCCCGTGCTCGGCCGTCAGCGCCTTGACCCAGATGTCTTTGATGCCCAGCTCGGTCAGCGCCATGATGGTCATCAGGCTTGCCGCCATGTCGGAGCCGATGCCGACGATCGCGTGGGGAAAATCGGCGACGCCGAGCTGCCGCAGCGCCATGACATTGGTGGAATCGGCCTGCACCGCATGGGTCAGCAGGTCGGCCCAGGCATGCACGGGCTCCGCCGCCTGATCGATACCCATCACATCATGGCCCAGACGCGTCAATGAGCGCGCCACCGAACTGCCGAACCGCCCCAGCCCGATGACCACCACGCTGTCGCCTTTAGAGAACGAAAACTGCTCTGAAAACAACAATTTAGCCAACAATTGGGTGTTCCTCCGGATAGCGGTATGGCATGCGGTGCTCGCCCAGTGCGAGGGAAGCGGCCAGCGTGATGGTGCCGACCCGACCGACATACATCAGTAGGGTCAGCATGAGCTGACTGGTTTCCGGCAGGTCCGCGGTAATGCCGGTGGACAGGCCGACCGTGCCGAATGCCGAAATGACTTCGAAGATGACCTGATCGGTCGGGATATCGGTGTCGCGCAGGATGACCAGCGTACCCAGCACCACCAGCGCGCTGCCCAGCACGAGCACGGTAATGGCCTGGCGCTGCACGGAACTGCCGACCCGACGGCCGAACACCTCGACATCGGGCCGGCCGCGAATCTCGGCGATCACCATCAGCGCCAGGATGGCCACTGTTCCGACCTTGACCCCGCCCGCGGTACCGGCACTGCCACCGCCAATGAACATCAGAAAATAGTGCAGCGCCCAGCTCTCGTGGGTCAGCGCGCCGATGTCGATGGCATTGAAGCCGGCTGTACGCGCCGAGACGGAAACGAAGGCCGCCGAGAGCATCTTGTCCGCCCAGGCCATCGGGCCGAGCGTGCCCGGGTTGGACCACTCGAACAGCAACACGGCCAGGAAGCCGCCTGCCAGCAATACCCCAGTCCCGGACAGCGTCAGCTTGGTGTGCAGCGACCAATGCCGCGGATCGGTCCACTTGCTGCGCAGATCGTAGAGCACCGGAAAGCCTATCCCGCCGATCACGATGGCGCTCATCACCGGTGTCAGGACCAGCGCATCGGTGGCATAGCGGACCAGGCCGTCGCCGTGAATCGAGAACCCGGCGTTGTTGAACGCCGACACCGCGTGGAACAGCCCGCTCCAGGCTGCATCGCCCCAGGCGAGGTCGTATGTCAGGTGCAAGCGCAGGGTGAGCAGCAGCATCACCGCCAGCTCCATCACCAGCGTCACCACCAGAACGAGCTTCGCCACGCTGGTGATGTCACCCAGCCCCAGCACGTGGGATTCGGCCTGGGCGATCAGCTTGGTTCGCAGGTGAAACGAGCGGTTGACCAGCAACCCGAGCAGTGTGGCCAGGGTCATCATGCCGAAACCGCCGAGCTGGAACAGCAGCATGATTACCACCTGGCCGAAGGTCGACCAATAGGTGCCGGTGTCGACCACCACCAGCCCGGTGACGCTGACCGCTGACACGGCGGTAAAGAAGGCAGTGATCCACGGCGCCGACTCACCCTGGGCTTGGGCAGCGGGCAATGACAGCAACGCTGTACCGCAGAGAATGGCGAAGAGAAAAACGAGCGAGACAACCCTGCCTGGGTGCAGCAGTGATTTCATTCGACCCACACTGACGGATCCGAAGAGTGAGAACCGCCGGAATCGGCGGTCCTGAAAGCAGGGCGAGAGGCTAGGCGCATTGCCCGGATACTTCAACTAGCGAGGTGAAAAAGAGAACGCGATTCAAGCGCCTAGTCTTTCATCATCTCGAGCACCCGGGTAGCGAGCACATCTATCGAGAATGGCTTGGTCAGCACCTGCATACCGGCACCGAGTGAGCTGTTACCCAACGCGGCGCTCTCGGCATAACCAGTGATGAACAGCATCTTCAGACCGGGGCGCACCTGGCGACCGGCATCGGCCATCTGCCGGCCGTTCATCCCACCGGGCAAGCCGACATCGGTGATCAGCAGGTCGATGCTCACATCCGACTGCAGCAGCTTCAGCCCGGCCACGCTGTCCGATGCTTCGATCAGCGTGTAGCCGAGATCGCCCAGCACATCCATCAGCAGCAGGCGCACGGTCGGCTCGTCGTCGACGATCAGAATCGTGCCGCAGGCGCCCGCAAGCGCTGTCGCGGGGTTGCTTTGCGCCAAGGTGCCGGTCCCGGCATTGCCGTGATAACGCGGCAGGTAGATGCACATCGAGGTTCCGCGACCGACATCGGAATCGATACGCACCTGCCCGCCGGACTGTTTGGCGAATCCGTAGATCATCGAAAGCCCCAACCCGGTGCCTTCGCCAATCGGTTTGGTGGTGAAGAACGGGTCGAACGCTTTTGCAATCACGCTGGGCGTCATGCCGGTCCCTGTGTCGGTGACGGACAGCGACAGATAGTCGCCGGCGGGCAGGTCATAGGCCTGCGCCATCTCCGGGTCGAGCACGCGGTTGGCGGTCTCGATGGTGATTCGCCCGCCATCCGGCATCGCGTCGCGCGAGTTGATGCAGAGATTGAGGATCGCGTTCTCCAGCTGACTGGCATCGACCGACGCCGGCCAGAGGTCAGGCGCGCTTATGGTTTCGAGGAGGATGCTCGGCCCAACCGTGCGCTGGATCAGCTCGATCATGCCGTCCATCAGCATGTTGACGTCCACCGGCCGCGGGTCGAGGGTCTGACGGCGGGAGAAGGCGAGCAGCCGATGAGTCAGCGCCGCGGCACGCCTGGCGGCGCCCTGCGCGGCCGACATGTACTTATCGATGTCGTCCAGCCGCCCCTGGGAAATCCGCACGTTCATCAGTTCCAGCGCGCCGCTGATACCGGCCAGCAGGTTGTTGAAGTCATGGGCAAGACCGCCAGTCAGCTGGCCGACCGCTTCCATCTTCTGCGACTGACGCAGCTTCTCCTCGGCCTGGATCAGCTCTGCCGTCCGCTCGGCCACGCGCTGCTCCAGCGTGTCGTTGAGTGCGCGCAGCGCAGCGGTGGCGCGATCCCGCTCCGCCTCCATGGAGCGCCGGTCCTCGACGTCGATCAAGACGCCGGGAAAGCTCAACGGCGTTCCGTCCTCGGCATGATCGACGCGCCCGTTGGCCTCAAGCCAGTAGAACCTTCCATCAGCGCGGCGCACACGGTACTGGTGCGCATAGGCACCACCGCGGGCGATGACTTCTTCGATCGCTGCAATCAGTCCGTCCCGGTCCTCAGGGTGCACCGTTGCGATGATCTGCTCGAGGCTAAGCCCGTCACGAGCAAGGGTGGGATCGAGGCCGAAGGCGCTCGCAAACCCCTCATCCACGGTAAAGCGGTCGGTTGGCAGATGCCAGTTCCAGGTACCGATGATCGCGCCCGCCTCGAGCGCCAGCTGGACGCGCTGAACATTCTCCCGCGCAAGAGCTTCGCTGATGCGCAGGCGTTCTTCGGCGTTTCTTCGTTCGGTTACGTCGTTGAAGAGGATGGCGATTCGCCGCTCGGCGGGATCGCCGACGCGGACGGCGCGAACGTCGAACCAGCGTTCGAACGCCTCGGCATAATTCTCGAAGTTGGTAGGCTCACCGGTCTTGGCGACGTGGCCGTAAATTTCGAACCAGAATTGCTCGAGATCCGGCGCGAACTCGGTGACCCATTTGCCGCGCAGGTCTACGCCGGCCTGGCGCTCGAACGCAGGATTGGCCTCGAGGAAGCAGTAATCCACGGGATTGTCGTCGGCGTCGAACTTGACCTGAACGATGGCGAATGCCGCCTCGATGGTCTCCAGAATGGTGCTGAAGCGTTCCTCACTCTGGCGCAAGGCCGCCTCGGCAGCGCGCATGCGCGTCAGGTCGAGCATCGCGCCAATCATCCGCACGGCCTGGCCGTGAACGTCACGAATCACATGACCGCGGTCTAGGATATCCGCGTAGGAGCCATCCAGACGGCGAAAGCGGTACTCGTCGGTCCAGGTCACCTCGCTGCCATCGATGACCGCATGAATAGACCGATGAATACGTGCACGGTCATCCGGATGGATATGCGCCAGCCACCAATCACCGGAGCTGTCGACGTTTGCCAGCGGATGGCCGTACGCCTGCTCCAGCGCGTCATTCCACAACACGTGATTGTTGAGCAGATCCCAATCCCAGACCGCATCGTTGGTCGCCTTCGCGGCCAGCCGATAGCGCACCTGGGTATCTTCCATGGCGAGGCCCGCAAGATGCTCGCTGGTGCGGTCACGCAGGATTTTCATGAAGCCGAGGTGTGCACCGTTTTCGTCATGGATCGGCGAGAGTTCGCCCGCAGCCCAGAACTGCTGACCGTCCTTGCGCAGGTGCCAGCGCTCGTCCAGAGCGCGGCCCTCGCGTAGCGCGCTCTGCATCTCTTCGCCGAGCCAGTCGCAGGCCCGATCGGCTGGCGTGAAGAACCGCTCGGCGCTTTTCCCGCGCATCTCCTCTGCGGTCCAGCCCATTACCTGCTCGGCGCCGGCGTTCCAGTCGGTGATGATGCCAGCGGTGTCGGTCAGGATGATGGCGAAGTCGATCGCGCTCTCGAATATCGCGCGCTGTCGTGCCTCGCTGCCAGCCAGTGCCAGAAGGCCGGCATGCAGCGTTTCGGGGAGATGTTTGGAGGCACCCAACTGTGCGGGTGTCGGGCGCTGACGATGCTGCTCGCGGGCGGGCTGACTATCACGGTGAACTTGAGATAGGGCCGGATCCGGATCGATTCCAGCCCGGTCCAGAACCGTGCGCAGGCGCGCCACCTCAGCCACCAGCTCCTCTCGGGTCAGATTTTCCAGAGCTATTTCCACTATGCATCGTGATGAATGGGCGGGCGGTAATCCCGCAGCGTGCTGCAGGTCATAAAAGCAGAAACCGCCAGGCTTTGCACTTGCAGCTGCCCAGGCGGTTGCACGAAATCAAGCGGCCTGGCTCGCCGAACTGTGGCGCCCCAGGTGCATCATTTCCGCCAGGACCCTGCTCTGCCCAGATGGGCACCGCACGCGCGGCGGTCGCCGTCGAGCACTGAATCGATTTGATACAAAGCGGTCCAAAATGCGGGCTCTATTACGGATTGCCTTGCAGCTATGCTCGCGCACCCGCCAGACGCGGGATCGTCGTCACTCACGCTAGAGATCCATATGGAATCGCTTATCCAGCTCTTCTCCGAACCCACCACCTGGGTTGCCCTGGCAACCTTGATCGCCATGGAGGTGGTTCTCGGCATCGACAACCTGATCTTCATTTCGATTCTGACGAACAAGCTTCCGGAACATCAGCGTGAGCGCGCGAGGCGCATCGGCATCAGCCTGGCGCTGGTCCTGAGACTAGGCCTGCTCGGCACGGTGGCCTGGATCGTTCAGCTCACCGAGCCGGTCATCGAACTGTTCGGCAATGCGTTTTCCTGGAAGGACATGATTCTGATCGCCGGCGGCCTGTTCCTGCTCTGGAAGGCCACCAAGGAGATTCACCACAGTGTCGACCCGACACCCGGCGGCGACATGTTCGAAGGCAAGCAGCTCGACAATGCCGTCACGATGGGCTTCAGCGCCGCGATTGCGCAGATATTGCTGCTCGACCTGGTGTTCTCGGTGGACAGCATCATCACTGCGGTGGGTATGACCGATCATGTCGCGATCATGGTCATTGCCGTGGTCGTCGCGGTAACCGTGATGCTCCTGGCGGCGAACCCCCTGGCCAAATTCATCAACGAGAACCCGACCGTCGTGATGCTCGCGCTCGGCTTCCTGCTGATGATCGGCATGACCCTCATCGCCGAGGGCTTCGGTGCCCACGTACCAAAGGGCTACGTGTATGCCGCCATGGCGTTCTCCGCCGGAGTCGAGATGCTGAACATGATGGCCCGGCGCGCACGGCAGAAGCAGCTCGGTCTCGCTCAACAGCAATCGAAATAAACTGACGGTGGGCCTGCATCAGCGAACAGGAGTCACGCTGGAGCAGGCCCGCCGCGCCGAAGCTCTCATAGCCATGCCGGCATAGAGACCGGCCCGGTATCACACTCTCTGTTTCGAACCACCTGCGGCATGCAACGACTACGGTCACAGAGTATGCCGCCCTTCATCACGCAGTCATCAATCCGACAAAAAGTGCCTGAACTTTTGCCAGGAGGGACTGTCAGTCAGCTGATGCACCCTACGGAGCGCCTGCGTTTTCGTGCCGTTTGCACGTCGGCCTCCGGCCCGTGGCTGCCACCGACTCCGGCCACGTTCAGCGTGCTTCTCGCTGCCTCCGAGCCTGCGTCTCGCGCGCCAGACAAGCCGACCTCACTACCCTCACGCTTGGGTCCTATTCTTCCAATAACGCGAATTTTTCATGTCCATATCTCTTCATCTTTTTGCCTTGCTCTCCCGGTTCAGCTTTTCCCAGCCGCGCCAAGTCATCGGCGCCAGTCTGTTCGGCGCCCTGCTCATTGCAGGGCCTGTGGATGCCCAGGAATCGTCCGATAACGCGCGCTGGGTCAGCGACAGCCTGAACACCTACGTGCGCAGCGGCCCCACCGACGGCTATCGCATCGTCGGCACGCTGACCTCAGGGCAGAAGGTCGAGCTGATCAGCACCCAGGGCGATTACAGCCAGGTACGCTCGGAGTCCGGCAGCAACGTCTGGATTCCCAGCAAGGAACTGCAGGACGTTCCCGGCCAGGCCGAGCGCCTGCCGCAGCTCGAACAGCAAGTCGCAGAACTGAGCGAGGAACTCAAGACCATCGACGAAAGCTGGCAGGTGCGTGTGCAAGGCATGCAGGAAACCCTGGACTCGCGCAAAGCCCTGATCGACGAACTCGACGCCCGCCGCATCGCCCTCGAGGCGGAGCTGACCGAAGCACAGTCCGAACTGCGTACGACCCAGGCGCGGCTCGGCGACGAAAACAAGCAGGTGCTCATGCAGTACATGGTCTATGGCGGCAGCATCGCCGGTGCTGGGCTGCTGGTGGGCCTGATCCTGCCAATGCTCACCCGCGGCCGTAAGCGTAACGATCGTTGGTTCTGACTCGATCAGCCGATGAGGGCTCCCGCTGTGTAGTAGAGCGCTGCACCGACCAGCATGCTGCCAACCAGACCGACTCGGCCGCTGATGGCGAGCAGAGCGACACCCAATAGTGACGTCGCAGCAGCAGCCGGTGCAGCGCTGATTTCGCTGTATGCGACGTAGACTGCGAGATTGATGAACACCGCGGTCGGCAGGATCTGCCCGACGATGCGTAGACCGCCCGCGCCGAGCGGCATGCTGACGAATACTGGCACGACTCTGACCAACAAGCTGGTGATCAGCAGCGCGGCGGTGGCAATCAGGACCGCCCCGTTCATGCTCTGACTCCGTTCAATAGCAAGGCTACGAGTAATACGCCGGGGATCCAGAAGTACACAGGACCAAGCGTCAGGATCAGTCCGAGGGAAGCTGCGGCACAAAGAAAGATCAAAGCTGCCCCGGCGACCTGATGGCGCCGAATGTGCGCTCGCCGTGCCTTCAGCTGCGACAAGGCGAGGTAAAACAACACAGCGCTCGCCGGAAATCCGAGGTTGAAATCGTTGCTGAGCCAATCTTCAGGCAGAACCCCACCGATCACAGCGCCAAAGGCTCCTGCCAGTACCCAGGTTAGAAATATCGCGCTGCGTATCTGCAGCATCCGGTTGATCGGCTCGTCGTCCCGTTCACAGGCATAGGCTTCGTCGCCTAGCATGTGCGCACTGCAGGCGCGCGCGAATGCAGATCGAGGCATCCGTCCTATAGTCGAGATCGCCATCGGCAGGTAACGACAATTGATCGATGCAGTTACAAGCAGCAGCGTAAAGAACCCCGTGCCACTTTCGGACAGCGGCAATGCTGCAAACTGCCCGCTGCCAGTGAAACCTAGCAAGCCGAGCAGCAAAACATCCAGTACCGACCAGCCGGACCGTGCGGCAAGCACGCCGAACAGCATGGCAACCGGCATGACCGACAATGCCGCCGGAAGGGCCTGTTTCAAAGCGCTGCCGGTTACGAGCGGCGCCGCCGGGTCCGCGTTCTCTACTATTTCTGACAATTACTCCACTCCGAGCTGCGCGATGACATGCCCTGCGAAGTGTGAGTAGTGCCGCCGAAGGATTCTTGTACGATCGTGCAACCGCGCGCTGACTTCAGCTCAGCCGCATCAGCCGTGCCCAGTGTGCAGGGGTAAGTCCATAGGCTTGTTTGAAGTGGCGACTCATGTGGCTCTGGTCGTTAAACCCCGAAACGAGTGCCGCGTCGGCCACTGATATCCCGTTCGAAAGCAACCGCCGAACATGATCTAGGCGACGTAACGTCAGGTAGCGGTATGGGCTGGTGCCATACAGGGCGCGAAAATCGCGCGACAGGTTCCAGCGATCCCGGCCGGAAACCCGCTCGAGTTCGTCAAGGCTGAGAGCTCCATCCAGATGATGGTGCATGTACTCCCGAGCCAGTTCGGCGGCGCGGAAGTCGGCTCGTCGTCGATTGACTCTTTTCCCGGCTACGACGGACATGACCTGGGCCAGGTCAAACAGCGCATCCTGCTGCTCCAACTCTTCTATCGGGTTGTCCAGGCAAGACAGCAGCGCCCAGACGACACGCCGCAAGCGTGGATCACGGGATATCCCGTCATTGATGAAAGGCAATGGCTGCCCACCGAGCGGCCCCTGCAGCATCGCAGGCTGGATATAGATTATCCGGTACCGAAAACCCGCCTCGCTCCCCGCCTCGCCGTCGTGCAACTCGTCGGGATACACCACGAAGGTATTTCCAGGGAGACTGTAGCGGGCGCTCTTGCGGTAGTTGAAACGGTGCACGCCGGCGAGCGTACAGCCGATCGCATAAGTGTCATGCCTGTGGGGAGCGTAACCGTAGCCACTGAAGTAGGCCTCAAGCCGCTCAAGGGGGCCAGGCTCGTCAGGGCGCCGTATCCAATCGTTATTGCCCTTCATTACTACTCCCAAGCCCCGAACGATGCACGTCTCACAGTAGCGGTCCACAGCTACGACGAGCAACTCACCAAGCGCCCCACCGCCTCCGCTTCAAGGCTCGTGCTTGAGCCGCTCCGTTCGTCAAACCGCCATCGCTTAAGCCGTGCGGGCGAACTATGCTTGCCGTAGAGCACTGCTAGGAAGCCAGGCACACATGGGCGCAGTATGGCGGTCCGACAATACATCCCAGGATGGGCGTAACAAGCGCGCCCCTTCCCCCAAATCATCCCGCACATTAGCTAAAGGCCGTCGCAAGACAGCACGCCGATTGGCGCTGCTCGTCGGCATTTCGCTGCTGGCAGGCGGTGGCTATCTCGGTTGGCAGGAGCTGGACAGCGCCCGGTGGCAATCGCACTGGTTAAGCCGCTATGCGGCCGATCTGGATTACGCGGTCAAACCCGGGCCGAGCCCACGCATTCAGTTCCCCGAGGACGGTCCGTTCGACCGCCGCCTGGGCTACGTCGATCTGCCGCGCTTCATTCAACAGCTGTCACAGCGCAACTTCAGAATCGAGGAGCAGGCACGCTTCTCGCGGGCACTGCTGGATTACACCCACCGCGGATTCTTTCCGCCCTACCCCGAGGATTCCCAGGCCGGGTTGACCATCAACGACTGCCGCGGCGTGCCGATCTACACCAACAGCTATCCACGTCAGTATTACGAGCGCTTCGAGGATATCCCACCGCTGGTGGTGATGAGCCTGTTGTTCATCGAGGACCGTGGCCTGCTGGACGCCAGCCGCCCCCACGCCAACCCGGCGGTGGACTGGCCGCGCTTCACCAAGGCGGCGATCAGCCAGCTGGAGAAGCGCCTTGGCCTCAGCGGCCAGGCCGCCGGCGGCAGCACCCTGGCCACCCAGGTCGAGAAGTATCGGCATTCGCCCGAAGGCCGCACCGGCGATCCGCAGGAAAAGATCCGGCAGATGATCTCCGCCAGCGTGCGTACCTATCGCGAGGGCCCGCAAACCCTGGCCACCCGCCAGCGCATCGTGCGCGACTACCTCAACAGCGTGCCGCTCTCGGCGGCGCCCGGACACGGTGAAGTGCATGGCATCGCCGATGGCTTGCGACTGTGGTTCGGCGCCGACTTCCGTGAAGTCAATCGCCTGCTCGACCCACGCAGCGCCGACGAAGTCGATGCGCAGGCGCGCGGTCTGGCGCTGCGTCAGGTGCTGTCGCTGCTGATCGCACAGCGGCGTCCGTCGTACTACCTGGGTGCCGGTCGCGAGGAAATGGCAACGCTGACCGACAGTCACATCCGCCTGCTGGCCAACGGCGGCATCATCGATGCCGGCCTGCGCGACGCAGCGCTGGGCCAGCGCATCCTCGGACAAAGCCCGAGTCGCGACTCGGCGATCCGTCAGGTGGAAGCCACCAAGGGCATCACCGTCGCGCGCATGCGTCTGGCCGGGCTGCTCGGCTTGCCGCTGTACGACCTGGATCGCCTGGACCTCACCGCCAGCACGCCGCTGCAGGGTGATCTGCAGGCACAGATCAGCGAGTACCTGGTGCGCCTGGCCGATCCCGCTTTCGCCGAATCGGTCGGGCTGTTCGGCGATCGCATGCTGTCCCCGGAGAAAACCGCCGCCGTGCGTTACAGCTTCACGCTGTTCGAGCGCGGCGAGGAAGGCTTCCAGGTGCGGGTGCAAACCGACAACACCAACCAGCCGTTCGACATCAATGAGGGCAGCAAGCTGGAGCTGGGTTCAACCGCCAAGCTGCGCATGCTGACCACCTATCTTGAGGTTATCGCCGAGCTGCACCAGCGCTACTCGGATCTCACCCCAAGCGAGCTACGCAAGATCGACACCAAGGCCAATCTAAGCCGCTGGGCCATCGATTACCTGGCCACGCACAGCGACCGCAGCCTGGCGCGCATGCTCGACGCCGCGCTGGATCGGCGCTACTCGGCCAGCCCCGCCGAACGCTTCTTCACCGGCGCCGGCATGCACCGCTTCGGCAACTTCCGCCGTGAAGACGACGGGCGCATCCCCACCGTACGCGAGTCGCTGCGCGAATCGATCAATCTGCCCTTCGTACGGCTGATGCGTGATCTGGTGAGCTACAGCACCTACGAAACCATCAACAGTGCCGAACTGCTGGGGGACGACAAGGACCCGCGCCGCCAGGAATACCTGACCCGCTTCGCCGATCGCGAGGGCTCGGTGTTCCTGCAACGTTTCTGGAAGAAGTACCGTAACAAGAGCGCCGAGCAGCGCATCGAGACCTTCCTGCAGGGCATGCGGCCGACACCCGTGCGCCTGGCGGCCGTGCATCGCTACCTGATGCCGGATGCCGAGCGGCCGGTCTTCGACAGTTTTCTCAAGCAGCATCTGCCGGACTCCGATCTCAACGACAAGAAGCTGGATGCGCTCTACACCCGCTATGGCCCGGGCGCCTATAGCCTGCCCGATCAGGCCTACATCGCCCGCACGCACCCGCTGGACCTCTGGCTGCTGGGCTACCTGATCGCCCACCCGCAGGCGACGCTCTCCGAAGTGGTCGCCGACAGCCGCGCGCAGCGCCAGGAAGTCTACGGCTGGCTGTTCCGCAGCCGGCACAAGAGCGCGCGCGACAGCCGGATTCGCATCATGCTGGAGGTCGAAGCCTTCACCGACATTCATCGCCGCTGGCAGCGGCTGGGCTATCCGTTCGACAACCTTGTGCCGTCACTGGCGACCGCGCTGGGCAGCTCGGGTGATCGGCCGGCTGCGCTGGCCGATCTGATGGGCATCATCCTCAACGATGGTGTCCGCCTGCCCAGCGTGCGCATCGACAACCTGCACTTCGCCCAGGGCACGCCCTATGAAACCCGCATGGACCTGGTCGCCGGGACCGGCAAGCGGGTGATGCCGGTCGAGGTCTCCAGGGCGCTGCAGGATGCGCTAGCCAATGTGGTCGAAGGCGGTACTGCGCGGCGTTTGCAAGGCAGTTTCGTGCAGCAGGACGGCAGCGCTTTGCGAATGGGCGGCAAGACCGGCACCGGTGACAACCGCATCCAGAGCGTCGGCGCTGGCGGCCGGCTGATCAGCTCGCTGGCGCTGAACCGCACAGCCACCTTCGTCTTCTATCTCGGGCCCAACCACTTCGGCACGCTGACAGCCTATGTGCCTGGGCGCGCCGCCGACAGCTTCCGTTTTACCTCGGCGCTGCCCGTGCAGACACTCAAGGGCATGGCGCCCCTCCTGCAACCCTACCTGCAAGGCCAGAACACGCTGTGCCGACCGGAAAACCTGCCGGCGCTGACCAGCGGCATGCTTTCGGCCGAAAAGTGATCCCCAACGCCCGCATCGGCGCCCTTCCCGGCGCCGATTTCGGCGCACGCACCGGCAAAAACTGGACGTAATCCGAATTCGTTTGCGACGCTTCGCCTGATTGCCTGTCGAATACCCCGGTCCTGGAACCAATCTGGAGTGCACACCTGATTGCCGAACTGATCGGCCATAACGGGAAACGTCATGATCGAAGGGATACTGCTGCTCACCACGGGACTCTTTGTGCTCGTCACACTCCTGCCGCTGTGGCGGCATCGCGCCTGGTGGGTGCGCGTATGGGAGTTTCCACGCCTGCAGCTCGGCGCGCTGCTGGTCGCCCTGCTCGTCGCTCAAGGCATGCTGCTCGACTACAGCCAGCCCTGGCATTATCTGATCTCTGCCCTGGCCGGCGCCTGTCTGGTCTACCAGCTCGCATGGGTCGTGCCCTACACACGCCCCTGGCGCAACGAGGTGCGCAGGGCGGAGACAGATGCTGCAGGGCCGCGCATCCGGGTGATGTCATCCAATGTGCTGGGGCCGAATCGGCAGTCCGATCGGCTGCTGGCGCTGGTTCGCGAGTACCGCCCCGACGTGCTGGTGACCCTCGAATCGGACCAATGGTGGGAAACGCAGCTCGAGCAACTCGCCGAGCAATACCCGCACAGCATCCGCTGCCCACTGGACAACCTCTACGGCATGCATGTGTTTTCACGTCTGCCGCTGGAAGAGCCGGAGCTGTGCTTTCTGGTGGAGGACGACGTGCCCTCCATGCATGCCCGGGTGCGTGTCAGCGACGAGCTCGCGGTGCGCATGCACTTTCTGCATCCGGCACCGCCCAGCCCGACCGAGAACGAGGAATCCACCGAGCGCGACGCGGAGGTGCTGGTGGTCGCCAGGAGCATCCAGGACAGCGATGACCCGATCATCGTCAGCGGCGACCTCAACGATGTCGCCTGGTCGCCCACCACGCGCCTGTTCCGCAAGATCAGCGGACTGCTCGATCCGCGTGTGGGCCGCGGCATGTACAACACCTTCCATGCCCATCACTGGTTTCTGCGCTGGCCGCTTGATCACTTCTTCCACAGCGCGCATTTCCGCTTCATCCGCCTGCTGCGGCTGCCTGATATCGGCTCCGACCATTTTCCGGTGTTCATCGAGTTGCAGTACGACCCCAAGCACACTGAAGAACAACATGGCCTCGAAGCCGATCGCGACGACGAGCAGCAGGTCGAGGAAACCATCGACAAGGAGCCCGTCACCCCGGGCGAGGTACCGCAACCTGCGGCCGGCCGGCCGGCCCGCGACGCTGAGCCGCTGGCCATCAGCCGCGGCGATAGGCCTATGCTGGAAAATACCGCGCGCCCAGTTCAGACGAGAGAGCCTGCATGACGCCTGCATCCGAACGCCCCGCCATCACCCCGGAAACCCTGCGCCAGCTCGCCTTTGACCAGTCCATCCGCTGGACCAGCCAGAACGATGACCTGTGGCAGCTGATCGATAACGATCTGTGGCAGCTCACGCGCAATCCCAGCCTTGTGCTCAGCACGGTACCGCTGCAGAAGCTGGAAGCACTGCTGCAGCGCGCTGAATGCCATCGTCTGGTGGAGGGCATCGTCGAAGCTCAGCAGGCACGCCTGGAGCGGACGACCTGGTTCGCCAGTCAAAGTCACGGTGACCAGAGTTACAGCGAACAACTCGCGCGAGTCGCCTATTTCTCCATGGAGTACATGCTCAGCGAGGCGCTGCCGATCTACTCCGGCGGGCTCGGCAATGTCGCCGGCGACCAGCTCAAGGCCGCCAACGACCTCGGCGTGCCGATAACCGCAGTAGGCATGCTCTGGCAGCACGGCTATTTTCGCCAGAGCATCGGCCCGGATGGTCGCCAGCAGGCGCTCTACCCGGTCAATGACACCCGGCAGATGCCCATCGAGCCGCTGCTCGACGCCAGCGGAACAACATTGCGTTTCGCGATCCAGCTGCCCGGCGTGCAGATCTGGCTGCGCGGCTGGCAGGCCAGGGTCGGCCGCCACCGCCTGCTACTGCTGGACACCAACGACCCTGCCAACCCGCCCATCGCGCGACTGATCACCAGCGAACTCTACGGCGGAGACAACGAAATGCGTCTGCGCCAAGAGCTCGTGCTGGGCATCGGCGGCTGGCGGCTGCTCGAAGCCGCCGGGCTGCAGGCCGATGTGCTTCACCTGAACGACGGCCACGCCGCCTTCGCCGTCCTGGAACGCGCCCGCAGTTACATGGCCAGGGAGCGCGTGTCCTTCGAAGTGGCGCTCCACGCAACCCGCGCGGGCAATCTGTTCACGACCCATACGCCCGTCGAAGCCGGCTTCGACCGCTTTCCGCCGGAGCTGCTGAGCAAATACCTGGAGCGCTATGCCGAGTACGAACTGGGCATCCCGCTGCAGGCGCTGCTGGCCATGGGACGCAAGCATGTGCACGACCCACACGAGCCATTCAACATGGCCTACCTGGCAACGCGCGGGGCCGGGGCGGTCAACGCCGTCAGCCAGCTGCATGGCCGCACCAGCCGCTACATCTTCCGCGAGCTTTATCCGCGATGGCCGCTCGAGTCGGTGCCGGTCGGTCATGTCACCAATGGCATCCACCAGCCGACCTGGGTATCGCCGGACGCCGAAGCGCACTGGTATGAGCTGCATGGCGATGAGATCCCCTGGCGCGGCACCGACCAGGCTTCCGTGGACGACCTGCTGGCCCAGGTCGATGACCGCTGGCTGTGGCAGATCCGCCAGCATGCCCGTGGCGAACTGCTCAGCTTTGTACGCAGCCACCTGGCCCGCAGCCTCGCGGTGCACGGCGCCTCGCCTGCGGAGATCGAGTTCGCCGGCTCGCGCCTGCATCCGCAACGGCTGACGCTCGGCTTTGCCCGGCGCTTCGCCGCCTACAAGCGTCCCAACCTGCTGCTGCAGGACCCGGAGCGGCTGGCGCGCCTCCTCACCCATCGCGATTACCCGGTGCAGCTGCTGGTTGCCGGCAAGGCGCACCCCGCCGATCGCGCCGGCCAGGCGCTGCTCAGCGAATGGCAGCAGTTCGCCGCGCGCCCCGATATTGCCGGCCACGTGGTTTTTCTCGAGGACTACGACATGCGTATTGCCCGGCACATGGTGCAGGGCGTGGATGTCTGGCTGAATACTCCCCGCCGCCCGTGGGAAGCCAGTGGCACCAGCGGCATGAAGGTCCTGGCGAACGGCGGGCTGAATCTTTCACAGCTCGACGGCTGGTGGGCCGAAGCCTATGCCGCCGACCTCGGCTGGGCGGTCGGCGACGGCCTGGAGCACGAACCCGAACACGATGCCGCGGACGCCGAACAGCTGTATCGGCTACTCGAAGAGCAAGTCGTGCCCTGCTTCTACCAGCGCGACCAGCAGGACATCCCCACCGCCTGGGTGAAACGCATGCGCCGCAGCATGAGTGCTCTGGTGGAACGCTTTTCCGCCGACCGGACGGTGCGTGAATACACCGAGCGCTATTACCTGCCGCTGTCCGGCCGCTACCGGCAGCGCTGTGCGGATGGTTCTGCGCTGGCCAGCGAGATGTTGCGCCGAATCACCAGCCTGCGCAGTTACTGGCACGAACTGGCCTTCGAACAGTTTGAGTGGCGGCGCGAGGGCGATGCCCAGCACATTGAGGCTCGCCTGCACCTCGGCCGAATCGAACCGGAGCAGATAGCCGTGCAGCTGTTCGCCGAATCGCAGGGAGCGGAGCCGGCCAATGTCCACACGTTGCAACTCCTGCACCACGAAGGCTCATACGCCACCTACCGGACCGAGCTGAGCACCCAGCGCCCTGAGGCCGACTACACGGCACGGGTCGTCCCCAGCCCCGCGCTGGGCCTGGCGGTGCCGTTGGAGCTGCCGCTCATTCTCTGGGAGCGATGAACAACCGGAACGCTACCCGCACGCCGCAGTCATCTATAAACCACTCGCTCATAGAGGATGCCGCGTCATGATCAAGCAAATGTTCGACAAAACCGCCCCACAGAACGTCCACGGCTGGGAGCGCGCCGCGTCGCTGGCGGGCGGCCTGGTGATGATGGGCAAGGGGCTACGCCGTGGCGGATTGATCGGGATCGCCGAGCTGGCCATGGGCGGTATGGCGCTGGCTCGTGGTATCAGCGGTCGTTGCGAGGCCAAGCGCATGCTCGCGGAGATGGAAAGCAAGCCGGCGCTGCCGAGCCAGCGCTATAGCCATATGCCGATGGATTCCGAAGTGCACAGTTCGGACTTCACCGACGACAGCGTACAAATGCCGGACTCCACCCCCATGGGTAACGAAAGCCGCACCACGCCGCGCGTCTGATAGAGCGGGCGGCGCCTCGATGATGCGCTGCTCGCTAACAGCCTCTACTAGCGGCAAAAGCGCAGACTTCACGGCGCTCTAGCGGCGCCGTGGCTGCAATGCGGTCAATCATCGATAACTACTGGCCCAACAATCGGCCCTGGCTCTGCTGCGCCATTTCCTTCAGGTAATCCCAAGTCGTGCGCATGCGCGCCAGGTCCTTGAACTCGATCGGCATCAGCATCCAGAAGGTGCGGGTAAAGCTGACCTCCTCCGGCAGCAGCAGTCGCAGCCGTGGATCGGCGTCGGCGGAAAACGCCGGCAGGATCGCAATCCCCGCCCCCATCGCCACCGCTTCCTGCTGCGCCAGCAGGCTGGTGCTGCGCAAACCGATGGAGCGAGCGTCGGCGATGCCATCGAGAAACAGCAACTCTTTGGTGAAGAGCAGATCATCCACGTAACTGACGAAGCGGTGCTCAACCAAATCCTCGCGACTGCGAATCGGCGGGTGTTCCTCCAGATACGCCGGAGAAGCGTACAACCGCAGCGCATAGTCGGTGAGCCGGGTAATGATGAAAGGCCCACGCTCGGGGCGTTCAAGGGTAATGACGATATCCGCCTCGTGGCGCGACAGGCGCACCGCCCGCGGCAGCGCCAGCAGGTCGATGTTCAGGTGCGGATAGCGCCGACTGAGCCCGGTGAGCTGGCCGGCGAGCATCACCGTGCCGTAACCCTCCGTCGCGCCGATACGTACCTGCCCGGAAAGGCCATCACCCATGCTCGGCAACGAATGCTCGATGGCCACGCTGGCGCTTTCCATCGCTTCCACTCGCGGCAGCAGATTGCGCCCGGCTTCGGTGAGCTTGTAGCCACCCGGCTCGCGCAGGAAGAGCTGCAGGCCCATGCTTTTTTCCAGCGCCTGCAAACGACGGGACACGGTGGTGTGGTCGACAGCGAGCCGACGCGCCGCAGTCGTCAGCCGCCCCGCTCGGGCGACCTCAAGGAAATAGCGCAGATTGTCCCAGTCCATGGTTGAAGCCTCCATTAGCCTCTGTGCATTTATGCAGAGCAATTCTGCATTTGACTCCATTGTAATGTGGTTTTTTGCATTGCTACATTCAGTGCAACTGATCGCAGCCGTCCGCGAGCCATGACAACAACAGTGCCTTTTCAGGCGGAGAGCCTTATGACAACGTCCAGCTCCATTCCTACCGTCAAATTGCTGATCGACGGTGAATTTATCGAATCGACCACCCAGGACTGGCGCGATGTCGTCAACCCGGCGACCCAGGAAGTCCTGGCGCGCGTGCCTTTTGCGACTGCCGAGGAAATCGACCGTGCCGTCGCCAGCGGCCAGAAAGCCTTCAAGACCTGGCGCAAGACACCGATCGGCGCGCGGGCGCGCATCTTCCTCAAGTACCAGCAGCTGATCCGCGAAAACATGAAAGAGCTGGCGGCGATCCTCACCGCCGAACAGGGCAAGACCCTGGCCGATGCCGAGGGCGACGTGTTCCGCGGCCTGGAAGTGGTCGAGCACGCCGCTGGCATCGGCAACCTGCAGCTCGGCGAGCTGGCCAACAACGTCACCGCTGGCGTCGATACCTATACCCTGCTGCAGCCGCTGGGCGTCTGCGCCGGCATCACGCCGTTCAACTTCCCGGCGATGATTCCGCTGTGGATGTTCCCGATGGCCATCGCCACCGGTAACACCTTCGTCCTCAAGCCGTCCGAGCAGGACCCGATGGTCACCATGCGCCTGTGCGAACTGGCGCTGGAAGCCGGCGTGCCACCGGGCGTGCTCAACGTGGTGCACGGCGGGCCGGACGCGGTGAACGCGATCTGCGACCACCCGGATATCAAGGCGGTGTCCTTCGTTGGCTCGACCAGGGTCGGCACCCATGTCTACAACCGCGCCAGCCAGGCCGGCAAGCGCGTGCAGTGCATGATGGGCGCGAAGAACCACGCCATCGTGCTGCCCGATGCGCACAAGGAACAGACCCTCAACAACCTCGCCGGTGCCGCGTTCGGTGCGGCCGGCCAGCGCTGCATGGCGCTGTCGGTGGTGGTGCTGGTGGGCGAAGCGCAGGCCTGGATTCCCGATCTGGTGGCCAAGGCGCAGACCCTCAAGGTCAACGCCGGTGTCGAGGCCGGCACCGATGTCGGTCCGCTGGTTTCCTGCGCGGCGCTGGATCGCGTCAGCGGGCTGATCGAACGCGGCGTGCGCGAAGGCGCCAAGCTGGAGCTGGACGGCCGCAACCCGAGCGTCAGCGGCTACGAAAAGGGCAACTTCGTCGGCCCGACGATCTTCTCCGGCGTTACCCGCGAGATGAGCATCTATCAGGAAGAAATTTTCGGCCCGGTCCTCTGCGTCATGGCGGCAGCGACCATGGACGAAGCCATCGAACTGATCAACGCCAACCCGAACGGCAACGGCACCGCCATCTTCACCCGTTCAGGTGCCGCGGCGCGGCACTTCCAGGAAGAGATCGACGTGGGTCAGGTCGGCATCAACGTACCGATCCCGGTGCCGGTGCCGATGTTCTCCTTCACCGGCTCACGCGCTTCCAAGCTCGGCGACCTCGGCCCCTATGGCAAGCAGGTGGTGCAGTTCTACACCCAGACCAAGACCATCACCGAGCGCTGGTTCGACGAAAACGAGGTCGGCGGCCCGGTCAACACCACCATCAATCTTAAGTGAAATCACTCACCTAGCCGGCGCGCGCGCCGGCCCTAAAGGATGCTGAAATGACATTCGAAACCCTGCTCGTAGAAATCAAAGAACGCGTTGCTCTGATCACCCTTAACCGGCCGCAGGCGCTCAACGCGCTCAACGCCCAACTGATCAGCGAACTGAACCAGGCCCTGGGCCAGCTCGAGGCCGATCCGCAGGTCGGCTGCGTCGTGCTCACTGGCTCGGCCAAGGCCTTCGCCGCCGGCGCCGACATCAAGGAAATGGCCGAGCTGTCCTACCCGCAGATCTATCTTGATGATTTCTTCGCCGAAGCCGACCGCATTGCCACGCGCCGCAAGCCGCTGATTGCCGCCGTCGCCGGTTACGCCCTGGGCGGCGGCTGCGAGCTGGCATTGCTCTGCGACATGATCTTCGCCGCAGACAACGCGCGTTTTGGCCAGCCGGAAGTCAACCTAGGCGTGCTGCCCGGCATTGGCGGCACTCAACGCCTCACCCGCGCAGTGGGCAAGGCCAAGGCGATGGACATGTGCCTGACCGGTCGCCAGATGGACGCCGCCGAAGCCGAGCGCGCCGGTCTCGTCGCCCGTGTGTTCCCGGCTGAAAGCCTGCTGGAGGAAACCCTCAAGGCCGCCCGGGTGATCGCTGAGAAATCCCTGCCGGCCACCATGATGATTAAGGAAAGCGTCAACCGCGCCTTCGAGACCACGCTGGCCGAAGGCATTCGCTTCGAGCGTCGTGTGTTCCATGCGGTGTTCGCCACTGCCGACCAGAAGGAAGGCATGGCCGCGTTCAGCGAGAAGCGCAAGCCTGAGTTCACCAATCGCTGAGCCGCATCTGGCCATAACAACAAGAGGAAGCACGCCATGCATATCGGATTTATCGGCCTGGGCAACATGGGCGCACCCATGGCCCACAACCTGCTCAAGGCAGGCCACCAACTCAGCGTCTTCGACCTCAACGCCGCGGCCGTCGAAAACCTGGTCGGCGCCGGCGCGCTTCCGGTCGACTCCCCGACCGCCATTGCACAGGGCAACGCCGAGCTGATCATCACCATGCTGCCGGCCGCCGCCCATGTGAAGAGCGTGTACCTGGGCGAGAACGGCCTGATCGCCAGCAGCCGTGCCGGTTTGATGCTGATCGACTGTTCGACCATCGATCCCCACAGCGCCCGCGAAGTGGCCAAGGCCGCCGCCGAGCATGGCAACCCGATGCTCGATGCACCGGTATCTGGCGGCACCGGCGGTGCAGCAGCCGGCACCCTGACCTTCATGGTCGGTGGCAGCGATGCGGACTTCGATCGTGCGCAGCCGATCCTCGCGGCAATGGGCAAAAACATCGTGCACTGCGGTGCGGCCGGTAACGGCCAGGTGGCCAAGGTCGCCAACAACATGCTGCTGGGCATTTCCATGATCGGCGTCGCCGAGGCCATGGCGCTGGGCGTCGCGCTGGGCATGGATGCCAAGACCCTGGCCGGCGTGATCAACACCTCCAGCGGCCGCTGCTGGAGCTCGGATACCTACAACCCCTTCCCCGGCGTGCTGGAAAACGCTCCGGCGTCGCGTGGCTACAGCGGCGGCTTCGGCAGCGACCTGATGCTCAAGGACCTGGGCCTGGCCACCGAGGCCGCCAAGCAGGTGCGCCAGCCGGTGATCCTCGGCGCCCTCGCCCAGCAGCTCTACCAGAGCTTCAGCGCCCAGGGCCATGGCGGCCTGGACTTCTCGGCGATCATCAATCAGTACCGCAAGGACACCTGAACATGCCTCCAATCGAACGCCCCGTGCTGGCCGCCGTACGCAACCACGTCGGTCACCTCACCCTCAATCGCCCGGCCGGGCTGAATGCCGTGACCCTGGAAATGGTCCGCCTGCTGCAGCAGCAGCTCAGCGTCTGGGCGGCCGATCCGACGATTCATGCCGTGGCGCTGCGCGCCAATGGCGAGAAGGCGTTCTGTGCCGGCGGCGACATCCGCTCGCTGTACGACAGTTTCCAGCGCGGCGATACCGAGCATGAAACCTTCTTCGAGGAGGAATACGCCCTCGACCAGTGCATTCACGCCTACCCGAAGCCGCTGCTGGCGCTGATGGATGGCTTCGTCCTCGGCGGCGGCATGGGCCTGGTCCAGGGTGCGTCGCTACGCGTGGTCACCGAGCGCGTGCGCATGGGCATGCCGGAAGTCGGCATCGGCTATTTCCCGGATGTCGGCGGCAGCTATTTCCTCTCGCGCCTGCCGGGTGAACTCGGCACCTACATGGGCGTCACCGGCCTGCAGATCCGCGCCGCCGATGCGCTACACGTCGGTTTGGCCGACTGGTGCGTCAGCCACGACCAGATCGCCGAACTGGATCGTTGCCTCGACCGCATGAGCTGGTCGGTCCATCCGCAGGAAGCGCTGCGCACGCTGGTTGCGACCCTGGGCAGCAACAAGCTCCCTGGCTCTGAGCTGAAGGCACTGCATCAGGCCATCGACGAGCATTTCGGCAAAAGCGATGTGGCGTCGATTCGCGCATCGCTGGCCGCCGAGGCGCGCCCGGAGTTTGCCGACTGGGCCGAGGAAACGCTCAAGGTACTCGACAGCCGCTCGCCTCTGGCGATGTGCGTGACCCTGGAGATGCTGCGTCGTGGCCGCGAGCTGCCGATTGGCGACTGTTTCGCCCTGGAGCTGCACCTGGATCGTCAATGGTTCGCCAAGGGCGACATCATGGAAGGCGTGCGAGCGCTGATCATCGACAAGGACAAGTCGCCGCGCTGGAATCCACCGACGCTGGCAGGGGTCACGCCGGAGCGCGTGCAGGCGTTCTTCGACGGCTTCAAGGCGGCCACCGGCAAGACCCGCCGCAGCGCCACGGCCTGAACCTCTTTGCAGCACAACAACAAGAAGAGACCGCGCAATGCATGACCTCGAACTCAGCGAAGACCAACGCATGATCCGCGACATGGCGCGCGACTTCGCCCGCCGCGAGATCGCCCCCCATGCACAGGTCTGGGAAAAGGCCGGCTGGATCGACGACGCCCTGGTCGCCCAGATGGGTGAGCTTGGCCTGCTCGGCATGGTCGTCCCGGAAGAATGGGGCGGCAGCTACATCGACTACGTCGCCTACGCCCTGGCCGTGGAGGAAATCTCCGCCGGCGACGGCGCCACCGGCGCGCTGATGAGCATCCACAACTCGGTCGGTTGCGGCCCGGTGCTGAACTACGGCTCGCAGGCGCAGAAGGACGAATGGCTGGCCGAACTGGCCAGCGGTCGCGCCATCGGCTGCTTCGCCCTCACCGAACCGCAGGCCGGCTCCGAGGCGCACAACCTGCGCACCCGCGCGGAGCTGGTGGACGGTCAGTGGGTACTCAACGGAAGCAAGCAGTTTTGCAGCAATGCCAAGCGGGCGAAGTTGGCCATTGTTTTCGCGGTGACTGATCCGGACCTAGGCAAGAAGGGACTTTCCGCCTTTCTGGTGCCCACCGACACGCCCGGCTTCGCGGTGGAGCGCAGCGAACACAAGATGGGTATCCGCGCCTCGGACACCTGCGCGGTCTCGCTCAGCGACTGCCGAATCCCGCAGGCGAACCTGCTTGGCGAGCGTGGCAAGGGCCTGGCGATTGCGCTGTCGAACCTCGAAGGCGGCCGTATCGGCATCGGCGCGCAAGCCCTGGGTATCGCCCGTGCGGCCTTCGAAGCCGCCCTGCTCTATGCCCGCGAGCGCGTGCAGTTCGGCAAGCCGATCGCCGAGCACCAGAGCATCGCCAACATGCTCGCCGACATGCAGACCCAGCTGAATGCGGCACGTCTGCTGATTCTGCATGCCGCGCGGCTGAAGAGCGCCGGCCTGCCATGCCTGTCCGAAGCCTCGCAGGCCAAGCTGTTTGCCTCGGAAATGGCGGAGAAGGTCTGTTCGCAGGCGGTGCAGATCCACGGTGGCTACGGCTATCTCGAGGATTATCCGGTCGAGCGCTATTACCGCGATGCCCGTATCACGCAGATTTACGAGGGTTCGAGCGAGATCCAGCGCCTGCTGATCGCGCGGGAGCTGGCGAACTACGCGCTGTAAACGCCACTGCGTGCTGGACGAATGCCGTGCTGCAATGTGACAGCTCGGCATTCGTCACAAGGGCGCCGTCACTCGCATGGCAAAGCCAGCCTGGCTGTATCGAAGCCCACTCAATTACACAATCAATGCCCACAACGCCTGACAGCGTGGCCGCTGTCTTGCGGCCCAAATAAAAAGGGGAGCCGCTAGGCTCCCCTTCAGGTCATGTTGCTTTGTTCTTCTTCTGCTGACGGGCTTGTTGTTTTTGTTGGCAGCCCGGTCGGACATCGTCCGAGTAGCAGTCCCATAAGGGACATAAAGAACAAACGGATTATTTTGGTCGCTGATGTTGCCACTACCCTCGCGGGCTCAACCGGTTCTGGAGCTGCCTCAAGGCAGTTTTATTGTTCTCGGTCCGGTCGACAGGAAACCTGTCGGGCAATTCCTCTCCAAAAGAATCAGTTTGCTACGTCTCCCACCTGCTTGTTTTTATTGTGTCGGAGTCGCTACGTGTTGTTTTTGTTATTGGATGTGCTTTCTTGTTCTTGTTATGCCAATAACAAAGCATTCGTCGTGCCAGTTTCGATAACTCCATATTTTTCAATAGGTTACGATTTACGCATGCACAGAGAGCACAGAATTCGCGCCTGATTCGTTACCGCCCACCTCAGTGACCGTTACGCTGTACGAAAGGAGTAACACCTTTGGGTAACCGCCTCTGTGCGCGGCGACGTGCAAGGGCGCGATAGTGATATGAAAGGGTCTGCCAGCCGATTCGCGGCTGCATAACGCAGGACACCCCGGCAGTGGTTCACTGTCAGGGTGTCTATCGCTCGATGGGCATAAAAAGGTTCTTCGGCTGGTTAGCGCCTGTGTCGTATCAGGCGTCTGCTGTCTGCACAGCAGTTTCCTTGCGTCTCGCTAGGTAATCGCAGGCCATGATGGCGAGCAAAGGGACGACACCTACACTGAGGGCAGCGTGCCAGGATCCGACGAGGGCCACAAACAGCATCCCCACGACAACGATCGCAGCGACGCAGTGGGCCAGGAAACGGCACAGTTCAAGTGCAACTACTTGTTGTTCGGCATCATTAATCATGACGTTGTACTCCCCGTTTTTGTTGTAATAAGCAGCCTCCGTTTTCATAGTAGTCAGCTGGTGCCAACTCGCAAACCAAAACCGACGTGCGGCACGTCTAGGCCGCGCTTTACGGGCGCTGCACACTACTTTGGTCGACCCCGAATGATTACTTTGAACAGTGTTGCGATATAAGCGTTATATATTCAGGAATCATTTTCCTGACTGCTTGCCCAATAATGGACGCGCTTTTTTTCGCAGCATGAAAATCGTCGACTTCGATACTCGCGCGCAAGCCTGCGTGCGTCGTAACAGTGCTTACCGTCAGCTGCGCAGCTCAGTCCCACCCCTCCTCCGCACCGCAACGTAACGTCCGCCTCGCCTTGCCTGGCGTGCGGGAAAAACGCGGAGCCGGTGCTGCCTGCAACACGCCCTCAACTTCCTGGTAAACGCCACGCTGGCGCAGATGCGGGTGCTGCGCCGCTTCTTCCAGTTCAAGCACCGGCGCGAAGCAGGCGTCGCTGCCCTCGAGCAAGGCGCACCACTCGGCTCGCGTGCGGGTCGCGAACAGCCGCTCCAGCAGCTCGCTCTGCACAGGCCATTCGCCTGGATCGGCACAGCCCGCCCAGAGCGCTTTCGGTGCGTCTATTCGCTCCAGCAGCTCGTGCCAGAACTGCGACTCCAGCGGCCCGATTGCAATCTCGCGACCATCGGCGCAGCGATAGCAACGGTAGTTCGGCGCAGCGCCTGCCAGCGGATTGCGTTCGCGTTGCATGTCGATCCGCCCGCTCGGCAGCAGGCCGGCGAAGAAGGTCATCAACGACGACACGCCATCGACGATCGCCGCATCGATCACCTGCCCCTGCCCCGAACGTTCGCGCTCCCACAGCGCGGCGAGGATGCCGACGGCGAGATAGAGCGAGCCGCCGCCGAAATCGCCGACCAGATTCAACGGCGGAATCGCCGTCCCACTCTCGCCGCGGATTGCCGCCAGCGCGCCGGTCAAGGCGATGTAGTTGATGTCGTGCCCGGCAGCCCTGGCCAACGGCCCGGTCTGGCCCCAACCGGTCATGCGTCCGTAGACCAGTTTCGGATTGCGCTGCAGCAGTTCCTCCGGCCCGAGTCCGAGCCTTTCCATCACGCCGGGCCGATAGCCCTCGATCAGCACATCGGCGGTCTGCGCCAGCTCAAGGCAGCGCGCACGCCCTGCTTCGCTGCGGATATCCAGCGTCAGCGTCTTGCGCCCACGGTCGACCACAGGGTTCGGCCAGCCGTTACCACCCTCGCGTTCGATGCGCAGCACTTCGGCGCCCATATCTGCCAACAGCATCGCGCAGTGCGGCCCTGGGCCTATCCCGGCAAACTCCAGCACGCGCAGGCCGCACAGCGGTCCGCTACGGGCATCGTCGTGTTCGTTCATGGCAAATCTCCTAGATTCCCACGCACGCAGACGCGCCCCGCACCGAAGCACGGAGCGCGTATGGGTAACAGGCGTTACTGGTTCACGGCGCTGGGCTGGTTCTCGACCAGATGGTTACGATAGCGCTCGCGCAGCACCTTCTTGTCGATCTTGCCGGTAGCGGTCAGCGGCACCGCGTCGAAGATCACCGCATCCGGCATCCACCACTTGACGATGTTCGGCTCCAGATGGGCGAGGATCGTCTCGACCGTAACCTCAGCGTCGGCGTGCGGCTCGATCACCAGTACCGGACGCTCCTCCCATTTGGGGTGGAACACGCCGACCACCGCCGCCACCTTCACCCCGGGACAGGCCGCCGCGACGTTCTCGATATCGATGGAACTGACCCATTCGCCGCCGGACTTGATCACGTCCTTGCTGCGGTCGGTAATACGCATGAAGCCATCGGCATCCAGCGTGGCGATGTCACCGGTGTCGAACCAGCCATCCTCATCCAGCGCGCTTTTTTCGCTGCGGTAGTAGCGCTCGACCGTCCAGGGGCCGCGCACCTTGAGGCTGCCAGAACTGACGCCATCGCACGGCAGCTCACGCCCCTCCTCGTCGACGATCTTGAGCTCGATGCCGAATTGCAGGCGGCCCTGACGGGTCCAGATGGTGTCGTTGGTCGCCTGCTGACCACGCTCGGCCAGCTTGGGCGTCGGCGTTGCCACCACGCCCAGCGGGCTGGTCTCGGTCATCCCCCAGAGCTGGCAGACCGCGACGCCGTACTTGGTCTGGAAGGTTTCGGCCATCGCCCGCGGCACGGCGGAACCGCCGATCACCAGCCGCGCCAGACTGCCGGAATCCTCACCGCTACGTTCCAGATGGGCGAGGTACATGGTCCAGATGGTCGGCACGCCGCCGGACAGGGTCACGCCCTCGGTCTTGATCAGTTCCTGCAGGCTCGCGCCGTCCATCTTGTCGCATGGCAGCACGAACTTGCAGCCATTGATCGCCGCGGCGAACGGAATGCCCCAGGC
The DNA here is from genome assembly GCF_002929225.1 of Stutzerimonas kunmingensis. Classification (GTDB taxonomy): domain Bacteria; phylum Pseudomonadota; class Gammaproteobacteria; order Pseudomonadales; family Pseudomonadaceae; genus Stutzerimonas. The sequence goes on along the minus strand of NZ_PISM01000014.1, from coordinate 155,737 downwards.
GGTGCCGTGATAGAGCGACGAGCACGGCATGATGCAATCGAAGGCGGACAGGCCGAACGCACCGGACAGCCCGGCGGCCATGGCGTGCAGCACCACCGAGCGGTGGCTGTAGAGCACGCCCTTGGGGTCGCCGGTGGTGCCGGAGGTGTAACAGAGCACCGCGCCGGCGTTCTCGTCGAACTGCGGCCAGTCCAGCGGCTGCTCATCGGCGATCAGCTGCTCGTAGCCCAGGGCATCCTCTAGGCCAGAACTCGGTTGCGCAGCCAGTTCAATGAAATGGCGGATATTACCCAGACGTGGCCGCAGCCGGGCGACGCACTCGGCAAAGCTGCTGTCGAACAGCAGCACCTGACTGCCGGCGTGGTTGATGGTGTAGACGATCTGTTCGTCCGACAGCCGCGGGTTGGCCGTGTGCAGCACAGCGCCGATGCCGGGCACGGCGAAGAACAGCTCGTAGTGACGGTGAGTATTCCAGGCCAGCGACGACACGCAATCTCCGGGGCCGATGCCGAGTTTGGCCAGCATGCTGGCGGCCTGCGCCGAACGGGCGGCGAGCCCGGCATAGTCATAACGCCAGAGGGGCTCGTCGACCAGCCGCGAGACGATTTCGCGATCACCGTGAGCACGGGCGGCGTGGGTGACGATGCTGCTGATCAACAGGGGGGCGTTCTGCATCAATCCTGGTTGCATGTTTCCTACCTCTATCTTGTTTTTATTGTGCAAGTGCCGGTCGAGGAAACGGCGTTCTACCGGCACCACTGAAATCACGTATCGATGCGCCGCAGGGCACGCAGGCGCACCTGGTTTCGGTCAGGCCGGCCCTCCGAGGTTGCGCGCGATGACCAGGCGCTGAATATCGCTGGTGCCTTCGTAGATTTGGCAGACCCGTACGTCGCGGTAGATGCGCTCCACCGGGAAGTCGGACAGGTAGCCGTAGCCACCCAGGGTCTGTATCGCGGCGGAACAGACCTTTTCCGCCATCTCCGAGGCGAACAGCTTGGCCATCGAAGCCTCCACCAGTGCTGGCCGGCCGACCTCGCGCAACGCGGCGGCGTGATGCACCATCTGCCGCGCCACGGCGATCTGGGTGGCCATGTCGGCCAGGCGGAAGGCCACGGCCTGATGCTCGATGATCGGCTTGCCGAAGGCCTCGCGATCGCGAGCGTAGTCGCGCGCCGCTTCGAACGCCGCGCGCGCCATGCCCACCGCCTGCGCGGCGATGCCGATGCGTCCGCCTTCGAGATTGGCCAGGGCAATGCGGTAGCCCTCGCCTTCCTCGCCCAACCGGTTGGCCACCGGCACGCGCAGGTCCTCGAATGCGATCTGGCAGGTATCCGACGCGTGCTGACCGAGCTTGTCCTCGACCCGTACCACCTGATAGCCCGGGCTGTCGGTCGGCACGATAAAGGCACTGATACCGCGCTTGCCGGCGTCCGGGTCGGTCACCGCAAAGACGATCACCGTGGCGGCATGCTTGCCCGACGTGATGAACTGCTTGGCACCATTGAGCACGTAATGATCGCCGTCACGCCGGGCACGAGTACGCAGGCTGCTGGCGTCGGAGCCGGCCTGCGGTTCGGTGAGGGCGAAGGCGCCGATCTGCTCGCCGCGCGCCAGCGGACCGAGGAAGTCGCGCTTTTGCTGGTCGTTGCCGAAACGCAGGATCGGCACGCAGCCTACCGAGTTGTGCACGCTCATGATGGTCGAGCAGGCGCCGTCACCGGCGGCGATCTCTTCCAATGCCATGGCATAGGCCAGGTAGCCGGTGTCGCTGCCACCCCACTGCTCTGGCACCAGCATGCCGAAGAAGCCGAGCGCGGCCATCTCGGCAATCGCCTCGGCGGGATAGCGATGCTCGCGACTCCACTGTTCGGCGAACGGTTTCAGCCGTTCCTGAGCGAACTGGCGAGCCATCTCGGCGATCGCGTTTTGATCTTCATTGGGCAGCATGGATGCCTCCTCAGATCAGTTCGACGGCCATGGCCGTGGCTTCGCCGCCGCCAATGCAGATCGCCGCTACGCCACGGCGCAGACCACGTGCGCGAAGGGCCGAAAGCAGCGTCACCAGGATCCGCGCGCCCGAGGCACCGATGGGATGGCCGAGCGCGCAGGCACCGCCGTTGACGTTGACCTTGGCGTGGTCCAAGCCCAACTCGCGCATGCTGGCCATGGCGACGACGGCAAAGGCTTCGTTGATCTCGAACAGATCCACGTCTTCGGTGGACCAGCCGGTGCGCTCCATCAGCTTGCGGATCGCGCCGATCGGCGCTGTGGTGAACAGCTTCGGTGCATCAGCGTAGGCCGCGTGGCCATGGATCACCGCCTGTGGCTGCAGGCCCCAGCGCTCGGCTTCGGAACGGCGCATCAGCAGCAGCGCGGCGGCACCATCGGAAATCGAGCTGGAGTTGGCCGCGGTCACCGTGCCGCCCTCGCGGAACGCCGGCTTCAGACTGGGAATCTTTTCCGGCATCGCCTTGGGTGGCTGCTCGTCGTCGCGGATTTGCCGCTGCTGTTTGCCCTGAGTGACGTCCAGCGCGACGATCTCATCGGCAAAGTGCCCCTCGCTGATTGCCACCTGAGCGCGGCGCAGGGACTCGAGCGCGTAAGCGTCCTGGGCTTCACGGCTGAAGCCGAACGCGTCGGCGCATTCTTCGGCAAAGGTGCCCATCAGCCGGCCTTTGTCGAACGAGTCTTCCAGACCGTCGAGAAACATATGGTCGAGCACCCGCCCATGCCCCATGCGATAGCCGCCACGGGCGCGGTCGAGCAGGTAAGGCGCGTTGGACATGCTTTCCATCCCGCCGGCGACGACGATATCGGCACTCGCGGCGAGCAGCTGGTCGTGGGCCATGATCACCGTCTGCATGCCCGAGCCGCACATCTTGTTGACCGTGGTGCAGGTGGTGGCGCGGGTCAGCCCGGCGCTCAACGCCGCCTGACGTGCCGGTGCCTGGCCCTGGCCGGCAGGCAGCACGCAGCCCATCAGCACATCCTGCACGTTCTCGGCCGGCAGGCCGCTGCGTTCCACCGCCGCGCGGATGGCGGCAGCACCGAGCTGCCAGGCGGTCATCCCCTGCAGGTCGCCCTGAAAACCGCCCATGGGCGTGCGCGCACTGCTGACGATTACGATCGGATCATCTTTCATCTCTGCTTCCTTCACTTGGCGGCCATGCGCAAGGCGCCGTCGAGACGGATCACCTCGCCATTGAGCATGCTGTTCTCGAAGATGTGCCGCACCAGCGCGGCGTATTCGGCCGGGTGGCCCAGGCGTGGCGGAAACGGCACGCCGGCGGCCAGCGAGTCGCGGATTTCCTGGGTCATCCCGGCCATCATCGGCGTCTCGAACACGCCGGGGGCGATGGTCATCACGCGGATGCCGAAGCGCGCCAATTCGCGGGCGGCAGGCAGGGTCATGCTGACCACCCCGCCCTTGGACGCGGCATAGGCCGCCTGGCCGATCTGGCCGTCGAAGGCAGCGATCGAGGCGGTATTGATGATCACGCCGCGCTCGCCACCTTCGTCAGGTGCGTTCTCGGCCATCGCCTCGGCGGCCAGCCGCAGCATGTTGAAGCTACCGATCAGGTTGATGCCGACGATGCGGCTGAAGCCGTCCAGACTGTGCGGGCCGTTGCGGCCGAGGACTTTTTCGCCGCCGGCGACGCCGGCGCAGTTGACCAGCCCGTGCAACGCGCCGAAATGTTCGCGGGCGGTGGCGACGGCATGGCGCGCGGCCTGCTCATCACGAATATCGGCAGCGACACCCAAGGCGTTCGGCCCCAGCGCCTGTGCCGTTGCGTTGGCCGCGGCTTCATCCAGATCGACGAGTACGACCTTGCCGCCCGCCTCCACCAGCGCCTGCGCCGCCGCGGCGCCGAGGCCGGAAGCACCGCCAGTAATGAGGAATACCTTGTCGCGAATCTGCATGGCGCTCTCCCGTGCTTGTTGTTATTCGGTGCGAAGCCGGGAGTTATCTTTGGACAGCCACACGGGTGCGGCAATGGTCGATGTTCTCAACCTGCCTGACCGTTTTGGCCAATGGCAAAACGCGATCACGCTGCGCCACAACGCACGCCTGTGGACTGAAGGCTGGGCGGGGTAATCAGCGCCGCGCCGGCGCCAGAATCAGATTGCGGTAGTGCCCGGGATTGATGCCCGTCCACTTGCGGAATGCCTTGTAGAACGAGCTGACATCGGCAAACCCAAGCCGCTCGGCGATTTCGCCGTAGCTGATGGCAGCATCGGCGAGCCACTCGGTGGCCATCTCCTGACGCAAGCCGTCCTTGATCGCCTGGTACGGCTGCCCCGCTTCCGCCAGGCGTCGGCGAAGGGTTGACGCCGAGATGCACAAGGTCTGCGCCAGCGTCTCGCTGTCCGGCCAGCGTTCGGCGGGCAGGCTGCGCAGGTGCTGTTTGATGCGGCTGGCCAGGCTGGAGTGGTCGCGATAACGCACCAGGATGTTGGCTGGCGCTTCGGCGAGAAAGGCCTGCAATTCTGCTTCGCTACGACGGATCGGCAGATCGAGCACTTCGGCAGCGAAAATGATCCGCGTCGACGGCCGGCCGAAACGCAGGTTGTCGGAAAACATCACGCGGTAATCATCCGTGTAGTCCGGTTCGGCACAACGCAACTCGACCGCCAGCAGCGGGATACGCCGCCCCACCAGCCAGCAGGCCAGGCCGTGCAGGAGCATCCAGAAGGTGAAGTAGCAAAAGGCTCGCGCCGGCTCGGGGTTGCGTTCGCGCAGCACCACTTCAGCCAGGCTCTGGCTGCGGATCAGCTTGCCACGCAGGTTCTCCAGGCCCAGCCCGAGAAAGCTCAGTGCGTGAACCAGCGCCTTCTCCAGTGTCGGCTGCTGGATGCAGCTGCGGCTGAGAAAGACGAAGCTGCCCCAGCGCAGCCGGCGCGGGTCCATGCCGAAGAATTCGTCATCGAAGCGCCGCGCCAGGCGCAGCCAGAGTTGCGAGTAGTCGCGCACGTCCATGCGGCCGTCGGGATCTTGCAGGCAGGCGGGGTCGAGGCCGATCTCATCCAGCAGCTGCCCGGTGGATAGCCCGGGCTGCACAAAACCCAGCAGCGCCTCGGCTACCAGGCGGACGCTGATGCTGTCCCGGCGGGCTATCGCCGAGACGGCTGCCTCGTCTGCTGTCGTTTGCGCCTCGCTGGTCATGCGGCTCGGTTTCCTGCCCTGTAGTCGTTGGCCGCCATGATCGGCCAGGCACGGTCGCGCTGTCAGCCCTTGCGTCACATCCAGCCCAGGGTCAACCCCATCACCATGAGGTAGCGCGCGGTCTTCGCCAACGTGACGATCAGCAGAAAGCTCCATAGCGGCTCACGCATCACGCCGGCGACCAGGGTCAGCGGATCACCAATGATCGGCACCCAGCTGAGCAGCAAGGTCCAGCGACCGTAGCGATGGTAGCTGTGCTGCGCCTTCGTCAGTTGCCGCTCGTTGACCGGAAACCAGCGCTTGTGGCGAAAATGCTCGACGTAACGCCCGAGCAGCCAGTTCACAACCGAGCCCAGCACATTGCCGAGGCTGGCCACGGCGACCAGGGCCCAGACCGTGTAGCGTTCGGAAAGAAGGAGGCCGGCGAGCACCGCCTCGGACTGCATCGGTAGCAGCGTGGCGGCACCGAACGCCGCGAGAAAAAGGCCGAGATAGCCGGAGAGCGACACCATCGATATGCAACCGTAACCATGCTGACTGACGGCGCGCAGTATGCGGGAAAGCGCATCGCTTGGGCGGTGACTGCGGCTGGGATGATGCTTGAGTAAGAACCTCCAAGCCCGCGGCGATTCACTCGCGACAGACTAGCCGGCGTCACTGTGTCACCTTGCAACAGGGCAACAGGGCAACAGGGCAACAGGGCAACAGGGCAAATTTACATGCGGCACCGGTGTTGCCGAGATCGGACATTGCCATGGACGGCAGGACGGGCCGCACTGACATCACATCTCGTGAATACGGCTCACCTGACGAGCAAGACGCATGGTCTCGTGCTCTTCCATGCGTAGAAGGTCCTCGGCGAGATTGCGTGCACCATCAATTTCGGCGCGACGCGCCAAGGAACGGTAGAGATCGATCACCTGGTTATGAATGGTGAAGATATCCAGGGAAATCTCCTCCACCGTCATGGTGTCGTAAGCCTTACAGGCCTGATTGCGCAACACCGGATTGCGTGCCAGATAGTCGTAGATCCAGGTATGCAATGCCTTCGGGTCGGCATGCTTCTCGATCTTGTCGACCGTTTCCGCCAGTGCTCTCTCGTGGTCGGCAATGTAGACAAGCAGCCATTTGGCTCGGGTCTCTTCGTGCTTGTCGGAACAGCGAGCCATGCAACGAGCCAGCATGGCATGGGTGTCGCGTGTCCAGTCGATCAGGTCTTCGAATCGCTCGATCTTCATCGCCAAAATCTCCGCTGGTAGGACGGCAAACAGCACGGCACAGGCCTGTCTCACCGGTGCCTGATTCTGTCCGCTTGCCAGGTCCGGTTACATGACGCTGATTAAGAGATTAGTCCACCCTGCTGTGCCAAGGCCGCTCACACCGCGCAACCTTGCTACAGATCATTGCCGGCCGGAAAAGGACGGTCGAGGATGGGCGTGGATTCGCAAACCATGTGCCATCGCCCCGCCGGCGGCTAGGCCAGCATCTGGGAAGCACGCTCATGTACCACGTCGTGTTGCGCGGGGCTCTGTTGATGCTTCTGGGGATACTGGCCAGCGCTCATGCGTTCGCTAACGCAACGGTGCTTGAGGTATTCGTGCGTGACGGCTGCCCGCACTGCAGCGCAGCCAAGGCCCATCTCGCGAAGCTCTCCACGCAGCATCCGGAGCTGGAGATTCGCCTGCGGGAAGTCAATCGCGATCCTGCCACTCGCGCCGATCTGCTGCGCCTGTCCCGTGACGCCGGCGTCTGGCCGCCGGCAGTGCCGACATTCGTCATCGCTGATCAGATGTACTACCTGTTTCGCCGTGCTCGCGCTGAGCAGCCACAAGCTCACAAAACGACCTGGCGGCGCGCTGAAGCTCATCAGCGTGCGGCGATGCTCCCGCGGGGCGTCGTCATGCTGCTACAGCCGCAATCGCTGCAGTAGCAGATTGCCAGGGGTGACCTATGCTGGACCCTAGCGCCGCTGCCATGCAGCAAGGGAGAGGCAAATGAGAGCATTCCGCCAGCGCACCATCGCCCTGCTACTAGCGCCGCTCCTGCTTGCTGGCGGCCTGGCGCAAGCATCCACCGCCAATCACGCCCGTTTCGATGCCCTGCTGGGTCCTTTCGCCAGTGGCGAAGAAGTAACGCGGGCCTGTCTGAGCTGCCACGGCAAGGCAGCCAAGCAGATCATGGCCACGCGGCACTGGACTTGGGACTACATAAACCCGGATACCGGTCAGCGTCTGGGCAAGAAGACCATGCTCAACGGCTTCTGCATCGGCGACCGTTCCAACGAGGCGTTCTGCCAGTCTTGCCACATCGGCTATGGTTGGAAGGATGCCAGCTTCGACTTTACCGACGAAACCAAGGTCGACTGCCTTTCCTGCCATAACACCGGCAACTACCTCAAGCTTGCGGGCCTCGCTGGGCATCCGCCGCTGGTGCGCAGCGAAACCGCAACCGGCTCAGGCAAATTCATCGAACCGGTCGACCTGGCCGCCGTGGCACGCCATGTTGGCGCAACCACGCGCCGGACCTGCGGGACCTGCCATTACTACGGCGGCGGTGGCGACGGCGTGAAGCACGGCGATCTCGATTCGTCGCTCAATGCGCCGTCGCGTGAGCTGGACGTACACATGGCCGCCGAGGGTCTCGATTTCACCTGTTCGACGTGCCACGTTGCCGAGGAGCACCGGATCGCCGGCAGTCGCATCAACGTTACTGCCAGCGACCCGCACGGCGCAGTCACTCGAGGTGAACGCAGCGAGCGCAACCGTTCGACCTGTCAGTCCTGCCATGGTGACAAGCCGCACCAGCGAAACCTGCTGCACGCGGGGCGCCTTAATGACCACACCAACGTGCTTGCCTGCCAGAGCTGTCATATCCCGGCCTTCGCCCGCGGCGGCGTGCCTACCAAAATGGCCTGGGACTGGTCCAGCGCCGGAAGAATGGACGCCAACGGCAAGCCATTCCAGACGCGCAACGAGCGCGGTCAGGTTCTTTACGACAGCAGAAAGGGCAGTTTCGTACTCGGAGAGGATGTAGTGCCCGACTATGTCTGGTTCGACGGTCGGGTTAGCTATGTGCAACCCGATACTGTAATAGACCCAAGCACCCGGGTACCGATCAATAGCTTTCACGGCACACCGGGGGCCGCTGATGCACGCATCTGGCCGGTCAAAACCTTTCACGGGCGCCAGCCTTTCGATACCGAACACCTGACGTTGCTGGTGCCGCATACCGCGATCCCGAACGATACGGCGTTCTGGTACAACTTCGACTGGGCCAATGCCCTGCAGGCTGGAGCCGACGCTTCTGGCGCGCCCTATAGTGGCAAGTTCGGCTTCGTCGACACGTCGATGCTGTGGCCGATTACCCATATGGTCGCACCGAAGGAACAGGCGCTCGATTGCGCGCAGTGCCATACCAGGCAAAGCCGGCTCGGCGCTGTTCCCGGCATCTGGCTGACTGGCGAACACCACAGCCCCCTGCTCGACCGGATCGGCTTTGGGCTGGCTGGCCTCACTCTGCTGGGCGTCCTCATCCATGGCGCCTTGCGCGTACTCTCGCGCCGCCGCAGAAGGAGTCACTGACATGGGCGAGCGTCTCTACCTGTTTACCCGTTTCGAGCGCTTCTGGCACTGGTCGCAAGCCACACTGATCATCACGTTGTTGTTCAGCGGCTTCGCGGTTCATGGCAGCCACGCCTTACTGGAGTTTCGCACTGCGGTTGGAATCCATGAGGTATCAGCCTGGCTGCTGATGCTGTTGTGGGTATTCGGCATCTTCTGGCATTTCACCACCGGCCAGTGGCGCCAGTACATTCCCACGCTGAACAACATCGATCGGATGCTGCGCTACTACGTTCACGGCATCTTCATCGGCGCTCCTCATCCGTACAAGATCACGGTGGAGCGCAAGCACAACCCGTTGCAGCGCCTGTCGTACCTGTTCGTCAAGGTGATGATCGGCCCGTTGCTATGGCTGACCGGGCTGCTCTATCTCTTCTGGGAGCAGATGCAGGAGCAGCTCTCGCCCTGGCTCGGCTTGCAACAGGTCGCACTGCTGCACACGGCGGGCGCGTTCATGATGCTGATCTTCCTGATAGCGCATGTGTACCTGGCCACAACCGGGCGGACGCCCCTGGAACACATCAGAGCCATGGTTAGCGGTTGGGAAGAGAAGCACTGAGTGGATCAATGAGTGGATAAATACCCCCACCGGTATAAGATGACCCGAACATCTACGTCCTTTCATGTCGGAGCTTCAGATGAAATCCTCATTGATCGCCCTTTCCCTCAGCATGCTGGCTTTCGCGGCCCAGGCAGTAGAACTCGAAGTCACCCCGCAAGACGCCTACGCCCGCGCCCAACAGGAGGATGCAAAGGTCCTCTTCATCGACGTCCGCGACCCGGTGGAAATCATGTTCGTCGGCTTCACCGATGCCGTGGACACCAACATTCCGTATCTGCTCGTCAATCGGGACTCCTGGAATGACGAGCGCGGTGCGTTCCAGACCAACCGTAATCCGAAGTTCCTCGAGCAGATCCAGGCCGAACTGGACAAGCGTGGGCTGGGCGCCGACACCGAAATCATCACCATGTGCCGCTCGGGCAGCGAGCGTGGCAAACCCAGTGCGGATTTCCTGCGTGAGAACGGTTTTCCCAATGCGCGGTATGTCGTCGATGGATTTCAGGGCGCGGCGATAAAGGAAGGACCGCAGGCAGGTTTTCGCCTACAGAACGGCTGGCAGAACGCCGGCCTGCCGTGGAGCCCGAAGATGAATCCGGAAAAGATCTATCGCACCGATCGCAAGTAAAACCCTCGCGTAGCGCGGCACCTCGGCGATGAACATCGGTAACGCACACCGCCGGATCGGCCATCAGCCAAAAACGGTCACCGTTTGCCGGCTCAGCGCGACCAATTCTCCGGTTGGCGTCCACAACGCCGCGGCGCAGTGGCCGTAGCCGTCACGGGCATGCTCGATAACTGCGCGGTACATGCACCAGTCGTGGCTGTCGAGTCCAGGCAACGGCTGGATGAATTCGATGGTCCAGGTCAGTGAACTGCCGGGCGCGAAGCTCTTCAGATGCGGCAACACGGCAGGCGGCCAGGCATCGACCAGCGCCAGCAGGTGCGCTTCGGTCATCGGCTCGCGGGGTACATCACCACGCTGGCGCACCCAGCCGCCCATTTCGCGGGACGCGTTGCCGGAAAATGGCAGCCCGCCGATGCCCCAGCGCATGGCCAGGTAGCGGGTAAATTCCGGCGTTACGCCTGCTACGTAAGGCAGTTCCTGGCAGGCTTCGACCGGTGGCATGGCTGGCGCCGGCTCGGCCGCGACATCCACGACGGAACTGCGCGCTGCGCCGAAGCTGCCCTGGACTATGGTGACCACCTGCCCGTCCTGCATCACCCGGCCGAGCATCTGGCTCACGGCCTTGCCTTCTCGCAGTACCTCGGCCTCGAAGCTCGCCGGCGTGTCCAGCGCCAGCGGCCCGACGAAGGTGATCGCCAGCGAACGTAGCGGTCTGCCGTCGGGCACCTTGGCGCGCATGCTTTCGAAGACCAGCGCGGCGACCAGACCGCCGAAACCGGCACGCCCCTGTCCCCAGCTGGCCGGTACCACCACACTGCCGGGGTTGTTACGCGCCGCCTGCAACAGCTCGCAAAGCTCCATATCCACCTCGTTATCGTTCGTTATGCGAGCGATGTTAAAGGGGCGCCGGTGAGGGTGCGAGCCTGCCTGGCAGAAGCGGCCGCATGAAATGCCGAATCATCCATGCCGGCAATGGACGTCAGCCACGTTGCGCCGGCGCAGCGGGACGCCAGGGCAGCGCCCGGCGCAGCTGGCTCAAGGCGCGTGACAGGTCGTCAGTCGCATCAGTTTGCTGGGCGTAGCGCTGCGCCTCGTAGAGGCTGACGAACGCAAGAATGGCCGGCGCCTGTTCGGGTAGCATCGCTGCGGCGCGCTGGGCGAAACTACGGGCGCCCTCGCCTTTGTGGCGGCGCGCGCCATGACGTGCCAGAAGTCGTTCGAAGCGCCGGAACAGGCGCTGCTGAGCGTCCGTTTCGCGCCGCCAGGGCTTGAACAGCAGCAGCGCGAGCACGCCGGTCAGCACACCCAGCAGCGCCACCAGGCCAAGACCGAGCGTCTGCCCGTCCAGCTTGCCGAACCAGCGCTGCAGCATCTGCGACTGCTGCTCGTCCTGATAGTTGAGTACCCAGCGCTGCCAACCGTAATTGAGGCTGTCCCAGCGCAGGCGCAGCGCGTTCATCCAGCCGATGTCACGGTAGCGCAGCAGTGACATCGGTTCGTCGGCGAGAAAGCTCTGCTCGCGGGCCAGCGCCTGCTCCAGGCCCTGCTCCACCCGCTCGGGCGCGACCTGGAAGGTCGGGTCGACACTGACCCAACCGCGCTCAGCGACCCAGTATTCGACCCAGGCGTGGGCGTCGAACTGATGAACGGAGAGATAATTGCCCGCCGGGTTGACCTCACCGCCCTGATAGCCCGCCACCACCCGGGCCGGAATGCCCGCTGCGCGCAGCACGAAAGTCATGGCGCCGGCGTAGTGTGCGCAGAAACCGCTGCGCGTCTCGAACAGGAAGTCATCGACGATATCGCTCCCCACCGGCGGCGGCTCCAGGGTGTAGTGATAGGGCTGGCTGTTGAAGTGCTTCAACAGCGCATCCACCATCGCCTGCGGCTCCTGCGCAGAGCGCCGTAGCTCGGTCGCCCAGGCGCGAGCGCGTGGATTGCCCTGCTCCGGCAGCTGCAATGCACGGCCGAGGCTCGCCGGTGCGCTGGTCGCTTCGCGACGCGCGTCCAGCCATGAGGTCGCCTGATACATCAGCGGCTTGTTCACCGGCTGGCGGCGCTGGAGATGAAAATCTGCCATCAGCTGCGCCTCGGCGGACGCAACCTGCGGCACATCCAGCGCGAACAGCCAGGGCTGGCCGCTGGGCTGCATGACGATGCTGTAGCTGAGCGGCTCACCAGCCGCCTGCCACTCCGGCGCCTGGGGAAGCTGCGAAGCGTAGGACTGCGACCAGCGACGACCGTCGAAGCGTTCGAAGGTCACCGCGCGCCAGTAGAGCTGGTCGCGGGGCGGAATGTCGCCGTCGAAGGTGACGCGAAAGGCCAGCTCCGCCGAACGGCCAAGACGGGCGATATCGCCGGGTGCCATGTGATCGGCCAGGCCGGTTGTGCCGCGGTCGCCGGCCTGCGGCAACGACCACAGTGGCGGCAGGCGGGGGAAGAACAGAAACAGCACCAGCATCAGCGGAATCGCCTGCAACAGCAGCGAACCGGCCAGGCGTACCGTCGGCCATGGTCGGGTGACCAGGCTACTCTGCTGCAGCCCGATCATCGCGGCCAGCAATGCGGTGACGGGCAGCAGGCTATACAGTCCGGCGACCAGGCTGTCCTCGAACAGGTAGCTGGTCACCACCGCGAAGAAGCCGAGGAAGATCAGCACCAGCGCATCGCGACGGGTGCTCATCTCCACGAGTTTGAGAATGAACGCAGCGATCAGCAGCACCACGCCGGCTTCCAGGCCGACCAGGCTACCGCGCGAGAAATACACGCCGAAGCCGGCGCCAATCATCAGCAGCGCCTTGAGCCAGCTGCGCGGATAACGCGCACGCATGCGAAATATCTGGATCCGCCAGCTGGCGCAGCCCAACCACAGGCCGATGATCCATAGCGGCAGATGAGTGAGGTGAGGCAGGATCACCAGCACCTGCGCCACCAGCAGCCAGATCAGGCTGTTGCGCGGAATTCCCGGCTTCGCGCTCACTTCGCGCCCTCCTCGCTCAAGCCATGCAGCGCCAGTGCACGCAGGCAGGCATCCCGATGAGCCTGCCCGCCATCGGGGCCGACCAGCTCACCCGGAAGGCGCAGCGCAAACGGTTGCTGCTTGTCGCTGAGGTCGACGACCCAGTGGCAGAGTTTCGACAGACGCTGCTCGGTGTCACCGTCGAGGGCATCGAAGTCCAGCAGCGGATCGTTGCCGAGCAGGCTGGCGAAATCCTTCACCAGCAGGCCCTGGCCACGGGAATAGGCCTTCCAGTGCAGGCGTCGGCGCGGATCGCCCGGCTGCCAGGCCCGTAGCCCCTGATAGTCGTCGACACCGGCGCCGCGCGTCAGTGTGCCCTCATCCTCGGTTTCCGGCGCCTTGCCGCCGGGCGGGCGCTCGGCAATCGATGGCTGCGGGTAGACCAGCGCCGCCAGCTCCAGATCGATCCAGCTCCAGGCCACCAGCAGGCCCAGCGGAAAACGGCTCTCGACCCGCACACGCCCCGGTCGCAGCCAGCCGCGGCGTTGCGTCGGCAAGTTCAATTCGACTTCGACGGCGCCGCCCGCCGGCACATCGACCAGGCGCAAGCCGCTGGCCGGCCAGCCGAGCGCCACCGCCTGATAGGCGCGACCGGGACTTTCCAGACGCACCCGCAGCAGCGCCTGCTCACCGACGAATGCAGCAGTGGTTCCGCCCGCCTGCAGGACCAGACCGGCAAGATTGCGCCAGGTATGCAGGATGGTGACGAGATACAACGACCCGAGCAAAAAGGTCAGGCCATAGGCCAGGCTGTTCTGGTAGTTGATCGCGGTCAGCAGCATCAGCAGCAGCGCCACCAGGAACGCCAGCCCGACCGCGGTGGGCATGATGAAGATGCGCCGCTGATTCAGGCGCACGCTGGAAGCGGGCGGGATGCGCCGTAGCAGCCAGCGGTCACGAAAGCGCGGCAACAGCCTCACGATGGTTGCCCGCCATCATGCGCGGATGTCGCTGTCACAGCGCAGGCACTTCGCGCAGCAACCACTGCACCAGCGCGCCGCCGCCGTGACCGGTGGCATCCGCGCGCTCGCGCAGGCGATGACCGACCACGGTTGGCAACACCGCCTGCACGTCTTCCGGGATCACGTAGTCGCGACCGTCGAGAAACGCCCAGGCACGTGCAGCCGCAAGCAGGGCCAGGCTGCCACGCGGCGACAGTCCCCAGGCGAATTGCGGCTGCGTGCGGGTGGCCTCCACCAGTCGCAGCACGTAATCGACCAGCGCATCGCTGACCCGCACGTTGCCCACTGCGTCCTGAATGGCACGTAGTTCGTCGTGTTCCAGCAGCGGTTCGAGGCGGGTCAGCAGATCGCGTCGCGACTCGCCCAACAGCAGCGCCTTTTCCGCTGCCTTGGCCGGATAGCCCAGGGAAACGCGCATGAGAAAGCGGTCCAGCTGCGATTCCGGCAACGCAAAGGTGCCGCCTGAACTGACCGGGTTCTGTGTGGCGATGACGAAGAATGGGTCAGGTAACGGGCGCGTCGCCCCCTCGATGGTGACCTGCCCCTCCTCCATGGCTTCAAGCAGCGCGCTCTGGCTCTTCGGCGTGGCGCGGTTGATCTCGTCGGCCAGCACCAGCTCGGCGAAGATCGGACCCGGGTGGAAGACGAATTGCCCGCTGTCCTTGTCGAACACCGAGGTGCCGAGAATGTCACCGGGCAGCAGATCGGAGGTGAACTGGATGCGCTGGAACTCCAGTCCTAGCACCTTGGCCAGGGTATGGCTCAGGGTGGTCTTGCCCATGCCCGGCATGTCTTCGACCAGCAGATGACCTCGGGCCAAGAGACAGGCAAGGGCCAGTCGAACCTGGGCTTCCTTGCCGAGCAATACTTCGTTGACTGCTCGCAGGCAGCCGTCCAATCGGGTGCGCATAGACTCTCCTTCGTTCGTCGCCCTGATGCTACTGGTCAGCTGCGGCCAGGCAAAGCGAAGGAAATGCCCGGTGACGAGTTTGTGATCCTGGCATCGTTGCAGCGCTCACGCCGCTGCGCCTGTTTCCAGACGACGGAGAACAGCTGCAGACATTGCTTGTGGGACGACGGGCCGCGGGAAAGCGACAAGCGAGCCGGAAGGCTCGAAGGCAATCGCCGGCCCGTGCGCTAGCGAACGGACCGGCAACTGAAGGCGCCGGCTCAGCGACCGGCGCGGGATTCGCGAAGGTAGAAGCGCGCCTTCTGCGCCTTCTGCGTGCAGCCGCGGAAGGCTTCGAACTGCTGCTGCGTCTTGGCGCCGGTCAGCAAGGCCATGGCCTTGGAGTAGCTGACCGTGCCGGCGAAGCCTTCGGCTTCTGCCAGGCTCTGCTCCTTCCACGCCGCATTCAGCTCCGCGGCGCAGCTGTCACGATATGCCGTCTTGCCAGCACAACCGGCCAGCAACAGAACCAGCAAAGGCAAAGATAGCCAGGTTTTCATCGCATGATCCCTCGTATGCCATTCAGGAATTAAGGCGCCGCTCGCGCCTGACGGTGCCGCAGATACTCGACCACGGACGGCTGGTCGCCAGCGAACTCGATACGCTCGGCCTTGCTCTCGCGCTGATAGGCGTACATGGGGTCGTAATACTCACCCAGCAGCGCCTCAATCCAGGCGCGATGCAGGTCGACAGAGCCGCTACGCGCCTGCTCCGCCAGCGCTTGATCCATCAGCAATGCCAGGCGCTGGTAACGCTCGCCGCCGAGTCGCTTGCTGATATTGACCAGACTTTGCTGCAGACGCTCGGCGAATGCAGCGAAACCGTTCTCGCCCTGCTCGGCGATGAATTCAGCGCACAGGTCGATCACGTAGTCCTTGAGAATCCGCTCGACGCGCCCTTCCAGGCTGTCCTCCAGCCAGACCAGCGGAAATTCCTGCATGCCGTTGAACAGCGGCAATGGAATCGAGCAACGCCCGACCAGACGCGCCTCATCCTCGACAACGAACGTCTCGATGCCCGCTGCACGCATCTTCAGCAGCCGGATCGCCAGGGCGTTCTCGAAATCGATCTGCGCCGGTTGTGGTGTCGCGCGCTTGCCGAAGCTGGAGCCCCGGTGATTGGCCAGGCCTTCCAGGTCCAGGCTGTTATCCAGCTGCGCCAGCACTTCGGTCTTGCCGGTACCGGTCATCCCGCCCACCAGCACGAAACCGCACTGCTCGACAGCCTGATCAATGGTATCCAGCAAGAAATGGCGCATCGCCTTGTAGCCGCCGACGACCCGCGGGTACTCGATACCCATCTCGTCCTTCAGCCATTGCTGGACGATCTTCGAACGCAAACCACCACGGAAGCAGTACAGGTAGCCGTTCGGATGAGCCCGGGCGAAATCGGCCCAGGCCTGAAGCCGCTCCGCCTTGGTCTTGCCGGACACCAGCTGATGGCCGAGCTCGATGGCGGCTTTCTGACCGTGCTGCTTGTAGCAGGTGCCGACCTTCTGCCGCTCGATGTCGCTCATCAGCGGCAGGTTGACCACGCCGGGAAAAGCGCCCTTGTCGAATTCCACCGGCGCACGGGCATCCATCATCGGGGTGTCGTTGAGGAACAACGCGCGAAAATCTTCGGTATCGCTGCGCATCAACGCACCTCTACCGCATGGCTGCGCGCGCCCACCAGCTGGCCGATCGGCTCCAGGGCGAGGCCGAGCTCGGCGCAAACGGCGAGGAATTCAGCTTCGCCTTCCGGCGCCACGGCGACCAGCAAGCCACCACTGGTTTGCGGGTCACAGAGCAGCTGCTTGTAGCGTTCGTCGAGCGTGGCGATGCGTTCACCGTAGCTGTCGAAATTGCGCTGGGTCCCGCCGGGCACGCACCCTTGCTCCAGGTAGTACTCGATGCCCGGTAGCCGCGGTACGCGGTCGTAGTCGATCTCGGCAGTCAGGCCGCTGCCGTCGGCCATTTCCACCAGATGGCCGAGCAGGCCGAAGCCGGTGACGTCGGTCATGGCACGAACCCCCTCGAGCTTGCCGAAACGGCTACCGGCAGTGTTCAGCGTGCACATCCAGTCGCGGGCCAGCCCGACATCTTCAGGGCGCAGCTTGGCCTTTTTTTCGGCGGTGGTGAGAATGCCGATACCCAGCGGCTTGGTTAGGTACAGCGTGCAACCGGCGGTGGCGGTGTCGTTGCGTTTCATCTGGCGCTTGTTCACCAGCCCGGTGACGGCCAGGCCGAAGATCGGCTCGGGCGCATCGATCGAATGGCCGCCTGCCAAGGGAATGCCTGCGGCATCGCAGACGGCGCGGCCACCGGCGATCACGTCGCGGGCGACTTCCGGCGGCAGCACGTTGACCGGCCAGCCGAGGATGGCGATGGCCATCAGCGGATCGCCACCCATGGCGTAGATGTCGCTGATGGCATTGGTCGCAGCAATGCGACCGAAATCGAACGGATCGTCGACGATGGGCATGAAGAAGTCTGTGGTCGACACCACGCCGCGCTCTTCATCGATGCCGTACACCGCGGCATCATCACGCGAGGCATTACCGACCCACAGACGCGGGTCGAGGTTCTGCGCTCCGCTGCCGGCAAGAATCACGTCCAGCACCTTGGGCGATATCTTGCAGCCGCAGCCGGCGCCATGACTGTACTGGGTGAGGCGGATCGGTTCGCTCATCGGACTCTCTCGTGACACATGCACAAACGGGCGGCGATTGTAGCAAAGGCCGCTGTAAGTTCGCCGGTAGCCGCCGGATTCGGGCCTGCAACGACAGGCTCGAGCGTGGCGAGGTCCGATCAGCCCTTGCAGGCTTGCCGGCCAGGCACGAAGCTATCGCGAGTGCCACAGGGAGAACCGCATGAGTAAGAGAGTTGCACTGGTATTGGGATCAGGTGGCGCACGGGGCTATGCGCATATCGGCGTGATCGAGGAACTGGAGGCACGTGGCTACGAGATCGCCTGCATCGCCGGCTGCTCCATGGGCGCGGTCGTGGGGGGCATCTATGCAGCCGGCAAGCTCGACGAGTATCGCAGCTGGATCGAAAGCCTCGATTATCTAGATCTGCTGCGCCTGGTCGACCCGAGCTTCAGTCTCGGCGCGATCCGCGGCGAAAAGGTGTTCGGCCGCATCCGCGACATGGTCGGCAAGACCCGCATCGAGGATCTGCCGATTCCGTTCACCGCGGTCGCCACCGACCTGACCAATCAGCAAGAAATCTGGTTTCAGGAAGGCAGCCTGGAACTGGCGATGCGCGCCTCCGCGGCCATCCCGAGCCTGTTCACGCCGGTCATGCAGGGCAATCGCATGCTGGTCGACGGCGGCCTGCTCAATCCCCTACCGATCGTCCCGGTGGTGTCGGCGCATTGCGACATGATCATCGCGGTCAACCTCAACGCCAACAATCACAAGCAATATCCGCTGCCGGAGATCGAGCGCCCCGGCCGCTTCGACTCGCTCATGACCTCGATCAGCTCGCACATCCCGTTCTGGCGCAAGGACGAAGCCGAGCTGACCGAACAGATCGAGGATATCCGCGCAGGCGAATTGACTCGCGGTGATCAGCCACCGGCCGCACCGACCAGCCGCAGCGCGCCTCGATCGGCGGAAGGCTCGACGGTAATCGATGTGACTGGCCCGGCGTCGCTGCTGGAGCTGATCAACCAGAGCTTCGATGTCATGCAGTCGTCGCTGGCGCAGTACAAGATCGCCGGCTATCCGCCGAATGTACTGGTCAATATTCCGAAGCGGGCCTGCCGCTTCTACGAGTTCTACAAGGCGCCGGAGCTCATAGCGCTGGGCCGCATCGTCGCCCACGACGCCCTCGTGCGCTATGAAGAGGAGCAGTGATCGGCAGACGCCACCTCACCGCCCGGCAGGTTCCCGCCGCTCGTTCGCGAGCGGCGTCGATTCGTGCGGTGGCATCTGCGGCACCTCCTTGATCAGCCAGTCACCCAGCAAGCTATAGGCTACCGCGAGCAGGGTCGGGCCGAGGAACAGCCCCATGAAACCGAACGCGAGAATGCCGCCGAACACACCGAGCAGCACCACCACCAGCGGCAGATTGCCTCCTCGGCTGATCAGATAGGGTTTGAGCACGTTGTCCACGCCGCTGATGATGAACATCCCCCAGATGCCGAGGAAGATCGCCATAC
Organism: Stutzerimonas kunmingensis; assembly: GCF_002929225.1. Lineage (GTDB taxonomy): Bacteria > Pseudomonadota > Gammaproteobacteria > Pseudomonadales > Pseudomonadaceae > Stutzerimonas. The sequence goes on along the minus strand of NZ_PISM01000014.1, from coordinate 136,687 downwards.
CGTAATCGCCCTGCCAGGCCAGCCAGGCAACGGCTGGGCCCCAGATCAGCGGCGGCACCATGATGAAGCTACAGGCGAAGGTCAGCAGCCCGAGCACCAGCGCTCCCGGCACCCCGGCGATGAGAAAACCGATGTAGGCCAGAATCGCCTGAGCCGCGGCAGTGCCGATCACCCCGTTGACCACTCGCTGCACCGTCCCCGCAACGAGTTCCAGATAATGATCCGCTCGGTCACCGATCAGCCTGTGCAACAGGCTATGGACGAATGCCGACAAGCGTGGCCCATCGCGATAGAAGAAGAACACCAGCACCAGGCTCAGCGCCAGTTCGAGCATCCCGCCGCCGATGCGCGCGCTGCGCACCAGCAGCCAGTTAGCGACCTGGCCGATGTAGGGCCGAATGCTGGCGATCAGCGCCGTGCCCTGCTCGTCCACGGTGCTCCAGAAATTCAGCAGTGCATCGCCTATCAGCGGCACCTCACCCAGCCAGGCCGGCGCCGGCGGTAGTCCCTCGACCTGCAGATCGTGCAGCAGTGCATTGGCATCGCGTATCTGGTCGGCGATGTTGAAGCCCAACCAAACCAGCGGCACCGCCACCAGAACCATCCAGCTGAACGTGAGCAGACCGGCGGCGAGCGTGGCATTGCCATTCAGCCAACGGGTCAGCACGCGCATGACCGGCCAGCTGGCGAATGCCAGAACGGCAGCCCAGAACAACGCGGAAGCAAAGGGCGCCAGTACCCAGAGACAGGCGGCCAGCAGCCCGAGGAGCAGAATCTGCACCAGCAGGCGATCATTGTTGAGCATGCGAAGTTACTCTACTGAAAAGAGCCGGCGCGTTCTGTCAGCAACGCGCCAGCGAAGACGGCTATTGCAGCCGTTACGCAGGATCAGCGCAATAGTCTGATGAGCAAACCGGGTTGCTCCGACTCATCCACTTCCAGGCGGCCGCCGCGAATTCGTTCGGCGACCAGCGCCTCACGCCAGGCCGCTGCGCTGCGCCCGGCCAGGCTCACCCGCGTTGTGCTGTCCAGACGCATGACATTGGCCAGCAGCACGCCCCACTCGGCAGGCGGCTCATCGGCCAGATCGGGCAAACGCAGCTCCCCGGTGCTGCGCAGCTGTCGCTGCAATGTCGCCGCAGTCGGCAGCACACCAGCCAGAGGCCGGTCGGAGTGGAGTTGCTCGATGTGCAGATAAGGCCTGCCGTTGCCACGGGTAATCCCGTACAGCGCGATCAGCTCGCCTTCACCGCCTGGCATGCGTGCCAGCAGATAGGCCTGCCGCGCTTCAGGACCGTAGAGCATGGACTTGTTGAAGATAGCGTTGGCCCAGAGGCTGCTGGAACCGCACTCGCGCCCTTCGCACCAGAAAAGCAATTCGGCGCCCTGTTGCAAAAGCGTGCCGCGAGCCTCGGAAAAGGCTTCAATACCCGTGTGCGTGGCTGGCAATTGATAGGTGATCGCGGTCAGCTCGCCAGAGACGACCACCTGGGAGGCCATCCGCAGGTTGCCACTGATGCGACGTATCGAGTCCTGCGGATACACCCGCTCCTGAACCTGGGTTTGCCGGTAATCGACGATCTGCGCCTGGGCAAAACGAGGCAGGCGCTCCAGATCGGCGCTCCCGGTAACGTCAGCCGCCAGCACAGCGGCGGAGAAAAACGCCGCCGCTGCTATCCATGCACTTCGCATAACTCTCCTCAACGGGACACCTTCGACTGCTTGCCGAAGCTCAACCGGCGTATCGCGTCGCATGGACCCGATAGGCTCAGAACGTCAGCAGGCCGGTGCTCGCAGGGAAACGTGGCACTGTAACGATCAATCATTGCGCTGGCTCTGCTGGAACATTGCTTCCCAGCCTCGCCAGTTGGCAAAAGCAAGTCAAGCAAGGGTTTGCGAGAGAGTATTGCGAGCCCGCCGGATACGTCAGTCGTGCAAGAAGCTGTTGAATACCCTGGCGACCGCCTCAGCGCCGATGTCATCGTCCAGATGCAAATGATGCCCACCCGCCAGGCGGCGGATATCGAACGGGAAGCTTTCGACAAGCTCAAGCAGCTCAGGCTGCATCATCAACCCTTGCTCGGCCAGCACCAGGCTGGTCGGGCAAGCGACCCGACTGACGAAGGCCAACGCATGGGCGCGGGTCAGCCGCATTGCCGAGGGAAGCATCAGGCGTGGATCGGTGCGCCAGGTGTAGCCGCCGGGCACAGGCATCAACCCGCGCTGTGCGAGCATCTCGGCCGCCTCGCGACTGACCGCGCCGACGCCTTTCATCCGCGCTTCCACAGCCTGGTCGAAACTCGCGTAGACCGGCTTGCGCTTGTCGTTCACCGCGAGCAGCGCCTCGAGGGCGGAACCAAGCTTCTGCGGCGCGCTGTCCGCCTCGCCAGTGTAGGGAATCACGCCGTCGATCAATGCGAGCCGCTCGACGCGCTCGGGTAGCGCACCGGCGAGCAGCACGGAAACGATCGCGCCCATGGAGTGCCCGAGCAATGAAAAGCGCTGCCAGCCAAACTGCTCGGCGACCTGCAGCACGTCATGGGCATAGTCCCAGATGTTGTATCCCGCCCCGATCGGACGATGATCGGAATGGCCGTGACCAGGAAGGTCCAGCGCCACGATGCGCAGCCCTTGCAGCCCGGGCGCCAGCCGGCTGAAGGTCGCCGCGTTATCCAGCCAGCCATGCAACGCAATCACCGGCTTGCCATCGTCGGGCCCGTAAAGATGCGCCGCCACCTCGAGATGCGGCAGGCTCAGCCGGACTTCTTCGAACAGCACGCTCATGCAGCCCCCTTGGAAAGCTCGGTATAGCTGCCCCAGCGGCCAAGCAGTTCACGCAGCTTTTCCGCAGTCTGCTGCGGCTGTTCGAACGGAAACATGTGGCCTCCTGGCAAGGTATGCGCTTCGCCACGCGACATCAGCCGCAGCAGATAACCATGATGCGGCAGCACGACACGACTATCGCGCCCGCGAATCATCGCCAGCGGAATCTTCAAGGCCGGCGGCCAACCGGGAGTGAGATGCGGCACGCTGCGATAGATGCTGATTTCGGTCTGCGGATCGAAACGCAGGCGCACCCCCTGCCCCACAGGCTCCAGACCATGCTCGATATAGGCTTCGAGGCATTCCGGATCAAAGCTGCTGAACAGGGCTTTGCCGGCGAAATAGGCGCGTGCCTCTTCGACACTGGCGAACTGTTCGCGCCGTCCCAGCGTACGACCAGCCGGCGTCAGCCGGTCGATGAAACCGAGGCGCTTGGCCGCCCAGATCAGCGTCTGGTCGAACCAGGTCGGTATCGGCGAATCCAGCATGACGACCCCGTGGTACAGGTCCGGGCGCAGCAGCGCGGCGCGGTAATGCAGCATGCCACCGAACGAATGCCCTACCCCCCACACCGGCTCGTGCAATCGATCGAGCTGCTCGAACAACTCGTCGAGCAGGTTGTTCCAGTTATCGTCGACCGGAAAGCGCGGGTCGTGCCCATGGCGGTCCATGTGCGTGACCCGGTATTCCGGCGCCAGGGCGTCGAACAGCTTGCGATAAGTGGCCGAGGGAAAGCCATTGGCGTGGGCGAAGAAGATGCGTTGCGACATGGAAGGCATTGCCGGACAGACTGAAGCCTCATTGTCTGGCAGGTCTCGGCAGGCGGCAATCGCCATAGCCCTGCCGAATGGAGGGCATTCAGGCCAATCAGCAGGCCGCAATGCTCCAGGTTTGTTGTCAGCCCGCCGGAGCGCCTTTTTCCAGCGGCACGATCGCGACGGTCAAACGTGAAATGCAGCTTGGCTTGCCGTCCTCGCCGCTGAGACGGATATCCCAGACATGGGTCGAGCGTCCCAGGTGCACCGGCCGGCATACGCCTGTCACGCGCCCGCTGCGCAAACCGCGCAGATGGTTGGCGTTCACTTCGAGGCCAACGCAATAGAACTTGCTGCTGTCGATGCAGTGATAGCTGGCCATCGAACCGAGGGTTTCAGCCAGCACTACAGAGGCACCGCCATGAAGCAGGCCGTAAGGCTGATGGGTGCGTGCATCGACCGGCATGCTGGCGGTGATGGACGAGTCATCGAAGGTCTCGAAGCGGATGTCCAGCAATTCGGTGATGGTGTTCTTGCGGGTGCTGTGAAGCTCTTCCAGGTTGGGCTGACGGTGCCAGATACTCAAGGCGCATACTCCTGACGTCTATTGTTGTTCTTGATTGATGTGCCGCCGTGAGCAAAACAGCCTGGCGGACCGGTCAACCCTAACCAACGTGACGCAAGGACACCAGCCGCATCAGCCCTCCGGCAATTGCCTCACCCTCCAGCTCCGCCAGGGACGCTGTCGCCATCGGCACAGGCTCCGCATAGTTGCCGTTCACCAGCCAGCCGGCAAGATTGCCGACGAAGGGCTGGTGGGTAACCAGTAGCAGATCGCTTTCGCCGCGCAGATCGAGCTGCCGCAATGCCTCGGCAAGATCGGATTCCGGTGTCGCCCAGTCAACCGTCTCACACTGGCCGACGAAGCCGAGAGCCTTGCGCACCTCATCCGCAGTCTGCTGCGCGCGCTGGAACGGACTGACCAGAATCGTTTGCAGCGGCTTGCCGCGAAGAAAAGTGGCGCTGCGCCGCACGTCGCGGCGCCCTCCCTCGGTCAGGTTGCGCTCCGCATCGGTGCGCGCACGGGGTTCGGCTTCGCCGTGTCGTAGCAGCCACAGCTTCATGCCGTCGGACCCTGCTGGGAGTCCTTCGGCTCGTGCGGCGCAACGGGCGGAGCCGGGGTGGTCAGCTCGACATCCGCCGGACGCGGGGTCGGCCAGTCCGAAAGCGGCCAGGGCTTGCGTTCGGTATTGAAGGTGGCGAAACGGCCAATCTGCGCGATGTACTGGCTGAGGCTGTCGCCAAAGCCCTGCAGGCTGGAGTCCGGGTACCCCTTGACTAGGCGCATTACCAGCTGCAACACCACGACGACTAGCAGGGCCAGTTCGGCCAATTGCCAGACGAAGAAGAAGATCAGCATCCAGACGGCTCGCAGGATCAGCGATTCCCGATCCGTTGCCTGGTTCGATTGACTCATGGAATGTCCCCTACGCTCGGCTCAGAAACCGTCGGTTGAAATGAAGTCCACATCGGTCTTTGGCTCGCCACGCATCAGCACACCGATGATCTGATCGAGCGTACGCCCCTCGAACAGGATGGCATGTAGACCCGCGACCAGCGGCATGTACACCTGCAGCTCCTCGGCCTTGCACTTGAGCACCTTGATAGTGTTGACGCCTTCCGCGACCTCGCCCAGCCGGGAAACCGCCTCATCAAGGCTGAGCCCTTCACCGAGCGCAAAGCCCACTTGGAAATTGCGGCTTTTCTGCGATGTGCAGGTGACGATCAGGTCGCCGACTCCGGCCAGGCCGAGAAAGGTCATGGGATTGGCGCCCAGCTTCACGGCGAAACGAGTCATTTCCGCAAGAGCGCGGGTGATAAGCATGCTACGGGTGTTCTCACCCATGCCCAGAGCTGCGGCCATACCCGCCATGATCGCGTAAACATTCTTCAGCGCCCCACCCAACTCGACGCCGAAGCGATCCGAGCTTGCGTAGACGCGGAAGGTGCGGCCGTGCAGCACCTGCTGGACGCTGCGGCAGAGCGCCTCGTCCTGACTTGCCACGACCGTTGCGGTCAGCGCGTGCTCGGCCACCTCACGCGCCAGGTTCGGTCCGGACAACACGCCGATGCGCGCCTGCGGCGCGATCTGCTCGAGAATCTGGCTCATCAGCATGAAGCCGTCAGCCTCGATGCCCTTGGTGGTACTGACCAGCATCTTGCCGCCGAGCTGCGCCGCGAACGGCTGCAGTGCCTGGCGCAGCGCGCTGGACGGCAGCGCAACGAAGATCAGCTCGCAGGCATCGAGGGTCGACGAGAGATTGGTGGTCGGCTCGACCTGCGCAAGGATCTCGACGCCTTTCAGATAGCGCGGGTTCTGTCGCAGCGTCCGGATACTTTCGGCCTGCTCCGCATCGCGCATCCAGAGCAGGACGTGGTGACCATTCTCGGCCAGCAGATTGGCAATCGCGGTACCGAAACTGCCGCCGCCGAGTACCGCGATGGGTTGCTGTCGTGTCATGTGGAATCCGTTGTTGGCCATCCGAAATGGCAGTGCCGGGCATTATACGTTTCATCTTCACAGCGGCCAGCGCAACTACGGGGCCCAGTGAAATCATTTGGTTACAGTCGTCACGAAGGCTAGTCCAGAGCCTCCCGGGGGCCTTTGGATCGGTATTCGTTCACGCCATGCAACCGTCACTGCAACGATTGTCTATAGAGGACACGCTGTCGCAAGGTCCTCGTTCGCCGTTAAGGAGTGTTAAAGTAGCCGCCCAATTCTGTCTTTGCGCGTTCAGCCGCAGGTACGGGTTGAATGGCGTCGCTGTTGGCGGGCTGTGACTTTAGCCACAACGCGGCAGTCTATGACTAGTCTTGATGATCAGGCCTCGAATTCTGGCCCGGTATGTAAGCAGCAAAGCCCTTCGCAAGGGGCCCATTGAGGAATACGCATGACCAAACAACACGCCTTTACTCGGGAAGACCTGCTTCGTTGCAGCCGCGGCGAACTCTTCGGTCCCGGTAATGCGCAACTGCCCGCGCCGAACATGCTGATGGTCGATCGTATCGTTCACATCAGTGAAGTGGGCGGCAAGTATGGCAAGGGCGAACTGGTCGCCGAACTGGACATCAACCCTGATCTCTGGTTTTTCGCTTGCCATTTCGAAGGCGATCCGGTCATGCCCGGCTGCCTGGGCCTGGATGCTATGTGGCAACTGGTCGGCTTCTACCTCGGCTGGCAGGGCAACCCCGGCCGTGGCCGTGCCCTCGGCTCCGGCGAAGTGAAGTTCTTCGGTCAGGTTCTGCCGACCGCCAAGAAAGTCACCTACAACATTCACATCAAGCGCACCATCAACCGCTCGCTGATTCTCGGCATTGCCGATGGCACCGTCAGCGTTGATGGCCGCGAGATCTATAGTGCCGAAGGCTTGCGCGTCGGCCTGTTCACCTCTACCGACAGCTTTTGAAGGACATCCGCATGCGTCGCGTCGTGATCACTGGCCTGGGTATCGTTTCTTGCCTGGGTAATGACAAAGAGACCGTCTCCGGCAACCTGCGCGCCGGCCGCCCCGGCATTCGCTTCAACCAGTCCTACGCGGACATGGGGTTGCGCAGCCAGGTTTCCGGTTCCGTCAACCTGAACCTCGAAGAACTGATCGACCGCAAGGTCCTGCGCTTCATGGGTGACGCTGCCGCCTACGCCTATCTGGCAATGGAGCAGGCCGTGAAAGACGCCGGCTTCACCCTCGATGACATCTCCAACCCGCGCATCGGCCTGGTGGCCGGCTCTGGTGGTGCTTCGACCATCAACCAGATGGAAGCCATCGACATCCTGCGTGACAAGGGCGTCAAGCGCATTGGCCCATATCGCGTGCCGCGCACCATGAGCAGCACGGTATCCGCCTGCCTGGCCACGCCGTTCCGCATCAAGGGCATCAACTACTCCATCGCTTCGGCCTGCGCCACCAGCGCGCATTGCATCGGCCATGCCATGGAACAGATCCAGATGGGCAAGCAGGATGTGGTCTTCGCCGGTGGCGGCGAGGAAGAGCATTACAGCCAGAGCTGCCTGTTCGACGCCATGGGTGCGCTGTCCAGCCAGTACAACGATACGCCGGAGAAAGCCTCCCGCGCCTACGATGCCAAGCGTGACGGTTTCGTAATTGCAGGCGGCGGCGGCATGGTGGTGGTCGAAGAGCTGGAGCACGCCCTCAAGCGCGGCGCCAAGATCTACGCGGAAATCGTCGGCTACGGCGCCACTTCCGACGGCTACGACATGGTCGCCCCGAGTGGCGAAGGCGCCCTGCGCTGCATGCAGCAGGCGATGTCCACCGTCGATACCACCATCGACTACCTCAACACCCACGGCACCTCCACGCCGGTAGGCGACGTGGCCGAGATCAAGGCCGTGCGAAACATGTTCGGCGACAAGATCCCGACCATCAGCTCGACCAAGAGCCTGTCCGGTCACTCTCTGGGCGCCGCTGGCGTTCACGAAGCGATCTACTCGATGTTGATGATGGAAGGCAGCTTCATTGCCGGCTCGGCCAACATCGACGAGCTGGATCCGGAAGTTGCCGACATGCCGATTCTTCGCGAAACCCGCGAGAACGTGCAGCTCGACACCGTGATGAGCAACAGCTTCGGCTTCGGTGGCACCAACGCTACGCTGGTGCTGCGCCGCTACAAAGGCTGAATCTGACTAGCGACAAACAAGAACGGCGCCCTAGGCGCCGTTTTTTGTTTCCACCTAACGCCGTCACACCCGGCGCTCGGCGCCCCCATCGATATCGCCATGGGCGATACATGAAGCGGCGGTGAACAGCACATCGGTAGAGGAGTTGAGCGCGGTTTCCGCCGAGTCCTGGACGACCCCGATGATGAAGCCGACGGCCACCACCTGCATCGCCAGGTCATTGGAGATGCCAAACAGGCTGCACGCCAGCGGAATGAGCAGCAGCGAACCACCGGCGACACCCGACGCACCGCAGGCACATACCGCAGCCAGAAGGCTGAGCAGCACCGCCGTGGCGATATCCACCTCGATACCCAGAGTGTTGACCGCCGCCAGGGTGAGCACCGTGATGGTGATCGCCGCGCCGCCCATGTTGATCGTCGCCCCGAGCGGAATGGATACCGAATAGGTGTCCTTGTGCAGCCCGAGCCGCTGGCAGAGCTGCATGTTCACCGGAATGTTCGCGGCGGAACTGCGCGTGAAGAACGCCGTGATACCGCTTTCTCGCAGGCAGGCGAATACCAGCGGATACGGGTTGCGACGGATCTGCCAGAACACGATCAGCGGATTCATCACCAACGCCATGAACAGCATCGCGCCGACCAGCACCAGCAACAACCGCATGTAGCCCAGCAGCACGTCGAAGCCCGATTCGGCCAACGTGCCGGCTACCAGCCCGAATACCCCCAGCGGGGCGAAGCGGATGACCACCTTGACGATCAAGGTGACGCCATCGGAAAGGTCACTGATCAGATGCCGGGTGCTTTCTTGTGCATGACGGAAGGCGAAGCCAAGTCCGATGGCCCAGGCCAGGATGCCGATGAAGTTGCCGTCGAGCAGCGCCTGCACCGGGTTAGCCGTGATATTGAACAGCAGCGTCTGCAATACGGCCCCAACGCCCGACGGCGGCGTTACATCCGCAGCACCGCTGACCAGCGTGAGCGTGGTTGGAAATATGAAGCTCGCCAGCACGGCAACGGCCGCCGCACTCAGCGTGCCGAGCGCGTACAACAAGATGATGGGGCGGATATGGGTAGGCTGGCCGCGCTTGTGGTTGGCCAGTGAAGAGGTCACCAACACGAACACCAGAATCGGTGCTACCGCTTTGAGCGCCTGCACGAACAGATCACCGAGAAGAGCTACGGATTTTGCTGCGCCAGGCAGCAGTAGCGCAAGCAAGGCGCCAGCCACCAGGCCCGCGACGATCTGGGCAACGAGGCTGGTACGACTGATGAAGCGAATGAATCGAGGCATATCGGACATGGGCGCATCTCGCAGCTCGGCAGGTACGGCCCGAAACAGCCCGTGCCTGCCATGGAAAAACGCCGGATGGTACGCCGCTCTCCCGCCCATGCCCAGCGTTGTGCTGTCACGGGGGCACAGGAGGCTGCTGAAGCGCCTACAGACGGCGGGAAGGCGCCATTGCGGCTAGCGCATGTCACACCTGAAAGCGCGCCACCAGACCGTTCAGGTCGATGGCCAAGCGCGCCAGTTCCTGACTGGCCGCGCTCGTCTGATTGGCACCTGCCGAGGACTGCAGCGACAAGTCACGGATATTAACCAGATTCCGATCCACTTCCCGCGCGACCTGAGCCTGTTCTTCTGAGGCGCTGGCAATCACCAGGTTGCGCTCGCTGATCTGGCTGATCGCCGAGGTGATGCCATCAAGAGCTTCGCCGGCCGCCCGAGCCATTTCCAACGTGGTACGGGCACGCTCGTTGCTCGATTGCATCGCGTGCACGGCCTTGTCCGTGCCCTGATGCACGCTGCCAATCATCTGCTCGATCTCACCGGTGGACTGCTGAGTACGATGCGCCAAGGCACGTACCTCGTCGGCCACCACCGCAAAGCCGCGGCCGGCGTCGCCAGCCCGAGCCGCCTCGATCGCGGCGTTCAGCGCGAGCAGATTGGTCTGTTCGGCAATCGAGCGGATCACTTCCAGCACCTTGCTGATGTCCCGCACCTGACCAGCCAGATGCTCCACTTCTCCGGCGGTGTTGGTCACGTCGCTCGCCAGCAGATTGATCGACTCGACTGTCTGCAGCACCTGCTTGCGCCCGCGCTGTGCGGTGTCGTTGGAGTCCTGGGAGGCCTCGGAGGTAGCCACCGCGTTGCGCGCCACTTCGTCTACGGCTGCGGTCATCTCATTCACGGCGGCAGCCGCTTGTTCGATCTCGTGGTTCTGCTGGTGCAGGCCGCGGGTGGAGTCTTCGGTGACCGCGTTGAGCTCCTCGGCTGCCGAGGCAAGCTGATTGGACGAGTCGGCGATGCCCTGAATGGTCGAGCGCAGATTGGCCTGCATGGCTTTCAGTGATGTCAGCAGGCGGGCCGGCTCGTCCTTGCCCTCGACCACAAAATCGCCGGTCAGATCACCACCAGCGATACGCTCGGCTACCGAAACAGCAGTTCCCAGCGGGCCCACGACGCTGCGGGTGAACACCCAGGCCAGCGTAACGGTGATAGCGGCAGCGAACACCAGCGTCGCTACCACCCAGCTGAACGCCGTGTCGTATTGTGCGGACGCGCGATCCGCCGCCCCGCCGGCTTCCTCGCTGTTGATGGTCAGGAGCTGGTTCAGTGACGCAGTCACGTTATCCGCGTGCCCGTTGATTTCGCCGTTGATTATCGTCACGGCCTGGGCGCGCTCACCGCGGACCACATGCTCGACGACACGTTGCTGAAGCAGCAAGTACTGTTCGAAGCTCTGCTTGAAGCGTTCATACGCAGCACGTTCTTCGGCCGTAGTTACTCGCTTGGCGTAATCGGCATCACGTTGAGCCACTTCGCTGCGCATCTGAGTCAAGCGCTGGGCGGTGTCCTGCACCATCTGTGCCTCATCAGCCAGAGCCAGGCGCAGGGTATTGGCTCGAATGCGCATTACTGTGACGTTGAGTTCACTAAGCGCCATGATGCTGGGTAGCCAGTTCTCATCGACCTCCTTGCTCTCGTTGCGCATGTTGGCCATCTGGTTCAGTGCGAACAGGCCGAGGAAGAGGACGAGCAGGCCAATCAGGCCGAAGCCCAGTATTGAGCGTTTACCAATAGTGAGCGAGCGAATCGACATGGGACTACCTTCTCCATGAAAAACGGAACAGCCACAAACCGTGACCTGCTCCGTTATCGGAAGGCCTGGCCCCTCACTTGAACTTTGACGCCAATTTTTTGCGCCGCTCGACCCTCTCCCGACTAACGGTTCGAATGGCCATCTCGACCTAACAAGATGGCCATCACCGGACGTCGAACATCTGCTCGGCCAACTTGCGGTCCCCCTGGAACACCATCAGATGCCATCGACCGACCACAATCTCATGGGGCTCGGTGAATTCGAATGCCATCACGTCCGTTTCAGCGCCCGACACCAGCGCTTGCACGACCTCGAACTTGTCATGCCGCTTGCCATCGGGTGTCACCACACCTGGCGTCAGGTATAGCAAAGTCAGCGGCGTATCGGCTTCGCGCTTACCAGCGAGGCGATAGCGCAGGCCGAACTTGCTTCCGAGCCGCGCCGGCACCTCAGTCGTCTGGCGAATGGGCTGGTCACGACGAGTCAGCACGCGCTCGCCTGGCTCGAAATCCTCTTTGACGGTTTCGAACACGCCATACTCCACGGCACCCACGACCTCGACCTGAGCCAGCGCTGCGGGCGAACTCACACCCAGTACCATGGCGACGAGCGCCCAACGAGTGAACGACATGGAACCTGCTCCTTCCTGTTTGCGAAGCAGGCAGGTTATGACGCCCCGATTACATTCTCATGACGCTCAACGTAGCTCAGCCTGACGCTTGCGGGGGAGCAGCGCGAGAAAGTTATCTTGCGCCACGCCTTGCGCTACGGAGGCTGGAAGTGCATCGAGGAAGGGAGCGAAGGCGTGCATGCCGGTCGCCAGGTTATCGAAATGGCCGACCACGTCCGAGCCGATCACGAAGCGCTTGGGATGCCGCTTCACCAGCGCGACCCACTTCGGGTCGGGACGCTTATCTTCGTCCAGCAGATAAGGTTGCAACATGGTCCAGGAAAGGTCGATGTACAGATTCGGATAGTCATCGAGCAGGCGGCTGACCGTATCGTGCAGGAATTCAAGCTTCTCCTGGTGTCGGTGCAGCTCCATGCTGGTTCCGGCATGAGCCCAGATAAAGCGCGTATGCGGATGATTGCGCAGCGGCTCCTCCAGCTCGACCAGGTAGAGCGGATTGCGCTCTCGCTTGGAGGTGATGTTGGAATGCAGCATCACCGGCAGATCGAACTCCGCCGCCAGGTGATAGACCCTGGCCAGCGCCTCGTTGTTGGCCCGCGGGGTGTCGCCCTCGGTCAACGCGGTCACGTCATCGTGTCGGGTGAATACCTCCCCCAGACCCTGCCAGAGGCCCGGGTTCAGCTCCAGCATGCGGCGGATATGCGCGTCGGCGTTCTTGTCGTTAGGGTTGAAGCCGGAAAGAAACGGATGGAAGCGCTTGCGCTGCTCCTCATCCAGATCTTCCAGCGCTGCGGCGACCAACACGTCGGTCGCGCTGTACCAGTACACCGGCGCATCGTCACCTGCGTAGTAGCGAGGCCGCTTGGGCTCGTTCTCGTGCCATTTCTTCGCCACCGGAATGCCGCTGATCATCACGTGATCGATGCTGCCCGCGTCCATCGCTGCCAGAAGCTTTTGCATGCCATCGGTTTCCTGGAAAAAATCCACATAGTGCAGATGCGCATCGCTGTAACGATAGTCACGCCCTTCCCCTACCGCGACGGACGACAACGTAACGAGGGCTACAACGGAAAATATTCTGAAAATGTACAAAGCTCGGTCCTCCTGACAGCCAGCGAGTAGACCGTAAGAAGGGCTTCCCGTTCAGCGTTGCCATGCTGCGGGGCACGACCAGAGACTCAGCCGAGGCATACCCCCCACGGTATTTGACTGAAATCAACGACCATCCATCGCCATCACACTAGTCTCATGACCACCACAACCGCGCAGCCGCTACCTCACTGCGCGCTGCTTTTCTTCCACTTCACAAAAGGACCCATCGCATGGCAATGAAAACCATCAGCGCGCACGGAACATTGAATGCCGGAATGGCAATCGAGGTGCAATGCGGCAACCACCGCCTGATCATGGACCAGCCAAAGAGCGCGGCGGGCCGAGACCTCGGCCCGACGCCGCTGGAAGCCATTCTGGCGGCAGTGGCCGGATGTTTCGGCACCATCGGCCGCTTCATCGCTCACCAGCAGAAGATCGAACTGCGCGGCATGCGCTTCGAGATTGAAGCCGATTACGATCCCGCCGGACTGCTCGGACGCGATCCTTCTGTACGGCCGGGCTTTCAGGAGTTGCGCATCAAGGTGGACATCGACGCGGATCTGGATCGGGACGGCAAGCAGGCATTGCTGGAGCAGATCGAGCAGCGTTGCCCGGTAGCCGACAATCTCACCCACGGCACTCGTCTGGTCAGCGTCCTGCTCTGAAGCAACCCGAAACGAAAACGGCCCGTCACTTGACGGGCCGTTCGTACATCGCTGCCAGGGATCAGGCCGATAGTTCGACCAGCAGTTTGTTCAGACGCTGCACGTAAGCAGCGGGATCCTTCAGGCTATCCCCCGCCGCCAGCGCAGCCTGGTCGAACAGGATGTGCGACAGATCCGCGAAGCGATCCTCGTCCGGCTCGGCATCGAGCTTTTCGATCAGCGGATGCTGCGGGTTGATCTCGAAGATCGGCTTGGACTCTGGCACCTTCTGCCCGCTTGCCTCGAGAATCTGCCGCATCTGCAGGCCCAGATCCTGCTCGCCAATGGCGAGGATCGCCGGCGAGTCGGTCAGACGATGGGAGACGCGCACCTCGGCGACTTCATCACCCAGCGCGCCCTTCAGGCGCTCGATCAGCCCTTCCTTGGTCTTGGCGATTTCTTCCTGAGCCTTCTTGTCCTCTTCGGAATCCAGCTTGCCCAGATCCAGGTCGCCGCGCACAACATCGGCGAACTGCTTGCCATCGAACTCGGTCAGGTAGCTCATTAGCCATTCGTCGATACGATCAGTGAGCAGCAGTACCTCGACGCCTTTCTTGCGGAAGACTTCCAGGTGCGGGCTGTTCTTGACCTGCGCGTAGCTTTCGCCAGTCAGGTAGTAAACCTTGTCCTGACCTTCCTTCATGCGCGACAGGTAATCGGTCAGCGAAACCGACTGCTCGCCCGATGCGTCGCTGGTGGAGGCAAATCGCAGCAGGCTGGCAATCTTCTCCTTGTTGGCAAAATCTTCCGCCGGGCCTTCCTTGAGTACCTGACCGAACTGCGACCAGAACTTCTTGTAGTCCTCGGGCTTGTCTTTGGCCAGCTTCTCCAACATGTCCAGCACGCGCTTGGTCAGCGCCGACTTCATCGAATCGATGACCGGATCCTTCTGCAGGATTTCGCGGGAAACGTTGAGCGACAGGTCGTTGGAATCGACCACGCCCTTGATGAAGCGCAGGTACAGCGGCAGGAACTCGTCGGCCTGATCCATGATGAACACGCGCTGCACATAGAGCTTCAGGCCTTTCGGCGCTTCGCGGTGATACAGATCGAATGGCGCACGGCCGGGCACATAGAGCAGCGAGGTGTACTCGAGCTTGCCCTCGACCTTGTTATGGCTCCAGGACAGTGGATTGTCGAAGTCGTGAGCGACGTGCTTGTAGAACTCCTGATACTCCTCGTCCTTCACCTCGGTGCGCGGACGAGTCCAGAGTGCACTGGCGCGGTTGACCGTCTCCCATTCCTGCTCGGCCGGCTTGTCCTGCTCCTCGCCATGGAACTCCTTCGGCAACTCGATCGGCAGCGCAATATGGTCGGAGTATTTCTTGACGATGTTGCGCAGGCGCCAGCCGTCGGCGAATTCCTCCTCTCCCTTCTTCAGGTGCAGGACGATGCGGGTGCCGCGTTCGGCCTTGTCGATGGTGGCGACTTCGAATTCGCCCTCGCCCTGCGACGACCAATGCACCCCTTCGCTGGACGGGGTACCGGCGCGGCGGCTGTAGACATCGACCTTGTCGGCGACGATGAAGGCGGAATAGAAGCCCACACCGAACTGACCGATCAGGTGCGAATCCTTCTTCTGGTCGCCAGAGAGATTTTTCAGGAAGTCGGCAGTACCGGACTTGGCGATGGTACCCAGATGCGCGATCACGTCATCGCGGTTCATGCCGATGCCGTTGTCTTCCAGGGTGACGGTATTGGCATCCTTGTCAAAGCTGAGGCGAATCTTCAGATCAGCGCCACCCTCAAGCAGCTCCGGCTTGGCCAGCGCTTCGAAGCGCAGCTTGTCGGCGGCATCGGAGGCGTTGGAAATCAGCTCGCGAAGGAAGATTTCCTTGTTGGAATACAGCGAATGGATCATCAGATGAAGCAGCTGCTTCACTTCGGTCTGGAAGCCCAGGGTTTCTTTTTGAGTCTCCACACTCATCGTCTACAAACTCCACATCAGCGTAATGGCACGGACCGCGGTTGCGGCGATGTCTGGCAGATGGGGGCGTGGCGATGATTTTCAAGGGCAGCCGACGCGTCGCAACGCCGGCCAGTCCAGTCAAGGGTCAACGAGCTCGAGCAGCACGATCTCCCCGGGAGCCAGGTTATAGGTCGCCTCGCCTGGGCCGCTGATGACCCGCCTGATGATCAGATTGCCCTCGCTATCCAGACCAGCGAAGCGCCCTTCTGCAACACCGCCGCGCTCGGTGTGCGCACGCATCAACAGGTGCTGATAGCGGTCAGGCGTGCGCAGGACCTGCTCCATCGAGAAGCGCAGTCGCCGATCCAGACTGCTTTGCGGCACCGTCGCAGCAACGGGCTCGGCCGCCTTGGTCGTCGTTACAGGTGTCTCCACCACAGGTTCGGTCAGGGGCGGATAGTCATCGCCCCTGACGTGCCAGCCCTGCTCGTTCTTTGCCAGGGGCAGCGTGAACGCCTGTATCTCGCCCTTCACCTGAGCCTGGACCTCAACATCCAACTCTTCGGCCGGCAACGTGACGACGGGCGTCGATTGCAAAGCGACGTCCCGGCTCGCGTGACGACGCTGCAGGTAATCCTCGATCACGAAGGCAAGGGTGTCCCGCGAATCATGGCGGCGGTCGACCTGACCATCCAGGTAGCGCAGGCGATCGGTGTACAGCTCGATGACGCCAGTGATGCTGGTGTCGAACTGTGGCGGCAGCACGAGATGGAAATCGCCACGCAGCTTGTTCGGCGCCACCGGCTGCAGATCAAGATGCAACGTGTAACCGCGATCGAGGCGTCGCGTCTCCGGCAGCTCCTGATCGGGGTTCAGCCAGGCGATTTCGACCTCAGGCAATGCGCCGATGTCGTCGGGCAGAACGTCGATGCGCAACGCGCCCTCGATCGGTTCGCGCAAGCGAATCGTCACCTCCTGGCGAGCGAAGAAGCCCTTCCCCTCACGCAGATTCAGTACGCCATTTATGAGCTCACCCTGTTGCGGCGCGAATCGACGTCCGTTCAATTCCCCGCGCACCCCCATGGCAAGATCCGGCTCGACCTGGGTTGGCAGCCAACGCAGACTGAAAATCGCCTCCAGCCGCTCGGCATCGCGACTGGCCAGCAGCGACAGCCCCACGATCAGCGGAATGAAACCCAGGCAGGACAGGATCAGTGCCTTGCGCGCAACGCGCCAGTGACTGAATACGAACGCCAACGTCAATGGAGGCAGCAGGCTACCCAGGCCCCAGAGCAAGCTCGTCGAGAATGCCAGGCTGATGAGCCAGACGGCGCCAGCAAGAATCAGCAGCAAGCCGCCGAGTATCAGAAGTGCTTCCATTCGAGTTCCTTCACGCAATCGCACAAGGTGACGCCGCACACCGCAACGCCACCCTGACGAATGCGTCAGGGCTCGTCGATCTTGAAATGGCAGCGGGCGGTGGCGATGGGCTCGGCCTGATGGGTCTGCCAGGCGGTGATCGCGACATTGGCGACCCTGCGACCCTGGCGCCAGACCTGGCAGGCGGCAAAGGTGTCACGATAGTGACCGGCGCGTAGATAATCTATCGAGAAGTCGATGATTTTGGGCAAATGTGGCGCGCCCATGAACATCAGCAGATGCAGCATCGCCGCGTGCTCCATGAAGCCTGCGATGACCCCGCCGTGAATGGCCGGCAGCGGATTGCCGATGTTGTCCTCGTTCTGCGGCAGACGAAAAACCATTTCGTCACCGAGCCGCAGGCACTCGATGCCGATCAGCTTGGCGTACGGCACCAGTTTGATCAGCGAGTCGTAATCGTTGTTGGCGTGTGCATGCTGGACCAGCTCGTTGAGGTTGAGATCGCTCATGCGCCGCCCTCCTTGCCCATGGCTGCGGGTGCAGCCTTGCCCATGCGCATGAAGGTGCCTACCACATGAGCGATCGGTTCGTTGATATCGCGCTGATAGGCGACGCCACGAGTAAAGATGACCGTTGGCGTGACGCGGTAGCACTCGGCGAAGCCGAAGATATCGTGTCCGGCCTCGGCGGGATGCATGTAGTCGATTCGCAGATCGAGCGTCGGGCAAACTTTCAGCTCCGGCAGGGCGCAGGCCGTGGAAATGCCGCAGGTGGTGTCCATCAGCGTGGTGATCGCGCCGCCATGGACTCCGCCGGTTTCCGGGTTCCCAATGATCTTCTCGCTGTATGGAAGGCGCAGGGTAAGGCCGCGGCTGTCGGCATGCTCGACTGTAAGCCCCAGCACCTGACAGTGTCGCAGAAAGGACAAGAAGCGCTGGGTGCGCTCGAGTATCTGGCTATCGCTCATTCGAATTCTCGGGGGATTTGCTCAAGGCGCGCATGATACCGCCTTGTCGTGTACGCGCCCTATTCCTTGGGCATTTCGGCCGGGGAAGTTGGCGTGAATACCATCACCCCGAGCACGTCCGAGTGGAATTCGCGGCGGTAGAGGATCAGGACCACGCCTGTGGTGACCAACATGAAGAACCAGGGGTGAACGAACCAGGCCAAGGTGGCCATGCCGAAGTAATAGGCGCGCAAGCCGAAGTTGAACTGGTTGGCAGCCATGGAAAGGACCCGCGCCGCACGCTCGGCAAAGGCCTTGCGCTCCTGATCACTGACGTTGCGCTCGCCCACCATCGGCGCCGAAGCAACCAGTACCGCGGCGAAGTTGTACTGGCGCATGCACCAGCTGAAGGTGAAGAACGCATAGACAAAGACGACCGCCAGACACAGCAGCTTGACTTCCGAAAGACCGCGGCTGACCGGTTGCGCAAATGGCAGGTCGGCCAATAGCGAAACCGCTCGATCGGATGCACCCAACGCGGTCAGGATGCCTGCAAGGATGATCAGCGTGCTGGATGCAAAGAACGATGCGTTGCGCTCCAGATTGCCGATCACGTTGGCATCGGCGATACGGTTGTCACGCAACAGCAGGCGCTGCATCCAGTCCTGCCGATAGAGGTGCAACACACTCGCCAGACAAGCCGTATCCCGGCCGCGCCAGCTCGCGTAGCGGGTGTATCCAGCCCAACATACGATGAACCAGAGCACGGCGATCAGATGCGGCAGGGTTGAATCGGATAACGTCATGGCGCGCCCTCGGAGACATCACGCGATTATAGCCAGCACCGCGTCGCCGAAGCTTGCGCCTAATGTCAGCGCTACCCCGCGACCGATCTATCGTCAGCCGCGGCGCAGCGCGAGAACAAGTCAGGCGTGATGCTGCGCCTGATCGGCGCGACTGAGCAGGCGATCAGTGACGACTGCAAACACCAGCATCACCAGAACCGGAACCAGCCAGCCCATGCTCTGATCGGCCAATGGCAACTGCGTGAACAGCACCGGAACCCAATCGGTGAAGCCCGCGGCGGCAAGTCCATCGACAATGCCGAAGATCAGCGTCACCGCCATGACCGGCACGAACACCCGCGAGGGCGAAACCCAGAAGCGATCCAGCAAGCTCAGAGCAACCAGGACGATGGCCAGCGGGTAAAGGCCCACCAAGACCGGCACCGACACACTGATCAACTGCGTCAGACCCTGGTTGGCCACCAGCAGGCTGAACAGAGCGAAAACGACCACCACTGTGCGATAGGAAACCGGCAGCAATGCGCTGAAGAACTCGCCACAGGCCGTGGTCAGGCCGACCGCCGTGGTCAGGCAGGCCAGCGTGATGACTACTGCGAGCAGCAGGCTGCCCGGTGTGCCGAACGTGTGTTGCACGTAGGTCGTCAGAATCTGCACGCCGTTCTCCGCACCGGCGGCGATGCCCTGGCTGGTAGCACCGAGATAGAACAGAGCGAGATAGACCAGCGACAGCCCGACCGCAGCAATCACGCCGGCAATCATCGAGTAACGGGTAACCAGCGCGGGCTCGGTGACACCGCGGTCGCGAATGGCGGTGGCGATCACGATGCCGAAAACCAAAGCGCCGAGGGTATCCATGGTCAGATAGCCTTCGAGAAAACCCTTGATCAGCGGCGACGCACGATAACTCTCACTCGCAGCACCGACCTCTCCCGCCGGGGCGAAAATCGCCGCGCCACCGAGTACCAACAGCGCCGCCAGCAGCACCGGAGTAATGAACTTGCCGATACGGTTGACCAGCTGACCGGGGTTCAGCACCAGGAACAGCATGGCCGCGAAGAACACCAGCGTGTAGATGAACAGCGGCATGCCGGCGTTACCGCTGAATGGCGCAATGCCCATCTCGAACGAAACGACGGCGGTGCGCGGAGTCGCGAACAGCGGACCGATCGCCAGGTAGACGGCCACCGCCAGCACCGTACCAGCGACCTTGCCGAGCGGTGCGGTCAAACGGTCCATGCCCCCACCCACTCGCGCCAGCGCGACGACGGTCAGCAGCGGCAACCCGACACCTGTCAGCAAGAAGCCCAGCGCCGCCTGCCAGATAAACTCGCCCGACGCCATGCCGGCGCTGGGCGGGAAGATGATGTTGCCGGCGCCAAGGAACAACGCAAATGTCATGAAGCCAAGAGCCAGCAGGTCAAAACCTTTCAAACGATTCATGCGGAAAAAACTACCAAATGGATGACGGCATAAATGAACGCGACGCACATGCCACGAGCGCGACGGGTCAGCGGTTCATATTGGCCTGAATGATGGGATTACGGGTTTCCTTCAGGGATAAGGGGAAACGTCATTCAGCCGGTTGGGCCGAATCCTTCGTTGCACGCTGTCGCTCTTGTGGACCGAACAAGCGTATGAATGAGCGGCAATGATGCCACGATGCGGCGATGGATGCTGACCGGAGCGTCAGCATTGGCCGCGAAAAAACGTCGCGCCGCAGGGTTGAAGCGCTCAACGCGTGATAGATGAAGCGCGGGACCAAGCAGCGATTGAAGCTGCAACGTTACCAAACCCAAAGCTGAAAGCCCCGAGGCAGAACCGTCAGGTCTGCCTCGGGGCATGCGAAGACTGAGCAGCTCGAACGCCCGGCTGCAGCCGGGCGGGCGTTACATCAGGCCTTCATTTCCCAGCCAGTCACTTCCGCCAGCGCCTTGCCGATATCGGCAAGCGAGCGAACGGTCTTCACACCGGCGTCCTGCAGGGCTGCGAATTTCTCTTCCGCCGTTCCCTTGCCGCCAGAAATGATCGCGCCGGCGTGCCCCATCCGCTTGCCAGCCGGAGCCGTGACACCCGCGATGTAGGAAACGACTGGCTTGGTCACGTTGGCCTTGATGAAGGCCGCCGCTTCTTCCTCGGCCGAACCGCCGATCTCGCCGATCATGACGATGGCCTCGGTCTGCGGATCATCCTGGAACAGCTTGAGGATATCGATGAAGGTCGAGCCCGGAATAGGGTCACCACCGATGCCAACACAGGTCGACTGGCCGAAACCGGCGTCGGTGGTCTGCTTCACGGCTTCGTAGGTCAGCGTGCCGGAGCGCGAGACGATGCCGACCTTGCCGGGCATATGGATGTGCCCAGGCTGAATGCCGATCTTGCACTCACCCGGCGTGATCACACCCGGGCAGTTCGGCCCGATCAGGCGCACACCCAGTTCGTCGCACTTGATCTTAACCTCGAGCATATCCAGTGTCGGAATGCCTTCGGTGATGCAAACGATGAGCTTGATCCCACCGAAAGCCGCTTCGAGGATCGAGTCCTTGCAGAACGGCGCCGGCACGTAGATCACCGAGGCGTCAGCACCGGTGGTCTCGACGGCCTCCCGAACGGTGTTGAATACCGGCAGACCGAGGTGCATGGTGCCGCCCTTGCCCGGCGTGACGCCGCCGACCATCTTCGTGCCGTAGGCAATGGCCTGCTCGGAGTGGAAGGTACCTTGCGAGCCGGTGAAGCCCTGGCAAATGACCTTGGTGTCCTTGTTGATCAATACGCTCATTACTTGCCCTCCGCGGCTTTGACAACCTGAATGGCCGCATCGGTCAGGCTGCTCGCACCGATGATGTTCAGACCGCTTTCACTCAGCATCTTGGCCCCCAAGTCGGCGTTATTGCCTTCCAGGCGAACCACCACGGGCACCTTGACGCCCACTTCGCGAACGGCACCGATGATGCCTTCGGCGATCATGTCGCATCGCACGATGCCGCCGAAGATGTTCACCAGAACGGCCGCGACATTGCTGTCGGAGAGAATGATCTTGAACGCTTCGGTCACGCGTTCTTCGGTGGCTCCACCGCCCACGTCGAGGAAGTTCGCCGGCGCGCCGCCATGCAGGTTGACGATATCCATGGTGCCCATCGCCAGGCCCGCACCATTGACCATGCAGCCGATGTTGCCGTCGAGCGCTACGTAATTGAGCTCCCACTTGGCCGCATGGGCCTCGCGCGGATCATCCTGAGACGGATCGGCCATGTCGCGCAGTTTGGGTTGACGATAGATGGCGTTGCTGTCGATGTTGATCTTGGCGTCCAGGCAATGCAGGTTGCCGTCCTTCTTGATCACCAGCGGGTTCACTTCGAGCAGGGCCAGGTCATAGTCCTGGAACAGCTGGGCAAGGCCGACGAAGATATGGACGAACTGCTTGACCTGATCGCCCTTCAGGCCCAGCTGGAATGCCAGCTCGCGCGCCTGGAACGGCTGCGCGCCGACCAGCGGGTCGATGGTGGCCTTGAGGATTTTCTCAGGCGTGTCGTGAGCGACTTTTTCGATATCCACGCCACCTTCGGTGGAGGCCATGAACACGACCCGGCGACTGGCGCGATCAACCACGGCGCCCAGATAGAGTTCCTTGTCGATATCGGTGCAAGCCTCGACAAGGATCTTGCTGACTGGCTGACCATTGGCGTCGGTCTGATAGGTCACCAGGCGCTTGTCTAGCCACTGCTGGGCAAACGCCCGTGCTTCATCCTTGCTGCGAACCAGCTTTACGCCACCTGCCTTGCCACGTCCACCGGCATGCACCTGGGCTTTGACCACCCATTGCGTTCCACCGATCTTGTCGCAGGCTTCCGCTGCTTCCTTCGGGCTATCGACTGCGTAACCCTTGGACACGGGCAGACCGTATTCAGCGAACAGTTGTTTACCTTGGTACTCGTGAAGATTCATGCTTTCTACCGTCTGGTTTGGTATTGGCGCATTTACGGCACGACGAGCCGCCGTGCCCCCTCACAAGTCGCTGAAAACTATCTGCGAATTCACGATACCTCTCAGCGACCTGCAATCCTTTTCGAATCTGCAGTTTGCAAAAGGCCCGGCGTATCCGCAGATACGTCGGGCCCGGGTACAGCACGAAACCGATTAGCGCTTCTTGCGATTGGCGATGTGGATGGCGTGGCCATTCACTGCCAAGGCCGCTTCATGCAGCGCTTCGGACATCGTCGGGTGCGAGAACACCATCATGCCCAGATCTTCGGCACTGGTGCCGAATTCCATGCCGATCGCGCCTTGCTGAACCAGCTCGGCAGCGCTTGGGCCCATGACATGAACGCCCAGCACGCGGTCGGTCTTGGCATCGGCGATGACCTTGACCAGGCCAGCGGTGTCGTTGGCAGCCATGGCACGTCCGCTGGCAGCGAACGGGAAGGTACCGACGTTGACTTCAACGCCTTCAGCCTTGAGCGCCTGCTCGGACTTGCCGACCCATGCGATTTCCGGGTGAGTGTAGATGACCGACGGAATCAGGTCATAGTTCATCTGGGTCTTGTGACCAGCGATACGCTCGGCAACCATCACGCCCTCTTCCGAGGCCTTGTGGGCCAGCATGGCGCCGCGAACAACATCACCAATGGCGTAGACGCCAGGGACGCTGGTCGCGCAGTAGTCGTCAACGAAGATGAAACCGCGCTCATCCATATCGACACCAGCATCGGCAGCCAGCAGCTCGGAGGTGACCGGACGACGGCCAACTGCGACGATCAGCTTGTCGAAGGTCATCTGCTGCTCGCCTTCGGCGCTGGTGAAGTTGACGGTCACTTGATCGCCCTTCACTTCCGAACCGGTCAGACGAGCGCCCAGCAGAATCTTCAGACCCTGCTTGGAAAGAACCTTGAACGCTTCCTTGGAGATTTGCTCATCGGCAGCTGGCAGGAACTTTTCCATGGCTTCGATAACGGTCACTTCCGCGCCGAGGCGCGCCCAGACCGAACCCAGCTCGAGGCCGATCACGCCGGCACCGATGACGCCGAGCTTGCCCGGAACGCTCTGAAAGTCCAGTGCGCCGGTGGAATCGACGATGACGTTCTGATCGACCGGCGCCGGCGGAATGTTTACCGGAGTCGAGCCGGAGGCAAGGATGACGTTCTCGGCAGCCAAAGTCTGCACGTTGCCGTCCAGGCCGGTCACTTCAACCTGCTTGCCGGCCAGCAGCTTGCCGTGGCCTTCGAATACGGTCACACCGTTGGCCTTCAGCAGAGCCGAAACCCCACCGGTAAGGTTCTTAACGATCTGGTCCTTGCGCGCGACCATGGTCGGAACGTCCATGGCCACTTCGCCAGTGCTGATGCCATGAACCTTGAAGCTCTCGTGGGCTTCATGAAACTTGTAGGAGCTGTCCAGCAGCGCCTTGGAAGGAATGCAACCTACGTTCAGGCAGGTGCCGCCCAGAGCGGTCTTACCATCCTTGCCCTGGTATTTTTCGATACATGCGGTCTTCAGACCCAGCTGGGCTGCACGAATGGCGGCCACATAGCCGCCAGGGCCGGCACCGATGACGACGACGTCGAATTTCTGGCTCATTACGAATCCTCTTCAAAAGCAGCTAAAAGCCAAAGGCTGCAGGTAGCACGGCCGGCTTTCACCTGACCTGCCAGCTGCAGCCCGTGACGTTTCTATCAGATATCCAGCAGCAGACGGGCCGGGTCTTCCAGCAGGTCCTTCATGGTAACCAGGAAGGTCACCGCTTCCTTGCCGTCGATCAAGCGATGGTCATAGGACAGGGCCAGGTACATCATCGGCAGGATGACCACTTGACCGTTAACGGCCATCGGGCGTTCCTGGATCTTGTGCATACCGAGGATGGCGGTCTGAGGCGGGTTGACGATCGGCGTCGACAGCAGCGAACCAAACACACCACCATTGGAGATGGTGAAGGTGCCGCCAGTCATCTCTTCGATGGTCAGCTTGCCGGCCTTGGCCTTCTTGCCGAAGTTGTTGATGCCGCCTTCGATCTCGGCCAGGCTCATGTGCTCGGCGTTGCGCAGGACCGGAACCACCAGGCCCCGGTCGCTGGAAACGGCGACGCCGATATCCTGATAACCGTGGTAGACGATGTCATTGCCATCGATGGAAGCGTTGACGCCCGGCTGGCGCTTGAGTGCTTCGACCGCGGCCTTGACGAAGAAGGACATGAAGCCCAGGCGCACGCCGTTGTGAGTCTTCTCGAACAGGTCCTTGTACTTGGAACGCAGCTCCATGATCGGCTTCATGTTGACTTCGTTGAACGTAGTCAGCATCGCCATGGAGGATTGCGCTTCGACCAGACGCTCGGCGACCTTCGCACGCAGGCGGGTCATCGGAACGCGCTTCTCGACACGATCGCCTTCGGCGAAGATCGGAGCGGAGGCAGCTGGAGCAGCCGGCTTGGCAGCAGCAGCCGGAGCGGATTTCTTGGCTTCGACGGCGGCAACGACATCTTCCTTGGTCACACGACCATCTTTACCGGTACCGGCGATGCTGTTCGGATCGATGCCGTTCTCTTCGGCCATCTTGCGCGCAGCAGGAGCCAGGATTGGCTCTTCACCGGCGGTTGCGGCAGCAGCCGGGGCAGCAGCTTGAGCCGGGGCAGCAGCCGGCGCAGGTGCGGCGGCGGCAGTAGCACCAGCCTCCAGCTTGCCGAGCAGCTCGCCGCTCAGCACGGTGTCGCCTTCGTTCTTGACGATCTCGGTCAGCACGCCGTCAGCTTCGGCGAGCACTTCCATCACCACCTTGTCGGTTTCGATGTCGACGATCAGCTCATCACGCTTGACCGCGTCGCCCGGCTGCTTGTGCCAGGTGGCAACGGTGCCGTCGGCAACCGATTCCGGGAATGTAGGGGCTTTGATCTCGATAGCCATTATTCAGGGGTCCTATTGATTCGGTTTCTACATCGAGGCCGCGATATCGCGGCCCCTTGCACGAAATGGTTAAACGGTGAAGGCGTCCTGCAGCAGTTTTTCCTGCTGTTCGGCATGCATGGAGGCGTAACCGACCGCCGGCGCCGCTGAAGCATCACGACCCGCGTACTGAAGGAACAGTTCCTTCTTGTGTGCGGTGGCCACACGGCGCATGTGATGCTGGCTGCAGTACCAGGCACCCTGGTTCATCGGCTCTTCCTGGCACCAGACGATGTGTTTGAGATTCTGGTAAGGCGCGAGCGCTTCGGCCAGATCCTCTTCCGGGAACGGATACAGCTGCTCGATACGCACGATGGCGATATCTTCGCGGCCTTCGGCACGACGCTTGTCCAGCAGGTCATAGTAGACCTTGCCGCTACACATGATTACACGCTCGACCTTCGCCGGATCGATCGCGTCGACTTCCGGGATAACGGTCTGGAAGGAACCCTGGGTGAGCTCTTCCAGTGTCGAGGTCGCAAGCTTATGACGCAGCAGCGACTTGGGTGTCAGCGCAACTAGCGGCTTGCGCAGCGGGCGAATCGCCTGGCGACGCAGCATGTGGTAGACCTGCGCCGGAGTCGTCGGCACGCAAACCTGGATATTGTGCTCGGCGCACAGCTGCAGGTAACGCTCCAGACGAGCGGACGAGTGTTCCGGGCCCTGCCCCTCATAGCCATGTGGCAACAGCATGGTCAGGCCACACAGGCGACCCCACTTGTGCTCACCGCTGGTGATGAACTGGTCGATCACTACCTGGGCGCCATTGGCGAAGTCGCCGAACTGCGCTTCCCACACGACAAGCGCGTTGGGCATGGTGGTGGCGTAACCGTATTCGAAAGCCAGAACCGCTTCCTCGGAAAGGAACGAGTCGTACAGATCGAAACGCGGCTGACCTTCATAGAGGTGCTGCAGCGGAATGTAGGTACTGCCGTCCTTCTGGTTATGCAGCGCAGCATGGCGGTGCGAGAAGGTGCCGCGGCCGACGTCCTGACCGGAGATACGTACCGGGTGGCCTTCGAACAGCAGCGTGGCGTACGCCATGACTTCCGCGTAGCCCCAGTTGATGGTGAGCGCGCCCGCACCCATCTTCTGGCGATCTTCGAGAATCTTCGAGACCTGACGCTGCACCACGAAGCCTTCCGGCGTCTGCAGCAGCTTGTTGGACAGATCCTGCAAGGTCTTCAGATCGAAGCTGGTGTCATGACGGGCAGTCCAAGCATGACCCAGATACGGACGCCAGTCAACGAAGAGTTCTTTATTCGGCTCTTTGACCAGGCTCTTGACTACGTGCAGCCCATTGTCGAGCGCCGTACGGTACTCGTCGATCTTGGCCTGAACACGCTCGTCGTCCAGCACCTTGGACTGGATCAGCGAATCGGCGTACAGCTCACGAGTGGTGCGCTGCTTGGCGATCTTCTGATACATCAACGGCTGAGTGCCGCTCGGCTCGTCCGCCTCGTTGTGACCACGACGGCGGTAGCAGATCAGGTCGATGACGATGTCGCGCTTGAACTGCATCCGGTAGTCGACAGCGAGCTGGGTGACGAACAGCACCGCCTCGGGATCGTCTGCGTTCACATGGAAGATCGGCGCCTGGATCATCTTCGCCACATCGGTTGCGTACTCGGTGGAACGAGCATCTTCCTGCTTGTTGGTGGTGAAGCCGACCTGGTTGTTGACCACGATGCGAATGGTGCCACCCGTGCGATAAGCACGGGTCTGCGACATCTGGAAGGTTTCCATCACCACGCCCTGACCGGCGACAGCAGCATCGCCGTGGATGGTTACCGGAAGCACCTTGTCGCCGACCGGATCACAACGGCGATCCTGACGAGCCCGCACCGAACCCTCGACCACCGGGGAAACGATTTCGAGGTGGGACGGGTTGAACGCCATGGCCAGGTGAATTTCGCCACCCGGGGTCATCACGTTGGAGGAGAAGCCCTGGTGATATTTCACGTCACCTGAACTCAGGCCCTCGACCTTCTTGCCTTCGAACTCGTCGAAAAGGTCGCGCGGATTCTTGCCAAAGGTGTTGACCAGCACGTTCAGGCGGCCACGGTGGGCCATGCCGATTACGATTTCCTTAGTGCCATAAGAGCCAGAACGCTGGATGATCTCGTCAAGCAGCGGAATCAGGCTCTCGCCACCTTCGAGACCAAAACGCTTGGTGCCCGGATACTTGGTACCCAGGTACTTTTCCAGGCCTTCGGCGGCAGTCAGGCGCTCGAGCAGATGGCTCTTGATCTCCGGCGAGAAGTCCGGGCGGCCACGCACGCTTTCCAGGCGCTGAACGAACCAGCTGCGCTGCTCGGAATCGACGATGTGCATGTACTCGGCGCCGATGGTGCGGCAATAGGTTTCTTGCAGCGCCTGCAGGATTTCGCGCAGAGTACCTTGTCCGTTGACCATGGCCAGGTCGGCGGTGCGGAACACGGTGTCGAGGTCGGCGTCGGTCAGACCGTAGTTATTGATCGCCAGATCGGCAGGAACGGTGCGCTGTTGCAGGCCAAGCGGATCGAGCTGTGCTGCCTGATGGCCACGCACCCGATAGGCCTGGATCAGGCGCAGGACTTCGATCTGCTTCTTTTCGTGCTCACTGCTGACGCTACCTGCGGACACAGGCTGAGCACGACGCTGGTTCTTGCCCAGCAGGACGAAGTGGTCGCGAATAGTCGAGTGCGATACATCGGCTGAAGCGCTGCCACCGGAGGGCAACTTCTGGAAGTAAGTGCGCCACTCTTCGGGCACAGCGTTGGGATCGTGCAGGTAGAGCTCATAAAGCTCTTCCACATAGGCAGCGTTACCACCGGATAGGTGGGCACTGTCCCACATGCGCTGCATTACGCTTTCTTGCATGTCTGGTCACCTTCGATAAGGAGACACCACCAGCGTGGAAACCGCAGCATGACTTCCCAAGTTCTGAAGCAGCGACTCAGGTAAAGCCACTACGGACCGCGCAGATAGTTCCCGGGCACAAGCCGGGTGCTCCTGCTGGTCATCAAATTTTCAGAGTGGAATCCCGGCTTTGTGAGCTGGGATTCCTACTAAAACTACGGCGCCGAGCTTCAACTTCGGCGCTGCAGGTGTAACGGGTAACGCAATCCGGCCTTTCCAGGCTAGCGCATAACCTTTCGCGACCGGGGTGTCATCAGGTGCCGCTCTGCAGCAGCATGTTGCGTATGTGACCGATTGCCTTGGTAGGGTTCAATCCCTTCGGACAAACGTCAACGCAGTTCATGATACCGCGGCAGCGGAACACGCTGAACGGATCGTCCAAACCTGCCAGACGGTTCTCGGTTTCGGTGTCGCGGCTGTCGGCCAGGAAACGATAAGCCTGCAGCGACGCGGCCGGACCGAGGAACTTGTCCGGGTTCCACCAGAAGGACGGGCAGCTGGTCGAGCAGCAAGCGCACAGGATGCACTCGTACAGACCGTCCAGCTTCTCGCGATCTTCCGGACTTTGCAGACGTTCGATAGCCGGTGGCGGCGTATCGTTCATCAGATACGGACGCACTTTCTCGTACTGCTTGTAGAAGATGCTCATATCGACGGCCAAGTCACGAATAACTGGCAGACCGGGCAGCGGACGTACGACCAGCTTGTTGTTCTTGACCACGGCGGACAGCGGCGTGATGCAAGCCAGACCGTTCTTACCGTTGATGTTCATCCCATCGGAGCCACACACGCCTTCGCGGCAGGAGCGACGATAGGAGAAACCCTGATCCTGTTCCTTGATCAGAGCCAAGACGTCCAGAACCATCAGATCTTTACCATCGGTATTGACCTGAAAATCCTGCATGAACGGCTTTTCGTCCTGATCGGGGTTGTAGCGATAAACACTCACTTGCAACATATCGTCGACCTCAATAAGTCCGAACCTTGGGCTCGAATGCCGGAACGGTCTTCGGAGCGAAGTTCACGGCACGCTTGGCAACGCGCTTGTCACCCGGGAAGTACAGGGTGTGGCACAGCCAATTCTCGTCATCACGCTCTTCGAAATCTTCGCGAGCATGCGCGCCACGGGATTCCTTGCGGTTCTCCGCGGCAATAGCAGTAGCCTCGGCAACTTCCAGCAGGTTCTGCAGCTCGAGCGCTTCGATGCGCGCGGTGTTGAACGCCTGGCTCTTGTCCGAGATCTTGACATTGGCGATACGCTGACGCAGGTCCACCAGCTGAGCGATACCCTTCTGCATGTACTCGCCGGTACGGAATACACCGAAGTAGTTCTGCATGCAGTTCTGCAGTTCTTTGCGCAGCGGGGCGACGTCTTCACCAGTGGTGCGCTCGTTGAGACCGGCAAGACGGCTCAGGGCGACGTCCAGATCGGTTTCGCTGGCACCGCGATGTTCGATACCTTCCTTCAGCGCTTTCTCCAGGTGCAGACCTGCGGCGCGACCGAACACAACCAGATCCAGCAGCGAGTTGCCGCCCAGGCGGTTGGCGCCATGCACCGATACACAAGCCACTTCGCCTACCGCGAACAGGCCGTCGATGATGGTGTCGTTACCATTGGCGTCTTGAGTGATGGCCTGACCATGAATATTAGTGGCGATACCACCCATCATGTAGTGACAGGTCGGCACGACCGGTACCGGAGCGGTCACCGGATCGACATGCGCAAAGGTCTTCGACAGTTCACAGATGCCCGGCAGGCGGCTGTGCAGCACTTCTTCACCGAGGTGATCCAGCTTCAGCATCACGTGGTCGCCATCCGGGCCACAGCCATTGCCAGCCAGGATTTCCTTGACCATCGAGCGCGCAACGACGTCACGACCAGCCAAGTCTTTCGCATTAGGAGCATAGCGCTCCATGAAACGCTCGCCGTGCTTGTTGATCAGGTAGCCACCTTCACCACGGCAACCTTCGGTTACCAGCACACCCGCGCCGGCGATACCGGTCGGGTGGAACTGCCACATCTCGATGTCTTGAACCGGCACGCCTGCGCGCAGCGCCATGCCCACGCCGTCGCCGGTATTGATCAGAGCATTGGTGGTCGATGCATAGATGCGACCAGCACCACCAGTCGCAAGAACAGTGGCCTTCGAACGAATGTAAACGGTTTCACCGGTTTCGATGCAGATGGCGATAACACCAACGACCGCACCATCCTGGTTCTTAACCAGATCGACTGCATACCACTCATTGAGGAATACGGTGTCGTTCTTCAGGTTGCCCTGATAGAGGGTGTGCAGCAGTGCATGACCAGTACGGTCGGCGGCAGCGCAGGTACGAGCAGCCTGCCCGCCCTTGCCGAAATCCTTGGACTGACCACCGAACGGACGCTGATAGATACGACCCTGCTCGGTACGGGAAAAAGGCAGGCCCATGTGCTCGAGCTCGAACACAGCTTCCGGGCCGACGGAACACATGTACTCGATAGCGTCCTGGTCACCGATATAGTCGGAACCCTTGACGGTATCGTACATATGCCAGCGCCAGTCATCATTCGGATCGGCCGAAGCGATGGCGCAGGTGATGCCACCCTGAGCGGAAACGGTGTGCGAACGAGTCGGAAAAACCTTGGTGACCACAGCGGTCTTGTGACCGGACTGGGACAACTGCAGCGCCGCGCGCATACCGGCGCCACCGCCACCAACGATGATGGCGTCAAAAGAAAGCGTACGAATGTTAGCCATGAATCAGATACCCCAAAGAATCTGCACGCCCCAGACGAAGAAGGTGAACATGGCAATGCCACACACCGCCTGGAACAGGAAACGAACGCCGGTAGCCCACTTGCCGATCGCCATGTTGGTCAGGTAGTCAGTGGAAATCGTCCACATACCAACCCACGCGTGCACACTCAGGGCAACCAGCGCCAACAGGCTGAATATCCGCATCCAGTTGGCCGAAAACAGCTCATGCCACTGTGCATACTCCAAATCCGGGTTCGCAATCAGGTACCCAAGCAGGAACAGAAAATAAGCCGCAAGAACCACTGCAGAAACGCGCTGTGCCATCCAGTCGTACAGACCCGAGCGCGAAAAGTTGGTGACATTGGTTACCATATCCACACCCCCGCCAGAACGATCAGCACCGCCGACACGGCGATTACGATTTTCGAGCCCAGCTTGCCGCCTTCCAGCGTCTCGCAATGCCCAGTGTCCATGATCAGGTGACGCACACCCGCCACCAGGTGATACAGCAGTGCGGACAGCAACGCCCAGCTCACCAGCTTGGCCAGGGGACTGCTCAGATACGCACGAACATCCTCGAAGCCTTCTGGCGAAGACAGCGAGGTATCGAGCGCAAGCAGCAGCAAGGCGACACCGACGAACAGGATGACACCGGATACACGGTGGAGAATCGACGTGTAAGCAGTGATGGGGAGTTTTATTGTCCTAAGATCTAGGTTTACAGGTCGTTGGCTTTTCACGGCTTTTTTTCACACTTGAGAGCCCCAGAGCGCAGGGCAAAGTTGTTGGGAAGAGTACGCAGCAGTACCCGCTACCCACGAGTGACAACCTACAGAATACTGCCTGTAAGGCCCCTGCCGGTCGGTGTCCGAGTATAAACAGTTAGGTCACTAATGACAATGTGGTGAAGTGCCACTAAAGGCTGATAGCAGCCCCTATATAAATGCCGTAAACAGTGCACCCAAGCTGTACGCATCCCCCTGCAGAGCCCTCTACGGCATGGGTTCACGCAAATTGACTTTGCGATTTATCACTCTATAGTGATGCGGGCCCTGCGTGGGGGGCCATGATGATTCCAAGCACAAAACAGGAGGCCATACATGGCTGACAAGAAAGCGCAGTTGATCATCGAGGGCGCTGCCCCCGTCGAACTGCCCGTTTTAACCGGTACCGTAGGGCCTGATGTAATAGACGTACGAAGCCTGACCTCCACGGGTCACTTCACCTTCGATCCCGGCTTCATGTCGACCGCCTCTTGCGAGTCCAAGATCACCTACATCGACGGCGACAAGGGCATCCTGCTGCACCGCGGCTACCCGATCGAACAGCTGGCAGAGAAATCCGACTACCTGGAAACCTGCTACCTGCTGCTGAATGGCGAGCTGCCTACCGCCGAGCAGAAGGCACAGTTCGTCAGCACCGTGAAGAACCACACCATGGTTCACGAGCAGCTGAAGTCCTTCCTTAATGGCTTCCGTCGTGACGCTCACCCCATGGCCATCATGTGCGGCGTAGTCGGCGCACTCTCGGCCTTCTACCACGACTCCCTAGACATCAACGACCCGCACCATCGCGAGATTTCCGCGGTGCGCCTGGTCGCGAAGATGCCGACCATTGCTGCAATGGTCTACAAGTACTCGATCGGTCAGCCGCTGATGTATCCGCGCAACGATCTGAGCTACTCGGAAAACTTCCTGCACATGATGTTCAACACCCCGTGCGAGATCAAACCGATCAGCCCGGTGCTGGCCAAGGCAATGGATCGCATCTTCATCCTGCACGCCGACCATGAGCAGAACGCCTCGACTTCCACCGTACGCCTCGCCGGCTCCACCGGTGCCAACCCGTTCGCCTGTATCGCGGCCGGCATCGCCGCTCTGTGGGGACCGGCACACGGCGGCGCGAACGAAGCCGTACTCACCATGCTGGACGAGATCGGCGACGTATCGAACGTCGAGAAATTCCTGGCGAAGGCCAAGGACAAGAACGATCCGTTCAAGCTGATGGGCTTCGGGCATCGCGTCTACAAGAACTTCGACCCGCGCGCAAAGGTCATGAAGCAGACCTGCGACGAGGTGCTGGGCGAGCTGGGTATCAACGATCCGCAGCTGGATCTGGCGATGAAGCTGGAAGAGATTGCTCTCAACGATCCTTACTTCGCCGAGCGCAACCTTTATCCGAACGTGGACTTCTACTCGGGCATCATTCTCAAGGCTATCGGCATTCCGACCAGCATGTTCACCGTCATCTTTGCCTTGGCGCGTACTGTTGGCTGGATTTCCCACTGGAAGGAAATGATCGCCTCCGGCCAGAAGATCGGCCGCCCGCGTCAGCTGTATACCGGCCACACCAAGCGCGACCTGCCGCGTTAAGCGACAACCAGCGCAAAATAAGGCTGCCCTTGGGCAGCCTTTTTTATTCCCCCTGGGCCGACTGAATATTTATCCCTTCCATTCGATTCACCAAAGGTCGACACAGGTGAGCGATGGCCATCGAGCGCAATCAGCAATCTTCCGGCCTGACGTCATTGATCAGCTCTCAGCAGACATACCGGCGCAGCCAGCAACTCATAGCCCGACGAGCAGTTGAATACGCAATCTTGGACTAAACAAGCGCAGACTTGCCTACGCAGTCGCTTGCTCCAGCCAACCCAACAATCGAATCGCATCCTCCCTAGTTTCACCACAGCAAACAGGGTCCGCCGAAAAAGCCGAGCAGACAACCGGCCGCCGCGGATCGCCGAACAGCAAACAGAGAAAGTCAGCGCTTAATTGAATACAGCGCTCCCCAGCGCGCTTGCCATGAGGCATGCCAGGCATCGAGGAGCTAATGGAGGGCGCGATACAGCATGCACCGCAACCAGGGCGACAATCCATAAACTGCCACTCAGTGAAAAAACGGGCGCGATAATAATCCGGCCAAAGCAAAGACACCAGATGCGCCATTGCAGGCGACCGCAGGTGCAAATACGCTAGTGCGTCGCTATTTCGAGCCCACAGCCATCATGCCTGTCTGGTTGCAAACCGCCGTCCTACTCTGCTGCTCCAACCTCTTCATGACCTTCGCCTGGTACGGCCACCTGAAGAGCCTGAACGGCAAACCCTGGCTGATCGCCGCACTGATCAGCTGGGGCATCGCCTTCTTCGAATACATGCTGATGGTGCCGGCTAACCGCATCGGCTATACCGAGCTGTCGATCGGCCAGCTAAAGATCATGCAGGAGGTGATCACGCTGATGGTGTTCGTGCCCTTCAGCGTGTTGTACATGCAGCAGCCATTGAAGCTGGACTATCTATGGGCAGGGCTTTGCATGGTCGGAGCGGTCTACTTCATTTTTCGCAGCTAGCACTTCTGCCAGGTGACGCCAGGCCTGGCGCTTGGGCATACTGGCGACCCTTTTCCCGACCCTGCAAAGGAATCCAAATGTTCAAGGTCAATGAGTACTTCGATGGCACCGTCAAATCCATCGCCTTCGACATGACTGAAGGCCCGGCCACGATCGGCGTCATGGCGCCAGGTGAATACGAGTTCGGCACCGCCCAACTGGAAGTCATGCACGTAGTTGCCGGCAGCCTGGACGTGAAATTGCCGGGTAGCGATGCCTGGGAAACCTTCGCCAGCGGCAGCCAGTTCACCGTACCGGCGAACAGCAAGTTTCAGCTGAAGGTAAAGGTAGACACCGCCTATCTGTGCGAGTACCGCTAAGCATTACAAGCGCAAGGTGGAAAGTCTCCAGAGACGTTCCACCACTGAGCTGCTTTCAGCCGAGTGTCTTGTACGCTTGATCCGCCCGCCTCGACTGATTGAGCTGAGCCAACTCAGCAGCGACTCGCTCACGCTCCGCTCTCGCTGCCTGTTGTAGATCCGCATACAAACTAGACAAGGCGCCAACCTCATCGCGGAGCGCTGAATCACCCCAAGAATCCATCGCAACAATCTCTGCTACAAGCGCACGACAGCGAGGATCAAGCTCGCTGACTGCACCCCAATCACGGCGTGACAGCGCGTCATGGAGCTCGACCTGAAGCACCTTGAGGGAGCCGATAAGCGTCATAAAAATACCTTGGCCTGGGTGACGCGAGGGCTTAATTAGATCTTACGCGTATTGTGCGATGCCATCCCAGCCGGCCTTGACTTCCTGAAGCAAAGCCGCGACCTCTGTAAGCGCATCGGCATCATTGTTGCGGTTAGCTTCCGTCAGCCGCCTGATCATGTATTCATAGAGCCGGTCAAGATTCGCTGAAATCTCGCCGCCCACTTCATGATCAAGGGCCTCGCGCAAGCCACCAACGATGGAGATACTCTTGCCGATAAGCTCGCCCTTTTCGGCCAGCCGGCCAAATTGGATGGCACCCCTGGCCTGATATATGCGGTCTAGGCCGCCCTGCATGAGCATCTGTATCAAGCGATGGGGACTAGCCTCAGCAACCTGAGTCTGCACCCCAACACGTTGATACTGCTTCATTGCGGACATTGCGTTCATGGTGGGCTCCAAGCGTTTAGCGATACTGTTCAAGTTATCGACAAACAATCAAAGAGCTTTAGCAGCTTTTTCCAACACTTAAAGCAAAGCCTTGGCAGTCATCCGGTCAATCTTTCTGCGTAACAAACCCAGGCATGCTGTCAAAAAGCTGCGTGAGGCTATCGCTTGTGCGAGTAAGCTGGGCCACCAGGGTATCCATCGCATTGAACTGCTTATATAAGCGCTCTTCCAGCGCCGCAATCCGCTTTGTTAATTCCGCTTTCTGCGTGTCGACCTTATCGATAGTCCCCTGTAATGCATCCGTTCTGGACTCCAATATTCCGCCAGCATCGGTATAGGGCTTCAGCCGAGCACCTAAGCGGCTCGCTAATCCATTGTCCCCAGTAAAGTAGGCGGCGACTTCTTCGAAATTCGACGTAATCGCCTTGCTGACCTTGGCCGCGTCCATTTCGAGAGTGCCGTCTTTCTTGGTAGTGACGCCCATGTCAGCCAAGGCTCGCATCGCGCCCCCCCCCTGAGGCGATACCAGCTCTGATCGAATGGAGTTGATCAGCGAACGAACAGAGCTATCACCCACCAAAGCCCCGGTCACCGGCGCATCGGTTTCGGTAACCGTGGTGACCTTCGTCTCGGTATTTATAAAGTTCATCAAGGTGTTGTAGGCATCCACGAACTTTTTGACGTTGCCCTGCACTCCGGCCTCGTCGCGAGTAATCGTCACGCTACTGGTACCTTCAGACTTGAGCTCAAAACTGACGCCACTGACCACATCATCGACACTATTGCTCTCGCGGGTAACCGAAAGGCCATCGATTGTGAACTTCGCACTCTGCGCAACAGCAAGCGTCTTGGCCGAGCCCGGGCTAGCAATCTGGGCGTCATACGTGGCCTTGGCCTCGACATACTCCGGGTCTGTTTCTCCAGAGTAGTCAGCTAAATTAGGGGGGGCGCTATACGTTAATGCCCCGAGCGAAACGTTGCCTTCGGCAGGGTCGGCATCCGTCCCCACAACGGAAATGTCATTGCCATCCCCCGTCTTGCTGCTGCTCAACACAAGGCGAGAGCCCTGATCATCG
The DNA here is from genome assembly GCF_002929225.1 of Stutzerimonas kunmingensis. Taxonomy (GTDB): domain Bacteria; phylum Pseudomonadota; class Gammaproteobacteria; order Pseudomonadales; family Pseudomonadaceae; genus Stutzerimonas. Next base: position 99,715 of record NZ_PISM01000014.1, on the reverse strand, counting down.
GTGATGATGGTTGCGCTGACGCCCGCGCTTGCGCCTGCCTTGTTTATGGCATCACGAACGCCCGCCAGCGTGTTATTGGTCGAGTCGACGGTGACATCGAGCGCGGCCGAGCCTCCCACCTTGATGCTCAAGGTGCCGGCGTTCAGTTTGGTTTCATCATCAGCAGGCACGGCAGCCAAGGCGACCTTACTACTACTTGCCAGCTTTTCGACTTCCAGCTTATAGCTCCCCGCCACAGCGCTTTGGCTGGCCGTAGCGGTTACCACATTGCTTTCAGAAGAGGACGCCTTACGCGCTAAGAATGAAGAGGGGCTATTGAGAGCAGACAACGCCGTTTGAAAATTGCTGATGGCACCTTTCAACTGTCCTAGCGAGGTCAGCTGGGTAGTCGTCTTGGCTTCCAGCCGCTTCAGCTGACTTTCCTTCGGCGCCTGCTCGGCTGATGAAATGGCCTTAACCATCGCATCAATATCCATACCGGATCCGATGCCTGTGATACCTGCCATACGACACCTCGTCAAAAATATGCCTGAAAGCCAGGCTGAGCTGGCGATTCAGGAAGTCCATCCAATAATCGTGCCTTAGGCTTCAGCTTTGAACAGCAAACTACGCATGTCCTCAAGCCGCTCGGAAAGCCGTAAAAGATCTTCTGAAGGTATTTGGCGTATCAGCTTGCCCGACTCGCCATCCATGACCTTCACAACAACCTGCCCGCTAGCATCATCCACGCTGAAATCGAGATTACGCTGCAGGTCCTGCACGATGGTCTTGAACCTTTCCACTGCCGAGGTTGCACTCTCAGAAGCGGAAACCGATTTTTCATCGGTCTTAGCACCACCATCGACCGGCACAGTTTCAGCAGAAGCGCTAGGGCTCAGCGATGGCACTTCGCGCCGAAATGTATTTGGCTGCGACACAGAAGTGAGAGTTACCGTTTCCATATCTAATACCTCACAACGCAAAAAGGAGGAAGGAGCCTAAGCCCCATCCCCCTGTTAGCCAGACGGCTTTCGCCTTACTGGAGCAGCGACAGTACAGACTGCGGAAGCTGCTTGGCTTGGGCCAGGATCGCAGTACCGGCCTGTTGCAGCACCTGATTCTTCGACAGGTTGGCGGTTTCTGCAGCGTAATCGGTGTCCATGATCCGGCTGCGAGCAGCCGAGGCATTTTCCGAAATGTTCTGCAGGTTGTTGATGGTGTTATCAAAGCGATTCTGTACCGCACCGAGGTCAGCGCGCTGGGAATCGATGCCAGCCAGGGCGCTGTCGATAACGGCCAAGGCACGCTGGGCACCGTCGGCACTAGAAATATCGATATCGTTAACGTTTGAAAGCGCCGCCTTCGAACTTCCGAACAACTGCGAGGAGTTCGCGGTAGTTGCTGTATCCGCAGTCAAGGCACCGTCCGCCAAAGCAGCAGCCGCACCAAATGTGGTTACACCCGCAGTAGTAGATGCCAAAGAACGCTGGATTGCAGTACCGGCAGAAGCAGACACCGTGACTGTTGCCGAGGTGCTTAATTTAACACTATTCCCAGCAGGATCACTGATGAGTTCGACGCCCTCAAAACCTGCAGCTACCAACTTATCGTAAAACTTCTTCGCATTGGTGTTTTCACCGTCAACAGTACCACCTGCCACGAAATCTGCGGCAGCAAACGCGGCGGTTTTTCCATTTGAGTCAGTCAGTGTAAAGGCAGTGGTTGCCGAAGCTGCAGCAAAGTTAAAAATCGAAGTCGTCACACTTACCGCGTCAGTTTTGTTAGCGATCGCGAAGCTTGTAGGGGAGTTAAGCTGTAAGGCCCCCACTACCGTACCGCCAACCGGCGCGACACTAGAACTAGCAGCTTTAAAATTCCCGTCCGAGTCTTGAACATTCACTTTTAGGCTGGAAGCTGCTGCAAGAGCACCTGCTTGGTTCCTGATGGCCCCAAAAGACACGTTCTCGCCAGTGGCCGACTCAACTGTCAGCACGCCATCATTAAGGTTGGCCTTGATTCCAAGCTTAGCAGCGTTTGAATTCAATTGATTCGCAAGATCCTCCGTAGACGTTACCCCGATAAGATCGACACTCTCCGACCCGACCTTAACAGTAAAGTTAAGATTCTGGTCTGCACTGGTAACCCCTACCTCGGCCTTGAATACTGTACGAGCAGTTGCTGAAAGCCCAGATATTGCACCATCAAATTTAGTTGCCAGTTCTTTTGCGCTTTCACTGCCGGTCACGGTGATATCAGCACTTTGGCCATTACCAACGACTGAAAGCTTACCAGCACTAGTCAACTGAGGAGCCGTTCCAGCCGTCCCAAAGCCCGCAGGCACCGCCAAGTTATTGACCAACCCAGAAGTTACGGTTGTGCCGGCCTTGCTGCTGGTTTGGAATGATCCAATAGCATTTGCAGAAGCATTCTTGACAGTTACATCAATCGTCTCATATGCATTGGATCCTACTTGGAAGCTCGACGTGCCAAATGACCCGTCCATCAGCTTGCGCCCGCCGAATGTAGTAGTTTCCGCGATACGAGTAAGCTCAGTCTGCAGAGCAGATACTTCTTTTTGTAGCGCCGAGCGATCCGCATCACTGTTCGAGCCATTGGCGGATTGGATAGACAGGTCACGCATCCGCTGCAGAATATTGGTGGACTGCTGCAGCGCCCCTTCAGCGGTCTGAGCGAGGGAAATACCATCGTTAGCGTTACGCACAGCTACGTTCAAGCCGCTGATCTGATTGGTCAGACGGTTGGAGATCTGCAGGCCGGCGGCATCATCCTTTGCACTGTTGATGCGGCTACCGGTGGACAGGCGCTGCATGGAGGTGTTCAGGGCGTTGGACGTGTTGTTGATGTTGCGCTGGGTATTCAGCGACGGGATGTTTGTATTGACGGTAAGAGCCATGATGAGCCTCCAAGGGCGCTAGTTACTTTGGTTGCCTGAGCTTGCGACTCCGGGCCGGCTTGTGCCCAGGCACCCATTGAGTTCGCATTCGATTAGCTTATCGGCGCCGTTTGGGTTGGCTTTAGGGCAGATTTCGAACTTTTTCGTGAGCCCGGTGCCACTCCAACGCTACGCCAGCGCATCCATACTGCGGACTTGCTTGACTAGCTTTTCGGGTGAAGCGGGGAAAACTTTAGGGGATGGCTGAAGCCGTTTCCCTGACCTGGAGTCAAAGGGAGCTCGCTCACTGCTGGTGAGCTTTGCTAACGCATTCCCGGCGAAGGCCGCTCCCACCAATTCAGTGAAACATTTGGGGAGCGGGTATGACAGCGAGGCTCTCTGGGATGAGGCGTTGCTGACGTGCTATGAACCAAGCTGTGCGAGGTGCTCGAGGAATTGCGATTCGTCGAGCACCGTCACGCCGAGTTCGTTGGCTTTGGCAAGCTTCGAACCCGCGCCGGGCCCCGCCACCACACAGGACGTCTTGGCCGACACGGAACCGGCAACCTTGGCCCCCAACGCCTCCAGCCGCGCCTTGCCCTCGTCGCGGCTCATTGCTTCGAGCGTGCCGGTCAGCACCCAGGTCTGCCCGGCCAGCGGCAGACCTTCCGCGGACTTCCGTTCGCTCTCCCAATGCATACCGAATTCCCGCAATTGCGCTTCGATAGCGCGGGCGCGTTCGGTATTTTCAGGTTTGTCGAAGTAATCGCGCAGCGAGCGTGCGGCCTTTTCGGTAAGGCGTTCAACCTGGCGCAGATCGAGCCAGTCGGCGGCGATGATCGCGTTCAGGCTGCCGAAACGTTCTGCCAGGCGCTGGGCGCCGGTGCGGGCGATATAGGGGATATTGAGCCGGTCGAGCAGGTCCGCCAGCGTCGCGCAGGCGGCGAATTCAGGGTGAAGGACGCCCTCCTCCTGTGGTTCGACGCCGCGTTCGCGCAGCAGCGCGATGACCGTGCGGTTATGTTCGTCCTCGAAGAAGGTGTGGATCTCATGAGCGACTTCCAGGCCGACATCGGGCAGGTAAACAAGCACATCAGGCAGCGCGCGACCTATGCGATCCAAGGAGCCCAGCGCTCGTGCCAACAACTTGGCGGTTTCCTCGCCGACATCGGGTATGCCAAGGGCGTAGACGAAACGCGCGAGGCTTGGTTTGCGGCTGGCGTCGATGGCGTTAAGCAAGTTGCGCGTGGAAATCTCGGCGAACCCCTCCAGCTCAATGACCTGATCATGGGTCAGGCAGTAAAGATCCGCCGGCGATTTGATCAACCCCCTGTCGACCAGCTGCTCGACGATCTTGTCGCCCAGGCCGTCGATATCCATCGCTCGGCGCGATACGAAATGGATGATTGCCTGCTTAAGCTGAGCCTGGCAGGCCAGACGACCGACGCAACGGTAGATCGAGCCTTCGCTCACCGACTCACGGCCCTTGCTGCGCTTGATCAGCTGGGTGCGCTCCACGGCGGAACCGCACACCGGGCACTGCTCCGGCACATGCACGGCGCGCGCGTCGGCCGGGCGGCGTTCGGCGATTACGCCGAGAATCTGGGGAATCACGTCGCCTGCACGTCGCACGATCACCGTATCGCCGATCATCACGCCCAGGCGCGCCACTTCGTCCATGTTGTGCAGCGTCGCGTTGGAAACCGTAACGCCCGCCACCTGCACCGGCTTCAACCGGGCGACCGGGGTGATCGCGCCGGTACGGCCGACCTGGAACTCTACATCGAGCAGCTCGGTGATTTCTTCCCGCGCGGGAAACTTGTGTGCGATGGCCCAGCGCGGCTCCCGCGCACGGAAGCCCAGTTCACGCTGCTGCGCGACCGCGTTGACCTTGAACACCACACCGTCAATCTCATACGGCAGCGCGTCGCGCTTTTCACCGATGGCGTCGTAGTAAGCCCGGCATTCGGCCACGCCCCTGGCCAGTTTCAGCTCACGACTGATGGGCAGGCCCCAGCTTTTCAGCGCTTCGAGAATACCGATGTGCGTGCCCGGCAGCTCGCCGTCGCTACGTCCGACACCATATGCACACAGCTCAAGCGGACGACTTGCGGTGATCTTCGAATCCAGCTGGCGCAGGCTTCCAGCAGCGGCGTTGCGGGGATTGGCGAAGGGTTTGCCGCCGCTTTCCAGCTGCCGCGCATTCAGCGCTTCGAACCCCGCCTTGGGCATGTAGATTTCGCCGCGCACCTCAAGTACCGCAGGCCAGCCACTGCCATGCAGCTTCAATGGAATGTTGCGCACGGTGCGCACGTTGGCGCTGATGTCCTCACCCGTGCTGCCATCGCCCCGGGTGGCGCCGCGCACCAGATGGCCGTTCTCATAAAGCAGGCTGACCGCCAGGCCGTCCAGCTTGGGTTCGCAGCTGTACTCGACCACAGCGCCATCGCTGAACAGGTCGCCCGCCGGCAAATCCAGTCCTTCGCGCACACGACGATCGAAGTCGAGCAGATCCTGCTCATCGAAGGCGTTGCCCAGGCTCAGCATCGGCACTTCGTGGCGTACCTGACCGAATGCCGCGAGCGCCGCTCCTCCAACCCGCTGGGTTGGCGACTCAGGCGTCACCAGTTCCGGGTGCTCTGCTTCGAGCGCCTTGAGCTCGTTAAACAGGCGGTCGTACTCGGCGTCAGGAACGCTCGGCTCGTCGAGCACGTAGTAGCGATAATTGTGGGCGTCAATTTCGCCGCGCAGTTCGGCGATGCGCTCGGCGGCGGTTTGGGCGGAAGGCATAAGACGGAGCCGTGGCTGGGGCTGTGCTGATTCAGACCGTATCAGCGCGCCTTGGTTGATAGTGAGGCGTCGGATTCTAGCCGAATGCGCAATCGAAGGCAGGTTCGCGGCTTTGGCTAGTCGGAGGCTGGAAGCGCAGCGGGACGGCCTCAGCCATCCCGAATCAAACTGCTCACTGATGGACAGAGGCGGAGCGCGCCCGTCAATGGAATGCCTGCACTGGAGACAGGAGCATGAGACGGCGCGAGCAAGCCACGTCTGCTAACACACAACACCGGGCGCAAGGCCCGGTGCAAATATCACTCAACGCTGCTTGATGGTCATCTGCCGGCGCTCGAACTCGACGATGCGCTGGCGGTAGTGCTCGATGGTCTGGGCGGTGAGAACGCTGCGCTGGTCATCCTTCAGCTCGCCGTTGAGCTCCTGGGACAGCTTGCGCGCCGCAGCAACCATGACATCGAAGGCCTGCTTGGGATGGCGTGGGCCGGGCAGACCAAGGAAGAAGCTCACGGCCGGCGTGGTGAAGTGATCGATGTCGTCCAGATCGAAAGTACCAGGCTTGACGGCATTGGCCATGGAGAACAGCACCTCGCCATTGCCGGCCATGCTTTCGTGGCGATGGAAGATGTCCATTTCGCCGAAGCGCAGGCCACTCTCGAGAATGTTCTGCAGCAGCGCCGGACCACGGAAACCGTGAGGATCACGGCAAATGACGTTGATGACGAGTACTTCCTCGACGGGCGCCAGTTCCTTCTGCGGCTGGTCTTTCCCTTCCTCGTCATCACCAACAACCGGATCGAGCAGCGTCGGTACGGGCTCGTCGCTGTTGAGCTGGAGGTCGCCCTGAAAGGGTTCGTTCTGCCGGCGCTTCTTGCCGGACTCGCGCGCGCTCATCGTCGGCATGTCGCCCTCATCCAGAGAAGGCTCATGATCTCGATTAACCACGCGCGCCGGGCCTAGAAGCTCCGGAGAATCGTCGGCATCGGGAAGGTTGGAGAGGCTGCGGTCCAGCTTGAATTTCAGCTTGCCCTTGCCACCGCGCATGCGACGCCAGCCGTCGAACAGAATGCCGGCAATGACAATGATGCCGATGACGATCAGCCACTCGCGCAGACCGATATCCATTAATGCTTTAACCTCTGAATTCGATGATAAAGACGCAACGAGCAGTCACTTGGGACTGCTTCAAGCGCATCGCAAAAATTGTGCTCTAAGCTAGCACGACGAACGGTAACTTTGCACCGTGCGGTAGTTCTCTTTTTATAGCGTTCCTTGTATCAAAAATGCTCAAACACGCGGCTTAATCCTAGGCTTCGGCGAGTGCAACGGCCTGTTCGACGTCGACCGTCACCAGACGTGAGCAGCCCGGCTCATGCATGGTCACACCCATCAGCTGATCGGCCATTTCCATGGCGATCTTGTTGTGGGTGATGTAGATGAATTGCACTTTCTCCGACATCTCCTTCACCAAGCGCGCGTATCGACCGACGTTCGCATCATCCAGCGGTGCGTCAACTTCATCGAGCATGCAGAACGGCGCGGGGTTGAGCTGGAAGATGGCAAAAACCAGCGCCAACGCCGTCAACGCCTTTTCGCCACCGGAAAGCAGGTGAATGGTGCTGTTCTTCTTTCCGGGCGGACGCGCCATGATCGCCACCCCGGTATCGAGTAAATCTTCTCCGGTAAGTTCCAGATAGGCATTGCCGCCGCCGAACACTTTCGGGAAAAGCGCCTGTAGGCCACCGTTGATCTGATCGAAGGTCTCTTTGAAGCGGTTGCGAGTTTCCCGGTCGATCTTGCGGATGACGTTTTCCAGCGTATCCAGCGCCTCGACCAGATCATCGTTCTGCGCATCGAGGTAACGTTTGCGTTCCGATTGCTGCTGGTACTCATCGATCGCCGCGAGGTTGATCGGGCCCAGGCGCTGAATGCGCTGACCAAGGCGCTCCAGCTCCGCCTCCCAACTCGGCTCGTCTGCATCGGCAGGGAGTGTGCCAAGCACGCCATGCAGATCGTAGCCGTCCTCCTGCAGCTGGTCCTGCAACGCCTTGCGGCGGACGCTCAGCCCTTGCCAATCCAGCCTTTGCTGCTCCAGCTGCCCGCGTAGCAGCTGCGCTTGCTGCTCGGCCTGAGTGCGGCGTTTTTCGGCATCACGCAGCTCGCGGTCGGCGTCTTCCAGGGCCAGTCGCGCATGCTTGAGTTCGTCTTCGACACCCATGCGCCGCTCCAGCAGCTCTTCGAGCTTCATGCGCAGCTCTTCCAGCGGTGCCTCCCCCTCCTCCAGGTTCAGCGTCAGCTGCTCGCGGCGCTCGATGGCACGTTCGAATTGTTGCTCCAATCGTTCCAGCGCCTGCCGGGTGGACTCGTGCTGCGCCTTGAGTGAACCGACCCGCAACGCCAGCTGATGCGCCTGGTCCTTGTGCTGACGGGCATCCTGGCGAATGCGATCGAGGCGCTCGCGAATGCCGTCGCGACTGGCCAGCAATGTCTCGCGCTGCTCGGTGTCCTGGGCCATCGCATCCAGCGCGTCCTGTAGTTGCAGACGCGCCTCGCCGAGCTGTTCGGTCTCGATCTCGCGCTGTTCGTTCTGCTCGGAAAGCTCTTCATCCAGACGCTGGCGGCGCAGCGCCAACTGCTCGAGGCGCGCTTGCCCGGCAGATAGCTGCGCCTTGAGATCGCTATGGCTGCGAGCTTCCTCCTGCTGCCGACGACGCTGCTGCTCGCGCTCGTCTTCGAGACGGGCCTGATCGCTACGCAACTCAGCGATGCGCTCTTCAATTGCCGCCAGGGCGGTTTCACGCTCTTCGCGCTCTGCCTGTAACCGCTCCAGTTCCTGCCCGCGGGCGAGCACACCGGATTCGGCCTCGCTGGCGCGCCGCACCCGCAGAAAATGCCGACCGACCCAGTAGCCGTCGCGGCTTACCAGGCTTTCGCCATCGTTGAGACCCGAGCGCGCGGCCAGCGCCTGCTCCAGCGAATCGACCGGATGCACGTTGTCCAGCCAGGGCGACAGATCCAGAGCAGACTCGACCAGATCAAGCAAGCTACTAGCGCGGCGCGCACCGCCATTTGCAGGGCTGACCAACCGCAGGTCGCCCTGCTCGAAGCCCTCGAAGTCGATCGCCGCAAAATCATCCAGCAGCACGGCATGCAGATCGGCGCCCAGCACGGTTTCCACCGCCACTTCCCAACCGGGCTCGACACGCAGCCCTTCGGCGAGGCGTGGGCGCTTTTCCAACCCTTGCTCACGCAGCCACTCGCCGACACCTTTGCCGGGATCCATCGCCGCCTGCTGCAGCGCCTCCAGCGAGGCAATGCGGCCATTCAGACGCTGCAGATCACCCTGCGCCTGCTGCTGCGTCTGGGTCGCCTGCTGCAACGCTTCACGCAATTGCTCCAGGCGTTCATTGAGCGCATCGCCGGCCGCGGCGAGCGCTTCGAGATCGAGTTCACTGGCGGCAAGCTGCTCGCCCAGCTCGAGAATCGCCACATCTTCAGGATCGGTAACCAGCAGCGCACGTTCGTCATCCAGCCGACGTTGACGTTCGGCCAACCGTTCCAGACTCTGCTCCAGCTGCTGGATGCGCGACTGCTGGACCTCAGCCACGCGGCGTGGCTCAGCGCTGAGCTGATTGAAGCGTTCCCATTGTTCCTGCCAGCCCTGCATGGCCGCTTCAGCCTCTTCCAGCTGGACGGCAGATTCCTCCGCGGCGGCGCCGGAGAGCTCCTGCTCAGGCTCGAGCATCGCCAATTCCTCGCCGAGCGTGGCCAACAGCGTGCGGTCGTGACCGAGGTGTGATTCGGTCTCCAGACGCGCCTGCTCCGCCTCGCGCAGATCGTCCTGCAACTGACGCAGGCGCTGCTGGCCGTGCTGGATGCTTTGCTCGACCCGGGCGATATCGCCGCCAACCGAGTAGAAGCGACCCTGCACCTGGTTGAAGCGCTCGGACAGTTCGTGGTGGCCGTCACGCAGGCGTTCGATGCTCGCGTCGGCGTTGCGCTGCTCGGCGACCAGCGCTTCGAAGGCGACTTCCTGATCGCCAATGACCTGCTCGCGCTGGCCGACCTGCTCGTTCAAGGCCTGCCAGCGCAGTGCCGACAGCTGCGCCTTAAGCTGACGCTCTTCGGCCTTGTATTCCTGATATTTCTCCGCCGACTGCGCCTGACGGTGCAGACGTTCGAGCTGGCGTTCCAGCTCTTCGCGCAGGTCGGTCAGGCGAGCCAGGTTCTCGTGCGTCCGACGAATACGGTTCTCGGTTTCGCGCCGGCGCTCCTTGTACTTGGAGATGCCGGCCGCTTCCTCGATGAAGTTGCGCAGGTCCTCGGGCTTGGCCTCGATCAGTTTGGAGATCATGCCCTGCTCGATGATCGAGTAACTACGCGGCCCGAGCCCGGTGCCGAGGAAGATATCGGTAATATCGCGGCGCCGGCACTTCACGCCGTTGAGAAAGTAGGTGTTCTGCGAGTCGCGGGTGACGCGGCGGCGGATGGAAATTTCGGCGAAGGCTGCGTACTCACCGGTCAACGTGCCGTCGGAGTTATCGAAGATCAGCTCGATGCTCGCCTGGGTTACCGGCTTGCGCGTGTTCGAGCCATTGAAGATGACGTCCGTCATCGACTCGCCACGCAGGTTCTTAGCCGAGCTTTCGCCCATTACCCAGCGCACGGCGTCGATGATGTTGGATTTGCCGCAGCCGTTCGGCCCGACCACCGCCGCCATGTTGCTCGGAAAGCTGACCGTGGTGGGATCGACGAAGGATTTGAAGCCGGCGAGTTTGATGCTTTTCAGTCGCATGCGGCCTATCCGTGGCAGTCAGCGTGGGAACGAACAAGCGGGGTCGCCGTGAACATCGGAAATCCTGGCATCGAATGGGTACTGGCAAGAAGCCAGGGAGTTTATCACGCAGCCTGGCTCCGCTCGCAGCGTGGCGGCGCACAGAACGGTGTGGCAGGTGAAGGCATCAGAAGTGCAAGCGGCGCTCGGGCTGGAAAGACGATTCGTCAGCCGCCCGTCATGCTCATGAAGCGCACCACCTGAACCTGCTCATCAGTGCGGAAGTGATGTTTCTCCGGCTTGAGTTGCAGTGCGTCCACCAGCGCATTGCGCAGGCGTTCGCCATCGCCCGGATGCCGGCGCATCAGGCTTTTCAGATCCAGCGCACCCTCGTGGCCGAGGCATAGCACCAGCTTGCCTTCGGCAGTCACGCGGACGCGGTTGCAACTGCCGCAGAAGTTGTTGCTGTGGGGCGAAATGAAGCCGACCTGTGTTTCGCTGCCCGCTACCTGCCAGTAACGCGACGGGCCGCCGGTAGCGTGACTGCTGCGCACCAGGGTGTGCCGCGCCTCGATCCGTTCGCGCACTTCGTCACTCGAGCAGAAGGTGATCTGGCGCTGATGACTGGACACGCTGCCCAGCGGCATCTCCTCGATGAAGCTGATATCCAGGCCGCGCTCGATGGCGAACTCCACCAGATCGAGAATCTCGTCGTCGTTGCGCCCCTTCTGCACCACGCTGTTGAGCTTGATCCGCTTGAAGCCAGCAGCGCGTGCAGCCTCGATGCCTGCCAGTACCTGATCGAGGCGGTCACGGCGGGTCAGTTCGGCGAAACGGTCGCGCTTGAGCGAGTCGAGGCTGATGTTCAGGCGCTTCACGCCGGCATCACGCAGCGCCGGCGCCAGACTTGGCAGCTGTGAACCGTTGGTGGTGATGGCCAGGTCTTCGAGCTCGCTGCGCGCGCCCAGTTGCGCCAGCAGGCCGGTCAGACCCTTGCGCACCAACGGTTCGCCGCCGGTCACGCGAATGCGTTTGACACCGAGACTGATGAAGGCATCGGCCACGGCATAGAGCTCTTCGAGGGTAAGTATCTGCGCGCGGGGAGCGAAGACCATGTCTTCGCTCATGCAGTAGGTGCAGCGAAAATCGCAGCGATCGGTTACCGATAACCTCAGGTAGGTGATGCGCCGGCCGAACGGGTCGACCAACTGGGAATCGGGCATGGAACTCTCCAACTGCTGGCTGCGCCTGTATTCAGACTATGCGCTAAGCGCGAATCAGGCAAAGTGACGTTACCAACGGCGAGCGGTCCGCGCCACCGCTGGGCATGCAGCATCACGGTCGCAATGCTTTAATGGGCCGCTTTGGCAGGCGACCCGCTCGACCTGCAACCATGCGAGAGACCACGGCGAATGGATAACGACTCCTTGAAAGCGATGAGCTGGCGTGAACGGCTATACGTCATCATCTTTTTCATCAATACCCCAGCGGGAAAACGCTTCGATACCTGGCTGCTGGTGATCATCCTCGCCAGTCTGGTCGTGGTGATGTTCGACAGCATCGCCTCCTTCAATGAGCGCCACGGGGAGCTGCTGACCACTCTGGAATGGGGATTCACCACGATATTCGCCCTGGAATACCTGGTGCGCATCTACACCCACCCCGAGCCACGCAAATACATCTTCAGCTTCTACGGCGCGGTGGACCTGCTCTCGGTGCTGCCGGCCTTCATCGCCCTGCTGCTACCCGATGCGCAGTACCTGCTGGTGGTACGCATCGTCCGCATGCTGCGGATTTTCCGTGTACTCAAGCTCACGCCCTACCTAAGCCAGGCGAACTTCCTGCTGGTGGCGCTGCAGGGCAGCCGGCAGAAGATCATCGTCTTCCTCGTCAGCGTAACCACCCTGATCATCGTTTACGGCACGCTGATGTATGTGATCGAAGGGCCAGGCAATGGCTTCACCAGCATTCCGATAAGCATCTACTGGGCGGTGGTCACACTGACCACGGTCGGCTTCGGCGATATCGTTCCGCATACGCCGTTGGGCAAGGCGCTGGCGACGATGGTGATGATCACTGGTTATTCGATCATCGCCGTGCCGACCGGCATCTTCACCGCCGAGCTGGCGAATGCCATGCGCCAGGACAGCCTGCGCCACAGCTGCCCGACCTGCGACAAGCTCACCCATGAGCCCAATGCGGCCTTCTGCAGTCGCTGCGGCAGCCAGCTGTTCGAGCGACGCGAAGGCGAGGCGCGCGACTGACACGAGCCAACCGTCGCGCGGGCTGGGTTGCCGACCCGCTGCATCGCCAACGGCATGGCGAACTGCCCTGAAGCAGGGCTGTCACATCCTCTGACTCGCGTCAGGCAGGATGGAGACCGGCATGCCCTTGCTCAAACTGCTGCACTTCGCTGCCCTGCTCTGCTGGTGCGGCTCGCTGCTTTATCTCCCGGCGCTGATCGCGGCGGGCACCAAGCGTAGCGATCAGCTCTTCTACCGTGACCATGCACACCTCACCCGCATGGTCTTCACCCTCATCAGCACCCCGGCTGCGCTGCTGGCGATCGTCTCCGGCACGGCGCTGTTCCTGCGCGACGGCACGCTGGCAGGCTGGCTGATCATGAAGCTCACGGTGGTGACGGCGATGGCGCTCTGTCATGCGCTGTGCGGCGTTCTCGTCCTGCGCATCGAACGCGAGCCGGAGCGTGGCGTCACATACCAGTGCATCACCTTGGGCGTGATGGTGCCCGTGCTGATCGCCCTGACTCTGTGGCTGGTGCTGGCCAAGCCCTTCTGACCTCAAGGAACGACCGCCTCGCATGACCGACTCTCCGGCCCGATTCGTATACCCTCAGCGCCATTGCGCGGCGCAGCCCGGCAGGTCGCCAGGAGACGACTCGATCAGTTGCGACTCGCGCTTACGGCCCATCACCTTCAACGTCCACACCAACCGCGTGCTCGTAGACCAGGCGCCCGCCGAGAAAGGCCGCCAGCGAGATCAGCACGGCGGTCAGCAGCGACAGGTAGAGACCCCACATGGCATCGCCGTCACCGCGATCCATGCCCTGGTAGCGCAACAGCCAGTTCAGCGAGGCCAGGGAAAGCATCATCACCGCCAGGATCGCATGGCACCACGCGGTCACCTTGCGGCGAATCTGCTGCACGGTGACCAGATCAATCACGCCGGCGACGCTGGCGATCCAGCCGCCGATCGCACCCACACCGGAAAGCCAGAGGCCAGCGCGCCACCAGAATTCGTCAAGCGTCCACAGGTAGGCGAGATCCGCCGGCACCAGGCCGATCAACGCCGCGACGGGGAAGTGAATCATCATCGGGTGCAGCGGATGGCCGGCAATGGCGGCGTTGCTGTTGATCGACTCGCGTTCTGTGGCCATCCGGCCCTCCCAGGCACTGAAGTGAAACGGGCCGCCCAGTGGTCGAGACGAGGCGGCAACCCTTTCAAATGGACCACGCTGGCGCTGGCAGTTCCTTTACTCGCGGCCTGCGACGGTCCGCAATCGGCGCTTTCACCGGCCGGCCCGATGGCCCGCGACGTGGCGAACGTCTGGTGGGCGATGTTCGGCTTTTCCGTGGTGGTGCTGCTGGTAGTGAGCGCGCTGTGGATCTACGCGATGCTGCGCCGCCCGCGAACGCACACCGCCGAAGAAGCCAAACGGATCAATCGTCGCTGGATCATCGGCGGCGGCCTGATCCTGCCCACCGTCACCATCATCGCCCTGCTGGCGTTCGGCATTCCCACCGGGCGCGGCATGCTGCCACTGCCGCTCGAGGGCGAGCAGCCGCTGCGCATCCAGGTCATCGGCCACCAATGGTGGTGGGAGGTGCGCTACCCGGAAAGCGGGGTGGTGACGGCCAACCAATTCATCCTGCCGGTCGATCGCCCGGTGGACGTCGAGGTCACCAGCGCGGACGTGATCCACTCGTTCTGGGTGCCACGCCTGGGCGGCAAGCTGGACATGGTTCCCGGCCGGACCAACACCCTGCGTGTGCAGGCCGCGCAGAGCGGGATTTTCCGCGGGCAATGCTCGGAGTTCTGCGGCAGTCAGCATGCGCACATGATTCTGCACGTAGAGGCGCTGGAAGCTGACGCTTTTGCCAGCTGGATCGAGACCCGCCGTGAGCTGCAGCACCAGCCACCCAGCGGCGATGCCGGTCGCGTCTTCGCTGAGCGCTGCGGGCAATGCCACCGCGTCACTGGCGTCAGCGAGGGCAATCGCGCACCGGACCTGAGCGATCTCGCCACCCGTCCGAGCCTCGGCGCCGGCGTGATCGCCAACGATGCGGACGGCCTGCGCCGCTGGCTGAGCGATCACCAGAGCCTCAAGCACGGCAACGCCATGCCGCGGCACGACGACATTCCCGAAGAAACCCTCGGCCAGCTTGCCGACTGGCTGGAGACACTCGCTCCATGACACCGACCCCGAAGAGCGGCGCGCCCGCCACCGATCTCGACCAGTTGCAGGACCAGTTCAACGAGGTCTGGGGCAACCCCCGTGGTTGGCGTGCGCTGACCATCGTCAACCACACCAGCATCGGTCTGCGCTTTCTGGTCACCGGAGCCTTCTTCTTCCTCGTCGGCGGCCTGCTGGCGATGCTGATCCGCACCCAGCTCGCCCTCCCCGGCTACGAGCTAATGGAGCCGGACGTCTACAACCAGGTCTTCACCATGCACGGCACGGTGATGATGTTCCTCTTCGCGGTGCCGATGATGGAGGGGTTGGCGGTCTACCTGATCCCGAAGATGATCGGTGCCCGCGACCTGGTTTTCCCGCGCCTTTCCGCCCTGGGCTACTACTGCTACCTGTTCGGCGGGCTGATCCTGCTGTCGAGCATCTTTCTCGACGTCGCGCCCAAGGCCGGCTGGTTCATGTACACGCCGCTGTCCAGCTCGGCACATACGCCGGGGGTGAACTCGGATTTCTGGCTGCTGGGCATCACCTTCGTCGAAATTTCCGCGGTATCCGCCGGCGTCGAGCTGGTGGTATCGATCCTGCGCACCCGCACCAACGGCATGGCGCTGCACAAGATGCCGCTGTACGCCTGGTACATCCTGGTGATGGCGATGATGATCGTGGTCGGCTTTCCGCCGCTGATCCTCGGCTCCATCCTGCTGGAACTGGAACGCGCGGCCGGCATGCCGTTCTTCGATGTCGCCCGCGGTGGCGATCCGGTGCTCTGGCAGCACCTGTTCTGGCTGTTCGGTCACCCGGAGGTGTACATCATCTTCCTGCCCGGCGCCGGCATCGTCTCCACGCTGATTCCAGTGTTCTGCCAGCGCCCGCTGGTGGGCTACCGCTGGGTCGTGCTGGGCGTACTGACCACCGGCTTCATCAGCTTCGGACTCTGGGTGCACCACATGTTCACGGTGGGCATCCCGCAGCTGGCCACGGCGTTCTTCTCGGCGGCGAGCATGCTGGTGGCAATCCCCACCGGCGTGCAGGTTTTCGCCTGGCTGGCGACGCTCTGGCTCGGCAAACCGGTGTACAGAGTGCCAATGCTCTGGCTGGTGGGCTTTCTGATCGTCTTCGTCGCAGGCGGGCTGACCGGGGTGATGCTGGCGCTGGTGCCGTTCGACTGGCAGGTACACGACACCCATTTCGTCGTCGCGCACATGCACTACGTGCTGGTGGGCGGCATGTTGTTCCCGCTGATGGCCGGTCTGTACTACTGGCTGCCGCACTTCTCCGGGCGCATGCCGTCGGAAAAGCTCGGCCGCTGGGGCTTCTGGCTGTTCTTCATCGGCTTCAACGTGACCTTCATGATCATGCACTGGACGGGCCTGATCGGCATGCCTCGGCGTGTCTACACCTATGACACCGGCCTCGGCTGGGACATGCCCAACCTGGTGTCGTCGATCGGCAGCTTCATCATGGCGGCAGGCGTCGCCACTATCCTGCTGGACATCATCCTGCATTTCCGCTTCGGCATCCCGGCACCGGAGAATCCCTGGAAAGCCGATACCCTCGAGTGGGCCACCAGCCTGCCGCCCAGCGCGTACAACTTCGTCAGCCTGCCCGACGTGACGGACCGTCATCCGTTGTGGAAAGACCCGAACCTGCCCGACAGCATCGCCCGCGGCGAACATGCGCTGACGGTGATCGACCACGGTCGACGGGAGACCTGGGGCAGTGATCCGCTGACGGGCAAGGTCCGCGAGATCATTCATTTGCCTGGCAACAGCTGGCTGCCGTTCATTGCCTCGGTGTTCCTTGCGGTGCTCTGCCTGAGCCTGCTGAACAAAGCGTACATCCTCGCGATCATCGCCACCGTGGCAACGCTGATCGTGCTGCTGCGCTGGTCCTGGGAAAACGGCGCCCATCCTGCTGCCGCGCCGGACGCCCATACCCAACCGGGCGAGCCACCGCTGCACTCCCGTACGTTCGACGGCCCGGGCCTGTGGGGCATGGGCGTGACGCTGCTGGCCAATGGCGCGCTGTACCTTTCGCTGCTGTTCGGCTGGTTCTATCTGTGGACCGTGTCGCCGCAATGGCAGGTGCCGGACAGCGGGATGAATGGCTGGCTGATGCTGGCCAGCGCGTTGTTGCTGAGTGCCGGCACGCTCTGGTTGCACCGGCTGATCAAGCGTCTGCGCGCCGGTATGCATCGCGGGCTGATGGGGCAACTTGCCGTGTTGGCGATCGTCGCCTTCATTCAATCGGCGCTGCTGCTCTGGCTGATGCTGTCAGCCGGCCTGGCGCCGACCGAAACCGCCCACGATGCGGTGATCTTCGTGATGCTGGCGTACAACCTGATTCACTGCACGCTGGCAGCCGTGGTGACCGGACTGCAGGCGTGGCGGGTAGCCCTCGGTTACGTGGGCGACAAGGCGCCATACGAGCCCATCGTGGTCGAGCAGCTCTGGTACTACAACCTGGGTGTGCTGTGGGTCAGCTATGCGGCGATCGTGTTGTTCCCGGCGACCTGGGGGGGTGCCTGATGGCCTATGCACGCACGTCACCCTTTCACCCGGTGCAGATCCCGATCGGCCTGATCATCTGGAGCCTGTGGTTTGTCGCGATGTACGGTGGCCAGGCGGTGATCTGCAAGGTAAGCCCACCGGACCCCGCGGACGGGGTGTGGAACTGGCTGAACGGCAGCCTCGGCGTGCTGACCCTGCTTACCCTTGCACTACTGTTCTGGCTGGCGCGTTACTTCTGGCGCCTGTCGCGACCACCGCATGAGCTGAACGAGCGGCAGCAGTTCGTCACCAAGCTGGCTGCCGGTATTCACTTCATTGCCGCGCTGGCCACCCTGTTCGTCGGCATTCCGCTGCTGCAGATTCCGCCATGCCTGTAATCCGGCCGTCGATGCGCTGGACAGCCGCTGCAGCCTTGACCGCCATCTTCCTGCCGGTATCGGCGCAGGCCCATGGCCTTTTCGATGCCCACCTGCTGGACCGCGCGCCATTGCTGCTCACGGCGGTGCTGGTCGCGGCCGCCTGGCTGCTCTATGTGCTGGGCGCCCGCAAGGTACCGCCGCGGCGGAGCGAGGCCCTCTGCTTTCACAGCGCCATGCTGCTGGCGGTGTTCTCGGTTTTCGGCCCCATCGACGACTGGGCGGAAAGCAGCACCAGCTGGCACATGACCCAGCACATGCTGTTCATCATCGTGATCGCGCCGCTGTGGGCGATGGCCCGGCCGCTGCCGCAATGGCGCGGCGTCACCGGCCGCTTTGCCCAGCCGCTGTGGACCGGCATTCTGCGCGCCGGCCGCTACCCCACGCTGCTGGCGCTGCTGCATGGTGCGATCATCTGGATCTGGCACACGCCGAAGCTCTATGTGCTGGCGCTGGACAACCTCTGGTGGCACGCCTTCGAACATGCGTGCTTCCTGTTCACCGGTTGGCTGTTCTGGTGGTCGGTGCTGCGCGCCAATCCGAAGCAGGTGCCCCAGGCGTTGATGGCCGTGTTGCTGACGCTGATGCACACCGGCCTGCTGGGCGCCCTGCTAACCTTCGGCACCGTCTCGTTCTATGGCGAAGGTCGCTCGGTGGACGACCAGCAACTCGCCGGCCTGATTATGTGGGTACCCGGTGGGCTTATCTATCTGATCGGTGGCGGCTGGATCACCTGGCGCTGGCTGACCCGCATGTGGCGGCGCCAGCAAACGGGTGCGGCCCGAGAGGAGCTGGGCTGAGGCTGCGAACGAGCGTGCAGCCGCGTCGCTCACTCGCTCTTCTTACGAATCCAGTAGAGGTAGGTGCCAGCCGCTTCCTGCTGCTCGACCAGGTCATGGCCAAGAAAGATGCAGAACTTCGGAATATCTCGCTGGGTCGAGGGATCGGTCGCGATCACCTTGAGCAGCGCACCACCGGCCAGATCGCGCACCTTGTTGTGCAACATCATCACCGGCTCGGGGCAGTTCAGGCCGCTGGCATCGAGCACGGCATCGACGGACATTTCAGCTGATTGGGTCATCTTGGGCTCCGGAAAACTGGCGTGCATTGTTACGCATGCGCGCAGGCGGGTCATCCGCTGGCTGATCAGAGACGCCGCAGGTGGCAGGTCACCTCTTCGCGGTCGTGGTACAGCTGCTTGCAGCCGATGCTGGCCTTGACGCCGCGCGCGGCCAGGCCATCGGCGATGCGCTCCAGCAGCCGCTTGACCTCGGCGTAGCGCTGCTTCATCGGCAGCTTGAGGTTCACCACCGCCTCGCGGCACAGGCCCTCGCCGATCCAGGTTTCCAGCAGTGCAGCATTGCGCGCCGGCTTCTCGACGATGTCGCAGACCATCCAGTCCACCGGCCTTTTCGGGCGAAAGGTAAAGCCGTCGGCGCGAAAATGTTCCACCAGCCCGGAATCCATCAGGTCGGCGTTCATCGGCCCGTTGTCCACCGCGCTGACCTTGATATGCCGGTTGACCAGCTGCCAGGTCCAGCCGCCCGGCGCCGCGCCGAGATCGACTCCGGTCATGCCCGCCGCCAGCCGCGTATCCCACTGCTCTCGCGGGATGAAATGGTGCCAGGCCTCCTCCAGCTTGAGCGTCGAGCGGCTGGGTGCCTGGCGCGGAAACTTCAGGCGCGGGATGCCCATCGGCCACAGCGCACTGTTGTTCGCCTCGGCGATGCCGACGAATACTTCGCGACCGCTCTTGAACGTGAGCAGAAGGCGCGGCCCCTTGCCCTGCTCGTCGAGGCGCCCGGCCTTGACCAGCGCCTTGCGCAGCGGCGCCTCGAACTTGCGGCAGAAGTTGGAAAGCTCCTTGCCATCGTTGGTATCCAGCACCTCCAGCCACAGGCTGCTGCACACCGGGTAGTCCGCCAGGTGCGCCAGCAACACGCTGATGCGATCGGTTTCCGGAAGCTGCAGGTAGTCGCCACGTGCCCATTGCCGCGGAAAGATTAGCTCGGCGAAACGCAGCTTGCGCATCAGCCGCTCGGCGCCGCCACTTTCGCTGCAGATGAACTCCGCACAGGCGCTCTCTGGCCGTGCCTTGGCGTAGCCGGCCACGTCCAGGATGGCGGCGTGCTCGCTGATTTCCGCGCAGACCTCGCCCTCGAAACCAGGGCGGCAATGCAGCAGCAATGTGTTCATGTTAGAATCCTGTCAGCGGTCGGGCATGCGCCAAAGCCGCGCATCATAGCCGACCACGGGAACCCTCGCCCGCATGGCCCGGTCCAGTGCAGTAGCGAAACACCTGCCCTAGGGCTAGTTTCAAAGCTCGTTCATCAGCCAGCCCTCACCGTGTGGGCACAAGGAGATGAGGAATGCCTTCCCTGGATAGCCTGAAATGTCGCCGCAGCCTCGAGGTTGCCGGCAAGACCTACCACTACTACAGCCTTCCCGACGCAGCCGCCCAGCTGGGCGACATCAGCCGACTGCCCACCTCCCTGAAGGTGCTGCTGGAGAACCTGCTGCGCTGGGAAGACGACGTGACCGTACGCAGCGACGATCTCAGATCGCTGGTGAGCTGGCTGCAAACCCGCAGCTCGGACCAGGAAATCCAGTACCGCCCCGCCCGGGTGCTGATGCAGGACTTCACCGGCGTCCCGGCAGTAGTCGACCTCGCGGCCATGCGCGATGCCGTGGCCAGGGCCGGCGGTGATCCGCAGAAGATCAACCCGCTGTCGCCGGTGGACCTGGTGATCGACCACTCGGTGATGGTCGACCGCTTCGGCAGCGACCAGGCTTTCGAGCAGAACGTCGAGATCGAGATGCAGCGCAACGGCGAACGCTACGAGTTCCTGCGCTGGGGCCAGCAGGCCTTCGACAACTTCAGCGTGGTGCCGCCGGGTACCGGCATCTGCCACCAGGTCAACCTGGAATACCTCGGCCAGGTTGTCTGGACCCGCGAAGAGAACGGCGAAACCGTCGCCTACCCGGACACCCTGGTCGGCACCGATTCGCACACCACCATGATCAATGGCCTCGGCGTGCTCGGCTGGGGTGTCGGCGGCATCGAGGCCGAAGCGGCGATGCTCGGCCAACCGGTGTCGATGCTGATTCCCGAGGTGATCGGTTTCCGCCTCAGCGGCAAGCTCAACGAGGGCGTCACCGCCACCGACCTGGTGCTGACCGTGACGCAGATGCTGCGCAAGCACGGCGTGGTCGGCAAATTCGTCGAGTTCTACGGCCCGGGGCTGGATCACCTGCCGCTGGCCGACCGTGCCACCATCGGCAACATGGCGCCCGAGTACGGCGCTACCTGCGGCTTCTTCCCGGTCGACCAGATCACCATCGACTACCTGCGCCTGACCGGCCGCAACGAGGAGCGCATTGCCTTGGTCGAGGCCTACAGCAAGGCTCAGGGCATGTGGCGTGACAGCAATTCGCCGGACCCTGTGTTCACCGCTACCCTGGAGCTGGACCTGGCCCAGGTGCAGCCGTCCGTAGCCGGGCCCAAGCGCCCGCAGGACCGGGTCACGCTCGGCGATATCGGCGCCAACTTCGACCTGCTACTGGAAACCGGCGGGCGCAAGCAGCAGGCCGATACCGAGTTTGCGGTCGCCGGTGAACAGTTCCAGCTCAAGCACGGCGCGGTGGTGATCGCAGCCATCACCTCCTGCACCAATACCTCGAACCCGAACGTGCTGATGGCCGCCGGCCTGGTTGCGAAGAAGGCCATCGAGCGCGGCCTGCAACGCCAACCCTGGGTCAAAACCTCTCTGGCGCCCGGCTCGAAGGTGGTAACCGACTACCTCGAGCGCGCCGGCCTGACCCGCTATCTCGACGAACTCGGCTTCAACCTGGTGGGCTACGGCTGCACCACCTGCATCGGCAACTCCGGGCCGCTGCCGGATGCCATCGGCCAGGCGATCACCGATAACGATCTGATCGTTTCTTCCGTACTGTCTGGCAACCGTAACTTCGAAGGGCGCGTACATCCGTTGGTCAAGGCCAACTGGCTGGCCTCGCCGCCGCTGGTGGTCGCCTTTGCACTGGCCGGCACCACACGCATCGACATGGACCGCGAACCGCTGGGCTATGACGCGCAAAACCAGCCGGTGTACCTGAAGGACATCTGGCCGAGCAGCGCGGAAATCGCCGAAGCGGTGGCGAGCATCGATGGCCAGATGTTCCGCAGCCGTTATGCCGACGTGTTCAGCGGCGACGAGCACTGGCAGAAGATTCCGGTCAGCGCCGGAGATACCTACGCGTGGGACGCTGGCTCCAGCTACGTGCAGAACCCGCCCTACTTCGAGGATATCGGCCAGCCTCCGACCCCACCGGCAGATGTCGAAAACGCTCGCGTGCTGGCCTTGTTCGGCGACTCGATCACCACCGACCACATCTCACCGGCCGGCAATATCAAGGCCAGCTCACCGGCCGGCACCTATCTGCAGTCGCTGGGCGTGGCGCCGGAGGACTTCAACTCCTATGGTTCGCGGCGCGGCAACCATGAAGTGATGATGCGCGGCACTTTCGCCAATATCCGCATCAAGAACGAGATGCTCGGAGGGGAGGAAGGTGGCAACACGCTCTATCAGCCGAGTGGCGAGAAGCTCTCGATCTACGACGCCGCCATGCGCTACCAGGCCGAGGGCGTACCGCTGGTGGTGATCGCCGGCAAGGAATACGGCACCGGTTCCAGCCGTGACTGGGCGGCCAAGGGCACCAATCTGCTGGGCGTCAAGGCGGTGATCGCCGAGAGCTTCGAGCGCATCCATCGCTCCAACCTGATCGGCATGGGCGTGTTGGCGTTGCAGTTCGTCGGTGATCAGACGCGCCAGTCGCTGGGCCTGAACGGTACGGAGAAGTTGTCGATCCGCGGTCTAGGCGCCGATATCGCGCCGCGCCAGATGCTGACCGTGGATGTAGAGCGCGCCGATGGTTCGCGTGACTCGTTCCAGGTGCTGAGCCGCATCGATACGCTCAACGAGGTGCAGTACTTCAAGGCTGGCGGGATTCTGCACTACGTGCTGCGCCAGCTGATCGGGAGCTGAGCGAAACCGGAAACGCCGATGCGATTCCTTTCGCATCGGCGTCCGCCGGTCCTTCGGCGATTGGTTTCCAGCTGCCCTGACGTCCCTGCCCGCTGCCCGGCTCCCTGAGTTCGCTTCGCATAGCGAAGCACCGGACACGCACCGACAATGCCCAAAACCCGTTACAGAACCATTAAGCCATGGCTGCCGCTGGTCGCCTGTGCGCAGGAGAAGCTGATCCACGAATCAGCTTTGGCTCAAGAACGCCACTCTCCGGCCGACCAACTGGTCAGCCTGACCCATTAGAAAAACATAAGGTCGGGTGCGACACCCTACGATTCCTCTGCCAGGCGTGATAGTCGATGCGTAACAATCAACCCGTAACTCAGCGTGAATACGCGTTTCCTGATCAGCAACGCCTCATCTCGACCACCGACCTCAAAGGCCAGATCACCTACTGCAACGACATATTTGCCGAGGTCAGCGGCTTCGCTCGTGACGAACTGATTCGCGCGCCGCATAACCTGGTGCGCCATCCGGATGTGCCGCCGGCCGTGTTCGACCACATGTGGACGACCCTCAAGCAGGGCAAGCCATGGATGGGCATCGTCAAGAACCGGCGCAAGACCGGCGACCATTATTGGGTCAACGCCTACGTCACGCCCATTTTAGATCAGCAGCGCCAGGTGACGGGCTATGAGTCGGTGCGGACCAAACCGACCCGCGAGCAGATTCAGCGAGCCGAAGCCCTGTATGCACGCATCAATTCCGGCAAGTCCGGCGTGCCCCGCCGCGATACCTGGCTGCCCGTATTGAGCAAATGGCTGCCGTTTCTGGTCATCAGCCAGATAGGATTTCTGGTCGGGGCCAGCTTCGATCATGCATTGGGGTTCATCGCCGCCGCGCTGCTGGCCGTACCGTTCGGTCTGGTCGCGCTGCACTGGCAGCAACGTGGCATAAAGCGCCTGTTGCAGCTGGCGAGCGAGAGCACCAGTGACCCGCTCATCGCACGCATGTATACCGACAGCAGCGGGGTCGAAGCCCAGCTGGAAATGGCGATGCTCAGCCAGCATGCGCACCTGAAGACCTGCCTCACGCGCCTGCAGGACATGGCCGTGCAGTTGCAAGGGCAAGCCAAACAGGCCGACTCGCTGGCACAGAACTGTGCCAACGGCCTGGTGCAGCAGCATCAGGAAACCGAGCAGGTCGCAACGGCGATCAACGAGATGGCCGCGACGACGCAGGAAGTCGCCGGCAACGTCGCGCTGGCCGCCGACGCGACCCGAGAGGCCAGCCGCCTCACCGATCAGGGCCGTGCGGTCACTGCCGAGACACGCAAGGCCATTCAGCAGCTATCCGAATCCGTCGCCAAGACGGGCGAAGCGGTCAACCAACTGGCCAACGACAGCGAGGCGATCGGCAGCGTGGTCGATGTGATCAAGAGCATCGCCGACCAGACCAACCTGCTGGCACTCAACGCCGCGATCGAGGCTGCGCGTGCCGGTGAAAGTGGCCGCGGCTTCGCGGTGGTCGCCGACGAAGTCCGCCAGCTTGCCCAACGAACGGCCAGTGCCACGGGTGAGATCCATCAACTGATCGAGAAGCTTCAGTCGCAGGCGCGCCACGCCGTGCAGACCACCGAGGATGGCCGCGTGCATGCGACGCGCGGCGTCGATCAGGTGGTCCAGGCCGATCAGGCCCTCAGCGGGATCAATGAGGCGATGGGCAATATCATCGACATGACCACGCAGATCGCGTCCGCGACGGAGCAGCAGAGCGCGGTGGCCGACGAGATCAGCAACAACGTCAGCACCATCGCCCAGCTGGCCGAACAGACCACCGGTGACGCGCGCAGCTCTGCGCTGCTCAGCGAGGACCTCGCCGCCACGGCGCAAGGGCAGTACGCCCTGGTCGAGCGCTTCAACCGCTAGGAAAAGCCGCAGCCGGTATCGCTCGATCCGGCTGCAGGCAGCGCTCAGTGCGAGATCACACCCTGGAGAAACGCGGCAATCGCATCGGCAGTACTGTCGAGGTGCTGGTCGTGGCTCAGGCCCGAGCGTTTCAGCGGTTTGAGATCGTGATCGGCGGCGGCCAGCCAGTGCAGCGCAATCGCCGGGGATAGCGCGTACTGCTCCACCGTTTCATGATCACCCAAGGCGTCGCGCTCACCCTGGACAACCAGGGTCGGCGTCTGCAGCGTGGCGAGATGCGCCACCCGAGGCTTTTCCGGCTTGCCGGCGGCATAGAACGGATAACCCAGGCAGACCAGCGCGTCCGCGCCCAACTCATCGGCCAGCAAACTGGCCATTCGCCCCCCCATCGACTTGCCACCGATGGCCAGCGGTCCTGTGGCCTGCTGTCGCACCAGGGCATGGACTTCACGCCATTGGGCCAACAATTGAGCCTGTGGACTGGGCGGCCGCTTGCCTGCCCCGGCACGTCGCGCCGCCATGTAGGCGAACTCGAATCGGCAAACCGCTATCCCGCGCGCAGCAAGGCGCGCAGCCATTTGCTCCATGAACGGGCTGTCCATCGGTGCGCCTGCACCATGCGCCAGGATCAGGCTCACCCAGGCGCCGCCAGACGGCTGGTTCCACCTGACGAGATGCCCTTTGTCACTTTGTGTGTATTGATCCGTGTCAATACCGGCAGATTGCCCTTTCCCCATCCTTGCCCCGCTTTCTATTAGAAAGAAAAAAACTGCTCATTACCCGTGGATGGAAGCCCATACATGAACACAGCAACCAGTACCGCCTACAGTTACAAGGTGGTCCGCCAATTCGCCATCATGACGGTGGTGTGGGGAATCGTCGGGATGGGGCTCGGCGTTTTCATCGCAGCACAATTGGCCTGGCCATTTCTGAACCTTGACCTCCCCTGGACCAGTTTCGGTCGTCTACGTCCATTGCACACCAACGCGGTGATCTTCGCCTTCGGCGGCTGTGCTCTGTTCGCAACGTCCTACTACTCGGTACAGCGTACCTGTCAGACCACACTGTTCGCGCCGAAGTTGGCCGCGTTCACGTTCTGGGGCTGGCAGCTGGTCATCCTGCTCGCCGCGATCTCCCTGCCGCTGGGCTTCACCAGCTCCAAGGAATATGCGGAACTGGAGTGGCCGATCGACATCCTGATCACCATCGTCTGGGTGGCCTATGCGGTCGTCTTCTTCGGTACGCTGGCGACGCGCAAGGTCAAGCACATCTACGTCGGTAACTGGTTCTTCGGCGCCTTCATCCTGACCGTGGCCATTCTGCACATCGTCAACAACCTGGAAATTCCGGTCAGTGCGATGAAGTCCTACTCGCTGTATGCCGGTGCGACCGATGCGATGGTGCAATGGTGGTACGGCCACAACGCCGTGGGCTTCTTCCTCACCGCCGGCTTCCTCGGGATCATGTACTACTTCGTGCCGAAGCAGGCCGAACGTCCGGTGTATTCCTATCGCCTGTCGATCGTCCACTTCTGGGCACTGATCACCGTCTACATCTGGGCCGGTCCGCACCACCTGCACTACACCGCTCTGCCGGATTGGGCGCAGAGCCTGGGCATGGTGATGTCGCTGATTCTGCTGGCTCCGAGCTGGGGCGGCATGATCAACGGCATGATGACCCTCTCGGGCGCCTGGCACAAACTGCGCAGCGACCCGATCCTGCGCTTCCTGGTGGTTTCGCTGGCGTTCTACGGCATGTCGACCTTCGAAGGTCCGATGATGGCCATCAAGACCGTCAACGCCCTCTCGCACTACACCGACTGGACCATCGGCCACGTACACGCCGGCGCCCTCGGCTGGGTTGCCATGGTGTCCATCGGCGCGCTGTATCACCTGATTCCGAAGGTCTTCGGCCGCGCTCAGATGCACAGCGTCGCGCTGATCAACACCCACTTCTGGCTGGCCACCATCGGCACCGTGCTCTACATCGCCTCGATGTGGGTCAACGGTATCGCCCAGGGCCTGATGTGGCGCGCGATCAACGACGACGGCACGCTGACCTACTCCTTCGTCGAAGCACTGGAAGCCAGCCACCCCGGTTTCGTGGTGCGGATGATCGGTGGCGCGATCTTCTTCGCCGGCATGCTGGTGATGGCCTACAACACCTGGCGCACCGTGCAGGCTGCCAAGCCCGCCGAGTACGACGCTGCCGCGCAGATCGCCTGAGGAGCCTAGGTAAATGAAATCGCACGAGAAACTAGAAAAGAACGTCGGGCTGTTGACCCTGTTCATGATCCTGGCGGTGAGCATCGGCGGTCTGACCCAGATCGTCCCGCTGTTCTTCCAAGACGCCGTCAACGAGCCGGTCGAAGGCATGAAGCCTTACACCGCGCTGCAACTGGAAGGCCGCGATCTGTACATCCGCGAAGGCTGTGTCGGCTGCCACTCGCAGATGATCCGTCCGTTCCGCGCCGAAACCGAGCGTTACGGCCACTACTCGGTCGCTGGCGAAAGCGTCTATGACCATCCGTTCCTGTGGGGCTCCAAGCGTACCGGTCCGGACCTGGCCCGTGTCGGTGGCCGTTACTCCGATGACTGGCACCGCGCGCACCTGTACAACCCGCGCAACGTAGTGCCCGAGTCGAAGATGCCGTCCTACCCGTGGCTGGTCGAGAACACCCTCGACGGCAAGGACACCGCCAAGAAGATGTCGGCACTGCGCACCCTCGGTGTGCCGTACACCGAAGAGGACATCGCCGGCGCTCGCGACTCCGTCAATGGCAAGACCGAGATGGACGCCATGGTGGCCTATCTTCAGGTGCTCGGCACGGCTCTGACCAACAAGCGCTAATCGCACAGCCAAGAAAAATGACGGCTGGCTTCGCAGCCGTCAGGGACTTCAATCGCGGACAGCCAGAGTTGCTCGGGCTGTCCAGGAGTAGCACATGAGCACTTTCTGGAGTGGATACATCGCCCTGCTGACGCTGGGCACCATCGTCGCTCTGTTCTGGCTGATCTTCGCCACCCGCAAGGGCGAGTCGGCCGGCACCACGGACCAAACGATGGGTCATGCCTTCGACGGCATCGAGGAATACGACAACCCGCTGCCGCGCTGGTGGTTCCTGCTGTTCATCGGCACCCTGGTGTTCGGCATCCTTTACCTCGTGCTCTATCCGGGCCTGGGTAACTGGAAAGGCGTACTGCCCGGCTACGAGGGTGGCTGGACTCAGGAAAAGCAGTGGGAGCGCGAGGTCGCTCAGGCCGATGAAAAATACGGTCCGATCTTCGCCAAGTACGCTGCCATGTCGGTGGCAGAAGTCGCTCAGGACGAGCAAGCCGTGAAGATGGGTGCTCGCCTGTTCGCCAACTACTGCGCCATCTGCCATGGTTCCGATGCCAAGGGCTCCCTGGGCTTCCCGAACCTGGCTGACCATGACTGGCGCTGGGGTGGTGATGCAGCCTCGATCAAGACCAGCATCCTCAACGGCCGTATCGCAGCAATGCCGGCCTGGGGTCAGGCTATCGGCGAGGAAGGCGTGAAGAACGTGGCAGCCTTCGTCCGTAAGGAACTCGCTGGCCTGGCGCTGCCGGAAGGCACCGACGCTGATCTGGGCAAAGGCAAAGAGGTCTATGCACAGACCTGCTCCGTCTGCCACGGCCAGGGTGGAGAAGGTATGGCGGCACTGGGTGCGCCGAATCTCCAGCATGCCTCCGGCTGGATCTACGGCTCGAGCCTCGCCCAGCTGCAGCAGACCATCCGCCACGGCCGCAACGGCCAGATGCCTGCCCAGCAGCAGTACCTGGGCGACGACAAGGTTCACCTGCTCGCCGCCTACGTCTACAGCTTGTCGCAGAAACCGGAACAACTCGCCAAGCAGTAAGTCGTAAAAGGGCGGTACACTCGTACCGCCCTTCTCGCCTTGTCTTCAGGCAACTCTCGTCGCGCTGCGACCATCTGTCGCATCATCAGCCGACCGAAGACCTTCCCCGCCCGCCCACGCACTTCTAAGCTTTGCTTCCGACTCGCCGCACCACCTAGAAGCATAAGGCGAACTCGGTATTTCTAGCGCACCGGCCTGGTGCGAAACATCCCTGCGCAGCGCATGGAAAACGCTTTAAATCAGGGTTTTGGCCAGCAAAGAGAGCCCGGGCGTCGTTTGCATTGCCCCCATGCTTTCTCCATACTTGCCGCCGTTTTTGCCTTCGAAAATGCCATTAGCGTGGAAGCCTTGCATGAGCACAGCAATAAGTGAGACTGCTTATAACTATAAGGTGGTTCGCCAATTCGCCATCATGACGGTGGTATGGGGAATCATCGGGATGGGCCTGGGTGTTTTGATCGCCGCGCAGTTGGTGTGGCCCTCGCTCAACTTCGACCTGCCGTGGACGAGCTTCGGCCGTCTACGACCATTGCACACAAACGCGGTTATCTTCGCATTCGGTGGTTGCGCACTGTTTGCCACGTCCTATTACGTGGTTCAGCGCACTTGCCAGGCGCGTCTGTTCTCCGACGGACTCGCGGCCTTCACCTTCTGGGGTTGGCAGGCTGTGATCGTGCTTGCAGTCATCACGCTTCCACAGGGCTTCACCAGCTCCAAGGAATACGCGGAACTGGAGTGGCCGATCGACATCCTGCTCACGCTGGTGTGGGTGTCGTACATCGGCGTGTTCTTCGGCACGATCATGAAGCGCAAGGCCAAGCACATCTATGTGGGTAACTGGTTCTTCGGCGCGTTCATCCTGGTTACGGCGATGCTGCACATCGTCAACAACCTGGAAATCCCGGTGTCCTGGTTCAAGTCCTACTCGATCTATTCGGGTGCGACCGACGCGATGGTGCAATGGTGGTACGGCCACAACGCCGTGGGCTTCTTCCTGACCACCGGCTTCCTGGGCATGATGTATTACTTCGTGCCGAAGCAGGCCGAGCGCCCGGTGTATTCCTATCGCCTGTCGATCGTTCACTTCTGGGCGCTGATCACCCTTTATATCTGGGCCGGTCCGCACCACCTGCACTACACCGCCCTGCCGGACTGGGCACAAAGCCTGGGCATGGTGATGTCGATCATCCTGCTGGCTCCGAGCTGGGGCGGCATGATCAACGGCATGATGACCCTCTCGGGCGCCTGGCATAAGCTGCGCACCGATCCGATCCTGCGCTTCCTGGTGGTATCGCTGGCGTTCTACGGCATGTCGACCTTCGAAGGTCCGATGATGGCGATCAAGACCGTCAACGCCCTCTCGCACTACACCGACTGGACCATCGGCCACGTTCACGCCGGCGCCCTCGGCTGGGTTGCGATGATCACCATCGGCTCCATGTACCACCTGATCCCGAAAGTGTTCGGTCGCGAGCAGATGCACAGCATCGGCCTGATCAATGCGCACTTCTGGCTGGCCACCATCGGCACCGTGCTCTACATCGCCTCGATGTGGGTCAACGGCATCACCCAGGGTCTGATGTGGCGCGCAATCAACGAAGACGGCACGCTGACCTACTCCTTCGTCGAGGCACTGGAAGCTAGCCACCCCGGCTTCATCGTCCGTGCACTCGGCGGTGCCTTCTTCCTCGCCGGCATGCTGCTGATGGCCTACAACACCTGGCGCACTGTGCGTGCCGCCAAAGCAGCTCAGTACGACGCTGCTGCGCAGATCGCTTGAGGAACGGATAGATGAAGAATCACGAAGTACTCGAAAAGAACATTGGTCTGCTGACCCTGTTCATGATCCTGGCGGTGAGCATCGGTGGTCTGACCCAGATCGTCCCGCTGTTCTTCCAGGACGCCGTCAACGAGCCGGTCGAAGGCATGAAGCCCTACACCGCGCTGCAGCTGGAAGGCCGCGACCTGTACATCCGCGAAGGCTGCGTCGGCTGCCACTCGCAGATGGTGCGTCCGTTCCGCGCTGAAACCGAGCGTTACGGCCACTACTCGGTCGCCGGCGAAAGCGTCTATGACCATCCGTTCCTGTGGGGCTCCAAGCGTACCGGTCCGGACCTGGCCCGTGTCGGTGGCCGCTACTCCGATGACTGGCACCGCGCGCACCTGTACAACCCGCGCAACGTAGTGCCCGAATCGAAGATGCCGTCCTACCCGTGGCTGGTCGAGAACACCCTCGACGGCAAGGACACCGCCAAGAAGATGTCGGCACTGCGCACTCTCGGCGTGCCGTACACCGAAGAAGACATCGCCGGCGCCAAGGATGCCGTCCGTGGCAAGACCGAAATGGACGCCATGGTGGCTTACCTGCAAGTACTCGGCACTGCACTCACCAACAAACGGTAACGCATGATGGAAATCGGGACTCTTCGCGGCTTGGGCACAATTCTGGTATTCGTCGCCTTTATCGGCGTGGTGCTCTGGGCTTACAGCAGCAAACGCAAGAATAGCTTCGACGAAGCCGCCAACCTGCCCTTCGCGGACGACGAGACCGACGCCAAGAAGCGTGATGAAGAAGCTTCCAGGAGTAAGAAATAAATGACCTCGTTTTGGAGTTGGTACGTCACCCTGCTGAGCCTCGGCACCATTGCCGCGCTGGTCTGGCTGCTACTGGCAACTCGCAAGGGCCAACGCCCTGACAGCACTGAAGAAACCGTTGGCCATTCCTATGACGGTATCGAGGAATACGACAACCCGCTGCCG
Source organism: Stutzerimonas kunmingensis (assembly GCF_002929225.1). Taxonomy (GTDB): domain Bacteria; phylum Pseudomonadota; class Gammaproteobacteria; order Pseudomonadales; family Pseudomonadaceae; genus Stutzerimonas. The sequence continues at coordinate 68,326 of NZ_PISM01000014.1, read as the reverse complement.
CGCTGGTGGTTCATGCTGTTCGTCGGCACCGTCATCTTCGCCCTCGGCTACCTGGTGCTGTACCCCGGCCTGGGCAACTGGAAAGGCATCCTGCCGGGCTATGAAGGTGGCTGGACTCAGGTCAAGGAATGGCAGCGCGAGATGGACAAGGCGGACGAGCAGTACGGTCCGCTTTTCGCCAAGTACGCCGCCATGCCTGTAGAGGAAGTCGCCAAGGATGCTCAGGCGTTGAAGATGGGCGGTCGCCTGTTCGCCTCCAACTGCTCGGTCTGCCACGGCTCCGATGCCAAGGGCGCCTACGGCTTCCCGAACCTGACCGACAACGATTGGCTGTGGGGCGGCGAGCCGGAAACCATCAAGACCACAATCCTGCACGGCCGCCAGGCGGCGATGCCGGCCTGGCGGGACGTGATCGGCGAAGAAGGCATCCGCAACGTTGCCGGCTATGTGCGCAGCCTGTCCGGTCGTGATACCCCAGAGGGTATCAGCGTCGACATTGAGCAGGGTCAAAAAATCTTCGCGACCAACTGTGTAGTCTGCCATGGACCGGAAGCCAAGGGCGTTGCAGCCATGGGCGCGCCGAACCTGACCGACAATGTCTGGCTATATGGTTCGAGCTTTGCCCAGATCCAGCAAACCCTTCGCTACGGTCGCAATGGCCGCATGCCGGCCCAGGAAGCAATCCTTGGCAACGACAAGGTGCACTTGCTGGCGGCTTACGTTTACAGCCTGTCGCAGCAGCCGGAGCAGTGATACACAGGGTCGGGGTGACGACCTGTCGCACCCGACCCCAACGCTCCGGGCGTACCATTCGCAGCTGGACAGAAAAATGATCCTGGTCGGCATGCATCGGCCAGGACACCCACCTTCCGCCGTGGTACGCACTCGATGACTGAGCAGATCCCCGTTCGTGATGTAACCCCCCCGTCCAAGGCCGGAGCGTCAGCAGACCTTTACGCCGCGCGTGAAAAGATCTACACCCGAGCCTTCAGCGGCTTGTTCCGCAACCTGCGACGTGTTGGCGGCGCAGTACTCTTCATCCTCTTCTTCGGGACCGTCTGGCTCAACTGGAACGGTCGTCAAGCCGTCTGGTGGGACCTGCCAGAGCGCAAATTCCACATCTTCGGGACAACGTTCTGGCCTCAGGATTTCATGCTGTTGTCGTGGCTGCTGATCATCTGCGCCTTCGGCCTGTTCTTCATCACCGTCTTCGCCGGCCGCGTCTGGTGCGGCTACACATGCCCGCAGAGCGTGTTCACCTGGGTATTCATGTGGGCCGAGAAGATCACCGAGGGTGATCGCAATCAGCGGATGAAGCTCGACAAGGCGCCGATGAGCGCCAACAAGTTCCTTCGCAAACTGGCCAAGCATGCCATCTGGCTCGCGGTCGGCATCCTCGTGGCGATCACCTTCGTCGGTTACTTCACCCCGATCCGCGATCTGGTGCCCGACCTGCTCACCCTGAACGTCAATGGCTGGACGGCATTCTGGATCGGCTTCTTCACCCTCGCCACCTACGGCAGTGCTGGCTACCTGCGTGAGCAGGTGTGCATCTACATGTGCCCGTACGCGCGCTTCCAGAGCGTGATGTTCGACAAGGACACCCTGATCGTTTCCTACGATCCGCGTCGCGGCGAGAAGCGCGGCCCGCGCAAGAAAGACGCCGACTACAAGGCAATGGGCCTTGGCGACTGCATCGACTGCACCATGTGCGTTCAGGTCTGTCCGACCGGCATCGACATCCGCGACGGCCTGCAGATCGAGTGCATCGGTTGCGCCGCCTGTATCGACGCCTGCGACGCCATCATGGACAAGATGAACTACCCGCGCGGCCTGATCAGCTATACCACCGAACACAATCTGTCCGGCCAGAAGACTCATCTGCTGCGCCCGCGCCTGATCGGTTACGCCGTCGCGCTCCTGGCCATGATGGGGCTGTTCTCCTACGCCGTGTATGATCGCCCGCTGGTAAAACTCGACGTGCTCAAGGATCGCGTGCTCTACCGCGAGAACGAGCAGGGCAATATCGAGAACGTCTACACCCTCAAGGTGATGAACAAGGCTCAGCAAGAACAGACCTTCGTGATCGAAGCTACCGGCCTCGACGGTCTGGTCTACGAAGGCCGTAGCGAGATTCGCGCCGAGGGCGGCGAGCTCGTCACGATCCCGGTCGAGTTGTCCATCGCCGCCGAGAAGCTGCCCTCGAGCACCAATGAAATCGTCTTCCACATTCGCTCGGTAGACGACGACTCGATAAACGACGATGCAGACAGCCGTTTCATCGGCCCGAGCATCCGCTAAGTAAGGTAATGCATGCGCTCTGATAACGAACAAACGCGTTGGTACACCCAGTTCTGGGCCTGGTTTGTCATCGCCATCCTGCTGAGCTCTGTGGTGCTGGGTCTGTCCCTGCTGACGTTGGCGATCAAGAATGCCGACACCCTGGTCGCGGACAACTATTACGACGCCGGCAAGGGCATCAACCAGTCGCTGGAGCGCGAGAAACTGGCAGAGCGCCTGGAGATGCAGGCACGCATCGCCCTCAATGATGAACGCGGCCTGGCCGAAGTGCAGCTGAGCGGCACAAGCCGCCCGCAACAACTGGTGCTTAACCTGATCTCTCCGACCCAGCCCGAGCGCGACCGCCGCATCATCCTGCAGCCGCAGGGTGATGGCATCTATCAGGGCCAGATGCAGGAATCGATCAGTGGCCGCCGCTTCATCGAGCTACTCGGTCGCGAAGGTGATCAGGACTGGCGCCTGTACGGGGAAAAAACCATCGAAACCGGCCGCGCCCTCGAACTGAAGCCTTGAGCTGCTGATGGCAAAGCCCCTCCCCTGCTACCACTGCGGCCTGCCGGTGCCAGCCGGCAGTCCGTTCCAGGCCCGCGTGCTGGGTGAGACGCGGGCCTTGTGCTGCCCAGGCTGCAAGGCCGTCGCTGAAGCCATCGTCAAGGGTGGGCTGGAGAGCTACTACCAGCACCGCAGCGACACCGCCGTCAACCCGCAGACTCTCCCTCAGGAACTGAGCGAAGAGATGGCGCTATACGACCGCGAGGACGTCCAACAGCCGTTCGTACAGCACCAGGGCGATCTGGCAAGCACTTCGCTGATGATCGAAGGGATCAGCTGCGCCGCCTGCGGCTGGCTGATCGAACGCCACTTGCGCAACCTGCACGGCGTGGCCGAGGCCAGCCTCAACCTGTCCAATCATCGCCTGAACGTACGCTGGAGCGACGCACAGCTGCCGCTCAGCGAGCTGCTCGGCGAGCTGCGACGGATCGGCTACGCAGCACACCCCTACCAGGCCGACCAGGCTGCCGAGCGCCTGGCCAGCGAGAACCGCCGTTCGCTGCGCCAGCTGGGCGTAGCCGGGCTGCTGTGGATGCAGGTAATGATGGCCACCATGGCCACCTGGCCCGAGTTCAACCTGGACCTGTCGGAGAGCTTCTTCGTCACCCTTCGCTGGACCGCCCTGCTGCTCACCACGCCGATCGTCTTCTACTGCTGCACCGACTTCTTCAAAGGAGCACTGCGCGATTTGCGCACCCGCCACCTGACCATGGACGTGTCGGTGTCGCTGGCGATCGGCGGTGCGTACGTCGCCGGCATCTGGTCCACCATCACCGGCCAGGGTGAACTCTATTTCGACGCGGTGGGCATGTTTGCCCTTTTCCTGCTGGCCGGGCGCTACCTGGAGCGGCGCGCGCGCGAACGCACCGCAGCCGCCACCGCACAACTGGTCAATTTGCTGCCTGCGTCCTGCCTGAGACTCGACGCAGACGGTCACAGCAATCGCATCCTGCTCAGCGAGCTGCAGCTCGGCGACCGCGTACTGGTGCAACCCGGTGCGTTGATTCCGGCAGACGGCCTCATCATCAGCGGTCAGTCCAGCGTCGATGAATCGGTACTGACCGGTGAGTACCTGCCCCTGCCCCGCGGCGTGGACGATGCAGTAACCGCTGGCACACTGAACGTCGAAGGCCCGCTGACCGTGGAAGTCCAGGCCTTGGGCGATGACACCCGTTTATCCGCCATTGTCCGCCTGCTGGAGCGTGCTCAGGCAGACAAACCGAAGCTTGCCGAGCTGGCCGACCGCGTCGCGCAGTGGTTCCTGCTGGTGGTGCTGCTGGTTGCAACCGTCGTCGGGGTGGTCTGGTGGCAGATCGATCCGCAACGCGCGTTCTGGATCGTTCTTGCATTGCTCGTCGCGACCTGCCCATGCGCGCTGTCGCTGGCGACACCCACAGCACTTACCACGGCCACCGGTACGCTGCACAAGCTCGGTCTGCTGCTGACCCGCGGGCATGTGCTCGAAGGCCTGAATCATATCGATACCGTGGTGTTCGACAAGACCGGTACCCTGACCGAGGGCCGCCTGACACTTAGCGCCGTGCACCCGCTCGGAGCTTTGAATGCCGATGCCTGCCTGGCGCTGGCCGCAGCCCTGGAGAACCGCTCCGAACACCCGATTGCCCGCGCCTTCGGACGTGCGCCGCTGGCGGCGGAATCGGTCGAAACGGTGCCGGGCCTGGGCCTGCAAGGCAACGTTGAAGGTCGCAACCTGCGGATCGGTCAGCCCAGCTTCGTCGCCGAAGGCTTCGCCCAACCGGCACCCGCCATTCCCGGCGACCAGGGGCAATGGCTGTTGTTGGGCGACGATCAAGGCCCGCTGGCCTGGTTGGTATTGGACGATCGGCTTCGCGACGATGCCCCGGCACTCCTCGAGGCCTGTCGCGCCCGTGGCTGGCAGACGCTACTGCTATCCGGTGACAGCTCACCGATGGTCGGCCAGATTGCCAGGGAACTGGGCATCGATGAGGCCGAAGGCGGCATGCCCCCTGCTGCCAAGCTCTCCCGATTGCAGGCATTGCAGGCCGCCGGACACCGGGTGCTAATGCTCGGCGACGGCGTCAACGACGTCCCGGTGCTTGCCGCAGCGGATATCAGCGTCGCTATGGGCTCGGCGACCGACCTGGCCAAGACCAGTGCTGATGCGGTGCTGCTATCCAACCGCCTAGGCAGCTTGGCGCAGGCATTCGACGTCGCACGCCGCAGCCGCCGCATCATCATCGAGAACCTGGCCTGGGCAAGCCTGTACAATGGCCTGATTCTGCCCTTCGCCGCCTTTGGCTGGGTCACCCCACTATGGGCCGCGCTGGGGATGTCGCTCAGCTCGCTGCTGGTGGTTTTGAACGCCTTGCGGCTGACACGTCAGCCGGCAAGTCACGGCTGAATCTGCTGCAACGCACGTCATTGGCGCAGCGGCGCACTTTACGCAGCTGAAGACTTCGCTTCGGATCCTGGAGGTCCTAATGGCCGCTCTGTACATCCTCATCCCTGTTGCCGTGGTCCTGGTGGCCGTCGCAATCTGGGTGTTCTTCTGGGCGGTGGACAGCGGGCAGTTCGACGATCTCGACGGACCGGCGCACAGCATCCTGTTCGACGACGACGAGCCGCGGAAGCCTTCCGCAGCCGATGCAGCGGAATCCTCGGAAGATCAGCCGGAGCAACGCAAAGGTGACTGAACTGCTGCCCCTGCTGCTGTCTGCACTGGTCTTGGGACTACTGGGTGGCGGCCATTGCCTCGGCATGTGCGGCGGCCTGATGGGTGCACTGACCATGGCCATTCCACCGGATCAGCACGGCAGGCGCCTGCGCCTCCTGGTCGCCTACAACCTCGGACGCGTATCAAGCTATGCCGTTGCCGGATTCCTGATCGGCCTGGCGGGCTTGGCCGTTGCCAACAGTCCAGCGGCCATGGCGTTACGAGTCGTCGCCGCACTTCTGCTGATCACCATGGGCCTGTACCTCGCCGGCTGGTGGAGCGGGCTGACACGCATCGAGTCGATAGGCCGCGGACTCTGGCGTCATATCCAGCCTATCGCTAGCAAATTCATGCCAGTAACGAGCGTTCCACGCGCCCTGATACTGGGGGCGCTGTGGGGCTGGCTACCGTGCGGCCTGGTCTATAGCACCCTGTTGTGGTCAGCCAGCCAGGGCGATGCACTGGATAGCGCTTTGCTGATGCTGGCGTTCGGCATCGGCACCTGGCCGGTGTTGCTTGCCACCGGCCTTGCTGCCGAGCGATTGACAGCGTTGCTGCGCAAGCGTGGCGTGCGCGTCGTCGGCGGGGTAATGGTGATTCTGTTCGGTATCTGGACGCTGCCAGGCCCTCATCAGCAGTGGCTGATGGGGCATAGCTCAGCGCCATCTCACGAGACACACGCGCACTAGCGGAAGGCTTGCGAGCGCTCAGGGCTCCTTGGGCAACTGGCGCTTGTGAGCAGTCTTGTCGTAGGTATCGATGATGATCCGGGCCGCCTCGTCCGGTACCGGCTTACCCTGCAGAAAATCATCGATGTTGCGGTAGCTGACACCATGAGCGGCCTCATCGGGCTTGCCAGGTGACAGCTCTTCGAGATCCGCGGTTGGCACCTTGTGCACCAACTGATCGGGAGCGCCCAATGCCGCGGCTATCTGCCGAACCTGACCCTTCACCAGACCCGCCAGTGGCGTCAGGTCGCACGCCCCATCACCGAACTTGGTGAAGAAGCCCATCACCGCCTCTGCCGCATGGTCGGTACCGATGACCAGGCCCTGGCGCGCGTTGGCGATCGTGTACTGAGCAACCATGCGCATCCGCGCCTTGGTATTGCCCAGCACAAAATCACGCTGCGCCGGGCTCAAAGGATCAAGCGCCTGCGTGGCGGCAGCCAGGCCCAGCACCGCGGTGCCGATGTTCACGGTGTGGCACTCGTCGGGCTTGATCGAATCCACCGCCAGCTGCGCTTCATGCTCGTCATGCTGCACCTGATAAGGCAGGCGCACGGCGATGAAGCGATAGTCGTCGCCTTCCCCTGCTTCGCGCATGCCGGCGACCGCCCGCTGGGCCAGCAGACCCGCCGTGGTCGAATCGACGCCACCACTGATCCCGAGCACCAAGGTCTTCAGGCCCGACTCGCGCAAGCAGGTCTGGATGAAGCTAACCCGACGATCAATCTCGGCCTGTACCGACTCCGGCCCGGTAAATGGTGCGCAGACGTTGAGCGCGGTTGCGATTTCCTGCTGGCGGCTGTGCATGAATCTCTCCTCTGGCGTTATGAAGGCGCTGCTGAAGCATAAGACGCTGATGTGATCATCTGACCGCCAATCAGCGCGATCCTTCCGGATGTCGGCGCCGATCTGGCCCAGCGCGCTAGGGTCGGATCAAGTTTGATACAGGTCAAGTCCGCCGCAATGCCCTGCCCCTAGAATCCAGCGACCGCCGTCATGACCGGGAACGCCACATGCTCGACTCCATTCGCTGGGATTCCGACCTGATCCGTCGCTACGATCAGGCCGGCCCGCGCTATACGTCGTACCCGACCGCGGCCCAGTTCAATGAAAAGGTCGGCTCGTTCGACCTGCTGCACGCATTGCGCGGCAGCCGCCAGGCGTCACGCCCGCTGTCGCTGTACGTTCATCTGCCATTCTGCGCCAACGCGTGCTACTACTGCGGCCGCAACAAGGTGGTGACCAACGACCGGACACGCGCACAGCCTTACCTGGAACGCCTTGAGAAAGAAATCGAGCTGATCACCTGCCACCTGGGCAAGGACCAGGTGGTCGAGCAGCTGCACTTTGGCGGCGGCACACCTACCTTTCTCAGCCATGATCAACTGCGTCGACTGATGGGCCATCTGCGCCAGCACTTCAACCTGCAGGACGATGATCATGGCGACTTCAGTATCGAGATCGACCCCCGGGAAGCGGATTGGCCAACCATCGGCCTGCTCCGCGAGCTAGGTTTCAACCGCATCAGCATCGGCGTGCAGGATCTGGACCCGGACGTTCAGCGCGCCATCAATCGCATGCAGACCCTGGAGCAAACACGCACCATCATCGAGGCGGCCCGCACGCTGCAGTACCACTCGCTGAGCATCGATCTGATATACGGCCTGCCGCTGCAGACGCCAGCACGCTTCGCCAGAACCGTTGAGGCGATCATTGACCTGCAGCCGGACCGGCTCTCGCTGTTCAACTATGCTCATCTGCCTGAGCAATACGCGCCGCAGCGCCGTATCAACGCCAACGACCTGCCGCCCCCCGCCGAAAAGCTGGCCATGCTGGAGCAGAGCATTCATTTGCTCACCGACGCGGGATACCGCTACATAGGCGTGGACCACTTCGCCCTGCCGGACGATGAACTGGCCATGGCGCAAGAAGATGGCAGCTTGCAGCGCAACTTCCAGGGCTACACCACCCATGGCCATTGCGATCTGTTGGGCCTCGGCGTTTCGGCCATCAGCCAGATCGGTGATCTCTACTGCCAGAACACCAGCGACATCGAACAATATCAATACCAACTGGATCAGCATCAGCTAGCCACCGCCAGAGGCTTACGCTGCAAACAGGATGACCATATCCGCCGCACCGTCATCCAGTCTCTGATCTGCGATTTCGAGCTGAGCTTCACGAAAATCGAGAGCGAGCATGACATCGAGTTCAGACAGTACTTCGCCGAAGCCTGGCCGATGCTCGAGCAGATGGCCGCTGATGGGATGATCGAGATCACCGAGAGCCATCTGCTGATTCAGCCTGCGGGCCGGCTACTGATTCGCTCGATATGCATGCTCTTCGACCACTATCTCCCCGAGCAGGTCAGCCAGGCCAGTCGCGCCTGATCTAGAGCGCCTCAGACTATCGTCCAAATCATTGCCTGCGACCCTTGAGCCGATTGGCCATCGCCGACGTCCTGAGTTAACCTTGCGCGCTATAACTAGGTTTCCAGGAAGCCCTCTATGTCCGAATCGATCAAGGTCCGTGCGCAGCGGCAAGCTCATTGCAAGGATTGCAGCCTGTCCGGGCTGTGCCTGCCCCTGTCGCTGAACATGCAGGACATGGACGCTTTGGACGACATCGTCAAACGCGGCCGCCCCCTGAAGAAAGGCGAAACCCTGTTCCGCCAGGGCGACGTGTTCAGTTCCGTATTCGCCGTACGCTCCGGCGCGTTGCGGACCTTCAGCGTTACCGATGGCGGCGAGGAGCAGATCACCGGCTTCCACCTGCCCAGCGAGCTGGTCGGTCTTTCCGGCATGGATACCGAAAGTTATCCAGTCACCGCGCAGGCATTGGAAACCACCTCGGTTTGCGAAATTCCCTTCGAACGACTCGACGAACTGAGCGTCCTGCTGCCGCAGCTGCGCCGCCAGCTCATGCGCATCATGAGCCGCGAAATCCGCGATGATCAGCAGATGATGTTGTTGCTGTCGAAAAAGACCGCCGATGAGCGCATCGCGACCTTCCTCATCAACCTTTCTGCACGCTTCAGCGCACGCGGCTTCTCGGCCAATCAGTTCCGCCTGCCGATGTCGCGCAACGAGATCGGCAATTACCTGGGGCTGGCAGTCGAGACCGTTTCCCGTGTATTCACCCGTTTTCAGCAGAGTGGCTTACTCGAGGCCGAGGGCAAGGAAGTACGCATTCTGGATTCCATCGGACTGTGCGCCCTAGCCGGCGGCGCAATGGATGTCTGAGTCAGCGCGTTTGGAGTAGCAGATCCGATGATCTTCGACGAGTTCAGCATCAAGACCCTGATCCGCCCGGTGCAGGACTTTCCCCGCCCGGGTGTGGTGTTTCGCGACATCACCCCGCTATTCCAGTCGCCAAAGGCGCTACGCATGGTGGCTGACAGCTTCATTCAGCGCTATGTGGAGGCCGACTTCACACATATCGGCGCGCTTGATGCACGAGGGTTCCTGGTCGGCTCGATTCTCGCCTATGAGCTGAACAAACCTCTGGTGCTGTTTCGCAAGCAGGGCAAGCTGCCGGCCGACGTGCTCTCGCAGGCCTACAGCACCGAATATGGCGAAGCGCATCTGGAGATTCACGCCGACAGCCTTTGCGAGGGCGATTCGGTGCTGTTGTTCGATGACCTGATTGCGACCGGCGGCACGCTGCTAGCCGCTGCACAGCTTGTGCGGCGCATGCGCGCGAGCATTCATGAGGCCGCTGCCATCATCGATTTGCCCGAACTGGGCGGATCGCAGAAACTTCAGGACATTGGCATTCCCACGTTCACTCTGACCGCCTTCGCCCTAAGCGACCGCTGACGGCGAATTCTCCGCGCCGCTGCTAGGTAAAGGATCTGCCCGTGTTAATGACGTTAAGGTGCAGTCTGCTTATCCTAGTTCTGGCCTGTACTCCTCCCGGGTTCGCACTCGATCGCGATGCACTGCTGGACCAGGCGAATATCCTGCTGCTGCCGCGTGAACGGCCCATTCCCCAGCTCGAGCTGATCGACCAGGACGGCCAGCCTTTTAGTACTTCGTCGCTGCAGGGGCGCTGGCACATCCTGTTCTTCGGCTTTACCGCCTGCCCCGACATCTGCCCGACCACGCTGAGCGACATGCGTCGGCTGCTCAGCCAGCTACCGCCCGAGACTCGCGAGCAGCTGCAGGTGGTATTGGTCAGCGCCGATCCCGCGCGCGATACGCCGGAACAACTCAAGGCCTACCTGAGCTACTACCGCGCCGGTTTCAGCGGCTTGACCGGCGACATGGAGCAACTGCTAAGGCTATCCAGGGCACTGGGTCTCCCTTTCGTTCCGGCGCGCGAAACAGAAGGCGACTACAGTGTCAGTCACAGCGGAAATCTGGCCTTGGTCGCACCGGATGGCAGCCTGCGCGGGCATATTCGTGCGCCGCTGAAACTGGAGGGCTTGCAGCGGATGCTGCCGCAGATACTCGAGAACGAACGCTGAACCTGGCCATCGAAGCCGAATTACCGAATCAGTGGCAGTCCAGGGTATCGGCCAACACATATGCCTGAAACGCCACCTCATCGACCCATTGCTGGGTCAGCCCCGCCAACCGCCCTTCTGCTGACCATTGCGCCAAGAGCGCGTTGATCTGCTGCTGCAGGTTAGCGTCATCGGCGACCGTCAGGCTTAGCTGCCACCCGGCATCGAAAAGCGACGGTAACAGGTGCTTGTAGCGCCGCCACTCGGGCAAGGTGGCGATCTCCGTCAGCAGCACATCATCTTCGACAACCGCAGCGCACTCACCAAGCTTGAGTCCGATCAGCGCATGCGCCGCGCTCGGATATTCCCGAGGCACCGCCGCGAAGCGCTCGCTAAGCAACGCTCCATATGGACTCGCGTGATTGACGCAAACCGTCTGCCCCTGAAGATCGGACCAGGCAAGCAACTCACCTTCCGTCGCGCTTAGCGCGGCAGGCACAGCATGATAGTAAGTGGCCGGGCCGACCCGATCGCCTGCGACCAGGCGCACTTCAGCGTCATCTGCGCTGACCACGGAAGACCCGGAACGCCCAAGCGCTTCGGCCAATTGCTCGATCAGCGCCGACTCGAAACTCTCCGTTTCGCTGCTGGACAACACCCGATGTTCGGGCAGTTGCACCCGCAACGACTCGGCCATCGCCGCGACCGGCATCAACAGAACGAGCCATATGGCAATGCGCGAAGGAACAGACATGCAATGGCCTCAGACGTACTGATAGCGAAGCATCCGCTGCTTGAACTTCTCCAGTACAACCTGATCGATCAGCGTGGCGAGAATGGCGATGACCAGAATGTTCATCATCACGCCAACCATGTCAGCAATCTCGCCCGAGTACGCGAGCGAACGCCCGAGCCCCTGGCCGAAACCAATCAGCATCTCGGCGGAGATCAGTGCACGCCAGGCGTTACCGAAGGCCAGCTGCGCGCCGGTGATCAACTCTGGCATCACGGCGGGCAGATAAACGCGGCGCAGCAGCTGCCAGCGCGAGGCACCCATCACCCGCGCCGCGGCGACGTGCACCGGCTGCACGCTCTCGGTGGCATTCATCACCGACAGCGCCATCGGGAAGAACGCGGCCAGGGCGACCACCACGATGATCGGCAGATTGCCGAAACCCATCACGATCAGAAACAACGGCACCCAGGCGATCGACGGAATCGACTGCAGAATGACGATGGCCGAGCGCAGGATCTCGCGAAAGAAGAACAGTACCCCACCCACCAGGCCGAAACCGATACCGAACAGCAGCGCGAAGCTGTAGCCGCTGCCGAGGCGACTCATACTGCCGTAAAGCCCTTCGCGGAACTCTGGCTCCTGGATAGTGCTGAACAGACGCTCGAAGACGGTCGGGATACCTGGCATCAGAAAGGCCGGCAAACTCCATGCTGCGGCCTGCCAGATCAGAAGAATGAACAGGATGGCCAGAACGACCGCGAGGTACTTCTTTGGGCCAGTAAGACGGCGAGCCTGACTCATGGATGCGCTACCTCCGTCTTGATACCCAGCAGACTGAGAATTTCCTTACGCTCGGCAGCGAAGTCGGACAGGTCGTGGCTCTTCTCGCAATGGGTGAAGTTGAAGGTTTTCAGCACGCGAGTCGGCCGCGCGCTGAACACCAGAACGTGATCGGCCAGGTAAAGGGCCTCATCGACATCATGGGTGACCAACAGCACCGTCGGCTGATGCTCCTCGATCAGCTCACGCAACACGTCCTGCAATGCCATTCGGGTCAGGGCATCGAGGGCGCCAAACGGCTCGTCCAGCAACAGCACCTCGGGTTTGGCGATGAATGCACGGGCGAGGGCCGTGCGTTGGCGCATGCCGCCGGAAACCTGGTGCGGATAGTAATGCTCGAATCCATTGAGGCCGACACGCTCGAGCCAGGCCTGCGCCTGTACGAACGCGCTGGCCTTGGCGACGCCCTGCAGTTCCAGCGCCATGGCAACGTTGCCCTGCAGGCTGAGCCAGGGATAGAGGGCATGCTCCTGGAACACCAGCGTACGTCGGGGGCTCGGCTCGGTGATCGGCTTTTCGTCAGCAAGCACCCGGCCCGCACTGGGCTTCTCCAGCCCGGCAACCAGATGCAGCAGGGTCGACTTGCCGCAACCCGAAGGTCCAACCAGAGCCACCAGCTCACCCTGGGCGAACTCACCGCTGAAGCCCTTGATGACTTCGAGCTGCCCGAAGCGCTTGTCTACTTCTTCAAACCTGAGTTGCATAAAAATTCGCAAATCCAGAAACGAAATTGCCCGGCAATGCGGGCGATGCAAACGGCCCGGCACAAAGGCCGGGCCCGTGTAGTTTCAAACCAGAGTCAAGCGATCAGAGTTCGCGAGCTTCCTGCCAGGACAGATCGACGATGGCACTGGTGTCGAACGGCTTGCCATCGCGGGTCTTCAGCGAACCGAGCTCCTGCAGAATGTCCGCCAGCTCCTGGATGCGCGCCAGATCGTCCTTGCCAAGCTTGGCGCTGAAGGTCTGGGTCCCGATCGCCTCCTCAATGACAACCTCGCGAGCGAGCTCACCACGCTTGAGCGTCTTCAGCGTCGGCTCGGCGATGAAGTAGTCGGCGATCAGCTTGGCTGCCTCGGCAGGCTGCTTGTCGAGCATTTCGATGGCATCGCGCTGGGCGTCCAGCGACTTCCAGACGGCATCCTTGCGCTTGGCCAGGGTATCGCCGGAGGTGATCACCACCATGCACGGGAATGGCCACACTTCACCGATCTCGTAGACCTGCTGAACCGGGGCAACCAGCTGCGCGATGCGATCATACGGCTCGAACAGGAACGCCGCATCGACACGCCCGGACACCAGCGACTGCACCGCAACGGCCGGGCTGACACCCATGATGTTGACGTCGCTCGGCTTGAGTTCGGCATTCTTCAAGGTCACGCCACGCAGCACTGCATCAGCGGTGCTCCCCTCTTTCTGCGAAGCGAGGATCTTGCCCTTCAGGTCGGCAACCTTCTCGATACCCGAACCCTCAAGCGCCACGATGGAGTGGTAGCCCTGCTGAGCGCCACCGACCACCTTGAGGTCAGCACCTTTGGAGGCCCAGGCCACCGCATTGGTAAAGCCGAGGACGCCGGTATCCAACTGCCCGCCGACGATCGCCTTGATCAGGTCGGTACCGGAACTGAACTCGATCAGCTCGACGTCAAGGCCATGCTTCTTATACAGACCGGCCTCGTGTGCAACCATGGCCTGGGCATCGTCCATCACACGGATGTAGCCAACCTTGAACTTCTCCTGCGCCTGAGCAAACGCGCTCAGCAGCAGCAGAGCTGGAACCAGCCAATGCTTTGCTTTCATTTCGACCTCGATTCGGATAGCCAGTACATATAACCAGAACGAAGGACTATATTCGTTTTAGTTATCTAATGTTGATGGCTTAGAACTTTACCTGAATCACCCAGAAAACTGCACTACCGAGGTGGCATATCGTCAGTACTTTGGGTTATAGGCGGATTGTCTTGCGGCCGGCCAGTGCGTGGGCCAGGGTTCCGCCGTCGACCAGGTCCAGCTCGCCGCCCAGTGGAACGCCGTGAGCGATTCGGCTGATGGTCAGCCCCTTTGGAATCAGCATCTGCGCGATGTAATGCGCCGTTGCCTCGCCTTCCACCGTCGGGTTTGTCGCGAGAATGACTTCAGTGAACGCACCATCTGCAACACGCGCCAGAAGCTCGGGAATGCCGATCGCTTCAGGGCCCAAACCATCGAGCGGCGACAGATGCCCCTTGAGCACGAAGTAGCGCCCGCGAAAGCCCGTCTGCTCGACGGCGAAAACGTCCACCGGGCTCTGCACCACGCAGAGTAGCGAATCGTCGCGTCGCGGGTCGGCGCATTGCGGGCACAGGTCGTCTTCGGTAAGGGTACGACACTGCCGGCAGTAGCCGACCCCTTCCATCGCTTTGCTCAGCGCTTGCGCCAGGCGTAAGCCGCCGCTGCGATCCCGCTCCAGTAGCTGCAACGCCATGCGCTGTGCAGTTTTCTGGCCCACGCCGGGAAGAATGCGCAGGGCGTCGATGAGTTGGCGGATCAGGGGACTGAAGCTCATAAATTAAGCGTCGCTATGCAAAGGGGCAGCACAGTGCCAGGGGTTCAGGCAGGCGGTTTGCCGGACCAGAGGCAAGAAAGCGGGACATCGGAGTCTACTGCGCGTAAATGACGATGCCCCGCCTCGAGTGGCGCGCCCATGCGCGCCGACTGGCCGTTCGAGTTAGAAAGGCATCTTGAAGCCTGGCGGAAGCTGCATGCCGGCGGTCATGCCGGCCATCTTGTCCTGGCTGTTCTGCTCGATCTTGCGTACTGCGTCATTGACGGCGGCAGCGATCAGGTCTTCCAGGATTTCCTTGTCTTCCTGCATCAGGCTGTCGTCGAGGCTGACCCGCTTGACGTCATGGCGACCGTTCATCACCACGCTGACCAGCCCGGCGCCAGACTGGCCCGTCACCTCGGCGTTCGCCAGTTCCTCCTGCATCTTCTGCATTTTTTCCTGCATCTGCTGCGCCTGCTTCATCAGGCCGGCCATGCCACCTTTCATCATGGGAATCACCTCAATTAATCAGGTTTCGGAGTGTTCTACGGGTTCGATGGTGCCTTCGCGGATCACAGCGGCGAACTGCTGCATGAGCTGCCGGACCAGGGGATCTGCGTGAATCGACTGTTCCGCGGCACGCTGCCGCTCGGCACGGCGACGCTGGGCGGCCTGCGCAGGCGTTTCCTGCTCCGGCTTCTGCAGCACGATCTCGAGCTGTAGCGTACGCCCGTGGTATTGATTCAGGGCGTCGTTGAGTCGCCGCTGTTGCGTGGGGTTGAATAGTGCGCTCTGCGCAGGATCGAGATGCATCAGCCAACGATCGCCTTCCACGGCGATCAACGTACAGTTGGCGGCAATGCTGCCGGTAAGACCGGACAAGCCGAGCTTGAGATAAAGCTCCAGCCACTCGGCAGCCAGCCCGGTCGCAGGCTCTACCGCAGGCAGTGGCTCGACGGGCTCCGGCTCATCCCTTGAGTGTTCCAGTTCGTCCAGATAGGCCTCGGCCTGGTTCTCGACCTCGAAGTAGTCCTCGTCCGTCAGCGGCGGTTCGTCATCATCCGGCTCTTCGACCTGTACCACGGACGCCACGTGATCGGCAGCGCCGTCCACCGGTACAGGTTCGGGTAAAACGGCATCAGCCTCGACCGCGACGGGCGGTACGTCAGGCGGCTCATTCCACGGCACATCGATGACAGGCGCGGCCTGCGGCGCTTCCACCACATGAGTGGCGACCGGGGTCACTGCCGAGGGCGTGGGAGCCGGCACGTTCACTGGCATGGTAACGGCCGGCGCAACGGGAGCGGGCTCTGGCGCAGCTGCTACGGCAATCGCAGCGGATGGAGAGGACGACACGCCAGCGGGAGCGGAATCGGCCACCGCTGCGGGCTTGGAATCAGCTGTGGCCGGGCTGATTCCCAGTGTCTTTAGCGGTGTTCGCGGTGCGCCATCACTGCCTGCAGGACGAAATGCCAGCATGCGCAGCAGCACCATTTCGAAACCGCTGCGAGGATCAGGCGCCAGCGGCAGATCGCGCCGGCCGATCAATCCCATCTGATAGTAGAACTGCACATCTTCGGCCGGTAGCGCCTGAGCCAACGCCAGCACGCGATCACGATCGCCCTGGCCATTGTCCACTGCCTCCGGCAGCGCCTGGGCGATGGCGACGCGGTGCAGCACATTGAGGATTTCGGCCAGCACGCCAGCCCAGTCCGGCCCCTGCTCCGCCAAGTGGCGAACGGCCTCGAGCAACGCTCTGGCATCGCCATCAAGCAATGCCTGCAGCACACCATAGACCTGACCATGATCGAGGGTGCCGAGCATGGCGCGCACATCGGCGGCCAGCACCTTGCCTTCACCGAAGGCGATCGCCTGATCGGTCAGGCTCATCGCATCGCGCATCGAGCCATCGGCGGCACGCCCCAGCAGCCACAACGCATCGTCTTCGAAGGGAACGTTCTCGACGCCCAGCACATGAGTGAGGTGCTCGACCACCCGCTCGGGCGGCATGTTCTTCAGGGAGAATTGCAGGCAGCGCGAGAGGATGGTGACCGGCAGTTTTTGCGGATCGGTGGTCGCCAGCAGGAACTTGACGTGGGGCGGCGGCTCCTCGAGGGTCTTGAGCAGCGCATTGAATGAGTGCGACGAGAGCATGTGCACTTCGTCGATCAGGTAAACCTTGTAGCGCCCGCGGCTCGGCGCGTACTGCACGTTGTCCAGCAGCTCGCGGGTGTCTTCGACCTTGGTACGGCTCGCGGCGTCCACCTCGATCAGATCGACGAAGCGCCCCTCGTCGATTTCCCGGCATACCGAACACACACCGCAGGGCGTCGAGCTGACCCCGGTTTCACAGTTCAGGCACTTGGCAATGATCCGCGCAATGGTCGTCTTGCCCACGCCTCGCGTGCCGGTGAACAGGTAAGCGTGGTGCAGGCGCTGGTTGTCCAGCGCGTTGATCAGGGCCTTGAGCACATGCGTCTGGCCGACCATTTCGCGGAACGAGCGCGGACGCCATTTTCGTGCAAGAACCTGATAACTCATAACACCATCGCGGGGGGACAAGGCAGAGGACGGGTAATGCTAGCGGAGCAGGATGGAAATTGCATCCGGGCTGCACTCGAACCGCCGGCTAGCCCAGCAATCGCGCACCAAGCGCCTCGATTATCGTATCCAGCGCCGGGTTGTGCCCGCCGATCCGCACCTTGAGGCCATCGATCTCGCGCCTCGGCGGATACTGTTTGCGCAGCAGATCGAACCCGGCCCGACGCTGCGCCTCATCGCCAAGCAGGCTGCGGCGGAAGTCAGCATCGTCGCGACGCGGATCGTAGACCGCCCGGCACAGTGTGGCCAGCATCTCGGCGGGCTCTGCGGAGGATGCAAACGCCAGCTCGGTGAGTGCCGGGCCGGGCATCAGCTGCGCCAGTTCGATAGCCGGCTCGACACCACGCGCCGCGCAAAGCGCCGCGTATATCTGCGCCGTACCGCGCAGCTTGCCGTCCAGGCTGTACCCGGCGATGTGCGGCGTAGCGATACGGCACAAGCCGGCCAGGGCGACGTCGACCTGAGGCTCGCCTTCCCAGACATCCAGCACGGCCTCCAGGTCCGGCCGCTGCAATAGCAGGTCGCGCAGCGCGGCATTGTCCACCACAGCACCCCGACTGGCATTGATCAGCCAGGTACCGGGTCGCAACCTCGACAGTCGCGCCTGATCGAACAGGTGAAAGGTCGGCCAGTCGCCCCCCAGGGTCAGCGGCGTGTGCAGGCTGATCACATCGCACTCCGCGAGGATCTCATCCAGCGAGACGAAATCGCCTGCCTCGCGGACCTGCCGCGGTGGATCGCAGACGCGCACGTCCCAGCCAAGCCCGCGCAGCACTTCGAGCAGCCGCCCGCCCACCTCACCGGCACCGACCACGCCGAAACGCCGCCGGGCCAGCGCTTCACCGCGCACCTCCGACAGCGCGAGCAAGCTGCCCAGCACATAGTCGACCACGCCCCGCGCGTTGCACCCCGGTGCGCTGGCCCACTCGATGCCGGCCTGCTCGAAATAATCAAGATCCAAATGATCGGTGCCTATCGTGCAGGTCCCGACGAATCGCACTGCGCTGCCTTCCAGCATCTCGCGGTCGACCCGCGTCACCGAGCGAATCAGCAGCACGTCGACATTCTCCAGCGCGGCTCGATTGATGCTGCGGCCGGGCATGCGGCGAATCTCGCCGAAACCGGCAAAGAACTCATCGACCAGCGGAATGTTTTCATCGGCGAGGATATGCATTGCACGGCTCCGGTGAGGGGGACCACATTCTAGACGGCTTGCCACTGCTTTGCCGCCTTCCTGAGCGTAGCCACGCGGCGTAGACTAGCGCGCTTCTTGTATACAACCGGAACGCCCAGTAATGCCCACTGAGCTCAGACTCAGACGGGTCCGCCTCGAATTGCGCACCCTCTTTGCCCTTGCCCTACCCATGATGATCGCCCAGCTGGCCAGCACGGCGATGGGTTTCGTCGATACCGTTATGGCCGGACGCGTAAGCCCGCAGGACCTGGCCGCCGTCGCGCTAGGCAACTCGATCTGGGTGCCGGTCTATCTGCTCGTCTGCGGAATCACCCTGGCGACCACGCCGAACGTCGCGCAGCGCTTCGGCGCAGGACGGCATGGCGAAATCGGCCCGCTGGTTCGCCAGGCGTTGTGGATGGGCGGCGGCATCGGTGTGCTCAGTGCATCATTGATGTGGAACGCGGAGCCCGTCCTGCACCTGATGCGTGTCGAACCGGCCCTGGTCGAGCCGACCATGGACTACCTGCGCGCTGTCGCCTGCGGATTTCCCGCTGTCGCGCTGTATCAAGTGCTGCGCTGTTTCAGCGACGGGCTGGGCCATCCGCGGCCAAGCATGGTGATCGGTATCCTCGGCCTGCTGCTGAACATTCCGCTGAACTATGTGTTCATCTACGGCAAGTTCGGCGTGCCGGCGATGGGCGGCGTCGGTTGCGGCGTTTCCACGGCATTGGTGATGCTGTTCATGTTGGTGGCGATGAGCGTCTGGGTTAAGCGCGCACCGGCCTATCAGGCCAGTCAGCTGTTTTCTCACTTCGAATGGCCACGCTGGCCGATGCTGCGTCATCTGCTTTCGGTCGGCGTACCAATCGGGGTCGCGGTGTTTGCCGAGGCCAGCATCTTCTCGGTGATCGCCCTGCTGATCGGCGCCCTCGGGGCAACGGTCGTCGCCGGTCACCAGATCGCACTGAACTTCACGTCGCTGATCTTCATGATTCCACTGTCGCTGGGTATGGCGGTGACCGTGCGCATTGGTCAGGAGCTGGGCCGCAACGCTCCACGCGACGCTCGCTTTGTCGCCGGCGTCGGGATCGGCGCCGCCCTGGTATATGCCTGCTTTTCCGCCAGCGCCATGCTGCTGTTCAGCGAGCAGATCGCGCGGATCTATACCCCTGATCCGGCCGTGGTCGCCGTCGCTGCCAGCCTGTTCCTCTACGCCGCGCTGTTCCAGTTCTCCGATGTGGTTCAGGTCACGGCTGCTGGCGCGTTGCGCGGCTATCAGGACACCCGCATGACGATGGTCTACACCCTCTTCGCCTACTGGGGGATCGGTTTGCCGTTGGGCTATCTGCTCGGCCTGACCGACCACCTCGGCGCCGCCAGTGGGCCTGCCGGTCTATGGCAAGGCCTGATCGCCGGCCTGAGCTGCGCAGCTCTATTGCTCAGCGTGCGCCTGGCCCGCAGCGCCCGACGCGAGATTCGTCTGCACACTGCGCTTCGCAGGGCGGCCGTCTGACAAAGGTCGGGATGGGGCAGCGCGGATCATAGGCTGCGTTCGATTCGGCCGTCGGAGCGCGCCAGGTAACCCGTGCCACACTCCCAAAGCAGCGCAGCGCGGTCCTCGGTACCAAGTGCGTCGAGTCCACCACGCAGCGCATAGGCGGTGAAGCCGAGCTGCGTCAGTAGGAACACCGCGTTGGCGCTGCGCTTGCCGCTTTCGCAATAGCAAAGGTAGGGCCGCTGCGGGTCCAGCAAACGGGTTTTCAAACGCAGCAGGTGCAGCGGCATGTGCAGCGCCTGCATGGCATGGCCCTGCTCGTAATCATCAAGCAGACGCACATCCAGCCACTGCGCACCGCAGGCCAGCAGATCAGCCACGCCATCCAGATCGACTTCGCCAACCACCGGTGCCTTGAGCAGCTCGAGAAAGTCCGCCCGCGCCAGGCGGAGCACCCGACCGTCCTCAACCATCGCGACACTGGCATTACGCGGTCGCTCCTCGAGCAGCGCCTCTTCACCGAAACAGGCTCCGGGTTCCAGCTCGGCCAACAGCTGCTCACCGCTGCCGGCGGCCTTCAGGACCTGCGCGCCGCCGCTCTTGAGGAAATAGCAGCAATCGCCGGCTTCCCCTTCGCGTAGCAGGGTTTGCCCGGCGGATACCTCGATCTCAACGAGGCGGCTGAGCATGCTGCGAATATTTGCCGGTGGAACCTGGGCGAACAGCGGACTCTCCAGCAGGCGCTCCAGCCACTCGCCGTCCTCGCCCTCCATCGACAGCTGCAGCAGCACATCTTGCAGGGCTTGGCGCCAGGACAGCAGGCGCTCCAACTCCGCGCTGTCCACCGTCAGCAGCTGGCAGTCATCCAGCGCCCTCGCCTCCAGCAGGCGGCCCGCAGCAAGACTGTGTAGAGCAGCCGATGTGCCCGCCACCAGCCGCGTTTGCTGCCCGTCGTGATCGGTCAACAGCAGGCTGCCCGACATCAGGTAATGACGTTTCGAACTCAGCTCATCAACAAGGTCGAGCAACTGCCCAGGCGCAAGCGCGAGCGGCACTATGCGCACGCGAAGCTCCCACAACTGGCGTGGCGACAAGCCATTGAGCGGGACCAGATTACGCAGCTGATCGGGGTGCAGCGGTTTGTTCATCCGACAAAATCCAAACGTCTATCCGTCAATCAGCTTCTGCAGCTGGCCCTGAGCAGCACGGCGCCCTTGCAGTCCACCGGTATGGACGAATATCAGCCGCGTGCCGGCGGGAAAATAACCGCGCTCGACATAAAGGCGCAATGCCATCATGGTCTTTGCAGTGTATATCGGATCGAGCGGCACGCCACCCTGGCGCTCGGTATCGAGAATGAACTGCGCCAACTCCCTGTCGAAGCGACCAAATCCGCCACGACTGGCGTCCAGCAGTTCATAGCCGCTGGACGCCACGCCGGCTTGCGCGAGCAAGTTGGCCACGCCGGCATCGACGGCGTGGGAAGGTGGTCCTGCCAGCGCGCCGAACACCCGATGCCTACCTGCCTCGCCGATGACCAGCCCCGCCAGCGTCGTCCCAGTGCCGGCGGCCAGCCAGAGCGCGTCGTAGTCCTTCCAGCCGAGCGAGGCGAGCGCGGACTCCACTCTCGGAACGAGTCCGGCGCACCCCAGGGCACCGGGCAAACCGCCGCCACCTTCAGGGATGCAGTAGAAACCAGGATATCGCGCTCGCCACGGCGTCCAGAAGGTAGGCAGATTGCGCTCCCGGTACCCTGCGTAGCCGAGCCAATGCAGCTGCATGCCCCAGCCACGTAAATCGGCGACCGTTGGCGTTACCTGCTCATGGCCGCGCAGCAGGCCGACAGTAGGCAGGCCGAGTCGGCGGCCGGCTGCAGCCAGCGCATGCAGATGATTGGAGTGCGGGCCGCCGAGACTGATCAGCCCCGGCGCAGCGACAGAACGCGCTGCATCGAGATGCTTTACCAATTTGAACCACTTGTTGCCGGACAGCTCGGGATCCAGCAGATCGAGCCGCAGCACCGCAACCTCGACCCCGCTGCGCGCGAGCCAGTCCAATGACAGCGGCTGCAGGATCAGCGGAGCATCGAAGCCGAGATCGGATTGAACGGAGGACAAACCGCTCAGCTGCCGGTGCGCTGCCGGTCTTCCTTGCGGTGCCGGGCGCAGCAGTTGGATTCGCCGATCACGAAGCGACTCGGCGCATCGATCTTGTCCAGGGGCATCGCGCAACGCTCACCGCTGGAAAGCGCCGCGACGCAGGCCGGCTTCTGATAATGCTCCAGCCACTGTCGGTACTGCTCCTCGGAGACAAAGCACTTGGCAGCCGCATAAGCCAGAGGATTGGCGCGGTAGCGGGCCAGGTCCTGCAATGCGATCGTCAGATGCCCGGCACCCGGGTGGTAGGCCATGAACACGACCCCTTGTCGAGACAGTTCCTCCAGCACCCGGTCACCGCTGTGGCGCAGCGTTTCGCACTCGGCCTTGAGCCGCTGGATTTCCTCTTCCAGCTGTGCATCCAGTTCGTTGCGGTAGGCCAGCTCGACATCGCGGATCGCCACCTGCTCCTTGTACTCCGCAATCGCCGCCGCGATACGGGCCTGGGCTTCATGCTCGAACTGCTCCCGGGCGGCGCCGATCTCAACCCGACCGCTGACCTCCAGCGTACGCAGCTGCTTGCTCATTTCCTCACGCGCTTTCTGGAAACTCTCGCCCTGGGCGGTCATCTGCGCATGCAGGCTGGCGTTCAGCTCGGTCTGCTGTTGCAATTTCTGCTGCAGCGTGCGGATCTCCTCCTGCAGTGCCTTGCGTTCCTTCTCCGCGGCAGCCGTGAGCTTGAGCGCGTCTTCTTCGCGCAGACGCTCGAGGTTGGTAATGCGTTGGCGCTGTTGCTTGATCAGCAGCGCAGCCTTCTGCCGCTGTTCACGCTCATGGCTTTCGGAACGTTTCGCAGCTGCGTCCTTGCCGGCCTCGGCTGCATACCAGGTGTCTTCGGCGACCATCTGCAGACGTTCCGCAGGTACGGCCTGAGGCGTCTCCTCTTCGACCAGCAGGCCGAGCTGGTTGCGCTTGATGGTCTCGCGCAACACAACCAGATCATTGCGTTCGGGACCGACCTTGGGGTCCCACATGTGCATCTGGTGCCAGGAGACCGGGCACTGGCTGCGGCAGGCCAGGCGAATCGGTCCGGCCCCCATGTCCGGACCACGCCCGGTACGCTCGGCCAACTGACGCAGGGGAATGTTCCAACCGGCGTCGGCAGAGCCGTCATCATTGAAGTCGAGACAGAAAAACACCGCGGCGCGCACCTGCAGCCGCGGATTGATCATTACGTAGACAGCATGCATCTGGCGGTCTGCGAACTCGGGTAGAGCGACCACCCCATCCAGCACCGCTTCGAATTCGGGATACAGCATTTCCTTGCAGATGGAGCCCTCATTGAAGAACAGGACGGCTTCGACCATCTGCGGTTTGTTCTGCATGCTCGATTTCCTTTATCGCCCGCAACTGCGAGCCAGCGATTAGCGGAACGAGCGGCCATCCGATGCCGTCGTCCCGTTGGTGCCGCAAGTTTAGGGGAAATGCTCGCGCAGGCAATGTGACTGGGTTGGCAGGGAGTCGCCGCATCGGACGCCGTTCGACCAGATGCCCAGCGGATTTGCGATGAGCTTAGCTAAATCACTTGCCGCGGTAGGCAGCGAGACGTCGCTTCATCTCGTCGCCCAAGGCCTGCAAGCCACTCATGGGCCGGATCATGACCTCGAATTCGACAATCTTCCCTTCGTCATCGAAGCGGATCATGTCGATGCCCTTGAGCTCACGGGCACCCACCCGGGCGCTGAACTCGAGGACTACATCCGCACCCTGGGCGCTGGCCAGCTCACGGTGGTAGCGGAAGTCCTCGAAAACCTGCAGCACGGTGTTGAGTATCAGGTTCACCGTCGCTGCCCCCTCATACGGCGTGTGAGCCATCGGCGAGCGAAACACCGCCTGCGGATGCAGCAGCTCCGGCAGCCGGCTCAGGTCTCGCTCAGCGATCATTCGGTGCCAGGCCTGCAGGCTATTGGCAGCGCCCGGTTGCAGCGCGATTGCAGTTTCCATGCGTGATCCTCTTTGCGGATGTGCCGATGGCCTAGAGCGCCGCAGCCAGGCGACAGCCCTGATTGATCGCGCGCTTGGCGTCCAGTTCGGCGGCGACGTCGGCGCCACCAATCAGATGCACCCGCGCGCCGGCGGCTTCAAGGCCTTCCTGCAGCTCACGCAACGGCTCCTGCCCGGCGCAGAGAATCACCGTATCCACCGGCAGTACCTGCGACTCGCCTTCGCCCACGCGGATGTGCAGACCGGCGTCATCGATCTGCAGGTACTCCACCGAATTGAGCATCTGCACGTGCTTGTTCTTCAGTCCGGTACGGTGGATCCAGCCAGTGGTCTTGCCCAGCCCGTTACCCACCTTGGACTTCTTGCGCTGCAGCAGATAGACCTGACGCTTGGGCGCATGCGGAGCCGGCTGGATGCCGGCGATACCGCCGCGCACCGACAGCCCGAGATCGATACCCCACTCCTTCCAGAAGGCTTCACGATCCAGGCTGGTGGATTCGCCGTCGTGGGTGATGTATTCCGACACGTCGAAGCCGATACCGCCTGCGCCGATCACCGCGACGCGCTGGCCGACCGGCTTGCGCTCCAGAATCGCATCCAGGTAGCCAATCACCTTCGGATGGTCGACCCCCGGAATTGCCGGCACTCGCGGCGCGATCCCGGTCGCCAGGATGATCTCGTCGAAGCCACCGGCCAGCAGCGCTTCCACCGTCGCGCGGGTGTTCAGACGAACCTCGACTCCGGTTTCTTCGAGGCGGTTCTTGAAGTAGCGCAGGGTTTCGTAGAACTCCTCCTTGCCCGGCACCCGCTTGGCAACATTGAATTGCCCGCCGATTTCGGCGGACGAATCGAACAGCGTCACCTCGTGACCGCGCTCGGCTGCGATGGTCGCAGCGGCGAGCCCCGCAGGCCCGGCACCGACGACGGCGATCTTCTTCACCACGGTAGTGGGGATGTAGTTCAGCTCGGTTTCGTAGCAGGCACGTGGATTGACCAGGCAGGTGGTCAGCTTGCCGCTGAAGGTGTGGTCCAGACAGGCCTGGTTGCAGCCGATGCAGGTGTTGATGCGCTCGCTGTGACCGGCGGCGGCCTTGTTGACGAACTCCGGATCGGCGAGGAACGGCCGCGCCATGGAGACCATGTCCGCATCGCCCTCGGCCAGCACCTGTTCGGCGACCTCCGGGGTATTGATCCGGTTGGTGGTGATCAGCGGAATGCTTACCTCGCCACGCAGCTTCGCGGTCACCTTGGTGAACGCGGCGCGTGGCACCTTGGTGGCGATGGTCGGAATCCGCGCCTCGTGCCAACCGATGCCGGTATTGATCAGCGTGGCGCCCGCCTGCTCGATGGCCTTGGCCAGCTGCACCACCTCTTCCCAGACACTGCCGCCTTCGATGAGGTCGAGCATCGACAGGCGATAGATGATGATGAAGTCGCTGCCCACCGCTTCGCGCACGCGGCGCACGATCTCCACCGGCAAGCGCATGCGATTCTCGTAGCTGCCACCCCAGCGATCGGTGCGGTGGTTGGTGTGCGCCACCAGGAACTGATTGATGAAGTAGCCTTCCGAACCCATGATCTCGACGCCGTCATAACCGGCTTGCTGGGCCAGGCTTGCGCAGTTGACGAAGTCGCGGATCTGCTTCTCGATGCCCTCCTCGTCCAGTTCGCGCGGGGTGAACGGATTGATCGGCGCCTGGATAGCGCTCGGCGCCACCAGCTGCGGGCTGTAGGCGTAACGCCCGGCATGCAGGATCTGCATGCAGATCTTGCCGCCAGCTTCGTGAACCGCCTGGGTAACGATCTTGTGCTCTTCGGCCTCCTCCGGCGTGGACAGCTTGGCCGCCCCGGCGCGCACCGAGCCTTCCTCATTGGGGCCAACGCCACCGGTGACGATCAGGCCGACGCCGCCGCGAGCGCGCTCGGCGAAGAATGCCGCCATCCGCTCGAAGCCGTTGGGCATTTCCTCCAGGCCCGTGTGCATGGAGCCCATCAGGGTACGGTTGCGCAAGGTGG
This sequence comes from Stutzerimonas kunmingensis, assembly GCF_002929225.1. Taxonomy (GTDB): domain Bacteria; phylum Pseudomonadota; class Gammaproteobacteria; order Pseudomonadales; family Pseudomonadaceae; genus Stutzerimonas. The sequence continues at coordinate 42,117 of NZ_PISM01000014.1, read as the reverse complement.
TAAAGCCCAGATCGAGCGGAGCCAGCAGTTTCGGGAAAGCGGTCATCGAAGCATCCTCATCATGACGAGTGCCGAGCCTCATGGGGCTACGGTCGGTATGCAGCGACGATAAACAGCGAAGGTGCTGCACTCAATGATCCAAAGTGACAACTTTTTGATCCTTCTGCGCAAAAAGCTTGGCAACAGGCGCCGCGTTACCTACGCTGACGCAATCCCTCACTGCCCTGCCTCACATGCGCACCTCAATCAATATCGTGCTGTTGCTCGTCCTCGGGGCAGCCTCATTTGCCGTCTACCTCGACTGGACGCAAGACCGTCGTAGCGGCCCACTGCTGTCCGATCTGCGTACGCTACCCATCGAAAACCACGGGCAAGTCGGAAGCGCAGGCAACCTGCTGGGCATCGAGACCCGGCTGCAGCCAGCCGACTATCAGAGCCGCGAGCGGCTGCAACTCAAGTTTCGCACCTACCTCAAGCAGGCGGCCGAAGCCGGAATGCTCAGCGAGCGAACCGTCGTGGTGCTCCCCGAACACGTTGGCACTGGCCTGTTCGCCCTGGGCGAGAAGCCGGAAGTGCAGCAGGCCCGCACCCTGCGCGATGCGATGCAGTGGATGGCGCTCAGCAATCCCGGCAGCTATCTGCGCGCACTGCCGGATAATCAGGGCGACGATCGGCGTACCGGTGCGGTGTTGCGGCTCAAGGCCCGACAGATGGCAGAGGAATACCAGAACGTCTTCGGCGGCCTCGCCAGAGAGTTCGGCGTTACCTTGGTGGCTGGCTCGATCGTGCTGCCGGAGCCCTATCTGGAGAACGATCAGCTGATGATCGGCGATGGCCCGCTGCGCCAGGTAAGCCTGACCTTTGACGGTCGCGGCAAGCCCCTCGGAACGCTGCAGTACAAGCAGGCGTTGAGCCGTTACGAACGCCGCTACAGCGTTGCCCCCATCCCCGAGCGTCGACGGCTGATTGAAACACCGGCGGGCTCGCTGGCAGTGCTGCTGGGCTGCGATGCCTACCTCGAGCAACCGCCTGCCGAAGCGAAACTGCTGGCTGTACCCGGCGCGCTGGCAGATCCGCAGGCGAGCTGTGGCAGTACACATTCCGACGCGCTCAGCGCAAGACCGCACATGGCCGTGCATACGCTCGCCTTGCCCTGGAATCTACTCGGCTCGCCGCGCCGCCCGGCGCCCCCGGGCCACGGCGTCCCGGTCCAGGTACGCAATCAATGGCTCGGCAGCACCCCATGAATGCGCAACGGGTGCGCCTGGGCGATCTGTCGGTCGGTTTTCTGCACAGCCTCAACGATGCGTTGCAGCTGTACGGCCATGACCCTCAGCCGCTTTTGCTGGCCTACGGACTGGATGGCGAGCGGCTCGCTGAGCCGCATGCCCGCCTCTCGATCCCCCGTTACATGCGGCTCGGGCATGCGGCCATCCAGCTGGCTGGCGATCCCGCTCTGGGCCTGGAGATGGGCCGCCTGCGCAAGCCCGGGCACCTCGGCCTCGCCGGGCTGACCGCCGCTCAGGCGCCCACCGTGCGCGAAGCGGCACGGGCGCTGATCCGCTACGAGGCGCTGTATGCATCCAACTACCGCGGCAGTTCGAGTTTTCACGAAGATGCGTCAGGCGCCTGGCTGCGCTTCTATTCCATCAGCCCTTACAACGCCTACAACCGCTTCGTCGTCGATACGGTGCTCGCCAGCTGGATCTCGCAGCTCGGCCGCTTGAGCGGACAGCCGCTGGTGCCGATGGCGATCCACATCGAGTTCGAAGCCCCTGACTATGCCTCGCGCTACGACGAGCAGTTCGGCCGGCCGGTAATCTTCAGCGCCGAAGCGAATCAGCTGCAGCTGGATCAGCGCAGCCTGGCGTTGCGCAACCCGGATCATTGCCCCGGCACCTGGCGGCATCTGCTGGAGCTGTGTGAAGCCGAACTGGAACGGCGCACCCGCACCCGCAGTCTGCGCGAGCGGGTCGCACAGATTCTCGGGCCGATGCTCAAGGGCCAGGAGCCGGACCTGCAACAGATCGCTGCACGTCTGCAAATGCCGGCCTGGACACTGCGACGCAAGCTGGCCGAGGAAGACAGCAGCTATCGCGCGATCCTCAACGACACCCGCCGCGACCTGGCGATGGCCTACATTCGCGACACCGAATCCGCTTTCGGCGAGATCGCCTGGCTGCTTGGTTTTTCCTCAGCCGAAGCGTTTCAGCGTGCCTTCAAGCGCTGGAGCGGGCAGACGCCGGGAGACTATCGCCGGGCGCAGCGGCGCGGCGCGTGAACGGCGCATACGCGAGCGGCGCTCAGAGTTCGACCGCATCCTCGGCACAGTCCGGGTGATCCTGCTCAGCGGCATGCCATTCCAGTAGTTCGTCCTGGTAGTCGTCCATCGCTAGATTCCTCAATTGTCGGCGGTTGCCCAAGGCCTGATGCCTGTCTGTGCATCAAGGTTCATGCCAGCAGGCTACAACCGGCAAATGAAGGAATCGTGACGTGCTTCGAGTCCCGCCCGCGGCCAGATCACGGGGCATGCGCGAGCGGTACGCCCCAAAGCGGGGCGCGCCTTCAGGGTGAAGACAGGCCCGCCGCATTCATGGCCAGACGCAGCAGCCAGGCAACGATGCCGAGCGCCAGCACGCTTCCACTCCAGATCAGCACCAACCAGCTCATGCGCTGCCAGAGCGGCCGCTGCTCAGGCTGTGCAGGCGGCTTGTTATCCAGATCAGCCATCAGTGATACCCATCCTCCGCACTGACCTTGCCGCGGAACACGTAATAGCTCCACGCCGTGTACATCAGGATCAACGGCAGAATGAGCAGCGCCCCGACCAGGGTGAAGCCCTGGCTCTGTGGCGGTGCCGCAGCCTCCCAGATGCTCACCGACGGAGGGATGATGTTCGGCCACAGGCTGATGCCCAGCCCGCTGTAGCCGAGGAAGATCAGCGCCAGCGTGAGCAGGAAAGGCATGTAGTTGGCGTAGCGCTGAATCGAGCGCAGCAGCCCGAACGCACAGAGCAACACCAACACCGGAACCGGCATGAAATACAGCAGGTTGGGCATGCTGAACCAGCGCTCGGCGATATCCGGATGGGTCAGCGGCGTCCACAGGCTGACGATGCCGGTAACCACCAGCACCGCCCACACCAGCGGAATGCCGATGTCGTGCATCCGCCGTTGCAGGTCGCCGGCGGTGCGCATCATCAGCCAGGTACAGCCGAGCAGCGCATAGGCAACGATCAGCGCCAGTCCGCAGAACAGCGAGAACGGCGTCAACCAGTCCAGCGCCCCGCCGGCATAGGCCCGATCCTCGACCGGCAACCCGCTGATGAATGCACCAAGCACCACGCCCTGGAAGAAGGTTGCGACCAGCGAGCCGCCGATAAAGGCCTTGTCCCAGACATGCTGGCGCTCGCGGACCACCTTGAAGCGAAATTCGAACGCCACGCCGCGGAAGATCAGCCCCATCAGCATGAAGATGATCGGCAGATAGAGCGCCGACAGCACCACCGAATAGGCCAGCGGAAACGCGGCGAACAGCCCGGCACCGCCGAGTACCAGCCAGGTCTCGTTGCCGTCCCAGATCGGCGCGACGGTGTTCATCATCACGTCGCGCTCCGAGGCGTCCTGCACAAAGGGAAAGAGGATGCCGACGCCGAGATCGAAACCGTCCATCACCACGTACATCATGATGCCGAAGATGATGATCACCGCCCAGATCAGTGAAAGATCGATACCCATGGCTCAGTTCCTCTCGCCCAGTTGATCGCTTTGTCCCTCGGGAAGGGCTTCGTCCGCCGCGGAGATCGGTCGCATCGGCGTGCGCGCCTCGCCTGGCCCACCAGTACCTTTCTCGCGCCCTTCGCTGATCACCGGGCCTTTGCGCACCAGGCGCAGGACGTACACCATGCCCACCCCGAACACGGCGAAGTAGACGACCACGAACATCGCCAGAGTGAGCCCCAGCTGGCCGGCGCCGTGATTGGATACGGCATCGGCGGTGCGCATCAGGCCGTAGATCACCCAGGGCTGACGCCCGATCTCGGTGGTGTACCAGCCAGCCAAGATGGCGATCAGCCCGGAAGGCCCCATCAGCAACACCAGCCGCAGGAACGCGCGCGAGCTGTACATCCGGTCGCCCCGCCGCAACAGCAGACTCCAGATACCGGTGACGATCATCAGCAGGCCGAGCGCGACCATGATGCGGAACGTCCAGAACACGATCGTCGAGTTCGGCCGGTCCTCGGGCGGGAAGTCCTTCAGCGCCGGAATCGGTTCGGTCAGGCTGTGATTGAGGATCAGGCTGGCTAGGTAGGGAATCTCGATCTTGTAGCGCGTTTCCTCGGCCTCCATGTCCGGCCAGCCGAACAGCAACAGCGGCGTCGGCCCGCCTTCGGAGTTGTCCCAGTGCCCTTCCATCGCGGCGATCTTCGCCGGCTGATATTCGAGGGTGTTCAGCCCATGGAAATCGCCGATCACCGCCTGCACCGGTGCCACCAAGAGGGCCATCCACATGGCCATCGAGAGCATCTTGCGGATCGCCGGGTTGTCCTTGCCGCGCAACAGCTGCCAGGCCGCCGACGCGCCGACGAAGAACGCCGTGGCGAGGAATGCGGCGACCGCCATGTGCGCCAGTCGATAAGGGAACGACGGGTTGAAGATGATCGCCAGCCAGTCCACCGGCACCACGATGCCGTCGATGATCTCGTGCCCCTGCGGCGTGTGCATCCAGCTGTTGGACGCCAGAATCCAGAAGGTCGAGATCAGCGTGCCCACGGCCACCATGAGCGTGGAAAAGAAATGCAGGCGTTCGCCAACCCGATTCCAGCCGAACAGCATGACCCCGAGGAAACCCGCCTCCAGGAAGAACGCGGTCAGCACCTCATAGGCCAGCAGCGGCCCGGTGACGCTGCCGGCGAACTCGGAGTAGGCACTCCAGTTGGTGCCGAACTGGTACGCCATGACGATTCCCGACACCACACCCATGCCGAAATTGACCGCGAATATCTTCAGCCAGAAGTGGTACAGGTCGCGATAGACCTCCTGCCGGGTCTTCAGCCAGAGCCCCTCGAGCACGGCGAGAAAGCTGGCGAGCCCGATGGTGATCGCCGGGAAGATGATGTGAAAGGTGATGGTGAAAGCGAACTGGACGCGCGCCAGCTCTAGTGCTTCCAATCCGAACATGGGCAACAACTCCTCGTCAAATGAGCGCCCGCGTCGTCGATGACGGTAAAAACGGGGTCCAGCACAAGTGACAGCAGAACGCGCCAAGGGTGCGCCGCGGGAGCCGCGCCATCTCGTCGCGCCCTCTGGATCGGCGGTCGAACCATCGCGTTCCAGCGGTCTATGCTGGTCGTAGCCGCGTCAGCCTTGGAGTACCGCCGGTGCCGATTCACACCTTCATCCCGCCATACATTCTCGACCGCATCATCGACCGCGGGTCGCCCTACCAGCGCGGCTGCGCTCAACAGACGTTGCACCACGTGCAGAGCCTGCTGCCCAACCCCGGCCCACCACGACCCACAGCCATCGCCGAGCTTGGCGAGCTGCGCACGCCCGGCCACCCACAACGACGAATCCATGACGCCGAGCAGCAGATGCAGCTGCCGGGCAACCTGCGACGTCGCGAAGGTCAGCCGGCCTCCGGAGACGCCGCGGTGGACGAAGCCTACGACGCGCTCGGCGCGACCTACACATTCTTCTGGCAGGTTTTCCAGCGCGACTCGATCGATGACCTGGGGATGCCGTTGATCGGCACCGTGCACTACGGCCAGGGCTACGAGAACGCCTTCTGGAACGGCGAGCAGATGGTGTTCGGCGATGGCGACGGTGAGCTGTTCCAGCGCTTCACCCGCTCGCTGGACGTGGTCGCCCACGAACTGACCCACGGCCTGATCGAGAGCGAAGCCGGGCTTGTCTATTTCAACCAGCCAGGAGCGCTCAACGAATCAGTGTCGGACGTGTTCGGCGTGCTGACCAAACAGCACGCGCTCGGCCAGACCGCGGCGGAGGCCGACTGGCTGGTCGGCGCCGAGCTGCTGACCGACAAGGTCAACGGCGTCGCCCTGCGTTCCATGGCCAACCCGGGCAGCGCCTACGACGATCCGCTGCTCGGTCGCGACCCGCAGCCTGCGCACATGCGCGACTTCATCGAGACCCGCGACGACAACGGTGGCGTGCATCTCAACTCCGGCATTCCCAACCGCGCCTTCTACCTCGCGGCCATGGCGCTGGGTGGTTACGCCTGGGAGCAGGCCGGACGAATCTGGTACGCCACCATCTGTGATCCACAACTGCCCAATGATGCGGACTTCGCAACCTTCGCCGGTGTGACGCTGAACCACGCGGCGCAGCTGTTCGGTCGTCAGTCGCCTCAAGTTCAGGCGCTGTATGAAGTCTGGACGTCAGTGGGCGTAGCACTGCGCTGAGGAGGCAGGATGAAGATGCCAGCACTGGGACCGGAAACCTCGTTGCGCGTATCGCGCCAGGGCGGTTTCGTCGCGGCGCCAAGCCTGGCGCGACCCCGGCAGATCGAATTCGCCGACTGCGACGCAGAGCAGCGCCGCGGCCTCTGCTCGGTGGTCGAACGCTGCCTGCCGGTCGCCAGCAAGAACGTCGGTGCCGGCGATCAGCGCTTCTTCCGGGTCGAACTGCACTACCGACGCGAGGACACCGACGCCGAACTGATCCTGCAGATCGCCGAGGACCGAGCGCCACAGGAACTGATGCAGCTCTGGCAGAACGGCGCCATCCCCGGCGACAGCTAGAAGCGGATCACGCCGCCGTCCGCAAGCAATGCGGTGATCTGCGCCGCCGGCAGCGGGCGTGAGAGCAGGTAGCCCTGGAACTCGTCGCAACCGTTGCGACGCAGGAAATCGAACTGCGCGGCGTTCTCGACCCCTTCGGCCACCACCGTCTTGTGCAGGCTCTTGCCCAGCGAAATGGCGGCACGAGCGATCATCGCCACTTCCTCCTCCTGTTCGAGTCCGGTGACCAGCGATCGATCGATCTTGATGATGTCCAGCGGAAAACGCCGCAGATAGCTGAGCGCCGAGTAGCCGGTACCGAAATCGTCCATCGCCAAGCGAAAGCCCCGCGCCTTGAACTCGGCCAGGATGGAAACCGCACGGGTGCCGTCTCCGAGGAATACCGTTTCGGTGATTTCCAGCTCCACCTGGGTCGGCGGCAGCCCTATTTCGTCGAGCACCGCGAGGATGCGTTCGACCACATCGTCGCCAAGAAACAGCAGCGGTGACAGGTTCACCGCAATCAGCAGCGGCGTGCCGCGTCCCTCGTTCCATTGCCGCGCATCGGTGAAGGCGCGACGCAGGATGGCCAGGGTCAGCGGCATGATCAGCCCGCTCTCCTCCGCCACCGGGATGAAGCGATCCGGCCCTATCACCCCCAGCTCCGCGTGGGTCCAGCGCGCCAGCGCCTCGACACCGACAATCTGCCGCGTCGCATCGACCTTCGGCTGGTAGTGCACCGACAACTCGTTGCGCTCCAGCGCCACGCGCATGGCGGCCTCGAGATTCAGACGCTCATCGGCGATCCGGTTGAGATCGTGGGTGAAGAACTGGAAATTGTTGCGCCCACGCTTCTTCGCCGCGTACATGGCGATATCGGCGTGTTTGAGCAAGCTTTGCGCATCCTCGCCGTCGTCGGGGAACATCGCCACACCCAGGCTGGCGCCGACCTGAAACTCGCGACCGGCGAGCATGACCGGCCGGCGGATTTCGTTCAGCACACGCTCCAATAACGAGATCACTGTGCTGATGCGGTAGTGATCGCTGAGCACCAGCACGAATTCATCCCCACCGACCCGCGCCACGGTGTCGGAGCTGCGCAGACTACCGGCCAGCCGCGCCGCAATACTCTTGAGCAGCTCGTCACCAGCGACATGCCCGAGACCGTCGTTGATGAACTTGAAGTTGTCCAGGTCGATGAATACCAGCGTCAGGTAGTAGCCCAGGCGAGCCGCACGGGCCAGGCCCTGCTCGATGCGGTCGTTGAGCAGGATGCGATTGGGCAGGCCGGTCAGCAGATCATGGTTGGCCTGACGTTCGAGCTGCTGCTGATAATGCTTGCGCTCGGAGATGTCCTGCACGGTGCCTTCGTAGCAGATGAACTCGCCGCTGGCGCCTCGCACCACGTGCGCGTTCTCGGATATCCAGATGCGTGTGCCGTCGCGCCGATAGACCTCAGACTCGAAGTTGAGCACCTCGCCCTGTTGCTCCATCAGCTGGCAGAACACTTCGCGACGCCCACCCTCGACGTACAGGCGACGCTCTATGTCAGCGAGATCGGCCACCAGCTCGGATGCACTGTCGTATCCGTAAATGCGCGCCAACGCAGGATTCGCGGCCAGATAGCGGCCATCGCGGGTGGACTGGAAAATGCCCTCCGAAGCGTTCTCGAAGATGCTGCGATAACGCAGTTCGGCCTGCTCCAGCGCTTCGAGCACTGCCTTCTGGGCGGTGATGTCCTCGATGAAGCCCTCCACCACGATCTCGCCCTGCTCATCGGGCACCGCGACGCCGCGCTCGATGACCCATTTGAGGTTCCCCGCGGCGGTGCGGATCCGGTAATGCACGGTGAATCGCCCCATTCCGGCGACAGCATTATCGATGCAGCGGCGGACGCGAAGCCGGTCATCCGGATGGGTGATCCGGCCCCATGAGATGCCGTTGTCGTCGACCAGATCCGCAGCACTGTAGCCGCACAAGCCTTGCGAGCCCTGACTGACGAAGATCATCGTCCAGGGCGCGTCGTTGCGGCAGCGGTAGGCCATGCCTTCGAGGTTGTTGACCAGCGTGTCGAGCACACGCGAGCGGTCCAGCACCTCACAGGTGAGCAGACTGCTCCGGCGGTTGGTTCTGGCAGAGAGTTCTTGGGTCATTGATCTGGGCTTGAAGTGGTTATCCTGCATGACCCGGAGCCGCGACAATGTTGAGGCTGCCGCCCGGAGGTCTGCAGGAAAGGCAGAAAACCTATGCGCAGCAAGAAACGCTCCATGGATGGCACATGGCCACCCTTCGAGCCCTCGTCCCGCCTCCGGCCAGGAACCGCGCACCATAATGTGACGTACCGGTCACAGCCGAGCCCCATTTCAGGGCACCGGATCGCCTCATCCTGTTCTGCCATGGTGTCTGCTATCCAAGCGCGGCTCGGCACGCATCGGATCAGCACTGGACGTCGCCGCTTCTGGAACGCTCAGGGCTACCCTCCTTCGCCGGCTCGCTGCGCTGCAGTGCTGCTGGCAAAAGAAGCGCAGTCACGCCAGCGGCCAGCGCCGCAAGCAACACGACCGGGCCGGCGGCGCTCCAACCGAAAGCCGCGGTCACGCCGCCGACCACTACCGGGCCTAGCAGTTGTCCCAGATTGCTGCCCTGCATCATCAGGCCGACAGCAATTGGAACGAGGAAAGTCTCCCGCGCAGCCAACGGTGCGGATGCCAGCAGCGTGGCCGGGATCAACCCACCCACGGCTGAAAACAGCAGGCACAGCAGGAAGGTCGCCTGCGGTTCGAACCAACCCAGGAATATGCCTATCCCGGACGCCCCCATGACGCCGCTGGCAAACAGGATCAGCGAACCACGCCCGGCGCCGCGCGTGAGCAGATAGCCAGCAGCAAGGTTGCCGCTGACATTGACCACACTGGCCAGTGCGCTCAACAGCCCCGCACTCCGATATGAGATATCCATACGCTCCATCAGCAGAACCGGCAGAAAGCTGAACAGGGCGAAGAACATCAGGCTGTACAGCGCGAAACCAACCGCCAGCAAAACGCTGGCTCGGGAAAACAGCACGCGCCGAATATTTCCCAGTAGCCGTCCGGGTATGCCAGACGAAACGCCAGCGGGTATGCAGCAGCCCACCGCCACCGCGGCGATTACCGCCACCGCCGAACCCGTCCACCACAATCCCTGCCATGTCTGGAACAGCGGCCCGGCGACCATGGCCAGCGCCATCCCGCTCGGCATGAAGCAACTCCACAGCGAGAAGGCGCTGTCCCGCGCAGCGCCGGTCGTCAGGCGTTCCAGAATCGCCGGCCCGGCGACGATGATGAGCAGGAATCCGAGTCCTTCCAGCAGCCGGGAAATCAGCAGCAGCGCGAATGACGGCGCGGCGGCGCCCGCGACGCCGGCAACCGCGGTTACCCCGAGCCCCAGCAGCAGGGACCGCCGATCTCCGACTGCTGCCACCACCGCACCGGCCGCCGCACCCCCAAGCAAGCCGAGCACCGCGAATATGCCGGTCAGCCAGCCGGCCTCGGCGAGATCGACCCCAAGGTCCGCCTGTAGCAACGGCGTGGCAATGGCAGCCTTGCCCAAGTGCAAAGCCGCCACGATCCCGCAGCCGAGCACGATCCAGACGACCAGCCTCGCGCGGAGCTGCCGGGCGACATTCATTCCGGCACCCCGACCGGGTTGGCGGCGAGTGCGGCGGCCACGCGAGCGACGTGCCTGCCTTGGTAACGGGCGCCCTGCAGTTCATTTTCGCTCGGCTGGCGGTCACCGCCGCTGCCGTCATCGGCCAGTGTCGAGGCGCCATAGGGCGTGCCACCGGTTATGGCATCCATCCGCAGCTGCCCCTTGAAGCTGTACGGCAGCCCGACCACAACCATCCCCAGATGAAGCAGTACGGTGTGCGTCGCGAGAATCGTGCTTTCCTGGCCCCCGTGCTGGCTGCCGGTCGAGGTGAACACGCTGCCCACCTTGCCGACCAGCCGGTCCTCGGCCCATAGCCCGCCACATCGATCGAGGAAGTTCTTCATCTGCGCGGCCATGTTGCCGAAACGCGTCGGCGTGCCGATCACGATGGCGTCGTAGTTCGGCAGTTCCGCCACGGTCGCCGTATCCGCGGGCTGGTCCATCTTGTACCCCGCATTCTGCGCGACCTCTTGCGGAACGAGTTCGGGCACCCGTTTGACGTCTGCCAACGCGCCCGCTTCGCGTGCGCCCTCGGCGACGGCATCGGCAAGTGCTTCGACATGCCCATAGGATGAGTAATAGAGCACCAGTACGTTCGTCATTGCTGCAGTCCTCCAATGGCATTGACTGGAGCCAGGCTAATGACTAAAAACGCTCTCGCAGAGTGATTAAATTTCGATCAACTCGATCTATGGAGCAGATCATGCTCGATGGCATGACACTGGATCAGATTCGTACGTTCGTAACTGTGGCCGACAGCGGCAGCTTTCGATCCGGCGCGGCACGGCTGCTACGCGTGCAATCGGCCATCAGCCATGCCATCGCGAACCTGGAGACGGAACTGGGCCTGCAGCTGTTTGATCGCAGCGGCTACCGCCCCGTCCTCACTCAGGAAGGTCAGGCACTGCTGGCCCACGCACGCGACATCCTACTGCGCGCCGACGCCATGCGTGCTCGGGCGCGGGCGCTGGGTGCGGGTGTCGAGCTGGAACTGACCCTGGTGGTGGATACGCTGTTTCCGATCGAATCGGTGGCGCTCGCCATTACCCGGGCCAGCGTCGAATTTCCTTCCACCAGCTTTCGCCTGGAGTCACAGGCCCTGGGCGGCCCCATCGCAGCGCTGGATGAGAGTCGCTGCACGCTCGCGATCATCGTCGGCGAGGATTTTCGCAATCCCCGGCTGGCGCTGGAGGCGATTGGCTCGATTGCGCAGATTGCCGTCGTACGCAGCGATCATCCGCTGGCCGAACTCGGCAGCAGTGCGCCACTCGGCGTGCCGGATCTCGCCGGCCATCTGCAGATCGTGCTTGCCGATCCCACGCCACTCTCCGAGGGCCGCTCATTCGGCGTTCTGTCGCCCTTCACCTGTTGGGTGAATACCCAGGAAGCGAAGGTCGCACTGATTCGCGCCGGACTCGGCTGGGGACGGCTCCCGGCATGGCTGGTTGAGGAGGATCTGGCTTCAGCGCGACTGGCGCGCGTCGCCATTCCCGACCTTGGTAGAAACAGCGGGGTGCAATCCGAAGCCTACCTGGCGCACCGGCTGGATGAGCCACTCGGGCCTGTGGCACAGGCGTTCCGCCGCGCCTTGCTCGAGCAAGCCAGCATCTAACCTCACGACAGTGCTCGTCCAACCTTATCCAAATGAGCAGCGCTCAGTAGCCGCTGCCCGCGTATTGCCGAGGCCACTTCGCGAGCGGGCACATCGTCGGCAGCTACAGGGCGTCGGTTACGGCCGCGCGTATGTCATCGGCCAGCTGGCGTACCCGCGCTTCGCTGGTGTCCCACGAGCACATGAAGCGCGCACCGCCGACGCCGATGAAGGTGTAGAACATCCAGCCGCGGTTCCTGAGCGCCTCCAGTGCCGATGGCGGCAGGCTGACGAAGACGCCATTGGCCTGCACCGGAAACATCAACTCGACGCCAGGCAACGGTTGAATCAACTCGGCCAGCAGCTGGGCACAACGGTTGGCGTGTTCGGCGTACCTGAGCCAGGCGCCGTTTTCCAGAAGCCCGACCCACGGTGCCGACAGAAATCGCATCTTGGAGGCAAGCTGGCCAGCCTGCTTGCAGCGGTACTCGAAATCGGTGGCCAGTTCGCGATTGAAGAACAGGATGGCCTCACCGACCGCCATGCCGTTCTTGGTGCCACCGAAACAGAGCACATCGACGCCGGCTTTCCAGCTCAGTTCGGCGGGCGACATGCCCAGGTGAGCGCAGGCATTGGCAAAGCGCGCGCCGTCCATGTGCAGGTGCAGCCCGAGGTCCTTGCAGGTGTCGCTGATGGCACGCAGCTCGGCGGACTGGTAGACGGTACCGACTTCCGTGGCCTGGGTCAGGCTGACCACGCGTGGCTTGGGGTAATGGATGTCCTTGCGCTTCAGCGCGATCTCGCGAATGGCAGCAGGCGTCAGCTTGCCCTGCTCGGTCCTGCCGAGCAGCAGCTTGGAGCCGTTGGAGAAGAACTCCGGCGCGCCGCATTCGTCCGTCTCGACGTGGGCGATGTCGGCGCAGATCACGCTGTGGTAGCTCTGGCAAAGGGACGACAACGCCAGGGAATTGGCCGCTGTACCGTTGAAGGCGAAGAACACCTCGCAGTCGGTCTCGAACAGTGCGCGGAAGTGATCAGCCGCGCGGGCTGTCCATTGGTCGTCGCCGTACGCCCTGTCGTGGCCTTGGTTCGCCCTCGCCATGGCTTCCCAGGCTTCAGGGCAGATGCCGGAATAGTTGTCGCTGGCAAATTGCTGCTTGTCGGTCGTCATCAAATCCTCGTTATGGCATTGCCGGGCGGTTGGTGGCTGCACGTTACGCTGTAGAAGCCCGGACACGCGAGCGCAAACGGAGTGTCAGGCGAGCATGTACGGGGTGATGCCGGCGCCGCCCCGCCCTCGTCAGCCTCCACGCAACGTCTTAGCACAGCGAAGCGCCCAGCGCGGATATCACGGCGGCACATTTCACGGTCGCCCACAGGGAAATTCAGTAACGCTGTGGCACCCTGCAGCGCGTGTTCTGAAAACCACGGCACGCTGAATCCCATCTAGTCTTTGACGACGCGCGGCGGCGAATGCGTCGTGCCCCACCCATCTCACCAACCAGGAGGGTTCATGGTCCATCCCAGCGTGTCGCAAAAACGTGCCGCTTTTCGTGCGCTGCACCAGTCGGGCTGCTTCGTCCTGCCCAACCCCTGGGATGCCGGCAGTGCGAGCGTCCTCGCAAGTCTCGGTTTCAAGGCGTTGGCGACGACCAGCTCCGGCTACGCCTGGTCGTGCGCCCGCGCCGACGGACAGATGCCGCGGGACGAGGTCCTGGCCCATATGCGCTACATGGTCCAAGCCACCCATCTGCCGGTGAACGCCGATTTCGAGAGTGGCTACGCCGATACGCCCGAAGGCGTGGCCGAAAGCGTGCACATGGCGGTCGGAACCGGCGTCGCGGGTATTTCCATCGAGGACTCCACAGGAGACCCGCGCGAGCCGTTGCGCGAGCTTGCCGAGGCCACCGAACGAATGTGCGCCGCGCGTGAGGCGATCGACGCTACCGGAGGCGAAACACTGCTGATTGGCCGCGCCGAGAACTTCTTCGTCGATCGGCCTGATCTCGACGACACCCTTGCACGCCTGAAAGCCTATGCCGATGCAGGCGCCGACTGCCTGTACGCACCAGGCCTGAGAACCCGCGAGCAGATCAGCGCCGTCATCGAGGCAGTCTCGCCAAAGCCGGTCAATGTACTGATTGGCTGGAACAGCGACCTGACCGTACAGGACCTCGCCGACCTAGGCGTCAGACGCATCAGTGTCGGCGGCGCCTTGGCACGCGCGGCATGGGCCGGCTTTCTGCAGGCGGCTCGGTCAATCGCCGAGCATGGACGATTCGATGGTTTTGCCAACGCAGCCTCTGGAGCGGAGCGCGACGCGCTGTTTGGCAAATGCGAGAGGCCATAGGATTCCGCCGAAACGGGTCGCCCACGGGCGATTGGATAGTGCAGGATTCACCAATCACATCGCTATTCGACAGGCACAAAAAAAGCTGCCCTTGGGCAGCTTCTCTTGTCTCATCACTTCTAAAGGAAGTGAGCAGAGGGATATGGCGCAGCGGACGGGACTCGAACCCGCGACCCCCGGCGTGACAGGCCGGTATTCTAACCGACTGAACTACCGCTGCGCGTCGGCCGGACTTTCGTCCGAAATCTCACAAAGGTTGGTGGCTGATGACGGGATCGAACCGCCGACCCCCTGCGTGTGATGCAGGTGCTCTCCCAGCTGAGCTAATCAGCCGATCGCCTTGCGAGGCGCGCAATTTACTCAGCCCCCTACGCTAAGTCAACAATAACATTGAATTTTTTTTATGGAACCGTGGTCAACAGGAGCTGCCGCGTCACTTTGTAACCTTGGTCCTGCACCATCGATTCGCCAAGAGCACCTGTAAATTCGCTGCGGCGTCCGCGAAAGTGTTCTAAAAGTGCTGTATCGCCTGACAGAGGCAACCCGCGTACTAGGGAACCGAACAACAAAAGCGCCACGGAGTATTTCGCTTGCCACTGCCGGGAAAACTGGACAACTACCGCCGCTACGTCCCACTCATCATCAGTACCGTGCCGCTCTGCGTGTTCGCGCTCTACCTCGCGATGCAGATCGAGCAATGGATGAACCTGTCTCGCGCCCCTACCCCCACCGACGTCTATGAACAACAAGCCGGCAATCTGGGTCAGCCCGATATGCAGCGGCTGGAAATACTGTTCGGCTCGGCGGCCCCTTCTGACTCCTACGCGCCCACCGCAGCTGCCAGCGGCTTTACCCTGCGCGGCAGCTTCGTGCACATGGATCCGCAGCGCTCCAGCGCCATTGTTCAAGTCGACGGGCAGCCGCCACGGCTCTACTGGCAGGGCGAAGAGCTGGCCAGTGGCGTCAGTCTGCATCAGGTCTACCCTGATCGCGTGGAGCTGGCGCGCAACGGCGCCGTCGAAGTGCTGCATTTTCCTCAGGTACGCTCGCCTAGCTACATTCCCGAGGAGATGACCGAAGCGCCCTATCAGGATCAACCACCCTATGCCGAGCCACCGGACGAGGAGACGCAGCTGATGCAGCAGCAGATGGACGCCTTGCGTCAGCAGCTGGAAGAAGCCGTCAACCAACCCGATGCCGCCCCCGCCAACGATCAGCCCACGGAAGACAATTGACCGATGCCGAAGCCTTTTTCGCGCCCGTTGCTTGCCCTGCTCGCCACCGGCCTGCTGGCCGCCCCTCTGCCTTTGCTTGCCGTCGAACCCGGTATCGAGCCAAGCCCCAATCAACAGGACGGCTGGACCATCAATCTCAAGGACGCGGATATCCGCGCCTTCATCGATCAGATCAGCCAGCTCAGCGGACAGACGTTCATCGTCGATCCGCGAGTGAAGGGGCAAGTCAGCGTGGTATCCAATGCCACGCTGTCGCTGAGCGAGGTGTATCAGCTGTTCCTCTCGGTCATGGCGACGCACGGGTTCAGCGTGCTGACCCAGGGCGATGTCGCCCGAGTAGTTCCGAACGCTGAGGCCAAGGCCGAAGCGGGCAGCGGGCCTACCGGCGGCGACCAACTGGAAACACGGGTGATCCAGGTGCAGCACACTTCCGCGGCCGAACTGATACCCCTGATCCGCCCGCTTGTCCCACAGTTCGGCCATCTTGCTGCGGTGTCGTCGGCCAATGCACTGATCATCAGTGATCGCAGCGCCAATATCGCGCGCATTGAGGACCTGGTGCGCCAGCTCGATCGCGCTGAGAGCAACGATTACGCCGTGCTCAATCTGCAGCACGGCTGGGCGATGGATATCGCTGAAGTGCTGCGCAACTCGCTGATGCGTGGTGATGCGAAAACCACCTCCGGCGTGCAGATCATCGCCGATTCACGCACCAACCGATTGATCTTCATTGGCCCCAGCGAGGCCCGAGGCAAGCTGGCGGCACTGGCCCAATCGCTCGACACGCCAACCACGCGTTCGGCCAACACGCGCGTTATCCGTTTGCGCCACAACGATGCGAAATCCCTGGCCGAGACCCTGGGTGATATTTCCGAAGGTCTGAAAAACCCCGAAAGCGGCGAATCCGCCACCACTGCCCGACCGCAAAACATCCTCATCCGCGCCGACGAAAGCCTGAACGCGCTAGTCCTTCTCGCTGATCCAGAGCTGATCGGCACTCTGGAAAGCATCGTTCGCCAGCTGGATGTTCCCCGCGCACAGGTCATGGTCGAAGCGGCTATCGTCGAGGTTTCCGGCGACATCACCGACGCCCTCGGCGTGCAATGGGCGGTCGACGCGCGCGGAGGCACTGGTGGAGCCGGTGGCGTCAGCTTTGGCAACACCGGTATTTCGGTCGGCAGCGTGCTCAATGCCATCAACGAGAACGAGATCCCGGAGAACCTGCCCGACGGCGCGATCATAGGCGTTGGAACTCGCAGTTTCGGCGCGCTGATTACCGCACTGTCGTCCAACAGCAAGAGCAATCTGCTGTCGACGCCGAGCCTGCTGACGCTGGATAACCAGGAAGCTGAGATTCTTGTCGGCCAGAACGTCCCGTTCCAGACGGGCTCCTACACCACCGATGCGGCGGGCGCGAACAACCCCTTCACCACCATCGAGCGCCAGGACATCGGGGTGACCCTCAAGGTGACTCCGCACATCAACGAAGGCGCCACGCTACGCCTGCAGATCGAGCAGGAGATCTCCTCGATAGCGCCCAGCGCCAGCCTGACGGCCCAGGCGGTGGACCTGGTGACCAACAAGCGCGCCATCAAAAGTACCATCCTTGCCGAAGATGGCCAGGTCATCGTGCTTGGCGGCCTGATTCAGGACGACGTCACCCGCACCAACGCCAAGGTGCCGCTACTCGGAGACATTCCGTTTCTGGGTGCCCTATTCCGCTCGACTCAGGAAACCCACGTCAAACGCAACCTGATGGTGTTTCTGCGACCTACGGTCATTCGCGACCGTGCCGGCCTGGCGGCTCTTTCCGGGAAGAAATACAGCGATATTCGGGTCATCGAAACGGATTCGGCCAGCCCGAGCATCCTGCCGGCGAATCCCGCGCAGCTGTTCGACGGACGGGGCGAGCCCGCACCGGCTATCGATCTGCGTCAGTGAAAAAAGGACACAAGCGTTCGTGCCCGACCTGCTTGGGCAGGCCGGGCACGGCATCCTGATGAGTTGATCTAGAGCGCTGCGAGACCGCGAGCCAGATCGGCCTTGAGGTCAGCGACATCTTCCAGCCCCACCGCTACCCGAATCAGACTGTCCGAAATGCCTGCGGTCGCGCGATCCTCGGCGGACAGCCGACCATGTGTGGTCGAGCCTGGATGGGTAATGGTGGTCTTGCTATCGCCCAAATTGGCCGTAATCGAGATCAGTCGAGTCGCATCGATGAAGCGCCAGGCGGCCTCCTTGCCTCCAGCAACCTCGAAGCTCACCACCGCACCGAACCCCTTCTGCTGACGCTTGGCCAGCTCGTGCTGTGGATGGCTGGACAAACCCGCATAGTAGACGCGCTGGATACCGGGTTGCTCCTCGAGCCATTCGGCAAGCTCCTGAGCGCTGGCACAGTGCGCCTGCATGCGCAGCCGCAACGTTTCCAATCCCTTGAGGAAGACCCAGGCATTGAACGGACTGAGCGTCGGGCCGGCGGTACGCAGAAATCCGACCAGTTCCTTCATCTGCTCGCTGCGACCTGCAATCACACCGCCCAGGCAACGGCCCTGGCCATCGATGTACTTGGTCGCGGAATGAATGACGATATCGGCACCCTGTGCCAGCGGCTGCTGCAATACCGGTGTGCAGAAGCAGTTGTCGACGGCCAACATCGCGCCCTTGGCGTGGCAAAGCTGCGCCAGTGCGGCAATGTCCACCAACTCTGCCAAGGGATTGGATGGCGATTCGACGAACACCAGCTTGGTGTTCTCCTTGAACGCGGACTCCCAGGCGGCAAAATCGGTGAGCGGCACATAGTCGACCTGCACACCGAAACGCTTGAAGTACTTCTCGAACAAGGAAACGGTGGCGCCGAATACGCTGCGCGAGACCAGCACGTGATCGCCTGCCGAGCACAGGCTCATCACGGTGGCGAGGATGGCCGCCATGCCGGATGCCGTGGCGACCGCCTGCTCTGCGCCCTCGAGCGCCGCCATACGCTCCTCGAACGCACGGACGGTGGGATTGGTGTAACGCGAATAGACATTGCCCGGCACGTCACCGGCGAAGCGCGCCGCAGCATCGGCGGCACTGCGAAACACGTAACTGGAAGTGAAGAACAGCGGCTCACCGTGTTCGGCTTCCGGTGTGCGCCGTTGCCCGGCGCGTACCGCAAGCGTATCGAGCCCGACGCCTTGAAGATCGCTGTCCAGCCGTCCGGCATCCCATTCAGTCGTCATAGCTCTTACCTCGGCCGCGGGCAGCCGAGGCTGCCACGCCGGCATGAATCAGTTGTTGTAGAGATCGATGATGGCGCTGACCGCGTTCGTCTTGACCTTGCTCAGATCATTGCGCGCCTGCTCGATCTTGTGCAGATAGGCTTCGTCGATATCACCGGTGATGTAATTGCCGTCGAAAACTGCACAGTCAAAGTTGTCGATCTTGACTTTGCCGCCACCAACGGCGTCGACGAGGTCTTCCAGATCCTGGTAGATCAGCCAGTCGGCACCGATCAGCTCGGCGACCTCTTCGGTGGTGCGGTTGTGCGCGATCAGCTCGTGGGCACTGGGCATGTCGATGCCATACACGTTCGGATAGCGGACCGCCGGCGCAGCGGAACAGAAGTAGACGTTCTTCGCCCCTGCCTCGCGCGCCATCTGAATGATCTGCTTGCAGGTGGTGCCGCGCACGATGGAGTCATCCACCAGCATCACGTTCTTGCCACGGAACTCGAGATCGATGGCATTGAGCTTCTGCCGTACCGATTTCTTCCGCGCGGCCTGGCCGGGCATGATGAAAGTACGACCGATGTAGCGGTTCTTGACGAAGCCTTCGCGGAACTTCACACCGAGGCGATTGGCCAGCTCCAGCGCAGCGGTACGGCTGGTGTCGGGAATCGGGATGACCACGTCGATATCGTGCTCTGGACACTCGCGCAGGATCTTGTCCGCCAGCTTCTCACCCATGCGCAGCCGAGCCTTGTAAACCGAGACACCATCCATCAGGGAGTCGGAACGCGCCAGGTAAACGTACTCGAAGATGCAGGGTGCAAGTTTCGGCGCATCCGCGCACTGGCGGGTGAAGAGCTTGCCGTCAGCCGTGATGTAAACCGCTTCGCCCGGCGCCAGGTCGCGAATCAG
The DNA here is from genome assembly GCF_002929225.1 of Stutzerimonas kunmingensis. Taxonomy (GTDB): domain Bacteria; phylum Pseudomonadota; class Gammaproteobacteria; order Pseudomonadales; family Pseudomonadaceae; genus Stutzerimonas. The sequence goes on along the minus strand of NZ_PISM01000014.1, from coordinate 22,391 downwards.
GGTAAAGCCGAGCACGTCGAGCGATACGCTTTCGGAGGCGATCATGTACTCGACGCCTTCGTCGGTATGGCGCTGGCCGAACACGATCGGGCGAATCGCATTGGGGTCGCGGAAGCCGACGATGCCGTAACCGGTGACCATCGCCACTACCGCGTAGCCACCGCGGCAGCGCTCGTGAACCTTGCTCACCGCGGCGAAGACGTCCTCCTCGGTCGGCTGCAGCTTGCCGCGCACGGCAAGTTCGTGGGCGAACACGTTGAGCAGCACTTCCGAGTCGGAGCTGGTATTCACATGGCGCAGATCCGACTCGTAGATCTCCTTGGTCAGCTGATCGACATTGGTCAGGTTGCCGTTGTGCGCCAGGGTAATGCCGTAAGGCGAGTTGACGTAGAACGGCTGTGCCTCGGCGGAACTGGAGCTACCCGCGGTGGGGTAACGGATGTGGCCGATCCCCATGTTGCCGACCAGGCGCTGCATATGGCGCTGCTGAAAGACGTCGCGAACCAGGCCGTTATCCTTGCGCAGAAACAGCCGGCCGTCATGGCTCGTGACGATACCGGCTGCATCCTGGCCGCGGTGCTGCAGTACGGTAAGCGCGTCATACAGCGCCTGATTGACGTTCGACTTACCGACGATGCCGACAATGCCACACATGCAAGGAACCTCTCAGTTATTACAGGCAGACCGGATACGACGGCAGGCCGAGCATCCGTAGAAAAAGGGACTCAACCGGGCGGGTTGAGTGATCCGGCGAACCACTGGCCGCTGAAGCCTAGAATGAGGTTCTTTGACCAGTCGGCGATCAGGAGAAAGTGCGGCAATAACGTCGACTCGCGCCACCAGAGGTCCTGCTCGACCGGAGCCAGGCTCAGCAACCCTGCAAGCACCACCACCAATAGACCACCCCGTGCCGCACCAAACACCATGCCGAGAAAGCGATCGGTGCCGGACAACCCCGTCACTCTGATCAGCTCGCCGATCAGAAAATTAACCAGTGCTCCTACCAGCAAGGTAGCCACGAACAGCAACGCGCAGGCTGCGATGACTTGCGCCGAGGGCGTGCTGATGTATTCCGCGAGATGGTGGGACAACGCACCACCGAACATCCATGCGACCACACCGGCAACGATCCAGGTAACCAGCGAAAGCGCTTCCTTCACGAAACCACGCTTCAAGCTGATCAGGCTCGATACTGCAATGATGGCGATGATGGCCCAATCGACCCAGGTGAATGCCACGATGTCTTCTGCAATGGGGAAAAGGCGGCGCATTTTAGCAGAGCAGGAGCGCCAGGAATACGCGCTGACTACCCGACGGCAACTCCGCAGCCGGGGCCTGTCGTCAGTACCCCGGCCAGCGCTTCAACGATTCAGCTTCCTTCCGGCTTGAAACGAACGACGAAGCCATCGAGTTTCTGCTGGCGCTGCAACACATCGCGAAGCCGATTCGCTTCGCTGCGCTCCACCAGCGGTCCGACGAAGACGCGATTCATACCATCCGCAGTGCGGATGTAGGCGTTGTAGCCCTGCGAACGCAAGGTCTGCTGCAGGCTTTCGGCGCTGGCGCGATTGGACAGGCTGGCGAGTTGGATCGACCAGCTGACCGGCAGGTTGTCGTTATCGAGCCGTGGCTCGACTTTCGCCGCCTGCGGCTGGTCCACCGGCGGCTGCGCAGCTGGCGCAGGCTCGCTCGGAGCGACCGGCTCGATCGGCTCCGAAGCCTGCTCACCGACGGGTGATGCCGCTTCTTCCTCGGCACCTTCCTCGATGATCTCGAAACCTTCGGGCTCCGACGCCGGCTCTGGCACTTCGACCTCCTGCATCTCGATTTCAGCCGGTGCCGGTGCAGCAGGGATGGTGGGCGCATCGACGGTGACGTGGCGCAGATCGTCCTCACGATTGAACAGCATCGGCACGAATATGACCGCCAGCGCAATCAACACCAGAGCGCCAACCATACGCTGCAGCAATCCCTTATCCAGCATCGCCATTCAACTCTCCCCCGCCCGTTGTTCCAGCCAGTCAAGCGCCGCCGCCACGCAGTAGAACGATCCGAAAACCACTACTTCATCATCGGCTTCGGCCTTCGCGCATTGAGCATCGAGCGCCTGCTCGAAGCTGGCATACTGGCTGACCGACGCGCCCCGCTCAAGCAGCGCTGCAGCCAATTGTGTAGCTGATTGCGTTCGCGGCGTAGGCAGTGGAGCGACGGCCCAATCAGCGATGCACGAGGACATCGCTTCGAGCACACCGTTGAGATCCTTATCCACCAGCAGACCAAAAACAGCCAAGCGACGACCATCTACTGGCCGCTGCTCAAGGCGTTGCGCGAGGTAGCTTGCAGCATGAGGATTATGTCCAACGTCCAGCAACAGCGCGATCTCGCGGCCGCGCCAGCTAATCTGCCGACTATCGAGGCGCCCTACAACGCGTGTCCGCTGAAGCGCCGCGGACAACGCCGCCGGCTCCCATGGCAAGGCAAGCGTGGCATAGGCTTGCAGGGCAAGTGCAGCATTCTCCATCGGCAATGACAGCAGCGGCAGGTCATGCAGCTCCAACGGCTCACCGCCAGGCCCGACGCCCCGCCAATGCCAGGAGTGGGGATCAAGCGCCAGGTCGAAATCTCTTCCGCGCAGAAACAGCGGTGATTTCAGGGACTCTGCGTGCTCAAGCAATGGCCCCGGAACATCCAGATCGCCACAAAGCGCGGGGACTCCGTCGCGCATGATCCCGGCCTTTTCATACGCAACGCTGTCGCGGGTATCACCCAGCCAATCTGCATGATCGAGTCCGATATTGGTGATCACCGCCAGATCCGCGTCAATGACGTTGACGGCATCGAGACGACCACCAAGACCGACTTCCAGTACCACGGCGTCGAGCCCGCTCCGCTCGAACAGCCAGAAGGCTGCAAGTGTGCCCATTTCGAAATAGGTCAGCGAGACCTCGCCTCGCGCCGCCTCCACCGCGGAAAAAGCCTGGCAAAGCTGGTCATCGCTGGCCTGGTGCCCGTCGAACTGAACGCGCTCGTTGTAACGCAGAAGATGCGGCGAGCTGTAGCTACCGACCTTGTACCCCTGACTGCTCAACAGAGCAGCGATGAACGCGCAGGTAGAGCCTTTGCCATTCGTACCCGTGACGGTAATCACCAGCGGAGCCGGCCGTGTCAGACCAAGCCGCCCCACCACCGCTCGGACCCTGTCCAGGCCCATGTCTATGGCAGTGGGATGCAGCTGCTCAAGATAGGCGAGCCAGTCGGCCAGACTCCGACCGGTCATGCAGTAGCCGTTACCTGGGCGGGTTCCATCGGGCTTGGCAATTTCTGCATCTGGGCCAGCAAGCGCGACAAGCGAGTACGCAGTTCGGAGCGATGAATGATCAAATCGATAGCACCATGGTCCAGCAGGAACTCGCTGCGCTGGAAGCCTTCCGGCAGTTTTTCTCGTACGGTCTGCTCGATCACTCGCGGGCCGGCGAAGCCGATCAATGCCTTGGGCTCGGCGACGATCACATCACCAAGCATCGCCAGACTCGCAGACACACCTCCGTAGACCGGATCGGTCAGTACGGAGATAAACGGCAGGCCCTCTTCACGCATGCGGGCCAGCACGGCGGAAGTCTTTGCCATCTGCATCAGGGAGATCAGAGCTTCCTGCATCCGGGCACCGCCTGACGCGGAGAAGCACACCAGCGGGCAACGCTTTTCAAGAGCAACATTGGCGGCCCGCACGAAACGTTCGCCAACGATTGCTCCCATGGAGCCACCCATGAACGAGAATTCGAATGCACAAGCCACGACCGGGATGTTGACGACCTTTCCGCTCATTGCGATCAGCGCATCTTTCTCACCGGTCTGCTTCTGTGCTGCAGAAAGGCGATCCTTGTACTTCTTGCTATCACGGAACTTCAGGCGGTCGACCGGCTCCAGCTCGGCAGCGATCTCTTCGCGGCCCTCGGCATCGAGGAAGATATCGAGCCGGCTACGGGCATCGATGCGCATGTGATGCTGGCACTTGGGGCAAACATCGAGCGTCTTTTCCAGCTCAGGGCGGTATAGAACCGCCTCGCAAGAGGGGCACTTGTGCCAAAGGCCTTCGGGGACCGAGCTCTTTTGCGTCTCCGACCGCATGATCGAAGGGATCAGTTTGTCTACCAGCCAGTTGCTCATGCTCTTGTTCTCCAAAGCTTCAGTCCCGAGCGCACTCGCGCTGCAGGCAGATTCATTGTTGCGACCACGCGTATCAGGCGCTCTTGGTCGCGTGAGCGATGCGCCTATCGGCGCAGTCGCGAAACTCCGACTCCTTCAGGCAAGGAATCACGCTACTGGTCTCACCAGCGACTCGTTACTGGACGGCAAAGGCTGCCCAGGCGTCACATAGCCGATCGAACCCGACCGACAAAGGCCATCACCTTGGAAGCATCCTTGACGCCCTTGCTCGCCTCCACCCCGCCGCTGACATCCACTGCGTACGGACGAACCTGGGCAATGGCTTGCTGAACGTTCTCGGCGGTCAGTCCACCTGCCAGAATCAGCGGCTTGGCCAGCGCCGCCGGGATCAGCGACCAATCGAAGCGTTCGCCCGTCCCACCCGGCACCCCTGCCACGAAAGTATCCAAAAGGATGCCGCTGGCATTCGCATAACGCGCAACTTGAGCCTCGATATCCTCGCCGTTCCCTACCCGTAGCGCCTTGAACCACGGCCGATGAAACCCCTCGCACTGCGCCGGTGTTTCATCGCCGTGAAACTGCAGCATGTCCAGCGGAACGGCGTCGAGTATCTCGTTGATCTCGCAGCGGCTGGCGTTGACGAACAGGCCTACCGTCGTGACAAACGGTGGCAATGCCGCGACGATCTCACGTGCCTGCCGCACATCGACGGCACGCGGACTCTTGGCATAGAAAACCAGGCCGATGGCATCGGCGCCCGCCTTGGCTGCTGTCAAGGCGTCGTCGACACGAGTGATCCCGCATATTTTGCTGCGAACGACTGACAACGGATGCTACCTGCCAAAAAGGAAACCGGATGGTAACAAAAGACCTGCCACCTGCAAGCGAATAGGCAAAACGGCTCCTGCCTAATTCATTAGCGACGAACGTCCGGCAAACCCGACAGGAAGTGCGGACCGAGATAGCGCTTCGGCAGCTCGAACTCTTCGGGATAATCGACTTCGATGAGATAGAGCCCGTACGGGTGCGCTGTCACTCCGCCCGTTCGGCGCACACGAGACTCCAGCACTTGCGCAGCCCATTCCACTGGCCGCTCACCCGCACCAATGGTCATCAGAACGCCAGCGAAGTTGCGCACCATATGATGCAGAAAGGCATTGGCCCGAACATCTATGACGATCAGCCGGCCGTGCTCCAGCAGCTCCAGGTGATGAATGGTTTTGATCGGCGACTTGGCCTGACACTGCCTGGCCCGGAAGGCACTGAAATCATGTGTTCCCACGAACGCCGTGGCAGCGGCACGCATACGCTCGATATCGAGTGGGCGATGGTTCCAGGTAACCTCTTCGGCCATGTGCGCCGGCCGTATCTGATCGTTGTAGATCACATAGCGATAACGGCGAGCCATCGCGCTGAAGCGCGCATCGAAATGACGCGGCATCTCCTTCGCCCAGGTGACGCTGATGTCGGATGGCAGGTTCATGTTCGCACCCATCACCCATGCGTGCATGGTTCGCGAGACCGGCGTATCGAAGTGCACGACCTGCCCGCTGGCATGGACCAATGCGTCTGTGCGACCTGCACAGCTCAGCGTGACGGAGTGACCACCCGCCACTTTGGTCAACGCGGTTTCGAGTGACTCCTGAATGGATCGCACACCGGCGCGCTGACGCTGAAATCCGCGATAGCGCGATCCCTTGTATTCGACGCCAAGCGCGATCCTGGAAACGCCGACGGCAGCCATTTCGGCTGCCGTTTGGGGTACTGCTTGGGTCATGATCAGGCTAGTTTGGCGAGCATTTCTCGCGCCTCTTGCTGCTGGACATCGCTACCCTCGGAAATCACTTCATCCAAGATGTCGCGTGCACCTTCAGCGTCGCCCATGTCGATATAGGCTCTGGCGAGATCCAGCTTGGTGGTAGTTTCGTCGGTGTCGGAGAAGAAATCGAAGTCGTCCTCCCCACCGCCGTCGGCGTCAGTCGTAGCCAAGTTGTCAGCAGGAGCAGTGGCCGGCTCCTCCAGTTCCTTGGACAGATCATCCAGATCAGCCTCCACCTCGTTCAGCTTGTCGGCAAAGGTTTCCGGTTGCGCCTCAAACTCGGGCTCATCCAGCGAAATATCGAACCCTTCGGGCAAATCGTCGCTCGGATTCGCTACAGGCTCCGACAGTTCGAAATCGAGATCATCACTTTCAAACGCGGCAGGACCTTCAACCGGCTCCTCGTCGAGATTGAGCGAAAACTCTGTGGGGGCTTGCTCCGCTCCTTTGTCGCTGTCCAGATCGAACGAGAAATCGGAAAGATCGTTCTGCTCGGCCTCTTGCGCAGACTTATCTTCTGCGAGATCGAAGGAGAAATCGCTGGCTGCAGGCGAGGCCTCACGCTCGGTAACCGGCTCATCCAGCGTCAGGTCGTCGAAGTCCAAAGAGTCGTCCGCAGGTGCAGCCGGACGCTCCTCGTTCAGATCGATGTCCAGGTCATCCAGGCTGAGGTCGAATGCATCGTCCAGATCCTGCCCTGCCGCCGGCGCGGCCGGCTCGTCGAGCTGCAGATCATCAAGGTCGAGGCTGTCCATGTCCATATGAGTGGCGGCGACAGCTGCCGAGCCTCCGATCGCCGCGGCCATGGCGGGATACTTGTACTTCAGCTGCTCGACTTCGGTGGTAGCGCCGCCGATTTCACGTAGTTCAGCTTCTTCACGGGCGAAGCCATCGCGATTGCCAAGCTCCGCATACACTTCCATCAGCTTCAGCCGCAGATCGCTCCGCTGAGGCTCGTCATTAAGCGCATTTTGTAGCAGTTCTGCAGCCTGATTGAAGCGGCCGTAAGCGATGTAGATGTCCGCCTCGGCCAATGCATCACCTGTAGTGGAAGTCAGCTCATCCGACGCAGTCGGAGCGTCGGCATGGAAGGAAGTCGGTTCAAGTTGATGCTCCTGGCCCAAATCGACGTACGCCGGCGATTCCACTCGCAGATCGTCGACCGTGTCATCCGCCATCAGACTTTCCTGCAGCTCCGCCTCTTTCATCGCATTGCGGCGCGAAAGAGCCATCAGACCCAGCAGTAAGAGCAACAGGGCACTACCGCCGACGACACCGAGCAGCAAAGTGTTGGACAGCAGATCGTCAATCAGGCTCTTGGGCTCAGGCTCAACAACAGGTGCGACCGGTTTCGCTGGGCTGGCTGGCTTTGCAGCAGGCTTGGACGCCGCAGACTGCTCGGCCGGTGGCGGAGCAACGACTGGAGCAGGTTCCTGCCGGGTATCAACAGCAGAACCAGCCTGGGTGTCACCGCCATCGCGGGCCGGCTCTTGCGTGCTATCTTCAGTTGCCTGGGGCTCTGTTTTTGCGGCAGCAGGCTGGCTGGCGTTGGCGTCCAGCGCCGGGGCCTGGCCTTCGGCACCGACCTGGGCCTGCAGCTTGGCAAGCTGGTCATCCTTGAGCTGCATAAGCCGTTGCAGCTTTTCCAGCTGCCCCTGTAGATCATTCAGACGATCCTTGAGGTCGTCGTTCTCACGACGGCTGGAGTCCAGACTCTCCTGGGTCACCGCCAGCTTGTCACGCAAGGCCTGGCCGCCTTCGGCAGACCCGGTGTCGGAGCCGGCAGTTTCCTTGCCTGCATCAGCCGCCACCAGGCGGAGGCTGTCACGAGACTCGCTACGCGACGGTGCTGCTCCAGCTTCAGTACGACGGGTCGCGTCCAGTTGGCGAGCGCCTGCAACCGCGCCACCACTACCCTGACGCCATGCCGCGTTCTGCTCCGCGACCTGAGCGATCGCTTCGGCCTGAGAGCGAGTCGATATCTGCTCGGCATCCGGCAGACGGAGTACCTGTCCGCTCTTCATCCGGTTGATATTGCCGCCGATGAAAGCATCAGGATTGAGATCCTGAATCGCCAGCATCGCCTGATGAACCGTTCCATTGCGACGATTAAGCTCCGCGATCTCCCAGAGAGTATCGCGCGCGGAAGTCTTGTATTCGCTACCACCGCTCTGCGGGGCGCTTACCGGCTGAACTGGGGTCGAGCGCGTTGTAGACGGACGAGCTGGCGCAGAGCGTACTGGCTCTACTGTTCGGGACGGCGCGGAAATGGGCAACTGCGGTGCTGCGGCCGCTGCCGTTTCCGGTGAATAGAGTGGCGGATCGAGCAGCAGGGTGTACTCACGGAGCAGGCGCCCACTGGGCCAGAGCACCTCAACGAGAAAATTGAGATAGGGTTCGCGTACCGGCTTGCTGGACGAAACCTGAATGACGCTCTTTCCGTTCGGACGCAGTACTGGAGTGAATTTCAGGTCCGTCAGAAAGTACTGGCGATCAATACCGGCGCGATTGAATTCTTCGAGCGAGGCCAATACCGGGATCACCTCCCCGGGCGCCAGGCTGTTTGCATCCAGCAGCTCGATTTCCGCGATCAGCGGTTGATTCAATGACGACTGAAGCGTGACCTCTCCCAACCCAAGCGCGTGGGCCATTTCTGTAGTCAGCGCGGTAGCAGCCGCGATTGCCAGCACCAGATTGCGAACCCGAACCATTATTTAATCCCTTGTTTATCTTTTTCTCGAACTACGAGAGGGTCTTATGTCACTGCCCGCGCCACCTGGCGGTGGCTCCCCATCAGCGATAAGCCGTTCAGCGCATCGGCTAGAAATATTCTTTGAATTACCAGTAAGTATCTTTTACAGATAGTCTTTTATCAACAACTCACCAGACTGCACAGCGTTTAGTGCCGCGCCTTTTCGCACGTTATCAGACACAATCCACAAATTGACTTCCCGTGGATCGCAGATGCCTCGACGAAGTCTTCCAACATAGATCGCCTCCTGCCCGACTGCGTCACCAACCGCTGTCGGATAGTCATCCGACTCCACCAGCTCAACCCCTGGCGCCGCGTCGAGAGCCGCAGACAGCGCTGGCATATCGGCCTCGACGCCACCCTGCAACGAGACGATGAGGCTCTCTCCGAAGAACACCGGAGCTTGAACGAACGTAACAGAGACGGCGAGTTCAGGCATATCCAGGAGCTGACGAAGCTCTTCAACCAGACGCCGTTCCTGCGCTCCATATCCTTGCGCGTCGACCGCCTCGGCTTGTGCGAGCATATTGAAAGCCATCTGCCGGCCGAATATTCGGGGCTCCAAAGGGCGCGCATTGAGCAATTCGGATGTCTGCCGGGCAAGCTCCTTCACGCCCGCCGCACCACGACTTGATACCGGCAAACAGGCCGTAACAGTCACGCGATGCAAATCCAGCTGTTGCTGGATCGGCTTCAATGCGATGGCCAGAGCGACCGCTTCAGGCAGTGGACTGGCAATGGCGCGCTGATCGGGCAACGAATCGAGCAGCCCGCCGTTAACCTCTGGCACCACGCAAAGCTGCTGCTTGACGGGACTCGAGCCTGACAGATCGACGATTCGGCAGCCTGCCGCTACTGCCTTGACGTGACACTCGCTCACCAATTCCGAAGCACCGACCAGAAACACCAGCTGCGCCCGATTGAAGTCGAAGCGATCCGCCTCGCCTACACGCAGATTCCGGCCCTTGAATGGCACCGTGTGCCCGACATCCTCGCTATCACCCAACAGATACAGCTCGGCAACCGGAAACGTCCGCTCCTCGAGCACCTCGACCAGTGCTTCGCCTACCAGGCTGACCGCACCTACGACCGCAACACCGACACCTGTGGGCATCGTCACCTCCACGCACTAAGGACCGGCACTGTAGCGAAATGGCAGACCACTGCAACCAGTGCCGCCGAGCGGCACATCGCATAAACGAAAACGCCGCGAACAAGTCGCGGCGTCTGGCACTTCATCGAGAGCGCATCAACGCTCCAGCAGGATACGCAACATGCGCCGCAGCGGCTCCGCGGCGCCCCACAGCAGCTGGTCGCCCACGGTGAACGCGCCCAGGTAGTGCGAGCCCATGTTGAGCTTGCGCAGACGGCCGACCGGCACGCTTAGCGTTCCGGTGACTGCGGCCGGACTCAGCTCCTGCATGCTGGCATCACGATGATTCGGCACCAGCTTGACCCAGGGATTGTGCTGGCTGATCAGCCCTTCGATATCGGAGATCGGCACATCCTTGTTCAGCTTGATGGTCAGCGCCTGGCTGTGGCAACGCATGGCACCCACGCGCACGCAGATGCCGTCAACCGGGATCGGACTCTTGAATCGACCAAGGATCTTGTTGGTCTCAGCCTGCGCCTTCCACTCTTCGCGGCTCTGCCCATTCGGCAACTCCTTGTCGATGTAAGGAATCAGGCTGCCGGCCAGCGGCACGCCGAAATTGTCGACCGGGAATGCTTCGCTACGCTGGGTTTCAGCCACCTTACGGTCGATATCCAGGATCGCGCTGGCGGGATTGGCCAGATCATCGGCCACGGCCGCATTGATTGCACCCATCTGCTTGATCAATTCGCGCATGTTCTGCGCGCCGGCGCCGGAGGCTGCCTGATAGGTCATCGCGCTCATCCACTCGACCAGACCGGCCTCGAACAGACCGCCAAGGCCCATCAGCGCCAGGCTGACGGTGCAGTTGCCGCCGATGTAGTTCTTGGTGCCGGCATCCAGTTGCTGGTCGATCACGCGACGGTTCACCGGATCGAGCACGATCACCGCATCGTCCTGCATACGCAGCGAGGACGCCGCGTCGATCCAGTAGCCCTGCCAGCCCGCTTCACGCAGCTTGGGGAAGACTTCATTGGTGTAGTCGCCGCCCTGACAGGTCAGGATCACATCGAGGCCTTTCAGCTCGTCGATGCTGTAGGCGTCCTTCAGCGCAGCGGTTTCCTTGCCAATATCGGGGCCCTGGCCGCCGACATTGGAAGTGGTGAAGAACACGGGCTCGATCAGGTCGAAATCCCGCTCTTCCAGCATCCGCTGCATGAGCACGGAACCGACCATACCGCGCCAACCGATCAGACCTACACGTTTCATCGCAACTACACCTATAGAAAAAGTGGCCCGCGCAGATTAAGGCGGGCCAGAAGATTACAACTTCGCGAGGGCCGCGACTACTGCATCGCCCATCGCCTGAGTACCGACCTTGGTGCAGCCTTCCGACCAGATATCACCGGTACGCAGGCCCTGATCGAGCACATCACTCACCGCCTGCTCGATGGCATCGGCTGCCGCTACCTGATTGAAGCTGTAACGCAGCATCATCGAAACGGACAGGATGGTCGCCAACGGATTTGCGATGCCCTGGCCAGCGATATCCGGCGCTGAACCGTGGCATGGCTCGTACATGCCCTTGTTGCCCGCATCCAGCGAGGCGGACGGCAGCATGCCAATGGAACCGGTCAGCATCGATGCCTCGTCGGAGAGGATGTCGCCAAACATGTTGTCGGTGACGATCACGTCAAACTGCTTCGGTGCGCGCACCAGCTGCATCGCCGCATTGTCGACGTACATGTGGCTCAGCTCGATCTCGGGATAGTCCTTGGCCACTTCCTCGACCACAGCACGCCACAGCTGGCTGGACGCCAGCACGTTGGCCTTGTCCACCGAACAGAGCTTCTTGTTGCGCACCATCGCCATGTCGAAGCCGACCTTGGCGATGCGACGGATTTCGCTTTCACTGTACGGCAGCGTGTCGTACGCCATGCGCTCACCGTTCTCCAGCACCTTGCTTTCGCGCGGCTTGCCGAAATAGATGCCGCCGGTCAACTCGCGAACGATGAGGATATCCAGACCGGCCACGATCTCATGCTTCAGCGACGAGGCATCGGCCAGTTGCGGGTAGAGCAGTGCCGGACGCAGGTTACCGAACAGCCCCAGCTCGGAGCGAATCTTCAGCAGACCGCGCTCGGGACGAATGGCCGGATCGATCTTGTCCCACTTCGGACCTCCCACCGCGCCAAGCAGAATGGCATCGGCAGCACGTGCACGCGCAAGGGTTTCGTCGGCCAGCGGCACGCCATATTTGTCGACCGCTGCGCCACCCAACTCGTCATAGCTCAGCTCGAAGTCCAGTTGGAACTTGTCATTGGCCAGCTGCAGAACCTTGACCGCCTCGGCCATGATCTCCGGGCCGATACCATCACCGGGCAGAACCAGAATCTGTTTACTCATCACATTCCTCGATTTTCACTTGGGTGGACGCCGTTGTGTTCATCCACCGAAACCCTGCAAGTGGATGGATGACGCATCATCCACCCTGCCCTTATCTCACTTGATGGCGCCGAACAGCCATGGCTGGCTCTGCTGGTGACGGGTCTCAAACGCCTTGATCGCGTCCGCGTCTTGCAGCGTCAGGCCGATATCGTCGAGGCCGTTGAGCAGGCAGTGCTTGCGGAAGGCATCGACTTCAAAGTCGTACTGCTTGCCGTCCGGGCGTGTCACGACCTGGGCAGCGAGGTCCACGGTCAGCTGGTAGCCTTCGTTGGCTTCGGCCTGTGCGAACAGTTCATCGACTTCCTCTTCCTTCAGCACGATCGGCAGCAGGCCGTTCTTGAAGCTGTTGTTGTAGAAAATATCGGCAAAGCTCGGCGCGATGATCGTACGGAAACCGTACTCCTCCAAGGCCCACGGCGCGTGCTCGCGGGAGGAGCCGCAGCCGAAGTTCTCACGCGCCAGCAGCACGCTGGCGCCCTGGTAGCGCGGGAAGTTCAGCACGAAGTCCTTGTTCACCGGACGCTGCGAGCAATCCTGATTCGGCTGGCCGACGTCCAGGTAGCGCCACTCATCGAACAGATTAGGGCCAAAGCCGGTGCGCTTGATGGACTTGAGAAACTGCTTCGGAATGATCTGATCGGTATCGACGTTGGCACGATCCAGCGGACAGACCAGGCCGTTGTGTTGGGTAAAGGCTTTCATCCGTTATCTCCTCAGGCCTGGACCAGTTCGCGTACATCGATGAAATGGCCGGTTACCGCCGCAGCGGCCGCCATGGCCGGGCTGACCAGGTGTGTGCGTCCACCAGCGCCCTGACGCCCCTCGAAGTTGCGGTTGGAAGTCGAGGCGCAATGCTCGCCGCTGCCCAGCTTGTCGGGGTTCATCGCCAGGCACATGGAGCAACCTGGCTCGCGCCACTCGAAGCCAGCCTCGACGAAGATCTTGTCCAACCCTTCAGCCTCGGCCTGCTGCTTCACCAGGCCGGACCCCGGCACAACCATCGCCTGCTTGACGTTCGCCGCCACCTTGCGTCCCTTGGCGACCTCAGCTGCGGCACGCAGATCCTCGATCCGCGAGTTGGTGCAGGAACCAATGAACACGCGATCCAGCTTGATATCGGTGATCGGCTGGTTGGCCGCCAGGCCCATGTACTTCAGCGCACGAACGATGGAATCGCGCTTGACCGGGTCGGCTTCGGCGGCGGGGTCCGGCACGCTCTGATCGACAGCCAGCACCATTTCCGGCGAAGTGCCCCAGCTGACCTGCGGCTTGATGTCCTCGGCTTTGAGCTCGACGACGGTGTCGAACACCGCGTCGACATCGGAGACCAGGCCTTTCCACAGCTCGACCGCCTTGTCCCAGTCGTCGCCCTTCGGCGCGAACGGACGCCCTTCGACGTAGGCGATGGTCTTTTCATCCACCGCCACCATGCCTACGCGGGCACCGGCTTCGATGGACATGTTGCAGATAGTCATGCGCCCTTCCATGGACAGATCGCGAATCGCGCTGCCGGCGAATTCCAGGGCATGGCCGTTACCGCCAGCGGTGCCAATCTTGCCGATCACCGCCAGCACGATGTCCTTCGCGGTGACGCCGAACGGCAGCTTGCCTTCGACGCGCACCTGCATGTTCTTCATCTTCTTGGCGACCAGGCACTGGGTGGCGAGCACGTGCTCGACCTCGGAAGTGCCGATGCCATGGGCCAGCGCGCCGAAGGCGCCGTGGGTGGAGGTATGCGAGTCACCGCACACCACGGTCATGCCGGGCAATGTCGCGCCCTGCTCCGGACCGATGACGTGGACGATGCCCTGACGCACGTCGTTCATCTTGAATTCGAGGATGCCGAAATCGTCGCAGTTCTCGTCCAGCGTCTGCACCTGGATGCGCGAGACCTCATCAGCGATGGCTTCCAGCCCGCCCTGACGCTCGCCCTTGGTGGTCGGCACGTTGTGGTCCGGCGTGGCGATATTGGCGTCGATGCGCCATGGCTTGCGATTGGCCAGACGCAGACCTTCGAACGCTTGTGGCGAAGTCACTTCATGCAGGATGTGGCGGTCGATGTAGATCAGCGACGAACCATCGTCGCGACGTTTCACCTCGTGCATTTCCCAGAGCTTGTCGTAGAGCGTCTTGCCGGCCATCGGACTTTTCCTCATCTGCTTTCTATGCGGGGCGAATAGCCCTTGCGCTTATGGGGACGATGCTAGGGACTTGCATTCAATTACTCAAATTCATATTTTTCATCCAAAGCATTCCCCTCAGGAATGCTCATTACCACCGGATAGAGATCGTTCATGGACCTGGCCAACCTCAATGCCTTTATCGCCATCGCGGAAACGGGCAGTTTTTCGTTGGCTGCGGAGCGCCTGCATCTTACCCAGCCTGCAGTCAGCAAACGCATCGCCGCATTGGAGTCGCAGCTGGACGTGCGCCTGTTCGACCGGCTCGGCCGCGAGATAGGCCTGACCGAGGCAGGAAGAGCCCTGCTGCCGCGGGCTTATCAGATTTTGAATGTACTGGACGACACCCGCCGCGCCTTGACCAACCTCAACGGCGACATTGGCGGCCGGCTGAGCCTGGCGACCAGCCATCACATCGGCCTGCACCGCCTGCCGCCATTGCTGCGCGCGTTCACCCGCGCTTATCCGCAGGTCAGCCTGGATATCCGTTTTCTCGATTCGGAAGTCGCCTACGACGAAGTGCTGCATGGCCGCGCCGAACTGGCGGTCATCACCCTGGCGCCGCAGACGGCCGAGCCGGTCCGGGCAATGAAGGTATGGGACGACCCGCTGGATTTCGTTGTCGCGCCCGAGCACCCGCTGGCGGGCAAGGCGGATATTCGTCTGGCCGATGTCGCCGGCCATCCTGCCGTCTTTCCCGGCGGCAACACCTTCACTCACCACATCGCCCAGCGACTGTTCGAGCGTGAGGGCCTGACGCCCAATATCACCATGAGCACCAACTATATGGAGACCATCAAGATGATGGTCTCCATCGGCATTGCCTGGAGCGTGTTACCGCGCAGCATGCTCGACGAACAGGTGGTCAGCCTGCCTCTACCAGGCATTCAGCTGACCCGGCAACTTGGCTACATCGTGCACAGGGAACGCACCCTGTCCAATGCGGCCAGAGCCTTCATGGCGCTGCTGGATGCTGAACGCGGTGACTAACCAGACGAGACAACTACAAGAAAGGGCGCCCTATGGCGCCCTTCTCTCCCTTGCAGATCAACCCTCCAGCGCGGGCCGCTGATCGGCATTGATCGGGATGCGCTTGGGCTTAGCCTCTTCCGGCACCACGCGCACCAGGTCGATGTTGAGCAGGCCACTGTTCAGCGCAGCGCCTTTCACCTCGATGTGGTCGGCTAGCCGGAACGACAACTTGAACGCCCGCTGAGCGATACCCTGATGCAGATAGGTGACATTCTCGGCCTCTCTTTCGCGCCGCCCGCCACTGATGGTCAGCACACTGCGCTCGACCTGCAGATCGAGGTCGGACTCCTCGAAGCCGGCGGCTGCGACCACGATTCGATACTGGTCGTCACCGTGTTTCTCGATGTTATAGGGTGGATACGAGCTGCCGGTGTCGTTGCGCAGCGCGGACTCGAACAGGTCATTGAAACGATCGAAGCCCACGGATTGCCGGAACAGAGGGGCCATGGGAAACGAACTCATGATAAACCTCCTGAAATCAGCGAGTTGAAACTGGCGGGACCCGACTTCGGCATCCCGCTGAGCCCTAGATAGGAACCGTTATGCAGATTTCAAGGCACAGAAAATGAGCCTGCTGACGAGAGGTAACACCATGTCCAGAGTCATACTGATCACAGGTGCCAGTCGTGGTATCGGCGCCGCCACTGCCCGGCTGGCGGCCCACCAGGGCTACGCACTGTGCCTCAACTATCACCAACGCGAAGACGCGGTGAAACAGGTGCTCGAACAGGTCCACGCTGCGGGCGTATCGGCAATCACGGTCAAGGCTGATGTCGCTGACGAGGGTCAGGTGGTGCAGATGTTCGAGATGATTGATCGCGAGTTCGGCCGCCTCGATGTGCTGGTCAACAACGCCGGCATGCTCGAACAGCAGATGCGCCTGGAGCAGATGGACGCCGCCCGCTGGACGCGCGTGCTCGGTGCCAATGTCATCGGCAGCTTTCTATGCGCGCGCGAGGCGATCAAGCGCATGTCCAATCAGCATGGCGGCCAGGGTGGTTCGATCATCAACCTGTCCTCGATCGCCGCGCGACTTGGCGCGCCTGGGGAGTACATCGACTATGCCGCGGCCAAGGGCGCCATCGACAGCATGACGGTTGGGCTGGCCAGGGAAGTGGCCGGCGAAGGCATTCGGGTGAATGCGGTACGACCCGGCGTGATCGATACCGAGATTCACGCCAGCGGCGGCGAGCCGGATCGCATCGAGCGGGTCAAGGCAAGCGTGCCCATGGGGCGCGGCGGGAAAGCCGAGGAAGTTGCCGAAGCCATACTCTGGCTCGCCAGCGAGCACGCCAGCTATACCACCGGCGCGTTGCTGGACGTCAGCGGCGGACGCTGATCGGCCTAACCCAGCGCCGCCACCGGAATACCGACGGTTTCGACCCCGAGCATCGCGTCGATCCGCGCGCAATCGTTCTCCCGGCGCAGGGCGGCGAACAGCGCCACCGCCTCGGGGTAGTTGCGCGTAAGCAAGGCCAGCCACTGCTTCAGTCTGCCGGGCGCATAGCGTGGTGCGATCTTGCCCCGCGCCTGCTGCCAGAAGTCCACCAGCGTGGGTTGAAACTCTGCCCAGCTCATCTCGGCGATGCCTTGCCCCTGTTCAGCGGCGGCGATCTGCCGTGCCAGGTCTGGCCGCGAAACCAGGCCGCGGCCCAACATGATATTCTCCGCGCCGCTGACCTCTCGACAGCGACGCCAGTCTTCCAGCGACCAGATATCGCCGTTGGCGTATACCGGCACCACGACGACCTCCTGCACGCGAGCCACCCATTCCCAATGCGCCGGCGGCTTGTAGCCTTCGACCTTCGTTCGCGCATGCACCACCAACTGCTCTGCCCCGCCGTCCACCAGCGCCCGAGCGCAATCGAGTGCACCGTCCGGGCTGTCGAAACCCAGGCGCATCTTGGCGGTGACCGGGATGTGCGCCGGCACAGTTCGCCGTACCTCACAGAGGATGGCGTGCAGCAAATCAGGCTCCCTGAGCAGGATGGCCCCACCGCGCGATTTGTTTACCGTCTTGGCCGGGCAGCCGAAATTCAGATCGATAGCAGGCGCACCCAGTGAGCAGGCATAGGCAGCGTTATCAGCCAGACAGGCAGGATCGGAGCCCAGTAATTGAACGCGCACAGGGGTTCCGGCGCGAGTAACGGCGCCAGCCTGCAATTCGGGTGCAAGTTTGCGAAAGCTGCTTTGCGGCAGCAGACGATCAGAGACTCGGATGAACTCGGTGACGCACCAGTCGACACCACCCATCCGAGTCAGAACGTCGCGAAGGATTTCGTCGACCAGCCCCTCCATGGGCGCCAAAGCGATCTGCATACCAAGCCAATAGATGTTGAAAGTTGGGCATTGTACGGATGCCTGACTCCTTTATGAATGTTGCGTGGCCGGTAGCGGGCTATTCTTCGATGGTCCCACCAATGGTGTCGGTTCCCGTGGTAGCACCCATGCCGCCTGTGGTTCCGGTATTACCCGTTCCCATGGTGCCCAGGTCACTGCCCTGCTGCGCCTTGTGGTCCCGACTGTCATGGCCTTCCGACTTTTCGCTGTGCTGGTCGGAACGCTCGCTCGATTCAACTGAGCTTTCGTTTGCAGCTCCCGGACGACGGGTGTCATCGGCGTTCTCCGCCGAACCGGCGTACGCCCCCGCAGAACCCGCCAGAAGCAATACTGTTACCGCTGTGAGTGCCCGATTCATGGCTACCTCCTATCGATGAACGACTGCGTTAATCACTACGTCTTTCCAATTTGGGACGGCGACGGTGCTCCATGTCGGTCTCATTGCCACCATGGCCGGGTTCGGCCGTGTCGTCGTACTGCTCCGCCGCTGGCTTCTTGGAGGATGCGTCACCTGCCTCAGACTGGACCTGGTCATCCTCCAGATAGTCGATACCGCCGCCAATGCCCATCGAGCCATTGCCGGCGGCGCCGCGATCCGCCGCGCCCGTGTTCTGAGCCAACGGGATGTCAGCGAACGGTAGTTCCAGATCCTGCGCGCTGACTGTTAAAGCAAGCGCTGCAACCAGCACACCAAGCTGAATACGCATGTCCGACACCTCCGCTTCATCCACTTGATACTTAGGCAGCGGCGATTCCAAGGAGTGCGCTGGCGAGCGACCGATGGCATGCCGGAACCGCTTTCAGCGCGCGGGGTCACAACCACAAGGACGAATATTGGATTCAAAGAGGAAGCTCCAGATGGAACCTGCGCTGATACTCCTGATGATGATCCTGGGTTGGCTGTCGGTAGCGCTCTCCATGCTCTGGGGCATGATGAGGATCGCTCGTCGCCATCACCCGCCGCAGGCTCACCCGGCAATCAAACAGTGTCTGCCACACCAGACAGGCGCTCCCGGCACCCTGCCCTCATGGCACGCCTGACCGGTATTTCCATCTGATTTCAAATAAACCCGTGACAGCCGCGTTTAAAGCTGTAGAATGCGCGTCGCGGGATGGAGCAGTCTGGTAGCTCGTCGGGCTCATAACCCGAAGGTCGTCGGTTCAAATCCGGCTCCCGCAACCAATTTAGGGTATACGGATTTAATGGTTGATGGGGCACCTTTACCCCACCAACCTGATACCACCCTCAGATGGTTGATAGATCGACTCCGTAGTTGAGTTCCTCTGCGAAGTCCGGCAGTCCGTAACCGATGGTTTTCTTGTAGAAAGGAGAGACCTTCGCAGTCGGTGCCTTCTTCTTGTGCTTCGTGGTGTAGAGCATTCGTGCCCGCATCACCTCGAAGGAGTAACCGCGCCCTTCACGGTTCTTGTCCTTGGCCAGTCGGTTGATGGACTCCGTGTAAGCGTTGGTGACGGGCATGTCCGTCTCGAAGTAGGTCATGGTCTCTTCGCGCCAGTTTCCCACTGCCCTGACCAGATCGCTCCAGACTTCCTTTTGGCCCTTCGGGATGGTGGCTATCCACTCGTCCAGGGCGGCTTCTGCCTGGAGCCGTGTGGTGGCGTCCCAGATGCCGTAGAAGCGCTCCTTGTGCTCGTAGGCGGCCAGCAGTTGCGGGAACGCGCCTGTCCAGGTCTCCATGATGAGGCGCTCCCGGTCTGAGACTTCGTGAGCGCGTTTCAGCAGGATTTTCCGGTCTCCCTTGAGAGTCCGGCTCTGGGACGGTTTCAGCTCCTTTCTGAGGCCCTTGCGCACTCTCTCTAGGGCATCGTTGGCCATGCGCACCACATGGAACTTATCGACCACGATACGGGCCTGGGGCAGCACAGCCTTGACCGCTGCCCGGTAGGGGTTCCACATGTCCATGCTGACGATCTCGACCTTCTGCCGGTCTTTCAGCTTCATCAGGTAGTTGGTCACCACGTCCTGGCGGCGGGTGGCCAGCAGGTCGAGCAGGGTTCGCTCCTCAATGTTGGTCAGAATGCAGCGGTAGCGCTTGTTCAGGTATAGCTCGTCAATGCCCAGGATGCGGGGCGTCTCGAAGCGGTGCCAGCGCCCCAGGAACTCGGCGCGGGCGTTGAAGATGTCGCGCACCGTCTTCTCGTCCAGGCCGGTCTGTGCCGCCACAAAGGTGTAGGGGTGGTTGAAGGATTCCTTCTCCACGTACTCATGCAGCCGCAGTGTCATACGGAATCCGTCCACCATCTCCGGTAGCTGGGGCCTGAATGTTGTCTTGCAGGCCCGGCAGGTGTATCGGCGGCGGACCACCCAGAGAGTGACCCGCTTGCCGTGGATGGGCAGATCACGATAGGGAACGTCACGCTTGCCGAACCGCACGAACTCACCCTGCACGCCGCACCCCTCGCAGGCTACTGGTGTAGGTGCTTCAAGCCGAAAATGTATGTCTTCATTCTGCTCATCAGAATCCACCAACTGGTACCCAGGAAGGCTTAACGAATTAATCATCTCCCGCCTTGATCAGAAAAACAGGTAGGTGGCGTAACCGGCAATCATCGCCATAGCAAAAATGACTGCTAAAAACGCCGCTAAAAGCTTCAGCGTGAACAAAGAGCGCAACAGAATGAGCTCAGTCAGGCTGGCTCCGGCACTGCCGATGATCAACGCTAGCACCGTCCCGGCACCCACGCCTTTGGCCATCAGAGCCGCTGCCAGAGGTATGACGGCTTCAGCGCGAATATACAACGGCACGCCGATGACAGCGGCAACTGGAATGGCAAAGGGATTATCTGGGCCTGCATACTGCTCCAATAAGTCAGTGGGCATGAAACCATAGATCACGCTGCCAATCGCAATACCGATGAGCAGGTAAGGCAACACATCGATAAAGTCCGACCAAGCTTCCCGCCACACACCACTGTACTTCCCTTCTTTCTTAACCGTGACAGTGGGTTGACTGTCACAGCATTCGCTAGACGTAGAGACTGTTGTCTTCCTATCAGCCCCGCAAGAAGCCGTCTTCGGAGTGGTGTCGCAGCTGTTGGTGCCGCAACTCGATGCGGTCGATGTAGCACTGCACGGGCTTGCTGATGAACTACATCCACTGCTCTCTTGTGTCGCCGTCCGGCGCACATAACGCTCGAAGCCAAGCGTGTGAAGCAGCCATCCGGCACCTACCGCGACCACCAAAGCGGCGAGCACATAGATAGCAGTAAGTGTCCATCCAAACGTGGCAACCAGCAGGCCGACGACGATAGGATTCAGCAACGGAGATGAGAAAAGAAACACCATCATCGGCCCAAAACCGGCCCGTGCCCGAATCAACCCTTTCAACATGGGGATAGTCGAGCAACTACAGAAGGGCGTTATAGCTCCTAAACCAGCAGCAAGAAAATAGCCTCGCTTCCCACTGGAAGTCAGTAACGCTTCCACCTTGGATGGTGGGATGTGACGTTGAAGAACTCCGACCAGCAAGCTAATGCCAATGAATAAAACCGATAGCTCGATAGCGAGAAAGGCGAACATGCCTAGAGCGTCTTGGAGTTGAGATGACATTCAATATTACTCCTATATTTCTAGTATTGTCGAAATGATGTACGCAGCCTACTTGCGTTTATCCGACCTGTCAACTATAATTCTAGAAACATCGAATTATTGGGGCGTGCTATGGATCACGAAAAGGTTGCAGCCAGCTTAGCTGAGCTAGGGAATAGTCAC
Source organism: Stutzerimonas kunmingensis (assembly GCF_002929225.1). Lineage (GTDB taxonomy): Bacteria > Pseudomonadota > Gammaproteobacteria > Pseudomonadales > Pseudomonadaceae > Stutzerimonas. Next base: position 827 of record NZ_PISM01000014.1, on the reverse strand, counting down.
CGACTGTCCGTGTTCCGCTTTCTGGTCAAAGCTGGCCATGATGGGGCTTCGGTCGGAGATATCCAGAAGGGGCTGGGTATTCCTGCTTCGACGCTATCACATCACCTTGCGCGCATGGCCAAGGTAGGGCTGATCCGGCAGGAGAAACATAGCCGCACGATTGTCTGTATACCCGAGTATGGGCACCTAGAGAATTTGATCGGTTTCTTACAAGAGGAATGTTGTGCAGGTGTCCGGATTGCGCATGAACCAGAACCGCTTTGACGCTTGCCCAGCTCTCGCTGTCCTCCCTAGTCAGCATCGCTATGAAGACTCAGGCGAAGGTGGAAACAGAAAATTGGCAGTAGAGTAGGCTGAAGAGGATCAATCAGATAATCCGCTGAGAAAGATTTTCTTCTTTACATCTTTGGCATTTTATCAACCAGAAATTCCGGATACCCTGTTTTTATTTATTCAAGTCCATAATATTTAGCCATTCAGCGTTTTCTTGACCTATAACGCAGTCTCCATTTTTTCGCATATTGAGCCTAAGATTACAGCGTTTTATTTCTTCTTTGAACTCTTCTGAAGGTATCAACTGAATAGTTTTTAAGAGTTGGTTATAGAATTCAGAATCATCGGTTTTCAATGTATAAAAAACCCACTTTCCTTCACGACTTGCCGAGACTATACCTGCTTTTAAAAGAATTTTTAAGTGACGAGAAACATTGTAGTGTGACTCTCCCAGGACATCCATACCCTCACTAACACAAATTCTTTGATCTATATATGACATTAACCAGACTAATCTTAATCTATTAGGCTCAGATAGAGCCTTCATAATATCA
>NZ_PISM01000013.1 GCF_002929225.1 Stutzerimonas kunmingensis | reverse complement strand
GGGTATACGGATTTAATGGTTGATGGGGCATCTTCACCCCACCAACCTGATGCCACCCTCAGATGGTTGATAGATCGACCCCGTAGTTGAGTTCCTCTGCGAAGTCTAGCATTCCGTAACCGATGGTTTTCTTGTAGAACGGAGAGATCTTCGCAGTCGGGGCCTTCTTCTTGTGCTTCGTGGTGTAGAGCATTCGTGCCCGCATCACCTCGAACGAGTAACCGCGCCCTTCTCGGTTCTTGTCCTTGGCCAGTCGGTTGATGGATTCTGTGTAAGCGTTGGTGACGGGTATGTCCGCCTCGAAGTAGGTCATGAGCTCTTCGCGCCAGTTGCCCACCGCCCTGACCAGGTCGCTCCAGACTTCCTTCTGGCCCTCCGGGATGGCGGCTATCCAGTCATCCAGGGCGGCTTCTGCCTCGGGCCGTGTGGTGGCGTCCCAGATGCCGTAGAAGCGTTCCTTGTGTTCGTAAGCGGCCAGCAGTTGCGGGAATGCACCCGTCCATGTTTCCATGATTAACCACTCCCGGTCTGAGACTTCGTGAGCGCGTTTCAGCAGGATTTTCCGGTCTCCTTTGAGGGTTCGGCTTTGGGCGGGTTTTAGATCCGTCCTGAGTCCCTTGCGCACCTTCTCCAGGGCATCGTTGGCCATGCGCACCACATGGAACTTATCGACCACAATGCGGGCCTGTGGCAGTGCTGTCTTGACCGCTGTCCGGTAGGGGTTCCACATGTCCATGCTGACGATCTCGACCTTCTGCCGGTCTTTGAGCTTCATCAGGTAGTTGGTCACCACGTCCTGCCGGCGGGTGGCCAGCAGGTCGAGCAGGGTTCGCTCCTCGATGTTGGTCAGGATGCAGCGGTAGCGCTTGTTCAAGTACAGCTCGTCGATGCCCAGAATGCGGGGCGTCTCGAAGCGGTGCCAGCGCCCCAGGAACTCGGCGCGGGCGTTAAAGATGTCGCGTACCGTCTTCTCGTCCAGGCCGGTCTGTGCCGCCACGAAGGTGTAGGGGTGGTTGAAGGATTCCTTCTCCACGTATTCATGCAGCCGCAGCGTCATGCGGAAGCCGTCCACCATTTCCGGCAGCTGGGGCCTGAAGGTGGTCTTGCAGGCACGGCAGATGTACCGGCGGCGGACTACCCAGAGGGTGACCCGTTTGCCGTGAATAGGTAGATCACGATAGGGAACATCACGCTTGCCGAACCGCACGAACTCGCCCTGCACACCGCATTCCTCGCAGGCTATTGGTGTAGGTGCTTCAAGCTGAAAATGTATGTCGTCATTCTGCTCCTCAGAATCCACCAACTGGTACCCAGGAAGGCTTAACGAATTAATCATCTCCCGCCTTGATCAGAAAAACAGGTAGGTGGCGTATGGGCATATAGAAAACTTGATCAGTTTCCTACAAGAGGAATGTTGTGCAGGCGTTTAGATTGGACATGATCCAGAATCTTTTTGAGGCTTGCCCAGCTCTCGCTGTCATCCCTAGTCAGCATCGCTATGAAGACTCAGGCGTAAAGTGGAGACGGAAAATTGACAGAGTAGGCTGAAAAGGATCAACCAAATAATCCGTTGATATAGACTTCCTCCTCTACACTTTGGGCGTTTTGTCAACCAGAAACTCCGGAGACTCAATTAAAGTAGAACTGGCGGGAGCAAATCAGCCAGTTAACCCAAATGTTTTTATTTATTCAAGTCCATAATATTTAGCCATTCAGCGTTTTCTTGACCTATAACGCAGTCTCCATTTTTTCGCATATTGAGCCTAAGATTACAGCGTTTTATTTCTTCTTTGAACTCTTC
>NZ_PISM01000012.1 GCF_002929225.1 Stutzerimonas kunmingensis | reverse complement strand
CTAGTGTCCCGAGCGGGTAGTTCGTTTATTTAACAACATATCGATATACTGGCGCGACTCCAAAGCCACTGATTAATAACCCACATGGCCAAACCCGCCGCCTGCTTTGTCTTAACGCCGTCCGATCACGCCACCCTGCAAAGCTGGTTACGAATGGGCTCGCTGGCGCAGAGTCTCGTGCAGCGTGCTCGTATTCTGCTGCTATTGGCTGACGGAGTGACGCCCAAAGAGGTCAGTGAGCAGCTTCTGGTCTCCGCGCCGGTGGTGTTCAAATGGCGCAAACGCTATCTAGAGGCCGGTCTTGAGGGTCTGAACGACCTGCCTCGCAGTGGCCAGCCACGCAAGCTCAGCGCGCAGAAAGTCAACGACATCCTCACGCTAACGACCCGCCGCGTTCCCCGTGAAGCAACGCATTGGAGCGTCCGATTGATGGCCAAATATGCTGGCGTCACGACTTGGCAGGTTCGCCAGGTCTGGGCCGCTTCCGACCTCAAACCGCATCGCCTGAAAACGTTCAAAGTCAGCAACGACCCGCATTTTGCGGACAAGGTTGTCGATGTCGTCGGGCTCTACCTAAACCCGCCGGATAACGCTCTGGTGCTATCGGTAGATGAGAAAACCCAGATCCAGGCGCTGGACCGCACCCAACCGATGTTGCCATTGCGCCCAGGTCAGATTGAGCGGCGTACTCACGACTACAAGCGTCACGGCACTGCCAGCTTGTATGCCGCTTTCGACATCCTGACGGGCAAGGTCATCGGGCGAATCACTCAGCGCCACCGGGCCAAGGAGTTTCTGGCGTTCCTGCAACAGATCGACCGCAGCACGCCCGCCGAACTGGATTTGCATGTGATCCTGGATAACAGCTCGACGCACAAGACCCCCGCCATCAAGCAGTGGCTGGAGAAGCATCCGCGTTTCAAGCTGCACTTCACGCCAACCAGCGCTTCGTGGTTAAACGCGGTAGAAGGCTGGTTCGCGCAACTGGAAAGGCGAGCACTGTATCGTGGCGCTTTTACCAGCGTGGCAGACCTGAAGACGGCTATTCGCCACTTCATCGAGGCCCACAACGAGCTCTCCGCCAAGCCATTCAAATGGAACAAAACGGCTGAATCGATCATCAGCTCAGTCCACAAAGCTAAACTTGGCGCGATGAAAAATAGATTATTGAACTAACCGCTCAGGCCACTAG
>NZ_PISM01000011.1 GCF_002929225.1 Stutzerimonas kunmingensis | reverse complement strand
GGAAGGTCTGAAAAAGCCGCCTGTTTTTTGACCGACTTCAGCCCTTGCCGATTTTGAAAGCGGCAAATCGATCAAAACCCGCCCGATCACCCGCTCATTTCTTGGTTTTTAGCCGCTGCGAGCTTCTCGCGGCGGCTATTCCCCGCATTACAGGCGCACCTCTCCTGCACTCATCAAATGTCTTCGCGCCATCCACAGGTTCGACAGCGCGAACAGTGTCACCAACTGAGCGGTGTTTTTCGCCAGACCACGGAAGCGCGTCTTCACATAGCCGAACTGGCGTTTGATCACTCGAAACGGATGTTCGACCTTCGCGCGCACCTGAGCTTTGGCTTGTTCGATCCTGCGCTTGGCCTTGTACAGCACGCTGCGCTTGCCCAGCTTCTTGTAGGTGCTGCGACGGGCGGCAATCTGCCAGACGACCTTCCGGTCGGCGTGCTCCGGACGTTTGTCGACGCCGGTATAACCCGCGTCGCCGCCCACCCTCTGCTCGTCGCCATGCAGCAGCTTGTCGACCTGGGTGACGTCCGCCACGTTGGCGGCAGTGCCTACCACGCTGTGCACCAGCCCTGACTCGTCATCCACGCCGATGTGCGCCTTCATGCCGAAGTAGTACTGGTTGCCCTTCTTGGTTTGGTGCATCTCCGGGTCACGCTCGCCATCCTTGTTCTTGGTCGAGCTCGGCGCGTTGATCAGCGTCGCGTCGACGATGGTGCCTTGGCGCAACGACAGGCCGCGGTCACCCAGATAGCCGTTGATTACCGCTAGGATTCCCGCGGCCAGTTCGTGTTTTTCCAGCAACCGACGGAAGTTGAGGATCGTGGTTTCGTCAGGGATACGCTCCAGGCTCAAGCCCGCAAACTGGCGCAGGATGGTCGTCTCGTACAACGCCTCTTCCATCGCCGGATCGCTGTAGCCAAACCAGTTCTGCATCAGATGTACTCGCAGCATCGCCATCAACGGATAGGCCGGACGGCCGCCTTCACCCTTCGGGTAGTGCGGCTCGATCAACGCAATCAAACCCTTCCACGGCACCACTCGATCCATCTCGATCAGGAACAGCTCTTTGCGGGTCTGCTTGCGCTTGCCTGCGTACTCGGCGTCGGCGAAGGTCATCTGCTTCATGGGAAAACTCGGCGAGGTGAAGTCGGGGGATTTTGCCAAATCAGGAAGTCTTTTTCAGACCTTCCCTA
>NZ_PISM01000010.1 GCF_002929225.1 Stutzerimonas kunmingensis | reverse complement strand
CGGCGATTTTCAAGGTAGTTGTCGCGCGAGCGTGTCACGCTGCCTTTGGTGTTTGCTGCAGTACCGCTTCCCGCTCCGGGTTCAGGCACACGATTGGTGCCAGCACCCAGTTCCTGATGTTGCCGCTCCAGCGCTCCGGGTGCCGTGCACGCGCCGCCTCGTACAGCTCGATACGCTTGCGCAGCAACTCTTCCGCCTGGCCAGTATGTCGCTGCGTCGGGGTCACGAACTTCAGGGCGCTGTGGCGATGTTCATGGTTGTACCAGGCCACGAAGCTGTTCACCCAGTTCCTGGCCTGCTCCAGCGTGTCGAAGGGCCGCTCCGGCCACAGCGGGCAGTACTTCGCCGTGCGGAACAAGGCCTCGGCATAGGCGTTGTCATTGCTCACCCGCGGGCGGCTGAACGAGGGCATCACACCCAGGTTCTGCATGGCCGCCAGCATGGTCGAGCCCTTCATCGCGCTGCCGTTGTCCGAGTGCAGTACCAGCGGCTGGCCTGCCCGCTGTTCACGTAGGCAGGCCTGGCGTAGCAGCTGGGCGGCCTGCTCGGCGCTTTCACTTTCATGCACCTCGTTGGCCACCAGCTTCCGGCTGTAGACGTCCTTGATCATGTACCAGTAGAAGTAACGGCCCTTGACCGTGGTCGGCAGCCAGGTGATGTCCCAGCACCACAGCTGGTTCGGGCCGTCGGCCACATGGGTCGTCAGCGCTCGTTTCACCGGTGGGCGGCTACGGCCGCGCGGATGCTGCTGTTCGGCGTCCTTCAGCAACCGGTAAAAGGTCGACTCCGAGGCCAGCCAGGTGCCCTGATCGGCCAGCCGCGCCACGATCTGCTGCGGCGGCAGGCTGGCAAACTCGGGCTGGTTGGCGACCTCCAGCACGCGGCGGCGCTCTTGCGGGGTCAGCTTGTTGGCCGGCTCAGCTCGTTGTGCCGAAGGACGCCGATCCTCCGGGCAGTGCTGCCAGCGCTGTAGGCTGCGCAGCGACAGGCCCAGTTCGGCGCAGGCCTGCGCCCGCCGCGCTCCCGCCGCCACGGCGTCCTCGATCAACTGCAGCGTTTCACGGCGATCCGGGGCGCTGATCATTCGTCCTCGTCCTTCCCCCAGAGCGCCTCGGCTTTTTTTCGCAACACCAGCAGAGCCGCGGTTTCTGCCAGCGCCGCATCCTTGCGCCGCAGTTCACGCTCCAGCTGCTTGATGCGCTTCTTCGCGGCCTTTTCCTCTTCGCGTTCGCGCCGGGTCTTGCTCGGCTGAGCCAGGCTGTTGGCCTGCTCGCAGGCTTCGCGCCAGGCGTTGATCTGCTCGACATACAGGCCTTTGCGCCGGCAGTACTCCGCCAGCTCAGCCGCATTGAGGCTGGCGCTTTCCAGCACCACCCGAAACTTGTCCTGGCTCGACCACTGGTCGGCCTGCTGTCCATCTCCCGGCACCACTGCTCCCGCTGCTCTGGCCTGTTTGCGCCAAGCATACAGGGTGGCATCAGTAATGCCTGTCGCTTCCACCAGCTCCGGCACCGTCCGGTTCAAGGGCGGCATCATCTGCCGCACCACCCACTCCCGATGCTCTATCGAATAACGCGCCACACGGCTCTCACTTCCGCCCACCGACCAAGACTCATCGAATCAACTCACACGACAACTATCCTGACGCGGCGGG
>NZ_PISM01000001.1 GCF_002929225.1 Stutzerimonas kunmingensis | reverse complement strand
TCGGACGGCGTTAAGACAAAGCAGGCGGCGGGTTTGGCCATGTGGGTTATTAATCAGTGGCTTTGGAGTCGCGCCAGTATATCGATATGTTGTTAAATAAACGAACTACCCGCTCGGGACACTAGGCAGTTAGGACGGTTTGAAGACCTATTGCCAATTGATGCCCAACTTGAGGGCATGATGCTGCTGAGTTCAGACGACTTGTCGAAACGTTATTCGCTACTGAGTAGCATTAGTCCAGCATCAACGCCGAAAGCGCAGGGCGTACCGAAGGCGCCTGCCCCAAAACTTGCCACGGCGTCCTCCCAAGAATCCGCAGAACTGTCTGAGATAGCCAATAGTGAAAACCCCCTTGAGCAATTGCGGAAAGAGGGCTGGCTATGCGAGCAGACGTTTGAGTTCTGTGACGCCTACAGCGATAGGTAGGATTGAGGTGGGAGATGGATACTGGGCCAGGTTTTTTCTTATCTCCCTTCCCAGACGAAACACTTCACAGCCTGTTGAGTCGTTACTGCCGGCTGACCGGGTTTGCTTCAGTCCGCCAAGCATTCAGCAACGTTGAGCACAGCTATACCTTTACCCGGAACACAAGCTTCCCTTGCCATTTAAAAGAATCGGAAAGGCTTTTGAAGCCGGTTACTGGGTTGGACACAAACGCTCTTATTTCACGACATACTCTGCTGCCGTACTTCCAACCATTTATGTCGCCAGAGCAGCTAGTGATGACGCGCCGCCAAATGGAAAGCTGGAACGGTCAAGGGTTGAAAATGCGGCTTGGACTCATTGCAAGCTCTCTAGAGCGATACGTTCGGGTTAGATTCTGCCCGGTGTGTCTTGCTGAGGATGATCAGAAACATGGTCAAGCCTACTGGCATCGCGTACATCAGCTTCCAGGGGTTTGGATATGCCCCCATCACGTACAGCCCCTCTCGATCATCGAACCGGTTTGGATCCGGGACAAAGCTACACGGTGCTTCCTGCCGACTGACGATAATTTAGATGCTCACGCCCTAGCACTGGAAGTCAGTGCCATTCAGAGAGACAGGCTATACCGTCTCGCGGCTCTTTCTTGGTCTGCGCTCGATCGAGATTGTGACCCGCTGCAACATCACGTGCTCCAGCAAAACTTGCTACGAGGGGCACAGGCTCATGCGCTCGTGAGTTCCACTGGCAGGCTTCGGCTGACGCCGTTGGCTGACATGTTGTCGATCTACTTCAAAGGGTTGCCCAGCGCCGGGGAATTTTCACGACTGTGCCCAGTGCGCGCAAAACAAGCTCCTTCTTGGGTCCTCAAGTTACTGCGAAAGCCAAGAGGCGCCCATCATCCGCTACATTATTTGCTTCTTGCGGATGCGCTTGAACTGAACTTCGATGATTTAGCTGTCCAGCGTTCTGTCCAGATGCCTATGTCGAAAAGTATAGCGACGAAAGTGACCGCCAAAACTGGTGGCTTAGCGCACACGCTCAAAGAAATGTACTCAGAAGGGCATTCACTTCGCCAGATTGGAGCTGTGACAGGAGTCAGCGTCTCTACGCTTCACGTCTATGCCGTTCAGCTTGGAATACATGTTCGTGCTCGCCCATCCATTCTACTGCCAGCCCTCAGGCAGCAAATCCGTGATCAGCTAGTTTCAGGTAAGGCCTTTTCTGAAGTAGCTACCGATTGCAGTGTTTCATTGGCGTCGGTGTATAGAGTTCTAAGGATGGAAACCGATCTTAAAGACATGTTGTCAGGGTTGCGAGTGGAGCGAGACCGAGAAAACCGCCGTCTTCGTTTTATTATGGAACGTGAGAGGAACACGGCAGCTCACGCGTGCACCGATTACGCTTGGCTTTACCGTAACGATAGAGTTTGGTTGAAAGGAAAGGTCCAGTGCATTAGAAAGATTGCTCGTAAGCGCACCGCTGTTATTGACTGGCCAAGTCTGGATAGAGAGTTGTCTCTTCGAATTCGAGAGTGCGTGAGTAGCCTCAGAGCCCGTCCAGGTAAGCCACTACGGATCTCTGTTGCGCTGATAGGGCGTGAGCTGAATTCATCAACACTGTTTGAGAAGAAATTGCTGCTGTTACCCATCTGTAGCTTAGAGCTTAAGGCAACCTGTGAAACGCTCGATCAATTTCATCACCGAAGAATAGAATGGGCTGCTAAAGAACTACGTGCACGTAATGCAATTTTCGGGGCTGCGACTTTATTGAGGTTCGCAGCGATTCGTCCGCCAGAGGGTAATGCAGCTTCGTATCTTATGAAATTGATCAACGAAGCTTAGCCACATGGAGCTAGTCTAATTTAGCCATACGAGCTTTTTGGTAAGCTCGGCCGGCATAGCCTGCATCGACTGTTATAGGGCCAGACCATTGGCGCGTGATCGAAAGTCTGTTCATCTCATCTACTAGGCTGAATTTTTGATTCACCATTACTTCGATGTTCCAGCCAAAGTGGCTGAGAATTGAATTGCAGCTTATTCTATTGATTTTTATCAAGTCACTCAAATTAACAATAGATGGTTTAAGGTCAAGCCTTTTGAGTTCGTGTATTCCCCATATCATCCGCCGGACATGGAAGTGCCAAAGGGATTCATAGTGCTCTTTGATTTTTTTTGACACTTCAGGATAAAGTTTTTCTCTATCTTGCCCACCTGGCAACTTTTTAGGTAGAAGAGAAAGGATATTGCCGATATTTACTCTCTTAGGTTTAGACGAGAGCGCGTAAAGACCCTCAATTCCGTCCTCGATGGTCTTTGCATATTTTATATCGACTAAACTAGTATCGGGCTGCGTCGTTCCAGATAAATAGGAGAGTAACCAACTACGGTCGTGTTTAAATAGCCATGATGTTGCCTTCAATGAGTTCTTCCAGCAGTCTTCTAATGTTGAATCCGGCCAACGGTTTACAATCTGCTGTATCTTAGTCCTGTAAACTGAGCATTTACTTTCCGTTGATTTGAGCTGCTTTGAATCTGTCCTGCGGGCTCTTACGAAAGGCACGCTCTGTTGATTTTGCAGGGTGCTCTTAAAGAAGTTAAAATCCCTAAATAGGAAAAAGCTTAGTATCAAATGCCGTGTTACAGGCATATCTAATTGATCATCTATTGTAGAAAGGCGAATCCACGTTTTTGTCTTCTTGGCAGCGTATGCAGCGTCCGCTTGACAGAGGAATTCGTCTCCGAAGGTCTCGACTATACCGTTGAATAATGATGCCTGTGAAACTAGACTGCCAGCTCTTAGCCCTAGCACGGAGGCTTGTGTTCTGTACGCATGCGCAAGGGATTCTTGCGAGATACTTGGAACGTCTCCGTGCAACAGCTCTTTGCAAAAAATTGCAAATTCGTTCTCAAGTAGGGGAGCGGGTTTATCGCACGTGTTTGCACTAACTGACCAGCCACACTCACAGGGTAACCACGGCATTGTTAGAATTCGATTTTTCGTATAGAACGGCTTTGAACAAAATTGACATGAACTTATCAGAGTTTCACGGTGCTTCCAGCAACTGGAAACTCCTGGTATCTGGTGAGCTCTATGCCAATAGCTGGAGCCAAACTCATATTCGTCGCTCTCGCAGCATGCAATGCAAAGTTTAGCTGTGCCGTGTACGCCGACCACGCGCTGAGGAATTCGTGACAGCGCTGTTGTCGAAGTATCTTGGCTAAGTTTTTTGTGAGAGTTCACGGTTCCAAGAAATGATGTAAACAATGGCAGAAGCGTATTGGTATGTAGTAACCGTTTAAGGTTGTCTTCAGCTTCCCCTGGGAGCCGTTCAGCTAGCTGAGATATCTTCTTCGGAACAACAACGTCCAAAGGAAATGGGGCAGCGCCGAAAGCATCTCGGAAAGTCAGAGGTTGTGTTTTGTTGCCTGATAGAAAATGGTAGCGAGAAACTCTTGAGTGTAGTGTTTCATCGGGAAGTGAAGGTGGAAAAAATGGAATCTTGTGCTGCACTGTTACAACTCCCGCTTCCCATATAAGTTCAAGCTAAACGTAACATGGTTTCCATACACAAGTCTCCCGTCGGTTGCCCAGCGTGATCAGAGAACAGCCTAAAAAGTTCAGCATGGATAATTTAATGTGTTGGTCAGGGACGGCCAATGTGCATACGCTACGACAAGCCATACTGTTACTATAATTACGTTCATCGAGTCGACCTAGCTTTTAAATAAAGGCGTTACTCACGACTCGGTGATAGTTACTAGACTCTTAGCCGGACCGAGCGAGGCATGGTCAAACGTAAATCGCCGTTTGGGCCTCTATCACTTGCTCGACCGCAGCATAAAGGTCAACGCTGGTTTGCTGTGTCTTGATCGATACCACTAGGCTGTACCTTACGGTATCGTCGTAACGCTGATGCTTGACCAAAGTTTTCCACCAGCCCAAGGCGGGATAAATGCCGAGCATGCCGCGGCCTGCTAGGTCAGCAGCAGTACCCCGCCATATGTCCGAATGAAGTGAACCGCGATGCCTAGTTTGGGTGCCAAGCAGCCAACATGGATCTGAACCGCCTCCCTGATAGGCACCGTCCTCCTCATCCCGAGCACGCTTGTTGATCCGTTGCCGGAACTGGTCCTTGTCTTCATTAGGGCGACTTACGTCAAATCGAAGGCCATGCGACTCGTAGCGATAGCGGCCTTTAATGCCGCGCTCGGCGATGCCGGGGTTTGGTTCAATGAAGTAGGAAAGGGTTACCCGCATCTCTACATCGACGTTGCCGAGGTTGAGCAATTCCTGACGAGGCCAAGGAAGTAGATGTAGATGCATGTCTCGCGCGGTGGGAGGTTTAGAGCCTTGCCTCGCAAAAGGCCTCAGCTGGTCCTCGGCGATCATTGTTAAGGAGTCGCCGGCGCTATATAGAGCGCGCCCTATATCAGGCACACCAAAGCCGCAGTGTTTTACCAGATTTTCATAGTTGGCTTTTGAATCGCCAGCGAGGAAGTCCTGCAGCATTCGATTAGGCCATTCAGCAGAATGCACGATGAGGGCTCTTACTGTCTCAGGCCAGAACTGCGGGTAGCTCGTTGATATCTGGGCTGCCATACGTGCAGCCAGTGCTGAGGCTGCGCTAGTTGCACAGGTGGTTGACAGCAGCCGTCGTTGGGGTTCATTGGAGGTGGTTAGTAGCGACAGACAAGGTTCGGTGTAGGCGTATTGCCCATCTGTAGCTAGGTTGCCCCCTTCGAAAACTACATCTGGCTTCAGCGGCCAAGCTGTGTTGGTCCAGGTCCCTGAAGTTGTACTGTAGGGGCTCAAACTGCCAACTGCCGCGACTGGCAACAGGCCAGAGTTTGGGGGATCAATCGTAACCTTTGTGGTATAGGCTCCGACGCAAAGGGCGTTCCACGCCTGCGCCGGGTCGTTAATACCGTCAGTGGTGACGCTGTTAGGGTAGTGAATCGCCTGGTTTTTATCGGCATTACCTGCTGATAGGACGATCAGTCTAGGATTGGCTCTCTCGCCCAGAACATCACACGCGAGTTCGTCGATAGCTGAAGACCACGCCGAGGGGCGGCCGCGATCACGATCATCGAGGCTGGTGATCGCCATGCTGAAGACACGGCGTACTTCCGGTTTGGATGTATCTGGCTGGGTAATGGCATCAATCGTCAGCGAGCCGTAGGGCTCCTTTTTATTATGCTGGCCGGTGGGGAGCAGCTTCACCGATTCCAAGCGGTGACTAACCGCGACAGGTGCTTGGCTGGCGAGCGGGTCGAAAAGGTCGCCGTATAAAGCGATACCGGCCAGCCCTGTACCGTGGCCAGCCACATCTGCAAGCCCCCAGTTGCTGTTGACGGTATAGAGGTCATCTTCATCAATGTGCTGCGCAAGAAGTGGGTGGCCCCGGTTGACGCCTGTATCCAACAAGCAGATACGAATACTGCCATCTTCAGCGGGAATCGTCCGCTCAAGCAAATCCTCGACCCACTCTCTCTGTTCCGGTGGCGACATGGCATCAAAGAATTCGGCAGTATCCTTTGCCCTACGAATCTCGGCGACCTCATTGAGCAGCGATAGCGTTTGAGTGATAGCTCCGCGAGAGGCATAGACGTTAAGAACTGTCCGCTCGGGAAATCTCAGCTCCTTATCGGAGGTCTCGAAACCGCATGCTTCTGCAATCGACCTAAAGCGGTTAAGCACCGCTTCTCGACTATCTCGAATTGGGAGCCAAAACTCCCACCATATGGTCTCCGCTTCGTTGGGCGGCAATACCGCAGGGTCGTCGGTCCACAAGGCGTTAAACGCTGCGGTTTTGATTTCTTGGATCGGATTCAGAAGCGGTGCATTGCGCGGAATGCCTTTCGCTGTGGCCGCTTCCAGGTACTGATGAACAAGGTTTTCAAAGGCTTTTAACTGCCCATCCGGAACAAAAACGGTCGCGAGTTCCGTATTCGTGGCTGGGTCACGTCGTAGGTTCAGGAGCTCAATGCGCTGTGCCCCGCGGGCGAGGCCTTCGAAGGCGAGAGCGTAGCCTGGCTCACTCCTAAATTCGATCTGCAGGCCAAATCCACCTTCTGGCCTAAGCTGCGTTTCAACAGTTTGGCGCTGAAGCCTTACCGCCTCTGCCATCTCTTGGCTTGCACGCTTGAGCTGGCTGAGAAGCCTAGCACCATGCGTTATTCGATCTGGTGAGGGGTAGCGAGGTTCTCGTTTTGCCGATGCTGTGGACTGGAAGCGTTCCGCTAGCCCTTGTCCCTGGAGGTGAAAATGGGGCCGTTGACCTTTGGTTGGTTCCGTCATTGAGATGCTCTACTACATTAGGAGCGCTGTCTCCCGTGGAACGCCTTTCGCTCCGTAAGGTGCCTCTCCACGTCCTTGATTGCCACCTCGGTTCGATCCTGAATGATCGCATCCTTGATTGCGTCGTCCGCGGCTCTCGCCAATTCGGCATAGCTGAGGCCTTCTGCGGTGGTGCAGAGCTTACCCCAGCTTTTTATCGACTTCGAGAAATTCGCGAGTCGGTTCTTCAGCACAGCTTGGATTTGTTCCTGGTTGGGCAGGCCATACTCAATAACATCGTCGAATCGACGGAACAGGGCGTAGTCGAGAATCTCGGGGTGATTGGTTGCAGCGATGATTAGACTGTTCGACTGATCTTGCTCAATCATTTGAAGGAAGCTATTCAGCACGCGGCGCATTTCACCTACATCGTTCTGAAGGCCGCGCTGGGATCCGATAGCGTCGAACTCATCGAAAAAGTAGATACCCCGGGTGTCGCGTATTGCATCGAATACCTGACGCAGCTTTGCCGCTGTTTCTCCCATGAACTTTGTTATCAAGCTGTCGAACCGAACGATATACAGGGGAATACCCAACTCCCCAGCAAGGGCTGAAGCCGTCATCGATTTTCCGGTACCGGGCGGGCCGACTAAGAGCAGCTTACGGCGTGGAGACAGACCGTGAGCACGAATTTTTTCAAAGTTGCGCTGCTCGCTCATGATCCTTTCCAGGCGGGAATGGGTCACCTCATCCAAGACCATTTCAGAAAGACGAGTTTTGGGAAGCGCAGCGCTAAGTAAGCTGCTCAGCTCGCCCCGAGGCTGGCCTATCGGCACCGGCATCCCAGTAGGCAAGCGGTTTTTCTTGGCCGAGTCGATTAGTGCTCGCAGATCCTCTGCTAGCTTTCCATGCCCCTGTTTAGCCTCATGAGCTGCCAGTTGCATGGCTACGGCTAAAAAATGCGAATCGTCGCCTTTGATGTGCGAGCGCAGTAGCGCTTTCAAGTGTTCGCCGCTAGCCATGAGTTTCTACCTTTTGCTCAACGATACTTTAACCGTTTGAGACTCTTTCAGACGGAAGATGGTTGGTATTTTGTGGTGCCCACCGGTTATCAATTCAGCCTTCGCGTGTGGTTATCCAGAGTTGCTCTTCCAATGGCAGTAGCCATCCAGCTAGGAAGGCTCGCGCGCACAGAACTCAATTTGCTCCATTCGTTACTGGGCAAACGCTTCCTAAGCGCTACTGCTGCCCCATCTGCTCGGTCGCGACCTATCCAAGCGAGCGCTCTGACGGCATCGCCAGCAAGGCTGTTACCAAGCGAAAGCATCCAGTAGGGAGCCCGCTGGAGGTCGACCGTTTGGTCTCCAGCGACCACTTTCATACTGCGACCGGTGGTAAGTAGTACCTCCTTTACGGGGCTAGTCAGAGCTAGGCCAAGCGAATTCGCAGCACATTGCCCTGTAGGCGCGATGGCTTGCTTTTTCCACGATGCGATCGATTTTGCCACTGACTCAGCAGACGGAGCGCGGCGTCGGCTTTTGATCGATAAAGGAAGTGCATAGATTCCGCGTGCCACTCGTATCAAATTTCCGGCTTTAACTAGTCGGCAAAACGCTTGGTCGACCGCAGCGCGGCTTCCCAGATGGAGAAACTCTTTAGGAGCGAGCACGCCTCCATTTCTCAACGACTGGCTGCGTTCCCGGATCGCACTCGGAATTGATGGCATATCGAATCTCGGTTTGTAATGTCAGATATAAGATCTTATTTCTGACATTTGATCAATAGCTACACAAGAAAGGAATGTGTTGTAGTAACGCATGGTGATCGGTGCTGCCTGGCGGAGCTGACTATGGCGGGTGAAGCGCCTTACCGTCACCGCGTGATCCATGGTGAAACAGCGGTGCAAATGCTCGCCCCGGGGCGAGAAGAAATCCCATCGGGCTTACGTCTGGACCTACCGCACCACGGCCTTTGCCGATCTGAAGGCCGTGGTGTACGACTTCAGCCCCAGCCGTGCCGGTGAGCAAGCACGCAATCACTTGGTCAGTGGAATGGCAAGCTGGCCTGCGGCGACTTTGCTGACTACAGGAGCAGGGCATCACCTTAATTGGCGGCATGGTCCACGCCCGGCGCAAGTTCTTCGACTTGCACGAGGCGAACAAAAGCCAACTGGCCGTACAGGCGCTGCACGCTATCGCTGGGCCGTACAAAGTCGAACGCCAAGTGCGCGACATAAGCGATGAAGAACTCGGGCGAATACGGCAGGAGCCCGATTCTTCGTCGGCACCGATGTGCGCTTTAGCGCCGAAGTAATACTGGTTGCCCTTCTTCGTTTGATGCATCTCCGGGTCACGCTTACCGTCCTTGTTCTTGGTCGAACTGGGTGCGTGGATCAGCGTGGCATCGACGATGGTGCCCTGGCGCAGCGACAGACCCCGGTCACCCAGGTAGCCATTGATCACCGCCAGAATCCCAGCCGCCAACTCGTGTTTCTCCAGCAGGCGGCGGAAGTTGAGGGTGGTGGTTTCGTCGGGAATGCGCTCCAGGCTCAGGCCGGCGAACTGGCGCAGGATGGTGGTCTCGTACAACGCTTCCTCCATCGCTGGATCGCTGTAGCCGAACCAGTTCTGCATCAGGTGCACACGCAGCATCGCCAGCAGCGGGTAGGCCGGACGACCACCTTCGCCCTTCGGGTAGTGCGGCTCGATCAAGGCAATCAAGCCCTTCCACGGCACCACCTGGTCCATCTCGATCAGGAACAATTCCTTGCGGGTCTGCTTGCGCTTGTCGGCGTACTCGGCGTCGGCGAAGGTCATCTGCTTCATCGGGAAACTCGGGCAACGGGATCGGCGTATTTCACCAGATTCAGGAAGTCTTCTTCAGGGTTTCCTTAATGCCTTGCTCGATGAACACATTTCTCAAGTCAGGTCGCAGATAACCGCCCGGCAGTCACTCGAACGACAACTCGTTTCACTGCGGGCTAATTGCAACGATGGGCGGGAAGTTGAGGCTTGCGGCATTCTCGCCGGCATTAGCGAGAACGCATGCACTAAATGAATGGTGTTGGGAACTTACTGGCCCGTTAGCCGTTGTTTACACCAACCGGGGCGCTCAAAAACTCGACCGTATGGATATTCCCATCAGGAGACTTAATCTTCATCTCGTACGTTTGAACTTTTCCGTTAGCTCCATAGTTCTGAATCATTCCGGTCGTACCGGTCATTCCTGCGGGTGCTATACTCAGCACTTTACCTTCTTTTAAAAGCATTTTTAGAGTGGGCTTTGTTACTGACGCACTGTCAACGCGCTGCATTGTTAGTTCCCCCCCGCCTTCTGCCACTGCGAGCGAAGAAGCAAAAGCGAAAAAGAACGGTAGAATTACTTTAGCAGGGCGGCTCATTATTACACCTCTTGGTTAGTTGATAATTTATATTATAGGTTTGACCCTTACCAGAAGATGATCTTTGCATTACAAAGGCGTAATTAACCCTCGCTTTTTGCTGATCCGACCCTATTTGAAAACTCATCATTATTGTAGACCACCCTACGCTTCGATTAGGCCTGACCGTGAGCAGGTGACGGTCGCGCTTATAATCATACTTGACCATGCTGGTGGCATTAACGGTCTGGCCCGCCAACTTCTGGTCCATGGCCATGTTCACCTTTTGCGACCCAGTCGGGATGCCGTTCATAGTCTGTGCATCGACGACATGTCGGTCAGCGCAACTCCCCCGTCGGCAACTTGCACGATAGGCGGAAGTTGAGGCTGTGAATTCTCGCCAGACGCATGCATTACATGTATGGCGTTGGGCTCGTGGGAGTGGATACCAAGCCGAGATCCACTTTAGATAGTCGCTCGTCGCGTAGTTTGACAGTACCTTTCGCAGTGACGTTCGTCTCCATGCCGTATCACTTTGAATCAGGCGTGCCGAGGAAAGGTGAGTTCGAATGTGGTCCGACCGTCTTTGCTGGCGACGGCCACGTGGCCTTTGTGAAGCCTCATCACTGAATGAACAATTGCTAGCCCCAAGCCTGCCCCGCGAGGTTGTATGCCGTTAACGCGGTAAAAGCGGTCGAACAGATGTGGGAGATGATCTGATTCGATAGTCGCGCCATGATTGGTGACAGCCAGCGAGACGATGTCTACGTCCTCCTCAAGGATCTTAAGTTCGACCGTGCTGCCAGTATTCGAATGCCGCAGCGCGTTGGATAGCAGGTTGGAAATGGCCCGCTGGACCATAAGTCGATTTCCCAAAATCATGGCATCGCCCGTTACTGTCGTAGCGACTCCCGCTTCTTCGGCAAGGACTTCGAATTGATTCAGTTGTTAAAGAGCGTTTCGATCAAGTCTTTCGTCTCAACCGAGGCCGCGCATTCTACAGCAGCCTTGTTACCTGTCAAGCTGTTTTTGAAGAAGTTTTTCTTTCTTCTCAACCGCTTGCGCTTCAGATCAACTTGCATCTCTCATCAGCGGGAGGCGAATCATACAGCGTTCAAAACCGCTGTCAACCACCTCTTTCAACCGCTTCCGATCAACCCGACCGAAGCCGCCAACAGGATTCAACCACCACCCTGCCAGCCCGGCGCATTCTACTCGAATCCGCCACCCGTGCAACCCTTTATTTCGCTAACCTTTTGATTTACAAGAGGTTTTGCTTAAGGACTGCGCCGGAAGTGGTGCGCATTATAGGAGCCTGAAAATCAACGTCAACCGTTTATTTCAGTTTTATTCACCCCTACCTTTTCGGCTGCGTACTGAAGCGAGAGTCTTAGTCACCACTGGAACACGCAAGAAGAACAGCGCCATTGCAATACCCGCATAGAGAAACCAACGGGCCGCGTCCGCTCGAACGACCCAGAGCATATGCAGTAACGCAAGAATGGCAATGAGATAAACCAACCTATGCACTTTCTTCCAGCGCTTACCAAGCCGACGCATGCTCCACCGGGATGATGTCATCGCCAAGACGGTCAGTCCGACAAACCCTAGTCCACCGACCAGAACATAGGGGCGTTCGCGCAATTCCTCGCCCAAACGAGAAAACTCGCCACCCAATAAGAAGTATAGATAACCACTCAGGTGCAGCAGTGCATAGGTGAAACACCACAGTCCGAGCTGACGTCGGACGGCAAGCCAGCCACCCCATTCAGTCAGCCGTTGCATCGGAGTCATCGAAAGCGTCAGAAGCAGCAAAACCAGCGCACCCTCACCGAGATTATCGACCAGCACCTTGCCTGGGTCAGGACCAAGCGCGAACTGCCAGCCCAGATACAGCCAATACAACGGCAAGCTCGCGGCGCAGGCGAAAACCGCCGGCCGCCACACGGGGTAGCGCATCAATAGTCCTTACTGAGATCCATCGAGCTATATAACCCCGCGACTTGCTCCGCGTAGCCGTTGAACAGTTGGGTGTCCCGGAGGTTTGTGCTGAACAGGCTTCCTGGGAGCCGGCGCTCACGAGCTTGCGACCATCGCGGATGCGAAACCTTCGGGTTAACGTTGGCGTAGAACCCATATTCCTGCGGCGCCATCGATTGCCAGGTCGTAATCGGCTGCTCGCGCACGAAGCTGATGCGTACAATCGACTTGATGCTCTTGAAGCCGTACTTCCAAGGGACCACCAGCCTCAGCGGCGCCCCATTCTGGTTAGGTAGCGTACGGCCATACATCCCGACTGCAAGCAACGTTAGCGGATGCATGGCCTCATCCATTCGCAACCCTTCGACATAGGGCCAATCGATCAGCCCAAACCCGGAGCGGGTTCCGCGCATTTCCTCCGACCGGTACGCCGTTTCGAAACGAATGAACTTCGCAGAGGAATTCGGTTGGGCCTTGCGAATCAGATCGGCCAAAGGAAATCCCAGCCACGGAATGACCATTGACCAGGCTTCAACACAGCGAAGCCGATAGATGCGTTCCTCGAGTCGGCCTTCCGAGCACAGTTCCTCAAGAGCGTAACGCCCAGGCTGATCGACTTCACCGTCGATCAACACCGACCAAGGCTCCACTTTCAAAGCCGAAGCATGACGCGCCGGATCACCCTTGTTGGGGCCAAATTCGTAGAAGTTGTTGTACTGGGAAGCGTCCGCGAATGGCGTGATGGCTTCGCCGTCTGGGGCCACTGCCTGCCAACGGGCGTTGGCAAGCTTGTCGGTGAACCAATTCGGCGCGGGCGCCGGTGTAACGCCAGGATAACGCTCGGAAGCTTTAGCGAGAGCTGGCAGTCCGGCGGCAGCCCCCGAAAGCATCGCCCCACCAAGAATCTGCCGACGGCTCAAATAAGCAGCCTCGGCCGTTACCTCTGACTCACGACACTCGCCGGAGGCGGGAATCTTGATAAGCATGGGTTGCTCCGCGTACTGACTCCGATGGAGCAATACGCGCAGCCGAGTTGAAAATCAACCCTCGACACGCTTGCGGCGGCGCAACTGCATCAGGTACTGCACAGGACCGGACGCCGCATACGCCAGGAAGATCAACAGCAGAATGCGGGGCGGATCACTGAACACGACAGCGAACACGAGCACTACTATCAGGATAGCGACGAAAGGTACGCGCCCTTTCAAATCGAGATCCTTGAAGCTGTAGTACTTGATATTGCTGACCATCAACAAACCTGCGGCTGCGACCATCAGCGCGAACAGCATGACCAATATGAGCGGCAGATCGACTCCGCGAATACCAACCTCATCCAGTGCCCAGACAGCCCAGACCCAGCCGGCGACTACCCCCGCTGCAGCCGGGCTAGCCAGACCAATGAACCACCGCTTATCCACCTTACCGATCTGCGTATTGAAACGCGCCAGACGCAGAGCGGCGCAAGCGACATATATGAAGGCAACGGTGAGACCAACATTACCCAGTTCGGACAATGCCCACTCGTACGCCAGCACTGCGGGGGCCAGACCAAAGGCAACCATGTCCGACAGCGAATCGTACTCGGCACCAAATGCGCTTTGGGTATTGGTGAGACGAGCCACGCGCCCATCCAGACTATCGAGCACCATAGCGACGAACACCGTGGCGGCGGCCACGTAGAAGTTGCCGTTAATCGCGGTGATGATCGAAAAAAAACCAGCAAAAAGGTTGGCGGTGGTGAACAGATTGGGCAGCAGATAGATGCCACGATGACGAACCTTGCGCCCATCAGGCTCTTGGGTCTCCTCGACATGCTCGTCGATCGGCAGAATGCTTTCTGGCTCGACTGGCTTGTTCGGCTCTTCGGGTTGTCCACTCATGCGCATTCACCTTCTACAACAGGTTACGGATAGATTTCGACCAGTCCTGGAGACTTGGGGTTCAGCCTGGCCAAAGCCGGGTTTTATACCAGAAGCCTGGCAGGCCGAACGAAAAAACGCGGCCGAAGCCGCGTTTTCTTGAGCAGTAGAACGATCAGTTCTTGCTCTTGTCGACGATCTTGTTCGCCGCGATCCAAGGCATCATTGCACGCAGCTTCTCGCCGACCACTTCGATACCGTGCGCCGCGTTGTTGCGACGGTAGGCAGTCATGGACGGATAGTTGGCAGCGCCCTCGGTGATGAACATCTTGGCGTACTCGCCGTCCTGAATGCGCTTCAGGGCATTACGCATGGCGGCACGGGACTCGGCGTTGATCACCTCAGGACCGGTCACGTACTCGCCGTACTCGGCGTTGTTGGAGATCGAGTAGTTCATGTTGGCGATGCCGCCTTCGAACATCAGATCGACGATCAACTTCAGCTCGTGCAGGCACTCGAAGTAGGCCATTTCCGGCGCGTAGCCAGCTTCGACCAGAGTTTCGAAGCCGGCCTTGACCAGCTCGACGCAACCGCCACAGAGAACAGCCTGCTCGCCGAACAGGTCGGTTTCGGTTTCGTCCTTGAAGGTGGTTTCGATGATGCCGGTACGGCCACCGCCGACACCACAGGCGTAGGACAGCGCGACGTTGCGGGCATTGCCGGAAGCGTCCTGGTAGATCGCGATCAGGTCAGGGATGCCGCCGCCCTTGACGAACTCGGAACGCACAGTGTGGCCCGGCGCCTTGGGAGCAATCATGATCACGTCCAGATCGGCACGGGGCACGACCTGGTTGTAATGGATCGAGAAGCCGTGGGCGAAGGCCAGAGTAGCGCCCTGCTTCAGGTTCGGCTCGATTTCGTCCTTGTACAGGCGGCCCTGGAACTCGTCCGGGGTCAGGATCATCACCAGGTCGGCAGCGGCAACAGCGGCCGGCACGTCGCTGACCTTCAGGCCATGGGCCTCGGCCTTGGCAATGGACGACGAGCCCGGGCGCAGGCCGACGGTGACGTCGACGCCGGAATCCTTCAGGTTGCACGCGTGCGCGTGGCCCTGGGAGCCGTAACCGATGATGGCGACCTTCTTGCCCTGAATGATGGAGAGGTCGCAGTCTTTATCGTAAGAAACCTTCATGAATTACCCCTGTTGCCGGCCTCGTGGGCCATTCGATAAAACGTTACTGACTGGAGAGACGACGCGTCCGCCAGCCGTTAGATACTCAGCACCTTGTCACCGCGGGAAATCCCGGTGACGCCACTGCGCACAACCTCCAGGATCGAAGCAGTGCCAACGGCCTGGATGAAACTGTCCAGCTTGTCACTGGTTCCGGCCAACTGAATCGTATAGACGCTGGTGGTCACGTCGACGATCTGCCCGCGGAAGATATCGGTGGTGCGCTTGACCTCGGCGCGCTGGGCACCGGTGGCCTTGACCTTGATCAGCATCAGTTCACGCTCGATATGGGCGCTTTCCGACAGGTCGACCAGCTTGACCACCTCAACCAGCTTGTTGAGGTTTTTGGTGATCTGCTCGATCACCTCCTCGTGGCCTACCGTGGTCAGCGTTAGACGCGACAGGGTCGGGTCTTCGGTCGGCGCCACGGTGAGGCTTTCGATGTTGTAGTTGCGTTGCGAAAACAGGCCGACCACACGAGACAGCGCACCCGGTTCGTTTTCCATCAGCAGGGAAATGATGTGTCTCATGATCAGGTCCGCTCCGTCTTGCTCAGCCACATGTCGCGCATCGCACCGTCTTTGATCTGCATCGGATAGACGTGCTCAGCGGTATCGACCGCGATATCCAGGAAGACCAGGCGATCCTTCATGGCGAACGCCTCTTCCATCATCGGCTTGAGGTCCTTGAGGTCGGTGATGCGCATTCCCACGTGACCATAAGCCTCGGCCAGCTTGACGAAGTCTGGCAGCGACTCCATGTAGGAGTGCGAATAGCGGCTGTTGTACACCATGTCCTGCCACTGGCGAACCATTCCCAGCGCACCGTTGTTGAGGTTGATGATCTTCACCGGCAGGTCGTACTGCAGGCAGGTGGACAGCTCCTGGATGTTCATCTGGATGCTGCCCTCACCCGTCACCACCGCGACATCGGCTTCGGGGAAGTTCAGCTTCACGCCCATGGCTGCAGGCAGACCAAAGCCCATGGTGCCGAGGCCGCCCGAGTTGAGCCAACGGTTGGGCTTGTCGAACTTGTAGTACTGGCAGGCGAACATCTGGTGTTGACCGACGTCCGAGGCCACATAGGCGTCGCCCTTGGTCACTTCGCAAAGCACCTCGATGGCGGCCTGAGGCTTGATGATCGAACCATCGCCCTTGTCGTAGGGGAACAGCCCGCGGTTGCCGCGCCACTCGTCGATCTGTTTCCACCAGCTGGCGACCGTCTCGGCATTCGGCGTCTGACCGATTTCCTTGACGATGGCGACCATCTCGGTCAGCACACTGTCGACCGGACCGACGATCGGAATGTCGGCCTTGATGGTCTTGGAGATCGACGCCGGGTCGATGTCGATATGGATGATCTTGGCGTTCGGGCAGAATTTCGCCGCACCATTGATGACGCGGTCATCGAAGCGCGCACCGACCGCCAGGATCACGTCGGAATGGTGCATAGCCAGGTTGGCGGTGTAGCTGCCGTGCATGCCGAGCATGCCGACGAACTGGCGGTCACCGCCCGGATAGCAACCCAAGCCCATCAGGGTGTTGGTCACCGGCAGGTTGAGCATCTTCGCCAGCTCGGTCAATTGCGCCGAGGCCTTGCCCAGGATCACGCCGCCACCGGCGTAGATGATGGGCCGCTTGGCTCCCAGCAGCAGTTCCGCCGCTTTGCGAATCTGGCCCGAATGTCCACGCACGGCCGGACTGTACGAACGCAGCTTGGCCTTCTTCGGATAGACGTACTCGAACTTCTCGGCCGGGTTGGTCATGTCCTTCGGAATGTCGATGACAACCGGCCCTGGACGCCCGGATTCGGCGAGATAGAACGCCTTTTTCATCACTTCGGGGATTTCCGAAGGATGCTTGATCATGAAGCTGTGCTTCACGATGGGCCGGGAGATACCGATCATGTCGGTTTCCTGGAAGGCATCGGTGCCGACCATGGTGCTGGGCACCTGGCCGGAGATGACCACCATCGGGATCGAGTCCATGAAGGCGGTGGCGATACCGGTGATGGCGTTGGTCGCCCCTGGTCCGGAGGTCACCAGCACCACGCCGGCCTTGCCGGTCGCGCGCGCATAGCCATCGGCCATGTGCGTGGCGGCCTGCTCGTGACGAACCAGGATGTGTTCGATGGCCTTTTCCTTGAAAAGCGCATCGTAGATATGCAGAACGGCACCGCCCGGGTACCCGTAGATGTACTTAACGCCTTCGTCACGCAGGGAGCGGACGACCATTTCAGCGCCGGATAAGAGTTCCACGTTGTTCACCTCTGAAACGCCAGATAGCGATTCCAAGTCGGAGCCGCCAGAAATAGGTTTACTGCCAGCAGGGCATGAGCGACGGTGGTCGCCGACTACGTCAGCCACTGACTGAGCCAGTATTGGAAGAGACCCTGGTGTCGCGGGCTCTCCACCCAGCGCGAGGTAACGCGTTGCGGGTGATGCAGGTCGGCGCGGGTAGCACCTCATGTCTGTCTAGACTGAGCCGGTATCGCTTGCGGCGAGGCGACTCAGGACAGCAAGCCTCGAATTGTTCGGATTCAGCACCAGCAAGTCAAGCTCGCCGTTGTGTTTGGGCAGCGTTGAGCTGTGACAGGGTGCAGAAGCGGCGCTCCGGCTTTTGGGTATAGTGACTGCCGGTTTCCGATTCCAATGAAGGTAACGACATGCGATTCATGTTTCTTGCGGGCGGCTTGGTACTGGCGCTTTGCGGCAACGTCATGGCTGCCCAGGTATACAAGTGGGTAGACGCCCAGGGGGTCACGCACTTCGGCGCGCAACCGCCGCAAGGGCAGCAGGTGGAAACCGTCAACACCGTTACCGCGCCGGCAAAATCGACCACGATGCCAGCCCCCGTCGTCGAGGACGAAACCGAGGTCGACCAGCAGAGCATCGATCGCAAAGTGAAGCGCCAGGTCGCTGAGCAAGAGGCCGAACGCAAGCGCTATTGCGAGACGATGCGCACCAACCTCGCGCAACTGCAGAACAATCCGCGGGTACGTGTCGAAGAGAAGGGTGAAACCCGGCGAATCACCGAAGAGGAGCGGCAGGCAAGGATCGCAGAAACACGCGACAAGATCGCCGAAAACTGCAACTGATACCGCATCTTCAGGTATTGCGCTGGCGGCGCGCCAAGCCGCTCAGCGCGAAGGCGCCTCGATCAACGCATCGAAAGCACGCAGTGCCTCGAGCAGACTGACTACCCGCGCCTCCCGATAGACCAGCTCTGCCATCGCACAGATGCCCGACGCCTGCGGCAGAGGATGATCCGCCTCGACAATCGCCTTCATCCGCGGCAGGAATATCCACTGCAGCCATTGCTCGAAGCGCAGCGTATCCACGCAAAACGGCTCGACGCTGGCCAGAGCCTCCGGCACCGGCGGCTCGACGCTCCACATGTCAAGCGTGCGCAGCTCGCGCTCGATCAAAAGCAGCTGCTGCGCGACTGCCGGAAGGCGCGGATCCATCATAGATTGACCTTGGCTCGTTCACGAGCCTGCGCGGCACCGGCACTGTCGCCCCGCCGCTCACGTGCCTGCGCAATCAACTCCCAGAGGCTGGCCTGCAGCGCCGGACGCCCGCTGGCATAGCTCAATGCGCGGCGCGACAGCTGCTCCGCCTGAGTGGCATCCCCCTGCGCCAACCGGACCTGGGCCAGACGATAAAGGACCTGCGGCTCGCGCGGCGCAATACGCTGCGCACGTTCGAGACTGGAAGCCGCACCATTCAGGTCACCACCGCCCTGCTGCTGTTGAGCCGTAGTCAACAGCGCGAGCACCGGGCCATCCAGCTGCTCGTCGGCGGCCAGGCCGCTGCTGCTGCCGGAGGACGGGATACCGGTGGGCATGCTCGGTTGCTGCTGCGTAACGGCCGGCGCCGAGATTGACGGTGCCGGCTGCCACGCAGGCTGATCTCCGCCTGTCGTTCCACTCGATCTGGCAAACGGTGCATCCGGCGCGGCGAACGTCTCAAGCGGTGCAGAGCTGCCTTGCGGCACCATCACCACCACCCCAGAATCCTCCTGCTGCTGCCTTGGCGTCGCGACCGCGGCTGGCGCGCGGTATCCCTGGCGAGCCGCCACCTCCTCGGAAACGGGAGCGCCTGAGTCCACCACGGGGATCGAACCACGATCCACTGTCGTGCACCCCTGTACCAGCGTCACCGCTGCAACAACGGCCATCCACTGCTTGTTCACCAATTCAGACCTCTCAACGTAGAACCACGAAGCACGCGACCTCTGCGGCAGTTACTCCAACCAGCCACGCACCCAATCCATGACCGACTCCGCCGGCGCCTGAATGCCGCAGCCAGGTCCGGGGGCCGGTTCGCTGCCGCGAATATAGGGCATCTGCACCGCATCGGGGCAACGCTCATCCGTACCCAGGCCACTTCGCGCGTCCACCCAGGCATATGTCACGTTGTCCGGCACCGGCATCTGCAGAGGCAGCGGATCGGCCCGCCGCATGAAATCGCTCCACACCTGCAGCGCGCCGGTCGCCCCAGTCAGCGAAGTTTTGCCATTGTCATCACGACCCAACCAGACCACTGCCAGCAGATCCTGACTGAAGCCTGCGAACCAGCTGTCACGCGAGTCGTTGGTGGTACCGGTCTTGCCAGCGAGATTCAGCGACTGCGGCAGTCGGTTGTAGGCAGAACGACCCGTTCCTTCGCGCATGGCACGCTGCATGGCGTACTGGGTCAGGTAGATGGCACCCGGATCGAAGCGCTGCTGAATCTGGAACGGATAGCGCTTGAGTGGCTCACCATCCGCGGTCAGCACACTGCGAATTCCGCGCAACGGCGTGTTAAAGCCGCCGTTGGCCAGGGTCTGGTACATGTCCGCCACCTCGATTGGCCGCAAACCGCCCGCTCCGAGCAGCATCGACGGATAGGCGGGCCACTTCGGCGAAGCGCCCAGCCGCTCAAGCGTCTTCAGTACATTCGGCACGCCCAGATCGAGCCCGAGCCGCGCCGTGGACAGGTTGTAGGAATTGGCAAGTGCCTGATACAGGTAAACCGTGCCATAAGCCTGACGCCCATAGTTCTGCGGCTTCCAGATCTGTCCATCGGCGCCCTTGACCGAGAAGGGCTCGTCTTCGAGCAGACTGGTCAGCGTGTACTGGCTGGGCTTTTCCAGCGCAGCCAGGTAGATGGCCGGCTTGATCAGCGAGCCGATCGGCCGTGACGCATCGAGCGCGCGATTGAACCCCGCGAAACCCGGCTGGCGACCACCGAGCAGGGCCTGAATTTCACCGGTCTCAGGATTGGTCACGATCATTGCGCCTTCGACGCCTTCGGTGCTCTTGCCGAGACGCTTGAGGGTTTCGCTCATGGCCTGCTCGGCCTTGAGCTGGATCACCGGATCGAAACTGGTGAAGACACGCAGACCTTCTTCGGTGAGGTCCTCGTCCCGATAGTCCTCACGCAGCTGACGCTTGACCAGGTCGAGGAAGGCCGGATAGGAGCTGTCGGCCATGCTGCCACGCTGGGTCACGCCCAGCGGTGCCTGCTTGGCTTTTGCTATGTCCTCGGCGCTGACCGCCTGCTGCTCGGCGAGCAGGTCGAGAACCAGGTTGCGCCGCTCCAACGCCCGCTCGGGATTGCGTCGAGGGTTGTAGTAGGTAGGCCCTTTCACCATGCCGACCAGCAATGCCACCTGCGGCAACTTCAACTCGGCCAGCGGCTGGCCGAAGAAGTACTGGCTCGCCAGACCGAAGCCGTGAATGGCACGGCGACCGTCCTGACCGAGAAACACTTCGTTCAGGTAGGCTTCGAGAATGTCTTCCTTGTCGTAGTGCAGCTCCAGCAGGACCGCCATCATCGCCTCGGTGGCCTTACGGCTAAGGCTGCGCTCGTTGGTCAGGTAGAAGTTCTTCACCAGCTGCTGGGTCAGCGTACTGCCCCCTTGGCGAACCTGGCCTGCAGTCAGGTTGACCCAGACGGCGCGAGCAATGGACTTGGGCGATACACCGAAGTGATTGAAGAACTCCCGATCCTCCACGGCGACCAGCGTTTCCACCAGATACGGCGGCACCTGATCGAGCTTGATCAGAATGCGATCCTCGTTGTGCGCGGGGTACAGCCCACCGATCAACACCGGCTCCAGCCGCGCTACCGGCAGCGAGCCGCCATTGGCAGCGCTGAGGCCGGCGACGAAATCGCCAGAGAAGCGTACTCGCAGCCGCTGCGACTGTTCGGCACCTTCGTAGAACTGGAAGCCGCGGGTGTGCAGTTCGATGTCATTACCAGCCACCGACGCGCCACCCGGACCGCTGACAGCCTTTTCGCGGCGATAGCCCAACGCATCCAGCTCGGCGAGAAAATCGGTCTTATCGAGCTTCTGCCCGACGAACAACTCCAGCGGTCGTGCATAGACCTTGGCCGGAATCGTCCAGCGTTTGCCGGAGAATTTCTCCTGCACCACGGCATCGAGATAAATGGCGAAACCGCCCAGGATCACCAGGCCGACAATGGACAGTTTGACCGCCCAGCCCAACCAGGGGCGAGCGCCAGAGGAGCGGCGTCTGGAGCGTGTACGGGGGGAGCGAGATTTAGTCATGGCGGCGCATTATACGCACTTTGCAGGCGCGGACCGACGGCCTCTCAGCGGTTTGCAGCGCAACGCACAGCGGCCATAATGCCTGCGACTTTTCGACTGTGTGGACTGCTTCGCAGTGGACTCGCACGCCCCGTTCAAGAACTTCAACAAGGAATGACCGTGAGCCAAGCACTGATCGCCGCCCTGCAGAATCCTGGCCTGTACCCGCATCCCAGCGAGGGCTTTCGGGTAATCGAGACCCACATTTCCTGGGTCATCCTCACCGGCACCTATGCCTACAAGATCAAGAAGCCAGTGGACTTCGGCTTTCTCAACTTCACCGACCTCGCCTCACGCAAGCATTTCTGCGAAGAAGAGTTACGGCTTAACCAGCGCATGGCGCCGGATATGTATCTCGAAGTCGTTCCCATCAGCGGATTGCCGGATGCACCCGAGATCGATGGCACAGGCGAACCCTTCGAATATGCGCTGAAGATGCGCGAGTTCCCACAAACCCAGCTACTGGCCGAACTGCAGGCGCGCGGCGAGTTGACGGACGCGCACATTGACGCCCTGGCCGAGCAGATCGCCCGCTTCCACCAGGGCACCCCGCAGGTGCCTGCCGGTCATGCACTGAGCAGTGCCGATGCGATCGTTGCGCCGATGCGGCAGAACTTCGAACAGATTCGCCCATTGCTCAGCGAAGCCGAGGATCTCCGCCAGCTGGATGCGCTCGAGGAATGGACCGAAACCAGTATCGAGCGCCTGCGTCCGCTGCTCGACCAGCGCTGCCAGGAAGGTTTCGTCCGCGAATGTCACGGCGATCTTCACCTGGGCAATGCCACATTGATCGATGGCAAGGTGGTGCTGTTCGACTGCATCGAGTTCAACGAGCCGTTCCGCCTGATCGATGTGGCTTCGGACGCAGCCTTCCTGGCCATGGACCTCGAGGATCGTGGCCTGAAGTGCCAGGCGCGCAGGTTCATCAATGGCTGGCTGGAGCACACCGGCGACTACGCAGCGCTGGCGCTGCTGAATCTGTACAAGGCCTATCGCGCACTGGTCCGCGCCAAGGTCAGCCTGTTCCGTCTGTATCAGGAGCAGGACGCGGTGCAACGCAAGGTGATCGTACGGCAGTACCGCAGCTACGCGAATCTGGCCGAAAGCTACAGCGCCATTCCCTCGCGCTTCCTCGCCATCACCCACGGCGTGTCCGCCGTAGGCAAGAGCCACGTTGCGCTACGCCTGGTCGAGGCCCTTGGCGCGATACGCCTGCGCTCGGATATCGAACGCAAGCGCCTGCATGGCGAGCAGCCCGAAGCCCAGCAGGGCCACCTGGATGCCGGCATCTACAGCCAGCAGGCCAGCGATGAGACCTACAAGCGGCTGCACCAGCTGGCAACGACTGCGCTGCAGGCTGGCTTTTCCGTGGTGATCGACGCGGCATACCTGAAGCAGCAGCAGCGCCAGGATGCCTGGCAGGCGGCCGAGACCACTGGCGTGCCCTTCCTGATACTCGATTGCCAGGCGCCCGATGCGGTAATCGCGCAGTGGCTGGCGCAACGCCAGGCCGAGGGGCTTGACCCATCCGACGCGACCATGGAGGTAGTGCATGCCCAGCAGGCCAGCCGCGAGGCGCTGAACGAGAGCGAGCGACTGCATAGCCGTCGGGTCGACACCCAGGACGCCGGCAGCCTCGACGAGCTGGTCGCCAGTATCCGTCAGCACCTGCCCGGCCTCTGACCGCCAGGCACCGCCGCCAGGCACCGCCGCCAGCAGAGTGCGGCGGTGCTTCTATACTCCCGGTATTCCAATCGTGGAACACCGCTATGTCTGTCAGCGAATCACCCGCGCCAAAGCCGGCCAGTGACAGCATCCAGCTGTTCTCCAGCCGCTCCACCGACTACGCACGCTTCCGCCCGACCTACCCCGAGGCGCTGTTCAACTGGCTCGCCAGCCAATGCGCGGCCACCGACACCGCGCTCGACCTTGCGGCCGGCAACGGGCAAGCGAGCATCCCGCTGACACGACACTTCCATCGGGTCCTGGCCTGCGACGCGAGCGCCGAACAGCTCGCGGCTGGCGACACCTGGTTAAACGTGCAGCGTTTCGTCGCCGATGCCGAGCATCTGCCATTGCGCAGCGGACAGCTCGATCTGCTGGTAGTCGCACAAGCCCTGCACTGGTTCGCCACGCCGGCATTCTTCAATCAGGCGCGGCGCGCACTGAAGCCGAACGGCCTGTTCTGCGCCTGGTGCTACAGCCTGCTGGAGATATCGGCCGCAATGGACGCGATCATCCACAGGCTCTACTACGAAACACTCGCCGGTTACTGGCCAGCTGGTCGCAGCAGCGTCGATGCCGGTTACCGCGATATCCAGCCTCCCTTTCCACGTATCGAACCGCCGCCCTTCGCCCTCGAAGCGCACTGGGATCTCCGCGAACTGATGGGCTACCTGCG
Source organism: Stutzerimonas kunmingensis (assembly GCF_002929225.1). Classification (GTDB taxonomy): domain Bacteria; phylum Pseudomonadota; class Gammaproteobacteria; order Pseudomonadales; family Pseudomonadaceae; genus Stutzerimonas. The sequence continues at coordinate 138,966 of NZ_PISM01000001.1, read as the reverse complement.
CACCTGGTCTGCCGTGAAGCAATGGCATCAGCGACATGGTCGCGACCCCATCACATCAATCGAGCCCCAATTGACGTCTGCATGGGGCCAGGCAGGTCAGCGGAGGCTTATCCGCTGGCCGCTACACTTTCTGACAGGCTTCCCCAACCGCTAGCACCGCAAGGACGCCGCCATGCACGACGAACTGCTTTCGCTCCGCAATCTCGGCAAGACCTCGGTGCAATGGCTGCATGCATCGGGAATTCACACCGCTGCGGACCTCCGACGATTGGGCGCGGTGAGCTCCTATCGCGCGGTGAAGGCACGCGGCTTCGGGGCCTCGAAGGTTCTGCTGTATGCCATCGAGGGGGCGTTGAGAGATGTCCCGTGGCAGCAGCTGCCGATCCCGCTGAAGGAAGAGCTGAATCGGAATCTGGGCGCCGATCGCGACAACTAGAGCTAGCTCACAACCTCTGCTCGGCGAGATTTACTCAGGCCCTCGCCCGAGCCTATTGTGCGCCGACGTGACCCTGCCAATCGTCTGCCCGTTCGTTCAAGGATTACCGACATGTATTTACTCGGGGAGCAACCGGCCTACGCCGATCGCCTGATCAACCGCCTGCAAACCATCCCCACCCAATTGCTCGAAGGCTTGCAGCCCTCAGGCCCCAACCTTGAACTCAAGCACACCGACGATCTGTGCGCCGAGCTGCCGCCACAGCAACTTTTCATCATCGAGACTGGGCTACTGCATGCGCTGATCGACGGCAAGGCGCTGTTCTATCTGCAGGAGGGCGACCTGGTTGGATTGCGCCAGTCGGGCGACCTGCCAGAGTGCCGCTATTGCAGCGACGAACCTGTCAGCCTGATTCCCTACTCGCGCAACGCGGTGTTCCAGCACATCCACTCCGATGAGCATCGCCAGGAACTGTTCACCCAGTATCTGATTGGTCATACCGCCCTGCTCGGCGACGCCCTTGCGCGCCTGAAGCAACCGGAGATCCGCCCGGCTACCGGCTTCAAGCATTTCGCCGTCGGTGAAGAGCTGATCCGCCAAGGCGACGAGGCAGACAACGTGTTCATCATCATCGAAGGCCACGCCGAGGCGATCGTCGACGGCCAGAAGGTTGGCGACGTACAGAAGGACGAGATCTTCGGCGCCATGGCGGTCTTCACCCGCGAGCGACGCAGCGCAACGGTGGTCGCCAGTGAGGCCTGCACGGTCATGGTCATTCCCAAGGAACAGTTCCTCGGACTGACACAGAGCAACCCCCGCATTGCTCACAGCCTCATTGAAAGCATGGCGCGGCGTATTGACCTGCTGAACAAGGAAGTCACTCATCTGCGGGTAAACGTTGCCGTTTGAGGCAGACCAGCCAAAGAATATTTTTTACGAAAGCCTGTTGACGCAGAAATGAGAATTGTTATTATTATCGCAACTGATCGCGAGGTCAGCCGATAGCTGAAGGCTCAGGCAGTCGATCCTTCAGGTTATCTCCTCATCAGGCTAATCACGGTTTTGACCCGGCTCTGCCGGGTCTTTTTTTTGCCTGTAGAAAATGTCAGCCAGGTTGCTTCCCCGGTCGGCGCAGCTGTTCGCAATGATCCTGCTCCGGTTGCGCCGGGGTGTACCAGACATAGTCGGCCTGCGCAGCGGATACCGTCTCGCCCACTTCAGCAAGCATCAACACCGCGACTGACTTCCCTGACAGATCCTCGATATGCAACGGCACGCCCAGGTCTCGACGGACATGGAACGCGCCGGCCAGCAGCATGGCTGGCTCGGCTGCGGCGAGCGTTCGCTCGGCCATGCGTCGATCACGCTGCTGCTGCACCGCCAGCATCGCCGGCAGCTGGGAGGCCGGCAGCATCCCGCAGTGAGAGACCTCGATCTGCGCCAGTAATGCCTCGCTTACCGCCGCAGCCGCAGATTTGCGCCCCTGCAATGACGGTGCGGCACGATAGATCGACATGATTTCGTCGCGCCCGAGATTGGCATGCAGCAATGGGTAAGGCTGCGCGAGTGCATGTGAAACCAGGGCTCCGTACTGAGCCCAATCCCAGCCCCTCTGCCAGCCCAATGCATCAGGAAGATCGGCTGGCGCTCGCCCCTCACGCACCTCGCGGCGCACTGCATCGACTAGCGCCTGCTGTTGGGGGGCGAGCATCTCCAGCAACAAGCTGCCCTGCGGACGTTCTTCGGCCAACGCCCGCAGCAACCAGAGCTGCAGCGCATGGTGATCCGGGTTGTCGTGCCGCTCGCCGACCAGCAGCCGATCCTGCGCCTGCAGCTTCGCTACCAGCTGCGCGGGCGTGAGTACCGCGTCACTGCGCAGATCGACGATCAGACCGAGCTCCGGATGCTCACGCCCTTCGGGACTTTGCCACTCAGGTAGCGACGGTAGCGAATGGCATGCCGTCAGCAAACCCAGCACAAGCAACACAAGAATGCGCACGATGAACCTCCTCAACGGGCAATGATCAGCGGGTGACCGAGTTCCGGATGTCGCTGCACCAACACATCCAGACCGAATACCGCTCGCAGCGGCTCAGCTTGCAGCACTTCATCGGGTGGCCCTGCCACGATTGGCCGACCATCCTTTAGCAGCAGTAACCGATCACAATAGCGCGCAGCCAGATTCAGATCGTGCAGGATCACCAGAGCGGCGGCGCCTTGCGCGGCGAAGGCCCTGACCGCCTTTAAAATGCTGTGCTGGTGCGCAGGATCGAGCATCGACGTAGGCTCGTCGAGCATCAGCACCCGCCCTGTCTCGCCCGGCCACAGCTGCGCCAGCACCCGAGCGAGATGCACACGCTGACGCTCACCTCCAGACAGTTCGAGGTAGCTGCGCGTCGCAAGGTGCCGCGCGTCCGCCGCAGCCATCGCTGCTGCAACGAAGGCGGCATCGGCTCCGCGCCCGGTGCGATGAGGCAGGCGCCCCATGGCCACCACATCCGCCACGCGGAAAGCGAAGCTAAGCGTCGAACTCTGCGGCAACACGGCTAGGCAACGCGCGCGCTCCACATCCGCCCAGTCGCCGAGCGGCCGCCCGTGGAGCAAGACCTGCCCCCTGGAAGGCCTGAGCTCGCCGGATAACGTCGCCAGCAGCGTGCTCTTGCCCGCACCGTTCGGGCCGAGCACACCGAAAACCTGCCCAGGGCGCAGCTCGAGGGAAACATCCTGCAGCGCCGTTATCGCGCCACGGCGCACGGTCAGATCGCGGCCCACCAGCATCAGAGGCGCTCCCGCAACAGCAGATAAAGGAAGAAAGGTGCACCGAGCAACGCAGTGACAATGCCGATCGGCAGCTCCGCCGGCGCTATCACCAGCCGCGCGGCGACATCGGCAAGCAGCAGCAAGCTGCCGCCAGCAAGTGCCGAAGCTGGTAGCAGCAAGCGGTGATCGGGGCCGACCAACAGGCGCATCAGGTGCGGAACCACCAATCCGATAAAGCCGATCAGACCGGTAGCAGCCACCGCTGCGCCGACACCCAGCGCCGTGCAGACCACCAGTTCACGCTTGATCCGCTCCACATCGAAACCGAGATGACGCGCTTCCGATTCGCCGAGCAACAACGCATTCAGGGCTTTCGCCCGCCGCGGCAGCCACAGTGCGACTGCGATGGTGATCAGCAGCAGCGGCCATAGCCGTGCATAACTGGCGCCGTTCAGACTGCCGAGATTCCAGAAGGTCAGCGAGCGCAACGTTCTGTCGTCGGCCAGATAACTGAACAACCCAACCACTGCACCGGCCAGCGAGGTCAGCGCAATGCCGGCCAGCAGCATCGTGCCGACGTGGGTCTGCCCGTCGCGCCGGCCGAGTCGGTAAACCAGCAAGGTCACGCCCAGCCCGCCAACGAAGGCGAAGACCGACAGCAGGTAGGGCTCCCACCCCGCAGGCAACGCCGGAATGAATGTGCTACCGACTATGGCGACCGCCGCGCCCAACGCAGCACCGCTGGAAACCCCGACCAGCCCTGGATCGGCCAGCGGGTTGCGGAACAGCCCCTGCATCGCCACCCCGCAAAGCGCCAGTACTGCCCCGGCGGCGCAGCCCAGCAAGGTCCGCGGCAGGCGGATCTGCGCAAGAATCAGCTCAGCCTGCTCGAGCCCGGACGCTTCGATCGGCACGCCTACCAAGCGCAGCGCCGCAGCCAGACTGTCGCCCAGCGCCAGGCTCAGCGGTCCCAGCGCCAGCGACAGCCAGATCGCGACCAGCAACAACAAGCCGAGTACGAAGAACAGAAAGCGCGCAGGAACCGGACTACCCATCGGATTGCTTTGCCAAGCGGTATGTGCGGCGAAGGATAAGAGCCCGCCGCCGCAGCCGCCAGCCCGGCAAAAATTATCCGACTGCACTTCCTCGCCGGCTGCGGGATAATTCCGGCTTATGGCGGAGGACCCGATGATCAGATTGTGCGCGACATCCGAGCTTCTCGAAGGGCAGAGCCGCGGCTTCACGGTCGGGGAGCTGAAAGTGATCGCCGTGCGCCGGGATGGCCGGACATACCTGTACGAGAACCGTTGCCCACACCGCGGCGTTCCGCTGGAGTGGCGTCCCGACCAGTTCCTCGACGACAGTGGCAGCCTGCTGCAATGCGCCACTCACGGCGCGCTGTTTCTCATCGAATCCGGTGAGTGCGTGGCCGGCCCCTGCGCCGGCCAGACGCTGCGCCAGCTGGATGCAGCCGAGGACAAGGACAGCATCTGGTTGCAAACTGATCGGCAGAGCGACAGTTGAGCACGGGCGCCGGGCGTCGGGCTTGGTTATCATGCCGCCACAGCTTTACCGTGAGATCGCCATGCTTCGCCTGCTGAGTCTGCTGCTCCTGCTATTCGTGCTTCCTGCCCACGCCGGCCTGTTCGACAACAAGCCCAGCGCCAGTTTTGGCGGTGCGCTGAACAACAGCAGCGATTTCCTGCCGGTACGCGAAGCCTTTCGACTGAGTCTCGTTGAGGCTACGCCTGAACAGATCACCCTGCGTTTCGTCGCAGCGGAGGGCTACTACCTCTACCGTCATCGTTTTGCCTTCAAGACCGAGCAGTCAGGTGTCGTGATCGGTGAGCCGAAGCTGCCCGCCGGCGTGCCCAAGGTCGATGACTATTTCGGTGAGATCGAAGCCTATTACGGCATTGTCGATGTCGAGCTACCGCTGACGAACCCGGACAACCGCCCCTTCGTCCTGCAGGTCTCCTACCAGGGCTGTGCCGATAAAGGCCTGTGCTACCCCCCGGAAACCGAATCGCTCCCCATCGGCGACGTTGCCGGCGCCCCCAGCGGAGCGACCACCGAAGAGTCAACCAGCCAGCAGGCCAGCGAACGCGACCTCTCCTGGCGCTCCATCGCGCTGTTCTTCCTCGCCGGTCTGGGCCTGACCTTCACCCCCTGCGTGCTGCCGATGTTGCCGATTCTCACCGGCGTCGTGCTGCGCGACCAGCCCGGCGGAACTCGCAGCTTCCTGCTGTCGCTGGCCTACGTGCTGCCAATGGCTGGCGGCTTTGCCCTGCTCGGTGCGCTGATGGGCGTATTCGGAGCCGAGCTGAATCTGCAGGCGCGCCTGCAATCACCCTGGATTCTTGTACCCTTCGCATTATTCTTCGTCGCCTTCGCCCTGGCCATGTTCGGACTGTTCGAGCTGCGCCTACCACAGGCACTCAGCAGTCGACTCGACCGTCTTGCCGGCAACGCACGCGGCGGCTCGTTTACCGGAGCGGCGCTGCTCGGTGCCGTGTCCAGTCTGCTGGTATCGCCTTGCGTTTCCGCTCCGCTGGCCGGCGCACTGCTGTACATCAGTGCCAGCGGCGATGCGCTAGGCGGCGGCCTGAAGCTGTTCGCCCTGGGCCTGGGTATGGGCGCACCGCTGGTGCTGTTCGCCACCGGAGGTGGCGCGCTACTGCCCAAGAGCGGCCCATGGATGATCAGCGTACGCAACGTATTCGGCGTACTGCTGCTTGCCGTCGCCGTCTGGATGCTCGAGCGCGTACTGCCCGGTCCGCTTGCTCTGGCGGCATGGGGCCTACTCGCGGCCGGCAGCGCCGTATTTCTCGGCACCCTGGAATTCACCAGCAAGACGCCCAGGCAGAAGCTCGCGCAGCTGATGGGACTGGTATTGCTGGTCTACGCGCTGGCCGCGTGGGTCGGGGCGCTACAGGGCGGCTCCGATCCACTTCGGCCGTTGCCAACCTCCGTGGCCGGATCAGCGCCAGGCAGCATGACCAGTGAAGGCTGGCACACCATTTCCACGCCGGCCGAGCTCGATACCCAACTGGCCGCCGCCCGCGCCGCCGGCCAACCGCTGATGCTCGACTGGTACGCCGACTGGTGCATCAGCTGCAAGGTGATCGAACGCGAGGTGTTCGCCAACCCACAGGTGGCACCGCGGCTGACCGACTATCGTCTGATCCGCTTCGACATCACCGAAAGCAACGCCGCCCAACGCAGCCTGCTGGACCGCTACAAACTGTTCGGCCCCCCGGCCATCCTGTTCTTCGATCGGCGTGGCAATGAGATGTCCGACGTGCGTGTAGTCGGCGAGATAGACGCTCCCGGTTTCAGCGAGCGACTGGATCGCGCGGCACCTCTGCTCTAGCTCACGCACGCATTTTCGCGGGATCGATCCATGACAAGCCGACGATCCTCAGCCCAATGAATCATTGCGGCAATCTTCAGACATAATGCGGGCATTTCCTTCGATCGCGACATGACTGGACAGTCATGCCCTGCTTGGGGCATAGTTTTTCCCTTCTCGCGACCAGCCACCTCGACTGATCAGCGCATACAGAAAAACAAGGAATACCGATGGCCACGTTTCTGGTCCTCCACGGGCCGAATCTGAACATGCTCGGCACCCGCGAGCCGGGCGTCTACGGCGCAGTGACGCTGGCGCAGATCAATCAGGATCTGGAGCAGCGTGCCCGAGATCGCGGACATCATCTGCTGCATCTGCAATCCAACGCCGAGTACGAACTGATCGAGCGCATCCATGCCGCGCGCAGCGAAGGCGTCGATTTCATCCTGATCAATCCCGCGGCATTCACGCATACCAGCGTCGCATTACGTGACGCGTTGCTGGCCGTGAGCATCCCATTCATCGAAGTGCACCTGTCCAATGTGCACAAGCGTGAACCTTTCCGCCATCACTCCTACTTTTCCGATATCGCGGTGGGTGTGATCTGCGGCCTTGGCGCCAGCGGCTACCGGCTGGCCTTGGAGGCCGCGCTGGAACAACTCGCTGCTTCCTGAGGGACTCGCACGCAGGTGCCATGTCTTGAAGAAGCGAGCAGCAATGCCCTTTGAACTTACCTGGGAGTCAATGCTTCATGGATATTCGCAAAGTCAAAAAGCTGATCGAACTGCTGGAAGAGTCCGGTATCGACGAACTGGAGATCCACGAGGGTGAAGAGTCGGTACGCATCAGCCGCCACAGCAAGCAGGTAGCGATGCAGCAGCCGATCTACGCTCAGGCTCCGGCTGCACCGGCTCCTGCTCCGGTAGCTGCTGCCGCCCCGGCTGCCGACGCTGCCCCGGCCGCGCCCAAGCTGAACGGCAATGTGGTCCGCTCGCCGATGGTCGGCACCTTCTACCGTGCGTCCTCGCCGGAATCCAAGGCGTTCGTCGAAGTCGGTCAGAGCGTCAAGAAGGGCGACATCCTCTGCATCGTCGAAGCCATGAAGATGATGAACCACATCGAGGCCGAGATCAGCGGCACCATCGAATCCATCCTGGTGGAGAATGGTCAGCCGGTCGAATACGACCAGCCGCTGTTCACCATCGTTTGAACCGCGGAGAGCCAGCGATGTTGGAAAAAGTACTGATCGCCAACCGCGGCGAGATAGCCCTTCGAGTTCTGCGCGCATGCAAGGAACTGGGCATCAAAACCGTGGCTGTGCACTCCACTGCAGACCGTGACCTGATGCACGTGTCGCTGGCCGACGAGTCCGTCTGCATCGGCCCGGCCGCCTCTGCCAAGTCCTACCTGAGCATCCCGGCACTGATTGCCGCTGCCGAAGTCACCGGCGCCGACGGCATTCATCCAGGCTACGGCTTCCTCGCCGAGAACGCCGACTTCGCCGAACAGGTGGAGAAGTCCGGCTTTACCTTCATCGGCCCGACCGCCGACGTTATCCGCCTGATGGGTGACAAGGTGTCCGCCAAGGACGCGATGAAGCAGGCCGGCGTACCCACCGTTCCGGGTTCTGACGGCCCGCTGCCGGAAGACGAGAAGGAAGCGCTGCGGATCGCCCGCGAGGTAGGCTATCCAGTGATCATCAAGGCCGCCGGTGGCGGTGGTGGTCGCGGCATGCGCGTGGTGCACAAGGAAGAGGACCTGATCGCCTCGGCCAAGCTGACCCGTAACGAAGCAGGCGCAGCCTTCGGTAATCCGATGGTTTACCTCGAGAAGTTCCTGACCAATCCGCGCCACGTGGAAATCCAGGTCCTGGCCGACGGCCAGGGCAACGCCATCCACCTCGGCGATCGCGACTGCTCGCTGCAGCGCCGTCACCAGAAGGTGATTGAGGAGGCCCCTGCCCCGCTGATCGACGAAGAAGCCCGCCGCAAGGTGCAGGCCCGCTGCGTCAAGGCGTGCATCGATATCGGCTACCGCGGCGCCGGTACGTTCGAGTTCCTCTATGAAGACGGCAACTTCTACTTCATCGAGATGAACACTCGCGTACAGGTCGAGCATCCGGTTACCGAGATGGTTACCGGCATCGACATCGTCAAGGAGATGCTGCTTATCGGTGGCGGCCAGAAGCTGTCGATCAAGCAGGAAGATGTCGTCATCCGCGGCCATGCTGTCGAATGTCGCATCAACGCCGAAGACCCGCGCACCTTCATGCCCAGTCCGGGCAAGGTCAAGCACTTCCATGCGCCGGGCGGCAACGGTGTTCGCGTTGATTCGCACCTCTACGATGGCTACTCGGTTCCGCCGCACTACGACTCGCTGATCGGCAAGCTGATCACCTTCGGCGCAAACCGCGACGAGGCCATGGGCCGCATGCGCAACGCGCTGGACGAGTTGATCGTCGACGGCATCAAGACCAACGCCCCGCTGCACCGCGACCTGGTGCGCGACCCCGGCTTCTGCAAGGGCGGCGTGAACATCCATTACCTGGAGAAGAAACTGGGTATGGACAAGCACTGAGCCCCGCTCGGCGCTGTACTACAGAGGCTGCCTTCGGGCGGCCTCTGTCGTTTCTGCCAGGCGCGAATCGAGCCCACGCTGGCCGCAACACGCCCCCTCCAGTAAGCTTGCCGGCTTTTACCGCGACCCCATTCGAGAGGCTTCCATGTCCTGGCTGCAGATCCGACTCGCCATCACCCCCGATCAGGCCGAAGCGCTGGAAGACCAGTTGCTGGATCTGGGCGCGGTCTCCGTGACCTTCATGGACGCCGAGGATCAGCCGATCTTCGAGCCGGATCTCAACACCACTCCGCTGTGGTCGCACTCGCACCTGCTGGCATTGTTCGAAGCCGACACCGACTCGGACTCCCTGCTCGCCCACCTGCAGCTGCTGCGCGGCGGCGAGCTGCCCGAGCACCAGATCGAAGTGATCGAAGACCAGGACTGGGAGCGCAGCTGGATGGACAACTTTCAGCCGATGCGCTTCGGCCGCCGCCTGTGGATCGTCCCCAGCTGGCACGCGGCGCCGGAGCCCGACGCGGTCAACCTGCTGCTGGATCCTGGCCTGGCGTTCGGTACCGGCACCCACCCCACTACCGCACTCTGCCTCGAGTGGCTGGATGCCCAGCCTTTGCAGGGCCAGTCCCTGCTGGATTTCGGCTGCGGCTCGGGCATCCTGGCGATCGCCGGCCTGTTGCTGGGCGCCGAGCATGCCGTCGGCACCGACATCGATACCCAGGCGCTGGACGCTTCACGCGACAACGCCGAGCGCAACGGCATCGCCGCAGAGCGTTTCGCGCTCCACCTGCCTGAACAGCTGCCGGAAAAGGCTGCCGACGTGGTGGTCGCCAACATCCTTGCCGGCCCGCTGGTTTCGCTGGCGCCGCGCATCACCGCACTGGTCAAGCCCGGCGGCCGCCTGGCACTGTCCGGCATCCTAGCCGAACAGGCCGAGGAGGTGCGCGCAGCCTACAGCGATGCATTCGAGCTCGACCCAACCGCCGATAAAGATGGCTGGGTACGCATCAGCGGCGTCCGACGTGCCTGAGCAGCGCCTTGCGACCTCTCCCGCACACTTGCACAACAGGCGCCGCAGCCCCCTGCCGCTGCGCGACTGGCATACGCTAGACTAGCCGGCACCTTCGCGCGGAAAGACGCATGACCAGCTTCATCACCCAGTGCCCCAACTGCAGCACCCGCTTTCGCGTCGCCCGCAGCCAGTTGCGCGCGGCCCGCGGCGCAGTGCGTTGCGGCGCCTGCATGGAAGTCTTCAACGCCGCCCATCATCTGCTGCGCGATGAGCTGGACCCGACGCAACCACTAACAACTCCCGTCGACAAGTCGATCCAGACGCAGGCTACCGAGCATCCCAGGGCTACCACGCCGGCGCCAACCGCCAAGGCCGATGAAACGCTGTGGATTCACGATGACCTGGACCTGGACAGCCTCGACCTGGACGAAGAGCTGGCCAAACTGGAGCGGCAGGAGCGCGAATTGTCTCGCGACCTGCTCAGCCTCGAAGCCAACGGCGACGCGGCAACCAGGCCTCGCGATCCGCTACCGGAGATATCCTCCACACAGGACGAAAGCTGGGCCGAGATCCTGCTGAGCGCCGAACAGGGCGTCACGCAGTCGCCGGCGAGCCCGAGCGACGAGGTGGTCAGCTTTACCCCGGTCACATCGGAGTCTCCGCAACCGCTGAGCCCATTGGCAGCCAGTCCCACGCCGCTCGCGATCGCCGAGGGCCAGCAGGCGCACGACGAAAGGGTCGAACCCGAACTGGCAACGCCATCGGCTACCGAACAGCTCGCCCCTGTCGTAGATCCTGCAGCGCCACGCCGCGAGCCCGACCTGCGCGACGAGCCGCTGTTCGAGCTCGACGATGAGCCACTACAACTGGACTGGCAGGAAGCGAAGAAACCCTGGGGACGCTGGCTCGGCTGGAGCGTACTGAACCTGTTGGCACTGCTTGCGCTGGGTGCCCAGTACGTTGCCTACAACTACGATGAGCTGTCGAGGCAGCAGCAGTATCGCAGCTGGTTCGAGCGTATCTGCCCGACCGTTGGCTGCGAACTGCCGGCCCTGGTCGACATCGGCCAGATCAAGAGCAGCAACCTGGTCGTGCGCAGCCATCCCGAGTTCACCGGCGCGCTGGTCGTCGACGCGATCCTCTACAACCGCGCGGCCTTTGCTCAGCCGTTTCCGCTTTTGGAAATCCGCTTTGCCGACCTCAACGGCAAACTGATCGCCATCCGCAGCTTCAAGCCCAGCGAGTATCTTTCTGGAGAACTGGCAGGACAGGCCCAGATGCCACCGCAGGTTCCCATCCATATCGCCCTGGATATCCTCGACCCGGGCGCAAAGGCGGTTAACTACAGCCTGAGTTTCCATTCGCCCAAATAGCGACGAGCTTGCAGTTCAGACTGCCGCCGCCGGCGCTCATCGCGCGGGCGGTGGGCGCGTCCAAACTCCCGGCGATAAGGCGACCACTGTTCAGAATTTGTTCAAAACAGCCTTTAACCCGTCATGCGTAGCGGGTATTATGCCCACCCTTTTTTGCAGTCCCGATCTACCTAACAAGCAGGCCCCAAGCAGGGAATCTTCATGTCAGCGGTACGCATCGGCCCTTACACCTTGACCAATCGATTGATCCTCGCGCCCATGGCCGGCGTGACCGATCAGCCGTTCCGCCAGTTGTGCCGCCGCTTCGGCGCGGCTCTGGTGGTCTCGGAAATGCTCACCAGCGATGTGCGTCTGTGGAACAGTCGCAAATCTCGCCTGCGCATTCCCCATGCGGACGAGCCCGAGCCCCGTTCAGTGCAGATCGCCGGTGGCGACCCGCAGATGCTGGCCGAGGCAGCGCAGCGCAATGTGGAGCTGGGGGCGCAGATCATCGACATCAACATGGGCTGCCCGGCGAAGAAGGTCTGCAACAAGGCCGCCGGCTCGGCGTTGATGCGTGACGAGAAGCTGGTCGCGGATATCCTCGAAGCCGTGGTCGGTGCCGTGACCGTTCCGGTGACGTTGAAGATTCGCACCGGCTGGGATCGGCAGAACAAGAACGGCCTGACCGTCGCGCGTATCGCCGAGCAATCGGGCATCGCAGCACTTGCCGTTCACGGCCGCACCCGCGCCGACCTGTACACCGGCGAAGCCGAGTACGACACCATCGCCGCCATCAAGCAGGCGGTGTCGATTCCGGTGTTCGCCAATGGCGATATCGATTCGCCGCACAAGGCGGCCCAGGTACTACAGGCAACCGGAGCGGACGGCCTGTTGATCGGACGTGCGGCGCAGGGTCGCCCGTGGATCTTTCGCGAAGTGGAGCATTATCTGCGCACCGGCGAGCTGCTCGCGGCGCCGACGCTGGACGAAGTTGAAAGCACCCTGCTGGAGCATGTGCAGGCGCTGCATGAATTCTATGGCGAGGTGATGGGAGTCCGTATCGCCCGCAAGCACGCGGGTTGGTATCTCGCAACACTGCCGGGCGCGCGGGACTTCCGCGCCCGTTTCAATCATCTGGAAGACAGGGATGCACAGGCCTTCAGCATTCAGCAGTTCTTTGCCGAACAACGCTCAGGGCCTGGCTCGGTGGATGGAACAGAGGTGGCCGCATGACGCTGTTGAATGAAACATTGGTAAGTGGAACAACATCCGTGAGTGACAACGTGAACCTCAAGCAGCACCTGAACACGCCGAGCGAAGCGGGGCAGACGCTGCGAGGCAGCGTCGAGAAAGCGCTGCACAATTATTTCGCCCGCCTCGAAGGTGCAGACGTCACGGACGTTTACAAACTCGTACTCTCCGAAGTGGAAGCGCCGTTGCTGGAAACCGTGATGCACTACGTCAAGGGCAACCAGACCAAGGCTTCCGAGCTGCTGGGCCTGAACCGCGGCACCCTGCGCAAGAAACTCAAACAGTACGACCTGCTCTGACGCGGCAGCTGGCAGGCGCGGCTGTCCGCACCTGCCTGCTTCGCGGACTCAAGCCTGTAGCCTCTAGGAAACGTCAATGACCGACCAAACCACCCGCCTTCCCGTGCGCCGCGCGCTGATCAGCGTGTCCGACAAGACCGGCGTCGTCGACTTCGCCCGCGACCTCGAAGCCCTCGGCGTCGATATCCTCTCCACCGGCGGCACCTTCAAGCTGCTGCGTGACAACGGCATTGCTGCTGTCGAAGTGGCCGACTACACCGGCTTCCCGGAGATGATGGACGGGCGGGTGAAAACTCTGCACCCGAAGATTCACGGCGGCATCCTCGGCCGCCGCGACCTGGACGGCGCGGTGATGGCCGAGCACGGCATTGCCCCGATCGATCTGGTGGCGGTCAACCTCTATCCGTTCGCAGCCACGGTGGCCAAGCCCGGATGCACCCTGCCGGACGCCATCGAGAACATCGACATCGGCGGCCCGACCATGGTCCGCAGCGCGGCCAAGAACCACAAGGACGTCGCCATCGTGGTCAATGCCGAGGACTACGCGGCAGTGGTCGACAACTTGAAGAACGGCGGGCTGACCTACGCCCAGCGCTTCGACCTGGCGCTCAAGGCGTTCGAGCACACCGCCGGCTACGACGGCATGATCGCCAACTACCTGGGCGGCATCGACCAGAGCACCGAGCAGCTCAGCACCGAAAATCGCAGCCTGTTTCCGCGCACCTACAACATGCAGTTCATCAAGGCGCAGGACATGCGCTACGGCGAGAATCCGCATCAGCAAGCCGCCTTCTATGTCGAGAAGCCCGACGAGGCTTGCGTCGCCACCGCCACGCAACTGCAGGGCAAGGAGCTGTCGTTCAACAACGTGGCCGACACCGACGCTGCGTTGGAGTGCGTGAAGAGCTTTACCAAGCCGGCCTGCGTAATCGTCAAGCATGCCAACCCGTGCGGCGTGGCTGTGGTACCGGAAGATGAAGGCGGCATCCGCAAGGCCTATGACCTGGCCTACGCCACCGACAGCGAGTCGGCCTTTGGCGGCATCATTGCCTTCAACCGCGAACTGGACGGCGAAACCGCCCAGGCCATCGTCGAGCGCCAGTTCGTCGAGGTAATCATCGCGCCCAAGGTTTCCCAGGCCGCCCGTGACGTGGTGGCCAGCAAGGCCAACGTGCGCCTGCTCGAATGCGGCGAGTGGCCCGCCGAGCGCAGCCCGGGCTGGGACTACAAGCGCGTCAACGGCGGCCTGCTGATCCAGAGCCGCGACATCGGCATGATCACCGAAGCAGACCTGAAGATCGTCACCCAGCGCGCGCCGACCGAGCAGGAAATCCATGACCTGATCTTCGCCTGGAAAGTGGCCAAGTTCGTCAAGTCTAACGCCATCGTCTACGCCAAGAACCGCCAGACAGTCGGCGTTGGTGCCGGCCAGATGAGCCGCGTCAACTCCGCGCGCATCGCCGCGATCAAGGCCGAACATGCCGGCCTGCCGGTTCCGGGTGCGGTAATGGCCTCGGACGCCTTCTTCCCGTTCCGCGATGGCATCGACAATGCGGCCAAGGCCGGCATCACCGCGGTGATCCAGCCGGGCGGCTCGATGCGTGACAACGAAGTGATCGCCGCGGCTGACGAAGCCGGCATTGCCATGGTGTTCACCGGCATGCGCCACTTCCGCCACTAAAATCGGCCGCACTCGGACAGGCATCTGCGGTGTTGCCCGACTCTTCCCCCATGATCATTGCCAGAAGGCAACTCCGCCGGGTGAAGAGTCGGGCGCCTTGCATCTACCAGCCCGATCGCGACCTCGGTATTCGTAGGGTGGATAACGCTTCGCTTATCCACCAAGCGGGCGACCCGCCCGCCTCCATTGGGAGACAGCAATGAACGTACTGATCATCGGCAGCGGCGGCCGCGAGCACGCCCTGGCCTGGAAGGTTGCGCAGGATCCACGCGTCGCCAAGGTATTCGTCGCCCCGGGCAACGCCGGCACCGCCACTGAAGCCAAGTGCGAGAACGTTGCCATCGACGTACTGGCCATCGAGCAACTGGCGGATTTCGCCGCCGCCAACGTACAACTGACCATCGTCGGCCCCGAGGCACCGCTGGTCAAAGGCGTGGTCGATCTGTTCCGCTCGCGCGGCTTGGACATCTTCGGACCGACCGCCGCCGCCGCGCAGCTGGAAGGCTCCAAGGCGTTCACCAAGGACTTCCTGGCCCGCCACGCGATTCCCACTGCCGACTACCAGAACTTCACCGAAGTCGAGCCGGCATTGGCCTACCTGCGTGAAAAAGGCGCGCCGATCGTCATCAAGGCCGACGGCCTGGCCGCCGGCAAGGGCGTGATCGTCGCCATGACCCTGGCCGAGGCCGAGGAAGCGGTGCGCGACATGCTGTCCGGCAACGCCTTCGGCGACGCCGGCGCGCGCGTAGTCATTGAAGAATTCCTGGATGGCGAAGAGGCCAGCTTCATCGTCATGGTCGACGGCGAGAACGTGCTGCCGATGGCCACCAGCCAGGACCACAAGCGCGTCGGCGACGGCGACATCGGCCCCAACACCGGCGGCATGGGCGCCTATTCGCCGGCTCCGGTGGTCACCGCCGATGTGCATAAGCGCGTGATGGACGAGGTGATCTACCCGACCGTGCGCGGCATGGCTGCCGAAGGCAATGTCTACACCGGCTTCCTGTACGCCGGACTGATGATCGACAAGGCCGGCGCGCCGAAGGTCATCGAGTTCAACTGCCGCTTCGGCGACCCGGAAACCCAGCCGATCATGGTGCGCCTCGAATCCTCGCTGGTGCTGCTGGTCGAAGCCGCGCTGGCCAAGGCGCTGAACAAGGTCGAGGCGACCTGGGATTTGCGCCCGACCGTCGGCGTGGTGCTGGCTGCTGGCGGCTACCCGGGCGATTACGCCAAGGGCGATGTGATCGAAGGGCTGGACGATGCCGCTGCGCTGGATGGCAAGGTGTTTCATGCCGGTACCGCGCTGAACGACCAGGGCCAGGTCGTCACCGCCGGTGGCCGCGTACTTTGCGCAACTGCCATCGGCCGCACCGTCTCCGAGGCGCAGCAGCAGGCATACCGTCTGGCGGAAAAAATCCACTGGAATGGCTGTTTCTATCGCAAAGATATCGGCTATCGCGCCATCTCCCGGGAGCTGGGCGACAGCTGAGCGTAGCCAGGCGCCAGGAATGCGTGCGGCGCCAAGTTTTACCGCTGCCGCACGCATTACAGGCCGACAAAGGCATGGCTATAATCGGCCGTCACACACATGAACGGACTTCTCAAGTGGGTCGGCTCCGGATTGCCATCGCTGTTTTCTTCGGCCTGCTGCTGATCAACCTGATCCCGCTTCCGGCCCTGGCGTCCATTACCCAGTCGCCGCCCTCCCCAGCACTATCCGCTCCACCCAATTCCGTGCCACAGAACTGGCGCATGCTGATCGACCAGTCGGGAGGGCTTACGCTCGACGAGGTGGTTTCCCAGCGCGCACTGTTCCAGCGTCTCGAAAAACTCTCCTACAGCGCTCCGGCCAGCGACCGAGCCGTCTGGCTGCAGGTCAGCCTGCCGTCACTGACACGACCGAAGTGGCTGTGGCTGTTTGCACCGCGAGTGCAGTATCTGGACTTCTACCTGCTGCGTGACGGCAAGCTCGAGCAGCATACGGCGACCGGGGAACTGCGCCCCTTCAGCGCCCGGCCATTGCCCAACCGGGCGTACCTGTTCAGCCTTCCCAATGACGGGCAGCCACGCGAGGCCTATATCCGCCTGCAGTCCAGCCATCCGGTGATGAGCTGGTTCAAGACCATCGATGAAGCCGGCCTGGTCAGCCTGAGCAAGCCTGCATACCTGTTTGGCGCGCTCTTCGGCGCACTGGCGTTGCTGATGATCTACAACCTGCTGCGCTTTGCCTACACGCTCAGCTACACGCATATCTGGCTGAGCCTCCTGCACGGCGCCCTGCTGGCCTGCGCCATGGCCAATCTCGGGGTCATGGCGGCGTGGCTGCCCTGGCTGACCTACAGTCAGCCGCTGATCGCCGACCTGTCGGCGATGGCCGCCAGCGCCGCGCTGCTCGGCTACACGCTGGGTTTCTTCCATCACCGCGGGCGAACCTGGATCACCTGGCTGCTGGGCATCGAACTCAACCTGGTACTGGCGCTGGCAGCCAGCATCCTGCTCGGTCAGTGGCCGTGGTACAGCTGGCTGATCTATTCGCTGGTGCTGGCCGCATCGTGCAGCACTCTGTTTGTCGCGATCTATCACTGGCGCCAGGGCTATCAGCCGGCGCGCCTGGTGGTGGCCGGAACGACCCTGTTCAACGTCGGCATGATTTTCTTCATGCCCATGTTGCTGGGCTTCGACCAGCTCGACCCGGGCTGGTTGACTGGCGGCTTGTTCAGCCTGGCGACCCTCGCGGGGTTGCTGCTCAGCTTCGCCCTGCTCGAACGTCAACGGCAGCGCCAGACCGACAGCCGCACCCAATACACAGCAGCGGCAGTCAGCAGCGCGGAGCTCAAGACCAAGGCCGATTTCCTGTCCAAGATCAGCCATGAACTGAGAACGCCAATGAACGGCGTGCTGGGCATGAGCGAGTTGCTGCTGGGCACTTCGCTGTCGGCCAAGCAACGCGATTACGTCCAGACGATTCATAGTTCCGGCAACGAGCTGCTCAATCTGATCAACGAGATTCTCGACATTTCCAAGCTGGAATCCGGCCAGATCGAGCTGGATGACGTGCAGTTCGATTTCAACGCGCTGATCGAAGACTGTCTGAGCATCTTCCGCGCCAAGGCCGAACAGCAGAAGGTCGAGCTGATCAGCTTTATCCAGCCACAGCTGCCGCAGGTCGTGACCGGCGATCCGACCCGCCTGCGCCAGACCCTGCTCAACCTGCTGGAGAATGCCTTCAAGCAGACCGACGAAGGCGAGGTGTTGCTGATCGCCGCGGTCGACGGACCGCCCGAGAGCCCGCGCCTGCGCATCACCGTGCAGGATAGTGGACGGCCACTCGAGGCGTACGAGCGCGATGCGCTGCTCAACGCCGAGGTCGACAGTCATGACTTTCTTGCAGCGACACGCCATGGCGGGCGCCTGGGGCTGATCATCGCGCGCCAGCTGGTGCAACTGATGGATGGTGATTTCGGTATCCAGACTGGCACCAGCCAGGGCAACACCTTGTGGATCAGCCTGCCGCTGGCCAGTGAAGGGCTGGCGCAGAGCAATGCCGACCTGGACGGGCCGCTGCAAGGCACTCGGCTGCTGATCGTCGATGACAACGACACCTGCCGCAAGGTACTGGTCCAGCAATGCAGCGGCTGGGGCCTGGAGGTCAGCGCCGTTGCGTCGGGCAAGGAGGCGTTGGCCCTGCTGCGGACCAAGGCGCACCTGAAGGAATACTTCGATGTGGTCCTGCTCGATCAGGACATGCCCGGCATGACCGGTATGCAGCTGGCGAGCAAGATCAAGGAAGATTACAGCCTCAACCATGACGTCCTGCTGATCATGCTCACCGGCATGAGCAGCGCACCGAGCAAGATCATTGCGCGCAATGCGGGCATCAAGCGCATCCTCGCCAAACCGGTCGCCGGTTACACGCTGAAGACCACCTTGGCCGACGAACTCGCGCAGCGCCAGCCGGGCACCCAGCAGCGCCAGGCAACGGTGCCGCAGAACCTACCCGCGCTCGAAGTCCCTAGTGACTTCCGCATCCTGGTCGCCGAGGACAACAGTATTTCCACCAAGGTCATCCGCGGCATGTTGAACAAACTCAACCTGCAACCGGACACCGCCTGCAACGGCGAAGAGGCGCTGGAGGCGATCAAGGCGCAGCCGTATGACCTGGTCCTGATGGATTGCGAGATGCCCGTGCTCGACGGCTTTCAGGCCACTCACCAGCTGCGTGAATGGGAAGTCAGGAATGCGCGCCGGCGTACTCCCGTCGTTGCCCTGACTGCGCATATCCTCAGCGAGCACCGCGACCGCGCGCGAGAAGCAGGCATGGACGGTCATATGGCCAAGCCGGTGGAACTCTCGAACCTGCGCGAACTTGTCGACCACTGGGTTCGCGTCAAGCAGGCAGAGAGCGCCGACTGACCGCGCCCTACCGTCCCCGCAGGTTTCCAATCCCTGACAACAGTCGACGTCCCAATCTCCACTGGCACAGCTTCTACATCCCCTGCACCACATACACAGCATCGCCTCAGGCTACCGATGCCCAGACGACCGCCCAGGCATTGGCGCTCTCCTGCGGGATACCAATCCAAGCGGAACCTCCTCCTGCCGGTCCGAGCGAGAAGACCACTCGGGTGAAAAACTGAACAAAACCGGTCGCCAGCTGCCGATTGTTTGACGATTCGAGAACAGGTGGAGGTTTGGCATGGCGGTCG
Source organism: Stutzerimonas kunmingensis (assembly GCF_002929225.1). Lineage (GTDB taxonomy): Bacteria > Pseudomonadota > Gammaproteobacteria > Pseudomonadales > Pseudomonadaceae > Stutzerimonas. The sequence goes on along the minus strand of NZ_PISM01000001.1, from coordinate 119,537 downwards.
ATCAGGGATGAGTGTGCTTCAGCGCAAGACGTGGCCAATCCTCTTCCCTCAAGGAGCCACGTGATGATGAAGCGGAGCGATGTCGCCTGGACCCTCATCGGAGTCCTGGCCGTGCTGCTGTCCGGCTACCTGCTGTACCACGAAGTGCGCAACATCTCGCTCAGCGAGCTTACCGACAGCCTGCAGGCGATCGGCGCGCGGCGTTGGCTGCTGGCCGCGCTATCGACCCTGGGCGCCTATGTCGCGCTGGCCTGGTACGACCGCATCGCGATGGCTCATCTGGGCAAGAAGATGTCCTGGTGGTTCATCGCACTCTGTTCCTTCACCACCTACGCGCTGGCGCACAACATCGGCGCATCGGTGTTTTCCGGCGCCCTGGTGCGCTATCGCGCCTACCGCAGCCGGGGCCTGACGCCCCAGGAAATCGGCATCCTGATCGTCTTCTGCTCGCTGACCTTCGCGCTGGGCACCCTGCTCGCCGGGGGCGCCGTGCTGATTCTGAAACCGCAGCTTCTTCATCGGGCTGTCGATAGCGACAGCTGGGTATCCATCGCCGTCGGTTCGACCCTGCTCATGCTGGTCGCGCTCTATGCGTTCGGCGCATGGCGTCAGTTGCCACCGTGGCGGCTGGGCAAATGGCACATCGAGTACCCGCGACTGCCAATCGTCGGCCGTCAGCTGCTGGCGGGCCCGCTTGAGCTGCTCTGCGCCGCGGCGATCATCTACTTCGCGCTGCCGCCGGAACACAACCCGGGCTATCTGACCATCCTCGGCGTATTCCTCGCCTCCTTCACCCTGGCATTGCTGTCCCACGCACCCGGCGGGCTCGGTGTGCTGGAGCTGACCTTCGTAGCCGCCCTTCCGGAAATTCCCACGGTGGACGTGCTGGCAGCACTCATCGTGTTCCGCGGTTTCTATCTGCTACTGCCCTTCGCTCTGGCCATGATCGTCGTACTGATATTCGAGTACGGCCAATGGCGCGCGAAACGCAGCTCAGCGTCCGAACATTGATGCTGGGGAAACGATACCAATCACCATCCCGACGAAGATGGTATGGCGAATGACCGCAACACAGGCGATCATGCAGCCCTCTCCAGACCAACCCGATGTCATGACCGATACCGACCAGACCCACGCCGAACACAAACCGCGCCCGCTAATTGACCTGGCCGTCAGCATCCTGATTCCTTCGCTGATCCTGATGAAGCTCAGTGGTGAAGACCGCCTCGGCGCCGATGGTGCACTGCTGCTTGCCCTGGCCTTTCCGCTAGGCTGGGGGCTGTGGGAGCTGGCCAAATACCGCAAGTTCAACTGGATAGCCCTGCTCGGCCTGATCAGTGTGCTGCTGACTGGCGGCATCGGGCTGCTTCAGCTCGATACCCAGTGGCTCGCCATCAAGGAAGCAGCGGTTCCCGGCATCATCGGCATCGCCGTGCTGGCCTCGACGCGAACCCGCTACCCGCTGATTCGCACCCTGCTGTACAACCCTAAAGTGCTCAACGTGGACAAGATCCACGAACAGCTCGAGCAAAACGGCCAGGTCGAACACTTCGAAACGCGGCTGCTGCGGGCGACCTACCTGCTCAGCGGCACCTTCTTCTTCTCGTCGTTCATGAATTACGTGCTGGCCAAATGGATCGTCAACAGCCCCGCCGGCAGCGAAGCCTTCAACGCCGAACTGGGCCGCATGACCCTGCTCAGCTACCCGATGATCGCCATTCCCAGCATGTTGATGATGATGGCGATCTTCTTCTACCTCTGGCGCACCATCCACGGGCTGACCGGCCTGCGACTCGAGGACATCATGGCAACCTCGGCGCAGGAACCGCGCAGCTAACAAATAGCCGCGCATGAAAAAGGCCGGCGGGCTTGCGCCGGCCGGCCTGTCGCCCCCGCTCGTCAGAACAGCAGCTTGAATATCCCGATCACCACGATCAGGCCGATGATGAAGATGATGCCTGCGGTCCCGCCGATGAATTTCAACATGCCGTGCTCTCCGGTTTTTTCAGGTCTGTCATTTTTGTGACAGTCCTGTCCCGGAGCCGTTCGTCAAAACTGCAGCGGAGTCCTAGTTGCTGACCGCTGAGCGTTCCACTAGCCAGCCGCAAGCAGCATCCATAGCGGCAGGCTGATGAGTGCAGTCACGGTCGAGAGAAACACGGTCGAGCTGACCGCTCGCGTGTCCTCGGAATGCTTGACGAACGCCAGCACGTTAACGCCGCTCGGGCAGGCTGCAAGCAGCACCAGCACGTTGCGTGCATCCTGATTCAGCCCTGGCAGCAACCCGCTCAGCCACCAGACCAGTGCCGGAAACGCCGCCAGTTTGACCAGCGTCAGCAGCAGCGCCGTCCCGTTTGGCCGCAGGCGATAGCGCGACAGGCTGATGCCCAGCACCATCAGCGCACAGGGCAATGCCGCCTGCGCCAGCCATACAGCGACGCGCCAGAGCGGCTCGGGCAGCTCGAGCCCGGATAGATTCAACAGGGCACCGAGCACCAGACCGATGATCAGCGGATTCGCCAGATTCCTCAGCAGCGCCGGAGCGCTGACCTTGTCGCCGTCACCCAGTGCCGCGTAGAAGCTCTGCAGCGAGAACAGGACGAGACTGTGAAACACCAGGATGGCGAACACATAGACCAGGCTTTCAGCGCCAAGCAGCGTGGTCACCAGCGGGATGCCGACCAATACGTTGTTCGAGTAGGCGGCCGTAAGACCAAGCGGAGTGGCGCGCCCGGCGCGGCGGTGAGCGACCAGATTGACCAGCAGGAACACCAGCAGCACCGGTACGAAATAGGCCAGCAGCAGCATTGGCGACATGCCATTACTCAGCTCGGCGCGGGCGATCCCGGTAAACAGCACTGCCGGCATGAACAGCTTGAAGGTGACACTGGCCAGCCCGGCCGCTCCTTCGTTGTTGAGCCATTGCCGCCAGCCGAACAGATAGCCGAGCGTGATCAGACCGAAGATCGGCAGGATTGCCAACACCACTACCATGCTGCGCCCCTTCTAGAGCCGAACGTCAGGCCACGCCTTAGCGCGGGGCGCAAGAATACACCGGAGGTCAGGGAAATCGCACGGCGCCGGGTAACTGCCGTGCACTTTCTGTCAGGCGCGGGAGGACCGCTCACGGCTGATCGCCGGGTGCTCCTGCTGACGTAGGATCGCCAGCACATCGGCCAGGTCTTCCTGCCAGTGACGGGGCGCGAGGCCAAAGGTCGACTCGAAGCGGCTGCAGTCGAGCACCGACCAGGCCGGCCGCCGGGCGGGAGTCGGGTACTGCGCCGTGGCAATCGGCGACACCGTCGGCTGCCGCGAGATCAGCCCGGCGCCTTCGCCCTGACGGAAGATTTCCACGGCGAAGTCGTACCACGAACAAGCCGGTACGCCGCTGTAGTGGTACACCCCCCAGGCGAGATCCGCGCCGGCTGCGTAGCGGCGTGCCAGTTCGAGCAACACCGAAGCGATGCTGCCAGCCTGGGTGGGGCAGCCTATCTGGTCGCTCACTACGCCAAGCGCATCGCGCTGCCGGGCGAGCCGCAGCATGGTCTTGACGAAGTTGTGCCCGTGCACGCCATACACCCAGCTGGTGCGAAGGATCAGATGCGATTGCAGACGCCCACGGATCGCTTCCTCGCCCGCCAGCTTGCTCGCTCCGTAGACGCCGGTCGGACCGGTTTCGTCGCTCTCGGTATAGGGGTGATCGGCCTCACCGGAGAACACATAGTCGGTGGAAATATGGAACAACGGAACGCCAGCGTGCTCGGCCGCCTCGGCGAGGTGGCGTGCGCCGTCGCGGTTCACCGCATAGGCCTGCTCACGATGAGATTCGGCATTGTCCACATGGGTATAGGCGGCCGCATTGATGATCAGCCCGGGACGTTGACGCATCACTGCCGCAACCTGCTCGGGTTGCGCGATGTCCAGCTGGGCCCGTGCAGGCGCCAGCACCTCCAGTCCGAAACTTGCTGCCCGTTCCACCAGTTCTCGACCCACTTGGCCGCCGGCACCGCAAACGAGGATTCGCATTCTTTGTAGCCTCATCGACGACGCCCGCGCCAGGCGCGAGCGTCCGAAATTAGTTTCATCCGCGGTGCTACACGCGCATCAGAGATGTCGCGCTGGCGCCGCAGGAGCCATCGAAAACGGGCTGGAACGCGTCGTAACGCCGCGTGGAACAGCGGAGCAGAGCCTTCCCGTATGTGATGGATGTGGTTTCCAGCCTCGTTGAGGCCAGACGAAAGGCGCTTTGTTCCCGAGCCGGGCAGAAAAATTTTCCAACCGTCACGACCGTCCACCCATCAGCGCAATACCGGCAATCGGCCAGCAATACGCAACTCCTCGACGGAAAGATCGACGCCGTAAGCCAGTACTTCCACGCCTGCCGCCTGCGCTTCCCGCAGCGCAGCGGCATAGGCCGGATCGATCTCCTCGGCCGGCCGCACTGCTTCGATGCCGCTTAAATTGACGCAGTACAGCTGCACCGCACGCACACCGGCACGGGCCAGCGTCGCCAGCTCACGCAGGTGCCTGGCGCCGCGTGTCGTTACGGCGTCGGGAAAGGCCGCCACTGGCGTTTCGGCAAAGCCAAGGGTGACACTCTTCACCTCGACGAAGGCGGCAGTTCCGGCGTAGTCGAGACGAAAATCCACTCGGCTGTTCTCCACGCCATAAGCCACCTCGCGCTTGAGCGTCGTGAAACCGGCCAATTCGGCGATATGCCCATTCAGCAGCGCCTCCTCGACCAGCGGATTGGCCCGCGCCGTGTTCACGCACGCCAACCGCCCCTGCGGGGTTTCGACCAGCTCCCAGGTCCCCGGCAATTTGCGCCGTGGATCGCTGCTGCGCTGGAACCACACTCGCGCACCCTCGCCCATGCAATTGAGCATCGAGCCGGTGTTGGGGCAGTGGATACACAGCGCTTCGCCCTCGTCGGTGATGATATCGGCAAGAAAACGCTTGTAGCGCCTGACCAGTCGCCCCTGCTCCAGCGGTTGCGCAAAACGCATCAGGATTGCCAGCTGCGCAAGCCGCGGGCAATGCGCTCGACAGTCTGCTCCAGGCGCGGCAGGTCCTGGGTGTAGGCGAAACGCACATGATGTCCGGCCTGGAAACGACCGAAATCCAGGCCTGGGGTGATCGCGACGAACTCCGTTTCCAGCATGTGCTGGCAGAAGGCATAGGCATCGCCGCCAAAGGCGCTGATGTCGGCGTACAGATAGAACGCGCCCTGCGGCTCGACCGCGATACCGAAGCCGAGCTCCCGCAAGGCTGGCAAGAGGAAATCACGGCGGCGGGCGAACTCGCCGCGGCGTGCCTCGAGAATCTCCAGCGTCGGCGGCTGGAAACACGCCAGGGCCGCGTGCTGAGCCATGCTCGGGGCGCTGATGTAGAGGTTCTGCGCAAGCTTCTCCAGCTCCGGAACCGCTGCCGGCGGCGCCACCAGCCAGCCCAGGCGCCAGCCGGTCATGCCGAAATATTTGGAGAAGCTGTTGAGCACGAAGGCGTCGTCGTCGACTTCCAGCACGCTTGCCGCGTCCACGCCATAGGTCAGTCCGTGGTATATCTCATCGACCACCAAATGGCCGCCACGCGCTTTCAGCGCTGCCGAAAGCCCAGCCAGCTCCTCGCGATCCAGCAGCGTCCCGGTGGGATTGGCCGGCGACGCGACCAGCGCACCGACGCTGTCGCGATCCCAGTAGCGCTCGACCAGCTCCGGAGTCAGCTGATAACGAACCTCCGGGCCGACCGGCACCAGTTGCGCGGCACCTTCGACCAGGCGCAGAAAATGCCGGTTGCAGGGGTAACCCGGATCGGCGAGCAGCCAGTGCTTGCCGGGGTCCACCAGCAGGCTGGCAGCCAGCAGCAACGCGCCAGAGCCGCCGGGCGTAATCAGGATGCGTTCGGGGTCAATGGATAATCCGTAGCGCTGCGCATAGAAACCGGCAATGGCTTCACGCAGCTGCGGCAGGCCGCGCGCCGGGGTATAGCGCGTGTGCCCGGCGGCCAGCGCGGCCTGCCCTGCCGCTACGATGGGCGCCGCGGTGGTGAAGTCCGGCTCGCCGATTTCCAAATGAATGACGTCGTAGCCTTGAACTTGCAACTGGTTGGCCCGCTCCAAAAGCGCCATGACGTGGAAAGGTTCGATTGCGCGGCTGCGCGCACTGTATGACGAGGTCATCTGACCTTCCTGTTGAGAACGAAACGTGAATTCTACCCAAGGTCCCGATACCGCTGCAGTTACTGTTGGATTCGGGAGTAGCGCGCCCCGATCCGATCTGGTAAGTTCGCCCGCTTGCAGCCGCAGGGCCGGCACGGGCCGGCAAGGGACAAATCATCCTGCGCAATGGACATAGCGAGAGGCGTTCATCCATGCCCATTACCAAAGAAACACCGTCGAGCAAGCAACTGATTCGCGCCTTCGAGCCCTATAAGGAAAGCAAGGGCGAGGAATACATGAGCGACAAGATGCGCGCCCATTTCACCGGCATCCTGAACAAGTGGAAACAGGAGCTGATGGAAGAGGTCGATCGCACCGTGCACCACATGCAGGACGAGGCTGCCAACTTCCCTGATCCGGCCGACCGTGCCAGCCAGGAAGAAGAGTTCAGCCTGGAACTGCGCGCCCGCGACCGCGAGCGCAAGCTGATCAAGAAGATCGACGAGACGCTGCAGCTGATCGAAGACAACGAGTACGGCTGGTGCGATTCCTGCGGCGTCGAGATCGGCATCCGCCGACTGGAAGCCCGCCCTACCGCTACGCTCTGCATCGACTGCAAGACGCTGGCGGAGATCAAGGAAAAGCAGATCGGTTCCTGATCCCGAACGGGGCGCTTCGGCGCCCCGCTTCATTTCCAGGCTCTGCAGCGTTTCATCCGCCCCGCCATCCCAGATAGCGCCGGCCCCAACATGCCCTTTCCTGCCCCGTCCAAAGCCCATCGCTACGTCGGCCGTTTTGCCCCGACACCCAGCGGCTATCTGCATTTCGGCTCACTGGTGGCCGCCCTCGCTTCCTATCTTGACGCCCGCGCGGTCGGCGGCCGCTGGCTGCTGCGCATGGAAGACATCGACCCGCCACGCGAGATGCCCGGCGCCCAGCGAGCCATCGTCGAGACGCTGTCGAGCTACGGATTCGAATGGGACGGCGAAATGTTGCGCCAGAGCGAGCGTCAGGTCGCCTACGGCGCAGCCATCGAGCGCCTGCTGGATGAAGGCTTGGCGTATGCCTGCACCTGCTCGCGCAAGCAGCTCGAAGGCTATCCGGGCCCCTACCCGGGTTTCTGCCGCAACGCCGGCCACGGTCTTGACGACGCCGCCATCCGCCTGCGGGTGCCTGATCGCGAGTACGGCTTCAGCGACCGAGTGCAGGGCGAATTCCGCCAGCACCTGGGTCGCGAGGTCGGCGACTTCGTGATCCGTCGTCGCGACGGCTTGATCGCCTATCAGCTGGCGGTAGTGCTGGATGACGCGTGGCAGGGAGTAACCGACGTCGTACGTGGTGCCGATCTGCTCGACTCCACGCCGCGCCAGCTGTACCTGCAGGAAGTGCTCGGTCTACCCCAGCCGCGCTATCTGCACCTGCCGCTGATCATCCAGCCGGATGGACACAAGCTGGGCAAGAGTTACCGCTCGCCACCCTTGCAGCCTCACGAGGCCAGTCCGCTGCTGCTGCGTGCTTTGCGCGCGCTAGGCCAGCAACCGCCCACAGAGCTGAACGACGCACTGCCAGCCGACATCCTCGCCTGGGCGGTGCTGCACTGGGACGCTCAGCGCATCCCTCGCACACGGACACTGGCCGAATCGCAGCTGCGCTAGGCGGATTGCCACGCTGCGCCAGCTTTTGCCTGCCGCAGGTGGCTTGCCGCCCGCCGCTGCTCTACCATCGCCCCACTTCCGACACGAGACCCGGCATGTATATCTACCGACTGGTGCTGCTCCTGGTGGTGGGGATCTATCTGTTCTCCCCCGCCATCATGGACTGGTGGATCGACCCCAACGGGGCCTGGTATCGGCCCTACGTGCTGTGGCTGATTCTCATCGTGGTGACCTTCATTCTCCAGAGCCAGCGTGATGCAGACGAGCTTTAGCCTGAGCCACCTGATCCTGATCAGCGTTGCCTACCTGATCATGCTGTTCGGCGTCGCCTGGGTCAGCGAGCGCGGATTGATTCCACGTTGGGTGATCCGCCACCCGCTGACCTACACATTGTCGCTGGGCGTCTACGCCAGCGCCTGGGCCTTCTACGGCACGGTTGGCCTGGCCTACCAGTACGGTTACGGCTTTCTCGCCACCTATCTGGGGGTCTGCGGCGCGTTCCTGCTGGCGCCAGTGCTGCTCTATCCGATCCTGCGGATCACCCGCACCTACCAGCTCTCGTCACTGGCCGATCTGGTCGCCTTCCGCTTTCGCAGCACCTGGAGCGGGGCGCTGACCACGCTGGTCATGCTGATCGGCATGCTGCCGTTGCTCGCCCTGCAGATCCAGGCGGTGGCCGATGCCATCGGCATTCTCACTCTGGAGCCGCTGCAGGAGCGCGTGGCGCTGGGCTATTGCCTGATGATCATGCTGTTCACCATCCTCTTCGGCGCCCGCCACATCGCCACGCGGGAGAAGCACGAAGGCCTGGTGTTTGCCATCGCCTTCGAATCCATCGTCAAGCTGGTGACCTTCGGTGCCATCGGCCTCTACGCCCTGTATGTGGTATTCGGCGGCCCGCATCAGCTGGAGATCTGGCTGCTACAGAACCAGTCGGCGCTGCAGGCATTGCACACGCCCTTGCAGGAAGGGCCCTGGCGCACACTGCTGCTGGTGTTCTTTGCCTCGGCCATCGTGATGCCGCACATGTATCACATGACCTTCACCGAGAACCTCGATCCTCGCGGCCTGGTGAGCGCCAGCTGGGGCCTGCCGCTCTATCTGCTGCTGATGAGCCTGGCCGTGCCGCTGATCCTCTGGGCCGGACTCAAGCTGGGGGTCAGCACCAACCCCGAGTACTTCACCTTGGGCCTGGGCATCGCCGCACAGAGCGAAACCCTGGCGCTGCTGGCCTTCGTCGGCGGTCTCTCGGCATCCAGCGGGCTGATCATCGTCAGCACCCTGGCACTGTCGGGCATGGCGCTCAACCACTTGGTGCTGCCGCTGTATCAGCCATCCAGTGAAGGCAACCTCTACCGCTGGCTGAAGTGGACGCGCCGCAGCCTGATCTTCGCCATCATCATGGCCGGCTACGGCTTCTACCTGCTGCTCGGTGCCGAGCAGGATTTGTCCAACCTCGGCATCGTCGCCTTCGTCGCCACCCTGCAGTTTCTGCCGGGCGTGCTGTCCGTGCTCTACTGGCCGACCGCCAATCGCCGCGGCTACATCGCGGGCCTGCTGGCCGGCATCGGCGTCTGGGTAGTGACCATGCTGCTACCGCTGGTGGGCAACCTGGACGGCTTCTACATTCCGCTGTTCAACGTCGTCTATGTACTGGACGACACCAGCTGGCACCTGGCGGCAATCGCGTCACTGGCGGTCAACGTCCTGGCGTTCTCGCTGTTCTCGATCTTCAGTGAAACCAGCCTCGAGGAGCAGAGCGCTGCCGAGGCCTGCGCCGTAGAGAACGTCCGCCGCCCGCAACGGCGCGAACTGATCGCCGCCTCACCACAGGAGTTCGCCACCCAGCTGGCCAAGCCACTGGGCGCCAAGACCGCGCAACGGGAGGTGGAACAGGCCCTGCGCGATCTGCAGCTACCGTTCGACGAGCATCGCCCCTACGCGCTGCGCCGCCTGCGCGATCGTATCGAAGCCAATCTCTCCGGCCTGATGGGCCCCAGCGTAGCCCAGGACATCGTCGAGAATTTCCTGGCCTACAAGAACGGTGCCGACGGCTACATCACCGAGGACATCCACTTCATCGAAAGCCGGCTGGAGGAGTATCACTCGCGCCTGACCGGCCTGGCCGCAGAATTGGACGCCCTGCGCCGCTATCACCGGCAAACACTGCAGGAGCTGCCCATGGGCGTCTGCTCGCTGGCCAAGGATCAGGAAATCCTCATGTGGAACCGTGCGCTCGAGGAACTCACCGAGATCCCCGCGCTGCAAGTCGTCGGCTCACGCCTGACGACCATCGCCGAACCCTGGCGCAGCCTGCTGAGCGACTTCATCGAGCAGGCCGATGAACACCTGCACAAGCAGCGGCTGGCGCACAACGGCCATCGCCGCTGCCTCAACCTGCACAAGGCAGCCATTGCCGAGCCACTGGCACCGGGCAACAGCGGCCTCGTGCTGCTGGTCGAGGACCTGACCGAAACACAGCAGCTCGAAGACCGCCTGGTTCACTCCGAACGCCTGGCGAGCATTGGCCGCCTGGCCGCCGGCGTGGCGCACGAGATCGGCAACCCGATCACCGGCATCGCCTGCCTGGCGCAGAACCTGCGGGACGAACGCGAAGGCGACGGGGAGATCGTCGAGATCAGCGGCCAGATCATCGAGCAGACCAAACGCGTATCGCGCATCGTGCAATCGCTGATGAGCTTCGCCCATGCCGGCGAGCGCCAGCACCAGCTGTATCCGGTGAGCCTGGCGCAGGTGACGCAGGACGCCATCGGCCTGCTCTCGCTCAACCGCAACCGCACCGAAGTGCAGTTCATCAACATCTGCGATCCGACGCACTTCGCCGAGGGCGATCCGCAGCGGCTCGCCCAGGTGCTGATCAACCTGCTATCCAACGCCCGCGACGCGTCGCCGCAAGGCGGCTTGATCCGCATCAGCAGCGAAGTTGCCGAACAGACGGTGTACCTGACGGTGGAAGACGAAGGCAGCGGCATTCCGAAGGACATCCAGGACCGGCTGTTCGAGCCATTCTTCACCACCAAGGACCCTGGCGAAGGCACCGGCCTGGGCCTCGCGCTGGTCTATTCGATCATTGAAGAGCATTATGGCCAGATCGATATCGACAGCCCGGCCGACCCGGAAACACAGCGCGGCACCCGTTTTCGCATCACCCTGCCGCGGCATGTCGAAGCGTCCCATGCCGTAAGTTGAAGAGGCGACTGCCGTGCCGGCCCTTTGCCGGTTATGCCTCCAGACCGTCGAGAGAGTACTGATGTCACACATTCTGATCGTCGAAGACGAAACCATCATCCGCTCCGCCCTGCGACGCCTCCTCGAGCGTAACCAGTACGAGGTCAGCGAAGCCGGCTCGGTGCAGGAAGCACAGGAGCGCTACAGCATCCCGGGTTTCGACCTCATCGTCAGCGACCTGAGACTTCCCGGCGCCCCCGGCACCGAGCTGATCAAGCTCGCCGAAGGTACCCCGGTGCTGATCATGACCAGCTACGCCAGCCTGCGCTCGGCCGTGGACTCGATGAAGATGGGCGCAGTCGACTACATCGCCAAACCGTTCGACCATGACGAGATGCTGCAGACCGTGGCACGCATCCTCACCGACCATCAGCACAACGCAGCGACACAAGCGCAGCCCTCCCGTGGCGTAAGCGCCGCCTCAGCGACAACCGACCGAGAAGACATCGGCATCATCGGCCACTGCGCGCCCATGCAGGACCTGTTCGGCAAGATCCGCAAGGTCGCCCCGACCGACTCCAACGTGCTGATCCAGGGCGAATCGGGCACCGGCAAGGAACTGGTCGCTCGCGCGCTGCATAACCTCTCGCGCCGCGCCAAGGCCCCGATGATTTCCGTCAACTGCGCGGCCATCCCGGAAACGCTGATCGAATCCGAACTGTTCGGACACGAGAAAGGCGCCTTCACCGGCGCCAGCGCTGGCCGCGCTGGGCTGGTCGAAGCCGCTGACGGTGGCACTCTGTTTCTCGACGAGATCGGCGAACTGCCGCTCGAGGCACAGGCACGTCTGCTCCGGGTCCTGCAGGAAGGCGAGATCCGCCGGGTTGGTTCGGTGCAGTCACAGAAGGTCGACGTACGCCTGATCGCCGCCACGCACCGCGACCTGAAAACCCTGGCCAAGACCGGCCAGTTCCGTGAAGACCTCTATTACCGCCTGCACGTCATCGCGCTCAAGCTGCCGCCGCTGCGTGAGCGGGGTGGTGACGTGCTGGAGATCGCCAAAGCCTTCCTGGCACGCCAGGGTGAGCGCATGAGCAGCGACGACCTGCATTTTTCCCGCGATGCCGAGCAGGCGATCCGTCACTACTCGTGGCCGGGCAACGTTCGCGAGCTGGAAAACGCGATCGAGCGCGCAGCCATTCTCAGCGAAAGCCCGGAGATCGATGCCGAGCTGCTGGGCATCGATATCGAGCTGGACGAACTGGACGACGATTTCGACGAGCCCCTTGGCACCATTCGCGGCATTGCCACGGGCAACGAGCCGACCGAGGATCTGTCGCTGGAGGACTACTTCCAGCACTTCGTGCTCGAGCATCAGGATCACATGACCGAGACCGAGCTGGCTCGCAAGCTGGGCATCAGCCGCAAATGTCTGTGGGAACGCCGCCAGCGCCTGGGCATTCCGCGGCGCAAGTCGAGTAGCGCGGCCGGGTAATCTGTTACCGCCCGCCATGACTCGTAACAAAAACCGGGAGCAACGGTAACGCTGCCCCGGTTTTTTATTGCCCGCCTCAGTCTAGATAATCACCAAGTCGTTGATAAATAAGGATTTTCGAAAGCTGGCACGGCAACTGCTTACGTACAGGCACAACAACAATAACAAGCAGATCCCACAATAAGAACAAGACGTAACGGCTCCAGCAAAATAACGACAAGAAGGCGGAGGCGCAGCTAACTGATTCTTTTGGAGAGGACTTGCCACGGGGTTCGCCCCACGACCAGGCCGAGAACAACAAAAAACTGCATCAGCAGGGCCCGCATTGGTTGGATCGAAGATCAAGGCAAAGTCAGCGACCAAAGAAATCCGTTTGCTATTAGCTCCCAGTGTGGAGTGCTCCTGACGGCCACGGCCAGATGGAACAGGCGAACAACAAAAACAGCAACGCCTGAGCGACTAATAACAATAAAGCACGCAACAGTATTCAAAGGGGAGCTTCGGCTCCCCTTTGTGCTATCCGGGGCTTACCCATTTTCCTTCACAGCAGTCTTACTGCTCGACAATCGCGTGGCCTCCGCCCTGCGCCAAGCACTGCCTGCGTGACGCGGCGCACGATGCTTTTTGACACCTCCCTGCGCATCGTTCAACATCCAGCACTCTCGGTGCTAGAATCCGCGCAGGTTTCGCGGCCATTCGCGACACCGGCCCGTCTTCCGCCACACAGTTGCCCCCCATGCTGAAAAAGCTGTTCCAGTCTTTTCGTCTTCCTCTGCGCCGCATCCCGCATCCCCGCCGCACACCTGAAATTCTGTCCAGCCGGCAGCATTCCCTGCATCGCAACGAGATCAGTCGTTACGCGGTGAGCGTGGTCGAACGACTGCAGCAGGCGGGTTACGAGGCATATGTGGTCGGCGGCTGCGTGCGCGACCTGCTGCTGCAGCTGAACCCCAAGGATTACGACGTCGCGACCAGCGCGACCCCCGAACAGGTCCGCGCCGAATTCCGCAACGCCCGCGTGATCGGACGCCGTTTCAAGCTGGTGCATGTTCATTTCGGTCGCGAGATCATCGAGGTCGCCACCTTCCGCGCCAACCATCCGGAAGAGGATGACGACGATGCCAGCCATCTCGCTTCGCGCAACGAGAGCGGCCGCATCCTGCGTGACAACATCTATGGCACCCTCGAAGACGACGCCCAGCGCCGCGACTTCACCATCAATGCGCTGTATTACGATCCGACTTCCGAGCGCATCCTCGACCACACCCGTGGCGTACACGACATCCGCAATCGCCTGATCCGTCTGATCGGCGACCCCGAGCAGCGCTACCAGGAAGACCCGGTGCGCATGCTGCGTGCCGTGCGTTTCGCCGCCAAGCTCGACTTCGAGATCGAACGGCACAGCGCCGAACCCATCGTCGACCTCGCCGACCTGCTCGACGGCATTCCCTCGGCACGCCTGTTCGACGAAGTGCTCAAGCTATTCCTCGGCGGCAAGGCCGAGCGCACCTTCGAGCTGCTGCTCGAATACGATCTCTTCGCCCCGCTGTTCCCGGCGAGCGCCGCAGCACTCGAGCGCAACCCGGAATACGCCGGCACGCTGATCCGCAACGCCCTGGCCAACACCGACCTGCGCATTCAGCAGGGAAAACCGGTGACGCCGGCATTCCTCTTTGCCGCACTGCTCTGGCCCGCCCTGCCCGCCCGCGTACTGGAACTGCAGGACCGTGGCATGCCGCCGATCCCGGCGATGCAGGAAGCGGCGCACGACATCATCTGGGAGCAGTGCCAGCGCACCGCGATTCCGAAACGCTTCACCATCCCCATGCGCGAGATCTGGGACATGCAGGAGCGCCTGCCGCGCCGCCAGGGGCGCCGCGCCGATCAGTTGCTGGAAAATCCGCGCTTCCGCGCCGGCTACGATTTCCTTCTGCTACGCGAAAGCGCCGGAGAGAAAACCAACGGCCTCGGCGACTGGTGGACCGAATATCAGGAAGCCAGCGACAGCGAACGTCGCAACATGATTCGCGGCCTCAGCAACAAGGAAGAAGCCGGCGGAGCGAAGAAGCGTCGTCGTGGGGGGCGCCGCCGCCGTGGTCCGGGCGACAACGCCGCCAACCCGGCCGAGTAAAATGGAACGCGTCTACATCGGCCTGGGCAGCAACCTGGCCGATCCGCAACAGCAACTGCGCGGCGCCCTGCAAGCGCTGGCTGACTTGCCACAGAGCAGTCTCGCAGCAGTATCGTCACTCTATGCCAGCGACCCACTCGGACCAGCCGACCAACCACGTTACGTCAACGCCGTGGCCGCACTGGACACCAGTCTCGCGCCGCTCGATCTGCTCGACGCCCTGCAACGCATCGAGCAGGCCCAGGGCCGTGAGCGCAAGGCGGAGCGCTGGGGGCCGCGTACGCTGGATCTGGACATCCTGCTGTTCGGCGATCGCCTGATCGCCGAACCCCGCCTGCAGGTTCCGCATTATCACCTGCAAGCCCGCGCGTTCGTGCTCTACCCGCTCGCTGAAGTCGCTCCGGCGGAGTTGCTGCTGGCCGATGGTCGCCGACTCGTCGACCTGCTCGCCGCCTGCCCATTCAGCGGTCTCGAGAGGCTTGGCGATGACGGTGTCACCGCCGCGGTAACGAACGTAACGCGCGGGTAACACTCGCGATTGACTTACTCTGTCGCCGCCGGGACTATAAGCGCCCTCTGCCATCCGCGGCCCCATGCACCCAACCGGTGCGCCGCGCGGCAACCCTGACCTCCGAGGCTCGAAGAGGACGGCATTCATGCCAGACGTAACCCTGACCACGCTGCAAGGGCTCAAGCAGAAGGGCGAAAAGATCGTCATGCTCACCTGCTATGACGCCACCTTCGCCAAGACCGCCTGCGATGCGGGCGTCGAGATGCTTCTGATCGGCGATTCACTCGGCATGGTCCTGCAAGGTCACGACAGCACCCTGCCGGTCACCGTTGCCGACATGGCCTATCACACCGCCAGCGTCAAACGCGGTAATCGTGGCGCGATGATCGTCGCCGACCTGCCGTTCATGGCCAACGCCACCACCGAGCAGACCCTGAACAATTCGGCCGTGCTGATGCAGGCTGGCGCACACATGATCAAGCTGGAGGGCACCGCCTGGCTGGCCGAGTCGATCCGCCTGCTGGCCGAGCGTGGCATTCCAGTCTGCGCACACATGGGCCTGACGCCACAGGCGGTCAACATCTTCGGCGGTTACAAGGTACAAGGCCGCGAGGAAGCCCAGGCACTTCAGATGCTGGAGGACGCCAAGGCGCTGGAAGCCGCCGGTGCAGCCATGCTGCTGCTCGAGTGCGTACCCAGCGAACTGGCTGCGCGCATCACCCGGGCGGTGCAGATTCCGGTGATCGGCATCGGCGCCGGCAGCGACACCGACGGCCAGGTGCTGGTGTTGCACGATATGCTCGGGCTCTCGCTCGGTGGCCGCGTACCGAAGTTCGTCAAGAACTTCATGCGCGAGCACGGTGACATCCCATCCGCCATCGCCGGCTACGTGAAAGCCGTCAAGGCCACCGAATTCCCCGCAGTCGAACACGGTTTCTCCGCATGAACATCGTCAAGACCATCGCCGACCTGCGTGCCGCAGTGTCCCGCGCCCGTGGGGAAGGCAAGCGCATCGGCTTCGTGCCGACCATGGGCAACCTGCACGCCGGCCACATCGCGCTGGTGAAGAAGGCCGGGCAGCGCGCCGACTTCGTGGTCGCCAGCATCTTCGTCAATCCACTGCAGTTCGGCCCCAACGAAGACCTGGACAACTACCCGCGCACCCTCGCTGCGGATCAGGACAAGCTGTTCGAAGCCGGCTGCCACCTGCTCTTTGCGCCGAGCGTCGAAGAGATTTATCCGCACGGCCAGGCCCAGCAGACCATCGTTCGCGTGCCCGGCGTTTCCGAAGGTCTCTGCGGTGGCAGCCGCCCCGGGCATTTCGACGGTGTATCCACCGTGGTCAGCAAGCTGTTCAACATGGTGCTGCCGGACCTCGCCGTATTCGGTCAGAAAGACTTCCAGCAGCTGGCGGTGATCCGCACCATGGTCCGCGATCTGAACATGCCAGTGCAGATCCTCTCGGAGCCGATCGTTCGCGCCGCCGACGGCCTGGCGCTGTCTTCACGCAACGGCTATCTGAGTGCAGACGAGCGCGCCACGGCTCCATCGCTGTACCGCACCCTGAGCCAGCTGGACGTAGCGATCCGGGGCGGTCGCCGCGACTACCCGGCGCTGATCGCCGAAGGCCTGAGCGCTTTGCAGGCTGCCGGCCTGCGTCCGGACTATCTGGAGATTCGCAACGCAATCGACCTGCAACCGGTCAGCGAGCGCTCCACCGAGCTGGTCATCCTCGCCGCCGCCTACCTGGGCAAGACGCGGCTGATCGACAACCTGCTGGTGGACATCCACACATCGGCCTGATCCCAGCCATTTGCCCGCAGCCTTGATCACGTTCGAGGCTTAAGGCACACTCTGCGCCGCTTGCGCACCCGGAGGACCCCGCCATGCACGCCATCATGCTCAAGGCCAAACTGCACCGCGCCCAGGTAACTCACTCGGTGCTCGATTATGAAGGTTCCTGCGCCATCGACGGCGAATGGCTGGACCTGGCCGGCATCCGTGAATACGAACAGATCCAGATCTACAACGTCGACAATGGCGAGCGCTTCACCACGTACGCCATCCGCGGCGAGGAAGGTTCGAAGATCATCTCGGTCAACGGTGCCGCTGCTCACAAGGCCGGTGTCGGTCACCGCCTGATCATCTGCGCCTACGCCCACTACAGCGAGGCCGAGCTGGCCAATTTCAAACCGCATGTGCTTTACATGGGTGCCGACGGCGAGCTGAGCCATACCAGCAACGCAATCCCGGTACAGGTCGCCTGAGCCACCGTTCAGGTGTCGTCGAATAGAAGCCCGAAGTGTTCTGCACTTCGGGCTTCTTCGTTTGAACATGGCTGAATGGTCGATAGGTGCGAGAGTGAAAGCACGGGCTCGAGCAGAATAGAAGGCAATGGCCCGGAACGGAGTGGGGGTTTCCCCTGTCTGAGCTGACTCTGATGGCATAGGATGTGCCTTCACCGGCTCGGTGAAAGCCGGGTTCGGCCAGCATCCGCAGCATTCAGGAGGAGTGCCGGCGCGCCCGCACGGTCATACACATTACTGAATCCCGTCGCGACCAACGCGCGCCTGCGCGTGCAACTGCAGGGGTTCAGCGGCCTGTCAAAGCAAAGGAAGCCGCATCACCATGAGCTACTACCAGCATCCGCTCGATGTCACCGGCCTGCCGTCCTGGAAGGCCCTGGAAGAACACCGCCTGGCCATGCAGAACTTCAGCATGCGCGAAGCATTCAAGGCCGACCCGACGCGCTTCGATGATCTGTCGGTTTCCTGCAGCGGCCTGTTTCTCGACTACTCGAAGAACCTCATCACGCCCGAGACTCGCACCCTGCTGGTGAACCTGGCCCGCGAGGCCGGCGTCGAGCAGGCAGCCCATGCGATGTTCGAAGGCGAGCGCATCAACGCCTCGGAAAACCGTCCAGTGCTGCACACCGCCCTGCGCCGCCCGATGGGCGAATCGGTGATGGTCGACGGCAAGAACATCATGCGTGACGTGCACACCGCGCTGGCGCAGATGACCGACATCGTCACCCGCATCCACAACAACCTGTGGCGCGGCTTCAGCGACAAGACCATCACCGACGTGGTGAACATCGGCATCGGCGGCTCGTTCCTCGGCCCGCAGCTGGTATCCGAGGCGCTGTTGCCGTTCACCCAGCACGGCGTACGCACGCACTACCTGGCGAACATCGACGGCAGCGAATTCCGCGAAGTGACCGCCAAGCTGAATGTCGAAACCACGCTGTTCATCATCTCCAGCAAGACGTTCGGCACCCTCGAGACGCTGAAAAACGCCCAGGCCGCACGCACCTGGTATCTGGGCAAGGGCGGCACCGAAGAGAAGCTCTACCGCCACTTCATCGCCGTCACCAGCAACAAGCAGGCGGCGGTCGAATTCGGTATCCGCGAAAAGAACATCTTTCCGATGTGGGACTGGGTCGGTGGTCGCTATTCACTGTGGTCGGCGATCGGCTTGCCCATCGCCCTGGCGATCGGCATGTCCAACTTCAAGGATCTGCTGTCCGGCGCCTACAGCATGGACCAGCATTTCCTCAGCGAGCCGTTCGAAAGCAACATGCCGGTGCTGCTGGCGATGCTAGGCGTCTGGTACCACAACTTCTGGGGTGCACAGAGCTACGCGTTCCTGCCTTACGACCACTACCTGCGCAACTTCGTCAAACACCTGCAGCAGATGGACATGGAGTCCAACGGCAAGAGCGTGCGCCAGGACGGCACACCGGTGTCCTGCACCACCGGCCCGGTGATCTGGGGCGGTGTCGGCTGTAACGGCCAACACGCCTACCACCAGCTGCTGCACCAGGGCACACCGCTGATCCCGGCCGACTTCATCGTGCCCGTGGTCAGCCACAACCCTGTCGCCGATCACCACGAGTGGCTCTACGCCAACTGCCTGTCGCAGAGCCAGGCCTTGATGCGCGGCAAGACGCGCGAAGAAGCCGAGGCTGAACTGCGCGCCAAGGGCCTCAGCGAAGCCGAGGTGCAGCGTCTCGCCCCGCACAAAGTGATCCCCGGCAACCGCCCGAGCAACACCGTGGTGATGGAAACCATCAGCCCCGGCCGCCTCGGCGCACTGATCGCGCTGTACGAGCACAAGGTCTTCGTCCAGGGCGTGATCTGGGGGATCAACTCCTTCGACCAGTGGGGCGTGGAGCTCGGCAAGGATCTGGGCAAGGCCGTCTACAACCAGATGACCCGCTTCGATGCTGCGCCCGCAGAGGATGCCTCCACCCAGGGCCTGATCGACTTCTTCCGCGGTCGCCACCGCGGCTGATTGCGCCACCTGACCGGACAGTGCAACGCTGTCCGGTCACTCCGCCTTGCCATGCCCCCTCGTCCGAACCTGCCTGCAACCGAAAGCAATGATCGTCTCCTCAGGTACTATCGGTCGCTTCGCAAGCCAGCAGCGCCATTGCCATGGAATTCATCCGCCGCCAGATCGAAACCCGCGTGCTGAGCCTCACCGGCCTGGCAATCGGCGGTGTCGACTACGAAAACCCTCCGGGCGACCCCGGCCTGTTCGGGCCTGAGTCAGTGTGCTGGCGGGTGCATGGCGACTTCACCTCGATGATGGTCGGCGGAATCTCCGCACTCCTATTGCAGGCGCTGCACCCGCTGGCGCTGTCCGGTGTGTGGGATCACTCTAATTTTCGCGAGGACCTGCTCGGCCGCCTGCGGCGCACCGGGCAGTTCATCTCCGCCACTACGTTCGGTAGCCACGCCGATGCCGACCGACTGATCGAGCGGGTCAAGCGGATTCATGCAGGCGTATCCGGTACGGCGCCGGATGGTCGTCCCTACGCCGCGTCGGATCCCGACCTGCTGACCTGGGTGCACGTCGCCGAGGTCAGCAGCTTTCTCAAATCACACTTGCGCTACCTCAATCCGGATCTACCCGCTGCCGAGCAGGATCGCTATTACGCCGAAGTGGCGCTGATCGCCGAGCGCCTCGGCGCCGGTGACGTGCCGCGTTCGCGCGCGCAGATCGAGGCTTATCTCGAGCGCACCAGCCCCCAGCTCCGGAGCGACGAGCGTGCGCTAGAAATCCTGCAGATACTGCGTACCGCGCCGGCGCCCAGCCCCCTGCTCAGGCCCTTCGGAACGCTGATGCTGCACGCTGGTGTCGAGCTCTTGCCCGAATGGGCTCAGGAAATGCTTGGACTGACACTGAGCGAAAGCCGACGCCAGCTGATCCGCGCCGGGGTTCGCAGCACCGCGCCGGTAGTGCGCTGGGCCGTACGCAGCGGCTCGGTACACCGCGCGCGTCGACGCATGGGCCTGCCGCCACGCTAGCGTCAGGCAACCAGCGCAGCGATTCTTGATAGACTGCGCGCCCTTCTATTTCGAGTCGCCGCGCATGTCATCCCTCGTCCAGGCGCTGCGCGCCGCCTTCGATAGCCGCCGCCCACTGCTCGACGAATTGCAGCAGCAAGGCACCGATTGCTACCGGCTGTTCCATGGCAGCCAGGAAGGCGCGGCCGGCTTGACGGTCGATCGCTACGGCCCGCAGCTGATGGTGCAAAGCTTCCATCAAGCGCTCGACGCGCAAGCGCTGCAGAGCATCCATGACGAAGCCACCGACTTTCTCGGGCAACCGCTCCAGCTCATCTACAACGATCGCTCGCAGAGCAATTCACGGATCGACCGCAGCAACCAGGCGCATCAACCTGAGGACGTGGCGCTGGAAGATCAGGTCGCCCATGAGTGGGGCCTGCGCTATCGCGTGCGAGGTCGCCACAGCGGGCAGGACCCTCTGCTGTTCCTCGACCTGCGCAACGCCCGCGGCTGGGTCAAGCAACACAGCGCCGGCAAGTCAGTGCTCAATCTGTTTTCCTACACCTGCGGCGTCGGCCTGTGCGCCGCCGCAGGGGGAGCGGCGGAAGTCTGGAATGTCGATTTCGCCGAGCGCAACCTGGCAGTGGGCCGGGAAAACGGCGAGCTGAACCCTTCCCTGCCGCCAATGCAGTTCGTACATTCCGACTACTTCCCGGCGATCCGCCAACTGGCCGGTCTGCCGGTCAGCGCCCGTCGCGGACGAGCCTTGCCGGACTACCCGCGCCTGGTACAACGTCAGTTCGATCTGGTACTGCTCGATCCGCCCGCCTGGGCACGCAGCGCCTTCGGCACGGTGGACCTGCTGCGCGACTATCAGAGCCTGCTCAAGCCGGCGTTGCTGGCAACCGCTGAAGATGGGGTGCTGATCTGCTGCAACAACCTGGCGAAGGTATCGATGGATGAGTGGCGGCCCCTAGTGCTGCGCTGCGCCGAGAAGGCCGGCAGGCCGGTACGCGAATGGCAGGCGCTGGCACCGGCTGCCGACTTCCCCTCGCGCGATGGGCTGCCCCCACTGAAGACCCTGATTCTGCGGCTTTGAGCGCATTGCCCGTATCGCTCGATTCGGGGAACCGCGTACGCGTGCCATACTCCAAGGCAACCATCCGCCAGGAATACTTCCGGTCATGCCCAATGGAATGAAGCGTGCGTTCACCGGGGTGGCGCTCGTGCTGATCTGCTACAGCCTGCTTGGCTTTCTGATCCTGCCGGGTATCGCCCAGCGCATCGCCAATCAGCAGCTTGCGGCCTACGCAACCGTGCCCGCCAGCCTGCAACGTATCGAATTCAACCCCTTCAGCCTCGAGCTCTCGCTGTTCGGCCTGCGCATCGGCGAGCAGGACGATCGTCAGCTGGCCTTCGAGCGGCTCTTTCACGACCTGCAGTGGGACAGCCTCTGGCAACGCACGCTGCACCTGGCCAATGTCGAGCTGATCGAGCCGAACGTCGAGGTGCGCTTCGCCGAAGATGGCACGCTCAATCTCAGCCAGCTGTTCGAGGTGCCTGAATCAGAGCCGACGGCCAGCGAGGACGCTGACACCTTCCCGCTGCGCATGGATCGTCTGCAACTGGCAGGCGGCCGCCTAACCTTCATGGACCAGCGTCCGAGCGAACCCATTGCCCTGGTCTACGATTCACTGGATTTCGAACTGCACAATCTCGCCACCCGCAGCGACGGCAGCGCCGATGCCCGTCTAACCGCCAGCGGGCCGAGCGGTGGGCGCATCGACTGGCAGGGCGATATCAGCCTGCAACCACTGACATCCAGCGGTCAGTTGCAGATCAGCGATCTCCAGCTCAAGGACCTGTGGCCCTATGTGCGCGATGCCGTGCCGCTGACACTCAAGGATGGCAGTCTCGAGTTCAGCACGAACTATCGCCTGGACCTCAGCGATGACCTCGCGCTACGACTGAAGAATGCCAAGGCCGCACTCGGCCCACTGGCCCTCGACAGCCCCGATGGGCACAAGCTGATCCGCATGGAGCGACTCGAGCTGAGCGAAACGTCGCTGGACCTGGCCAGGCAGCAGATCAGCATTGGCAAACTGCGCAGCCGCAATCTGGAAACCTGGGCGGCCCGGGAAGCGGACGGAGAACTCGACTGGCAGAAACTGTTCGCCTCGACCAGCGACAAGACAGATGCCGACGCGCCGACCACGGACGACACAGCAAAGGGAGCCAACGCACCCTGGCAGGTGTTGTTACGCGACGCTCAGTTGCGCGACTACCGGGTCCATCTCGTCGATCGCGTCCCGGACGATGAAGTCGCGCTGGAGCTGGGCCCGCTAGATCTGAACATCCGCGAGTTCGACAGCCTCGGCACCAGCCCCTTCTCCCTCGAACTGGAAACCGGAGTCGGTAAGCAAGGCGCCATCCAGGCCAACGGGCAACTTCAGATGAGCCCAGTGAGCGGCAAGCTGGCGGTGACCACGCGAGATATCGACCTGCGCATCGCCCAGGCCTATCTCAGCCCACTGGTCCATCTGGAAGTGCGCAGCGGCCTGCTGGCCAGCGAACTCGAGGTCGAGCTGAAGTCCACCGAACCGCTGGCCTTCAGCGTTCGGGGCAGCGTAGACGCCACTCAGCTGCATACGCTGGACACGATCAACAATCGCGATTTCGTCAAATGGCAGCGCCTGCAACTCAGCGGCCTCGACTACCAGCACCCGAGCAGCCTGGCAATCGAGCGCGTCGACCTCAGCCAGCCTTATGCGCGCTTCATCATCAACCCGAACCTGAGCACCAACATCAACGACCTGCTGGTCGAGCGCAGTGAGGCTGGGGATGACAACGCACAGGCACAAGACTCCTCCGAGCCGCTGGCTATCCGTATCGGCGGCATTGCCATTGCCGACGGCTCGGCGAACTTTGCCGACTTCAGCCTGCGACCGCCCTTCGTCACCGCCATCCAGTCGCTCAACGGAGATATCGGCACCCTGGACAATCGCGAGCAGAAAGCCGCCTCGGTAAATGTCGCCGGCAAGGTGGATCAGTATGCGCCGGTCAGCATCAAGGGCAGCCTGACGCCTTTCGATCCACTGCAGAGCCTCGACATCGCCACGAGCTTCCGCCAGGTCGAGTTGACCACGCTGACGCCCTACTCCGGCAAATTCGCCGGCTACCGGATTCGCAAGGGCCGCCTCAATCTGGATCTGCATTACCGGATTGAGCAGGGTCGTCTTAACGCAGAAAACAAGGTCGTTCTGGAGCAGCTGCAGCTTGGCGAGAAGGTCGACAGTCCTGATGCCGTGGATCTGCCTGTTCGGCTGGCGGTCGCCCTGCTCAAGGACAGCAAGGGCACCATCTCCATCGAATTGCCGGTGCAGGGCAACCTGAACGACCCGCAGTTCAGCGTCATGCCGATAGTCTGGCAGACGCTGCGCAATCTGGTGGTTCGCGCAGCCCAGGCGCCATTCAAGTTCATAGCCGGACTGGCCGGCGGAAGCGACGCCGATCTCAGCCATGTCGGCTTCGAACCGGCCAGCAGCGAGCTGGATAGCGAAGCGCGCAAACGTCTGGACACGCTGGCCTCGGCCCTGAAGCAACGTCCGGCTCTACGCCTGGAGGTGGAAGGCATGAGCGCCGCTGCCGTCGATGGCGCGCTGCTGGCCGAGCAACGCCTACAGCAGGAGTTCCGCGAAACCCAGTATCGAATCCTGCAGCGTCGTGGCGACAAGGTGCCCGCGGACGCCAGTCAGATCCAGGTCGAAGCGGAAGACGAGGCCGCGTTGCTGGAAGGCATCTACCGCAGTCGCCTCAAGCAGCAGCCGCCAGCCGAGTGGCGCGAACTGGACGACGAAGAGCGCGCCGCACAGATGCGCAAGGCCGTGCTCGATTCCTGGAGGGACAGTGCAGCGTTGCTGCGCCGCCTCAGCCGCGAACGTGCGGCCGCGATAAAGGGCTATCTGGTAGACGTGGGCCTGGACTCGGAGCGGGTGTACCTGCTGGACACCGGCACAACCGAACAGGGAAGCGACGGTAAGGTCGCGACGGCGATGCACCTGGGGAGTGAATGATGATCTCGCGTAAATACGTTGTTGCTTGTGTACTGCTGGCCGCGTTTTCCGGGGCTCACGCCGATACCCTTCGTTGCGGGAGCCAGCTCGTCACCACCGGTGACCGCGCCTTCGAAGTGGAAAGCAAGTGCGGCGTGCCGCAGCACCGCGATCTTGTCGGCTACACGCTCAGCCGTAACGACCGCCAGGAGTTCGCGCTGGAGGAATGGGTTTACGGTCCGCGTAATGGCATGCTCAGCATCCTGACCTTCGAAGGCAACCGCCTGGTTCGCATTGAAACCCGCAGAGCCAACTGATCCCCTGGAGCCATACCGATGGACCGTCGCGTTCCCGCCACACTTCTGCTTTGCCTGTTGCTGGTCACCCTGCAAGCGCAGGCCTCTTCTACCTATCGCTGCAACAGCCGCCTGGTGAGCCTGGAAGCCACCACGGCCGAGGTTCGCAGCAAATGCGGCGAGCCATCCAGCGCCGCCTTGGTCGGTTACAAGGAGATCGTTGATGATCATGGCTACCAACAGGAGGTGCCTGTCGAGGAATGGGTCTACGGGCCGAACAACGGCATGCTCCATTTCCTGCGATTCGAAGGCAATCGTCTCCGGCAGATCACCAGTGAGCGAGGAAACTAGGACACAAAAAACCCCACTATAGAGTGGGGTTTTCTGATTTGCGCCCCGCCAGCGACTGGCGAGGAGAACTCTGTTACTCGGCGGCTTTCAGGCCGTCGGCAGAGACTTCACGAACGCCTTTGATGCCCTTGGCCTTGGCCACGGCAGCTTCTTTCTCGGCTTCGGTAGCTACGGTCCCGGACAGCGAGACGACGCCATCCTTGGTTTCCACTTCGATGTCCATGCCGGGAGTCGCGTCTTCGGCCAGCAGGGTGGATTTCACCTTGGTGGTGATCCAGGTATCGGAAGCAGCATCACCGGCATCGTCCATAGTGTTGGCGGCCAGCATGACGGTATCGGTCTTGTCGATGGCAGGCGTGGTATCGGCCAGAGCGGCGCCGGCGAACGGCAGGCTAAGAGCAGCGGCGATGGCAGCGGCAGTAAGTGTCTGAGTAGTCTTCATAGATGTCACTCCTGTTCTCGTGGTTTCTGGGGCATGACTCCGGCCTCAGATGCACAAATAACAGCGCAAACGTTGTGCCAACTTTCTGTTATTTTTTTATCCTTAATAATCAATAAGTTATGCATGGCAGCAATTCACGAGTTACTTGCACATTGCAAGTTTCCCCCGGCCGCTGCGTGCATCTTGCAATCTCGCACAGGCATTGAATAAATATCACGACCAAACAAAAAGGGCCCGAAGGCCCTTCTGTTCAACTGCCAGCTGTCAGACGCCAGAGGCTTCAGCGGCGGCAACGTCCTTGATGGAAAGCTTGATACGGCCGCGGTTGTCCACGTCCAGCACCAGCACCTTCACTTCCTGACCTTCTTTCAGCACATCGGTGACTTTTTCGATACGCTGATCGCTGATCTGCGAGATGTGCACCAGGCCATCCTTGCCCGGGAGGATGTTGACGAACGCTCCGAAGTCGACGATGCGCTCGATCTTGCCGACGTAGATCTTGCCGATTTCGGCTTCAGCAGTGATACCCAGTACGCGCTGCTTGGCCGCCTCTGCCGCTTCCTTGGTTTCGCCGAAGATCTTGATCGAGCCATCGTCTTCGATGTCGATCGAGGCCTTGGTCTCTTCGCAGATAGCGCGAATGGTGGCGCCACCCTTGCCGATAACGTCACGGATCTTGTCCTGGTCGATCTTCATCGCCAGCATGGTCGGGGCATTCGCCGACAGCTCGCTGCGTGACTGGGCGATGACCTGGTTCATCTGGCCGAGGATGTTCAGGCGAGCTTCCAGAGCCTGCTCCAGCGCCTGCTCCATGATCTCTTCGGTGATGCCCTGGATTTTGATGTCCATCTGCAGCGCGGTCACGCCCTTGGCGGTACCGGCTACCTTGAAGTCCATGTCGCCGAGGTGATCTTCGTCACCGAGGATGTCGGTCAGAACGGCAAACTTCTCGCCTTCCTTGACCAGACCCATGGCGATACCGGCCACCGGAGCCTTCATTGGCACACCAGCGTCCATCAGGGCAAGGGAAGCACCGCAGACGGAAGCCATGGAGGACGAACCATTGGATTCGGTGATTTCCGACACTACACGGATGGTGTAGGGGAATTCGTCGGCGCTCGGCAGCATGGCGGCGACGCCACGACGGGCCAGGCGACCATGACCGATTTCACGGCGACCGGTAGCGCCCATGCGACCACACTCGCCCACCGAGTACGGCGGGAAGTTGTAGTGAAGCATGAAGGGGTCTTTCTTCTCGCCTTCCAGGGTGTCGAGCAGCTGTGCGTCACGGGCGGTGCCGAGAGTGGCAACTACCAGAGCCTGGGTCTCACCACGGGTGAACAGCGCCGAACCGTGGGTCTTGTCGAGCACGCCGACTTCGATGTTCAGCCCGCGAACGGTACGGGTGTCGCGACCGTCGATGCGCGGCTTGCCATTGACGATGTTCTCGCGAACGGTGCGGTATTCGATCTCACCGAACGCATCCTTCACTTCGCCAGCAGACGGCTGGCCTTCTTCACCGGAGAACTTGGCAACGACCTGGTCCTTCAGCTCGCCCAGGCGCGCATAGCGGTCCTGCTTGATGGTGATGGTGTAGGCCTGGGAGATGGCTTCGCCGAACTCGGCACGGATGGCGTCCAGCAGTGCGGTATTGGCCTGCGGAGCGGTCCAGTCCCAGCGCGGCTTGCCGGCTTCAGCGGCGAGCTCTTCGACCGCCTTGATCACAGCCTGGAACTCGTCGTGGGCGAACAGGACGGCGCCCAGCATCTGATCTTCGGTCAGCTCTTTGGCTTCCGATTCGACCATCAGTACAGCGTCTTTGGTGCCGGCTACGACCATGTCCAGGCTGGAGGCCTTGAGCTGCTCGTAGTTCGGGTTCAGCAGGTAGCCGGTTTCCGGATGGAAAGCCACGCGTGCGGCACCGATCGGGCCGTCGAACGGAATGCCGGAAACAGCCAGAGCAGCCGAAGTACCGATCATCGCGGCGATGTCCGGGTCAGTCTTCTTGCTGGTGGAAACGACGGTACAGATGACCTGCACTTCGTTCTGGAAACCTTCCGGGAACAGCGGACGGATCGGACGATCGATTAGACGCGAGGTCAGGGTTTCCTTTTCGGAAGGACGCGCTTCACGCTTGAAGAAGCCGCCGGGGATCTTACCGGCTGCGTAGGTCTTTTCCTGGTAGTGGACCGAGAGCGGGAAAAAGCCTTTGCTCGGGTCGGCGTTCTTGGCGCCAGTGACAGCGACCAGTACGGTCACGTCGTCATCGACAGTGACCAGCACTGCGCCGGAGGCCTGGCGGGCGATACGACCCGTTTCCAGGGTTACGGTCGACTGACCGAATTGAAACTTCTTGATTACCGGATTCACGGTTTTTCCTTCTCTTTGTTGCCTTGGGGAAATTGGCAGAACGTTCGGGAGTCGGCCCGAAACGACCTGCAAGAAAGCCAAAAGCTGGAAGACCGAAGCTGATCGAGGGATATCCCACTTTCAACTTCAGGCTTCCAGCTTCCGGCTTCCAGCGCGGGCGCGTCTTAGCGACGCAGACCCAGACGACCGATCAGGGTGCTGTAACGAGTGGTGTCCTTACCCTTCAGGTAATCCAGCAGCTTGCGGCGCTGGTTAACCATACGGATCAGACCACGACGCGAGTGGTGGTCTTTGCCGTTGGCCTTGAAGTGGTCCTGCAGCTTGTTGATGTTGGCGGTCAGCAGGGCTACCTGCACTTCCGGAGAACCGGTATCGCCTTCAGCTTGCTTGTACTCGTTAACGATCTGGGCTTTTTCTTCAACGCTCAGTGCCATGATAGGGCTCCTTGAGTGAACAGGCCGGGAATCATCCCGTGTTTAATAAAGAGAAATGACCGTGCCTGCTGACAGCCACCCTCTGACGCAACGCGCGAACGCGCCGCGTAACGGTCATTCCGACCGAATCAACCGACGTGGCGCGATGCGCCCGTCTTCGCTCACTTCACCGATACCGATGAAGCGACCATTGTTATCCTGTACGCGAACCATGCCGTACTTGGGAGCTTCTGGCGCCCGCACCGGTTGTCCATGCAGCCAGTAGTAGGCACTGTGCTCGGACAGCTGCAACAACGGCCAATGCTCAAGCCCGCTGTCCACCGGCTGCAAGAGACTATCCAGCGCCTCGGCACCACCCTCACCATGCAACTGCTCAAGCGTTTCGAGCGTTACCGTCTGCGACAGGTCGAACGGCCCGGCCTGGGTTCGCCGCAGCTCGGCAACGTGCGCACCACAGCCGAGCAACTGGCCGACGTCTTCGACCAAGGTGCGGATATAGGTGCCTTTGCTGCATGCAACGGCCAGTCGCGCCTTGTCGCCGTCAAGCGAGAGCAACTCCAAGCGCGCAATATTAACAGAACGCGGCTCGCGCTCCACCACCTCTCCGGCACGCGCCAGTTTGTACAGCGGCTGGCCATCGCGCTTGAGTGCCGAATACATCGGCGGCACCTGCAGGATGTCACCGCGAAACTGCGGCAACAGTGCCTCCAACTGCTCGACGGTAACCGCTACCGGCTTGCGCTCCAGAACCTCACCTTCGGCATCAGCAGTGGTCGTGGTGACCCCCAGCTGCATGACCGTCTCGTAGGCCTTGTCCGCGTCCAGAAGGTACTGCGAGAACTTGGTGGCCTCGCCAAAACACAGCGGCAACACACCAGTGGCAAGAGGGTCGAGACTTCCGGTATGCCCAGCTTTTTCCGCGTTGAGCAACCAGCGGACCTTCTGCAAGGCCGCATTGGAGGTGAACCCGCGCGGCTTGTCGAGCAGGATGATGCCATTCACGTTACGGCGTACACGCTTGACCTGTGCCACACCTATTCTCCGCGCTCATCGCTGTGCTTGCGATCTTCCGCCACTGCGCGCTCGATCAGCGAGCTCAACTCGACACCACGACGAATGCTGGCGTCGTAGTTGAAATGCAGTTGCGGAACAGTGCGCAGCTTCATGCTCTTGCCCAGCTGCATGCGCAGGAATCCGGCAGCGTCGTTAAGGATGCGCAAGTTGCCCTTGACCGCCTCCTGGTCGTCGTCCTGCCCCATGATGGTGATGAAGATCTTCGCGTGGGAAAGATCACGACTGACGTCGACCGCAGTGATGGTGACCAGACCCAAACGCGGATCCTTGATCTCACGCTGAATGAGCAGCGCCAGTTCGCGCTGCATCTGATCGCCGATACGCTGGGTACGACTGAATTCTTTGGCCATAAATTTCCACCCGTTTAAAAGCCGAAAGCTGGAAGCTCGAAGCGGTAACCGTCCCAAGCGGCCACCGACTCCTTGCTCCCAGCTTTCAGACTGACGCTTGCTTACAGCGAACGCGCCACTTCGACCTTCTCGAACACTTCGATCTTGTCGCCGACCTTGACGTCGTTGTAGCTCTTCACACCGATACCGCATTCCATGCCGGCGCGGACTTCCGCGACGTCATCTTTGAAGCGGCGCAGCGATTCCAGTTCGCCTTCGAAGATGACGACGTCGTCGCGCAGGACGCGGATCGGGCGATTGCGATGCACCAAGCCCTCGGTGACCATGCAACCGGCGATGGCGCCGAACTTCGGCGAACGGAACACGTCACGCACTTCGGCGATGCCGAGAATGTTCTCGCGAACGTCGCTGCCGAGCATACCGGTGAGCGCCTTCTTGACGTCCTCAATGATGTCGTAGATGACGTTGTAGTAGCGCATGTCCAGGCCTTCGGCCTCGACGATCTTGCGCGCCCCCGCATCAGCCCGAACGTTGAAGCCGAACAGCACGGCGTTGGAGGCCAGTGCGAGGTTGGCATCGGATTCGGTGATACCACCGACACCGCCACCCACCACACGAACCTGCACTTCGTCGTTGCCCAGGCCGTTGAGAGAGCCCTGCAGCGCTTCGAGCGAGCCGCGCACGTCTGCCTTGAGCACGATGTTGAGCGTCTTCTTCTCGTCCTGACCCATGGTCTCGAAGATGTTCTCCAGCTTGCCGGCATGGGCACGAGCCAGTTTCACTTCGCGGAACTTGCCCTGGCGGAACAACGCAACTTCACGGGCCTTCTTCTCGTCGGCCACAACGGTCAGGTCGTCACCGGCTTCCGGCGTACCATCCAGGCCGAGGATCTCGACCGGAATCGACGGGCCGGCTTCCTTCACAGGCTTGCCGTTCTCGTCGAGCATCGCACGAACGCGACCGAAGTTGACGCCACACAGGACCATGTCACCCTGACGCAGGGTACCGTCCTGAACCAGCACGGTGGCTACCGGACCGCGACCCTTGTCAAGGCGCGACTCGACCACCACACCGCGACCAGGCGCAGACGGCGTTGCCTTGAGCTCGAGGAGCTCGGCCTGCAGCAGAACGGCTTCGAGCAGTTCGTCGACGCCGGTACCCATCTTCGCGGAGACCGGAATGAACGGCGTGTCGCCGCCCCACTCTTCCGGAATCACGTCGAGCGCGCCCAGGCCGTTCTTGATGTTGTCCGGATTCGCATCCGGCTTGTCGATCTTGTTCACCGCGACCACGATCGGTACGCCGGCAGCCTTGGCGTGCTGGACGGCTTCCTGCGTCTGAGGCATCACGCCATCATCCGCCGCGACCACCAGGATCACGATGTCGGTGGCCTTGGCACCACGAGCACGCATGGCGGTAAACGCCGCGTGACCAGGGGTGTCGAGGAAGGTGACCATGCCACGCTCGGTTTCGACGTGATAGGCACCGATATGCTGGGTGATACCACCAGCCTCGCCGACAGCCACCTTGGCGCGACGAATGTAGTCGAGCAGCGAGGTCTTGCCATGGTCAACGTGACCCATCACGGTCACGACCGGCGCACGCGAGACCGACTCACCTTCGAACTTCAGCAGCTCGGCCAACTGCTCTTCCAGAGCGTTGTCGCTGACCAGCTTGACCTTGTGGCCCAGCTCTTCGGCAACCAGCTGAGCAGTTTCCTGATCCAGCACCTGGTTGATAGTGACGGGCGAGCCCATCTTGAACATGAACTTGATGACTTCGGCCGCTTTCACCGACATCTGCTGGGCCAGTTCGGCCACAGTGATGGTTTCGCCGATCGACACTTCGCGCACTACAGGTCCTGTTGGGCTCTGGAACCCATGCTGATTACGCTTCTTGAGCTTGGACTTGCCGCGACCGCCGCGACGGAAACCATCGGCCTCGTCTTCACCGGTACGTACGGTACGCGCCAGCGGAGCCTTGGTCTTGAGCGAAGGACGATGCTGCGCATGCTTGCGATCACGACGCTCGTCGTCATCACTGCGTGGCTTCTCGACACGACGAGGCTCTTCCTTCTTACGCTCAGGCGCAGGAGCTACAGGCTCGACCGCAACCGGTGCAGGTTCGGCGCTCACCGCCGGCTCAACAGCTGCTGGCGTAGAGGCCTCGCCCTGAGGCTTGACCGACTCAGCCTGACGGCGTGCTTCTTCTTCGGCACGCTCGCGCGCGTCCTGCTCGGCCTTCAGGCGAGCAGCCTCTTCAGCCGCGCGCTGCTCCTCGGCTTCGCGACGCTGTTCGGCTTCGATTTCCTCGGCGCTGCGCTTGACGAAGGTCTTCTTCTTGCGCACTTCAACGCTGATGGTCTTGCTACCGCCAACCTTGAGTTTGGTAGTGGTCTTACGCTGCAAGGTGATCTTGCGCGGCTCGTCCACTTTCGCCCCGTGGCTGCTTTTCAAATGGGCCAACAGGGCCTGTTTCTCGTTATCGGTCACTACTTGCTCGGCGCTGGTGTGCGACAGTCCTGCCTCACGCATCTGCTGAAGCAGTCGCTCGACCGGTGTGGCGACCACCTGGGCCAGTTCTTTCACCGTGACTTGCGTCATGCATTTCTCTCCTCAGGCCGCTAATTACTTACTCGAACCAATGGGCTCGGGCGGCCATGATCAGCTTGCCGGCACGCTCTTCATCGATGCCGTCTATGTCGAGCAGGTCGTCTATCGACTGCTCGGCCAGGTCTTCGCGGGTGATGACGCCCCGCACGGCCAACTCGACCGCCAGTTCTTTATCCATGCCATCGAGTGCCAGCAGATCTTCAGCCGGCTGAGCATCCGCAAGCTTCTCCTCGTTGGCGATGGCCTTGGTCAGCAGGCGATCTTTGGCCCGCGTACGCAGCTCATTGACGATGTCTTCGTCGAAGCCTTCGATGCCAAGCATTTCCTCCATGGGGACATAGGCAATCTCTTCGAGGGAGGTAAAGCCCTCTTCCACCAGCACCTGTGCAAGTTCCTCATCAACGTCCAACTCATCAATGAAGTTGCGCAGGATGTCACCGGTTTCTTCCTGCTGCTTGGCCTGGATGTCCGCTTCAGTCATGACGTTGAGCGTCCAACCACTAAGCTGACTGGCCAGACGCACATTCTGACCGCCACGGCCGATCGCCTGCGCCAGATTGTCTTCGGCAACCGCGATATCCATGGCGTGAGCGTCTTCGTCGACGATGATCGCGGCCACTTCAGCCGGAGCCATCGCATTGATGACAAACTGAGCCGGGTTCTCATCCCACAGGACGATATCGACGCGCTCGCCGCCAATTTCGCCAGAGACGGCCTGAACCCGCGAACCGCGCATGCCGATGCAGGCGCCCTGCGGATCGATGCGCTTGTCCTTGGAGCGAACGGCGATCTTGGCCCGCGAACCAGGATCACGCGACGCACCCATGACCTCAATGAGGCCTTCGGCGATTTCTGGCACTTCGATGCGGAACAGCTCGATCAGCATCTGCGGCGCAGTACGCGACAGAATCAACTGCGGGCCGCGGTTCTCAGTGCGAATTTCCTTGAGCAGTGCGCGAACACGGGCACCGACGCGGAAGGTTTCACGCGCAATGATGTCTTCGCGAGCCAGCAACGCTTCGGCGTTATTGCCGAGGTCGACGATAACGCTATCGCGGGTCACTTTCTTGACCGTGCCGGAGATGATCTCACCCAGACGATCACGATAGGCTTCTACCACCTGCGCACGCTCGGCCTCGCGCACTTTCTGCACGATGACCTGCTTGGCGGTCTGCGCCGCAATACGGCCGAACTCGATGGACTCGATTTTCTCTTCGAACACATCACCAAGCTTGGCGTCGGGATTACGCGCCTGAGCCTGATCCAATGCCAACTGATGGGCCGGATCTTCAAAGTGCTCATCGTCTACGACAGTCCAGCGACGGAAGGATTCGTAGCTGCCATTGTGGCGATTGATTTCCACACGCAGATCAACTTCGTCCTCGTAGCGCTTCTTGGTAGCCGTGGCCAAGGCCAGCTCAAGCGCTTCGAAAATCACACTCGCCGGTACGCCCTTTTCATTGGACACCGACTCCACAACCAGCAGTACTTCTTTGCTCATCGTACGCCTCGCCTTTCGCAATCCATTGGGTTCCGCGGGATCCGTTCTCAGTCAAAACGGGGAATGATGTTGGCCTTATCGATCATGTCGATCGGCAGCAGGTACTCATGGTCGTCCACCTGCACCACGACATCCTGCTCTTCCACCCCACGGAGAAGACCCTGGAAATTGCGCCTGCCCTCGAAGGGCGAGCGCAGCTTTATTTTTACCTGATCACCGATATGGGCCGTGTACTGTTCGATCGTGAACAGCGGCCGATCCATGCCAGGAGAAGAAACCTCAAGGGTGTAGTCCACGCTGATTGGATCTTCCACATCGAGCACACCGCTCAATTGACGACTGACCTTCTCGCAATCGTCGATGAGGATGCCATCGGCATGGTCGATATAGACACGCAACAGTGAATGCCGCCCCTGGGAAATGAACTCAATACCCCAGCACTGATAGCCAAGCGCCTCAACCACCGGGGCCAACAAGGCCTGCAACTGTTCTAGCTTGCTCGACATCGAAGTCCCTCGCGCATGCTGTACAAATGAAAAATGGGCGAAACGCCCATCCCTTTGACCGCCTGTAAATGCCGGCGACCTGGCCTCAAGCTAATAAAAAGCCCCTGTACAGGGGCTCTTTATTGACTGGTTGCGGGGGCTGGATTTGAACCAACGACCTTCGGGTTATGAGCCCGACGAGCTACCAGACTGCTCCACCCCGCGTCAAACTGGGCACGAATTATACGACCCATGCCTAATACAGGTCAACCGAAACCCTTAAACACAAGAAAGCCCGCACTAGGCGGGCCTGCTTGTTTGGTACCGAGGAGGGGACTCGAACCCCTACAGCCTATGGCCACTACCACCTCAAGGTAGCGTGTCTACCAATTCCACCACCTCGGCAAAAACCTTATTGCCCTTCCTCCACCTCAGGGAGATCACCAGCAGCGTCCGCCGGCTTGCGCTGCTCGAGCACAGGGACGTCTTCGACTGCTGGCTTGCTGGCCGGCACTTCCAGCACAGCTGGATCCGGCAGCCCCGCCTGGGACAACTGATCAGCCTGCTGTTTCGCGAAGAACGCCAAACCCAGACTGGTCACGAAAAAAACGCCGGCGAGTATAGCAGTAAGCCGACTCAAAAAGGTAGCAGAACCTTGGCTTCCGAAAACAGTTGCCGAAGCACCCGAACCGAACGAAGCACCAGCATCTGCACCCTTGCCCTGCTGCAGCAGTACCAGCGCAACAACACCTAGAGCAACCAGCAGATGCACCACAATCACGACAGTCTGCAACATCTGTTCAGTTCCCCGCGGCGCGACAGATCGCACCAAATTCATCCGCTTTCAGAGAGGCTCCACCAACCAACCCCCCGTCAATATCCGCCATTGCGAATAGCTCAGCGGCATTCTCCGCCTTGACGCTGCCGCCGTACAGAAGCCTTACGCCTTCAGCGATGCGG
The DNA here is from genome assembly GCF_002929225.1 of Stutzerimonas kunmingensis. Taxonomy (GTDB): domain Bacteria; phylum Pseudomonadota; class Gammaproteobacteria; order Pseudomonadales; family Pseudomonadaceae; genus Stutzerimonas. The sequence continues at coordinate 84,178 of NZ_PISM01000001.1, read as the reverse complement.
CCATCATGACGCGACAACTGCTCTCGAATGGCAGCATGTACTTCCTGCGCCTGCTCAGGCGTTGCGGTCAAGCCACTACCAATCGCCCAAACAGGCTCGTAAGCAATAACCGCCGACTCGAATGCGGCGACACCACGGTCATCCAGCACTCGCGCCAACTGTCGCCCAACCACTTCGAGCGTCTTGCCTGCCCGTCGCTCTTCAAGCGTCTCACCCAGGCACAACACAGGCTTAAGACCACCCACCTGCGCTGCCGAAAACTTGCGACTGACCACTTCGTCCGTCTCACCCAACAACAGGCGACGTTCTGAGTGACCAACCAGAACCCACTTACAACCGAAATCAGCGAACTGCTCAGCCGAAACCTCACCGGTCAGCGCCCCGAAGCCATTCTGCGCCGCACAATCCTGGGTACCGACGGCAACATGCTCACCATCAACACCATCCAGAACCTGAGAGACATGCACAGCGGAGGGAAACACCGCAATCTCGACATCCGCAGGCAAAACCTGCATCCGGAGAGACTCGACAAGCTCTGCGACGCTAGCGCGGGTACCGTTCATTTTCCAGTTACCAGCTACTATGGGGCGACGCATGCTTTACCTCATCGGTCAAAGTGGGCGCAGATGTTACTCAACAGCAAACGCCCTGGCAAGCGCGATTACGCACAAACTTCGGTAACGATCTTCGCCAGCTCCTCAGCCATGCCACGCACCTGACTTTCGTCATCGCCTTCAACCATGACACGCACCAGCGGCTCGGTCCCGGACTTGCGCAAAAGCACGCGGCCACGACCACCCATGCGCTCGGTAACACTGTCGCAAGCAGCTTGCACGCTAGGATGCGAAATTGGATCGCGCTCGCCAGAAAAGCGCACGTTGATCAGAACCTGAGGGCACTTGTGCCAAGCCAGTCGCTCCTGCGCGAGCGTCTGGCCGCGCCGACGAAGCGCCAGCACCACCTGCAACGCCGCGATGATCGCATCGCCCGTGGTGGTGTGCTGCGCACAGACAATATGCCCGGAGTTTTCACCACCCAATGCCCAGCCACGCTCAAGCATCTCCGCGATCACGTAGCGATCTCCCACCTTGGCGCGGGTGAACGGTATCTCCCGCGCTTTCAAGGCAAGCTCAAGCCCCAGGTTACTCATCAGCGTGCCGACAACGCCGCCAGCCAACCGATCTCGCTCCTGCAAATCAGTCGCGATGATGTAAAGCAGTTCGTCGCCATCCACGACCGCACCGGTATGGTCGACCATCATCACCCTGTCACCGTCGCCATCGAAGGCTATGCCCAGATCCGCGCCATGATCGACAACCGCCTTCTGCAGCTGCCCGACATGAGTGGAGCCGACATCGGCATTGATGTTCAGACCGTCCGGCTGCGCACCTATAACCACCACCTCTGCGCCCAGCTCACGGAACACGCTGGGTGCAACCTTGTAGGTCGCGCCATGCGCGCAGTCGATCACCAGCTTCAACCCGGAGAAATCAGTGCTGGTTGGCACGCTGCTCTTGCAGAACTCGATATAACGGCCAGCCGCGTCATTGATGCGGGATGCCTTGCCAAGCTGTGCCGAGTCGACCACGGTCATCGGCGCATCGATCAACTCCTCGATCATCAGCTCCACTTCATCAGGAAGCTTGGTGCCGCGACCGGAAAAGAACTTGATTCCGTTATCGTGATGCGGGTTGTGCGAGGCGCTGATCACAATACCCGCCTCAGCATGGAAGGTACGCGTCAGATAGGCGACTGCGGGCGTCGGCATAGGCCCAAGCAACAGTACGTCCGCGCCAGCCGCCGACAAGCCCGCCTGCAATGCTGACTCGAACATGTAGCCCGAAATACGCGTGTCCTTACCGATCAGAATCCGGCACTTTCCCTGCTTGCGAAAGGCCATGCCAGCCGCCCAACCCAGCTTGAGCATGAAGTCCGGGGTGATCGGAGCCTGCCCGACGTGCCCACGGATGCCATCGGTACCGAAGTATTTTCTAGTCATGGTGCCTTCCCTATTGCGCCGCCTGCACTGCAGCAATCATTCGAACTACATCAACCGTCTCGGCAACGTCATGGACACGCACAATTTGCGCGCCCTTGCCTACGGCGAGCGCCGCCAAAGCCAGACTGCCGTACAAGCGCTCATCAACTGGCCGACCCAGCACGGCCCCGATCATGCTCTTGCGCGAGACACCGACCAGCAATGGCCGACCCAGCCGATGCAGTACCTCCATACGCCTGAACAGCACAAGATTATGGTTCAGCGTCTTGGCGAAGCCGAAGCCGGGATCTAGGACGATGCGATCGAGCGGGATTCCCGCCGCAGCACACGCACCCATTCGCCGGTCAAGAAACGAACAAACCTCCTCCACAACGTCGTCGTAGCGGGGATCCCTCTGCATATCACCTGGCTCGCCGCGCATGTGCATGAGGCAGACCGGCAGGCCAGCGTCAGCCGCGGCATCCAGCGCACCGTCGCGCTGCAGCGAGCGCACGTCGTTGATCAGCCCAGCGCCCAGCCTCGCACACTCGCGGATGACTGCGGGCGTGGACGTATCCACCGAAACGACCACGTCGAGCTCCCGCGCGATCATCTCTACGATCGGTGCGACCCGCTCCAGCTCCTCGGTCGGCGAGACGGCGCGCGCGCCAGGGCGCGTAGACTCGCCACCAACATCGATCAGCGTAGCCCCAGCCACGGCCATTGCTTCGGCATGCCGCAGGGCTGCCTCGCGCTCGGCAAAGCGACCACCATCAGAGAAAGAATCGGGTGTGACGTTGAGAATCCCCATCACATGAGGACGGGAAAGATCGAGAACCCGGCTGCCACATACCAGCCGAGCGGGGGAAAGAGATTCGGTCATTTACGAGCCTTGAGCCTTCAGGCCGGACACCCTGAACAGGCGCCCACCCACACCAGCTGCACCACCATGGCGCAGCGGGCTGGACAATTTACACCAGAAGGGGCGCCTATGCGCCCCCTCTGGTGTACTCCGATTTTCACGCGCCCAATACAGCCACTGGCTTGCGCATGCCCTCAATGCTCGCCGGCAGGACCACCGATCGGGGTTTGCGGGCGACTATCATCCGGCACGACTGGCGTACCGGACGCGCCCGAGCCACCTTCCCAATCACGCGGCTCCCGAGGTGTGCGCCCAGCCATGATGTCGTCGATCTGCGGCGCATCGATGGTCTCGTACTTCATCAAGGCTTCGGCCATCACATCCAGCTTGTCGCGATTATCGGTCAAGATCTGCTTGGCCGTTCCGTAGCAGTGGTCGATGATGCTGCGGACCTCTTCATCGATCAGCCGCGCGGTTTCACCGGATACATTGGAATGCTGGCTGCCGGCACTGCGACCGAGAAACACCTCGCCTTCTTCTTCGGCATACATCAACGGGCCAAGCTTCTCCGACAAGCCCCACTTGGTCACCATGTTCCGCGCCAACTGCGTGGCGCGCATGATGTCGTTCGACGCACCCGTGGTGACACCCTCGAAGCCCAGTGTCATCTCTTCCGCAATCCGTCCTCCGAACAAGGAGCAGATCTGACTGATCAGCGCCCGCTTTGACAGGCTGTAACGATCCTCCTCCGGCAGGAACATCGTGACGCCTAGCGCTCGACCGCGAGGAATGATGGAAACCTTGTATACAGGATCATGCTCGGGGACCACGCGCCCGACGATGGCATGACCTGCTTCGTGGTAAGCAGTGTTGAGCTTCTCCTTCTCGGACATGACCATTGACTTGCGCTCGGCGCCCATCATGATCTTGTCCTTGGCCAGCTCAAACTCACGCATTTCGACGATGCGCTTGTTGGAGCGCGCGGCAAACAACGAAGCCTCGTTGACCAGATTGGCGAGATCCGCACCGGAGAAGCCCGGAGTGCCCCGCGCAATTACACCCGGCTCGACGTTCTCGCTGATCGGCACCTTGCGCATGTGCACCTTCAGGATCTGTTCGCGACCACGAATATCCGGCAGGCCGACTACAACCTGACGGTCGAAACGCCCTGGACGAAGAAGCGCAGGATCGAGCACATCGGGACGGTTGGTCGCCGCAATGACGATGATCCCGTCGTTCATTTCGAAACCGTCCATCTCCACCAGCAACTGGTTGAGGGTCTGCTCGCGCTCATCGTGCCCACCACCGAGACCTGCGCCACGATGACGGCCGACTGCATCGATCTCATCGATGAAGATGATGCACGGCGCGTGCTTCTTCGCCTGCTCGAACATGTCGCGGACACGACTGGCACCGACACCGACGAACATCTCGACGAAATCCGAACCGGAAATGGTGAAGAACGGCACCTTGGCTTCACCTGCAATCGCCTTGGCCAGCAGCGTCTTACCAGTGCCGGGCGGGCCGACCATCAGCACACCACGCGGAATGCGACCGCCGAGACGTTGAAACTTGCCAGGATCACGCAGGAACTCGACCAGCTCGTGGACTTCTTCCTTCGCCTCATCGCAGCCGGCGACGTCAGCAAAGGTCGTCTTGACCTGATCTTCGGAAAGCAGGCGCGCCTTGCTCTTGCCGAAACTCATCGGCCCACCCTTGCCACCCGCACCGCCCTGCATCTGCCGCATGAAAAACATGAATACAGCGATGATCACCAGAATCGGGAAGCTGGCAACGAGAAGCTGGGTCCAGATACTTTGCTGCTCAGGCTGCTTGCCCTCGATCAGCACGTTGTTGTCGAGCAGATCGCCGATCAGACCATTGTCCTGAATCGCCGGGCGAATGGTCTTGAAGGTATCGCCTTCGCTGCGCTTGCCGATGATCACGAAACCATCGACCGTCACACGCTCGACGCGCCCTTCCTTGACCTGCTCGAGGAAGTCGGAATAGCTCAGCGTCTGCGGCTCGCTGGGGCTGGAGAAGTTGTTCATCACCGTGACCAGGACGGCGGCGATGATCAGCCACAGAATCAGGTTTTTTGCCATGTCGTTCAAATTAACTACCCTCTGGAGCAAACCCGTTGTCTGCGGGCCGCATGACGGCCGGTTGGTTGCTCGGCCTAACTTACTACACAACGTACTGGAACTGGCAGCCGGTCTGTAACCCTATGAAACAGCCTAGCCCTTGTAACACCGAGCCGTCCATTCAACTGAAGCCTGCACGATAGACCGCAAGATATGGCATTTTGCACCGAGCACTATTCGCTAGCGCCCCCCGCGACGCAACTCTGCAACCCATATTGGGGCCGCATGGACAATCACAAGGCCGGCATGATTTTTCGTCAGCTGATATCTGACGCGTATCCAGAGACATTCGACGCACGATCCCAGCCACCGAAGAAGAACTTTTCGTCGGTACGGACGGATACAGCATGCCCCAAGCTGACGCCTCATCTGTGCGGTCATGCACCTCTCGGTTACACTAGCCGCCGTTTCCAAGGTTCTGACGCAAGGGTCGACATATGCCGCTCACCAACGAGCAAAAGAAGCAGTACAAATCCATCGGCCACCATCTGAAACCGGTCCTGATCGTAGCCGAGAACGGACTGACCGAAGGCGTTCAAGCCGAACTCGAGCGGGCCCTGAACGACCATGAGCTGATCAAGATCCAGTTCCGCCTCGCAGAGCGTGAAGACCGCCGCGCGCTGATGGAAGAACTGTGCAAGGTCGGCAAGTGCGAGCTGGTACAGACCATCGGCAAGATGGCCCTGGTGTACCGCAAGAATCCGAAGCCGAACAAGCAGCTTTCGAATATTCACCGCTTCCAGGCCTGAGATCGTGCGCGACAGACTCAATCTGCCGCGCGCTCAGTACTCGCGTCCCGGAGCGGGCTGCAAGACCAGCATCAGGCCACACAGCGCCATCACCAGAAAGCTGAAGCTGGCCCAGTAGAGCGAGTCGAACCAGCCCGCCCGCATCAACAACTGGCTGCCCGCGAGCATCATTACTGTCAGCAAAAGCTGGCCGCGAACGTCACGCCACAAGCCGCGCAGCCCCATCACCTGAACCAATACCAGCGCCTGCAGCGCGCTACAGAATGCGGCAAAGCCGACCAGCAGCGGCTTCAGGCTGCCAGCGATCTCATCGACCAATAAAGGTGCCAGCCCGACGCGCCCAAGGGCAGGCAAGACCAGAAATTGCAGCAGCCACAAGCCGCCGACCCAGAATGTCTGGGCCAGCTGCCAGGTGATGATGCCAGCCCGCGCCGGCTGTCGGTCAGACGTGGCGGACTTCGACAATCTCGTACTCGATCAACCCACTGGGCGTTTTGACGGCTACGACATCACCTTCTTCCTTGCCGATCAATGCGCGGGCAATCGGCGAACTGACCGAAAGCTTGCCCTGCTTGATGTCAGCTTCATCGTCGCCGACGATCTGGTAGGTCACCTGCTCGTCGGTCTCGACATTGGCGATATCCACAGTGGTACCGAAGATTACCTTGCCAGTCGGCGTGATGTTGGCGATATCGATAACCTGGGCGTTCTGCAGTCGACCCTCGATGTCGCGGATACGCGCCTCAACCATGCCCTGCTGCTCACGCGCAGCATGATACTCGGCGTTCTCCTTGAGATCGCCCAGTTCGCGCGCCTCGGCGATCGCCTGGGTGATCTGCGGACGCAAAACGGTCTTCAGATGCTTGAGTTCGTCTTCCAGGGCGCGAGCGCCCTGGATGGTCATTGGAAATTTTGTCATGCCTTGATTCCTGCATGGAGATCCTGCAGCCGGCGCACAGTCTTCTCGGGACCGAACTTGAGCGCCTCACAGATCGCCTGGCCACCCGCGATGGTGGTGGTGATGCAGATCTTGTGCTGCAGGGCGTTGCGCCGAATGGAATACGAATCGGCGATGGACTGGCGGCCTTCGGTAGTGTTGATGACCAATGTGACTTCGTCATTCTTGATCATGTCGACCACGTGCGGACGGCCTTCGGTCACCTTGTTCACACGGCGCACCGGCAGTCCGGCCGCCTCGATGATCCGCGCGGTGCCGGCGGTGGCCACCACCTCGAAACCGAGCCCGACCAGATCACGAGCGACCTGTTCGACGTAAGGCTTGTCGTCTTCGCGCACGCTGAGGAACGCGCAACCCGAGGTCGGCAGGATTTCGCTAGCGCCCAACTGGGCCTTGGCAAAGGCTTCGGCAAAGCTGTCGCCCACACCCATTACCTCACCGGTTGACTTCATTTCCGGCCCGAGAATGGTATCCACGCCGGGGAACTTGGCGAACGGGAATACCGCTTCCTTGACGCTGTAGTAGGTCGGGATGATTTCGCGAGTGAAGCCGATTTCCTTCAGTGTCTTGCCAGCCATCACGCGCGCCGCAACCTTGGCCAACGACTCGCCAATGCACTTGGAAACGAACGGCACCGTACGCGAAGCACGCGGGTTGACCTCGAGCACGTAGATATCTTCGCCCTGCACGGCCATCTGTACGTTCATCAGGCCTATCACGTCGAGCTCCAGGGCCATCTTGCGCACCTGGTCACGAATCTCGTCCTGAATATGCTGCGGCAGCGAGTAGGCCGGAAGCGAGCAGGCCGAGTCACCGGAGTGGACACCGGCCTGCTCGATGTGCTGCATGATGCCGCCGATGACGACGTCAGTACCGTCGCAGACCGCGTCGATATCCACTTCGATGGCGCAGTTGAGGAAGTGATCCAGCAGCACCGGGCTGTCGTTGGACACCTGGACCGCTTCTCGCATATAGCGCTTGAGTTCCTCTTCCTCGTAGACGATCTCCATCGCCCGGCCGCCCAGCACGTAGGACGGGCGCACCACCAGCGGGTAGCCGATCGCCTTGGACGCAGCGATGGCTTCCTCCTCACTACGCGCCGTGGCGTTCTGCGGCTGACGCAGATTCAGACGCTGCACCATCTGCTGGAAGCGTTCACGGTCTTCGGCGCGGTCGATTGCATCCGGACTAGTGCCGATGATCGGTACACCCGCCTCCTCCAACGCACGGCAGATCTTCAGCGGGGTCTGCCCGCCATATTGCACAATCACGCCCTTGGGCTGCTCGACACGGACGATTTCCAGCACGTCTTCCAGGGTTACCGGCTCGAAGTACAAGCGGTCGGACGTGTCGTAGTCGGTGGAGACGGTTTCCGGGTTGCAGTTGACCATGATGGTCTCGTAGCCGTCTTCGCGCATCGCCAGCGCGGCGTGCACACAGCAGTAGTCGAACTCGATGCCCTGTCCGATACGGTTGGGGCCGCCACCCAGGATCATGATCTTGTCGCGGCTCGACGGGTTGGCCTCGCACTCTTCCTCGTAGGTCGAATACATGTAGGCCGTGTCGGTAGCGAACTCGGCGGCGCAGGTGTCGACGCGCTTGTAGACCGGCAGCACCTTGAGCTTGTGACGGTGGCTGCGCAGGTTCTTCTCGGTGACGCCTAACAGCTTGGCCAGACGCGCGTCGGAAAAACCCTTGCGCTTGAGCTTGTACATCATGTCGCGGTCGATGCTGGACAGGCCCAGCGTCTTGACGTGCTCTTCATCCTTGACCAGATCCTCGATCTGCACCAGGAACCAAGGATCGATCTTGGTCAGCGCGAACACATCTTCGACACTCTTGCCGGCACGGAAGGCGTCGGCGACATACCAGATGCGATCGGCGCCCGGCACCGTCAGTTCGCGCTTGAGGGTGCTCTCGGCCTCGGCGTCAGCCAGATTCAGTTTCGGATCGAAACCGGTTGCGCCGACCTCCAGGCCGCGCAGGGCTTTCTGCACAGACTCCTGGAAGGTCCGGCCGATGGCCATGACCTCGCCCACGGACTTCATCTGGGTGGTCAGGCGGGCGTCGGCCTTGGGGAATTTCTCGAAGGCGAAACGCGGAACCTTGGTCACCACGTAGTCGATCGCCGGCTCGAAGGAAGCCGGCGTGCGGCCGCCGGTGATGTCGTTCGACAGCTCGTCGAGGGTGTAGCCGACCGCCAGCTTGGCGGCGATTTTGGCGATCGGGAAGCCGGTGGCCTTGGAGGCCAGTGCCGACGAACGCGACACCCGCGGGTTCATCTCGATCACCACCATGCGGCCGTCGACCGGGTTGATGCCGAACTGCACGTTGGAGCCGCCGGTTTCCACGCCGATCTCGCGCAGCACCGCCAGGGAGGCGTTGCGCATGATCTGGTATTCCTTGTCGGTTAGCGTCTGGGCCGGCGCGACGGTGATGGAGTCGCCGGTGTGTACGCCCATGGGGTCGAAGTTCTCGATCGAGCAGACGATGATGCAGTTGTCCTTCTTGTCGCGGACCACCTCCATCTCGTATTCCTTCCAGCCGATCAGCGACTCGTCGATCAGCAGCTCACTGGTCGGTGAAAGGTCCAGGCCGCGGGCGCAGATCTCTTCGAACTCTTCACGGTTATAGGCGATGCCGCCGCCGGTGCCACCCATGGTGAACGACGGGCGAATGATGCAGGGGAAGCCGACCTTGTCGAGCACGCCGTAGGCTTCTTCCATGTTGTGCGCGATGCCGGATACCGGACAGGCAAGACCGATGTCCTTCATCGCCTTGTCGAAGCGCGAACGGTCTTCGGCCTTGTCGATGGTGTCGGCGTTGGCACCGATCATCTCGACGCCGAACTTCTCCAGAATGCCGTGCTTTTCCAGGTCCAGCGCGCAGTTCAGCGCGGTCTGGCCACCCATGGTCGGCAGCAGTGCGTCTGGACGTTCCTTCTCGATGATCTTGGCCACGGTGGCCCATTTGATCGGCTCGATGTAGGTGGCGTCAGCCATGGCCGGGTCGGTCATGATGGTCGCCGGGTTGGAATTCACCAGGATGACGCGGAAGCCTTCCTCCTTCAGCGCCTTGCAGGCCTGAGCGCCGGAGTAATCGAACTCGCACGCCTGGCCGATGACGATGGGGCCGGCGCCGAGGATGAGGATGCTTTTGATATCTGTACGTTTTGGCATTTTCTTACTCTCGAATCCTTTGGTCAGTCGGCAGGCTTAGCGGCGCTTGGCCATGGCTTCGATGAAACGGTCGAACAGCGGCGCGACGTCATGCGGCCCCGGGCTCGCTTCGGGGTGACCCTGGAAGCTGAAGGCAACCTTGTCGGTGCGCTCGATGCCCTGCAGGGTGCCATCGAACAGCGACTTGTGTGTCGCACGCACATTGGCCGGCAGACTAGCTTCGTCCACGGCAAAGCCATGGTTCTGACTGGTGATCATCACCACACCGGTCTTCAGATCCTGAACCGGGTGGTTCGCACCGTGGTGGCCGTTGGGCATCTTCACGGTCGTGGCGCCGGAGGCGAGCGCCAGCAACTGGTGACCAAGGCAGATGCCGAACACCGGGATGTCGGTTTCGAGCACTTGCTGGATCGCCTTGATCGCGTAGTCGCAAGGCTCGGGGTCACCCGGGCCGTTGGCCAGGAAGATACCGTCCGGGTTCAGCGCCAGGGCTTCGCTGGCAGGCGTCTGTGCCGGAAGCACGGTGACGCGGCAACCGCGGGCGACCAGCATGCGCAGGATGTTGTACTTCACGCCGTAATCAAAGGCGACGACATGGTAGGACAGCTCGCTGGCGGGAATCTCGGCATGGCCGTCATCCTTCAGGCACCAGACACTGGAGCGCCACTCGTAACGCTCCTTGACGCTGACTTCCTTCGCCAGATCCATGCCCTTGAGGCCGGGGAAGCTGCGCGCCAGCTCCAGCGCTTTCTCTTCTGTCGCGTCGCTACCAGCCAGGATGCAGCCGTTCTGCGCACCCTTCTCACGCAGGATACGGGTCAGGCGACGAGTATCGATGCCGGCGATGGCAACGGTGCCATTGGCCTTGAGGTAGTCAGGCAGGGGTTGCTTGTCGCGCCAGTTGCTGGAAATCAGCGGCAGGTCGCGAATAACCAGACCCGCAGCCCAGACTTTCCAGGACTCGGCATCCTCCGGCGTAGTACCAGTGTTGCCGACATGAGGATAGGTCAGGGTTACGATCTGCTTGGCGTAGGAAGGATCGGTGAGGATTTCCTGATAGCCGGTCATGGCGGTGTTGAACACCACCTCACCAATGGTTTGCCCATCGGCGCCGATGGATTCGCCGCGAAAGATGCTGCCATCGGCAAGAGCCAGAATGGCTGGCGTAAGGGCTGGCTTAGTCAAGAGACCTCCCGTAGATCAAGGCTGGAGCAGACGCAGATTGTAAAAAAGCGGGATGACGTGTGAAGGTCATCCCGCTTTTTGTTTGATTCATTTCTGCGCAACTTTTAGTGGACACACTAAAGCGGGAAGCTTACATAAAACCGCCTTTCGGGTCCAGCCAAAATAGCCGGCAAACGCACTCGAACGGGGCGCGACGCTGCCAGCCGACGCAGCGAATCATTTCAGACCGAGCACATCCTGCATGTCGTAAAGACCTGCCGGCTTCTCGTCCAACCATAGCGCGGCACGCACGGCGCCCTTGGCGAAGGTCATGCGGCTGGAGGCCTTGTGGGTGATTTCCACACGCTCACCATCGGCGGCGAACAACACTGTGTGATCACCGACCACGTCGCCGGCACGGACGGTAGCGAAGCCGATGGTATCGCGCTGACGCGCACCGGTTTGCCCCTCACGTCCATATACCGCAACCTTCTGAAGGTCACGCCCGAGCGCCTCGGCGACGACTTCACCCATGCGCAGTGCGGTACCAGAAGGTGCGTCCACCTTGTGCCGGTGATGCGCTTCGATGATCTCGATATCCACGTCGTCACCTAATACCCGCGCTGCCGTATCCAGCAGCTTGAGGCACAGATTGACGCCAACACTGAAGTTGGCGGCAAAGACGATCGGGATGTCCCTGGCCGCCGCAACGAGACGCTCCTTCTCGTCAGGCGAGAATCCGGTGGTACCGATCACCATCGCCTTGCCGGCGCGCCGGCAGACTTCCAGATTCTTCAGGGTCACCGAAGGATGGGTGAAATCGATCAGCACGTCGAACTCATCGATGGCCCTGACGAGCTCACCGGTCAGCGGCACACCCAGACGACCGATGGCTGCCAGCTCGCCGGCATCGGCACCCACCAGAGTGCTGTCCGGACGATCGATGGCCGCCGTCAGGCCGGCGGCACCACTGGTCTGCTGTACCGCCTCGATCAAGGTCTTGCCCATACGCCCGGCGGCGCCGGTCACTGCAATACGTCGCATCAATTCAGCTCCAGGCTGCAGGCTTCAAGCGAAGGACGCAGGCACGAAGCCTGTCATCCTCCACCCATAGGCCCTTGTCATACATCACCGAAAAAGCGCTTCACACCTTCGAACCAGCCACTGGCCTTGGGGGAATGCGAGGTGTCACCCTGCAGCGTGCCGCGAAACTCCTCGAGCATCTCACGCTGACGCTTGCTCAGGTTGACCGGCGTCTCCACCGCGACCCGACACAGCAGATCGCCCGCCGCACCACCGCGCACCGGCGCGACCCCCTTGCCACGCAAGCGGAACTGCTTGCCGGTCTGGGTACCCTCAGGAATCTTCAGTTTGACGCGGCCATCCAGGGTCGGCACTTCCAGCTCGCCACCCAACGCGGCATCGGCAAAGCTGATCGGTACTTCGCAATACAAATGTTTGCCATCGCGCTGGAAGATCGCGTGCTCGCGCACATTGACCACCACATACAGATCGCCGGCCGGGCCACCCTGAGTGCCCGCCTCGCCTTCGCCAGACAGACGAATGCGATCACCGGTATCGACACCCGGCGGCACCTTGACCGAGAGTGTCTTCTGCTCCTCCACGCGCCCCTGCCCATGGCAGCTGCCGCACGGATCGGAAATCATCTTGCCGCTGCCGTGGCAGCGCGGGCAGGTCTGCTGTACCGAGAAGAAACCCTGCTGCATGCGCACCTGGCCGATACCGCCACAGGTGGTACAGGTCACCGGGCTGGTGCCCTTCTTCGCACCGGAGCCATCGCAGGTCTTGCACTCGACCAGCGTCGGCACGCGGATAGTCACGGTGGTGCCGCGCACCGCCTCTTCCAGGTCGAGTTCGAGCGTGTAGCGCAGATCGCTGCCACGCTGTGCGCCGCCACGGCCGCCGCCGCGGCCGCCACTGAAGAAATCGCTGAACACGTCGCCGAAGATATCGGAGAAGTTCGCACCACCGTAACCGGCACCGGCTGCCCCAGCACCCATCTGCGGATCGACACCGGCGTGGCCGTACTGATCGTAGGCAGCTCGTTTGCTCGGATCGGAAAGTACTTCGTAGGCCTCATTGGCCTCCTTGAAGGCGTCTTCAGCCGCCTTGTCCCCCGGATTGCGGTCCGGGTGATGCTTCATCGCAAGGCGCCGGTAAGCTTTTTTCAGCTCTGCCTCGCTGACGCCGCGCTCGACGCCCAGCACCTCATAAAAATCGCGTTTGGCCATAACTATCCTGAACCCTCAAATTCATGCCTTCCAGACACGCCGACGCGGGAGCAAGCCCCCGCGCAGCGGTCGGGCCCGCCCGAACGATGTCGGCGCGGGCTGGAGCGGAAGCAAGCCAGGGCTTACTTGTTGTCCTTGACCTCTTCGAACTCGGCGTCGACCACGTCGTCGCCCGGCTTGCCCTGCTCATCTGGCGACTGACCTTCACCAGCCTGGGCCTGCTCGGCGTACATCTTCTGCGCGACCGGGGTTGAAGCCTGGGAAACCGCCGCGATCTTCGCTTCGATCTCAGCTTTGTCGTCGCCCTTGATGGCCACTTCCAGCTCGCCAAGCGCCTTCTCGATGGCCGCCTTGTCATCGTCGCTGGCCTTGTCGCCGGCTTCGGTGAGCATCTTGCGAGTGGCGTGCACCAGCTGGTCGCCCTGGTTACGTGCGGTGGCCAACTCCTCGAACTTGCGGTCTTCCTCGGCATTCGCCTCGGCATCGCGGACCATCTGCTCGATTTCTTCCTCGGACAGACCCGAGTTGGCCTTGATCACGATGGATTGCTGCTTGCCAGTGGCCTTATCCTTGGCAGACACGTGCAGGATGCCGTTGGCGTCGATGTCGAAGGTGACCTCGATCTGCGGCATGCCACGCGGTGCCGGCGGGATCTCGGCCAGATCGAAGCGACCCAGCGACTTGTTCTGCGCAGCCTGCTTGCGCTCGCCCTGCAGCACATGAATGGTCACGGCGCTCTGGTTATCGTCCGCAGTGGAGAACACCTGCGACTTCTTGGTCGGGATAGTGGTGTTCTTCTCGATCAGCGGCGTCATCACGCCACCCAGGGTTTCGATGCCCAGGGTAAGCGGCGATACGTCGAGCAGCAGCACGTCCTTGACGTCACCGGCCAGGACCGCGCCCTGAATGGCAGCACCCATGGCCACGGCTTCATCCGGGTTGACGTCCTTGCGTGCTTCCTTGCCGAAGAACTCGGCGACTTTCTGCTGCACCAGCGGCATACGGGTCTGACCACCGACCAGGATCACGTCGTCGATCTTCGAAACGTCAACGCCGGCATCCTTCAGCGCAATGCGGCAAGGCTCGATGGTGCGCTGCACCAGATCCTCGACCAGCGCTTCCAGCTTGGCGCGGGAAATCTTCACGTTCAGGTGCTTCGGACCAGACGCGTCAGCGGTGATGTACGGCAGGTTGACGTCGGTCTGCTGGCTGGAGGACAGCTCGATCTTGGCCTTCTCGGCAGCTTCCTTCAGGCGCTGCATCGCCAGCGGATCACCCTTGAGGTTCATGCCGGTTTCTTTCTTGAACTCGTCGACGAGGTAGTCGATCAGGCGGATGTCGAAGTCCTCACCACCGAGGAAGGTGTCGCCGTTGGTAGCCAGCACTTCAAACTGGTGCTCACCGTCGACTTCGGCGATCTCGATCACCGAAACGTCGAAGGTGCCGCCACCCAGGTCATAAACGATCACGGTGTGGTCGCCCTTGGCCTTGTCCATACCGTATGCCAGCGCAGCCGCGGTCGGCTCGTTGATGATGCGCTTGACGTCCAGACCGGCGATACGACCGGCATCCTTGGTGGCCTGACGCTGGCTGTCGTTGAAGTAGGCCGGAACGGTGATCACCGCCTCGGTCACCGGCTCACCGAGGTAGTCCTCGGCGGTCTTCTTCATCTTCTTCAGGATTTCAGCGGAGATCTGCGGCGGCGCCATCTTCTGGCCATTCACCTCGACCCAGGCGTCGCTGTTGTCTGCCTTGACGATCTTGTAAGGGACCATCTGAATGTCTTTCTGCACGACGTCTTCGTCAAAGCGACGACCGATCAGACGCTTTACCGCATACAGGGTGTTGTGCGGGTTGGTCACTGCCTGGCGCTTGGCCGACTGACCAACCAGGATTTCGCCGTCGTTCGCGTACGCGATGATCGACGGAGTGGTACGGCCGCCTTCGGCATTTTCAATTACCTTGGCCTTGCCGTTTTCCAGAATCGAGACGCAGGAGTTGGTGGTTCCCAGGTCGATACCGATGATCTTACCCATTTAATTCGCTCTCCAAATTTCGATTGGTCCGCGCCTGTTTTACCGGCTGCGGGTAACACAAAAACGCTTGGCTACCAGATGGGGGTCGGCAACCGGATTTCAAGCCTTCTCATCAATCGAAGGCGGCACATCGGCAGGCGCCTTGCTGACGACGACCATCGCCGGACGCAGCAGGCGACCGTTGAGCAGGTAACCTTTCTGGAACACCTTGAGCACGTTGCCCGGCTCGACATGGGTGCTTTCTTCCATGGCCATGGCCTGGTGATGCTCAGGATTGAACGGCTCGCCATGCGGATCGAGCTGCTCGAGCTGGTGACGCGCCAGCGTGTCCTGAAGCAGCTTGAGGGTCAGCTCGACGCCCTCACGCATGGGCTTGACCGCCTCGTCATCAGCACTGGACAGCTCAAGGCCACGCTCGAGACTGTCGGCAACGGCAAGCAAATCACCGGCGAACTTTTCCAGGGCGAACTTGTGCGCCTTCTCGACATCCTGCTCGGCGCGCCGGCGGATGTTCTGCAGCTCAGCCGCAACGCGCAGTGACTGGTCCTGCGCAGCGGCCAGCTGCTCTTCCAGCGACTGCACGCGGGCGGCCAGATCCTCGGCTACGTCCGCTTCCGAATGCTCGGGCGCTTCCGGGTTCTGGTTATCCAGGTTCTGCTCGTCGGCCATAGGTCCTCCTCTCTATACGATCAGCGGGCAGCAAACCCGCGCTTGTGCCGCTATATGGGGGCGCGAAAACAGGCTTCAAGGGCGGAAAGCGAAGAGCGCCCAGCGAAATGACGAGCAACCGCACATTCATCCTTCAACGCTTGTAGCGCCCAGGAAAACCACTGTATAAATACCCAGCCACGCAAATCGGGAGCCCTTGCCATGCTGGTTCATCTATCGGTCCACAACTACGCCATCGTCGAGCACCTCGACCTCGAGCTGAAACGCGGCATGAGCGTCATCAGCGGAGAAACCGGCGCAGGCAAGTCGATTATGCTCGACGCCCTCGGCCTGACGTTGGGCGACCGGGCCGACAGCAGCGTGGTGCGCATCGGCGCCGACAAGGCCGACATTCTTGCCAGCTTCGACCTGGACGATATTCCCGACGCCCGCGCCTGGCTCGCCGAGCGCGACATGGACCATGACGGGCCCTGCATCCTGCGCCGTGTCATCACCGCCGAAGGTCGTTCCCGCGGCTACATCAACGGCACCCCTTGTCCGCAGGGCGACCTCAAGTCGCTGGGCGAGCTGCTTATCGATATCCACAGCCAGCACGAGCATCAATCCCTGCTGAAGACCGACACCCATCGGCGCCTGCTCGATGAGTACAGCGGCAACCAGGAGCTGGCGCGACAGGTCCAGCTGGCCGCCCAGCGCTGGCGGCAGACGCGACAGACCCTGGAACGTCTGAGCAACAGTGGCGACGAACAGCGCGCACGCCACCAATTGCTCAGCTACCAGCTGGAAGAGCTGGAGAACCTGGCGCTGGGCGAGAACGAACTGGAGCAACTCGAGCGCGAACACAAGAACCTGGCCAATGCTGAGCAGTTGCTCGGCGCCTGCCGCCAGGTCATGGAGCTGTGCAGCGAGAGCGATGCCGGCAACGTGCTGTCGGCACTGACCAGCAGCCTGCAGCGTCTGAGCGCCTTCCAGAACCAACCTCAAGCCCTGAGCGAAGCAGTCAATCTGCTGGCAAGCGCGCAGATTCAGGTTGAAGAGGCGATCGGCGAGCTGAACCGCTTCGTCGATCACTTCGACGCAGATCCGGAGCGCCAGCAGATGCTGGAAGAGCGGCTGGATACCATCTACACCCTCGCTCGCAAGCACCGCGTGCAACCGACCGAACTGCCCAACCTGCACCAGCAGCTGCTGGAGGAGCTAGAAGGGCTGAACGCCGACGACGAAGCAGTCGAGCGCCTCGGTGAAGAACTGGCGGCCTACGCTCGGCACTACGAAGAAAAAGCCGGCGAACTCAGCCGCATGCGCCAGGCCGCGGCCGAACAACTGGCCAGCGCTGTCGAGGTAGAGATTCAAAGACTGGGTATGCCAGGCGGCAGATTCAACGTGCAACTCAAGCCTGCAGCCGAAGGCGAACTGATGCCCTACGGCCTGGAGCAGGTCGAGTTCCTGGTCAGCGCCAACCCGGGCCAGCCCCTGCGCGCCCTGGCCAAGGTCGCATCCGGGGGTGAACTATCACGCATCAGCTTGGCGATTCAGGTGATCACCGCGCAGACATCCCGCGTACCGACACTGGTGTTCGATGAAGTCGACGTGGGTATCGGCGGCCCCACCGCGGAGATCGTTGGCCAGCTGCTGCGCCGCCTCGGCGAGCGCGGCCAGGTGCTGACCGTCACCCACCTGCCCCAAGTCGCCGCCCAAGGACATCACCACCTGTTCGTGCACAAGGCTCGCGGGGCGGATGAAACCCGCACTGCCGTCGCAGAACTGGATCAGAACGGCCGCGTCGAGGAAATCGCGCGAATGCTCGGCGGCGTCGACCTGACCGAGCAGTCTCTGGCACATGCCCGACAGATGGTCACCTCCGCACAAGCCTGAGCCCGGCAGCCAGGCACAAAAAAGGCGGCCTTGGCCGCCTTTTTCATATGTCTGGATCAGTCTTTTTTGCGCACGTAGAGCACCAGATTGTGATCCACCAGCTCGTAGCCGTGACGCTTGACGATTTCTTTCTGCAACTTCTCGATCTCGGGATCGAAAAACTCGATGACGTCGCCGCTATCGACGCAGACCATGTGGTCGTGATGCCCGCCGTCGGCCAGCTCGAAGACGGCATGACCACCATCGAAGTTGTGCCGAACTACCAGACCGGCCGCCTCGAACTGGGTCAGCACGCGATAGACCGTCGCCAGACCGACATCCTCACCCGCTTCCATCAACGCCTTGTAGACGTCTTCGGCGCTCATGTGGCGGCGATCGGTAGTGTCCAGCATCTGCAGGATCTTGACCCGCGGCAGAGTTACCTTGAGACCAGCTTTACGTAGTTCGCTATTTTCAACCATGGTTGGCTTTCTCGCTGCTGCTGTTTCGCAGCCTCCTTCAATACGGGTATGATCCGGGTTCTTTGCCCAGCCAAGATAGTGGAAGTCACCCACCGATGCAAAACACCAAGCTCATGCTGGCCAGCCTCTCCTTCGCAGGTCTGGTCGCACTCGCCGGTTGTTCATTCCCCGGGGTTTACAAGGTCGACATTCAACAGGGCAATGTCGTCACGCAGGACATGATAGACCAGTTGCGCCCCGGAATGACCCGCCAGCAGGTGCGGTTTATCATGGGCAACCCGCTGATCACCGACACCTTCCATGCCAACCGCTGGGACTACCTGTACAGCATCCAGCCGGGCGGCAGTCCGCGCCAGCAGGAGCGCGTCAGTCTGGTATTCAATGCCAACGACCAGCTGGCGGGCCTGGCCGGCGACTTCATGCCCGGCGTAAGCCGCGATGAACAGATCCTTGGCCGCGACGCCCAGGCGCCTGACGCGGCTCCTGCCGCCCAGCCAAGCCAGCCTGAAGAGCGCCCTGCGCCTGGCTCGCTGCTGGAGCAGATTCAGCGTGAAGTGGATGAAGCAGAGCCGGTTCCGGTGCCGATTCCCGAACCGCTGGAAACCGAATAAAGAAACGCCCGGCTAGCCCGGGCGTTTTTGTTTCAGCATATTCAAGCGTCTTCGGCCTTGTTCTTTGCTGCCCGTGCGGCGCGCTGTTTGCGCACCTCTTTCGGGTCGGCAATCAGCGGCCGGTAGATCTCCACGCGCTCACCCTCCTCGAGCACGCGCTCATCGGGCTTGGGCACGGCCTTGCCGAAGATACCCAACGGAGCTGCGGCCAGATCGAGCCCCGGGAAGTGCGTATCCATTCCCGAACGCAAGGCCGCGTCGCGCACGGTGGTGCCCGCGGGCACGGTCATCTGCAGCAGCTTCTGCTTGTCGGCCAGGGCATAGACCACTTCGACCGCAATCGATTGCTTATCCATATAGCTGCTTCGCCCGCTCGCAGAAGGCATCGACCAAAGTGTTGGCAGCCTGGTTGAACAGCGGCCCGAGCGTTGCCTTGACCAGCGGCCCGGCGTAATCAAAGGTCAGATCCAGGCTTATCTTGCAGGCCTTTTCCCCCAGGGCCTTGAATTCCCAGATGCCATGAAGATGGCTGAATGGGCCTTCCTCAAGCGTCATCTCGATACGCTTGCCGAGGTCCAGGGCGTTGCGCGTCATGAAGCGCTGGCTCAACCCGGCCTTCGCCACCGTCATGCTGGCGTGCATTTCGGTCTCGCTGCTGGAAAGCACCTCAGTCGCTGAACACCAGGGCAGGAACTGCGGGTAGCTGGCTACGTCGTTGACCATGTCGAACAGCGCCTGGGCCGGGTACGGCAGCAGCGCGGAACGTTGAATGTGCGTCGTCATGCGGACCTTCTACGTCGTCGTTTCATTGCGCGCCATCCAAAAGTTGGCGCAGCCAGCCCGCAACCGCGGCTTCCGGGCGACACCCGGGAAGCGGCTCAGCGCAAAGCGGGGCACATTGTCGGGGATTAACGGCTGCCCCTCAAGTTTCTGCCGCCAGCGCTCTTGCAGGCTGTCGCCAGCCGCAGCGGGACTCCCTATAATGCGGCCCCTATGGCCAAACAGAAGAAACAGTCCCCCGGGACCATCGCGCTGAACAAGAAAGCGCTACACGACTACTTCATCGAACAGAAATTCGAGGCGGGCCTCGTCCTGGCCGGCTGGGAAGTGAAGAGCATGCGCGCCGGCAAGGCTCAGCTGGTCGACAGCTACGTCCTGCTCAAGGATGGCGAAGCCTGGCTGATGGGTGCGCACATCACGCCGCTGACCAGCGCCAGCACACACGTCATTGCCGACCCGACCCGCACCCGCAAGCTGCTGCTGAACAAGCGCGAGCTGGGCAAGCTGTTCGGCGCCGTACAGCAGAAAGGCTACGCCTGCGTAGCGCTGTCGCTGTACTGGAAGAAGCACATGATCAAGTGCGAGATTGCCCTCGGCAAAGGCAAGAAGGAGTACGACAAGCGCCACACCGAGAAGGAACGCGATTCCGATCGGGAGATCCAGCGCGCAATGCGCACCAAGGGCAAGGACGACTGAGCCACGCTCAGCGTTTGGCCTGATCAGCCTAAGCAGTGATACCGAGCCGGCAGGCAGTGCCGGCTCCGCTCTCACCCTTCCTTCTGCATCCGCTCTCCCTGCCTGCGCTGCGCGCGCGCCAGACGCTGAGCCTCCTGCTGACCTTCAGCCAGCACTTCCTGCACGTAATTGATATGCCGATGAATAACCTCCCGCGCCTCGGTCGCTCGCCTGGCCATGATCGCCTCGTACAACTCGCGATGCTGGCTCATCAGCATGTCCCGCGTTTCGTCACGCAGGGCGTACATGCCGCCGATATTGGTCACCACGTTGCGCTTGAGCAGGTCGAACAGGCCACGAATGGTATGCAGCAGCACCGCGTTGTGGCTGGCTTCGGCAATGGCGAGATGGAACTGGGCATCGGCTGCGCCCTCTTCTGCCCGAGAGACCTTGCCTTCCCGGGCGTAGCAGTCCTGCAATGCAGCAAAGGCTTCGGTGAGCCGCTTCCGATCCACCTCGGTCGCACGCAGCGCTGCGTAGTAGGCGCAGCTGCCCTCGAGCGTGTGGCGAAACTCCAATAAGTCACGCTGCGCATCGCTGTTGTTTTCCAGCAGATGCAGCAACGGATCACTGAACGTCGAGCCCAGCGACTCGGCGACGAACGTACCTCCGCCATGCCGACTGACCAGCAGCCCCTTGGCCGCGAGCTTCTGAATCGCTTCGCGAAGCGAAGGCCGCGAGACGCCAAAGCTTTCAGCCAGGGCGCGCTCCGCAGGCAGACGCTCACCCGCCTTGAGCGTGCCCTCGAGAATCATGGTTTCCAGCTGCGCGACGATATCGTCCGCTAGCCGCCGCTGCCGCACCATCCCCACGTCCATAGCCACCCCGAATGGTCATACCAATCCGAAAATGCTAGCCATGACCGCGCATCTGCACAAGGCCGGTTGTTGCGACCAAAGTCTATAGCTAGCTAATTGACGCCCCTATACGCAGCTCTTACGCTGGCCATTCACTTCTGTTAATTGGTATTACCACTTTACAGAGTGGTCTAAAAATAAGAGGACTCAGCATGAGATCTGCGCACAAAAACTACTCCACGGTCCGCTCAGGGCCCCATCTGAACCGAACCGCAGGGGAAGCCTGACATGTCCAACGGACTGCTCGCACTTTTCGCCTTCACACCCATTCTGCTCGCAGCAATCATGCTGATCGGTCTGCGCTGGCCCGCCAGCCGCGCCATGCCGCTGGTCTTCCTGTTCACCGCAGCCATCGGGTTGTTCGTCTGGGACATGAGCGTCAACCGCATCATCGCCTCGACGCTGCAAGGCCTGGTGATCACCCTGGGCCTGCTGTGGATCATCTTCGGCGCAATCCTGCTGCTGAACACCCTCAAGCATTCCGGCGGCATCACCGCCATTCGTGCCGGTTTCACCACCATCAGCCCTGACCGCCGCATCCAGGCCATCATCATCGCCTGGCTGTTCGGTTGCTTCATCGAAGGCGCTTCCGGCTTTGGCACTCCGGCCGCCATCGCCGCACCGCTGCTGGTTGCGGTCGGCTTCCCGGCAATGGCTGCAGTCCTGCTCGGCATGCTGGTGCAAAGCACGCCGGTGTCTTTTGGCGCGGTCGGTACGCCGATCGTCGTGGGCATCAACAGCGGCCTGGATACCGCCACCATCGGCGCGCAACTGGTTGCGCAGGGGTCCAGCTGGAACGCCTACCTGCAGCAGATCACCAGCAGTGTGGCGATCACCCACGCCATCGTCGGCACAGTAATGCCGCTGGTCATGGTGCTGATGCTGACGCGCTTCTTCGGCAAGGAGAAAAGCTGGAAAGCCGGCTTCGAAGTGTTGCCGTTCGCGATCTTCGCCGGCCTGGCGTTCACCCTGCCCTACGCTGCCACCGGCATCTTCCTCGGTCCGGAATTCCCGTCGCTGCTCGGCGGCCTGGTGGGCCTGGCGATCGTTACCACTGCCGCTCGCTTCAAGTTCCTGACGCCGAAGACCACCTGGGACTTCGCCGACGCCAAAGAATGGCCAGCCGAATGGCTGGGCACCATAGAAATGAAGCTGGACGACATCGCGGCGCGCCCGATGAGCGCCTTCCGTGCCTGGCTGCCCTACGTGCTGGTCGGCGCGATTCTGGTGATCAGCCGCGTGTTCCCGCAGGTCACGGCCGCGCTGAAATCGGTATCCATCGCCTTTGCCAACATCCTCGGTGAGACCGGCATCAATGCCGGCATTGAACCGCTGTATCTGCCAGGCGGCATCCTGGTCATGGTGGTGCTGATTACGTTCTTCCTGCACGGCATGCGCGTTTCCGAGCTCAAGGCTGCCGTGAAGGAATCCAGCAGCGTGCTGCTCAGCGCCGGCTTCGTACTGCTGTTCACCGTGCCGATGGTGCGCATCCTGATCAACTCCGGCGTCAACGGCGCCGAGCTGGCCAGTATGCCAATCGTCATGGCGCGCTATGTCGCCGATAGCGTCGGCAGCATCTACCCGCTGCTGGCACCGGCCGTCGGTGCGCTCGGTGCGTTCCTGGCCGGCTCCAACACCGTCAGCAACATGATGTTCAGCCAGTTCCAGTTTGGCGTTGCGCAGTCGCTCGGAATTTCCGGGGCGATGGTAGTTGCCACCCAGGCTGTTGGCGCTGCGGCAGGCAACATGGTTGCGATCCACAACGTGGTGGCGGCATCCGCTACCGTTGGCCTGCTCGGTCGCGAAGGCTCCACGCTGCGCAAGACCATATGGCCTACGCTGTACTACGTGCTGTTCACGGGGGTGATCGGCCTGATCGCCATCTACGTGCTAGGCGTGACCGACCCACTGGTCGGAGTGTAAGAAACAGGAATCGTGCCCCCGCTTGGGGGCACGGTTGCATTCCAGAAACCGCACCTGACAGGCGCATTGAAAAACGTAGGCGAGGCTGCTTTTAACGACGTCTTGCCAACGCAGATAGTTTTTCAAAAGCCTGTTTGCGGATAACCGGGCTAACCCGGAGACCAAGCCGATGAGCGAACTCTTCTACGATGCTGCGCCGAACGCTACCCGCGTCGCGCCGCCGCTGCCAAAGCCGCGCGAATACCCCGCCAAGCCGAGCCAGGTTTATCTGTTCGGTACCTGCGTGGTCGACCTGTTCTATCCCGAGGCTGGCCTGGATGCCATCCGCCTGCTCGAGCGCGAAGGATTGACCGTGCACTTCCCGCAGGGTCAGACCTGCTGCGGCCAGCCTGCCTACACCAGCGGCTACACCGACGAGGCACGCAACGTCGCACGGGCGCAACTGAATCTGTTCGCCAACGACTGGCCCGTGGTCGTCCCGTCCGGTTCCTGCGCCGGGATGCTGCGCCACCATTATCTGGACTTGTTCAAGGACGAGCCGGCCACGCTGAAGAAGGCGCAAGCGCTGGCCGAGCGCACCTTCGAGCTGGCCGAGTTCCTGCTCAACGTCTGCAAGGTCGAATTCAAGGACGCCGGCACGCCGACCAAGGTTGCCCTGCATACCTCCTGCTCGGCCCGCCGCGAGATGAACACCCACCTGCACGGCCGCGCCCTGCTTGCCCAGCTGGGCCAGGTCGAGCGCGTCGAGCATGACCACGAAAGCGAATGCTGCGGCTTCGGCGGCACCTTCAGCGTACGCATGCCCGACATCTCCGGCGCCATGGTGCTGGACAAGACCCGCGCACTGAAGGAATCCGGCGCGCATCAGGTGATCAGCGCCGACTGCGGCTGTCTGATGAACATCAATGGTTCGCTGGAGAAGCAGCGTGAAGCCCTGCGCGGTCAGCATCTGGCGACCTTCCTCTGGCAACGCACCGGAGGTGCCCGATGAACGCCGAACAGCGTATTCCCGCGATACAGATCGAGAACGCCGGTGACCCGGATTTCCGCGCCCGCGCTCGCAAGTCCCTGAAGGACGACCAGCTGCGGCGCAACTTCCGCACCGCCATGGACTCGCTGATGACCAAGCGCGCCGTGGCCTTCAGCGATGCCGACGAACGCGAGCGGCTGCGCGAGATGGGCAACCGCATCCGCGCCCGCGCACTGTCCAAGCTGCCCGAGCTGCTCGAGCGGCTGGAAACCAACCTGACCCGCAATGGTGTGAAAGTGCACTGGGCGGAGACGGTTGAAGAGGCGAACAACATCGTCCTCGAGATCGCCCGCGCCCACGAGGCGAAGCAGGTGATCAAGGGCAAATCGATGGTCAGCGAAGAGATGGAGATGAACCATTTCCTCGAAGGCCATGGCATCGAATGCCTGGAATCGGACATGGGCGAGTACATCGTCCAGCTCGACCACGAAAAGCCTTCCCATATCATCATGCCGGCAATCCACAAGAACGCCGGCCAGGTCGCGTCCCTGTTCCACGAGAAACTCGGCGTGGAGTACACCAAGGACGTCGACCAACTCATTCAGATCGGCCGCCGCACGCTGCGCCAGAAGTTCTTCGAGGCCGATATCGGCGTCTCCGGTGTGAACTTCGCAGTGGCTGAAACCGGCACCCTGCTGCTCGTGGAAAACGAGGGCAACGGGCGTATCTCCACCGGTGTGCCGCCGGTACATATCGCCGTCACCGGGATCGAGAAGGTCGTGGAGAACCTGCGCGACGTGGTCCCGCTGCTCTCGCTGCTGACTCGCTCGGCGTTGGGCCAGCCGATCACCACCTACGTCAACATGATCTCCAGCCCGCGCAAGGCCGACGAGCTCGACGGCCCGCAGGAAGTGCATTTGATCCTGCTGGACAACGGCCGTAGCCAGGCCTTCGCCGACAGCGAGCTGCGCCAGACCCTCAACTGCATCCGCTGCGGCGCCTGCATGAACCATTGCCCGGTGTACACCCGCGTCGGCGGCCACACCTACGGCGAGGTCTATCCCGGACCGATCGGCAAGATAATCACGCCACACATGGTCGGCCTGGACAAGGTGCCGGATCACCCCAGCGCTTCGTCGCTGTGCGGCGCCTGCGGCGAAGTCTGCCCGGTGAAGATACCGATCCCGTCCATCCTGCGGCGCCTGCGTGAGGAGAACGTCAAGGCACCGGACGATCCACACAAGGTCATGCGCGGCCAGGGCAGCAAATATTCGAAGCAGGAACGACTGATGTGGGCTGGCTGGCGGCTGCTCAACACCAGCCCGACGCTGTACCGCGTGTTCGGCTTCTTCGCCACCCGTCTGCGCGGCCTGACGCCATCGAACATCGGCCCCTGGACGCAGAACCACAGCGCACCGAAACCTGCCGCCCGCTCGCTGCACGAGCTGGCCCGCGAGCACCTGGAGGGCAAGCGATGAGCGCCAAGGCCAATATCCTCGCCAAGCTGAAAAAGAGCCTGGAAGGCACCACGCCTATCGTCGATGACTACGACGTATCGCTGGTCACCCAGCCCTGGAGCTACGCGCCCGAGCAGCGCATCGCCCGTCTGCGTCAGTTGATGGAAGCAGTGCACACCGAGATTCACCTGACCACCGACGCCGGTTGGCCCGCCCTGCTCGAACAGCTGCTGCACGACCGCCAGCTGCCGAGCCTGCTGATTGCCCCAACCACGCCGTACGGCCAGCGCTTCACCGAGCATTGCGCCGGCCGTGAAGGCCTGCCGACGCTGAAGGCCTACGACCGCCCGGTCGAGGAATGGAAGGACGAGCTGTTCAACGACACACCGGCGAGCCTCACCGGCACACTCGGCGCCATCGCCTCCACCGGCAGTCTGATCATGTGGCCGACCCGCGAGGAGCCGCGCCTGATGAGCCTGGTGCCACCGGTGCATTTCGCCATCCTCAAGGCCAGCGAAATCCACGACAACTTCTACGAGATCCAGCAGAAGTTCCAGTGGGCCGCCGGCATGCCGACCAATGCGCTGCTGGTTTCCGGCCCGTCGAAAACCGCCGACATCGAACAGGTGCTGGCTTATGGCGCCCATGGTCCGAAGGATCTGATCCTGCTGATCCTGGAGGACGCATGAACGCGCCGGCCCAAATCGAACGCGCGCCTTTGCCGGCAGTGTTCCTCGGCGAAGTCGAACGCCTGATCCCGGTCGAGCGGCGCTTCGACGACCCGCTCTCCACCCTCGCCTTCGGCACCGACGCCAGCTTCTACCGGTTGATTCCCAAGCTGGTGGTGCGCGTCGAATCCGAAGCCGAGGTGATCGCGCTGCTCAAGCTGGCCCATGCGGAAAACGTCCCGGTGACCTTCCGTGCCGCGGGCACCAGCCTGTCCGGCCAGGCGATCAGCGACTCGGTGCTGATCGTGCTCGGCGACAACTGGAACGGCCGCGAGATTCGCAACGGCGGCGAGCAGATCCGCCTGCAGCCCGGCGTAATCGGCGCCAATGCCAACGCCGTGCTTGCGCCATTTCAGCGCAAGATCGGCCCTGATCCGGCCTCGATTAACGCCGCCAAGATCGGCGGCATCGTCGCTAACAACTCCAGCGGCATGTGCTGCGGCACTGCGCAGAACACTTACAAGACCCTCGCCGGGCTGCGTGTCGTACTGGCCGATGGCACCGTGGTCGACAGCGAAGATGCCTCCAGCGTTGCCGCCTTCCGCCGGAGCCATGCAGCGCTGCTCGATCAATTGGCCGAACTCGGGCGCGAGACCCGCGCCAACAGCGAACTCGCGGCGAAGATCCGTCACAAGTACCGACTGAAGAACACCACCGGTTTCTCGCTCAATGCGCTGGTCGACTACGACGAGCCGCTGGACATCCTCAACCACCTGATGGTCGGTTCCGAAGGCACGCTGGGCTTTATCAGCGCGGTGACCTACGACACCGTGCCGGATCACCCGCACAAAGCCAGCGCGCTGGTGGTGTTCCCTGACGTGGAAACCTGCTGCCTGGCCGTACCGGTGCTCAAGCAACAACCGGTGTCCGCCGTGGAGCTGCTGGACCGCCGCAGTCTGCGCTCGGTCGAACACAAGGCCGGCATGCCCGAGTGGGTGAAGGAACTATCGCCGACCGCCTGCGCACTCTTAATCGAATCGCGCGCCGCCAGCCAGTCGCTGCTGCACGAGCAGATCAACCTGATCATGACCTCCATCGCGCATTTCCCGGTGGAAAAGCAGGTCGACTTCAGCGAAGACCCGGTGGTCTACAACCAGCTTTGGAAGATCCGCAAGGACACCTTCCCGGCAGTCGGCGCCGTGCGCCAGACCGGCACCACGGTGATCATCGAAGACGTCACCTTCCCGGTCGAGCGCCTGGCCGAGGGTGTCAACCGCCTCATCGAGCTGCTCGACAAGCACCGCTACGACGAGGCGATCCTCTTCGGCCATGCGCTGGAGGGCAATCTGCACTTCGTCTTCACCCAGGGCTTCGATGATCCGGCGCAGGTCGCCCGTTACGAAGCCTTCATGGGCGAAGTGGCGCAGCTGGTCGCCGTCGAATTCGGCGGCGCGCTCAAGGCCGAACACGGCACCGGCCGCAACATGGCGCCCTTCGTCGAGCTGGAATGGGGCAGCGAAGCCTACGCGCTGATGTGGAAGATCAAGCGCCTGCTCGACCCCACCGGCATCCTCAACCCGGACGTAGTGCTCTCCGAAGACCCGGACATCCACCTGAAGAACCTCAAGCCGATGCCCGCCGCCGACGAGATCGTCGACAAGTGCATCGAGTGCGGCTTCTGCGAGCCGGTCTGCCCATCCAACGGGCTGACCCTGACGCCGCGCCAGCGCATCGTCATCTGGCGCGATATCCAGGCGCGCAAGCGCGCCGGTGTCGACACCACGGAAATCGAGCGGCTCTACCACTACCACGGCGTGGAAACCTGCGCCGCCACCGGCCTCTGCGCCCAGCGCTGCCCGGTCGGCATCAACACTGGCGATCTGGTGCGCAAGCTGCGCGGGCGTGAAGCGAGCAAAACCGGAACCGCCAACTGGCTGGCCGATCACTTCTCCACGGCCGTGCAGGGCACTCGCTTCATGCTGCATGCCGCCAACGGCGCGCACATCATCCTCGGCACCAAGCGCCTGGCCAAGCTGTCCGCAACCATGAGCAACGTCAGCAAGGGCCGCGTTCCGCAGTGGACACCGGCCATGCCGCAGCCCCTGCAGCGCCTGCACCTGCCCCAGCCCGCCGCTCAGGATGAGCGCCCACGTGTGGTCTATCTGGCGGCCTGCGTTTCTCGTGCCATGGCGCCGGCCGCACGCGATCAGGAGCAGGAGCCGCTGCTCGACAAGACCCGCAGCCTCCTGGAAAAGGCCGGCTACCAGGTGATTTTCCCCGAGCAGCTGAACGATCTGTGCTGCGGCCAGCCGTTTGCTTCCAAGGGTTACGCTGAACAGGGCGAGCGTAAGCGTCAGGAAATGCTCGACGCGCTGCTCAAGGCCAGCCGCGGCGGGCTCGACCCAATCTACTGCGATACCAGCCCCTGCACGCTCCGCCTGGTCCAGGGCCTGACCGATCAGCGCCTCGACCTGTACGATCCGGTGCGCTTCATCCGCACGCACCTGCTCGACAAGCTGGACTTCGTCCCGCAGGAAAAGGCGATCGCCGTGCACGTTACCTGCAGCACCCAGCACCTTGGGGAATCACAGGCACTGATCGATATCGCTCGTCGCTGCGCCAGGGAAGTCGTGGTGCCCGAAGGCATTCATTGCTGCGGTTTCGCCGGAGACAAAGGCTTCACCACCCCGGAGCTCAACGGTCACGCCCTGCGCAGCCTGAAGGATGCGGTGCAGATCTGCGATGAAGGCATATCCACCAGCCGCACCTGCGAGATCGGCCTGTCGCGTCATGGCCAGATCGACTATCACGGCCTGGTCTATCTGGTTGACCGTGTAACGCGAAGCAAAACAGCCACGCAGCCGCTCTAGAAAGGGCACTACGGCCCCGCTCAGCGAAGCGGGGCCGTTTCGTTTGTGTCGCTTCGATGAACGCTCACGCGCAATCGCAGTCGGAATTTTAGAGCCCCTGACGGGTTCGATTCGACTCGGCGCCGCCGTTTCAGCAGTTATCAGGCAGGCCCGGGAAGTCCACAAGACTGGAGGACCCACAATGAAAGTTCATGCACTGCTCGCATCCGCGGTACTGCTAGCCAGCCCCGCCGTCTTCGCCCAGAACGACCTGTGCCAGACCAACCTGCAGGAAATCGATGACAACATGGCCACCAGCACCGCGACCCTGGGTGAGCCGGCCAAGAGCAAAGTCGAGGAGTACGTCCAGCAGGCGCGCCAAGCCCAGCAGTCCGGCGACACCGAGGCCTGCATCGCCCACTCCACCAAAGCCCTGCAAGAACTGAAAGGCCCTGGCAGCTCCGGTAGCGGCGGCACCGCAGGCTCCGGCTCCGGCGGCGGCAACTGAGCCGAGGCGGCGGGATCGTGAAAGCGATCCTGCCGCAGCTGCCTGTACACTTTTTAACCAGCATGATTAAAAAGTGATCGACATCCCGAAAGGATCGCCGTACACTCCCGCCCCAGCACCACAAGCGTCACCAGGGGCCGATTAGGATTCGACGCCGGTAACAAAACTTGAGGGGCATGCCGAGTTGGTAACAGAACTCGTAAATAAACTGTTGCAAACTTATAGTTGCCAACGACGACAACTACGAAGGGTACGCGCTAGCCGCCTAACCTTCATCTGGTAGCTTCGGCTCCAGCGGTCACTAGGGGATGCCTGTAAACCCGAAATGACTGTCAGACAGAACAGGATCGCCGCCAAGTTCGCTGTAGACGTAACGGCTAAAACTCATACAGCTCGCTCCAAGCACCCTGCCAATCGGGCGGCGCGGAGTTAACTCAGTAGATCTGGCTAAGCATGTAGAACCGATAGCGGAGAGCTGGCGGACGGGGGTTCAAATCCCCCCGGCTCCACCATTTCAACACTGAAACCCGTCTAGAACGCGGGTTTCAGACCAGATTTGATGGCATTGGATTACTCACAGTCCGTCTGTGAATCCAAAAGGTATGCCATCATGTCCCAGCGCCAAAGCAAAACAGGTGTTCCGCACCTCGTCTATCAAGCCAAAACCGGCTTCCAGTACTACCTGACTTTCCCAAAGCATTTCGCAGCCAACCCCAAGCTGCCCGCGCAAATCCGGTGGGCGCTAAGTCACGACGAAGCCCTAGCCCGCGATCTCGCTAAGTACCTGAATGCTTCTTTCGAGCAGTTCCTTGCCAAGGCAACCGAGCACTACGTCGAGCTCTTTTCTGACCGCCTGCTGGTTGACCTCCAAAGGTTTCACCTTGCGGTAGCGGAAGCACTTAAATTCGCCGACCGAGTTTGGAAAGTCCGCCCGTCGCCAATGAAGCTCGCGAACCAAGACCTTTCGGTCGCCGACGCTCGCATGATGAAAGAGAGTGCCGAGCGTGTAGTGCTCTATAGCCACGAGCCAGGGGGCGAAATTTTCTTCGCACTGACACCAACGCCCGCACTGGTAAAAGCGCTTGGCGTTGGGTTCGTACGCTTCGACTGGCCGCTCGGAACCTGCAATCACAACGTCGCCAGCGACGCTGCCCGGTACATTTACGCCGCCCTTGATGTGCTTGAGACTGTCCCACCCTCTCCAGGTCGCTACTCGAAAGAATCTCCTGCGTTTGCAGCGATGACGCTTTATGAATACCTGTGCCATGCCCGCCCAGACCAGGGTCGGAATCTCATGCACATCCCCCCAGCACTACCGCAATCTCGGCAAGCTTTGCATTTTCATCTTCAGCAAGCCAACGCGATGCATCTGAAGCTCCGCATCATTGATCGAGCGCTCTTGGTGCAGGAGGGATCGGGGCTTTATGTGATGCTTATCGAACTCGATCCGCTGTGCATGAAAGCGCATCTGAGAGAAAAGAAAAGCTTTCGGGTTGAGCTGCTCACTAGCTCCATCATCATTGCGGTCCTCATGCTGACGTATACGCTGCAGAAGGTTGATAAGGTGCTGTTGCGTTACTTTCAGGAAGACGATCACCAAGATCCTTACGCCCAAGCCATGCAGGAAATCGGTGACCTGGTTCGGCGGATGTTGGGTTCTGCTGCAACCGCCGAGCCTATGCAGACGATTCCGGAGCTGAACTCGCCGACAGATGCTGTGGCACCGCCACAGGATCCAGGCACGCTCGCGTTGCTGAATGCGCTCGGGAGCGTTCTGCCCGACGCGCAGAAAGCCAAGCTTGAAACCCTCTTTACGCAACCCTCCGTCAACGATCGCATTGTCTCGCCGGCGCGTGGTTCAAACGCAGGGTTGAGCCTCGCAGCTTTGGTAAAGGAATACGAAGAACGGCAAATTCGTGAAGGCGCCTGGGCTAACCCGCGGACTCGCATTACCGCAAAGGCCCGCCTGGAAGGCCTGTGCGAGCTGCTTGGCGGGCACCGGCAAGTCGAGACGCTGACTCGCGCTGAATTCAACACGCTACGCGATCATCTGCGTAGCTATCCGAAGAACCGGCATCGCCTCCGTGCCACGCGTAACCAGCCGCTAAGTAAGATCATTAGCGACGGTAAGTTCGAGCCAATCAACCCTCGCACTGCGAAAAAGTTTTTTGAGCTGGCAAGGGCCCTTGTCACCTACGCTCATGATCAGGGTTACATCACCGAAAATATCGCGGCCGGATT
This sequence comes from Stutzerimonas kunmingensis, assembly GCF_002929225.1. Lineage (GTDB taxonomy): Bacteria > Pseudomonadota > Gammaproteobacteria > Pseudomonadales > Pseudomonadaceae > Stutzerimonas. The sequence continues at coordinate 52,252 of NZ_PISM01000001.1, read as the reverse complement.
GGCATTCAGCACCAAAGGAGCCGAGGCGCCGAGGAAGCGCACGTATAGCCCAAGCCAGATCGAGAAACTTCTTCACGGTCCGGCCTACACACTGACCACGCCGCCGCGCTGGCGCTTGGATGACTACAAGTTTTGGCTGCCGCTGCTTGGCCTTTTTACAGGCGCAAGGCTAAGTGAGCTGTGCCAGCTACGGCTCGAAGACATTCGGCAAGAACTCGGCGTCTGGCTCATCAGCATCAATCGAAGCGGGTCGAAACAGCTGAAGACGTCCGATTCGGAAAGGTTGGTGCCGATTCACCGGCAGCTTATCGAGTCGGGCTTCCTGGAGTTTCATCAAGCACGCCTGGAAGCTGTCGAGCGAGACGGCAAGGCTCCGCTTTTCGACAATATTCGGGTATACGGCGACCTTTCTCCCGGGCATGTTGCGAGCCGTTGGTTTCTCGGCTCAAGCCAGATTAGCCGGGGTTACCTTGGGCTTTGCGGCCTGGGAGATGACGGCCTGACGTACCACGGTCTGCGCCACACCTTTATCAATCAATTTCGCAGACAGAACCTTGACCTGGCGAAAGCCAAAGCGCTTGTAGGCCACTCGGATAAAAGTACCACCGGTGGGTACGGCGACTGCTATCCGTCTGACGTGCTCAAAGACGAGCTCGACAAGCTCGATTTCGGGCTAGGGCTGGGACACATCCATTACCGGCACTATCAAGAGTTACGAGAACGCCAGGGCGTTTTCAATGTCGGTCGCCCGGTTGGCACCCCCTTCCCCAGCGTGCGGGTTGCTAAGCGACACTGGAAAACGTACGCATAATATTCAGCTAATAAAAGGTAGGGGCTCGCTCTTACCTTTTGCTCATCTTGCGATTATTGACAAGTTGTCAATAAAAACTATCGCATGGTAAATCCTAATAGATTATCTTGACTGTTTATCCATCCAGTAATAATCTCAAGCCTCACCCACTGTGAGGTATATATGAATGTAACTGCCCCCCTCTCCATTCCTTTTTACAAAGGCCTGAGTCTTATCGTCGAACCCGGCCATGAAGAACACTTGCGAATCGCGTTGGCAAACATTTCAGCGATTACGGATGCGATAAACCGCTTTCAGTCTTCTCCTTTGCTTACCGAGTTCATGGACATAACGCTGTCCCGCTTTCTGCGAGAAAACAATTACGCAGGGAAATCCGAGCACATGCTTCGAGCGCGGATGGAGAAACTAAAAATCGCTCTGACGCAAGATAATCCTACCCGCCGAGTTGCTGAGCTTGATCGGGCCGACGTACAGCGTCTGAAGGATCAGCTACCGTCGTTACTCAAGCAGAACGCTGCGTCGGGTAGCAAAGGCGCAAACCTCACGACCTACTATCAGTTGTTCAATCGAATGCTGGACGAAGCACTTGAGAGCAAGCTGATTACCGAGGCGATCAAAGTCGCGACCTGCAATACAAAACACGCCGAAATCACCAAGCCATTTCTGGATAGCAATCTGAATCAGATGTTCTCAGGCTGGCCCTACAGAAAGTATCTCGCAGGCGACCTGCCGAAAATCAACCAGGACGCCAAGCCCTATCGGTTTTGGTTGCTCCCGCTTGGGCTCTATACCGGCGCGCGGCTTAACGAGCTCTGCCAGCTACGTGTGCATGATGTGATCCAGGATGTCCACGGCGTAGACCTTATCGATATCAACGATAATGGCTACAACAAGTCGTTGAAGACGGGGCCGTCGGCTCGGCAGATTCCAATCTGCTCGAAGCTAGTGGAGATGGGCTTTCTAAATTTCGTAGAAGAACGGCGCCAGGCCGATGGCAATGACGCTCTGCTTTTCAACGAGCTGAGCTTCGATCCAAAGCACCTATACTCCCGCGACCCAAGTCGGTTTTTCTGCGGGCCGTGCACGGGTACAGGATACATCGGTCAGCACTGTCCGCCGGCGGTTAATGGCGGGCTCAATTTTAAAAGTCTCCGTCGCTCGTTTGCCGTTCGGCTGGAACGGTCAGGCATATCTCCATCCACGATCGCCTATCTGCTCGGCCATGAGGGTGGTGCACCAGAAGTCACAGCAGACCATTACCTGGAGCAGCCACTGAGTCTGAGATTACTGGAGCAGATGGAACGGGGACTGACATACAACGCACAGACCGAGCAGATCCGCTGGGAGCATTTTAAAAAGCTGCTCGCAAACCAAGCCGGACGCGGAAAGCGAGGAAGGAGAACTAAGCAAAAGCCTTGCTAGCGCGTAGCGTTCAAAACAATCATCGCCTGGAGATGATTATGAGACAGGATGAATAAAAGGCCGCAGCCAATCTGCGGCCTTTTTCGTTCTGAACACAACAGGAAAGAAACCGAATTTTCACGCAACTCCGGGCATCGCTTGCGGCGACGGTTGGCACGCCCTATCGCTGAGCACAGTCCACCATCGAAGAACTTGCATCCGCTGCGACGAGAATTCCGTGACAGTCGGCTGCTGCCACACAAATTTCAGTTGAAGCGTGGGCGCTTTGGCATCAGACCGGACACCGCTTCATAACGCCACTGTGACAGACACACGGCACGGTCACCCGGCGCATCGACACTCACTAACTGCCGCAAGCCCTACGAGTGACACGGCGAGACTGCAGCACTCGAGTCATGTGACATGGCGGTCGTAAGACAAGTGTGCCGCAGTGATCGGGCTTATGATTGAGGCCGGGGCGGCAGCGCCCGCGAATGGCGCAGCTCACGTCTGTGCACAATCGCCATTTCGGCCAGGCAACGCCTGGCGGCTATGATTTGACAACAAAATTGCGGGGGCATACTTGAAGCAGCGAAGCGTTCCTTCAAGTATGCCCCCGCGCCCCATACTTGAAACCTTCAAGTATGGGGCAGTTGAGCATTTTGGGCGTTTGCAGGTAAGCGAAACGAATGTGGAGCGAGACCGAGCAATAAGACCAAAATGATCAACTGCCTTCGCGAAGCGGCTGCCATTGTTGTCAAAAAAGGCAGCTTTCTTCATTTGCCGCAGGTAAATGGCTAGCTCCAATTTCGATGCTATGCATGGCTACCTCTGCTAAAGCAGAAGAAGCCTGCTCACGTCCGCTTCCTCTACGGGATGCGCGACGTTTCTATGCAACGGCCGCCGCTTGGTCACCTCCCATTTTGCTAACCCACCACTTCATATGTCAGGAAGTACGCACCTCTCTGGCTGACAAACACTCCGCAGCGCCATCCCTGTACCAGCCTTCTCGATGACTGAATTACTCACGAAATCGGTCGGTCCTTAGTTTTCTCCCTCCGTGCCCAAGCGGTAGACTGAGACACACAAAGCAGTTTCGTTCTCCGAAGGTTACCCATGTCCAAACTCGCCGAATTCAAAGCTCTAGAAGCCCAGCTCGCAGCCCAGCTCAAGCAGCTTGATGCTCTTAAGAATGACGACAAACTCAAGCGCGAAATCGAGTTCGAGGAAAAACTCCGCAATTTGATGGGGCAATATGACGTAGGCCTGCGCGAAATTATTTCAATATTGGATCCGCAGCCCAGCCGCACCAGCATCAGCGCCACCCCGACGTCTCAAGCGCCTCGTCGGCAGCGCCAAGTTAAGGTTTACAAAAACCCAGAAACTGGAGAGGTGGTAGAGACGAAGGGTGGCAATCATAAGATTTTGAAAGCTTGGAAAGAAAAGCACGGCGCCGAAAAGGTAGAGGGTTGGCTTCAGTAAGCTATCCGACCAACACAAGAGCCAGGCACTGCCTGGCTTTTTCTTTACGCTTTCAGCGGTCAACGGATGCAAGCGATCGCACTACAACCAGTACCTGGAATTCATCGGTCCTCGCATGCACTCGCCTAGTTGCACCGCACCACCCACAACTGATCCAGCCTGGTCGTGAAACTTTGGCTCATCATCTCCCGTCGCATGCCCCAGTCCGGCGCGGTGGTTACGCGGCCGGGCCGGAGGGTATTGCGGCCCCACTTGGCGTTGATTGCATCGAGCACGCCCATAACGCGCTCCGACGCGGCGGGCTGGGTTTGGGCGAATAGATCGTCGGTGTACTCGCCGCGCTGGCAGAGGTCCATCAGCAGGACCTCTGCCTTGCTGAACGAAAAGCCATCGCGATAGATGTGTTCCAACCCAGCGATCGCCGCCCGGATGATGTAGCGGGTGTCGTTGGTGGGATACGGCAGCTCACACACGACGCCTTTCGCGAACTTGGGCTCGTCGGGATTAAACATGCCGGTACGGATGCTGATTCGGACGCGCTTGCACATGGACTGCTGTGCCCTCAGCTTCTCGCTGGCCCGAGCGGCATATGCCGCCACTGCGTCCTTGATTGGCTCAAGCTCGCGCAGGCGCTTGCCGAACATCCGCGAGCAGCAGATCTCCTGTTTGGGTGACGCGACCTCCTCCAGATCGAGGCACGGCGTCCCGCGCAGTTCGCGTGCGGTTTTCTCGATGACCACGCTGAATTTTTTGCGCAGGGTCCAGGCATCCGCGCTAGCTAGATCCCAAGCAGTACGTATGCCCAACCTGTTCAGGTGCTCGGTCATCCGGCGACCGACACCCCATACATCGCCGACGTCAGTCACGCGCAGCACCTTGTCGCGCCGCACCGGGTCGAGAAGGTCCACTACCCCACCCGTCTGCTTCTGCCAGCGCTTCGCTGAATGGTTCGCCAACTTGGCGAGCGTCTTGGTCCCCCCAATGCCCACCCCGACCGGGATACCTGTGCTGCGCAGTACCTCAGCGCGGATCCGCCTGCCGAGCACTTCGACGTCTGGCACACCGGTAAGGTCGGCAAACGACTCGTCGATTGAGTACACCTCAACCGCAGGCACCAGGCTCTCGATGACCGTCATGACGCGCTCGCTCATGTCGCCGTACAGCGCGTAATTGCTGGAAAACACCACAACGCCCCAACGCTCCAGGTCGCGCCGGATCTGAAAATACGGCACGCCCATTTTGATACCGAGCTGCTTTGCCTCGGCCGAGCGCGCGATCACGCAGCCGTCATTGTTCGAAAGCACGACGATAGGCGTACGGCGCAAGTCTGGTCGAAAGACACGCTCGCAGCTGGCGTAGAACGAGTTGCAATCAATGAGGGCGATGGCCCGCTCAGTACTTGCCATGGATTCGGATGCTGTATGACACCACGCCCCATACGTAGAGTTCTTCGCTTTCGAGGAGGTACCGCGGCGGGAACTTCGGATTAGCCGAGCGCAGAATGACCTGGCTGCCGGCTCGGTCGAAAATCTTGACCAGAGGCTCATTATTCAGCGCTGCGATTATCACCTCCCCCTTCTCGGGCTCTCGTCCCCGGTCGATGATCAGAATGTCTCGGTCGAAAATGCCGACCTGGATCATGCTCTCCCCGTCTGCGCGCGCCAGGTAGGTATGCGGAGCTCGGATGTTCATCAGCTCGTCGAGCGAGATGCTCCCCTCCATGTGGTCCTGCGCTGGGCTCGGGAATCCGGCGGGCACGCAGAAACTGAAAAACGGCAGTGCAATTGTGGCGGGAGCAGCAGGTCCCAACATATGGACGGGCATGGCACAGACCTCATAACTGTATGCATATACAGTATTCTGAAGCTAGAGTCCGGTCAATTGAACCAGATGTGCGGGGGCACCCATGTGTGGACGTTTCGCTCAGTACCGAATCGCCTATGAGTACCTGGACAAGATCGCGATGCAGCTGCCCTTGCCATTGCGTGGCAGCGTGAATCCTGAGCCAATCGGACGCTACAACGTGTGTCCGCAATCACTGGTTCAGCTCCTGCACCAGGACGATGATGGCCTGCGCATGGAGCCGGTCAAGTGGGGTTACGCCCCATTGTGGGCACAGGGGAAGCGACCACCAGCGATAAATGCCAGGGTGGAAACGGCCGCGACTAGCAAGTTCTTTCGCGATATCTGGCAAACCGGCCGCGCAATAGTGCCCGCTGATGGTTGGTACGAGTGGAAGAAGGACGCGGCCAACCCGAAGATCAAGCAGCCCTACTACATCACGCTCCGTAGCGGCGAGCCGATGTTTTTCGCTGCGCTCGGGCGGTTTCAGCGAGGCGCCTCGCTGGAACCCCGAGACGGCGACGGCTTTGTTGTCATTACGTCATCTAGCGCTGCCGGCATGCTCGATATTCACGATCGGCGTCCTCTGGTTCTATCGCCAGAGTACGCTGCGCTCTGGATGCAGCAGGAGCTTTTGCCGCTCAAGGCTGAGGAGCTAGCACTGGCGCATGGTTTATGCGTCGAGGAATTCGAGTGGCATCCGGTGGGTAAGGACGTCGGGAACGTGCGGAATGATGGGCCGGAACTTATCAATAGGATCGCCCAGCCGCTGGTATAAAGGCATTTCGCTTCAATGACCGTTGGTGACAACCTAAATCAAGTGCGAGCTTTGCTTTCAGGCCCGCCACTGTATGGGCTCGCGCGACGGTGAGTCGTCAGTTTAGAAAAGTGAGCCAGGGAAATTCGCTAAAGCTCAAACGACGAGCTTGAACACACCTCTTAGGGGCAGATAGCACCGCTTCCGCTTACGGCCCAGAGTGTGTAAAAACGTCTGATCGAACCCTTGCTATGCTTTCGGGCGATTCCATCGCAAGGGTCACCCATGAAGCGCTTCATTCAAGGTGAGCATCGAGGCCAAAGTACGTTGCTCCCCCGGTATATTCGAGTTCGGAGAAGGTCTTCTGCACGCGCGTAACAAAGCTCATGGAGGGGGCTGGTTGAGGGGGCTCAGTGTGCCAAGGGTGGGGGCGGCTGGCTATTTATGCAGTGTCTCCCTAGGGATGGTCTGAAGTAGCCATGTATTTCTGGCTGACTTCAGCTTCCGCCGATTTTGAAAGCGGAAAATCGACCAAAAATGATCAGATCACCGCTCATTTCTGTGTTTTTAGCCGCCGCGAGCACCTCGCGGCGGCCATTCCCCGCATTACAGGCGCACCTCTCCCGCGTTGGTCAGTAACCGTCGGCGCGCCTTCCACAGATTCGACAGCGCGAACAGCGTGACCAACTGAGCGGTGTTCTTCACCAGCCCGCGGAAGCGCACCTTGGTATAGCCAAACTGCCGCTTGATCACGCGGAACGGGTGCTCGACCTTGGCGCGTACTTGGGGCTTTGGCCTTCTCGATCTTGCGCTTGGCTTTGTATAGCGCGCTGCGCTTATCGAGCTTCTTGTAGGTGATGCGGCGTGCCGCAACCTGCCAGATCACCTGACGCCCCTCATGCTCGGGACGCTTCTCAACGCCGGTGTAACCAGCGTCGGCGCAAACCACATTCTCGTCGCCGTGCAGCAGCTTATCGACCTGGGTGACATCCGCCACGTTGGCCGCCGTGCCCACCACGCTGTGCACCAAGCCCGATTCGTCATCCACGCCGATGTGCGCCTTCATGCCGAAGTAGTATTGCTGGCCTTTCTTGGTCTGGTGCATCTCCGGGTCGCGCTTGCCGTCCTTGTTCTTGGTTGAACTCGGCGCGTTGATCAGTGTGGCATCGACGATAGTGCCTTGGCGCAGCGACAGGCCGTGGTCACCCAGGTGGCCGTTGATCACAGCCAGGATGCCGGCAGCCAGCTCATGTTTCTCCAGCCCGGCTTTGGAGCTTTTTCCTGCGAGCCAATGCCATATGTAGACAAATCCCTTCCTTCTCACCCGATACAGAGTCTGCTCGCTGTGAGAATGGCAAGCGTTATGTATCCAACCGATGATACTGCCGAATTCGACGAAGCAGGAGCAAACCGAGTCCGAGTGCGATCACGCCAAGGATAGGCCAATCCCGCCAGCGCACATAAGGGGTCGCGCCAGTTCGGGGGGTCACTTCGGCGCTGAGGGTGGCTACGCGGAATTGAGGAGCGCGTGTAAGGACCTTTCCCTCATAGCTGACAGTTGCTGTGATGCCCGTGTTCGTGGCTCGCAGTAGGTCACGTCCGGTTTCGATGGCACGCATGCGGACCATCTGGAAGTGCTGGAGAGGGCCGATTGAGCTGCCGAACCAAGCATCGTTGCTGACATTCACCAGTAACTGCGCTTCGGGCAGAAGTTCCGTGACTTCAGCACCAAAGACCGCCTCGTAGCAGATGAGTGCTCCGACGGGCACACCCGCTGCGTTAAGGACGTGCGCTTCCCGTCCTGGTGTGAAATCGGACATAGGCGCCCCGAGCACGTCGAGGGCCGAACCCAAGAAGTTCCGGAGCGGAACATATTCACCGAATGGCACCAGGTGGCGTTTGTAGTAGTACCCTGCGGGATCTGAGAGGCTTATCACCGCGTTGTAGGTGCGACCGTCCGTCTCGCGTATAGGGACGCCAATCATTAACGAGGTGCCGGCCTGATCGGCTAACGCCTCGAGCTCAGCAAGATATTCTCTAGCCTGGTCATGCCACATCGGGATTGCCGCTTCTGGCCAAATCACGATGTCGGCCCCGAGATGCTGCTTCGTAAGCGTCTGATAGCGGTCAAGCGTGATTTCCCGGGAATCCGGGTCCCATTTTTTGTCTTGCGTGATGTTTCCCTGCAAGAGGGCAATATTGATAGGGCCAGCGGCTGGCTGCGTCCACTCACGATCCAGAATCTGCAAGCTGGCGAGAGTAGCGATTAACACGGCACCGGCTACCGTCGCACGGTGCAGGCTTAAGCCCAAGATAACCCACGCAAGCCCGCCAGCGAGCAAGGCCACCAGAAAACTCACGCCAAGCACACCAAAGACAGGAGCGATAGTGGCAAGTGTGGTGTCGGTCTGGCTGTAGCCGATAAAAAGCCAAGGAAAGCCGGTTAAGAACCAGGTGCGCATCCATTCACTCAACACCCATGCCGCTGGTAGCCCTAGCCAGAGCGCCGTCGCATCGATCTCAGGGTGCAGGCGGCGTACGAGATACGCGACGCCCCATGGGAAGAGAGCTAGCAGCGAGACAAAGGCCGTTGTGGCTAACACTGCCACCACGGGGCCATTGCCGTACTGGCTGATGCTGATGTAGACCCAGGAGACACCTACGCCGAAGTAACCAAGGCCAAATATGTAGGCCGACCATAGCGCCTGACGCCTTGAAGATTGCGCGACCAGGACAAATAATGCGGCAAGAGCCATCACCGCAATCCATGCCCAGCCCACAGGGGCAAAGGCAAGCGGCATGGCGCCTCCGGCTAGTAAAGCCATCACCCTTGTCAGAAACGTCTTGTAGCGCATTCCCGAGGTTAAGTCGGACGGTAGAGCGCACTTATCACCCAATGCTCTCGCCTCCTAAGCCAAGATCAACCCTGTAGCTCATGCTTTCTTGCTCCGCTCAACTCACACCCATCAACCCATTCGACGGGCTGACCAGAGTAGCAAAGTGAACTTTCTGAACTCGACAAGGTGCGCCGTAAGCTGGGAGCTGCTCCGTATTCGGGGCCATGCCGAGATAACGGGAAAATTCACTCACATCCATCCTAACTGATTGATTTATCAGAACATTTCCATGACGGGAATTTTTATGGAATCATAACGAGATCACGGAAAATTAAGACATTCAAACCATAAATGTTTGATTTCTAGGCTTTGTGTTGCTCTCACATGCTTGCGCATGTTCGCCCACCTTCAATTAGTCTCAAATGTGGGCTCGATGGCAGCTGTAAACTTTCCTCCCCTCGGAGGTGATGATCATGCGGCACGTTGCAATGCAGCCAACGGAAACGACTTCAGACGTTACCTGTGACGCTTGTTGCCAAAGCACAAGTATTGAAACCGCTCTGCAATCACTCGAACGACAACTCGTTTCACTGCGGGCTAATTGCAACGATGGGCGGGAAGTTGAGGCTTGCGGCATTCTCGCCGGAATTAGCGAGGACGCATGCATTAAATGAACGGCGTTGGGGCTTGCGGGCCTGGTTACCCGGCCAACGCGCATGCCCTCGAAATGGTTGTTTGTCCCTGTGGTTTTTGCCCCTTCGTAGTGATGGCTGTCTCCGTGCGGTATCACTTTGAGTCAGGCCTGCCGAGGAAACGTGAGTTCAAACGTGGTCCGACCGTCTTTGCTGGCGACGGCCACGTGGCCTTTGTGGAGGTTCATCACTGAGCGGACAATCGCTAGCCCCAATCCTGCCCCGTGAGGTTGTATGCCGTTAACGCGGTAAAAGCGGTCGAACAGATGTGGGAGATGATCCGATTCGATAGTCGCGCCATGATTGGTGACAGCCAGCGAGACGATGTCTACGTCCTCCTCAAGGATCTTAAGTTCGACCGTACTGCCAGTATTTGAATGCCGCAGCGCGTTGGATAGCAGGTTGGAAATGGCCCGCTGGACCATAAGTCGATTTCCCAAAATCATGGCATCGCCCGTTACTGTCGTAGCGACTCCCGCTTCTTCGGCAAGGACTTCGAAGTATTCACATACGCGCCTCGCCTCGCTTCCTAAAGATAATTGTTCGAGCTTCAGTGCTGGGCTGGCGTGGCTGGCCTGGGCGAGAAACAGCATGTCTGACACGATTCGATCCATGCGTTCGAGTTCTTCAACCGACGACTCGATCACCTCCCGATAATGCTCCTTGCTTCGCTCACGCACCAAAGTCACCTGCGCCTTGCCTATCAGGTTGTTCAGCGGAGTTTTTAACTCATGAGCCACATCGTCCGAGAATTGTGACAGTTGCTGAACGCCGTCATCGAGTCGATGAAGCATTACGTTGAGGCTGTGCGCCAATGCCTGGAGCTCTTGCGGAAGCCGATCGGTGCGGATTCGGGGTGATAGGTCCTGTGTCGATACCTTAGTCGCCAAGGCCCGGAACTTGCGCAGCGGTCGCAAACCATTTTGGGCGATTAGCCATCCAGCCAATCCGATCAATATCAGTAGCATCGGCACGGTCACTAAGGCCGAGCGCAGAAATGCAGCCACTAGCCGTTGATCGGCACTGCGATCTTGCGAAAGTAAAAGCGTCATTGGAGCCAGTCCCGGGACTTGGATTTGCTTGCGCCCGGTTAGCATCTGCACGCCATCTTTCGTTGTCCAGCCAAGATAGTCGCCGTCCCTGCTCACGAGATCCAGCTGCTGCGGCGCATTGGCGAATCGGCCGATACTGAAAATGGGTGATTTCGCTGTATCGCCGATGACCGTAATCGAAAGGTTGTCATGGCCGAGTACGGTATCGCTCAATGCGTGTTGCCAGGAGCGGCCCATACGGGCTTTGGTGTCTTCGAGGAGTCCATGATCGATCTGAGAGAGCTTGGCCGTCACTTCCTCCTGGGCGCGCAGTTCCAGTTGGCGCACCAGTACCCAGTAGCTCAGTGCAATCAGCAGCGCGACCAAAGCGGCGCCGGTCAGTGTGATTTGAAGCGCGAGACGCGATGCGAGGCTGAGTGGCTTCAAGGCCGCGCCTCCAGCACGTAGCCCACACCCCGGATGGTGTGTATCAGGCGATCGCCGAAGGGTTCGTCCACTTTCATCCGCAGGCGACGAATCGCAACATCCACCACATTGGTATCGCAGTCGAAATTGATGTCCCACACCATGGCAGTTATTTCCGTACGCGTGAGGACTTCGCCAGTCCGGCGCATGAGCAGATGCAATAACGCAAATTCTTTGCTGGTGAGGTCGATACGCTGACCGCTCCGGTAAGCCCTATGCCGGGCCGGGTCCAGTTCGAGGTCGGCTACACGCAGGTTGCTCGGAAGTGTGACTGCCTCGCCTCGCCGCAACAGTGTCCGGATACGGGCAAGCAGCTCGGGGAACTGGAACGGCTTGACCAGATAGTCGTCGGCGCCCGATTCCAAGCCGCGGACTTTTTGCTCTAAGCGGCCATTGGCAGTCAGCATGATGACGCGTGTCTGCTTACGCCGCCTGATGAGTTCGAGAACCTCCCACCCATCCATGGTTGGCAGATTCACATCTAGCAGCACGATGTCATAGTCGTTCTGCAGTGCCAGGTGAAACCCATCGAGGCCATCACTTACGCAATCGACCAAGTAACCACATTCGATAAGACCCTGCTGCAAGTATTCCGCAGCTTTGATCTCGTCTTCGACAACCAGGATGCGCATGTTTTCAGGTAACTCGGCAAGGAGGTGCGCGGTAAGCGGAACCAAAAAAATCCATGTAGTAACTAGGTCAAGACGAAAGCGGCTTGGCTCTAGCGTGAAAGGCAGAGGCGAAAAGATCTGCCCAGGGAAGCGGGAAGCACTTTAACGCGGTAAAAGCCCTGTGAGGGCTATCTTGCGAATTTGTAATCTACCGGTCATTTGGTTGACCCGCAGCGCGAGCGGGTGCACCAAACGAAAAAAGGCGCCCTGATGGGCGCCTGAAACACATCTTCAAACCAAGGGAGCAAACTAAAGAAGATGTGGTGTTGCTCATGGTGTTTCACAAGATCGAGAGAGGGTACTCGGCGATGAATCGGACCTCATCGAGGTCGGACTCGAAAGCAGTCGCCCGCGTGGTAGCCTGGCGCACCCGCAGAGACAAATCCTTGAGAGAGCCAGTCTGTACAACGTAGCGGGCTTCGACGTCGCGTTCCCAGCGGTTCTGTCCGGTCAGCGGCGCACCGTTATCGTCTTGGCGCATGTACACCTCGTTCGCGTTGCTGTAATCGGCGCCCCAACCGCGGGCGTAGCGGGTCATGAAAGTAAGCCCAGGTATGCCGTACCCCGCCATGTTCAGGTCGTAGCGCAGCATCCAGGACTGTTCTTTAGGTGAGTTGAAATCACTGTACTGGATGGAGTTGTTCAGGTAGATCGAGTCCGCCTGGCGCAGGTAGTCAAAGTCGTTGTTACCGTTGTTTCGCTGATACGACGCCGTGACGGTGTGCGCGCCGAAGGCGACACCCAGGCTGGAGCTCCATATGTTGTTGTTGAGTTCGCCCAACAGCTCGCGGCCTTCATCGGTTGCCTTGTAGTAGTTGAAGGTGCCCAGCAGCGCGACGACATCAGAAAGCGGGTAAGTGGCCGATACACCAAAGTAATGCTGATTCCATGCATCTTTAAGGCGGCTGGTATACAGGCTAAGACTGAGATTTTCGTTGACGCTATAGTCGCCGCCTGCGTAGCCGAGCCAAGGGGCGTCGACGGCACCGCCATAAAACGTGACGAAGTCATCGTTCGTGTTGCTGGTATTGGGCTGGCTCATCGCGTGTAGGCGCCCGGCCGCAAGCGTAAGACTGTCCAGCGAGTTGTTCACAACGGTGAACCCCTTGAAAGACTCCGGCAGCAGCCGAGAGTCGCCGAAGTGCACGACAGGTGTAGTGGGAAATACATCGCCGGCCTTGATCTCGGTGTCCAGCAAGCGTGCTTTCACCGCGCCCCCCACCCGTGTGAAGTCATCCTCAGGATCGCCAGCGCTGTCGTGGGGAAGCAGGTCGATGCTGCCGCCCACACCGGAGCGCCCCGAACCGGAGTCGAGCTTGAGGCCGAGCATGGCGAAAGCGTCGAAGCCAATCCCTACCGAGCCTTGGGTATATCCGGACTCGAAGAAGGCCATCAATCCGTGGGCCCATTCCTCGGAGTAGCCATTGCCGGCGGCACTCTCACCGTCGCGAAAATCCCGATTGAAATAGAAGTTGCGATTTATCAGCGATAGCGTGCTGCCTTCGATGAAGCCCTCGGCTGTTTCCGATTGGGCAAAGACCGGGGCGCTGCCCAATGCCAGTGAAAGGGCTGTCAGCGAAAAAACGGCCTTTTTGCTCATGATGATGCTCCTTATGTACGGCAGGTCAGTGCTCGAATGACGCCTTTCGCCTTTTTGTTTTTAGCGCTTGGCCATGTTCTTCCCCTAGAGATGACGGCAGGATTAGCGGCAAATGACTATTTTGTAATCTGAGGAAGCCCAATCGCGCACTCCTTCGATTACAGATTTGTAATGTTGCGGTCACCAGGTCGTTATCCACACTTATTTAAAGTCACCACCCCATAGCCATCAGCTATCTCGCCGGCTTGGCAAGGCTGATAAAAACGCTTTCGTGTATTTGTCTACTAAATTCAGGGCGAATCACTATCGCAGTAGAGGCGCATGTGTTTCGCGTCTTGGCGGGGGTAGTTCTTATGATTGGATTCGACATCTAAACCAGGAAGTCATCGTTTTGTCTTGGATGAGAAAAATAGTTTTGCTGATGTTGCTAGCCTTGTTTCCATTGCAATCATCATGGGCAGTTGTTAGCACGAGCTGCAGTCATGAGGATGGTTCGGCAGCAAATCATTTTGGACATCACGAACATCCGCACGAGTCTCTGGGTACTGACGAGGAAGGATCGTCAAAAGCCGCAAAAAAAATCAGTTTGGATGGAGACTGTGTCTTTCATGGCGACCATATCAAGCCGCTTATAACGAAAGGGATTTCTCCTGGTTCGGTATTATCAATAAGCTTGAAACCGTTTTTTTCTGCTAGCTACGCATCGGCTGAAGCCGGGCGTCCTGAAAAACCTAATTGGCGCATCGGTGCAAAGCCGGTGAGACGCCAGATTAACCAGTAGGACGCCATTTATCTGTATCTGAGGTCTCACCGAACCTTCCCTTTTCTAGGAGATTTCGGTGCGAAAAGTTATTTTACCGCTGGGGTTGACGATGTTGTCGTGCAACCTCGCCTTTGCGCAGCCTTTAGAGTTGCCGACCTTCACACAGACCTTACCTGCCAGTGTGGCAAATACCTTCCCCGTTGAGTCTGTCGACTCCATAAGCTTTCTACGCGCCTTGGAGCTCGCTAGCTCTGCAAGCCCTGAATTGGCTGCTGCAAGACGTGAGCTGGCTGCTTCTCGCGCATTGATTAGCCAAGCCGGAGCGCGTCCGAATCCAATATTGTCCGCTAGCCAGGAGGGAATCCGAGGTGATGCCCCCGAGACGACGCTTGAGCTGAGCCAAGAAATAGAGCTGGGTGGTAAACGTTCGGCTCGTATTGAGGCAGCGCAACGCGCCATGGACGTAGCGGCCGCCGACCTACAGGACGCTCAAGCTCGACTGAGGGGGGCAGTGATGGGCGCATACTACGATGTGCTTACTGCTCAAGAACGGCTGGAGCTCGCTCAGGCTGCTTCAAAGCTTGCGAAGCAAGCAGTGAACGTGGCCAATCGGCGTGTGAGGGCCGGCATGGTTTCTCCCGTAGAGGAAACCCGGGCGCGGGTTGCGGCTACTGGAGTGCAAGTGGAGCTTGCCCAGGCCACAGCTGAACTCGAAGCTGCGCGCACTCGTCTGGCGGCCAACTGGGGAAACCCACAGCCACGCTTTGAGCGAGTACTAGAGCCGGCAGAGGCAGTACCTCCGCTTCCCGAACTAGCTGAGCTTTATAGCCGCTTGAGCGATTCCGCTCAACTAACCCGCGCGCGTCGGGAAGCAGAAAGACGTCGGGCTGCGTTGGAGCTGGAAAGGACGAATCGCTTTTCTAACGTGACGGTTAGCGTAGGTGCCCAACGCTCAGATGAATATAACGGCACGCTGGGACTGGTGAGTATCTCGATGCCCCTGCCGTTGTTTGATCGAAACCAAGGCAACATCGGAGCAGCGCAGGAACGGGCCTACCAGGCGCAGGACGAGCTCAACGCCGTCCATATACGCCTGAAAAGCGAACTTTCCCAAGCGCACATGCGGCTGCGCACTGCCCGCCAGCAGTTTGAACTGTTGCGCAACGACATGCTCCCCAGTGCCCAAAGCGCTTATGAAGCTGCCAGCAAGGGGTTCGAACTTGGAAAGTTCACGTTCCTTGACGTACTGGATGCTCAACGCACGCTTTTCCAAGCCCGATCTCAGTATCTGTCTGCGCTATCACAAGCTAACCAGGCGGCGGCAGAAATCTCGCGAATTGTCGGCGATGGGTCGGCCGTTATCACCTCGGCCACTCAGCCATAAGGAATCCATATGACAAGTAAATCGAACACATCTTCCTTGGCTGTTCACAAAAAACAGATTTTTTGGATCGTCGTCATATTAGGCGTGGCACTGGTGCTTGGTGGATTACTTCTTAGCAGTAGTCCTGCCGTGCCCAATGCGAGCGACGCGCATGGCGAGCATGGTGGCGCTTCGGAGCATGAAGATGAAGGGCATTCGGATGAGAATACCGAAGCCGAAGGAGGTCATGGCCATGATGAAGAAGGCGCCGATAGCGATCACGAGGTCGGTGCGGCAGAGAAAGATGAGCATGACGATGGCCCTGAGGGAGCGGCGCACGCTGAAGCAGCAGAGGTTGAACTCTCTGAGACCCAAATCCTAGCCGCGGGCATCTCGCTAGCAACCGCTCAGCCTGCGCAGATAAAAAGCGCAATCGAGCTGCCTGGCGAAATTACATTCAACCAAGACCGCACAGCGCAAGTTGTGCCTCGTCTCTCAGGTGTCGTTGAAGCGGTCAAAGTCGATTTGGGCGAACAGGTGAAACAGGGGCAAGTGCTTGCTGTGATCGCGAGTACCGACCTGTCGGAACGTAGAAGCGAGTTCTACGCGGCACAAAAACGTCTTGCATTGGCTCAGAAAACCTATCGACGCGAAAAGGAGCTGTGGGAAGAGCGTATTTCTGCAGAACAGGATTATTTACAGGCACAACAGGCTCTACGGGAAGCAGAGCTGACGGTTGCGAATGCAAAAGCACAGCTACAAGCGCTTGGTAGTGATGCTGGCAAGCCAGACGCATTGAGCCGCTACGAACTCAGGGCGCCGTTCGATGGGATGATCGTTGAGAAGGACATCACGCTCGGTGAGTCAGTCAATACCGACGACCAGATATTCATCATTTCCGATCTCTCTACCGTTTGGGCAGATATCAGCGTTCCTGCCAATGCACTCAGCGCGGTACGAGTCGGCAGCAACGCGGTTATCGAAGCCACAGCATTCGAGTCCAGTGCCAATGGCACCGTTTCTTATGTCGGCTCACTTGTTGGTCAGCAAAGCCGCGCCGCTACCGCCCGGGTCACGCTTCCGAACCCGGAAGGTGTTTGGCGTCCCGGCCTGTTCGTCAAAGTGCGGGTAGGCTCTGGCGGAGTGTCCGTGCCGGTTGCAGTCAAGCCCGATGCGATCCACACGTTGGAAGATAATCCGGTGGTGTTTGTACGGACCGACCATGGCTTTGCTGCTCAGCCAATCGTGACTGGTCGCGGCGATAGTGAAGCGGTTGAAATCAAGGAAGGTCTTCAGGCCGGAGTGCGCTATGCCTTGGCCAACAGTTTCATCATTAAGTCCGAGCTTGGCAAAGCCAGCGCCTCGCATGCTCACTGATACGGAGTTATAGACTGTGTTCGAACGTATCATTCGCTTTTCTATAGAGCATCGCTGGCTGGTTTTGCTAGCCGTGCTTGGCATGGCAGCGTTAGGAGCTTACAGCTACCAAAAGCTGCCTATCGATGCTGTCCCTGATATCACCAACGTACAGGTGCAAATCAACACTGCGGCCCCAGGTTATTCCCCGCTGGAAGTGGAGCAGCGCATTACCTACCCGCTCGAGACGGTAATGGCCGGGTTGCCCAAGCTCGAGCAGACCCGTTCCTTGTCTCGATATGGACTTTCTCAGATCACAGTTATTTTTGAGGAAGGCACTGACATCTATTTTGCCCGCCAACTTGTGAATGAGCGCTTGGGAGGGGCCAAAGATCAGCTTCCGGAAGGCGTCACTCCAACACTTGGCCCTATTTCCACTGGGCTTGGCGAAATCTATTTTTGGACGGTTGAAGCTGAGGACGGTGCCACCAAATCGGACGGTACGCCTTATACCTCTGCTGACTTGCGTGAGATTCAAGATTGGATCATCAAACCGCAAGTCCGCAATGTACCAGGCGTAACTGAGATCAATACGATCGGAGGATATGCAAAGGAATATCAGATCGCCCCCAATCCAGACACTTTGCGGTCGTTTGGACTGACATTACAAGATCTGATCGAAGCGGTTGAGCAAAACAATAACAATCTAGGTGCCGGATATATTGAAAAACGCGGCGAGCAGTATCTTGTTCGTGCTCCAGGACAAATGCAATCAGTAGAGGACATCCGCAATACCCTTATTAGCAACGTTGACGGTACCCCAGTACGTATCCGCGACGTTGCGACGGTAGAGGTTGGAAAGGAGCTCCGTACTGGCGCAGCCACCGAGAATGGCCGCGAAGTGGTTCTAGGTACGGCTTTCATGCTTATCGGTGAAAATAGCCGGGTAGTTTCTAGGGCTGTCGATGACAAGATGAAAGAGATAAACCTTTCGCTTCCAGAGGGCGTAAAGGCGATTACTGTCTACGATCGAACTGTACTCGTAGACAAAGCTATATCCACCGTTAAGAAGAACCTCACTGAGGGTGCCATTCTTGTTGTGGTTATACTTTTTCTCTTCTTGGGCAATATCCGTGCGGCGATCCTAACCGCACTTGTTATACCGCTGGCGATGCTCTTTACGTTCACCGGCATGGTAGCCAACGAGGTCAGCGCCAACCTGATGAGCTTAGGCGCATTGGATTTCGGCATCATTATCGATGGTGCCGTGGTGATTGTTGAGAACTGCGTGCGTCGACTTGCTCACGCTCAGTCCCATCACGGGCGGGCATTAACGCTGTCCGAACGGCTTCATGAAGTGTTCGCTGCGGCAAAGGAAGTGCGTCGGCCTCTACTCTATGGGCAGCTGATCATTATGATCGTATATCTGCCGATATTCGCCCTTACAGGGGTAGAAGGTAAGATGTTCACGCCCATGGCGTTTACCGTAGTGACAGCGCTATTCGGGGCGATGATTCTCTCGGTGACGTTCGTCCCGGCAGCCGTTGCGCTCTTTATCGGCAAGCGTGTTACAGAGAAGGAAAACTTTCTAATCCGCAATGCTAAACGGGCCTACGCACCTGCATTCGATGCGGTGATGTCCAACAAGCCAGTAGTGCTCACCTTTGCCGTTGTTGCAGTTGTACTTTCCGGCCTCGTAGGGGCACGTATGGGCAGTGAATTCGTGCCTAGCCTCAACGAGGGGGACTTCGCTATCCAAGCCCTTCGTGTACCGGCTACCAGCCTTAGTCAGTCTGTCGAGATGCAGCAGCAGCTGGAGCGAAAGCTCATGGATGAGTTTCCGGAGATCGAGCGGATTTTTGCGCGCACAGGCACTGCGGAGGTGGCATCCGATGCCATGCCTCCAAACATCTCTGACGGGTACGTCATGCTGAAGCCACAAGAGCAGTGGCCGGATCCAGGCAAGTCGCGCGACGAACTCTTAAGCGAGGTCCAAGCATCCGCCGCTGAGTTACCGGGCAATAACTACGAGTTTTCCCAGCCTATTCAGCTGCGTTTCAACGAGTTGATTTCCGGTGTTCGTGCCGCTGTAGCCGTGAAAATCTATGGTGATGACATGGAGGTTCTTAACAGCACGGCGGCGGAAGTGTCCGAGGTGCTAGGACAAGTACCAGGCGCCTCCGAGGTTACGGTCGAGCAAACGACTGGCCTTCCTATGCTCACGATTGATATCGATCGCGATCAAATCGCACGATACGGCCTGAGTTTAGATACCGTCCAGCAAGCGGTTGCAGTAGCCATCGGGGGCCGAGAGGCAGGCACCTTGTTTCAAGGAGACCGGCGTTTCGATATCGTAGTTCGTTTACCGGACGAGATACGAAGCGATCTCGCCGCAATTGAGAGGCTCCCAATTGCCCTTCCAAGGGAATTAAACAGCGCCATAAGTTATATCCCCCTCGGCGAGGTGGCCACTCTGGATTTGGCCCCCGGTCCGAATCAGATCAGTAGAGAGGAAGGGAAACGGCGAATTGTCGTTAGTGCAAACGTCCGTGGTCGGGACATTGGATCATTCGTATCTGAGGCAGAACAGAAAATCCAGGCCCAAGTAGATATCCCGGCAGGTTATTGGATCGACTGGGGCGGTACCTTCGAGCAGCTTGAATCGGCAACGAAGCGGCTGCAGATCGTCGTCCCCGTGGCGCTGCTCCTGGTGTTCATTCTGCTTTTCATGATGTTCAACAATGTCAAAGACGGCTTATTGGTCTTTACAGGGATTCCATTTGCGCTCACCGGAGGCATTGTTGCGCTGTGGCTGAGAGATATCCCGTTGTCCATTTCAGCAGGAGTTGGCTTTATTGCTCTGTCAGGCGTCGCCGTTCTAAATGGCCTGGTAATGATCTCCTTCATCCGTAGCCTACGGGAGCAAGGTTTACCTCTGGACACCGCGATCCGCGAGGGAGCTCTGACCCGGCTACGGCCGGTATTGATGACAGCCTTGGTGGCTTCACTCGGGTTCGTTCCGATGGCCTTGAATGTGGGTACCGGTGCAGAGGTACAACGTCCCCTTGCGACAGTGGTAATCGGAGGGATTCTCTCCTCAACGGTGCTAACGCTATTAGTGCTACCGTTGCTCTACCAGCTGGCTCATCGGCGCGAAGACGAATTGGAGGAGCAAGAAATTGCGCTAGCCGCTGACAGAACTAGCTAGAAAATCGAGTGGCGGCACACAACGCCCCGTTCTTGCTAGCTAGCGAGAACGGGGCGTGTTGGTTTCGGAGTGCTAAGATTCAGCTGCGGCGCAGCGGGCAGCAAAGCCTTTATAGCGTAGGTCTAATGCATCTAAGCGGTGAATAGAAAGGGTGCTCAGCGCTTAGTGCGTATGACTCCGCGCTACATACGCCTCCTCGGCTGATGGCTTTCACCCACGGTGAGCTGACGAAAAAAGATTATGCAAGCAGCGGCTGAGCTGCCCCGGGCGGCAGCACGGGCGATAGCTACGAAAACGCCCTGGCTGGACCGATCAGCGGGCTTTACAAGGCCGAGCTGACACCTTCAATCATGGACGAACCGCGAGGCCGTTGAGATGGCGACCCTGACGTGGATGCGTTGTACGCCACCAGCGTCTGTTCAGCTCAATCGGATATGCTCTTGCGAACGCTAATAACAGACAGATCAGGCGATAGCGGCCTGACTTAACGAAACGGCCTATAAAGGCCGGGGCGATTCGCTGGTAGCGATGTTGCGGGCAAGTGATGGACACAAAAAAGCGCCCCGAAGGGCGCTTAGAGTACAACTGCTTCCAACGGTGCTTGGAAGCTGCCGGCGGCGGATATCGTTCAGATATTAAGCGGTTAGTCAGCTTTGGTTTCTTTCTTAATTTCCGTGTTGTTCTGATCTTGGCGAATATCATTAACCTTCAACTCGTTTGCTTTTTTTTCGGCGGATTCGGTTCCGTGAATTCGCTTTTGATCTGCTCGGAATTTTTCATTAAATTTCATTGAACGGTCGTATCCATCTCCTGCATAAGACGATGCGGAGCCGAAAATTACCAAACCAACAACAATAGCTTTCAACAGATTCATAGGGCAGTCCTCGCTAAATTCAAAGGTGGCTTGCTGAGCTTTCTCGCTGAGCCCTGCAGGTTCGAATGAATTTTGCGTGATTGAAGCTAACAGCAGCATGAGCCAAGCATTACATTATTGAAATGTAATGCTTCCATTGCGCGGTGACATGAGCGCCTTGCTTCGTCATGTCAGCACCGAGGCGCACCAATCTGCAAGGGCCTATCCTACGAAAAGAATGATTGGAAGATTACAATTTTGTCATCCTCGGATTGACGCCGTATCATCTATCATTAGCGAGCAACGTCGTTTAACGTTTGAGAGGGATCGACCTGTTGTCGGCGAGTTAAAGACGATAACGCACGAACTCGCTCGAGGGTGGTCGCATTTTCTGTCAGTGTGGCTTGGAGGGCCAGATGGTATAGGCGCTAGTATTTTTATTATCTCTTATGGGCGGTCGTTTGGCTCCCCTATTTTTCTTACGCTAGTTTTTAAGGAGCGGTAAAAATATGGCTCACGAACATAACCATAACACCGAAGCCATGGGTGATAAGCGTTTAATCGCAGCTATTGGCGTTAATACTGCACTAACTCTGGCACAAGTTGTTGGCGGGATACTTTCTGGGAGCTTATCGCTCATAGCGGATGCACTACACAACTTGAGCGATGCTGCATCACTGGTTATTGCGCTCATCGCACGTAAGATCGGCCGCAAACCGCCAGATGCTTTTAAAACCTTTGGCTACCGACGCAGTGAAACCATAGCGGCTTTGATTAACTTGGTCACGCTGATTATCGTTGGTCTCTACCTCATCTACGAAGCTATAGGTCGGTTTTTTTCCCCACAGCCCATTGAAGGATGGACAGTGGTCGTGGTGGCGGGAATAGCCTTGATTGTAGATATCGCTACGGCCTTGCTCACCTACACAATGTCTAAGAATAGCATGAATATAAAGGCGGCATTCTTGCACAACGTGTCGGATGCGTTGGCCTCCGTCGGCGTTATTATTGCCGGAACATTGATCCTCCTGTATGGCTGGTATTGGACAGATACTGTCCTGACGCTGATGATTGCTGGTTACGTGCTATGGCAGGGCTTTAGCATGCTACCTAAAACCATTCACTTGTTGATGGAGGGCGCGCCAGAAGGAGTTTCCATCGCCGACATAATCAATATCATGGAACATGTAAACGACGTTGTGAGTGTTCACCACGTACACGTATGGGAAATCGCTGAGCATACAATCGCACTGGAAGCACATGTTGTCATCAAGAAGGCTAGCCTGCCCGATATTGAACGAGTAAAGACTGATTTAAAACGAGTACTTCATGAGCAATTCAAAGTCAGCCACTCGACACTTGAAATGGAGCTAGACGGCAGTGTTTGTATCGACACCAGGCAGGCCGACAGTCATCGCAGCGAAGCATAAGCCTGCTTTGCGCTCAACGCTGTTGCTAGACAGTTAGCTCGATATCAACGGAGTGAACTTGTGACATCACTCGTTGCCGCTATGTCATCGACCAGAGACATGCTAGCGGCATGTGGCCAAAGCAGTTCTTCACAAGGAGATCAGGCTAGGTCGTGGGCATCTTCGGCATGCTGATGTGACGAGTAAGCCCCGGCAGACGCTAACGCCGCCGAGGCTCAGAGCCAGCGGCGGACTTGTGCGCGGTAGCGGACGAATGATTCGCCGAACAGTGCTTCCAGCGCCCACTCTTCGGGTGCTACTTGGAAACGGTTCATGTACAGCACGAAAGCAACCACGCCCAGCAGGGTCAGAGGCGAGGCCAAGGCCAGCGCCCAAGCCGCAAGGATAATGGCGAAGCCTAAGTACATGGGATTGCGGCTGTATTGCTAGATGCCAGCCTCCACTAATGCCGAAGCCTGCTGCGGCATTAGTGGATTGACCGTAGTGCGAGCGCGGCGAAACGACAGTACGCCGGCGAGGCACACGCCGAGCCCCAGGAGCAGTACCGGCAAAGCGAAGGTCAGGCGCGCG
The DNA here is from genome assembly GCF_002929225.1 of Stutzerimonas kunmingensis. GTDB lineage: Bacteria > Pseudomonadota > Gammaproteobacteria > Pseudomonadales > Pseudomonadaceae > Stutzerimonas. The sequence goes on along the minus strand of NZ_PISM01000001.1, from coordinate 29,099 downwards.
GTCCATGCCAGTTCGAAGCCCGGCAATTTGGTTCCCGACAAACCCATCAGCACAGCCATCAGGCCCGCCACGAGCAGCGGTGGCACGCGGTTTTCCAGCGCGCTCATAGTGTTATTCCCGTGCCTTGGCCACTTCGCTGTTCACCAACTGGCGCAGCGGCTCCGGGCCAAACTCGCTGAGCGCACGACCATTGACAAAAAAGGTCGGCGTGCCACGAACCCCAACGGCCTTAACGTCCTGCATGTCCGTTTCCAGCACGGCGTTGACGCCAGGCGTATGCATCTCCTGGCGGGCCTGCTCCAAGTTCAAACCGACGCGCTCTGCAGCAGCCCATGCCTGCGTTACCTTGGGGTCGTCGTGCCAACCGGGTTGGGCCTCCAGCACAGCCTCCAACACTTGTTCATGGAGATTTTGCTTACGCGCCGCCTCCAGCATTCGCGCCACCTCTTCGGAGCCTTGATGGAACAGTACATAGCGCAGCACCAAACGCACGTCTTCCGGGTTCTCGGCGAGGATCTGCTTCACATAGGGGTGAAAGGCGCGACATGCCTCGCAGGAAGGATCAAAGAATTCGACGATGGTTACTGGAGCCTGCGCCGGGCCGAACACCGGTGAGTGGAAGCGAACCAACTGGCCGCCGCCTTGTTTGGTTTGTGTCGCGGCCTCTTGGGCGGTCGAACCGGGAGCCTGGGCCTGTTGAGGCGACTGGGAGGGGGAATAGAAGAATGCAGCGGCAGCAAAGACGGCCAGGATCACGACACTGACGATCAGGACCACGGAACGGCGATTCATGGAGTTGTTCTCCGACGGATGAGAATGAGCAGGATGGCGATCAGGATAAAGCTGAACAAGGCGAGTGCCGGCAGGGGCACCACGCCGAAGAGGGTCATTCCGGCGCCTGAGCAGGATGGACCAGTGGCCGTGCAGGGCTGGATCGGCTGCGGAATCAGCCCTGCATAGAGCAGCGTGTGAACAAATGCCAGCGCCGCACCGATAACGGTCAGCGGTAGGGCATAACGCCAGACTGTAAAATCCGAGCGGTAGCAGGCTATGGCCAGGATCACCGCCAGCGGAAACATGAAGGCACGCTGGAACCAGCACAACACGCAGGGTGCCTGGCCCATTACCTCACCAATGAACAGCGCGGACAGGGTCGATACCAGTGCGAACAGCCAGGTTAGCAGCAGCAGGTTCCAGGTCATATTGGAACGTTGAGGGATCATTGCGGTGAACTCTTGGCGTTGGCGAACACTAGCGTCAGAGCCCCCATCCGATGGATTTGAAACATCATGCTCCCTCTTATCCGAAAAACTTGTTAGGAGTGTTGCAGACTTCGCCCAACGACACACTAGAAGCTGAAAGCAACTAGGCAGGTCTGTCCCGGGGTTGGCGGACAGATAGTTGAGAGCTACTGCTCGCGTTTGCCCGCTCAAACCTCGATCGGACTAAGGTAGCCCAGCGTCGAGTGGCGCCGAGGGTGATTGTATAAGCGGATGTAGTCGAGCAGGTCGGTTTTCGCTTCATAGCGAGTCAGGTACACCAGTTCGGCGTTAAACGAGCTGAAAAAGCTCTCTATCGCCGCATTATCCCAACAGCTCCCTGCCGCAATCCGAGTACAGCGGCATCTCCGATCGTGGCTGCGGGCATGCGACGGCCATCACCAGCGCGGCATGTACGTTGGCTTATTGAGATCGTTGCAAAAAACTGCCGCGCGATATTCGCAACGGCCGGCACATTGGCGCTACGAGGTAATGACCGGCTAACGCCTCGATAGCGCGAGCCTTACATCGCGGGCTGCGAAAAATCGCGCTCCTAGGATCTGGATAGACCAAATATCTCATGCCTTTTCCGCTTTTTCACCTCAGTGGCAAGCATGAACAAGGTGCTCTAGCACCGTGGAGATGGCGGTTCGACGAGGCGCTGCTCCGTGGAGGCAGTGTATTGTTGTTCCTACGCGCCTCTTGAGCAGGGTCTGCAGGTCAACGGAGTGAGGCGCGGCAAAGGTTTTATGTGCTGTAGAGTTGCAGCAGTGTGATGCCAAAGCCTAAGTTGCAGCAGCAATCTTGGGCTCCACAGCATGCACGTTGTATGTACGGTGAAATTGTCAAAATATTTTGGCAAAAATCGTTGTTCTAGTCAGTTCTCTACACGTTGATTGTCGAAATATTATTATTTGAAAGCTGACTCTAATCGACCTCAGCCCCCGATTTATAGCTCTGAAATTGTCAGAATTATTTGTAAGCCACCACGTGTTGGCTGCACGGAATAAAGATTGACACAATATAATAAAGTCTGACACAAGCTATTAAAGTCTGACACAATGCCTAAACCCCTGTATCTACAGGGGTTTTCCGTTTATGGGCTAAGCCGTTTGTCAGCGACCGCCACGTTAGATTTTAGTAGGAGTAGTCTGGAAAGCCCTTCGACATGGCTGCTTGGCAGCCCTGCGTTTTCCTAGAACTATACTTTTGCCGTCTGAGGGAACGGTCCGGACGGACTGAGGAGGGAGGGTGCGAGGTCGTAGGTTTGCTTCAAGTCAGGATATTGAACGGCACATTGCCAATGGTTTTGGAGCAGGTGCCGGAGCTGAGTACGTGCCTTGGCTGCGTGTTCAAGATGTTCCTTCAAGGGGTCGTTCCTGGAAAATCCCAGGCGTTAAGATTGACCGGATTCATCACCTCCTATCCGATCTTGAACGAGCGTACTTTTTACTCTCTGAGTTTTCAGAGGACGTAGTCGACATCCGCGAGCAATATCCCCTGCTGCCGTTGGAAAGCACCCAGGCTATAGCCAGAGCAATCGGTGTTCGGTACCCAAGGTACAGACCCACTTCTGTTCCTATGGTAATGACCACTGACTTTCTGCTGACCGTTCAGCAGCCAAACGGGGATCTCAAGTCGGTTGCTCGGACGATCAAATATCAGGAAGACCTTAAAGGTAGAGACTGTGCTCGAACTTTGGAGAAGTTGGATGTCGAGAGACGATTCTGGATCAGCCAAGGCGTTGATTGGAGCATCGTAACGGAGGAGCTATTTACGCCCGACTTAATCCAGAATCTTGGATTCCTTCGAAAATACGCAAAATTGCCTCGTGCCCTGATGGATGTCTCGCTGCATTCGGAATTTATCGAGATTCTTGAATCGGTAAGGATTTGCCCTTGGTCAACCTCAGAAAGCTTGAGAAAAATTGGCAACCGATTATCTATACCGTATAGCGAAGCTCGCGACATTTTCTTTAATTTGATCTGGCGGAAGATTATAAGACTCGACTTAAGCGGTGCGCCGTTACATCTTAAGTCGCCCTTACCAGATTTCAAAGTTGTTCCCGCCACCGAAATGATAAAACTTAGCGAGAGGTCGTCATGAATATTTCAGTCAATGATGTCTTCGAGCCGCTCACAGAACTCTCCGTGCTCTATACTACGGCGAGAGCACTTCACCTTGATGAAAAAAACGATGCACTGGTCATAATCGATCTGACTGAACCTCCCAGGAAGCCCTATTCCATTGGCCTGGAGGAGCTCAGGGCGTCATTGGCATCGGGCCATACAAAGCCTGTAGTTACGGCGGTGCCAGAATTTCTTTTGGTTTTGGAAGATGATCTAGACGAGAGTGCTAGGCGCGATAGGGACGAAAAATGGGCTTTGATTGCGCCACTTTTGGATCCGGCGTATCCAGGACAGATATTCTCTCAAGGCGAGATGGGCCGGCTGGTCGGAAATCGTGCTGCTGAGGTAGGCGTGCAGCGAAAGACGATCTATCGCCTGTTGTATAGATACTGGTTCTATGGCCAGGTAAGAAATGCGCTTCTAAAAAACTATTCTGCTGTAGGTGTTGGGAGTCGCAATTATTCCGTTGATAACCCGCCAGGACGAAAGCCTAAGTATCAAGGGGTGCTAGTCTCACGTGCCAAATTACTAAGCGAAATCGACAAACGATGCATTCGGCTGTCTTACGCACTTTATGCGCAGAACAAGACATCAACGATCCGCAGCGCTTACGACAAAATGCTGAGCAACTTCTACTCGGAAAAAGAGCTTTCAAAATACGCCGAGAATCGAGTTCGCTTGCTTCCTGAATCTGAGATTCCCACATTCAACCAGTTCGATTACTGGGGCAAGCAATTCTTTGATGAGATCGACACCGATCGTGGCCGTATGGGCATGAGGAGGTGGCTGAAGGACTGCCGCCCGTTGTCCGGTACCGTCCGCGATTGGCTTAGAGGGCCAGGTCATCAATTCGAAGTAGACGCGACCATTGCTGACATTTACTTGGTCAACAGCTACTCCCGACGGATGCTCATCGGGCGGCCCGTGGTGTACATCGTGGTTGACAGTTTCTCGGGGATGATTGTTGGCCTGTATGTCGGCCTTGAGGGGCCTAGCTGGAACGGGGCTCGACAGGCACTGTTCAACGCATTCACCTCCAAGGTGGAATTTTGCGCGCAGAACGGCGTGGATATCAGTCCTGAGGATTGGGATTGTCATCACCTGCCACATCAGATCTACTCCGATAGAGGTGAAATGTTGGGGTTAGCAGCTGAGGGTCTCGCGGCTGGCCTGGGTATCGATATGGGGACGGCTCCTCCGTATCGACCGGATTGGAAGCCCATGGTCGAGAGCCGCTTCGGCATCCTGAATGACTTGACCGGTATTAGGTGGCTCCCCGGCGGGGTTGCGGCCCGAGAGAAGGAGCGCGGCGAGCGTGATTATCGGCTCGATGCGACGCTGACTCTGAAGGAGTTCACCCAGATCATGATCGAGTGCATTCTTCACTACAACCGTCATCACCGGCAGCCTGATCGGCTCACCCAAGCGATGATGAACGATGGCGTTCAACCCACCCCGATGGAGATCTGGAGGTGGGCTTTGGAAAATGACCTTATCCAGGCTAACAAGCGTCCTGACGAGCTGATTTATCTCAACTTGCTGCCTCGAGAGCGAGCCACCGTCCAGAAGGGGGGAGTTTTGTTCCGCGGTATGCATTACTCCTGCGAGATGGCTGTCCAGGAAAACTGGTTCGCAAAAGCGCGTCGCAATGGCGTTTGGTCTATTGATTGCTGGTTTGATCCGAACTCCGCAGCGCACATCTGGATCAAGGGCGAGAACAAGGAATTCCTGCGCTGCGACCTCAGACGGTCGGATGCCAAGTATGCAAATTATCGTTCGGACGAGATCTACGATCTTCTGGAGGCCTATCGGCAGATGCCTCCGGCTCATAAGCGCGCTGAACTCGAAAGCCGAGTGGGCTTGGCCGACACCGTGGGGCAAATTATCAGTAATGCATTGGCCGAGCGGAAGCTTGAACCAGCTGCTAGCACCAAGGCTGAAGCGGTATCGAACATACGCGAGAATCGTGTTGAAGAGCGACTGCTTGAGCGTGAGAACGCTACTGTTCCAGACGGCGTACGCGCAGAACCCGTTCAACCTGATGCGCAGGGTCCCGCCATTGCCCGAGATTCGTACGCTGGACCGCGTACCGCGCAGGTTATCGACTTGCTCAACAGAGTTCGACCGGGGCAGACTAAATGAGAGGTGCCAAAGCTCTTGCGAGCTATACGAAGCAAGTCATCACTGAATACGCTGGAAACCCGCTGATCGAAGCGCTGCCTCCTATTCTTGACGAAACGGCGGCTGCCGAGCTGATATCTAATTTTCCCCAGCCGGTAACTCCTGAAGAGCTTGAGCTCGACGGGGCAACGCGGATTCACTGTATTGATCGCTTGAGGACGGTCGTGCAGCCGTTTCTGCTGCATTTGGAACTAGAGTCCCTGTTATCTCTGCTGATCCGCCGCGGATATGTTGGCCGTAATCCAACTAGTGCCTCAACTGTCAGGCACCTTCATTCCTTGTCAGGGGCTCAGCGCTATCACGATGCTTTCAAATCAACAGCTGACACCTTCAGCGTTGTGGGCCTGAGTGGTATTGGGAAGTCCACTGCACTGCATGCCATTTTAAGCCTGTACCCTCAGACGATCCGGCATGAGCATTATGAGGGCCAGCAATTCGTCCACACCCAGATCACCTGGCTCAAGCTTGATTGTCCACGAGATGGCTCGTTGGCTGGTTTTTGTCAGCAGTTCTTCCACGCGGTCGGCCAAGCACTGGGCGACAAGGACTACCACAAGCGCCATCGGCATCGAAACATCAACGATGCGCTTCAGCAGATGGAACAGGTAGCCAGCACGTTTTTTATCGGCGCCTTGCTCATTGATGAGCTGCAGAACCTTCACCTGGCCAAGACCGGGGGTAAGGAAAGCATGCTGAATTTCTTCCTTCACTTGGTGAACAACATCGGTATCCCGGTCGTGTTCATAGGGACGAATTCGATGATCAGCCTGTTCTCGGACGTAATGCGTGTCGCCAGGCGCAGTTGCGGTGGGGGGATGATAGAGTTCAAGCGCTTCGAGAAGGAGGATGACGAGTGGCGTTTTCTGGTCGAGAACCTTTGGAGCTATCAGTGGTGCAAGCAGACGGCTGAACTGACACCGGAGATTTTTGAAGCGCTGTACGAGCACACCCAGGGAGTGACCGACTTCCTGGTTAAGTTATTGGTGCTGAGCCAGCGCTATGCCATTCAGAGCGGCTCCGAGCGTGTGACTGCCGAGACGATCGTCAAAGTAAGCAATTCCAAGATGCAAATACTCAGGCCAGCGCTATCAGCTCTGCGTAGTCGTGATCTTAATCGCATGCGCAAGTTCGACGACCTGCTTCCCATAGAGGAGCAGCTGATGGAAATGATGGCGTTCAGTGGGCTTGGGCGAGCTGACCGTCTTGCTTTGCTTCGAGGTGTCACCCCTCCTGCACGCGCAAACACTGCAGTACCAGAAGCCGCTGTTAAGAAAGCCGGTACGCCTGTAGCAGTCGCCGTTGAGGCGTCGCAAGCAAAGGCGTTCAGTGAGCATCCTGACACCCTTGCAGAGTTGAAGTCAGCTGGCTGGGTCACCAAGGATATCTTCGAGTTCTCGCCGACCTACCGTCGATCATGATTCGAGGGTCGCGTAATGGAACTGAAATTCCATTTCTTCCCTGCAGCACTACCCGACGAGACGCTACACAGCGTTCTCTCTCGCTATGCCCGGCTTTGTGGCGGGCATAGCCGCAAAGCTGCGTTCACCGGCAACAGAGCTGCGGTCTCGTTCACGCAAAATGTAGCGTTTCCCTGTCGGTTGGATGATTTGGCCGAGTTGCTTCCCCCAGGCACAGATCTCTCGGTATCCAAAATCATCACGCGCCATACCGTTCTGCCCTATTACGCGCCTTTTCTCACCGATGAGCAGATGCAGCATGCCCGCACCTCAATGGCCGGGGACGGCAAGTGGCTAATGCTGAAACTAGGAATCAATGCCAGTCGGATCGAAGGAGCTTCGAGGGTACGGTTCTGTCCGGCCTGCCTCAATGAGGACGTCGTTCGGGTTGGAGCAGCGTACTGGCACCGCGTTCACCAGCTTCCCGGTGTGTTGGTATGCCCTCACCACGGCGATTCGCTCAGGACGGTGGATCCGAGCTGGTATAGCCGTAATTCATGGCAGCTCCACCTGCCTGACGATGCCGAAGTACAAGCTCATTCACATCAGGTCACTGTTGGTCTGGAGGCTTTTCCAACGCTGCATCAGATCGCGCTACGATCGATGCAATTGCTTACGCTAGACCTCGATCCCCTTTCACCCATTGCCTTGCGCGCTTGCCTGATGCGGAGAGCTGCTGAGTCAGGCCTAACCCGGGGTAAATCGCAGCGGCTGGATCTATGCCGTTTGGCCGCACATATGGACGGCGTTTTCAACGCTCTGCCTGCAGCTTGGGAATACTCGATTCTCGGAGATTCACCCTCAGATCTGCCCGCGACTTGGGTCACCAAGCTGCTACGGAGGCCAAGGCATACGCATCATCCACTCAAATACATTGTGCTGGCCACCGCCCTGGGGGTTGATCTGGCTCATCTCCAGTGCAGCGACAAGCCATCAACGCAAGCTGTTAAGCGACCATCGCCAACTGGTGTTGGCTATCCAAAAGCGAAGCTTTCTGAGGTCCTGCTAGATGGACTGGAAGGCTTGCCTGCTGCGGTTTGGAAACTAGCTATTGCCGGGTGCGAGGCTCGGCAGATCGCCTCTGCGCTTGGAGTCACCCGAGTGTATGTTTATCGAACCATCCGTGCCGTCAACGGCGGTTCGCAGGCCTGGAGAGATGCAAGATTTCAAAGCGAGCGTCTCAGGCGCCGAGCAACCTTCGAGGTTGAATATGGGGGCCTGCTAGCTCACCAATGCAAAGGATACATGTGGCTGTATCGTTGTGATCGACCCTGGCTCTCAGGCTACATCGCCAAACATGCGGGTGCTCATACAAACCGCGTTGATAACACTGATACATTCGCTACTCTCGATGCGAAACTTGCTGAACAGATCAGGTGCTATGCACAGCGCCTTCTAACCGCGTCGGGTAAGCCTGTCTTGATCTCGCGCGCTAGGATAGGGCGGGATCTACATGTCCTCTCACGTCTTGAGAAACAGCTCTCCAAGCTACCTCTGTGTGCCCTGGCATTGGAGCAGGCGTGTGAGTCTATCGAGCAGTTTCACGTTCGGCGCCTACAGTGGGCCAAGGCGAAGCTGGAAGACGAGCAGCGAAGCGTAACTCGATCAGCGTTGTATCGAACTGCTTGCATCAGGCCGTAGTCATGTTTCCTCTGGGCGGAAACTATTCCACTTTTTCGTGCATATTTCTAATAAAGTGTGAGCCTCCGTATGACATTTTTTTGGGTGTAGCCCGCGATATTGCTAACGTAAACCTGATTTATATCAGCTAATTGCTTTGCAAAAAAAATGTGTGGGAGTGCCGAATTGATACAGCGCTCGTCCGCCATATATTTTCAATATCCCTGCCTGAAACACGATATGGTGTGTTAGAAATACACCGCACTGCAGAGTGCGTGTACTTTCAAGTCTTATATCTCTAGCTAATATCCATGTCTGATCTGCTATTTTTTCCCATGTCCATGCCGGACGAGATGTTGCATTCTCGTATCACGCGCTACCACTTCCTGTCAGGTAACAGAACTGCAGCTGAAACTTTCCGGGATCTGTTTGGGTCCGCGCCGTTCAGCGTAGGGATTCTGCCAAAGCAGATTGAAGTGCTTGCTACCAGACTACCTGGTGACACAGAGAGCAATCTCGACGATCTGATCAGCACGAATACTATGTTTCCAGCATACAGGCCTTTTCTGGGGCTAGGCCAAGGCGTGGAAAATGCTCCTACAGGCTCCAGTATATCGGGGGTGGCTCGTATTCCCCGTCGTGAGGCAGCTGTCCACGGTAAGGCTAAGCTCTGCTACACCTGCGTGCAGCAGGATCTGCTTGAAACGGGCTATGCATACTGGCATCGCTCACACCATTTGCCAGGTGTGTCTGTCTGTTGGCGTCATGGTGAGTCGCTGATGCATGCGTGCCCCAAATGCTCTCATCCGTTCTTCCGTAAGCTTCGGTTACTTCCGAATCCGACTGATCCGTGCATATGCGGTTGGAGCGCCCTAGATCCCGCGACAGGAAAGCAGGGCACTGTGCTTGAAAAGACATTTGCGGAGTTCGCCTACGAATTACTGCAGCGTAACTTACCGCCAATGAGTTGTGAAACGTTAGCCGCAAGCTATGTACGACAATGCAGAAAACGCGGTTTCATACACGGAAAATTTGTCGGTACTGCAAAACTATTTGACAGCATCCGTTCAAAGTATGGAGATGAAGCCCTGTCGCGAATGGACAAAGCTTATGAAGCAGGTAAACACGACCAATGGATACGGTTTAGTTTTTACAATGGCCAGATGGATATGCCACTCGCCCGGCATATGATCATTGCACAGCATTTATTTGGGGGCGCGGATGACTTTGAGGCTGCCTTGCAGAAAGAGCTCATTCTTCGGCACGCGGCAGGTGCAAAATTACGTTTAAAGCTGGAGAGGCCGAAAGTTGGTAGGAAGGCGCAACACCGTCAGAAAATAGCCACCATTTTAGCTGTTCGAGCGAATGTCGATTTGGAGTACCTCTGGGATAACGCTTATCAAGCCACCCGCTGGCTAGCGGAGCATGACAACGCATGGTTGATGGGAAAGCTCAGCACGCCAAAGCGCTTACCTGAAGTAGTCGAGGAGGTTAGTGATCTCCGAGACAGCGCTTATGCTGCCATTCTCCTATCGGGTGCTGAGAATCTCTATCGGATTTCCAAAGGACAGAAGCGGGTTAATCTCAACAACCTGCAGAAACTCCTACCCGTGCGTTTACCGCGGTGTCCAAAGTTACGTAAGCGTAGATTTCCCTTGGCGTCCCAGCAGGCTGAACTTCTTATGGAGTCTGTCTGGCACTTTAGATTGAGACGGCTAATTTTCGCTCTTGCCAATATGAAAAGGCTAAACCTTCCGATGAACACTGGAAGTCTGGGTATGGTTTCCAGTGTTCCGAATACTGTTTTTCAAGCCCTTGTTAGCTTTTTCGAGTGGGACCTAGAGGACTTTGCGAGAAATGGAGTGGACGCAGAAACTCTGCTTAAGTCCACCGGTTTACCAAGGAATTGGCAGGGACCACCTGGTTTCAACCAAGTCCTGGGAGGCACTGCGTACTATCGGAATAAGTCTGTAGCTGAGAGCACCTGAAAAAAACGCGCTGAGTGAAGCCTGTAACGCTTCCGTTGGATTAAAGTAATTTGCAATATGTTCACTCACCGACGCCGCGCGCTTTTTCAGAGCCTGTGCCATTCAACCGGACGCGGTTCTCCACAGCAATTACCGCTACGCGGTCGGATGCATGTGCTTTTTGCATCCAGATGTCATGGCCGGCCACAGACGGTATTACATCTGATTAATCTAGGAGAAATTATCTAGAATAAATTGGCTCACGGCATAAATGCTAGTGTTGTCTTGAGATTCTGTTGCGCTTGGGGGAACTACGCCTTGTTCGAGTATCCGCTTCTTGCTGCCGGAATTTGAAGACCACGAGCAGCAGCCATCGAACAAAAATTTCTGCTGTTTTTCAGTGCAAGTGATGAGGTTAAGAGCACATCACACGTAAGCTCCGCTTAGCATTAATGTAATATAAGACTCAGCTTTGTGTAAGGTTGACACCTTTAAACTATCCAACATCAATGACCAAGAGGTGTTAACGATGAAAAAATTTGCGGCAGTTCTTGCTGTTGGCATAGCCGTAAGTTCCTCCTTCGCAATGGCTGAGGTTGATAGAAACTCAACGATGCAGCATGACTATGCTGCAGTCGAGGGTAGACAGGCTTTAAAGGTTCTTCTTGAAAGCGGTGATGTACTAAGTGTGACGCCAATGGGCGAAGATAGTATTCTAGGCTGGCCAAGCTATCGTGCGCAGCCATACGAAATCAAAATTCGTACTCCTGATGGAGTTGTCCACTCAGTGGAGTTCCGTAGCGCGCCAGTTGGCATCAATAACGGTTAATTATTTATAAGGGAATTAATACGATATAAGCCAATTGTATGATCGTTACGATTGGCTTATGACTGATTTTTCAAATGGCATTCTTTTTTTTGCACAAGAGTAACAATAGAAGCCAAGGCGTCATTTCAGTGGGTAGAGCGTAGGTGTCCTGCCACTGAATAAAAGCGCTTTCCTACCAAGTCCATAAGATACCATCTTGGCAGGAAAGCGGCTTGCTGGTTATACAGCCATACGTTCACATTCCTCAGCGCACTTCATACAGGCTTTCGCGCACTCTTGGCAGTGATCCATCTGATGCTTGGCACACTCTTCACCGCAGGCTCGGCAAATTTTTGCACACAATGCACAGAACTCTTTAGCCAACTCGCTCTGGCGACTCATGAGTCTGGCTGCCAGAGCACATATGTCAGCACAATCTCTGTCGAGCTCAATGCAACGGGCCATCGTTTGTACGTCGTCTTCAAGTAAACAGGCAGATGCGCATGCTTCGCAAACTAGAGCGCAGTTAGAACAAGCTTGAATGCAGCTATTGAACATTGTTTCAGTCATGACTTCCTCCAAAGTTCGTATTTTAGCGTATAGTCTTGAGCTGGCCTGAGGTGATCCTCTAGCAGCTCATAAATCCGACATATTCAGAGTTCGTCCGTTCCAATGGTTAACATTACAATCGTGTAAGGTCCCTTATGATCGCTATGCGGCTGATTTTAAAATATTTACCTTTATTCGATATTTTATTATTGGCGGGGAAATTCCATGTGAAAGCCCGTCACGCCGTCTAATGAGGTGCACCAGATTCTGCCTTTATGGGCCTCAACAATAGATCTGGTAATAGCCAAGCCGAGGCCAGCGTTGCTTGGACTACCCTCGCGCCGGGCAGGATCGACCCGATAGAAGCGATAAAAGAGCTTGTCCAGGTGCTCGGCCTCGATCGTCCCTCCGGGATTCTCGACGCTGAGGGTTACCGTTCTTTCCGCCTCGTGAATCGTTACAGAAATAGTTTCCCCTACCGGGGTGTAACGCAGCGCGTTGGATAACAAATTGGAGACCGCTCTATCAATCATTAATTTATCTCCCAGCACATTTCCTGCGCCTGAGACTGAGGGAAACTCTGAAGAAGACTTCCAGATTTTGGCAAAATACCCGGATTCCACCCGCTGAGTTTCCCCATGAAGCAGATGACCTTCGCTGACGCCGATTACGCCGGTAAGCGCAAACAAACCCGCAAAGAGTTGTTCCTGATCGAGATGGATCGGGTGGTGCCGTGGAAGGGTTTGATTGCCTTGATCGAGCCGCATTATCCCAAGGGTGAAGGCGGTCGTCCGGCCTATCCGCTGATGGCGATGCTGCGCGTGCACCTGATGCAAAACTGCCGATTCTGTTGAAAAAGTAGCTGCTTCCCCATGCCTTCGGCAGAATTGCCCTGTCAGCGGGCGTGGAGGCGAACAGCATGATGGGACAGTTACCGGGAGGACAGCAGCGCCTGTTCTACTCGTTCAATCTCGAAGATCACGTCCCGGCCCAACATCTCCTGCGCAGCATCGACCAGTGCCTGGATCTCAGTGATCTGCGCGCCTATCTGGCGGATTTCTATAGCCCCATCGGGCGTCCCTCGATTGACCCGGAATTGATGGTGCGCATGCTGGTCGTCGGCTACTGCTATGGCATTCGTTCCGAGCGGCGATTGTGCGAAGAGGTGCACCTGAACCTGGCCTATCGCTGGTTCTGCCGGCTGGGTCTGGAAGACGAAGTACCTAATCACTCGACCTTCTCGAAGAATCGCCATGGCCGTTTCCGTGACAGCGATCTGTTCCGCTGGTTGTTCAATGAAGTGCTGCGGCGCTGCATGGCAGCCGGCCTAGTCAAGGGCGAAGGTTTCGCCGTCGACGCCAGCATCATCAAGGCGGATGCCAGCCGGCAACGTGGGGTGGTGGGAGATGAAGTCGATTGGAGCGATCCAAAGCTCAGCAGCCGCGCCGTGCGCGAGTACCTCGAAGCACTTGATGAAGATGCGTTGGCTGAGGCTCTTCCCAAGAAGATTTCGCTCACCGATCCTCAGTCCCGTTGGACAGCAGCACCAGGCGGCCCGGCCTTCTTTGCCTACTCCACAAATTACCTGATCGACACTGAGCACGGTGTGATCATGGATGTGGAAGCGACCCCGGCGCACCGTACCACCGAAGTCGACTCGACCAGGACGATGGTCGAGCGTGTCGAAGCGCAGTTCGACCTCACACCGGAACGCCTCATCGGCGACACCGCCTATGGCACTGCCCCGATGCTGGCCTGGATGGTCGAAGAGAAGGACATCGAGCCGCATGTGCCGGTGTGGGACAAGACTGAGCGCAAGGACGACAGTCTCTCCAGTAACGACTTCCACTGGAATCAGGAAGCCAATGAATATCGCTGCCCAACCGGCAAACCGCTACGCAGTGAATGGCGCGCCTTCACCCAGAAAAGATCGCGGGTAACCAAGGCCAACACCATCATCTACCGCTCCAGCCAAACCGACTGCGTCACCTGTCCGTTGAAAGCGAAATGCTGCCCCAACACACCGAATCGGAAGATCGTTCGCAGCATCCATGAGGCTGCCCGTGACGTGGCGCGATGCATCGCCAAGACGCCGGAATTCCTCGTCTCTCGTTGCGAACGGAAGAAGGTGGAGATGCTGTTCGCCCACCTCAAACGGATCATGAAACTCGACCGTTTACGACTGCGTGGACTGACGGGGGCGACTGACGAATTCACCTTGGCGGCGACTGTGCAAAACCTGAGACGTATGGCCAAGCTGCTGCCTAACGGGCCACCGATCACGGGATAGGTGCGCCTGCGGCGAGCAGAAACCTTCGAAATAACCCTCAGACCTGGGCAAGGAAGCTCAGTGAAACGCCGAAAGGCAACTTGAAGTGGCTTCCAGCCACTTCGACAGCAGGCACATCCGACCGGCCGGCTGCCGCTGAACCTACTTTTTCAACAGAATCGAACGAGTAGAACAGGCGCTGCTGTCCTCCCGGTAACTGTCCCATCATGCTGTTCGCCTCCACGCCCGCTGACAGGGCAATTCTGCCGAAGGCATGGGGAAGCAGCTACTTTTTCAACAGAATCGGCCAAAAGCAGACATCCGCAACAAGATGTTGTCCTACGTCCGCTATCGATGTCACGTGACCAACCCGGAGCAGGTTCAGCCGTTGAGCGGTTCGCTAGTCTCGGCACGATCACGGCAAAGAAACGCTGGCACAGCCCGGACATAGACCAGTTCAGCAACCAGCTCGACAAGGGTCTGGGTAATCACCGCAGCGGCGGCGAGCCCCCGCAGCTGTTCAGGCAGCGCTAATGCAAGGGGCAGCACCACCAGTGAGTTGCGCGTCGAGCTGCTGAAGATCACAGCCCTTGCCGACCGCACAGGCAGCTTGCACACCTTGGAGACCAGTGCACCGATTACGGGAGCCAAGAAGGCAAAGGCGATGTAGATCGGCAGTACGGGAGCAAGCCTGCCGATCTCATTCACTACGGGAGCAATCTGCGAGCCGACCACGGCTATGAGCACCGCCGCCATGGCCGGCACAGGTAACCAGGCCCAAGCATCAGCCCATGTCTTCACCGCTGCGGAGCGCTTTACCAATGCTTCTGTCAGCAGTGCCAGGATCAGCGGGGCCATGATGAGTGCCAGAAAGGCTTCGACAAAGGGGCCTATCGACACGACCACCCCCGAAGTATCACTCAGCATAAGCCCCAGGTAGAGCGGTAAAAGAGCAAGCTGAAGTAACAGCAAAATCGGCGTCGCCGAAAGGATCAGGCGTGAGTCACCCCGGCCAATGTGGGTGAACACGACCACGTAATCGATGCAGGGCGTCAGTAGCACCAATAGCACGCCAATCAGGATGGCGGGATGTCCATCCAGGAAGCGGGTCAGCCCCCAAGCCAGGAGAGGAATCAAAACAAAGTTGGCGACTAGGAGCGCAGCCATGAAGGGCTTGTTGTGCAAGCCATCTTTAAGGTTCAGCAACGGAATCTGAAGAAACATCGCATACATCAGAACAGCGATGGTGGGCGTGACCAAGACCGACAATCCCTGGGCGGTATTCGGAGCCAGCAATCCGCCAATCGCCGCGACAATAACCGCTACGAAGTAGATCGGTACTTGGTTCTGCTCTAGTGCATCTCTTGTCATGGTTCACTCAAAGTCATGGTTTGCTCTCCGCGTTAGGGAGGACAAGGATGGTTAGCTAGGGATAAGGCAAGCAGCGCTAACGGCCAATGGTCATTCATCAATGGCTGCTTCAGGCCTGTACTTTCAGGTTAATTTGACCTGCATTAGGCTACACCCGTCTTCGAGGTCTATATTGACTACTGGTGACTCACCCCACGACCCACTTTCACCTGCAAGGAACTGAGCAATGAAAGCACCAAAACTCGCCACCTTCGCTTTGGCGGCTGCGCTTTTTCCGGCCTTAACCTTTGCGCAGCAGGACTCCAGTACCACCAGCCAGGCTCAACAGCAGCCAATGAGCGTTGAGCAATTTGATCAAGAGATGGCGAAGGCACAAGAAAACCTGAAGAGAATGCAGGAGCAAATGAGCCAAATTCAGAAAGCAAGCGACCCTGCACAGCGTCAGAAACTGATGCAAGAGCACCAAACCATGATGCAGCAAGGAATGCACATGATGAACGGAATGCGTGGCGGCGGAATGATGGGGTGCTGCGGAGGGGGCATGCAGGGCGGCCATATGATGGGTGACGGTCAGATGATGGGCGGGGGCCACATGATGGGTAACGGTAAGATGATGGGTGGGGGCCACATGATGGGCTGGGATCAAATGGGCAGCCACTACTCCCAGATGACGCCTGAGCAGATGAAGCAGCATCAATACATGATGGACAGGTACATGGGCATGCAACAGATGATGATGGATCAGATGATGCAGCATCAGCAGCATATGGGCATGCCACAGCGCTGAGACTTCACACTTATTCCACGGGCAGCATGCTGTTCCCGTACGGTATGAATACTCTCATGCGCCAGCCCAACTCACGCTAGGGGCGTTGGGCTGGCGCCCACCGATTCAATTTTTGGCTCACCTGAAGATTCAGCGCTAAAGCTCCTGTGAATGGTGACTTTTTTGTGCGCTCCGTCGACGCATCAACCAATAGGGGGCACGAATACGTCAACTCTGTATCAGCGGACACCTACATGTCTGGCTGGCTAATGGCTGCTTTTGGCCGATTGCCGCCGGTGACGACTGGCAGCTACCGGGCCAGAGCGGCGTTTCGGTTCACGTGCTTCAGCACGGCGCCGGCTCTTCGAGCAGGCTCGCTGAGCACTCTTAAACCCCGCAGCGCTGCTTCACCAATGAATGCCCTCTCTCTGCCGCTCACGAATCAACGCACACACGAATTCCGCGTATGCGTTCTATGGGTACATTGATTGAATGGTATCGGATGGATCTCATCCAATCCAGAGCTCTGGGGTGCTTTGCTGTACGTACTGGCTGGCCAGTTTGAGCACGCTGGGGTTCTTGGGGACATCGTTGTAAGGTCTGACCAGGCGTCGGTCGCCCATGAGCTTGGCGGCAATCCAGACAGAGCTGTGGCAGCACCGCGTAACACTCTTCAGCGTCAGCTCCTCGATGGGCTGCGCTACCTGGTGAAGAACGAGCTCAAGTTGAATCAGCCAGACGCTTCCGATGGCTGGATCACGGCCGATGCGATCTGGCTGGTCAGCAAGACCGTTTCGGATCGGCTGCGTGCTCACCTCCTCAGCCAAGGGATTGAGGGTGTTCCGGACCGCAACTCCACTCTCTTCAATGTCTTTCAGGATAACGGCCTGATTGTTGCGAATCCTGCTGGCAAAGCTATTTGGGATGCCGAAATCCTGAGCCCTACGGGATGGAAGAACGCATTCACGTTCTTGAGAGTTTCACCTTCACTCATATGGGCAGCTGGCGAAGACCGCCCGGAGCCTTTTGGCGGCTCGGTGCAAGTCCTCAACGAAGAAGCAGCCCCTGCCGCAGCTTCCGAAGCGCAGGAGGAAAAGCCCAGCCTTACTGCCGGGGGCGGCGATGCCGTTGCGGCAGAGCCTCAAGGGGACGAACCCGCAAGTGACCATGGACCGCAACCCGATGAGGTAGATGATACGGACTACCTTCTGGATCTGATGGATATGCGTGACGCGCCGACCAATTCGGTACCCGCCCCGGCGATGCCGGCGGCGTCCGAGGTCGAAGCTCAGTCAGACACTGCCGCGACCGCTACCATCGCTGGCCCGATCGGCGACACGCTAGGTCACCTTTTCATGCACTGGCTAAAAGTGGGTGTAGGAACCCACAAGATCATTATCAATGATGCAAAAGCCAAGGTTCACACCGTCAACGGCACGGCTTTTCTGGTGACTCCTGAAATATTCAGAAGGTATGCCCAAGAGCATCCGACCCTCTTCTCAGCGAGGGCTGGCGAAGGACAGCCATGGCTGCAGGTCCAAAAGTCGTTCGAAAAGCTGAAGCTTCACGTTAAGAAGAGCAACGGACATAACATCTGGACGTGCGAAGTCTTTGGACCTCGTAAAACGAAAACACTGAAGGGTTATATGCTCAAAAAACCCGGCGACGTATTCACAACTGAGATGCTGGATAATCCCAATCTCAAACTTTGTGAGAGTCAGGATGATCACTAGCTATCATTGGATAGTTGCGCTGAGGTCTGGACTACCCTAATTATGGCGGATTGACTTTGTTGATGACCGCTTGTGACTGGGCAGCTAGGCCAGCCAAGTAAGCGCCTAGGTCCTGGAAATTGTTTTCCTTGAGAATCCTCGCAACCATGGCAGAGCGCTTCTCCTTTAGCGGTAAAAAAATTGCGCAACGCTGGTGGTTGTGCGGGCGGGGCAATGTCTTCCAATAATACGTTGCCTTGAAGCGAGCCATAGCTTCGTTGAACCCCAACCAAGCATCAGGCTCATGCGACAACACGAACATGCCGTATTCACGCCTGAGTTCTGTTATAGCCTGCTCACATAACCCGTAGATCTTATAGGTTCCGGTCAGCTCAACCGGCTGTTCAAGCCGCGCCGCGATGTACTTGGCAGCTGCGAAGTGATGCGAACCGCCGGAGTTCATCAGAAAGACGCGTCCGTCCCAAGCCCAAGTGGCGAAATAATCGTGATCGACGTGGCTGATGATCCGAATTTCATCCCAGGCCAGATTCTTCGCCAGCTTCGCCGGAGATATCTCGTCGATCATCTCGGGTGAGTTCCTTACCACCATGTCATCCATGGTGGCGAACTCCTTGAGTTCGGATTTCGACGCGGAGAAGCCATCTACCTGTTGGATATCGCACCGCCACCGTTGGATCTGCATCTCGCTGCCAACGCGCAATAGTGGGGCGCATTCGATGCTAGTCGAGCCATACCGACCATAGGTGCGGCAGTGGGTCCATCCATTCAGCTTGTCGCGATATATCCCGCGCTCATAAATAAGAGATCCGAAGTCGTGCCACCTAACAACCGCTCCTGCGCCAATACCTTTTGCTGTTTCCTGGATGGGCGAATTAAGTTTGACTGGGCTCTTAATCAGCTTCATGAGCGTTGCAGGATACCCACAGTCCTCACGCACTGAGTCCCATAGAAATGTTCCTGCTCTGCGCCAGAAAGGGAGGGGCTGATCTATCGACATGCATTCACCATCGTCGGAGGCAGGCGTTCAGTATAAGGATGTACTCAGTAAGCGGGGTGCCGCGAGAGATAGTCCTAATCATAGATCCCACTCGCCAAGGCGTTGCGGGCCGCAACACCGAGCAGCACAGTGACGAATGAGAGGTGTGTTATGTGCAGTCGTTACGAAGCCCCTACCCCAGAGCGTCTCCAAGAAGAGTTTGGTGTCGAGTTCGACGCTCAGGAGAAGCTCGAATTGTGGCCAGGTTATGCCGGGCCGTTCCTGCGCAAGCCTCGCAATGTCGACCCGTACGATGACGCCGTGTTGCCATTTGAAGCTGAGGTGGGAGTGTTTGGGCTCCTGCCCT
This sequence comes from Stutzerimonas kunmingensis, assembly GCF_002929225.1. Lineage (GTDB taxonomy): Bacteria > Pseudomonadota > Gammaproteobacteria > Pseudomonadales > Pseudomonadaceae > Stutzerimonas. Next base: position 9,647 of record NZ_PISM01000001.1, on the reverse strand, counting down.
TCTGGGCCGACAAAAAGCTGGCACGGTCCACCTACAACGCCCGTTCTGAGACGGCCTCGGTCAAGCGGTCATTCAGGGAGGCATGGAAGAAGGCACAGCACTGCATCATCCCTGCGGTGGCGATCTATGAGCCCGACTGGCGAACAGGCAAGGCTATTCCTACTCGAATTTCCCGTGCCGATGGGCGGCTGCTAGGGATAGCGGGCCTATGGGAGGAGAGGAAAACTGCTGCAGGTGATAGGGAGCTGTCGTTCTCAATGCTGACGGTGAATGCCGATGACCATGCGCTGATGCGCAACTTCCATCGCCCGGGGCATGAGAAGCGCATGGTGGTGGTGCTCCCTCAGGCGCTGTACCAGGACTGGCTGACAGCTCCCGCTGAAATCAGCAGTGAGTTCATGACCCAGTATCCAGCCGATAGGCTGGTTGCCTATCCCCAGCTTTGAGTTGACGCCAAGTACAATAAAACCTCTTGCCCCTTGTTGAATCACAGTTCAATGTTGGCCTGCTGCCGATAGCTTGGCAGCGCCGCGGCCAGATAGAGATCACTATGACTGGAAAAATTATGTCTGACGGCGAGGCCGATAGGCCGGCACGCATGACTCCTGCCGAGTTCAAGGCTGCTTATAAGAGCAAAGGTTGGACAGGCAGGCTGCTCGCTGAGCGGTGGAGCTACTCAGTAGCTTGGATCAGCAAAGTGGGTAACGATCCCGAGCGTGATCAGATTTGGGATGATGCAGTCCGCGGGTTACCGTCCGTCAAGTAATTGAACCACAGTTCAATTATTGTGTTGCCATAAGTTGAACTGTAGTTCAATGTCGCGCATGCAAACATATCCGTTAGAGGATCTAGCATGTACGACAGCTCCCGCGATTCCAGCTCTGCTCACCTGAAACGCACCCTGTACCATTTCCATTTCTGCTGCGGCCTTGGGGGTGGGGCTCGAGGGTTCAATAGAGCGCGCCCCGTTGTCGGGAATGTAGAGGCCCAATGGGAGTGTCTTGGAGGTGTAGACGTAGACCCAGCTGGGCTCCGTGACTTCGAGCGACTAGCTGGCGTTCCCGGCACCCTGTTAGACCTCTTTACCCGCGAGCAATACACCCGTTTCCATGGCCAGCAACCGCCTGCTGGCTGGACCGAGGCGACTGCCGAGGACATACGCCGCGCCGCGCAGAATCTGCGCCCCGACGCCGTATTCATCAGTTCGCCATGCAAGGGCGCCAGTGGGCTGCTGTCCGAGGCCACCAGCAAAACGCCCAAGTATCAGGCCCTTAACGAGCGGCATGCCCTTCGGCAATTTTGCCGTCCAATCCAGCCATCAGCTGTTCTATCTCAGCCGTCTCAACGTCACTCACAAGCTACGCGTCTCTGTTTGGAAAATGGGGGTGCTGTCGATCCGGTTGGTCAGGCTTTCAATGCCAGGATTCGGCGCGCACCGTTGAGTACGATGAGGCCAACTACCGTACCAATCACCAAATCTGGATAGGAAGAGCCTGTCCACGCAACCAGAGCTCCAGCGGCGATAACACCAATATTCGCGATCACATCGTTGGCCGAAAAAATCCAACTCGCTTTCATGTGTGCACCGCCTTCACGATGGCCGTAGATCAATAAGAGACAGCTGACGTTCGCGACGAGTGCAACTAAGCCAATCCCCATCATCAGCATCGACTCAGGTTCGCTGCCATAGATGAAGCGCCTAACCACCTCCACGAGTACCCCCAGAGCCAACACGATCTGGATAAAACCCGCCAGGTGCGCAGCGCGAACCTGCAGCTGCGCAGCCCGACCGACCGCAAAGAGAGCCAGACCATAGACGGCAGCATCAGCAAACATGTCCAGCGAGTCGGCGATCAGACCCGTCGACTGAGCAATCAAGCCTACGCCCAACTCGATGACAAACATCGTGGCATTGATACCGAGCAGGATTTTGAGCGAGCCAGCCTCCTTGGAAGCAGTCAGCTCTTCACTGGCGCTATTGGCCGAAGCTGCTTCCTGGCTGGCCGGTTGAGTACCGAGCAATGTTGCCCCCAAACCAAGTGATTCCAGCTTGGTTGCGATCTGGTCAACCGGACCGTCATGGAAAGCGCGTACCTGTCTGCTGCTCAGATCAAAGGACAGCGAATTGAGTTCAGAAAAGCCATTGAGCGCGAGCCGAATCATTCGCTCTTCTGACGGGCAATCCATCTTGGGCACAGAAAAACTGCTGACCCAAGTCCCTTCATTCGAAGGCGCGGCTGCCGCTTCAGTGCTTACCGGCTCAGGGCCACAGCCACAGGATTTATCACAAGAAGTCATGACTCGCCTCTCCTATAGGACTTGATTCTACCGATTAAAAACCATGTAGTGGCTATAGGGTCAAGCCTGGATATACTGGCTTTTTTACCAAGGGACAGACCATGCGCATCGGTCAACTTGCACAGCGGACAGGAGTGGACACTCAGACGATTCGTTTTTATGAACGTCAGGGACTGCTTCCACCGCCCGAACGCGAGGACAATGGCTATCGAACCTATAAAGCAGACCATGCGGACAAACTGCTGTTCATTCGCCGATGCCGCTCTTTTGGCATGTCACTGGAAGAAATTGGTGTTTTGCAGAGCTATCAGGAACAGCCGCAGCAACCCTGCGTTGCGGTCAATGAGCTCCTTGATAGACATATCGCACAGGTAAGGGCTCAGATCGCATCCTTACATGCTCTCGAAAACCAGCTGGTGACGTTGCGAGGTTGCTGCGATAACGAACGACAAAGTCTGGACTGCGGGATACTTTCGGGCCTGCTGGGGGGCGACAAACCTCTTTCGTAATTCCGACATAAAGTCATTTTTGCGTCGTCTTGAATCGCCCATAGCGCTTGACCCTATAGCAGCTATAGGGTGTTCACTCGGGCATCTACTGCGTAAGTGAGATCCAGATGAATACCACCCTCAGCATTGCCATTGATGAGGCCTTCTTCCAGGCTAGGAAAGCACTTAATGCAGAGGCGCCAACCGAGGCTTTCTCCTGGCTGGAGCGAGCCCACATATTGAGCCAGCGAATGCCTATTCTTCATGCTCAGAGCCATTGGCTGATGCTGAGGGCCGACTGGCAGTTGCGCGACTTTCGAAAGGTGCTCAGCCAAGTACCGCGAATCATGGCGGCCCTGCTGTTCTCGAAGATCTGGGTGCCGCTCGGAAACAGCGGGCGCGCCAGGGTTAGTGCTTTTGCGCCGATGCCTATTTCACCGGAGCTGCAGCGACTTCTTCAAGGAGAAATGCAATGAGGTCGTCTCCTAGATCACCTCTTGTTGCTCCTGGGTTCTGGTGGATGCTATCGCTAGCCATTGCCTCGGCCGACCTAGCGTTGAAAAGCGCAATTACGGGTTCGCTCCCGGTCGGCACCGTGATTCCTCTCACCCCGTTCTTCAACCTGGTTCACTTCTGGAATACCGGTGCAGCGTTCAGCTTCCTGGCTGACGCGGGTGGTTGGCAGCGTTACTTCTTCATTGTCATAGCTTTGGTCGTTTCGATCGTGCTGGCTCTGATATTGCGTAAACGCAGAGCCAAAAGCGAAGCCCTAGGCTATAGCCTTATCTTGGGCGGGGCAGTTGGGAATCTGATTGATCGCGCATTTCGAGGCCATGTAATCGACTACCTGGATTTTTACTGGCAGTCCTGGCATTGGCCTGCGTTTAACCTGGCGGATATTGCTATCGTCGGTGGCGCCGCCATGTTGATCCTGAGCAGTTTGCTAAGCCCAAATGCGGAAGCCGACCGAGTCAACGAATGAAAGGCTCGCTCTCAACGGATACCGTACGCTGGGCAGGCCAGGCCTGGATAGGGCCCGGCATCGGCATCTTTCATGGCCGTGCCGGCCACCAGGAGTGGCACCACCATCAGGCGCATCAGATTTCAGTGGGCCTCGATTCACCTGTATCGGTTGAAACTCCGTTGGGCATTCAAACAGGGGCTGCCATCTTCATCGCCGCGGGCCTGAAACACCGGATCAGTGCTGGTCGAGTGCTGTCGATCTATCTGGATGCACTATCCGATGAAGCCCCAACTATGCGGGGTACCGAAGAAGCAAGGGTAGTCGTGATCGCCCCGGCGGACGTAGTAGCGATTATCGATATGCTGCGCGAGACAGGACATACCGCTCTCCAGGTTAGGACGGGGGTGCGCCAGGCACTGCGGCTACCCGATCCACCGATTCCAGATCCTCGCTTGACAAAGGTGATTGAAGCGCTGCATAGAGGCCAAATGAGGCGCGAAGAAATGGCCGCGTTGGTGCATTTATCCCCTACACGGTTTTCCCATTGGTTCGTGGAACAGACAGGCTTGCCGCTGCGCAGCTATGCGAAATGGTTACGTCTCACACAAGCCCTACAGCACCTAGCCAAAGGGGGTCTACTCACCGAAGCGGCCCATGAGGCGGGCTTTTCTGACTCGGCACATTTCTCCCGGACATTCCGGGCACTGCTGGGCATCGATCCTTTCTCCGCCCTGGCTGAAGTCGATCTTCAGGGGTCGTAGCTCTTTCGTTCAAGCCGAAAGCGGACCTTCCCACATACAGTCATGGCTCCCTACTCAGGAGCTGAGCGATGTCTATTCCCTTGCGATTCGCCATAAGGTGGCTGAGCTATCCACTTGTGTTTGGCGGCTGTGCCTCCTTCATGATTTGGGCGCTGTATGCAGGTATACCGTATTGGCCCACCACACCCATAGTCGCCGCGGCGGGGCTGCTACTCATTGCTGGCTTGGAGCGCATCCAGCCTTTTCGGCGAGCCTGGCTGGAAGATCATCAGGACACCCTGACGGATCTGCTGCACATGCTGGTGAACCTGTCTGTCATTCAATTTACTGCAGAATTCCTGGCTAAGTTAGGCGATGCGGTACCGGCTTCGGTTCGGCTCTTTCCGATCGAGAGCCCATTGTGGCTGCAATTGCTACTAGTCGCCGCCGTGCTCGACTTGAGCCTGTATGTAATGCACCGCATCAGCCACCGGGTGCATTGGCTGTGGCGCTTTCACATGATCCATCACAGCGCTGAGCGGCTCTACTGGATGAACGGAGAACGTCGACATCCTCTGCATGCGGCGTTGATGGCCGGGCCGGGGCTGGTGGTTTTGCTCATATCTGGAGCTCCGTCTGCCGTAGTCGCAACGTGGTTTGGGATCCTAACCGTCCATCTGGCCTTTCAGCATTCGAACCTGGACTACAGCGTGGGTTGGCTGCGGCATGTGCTAGGGGTTGCTGAGGTCCATCGTTGGCACCATAAGCGCGACTTCGAAGACGCTCAGGTCAACTTCGGTGAGTTTTCAACTGTGTGGGATCAGATGTTTGGAACCTTCTACGACAGCGCCGGGAAGCTGGGCGAGGCTGAGGTTGGATTGCATGAAAAGGACTACCCCAGAAATTATTTCGGGCAATTTATTGATCCTGTTCATCCAACATCTGCTTACCCGGCCGGTCACAATTCTTCAGAGCAGGATGAAATCCGCAACACGTAGCTAGAACGGGTGGGGTCAGCAATGCCAAACATACCGCGTGACACCGGATTGGACAGTACTTGGGCCTTTTTGCGAGATCCCTACCGATTTATCTCCACGCGCAGTAAGTTTCATCAATCGCCTGTGTTTCAAACTCGCTTGATATTACAGAAAACTCTGTGCCTAACAGGTGCCGAAGCTGCTCGCTTGATTTGCGACCCTGACCGATTCGTTCGCCAGAACGCTGCGCCCAAGCGACTGCAAAAAACCTTATTCGGACAAGACGGTGTCCAAGGTTTGGACGGTGATGCGCATCGTCACCGAAAGGCCCTCTTCATGGGAGTGCTCACACCCGCGAACGTGCAGGAACTAGCAGAGTTGAGCGAGGTTCGTTGGAGGGAGTATGCGCGAACTTGGCGTCCCGGTGAGTCAATCGTCCTCTACGAGATTGCTCGCGAAATTCTATGCCGCACCGTATGCGACTGGGCCGGTGCTCCAATCGCTGAAAGAGATGTTCAACAATGGACTCAAGATCTTGCAGCTCTCTATGAGCACGCCGGCGCGATCGGTCTGCAGCACTGGCAGGCACGGAAGGCACGTCGCCGATTGGAGCAATGGGCGGCAGAGCTCGTCGAGTCCACTCGCGCCGCTCCCCCTACACCCGAGCAATCGCCTCTCGAACGCATCGCCCATTACAAGGACCAGCACGGACAGCCGTTGGATCTACATACCGCATCAGTGGAACTACTAAATCTGCTGCGGCCGACGGTAGCCGTCTCTGTATTCATAACCTTTGCAGCGCTAGCGCTGCACAAGCACCCGTTCTGTCTGAGAAACCTGCAGTCGGGAGATGAAAGAGATATAGGTTGCTTTGTGCAGGAAGTGCGGCGTTTCTACCCCTTCTTCCCAGCGATCAGCGCTCGCGTGAAAGAAGATTTTCTATGGGAAGGATTTTCCTTTGGCAGGGGCACCTTAGTCCTGCTGGACTTATACGGAACCAATCACGATTCCCAGCTCTGGGAGGAGGCAGATCGTTTCAAGCCTGAGCGCTTTCGATCCAACTCTCCGTCGCCATACTGCTTCATCCCACAAGGACCAGGCGACCCGCATGTTAACCATCGCTGTCCAGGTGAAGGCGTCGCCGTCGCATTGATGAGCGTTGCTGTTCGCTTCCTGGCTCGCTCGCTCCAATATGAGGTTCCCGAACAGGATCTATCAATCACCTGGGACCGATTGCCGGCACTGCCCCGAAGCCACTTCGTCATGCGGAATGCGCGAATCACAATGTAAGTTTGGTGTTTAACGAAGCGAGTCTCGCCCATCTCAAGATATGAACGGTGGGGCATGGCGTTGAGCTGCCCAGCGCAACCACGGCAATCGGGGAATACTCAGAATAAGCTGTTCACAGTCATTCCCCAATTGAGTCATTTCCGAGGGCCGTTCTGACTTATTGTCGCTTGGTATCGTCCAGATTCAGCGCAACGGGCAGGTCAGTCGGTGCCAGACAAATGCCCTCGTCACTGCAGGCCTGCACCCGTACAATCATTTCGAGCCTGCCTACCTTTTCCAGCACGGCGGTCTGTTTTTCGTCGGGCCGCAGCCGAATACTTGCACCGTCGTCATACACCTCTAGGGCGGTGTCACTCAGCACAATGTCACTGACCCGGCCGCGCGGGTACTGCGTCGGGATTATAAGCGCCTGGCCGTTGACTGAAGAGCTGACGACGGTGGGAATCAGGAATTCCATGGAGGCCGGATTTGCATTCACATGCCAGCCCGGTTGAATGTTCAGTGTTAAAACGAAATCACCCGTCTTTCCCGCCATTGCTGCGGCGCCTCCCGCAACAGTGAGGCGGACCTTATCAGCGGAATTTGCCAACCCTGCTCGGGTCGGCACCGGGACTTCAAGACCGGCACGTTCAGTCTGGGCAGCGTCGAGGTTGTTTCCGTTGGTGTCGATCAACATGAACGCAGCGATCGCGATCGCAAAAACCACTACTCCAGCTAGCAATCCTTTTTGTCGAATCACCATGATTGGGTCTCCAGTATCTAAGGTTGTGGGTTTCCGGTGCGATTGATAGCTTCGACCAAGCTGTCGGTGTCAAAAAGCCCCGTGAAACGGGCGATAACGGTGTCGTCACGGTCAACAACCACTGCGAAGGGTAAGGCCTGCCCGCCGGTCGCAGTTAATAGCGCATCTTTTTCTGGGTTGCTCGCTGTCACGTCAACTTGTATGGGCACCATCTTGGTGCGCCGCACGGCTTCGGCCACAGCGGCCTCCTGGTAGACCGTGCGCTCAAGTATCTTGCAGTTGATGCACCAGTCGGCGGTGAACTCCAGCAAATAGGGTGTGCCCTGGGCTTTTGTCTCCGTCAGTAGTTTTGCGGAGTAGGGTTGCCAGACGAGTTCGTCTTCGCTGTTGCCCAGCGGGGATGCGAATTCCACAGTCATCGCAAGGGCAAGGCCTGCCGCCGTTGTGGTGATCACACGCACGGTACCATTACCCTGGACGAAACGGCGGGCACCCCAGGCCAGCACCAGGGCCAGCCAAGACCACCATAGCCAGGTATAAACCGCTTTGGGCACCAGGCTCGCGCTGAAAAAGACGGCTGCGGCCAGCAAGACCAACGCGAGCACTTCTCTAATGACCAGGGTCCAGGGCCCCGCCTTGGGCAACCGGCTCAGCCAATCGGGTTTGAGCATCAATGCTGCGTAGGGCAGCGACAACCCCAGCCCGATACTGCCGAATATCCCCATACTTACCGGCGTCGGCTGGGTAACGGCAAAGGCTAGGACTCCACCAAGGAAAGGACCGGCGCAGGGTGCGGCCAAAACCGCACTCAATAACCCAGATACGAATGCTTCAAAGTAGCGCCGGCCATGGACCGAGGCGGCGAACGCCGGGATCGGGATGGGCAAATCCAGCCAGGTGACCACCGCAAACCCGACCATCAAGGCAACAAGGACACCAACGAACACCGCAGACTGAAACAAAGTGCCCCAGCTCCACTGCAGAAGTGCGGTCAGTCCGCCCAACGTCAGGAAAAACGCGAGCGTTCCTGCGGTGAACGCCAATGCCGCCAGCACGCGGTGCGATCGTTGGCTGCCCGCCTCTCGTAAGATGGTCCGGACCTTAATGGGAATTGCAGGCAAAACGCAGGGCGTCAGGTTGAGCAGCAAACCTGCCACTATCGCCATTAAGAGCTGGCCGGCGATGAGTAAAGAGGGAATTTGATCCATCACTCAGCTATTCCCAGCCCCTTCCCACCCTTCCTGGCCGGAACGTCCGGTCTGACCCCGCCATTGGCTGCTTGCATACTTAAACAGCAGATTTTTTGAGTGCTCATATCTCTTCTCCATATAGACCCCGTCCTTTGAGTTATTGGCAAACGTCAGCTATCGGTAACGATTATCGCATCGGCTTCAGGCATCGCGAAGAGCTGAGATGACATTAAGGAGACGCTGAACAATTAGCCAATTCTCACCGTCCCCCTTTTTCAACCCGGTTTTTTCAACCTACCGGCCTTATTCTGCGTTTCTTGGGCCGATTTCTACCCTGATTTTGCTGATTAGCGGGCCAGCCCCGCCTTTCGGACGGACTTATCCCGCCGTCCGTTGCAAATACCGCTTGGCCAGTACCAGATTGGCCAACCCAAACAGACTGAACAACTGCGCCGTATTCTTTTCCAGTCCACGGTAGCGAACCTTACGATGATTGAAGCGCACCTTGATCACCTGGAAGGGATGCTCGACCTTGGCACGCAGCTGCGCCTTGGCGTATTCGACTTTGCGCTTGACTCGGTACAGCACGCTGTCTCTGCCGTGATGTTTGTAACTGCTTGGCCGTGCTGCAATCGACCAGACAACGTCCCGTTCAGCATGCTCCGGTCGCTTGGCCGCACCAGTGTATCCAGCGTCACCCGAAACATAGGTTTCGGCGCCGTGCAGCAACTGATCGACCTGGGTGACATCCGCCACGTTGGCGGCAGTCCCTACCACGCTGTGCACGAGTCCCGATGTGGCGTCGACACCAACGTGGGCCTTCATCCCGAAGTGCCATTGATTGCCTTTCTTGGCCTGATGCATCTCAGGATCACGCTTACCTTCTCGGTTCTTGACCGAGGGCGGCGCGGCGATCAGGGTAGCGTCGACGATAGTGCCTTCCTTGAGCAGCAGACCC